>NZ_BMRY01000057.1 GCF_014648875.1 Streptomyces parvus | reverse complement strand
CCTACTCGCCGCTGCCCTGGGCCGACCCGAAGCTGGGCGAGGAGGTCCTGGAGACCGTCCTGCAGCCGACGGCCGACGAGCTGCGCCGCCGCGGCACGCCGTTCTCCGGACTGCTGTACGCGGGTCTGGCGATCACCAGCCGCCGGTCGGTCCTGGGGTCGCGGATGTCGACGACCCGTTGATGGAGCCGCTCCCAGGTGTTGTCGAACGCCAGCAGGTCCAGGCCGCGCGACCCCGGGGGCGCCAGTACGAGCTCGGGCGTCGCCTGCCGGAGCAGCAGCCACAGGCCGCGGAGGCGCTGCCTGCGGTACCAGTAGGCGAACGCCCTCCTCAGCGGTTCGAGCGCGGCCAGCGAGCATCCGAGGGCGACGAGGACGAAGCGGGCGAAGGAGCACCAGAAGCCGACCAGCGCGAGCATCGACGGCGCGTGGGGGGTGAACCACCGGATGGCGCGGATCACCAGGTAGGGCAGTTCCGCGCTGGTGCCGACGGCGAGCGCCA
>NZ_BMRY01000056.1 GCF_014648875.1 Streptomyces parvus | reverse complement strand
ATGCGCAGCGCGGGAGCGGGTCAGACCGTGCGACCGGCCTCGATGCGCACGACACGGTCGACGATTCCGGCCGGAGGGGCGACGTGCGAGATCAGCAGCACCGACTGCCCACCCGCCGCATCGAGGTCGCGGAAGGCAGGATCAGCGAACGCTGAGGCACCCCCGGCGCCGGAACCCATGGGCCGTCCGGGTGGTTCCTGTGAACTCTCTGTCCGAAAACAAACCCACCTGACGATCAAAACTTGCCCAAGCCGCGACCACGGAAACCACGGCGTACGGTCGCGTTTGGTGGTGTTTCTGTGGCCTTTCTGCCCTGTGGACAGCAGATTTAACCGTTGATGGGCTTGGTACGGCAGGCGTTCGATTTACAGAACGTTGGGTTCCGAATACGAACCGGGGAGGACCGGCCTCCGTCTGTGGAGGCGGACGTCCGCGAAAGAAGGACGTCTGCACCACCGACGTCGAATAGAGGGCGTATCCATGTCCCGGACCCTTCCCGGCCA
>NZ_BMRY01000055.1 GCF_014648875.1 Streptomyces parvus | reverse complement strand
CGACGCCGACGCGCTGGCCGGGGCCCTGATGCCGGGCATGGCGACCGACGCGCAGCTGGACGAGCTGCGCAGGGCCAGTGGCCGGAAGGCCGAGGTCCTCTACCTGAAGCTCATGACCGAGCACCACAGGGGCGGGGTCCACATGGCCCAGGGGTGCGTGGAGCGGTGCTCGGTGGAGGTCGAGCGGAACCTCGCCCAGGGCATGGTCGACGCCCAGGAGTCGGAGATCCTGCTGATGGCGGACATGCACCGCAAGCGCGGCGCCACCGCCTGAGGCGTCCGCAGGACGTTCCCGGCCCCCGTGACCCGCTGCGGTCGCGGGGGCCGACGCGTGCCCGCAGAATGAAGGCGCTCGGGGACCGACGTACGCCCAAGGACGTCCGACGAAAGGCACGCACCCCATGACCACGGCGAAGGACATCATGCACCCGGGGGCCCGCTGGATCCCGGAACACGAGACTCTCGACCGCGCGGCGCAGCTGATGCGCGAACTGAACGTGGGGGCGCTTCCTGTCGCCGACGAGAACGAACGGCTCTGCGGCATCGTGACCGAC
>NZ_BMRY01000054.1 GCF_014648875.1 Streptomyces parvus | reverse complement strand
GGATGACGAGGAGGAGGACGTGTTGGTGGGGGGTGAGTTGGAAGAGGGTGGCGCGTAGGGGTGTTTCGGTGGCGAGGTCGAAGGGGTGCCGGGCGGCCGTGGTGAGGAGTGTGTCGAGTTCGTTCTCTGTCGTCGGGGTGAGAACGAGTTCGGTCTCGGTGGGGTCGAGGATCACCTGCCGCGGAGAGCCGTCGATCTCGGGCAGGACCGTGCGCAGACTCTCGTGCCGGGTGACGACATCGCCGAGCGCCATGCGCAACGCGTCCCGATCCAGCTCCCCTGTGAGCCGGAGCACCAGGGGGACGTTGTAGGTCGCACTGGGGCCCTCCATCCGGTGCAGGAACCACAGCCGTTGCTGTGCGGGGGAGAGCGGGATGATCTCGGGACGCTTCCGGACGCTGAGGGCCAGTCGCGCCGGGCCCGCGGTGTCCACCAGAGCGGCGACCTCCGCCGGTGACGGCCCCTCGAACAGGGTTCGCAGGGCGACCTCGGCGCCGAAGGTGGCGCGGATGCGGGCGATGAGGCGGGTGGCCAGGAGCGAGTGCCCGCCCAGCTCGAAGAAGTCGTCGTCCGCTCCCACCCGCGGCAG
>NZ_BMRY01000053.1 GCF_014648875.1 Streptomyces parvus | reverse complement strand
CGTTGCAGAAGGACGGCGACGCAGTCCCCGGGCCGGATTCCCTCGGCGATGAACCGGTGGGCCAGCCGGTTGGTACGGATGTCGAGTTCGGCGTAGGTGAGCGTCTGGCCGTCCGTGACCAGGGCGGGAGCGTCGGGTGTTTTCGTTACCTGGCGGGTGAAGACCTCCGCGACGGATTCCTCGGGTACCGGGTGGTCCGTGGCGTTGAGTTCGGTGATCGTCCGGTGGCGTTCTTCGGGGCTGAGGGCGTCGATGTGGCTGAGGGGTTGGTCGGGGTGGTCGGTGGCGGTTTCGAGGATGCGGGTGAGCCGTTCGAAGAGGGTGTGGACGGTGGTTTCGTCGTAGAGGTCGCTGGAGTATTCGATGGCGCCGGTGATGCCTTCGGGTTCGCCGTGGGGTCCGCGTTTCTCGACGAGGCTGAAAAAGAGATCGAATTTAGCCGTGCCCGTTCTTCCCAGCTCGGTACTTATGCTCAGCCCCGGTAGGTCCCAGGTGCTGTCGGGTGCGTTTTGGAGGGCGAGCATTATTTGGAAGAGGGGGTGGTGGTTGAGGGTGCGGGTGGGGTTGAGGATTTCGACGAGGTATTCGAAGGGGACGTCTTGGTGGGCGTAGGCGGTGAGGTTGG
>NZ_BMRY01000052.1 GCF_014648875.1 Streptomyces parvus | reverse complement strand
CCTCGAACAGGGTTCGCAGGGCGACCTCGGCGCCGAAGGTGGCGCGGATGCGGGCGATGAGGCGGGTGGCCAGGAGCGAGTGCCCGCCCAGCTCGAAGAAGTCGTCGTCCGCTCCCACCCGCGGCAGGCCGAGCACCTCCGCGTACAGATCGCACATGATCTGCTCCTGCGGGGTGCGAGCCTCCCTGCCGACGGAAGTCTTTGTCAGGTCCGGGGCCGGCAGTGCTGCGCGGTCGAGCTTTCCGTTGGTGGTCAGGGGGAGCCGGTCGAGGATCACGACGGCGGCGGGGACCATGTGTTCGGGTAGCCGCTCGCGGCTGAACTCCCGTATGCCCTCCGGCCGCAGCGCTCCGTCCCGCACCACCGCGTACGCCACCAGACGTTTCGCGCCGGGCCTGTCCTCATGGGCGATGACGGCGGCCTGGGTGATGTCGGGGTGGTCGGTGAGGGTCTTCTCGATCTCGCCGGGTTCGATGCGGAAGCCGCGGATCTTGACCTGGTGGTCGGCGCGGCCCAGGTATTCGAGTTCGCCGTGGGTGTTCCAGCGGGCGAGGTCGCCGGTGCGGTACATCCGCTGGCCGGGTTCGGGGTGGAACGGATCTGCGACGAAGCGTTCGGCGGTGAGCCCGGGCTGGTTGGCGTAGCCGCGGGCCAG
>NZ_BMRY01000051.1 GCF_014648875.1 Streptomyces parvus | reverse complement strand
AACACAGTGGACGCGAGCAACTGAGGACAAGCCCTCGGCCTATTAGTACCAGTCAGCTCCACCCGTTACCGGGCTTCCACATCTGGCCTATCAACCCAGTCGTCTACTGGGAGCCTTAACCAATCAAGTTGGTGGGAATACTCATCTCGAAGCAGGCTTCCCGCTTAGATGCTTTCAGCGGTTATCCTTTCCGAACGTAGCCAACCAGCCATGCCCTTGGCAGGACAACTGGCACACCAGAGGTTCGTCCGTCCCGGTCCTCTCGTACTAGGGACAGCCCTTCTCAATATTCCTACGCGCACAGCGGATAGGGACCGAACTGTCTCACGACGTTCTAAACCCAGCTCGCGTACCGCTTTAATGGGCGAACAGCCCAACCCTTGGGACCGACTCCAGCCCCAGGATGCGACGAGCCGACATCGAGGTGCCAAACCATCCCGTCGATATGGACTCTTGGGGAAGATCAGCCTGTTATCCCCGGGGTACCTTTTATCCGTTGAGCGACAGCGCTTCCACAAGCCACTGCCGGATCACTAGTCCCGACTTTCGTCCCTGCTCGACCCGTCGGTCTCACAGTCAAGCTCCCTTGTGCACTTACACTCAACACCTGATTACCAACCAGGCTGAGGGAACCTTTGGGCGCCTCCGTTACTCTTTAGGAGGCA
>NZ_BMRY01000050.1 GCF_014648875.1 Streptomyces parvus | reverse complement strand
CGCAAAGACGATGACCTGGTCGATGAGGCTCCGCCGCAGATGGACGACGTCCGTTCCCGCCAGGCGGGGGCCTCCATTCGGCGTGGTGAAGACCCACTGGTACCGGGCCCACTCGTCAGGCATGTCCACCGCTGAGCAGCGCACCATCGTGCCGGTCCCCGCCGGGTGGCGCCGGATGTCCAGCACGAACCGCTCGACCGCCGCGATTCCTTCGCTGCGACCCAACGGCCCCCAGAAGACCACGTCTGAGGTCAGGGCCTGGGAGAGCAGGGCAGTCACATAGCTGTCGTCCGAGGCGTTAAACGCGGAGATGAACGTGTCGATCGCGGAGCGTGCCGTCTCTTCCTGCATGCCCCAGTAATACCAGCCGTTGCGCGTGCGCTCGTCCCGCGTGCCGCCTTCCGATCGCGGTGGACCATCCCGGTCACAGCACTAGCTGTCGCCTCTATCGGGTCCAGCGAGGGTTTCGTCCGGTTATAGCGAGGATTTCCTCGAAGGGGGTGGGGTTGGCCCCAGCCGGGAAAGGGGCGCCGAAGATGCTCATCTGGCGGCCCGTCGGGGCGAGTTCGGCGACCAGCGGCAGAAGGGCGGGTATGGCAGTCGGAGCCGGAGTGAACGGCTGGGAGGTGGCACGGGCGAGATCCCAAGCGTGCACCGTGAGATCGAG
>NZ_BMRY01000049.1 GCF_014648875.1 Streptomyces parvus | reverse complement strand
GGTGTCGTCGTCGGGTGTCCAGGGGTGGGTGGGGGTGTGGGTGAGGGGGTGGGTGGTGGTTCCGGTTTTGTAGAGGGTGGTGTCGTAGCGGTAGCGGGTGAGTTCGTTGTGGTGGGTGCCGCGTTTGAGTTGGAGGTCGGTGCCGGTGATGTCGGGGAGGTGGTGGGTGAGGGCGGTGAAGTATTCGGGGTCGATGAGGAGTTCTTTTTCGAGTACGAGGCTTTGTTCGGTGGCGCGTCGGATGGCGGGGGTGTCGGTGGGGTCGTCGGCGCGGGCGGTTTGGACTGCGGTGGTGAAGGTGCGCAGGAGTCGGGGGTGGCGGATGTCGCCGATGAAGAGTGCTCCGCCGGGGGTGAGGAGTTCGAGGGCTTGTCGGATGACGTGGAGGAGGTAGTCGGCGTTGGGGAAGTACTGCACGACGGAGTTGAGGATGATGGTGTCGAAGTGGTTCTTCTTGAGGTCGCCGTGTTCGTGTGCGGCTTGGGTGCGGAGGGTGACTTTTTCGGTGAGGTGGGGGTCGGCTTCTATGTGGTGTCGTAGGTCTTCGATGACGGTCGGGGAGAAGTCGGTTCCCCAGTATTCGTCGCAGTCCGGTGCGATTTTGGCGAGCAGGAGGCCGGTGCCGACGCCGATTTCCAGGACGCGTCGTGGGTGGAGTGCTTTGATGCGGTCGACGGTGCTGTCGCGCCATTCCCGCATGTCTTCCAGTGGGATGGGCTGCCCGTCGTAACTGCTGTTCCAGC
>NZ_BMRY01000048.1 GCF_014648875.1 Streptomyces parvus | reverse complement strand
ACCAGTACCCCGCATCCAGCCCCGCAGTGTCCAACCGCTCCCCCGACACCGACGAAAAGAACGGCACCCCCGAAGACACCGGCACCACCGGAGCCAACACCTCCAGCAACCGCTCCCGCACCCGCTCCACCTGCACCGAATGCGACGCATAATCAATCGCCACCCGCCGAGCCCTGACCCCCGCACCCACACAGTGCGCCAACAACCCCTCAACACCCGCCACATCACCCGACACCACCGTCGAACCCGGACCATTGACCGCCGCCACCGACAACCCCGGCCACCGCCCCACCAACTCCTCCACCTCCGAAACCGGCAGAGCAACAGACACCATCCCCCCCAACCCCACCAACTCCTCGCCAATCACCCGCGCCCGCAACGCCACCACACGCGCCCCGTCCTCCAAGGACAACCCGCCCGCAACCACCGCCGCCGCGATCTCCCCCAACGAATGACCCACCACCGCCGACGGCACCACACCCACCGAAGCCCACAGCCTCGCCAACGACACCATCACCGCCCACATCACCGGCTGCTCCACCTCAGCCCGCTCCAGCCCCACCCCCGACCGCACCACATCCAGCAACGAAAACCCGGTGAACGGCTCCAACACCCGCCCACACTCCGCCATCGCATCAGCGAACACCCGCTCCCGCTCCAGCAACTCCACCCCCATCCCCACCCACTGCGCCCCATGACCGGGAAACACAAACACCGCAGAACCCCGCGAACGAGCAACACCCCGCACCACACCCACATGCGGAACACCCCGCGCCAACGCCCCCAACGCCCCCACACCA
>NZ_BMRY01000047.1 GCF_014648875.1 Streptomyces parvus | reverse complement strand
TCGGGTGCGTTTTGGAGGGCGAGCATTATTTGGAAGAGGGGGTGGTGGTTGAGGGTGCGGGTGGGGTTGAGGATTTCGACGAGGTATTCGAAGGGGACGTCTTGGTGGGCGTAGGCGGTGAGGTTGGTTTCGCGGATGCGGTTGATGAGTTGGGTGAAGGTGGGGTTGTTGGTGGTGTCGGTGCGGAGGACGAGGGTGTTGACGAAGAAGCCGATGAGGTTGTCGAGGTTGTGGTCGGTGCGTCCGGCGATGGGGGTGCCGATGGGGATGTCGTTTCCGGCGCCGAGTTTGGTGAGGAGGGTGGTGAGTCCTGCTTGGAGGACCATGAAGACGGTGGTGTTGGTGGTGTGGGCGAGGTGGGTGATTTTTTGGTGGAGGGTGGGGTTGATGGTGATGGTGGTGTAGTCGCCTTGGTAGGTGGTGATGGTGGGGCGGGGTCGGTCGGTGGGGATGGTGATGTGGTCGGGGAGGTTTTTGAGGGTGTTTTTCCAGTGGGTGATCTGGTTGGTGAAGAGGCTGTGGGGGTCGTTCTGGTCGCCGAGGAGTTCGTTCTGCCAGAGGGTGTAGTCGGTGTATTGGGCGGGGAGGGGGGTCCAGTTGGGGGGTTGGTTGTTGGTGCGTCGGGTGTAGGCGTGGGTGAGGTCGGTGGCGAGGGGGTTGAGGGACCAGCCGTCGCCGGCGATGTGGTGGATGACGAGGAGGAGGACGTGTTGGTGGGGGGTGAGTTGGAAGAGGGTGGCGCGTAGGGGTGTTTCGGTGGCGAGGTCGAAGGGGTGCCGGGCGGCCGTGGTGAGGAGTGTGTCGAGTTCGTTCTC
>NZ_BMRY01000046.1 GCF_014648875.1 Streptomyces parvus | reverse complement strand
CGCCGTGGGTGTTCCAGCGGGCGAGGTCGCCGGTGCGGTACATCCGCTGGCCGGGTTCGGGGTGGAACGGATCTGCGACGAAGCGTTCGGCGGTGAGCCCGGGCTGGTTGGCGTAGCCGCGGGCCAGACCCTCGCCCGCGACGTACAGCTCACCCACCACACCGGGAGCCGACAGACGCAGCTCTCCGTCGAGCACATAGCTGCGGGTGTTCGCGATCGGCCGCCCGATCGGTGCCGACAGGTTCCAGTCTTGGGGGGAGTCGGCCAGCGTGTGGGCTGTGACGACGTGGGTCTCGGTCGGGCCGTAGTGGTTATGCAGCTTCCTCCCCGGAGCCGATGCGTAGAAGGCCCGCACCGCCCTGCCGAGGGTCAGCGCCTCGCCGGCCTGGGCGATCGTGCGCAGCCGGGGCAGCGTACGGCCCTGCTCGACGGCCGCCTCGGCGAGGGCCTCCACCACGAGGTTCGGGGCGAACAGCTCCTGCACCTCCATCTCTTCGAGCCACTCAGCGAAACGTGAGGCGTCGCGGCGGACGTCCTCGTCGGGGATCACGAGCGTCTTCCCGAAGAGGAGGGCCGAAAGGATCTCCTGGGCGGAGACGTCGAAGCTGATGGCGGTGAACTGTGCGGTACGGGTACCGGGTTCGCCGCCGACCGTGCGGTGGTGCCAGTTCAGAAGATTCAGCAGGGCGCTGCCGGGCATGACGACGCCTTTGGGGTGTCCGGTGGATCCGGAGGTGTGGATGAGGTAGGCGGGGTGGTGGGGGGTGAGGGGGGTGGTGCGGTGGTGGTTGGTGGGGTTGTGGGTGGGTTGTTGGTTGAGGTGGTG
>NZ_BMRY01000045.1 GCF_014648875.1 Streptomyces parvus | reverse complement strand
CACCACCTCAACCAACAACCCACCCACAACCCCACCAACCACCACCGCACCACCCCCCTCACCCCCCACCACCCCGCCTACCTCATCCACACCTCCGGATCCACCGGACACCCCAAAGGCGTCGTCACCACCCACCGGAATGCCGTGCGGCTCTTCGAGGTGACCCGTCCGTGGTTCGACCCCGGCCCGCAGGACGTGTGGACCCTGTTCCACTCCTGTGCATTCGACTTCTCCGTCTGGGAGATCTGGGGCGCCCTGCTGCACGGCGGCCGCCTGGTCGTGGTCCCGCACGAGGTGAGCCGAACGCCGGACGCCTTCCTGTACCTGCTGGCCGATGAGGGCGTGACCGTTCTCAACCAAACGCCCGCGGCCTTCCATCAGCTGATGCAGGCCGATGCCGAGGCCCACGCGGACCGTGACCGTCGGACACCGTCCCTCGCTCTCCGCCTCGTGATCTTCGGCGGCGACGCACTCCAGCCGTCCCATCTCACCGACTGGTATCGCCGCCATGCCGACGACGCGCCGACTCTGATCAACATGTACGGCATCACCGAGACCACGGTGCACGTGACTTACCGGCCGATGACCCGGGAGCACGCGGCGACGGAGACGGCCAGCACGATCGGCACCGCCATCCCCGACCTGCGGACGTACGTGCTGGACTCCGCTCTGCAGCTGGCCGCTCCCGGTGTGGTGGGTGAGCTGTACGTCGCGGGCGAGGGCCTGGCCCGCGGCTACGCCAACCAGCCCGGGCTCACCGCCGAACGCTTCGTCGCAGATCCGTTCCACCCCGAACCCGGCCAGCGGATGTACCGCACCGGCGACCTCGCCCGCTGGAACACCCACGGCG
>NZ_BMRY01000044.1 GCF_014648875.1 Streptomyces parvus | reverse complement strand
AGGGTGATGATCGGGATGTTGAAGGCGTCGCACATCTGGACGAAGCGCGCGGCCTTCTCGGACGCCTCGATGTCCAGGACCCCGGCCAGCGACTGCGGCTGGTTGGCGACGATACCGACGACCTGGCCGTCCATCCGGGCCAGGGCGCAGACGATGTTGCGGGCCCAGCGCTCGTGGATCTCCAGGTAGTCGCCGTCGTCGACGAGCTCCTCGATCACCTTGTGCATGTCGTACGGGCGGTTGCCGTCGGCCGGGACCAGGTCGAGCAGCACGTCGCCGCGCCGGTCGGCGGGGTCGTCGCTCTCCACGGTCGGCGGGTTCTCGCGGTTGTTGGAGGGGAGCATCCCGATGAGGTAGCGGACCTCGGCGATGCAGGTCTCCTCGTCGTCGTACGCGAAGTGCGCGACGCCCGAGGTCTCGGCGTGCACGTCCGCGCCGCCGAGGCCGTTCTGGGTGATCTCCTCGCCGGTGACCGCCTTCACGACGTCCGGTCCGGTGATGAACATCTGCGAGGTCTCACGGACCATGAACACGAAGTCGGTCAGCGCCGGGCTGTAGGCCGCGCCGCCCGCGCACGGGCCGAGCATCACACTGATCTGCGGGATGACACCGGAGGCACGCGTGTTGCGCTGGAAGATGCCGCCGTAGCCGGCGAGCGCCGAGACGCCCTCCTGGATACGGGCGCCGGCGCCGTCGTTCAGCGACACCAGCGGGGCGCCCGCCGAGATGGCCATGTCCATGATCTTGTGGATCTTCGTCGCGTGGGCCTCGCCCAGCGCCCCGCCGAAGATCCGGAAGTCGTGCGCGTAGACGAAGACCGTACGGCCCTCGACCGTGCCCCAGCCGGTGATCACACCGTCGGTGTAAGGCTTCTTGGCCTCCAGACCGAACCCGGTCGCCCGGTGCCGGCGCAGCTGCTCGACCTCCTTGAACGAACCCGCGTCCAGCAGCAGCTCGATCCGCTCCCGGGCCGTCAGCTTCCCCTTGGC
>NZ_BMRY01000043.1 GCF_014648875.1 Streptomyces parvus | reverse complement strand
ACCCGACTTCGTCCTGCTCGACGGCACTCTCGCCGAATGCGACCGGGTCGGCGACGGCCGGACCGACTACTCCCACAAACACCGGCGCCCCTTGACGAATGAAAGGCTCCGGCAGAGGTTCTGCTGGGAAGAGGCAGGACAGCCATGAGGGCCCCCATTCATGAACGAGGGATTCTGGAGGGATAAAGCATGATAGGCCACATCTATTACCATTCACACCCTTTGCCGTATCTCCTGATCGTGGTGCTCTGCTTGCCGATAGCCCTCGTGGCGCTGTGGATGGCGTTTCGTTGGGCTGTGCTCTCCCTGCGAGGCGTGGCCGTCGTCGGGGACGAGCCGGGGCAGCGTTTCGGTGCGACCTTCACCGTGGACGGGAAGACGTACCCGTGCCATGCGGATCTCGGACCGGAAGACCGTCGAGAGGGCGGCGGCGGGGCGGGACTGATCGTCTACGACCCCCGCAAGCCCCGAAGGAACGACGCTCAGCACAGCCTCCGGCCCTCACAGCTCAGCGGCTGTGCCTTCTTGATCGTGCTGCTCGTCACCGCGATCGTGTGGGCCGGCATTCGGCTGATCGGCTTCTTCTGAGAAGAGGCCGATGAGCGACGACGGGAGTTCGGTCAGGGCATTACTGAGCTCGTCAGCGTTGTATCTCCAGTGTGAGGATGGCCTTGGCGATTGACGTCATGCGGTTGGGGCTGCATCGGGATCTGCGGAAGATCCGCCAGGACTTCAGCCTTGCGACGCCGCGTTCGACAGGTGCTCGCGCTGCGGCCAGTGCTTGATTGAGGGTCTTTTCGGTGGGGGTGAGTTCCTGCAGGGGCCGGCGTTTGATGCCGGTGGTCAGCCACGGGCCGGCGCCCTGGTAGGCGAGATCGGCCAGGATGGGAACGCCCTGGCGCTCGCAGATCCGGATGATCCGGTGGGTGCGGGCCGCGGTCAGGTCATGGGCGCGGCCCGGCAGGGCGGGCGAGAGCCACAGCAGCCGGCCGCCGGGGTCGGTGACGACCTGTACGTTCACACCATGGCGCCGGTGTTTGTGGGAGTAGTCGGTCCGGCCGTCGCCGACCCGGTCGCATTCGGCGAGGGTGCCGTCAAGCAGGACGAACTCGGGA
>NZ_BMRY01000042.1 GCF_014648875.1 Streptomyces parvus | reverse complement strand
GGTGACGGTGTAGGCGATGAGTTGGGTGTTGTTGTTGTGGGTGTGGGGGATGACGGCGGCTTGGGTGATGTGGGGGTGGTCGGTGAGGGTTTTCTCGATTTCTGCGGGTTCGATGCGGAAGCCGCGGATTTTGATTTGGTGGTCGGTGCGGCCGAGGTATTCGAGTTGGTTGTGGGTGTTCCAGCGGGCGAGGTCGCCGGTGCGGTACATGCGTTGGCCGGGGTGGAATGGGTTGGCGATGAAGCGTTGTGCGGTGAGTGCGGGTTGGTTGAGGTAGCCGCGGGCGAGGCCGGTGCCGGCGATGTAGAGCTCGCCGGGGACGCCGGGGGGTGTGGGTTGGAGGTGGGGGTCGAGGATGTAGGTGTGGGTGTTGGCCATGGGTTGGCCGATGGGGACGGTGGTGGGTCCGGTGTAGGGGTTGGGTGTGGGGTGGTGGGTGGCGAAGGTGGTGGTTTCGGTGGGTCCGTAGCCGTCGATGACGGTGGTGTTGGGGTTGTGGGTGTGGGTGTGTTGGACGGTGGTGGCGTTGACGGCTTCGCCGCCGGTCCAGAGGTGGTGGATGTGGTTGAGGGTGTGGGGGGTTTGTTCGGTGATGAGGTTGAAGAGGGAGCTGGTGAGCCAGAGGGCGGTGATGTGGTGGTGGGTGATGGTGTGGTGGAGGGTGGTGAGGTCGAGGTTTCCGGGTGGGGCGATGACGGTGGTGTGGCCGTTGAGGAGGGGGGTCCAGATTTCGTAGGTGGAGGCGTCGAAGGCGGTGGGGGAGTGGTGGAGGACGCGTTGGTGGGCGGTGGGGTCGAAGCGGGGGTCGAGGGCGAGGCCGGTGATGTTGCGGTGGGTGGTGATGACGCCTTTGGGGGTTCCGGTGGAGCCGCTGGTGTACATGACGTAGGCGGCTGCGTCCGGGTGGATGGTGATGTCGGGGGTCTCGTCGCCGGTTTCGGGGTGCAGGGTGTCGGCCAGGAGGACGTTGATGTCGAGGGCCGGCAGGTCGCCGTGTGAGGCGGTGTCGGTGATGACGAGTCGGGTGTTGGTCTCGTGGAGGATGTGGGTGATGCGCTGGGCCGGGTAGCGGCTGTCGAGCGGTACGTGTACGGCGCCTGCTTTGAGCAGGGCGAGGTAGGTGGTGATGGTCTCGGGGGAGCGTTGCAGAAGGACGGCGACGCAGTCCCCGGGCCGGATTCCCTCGGCGATGAACCGGTGGGCCAGCCGGTTGGTACGGATGTCGAGTTCGGCGTAGGTGAGCGTCTGGCCGTCCGTGACCAGGGCGG
>NZ_BMRY01000041.1 GCF_014648875.1 Streptomyces parvus | reverse complement strand
TGAACCGCTCCGGGTCTGATGGAGGCTCGATTCCTTGAGAGGATCGAGTCATGGCACGTCCGTCCCCTTACCCTCCCGAGCTTCGCGAGCGCGCGGTGCGCATGGTTGCGGAGATCCGTCCGAACTACCCCACCGAGTGGGCCGCGATGAAGGCGGTCGCGGCCAAGCTGGGGATCGGTGCCGCCGAGACGGTGAGGACCTGGGTCCGCAAGACCGAGGTCGACTCAGGCCAGCGGCCCGGAGTCACGTCGGAAGAGGCCGCGGAGATCAAGCGGCTGCGGGCCGAGAACGCCGAACTGCGACGGGCGAACGAGATCCTCAAGGCGGCCTCGGCTTTCTTCGCGGCCGAGCTCGACCGGCCGTCGAAGCGCTCGTAGCGTTCATCGACGCACACCGCCAGGTGTTCGGGGTCGAGCCGATCTGCCGAGTCCTGACCAGCCACGGACTGAAGATCGCGACGAGCACCTACTACGCCGCCAGGAACCGCACCCCCAGCGACCGGTCGGTCCGCGACAGGGAGCTGAAGACGCAGATCAGCCGCGTCCACTCCGACAATTTCGGCGTCTACGGGGTCCGGAAGGTCTGGCGTCAGCTGCACCGCGAGGGCATACCGGTGGCCCGCTGCACCGTCGCCCGGCTGATGCGCGACCTCGGCCTCGAAGGCGCCCGGCGCGGGAAGAAGATCCGAACCACCGTCCGGGACGATGGCCATGACCGGTCCGCTGACCTGTTGCAACGCGACTTCACCGCGTCCAGGCCGAACGAGCGGTGGGTGGCTGACTTCACCTATGTCGCCACCTGGTCGGGGATCGTCTACGTCGCGTTCGTCGTGGATGTGTTCTCCCGGGCGATCGTGGGCTGGTCCGCCGCCACCAGCAAGCGGGCCAAGCTCGTCCTCGACGCGCTCGACATGGCCTTGTGGCGTCGCGACCGCGCCGGAACTCCCGCTGGCCCTGGGCTGGTTCATCATTCGGACGCGGGCAGTCAGTACACGTCTTTCGCGTTCACCGCGCACCTGATCGAGGCCGGCATCGACGCCTCGATCGGCACCGTCGGCGACGCCTTGGACAACGCGCTCATGGAATCCCAGATCGGCCTCTACAAGACGGAGCTGATCAAGCCGCGCAGGCCCTGGCACGGCCTGGCCGACGTTGAACTCGCCACCGCGGAATGGGTCGACTGGTTCAACAACCAGCGCCTCCACACAGCGATCGGCGACATCCCGCCCCACGAGCACGAGACCAACCACTACGCTCAACACCAGCCCCAACCGGCGGCTGGAGTCAACGCATAGAGCCTCCACCGATCCCGGAGCGGTTCA
>NZ_BMRY01000040.1 GCF_014648875.1 Streptomyces parvus | reverse complement strand
GGATGACGAGGAGGAGGACGTGTTGGTGGGGGGTGAGTTGGAAGAGGGTGGCGCGTAGGGGTGTTTCGGTGGCGAGGTCGAAGGGGTGCCGGGCGGCCGTGGTGAGGAGTGTGTCGAGTTCGTTCTCCGTTGTCGGGGTGAGAACGAGTTCGGTCTCGGTGGGGTCGAGGATCACCTGCCGCGGAGAGCCGTCGGCCTCGCTGAAGACGGTGCGCAGGGACTCGTGGCGTTCGGTCACGTCCGTCAGGGCGGCGCGCAGGGCTTCCTGGTCGAGTTCGCCGGTCAGACGCAGGGCGAGTGGAATGTTGTAGGTCGCGCTGGGTCCCTCCATCTGATGGATGAACCACAGCCGTTGCTGTGCGTGGGAGAGCGGAATGACCTCGGGACGCTCCCTGGTCGTGAGCGCCAGTCGCGCCGGGCCCGCGGTGTCCACCAGAGCGGCGACCTCCGCCGGTGACGGCCCCTCGAACAGGGACCGGAGCTCCACCTCCACGCCGAAGGTGGCGCGGATCTGAGCGATGAGGCGGGTGGCCAGGAGCGAGTGCCCGCCCAGCTCGAAGAAGTCGTCGTCCGCTCCCACCCGCGGCAGGCCGAGCACCTGCGCGTACAGGTCGCAGACGATCTGTTCCTGCGGCGTACGCGGATCACGTCCCGCGCCGACAGACATGAACTCCGGTGAGGGGAGCGCCGACCGGTCGAGCTTGCCGTTGGCGGTCAGCGGCAGCCGGTCCAGAGGCACGATCGCACCTGGCCGCATGTACTCGGGGAGATGCTCACGGGTGTGCTCGCGTAGGGCGGACAGCAGAGCTCCCGTACTGCGGTTGGTCGCGGGGTGCGTCGTCCAAGCGGACAGCGCGGTGGCGGCCGAGCCAGGCCCCGAGCGCGCCGGGAGGTACGTCCCGGTCGGCGTGGCGCCCGAGACGCGGTCCCGGGCGACCCACACGACGTCCACCGCGTCGAGGGCGTGGGTGTTCCAGGTGATGGCCGTCCAGTAGCCGTGCTCGTCGCCCAGCCGGTGGAAGGCTTCGAGGTCGGCGAGGTGGCCGGCAGCGTCCGGGGGCGGCGGATTGCCGTCGTCCAAGGCGCGCTGTACGGCGAACTCGTGTGCCAGCCGCGCGTTGGGCACACCGGTGATGCGCAGCTCGTCGGGGCGCCCGTGCAGGAGTCGCTGTTCCAGGGCTTCCAACTGACCGACGGTGTCGTCGTCGGGTGTCCAGGGGTGGGTGGGGGTGTGGGTGAGGGGGTGGGTGGTGGTTCCGGTTTTGTAGAGGGTGGTGTCGTAGCGGTAGCGGGTGAGTTCGTTGTGGTGGGTGCCGCGTTTG
>NZ_BMRY01000039.1 GCF_014648875.1 Streptomyces parvus | reverse complement strand
CTAGTAGGGCTTTGTTAGGTGGTGTCGTAGGGCTGCCATGGGGTGGGTTGTCGGCAGGTGGGGCAGGTTCCGGTCCAGGTGGCCAGTAGGTGTTGGAGGAGGTCCAGGGCCTGGTAGAGGGTCAGGCCCTGGCAGGGGCTTTTGGGGCGGAGCGCTGTTCGGTCAGGAAGAGGTGGGCGGCGGTGACGAGGGTGACGTGGCGGTGCCAGCCGGTGAACGAGCGGCCCTCGAAGTGGTCGAGGCCGAGTGTGGTCTTCAGCTCGCGGTAGTCGTGCTCGATGCGCCACCGTAGCTTCGCGAGCCGGACCAGGTCCCGGGCCGGTATGTCGGCCGGCAGGTTGGAGATCCAGTACTTGACCGGCTCGTCCTGGCCTTCGGGCCACTGGGCTATCAGCCACCGCAGTGCGATGACACCGTCCCGGGCGGGTTTGGGGCGGCGGCCGGCGAGGCGGACACGCAGGAACACGAAGCGGGCGGACATGGCGGCCTTGGATCCTTTGCGCCAGGTGACCGTGACGGCTCGTGCACGTCCGGCGGCCAGGACGTGTTCGCGCAGGCTGACCGGCCGGGTGCGGTAGCGGGGCAGCGGGCGTGGCCCGAGCCTGCTGTAAGGCGGCGTGCGAGGTTCGGCTGTCTCGGCGTGGGCGGTCATCTCGCCCTTGACCTGCAGGGCATAGGCCAGGCCGCGGTCCTCCAGGCCGTGACGGAAGTCGGCGTTCGCTCCGTAGCCGGTGTCCGCGACCAGCACCGCGGGCCGCAGTCCGACCGTGGCCAGCTCGTCGAGCATGTCCAGCGCGAGCTGCCATTTCGGCCGGTGATGCTCTTCTTCCGGGATGCGGCAGCGGGCCCGGCGCCCGGCAGCCTCGGCCTCGTCCCAGCCGCGGGGGAGAAACAGCCGCCAGGACAGCGGGCACGACGCGGTGTCGGACGCGGCGTGGACACTGACCCCGATCTGGCAGTTCCCGACCTTGCCCAGGGTGCCTGAGTACTGGCGGGCCACCCCGGGAGAGGACGTTCCGTCCTTCGGGAATCCGGTGTCGTCCACGACCCACACCTGCGGCCTCACCACCGCCACCGCCCGGCGGGCCAACCTGGTGCGGACGGTGTCCACCGGCCAGGTCGACGACGTCATGAACTGCTGCAACTGCTGATGGTCCACACCCAGGCGTCCGGCCATCGGCTGCATCGACTTCCGACGCCCGTCCAGGAGCAGGCCCCGCAGATACAGCCCGCCCTTCACCCGCTGGTCAGCACGCGCCAACGGCGCGAACACCTCCCCGGCAAACTCCTCCAACCGGCCCCTGCACGAAACGAGTTCATCCACCCTCATACCAGCAGGAAACCACCAGAGCGACTACTTGCCCAGAGACGTAACAAAGCCCTACTA
>NZ_BMRY01000038.1 GCF_014648875.1 Streptomyces parvus | reverse complement strand
CTAGGAGCTGTCCGGGCGATCACTTCTGGCCGTTGTGTTCGGGCTCCTGTCCCAGGTCCTCGGTATGTTCGCCGGCATGGGAGCGAGTAGCTGGTTGCACTTCACGCCTGTCCTGCAGAGCGAGCAGGCCGCGCTGGACTGTCTCCGTGAGGCGGTCTTCGCGCGTGATGCCGAGTACTACAGGGAGGAAGAGGTCGAGTCGCTGGCTGCGCTGATGGAGAGCGGCTGGCTGGAGGAAGACCCGGCGCATTCGGTGCTCGACGTCGAACGCATCGTCCGTTGCGAACCCGACATGGAAGGTCCCGGCGATGTCAGGGTGGTCGAAGGCCCGGAAGTCGTCGAACTGTTCGGGACAGCGAAGCCGTCGCGGGACATCGCTCAGCAGGCCGTCAAACGTGCTGGTGACGGGTGGTTCCCTCCGTTCGGCCGCGGCTCCGGCTGTTGCACGATCGTCTATGGCGGCGACGGCCGTCCAGAGGAACTGTGCTTCTGGGGGACCACCGGCGATTGATCCAGGACCGCCAGGTGAGACCTTGACTGAACGGACCGCTTCCTCACGAGCGGAGCCAGATGACCAGGGCCGCCGCGGTGACGGTGCCAAGGAAGACGTAGCCGCGCTTGTCGTAGCGGGTCGCCACCGCCCGGGAGTTCTTGAGCTTGTTGATGGCACGCTCGACGGTGTTGCGCTTCTTGTACCGCTCCTCGTCGAAGCCCGGCGGCCGTCCCCCTCGCGATCCCTTGCGCAGGCGGGCAGCCCGGCTGTCAGCCTTCTCCGGGATCGCGTGCCCGATACCCCGGCGCCGCAGGTACTCGCGGCAGGGGCCGTTGCTGTAGGCCTTGTCCGCCGCGACGCTGTCGGGCCTCTTGCGGGGCCTGCCCGGGCCGCGGCGGGGAACGCGGATCTTCTCCAGCACTGGCACGAGCTGGGTGCAGTCTGCGCGCTGTCCCGCGGTGACGAGCAGGGACAGCGGACGGCAGCAGCCGTCGGCGCTCAGATGAATCTTGCTGGTGAAGCCGCCGCGCGAGCGGCCCAGGCCTTCACCTCGCTCACCACCTCCGCCAGGCGGCCGGCGAGGCTCTGCCACGGCGTCTCGTCCTGGTGTTCTGCCGCCTCGTCCCCCTTTGGCATGACCAGCGTCGGCGGCGGGTCAGTCCGGGCGCCGGCCGCATGCTGGTGCGCCCGCACGCTGGTGGAATCCACCGCCACGTCCCAGTCGATCTCGCCTGCCGCGTCGGCCGCGGCTTGGACCTGCTGCAGAAGACGTTCCCAAGTACCATCCGCAGACCACAGCCGGTGGCGTTCGTAAACGGTCTTCCACGGGCCGAATCGCTCCGGCAGATCGCGCCACTGCACGCCGGTCCGTATCCGGTGCAGTATCCCGTTGATCACTTGCCGGTGATCACGCCACCGCCCGCACCGACCGTTGCTCACCGGCAGGAACGGCCGGAGCCGTTCCCACTCCGCGTCTGACAGATCCCCGCGTTCACCCCGCCCCATGTTCGCAACAACGAGCGGATCAAACGACGGTCACATGATCGGCCGGACGGCTCCTAG
>NZ_BMRY01000037.1 GCF_014648875.1 Streptomyces parvus | reverse complement strand
TCAGCCCTTGCGGGTGTTGATCTCGTCGGTGAGCTGGGGCACGACGGCGAAGAGGTCGCCGATGACGCCGTAGTCGACGAGTTCGAAGATCGGGGCTTCGGCGTCCTTGTTGATCGCGACGATGGTCTTCGAGGTCTGCATGCCCGCCCGGTGCTGGATCGCTCCGGAGATGCCGGAGGCGATGTAGAGCTGCGGGGAGACGGACTTGCCGGTCTGGCCGACCTGGGAGGTGTGCGGGTACCAGCCGGCGTCGACCGCGGCGCGCGACGCGCCGACCGCGGCACCCAGCGAGTCGGCGAGGGCCTCGATCAGCGGGAAGTTCTCCGCGCCGTTGACGCCACGGCCGCCGGAGACGACGATCGCGGCCTCGGTCAGCTCGGGGCGGCCGGTCGACTCACGCGGGGTCCGGGAGGTGACCTTCGTGCCGGTCGCGCTCTCGCCGAACGACACGGGCAGGGCTTCGACGGTTCCGGCGGCGGGGGCGGGCTCGACCGGGGCGGAGTTCGGCTTGACCGTGATCACCGGAACACCCTTGGAGACCCGGGACCTGGTGGTGTAGGAGGCGGCGAAGACGGCCTGCGTCGCGACGGGGCCCTCGTCACCGGCTTCCAGGTCGGTGGCGTCGGTGATGATGCCGGAGCCGATCCGCAGCGCGAGACGGGCGGCGATCTCCTTGCCCTCGGCGGAGGACACCACCAGCACCGCGGCCGGGGAGACCGCCTCGAACGCGGCCTGCAGCGCGTCCACCTTCGGTACCACCAGGTAGTCCGCGAACTCCGGGGCATCAGCGGTCAGCACCTTCACCGCACCGTGCTCACCCAGCACACCCGCGGTCGCCTCCGCGCCGGCGCCCAGGGCGACGGCGACCGGGTCACCGATGCGACGCGCCAGCGTCAGCAGCTCCAGGGTGGGCTTGCGGACCGCACCATCCACATGGTCGACCAGAACCAGAACTTCAGCCATGACAACGCACTCCAGACGAGAGGAAGAGAGGGAGGGGAAGAGAGAGGAAGGACCGCGCGTGCGGGATCAGATGAACTTCTGGCCCGCGAGGAACTCGGCGAGCTGCTTGCCGCCCTCACCCTCGTCCTTCACGATCGTGCCCGCGGTGCGCGCCGGACGCTCGGTCGCCGAGTCGACCGCCGTCCAGGCACCCGCCAGACCGACCTCGTCCGCGTCCAGCTCCAGATCCTCCAGATCCAGGGACTCGACCGGCTTCTTCTTCGCCGCCATGATCCCCTTGAACGAGGGGTAGCGCGCCTCGCCGGACTGGTCGGTCACCGACACCACCGCCGGCAGCGACGCCTCAAGCTGCTCGGTCGCGGTGTCGCCGTCACGGCGCCCGGTCACCACACCGTCGTTCACCGACACCTCCGACAGCAGCGTCACCTGCGGCACACCCAGACGCTCCGCCAGCAGCGCCGGCAGCACACCCATCACACCGTCCGTCGAGGCCATACCGCAGATCACCAGGTCGTAGCCGGTCTTCTCGACCGCCTTCGCCAGCACCAGCGACGTGCCCATCACATCCGTGCCGTGCAGATCGTCGTCCTCGACGTGAACCGCCTTGTCCGCACCCATCGACAGCGCCTTGCGCAACGCGTCCTTGGCGTCCTCCGGACCCACCGTCACCACGGTGATCTCCGCATCGTCCGCCTCGTCCGCGATCTGCAACGCCTGCTCGACCGCGTACTCGTCCAGCTCCGACAGCAGACCGTCGACATCCTCACGGTCCAGCGTCAGGTCATCGGCGAAACGCCGGTCACCGGTCGCGTCGGGCACGTACTTCACACAGACAACGATCCTCAAGCTCACGCCGGCTCTCCT
>NZ_BMRY01000036.1 GCF_014648875.1 Streptomyces parvus | reverse complement strand
CCGGTGCCGACGCCGATTTCCAGGACGCGTCGTGGGTGGAGTGCTTTGATGCGGTCGACGGTGCTGTCGCGCCATTCCCGCATGTCTTCCAGTGGGATGGGCTGCCCGTCGTAACTGCTGTTCCAGCTCGCGAAGTTCTCGCCGATGTCAGTTTCGCCGGCGGACGTGTAGACGGAGTCGTAGAGGTCCTGCCACTCGCTCAGCTGGTCCCGCTCGACATGCTCGTCACGGACTCCGCCCCCGCTGTCGGCCACGACGTACCCGACCAGGCGGAGGTCTCCCGGCCTGTCCTCCCGTACGATCACGGCGGCCTGGGCGATGTCGGGGTGGTCGGTGAGGGTCTTCTCGATCTCGCCGGGTTCGATGCGGAAGCCGCGGATCTTGACCTGGTGGTCGGTACGGCCGAGGTATTCGAGTTCGCCGTGGGTGTTCCAGCGGGCGAGGTCGCCGGTGCGGTACATCCGTTGCCCGGGTTCGGGGTGGAACGGATCTGCGACGAAGCGTTCGGCGGTGAGCCCGGGCTGGTTGGCGTAGCCGCGGGCCAGGCCCTCGCCCGCGACGTACAGCTCACCCACCACACCGGGAGCGGCCGGCTGCAGAGCGGAGTCCAGCACGTAGACCCGGGTGTTTGCGATCGGCCGCCCGATCGGTGCCGGCCCTCCGGTGTGGCCGGCCAGATCCGCAGCGGTCGACCAGATGGTGGTCTCGGTCGGGCCGTACAGGTTGACCAGGTCGTCGGTGAGCCCGCGCAGGGCCTCGGCGAGGGAGACCGGCAGCGCTTCGCCGCCGACCAGTATCCGTAGCCCTCGAAGCGCCTCCGCGTCGTGCGCCACGAGCAGTTGCCACAGGGACGGGGTGCCCTGCACGACCGTGACGCTGTGCCGTTCGATCAGGTCCAGCACGGCCGAGGGCTGCGGAACGGCTTCCTTGGGTGCGATGACGACGGCGGCGCCGGAGAGCAGGGGGTGGTAGAGCTCGAGGGCGGCGATGTCGAAGGCGACGGTGGTGACCGCGAGCAGCCGGTCCTCCGGCCGGATCGGAGCCTTCTCCCGCATGCCCACGAGGAAGTTGAGCAAGGCGCCGTGCGGGACCACCACGCCCTTGGGCCGTCCGGTCGAGCCCGAGGTGTAGATGACGTACGCGGCGTCCTCCGGAAGGAGTGGGGCGACCCCGCCGTCGTCGGCCGGATCGCTGTCGAGGGCGGCGTCCGATGCCTCCCGTACGGGGTCGGAATCGAGGACCAGCCGCTGTGCGGCGCCCACCTCCGGGATCATCCAGTCCGTCGCCGTGGTCGTGAGCAGCAGTGAGGGGCGGGCATCCTCCAGGACGTGCGTGAGGCGTGCCGCCGGGTGGTCGGGGTCGAGCGGCAGGTAGGCGCCGCCGGACTTGAGCACTGCCAGCAGTGCCACCACCAGGTCGGCCGAGCGCGGCAGCGCGATGGCGGTCACATGGCCGGCTCCCGCACCTCGGTCGAGCAGGACTCGGGCCAGCCGGTTGGCCCGCCGGTCCAGTTCGGCATAGGTCAGGACGGTGTCGCCGGAGACCAGGGACACGGCGTCCGGTGTCGCGGACGCTTGCTCTGAGAAGCGGGCAGGCAGCAGACCGGTCCCTACCTCCGTCGCCGTCTCCAGCCAGGAGTCCAGCACCTGGTGCTTCTCGTGCGGGCTGAGGGCGTCGATGTGGCTGAGGGGTTGGTCGGGGTGGTCGGTGGCGGTTTCGAGGATGCGGGTGAGGCGTTCGAAGAGGGTGTGGACGGTGGTTTCGTCGTAGAGGTCGCTGGAGTATTCGATGGCGCCGGTGATGCCTTCGGGTTCGCCGTGGGGTCCGCGTTTCTCGACGAGGCTGAAGAAGAGGTCGAATTTGGCGGTTCCGGTGCGTCCGGGGGCGATGTCGATGGTGAGGCCGGGGAGTTGGAATGCTCCTTCGGGTGCGTTTTGGAGGGCGAGCATTATTTGGAAGAGGGGGTGGTGGTTGAGGGTGCGGGTGGGGTTGAGGATTTCGACGAGGTATTCGAAGGGGACGTCTTGGTGGGCGTAGGCGGTGAGGTTGG
>NZ_BMRY01000035.1 GCF_014648875.1 Streptomyces parvus | reverse complement strand
TGGACGACCAACGAGGCCCCCGAGCAACGTGATTGAGACGTCAGACATCTCGATCAACAGCCCGGGGGCCTCGCTCGTTCCGCTTCACGGACCGTCACCCGATCGGTGGCCAACTCGAAGAAGCTCAGTGAACCGATGGCGCTCCATGCCTCCCGGAACGCCGCGTCGCGGCGTTCGCGTAGCTCTCCCTTTCCGGAGCCGGAGAGCAACTCGCTCTCGACGGCACAAACGTGACCGGCCTGGTCCAGCACCTCGGACAGCAGCCGGAAGAAGTCCGGCGACGGCGGGAGGAGTTCGCTGTCGTCATTGAGCCCCTTGAGGGTGCGGGTGAGAGCCAGGACGCGGGTGCAGACACGTCCCCACCGGGCATCCTCGGCGAACGCCGGAGGTTGTGGGCCCTTGCGGCGCAGCCGGCCCCCAGGGTTCCACCGCGACCCCTCCATAGCCCAGCGCCGGGCCTCGCTCACGTTCTGCAGCGAAACCGTCAGCCCGCCAGCCGCGTGATGCCAGCCCTCCGACTTGTCCAACCCGTCCTCGGTGCCCAGTCCTTCCGCCATGGCGCCCAGCACATCCTCCGTCTCCCGCACGAGACGGAGGAGGCGGTCACGCACGCTCCGCAGGTGAACGGGTGGAAGAACGAAGGCGTTGACCCCAAGACCGATGACCGCGCCGATCAGCGTCTCCAGGAGCCGGTGTCCCACCGTGGACGTGTTGGACACCCCACCGGTGATGACGAAAAGCGCTGTGGTGGCTCCGTAGATGCCCTGGCTTCCGAAGCGCCGGTAGTTCCCGAGCAGCATCATGAACGGCAAGGTGAGCAGCATGGCGGCCATGGTCCTGTCATGGGTGAAGACCATCGCCGCAGACGCCCACAGAGTGCCGAGGGCGATGATGGCGAACTGCTGGACTCCCGTGCGCACCGACTGGTAGACCGTGCTGCCGACCATCGCAATTGCCGTCCACGGAGCCAGTAGGGCCATGGGGGCCTGGAACCACCACCCGCTCACCGCCCACGCGGCGATCGCCGCCGCCGCGGCCTTCAGTGACTGGACGAGAGTGTCCCGCTCAGGACCCGCCTCCACCAACGCGCTACGAGCAGACCGGCGCACCTCCCCCCACTCCAGAACTATCCACCGCCAAGCAGCCATCCACCACGCCTCCCGCGCCATGCCGTTCCCCTTGGAGCGTTGTCGCGCTGCCGCACTTGAAGTCCCCGAAGAAGGGCGAAGAAGAGGACCGCCATCGATTGCCCCGTGATCGTGCGAGGAAGGACAGAGAGGCCAGCCGCGAGAATAGACCCGCCGGCACCGTCTCACCGAACGCGTCGACACGCGAAGCCGTGGTGCCCCCGCGAAGCTTGGGCAGCACTCCTCTGGATTCCTCGCGTTCCTCTATTCAGGCACTCGTGGTGTTTGGCTTGAGCTGTCGGATGCGCCCGTCGAGCTCGCGCTGGTAGAAGTCGATGAAGCCGTCGGGGTCGGGACCTGCGTTTTGCATGACCAGCCTGTCGAAACCCGCGTCGATGTAGGACTGGGCGACCTCGACGAAGCGTTTGGGGTCCGATCCGCAGGCGAACTTCTCCAGGATGTCCTCCTCGCGCACGGTGGTGGTCGCGGCGTCGAAGTTGACCGGATTGGGCAACTCGCTCATGACCTTCCACCCGGTCAGCGCCCAGCGCGACGTCTCCAGTGCAGCGCGCGCCGCGGTGTGCGCGTCCTGTGCCCAGGCCATCGGTACTTCCCCGTAGCACGGGCCGCTGCCGCCGGCGTCGCGGTAGTGCCGGACGATGCTCGGCTTGTCCTCCGTGGCGAAGAGACCGTCGCCCAGCTCGGCCGCGAGCCGGGTCGATTCCGGGCCGCTGGCGGCTACCGCGATCAGCGGCAGTTCGTCGGGGAGGTCGAAGACCCGGGCGTCCTGGATCCGCAGATACGTGCCTTCGTAGGACTGGTAGCCCCCGCTCCACAGCAGCCGGATGATCTCCAGGGCTTCCCTGAGCATGTCGTGCCGGGGACGGACCGCATCGGGGAAGCCGGGACCGACGACGTGCTCGTTGAGCCGCTCCCCCGAGCCGACGCCCAGGACGAAGCGGCCTTCCGAGAGCAGGGCGAGCGTCGCGGCCGCCTGAGCGACGATGGCGGGGTGGTAACGCACGGTGGGGCAGGTGACCCCGGTGGCCAGTCCGATGCGCGAGGTGCGGGCGGCGATGGTTCCCAACACTGTCCAGGCGAATGGGGAGTGTCCCTGGTTGTCGAGCCAGGGGTGGTAGTGGTCGCTGATCTCGACGAAGTCGAATCCCGCTTCCTCGGCCAGCACGGCCTGCCTGACCAGCTCCGCCGGCCCGAACGCCTCCGCCGCGAGTTTGTATCCCACCTGCATGTGAACCTCATTTCCATGTGTCCTTGCTTCTTCGTCCGCCCATGGGGTATCCCCTGGCTCCCGCGCATAACGTCGAGTAAGTCCTTTGTGCGGCGCCCGCGAACACCGCACGTTGCGGTGTCACACCAGCCAGACGGCAGGCGAGCTCCGAGGGCTCGGGCGAGGGCTTGCCTTGGTCGACGTCATCCGGACTAGGAGCCGTCCGGCCGATCATGTGACCGTCGTTTGATCCGCTCGTTGTTGCGAACATGGGGCGGGGTGAACGCGGGGATCTGTCAGACGCGGAGTGGGAACGGCTCCGGCCGTTCCTGCCGGTGA
>NZ_BMRY01000034.1 GCF_014648875.1 Streptomyces parvus | reverse complement strand
AGTTGGTTGGCCTGGGTGTTGAGTTGGGCGTAGGTGAGGGTGGTGTTGTTGTGGGTGATGGCGGGGGCGTTGGGGGTGCGGGCTGCTTGTGCTTCGAAGAGCTCGGGCAGGGTGCTGCTGGTGGTGTTGGGCGTGGTGTGGGTGGTGGTGTGGTTGAGGAGGGTGGTGCGTTCCTCGTCGGTGAGGAGGTCGATCCGCCCCACCGACCGCCCCGCATCGGCGGTGAACAGATCCAGTACCCGGATCAGCGAGTCGAGGTAGGACTGTGCCTCAGCGCGGTCGACGATGTCGTCGCGGTAGTCCAGGCGCAGATGGAGCCGCCGACCCGGCGCGGCGATCAGGGTGAGCGGGTAATGGGTCGCGTCCCGTCCCCGGCTCAGGTCCGGAGCGATGCGCAAGCCGGGGCCCGACCGCTCGGCGGGGTCCTCGCCCCAGGGGTAGTTCTCGAAGACCAGTGAGGTGTCGAAGAGTTCGTTGTACCCGGCCAGACGCTGGATACGGGCAAGCCCCAGATGGTGGTGGGCCGTCAGAGCGGACTGCTCCTCCTGGATCCGGAGAACCGTGGAAAGCAGCGACTGCGCGGGATCCAGCGCGACCCGGACGGGAATCATCGCGATGAGGAGGCCGACCATGGACTCGACACCGGTGAGCTGAGGGTTGCGTCCCGCGACGACCGCACCGAACACGACGTCGTTCTGGCCGGTGCGGCGGCTCAGTACCAGCCCCCACGCCGCCTGCAGGACGCTGTTCAGCGTCACCCCGTCGCGGCGCGCGCGGTCCGCGAGCGCCGCGGTGCGGTCCTCGTCCAGCTCCAGGACGATGCGCTCCGGCATCCGTCCGGCACGTCCCGGGTCCGTCGGCCCGATCAGCGTCGCTCGCTCAAGCCCGGCGTAGGCCTCCCGCCACGCGACCTCCGCCGCCGCCTGGTCCTGCTGGGCCAGCCAGCCCAGGAACTGGCTGTACGGCGTCACCCGAGGCAGCTCCGCCGGGTCGCCCTGACTCTCGTACAGCGCGGTGAGCTCCCGCACCAGGATGGGGGTGGACCATCCGTCGAGCAGGATGTGGTGGGTGGTCATGATCAGCCGGTGGTGCTCCTCGCCCAGACGCGCGAGCAGGAAGCGCAGCAGCGGGGGCTCGGCCAGGTCGAACCGGTGGCTGTGCTCCCTGGCGGCGAGCCGGTCCAGCTCCTCGTCCGCTCCGGAGGCCGTCGGCGCCGACAGATCGACCTCCTTCCACGGCACCTCGACGTGACGCGCGATCGTCTGCACCGTCCGCCCCGACCCCACCTCCCGGAAGCCGGCGCGCAGGTTCGCATGCCGCTGCACCAGAGCGTCGACGGCCGTCCGCAGACGGTCACTGTCCAGCGCACCCCGGAGATCGAACACGTGCTGAACCGCGTACACGTCCGCGCCGTCCTGCTCGTAGCGGGAGTGGAACAGCAGCCCCTCCTGCATCGGGGAGAGCGGCAGGATGTCTTCCAGGCCCGACGACGTCATTTCTGATTCCTCCACGCGGCTTCGAGTTGATCGATGTCGTTCTGGCTGAGTGCGGTGAGCGGGAAGTCCGAGGGGGTGTGCCCCGGCGCGCCGGATCCCTCGGCGTGGCGGACCAGGCCGCGGATCGCCCGGAACCAGTCCTCGGCGAGGGTCCGGGTGTGCTCCTCGGCCCAGAGATCGGGGGCCCAGGTCCAGACGGCCTCCAGCTCCGGCCCACTCGGTGTGTCACGGACCATGGAGTTGACCTCCAGGCCGTGTGCCAGCGCCGTGGCCGGATCGGCCCCGCTCACCAGCCCGGCCTCCGGGGCGAAGCTCCACGCCGGATGCCCCGGGACGAGCGGAGTGCCCGCGGCGGGAAAGCGCCCGAGATAGTTGAACCCCAGCTGCGGTACGTTCCGGGCGGCCAGCTCGGGGCCGGCGTCGGGATGCAGATGGCGCAGCAGACCGAACCCCACACCCCGGTCCGGCGCGGCCCGAACCTGTTCCTTCACGCGCTTCAGGGCCTGGCCGAGGGCTTCACCGCCCTTGACGGCATCGGCCCAGGCCACCGGCCCCGGGTCGATCCGTACGGGGTGGATCGAGGTGAACCAGCCCACCGTGCGGGAGAGATCCACCCCCTCGACGATCTCCTCGCGCCCATGGCCTTCCACGTCCACCAGCAAGGCGGTGTGCCGTTCCCGCGACTGCCGGCGGCGCCACTGGGCGACTGCCAGGGCGAGCGCGGTGAGCAGCACGTCGTCGACACCACCGTGCACCGCGGCGGGAACCGTGGTGAGCAGCGGCCCGGTGACCTCAGGCGGAAGCGTCAGGGTGAGGTCGCGGGCCCGGCCGACGGTGTCCCGTCGCGGGTCCAGCCGTCGGCGGGTCAACAGGGGGTCGGCGCCGGTCAGCGTGTCCGTCCAGAACGTCGTCTCGGCCACCCTCGCCGGGCGACGGGCTTCGGCCGTCAGCAACTTCGACCACCGCCGCAACGAGGTGTGCACCGGTTCCAGCCGGGGCGTCGTGTCGGCGCGTACGGCTTCACAGGCGGCGACAAGGTCCGCGAGCAGTACCCGCCACGACACCCCGTCCACCACCAGGTGGTTCACCAGGAGCAGGAGCCGGCCCGGCCGCTGAGGTCCGGCGTCAAACCAGACGGCGTCGAGCATCACCCCGTTCTCGGCCGACAGACGCGCGGCCGACTCGGCCAGCCGGTCGCGCACCGACGACTCGTCGATTGGCCGGTCACCGACGTCGAAGCGGTGTACCGCCTCCTTCGCCGACACGGCGCCCACCGGCAGGACTTCCAGCGTCCACGGGCGGCCCCCCGTGCCGGCGGACACCTGGTTCCGCCTCAGCCGCAGTGCGTCGTGGTGGTCCAGAAGCGCTTGGACGGCGGCGGTGAGCCGGTCCTCACCCAGATCGGGCGGCACCGTCAGCAGCATCCCCTGGTGGAACGGGTCGACAGCGCCGTCGCGTTCGTCGAACCAGAGCATGATCGGGGTTGGTTCCACCGGGCCGACGCCCGATCCGTCGCTCGTGGCGGGCGATCCGCTCAAGCTCTCGGCGACCTCGGACAGCGCGGCCACCGTGCGCCGTTGGAAGACGTCCCGGATGGTGAAACCGACTCCCGCCGAGCGTGCCAGAGCGACCAGGCGGATCGAGACGATGCTGTCGCCGCCGAGCGTGAAGAAGTCGTCGTCGATCCCGAGCCGTTCCACACCCAGGGCCTGCGCGAACAACTCGCCGAGCAACCGCTCGCGTGCGGTGCGGGGCTCCCGCACCTCCGTGTCCGGGCGCGAGGCCGGGGCGGGATCGGGCAGCGCGGCTCGGTCGAGCTTCCCATTCACGGTCAGCGGCATGCGCTCCAACGGGACGAACGCGCTCGGAACCATGTACTCCGGCAGCCGGCGGCGCGCGAACTCCCGCACGCTCTCCATGGACGTCGTGTTGTTGGTGACGGTGTAGGCGATGAGTTGGGTGTTGTTGTTGTGGGTGTGGGGGATGACGGCGGCTTGGGTGATGTGGGGGTGGTCGGTGAGGGTTTTCTCGATTTCTGCGGGTTCGATGCGGAAGCCGCGG
>NZ_BMRY01000033.1 GCF_014648875.1 Streptomyces parvus | reverse complement strand
GAGCGGGTGCGGGAGCGGTTGCTGGAGGTGTTGGCTCCGGTGGTGCCGGTGTCTTCGGGGGTGCCGTTCTTTTCGTCGGTGTCGGGGGAGCGGTTGGACACTGCGGGGCTGGATGCGGGGTACTGGTATGAGAATCTGCGGGGCAGGGTGCGGTTCGGGGATGCTGTGGATGGGTTGCTGGCTGATGGGCGGTCGGTGTTCCTGGAGGTCAGTACGCATCCGGTGTTGGCGGTGGGTCTGCAGGAGACGATGGAGGCTGCGGGGCGTTCCGGGGTGGTGCTGGGTACGTTGCGTCGTGGTGAGGGCGGACCTGAGCGGTGGGTGACCGCGCTGGCCGAGGCACACGTCCACGGCCTCCCCGTCAACTGGGCGCAAGTGCTGCCGAAGGCCGACCCCGTCGACCTGCCCACCTACGCCTTCCAGCGCGCCCACTACTGGATGACCGACCCACCCCAGGCCGCACACACCACCAGCACCACGGACACCGACCCGGCCGAAGCGGACTTCTGGGAAGCCGTCGACAGGCTCGACCACGAACAGGTGGCCGACACCCTGCGCCTGGACTCCGGTGACGGCCTGGACACCGTCCTGCCGGCCCTCGCGGGATGGCGCCGGGACCGCGCCGAACACACCGCCGTCAACTCCTGGCGCTACCACGTCACCTGGCAGCCCGCCGACCGCACCCCGCCCGGCACCCTCGACGGACGCTGGCTCCTGCTGCACACCGAGGGCGTCGACACCGGCCATGCCGAACGCTGCGCCCGGGCGCTGCGGCAGGCGGGCGCGCAACCGATCGACGTCACGGTTCCCGACGACGCCCTCGACCGATGGGCGCTCAGCGAACTCCTGCGCCACGCCGCCGAAGGAACCGAGGAGGCCGACCCGGTCACCGGAGTCCTCTCGCTCCTCGCCGACGACCGCCGCCCGCACCCCGAGGACGGGCACGTGTCCGTCGGACTCGGCGCGACCCTCACGGTCATCCAGGCACTGGCCGACGCCGAGGTCACCGCCCCCCTGTGGTGCGTGACGACCGGCGCTGTCGCCACGAACCGCGCCGACCCGATCCTCGACCCCGCCGCCGCCCGGCTCTGGGCACTGGGCCAGGTGGCCGCGCTCGAACACCCCGAGCGGTGGGGCGGACTGATCGACCTGCCCGCCGACCCCGAGCCCCGTGCGATGGCCCGACTCGCCGCCGTGCTCACCGCAGCCGACGACCAGGTCGCCGTACGGCCCGAAGGCGTCTACCTGCGCCGCCTGCTCCACGCCCCGGCCACCGGCTCCCTGCCCGGCAGAGCGGCACCCGAAGCGGTGCTGATCACCGGTGGCACCGGCGCGCTGGGCGCCGAGACCGCCCGTATGCTCGCCCGCCGGGGCACCCGCAAGCTGGTACTGACCAGCAGGAGGGGACCCGACGCGCCCGGCGCCGCCGAACTGGTCGCCGAACTCGCCGATCTGGGTGCCACCGCCGTCGCCCTCGCGTGCGACGCCGCCGACCGCGACGCACTGGCCGCCCTGCTCGCCGAGCACCCGGTCACCGGAGTGGTGCACGCGGCCGGAACCGATCCGGCCATACCTCTCGACTCCACATCCGTACCCGTCCTGGCCGAAGGACTACGGGCCAAGGCCGTCGGGGCCGAACACCTCGACGCACTCCTCCCCGACGCCGAACTGTTCGTACTGTTCTCCTCGATCGCCGGAGTGTGGGGGAGCGCCGGTCAGGCCGCCTACGCCGCCGCCAACGCCCACCTCGACGCCCTCGCCACAGCCCGCCGGGCCGCCGGCCGGACCGGCACCGCCGTGGCCTGGGGCTCCTGGGCGCAGATCGGCATGGCCGCCCGGGACGGCGCCGACGAGTACCTGAAGCGCCGGGGCCTGCGACCCATGCCGCCGGAACTGTGCGTCACCGCACTGGAACGCGCGATCGACACCGACGACACCTGCGTGGTCGTCGCGGACATCGACTGGGCACGCTTCACCCCCGCCTTCACCAGCCGACGCCCCAGCCCGCTGCTCTCCGCCCTGCCCGAGGCCACCGAGGCCCTGGCCGGAGAACCGGCCGCCGAGGACGGAGCCACGGCCGTGCGGACCCTGCTGGCCGGGCTGCCACAGGCGCAGTGGGCCCACACCGTCCTCGACCTGGTCCGCCGGGAGACCGCAGCGGTCCTCGGCTACTCCGAACCGGTCGACGCCGAACGCCCGTTCAAGGACCTGGGCGTGGACTCCCTCACCGCCGTGACCGTCCGCAACCGGGTGGCCGGCGCTCTCGACCTGCGCCTGCCCACGACGCTGGTCTTCGACCACCCGACCCCCTCGGACGTCTCCCGCCACATCCTCTCGCTGGTCAGCGGCGACGACCGGGAAACGGTCACGACAGCCGAGGTGTCCGACGAGCCCCTGGCGATCGTCGGCATGGCATGCCGCTATCCGGGCGGCGCCACCTCCCCCGAGGAACTGTGGCGGCTGGTCACCGAAGGCATCGACGCGGTCGGCGGCTTCCCCTCCGACCGCGGGTGGCCGACCGACGACAAGGGCCCCGACCCCTACACCCGCGTCGGAGGCTTCGTACACACCGCCACCTCCTTCGACGCCGACCTGTTCGGCATCTCGCCGCGCGAGGCCATGGCGATGGACCCGCAGCAGCGGCTGCTGCTGGAGACCTCCTGGGAACTGTTCGAGCGCGCCGGACTGGGCCCGCACACCATGCGCTCGACCCCCACCGGCGTCTTCATCGGCGCCTCACCGTCCGGTTACGGAGTGGGCATCACCGCCCCCGGCTCCGAAGGGCACCTGCTCACCGGAATGTCGGGCGGCGTACTGTCCGGCCGGGTGGCCTATGTCTTCGGGTTGGAGGGCCCGACGCTGACCGTGGACACCGCATGCTCCTCGTCCCTGGTGGCGCTGCACCTCGCGGCCCAGTCGCTGCGCGCCGGCGAGTGCACCATGGCCGTCGTCGGCGGAGCCGCGGTGATGACCAGCCCCGGAGTCTTCTCCGAGTTCGCCAGACAGGACGGCCTGGCCTCCGACGGCCGCTGCAGGGCGTTCTCCGCCGACGCGGACGGCACCGGCTGGGGCGAGGGAGTCGGGCTGCTGCTGGTGGAGCGGCTCTCCGACGCGCGCCGCAACGGGCACGAGGTACTGGCGGTGGTGCGCGGCTCCGCGGTGAACTCCGACGGGGCCTCCAACGGCCTGACCGCACCGAACGGCCCTTCCCAACAGCGGGTGATCCGGGCGGCCCTCGAAACGGCCGGTCTGGAGCCGCACGAGGTGGACCTGGTGGAGGCCCACGGCACCGGCACGCGGCTCGGTGACCCGATCGAGGCACAGGCACTGCTGGCCACGTACGGGCAGGACCGGGACGCGGACCGCCCGCTGTGGCTGGGGTCGCTCAAGTCCAACATCGGCCACACCCAGGCGGCGGCCGGCGTCGGCGGCATCATCAAGGCGGTCATGGCACTGCGGCACGGCGTGCTGCCCCGCACCCTGCACGTGACCGAGCCCACGCCCGAGGTCGACTGGACGACGGGCGCGGTGAAACTGCTCACCGAGGACCGCCCCTGGCCGGAGCTGGACCGCCCGCGCCGCGCAGGGGTGTCCTCCTTCGGCATCAGCGGCACCAACGCCCACGTGGTGCTGGAGCACGCCCCCACTCCGACGAACAGCCCCGAGAGCCCCGCACAGCGGGCGACCCCACCCCTGATTCCGTGGGTACTCTCGGCCCGCAGTCCGCAGGCCCTGCAGGAACAGGCCCTCCGGCTGGCCGAGCGGGTCACGCGGGACGACACTCTCCACCCGCTCGACGTGGCGGCCTCCCTGGCAGGAGGCCGGGCCCACCTGGAACACCGGGGCGTGGCCATAGGACACGACCGCGAGGCCCTGCTCACCGAACTCTCCGACCTTGCCGACGCCGGCCACTCGACAGTCCGGGACGCCGCCGAACCCGGCCGCCTCGCACTGCTGTTCTCGGGTCAGGGGTCGCAGCGGCCGGGGATGGGCCGGGAGTTGTATGAGGCGTTTGGGGTGTTCGCGGATGCTTTTGATTCGGTGTGTGCGCGGGTGGATGTGGGGCGGCCGTTGCGTGGGGTGGTGTTCGGGGAGGATGCGGGGTTGCTGGAGCGGACGGTGTTCGCTCAGGCGGGTCTGTTCGCTGTGGAGGTGGCGCTGTTCCG
>NZ_BMRY01000032.1 GCF_014648875.1 Streptomyces parvus | reverse complement strand
GCGGACGGCCCTCCGGCCGGTCCTGCCCATAGGCGTTGAGCAGCGCCTGCGCCTCGATCGGATCACCCAGCGTCGTACCCGTGCCGTGCGCCTCCACCACATCGATATCAGCGGCGGTCAGCCGGGCCGCCGCGAGCGCCTGGTGAATGACCCGCTGCTGCGAGGGACCGTTCGGCGCGGTCAGGCCGCTGGACGCGCCGTCCTGGTTGACCGCGGAGCCGCGCACCACGGCCAGGACCTCGTGCCCGTTGCGTACGGCGTCGGAGAGCCGCTCCACGAGCAGCACCCCCACCCCCTCGGACCAGCCGGTGCCGTCCGCATCGGCGGAGAAGGCCTTGCAGCGGCCGTCGGAGGCCAGGCCTCCGGACAGGGCGAAGTCGACGAAGGTGTTGGGAGTGACCATGACCGCGACGCCGCCGGCCAGGGCCAGTGAACTCTCCCCGCTGCGCAGCGACCGCATGGCCAGGTGCAGCGCCACCAGGGACGAGGAGCAGGCGGTGTCCACGGTCAGGGCCGGGCCCTCCAGCCCCAGGGTGTAGGCGACCCGGCCGGAGACGACGCTTCCGCTGTTGCCGGTGCCCAGGTGCCCGGCGACCTCGTCCGGGACGGACATGACACGCGAGGCGTATTCGTTGTACATGACACCGGTGAAGACGCCGGTGCGGCTCCCGCGCAGGGACAGCGGGTCGATGCCGGCGCGTTCCACGGCTTCCCAGGAGGTTTCCAGCATCAGCCGCTGCTGGGGGTCCATCGCGAGCGCCTCGTGGGGCGAGATGTTGAACAGCGACGGGTCGAAGTCGGCGACGCCGTCGAGGAAGCCCCCTTCCCGGGTGAAGTCCGCGTCCGCGGCGATACCGGTGGTGAAGGGCGTCATGTCCCAGCCGCGGTCGGCGGGGAAGTCGCCCATCGCGTCGACGCCGTCCCGCACCAGGCGCCACAGTGCCTCGGGCGAGTCGACCCCGCCGGGGAAGCGGCAGGACATGCCGATGATGGCGATCGGCTCGTGCTCGGTGGACTCCGCGGCACGGAGGCGTTGGCGCACCGAGGTGAGGTCCGCGGTGACCCTTTTCAGGTAGTCCCGCAGCTTGTCCTCGGTGGACACGGTACGTGCGCCGACTGTCTCGTCCGGCATCGCCTCAGGCTCCCAGTTCGTTGTCGATGAAGGCGAAGAGGTTGTCGTCGTCCGCCTCGTCGAGGTGTGCGGCGGTGGTGACCAGGCCCGGGTCGTCCGCGGTGTCGTGCCGGGCCAGCAGCGCGTGCAGCCGCGAGATCACGCGGCTGCGGGTCTCGTCCCCGGGGCTGGTCCCGGCGAGGGCGGCATCGAGCCGGTCCAGGTCGGCCAGGAGCGTGGCGGGGCCGGCCTCGGCGCTCTCGATCACCAGTTGTTCCAGCAGGTGGTCGGTGAGGCGGGCGGCGTTCGGGTGGTCGAAGACCAGTGTGGTCGGCAGTCGCAGGCCGGTGGCGGCACTGAGCTGGTTGCGCATCTCGATCGCGCTGAGCGAGCTGAATCCCAGGTCGGTGAAGCCCAGTTCGGGGTGGATGGCCTCGGCGGAGGCGTGTCCGAGGACCGCGGCCGCGTGGCCGCGCACCAGGTCGAGCACCACCTGCCGCCGCTCGGACGGGTCGAGGGGGGCCAGACGGGTGCTGAGCGACGACGTGTCCTGCCTCTCCCCCTCGGCCGTCCGCCGGGCCGGCGGTGGAACGAGGGTGCGCAGCAGTGCGGGAACCGGAACGCTGTGCGCGTGGGCCCGTACGGCGGCCAGGTCCAGGCGTGCTGCCACCAGGTGGGAGCGGCCGGTGGTGAGGGCGGCGTCGAGCAGAGTGAGGCCGTCCTGGTCGGACAGAGCGGTTCCGCTGCCGGTCGCGTCCTCGCGTTCGGCGCCGGAGAGGTGGCCGGTCATGCCGGTGCCGGTGGCCCACATGCCCCAGCCGACGGAGAGGGCGTCCCGGCCCCGGGCACGGATCCTGGCGGCCAGCGCGTCCAGAGCGGCGTTGGCGGCGGCGTAGTTGGCCTGGCCGGGTGCTCCGAAGGTGCCGGTGGTGGAGGAGAAGAGAACGAACAGTTCGGCCCCGGCCAGTTTGCTCAGGTGGAGTGCCGTGTCGGTCTTGGGGCGCAGCACCGCCGCGACGCGCTTGGGTGTCATCGACTCGAAGACGCCGTCGTCGAGGACGCCCGCCGCATGCACCACGGTGGCGATCCGCCGGCCGGTCAGCACCTCGGCGAGGCGGTCCTCGTCGGCGGTGTCGCAGGCCACGATCTCGGCCCGCGCGCCGAGCGCGGCGAGATCGGTGGTGAGGTCGGCGGCTCCGGGGGCGTCCGGACCGGAGCGGCTGAGCAGGAGCAGTTCGGTGACGCCGTGGGCGGCGGCGAGGTGCCGGGCCACCAGGCCGCCGAGGCCTCCGGTGCCGCCGGTGATCAGGACGGTTCCGGCGGGCAGCGTGGGCTCGCCCACCGGCCTGGCGCGGACAAGGCGTGGCACCAGTGGGGATCCGCCGCGCAGCGCGATCTCCGGCTCGCCGGGGACGAGTGCCTCGGCGAGCCCGGTGAGGTCCCCGTCGGTGTCGACGAGTACGAACCGGCCGGGGTGTTCGGAATGTGCCGACCGGAGCAGTCCCCGGGCGGCCGCGCCGGGCAGGTCGGTGATGTCCTCACCGTCCCGGACGGCGACGGACCCGCAGGTGAGCAGCACGATGCGGGACTCGTCGAAGCGCCGGTCCCCGAGGAGGTTCTGTGCGGTGTCGAGTACCTCGGCCACCCGGTGGTGCACCGCCTCGGCGTCTTCGTCATCCGGTGTTCCCGCCCCGGAGAGGAGGACGACCTCGGGTACGTTCATGCCCGCGTCGACGTATTCGATCAGCGCGGCGGGGTCGGCGTGCCATTCGACGGCGAGGTCCTCCTCGGCCAGATGGTCGGCCGCGCCGAGGATGTCGCCGCCGACCACAGCCCAGGACGCGGGGAACGGGCCGGGGGCGGCGGAGTTCCAGTCGGTGGTGAAGAGCGCGTCGCCGGGACCGTTCGCGGAGGTCAGTTGGGCCGCGGAGACCGGGCGGAACTCCAGTGACTCGACGTGGAGCACCGGGGCGCCGGTGGTGGTCACGGCTTCCAGGGTCACGGATTCGCGTTCGGCGTGCCGGCTGAGCCGGACCCGCAGTTCGGTGCCGCCTGCCGCGTACGAGGTGACGCCCTGCCAGGCGAAGGGGATCTGTACCCCGTTGGTGCCGGAGAGAAGTTCTCCGGCACCGATGGCGTGCAGGGCGGCGTCGAACAGGGCGGGGTGCAGAGCGAATCCCGCGGCGTCGGCGCGGGCTTCGTGGGGAAGGGTGACCTCGGCGAACACTTCGTCGTCCCGCCGCCAGACGGAGCGCAGGCCCCGGAAGGCGGGTCCGTATCCGTAGCCGCTGTCGGCGGTGGGTTCGTAGAACCCGGTCAGGTCGACCGGTTCTGCGTCCGTGGGCGGCCATGGGACCGGCTCCGGGGCGTACCCGGCAGGGTCGGCGGCGCGCACCGTGCCGCTGGCGTTCCGGGTCCAGGCTCCGTCGTCGCCCTCGAGGCGGGAGTAGACGGTGAGGGTGCGGGTGCTCTGCGTGGGGGTGCTGTCCCCGACGACGACCTGCAGGACGGCCGCCCGCCCCTCGGGCAGGGTGAGCGGGGCCTCCAGGGCGAGGTCGTCCAGGTGGGGGCAGCCGGCCGACGTGCCGGCCCGGACGGCGAGTTCGATCAGGGCGGTGCCGGGCAGCAGGACGGTGCCCAGCAGGACGTGATCGGCGATCCACGGGTGGGTGTCGGCGGCGATCCGCCCGGTGAGCAGTACCCCGTCCGTGCCGGCCACCGGCACCGCCGCGCCGAGCATCGGGTGGTCGGCGCGGTCAAGGCCCATGGCGAAGACGTCGGCCGGCAGTGCCCGGCTCTCGGGCCAGAAGCGTTCCCGCTGGAACGGGTAGGTGGGCAGTTGGACGCCGCTGCCGGTGCGGTCCTCCAGAACGGTGCGCCAGTTGACGGGGAGGCCGTGGACGTGTGCCTCGGCCAGCGCGGTCACCCACCGCTCAGGCCCGCCCTCACCACGACGCAACGTACCCAGCACCACCCCGGAACGCCCCGCAGCCTCCATCGTCTCCTGCAGACCCACCGCCAACACCGGATGCGTACTGACCTCCAGAAACACCGACCGCCCATCAGCCAGCAACCCATCCACAGCATCCCCGAACCGCACCCTGCCCCGCAGATTCTCAAACCAGTACCCCGCATCCAGCCCCGCAGTGTCCAACCGCTCCCCCGACACCGACGAAAAGAACGGCACCCCCGAAGACACCGGCACCACCGGAGCCAACACCTCCAGCAACCGCTCCCGCACCCGCTC
>NZ_BMRY01000031.1:1966-4373 GCF_014648875.1 Streptomyces parvus | reverse complement strand
AGTCTCCCACCTATCCTACACAAGCCGAACCGAACACCAATATCAAACTATAGTAAAGGTCCCGGGGTCTTTCCGTCCTGCTGCGCGAAACGAGCATCTTTACTCGTAGTGCAATTTCACCGGGCCTATGGTTGAGACAGTCGAGAAGTCGTTACGCCATTCGTGCAGGTCGGAACTTACCCGACAAGGAATTTCGCTACCTTAGGATGGTTATAGTTACCACCGCCGTTTACTGGCGCTTAAGTTCTCAGCTTCGCCACCCCGAAAGGCAGCTAACCGGTCCCCTTAACGTTCCAGCACCGGGCAGGCGTCAGTCCGTATACATCGCCTTACGGCTTCGCACGGACCTGTGTTTTTAGTAAACAGTCGCTTCTCGCTGGTCTCTGCGGCCACCCCCAGCTCACCGAGTAAATCGGATCACCAGTGATGGCCCCCCTTCTCCCGAAGTTACGGGGGCATTTTGCCGAGTTCCTTAACCATAGTTCACCCGAACGCCTCGGTATTCTCTACCTGACCACCTGAGTCGGTTTAGGGTACGGGCCGCCATGAAACTCGCTAGAGGCTTTTCTCGACAGCATAGGATCATCCACTTCACCACAATCGGCTCGGCATCAGGTCTCAGACTATATGCACGACGGATTTGCCTACCGTGCGTCCTACACCCTTACCCCGGGACAACCACCGCCCGGGCTGGACTACCTTCCTGCGTCACCCCATCGCTTACCTACTACAAGTCTGGTTCATCGGCTCCACCACTACCCTCAACTCCGAAGAGATCGGGCCGGCTTCACGGACTTAGCATCGCCTGATTCAGTACTGGGCGTTTCAAAGCGGGTACCGGAATATCAACCGGTTGTCCATCGACTACGCCTGTCGGCCTCGCCTTAGGTCCCGACTTACCCTGGGCAGATCAGCTTGACCCAGGAACCCTTAGTCAATCGGCGCACACGTTTCTCACGTGTGTATCGCTACTCATGCCTGCATTCTCACTCGTGAACCGTCCACAACTCGCTTCCGCGGCTGCTTCACCCGGCACACGACGCTCCCCTACCCATCCATACTCCCGTTGAGGATATGTGTATGAATGACACGACTTCGGCGGTACGCTTGAGCCCCGCTACATTGTCGGCGCGGAATCACTTGACCAGTGAGCTATTACGCACTCTTTCAAGGGTGGCTGCTTCTAAGCCAACCTCCTGGTTGTCTCTGCGACTCCACATCCTTTCCCACTTAGCGTACGCTTAGGGGCCTTAGTCGATGCTCTGGGCTGTTTCCCTCTCGACCATGGAGCTTATCCCCCACAGTCTCACTGCCGCGCTCTCACTTACCGGCATTCGGAGTTTGGCTAAGGTCAGTAACCCGGTAGGGCCCATCGCCTATCCAGTGCTCTACCTCCGGCAAGAAACACACGACGCTGCACCTAAATGCATTTCGGGGAGAACCAGCTATCACGGAGTTTGATTGGCCTTTCACCCCTAACCACAGGTCATCCCCCAGGTTTTCAACCCTGGTGGGTTCGGTCCTCCACGAAGTCTTACCTCCGCTTCAACCTGCCCATGGCTAGATCACTCCGCTTCGGGTCTAGAGCGTGCAACTCAAACGCCCTGTTCGGACTCGCTTTCGCTACGGCTTCCCCACACGGGTTAACCTCGCTACACACCGCTAACTCGCAGGCTCATTCTTCAAAAGGCACGCAGTCACGACGCACCGAGCAAGCTCGATGCGCGACGCTCCCACGGCTTGTAGGCACACGGTTTCAGGTACTATTTCACTCCGCTCCCGCGGTACTTTTCACCATTCCCTCACGGTACTATCCGCTATCGGTCACCAGGGAATATTTAGGCTTAGCGGGTGGTCCCGCCAGATTCACACGGGATTTCTCGGGCCCCGTGCTACTTGGGTGTCTCTCAAACAAGCCGCTGATGTTTCAGCTACGGGGGTCTTACCCTCTACGCCGGACCTTTCGCATGTCCTTCGCCTACATCAACGGTTTCTGACTCGTCTCACAGCCGGCAGACCGTGAAAGAGAGATCCCACAACCCCGCATGCGCAACCCCTGCCGGGTATCACACGCATACGGTTTGGCCTCATCCAGTTTCGCTCGCCACTACTCCCGGAATCACGGTTGTTTTCTCTTCCTGAGGGTACTGAGATGTTTCACTTCCCCTCGTTCCCTCCACACTGCCTATGTGTTCAGCAGCGGGTGACAGCCCATGACGACTGCCGGGTTTCCCCATTCGGAAACCCCCGGATCAAAGCTTGGTTGACAGCTCCCCGGGGACTATCGTGGCCTCCCACGTCCTTCATCGGTTCCTGGTGCCAAGGCATCCACCGTGCGCCCTTAAAAACTTGGCCACAGATGCTCGCGTCCACTGTGCAGTTCTCAAACAACGACCAGCCACCCACC
>NZ_BMRY01000030.1 GCF_014648875.1 Streptomyces parvus | reverse complement strand
AGCGGCTGGCGGTCTCGCACGCGTTCCACTCCCGTCTGATGGAGCCGATGCTGGCCGAGTTCACCACGGTCGCCGAGTCGCTGACCTACCACCCCCCGCAGATCCCCGTTCTCACCACCGCCCCTGGGGCGATCGACACCCCCGGCTACTGGGTGGGGCAGATCCGCGAACCCGTCCGCTTCGCCGACGCGGTCCGCCGCGCTCACGAGGTACGAACCTTCCTGGAACTCGGCCCCGACGGTGTCCTGTCCGCCCTCGTCCCGGCGCTTCTGGAAGAGGCTGTCGCCGTACCCTTGATGCGCCGCGGCCAGGACGACACCGTATCCGCCCACGCCGCCGCGGTGCTGTGGACCCGCGGCGTGGCACTCGACTGGACGGCCGTCGCCGGAACGCGCACCCCACGCCCTCGCGAACTGCCTTCCTACGCCTTCCAGCACACCCGCTACTGGACCTCCCAGACCTCCTCCACCACCACACTGGCCGCCGCCGGCCTGGTCACGGCCGGCCATCCGCTGCTGAGCGCCTTCGTACCCCTGGCGGGCGACGGCCGGCAGGTCTGGACCGGCGTCATCGGCCTCGCCACCCACCCCTGGCTGGCCGACCACGTCGTCCACGGCCGGAAGGTGCTGCCCGGAACCGCCCTGGTCGACCTAGCCCTCCACGCGGGAGCCGATGCGGGGCTGCCGGGGCTCGCCGAGCTGACCCTGCGCGAGCCCCTGGTCCTGCCCGAACACGGCGGCTTCCAGATCCAGGTGACCGTGGCCGGTCGGACAGTCGAGATCCACAGCCGTCCCGACGCCGATTCCGGAGCGCACTGGACCACACACGCCGTCGGCACCCTGGAGCCGGCCCGCACACCCGAGGACCTCCCCGGAACAGCAGACCCCTGGCACCCCACGGGCACGGCCACCCCACCCGCTTACGACGCACTCGCGGCCGCCGGACTCTCCTACGGCCCCGCCTTCCAGGGCTTGCGCGCCGCCTGGCGCGACGCAGACACCGTATACGCGGAAGTCGAGCTGCCCGAAGGGCCGCAGGCCGTGCTCTACGACGCCGCGCTGCACGGGCTCGGCGCCACCGGTCTCCTCCGCGAGGACGGCGCGACCCTGCTGCCGTTCGCCTGGTCCGGCGTGACCCGACACGCCATCGGCGCCACCACGCTCCGCGTCACCATGACCCGGAGCGGAGCCGACGAGTACGCGGTCCGTCTCTGTGACCCGACGGGCGCGCCCGTGCTGACGGTGCGCTCGCTCGCCTTCCGGCCCGTGACCGCCGACCGCATGGACGGCCCCTCCTCCGGGGTGCTCTACGGCGTCGACTGGATTCCCACCGGGGACGGGAACCGCGAAGTGCCTTTCGCGGCCGTACCGGTGGGCACCACCGACCTGCTCGACACGGTCACCGCGGCGGCCCCCTTCGCAGGCCTGGCCGCCTTGGCGGACGTCGAAGCCGTGCCCGGCACCATGCTTGCCTGTGTCGGCGTCGGCCCGGAGCCGTCCGCACCCGGCGCGGCGCTCGCGCAGCGCACGCACGACACGGTCACCGCCGTACTCGACCTGGTGCGCGCCTGGCTGGACGACGAGCGCTTCTCCGCCGGCAGGCTGCTCGTCGTCACCCGGAACGCCGTCGCCACAGCCGACGGTGAAAGCGTCGATCCCGCCGCCGCCGCGGTCTGGGGCATGCTCCGGTCCGCGCAGGCCGAACACCCGGGCCGGTTCGGCCTGGCGGACCTGGACGGCACGGCCGCGTCGGCCTCCGCCCTCGCCGCCGGACTGCCCGTCGACACACCACAGATCGCCCTGCGCGCCGGCACCCCGCTGACCCCGCACGCGACCCGGCTACGGGTCGGCGCCAACCCGCCGTGGAGCCCGCACGACACCGTCCTGATCACCGGCGGCACCGGGGCTCTCGGCGCCCGCGTCGCCCGCCACCTGGTCTCCGCGCACCAGGTCACGGGTCTGGTACTGCTCAGCCGGCGCGGCCCCGAGGCGCCGGGCGCCGTCGAACTCGCCGCCGAACTGACCGCGCAGGGCACCACCGTGGTGGTCGTCGCCGGCGACGCCGCCGACAGAGGCGACCTCGACCAGGTACTCGCCGACCACCCCATCACCTCCGTCGTCCACACCGCGGGCGTCCTCGACGACGGCCTGCTCACCTCGCTGACCCCCGAACGCGCCGCCGCGGTGCTGCGCCCCAAGGCCGAGGCGGCAGCTCTCCTCGACGAGGCGACCCGCGATCTCGATCTCACCTCCTTCGTGCTGTTCTCGTCCGTGGCCGCTTCCTTCGGCACCGCCGGCCAGGCGGCGTACGCAGCGGCCAACGCCTTTCTCGACGGCCTCGCCGCCCGCCGCCGCGCCCAGGACCTCCCCGCCGTCTCGGTCGGCTGGGGGCTGTGGGGCGGCGCCGAGGGCATGGCCGCCGGACTCGGCACGACGGACCGCGCGCGCTTCGCCGCCCTGGGCGGCGCGCTCGACCCCGCCCAAGGCGTAGGACTGCTCGACGCGGCCGCGGCCACCGGGCCCGCTCACGTACTGGCCATGGCCACCGAACCCGCCCCCGGCGACGGACCCGTACCGCCGCTGCTGCGGCACCTGGCGCGCCCCGTGCTCCGATCGGCCGCCGCCAAGTCGGCCATGGACACCGACGGCCTCGCCGCACTCCCGGAACCCGAACGGACGCGCACCGTAGAGGAGTTGGTACGGACAACCGTCGCGGCCGTGCTGGGACACCCCTCCGCCACGGGAGTGGACACCGACCGGACCTTCAAGGACCTCGGGTTCGACTCCCTCACCGGCGTCGAGCTGCGCAACCGGCTGGCCGCCGCCACCGGGCTGCGGTTGGCCGCCACCCTGGTCTTCTCCCACCCCAGCCCCGCCGCGCTGACCACCCACCTCTGCGAGGAGCTGAGCGGTAGGGCCGCCGTCGCGGCCGCACCGCGCCGGCGGAACGCCGCCGCGGCGGACGAGCCGATCGCCATCGTCGCGATGAGCTGCCGCTACCCGGGCGGTGTGGACAGCCCCGAGGAACTCTGGCGGATGGTCCGGGAAGGCCGGGACGGCATCACCGGCTTCCCCACCGACCGCGGCTGGGACCTCGCGCGCCTCCACGATCCCGACCCGTCCAGCCCCGGCACCACCTATGCACGGCACGGCGGCTTCCTGCACGCCGCGGCCGAGTTCGACGCCGAACTGTTCGGCATCTCGCCGCGCGAGGCGCTGGCGATGGACCCGCAGCAACGGCTCCTGCTGGAGCTGTCCTGGGAGACCTTCGAGCGCGCCGGCATCGACCCGGCCCGCCTGCGCGGCAGCGACACGGGTGTCTTCGCCGGCGTCATGTACCACGACTACGCGGCTGCCGCCGAGGCCCTTCCCGAGACCGAGGGCTACCGGGCCACCGGAGGCGCCGGCAGCGTACTGTCCGGCCGGATCGCCTACACGTACGGGCTGGAGGGCCCGGCCGTGACGGTGGACACGGCATGCTCCTCGTCCCTGGTCGCGCTGCACCTGGCCGCCCGGTCGCTGCGTACGGGCGAGTGCTCGATGGCCGTCGTCGGGGGCGTCACCGTGATGTCCACGCCCAGCGTGTTCGTGGACTTCAGCAGACAGCGGGGACTCGCCCCCGACGGCCGATGCAAGTCGTTCTCGGCGGACGCGGACGGCACCGGCTGGTCGGAAGGCGCCGGTGTGCTGCTGGTGGAGCGGCTGTCCGACGCACAGCGCAACGGGCACAACATCCTCGCGGTGGTGCGCGGCTCGGCCGTCAACCAGGACGGTGCGTCCAACGGCCTCACGGCGCCGAACGGCCTCTCGCAGCAGCGGGTCATCCGCGCCGCTCTCGCCGACGCCGGCCTGACGCCCGGCGACGTGGACCTCGTGGAGGCGCATGGGACGGGAACGAAGCTGGGCGACCCGGTCGAGGCGGAGGCGCTGCTGGCCACGTACGGGCAGGACCGGGACGCGGACCGCCCGCTGTGGCTGGGGTCGCTCAAGTCCAACATCGGCCACACCCAGGCGGCGGCCGGCGTCGCCGGCGTCATCAAGACGGTCATGGCACTGCGGCACGGCGTGCTGCCCCGCACCCTGCACGCCGCCACGCCCTCCTCGCACGTGGACTGGTCGGTGGGGGCAGTGGAACTGCTCACCGAGGAGAGGGAGTGGCCCACGGCCGGGCGACCCCGGCGCGCGGCGGTCTCCTCGTTCGGGATCAGCGGCACCAACGCGCACACCATGATCGAACAGGCACCGGACGAACCCGCCTCCCTCCCGGGCCCCCGGAAGCCGGACACGCTCGTGCCGTGGGTACTGAGCGGCGCATCGCCGGAGGGCCTGCGCGCCCAGGCGGCCCGACTGCGCGCCACGGCCGCGGCCGAGGAACCGGCCGATGTCGGACTCTCCCTGGCGACCCGGCGTGCGGCACTGGAGCACCGGGCGGTGGTCCTGGGAACGGGACGCGAGGAACTGCTGCACGCACTCGACGCGCTGGCGGCAGGACGAGGCAACGCGCCAGGCGGTGTCGCGGCACCCGGGCGTACGGGGTTCCTGTTCTCGGGTCAGGGGTCGCAGCGGCCGGGGATGGGCCGGGAGTTGTATGAGGCGTTCCCGGTGTTCGCGGATGCTTTTGATGCGGTGTGTGTGCGGGTGGATGTGGGGCGGCCGTTGGGTGGGGTGGTGTTCGGGGAGGATGCGGGGTTGCTGGAGCGGACGGTGTTCGCTCAGGCGGGTCTGTTCGCTGTGGAGGTGGCGCTGTTCCGGCTGGTGGAGTCGTGGGGGGTCACACCGGACATGCTGGTGGGGCACTCGGTCGGTGAGCTGGCTGCGGCGCATTGTGCGGGGGTGCTGTCTCTGGACGACGCGTGTGCCTTGGTGTCGGCGCGCGGGCGGTTGATGGAGGCGTTGCCGGCCG
>NZ_BMRY01000029.1 GCF_014648875.1 Streptomyces parvus | reverse complement strand
ACAGACCCGCCTGAGCGAACACCGTCCGCTCCAGCAGACCGGCGTCCTCCCCGAACACCACCCCACGCAACGGCAGGCCCACATCCACCCGCGCACACACCGCATCAAAAGCATCCGCGAACACCGGAAACGCCTCGTACAGTTCCCGGCCCATCCCGGGCCGCTGCGACCCCTGACCCGAGAACAGCAGCGCGAGGGAGCCGTGGACGGTCTTGTCGGACACGGTGTCCTGGGTGTGCTCGCCGAGGGCGAGGGCTGTCAGTGCGGCTGTGTGAGGGGCGAAGACCACGGCGCGGTGGGCCAGTTCGGCGCGTGTGGTGGCCAGGGAGTGCGCCAGGTCGGCGGGGTCCGCGTCCAGGCCGGCGAGCAGGGCGGCTTGGCGGGCGAGTGCGTCCGGCGTGGCGCCGGACAGTGGGAGGGGCAGCGGGAGGTGCGGGCGGTCGCCTCGTGCGCGGACGGGGGCCTGGGCCGTTTCCGGGGCCTGTTCCAGGATGGTGTGCGCGTTGGTCCCGCTGATCCCGAAGGAGGAGACGCCGGCCCGGCGCGGACGGGCCGCCCGCGGCCAGGTGCGGTTCTCGGTGAGCAGTTCCACCCTGCCGGACGTCCAGTCGACCTCGGGGGTCGGCTCGTCCGCGTGCAGGGTGCGGGGCAGCACACCGTGGCGCAGTGCCATGACGGCCTTGATCACGCCCACGACTCCGGCGGCGGCCTGGGTGTGGCCGATGTTGGACTTCACCGACCCCAGGTAGAGGGGTTCGGTGCGGTTCTTGCCGTACGTCGCCAGCAGGGCCTGTGCCTCGATCGGATCACCGAGCCGCGTGCCGGTGCCGTGGGCCTCCATCAGGTCGACGTCGGTCGCCTCCAGTCCGGCCGAGGCCAGCGCCGCGCGGATCACCCGCTGCTGCGAGGGCCCGTTCGGCGCGGTCAGGCCGTTCGAGGCGCCGTCGGAGTTGATGGCGCTGCCGCGGACCACGGCCAGCACCTCGTGCCCGAGCCGGCGGGCGTCGGAGAGCCGTTCGACCAGCAGTACGCCGACGCCCTCGCCCCATCCCGCACCGTCCGCGGAGGCGGAGAACGCCTTGCAGCGGCCGTCGGCGGCCTGGCCGCGCTGTTTGCTGAACTCGGCGAAGACGGACGGCATGGAGAGCACGTTGACCCCGCCGACCAGGGCGAGGTCGCTCTCCTGGTACCGCAGCGACTGGCAGGCCAGGTGGAGCGCGACCAGGGACGAGGAGCATGCCGTGTCCACGGTCACGGCCGGGCCCTCCAGCCCGAAGGCGTAGGCGACCCGGCCGGACAGCACGCTGGGGGAACCGCCGGTGACCAGGTAGCCGTCGCCGGCCTCGGGGTCGGCCGCCAGCACGCTCAGGTAGTCCTGACCGCCGGTGCCGGCGTACACGGCCGTGCGTGAACCGGCCAGTGACCCGGGGTGGATGCCCGCGTTCTCCAGTACTTCCCAGGAGGCTTCGAGGAGCAGTCGCTGCTGGGGGTCCATGGCCAGCGCCTCGCGCGGCGAGATGCCGAACAGTTCGGCGTCGAAGGCGGTCGCGTCGGGAAGGAAGCCGCCTGTGTGCGGGTAGTCGCCGCCGAGCGCGTCGAGGTCCCAGCCGCGATCGGTGGGGAACGGGCCCATCGCGTCGGTGCCGGACTCGACCAGCTTCCACAGGTCTTCCGGGGAGCGGACGCCGCCGGGGAAGCGGCAGGCCATGCCGACGATGACGATCGGGTCGTCCGCGACCGGGGTGCTGTCAGGTGCGGGCACCGCGGGAGCGGCGGCCGCAGGGCTGCCGTCGGCGTTCGCGCCGGTGATCTCGGTGGCCAGGAAGCGGGAGAGGGCCAGCGGGCTGGGATGGTCGAAGACGGCGGTCGCGGGGATGCGCAGACCGGTGGTGAAAGTGAGGCGGTTGCGCAGTTCGACGGCGCCCGCCGAGGTGAGGCCGAGTTCGCCCAGTGCCCGGCCCGGCTCCACCTCGGAGCCCGACTCGTGGCCGAGCACGAGCGCCACCTGGTCACGGACCAGTTCGAGCAGGAACCGGTTGCGCTCGGCCTCCGAGGCTCCCGCCAGCCGCTGGGCCGGCGGCAGGGTCTCCTGGTCGGCGGCGGGGTCCTGGGCGGGGCTCTGCTGAGATGTCCGGCGGAGCTTGCGCACGTCGGGGAGTTCGTCGAGCAGGCGGCTGGGGTGGGTGGCGGTGAAGAACCAGGAGAAGACCTCCCAGCGGATGTCGGCGAGGGCGAGCGCGGTCTCATCGCGTTCCAGCGCCGTACGCAGTCCCGCCAGGGCGAGTTCGGGCTCCATGCGGAAGATGCCGTGGCGCTCCAGGACGTCACCGAAGTCGCCCTCGGCCATGCCGCCGCCCGCCCATGAGCCCCAGGCCACCGAGGTCGCGGGGAGGCCCTGGGAGCGGCGGTACTGCGCGAAGGCGTCCAGGAAGGCGTTGCCGGGGGCGTAGTTGCCCTCCCCGGCCGAGCCGAAAACGCCGGCGAGAGACGAGAAGAGGACGAAGGCCGACAGGTCGAGGTCCGCGGTGATCCGGTGCAGGTTGAGGGCACTGGCGGCCTTGGCCCGCAGCGCGGTCTCGACGCGGTCCGGGGTGAGCGAGTCCACGATGCTCGAGTCGACGACGCCGGCGGCGTGGAAGACGGCGGTCAGCGGCCGGTCGGGGGGCAGGTCGGCGACGACGGCGGCCAGCGCGTCGTGGTCGGCCGCGTCCACCGCGGCCACGGTGACGTCGGTGCCCGACTCCCTGATTTCGGCGGCCAGTTCCGCCGCGCCGGGGGCCTCGGGGCCGCGCCGGCTGAGGAGCAGCAGGTGTTCGGCGCCCGAGGCGGCGAGCCACCGGGCGACGTGTGCGCCGACGCCGCCGGTGCCGCCGGTGACCAGTACGGTGCCTGTCGGCTGCCACACCCGTCGGAGCGGGGTGGGCTCGGCACGGCGCAGGCGGGGCACGAAGACTCCGGTGGCGCGTATCGCCGCCTGGTCCTCGTCGGTGCCGGCGAGGACGGCGGCGAGCCGGGCGAGCGCGCGCGGCTCGGGTTCGGCGGGCAGGTCGACCAGCCCGCCCCACTGGGTGTACTCGTGGGCGGTGACCCGGCCGAGGCCCCATGTCAGGGCCTGGTCCGGGTGCGTGACCGTGTCCCCGGGCCCGGCGGCGACGGCGCCGGAGGTGGCGCACCACAGGCGCAGCGGTTCGCCGGTGTCGTGCGCGGCGTGCAGCAGGGTGATGGTGAGGGCGAAGGCGGCCGGGGTGGCGGGATGTCCGGGGGCGTGACCGTCGGTGAGGAAGAGCAGTGACAGCACGCCGCTCGCGCCGCGCAGCCGCTCGGCGAGGGCGCCGCGCTCGTCCTGGTGGGAGACGGGCAGCAGTTCGGGGGCGGCGCCGGCCGCTGCCAGGGTCTCGGTGACGGCGGTGACCATGGGGTGTGCCCGGTGGTCGGGCGGTACGGCCACCACCCAGCGGCCGTCGAGCCGCCCGGCGGGGAGTTGTGCGGGGGTCCAGGCGGTCGCGTAGCGCCAGCTCTCGATCCGGCTGCGTTCGCGGTCTCGCCGGTGCCATGCGGAGAGGGCGGACAGCGCTTCCTCGAGCGGGGTCCGGCCGCTCACGTCGAGCATGCGCTGGAGGGCGGGCAGGTCCTCCTGCTCGACGGCGGACCAGAACCGGTCCTGGGAGTGGTCCGCGGCGGGTGGTTCGAGTTCGACGGTGTCCAGCCAGTAGCGGCGGCGCTGGAAGGCGTAGGTGGGCAGTTCGACGCGGGTGCCGCCGCGGCCGGCGTACACGGCGGCCCAGTCGACGCGGACGCCGTGCACGGCTGCCTCGGCGACGGCGGTGAGCCAGCGCCGGGCTCCGCCCTCGCCGCGGCGCAGGGTGCACAGGACGGAGGCGCGCAGTCCCAGGGACTCGACGCTCTCACTGATCCCCTGGTTGAGCCCGGGGTGCGGGCTGACCTCCAGGAACAGGGTGCGCCCCTCGGTCAGCAAGGTGCGGGTGACCTCTTCGAACCGGACGGTGTTGCGCAGGTTGTCGTACCAGTAGTCCGCGTCGAGCCCGGCGGTGTCCTTACGCCGGCCGGTCACCGTGGAGTAGAACGGCACGGTCGAGGAGACCGGTGTGACCGGGGCGAGGTCGTGCAGCAGCCGCTCGCGGATCTGCTCCACCTGCGCGCAGTGCGAGGCGTAGTCCACCGGGATGCGCCGTGCTCTGATCCCTTCTTCCGCACAGTGCGCCAGCAGTTCCTCCACAGCGTCCGCGTCGCCGGAGACCACCGTGGAGCCGGGCCCGTTGACCACCGCCACCGACAGCCCCTGCCACCGCGCCGCCAGCTCCTGCGCCTCCAGGACCGGCAGTGCGAGGGACACCATCCCGCCCTGCCCCGCCAGGTCCCGGGCGACCGCACGCGCCCTGAGTGCCACCACCCGCGCCCCGTCGTCCAGGGACAGCCCGCCGGCGACCACGGCCGCCGCGATCTCTCCTTGGGAGTGCCCCACCACCGCGGCGGGCACCACGCCGACCGAGGCCCACAGCCTGGCCAGTGACACCATCACCGCCCACAGGACCGGCTGGACCACCTCCACCCGCTCCAGCTCGGCGCCCTCTGCGCGCACCACCTCCAGCAGGGAGAATTCGGTGAACGGTTCCAGTGCCCGGTGGCACTGCGCCATCGCTTCGGCGAACACGGGCTCCTGGTCCAGCAGTTCCGCGGCCATTCCCGCCCACTGCGAGCCCTGGCCGGGAAAGACGAACACCGTGCCGCCCTGCCCCGCGTCCTGGGTGCGGGCGATCACCTCCGCCGTCTCCCGGCCCTCGGCCAGCGCGGTCAAGCCGCGGCGGAACCCGGCGTGGTCCTCGGCCAGCACCACCGCACAGTGCTCCAGCATCGCCCGGGTGGTGGCGCAGGAGAAGCCGATGTCCACGGGTGCGGGGGCGTTCTCCTCCCCGGCGTCCTGGAGGTGGCTCAGCAGTTGCCCGGCCTGTCCTCGCAGGGCCTGCTGGGTGCGCCCGGACAGGATCCAGGGGGTGACCGGGTGGGCGGAGCGGGCCGGTGCGGTCGTCTCCGCGGATGCCCGGGCGGGCTGGGGTGCCCGGTATTCCTCCAGCACCACGTGGGCGTTGGTGCCGCTGACGCCGAAGGAGGACACCGCGGCACGGCGCGGCTGCTGCCCGCTGTCCCATTCCCGTGCCTCGGTCAGCAGCTCGACGGCCCCCGAGGACCAGT
>NZ_BMRY01000028.1 GCF_014648875.1 Streptomyces parvus | reverse complement strand
CCACGGTCGCCGAGTCGCTGACCTACCACCCCCCGCAGATCCCCGTTCTCACCACCGCCCCTGGCGACCTGGCCACCCCCGGCTACTGGGTGGGGCAGATTCGCGAACCCGTCCGCTTCGCCGACGCACTCGCCTCGCTCACCGGCGTACGGACAGCACTGGAACTGGGCCCGGACGCAGTGCTCTCCGCCCTCGCCCAGGACCAGGTCGACAGCCTGGTGGCCGTCCCCGCCCTGCGCCCGGGGCACGACGAGGCACAGACACTGCTGCACATGATCGCCCGGGCCCACGTACGGGGCACGGAGGTCGACTGGCAGGCGGTGACCGGCGAGGGCGACCGGGTCGACCTGCCCACCTACCCCTTCCAGCGCACCCGCTACTGGCCCGACTCCCCGGCCCCGGACGCGACCGTGGCGCCCGCCCCCGCCGCCTCACCGGCGGAGTCCCGCTTCTGGGCGGCCGTCGACGAGGGCGACGTCGAGTCCCTGGCCGCCACCGCGGGCCTGGACCCGGCGGCACTGGAACCCCTGCTGCCGGCCCTGTCGGCCTGGCACAGCGACGCCCGCGAGCACGAGGCCGTCGGCGCCTGGCGGTACCGGATCGCCTGGACGCCCCTGGAGGAGCCGTCCGCGGCGTCCTGCGTCGGGCGGTGGCTTCTGGTGGCCCCTGACGACGCCGACGCCACGGTCGACGCCTGCCGCGCGGCGCTCACCGAACGGCAGGGCGAGGTCGACCTGCTCGTCGTCGACCCCGCCGACACCGACGCGGAGGAGTTCGCGGACCTGCTCCGCGACTACGTCGTCCCCGGCGAGCAGCTCCGCGGCGTGATCTCCCTGCTCGCCCTGGACGAGACGCCGCATCCGGACCACCCGGTGATCACCGCCGGCCAGGCCGGCACCCTCTGCCTGCTGCACGCCGCCCTCGACGTCGACCCGGGCCCGCTGTGGACCCTCACCGCGGGCGCCGTCGGCGCGGGCGAGGACGAGGCGCCGGTCAGCCCGGCCCAGGCCGCCGTCTGGGGCCTTGGCCGGGTCGCGGCCCTGGAACACCCCCGCCACTGGGGCGGTCTGATCGACCTGCCCGCCGACGGGCTCGACGACACGCGCCTGGCCGCCCGGTTCGCGGCCACCCTGACCCGCACCGACGGCGAGGACCAGGTGGCGGTCCGCGCCGGAACCGCCCTCGGACGACGGCTGCGCCACGCCGACCCCGTCCCCCCGCGTTCCGGCACGGCATGGACACCGGACGGCACCGTGCTGGTCACCGGCGGCACCGGCGCCATCGGCGGCCACGTCGCCCGCTGGCTGGCGGCCGAGGGGGCCGAACACCTCGTCCTGATGAGCCGGCGCGGCCCCGCCGCCCCAGGCGCCCGCGAACTCACCGCGGAACTCACCGCCATCGGCTCCCGCGTCACCGTCGTCGCCTGCGACCTGCAGGACCGTGACGACGTCGGCCGAGCGCTCGACGCGCTGGCCGCCGACGGCATCACCGTCCGGACCGTCATGCACACCGCCGGCCTGGGCGCTCTGGCCCCGCTCGCCGACACCGGCGTCGCGGACCTCGCCCACCTGGTGGGCGGCAAGGTCGCCGGCGCCCGTCACCTCGACGAACTGCTCGACCCCACACGACTGGACGCCGTCGTCCACTTCTCCTCCATCTCCGCGATGTGGGGCGTGGGCCAGCACGGGGGCTACGCCGCAGGCAACGCCTATCTCGACGCGCTCGCCCAACAGCGCAGCCGAGAGGGCGCTCCCGTCCTCTCCGTCGCCTGGGGGCCGTGGGACGGAGGCGGCATGGTCGACCATGCCGCCGTGGAACCGATGCTGCGCCGCGGCATCTCGCTCCTCCAGCCCGGCCCCGCCATGACCGCGTTGCGTCAGGCGCTCGACGCCCGCGAACCGTCCACCGCCGCCGCGGAAGTCGACTGGGGACGGTTCGAACCCTCCTTCACCGCGCTGCGCCCCAGCCCGCTGCTCGCCGAACTGCCCGAGGTACGCGCCCTCCGCTCCGCCGGGGCCGCAACCACTCCCGACACGGTCGAGGACGGGTTCGGCACCCGGCTGGCCGGGCTGTCCCCGGTGGAGCGTGAGCGCGCGGCGCTGGATCTGGTCCGCACCCACGCCGCCGTCGCGCTCGGCCACACGGGACCGGAGCACATCGCACCGGAACGCACCTTCCGTGACCTGGGCACCGACTCGCTGACCGCGGTGGCACTGCGTGACGGGCTGGCCTCCGCGACCGGCCTGACACTCCCGGCCACACTCGTCTTCGACCAGCCGACCCCCGTCGCGCTGGCGGAGCACCTGCTGGGCCTGCTGATGCCGAAGAACACCGTCGACGACCTGCCGTCGACGGACGAGCTCGACCGACTGGAGGCGGCACTCGTCCGCCGTTCCGGCGACGACCTCGACCGGGTCCGGATCGTGATGCGGCTGGAGTCGCTGCTCGCCACGACACGGAAAGAGACCGGTGAGGACTCCGCTGACGGCGCCGCCCTGGCCGACCGGCTGGGACACGCCACGGACGACGAACTGTTCGATTTGGTCGAGAGGGATCTGGGACTCACATGACCGCCGCCGCTCCAAGGACCCCGCAGGAGAGCACGATGACGACCGAAGCGAGCAAGAGTCCCACCGAGCACAAGCTCCGTGACTACCTGGGCCGGGTGATCGCCGAACTGCACACCACTCGCAGGCGGTTGCGTGAGGCCGAGTCGCAGGAGCATGAGCCCATGGCCATCGTGTCGGTGGCCTGCACCCTGCCCGGCGGTGTGCGCTCGCCCGAGGACCTCTGGCGGCTCCTCGCCTCAGGCACGGACGCCGTCACCCCGTTCCCCGGCGACCGGGGCTGGGACGACAGCCCGCTGCCCGGCGCCGAGGGCGTCGCGGCCCCCGAAGCGTCCCAGGGCGGCTTCCTGCACGACGCGGGCATGTTCGACCCCGCGTTCTTCGGCATCAACCCGCGCGAGGCACTGGCCATGGACCCGCAGCAGCGGCTGGTCCTGGAATCGGTCTGGGAAGCGATGGAGCGCGCCGGCATCCATCCCGGGACGCTGCGCGGCTCCCGTACAGGCGTGTTCGTCGGGACCAACGGCCAGGGCTACGGCATCGACATGCAGGCGGGCATGGCCGGAACCGAGGGCTACCAGCTCACCGGCAGCGCCACCTCCGTACTCTCCGGCCGCATCGCCTACACGCTGGGCCTGCGAGGGCCCGCGGTCAGTGTGGACACCGCCTGTTCCTCGTCGCTGACCGCCCTGCACCTGGCTGCCCAGGCCATCCGCGCCGGTGACTGCTCCATGGCCTTCGCCGGCGGGGTCACCGTCATGCCGCACCCGGTCGCTTTCCACGAGTTCAGCCGGCAGGGCGGCCTGGCATCCGACGGCCGGTGCAAGGCGTTCTCCGCCGACGCGGACGGCACCGGCTGGGGTGAGGGCGTCGGCGTACTGCTCATCGAGCGGCTCTCCGACGCCCGCCGCAACGGCCACCCGGTGCTCGCCGTGATACGCGGCAGCGCGGTCAACCAGGACGGAGCCTCCAACGGCCTCACCGCCCCCAGCGGCCCGGCACAGGAGCGTGTCATCCGCGCCGCGCTCGACGACGCCCGCCTGACGCCCGACCAGGTCGACGTCGTCGAGGCGCACGGCACCGGCACCACGCTGGGCGACCCCATCGAGGCCCGGGCGCTGCTGGCCACTTACGGCCGCGACCGGGACCGTCCGCTGTGGCTCGGCTCGCTGAAGTCCAACATCGGCCACACCCAGTCCGCCGCCGGGGCCGCCGGAGTCATCAAGATGGTGCTGGCGATGCGCCACCGCGTGCTGCCCCGCACCCTGCACGCCGACGTCCCCACCCCACACGTGGACTGGTCCTCCGGCAGTATCGAACTGCTCACCGGGGAGCAGCCCTGGGAACCCGGTGAACACCCCCGCAGGGCAGCTGTCTCCTCCTTCGGCATCAGCGGCACCAACGCGCACATCATCCTGGAGGAAGCACCCCTCGACGCCCCCGTGGAGGAGCCGGCCCCCCGCCGACCCGCCCCCCGCACGGTGCCGCTGCCGGTGTCCGGCCGGACCGCTACGGCCCTGATGGCCCAGGCCGAACGGCTGCGTACCTTCCTGGACGACGGGACGGGGGCCGGCGCCGAACTCGTCGACCTCGCCCACTCTCTCGGCGCGACCCGCCAGTCCCACGAGCACCGTGGCGTCGTCCTCGCCACCGACCTGGTGAACGCCCGGGCCGGCCTGCGGACCGTCGAAGAGGCCCGCACCGGACCCGACGTCCTCACCGGCGCCGTACGACCCGGACTGACCGCCTTCCTGTTCACCGGGCAGGGCGCGCAGCACGCGGGCATGGCGCGTGACCTGTACGACACCTTCCCCGTGTTCGCCGAGACCTTCGACACGGTGTGTCAGAAGGTCGGCGGTGAGCGGCCGCTGAAGGAGATCGTCTTCGAGGACGGTGCGGCGCTGGACCGCACCGTCCACACCCAGCCGGCACTGTTCGCCGTCGAGGTCGCCCTCTTCCGCCTGACCGAGTCATGGGGCCTGCGCCCCGACGTACTGGCGGGCCACTCGATCGGCGAACTCGCCGCCGCCCACGTCGCGGGCATCCTGTCGCTGGACGATGCCTGCCGCCTGGTCGCGGCCCGCGGCCGGCTGATGGAGGACCTGCCCGAGGGCGGCGCGATGCTGGCCGTCGAGGCGGCCGAGGGCGAGATCGAGCTGCCCGACGGTGTGGACCTCGCGGCGGTCAACGGGCCGTCGTCCCTGACGGTCTCGGGCGACACCGGCGCGATCGACGCGCTGGAGGAACGACTGCGCGGCCAGGGCCGCAAGGTCAAGCGGCTCACGGTCTCGCACGCCTTCCACTCGTACCTGATGGAACCCATGCTCGACGAGTTCGCAGCGATCGCCCGCGACCTCACCTACCACCCGCCGACGACCCCGATGGTCTCCACCGTCGGCCTCGACGGTGACCCGACGACCTGGGAATACTGGGTCAGCCAGGTCCGCTCGGCCGTCCGGTTCGCCGACGCCGCCGAGGAACTGGGGCGCCAGGGCGTCACCCGGTACGTCGAGGTGGGACCCGACGGGGTGCTCAGCGCCCTTGTCGGCGCCAAGGACGACACCGCCCTCGCCGTCCCGCTGCAGCGCAACGGCCGCGACCAGACGGACGACCTGCTGCGGGCCGTGGCGCGCCTGCACGTCGCGGGGCTCGATCCCGACTGGGCGGCCGTCCTGGAACCCTGGAGCCCCCGCCGGGTGGATCTGCCCACCTACGCCTTCCAACGACAGCGCTACTGGCCCTCCCTCGGCAGGCCGGCCGACCTCAGGACGGCCGGCCTGAGCGGCGCCGGGCACCCGCTGCTGGGCGCGCTCGTCTCCGTGGCCGGTGACGGAGGCCTCGTGCTCACCGGCCGGCTGTCCCGCACCACCCACCCCTGGCTCAACGACCACCGTGTACACGGTGCGGTCATCGTCCCGGGCACCGCCCTCGTCGACCTCGCCCTGCACGCGGGCAGCCAGGTCGGCTGCGCCGTCGTGGACGAGCTGACCTTGGACACCCCGGTGGAACTGCCCGAGCTGGGCGGTGTCCGGATCCAGGCGGAGGTGGGCACGCCGCTCGCGGACGGCTCCCGGGAGATCGCCCTCTACACCCGGCCCGACGAGGCCGACGCGGCCGAGGGCACGGACGGCGGCTGGGTCCGGCACGCGACCGGCATCCTCGCCCCCGCACGCCCGACGGCGGGCGAACCACTGGACCAGTGGCCGCCACAGGACGCCCAGCCGGTGGCACTGGACGACTTCTACGCCGCCGTGGCAGCCGCCGGCCTCGACTACGGGCCGCTCTTCCAGGGCCTGCGCGGCGCCTGGCGCGCCGCCGACGGTGTGGTGTACGCCGACGTGGCGCTGCCCGCCGTGGCCGACGACGCGGACTCCCCGGACGCCGAGAACTTCGGCCTGCACCCCGCCCTCTTCGACGCCGCTCTGCACTGCGCGGCCCTGAGCGGCCCCGCGCAGAACGATCCGGCCGTACGCGTGCCGTTCAGCTGGTCCGGTGTCACCCTGCACGCCAAGGGCGCCACCGCCCTGCGCGTGCGCCTGACCCCGACGAGCACGGACGCCGTCTCGCTCGCGTTCGCCGACCCGACGGGACAGCCGGTCGCCTCCGTGGAGTCCCTGGTACTGCGACCGGCGGCGCCCGTCGACGGCCGGATCCCCCCCGGCACGCTCTTCCGTGTCGAGTGGGCCGCCCTGCCCGCGCCCGGGCCGTCCACCCCGTGGACGGTCGTCGCCGACGCGAGGGCACTGGCGGCCCCGGCCGAACTCCCCGCCCTGGTGGCCGTCCACGCCGGCCCCGACCCCGAGGACCCCGACGGCCCGGTCACCCTCGACGGGCCCGCCGCGGTCCGCCGCGCCGCTCACCGTGCCCTGGAGCTCGTACGGACCTGGCTCGCCGACGAACGCTTCGCCGCCTCCCGCCTCGTCCTGCTCACCCGAGGCGCCGTGCCCGCCGGGGACACCCCGGTCGACCCGGCCGCCGCCGCCGTGTGGGGACTGGTGCGCAGCGCGCAGACCGAGCACCCGGGCCGATTCGTCCTGCTCGACCTGGACCCGTCCGACAGCGGCACACCGCTCACCGGCCTGGCGGACACCGATGAGCCGCAACTCGCCCTGCGGGAGAACCGGCTGTACGCGCCCCGCCTCGCCCGCGCCATCGTTCCCCCGGCGGCGTCCGACCCGGCACAGGCGCACGGCACGGTACTGGTCACCGGCGGCACCGGCGTCCTCGGCGGCCGCGTCGCCCAGCACCTGGTCGCCGAACACGGCGTCCGCGACCTGCTGCTGGTCAGCCGGCGCGGCCCCGAAGCGCCCGGGGCGGACGAACTGATCGCCGAGCTGGCCTCCCTGGGGGCCCGCGCCCGTGCCCTCGCCTGCGATGTGGCTGACCGCGAGGCGCTGGCAGAGGTGATCGCCGGCATACCCGCCGACCGGCCGCTGACCGGTGTCGTGCACGCCGCCGGGATCGTGGACGACGGAGTGGTCACCTCCCTGACCCCCGACCGGCTCGACGCTGTCCTGGACGCCAAGGCGGTCTCCGCGCTGCACCTGGACGACCTGGTCGGCGACGTCTCCCTGTTCGTGCTGTTCTCCTCCGTCTCGGCGACCTTCGGCTCAGCGGGCCAGGCCGGCTACGCGGCGGCGAACGCGGTCCTGGACGCCGTCGCCCGCCGCCGGGCGGGCGCCGTCTCCATCGGCTGGGGCCTGTGGGCGGAGGCCTCCGGCATCTCCGCCGGGCTGGACGAGACGGGTCGGGCCAGGATCCGGCGGGTGGGCTCCGCCCTCGCCACCGCCGAGGCACTCGCCGTCCTGGACGCCGTCCGGACGGGACACACCCCGCACCTGGTCGCCCTCCGGCTGAACCTCACCGAGCTGAGGGAGGCCGCGGACCGCGACCCCGCCGCGGTGGCGCCCCTGCTGCGGGGCCTGGTCACCCGCCGCGCCCTGCCCGAGGCGGCGCGTGCCGCACGCGGTGCCCCCTCCCCGCTGGGCGAGCGCCTCGCCGGCCTCGGCGAGGCCGAACGCATCGACCTGCTCACCGAGTTGGTACGGTCCGAGGCCGCCGGCGTGCTCGGGCACACCGGCGCGGAACCGATCGAGGACCACAAGCCGTTCAAGGACCTGGGCTTCGACTCGCTGACCGCGGTGGAACTGCGCAACCGGCTCGGCGCCGTGACGGGCCTTCGGCTGCCCGCGGCCCTCGTCTTCGACCACCCCTCCCCGCAAGCCCTGGTTGCCCACCTGCTGTCCCACCTGACCGGTGCGGACACCGCGGCGCCCGCGCGGGCCACCCGCACCGTCGGCAGCGACGAGCCCATCGCCATCGTCGCGATGAGCTGCCGCTACCCCGGCGAGGTCAACAGCCCCGAGGACCTGTGGAACCTGGTCGCGACGGGCTCCGACGCCATCGGCCCGTTCCCGGACAACCGAGGCTGGGACACTACGGCCCTCTACGACCCCGACCCCGACGCGGCGGGCAAGTCCTACGTCCTCCAGGGCGGCTTCGTCCACGACGCGGACCGCTTCGACCCTGTGCCCTTCGGTATCTCGCCCCGCGAGGCGCTGGCGATGGACCCCCAGCAGCGGCTGATGCTGGAAGCCTCCTGGGAAGTCTTCGAACGGGCCGGCATCGACCCGAGCTCCCTGCGCGGCAGCTCCACCGGTGTGTTCGCCGGACTCATGTACCACGACTACGGCGCCACCATGACCGTGCTGCCGGAAGGGGTCGAGGGCTACCTCGGCACCGGCACCTCGGGCAGCGTTCTCGCCGGCCGGGTGTCCTACACCTTCGGACTCGAGGGCCCGGCCATGACCGTGGACACCGCCTGCTCCTCGTCCCTGGTCACGCTGCACCTGGCCTGCCAGGCACTGCGCAACGGCGAGTGCGACATGGCCCTGGCCGGCGGCGTCACGGTGCTCTCCACCCCGGCCGTCTTCATCGACTTCAGCAGGCAGCGCGGCCTGGCCTCCGACGGCCGCTGCCGCTCCTTCTCCGCCGATGCGGACGGCACCGGCTGGTCCGAGGGGGTGGGGGTGCTGCTGGTGGAGCGGCTCTCCGACGCCGTACGCAACGGGCACGAGGTCCTGGCCGTGGTGCGCGGCTCCGCGGTCAACCAGGACGGCGCGTCCAACGGCCTGACCGCACCGAACGGCCCCTCGCAGGAACGCGTCATCCGCGCCGCGCTGGAGAACGCCCGGCTGACCGCCGCTGATATCGATGTGGTGGAGGCGCACGGCACGGGTACGACGCTGGGTGATCCGATCGAGGCGCAGGCGCTGCTCAACGCCTATGGGCAGGACCGGCCGGAGGGCCGTCCGC
>NZ_BMRY01000027.1 GCF_014648875.1 Streptomyces parvus | reverse complement strand
CATCCCCACCCACTGCGCCCCATGACCGGGAAACACAAACACCGCAGAACCCCGCGAACGAGCAACACCCCGCACCACACCCACATGCGGAACACCCCGCGCCAACGCCCCCAACGCCCCCACACCATCCGACCCCAACACCACCGCCCGATGCTCCAACACCGCCCGCCCCGTCGCGAGGGTGCGGGCGACACCTGCCGGGTCAAGGCTCCCGGCGACGCCGATCAGCCGTTCGGCCTGCCCCCGCAGTGCCTCGGGGGTGCGGGCGGACAGGATCCAGGGCAGCACCGTGGTGTCGGCGATGCGCGGAGCGGGCTCGTCGGTGGCGTCGGCCCTGTCCTCGGGCTGGTGGTTGGTCCGGTCCTCGGGCTGGTCGTCGGTGGGTGGGGCCGCGGCGTCGGCGCTCTCCAGGACGAGGTGGGCGTTGGTTCCGCTGATGCTGAACGAGGAGACGCCCGCGCGGCGGGGCCGCTCGGGGTCCTGCGGCCAGGCTGTCGGGGAGGTCAGCAGCCGGACCTGGCCCTGGGACCAGTCGACGTGCGGGGTGGGTTCGGTGACGTGGAGGGTGGGCGGCATCTCCTCGCCGCGCAGGGCCATCACCATCTTGATGAGGCCGGCGACACCGGACGCGGCCTGGGCGTGCCCGATGTTCGACTTGACCGACCCCAGCCACAGCGGACGGCCCTCCGGCCGGTCCTGCCCATAGGCGTTGAGCAGCGCCTGCGCCTCGATCGGATCACCCAGCGTCGTACCCGTGCCGTGCGCCTCCACCACATCGATATCAGCGGCGGCGAGCCGGGCGTTCTCCAGCGCGGCGCGGATGACGCGTTCCTGCGAGGGGCCGTTCGGCGCGGTCAGGCCGTTGGACGCGCCGTCCTGGTTGACCGCGGAGCCGCGCACCACGGCCAGGATCCGGTCGCCACGGCGGCGGGCGTCCGAGAGGCGGCGCAGCACGAGGACGCCGGCGCCCTCGGACCAGCCGGTGCCGTCGGCGTCGGCGGAGAACGGCTTGCAGCGGCCGTCGGCCGCCAGGCCGCGCTGCCTGCTGAACTCGGTGAAGATGCCCGGGCTGATCATGACGGTGACGCCGCCCGCGAGCGCGGTGTCGCACTCGCCGTTGCGCAGCGCCTGCACGGCGAGGTGGGTGGCGACCAGCGAAGAGGAGCAGGCGGTGTCCACGGTGACCGCGAGCCCTTCGAGGCCCAGGGCGTAGGCGACGCGGCCGGAGACGACGCTGGGCGCGCTGCCGGTGAGCAGATGGCCCTCGACGCCCTGCGGGAGGGTGCGCAGTCCGGTGCCGTAGGCGGACGACGAGGAGCCGATGAAGACGCCGGTGCGGGTTCCGCGCAGGGACAGCGGGTCGATGCCCGCGCGTTCCAGGGCTTCCCAGGAGGTCTCCAGCATCAGCCGCTGCTGGGGGTCCATCGCGAGCGCCTCGTGGGGGGAGATGTTGAACAGGTCGGCGTCGAACTCGCCCGCGTCGTGGAGGAATCCGCCTTCGCGCACGTAGGTCGTGCCGGCGGTGTCGGGGTCGTCGTCGTATACGGCGGTGTCCCAGCCACGGTCGAGGGGAAATCCTGAGATGCCGTCACGGCCTTCGGAGACCAGGTGCCAGAGGTCCTCCGGGGAGTGCACGCCCCCGGGGTAGCGGCAGCCCATGCCGACGATCGCCACAGGATCGTTCCCGCGCGCCTCGACCTCCCGCAGCTGGCGCCGGGTCTGCCGCAGGTCCGCGGTGAGCCGCTTGAGGTAGTCGAGATACTTCTGGTTGTCGGCCACTCGATGCCACCTTCTCCGGACCGGCAGTTCACTATTTTTCGCGCGGGGAATCTCGCACAGATCGCACGGGCCGCGTATTGCATGGTTTTTCGGGGTCCGAATCTTTTCGGATTCCCGGAAAATCGCCCCAATACCACCAGCAAAACCCTCACTGAGGCTACGAACGACTCCACGGCACAGACAACCCCTAGCCCACCCCTAGGGGGGACGAACCGTGAGGTCGGTCCGGGTGCAGAGCGGCGGACCGGCACGCCGGGAATGACCGGCGCGAAGAGGGGCCGTGCCGTCCTAATACGCCAGGTGGTCCGGACGGCCAGGAAACCCGTCCGCGTCGCCGTCCGGCCCTTCTGGGAGGTATTCCGGGAACATTCGCGGAATACCTCCGTAACGGAACACACTCGGGTGAACTCCAGCACCCGGCGGGGTCCGCTCAGTGGTGGGTCACGGGCTCTCCAGTTCGTTGTCGATGAGCGCGAAGATGTTCTCCTCGGTGGCGGAGTGCAGATCTGCGTCCCGGCCCTCGTCGGCGGTGTTCCGGCTCTCGGGTCCGTCCGCCCACCGGGCGAGCAGGGCGTTCATCCTGACTCGCAGCCGGGCACGGTCGCTGTCGGACAACTCGGCCGAAGCGGACTCCAGTTGGTCCAGTTCGGCCATCATGGCCTCCGCCGGATCGTGTGTGGGCGGCACCAGATCGGCCCCGAGCCGCTCGGCGAGCGCGTCGGGCGTCGGGTGGTCGAAGACGAGGGTGGCGGGCAGCCGGGTGCCGGTGGCCGCACCGAGCCGGTTGCGCAGTTCCACGGCGGTCAGCGAGTCGAAGCCCAGGTCCTTGAACGCCCGGTCCCGTTCGACGGCGTCCGCACCGGCGAAGCCGAGCACGGTGGCCGCCTCCGACCTGACCCAGTCCAGCAGCACCTGCGCCCGCTCGGCAGGAGGCAGGGCCCGCAGCCGGTCGGCGAAACCGGTCTCCCGGGCCGTGGCGGCGGTGCGCCGACGGCCCCGTACCAGACCACGCAGCAGATGCGGCACCTCGGGGCGGCCGGCGAACCCGGTGACATCGACGGCACCCGGCACCACGGCGGGGTCGGGGCCGGTGAGAGCCTCGTCGAGCAGGACCAGGCCCTCGTCGGCGGTGAGCACGGGCAGACCGGAGCGGGTGGCCCGCCGGCGGTCGTCGTCGGTGAGCACACCGAGCATCCCCGCGCCGACGTCCCACGGGCCCCAGGCCAGGGACAGGGCCGGCAGCCCGCAGGTGTGGCGGTGGTGGGCCAGGGCGTCGAGGTAGGCGTTGGCCGCGGCGTACGACGCCTGGCCGGGGCTGCCCAGGACGGCGGAGACGGACGAGAAGAGCACGAACTCCTCCGCGTCGGGGACAAGGTGGTGCAGAGCGCGCGCCGCAGTGATCTTGGTTGCCAGCACCGGGGCGACGCGGTCGGGTGTGAGGGCGGTGGCCACGCCGTCGTCCAGGACACCCGCGAGGTGGAAGACGGAGCTGATGCGTCGCCCGTCCAGCACCTCGGCCAGGGCTTCGGGATCGGCGACGTCGCAGGCCACGATCTCGACCCGCGCTCCGGCGGCCTCGAGGTCCGCCGTCAGAGTGTCCGCGCCTTCGGCGTCCGGGCCACGGCGGCTGAGCAGCAGCAGCCTGTCCACCTCGCGCCGGTCCACCAGGTACCGGGCGATCAGCGCGCCCAGAGCACCCGTGCCACCGGTGATCAGCACCGTGCCGCCCGGTTCCACCGCATGGGGTACGGACAGCACGACCTTGCCCACATGCCGGGCCTGGCTCATGAAACGAAACGCGTCGGGCGCCCGCCGTACGTCGAAAGTCCGCACCGGCGGCAGACTGAGCACACCCCGCGCGAACAGGGCCAGCACGTCGTTCAGCATCTGCCCGATCAGCTCGGGGCCCGCCTCGCTCAGGTCGAACGCACGGTACATCCGGTCCTCCACCGAGTCCGGATCGCGGATGTCCGCCTTCCCCATCTCCACGAACCGTCCGCCCTCGGTCAGCAGCCGGACCGAAGCGTCGACGAACTCGCCCGCCAACGCGTTCAGCACCACATCCACCCCGCGCCCGCCCGTACGCTCCGCGAAGACCTTCTCGAACTCCAGATCCCGCGAGGAGGCGAGGTGCCCCGTGTCCAGCCCGGTCGCGCCCCACTTGCCGGGGGAGGCCGTGCCGTACACCTCGGCTCCCGCATGACGCGCGATCTGCACCGCCGCCATCCCGACCCCGCCCGCGGCCGCGTGTACCAGCACCGATTCCCCGGCCGCCAGACCGCCCACATGCAGCAACCCGTAGTACGCCGTCACGAACGCGATCGGGACCGCGGCGCCCTGGGCGAAGGACCATCCCTGCGGAACGGGAGCCACCAACCGCTCGTCCGCCACCGCCAACGGCCCCATCGCCCCGCTGAAGAACCCCAGTACCCGGTCCCCCACAGCGAATTTCGACACCCCGGGCCCGGTTTCCACCACCACTCCAGCGGCCTCGCCCCCCAGCTCCACCTCTCCGGGGTACATGCCCAGCACGTTCAGCACATCGCGGAAGTTCATCCCCGCCGCGCGTACCGCCACCCGCACCTGTCCTGCTTCCAGTGCGGCTTCCGCATCCGGCGCGGGCACCAGCCCCACACCCTCGACGGCACCCCGCGATACCACGCCCACACGCCACGGGCCATCGGGCGCCCGCAGGGTGCGTTCCGCGAGCGAGGTCAGACGGGCGGCGTACAACCGGCCGTCGCGGACGGCGAGTTCTGGTTCTTCCGCACCGGGCGCGCTGAGCAGCGCGGTCCACGGGTCGGTGTCGAGGTCGACCAGCAGCAGGCGGCCGGGGTTCTCCGACTGCACGCTGCGCAGCAGGCCGCGCACGGCTGCGCCCGCCATGTCGGACAGGTCGTCGCCCGTACCGGCGGCAACGGCGCCCCGGGTGAGCACCACGAGTGTGGCATCGGTGTGCTCGCGGGCCAGGAAGTCCTGGACGGTGGCCAGCATCGCGGTCACCCGTGCCTCCGCGTCGTCCCCGCCGTCGTCCGGTGCCGAGGTGACCAGCAGCAAGTCGGCCGAGACCGAGGCGATGTCGGAAGCCCGTGTGCAGTCGGCCCCCAGGGCCGAGAGGGCCTCGGCCGCACCGTACGGGTCGTTGCCCAGGACGGCCCAGGTTCCGGCGGTGCGAGCCGCGTCGGGGAGCGGAATCCAGTCCACCCGGTGCACCGGCCGCGACAGGGCGGTACCCGTCGCGGCGTCCTCGGCAAGGGGGCGCAGCACCACTCGGCCGACCGAGAGGACCTTCTGCCCGCCGGGGTCGACGGCCAACAGCTCCACCCCTCCGGCGCCGCGTGGTGAGACACGCACCCGGAGCGTGGTGGCGCCGGAGACGGTCAGGGCGATCTGCGACCAGGAGAACGGCAGTCCGGGAGGTCCGGCGGGGCCGTCGGAGGCCACCGCCCCCACGGCGAGCGAGTGGAGAGCGGCGTCGAGCAGCGCCGGGTGCAGTCCGAAGCGTCCGGCGTCGGCGTGCGCCGTCTCGGGCAGCTCGACCTCGGCCCAGAGGTCCTCACCCGCTCGCCAGACTCCGCGCAAGCCCTGGAACGCGGGCCCGTAGTCCAGGCCGGCCGCGGCCAGCTCGGGGTAGAGCTCGTCGATCGGCACAGCCTGCGCGTCGGCCGGCGGCCAGGACGGAGGGGGCCCGGCGACCGGGGCGGCGGCCCGCAGCGCGCCGGAAGCGTGCCTGGTCCACGGCTGCCCGAACCAGCCGGTGCCGTCGGACGTACGGGAGTGGACGGTGATCTGCCGCCCCCCGTCCTCGCCCGGGGCGCCCACGGTGACCTGAAGCTGGACGGACTCTTCGGCGGTCAGCACCAGCGGCGTGTGCAGTACCAGTTCGTCCACGACATCGCAGTCCGTCTGGTCGCCGGCGCGCACCGCGAGGTCGACGAACACCGTGCCGGGCACCACGATCCGGCCGTGCACCCGGTGTTCCGCGAGCCACGGGTGTGTACCCAGGGAAATGCGTCCGGTGAACAGCAGACGGCCGTCATCGGCGATTTCCACGCCGGCGGCGAGGACGGGGTGCCCGGTCTCCCCCAGTCCGGCGGATACCACGTCACCGGGATGTGCCGCCGCTGAGGCCGAGGGCCAGTAGCGCTCGCGGGTGAACGCGTAGGTGGGCAGCTCGATGCGCCGGCCGCCGGCGGGGGCGAGCAGGGCGGCCCAGTCCACCGCGACACCCCGCACGTGCAGGGTGCCCACAGCACGGAGCAGTGTTTCGGTTTCGTCGCGCCCGGGCCGCAGTGCCGGTACGGCCGTGGCCTGGTCCAGCAGCGCCGAGGCGGCCGCCGACAGCACTGCGTCCGGGCCCAGTTCCAGTGCTGTCCGTACGCCGGTGAGCGAGGCGAGTGCGTCGGCGAAGCGGACGGGTTCGCGGATCTGCCCCACCCAGTAGCCGGGGGTGTCGATCGCCCCAGGGGCGGTGGTGAGAACGGGGATCTGCGGGGCGTGATATGTCAACGACTCGGCGACCGTGGTGAACTCGGCCAGCATCGGCTCCATCAAACGGGAGTGGAACGCGTGCGAGACCGCCAGCCGCTTCACCCGCACACCACCCGCCCGAAGCCGCTCCTCCAGGCCGCCGACGGCCTCCGCGTCACCCGACACCGTCACCGACACCGGCCCGTTCACCGCCGCGAGATCCACCCCGTCCGGCAGGACAAGCGCATCCTCGGCCAGCTCCACGGCCAGCATCGCCCCACCGGCCGGCAACGCGTCCATCAGCCTGCCGCGCGCCGACACCAGAACACACGCGTCGTCCAGAGACAGCACCCCCGCGCAGTGCGCCGCAGCCAGCTCACCGACCGAGTGCCCCACCAGCATGTCCGGGACCACCCCCCAGGACTCCACCAGCCGGAACAGCGCCACCTCCACAGCGAACAGACCCGCCTGAGCGAACACCGTCCGCTCCAGCAGACCGGCGTCCTCCCCGAACACCACCCCACGCAACGGCAGGCCCACATCCACCCGCGCACACACCGCATCAAAAGCATCCGCGAACACCGGGAACGCCTCGTACAGTTCGCGGCCCATCCCGGGCCGCTGCGACCCCTGACCCGAGAACAACAGCGCAAGGGTGCTGTCCTCCTCGGCTCGTCCGACGACAGCGCTGCCGAGGTTGCGCAGTGCGGCGTCCGCGGTTTCGCTGTCAGCTGCCAGCACCACGGCACGGTGCTCCAGCGCTCCCCTGGTCGTTGCCAGCGAGTGGGCCACGTCTGCGATGCGGTGCCCGTCGAGGGACGCTCGCAGCTTTTCCGCCTGCGCAGGCAGTGCGTCCGCCGTACGGGCGGAGAGCAGCAGTGGAAGCAGTGGGGTGCTGTCGCTCAGCGGTGCTTGTGCTTCCGGGTGTTCCGCTGCCGGAGCGGCCTCCAGCACCACGTGGGCGTTGGTGCCGCTGACGCCGAACGAGGAGATTCCGACCCGGCGGGGCCGGCCGGTCTCCGGCCAGGGGCGTGCCTCGGTCAGCAGTTCCACCTCACCCGCCGACCAGTCCACCTCGGGGGTGGGCTCGTCGACGTGCAGCGTCTCCGGGAGTACCCCCCGGCGGATCGCCTCCACCATCTTGATCACACCCGCCACCCCGGCGGCGGCCTGGGTGTGGCCGATGTTGGACTTCAGTGAGCCCAGGTAGAGGGGCTCGGTGCGGTCCTGGCCGTAGGTGGCCAGGAGTGCCTGCGCTTCGATCGGGTCGCCCAGCCTCGTGCCCGTACCGTGTGCTTCGACCGCGTCGATGTCGGAGGGCCGCAGATCCGCGTCGGCCAGGGCCTGGCGGATGACGCGTCGTTGGGCGGGTCCGTTGGGGGCGGTGAGGCCGTTGGAGGCGCCGTCGGAGTTGACCGCGCTGCCGCGCACGACCGCCAGCACCCGGTGCCCGTTGCGGCGCGCGTCGGAGAGCCGCTCCACCAGGAGCACCCCGACGCCCTCGCCCCAGCCGGTGCCGTCGGCGGCGGCGGCGAAGGACTTGCAGCGGCCGTCGGCCGCCAGCCCGAGCTGTCGGCTGAACTCCACGAAGGCGGCCGGGGTGGACATCACCGTGACTCCGCCCGCCAGGGCCATCGAGCACTCGCCGGCCCGCAGCGCGCGTACGGCCAGGTGCAGCGCCACCAGGGACGACGAGCACGCCGTGTCCACCGTGAGGGTGGGTCCCTCGAAGCCGAAGGTGTACGCGACGCGGCCGGAGAGCACGGCAGCCGCGTTGCCGACGCCCTGGTGTCCCTCGCTGACTTCGGGATCTCCGGCGAGCAGCACCGGGTAGTCCTGCCCGTTGGTGCCCGCGAACACGGCGGTGTCGCTGCCCCGCAGCACGGCGGGATCGATGCCGGCGTGCTCCAGGGCCTCCCAGGCGACCTGCAGCATCAGACGCTGCTGAGGGTCGGTGGCTACCGCCTCGCGGGGTGAGATGCCGAAGAAGCGGGCGTCGAACTCGGCGATTTCGTTCAGGAATCCGCCCTCACGGACGTATGAGGTGCCCGGACTGCCGTCGGGTTCGTAGAGACGTGCGGTGTCCCAGCCCCGGTCTTCGGGGAAGTCGGTGATGCCGTCGCGGCCCTCGGCGACCAGTTGCCACAACTCGCCCGGCGAGGTGATGCCTCCCGGGTAGCGGCAGGCCATGCCGACGATGGCGATGGGTTCGTCGGCTGCGGCAGAGGCCACCACGCCCCGGTCGCCGTCCACGTCCAGAATGAGGTCGTCGAGGTGGTCGGCCAGCGCAGCGGGGGTGGGGTGGTCGAAGACAACGGTGGCGGGCAGGCCGAAGCCGGTGGCTTCGGCCAGGAGGTTGCGCAGTTCCACGGCGGTGAGCGAGTCGAAGCCCAGGTCCCTGAAGGCTCTGCGGGCATCGACGACATCGGCATCGTGGTGACCGAGTACGACGGCGACGCGGGCACGCACCAGTTCGACCAGTTCACGCCGCCTCTCCTTTGCCCCGAGCGCGGCGAGGCGGGCCGCGAACGCGGAACCCGCCTCCGTGTCGGCCGTCCCTGCCGGTTCCTCCCGCCCGCTCTGCGGCGGGGCGACGCGCAGCCCGTCGAAGAGTCGCTGTGGCCGCGCGGCGGTGAAGGCCGGAATGAAGCGTGCCCATTCCACGTCGGCCACGACCACGGAGACGTCCCCGCCGTCCACCGCCGCGCCCAGAGCGTCGAGTGCTTTCGCCGGTTCCATGGTGCGCAGTCCGCGACGCCGCAGGTAGTCGGCGGTCTCCTCCGAGCCGGCCATACCGCTGCCGTGCCAAGGGCCCCACGCCACCGAGGTGGCGGGCAGGCCCCGGGCGGCGCGACGGGAGGCGATGGCGTCCAGGGCGGCGTTGGCCGCCCCGTAGGCGGCCTGGCTGCCGCTGCCCCAGATGCCGGAGACCGATGAGAAGAGCACGAAGGCGTCGAGATCCGCGTCCCGGAGCGCGTCGTCGAGGTGGAGGGCTCCGGTGACTTTGGCGGCCAGCACGGTGGCGATGTCTGCGTCGCCGACGTCGTCGAGTGTTCCGAACTCACCGCTTCCGGCGGCATGCACCACGGCACTGGGCGGGTGCGCGGCCAGCAACTCGTCGAGGGCCGCGCGGTCACTGACGTCGCAGGCGGCGATCGTGACCTCGGCTCCCGCTGCGGTGAGTTCGGCGGTGAGGTCGGTCATGCCCGGGGCTTCGGCGCCACGTCGGCCGGCCAGCACCAGGTGCGGGGCACCGCGGTCCGCGAGCCATCGGGCGACATGGGCGCCGAGCGCGCCGGTGCCGCCCGTGATGAGGGTGGTGCCGCGCGGCCGCCAGGGCTCGGCCGGGCTCACGGGTGCCGGGGCCAGTCTCCGGCCGAAGGCGCCCTCGGCACGGATGGCCACCTGGTCCTCGCCCATGCCGGTGAGCACGGCCGTCAGTCTGCGTGCGGCGTGCACGTCGAGCTCTTCCGGAAGGTCGACGGCGCCGCCCCAGCGGTGTGGCTTCTCCAGCGCGGCTGCCCGGCCCATCGCCCACAACTGTGCCGCTCCTGGGTCGGCGGCGGACTCCTCCGGGCCCGTCGTGACCGCGCCTCGGGTGAGTACCCACACCGGGGCGCCCTCCCCCCGCACCGCGGCAAGCAGTGCGGCCAGCCCGAGAGACAGCTCCGGGTGAGCGGGGTGCGGCCGGGGGTCGTGCGGGAGGATCAGCCCGTCGACGTCCGGAGCCGGTGTGCGGCCGACGACGACGGTGGCGCCGTGTGCACGCAGCGTTTCGGCGCACCATGCGGCCACTTCGTGGTCCGGCGCATCGGGGTCGGCCAGTACCTGCCAGGTTCCACGCAGTGCCGGCTGCTCGGCCTCCGGCAGAGGCTGCCAGGTGACCGCGTACCGCCAATCTGCTGGGCCGGCTTCTTCGGGGGAAGGCGGTACTGCCCAGAAGTGCTCACGCTGGAAGGCGTAGGTGGGCAGGTCCACGACGTGACCGCCCAGGGAGGCGAGGACCTCGCCCCAGTCGAACCGCACCCCGGCGACGTGCGCTCCCGCGATCCCGGCGAACAGAGCCCCCACACCGTCACTGCCCGAACGCTGCAACGGCACCACCGTCACCTCGGAGTGCCCAGCCAGACAGAGCCCCGCCTGCGCCGACAACACCCCGTCCGGGCCCAGCTCCAAGAACCGCGTGACCCCGACGTCATGGGCCCGGCGGACCGCATCCGCGAAACGCACCGGCTCACGGATCTGCCCCACCCAGTAACCGGGGGTGGCCAGGTCACCAGGGGCGGTGGTGAGAACGGGGATCTGCGGGGGGTGGTAGGTCAGCGACTCGGCGACCGTGGTGAACTCGGCCAGCATCGGCTCCATCAGACGGGAGTGGAACGCGT
>NZ_BMRY01000026.1 GCF_014648875.1 Streptomyces parvus | reverse complement strand
GAACCCGGAAGCTAAGCCTTTCAGCGCCGATGGTACTGCAGGGGGGACCCTGTGGGAGAGTAGGACGCCGCCGAACAATCATTGCGGGAAGCCCCGTGCCCTTGTGGCACGGGGCTTTTCTGCGTTCCGGACCCGGCCTCGAACCCGGCCCCGGATCTGTATCTGCGGGCCTCACCCGCCCCGCCGATCGCGATTATGCGTATCCCCTGATCCCGTGTATGGTTTACCTCGTTGCCACAGAGCAGCGAGGCCCCAATAGCTCAGTCGGTAGAGCGTCTCCATGGTAAGGAGAAGGTCTGCGGTTCGATTCCGCATTGGGGCTCCGAACAACGAAAGGCCCCCGCCTCACGGCGGGGGCCTTTCGCGTTGAAGCGAAGCGGGCGGGAGTCGGACGAGAGAGTCAGACGAGAGGAGGCTCCGGGACGCGCATGGCCAGGATCGCCATGTCGTCCGAGGCCGGCTCGGCGGCGAAGCGTTCCACGGCCCGCAGGATGCGTGAGGCGACCGCTCCGGCCGTCAGGCCCGTACACGTCGACAGGACGTCCGCGAGGCCGTCGTCGCCCAGCATGCGGGTTCCCTCGCGGCGTTCGGTGACGCCGTCCGTGACGCACAGGAGGACGTCGCCGGGGTTGAGGACGACCTCCTCCTCGTACAGGTCGAGGTCGTCGAGCACGCCCAGCAGGGGCTGCGGCTCCGCGGCGGACTCCACGGAGCCGTCCTGGCGCAGGCGCAGCGGCAGCGGGTGGCCGGCGCAGACCACCTTCAGGAGGGCGCTGCCGTCCTCCTGGGGCCACAGCTCGCCGTACAGCAGGGTCAGGAAGCGGCTGCGGGCGCCCTCGTCGAGGATCGCCGCGTTGAGGCGCTCCAGGACCGCCGGGCCGCCGAAGCCCTCGCGGGCCAGCAGGCGCAGAGCGTGGCGCGCCAGACCCGTGACGGCAGCCGCCTCGGGGCCCGTACCGCAGACGTCGCCGATGGCGAAGCCGTACGCGCCGTCGCGGATCGGGAAGACGTCGTAGAAGTCGCCGCCGACCTCGTTGCCCTCGCCCGCGGCGCGGTAGATCACCTCGATCTCGACGTTCGGCACGTCGGGGAGGCCCGGGGGCAGCAGGCTGCGCTGGAGGGACTGGCTGATCGCCATGCGCTCCGAGTACAGGCGGGCGTTGTCCAGGGCCAGGGCGGCCCGGCGGGACAGGTCCTCGGCCAGTTCCAGGATCTCCTGGCGGAAGTGGTCGTCCGAGGGCTTCCCGAGCGTCAGCATGCCGATCACGCGGTTCCGGGCGACCAGTGGGAGGACGACCGTCTCGCCGCCGACGGCCTGGGCCGTGGCGAGCGTCGTGCGGGTGGCCGTGCTCATGCTCAGCGGGGCGTCGTGGGCGAGGCTGCGGGTCGACGTGGACAGGGCCGCGCGGTGGCCCGCCTCCGCAGGGGCGGCCCAGACGCGGGCGCCCGGGGTCGGGACCGGATCCGGCGGGGCGATCTTCGAGAGCAGGGCCTTGAGGCCGTCGATGAGGTCCTCGTCCTCGTGGAGCACGTACGAGAGGTACGGCTCGGAGGACTGGTCCGCGATCGTGTAGACCGCGCACCAGGTGGCCAGGGTCGGGACCGTCATCTGGGCCATGAGCGCCAGGGTCTGGTCCCGGTCGAGCGTTCCGGCCAGCAGGTCGGAGGCCTCGACGAGGAAGGACAGGGAGCCGCGGCGCAGCCGCTCCAGTTCGCCGAGGCGGGCGGACTCCACGGCCAGTGCGATGCGGTCGGCGGCGAACTGGAGGCGCAGGGCCTCCTCGTTCGAGTAGCGGCCGGCGCCCTCCGCCGCGACGCCGAGGGAGCCGGTGAGCCGCCCCTCGACCTTCAGCGGGACCGTGACGACCGAGCGCATCCCGGTGTCGGTGAGGAGCGGAACGGCGCCGGGGACGGCGGTCAGGTCCTCGTGGACGGCCGGCATGCGGGCGGAGCCGTAGCGTCCTGTTCCGGCTTCGACGGGGACCCGGGCGAAGCGCTGTCGGGCCGAGGGGAGGCCCGTCGTCGCGCGGACCTCCAGCTCCGTCTCGTCGTCGGTGGCCAGGAGCAGGAACGCGGCGTCGGCGTCCAGCATGTCGCGGGCCCGCTCTACCGTCCGCTGGAGGAGACCGTCGAGGTCGTCGGGGGCGGGGGAGCCGATGAAGACCTCGAACGGGTCCGTGGTGCGGCTGTCGGACGAGGCGTCGGAGACCGGGGCGCGAACCGGGGTCTGGAGGACGGCGCGTTCGTCGTCGCGGACGAGGAGGCAGACCGTGGACGGGTCGCCGTCGGTGTCGCGGACCCGCAGGTGCGAGGCGTAGACGGCGATGGTCCGGCCGTCCGCGCCGCGGATGCCGTAGCTGCCCTCCCAGCGGGAGAGCTGGAGGGCGTCGGCGATGCCGGTGTTGGTGCCCGGGGTGTGCGGCCAGGCCACGAAGTCGGTGAACTGCTTGCCCGTCACCTGCTCCGCGGTGTGCCCGAAGACGTACGCGGCGTCGTCGTTCCACGCGCTGATCGCGCCGGCGCTGTCGATCTGGACGACGGCGACCCGGATCCGCTGGTCGGTGACCGGGAGGAGAGATGTGGGCAGGACCGGGCCGGCGGATCGGATGCCCACGGGCCGGTCGGGCAGGTCCAGCTGGAACCAGACGTGCTTGCGGGTGGGGGAGTACTCGACGCCCCAGCGGGAGGCCAGGGCGGCGCAGAGCAGCAGACCGCGGCCGTTCTCGCGGTCCGGGCTGCCGAAGTCGAGGCCGCTGCTCTGGAGCGGGACCTCGCGTTCCGGATAGTGGTCGGAGACCTCGACGCGGACGCCGTCCTCGGTGCGCAGGCACAGGACGTCGGCCGCCGTCCCCGCGTGGATGACGGCGTTGGTCACGAGCTCACTGGTGAGGACGACGGCGTCGTCCACGACATCGTTGTAGCCCCACCCCTGGAGCGTGTCCCGGACGAAGGCGCGGGCGGTCGCGACCGAGCGCCCGACCGGTTCGAAGGTGGCGGCCGCGCGCGCGGTGATCACAGCACTCCCCATATTGGTGTCTCGTCGCTTCCCCGAGTCCTGTGCCCGTTTATCGCCGCTTCGATTCGCTTGCCAGGCTAGACGTATCTCATGGGTGCCGGGTACACGAGGGCCGAGTTCGGGACAAGTCGCCCCGGTGGTGGTGCGCGGGCGCACAAGTATGGACTCCCGGTGCAAGGGATGGGGGGTAACCGGTACAGGTTCCCCGCGGACCTGTTCCGGCCTGGTACGTTGCAACGATTTGACGTCCGCCCGGTCGCCCGTTGACGGTGTGCTGTGGCGGTGAGCCAAAGTGGAACTGGGCAAGCTTCCGGATAGGCCCGAGTGAAACGGTCAACCCCTGCGGGAGGGACACGGTGGAGTCTGGCGTGGCGGCGCAGGGTTCGAAGGCGCGTACAAAAGGCGGACAGTCCGTGAAAAAGCAGCGCAATGGCACCGTCGAAGTGGACGCGGCGGCTCTGAACAGAGTTCTCGCGGGCCTCGTGGCGATGCGCGACGGCAATTTCCGCAGGCGGCTCACCGTCTCGGGCGACGGCGTGATGACGGAGATCGCGGCGGTCTTCAACGAGGTCGCCGACCGGAATCTCCATCTCACCGGTGAGCTGGCGCGCGTACGGCGGGTGGTCGGGCGCGAGGGCAAGCTCACGGAGCGGCTGGAGACGGGCGCCTGCGAGGGTTCCTGGGCCGCCGCGATCGACGCCTCCAACGAGCTCGTCGACGATCTCGCGCGACCGGTCTCCGAGGTGGGCCGGGTCCTGTCGGCGGTCGCCGACGGTGATCTGGAACAGCGGATGGAGCTGCGTTCGCACACGCAGGACGAGACGGTACGGCCGCTGCGCGGCGAGTTCCTGAAGGTCGCCCGTACGGTCAACAACCTGGTCGACCAGCTGTCGGTCTTCACCGAGCAGGTGACCCGGGTCGCCGTCGAGGTGGGCACCGAGGGCAAGCTCGGGGGCCAGGCGCAGGTGCGGGGGATGTCCGGGTCCTGGAAGGACCTCACGGACTCCGTGAACACCATGGCGTACCGGCTGACGGCCCAGGTGCGGGACATCGAGCTGGTGACGACGGCGGTCGCCAAGGGCGACCTGTCGCGGAAGGTCACCGTCCATGTGGCCGGTGAGATGCTCCAGCTGAAGAACACCGTCAACACGATGGTCGACCAGCTGTCCTCGTTCTCCTCCGAGGTGACGCGCGTCGCCCGTGAGGTCGGTACGGAGGGCGAGCTGGGCGGTCAGGCGACCGTGCCGGGTGTGGCCGGGGTGTGGAAGGACCTCACCGACTCCGTCAACACGATGGCGGGCAACCTCACCTCCCAGGTGCGGGGGATCGCAGAGGTGACGACGGCGGTCGCCAGCGGTGACCTGACGCAGAAGGTCACGGTGAGCGCGCGCGGCGAGGTCGCGCAGCTCGCCGAGACGATCAACCAGATGACCGAGACGCTGCGGACCTTCGCCGACGAAGTGACCCGCGTGGCGAGCGAGGTCGGTGGCGAGGGGCTCCTCGGCGGTCAGGCGCAGGTGCCCGGTGCCGCCGGGACGTGGAAGGACCTCACCGACTCGGTGAACACGGTCTTCCGGAATCTGACGACGCAGGTGCGCGACATCGCGCAGGTCACCACGGCGGTGGCCAGCGGTGACATGTCGCAGAAGGTCACGGTCGACGTGGCCGGCGAGATGCTGGAGCTGAAGAACACCGTCAACACGATGGTGGACCAGCTCCAGTCGTTCGGTTCCGAGGTGACCCGGGTGGCCCGGGAGGTCGGCGTCGAGGGCCGGCTCGGCGGGCAGGCCGAGGTGCCGGGGGCGGCGGGGACGTGGAAGGACCTCACCGACTCGGTGAACACCGCGTTCCGTAACCTGACCGGCCAGGTCCGGGACATCGCGCAGGTCACCACGGCGGTCGCCAACGGTGACCTGTCGCAGAAGGTCACCGTGGACGTGGCCGGCGAGATGCTGGAGCTGAAGAACACCGTCAACACGATGGTGGCCCAGCTCTCCAGCTTCGCCGACCAGGTGACGCGGATGGCCCGGGACGTGGGCACCGAGGGCCGCCTCGGCGGTCAGGCGCGCGTGGACGGCGTCTCGGGTACGTGGAAGGAGCTGACGGACTCCGTCAACTTCATGGCCGGGAACCTCACCTCCCAGGTGAGGCAGATCGCTCAGGTGACGACGGCGGTGGCGCGGGGCGACCTGTCGCAGAAGATCGACGTGGACGCCCGGGGCGAGATCCTGGAGCTGAAGAACACCATCAACACCATGGTCGACCAGCTCTCCGCCTTCGCCGACCAGGTCACCAGGGTGGCCCGTGAAGTGGGTACGGACGGTCGGCTCGGCGGCCAGGCGCAGGTGCCCGGCGTGGCCGGAGTGTGGCGTGATCTGACCGATTCGGTGAACGGCATGGCGGGGAACCTCACCGCTCAGGTCCGTAACATCGCGCAGGTCGCCACGGCGGTGGCGCGCGGTGACCTGTCGCAGAAGATCGACGTGGACGCCCGGGGCGAGATCCTGGAGCTGAAGAACACCCTCAACACGATGGTGGACCAGCTGTCCAACTTCGCGGAGCAGGTGACGCGGGTCGCCCGCGAGGTGGGTACGGAGGGCATCCTCGGCGGTCAGGCCGAGGTGCAGGGTGTGTCCGGTACGTGGAAGGACCTCACCCAGTCCGTCAACGGCATGGCGAACAACCTGACCCTCCAGGTCCGCAACATCGCCGAGGTCACCACCGCGGTCGCCAAGGGCGATCTCTCCAAGAAGATCACCGTCGACGCCAAGGGCGAGATCCTCGAACTGGTCACGACCGTCAACACGATGGTCGACCAGCTGCTGAACTTCGCCGACGAGGTGTCCCGGGTGGCCCGTGAGGTGGGTACCGAGGGGATCCTCGGCGGTCAGGCGCGGGTGCGCGGGGCGACCGGCATCTGGAAGGACCTCAGCGAGAACGTCAACCTGATGGCCAACAACCTGACCAGCCAGGTGCGGAACATCTCCCGGGTCTCCTCCGCGGTCGCCAACGGCGATCTGACGAAGAAGGTCACCGTGGAGGCGCGCGGCGAGGTCGCAGAGCTGGCCGACACGGTCAACACGATGGTGACGACGCTGTCCTCGTTCGCCGACGAGGTCACGCGAGTGGCCCGCGAGGTGGGTACGGAGGGCGAACTGGGCGGCCAGGCCCGGGTGCCGGGAGTCGCCGGTACGTGGAAGGACCTCACCGAGTCCGTGAACTCGATGGCCTCCAACCTCACCGGCCAGGTGCGGCAGATTGCCACGGTCACCACCGCCATCGCCAAGGGCGACCTGACCAAGAAGATCGACATCGACGCCCGCGGTGAGATCCAGGAGCTGAAGAACACCATCAACACGATGGTCGACCAGCTGTCCTCGTTCGCCGAGCAGGTGACCCGGGTCGCCCGCGAGGTGGGCACCGAGGGGCAGCTGGGCGGCCAGGCGCGGGTGCGGGACGTGGACGGCACCTGGCGCGACCTCACCGAGTCGGTGAACGAGATGGCCGGGAACCTGACCCGGCAGGTGCGCGCCATCGCGGCCGTCGCCACCGCGGTGACCCGCGGCGATCTGAACCTCAAGATCGACGTGGACGCGGCCGGGGAGATCCAGGTCCTCCAGGACAACATCAACACGATGATCGCGAACCTGCGCGACACCACGCTCGCCAACAAGGAGCAGGACTGGCTGAAGGGCAACCTCGCCCGGATCTCCGGTCTGATGCAGGGCCGTCGCGATCTGGACGACGTGGCCTCGCTGATCATGAGCGAGCTGACGCCGGTGGTCTCGGCGCAGCACGGCGCGTTCTTCCTGGCCATGTCCCCGGGCGACTCGGACGAGGTCGGTCCGGACAACGGCGAGGACGGCTCGTACGAGCTGCGGATGCGGGGGAGTTACGGCTACTCGGCGGGCTCGATGCCGACCTCGTTCCGGCCCGGTGAGACGCTCATCGGGACGGCGGCCGAGGAGAAGCGGACGATCCAGGTGGACAACGTTCCGCCGGGGTACCTGAAGATCTCCTCCGGACTCGGTGAGGCGCCGCCCGCGCATGTGATCGTGCTGCCGGTGCTTTTCGAGGGCAAGGTCCTCGGGGTGATCGAGCTGGCCTCCTTCCAGCCGTTCACGCACATCCAGCGGGACTTCCTCAACCAGCTCGCCGAGATGATCGCGACGAGCGTCAACACGATCAGCGTCAACACCAAGACCGAGAAGCTCCTTGAGCAGTCGCAGGAGTTGACCGAGCAACTGCGGGACCGCTCGCAGGAGTTGGAGAACCGGCAGAAGGCCCTCCAGGCGTCCAACGCAGAACTGGAGGAGAAGGCCGAGCTGCTGGCCCAGCAGAACCGCGACATCGAGGTGAAGAACACCGAGATCGAGGAGGCGCGCCAGGTACTGGAGGAGCGCGCCGAGCAGCTCGCGGTCTCGATGCGCTACAAGTCCGAGTTCCTGGCGAACATGTCGCACGAGCTGCGCACCCCGCTCAACTCGCTGCTGATTCTGGCCAAGTTGCTGGCGGACAACGCCGAGGGCAATCTCTCGCCGAAGCAGGTGGAGTTCGCCGAGACGATCCACGGGGCCGGTTCCGACCTGCTCCAGCTGATCAACGACATCCTGGACCTGTCCAAGGTCGAGGCGGGCAAGATGGACGTCAGCCCGACCCGGATCGCCCTGGTCCAGCTGGTCGACTACGTGGAGGCGACCTTCCGCCCGCTCACCGCGGAGAAGGGTCTCGACTTCTCCGTACGGGTCTCGCCGGAGCTTCCGGCCACCCTGCACACCGACGAGCAGCGGCTGCTCCAGGTGCTGCGCAACCTGCTCTCCAACGCGGTGAAGTTCACCGACAGCGGTGCGGTGGAGCTGGTGATCCGGCCGGCCGGCGCGGATGTGCCGAACGCGATCCGGGAGCATCTGCTGGAGGCGGGTTCGCTGCGGGACGCGGACGCCGACCTGATCGCGTTCTCGGTGACCGACACCGGGATCGGGATCGCGTCCAGCAAGATGCTGGTGATCTTCGAGGCGTTCAAGCAGGCGGACGGAACGACGAGCCGGAAGTACGGCGGCACCGGTCTCGGTCTCTCCATCAGCCGGGAGATCGCCCGGCTGCTCGGCGGCGAGATCCATGCGGCGAGCGAGCCGGGACGGGGCTCGACCTTCACCCTGTACCTGCCGCTGCACCGCGCCGAACTGCCGCCCCAGGGCTACCCCGCGGTCGGTTCCGGTTCCGCCGAGGTGCTGGGTGGCGCCGGCGAGATGGGGCAGGCGCAGTCGCCGCAGGGCCAGTCGGCCCCGTACGGCGACCCGGCCAACTCCGCCGGAGTGTTCCGCAGGCGGCGCAAGGCCTTGGGGGACTCGGCCCGCAAGCCCGCGCTGCCGGCCGGCCGCACGACGTCCGAGAGCGCCCCGCAGCAGGAGGAGTGGGTGCAGGGGAGCCAGGGCGAGAGCCAGGGTCAGGAGCAGGGCGCGGCGGCCGAACCGGCGCCCCGGCGGACATTCCGCTTCCGGGGCGAGAAGGTGCTCATCGTCGACGACGACATCCGTAACGTCTTCGCGCTCACCAGTGTGCTGGAGCAGCACGGACTCTCCGTGCTGTACGCGGAGAACGGTCGTGAGGGCATCGAAGTCCTGGAACAGCACGACGATGTGACGGTCGTGCTGATGGACATCATGATGCCCGAGATGGACGGGTATGCGACGACGACCGCGATCCGGCGGATGCCGCAGTTCGCCGGGCTGCCGATCGTCGCGCTCACCGCGAAGGCGATGAAGGGCGACCGGGAGAAGGCCATCGACTGCGGAGCTTCCGACTATGTGACGAAGCCGGTCGATCCTGATCATCTGCTTGCGGTGATGGAGCAGTGGATGCACGGAGAGTGATCGAAGATTGAATGAATTGACGTGAATTGTTGACCGACTGTGCTCGAACGGGTGTGAACGCGCTGTATTCGGGGAACCTTCTGGTCTCCCACCGCGTTTGCGGTATGTGCACAGTGACATCGCGGTGACAGGGTGTGGTGACGGGCGGGGTGCGGCTACCATGACCGGCACAAGGACGGACGGCGCAAGGGAGTCGTCCCCTGGGGCGGCACCCGGTGCATTTCCGGGGCGAGGAGGGCGGGCCATGGTGCAGAAGGCCAAGATCCTCCTGGTCGATGACCGGCCGGAGAATCTGCTGGCGCTGGAGGCCATCCTCTCTGCGCTCGATCAGACACTGGTGCGGGCATCGTCAGGGGAGGAGGCGCTCAAAGCGCTGCTCACGGACGATTTCGCGGTCATTCTGCTGGACGTGCAGATGCCGGGCATGGACGGTTTCGAGACCGCCGCCCACATCAAGCGGCGGGAGCGGACCCGGGACATCCCGATCATCTTCCTCACCGCGATCAACCACGGTCCGCACCACACCTTCCGCGGGTACGCGGCCGGTGCGGTGGACTACATCTCCAAGCCGTTCGACCCCTGGGTGCTGCGGGCCAAGGTCTCCGTCTTCGTCGAGCTGTACATGAAGAACTGCAAGCTCCGTGAGCAGGCGGCTCTGTTGCGGCTCCAGTTGGAGGGCGACGGCCACGCGGGCGGCGAGCACGAGAAGGAGCCGGCCGGTCTGCTGGCCGAGCTCTCCGCACGGCTCGCGGCGGTCGAGGAGCAGGCGGAAGCGCTCTCCAAGCAGCTCGACGACGAATCCGCGGACGCCGCGGCGGTCGCCACCGCGGCTCACCTGGAGCGCAAGCTGACCGGTCTGCGCCGCGCGCTCGACGCGCTGGAGCCGGGCACCGGCGGGGGCGCGGGCGTCCTGCCCGCACAGGGCTGACATCCCCGGCCTCTCGCTGTGAAGCGGCGTCAGTTCCTTGCCGCCCCGCGGCGACACGGACGGGTGAACCGTAGGGGGTGTCTTGCCGATCATGCCGGGCTCGCGTGCCCTGGCACCGCACCTCGCGGCGTTGTCGTCGGTCGGCATGGCTCCGCCATGACTCCCTCCTCCGCCTTGCGATGCACGGCACCAGACCCCGCTCCCTGATCCGGCCTGATCGGCAAGACACCCCCTAGGCGAACGTGTTCACGGGCGACGACAGCGGTAACCTCGGCACCATGGCCTCACGTACGTCCGGCAAGGGTTCCCAGGGCACGGCGGGCACCGCGAAGCGCGTCGGCCGTACTTCAGGCCCGGCGAAGAAAGCCGCGCCCGCCAAGAAGACCGCGCCGAAGAAGTCGGCTGCCCCCGCCAAGAAGGCTCCCGCGAAGAAGGCGGCGGCCAAGAAGCCCGCGCCCAAGCCCGCGCCGTCACCCACCGGGGGCGTGTACCGGCTGGTGCGCGCTCTCTGGCTCGGTACGGCACACGGCGTCGGTGCGGTGTTCCGATCGATAGGGCGTGGCGCCAAGGGACTTGACCCCGCCCACCGCAAGGACGGGCTCGCACTGCTGCTGCTCGGCCTGGCGCTGATCGTCGCCGCGGGCACCTGGTCCAATCTCCAGGGGCCGGTCGGCGAGCTGGTCGAGATGCTGGTGACCGGCGCCTTCGGCCGGCTCGACCTGCTCGCGCCGATACTGCTGGGCGCGATGGCGGTGCGGCTCATCCTGTACCCGGAGCGGCCCGAGGCCAACGGCCGTATCGTCATCGGGCTGTCCGCCCTGGTCATCGGAGTTCTCGGCCAGGTACACATCGCCTGCGGTTCGCCGGGCCGGGACGCGGGCACCGAGGCCATGCAGGACGCGGGCGGGCTGGTCGGCTGGGCCACGTCCAAGCCGCTGATCTTCATGATGGGCGAGGTGCTCGCCGTACCGCTGCTGGTGCTGTTGACCGTGTTCGGGCTGCTCGTCGTCACCGCCACCCCGGTCAACGCCATTCCGCGGCGGCTGCGTCAGCTCGGCGTCCGCCTCGGCATCGTCGAACCCGCCCCCGAGGAGATCGACGGGTACGAGGACGACGAAGAGCGCTACGACGAACAGTGGCGCGAGGCGCTGCCCGAGCGGACCCGTCGGCGCGGTGCACGGCGCACGGACGCCGACCCGGTCCACGACCACGACCAGGCCGAGGAGGAGGCGCTCACCAAGCGCCGCCGGACCCGCAGGCCCTCCGCGCAGCCCGCGATGAACCGGCCGCTGGACGCGGTGGACGTCGCGGCCGCCGCCGCTGCCGCGCTCGACGGGGCCGTGCTCAACGGCATGCCGCCCTCGCCTGTCGTCGCCGACTTGACCCAGGGCGTCTCCGTGGACCGGGAGCGCACCGGGACGCCCGTGCCCGGGGCCCGGGAGGCCGAGGGGGAGGAGCGCCCGAAGCCCGGAGTCCGGAAGTCCGCCCCCGCGCCCGAGGGCGGCGAGGAGCGGTCGGGCGGGGTGCCCGACCTGACCAAGCCCGCCCCCGAGTCCTCGCCGGGGCTGCCCGCCCGCGCCGAACAGCTCCAGCTCTCCGGCGACATCACGTACTCCCTGCCCTCGCTCGACCTGCTGGAGCGCGGCGGCCCCGGCAAGACCCGCAGCGCCGCCAACGACCGCGTGGTCGAATCGCTCACCACCGTCTTCACCGAGTTCAAGGTGGACGCCGCCGTCACCGGCTTCACCCGGGGGCCCACCGTCACCAGGTACGAGGTGGAGCTCGGCCCCGCGGTGAAGGTCGAGAAGATCACCGCCCTGACCAAGAACATCGCCTACGCGGTGGCCAGTCCGGACGTACGGATCATCTCGCCGATCCCGGGCAAGTCGGCGGTCGGCATCGAGATCCCCAACAGCGACCGGGAGATGGTCAACCTCGGCGACGTGCTGCGCCTGGCCGAGGACGACGACCCGATGATGGTGGCCTTCGGCAAGGACGTCGAGGGTGGCTACGTCATGCACAGCCTGGCGAAGATGCCCCACATGCTCGTGGCCGGCGCCACCGGCTCCGGTAAGTCGTCCTGCATCAACTGCCTGATCACCTCGATCATGGTCCGGGCCACCCCCGAGGACGTACGGATGGTCCTCGTCGACCCCAAGCGCGTCGAGCTGACCGCGTACGAGGGCATCCCGCACCTGATCACCCCGATCATCACCAACCCCAAGAAGGCCGCCGAGGCCCTGCAGTGGGTCGTGCGCGAGATGGATCTGCGCTACGACGACCTCGCCGCCTTCGGCTACCGGCACATCGACGACTTCAACAAGGCGGTACGCGAGGGCAAGGTGAAGCTCCCCGAGGGGAGCGAGCGCGAGCTGTCCCCGTACCCGTATCTGCTGGTGATCGTCGACGAGCTCGCCGACCTCATGATGGTCGCCCCGCGCGACGTCGAGGACTCGATCGTCCGCATCACCCAGCTCGCCCGCGCGGCCGGCATCCACCTCGTGCTCGCCACCCAGCGGCCCTCGGTCGACGTCGTGACCGGGCTGATCAAGGCGAACGTGCCCTCCCGGCTCGCCTTCGCCACCTCCTCGCTCGCCGACAGCCGCGTCATCCTCGACCAGCCCGGCGCCGAGAAGCTCATCGGCAAGGGCGACGGGCTCTTCCTCCCGATGGGCGCCAACAAACCCACCCGTATGCAGGGCGCCTTCGTCACCGAGGACGAGGTCGCCGCCGTCGTCCAGCACTGCAAGGACCAGATGGCCCCGGTCTTCCGGGACGACGTCGTCGTGGGGACGAAGCAGAAGAAGGAGATCGACGAGGACATCGGCGACGACCTCGACCTGCTCTGCCAGGCCGCCGAACTGGTCGTCTCCACCCAGTTCGGATCGACCTCGATGCTCCAGCGCAAGCTGCGGGTCGGCTTCGCCAAGGCGGGCCGGCTGATGGACCTGATGGAGTCCCGCTCCATCGTCGGACCCAGCGAGGGATCCAAGGCCCGGGACGTCCTGGTGAAACCCGACGAGCTCGACGGGGTGTTGGCCGTCATCCGCGGGGAATCCGCTCCCTAGGTCCTGTCGTCAAACTGCCGTCTGCCGCGCGACGCCTGGCACGCACGCTCGCTGCGTTACCGAAATGCCCTGGTAGCTCCTTCCCCAAGCTCTCAACTGCGTTCGAGCGGGGGAGGCCCCATCCAAGACCATTCCGGCGCCTTGCGATCGCACGCACCAGACGCCGCGCGGCCGCCCTTCGGGCGACGACGGCAGTTTGACGACAGGACCTAGTAGGGCTTTGTTACGTCTCTGGGCAAGTAGTCGCTCTGGTGGTTTCCTGCTGGTATGAGGGTGGATGAACTCGTTTCGTGCAGGGGCCGGTTGGAGGAGTTTGCCGGGGAGGTGTTCGCGCC
>NZ_BMRY01000025.1 GCF_014648875.1 Streptomyces parvus | reverse complement strand
GCCTGACCCTCTACCAGGCCCTGGACCTCCTCCAACACCTACTGGCCACCTGGACCGGAACCTGCCCCACCTGCCGACAACCCACCCCATGGCAGCCCTACGACACCACCTAACAAAGCCCTACTAGTGGGTGCCGCCGCCCCCGAGGCTCGCCAACGCCCCGTCCGTCAGCCGGTACACCGTCCACTCGTCCTGCGGCCGGGCGCCCAGCGACTCGTAGAACGCGATGGACGGGGCGTTCCAGTCGAGCACCGACCACTCCAGCCGCTCGTACCCGCGCTCCACACAGATCCGTGCCAGCTCCGTCAGCAGCGCCTTGCCGTGGCCGCCGCCGCGCCGCTCGGGGCGGACGTACAGGTCCTCCAGATAGATGCCGTGCACACCGCGCCAGGTGGAGAAGTTGAGGAACCACAGGGCGAACCCGATGACCTCGCCGCCGTCCCCGTTGCCGTTGCCGTCGTCGGCCGTCGCCACATGCGCGTACGCGGCCGGTCGGTCGCCGAACAGGGCCTCGGCCAACTGCTCCTCGGAGGCGACGACCTCGTCGAGGGCCTTCTCGTACGCGGCGAGTTCACGCACCAGGGCGTGCAGGACGGGAATGTCGTCGGGTGTGGCGATACGAATCATGGGCGCAGGGTAAACAGCCCGCCGCCCCGGCCACACGCCCTTTTTCCGAACACCCGGCCGTCCCCGGTCCTGCCGCCTCCGCTCCTGCCCGCCCCGCTCACCGCCCCAGCAGCCGCCGCGCGATCTCCGCGTGGTCGGGGGCGAGCCGGACCTCCCCCTCCTCGGCTCCCCACAGCCCGTTCTGGAGCACCCGGCCCAGCGTCCAGGCCCGTGCCCGCTCGCGGTCGCGCTCCAGGCCCAGCGCCTCCGTCAACGCGTCGAACCGCCACACCACCTCGTCCGCGTCGAAGAGGTTGTCCAGCGCCGGGAACAGCTCGAAGCCCGGGTCCCCCGCCAGCGGCTTCGGGTCGAGCGCGATCCACTCCGCCGCCCGCCCCGCGTCGGCGCGCCCGGCCAGGATGTTGTCGTAGTGCAGGTCCCAGTGCAGCAGCCGGTCCCCCGGCTCGCCCGCGACCTCCCGCACCGCCGCCGCGCAGTCCGCGAGCAGCCGCCGGTCCGCCGCGTCGGCCAGCAGGCCCACCCGCTCCGGCACCGCCGCGAGCATCCGCTCCACCACACCGCCCAGCGTGCGCAGCCCCTCGGGAGCGGGCACCGCCACCAGCCGGGCCAGCACCGAGCCGAGGACCTTCACCGCCTCCCGCACATCGGCCTCGCCGGACAACGGCCGCCGCTCGTCGAGCCGTTCCAGCAGCATCGCACCGCTCTCCGCGTCGTGGTCGAGCAGCTCCACCGCCCCAGCGCCCGCCGCCGACCACGCCCGCAGCGCGACCGGTTCGCCCGCCGTCTCCTCGTCCACCGCCTGGAGCTTCAAGGCCGCGGGCCGCCCGTCCGCCTCCCGCACCACCGGCAGGACCAGCGCGCACATCCCGTACATGGACGGGCCGTCCGGCCGCAGCCCCCACCGTTCCAGCGACTGCGCCGCCAGGTCCGGCAGGGCGGCGACGAAAGCCCGCCCGGCGGCTCCGTTGAAGGCGGACTGGGTGGCGGCCAACTCGTCCGGGATCTCGATCACGCAGCCGATCCTAGAGAGGCGCCGGTCTCGGGGAGGAGCGATTTTCGGAGACCGGAAGGGATCGGAAGGGGACCGGAAGGGGACCGGAAAGGGCCCAGGAGACGAAACGGCCCCGCGCGCAGTAACGTCCCGCCACACATACGCTCGGCATCTCACCGGACAGGGACACCAGGGGCATCATGAGCACCGTCAGTACCGTCGTCGGCGGCATATCGTTCTGGTACGCGCAGGAGGGCACCCCCACCCCGCGCGAACCGCTCCCCGGCGACACGAACGTCGACGTCTGCATCGTCGGCGGCGGCTACACCGGCCTCTGGACGGCGTACTACCTGAAGAAGGCCGTCCCCTTCCTCAACATCACCGTCCTGGAGGCCAAGTTCTGCGGTTACGGGGCCTCCGGCCGTAACGGCGGCTGGCTGTACAACGGCATCGCGGGCCGCGACCGGTACGCCAAGCTGCACGGCCACGAGGCCGCCGTACGGCTCCAGAAGGCGATGAACGACACCGTCGGCGAGGTCGTCAGGACCGCAGCCGAGGAGAAGATCGACGCCGACATCCACCAGGGCGGCGTCCTGGAGGTGGCCCACACCCCGGCCCAGCTCGCCCGCCTCAAGGACTTCCACAGCGTCGAGATCGCCTTCGGGGAGAGTGACCGGGTCCTGCGCGGAGCGCGCGAGACTGCCGAGCGCGTCCAGGTGACCGGGGCCGTCGGCTCCACCTGGACCCCGCACGGCGCCCGGCTGCACCCGGCCAAGCTGGTCAAGGGGCTCGCGGACGCGGTGGAGGCGCTCGGCGTCACCATCCACGAGTCGACGCCGGTCACCGAGATCAAGCCCAAGCACGCCGTCACCCCGTACGGCACGGTCCGCGCCCCGTACGTCCTGCGCTGCACCGAGGGCTTCACCGCGAGCCTCAAGGGCCAGAAGCGCACCTGGCTCCCGATGAACTCCTCCATGATCGTCACCGAGCCGCTGCCCGCACGGATCTGGGACGCGATCGGCTGGGAGGGCCGCGAGACCCTCGGCGACATGGCCCACGCCTACTTCTACGCCCAGCGCACCGCCGACGACCGCATCGCGCTCGGCGGCCGCGGCTACCCGTACCGCTTCGGCTCGGCCACCGACAACGACGGCCGCACCCAGGCCTCCACCGTCACCGCCCTGCGCGACCTGATGGTCCGGCTCTTCCCCGTCACGGCGGGCGTCCACGTCGACCACGCCTGGTCGGGCGTCCTCGGCGTCCCGCGCGACTGGTGCGCCACCGTCACGCTCGACCGCTCCACGGGCCTCGGATACGCGGGCGGTTACGTCGGCTCGGGCGTCGCCACCGCCAACCTCGCCGCCCGCACCCTGCGCGACCTGATCCAGCAGGACTCCGGCCAGGCGGGGCCCACCGACCTCACCACGCTGCCGTGGGTGAACCACAAGGTCCGCCGCTGGGAGCCCGAACCCCTCCGCTGGCTCGGCGTCCACGGCATGTACGCGGCCTACCGCGCCGCCGACCGCCGCGAGACGACCTCGCCGCGCCCCGGCACCGACCCCATCGCGAAGATCGCGGACCGCATCGCGGGCCGCCACTGAGGCCGGACCACGAAGCGGGTGCGGGCGGGCTACGGCGCGGGGCGCTCCGCCACCAGCACGCCCACCTTGTCGATGCGGTGCTCGGGGTTGCCGAATTCGTCGCGCCAGAAGTTCCCGGCCGCGTCGTCCTCGGGGGTCGCGCAGGTGGAGAGCGTGATCATCGCCCGGGTCGGCTCCTCGCCCGGCTTCCCCGGCACCTCGGCCCGCTGCTCGGCGAGCGAGCGCTCACTGCGGAAGGAGGTCTGCCGGGTGGCGGTGATCTCGTAGGTGTAGCGGGTGCCGTCCTCCGTCACGTGCACGGGATCGCCCTTCTCCAGCTCCGGCAGCTCGCGCAGCACCCCTCCGGCGCTCAGCCGGTGTGCGGTGACGAGGTAGTTGCCGACGTCGCCCGGCCCGACCCCGCCCTCCTCGCCGTACGGGCTGGCCGCCACGCCCCGGTCCTGGATCCGGCTGCCGGCCCGGTCGTCGGTGGTCCCCTCGTACGGCACCACGTCCAGGTCGTCGACGCCGATGGCGGGGATGCCGAGGACGGCGACCTGGGTACGCGGGTCGGTGCGGTCCGCCGGGGCGGTGGAAGCGGCAGCGGTGCCCGCGCCGACGGTCAGCAGCACGGCGGCACCGGCGCAGGCCGAGGCCCTGAGGAACGTACGCGTACGAAGACGGTGGCGGCGGCGCATCAGCTTCCCCGTCCGAAACATCCGGAACATCTGGAACATCCGGGACCGGATCGGTCCCCCGGCCCCTGTATTTCCAGTACACCAGGACACCGCCCCGGGCGCCCGGCGATCAGTCGCGGGGCCAGGGCCGCCCGTCGAGCCGTTCGATCGAGAGGTTCAGCCGGCTGAGCGAGGCGGCGAGCTGTTCCGCCTCCTCCGGGGTCCAGTCGGCGAGCACCTTCGCGAGGCCCGCCACGTTCCTGGCCCGGTCGCTGTCGAGGCGGCGTTCGCCCTCCTCGGTGATGGCGAACTTGCGGGCGATCCCGCCGTCGGGGTCCGGGATGCGCTCGACGACGCCGGCCCGGAGCATCGCGGCGGTCTGCCGGTTGAGCGTGGAGGCGTCCAGCCGGAAGGCGTCGCCGAGCTGGCCGATGGACATGGGCCCCTCGGCCTGGATCCGGCTGAGCAGGATGTAGGCGGAGCGGTCGAGCTGCCAGTCCACGCGCGGGGTGACCATGTGCATGTACCGGCCGAGCAGCATGGTCTCGCGCTCGATGTGGCCGATGGGCTTGTCCACGCGCTCTTCCTTCGTTGACCAGGACTATCACGATAGATGTGCATGATGCATTTGCTATGCACAATACACATTGCATGTATGGTGCATAGCCGAACACCGAAGGCACATCCGCCGACCCGCCCGGAAGGGCACGAGGGAGCAGTACCCGTGGAGAGTTCACCCCCCGCAGCCCGCCCGGGAGGAATCGTCGGCATCCTGGCCTTCGCCGGGATCGTGGCGGCGCTCACGCAGACCCTGGTGGTGCCCCTGATCGCGGAGCTGCCGAAGCTGTTCGACACCTCCGCGTCCAACGCCTCCTGGGTCATCACCGCCACCCTGCTCGCCGCCGCCGTGGCCACGCCCGTCGCCGGCCGGCTCGGCGACATGTACGGCAAGCGGCGCATGCTGCTGCTCTCGCTCGTCCCGCTGGTCCTCGGCTCGGTGGTCTGCGCCCTGTCCTCCTCCGTGGTCCCGATGATCGCCGGACGCGGCCTCCAGGGCCTCGGCATGGGCGTGGTCCCGCTCGGCATCAGCCTGCTGCGCGACGTGGTCCCGGCCGAGAAGCTCGGCCCGTCCATCGCGATCATGAGCGCCTCGATGGGCGTGGGCGGCGCGCTGGGCCTGCCGTTCGCCGCCGCCATCGCGGAGAACACCAGCTGGCGGGTGCTGTTCTGGGTGGTCGCCGTGCTGGCCCTCGCGGTCGGCGCGCTGATCCTGGCCCTGGTCCCCGGGGACCGTCCGGCCGCCCGGTCCGGGCGCTTCGACCTGCCCGGGGCCGTCGGTCTCGGCGCCGCCCTGATCTGCCTGCTGCTCGCCGTCTCCAAGGGCGCCGACTGGGGCTGGGGCAGCGCCACCACGCTCACGCTCTTCGCCGCCGTGGTGGTGCTGCTGCCCGCCTGGGGCTGGTGGGAACTGCGGCTGACCGACCCGCTGGTCGACCTGCGCGTCACCGCCCGCCCCCAGGTCCTGATGACGAACACCGCCTCGATCCTGGTCGGCTTCGCGATGTACGCCCAGTCCCTCGTCGTGCCCCAGCTGCTCCAGCTGCCCGGCGCCACCGGGTACGGCCTGGGGCAGTCGATGCTCGCCATGGGCCTGTGGATGGCACCGGCGGGCCTGATGATGATGGCGATGTCCCCGGTCGGCGCGAAGCTGTCCGCGGCCAAGGGCCCCAAGGTCACCCTGGCCGTCGGCAGCCTGCTCATCGCCGCCGGCTACGGCCTGTCCGTACCGCTGATCGGCTCGGACTCCCCGTGGAGCCTGCTGGTCGTCACCCTCGTCTGCAACTCGGGCGTCGGCTTCGCGTACGGGGCGATGCCCGCGCTCATCATGGGCGCGGTGCCGCAGTCCGAGACCGCGTCGGCGAACAGCTTCAACGCCCTGATGCGGTCGATCGGCACGTCGTTCGCCGCGGCGGTGATCGGCGTGGTCCTGGCCCGGATGACCACGGACTTCGGCGGCTTCCCGCTGCCCTCCGAGGACGGCTTCCGGGCCGCGATGCTGATCGGCTGCGGGGTCGGCCTCGCCGCCGCGGTCGTCGCCGCGCTCATCCCCGTACGCCCGGCAACCGCACCGCTCCAGCCCGCCGCCACCGGACCGGCGGCCGTACCGGAGGCGACGGAGGCCAAGGCCTGAGCGGCGCTCCCCCCGCACGGCGTGCGATCGGCGGGTCAGGGGGTCAGGGGTCAGCGGGTCACGGGGTCAGCGGGTCAGCCGCAGCAACCGTCCCGACCTCGCCGTGGCCACCAGCTCCTCGACGGTGGCGAGCTTCACCCGGGGCCGGCCGTCGCGCCGCCCCCGGTCCCGTTCGGCGCGGTCGATCGCGGCCAGCCCCCGGGCGTCCACGACCCGGCGGTTGCGCTGCCGGGCGAGGCGCCGGAACGCCTTGGCATCGCCCTTGGGCGCGGGCAGCTCCCCGGCGACCGCGTCGGCCAGGAGCGCACCGACCGTCTCGGCCGCGCAGGTGCGGTTGGCGCCGATCCCGCCGGACGGCCCCCGCTTGATCCAGCCCACCACATAGCTGCCGGGCAGCCCGGCGACCCGGCCGCCGTCGTGCGGGACGGTGCCCGAGGCCTCGTCGAACGGCAGCCCGGGGACCGGGAGTCCGCGGTATCCGATGGCCCGCAGCAACAGCCCGGCACCCAGGTCCGCAGCGCCGGCCCCGCCGCCGTCCGTGACGCGTACGGAGCGCACCCCGCCGCCCCCGCCCTGGATCTCCACGACCTCGGAGTGGAAGCGGAGCACGATGCGGCGCTCGCCGCCCGTGGGGGACGCGGCGTCCGTCCGGACCCGGGCGAGCCCCTTGAGCACCCCGGCCCGGTCGCCCGCCCCGGCCGCGTCGATCACCGCCGCCGTACGCGGATCGTGGTCGTCCACCACCAGCTCCACGCCCGGCACATGCTTCAGCGCGAGGAGTTCGGAGCGGGTGTACGCGGCGTCCTCGGGACCCCGCCGCCCCAGCACCACCACCTCCCGGACCCGGCTAGCCCGCAGCGCGTCCAGGGCGTGGGCGGCGATGTCGGTGGCCGCGAGCGCCTCCGGGTCGGCGACCAGGATCCGGGCGACGTCGAGGGCGACATTGCCGTTGCCGACGACGACGACCCGCTCGGCGGAGAGGTCGACGCCCTGCGCGACGGCCTCCGGGTGGGCGTTGTACCAGGCGACGAACGCCGTGGCCGACAGGCAGCCGGGCAGCTCCTCACCCGGTACCCCGAGCCGCTTGTCCGTGGAGGCTCCGACCGCGTAGATCACCGCGTCGTGGTGGGCCGACAGCTCCTCGGCCGTGACGTCCCGGCCCACCTCGATCCCCAGGTGCATCCGGACCCGGGGGTGGGAGTGGAAGCGGGAGAAGGTGTCGCCGACCTTCTTCGTCGCGGGGTGGTCGGGGGCCACCCCGTACCGGACGAGCCCGCCCGCCACCGGCAGCCGGTCGATCAGGGTCACCTCGGCGGCGGTGTGCAGCAGCAGGTCCTGCGCCGCGTACATCCCGGCGGGCCCGGTACCGACGACGGCCACCCGCAGCGGCCCGAAGTCGGAGGGCAGACTCCGCTCGAAGGCGGGCTCGCCCCAGACATGGAAGTTCGGCCCGTCGACCTCGTCGCCGACGGGAAGCGGCTCCTCGCCCTCGTAATAGGCGGCGTTGATGTCCGCGTACTCCCGCTGCCCGGCGGACAGCGAGTCCACCGGGAAGATCGCGTCCACCGGGCAGGCGTCCGCGCAGGCCCCGCAGTCGATGCACGCCCGGGGGTCGATGTGCAGCATCTCCGTGGAGCCGAAGGCGCGTTCCTCCGGCGTCGGGTGGATGCAGTTGACCGGGCACACGGCCACGCAGGTGGCGTCGTTGCAGCAGGTCTGGGTGATCGCGTAGGTCATGGCACCGGCTCAGATCAGGTTCGCGCGCTTGTAGAACGCGAGGGCGGGCTTGGTGAGCAGACGGGCGGAGGCCAGGAAGTCCATCAGCCCCGAACAGCTGGACCGCATCATCGACTTGTGGTGCGCGTTGCTCTTCGCGGCGGCCAGCGCGCGCCGCTTGTCGAGCCCGGCCTTCCGGTAGACCTCCGGGTTCACCATGCTGGTCACGATGAAGTACGAGGCGACGGCGACGACGAAGGCGTTGATCTGCCGGCGCGCCCACCCCGCGCCCTCCAGTCGCTTGAGGGTCTCGTCCCGGGCGAACTTCATGTGCCGGGACTCCTCCACCACATGGATGTTGTTGATGGTGCGGACGAACGGCACGACCCGCTCGTCGCGCATCCAGTCCCGCTGCATCACGTCGAGGACCTCCTCGGCGACGAGGATCGCCGCGTACGCCGCCTCGCCGAACGCCAGCGTCTTGAACGCCCGCCCCAGCTCCATCACCGCCCGGCGCGGCCGGTAGTGGGGCGCGCCCAGCTTCTGCGCGCCGCGCGCGAACATGATCGAGTGCCGGCACTCCTCGGCTATCTCGGTGAGCGCCCACTGGAACTCCGCGCCCGCCGGGTTCTTCATGTAGATGTCCCGCAGCACCATCTGCTGGAGGATCATCTCGAACCAGATGCCCGTGCTGGCGACCGAAGCCGCCTCCTGCCGGGTCAGCTCCTTGCGCTGCGCCTCGGTCAGCTCGCCCCAGTAGGCGGTCCCGTAGAGACTGCTCCACTCCGGGCTCGCGCCGTGGAACTCCTTGTCGAGCGGCGTCTCCCAGTCCACCTCGGTGGCCGGGTCGTACGCCAGCTGCGCGGCCGAGTCGAGCAGCCGCCGCGCGACGTCGTCGCCCTCGGGACTTTCCTGGACCTTCGACGGAACGGTGCTGCCGGCCATGCTGCGGCTCCTTGGGTCGAGTGCGGTGATCCTTGATCGTGGTGATGTGCGTACGTCGACAGCCGTGCTGTTACGGGCGTACGGGGCCGGGAACGACGGCCGCACCGCCACCCGAGCACTCCACCCGCTTGTTAGACGCAAGGTATAACAAGGAGCCCGGGCCGCCTACCCCTCGGTAGAAATCGGCCCGGGACCTCACCACATCTCCTCACTCCGCCAAGGTCTTCTCCCGCGAACTACCGGGGATCCTGGGCGAACTTCGCGGTCGCCCAGAAGTAGCCGAGGACCACCAGGCCGACGCTCCAGCCGACGGCCAGCCAGCCGTTGTGGCCGATCTCGGTGCCGAGCAGCAGACCGCGCAGGGTCTCGATCGCCGGGGTGAAGGGCTGGTACTCCGCGATCGGCCGGAACCAGCCCGGCATCGTCTCCACCGGGATGAAGGCGCTGGACAGCATCGGGAGCAGCACCATCGGCAGGGCGTTGTTGCTGGCCGCCTCGGCGGTCGGGCTGATCAGGCCCATGCCGACGGCGACCCAGGTGAGGGCGGCGGAGAAGAGCACGAGCAGCCCGAACGCGGCCAGCCACTCCAGGACCGTGGCGTCCGTGGACCGGAAGCCGATGGCGACGCCGACCGCGCCGACCACGACCACACTCAGCACGCTCTGGAGCACGCTGCCGACGACATGTCCGACGAGCACCGAGCTGCGGTGGATGGCCATCGTGCGGAAGCGGGCGATGATGCCCTCGGTCATGTCGTTGGAGACGGACACCGCGGTCCCGACCACCGTGGAGCCGATGGTCAGCAGCAGCAGACCCGGCACGATGTAGGCGATGTACGCGGAACGGTCGGCCCCCGCGCCGCCGATGCCCGCGCTCATCACATCACCGAAGATGTAGACGAAAAGCAGCAGGAGCATGACAGGCGTGAGGAGCAGGTTGAGGGTGAGGGAGGGGTAGCGCCGGGCGTGCAGCAGGTTGCGGCGCAGCATGGTGTTCGTGTCGCGGACGGCGAGGGTGAGCGAGCTCATCGGACAGCCTCCTTCGGCTGGTTGTTCCGGGCGGGGGCGGCGGCCGATTCGGTGAGGGCGAAGAAGACGTCGTCGAGGTCGGGCGTGTGCACGGTCAGCTCGTCCGCCTCGATACCGGCCGAGTCCAGCCAGTCGAGGATGGAGCGCAGTTCGCGCTGGCTGCCGTCGCTTGGGATCCGGAGCGCCAGCGCCTCGTCGTCGCGCGCGGCATCACGCAGGGCGGAGGCGGCGGACCGGTAGCCGTCCGGGTCGGTGAAGCGGAGCTTGACGTGCCCGCCCGGGACGATCCGCTTCAGCTCCTCGGCACTGCCCTCGGCGGCGATCTTCCCGTCGTGGAGAACGGCGATGCGGTCGGCCAGCTCGTCGGCCTCCTCCAGGTACTGGGTGGTGAGGAAGACGGTCACACCGTCGGCGACCAGCTCACGGACGATGCCCCACATGGTGTGGCGGGAGCGCGGGTCCAGGCCGGTGGTCGGCTCGTCGAGGAAGATGATCCGCGGCCCGCCGACCAGCGTCATGGCGATGTCGAGACGGCGCTTCATGCCGCCGGAGTAGCCGGCGGCGGGCTTCTTCGCCGCCTCCACCAGATCGAAACGCTCCAGGAGTTCGGCGGCCACCCGCCGCCCCTCACGCCTGGACAGATGGTGCAGGTCCGCCATCAGCAGCATGTTCTCCTCGCCGGTGATCAGCCCGTCGACGGCCGAGAACTGCCCCGTGACCCCGATCGCGGCCCGCACGGCCTGCGGATCGGCGGCCAGATCGTGGCCGCCGACGCTCAGTTCGCCGACGTCGGCGGTGATGAGGGTGGAGAGGATCTTGACGGCGGTGGTCTTGCCCGCGCCGTTCGGGCCGAGCAGGGAGAAGACGGTGCCCTGCGGCACCGACAGGTCGATGCCGTCGAGCACGACCTTGTCGCCGTAGGACTTGCGCAGTCCGGCGGCGCTGATCGCCTGCGTCGCGGCCTGTGCGGCACGCGGCGCGGAGGCCCGGGTGACAGTCATGCTGGTTCCCTTTCGCGAGCGGTGAGTGCGGTGAGTCGAGCGGGGCGGTGGCGGTACTGGGCGATTGCTGGGCGATGCCGAGCCGCCGACCGGTACGGGGTCGTCGGGGCCGGGCCGTACGGGGTCGTCGGGACCGGGCCGTACGGGTCCGGAGACCCGGGCCGGGGATCAGGCGCGGCGGACGATGATGTCGCCGGCCCCGCTCCGGGCGTGCACCTCGACGGTCTCGTCGGAGTCCTCGGGACCGGCGGCGGCGCCGAGCGCATTGCGTACGGTGCCGAACTTGGGGTTCAGGTCGAGCCAGGCCGCGGTGCCCTCGTGGATGCCGACTTCGAGGTCGCCGACCGACGTCCGCAGAGCGATCCGCCCCCGGATCACGTCGCCGACCCGGATGCGGCCGTTGGAGGAGGTCGCCTCCACCCCGGCGTGGGCGACGCCGATCTCGATCCGGCCGTTGGCGGACCTGGCGACGACGTCGCCGTGCACGACGCCCACCGAGATGTCGCCGTTGGCCGCGTTGACCTTCAGCTCTCCGCCGACCTCGTCGATCTCGGTCGTGCCGTTGCCGTTCTTGACCACCGCCGCCCCGGCGACCGAACCGATCTCGACCCGGCCCGAGCCGACGGCCTCGGCGTCCCCGGTGGAGCGCGCCAGCCGGATGTCGCCGTGGTCGGTGGTGAGCTCGACGCGGGCCGCCTCGTCCACGTGGACGTCGCCGAGCGAGGTCTTCAGCCGCACCTCGCCGAGGGGGCCTTCGCAGAAGAAGCCGCCCAGGGCGGAGGAGCCCCGCACGTCGGACCCTGCGGGCAGTTCGATGCTCACCACGACGGAGCCCGGCTTGCCGAACAGGGTCCGCTTCTTCGGGGTCTTGACGGTGAGGCGACCGCCCGAGCAGGAGACCTGGGTCTGCTGCACGGCGCGTACGTCGTCCTGATCGGCTCCGTTGGCCGGAAGCACCTCGACGACCGTGTCGGCGCGCTTGCCGGCGGTGATGCGGGCGGTACCGGCGTCCAGCTCGACGACGGCGGAGATGGGCTCAGGGGTATCGAAAGAAGGCATGGCTGTCCCGTCCTCTTGGCTCGGTGAGTTGCCGACCGATCAGTGACGCCCAGTCAGCGCTCGGTGGCGATCGATCGGTTACGTCGGCCGGATCGGCGATCCGCCGGTGAAGTGAAGCGTGAGCAGGCGGTCCCTAACGGACCCATCCGGTGAAGCCGCGGCCGCCCGATTCCTTGCCCCGGCCCGGTGCGCCCGTGTGCCCCCCTCCGTCGAGGGCGACGGCCACGGCCCGCACGAGCCAGGCGTTGACCGACAGACCCTCCGCCGCCGCCGCACCCTCGGCACGACCCTTGAGGTGGGCGGGGAGGCGGAGGTTGATCCGGACCATGGTGCCGTCGTCGCCCTCCGAGGCGGTCGGCGCGGCCACGACGGGAGCCACGACCGGCTCCCGCGCCTCCCGCACCGGCTCGGGCGCCGGCGGCGGTGTCACCACGAACTCGGGATCGAGCCCGCGCAGCCGTACGTCGACCGAGCCGGGAGCCAGCTCCCGGGTGACGTCGCTCATGGCCGCGGAGAGCACGTTGAGCAGGGTCAGCCGGGCGGCGGACTCCAGGGGAGCACTGAGCCGCTCGGCGAGGGCACGGGCTTCGTCACCGCTGGCATCCGCGGCGACGGCGAGTTCCCGCCGGAGGTTGTCGACGTAGGGGGTGAGGTCCATGACGCCATCATGGCGCATAATTGGCACCACGTCGAGCCAATCTGGCACGACCCTCGAAAATAGCTATCTGACCTGCGAAAACACGGTGACGAAGTGAGAGGCGGCACCACCGAAACCGCCGCGAGGGTCAACGATGGCATCACTCCGGCACCAGATGGCACACCTGCGCGCCGCCTCGGCACATCCCGCCCCCACCGACCGGGGGGGTTTGCCATCGGGTCCGAGAGGGTGGATGGTTGCCGAACGGCAACATTCCCGACTGAATGAGGTGAGGAGTTCGCCCAGCGGGCTCTCCCCGATGTGACGTCAATCCCGCAGGTCCCCACGGCCCGCACGGCCGAGCCCCTCGAAGCCTCGGCGTGGAATACCTCTCCGTATCCCGCGCTGGTGGTGGACGAACAGGGCGCGGTCCGCCTTTACAACGACGCCGCGAAGGCCCTGATACCTCGGCTGCGCCGGGGCCGCCCCCTGTCCGAAGCCGGGATCGACTGGCTGGACCAGGGGCACCGTCGTCGCGCCGCCGGACCGGGCGACGACGCACCGCCGAGCGGCACCATCGGCGACCGCGACTTCGCCGCACACCCGAGCGACCACACCGACGGCACGGTCATCTGGTGGCTCGTCGACGACACCGACCACCGCCTCGCCCGCCAGGCGCTGCGGACGGAGCGGCAGCGCAGCGCGTTCCTCGGCGAGGCGTCCAACGCGCTGCTGTCGTCGCTGAACCTGGAACGTTGCATGGACGTCACCGCGGAACTCGCGGCCCAGCACCTCGCCGACGCGGCCCTCGTCATCACACCGCGCACCGGCAAGAGGTACCCGGTGGTGACCTGTCTGCGCGACGGGCAGCCCCACTCCGCCATACGGCTGGAGGACCCGGAGGAGATGCCCGGGCTCGCCGAGGCGCTCCAGGGCTTCCCCCCGGTCCCGTCGCGCTGGATCGACCCCGCCTCCGCCCCCGCCTGGCTGGCACCCGAGGGATTCGGCCCGGTCGGCTCGATCGTCGTGACACCACTGCCCGGCCACGGCGTCCCCGCCGGAGCCCTCGTCCTGCTGCGCCGGAACGCCTCGGGCGCCTTCAGCAGCGAGGAAGAGATCTTCGCCCGGATCTTCGCCGCCCGGGCCGGCGCCGCCATGTCGGCCGCCCGCCTCTACGCGGAGCAGTCCTCCCTGGCCCACACCCTGATGCAGGACCTCATGCCCCCGGTGCTGCGCCGAGTGGCCGGAGTGGAATTCGCGGGCGGCTACCGGCCGTCGAAGAACAACGAACGCGTCGGCGGGGACTTCTACGACGTGCACCCGGCCGCCGACGAAACGGAAGCCTCCCTCGCCGTGCTGGGCGACGTGTGCGGCAAAGGGCTGGAAGCCGCCGTGCTGACCGGGAAGATCCGCAACACGCTGCACGCCCTGCTGCCCCTTGCCGACGACCACCAGCGGATGATCAACCTGCTGAACGGGGCACTGCTCAGCTCGCACCACACCCGCTTCGCCTCCCTCGTCCTGGTCTCCACCCTGCGCGAGGCCGGATCCGTACACCTGACGGTGACCAGCGCCGGACACCCCGAACCCCTCGTCGTACGCAACGACGGCACCGTGGAACCGGTCCCCTCCCGGGGCACGGTCGTCGGCGTCCTCCCCAACGCCGCCGCGACCACCAGCCGTACGGCCCTGGCCCCCGGCGAGTTCTGCCTCCTCTACACGGACGGCATCACCGAGGCCAGAGGCGGCCCGCTCGGCGACGAGATGTTCGGCGAGACCCGGCTGACCGAGGCACTCTCCCACTGCGCGGGCATGCCGGCGGAGGCCGTCGTGGAGCACGTGCAGATGCTCGCCTCCCAGTGGACCGGCGACCGGTCCCACGACGACATGGCCGTCATGACCATCGCGGCACCCCACTCACACCACCTCAGCGCGGTGGACGGCCACACCCGGGGCAGGTTCACCGCATGACGCTCGCTCCCCCGCTCACCCCCGCACCCTGGATCGAACAGCTGTGGCAGTCCGTGACGGAGGGCGACGAGCACGCCGCCACCGCACTCGTCCTGCGCGCGCTCGACGAGGGCTGGGAGCCGGAGAGCATCCTGCTCGACCTGATCGCCCCGGTCCAGGGCAGAGTCGGCGAGGAGTGGGCCGCCAACCGCTTCACCGTGGCCCAGGAGCACGCGGCCACCGCTATCAACGACCGCGCCATCGCCGCCCTGTCGCACCGCACCCGCACCCGCACCGAGGGACAGCCCAGACGACTCGCCGTGGCCTGCGTGGACGGCGAATGGCACGCACTGCCCGCCCGCCTGGTCGCCGAGGTGTTCCGGCTGCGCGGCTGGCACGTGGACTACCTCGGCGCCCAAGTACCCACCCACCACCTGATCTCCCACATCCACCGCACCGGCCCGGAGGCCGTAGCCCTCTCCAGCTCCATCGCGACCCACCTGCCCGCCGCCCACGCGGCCATCACCGCGGTACAGGCCACCGGCACCCCCGTCATGGTCGGCGGAGCCGCCTTCGGCGACCGGGGACAGTACGCGGAGCTGCTCGGCGCGGACCTGTGGGCCCCCGACGCCCGGACAGCGGCCGCCCGCCTCCACGAAGAGCCCCTCCCCCGGCCCGCGTCACCGCACCAGCCCCTCGACGACCTCCCCCACCTGTCCGACCAGGAGTACACCCTCGTCACCCGCACCCGCCCGGCACTCGTCCGCACGGTCATGGCGGGCCTGGCGGAACGCTTCCCTCCGATGCGGGACTACAGCCGCGCCCAACACGACCGCACCGCCGAGGACATCGCCCACATCGTCCACTTCCTGGCCACAGCCCTCTACCTCGACCGGACCGACCTGTTCACCGGATTCCTGGCCTGGACGGCACGCATCCTGACCGCGCGCGGCGTACCTGCCCACTCACTCGTCCCGGCGCTGGACCTCCTGCGCGCCGAGCTCAAGGACTTCCCCCGCACCACCCGCATGATCGACCAGGCGACGGACCACCTGACCGGTGCAGGCCCCGTCCACCGCACCGACACCAGGAACCCCGCATGATGCCGCCCTACGGGTCCGCCCCGTCCCCCTTCACCCTGACACCCGCCCCCACCCCGAGCACCAAGAGCGTCCGGGTACGGGCGGAGGGCTACCTGGACTACGACACCTGCGACGACTTCCTGGTCAAAGCCACCCGGTACCTCGACCAGATCCCCGCCCCGGACGTACTGCACCTGGACTGCTCCGGAATCGACGGCCTCGACTCCATGGGCCTGGCCGCCCTCCTCATGCTGCACCGCCGCTGCACAGCCGCCCGCGTGGCCCTGGACCTGGAACGCCTCCACCCCACGGTCGACCGGATCCTGCGCCTCACCGGCACCCTGGAACACCTCGCCCCCGGCAGCGCGCCGAGCGGAGCGACCACCCGCCCCGGAAACCAGGGACGTCCCTCACCCGGACTCGACGGCGACGTCTGACTCCCGCCCTCACCACTACAGCGGCGTACGCATGAAGAACGCGGTCGTCCCGGTCACCGTGAACAGCCGCTCCACCACCGGCTGAAGAGCCCCCGCCAGAACGAGACGGGCGTCCCTTGCCCGGTGGACACGCTGCGAATCCAGCAGCAGGTGAAGCAACGAGGAGTCGGCGAACTCCAGACCGGAAAGGTCGAGCCAGGTCTCCGACGTGGCCGCCAGACACTCGTGGTCCAGCGCCTGTTCCAGCGGCCAGGTGCACCGCCACTCCATACCGCCCACCGCCGTGACCAACGCCCTGCCGTCGGACAGCGCCAGCGAAACCGCCAGCTCCCCACCGTCCGCACACGCGGCCCGCCTGTACCACACGGTCCCCGAGCCGCCCTGCTCGTCGGCCGTCGCGCTGCTGCTCATCGCTCTTTCCTCGGTGTCCGGGTGACGGGCGTGTACCCCTCGGCCGAACGATCAAGCACGCGCTTCGACACCACCGCCCACCCGAACCTCACTCCAGCCCCAGGGACACCAAGATCGTCTTACCCGGTTCATCACCATTCGTATGCAGCCTGACCTGCGTGTCTACGGACAACCGCCGCACCAGCGACCAGCCGAAGCCACCCGGAACCAGAGGATCAGGGGCGGCACTCTCCGGCAGCACGTCACTGTGGTCGGCCACCTCCAGCCACAGGTGCCCGTCCTCGACACCCGCGGCGAACACACGCAGCCCACCACCATGGCGGTCCGCGTTGGAGATCAGCTCGGAGACGACCAGCAGCGCGTCGTTGACGCACCTCTCACCGGCCACACCGGCCAACAACCGACTCACCTCCGCCCGCGCGCCCCGGGCCTTCAGCGGAGCGGCGATCCGAACGCAACGCCTCTCCGGCCCCGGACTCCGTACACCGACGGCCTCAGGGCCGGACTCAGGAAGGCGGGAGTCCCCGTCCACAGGAGAGAACTCAGGAAGGCGGGAGCCCCCGTCCGTCAGCTCGGACATCGGCCCACCTCGTCCTCTCCGTACAGAATCGTGCTCGCCCGGTCAACGGGGTCTGACCCTCCCCAGTACCCGCTCCGCGTCTCAAAATACCTACCGGACCGGCCGGCCCCCGCTCCCACGGCCAGGGCCGGTGCGCACCCCCGGCCGAACGCCACCGGACACCCCAGGGAGTCACCGCCTCAAGCGGCATCCCCGGCACCGGTGATGGTGAAGGCCGCATAGGTGCCCGTCTCCCGCAGCAGACGCTCCACCGAGGGGGCGAGCGGCCCCCGGACCTCCAACCGCATCCCGGCAGCGGTCTGCGCCCGCTGCGCGGACAGCAGGAAGTGCAGCAGCGCCGAGTCACCGAAAAGAAGCCGCGACACATCGACGACCAGGGCCGGCGGCGGCTCATCGACCAGCGTCGCGAGCGCCCGCTCCAGGACCTCGACGTCGTCCTGGTCGCACTCGCCCGAGATGACCAGAGTGGTGCACCCGGGGGCGACCCGGGTGTCGAGCTGCAACGACGGAACCATGCCCGCATTCTGTCAGCCCTCGAACACACAACGCCCACCCCACCCGGCATACGCACCGCAGAGCCGCCCCTCCGGGCTCGACGCCCCGCCCGCATGGAAGGCCCGTTCACCCCGGCCCGGGAGCCCCGAACGACCGAACCGGACACCTAGCTCGCGCCCTGCTCGCACACCCCCCTGCTCCCGGGCGCGCGCTGCCACCCCCCTCTACCTCGTACGTCAACCTCGCCTCCCTCGCCCTCCGCTTCGACCTCGTACGCGAGGACGACCTCATCGTGCTGACCTCCCACGCGTACGAGGGATGCAGATGAAAACCCGCCGACACACCGTCGCCGTCCCCCACGGTGACCGCATCGGCACCTGGAAAGTCGACGAACACCTCGCCGCAGGCACCTTCACCACCGTCTACGCCGCACACCGCACCCACGACACCCCCCTGGCAACCACCCACTGACCAGCGCTTTTGCGCTCAGCCGCAACAGCGTGGCCCGGCACGCCCCGACCGGGCGACAGTGGAACCGGCGGTCCGCCACCGTTCTTCGCCCCCGCCACAGGGGAGCGGGGGCACCACCCGAAGAACGGTGGCGCGACCAATCCATCGCCTCAACTCAACGGCCCCGCATCGCCGGCCGCACCCCGGGCCGCGCGCAGAACAGCTGCACCGGCAGGGGTGAGCGTATGCAGAACAGCCGGCCCATGACGGACGGTCGTCAAGAGCCCCGCATCACGCAGCACCGTCGCATGCCGACTGGCGGCGGACGCCGAAACCCCGGCCGCCCGGGCGATCTCCCCCGTCGTGGCCCCACCGGCCGCCACCCGCAGAGCAACCGCCCGGGCCCGCCCGAGCAGATTCACCAGAGACCGCTCAGGATCCTCCTCCCGCAAGGGACGGGCCGCAGGCTCGTGCAACAGCGAATACCAGAGCACCGGCGGCAACCCCGGATCGGCGAACGCGACCGGCTCACCCCAGTTGAAATACGAGGGCACAAGAGTGAGCCCACGCCCGTTCAGATACAGATCCCGGTCCTGCGTCTGCCGCGGATACGCGACCTCCAGCACCGGCGGACACCACCGGAACATGGACCCGAGCCCCGCGAGCATCCCCTCGACCCCACCATGCAGCAACCCCCGCCCCCGCACCGCCCGCTCAGCCTCGATCCGCGCCTGGATCCGATCCTGATGCGGCACGACGACGGCACCGTAATACGCCCGCAGCACCCCCACGAACTCCCGACGCACCCCCTGCTCACCCAACCGCCCCGCCCACCCCGGCGCCCCGATGAGCCGGTCCAGCATCCCGACCTCCTCCGCGACCCGCTCCGCCGGCGTGGCCAGCAACGCCTCCAGCCCCGCCTCCAGCCCCTCCACCCCGGACGACGGCGTCAAGAAGTCCGGGTAATAGGCGGCCCTCGGATACAGCGGCAACAGAACACTCCGCAACGCCCGCTCCAGCCCCTGCTCCCGCAGATCCCGCCGCGCCGCCCGATACCACCCGGCATAGGCCCAGCGACCTCGGCTGGACTGCAGCCGGTGCATGCTCGCGGCGACCTCGAACAGTGAACCGCTCCGGGTCTGATGGAGGCTCGATTCCTTGAGAGGATCGAGTCATGGCACGTCCGTCCCCTTACCCTCCCGAGCTTCGCGAGCGCGCGGTGCGCATGGTTGCGGAGATCCGTCCGAAC
>NZ_BMRY01000024.1 GCF_014648875.1 Streptomyces parvus | reverse complement strand
TGGTGCGTGCGATCGCAAGGCGCCGGAATGGTCTTGTAGCGGAGCTACCAGGGCATTTCGGTAACGCAGCGAGCGTGCGTGCCAGGCGTCGCGCGGCAGACGGCAGTTTGACGACAGGACCTAGGCCCGCGGGGCGTCCCGTCCCGGGCGCATCAGAAGCGCGTAGCTTCCGGCGGCGACGAGCATGCCCACCGGGAGCGACAGGTCCACGCCGCCCAGAGCCGCCGCGACCGGCCCGGTGTACACGGTGTCCACACACAGGGCCGCGGCGGCGACACCCGCCGCGAGAGCGAGGGCCCCGGAACGTTGACCCCGCCCGTGTACCAGAACCGGCTGCCGGGGCTCTCGTCCGTCAGCGCGGGGCCGTCGTAGCGAGCAGACGACTCACCGCCCTCGAAGCGCTCCAGGGCATGACGGTCAACGCCGCCTGGGCGGCGGGCGAGGAGCACGAGGCGGGCCGCCTCGCCGTGGGCCACCGCCCCGACTTCACGGTCTTCGCGGACAGCCCGCTGACCACGACGGCGGTCGAGCTGCCGGACCTGCCGGTGCTGCTCACGGTCGTCGACGGCCGGCCCACCCACCGCGACGCGTCGCTCTGAGCACTCGTCACGCCCCGGGGCGGCAGGCGCTACTTGCCGAAGCGGCGTTCCCGGTTGGCATACGAGCGCAGCGCGCGCAGGAAGTCCACGTGGCGGAACGCCGGCCAGTAGCAGTCCACCCAGTGCATCTCGGCGTACGCGGACTGCCAGAGCAGGAAGCCGGACAGGCGCTGCTCGCCGGAGGTGCGGATGATGAAGTCGGTGTGGTCGGCGACGGGTGAGTAGAGGTGCCGGGAGATGTCGTCGATCCCGAACCGGGCGACCAGTTCGGCCGGGTCGCCACCGGCCGCGATGTGCTCCTCGAAGGCGCTCTTCACGGCGTCGACGATCTCGCGCCGGCCTCCGTAGCCGACCGCCACGTCCACCTTGAGTCCGCCGCGGCCGGTCGTGGCGGCGGTGGCCTCCTTGAGCACGCGGGCACTGGTGCCGGGCAGCATGTCGAGCGAGCCGATCGCCCGGACCTCCCAGTCCCGGCCCTCGGCGGTGATGTCCCGGACGGTCTCCTCGATGACCTCGATCAGTGGGCCGAGCTCCTCGGCGGGGCGGCCCAGGTTGTCGTCGGAGAGCATGAAGAGGGTCACGTGCTCGATCCCCGCGGCCGTGCACCAGCCCAGGAACGTGGTCACCTTGGCGCCGCCCGCCCGGTAGCCCTCCCGGACGTCCGTGTGCCCTGCCTTGCGGGCCCAGCGCCGGTTGCCGTCGACCATGATCCCGACGTGCTGGGGGCGCGGCAGTCCCACCAGGCCGGCGGCGAGCCGGCGCTCGTACACCGCTTCGATGGGCCTTCGGAGGAACAGGGGAAGCAGTTTCATGAACCTTCTCCAGCACGGGACAGCTCACGGGAGCGCTGATGTCGACGGACCTTATCAGCGGCTCCGGCCCGCGCCTGTCGGCATCGGGCGGAGCCGGACGGTCCTCACAACGGCCCGTCGAAGGGGGCCGGTTCCGGGACCGGGCGGTCGCTGACCAGGGCGGCCAGCACGAACGGCGCGTCCCCGTCACTGTGGCCGACGATCAGGGCGATCCACCGGCCGCCCGGATCGACGGGGCCCCAGACCTCCAGGTCTCCGTACAGGTCCTGGGAGAACAGCGCCTCGAACAGCGGCTCCACCGTCGATCCGCCCTGCCGCCGCATCAGCGGCCCGTCCAGCCGCACCGTGCGGTGCGGCCCCCAGCGCTCGCCCAACACCCGGGCCACCTCGGCCAGATGGGCCTCGGCGGCCTCCTCGGCGTCGTTCCACTCGGGGGCGTACACGCCGGTGAGCGAGTCGCCCTCCCAGAGCGGCACGATCCGGAAGCCCTCTCCGACGGTGACCGTCCACTCGCCGGTGACCGGGTCGCCCTCGGCGGCAGTGGGGCCGAGGGCCGGCACGGGGGCGGCGAGAAGCTCGGTGACCTCCGCCGCCGCACGTTCAGCGTCGAAGGCCTCGCCCGCCCGGGAGGTCACAGGGCCGCCCGGTCCATGGGGCGGGGCAGCGGGGCCAGCGCCCCCGCCTCGCGCAGCCGCTCGTACACACGCACCACGGTCGCACTGTCACCCGGAGCCGAGATACTCAGCAACTCCCCACCGCCGGGCAGGGGTTGACGGACCGTCTCCAGGTCGTCGGGGACGAGGGCGGCGCGGGCCGGGGAGAGATAACCGGCTCGCCCGACGACGGGGTCGCCGACGGAGTACCCGGCGTCGTCCTCCAGCGCGTCCAGGACGTCGTCGTCGCTCACATCGCCGAAGTCCGGCTCCCACACCCGGGCCAGGAGGGTGAGCAGGGCCTCCTCGGGGACCACGGCCTCGTCCGGGGCGTGCAGGATGATCGCGAGCGACTGGAGCAGGAACTCCGGCGCGCCCCCGGCCAGTCCGCTGACCTCGGCCTGCCAGCCGGGCGCGCCGGTCCCGACGAGCCGCAGCCCGGTCCCGGTGAGGTCCGACCAGTCGGTCGCGCTCTGGGCGGTGCGGAGCGCGCCGAGCAGGACGTCCCGGTCGGCGGTGAAAGCGGTGGCGGGTCCGTTCCCGTGGACCTGGCTCCAGACGTCGGCAGCCTGCGGGACCAGCTCGGCGATCCCGTCGAGGGTCCGCAGCCACCGGTCGGCCACCGCCTCGACAGCCTCCGGCCGGGGACCCCAGAAGCCCCGCACTACACGTCGCATGCTCGTCTCTCCTCCGTCGGCCTGCCCGCTGCACGCGGCTCCCCCGGCCGGCCGGCGGCCGGGGATCACCACGCGTTGCAGGCTAGTCGAAGGCTTCCGGTTTCCTGGTGCTGTCGCCCGGGTGGGGCTTGGTGTGCACCACCTTGATCGGCAACCCCTCGTCACGGAACGCCTTGCGGGCGGCCTTGGCCACGTCCGGGTCGGAGAAGTGCCACTCCACGCTCCGGCCGCCGGCCGCCTCGACCTGGGCGCGGGCCTCGGTGACGAACTTGTCCTTGCCGGACTGGGTCAGGGAGCCCCTGTCCGACTGGGACAGATAGCTGCCGTAACCGTTCTTGGCCTCCAGGAAGGTCTGCCGGGAGGAGTCCCAACCGTCGTACTCCACCGCCGGTTTGCCCTCGCGCGGATGCGGGACGACGTACTCCTGGCCGCGGTTGGTGCCGGTCACTTGCTCCTGGTAGCGGAGCCAGGACTCGTTCTTCCAGTTCGGCGCGGGGTTGCGGTCCCGGCTGGCCCAGTAGCCGTCGCCCGCGTCGGCGTCGCCGAGCGTACGGTCCTTGAGGTCGTCGGCCCAGGACGGCGGGTTGTAGTTGCGCGGGTCGGAGGTGTCGTTGTGCTTCGGCTCCGGGTACTTCTTCTTGTCCGCCTCCGCCCGGCGCGCCCGGTCCGGCTCCTCCAGCCGCTTCTGGTCCAGGTGTGCCTGACGTTCCGCCGCCCGCGCCTCCTCGGCCGCCTTCTTGGCCGCCTCGTCGCAGCCGCCCTCGGCGAGGACGATCCGGCCCGGGGAACCGCCCGCGAGCACGCCGGTGCCCGCGCCCGGCACACCGCCGAACCCGCCTCCGCCGTACGGGACCCTGGGCGGTCCGCCCGCGATGACGCAGCCGGTTCGGCGCGCCGCGTCCTCGGCGCTGTCCGCCGCCTCGTCGGCCTCCTTCGCCGCCTTGCGTACGCCGTCGAGATCGCCCGCGTCCGCGGCCTGCCGGGCCCGGCGGGCGGCGGCGCTCGCATCGCCCGCCGCGTCCGCGACCTCGGAGGCCACCTTGCCGATCTTCCCGAGCTTCCCGGCCTTGCCGACCACCTTGGCCACGTTGTAGCCGGGGATGAACAGCGAGCCGACGTTCCAGATCACATCGGTGACGGCCCGGGTCTTCTCGCCGTTGTTCCAGCGCTCGCGGACCTCGTCGCCGACGAAGATGTCGTCGCCGACCGTGATCACCGTGTTGACGGAGGCCCCGCCCCAGTCCAGGAGCGCGCCCAGGTAGTCGCCGTCGGCCCACTTGTCGCCCGCGCCCTCGGAGTCGGTGACCCACTGGTCGCCGAGCTGCTTGCCGTAGTCGACGAGGCCCGACCAGGTCTCCGGCTTGAACAGGTCGATGATCCCGGTGATGTCACCCCAGATCCCGTCGACCACAATGCCCTTGACCACCTGGGTCGTACGGTCCCAGGCGCAGCCGAAGAAGCCCCAGCCGCCGCAGTCCTCCTGCTCCTCGGCCTGCTCGCCGCCCTCGCCCTCACCCTCGCCGTCGTCGGACGCCTGTACGTCGTAGGCGGCCTCGGGCTCCTCGTTGTCCTCGGAGTAGGTGTCCTCGCCGGTGCCGGGCCGCCCGTCGTCGGGGCCTCCGGTGCCACCGCTGGAGGAGTCGGCGCCCCCGGTGCCTTCGGAGCCGCCGGTGCCCTCCGTGCCACCGGAGCCGCCCGTACCACCGGAGCCCTCTGTGCCACCGGAGCCCTCTGTGCCGCCCGTCGCGTCGCCGCCGGTCGTGCCACCCGTGGTCGTGCCACCCGTGGTCGTCGAACCACCGTCGGCGGCCCCGCCGTCCGCACCGCCATCCGCGCCCGCCGACGCACCGCCGTCCGCACCGCCGCCCGGGTCGTCCCCCGCCACCGTGTCGCTGCCTCCGGGCGACACCGGGCACGAACTGCCCGTCAGCGAGCAGATCGCCGATTGGAGGCCTTCCGTGATCCGGCCGCCGAGGCCGCCCACCGTCAGCGCGCCGATCAGTGCGACGACGATCAGGACCAGGCCCAGATACTCCAGCGCGGACTGCCCGCGGTCCCGGCGCCAGGTGATCATGTGCGGGAGCGAGAACTTCGGCGGCTCCCCGCGCTCCCGGGGCGGCAGCAGGAACCACGCGCGGCTCTGCGGACGGCGCAGCAGCACCAGGATCAGGACGGGCAGCACCAACTGGGTGATCCCGTCCGGCGAGCCGTCCGACAGATTGCCGAGGCCGCCGATGATCAGCCAGATCTGGACGGCGACGATCCCCCACAGCACGCGCCGACCGCCCGTACGCAGGTGCCGGGCCAGCAGGGCGCAGAGCACCCCGGGCGCGGAGGCGTACAGCAGGATGCCGAACACCTGGGCGCCCATGGCGTCGGCGGCCAGCGCGGAGCCGGAGAGGCCGACCGCGCCGAGGACCGTCGCGCCGAGCAGGACGAGGAGGGCCACGCGGACCACGGCGAGCGGGCCCGGGAGGTCACGCCGGGGGGCGGCGGCCGGAGCCGGGCCTCCCGCTACGGGTATGCCACCGACAGCAGACATACGTGATCCGACCCCCGGTGCCCATGAGTGACATGACAACCGGTCACCCTAGGGTCGGGCGCCTCGCACGTCGTGGGTCCCAGGGCCCAACCCCGGGCCCACAGGGGTGGATCGGGCCGCTCGGACGCCGGAAACGCGACTGCCGGGCGCCCCCGGTGAAGGGGCGCCCGGCAGCCGGGTCGTACGGGGTGGGTCAGTCGGTGAGGTTCACCGAGCGGGCCGAGGACGCGCCGATCTCCTCGGCGATCTCGGTCAGCACCGGCTGCGGGACCGTCTCGTCGACGGTGAGGACGACCAGCGCCTCGCCGCCCTCGGCGGCCCGCGAGACCTGCATGCCCGCGATGTTCAGCCCGGCCTCGCCGAGGATCTTGCCGACCGTGCCGACCACACCGGGACGGTCCTGGTAGCGCAGGACGACCATGTGGTCGGCGAGCGTCAGGTCGACGTCGTGCTCGCCGATGGCCACGATCTTCTGGAGGTGCTTCGGGCCGGCCAGCGTGCCGGATACCGCGACCTCCTCGCCGCTGCCGAGCGTGCCGCGCACGGTGACCACGTTGCGGTGGTCGGGCGACTCGGAGCTGGTGGTGAGGCGGACCTCGACACCGCGCTCCTGCGCGAACAGCGGGGCGTTGACGTAGGAGACGGTCTCGTCGACGACGTCCTCGAAGACGCCCTTGAGCGCGGAGAGCTCCAGCACCTTCACGTCGTGCTGGGTGATCTCGCCGTACACCTCGACGTCGAGGCGGGCCGCGACCTCGCCGGCCAGCGCGGTGAAGATCCGGCCGAGCTTCTCGGCGAGCGGCAGACCGGGGCGTACGTCCTCGGCGATGACGCCGCCCTGGACGTTGACCGCGTCCGGGACCAGCTCACCGGCGAGCGCGAGGCGCACCGACTTGGCGACCGCGATGCCCGCCTTCTCCTGCGCCTCGTCGGTGGAGGCGCCGAGGTGCGGGGTGCAGACGACCTGGTCGAACTGGAACAGCGGGGAGTCCGTGCAGGGCTCCTTCGCGTACACATCGAGGCCGGCGCCGGCGACGCGGCCCTCCTTGAGCGCGGAGTACAGCGCCTCCTCGTCGACGATCCCGCCGCGCGCGGCGTTGACGATGCGGACCGACGGCTTCACCTTGTGCAGCGCCTCGTCCCCGATGAGGCCGAGGGTCTCGGGGGTCTTCGGCAGGTGCACGGTGATGAAGTCGGCGACCTCCAGCAGCTCGTCCAGGCTGAGGAGCTTGACGCCCATCTGCGCGGCGCGGACAGGCTGGACGTAGGGGTCGTAGGCGACGATCTTCATGCCGAAGGCCGACATGCGCTGGGCGACCAGGACGCCGATGCGGCCGAGGCCGACGACGCCGAGGACCTTCTCGCTGAGCTCGACCCCGGTGTACTTGGAGCGCTTCCACTCGCCGTTCTTCAGCGCGGTGTTGGCCTGCGGGATGTTGCGCGCGGTGGCCACCAGCAGACCGCAGGCCAGCTCGGCGGCGGTGACGATGTTGGAGGTCGGGGCGTTGACGACCATCACGCCGGCCTTGGTGGCGGCGGAGACGTCCACGTTGTCCAGGCCGACGCCCGCGCGGGCCACGACCCGGAGCTTCCTGGCGGCGGCGAGGGCCTCGGCGTCGACCTTGGTGGCGGAGCGCACCAGGATCGCGTCGACGTCGGCGATCGCGGGGAGCAGCTCGGCGCGGTCCGCGCCGTTGCAGTGCCGGATCTCGAAATCCGGACCCAGGGCGTCGACCGTGGCGGGCGACAGCTCTTCAGCGATGAGTACGACAGGTTTCGAGCTCACGTGAGTCCTCACAAGTCCAGTGCGGACGGCCGTCCCGACGGCCGCAGGCGGTGGAGGGGCTAGCCGCGTGGTAGACGCACGACACTGTGGGCCCTGACGCGTGTATGTGTTGAGAAGTGTAGTCATGCGACGGGCCGTGTACCGCGCCCCCGTGGAAGGATCACCCGCACGAGGGTGGACGTGGTGTACAGCCGTACGGAACGCCCCTGGGGCAGTGCGGAGCGGGGCGGGTCCGTGGTGTACAGCCGTACGGAACGCCCCTGGGGCAGTGCGGAGCGGGGCGGGTCCGTGGTGGACCCGCCCCGCTCCCCCGAGGCCTAGGCCTCTTCGTCGTTCACCCAGCTCATGAGCTTGCGCAGCTCGCGGCCCGTGGTCTCCAGCAGGTGGTCGCTGTCGGCCTTCTTGTACTCGTTGTACTTGGGCAGACCGTTGTGGTACTCGGCCATCCAGTTCTTGGCGAAGGTGCCGTCCTGGATCTCGGCGAGGACCTTCTTCATCTCGGCCTTGGTGGCGTCGGTGATGATCCGGGGGCCGGTGACGTAGTCGCCCCACTCGGCGGTCTCCGAGATGGACCAGCGCATCTTCTCCAGGCCGCCCTCGTACATGAGGTCGACGATGAGCTTCAGCTCGTGCAGGCACTCGAAGTACGCGATCTCGGGCTGGTAGCCGGCCTCGGTCAGCGTCTCGAAGCCGGCCTTGACCAGGGCGGCGGTGCCACCGCAGAGGACGGCCTGCTCACCGAACAGGTCGGTCTCGGTCTCCTCGGTGAAGGTGGTCTTGATGACGCCGGCGCGGGTGCCGCCGATGCCCTTGGCGTACGAGAGGGCGAGCTCCAGGCCCTTGCCCGTGGAGTCCTGCTCGACGGCCACGATGCAGGGGACGCCGCGGCCCTCCTCGTACTGGCGGCGGACCAGGTGGCCGGGGCCCTTGGGGGCGACCATGCAGACGTCGACGTCGGCCGGGGGCTTGATGAAGCCGAAGCGGATGTTCAGGCCGTGGCCGAAGAACAGCGCGTCGCCCGCCTTGAGGTTGTCCTTGACGGACTCCTCGTAGACCTGGGCCTGGATCGGGTCCGGGACGAGGATCATGATGACGTCGGCCTCGGCGGCCGCCTCGGAGGGGGTCACCACGCGCAGGCCCTGCTCCTCGGCCTTGGCCTTGGACTTCGAGCCCTCGTGCAGACCGACGCGGACGTCGACGCCGGAGTCGCGGAGCGACAGCGCGTGGGCGTGGCCCTGGCTGCCGTAACCGAGAACCGCGACCTTGCGGCCCTGGATGATGGACAGGTCGGCATCGTCGTCGTAGAACAGCTCGGCCACTGGGTCTTCTCCTTGGTGTGCAGGTGTTGCGTCCCACCGTACGGCGGGTGCGTCGGGTGCGTTGTCGGGTCTCGCCATGCGAGCGGAGAGCGGGTCCGGCCGTCGCGCGGCAGGCCCCTGGGCTCCGCCCGGGGTCCGTCCGCTCAGGCCGAGCGGTCGAGGGCGCGCAGGGACCGGTCGGTGATCGAGCGCGCGCCGCGCCCTATGGCGATGGTGCCGGACTGGACGAGCTCCTTGATGCCGTACTGCTCCAGCATCTTGAGCATCGCCTCCAGCTTGTCGGCCCCTCCGGTCGCCTCGATCGTGACGGCCTCCGGGGAGACGTCGACGGTCTTGGCGCGGAACAGCTGGACGATCTCGACGATCTGGGAGCGGGTCTCGCTGTCGGCGCGGACCTTCACCAGGACGAGCTCCCGCTGGATCGCAGCGGACGGCTCGAGTTCGACGATCTTCAGGACGTTGACCAGCTTGTTGAGCTGCTTGGTCACCTGCTCCAGGGGCAGGCCCTCGACATTCACGACGATGGTGATGCGGGAGATGTCGGGGTGCTCGGTCGTACCGACCGCGAGCGAGTCGATGTTGAAGCCGCGTCGGGAGAACAGAGCGGTGATCCGGGCGAGGACACCGGGCTTGTTCTCGACCAGGACGGAGAGCGTGTGCTTTTCGGACATGGGAGTCGTTCTCTCTCTGTCTCTCAGTCGTCTTCGTTGTCGCCGAAGTCGGGGCGGACGCCGCGCGCGGCCAGGACCTCGTCGTTGGAGGTGCCGGCGGCGACCATCGGCCAGACCATGGCGTCCTCGTGGACGATGAAGTCGATCACGACGGGGCGGTCGTTGATGGCGTTGGCCTCTTCGATGACCTTGTCCAGGTCGGCCGGGTCCTCGCAGCGGATGGCGTGGCAGCCCATGGCCTCGGACAGCTTGACGAAGTCCGGGACACGGGTGCCCTTGGCGGGGGCGTCCGGGCCGGAGTGCAGGACGGTGTTGGAGTAGCGCTGGTTGTAGAAGAGGGTCTGCCACTGGCGGACCATCCCGAGGGCGCCGTTGTTGATGACGGCGACCTTGATCGGGATGTTGTTGAGCGCGCAGGTGGCCAGTTCCTGGTTGGTCATCTGGAAGCAGCCGTCGCCGTCGATGGCCCAGACCGTGCGCTCGGGGGCGCCGGCCTTGGCTCCCATCGCGGCGGGGACCGCGTAGCCCATCGTCCCGGCGCCGCCGCTGTTGAGCCAGGTGGCGGGCTGGTCGTAGTCGATGTAGTGCGCGGCCCACATCTGGTGCTGTCCGACGCCCGCCGTGAAGATCGTGCCTTCGGGGGCGAGCTTGCCGATGCGCTGGATGACCTGCTGCGGGGAGAGGCTGCCGTCCTCGGGCAGGTCGTAGCCCAGGGGATAGGTCTCGCGCCAGCGGTTGAGGTCCTTCCACCAGGCGGCGTAGTCGCCGGTGTTGCCCTCGGTGTGCTCCACCTGGACGGCCTGGACCAGGTCGGCCAGGACCTCGCGGGCATCACCGACGATCGGCACGTCGGCGGTGCGGTTCTTGCCGATCTCGGCGGGATCGATATCGGCGTGGACGATCTTGGCGTACGGGGCGAAGCTGTCCAGCTTGCCGGTGACGCGGTCGTCGAAGCGGGCTCCGAGGGCGACGATCAGGTCGGCCTTCTGCAGCGCGGTGACGGCGGTGACCGCTCCGTGCATGCCCGGCATTCCCACGTGCAGCGGGTGGCTGTCGGGGAAGGCGCCAAGCGCCATCAGGGTGGTGGTGACGGGCGCTCCGGTCAGCTCCGCGAGGACCTTCAGCTCGGCGGTGGCCCCGGCCTTCAGGACGCCGCCGCCGACGTACAGCACGGGACGCTTGGACTGGGTGATCAGCTTCGCGGCCTCGCGGATCTGCTTGGCGTGCGGCTTGGTCACCGGGCGGTAGCCGGGCAGGTCCTGGGTGGGCGGCCAGCTGAAGGTGGTCTTCGCCTGGAGGGCGTCCTTGGCGATGTCGACGAGGACCGGTCCGGGGCGGCCGGTGGAGGCGATGTGGAAGGCCTCGGCGATGGTGTGCGCGATGTCCTCGGCCCGGGTGACCAGGAAGTTGTGCTTGGTGATCGGCATCGTGATGCCGCAGATGTCGGCTTCCTGGAAGGCGTCGGTGCCGATCGCCTTGGAGGCGACCTGGCCGGTGATCGCGACGAGCGGAACGGAGTCCATGTGCGCGTCGGCGATCGGGGTGACCAGGTTGGTCGCACCGGGGCCCGAGGTGGCCATGCAGACGCCGACCTTGCCGGTGGCCTGCGCGTATCCGGTGGCGGCGTGGCCCGCGCCCTGCTCGTGACGGACCAGGACGTGACGGACCCGGGTGGAGTCCATCAGCGGGTCGTAGGCGGGGAGGATGCAGCCGCCGGGGATGCCGAATACCGTGTCGGCGCCGACTTCCTCAAGAGAACGGATGAGGGACTGCGCGCCCGTGACGTGCTCAACGGTGGCGGACGGCTGTCCGCCGGAACGGGCGCGCGGCTGCGGGTGGTGGGCCCCGGTGGCCTGCTCGGTCATCGGCATTCTCTTCTCGAAGCTGAGGGTTTTCGCGGGTGTTTTGCGGCGTTTTGAGAGGTGTCAGTGCAACAAAAAACCCCTCGTGCCGTGAGGCAAGCGAGGGGAGCGCGCCGGGTGCGGTCCGCAGAGTGTCATGGAGTGACTCTGCTTCAGCCGACGCGCTTTCCAAGTACGAGAATTCGGGTGCGCATGGCATTGACCCTCTCTCCGGCACGCATGACGTGTCAAGTGGGTGGGACAGGCGTCTCAGTATGTGATCCGGTGAGCAGGGGGATCGAGCCGCCCGCCATCACCGGCCGGGGGCTCGGGACGCCCGGTACCGGGAACTCCCCGCGGACCAGGGCGCGGCGCAGCCGGTACTCGTCGAGCGGGCCCGAGAAGGCCATCCCCTGGCCGTGGGTGCACCCCATGGCGCGCAGGGCGAGGACCTGCTCGGGGACGTCGACGCCATCGGCGACGGACTGGAGGCCGAGGTCGCAGGCGATCCGGAGAAGGCCGCTGGTGATCTTGTGCAGCCTGGCCGATTCGACCACTCCCTCCACCAGGTTCCGGTCGAGCTTCAGTACGTCGATGGGGAGCCGGCGCAGCGCGTTGATCGCCGCGAATCCGCTGCCGAAGCCGTCGAGCGCGATCCGTACGCCGAGTCGGCGCAGCGCCACGAGGCGCTGCTCCAGGGCGTCGAAGGAGACGCGGGGGTCGCTGTCGGCGACCTCGATCATCAGGGCGCCGGAGGGCAGCCCGTGCCGGGTCAGCAGCGCCTCGATGGAGCCGGGCGGCGGGGCGGCGTCCAGCAGCCGGGCGGCCGAGAGCCGTACGGAGACGGCGACGGGGTGTCCGGCCCTGGCGCGGTCGGCGGCCTGGGCCACGGCCTCCTCCAGGAGCCAGCGGCCGAGCTCGGCGGTGCGGTCGTCGTCGCCGGAGACCCGCAGGAACTCGGCGGGGGTGAACAGGATGCCCTGGGCGGAGCGCCAGCGGGCCTGGGCGGCGACGGCGGCGACGGAGCCGCTGGCGAGGTGGACGACGGGCTGGTGGAGCAGGGCGAACTCGCCGTCGCGCAGGGCGGTGCGCAGCCGCGTGGCCAGCTCCGAGCGGCGTACGACGTCGGCCTGCATCTGCGGGGCGTACAGCTCGACCCGGTCCTTGCCGCCGGCCTTGGCGCGGTACATCGCGAGGTCGGCGTTGCGCATGAGGTCCGTGGGGGTGATGGCGGGCTCGGCGAAGGCCATCCCGATGGACGCGGCCACCCGGACCTCGCTGGCGCCGATCCGGTAGGGCTGGGAGAGGGTGAGGCGGAGCCGGTCGGCGATCTCGTGGACCTGGTACTCGCGGGCGCCCTGGTCGCGGGTGCCGTCGCCCATGATGAGCGCGGCGAATTCGTCGCCGCCGAGCCGGGCCGCCGTGTCGCCGGCCCGCACGGATTCCTGGAGGCGGCGGCCGGCCTGGATGAGCAGTTCGTCGCCCGCCTGGTGGCCGATGGTGTCGTTGACCTGCTTGAAGCCGTCGAGGTCGATGAAGAGGACGGCGGTGCCGAGGTCACCGGCCCGGCGGCCGCCGAGCGCCTGGCGGACCCGGGCGGTGAACAGGGCCCGGTTGGGCAGGTCGGTGAGCGGGTCGTGCTCGGCGTTGTGCTGCAACTGGGCCTGCAGCCTGACCCGTTCGGTGACGTCCCGGCTGTTGAGGAGGAGGCCGCCCTGGTGGCGGTTGACGGTGGACTCGACGTTGAGCCAGTCGCCGGTGCCGGAGCGGAAGCGGCACTCGATGCGGGTGGTGGGCTCCTCGTGGGGCGGGGTGGCGAGGAAGCGCCGCACCTCGTGGACGACTCGGCCGAGATCCTCGGGGTGGATGATCGAGGACAGCTCGGCGCCGACCAGGTCCTCCGCCTCGCGCCCGTAGACCCCGGCGGCGGCGGGACTGACGTAGCGCAGGGTGCCGTTGGGCGCGGCGATCATGATGACGTCGCTGGAGCCCTGCACCAGGGAGCGGAAGTGGTTTTCCTTCTGGGCCAGCTCCTGGGTGAGGGAGATGTTGTCCAGCAGCATGATGCCCTGCCGGACGACCAGTGCCAGGACGACGGTGCAGGCGGTGAAGATGACGACCCGGTCCACCCGGCGGCCGTCGACCACGTTGTACAGGATGCCGAGGGTGCAGACGGCGGCGGCGAGATACGGGGTGAGGGCGGCGAGGGAACCGGCGATCGGGCGGCTGGCGATGGCGCGCGGGGGGCCCGGCCGGGGGGGGCGGCGAACTCCGCGCCGGGCGCCCCAGGGGGCGTACGCGAGGAGCAGCGACCCGGCGAACCAGCCGGCGTCGAGCAGCTGGCCCGAGTGGTAGGTGGAGCGCAGCAGCGGTGAGGTGAACACCGCGTCGCTCAGCACGGTGAGCGCCAGGGCGGCGATGGCGGTGTTGACCGCGGAGCGGTTGACTCCGACCCGCCGGAAGTGCAGGGCGAGGACCATCGAGACGAGCACGATGTCGAGCAGCGGATAGGCCAGCGACAGGGCCGCGGGGGCGACGCTGGTGTCCTGGAAGCCCGCCATGTGCGCGGTGTGCGCGGTGTGCGCGAGGGCGAGGCTCCAGGCGAGCGTCAGCAGGGAGCCGCCGATCAGCCAGGCGTCCAGGGCGAGGCAGACCCAGCCGGCCCGGGTGACGGGCCGTTTGGCGAGGACGAGCAGCCCGATGATGGCGGGCGGAGCGAAGCAGAGGAAGAACACGTCGGCGAGGGAGGGCGTGGGCACGGGGACGCCGAGGATCACCTCGTACCACCCCCAGACGGCGTTTCCGCAGGCCGCCATCAGGGAGGAGAGCGAGAACAGCATCCAGGCGGGCCGCAGCCGGCCCGCACCCGTCCGCGCGTACAGGAAGCACGAGACCGCGGCGACCAGCGCGGCTGCGGCGAGTCCGAAGTCGCCCATGAAGAGCGCGACTTGCGGTGACCCCCAGCCGAGGGCGGCGCCCACCGAATATCCGGCGCAGACGAGACCGAGCAGGATCCGGGACCGCATCCCGGTGGCGCCGGACTCGGACCGCGGGGCGAGCAGGGCCCCCAGCGCGCTCACCGGAGGGCTCCCCGCCCCGGGCCCGCCGGGCAGGCGCTCCCCGGCGCCTGGCTCCGCGCGGAGCCTCTCCTGTGCCGCTCGCTCCGTGGCGGCCCCGGCCGCTCCCGGGTCACCGCTCCGTGGCATGGATCCGGCCATCGACGGGTGGTGCGCCCCCTGGGCGCGGACGGCCGCGACCGTCCGCTCGTCCGCGTCGGCTCGTCTCTCCATGGCCAGCACATCGCCCGTCGCCCCCTCGCGTTCCGGTGCTCCCCCCGCGCCGTCCCTTGCACGGCGCAGCCCCCCGGGTCGGACGATACACCAGATCCGTCACTCAGGGCCATAGCTTCTCTACGCTCTGTAACGAAATGCGAGGTGAGCGGCACTGCGTGCACCCGGACCACCCCGTAGCGTGGCTGCCGGGGCGGGATCAGCCGGTGGTCGCGACCAGGTTGTGCAACGGCTCTCCGGCGGTGAACCGGGTGAGCTGGGCGGCCATCAGCCGCTTGGCGCGAGGTTCGAACGCCGAGGTGCTGCCGCCCACATGAGGGGTGATCAAGACATTCGGAGCATGCCAGAGAGGATGGCCCTGGGGCAGGGGTTCGGGATCGGTCACATCGAGGGCGGCCCGCAGCCGTCCGGATTCCAGTTCGGTCAACAGGGCCTTGGTGTCGACGACTCCGCCGCGTGCGACATTGACGAGAAGGGCGCCGTCGGGCATCGCGGCGAGGAAGTCGGTGCCCACCAGCCCCTGCGTGGACGGGTTCAGCGGGGTGGAGAGGATCACGATGTCGGCCTCGGGCAGCAGGGTGGGCAGATCGTCGAGCGTGTGTACGGGGCCGCGTGCGGTGGTCCGCGCGGAGCGCGCGACGCGCGCCACCCGCGCGCACTCGAAGGGGGTGAGCCGGTCCTCGATGGCCGAGCCGATGGAGCCGTACCCCACGATGAGGACGGACTTGTCGGCGAGCGCCGGGTAGAAGCCGGAACGCCACTCCTCCTTGTCCTGGCCGTGGACGAACCCGGGAATCCCGCGCAGGGAGGCCAGGATGAGTCCGAGGGTCAGCTCGGCGGTGGACGCCTCGTGGACCCCCTTGGCGTTGCAGAGCCGCACCCCGGCGGGCAGCAGGGGGAGGCCGGGCTCGACGTGGTCGATGCCGGCGGAGAGCGTCTGCACCACCTGGACCGAGGTCATCGAGGCGAGCGGGCGCTGCGCGACCTCGGGGCCCTGCATGTAGGGAACGACGTAATAGGCGCAGTCGGCCGGATCGGCGGGGAAGTCCGGGCCGCCGTTCCAGAAGAGGTAGTTGGGCCCTTCCGGGAGCCCGTCGATCTCCTCGGCCGGGAAGGGCAGCCATACGTCAGCAGTCGTCGCAGTCATGGTCGGGAGGCTATGCGACGGGTGTGCGAGCACTCCAGGGCGGCTGCGCGAAGACCCGGGGACGCCAGAGGTTACTTTTGGGTGCGGTACGGCCCCGTGCCGACGGGAGAGCATGGAGGGTTCGGGGAGTTGGAGTGCAGGACTATCGGGGCGGCGGGGCTTGCCGTGGGTGCGGTCGGGCTCGGCTGTATGCCGATGAGCTGGGGTTACAGCGCGTCGCAGCAGCTCGGCGACCGCTCGGTGCGGACGGTGCACGCGGCACTGGACGCGGGCGTCCGGCTGCTCGACACCGCGGACATGTACGGCCCGTTCACCAATGAGCTGCTGGTGGGGCGGGCGCTGAAGGGCCGCCGCGAGGAGGCGTTCGTCTCCACCAAGTGCGGGCTGCTGGTGGGCGATCAGCACATCGTCGCGAACGGCCGGCCCGGGTACGTCCGGCGGGCCTGCGACGCCTCGCTGCGACGGCTCCAGACCGATGTGATCGACCTGTACCAGCTGCACCGGGCCGACCCCGAAGTGCCGGTGGAGGAGACCTGGGGCGCGATGGCGGAGCTGGTCACCATGGGCAAGGTGCGCTCGCTGGGGCTGTGCGCCGTGGGGGCGCGGGCCCCGCGCCGGTCGGGCGAGAGTCCGTTCGAGGGAACGATCCGGCAGTTGGAACGGATCCAGCAGGTCTTCCCGGTCAGCGCCGTCGAGGCGGAGCTGTCGGTGTGGTCGCGGGATGCTCTGGCGGAGCTGCTGCCGTGGTGCGTGGCGCGCGGGGTCGGGCTGCTGGCCGCGATGCCGCTGGGCAGCGGTTATCTGACCGGGACGCTGAAGCCGGGGCAGGGGTTCGAGCCGGAGGATCTGCGGGCCAGGCATCCGCGGTTCACGGCCGAGGTGATGGCGGCGAACCAGCCGGTGGTGGCCGGTCTGCGGCGGGTGGCGGAGCGCCGGGGGGTGACCGTGGCGCAGGTGGCGCTGGCGTGGGTGCTGCGCCAGGGCCCGCATGTGGTGCCGGTGCCGGGGGCGAAGCGGGAGCGGTGGGCGGTGGAGAACGCCGGGGCGGCGCGGGTGGTCCTGGAGGACCGGGACCTGGCGGAGATCGACGCGCTGCCCGCCGCCCGCGATTCCTGGGACTGAGCGGGGCGACCCGTACGGCGGGAGAATGGGCGGATCGGGAACTTCTGGACCGGCCGGGGCAGTAGGAACGGGTGAGGGTGCAGGAGCAGGTGTCGGGCAACCGTCGAAAGGATCGGTTCCGTGCGTGGTGCTCTGTTCGGACGTGTGCAGTCCCCGGCCGTGCGCAGGGGGGTGCTGGCCGCGGTGGTGTCGGCGGCCCTGCTGCTGTCCGCCGCGTGTTCCGGCGACGGGGGCGGGGAGGGCGGTGCGTCCGGGCGGCCGGCCGGTTCCCCGACCGCCTCGGGATCCGCTTCCCCGGCCTCGCCGGGCCGGTCGGCGGATCTGCCGCCCGAGAAGGGTTCGGCGAAGGTCGTCTCGACGCTGACGGAGAACCTGAAGTCGCCCTGGGGTCTGGCCGCGCTGCCGGGCGGTGATCTGCTGGTGTCCTCGCGGGACGAGGGCACGATCCACCGGATCGACGGCGAGAGCGGCAAGCAGACGCTGCTGGGCTCGGTGCCCGGGGTCGCCCCGGCCGGCGAGGGCGGACTGCTCGGACTCGCCGTCTCGTCCACGTTCGGCGCGGACCAGTTGGTGTACGCGTACTTCACGACCACGTCCGACAACCGGATCGCCCGGATGAGTTACGACGAGAAGCGCCCGGCGGGACAGCAGCTCGGCGCCCCGGACACCGTGCTGCGCGGTATCCCCAAGGGCAGCATCCACAACGGCGGCCGGATCGCCTTCGGCCCGGACAAGATGCTGTACGCGGGCACGGGTGAGGCCGGGGACACGGAGCTGTCGCAGGACAAGGAGTCGCTGGCGGGCAAGATTCTGCGGATGACCCCCGACGGCGAGCCGGTGCACGGCAATCCGGAGGCGGACTCGGTGGTGTATTCGTACGGGCACCGCAATGTGCAGGGGATCGCGTGGGACGCGGAGAAGCGTCTGTGGGCCGCCGAGTTCGGGCAGAACACCTGGGACGAGCTGAATCTGATCGAGCCCGGCGGGAACTACGGCTGGCCCGAGGTGGAGGGCCGGGAGGGCGAGGACGGGTTCATCGACCCGGTGGCGCAGTGGAAGACCTCGGAGGCCTCCCCCAGCGGGATCGCGTACGCGGAGGGCTCGATCTGGATGGCCGGGCTGCGCGGTGAGCGGCTGTGGCGGATTCCGTTGTCCGGCGAGAAGGCCGGGGAACCTCTCGCGGACCCCCAGGCGTTCCTGGAGGAGGAGCACGGCCGCCTGCGCACGGTGGTGAGCGCGGGGACCGACCGCCTGTGGCTGCTCACCAGCAACACGGACGGACGGGGAACGGAGCGGGACGGGGACGACAGGATCCTTCAGGTCGAGGTGGAGTAGCGGGCCGCCCCGCGCGGCATGTCGGAGGGAGCACGGCCGGTGTTCAATTTCTTCGAGGAGCTCTTCGCCCCGGGGCGCAAGCACGCCTCGGACGAGCAGAAGCGGCTGGAGCTGAGCCGGGTCGATCTCGGCATCGGCGATCCGCACCGGGGGCCGATAGACCTGACCTCGGGGAAGGTCACCGTGCGTCCCCCGGACACGGAAACGGGCACGGACCCGGAGTCAGAGTCGGTCTCGGACTCGGACTCGGACTCGGAAGAGCCCTACGCCGCCGGGTAGAGCCTCAGGCGGTGGGCGAGGGCGGCTGCCTCGCCGCGGCTGGAGACGCCGAGCTTGGCCAGGATGTTGGAGACGTGGACGCTCGCGGTCTTCGGGGAGATGAACAGCTCCTCGGCGATCTTCCGGTTGGTGTGTCCGGCCGCGACCAACCGGTGCACGTCCTGCTCGCGCGGGGTCAGCCCGAAGGACGCCACGGCGGCGATGGCGGGGTCCTCATCCTCGGCCGGCGGCCGGCCGGGGCCGTCGGCGGCGGATGCGGGGGCCAGGACGGCCGGGTGGATCCCGGCGTCGGAGCCGGGTGCCGCGCCGGGGTCGTCGAGGGTGATGCGGGCGCGGGCGGCCAGCTGTTCGACCGCCTCGGCGAGCGGGCGCGCGCCGAGCCGCCCGGCGGCCTCCTGGGCGCGGTGCAGCAGGGCCGTGGCGGTGGACCGGCAGCCGGGGGCGATGAGCAGGGACTCCGCCCAGCGGTGGTGGATCTGGGCCAGATGGTACGGACGGCACAGCGGGCCGAAGGCCTCCGCGGCGCGGGCCCAGTGGTCGGGCGTGTCCGTGCCCTCCGCACGGGCCAGCTCCGCCTCGATGAAGACCCCGAAGGCCTCCCACACGGGGACGAGCATCGGGAGGGTCTTCGCACACCGGCGGATCAGGGCGAGCAGCTCCGGACGGTCCGGTTCGGCGGCGGGCAGTCCGCGATGGTCCGCCTCGATCATGGCGGCGGTCCGGAGCAGCGGCAGGGCGTAACGCTGGGTGCCGGGCGGGAAGCCGGCCCTGGCCAGCTCCTCGAACGCGGCCCGTGCCTCGGCGAGCCTGCCCTGGGAGGCGGCCAGCACCATGCCGAGGCGGACGGGGTCGATCGTGTGCTGGTGCTGCGGGTCGCGGTGCCCGAAGTGCCTGCGGACCAGGGCGAGCTGCTCCTCCGCCTCGGCCGTGTCCCCCCGGGCGACGGCCAGTTCGGTACGGCGGAGCGCGGCGAGGCCCTTCGCCCGGGGGCCCAGCGCCAGGCGGGCGGAGGACGCGGCGGCGGTCTCGCTCTGGGCCCAGTGCCCGAGGGAGAACAGGGACTCGGACTGGTTGGCGTACACCCAGGCGCCGGAGTCGGCCAGGCCGTGGCTGTGGCAGATCTCGATGCCGTGGTCGGCGGCGGCGACGGCCTCCAGCGAGCGGCCCATCGACTCCAGCGAGGAGGGCAGGTTGATGCTGACCCGGCCCAGGAGGTTCATCAGGTGCAGCTGTTCGGCGCGGTCCCGGACCGCGTACATCTCGGCGAGGCCCTCCTCGACGCCGCCCGCGTCGGCGACGAGCCAGCCGCGGGTGAGGCGGGCGTGCAGCTCGATGTACTCGTCGCCGACGAGCCGGGCGTACTCCACGGCGCGGTCGCTGTCGGCGAGCGCCTGCGGGCCCGGCTGGTGGAGCGCCTTCCAACTGGCCACGTTCGTGTGGACGTCGGCCTGCACGGGCGACGGCGGCAGCCCCCGCACCAGCTCCTGGGCGGCGGCCAGCTCCTCCCAGCCGTCCCCCTTGTCGAGCCCCTGCACGAGCCGGCTGCGCTGCACCAGGAACCAGGCCTCGCGCAGCGGGTCGGCCTCGGCGGCCAGGACCCGCATGGCCTTCTTGGAGATGGCCAGGGCGCGTTTGCGGTCGCCGCCGAAGTGGGCGGCGACGGTGGCCTCGGCCATCACGTCGAGGTAGCGCAGGGGCGTGTTCTCCGGGTCGCAGGCGGAGGCCGGGTAGACCTCGGCGTAGTCGAAGGGGCGGAGGGTGGCGAGGACTTCACCGGGGACATCGTCCCAGAGTTCCATCGCCCGCTCCAGGAGCCGCAGTTGCTCGGAGTAGGCATAGCGGCGGCGGGCCTCGACGGCGGCCCGGAGCACGGCGGGCAGGGCCTTGGCGGCGTCGTGGGCGGCGTACCAGTAGCTGGCGAGCCGGGTGGCGCGTTCGTCGTCGCGGACGAGGGAGGGGTCGGACTCCAGGGCTTCGGCGTACCGGCGGTTGACGCGGGTGCGCTCCCCGGGCAGCAGGTCGTCGCTGACGGCCTCGCGGACCAGGGAGTGCCGGAAGCGGTAGCCGTCGCTGTCGGGCGCGGGTTGCAGCAGGTTGGCGCCGACGGCCGCGCGCAGGGCCTCGTCGAGGTCGTCCTCGCCGAGCCCGGCGACGGCGGCCAGCAGTTCGTGTTCGACGAAGGAGCCGCCCTCGGCGACGATCCTGGCGATCCGCTGGGCGTGCTCGGGAAGCGCCTCCACGCGGACGAGCAGGAGGTCGCGGAGCGATTCGGAGAGCCCGGAGCTGTCGCCGCAGCACTCCAGGGAGCCGGCCAGCTCCTCGACGAAGAAGGCGTTGCCGTCGGAGCGTTCGAAGATCTCGTCGACGAGTGCGGCCTCGGGGATCTCGGCGAGGATGCCGGCCAGCTGGCGGCCGACCTCGTCGTGGCTGAACCGGTCGAGTTCGACGCGGGTGACGGTACGCAGCCGGTCCAGCTCGGCGAGGAGCGGGCGCAGGGGGTGGCGGCGGTGGATGTCGTCGGCGCGGTAGGTGCCGACGACCATGAGGCGGCCGGTGCTCAGGGTACGGAAGAGATAGGCGAGCAGATGCCGGGTGGAGGCGTCCGCCCAGTGCAGATCCTCCAGGACGAGGACGACCGGGCGGTCGGCGGAGATCTGCTCCAGCAGGCGTCCGGCGAGTTCGAAGAGGCGGGCGGTGCTGTACTCGTCGGTGGCGTCCCGGCGGGCCTCGCCCAGCTCGGGCAGGAGGCGGGCCAGCTCGCCCTCCTTGCCGGCGCAGGCGGCGGCCATCTCCTCGGGCAGAGCGCGCCGCAGGGCGCGCAGGGCGGCCGGGAAGGGGGCGAACGGCAGCCCGTCGGCCCCGATCTCGACGCAGGATCCGACGGCGACCACGGCGTCGCGACGCTCGGCCGCCGCGACGAACTGCTCGACCAGGCGGGTCTTGCCAACGCCCGCCTCGCCGCCGATCAGCAGCGCCTGCGGATCGCCGGAAGCGGCCCGTGCCAGCGCCTCGGTGAGCGAGGCGAGCTCTTCGGCGCGCCCGACGAACACGGGGCTGACTGACCTGTTCTCCACGCCGCCGAGCATCGCATACGCATACGAGGCGGCGGGAGTCCTTTCGCGCAGGGTGATCATGCTCGCCGCACGTGCCGGGCCCGCCGCGCCCGGTCCGGAAGGGGCGGCGGCGGGACCGGCGTCCGGCACGGGGATCGTCCCGGGCCGGGCCATCGTCAGGCGGCCGGGGCGAAGCGGTTGCGGTCGCTCTCCCTCACCTTCCCCTCCGGATCCTGGCGTCCGGTTCGGCGGGCGGCCCGGCGGGCGCGGCGGGCCCGGCCGATCTCGCGCTCGGCGTCCGCCCGGCGGATCAGCTCGGCGGAGGCGGAGCGGTAGATCTCGTACTCGTACATGGTCTTCCCCTGATTCCTGGTCGTGGCAGCGGACCGGAGGGGGGTCCGGCCGGTCGGCCGGGGCCCTGTGTTCGCTGTGTGTCCACTCTCGTCGGCCAGGTGGGGGTGGGGCATCGGGCGAGTTCCGCATCTTCGCGGGGACGGGGGCCTTAGGCGGGCCCGTCCGGTGCCCGAGGGGCGGACGGTGGCCTTAGGGCCTTTCGTTTGGATCATGCCGGGCTCGCGGGCCCCGGCACGCACATCTGCGGCGTAGTCGTCAATCACCAACGCTCCGCGTTGCCTCAATCCTCCGCCTTGCAGCTGCACGCACCGGACCCCGCTCCCTTACCCGACCTGATCCAAACGACAGACCCTAGTAGGGCTTTGTTACGTCTCTGGGCAAGTAGTCGCTCTGGTGGTTTCCTGCTGGTATGAGGGTGGATGAACTCGTTTCGTGCAGGGGCCGGTTGGAGGAGTTTGCCGGGGAGGTGTTCGCGCC
>NZ_BMRY01000023.1 GCF_014648875.1 Streptomyces parvus | reverse complement strand
AGCGGCTGGCGGTCTCGCACGCGTTCCACTCCCGTCTGATGGAGCCGATGCTGGCCGAGTTCACCACGGTCGCCGAGTCGCTGACCTACCACCCCCCGCAGATCCCCGTTCTCACCACCGCCCCTGGTGACCTGGCCACCCCCGGCTACTGGGTGGGGCAGATCCGCGAACCCGTCCGCTTCGCCGACGCACTCGCCTCGCTCACCGGCGTACGGACAGCACTGGAACTGGGCCCGGACGCAGTGCTCTCCGCCCTCGCCCAGGACCAGGTCGACAGCCTGGCCGCCGTCCCCGCCCTGCGCCCGGAGCGCCCCGAGGCCCACACCCTCGTCCGCGCCCTCGCCCGCCTGCACACCCGGGGCATCCCCGTGGACTGGGCCGGCTACCTCGCCCCCTTCAACGGCGCCCGCATCGCCCTGCCCACCTATCCCTTCGCACGCCGGCGGTACTGGCCCACACCTGTGGCCGCTCCCCGCCCCGCCGCCGCGGAGAACCCGGCCGAACGGGACTTCTGGGCGGCCGTGGAATCGACCGACACCGATGCCGTCGCCGGTGCCCTGTGCCTGGACGACGAACAGCGCGACGGCCTCGGCGCCGTCCTGCCCGCTCTCGCCGCCTGGCGGGAGAGAGGCCGCAACAAGGCCACCACCGACGCCTGGCGCTACCGCGTCGGCTGGAGCCCGGTCACCGACCGGCAGACACGGCTGACCGGAACCTGGCTCCTGGCCACCGGCGGCGAGATGCCCGGCGGGGTCGTGGACGGCCTACGCGGCGCAGGAGCCCACATCGTCGAGATGACAGAACTCGGCGCGGACCGCACGGAGTGCGCGGACACGCTGGCCGCTCTGGCATCGGCCGCCGCCGAGCGTGACCGTCCCGTCGCCGGGGTACTCGCCCGCGTGGACACCGCCGAGGACCTGCTGCGGCTCATCCAGGCCCAGGGCGACGCCGGACTCGCCGCACCACTGTGGTGCCTCACCTCCGATGCGGTCACCGTCACAACCGGCGACACATGCGACCCGTCAGCGGCCCAGCTGTGGGGCCTCGGCCGGGTCGCCGCGCTCGAACACCCCGACCGCTGGGGTGGTCTGGTCGACGTGCCGGCCCACCTCGACCCGCGAGCGGCCGACCGACTGGTCCAGCTGCTGGCCGGGGACTCGGGCGAGGACCAGGCGGCCATCCGGCCGACGGGCCTGCACGCCCGCCGACTGCGGCGTGCCCCCACCGGCGCCGCCGCGCAGACGCAGCCTGCCCAGTGGCACGCCGACGGCCCGGTCCTGGTCACCGGCGGCACCGGTGCACTGGGCGGCAAGGTCGCCCGGCTGCTGGCCGAACGCGGCGCCACCAGCCTCGTCGTGGCGAGCCGGCGCGGCCCCGCCGCACCCGGTGCGTCCGAGCTGGTCGCGGACCTCTCGGAGCGTGGCTGCGACGCCCTCGTCGTCTCCTGCGACCTGAACGACCGCGACGCAGTCGCCGAGCTGCTGGAGCGCCACCCCGTGACCGCGGTCGTCCACGCCGCGGGCATCGTCGACGACGGCGTGCTCGACGCGCTGACACCGGAGCGGCTCGCCGCAGTGCTCGACGCCAAGGCCCGCTCCGCCGACATACTGGACGAACTCACCGGCGAGCTAACCGACTTCGTCGTCTTCTCCTCGGTCGCCGGCGTTATCGGCAGCGCCGGGCAGGGCCCCTACGCGGCCGCCAACGCACACCTCGACGCCCTGGTGGAACGCCGCCGCGCCCGAGGCGTGCCCGGCACCGCCCTCGCCTGGGGCGCCTGGGCCGGAGCCGGCATGGCCGCCGACCCGGCCGCCGCCGCCCGGCTGGCGCGCGGCGGACTGCCCGCCATGGAGGAGAGCCGGGCACTGGAGGCACTGACCACCGCCCTGACCGAGCGGGACGGCGCGCTGGTCGTCGCCGACATCGACTGGGAGCGCTTCGTTCCGGGCTTCACCGCGGTACGACCGAGCAAGCTGTTCGCCGAACTCCCCGAGGCCGTCTCGGTCGTCCGCGGAGCCCAGGCCGGCGATCCCGTCGCACTCGCCGCGCAGGGCTCGGACACCGCCGAGCAGGCCCGCGACGTGGAGCACCTCGTCCTGGAGACCGTCGCAGGCGTCCTCGGCCACGGTTCACCGGCGGACGTGGACCGCGAACGCGCCTTCCACGACATGGGCTTCGACTCCCTCACGGCCCTGGAACTGCGCAACCTCCTGGCATCCCGGACCGGGCTGACCCTGCACGCCGGCCTCGTCTTCGACTTCCCGACCCCCAGCGCGCTGGCCGAACACCTGCTCACCCTGCTGTCCGAGGAAGCGGCCGCCCCCGACGCCCCCTCGGCCGGGGGCCGTCGCCGGGCGGAGTCCACCGAGCACGAGCCGATCGCCATCATCGGCATGTCCTGCCGCTTCCCCGGCGGGGTCGACTCGCCCGAGGCGCTGTGGCGCCTGGTGCGGGACGGCGTCGACGCGATGGGCGACTTCCCCGCCGACCGCGGCTGGGACCTCGACTCCCTGCTCGGCCAGGACGGCCCCTCGCGCACCCGCTCGGGCGGCTTCCTCGACGACATCGCCGCCTTCGACGCGGGCCTGTTCGGCATCTCCCCACGCGAGGCGCTCGCCATGGACCCGCAACAGCGGCTGCTGCTGGAGACCGCCTGGGAGGCGTTCGAACGCGCGGGCATCGACCCCACCTCGGTGCGCCGCAGCGAAACCGGAGTGTTCGCGGGCACCAACGGCCAGGACTACCTGGCGCTGCTGCTCGGCTCCGAGGCCGCCACCGAGGGACACCTGGGCACCGGCAATTCCGCCAGCGTCCTCTCCGGCCGGGTCTCCTACACGTTCGGTCTGCGCGGGCCCGCCCTCAGCGTGGACACCGCCTGCTCCTCGTCCCTGGTGGCGCTGCACCTCGCCGCCCGGTCCCTACGGGCGGGGGAGTGCTCGATGGCCCTGGCCGGCGGCGTCACCACGATGCCGTTGCCCGGCACCTTCATCGAGTTCAGCACCCAGGGCGCGCTCTCCTCCGACGGCCGCTGCAAGGCCTTCTCCGACGACGCCGATGGCACCGGCTGGGGAGAGGGCGCCGGCCTGCTCCTGATGGAGCGGCTCTCGGACGCGGAGCGCAACGGGCACCGTGTGCTGGCGGTCGTCCGGGGTTCGGCCGTCAACCAGGACGGCGCGTCCAACGGTCTGACCGCGCCGAACGGCCCGTCACAGGAACGGGTGATCCGGGCGGCGCTGGCCGACGCGCGGCTGACCGCCGCCGAGGTGGACGCCGTGGAGGCCCACGGTACGGGCACGAAGCTCGGCGACCCCATCGAGGCGCAGGCGCTGCTGGCCGCCTATGGGCAGGACCGCGAAGAGCCCCTGTACCTGGGGTCGTTGAAGTCGAACATCGGGCACACCCAGGCGGCTGCGGGTGTCGCGGGCGTCATCAAGATGGTGGAGGCGCTGCGGCACGGAGTGCTGCCCGCCACCCTCCACGTGCGGGAACCGTCCTCGCAGGTGGACTGGTCGGCGGGGGCTGTGGAGCTGCTGACCGGTGCGCGGCGGTGGCCGGAGACGGACCGGCCGCGCCGGGCGGGTGTGTCCTCGTTCGGGATGAGCGGAACCAACGCACACGTGATTCTGGAGGCCGCGCCACAGGCTGTCGTCGCGCCCGCCGTCGCCGCGGAGGAACCGTCCGGCGTCGGCGAAGTCGTGCCGTGGCTGCTGTCGGGGCGGACCGAGGACGCACTGCGGGGGCAGGCGGAGCGTCTGCTGTCCCTCGACGGCGCCGACCCCGTGGATGTGGGCTGGTCGCTGGCCACCGGGCGCGCGGTGCTGGACCAGCGTGCGGTGGTGCTGGGACCCGACCACGCGGCTCAGCTGCGGGCGCTGGCGGCCGCGGAGGAGACCGCCGGTGTGCTGCGGGGCGGTGTGGTGCGCGGCAGTACGGTGTTCGTGTTCCCGGGGCAGGGTTCCCAGTGGGTCGGGATGGCGGCTGAACTGCTGGCCGCGGAGCCGGTGTTCGCCGCCCGGATGGACCAGTGCCACCGGGCGCTGGAGCCGTTCACCGACTTCTCGCTGCTGGAGGTGGTGCGGGGCGAGGGCGCTGACCTGGAGCGGGTCGAGGTCGTGCAACCGGTGTTGTGGGCGGTGATGGTGTCGCTGGCCGGGCTGTGGACTTCGGCGGGCGTTCTCCCGTCCGCGGTGGTGGGCCATTCGCAGGGAGAGATCGCGGCTGCGGTGGTGGCGGGGGCGCTGTCGCTGGAGGACGGGGCGCGGGTCGTGGCGCTGCGGGCACGTGCCATCGCCGACGAACTGGCCGGGTTCGGAGGAATGGTGTCGCTGGCTGTTTCCCGCGACGCGGCGCAGGAACTGGCCGGCCGTTGGGAAGGGCTCTCGGTCGCGGCGGTCAACGGTCCCGGTTCGACGGTCGTCTCGGGGAACGTGGCGGGAGTGGAGGAACTGGTCGCCCACTGCGCGGCGTCCGGGATCCGGGCGCGCCGCCTGCCGGTGGACTACGCGTCGCACTCGGTGCACGTGGAGCGGCTGAGGACACGCCTCCTGGCCGACCTCGGGGACGTGGACCCGGCACCTTCCGCCGTGCCGTTCTACTCGGCGCTCACCGGCGGACGGATCGACACCACCACCCTGGGCGCCGAGTACTGGTACGACAACCTGCGCGCCACCGTCCGCTTCGAGGACGCCACCCGCGCCCTGCTGGACGACGGGCACCGGCTGCTGATCGAGGTCAGCCCCCACCCTGTGCTCACTGTCGGCTTGAGGGAGACCCTGGAGGACACGGACCTCCCCGGCGCCGTCCTGTGCACCCTGCGGCGCGGCGAGGGAGGACGCGAACGCTGGCTCACCGCGCTCGCGGAGGCCCACGTACGCGGTGTCGGGGTCGACTGGGAAGGCGTCCTCCTCGGGGGCCGCTCGGTCGATCTGCCCACCTACGCCTTCGATCGCGACCGCTACTGGCCCGACTCCGTCGAGCGCTCCGCCGCCGGACCCGCCGCCGGTCCCGGAGGAGCCGGCCAGGCCGAGCAGGCGTTCTGGAACGACATCGAACGCGGCGACACCGCCGCTGTCGCCAGAACCCTGGGGATCGACGCACCGGGCCTGGACCAGGTGCTGCCCGCCCTCGCCACCTGGCGGCGTGCACGCCACCAGGAGTCCACCGTGGACTCCTGGCGCTACGAGGTGACCTGGCGCCCCCTGGTCGGCCTGCCGTCCACCGCGCCGAAGGGACGATGGATGCTCGTCCTCCCGCAGACCGGCGCGGAGGAAGAGACACAGACCGCACGCGCCGCACTGGCCCGCGCCGACATCACCGAGATCCACCTCCCCGCCGGCACCGGACGGGAAGAACTGGGAGCCACACTCAGGCAGCTGACCGAGACGGGCGAGGTCACGGGAGTCGTCTCCCTGCTGGCGTTCGCCCAGCGGCCGTACCCCGCCGACGAGGTCCTCGCCGCCGGGACCGGCGACACCGTCACCCTGCTGCAGGCGCTCGGCGACGCCGGGATCGGCGCACCCCTGTGGTGCCTCACCCGCAGCGCGGTCACCGTGGGCCGCTTCGACACAGCGGTGAACGGCGACCGGGCCATGCTGTGGGGCCTGGGCCGGGTGGCCGCGCTGGAGCACCCCGACCGCTGGGGCGGACTGATCGACCTGCCCGAGACCGCGGACACCCGGTCGGACGCCCGGCTCGGCGCGCTCCTGGCGGGCGCCGCCGAGGACGAGGACCAGCTGGCCGTACGACCCGCCGGAGTGTTCGCCCGGCGGCTACGGCGCGCCGCCCCGGTCCCCGCCACGGCCCCATGGCTCCCCGGCGGCCCGGTTCTCGTCACCGGCGGGACCGGTGCGCTCGGCCGTGAGGTGGCCCGCTGGCTCGCCCGGCGCGGCGTCACCGACCTGCTCCTCGTCAGCCGGTCGGGCCCCAGAGCCCACGGCGTCGGCGAGCTGGTCGCCGAACTGGCCGAGACCGGAGCCACCGCGGTTGTCGCCGCCTGCGACGTCACCGACCGCGAGGCACTCGCCGCCCTGCTGGAACACCACCCGGTGACCGGCGTCGTCCACACCGCGGGCGTCTCGACCACCGCGCCGCTGGCCACCACCTCACCGGCCGAGATCGCCGAGGACGCCCGCGCCAAGGTGCTCGGCGCGGTCCACCTGGACGCCCTGCTGGGCGACCGGGCCGACCTCTTCGTGCTGTTCTCCTCGATCGCCGGGGTCTGGGGCGGGGGAGGGCAGGCCGCGTACGCCGCCGCCAACGCCCACCTCGACGCGCTCGCCGAACGCCGCCGGGCACACGGCCAGGTCGCCACCGCCGTGGCCTGGGGAGCCTGGGACGGCGGTGGCATGGTCACCGACCGGGACGCCGGTGACTACCTGCGGGACCGGGGCATCGCCCCCATGCCGCCGGAGCTGTGCCTGGCCGCCCTCGCCTCCGCCGTCGACTCCGGCCGCGCCACCTGCGTGTTCGCCGACGTCGACTGGGACCGCTTCGTCCCCACGTTCACCGCCCGCCGGCCCAGCCCTCTGGTGGGCGACCTGCCGCAGACGACCACCGAGCGGTCCGACGCGCCCGAGACCACGGCCGGCACCGACGCCGGCACTGCGGGCCACGAGCTGCGCGCCAGGCTCAAAGCGGCCGACACCGCCGACCGGAACCGTCTCCTGCTCGACCTGGTGCGCACCGTGGTCGCCACCGTGCTCGGCCACACCGGACCCCAGGCCGTCGACCCCGACCGCGTCTTCACCGACCTCGGCATCGATTCGCTGACCGCGCTCCGGGTCCGCGACGGCCTGGCCGGGGCCACCGGCCTCCGGCTCCCGGGCACCCTGGTCTTCGACCACCCCACCGCCCGCGTGGCCGCCGCCGAACTCCTCGGTCTGCTCGGCGTCGCGGAACCGGCCGCCACGGCGGGGCCCGCACAACCCGCCGCGCGGGCCGAAGCGGACGACCCGGTCGCCATCGTCTCCATGAGCTGCCGCTACCCCGGCGGCGCCGACTCCCCGGAAAACCTCTGGGAGGTGGTCGCGACCGGGACCGACGCCATGTCGCCGTTCCCCGTGGACCGCGGCTGGGACCTGTCCGGCACGAACGGTTTCACCGCCGAGGGCGGATTCCTGCACGACGCCACGGAGTTCGACGCCGACCTGTTCGGCATCTCGCCCCGCGAGGCCGTCGCCATGGACCCCCACCAGCGACTGCTGCTGGAGAGCGCCTGGGAACTGCTGGAGCGCGGAGGCATCGCCCCGACCGCCGTACGCGGCACACGCACCGGAGTCTTCGTCGGCGCCTCCGCCGGCGGCTACGCCATGGCCGGCGTCCTGCCGGAGGGCTCCGAGAGCCATGTCATGACCGGCTCCTCCAACAGCGTGCTGTCCGGCCGCATCTCCTACATCTTCGGCCTTCAGGGCCCGGCGGTCACCGTGGACACGGCGTGTTCGTCGTCCCTGGTTGCCCTGCACCTGGCGGCGCAGTCGCTGCGCAGCGGCGAGTGCTCCATGGCCCTCGCGGGCGGCGTCACCGTGATGCACTCGCCCGTCGTGTTCGCCGAGTTCGGCCGCCAGGGCGGCCTTGCCTCCGACGGCCGCTGCCGCTCCTTCGCCGCCTCCGCCGACGGCACCGGCTGGGGCGAGGGCGTGGGCCTGGTGCTGCTGGAGCGGCTCTCGGACGCACGCCGCAACGGGCACCGGGTGCTCGGGGTGCTGCGCGGCTCGGCCGTCAACCAGGACGGCGCGTCCAACGGCCTGACCGCCCCGAACGGCCCCGCGCAACAGCGGGTGATCCGCGCCGCGCTGGCCGCCGCCGGCCTGGAAGCGGGCGAGGTGGACGCCGTGGAGGCACACGGCACGGGAACGAAGCTCGGCGACCCGATCGAGGCGCAGGCACTCCTGGCCACCTACGGCCAGGACCGCACCGAACCCCTCTACCTGGGGTCGGTGAAGTCCAACATCGGTCACACCCAGGCCGCTTCGGGCATCGCGGGCGTCATCAAGACCGTCGAGGCGATCCGCCGGGGCGTGCTGCCCAGGACCCTGCACGTGGACGAGCCGACCCCGGAGGTGGACTGGTCGGCCGGCGCCGTCGAACTCCTCACCGACGACCGGCCCTGGCCGCGGACGGGCCGTGCCCGCAGGGCCGGAGTGTCCTCGTTCGGGATCAGCGGCACCAACGCCCACGTCCTCATCGAGGAGGCTCCGCAGGAGCCCGAGACCGCACCGCTCCCGGCCGACGGGCCGGACCCTGCCGCCCCCCTCCTGATCTGGCCGGTCTCCGGCCGGTCCGAGGCCACTTTGCGGGCCCAGGCCGACCGGCTCCGCTCGCACGTCGACCGCACCGGCACCACACTCGACCTGCGCGCCGCCGCCCGCCAACTGGCCACCGCCAGGGCCGCCCTGGAACACCGCGCCGTCGTGCTGGCACCCGACGCCGAAGGACTCCGCCTGGGCCTCGCCGGCCTCGCCGGCCTCGCCGGGGCGACGGGCACCGGAGCCGAGATCGTCCGTGGCGTCGCCGGGCGCGGCGACCTCGCCCTCGTCTTCTCCGGCCAGGGCGCCCAGCGCCCCGGCATGGGCCGCGAACTGTACGAGACCTACCCGGTGTTCGCCGACGCCTTCGACGCGGTCTGCGCCCACCTCGACCCGAACCTGGACCGCCCGCTGCGCGAGGTCGTCCTCCACGACGCCGACGCCCTGGGCCGCACCGCCTGGACCCAGCTCGGCCTCTTCGCCTTCGAGGTCGCGCTCTTCCGCCTGCTGGAATCCTGGAGCGTGGACCCCGACCGGCTGGCCGGGCACTCCGTGGGCGAACTCGCCGCCGCACACGTCGCCGGCGTCCTCTCGCTCGCCGACGCCTGCACCCTGGTGGCCGCCCGAGGACGGCTCATGGGGGCGCTGCCCGAAGGCGGCGCGATGATGTCCGTGCGGATGACCGAGGCCGAGGCGGGCGCCGCGCTGAGCGGTTACGAGACCCGCGTAGCGGTCGCCGCCGTCAACAGCCGGGAGGACGTCGTCCTCTCCGGCGACGCCGACGCCCTGGCGGAACTGGCCGAGGAAGGCAGGCTGACCGGCCGGACGATCCGCCGCCTGGATGTGTCGCACGCCTTCCACTCCCCGCTCATGGACCCCGTGCTGGACGAATTCGCCGACGTGGCCGCGTCCCTGGAGTACCACCCCGCCCGCATCCCGCTCGTGTCCACGGTCACCGGGCTCCCCGACGACGGAACCATGTCCACCCCGCAGTACTGGATCCGCCAGATACGCGCCACCGTCCGCTTCGCCGACGCCGTCCACACCCTGCTCGACCAGGGCGTGACCCGCTTCGCCGAGATCGGGCCCGGCGCCGCGCTCACCGTCCCGCTGGAGCGGACCCTGGAACGCGCCCGCTCCCTCGACGACACCACCGGCACTCTCTGCGTGGCGCTCCAACGCTCCGGCAGGCAGGAGCCCGCCGCGCTGCTCACTGCCGTCGCCCGGCTGCACACGGCCGGTGTTCCCATCGGCTGGGACGCGCTTCTGGGGCCCGTCACCGGCCCCCGCCCCGACCTGCCGACGTACGCCTTCCAGCGGCGCCGTTACTGGCCCGAGCCGTACCCCGCCGCGGCACCGGACGGCGCGCCCGTCGGCCGCTACCAGGTGACCTGGCGCCCCATGCTCGAACCGGAGCAGGTGGTGCCGCACGGAACCTGGCTCGCGGTGACCGCCGGGGACGGGAACGCCGCCGGCCTGCTCGCGCTGCTGCGCGAGCAGGGTATGCGCGTGACCGAAGTCCCCGACGCCCGTGGCAGCAGAGAGGCCTGTGCTGATGCACTGCGGCGCGCGTACGACGACGGGCCGACGGTCACCGGAGTGCTCTGCCTGGCAGCGGAGCCCGGTGACGTCCTCACCCTCGCCCAGGCACTCGGCGACATCGCGGCGGACGCGCCCCTGTGGTGCCTGACCACAGGCGCGGTCGCCACCGGCCCGGCCGACCCGCCCGCCGTCGAGGCCCACGCCGCCGTCTGGGGACTGGGCCGCACCCTGGGGCTGGAGGCCCCGCACCGCTGGGGCGGCCTGGTGGACCTGCCCGCGCGCCCCGACCCGAGGACTGCGGCGCGGCTGGCCGCGCTGCTCGCCGCCGGCGGCGCCGGCGAGGACCAGATCGCCCTGCGTGCCACTCCCATGGCCCGCAGGATCGTCATCGCCCCGCCGGCCGGCGTCGCACCCTGGCAGCCCTCGGGCACCGTGCTGGTCACCGGCGGAACCGGCCGCCGGGGCCGGGCGCTCGCCACGGCGCTCGCCGCGAACGGAGCCGAACACCTGGTACTGCTCGGCCGCCGGGGCGCCGAAGCTCCCGGTGCCCGCGAGTTCGCCGAGAGCCTGCCCGTCGACGTCACCTTCGCCGCCGCGGACGTCACCGACCGGGCCGCCGTCACCGAGGCACTGGCGGCGATCCCCGCCGACCGTCCCCTCACCGCCGTGTTCCACACGGTGGGCTCGGGCGAAGACACCCCCTGGACGGAGCTGAGCCCCGGCGACCTGCGCGCGGTGGCCGCGGCCGACGGGGCCCGGGTGCTGCACGAGGTGACCCGCGAACTGGCCACCGGTCCGCAGGCGTTCGTCCTTGTCTCCTCGGTGACCGGCGTCTGGGGCGGCACCAAAGCAGCCGCACGGGCCACCGCGAGCGCCCGAATGGACGCCCTCGCCGCACACCGGCACTCCCTCGGCCTGCCCGCGACCTCCATCTCCTTCGGGCCGTGGGCGACAGGAGGGGAGAACACGGCCGCGCAGCGGCAAGGGCTGCGCCCCATCAGCCCCGGAACGGTCTGGTCCGCCCTGCGCGAGGCCGTGGCCGGTCCGGCACCCTGCGCCGTCGTCGCCGACGTGGACTGGGAACGCTTCCACCGCGCCTACACCCTGGCCCGGCACCGCCCGCTCTTCGATGAACTCCCGCCGGTCCGGGGCCTGGCCGCCGCCGTGCACGACCCGGCACCGGAACCGGGCAGGACCCCCGGTCTCACCGGTCCGGACCGGCACGGGGCGGCACTCGAACTCGTCCGCAGCACCGCCGCAACGGTGCTCGGGCACACCGACGCCGCGTCCGTCGCCCCCGACCGGCCGTTCCTGGAACTCGGCGTCGACTCGCTCGCCGCGCTGGAGATCCGCAGCACCCTGGAACAGGCGACGGGCCTGTCGCTGCCGGGCACCCTCGTCTTCGAGCACCCCACGCCCGCCGCCCTCGCCCGCCACCTCGCCGCCACGGCCGCCGACGGCGGGTCCCCGAGCAGCACGGTGCCTGCCGTCACGCTCGGTATCTCGCCCACCGACCGCAACCCGGTCGGCCTGCTGGACTCCCTCTACCGGGAGGCCGTGGCCACCGGGAGGATCAAGGAATTCCTCGAACTGGTCGGCGAAACCGCGAAGTTCCGGCCGATGGCCGACGATGTAGCCGAGGCGGGCCGACCTGCGGTGCTCACCACCCTGGCCGACGGCCCCGCACCCGAGCTGCTGGTCTGTGTCAGCGGCCTGACAGCCGGCGGCGGTCCCCAGGAGTTCGTCCGGCTGGCCGCGCCACTGCGCGGCACGCGGCGCGTGGCCGCGGTGCCCGTCCTCGGCTACGGCCGTGGCGAGTTGCTGCCCGCGACTCCCGAAGTCGCCCTGGACTGGCAGGCCCAGGGCGTCATCGCCCACGCCCAGGACACCCCGGTCGTCCTCTTCGGGCACTCGGGCGGCGCGATCCTCGCCCACCGCCTGGCGGTACGCCTGGCCGAACTCGGCTCACCACCGGCCGGATTGGTGCTGGCGGACGTCTACCGGCTGGACGACCCGCTGATGGCCGACTGGAGCGCCGAGCTCTCCGAAGGGATCTTCGACAGGGCGGAGCAGTTCGTGGCCATGGACGACAGCCGTCTCACCGCGATGACCTGGTACGGCAGCCTGTTCTGGGAGAAGCCGCGCCCCGACACCCGCATTCCCACACTCCTGCTGCGTGCTTCACAACCGCTGCGCGCGCCCGCCGACGGCCGAGACTGGCGCAGCTCCTGGAAGGCGGCCCGCGACATCGTCGACGTGCCGGGCAACCACTTCACGATGATGGCCGAACACGCAGGGCCCACGGCTCGCGCGGTCCACCGGTGGATCGAGGAACTGCCCCGATGACCGAGGCGAAGCCCACCCCACCGACACATCCCACACCCGAGGAAGGCCCCATGGCCCCTGACCAGACCCCCGAGGCTCCCCTCGCGGCGGTGCGCGGTTGCCGTCTCGTCGCGCTCCCGGACAACACCGACCCGCGTGGTTCGCTCACCGTGATCGAGCAGGGACAGCAGATCGGCTTCCCGATCGAGCGGGTCTTCTTCGTGCACGGAGTGCCTCGGCAGGCCGTGAGAGGGCTGCACATGCACCGGGAACTGCACGAGCTCATCGTGGCCGCCACCGGATCCTTCGAGGTGGTCGTGGACGACGGCTTCTCGCGCGCCCGGGTCCGCCTGGACCGCCCGGGCCAGGCGCTCCACGTGGAGCCCGGCGTGTGGACCGAGTTCGCCGACTTCTCGCCCGACGCGATCTGCCTGGTACTCGCCTCGGCCCCGTACGAACTGGACGACTACCTCTACGACTACGACGAGTTCGTGCGGACCGCACGCCGTCATCCGCAGACGACCGGACGACCACAAGGAGCAGACGAGTGAGCACCGACGGGCACGGCAGCATCTACGACCGCGGCGAGATGTACGAGGCCTTCTACCGGGGCCGGGGCAAGGACTACACGGGAGAGGCCGCACTGGTGACGTCCCTGGTACGGGACCGGCTGCCGGAGGCCGACTCACTGCTGGACGTCGCCTGCGGATCCGGGGACCACCTCTCGCGCTTCGCCGGCTCGTTCGGGCACGTCGAGGGCCTCGATCTGTCCGAGGACATGGTGCAGCTGGCCCGGAAGAACACCGGGGTCCCCATCCACCGGGGCGACATGCGCGATTTCACCCTCGACCGCACCTTCGGCGCGGTGGTAAGCATGTTCAGCGGAGTGGCCTACTGCGCCGACGTCGACGAACTCGCCGCGACACTCCGCAGTTTCGCCCGGCACCTCTCGCCGGGCGGCGTCATCGTCGTCGAACCCTTCTGGCTTCCCGAGGACTTCCTGGAGGGCTACGTGGGCACCGACACGGTCGAGTCGGGCGGGCGTACCTACGTCCGCGTCTCCCACTCCGTCCGGGACGGCGGCGTCAGCCACATGGAGGTGCACTATCTGGTGGCCTCGGCGGAGAGCGGTGTCACGCACTTCTCCGATGTGCACCGCACCACGCTGTTCACCCGCGAAGAGTACGAGAGCGCCTTCGCCCGCGCGGGGTGCGAGGTCGAGTACGTGAAGGACCCGCTCGCACCGCGTGGCCTGTTCGTCGGGACCACCGCCCCCGCGGCCTGACGACAGACGCGCCTCGCGAGGAAATCTCAGGGTGAAGTCAGGGTCGTAGGGGTCACGCGGTAGGGGGGACGTAAGGGGGATCAACCGATCGGTTGATCCCCCTGCGAGCGTGATGGGCGATGTGCCGGCCCGGTCCGGCCCGGCACTGTGGGAACATGACTCTCATTGAAGTGAGCGACCTGCGCAAGAGCTACGGCGGACGCCCCGTCGTGGACGGCGTCTCCCTCGCGGTGGAGGAAGGCGAGATCTTCGGGGTCCTCGGCCCCAACGGCGCCGGCAAGACCACCACCGTCGAGTCCATCCTCGGTCTGCGCGCTCCGGACAGCGGCACGATCCGCGTGTGCGGGCTGGACCCGTCCGCCGACCGCGCGAAGACGACACTCATCGTGGGTGCGCAGCTGCAGGAGAGCGAACTGCAGGGCAAGCTCACCGTCGCCGAGTCGCTCCAGCTGTTCGCCGACTGCTACCCCCGCCCCGCCGACTGGCGCGCCCTGGCCGGGCGCCTCGGCCTGGAGGAGAAGCTCAACACCCGTTTCGCGCAGCTGTCCGGCGGCCAGCAGCAGCGGCTGGCCATCGCGCTCGCACTGATCGGCAACCCCCGGGTCGTCGTCCTGGACGAGCTGACGACCGGCCTGGACCCGGCGGCGCGGCGCGAGGTGTGGTCGCTGATCGAGGAAGTCCGGGCGAGCGGCGTCACCATCCTCCTCGTCACGCACTTCATGGAAGAAGCACAGCGGCTGTGCGACCGGGTCGCGATCTTCGACCGGGGGCGGGTCGTCGCACTGGACACCCCGTCCGGCCTGGTCGCGCAGAGCGCGAGCGGCACCGTCATCTCCTTCACCCCCTCCCGCCCGCTGGAGGAAGACGTCCTCGCCGCCCTGCCGGGCCTCGCCTCCGTCACGCACCGCGACGGAAGGGTGACCCTCGCTGGTACCGACGAGACTGTCAACGCGGTGATCAGCCTGCTCGCCCGCAACCGGGTGAGCGCCCACCAGCTGCGCGTCACCGACTCCACTCTCGATGACGCCTTCCTCGACCTGACGGGAGCCGACGCATGAGCGCCGCCACCGCATCCCCTGCAACTTCCACCACCAGGCCTCGTCCCGGGCGGGCCGTGCTGCGCGCTGAACTGATCCTGTTCTTCCGCGAGCCCGGCTCGGTGTTCTGGGTCATGGCCTTCCCCACGCTGCTGCTGCTGGTGCTCGGCTTCATCCCGTCCATGACGGAGCCCAAGGAGGAGATCGGCGGCCTTTCCACCGTCGAGGCCTACGTGCCCGTCGCCGTCCTCCTCTCGATGATCATGGCTGGTCTGATGGCCATGCCTCCGGTGATCACCGGCTACCGCGAGCGCGGCATCCTGCGCCGGATGTCCACCACACCCGTGCGCCCCACCGCCGTTCTCGGCGCCCAGGTGGGACTGCACGCCGTCGCCTCGCTGATCTCCGCTGTGCTCACCATCGCGGTGGGACGCATCTTCTCCGACGTCGCCCTGCCGGGCCAGATCGTGGGCTACCTGCTGACCCTGCTGCTGGCGGTGGTGTGCGTGCTGGCGCTCGGCTCGCTGATCTCCGCGCTGTCCCCCAACACGAAGATGGCCCAGGCCGTCAGCATCTCCGTGTTCTTCCCCGCGATGTTCGCGGCCGGCGTGTACATGCCCATCCAGCAGATGCCCGACCTCATGGCCAACATCGTGGAGACGCTGCCCTTCGGCGCCGCCGCCCAGGCCCTGAACCAGGCCACCGCCGGCGACTGGCCGGACCTGATCCACCTCGGTGTACTGGCCCTGTGGACGCTGGTGCTGTCCGCGGCCGCCGCACGCTGGTTCCGCTGGGAGTGACGAGGTGTCACACGCGCCGGGTGCCATGACTCATACTGAGGGCGTGGCACCCGACGCAACCTCCCCGGTCACCGAGCCGCAGGCCGCGCGCGAAACGCAGCCGCGCCTGCTCCTCCGCTTCAGCCCACCCGTCCTCCTCGGCCTCAGCCTGGTGCTCGCCGCGGCGACCTCGTCCCTGGTCGGCATGGACGCCGCCGAGTGGGTGGCGGGGGGCGTACTCGCAGCCGCGGCGCTCGTCCTGCAGCTGTGGTGGGACCGGGTGGCACGCAGCCGGCCCGGCCCCAGCGCGGTCGGCGCCGCGTACTACTCGCTCCGCTCGGTCCTGGCGTTCGGCCTGGCCTGGATCAACCCGTTCTGCGCCTTCTACGCCGCGGTCGGCTGCTTCGACATCGAGCGGCTGGTGCCCCGCCGCTGGATCCCCCTCGGCCTGCTGGCCACCGCGACGACCATCGCCGGAGCGCAGATCGGAGGCATGCCGCCCGACGACACGGCGAGCTGGGTGTTCTACGGCATGCTGGTCGCAGCCAACCTGGGCATCTTCCTGACCGTCCAGCAAGACGCCGGGAAGGAGGAGGACCGGGCCCGGAAGCGGGTGGCGACCATCCGCGAGCTGGAGCACGCCAACCTCGCACTGGAGCGGGCCCTGGTGGAGAACGCCGCCCTGCACGACCAACTCCTGCTCCAGGCGAGGGAAGCCGGGATCGCCGACGAACGCCGCCGGCTGGCGGCCGAGATCCACGACACCGTCGCCCAGGACCTGACCGGCGTCATCACCCAGCTCCAGGTCGTCACCGACACCCAGGAACAGGAGATGGTCCGCGTCCACGCCGAACGAGCTCTGCAGCTGGCCCGCCACAGCCTCGGCGAGGCACGGCGGGCCGTCGCCAACCTCGCCCCCGTCGCGCTGGCCGAGGACGACCTGCCCGGGGCATTGAAGAAGACCGTCGTCCGCTGGTCCGAACGCACCGGTCTGCAAGCCGAGTTCACCCTCATCGGCAGCGACGAACCGCTGCACGAGGAGGTGGAGGCGACGCTGCTGCGCATCGCGGCGGAAGCACTGTCCAACACGGCACGCCACGCGAAGGCCACCCGGGTCGGCGTGACCCTTTCCTACATGGGCGAGGAGGTCGTGCTCGACGTGCGCGACGACGGCCACGGCTTCGACCCCTCAGCCCTGCCCGAGCGCGACACCGCGTCCGGATTCGGCCTGAAAGGCATGCGCGCCCGCGCGGAGCGGCTGGCGGGGGAGCTGACCGTGGAAGCCGAGCCGGGCCTGGGCACTGCCGTGTCCGCACGCGTACCGCTGGTGCCCCATGAACGCTGAGAACGGCGGGACGATCACCCTGCTGATCGCCGACGACCACCCGGTGGTGCGCGACGGCCTGCGCGGCATACTGGAGCCCGCGGACGGTTTCACCGTGCTCGGAGAGGCGTCCGGCGGCACGGAGGCGGTGGAGATGACGCTGCGCATGGACCCGGACGTCGTCCTGATGGACCTGCGCATGTCGGCCGGCAGCGGCGTGGAGGCCATCGCCGAGCTGACCCGGCGTGGCGCACGGGCCCGCGTACTGGTGCTCACCACCTTCGACACCGACTCCGACACCCTCCCCGCGATCGAGGCCGGGGCGACGGGATACCTGCTGAAGGACGCGCTGCGCGACGAACTGTTCGCCGCCATCCGGGCGGCGGCGGAGGGCCGCACCGTGCTGTCCCCGGCAGTCGCCTCACGCCTTGTCACGGCGGTACGCAGCCCCGCCGTACCGCCCGTCGACGACACGCTCTCCGCGCGGGAGGTGCAGGTGCTGGAGCAAGTGGCACGCGGCGCGTCGAACCGGGAGATCGCTCGCCGGCTGTTCATCAGCGAGGCGACGGTCAAGACCCATCTGATCCACATCTACGGCAAGTTGGACGCCAGGGACCGGGCCGCGGCGGTGGCGGTCGCCTACCAGCGGGGCATCCTCGGCTGACCGCCGACACCACCGCCCCCGGAGGGAGAACGCCAGGAAACCCAGTCGCCTCCTCCCTCTGAGCCGGACCGCCGCCGCCCCCTAGTCGCCTGGTCAGGGGCGGCGGCGCGAAGGCTAGGGGTTGGCCGCTTGTCGGGCCCCTCGCTAGCGTCGGAGTGCTTCAGTCGAGGAAAAGCGGCCGGAACACGGTGGGAGCGTAACCACCTGCCCCGGCAGCCGGCCGGACTCACGTCCGGCGAACTCGCGCCGTCAAGTGATTTCGGGGCATTCATGTCGGATACGTACACCGGTGGTTCCGAGGCCTTCGCGATCATCGGGTACGCGTGCAGGCTGCCCGGCGCGCCCGGACCGGCACCACTGTGGGACCTGCTCGCCACAGGAACCGACGCGATCACCGAGACCCCCTCCGACCGCGTGCGCGTCCCCGGAGCCACCCGCGGCGGATTCATCGAACACCCCGCCGACTTCGACGCAGGCTTCTTCGGCATCTCCCCGCGCGAGGCCGCCGCCACCGACCCGCAGCAGCGCCTGGCTCTCGAACTCGCCTGGGAGGCGCTGGAGGACGCCCGGCACATCCCCGCCGACCTCAGTGGCAGCAGCACCGGCGTCTTCCTCGGCGCGATCTGGGACGACTACGCCGCACTCCTGCACCGCGAGGGCGACACCGGCATCGACCGGCACTCCATGCCGGGGCTGCAGCGCGGCCTCATCGCCAACCGCCTGTCCTACACCCTCAAACTGCACGGCCCCAGCCTCACCGTGGACGCCGGCCAGTCCTCCTCGCTGGTCTCCGTCCACCTCGCCTGCGAGAGCCTGGCGCGCGGTGAGTCCGAGCTGGCACTCGCCGGCGGCGTCAACCTCATCCTCGCCCCCGACAGCACCGTCTCCGCGCTGCGCTTCGGCGGACTCTCCCCGGACGGCCGCTGCTTCACCTTCGACGAACGCGCCAACGGATTCGTCCGCGGTGAGGGCGGCGCCGTCGTCGTCCTCAAACCGCTGGCCCGGGCCCTCGCCGACGGCGACCGGATCCACGCGGTCATCCACGGCAGCGCCATCAACAACGACGGCGGCGGCCCCAGCCTCACCGCCCCCAGCGCCACTGCCCAAGAGGCCGTTCTCCGCGCCGCCCACGCCCGCGCCGGGGTCGCCCCCGACGCTGTCGGCTACGTCGAACTGCACGGCACCGGCACCCCGGTCGGCGACCCCGTCGAGGCCGCGGCTCTCGGCGCCGTCCTCGGCGCCGCACGCACCGAGCCGCTGCCCGTCGGCTCGGTGAAGACCAACATCGGGCACCTCGAGGGCGCCGCCGGCATCGCCGGCTTGCTGAAGGCCACGCTCGCCGTCGAACGGAACGTCGTGCCGCCGAGCCTCAACTTCCGCTCCGCGCCCGCCGGCATTCCGCTGGAACGGCTGAACCTGCGGATACAGACCGAGGCGACCCCCCTGGGCGGCGGAGGATTCGTCGGAGTCAGCTCGTTCGGCATGGGAGGGACCAACTGCCACCTGGTGCTGGGCCCCGCACCCGACCCGGCGCCCCACCCGGCCACGAAGCCCCCGGCCGTCGGCGGGAGCACCCTCCCCGTGCCCGTGCTGATCTCCGGCCACACCGCGCAGGCGCTGCGCTCCCAAGCCGCCCGGCTGAAGGACGCGGTGGAGAGCGCCGACCTGGCCGTGGCGGACGTGGCGCACTCGCTGGCCACCACCCGCACCCGCTTCGCCCGACGCGCCGTGCTCCTCGCCGAGAACCAGGAGCAACTGCTCACCCAGCTCGACGCGGTGGCCGCCGGACTGCCGGCGCCAGGCACCACCGAGGGCACCGCGCGCACCGGACGGCTGGCCATGGTCTTCTCCGGGCAGGGTTCGCAATGGCCCGCCATGGCCGACGAACTCCTCGACACCGACGAGGTATTCACCCGTACGGTCCACGCCTGCGCGGAAGCACTCGCCCCGCACACCGACTTCTCACTGACGGACGTCCTGCACGGCGCCGAGGGCGCGCCCACGCTGGAGCGCGTCGACGTGGTGCAGCCCGCACTCTTCGCCGTGATGGTGGCGCTGGCAGAGACCTGGCGGTCGCTGGGCGTGGTGCCCGACGCCGTCACCGGACACTCCCAGGGCGAGATCGCCGCGGCGTGCGTGGCGGGCGCGCTGTCGCTGGAGGACGCGGCCAAGGTGGTCGCACTCCGCAGCCGCGCCATCGGCGCCCTCGCCGGGCAGGGCGGAATGCTGTCCGTGCAGGCCGGAGCCGCACAGGTACGCCCATGGCTCGACGACACGCCCGCGCTCTCGATCGCCGCCGACAACGGGCCCACCGCGGTCGTGGTCTCGGGGCCGGACGACGCACTCGACGACTTCGCGGCACGGTGCACGTCGCACGGCGTCGACACCAAGCGCATTCCGGTGGACTACGCCTCGCACTCGGCGCACGTCGAACAGATCCACGACGAACTGCTGACCGCGCTCGCCGACATCGAACCCCGTACGTCCGAGCTGCCGTTCCTGTCGACCGTCACCGGGGAGTGGATGGACACCGCCGGCCTGGACGCCGCCTACTGGTACCGGAACCTGCGGTCCACCGTCGAGTTCGCCGCCGCCGCCCGGCGGCTGGCCGACGAGGACTTCCGCTTCATCGTCGAAGCCACCCCGCACCCGGTGCTGGTGGCCGCCGTTCGTGACACCCTGGCCGAGCTGGACGTGCCCGAAACCACGGTGGTCGGCTCCCTGCGGCGCGGCGAAGGAGGGCGCGCGCGGCTGCTCGCCTCCGCTGCCGAACTGCTCGCCCACGGCCGCGACGTCCGTCTGCCCGCCCCACCGGGTGCGGTCGTGGACCTGCCCACGTACGCCTTCCAGCGAGAGCGCCACTGGAGGCCCGGCGCGGGCGCCGCGCAGTGGAACGGCTCCGCCGGGCCCGTCCGGGACGCCGCCCCGGACACCGGCGCCGATCCTGACACCGCCGCGGCCCCGGACAACTCCCTGCGCGACCGACTGCGCGCCCTCTCACCGCAGACCGCCCGCAGCACGGTGGGGGAGCTGGTCCGGTCCCACGCCGCCGTGGTCGGCGGGTTCGCCGCGGCCGGGGACGTGGACCCCGAGCTGCCCTTCAAGGCTCTCGGGATCGCCTCCCTGACCCTGGTCGAGCTGCGGGACCGGCTCGCCGCCGCCACCGGACTCGCCCTGCCGCCCACCTTCCTCTTCGACCACCCCACCCCGGCCGCGGCCGCCCGACGTCTGTGCGACGCGCTGCGCGGTGAGGACACCGCCGCCCCCTCCCGCACCACGGCCTCCCCGGCCTGCGCCGACAGCGACGACCCCGTCGTCATCGTCGCCATGGCCTGCCGCTTCCCCGGCGGCATCGACTCGCCCGCGGCGCTGTGGGAAGCGCTGAGCGAGGGCCGCGAGGTACTGACCGGGCTTCCCGAGGACCGGGGCTGGCAGCCGTCCCTGGCCGCGCTGGACACCCCACTTCCCACGGCCGGCGGATTCCTCGACGACATCGCGGGCTTCGACGCCGCACTCTTCGGAATCTCGCCGCGCGAGGCCGCCGCCATGGACCCGCAGCAGCGGCTGCTCCTCGAGGTCACATGGGAGGCTCTGGAGCGGCTCGGCACCGAACCGGCCGACTTGCGCGGCAGCCGCACCGGCGTTTTCGTCGGAGCCACCGCGCAGGACTACGGCCCCCGGATGTACGAGCCCGCCGAGAGCTCCGAGGGCTATCTGCTGACCGGCACGACCGCCAGCGTCGCCTCCGGCCGCATCGCCTACGCCTTCGAGTTCGACGGCCCGGCGGTGACCGTGGACACGGCGTGCTCGTCGTCCCTGGTGGCCCTGCACCTGGCCGCGCAGTCGCTGCGCGCGGGAGAGTGCTCCATGGCCCTGGCGGGCGGCGTCACCCTGATGGCCACACCCGGCGTCCTCGTCGAGTTCGCACGGCAGGACGGCCTCTCCCCGGACGGCCGCTGCAAGGCATTCGGAGCGCAGGCCGACGGCACCGGGTGGTCCGAGGGCGTGGGCGTGCTGGTCCTGCGCCGCCTGTCCGACGCCCTGGCCGACGGGCAGCACGTCCTGGCCGTCCTGCGGGGATCCGCCGTCAACTCCGACGGGGCCTCCAACGGCCTGACCGCACCCAACGGCCTGGCACAACAGCGGGTCATCCGGGCGGCCCTCGAAACGGCCGGTCTGGAGCCGCACGAGGTGGACCTGGTGGAGGCCCACGGCACCGGCACGCGGCTCGGTGACCCGATCGAGGCACAGGCACTGCTGGCCACGTACGGGCAGGACCGGGACGCGGACCGCCCGCTGTGGCTGGGGTCGCTCAAGTCCAACATCGGCCACACCCAGGCGGCGGCCGGCGTCGCCGGCGTCATCAAGACGGTCATGGCACTGCGGCATGGCGTGCTGCCCCGCACCCTGCACGCCGACGAGCCGACGCCGCACGTGGACTGGTCGGCGGGCGCCGTGCAGCTGCTCACCGAGAACGTGACCCTGCCCCCCACGGACCGCCCCTACCGGGCGGGTGTGTCCTCGTTCGGCATCAGCGGCACCAACGCCCACGCGGTCATCGAAGCAGCACCCGAACCGGCCGCCCCCGACGAGGAAAGCACCCAGCCCGCCCTCACGCTCCCCGTGCTCCTCTCCGGGCACGGCGCTGCCGCCCTGCGCGACCAGGCGGTCCGGCTGCGAGCCTTCCTGGACGCCGAACCATCCGTACCGCTGACCGCGATCGCACGGTCGTCGGCGATCACCCGCTTCCCCCTGGACCACCGCACAGCCGTCTTCGCCACCGACCGCGAGGAACTGGCGGCCCGCCTGGACGCGGTGACAGCGGGCCACGACGCGGCAGGCGTGCTGCACGGTGTCGCGGCACCCGGGCGTACGGGGTTCCTGTTCTCGGGTCAGGGGTCGCAGCGGCCCGGGATGGGCCGCGAACTGTACGAAGCGTTTCCGGTGTTCGCGGATGCTTTTGATGCGGTGTGTGTGCGGGTGGATGTGGGGCGGCCGTTGCGTGGGGTGGTGTTCGGGGAGGATGCGGGGTTGCTGGAGCGGACGGTGTTCGCTCAGGCGGGTCTGTTCGCTGTGGAGGTGGCGCTGTTCCGGCTGGTGGAG
>NZ_BMRY01000022.1 GCF_014648875.1 Streptomyces parvus | reverse complement strand
GTATCCAAGCGCTGCGCGCTTGGCAGGGACGGAATTCGCTTCGCGAATTCTAAAGGCGCTTCGCGCCTTTGATAAACCGCTGCGCGGTTTATGTGAATTCACGCTTTGCGTGAATTGGATTACCGCTGCGCGGTAATCTTTGGGTCTCTCCGCTTCGCTTCGTGACGGGGCGTCCGCTTCGCTCCCGCCCTGCCGGCTTCGCCGGGCTGGCTACGGCGGTGGGTGTCGGTGCATCAACTGTGCCAGCGGGTAGGATCCCGAATCGGTGGGCACCACCACTCGGGGCCGGCCCCGGGGTCTGCCACCGCCAGGAGGTCCGGGCCGAGAGGTGGAGAGTTCTTCCTGACGAGATGTTACGTCTGGCGCGCACCCGCACTCGGGAAGAGGTGGATGGGTGCTGCTCTCGCAATGTAGCACGCTGGTCGGCCATGGTGGGGCCGGAACAGGCCAACCATCAGTCGATGTGATGCATCGTGCTGCATCCTACTCGTGCATCATGTGATGCACGAGTAGGATCACGAGTGAACAGATACCTCCTCCCCCGCGTCTGGAGACTTTTCGTCGTGACCGGTGAAATTACGCTTTTCCCTCATCAGGCGGAAGCGGTGGATGCCATTGTCGCCGGGCTGGACATCCGGCCCGGGCAGCAGATTCCGAAGAATGGTCTGCGCGGTCAGGTGCACGCGGCGTGCGGGACGGGAAAGACGTTCATTGCGGCCGGTGCGGCGCAGCGTATTTCTCCGCATGGGCGGGTTCTGGTTCTTCTTCCGACGTTGGAATTGCTCGCGCAGACGGTGCGGGAGTGGCGGGCTTTCGGGCGTTCGGGGCCGATCGTGGCGGTGTGCTCGATGGATGACGACCCGCGTCTGTACAACTTGCGGGTGCCCTCGACGACGAACGCCCCGCAGCTGGCGCTGCACTACGGCAGCGGGCCGGTGACGGTGTTCGCGACGTACTCGTCGCTGCCGGTGCTGACCGAGGCTCACGAAGGCGCGTACGGACTCCCCATGGATGTGTGGGACCTGATCTGCGTGGACGAGGCCCACCGGACCAGCGGGTCGCTCGGGAAGGCGTGGGCCGTCGTCCACGACCAGGAGCAGCTTCCCGCGATGCGCCGGCTGTATCTGACGGCGACGCCACGGATCTGGATGGAGCGGCCCCGGCCCCGCTGGCGGGCGGAGTTCCCGGAGGAGAGCGGGGAGGCTGGGCGGCGGCGGGCGCCGGTGGACCGGCTGCCGAAGGAGATGGCCTGCTCCATGGCGGACGAGCGGATCCACGGGCCCGTTCTCTGGGCGCTGGACCTCTCGGACGCGATCGCGCGGGGCCTGCTGGCGCGGTACCAGATCGTGGTCGTCGAGCTGCGGGATGAACGCCTAACCCTGGAGAAGCTGTACGGCGAGGAGCGGTTCGAGGAGCACGTACGCGGCGAGCGGCTCTCGGTGCTGCAGGCGGCGCTGCTGGAGACGATGGCGGAGCACGGGCTTGAGCGGTGCATCACCTTCCACCACCGGACGATCGAGGCGCAGGCGTTCTCGGTCGGGCTGGGGCGGGTGGCGGGTCGGCTGCACGCGGCGGACCCGGAGCGGCACCCGGCTCAGGTGTGGTCGGGGTGGCTGTCGGGTGAGCACGAGCCGGAGATGCGGGCCGAGGAGCTGTTCCAGTTCGGGGCGCGGGCGGGGCGGGCGGTGATGTCGAACTGCCGGGTTCTCGGTGAGGGAGTCGACTGCCCGAGCGTGGATTCCGTCGCTCTTATCGACCCGAAGGGGTCGGCGGTGGATATTGTTCAGGCTATTGGTCGGGCGCTTCGGCAGAAGCCCGGTCAGGATAAATTGGCGACGCTGATCGTGCCGGTTTTTCTCGGCCCGGATGAGACTCCGGAGGACATGTCGTATTCGGTTTCGTACCGTCCTCTTCTGAAGGTGCTTTCCGGGTTGCGGGCGCATGATGAGCGTGCGGTGGAGATGCTCGCTATTCCGTCGGAGGATCTGCAGCGGACGAAACCGGTGTCGCCGTGGCTCGGACCGGCGCCCGAGGGCGACGACGAGGAGGAACAGCGGCTGCTGCTGCGGTTCGGGACGCACCGCGATCCGGCGTTGGTGGCCAGGTTGGTGGAGTACAACCTGATCGAGCCGGAGCATGCGAACTGGCGGGCGGGGCACCGGGCGGCGGTGGCGTACCGGGAGCGGGAGGGTGATCTCGCCGTGCCCTACAACCACGTTGAGGGTGGGGACGAGCGGGGTGAGGGCGGGTTTCCGCTGGGGCGGTGGCTGTCGGATCAGCGCCGGGCGATGCGGGCGGGGACGATGCTGCCGGGGCGGGCCGAGGACTTGGAGGCGCTCGGCGTGGTGTGGGATCCGGCGGACGCGGCGTGGGAGGAGAACCTCGGTGCGGCGAAGGCCTACTTCGCCGCGTACGGGACGCTTGCCGCGCCGGTCACGGCGATGATCATGGACCGGCCCATTGGGCAGTGGCTGGCCAACGCGCGGAAGAAGAACGGGCTCGGGAAGGAGCAGGTGCGGGCGGCGCGGCGGGCGGCGGCGCTGGCCGCGATCGATCCGGACTGGAACCCGGACTGGCCCGTCGGCTGGCAGCGCCACTACGCGGCCCTGAAGGGTGCTGTGGCCCCCGGGAGCGTGGTCGGGCATGTGGAGCCCGGGGCGATGGTGAATGGGCTCGACGTCGGCGGGTGGCTGGTCGCCCAGCGGGATGGGTGGGAGCGGCTGGCCGTGGGGCAGCGCGAGCGCCTGGTGCAGCTCGGCGTCCGGCCGCCCGAGAAACCGGCCGCCGTTCCGGCTCGGCCGCGGCGGGCGGGGGGTGCGCGGGCCGGGGCGTTCGAGCGGGGAGTCGCCGCGCTCGCCCAGTACGTCGAGCGGGAGGGGACGGTCGTCGTGCAGAGGTCCTGGTCGGAGGAGTTGCCGGACGGGACACCGGTGCGGCTCGGTGTGTGGTTGTCGAACGTGAAGAGCCGGAGGGCCACGCTGACGGGTGAGCAGCTTCAGCGGCTGGCCGGCCTCGGGCTGGAATGGGCGAAGGCCGCGGGCTGAGGGCTGGGGTGCATCGCACTGGCGTGCGGGCAGGATCGCGAACGTGAGCTGACCTCCGCGGCCGCGCGTTCCGGAATTCTGGAACGCGCGGGCGCGGCTCTACCGTCCGCGTCCCTGCCGTGGTGCGGGGGCGGTCTGCTGGTGGTGCGCGGGGGCGGCGGGTTGGGCGGGGGCCGGCTGCGGGTGCGCGGTGGTGTCGGGGCCGGTGGTGGTGGAGCGGGAGCGGGCCGCCGATGCGGAGACGCGGGGGCCGGTGGGCAGCGCCGCGTCCAGTGGTGTGGTGAGGGCGTGGTGGGCGGCGAGGAGCAGGCGCTTGGCCGTGTCGGCGGGCGGGCCGGTGCGCCAGGCGGCGGTGTCGGGGGCGAGGCGGGCGAGGTGTGCGGTGAAGGGCTCGCCCGCCTTGGCCATGGTGTGCATCCGGTGCGCGAGCAGCGGCCACAGGCGGGAGCTCACCAGGAGCGCGGCGTCCGGCTCGGGCAGGGCCTCGTTGACCCTGCTCACCAGGAGGCGGTGAGAGCCGGTGCTGATACCGAGCTGGTCCAGGGCGTGGGCGCGGTCGGCGAGGTCGAGGTCGCGAGGGATCGTCAGGCCCTCGGTCAACGGGCCCCAGGCCCGCTTCGCGTCCGCACTCACCGGCGGGGCAGGACGGGCGGCCCACGGATCGGGCTTCGAATCCGGAGTCGACGTCGGCCGTTCGGCGGGCTCAGGCCGTAGGGCGGGTGCAGGCGCCGGAGCCGGGGTCGTCGCGGGTGCGGGTGCGGTCCGTACGGCGGCCGCGCGCGCCGGAGCCGGAGTCGTCGCGGGCGCCGGAGCCGGAGCTGGGGCGGTCGGCGAGGGGGCGGGGGCTTGGGCTTGGGGGGAGGTCCGGGCGGTGGCGGCGGCGACGGCCTGGTCGACGCCGAGGCCGGCGGCGTGGGCGTCGGTGAGGATCCGGGCGACGTCGACGCCCTGCTCGTGGAGGCGGCCCATCTCGGCGGCGAGGTGGGGCCAGGCCGGGGAGGCGAGGATCGCGTCGCGGACCAGGCCTTCGGGCATGGTCCGGCGCAGGAGGTCGGCCCACCGGTCGGTGCCCTCCGCCTGGATGCGGGCGGTGTTGCGGGCGACGGCCTGCTCGACAGCGGAGGCCATGCGGCCCAGGTTCGGCAGGAACGTGGTGAGGTCGACGCCGGCCTGCTGGAGCGAGGTGAGGTGGCGGGCCAGCAGCGGCCAGTCCCCACCGGCCATCAGCCCGTTCAAGATGCCCTCGGGCAGGACGGTGCGCAGCTGCTCGGCCGACCAGCCTTCGGCGAGCTCCTCCGCGTCCGCACCGAGCTCCTTCTCCTCCCCTTGGTGGTATTTCTGGGCGGCGCGGCGGACCGCGTCCGCGATCGTGAGGATCAGCCGGACCGACATCGTCGCGGCCTGCGCCGCCTCGGAGAGGGCTTCGGAGAACGGCTCACCGGGCGGGGCGGCGGGCGTGGTCATGGGTGCTCCTTCGTACGGTCAGCGCGAACGCCCCGGGCCCGGGTTCGGTCGGGGAGGTACAGCGGTAACGGACGGGGCCGCAACGGGGCCACGCCCTGCGGCGGGTGTCACCCGTACGGTGCGCGGCACGGCCCGGGAGGGTCGGGTGGGTGGCGGTGCTCCGGTGAGGGTGGCGGCTTCGCGGAGCAGAGCGGCGGCCTGGGCGGCGGCCCGGGTCTGGGCGTCGTGCTCCTGTGCGCGGTGCCACGCGGTGGCCGCCTCGACGGCTTCGACGAGCGCGATCAGCAAGGTCAGGACCGCGGGTGCCCCGCCGCCACGGGCTGTTCTCGGTGCGTGTTCCAGGGCTTGGGCGGAGGCTTTGAAGTGGGCGCGGGCGGTGCCGTGGAGGGTGCGGGTGCCGGGGGTCCGGGAGGCCTGCTCGAACGCGGCCGCCGCCGCACGAACCTTCTCGCATACGACGGTCGGGGACGTCGCGGCGGCCACCACCAGGAGGTCACCGAGGGCGGCGACGTCACCGGCACCCTCGGCACGGCCGGCCCGGGCGAGAAGGTGCGCGGCTTCGCGGATCCGGGTGTGCGCGCGGACGAGATCGGCGGGCGCGATCGTGGGGTGGAAGCGTTCGCGGATGCGGGGCAGGGAGAGGTCGTAGGCGAGGGTCCTGCCGGAGAACCAGACGGGCCTGCTGCCGCGGTCGGCGCGGTCGCCGGGCAGCGCGACCGCGTACCCGTCCAGAGCGCCGTTCTTGTCATGGTGCTCCCGCACCCGCACACCCGCGTCGCGCAGCCGGGTCAGGAAATCGGCGTCGTCCGCGGCAAGGGCGGCGGCCTCGCGGACCGTGCGCTGGAGGCTCTCCCGGGCGGACTCTGGGAGGCCGCGGCGGGCGGCTTTCTCCCGCTCCCCCGTGACCGGAGCGCGGCGCGCGGTGCGGTCGAGCGGCGACATCGGCCGGAGGTTCCAGGCGGTCTCGAAGGCGCGGGCGGCGGTGTGCATGTTCGGGATGTCGCCGCGGATGCGGGGGTGTCGGCCGTCCTGGCGGGCGAGGGTCGCCACCAGGTGGATGTGGTCGTCCGCGTGACGGACCGCCACCCACCGGCACGCCTGGGCATCGCCGTGGGGGGCGATGCCGGCGGCGGCCACCATCTCGGCGGCGACCGTCGCCCACTCGGCGTCAGTGAGGGTCCGGTCGTCGGGTTCGTTACGGACGGAGACGTGCCACACGTGCTCGGCCGGTTTCGGGCCGCGCAGGGCGTCGACGGGGGCGTCCAGGAGGAGCGCGAGATCAGAGAGCGTCATGCGGTCGGGGTTGCGGGCCGGGCAGGGCAGATCGGGGGTCCAGGCCGCGACGAGGTGCGGGTCGGTGTGCTCGTCGTGGTTGCCGGGGCCGAAGAGGTAGGCCAGGAGGTCCGCGGTGCTCTCCCCGCTCTCGGCCTTCTTCGGCATCACCGCCCGCACACCCTGTTCATGTCCGCGGGCGCCGTTCCCGCATGACCTGAACGGTCGCCTCATCCACCCTGCCGATCGCCTCCAGAGCCTGCGTCAGAACCGTGCGGACCGGGTCCGGAAGAGCCGGTTCGGGGGTGTGCGGCAGAGCGGTGCGGGGGCGCAGGGGCGGGGTGCCGGGAGCGACGGGGAAAGGCGGCGCCGGTGTCGCGAGAGCGTGCAGCGCGGCCACCGTTTCCTGGAGGTGGAGGCGGGAGCGGATCAGCTCGCGCAGGACGTCCCCGGCATCCCGGGAAACGGGGATGAGGGTCTCCTGCGCGACGGCCATCAGCTGACGGCCGGCCCACGCCCCGAGGGCCATCTGGCCGTCCCTGCGGGCAGCGGTACGGATGACTTCCATCTCGGTGTCGTCGAACGACATGTTCACCCGGTTCGCGCGGGTGCTACCGGCCTGCCGCTCACGGCGGCGCGGCTTATCGGGTCGGTCGATTCTCACCATTTTTTCCCTCTCGGAAAACGTGGGCGGGAGGCGGGTTGATCAAGGCACGGCTGCAGCGCAGAAAAGTGCTTAACGTTACGTTGTGCACTAACTGGCTCCCCCTTTCTAATGCCTGAAAAGAGCGTCCCCCGGCCCGCTGCGACGAGCACGGCGCCCAGCCCACGACGGCGGCGGGGAACCCACCAGCCGACCGACACCCCACCCACCAACCGACCCCGCAACATCGGCACGACGTCGGCGCAGCACCCGCACCGTCGCCACCCTCGGCCGCACCCCCACACCACCACCCCGCACACCACCCCGCACACACCCACCCCCACACAACAACGAAGCGACGACCACCCACTGGTTGAACCCGCACCGGTCAACGCACGAGCAACCCCCGCCGCGACGGCGGCGCGCACCGGGAAGCCCCGACACGGCCGGGTGTCGGAGAACAGCGGAACGGTCTACCGCGTGCGCGCGGACGGGGCTGGTCGAGAGCCGCCGTCGCGCCCCGCCGCGCGGTTGAGACCGCCGCTACTACTTCTCCGGACGACCGGTGGAAAAGGCGTCCGTGGCGGCGGCCAGGCGTCCTAGAGTGAGCCTTCCAACGACGCTCAAAGAGGATCGATTATGGGGATAGCGGACACCTCTGTCGCCGCACAGAGCCGGGCTCGCACGTGGACGCGGCTGCATCAGCACTTGGGGTCCGCTCCTGGCCCGCTCACCTACGACATGGTCTGCCAGGCGGCAGCTGATCAGCTGGCCGAGACCGACGATCTCGACTGGAAGCGGGACCTGCCCGTTCCCCCCATGCACGGTCAGTGGAACGAGTTCGCCAAGGACATCAGCGCGATGGCCAACACACGCGGCGGACTGCTCATCTACGGCGTCGCCAACGACCACTCGATCGTCGGGATCGACAGGGACAAGGCTGACCTCCGGCAGTACGCGCAGTGGGTCCGCAACCACGTCCACCCTTACCTGCCGGACCTGGTCATGTTTCCCCTGACCGACGGCACAACGACTCTGCTGGTCGTCGACGTCCCCGCCAGCGAGATGGCCCCGCACCTCGTCCACGGCAGGTCGGACAAGGACAAGGAGCAGCAGGCGTTCACGGTGCCCTACCGCGACCGAGACCACACCGCCTGGATGGCCGAGCACCAGATCGAGCGCGCCTACCGCGACCGCTTCACCCGGACCGACAGCGCGGCAGAGGCCCTGCGCCAGCACTCCGACTTCCTCACCAAAACCATCACCGCACAAGCATCCAAACCCTCAGCCTGGCTGGTCGCCGTCGCGCGCCCCACGCGGAGCTACCCGCACGGTGCGCCACCGCTGAACCGGGACGAAGCCCGCTACCTTCTTCACGTCGCCCGGGAGCGCGGAACCAAGCTGCCGGCGCGGAGAGCCCCCGGGCCGATGACAGGCATGGGCGACGCCCTCATCAACCCACGCCCCGGTCTGAGGCGCTGGGTCTCCAGCACGATGGAGATCGACTACAACCGCAACTCCCTGGTCGAGCTGCACCATGACGGCACCGTGACCCTGGCCACCAATGTGTCGTGGTATCCCCCGTCTTCAGTGCGGCAGGGCTTCGCCGAGGAGGCCGGCGTCGTCGATGCCCTACCTGTTTCGCAGCGCGTGGTCACAGCAGCCTGTGACGACTTCTTGATCACCATCCAGGAGCTGCAGCGGAAACTGTCCCTGGACAGTACCCAGCAGATCACCGCGACGATCTACGCATCCAACGGCCCGTGGGCCCTGGAAGCCCGCACAGCGGCCTTCGGGGACGGCCGCGAGAGCACACCCCCGTACACCCGCCGCCCCCATCACATTCAGCCGGTCCACACGCTCCTGCCGCCGATCGCGGACGACGAGGAAGTGGCACGCGTCTCCGAGGAACTCAGTAACGACCTGATGAGTCAGTTCGGCCTCTGAACACACTCCGGAGGCAGGGCAAGGCCGGTTACCCGCTCACAGGCCGTCTGCCGCCGTCGGTCACTCTGGTAGGGGACACGGACCCCCACGACCGCACCCCACTGTCGCGGCACAGGCGCGGACTCATCCTGGCATGGGAAACCGCTGGCCTGTCCACCGAGGCCTTGCCAGAATCTCAAGGGTGAAGGCACCTCAGATACGGCGGCAGCACCTCGTCTCGCAGGTCCTGCTCAAGCAGTTCACCGTAGCCGGGCCTGAAGGCAGCGGCCTTCAGTTGCGTCCCGTCGACGTGCGCAACCCAGGTCGGCGAAACAAGCTCGCGAGCACACGAACGTGCGGCTGGGCCGACACCTTTGTGGCGTTCGACTCCGCGTCCGCTGAGAAGTTGTGGGACTCCGTAGAGCGGGGTGCTCATGCTGCCATCGAGGCTGTGCGCAGAGGCGCACCGTTCGCAGATCCGCTGCACGTCAGGGCTTTGCGTGACCTGATCGTGCTTCACTACGTGCGGTCCCACCGCTACCGCGATGTATACGTCAACGCGTTCGAAACCGTGCGTGTGAAGGTCCGTAGTGAGGTCGTCGAGCGGTTCCCGGAACCAGTGCGCCGTGAGGCGTTGCGGCAGACCGGGCTGCACCTTGCCGGCGAGGGCGCCCTCAATGCCTTCGCTGAGCGTCTCGTCGAGCAGTCCGAGGTCACCCAGAGCTTTGGGACAGGCGCTCTGTTTCGCACCAGCATTGAGAGCATGTTCAACAGAGTGCGTGCCACGTCATCGGACTGGAAGTTGGAGGTGCTGACGCCTGAGAACGGGCAATTCCTGATCGGCGACAACCCAGCGGTGACCGTGCGCACGGATACCAGGCCTTGGTCGTACAACATGGCCATTGGTGACGCGCACTCCCTCGTCCTACCGATCACTCCCCGGCATCTGCTGGCTCTGGGAAGGAACAACATAGTCAGCACCGTCCCCCGGCCCCTCATGGACCAGATCAACATCGTGCAAATCCGCGCTGCCGACCGCTACGTCTATATGCACCCTCGGAGTACAAAGCTTGAGGCGTTCGCGAGGGAGTCGGCGAAGCGGTGGCGAGCGGGCCGCCTAAGCCCCTACCGCAGGTCGGAATCGGAACGCGGAGGTTTGTAGGCCGGTCGCCGCGGCGAGTGCCGTCCGATCCTGGAGTGGAGGAGGCGCGGGCGTGGGTCGGAGTCGCGGAGGTGGAGCTTGCTGCGCAGCTGGTCATCCGGCCAGCTGCTTTAGGACCAGTACGAGCAAGCCGTGGCTGAGGGCCGCACAGCGAAGGCCGGGTGATCGCGTGGTTGTGCAGCGCACCCGACGGACGGTGAGTGATGTCAGTGGTGGCCTCGGGATCGTTGACGGGCCGAGCCAGACGGGGCCGTCCGCCTGCCTTGCGGCCTTCTGCGGAAGGCTGGACGACGATGATGTTGGCCCGCTCGCAGGCGTCGAGGCAGCCGGTGGCCCGTAGGGTCGCGGTGCCGTCGAGGGCCTGGTGCAGGTTGCGGAGTTGGGCGGTGTGATCGAGGCCGGGAACCTTGGGGGTGCCGCAGCAGCAGCCTCGGCATACGGTGACGGTGGGCCGCGCGGCCCCCCTGGGCGGGGGTGGCGCGGCGGTTCTTTCGCTCACGTGGCGTCCTTGGTGGGGCGGGGCCAGGCTGTTTCGCGGAGCAGGCGCAGGCCGTTGACGCCGACGATGACGGTGGATCCCTCGTGGCCGGCGACGCCGAGGGGCAGAGGCAGGGTGCCGATCAGGTCCCAGGCGACCAGGACGGCGATGAACGTGCCGGCGATGGCCAGGTTCTGGATCACGAGGCGGCGGGCGGTGCGGGAGAGCTGCACGATCGAGGGGATGGTTGCGAGTTCGTCGCGGACGACGACGGCGTCGGCGGTCTCCAGGGCGAGGTCGGAGCCGGCCTTGCCCATCGCGATGCCGGAGTGTGCGGCGGCCAGCGCGGGGGCGTCGTTGACGCCGTCCCCCACGACCAGCACTCGGCGTCCCTGGGCCTCCCACTCCTTCACGGCCGCCACCTTGTCCTGGGGCAGCAGCCCGGCACGCACGTCGGTGATGCCGACCTCGGCGGCCAGGTGCCGGGCGGCGCGCTCGTTGTCGCCGGTCAGCAGGACCGGGTTGTGCCCGGTCAGGCGGGTGAGGGCCGCGACGGTGGCCGCCGCGTCCGGTCGCAGCCGGTCCGCGATCCCGAGCACGCCCACTGCCACCTGGTCGCGCAGGACCACGACCGCGGTGCGTCCGGCCTCCTCCAGTTCGGCCACGACCGCTTGGTGGGCGTCATCGTTCAGGAGCCGGGCCGGGGCGCCGACTGTGATGGTCCGGCCGCCGACGGTGGCGGTGACGCCCTGGCCCGGGGTGGACGTGAAGCCCTCTGTGTCGCTCAGGGACAGGCCCCGTTCGCGGGCCGCGGCGACGACGGCGCGGGCGAGCGGATGCTCGCTGGGGTGCTCGGCCGACGCTGCCAGCGCCAGGAGCGCGTCCTCGTCCAGGCTGCTGTCGGGCAGCGGGTGCCGGTCGGTGACGCGGGGGGTGCCTTCGGTGAGGGTGCCGGTCTTGTCCAGGGCGACGGTGTCGATCTGGCCGAGGCGTTCCATGACGACGGCGGACTTGGCGAGGACGCCGCGGCGTCCGGCGTTGGCGATGGCCGACAGCAGCGGCGGCATGGTGGAGAGCACCACCGCGCACGGCGAGGCCACGATCATGAACGTCATCGCCCGCAGCAGCGCCGAGGACAGGGTCGCGCCGAAGGCGAGCGGGACCGCGAAGACGGCGAGGGTCGCGATGACCATGCCGATCGAGTAGCGCTGCTCGATCTTCTCGATGAACAGCTGGGTGGGTGCCTTGGTCTCGGAGGCTTCCTCGACCATCTTCACGATCCGGGCGATCACCGAGTCCGACGGGTCGCGCTCGACGCGCACACGCAGGGCGCCGGTGCCGTTGACGGTGCCCGCGAACACCTCGTCCCCGGCCTGCTTGGCGACGGGCAGCGGCTCGCCGGTGATGGTGGCCTGGTCGACGTCTGAGGCTCCGTCGAGGACCCGGCCGTCGGCGCCGACCCGCTCGCCGGGCCGGACCAGGACGATGTCCCCGACCGCCAACTGCCCGGTGCCGACCGTCTGCTCGGTGCCGTCGGGCAGGAGCCGGGTGGCGGTGGTGGGCGCGAGATCGAGCAGGCCGCGCACCGAGTCCGCGGTGCGGGCGGTCGCGACCGCTTCCAAGGCCCCGGAGGTCGCGAAGATGACGATCAGCAGAGCACCGTCGAGGACCTGGCCGATCGCGGCCGCGCCAAGCGCGGCGACGACCATCAGCAGGTCCACGTCCAGCGTCCTGTCCTTGAGAGCTTTGATGCCTTCCCAGCCCGGCTCCCAGCCGCCGGTGACGTAGGTGGCGGCGAACAGGGTGCCCCACAGCCAGGGCGGGCCGTCCAGCAGGTAGAGGGGCAGGGCGAGCAGGAACAGCGCCAGGGCCGCGAGTGCCCAGCGGGCTTGCGGCAGGGCGAGCAGGCGGGTGCGGCGCCGGGGAGGTGCCGGGCGCACGGTGCCGGCGGGCAGCGCGGACCACTGCTGGCCCAGGACAGAAGACATGACAAAACAACCCTTCACGGGCGGACGGGGCGACACCTCCACCGTACAGGAACATATGAACAGCTCTTCATCTGTCATCGGTATGATGGAGTCATGGGCCACGGACGCGACACCACCACCAGCAGCGCCAGCACCCGCGACCGTCTCGACGCGGTCGGCACCGCCGACGTCGCCGCCACCCTCCAGGCCCTCGCCACACCCTCCCGGCTCTACATCCTGGCCCGCCTCCAGGAAGGGCCCTGCGCGGTCGGCGAGCTCGCCGAAGCCGTCGGCATGGAAGCCTCCGCCTGCTCCCACCAGCTCCGGCTCCTGCGCAACCTGGGCCTGGTCACCGGTGAGCGGCAGGGCCGCTCCATCGTCTACTCGCTCTACGACGACCACGTCGCCGAGCTTCTCGACCAGGCCCTCTACCACGTCGAGCACCTGCGCCTGGGGCTCCACGACACCGCGGCCCGCACTGCCGTTCCGACCGCCACCGGGCGCTGAGCACAGGACCGAGGGGATCGGCGTCTCAGTCCTGCTGGCCGTCCTCCTCCGACCCGGGTGCGTCCGGGTCGAGCGGCGGGCGCAGGGCGCCGGCCGCTGGAACGGAGTCACCGGATAGGCAAGCGGGAACCTTACGGGACAGCCCTTAGTCCTGTCGGGTATGAGTCCTCAACTTCGCGGCCGTCGGGCTGGGTGGCGCGGCCTGCGCCTTTGGAGCATCGGCTTCGTGCTGCCCATGGTCTTCATCGGAGCACTCCTGATCGCCGGGTTCGTGCTCGTCACCGGTTGGAACCTTCTCGGGGCCCGCGAGCTGAAGCAGCAGCAGCAGATCGACTCCAAGACGTTCTTCGACCTCGTGAAGTTGTCCTTCGGCGTGGTGGCCGGAGCGGGAGCCCTCGTCGCTCTTGTCGTCGCCTACCGGCGTCAGCGGGTCGACGAAGACGCGGCCTTGCGCGACACCACTCGCCTGCACAACGAACGTTTCACCACCGCTGTCTCTCAGCTCGGCGACACCTCGCCCACGGTTCGCCTCGGAGGAGTCCACGCCCTCGTCGGTCTCGCCGACGACGCCCCTACCCGCGAACTCCGCCAGACCTGCATCGACGTCCTGTGCGCATTTCTCCGCCTGCCCTACACCGCCGCAAGTGATCTTCCGGCAGGCGATTCAGCAGCCCAGTACGACTACGTCGCCCTCCGAGAAGCCCGGCACACGGTCATCCGCCTCATCGGTGACCATCTGCGCCTCCCCGCCGGCCATCCCCACTCATGGCAAGGGCACAACTTTGACTTCACCGGAGTCGCCTTCGACGGGGGCGACCTCAGCGAGGCGAACTTCACCGGGGGGACGGTCCGTTTCAGCGGCGCGATCTTCGCGGGCGGATTTTTCAGATTCAACGGGGCAACGTTCCACAGCGACGTCGATTTCTACCGCGCCTCGTTCGCCGCAGGAACGGTGGATTTCGGTAGCGCAACATTCATCGACGGCACTGTCGGTTTCGAGGCAGCAACGTTCTCCGGCAGCATCGTCCACTTCCTCTACGCGCGGTTCTCGGGTGGTGTTGTCAGCTTCGCGGGCGCAGCAATCAATGACGGCACTCTCAACTACAACGGCGCGGGCTTCAACCGTGGCGACGTGCACTTCAACGGAGTAGCGTTCACCGGCGGCAACGTCCTCTTCCGCCAGGCGCGCTTCATCGGCAGCCTGGTTGATTTCGACAGTGCACAGTTCTCCGGAAGCGAGGTCGACTTCAGCCACGCCGAATTCATCGGCGGCACAGTCGACTTCAGCGATGCAGAATTCATCCGCGGAGACGTCGACTTCCGAAACGCATCGCTCGCCCACGGCGTCATAACGATCGATGACGCATCGGCGGGCTCGGGAGTCATAACCGGCCTTGCATAACAGAGCGACTACTGCCTCGAAGGCCCTCCGGAACCGGACCCCGTCGGACTCCGGCCACGGACTGCCAAGTGTTGACGACATCCGCCGTCGCAATCGACAAGCGCGTTGTGTCCCAGCCGAACTGCAGGAACAGCCGCTGCAACGTGCAGATGACGGCGAGCGGGGCCCCGCCACAGCGCAGCGCGGTAGCTTCGGCGCTGGCCCCCATCTGTGCAGCGGCGTCGCCGTGCAGGGGGTCCACGGGCTGGTCGATCTGCTCCAGAAACATGCTGATCCCGTGCTGCTGTCCATGCGCAACTGCGGAGCCAATTCGCCAGAGGAGCTGGCCGAGGGTGGGGTCGATCATCTGGGTGGCAAGGGCCGTGGTGGTAGGCAGCTTGGTGCCCAGGAACGGGGGCTGGTACCTGTCGTTCGTCCGGCGGACATCGAAGCCGTGCGCACGCGCCGCTTGAACGATGCGTTGAATGCGGCCTTCCGCGTGAACCTTGATCGCCGTGCGGTCGGTTCCGGTCTCCAGGTGGGTCTGCTCTTTGAGGCTCTGAAGGCGGAGGTTCATGTGCCGACGTACTCGCTCACGCCCGTCGATGCCGGGTTCCAGCAAGAACCATGGTCCTGTTGAGATGTCCAGCATCGCCCGCGCGAGGGTGTGCGTCGCTGTGATTCCCCCTGGCGACGTGAGAAGGGTGCTCAGGCTCCCCATGTGGTCGAGCAGCACGAAGACGGATGTCAGGGGCATGATGTTGGCGTCCCTGGCGGGCGTGTCGCCCCATGCCCCGCCAAGGTCGTCTCGGCGGCACTCCTCGCCTGCCGGCGACTCCGGCAGGAAACCATGGGTCGCTTCATAGCTCTCGTCGAACGCGGCACGAAGACCACTCAACGAACGGGCCAGCTCGCCCCAAGCACCGTGTTCCATGCCGATGACGATAAGAGAGCGCAGAACGATTCCGCTTGGAATATCCCGTTACCCGCTGCCGGCCAACCGCCCATCCAGAACGAGACCGAGCGGCACAACTCACAGACCCTCGCACAGCTGGCCAGCTCGGCGTGAGCGCGACCCGTGCTGACGGTCCGCCGCGCCCAGCCCGGGCCCGGAAGCCGCCCCCAGGGGACCGAGTCAGGGTGGCTCGCTCGCCGACGGTCAGCTCTCGGCACGGGTACGGGCCGCAGCGAGAAGCCGTTGCGCGGTGCGCTGCCCCACCCCGTAGCGCTGGACGACGTCGGCGGTGGTAAGGGGTGCCCGGGTGGTCAGCTCGGCGATCTCCTCGATGCGGGGGTCGTGGCGGGGGCGTGGTGCGCGGTTGCGGGGGTCGCCGGGCTTTCGGCCGGGGGTGCGGTGGTGCTGGTCGCCTGCGTCCCGCCGGGCTTCGGCGGTGCTGCGGGGCCACCAGGTGCGGCCGTGGCGTTCGGTGCCGGCGGGCAGGTAGCCGGTGGTGGCGTAGGCGCGGACGGTTGCGTCCCTGATGCCGAGGACGTTGCCGGTCTCCTTGTCGGTGAGGAGGTCATCGGGGTGTTCTGCGCCCTGCGGGACGGCCGTTGGCCACTGCACGTTGTCGTCCGTTTCGGCCGTCGCTCCGGTCGGCCAGTGCTTGCCGCTCATGAAGGCGCGGGCCTGCTCCTCGTCGTAGAGGCGGAGGCGTTCGCCGGGGTTGACCACGGGGACGCGGGTGCGGAACGCCGCTGCGTGGCGGCGGCGCCAGGTGTGGACCGGCAGGCCGGTGGCGGCGGCGATGTCGTCCTCGGTCATGGTGGGACGGCCTTGGGGAATCATCCGGGTCGCTCTCTTCCAAGGGTCGGTGTCAGCTGCGGTTCGTCCCCGGCGGCCGGGGGGGGCGGGGCGCGGTGGTGCGCGGCGGGGTGCCTGTCGGGGGCCGGGTGTCGGTCGCGGCCGGTCGGACGAACGGGGTGCGCTCGGCGGTCGGATCGCGGGCGGCCGTCGCGCACGCCCCGTGGCTGACGGTGCGGTTTCCGGGGGGGTCCCGCCCCGCCCGTGCCTCGCATCGGAGGCACGGGCGGGCGGGGTGGGGTGGGGTGGGGTCAGAAGTCGAGGTCCAGGTAGTCGATGTCGTTGATCTCGACGTCGGAGAGGCCCATGGCGCGGCTGCCGCCGTCCTGGAAGTACACGTCCTTCAGTCCCTCGGCGACGATCCCGCGCATCTCTCCCTCGCTGGCCCCGGCGTCCCGCGCGTCGAACAGGCGCTGGGCGTAGGTGGCGGGGAGGTGGACGGTGAGGCGTCGGAATCTCCCGTCGTCAGTGGTGCCGACGGGTGCGGTGTAGCCGAAGCGGGCCCGGGTCTCCACGGTGATGCCGCCGGTGGTGGCGGCCTGCCGCTGGCGGCGTTTGCGGACCTGGGGCTGCCAGCGGGTGCGGACCGCGTCGTCGATCTTCGCGGCGACGTCGGCGCGGGCGTTCTTGCGGGCGCCGCGCCGGTAGCGGTTCACGGAGTCGGCGGTGACGCCGAGTTCCCGTGCGACGGCCTTCGCGCTGCCCATCTGCTTGAGCAGGTAGCCGATCTGGGCTTTCAGCGTCTTGGGGGGTTCGCGGGTGAAGGCTTCCCGGTCGGCGCGCTCGATCGCGTCCTCGATCTCACCCATGACCTACTCCCCCGCGTCCAGAACGGCGTCGCCGCCCTTGATGTGGCGGGCCGGATTCAGGCCCTTCTCCATCAGGTCGACCGCCCACGACATCGACTGGACGCCTTCGAGCTTCGCCAGGCCCGGGGCCAGGCCGAGGCGGAAGCCTCCGGGCCGGGGCTTACCGGCCTCGTCGTACGGGAGGAAGTCGATCGGGCTCTCCCCGGGGCTGGCGTAGACGACGCAGTCGGACAGGACTGCGAGCGGGTAGAGGCCGGTCATCTTCGCCATGTTGGTGATCTTGCGGTGCATGTTCACACGGGCCTTGCTGATGACGGCGGCGCGGATGTCCGGCCGCCACGTCGGCCGTTCCAAGGCCGGCCACCGCTGCCCCGTTTTGTAGTGGCGTCCCTGGGGGCGTTCGCGGAGCTTGCCGATGCCGCCCTTGACGGTCGCTTTGATCGCGGACAGTACGGCGGCCATGGCGGGGTCGGTCTGCTTGTAGGTCTCCATCGCGGCGAGGAAGGCGTGGTCGTCGAGGTCCCGGGTGACGCCGAGGTCGGCGAGCGTGTCGATGTAGGCGGTTTTGAGGCGGTCGTGCCAGGGGTCCAGGTACGCGCCGGTCTCGCGGCGCAGGTAGGCCTCGATGGGGTGGACGTCGTGCCCGAGTTCCTGGGCGTAGGCGACGGTGTTGGTCTGGTACCAGGCCGGGCCGGTGGGGCGGGTGCCGTCGGGGGTGAACGGTGAGGGCAGGCGGGGGTCCAGCTCGATGTGGCTCAGATCGACGAGCCAGGTTCCGGGGATCTTCGGGTTGAACGCCGGGGCGTGGAAGTGGTCCGGGGCGGAGAGGCCGACGGTGAGGCGGGAGGCGGCCGCGAGGAACGCCGTGTTCAGGTCGAGGCCGACCGCGAAGGGCAGCGTGCACTCCTGGCCGGTCAGGGCGTCGACGGGTCGGGCCCACTGGTAGGCCTCCTCGTTCAGGAAGCCGCCCGTCCAGCCGGTCTCCACGACGACGGGGTGTTCCGGGGTGGCTTCCGGCGGGGCCGGGTCCATCGGCTCGGTGCCGAGACTGCCCGCGTTGTGGCCGGAGACCCAGGCGCCGGTCGCCGCCTCCCGCACGGCCCTGGTCGGGGGGCGCAGCGCGGTCATCAGTTCCAGGCCGGAGACCGCTGTGGAGCCGCGCGGGGTGGTGACCCGTGTGGCGTAGGTGCCCAGGACGCGGGCGATGTCGGCCGGGTCCATGTCGGCGACGCCGGGCCAGGACCGTTCGTCCAGCGCGTCCCACGACAGGATCGCGAGCTGGACGCACTGCCGGTCGCGTCCCTGCGCCTTGCGGTACACCCGGGCCCAGGGGCCGAACCCGCGCTGCGTGAGCTGCCAGCGCGCCTTGGCCACCTGCTTGACGACCGGGTGGTCCTCCGGCAGGCGAAGGGAGCGCCGCTGCTCGTGGCCTTCGAGCCGCTCTGGGAGTCCGACCTTCACTGCGGCTTCGGCGGTGAGCACGATCAGCGGGTCGGCGTCCTTACCGTTGCGGTGCAGCCTCGCCGCGCCGAGCCCGGACTCGGTGAGCGTCCACTCGACCAGTTCCGGGATCGTAGTGGCAGGGCAGTGCATGACGAGGTCATCGACGCCGTACGCGGAACCGTGGCCGTCGAGCACGGCGAGCGGCCCGTTCGGGAAGCCCGAGTCGGTCGGCGACTGCGCCTTCTTCCTCGCCGCCGGGCGGCGCGACGTCGCCGGACGGGCGGGGCGGCGCTCGGGAGCGGACTCAGCGGCCGGGGCCGGTGCATCGGTCTTCGTCGCAGGGGCCTCGGGGGTGGTGGCCGGTCCGGTGAACGTCTCCGGAACCTCTGAGGCCCCGCCGGGTTGCTGGACTGCTGGGGTCGTTGCGTCGGCGGCGGGATACTTCGCCGCCCATCCGTTCAGCAGCCGCTGGTAAGCGGCCAGGCGCGGTTCCTTGGGCTCGGAACTGCCCGTCTCGTAGGCCTTCACCATCTGGGCCGACGTCTTGAGGGCGAGGGCGAGACGGGCTCGCGTGACGCCTGCGGCCTCCCGCAGACGGGTGCGCTCGGCCGGGGGCGGGAGCTGCGGCTCCTCCTCCAGCAGGGCGTCCACCGACGCGATGAGCTCTTCCTCGGATGCCATGTCGATCCCCTTTCGTACGTAGAACTTAGTCAGCGCGGTGGCTGCCGGTGGCGGCGGCCGAGGAGCGGTCCCTCGGCCGCCGAGGTTCTGGGTGCGGCAGAGCTTTCTGATCTAGAGGACGGCGGCGACCCGGGAGCCGAGCCACTGGGCGACGTTGCAGCTCACGGCGTTTCCGGCCTGCATGGTCTGCTCGGTCTTGTTGCCGCGCATGATGTAGTCGCCGGGGAAGCGCTGGGCGGCGAGCTGCTCGACGGGCTGGAGCATCCGGAAGTGGCAGTCCTCCACGCTCAGGACCTCTTCGAGGTCCTTGCCGTGGGTGAGGACTCCGGCCGAGTCGCGGGTGGCGAGAGTGAGCAGCGGCTCGCTGGTGGGCTTGGCACTGCCTCGGCGGTAGGGGATGACGAGTCCGTGGTGTCGGCCTGCGGCGGTGACGGTGGCGAGCGGGCGGTCCACGGTGTCGACGCGGCCGTTGCGGCGCATGGTGACGACGTAGGGCATGGTGACCAGTGCCTCGGTGTCGCGGGTGGTGCGGGTCCGCATCGGCTCGTGGAGGTCGGTGGTGGTGTTGTTCCAGGTGCCTCCGGCGGGGACGAGCATGCCGTGCCGGTCGGGGATGAGGAGGCCTTCGCCGACCTTGCGGGTGCGTGCGGGCAGGGGGCCCTGTTCTGGTGCCATGGCGCGTCCGTCGTGGCCGGAGTGGTTGAGGGTGAGGAGGCTGGCTCGCTGCGGGTACTGGGCGAGGCCCTTCTCGATGCGGGTGATGGTGTTGGCCGCGAGAGGGCGGGGGCGGTCGCCGATGCGCTTGCCGAGGTTGGTCCAGTCGATCGCGTCGGCGGCGGGGCGGACGTAGGGCTCGACGATGCGCTTGCCGCACCGGGTGTTGGGGCACCGGTAGTCGTACTGCTGGCGGTACTTGCCGACGCGGCGGCCGTTGCGCCAGGCCTGGACGGCGTCGACGTCCTCGTCGCACTCGGGGCACCAGGCCAGCGGCCGGGGGCTCAGGTCGGGGATCCGGATGCCGGTGCGGGTGAACACGATGTAGATGCGGTCGCGCCACTGGGGGGCGTGCTCGTTGTCCTCGCCGCCGACATGGGCGGAGGAGACGGAGACGATCTGGCTGTTGTAGCCGAGGAGTTCGATGCCCTGTCGCCACCACTGGAAGAGCCTCCAGTCGGTGGCGAACTCGGTGACGTTCTCGCAGAGGATCGCCTTGTAGTAGTGGACCTCGGCGGCCCGCATGACGTCGTAGGCGGTGGCGCGGGTACGGACGAACCTTTCCGGGTCGGCGGGCTCGTAGTCGTCCCCGATGCCGATCTGACCATTCTGGGCGCTGCGGCGGGTTCCTCCGGCGGGGCTGATCCCGGTGCAGATCGGTGAGGCCCAGAGGATGTCCGTGGTGGGCAGGCGGCGCATGTCGGCGCGGCGGGAGTCTTCCGGCTGCGGCTTCGGGTCACCTGCCGTCTCCCCGCTCGTGACGGACCATCTCGCCGACACCAGCACGTGCACCGTCGGCGACGAGATGCCGGAGTACGGGCCCGGGACCGGCACCGAAGGCCTGTGGCACCGAGGCGAGGATCATCAGGGCACCTACGAGGCTTCCACGACGCCTCCTACGGCAACCTCGGCAACGCCAGCTTCCTCGAAGGCCACGTCGCCGCGATTCGCCAACTGGCCTGCCGTAACCCCTGGATCGACATCGACCGGTTCGGCGGCGCCGGAGTGTCCGGCGGCGGCTTCGCCACCGTCAGAGCAATGCTCACCCACGCCGACCTCTACAAGGTCGGCGTCGCCCTGTGCGGCAACCACGACCTCCGTCACTACCTGGCGCTGTGGGCCGACACCTACCTCGGCGAAGGCACCGAGGAGCAATGGGCCGAGACTGCCAATCCGAACCTCGCCGCCAATCTGACCGGGAAGCTTCTGCTCGTCCACGGCGAGCTCGACGACAACGTCCTGCCCTACCAGACCCTCAACCTCGTCGACGCCCTCATCGACGCCGACAAGGACTTCGACCTGCTTATCGTCCCCGGCGTCGAACACAGCTTCATGGGCCGCGGCCACTATGTCACGCGCCGGACGTGGGATGACCTCGTCCGGCACCTGCTCGGGACGCAACCACCGGAGGGATACGCACTGCAGCCCTTTCCCGCCGGCACCGAGCTGCACGGATAGCCGCCCACACGGCAGAGAGTCCGCCCGTACCGTCGTCGGCCCGATCATCGAGCCGTCCCCGGAAAGCGCGACCGATGGCAGGCCCGAACGCCTGCAACAACGAACGGCATTCTCCGCATACCTCAATACCGACCGGCTGCCGTGAGGGCATTAACCAGATCCTGCAGGTAGCGGTGATACCAGAGGTGCTGGGGCGGTGCCTCATCGAAGGACTCGTCGGTCATGCGGAGAGCCTTTAGGTTCGCTCACACCAGCTGGCCGCGTTCGAAGCGGGCGCCGGCACGGACCAGGGCAACCAGGTGGGGTGCGTTGGCCGCGCGGCAGCGCGTCTGGGCGGACTCGATGAGCACGACGGCCACGGCGAGTGTGCAGCAGCGCGGCTGCCAGCACCTTTCCGAATCGGAGAGGTAACGGCAGGTCGAGGCCGGCATCTGAAGGCGGCATCCACTGGGCCACGCTCGGGTTTGGACTGGTGGCCCTGTCGTGGACCGTGAGCAGCGAGAGGGCGTCGAGGCCGTTGACGCAGGTTGCCGGGGGATCTCGATGCCGGCAGTACTTCAGCGGAACGTGTGGGGCGGGCCCGGCAGGGAGTGGGGCCGGCCGCCCGCGCCGGGCGGGTGCCGTCGCTTTTCCCAGCCGTGCCGGGGACGGGAGCGCCGTACGGCCGATCTGGGACGGGCCGGGGGCTGGCGCGGTGGCCTGCGAAGGCCGCTTCGCCAGCCCCCCGACCTGTCTACCCCAGCACCCGCCCGAGGAAGCCGCGGAGGTATCCGGCGACTACGTCCAGGTGGCTCTCCAGCAGGAAGTGGCCGCCGTTGATCAGGTGCACTTCCGCGTTCTTGGCATCGCGGGCGAAGGCGCGTGCGCCCGCCGGGCCGAAGATTTCGTCGTTCTGGCCCCAGATGGCGAGCACAGGGACCTCGCTGGTGCGGAGGTATTCGTGCAGCAGCGGGTAGAGCGGGCGGTTGTTCTGGTAGTCCCGGAACAGTGCCAGCTGGATCTCGTCGTTGCCCTCGCGCGAGACGAGCGCGACGTCGTGCTTCCAGGTGTCCGGACTGACCACGCTCGGATCGGGTACGCCGTGCACGTACTGCCAGCGGATGGCCTCGAGACTCATCGCGGCGCGGACGGCGGGTTCGGTGTCGGGGCCGGGATTCGCCCCGTAGGCCCACAGGCCGTCCCAGAAGGAGTCGACGAAACCGTCCTCGTAGCCGTTGCCGTTCTGGGTGACGATGGCGGAGACGCGCTCGGGGTTCTTCAGCGCGAGGCGCCATCCGATGGGGGCGCCGTAGTCCTGGACGTAGAGGGCGTAGCGGTCCAGGCCCAGCTGGTCGAGCAGCCCGGAGGTGAGTTCGGCCAGGGCGTCGAAGGTGTAGTCGAACTCCGTTGTGGGCGGGGCGTCGGAGTGGCCGAAGCCGAGGTGGTCCGGGGCGATGACGTGGTAGTCGTCGGCCAGCAGCGGGATGAGTTCCCGGAACATGAACGAACTGGTCGGGTAGCCGTGCAGCAGCACGATCACGGGGGCGTCGGCGGGGCCGGCCTCGCGGTAGTAGATCTCGTGACCGTCGACGGTGGCGGTCCGGTGGTGCACCGAGCTCATGTCTAACCCCTTTGCGCGTTCGATCTGGTTAGCTGTTCGCTACGCAAGCACGGGATGGGCTAACCTGTCAAACGATTCGATCTGGTTAGAAAGGCGGTGATGCCCGATGGACGCGCTACTGGACCTGCTCAACAGCAGGCCGCTGATCAACGGCGAGGAGCGGGACGCGCTCGGCGACCCGGCCGAAGGCAGGCGCTGGGCGCGGGAACACGGCGGCGACGGCAGCCTCGCGGAACTGACGCTGCTGCGCGAGGCGCGGGACGTCCTGCAGGATGTGGTGCGCGGAAACTCTTCGCCCGCCGCGCTGGGCCCGCTGCTGGAAGGGGTTCACCAGATCCCGGAGGTCACTTCGGACGGTCTCCAGTGGGCGGTCAGGTTCCCCCCGCACGCCCGGCTGGCTGTCGAGACGGTCCTCGCCTGGGCCGGCACCGAGGAACGGATGCCCGGCCGGCTGCGCCCCTGTGCCAATACCGAGTGCCAGTTGTTCCTGCTCGACCGCAGCCGCGCCAACCGCGCCCGCTGGTGCTCGATGGCCGTCTGCGGCAACCGCGAGAAAGTGCGCCGCCACTACGAACGCACCCGCTGAATCCGCATCCAAGGGCCCGGCGGGAGCCGAACGGGAACCCGCCGAGCAGGCGGCGAGGAGCGATGCCCTTCTCGGTGGGCGGCCCCGGTAGCATCCGGAGCCCGGCAGCCGAAGGCGGCACCATGCCGGCCTGTGGGGTCGCGCGAGGCCCCTGGCGGTGCGGCGGTGGGCTGCTCGGCGTTGGGTTGAGGTCTAGAACCAACGCCGTTCAGCTAGGGCGGGGCTTGGGGCGTCAAGGGGTGCTCGTGAGCATGTTGATGCTGATGGTGGCTTTGCAGGTCGTCCGGTCGATGGCGGGTCCGCGTGCGTTGTATTTCGGGATCGCTCGTTTGACGATGCGGCCTTTGATACGGACCCGCCGGGTGGGCAGCAGGTGGGCCAGGACGTGACGGCCGATGGCGCCGACGAGCTCGATGTGCGTGTCGGTGACGATGCCGGCGGCCAGGACGATCTGGTCCCGGGCGGCGGCGAGGGCGGTGGGAAGCCGGCTCTGCCGGGGTCGGTGCCCGGGATGCTGTCGGTGGCATCCGTCATCGCGGTCCGCAGGGCCTGACAGGCGGTCAGCAGGGCCCAGACCTCCTGCCCGACGTCGGGGCCTGGTCCAGCCGAGTGTCTGCTTGAACAGGCGGTGGAGAAGGCCGAGATGGACAAACCCGTGTCGACGGTCTCGACCACGACGCCGTCGACGGTCTCGACCACAGCCTCGGAGTTGCCGAAGCAGACCGCATCCGATCGGTAACGAGGGCGGCCCCACCCGATGGGGGTCGCCCTCGACCGTTTCCGCCCCCACTCGCCATTCGCCCGAACACCCCGGGCCAACATCGACTTTCCGCCAATCAGTAGAACGTGCTTAACTCTGCATCACTGCCAGGCCATAGTTACTTCCGTCAGAAGTTGCAGCAGTGAGGGAAGTTATAGGGGTAGAAATGGCGATCCGGATCAGGCTCGGTGACTACGAACGAGTGACCGGCGACGTGCTCGGCCGGGCTGCCGTCGGCTGCTTCCCGCGCATGACCGAAGCCGAGGCCCTGGAAGCCGGCCGCGGCGTGTGGCGGCTCGACATGAAGATCGTGAGCCGCGAGCGGTTCCTCCTCATCACCGACGCCGGCCAGGGCCTGGTCCGCGCCGTCGCCGAGATCACCGCCGTCACCGAGCACGACACCGACCGCGGACGCAAGAAGGCCTTGGAAGCAAACCTCCTCGGCCCCGGACACCCGATGTACGACACGTACATCAACCAGCCCGACCCGCTCGCCAACGACTCCCGCAACAGCGTCAAGTACGGCGACCTGCCCGAAGAGCTGCCCTTCCGTACCCGTGACTGTGCGTGCGGCTGCGGCGAGACCACCACCCACGACTTCGTCCCCGGCCACGAACTGCGCGCCATCCAGGCCCGCGTACGCGAGCACTTCGGCGGCTCGGTCCTGTCCTTCATCACCTGGCTCGACGCCGAACTCCCGCCCGCGGCACCGGCCTCGTGACCTGACGGGCCGCAGAACACGAGGACCCCGGCGAGCACACCGCCGGGGTCCTGCCATCCCTTTCGGGCGCATCTCGATTGACGCCTCCACGGGCGCGGCCACGCGGCCGGGGTGGTCCGCGGCAGCGGGATTTCGTCCAGGTGCAGCCACCGCTCCCGGCCGGCCTCATCGGGCAGGCAGAACCGCACATCCCCGGCCTCGTCAGCCTCGTACGGGGGCATCACCCACCGCCCGAAGCAAGGCCCGCAGCCTCGGACAGGGGGCCTGCAACGCCCGCCCGCGCACCCCCTCACCGCGCAAGGCGACCAGGGCGAAGGAGGCGACGTTCACCCCGGTGCGCCGGTGACCGTCGGCGTGGGCCACCGCCTCGGGGTGCTCCACGATGGAGGCAAGCGCCTGCGGCCCGGCAACCGTGTACGTCAGCAGCAGATCCCCACGCTGGAGCACCACCTGCGCCCCCGGCCCCATCGCCGAGCCCTGCGTACCGTCGACCGTCAAGGCCACCTTGCCGATCACCGGGCCCATTTGCGATCTCACGGACCTCATCGAACTGCTCCACCGTGGCATCCACGAACCGCTCGGAGTCAGGCAACACCAGCACGCAGTGCCCGTTCCACGAAGTGCCCGTCCAGCTCGGAGTGAGCGATCCGTAGCGGGTGCCGCCTCCGTCCTCGTGCTGAACCGCCAGGTCGACCGGCAGCAGTTCGGCCCGCACGCCGAGCTGACCGTACGCGTTGCGCAGCGTCATGCAGGCGTCCACGCACACGTTCGCCGGGATGCGGCCGTCAGCGAGGGCCACCCACAGGCACGGCAGCACCAGTTCCACCAGCTGCTCCGGCTTCGCGTGTTCCAGCATCCGCGCCGTATGGCCCATGTTCCCCCCGCAGCGGCAACCCGCCGCCCGGCAACACCACGACCGCCTCACGCGGACGCGGCACCGGGGAGCGACCTGGGACCCGCTTCTGCGGCGTTCGGTGCTTCCTGCCCCGCTTCTGCTTCGACATGAGCAGAGCCTGAAGATCACCCTCGCTCCGCAACAGACCGCATTCACGCCGAGTCGAGTCGGAGCCCAAAGCAGTTACCCAGAGTTACACGCCACCTGGCCGTGGCTATACGAGAACAGGGCCCAACTTGATCTTTAACCTGTGCGGCGCGGTCGTGGGTCCGTTGGCTTCTTCGTTCGTCGTTTCGCGGAGCCTGGTTTGCCGACCGTGTGCACGTCGTGACGCGGGGTGGGTCGGGTGTTCTTGCTTCCGGGCGGCCGGCCAGGTCCGGGGCGTGAGGCTTTCGGTGCTCCGGCTGGGCAGTCGGCCTTCGGGCGGAGGTGCCGAAAGTCGCGGCGGACGCGGGCAGGGGTCAGCCTGTCGGGAGGGGACGACTTTTCCCACGGCCGCCGGAGGTCGGCTGCCAGCGGACGGGCGAGCCGTAGCTGGGTGAAGACCGCGAGGATCAGCCAGGTCCAGCGGTCGGCGGCTTCGGGGGTGCGGATCTTCGGGCAGGTCCAGCCGAGCGTCTGCTTGAACAGGCGGAAGGTGTGCTCGATGTCGAAGCGCCGCAAGAATGCTTGCCAGAACGTGTCGACGTCGGTCTCACAGGCATCGGTGCCTGACCACCACAGCCAGACCGGCTTTGGTGTGGCGCCGCTGGGCAGGTGCTCAACGTGCAGGCGGATCACGGTGCCCTCGATGACCGGCAGTGCACCGAGCTGGGAAGTCCAGGCCGAACGATGGGTCAGCCGAGGATGAAGTCGGTCCCAGGCCCTGGCCGTGGCCGTCCCGTAGAGGCGGGTCGTGGTGACCGTCTGCGCGTCGGGTGTGCCCCAGGTGGCCGGGTCTCCGAAGACGAATTCACCGCCATGACGCGGCGGGCGGCCGCGGGTGCCGGGCTCGCGGGGTGGGACCGCGCGTCGCAGGACGCGGTCCGACCGCATGCGTCCCAGTACCTGCACCGGGAGATCCTGCAGAAGAAAGGCCAGGCGGGGCACGTCGTAGCCGGCATCCACCACGATCAGGATCGACGGATCGCCGTCCGTCCACTGCCCGGCCGCGACCAGTCGCTCGACGAGCTCGCGCATCTGCCCGGCCGTGACAGTGGCAGCGTCATCACCCGGTGCCAGACGTAGTGCGTCCAGAGGCGCGGTCCAGGAACTGCGTCCCGTCTCCAGTGCGCAGATCACCGAGTACGGCCAGCCGGGAACGGGAATGTGCTGATCCTTGCCCCGGCCGTAGGTATGGCACAGGATCCGCTGCGGCGAGGTGTGAGCGTTGGGCCGCAGCCAGCAGGTGAGATCGGCGGCCAGGACCAGCCGGCCGTCAGCCGCCCGCGCCAGCGGCACCGCGGCCAGGGCCCATCGGAGCCGGGCCACATCGACCCGGCCCGCGGACAGGGCGTCGTAGAGCCCGCCGTGCCCGCGACGGTGTTCACCGACCAGCGACAGCACCGGGCCGTCCGCGCACAACACCGCGTCCGCGAGTTCGAACAGCGCGTCCGCACGCCTGGTCAGACAGGAGTAGAACTCACCCCGGAAGCGTGACAGTCCCGCAAACGGATCCTGCCGGACAGCATGATGCGACAGACTCATCCCCACGGCCTTCGCGCTGAGCTTGTGTGTTCCTTGGTCGGATCACATGCTCAGCCGAAGGCCGCCCGCACGTAGGGCAGTTACCAATCCGAGTGATCAAGTACGAGGACTCGTTCGGACTCCGAGGTTAAAGATCAAGCTAAAGGTTGTTGTAGAAGGGTGGGTGTGGGCAGGTCAAAGTGGTGTTTGACCTGCTGGTTCAGCCGGTCATGGCGAGGTTGTGCATGGTGGCGACGGCTTGGACGGCGTGGTGGAGGCCGTCTCCTTTCTGGCGGCAGTCGCGGAGGATTTTCCAGTTCTTCATGCGGGCGAAGGTGTGCTCGACGCGGGCGCGGACGCGTCGGTGTTCGGCGTTGTCCTCCTCCTGGCCGCGTAGGAGCGGGCGTCCGGCTCTCTTGCGGTGCGGGACGATCAGTCCGGTTCCCAGGTAGGCGCTGTCGGCGATGACCGTGGTCCCGGCCGCGATGGCGGGCAGGTCCGATTCCCGCCAGGCGTGGGCGTCGGCCTTGTTGCCGGGGACGGGGCGGGCCGAGGCGATCACCAGGCGGCTGTCCGCATCGATGATGACCTGCACATTCGCCGAGAACCGGTAGTTGCGGGAGGACGCGGCGACCGTACGGTCACGGACCGGGACGTGGGTTCCGTCCACGATCCACAGCCGTTCGACGTCCGCGACGGGCCGCTGCGCCGGCTCGATAGCCAGGAGCGGCCGCAGGCGCTGGATGACCCGGCAGACGGTGGCCGGGGAGATCCCGAAGAGCGGGGCGAGCTGCCGCATCGTGAGGTTGGTGCGGTAGTAGACGGCCACCAGCAGGACCCGGTCCGCCAGTGGCAGGCACCACGGGCGCCCTCCACCGGGACCGTTTCCTCCCCGCTCCCGTACCGCCTTCACCAACTTCTCGAACCGGCCCATCCGCAACCCGGTGAACGTCTCCACCCACAACGGCTCAGCCCGCAAAACCCCGCCCATACAAGAGGAATGCCCTAACCCAGGCTTTCTGCAACAACCTTTAGTAGGGCTTTGTTACGTCTCTGGGCAAGTAGTCGCTCTGGTGGTTTCCTGCTGGTATGAGGGTGGATGAACTCGTTTCGTGCAGGGGCCGGTTGGAGGAGTTTGCCGGGGAGGTGTTCGCGCCGT
>NZ_BMRY01000021.1 GCF_014648875.1 Streptomyces parvus | reverse complement strand
TAGTTCGGACGGATCTCCGCAACCATGCGCACCGCGCGCTCGCGAAGCTCGGGAGGGTAAGGGGACGGACGTGCCATGACTCGATCCTCTCAAGGAATCGAGCCTCCATCAGACCCGGAGCGGTTCATCGCCATGGGCACCGGGACGGACGTAGCCATCGGCGCCGCCGACGTCACCCTTGTACGCGGCGACATCGAGGCGCTCGCGGACGCCGTCCGGCTGGCCCGGCACACCCTGGGCACCATCCGCACCAACCTGGTGTGGGCCTTCGGCTACAACGCCGTGACCATGCCCCTGGCCATGGTCGGCCTGCTCAGCCCCATGGTCGCGGCCGTCGCGATGTCCCTCAGTTCGGTCCTCGTCGTGGCCAACAGCCTGCGGCTGCGCACCTGGCAGGCCTCACCGGTCGGCAAGTCCCGTCCCCGTACCGCCGCACGGGGCATGGTGTGACGCGCGCTGATCTCACCCACGACGCCTCACCGCAGCTCATATCCGTCTCTCGTCGAGGAACCGCGCGTACATGAACTCCTCACCTTCCTCCTCCTCCCGTCTGCGCCGTGCCCGCGAGGCGACCGGGACCGGCCTGGTCGTGGCTCTGGTCTCACTCGCCGCGATCGGCTGCCTCTCCGCCTGGGCAGGTGCCGGCCATGCGGGCAGTCCAGCGAAGATCGAGGTCAGGGAGGCCCGGGTCCTGCTGCCGGTGATACCGGGACGGAACACCAACGCCTACTTCCGCATCGTCAACACCGGCGGTGCGCCTGACCGGCTCCTCTCGGTCACCTCTCCGGCGGCCTCGACCGCCGAGCTGACCGTGCACCGCATGAACGAGGAGAACGGTGCCTACCGGGAGAGCTCGGGGAGCGTGGAGATCCCCGCGGAGGGGGAGGTGGAGATGTCCCCGCACGGCTCGGCGGTGACTGTCCGCTCCGACCCCTCGTGGCGGCCGGGGGAGCGCGTCGCGTTCACTCTCGCATTCCAGCGGTCCGGGACGATCACAGTGGAAGCTGACGTCCGGCCGGTCACCCTGGGGTCCGCACCCTGAAGCGAGGCGAGTGAACCCCCTTCGTGGCCTTTCGCGATCCCGGCGAAGAATTCCGTCGAGCCGGGGGACCCGGAAGCTCTCGCACCCGACTCATGGGACGGCTCGGTAGTTGATCCGACGGGGACGTCGTCGTTTTCCGTTGAGTCCGCTCCGGGCGGCGAGGGTGAGCAGCCCGAGCTGGGATCATGGCGATCTCTTCCGTCGGCTGGATTCCCGCGCGTGTTCACCCGAACCGCCGCGGTACTCCAGGACCCGGCGGGCAGCACAGGTGGCCGCACCGTGGCCGAGATCGTCGAGATCGGCCGTACTCCCCACCACGGGCCGGCCGGCCGCGAGGGCCCCGACGACCGGCGTGCCGTCGCCGACGCCATCGACCGCTGCGGTATCCGCCCCTTCGCCACACGCGATTACGCCTCCCTCTCCGGAGGCGAACGCCAACGCGTCCTCCTCGCCCGCGCCCTGGCCGTCCTTCACGACCTGGACCTCGCCGCCCGCCTCTGCGACCTGATCGTCGTCCTCGACCACGGCGCGGCGGTCGCCGCCCGGCCCGGTGCTCGACGTCCTCACCCCCGGCGTGATGCGCGAGGTGTTCGGTGTCGAAGCCACCACCACGCGCCACGACGACGGGGCTGTGCGGATCGCGTACGGAGCGCATCCGCCGGCAGAGGCGGGGGAGGCCGGTCAGGCACGGGCGCCACTATGACCACGCAAGCATCTGGTGATCGGCGGGAACTATCCGCACCGGCCCACCGACTACTCCCGCGGTGGGCGATCACCCACCGTGCCATGGCTACCGTCCGCCAGGAGTGTCCGTGCTACGACCCCGCGCCACCCTTGTCGTCCTCGCCGCCTCGACCGTGCTGATCGGCGGGTGCTCCGCAGGCCCGGGCTCATCGGGCTCCAGCAGCACGGTGCTGCGCGTCGGCCTGAGCGAGGAGTCCGGCGCCCTGGACCCGCATGCGTTCACCGGCAACTTCGTTCTGCTCGACGCGGTCTACGAGCCCCTCGTCACCTACGCGGAGGGCGGGAAGCTGAAGCCGGGACTCGCGGAGTCATGGAGCATCGCCGAGGACGGCAGAAGCGTCAGCTTCGACCTGCGGGACGGGGTCACCTTCACCGACGGGACCCCGCTCGACTCGGCCGCCGTGAAGTGGAACTTCGACCGGTGGGTGGGCAACAAGAAGTTCACCTTCTTCCGGGCCTCCCAGGTCATCTCGGCCGTGGAGACCCCGGACAAGGACACCGTCAAGCTGACTCTCTCGGAGCCGTACGAGCCGCTGCTGCAGGAACTGTCGATCATCCGGCCGGTACGACTGCTCAGTCCGAAGGCGGCGAAAGCCGACGGCACGTTCCAGAAGGCTGTCGGAACCGGGGCGTGGAAGCTGGAGTCCAACTCCGCGACAGGAGCCGAGCTGGTACGCAACGACGACTACTGGGGAACCCGGCCGAAGCTGGAGCGGGTCGAGTTCAAGGTCATACCGGACTCCCAGGCCCGGCTCGACGCACTGAGCAACCGGGAGATCGACCTCATCGGTGGCGCCTACCAGGCCCCGATCACACCGGTCGAGGCCAAGACACTGAGCGGGCGCGGAGACATCACGTCGCTCGTCGGCGATCCGGACGTCTCGATCATGCTCGGGTTCAACGCCGACGGCCCGGCCGGAGACCGAGCGGTGCGTGAGGCGGTGCGCCAGGCCATCGACACCACCGCCCTGACCAAGGCCCTGTTCCAGGGCTACGGCAAGCCCGCACGGCGGGTGTTCCCCCCGAACGTGCCCGACTCGGGCACCGACCTGCCGGACTACTTCGACCAGGCAGCGGCCCGCAGCACACTGGACGCCGCCGGGTACACCCTCGACGGCGGCAACCGGGTCAAGGACGGAAAGCGCCTCTCCCTCAAACTGCTCATCCCCGCCACCCCCGCCCAAGGGCAGCTCGACCCCCGCTCGATGGCCGAGGCCATCGCCGGATCGCTCAAGGAGGTCGGCATCGCCGTCGACATCTCCCCGGTCGACGCCGCCGCGTACTACGACGAGCGGGCGGAGGGAACCTACGACATCACCTTCTTCGAGGGACTCGGCGCGCCCTACGACCCCTCGGGTTCGGTCGTCTCCATGTTCACCTCCGGAGCCCGCGGCCCGCTCTGGGTGACGAAGGCCACCGAGGACCTGGTCGACAAGGCGGTGTTCGCGGACGATCCCACCGCACGCGCCGCCGCGTACCAGAAGCTGTACGACGAGGTCGCAGCCGACGCGGGCTTCGTCCCCCTGGTCTACCGGCCGCGGGTCTACGCGACCCGGGACACGGTGAAGGGATTCACCGTTCCGCCCACGGACGTGGACCTGGAGCTCACCGGGGTGACGGTCGGGTGAGACCGCTGGGCCGGCTGGCGACGGCCGGCGGTCACGTCGCGCGGTGGACCGTGGACACCGTCGGCGTGCTGCTGGCGATGTCCGTGGGGACCTTCGCCCTCGTCCTGCTCGCGCGGGGCGACCCCGCGGCGGTGCTGGCGGCGACCCGGGCCGGCCGCCCCGCCACGCCCGAGCAGATCGAGGCCGTCCGCGGGGAACTCGGGCTCGACGACCCGGCACCCGTGCGCTACGTACGGTGGCTCGCCGATGCCTGCACCGGCGATTTCGGGCGCTCGTTGCGTACGAACGCCGCGATCGGCCCCGAAGTCGCGGACCGGCTGGGCGTCACGCTGGCACTGGTGGGCGGGTCCGCCGTGATCGCCGTCGTGGTCGGCGTGGGTGTCGGTGTCGCCGGTGCGGTACTCCGACGCGGAGTGCTGCGCGGGGCGCTGCGCACCGGCGCGCTCCTGGTCAGCTCGATCCCGTCGTTCTGGCTGAGCTACCTCCTCGTCCTGTATCTGGCGATCCGCCTGGGGCTGCTCCCGACATCAGGTATGGCGGGCCCCTCGACGTGGCTGATGCCCATGGCCGTACTGGGCCTGCCTGTTGCCGGTGTCCTCAGCCGCGTGGTCGCCGTCACGCTGCGCGATGCCCTCGACCGGCCTTACGTACGCGCGGCGCAGGCACGGGGCAGTGGAACGCTGTCGATCGTCATCCGGGACGGACTGCCCAACGCCGCCGGACCGATCCTCTCCGTCGCCGCGTTCGGCATCGGCAGCCTTCTCGTGGCCACCGTCGTGGTGGAACAGATCTTCGGCTGGCCCGGCATGGGCGCCTACTTCGTCCAGGCCGCCGGTTCCCGGGACGTCCCGGCGCTCCAGGCGGCCACGCTCGTCATGGGAGGCGGCTTCATCCTGGTCAACCGCTGTGCCGATGTGCTCCAGGGACTCATCGATCCCCGTTCCCGGCGGGGCGGGAACGCACGTTCCCGGCGTCGGCCCATGCTCCCGGGGAGAAAGACCTCGGGTACGGACGCGGCGCTCCGCGAACCGGTCGGAGTTCCGGGAGCGCGGACCCGGGAGGGGATGCCATGACCGTCGAGGCACGAAGTCCGGGGCGCCGCGCGTGGATCGGCACGGTGCTGCTGGCACTGCCCCTGATCCTCTTCGCGGTCGTCGGGGTGCTGGCCCCGGTCCTCTCCCCGGCCGATCCGACCGCCAACGACCTCACGGCCGGGCTGCTGCCGCCGTCCTCGGAGCACCCGCTCGGTACCGATCAGCTCGGCCGGGACCAGCTCAGCCGGATCCTGCACGGTGCTCGGATCTCCCTTTCGGTCACCGCGGCCGTGCTCGCGGTCGCCCTGACGGCCGGTGCCGTCATCGGGGCCGCCGCAGGCTACCTCGGCGGACGGGTCGACCGGGCCGTCTCCCGGGTGATCGACGTGGTGGTCTCGCTGCCCGGCATGCTGGTCACCCTCGCGGTCATCGGCGTACAGGGTCCCGGTGTGGAGAACCTGATCCTGGCGCTGTCCCTCTGGTCGTGGGCGCCGTACGCGCGGATCGCGCGCGCCCGCGTCGCCGACCTGCGCAAGAGCCCCCATCTGGACGCACTGCGCCTGCTCGGCGCGGGCCGTGCGCGCATCCTCGGCCGGCACCTGCTCCCGCCGGCGCTGGCACCCTGCCTCGTCTACGCCAGTACCGACGTCGGCACCATCGTCCTCGGCGTGGCCACCCTGAGCTTCCTCGGCCTCGGTGTCGCGCCGCCGAACGCCGAGTGGGGACAGATGCTCGTCGAAGGCAGGGCGTTCATGGACTCCGCGTGGTGGCTCGCCTATCCGCCAGGCGTCGCCATCACGGCAGTGGTGTTCGCCAGCAACCTGCTCGGTGAGCGGCTGGCGGCCGGCGAGGAACGGCCCTCCGTCCTCCGCCTGGTCCGGCCGACCCGAACCGGGTCGGCGTGGCCGGTCCGCCGGAAGGCCGCACCGTCCGCGCCCCGTGCCGCCGAACGCACGACATCCTCCCCACCGGAGACGGTGCCAGGATGCCCCGGAGAGACCCCGGTCCTCCGTGTGCGGGACCTCACCGTCACCTACCCGCGGGACGGCGAGCGGCGCCGCGTCGTCGCGGAGATGTCGTACGAGGTCCGCCGGGGCGAAGTCCTCGCCCTCGTCGGCGAGACCGGCAGTGGCAAGACCACGGCAGCACTGGCCCCGTTCGGCCTGCTGGACCCGTACGCGGTGGTCACCGGCTCCGCCGCGCTGGCGAACGGCGCCGGCACGTGCGAGATGGTCGGGCTCACCCCGGCGGAGCGCCGCCGGATCAACGGCCACAGGGTAGGGGTGGTCTTCCAGGACAGCGGCGCCGTTCTCAACCCGCTCAGGACGATCGGCGCGCACGTCGACGAGGCGGTCCGCAACGCGGGCCGCGGAGGGCGGCGCCCCGCGACCCGCCGGGTCACCGAGGAACTCCTGCGCCTGGCCGGCCTGCCCGACCCCACCACGGTCGCACGCGAATTCCCCCACCAGCTGTCCGGCGGCATGCGTCAGCGGGCGCAGATCGCCATGGCCCTGGCCTGTGAGCCCGAGCTGCTGATCGCCGACGAGCCCACATCCGCCCTCGACGTCACCGTGCAGGCCCAACTGCTCGACCTGCTGGCGCGCCTGCGCGAGGAACTGGCGATGTCCATGGTCGTCGTCAGCCACGACCTCGGGGTGGTGACCCGGCTGGCCGACTCGGTCGCCGTCGTGTACTCCGGCCGGATCGTGGAGAGTGGGCCCCTCGCCGCCGTGCTCACCCGGCCCGACCACCCGTACACGCGGGGGCTGCTGGACGCGGTCCCGCGCCCGGGCACGCCACCCGGTACCCGTTTCCGGACCATGCCGGGCCAAGGAGGCGCCGGCCCGGACGACACCACCGGTTGCGGGTTCGCCCCCCGCTGCCCCCTTGCCGTGGCCTCCTGCGTGGACGCGGCACCTCCTCTGGAAGCACTCGCAGGAGCGGCCGCACACCGGTCGGCCTGCCTTCGGCACCCCGGTGAGCCGACGGTCGCCGTGGGGAAGGGAGACACCTCGTGCTAGAGATCGTGGAGGTGAGCGCCTGTCACGGCGGCCCGGACGCCGTGACGGTGGTCAAGGACGTCACGATGAGTGTGGCGGCCGGTGAGATCGTGGGGCTGGTCGGCGAGTCGGGCTGCGGCAAGACGACCCTGGCGCGCGTCGTGACCGGGCTGCACCGCCCCGATGCGGGGGTGGTACGCGTAGGAGAAGTGGACGTACACGCGATCCGGGGGCGGCGCGCTCTTCGCGCGCACCGGAGACAGGTCCAGATGGTGTTCCAGGACCCTTCCCTGACGCTCAGCGCGCGCCAGACGGTACGGCAGGCCATCGAAGAACCCCTGCGCATCCACCGGCTGGGCGACGCACGGGTCCGGTCGGCGCGCGTCGGTGAACTCCTCGACCTCGTCGGGCTGAAACCGGAGGTGGGGGACCGCCGCCCCCGGCAGTTGTCCGGAGGACAGCAGCAGCGGGTGGCGATCGCCCGGGCGCTGGCTCTGGAGCCACAGCTGCTCATCTGCGACGAACCGGTCACGGCACTCGACGTATCCGTCCAGGCGAAGGTCCTCAACCTCCTGTGCGATCTGCGGGAGCGACTCGACCTCGGTTGCCTGTTCATCACTCATGACCTCGCCGTCGTCTCGCAGTTGGCGGACCGGATCGCCGTCATGCAGGACGGCCGTATCGTCGAGCAGGGCCGTACCGAGGACCTCACCACCCGCCCCCGCCACGCCTACACCCGCAGTCTCCTCGCGGCCATCCCCACCCTGGAGATACCAGCGGTCGAGGACGCCGTCCGCAGCTGATCACGGGGGATTCCGGCAGCCCGGCTCACACAGCGGGAACAGCCTTCGGATCCGCTCGTAGCGGGAACTTTCCCGGACATGGAGCCGACATGTAGGTATGACCATCGCCTGCCTTGAGATGCTCTCCTTCGGCCTCGCCCACCTTGCCCGCGCCGCACACGAGTCGGGCGAGCGACTGGTGCTGCTGACCGGTGTGGAGCCGCTGTACCTGCACGAACTCGCCACCCTGCCGGCTGGATCCGTCGACGTCGTCGCGGTCGACACCGGTGACCGAAAGGCGGTTGCCAAGGCTCTCGCATCGATCGAGGACCTTCGCGGCCTCATCAGCTCGACGGACACCTGGGGCGTGGCCGGTGCCGAACTCGCCGCCGAATTCGGTCTGCCCGGCGTCGACCCGGCCGTCATACGGCTGGTACGCGACAAGGCCCGCGTCCGCGACCTCCTGCACGGCAAGGGACTCAGCCCGTTCGGAGCCATGCCGGTGGAGGAGGCGGCCGCAGTGGATCTGGAGCGGCTCGCCGCGACCGTCGGGCTGCCCGCCATCGTCAAGGACACGGCAGGCACCAGCAGCCAGAACGTATGGCTCGTCCGCGACGCCCAGGACCTCTCCCGCTTCCACCGGGAGGCCGAGGGCGCCTCCCTCTTCGGAGGACTGTTCGCCGAGCCGTTCCTCGCCGGACCGGTCTACAGCGCGGAGACCGTGACCTGGGCGGGGGAGACCAGGCTGCTGGGCCTCTCCAGCCGCCTCATGTCCGCGCAGCCCTTCTTCCGGGAGGACGTGACGGCGTTCCCCGTGGCGCTGCCGCCGACCGAGCTGAGGGAGATCGAAGCGTGGCTCGGGGAGGTTCTCGCGGCTCTCGGATACACCGACCGTTTCGCCCACATCGAACTGTCGATGACGGCCGACGGGCCACGGCTGATCGAGGTCAATCCCCGCATCGGCGGGGCGCTGGTCGGGGAGTCCATGTGCCGCGCGCTCGACGTGAACGTGTACGGCGGCCTGGTCGACCTCGCACTCGGCGTCCGGCCACGGCTGCTCGACGCCCCCTTGTCCGGAGGCCCGGCTGTCGCGTTCGTCCTCGCCTACCCGGCACAGGCGGGCGAACTCGTCGCCGTGCACGGTCTTGAGGACATCTCCCGCTACCCGGGGCAGCCCACCTGGTATCCGACGAAGGCGGTCGGAGCGAACATCGACCAACTGACGGACGGACGTGGCTATGTGGGCATCGTGCTCGCCGAGGGCCCCACCGCGGAGATCGCCACGCACCGTGCGGTCACCGCGGCGGGAGCCGTGCACGCCGAGACGCGCCCCCGGTGTTAGGCGGCCTCCGACCCCCGGCTGCCCCTCACGATCAGCCGTCGGGCGTGGTTGTCGAAGGGCTCGGCATCGAAGCCACCGAAGCACTCGACCTCGGTGAACCCCGCCTCCACGAGCATCGTCTTGAGCTCGAAAGCGCTGTAGAGGGTGTGCTCGACGAACGCCGTCCGGGCCCGCTCGCCCCGGACCAGGGTGAAGTCGTCCCGGAACCGTTCCCAGTCACCGAGGATCGTGCCGCGGACGACCATCGTGCCGCCCTCGACCTCCAAGATGTGCGGCAGACCGCCGTCACGGGCCAGGATCTCCTTCCCGTACAGGTCGATCAGGAAGTGACCGCCCGGCTTGAGGCTCGCCCCCACGTTCCGCAGGACCCGCATGTTCTCGTCGTGATCGGCGAAGAGCCCGAAAGAGGTGTACATGCTGATGGCCAGGTCGAACCGGTCAGGCTCGATGAACTCGCGCATGTCCGCCCGGACGAGCCGCAGTTCCACCCCTGCTTCCGACGCCCCCGCCTTCGCGCGTCGGAGCAGTGCCGCACTGAGGTCCACACCGGTGACCGCGGCCCCGCTCCCGGCCAGCGGAATCGCGTACGCCCCCGGCCCGCAACCGAGATCGAGCACCGCGGCACCGGCAGGCACCCGCAGCAGCGGGGACGAGCCGACCCGGGCCCGGGCCTCCTCGGCACGCCCCGCGGAGAACAACACATCCGAGAAATCGACCCACAACGTCTCGTCCTCGAACCATTCCATCGCCGTCTCCTTCACTCGTCACGTGCCGTATCCCTTGTCAAACAAGTCGGCACGGAGACCCGCCAAGTTCCAGAAGACCCGAACGACCGAGAGAGGCCCACTCATGGATCATGGTTCCGGCAGGACCGAACTCGCCGTGCACCGCGAGTCCTTGCGGCTCATCGAGACGGTGAAGAGCTCCCGTGGCGAGATCGACTCCGTCGACACCTGCATGGTCACCCTCACGTACGACGGGATGACAGCCTTCGGCGAGGGCACACCGACCGAGTACAGCGGAGTGACCGCCGACGACGTCGTGGACGCTGTGGCAGCCGAGGGCGTGCAGATCCTCGGGCCGAACCTGAACAACCCGCAGCTCGTCCTCGATCGCATCGAGAAGTGGGACGCGCCGGCCGGCGCACGGATGGCACTGGACGGCGCGGTGCACGACTGGATCGGCAAGGCCGCGGGCCGGCCGACCTGGGAGCTGTTCAGGATGCCCAGAACCCTGGGGCCGACGGTTTACACCATCAGCATGGCGAGCCCGGACGAAGCCGTGAGCGCGGTCCGCAAGGCACCGGACGTGGGCGCGCTCAAGGTGAAGGTCGGCGGGCCGGACGACCTGGAGGCGCTGGAGGCGATCCGGGCAGTGACGGCGCTGCCCGTCCGTATCGACGCGAACGAGGCGTGGGACCTCGACACCGCACGCGCCCTCACGCCCCGCCTGCGCCAACTGGGCATCCAGCTCATCGAGCAGCCGTTCCCCACCACGGCGGTCGACGACTACCACCGCTACCGGGAGTTCCCGGACCGGCTGCCGGTCTTCCTCGACGAGGGGTGCACCGACGTCGCCAGTGTCCTCGCCGCACGCTCGTACGCGGACGGCATCGTCGTCAAACTGTGCAAGGCCGGCGGAATCCGAGGGGCCCGTAAGGTCATGGAGGCCGGCCGGGAAGCCGGGCTCCGGACCATGCTCAGCTGCATGTGCGAGTCCGAGCTCGCCATCAGCCAGGCCGCGCAGCTCGCTCCGCTCGCCGACCACATCGACATGGACGGCCACCTCTACCTCAGCGACCCCCCGTTCCGGGGACTTGGCCTCAACGACCGCAGTATCGTCCTGGGCGATGAACCGGGCCTGGGCGTCCGCCCGTCACGCTGACCGCCGCACGGGCAGCGGGAACTTCTCCCGCTCCCGGCACGACATGTAGAAGGGACGCGCGTTGCGTCGCACGACGGGAGGGGAACGATGGACTGGTACGAGGACCTGAACCTGTGGTCCGGCTTCTCTGCGGTGCTCTTCTCGCCCGAGAGGGAGCGGCAGGCCGCCGAGGTGGTGACCACGTCCCCGCTGCTGGCCTTCCCGGCGGGCAGCCGCGTGCTCGACCAGTGCTGCGGCGTCGGCGTGTACACCGTGCCCCTGGCCGCTCAGGGGTACCGGACCACGGGTGTGGATCTCCACAGCGAACTGCTCGAACGAGCTGCCGCCGTCTGCGCGGACGCCAAGGTCGAAGCCGCGCTCGTCCAGGCCGACGTGCGCGAGTACGTGGCACCGGGCGCATTCGACGTCGTGCTGAACATGTACACCTCCTTCGGCTACTTCGAGGACCCCGAGGAGAACCTCCAAGTCCTGCGCAACGCCCACGAGTCACTGGCACCGGACGGACAGCTGATCGTGGACCTGCTCAGCAAGGAGACGTACGCGTCCTGGGTCGGTCCTCCTAAGATCGTCGACATACCGGGAGGCATGGTCGTCATGCGCGACACCATCCTGGACGACTGGACCCGGTACCGGACCGACTGGACGATGGTGCGGGGCAACACGGCCGAGCACTCCTCCCTCACCTGCTACGTCTACAGCGCCAGGGAACTGCGCGACATGTTCCGGCAGGCCGGCTTCGAGGAGATCGAGTGCTTCGGTGACTGGGACGGCCGCCCGTACGACGGCGGAGCCACCCGCCTGATCATGCGAGGGAAGAAGGCACGGACGGCGTGACGTTCACCCGACGTGAGACGCCGGGCGGTTCCTTACTGTCCGGCGTCCGCTCGTTCACCGGCACACAGCGAGCGCTGCTCGGCAGCGGCTTCCTCGTCAACCTGATCAGCTTCTCCGTCTACCCGTATCTGGCCATCCTCCTGCGTGACCGCATGTCACTCAGCATGGGCCAGGTGGGAGTCGTCCTCGGACTGGCCACCTTCGTGCAGTTCGCCGGCGGCGTGCCGGGCGCTGCTCTCGCCGAGCGCATCGGGTTCCAGCGCTGCCTTCTGATCTCGATGGTCCCGCAGACACTCGGATCGCTCGGATTCGTCGTCGGCGGCGCATGGCCGGCGGTGACCATCGCGGCGCTGTTCCTGCGATCGGCTGCCACGGCTCTCTACTCGCCGAGCGTCAGAGGCTATACCGTCCATGGCGCGAGCGAGACGGAACGGCCGCGCCTGGTGGCCGCGAGCTACGCCACGGGCAACGTCGGTGTCGCGCTCGGCCCGGTGGTCGGTTCCCTGTTCATCCACGAACCCGGCGGGATGTTCGTCGCCGCCACCGTGCTGCACGCGCTCATGATGGTCGGCCATGTGTTCCTGCCCCGGGAGAGCAGGGACGAGCACGAGGTGGTCGAGCCGCTGCGCCGGGCCCTGAGAGGGCTCGCCGTCCTGCCCTTCGCCGTGACCGCTCTGACGCTCTACCTGCACATGCACTTCTACCAGTACCTGTCGTCCTACGCCGAGGACCGGGTCGCCACCGTGTTCTACGGCGCGGCCATGATGGGCTACTCCCTGGTGCTGGCCGTGCTCCAGCCCCTCATCGCCGACCGTGTCGAGCAGATGCGCTACACCAAAGCCATGGCGCTCGGCTTCGGGGGCCTGGCCGTCGGCATGATCGCGTTCACCGGTGGCAACGAGGTGGCGTTCGCCGTCGGCATCCTCGCCATCGGCGCGGGAAACTCCGTACTGCTCCTGAAGAACGTCCTCGAAGCACTCGCCCGCTCGAAACGCTCCCCAGCCGTGGTCTTCAGCCACCAGCGGCTGGCCGAAGGCATCGGCGCTTTCCTCAGCGGGCTGGTCGGCGGCGGGCTCTACTACCGGTTCGAGACCGCCGGACAACTGCCCGGGTTCTGGGTGGCGGTCGCCGCCCAGTGCGTGCTGATCCCCCCGGCCCTGCTGCTCGTGCACCGCCGGTTCCGGAGCCCCCAGCGTGAAAGGACAGGCTCGTGATGAACCCCGCAGACGCCGTCACCACCGCCCGCGCCGTCGCCGAGCGGTTGCGGAAGGACGCGGTCGAGAGGCAGCACGCCAACCAGCCGCCGCTGGCCGAGATCCAGATGCTGCGCGAGAGCGGGCTGCTCGCCGTCGATCCCGACGACCACCGCACGACGCACACCGTCACCCGGCTCGTGTCCGCCGGCGACGCCTCGATCGGACACCTCCTCGGCTACCACTACCTGCACCTGTGGCGTGCCTCGCTCTACGACAACGGCGAACTGGCCCGCTCGCTGAGGCAGGAAGTCGCGGCCGACCAGTTGTTCGTGGCGGCCGTGAGCAACCCGCGCGACACGATCGTCGCCACCGAGACCGATGACGGGCTCTCGGTCTCCGGCCGAGGCGCGTTCGCCACTGGCTGCGCCGTCGCCGACCGCCTCTTCGTCAGCGCGACCCGCGCCGATCGCGCGGCGCGGCTCGTGGTCGTCGCCCGTCGCGGAGCCGGCGGCATCTCGCACCCGTCGGACTGGGACAACCTGGGGCAGCGTCTGACCGCGAGCGGGAGCATCGTCCTTCAGGACGTCCGGGCCGACCCCGGTGACGTGCTGGGCACGTTCCCGGCCGACGAGGACGATTCGAGTCCGCGCCGGCTGCGCCTGTCACTCGTCTCCCTGGCCTTCCAGGCGGTGCTCACACAGGTCCTCGTCGGCATCGTCGAGGGCGCGCTCGCCGAGGCCGCCCAGTACACGCGCGAAACCTCGCGCCCCTGGCCGGCGAGCGGACTGGAGAGCGCTGTCGACGACCCGCACGTCCTCGCCGGGTACGGGCACCTCGACGCTGACCTCCGTGCGGCACGCCTCCTGGCCGACGAGGCGACCAGGGCTTTCGTGCAGGCGGACACAGTCGGCCTCGCCTTGACCCCGGCCGAACGCGGCCGGGCCGCGCTCGCGGTCTCCGCTGCCAAGGTTGTGTCCTCCCGTACGGCGACGGAGACGACCAGCCGCATCTTCGAACTCACCGGCGCCCGTGCCACGGCACGCTCATCGGGCCTCGACCGGTTCTGGCGCGACGCCCGAACGCTGACCCTGCACGATCCCCTCGTGTACAAGGCCCAGGAGCTTGGTACGTCCCTTCTCACCGGCGAGGTCCCGCTGATCACGGCGTACAGCTGACGGCACGCGGCGGAAGATGCCCGGCCCTCCCCGGTTCAGAGGGGAAGACCAGGGACATCAGGGGCAAGCACCAGCGAGAGCTGACCGCCACCGGAAGGACCCGTGACCGAGCCCTGGCCATCAGTTCTCGAATGCGCGCATGTACTTTCCGAACTTCTCCAGGCCGTCGATATTGCGCGGGCTGCTGATGCCCTCGTTGTAGTCGAGGATGAAGAAGTTGTTCTTCTTCACGGCCGGCAGTTCCTTGGTGTGCGGCGACTTCCTCAGGAACTCGATCTTCTTCTCGGCGGGCTGGTCGCCGTAGTCGAAGATCATGATGACCTCGGGCTCGGCCTGCGTGACGGCTTCCCAGTTCACCTGGGTCCAGCGCTCCTCCAGGCCGTCGAAGATGTTCTTCCCGCCCGCGGTCTTGATGATGTCGTTGGGCGGCACCTGGTTGCCCGCCGTGAACGGCTGGTCGGTCCCGGAGTCGTAGAGGAACACGGGCACGGGCTTGCCCTTCGGAGCCTGCTCGGCGACGGCGGCCTCACGCTTCTTCAGGCCGGCGACGACCTTCTCCGCCTTCTCTTCGACCTGGAAGATCCGCCCGAGGCGTTCGAGGTCGGTGTAGAGGCCCTTGAAGGGCGTCAACTTCTCCGGATGTCCCGGGTAGTTGTAGCAGCTCTCACTGTGCATGAAGCTCTGTACGCCGAGCTTGTCGAGGATCTCCGGGGTGATGCCCCGCTGGTCGCTGAAGCCCGAGTTCCAGCCGGCGACGACGAAGTCCGACTTGGCGTCCACGACGATCTCCTTGTTGAGGAGGTCGTCGCTGAGCATCTTCACCTTGGCGTAGTCCTTCGCCCAGGGGGACTCGCTGACCGGCGGGTTGGCCGGCGGCATGACGTAGCCGTGCACATGGTCGGCCAGGCCCAGGCTGAACAGCTTGTCGGCGCTGCCGCCCTCGTAGGCGACGGCCCGCTTCGGCACGGTGTACTCGACGGACTCGCCGCAGCGCTTCACGGTGCTCTTCCCGGAGCCCTTGCCCTGGGATTCGACTTCGGCGCCACACCCCGTGAGCAGGAGCGCGGACGCGGCGACGGGGATGGCGAATTTGGTGAACTTCATGGTCTTCCTCAGGAATCGAGTGAGTAGAGCAGCTGGGGGTCGCCCGTCAGCGGATGCGGGACGACGGAGGCGCGGACCCCGAACACCTCGTCGACGAGTTCGGGGGTGAGGACGTCCTTGGGCGTACCCGAGTTGATCAGGCGGCCTTCGCTGAGTACGCCGATCCGGTCGCACGCGGCGGCCGCGAGGTTCAGGTCGTGGAGTACGACGAGGACGGTCAGGCCGGCGCCGCGCAGCAGGGACAGGAGCCGCACCTGATGGCGTACGTCGAGATGGTTCGTCGGCTCGTCGAGGACGAGGATCTTCGGCTCCTGCACGAGGGCGCGGGCCAGCAGGACGCGCTGGCGCTCGCCGCCGGAGAGGGTGAGGATGCCTCGTCGGGCCAGGTGCAGGATGTCGAGCCGACGCATGGCGTGCTCGCACAGATCCCGTTCGTGACCGTTGAGCGGGGTGCTGCCGCGCTGGTGGGGTGTGCGGCCGAGGGCGATCACCTCTTCGACGGTGAAGTCGAGGTCGACGGCGCCGTCCTGGGTCATCGCCGCGATGAGCTGGGCGCTGCGGCGCATGGTCAGCGACGAGAGTTCCTGGCCGTCCACCTTCACGGTGCCGGAGCTGGGTTTCAGGGCCCGGTACACGCACCGCAGGGCGGTGGACTTGCCGCTGCCGTTGGGGCCGACGAGGCCGACCACCTGACCGCTGCCGACGTCCAGGGAGAGGTCCCGTACCAGACTCTTGCCGTCGGTCACCACCGAGAGCCCGTCGAGTTCGAGATTCATCTCAACGGCCCCCGAACATGTAGGACTTGCGGCGCATCAGGGTGATGAACACCGGGACGCCGACCAGCGCGGTGATGACGCCGAGCGGCAGCTCGCGGGGGGCGACCAGGGTCCGCGACACGAGATCGACCCAGACCATGAAGACCGCCCCGGCGAGCGGTGCGACGGCGAGCACCCGTGCGTGCGTCGCGCCCACCACCATCCGCACGAGGTGCGGCATGACGAGGCCGACGAAGGCGATGGAACCGCTGACGGCGACCATCACGCCCGTCACCAGGGAGACGAGCACGAGCAGGGACTTGCGGTGCCGGTCGGGGCTGATGCCCAGACTGGCTGCGGTCTCGTCACCGAGAGCCAGGACGTCGAGCGGGCGGCCGTACCGGTGCAGGACGAGGACACCCACCAGCACGGCGGCTGCGACCACGGGGAGCGAACCCCAGGAAGCGGCGCCGAAGCTGCCCATGGTCCAGTACAGGACCATGCTGGTCGCCTCGGAGCTGGGCGCGAAGTAGATGATGACACTCATGACGGCCTGGAAGCCCAGCGACATGGCGACACCGGTCAGGACGAGCCGCAGCGGCGAGAGCGCCCCCTTGGTGGACGAGGCGCCGTACACCAGGAGCGAGGCCACGAGCGCGCCGAGGAAGGCGCCCACGGAGACCGCGTAGATCCCGAACACGGCGAGCCCGCCCATGACCGTCACACCGACGGCGCCCACGGAGGCCCCCGAGGAGACACCCAGAACGAACGGGTCGGCCAGCGCGTTGCGCACCAGGGCCTGGATGGCGACACCGACCGCGCTGAGCCCGGCCCCCACGAGCGCCGCGAGCAGCACGCGCGGGGTGCGGATCTGCCAGATGATCTGGTACGTCGTCACCTCGTCCGCCGAGATCTGCCCGCCACTGAGCGCGGCCCAGAGAAAGCGTGCGGTCTCGGCCGGGGGGACCACGGCGGGCCCGAGACCGATGGCGACGACGACGGAGACGACGAGCGCGGCGAACAGGCTCGCGCAGATCGCCACCAGGCCGGTCCGGGAGCCGGTCCGAACCGGCTCTTCCGCGGTGGGCGCGGGACGTTGCGGCGCCTCGGGTGGCGCGGGCGGTGACATGTGGATCGGCCTTCCGGTCTCGGAACGTTGGTGAAGGTTGGATGTGCGTCCGGGGGTGCCCGCGGCCTTGGAGCGGGCGCCCCGTCGGCTTCGGCTACGCGGTGCCGGGCATCTCGTCCTCGTCCTCGGAGCGCAGCACCAGGAGCCCGGCCACCACGGCCACGGCGACGAGCAGCCCGAACGCGGCGGCGATCCCCGGGTACCCCGCGATCCCGAGTCCCGCTCCGCCGAGGGCGGCGCCGGCGAAGACGCCGAGGCTCTGGCCCGCCGCGTTGAGGCTCAGCGCGGAACCCCGCATCGATCCGCAGCGCCTGACCAGCAGACTGACGGCGCAGGCGGCGACGACCGCGTGGCTCGCGGCGTGCAGCGAGGTGAAGGCCAGGGCGAGCGGCAGCCAGGTCGTGAACCAGAAACCGGTTGCGGTGACCAGGGCCGCCAACAGTCCGACGAGCAAAAGCCGTTCGGTACCCACGGTGGATTTCTCGGCGTTGGTGATGCGGCCCGTGAGCAGGTTGCTGACGAAGAACGAGGCGCCGCTGAGTGTCCACACCAGCGAGAACAGGGCGGGGTCGAGGTGGAACCGGTCGTCGTAGTAGACCGCGAGGTAGGCGAGGTAACCCATGAAGACCGCGGTGCGCAGGAAGGAGATGGCCAGCAGCGGTACCGAGCCGCGGACCTGGGCCAGGGCCTTGAACGAGGCGAAGTAGCCCGTGCGCGGGCCGCCCTCGACCACCGCGTCCTCGCCCTTCCTCCCGCGTACGAGGAAGACCGCGGCGAGCAGCAGCGAGACGACGGCGACGGCGAGCAGGTCGCCCTCCCATCCCCGCAGCAGGGCCGGCAGAGCGATCAGGGGCGCGGCGAGCATCGCCGCCATCGAGGTCGTCGACGTGACGAGGGTGGCCGCACGGGCGGCGGACCTGCCGTCGCCGAACCGGTCGGCGGCGGCAGCGGTGAGCGCCGGGTTGATCACCGCCGTAGCGGCGCCGACCAGCAGGCAGAACACCGCGGTCAGGAGGAAGTCCCCGCTCGCGCCGAGGGCTGAGGAGACGGCGAGTACGACGAGACCGACCGCGACCGCCTTCGACTTGGGAACCCGGTCGATCAGCGGGGCCAGGGCCGTGCCCACGGCGAGCGCCGCGAGGCCCCCCAGGCCGCGCAGGCCGCCCACCGCGGCGACACCGCTCCCGGTCTCCTCGGCGATCGGCACCAGGTACGTGCTGAAGACGGTGAACGGCAGCAGGCCGACGGCGGAGGCCACCAGGACCGGCCACAGGGCTCGCGCCATCTTCAGGTCGCCGGGCATCCCGGGGGACTTCTCCGGTGCGACGGCCGAACGGGAGGTGCCGGCGCTCACAGGTCACCGCCGGCGCGGTAGCGGTACATCGTCGTCTCGTCGGCGCTGAACTGTGAGAACGGGAAGGGCTCGGCGTTCAGGGCGGTGACGCCCGAGCCGAGGAAGGCGCGGGCGACGGCGCTGCCCGTCTGGGCGTACACGACGAGCGGCACCTTCTGCTCGCGGCAGTGTTCCAGGATCAGGTCGAAGGTGCCGTTGGAGAGAGTCATCCCCGTGGCGACGACGGCGTCGGCCTCTGCGAGGACCTCGGTCATGTCGTCCGCGACCGGCTCTCCCCACTGGGTGGTTCGCAGGTTGAGGTCGCAGGGCAGGCAGACGCCGCCCCGCTCGCGGATCGCGGCGACGAGCGGGTTGACGACGCCGATGAGCGCGACCTTGGCGCCCTCCTCGATGTCGAGCAGCCCGGCGATGGACGCGTCCCGCGCCTTCGCCCGCACTTCGGGGGTCCCCACCGGCAGCGGGACGGCCTCCGGCTCCGGGGCTTCCCGGTGCGGCTGTATCTGTGCGAGGTAGGCGTCGAGCGCCGCTGTGCGCACCGGGGCGGACTCGTGGCGCAGCAACTTCTCCAACGGGTGCCCGGAGGCGTTCTCGCAGAAGTCCGGGGTGAGTTCGCCCGCCTCGAAGGAGCAGCCGCCGAAGGACCGGCCGACACGCAGTACCAGGTAGTGGTTGTGGTACGTCACCGGTCCGCCGGCGAGCCGTGTCGTGTGGTAGAGCCAGAAGGCGCTGGTGACGGTCATGTCCTTCGGGTCGGGGCCGTAGTCCCCGGCGAGGACGGCATCGGTGAGCTCGGCGACCGACTGCGGCATGGGAAAGGGCATGTCAGAGGGCTTTCTTCTGGTCGGAAGTGGAGTCATCGGTCCAGGCCATGGCGGACCAGGGGTGGCTGAGCTCGTCGAGCGAGGTGATCTCGCGCGGTTCGAGGTCCTCGATGTCGGGCGCCTCGGTGTGCTTGGCGTACGCGCTGTCGACGTAGCGGTGACCTGTGTCCGCCGCGATGAAGACGTACGTCCGGGAATCGTCCTTCGACCGCTCCCACCGGGTGGTCAGGTAGGCGGCGCCCGCGGACAGGCCGGCGAAGATGCCGCTGGAGCGGAGCAGGTGGACGGCGCCTGCGAGCGCGGAGTCGAAGTTGACCCAGTGGATCCGGTCGTACAGATCGTGCCGGACGTTCTCGAACGGGATGGCGCTGCCGATGCCGGCGATGATCATGTCCGGGTCCGAGACGTGCTCCGAGCCGAACGTGACGCTGCCGAAGGGCTGGACTCCGACGAGGGAGACGTCTCGGCCCGCCTCGCGCAGATACGAGGCGATGGCGCCGGTCGACGCGCCGGATCCCACGCCGCCCACCAGGGTCAGCGGTCCGGCGGGGACCTCGTCGGCGATCGTTTCGGCCACTTCGCGGTAGCCGTAGTAGTGGATGCTGTCGTGGTACTGCCGCATCCAGTGGTACGAGGGGTTCTCCTCCAGGATCTCGGCGATGCGCCGCACCCGGAGCTCCTGGTCGAGGCGGAGATTCCTGGACGGCCGCACCTGCTCGAGCGTGGCACCGAGAATCTCGAGCTGCGCCTTGAGCGTGCGGTCCACCGTGGTCGACCCCACGATGTGGCACTTCATGCCGTAGCGGTGGCAGGCGAGGGCGAGGGCCTGCGCGTAGATGCCGCTGGAACTGTCGATGAGGGTGTCACCGGGTTTGACGGTGCCCGACTCACGGAGGTGCCGCACCGCCCCCAGAGCCGAGTAGATCTTCATGGTCTCGAACCGCAGACAGACCAGGTCCGGCCGCAGGGCTATGAGATCGGGTTTCTTGATCGCTTCAGCTATGTGCTCGTACATCTCCGTCTTCCGGTCGAGCGGGACATGAACCGTCTGTCTCGATCAGGTCCGGCTGGGCTGGGCCGCGGTGTGACCGTGAGCCCGGACGAGAGCATTATGGAAATGAAAACGATTGTCAAAAGCGGGTAAGGTGCGCGTCAGTCGCCGCCACAGGAGCCGTACGGCACCTCTACGCCCCATGACGGGGCAGCAAGGCTTTCGGAGGAACTCATGAATCTGCCCCAAGTCGGTCCGCGATCCTGCCTGTCGGGCCAGGCGGGCGCGGACACGGGTGTGGGCACCGCCTACGGAACGTTCGGGGAACTGCTTCAGGGTGAACTGCCGGAGGAGGCAGGTGATTTCCTCGTCACGCTACCTGTCGCCCGGTGGGCGAGGGCGTCCTTCCGGTGCGACCCGGCCATGGGAGACGTCATCGTCAGGCCGTCGCACAAGGAGAAGGCGAGGCGGCTGGCCTGCCTGATCCTGGAGGAGACGCCGGGGGCGACCGGCGGGGTGCTGACGGTCAACAGCGTGATCCCGGAGGGCAAAGGGCTGGCCAGTTCATCCGCCGACCTGGTCGCCACGGCGCGGGCGGTGGGGCGGGCCCTGCGGCTCGACATGCCGCCATCGCGGATCGAGGGGCTGCTGAGGCTGATCGAACCGACCGATGGTGTCCTGTACCCGGGAATAGTCGCCTTCCATCATCGAGCGGTACGACTGCGCGCGATGCTGGGCCCGTTGCCCGCCATGTCGGTCGTCGGTGTCGACGAGGGCGGGGCCGTGGACACGGTCGACTTCAACCGCATACCCAAGCCGTTCACGCCGGCGGACCGGCGTGAGTACGCCGACCTGCTGGACCGGCTGAGTGGGGCCGTTCGCTCACGCGACCTCGCGGAGGTGGGCAGGGTGGCGACGCGCAGCGCGCTCATGAACCAGCCGCTTCGGTACAAGCGACTGCTGGAGCCCATGCGGGAGATCTGCAGGGATGCCGGTGGTCTGGGCGTGGCCGTGGGGCACAGTGGGACGGCGCTCGGCGTGCTCCTGGACGCCGCGGATCCCGCGTACCCGCACCGGGCCACAGCGGTGGCCCGGGCGTGCGGGGATCTGGCCGGGGGTGTCGCAATCTATCGGACCCTCAGTTTCCCGAACGCCGTCAGTCATGGTGGTCGGACCGTCGGCTGAGGGCGGTTCCCGGAGGCATGCCCCGACGGGGCCCGGTTGCGCGGACGCCCTCGGGCACGTGGACTTCCTCGCGGCCGTTGCCCGGCCGGCCGTTCCCGAACAGTCGAAGGGACCCAGCTTCATGCCCACCGCACAGCTGCCTGCTCCCGGCGTCGTGCCGGCCCGGATCCACGTCACGGACAGGCTGGAGGCCGCTCACCCGCTCGCCGCTGACGGCGCTGTCGTCCTGACAGGCGTCGAGCCCACCGGTGACGGCCTGGTCCTCGCCGCCGCAGCCGTCCTGGGGGAGCGGCTGCAGCAGGTGTTCCCTCACCGGCTGCGGGCGTCCGACGGCTCGAACTTCGTCCACCTCCATGCGGACAGCTTCGACTTCGTCGTCAACGTAGGGGGCGTCGAGCATCGCCGACGTGATCCGGATGAGGACTATGTCCTCATCCAGTGCATCCGGCAGTCCGACTCCGGCGGCGACTCCTTCGTGGCCGACGCCTATCGCTTCGTGGACCACTGCGCGACGGCCGATCCTGAACTGTGGGACTTCCTGACCCGGGGGGACGTCGACCTGTACGGCGCGTGGTCCGGACTGCGTGGTATGCCCGCAACCCCCTTTGTGGGCAGGCATGTCGAGTACACCCGCGCCGGTCGGCGTATCGTCCGGCGCGGCGACGGGGTGGCCCCTCTGCACCGGGACCCCGGCGCGGACCACACCCGGCGGATGCTCGCCCGTCTGGAGGAAGCCGTCCATGCGCTGGAGGAGACGCTCCCGCGATTCCGGCTCGACGAGGGGGAGATCCTCGTCCTGGACAATTACCGCTGCTGGCACGGCCGCGAGACTCACACGGGAGATCGCGCGGTACGCATCCTCACGGTGCGCAGCAGCGACGCCCGCTGAGGCGTTACTGGTTCGCCTCACTCGCCGTGACCCAGGGGCGGGCGTCTGCGGCTGTGCTGTTTGCGTGCGGGACGGACCGGGGGAGATTCCCCGGTCCGTAAGGGGGGCGACCGGCGATCCGCTCACCCCGCCTCGGTCATTGCACAGGCTCTGCGAGCGCTTCGTGCTTCACACCGGCTGCCAGATCCGGGCCAGTGCCTCCGGGGTGAGCACTTCCTCCGGTGATCCCTGCCCGATCAGTCGTCCGTCGGCCAGGAGCAGGCAGGCGTCGGCCGAGCGGGCGGCCTCCAGGTCGTGGGTGGCCTGGACGACGGTGGTGCCGTCGGCGACCAGGTCCGTCAGCAGGGCCGTGATCCGCTCCCGCGCCTCGGGGTCGAGCCCGGTGGTCGGCTCGTCCAGGAGAAGCAGGTCGGACTGCTGGGCGAGGCCCTGCGCGATCAGCACGCGCTGACGCTGGCCGCCCGACAGCTCGCCGAGCTGGCGGGCGCCGAGGTCGGCGACCCCCAGCCTCTCCATGGCGGAGTCGACCGCGGTCCGGCCCGTGCGGGTCAGCCGCCGCCACAGGCCCCGCTGTCCCCAGCGGCCCATCTCCACCGTCTGCCGCGCCGTGAGGGGGAGGGTGTCGCCGACGGCACCGCGCTGCGGGACGAAGGCCGGTGGGGAGCCCTCCGCGTACCGCAGTTCTCCGGATGTGGCGGTGATCACTCCGGCCAGGACGCCCAGCAGCGTCGACTTGCCGCTTCCGTTGGGTCCGACCAGGGCGGTCATCGCCAACGACGGTATTACGGCGCTGAGTTGGTGGAGTACGGGGCGGCCGGGGTAGCCGGCGCTCAGCCGCTGGAACCGGACGCGCTCATTCCGTAGATCGACGGCCGACGGGAGTGAGGGGTTGTTGTTGAACATGGTTGTCATTATATGGTCCGCGTATGGAGTGGTTGACGGCCCCTTTCGAGGTGGCCTTTGTGCAGAGGGCCCTGTGGGCCGGGATCCTGGTGTCGGCGATATGCGCCCTCGCGGGAACGTGGGTGGTGCTCCGCGGGATGGCCTTCCTCGGTGACGCCATGTCGCACGGGTTGCTGCCCGGCGTCGCGGTCGCCTCCCTGCTGGGAGGCAACCTGCTGGTGGGGGCGGTGGTGAGCGCGGCCGTGATGGCGGCGGGCGTCACGGCCCTCGGGCGGACTCCGCGACTGTCCCAGGACACCGGCATCGGCCTGCTGTTCGTGGGCATGCTGTCGCTCGGCGTCATCATCGTGTCGCGCTCGCAGTCCTTCGCGGTGGACCTCACCGGCTTCCTGTTCGGAGACGTCCTCGCCGTGCGGGAGAGCGATCTGTTCCTCCTCGGAGTAGCCCTGCTGCTGGCGCTGGCCGTCTCGGTGCTCGGCCACCGGGCTTTCCTGGCTCTCGCGTTCGACGACCGCAAGGCCCGGACACTCGGGCTGCGTCCCCGGCTCGCCCATGCCGTACTGCTCGGCCTGCTGGCTCTGGCCATCGTGGCCTCCTTCCACATCGTGGGCACGCTGCTCGTTCTCGGTCTGCTCATCGCCCCGCCCGCAGCGGCCCTGCCCTGGGCGCGCAGCGTGAGCGGCGTCATGGCCCTGGCAGCGCTCCTCGGCGCCGCCGCCACCTTCGGCGGCCTGCTCCTGTCCTGGCATCTGCGCACCGCGGCCGGAGCTACCGTCTCGGCCCTCGCTGTCGCTCTCTTCTTCCTGTCCCACCTGGCATCCGGACTTCGGCACCGCCGCCCCGCGCGCCGCACCGGTCCTGCCGAACCGGCGGTCGCCCCGGCCGCGACCTCCCCCACGTCCTGACCGAGAGAAACCTGAGGCGATCCCCTTGCTCGTCCGAAAAAACGTCACATCACTGGCTCCGGCCCTCGCGGCCGTGATCCTCCTGACCGCCGGATGCGGGGGCGGGGACGAGGCCAAGTCCGGTTCCGGTGCGTCTGCTTCGTCCCCCACTCCGCACGGCTATGTCGAAGGCGCCACCGAGGCGGCCGAGCAGCAGTCCAGACTTCTGCTCGGCGACCCCGGGAGCGGTGAGACCCGCGTGCTGGACCTGATCACCGGCAAGGTGCACGACATCGCCCGCAGCCCCGGCGCCACCGCACTCACCACGGACGGCCGTTTCGGATACTTCCACGGCCCGGACGGCATACGGGTGCTCGACAGCGGCGCGTGGATGGTGGACCACGGCGACCACGTCCACTACTACCGCGCGAAGATCAAGGAGGTGGGCGAACTTCCGGCCGGCACCGGTACGAGCATCCGCAGCGACGCGGGCGTGACCGTGGCCACGTCGGCGACGGACGGGAAGGCGAGCGTGTATCGCCGGGCGGACCTGGAGAAGGGCGCCCTGGGCACGCCGTCCCCGCTGCCCGGAACGTTCGTCGGCGCCGTCGTGCCGTACGCGGAACACCTGGTGACGCTCACCGCCGAGAGCGGGGCTCCGGCGAAGGTCTCCGTGCTGGACCGTTCCGGCAAGCGCGTCGCCGCTCCGGAGGCGGAGTGCGAGCAGCCCCGGGGTGACGCGGTCACCCGGCGCGGGGTCGTCCTCGGCTGCGCCGACGGCGCCCTGCTCGTCCACGAGGACGACGGCGCCTTCACGGCGGAGATGATTCCGTACGGCGAGGACGTGCCGAAGGCCGAGCGGGCCGTGGAGTTCCGGCACCGCCCGGGCAGCAGCACCCTCACGGCACCCGCCGGCAAGGACGCCGTCTGGGTCCTGGATGCCGGCGAGGGCGCCTGGACCCGGGTGAAGACCGGCCCCGTGGTCGCCGCCAACACGGCCGGCGAAGGCTCACCGCTGGTCGTCCTGGAGACCGACGGGGCCCTGCACGGCTACGACATACCCACCGGCAAGGAGACCGGCGCGACCGATCCCCTGCTGAAGGAACTGCCTGAAGCCGGTGCGGGCGGCGGCGCGGCCCCGGTGATCGAGGTGGACCGCAGCCGGGCCTACCTCAACGACCCCGAGGGCAAGCGCGTGTACGAGATCGACTACAACGACGATCTCCGCGTGGCCCGTACGTTCGACGTCGACGTACGGCCGTCCCTGATGGTGGAGACGGGCCGATGAGCGCGCTCATGGGCGCTCCACGGATGCGCTCCCTGCTGGCCTCCCTGGTCGGCTTCCTCGCCCTCACCGGTGCGGCTACCGGCTGCGCGGGCGGCGGAGACGAACGGCCCCGGGTCGTGGTGACCACCAACATCCTCGGCGACATCACCCGGGAGATCGTCGGGGACGAGGCAGGCGTCAGTGTCCTGATGAAGCCCAACGCCGACCCGCACTCCTTCGGCCTCTCGGCCGTGCAGGCAGCTGAGTTGGAGAACGCGGACCTGGTCGTCTACAACGGGCTCGGCCTGGAGGAGAACGTGCTGCGGCACGTGGAGGCGGCCCGCGAGTCCGGAGTGGCCACCTTCGCCGCGGGTGAGGCGGCCGACCCCCTCACCTTCCACGCCGGACAGGACGGCGGCCCCGAAGAGGACGCCGGCAAGCCCGATCCGCACTTCTGGACCGACCCCGACCGCGTACGCGAGGCCGCCGGTCTGATCGCCGACCAGGTCGCCGAGCACGTGGAGGGCGTCGACGAGAAGAAGGTCCGGGAGAACGCCGAGCGGTACGACGGACAACTCGCCGACCTCACGGGATGGATGGAGAAGTCCTTCGCCGCCATCCCCGAGGACCGGCGTGTCCTGGTGACCAACCACCACGTCTTCGGCTACCTCGCCGACCGCTTCGGCTTCCGCGTCATCGGCGCGGTCATCCCCAGCGGCACCACGCTCGCCTCGCCCAGCTCCTCCGACCTGCGCTCTCTCACCCAGGCCATGGAGAAAGCCAAGGTGCGCACCGTCTTCGCCGACTCCTCCCAGCCCACCCGGCTCGCCGAGGTCCTGCGCCAGGAGATGGGCGGCGACGTGGACGTCGTCTCGCTCTACTCCGAGTCGCTGACCGAGAAGGGCAAGGGCGCCGGCACCTACCTGGAGATGATGCGCGCCAACACCTCGGCCATGGCCGAGGGCCTCACCGGCGACTGAACGAGCTTCCCCGCGGCACGGCACCTCGAACGCCGGCCGCTCCACCCCACAAACCTGCGCCTGAGGGCCGGAGAGGAAACACCGATCATGAACAAGCCCACGCGCGCCAGAGTGTTCACGGGCACGGCGCTGGTCGTGGCGGCGTCGATGGCGCTGACCGCCTGCGGCGGCAACGGCAACGACGACACCCCTGCCGGCGCAGAGCCCAAGAAGCAGAAGAGCAGCGAGGCCGCGGCGGTCGGGAACCCGATCGTCGCCTCGTACGACGGGGGACTGTACGTCCTCGACGGCGAGACCCTGAAGCTCGCGAAGACGATCGAACTGCCCGGCTTCAACCGGGTCAACCCGGCGGGCGACAAGGAGCACGTCGTCGTCTCCACGGACTCCGGCTTCCGCGTGTTCGACGCCACCCGACAGGAGTTCACCGACGCCGAGTTCAAGGGTTCCAAGCCGGGGCACGTCGTCCGGCACGGCGGCAAGACGGTCCTGTTCACCGACGGCACGGGAGAGGTGAACGTCTTCGACCCCGCCGGCCTGTCCGACGGGAAGAAGCCGGACGGCCGCACCTACACGTCCGCGAAGCCCCACCACGGTGTCGCCATCGAACTGGCCGGCGGAGAACTCGTCACCACCCTCGGCACCGAGGAGAAGCGCACCGGAGCCCTCGTCCTGGACAAGGACAACAAGGAGATCGCGCGTTCCGAGGACTGCCCCGGAGTGCACGGCGAGGCCGCCGCCCAGGACGAGGCGGTCGGCTTCGGCTGCGAGGACGGCGTCCTGCTCTACAAGGACGGCAAGTTCACCAAGGTCGACGCCCCCGGCGACTACGCCCGCACCGGCAACCAGGCAGGCAGCGACGTCTCCCCGATCCTCCTCGGCGACTACAAGACCGACCCCGACGCCGAACTGGAACGTCCCACCCGCATATCCCTGATCGACACCCGTACGGCGAAGATGAAGCTGGTCGACCTCGGCACCAGCTACTCCTTCCGTTCCCTCGCCCGCGGCCCGCACGGCGAAGCCCTCGTGCTCGGCACCAACGGCATCCTCCACGTCATCGACCCGGAGACCGGAAAGGTCGAGAAGAAGATCGAAGCGGTCGGCGACTGGACCGAGCCCCTGGACTGGCAGCAGCCCAGGCCCACCCTGTTCGTCCGGGACCACACGGCGTACGTCTCCGACCCGGGCAAGCGTCAACTGCACTCCTTCGACCTGGAGTCGGGCGAGAAGCAGGCGTTCGTCACCCTGCCGAAGGGCACCAACGAACTGTCCGGGACGGTCGCCGGTCACTGACCTGTCCCGTTCCCCTTCTTCCTCGGGCCCCGAGGAGCGCAACGCCTGCCGGATTCGTGTTCCGGCAGGCGTTGCTGTCGTCGACGCTCCTGGGTGCCGGGGCCTGCGGTGTCGAGGGCTCTTTCTCGGAGGCAACGGCGAGCAGCAAGTGGTGCGGTAGGAGTCCCGCGCTTCCGTCCTGGATGCCGCGGAATCGCATCCTCGGCCCGCGCCGCATGTGGATAGTCCGGTTTGCCTCGACGGACGTTGGTGGAGTCGAGGGTTGGCAACTTGGACAACTCTGGGGCGGTGGAGTCCCTGGTTGAGCTGAAGCCTCAAGCTGCATGCCTGCCACCGCCGAGTGGAAACAGTGCCTCCGCGCCCCCGGTACGCGCCCCAGCGGCCACGCCCTTTACGGCCGCGCGCCCGGACCGGGTCAGCCGACGGCTAGGTCCCGGCGGAGATATTCGGCCGTGTGGGACGCGCCGGACTTCACCAGCTCCGCGGGCGTTCCCTCGAACAGGACCTGTCCGCCCCCGCTGCCCGCCTCGGGGCCGAGGTCGATGATCCAGTCGGCGCTCTTGACCACATCTAGGTTGTGCTCGATGACCAGCACGGTGTTGCCCTGGGTGACCAGGCGCTGCATGATGCCGAGAAGACGCTGGGTGTCGGACATGTGGAGCCCAGTGGTGGGCTCGTCCAGTACGTAGACGCCGCCCGTTCGGTGCAGGTCCGTCGCGAGCTTGAGACGCTGGCACTCGCCGCCGGACAGCGTGCTCAGAGGCTGCCCGAGGCGGAGGTATTCCAGGCCGACCTCGTTCAGCGCGAGCAGGATCCGCCGCAGTTTGGGCTCAGTGAAGAACTCGACGGCCTCGGCCGCCGTCATCTCCAGCACATCACTGATCGAGCGGCCCCGCAGACGCTTCTCCAGCACCTCCTCGGTGAACCGTCGCCCGTGGCAGACCTCGCAGACCGACTTCAGCGTCTCCAGGAAGGCGAGATCGGTGTAGATCATTCCCAGGCCCTGGCAGTTCGGGCAGGCGCCCTTGGAGTTGGCGCTGAAAAGCGAGGCGCTGACCCCGTTGGCCTTGGCGAACATCTTGCGGATCGGGTCCATCAGGCCTGTGTAGGTGGCGCTGTTCGATCGCCGGTTTGCGGTCACGGCGGTCTGATCGATCACGATCGCGTCCGGACAGCGGCTCAGGAACTCGTCGTTGACCAGTGAGCTCTTGCCCGACCCGGCGACACCGGTGATCACGGTCAGCACTCCGGTGGGAAAGTCCACCGAGACGTCCTTGAGGTTGTGGCCGTTCGCACCGGACACGGTGAGCTTTCCGGAGGGCCGCCGGGGGACGGCCCGCAGGGGCACACGGCTTCGCAGATGACGGCCGGTGAGCGTGCCCGATTCCGCCAGGCCGGCGAAGGTTCCCTCGAAGACCACTTCGCCGCCGAGCGCTCCCGCCTTCGGGCCCATGTCCACCACGTGGTCGGCGATGGCCATGACGTCGGGATCGTGCTCGACCACCAGCACGGTGTTGCCCTTGTCCCGCAGTTCGACGAGAAGCCTCTTCAGCCGGTGCACGTCACGGGCGTGCAGTCCTACGCTCGGTTCGTCGAAGACGTAGAGCATCCCGGTGAGGTCGCTGGCCAGGTGGCGGACCATCTTGATCCGCTGGGACTCGCCGCCCGAGAGCGTACGGGTCTGCCGGTCGAGGCTCAGATAGCCGAGCCCGATGTCGTCGAGGTGGCGCAGCCGGGTGATCAGATCGTCCAGGACGGGCTTCACCTGAGGCAGCTCCAGCTCCGCCAGGAACGCTGCCAGGCGCCGCGCCTCCATCGTCGCGAGTTCGCCGATGTGACAGCCGGCGATGCGGGAGGCGCGGACGGCGGGGGCCAGGCGCGAGCCGTCGCAGGCGCGGCAGGGGGCGGAGTGGACGAACCGCTCGAACACGCGACGGCTGCGCTCGGACATGTCCTCCTTCTTGATGTACAGCCGGGTGAACTTGTCCACCAGCCCCTCGTAGGCGATGTTCAGCGTGTTGCCCTGCCACTCCAGGCGGAGCTTTTCCGGGAGCTCGCCGCGGAGCAGCAGCTGCCACTCCTCCGCCGTGAAGTCGGCCAGGGGGCGGTCGGCGGGGTAGAGCCCCGACTCGGCATAACTCAGCCAGTACCAGGTGTCGGTGGAGAAGTCCGGGTGGAGCAGCGCGCCCTCGTTGAGCGACTTGGCCGGATCGAGGAAGGCGTCGAGATCGAGCTCCACGCGTGTGCCCAGTCCCTCGCAGTCCGGGCACATGCCCTGGGGGTCGTTGAAGGAGTACGCGCTCGGGCGCAGTCCCCCCGGGGCTGCCGCTCGTGAGAACAGCAGGCGCAGCAGCGGGTTGACGTCGGTGACCGTGCCCACGGTGGAGCGCGGGTTGCCTCCCAGGCGCTTCTGGTCGATCACCACCGCTGCGGAGATGTTCGCGATGGAGTCCATGTCCGGGCGCCCCTGGTCGGGCAGGAAGGTGCGGACGAAGGCCGTGAACGTCTCGTTCAGCTGCCGTTGCGCCTCGGCGGCGATGGTGTCGAAGACCAGGGAGGACTTGCCCGAGCCGGAGACACCGGTGAAGACCGTCAACTTCCCCTTCGGGATGTCCACGGTGACGTTCTTGAGGTTGTTCTCCCTCGCACCGGTCACCGTGATGAACTCGGTACTCACATGTGCTCCTCGGATACTACGGGGACGGGACCGGGCTCATCGGGAGCCGCGGGTGGTGGTCGGGCCGGGGGCCGGGCGGGCGTCCGGCCCCCGGCGGGTCAAGCGTTCTCCTTTTGGAAGGTGCGTGTGCCCCAGACCAGTGCCAGCGCGGCCATGACCACGAGGACGAGGCATCCCGTCAGCAGTCCGGTGGAACTCAAGTCTCCACGGAAGGCGGCCCGTCCTGCGTCCACCACATGGGTCAGGGGGTTGATTCTGGCCAGCGCGTAGAGCCATCCCGGCGCCAGTTCCCGGGTGACCGGAAGGAGGACGCCGGAGAGCAGGAGCAGCGGCAGGAGCACCATGTTCATCAACGAGGGGAACGCGGCCTCGCTCTTGAGGATCAGGGCCAGCGCGTACGACCCCGAGGACAGGGAGATGGCCAGCACCGCCGCGATGGCCAGGCTGAGCAGCATGCCGGACAGCGGCGCGTCCAGGTCGAAGACGAGCAGGGTCACCACGACGATCAGCGTCGATTGCGCCACCGCCTGGACTGCCTGCGCCAGCACCTTGCCGAACAGCAGCGCCGATCGGCTGGCAGGGGTGCCCCGAAAGCGGTCGACCACGCCGACGCGGTACTCCGTCAGCAGCCCGACTCCCGCGAAGGAGCCGCTGAACAGGGCGGTCTGCACGATCAGCGCCGGGGTGAGAACGGTCCAGGCGTCGTCGGAGGGGAAGCCCGGGGTGTTGTCGACCACCGTCACCATGAGCGGCCCGAAGAGGAACAGGTACAGCAGGGGCTGCATGATCCCGATGAGCAGCCAGGTGGGGCTGCGCAGCGCCAGCCGCATGTCCCTGGTGAAGATCAGGCCGGTGTCACGCAGCATGAGTGGCCTCCATGGCCGGTGGTGCGGCCTCGCTGTCGCGCAGCGAGCGGCCGGTGAGACTGAGGAACACGTCGTCGAGGGTGGGGCGGTTGATCTGGACGGAGGTCATGAGGATGCCGCGGCCGTCCAGGGCGCGCAGCAGCTCCGGCAGCGCGGAGTCCCCGCGCGGAACCCGGAAGCGCACCGTGTCCTGCGCGACGGTCACCTCTTCGGCGCCGGGCAGCTGTTCAGCCAGCTCGGCGGCCTCGGCCGCACGGTCGGCGACGTCGACGGCGACGGCATCCCCCGTCACCCGTGCCTTGAGCTCGTCCGGCGTGCCCTCGGCGACGATCGTGCCGTGGTCCGTCACCAGGATCCGGTCGCACAGGCTGTCCGCCTCGTCCAGGTAGTGCGTGGTGAGGAAGACGGTCATTCCCTGTTCCGCGCGCATGCGCCGGACATGCTCCCAGAGATTGGCCCGGCTCTGCGGATCGAGACCGGAGGTGGGCTCGTCGAGGAAGACCAGCGCGGGGTCGTGCACCAGCCCCAGGGCGATGTCCAACCGACGCCGCTGACCGCCGGAGAGGGTCTTGGCGGGCCGCTGGTCGAGGCCGGCCAGATCGAGCTGTTCGGCCAGCAACGTGCCGCGCCGCCGGGCATCCGCCCGCGAGAGCCCGTACAGCCTGGCCTGCAGTTCGATCTCCTCGGCCACCCGGGAATCCGGCCAGGTCGAGCCGCCCTGGGCCACGTATCCGATTCTGCGGCGGACGCCCTGGGGGTCCGTCAGGAGGTCGCAGCCGCCGACGGTGGCCGTCCCCCCGGTCGGGCGCAGCAGAGTGGTGAGCATGCGCAGGGTCGTGGTCTTGCCGGCTCCGTTCGGGCCGAGGAAGCCGACGAGTTCGCCGGCGGCGACGTCGAAGTCGATGCCCTTCACGGCGTCGACGGTCCGACCGCGCACGGTGAACTGTCTGGCGAGGCCTCGCACGGTAATCATGAGGTCCCTCTCTGGTGCGTTCCGGCTGTCGGGTCGGATGGGGGAAGGGGCCGGGCGGCCTGCCCCCTCGTTCCGGGTCACTCCTGGCCGGCCTCGGCGAGCCGCTCCTGCGCCTCGGCCATGTCCTCGGTGGTCGGCGCGTCGTCCTGGGTGAGCTTGAACCGCCAGTAGCCGCTGAAGTCGATCGCCCGCTTGTCCAGCTGCCGCTCGTTCACGAGGTGGCGTCGGAGGCTGCGCACGGTGCCGGACTCGCCCGCCAGCCAGGCGAAGGGGCGGCCGGGAAGGAAGGTGGCCTCGCGCACGGCGTCGACCAACACCTCGCTCTGGCCGGCGGCGGCTCCGTCCCGGTGAAGCCAGTGGACCGTGACGTCCCCGGCCGTCTCGAAGCTCTGGTGTTCGGCCGCGTCGGCGACCTCCAGGTAGGCGACGGCGCGTGCCCCATCGGGCAGGGCCTCCAGGAGCGTGCCGACGGCGGGCAGCGCCGTCTCGTCACCGGCCAGCAGCAGCCAGTCGGAGCTCGCGATCGAGTCCGTGAGCGAGACCGGCCGGGAGTAGACCGCGGAGGGCCCCACCATGCCGAGCTGGTCGCCGACCCGGGCGGAGCCCGCCCACCGGGTGGCGGGGCCGGTCTCGCCGTGGAGGACGAAGTCGATCTCCAGAGCGTTGCTGTCCGGGTGGCGCCGCCGCACCGTGAAGCTACGCATCGTCGGCCGCTCGTCCTCCGGAATGGCGAGAAACGCGTAGTACCAGCTGGTCGCGTCGTCGCTCTCCTCGGGCAGGACGGGCCGGTCCTGGCCGGGCAGCGGGAAGCAGAGCTTGACCTGCTGGTCCGGCGACGTGCCGACGGAGGCGTCGAGCCGGTCGGCCTCGAACGTGACGCGGGCCATGTGCGGAGTCACCCGAGCGATGTCGGTGACCTGGATGAACGATACGGGGAGCTCTGCCATCGAAAAGACCTTCCATGAACGTCGGCCCTCTCGACGGGCCGACCCCACCTGATATCTTTACATCGTAAAGAGATGCGTCGTGGAGGTTACTTTATGGAGTAAGGAGTTGCAAGATGGTTGTGTTTTCCGGACAGGGCGATGCTCGCCGGACGATGGGCCTGCTCTGGCGCCCGCCCCCATCCGGCGGGGCCGGCGAGCCGCCGGGATCCAGGGACAGGCTCGATGTCGACACGATCGTGGCGGCGGGCATCGCGGTCGCCGACGAGCGGGGGATGGCCGCACTCTCGATGAGGGCGGTGGGGCGCAGGCTGGGGCGCACGGCGATGGCGCTCTACACCCATGTGCCGGGCAAGGGCGAGCTGATCGATCTCATGCATGACCGTGTGCTGGCCGAGGTCCCCGGCTCGTACGAGGTGGGGGAGGGGTGGCGGCCCGCGGTCGTCGCCTGGGCGGAGGACACCTGGGCGTGCTGTCTCCGTCACCCATGGGTCCTTCAGGTGTCCCAGGCCAGACCGGTTCTCGGGCCGGGCGCCTATGCTCAACTGGAGGCGCTGGTGGAGATTCTTCAAGGTGTAGGGATGGATTCCCCGAGGACGCGCCGCGTCGTCTCCGTCCTGTTCCAGTTCGTTCGCGGGACGGCCCGGATCGCGGCGGAGCACCGGCAGGCGGCACCGGCCACGGGGGTCTCCGACGAGGCGTGGTGGGAGGCTCGCTCCGCGTTGCTCGCGGAGGCTGCGCCGGACTTCGCCCGGCGTTTTCCGGCCCTCGCCGCGATGGAGGCCGTGGCGGCCGCACCCGTCGCGCACGAGTCCGATGGCGCCGTGTCGTATCTGGAGAGGGAGGCCCGGGACGCGTTCCGGGCCGGCCTCGGCCTGATCCTCGACGGTGTCGAGGCCGCCCTCGCCCCTCCCGCCGCGTGGTCGACTCCGCCGGTCCGCCCGGTGGCCGACTTCCGGTGAATCTTCTGGCGCGATGTTGATGGATTCTGGTCGTCATTTTCCCTCGGTGACATTATTGGACTTAAATTGATCGTTGACGATGGCGAGGCAGTTGTCCTACCGTTTTCGAGAAGGCGGCGTCAATCTTTCCTGCCGCCGGGCTGTGGGAGATTTGGCAGTACCTCAACACGAGGGGTAACGCATGCGGCACACGGATAACGGCGACCGGACGGACAGAGAATTAACGGTGCGGCGCAGCCCGGGGGGCGGAGTCGTCCGTCCCCGCCCGCAGCGGCAGGAGCGGATCCTGACCACGCGGGTCGGTCTCCAACTCCCTGTGGTTCTCAGATACGACCGGTGGGAGCGGGCCGGCCAGCACCTCTTCCAGATCGCGGACTCCTCGGCCTGGTGCCTGGGGGACTGGCTGGTCTACGGGCAGGAGCGGTATGCGGATCGCTACCAGGCCGGAGTCGAGGCCGCCGGTCTCGACTACCAGACCTTGCGCAACTACGCCTGGGTGACCCGGCGCTTCGAGTTCTGGCGGCGCCGCGAGTCCCTCAGCTTCGGCCACCACGCGGAGGTCGCCTCCCTCCCACCGGCGGAGGCGGACGCGTGGCTGGACCGCTCGGAACAGCACCGCTGGTCCCGCAACCAGCTGCGGATCAACCTCAGGGAGAGCCGCCGGGGGAAACGGGCGGTAGCCACTCCGGAGCGGACCCGGCTGCCGCGCATCAGCGCGTCCGGCGACCGGATGGGGGTCTGGCGTGAGGCCGCGTCCAAGGCGGACCGTGAGTTCGACGAGTGGATACTCTCCGCGCTCGACCGGGCCGCCGCACATGAACTCGGCCGGTGACGGTCCCGTGGACCCGTCGGCCCGATCGCTGGAGACTCCCGTCATGCAGATCAGCATCGATCATTCCGTGTGCATCGGATCCGGGCAGTGTGTCCTGACAGCACCCGGGCGGTTCACGCAGGACGAGGACGGATACGCGCAGGTGCTTCCGCGAGAGGCGGGCGACGCCACGCACCAGCAGGTGGACCAGGCGGCCCTGGCCTGTCCGGTCCAGGCGATCGCCGTGGCGCGCTGACCTCCCACTTCACCGTACTCTCCCTTCTGTGGGGCGGCGGGCCCTCGGGCCCCCCCGCCCCACAGGGCGTTCAGGGGCGCAGCCGTAGCCGTAGCGTGTTCAGGCGCCAACTGCCCGGCAGCATCGAGCGGTCCGGCCTGCCGTCGTCGGCGGCCGCAACGTCCGGATAGTGCTTCAGCAGCATGCCGAACGCCGCCTCAGCCTCCTGCCGGGCCAGGGTCGCTCCCAGGCAATAGTGGATGCCGTGGCCGAATCCGACATGGTTCTCGGCCTGTCCGTCCGGCTGCCGGCTGATGTCCAGTCGGTCCGGATTCGGATAGTGGCGCGGGTCGAAGTTGGCTGAGACCAGGACCGGTTGGACGGCGTCGCCCCGCGCGATGGCCGTGCCCGAGATCCACAGGTCCTCGGCCGCGTAGCGGAGCCGCGCCACCTGCACCGAACCGCACCACCGCATCAGCTCGTGGACCGCGCGCGGCAGCAGCGAAGGATCGTCGCGGAGCAACTCCAGCTGGTCGCGGTGGTGCAGCAACGCGGCGGTGCCGTTTCCGATCAGGTGAGCGCTCGTCTCGTGCCCGGCCAGTACCAGAGTGATGACCATGGTGACCATCTCGACGTCGGTGAGCCTCTCCCCGTCGTCGTCCTGGGCCCGGATCAGCTCGCTGAGCAGATCTTCCCCCAGCGCGCGACGCCGCTCCGCCACCAGGTCGTGGCAATAGTCGACCATCACCGGGAAGGAGTGCCGCAGCCGTTCCGGCCGCATCGACACCAGGTCCCCGCCCCATTCGCGCCACCGGTCGAGATCATCCGGCGGGATACCGACCAGCTCGCCGATCACGGTGATGGACAGCGGATACGAGAAATGCTCCAGCAGGTCGACCGACCCGTTCTGCTCCCGGTCCGGCAATTCGGTGAGCAGCCGGTCCGCGATCCGCTCGATCTCCGGCCGCAGACCGAGAATCCGGCGGGCCGTGAACGCCCGGGTCACCAGGCGCCGCAGCCGGGAGTGGTCCGGCGGATCGCTGTCCAGGACCGAGCCGAGCAGATAGACCCGCAAGGCCTCCGGGACCTCGAGCAGGTCCATCATGCTGTGGCGGGGGTCTGCCCCCTCCTCCCCCGGCACGTTCGAGGGGGTGTTGACGAAGCGCGGGTCGCGCAGCACCGCGCGGACGTCGGCGAAGCGCGTCACGAACCACACGGGGGTGCCGTCCACGAAACGGCCCCGGACGACCGGACTCTGCTCGCGCAGCCTGCCGTAGCCGCCGAACGGGTCTGCGAGCAGGTCCGGGTCCGTCATGTGGGGACCGACAGGGCAGGTCGCACCGGGACCCTCGGGCACGGTGAGCGGCGCCGGGAGCTCCGGCTCCCTCGGGCTGGTCACTTGACCGCGCTGATCACGCCGTGCGGGGTCCACCTGAGACCCGGCAGCCGTTCCGCCTCCACGAAGCCGGCGGCCCCGAACCACTCCTCGTACTGACCCCAGCGGTAGATGGTGCTGCTCGCCGCGGGCAGCGTCGCGAAGTACACGTTGTCCAGTGCCGCGTACAGGGGGCCGTCGCCGCTGTCGTCGGACATGGCGTTGAAGACCAGTACCCGGCCTCCCTCCGGCAGTGCGGCGTACGCCTTGCGGAGCAGGCTCACGTTCTCCTCGGGCGACCAGATCACCAGCTGGTTGGCGAACAGGACGCAGTCGTGTCCCAAGGGGTAGGCGTCGGTGAAGATGTCGGCCGCCCGGACCGATATGCGTTCGGTCAGCCCGTGTTCGGCGATCTTCCGCCGGGCGATCTCCACGGTGCCCGGAAGGTCCAGAACGGTGAACTCGACACCGGGGTTGGCCCCCGCCAGGGCGATGGCGTTCACACCGTCCCCGCCGCCCACGTCCAGTACGCGCCGTACCCCGGTCAGGTCCGCCTTCTCCACCAGGACCGGATTGGACAGGCGGGACCAGGAGCGCATGCACCGGTAGAAGAGCTGCTCCAGATCCGGATCCGCGGACAGCCGGTGGTACAGGTCCGTACCGGTGCCCTTGATCCTCCGCAGGCCGACATTGGTGTTGGCGCGCAGCGAGTCGGTGAAGTCCACCTCGGCGGGCCGGACGATCTGCTCCTCGTACGCGATCAGGTCCTCGACGATGTCCCACGTCCCGTCCTCGAACAGGCCGTCGAGGAGATCGGCGTTGTGGTACCGCTCATCCTGCCGGACCGTGAGTTCCAGGGCCGTCGTACCCAGCAGCAGTATCTGCACCGGGCGCGGCTCCAGGCCGAGTTCCCGTCCGATCTCCTCCGCCGACAGGCCGCCCGGCTGCCTGTGGAGCAGGGCGAACAGGCCCAGTCGGGTTCCTGCGTTGAGCATCTGGAAGGCCGAGGAGCCGAAGAGGATCCGGACCAGGCCGTCGGTAGTGAGCGGGGTCGCGTCTGCCATGAGTGCTCCGTAAGCGATGAGTCGGATGAAGGGGGACGTGCGGCGTTTCGGGAGGAATGGGTGTGCCTAGGGCCTGTCGTCAAATTCCCGCCTGCCGGGCGACGACGGGAATTTGACGACAGGCCCTAGGTCACCCGCGCCAGGCCGGACGGACGGGACCGGTGGCCGCCGCGGGCGACGACCTCACGGACGCGGTCCATCGCGTCCCAGATCTCCGTGAACCGGGTGTACAGCGGGGACGGTCCGATCCGCAGCCGGTCCGGCACCCGGTAGTCGCAGACCACCTTCGCCTCCGCAGCCAGCGTCTGGCAGATCTGCCAGGCATCGGGGTGGTACAGCGACACATGGGAACCGCGCCGCTCCGGCGTACGAGGCGAGGCGAGGCGGAAACCCAGAGGAACCAGCCAGGACTCCGCGAGGTCCACCGCCAGCCGGCCCAGCAGCAGCCCCTTGGCCCGGATCTCGGCCATACCCGCTTGCTCGACGAGGTCAAGGCCCGGCTCGATGGCCGCCAACGACAGCAGCGGCGGAGTGCTCACCAGGAACCGCTCGACCGTGTCCACCGGGTCGTAGTCGGGGCGCATGGCGAACTGCTCCCGTTGGCCGTACCACCCCCAGATCGGCTGTCGAAGCCTCTCCTGGAGCTCGCGCCGCACATAGAGGTAGGCCGGTGCTCCCGGCCCGCCGTTCAGATACTTGTACGTGCAGCCCACGGCGAGGTCGGTGCCCGCCGCCGCCAGCTCAACCGGCACCGCGCCCGCCGCGTGGGACAGGTCCCACAGCACCCTGGCGCCCACGGACCTCGCCATCTCGTTCACCCGCGCCATGTCCTGGAGCGCACCGCTGCGGTACGACACCAGCGACAGCACGACCAGGGCGACATCCCGGTCCAGCGCCGTGCGGAGCCGGTCCAGGTCGAGGCCGCCGTCGAGGTCGGAGCCGAGCCGGCGCAGCCGCAGCCCGCGCTGCTGGGTCAGTCCCTGGACGACGTACCGGTTGGTCGGGAAGTCCTCGGCGTCCATCAGGACCGTCCCGCGGTCCGCGACCTCGTCCAGCGCGGCGCCCGCCAGCTTGAACAGATTGACCGAGGTCGAGTCGGAGACCACCACCTCCCCGCGGCGCGCGCCCAGCACATGTTCCGCCAGTCGGTCGCCGAGCCTGGCGCCCCAGTCGATCCACTCCTGCCACGACCGCACCAGACCGTCGCCCCACCCCACCTCGACCACTTCGCGCAGATGGTCGCGGGTGGCGGCCGGCAGCCGGCCCAGCGAATTGCCGTCCAGGTAGATCAGCCCCGGGTCGGTGACCACGAACCGCTCCCGGTACCCCGCCAGGGGGTCGGCAGTGTCCAGAGCCTCCGCCACGGCCCGTGTGATGCCGTACTCCATCGCCTCTCCTTCTCTCTCGTCCGCGCGAGTCCGGCCCGGTCGCCCGGGCTGCCGGTCAGAGCACCGAGCGCACCGACCACAGCTCCGGGAAGAAGCGGTGGTCGCTGATCCGGGCCAGCCAGGGCACTCCCTCCGTGCCGCCGGTCCCCGGCTTGGCACCCAGCACCCGCTGCACGGTCACCAGATGGGTGTAGCGCCAGCGGGCGAACTGGTCGGCGGTGTCCATCAGCGCTTCGGCCAGCAGATAGAGGTCGCGATGTCCGGCAGGGTCCTCGTACACCTCACGCCACGCAGCCTCCACGTCGGGACCCTCCAGGTAGGGTCGCGCGCCGTCCCGTCCCCCGCCGTCCCGTCCCCCGCCGTCCTCGGGCGGCGTGAGGAGACCGCGCCGGACGAGCAGGGCCAGCGCCTCGTCGTACAGGCTCGGCTCCCGCAACTGCCCCAGCACCCGCTCGTACATCACCGAACCGCGGTGCGGCTCCACCATCCCCGGGCGCTTATTGCCGAGCAGGAACTCCAGCCGCCGGTAGCCCGCGGACTGGAATCCGGAGGCAGAGCCGAGCACGTCCCGGAACTCCGCGAACTCCACGGGGGACAGGACCGAGAACGTCTCCCAGGAAACCAGGAGGACCTGCTGCACCCGGGCGGAACGGCGCAGCGTCCACAGCGCCTCGTCGACCAGGTCCTTGCGCAACTGTTCGCGTGCCGTGGTGAACTCCTCGTGCAGCAGCTTGAACAGCAGCTCCTTGACCTGGCTCATGATGATGAATCCCGGTTCGGTGTCCGCCGCGCTCAGCGGGAACTGGAGCTCCAGCAAGGTGTCCATCCGCGCATAGTGCGCGTACGGGGTGGACCCGTGCGGCTGTTCGCCGGCAAAGGGACAAACACCTCCCGGCTCCGGACCCCCGGCGTTCTCCTCCGTGCTCATACGACGCTCCCCTCCAGTCCCAGCTGTGTCAGTACGGCATCGCCCAGCCCGGTGCCCCGGACGCCCAATTCGTAGGGAAGGTCGAAGTGATCGCGCAGCCGGCTGACCACTTCCGTCACCGCAGACCGGGACCGCAGCTCCGCCACCATCCGATCGTGCTGGCGGACGTATTCCTCGGTCTCATTGCCGCCCCGGGCGATCACCGTCGGGGGTAGCCGAGCCGGCAGCAGCCGCAGGGGGCTGTTGCGCCACGCCCCGGCCGCGTCCAGCCGCAGCGCCTCGTTGACGTACGACAGCCGCACCGGCTCCAGGTCGTACATGCCGCTCAGCAGCACCGTGCCCGCGATCCGTTCGGACACGTCGGGGCCCTCGACCGGACCGGGCAGGAGGGCCATGGCCGCCAGGTGCGCTCCGGCCGAGGACCCGCACAGGTGGAGCCGATGTGCCGCGAACCCCAGATCGTCCGCCCGGCTCAGCAGCCAGTCCACGCTGCGGCGAACCATGCCCGCCATCGCGTCCAGCCCCACATCGGGCGCCAGACCGTAGTCGATCACGGCGACAGCCGCCCCCGCGGCCAGCAACGGCGGTGCCGGGAAAGCCGATGCTGCCCGGCCCAGGGCCTGCCAGTTCCCGCCGTGGACGAACACCAGCAGCGGCGCCCGGCCACCCCCCGCGGCGGGGAAGTAGTCGAGCAGCTCGGCCGGGTGCGGGCCGTACCGGAGGGCGGTGCGCACCGGGTGGTTCTGGTGCGCCCGCGCGCTCAGCCGCTCGTACGCGTCGAGGTAGGCCTGGAGACTGGGGACCCGCGAACTGGGCGAGTACTGCAGATCCAGTGCGGCCCGGTCCATCCCCCGGTAGAGGGGCTTGCCCGGCCCGGCCGTCGGTTTCCCGCGCATCCGCTCAGCCCTCCCGGCCGTGCCGGCGGAGCGCACGCTCGTACAAGGTGGTGAGCAACGGGTCGATGCCGCTCCGCGACGTTTGGTACCGGCTTCCGAAGCGGTTCACGTACTCCTCGAACCACTCCCGCCGCTCACCGAGGAACAGCACGTCGTGGATGGCCATTGAACGCACGGCCACCATCGGCACCGGGGCGTGGCTCACCTCGAAGGCCGGGTTCCGTGCCGCCTTCTCGTCGCACCGCTCGTGGAACTGCCCGATCATCAGCCCGCGGCGCACGCTCTCGGGCTTCAGAGCGGAGTGTGCCGCGTCGAGCAGGTGCAGGTTCTCGGCCCTCAGATCGGGCAGGACGAGCAGCAGCGAGCGCAGATTCGGGTTGCCGGCCTTCCAGCCGACCTCGCCGAACTCGTCCAGCGCGCAGCGGACGATCGCGTCGACGAGCTGCTGGCTCGGAGTGGGGCCGACGAGCCGGACCCTGATCTCCAGCGCCCCGGCGTCCATCGCGGGCGCGACGAACGGGCACACGGGGCCGGATCGGCCGAGTTCGCTGTGTGGTTGACGGATGTAGTCGCTCAGCCAGCCCTCGACGGCCTCCAGGGCTTTGGTCACGTCGACGGTGAAGACGTCGGTCAGCATCGTTGTGAGTCCTCGCGGGAAGCGGATGGGACATGTCTCGGAACCGGACACCGGACCTCATGTGCCATCGGTGACCTCGTTGAGCCTGGCCGACAGGATCTGTCCGATCCGAGAGACCGTCTCCGGGCTGTTCAGCATGGCTCCGTGCTCGCCGGGTACCACGTGCTCCTCGACCTTCCCCCGGACGTACGGCTGCCAGGCCTCGGCGGTCACCGGCGGATCCTGCTGTTCCGAACAGGCGATCAGCAGGAGGTCGCCGTCGACCGGTCCGGGCCGGTAGTCGACCGTCAGGTGGGTGTTGTTCGCCGAGATCTCCGTGATCGTGGCGAGCCGGTCCTCGTCCAGGTTGGCCAGCACACTGCCCTGGCGGCGCAGGATCTCCCGGGCCTCGGCGAAGGTCAGATCGCCGTCGTCGGACCGGTGGGTCCCGTCGTCGACCAGGCCGACGTGGTACAGGAGCATCACCCGGTCGTCGGGCGCGGGGACGTCGGCGTGGGTCAGACCCTGCCAGTTCGGGATGACGTCGAGCACGGCGATCAGCGCCACCTCCTCCCCGCGCCGCTGGAACTCCGCGGCCAGCGCGTGGGCGCAGAGACCGCCGAACGACCAGCCGGCCAGATGGTAGGGACCGTGCGGCTGGACGGTGCGGATCTGGTCGGCGTAGTCGACCGCCATCTCCTCGATGGTCCGGGGCCGGTCCTCCTCACGCGCCAGGCTGCGCGCCTGGATGCCGTACAGGGGGTACTTCGGATCCAGGTGCTTGATCAGAGCGCTGTACGACCAGCTGATCCCCCCACCGGGGTGGATGCAGAACAGTGGCGGCCGGGAGCCCCCGGTTCGGAGCGGGAGCACCACTTCGTAGGAGCCGTCCGGGTCGTCGACGTCCAGCCGCGCGGCGATCCCGCCCGGGGTCGGCGCCTCGAACAGGGTCCGCAGTCCCAGCTCCGCACCGAACGCGCCGCGCAGCCGGGCGATGAGCCGGGTGGCCAGCAGGGAGTGGCCGCCCAGGTCGAAGAAGTCCTCGTCCACGCCCACCACCGGCCTGCCGAGCACCTCCGCGAACAGCTCGCACACCACCTGCTCCTGCGGCGTGCCCGGGGGCCTGCCGACATCGGAGGTCTCGCTGTCCGGTGAGGGGAGCGCCGACCGGTCGAGCTTGCCGTTGGCCGTGAGCGGAAGCTTGTCGAGCGGGATGATGGCGGCCGGCCGCATGTAGTCGGGCAGTGTCCGGCGCAGGTGGTGGCGCAGGTCCGCCAGGAGGGCGCCGGTGCCGCTGCCGGCCGGGTTGGTCGTCCAGGCGGACAGGGAGGCCGTGGGCGGGCCGGACACCGCGGGCGCGTAGAGCCCGACGGGCCTGGCGCCTGCGAGGGCCGCGCGCTTGACGAAGACGACGTCGACGGCCCGGGAGTCCTGGGCGTTCCACGTGATTCCCGTCCAGTAGCCGTGCTCGTCGCCCAGTTGGTGGAAGGTGTCGAGATCCGCTGCCGGCACCGGTGGAACGGGGGCCGCCCCGCTCTCCACGGACTGTTGGACCGCGACGTCGTGGGCGATCCGCGGGTTCACGACACCCGTCACCCGGAGGTGGTCGGGCTCCTCCTTGCGGAGCCTCCGTACCAGGGTGTCGTCGTCGGGTGTCCAGGGGTGGGTGGGGGTGTGGGTGAGGGGGTGGGTGGTGGTTCCGGTTTTGTAGAGGGTGGTGTCGTAGCGGTAGCGGGTGAGTTCGTTGTGGTGGGTGCCGCGTTTG
>NZ_BMRY01000020.1 GCF_014648875.1 Streptomyces parvus | reverse complement strand
AGCGGCTGGCGGTCTCGCACGCGTTCCACTCCCGTCTGATGGAGCCGATGCTGGCCGAGTTCACCACGGTCGCCGAGTCGCTGACCTACCACCCCCCGCAGATCCCCGTTCTCACCACCGCCCCTGGCGACCTGGCCACCCCCGGCTACTGGGTGGGGCAGATTCGCGAACCCGTCCGCTTCGCCGACGCGGTCCGCCGCGCTCACGAGGCGGGCGCCACCCGCTTCCTGGAACTCGGCCCCGACGGCGCCCTGTCCGCCCTCGTCCCGCACCTCACCGAGGACACGACCGCCGCCCCCGCCCTGCGCCCCGGCCACGACGAGCACACCACACTGCTGCGCGGCATCGCCGAAATGTACGTACACGGCGCCGACGTCGCCTGGGAGAAGCACTTCGCGCCGCTCGGGGGCCACGCCGTCGAGCTGCCGACGTATGCCTTCCAACACCAGCGCTACTGGCCCGACACCGTGGCCGACGACGGCTTCACCACCCCCCGCGAACGGACCGAAGCCGGATTCTGGACAGCCGTCGCCGGGCGCGAGGTCGACCGGCTCGCCGACACCCTGGGGCTGCCCGACGACGAGACACGACGCGGGCTGGCCGACCTGATGCCGCACCTCGCGTCCTGGCACGACCGCCGAAGCACCGAAGCGGCCGTCGAATCCTGGTACCACCGGGCGGTCTGGCGGCCCGTCGCCCCCGCGCCCGCCGTGCTCGACGGCGTCTGGCTCGTCGTCGGCCCGGACAGCCCGGCCGGCCTGGACACCCAGGTCGCCGATGCACTGCGGCGAAGCGGCGCCACCGTCCTCGCCCTGCCGGACCCGGGCGCCGACCGGACCGCCCTCGCCGACCAGCTGCGTTCCTGCGGCGAACTCACGGGCGTCGTCTCGCTGCTGGGGACCGACACCGGCGCGCTGCACACGGGGGCGGCCCTCGGCCGGGGGCTCGCCGCCACGCTCTCGCTCACCCAGGCCTGCGCCGAAGCCGACGTCCCGCTCTGGGCCCTCACCCGAGGCGCGGTCTCCACCGGCCGCGCCGACGGCGCACCCGACCCCGCCCAAGCACAGATCTGGGGCTTCGGCCGCGGAGCAGCCCTGGAACTCCCGCACGTCTGGGGCGGGTTGATCGACCTGCCCGAGAACCTGGATGCCCGCGCCGGGAACCGGCTCTGCGCCGTACTCGCCGCCGGGGACACCCACCCGGGCAGCGAAGAGGACCAAGTGGCAATCCGGGCCGAAGGCGTATTCGCCCGCCGCCTGGCCGCTGCCCCACCGATTCCCGCGGCCGCAGCCCTCACGCCCCGCACCAGCGGCACCGTGCTCGTCACCGGCGGCACCGGCGCGCTCGGTGCCCAGGTGGCCCGCCTCCTCGCCGCGCAGGGCCACACCCGGCTGCTGCTCGTCAGCAGGCGCGGACCCGAGGCGCCCGGCGCCGCGGAACTCGCTGCCGAACTGGCGTCCATGGGCACCACGGCGACGGCCGTGGCCTGCGACGTCGCCGACCACGACGCGCTCGCCGCCCTGCTCGCCGAGATACCGGAGCAGCACCGGCTCACCGCAGTCGTCCACGCAGCCGGAGTGCTGGACGACGGGGTGCTCGACGGCCTGACCCCCGAGCGTTTCGAACACGTGCTCCGGGCCAAGACCCTGGCCGCCGAGAACCTCGACGCCCTCACGCGCGCCCTCCCGCTCGACGCCTTCGTCCTCTTCTCGTCCTTCACCGGCGCCGTCGGCACGGCGGGCCAGGCCAACTACGCCGCCGCCAACGCCCACCTCGACGCCCTCGCCGAGCGCCGCCGCGCCCAGGGACTGCCCGCCACGTCGATCGGCTGGGGGCCATGGGCCGAGACGGGCATGGCCGAGGACGAGGCACTCACCCAGCGGCTGCGCCGTTCCGGACTGACCCCCCTGCCACCGGACCTCGCCGTCACCGTCCTCAGCCGGATGCTCGGCGGCGCGGTCACGGACGACGACGGGACGGCCGACGCCGCCGTCGTCGTCGCGGACGTCGACTGGACACGGTTCGCCGCCGGCTTCACCGCGGCACGACCGAGTCCGCTGCTCCGCGAACTCGCCCCCGCCGACACACCGGACAGCGCCGACGACTCCGACGGCGCCACCGGCCTCGCGGCGCGCCTCGCCGCCGCAGGCGAGGGCGAGCGACGCCGGATCTCCGAGGAACTGGTCCGCACCCTGGCGGCCTTCGTGCTCGGCCACGGCACGGCGGCCACCGTCGCGCCCGACAAGGCGTTCCGCGACCTGGGCTTCGACTCACTCACCGCCATCGAGTTGCGCAACGCCCTGCGGGCCGCCACCGGGCTCCCGCTCCCGGCGGGCCTGATCTTCGACCACCCCACACCGGCCGCCCTCGCCGCCCGGCTGCGCGCCGAACTGACCGGAGGCGCCGAAGCCGCCGCCTCTGCCACCGTGATCCCCGGTCTCCCCGCGTCTCCCGCGCCCGATGACCCCGTCGCCATCGTCGCGATGGGCTGCCGGTTCCCCGGCGCGGCCACCCCGGAGGAGTTCTGGGACCTGCTGTCCCAAGGCTTCGACATGGTGGGCGACTTCCCAGCCGACCGGGGCTGGGACCTGCGTGACGCCCCCGACTTCGCACGTCGCGGCGGCTTCCTGCCCGACGCGGCGGGCTTCGACGCGGATCTGTTCGGCGTCTCCCCGCGCGAGGCGCAGGCCATGGACCCGCAGCAGCGGCTGATGCTGGAGACCTCCTGGGAGACCTTCGAGCGGGCCGGCCTGGACCCCGCCTCTCTCCAAGGCAGCCGTGTCGGCGTCTTCGTGGGCACGAACGGCCAGGACTACGCCGGGCTGTTCCCCGCCACCGGATCGGGGCTGGAGGGCCACGTGGCCACCGGCAGCGCGGCCAGCGTGCTGTCCGGCCGGATCTCCTACACGTACGGGCTGGAGGGCCCGGCCGTCACGGTGGACACCGCCTGCTCGTCGTCCCTGGTCGCCCTGCACCTGGCGGCGCAGTCACTGCGGTCGGGGGAGTGCTCGATGGCGCTCGCGGGAGGCGTCACGGTCATGGCCGCGCCCACCGCGTTCCTCGAGTTCGCCCACCAGCGTGGTCTGGCGGCCGACGGCCGCTGCAAGGCCTTCGCGGCCTCGGCCGACGGCACCGGCTGGGGTGAGGGTGCCGGGCTGGTGCTGCTGGAGCGGCTCTCGGACGCCCGGGCCAACGGCCGCCGCGTGCTCGGGCTGCTGCGCGGCTCGGCCGTCAACCAGGACGGCGCGTCCAACGGTCTGACCGCCCCGAACGGCCCCGCCCAGCAGCGGGTGATCCGCGCCGCACTGGCCTCGGCCGGGTTGTGGCCGTCGGAGGTCGACGCGGTGGAGGCCCACGGCACGGGCACGAAGCTCGGTGATCCGATCGAGGCGGAGGCGCTGCTGGCGACGTACGGCAAGGACCGCTCGGAACCCCTCTACCTGGGGTCGGTGAAGTCCAACATCGGCCACACCCAGGCGGCGGCGGGCGTCGCCGGCGTCATCAAGATGCTGCTGGCGATGCAGCACGGCGAGCTGCCCCGCACCCTGCACGCAGCAGAACCGTCACCGTCCGTCGACTGGGACACAGGCAGCCTGAAGCTCCTCACCGAGACCACCGCGTGGACGCCACGGGTCGACCGGCCGCGCCGGGCGGCGGTCTCCTCGTTCGGAATCAGCGGCACGAATGCCCATGTCGTCCTGGAACAGACCGATGCCGTCCTGCCCGCGGCGCCTGCCCAGCACTCCGTACTGCCATGGGCCTTCTCAGCCCACTCCGGCGCGGCGCTGCACGCACGGGCGAAGGGGCTCATGACGCTCTGCGAGGATCCCGGCGTCTCCGCCGTCGCGACGGGCCGGGCACTCGCCACGACAGGCCTCGGACTGGCACACCGCGCCGTCGTCCTCGCCGAGGACGCCACGGGATACACCGACGGCCTGACGGCGCTGACGAGGGACGAACCGTCCGCCACGACCATCCGAGGAACAGCCCGCGAAGGATCCACAGCGCTGCTGTTCTCGGGTCAGGGGTCGCAGCGGCCCGGGATGGGCCGGGAACTGTACGAGGCGTTTCCGGTGTTCGCGGATGCTTTTGATGCGGTGTGTGCGCGGGTGGATGTGGGCCTGCCGTTGGGTGGGGTGGTGTTCGGGGAGGATGCGGGGTTGCTGGAGCGGACGGTGTTCGCTCAGGCGGGTCTGTTCGCTGTGGAGGTGGCGCTGTTCCGGCTGGTGGAGTCCTGGGGGGTGGTCCCGGATGTTCTGGTGGGGCATTCGGTCGGTGAGCTGGCTGCGGCGCACTGCGCGGGGGTGCTGTCTCTGGACGACGCGTGTGCCTTGGTGTCGGCGCGCGGCAGGCTGATGGACGCGTTGCCGGCCGGTGGGGCGATGCTGGCCGTGGAGCTGGCCGAGGAGGCGCTTGTCCTGCCGGACGGGGTGGATCTCGCGGCGGTGAACGGGCCTGCCTCGGTGACGGTGTCGGGTGACGCGGAGGCCGTCGGCGGCTTGGAGGAGCGGTTGCGCGGCGACGGTGTGCGGGTGAAGCGGCTGGCGGTCTCGCACGCGTTCCACTCTCGTTTGATGGAGCCGATGCTGGCCGAGTTCACCACGGTCGCCGAGTCGTTGACCTACCACCCCCCGCAGATCCCCGTTCTCACCACCGCCCCTGGTGACCTGGCCACCCCTGGCTATTGGGTGGGGCAGATCCGCGAACCCGTCCGCTTCGCCGACGCGGTCCGCCGCGCTCACGAGGCGGGCGCCACCCGCTTCCTGGAACTCGGCCCCGACGGCGCCCTCAGCGGGCTCGTCCCCGGCGCGGTGCCCGCGATGCGCCGCCGCCGGCCGGAGGTGGAGTCCCTGTTCGCGGCCGTTGCCCGGCTGTGGGTCGAGGGGACGGCTGTGAACCTGGCAGCGGTGTTCCCCGAGGCCCCGCCCGTCACCCTGCCGCCCTACCCCTTCCAGCACACCCGCTTCTGGCCCGAAGCCGCCCCGCCCCGGTACCCGACCGCTTCCGGAGAGGGACAGTACGACGTGCGCTGGGTGCCGGTCACCGAAGAGGCGGCCCGGCCGACCGGCCTGTGGATCCTGGTCACGCCGCCCGGCGAGGACGACAGCGCCGACACCGACACCGACACCGACACCGGCGCCGACGACGTCAGCCGCGCGCTGCACCGCGTCGGCGTACGTACCCTCGTCATCCCTGGAAGCACCGACCGCGCCGCCCTCGCGGCCCGGCTCCGCGCCGCGGCGGCCGAGACCACCCCGGCCGGTGTGCTGGCTCTGCCGCCCGCCCCGGGCTCCGACGCCCTGCCCCCCGTGGTCGCCCTCACCCAGGCGCTCGACGACGCGGGTGTGACGGGCCCGCTGTGGTGTGCCACCCGGGGCGCCGTGCGGGTCTCCACGAACGACCCGGGACCCGACCCGGTCCAGGCGGCCGTCTGGGGCTTCGGCAGAGTCGCAGCCCTGGAGATGCCCCGCAGCTGGGGCGGCCTGGTCGACCTGCCCGCCGACTGGGACGACCGCGCCGGCATCCGGCTGGCCGCACTGCTCGGCGCCGACGGCCCCGAGGACCAGGTGGCGATCCGCCGGACCGGCGTACTCGGCAGACGCCTCGTCACGAGCACCCCCGGCAACGGGAACCGTACGGCCAACGAGTGGCGGCCGACCGGCACCGTGCTGATCACCGGCGGCACCGGCGCACTCGGCGCGCACACCGCCCGTCTGCTCGCCCGACAGGGCGCGCCGCACCTGGTACTCGTCGGACGCCGGGGCCCGGAGGCACCCGGCACCGGCGACCTCGCCGCCGAACTGACCTCCCTCGGCAGCCGCGTCACCCTCGCCGCCTGCGACGTCACCGACCGCGCCGCGCTCACCGGGGTACTCGCGGGCATACCGGAGGAACTGCCGCTCACCGCCGTCGTGCACGCGGCGGGGACGGTGGAGGACGGAGTGATCAGCTCGCTCACCCCCGACCGCGTCGCCGACGTGGTGCACGCGCGCCTGGCGGCTGCCCGGCACCTCGACGAACTGACCGCGGGCCACGAACTCGACGCGTTCGTGCTGTACACCTCCTTCGCCGGAGTCGTCGGCAACCTCGGGCAGGCCGCGTACGCCGCGGGTAACGCCGCGCTGGACGCCTTCGCCGAGCGGCGCCGGGCGGCCGGGCGCACCGCCACGGCCCTCGCGTGGGGACCATGGGCCGGAGCAGGCGTGGGCGCGGGCGCGGCAGCAGGCGAACAGCAGCAGCGCACCGGCGTGACGCCGCTGCAGCCCGAGGAGGCCCTCCTGTCGTTGGAAGCGGCCATCGCCGAGCAGCGGACGACGGTCTGTGTGGCCGGCATCGACTGGAGTCGCTTCGGCCCCGTTCTGGAAGCCGGGCGCGGCGGGCGGCTGCTCGACCTGCTGCCCTCCGCACCCCGGCCCGCGCCGCCCGCCCCCGACCGGCAGGGGCCCGGCCTGGCCGAACAGCTGGCCGGGGCGCCGCAGGCACAACAGGAACGCATCCTGGTCGACCTGGTGGTCTCCCGGACCGCCGCCGTACTCGGCCACAGCACCCCGGCCGCCATCGACCCGGACCGGCACTTCCGCGACCTGGGCACCGACTCGGTGATGGCCGTCGAACTGCGCAACCTGCTCGACGTCGCCACCGGGCAGACCCTGCCCGCGACCCTGGCGTTCGACCACCCGACCCCCACCGCCCTCGCCGCGTACCTGCGCGTACTTCTCGTGAGTGGCCAAGGCCCTGCCGCCGTGGCGGGCGCGGAGAGCACGGTCGCCCACCTGGAGAAGCTCGAGGCGGCGCTCGCCGAGACCCCGCCCGACAGCGAGGAGACCGCGGTCCTGCTCGCCCGCCTGCGCGACCTCACCGACCGGCTCGGCGCCGCGGCAACCGTGCCGCCCGCCCGCTCCAGGCCGCAGAACGAGGTCATCGACCTGGAGTCGGCGAGCGCCGACGACCTCTTCGACCTCATCCACAACGAATTCGGCAAGTCCTGACGCCATGTACGGTCCTGCCCGCTGGGAGTCGCTCAGATGACGAACGAAGAGAAGCTGCTCGACCACCTGAAGTTCGTCACGGGCGAGCTCCGGCAGGCGCACCAGGAACTGCGCGAACAGCAGGAGCGGGACTCCGAGCCCATCGCCATCGTGTCCATGGCCTGCCGCTTCCCCGGCGGCGTCCGTACCCCGGAACAGCTGTGGCAACTGGTCACCGAGGGCCGTGACGCGGTCGGCCCCTTCCCCACCGACCGGGGCTGGGACCTGGACGCGCTGCTCGACCCCGACCCCGAGCGGTCCGGCGGCAGCTACGGTCACGAGGGCGGATTCCTCCACGACGCCGCCGAGTTCGACGCCGGGCTCTTCGAGATCTCGCCGCGCGAGGCCATCGCCATGGACCCACAGCAGCGGCTGCTCCTGGAGACCTCGTGGGAGGTCTTCGAGCGGGCCGGCATCGACCCGAAGTCGGTGCGCGGCAACCGGATCGGCGTGTTCGCCGCCACCAACGGCCAGGACTACGCCACCGCGCTCGCCGCCGACCCGGAGGCGGCCGAAGGCTACCTCGCCACCGGCGCTGTCGCGAGCGTGCTGTCCGGACGCCTCTCGTACGTTTTCGGGCTGGAAGGCCCCGCCCTCACCGTGGACACCGCGTGTTCGGCGTCGCTGGTGGCACTGCACCTGGCCGTGCAGTCGCTGCGCAGAGGCGAATGCACCATGGCCCTCGCGGGCGGCGTCACGGTCATGGCCACGCCCGCCGCGTTCGTCGAGTTCTCCCGCCAGCGGGGGCTGGCGGCCAACGGCCGGTGCAAGGCGTTCGGCGACGGCGCGGACGGCACCGGCTGGGGCGAGGGCGTCGGGGTGCTGCTGGTGGAGCGGCTCTCCGACGCCGTACGCAACGGGCACGAGGTCCTGGCCGTGGTGCGCGGCTCCGCAGTCAACCAGGACGGCGCCTCCAACGGCCTGACCGCGCCGAACGGCCCCTCGCAGCAGCGCGTCATACGTGACGCGCTGGCCTCGGCCGGCCTGACGCCCTTCGACGTGGACCTGGTCGAGGCACACGGGACGGGCACGAGGCTCGGCGACCCGATCGAGGCACAGGCACTGCTGGCCGCCTACGGCCGCAGCCGCCCCGCCGACCGCCCGCTGTGGCTCGGCTCGGTGAAGTCCAACATCGCCCACACCCAGGCCGCCGCCGGAGTAGCCGGCGTCATCAAGACGGTCATGGCACTGCGGCACGGCGTACTGCCCCGCACCCTGCACGCCGACGAACCCACCCGGCAGGTCGACTGGTCGGCCGGCGCCGTCCGGCTCCTCACCGAGAACCGCCCCTGGCCCGGCCCCGGCCGGACCAGGCGCGCCGCCGTCTCCTCGTTCGGGGTGAGCGGCACCAACGCGCACACGGTGCTGGAGCAGGCGCCCGAACCCGGCCCCGCGACCGGGCAGACCCCGGCCGACGTACCGCCCACGGCCGCCGAACCGCCGCTGATCCCGCTCCCGCTCGCCGCCCGAACCCAGCACGCCCTGCGCGAACAGGCCGCCGAACTCCACACGCACCTGGCCCAACGACCCCGGACACACCTGGCCGACCTCGGCTACTCGCTGGCCACCACCCGCGCCTCGCTGCCCGCACGAGCCGTCGTCCTGGCGGCAGGGCACGACGATGCGCTCCGGGCGCTCGCGGCCCTCGCCGAGGGCACGTTCCCGCCCCAGGCGGAGTCCGGCACGGCGGCACCCGGACGCACAGCGTTCCTGTTCCCGGGGCAGGGCGCGCAGCGGGCGGGGATGGGACGCGGACTGTACGACGCCTTCCCCGTGTTCGCCGACGCGCTCGACGCCGTATGCGCACGTGTGGACCTCGAACCACCCCTGAAGAACGTGATGTTCGGGGACGAGGCGGAGCTCCTGGCACGCACCGCCTACACCCAGCCCGCTCTGTTCGCCGTCGAGGTGGCGCTGTTCCGGCTGGTGGAGTCCTGGGGGGTCGCCCCGGACATGCTGGTGGGCCACTCGATCGGTGAACTGGCCGCCGCACACCTCGCCGGAGTGCTGTCCCTGGACGACGCGTGTGCCCTGGTGTCGGCGCGCGCCCGGCTGATGGACGCGTTGCCGCAGGGCGGCGCGATGCTCGCCGTCGAAGCACCCGAGGACGGGCTCGTCCTGCCCGACGGGATCGACGTGGCAGCCGTCAACGGGCCCACCTCGGTCACCGTTTCCGGTGACGCCGACGCGATCGGTGCGCTGGAGGAGCAGTTCCGGGCCCGGGGCGTACGGGTCAAACGGCTGGCCGTCTCGCACGCGTTCCACTCGCACCTGATGGAACCGATGCTCGACGAGTTCGCCGCCACCGCACGGTCGCTGACCTACCACGCCCCGACGATCCCGGTCCTCACCACCGCCCCCGGGGACCCGGCCACCCCCGACTACTGGGCCGGGCAGATCGTCGAGCCCGTTCGCTTCGCCGACGCCGTGCGCCGCGCCCACGCCATGGGCGCCACCCGCTTCCTCGAACTCGGCCCGGACGGGGCCCTGTCCGCCCTCGTCCCGTACATCGCCCAGGACACGACCGCTATCCCCGTCCTGCGCCCCGGCCCGGACGAGGCAGCGTCACTGCTGCACGGCATCGCGCGAGCTCACGTGCACGGCACCCCCGCCGACTGGGCGGCGCCACTCCACGCGGCGGGCGCCCGCCGCGTGGAGCTCCCCACCTACCCCTTCGAGCGCAAGGCGTACTGGCCCAGCGCCCGGCTGAGCTCCGGGGACCTGACCTCCGCGGGGCTCGGCGCGGCAGGGCATCCGCTGCTGGGCGCCGCCGTGTCACTGGCCGCCGGGGGAGGGGCACTGCTTACCGGCCGGCTCTCCGCCGCCACACACGGCTGGCTCACCGACCACACGATCCTCGGCAGTGTCCTCGTCCCGGGCACCGCGTTCGTCGAACTCGCCTGGCAGGCCGGGGAACACGTCGGCTGCGGGACCGTGGAGGACCTCACCCTCACCACGCCGCTCGTGCTGCCCGCGCGCGGCGGCGTACAGATCCAGGTCACCGCCGGAGCCGAGCGCGAGGACGGCACCCGCCACCTGGAGATCCACTCGCGCCCCGACGGCGAGGAGGAATGGACCGGCAACGCCGTCGGCCTCCTCGCAACCTCACCCGCCGACCCGACCGGCACCGCGGGAACACGGCCGCCGGAGGCCGAACCGGTGGACCTCGGCGGCTTCTACGAGCGCGCCACCGAGGCCGGCTACGCGTACGGTCCCCTCTTCCAGGGACTCAAGGCCGCCTGGCGGGCGGGCGATGACCTCTACGCCGAGGTCGAACTGCCCGAATCCGCCCACCGCGAGGCGGGCCGCTGCGGACTGCACCCCGCCCTGTTCGACGCCGCGCTACACCTCACCGGTCTCGACGCCGACCGGGCCGGGCTGCCCTTCGCCTGGGAAAGCGCCACCCTGCACGCGACCGGTGCCACACGGGCCCGCGTCCACCTGGCACCCGCCGGTGCCGACGCCTGGACGCTGCGGATCAGCGACCCCGAGGGCGCCCCCGTCGCCACGGTCGAGTCGCTCACCCTGCGGGCCGCGACCGCCGTCGGCCCCCGCCACGACGACTCCCTGTTCCACCTCGACTGGACGCCCGTACCCGTGCCGGCCCGGCCGCGCCCGCTCGCCACCGCCACGGCCACCGACGGACTCGGCGCCTTCCTGGCCGGGTTCTCCGGCCCCGTACCCGATGCCGTCGCGTGGCCCGTGGCCGACACGGACACCGAGACCGCCGTCACCGAGGTCCTGGCAGGCCTCCAGGCGTGGCTGGCCGACGAGCGATTCACCGAGTCCCGTCTGGTACTGGTCACCCGCTCCGCCGTGGCCGCGACACCCGGCGACGACGTCACCGGTCTGTCCGGGGCGGCCGTCGGAGGACTCGTACGCTCCGCGCAGACCGAGCACCCCGACCGGTTCGTCCTCCTGGACACCGACACCGACACCGACACCGCCCCCGACGTGCTTGCCGCGCTCTCCGACGGCGACGAACCCTGGCTCGCACTGCGCGGCGGCACACTGCTCGCCCCCAGACTGGCCCGCGCCTCAACATCCGGCACCCTCGCCGCACCCGACACCCAGGGCTGGCGACTCACCGCCGACCGCACCTCCGGCTCCCTCCGCGACCTGGCCCTCACCCCCGCACCCGAGGCGACCGCGGAACTGGCGCCGGGCGAGATACGGGTCGAGGTACGCGCGGCCGGCGTGAACTTCCGTGACGTGCTGATCGCGCTCGGCCAGTACCCGGACCCCTCGGCCCTCATGGGATCCGAGGCCGCGGGCATCGTCGTCGAAGCCGGCCCCGGGATCACGGACCTCGCGCCGGGCGACCGCGTCTTCGGCCTGTTCGAGGGCGGCTTCGGGCCGCTGGCGGTGGTGGACCGGCGGATGGTGGCGCCGGTGCCGCAGGAGTGGACCTTCTCGGATGCGGCCTCGGTGCCGATGGCCTTCCTGACGTCCTACTACGCACTGGTGGACCTGGCGGGACTGACTGCCGGAGAATCGGTCCTCGTCCACGCCGCCGCCGGTGGCGTGGGGATGGCCGGCGTACAGATAGCACGACACCTGGGCGCCCAGGTGTACGGAACGGCCTCGCCGGCGAAGTGGGCGGCGACCAGCCTGGACACGGCGCATCTCGCCTCCTCGCGCGACCTGGGCTTCGAGGCCGCCTTCGCGGAGCGCACCGGCGGACGCGGCGTGGACGTCGTCCTCAACGCGCTGGCCGGCGAGTTCGTCGACGCCTCGGCACGGCTGCTGGCCCCCGGCGGCCGCTTCGTGGAGATGGGCAAGGCAGACCTGCGCGACCCCGACTCCTTCGGCGACCGCCACTACCGCTCCTTCGACCTCGGTGAGGCAGGACCGGACCGGCTGCAAGAGATGCTGCGGGAGATCCTGGAACTGTTCCGCACCGGCCGGCTCACCCTCCTGCCCACCCGGGCCTGGGACGTCCGGCAGGCGGCAGAGGTCCTGCGGCACGTCGGCTCGGGCGGCCACACCGGCAAGAACATCCTGATGCTGCCACGTGCCCTCGACCCGGAGGGCACGGTCCTGATCACCGGAGGCACCGGCGTCCTCGGATCACTGCTGGCCCGACACCTGGTCGAGCACCGGGGCGTACGGCACCTGGTCCTCACGAGCCGGAGCGGGCCCACCGCACCCGGCGCCGGGGAACTGGCGGAGCAACTCGGCGCGCTCGGCGCACACGTACGGGTCGCCGCGTGCGACGTCACCGACCGGGAGGAACTGGCCGAACTGCTGGCCACCCTCCCCGCCGAACACCCCCTCACCGGCGTCGTCCACGCGGCTGGTGTCGCCGACGACGGCGTCATCGAGGCGCTGACACCCGAGCGGATCACCGGCGTGCTGCGCCCCAAGGCCGAGGCCGCGCTCGCCCTGCACGAACTGACCGCGGGCCTGGACCTGGCCCTGTTCACTCTCTACTCCTCCGCCTCCTCCGCCTTCGGCTCCCCGGGCCAGGCCAACTACGCCGCCGCCAACGCCTTCCTGGAAGCGCTGGCCCAGCACCGCCGAACCCGGGGACTCACCGCGACCACGCTCGGCTGGGGCCTGTGGGCCGAGGAGAGCGCCATCAGCGGCGGCCTCGACACCACCGGTCTCGCCCGCGCCACCCGCGTCGGCGGCGCACTCTCCGCCGACGAAGGGCTCGCCCTCTTCGACGCCGCCCTGGCCACGGGCCTGCCCCACCTGCTCCCGCTACGTTTCGACCGGACGGTCGCCCGGACACTGCGCCCCGTGCCCGCACTGCTGCGCGGCCTGGTGAGCGCCCCCGCGCGCCGCACCGCCAGCACGGCCACCGGCGGTTCGGGACTCGCCGGACGCCTCGCCACCCTCCCCGCCGCCGAACAACAGCGCCTGCTCACGGGGCTGGTGTGCGCCGAGGCCGCAGCCGTCCTCGGGCACACCGGCACGGACGCGGTCGCCCCGGACCGGGTGTTCAAGGAACTCGGCTTCGACTCGCTGACCTCCGTCGAACTGCGCAACCGCATCAACGCAGCCACCGGGCTGCGCCTGCCCGCGACGCTGCTGTTCGACCACCCCACCCCGGTCGCGCTCGCCGGCCACCTCGGCACCGAACTGGTCGGCGAGACCGGGCCGGCGCACCAGGTGCGCACCGGCGCCACCACCGACCTCGGCGAACCGATCGCGATCGTCGGCATGTCGTGCCGACTGCCCGGAGCTGTCCGGTCGCCCGCAGACCTGTGGCGGCTTGTACGCTCCGGGCAGGACGCCATCACCGACTTCCCGACCGACCGCGGCTGGGACATCGACACGACGACCCTGCCCTACGCGCCGCTCGGCGGGTTCCTCGACGACGTGGCCGGGTTCGACGCCGGACTGTTCGGCATCTCCCCGCGCGAGGCGCTGGCGATGGACCCCCAGCAGCGGCTGCTGCTGGAGACGGCATGGGAGGCGTTCGAGGCGGCGGGGCTCGACCCCCTGGCGGTCGCCGGCGAGTCGATCGGTGTCTTCGCGGGCGCCGCATCCTCGTACTACGGCCTCGACAGCGGACTCCCGGACGACGCCGCCGGCTACCAACTCACTGGTGGCGCCACCAGTGTCATCTCGGGTCGGGTGGCGTACTCGTTCGGGTTGGAGGGGCCTGCTGTGACGGTGGACACGGCGTGTTCGTCGTCGTTGGTCGCGGTTCATCTTGCGGTGCAGGCGCTGCGCAGTGGTGAGTGTGACATGGCGTTGGCCGGTGGTGTGACGGTGATGGCGGGCACGAGTATTTTCGCTGAGTTCAGCCGTCAGGGCGGGTTGGCCGGGGACGGGCGGTGCAAGGCGTTCGCCGAGGCGGCGGACGGTACGGGTTGGTCCGAGGGTGTCGGCGTGCTGGTGCTGGAGCGCCTGTCGGACGCCGAGCGCTTGGGGCATGAGGTGCTGGCGGTGGTGCGGGGGAGTGCTGTCAATCAGGACGGTGCGTCGAACGGTCTGACGGCGCCCAATGGCCCGTCCCAGGAGCGGGTGATCCGGCAGGCCCTGGCCAATGCACGTCTTGAGGCGTCGGATGTGGATGTGGTGGAGGCGCATGGCACGGGGACCCGTCTGGGTGATCCGATCGAGGCGCAGGCGTTGTTGGCGGTCTATGGCCGGGGCCGGGATGTGGAGCGTCCGTTGTGGCTGGGTTCGGTGAAGTCGAACATCGGTCATACGCAGTCGGCTGCCGGGGTGGCGGGTGTGATCAAGATGGTGGAGGCGGTGCGGGCCGGGGTGGTTCCGGCGACGTTGCATGTTGATGAGCCGTCGTCGCATGTGGACTGGTCGGCGGGTGGGGTGAGGCTGGCGGTGGAGTCGCGGGTGTGGCCGGAGACGGGTCGTGTGCGTCGGGCGGGTGTGTCGTCGTTCGGGATGAGTGGTACGAACGCGCATGTGATCATCGAGCAGGCGCAGCCGGTGCCCGTCGCGGTGCCGGTCGTGGTGCCGGAGGCCGGGGAGGGTTCCGGGGTGGTGCCCCTGCTGCTGTCGGCGAAGACGGAAGCGGCCCTTGCGGGACAGGCGAACCGGCTGCGGGACCTTGTGACGGGTGATTCCGCACCCCAACTGTCGGATGTCGCAAGCTCGTTGCTGTCACGGGCAGGACTGGAACACCGCGCGGTGGTGCTGGCCGCCGACCGAAACGGCGCGGTGGAGGGCCTGGGCTCGGTGATCGAGGGGGCGTCCGCCGGTTCCGTGCGGGGCGTGGTCACCGGTGGGCGTGACGTGGTGTTCGTTTTTCCGGGTCAGGGTTCGCAGTGGGTGGGGATGGGGCGTGAGCTGGCGGGTTGGTCGGTGGTGTTCCGGGAGTCGTTGGTGGAGTGTGAGCGGGCTTTGGGGCGGTGGGTGGACTGGTCGTTGCTGGAGGTGATCGAGAGTGGTGATGAGGGTGTGCTGTCCCGGGTGGATGTGGTGCAGCCGGTGTTGTGGGCGGTGATGGTGTCGTTGGGGCGGTTGTGGGCTGCTTGTGGGGTGGTGCCGTCGGCGGTGGTGGGTCATTCGCAGGGGGAGATCGCTGCGGCGGTGGTGGCGGGTGGTCTGTCGTTGGAGGACGGGGCCCGGGTGGTGGCGTTGCGGAGCCGGGCGATTCTGGCGTTGGCGGGTGGTGGGGGGATGGTGTCGGTCGCTGCGGGCCGGGGTGTGGTTGAGGGTCTGATCGGTGGTGTGGGTGGGGGGTTGTCGGTGGCGGCGGCCAATGGTCCGGGGTCGACGGTGGTGTCGGGGCGGCCGGAGGTGTTGGAGGAGTTGCTGGGGTTGTGTGAGGTGCGGGGGGTGAGGGCGCGTCGTGTTCCGGTGGACTATGCCTCGCATTCGGTGCAGGTGGAGGAGTTGCGGGGGCGGATCCTGTCGGATCTGGCGGGTGTGAGTCCGGTGTCGTCGAGTGTGCCGTTGTATTCGACGGTGACGGGTGCTCCGGTCGATACGGCGTCGATGGGTGCGGGGTACTGGTTCGAGAATCTGCGTTCGACGGTGCGGTTCGAGGACGTCACGCGTGCTCTGCTGGCCGATGGGCGGTCGGTGTTCGTGGAGTGCAGTCCGCATCCTGTGCTGGCGGTCGGTGTTCAGGAGACGGCGGAGGCGGCGGACACGGATGTGGTGGTGGTGGGTTCGCTGCGCCGGGGCGAGGGTGGCCAGGAGCGTTTCCTGACCGCGTTGTCCGAGGCCTGGGTCGCGGGCGTCGAGGTCGACTGGACGTCGGTCGTACCGGCCGGAGATCGTGTGGAACTCCCGGCATACGCCTTCCAACACGAACGCTACTGGCCGGAACCCGCATCGACCACAGGCGGAACAACGACCGTTGACACCGAGGAAACCGCCTTCTGGGACGCCGTGGAACGCGGCGACCTCGTGGAACTCACCGGCACCCTGGAACTGGAATCCTCCCGAGAGCTCGGCGCACTTCTGCCCGCACTCTCCTCCTGGCGCACCCGACGCCGCCAGGACACGATCATCGACGCCTGGCGTTACCGGGTCGAATGGTTCCCGCTGACCAAACTCCCCGCCACCGGCCGGCTGTCCGGCACCTGGCTGGCCGTCGTCCCCCCGGCCTGCGAACTGACGAAGTGGGCCACCACCGCGCTACGAGCCGCCGGCGCCGACGTCGTGGAGTTCGAGGTCGACGACGCCCCCACCGTGGACCGCGGCACCCTCGCCGCACGCCTGAAGGAGACCACCGGCCCCCAGGAACCCCTCTCCGGCGTCCTGTCGCTCACCGCCGCGGCCGACGCCGCACTCCCGGACCCCGACACCGCAGTGCCCGCCGGAGTCGCCGCCACCGTCACGCTGACCCAGGCGCTCGGCGACGCGGGCATCACCGCACCCCTGTGGACGCTGACGCACGGGGCGGTGTCCACCCACGACGACGAACCCGTCGACCGCCCCGCCCAGGCCGCGGTCTGGGGTATGGGGCGCGTCGCCGCACTCGAACACCCCGATCGCTGGGGCGGTTTGATCGACGTCCCGCTCACCCCCGGCAGCACGGCCGGTGACCTGCTGACCGCGATTCTGGCCGACGGCACCGACGAGGACCAGCTCGCGATCCGCGACCGCGGAACATCCGCCCGCCGACTCGTACACGCACCCCTGGACACCGGCACCCCCCAGCCCGAACCCCCCGCCTGGACGCCCACCGGAACGGTGCTCGTCACCGGCGGAACCGGGGCCATCGGCGCCGAGGCGGCCCGCTGGCTGGCCCGCCGGGGCGCACCACACCTGCTGCTGCTCGGCCGGCGCGGCGAGAGCGCCGACGGAGCCCGGGACCTGGCGGACGAGCTGACCGCACTCGGAGCGACCGTCACTCTGGCCGCCTGCGACGTCACTGACCGGGGCGCGCTGGCCGAGGTGCTGGCGGCGGTGCCCACACAGTGGCCGCTGACCGCGGTGCTGCACGCCGCCGGAATCGACGGTGTGACAGCACTGGACGAGATCGACGCGGACCATCTCGACACCGTGCTCGGTGCCAAGACCGCCGGAGCACGCAACCTGCACGAACTGACCCGGGAGATGAACCTGGAGCAGTTCGTCGTGTTCTCCTCCGGCGCCGCCGTCTGGGGCGGCGGAGGCCAGGGCGCGTACGCCGCGGGCAACGCCTTCCTGGACGCACTGACAGCACACCGCCACCAACTCGGCCTGGCCGGAACCTCGGTGGCATGGGGCTCCTGGGCCGGTGGCGGCCTCGCCGCCTCGACGGGCACCGGCCGGCTCCGGCGACTAGGGGTCGTCCCGATGGAACCCGGACTCGCCGTACGGGCTCTGGCGCGGGCGATCGACCGGCACGAGGACGGCCTGGTCGTCGCCGACATCGACTGGGACGTCTTCGGACCCGCGTTCACCGCCGGCCGTCCGAGCCCGCTGATCGCCGCACTGCTGGACGACCGGACGCCGGAGACGGCCGACGAACAGAGCACCGACGCCCCGTCCGCACTCCTCGACCGGCTGACCGCCGCACCGGCCCGACAGCGTCGCCAGATCCTGCTCGACCTGGTCCGCACCGAGGCCGCCGCGGTCCTGCGGTACCGGGACGGACAGGTCATCGAGGCCGCGCAGGCATTCAAGGACCTCGGCTTCGACTCGCTCACCGCGGTCGAGCTACGGAACCGGCTGAACCGGCTGACCGGGCTGCGGCTGCCGGTGAGCCTGGCCTTCAACCACCGCAACCCCAACGGGGTCGCCGCCTACCTCGGCTCACAACTCGGCGTCGCCGACCACGAACCGACCTCCGGCAAACAACCCACCGAGCAAGGAGAGGACGCCATCCGCAACGCGCTGGCGACCATCCCGATCGCTCGACTACGTGCGGAGGGCCTGGTGGACGCGCTGATGCGACTGGCCGACGGCACCGACGACCCACCCGCCCCGACCGCCGACGGCGACGCGATCGACGAACTGGACGCCGACGCGTTGATCAACATGGCGCTGAACGCCGACCGAGACGATGCCTGAGCCTGTGGAGAACTCGATGAACACGCGCAGCGACAAGGCCGTCGAGGCCCTCCGAGCCTCGCTCAAGGAAGTCGACCGGCTCCGCCAGCAAAACCGGGAGATGCGCAGAGCGGCCCAGGAACCCATCGCCATCGTCGCGATGAGCTGCCGGCTGCCCGGCGGCGTCAGCGCCCCGGAGGACCTCTGGCGCCTCCTCGCCGACGGCACCGACGCGATCGTCGACTTCCCCGACGACCGCGGCTGGACCCAGACCGTGGAGGAAACCGGCGGCTACACCCGCCGCGGTGGATTCGTCCCGGACGCAGCCGAGTTCGACGCCGCACTGTTCGGGATCAACCCGCGTGAGGCCCTGGCGATGGACCCCCAGCAGCGCATGCTGCTCGAAGCGGCGTGGGAGGTTGCCGAACGCGCCGGCATCGACCCGCACACACTGGCCGGCAGCGACACCGGCGTCTTCGTGGGCGCCTCACCCTCCGGATACGACACGGTGGGCCGGATGCCCGAGTCCACGGTGGGCTACCAGCTGACCGGCACCGCCAGCAGCGTGCTGTCCGGCCGCCTCTCCTACGTGTTCGGGCTGGAGGGCCCGGCGGTCACCGTGGACACCGCCTGCTCCTCCTCCCTGGTCGCCCTCCACCTGGCGGTCCAGGCGCTGCGGCAGGGCGAGTGCGGCCGGGCGCTGGTCGGCGGCGTCGCCGTGATCACCACCCCGGCGGCCTTCACCGAATTCGGCAAGCAGGGCGGCATGGCCTCCGACGGGCGGTGCAAGTCGTTCGCCGCCGAGGCGGACGGCACCGGCTGGAGTGAAGGCGTCGGCGTACTGCTGATCGAACGGCTCTCCGACGCCCACCGCAACGGCCACGACGTCCTCGCCGTCATCCGAGGCAGCGCGGTCAACCAGGACGGCGCCTCCAACGGCCTCACCGCACCCAACGGCCCCTCCCAACAACGCGTCATCCGACAGGCACTCGCCAACGCCCGGCTCACCACCGCCGACGTCGACGCCGTCGAGGCACACGGCACCGGAACCGCGCTCGGCGACCCGATCGAACTCGAAGCGCTGCAGGACACCTACGGCAAGGACCGTACCGACGACCGACCCCTGTGGCTCGGTTCGGCCAAGTCCAACCTCGGCCACACCCAGGCCGCTTCAGGCGTGGTCGGCGTCATCAAGAGCGTCCTGGCGCTCCACAACAGCATGCTGCCGCGCACCCTGCACGCCGACGCCCCCACCCCCCACGTCACCTGGGAAGGCGGCGGCGTCCGCCTGCTCACCGAAGCCCGCCCATGGCCCCGCCACGACGCGCCACGCCGGATCGGCGTCTCCGCGTTCGGCGTCAGCGGCACCAACGCCCACCTGATCCTCGAAGAAGCACCGGCACAGGCCCTCGACGCATCGGCCCAGCAGCCCGCGGACCCGGCCGCCGACCCGCTCCCGGGACCGCTGCTCTGGCCCCTGTCCGCGCAGACGGCCGAAGCGCTGCGCGCACAGGCCGAACGCCTCTCCCACCGGCTCCCGGACCACGCGGAGCACCCGGCCGACGTGGCCTGGTCGCTCGCCACGACCCGGGCCCCGCTGACACGGCGCGCCGTGGTGCTCGGCGCCGACGAGACCGAACTGCGCGAAGGACTGAAGAACGTGGCCGCCGCGCTCCCGGCCGGCGGTGTGGTCACGGGAACGGCGCACGAGGCAAGGACCGGCTTCCTCTTCACCGGCCAGGGCGCACAACGCGCCGGCATGGGCCGCGGACTGTACACATCGTTCCCGGTGTTCGCCGCGGCCTTCGACGCGGTGTGCGCGCAACTGGACCCGAAACTCGACCGCCCGCTCAAGGACATGGTGTTCCACGGCGGCGCCGACCTGGACCGGACCGCATGGGCGCAGGCCGGTCTGTTCGCCATCGAGGTCGCCGCTTTCCGGCTGCTGGAGTCCTGGGGAGTCGCCCCGGACCTGCTGCTGGGCCACTCCGTCGGCGAGATAGCCGCCGCGCACTGCGCCGGAGTCCTCTCCCTGCCTCACGCCTGCCAACTCGTCGCCGCACGCGGCCGGTTGATGGGAGCACTGCCCTCGGACGGCGCGATGCTCGCCGTCGAGGCGACCGAGAGCGAGGTCCTCGACGCCCTCGCCGGCCAAGCCGACGTCGCCGCTGTCAACAGCCCCACCTCGGTGGTGGTCTCCGGCTCCCAGGACGCGATCGACGCGTTGGCGACGCGCTGGGCGGGGGAGGGGCGCCGCACCCGCCGGCTCACCGTCTCCCACGCGTTCCACTCCGCCCTGATGGAACCCATGCTCGCCGAATTCGCCGACGCGATACGGGCACTGGACTTCGCCGACCCCGTCATCCCCCTCGTGTCCAACCTCACCGGCGACGTGGCCGAGCCCGGACTGATGTCCAACCCGGAATACTGGGTGCGGCAGGTACGGCACGCGGTCCGGTTCGCCGACGGAGTGGTACGACTGCAGGAACAGGGCGTGTCCCGCTTCGTGGAACTGGGCCCCGACGGAGTGCTCTGCGCCATGGCCCAGCAGACCGCCGCCGACGCCGTGTTCGCACCCGTACTGCGCAAGGACCGGGACGACACCACCACCGCGCTGACCGCGCTCGCCCGGCTCTGGACCTCCGGCGCCGAGGTCGACTGGCGCACCCTGCTCCCTGAAGGCCGCAGGATCGACCTGCCCACCTACGCCTTCCAGCGCCGCCGCTACTGGCCCGAGGCCACGCCCGACGCGCACACCACCCAACCGTCCACCTCCCCGGACGAGGACCGGTTCTGGGAGGCGGTGGAACGCGCGGACCTCACCGAACTCGCCGACACCCTCCAGCTGCGCGACGACCCCGAAACCCTGACGAACCTCGTCCCCGCCCTGTCGTCCTGGCGACAGTCCCTGCGCCAGGAATCCACCCTCGAATCCTGGCGCTACCGGACGCGATGGAACCCCCTGACCGCCACCCCCGGCGGCTCCCTCACCGGAACCTGGCTCCTCGTCACCACCGACGACAGCGACCCCGCCCACGACGTGGCCGACGCCCTGCGCACCGCCGGAGCAGAAGTCACCGAACTCACCCTCACCCCTGACGACGACCGGGCCACCCTCACCGGGCGGCTGACCGCCGCCGCCCCCGACGGCGTCGTGACCCTCCTGGGCGGCACCAGCCCACGACCCTCGGACCCCACCGGACTCGCACCGCTGCTCCGCACCTACCAGGCACTGGCCGACACCGAACTCGCCGCCCCCCTGTGGTGCCTCACCCGCGGCGCGGTGTCCACCGGCGACAGCGACCCGCTGCTCCACCCGGAACAGGCACCCGTGTGGGGGCTCGGCCGGGTCGCCGCACTGGAGCGCCCCGCCACCTGGGGCGGACTGATCGACCTGCCGGCCCACAGCGACACCACCACCGGCCACTGGCTGGCCGCGCTGCTCGGCGGCACGACCCAGGAGGACCAGGTCGCGCTCCGCGACGGGAAGGCCTACGGCCGCCGCGTCGTACGCGCCCCACTGCCGCAGGGCTCCGCACCCCACTGGACGGCCACCGGCACCGTACTGGTCACCGGCGGTACCGGAGGGCTGGGCGGAGACGTCGCCCGATGGCTCGCCCAGCGCGGAGCGCCCCACCTGCTGCTGCTGAGCCGTCGCGGCACGGACGCACCCGGCGCGAGTGAACTCACCGCCGAACTCGAAGCGTCGGGCACCCGGGTGACCGTCGTCGGCTGCGACGTGGCCGACCGCGAGTCACTCACCGCGGCACTGGCCGCCGTACCCGCCGAATTCCCCCTCACCGGTGTGGTGCACACCGCCGGCCTCGGAGTCTCGGCCCAGCTGCTGGACACCGACGAGAAGGCGGTCGCCGAGGTGATGCGCGCCAAGGTCACCGGCGCCGTGCTCCTCGACGAACTCACCGACGGACTCGACCTGTTCGTCGTCTTCTCCTCCATCGCCGCGACCTGGGGCAGCGGCGGCCAGGGAGCCTACGCCGCCGGAAACGCCTTCCTCGACGCCCTGGTGGAGCACCGCCGCTCCCAAGGCCTGGCCGGAACCGCGATCGCCTGGGGACCGTGGGCCGAGGTCGGCATGGCCGCCGACGACGAGGTCGCCGACTTCCTGCGGCGCCGCGGCCTGTCGGTGATGGACCGCAACGTCGCCCTCCGGGCACTCGCGACCGCCGTCGACCACGACGAGACCACCGTGAGCATCGCCGACGTCGACTGGAAGCTGTTTACCCCGGCGTTCGTCTCCGCGCGCCCGAGCCCCCTGCTCGCCGAACTCCCCGACGCGCAGCAACCGCTCACGGAGACCACCGGCAGCGACACCCCGTCCACCGAACTCCGCGACGCGCTCACCGCCGCTCCCGAGTCCGAACGGCACCGGCTGCTGCTGGACGCGGTCCGCGCCCGCACCGCGCTGGTACTGGGGCATACGAGCGTCGCCGTGGTCGAGCCCCGTCGCGCCTTCCGCGACCTCGGGTTCGACTCGCTGACCGCGGTCGAACTGCGCAACGTGCTCACCTCCGAGACCGGGCTGCCCCTGCCGGCCACCCTGGTCTTCGACCACCCCACGCCGATCGAGTTGACCGGCCACCTCCTCGGCCGGCTCTTCGGCGACACCACCGTGGCCGCCGCCGCGACCTCCGCACGCACCGCCACGACCACCGACGATCCCATCGCGATCGTCGGCATGAGCTGCCGCTACCCCGGCGGAGCCAACTCCGCACGCCAACTGTGGGACGTGGTGGCCTCGGGCCGCGACGTCATCTCCGACTTCCCCACCGACCGCGGCTGGCCCGAGGACGGCGACGGCGACTACGCCCGCCGCGGCGGATTCGTCGACGGAGCAACCGAGTTCGACGCGGCACTCTTCGGGATATCACCCCGCGAGGCGCTGGCGATGGACCCCCAGCAGCGGCTCCTGCTGGAAGCGGCCTGGGAGGCCTTCGAACACGCCGGCATCGACCCGCTCTCGCAGAAACACACCCGCACCGGCGTACTCATCGGCGCCTCGACATCCGGCTACGGCCAGGGCACCGACCTCTTCACCAGCGCGGAGGGGCATGTGCTGGCGGGCGGTTCCAACAGTGTCATCTCGGGTCGGGTGGCGTACTCGTTCGGGTTGGAGGGGCCTGCTGTGACGGTGGACACGGCGTGTTCGTCGTCGTTGGTCGCGGTTCATCTTGCGGTGCAGGCGCTGCGCAGTGGTGAGTGTGACATGGCGTTGGCCGGTGGTGTGACGGTGATGGCGGGCACGAGTATTTTCGCTGAGTTCAGCCGTCAGGGCGGGTTGGCCGGGGACGGGCGGTGCAAGGCGTTCGCCGAGGCGGCGGACGGTACGGGTTGGTCCGAGGGTGTCGGCGTGCTGGTGCTGGAGCGCCTGTCGGACGCCGAGCGTCTGGGGCATGAGGTGCTGGCGGTGGTGCGGGGGAGTGCTGTCAATCAGGACGGTGCGTCGAACGGTCTGACGGCGCCCAATGGCCCGTCCCAGGAGCGGGTGATCCGGCAGGCCCTGGCCAATGCACGTCTTGAGGCGTCGGATGTGGATGTGGTGGAGGCGCATGGCACGGGGACCCGTCTGGGTGATCCGATCGAGGCGCAGGCGTTGTTGGCGGTCTATGGCCGGGGCCGGGATGTGGAGCGTCCGTTGTGGCTGGGTTCGGTGAAGTCGAACATCGGTCATACGCAGTCGGCTGCCGGGGTGGCGGGTGTGATCAAGATGGTGGAGGCGGTGCGGGCCGGGGTGGTTCCGGCGACGTTGCATGTTGATGAGCCGTCGTCGCATGTGGACTGGTCGGCGGGTGGGGTGAGGCTGGCGGTGGAGTCGCGGGTGTGGCCGGAGACGGGTCGTGTGCGTCGGGCGGGTGTGTCGTCGTTCGGGATGAGTGGTACGAACGCGCATGTGATCATCGAGCAGGCGCAGCCGGTGCCCGTCGCGGTGCCGGTCGTGGTGCCGGAGGCCGGGGAGGGTTCCGGGGTGGTGCCCCTGCTGCTGTCGGCGAAGACGGAAGCGGCCCTTGCGGGACAGGCGAACCGGCTGCGGGACCTTGTGACGGGTGATTCCGCACCCCAACTGTCGGATGTCGCAAGCTCGTTGCTGTCACGGGCAGGACTGGAACACCGCGCGGTGGTGCTGGCCGCCGACCGAAACGGCGCGGTGGAGGGCCTGGGCTCGGTGATCGAGGGGGCGTCCGCCGGTTCCGTGCGGGGCGTGGTCACCGGTGGGCGTGACGTGGTGTTCGTTTTTCCGGGTCAGGGTTCGCAGTGGGTGGGGATGGGGCGTGAGCTGGCGGGTTGGTCGGTGGTGTTCCGGGAGTCGTTGGTGGAGTGTGAGCGGGCTTTGGGGCGGTGGGTGGACTGGTCGTTGCTGGAGGTGATCGAGAGTGGTGATGAGGGTGTGCTGTCCCGGGTGGATGTGGTGCAGCCGGTGTTGTGGGCGGTGATGGTGTCGTTGGGGCGGTTGTGGGCTGCTTGTGGGGTGGTGCCGTCGGCGGTGGTGGGTCATTCGCAGGGGGAGATCGCTGCGGCGGTGGTGGCGGGTGGTCTGTCGTTGGAGGACGGGGCCCGGGTGGTGGCGTTGCGGAGCCGGGCGATTCTGGCGTTGGCGGGTGGTGGGGGGATGGTGTCGGTCGCTGCGGGCCGGGGTGTGGTTGAGGGTCTGATCGGTGGTGTGGGTGGGGGGTTGTCGGTGGCGGCGGCCAATGGTCCGGGGTCGACGGTGGTGTCGGGGCGGCCGGAGGTGTTGGAGGAGTTGCTGGGGTTGTGTGAGGTGCGGGGGGTGAGGGCGCGTCGTGTTCCGGTGGACTATGCCTCGCATTCGGTGCAGGTGGAGGAGTTGCGGGGGCGGATCCTGTCGGATCTTGCGGGTGTGAGTCCGGTGTCGTCGAGTGTGCCGTTGTATTCGACGGTGACGGGTGCTCCGGTCGATACGGCGTCGATGGGTGCGGGGTACTGGTTCGAGAATCTGCGTTCGACGGTGCGGTTCGAGGACGTCACGCGTGCTCTGCTGGCCGATGGGCGGTCGGTGTTCGTGGAGTGCAGTCCGCATCCTGTGCTGGCGGTTGGTGTTCAGGAGACGGCGGAGGCGGCGGACACGGATGTGGTGGTGGTGGGTTCGCTGCGCCGGGGCGAGGGTGGTGAGGAGCGTTTCCTGACCGCGTTGTCCGAGGCCTGGGTCGCGGGGGTCGAGGTCGACTGGACGTCGGTCGTACCGGCCGGAGATCGTGTGGAACTCCCGGCATACGCCTTCCAACACGAACGCTACTGGCCCCGCCCGGTGGCATCCGGAGACGTGTCGGCCGTAGGACAGGAAAGCCTGGACAACCACCTGCTGGGCGCGTCCGTCGGCCTGCCGACCGGCGGCGCCGTACTGACGGGACGACTGTCGCAGTCGTCACACCCATGGCTCCAGGACCACACGGTAGGGGGACAGACACTCGTACCCGGCACCGCCTTCGCGGAGATGGCACTCCGCGCCGGCGACCAGGTCGGCACCGGATTCCTGCGCGAACTGATCCTTCAGAAACCGCTGGCACTCCCCACCCGGACCGGTGTCGCCCTCCAGGTCACCGTCGGCACCCCCGACGAAACCGGGGACCGCCCCGTCGAGGTGTTCTCCCGGCCCTCCGACGACGCCGCATGGGAATGCCACGCGACCGGCCTGCTGGGCGAGACCCCCGCGACCGTCCCCGCGGAGTCGACGCCCTGGCCGCCCCCGGGCTCACAACCGGTGGACGTGACCGGCTTCTATGACGGACTGGCGGATGCCGGCTACGGCTACGGCCCGGCGTTCCAGGGCCTGCGGGCCCTCTGGCGCGACGGCGACACCCTCTACGCCGAGGTGGAACTCCCCGAAACAGCCGACGCCGCGGGATTCGGCATCCACCCCGCACTGCTGGACGCGGCCCTGCACGCCGCCGCGGTCACCGCCGACACCGACACCACGACCGGCACCCGGCTCCCCTTCGCATGGAACGGCGTCGCACTCCACGCCACCGAAGCGACCGTGCTCCGCGTCGTACTCACCACCACCCCCGACGGCCTCAACGTACGGGCCACCGACCCCACCGGCGCCCCCGTCGTCACCATCGACACCCTCGTCCTGCGCGAGATCACCCCCGACACCCTCCGGCAGACCGGCGAACAGCACCTGCGCGACGCCCTGTTCACCGTCGACTGGACCAGGCTCCCCGACCCCGGCACCACCCCGCCCGACACCTCCCCATGGCTGCGCCTCGACCCCGCCGGACCGACCCCGCAGACCGCCACCGCACCACCCGTCGCCGTCCTCACCCTCCCCGACCCCCCGCCCGCAACGAACCTGTCGGCGGACACCGTCCACCGCACCACCTGCGACGTGCTCCGCACCGTCCAGAACTGGCTCGCCGACGACCGCTACCTCGACACCCGTCTGGTGGTCCTCACCCGCGGGGCCGTCCCCGCCCTGCCCGGCCAGAGGGTGACCGACCTCGCCGGAGCGGCGGCCTGGGGCCTGCTGCGCTCCGCACAGTCCGAACACCCCGGCCGTATCGTCCTGCTGGACCGCGACCCCGCCTCCACCGACGACGACACCTGGCCCACCTGGGCCCTCATCGACGGCGAACCACAGCTCGCCGTACGCGACGGCGAGGCCTGGGCGCCCCGCCTCGCCCGCCCCCACACCGACGACGGCCTGACCCTCCCCGCCGGACCCGCAGCCTGGCGACTGGACGTCACCGACGAGGGAACCCTCGACAACCTGGCGCTGATCCCCGTCCCCGACGCCCCCCTCACCGCCGGCCAGGTACGGGTCGCCGTACGCGCAGCCGGCGTCAACTTCCGCGACGTACTGCTCGCGCTCGGCATGTACCCGGACCAGGCGCAGATGGGCGCCGAAGCAGCCGGCATCGTGACCGAGACCGGCCCCGACGTCTCCGAACTCGCCGTCGGCGACCGCGTCTTCGGATTCTTCACCGGCGGCATAGCCTCCGGCGCGATCACCGACCACCGACTGCTGGCCCCCATACCCACCGGCTGGACCTTCGCCCAAGCCGCCGGCGTACCGGTCGCCTTTGCCACCGCCTACTACGGGCTGGTGGACGTGGCCGACGCCCAGCCGGGCGAATCGGTACTCGTGCACTCCGCAGCGGGCGGCGTAGGCATGGCAGCGGTACAACTCGCCCGCCACCTCGGCCTGGAAGTGTTCGGCACCGCCAAACCCACCAAATGGGACACCCTGCGCGCCGCCGGCCTCGACGACACACACATCGCCTCCTCCCGCGACCTGGGCTTCGAAGAGCGCTTCCGGGCCGCCGCCGGCGACCGCGGCGTGAACGTGGTACTGAACTCCCTCGCGGGCGAATTCGTCGACGCGTCCCTGCGCCTCCTCGGCGACGGCGGCCGGTTCGCCGACCTGAGCCGCACCGACCTCCGCGACGCCGCACAGGTCGCAGCCGACCACCCGGGCGTCCGCTACCAGGCCTTCAACCCCGCCGAGGCCGGACCCGACCGGGTCCGGGAGATCCTCACCGACATCCTCGACCTCTTCAACACCGGCGCACTGGACCTCCTGCCGCTCACCGCATGGGACGTACGCGAAGCGGTACCCGCATTCCGGCACATCAGCCAGGCCCGCCACGTGGGCAAGAACGTACTCACCGTCCCGGCGCCGCTCCACCCCGACGGCACCGTCCTCATCACCGGCGGCACCGGCACACTCGGCGGCCTCCTCGCCAAGCACCTGGTCACCGAACACGGCGTACGCCACCTCACCCTCCTCAGCCGCCGGGGCGCCGACAGCACCGGCGCGACCGAACTCCTCGCCGACCTCCACGCCCTGGGCGCCCGAGCAACCGTCACCGCCTGCGACGCCGCCGACCGCACCGCGCTCGCCGACGTACTCGCCGCGATACCGGACCAGCACCCCCTGACCGGCGTGATCCATGCCGCCGGCATCCTCGACGACGGCGTCTTCGCATCCATGACCCCCCAACGGGTCGAGGCGGTACTCCGCCCCAAGGTCGACGCCGCCGTCAACCTCCACGACCTCACCCTCGACACCGACCTCGCCCTGTTCGTCCTCTACTCCTCAGCCTCCGCCACCCTCGGCACCGGCGGCCAGGCCAACTACGCGGCCGCCAACAGCTTCCTCGACGCCCTCGCCTCCTACCGCCGCGCCCGCGGCCTGCCCGCACAGTCCCTCGGCTGGGGCCTCTGGCAGCAGGCCAGCACCATGACCGGCCACCTCCTCGACGACACCACCCCGGCCCCGAACCGCAAGATCACCACCCTGCGCACCGAACAGGGCCTGGCACTGTTCGACGCCGCAGCCGCATCACACACCCCCCACCTGCTGCCCATCCCCCTCGACCTCACCCGCAGCAGCGAGGTCCCCGCACTGCTGCGCGGCCTCATCCGCCCCGCCGGCCGGCGCGCCGCCGGCCGGACCGAGGAAAACCACACCGCGCTCGCCACCCGACTGCACGCACTGTCCGCCACCGACCGGCGCGACCTCGTACTGGACCTCGTCCGAGGCAACGCCGCGACCGTACTGGGCCACGCCCGGGCCGACGCCGTCGGCGCCCGCCACGCCTTCCGCGACCTCGGCTTCGACTCGCTCACCGCCGTCGAACTCCGCAACCGGCTCAACTCCGCCACCGGCCTCCGGCTCCCCGCCACCCTCGTCTTCGACCACCCGACCCCCACCGCCCTGGCCGAATACCTCAGCACCCGCCTGGGCGGCGAACCCGCCCCCGCACCGGCCCCCCGCCCGACGACCGCCACCGCACCCGGCGAACCCATCGCGATCGTCGGCATGGCCTGCCGGCTCCCCGGCCACGTCACCTCCCCGGCAGACCTCTGGCCCCTCGTCCGCGAAGGCGTGGACGCGACCACCGCCTTCCCCACCGACCGGGGCTGGCCGCTGGACATCGTCGCCGCCGAAGCGGCCCGCGGCGGATTCCTCGACGCAGCGACAGAATTCGACGCCGCCCTGTTCGGAATCAGCCCACGCGAAGCCCTCGCCATGGACCCGCAGCAGCGGCTGCTCCTCGAAACCGCCTGGGAAGCGTTCGAATCCGCCGGAATCGCCACCTCGCACGCCCACGGCACACCCACCGGAGTGTTCATCGGCGCCGCCCACGCCCAGTACGGCGTCGGCATGCAACTCCCGGACAACGCACTCGGCCACCTGATGACCGGCACCACCACCAGCGTGGCATCCGGCCGGCTCGCCTACACCTTCGGCCTCGAAGGACCGGCCGTCACCGTCGACACCGCCTGCTCCTCCTCCCTGGTGGCACTCCACCTGGCCGTGCAGGCACTGCGCAACGGCGAGTGCGAGATGGCGCTCGCCGGCGGCGTCACCGTCCTCGCCACCCCCGGAGTGATCACCGAATTCGACCGCCAGCGCGGTCTGGCCTCCGACGGACGCTGCAAAGCCTTCTCCTCCGGCGCCGACGGCACCGGAATGTCCGAGGGCGTCGGCCTGCTCCTCGTGGAACGGTTGTCCGACGCCGAACGGCTCGGCCACGAAGTCCTGGCCGTGGTACGGGGGAGCGCGGTCAACCAGGACGGCGCCTCCAACGGCCTCACCGCCCCCAACGGCCCCTCCCAGGAGCGCGTGATCCGCCAAGCCCTGGCGAACGCGCGGCTCACCGCACCGGAAGTCGACGCGGTCGAGGCCCACGGCACGGGCACCAAACTCGGCGACCCGATCGAGGCACAGGCAATCCTGGCGACCTACGGCCAGGGCCGCGACGCGGACCGCCCGCTGTGGCTGGGGTCGGTGAAATCCAACATCGGCCACACCCAGGCCGCCGCCGGCGTCGCGGGCGTCATCAAGATGGTCCTGGCGATGCGCAACGAAGAACTGCCACCGACGCTGCTCCACACCGACGAACCCACCACCCACGTCGACTGGTCGGCCGGCGCGGTCGAGCTCCTCACCGAAGCACGCCCCTGGCCCCGCTCCGACCGACCCCGGCGCGCCGGAGTGTCGTCATTCGGCATCAGCGGCACCAACGCCCACGTCATCCTGGAAGCCGCAGCACCCGCACCCTCCCGCACCACCCCCACACCCCCGCCCGGCCCGGTCAGCTGGCTGCTCTCCGCGCACACCCCCCAAGCCCTGCGCGCCCAGGCGGAACGCCTGGTGACCACCCTCACCGAAACCGACACCCCCGCACACGACGTCGCCTGGTCGCTGGCCACCACCAGGACCGCACTGGACCACCGCGCGGCGGTCATCGGCGATGGCCACAGCCAACTCCTCGCGGGACTGACCGCACTGGCCGGCGGCGACCCCGCCGCCAACGTCGTCCCGGGCACCGTCCGCGAAGGCCGAACCGCGTTCCTCTTCACCGGGCAGGGTGCACAGCGCGCCGGTATGGGACGGGGACTGTACGAGACGTTCCCCGTGTACGCCGATGCTTTCGACGCGGTCTGCGCGGAGCTGGAACCGCACCTGGAACGCCCGGTGCGTGATGTCGTCTTCGGCGGTGACGGGCTCGATGAGACGGTGTGGGCGCAGGCCGGGCTGTTCGCCGTCGAGGTGGCGGTGTTCCGGCTGCTGGAGTCCTGGGGTGCGGTCCCGGACGTTCTGCTCGGGCACTCGGTCGGCGAGATCGCGGCCGCCCACTGCGCGGGAATCCTCACGCTGGCTGACGCGTGCGAGCTGGTCGCAGTCCGGGGCCGCCTGATGCAGGCGCTTCCCGCGGGCGGGGCCATGCTCGCGGTGGAAGCGACCGAGGAAGAGGTGTCCGCCGGTATTCAGGGCCGTCTGGACATCGCTGCGGTGAACGGTCCGACCTCGGTGGTGGTCTCCGGCGACACCCGGACGATCGAGGAGTTCGCCGGGAAGTGGTCGGCCCAGGGACGCAGGACCAGCCGGCTCACGGTGTCCCACGCTTTCCACTCGGCCTTGATGGAACCCATGCTCGCCGAGTTCGCGAAGACCGTCGAGCCGATGACCTTCGCCGAACCCCGTATCCCGGTCGTCCCCGCCATGGCCGGCGCGGACCCGGCCACACCCGACTACTGGATCCGTCAGGTACGCGAAACCGTCCGATTCGCCGACGGCGTACGACAGCTGACCGAACACGGCGCCACCCGCTTCGTCGAGGTCGGCCCCGACGGAGTGCTCTGCACCCTGGCACAACAAAGCCTCCCCGACGCCGTGTTCGCCCCCGTACTCCGCCGCGACCGGGACGAACACGAAACCGCCCTGACCGCCCTCGGCCGCCTCTGGGCCACCGGCTCCGACATCGACTGGCCGGCAGTACTCCCCACCGGCCGCCCCACCACGCTGCCGACCTACGCCTTCCAGCGCGAACGCTACTGGCCACAGCCACAGACCACGACCCATCCGGCCACCCCCGCCGACGCCGACGAAACACGCTTCTGGGCCGCCGTCGACCGCGCGGACCTGACCGAACTCGCCGACACCATCAACCTGCCCGACGCATCCCTCCACCTGAACGCCGTGATCCCCGCGCTCTCCCAGTGGCGGCGCTCCCGCCACCAGGAATCAGTGATCGGATCCTGGCGCTACCGCGTCACCTGGACCCCGCTCAACCACCTCACCAGCACCACCGCAACACTCTCCGGCACCTGGCTCGTCGCAGCCGCCCCGGCCGACGCCGAACAAGCCGCCCGCCTCGCCGACGCACTCCGCGCCGCCGGCGCCGAAGCCACCCTGCTGGACCGCGAAACCGGCCGACAGGAACCAGGCGCCCCCGCCGACGTCACCGGAGTCATCGCCCTGGCCCCGTCCACCGACACGGTCACCGAATCGGTCGCACTGCTCAAACGCCTCGACGACATGCATCTGGACGCACCCCTGTGGATGCTCACCAGCGGAGCAGTGTCGATCGGCCGCTCCGATCCACTGCGCCAAGTGACCCAAGCACAAGCCTGGGGACTCGGCCGCGTCGCCGCACTCGAACAGCCCCACCGCTGGGGCGGCCTGATCGACCTCCCGGCCGAACTCGACGACCGCGCCACCCGCATCCTGCTGTCCGTACTGGCCGGTGACACCGACGAGGACCAGATCGCCGTACGCACTTCCGGCGCCTACGGACGCCGCCTGGCCCGCGCCACCGCCGACGAACCCACCACCACCCCCTACACACCCACCGGAACCATCGTCATCACCGGCGGCACCGGGGCCCTCGGCACCCACGTGGCCCGCTGGCTGGCCGAACGAGGCGCACCACACCTGCTGCTCCTGGGCCGCCGAGGCCCCGACACCCCCAACGCCACCGGCCTCACCGACGAACTCGCCGCCCACGGCACCCAGGTCACCATCGCCGCCTGCGATGTCACCGACCGCACAGCACTGGCAGCCGTCCTGGACACCATCCCCGCACAACACCCCCTGACCGGCATCGTGCACGCGGCCGGCGCCGGACAGGCCGTACCGCTCGCCGACACCGACGAAACCGAGATCACCCGCGTCCTGGACGTCAAGACCACCGCCGCCGCCCACCTCGACGAACTGACCCGCACAACCGACCTGGACCTGTTCGTCGTCTTCTCCTCCATCGCCGCCACCTGGGGCAGCGGCGGACAAGGCGTCTATGCCGCCGCCAACGCCCACCTCGACGCACTCGTCGAACAGCGCCGCGCACACGGACGCAGCGGCACCTCCGTGGCCTGGGGCCCGTGGGAAGGCGACGGCATGGCCGGACGGGACGGAGCCGAGGCATACCTCCACCGCCACGGCCTCAACGCTATGGCACCGGACCTCGCCATCCGCGCCCTCCAACGCGCCGTGGAACTCGACGAGAGCTGTGTCACCGTCGCCGACGTCGACTGGCAGCGCTTCGCCCCCGCCTTCACCTCCGGCCGCAACAGCGCACTGCTCACCGACCTGCCCGAAGCCACCACAGCCCTGGCCCCGACCCCCACCACCCCCACCGACCGGAGCTCGACCTTCCGCGACGAACTGACCGCAGCACCCGAGAGCCGCCGCCACGGCATGCTGCTCGACCTGATCCGGGCCCGCACCGCCGTCTCCCTCGGCCACACCTCCCCGGAAGCAATCGAACCGGAACGCTCCTTCCGCGACCTCGGCTTCGACTCGCTCACCGCCGTCGAACTACGCAACCTGCTCGGCACCGACACCGGACTGGCCCTGCCGGCCACCCTGGTCTTCGACCACCCCAACCCCACCGCACTGGCCGAACACCTGGCCGCCGAACTCCTCGAACACACCGGCCCGGCCACTCAGCCCACCACCACCATCGGCGCCGTGGACGACGCCATCGCGATCGTCGGCATGAGCGCCCGCTACCCCGGCGGAGTACGCAACGCCGAGCAACTCTGGGACCTCGTCGCACACGGCATCGACGGCATCACCGAGTTCCCGGCCGACCGCGGATGGCCCAGCGACGTCGTGACCGGCACCGCCGCCCGCGGCGGATTCGTCGACGACGCCACACAGTTCGACGCCGCCCTGTTCGGAATCAGCCCACGCGAAGCCCTCGCCATGGACCCGCAGCAGCGGCTGCTCCTCGAAGCCGCCTGGGAAGCGTTCGAGTCCGCCGGACTCAACCCGCGCTCGCTGCGCGGCCGCCCCGTCGGCGTCTTCGCCGGCGCCTCCGCCTCCGGATACGGAGGCCCGGGCGACGACCTCGAAGGCGCCGACGGATACCGCCTGGTCGGCACCGCCAACAGCGTGATCTCCGGCCGCGTGGCCTACACCTTCGGCCTGGAGGGACCGGCGGTCACCGTCGACACCGCCTGCTCCTCGTCCCTGGTGGCCCTGCACTGGGCGGCACAGGCGCTGCGCAACGGTGAGTGCGAGATGGCGCTCGCCGGCGGCGTGACGGTCATGGTGTCACCCGCCGCGTTCGCCGAATTCGACCGCCAGGACGGACTGGCCTCCGACGGACGCTGCAAATCCTTCGCCGCCAGCGCAGACGGCACCGGCTGGGGCGAAGGCGTAGGCGTCCTGGTCCTGGAGCGGCTCTCCGACGCCCGCCGCAACGGCCACGAGATCCTCGCGGTGGTGCGCGGCAGCGCGGTCAACCAGGACGGCGCCTCCAACGGCCTCACCGCCCCCAACGGCCCCTCCCAACAACGCGTCATCCGCCAAGCACTGGCTACCGCGGGCCTGACCCCGAACGACGTCGACGCCGTCGAGGCACACGGCACCGGAACCCGCCTGGGCGACCCCATCGAGGCCCAGGCACTCCTGGCGGCCTACGGCCAGGACCGGGACGACAACCACCCGCTCTGGCTGGGCTCCATCAAGTCCAACATCGGCCACACCCAAGCGGCCTCGGGCGTCGCCGGCGTGATCAAGATGGTCATGGCCATGCGACACGGCATACTCCCCGCGACCCTCCACGCGGACGAACCGACCCCGCACGTCGACTGGACCACCGGCGCGGTGAAACTGCTCACCGAAGCACGCCCCTGGACAACCACCGGCCGGCCCCGCCGGGCCGGAGTGTCCTCGTTCGGCATCAGCGGCACCAACGCGCACATCGTGCTGGAAAACGCCCCGACACCCGACGACGAGGCGCCCGCACCCGCACGCACCCCACACCCCCTGGGCTGGACACTGTCCGCGAAGACCGCCGACGCCCTCCGCGCCCAGGCCGCACGACTGCGCGGACTCATGACCCAGCACCACACCGACCTGCACGACGTCGCCTGGTCACTGGCCACCACCCGCGCCGCCCTGGACCACCGCGCGGCGGTCATCGGCACCGAACGCGATGAACTCCTCACCGGCCTCGCCGCACTGGCCGACGGCTCGACCGCCCCCCACACCCACGCCGCGGAGGCGACCCAGGGCCGAACCGCGTTCCTCTTCACCGGGCAGGGCGCACAGCGCGCCGGTATGGGACGGGGGCTGTACGAGACGTTCCCCGTGTACGCCGATGCCTTCGACGCGGTCTGCGCGGAGCTGGAACCGCACCTGGAACGCCCGGTGCGTGATGTCGTCTTCGACGGCGACGGACTCGATGAGACCGTGTGGGCGCAGGCCGGGCTGTTCGCCGTCGAGGTCGCGGTGTTCCGGCTGCTGGAGTCCTGGGGCGTGGCCCCGGACGTCCTGCTCGGGCACTCAGTCGGCGAGATCGCGGCCGCCCACTGCGCCGGGGTGTTCTCACTCACCGACGCCTGCCGGCTCGTCGCCGCACGCGGCCGCCTGATGCAGGCGCTCCCCGCAGGCGGGGCCATGCTCGCGGTGGAAGCCACCGAGGCCGAGGCCACCGCTACGACCGAAGGCCGCCTGGACATCGCCGCCGTCAACGGTCCGACCTCGGTGGTGGTCTCCGGCGACACCCGGACGATCGACGAGTTCGCCGCGACCTGGTCGGCCCAGGGACGCAGGACCAGCCGGCTCACCGTTTCCCACGCCTTCCACTCGGCCCTGATGGAACCCATGCTCGCCGAATTCGCCACCGTACTGAAGAAGACCCGCTTCGCCGAGCCACGCATCCCCCTCGTGTCCAACCTCACCGGCCGGCTCGCCGAGCCCGGACTCCTCTCCAGCCCGGACTACTGGGTACGACAAGTCCGCGAAACCGTCCGCTTCGCCGACGGAATCGACGCCCTGCGACAGGAAGGCACCACCCGCTTGGTGGAACTTGGCCCGGACGCGGTGCTGTGCGGGATGGCCCAACAGACCGACATCGCCGCCACCACCGCCCCGATCCTCCGAGCCGACCGCGACGACACCACCACCGCGCTACAGGCCCTCGCCCGGCTGTGGACCCACGGCGCGAACACCGACTGGTCCGCACTCGCCCCCGCCGGCCGCCGCACCACCCTCCCCACCTACCCGTTCCAACGCGACCGGTACTGGCCGCGCACCACCGCGGCCACACAACCAGCCCCCCACACGACGGACTCCCGCTTCTGGGACGCCATCGAACACCAGGACATCGACGCACTCGCCGATCTCCTGGACAACCCCAGCACGCCGGACCTGCTCGGCGCGGCACTCCCGATGCTGTCCACATGGCGGCGACACCAGCAGAAGAAGTCCGCAGTCGACTCCTGGCGCTACCTCACCACCTGGCGCCCGATCCCCGACCTGCCCACAACCCCCGCACTGACCGGCCGCTGGCTGGTGATCACCCCCGAAAACCAGCCGACCCCCGCCCCCACCCACCAACTGTCCCGCGCACTCACCGACGCGGGCGCCGAAACCATCCACCTCACCCCCACCAGCACGGACCGATCAGCCCTCGCCGCGCAACTCGCCGAGGCCGGCCCGGTCAGCGGAGTGATCTCGCTCGCCGCCTGGGCGGACGACGCAACCCCGCACCCCGAAACACCCGCCGCCCTCCACCTCACCCTGCGCCTGCTCCAAGCCCTCGGCGACGCCGAAATCGACGCCCCCCTCTGGGCACTCACCACCGGCGCCGTCTCGGTCGGACCGTCGGACACCGCCCCCGCCCCGCAACCCGCACAGATCTGGGGACTCGGCCGCGTCGCCGCACGGGAACACCCCGACCGCTGGGGCGGCCTCCTCGACATCCCGGCCGTACTGGACACCCGAGCAGGAGCACGCCTCACCGCCATCCTCGGCGGAGACACCGGCGAGGACCAGATAGCGGTACGCGCAGCCGGCGTCTACGGCCGCCGCCTGGTGCGCGCGGAAACCACCGACAACACCCCATGGTCACCATCCCGGCCCGGCACCGTACTGGTGACCGGAGGCACCGGAGCACTCGGCACGATGACCGCCCGCTGGCTCTCCGACCGAGGCGTACCCCACATCGTCCTCATCGGCCGACGCGGCACCCGGGCACCGGGCATACCCGAACTCGTCGCCGAACTCGCCAACCGCGGCACCCAGGTCACCGTCGAGACCGGCGACATCACCGACCGCACCACACTGACCGGCGTACTTGAGCGCCTCCCCGCCCAGCACCCACTGATCGGAGTGGTCCACGCCGCCGGAACACTGGACGACGGCACACTCGACACACTCACCCCCGAACGCTTCCAGACCGTCCTCGCCGCGAAGGCCTCCGGACTCGTCGCACTGGACGAAGCGACCCACGGAGCACAACTGGACTTCTTCGTGGCCTTCTCCTCGCTCGCCGCGACACTCGGCAGCGCCGGACAGGGCAACTACGCCGCCGCCAACGCCTTCGTCGACGCATGGATGCACGGCCGCCGACACCGAGGACTCCCCGGCACCTCGATCGCCTGGGGACCCTGGGCCCAGGACGGCATGGCCGCAGGCGACCAGACGGTCACCGACCGGCTACGACGCGGCGGCCTGTCCCCACTAGACCCCGAACTGGCCCTCACCGCCCTGGCAGGAGCCCTCACCACCGGCGACCAGGACCCGATGATCGCCGACATCGACTGGCCACGCTACGCCGCCGCACTGACCGCCACACGCCCCAGCCCACTGCTCACCGAACTGCCCGAAGCAGCCTCCGCCCGAACCCCGGCCACCAACACCACACCCGCCACACAGCTCCGCGCGGAACTCACCGCAGCACCCGCAGGCCGACGCCACGCACTGCTGCTCGCAGCGGTCCGCACATGGGCGGCAACCGTACTGGGACACGACTCGGCGGAAGCGGTCGGCGCCGGCCAGGCATTCCGGGACCTCGGCTTCGACTCGCTGGCAGCCGTGGAACTCCGCAACCTCGCCGGCACAAGCACCGGACTGCGACTGCCCGCCTCCCTGGTCTTCGACCACCCCACCCCCACAGAGCTGGCACAGTTCCTCGGCGAACAACTCCCCGGCAACGAACAGCCGCGGACACCGGCCACCCAAACCCCGACGAGAACCACCACCGAGCCGGACGAGCCGCTGGCACTCGTCGGCATGGCGTGCCGACTGCCCGGCGGCGTCGGCAACCCCGACGAACTGTGGGACCTGCTCATCGGCAAGGTGGACGCCATGACCACCTTCCCCACCGACCGGCGCTGGGACCTCACCGCACTGCCCGGCTCCCTCGCACTGCGCGGCGGTTTCGTCGACGGAGCCGCGGAATTCGACGCCGGACTCTTCGGAATCAGCCCGCGCGAAGCCATGGCCATGGACCCCCAGCAACGGCTGCTCCTCGAAACCGTGTGGGAAACCTTCGAATCCGCCGGAATCGACCCGCACGCGGTGCGCGGCCGATCCATCGGAATGTTCGTCGGCACCAACGGACAGGACTACCCCGTAGTGCTGGCCGGATCCGACGACCAAGGCCTCGACGCCCACACCGCCACCGGCAACGCGGCCGCGGTACTGTCCGGCAGGGTCTCCTACGCCTTCGGCCTGGAAGGACCCGCACTCACCATCGACACGGCGTGCTCGTCGTCCCTCGTGGCACTCCACCTCGCCGCACAGGCCCTACGGCGCGGCGAATGCGATCTCGCACTCGCCGGCGGCGTGTCCATCATGTCCACCGCAGCGGCGTTCACCGAGTTCGCCCGGCAGGGCGGCCTCGCGAACGACGGCCGCTGCAAAGCCTTCTCCGCCGACGCGGACGGCACGGGCTGGGGCGAGGGCGTCGGCGTACTCCTGGTGGAGCGGCTCTCCGACGCCCGCCGCAACGGCCACGAGATCCTCGCGGTGGTGCGCGGCAGCGCGGTCAACCAGGACGGCGCCTCCAACGGCCTCACCGCCCCCAACGGCCCCTCCCAACAGCGCGTCATCCGACAGGCACTCGCCGACGCCCGACTGTCACCGACGGAAGTGGACGCGGTCGAGGCCCACGGAACCGGCACCAAACTCGGCGACCCCATCGAGGCCCAGGCCCTGCTCGCGACCTACGGCCAGGACCGCGACACCGACCGGCCGCTCTGGCTCGGCTCGATCAAATCGAACATCGGCCACACCCAGGCCGCCGCCGGTGTCGCAGGCGTGATCAAGATGGTGATGGCGCTACGACACGGCACACTGCCGCCCACACTGCACGCCGATGAGCCCACCACCCAGGTCGACTGGTCGGCCGGCGCGGTGGAACTGCTCACCCAGACGCGACCGTGGCCAGAAACGGGCCGCCCACGCCGAGCAGGCGTCTCCTCCTTCGGTATCAGCGGCACCAACGCCCACATCATCCTGGAAGCCGAACCGGCCCCGGCGGAGCAACAACCCCCGACCGACCACCCGGCCGACGGAACGACACCGCCCTGGCTGATATCCGGCCGCACCGCCACCGCACTCGCCGCACAAGCCGGGCGACTGCACGACACCCTCTCCACACACCCGGAGCCGGCGACGGACATCGCCAGGTCCCTGCTGTCCCGCGCCGACCTCCAGCACCGCGCGGTCGTCACGGGCGACGGTTACGACGACCTCCTGACCGGCCTCACCGCACTCGCCACCGGCCAACCAGCCACCGACCTGATCTCGGAGACGACCAGCGAAGGCCGAACCGCGTTCCTCTTCACGGGGCAGGGTGCACAGCGCGCCGGTATGGGACGGGGACTGTACGAGACGTTCCCCGTGTACGCCGATGCTTTCGACGCGGTCTGCGCGGAGCTGGAACCGCACCTGGAACGCCCGGTGCGTGATGTCGTCTTCGGCGGTGACGGGCTCGATGAGACGGTGTGGGCGCAGGCCGGGCTGTTCGCCGTCGAGGTGGCGGTGTTCCGGCTGCTGGAGTCCTGGGGTGCGGTCCCGGACGTTCTGCTCGGGCACTCGGTCGGTGAGATCGCGGCCGCCCACTGCGCGGGAATCCTCACGCTGGCTGACGCGTGCGAGCTGGTCGCAGTCCGGGGCCGCCTGATGCAGGCGCTCCCCGCGGGCGGGGCCATGCTCGCGGTGGAGGCGACCGAGGAAGAGGTGTCCGCCGGTATTCAGGGCCGTCTGGACATCGCTGCGGTGAACGGTCCGACCTCGGTGGTGGTCTCCGGCGACACCCGGACGATCGAGGAGTTCGCCGGGAAGTGGTCGGCCCAGGGACGCAGGACCAGCCGGCTCACGGTGTCCCACGCTTTCCACTCGGCCTTGATGGAACCCATGCTCGCCGAGTTCGCGAAGACCGTCGAGCCGATGGCCTTCGCCGATCCCCGTATCCCGGTCGTTCCCGCGATGGCCGGCGCGGACCCGGCCACACCCGAGTACTGGATCCGTCAGGTACGCGAAACCGTCCGATTCGCCGATGGCGTACGGCAGCTGACCGAACACGGTGCCACCCGCTTCGTCGAGGTCGGCCCCGACGGAGTGCTCTGCGCGATGACCCGCCAGTCCGGCGCAACCGGCACCTTCGCCCCCGTCCTACGACGGGACCGCGACGAGGTGCGCACGGCGTGGGCCGCCCTCGGCCGGATATGGGCCGTCGGCGCCGACGTCGACTGGGCCGCGGCGATACCCGCACACGGCCGACAGATCACACTGCCCACCTACGCGTTCCAGCGCGACCGGTACTGGCCCGAACCGGCGAACACAACCCCGGCCCCGGCACCGGCCGAGGCCCCCGGCGAATCCCGGTTCTGGGCGGCGGTCGAACGCCAGGACGCAACTGAGATCGCCGGCACCCTCCGGCTCACCGCACCACCGGAGGCCCTGACCGAGGTCCTCCCGGCACTCTCGTCGTGGCGACGGCAATCACAGCAGCACGCAACGGTGAACAACTGGCGCTACCGGGTCGAATGGACCGCGGTCACCACCCCCGCCGCCACCCTCGACGGCACCTGGCTCCTCGTCACCGAGACGGGCGACGACAACAGCACCGACATCGAAGACGCACTCCGCACCGCCGGAGCCGACGTCCTGCCCCTGACGATCGACGCCACCCACCCCGACCGGCGCCAACTGGCCACCCAACTCGCCGCAGCCGCGGCAGACAACCTCCGCGGAGTCGTGCACGCGGCGGGCCACCAAGCCGAACTCGCCCTCGCCCTCACCCTCGTCCAAGCCCTCGGCGACGCCGAACTCACCACCCCGCTGTGGACCCTGACCCGCGGCGCCGTCGCCATCGACACGACGGACCACATCACCCGAGCCGAGCACGCACGGCTGTGGGGCTTCGGACAGGCCGTAGCGCTGGAACACCCACAGCGCTGGGGCGGCCTCATCGACCTCCCCACCGACGGCCACCACGACCTCACCCAACTCGCCGCCGCACTGAGCGGCGACACGGAAGAAGACCAAATCGCCCTTCGCAACGGCCGGCTCCACGCCCGCCGCCTCGTCCGTGCAGACCAACCCGACCCCGCCGCACCCGCCTGGGCACCCTCCCGACCAGGCACGGTCCTGGTCACCGGCGGCACCGGCGCACTGGGCGCCTCGGTCGCACGATGGCTCGCCGAACGCGGAGTGTCGCATCTGCTCCTCACCAGCCGCCGCGGCGCACAGGCACCCGGAGCCGACGAACTGATCGCCGAACTGAGGACCCTCGGCGCACACGCCACGATCACCCACTGCGACGTCGCCGACCGGAACGCGGTATCCGAACTGCTCACCGCCGTACCGGCCGATCGCCCCCTGATCGGCATCGTCCACGCCGCCGGCGTCGCCCAATCCGGCCCGGTGGCAACCACCCGACTCACAGACATCACGAAGATCACCGACGGTAAAATGCTCGGCGCCACCCACCTGGACCAGCTCACCGAAGGCGCCGACCTGGAGCTCTTCGTCGTGTTCTCCTCCATCGCCGCCACCTGGGGAAGCGGCGGCCAAGCACTCTACGCCGCCGGCAACGCCTACCTGGACGCGCTCGCCGAGCGCCGCGCCCAGCACAACCTGGCCGCCACTTCGGTTGCCTGGGGCCCCTGGGCCGACGCCGGCATGGCAGTCTCCGGAGAGGCGGAAGAATTCCTACGCCGCCGCGGCCTCGCACCACTCGACCCATCCCTCGCGATCGCCGCACTGGCACAGGCGATCGACGGCGGCGAAACGAACCTGACCGTCGCCGACGTGGACTGGACCCGGTTCGCCCCGGCGTTCACCTCCAGTAGGCCGAGCCCACTCCTGCGCGAACTGCCCGAGGCCACCAACGCCCTGGCACCGACCGACCCACCCACCGAGGAAGAAGCCGACACCGGCCTACGAGCCCGACTCGCCACACTGAACACACCCGAACGCCTGGCCGAACTGACAGAGGTGATCAGAAGCGCACTGGTCGTCGTACTCCGCTACGCCGCCCACGAGCAGATCGACAGCACGCGCCCTTTCCAGAACCTCGGCTTCGACTCGCTGACCGCCGTCGAATTCCGGGACCTGCTGGCACGCCAGTGCGGCACACCGCTCCCGTCGACGATCGTCTTCGACTACCCGACACCGGCCGCCCTCGCCGACCACCTGCACGCCACGCTGCCCGGCGCCGATCCGGCCACCGACATCGAGCCACTCATCGGGGCACTGGACACACTGGAAGCAGCAATGGCCGACTCACCGCCGGACGGACTGTCCAAGGCACGGGTCACCGTCCGCCTGCAGGCCTTCCTCGACAAATGGACCACCGACCAGCCGGCCGCCGAGAACACCGCGACCGACCGCATCCAGGCCGCCGACGACGACGAGTTGATCAGCCTGATCCGCGACCAGCTCGGCGACGGAGCACGTGAATGACCCGCAACGTATGGCGTAGCTGATGGTGTGGTTATTGGTCTTGGTTGTGACCTGGTGTTGCTCGGTTTCGCTGGGCGGTAGTTCGTTGTGGCGGGGCAGGGTTACGTGGTGCCGGAGTGTGGGCGGCCGGTGGGATCTGGGTTGAGCTGGGTGTTTGGTGTTGCGCAGTCTGCTGAGCGGGTGGTGATCGTGGTTGCCCAGCTCAGGGAAGCCGTGGTGGGCGGCCGGCGGGCGGTGAGGCGGGTGTGGGCGAGCTCGGGCAGGGCGTGGATGTCGAGGGGGATGCGCTGTCGGGGGTCGCTGGAGGATTGCTGGTGGCGGGCGCAGATCGTGGCCCGGGGCAGGTAGGGCGCGGGGTCGATCCACGCGGTCGGGGTGGTGTGGTGGGGCGGGCGGCGCGGGGTGCAGGTGGTGCAGGCCGGCAGTGGCTGCTCTGCGGGGGCGAGGGGCTGCCAGCGGGCGGTGGCGGTGTGGGTGGTGGCAATGGCGGCGGGCGGGGGCTGACGGGTCAGGGCGCGGTCGAGGTGGGCGGGCGGGATGTGGGTGAAGGCGGCGAGGCGGTGGGCGGCTTCGCAGCTGTAGTGGAGTTCGGTGGCGGGGGTGTCGGTGGCGGTGTTGTGCAGTCCGTTGAGGAGGTTGGCGGGGGAGAGGTGGTAGGCGGCTGCGAGGCGGGTGAGGTAGGAGGCTGCCGTCTCAGGGGGCAGCGGCCGTACGCGCAGCGCGCTGGGCGGGCTGGGCGGGCTGGGCCACATCGTGCCGGGCCGCGCCGCGGTCACCGGCCGGTGCGGGTACGGCGGGCGGGGGCGGGGCCGGTAGTGCTTTTCGGCGAGGTAATCCAGCGCGATGGTGTCCAGCAGAGTCTTGGTGATGTGCTCGGTGCCGTCGCAGATGGCTTCGATGGCGGCCTGGCGGATCAGGCGGGAGAGGCTGCCGATGCGTCCGGCGGTCCGCTCGTGCAGGTAGGGCGCCAGGCGGGGCAGGGTGCCCGGCCGGTGCGCGGTGAGGTCGAGGGCCGCTTCCAGGGCGGTGGTCAGCTCGCGGAACGGCTCGCGGTGGCCGGCGCTGGCGGGCAGCGCCCCGCAGTTGATCAGAGAGGCGCGCCCGGCCAGCTGCGCGCCGCGTACTCCGCTGAGAACGGCGCTGGCGGTGACGTCGATGCCCGCGTAGACGAACGTGGCGCCGATACGTTCGGTGACGTCCTTGAGCCGGTCGGCGGCCTCCGCGCGGCTGGAGGTGCGCGGGTTGAGCCGGTGGATCTCGTCGAGCAGCACGAGCGCGACGCCGGCCGTGGTGTAGGTGTGGCAGACGGCGGTCGTGATCTGCGCGGTGGTCATGCGGGCGGCCACGGGGATGCCGAGGTAGCGGGCGAACTCGGCGGCCAGGGTCTTGGCAGTGGCACCGGGCGGCACCAGCACGTAGGCGACGGGCACCCGGTCGTCGCCCGGGGCGGAGCGGCGGGTGTGGGCGAGGTGGCAGGTACGGCCGACCTGGAGCAGCGCGGTGGTCTTGCCGGTGGTGGCCGGTCCGGTGAGGATCAGCGGCGGTCGTGCGGTGGCCTGCTGGTGCCGGCCCAGGATCATCTGGGTGCGGACCTGGCGGGCCAGGGATTCGATGGCCGGGGTGCGCACGGTGACGAACTGCGAGTGGTAGGCCAGGCGTTCCTCCTCCGGGCGGGGTGCCTGGCCCCGCTGCGGCGGCGTTGGGGGGCGCGGAGTGGGCGAACCGGGCGAAGGCGTCGAACGTCGTCACCGTGCCCGTGGCCGCCTCCCCGCCGTCTGGGAGCGAAGGGCGGGCAGGGGTTACCCCTGGTCGGCGTCGTACAGCGTCAGCGCGCCGCTTCCCGGCAGCGGGAGTGCGCCGGACTCATCGGTGCTGGCGCTTTCGTCCCGGGCGGCGTGGGATCGGGCGTCCAGCGCATCCAGGCTGTCCTGCGCCTCCGCTGTGCTCTGGGCCGCGGTGCGGTGCGGCGCCGCCGGTTCGCCGCCTGCTGCCGGGGAGACCGCGCTCCCGGCGCGCGTGCCCGGCGCCGCAGGGGGTGGTGCGGGGGGCCGGGTGTGGCGCAGGATCTGGTCGGCGGCCTCGGCGAGGGCGGTTTCGTGTGCCTCGCGTTCGGCGCGCTGCTCGAGGGTGGTGCGCAGGTGGCGCCAGGTGGTCTCGCTCATGGGGGCGTGGACGTGGTCGCGGTGGGTCCACGGGATCTCCGCTTTATTCACGAGTCGTGGTTCTGGCTCACTTTCTGTGGAGCATGCACGCTGCGTGATGGTTGTCGGGTCAGTGGGCCCTGGGGAAGTCGCCCGGAACTGGCCTATGCCGGGTGCGGTGTAGCTGACAGTTCGGCCCGTGGAAGAAGTGGTGCTCAGGCTGCAGGACTTACTGTTCCCGTCGATCGCCGACGTGGCGGTGCTGTCCGTCGCCGTGAACGACGAGGCGGTACGTATAGAGGCCCGAAGCACGGTGCCGGGGGCCGTCTGTTCCGGATGCGGGAGCTGGTCACGCCGGGTTCACAGCTCCTACCTGCGGTTTCCCGCTGATGTGCCCAGCGGAGGGAGACGGGTCGCTCTCTGCTTGCGCGTCCGCAGGTTCCTCTGCCCGGTGATCGCGTGCGGGCGGCGGATCTTCGCCGAACAGCTGCAAGGCTTGACCCGTCGGTACGGTCGGCGGACCGAGCGCCTGCGGTCGATGCTGGCCTCGGTCGGCCTGGCACTCGCCGGTCGGGCCGGTGCCCGCATGGCGAGCGTCTTCGGTGTGTCCGTGAGCCGCAGCACGGTGCTGCGACTGGTCAAAGCGTTACCCGACCCCGAAGTTCCAGCCCCACGGGTGGTCGGCGTCGATGAGTACGCAACCCGCAAGGGGCGTCACTACGGGACTGTCCTGGTCGACGTCGAAAGCTGGCGTCCGGTGGACCTGCTGCCCGACCGGGAGGCGCCCAGCCTCGCGGCGTGGCTCGCGAAACGGCCCGGGGTGGAGGTGGTCTGCCGCGATCGGGCACCGTTCTTCGCCGAAGGTGCCACGGCCGGGGCACCGCAGGCAGTGCAGGTCGCGGACAGGTGGCACCTCTGGCACAACCTGAGCGAGGCTGCTGAGCGGTGCGTCGCGGACCACCGCGGATGCCTGTAGGTCCTGGCGCCAGATCCAGCCCAGCCTGCCCCCGATCCGGAGAAGTTCGAAGACCCCTCTGGCTCGCCCTGGCCGAGGGGGCACCGCTTTGCTGACCGCACCCGTGCCAACCACGCGACCGTCCACGAACTACTGGCAGCCGGGCTCAGCCGGAGGGCGATCGGCCGCCAACTCCGGGTGACCTCCCGCACCGTCGAACTCCTCGCCGACGCAGCCACTCCGGAGGACCTGTTGCAGGGGCAGTGGCAGGGCCGGCCATCCAAACTTGACGCCTTCAAGCCCTACCTGGATGACCGCTGGAACCAAGGCTGCACGAATGCCTGGAGGGTGTGGGAGGAGATCGTGCCGCTCGGCTATCAGGGCAGCTACCAGCGGGTTCGCGCCTATTTCCGGGAGAAGCGGCTGCCGCCAGGCCCCGTCACGGCTCGGCCACCGTCACCCCGGGTCGTCGCCGGATGGATCCTCTGCCGGCCGGAGACCCTCACCGAGACGGAGCATCTTCGGCTCAAGGCCGTTCGGGTCCACTGCCCTGAACTGGACGCCCTCACCGGCCACGTCCGCTCCTTCGGGCAGATGCTCACCGAGCGCCAGGGCGAACGGCTGCCACAGTGGCTCGATGCCGTCCGGCAAGATGACCTCCCCGGCCTCCATACCCTCGCCGCAGGCATCGACCGCGACCGCGATGCAGTCATCGCCGGCCTCACCCTGCCCTGGAGCTCCGGGGCCGTCGAAGGCCACGTCAACCGGATCAAGATGCTGAAACGCCAGATGTTCGGCCGGGCCGGCTTCCATCTCCTCCGCAAGCGTGTCCTGCTCTACTCGTGATGCGCAGGTCAGACCGCATCATCAACGAGGCCGAAGCCTTCCGGAAACCCTTCCAGGAACTCCCGCCGCGCGGGGTCGGACTCGGCTGCGGCCATCGTCCCGAGCAGACCGATCAGTTCGCTCCGCTGGTCGCTCGACAGCTTGCCGACCAGGTGAGCGACACCCTCCAGGACCTTGACGGCGTCGTCCGAATCCATCTGCTCGTCTTCACTTCCCTCGATGAACCACAGGACATCGACCAAGGCCGCGGCCAGGGCGTGGGTCAGAGACGAGTACATGGGCATCAACGCGATCTCCCAGCAGGTCATGGCAGCTGAGTCCGGCCATCCCACCACACGCCACTGACATCACAGTCAGTCAGCCCTCCACGGAAAGTGAGCCAGAACCATTTCTTGTGAACATCAGCGAGCCAGTGGATCACCAACTGCCTCCCGGACTGCTGAACAGACGCTGCCGCTTGAAGTGAACGAAGCCACCTGTTCCACTACGGCGACCGGGTCGGCTCACCTCCGCTCGCGCGGAGAGCACTGGAGGACGTCGACCTGGGCAACCGGCGCATCACCGTTGGCGGTCACGTCCGCCCGCTCGACGATCTCACCCGCCATGCGATCCTAGACTGGCTCGATCACCGGCGCAGCCGCTGGCCGAACACGGCCAACCCCCACCTGCTGATCACCCAGAAGACCGCCGTCGAGCTCGGCCCGGCCGGCAAGCTCTGGACCACCCGAGCCACCCGCAACCTCACCGCCACCCTGGAACGGCTCCGCGTCGACCGACAGCTCGAAGAGGCTCTCACCCACGGCGCCGACCCGCTCCACCTCGCGCTCGTCTTGGGCATCGACGAGAAGACCGCCATCCGCTACGGCGACGCCGCTCGGCAGCTTCCAGCATCAGAAGCCGAGGAACACCACGGGAGGTCATAGGCATGCGCGTCTCAACCGACGACGGCCGATTCGGGCTGATCCTGACCCCAGCAGGTGACCCCTGGGATGCGCGCTTCTTTCGTTTTCAACTCATCGTGGACTCGATCATCATGGGCGATTCAGAGCCCTGCATCCTCGGCTCGATGATGCTGACACTGCAGAACATGGCCAGGCTTGAGGACCCGCGTCTGGCCCGGCCCGACGCTGACCCGGTCGCGACACGGTCCGTGTTGCGCTCCGATGTCGCCCTAAACGATCCGTCGCTGCTGGGGGATGCCGAGTCCCTCGACCATTGCCTGGTCCGCGGGTATGTCCACGGCACGAACGCGATCGAGATCGGCGAGCCCGCCGAACCGCCCGTGGGGACGCGCACACCCCATGTCGCAGTCATGCCGCTGCACGACTTTCAAGCGATCGTCACAGCCGCCGCCCACTACTGGGAAGAAGTTCAGCCTGATACACGGCTCAACATACTTGACCGATGAGACGGCACCTTGAGTTCACCCAGAACACACGGGTCGAAACCCTCCAGAGAGCCTGAACACCCGTCGGTTCCCGACGGAGAACCCTCAGTTTCGCTGAACCCGCGGGACTCTAGTAGGGCTTTGTTAGGTGGTGTCGTAGGGCTGCCATGGGGTGGGTTGTCGGCAGGTGGGGCAGGTTCCGGTCCAGGTGGCCAGTAGGTGTTGGAGGAGGTCCAGGGCCTGGTAGAGGGTCAGGC
>NZ_BMRY01000019.1 GCF_014648875.1 Streptomyces parvus | reverse complement strand
TGTAAGGCTTCTTGGCCTCCAGACCGAACCCGGTCGCCCGGTGCCGGCGCAGCTGCTCGACCTCCTTGAACGAACCCGCGTCCAGCAGCAGCTCGATCCGCTCCCGGGCCGTCAGCTTCCCCTTGGCATGCTGCGCCTCGGTCGCCCGCTCGCTCGGTCCGCGCCGCGCCTGCTCGCGCAGGGCCAGCAGTTCGGCCACCCGGCCTCGGGCGTCGGTCGGCTCGCCCTGGGTTTCGTCCACAACGGTCATGCATCGACCCTACGAACCCCGACCCAGAAATGGCGCCGTCGACTCCGTACAGTCTCCTGCCCGGTTTCGTGGTGGGAGTGAACAGAACCATGCCGCCGCGCACGCGATCCACCAGCGAAACGCCGACTCCGGTTGTGGAGACTCCACAAGTGAAGGGTGTGCGGTGGGCCACACGCCCCTGAGGGGGCCCGAAGGCCCCCTCAGTATGGCGCAGCGCGGTCCCCCGACGTCCGCCGCGCCCCGGGAAACTGTCCGGCAGGCGGTCAACCTCCGCAGTGGAAGCGGGCGTTGCCCCAGTCGGCGTGGTCGTTTCCGTTACCGTCGCCGCCGTCCTGGACGACCAGCTCGACGTACTTCGCGCCGGTGACGTCGGCGGTGAGCTCCCAGGCGGGGTCGGCCGCCCCCAGTACGGGCGACGCCACCTTCTCCGTACCGTCGGCGGTGACCGAGAAGCGCACGCTCCCCCGGGTCGTCTGGACGTCGTCCACGCCCACCTCGGCGGTGAAGGAGGTGCACTTCCCGCCCAGGTAGTAGCGGATCTTCGCCGGGGCGTGCGTGCCCAGGCCCTTGTCGTAGGCGATGCCGCCGATCTTCAGCGGTCCGCCGTCCCCGGCCCCGGCCTCCCCGTTGGACCGGTCGCGCTCGACGGGTCCCCAGCCGTTCTGCGAGGCGGTCCAGTCCAGGTCACTGGCCCAGCCGTCCTTCGTGGGCGGCGGCGGGAGCGTACGGACGGTGGTTCCCGCGCCGAGCGTGCGACCGGCTCCCTCGACGGCGTACGTGGCCTTCGCCTCCAGCGCGTACGTGTCGTAGGGGGCGTCCACCGGCGGGGTGACCCGCCAGCTGCCGGTGACCTTCGCGCCCGGGGCGACCGAGTCGAAGGCGACCGGGGCCGCCGGCTCGGCCTGCCAGCCCTCGGGCACGGTCAGCGCGAGCTTCACACCGGTGGCGGCGCTCGCCTCGTCGTTGCCGAAGGTCGCCTTCACGGTGTTCGGGACGCCGGGCTCCAGGGTCTCGGCGTCGGCGGCCACGCCGAGGGTGCCGCAGACGGCCTCCTCGCCCGCCGGGGCGGGGCCGAGGTCGGTGACGGTGAAGCCGTCGAGCACGAAGTCCGCGCCCTCGGGTGCTCCGGGCAGCTTGCGCAGCCCGGTCCAGGTGTCGCCGCAGCCCGCGGTGAGGGTGCGGCTGAACTGTCCCGTGGTGCGCTGCTGCCCGATCGGGGTGGCCCGCGTCTCGGTCGAGGCGCCCTTGCCGTCCGCGACCCGGTCGTAGCCCTCGACCCAGCTGTAGGCCCCGGCGTGGCTGGACTGGTAGGCGAACTCGACCTTGTACCGGTGGCCGTCCTTCATCGGGACGGTCCAGGGGGCGGTGCGGTAGACGAGCCCGGTGTTCTCCTCGTGGGACTTCAGGGACTCCTTGCCCCCGAGCACGTCGTCGATGAGCTTCCCGTTCCAGCCTGACCGGGTGTACGGCGCGTTCAGCTGGGAGATGTGGGTGCGGGGGTCGGTCGAGCCGCCCGCGTCGCCCTTGAGGAAGGGGCCCCAGCCCTGGTCGACGGCCTCGAAGTCCTCGTACGCCACGGTGCCGGTGCGGGTCGCCGGGGCGTTCTCGACGATCCGTACGTCATCCGCGCGGACCTTCACCGCGGAGCCCGCGGCCGCCTCGATGCGCAGGGTGGTGCGGCCGTTCGCGGGGGCGGTGAAGTTCACCTTGGCGCGCTGGAAGGAGGTGCCGTGCCAGTCGGAGGCGGCGACGTAGTCCTTCGCCGTGGACCGCTCGACGGCGACCGACGTCCCGCCGGCGCTGAGGGTGGTGCGGCGGCTCTTGCCGGGCTCGACCTCGATCAGGGCGGAGGCCGTGTAGCGCTTGCCGGGCTTGAGTCCGCGGACGGTCTGGGAGAGCGCGGTGGTGGAGGTCCCCGAGAGCTCGGCGCTGTTGCGGCCCTGGTCGTCGGTGTCGCGGACGGCCGTGCCGGTCTTCGTCCAGCCCTTCAGGTCCCGGTCGTTGAAGCCCGGGTCGGTGACCCCGGACCCCTTGCCCCAGTCGGCGGAGGTCTCCTTCGGCGCCCGGTCGGGGTAGAGGACGTACGCCTGTCCGGCGGTGGCGGTCAGCGTGATCCTCCCGCCCGAGGGACGGACGGTGGAGACCTTCTCACGGCCGTTGTCGGTCAGCTCGTAGAGCGTGTACGCGCCCTTTCCGGGCACCTCCCAGGTGCTGGTCCCGCCGGTCTCGCTGTAGTGGTAGAGCTTCCTGCCGCTGTCCCACGGGAGCAGGTAGTCGGTGCCGCTGAGCACCTTGCGGCCCTGGTCGTAGAAGGTCCTCCTGCCGTCCTCGACCGTGCCGCGCACCCCGCCGGTGAAGGTGATGTCGTTGCCGTCCCAGCGGGTGATCCTCTGCTGCTGGAGGTACTTGGCGGGGAGGTTCTTCTGCCAGATGTTGGCGGTGAAGGCGTTCCAGTCGGTCTCGCCGGTCCAGCCCTCGAAGTCCTCCAGGGCACTCTGGCCGAGGACCGGGTGGTTGTTCCAGATGTCCTTCTCGCCGTTGCGGATGAACCGGATGATCTGCGAGTTGAGGCCCTTGTTGGTGGCCCCGCCGTAGTTGAGGTCGTTGGCCCAGTGCGACCAGAGCGAGGCGCGCTCGAACTTGTCGGCCCACTCGGTGCCGACGGTCCAGCCCTGCTTCTGCACGGCCTGGATGGTCTTGTCGGCGATCCAGCCGTGGCTGTAGTAGACGTCGATGTAGAGGAAGTCGAGGTTCTTGTCGGTCTCGTCGCGCAGCTGCTGGAAGCGCTCGGCCAGGTCGCCGCTGTTGATGTCGCGGCGCTGGTCGATGTAGTAGCTCTGGTTGAGCCAGTTCCAGCCGGGCTTGGTCTTGTCGACGAGCTGCTCGGAGAAGGCCTTGGCCTCGGGGTAGGACTCGGTGGCGTTGACGTGGACGCCGAAGTCGGCACCCCACTTCCCGCCTTCCTTCAGCAGCGTGTTGAGGTCCTTCAAGCCCCCGGCCCGCTTGTTGTAGTTGCCGCCGTAGTCCGGGTGGGCGGAGTCGTGGCCCTCGGAGCCGTACCCCTTGAGGACGGCGAGCTGACCGAGGCCGTCGGTGGCCTTCGAGATCCGCTTGACGTCGTCCAGGGTGCGCAGGAAGGGATGGGTGGCCTGGCTGGCGAAGTTGAACGGGATGTGGGTGACGACCCGCTTCGCGGTGTCCTCGCTGCCGGGCGCGGTGACGCCGATGGAGCGGAAGGCGATGGCCCCGTCCTGCCAGTCGACGGCCTTGTCCCCGTTGGCGTCCGGGGTGACGACGACCTTGGCCCAGGGCAGGTTCTCACCGCTCTCGGGCTTGGGCGCGCCCTCGCCCCGGTAGGTCCACTGGCCGGACCAGACGCCGACCCGGACGCCGCCGTCGTCCTCGGTGCGCGCCTGGTGCCAGAAGCGGGCGTCGTCGCCGCCGATGGCGCCGGAGGGCTTGTCGTACGAGGAGTTGGACTCGATCGCCGCGGCGAGAGACCCGGTGTTGAGGATCGCGTAACTGGCCCCGACGGGCGCGGAGTCGGGCTTCGTCTCCCCGGTGACCTTCGCGAAGACGTCGGCGGTGCGGGTGGAGTCCGGGTCGAGCTTCGTGAACGCGGTGGCGGCGCCGGACTCGGCGGACCCGACGGAGACCAGGTCGTGCCCCGGGATGTCGATGGTCCCGACCCGGAAGGCGGACGTGTCGCGGACGGCGGTCACCTTGAACGTGGTGGCCCGCCCGGACACGGTGAGCGAGGCGTCGATCTCCACGCCCGGCAGGGAGTCGAAGAGGAGGGTGTAACGGGCGGCGGAGCCCGTGACCTTCGGCGCGCCCTTGAGCTTCACCGGGTGGGCGGTCCCGTTGAGGGTGACGGCGGTGACCGGCCGGGTGGAGCCGAGCAGCTGCTCGCCGCTCGCCCGGTCGGTGTACGACAGGACGCGCGGGAAGTCGTCGGCGACGGCGACGGCGAGCCGGTCGGACCGGATGACGGCGGACCCGTCGGCCTTGGCCTCTCCGGCCGGCGTGGTGGGGGGCGAGGGGGCGGCGGCTGCGGCGGGGAGGGCGGCCCCCACGAGCGCCAGGACGGCTGCGGAGGCCGCGGCGACCAGGCCGGGGCGAGGGAATCTTGGCGACATGGCCCCTGAGTAGTCGTCGTGTCCGGACACCGTCAACGAACTTCGAGCCAGGGGGCCGACTCCGTCCAACAACCCCGATGCGTTAGTCCAAGTCGGGTCTGCGCGGTCCGGCACGCGGTCTCGTTCACCTCTTGGCCGGGAATGCCCCTCTCCGGTCACGGTTCGCACCCGCTCGGTTCCGGCAAGTACCGCTTCGGGGCGTCGAGTTGTGAAGACTCGGAATTTTTGAGAGCGCTCTCAGTCACAAGTATTGACGCTCGTGCCGGGCCTCGCGAGAGTGGTGCGCACCCCGCAGGCACCCCCACGGTTCCTGACCCTCCCCGCGCCACCCCCCACCCCCGCCTGCGGCCCCCCACCACCTCGGGAGTCCCCTCGTGATTTCACGCCGAATGTTCCTGACCGGCGCCGCCGCCTCGGCCGCGGCGCTCACGTACCCCGCCTGGGGCACCGCGCTGAGCCCCCGCGCGTCGGCGGCCCCCGCGACCTGCGAAATCGCCCTGGAGAACAAGTCGTTGCCGGGCACGGTGCACGCGTATGTGACCGGCCATGAGCTGGGCACCGACCGCTGGGTGCTGCTGAAGCCGGACGGCGGCGTCTACCGCCCCGACTCCCCCGGCGCGCCGCAGACCCCGCTGCCCGTCGACTGCGCCATCCCGCTCAAGGGCGCGGGCGCGGGGCCGGTCGTGCTGACCCTGCCGCAGATGTACGGGGCGCGGGTCTACTTCGTCCGCGACGACAAGCTGGACTTCTTCCTCAACCCGGGCCCGTCCCTGGTGGAGCCGGCCTTCGCGACGCCGACGGACCCGAACTACGGGCGGACCTGGGCGTTCGCCGAGTTCACCTTCAACACCGAGCAGCTGTACTCCAACATCAGCTACGTGGACCTGATCACCGCGCTGCCGATCGGCATCACGCTGGAGGGGGACGCCACCCATGTCGTGGCCCCGCACCCGGAGGGCGCGGTGGAGCGGATCGCGGAGGATCTCGCCGCCCAGGCGGCCGCCGACGGTCAGCCCTGGGACAAGCTGATCACGCGGGGCGACGACGGCAAGGTGCTGCGGGTCGTCTCGCCGCAGAACATCATGGCCCCGTACTTCGACCGGCCGGACGAGATGCCGTTCCGGGGCCTGTTCGAGGCGCAGATCGACGAGGTCTGGGAGAAGTACCGCTCCGAGGACCTGCGCATCGACCTCCAGGGCGGCCGGGGCACGCTCGCGGGCCGGGTGAGCGGCGACGTCCTCACCTTCGAGGGCGGCCACACCTTCACCAAGCCGCAGACGAAGGACATCTTCACCTGCAACCACGGGCCGTTCACCAACAACCCGGACGACTCCGACGACAAGAAGGCGATCCTGGCCCGGCTGGCCGCGGGGTTCAACCGCTCGATCATGCTGAGCCACCCGAGCCAGCCGAACGGCACGTCCACGGGGGACTACTACAGGACCGCGGTCACCAACCACTGGTCCCGGGTGGTCCACGCGAACAGCCCGATCGGTTACGCGTTCCCGTACGACGACGTACGCCCGGACGGTGAGCCGGACGTCTCGGGCGCGGCGCACGACGGGAACCCGCGCCGCTTCACGGTGAGCGTGGGCTCCTGACGCCTGCCCGGCAGGTCTGCGTGTGCCCCCGCCCCCTGGAATTCGCCCGTCCGGCGGGGGCACACGCATGTCCGCCCTCGGGCCGGTCGCGAGCAGAGAACCGATACCTCATCAATTGACACGATGTGCGGTGTTCTTGACTTCGTCCCACCACCCCGGGACGGTGCCGTATGCGAATGAACCGACTCCCCGGCCGACTCCCCCTCCGGCTGCTCACGGCCGTCGCCGCCGGACTCCTGCTGACCGCCGCGGCCCCGGCGCACGCGGACCCGGCCCCGCCGCCGTCACCCGCCCCGCAGGCCTCCGGCGCACACGGTCTGCGCGCGTTCCAGCAGAGCTACGGCCTGCCCCCGACCGGCCGGGTGGACATCACCACCGCGCACCTGCTCAAGACCGCCCCGGACAGCGAGCTGCGGACGTACTTCGCCGCCCCGTCGGACCTCGGCCCTAAGCAGCTCGCCCACGCCAGGACGGTCATCGGCGTCGGCAAGGGGGCGGAGCTCTCCGAGAAGGCCCAGGTCATCGCCCTGATGACGGCGATGCAGGAGTCGAAGTTCGTCAACTACACGTCGCCGGTCGACCATGACTCGCTCGGCGTCTTCCAGCAGCGCCCCAGCATGGGCTGGGGCACGCCCGCGCAGATCACGCACGTACCGACCGCGTCCAAGTCCTTCTACGGACTGCCCTCGCCCAGCGCCAATCCGGGGCTGCTCCAGATCGACGACTGGGAGTCGATGGAGCCGGGCGATGTATGCCAGGCGGTCCAGCGGTCGGCGTATCCGGACCGGTACGCGCAGTGGGAGGACTTCGCCCGGGACCTGCTGGAGCAGGAGGGCCCGGACGCCGAGCCGATCCCGTAGACCCTGAGGAGCGGGGGCCGCCCCTGCGCGCGACGGCCCCCTCGGCGTCCGGCTCTCAGCAGCCGCCGCAGTTGTAGTACGTGACGTCCCAGTGGTTGCCCTCGTCCGCGTAGATGTTGCCGGAACCGGACTGGTACTGGCGGGCGCCGTCACCGCGGGTGCCGATGTAGGTGAAGGTGCCGGTGACGTAGTTGTTCACGCAGGTGCTCTTGGCGAAGTCGAGTTTGTAGCCGTTCCAGTGGGAGTACGTGCCGCCGGCGTGCCCGGTCTCCGTGCCGCCGGTGATCCTGAGCGCGCAGCCGGTGGCGCTCTTGAGGGTCTGCGCGCCCTGGGCGCTGGTCAGGTTGAGCTGGTCGAACGACGTGCAGGTGGGGTTGTTCCGGTTGGAGCAGCCACCGGAGGACGACCAGGTGATCCCGGACGAGCTGAACCGGGAGGTCGCCTGCGCGTGGGTCAGCTTGGTCACGGCGTGCGCCTCGGTGGCGCCGCTGCCGAGAGCGCCGATCCCGGGCACGAAGAGCGCGCCGAGGACGAGGGCGAGGGCGGTGAGGGCGGAGCGGAGTCGTGGACGGGTCACCATGGGGGGATTCCTCCTGCTCATGACAAATCAGCGGGCGCACGGACACGGGTGTGCGCACCGGGGGCAGAGAGATAGTGCCCGAGTTCTACGCGCGTCGCCAGAGGGCGGAGGCACCCCTGGGCACCCCCGCACCCACCCGCGCCACACCCGCACAGGCCGAAAGGTTGAACTTTGAACAAGATGGAGTTACAGTCAATCTCGTTGAAGGTTAAACAACCTCCATACACCACGTCCCCCGAGGAGGAGCCATGGCTCTGTTCAACCGCAAGTCGACCGCCACCGCCCCGACCGCCGTCGCCGAGGCCCCCGCGGTGGACCCGGCGCTCGCCGCCCTGACCGGCACGTACACCCTGGACCCGGCGCACAGCAGCATCGGCTTCACAGTGCGCCACGCGATGGTCACCAACGTGCGCGGCTCCTTCGGCGAGCACGAGGGCACCCTGGTGCTGGACGGCACGGACCCGGCGAACTCCTCCGCCTCCATCGACGTGAAGATCGCCAGCATCGACACCGGCATCGCCGACCGCGACGGCCACCTGGTCAGCGGCGACTTCTTCGACGCCGAGAAGTTCCCGCTCATGACGTTCCGCTCGACCAAGGCCGAGCAGCTGGGCGGCGAGGCGTACCGGATCACCGGCGACCTCACCATCAAGGACGTCACGCGCCCGCTCTCCATCGACCTGGAGTTCAACGGCTCCGCCACCGACGTCTACGGCAACGAGCGCGTCGGCTTCGAGGGCAGCACCGACATCCTGCGCTCCGACTGGGGCCTGACCTGGAACGCGGCACTGGAGACCGGTGGCGTGATGGTCAGCGACAAGGTGAAGCTGACCTTCGACATCTCGGCGATCAAGGCCGCCCCGGCAGCCTGACCCCCTCCCCGCACACGCGCAGCGCCCCGCACCCGGATCTCCGGGGACGGGGCGCTGCGCGTGTGTGTACGGGCTGCCGACTACTTCGCGACCTTCTCCGCGAAGAGCGGGACGACCTTCTCCAGCGCGTACGAGACGGACAGGATCGAGTCCGTCGCGAACGCCTGCGAGATGCCCTTGTCGTCGAAGACGATGGCGTTGCCCGCCTTCACCGACGGGACGGCCTTGTACAGCGGGTCGTCGCTGATGTCCGTGGCCGGGATGCTGATCGGGGTCATGACCGTCAGATCCGCGTCGAGCAGGTCCAGGTTCTCCTTGGAGACGGACACGGAGAAGCCCTCGCCGGCCTGGGCCTCGGCCTTCGGGTTGTTCTTGAAGCCGAGCCGCTCGACGAAGTCGATGCGCCCGGTGCCACCGACGTAGACGCCGAAGCCCTCGGACGTCCGCGAGCCGACCGTGATGGTCTTGTCCTTGAACTCGGGGTGGGCCTTCGCGGCGGCCTCGAACTTCTTCTCCGTCTCCGCGATCAGCTCCTCGCCCTTCTCCGGTACGCCCATGGCGGCGGCGATCATCGTGGTCTGCTGCTCCCACGAGATCTTGTACTGGTCGCCGCCCTTCGGCACGCCCACGGTCGGGGCGATCTTCTTCAGGGTGTCGTAGCGGGTCTGGTCGCCGCTGGACTTGGTGTCCAGGATCAGATCGGGCTGGAGGGAGGCGATCTTCTCGAACTCCGGCTCCAGCGTGCCGATGAGCTCGGGCTTCTTGTCGTACATGCCCTTGGCCCACGGGCCGACGCCCTCGCCTCCGAACGGCAGCCAGTCGCTGGCCCCGACCGGCTGGCCGCCGAGCGCGAGCACGGTCTCGGCGTCGCCCCAGCCGAGCGCGACGATGCGCTGGGGCTGCTTGTCGACGGTGACCTCGCCGAACTTCGTCGCCACCTTGGCGGGGAAGGCGCCTTCGGACGCGCCGCCGGAGGCGGAGGAGGACGCGGAGCTGTCGGAGTCGTCCGACGAGCCACAGGCCGAGAGGCCGACGAGCAGGGCGGCGACGGCGCCGGCCACCAGGACGGGGGTGCGGCGGGCGCGCCGGGCGCGGGGAGCGGAAGCGTTCATGCCCTTTAGGTTAGCCTCACCTAATGACAACGGTGCCATCGGGTTGACCCGAGTGTTCCGCTCCCCTGTACGCCCGGGTGTCCGCCCCGTACGCCCGAGTGCCTGCTCTCCCGTACGTACGAGGCTCAGGCGGCCGGGTCCTTGATGTGGTGGCGGCCCAGCGGCACGACCATCGGGGTGGCCGACGCCGGGTCCTCGATCACCGAGCAGCGCATCCCGAAGACCTCGCCCACCAGCTCCGCCGTCACGATGTCGACCGGCCGGCCCTCCGCGACGATGCGCCCCGCCTTCATCGCGATCATGTGGTCGGCGTACCGGCAGGCCAGGTTCAGGTCGTGCAGCACGGCCACCATGGTGACGCCCCGCTCGCGGTTGAGGTCGGTGAGCAGGTCGAGGACGTCGAGCTGGTGGCTGGCGTCGAGGAAGGTCGTCGGTTCGTCGAGCAGCAGGATGTCCGTGCGCTGGGCGAGCGCCATCGCGATCCACACCCGCTGGCGCTGGCCGCCGGACAGCTCGTCCACCGACCGGTCGGCGAGCTCCAGGACATCGGTCGACAGCAGCGCCTGCGCGACCGCCCGGTCGTCCTCGGCGCTCCAGCGGCGGAACCAGCCCTGGTGCGGGTAGCGGCCGCGCCCGACCAGGTCGGAGACGGTGATGCCCTCCGGGGCGGTGGGGCTCTGCGGCAGGATGCCGAGCACGGAGGCGACCTCCTTGGTCGGCATCTCCTGGATGGACCGGCCGTCCAGGAGCACCGCACCCGCGGAGGGGGCCAGCAGCCGGGCCATCGCCCGCAACAGGGTCGACTTGCCGCAGGCGTTGGGGCCGACGATGACCGTGATCTTCCCGGGCGGCACGGCCACGCTCAGGCCGGGGACGATCTCGCGTTCGCCGTAGCCGAGCCGGACGTCCCGGGCTTCCAGAGTGTGTTCGGCCACGACAGGGCCACGCCTTTCTTCGTCGTCTTCTCGGTACATCGCCATGTCCTGGGGCTTCTCGTCCCGGGGCCTCTCGTCCCGGAGCCTCTCGTCCCGGAGCCTCTCGTCCTGGGGCTTCTCGTCCTGGGACTTCTCCATGTCAGCCCCCGCTGCCGACACGGTTGGCGCGGGCCAGGAGCAGCAGCAGATACGGGGCCCCGATGATGCTGGTGACCACGCCCACCGGCAGCTGCACCGGGAGCAGGTGCTGCGCCGCGAAGTCCGCGACCAGGACGATCAGCGCCCCGGTCAGGGCGGCCTGTGGCAGCGCCGCGCCCCGGCCCGGCACCAGTCGGCGGGCGATCGGGGCGGCGACGAACGCCACGAACCCGACGGGCCCGGCGGCAGCGGTCGCGACCCCGGCGAGCGCGGTCGCGCAGGCCAGCAGCGCGAGCCGGCCGCTCTCGACCTTCGCGCCGAGCCCGGCAGCCGCGTCGTCCCCGAGCTGGAGGGGGCGCAGCGCGTGGGCGGCGAGAACGGTCAGCGGTACGAGCAGGCCGAGGGCGATGAGAAGCGGCCACACCTGGTTCCAGGAGCGGCCGTTGAGGCTGCCCGCGAGCCAGCGGAACGCCTCCTGCGCGTCGGTGACCTCGGAGCGGGCCATCACGTACCAGACGATGCTGGAGAGCCCCATGCCGACGCCGATGCCGACGAGGACGAGGCGTTGTCCGGCGATGCCCTGTCGCCAGGCGAGCAGATAGATGGCGGCTCCGGCGACCAGGGAGCCGGTGAGGGCGCTCGCGGACAGGGCGAGTCCGCTGACCTGGAAGAGCAGGGCGGCGGTGACGGCGACCGCGCTGGCCCCGGAGCTGATGCCGATGAGGTCGGGGCTGGCGAGGGGGTTGCGCAGCACGGTCTGGAAGACGGCTCCGGAGAGTCCGAACGCGACGCCGACGAGGATCGCGAGGAGGGCGCGGGGCAGCCGCAGTTCCAGCACGACGAACTGCGATCCGCCGTCGCCGCCGCCGAACAGGGTGGCGACGACCTTGCCGATCGGCATCACCATGTCGCCGAAGCTGAGCGAGAGCCCGAACACGACGAGGGTGGCGGCCAGCAGTCCGGCCCCGACGAGGACGGAGCGGCGCAGGCCCCGGCCGCGTACGGCGGAGACCTGGCGAACGGCGTCGGCGAGGCGCTCGTCGTCCGCGTGCGTGGCGCTCTTGGTGACGACGGGTGCCCGGCTCACAGTTCCACCAGCTTCCTGCGCCGGACCAGCCAGATGAAGGGGATGCAGCCGATCGCGGCCGTGATGACGCCGACCTGCACCTCGCCGGGGCGGGCGATCACCCGGCCGACGATGTCGGCGACGAGCAGCATGACCGGGGCGAGCACCATGCTGTACGGGAGCACCCAGCGGTAGTCGGGCCCGGTGATGAGGCGGGCGGCATGCGGTACGGCGAGCCCGACGAAGCCGATGGGCCCGGCGACGACGGTGGCCGCGCCGCAGAGGATCACCACGGCGAGGGCGGAGACCATCCGGATCGCCCCGACGCGCTGGCCGAGACCACGCGCCAGGTCGTCGCCGAGGGAGAGGGCGTTGAGCTGCGGGCCGAGCGCCAGGGCGAGGACGGTGCCGACCAGGATGAACGGCGAGACCTGCCAGAGCACCTCGGAGCTGCGGGCGGTCAGCGCACCGAGCTGCCAGAACCGGAACTGGTCGTAGCTGCCCCGGTCCTGGAGCAGGATCGCGCTGGTGACCGAGGAGAGAACGGCGGCGGTCGCGGCCCCGGCGAGCGCCAGCTTGACCGGCGTCGCGCCTTCCCGCCCGAGCGAGCCGACCCCGTACACGAGGAGGGCGGCGAGCAGCGCGCCGAGGAAGCCGAACCAGATGAACTGGGTGGCGTGGGTGAACCCGAGCAGGGTGATCGAGCAGACGACGGCCACGGAGGCTCCGGCGTTGACGCCGAGGAGCTGGGGGTCGGCGAGGGGGTTACGGGCGACGCCCTGCATCACCGTGCCCGCGAGGCCGAGCGCCGCACCGGCGAGCAGCCCGGCGACGGTGCGCGGGATGCGGACCTCCTGGACGATGAGCTGGCCCTTGACGGAGACGTCCGGGTCGAGCACCCCGTCGACGACATCGCGGAAGGGCACATCGCCCGAGCCGATGGCGAGACTGGCGACGGTGGTGAGGAACAGCACGGCGAGGGCGGCGAGCAGCCCGAGGGCGAGCACGGGCCGGCTGCGCTTGCGCCGCGCCTCCTTGCCGCCGCCGGCCGACGTCTCCCTCCCCTTCTCCAGGAAGGTCGAGCCGCTCACGACCCGGCCGCCGGGGCAGCCGGAATGCGGTGGTGCACTGTTGTTCGTTCCTCACGCTTGTTCGGCGGCGCCGGGGAGCGCCCCTGGGCACGGGAGACGCCCTCGTCACCGGTCCACCCGGGCAGGGAACAGCCGGTCCACCGGGCAGAGGACATGACCGCCACCGAGCAGGGGACATGACCGGTCCACCCCGGACGGGCAACCAAAGGGGGCCCAAAGTAAGGTCACCCTAACAGCGCTTGCCCGCACGGCGCGCTGCCGCACCCCACGAGCTCCGGAGCACCGCCTTGTCGTACACCGCCGACCCCACCGCCCCCGCCACCGATCCGCTGGCCGGGGCCGTGCCTCTGGGCTCGGCGGACGAACTGCGCGAGCTCCTGGGCACCCCGCACCCGATCGTCATCGACAAGGTCCACGACCGGCTCACCGACGACGACCTGGCGCTGCTGGCCCGCTCGCCGTTCTGCACCTTGGCCACGTCGGACGCGGACGGCAACTGCGACGCGACCCCGCGCGGCGACACCCCCGGCTTCACCCATGTCCTGGACCGGGGCACGATCGCGCTGCCCGACCGCCCGGGCAACCGCCGCGCGGACAGCTTCCACAACATCCTGTCGAACCCGCGCGTGGGCCTGCTCTACCTGATACCGGGCGCGATGGACGTCCTGCGCGTCAACGGCCGCGCCCGCATCCTCACGGACGCCCCGTTCTTCGACGCGATGACCCTGAAGGGCCAGCGCCCGAAGCTGGCGCTGGTCGTCGACATCGACGAGATCTTCCGCCACTGCCCGGCGTCGCTGAAGCGGTCGGGGGTGTGGGCGCCGGAGACGTGGGCGGGGGCGGAGGGCCACATCACCGGAGAGTGAGTACCGCTGCCGCGACCAGGCCGGTGACAACGAGCCAGGTGAGGGAACGGAGCGCCACACCCCACCCGCCCATGCGTGGAGGAAGGTCCCCGTTCTTCGCAGGGGCCCGGCGCAGGGAGAACGGCTCCGACCAGAGATGGGCCAGGAATCCCGAGCCGAGCAGAAGCGACGCCGACAGCCAGTGCCCCGGGCTGGGCGCGCGCGTTCTCCTGCGTCCGACCATGGCGACCACACAGACCGCGAGAACCGCCAGGGTCGCCCACTTGAGCCATGCCACCGCGATGAACCGCCAGTACAGAACCGGCACGACGAGCGAAACTCCGCCCAGCCCCGCCAGCGGGTCCCTCATATCGAAATCCACCGCCCCGGCGTGAGTACCGAGGCGCTGCCGGAGGATGTCCACGTACGCGTCGGAGCTGCTCCGCGCCTCGGGAAGAGAGGAAAAGCGGTGAAGGTACGCTTTCTCCCCCAAGTAGCCGGTCGTCCACCGCACCTGAACCTCGCTCGGGGACAGGTAGATGACATGGACCGACGAGACCCGTTCCTCCCGGATGTCGTGCAGGAGCTCCGTCGGACCGGAATCCTTGGGGAAGACGTTGGACGCCCCGCTCAGCACTCCCGCCAGCACGAGCAGCATCGCGGAGAGGCGCAGGGCGCGACTCCACACCGGGCTCAGCACGTTGATCACCTGATGAACCTGATCGCACGCCCCCATGAAGGCCTCCGGGATCCCCGAGCCTTTCTCGCCATTCGTGCACATGCCGCAGAGAAGTCAGCTAAATATCGAGGGCCACAGAGGGTCCGTCAAGCGTGATCCAAATCACCATCGCCACGCATGGCATCAGCAAAGACGGGCGACTTCGACCGATGAGTAACGGTCGGAGCGCCATGAGAAAGCAGGCCGATCGGTTGCACCATTCGGCAACTCGCCGCGAAACGAGCTGACTTGATGCGCTCACGCCCGCTGGGGTCATTTCGTGGCGAGTCAGCATCCATCGCGCCGAATTCCTGAAGGTAAACACCGGGCGACTGCGCGGCCGTCACACCGGCCGCCGGGCCCATTCGTCCGGCGGGAGCAGGTCCCAGGAATCGCGTCCCAGCCATTCGCCGAAGGTCGCGGGGCGGCCGCCGCCCGCGTGGTCCAGGGACAGCGGGACGATCAGGTCGCAGGTGGCCCGGCCGTCCCACCACACAGTGCCGGCCAGCGGGCCGGTGAGGGCCAGCAGGGTGGCGAAGCCGCAGCCGTGCTCCTTGAGGACGATCGCCCCGGCGGTCTTCCGGTCCTCGAACTCACCCGCCTCGTCGTCCCAGGCGGTCCAGGCCCAGGAGAACGCTTCCTCGTCGTCCGGATAGTCCTCGGCCCGGGGTTCGCGTCGCAGGAGCGCGTCGTCGGCCTCGTCGTAGGAGTCGGGGTGCGGGAAGGGCAGTGCCAGCAGGTCGCGTCGCGCGCGGCTGTTGTCCGCCCACCACCAGACGCCCCCGGTCCTCTCCAGCCGGGCGACCGCCGGACCACCGGCGCTCACCTCCAGCAGGTAACGGCGGTACTCCTGGGGGAAGGTGACTCCGAGCTGGGCCTCCGCCTCGGCCGTCTCCGCCTCGGTGAGCGGCGGTGGCCCGGCCGGCCGCTGTACGGAATCCCGGGTGAGGCGGGCGCGTACCGCCTCCAGCAGCCGGATCACGTCCACGTCCGGGTGGAGAGCACCAGCAGGTAGCCGTCCGGGTCCCGGAGTGTGACGCCCCAGGTGTCCCAGTACGGATTGTGCGCGGGCACCCGGGTGCCGCCGTGCTGTTCGAGCCGCTTCACCAAGGCGTCCGGGATCTCCTCGCCGAGGTAGACCACGAGCAAGTCCTCGGGCGTCGGGCTCGGTTCGACCGGGGCCGACGGGTCGTGGACGAGTTCCAGGTGCCAGGCGGCGTCGGGCCAGCCGACCATGAGCAGCGAGTGGTGGCCGGGGGTGCCGTCGGCGTCGTGGCGGTACTGGACGCCGAGGCCGAGCCCCGCGACCCAGAAGCGTTCCGCCGCGGCGAGGTCGCGGGACGGGCGGGCGATACGCACGTGGGCCGTGGCGTCTGCCGGCATCGGGGAACCTCCTGGTGGGGTGCGGGTCCATCGGTCGTGGAAGACCGCTCGTCCCCGGACCTTACGGAGCGCGGTCTCGCCTACGCATCGGGCGGTCGCCCTACGACTCCGGCCGTAGATCGCGGTCTCGCCCGGGCGGCCGACCCGTCGGCGGGAGGCGTGCACCCTCCCCGTACGCGCCGGTGGTCACCTCCCCGCACGCTCACCCGAATGCCGCGTCCCCTCGGCCCGGCCCTGTCGTTGTCGGGATGTGACAGCTGAAGTCTCGCAGAGGAATGTGCCGACCCCATGACTGAAGAAACCATCCTGCTCAGGGACTTCCTCGCCACGATAAACCGTCTGCAGGCGGAGTTCGAACGGCGACTCGACGGCATCGAACGTGACGCCCCGCCGGGCCCGCCACCGCACAATGACTCCCGTGCGATAGCGGACCCCTGGCAGCCCTGGGGCAGTCACGACCTGGGCCGACCCCTCGGACTGGAGGCCATCTGGGCCGATGCCCGCCGGTCGCCGGTGGCGCGAGCGAACGGATCCGGAGCGCACCCCCGGGCGGAGAAAGCATTCTTCACCGCGTACCCCGACTGACCCGCCCTGGCCGGCCGGGCTCCGATTCGGTCAGACGGCACGCGGCTCGCGCCGCATCACCCACAGCGCCGGGCCGCCGCCCGGCAGCGCCGCCTCGCCGAGCACCGTGAAGCCGAAGTGCTCGTAGAACGGCAGATTGTCAGGCTTGGAGGACTCCAGGTAGACCGGCAGGCCCGCCGCGTCGGCCTTGGCCAGCCCGGAGCGCAGCAGCGCCGCCCCGTGCCCCTGGCCCCGGGCGGCCGGGTCCGCGCCCACGACCGCCAGATACCAGTGCGGCTCCTTGGGCCCCTGCTCGGCGGCCGCCGCGACGGCGTCCCGGAAGAGCGGAGCCCGGTCGCCGAGGATCTCCTCCAGCTCCGCGACCGTCTCGGCGTCGGGGACGGTCTTCTCCTGCCCCTCCGGCGCCACCCAGAACGCGGCCGCCGACGCGGTGCGCTCGCACACCCCGTGGCGGCCGTACTGCCGGGTGAAGATCGTCGTGAAGTACCGGACCAGGTCGGGCTCGCGGGAGGCCCCGCCGGGGAAGAACCACTCCATCATCGGGTCGTCGGCGAAGGCGCGGGCCAGGGTGCGGCTGATCTCCGGGGCGTCGTCGAGCGTGGCCGCCTGCGGAGTGTTCGTTATCGACATACGGGTCATTCTGCATGTTGATGATCTTGAGCGGGGAGGGGGGTCCGCCGAGGGAAGGGAGGTCCCCGGCCCCGGACACCGTTTCCGGATACCGGGGATAGCCTCGCGCCATGGACCGACGACTGGCCGCGTACGCGGTGTGCATCGAGGACGGCCGTGTGCTGCTCGCGCTGGCCGTGGGCCCGGACGGCGACCGCACCTGGACCCTCCCGGGCGGTGGGGTCGAGCACGCGGAGGACCCGTACGACACGGTGGTCCGGGAGGTCGCCGAGGAGACGGGCCTGGCGGCCGTGGTCGAGCGCCTGCTCGGCGTGGACTCGCGGGTGATCCCGGCGGACGAGCGCCGCCTGCCCGGCGCACCCGAGCTGCAGAACGTCGGCATCTTCTACCGTGCCCGCGTCACCGGCGGCCGGCTCCGCCCCGAGCCGAACGGCGACACCGCCGTGTCGGTCTGGACGCCCCTGCCTGAGGTCGCCCGCCTGCGCCGGTCGTCGCTGGTGGACATCGGGATCGCCCTGGCGCAGAGCCTCCCGGCCACCGGTCACGTAGAACCCGTCCCGGTCGGCGGGCTCGTCCAGCACTGAGGACGAACCCGGCCGCCGGCCATCTGGCGAGTGGCCGGCGGCCCAGCGGCTCAGGCCTTGCGCTGCATCGACGAGCGGGCCGGGTTGCCCTGCTCGCCCGCCTTCGGGTCCTTCTCGCCCGCCTTCGCGCGGACGCCCTCCTCGATGCGCTTGCCGATGGTGGCGTCGATGTTCGACCAGTACGTGAACGCCCGCTGGAGAACCGGCTCGGTCACGCCGTTCAGCAGGTGGCCCACCACGTTGTCCACCAGCCGGTCCCGCGCCGCGTCGTCGAGCACCTCGCGGACCATCGTGCCCGCCTGGCCCCAGTCGTCGTCCTCGGCGTGGTCGACGTAGGCCGCCCGGGTGATGTCCCCGTCGGCGTACCAGCTCGGCGGGGGCCCGAACAGCGCCGGGTTCGCCTCCGGGCCGCCCTTGGAGTTCGGGGCGTAGACCGGGTCGGAGGTCTTCCGGTACGCCATCGCCCCGTCCTTGGAGTACGTGTGCACCGGCGCGACGGGGGCGTTGACCGGCAGCTGCTGGTAGTTGCCGCCGATGCGGTAGCGGTGCGCGTCCGCGTAACTGAACAGCCGCGCCAACAGCATCCGGTCCGGGCTCGGGCCGATACCAGGAACGAAGTTGTTCGGCTGGAACGCCGCCTGCTCGATCTCGGCGTGGTTGTCCGTGGGGTTGCGGTCCAGCGTCATCCGGCCGACCTCGATCAGCGGGTAGTCGCCGTGCGGCCACACCTTGGTCAGGTCGAACGGGTTGAACCGGTAGTCCTTCGCGTCCTCGAACGGCATGATCTGGACCTTCAGCGTCCAGCTCGGGAAGTCCCCGTCCCGGATGTGCTCGAACAGATCACGCGTGTGGTAATCCGTGTCCGCCGCCGCCATCTGGTCGGCCTCGTGCTGCGTGAACGTCTCGACGCCCTGGTCGGTCTTGAAGTGGTACTTCACCCAGAACCGCTCACCCTCGGCGTTGATCCACATGTACGTGTGCGAGGTGTAGCCGTTCATGTGACGCCAGGTGCGCGGGATGCCCCGGTCCCCCATCAGCCAGGTGACCTGGTGGGCCGACTCCGGCGAGAGGGTCCAGAAGTCCCACTGCATGTCGTGGTCGCGGAGGTTGTTGTCCGCCCGGCGTTTCTGGGACCGGATGAAGTGCTGGAACTTCATCGGGTCCTTCACGAAGAACACGGGGGTGTTGTTGCCCACCATGTCGTAGTTGCCTTCGCTGGTGTAGAACTTCACCGCGAAGCCGCGCGGGTCACGCCAGGTGTCCGGGCTGCCCCGCTCACCCGCGACGGTGGAGAACCTGATGACCAGGTCGGTCGTGGTGCCGGGCTGGAAGAGCGCGGCCTTCGTGTACGCGGAGACGTCCGCGGTCACCTCGAACTTTCCGAAGGCGCCGCTTCCCTTGGCGTGCGGCTGGCGTTCGGGGATGCGTTCGCGGTTGAACTGGGCCATCTGCTCGATCAGGTAGGAGTCCTGGAGCAGGATCGGCCCGCCCGGGCCGACGGTGAGCGAATGCTCGTCGCTCTCCACCGGGGCACCGGAGTCGGAGGTGGTCGGCTTACGGGTCGTGTCCGTCATGTCCTCGTGTCCTCGTGTCCTGTTGTCGGTCGTGCGCGGGAGCGGGGGCCTCGGCTCGGCCCGGCTCGACGGCTACCCTGTCGCACCTCTGCCAATGTAGGCATATGCGGACGAATCGTCCCGTCGAGCCGCCGGGGTCAGCGGGACCTGTTCCCCGCGATCAGGCGGTAGAGGGCGAGGAGGATCACGGAACCGACGACTGCGGCGATCCACGTCGACAGGCTGAAGAACCCGTCGATCGAATCGACCCCGAAGATCACCTTGCCCAGCCAGCCGCCGAGCAGACCGCCCGCGATACCGAGCAGCATCGTGATCAGGCAGCCCCCCGGGTCCTTGCCCGGCATCAACGCCTTGGCGATGGCGCCCGCGAGCAGGCCGATGAGAATCCAGGCGATGATGCCCACGAAAGTCTCCTTCTGTGTTTCCCGCTCCCGGAGTCCTCGTTGCCCCGGGCACCCTCCGCGTATCCCCCCAAACGGAGCTCACACATCCGCCGGGCGAAGTCCGTCACCCCCGCGACCCGTCATCCGCCCGCCGTCGTTACGCCGGACGGGGCGGCGGACCCCGGAGCTGCCGCCCGCGCACGGAACCACGTCACGCGGGGGCGCCGAGCGGCGGGTGCTCCAGCACGCGGGGCTTGTACTCGACCAGCTGGGTGCGACCGTCGAAGGTCCGGTGCTCGATCATGTCGAGGGCGACGTCCGGATAGCCGTCGTAGATGCGTTCCGCCCCCGTGGCCCCGGTGATCACCGGGAACATCACGACCCGGAAGCGGTCGACGAGCCCGGCCCGCAGCAGGGACCGGCACAGGCTGAGGCTGCCGATCGTGCTGAGGAGCCCCGAGCCGTTCTCCTTCATCGCACGGACCGCCCCCACCGCGTCGTCGCGGACGAGCGTGGCGTTGGCCCACGTCAGCGGGGCCTCCAGGGAGGAGGAGAACACCACCTTGGACGCTCGCGTGAGCTGGTCGACGGACTCCTCCTCTTCGGGCCTGAATTCGTCCTGGCCGCTCGGGACCTCGCCGGCGGCGAAGCCGGACATCAGGCGGTAGGTCTTCGCCCCCATGAGGTAGGTGACCTCGGGCTGCTCACCGAGCCAGGCCAGGTACTCCGGGCCCTCCAGGCCCCAGAACCCGGGCCAGCCCTCGCCCGATGCGTAGCCGTCGAGAGAGGTGATGAAGTCGACGAGAAGCTCCGACATGGCGGTGTCCTTCCGTGAATGTCATGAACGGTGAACGTCATGAACCGGGTGTCATGAACTTGGACCGGCGGCGGTTCACAAACTCATCGGACCCGGTTACCCCCGCCGGGCCGCCACCGCCAGCCGGGTCTCCTCGACGGTCAGGTCCCCGTTCACCGCGCCCGCCGCCATGAGCCCGGACGCAGCGGCACCGATCACCTGCTCGGTGAGGCGGGTGACGTTGCCCGCCGCCCAGACCCCGGGGACCTCCGTCGCGCCGGTCGGGTCGGTCGGGATGTACGAACCGATCACCGCCCCGCCCATCTCCTGCGCCACCGGCTTCAGCCCCAGCGACTCCAGGACCGCCGAGCGGGCGACAAACCGGGCCTGGACCACCAGCGCCTCGCGCGGGACGACCCGGCCGGACGCCAGCGTCACGCCGGTGAACCGGTCGTCCGCGACCTCCAGGCCCGTCACCTCGCCGTCCACGACCGCGACGCCCCGAGCGGCCAGCTGCTCGTACTCCTCCTCCGTGGGCTCAGGGCCCGTGTGAAGGAAGAGGGTCACGTCGTCGCTCCACTGCCGCCACATCAGCGCCTGGTGCACGGCGAGCGGGCCGGTGGCGAGCACGCCGATCGGGCGGTCCGCCACCTCGTGGCCGTGGCAGTACGGGCAGTGCAGCACCTCGCGCCCCCACCGCGCCGCCAGTCCCGGCACGGGCGGCAGCTCGTCGACGAGCCCCGTCGTGACCAGGAGCCTGCGCGCCTCGACGGTCCGACCGTCCTCCGTCACCACCCGGAAGCCCTGCTCGGGCAGCTTCTCGGCCGAGGCCACCCGGCCCTCGACGAACTCCGCCCCGTACCCGGCCGCCTCGCCCCGGCCGATCGTCAGCAGCTCGCCGGGCGGGGTCGACTCGCGGCCCAGATAGTTGTGCACATGGGAGGCGGGAGCGTTACGGGGCTCCCCCGCGTCGATCACCAGAACCGAGCGCCGGGCCCGCCCCAGGGCCAGCGCCCCGCTCAGGCCGGCGGCCCCGCCGCCCACGATCACCACGTCGTACCGCTGCTGCATGTCGCTCCTCCTTCGTCACGCGGCATCACCACCGCTCGACGACGAGAGTGCGCCCGCACAGGCCGAAACGACAAACATCCTTGCCGAAACAGCAAGTCATACGACGCTGAACTCGCACCACACGATCTTGCCGGGGTTCCGCTCGGCCACGCCCCACTTGTCGGCCAGCGCCGCGACGAGCAGCAGCCCGCGCCCGCCCTCGTCGTCGTCCTCCGGCGGCCCGTCCGCCGCGCGCACGACACCGCCGCCGCTGTCGTGCATCTCGACGCGGATGATGCTCTCGACCCGCTCCAGGTAGATGTGGAGCTTGAAGCCACGCCCCGGGGGCACGCCGTGCCGGAGCGCGTTGGTCGCCAGCTCGGTCACGCAGAGCAGCACATCGTCGGCCCGCTGCTCACACTCCCACTCGACCAGAGCCTGACGGGCGAACTTGCGTACGACGGGGATCGACCTGCGCTCACGGCAGTAGAAGGCGGCTCGGAAGTACGGGAGTTGGGTTGTCTCGTTCATGCTTCCACGCTCACACGGAGTTACTACGCTGGAGCGGAGCGGAGAGACGTACAAAAGGTTTTGTACGGGTTCTGACGGGTTGACAGCGGGGCCGGAACGGGGAGAAGCCAGGTCATGCAACCGGGAAAGCAGAGCGGCATCAGGCGGGTTACTTCGTGGCAGCTGGTCGGGGCTCAGTTACGCCACTTCCGCAAACTCGCCGGGCTGACACAGGCCGCCCTCGCCGAGCAGGCCGGGGTGGGCGAGGACACGATCGCCTCGATCGAGCAGGGGCGGCGGGCGCTTCAGTTGGACCTGGCCATCCAGCTCGATGAACTGCTGGACACCAAGGGCGTTCTGCGGGTCGCGGTGGAGAAGATCCCACGGAAGGAGCGTTACCAGGCTCTCGTCAAGGACTATGTGCAGTACGAGCAGAACGCGGCGAGCCTGCTCTGGTACGAGTCCCAGCTCGTACCCGGGCTGCTCCAGACCGAGGCGTACGCACGCTTCATCTTCGGCTGCAACTATCCACCGCTCGAAGAGGACGAGATCGAGAAGCGGGTGGCGGACCGGCTGGACCGCCAGAAGATCCTGGAGCGCAAGCCCCGGCCGATCCTCCACTTCATCCTGGAAGAGAGCATCCTGCACGCGGAGTTGGGGGACCCCGAGGTCATGCTCAAGCAGCTTCTTCACCTGCGGCGCTGCATGGATCTGCCGTTCGTCACCATTCAGATCATGCCCCGGAACACACCTCGGCACGCCGGGCTCTCGGGTCCGCTCATTCTGCTGGAGACCCCAGACCACGACGGACTCGCCTACGTCGACGGCCAGCTGCGCGGAGAGCTGTACGACGAACCCTCCGACGTAAGCGCGCTTATGCAGAGGTATGGGATGCTGCGATCGCAGGCGCTGACCGCCGAGGAAAGCGCCCGGCTCCTGGACGCACTGCTCGCAGCCCTGCTTGGAGAGACATGAACCGCGCCGCCCTTCCCGCCTCCCGTTCCGCCGCACTCGACTGGTTCAAGTCGAGCTACAGCAACGGTGACGGCGGAGCCTGCGTCGAAATCGCCACCCACCCCTCCGCCGTCCACATCCGCGACTCCAAGGTGACCGACGGTCCCGTCCTCACCGTCGAACCCGCCACCTGGAGCGCCTTCGTCCACGGCAGCGGCACCGCCCTCTGAGCAGTCCGACAGTGAACCGCCCCGGCCGCCGCCGCAGCCGGGGCGGTTCACTGTCCGCCCGCTACCTCAGCCTCAGTAGCGGATCCACAACTCGTACACGCCCGGCTTCCCGGCGAACGGGTTGCAGATGAAGACACGGCTCCAGAGGCCGTTGTCAGCGCCGGCGTTCCCCACCGCCTGGCACTCCGCCAGGCTCGCGTGGTGGCTGCGGAGCCAGAAGCCGGGGCCGGTGGCGGAGGCAGTCGAGGCGGTGCCGAGGAGCATCGCTCCGGCGGTCGCCACGGTCACCGCGAGTGCGGCAATACGTCTGCGCATGTCGGGAACTCCGTTTTCAGTCAACGCACATGACCGTGCGTCAGTGAATGAATGAGTCGAGCCGATCCGAACAGCGCGCGCCGCCACGAGAAAGCTAGCGAGCCGGGCTCACCCGCACAATAGGTCTGGACCAATAGGTCACCGCATATGCCCCATGGCCGTAAACCTCTGTCGTGCCGCATATTTCGCTCGGTACGTCAGCTTTCGGCCGACCGCTCCACCGGGATCCACAGCTCCGCCTCTGCCCGCTTCCCCTCCTCCGTCAGCCGCACCCGCAGGATCTCCGGGCCGGGCCTCGACGCGTACGGGTTCGACGGGAACCACTGCGTGAACACATCCCGCCAGAGGTACTGGAGGGCCTGCGGGAACGCGCCCTCGCTCTCGAAGACCGCCCACGTGCCTGCCGGTACGTCCAGGGCGTCCAGGCCCTCCGGAGGCTCGGCCGCGCTCACCACCCCGTGCCAGTAGTCGAGTTCGGTGCCCTCCGCGCGGCTGGGGTCGAGCTGGTCGCTCACCCCGACGATGCCCGCCGGCTCCTGGTCGGAGAGGGCCGCGATACGGTCCAGCTCCTCCCGGCCGATGCCCCGGATGAACTCCGCAATGGCCGGATTCGGTCCCTCGTGGATGAGCGGGACGCGGGCCTTCTTTCCGACCACCCGGAACGCGTTCTTCTCCACCAAGCTGTAGCGCATGGCGCTACTCCCTTCGACGACGAGTCGGAAGGTCAGGCGTTGCTGGGACCGCAGAACCGCGCCCGTCCGGCGCGCCTCCCCGGGTCCGATGCCGTGGACGGCCCGGAACGCGCGGGCGAAGCCCTCCCCCGTGTCGTAGCCGTACCGCGTCGCCACGTCCAGCAGCGAACGGTCGCGGTCACCGAGCACCTCCGCCCCCGCGACCGTCATGCGGCGGCGACGGATGTACTCCGACAGCGGGAGCCCCGCCAGTGCGGAGAACATCCGGCGGAAGTGGTACTCCGACGTCATCGCGATCCGGGCGAGGTCCGCCGCCTCGATGCGCTCACCGAGGTGGGCCTCGATGTGCTCCATCGCGTCGTTCAGCCGTTCCAGCAACTCCTGGTTCCCTTCCCTTGCCCGTTCACCGTAGGGAGAGGCCATCCTCCCGGACCCGACCGTCCGTGCCCGGATCGGTCGGGTCGCCGGGCTTCGCCAGCAGCTCCACCAGGGACGAGAAGCTGTCCCCGGCGTGGCCCGCCTCCATGCCCCGCCGGAACAGGTCGACGACCGCCGCCGGGAGGGTGGAGTCGACGCCCGCTTCGGTGTGGGTGTGCAGAACGTGCTCGGCGCTCGCCACCCCCATGGCCAGGCGGTCGACGTCGCCGGCGTGCACTCCGGCGTCGATGCGTTCGGCGTAGAAGGCGAAGAACTGCGCGAGGGAGTCCGCCGTGTCGACGGCGTGCGGCAGGATGTCGGCCGCCTTCAGGCCGTTCGCGCGGGCGAGGGCGACGGCCTGCCAGAAGCTCAGCATCGAGGTCCAGAACATGACCATGCCGAGCTGGTAGAAGAGCGCGGCGAGCCCCGGGTCCTCGCCCTGGTGCTCGGCCCGGCCCGTCAGCGCTTCGAGCACCGGCCGGTGCCGGTCGAACGCCTCGCGCGGCCCGCTGTAGTAGGTGACCGACTCGGGCTGCCCGATGCCGGAGGGCGGCGAGGTGACACCGCCCGTGAGCTGTACGGCACCGTGCTCGGCCGCCCAGCGGGCCCCGGCGCGGGCCTCCTCGGGCGTGGCGGAGGTGAGGTTGAACAGGACCTTGTCACGCAGGGCCTGTGCGGCCGGCTCCAGTACGGCGCGGACCGCCACGTAGTCCGTGAGGCTGAGGATGACCACCTCGTTCGCCGCGACCGCGTCGGCGGGACTGGGCGCGAGAACCGCACCCCGGGCCACCAGGTCGTCCGCCCGGGCCGCGGTGCGGTTCCAGACGGTGACCCCGTAGCCGCGGTCGAGCAGGGCCCCGGCCATCGCCCGACCCATCGGCCCCAGCCCTATGACGGTCACAGAGCCCGGGTGCTCCGTCGTTGTGCTGCTCATTGATTCCTCCAGTGGGTGGGATCGGTCGGGGCGGGCGGAAGCCTTCTCCGCCCGCCGCCTCGACTAAAACGAACGCTCTATTTAGTGCGTGCCGAGAACGTAGCACAGCTCTAGAACGAACGCTCTACCCAATTCCGCTACAGTGACGTCATGCAGACCAGCACCCGGGACCGGATCGTCGTGGCGACCGCGCGCCTTCTCCAGCGGCAGGGGTACGTCGGCACCGGCATCAAGCAGATCGCGAAGGAGTCGCAGGCCACGCTCGGCTCGATCTACCACTTCTTCCCGGGCGGCAAGGAAGCCGTCGCCGTCGCCGCGATCCGGCACAGCGGGCAGGAGTTCGCGGCGCTGCTGAAGGATTCTCTGGACAGCGAGCCCGAGCCGGCGGAGGCCGTGCTCTCCTGCACCCGCGAGTTGGCGGCCGGGCTCAAGGAGTCGGGCTGGGTGGACGGGTGTCCGGTGGCGGCGGCGGCCCTGGAGACGCTCGGCGCCGACTCGGAGCTCCAGCAGGCGTGCGCCGACGCGCTGAACGGCTGGGAGCGGCTCGTCCTCGACAAGCTGCTGGGCTGCGGGTTCCCGGCGGACGACGCCCGGGAGCTGGCGACCACCGTCATCAGCGCCATCGAGGGCGCCGAGGTGACCGCCCAGGTCAACCGGAGCGAGGAGCCGCTCCTGGCGGCGGGCCGCCAACTGGCCCGGCTGATCCGGTCGTACGGGGTCGAAACGGCTCGCCGCTGACCGCGCCCGGCCCGGGAACGCCGACAGGGGCGGCCTTTCGGCCGCCCCTGTCCTTGTCCCAGCCGGTTCAGCTGAGCTTGGCGTCTTCCACGGTGCTGGTGACCGTGCCTGCGGTGGAGGTGGTCGCCCCGGCCGCGCCGTCGACCAGCTTGCCGAGGTCGCCCACCTCGTCCAGCGCGCCCAGGGAGACGGCCGGTTCGGCCGCGTGCGCGGAGTCCGCGCCTCCCGGGTGCGGGGCGATGGCGGCGATGACCGCTCCGGTGGCGAGGGTGACGGCGGCGAGTACGCTTCGCTTCTTCATGCCCTGCTCAACGGCCGGAACCCGCAAAGGGCACGCCCCGATTCCCTGGCGGCTCCCACCCCCTGCCTACTCTGTGCCCATGGTGGTCTACGCCCCCGCGGCGCTCCTCTTTCTCGTCTTCTGTGTGAGCGTGCTGCGCGAGCGCCGTAAGTTCAGCAACGCCGTCGTCCTGGGGCTCGCCGCGCTCTGCGCACTGGCTGCCTCGCTGTACCGGCTGGTCGCGTCCGATTCCGCGGCGGCTCCGGTCGTGCTGTGGTCGCTACTCGTACTGGGCGCGGTTGCCGTACTCGTGCTGACGTGTTTCCTGTTCCTCAACGGCGTACGCATGGTGCGCAAGGAGGGCCGGAGCCCGTCCAACCTGCTGTCCCTGCTGGCCGCGGTGGGCGTTCTCGCCGTCGTCGCCCTGCTGGTCACCGCCGCCGTGCTGCGGACTCCGGTGCTGATCGGGGTGGCGACGGCGGCCGGTGGACTGGCGGTCTACTTCTCGTTCCTGTTCCTGTGCTTCGTCTGTTACGCGTTCCTCTACGGGCGGCTCCGCGTGCGCCGCAAGGCCGACTTCGTGGTGGTGCTGGGCTCGGGCCTGGTCGGCGGCTCCACCGTGCCGCCGCTGCTCGCGAGCCGGCTGAGGCGCGGGCAGGACGTCCATGCGCGGCTCGCCTCGCGCGGCGGGTCGCCCGTCCTCATCACCTCGGGCGGGCAGGGGCCCGACGAGGACCTGCCGGAGTCCCACGCCATGGCCGACCACCTGGTGGCCCAGGGGTTCCCGGCGCACCTCATCGAGCGGGAGGACCGGTCGACGAACACCGAGGAGAACCTGCGGTTCAGCAAGGCGATCATGGAGAAGGCGAAGCCCGACTACCGGTGCGTCGTCGTGACGAACAACTACCACGCCTTCCGCGCCGCGCTCACCGCCCGGCGGGTCCGGATCCGGGGCCAGGTCGTGGGCTCGCCCACCGCCGCGTACTTCTGGCCCAACGCCACGCTCCGCGAGTTCGCCGCGATCCTCGTGGACTACCGGCGGAGCAACGCGGTGATGTGCGTGATCATCGTCCTCGGCGGGGTGGCCGCGTGGTGGGCGGCGGCCTAGCCCGACGTCCACCAGGCGGCCATCCGCGAGCCCCGGGCCCCGGGCCCCGGCTGAGGGTATCCGCCGGAACCCGGGGCGCTCAGAAGCCGCCCGATGCCTCAGAAGCCGCCGCCGTCGAACCCGCCCCCGAAGCCTCCGCCGTCGCCGAAGCCGCCTCCGCCGAAGCCTGAGGAGTCGAAGTCGGAGCCGGAGAAGTCGCCGCCGCCCCAGTCGCCGCCCGCGCCGCCGTCGCCGAAGTCACCGCCGCCGTACTCGGAGGCGTACGCCGGGGTGGCCAGCATCGAGCCGAGCATGGTGCCGACGAGGAGGCCGGGGAGCAGGCCGCCGCCGAAGTAGCCGCCGGCCCAGGGGCCGTACGCCGGGCCCGCTTCCCAGTACGGGCGGCGGTTGCCGTCGCCGGTGTCGACCGTACGGCTCATGGGGTCCTGGCCCCGGCTGAGCCGGATCTCGTCCGCGCCGCAGACCGGGACCTCGCGGGCCGCGCCGCCGGACGGGGTCCAGAGCACGTCGGCGATCGAGGGGCCGTGGCGGGGGTCGAAGAAGCACGGCGGGCGGCGGGCCGGGATCTGCCCGCCCGTGCGTCGGGCTTCCAGGACCGCGAGGGAGTAGCGGCCGTCCTCCAGGGACTGGGTGACGCCGCGGACGTCCGAGGGGTGTGTGGCCCGGTCCATCTTCGTCTTGGCACTCTCGTAGGAGTCCAGGGCCCGCTCGTAGTCGGCGCGCATGGTGTCGTCCGCGCCCTTCTCGGCGGGGTGGAAGTCCAGGCGTTCCAGGGTTTCGCCGTACGCGGTGATGTCCTCGTCGACGACCACCCGGAGCTTGTCGAGCGCGATGCGCTCCTCTTCCTCTTTGCGGCGCTTGTTGCGGCGGGAGATCGCGTACGCGCCCGCGCCGCCCGCCGCCACTAGGGCTCCGAGCGTGATCAGGCCGCCGACCGGGGCTCCGGGGCCGTCCGCCGCGCCTCCTCCGCCGCCGGACCAGGAGGCGGGGGCGGTGCCGCGGGCCTGTTCGACGGCGCGGTCGACGAAGGCGTTGAGCTGGGCGTCGGCGTTGCCGGCGGTGGTGGGGTTCTCCACGGCGGCGGTGAGGTTCTCGACCGCCCGGGTGGGCATGACCTGCGGGTCCGCGCCCGCGTCGAAGCCGTCGCCGAGGCGTATCGCGTAGACGCCGGTGATGCCGGTGTCGCTGCGCAGGGTCTGGAGGAGGCCTTCCTCCGGGAAGGCGGAGGTATCGGGGAGGACGGCGACGAAGACCGGCTTGTCGGCGTCGGTGATCTTGTCTTCCAGGGCCTTCTCGTCAGCGACGGAGAGCTGATCGCGGGCGCCCGGGTCCACGTACACCGGGTCGTCGCGCAGGGCCTGGGCAGCGTCTTGGATCGTGGCGGCCGGGGCCGCCGACGCGGGAGAGGTCAGGGCGAGAGCCGCCGCTGCGATGATGAGCAGCAGGCCCGCCAGCAGCGCGGGGAAGAGCCTTTTCCTCATACTTAACGCTACTCCAGACGGGCGACGAACGCCGTCGCCCGTCCGGAGAGCGGGGTGCCTACGCGGCCCGGTAGGCCGTGCGCAGCTTGGCCACCGCGCCCGTCAGGTCCCCCTTGAGCAGCAGGTGGTCCGCCTCCGCGAAGGGCTTGGCCACCGCCTGGCCGAACTTCCCGTCGATCTTCTGCTGGACCAGCAGCCGGGCCTGGTCCACGATCGCCTTGCCCGCCGGGGTCTTCCCCAGCTTCGCCTTCTCGGCGACCTGGGCGGCGACGGCGAGCGCCGTGAGGGTCAGCTCACCGCCGGCCGGGGGCTTCTTCAGGGTGGTCAGACCCCAGCCGTACGGGAACTGGGGGTCGTACGTCGCGTCCCCGACGTTGATGGGCAGTTGCGTCTCCGACTTCGGCCAGGTCACCGGGAGCTGGCCGGTGAAGGCCCGCTTGCCGTAGAGCACATCGGCCACGCCGTCGCCCTCGGAGCCCGGCAGCCAGGAGGCGACCAGGGCGTTGATCTTCCCGAGCTGGTCGCCGATGAGCTGCGGGCGGCCCGAGACGATGAGGACGGCGCACTTCATGGCCGCGCAGACCTTGTCCACGGCTGCCTTGTCAGCGGCGGTGAGCTCCAGGTCGTGGCCGTTGCCTACGTCGCCGATGCCTTCGGCGTACGGGGTCTCGCCGACGACCACCACTCCTACGTCGTGGCCGTCCGTGGCCGCCGAGGCGTCCTTCGAGTACGTCACGGAGTCGGGGTTCTTCGCCGCCTTCTTCATCCCCTCCAGGATCGTCGTGCCCGGGGTGATCTTGCCGGAGGAACCCTGCCAGCTGATCGTCCAGCCGCCGGCCTGGTTGCCGATGTCGTCGGCGTTGGACCCGGCGACGTACACCTTCTGGTTCGGCTTGAGGGGCAGGACCGCCCCGTCGTTCTTCAGCAGGACCTGGGACTTCGCGACCGCCTCCCGCGCCACCGCGCGGTGCTCGGCCGAGCCGACCTTGTCGAGGTGGGTGGTGTCCGCGTACGGCTTCTCGAAGAGGCCGAGGCGGAACTTCTGGGTGAGGATGCGGGCGACCGCGTCGTCGATCCGGGCCTCGCTGATCCGGCCCGCGGTGACCTCGTCCTTCAGGGTCTTGGTGAAGTCCTGGTACGCGGTCGGGACCATGATCATGTCGAGTCCGGCGTTGACCGACGTACGGACGTCGCTCGGGTAGTCGCCGGGGATCTGGTCGATGGCCTGCCAGTCGCTGATGACGAAGCCCTCGAAGCCCATCCGGTCCTTGAGGACGCCGTTGATCATCTCGGCGTTGGCATGCATCTTCACCGGGCCCTGGTCGTCGCCCAGGATGTCGAGGGAGGAGTACGAGGGCATGATCGTGCCGACGCCCCGCTTCACCGACTCCTCGAACGGCGACAGGTGCACCGCCTCCAGCTCTTGGCGGGTGACCTTGGTGATGCCCTGGTCGGTCGTGTACGAGCCGGTGGTGGAGGAGCCGAATTCGGTGCCGCCGTCGCCGACGAAGTGCTTGGCGCTGCCGAGCACCTTGTCGTTGCGGTGCAGGTCCTTGCCGGACGGGCTGCCCTGCATACCCTGGATGACTGTCTCCATGGCCTCGACCAGGGCCGGGTCCTCGCCGAACGCCTCATACGACCGGCCCCAGCGTTCGTCGCGGGTGACGCAGACGCACGGCGCGAAGTCCCACGGGACGCCGGTGGAGCGGACTTCCTTGGCGGTGATCGCGCCGGTCTTCTCGGCGCTCTTCGGGTCGCGGCCCGCGCCGATGCCGATGTTGTGCGGCATGATCGTCGCGCCGACGACGTTGTTGTGGCCGTGCACCGCGTCCACGCCGTAGATCAGCGGGATCTGGAAGCGGGTGGCCTGGGCGCGCAGCTGGTAGGCGTCGACCATCTTGGCCCAGGCGGCCGCCGTGTTCGGGGTGGGGACCGAGCCGCCGCCGGAGAGCAGCGAGCCGAGGTCGTAGGAGGCGATGTCACCGGGGGCGCGGAGCGCGTTGCGCTCGGCCTGGGTCATCTGGCCGGCCTTCTCGGCGAGCGAGAGGCGTCCCAGCAGATCGGCGACCCGCTGCTTCACCGGCAACTTGGCGTTCTGGTACGGGAGTCCGTGGGCGTCGATGACGACCTGCGGGTTCTCCCGGGGGGCCTTCGCGCCGGTGACGGTCAGCTCCAGCGGGATCGTCTTCGCCTCGGCGGGCTTCGACGCCTTCGCGGTGCGGACGGTGACCTTGTGGGTGGTGCCGGACGCGGTGCCCGCCGGGAAGGTGTGGCTGCCGGCGACCGGGGTGTAGTCCTTGCCGGCCTCCGCCGTGCCGCCCTTGGTGGCGTACGCGACGGTGACCGGCTCCTCGGTGGGGACGGAGCCGGTGGTGGCGACGGACAGCGTCAGCTCCGCGCTGGCACCGTTCTTCACCGGGCGTACGGCCGTGTCGGTGACGACGCTCGCGGTGAGCGCCGGCTCCGCCTTGCCGTACAACTCGACCGCGTCCAGGGCGAATTCGCCGGGCGCTCCGCCGGGGAGGGTGAGGGCGTAGCCCCACATCTCATTGAGGCCGAGGACCTGGTCGATGCCGCCGACGGGCTGGTAGTCGGCCCGGTAGACGAAGTCCGCGAAGGGGATCTCGACGAGGTGCCAGCCCTCCCAGTCGTCGGTGAAGGAGGTCGTCCACAGCTCGGACGCGCCGCCGTTCGCGCCGCCGTCCTTGATCTCGAAGTTGACGCGCTTGCCCGAACCGGGCGGCAGGGGTGCGGTGTTCTGGCCGTACCACCAGAAGCGGATGCCCTTGTGGGCGGTCCAGTTCTGCGGCGGGGTGTCGACGGCGAACTCGTGGCTGAACCCGCCGTACGCGCTGATGTCGTAGGAGCCTTCGAGGACCTGCTCGCCCTCGGGGGCGTCGGCGCGTTCGGCGAGCTTCAGTTGCGGGTGGTCGTCCGCGTCGCCGCCCCAGGTGAAGATGGCGTCGGCGGGCGGGTTGTTGCCGAGCGGCACCTCGCCCTCGAAGCGGTCGATGAGGACGGGGGCGGGTTCGTCGGCGGCTGCCGCGGGGCCGGTGGCCGATCCGGCGAGCAGGGTGGCCAGGACGGCCGCGGCGGCGAAGGCGGCCGTCGCGGGTCTGCTTCTGCCCTTGCGGGGGCGGGTGTACGGAATGCGGGGCATTTTTGGGAGCGCTCTCTTTCGGGGGTTCGAGGTGCCGAACGTCGTGACGGATCAGAGGTGTTGGCGCGTTACGCGGAGTCGGCTTCGCGGGTGAGGCGGATCGTGTCGCGGTACCACTTGGCGCTGTCCTTGAGCGTGCGGGTCTGGGTGTCGTAGTCGACGCGGACGATGCCGAACCGCTTGGCGTAGCCGTACGCCCACTCGAAGTTGTCCATCAGCGACCAGGCGAAGTAGCCCCGGACGTCGGCCCCTTGGGCGCGGGCGGCGACGACCGCGTCGATGTGGTCGGCGAGGTAGGCCGTGCGGTCGGCGTCGGAGACCGAGCCGTCGGCGGCAACGGTGTCGTCGAAGGCCGCGCCGTTCTCCGTGATGACGGTCGGCAGCCCGTAGTCGCGCTCCAACCGCACCAGCAGGTCGGTGAGTTCGGCCGGGGTGATCTCCCAGTCCATCGCGGTGCGCGGCAGGTCGCGGTCCACGGCCCGGACGACCGGCAGGCCCTCGGCGTCGAGCGGTGAGCCGTCCTCGGTGACGCCGGAGAACTGCATGCCCCGGTAGAAGTTGACGCCGAGCACGTCGAGCGGGGTGGCGATGGCGGCCAGGTCGCCTTCCCTGACCGGGAGTTCGATGTGCTGGGCGGCCAGGTCCGCGACGATGTCCTCGGGGTAGCGGCCGTGGACGAGCGGGTCGAGGTAGAGCCGGGTGCCCGTGCCGTCGGCGCGGCGGCACGCCTCGCGGTCGGCCTCGCTGTCGGTCTCGGGGGTCGCGGTGCCGAGGTTGAGGGTGATGCCCAGCTCCAGCGGGTTCGCCCCGGCCGCGTCCCGCAGCGCGCGGGCGGCGAGGCCGTGGCCCAGGAGCAGGTGGTGGACGGCGGCCATGGCGTCGCCCGGGTCGCGGCGGCCGGGGGCGTGCAGCCCGTAGGCGTAACCGAGCATCGCCGAGCACCAGGGCTCGTTCAGCGTGGTCCAGTGCTCGACCCGGTCGCCGAGGGCCTCGTACGCGAGGGAGGCGTACTCCGCGAAGCGCAGGGCGGTGTCGCGCTCGGGCCAGCCGCCCGCGTCCTCCAGCTCCTGCGGCAGGTCCCAGTGGTACAGGGTGATCCAGGGGGTGACGCCGCGCCCCCGGAGCTCGTCGATCAGCCGCTTGTAGAAGTCCAGCCCCTTCTGGTTGGCGGGACCCCGGCCGCCCGGCTGGATGCGGGGCCAGGCGAGCGAGAAGCGGTACGTGTCGACGCCGAGGCCCGCGATCAGCTCCACGTCCTCGGGCATCCGGTGGTAGTGGTCGCAGGCCGTGTCGCCGTGCTCGCCGCCCTCCACCGCCCCGGGCACCCGGCAGAAGGTGTCCCAGATGGACGGGGTGCGGCCGTCCTCGGCGGCGGCCCCCTCGATCTGGTACGAGGAGGTGGCGACGCCCCAGCGGAAATCGGCCGGGAGTCCGCGTACCGGGGCCGGAGAGAGGAGTCGCTGAGGTGGGGTGGCGAGGTTCATCGGTCTCCGTACGTAGGAGGGGAGGGACCTGTTCAGGCGTGCAGATGGCAGGCGACCGCCCGGCCCGGTCCGTCGGCGGGCGGGGCGAGCGGCGGGATCTGCCCGGCGCACGGCGCGAAGGCCTTGCCGCAGCGCGGGTGGAAGGCGCAGCCGGTGGGCATCGCGGAGAGGTGCGGCGGGGAGCCCGGGATGCCGGTCAGCTCGCGGCGCGGGCCGTGGAGCGCGGGGAAGGAGTGCAGGAGCCCGTCGCTGTAGGGGTGGCGGGGGTCGCGGTAGATCTCCGCCGCACCCGCCTGCTCCACGATGCGGCCCCCGTACATGATCGCGATCCGGTCCGAGAATTCGATCAGGAGGGAGATGTCGTGGGTGATGAACACGACCGAGAAGTTCAGCTGTTCCCTCAACTGGACCAGCCGTCGCAGGATCTGGCGCTGCATCACCACGTCGAGCGCGGTGGTCGGCTCGTCCATGACGACGATCTCGGGTTCCAGGGCGAGCGCCATGGCGATCATCACGCGCTGCCGCATCCCGCCGGAGAGCTGGTGCGGGTAGGCGGCGAGCCGGTCGGCGGAGATGCCGACGAGATCCAGCAACTCCTCCGCCCGGTCCGTGCGTTGGCGCTTCTTCAGCTCGGGGCGGTGGGCGGCGAGGACGTCGGTGAGCTGGCTGTGGACGGTGTGCACGGGGTTGAGGGAGTTCATCGCTCCCTGGAAGACGATGGACAGCTCCTGCCAGCGGAAGGCGCGCAGCTGCTGCGGGGCGAGGGAGAGGATGTCGACGCGGTCGCCGCCGGGGCGGTGGTAGTGGACCTCTCCCCCGGTGATGACGCCGGGCGGGGAGAGCAGCCGGGTCACGGCGTAGGCGAGCGTCGACTTGCCCGAGCCCGACTCCCCTGCCAGGCCGAGGACTTCGCCCCGGTTCAGGGTGAGGTCGATGTCGCGCAGGGCGTGGACGGCGCCCGCGTCGGTGCCGTAGTCGACGTTGAGTCCGCTGATGGTCAGGACCGGATCGGCGCTCATGTGCGCGGCTCCTTGCTGCTGTGCTCGCGGGGTCCGTCGCCGGTGGACTTCCGGGCGACCGGGGTGAAGCCGACGCGCATCTTCACCTTCCGGGAGGAGCCGGTGGCGGTGCGCAGGCGGGGGTTGACGAACTCGTCGATGCCGAAGTTGATGAGGGCGAGCGCGGTGCCGAGCAGGGCGATGCACAGGCCGGCCGGGACGAACCACCACCAGGCTCCCTGGGCGAGGGCCTGGTTGGACTGGGCCCAGAAGAGGACGGTGCCCCAGTTCCAGTGGGAGATGTCGGCGACGCCGATGAAGGCGAGGGTGATCTCGGTGAGGACGGCGAAGATGACCGTGCCGACGAAGCCGGAGGCGATGACGGCGGTGAGGTTCGGCAGGATCTCGAAGAGGATGATGCGCGGGGTCGACTCGCCGGTGGCGCGGGCGGCCTCCACGTAGTCGCGGCGGCGCAGCGACAGGGTCTGGGCGCGCAGGATCCTCGATCCCCAGGCCCAGGAGGTCAGGGCGATGGCGACGGCGATGACGAGGTCGCCGGTGTCGGGGACGAAGCTGGCGACGATGATGATCAGCGGGAGTCCGGGCAGCACCAGGAAGATGTTGGAGAGCGCGGAGAGGATCTCGTCGACCGCTCCGCCGAGGAATCCGGCGCTGACCCCGATCAGGACGGACAGGGCGGTGGCGATGGCGGCGGCGAGCAGTCCGACGACGAGGACGCCCCGGGTGCCGACGAGGATCTGTGAGAAGACGTCCTGCCCGGTGTGCGTGGTGCCGAACCAGTGGTCGCCGGAGGGCGGTTGGAGCAGCTGGTCGCTCATGGCGTCGGGGTCGTACGGGGCGAGCCAGGGTCCGGCGACGGCCAGCAGGACGAAGAACGCCAGGATGATCAGGCCGGTGCGGGTCTTCCCGCCGCGCAGGAACCGGAGCCGGGCCCGTCGCGTGGGGGCCGTGGGCGGGGGCGCGCCGTCGAGGACGACGACGTCGGTGGCGGTGATGGACATGCCCTATGCCTCCTTCCGGGTACGGGGGTCGAGGGCGGCGTAGACGAGGTCGGCGAGCAGGTTCGCGGCGAGGACCGAGAGCGTGATGATGAGGAAGACGCCCTGCATCAGGGGGTAGTCCTTGGCGCCGACCGCCTGGAGCAGCTGGAAGCCGATGCCCGGGTAGGTGAAGACCATCTCGACGAGCAGCGTGCCGCCGACGATGAAGCCGAGCGAGAGCGCGAAGCCGGAGATGTTGGGGAGGACCGCGTTGCGGGCCGCGTAGCCGAACATCACGCGCCGCTCGGACAGCCCCTTGGCCTGGGCGACCATCACGTAGTCCTCGGAGGAGACGGTGACCATCATGTTCCGCATGCCGAGGATCCAGCCGGCGACCGCGCTGAGCACGATCGTCACGCCGGGCAGGACCGCGTGGTAGAGGGCGCTGGAGATGAACGGCCAGTCGAAGGCCGGGACCAGGGCGTTGTCGTAGCCACCGGAGTTGGGGAAGAGCGCCCACTTCTCGGCGAACACGGCGATGGCGACGAGGCCCAGCCAGAAGTACGGGATGGAGGAGATGAAGGTGGTGACCGGGAGCAGCCCGTCCAGCCAGCAGCCGCGCTTCCAGCCGCTGTAGACGCCGATGCCGGTGCCGAGGACGAAGCTGATGAGCGTGGTCGTGCCGACCAGGGCCAGGGTCCAGGGCAGGGACTGGCCGATGACCTCGCTGACCGGGGTGGGGAAGAAGGTGAAGGAGAGGCCCAGGTCGCCGTCGAGGAGGTGGGCCCAGTAGTCGGTGTACTGCTGCCACATCGACTGCTGTTCGTCGAGTCCGAACAGGGCTTTGAGCGAGTCGATGGCCTTGGTGTCGAGCTGCCCCTGGTAGCGGCTGAGGAGGGCCTGGATGGGGTCGCCCGGCATGAGGCGGGGGATGAGGAAGTTGATGGTGATCGCGGCCCACGCGGTGACGGCGTAGAAGGCGAGGCGCTGGAGGAGGTACTTCACCGGGTGGCCTCCTTCACGGCCGCGCGGTCCGCCGCCGGTGCCGTGCCGTTCGCGGCCGCCCCGTCGTACAGCCAGCAGGCCGCCCACTGCCCGTCCGGCAGGTCGAAGCGCGGCGGGAGTTCGGTGCGGCAGCGCTCCATCGCCTGCGGGCAGCGGGGGTGGAAGCGGCAGCCGGCGGGCGGGGTGATCAGCGAGGGCGGTTCACCCGTGCCGGTCTCCTCCTGCTCCTCGTCGGCGACGATCCGGTCCGGGTCCGGCGCGGAGGCGATCAGGAGCTGGGTGTAGGGGTGGGCGGGGTGCTGGGTGACGCGCTCGCTGTCGCCGCCCTCGACGATCCGGCCCGCGTACATGACGAGGGTGGTGTCGGCGAAGTAGCGGGCGGAGGCGATGTCGTGGGTGATGTAGAGGATCGCCAGGTGCAGGCGTTCCTTGAGGTCGCGCAGGAGGTTGAGGACGCCGAGCCGGATCGATACGTCGAGCATCGAGACGGGTTCGTCGGCGAGGAGGACCTGCGGGTCGGCGCCGAGCGCCCGGGCGATGGCGACGCGCTGGCGCTGCCCGCCCGACAGCTCGTGCGGGAACCTGTCCAGGAACTGCTGCGGCGGGGTCAGCTGGACCCGGTTCAGCAGGGCGGCCAGGTTCTCCTCCAGCTCCGCCTCCCCGCTGCCCGCCCGGCCGTGGATCTTCAGGGCGCGGGTCAGGTGGTAGCGCACGGTGTGCACGGGGTTCAGCGAGGCGAAGGGGTCCTGGAAGATCAGCTGGACCCGGCGTACGTAACGGCGGAAGGACCGGCCGCGACCGGCGGTCACCGGCTCGCCGCCCAGCCGTATCTCGCCCGAGGTGAGCGGATACAGCTGGGCCAGCAGGCGGGCGACGGTGGACTTGCCCGAGCCGGACTCCCCCACCAGAGCCGTGACGGTGCCGCGTCTCAGCCGGAGCGAGACGTCGTCGACGGCGTGGACGCTGCGGCGCTCGCGGGCGAACAGGTCGCGGGCGGTGCGGCGCAGGGGAAAGTGTTTGGTGACTCCGCGGGCTTCCAGCACCACGTCGGTGCCGGTGGGCGCGGGCCCGGAGCCGGTCCGCGGGGTCGCGGAGCCGGTCCGTGCGTGCTCGGGCTGATCGCTGGTCATGGCCGGTTTCCCGTCTTCTTCCCGTCCGGTCTTTCCCCGTGCCTACTTGGAAGAGGGCTTGAGGTTGAGCACGATCTCCAGCGCGGTCCGCTGGGTGTGCTGCGGCGGGGCGTAGGGGTTGGCCTCGGAGGGCCAGCCGATCCAGTTCTTCGTGGAGAACTCGGCCCCGATGGGCGCGGCGGCCGTCGGGATCATGGGGGCCTGCTCGACGAAGATCTTCTGGAGGGTGTTGAGGGCCTTGGTGCGGGCGGCGTCGTTGGTGGCGTTCGCGTACTCCTTGAGCGCGGCGGTCGCCTCGGCGTTCTTGAAGCGGCCGAAGTTGCCCGCCTGGGAGCTCTTGCCGATGGGCTGGGCGATCGCCCCGTCCATGATGTTCTGGTACATGTCGTAGGGGGTGGCGCCGCTGTTGGTCCAGTGCAGGGTGGCGTCGAAGTTGCCGTTGGCCACGTCGGTGCCCCAGGCCTCGGCGGTCTGGGTCTTGACCTTGGCCTCGATGCCGATCTCCTTGATGTTGTCCTTGATGATCGCGAGCCCGGTGATGTAGTCGTTCCACCCGGCCGGGTCGGTGAGGGTGAGCTTCACCGGCTTGCCGCTCGGGTCCTTGAGCACTCCGCCGCTGAGCTTGAACCCGGCGTCGGCGAGCACCTTCTTGGCGCCGGCGACATCGGGCTTGGTGGTGGCGTTCTCGTACTCGGGGGCGAGGAAGGGCTCACCGGCGGGGAGCGGGATGCCGGTGGGGTTCGTGATCTCCGGGTAGAGCGTGGCCTGCGCCTGGATGTGGATGGCCTTGCGGTCGACGACCATCGCCATCGCCTTGCGCAGGGCCGGGTTGTCGAAGGGCTTGCGCGTGGTGTTGAACCACAGTCCGTGGATGCCGAGGCCGGAGGGGAACCAGAGCTGGTGGTTCTTGGGGTCCTTGTCGATGAACAGCTGCTTGTGGTTCGGCATGAAGACGAAGGACCACTCCATCTTGCCGGTGGCCAGGGCGGTGGTGGCGGCGCTGTTGTCGTTGTACGCGGTGTAGCGCAGCTCCTTGACCTTCGTGTCTCCGTTCCAGTAGGTGGGCGTGGCGGTCAGGGTGGTGGTCTGCGGGGTGAACGTCTTGAGCTTGTACGGTCCGGAGCCGACCGGGTTGCGGTTGGGCCAGGTCTCCGGGTTGTCGACCTTCTCCCAGATGTGCTTGGGCACGATGAAGGTCTGAATGATCTTGTTCTGGTTGACGAACTGGCTCTCCTCGAAGGTCAGGACGACCTGCTTGCCCTTGACGGCGACCCCGTCGAAGGGCACCCCGTCGCCGTTGAGGGCGGGGTGCTTCTTCAGCAGGTTGAAGGTGAACTCCACGTCGGCGGCGGTCAGGGGCTTGCCGTCGGCCCACTTGGCCCGGTCGTCCAGGGTGAAGGTGACCTTGGTGAAGTTGTCCTCCCAGGCCCACTCGGTGGCGAGCCAGGGGTCGGCCTTCTCGGTGGGCCGGATCATGTTCGTCATCGCGAGCGGCTCGTAGATCATGTGCCGGTAGCCGAGGACCGCTCCGGCCGAGGTCGTCAGGAACGGGTTGCTGTTGTTCGTCTGCGGCCCGTCCGGCTTGCCGAGGGTCAGTACACCGGCGGCCCCGCCGCCCTTGTTGGCGCCCGAGTTGGCGTTCGAGCAACCGGCGGCGAGCGCCACCACGACGGTGGCTGCGGCGACCGCTCTGAGGGTGGTGCGACGGCGTACGGACATGGCGACTCCAGGAAGGGGCTGCCGGGTGTGAGAGATCCCGGCGGGCGGAAGGTGCGAGGCGGGGCGCGGCCGGGCGGCCGGGTCCGTTACGGCGCCGAGTGGCGCACGACCAGTTCGGTGGGCAGCACGGCCGGTCCGTCGGGTACGGGCGTGCCGCCGAGGTGGGAGAGCAGCATCCGGGCCGCCGTCTCGCCCATGCGGCGGGTGGGCTGGCGCACGGTGGTCAGCGGTGGTTCGGTGTGTTCGGCCATCGGGATGTCGTCGAAGCCGACGACGGCGATGTCGTCCGGGACCCGGCGTCCGGCGGCCCGCAGGGCGCGGAGCACGCCCGCGGCGCTGATGTCGTTGTGCGCGAAGACCGAGTCGAACGTGACGTCCCGCGCGAGGAGTTCCTCGACGGCGAGCCGGCCGCCGCGTTCGGTGAAGTCCCCCTCGACGACCAGATCGGTGGGCAGGACGGAGCGGAAGCCGTTCAGCCGGTCCCGTACGCAGCCGAAGTGCTGGGGGCCGGTCAGGACCAGGGGCCGGGTGCGTCCGGCGGCGAGCAGGTGGCGGGCCGCGGACGCGCCTCCCTCGTGGTTGGTGGTCACGACGGAGGGAAATTCGGGGTGGTGGCCGCGGTCGTCGATGAGCACGATCGGCAGGCCGTCGCGGTGCAGTTCGGTGAGATGGCCGAGGGTGTTCTCGGGTTCCACGACGACGAGCCCGTCGAAGGCGCGCGCGGACACCTGGCTGGTGAAGCGCTGGACGGACTCGGCCCCGCGGTTGCAGGTGAACAGCAGCAGCCCGTAGTCGGCGGCCTCGACGGTGTCGACGACGCCCTGGAGCAGTTCGCCCATCCACGGCCAGGTCAGCGAGGGCACGAGCATGCCGACCGTACGGCTGGAGCCGCGGGCGAGACCGACGGCGCCGGAGCTGGGTACGTAGCCGAGCTGTGCGATCACTTCACGAACACGGGCGGCCGTGGCACGGTCCACCTCGCCCTTGGTGTTGATGACCCGGGACACGGTCGTCTTGCTGACGCCGGCCTCACGGGCGACATCGGCGATGGTGACGCGCATCCGGTCCTCCAGGGGGCCAGGCGGGGCGGAAGAGGGCAGGCGGGGGCAGGGCGCGGGCATGCGGGGAGGTGCTTCGGTACCGGTTCCGGAACCGGTACCGGCGTTGCGGCGTGAGTTAACCGCGCCGACACAGGGCCGTCAATACTTCACGTCGAGATTGGGCGGGTCTCATCTGCGGGGCGGGCATGCGGGGTTGTGCGTTCATTTATTGAATGCCCGGGGAACGTACGAGAGCCGCCGCCCGGCGAGGGGCGGCGGCTCGGTGACGAAGGTGACGAGACGACGAAGGGGCCGTGGCGGGCTACTCCGTGGGCTCCACGCCCGCGCGCAGCAGTCCGTAGGTGTACGCGTCCTCCAGGGCCTGCCAGGAGGCGGCGATGACGTTCTCGGCGACCCCCACGGTCGCCCAGTCGCCGGTGCCGTCGCCCGTGGTGATGAGGACGCGGGTGGTGGACTCGGTGCCGGTGCGGCCCTCCAGGATGCGGACCTTGTAGTCGATCAGCTCCAGCTTGGCGAGCTGCGGGTAGATCCGTTCCAGGGCGACACGCAGCGCCCGGTCCAGGGCGTTGACCGGGCCGTTGCCCTCAGCAGTCGCGACGATGCGCTCGCCCTTGGCCCAGAGCTTGACCGTGGCCTCGTTGGCGTGGGTGCCGTCGGGGCGGTCCTCGACGATCGCCCGCCAGGACTCGGTGCGGAAGTAGCGGCGGGCCCGGCTCTCGACCTCGCCGCGCAGCAGGAGTTCGAAGGAGGCGTCGGCGGCCTCGTAGGTGTAGCCCTGGAGTTCGCGCTCCTTGACCCGCTCGACGACCCGGCCGACCAGGGCACGGTCGTCGCCGAGGTCGACGCCGAGCTCCTTGCCCTTCAGCTCGATGGAGGCGCGGCCCGCCATGTCGGAGACCAGCATCCGCATGGTGTTGCCGACCAGCTCCGGGTCGATGTGCTGGTAGAGGTCCGGGTCGACCTTGATCGCGGAGGCGTGCAGCCCGGCCTTGTGGGCGAAGGCCGAGACGCCCACGTACGGCTGGTGGGTGGAGGGGGTGAGGTTGACGACCTCGGCGATGGCGTGCGAGATCCGGGTCATCTCGGCGAGGGCGCCCTCGGGGAGCACCTTCATGCCGTACTTGAGTTCCAGGGCGGCGACGACGGGGAAGAGGTTGGCGTTGCCGACCCGTTCGCCGTAGCCGTTGGCCGTGCACTGGACGTGGGTGGCACCCGCGTCGACGGCGGCCAGGGTGTTGGCGACGGCGCAGCCGGTGTCGTCCTGGGCGTGGATGCCGAGCCGGGCGCCGGTGTCGGCGATGACGGTGGCTACGACGGCCTGGACCTGGGCGGGGAGCATGCCGCCGTTGGTGTCGCAGAGGATGACGACCTCGGCGCCCGCCTCGTGGGCGGTGCGGACGACGGACTTGGCGTACTCGGCGTCGGCCCGGTAGCCGTCGAAGAAGTGCTCGCAGTCCACGAAGACCCGGCGGCCCTGTTCGCGCAGGTGGGAGACGGTGTCCCGGACCATCTCCAGGTTCTCCTCCAGGGTGGTGCGCAGGGCCAGTTCCACATGGCGGTCGTGGGACTTGGCCACCAGGGTGATCACCGGGGCCCCGGAGTTCAGGAGCGCTTTGACCTGCGGGTCGTCGGCCGCGCTGCCACCGGCTCTGCGGGTCGCGCCGAACGCCACGAGCTGGGCGTTCTCGAACGTGATCTCCTTCTGGGCGCGGGCGAAGAACTCCGTGTCGCGGGGGTTGGCCCCCGGCCAGCCGCCCTCGATGTACCCCACACCGAAGGTGTCCAGATGACGGGCGATGGTCAGCTTGTCGGCGACCGTCAGGTTGATGCCCTCACGCTGAGCACCGTCGCGCAGTGTGGTGTCGAAGACATGGAAACTGTCGTCGGTGGCGTTGGCCTTGGTGGTCATGCTGATCTGGCTCCTGTCGGATGAGTGGATCCGGACGATCGGGTTCCACTTGCCCCCATCATCCCGCTTGCCTCGTTCCGACCCGGGTGCGGGCCGGAAAACGAAAAAACCCCTCGCGGGTGCGAGAGGTCTGCGCGCGGGTCTGGGGCACGGTGGCCGTGCCGTACGGGGTGGTACGGGACGGTCACTGCGGACCGGCGCGCCTGCTGCCAATAATCATGACGAACGAGGACACGGCAGCAGTCTCGCACAGCACGGGCCGCCTGACGCCGGTGTCTCAGGATGCGGTCGTGACGCCGGTCGCATCTTCACGCGGCGCCCGGGGTCAGCGTCTCGTCCAGGAACTCCGCCGCCTGGGCGAGCACCTGCTCGCGGCCCGCCCCCGGGATCCCGACGGTGACGTGGATGCTGAACCCGTCCAGGAGCGCCCGCAGCCGGGCGGCGGACCGGTCGGCGTCCACCGGCCGGAACTCACCGCGCGAGATCCCCTCGGCGAGCAGCGCCACCAGGTCGCGGTGCCAGGCGCCCTCGATGGCGGCCTGCCGGGCGCGGGCGTCGTCGTCGGCGTTCTGCGAGCGGCCCCACACCTCCAGCCAGAGCGTCCAGTGGGGGTCGCGGTGCCCGGCGGGGAGGTAGAGGCCGATGTACGCCTCCAGCCGTTCGCGGGCGCTTCCCGGCCGGGCGAGCAGGGCGCGGCGCTCGGCCCCGAGGCGGCTCTCGCTCCACTCCAGGGTCCGGAGCAGCAGTTCGTCCTTGGTGCGGAAGTAGTAGAGCAGGTGCCCGCTGCTCATCCCGACGTCCCGCCCGAGCCCGGCCATGGTCAGCCCGTCGAGCCCGCGCTCGGCGATGGTGGCCATGGCGGCGGCGAGGACGTCCTCGCGGGGCGGGGCGGCGTGGTGGGTGCGACGGGGTGCGGGGGTCATGGGCGCGGGCTCTCGGCTTTCGGCTTTCGGCTTCTGAGGACCGGGATGCGTCAGATCTTCGGCTGCTGCTGGGTGATGCAGTGGATGCCTCCACCGCCGGCGAAGATCGTACGGGCGTCGACGAGGGTCACCGTACGGTCCGGGAAGAGGTCCCGGAAGATCGCGGCGGCCTCCTCGTCGCGCGGGTCGTCGAAGGCGCAGAGGACCACGCCGTCGTTGCAGAGGTAGTGGTTGATGTAGGAGTAGTCGACCCATTCGCCGTCCTCGTCGCGCAGCACGGTGGGCGCGGGCACCTCGACGACCTCCAGGGCGCGGCCCCTGGCGTCCGTGGCGGCGCGCAGGACGGCCAGGAGTTCGCGGGAGACCTCGTGGTCGGGGTGGGCCGGGTCGGGCTGGACGTGGACGAGGACGGTGCCCGGGCGGGCGAAGGCGGCGACGATGTCGACATGGCCGAGCGTGCCGTACGTCCCGTAGTCGCCGGTCAGCCCGCGCGGCAGCCAGATCGCCTTCTCGGTGCCGAGGTGGGCGTGGATCTCCGCCTCCACCTGCTCACGGCTCCAGCCGGGGTTGCGCTCCTTGCCGAGCTGGACGGTCTCGGTGAGCAGGACGGTGCCCTCGCCGTCCACGTGGATCGCTCCGCCCTCGTTGACGAGCGACGAGCTGTGGGCGGGTACGCCGGTGAGCTCGGCGACGGCCCGGGCGATGTGCTGGTCGTTCTCCCAGCGGGCCCAGCCCTGGGCGCCCCAGCCGTTGAACGTCCAGTCGACGGCGGCGAGCGTGCGGCCGTCGGTGACGAAGGTGGGGCCGATGTCCCGCATCCAGGCGTCGTCGAGCGGCCGCACGACCAGCTCGACGTCGGGCCCGAGCAGCGCCGCCGCCCCCTCCTCCTGGCCCGGCCCGACCACCATCGTGACCGGCTCGAAGCGGCGTACGGCCAGGGCGACGGCGGCCCAGGCGCGGCGGGCCTCCGCCAGCTCGGCGGCGGAGGCGAAGGTGGGGTTGGGCCCCGGCCAGGCCATCCAGGTGCGCTCGTGCGGAGCCCACTCGGGGGGCATGCGGAAGGGGGCGGGGGTGGTGGGCATGAGGGCTCCTGGGACGACTGCTTTAGAACACCACTCTAACCATGTTGGCACGCCATACAACAGGAACTTCGGCCCATTCTTTGAGCAGCGTTCAATGCCTCGGGTACGGAAAAGGCCGCACCGGCAGCGGAGCCGGTGCGGCCTTCTCGAGGGGCCCGGGTGGGACTAGCCGAGCGGGTGCATCCAGCCGTGGGTGTCCTCGACGACACCGCGCTGGATGTCGAGGAGGCGCTCCCGCAGCTTCATGGTGACCTCGCCGGGCTCACCGCCGCTCTGGGTCCACTCGCCGCCCTCGGACTTCACCAGGCCGACGGGGGTGATGACGGCGGCGGTACCGCAGGCGAAGACCTCCAGGAGAGTGCCGTTCGCGGAGTCGTCGCGCCACTGGTCGATGGAGACCCGGCCCTCCTCGGAGCCGTAACCGAGGTCCTGGGCGACCTTGAGGAGGGAGTCGCGGGTGACGCCGGCGAGCAGGGAGCCGGTGAGGGACGGGGTGACGATCTTCTTCGAGCCGTCCTCCTGGGCGTACACGAAGTAGAGGTTCATGCCGCCGAGCTCCTCGACCCACTTGTGCTCGACCGCGTCGAGGTACGCGACCTGGGCGCAGCCGTGCTCGGCGGCCTCGGCCTGGGCGAGGAGGGAGGCGGCGTAGTTGCCGCCGGTCTTGGCGTCGCCCATGCCACCGGGGACGGCGCGGACGCGGTTCTCGGAGAGCCAGATGGAGACCGGCTTCACGCCGCCGGGGAAGTAGGCGCCGGCGGGCGAGGCGATGACCAGGAAGAGGTACTCGTTGGCCGGCTTCACACCGAGGCCGACCTCGGTGGCGATCATGAACGGGCGCAGGTAAAGGGACTCCTCGCCGCCGTGGGCCGGGACCCACGCCTTGTCCTGCTGGACCAGCGCGTCGCACGCCGCGATGAACGTCTCGACGGGCAGCTCGGGCATGGCGAGCCGGGCGGCCGAGCGCTGGAAGCGGCGGGCGTTGGCGTCGGGGCGGAAGGAGGCGACCGTTCCGTCGGGCTGGCGGTAGGCCTTGAGCCCTTCGAAGATCTCCTGCGCGTAGTGCAGGGTCATGTTGGCCGGGTCCAGCGACAGCGGGCCGTAGGGGACCAGCTGGGCGTCGTGCCAGCCGCGGCCCTCGGTCCAGCGGATGGTCACCATGTGGTCGGTGAAGTGCCGGCCGAATCCGGGGCTGGCCAGGATCGCCGCGCGCTCCGCGTCGGACAGCGGGTTCGAGGAGGGCTTGAGCTCGATCGTGGGCGTCGTCATGAGTGCGTGTCCTTCACCGGTCTTGTGTGTGATGGACCGCGCTCACGCCACCTCGGCCCGACGTTTTCCGGTCAGGTCCTAGGACGTCCGAGCTTCACCGCGAGCCACGGCCCCGCGTTCGATTATCACTTGCGGGGGGCCGTGCACGAAATGGTGTGAATGCGGTCCAGAGGTCGATGGTGGCACCCGGGGGCCGCACAGGAGAAGCCGCCGGGCGCTGATGCGACCCGGCGGCTTCGAAGTGGAGTCGTCGGGTCAGCTCGCTACGCGTACCGCGAGGGCGTCGCCGATCTCGTCGGTCGTACGCGCAGTGACCCCGTCGCGCTCCGCGAGATCGGCGGAGACGGCGTCCTCGATGCGCGCGGCCTCGGTGTCGTAGCCGAGGTGACGGAGCAGGAGGGCGACGGAGAGGATCGTGGCGGTCGGGTCGGCCTTGCCCTGCCCGGCGATGTCGGGGGCGGAGCCGTGGACCGGCTCGAACATCGACGGGAACGCGCCCGTCGGGTTGATGTTGCCGGAGGCGGCCAGGCCGATTCCGCCGGTGACGGCGGCGGCCAGGTCGGTGAGGATGTCGCCGAAGAGGTTGTCGGTGACGATGACGTCGAAGCGCTCCGGCTGGGTGACGAAGAAGATCGTCGCGGCGTCGACGTGCAGGTAGTCGGTGCTGACCTGCGGGTATTCGGCGGCGACCCGGTCGAAGGTGTTCTTCCACAGGTGGCCGGCGTAGACGAGGACGTTGTTCTTGTGGACCAGCGTCAGCTTCTTGCGGGGCCGGGCGGCCGCGCGCTCGAAGGCGTCCCGGACCACGCGCTCGACGCCGTAGGCCGTGTTGACGCTGACCTCGGTGGCGACCTCGGCGGGGGTGCCGGTGCGCAGCGAGCCGCCGTTGCCGGTGTACGGGCCCTCGGTGCCCTCGCGGACGACGACGAAGTCGATGTCGGGGCGGCCGGCGAGCGGGGTCGCGGTGTTCGGGAAGAGCTTGGAGGGGCGCAGGTTGATGAAGTGGTCGCAGGCGAAACGCAGCTTCAGCAGCAGCCCGCGCTCCAGGACGCCCGACGGCACGGACGGGTCGCCGATCGCGCCGAGGAGGATGGCGTCGTGGTTCTTGAGGGCTTCCAGCTCCGCGTCCGGGAGGGTGTCGCCGGTGCGGTGCCAGCGCTGGGCGCCGAGGTCGTACTCCTTGGTCTCCAGCTTCACATCCTGCGGGAGGACAGCGTTGAGGACCTTGAGGCCCTGGGCCACGACTTCCTGGCCGATTCCGTCACCGGGGATCACTGCGAGATCGATGCTGCGAGACATGCCGGGAGCCTAACGGTGCGTCCCACCCCATGACATCCGACGTCCACCATATGGACGGACGCAAGGATGTTCGGGGTGGAGTGGGTGGTGCGGCGGAAGGGGCGGATACGGCTGCGGGGACGCCGGCTCAGTGGCCGGTCTCGCCGCCGTTGTCGCGGCGGTCCAGGGCGCGCTGGAGAGCGGCGGCGGCGTTGCGGCGCTCGGCCTCGGCCTGGCGGGAGGTGTGACGGACGCGGCGGACAGTGGTCTCGGCCATGATGGATCGACTCCTTGAGATTCCTGAGATCGCGTGGCACCGGCGCGGGCAGCACAGCGCCGCGCGGTGGTGGGGAACGGGATCGGATTTCGAGGTGCCGGAAGGGGCGGGGAGCGTACGCGGCAGGGGTTACCTGCTTCGGGCGTGCGCCACCATCCGCCGGTCGCTCGATCGAGCGATGCGTTCGGCTTCTACCAAGTTAGGACAGTCGGGCCGTCCTGTCTCCACAGTTAGTCGGACTTCCTACTATCTGAGACGGCTTATTGGATCGATGCAGGTCACAGCCCTGGAGGCAGTCCGTCCGCGAGCGGCCCCGTCAGCTCCGAGCGGCCCGGCGGCTCAGAGGAGGTCGCCGTTCCGCCAGTCGAAGGCCAGCGCGTGGGCGGGCTCGGGCAGCGGGTGTCCGGCGGCCGGGCGGACGTAGGTGCTGCCCTCCTCCTCCGGGAGCGGGAGCGGGCCGTCCGGGCCGAGGGCGGTGAGCCGGCCCGGCCAGACCTGCCAGCCGCGCGCGGCGTACAGGGCCGCGCCCGCGTCGGAGGCGGAGAGGGCCCCGAAGTCGTGGGCCGCGTCGATGACGTGCTCCAGGGCGGCCATGATCCGGTGGCCGAGGCCGCCCCGCCGGTGGTCGGCGTGGACGGCGACGCCTTCGACGTAACCGGCGCGGTAGGAGCGGTCCGCGTGCAGGACCCGGCGCTGGACGACGGAGCCGTGGGCGATCAGGAGGCCGTCCGCGTCCCGGATCAGGGCGTGTACGCCACCGAGGGCGTGCTCCCAGTCCTCGTCGGCGAAGTCGCCCTCGAAGGCGGTGTCGAGCAGTTCGCGGATCTCCGCACGCTCGGCGGCGGTCAGCTCGAAGGTGGGGGCGGTACGCACGGCGGGCTCGGTCATGGGGCCCATCCTCGCGCCCGGGCTGCGGCGGGCGCACATGGATAACCCGCCCGGACCGGGGGCACGGCGGTCCGGGCGGGTATCGGTTCACTGCGGTACGGGAGCGCCGGCGGCTCGGCCGGCCGTCACGCCGTACGGGGCGTGGCTCGGCCGGTCTTCACCGTCGTACGGGAGCGCCGGTGGCTCAGTACACCGTCACGCCGTACGCGGAGAGCGCCTCGGTGACCGGCTGGTGGATGGCCGAGCCCGCGGTGCCCGAGCAGCCGGAGCTGCCGGAGTGGATGCCGAGGGCGACGGATCCGGCGAAGTGGGCGCCGCCGCTGTCTCCGCCGGCCGAGCAGGCGGTGGTGCGGACCATGTTGTAGACAGGCCCGTCGCTGTAGTTGACGGTGACGTTGACGGCGGTGACCGTGCCGGAGGTCACCTTGGTCGTGGAGCCGCTCTTCTGGATCGCCTGGCCCACGACGGCGTTGGCCGCGGAGGTGATGTCGCGGGTGGAGCCGTTGTAGAGGTCGACGGTTCCGGCGGGCGAGGAGCCGTCGGTGTAGCGGACGATGCCGTAGTCGTTGGTCGGGAAGCTGCTGCCCTCCCGGACCCCGATGACCGAACCGCCGGAGCTGGCCGACCAGTTGGCGGAGATGTTGGTGCAGTGCCCGGCGGTCACGAAGTAACGGGCCCCGCCCTTGGTGACGTTGAAGGCGGCCGAGCAGCGGCTGCCGCCGCCGTAGATCGCGCCGCCGCCCAGCACCTCGCGGCGGAACTCACCGGGGACGCGCTGGATGTCGACCGCACCGCCGAGCCGTTCGGCGACGGCTTCGAGGCGGGCCATGTCCCGGGCGGAGACGGAGGAGTCGGCCTCGACGGCGACCTTGTTGGTGCGCGGGTCGATGCCCCAGGAGGTGCCGGTGATCTTCGCCTCGGCCTCCAGGGTCTCCATGGCGGCGTCGAGCTGGGCGGCGCTGCGGGCCACCCGGCGGACGGTGGCGCCGGTGGCGCGGGCCTGCTCCTCGGCCCGGTCGGTGGTGACGGTGACGACCAGCTTTCCGGTCTTCGCGTCGAGGTAGGTTCCTGCGGTGGCGGCGCCGAGCGCGCGGTCGACCTTGGCGTCGAGGGCGTACGCGGACGGGGCGGGGATCGCCGAGGGGGCGGCGGCGGGGGCGTCCGCGGCAGTGGAGGGGGCGGCTCCGAGGCCGAGGGCGCCGGCGACGAGCAGCAGGGAAACGCCGAGGCGCGCGCGGGAGTTGCGTCTCATGGGGGAACTCCTTCTCGGGTGACGTGTGGGGACGTACCGAGAAGGAATTTGACATGCTCATTACCTAAACCACAAGACCGCGTGACCCGGGGGCCGTTGGGCCTCCGCACGAGCGAGCCCGCATGCCCCCGCACATGGAAACCGCCCCCCGGCCGGCAGGGGGGCCGGTCGGGGGGCGGTGCTCAGGGGGGCCTCCGTGCCGGAGGCCCCGGTCCGGGGCGTCGTGCTGCGGCGCCCCGGGAGGGCGTCAGCCCTGGTGGGGGTAGGTGTAGTCGGTCGGCGGGACCAGCGTCTCCTTGATGGCCCGGGTCAGGGTCCAGCGCTGGAGGTTCTGCGGGGCGCCCGCCTTGTCGTTGGTGCCGGAGGCACGGCCGCCGCCGAAGGGCTGCTGGCCGACGACGGCGCCGGTCGACTTGTCGTTGATGTAGAAGTTGCCCGCGGCGTAGCGGAGCTTGTCCATCGTGTACGCGGCGGCCGCGCGGTCGCCCGCGATGACCGAGCCGGTCAGCGCGTAGTCGGAGACCGACTCCATCTGCGCGAGCATGGCGTCGTAGTTCTCGTCCTCGTAGACGTGGATCGCGAGGATCGGGCCGAAGTACTCGGTCGTGAAGACCTCGTTCTCGGGGTCGGTGCACACGATGACGGTCGGGCGGACGAAGTAGCCCACCGAGTCGTCGTAGGTGCCGCCCGCGATGACCGTGCAGGTCGGGTCGGACTTGGCGCGGTCGATCGCGGCCTTGTTCTTGGCGAACGAGCGGTCGTCGATGACGGCCCCGATGAAGTTGCTCAGGTCGGTGACGTCACCCATCGTGATGCCGTCGACCTCGGCCGCGAACTCCTCCTTGAAGCCGGAGTTCCAGATGGAGGCCGGGACGTACGCCCGCGAGGACGCGGAGCACTTCTGGCCCTGGAACTCGAACGAACCACGGGTCAGCGCGGTCTTCAGGATGGCGCGGTCGGCGCTGGGGTGCGCGACGACGAAGTCCTTGCCGCCGGTCTCGCCGACGAGCCGGGGGTAGGTGCGGTAGTTGGCGATGTTGTTGCCGACCGTCTTCCACAGGTGCTGGAAGGTGGGGGTCGAGCCGGTGAAGTGGATACCGGCCAGGTCGCGGTGGTTCAGCGCCACCTCGGAGACGGCGATGCCGTCACCGGTGACCAGGTTGATGACGCCCTTGGGCAGCCCGGCCTCCTCCAGGAGCTGCATCAGCAGCACGGCGGCGTGGGTCTGCGTCGGGGACGGCTTCCACACCACGACGTTGCCCATGAGGGCGGGGGCGGTGGGGAGGTTGCCCGCGATGGCCGTGAAGTTGAACGGCGTGATCGCGTAGACGAAGCCCTCCAGCGGGCGGTGGTCCATGCGGTTCCACACGCCCGGCGAGTTGGCCGGGGGCTGCTCGGCGAGGATCTGGCGCGCGTAGTGCACGTTGAAACGCCAGAAGTCGATGAGCTCGCAGGGGGTGTCGATCTCGGCCTGCTGGGCGGTCTTGGACTGGCCGAGCATCGTGGAGGCGGCCAGCGTCTCGCGCCAGGGGCCCGAGAGCAGCTCGGCGGCGCGCAGGATGATCGCGGCGCGGTCGTCGAAGGACATCGCGCGCCAGGCCGGAGCGGCGGCGAGGGCCGCGTCGATGGCGTCCTGGGCGTCCTGCTCGGTGGCCCCGGCGAAGGTGCCGATGACGGCCTTGTGGTTGTGCGGCTGTACGACGTTGACCCGCTCGCCGCCGCCCATCCGCTTCTCGCCGCCGATGGTCATCGGCAGGTCGATCGGGTTGTCGGCGAGCTCCTTGAGCTTCACCTCCAGGCGGGCTCGCTCCGGGGAGCCGGGCGCGTAGGAGTGGACCGGCTCGTTGACCGGCGCGGGGACCTGGGTGACGGCGTCCATGAGTGCCTTGTCTCCTTGATGTCGGCGGGGGTGTGGGTCAGCCCGGGGGCCGCTCAGCCCTTGGTGAGGATCGAGCGGCCGAAGAACAGCAGGTTGGCCGGCTTCTCCGCGAGGCGGCGCATGAAGTATCCGTACCAGTCGGTGCCGTACGCCGTGTAGACGCGCATCCGGTGGCCCTCGGCCGCGAGCCGGACGTGCTCGTCGCTGCGGATGCCGTACAGCATCTGGAACTCGTACTCGTCCAGTTTGCGCCCGGCCTGGCGGCCCAGCTCCTGGGCGATGGCGATGAGACGGGGATCGTGCGACCCGATCATCGGGTAGCCCTCGCCCTCCATCAGGATCCGGGTGATGCGGACGTACGCCTTGTCGATCTCGGCCTTGTCCTGGTACGCGACGGAGGCGGGCTCCTTGTAGGCGCCCTTCACGATGCGCACGCGGCTGCCGGCCTCGGCCAGGCGGCGGGCGTCGTCCTCGGTGCGGAAGAGGTAGGACTGGATGACACAGCCGGTCTGCGGGAAGTCCTTCCGCAGCTCCTCGTGGATGGCGAACATCGAGTCGAGGGTGGTGTGGTCCTCGGCGTCCAGGGTGACCGTGGTGCCGATGGCGGCGGCCGCCTCGACGACCGGGCGGACGTTGGCGAGGGCCAGCTCGTGGCCGTTCTCCAGCGCCTGGCCGAACATCGACAGCTTGACGGACATCTCGGCGCGCGGGCCCAGGTCCAGGACCTTCAGGCGCTCGATGAGCTCCAGGTAGGCGTCGCGGGCGGCCTCGGCCTGCGCGGGGGTGGTGATGTCCTCGCCGACGACGTCGAGCGTGACTTCCAGGCCCTTGTCCGCGGCGTCCTCGACGATCGGGACGACCTGGTCGACGGTCTCGCCGGCGATGAAGCGGTCGACGACCTGCTTGGTGCCGGGCGCGGCCGAGATGAACCGGCGCATCTTGTCGCTGCGCGATGCGGCGAGAATCACGGGACCCAGCACGGGGCACCTCCACGAATGTACGGACGAGGGGCCGTAACGGTACGAACATGAACGAACCGGTACGGCACGGATAACCACTGTGAAATCTAGGTACCCCGTGCGGGCTGTGCCATCGACACCTGTCACGCATCCGCGGCCGCCATCTCAGACATCTGTATGAGGAAGGCCGCGAAGGGGTGCAGAATGGCCGGGTGACAGGCGATTACCAGGAACTGGTCGACGAGATCTCCTCCCTCCTCGACGCCCCGGCCACCCTGGAGAACCGCGACTTCGGCCTGGTCGCCTTCGGAGCCCACGACAGCGACGACGACACGGCCATGGACCCGGTCCGCACCCGCTCGATCCTGACCCGCCGCTCCACGCCCGCCGTCCGCGCCTGGTTCGAGGGGTTCGGCATCACCCGGGCCACCGGGCCCGTCCGCATCCCCGCCGCACCCGAGGCCGGGGTGTTCCGGGATCGCATCTGCCTTCCGGTACGCCATCGGGGTGTCGTCCTCGGTTACGTCTGGCTGCTCGACGCGGACCCGGGCCCGACCGAGGAGCAGCTGGCCGCCGCCATGGAGGTGGCCGCCCGGATCGGGGCGCTGCTCTTCGACGAGGCGCGGGCGGGCGCGGACCTCTCGCGGGAGTTCGGCGCGGTGCTCACGGCGGGCCCCGGCCGGCAGCACGACACCGCCGTCGCCGCGCTGGGCGAGGCCCTGGGCCGGGACGCGGAGGGGCTGCACACGGTGGTGTGCGTGACGCCGTGGGCCGACGACACCCCGTCGGTACGGGGCGTGGCGTCGGCGGCCGCGCTGGCGACGGTCCCCGCGCCGGGGGGAGCCGGGCCCCTGTCGCTGGCCGCGCTCGTCCGGCTGCGCTCGCCGGACCGCCTGGACCCGGCCCTGAGCGCCGCGGACCGGCTGCGCACCGGCGCGGACCCGGCCGTCACCGGGGGGATCGCCACGCCGCGCCGGGGCCTGGACACATTGCCGGTCTCCTGGCGCGAGGCGACGGCGGCGGCCCGCGCGGCCCGGGCCGAACCCCGTCTCGGCCCGGTCGCCCGGTGGTCGTCGATCGGCCCGTACCGCCTGCTGACGGCGCTCCCGGGCACCGGCACGGACCCCGGGGACCCGGCCATCGCCTCCCTGCTGACCCCGTTGCACCGGGAGCTGGCACACACGACGGAGGTGTTCCTGGACTGCGCGGGCCAGGCGAGCCGGACGGCCGCCGCCCTGGGCATCCACCGCCAGACGCTGTACTACCGGCTCTCCCGGATCCAGCAGATCACCGGCCTCGACCTGAACGACGGGGAGGACCGGCTGCTGCTGCACATGGCGGTGAAGCGGGCGCGGCTCTAGGTCCTGTCGTCAAACTGCCGTCGTCGCCCGAAGGGCGGCCGCGCGGCGTCTGGTGCGTGCGATCGCAAGGCGCCGGAATGGTCTTGTAGCGGAGCTACCAGGGCATTTCGGTAACGCAGCGAGCGTGCGTGCCAGGC
>NZ_BMRY01000018.1 GCF_014648875.1 Streptomyces parvus | reverse complement strand
GGCGCCGCCGCACCACGCGCCCCGCCCCGCCCCGCCGCTCAGTCGGCCGACAGCGCCCAGCCGGCCGCCCCGATCCGCCCCGCGTCCCGGGGCCGCCCGGAGTCGAAGACCGTGCGGCCCCCGTCCCGTACGCGCAGGGCGTCCACGTACGCGCCGCGTCCCACGTAGAGCTGGTCCGTGGTGTACCGCCACCGCAGCCGGAGGCTCGTGCCGCGCCAGGCCGACAGGTCCGCCTCCAGCCGGTGCCACACCCGCCCCGACCAGCCGGTCACCGTGCCCGCCGGGTGCGGCACGGGGTCCGGGCGGTGGCCGGGCCCCGGGCGTGCGGTGGTGAAGGGCACCGGCTGCCAGTCCTCCCCGCCCGCCGACGCTTCCAGGAAGAGGCCGTCGGAGGCCGGTTCGGTGTCCCACCACAGCGCGCACTCCAGCCGGGCCCGTGCGGAGTCCAGGCGCAGGGCGGGCAGGGTGAGCGTGGCCGTGGAGGCGCTCGCCATCCCGGAGAACCAGGCGGTGCGCCCCCGCTCGGGCCGGACCGGAACGGCCCGGGCGAGCTGGTTGGCGGTCGCCACCCGGGGTGCGCTGCCCGAGCGCCAACTCCGTACGGGGTGGACGGAGTTGCCCAGCACGATGAGAAAGGTGTCGGTCGTCGGGTCGAGCACCAGGCTGGTCCCGGTGAATCCGGTGTGCCCCGCACTGCGCGGGGTCGCCATCGCGCCCATGTACCAGTGCTGGTAGAGCTCGAAGCCGAGGCCGTGCTCGTCGCCCGGGAACGCGGTGTTGAAGTCGGTGAACAACAGGTCCACGGACTCCTCGGACAGGATGCGGGAGCGTCCGTACACCCCGCCGTTGAGCAGTGTCCGGGCGAGCACCGCGAGATCCCAGGCGCAGGAGAACACCCCGGCATGGCCTGCCACCCCGCCGAAGCCGAAGGCGTTCTCGTCGTGCACTTCGCCCCAGACGAGACCGCGCTCCAGACCGGACCAGGGGAGCCGGGCGTCCTCGGTCGCCGCGATCTTCGGCTTCCAGGAGGCGGGCGGGTTGTAGCGGGTGCGGTGCATCCCGAGCGGGGCGGTGATCTCCTCGCGGAGCAGGACGTCCAGCGTGCGGCCGGTGATCTGCTCCAGGATCAGCTGGAGGGAGATCAGGTTGAGGTCGGAATAGAGGTAGGCGCTGCCCGGGGTGCTCGCCGGGACCTCGTCCCACAGCATGCGGAGCTTGCCCTCCCGGGTCGGCTCCTTGTACAGCGGGATCCACGACCGGAAACCCGAGGTGTGGGTGAGCAGTTGGCGGACCGTGATGTCCTGCTTGCCGCCGCCCGCGAAGTCCGGAAGGTACGAGGCGACCGTCGCCTCCAGCTCCAGCCGGCCGCGCTCGATCTGCTGGACCGCCAGGAGCGAGGTGAACAGCTTGGAGATCGAGGCGAGGTCGAAGACGGTGTCCTCGGCCATCGGGATCTGCTGGTCCGCCGGGAACTCCACCCCGGTGTCGGTCTTCTCGTCGTACGCGGCGTAACGCACCGCCTTGCCGATCGGCCGGTGCAGCGCCACCGTGCCGCCCCGCCCGGCGAGCAGCACCGCACCCGCGTACCAGGGGTGCTTGGGGGAATCCGCCAGATACGCCTCCGCGTCCCGGACGAGCTGGTCCAGCGGTTCCTGGAGCAGCCCGGCGCGCGCCGCGCTGCCGCGCCGCAGCGTGGGCCGGTGCGCCCGTGACTCCATGCCCGCTCCCGTGTCCGCCGTACTGCCCGGCCCGCTCCGGGCGGCGGCTCCCGCGAGAGGAATCGGCGTCAGCGCGAGCGCCCCGCCCAGCGCCAGTATCCCGCCGCCCAGCCGCCGCCGGGCGATGCCGCTCCCGACGGTGCTTGGGGTGTTCTCGGAGGTCCGCCCGTGCCCCTGCGTGTCCCCGGTCATCCGCAACTCCTTCCCGCGCCTGACGTCCGGTCACCGGGCCGCACCCGTATGCCGGAGCCCGCGCGAAAGTAACTTCCGAAATCTCGCCGAGCAGTGAAAGTTCCTGCCGCCGCAGAGATTACTGTCACCTCCCCCATTCCGGACGGGTTCAGGTCCGCAAAGAATCTGACACTGCATCAGAAAATCTCTTCCCTCGGCCGCACCGCTGCGGCATCCTGCCGCCCATGGAGACGGAACTGAGCCGCCGACTGGGAATCGAGCACGCCATCTTCGGCTTCACGCCGTTCCCCGAAGTCGCCGCGGCCATCACCAGAGCCGGAGGCTTCGGCGTGCTCGGAGCCGTCCGCTACACCGCCCCCGACGACCTCGCCCGCGACCTCGACCGCCTGCACGAACACGCCGACGGCAAGCCGTACGGCCTCGACGTGGTCATGCCAGCCAAGAAGGTCGAGGGCGTCACCGAGGCGGACGTCGAGGCGATGATCCCCGAGGAACACCGCGGCTTCGTCCGGGAACTCCTGGCCCGCCACGGTGTGCCCGAGCTGGCCGAGGGGGAGGCGTCCGGCTGGCGCATCACCGGCTGGATGGAGGAGGTCGCCCGGAGCCAGCTCGACGTGGCCTTCGACTACCCGATCAAGCTCCTGGCCAACGCCCTCGGCTCCCCGCCCGCCGACGTCATCGCCCGTGCGCACGACCACGGCGTCCTCGTCGCCGCCCTGGCCGGCAGCGCCCGGCACGCCCGGCGCCACGCGGAGGCGGGCATCGACGTCGTCGTCGCCCAGGGGTACGAGGCCGGCGGCCACACCGGCGAGATCGGCTCCATGGTGCTGGTCCCCGAAGTCGTCGAGGCCGTCGCCCCCTTGCCCGTCCTCGCCGCCGGAGGCATCGGCAGCGGCGAACAGGTCGCCGCCGGGCTCGCCCTCGGCGCCCAGGGCGTCTGGCTCGGCTCCCTCTGGCTCACCACCGAGGAGGCCGACCTGCACTCCGAGGCCCTGACCGCCAAACTGCTCGCCGCGGGCTCCGGGGACACCGTCCGCTCCCGCGCCCTGACGGGCAAGCCCGCACGCCAGCTCCGTACCGCGTGGACGGACGCCTGGGACGACCCGGCGGGGCCAGGCACCCTGCCCATGCCGCTCCAGGGGCTGCTGGTCGCCGAGGCCGTCTCCCGGATCCAGAAGTACGAGGTCGGCGAGCTGCTCGGCACACCTGTCGGGCAGATCGTCGGCCGGATGACCAGCGAACGCAGCGTCCAGGCCGTCGTCGACGACCTCACCCGCGGCTTCGAACGGGCCGTCACCCGCGTCAACCGCATCGCCGGAAGGAGCGCCACGTGAACCAGCCGCCCAACGGCTTCTGGGCCCAGGCCGCCGCCGACCCCGACCGCACCGTCCTGATCGCCCCCGACGGCGAGGAGTGGAGCGCGGGCCGGCTCCACACCGACGTCAACCGCATGGTCCACGGGCTGCGCGCGGCCGGACTGCGCGAGGGCGACGCGTTCGCCGTCGTGCTGCCCAACGGCGTCGAACTCCTCACCGCCCACCTCGCCGCCTCGCAGGCCGGCTTCTACCTCGTGCCCGTCAACCACCACCTCGTCGGCCCCGAGATCGCCTGGATCGTCGCCGACTCGGGCGCCCGCGTCCTGATCGCCCACGAACGCTTCGCCACCGCCGCGACGGCCGCCGCCGACGAGGCGGGGCTGCCCACGAGCCACCGCTACGGCGTCGGCGCGGTCCCCGGCAGCCGCCCGTACGCCGACCTGCTCGACGGCCACCCCGCCGGCCCGCCCGAGGGCCGCACCCTGGGCTGGGTCATGAACTACACCTCGGGCACCACCGGCCGCCCGCGCGGCATCCGCCGGCCGCTGCCCGGCAAACGCCCCGAGGAGACGTACCTCGGCGGGTTCCTCGGCATCTTCGGCATCCGGCCCTTCGACGACAACGTCCACCTCGTCTGCTCGCCGCTCTACCACACCGCCGTCCTCCAATTCGCGGGCGCGGCCCTGCACATCGGCCACCCGCTGGTCCTGATGGACGGCTGGGCCCCCGAGGAGATGCTCCGCCTCATCGACGTCCACCGCTGCACCCACACCCATATGGTCCCGACCCAGTTCCACCGGCTGCTCGCCCTGCCCGAGGAGGTCAGGGCCCGCTACGACGTCTCCTCGATGCGGCACGCCATCCACGGGGCCGCCCCCTGCCCCGACCACGTCAAACGCGCCATGATCGACTGGTGGGGGAGCTGCGTCGAGGAGTACTACGCGGCGAGCGAGGGCGGCGGGGCGTTCGCCACCGCCGAGGACTGGCTGAAGAAGCCCGGAACCGTCGGCAAGGCCTGGCCGATCAGCGAGCTGGCCGTGTTCGACGACGACGGCAACCGGCTCCCGGCGGGCGAACTGGGCACCGTCTACATGAAGATGAGCACCGGCGGCTTCAGCTACCACAAGGACGAGACCAAGACCCGCAAGAACCGCATCGGCGACTTCTTCACCGTCGGCGACCTCGGTGTGCTCGACGCGGACGGCTACCTCTTCCTCCGTGACCGCAAGATCGACATGATCATCGCCGGGGGCGTCAACATCTACCCCGCCGAGATCGAGTCCGCCCTGCTCACCCACCCCGCCGTCGCGGACGCCGCCGCCTTCGGCATCCCGCACGCCGACCGGGGCGAGGAGGTCAAGGCCGTCGTCGAACCGGCCGAGGGCCACGCACCGTCGGACGAACTCGCCGCCGAGATCCTCGCCCACTGCGAGGAGCGGCTCGCCGGCTACAAACGGCCCCGGAGCCTGGACTTCATCACCGCGATGCCCCGCGACCCCAACGGCAAGCTCTACAAACGGCGACTGCGTGAACCGTACTGGGAGGGCTTCGAGCGACCTCTGTAGCCGGAGCGGGTTCCGGGAGGGGCGTGCGGGCGGCGCGCCCCTCCCGGACGTGCGCTACCGCCGCTCGTGCACCCGCACCACCCGCAGGTCCGGCGAGCGTGCGATGTCCTTCTCGCAGAACCGGGACGTCACCCAGCGCTCACCCGCGTACAGCCGGGTCTGGTCGCTGAAGTGCGGGGACTTCGGGTTCTCCGACTGGGAGTACGTCAGCAGCGTCCGTGCCACCGGGCAGCGGCTGTCGTCCCAGCCGACCGCCTGGATGTAGCTGGAGCCCAACGACACCTCCGTATAACCACCGCCCGCCGCGTTCCACACGGGCTCGGTCTTGTTCCAGATGCCCAGCGACTCCGTCCCGCCGCCGATCGGCAGCCGCTTGCCGTTGCGTACGACGAACTGGTGCCTGCCCAGCGGCGCGTCCAGCGCGATCCCCGCCGCCCGCAGCTCCGCCACCGCGTCCGCCAGGGCCCTGCCCACGCCGGGCGCCGCGGTGTTGAGGCCGCGCGGGGTGCGCACCGGATCGGCCGGGTCGAACGGGGTCTTCCACAGCTCGGCCGCCGGCACCGACGACGCCTTACGCCAGAACCGGTCGAAGAGCAGCGCGCCCCGGCTGTCGCTGTCCACGCTCCGGTCCCAGCGCCGGAGCACCGTGCAGGCGTCCGAGACGTCGACGGGCGTACCGCCGGTGCCCACCGCCGTACCGCCCGGCAGCGCGGCGCACCACTTCGCCACCTCCGACGCGGCCAGATCCCCGGCCGGCGCCCGGTTGGCGAACTGCTGCCGCTGAAGGTCGGAGACCTTGAGGCGGCCCTTGTCCGCCATCGACGCGACGTCCTCGATCGCGCCCCGCGTCCGCATCGACCGGGGTGTCGCGATCGTGCCGAAGACCCGCTCGTACCCGGTGAGCGGCCGGTCCGCGTTGGTCAGCCACGCGCTGTCGTTGGAGTTCTCCACGTACGGCAGGTTCTTGAGCACCGGCATCCGGCCCGGGCCGAAGATCCCCGGCTGCACCGCGTCCCGGTCACTGCCCAGGGCGCAGTCCTTCCGCGAACCGTCGAGGATCGCGAGGCCGGAGGCGGGGTAGGTGGCCCGGCCCAGCGGGGTCGAGCAGCGCTCCGCCAGGTCGTCCGTGATCCTCGGCAGCACCTGCGACTGGGCGAAGAACGAGTGCCCGGCCCGGTCCGCCGCGATCGTGTTCACCCACGGCATGCCCTGATTCCGGTGCAGCGACCGTTCGACGTCCTTCGTGCTCCGGGCCTTGCTGAAGCCCAGCCCCGTGTCCGCCATCCGCAGATTCGTCGCGTTGGGGTCGTTGAGCGCGTACGCCGTCGTCGCCGTCCACGGCAACGGCAGCGCCGCACCCATCGACGTGGTCACCGGCCCGTAGCGGGTCCACCACTGGGTCCGGGTCACGTCGGCCGCGCCCTTCACCGGGACGCTCACCGTCCGCTTCGTCATCCGCTCCCGCTTGCCGTCCACCAGATAGACGGTCGGGTCGGCCGGGTCGAGGGTGAGCTGATGGAGATTCAGTGTCACGCCGGTGGCGACGGTATGGCTCCACGCCACATCCGCGTTGTGCCCGATCGAGATCGTCGTCGCGCCCAGCAGCGACGCGCCCGACACGTTCAGCTCCCCGGGGATCGTCTGCTGCGACTGCCAGAAGCGGCGTCCGCCCTGCCACGGGTAGTGCGGGTTGCCCAGCAGCAGCCCGCGCCCGTTCACCGTGGTGGAGCCGTCGAAGGCCACCGCGTTGGACCCCATGTCCGCGTTCTGCGCCGACAGCAGCCGCTTCGCCGCCGACGCCGCCTCCTCGGGCGTGACCCCGGCCGCCGGAGGAGCGGCGGTCGGCGGCTGCGCGGCGGTGATGCCGTCGGTCCCGCGCCCCTGGCCGCCGAGCACCGCCAGCGCGTACCCCCGCGCCGCCACGTCCAGCGCCGTCACCGGGCGCACCCAGGACGCGCCCCGGCAGGCCGGATCGGTGATCCGGTTCTGCGCGATCCACGCGTTGTACCCGGCGGCGAACCCGCGCATCGTCTCCTTCACGTCCCGGCTCGGACCGGCGGGCGCGGAGACCTTCAGCAGCTTCTCCACCGTCCCGCTGTCCCGGACGCCCCGGAAGTACAGATCGCTGGAGAGGTTCGTCGCCGCCGAGGACAGCGAGAAGTCCGTGGCCGCGTCCGGCCCGAAGAACCTCGACCGCTCCCCGCGCACCGTGAGGAAGCCGTCCGCCAGCGTGCACACCTGGTCGGCTGCCTGCGCCCAGCCGGTGCCGAAGCCGAGCTGCGCGTAGTCCTTGGCCACGATGTGCGGAATGCCGTACTCCGTGTACCGGACGACGGCGGAGAGCCCACCGCCGGACGGGTGCCGCTCCTGTCCCGCCCCGGATGCGGTGGCCGGCGGCAGCGACGCCGACACGGTGAACAGGGCGAGTCCGGCAACCCCGAGCAGTCTCAGACGGTATCGCGTTCTCAAGGCGTTCCTCCCAACGGTGCGGGTGGCACCGGCGGTTGACCGGACCGTCCGGACAGCCACGCGCCACTCAGCCAGGGATCCCCGGCAACTGTCAACCGTCCGGTCGGTATCCGGCCTCTTGACCCCCGGGGCCCGCCCCGCACAGGATCACGCCATGACAGGTGTACGCAGCAGCACAGTCGACGGCGTCCTCACCCGCAGCGCCCGGCGCACCCCCGAACGCACCGCCGTGCGGTACGCCGGCCGGGCCTGGACCTACCGTTCCCTGGACGCCGCGGTCTCCACGGCCGCCGCCGTCCTCACCGAGGACCACGGACTCGCCCCCGGCGACCGGGTGGCCGCCTACGCACACAACTCGGACGCCTATCTGATCGGCTTCCTCGCCTGCGCCCGGGCCGGGTTCGTGCATGTGCCGGTCAACCAGAACCTCACCGGTGACGACCTGGCCTACCTCCTCGACCAGTCCGGCTCCTCCCTCGTGCTGACCGACCCGGACCTCGCCGGGCGGCTCCCCGCCGGCCGTACCGTACGCGCGCTGCGGGACGCTCCCGGTTCGCTGCTCGACGCCCTGGAGACGGAACGGCCCTTCACCCCGGAGCGCCCGCCCGCCGCCGACGACCTGGTGCAACTGCTGTACACCTCCGGCACCACCGCCCTGCCCAAGGGCGCGATGATGACGCACGGGGCCCTGGTCCACGAGTACGTCAGCGCGATCACCGCGCTCGGCCTCGCCGCCGCCGACCGGCCCGTGCACTCGCTGCCGCTCTACCACTCGGCCCAGATGCATGTGTTCCTGCTGCCCTATCTGGCGGTGGGCGCGGAGAACACCATCCTGGACGCGCCGGACGCCGTCTCGGTCTTCGACCTCGTCGAACAGGGCCTGGCCGAGAGTCTGTTCGCCCCGCCCACCGTCTGGATCGCCCTCGCCAACCACCCCCAGTTCACCACCCGGGACCTCGGCGGACTGCGGAAGGCGTTCTACGGGGCCTCGGTCATGCCCGTCCCCGTCCTGGAGCGCCTGCGCGAACGGCTGCCGCACCTGGCCTTCTTCAACTGCTTCGGGCAGAGCGAGATCGGCCCGCTGGCGACCGTGCTGGGCCCCGACGAGCACGAGGGCCGCATGGAGTCCTGCGGCCGCCCGGTCCTCTTCGTGGAGGCCCGCGTCGTCGACGAGAAGGGCGAGGACGTCCCCGACGGCACCCCCGGTGAGGTCGTCTACCGATCGCCCCAACTGTGCTCCGGCTACTGGGAGAAGCCCGAGGAGACCGCGGAGGCCTTCCGCGACGGCTGGTTCCGCTCCGGCGACCTCGCCGTCCGCGACGCCGAGGGTTTCCTCACCGTCGTCGACCGGGTCAAGGACGTCATCAACTCCGGCGGCGTCCTCGTCGCCTCCCGTCAGGTCGAGGACGCCCTCTACACCCACCCCGCCGTCGCCGAGACCGCCGTCATCGGCCTCCCCGACGACCGCTGGATCGAGGCCGTCACCGCCGTCGTCGTCCGGCGCGCCGAGGCGAGCGTGGCGGAGAGCGAACTCATCGCCCACGCCCGCGAGAAGCTCACCGCCTTCAAAGCGCCCAAGCGTGTGGTGTTCGTCGACCAACTGCCGCGCAACGCCAGCGGGAAGATCCTCAAGCGGCAACTGCGGGACGAGCTGACCTGAAACCGGCGGTCCTACAGCCGCCCCGCCGCCACGATCCGCCGCAGGAACCGCTGCGTGCGCTCCTCGCGCGGCGCGCCGAACACCTCCTCGGGCGTGCCGCGCTCCAGCACCACCCCGGCGTCCAGGAAACACACCTGGTCGGCGACCTCACGCGCGAACGCCATCTCGTGCGTGGCGATCACCATCGTCATGCCGTCCTCCTTCACCTCCCGGACGAGGCCGAGCACTTCGCCCACCAGCTCCGGGTCGAGCGCCGCCGTGATCTCGTCCAGGAGCAGCAGCCGGGGGCGTACGGCCAGCGCCCGCACGATCGCGGCCCGCTGCTGCTGCCCGCCGCTGAGCCGGTCCGGATACTCGTCCGCCTTCGCCCCGAGCCCCAGCCGCTCCAGCAGCTCCCGGGCGTCCGTCTCGGCCCGGGCCCGGGAGAGCCCGTGGACCCGGCGCGGGGCCAGGGTGATGTTCTGCATGGTGGGAACGGGTGTTGCGGCGGGGTGAACAGCGCCGGTCAGCACCGCTGTTCACCCCGTGCCGGACCCCTTTTCCCGCAGGTCCACGATCCGTCGGATCTTGCCCACCGAACGCTCCAGCGTCTCCGGATCCACGACCTCGACGTTCACCGACACGCCGACGCCGTCCTTCACCGCCGCCGCGATGGCCCGCGCCGCCTTCTCCCGCTCGTCGGTCGTCGCGTCCGCCCGCGCCTCCGCGAGGACCGTCAGCGCGTCCAGCCGCCCGTCGCGGGTCAGCCGCAGCTGGAAGTGCGGGGCGACGCCCGGCGTCCGGAGCACGATCTCCTCGATCTGGGTGGGGAAGAGGTTCACCCCGCGCAGGATCACCATGTCGTCGCTGCGGCCGGTGACCTTCTCCATCCGCCGGAACGTCCGCGCCGTCCCCGGCAACAGCCGCGTCAGGTCCCGGGTCCGGTAACGGATCACCGGCATCGCCTCCTTGGTCAGCGAGGTGAAGACCAGCTCCCCCTCCTCACCGTCCGGCAGCACCTCACCGGTGAACGGGTCCACCACCTCCGGATAGAAGTGGTCCTCCCAGATGTGCAGCCCGTCCTTCGTCTCCACGCACTCCTGCGCCACCCCCGGGCCCATCACCTCCGAGAGCCCGTATATGTCCACCGCGTCGATCGCGAACCGCTCCTCGATCTCCGCCCGCATCCCCTCGGTCCACGGCTCCGCACCGAAGATCCCGACCTTCAGGGACGTCGAACGCGGATCGACCCCCTGCCGCTCGAACTCGTCCAGCAGCGTCAGCATGTACGACGGCGTGATCATGATGATCTCGGGCCGGAAGTCCTGGATCAGCTGCACCTGCCGCGCGGTCATGCCCCCGGAGGCCGGGATCACCGTGCAGCCGAGCCGCTCCGCCCCGTAATGCGCCCCGAGACCACCGGTGAACAGGCCGTAGCCGTACGCCACATGGACCTTGTGACCGGGCCGCCCGCCCGCCGCCCGGATCGACCGGGCCACGACGTCCGCCCAGGTGTCCAGGTCCCGTTCGGTGTATCCGACGACCGTCGGCCGCCCCGTCGTGCCGCTGGAGGCGTGGATCCTGCGCACCTCGTGCTCCGGTACGGCGAACATCCCGAAGGGGTAGTTGTCCCGCAGATCCGTCTTCGCGGTGAACGGGAACCGGGCCAGATCCGCGAGCGTGCGGCAGTCCTCGGGCTTCAGTCCCGCGCGGTCGAAAGCGTCGCGGTAGAAGGGAACGTTGTCGTGGGCGTGCCGCAGCGTGGACCGCAGCCGTTCCAGTTGCAGGGCCTCCAGCTCGCCCCGGCCGAGCCGTTCCGCCGCGTCCAGCATGGCCGTCATCAGGACCCTTCCTCTCCCGGACCGGGCGACCGATCATTCGGTCGATCTTCCTGGGAGCAGTAATTCAGGCGGCCGGGGGTGCTGGCAAGAGGCGCGCGGCGTCCGGAGCCGATCAGCCCGCGGCGAAGTCCGCTGTGCCCGCTCACGGCTTCCTGTTTGGATGGGGCGTATGCCGACCTTCTCCGCGTACGACAAGACCCTGCTCGCCTATCACCTGGTGGGCGAGGGGGAACCGCTGATCTGTCTGCCCGGCGGGCCGATGCGGGCGAGCGCGTATCTCGGCGACCTCGGAGGGCTCGCCGCCCGGCGCCGGCTCGTCCTGCCGGACCTGCGCGGCACCGGGGCGTCCGGTGTGCCCGATGACCCCTCGACGTACCGCTGCGACCGCCTCGTCGACGACGTCGAAGCCCTGCGCGAACACCTGGGCCTGGAGCGGATCGACGTACTGGCGCACTCCGCCGGAGCCGACCTGGCCCTGCTGTACGCCGCCCGCCGTCCGGAACGGCTGCGCACCCTGGCCCTGGTCACGCCCAGCACCCGGGCCGTGGGCATCGAAGTGACCGACGACGACCTGCGCGAGGCCGCAGAACTGCGGCGCGACGAGCCCTGGTACCCCGAGGCACGGGCCGCCCAGGAGGCGCTGCTCGCCGGGGGACCGTTCGCCGAGCTGTGGCCCGCCGTCCGGCCCCTCACCTACGGCCGCTGGGACGAGGCGGCCCGCGCCCATGCCGAGGCCTCCGCCGGGCAGACCAACACGGAAGCCCGCGGGCGCTACGCCGAGGAAGGGGCCTTCGATCCCGTCGCCACCGCCGCCGCCCTGCGCGAGGTGACCGTGCCGGTCCTCGTCCTCGCCGGGGAGTACGACGGCCACCCCGGCCCGGACCGGGCCACGGAGCTCGCCGCGCTCTTCCCGGGCGCCGAGTTCGTCGTCCAGCGCGGGGCCGGGCACTTCCCGTGGCTCGACGACCCCGGAGCCTTCGCCCGTACGGTGGAGGCCTTCCTCGACCCGGAGATCCTGAACGTCCAGGCGGGCGGGGTCCGGCTGTCCTACCGGGTGTGGGGCGACCCCGATGCCCCGCCCGTCGTCCTGCTGCACGGCCGGGCGGGCTCCGGCGAGACCTGGACCCGGATCGCGCAGGACCTGGCCGCCGACCACCGCGTGTACGCCCCCGACTTCCGCGGCCACGGTCTGAGCGACTGGCCCGGCCGCTACTCCTTCGAGATGTTCCGCGACGACCTCCATGCCTTCCTGGAAGCCCGCAACCTCGCCGGGGCGACCGTCGTCGGGCACTCCATGGGCGGGGTCGCCGCCTACCTCCTGGCCCAGCGGGAACCGGGCCTGATCGGCCGGCTGATCATCGAGGACGCGCCGCCCCTCCTCCCGCTCGACCCGCCCCGCGCGCCCTCTGTCCGCCCCGACGGCGACCTCGACTTCGACTGGCCCGTCGTCCCCGACATCGACGCCCAGTTGAACAACCCCGACCCGGCCGTCCGTGAACGCTTCCCGGAGATCACCGTGCCCACCCTCGTCATCGGCGGCGGGCCCGACAGCCACATCGACCAGGAGCAGCTCGCGCGGATGGTCCGCGCGATACCGGACGCCGAGCTGGTCACCGTCGACGCCGGACACCTGATCCATGCGGACCGGCCCGGGGAATTCCTCGCGGCACTGCGCAGGTTCGGTCTCACCCACCGGGAAGGAGCCGGCGGCGCGGGCTGAGCGCAGGTCGTTCCGGACCGACACGATGCCGCGGAGCGACCGGTTCGCCCACTGGCACACATACATGGCCGACGTCGTCGCGCCCATGGAGATCAGCAGCCCCGGTGGGCCCTTGTCGTCCAGCTCCTGTCGGCCCCGGCCGTTCAGCTACGGTCGGCCTCCGCCGCCACCGCCTTCGCCCACCGGTAGTCCGCCTTGCCGCTCGGCGAGCGCTGGATCCGGTCGGCGAGCACCAGCGCGCGAGGGATCTTGTAGCCGGCGAGCCGGGTCCGGCAGTGGGCCTGCACCACGTCCAGGGTCAACGCGGCTGCACCCTCGCGCAGTTGGACCACGGCGGCGACCCGGTTTCCCCAACGCTCGTCGGGGACGCCCGCGACGAGCGCGTCGTACACATCCGCATGCGACTTGAGCGCCTGCTCGACCTCCTCCGGATACACCTTCTCGCCGCCTGTGTTGATGCACTGCGAGCCCCGCCCGAGGACCGTGACGATGCCGTCCGCGTCCACGGTCGCCATGTCGCCCAGCAGCACCCAGCGCTCGTCGCCCCGGCGGAAGAAGGTGTCGGCGGTCTTGGCCGGGTCGTTGTAGTAGCCGAGCGGCACATGTCCGCGCTGGGCGATACGGCCCGGCTCGCCGGGGGCCACCGGCTCGTATGTCACCGGATCCACCACCGCCGTACGGGCGTTGACCTGGACCCGGAAGCCCTTCTCGGGTCCCGAGTCAGCGGTGGCCGTGCCGTTGAAGCCGGACTCGGAGGAGCCGAAGTTGTTCAGCAGCATCACCGTCGGCACGAGCTCCTGGAACTCCGCGCGCACCGAGTCCGACATGATCGCCCCGGAGCTGGAGACGGAGAACAGCGACGAGCAGTCCGTCCCGCGCAGCGCCCCCTTCAGGCAGTCGATCAGAGGGCGAAGCATCGCGTCGCCGACCAGCGACACACTGGTGACCTTCTCCTTCTCGATGGTCCGCAGCACCTCTTCCGGAACGAACTTGCGGTGCACGACGACGCGTTGGCCGAAGTTGAAGCCGATGAACGCGGTCAGTGTGGAGGTCCCGTGCATCAGCGGCGGGGTGGGGAAGAAGGTGATCCCGTCGCCGCCCGCCGCGACCCGCTCGGCCAGTTCCTGCGGGGTCTTCACCGGCTCGCCGGTCGGTGCGCCGCCGCCCAGTCCCGAGAAGAACAGGTCCTCCTGACGCCACATCACGCCCTTGGGCATGCCGGTCGTGCCGCCGGTGTAGATGATGAACTGGTCGTCGGCGGAGCGCGGGGTGAAACCGCGGTCCGGGGAGCCGGACGCCTCCGCCTCGGTGAAGGGCACGGCCGGCGGCCCGGGGGCGGCCTTCGCGGCGGAGGTCCCCACCCGCACCAGATGGCGCAGCCCCGGGGCCTGCGGGGCGGCCGCCGCCACCCGCTCGTCGAACTCGCCGTCGAAGACCAGCGCAGCCAGGTCCGCGTCCCGGTAGAGGTAGACCAACTCCTCCTCGACATAACGGTAGTTGACATTCACCGGCACGATCCGCGCTTTGAGGGCTCCCAGCACCGTCTGGAGGTATTCCACCCCGTTGTAGAGATGCAGCCCCAGGTGCTCTCCCGGCCGGATCCCCGCGTCGAGCAGGTGGTGGGCGATGCGGTTGGCGGCGGCGTCCAGTTCCGCGTACGTGAGCCGGCGCTCCGCGCCCGTACCGGGGTGGTCGACGTACAGGAGCGCCTCACGGTCGGGCACCGCGTCGACGACCGACTCGAACAGGTCGGCAAGGTTGTACTCCACCGTTCCTCCTGACCCCGGGTGACTGGCGACTCGGCCGTCATTAGAGCGCCGGTCGGCACAAGTGGGAAGAGGTGGCGTCGCAACAATCTGACGAGCTGTCAGAAAACTATTGAACTGCGCCCCCTCCTCCTGCAACCTGTTCCAGATCCGGAGAACAGGAGTCGGTCATGGGCGGTACGGAACACCTCACCGTGCGGCGCGAAGGCGCCACGCTGGTGCTCACCCTGAACAGACCACAGGCCAGGAACGCGCTCTCGTTGCCGATGCTCGTCGGCCTGTACGACGGCTGGCTCGCGGCCGACGCGGACGACACGGTCCGCTCCGTCGTCCTCACCGGCGCGGGCGGCGCGTTCTGCTCCGGGATGGACCTCAAGGCGCTCGCGGGCGACGGAATGGCGGGGGAGGAGTACCGCGAGCGGATGACCGCCGACCCGGATCTGCACTGGAAGGCGATGCTGCGCCACCACCGCCCCCGCAAACCGGTCATCGCCGCCGTGGAGGGCCCCTGTGTCGCGGGTGGCACCGAGATCCTCCAGGGCACCGACATCCGCATCGCCGGAGCCGGAGCCACCTTCGGGCTCTTCGAGGTCCGCCGGGGCCTCTTCCCGATCGGCGGCTCCACCGTCCGGCTGCCCCGCCAGATCCCCCGCACCCACGCCCTCGAAATGCTCCTCACCGGACGCCCGTACACCGCCGACGAAGCCGCCGCCATCGGGCTCGTCGGCAGGGTCGTGCCCGACGGCACCGCGCTGGAGGAGGCACTCGCCGTAGCCGAACGGGTCAACGCCTGCGGGCCGCTCGCCGTCGAGGCCGTCAAGGCCTCCGTCTACGAGGGCGCCGAGCTGACCGAGAGCGAGGCCCTGGCCGCCGAACTCAAGCGCGGCTGGCCCGTGTTCGCCACCGAGGACGCCAAGGAGGGCGCCCGCGCCTTCGCCGAGAAGCGCCCGCCCGTCTACCGGCGCGCCTGACCCCAGGAGAGAGCCATGCCCGACGTCCTCAGCGCCCCGCTGGTGGTCGAGTTCCCCTTCACCCGTTCCCTCGGCCCCGTCCAGAGCGCCTTCCTCACCGGACTGCGCGAACGCACCGTCCTCGGCGTCCGCACGGACGACGGCACGGTCCTCGTACCGCCCGTCGAGTACGACCCGGTCACCGCGAACGAACTGGGCGACCTCGTCGAGGTCGCCCCCACCGGCACCGTCACCACCTGGGCCTGGAACCCGTCCCCGCGCCGCGACCAGCCGCTCGACACCCCGTTCGCCTGGGTCCTCGTCCGCCTCGACGGGGCCGGCACCGCGCTCCTGCACGTACTCGACGCACCCGGACCCGACGCCGTACGCACCGGGATGCGCGTCCGCATCCGCTGGGCCGCGACCCGCACCGGCGCCATCACCGACATCGCCTGCTTCGAACCGAACGAGGGCGAGCCCGGCCCCACCGAACCCGCCCCGCACTCCGGTGAGTTCACCGACCCCGTCACCGGCATCGTCGCCCCGGCCCGCCTCGACTACGTCCACACCCCCGGCCGCGCCCAGAGCGCCTACATCAAGGCCCTGGAGGAACGCCGTACCGTCGGCGAACGCTGCCCCGCCTGCCGCAAGGTCTACGTGCCGCCGCGCGGCGCCTGCCCCACCTGCGGGGTCGCCACCGCCGAACAGGTCGAGGTCGGACCGCGAGGCACGGTCACCACCTTCTGCATCGTCAACATCAAGGCGAAGAATCTCGACATCGAAGTCCCGTACGTATACGCCCACATCGCCCTCGACGGCGCGGACCTCGCCCTGCACGGACGCATCGCCGGAATCCCCTACGACCAGGTCCGCATGGGCCTGCGCGTCGAGCCCGTCTGGAGCGAGGGCGCCCGCCATGTGGACCACTACCGGCCCACCGGCGAGCCCGACGCCGACTACGACACGTACAAGGAGCTGGTGTAGATGCGGGACGTGGCCATCGTCGCCTTCGCTCAGAGCGCGCACCGGCGGCGCACCGACGAACTCTCCGAGGTCGACCTGCTGATGCCCGTCCTCCACGAGGTCCTGGGCGCGACCGGGCTCAAGGCCAACGAGATCGGGTTCACCTGCTCCGGCTCCGCCGACTACCTCGCCGGACGGGCCTTCTCCTTCACCATGGCGCTCGACGGCGTCGGCGCCCACCCGCCCATCTCCGAGTCGCACGTCGAGATGGACGGGGCCTGGGCGCTGTACGAAGCCTGGGTCAAGCTCCAGACCGGCGAGGCGGACACCGCGCTCGTCTACTCCTACGGCAAGTCCTCGCCCGGCCCAGTCCGCGACGTCCTCACCCGCCAGCTCGACCCCTACTACCTCGCCCCGCTCTGGCCCGACTCCGTCGCCCTCGCGGCCCTCCAGGCCCAGGCCCTCATCGACGCGGGCGACACCGACGAAGGAGCCCTCGCCGAGATCGCCGCCCGCAACCGCACCGCCGCCGTGGACAACCCGTACGCCCAGCTCACCGGCGACGTCCCGGCGGGCGACCCCCTCGTGCACCCGCTGCGCACCGGCGACTGCCCGCCCATCGGCGACGGGGCCGCCTCCGTGGTCCTCGCCGCCGGGGACACCGCCCGCGCCCTGTGCGAACGGCCCGCCTGGATCCGGGGCATCGACCACCGCATCGAGGCCCACAGCCTCGGCGTCCGCGACCTGACCGACAGCCCCTCCGCCCGGCTCGCCGCCGAACACGCCGGAGCCTTCGAACGCCCCGTCGACACCGCCGAGCTGCACGCCCCGTTCACCTCGCAGGAAGTCGTCCTGCGCAAGGCGCTCGGGCTCGGCGACGAGGTCCGCGTCAACCCCTCCGGCGGCGCCCTCGCCGCCAACCCGGTCATGGCCGCCGGACTGATCCGGCTCGGCGAGGCCGCCGCCCGTATCCACCGCGGCGAGTCCGACCGAGTCCTCGCCCACGCCACCTCCGGGCCCTGCCTGCAACAGAACCTGGTCGCCGTCCTGGAAGGGGAGAGCGCTCATGAGTAAGGAGCCCGTCGCCGTCGTCGGCATCGGCCAGACCAAACACGTCGCCGCCCGGCACGACGTCTCCATCGCCGGACTCGTCCGCGAGGCGGCGGTCCGAGCCCTGGAGGACGCCGGGCTGAGCTGGGCCGACATCGACGCCGTCGTGATCGGCAAGGCGCCCGACTTCTTCGAGGGCGTCATGATGCCGGAGCTCTACCTCGCCGACGCCCTCGGCGCCGTCGGCAAACCCATGCTCCGCGTCCACACGGCGGGCTCCGTCGGCGGATCGACGGCCCTGGTCGCCGCGAACCTCGTCGCCGCCCGCGTCCACCGCACCGTCCTCACCCTCGCCTTCGAGAAGCAGTCCGAGTCCAACGCCATGTGGGGGCTCTCCCTGCCCGTCCCCTTCCAGCAGCCGCTGCTGGCCGGCGCGGGCGGCTTCTTCGCCCCGCACGTGCGCGCGTACATGCGGCGCACCGGAGCGCCCGACACGGTCGGCTCGCTCGTCGCGTACAAGGACCGCCGCAACGCGCTGAAGAACCCCTACGCGCACATCCACGACCACGGCCTCACCCTGGAGAAGGTCCAGTCCTCGCCCATGCTCTGGGACCCGGTCCGCTACTCCGAGACCTGCCCCTCGTCCGACGGGGCCTGCGCCATGGTCCTCACCGACCGGGCCGGAGCGGCCCGCTCCCCGCATCCGCCCGCCTGGGTCCACGGCGGGGCGATGCGCAGCGAACCGACCCTGTTCGCGGGCAAGGACTTCGTCTCCCCGCAGGCCGGCAAGGACTGCGCCGCCGACGTCTACCGGCAGGCCCGCATCACCGACCCACGCCGCGAGATCGACGCCGTCGAGATGTACGTACCGTTCTCCTGGTACGAGCCGATGTGGCTGGAGAACCTCGGCTTCGCGGACGAGGGCGAGGGCTGGAAGCTCACCGAGGCGGGCGTCACCGAACTCGACGGCGACCTCCCCGTCAACCCCTCGGGCGGTGTGCTGTCCACCAACCCGATCGGCGCCTCCGGCATGATCCGCTTCGCCGAGGCGGCCCTTCAGGTCCGGGGGAGAGCCGGCGAGCACCAGATCGACGGGGCCACCCGGGCGCTCGGTCACGCCTACGGCGGCGGGTCCCAGTTCTTCGCCATGTGGCTCGTGGGAGCCGAGCCCCCGCCCGGCTGAGAAGCCGAGCCCCCGCCCGGCTGAGAAGACACGTCGGGCCCGGTCACGCGCGGCCCGGGCCCGGCTCCGCAACGTGAGCCGGGACACGTAACATGGCATGCATGTCCTTCCTCCGCCGCCGTAGCGCCGCAACACCCGCGGGCCCGGACTTCGACGTCCTGGCCATGGACCCCGGGGACTGGCCCGGCAACCTCGGCGCCGGTCTGCTCCCCGCCCCCGACGGCAGCTGTCAGGGCGTCTTCCTCCGCTACGACCTGTACGGCGGACGGGGCCCGGCGATGATCATCGGCAATCTGCCGGAAGGCTCGCCCGCCCGCGAGACGGAGGAGGGCCAGGTCCCCTTCGAGGTGGCCCAGCTGCTCCTCGCCCTGGAGAACGACGAGCCGATCGAGGTCGTCAGCTCCGAGGACGTCCCCGTCATGCAGGGCGACAATCTGCTGATCGTCCGCCGCGTCAAGCTCTCCGAGAGCCGGATCGCCTGCGTCCAGTTCGACCGCAGCGACGGCGTCCTCGTGACCATTGCCAGCTGGGACCGGCCGATCACCGACGACCTCTACACCCTGCTCAAGCCGCTGCCCGCGGAGCTGTTCCAGCAAGGCTGAAACGTCCCTTCGCAAGGCCGTCCGGTCGCAAGGCCGTCCGAATCCGTTCGGGCGGCCTTTTCCCTTGACGCCGACGGCTCCCCTTGACATCGACGGCAGGGGAGCGGCTACGGTGAGAAAATGTAACGACCGTTCAATGTGTAACAGTCGTTCAGGTTCATCGTCCCCCGTCCGGAGGTCCGTCCCCATGCCCAACCCCTACGGCGCTCTTTTCAGGGCGCCGGGCGCCTTAGCCTTCTCCGCCGCGGGTTTCGTCGCCCGCATGCCGCTGTCGATGACCGGCATCGGGATCATCACGATGCTGTCCCAGATGCGCGGGCAGTACGGCCTGGCAGGGGCCGTCTCCGCCACCTTCACGCTGTCCATGGCCCTCTGCGGCCCCCAGATCTCGCGGGTGGTCGACCGGCGGGGGCAGAGCAGGGTACTGCTGCCCGCCACCGGCCTCAGCGTCATCGCCATGGGCGTGCTCCTCCTCTGCGCCCGCTACGACGCCCCTGTCTGGACGCTGTTCGTCAGTGCGGCGGCGGCCGGCACGATGCCCAACATGGCCGCGATGGTCCGCGCCCGGTGGACCCATCTCCACCGGGGCTCGGACCGCCTGCACACCGCCTACTCGCTGGAATCGGTCGTCGACGAACTCACCTTCGTGGTGGGCCCCGCCCTCGCGGTCGCACTGAGCACCGCGCTCTTCCCGGAGGCCGGTCCCCTGGTGGCGGCGGTGCTGCTCACCCTCGGCGTCCTGATGTTCGTCCCGCAGAAGCGCACCGAGCCTCCGGTCCTCCGGCCGGCCGCCGACGGCGCCCCGCGCGTCTCGGCGCTGCGCGGGGGACCACTCGTCCTGCTGGCCCTCACCCTCGTCGCGGGCGGCACGATCGTCGGCACCGTCGACGTGGTGAGCGTCGCCTTCGCCGAGGAGCAGGGATCACCGGTCGGCGCGGGCATCGTCCTCTCCGTCTACGCGATCGGCTCGGCCGGCGCCGGGCTGGTGTTCGGCGCCCTCCGGCTCGGCGTCCCCCTGCCCCGGCTGCTCCTCCTCAGCACGGCCGGCACCGCCCTGACCACCCTTCCCCTGCTGCTCGTCGAGAACATCGCCACGCTCTCCGCGGCCGTCTTCTTCTCCGGCCTCTTCTTCGCGCCCACCATGATCGTGGTGATGGGACTCGTCGAGAAGACAGTGGAGCCCGCTGCCCTCACCGAGGGGATGACCTGGGCGATCACCGGCCTCAGCGTCGGTGTCGCGCTCGGCGCCTCGGTGTCGGGCGGGATGGTCGACCGCTTCGGCCCCTCCGGCGGCTTCACCGTGGCCATCACCGCGGGCGCCGCGACGGTGCTCCTGGCGCTGACCGCCCAGGGCCCGCTCGACCGGAGTCTGCGGGCGCCCGCCGAGGAGGGGGACGCGAAGCCGGTCCCGCGGACGCCCCGCAGCCACGAGGAACGGCACCCCGCTCCCGTACCGCCCGACCACGACGCCCGGAGGGCACGATGACCCCGTCACCGACCGACGGCCGCCTGCTCAAGGGTGAGCTCCGACGGCAGGAACTCATCGAGGCCACCCTCCGGGTGGTCGCCCGCGAGGGCGTCTCGGGCGTCAGCCACCGGGCGGTGGCACGCGAGGCGGACCAGCCCGCCACAGCCGCCGCCTACTACTTCAAGAGCATCGACGACCTGCTCACCGCCGCCCTCACCGTCTGCATGGACCAGGACGCCGAACGGATGCGACGCCTGGCGGAGAGCGCCGACGGCGGCCCCGAGGGGCTCACCGCCCTCGCCGAACTCCTCGGGCACGTGATGAAGGGCCCCGGCCGACTCCTCGCCGAGTACGAGCTCTACCTGCTCGCCGCCCGGCGCCCGGAGCTGCGCACCTCCACCGGACGCTGGCTGGACGCCATCGCCGGATACGCCCTGCGCTACACCGACGACCCGGTCCGGGTACAGATCCTCAAGGGCGTCATCGACGGACTGCTCCTCCAGGGACTGCTGACCGACACACCGCCGACGGCGGCGGACTTCGAGGCCGTGCTGCGGCACGTCCTGCTCTGATCCGGGGCCGCTTCGGGATCAGCGCCCGGACCCGGCCACGGTCCGCCGTGAGAACCCCACGGCGGACCCTGCTCCCGGTAGGCCCGGACGCTAGCCCCGGCTGCCCGCCAACTGAGCCATCATCCGGGTCACTTGCGCCGCCGATGTGCCGATCCCCGTGGGACCGCCGAGGTGCCAGGGGGTGTCGTTCCCCTGCCGCAGGTCCTCCTCGCGGTAGCGACGGCAGCCCCGGTGCCAGATCAGGATCCCCGCGATCCAGTGCTTGAGCTCCTGCACATAGCCCGCCAGGACCTCCCGCGCCTCGGCGTCGAGGCCGAAATCGTCGTACAGCACCGGGAGTTCGACCTCGGCCACATGCAGGAACTGCCGCAGCCGCGAGTTCATCAGGTCGTGCACGATCGCCACGCCCGTCGGATAGTCCACGCCGAAGAAGTTCTGCACGACCAGGACGCCGTTGTGCACCTCGCCCTCGTACTCGATCTCCTTCTGGTACGAGAAGAGGTCGTTCATCAGGCACGCGTAGTCCGCCGCCGCGTTCTCCAGTGACCGCATCGGGCCGCTGCGGTAGACCTCGTCCGGAACGGTCCTGCCGTGCCCCAGCCGGCACAGACTCATCGTCAGGTCCGAACCGAACGTCGCCCGTCGCATCTCCACGTAGTCCACCGGGTCGGGGATGCGGTTCTGCGCCTGGTTCGCCAGCTCCCACAGCCAGCTCTCGGTCATCGACTCGATCGAGGTCCGGAAGGTGCGCCGCGCGCCCTGGTCCATCGGCGCGGCCGTCCTGCGCCACAGGTCGCCCAGGCTCCGCTCCAGGGCGTTCACCGGCTCCGGCGTCCCCTCCCCGTCCAGCGGCATGAACAGCGACAGCCGTTCGTTGGCCAGGCGCGCGCCCGCCAGGTCCCGGGCCCGCCCGTGCACCACCGGGAACCAGTCGTCCCCGTACGTCCCCCAGGCCAGCCAGCCCGAGGACAGGTCCAGTTCGTCCGGGGTCGCGTCCGGGTGCAGGCCCGCCGCGCACAGCGGGAGGTCGATCGCGACGATCCGCCGCTCGTCCCAGATGTGCGAACCCGGCACCCCCGGCTGGGCCTCCAGGATGCCCATCCGCCGCGCCCAGTCGACGAGCCGGACCCGGGCCCCCTCCAGATGCGGACTGAGCGTCGTGCCGAACGGCAGGTCGAAGTCCGGCAGCAGTGAGGGGCCCACGTGCTGGTACGGCACATGGCTGTGGCTGCGGGCCCGCGCGGCCTCCGAGCGGAGGGTGAACCTGATGGAGGCCGCGGACATGCCCCAGCCGGCCACGGCCTCGCCCGCGCCTCCGCCGTTCATGTAGCGGCTGGAGCGCATGTGCCATTCGTGGCCGCCGGACTGCCAGTCCTGGAGCCCCTTGGCGTACGCCAGCACGGCCGCGGTCTGCGCCGGGTCGAGGGCCTTCTCGGCGCAGAGAGGGCCGAGTTCGGTGAGGGCGGTGTTCTCGAACTGCTGGAGCCGTGAGGTCAGCAGGTCGTTGACGGCATCGGCGGCCTCCTGCGCGGAGCAGCCGAGGAACTTCTCCAGCACCAGGACGCCGTTGCTGTTCTCCCCCTCGTCCTCCACCTCACGCTGGTAGGAGAAGAGGTCGTTGCGCAGGTGTACGGCGTCGGAGAAGGCGTCCCGCAGCACCCGCAGGGGCCGGGACCCGGCCACCGACGCCGGGATCTCCGCGTTCGCCGCGTACTCGACCAGGCCCGCGGACCAGGGCGCGCCGCCCACCTTGCGGCGCATCTCGATGTACTCCACCGGGTTCGCGATGCGGCCCTCGTGGATGTTGGCGAGCTCCCACAGGGACTCGTTGAGGAGGTTCTCCGTCGACTCCGCGAACCGGGCCCGCCAGTCGTCCGTCATCGCGGGCACCGTCCGGGCCCACAGATCGGCGAGCCCCGCCTCGACGGGATTCTCGGGCTCGGGTGTCGCGGCTCCGCGCTCCATCGGCATGAAGGCGGGCAGTCGGTCCAGATACCGCTTGCCGCCCGCCCGGTCGGGGGTGCGCTTGAACAGTTCCAGGAAGTGGTCGTCGAAGAAGAAGACCCACACGTACCAGTCGGTGACGAGGCTGAGCGCCTCCGCCGAGCAGTCGGGATGGGTGTAGGCGCACAGGAGGGCGTAGTCGTGCGCCTCCAGGTCCTTCTCCTCCCAGATGCCGGATCCCTCCAGCATCCCCATGGAACGGGCCCACTCCCGGGTGTGGGTGCGTGCCGCTTCCACATGAGGGTTGAGCCTGGCCGGATACGGAACATAGAAATCCGGCAGTGAGAAGGGCTGTGCCATGTGCGTCAGGCCTTTCCAGAAGCCTTCGCGCGGGGAATCGCGCGGACCGGTGGTGTCCGCGCAGCACTACCCTTCGGCCATCCGGGGCACGCACGATGACAATTAGTCACATCATCGGCACATCGGGGGTGTCGGCTCAGCAGGCCGGCTCAGCAGGCCGACTCGGCGGGCCGGCTCAGTAGGCGGAGTCGACGTTGTCGATCGAGCCGTACCGGTCCGCGGCGTAGTTGGCGGCAGCGGTGATGTTGGCGACCGGGTCGGTGAGGTTCTTCGGGGTGCCCTTGACGTGGTACGCGTCGAAGGTGGGCTGGATCACCTGGAGGAGACCCTTGGAGGGAATGCCGTTCCGCGCGTTGATGTCCCAGTCGTTGACGGCGTTCGGGTTGCCGCTGGACTCACGCATGATGTTGCGGTGCAGCCCCTCGTAGGAGCCGGGGATGTTCTTCTTCTCCATGATGTCGAGCGACTCGCGGATCCAGCCGTCGAGGTTGTTCGCGTACTTCTTCGGCGTGACGGCCTTGCGCTCGGTGGACCGGTTGGCGGCCTCCTTCTCGGAGCGCTCCTTCTCGGCGGCCTTCTTCGCGGTCGCCTTCTCGGCGAGCGCCTTGGCGGTGGCCTTCTTCGCCGCGGCTTCCTTGGCGGCGTTCTCCTTCGCGGCCTTCTCGGCAGCGTCCTTCGCCGTGGGGATGCCCGCGGCGGCGACCGGCTCCACGGAGACGGAGGACCGGGTCGCGGTGGTCTGCGCTTCGCTCGGGCCGCCGGTGGCGGTCATGGCGGTGACGGAACCGGCCGCGACGAGCACGGCGGTGGCGATCTTGTGCGAGCGGGTGATGCGCAGGGTGGAGATGCGGGGCATGCGTGAGCTCTTCCTATGGGGGACGGGCTTCGCGGCCTTCGCGCCGCGTCGGCGGGTGCCGGGTCGTCCGGGCCGCGGTCGCCGGTGGGCGATCGACGCGGGCTCGAACTCGGTGCCTGCCGGAATCCATGGTTAGCGGGCACCGACATAGGAAGCAATGACCGCCTTTACTACTCTTCATCGTGAGATGCCAATTTATGAGCCATATGGGCGGTTCGTTACGCCGGACGGGAGGGCTCACACCTACGACCGGACGTCGTAGGTGACGTGGGTCTCGTGGCGGGCCTCACCCGCGAGGGCCCCCGGAACGGCACAGGGTCAGCACGCGGTCACCGAACGCAGAACAGCGCGCTGCGGGACCGGTGTGTCGGCACCGGTCCCGCAGCGCGCTTCTTCTTCACAGTGGTCTGGGCCCGCAGCGACTGGGCACTGCGGTCCTCGACGGGCAGGCCTCCGGCCCCGCCCTCTTTTCTCCGTCGGCGTCGTCCCGCCTCAGCGGGTGCCGACCGCCGCCCGCACCGCCCTCCGCGCCATCGCGCAGTCGTCGTGCAGCCTCCGCAGCAGCAGCCGCTGCTCCTCACCCGAGGAGAGCGCACCGGGGCGGTCCGCCCCCGCACCCACCGCGGGCGCCTCCCGCATGGTGCGCTGCACCGCCGTCTCGTAATTCCGGATCTCGCGAGTCAGCACCAGCATCAGGTTCACCAGGAACGCGTCCCGCGCGGCCGGGCCCCTGGCCTGAGCCAGCTGACTGATCTGGCGGCGCGCCACCGGGGCGTCGCCCAGCACCGTCCACAGCGTCGCCAGGTCGTACCCCGGGAGATACCAGCCGGCGTGCTCCCAGTCGACGAGCACCGGTCCGGTCGGCGACAGCAGGATGTTGGAGAGCAGGGCGTCCCCGTGGCAGAACTGCCCCATGCCCTGCCGGCCGCCCGCGTGGGCCAGACCGTGCAGCAGCTTCTGCAGGTCACCGAGGTCGCGGTCGGTGAACAGACCGAGCTCGTGGTAGCGGGCGATCCGCGAGGCGTAGTCGAGCGGCGCCTCGAACAGTCCGGGCGGCGGCCGCCAGGCGTTCACCCGGGCGATCGCACCCAGGGCGGCACGGATGTCGGCCCGCGGCGGCGCCTCCGCCGGGTGCCGGGTGAGGGCGGCGACCCGGCCGGGCATCCGCTCGATCACCAGCGTGCAGTTCTCCGGATCCGCCGCGATCAGCCGGGGCACCCGAACCGGGGGCCGGTGCCGGACGAACGCGCGGTACGCCGCTATTTCGTGCCGGAACCGCTCGGTCCAGGCCGGCGAGTGGTCCAGTAAACACTTCGCCACGGCCGTCGCCCGCCCGGTCGTTCCCACGATCAGGACCGAACGTCCGCTGCGGCGCAGCACCTGGACCGGGTTGAACTCGGGGCAGATGCGCTGGACGGAGGCGATGGCCATCCGCACCTGCGCGCCCTGCGGCCCGGACAGGTCGATCCTTCCGCTGAGCGGTCCGGCGCCCGGTCCCGCGGCCCGTCGGGCCCGGCCCGGACCCTGCACCGGCGCACCGGCGTGAGGAGCGAGATAGGGCCCGCCGCCCGCGCCCATCGGGCGGAGCGGACGGGGCGGGGCGGACACGGAGGACGATGCTGTGTACATGGGCGAGACAGATCCCTTCGTGCGCCGACAAGGTACGTGCGCCAACCCGGCCGACGGCCGTTCGGCACCCTGGGGAGTACCTAGGGCTGCCGGGCGGGGTGGCGCACTCCTACCTGACAACGGGTCACGGGTGGCAGACCATCTGGCGGACCCTGGCGAACCCTGGCGAATAGTCACAGCGCATCTGACAGGGGGTTAGTGTCAAGTCAGCCGAGAACCTGGGGGCTTGAAGTGACCGGAGAACCCAACACCCGTCTCAGCGACCTGTTCGGCCTGGCCGGCTGGTCCAAGGGCGAACTCGCGAGAATGGTGAACCGGCAGGCGGCGGCCATGGGCCACCCGCAGCTGGCCACCGACACCTCGCGTGTCAGGCGCTGGATCGACATGGGGGAGTCCCCCCGTGATCCCGTGCCCGAAGTGCTGGCAGCTCTGTTCACCGAGCGGCTCGGCCGTGTCGTGACCATCGAGGACCTCGGGTTCGGCCGACGCGGGCGTGTGGGGAAGCGGCGTGACTCCGGGACGGAACACAATCCCGATCAACTGCCGTGGGCGCCCGAACGGACGGCAGCGGTCCTCACCGAATTCACGGGAATGGACCTCATGCTCAACCGACGCGGCTTGGTGGGTGCGGGCGCCGCGCTCGCCGCCGGCTCAACCATCGCCGGCCCCATGTACGACTGGCTGCACAGCGACCCCGCTCCGGCGGCCGGCGCGCCACGGACCAACGACCCCCTGCACGCCGATCCCGCCGGTCTCGACCGGTACGAGGCCGCACCGGTCGGCTCCGACGAGATCGCGGCGCTGGAGCACTCGGTCGAGGTCTTCCGCGCCTGGGACGCGTCCCGGGGCGGCGGACTCCAACGCAAGGCGGTCGTGGGCCAGCTCAACGAGGTGGGCGGCATGCTCGCCTACCGGCACCCCGACCACCTCCAGCGCCGCCTGTGGGGCGTCGCCGCCAACCTCGCCGTCCTGGCGGGCTGGATGTCCCACGACGTCGGCCTCGAACCCACCGCCCAGAAGTACTTCGTCATCGCCGCCCACGCGGCCCGCGAGGGCGGCGACCGGCCACGCGCCGGAGAGGCGCTCTCCCGCGCGGCACGCCAGATGGTGCACCTGGGCCGCCCCGACGACGCACTCGACCTGATGAAGCTCGCCAAGTCCGGTTCCGGCGACGAGACCCTGCCCCGTACGCAGGCGATGCTGCGCACCATCGAGGCCTGGGCGCAGGCGTCCATGGGACGCGGCCAGGCCATGCGGCGCACCCTCGGCGAGGCCGAGGAGCTCTTCGTCTCGGACAAGAGCGATGTCCCGCCGCCCAGTTGGATGCAGATGTTCGACGAGGCCGATATGCACGGCATGCAGGCGCTCGCCTTCCGTACGCTGGCCGAGCACGACCCGGGGGCGGCGATCATCGCCCAACGCCACGCCAAGCAGGCTCTGGAGCTGCGGGTCAACGGGCGTCAGCGGTCGAAGATCTTCGACTACATCTCGCTCGCTTCTGCCTGCTTCATCGCCAACGACCCGGAACAGGCCGACCGTTACGCCCGGCTCGCGCTGGTGTCGATGGGGGAGACCTCCTCGCACCGCACCTGGGACCGGCTCCGTGAGATGTACCGGCTCACCGGTCATTTCGCCGGATACGCGGGCATCCAGGATCTGCGCGAGGAGATCGAGCTGTCGATGCCGAGCCAGAAGAAGGCCAGGGGCGCGCAGATCTGAACCGGCCCCACCGCGCCGCTCCGGGCTGCTTCACGCCCTGACACGTCCACGCTTCTGCGGCATGCCCTGATGCGTCCGCGTTCCCTCACGCCCCGATGCGGGCGACCAGCACGCACGCGTCGTCCAGGCGCTCGGTCCCGCCGAACTTCTCGACGAGGCCCCGGACGCACTCCTGTGCCGTACGGGCGTCGGCGAATCGAGGGGCGAGGTCGAGCAGTGCTTCCGGGCCCGCACCCCGGTCGCCGCGTCGGGTCAGCCCGTCGGTGTGCAGAACGAGCACGTCGCCGGGGAACAGCCGTACCTCGTCCTGCTCGAACACGGCCTGGGGCGCGGCGCCCAGCAGTATCCCGTCCGGCGGGGGCAGGAGCCGTCCCGAACCGCCGCGGAAGAGCAGCGGCGCGGGATGACCGGCCTGCGCCCAGGAGAGAACGGAGGTTCCGGGGTCGAAGCGGCAGCACAGGGCACTGCCCAGCGCGGGCTGTATCGACGTCTCCAGCACCTGGTTCAGGTGTCCCATCAGTGCGCCCGGCTCGATGCCGGCGACGGCCATGCCCCGCAGTGCGCCCAGCAGCATCGCCATCGCCGAGGTGGCGGGGATGCCGTGCCCGGTGAGGTCGCCGACGGTGAGGAGGGTGCGTCCGTCGGGCAGCTCCATCGCGTCGTACCAGTCGCCGCCGATGAGCCCGCTCGACGCGGAGGGGAGGTAGTGCGCCGCGATGTCCAGGGCGCCGGGTCCCTGCGGCGGGAGGCGCAGTGATCCGCGCCACGGCGGCAGGACGGTCTCCTGGAGCTCCACGGCCATGCGGTGCTCGGTGCGCTCGATGTGCTTCTCGCGCCGGACCGACGCACGGCTGCGGGTCACGGCCTGCTCGCTGCGGCGCAGCTCGCTGACGTCCCGCAGGACCGCCCACATGGAGGCGGTGCAGCCCTCGCCGTCGAGGACCGGCTCGCCCGTCATGTGCAGCGTGCGCGTGCCGCCGTCGGGTCGCACGATGCGGAACTCGCCGTCCATCGGCCGGCCGTCGACCAGGCAGCCCGTCACCATCGCGGTGAGCACGGGCTGGTCCTCGGGCAGCAGCACGGACGGCAGGTCGTCCAGGGAGAGGGGGGCGGAGTCGAGCGGCCTGCCGAAGATCTCGTACAGCTCCTCGGACCAGCTGGACTCGTCGGTGAGGAGGTTCCACTCGGCGCTGCCCACCCGGCTCAGCAGGGAACCGGCCCTCGGGCCGTCCGCCGCCTCCTCGTCCTCGGAGGCGGAGTCCTCGCCGCGCGGGCCCGGCAGACCAGCCTTGAGCTGGCCCAGATGCTCACCGAGGGTGTCCAGGTGGTGCACGGCCAGCTCGCACAGGGCGCGCTGCCAGCGCAGCTGCGGGTCGTCCTCGTCGAACATGACGGCGTCCCGCCGCACGGCGTCCACATCTCCGCGCAGCCGGCGCGTCCGGTGGATCAGGTCGTCGACGGCGTCGTGCGCGGGAAGCTGTGGTGCGGGGCGGTCCGCGAAGAGGGGGGACGGCATCTCGTACTCCGTTGCAGGCGCGGCCTAGCCGGTTCTGAAGGGTGGACCGCTACCGACTGTCGCACAGGCCGCGGCGGGCCGTAAGGGATTTGGCAACACTCGATGCGTGGTTGCTTCTGGAATATGCCAGCGGCTGTCCGGGGTGAGCGTACATCCGAACAGGCTTGCGTTCGAGGTGAGTTGACGTGGCGTCGCGCGGTGAACCGGTGGTGCGGGAGTGGCGCACGGGTGGCAGGTGACGGATGTGCGGCGGGTGGGAATGCCGTGCGGCCGACCCGCGTTACCCCACCAGAACGAAAACGAATCCCATTCCCGATAGAGGGGCTGGGTCGTCGGAGGCAGAGAAGGAGGCGCCCATGGCGCGCAGTGAATCCAGGCCCGTGGTCACTCTCCGGTCCACCGCCGGAACGGGCCGCAGCTATGCGACACGCAAGAACCGCCGCAATCACCCCGACCGGCTGGAGCTCCGCAAGTTCGACTCCGCCGTCGGCCGCCACGTCCTGTTCCGCGAGGTCCGCTGACCACTCGGAAGAGGTCCGACATCCCGTACGCCACCGCCACGCGCGGTGAGGAAGGAACGCATCGATGAAGTCCCGTATCCACCCCGTGTCCCGTCCCGTCGTCTTCCGTGACCGTGCGGCCGACGTCGCCTTCCTGACCCGTTCGACCGCCGACTCCGGCGAGCGCGTGGTGTGGGAGGACGGCAACGCCTACCCCGTCATCGACGTGGAGACCTCGTCGGCGAGCCACCCGTTCTACACCGGCGGTACCCGGGTGCTCGACACGGCGGGCCGCGTCGAGCAGTTCCACCGCCGCTACGGCACCGGCGAGACGTCCGGAAGCTGACCGAACGCGGCCTGACCAGGGGGAGAGCCGGGAATTCCGTGCCGTGGATCACATCCGCGGGGGCGGATTCCCGGGAACACCCCAGGATGGTTTATCGTTCATCTATACGTGGGTGTGAGGGGGACAGTGTCCCCGGGCCTCACCTGTAACCCATGGGGACGATCGGCACCGCCGAAGCCCCATGGAGCCCCCCGCCGAGAGGCGACCGCCCTTCACGCCCGCACTCAAGCCGCCCCGGCTGGATTCCCCCGATCCGGCCGGGGCTTCCCCTTGTCCCGCCGGAAGCGGCCGCCCCGCCCCGGAACCGTCTCCAGGGCCAGCGCACCGGCAGCCATCACCACCGCCCCCAGCGCGGCCCCGGGGCTCCACCACCGCTCGGCCAGCGCCGCGACGGCCGCCCCCGCCACCACCGCGGCCAGCCGCCCCAGCACCCAGCCGTCCCCGGCGCGCAGCTCACGCAACGCCACCCGGCCGGCGAGCGAGGTAAGCGTCCCGGTGAAGTAGTTCGTCGGCGTCACCCGCACCCGTCCCTGGACGCCCATCGCCACCGCCACCAGCGCCAGCAGCCCGAGCCGATCCCCGTACGACGTGACCGGCCCCAGCCCCCACAGCACGGCGGCCGCCCCCAGCAGGACCACCTCCACCCCGAGCAGCACCGGGGCCCGGAAGCCCCGCCGCCCGGCCAACAGCGCGCCCGCCGCCACCCCGCAGAAGTACGCCCCCAGAGCGACGGCGACCTTCAGCGCCACGCCGTCCTCGCCCGCACCGGCGGCCGAAGCCCCGAGCAGCACCAGGTTCCCGGTCATCACCCCGGCGAAGACCTGCCCCACGCACAGGAAGACGAACGCGTCCGCCGCCCCGGAAGCCGCGGACAGCAGAAACAGCGCCGCCTCGCCGCGCCACGGTGCGTCACCGGTCAGGGACGCGCCGGAGGAGGAGGCGGAAGGAGGGGACGGCGGAAGCGCCGGGGGAGCGGAGGACACCCGAGCATTCTCGGCACGCACCGCTCCCCGACCGGCGCGTCGCCCGCCGCGCGGCGCGCCGCGCACCACCGCCCCCGGCCGCCGCGCGGGTCACACGGTCTCGTGGAGGTCCTTCGCGTAGTGCTCGATCGCCCGCCGGTACTCCTGGACGTACGGGTCCTGGCTGGTCGCGGCCGTCAGCTCCAGCAACAGCCTCATCGCCTCGTCGTGCTCGCCGGTGTTGAACAGCGCCATCGCCAGGAACGTCCGCATCGCACCGTCGTCCGGGAACTCCTCCACGCCCCGGCGCAGCGTCTCCACCCCCTGCCCGTACCGGCCGAGGACCCGGTACGTACTGCCCAGCCCCAGCAGCGACCCGCGCCGGTCCTCCGCCGAGAGCGCGGGGTTGGCCAGAGCCCGCTCGTAGTACGGCACCGCCTCCGACTCCAGGCCCAGCGCGTCGTGGATCCACGCCGTCCGGCAGGCCACCTCCGCGTCGTCCGGATACTCGGCCGTCAGGGCGAGCAGCCTCTCCCGCGCTTCCTCCGGCCGGCCCCCCTCACGCAACCGGTCGGCCTCGTCCAGCAGGTCCTTCTTCTTCTCTGCGCTCATGCGCACATCGTCGCAGCCGGTCGCGGACGGCGGACGAGATTTCGCTCCGTGGCCCGCTCCGGTGTGTGTTCCGGCCGGGCGGGGGCATCCGTCGGCCATGACAGCAGAGGCGAATCCCCCTGGACGGCAGGGGACATGGGTACGTGTACTGGTACGCGGGGCGGTCCTGGCAGTGGTGCTGCTGGGACTGGTGGCGTTCTCCGTCCTGCTGGCCAAGGTGACGCTCACCCCCTCACCGGCCTCCGAGGACCTCGTCACCTCCAACCTCCGCCCCGGTCGCTCACTGCGCCAGTACGCCGAGGACTACACCTTCCTCGCCGCGTGCAAGCAGGCGGGCGGAAACCTGCTGCTCGGCGTGCCGTTCGGACTCCTGCTGCCGTTCTTCGTGCCACGACGCCTGCGGATGATCCGGACCACGCTGCTGACGGCCGTCGCGATGGCCGTCGTCGAGCTGGTCCAGGGAGCCCTGGTCCAGGGACGCGCCTTCGACATCGACGACGTCATCCTCAACACGGCCGGCGCACTGCTCGGGTACTTCGTGCTGGGGCGCCGCATCAGCCACCGCTATTACACGTACGCCGACGTCCCCGGCCCCTCCGAACAGCGGGACGAGCCCAAGCCCAAGCCCGCACCCGGGCCGAAGCGCACGCCGGGGAAGGCCCCCCGCCCCCTCCTCGACCGCCTCCGCAGGCGCTGAGCCCGGGCACCCGTTCGGGCCGGGCCGTTTGCGGGCGGCCCGGACCGGACGCACGGTGGGGACACGTCCTGCGTGCGGATGCCGTACGGATCCCCCTGCCGAGGAGGAGCGACATGGCCGAAGGCCAGTGGAGCCCGGGCCGCAAGGAGGCGGACGCCGACGAGTTCCGGCCCGTCCTGGACATCGTCGAACCGGCACGCCAGCGGCGGCTGACCGTACTCCTGCGGCTCCTGCTGCTCATCCCGCACTTCATCGTGCTGTTCTTCCTGCACATCGCGGCGTTCTTCACCGTCATCGTGGGATGGTTCGCCGCCCTGGTGCTGGGGCGGCTGCCCGACCCCGTCTTCCGCTTCCTGACCGGTGTCCTCGGCTACGACATGCGCGTCTCGGCGAGCGACATGCTGCTCATCGACCGCTACCCGCCGTTCGCCCTCACCCCGCCGGCCGACTACCCGGCGCAGATCGAGGTGCGGCCCACCCCGCTCAACCGGCTCGCGGTGCTCTTCCGTGTCTTCCTGATGATTCCGGCGGCGATCGTGCAGAGCCTCGCCGTGTACGGGTGGTGGGCGCTGGCCTTCGTCTGGTGGCTGATCACGCTCTGCCTCGGCCGGATGCCCCGGCCGCTGTTCGAGGCGACAGCGGCCACCCTGCGCTACCGGATGCGTTTCTCCGCGTACGTCATGATGCTCACCCCCGCCTACCCCAAGGCGCTGTTCGGCGACGACGACCTCGCCGTTCCCCCGGAGCAGGTGCGGTCGGCGACGCGCCCACTGGTCCTGAGCAGCGCCGCGAAGTGGCTCGTCGTGCTCTTCCTGGTGCTCGGCCTCGCCGGACACATCACCTCGTCCCTGACCGCCTCGACGACCGACGACACGACCGATACCCAGCTCGTCGGCACGCCCTAAGGGGCGCCGGACCCCGGGGAGTCACCGTGCCCCCGGCCCGCCGCGTCGGCGAAGCGGCGGGCCAGACCGGCGAAGGCGTCCCTGAGCTCGTCGGGCCCCACGACCTCGATGTCCACGTCGAACCTGCCGAGTCCGGCGGCCAGGCCGGGCCACGACCAGGCCCCCAGGACCACCCGGCAGCGGTCGGGGCCGTGCTCCTCGACGATTCCGTCGCGGATGTGGCCCGCCACCGCCGAGGCCGGCGCGTCGAGGATCACCTCGCCGCGGCACGGCCACGCGCCGGGGCCGCCGGAGCCCTGGAACCGGGCGGCGACGAACGCCGCCACATCGCCCCCGGGCACCTCGCGGGCGGTGAACCGGGGGCCCGTGGGCGTGCGCGGGGTGATCCGGTCCGCGCGGAAGGTCCGCCAGTCCTCGCGGTCCAGGTCCCAGGCGACGAGGTACCAGCGCCCGCCCCAGGTGACCAGGCGGTGCGGCTCCACCCGCCGCACCGCGGGCGGCGCGTCGGCGGCGGCCGTCGGGGCGTACGCGGGGGAGTGGTCGAAACGCAGCACCTCCCGGGCGCGCACCGCGTCGCTCAGCGCGAGGAGAACCCGGGGATCGGCCTGGGGCCGCGGCGGGCCTCCTGTCCGTTCGACGGCGGTGACGTTCAGGGCGTCGACACGATAGCGCAGCCGGGCGGGCATGACCTGCCGGACCGTGGTGAGCGCGCGGGCCGCGGCCTCCCCGATCCCGGCGCCGGTCGCGGTGGCGGTCCGCAGCGCGACGGCCAGGGCGACGGCCTGATCGTCGTCGAACAACAGCGGCGGCAACCGGGCGCCCGCGTCCAGCCGGTATCCGCCGTCGGGTCCCTTGAACGCCGCGATGGGATAGCCCAGCTCCCGCAGCCGGTCGACATCACGCCGCACCGTGCGCGGGCTGACCTCCAGCCGCTCGGCCAGCAGCTGCCCCGGCCAGTCGCGGCGCGCCTGGAGCAGGGAGAGCAGCGCCAGCAGTCGTGCGGAAGTCTTCGGCATGACACGAGTATGAGCAAAGAAGAGGACACAACCTGGCCGCTTCCCCTGAGAAGGTCGATTCGCACCGCACGACAGGAACTCCGGAAGGACCCGATCACCATGACCACCCCCTCCGTCTCCCCCGACGCCGAGCGCACCGACCTGCTCGCCGCTCTCGCCGAGGCGCGAGCCGCCCTGACCGCCTCGGTGCGCGGCCTCACCGACGAACAGGCCGGCCGGACCCCGACGGTCAGCGCGCTCTGCCTGGGCGGCCTCGTCAAGCACGTCACGGCCATGGAGGAGGGCTGGCTGAACTTCGCTACGGAGGGCCCCTCGGCGATGTCCTTCGCCCTGCCCGACGGTGTCACCTGGGACGACCTCATGGCCGGTACCGCACGCGAGTTCCCGACGTGGATGACCGACCGGGAGAAGGAGTTCCGGATGCTGCCCGGGGAGACGGTGACCGGCATCCTCCAGGCGTACGAGCAGGTCGCCGCCCGCAGCGAGAAGATCATCCTCACCCTCCCCGACCTCTCGGCCTCGCACCCGCTCCCCGAGGCGCCCTGGAACGAACCCGGCGGCGCGTGGAGCGTACGGCGGGTGCTGACCCACGTCATCGCCGAGACCTCCCAGCACGCCGGGCACGCGGACATCCTGCGCGAGGCGCTCGACGGGCGGACGGCGACGTGACCGTCCTGGACAACCGGGCGCTCAACCGCGCGACCCTCGCGCGCCAGCTGCTGCTGGAGCGGGCCGGCCTGCCCGTCGTGGACGCGGTGGCCCACCTCTGCGGGCTCCAGGCGCAGGAACCGCAGGAACCCTTCATCGGGCTCTGGTCCCGGCTGACCGCCTTCGACCCGGCCGTTCTCTCGGACCTGCTGACCCGGCGGAGCGTGGTGCGCACCCACCTGATGCGCCGCACGGTCCACCTCGTCACCGCCGACGACGTCCTCGCCTGGCGGGCCCGCCACGACGCGATGCTGCGCCAACGGGTCATCGGGGTCTACCGCGACGAGCTCGAAGGGGTCGACCTCGAAGAACTCGCCGCGGATGCCCGGGAACTGATGTCCGACGGCGAGCCCCGCACCGCGGCCGAGATCGTGCGGGCGCTCGCCGGGCGCTGGCCCGGGCCGGGGCCGCGCCCGCTGGGCGAGATGGTGGTCGCCGGCCTCGTCCCGATGGCCCAGGCGCCGCCCCGGGGGCTCTGGCGCACCAAGGGCGGGGTGCGCAACGTCGCGCTGTCCTCCTGGCTCGGCCGCCCGGTCGATCCGCCCGCCTCCGACGGGGCCGACCCGGTCGGACAGGCGCTGGTCAGGCGCTATCTCGCCGCGTACGGGCCCGCCGCCACGGCCGACCTGCGCGCCTGGTCCGGCCTGGCCGGGCTGCCCGGCGCGGTGGCCGCCGTACGCGGCGAACTGGTCCGCTTCCGCGACGAGCGGGGACGGGAACTGCTCGACCTGCCCGACGCGCCGCGCCCGGACCCGGACACCCCCGCCCCGGTGCGGTTCCTTCCCGCCTTCGACAACGCGATCCTCGGCTACCAGGACCGCGGCCGGATCATCGACGACGCCCACCGTGGCCTCTCGGTGGCCGGTGAGCGGGTCGTGCTGGTCGACGGCCGCGTGGCCGCCACGTGGACCGTCACCGAGGACGTCGTCACCGTGGACCCTCTGCGCACCCTTTCCCGGGCCGATCGGGCCGCCGTCGCCGACCAGGGGAGGGAGCTTGCCGTGTTCCTCTCCGACGGCGACAGCGACCGCGTACGGGTGGCGGCCTCACCGCGCTGAGCCCCCGGGTCCTTCCCGGGGGCGTCCGGAAGTGTCTGCCCGTCCGTACCGGAACAGGCCTATTTTGTACGGGAGTTTGAGCGAGTCGCGGCGGGAGGCGGACTGAAAGCACCGGATGCGGTCACACGCATACCATGACGTCAAGCGACGTAACCACAGAGCCCGCGCCGCACGGCGACCGACAGCGCACCGCCCGCCCCTCGCGAGGATGGCTGAAAGTCCTCGGCATCGGCGTGGCCGTGCTGGCCCTGCTGTTCGCCGGCGGCCGGCTCAGCCTGCTGCCGGGGCTCGACGACCTCTTCGGTGAGCAGACCCACGACCGGTCGGGTCCCGCCGTGCTCAAGTCGATCCAGGACATGAGCTCGTACGAGGCCGCCTCGGGCAACTTCCAGGTCGTCGTCGATCTGGAGAAGGACACGAAGTTCGTCCCCGACGCCCTGCGCGGCACCCGCACCCTGTTCGTCGGGGCGGGCACGGTCGACGCCTCCGTCGACCTGGGCAAGGTCACCGAGGGCGGCGTCAAGGTCAACGAGGACCGCACCGAGGCCGAACTGCGCCTGCCGCGTGCGGTTCTGGGCAAGCCGGCTCTCGACCCGGACCGCTCCTACACGGTCTCGAAACAGCGCGGTCTTTTCGACCGTCTGGGCGACTTCTTCTCCGACAACCCCGGCAGTGAGCAGGCCGTCAACAAGCTCGCCGCCCAGCACATCTCGGAAGCGGCGAAGGAGAGCGAACTGACCGCCCGGGCGGAGAAGAACACCGCCGACATGCTGAAGGGACTGCTCGGCTCCCTCGGCTTCGAGCGCGTCACGGTCCGCTACGGCGACGACCAGGAGTGATCGCATCACCCGGGCGGCCGCACGCACCGCGTGCGGCCGCCCGCGCGGCTTCGGGGGCGGAGCGCCCACCGCCCACCACCCTTGACGTGCACGCGTCGATCGGTATGGTCTAGTCCAAGTGCAAGGCCTTTCCGGACACCTGTCATCAGACTTGTCCGGCAAGGGACTTGCAGCCCTTCGCGCCTCTTGGCCCCACACTCGCGAGGCCTCGCCGCCGAAGCCGGACCCCCCACGGTCCGCCACCGCGCGGTGCGGTCTCATGTGAAGGAGAAGCATGCACGCGAAAAGGAAGACCGCACTCGCCGTCGGCGCCATGCTCGCCCCGATCCTCGCCCTGAGCCTCCCGGCAAGCTCAGCCAGCGCCCACGGCTACATCTCCAACCCGCCGAGCCGGCAGGCCCAGTGCGCCGCCGGCACGGTCAGCTGCGGCGCGATCAAGTACGAACCGCAGAGCGTCGAGGGCCCCAAGGGGCTGACCAGCTGCAGCGGCGGCAACAGCGGCTTCGCCGAGCTGGACGACGACTCCAAGGGCTGGGCCGTCACTCCGGTGAACCGCTCCCAGCAGTTCGAGTGGAAGCTCACCGCACGCCACTCGACCAGCACATGGCAGTACTTCGTGGGCGGCGAGAAGATCGCCGAATTCGACGACGGCGGCGCGCAGCCCGGCGCAACCGTGACCCACCAGGTCGACTTCGGCAACAAGACCGGCCAGCAGAAGGTCCTGGCCGTCTGGAACATCGCGGACACCGCCAACGCCTTCTACGCCTGCATCGACGTCAACGTCGGCTAGCAGCCGTACCGGCCGGGGGTGCACACCCGGCCTGCCGCCACGCCCCGGACGCGCACCGTCGCGACCGGGGCGCGGTGCTGTGCGGCGTCCTGTTCCGCCTGGCCGGAAACCGGCATGGCGCGAAACCTCGGCGTAGCCGAGCGGTTACCCTACGTCAGCTGTCCTGATGGATCATCAGTGCTCAAGGGGACTCCTGAATGAACCGTATGCGTACCGCACTCGCCGCGCTCGGCATCACCGCCGGACTGATCACCGCTCCGACGGCGAGCGCAGCACCGGGGCCCGAGAGGCCCGCTCCCGCCGCCGAACGCCACGAGCAGTGCACCGGAGAATTCCGCGGCGACGCCCGCCTCGGCCCCAAGTGGCTGCCGAACAAGCGGCTCGCCCCGGTCGGCCCGCTCCTGAACGGCTACCAGCGCACCGGAGACCTCACCCCGAAGGACTTCCTGAAGAAGTACTGGGAAGGCCCCGCGGACACCGGAAGCTGGAAGTACCCGCCCAACGACGGCTTCGCCGAGGTGAACGGCGAGATCGACAAGGAGCCCGTCAAGCTGCGCACCGGCCAGCGCCTGGACCGCTTCGGCTCGGAGTACGGCGGCTATCTGGCCCCCGCCGGCGACGCCTACGCCGAACGCGCCCTGCCCCCGCAGAACCTCAACACCCGCGACGCGGACACCCCGTGCGACTACCGCGTCTACAAGGTCGCCAAGCCCTTCTGGGTCTGGCAGGGCTCCATCGCCCCGTGGTTCGAGCAGCCCGGCGGCGGACAGCAGATCAAGCTCGACGCCGTGTTCCTCGACCCGGGCGAGGGACAGCGGCTCAATGTGAAGTGGCTGCTGGACAACGCCTACCTGACGCCCGCGGGCGCGTAGCCCGCCATGGACCGCCGGGCCCTGCACGCCGCACTGATCGAGGCTCGGATCCCCGGCGGCTACTACCGGATCGAGGGCGTCCACGAGCCCGTCCCCACCCCACCGGACTTCCTCTTCGTCCGGCAGAGTGGGGACACGGGCTGGGAGACCGGGGCGTTCGAGCGCGGAACGTACGAGGTCATCGCCCGCCACCCGGACGAGGCCACCGCCTGCGCCCACCTGCTGAGCCTGCTCGTCTGAACCCTTTCCCGCGGCCCTTCCCCGCGCCCGTCAGCAGGGCGTGCCGGGGGTCGTCGCCGTCGCCCGCAGAAGGTCGCGGACAAGCTCGAAGTCGATCTTCTCCGGCCGGCGGAACCGCAGACAGCCCTTGCCCATGTCGTGCGAGGCCAGCCGGTCCACGAACGCGTCGCGGACATCCGTGCGCAGCAGATAGAACGAGATGTACTGCTTCTGGTCGGCGAAGGCGATCTCGCCCGTCCCCGGCCCCTCCCGCTCGTAGGCGGGCATGCCGTACGCCATCACCTCACGGAACCCCGTCAGCTCCTGGCGGCACAGCGCGCGCAGCCTCGTGAGGGCCTCCCGGCGCGCCTCCGGGGCCTCGGCGAGATACTGATCGACATCCTGCGCGCTGCTCTGCACCATGAGCCGATCGTACGGCGGTGTGTCGCACCCCGTGCCCCCGGCGCCCGGTGGGCGAAGGTGGGCGGATGAACACCGCAGGATTGCTGGCCGAAGCGTTCGACCGGGTCGGGGAGGCCGTCCACGCGGCGGTCGAGGGGCTGCCGCCCGACGACCTCAACGCCCGGCTCGACGAGGGGGCCAACTCCATCTCCTGGCTCGTCTGGCATCTCACCCGCGTCCAGGACGACCACATCGCCGACGCCTCCGGCACCGCACAGATCTGGCTCACCGAAGGCTGGGCCGACCGCTTCGCGCTCCCCTTCGACGCGACGGACACCGGCTACGGGCACAGCAGTGACGAGGTCGCCGCCGTCCACGTGGACTCCGCCGAACCTCTCCTCGGCTACTTCGACGCCGTACAGGAGCGGACGCTCGACTTCGTCGCGGGGCTGGAGGGCCACGCCCTCGACCGGATCGTCGACGAGGGCTGGACGCCCCCGGTGACTCTGGGTGTCCGGCTGATCAGCGTCGTCGCCGAGGACCTCCAGCACGCGGGCCAGGCCGCGTTCGTCCGCGGAGTGCTGGAGAGGGCCTAAGACCGGGGCCCGTGGACCGGCGCGCACCGACCAGTGCACAGTCCCACCGGCGGTGCCATACTCGAAGGAAATCGGCCGGACAAGCAGTGTCATCGTCCGAAAGGTGACCATCATGGGCTGGGCATCCTGGACGACCAGCGGGGTCTACACGGGCACCGGCGGAGTGCGCACCGAAGAAGCGGGCATCCTCAGCGGCGACCTCACCGTACATACGACGTGGTTCGACGGACAGGCGTCGGTGGCCGTGCAGTACAGCGGCTCCTCCGACTGGTTCACCCTCGTGGGCAGCCCCGTTCCCTGCCCCTCCGAGGAGGAGAGCCGCACCTTCCACCAGAGCGTCGTCGAAGCCGTGCGCGCCGGAGAGGGCGCGAGAGTCCCGTCGGTCGGCGCCGAACCCGCATAGCGACGGTCAGCGCGCCCCACGCCCCATAGAGTGGATCACCGGACCCGTCCCCCGAGGGGCGGGCACAGGCGGTTCACGGGGCGAGGAGCGGTGACATGGGGCGTGCGGGAGCGCGGCGGTCGAGTGCACGGAAGAAGCGGCCGTTCTGGGTGGAGCTGCCGCTCCTGATCGTCATGGCCCTGGTGCTGGCCCTGCTCATCAAGACGTTTCTGGTGCAGGCGTTCTCCATCCCCTCGGACTCGATGCAGAACACCCTCCAGCGGGGCGACCGGGTTCTCGTGGACAAGCTGACCCCCTGGTTCGGCTCGGAGCCGGAGCGCGGCGAGGTGATCGTCTTCCACGACCCCGCCGACTGGCTCGCGGGCACGCCCGTGGACGAGCCCAACACCGTGCAGAAGGTGCTGAGCTTCATCGGCGTCATGCCCTCCGCCGAGGAGAAGGACCTCATCAAGCGGGTCATCGGCGTCGGCGGAGACACCGTGGAGTGCGCGGGCGACGGGCCGGTGAAGGTCAACGGCACCGCCCTGGACGAGCCGTACGTCTTCCCCGGCAACACCCCCTGCAGCAACGACGAGGACGGTGGCCGGTTCAAGGTCACCGTGCCCGACGGCAAGGTCTGGGTCATGGGGGACCACCGTCAGGAATCCGCCGACTCCCGCTACCACCAGGACGACCCCAACGAGGGGATGGTCCCGGTCGACGAGGTCGTCGGCCGGGCCGTCGTCGTCGCCTGGCCGATCGGCCGCTGGGCCACCCTGCCGGTGCCCGAGACGTTCAAGAACGTGCCCGACAGGCCCTGACGCTCAGCTGCTCAGCGCGGCGCGAAATTCCGTACGTACCTGCGCTGCCAGGGCGTTTCCACCGCCCGCGGGTGGTAGCCGGCGCGGACGAACGCCACCGCCTCCTCGGCGGGCACCCCGTCCAGGACGGCCAGAACGGCCAGCGCCGTCCCGGTCCGGCCCATCCCGCCGCCGCAGGCCACCTCGACCCGCTCGTCGGCCGCCCGCTCCCACACCTCCCGGAGGAGGACCTGCGCCTCCTCCCGGTCCGCCGGGAGCCGGAAGTCCGGCCACCGCAGCCACCGCGACTCCCAGCGGACCGGGGGCGGGGTGCGGCCCAGCAGATATACGGCGAAGTCCGGTTCGGGGCCCGAAGGCAGCGGCTTGCGCAGCCCCCGGCCCCGCACCAGCCGCCCGGAAGGCAGGGCGAGCACGGCGGGATCGGCGGCGTTCCAGTGTTCGGTCACGCCCCCAAGCTACGGCCTGCCCCGCCGGTCAGGCGGGGATATCGAGATCCTGCGCCAGCAGCTCCGCCAGCTCCTCGACCGCCGTCCGCGCCCCGTCGCCCTCGGCGCTGAGGACCACGGCCTCCCCGTACGGCGCCGCCAGGGCCAGCACCGCGAGCATGCTGCGGGCGTCGACCGGGTCGCGGCCCTCACGGGCGATGGTCACCTTGACCGGCTGACGGGCGGCGGCCTTGACGAACAGCGACGCCGGACGGGCGTGCAGCCCGCTGCGGGAACCTATGACGACGGTCTGCTGATGCATGGATCACTCCTGGGTGAGGGACTGCGGATGTCGTGCGGGCGGGCGGTGAGGTGTTCAGGCGGCGACCGGGACCCGGGAGTCGTCGGAACCCGTGGCGCCCGCCGCCCCGGCCGGGTCCGGCGCCGCCCGGCGTGCGCCCTTGAGCAGGACGACGAGCGCGGTCGCCACCAGCGTTCCGGCGGCGATGGCGAGCAGGTACAGGAACGGTTCGCCGATCAGCGGGACGACGAAGACGCCGCCGTGCGGAGCGCGCAGCGTCGCCCCGAAGGCCATCGACAGGGCGCCGGTGACCGCGCCGCCCGCCATCACCGACGGGATGACCCGCAGCGGATCGGCGGCGGCGAACGGGATCGCGCCCTCGGTGATGAACGAGGCGCCCAGCACCCAGGCCGCCCGGCCGTTCTCCCGCTCGGTCTTCGTGAACAGCTTCTTGCGTACGGTGGTGGCGAGCGCCATCGCCAGCGGCGGGACCATCCCGGCCGCCATGACCGCGGCCATCACCTTCAGGCTGCCGTCGGTCGGATCGGCGAGACCGCCGACCGCGAAGGCGTACGCCACCTTGTTCAGCGGGCCGCCCATGTCGAAGCACATCATCAGGCCGAGGACGACGCCGAGGATCACCGCGTTGGAGCCCGACAGACCGTTCAGCCAGTCCGTCAGCGCGTTCTGCAGCGAGGCGATGGGCTTGCCGACCACGATGAACATCAGGAAGCCCACGACCGCCGACGCGATCAACGGGATCACCAGCACCGGCATGATGCCGCGCAACGTCGCGTGGACCGGGACCCGCTGGATCGCCATCACCACCGCACCGGCCAGCAGACCGGCGACCAGACCGCCGAGGAACCCGGCGTTCACCGTCAGCGCGATGGACCCGCCGACGAAGCCCGGCACCAGAGCCGGCCGGTCTGCCATCCCGTACGCGATGTACCCGGCCAGCACCGGAACCAGGAACGCGAAGGCCGCCGAACCGATCTGGTTAAGCAGCGCCGCCCAGCTGTCCGCCTCGCCCCACACGAAGTGGTCGGCCACCGACTTGGCGCTCGCTATCTCGTAGCCGCCGATGGCGAATGACAGGGCGATCAGCAGACCGCCCGCCGCGACGAAGGGAACCATGTAACTGACGCCGGACATCAGATACGTACGGAGCCGGACGCCGAAGTGCGCGTGGTCCGCGCCGGATCGGTCCGCGTCACCGTCGCCGGAGTCCTTGCCGCCGTCGGCCTCGGACACGGCGGCGATCTCCCCGCGTCCTGCCTTGCGGCGGGCCTCGGCGATCAGTTCGGCGGGCCGGTTGATGCCCGCCTTCACGCCGACGTCGACCAGGGGCTTGCCGCGGAAGCGGGTCCTCTCCCGGACCTCCACGTCATGCGCCCAGATCACGGCGTCCGCCGCAGCGATGACAGCGGGGTCCAGCTTCTTGAAGCCGCCCGAACCCTGGGTCTCCACCGTCACTTCGACGCCCTCGGCGCGGCCCGCCGCGGCCAGGGACTCGGCGGCCATGTAAGTGTGGGCGATGCCGGTGGGGCAGGAGGTGACGGCGACGATCCGGAAGGGGACGCTCCCGGCCGCTTCGGCGGTCTCGGCCTCGGCCTCGGGCTCGGGTGCCGGTCCTTCCTCCTCGGCGGCGGGCTCCTCCGCCGGCTCCTCGCCCCGGATCAGCGCGGCCACCGCCGCCGGGTCCGTTCCGGCGCGCAGCGCGGCGGTGAACTCCGGGTCCATCAGCCGGCGGGCCAGCCCCGACAGGATGGTGAGGTGGTCGTCGTCGGCCCCGGCCGGGGCGGCGATGAGGAAGACCAGGTCGGCGGGACCGTCGGCCGCACCGAAATCGATGCCCGCAGCGCTGCGCCCGAAGGCCAGCGTCGGGGCGTTCACATGCTCGCTGCGGCAGTGCGGGATACCGATGCCGCCGTCGAGGCCGGTCGGCATCTGCGCCTCGCGGGCGGCGACGTCGGCGAGGAAACCGTCGAGATCGGTGACGCGGTGCGCGGCCACCATCCGCTCGGCGAGTGACCTCGCGGCGGCGTCCTTCGTTGCGGCGGACAGATCGAGGTCGACCAGTTCCGCGGTGATCAGCTCACTCATCGCGGTGCTCCTTGCTCGGGACCGCCGGGGCGGCGGCTCGGGGGGACGGGGCGGAGCTCGCGTACGGGTGGGGTCCGTACGGGAGGTGCGGGGATGGTGGGGGTGGCGGTGGTACGGGGGGTCATGGGGCCGGCTCGCTCAGCGCGCGGTCCAGCGGTACGTCGGAGGTCGTCACGACCGACGGCAGATCGAGGTCGGCCGGGGTGGGCATGATGCTCCCGGCCAGCTGCACGGCCGCGGCCCCGTGGGCGACGGCCGAGGCGAGCGCTTCCGGGCCGCGCCCGCCCGCCGCGAGGAAGCCGGCCAGCGAGGCGTCCCCGGCGCCGACATTGCTGCGTACGGCGGCCACCGGGGCGGTCGCGAAGTAGGCGCCCGACGCCTCGACCAGCAGCTGCCCGTCCGCTCCCAGACTCGCCAGCACCGACCGGGCGCCGCGCCCGCGCAGCTCCTCGGCGGCCTTCAGCGCGTCGCCCACCGTGGCCAGCGGACGGCCCACGGCCTCGGCCAGCTCCTGGGCGTTGGGCTTGATCACATCGGGCCCTCCGGCGAGCGCGGCGGTGAGAGCGGCACCCGAGGTGTCCAGCGCGATCCGGGCACCGGCGCGGTGGCTCCGCTCGACCAGCTCCGCGTACCACCGGGGCGGCAGTCCGCGCGGCAGGCTCCCGCAGCAGGCGATCCAGTCGGCGGCGGCCGAGCGGACCCGGACCGCTTCGAGGACGTCCTCCGCCTCGGCCGGACTCAGTTCGGGGCCCGCCGCGTTGACCTTGGTCAGGGTGCCGTCGGGTTCGACGAGGGTGACGTTGATCCGGGTGTTCCCGGCGATCGGCACCCCGGCCGCCTCGATGCCCAGGTCGCCGAGGAGCCGGGTGAGCAGGGCGCCCTCCGGGCCGCCCAGCGGGGCGACGGCGACGGTGCGGTGCCCGGCCGCCGCGACCGCGCGGGAGACGTTGACGCCCTTGCCGCCCGGGTCGACGCGGTCCGCCGTGGCGCGCAGGACGGTGCCACGGGCCAGCCCGGGCAGCTCGTAGGTGCGGTCCAGGCTGGGGTTGGGGGTGACGGTGAGGATCATGCGCGTACTACTTCCGTGCCCCGGCTCTCGATGGAGCGGGCGTCGTCGGGGCTGAGGCCCGTGTCGGTGATGAGCAGGTCCACATCGGTGAGGTCGCCGAAGCGGGCGAAGTGCTCCTGCCCGAACTTGCCGGAGTCGGCGAGCAGGACCACCCGGCGGGCCGCCCTGATCACGGCCCGCTTCACCGCGGCCTCCGCGAGGTCGGGCGTGGTCAGACCGCGCTCGGGACAGAAGCCGTTGGTGGCGAGGAAGACCACGTCGGCGTTGATCTCGGCGTACGAACCCAGCGCCCAGGCGTCGACGGCCGCGCGCGTACGGTGCCGGACCCGGCCGCCCACCAGATGCAGCGCGATGCCCGGGTGGTCGGCGAGCCGGGCGGCCACCGGCAGCGCGTGCGTCACGACGGTCAGCGCCGCGTCGACCGGCACGGCGGCGGCGAGCCGCGCGGTGGTCGTCCCGGCGTCGACGATCACATTGCCGTCGGCGGGCAGTTCGGCGAGGGCGGCCTGCGCGATGCGGTCCTTCTCGTCGGCGGAGAGGGCGTCGCGCTCGGCGAGGTCGGGCTCGAAGTCCAGCCGCCCCACCGGGATCGCCCCACCGTGCACCCGGCGCAGCAGCCCCGCCCGGTCCAGCGCCTTGAGGTCCCGCCGGACGGTCTCGGCCGTCACCTGGAACTCCTCGGCCAGGGACAGCACGTCGACCCGGCCGCTCTCCTGGGCGAGGCGGAGGATCTCCTGCTGACGCTCCGGTGCGTACATGTGGTTTCGTTTCCGTTTCATGCCCGAGTCTGTGGTTTCGCGCTCAGGTTACGTCCGGGGTGCGGGAATGTAAACACATTCGGGCGACGAGTGGGCATGAACGGACGAGACCGCCTCCCGCCGGGGAAGCGGGCACACGAACGGGCGGGGCGCACCGTGCACCGGTGCGCCCCGCCCGACGGATCCGGTCAGCGCGTGCCGGGCGCGTTCTCGCTCAGGGGACGGGCCAGCAGGGGAGCGCCGGGGACCTGGTGGCCGCCGCTGGCGATCATGCGGACCTCGCCCCGGTCGCTGATCTCGGCGCGGACGATCCCCGTCTCGTCCTCGTACACCGGGAACCCGCCGGCCCCCAGCCGGTCGGTCAGCCGGACGGAGACCACGTCGTCCGCGGCGCCGGACATCTGGAAGATCAGCTCGTAACGCTCGGTGTGCACCATCTGATTCATGACGTTCTCCCGGCCGTGCGCGGAGAATACGGCCCTGCCGCCATTGTTTCGCACCCCGGCGCGGACCGCCCGGGGAGCGACGGCCAACGGGCGGAGCCGCCCGGTCGATCGGGTGACTCCGCCCGGTAGGACAACATGACGGAAGGCCCGGACGGCTAGGCATGCGTGCATGAGACTTGAGCCTCGACGAATGAACAGTGCCTCCTCCCGTTCCCGCACTCTCAAGGCGGTCGGCGCCCTCTCCCTGGCCGCGGCCACGGCCCTCCTGATGACCGGCTGCGGTCAGAGCTCGGACAGCGCGAGCAGCGCGGCCACCTCCGAGGCGGCCAAGGTCGTCCCGCAGAAACAGACGACGACACCGTCGGCCACCGCCCAGCTGACCGAGGACCAGCAGGAACGCAAGACGGTGCTCGACGCCACGAAGGTCACCTTCGACGACGCGGCCACCACCGCCACCGGCGAGGTCGCCGGAAGCAAGCTCGTCGATCTGGACCTGGAGGGTGTGGACGACGACGACAACCAGAGCCCCAGCCCGACCACGACCGGCAGTCCCACGGAATCGCCCAGCCCGACCGGCTCCCCGAGCCCGACCGGAACCGGCAGCCCGAGCGCGAGCCCCGGCGCCGACGGCCCGGTCTGGGCCGCGGAGGTCGCGGAGAAGGACGGCACGATCCACACCGTCCGCATCAACGCGGTCGACGGCAAGGTGATCGAAGCCCGTGTCGACGCGGACCAGGACGCGGACGACAAGAAGCAGACGGCCGACTGGCTCGCCCAGGCCACCCAGACTCCGCAGCAGGCGGCCAAGGTCGCCACCGAGAAGAAGAAGGGGACGGTCACCTCCGTCAGCCTCGAGGACAACGAAGGCGACGGCGTCATCTGGCAGGTCGACGTGGTCGGATCCGACTGGAAGAAGACCACCTTCGACGTGGACGCCAAGAACGACACCATCATCCGCGAGGAGACCGACGAGGACTGACCGCCTCACCACCCGACCCGCGAAGGGGTACGCCGGACACCCGGCGTACCCCTTCTTCCTGTACGCGCCGCCGTGTCGTGCGAATTTGCCGGAATGGCAACTCTGATCGCGTCGGGCGGACACCGCGCCGCATGATCGTCGGGTACCCGCGTCCGTCCGCGAGCCGAGGAGAACCTCCCATGCAGCCCGAACCGTCCGCCGTACCGCGTCACCGTACCGTCGAGGCGCCGGCCGGACGCCTGCACCTCGTCGAGCAGGGCTCCGGCCCGCTGGTCCTGCTGGTGCACGGCTTTCCCGAGTCCTGGTACTCCTGGCGGCACCAGCTCCCGGCCCTCGCCTCGGCCGGTTACCGGGCGGTGGCGATCGACGTGCGCGGCTACGGCCGCTCCTCCAGGCCGGCCGAGACCGACGCCTACCGGATGCTGGACCTCGTGGCGGACAACGTCGCCGTCGTCCGCGCCCTCGGCGAGGAGAGCGCGGTGATCGTCGGCCACGACTGGGGCTCCAACATCGCCTCCGCCTCCGCCCTGCTCCACCCCGAGGCCTTCACGGCGGTGGCCCTGCTGAGCGTCCCCTACGCGCCTCCCGGAGGCCCCCGCCCCACCGACGTCTTCAGCCGGATCGGCGGCCCCGAGCAGGAGTTCTACGTCTCCTACTTCCAGGAGCCGGGCCGTGCGGAGGCGGAGATCGAGCCCGACGTCCGGGGCTGGCTCGCGGGCTTCTACGCCGCCCTGTCCGCCGACACCATGCCCGCCCCGAACGATCCCGACCCGCACTTCGTCGCCCGTGACGGCGGCCGGCTGCGCGACCGCTTCCCGACAGAAGCCCTTCCGGCCTGGCTGAGCGAGGACGACCTCGACGTCTACACCGGGGAGTTCGAACGCGCGGGAATCACCGGCGCACTGAACCGCTACCGCACCATGGACCGGGACTGGGAAGACCTCGCCCCGTACCGCGGAGCCCCGGTCGAACAGCCGTCCCTGTTCATCGGCGGCACCCTGGACGCCTCCACCACCTGGATGTCGGATGCCATCGACGCCTACCCCACCACCCTGCCCGGCCTCACGGCCTCCCACCTCCTGGACGGCTGCGGCCACTGGATCCAGCAGGAGCGCCCCGACGAGGTCAACCGCCTGTTGACCGACTGGCTCGCCGCCCTCCAGGGCTGAACCTTCTAGTAAGCACCGCCCGGCTTCCGGCGGTCGAGCAGCCGGCAGACGAAGTCCTCCTGGAGCTCGCGGAGCGTGGCCAGCAGCCGCGGGTTCGTCGCACTGTTCACCTGGGAGGTGAGGGAGACGGTCAGGGACCGTTTGCCGTCCTTGGTCGCCGCGGCCAGCTGGGTGTAGCCGGGGAAGTTGCCGGTGTGGCCGTACACGGTGCCGCAGCGCGTCGCGTACGAGAAGACGGCGAGACCGGCCCTGTTACGCCCGGGACCGGCGGGTTCGGAGCTGCCCGCCACGAACGACAACTGCTGTTTGCGGACCGCCGGGCCGAGCCCCAGCCCGCCGGCGTAACCGCGGATGAAGGTCCCCAGGTCCCGGGGCGTGGAGACGATACCGCCCGACGCCCACACACCCGAGGCGCTGAGCACCGTGCTGACGTCCTCCGGCGCGCCCGGCTCGTCCACCGCGTAGCCGTGCAGATAGGGCGTGGGCAGCCGGTACCCCTGCGGGAGGCTGGTGTCGCGCAGGCCGAGCGGCCGGTGGACGAGTTCGGCGAGGAGCTTCTCGTACCGCCGGCCCGTCGCCGCCTCGGCCATCAGCGCCACGGCGATGTTGTCGGAGTTGGAGTAGCGGTACGCGGACCCGGGCCGGAACCGCAAAGGGTCCCCGGCGACGTAGTCCAGCAGCCGGCGGGAGTCGAAGTGCCTGCGGGGATCGGCCGTCAGCTCGGCGATGAACCTCGGATCCTCGGTGTAGTCGGGGAGCCCACTGGTGTGGTTCAGGAGCTGGCGGAGCGTCACCCGGTGCCAGGCGACGGGCAGCGCGGGCAGCCGCCGGCCGATGGTGTCGTCGAGACCGAGCGCGCCCCGCTCGGTCAGCTGCAGGGCGACCGAACCGCTGAAGGCCTTCGCCGTGCTCGCGATCCGCATGTGGTCCGTGGTGCGGGGCGGACGCCCGGTGCCGAGCTGCGACGTACCCGCCCGGTACACCTCGCTCCGGCCGTCGACGGTGAGGACTGCGATGGCGCCGGGCGGCCCGCCGGGGGTGTCGACGAGCGCCTGGAGCCCGCGCCGCAACGCGGGGTCGGCCGGTCCGTGCGGGCCGCCGCCCCCGTCCGGGCCGCTGTCACCGCCCGCGTGGGCCGGGCCGCTCATCAGCCCGGTGAGCGATCCGACGGCGAGGGCGGCGACGACGGCTCTCCGCCGCCGGGGCCGAGGGCGGGGGAGCGGGGCGTCCGGGTGGGAACGTGCGGGCACGGGGGCCTCCTGAAGGCGGTGGGCGAAGGGCGGGCGGCCGATGTACGGACCATTCCCGCGAGCCCCAGCATCGGGCGGCCGGACGGCGCTTGCCCCCGAGGTGGACCATCCGGGCGACCACTGCAACACCGCCGGTGCCGGGCCGCGCGCCGGGCCCCCGCCCGTTCCTTCCTTCTCCATCGCCCCTGGCTGCCGTTCTCCGAGCGCGGCGGTCAGTGGGCCGGGGGAGCGCCCCCGCTCAGGTCCAGGACGTACCGCCGCCCGGGGCGGTCACCGAACATGACGTCCTCCAGCGGCTCGAACCCCGAACGCGCCAGCACCGCGCGGGAGCCCGTGTTGTCCAGCGTCGTCTCGGCGCGCAGGGAGGTGAGCCCGTACTCCTCGACCGCCAGCACACAGATCCGCTGGACCGCCCAGGTGGCCAGCCCCTGCCCCGCGGCCTTCTCCGCTATCCGGTAGCCCAGCTCGGCCGAACCCTCCCGCACCTCGACGAGGTTGATCCGGCCGAGAACGCCGCCGTCGGCGTCCTCGATGAGGTGGAAGTGGTGCAGCCCCGCGTCCTGCTCGGCGAGCAGGACGCGATGGCGTTCGGCGAACTCGGCGAAATAGGCGTCGCCCCGGTCGGTGATGGACGCGGCGAAGTAGGTCCGGTTCTCCCGCTCGAAGGCGAGCAGAGCCTCGGCGTGGTCAAGGCGGAGTCGGTTGATCGACGTCATACCCGGATGCTAAGCCCGCGCTCCCCGGAGGAGTCCGGTGGATCAGCGCTGACCGGAGTTCCCGCGCTCCAGCGCGAGGACCAGGCCGCGTTCGGCATCGGCGGCCGAGGCGCGCCGGTACGCCCGCTCGTACGCAGAGTCGCCCGCTGCCTGCCGGGCCCTCAGCTCCCACTGCTCGCGGATCGCCCCGAGCTCCGGGGTGCCCCGGTGCGGGTGGCCGATCATGCGCCAGTAGGCGTGCCCCGTACCGGAGGCACGGGCCGCGGCCACCCCGTTCCCCTGGGCGGCGATGGCTCCGGCGAGCAGATCGAGGCCGAGCGCTATGCCGAGGCTGTCGTGGAGCTCGTGCTTGCTCGCGAGCATCGCGCGCGCGTGGCTCTCCGCATGACGGGGACGGCCCTGGAGCAGGTGGATGAGGGCGAGTTGATGATCGGCGTACGCCCGTGCCCAGTGCTCGCCGAACCGCAGGCTGATCCGCTGGAGCCGCATGGCCTCCTCGTACGCCTCGTCGAGCCGGCCGAGCGCCGACAGGGAGAACAGGCGTATCACCCGGCAGCGCAGTTGCGAGGGCGCGTCGGCCGGATCCCCCGGATGGTCCGCCAGCGCGCGGTCGCTGACGGAGTACGCGGTGAGCGGCCGGCCCATCATCAGGTACGTGAAGCTCACGGAGTGGGCCGCGAGGAGCACCGCCTCCGCGTCCTCGTCGCGGCGGGCCGCCTGCTCGCACTCCTCGCCGACACGGCGGGCCGCCTCGTGGTCGCCCTGGAGGGTCAGCGTGATCCCCAGGGCCCAGAGCGCCCGGGTGCGGTGCGGCCCGGCGGAGAGCGGCAGGGCGAGCACCCGCTCCAGGTACGTACGGGCCTGGTGCAGATGGCCGCAGCAGCTCCAGAAGAGACCGGCGCACCCGGCCATCTCCATCGCCATCTCCGGGTCCTCGGACAGCAGATGGTCGAGGGCCGCGCACAGATCCGCGTGGGTGTCGGCGATCCGGTGGTACCAGAGGACCTGCGAGGGCCCGAGCCAGCCCGCGTACGCCTGGACGGCGACATGGGCGAAGTGCCGGGCGTGCCGGTCGGCGAGGAGCGCGTCCTCCGCCAGCTCGGCCAGCCACATCGCCCCGTACTCGCGCAGGGTGTCCAGCATCCGGTAGCCGTCCCCGGTCCGCCGGAGCACGGACTGGTCGGCCAGGCGTTCCAGCGCGGGCGCGACGGCCTCGGCGCCCAGAGGCCCGCCCGCGCACACCGCCTCCGCGTCCGGGACCGTGATGACGCCGCGGAAGACGGAGAGCCGCGCCCACAGCAGCCGCTCCAGCGGGGCGCAGAGCTCGTGGCTCCAGCCGATGGTGGTGCGCAGGGCCCGGTGGCGGCGCGGCCAGACGGTGTCGTCGGTGAGGTCCTCCGTCCGGGAGGCCAGCCGCACCGTGATCTCCTGCGCGCTGCTCTCGCGGAGCTGGGCACAGGCCAGTTCGACGGCGAGCGGTATGCCGTCGAGGCGGCGGCAGATCTCGGCGACGGCGGCCGCGCTCGCGGGGTCGTCGAGCGAGAGATCCGGGGCGACGGCGGCCGCGCGCTCGTGGAAGAGCCGGACGGCGTCGTCGCCGTCGTCCCCCGCGGACAGCGGAGGCACCTCGACGCACGTCTCGCCCGCCGAACCCAGCGGCTCCCGGCTGGTGGCCAGGACCGTCAGCCCCGGGGCCGCGGCGAGCAGTTCGGTGACGAGCCGGCCGCAGGGGCCGACGATCCGCTCGCAGCAGTCGAGGACGAGCAGGAGGCTCTTTCCGGACAGCCATTCACCGAGGGCTGCCACCGGCCGGCGTGGGCTGTGGTCCAGGAGCCCGACGCCGTCGCAGACCGTCGTGGCGAGCAACTGGTCGTCGTGAAGATGGGACAGATCGGCCCACCAGACGCCGTCGGCGTACCGGCCCCGGGCACGCTCGGCGGTGCGCAGGGCCAGCCGGCTCTTGCCGACCCCGCCGCTGCCGGTCAGCGTGACCAGCCGATGATCTCGAAGTGCCCGTTCGATGCTGACCAGTTCGCTGGTGCGGCCCACGAAACTGGTCGTCACGACGGGAAGGTTGCCCATCACGGGGACATCCTGCCTCGCCAGGGCCCACCGCCTCCGTTCATAGCGAAAAGCAGTCAGAAACGGCCGACAATGCATCTCTTTCGATCGGTGAGCGGCGTCGTTCGAAAGGTGTGGAGGCGGCCGCGGCAGTGCCTCGGGCGCCGGGAACGGCCCGCCGAACCCCGGGCTCTCGGCCCCGTCACGCGTACGGAGAGGCGCTGTCATACCCCTGCGCTACGTTGCGGGCATGACGCAATTCGTACTCGTGGCAGGGGCGTGGCTCGGTTCGTGGGCGTGGCGCGACGTGGAGCCCGACCTGCGCGCTGCCGGTCATGGAGTCCACCCGCTGACCCTCTCGGGGCTCGCCGACAAGCGGGGGGTGCCCGCCGGGCCGGGGACACACGTCCAGGACATCGTCGACGAGGTCGAGCGCCTCGGCCTGCGCGACGTGGTGCTCGTCGGACACAGCTACGCGGGCATTCCCGTCGGGCAGGCGGCCGAGCGGATCGGCGACCGGCTGGCCCGCGTGGTCTTCGTGGATTCAGGCGTCCCGGCCGACGGCGAGTCGTTCGTCTCCGGGTGGCCCGACGGCCGGGCCGGGGTGGAGGCCGCGATCGCCGCCAACGAGGGCTTCTGGCCGCCGCCGGCCGCCGCCGACTGCGCGGACCAGGGCCTCACCGACGAGCAGATCGCCCGCTTCCTCGGCGGTTCGACACCCCACCCCGGCGGCACCCTCACCGAGCCCGCCGTCCTGGCACGTCCGTTGGGACTGCTGCCCGCGACGTACGTCAAGTGCCTGCTCGACTGGCCCGAGCCGAGCCCCGGGGTGGCCGAGCTGCTGACGAGCGAGCGCTGGCGACTGGTCACCATGGACACCGGCCACTGGCCGATGTTCTCGCAGCCGCGCGAGCTCGCCCGGATCCTGCTCGACGCGGCAGGATCGGACCTCCCGGGAACGGACGCCTGACCATGTCGACCTCATCCCGGCCGGCCCGCCCGGAGCGGCGCCCACCGGACGAGGCGGCCACGGAGCATCCGGAGATCACTTACATCGGTTGCGCGCGGTGCGGCACCCTGATCGCGGGCCTCGACGGGCGGTACGCCTGCTCGGGCTGCGGCTGGGTCAACGAGTGGACCGAGGGCCACCGCCCCCTGCCCGAGGCCCGACGCCGCCGCGGCTGAGCCCCGACCGGCTCTCCCCGACCGGATCCCCCGACCGGCCCCCCTCGACCGGTTCCCCGGCCGGCTCCCCCCGACCTACGACAGCACTGCCGACATCACCCGACCGAACTGCCGACGACCCGGCGGCCGCCCGGCCGCGGAGGAGACCTCGCCATGCCCGACCCCCACGACGCCGACCCGGTCCGCGCCTCCCTGGCCGAGATCGCCGCCCTGCTCGCCCCGGCGCACCCCGACGTGGCCGAGGAGGTGCTCCGCGCCCACGACAGCCCGCACGACTACGTGAGCGCCTTCGCGGACCGGCTGGACGATCGGGGCATCGACGAACCGGTCGACGACCTCGCCTGGATCGCGCTCGTCGACGCGCTCGCCGCACACGGTCTGCTCGCGGAGCTCGACTGGAAGGAGGACCCCCAGGAGATCCGGGCCCAGCTGCGGCAGCTGGAGTCGCGGCCCTCCGTGGATCCATGGGTGCCCTTCGAGGCCGACACGTCCACCCTGCCGACCGACGAGTTCCTGCACGCGTGCGGCCGCCACTACCGCGAGATCGGTGCGGCTCTGGCCGTCCTCGACATCGACTCCGACTGCTACCCGGTGGTCGGTCTGCGGGCGGCCCGGACCGACGAGCTGACCGCGCTCGCCGCCAGGGCCGGCTTTTCCGCGTACGAACTCGGCACGGACCCCGGCAGGCCGTGACGGAGATCTCGCCCGCCGCCGGGAGGGCGGTAGGGAACGCGGTTCCAGCAGGTGCGGCGGGGTCCGCGCGCCGGAACGGAATCGCGACCGCCGTCGCCCACCACGTACACTCGCCCCCGCCTCCGCAGACCCGCGGAGGCGTTCCGCACCAGACCGACGGGGAAACAAACCGTATGAGTTCCGCAGACAGCACCGAAGCACCGATCTACGCCGGCCTCGTGGAGGAGCAGGGCGATGTGCCCGCCGAAGTCCGCCGGGTGGCCGAGGAAGTCCTGCGCGAGGCCGACCGCGCCCTCGACTTCGGCACCGTACGAGCAGCCGCCGCAGCCCGCTAGCAGCGCGCCGGAACCACCCGGTGGCAGCCGCCCCAAGGCGGCCAAGTCCATCACGGGACGATAAACGTCCTGCAACTATTGCCATATTCTTGCGTTCGCGACGCGATGGTTTGCTGAAGAGCCGTCGTCGATGGACGTGGGTGAGGCCGCGGCAGGCCGGGCCCCGAACGACGGGCCCTTCACCGCCGCGGCCCCCCGGCCACCCGCCGCGATCGCCCCGGCGGCCGTGCTTCGGTGAGCGGTCCACGCAACCGCGTGGAGAGCGCTCCCAGCCGGCCGCCGAAGGGCGGGAAACCTGCTTGTCGTGCCGCCCGCGACGCCCGCCCCGCGACGCCGCCCGCGCCGCACTCGCGGCGGTCCGGGCCTCGCGGAGCCGCGCCCCCGCCGGCGCCGTCTCAGCCGTCCTGACGAAGAAGGACGCGGACATCGACGCCCTGCTCAAGGACGCCCAGTCCAAGATCGACGGAATCCTGGCCCGAGGCTGAACGCCATGAAGACCACCTCCCACCCCGCAGCGCCCGCGAGAGGGCGGTCCGCCGGTGCGACGCCTCCCCCGGGGGACGCGCACCCGGCGGGCCGCGGGCCCCGGCGACCGCTGCGCAGGAAGATCGCCGACCAGGCCACCGCGTACGGGTTCCTGATCGGCGGGCTGCTCTGCTTCATCCTGTTCTCGTGGTACCCGGCGGTCCGGTCGGTGATCATCGCGTTCCAGAAGTACACCCCCGGCTCCGACCCCGAGTGGGTCGGCACCGCGAACTTCACCCGGGTCTTCCAGGACCCGGAGTTCACGGCCGCCTGGCGCAACACACTCACCTTCACCGTGCTCGCCCTGGTCATCGGGTTCGCCATTCCCTTCGTCATGGCGCTCGTCCTCAACGAACTCCGGCACGCCAAGGCGTTCTTCCGGGTCGTCGTCTACCTCCCCGTGATGATCCCGCCGGTCGTCAGCGCCCTGCTGTGGAAGTGGTTCTACGATCCGGGCGCGGGCCTGGCCAACGAGGTGCTCGGCTTCCTCCACCTGCCGACGTCGAACTGGACCAACGGCGCCGACACCGCGCTCGTCTCGCTGGTTGCCGTCGCCACCTGGGCCAACATGGGCGGCACCGTCCTCATCTACCTCGCCGCCCTCCAGGGCATACCCGGCGAGCTGTACGAGGCGGCTCGACGGAGCGTCCGTCTGGCAGCGCGTCCGGCACGTCACGATCCCGCAGACCCGCTTCATCATCCTGATGCTGATGCTCCTCCAGGTCATCGCGACGATGCAGGTGTTCACCGAACCCTTCGTCATCACCGGCGGCGGCCCGGAGAACTCCACCGTCACCGTGCTCTACCTGATCTACAAGTACGCCTTCCTCTACAACGACTTCGGCGGCGCGTCCGCCCTCAGCGTGATGCTCCTCCTGGTGCTCAGCGCGTTCTCCGCCCTGTATCTGCGACTCACCCGCACCGACTGAGAGGAGCGTCGCCCGCCATGACCCAGACAGCTCCGCCCCCGGTGGCCAAGGCGTCCGCCGTCCGCGCCAAGCGCACCGGCGAGACCCCGGCCGCCCGCTCCGTACGCACCGTCATCTCACCGCTGGCGCTCGCCGGACGCCGCGGCAAGGTCACGTACTGGTCGGTGTTCACCCTCGTCGTCCTGCTCTTCGCGTTCGCGTTCCTCTTCCCCGTCTACTGGATGGTCACGGGCGCGATGAAACCGCCCGAGGAAGTGGTGCGCACCCCGCCCACCCTCGTACCCGAGCAGTGGCAGGTGAGCGGCTACACCGACGCCTGGGACCTGATGCGGCTCCCGACCCACCTGTGGAACACGGTCGTCCAGGCGACCGGCGCCTGGGTGCTGCAGATCGTCTTCTGCACCGCCGCCGCCTACGCTCTGTCCAAGCTCAAGCCCGCCTTCGGCAACGTGATCCTCGGCGGCACCCTCGCCACCCTCATGGTCCCGGTGCAGGCCCTCGTCGTACCGAAGTACCTCACCATCGCCGACATGCCGCTGATCCACGTCAACCTGCTCAACGACCCGCTGGCCATCTGGCTGCCGGCCGTCGCGAACGCCTTCAACCTCTACCTGCTCAAACGGTTCTTCGACCAGATCCCGCGCGACGTCCTGGAAGCCGCCGAGATCGACGGGGCCGGCAAGCTGCGCACCCTCTGGTCCATCGTCCTGCCCCTGCCGAGGCCCGTCCTCGGCGTCGTGTCGATCTTCGCGCTGGTCGCCGTCTGGCAGGACTTCCTCTGGCCGCTGATGGTCTTCTCCGACACCGGGAAACAGCCGATCAGCGTGGCTCTCGTGCAGCTCTCCCAGAACGTCCCGCTGACCGTCCTGATCGGGGCCATGGTCATCGCGAGCATCCCGATGGTCCTGATGTTCCTGGTCTTCCAACGGCACATCATCGCCGGAATCAGCGCGGGCAGCACCAAGGGCTGACCCACGCCACCCCGGTGGCCCAGCCACCCAGGACCCGCCGCCGTCCCCGGCCTTCCCACCCCGCTCCGGGGCGGCGGCGTCAGACCCTCCCCAGCTCCCTCGCTCCTCCCTGTCGCGCGGACCGGCCCACCCCGCCGGCGACCGCGCCCGCCCGAAAGGAACCCGCCTTATGGAAGGCAGCCAGCTCGCCGCCGACGACTGGTGGCGCTCGGCCGTCATTTACCAGGTCTACGTCCGCAGCTTCGCCGACGGCGACGGGGACGGCACCGGCGACCTGACGGGCGTACGGTCCCGGCTGCCCTACCTGGCCGAACTCGGCGTCGACGCGCTCTGGCTCACCCCCTGGTACCTGTCCCCGATGGCGGACGGCGGATACGACGTCGCCGACTACCGGGCCGTCGACCCCGCCTTCGGCAACCTCGCCGAGGCCGAGAAGCTCATCGCCGAAGCCCGCGAGGCCGGGATCCGCACCATCGTCGACATCGTCCCGAACCACGTTTCCGACCAGCACGTCTGGTTCCAGGCGGCACTCGCCGCCGGTCCCGGCAGCCCGGAGCGCGAACTCTTCCACTTCCGCCCCGGCCGCGGCGCACACGGCGAACTGCCCCCCAACGACTGGGAGAGCGAGTTCGGGGGAGTGCCCTGGACCCGCGTCGAGGACGGCGAGTGGTACCTCCACCTCTTCGCCACCGAACAGCCCGACCTCAACTGGGCGCACCCCGCCGTACGCCAGGAACACGAGGACGTCCTGCGCTTCTGGTTCGAGAGAGGCGTCGCCGGGGTGCGCATCGACTCCGCCGCCCTCGTCGCCAAGGACCCGGCCCTTCCCGACCTCGAAGGACACCAGGGGCCCCACCCGTACGTCGACCGGGGCGAGCTGCACGACATCTACCGGAGCTGGCGCGCCATCGCGGACGAGTTCGGCGGCATCTTCGTCGGCGAGGTCTGGCTCCCCGACGCGGAGCGCTTCGCCCGCTACCTCCGCCCCGACGAACTGCACACCGCCTTCAACTTCACCTTCCTCAGCTGCCCCTGGGACGCGGGACTGCTGCGCAGAGCCATCGACGACACCCTCGCCGAACACGCCCCCGTCGGCGCCCCCGCCACCTGGGTCCTCTGCAACCACGACATCACCCGCACCGTCACCCGCTACGGCCGCGAGGACACCGGATTCGCCTTCACGGCCAAGGCGTTCGGCGTCCCCAGCGACCTGGAACTGGGCACCCGCCGCGCCCGCGCCGCCGCCCTTCTCTCGCTCGCCCTGCCCGGCTCGGTCTACCTCTACCAGGGCGAGGAACTGGGCCTCCCCGAGGCCGACGTACCGCTGGACCGCATTCAGGACCCCATGTACTTCCGCTCCCAGGGGCGGGCCCCCGGCCGCGACGGCTGCCGCACCCCGCTGCCCTGGGCGGCCGGCGAACCCTTCGCCGGCTTCGGCTCCACCGTGGAACCCTGGCTTCCGCTGCCCGCGGACTGGCCGTCCCGCGCGGCCGACCTCCAGGAGCGCGACCCCGGCTCCATGCTGGCCCTCTACCGCGAAGCCCTGCGGCAACGGCGTTCCCTGACCGCACTGCACACCGAACCGCTGCGCTGGCTGAGCGAGGAGCCCGGCCTCCTCCTGTTCGCCCGGGGCGAGCAGTTGGTCTGCGCGGTCAACCTCGCCGAGCACCCCGCACAGCTCCCCGCCCACACCGAGGTCCTGCTCAGCAGCGGCCCCCTGGACTCCGACGGCCGGCTGCCAAGGGACACGGCGGTGTGGCTGGCCGTCTGAGCCGGGGCGCCCCGGCTCACGCGCTGCGGGGGCGATCGCCCCAGGAGTCCTGAGTATCCGCACTCAGGCCCCCGGCCCCGCCCGCCACGACGATGAAGGCGTGGCGGGCGAAGCCGGGAAGGGCAGGCCCGGCACCGCACCGCCGTCCACCGGGACGGCCGCGCCCGCCGGAACCAGGGAGAACCGTGCTCAGCCGCATCGCCGCCACCGTCGTCCCCTCGCTCGGACGTCTCACCGTCACCTCCGACCACGCCACGGCCCCCGCCGCCGGCAGCATCATCGTCGCCAACCACACCTCCCTGGCCGACCCGGGCATCGTCCTCGCCGCACTGCTGCGCCTGGGCGTCGAACCCGTCGTCATGGCCACCGCGGGCCTGTGGCGCATCCCGGTCCTCGGCCGCCTCCTGGAACAGGGCGGCCACGTGCCGGTGCACCGCAACACCCACCGGGCGGCCGGCGCCCTCGACGCGGCCGCCGTCGCACTCAGGGACGGCCGCCATCTCCTCATCTACGGCGAAGGACGGCTGCCCTGCCGCCTGGACGCGGCAGAGGCCCCGCCGGAGAGCTTCCGCAGCGGTCTCGCCCGCCTCGCGCACGCCTCCGGAGCGCCCGTCGTGCCGCTCGGTCAGGCAGGCGCCCGCCGGGTGACCTCGGGCCGGTGCGTCAAGCAGATCTCCGGGCTCCTCACCGCCCCGGCCCGCCGCCCCCGCCTCCACGTCCACCTCGGCTCCCCGCTGCACCTCCCGCCGGAGGTGGAGGCGGCGACCGCCACCGCCCGTGCAGCCGTCACCGCCGCCTGGCGCACCGCGGCGCACCACCTCGGTGAACCCGCGGCGCTCACCGGACGCTGAACGCGCCACGCCGCAGCGCGCCACGCGACCGGGAGAGCGGCTACCTCGCGTCGCGGGCCGCCTGCTCCAGGCGCTGCCGGTAGCCCTCCCACCAGGCGCGGTCGCCCGGCGGCATGTTCTCGTTGCCGGAGCGCAGCCCGACCGCCCCGTCGACGAGCTCCCGCACGATGTCGGCATGCCCCGCATGCCGCTGGAGGTCGGAGATCACATGGACCAGGATCTGGTGCAGCGTCACCCGGCTCCGGTCGTCCGGCCACCACGGGACCCGGCCCACCGCGTCGAGGGGCAGCTCGGCGATCGTCGCGTCCGCGTGCTCGGTCACCCGTTGGTGCAGTGCGAGGATGTCCGCACGGGACTCGTCGGCGGTCGCCCACATGTCCTGGTTCGCCTCGGCGTCGTCCTCGAAGGCGGGCACCACCTCGCCGAAGGGCCGCCCGAACGTGTCGCCGAAGTAGCCCAGCTCCACCCCGGCGGCATGCTTGACCAGCCCGAGGATGTTCGTACCGGTTGGCGTCAGAGGGCGGCGGACGTCGTACTCCGAGAGCCCTTCGAGCTTCCACAACAGGGCGTCGCGAGCGGATTGCAGATAACGCTGGAGATCAGCCTTCGGCTGCGAAAGGGTCATGCGCGCAGTCTGTCACCGGGCACCGACAGGACACTCTCCCGCCTCGGACGGGCGGCGGCGGGCACCCCGCCCGTCCCGGGACGCGTCCCGGGTGGCGGCGGCGCCCGGGGCGGCGTAGGTATGGAGGCGTGTTGCTCCGAGGGCGTACGACACCACGGAGCGTACCGGTCCGAGAACGGCCGGTGACCAGCAGGCCCACCCGGCCGGACCGCCGTCGGCGTTCGCCGGGTCACCACCGGGGGCGAGGAGACGGATCCCGATGACCGAGGCAGAACAGAGCACTCCGGTGCCCGGGATCCCGTGCTGGGTCAGCCTCATGACCCGGGACCTGCGATCCGCCGAGGAGTTCTACGGGACCGTTCTCGGCTGGACCTTCCGCTCCGGCACCCTCGGCGAGGGCTTCTCGGTCGCCCACGTCGGCGCCCTGCCCGTCGCCGGGATCGGACAGATCGCCCCCGGACTGCCCACGGTCGTCTCCTGGACCCCCTACTTCGCCGTCCAGGACGTCGACACCGCCGCGGCCCGGGTCCGGGAACGCGGCGGCACCATCGCCGTCGGCCCGATCCGGATCGGGCCCGGACGCGGGGCCATGGCCGCCGACCGGGAGGGGGCCGCGTTCGGCTTCTGGGAGGGCCGGACCCCACCCTGGTCGTTCGGCCGCGACAGCGCGCCGGCCTCCCTGGAACTGCGCACCAGCCACGCCTTCGACTCCGCGATCTTCTACGCCGAGGTGTTCGGCTGGGCCTCCGAGGAACCCGGCGGCTGCGAGGTCGGCTACGCCTACCGGCAGGACGCCGTCGTCGTACGGCAGGGCGGCCGCACCGTGGCCACCCTGCGTGGCGGCGGGGACGCGGCGTCCCCCGACGCTCTGCTGCGCCCGCGCTGGCACGTCCGCTTCCGGGTCGATGACCTGGGAGAGGTCACCGAGGCCGCCCGCGCGGCGGGCGGAGCGGTGGGCCCGCCGGTGGACTCGCCCGCCGACGGGAGCGAAGCGGTGATCAGAGACCCCGACGGCGGCGTCTTCACCGTCTGCGCCCACCCGGCGTGATCCGAAGGGCCCCGGCCGCCGCACGGAGGCTCAGCAGGCGCGGAACACGTATCCGGGACGCCCGGCCGGGACGACGTCGAGATCCCGCCGTACCACCGATACCTTCGCGCCCACGGACGAACACGCCTCCCTGAAGTCGTCCGCGGTGTACTCGACGACGAAGACCTTGTCGTCGTACGCGGAGGCGTAGTCGGCGCACTCGTCGTAGCGGCCGCACTCCTCGGCGACGGCGAAGTCGAACCCGATCTCCTCGCGCTGACCCAGCAGGTCCGTGGTGTTCTTCTGGCCGATCGCCAGGCCGGCCCCGTGCGCGCGGCCGGCCAGGAGCTTCGCGAACGCCGCGTTGTCCGCCCGGGTCAGCAGACCGTCGGAACGTTCGTAGGAATCGAGGTTGTCCGGCTCCACCGCCTGGAAACCGGACTCCGCGCAGCCGTCGATCCAGTCACCGACGATCCTTGCCAGCCGGGTGCGCTTGCCCGCGGTCGAGGTGTCGAGCAGCGCCTCGCCCCACGCCTCGTCGTTGACCAGGTCGCCGTCGGCATCGCGCAGCAGCAGATCCGGATTGTCCTTCTCCCACCGGTCGAGGGCGTCGGGCTGGGTCTGGAAGGCGTTGACGTAGCAGACGTTGTAGAGACCCTCGGCGGGCCGGGAGCCCCGGTCCCGGGAGACGGCCTCGACCCCGGCGGGCGGGGTGTACGCGCCGCCGATCTGATAGTCGAAGGCCGCGTTCGCCGCGGGCGGCACGACCTCCGGCGCGGCCTCGGCGGCCGTGTCCGGGGAGTCGGTGGCGGCGGCGTGGGACAGGAGCAGCCCCGCCCCCGCCGCGACCGCGATCCCGCCGGCCAGCGCGGCGAGGACCCGCCTGCGGCGGAGCGGAGGACGTACGGCGGGGTGGGGCATAGGTACTCCTGTGCGAGGACTTCGGACCTTCGCGGTGGCCCGTCAGGCCGGCGAGGCCTCGATGATCTGGAAGATGTTCGGCGCGGGCAGCGGCGTCACGCCGCGCAGGACGAAGCCGCCCGCCGTGCACAGAGACGCGAAATCGTCCGCGGTCCGTTCCCGGCCGCCGACATTGACCAGCATGTTGAGATCGGTGAGGTAGACACCCCCCGGCGGGTCCGCCGGCACGGTGGCGGGCAGCACCGGCTCGACGATCAGCAGGGAGCCGTGGGCGGGAATGACGTCCCGGATGTGCCGCAGGATCGTCGCACACCTCTCGTCGTCCCAGTCGTGGATGATGCTCTTCAGCAGATAGAGATCGCCGCCGGCCGGGGCCGAGGCGAAGAAGTCGCCGGTCTCCAGGGCGACGCGCTCGGCCAGGCCCTCGTCGGCCAGCCGCCGCGGCGCCTGCGCGAGCCCCTCGGCCGTGTCGAACAGGACACCCCGGAGCTTCGGGTGCTCCCGCAGGACCGAGGCCAGCAGGGTGCCGTCGCCGCCGCCGATGTCCACCAGGGTGCTGAAGCGTCCGAAGTCGAAGTGGTGCGGCACGGTGGCGGCGGTCAGCCGGGTGCCCTGGCTCATCGCCTCGTTGAACGCGGCGGACAGTTCGGGGTGCTGCTTGAGGTGGCCGAAGAAGTCGGTTCCGAACACTGTGTTGAACGTGGTCCGGCCCGTGCGCACGCTCTCGTCGAGCAGGTCCCAGCCCCGCAGCATGACCGGATCGGTGAACATCCGGGCCATCGCGGCCATCGAGCCGGCCGTGCCGGTGCGCAGGAAGTCGCCCGCCGCGGTTGTCCTGAAGAGGCCCGGTTCCGTCTCGGACAGCAGTTGGAGTCCGGCCAGGGCGCGCAGCAGACGCAGCGTGGCCTGCGGATGGGTGCCGAGGAATTCGGCGAGCGCGTCGGCGCTCAGCGTGCCCGACCCGATCCGGTCGAAGACGTCGAACCGCACCGCCGCGCCCAGCGCCTGCGTGGCCATCTGACCGAGCACGAGCCGTGACAAGGCCCCGCGCGCCTGCCAATCCACCGGCGCGTCCTCGTTGTTGCGGGGCTCCTGACCCTGACCATCCGTCATGTTCCGCACCTCCCTGTTGGGTTAGGTAAACCTAACCTCGAAGGGGTCGAGGGGCAATCGGCCGTCCTTCCGCGAGTGTCTCGGCGGCCTCCGCCGCCACCGCCTCGGCCACCGTCGCCAGGGCGGGCGAGTCCAGCTTCCACTGCTGCCAGTGCAGCGGTACGTCCACGGTGTGGTCCGGAGTGAGCAGCACCAGCCGGCCCTCGCGCAGCAACGGCTCCGCCTGGACGTCGGGCACCATGCCCCAGCCCATGCCCGCCGCCACGGCGCTCGCGAACCCCTCCGAGCTGGGCACCAGATGACGCCGGGAACTCGCCCGGGCCCCGGGGACGAGCCGGCGCACGAAGGAGTCCTGCAGGTCGTCGCGCCGGTCGAAGCCGACCACCGGGGCGTCCTCGATCAGCTCGCGCACATCGGCGCCCGCCCGCCGCCCCAGCCACCGGTCGGCGAAAGCGGGTTCGGCGACCGGCAGATACCGCATCCGGCCGAGCCTGCGCACCGAGCACCCCGTCACCGCCTCCGGCGACGACGTCACCGCGGCCATCACCAGCCCCTCCCGCAGCAGGGCGGCCGTATGGTCCTGGTCCTCCCTGCGCAGTTCGTAGGCGAGGTCCAGCTCCTGCGGTACGCGCCGCAGGGCGGGCAGGAACCAGGTCGCCAGGGAGTCCGAGTTCACCGCGATCGACAAGGGCGTCGGCTCGCCCGGCCCGGACATCCCGAGCGCCGTCTGCGCGTCGCGCTCCAGCCGGGACAGCTGGCGGGCGAAACGCACCACCACCTCACCGGACTCGGTGGGCCGCACCGGCTTCGTCCGCATCAGCAGCACCCGGCCCGTGCGCTGCTCCAGCGCCTTCACCCGCTGGCTGACCGCCGACGGTGTCAGCCGCAGCACGTTCGCCGCCGCGTCGAAAGTGCCTTCGTCGACCACGGCCAGCAGCGTGCGCACCTGATCGAGAGGAAGCTCGGACATCATGGATGCTAATGATACGTAAGAATCTTTAGCTGGACGCCGCGTTGTCGTGCTCCGTAGCGTCGGCCGCATGACGAACGCCCTGACCACCGCGGCCGCCGGATTCGGTACCGGCCTCTCCCTCATCGTCGCCATCGGCGCCCAGAACGCCCTGGTGCTGCGCCAGGGCGTCCGCCGGGACGGCGTCCTCGCTGTGGTCGGCATCTGCGCCCTGTCCGACATGGTGCTCATCACGCTGGGCGTCGCCGGCGTCGGCGCGGTCGTCGTCGCCTGGCCCTCCGCGCTCACCGTCGTGGGCCTGCTCGGCGGCCTGTTCCTGATCGCCTACGGACTGCTCGCCGCCCGCCGGGTGCTGCGCCCGTCCGCCCTGCACGCGGCGGACGCCCCGGCCCCGTCGCGCCGGGGCGTCGTGCTGACCTGCCTGGCGATGACCTGGCTCAACCCCCACGTGTACCTCGACACCGTGTTCCTGCTCGGGTCCGTCGCCGCCGACCAGGGCCCCTTGCGCTGGACCTTCGGCCTCGGCGCGATCCTCGCCAGCCTGTGCTGGTTCGTGACCCTCGGGTTCGGCGCCCGGCTGCTGAGCGGAGTCCTCGCCCGGCCCTCCGCATGGCGGGTGCTGGACGGCCTGGTCGCCGTGATGATGATCGGCCTGGGTACGAAACTGTTGCTGGGCGCCTGAATGCCCGGCGCCTCTTCCGCCCGGGGAGGAGGCGCCGGGGCGCCCCGCGGTCTACGACACCACGAGGACGAGCTTGCCGGTGGTGCGGCCCGTCTCGCCCAGCGCGTGCGCCTTCGCCGCCTCGGCGAGCGGGAAGGACGCCTCGACATGGGCGCGCAGCTCGCCGGCCCGGATCAGATCGGCGATGGCCGTCATGCCCGCGTGATCCGCCTCGACCAGCAGGTTCTCCACCCGGATCTCCCGCGCGGCGGCCTTCGCCGCCTCGGCCGGGTCGCCGCCCGGCAGCAGCGACACGAGCGTGCCTCCCGGGCGCAGGACATCGAGCGAACGCGCCCGGGTCTCGCCCGAGAGCGGGTCGAGCACCATGTCGACGTCGCTCACCGCGTCCCCGAAGTCCACGGTGCGGTAGTCGATGACCTCGTCCGCCCCGAGCCCGCGCACGAATTCGTGCTTGGCGGCGCTCGCGGTGCCGATGACGTACGCCCCCAGCGACTTGGCGATCTGTACGGCGAGGTGGCCCACCCCGCCGGCGGCGGCGTGGATCAGCACCCGCTGCCCGGGGCGCACGTCCGCCGTGTCGACCAGCGCCTGTCGGGCGGTGAGCGCGGCGAGCGGGACGGCGGCCGCCTGGACGTGGTCGACGCCCTCCGGCTTGTGGGCGAAGGCGCGGGCCGGGCCGACCGCGAACTCGGCGTGGGAGCCGACACCGTACGGGTAGGGCAGCATGCCGAACACCTCGTCGCCCGGCTTGAAGAGGGTCACCCCGAAGCCCACCGACTCCACGACCCCGGACACGTCCCAGCCCAGGACCAGCGGCAGCCGGTCCAGCAACATCCCCTGACCCCGGTGCTTCCAGTCCGTGGGGTTCACTCCGGCCGCCCGGACGGCGACCGTGATCTGACTCGGTCCCGCGACGGGCCGGGGAAGCCGGACCTCCTCCAGTACCTCGGGACCTCCGTAGACGCTCTGGCTGATGGCGCGCATGCTCTCGTTCTTCGTCATGCGTCCAGCCTCACTCCTGTCCGCCCGGCGTACCATGGCATGATTGCCATCTTTCGACAGGATCGTGCCATGGGAAACGTCCACCGCGTCGCCGTACTCGCCCTCGACGGGGTGTATCCCTTCGAGCTCGGCATCCCCAACCGGGTCCTCGGCGCGGCCGACGGCCGCTACTCCGTCGTGACCTGCACGGTCGACGGCCGCCCGGTGCGCACCAACGCCGATTTCTCGATCACCGTCGAGCACGGTCCCGAGGTGCTGGCGACGGCGGACACCCTCGTCATCCCGCCCTTCGACACCTCTCTCCTCACCCGGGAGGCGCCTGCGGACGCCCTCGCCGCGCTCGCGGCCGTACGCCCCGGCACCCGCATCGTCTCCATCTGCACCGGCGCCTTCCTCCTCGCCTCGGCCGGACTGCTGGACGGCCGACGGGCCACCACCCACTGGGCGCTCGCGGAGCTCTTCCGGTCCTGGTACCCCCAGGTGCGGCTCGACCCGGACGTCCTCTTCATCGACGACGGGGGCGTCCTGACCTCGGCCGGAGCGGCCTCCGGCGTCGATGTCTGCCTGCACCTCGTCCGCGCGGACCACGGCAGCGAGATCGCCAACCGGGTCGCCCGGCTCTGCGTCGTACCTCCCTGGCGCGACGGAGGACAGGCCCAGTACATCGAGCAGCCGGTGCCCGCTCCGGCGGCGAACGACACCGCCGCGACCCGCGACTGGGCGCTGCGCAACCTCCAGGAGCCGCTGAGCCTGGCGAGCCTCGCCGAGCACGCCCGGATGAGCCGGCGCACCTTCGTCCGACGCTTCAACGAGGAGGTTGGCATGAGTCCGGGCCGGTGGATCGTCCAGCAGCGGGTCGACCGGGCCCGGCACCTCCTGGAGTCCACGGACCTGGCGGTGGACGAGATCGCGGGCGAGGTCGGGTTCTCCACCGGCGCCTCACTGCGCCAGCATCTGCACGCCGCGATCGGCGTCACTCCACTGGCCTACCGGCGGACGTTCCGTGGCGCGGTCCTCGCGGCGGGGCGGCCATGAGGAGCGCACAGGCGCCCCGGCCGGTTCAGTCCTCCGGAGTCAGGCGGCCGAGGCGTTCGGCGCGCGCGGGCGTCAGATCGAGGGCGGTGAGGATCGAGGGCGCGGCGATGCTGGGGAGGATGTGCTGCTGGAGCGTGATGTGGCGGCGCTGCAGGTCCTGGTAGTTGGTGAGAGTCTGGGATACGGCCTGGGTGCCCGTGAAGGCGGCCACGTACAGGTCGGCCGTCTCGGTGGGGTTGACGTGGGGGAGCAGCTCACCGTTGTGTTTGGCCTGCGCGAGGAGGTGGTGGGTGGCTTCCTGCCAGCGGAGGAAAGGGCCGCTGCGGTCGAGGCCCTGGGCCTGCTGGTCCATGGAGAGGCGCACCCCCGCGCGGGCGAGGAGACTGGTCTGCAGGCGGTGGCTGAACAGCATCCCCAGATCGATGAGTTCCTGGAGTTTGAGTGACTGCTCCGGAACGGTCTGCGGCGGCTCCTGGGCATGGAGAACACCGAGCGCGAGATCTTCCTTGGACGGAAAATGAAAATAGAGAGCGCCTTTCGTCACGTCGGCGCTTTTGAGTATTTCGGTGATCGTCGCGGCTTGATAACCGTATTTCTCGAAAGCCTGCGCCGCTGCCATCAGGATTGCCTGGCGGGTGCGGATCGCCCGGTCCTGCTTGGCCATCCTGTCTCCTTTGCTGGGCCGGATGGCCCGGGAAACGGCCGGGACGGTGTGGGGAGGGGCGACCCTGCCGGGGATAGAAAAAAAACCGCTGAGTCTGTATCTTATCAGTGCACGTGCATCGCAGAAACGGCTCGCCATCACATGACCCCTGGGGGGAGTTATGCCCGAAGCAGCAGCCCTGATCGACTCGGTGCCGGCAATGGATTCGGAGGCCGACATGGTGCATCCCGTGGGGATCGACATGGTGCACCGGACCAGGCCGGAGGACGCGTTTCCCCGCAACTGGGTCCGTCTGGCGCACGATCGGTTCTCGGTGGCGGCGGTCCTGCCGCACGATCATCCGTTCTTCGCTCCGGTGGGTGGCGACCGGCACGATCCGCTGCTGGTCGCCGAAGCGATGCGGCAGGCGGCCATGCTCGCCTTCCACGCCGGGTACGGCGTTCCGCTCGGCTACCACTTCCTGATGGCGGACCTGGACTACGTGTGCCACCAGGACCACTTGGGCGTCGGCGGAGCTCCCACCGAGATAGACGTGGAGGTGTTCTGCTCCGACCTGAAGTGGCGGAGCGGGCTGCCCGTGCAGGGGCGTGTGGGCTGGGCGGTGCACCGGGGCGGGGAGCTGGCGGCCACGGGCATGGGCGCGACCCGCTTCACGAACCCCAAGGTGTACCGGCGGATGCGCGGCGACGCCCCCGCCGAGGGGATATCCATACCGGAGGCGGCGCCGGTCGACGCCGCCCGCGCGGGCCGGAGCAGGACCGAGGACGTGGTGCTCTCGGACACCGGCCGCGAAGGCGTCTGGGAGCTGCGCGTGGACACCCGGCACCCGACGCTGTTCCAGCGCCCCAACGACCATGTGCCGGGCATGCTGCTGCTGGAGGCGGCCCGTCAGGCGGCCTGCCTCGCGGCGGGGCCCGGCGGCATCGTTCCGGCGGAGGCGAGCACCCGGTTCCACCGGTACGCCGAGTTCGGCAGCCCTTGCTGGATCAGCGCGGTGATCCAGCCGGAAGAGGCCGAGGACACGGTGACGGTCCGGGTGACAGGTCAGCAGGACGGCGAACCGGTCTTCTCCACACTCCTGTCCGGTCCCCGGGCCGACGGCTGAGAGGTCTTTCCCAGTGATTCTCGTGACGGGGGCGACCGGAGCGGTGGGCCGCGAGGTCGCCGCACTGCTGGCGGCCGCCGGTCCCGTACGGATTCTCGCCCGCCGCCCGGACCGCGTGACGGTACGCGGGGACGGGGTCGAGGTCGTCGAGGGGGCGTACGGGGACCGTCCCGCCCTCGACCGGGCCCTGCGGGGCGTCAACTCGCTGTTCCTGGTGACGAACAGCCCCACGGAGCCCGACGACGAGCGGGTCGCCGGGGCGGCCCACGCGGCGGGCGTCCGCCACCTGGTCAAGCTCTCCATGATGGCGGTGGAGGAACCGGGAGCCGACGACTTCATCACCCGGCGTCAGCGGGAGAACGAAGAGGCGATCAGGGAGTCGGGGATCGCCTGGACCTTCGTCCGCCCCAGGACGTTCATGTCCAACACGCTGTCCTGGGCGCCCGGCATCCGCTCGGCGGGAGTGGTGCGCGCCCTGTACGGCGACGCCCCGGTCGCGTGCATCGACCCCCGCGACGTCGCCGCGGTGGCCGTCGCCGTCCTCACCGGCACCGGCCACGAGGGCAGGGCGTACGCCGTCTCGGGCCCGGAGGCGATCACCGCGCGGGAACAGACCGCTCAGCTCTCCCGGGTGCTGGGGCGGCCGCTGCGCTTCGAGGAACTGGGCCTGGACGCCGCACGTGCGGCCCTGCTGGCGAAGTACCCGCGGCCCGTCGCGGAAGCCTTCCTGGAGAGCGCGGAGCGACAGCGGGCGGGCGCGAAGGCGGCCATCGTGCCCACGGTCCAGGAGCTGACGGGCCGCGGGGCCAGGACGTACCGCACCTGGTCGGCCGACCACGCGGACGCGTTCGCGGCCGGATAGGAGCGGCTGCCCGGCTCGGCGAAAGCGCGCCGAATGCCCGACTGCCGAACTGTCCGACCGGTCAGGGAATGGGTCATTGTCTCGTTCCCTGGAAATGAAACCGGTAAGTTGGTTTGATAACTCCATGACCAAACAGGAGCGCGCCACCCGGACCCGCCAGGCGCTGATCCGCTCCGCCGCCGTCGTCTTCGAACAGCACGGTTACGCCCAGGCCAGGCTGACGCTGATCAGCTCCGGCGCGGGCGTCAGCACGGGGGCGCTGCACTTTCACTTCGAGAACAAGGCCGCGGTCGCGGAAGCCGTGGTGGCGGAGGCGTCCCGGGGGCTGCGCGACATGTCCGCCGCGATCCGGCGCAGGACGGACACCGCCCTGCAGGCACTCGTCGACACCTCGCACGCCCTCGTGGAACTGCTGCGCGGGGACCCCGTGAGTCGCGCCGGATTCCGGCTGAGCTGCGACGGCGAGCGGGCCGCCGCCCCGGACCTGCGGTTGGAGTGGCACCACCGCGTGCGGGAGTTGCTGGAAGAGGCGGCCGCCGCCGGAACCCTCGCCGACGACATCGCCTGCGAGGACGCGGCAGCCGCGACCGTCGCCGTGACGGCCGGATTCGAGGTCCTCGGCCGTCACGACACCGAGTGGCTGTCCCCGTACCGGCTCACCGGTTTCTGGCAGTTGCTGCTGCCCCGGCTCGCCGCCGCGAAGACCCTGCCGCTCCTGGACCCGGCCGGGACGGGCGCGGTGGCGTCGACCCTGGCCCCCGCACTCGCTGCGTCCGCGGTCGGCGAGGCGGAGGAGACGGCAGCGCTGACTGCGGAGCCGACCTGACCAGTCGTCAGCCGGACCGTAGCGTCCGGGAGTTCGTCCTCACCGCTCGTCGTCCGGACTCCGGCCCGCACCACTGATCACATCCGCCCGTCCCGCGTCGGCGCCCCAGCTCGCCAGCAGGCGCAAGGCCTGGGCCGATTCCGACCCCGGCTCCGCGTGGTAGGTCACCAACTGCTGGTCCTCGTCGTCCGGCAGATTCAGCGTCTCGTACGACAGGGTCAGGTCGCCGACGAGCGGATGCCGGATCAGCTTGATGCCGTGGCCCTTCTCCTTGACGTTGTGCGTGGCCCACAGCCGGCGGAACTCCTCGCTCTTGAGCGAGAGTTCGCCCACCAGGGCCGACAACTGCGGATCGTCGGGGTGGCACCCCGCGTACAGCCGGAGATAGCTGACCATGTCCGAGGCCTTGGAGTCCCAGTTCAGGAACAGGTCCCGGTAGGCGGGGGAGAGGAACACCAGGCGAGCCCAGTTCCGCTCGGCCGCCGGCAGCGCGGCCCAGTCGCCGAACACCGCCGCCGCCATCGGATTCCAGGCGAGGATGTCGGACCGCGCCCCGGCCACGTACGCGGGAATGCCCTCCATGCTGTCGAGGAGATACAGCAGCCCGGTCCGCACCCGCTGCACCTTCGCCGGGCGGCGCTTCTTCTTGTGCCGGGCCGGCCTCGCCAGATGGTTCAGATGCGCGTGCTCGGCGTCGGTGAGCCGCAGCGCACGCGCGATCGCGTCCAGCACCTCGGCCGACACATTGCGCCCGTTGCCCTGCTCCAGACGCGTGTAGTACGCCACCGACACCCCGGCCAGCTGCGCCAGCTCCTCCCGGCGAAGCCCCGGCACCCGACGGGCCCGGCCGAACTCCGGCAGTCCCACGTCCTGCGGCTGAAGCCTGGCCCTGCGGGTGCGCAGGAACTCGCTGAGCTCCGCACGCCGGTCCAGCGGCTCGGGTGCGGCGGCCTCCGGCTGATCGTCCATGGGTTCCATTATTCCTGCCCCGCGTGGTCGTAGGCGGGTCAGCCTGTCCCCGTCAGTAGTAGGACCACTGGACGTAGGCAAAGCGGTGGCCTGGGTAAACACCGGACACGGAGTGAGGCTGGGACACGTTCCTACCGCATCACCCAGAGGAGAACCTCCGGCATGACCACCGTTGCCGCCTACGCCGCTCCCCGTGCCAAGGCCCCGCTGGAGCGCACCACGATCGAGCGTCGTCCGGTGGGCGAGTTCGACATCCTGATCGACATCAAGTTCGCCGGCATCTGCCACTCCGACATCCACCAGGCCCGCGACGGCTGGGGCGAGGGCATCTTCCCGATGGTGCCCGGCCACGAGATCGCCGGGATCGTCGCCGAGACCGGCTCCGGCGTCACCCGGTTCAAGGTCGGCGACCGCGTCGGCGTCGGCTGCATGGTCGACTCCTGCGGACAGTGCGACGCCTGCCTGATGGGCCGCGAGCAGCACTGCGCCGAGGGCAACACCCAGACGTACAACGCCCTCGACCGCAGTGGCGAGCCCACCTACGGCGGCTACTCGACGCACCTCGTCGTCACCGAGAAGTTCGCCGTCACCATCCCCGAGGGCATCGCCCTCGACGAGGCCGCGCCGCTCCTGTGCGCGGGCATCACCACCTACTCCCCGCTCAAGCGCTGGGGCGCGGGCCCCGGCAAGAAGGTCGCCGTCGTCGGCCTCGGCGGCCTCGGCCACATGGCCGTCAAGATCGCGCACGCGCTCGGCGCCGAGGTCACCGTCCTCTCCCAGTCCCTGCGGAAGAAGGACGACGGGCTCAAGCTGGGCGCCGACCACTACTACGCGACCAGCGACCCCAAGACCTTCGAGGAACTGGCCGGAACCTTCGACGTCATCCTCTCCACGGTCTCGGCCCCGCTGGACTTCGGCGCCTACCTCGGCCTGCTGCGCACCGAGGGCACCCTCGTCAACGTGGGCGCCCCCGAGGAGCCGATCTCGCTGAACCTCTTCTCCCTGATCCTGGGCAACCGGTCGATCGCGGGTTCGGCGATCGGCGGGATCAAGGAGACCCAGGAGATGCTGGACTTCTGCGCCGTGCACGGGCTCGGCGCCGAGATCGAGGTGATCGACGCGAACCAGGTCAACGAGGCGTACGAGCGGGTTCTCGCGAGCGACGTCCGCTACCGCTTCGTGATCGACACCGCGACCATCTGACGCGCGCCGCCCCCGAGCGGCCCCCGCACCGAAGGCGTCCGGCCCGAGCGCCTCGGATGCTCCCCGGACGCCTTCGTCGCGCGCGGGCAGCCCGATCCGGCCGACAATGGCGGAAGGCGGCCGGATCGGGCCGCCGCACCGGAGGGCTCGGCCCCACGAGAGGAGCGTGCCGGATGGGCGCACAGCGGCTCCTCCCGGCCGGGACCTCGCGGAGCACCAGCCCCGAGCCGCGCCCGGAGGGGGCGGCAAGGTGATCGCCCGGCCGCAGCGGGCGACGGTCCTCCGCCGGGCCGTCCGGGTCACCGTCGCGGCGAGCGTGGGCTTCTACCCCCTGCTGTACGGAGCCGGGCTCCCGGTCGCCGCCCTGTACGCGCTCTTCGCGCCCATCGCCATGGGGCTGCTCTCCGTGGTCCCCGGCTCCGGCCCCCAACGGTCCTCCGTCATGCTCCGGGCGCTGCCCCCGGCACTGGTCCTCGCGACCCTGGGAACCCTGCTCGCCGTCGACACCTGGGCCGCCGTCGGCGGCATGCTCGTCATCGGATTCCTGCTGGCCTTCACGGCCGTGGCCGGCCCCCGCCCGGCCGGCATCGCCCCCGGCCTCCAACTCTTCTACATCCTCGCCTGCTTCCCGCCCTACGCCCCCGACACGCTCGTGGAGCGGCTGGCGGGGCTCACGGCCGGCGCCCTGCTCCTCGCCGCGTGCGAGATCCTGCTGCCCGATCCGGCCGCACCCTCCTACCGGGAACGGCTGGCCGCCGCCCTCGACGAGGCGGCGCGCGGGGCCGCCCCCGCAGGCGCACCACCGCAGCGGCTGCGGGACGCCGGATCGACCCTGCGCCTCGCGGACGTACCCCCGGCTGAACGGCCCGCCGGCGCCGGGCGCACCGACCGCGCACTGGAACAGGCCGGCCGCTCCGCCCGCAGACTCCTCGACCAGCTGGCCATCCTCGCAGAAGCCCCGCCCGCCCCGGCCGACCCCGAGACCGCCGCGCTCCTCGGCCGGGTCGCGGAGCTGTGCACCGCCTGCGCCCGGTTTCTGCGCACCGGCGGCCGCCCGCCGCCCGCCGGCGCGCTGGAGGAAGCGATGCGGGCCTTCCAGGCCGACCGGGTGCGACTGGCCTCCGGGCCGCCCGGTGAGCGGCTCCCCGTCGACGTGCTGCGACGGCAGTCCCGGGTGCTGGCGCTCGCCGAATCGGCGCGGATGGTGGAGATCACCGTCGACATCGCCACCCACGGGGGACCCACCGAGCCCGCCGCCCCGCGCGAGGTGTTCTGGTACGCCGAGCTGTCCACGCCGAGGCTGTGGGCCCGGCGCGTCCTCGGCAACGTCACGTTCCGGTCCGTGCTGTTCCAGAACGCCGTACGGACCGCGCTCGGCCTCGCCGCGGCCCGGGCGGTGGCCGGCTCCCTCGACCTCGCCCACGGATTCTGGGTGCTCCTCGCCGTCCTGACCCTGGGACGTACGACCGCGGGCGCGACCTGGCGGGCGGTCCGCCTCGCGGTGGCGGGCAACGCGGCGGGCGCTCTGGTGGCCGGGGCGCTCGTGATCGGGCTCGGCCGGCACACCGATGTGTACGCCGCCCCCCTCGCCCCCGTCATGCTGGCGGCTTTCGCCCTGGGGCCACTGCTGGGCATCGCGTATGCGCAGGCGTTGTTCACGCTCGTCGTCGCCACCGCGTTCGCCCAGATCGCGCCGGTCACCTGGAGGCTGTCGGAGGCGCGGATGATCGACGTCGTCACCGGCAGCGTCATCGGGCTGCTGTGCGGCCTCCTGGCCTGGCCGGCCGGGGCGCGTCGGGAGGTCCACCGGGCCATGGCGGGGCTGCTGAGAACGTGCGCCCCACTGGTGCCGGTCACGGCACAGGCGCTGCTCGTGCCCCCGGGCGGTTCCCGCACCGCGCCGGACACCCTGCCGGGCGTCCACCGGCTGCGCCTCGCCGAGGCGGCGTACGCCCAGTTCCGCGCCGAGACACCGGTCGACGGGGAGAGCGACCGCGCGGACTGGCACGCCGTGCTCATCGCGGCGAGCCACATGCTCCTCGGCGCGCAGTGGCTGCCGCGCTTCGGCCTCCGCCCCGCCTCCGGCGCCTCCGACGCGTCCGCGGCCTGGGCCCGGGAAACCGCGTCCCGCCTGGTGGCCCGGACCGACCGGATCGCCCGGCTGCTCACCGCGGAGCAGCCGGGACCCACACCGCGGAGCGCCCCGGACCGCGATCCGCCGTCGCCCCTGTCCGTGGACCTGGAGGTGTGGATGACGGGCCTCGCCCACCAGCTCGCCCGCATCGAGTCCTCGCTGACACCGGCGCCGGGCGAGGACCCGCCCGTCACCCCGCGGGGTCGAACAGCACGCCCGGGTTGAGGATCCCGGCCGGGTCGAGGGCCTGTTTGGCCGCGCGCAGGGCGAGCGCGAACGGCTCCGGGCGCTGCCGGTCGTACCCGGGGCGGTGGTCGCGCCCCACCGCGTGGTGGTGGGTGACGGTCGCACGGTGCTCGCCGAGGGTCCGCATCGCCGCCGCCTTGACCGCGTCCCACATGGAGACCTCCGACCCTCGCCGGCCCGGGGCGATGACCGTGAAGTAGGGGGCGGGACCGTCCGGGTACACATGCGTGAAACGGCAGTTGATGATCGGCTCGGCGCCGGTCGCGGCCCGGACGGCGGCCCCGACGTCCCGGTGCACCGCCTCGTACAGCTCCGGGAACCTGTCCCAGGTGCACGCCGTCTCGAACGTCTCACTGATCACGCTCATCCGGGCCAGCCCGTCCCGGACGTACGGCATCCGCAGGAACGCCGATCGCCAGGTTTCCGCGGCCGAGTCGCCCGCGGCGGGCGCGCTTTCGGCGGGGGAGCCGCCGTGATCGCGGGCCAGGGCGACGAGTTCGGCGAGCCGGCCGTCCACCGGACGGTGGGCCGACTCGACGCCCAGCACCAGGACGCTTCCGCCTCCGCCCGCCACCCCCGACAGCGCGGCCTCGCCCGGGTCGAGCAGACGGCAGTTGGCCGGATGCAGGCCCGACTGCGCGATGGCCCGGACGGCGTCCACCGCGGCGGGAAAGCGGTCGAACACCACCGAGGCCGACGCCTTGTGGGCGGGGCGGTCCTGGAGCCGCATCCACGCCTCGGTGATGATCCCGAGGGTGCCCTCCGAACCGAGGAAGAGCCGGTCGGGGGACGGCCCGGCCCCCGACCCGGGCAGCCGCAGCGACTCGCTCACCCCGGCGGGCGTGACCACGCGCAGGGCGGCGGTGAGATCGTCGATGTGGGTGTGGAGGGTGGCGTAGTGCCCGCCCGCCCGGGTGGCGAGCCAGCCGCCGAGGGTCGAGAACGCGAAGCTCTGCGGGAAGTGGCGCAACGTCAGCCCGTGCGGCCTCAACTGCGCCTCCAGGACCGGTCCGAGGGCTCCCGCCTGGATCCGCGCCGACCGGCTCACCCGGTCGATCTCCAGCACCCGGCCCATCCCCGAGAGGTCCATCGACAGGACGCCGGAATGGGAGCCGGCGCGGTACTCGACCCCGCCGACCACCGAACTGCCCGCACCGTAGGGGATCACGGCGACATCGGCCCCGGACGCCCAGTCGAGGAGGTCCACCACGTCCCGCTCCTCCCGGGGGAAGGCGACGAGGTCCGGTGCTGCCGCCAGGTCGCCCCGGAGCGCGCGGACGACGTCACGGAAGGCCTTGCCGTAGGTATGGCCCGCACGAACGGCCGGAGCGCCGGAGACGAGGTGGGCGAGCGTACGGGGTGCGCTCACGCGGACGGGCGGCAGTTCCAGGGAGGCGATGGAGGGGACGGGCAGCGCGGTTCCGGCGGCCCCGGGGACCAGCGCCGCGAGCTCGGCGCACTCGGCGTCCGGCAGGGCCTGACCCGGGTCGCCCCAGCCCCACCAGGACCGAGCGGGGACGGCGTCGGCTCCGTGCGGGAGGGAGATGCGGTCCGGCATAGGGGTATGACCTTCCGGTAATTTACCTCTGGGTAATTTACCGGAGCGTATAGTTCGAGCATGGACACGGCAAGAGGTTCGTCCCCCGCCACTCCCTCCCCGCCCGGGCCGCCCCGGACCCGCTCCGGCGCTGCTCCGAGCGCCGGGACGAAAGGAGTCCCCCGGGCCCGGCGCGAGGAGCAGATCCTGGCCGCCGCCGTGGAGGAGTTCGGCCGGCACGGACACGCCGCTGCTTCGATGGCCTCGATCGCCCGGCGTGTGGGAGTGACCAAGCCGCTGCTGTACACGTACTTCGGCTCCAAGGACGGGCTCTACCTCGCCTGTCTGGAACACATCGCCCACCGTCTCGTCACCGCGGTCGAGGCCGCGATGACGCCGGATCCGCAGGGCCTCGGACCGGCCGCCTCACACGTTCCCCCGCGTGTCCTCGCAGCCGTCTTCGACGTACTGGAGGAGCAGCGGGAAGCCTGGTTCGTGCTGTACGACCGGACCCTGAAGCCCGGCTCCGACCTGCACGCCGCCGCACACGCCCACCGCGCGGCCATCGACGGCCTCGCGGCCTCGGGCACGGCGGACGTCCTGCGCGGTCAGGGCAACGAGGACCCGCTGGACGCCGATGCCCTGAAGCACGTGTGGACCGGCACGGTCGGCGCGCTCGTCGGCTGGTGGATCTCCCACCCCGAGCAGTCCGCGCCGGAGATGACCGCACGCTGCGCCCGGCTCCTGGCCGCGATCCGCGCCCCGCACTGAACCCGCCGGGAAAGCGTCCCAGGACGGGGCGGGCGAACCCTCGGCGCCCTAGGAAGGGGCGGGCGAACCCTCCGGCAGATCCTCCGGCTCCGGATCCCGCGGCTCCTCCACGAGCTGCTCGCGGAGGTAGTTCCAGACCACCGCGAGCACCGCCGCCACCGGCACGGCGAGCAGGCTGCCCACCACCCCGGCCAGGCTGCCGCCCAGCGTCACCGCGAGCAGCACGACCGCCGCGTGCAGGCCGAGTCCCCGGCTCTGGATCATGGGCTGGAACACATTGCCCTCCAGCTGCTGCACCACGACGATGATCCCCAGCACGAGCAGGGCGTCCATCGGCCCGTTCGAGACCAGGGCGATGACCACTGCCACGAACCCGGCGAACAGCGCTCCCACGATCGGGACGAACGCGCAGACGAACGTCAGCACCGCCAGCGGCAGCACCAGCGGCACCCCGAGGATCCACAGGCCGAGGCCGATGAAGACCGCGTCCAGCAGACCCACGAACGCCTGGGACCGGACGAACGCGCCCAGGGTCGCCCAACTGCGCGAGGCCACCTCGGGGATGTCGGTGGCGAGCCGGCCGGGAAGCTGACGGGTGAGCCACGGGAGGAAGCGCGGGCCGTCCTTGAGGAAGAAGAACATCAGGAAGAGCGCAAGAACCGCCGTGACCACCCCGTTGACCACGGTGCTCACCCCGGTCACGGCGGTGGTGACCACACTGCCGACACTGTCCTGGAGCCGGTCGGTCGCGCTGTCCAGGGCACCGGTGATCTGGTCGTCGCCGATGTTCAGCGGCGGACCGGCCGCCCACTCGCGGAGCTTGTCGATGCCCGCGACCACCCGGTCGGCCAGCTCCCCGGACTGGTCCGCGACCGGCACCGCGATCAGGGCCACGATGCCCGCCCCCACGAGCAGGGCGAACACCGTCACCACCGACGCGGCCAGCGCGGGCCACCAGCCGTGCCGGCGGAGGAAGCGGGCGAGCGGCCAGGTCAGCGTCGTGAGGAACAGACCGACTATCAGCGGCCATACGACCGACCACATCCGGCCCAGCACCCACAACGCGACCGCCGCCGCCACGAGGACCAGCAGCAGCTCTGCGGAGACCCGTGCCGACGTGCGGAGAGCAGCCGCGGTCTTTGTCGAACTCAATGGCGAAGACATGGCGTCACCCTATGGGTTCGGGAAGCCCGTACCGGCCACTCCGACGGCCCGCCGAAGCCCGGCGCCGGGCAGGTGGGCCCCCCGCCCGTCAGCCCAACGCCGACGGCAGCCCCTCCCGGTGGACGATGCCGAGGCGCTGGGTGGCACGGGTGAGTGCCACATACAGATCGCTCGTCCCGAACCGGCCGGGCTCCACGACCAGCACATGGTCGAACTCCAGCCCCTTGGCCTGGCGCGGATCCAGCAGCACCACCGTCCGTGTCAGGTCCGGGGCCTCACCCGCCGTCACCCCGTCCAGCGGAGCGGCGATCTCCTCGTGGAGCGCCCGCGGCGCGATCACCGCGAGCCGCCCCTCCTCGGGCGTCAGCTCCGCGACGGCCCCGGCCACCGCGCCCGCCAGATTTTCCCCGGCATCCCGTGTCCACGGCTTCTCACCGGTCGACCGCACCGACACGGGCGCCGTGAACGAGGGATCCTTCTCCCTCAGGACCCCGGCGGCCAGCTCCATGATCTCGGCGGGCGTACGGTAGTTGACCTCCAGCGTCACGTGCTCGAAGCGGTCGCCCACGTACGGGGAAAGGATCTGCTCCCAGGACCCGACGCCCGCCTCCTCGGAGGTCTGGGCCGGGTCGCCGACCAGGGTCATCGACCGGGTCGGCGACCGCCGCATCAGCAGCCGCCACGCCATCGGCGACAGCTCCTGCGCCTCGTCGACGATGATGTGCCCGAACGCCCACGTACGGTCGGCGGCGGCCCGCTCGGCCGCCGTGCGGTGGTCGGCCTCCTCGTGCCGCTCCGCCATCCGCTCGGCGTCGATGATGTCGTGCGCGGCGAGCACCTCGGACTCCTCGTCCTCGAACTCGTAACTCTCCGAACCACGCGACAGCTCCAGCACGCCCTGCGCGTAGCCGACCCGCTCCTGCCGTGCGGCCTCCGCGGCCGCCTGCTCCGCACTGTCGTCGACGCCGAGCAGCTCGGCCGCCTCGTCGAGCAGCGGTACGTCGGCGGGGGTCCACGCCCCGGCGGCCGGCTCGCGCCGGATCGCGTCGGCGTCCTCGTCCGGTACGTACACGGGGTCGGCCAGATAGTCGGCGAGAAAGCCCTCGGGGGTCAGCGGCGGCCACAGCTCGTCCACGGCCGCGTGCACCTCCTTGCTCAGCGCGACGTCCCGGCCGAGCAGGGCCACATCGTCGGGACCGAGGAAGTTGGGCCCGCCGTACGGGTCCGCGCCGATGCGTTCGACGAGCTGCGCGGTGAGGGCGTCGATGACCCGGAAGACGAAGTGCGGACGGGCCAGATTGTGCGGCAGCCGGGTGTCGCGGGCCGCCTGCCGGGCCTCGTAGGCGATCTCCCAGTCCAGGACCAGATCCCCGCCGTCCTCGTGCGGGATCACCATCGCCGCCCCGGGCTCCGGCAACCGCTGCCGGTCGCGTACGGCCAGGGCGAGGGCCTCGGCCATCGGCTCACCGCCCTTGACGGCGGCGGCGCGCGGAGTGTCCGTACCGGTGGCGTGCACCCCGGGGAACAGCTCGGCCTGTGTGGCGAGCAGCACCCCGGTCTCGCCGAGCGACGGCAGCACCTCCGCGATGTAGCGCAGGAACGCCGGGTTCGGGCCCACGATGAGCACGGCACGCTTGGCCAGCAGCTCGCGGTGCTCGTACAGCAGGAACGCGGCCCGGTGCAGCGCGACGGCGGTCTTCCCGGTGCCGGGTCCGCCCTCGACGACGAGCACACCGCGGTGCGGGGCCCGGATGATGCCGTCCTGCTCGGCCTGGATGGTCCGCACGATGTCGCCCATGCGTCCGGTGCGCGCGGAATTCAGCGCCGCGAGAAGCACGGCGTCGCCGTTCGGATCCTCGAAACCGGTGCGGTCGTCGTCCCCCAGATCGAGGATCTCGTCATGGAGTTCGGTGACCGTGCGGCCCTCGGTGGCGATGTGGCGACGCCGGCGCAGACCCATCGGCGTGTGCCCCGTGGCGAGATAGAAAGGACGCGCCACCGGCGCACGCCAGTCGATCAGAACAGGCGTGTGGTCGGCGTCGTCCTCACGGATCCCGATACGGCCGATATGGTGCGCGAGCCCGTCGGAGCGGTCGATGCGGCCGAAACACAGGGAGCCGTCCACCGCGTCGAGCGCCGCGAGCAGCCCCGAGCGCTCCGCGACGAGGATGTCCCGCTCCAGCCGCGCCTGCTGGCCCGTGCCGACCGGCGTCAACGCGTGCTCGACCCCATCGGCCGCCACCCCGCGCAGCGTGTCGACCCGGGCATGGAGCCGATCGATGAATTCCTGCTCTTCCCGCAATTCGTCGCTTTCCCGGTTTGACAAAACGGCTCCCCGCCAGATATATTCGTTTCCATAAGGCCCCCGCGTGGGGCCTTTCTGCATGTGCGCAGAAGAATCCAATATACGCGCGATAAACCCTCGGCCGCAATGACGGCCCGGGAGCCGGGGAATGGGTCCTCCGTGCCGCGGGGGCGGGACGGCTGTCGGCCACGGCTCCTCGGCGTGCGCTCCCGGGGGGCCCGTCCGACACTGATGGCGGACCACGGATTTCGGCGCCGCGTCACACGCAGACCGGAGAGAGCCATGAGCACACAGTTCGAAGCGACGGTCGACATCGACCGCCCTATCGAGGAAGTCTTCGCCTATCTCGCGGACGGCCAGAACGACCCCGAGTTCAGCCCCCGGGTACAGCGCATCGAGAAGACCCCCAACGGCCCGACCCACGTCGGCACCGTCTTCCACAGCACCGTCAAGGACGCGGGCATGACCACCCGGCGTGACTTCGAGATCAGCGAACTGGTCGCCCCGACCCGTATCCGCTGGCAGGAACAGTCCAAGAACCTCATCACCGCGGCCGAGGGCGGCTACGACCTCGAAGCCACACCGGACGGCGGCATGCACGTGAGGCTCTTCAACGTCCTGGAGGGCCACGGAGTCGGCAAACTCCTGGTCGGCATCGCGGGAAGCGCGGCCCGCAAGGACGCACCGGCGTTCGGACAGCGCATCAAGGAGGCGGTCGAAGGCACCTGATCCGGCGTCAGCCCGGCAGGAGGCGCGGATCACCGGGTCGAACGGGTGCCTGTCGAAGCTCCCGCGCACACCACGACTCACCGGCACGGCACCACGCCCCGCGGACGGCGAACATGCCGCGGCGGCTCCCCGGTCCGGAGAGCCGCCGCGATCCCGTCGCCCGCGTCAGCGGGTCAGCGAGAACACCTGTGCCGACGAGCCGGAGCAGGGCTGCTGCGAGAGCCTGGCCCCGTTGACCGCCGAGGAGTTGTCGACGGCGAGGCACTTGCCGCTGTGGCGGGCCACGAAGCGGTACTGCCCGGCGCCGGCCAGGGCCTCCGGACGCCACTGCTGGTTGACACCGCCCTCGTACGACCACAGATGCACCCTGGTGCCGTCGGCGGTCGCCCCCGGACCGCCGTCGACGTCCCAGGCCTTTGCGTTGTGCCGGTTCACCACCTGGTAGTGACCGGAGTCGGTCGGCCGGAACTGCCAGCCCTGGTTGGCCCCGGTCCCGCAGGCCCACTGCTGCAGCGCGGTGCCGTTGGCCGTACCCCAGTCGGCCGCGTCGAGGCAGGCACCGCTGTTGGCGCTGCGCACCTGGTACCAGGCGGCGGGGTCGATGGATCCCACGGGCGGCTCGGTCGTCCCGCCGCTCCCGTCCCAGGTGAAGGTCGCGACGGCACCCGCGGGCAGGGTGTAGGCGAGCGACCTGCCGTTGTCGGTCAGGGAGAACCGCTGCGATCCGGACGCGGTGTTGACGACCACGGCCGCCCGGCTGCCGTCGCCGTTCTGGAAGGCGACGTTCTGCACCCCGCCCGCGCCCTGGCTGGTGGAGCCGATCCGGTCCGCCCCCGCCTTGATGAACTTCGAGACATGGCCCAGGACGTAGAACTCGGCGTTACGGGTGACCTGACCGCCGTCGATCTCCACGATGCCGTTGCAGCGGTTGGTGCAGTGCCCCTGGTGGGGACCGCCGTTCCGGTCGAGGGCGAGATTCCAGTTGATCACCGTCTCGCCGCCGTTGCGCATGTTCTGCACGACGAGGTTCTCGGCGTGCCACTTGAGCGTGTCACCGAATGTCGTCGCCGGGTTCGCACTGTCGGTGCCGGAGCACTCCGTGAAGAAGACCCGCTTCCCGGCGTCGGCGATCTGCTTCTGCGCGGCGGGCGCCCCGCCGTAGCAGTGGAACGCGGCGCCGATGATCCGCTGGATGCCACCCGTCCGGGCGAAGACGTCCAGCGGGTAGTTCGGGTGGTCCCAGTTGTGGTCGTACGCCAGGATGTTGGTCGGCAGGTTCGCGGCGGTGAGCGTACGGTCCAGGACCCGCAGGAAGTCCGCCTGCTGGGCCGAGGTCATGCTCATCGACGGGTAACTGGTCGCGAACTCCGGCTCGTTCTGCGCGGTGAGATCGGTGAGCGTGATGCCCTCCTGCCCGTACGCCCTGATCGCCTTGATCAGGTAGTCGGCGTAGGCCTGGTAGTGCTCGGTGCGCAGACTCCCGCCGTTGAGCGAGTTGCTGGTCTTCATCCAGGCCGGAGGCGACCAGGGCGAGCCCATGAATCGGATGGCCGGGTTCACGGCGGTGGCCTGCTTCAGGACCGGGATGATCCGGCTCCGGTCCCGGTCGATGGAGAACGCGCCCCGGGTGTCCTCGTACGTGTACGGGTCGGTGTTCGCGTCGAAGTCGGTGCTGCCGAGGGGCTGGCGCAGGTAGTTGAGCCCGATGCCGTCTCCCTCCGTGGAGAAGAGCGACTTCAGCAGCGAGGTGCGCTGTGCCTGGGGGAGGCCCTGGACGAGGTGGGCGGAGGCGCCCGTCACGGAGGCTCCCGCGCCCGTGAACTTCTGCCCCTTGCTGTTCGCGTCGATCCGGATGTCGATCGCCTGCGGGGAGCCGGTGAAGGGGACGTCTCCCTCCGGGGTGAGTTTCCTGGAGCCGTCGGGCGTGGTGACCCACACCTGGGCGACCGGGTCGGCCGCGCGGGCGGTTCCGGCGGCGCCGTTGACGCCGAGCGCGGCGACGGTCAGGACGAGCGCGGCGCCTGCCGCGCGCGCTCTGAAACGCAGGGGAGTGGAGCTTGGCATGGTGGCGGCTCTCCTTGGGTTCGTACCTGTTGGGTTCGTACCTGCTGGCAGGTGGCACCCCGGCGGACGGAGGGCGCGGCGGTCGCCTCGCTCCGGGCGTGCCGGTCACAAGAGGGCGGGACAACGGCATGAAAGCACACCCACTAAGTGGTTAGTAAGTAGTCGGCTCCGGTGTTCTCGCGCGATGTGCTGAAGATCTTCACCAGCGCTCCCGCAGGCTTAAGCTGATCCGGTGAGCAACCAGTCAGTGAGCAGACCGGCACGCGGTCCGGCGGGCCCTCGCACGCCGCGCAGCCCGGAAGCCCGGCAGCGGCAGCAGGACATCCTGGCCATCGCCATGGACACCTTCGCCGCCCGCGGCTACAACAACGCCTCGCTCGCCGAGATCGCGGACCGGGTCGGCCTCACGCAAGCAGGGGTGCTGCACTACTTCCGCTCCAAGGCCCTGCTCCTCACGAGCGTGCTCGAACTGCGCGACCAGCGCGACATCGAGCAGCTCGGCCCCGACCGCCCCCAGGGGCTGGACTTCCTGCGCCACCTGGTGAACACCGCACTGCGCAACGCGGAGCGCGAGGGCATCGTCCGGCTGTACGCGGTGCTCTCGGCGGAGTCCGTCACCGACGACCACCCCGCCCAGGACTACTTCCGCGACCGCTACGACGGGCTGCGCGCCTTCGTCGCCGACGCCCTGCGCGAGGCCTGCGAACTGCCCGCCGACCGCGCGGAATCGGCCGACCACGCGGCCAACGCCATCATCGCGGTCATGGACGGACTACAGGTCCAGTGGCTTCTGGCCCCGGAGTCCGTGGACATGGCCGCCTCGACCGACCTCGTGGTCACCTCACTGCTGGCGACCCTCGCCCCCGAACGTTTCGGCCCGAACACGGCAGGCTGAGAGCATGAAGCGCGGACCACCCGCCTCGGGCTGGACGGGCCGACGACGCGAGGGTGGTCCGGGCCGGCTACGCGGGCGCGACGGAAACCGGCGCCTCGCCGACGGGCCCGCGCCGCCCACCACCGCGGCCGGCCACCACCTCCACCTGCGCCGCCAGGGCCGCGAGGAGCCAGTCGTGCGCCGACCCCGGCGTCGGCTCGGGAGGACCGCCGGGAGCGCTGATCACCTCGGCCGTCAGCTCCCAGTACCGGTCGATGCGCGGATCGCCCGCGAGCCGCCCAGCAAGCACGTGGCGGAAGCCAGGCGTGTCCCGGGCGCCGTACGTACCCGCGTACGCGTCGACGAATCCGTCCAGCGCCTCACCGGGAGAGGGCTCCGCACCACGGCGCAGTTCCGCGCCCGCCAGGTCGTACGCCTCCGCCAGGCCCGCGTACAGCACCGCCGACGCCCGGGCCCCGGCAACACCGTGCGCCCGCGGCTGGCAGGAGCCGGCCCCCAACCCGCCGCCGCACGGCCGGGTCACGAAAGCGTGCAGCCGGGCGAAGGCCAGGGCCTGGGCCGGCCGGGGGTCGTCGGGCGGGGGCGGAACCGCGACCTCCAGGAACGCGGTGACGGACCGGGCGGGCATCCGGGGCGGCAGCCACGCACGCCAGAACCGGGCCAGCGACGCGGTGCTCGGCGGGGCGGCGACCGCCCCGACCAGCCGTAGCCGGTCGGGCCGTTCGGCCGGCGGGCACTCCTGTACGAGCCGCAGCGCGGCCTCCCGCCAGCGCAGCGCGGCGAGTTCGGACCCCAGGACGCGCAGCCGGCCCGCCACGGCGTCCTCCAGCGCCCCACCAGCCCCGGCCTCCTCCCGTCCGCCCTGCGCGTCCTGTTCGTCGAGGATGCGGCGCACTTCGGGAACCGACAGATCCAGGCCGCGCAGCGAGCGGATCATGCCGAGCCGTTCCACGGCGTCCGGACCGTATCTGCGATGCCCGCCGGTGCTGCGGGACGCCTCCGGCAGCAGCCCGCGGTCCGAGTAGAAGCGGACGGTCTTGACGCTGACGCCCAGGTGCTCGGCCAGCTCACCGATGGTGCACAGACCGTCGTGCGACGAGAACACTTGAACCTCCACCAGGGGGAGTTCCTACGGTACCGGCGAGCGCGGCCGGAGCTTCGGGCCGGTGCGCGGGAGTCAGTGTGACGAGGAGGGACCATGACCGTATTCATCCTGGTGGCCGGGGCGTTCACCGGACCGCACGTGTGGCGGGACACCGCCGCGCGACTGACTGCGGAAGGCGCCGAGGTCCATACCGTGGCGCTCACCGGACTCGGCGGGCCCCTCGCCGACGGGGGCGGGGCCGTCGACCTGGAGACCCACATCGCGGACGTGCTCGCGGTGATCGACTCGGTGATCGACGCGGCGGCGGAGCCCGGCAGGGCGATCGTGCTCGTCGGCCACGACTACGGCATCCACCCCGTGCTCGGTGCGGCCGACCGCCGGGCCCGGTCGATCGCCCGGATCGTGTACCTGGACTCGGGGATGCCGCAGGACGGCGTTCCCGCGGTGGCGGCCGTGCCCGACCAGCTCCTTCGCGAGGAGGTGGCGGAACGTGCCACAGGCAGCTGGGGCGGGGTGCCGGGAGGCGAACTGCCGCCACCGGCCAGGGACGAGTGGCCCCGCTGGGGAAGCACCGCGGGCCTCTCCGAGGCGGCGCTCGACGGGCTCACCGCCCTCGCGGCGCCGCAGCCGCTGGGCACACTGCTCCAGCCGCTGCGGCTGACCGGCGCCGTGGCCGAGGTGCCCGCGACGGGCGTGCTGTGCACCGCCAACGGGCCGGGCGTCGAGATGCTCCAGATCATGGTGGACGTCGGCACCCCCGCCCTCGCGGCGCTCGCCGAAGCGGGGGTGACCTTCTTCGAACTGCCCACGGGGCACTGGCCGATGCTCTCCTGCCCCGACGCGCTGGCCGGGGCCCTGACCGAGGCCGCGTCCGGCGGGGGACACCTGCTGACCCCCGCCGACGCGGGCCGCACCCCCGCCCATCTGCGGCCGTTCCTCCTCGACGTACCCGAGCGGCCACGCGAGCGGACCGGGAACACCGACCTCTACCTGCCGGACGGTCCGGGGCCGCACCCGGCCGTGATGTTTGTGCACGGCGGCCCGGTGCCCGCCGAGGCGAGGCCCACGCCCCGGGACTGGCCGACCCTGACGGGATACGCACGCCAGGTCGCCGGGCAGGGTGCCGTGGGCGTGACGCTCGACCACCGTCTGCATGCCGTCACCGACTACGAGCAGGCCGCCGCGGACGTGGCCGACGCGGTGGACCGGGTACGCGCCGATCCGCGCGTGGACGCGGACCGGGTCGCTCTGTGGTTCTTCTCGGGCGGGGGCCCGATCACGGCGGAGTGGCTGGCGGACCCGCCGGTGTGGCTGCGCTGCGTGGCCGCGAACTACCCGATCCTCGCGCCGCTGCCGGGCTGGGGGCTGACCGGCTCCCGCTTCCGCCCCGTCCGGGCACTGTCCCGTGCCGGTGATCTTCCCGTCGTCCTGGTCCGGGCGGGCCGGGAGAGCGCCGAGATCGCCGCGACCGTCGAGGAGTTCGTGACCGAGGCCGCCCGCTGCGGGGCGAACCTGGAGATCATCGACGTACCGGAGGGGCGGCACGGCTTCGAGACGCTCGACCCGACCGAGGGTGCGCGCGAGGCCGTGCACCGCGCGGTGGGCGAGGTGCTGGCCCGTCTGAAGGGGTGACCTGAAGGGGTGGCAGGCCGGGCCACGGCCTTCTCCGGGCCCCGGCGCCCGGCCTGCCACCCCCTGGTCGACGCGTCCGCGCGTTCGGCTACTCGATGACCAGCTCGACGTCGATGTTGCCCCGGGTGGCCTTGGAGTACGGGCAGTAGGCGTGGGTGGCCTCGACCAGCTTCCGGCCGGTCTCGCCCGCGAGGGAGTCCGGGAGCTCCACGCGCATGACGACCGAGAGCCCGAAGCCGTCGCCGTCCTTGCCGATGGAGACCTCGGCGGTCACGGAGGCGTCCTTGGTGTCGACCTTCAGCTCGCGGCCGACCGCGGCCATGGCACTGGCGAAGCAGGCCGCGTAGCCGGCGGCGAAGAGCTGCTCGGGGTTGGTGCCCTTGCCGTTGCCGCCGAGGGCCGGGGGCATGGCCAGCGGCAGGTCGAGCTGTCCGTCCGAGCTGACGGCACGGCCCTCACGGCCGTTGGCGGTGGCGGCGGCGGTGTACAACGCGTCCATGGGATGACCCTCCTCTGGAGCCCCGACCCGGCTGGTCGCGGCGACGTCCATAAAGATTGCACACAATTAAGTTGGACACAACTCAAGCGGGTGTTCGGCGGTACGCTGGTTCCATGACCACTGCTCCGAGCGCCTTGCCCGACCTCGCCGCCGTTCCCGACGCGGAGCTGCTGCGGCTGGACCACCAGGTGTGCTTCTCGCTGCACGCCGCCTCGCGGGCGTTCGGCGGCTACTACCGGCGGGCGCTGAAGGATCTCGGCCTCACCTACTCGCAGTACCTGGTGATGCTGGTCCTGTGGGAGCAGGGTCCGCAGGCGGTCAAGGCCATCGGGGAGCGCCTCCATCTGGACTCGGGGACCCTGTCGCCGCTGCTCAAGCGGCTGGAGAGTGCCGGCCTGGTCCGGCGTGAACGCAGCCGCGAGGACGAGCGCTCCGTCGTGATCGAGCTGACCGACGAGGGTGCGGGCCTGCGTGAGCGCGCCCTGTCCGTCCCTCGTGGCGTGCTCGCCGCCACCGGCCTGTCGCTGGAGGAGGTCCTCGGGCTGCAGGAGGTGCTGGGGCGGCTCACGGGTGCGCTGGGGGAAGCGGTCGACGCCGACTGAGCTGGGATCCGGCGCTTCTCAGCCCTTCTCTTCGGCGCCGCCGTCCTGGGCCAGTGCGTCGGCGATCCGTTCGGCGACGGCCCGTCGCATCTCGGAGGTGAGCTGCTGCGAGGTCAGGGAGTCGTACAGCCACAGGCCGTCGGCGGCGAGGCGGACGATGAACCGGTCGAGCGTGGCCGGGTCATCGCCGGCCGACGCCGGGGGCGGCGCCCACCGCTCGGTCACGGCCTCCCAGACGGCCGAGTGCGCCGCGTCCGTCGAGCCTTCGAGCATGAGCAGGAGTTCCGCGCGGGTGGCGCTCTGGATGGCGACCTGGGTGTAGGCGGCCAGCCGTTCGTCCCTGGTCGCCTCGGTCGCGGGCTTCCCCGCAGCCGCGACCAGATCGGCTTCCCATTGGTCGGCCAGGTGCTGGTGGATCGCGAGGACGAGATCGTCGCGCGAGGCGAAGTGGTAGAGGAGCCCGCCCTTCGTCAGCCCGGCCTCCGCGGCGACGGAGTCGAAGGTGACGCTCTTTACACCCTCCCGCTGGACGACCCGGGTGGCGGCTTCGAGGATCTGGCTTCGCTTGCTGGTTCGCATGGTTCGCTCCGATGGGGGTGGGTCAGTGGTGTGCGGGGCCGGAAAGCGCCGATCCGGGGCCGTGCCGACGCAGAAGGATGCCGGTCACGAGGGCGCCGACCGTGAGGGCGGCGGCCACCACGACCATCACGGCGAGGTAGGCGCCGTCGAACGCCTCGGACGCCGCCCTGATGAGAGCCGTATGCGCTCCCGCTCCTTCTCCCGCCAGTGCGAGCGCGCTGTCGAGGCTGTCGCGCGCCCGGTCGGACACCCCGGCCGGCAGGTCGATCGTCGCGGAGTACACAGCGGTCAGCAGGCTGCCGAGGAGGGCGACCGCGATCAGGCCGCCGAATTCGTACGAGACCTCCTCGACGGACGATGCCATACCCGCCCTCCGGGCCGGGACATTGCCCATGATCGCGCTGGAGGCGACGGACATGGCCGCGCCGAGGCCGCTGCCGGTGATGATCAGCCCGGTGACGAGCAGCCCCATGCTGGTGGAGAAGTTCATCAGGACCAGCACGGTACCGACGGCCCCCAGGGTCAGACCTCCGGTGATCAGGGGCAGCAGGCCGACCCTGTGGAGGACCGCACCCCCGAGCATGGCGGTGGGGAAGGCTCCGAGGGCGACTGCCGCGACGAGAAACCCGGCTCGCAGCGGAGTGAAGCCTTCCACGAGCTGGAAGCGCTGGGTGGTGACGAGCTGAATGCCGGAGATGGCGAACAGGGCGAACCCGGCGGCCAGTACCCCCGCAAGGAAGGCGCGGTTGCGGAAGATCGCGAAGTCCAGCAGGGGGTAGGTCAGTCGCCGCTGCCGCCGGGCGAAGGCCCATCCTCCGACTGCCGTCGCGAGGACGGCAGCCGCGATGACCGCGGGATCGGGATCGGACTTCGCGGTCTCCTTGATCGCCAGGACAAGACCGACCAGGGCGACGAGCGCCAGGAGCGAAGAGGCGAGATCCCACTGCTTGGAGGGGTCCGGGTCGTTCGGCGGGGCAAGGAGCGGCGTCGCGACGATCGCGGCGACGACCACGGGGACGTTGATGATGAAGACCGACCCCCACCAGAAGTGCTGCAACAGGATCCCGCTGATGATCGGGCCGAGGGCGCTGCCCACGACCGCCATGGTCCCCCAGACCGCGATGGCCATGTTGCGTTCGCGTTCGTCGTCGAACGTGACCCGGATCAGCGCGAGCGTGGCAGGCATCATCGCGGCCGCGCCGACGGCGAGGAAGGCGCGAGCGGCGATCAGAGCCTCCGGACTGGTGGAGAACGCCGCGACGAGCGAGGCCACGCCGAACACCGCCAGGCCGATCGCGAACATCCGCCGGTGCCCCACCCGGTCCCCCAGCGTGCCGCTGCCCAGCAGCAGACCGGCCATCACGACCGGATAGGCGTTGATGATCCAGAGGCCCTCGGAACTGCTCGCGCCGAGATCCTTCACCAGTGTCGGCAGGGCCGCGTACAGGATGGAGTTGTCCAGCGTGATCAGCAGGAGTCCTGCGCTCACGACTGTCAGGAGCAGCCAGCGCCGCCTCTTGCTGATGATCATTTTCCTGAGCCTCACTGTGGGAGTCGTCCCTTCCTTCGTAACTGTACCTTTCGAAAGGTACAGTTACGCAGCTGACGGACATGGGATGCTGTCCCGGTGGGGCGGTGACAAATAAAGCTGACGACAGTAGTTATGACAGTTATAGTTGTCGCATGGATGATGTGAAGGCGATCCCGACCCCTGACCAGAGCGACGAGGACTTCTGGGCCACGGTCCTCACCCCGGTGGACCCTGCCTGGAACGAGCCCGTTGACGACGACTCGTTCGTCATGGACGAGCAACTGCTCGCAGCGGTCCGGTCGCTGGCCGAGCGGATCTCGACGCGCGCGCTCGCCTACCGCACCGCCGGAAAACCCTTCGACGCCGCGCTCATGGCCGCGCCCGACGTGCAGCTGGCGATGCTCCGCTCGCTCTACGAAGCCAAGCAGTCCGTCGACCGGCTGGCCGAGAGTGCGGCCACCGTCGCCGGACGCGGCGGATGCAGCTACGCACAGCTCGGCGCGGCCTGGGGCGGCATCAAGCGCCAGTCGGCCCGCCTCAAGTGGCCCCACGCGGTACCCAAGAAGTCCGCCAGCGAGTCCATCCCGCTGCACTACGCGGGTGGCGACGCCGTGATCCACCACGACCCCGGCGCCGACGCCTGGTGGTACACCGCCACGGGCGCGGACCTGCGGGAGGACGAGTCGGAGGCCGTCCACAGCACGTCCGCCGAGGCCATCGCGCGGGCGACCGAGTTTCTCCTGACGCACGCCAGGCCCACGCCGCCCGCAACGACGTGACCGCTTGGCGGACAGGCCTCAGCCTCCGGCAGCCCCGCCAGTCCCCCGACGGAAGTCCCAGGCCTCGATGTCGCGGTAGTGGATCGGCCCAGGGCCGCGGCCGATGTTGCTCCCGACCAGGTGGAGACGCCCCGCCTCCCAGCCCCGGCCGGTGAACCCGGCGAGCGAGTCCGCGGCCTCGACCGTGTTCGCGTGGTCGCCCCGGCGGGACCGGGCCAGCGTCAGATGCGGCCGGAGCGGCCGGTCGGGGAAGGAGACGCCGCACTCCCTGACGAGGGTGCGTACGTCGACGGCGAGACGGTGCAGCCCTTCGAGGTCCCCCGTGACCCCGGCCCACAACACCCGCTCGTCGAAGTGCCCGCCGCCGTGCAGCGCCAGCCGCAACGGCCGTTGCCGGGCCGCGAGCCCGGCGAGCGGGGGCATCAGGGGCGGGACGGTGGCGACCGGAAGTTCCCCGAGGAACGCCAGCGTGATGTGCCAGTCCTCGATGCGGTTCCACCGCATGCGGGGGTAGGCGGCGTAGGCCGGACGCAGCACCTGCGCCAGCTCCTCCTTCGCGTCGTCGGGCGGGGCGAGCGCCAGGAACACGCGAGTCGTCAGGTCCCGGACACGGCCGTCCGCAGGGGGGCCGGTCACGGCTTCGAGCGGTTCGTTCACCTGCCGTACCGTACGTGCCGCCCACACCCCCGCCGCGACGCGGGGCCGACGACGGGCCCCGGCGCCCGCCGTGCGAGCGCCCCCGCGCGCCGGTCAGCCGAGGTGGTCCGTGCGCCCTTCGTCGCCCAGCTCGAACGCGTCCGTCGCCGTCGCCGTCGCCGTCGCCGTCGTCGCCGTCGTTGTTGTCGTGCGGAACCGGGCACGGTAGTGGGTGGGGGAGAGGCCCAGCGTCTGCTGGAACGCCCGGCGCATCGTCTCGGCCGATCCGAACCCCGCCTCGTCGGCCACCGCCTCGATGGGACCGGTGCCCGAGGTCAGGAGTGCCTGGGCGGCCTCCAGTCGTACGGACTCGATGTACTGGGCGGGGGAGAGCCCGGTCTCGCCGCGGAACAGCCGGCTCAGATGCCGGACCGAGACCTTGCCGAGCCGGGCGAGCGTGGCCGGGGTGTGGGCACCGCCCGGATCGGCGCTCACCGCGTCCATGGCCGCCCGTACGGCGGGATGCTCGGCCTCGCGCGGCCGCAGCCGGGCGCTGAACTGGGACTGGCCGCCCGGTCTGGCCATGAACACCACCAGCTCCCGCGCGGTGTCACGGGCCGGACCGGCGCCGTGGTCCTCCTCCACCAGGGCCAGCGCCAGGTCCATGCCCGCGGTGATACCCGCCGAGGTGATCACGTGTCCGTCGCGTACGAAGAGCGGATCGGACTCGACCGTCACCGCGGTGTAGGCGGTGGCCAGTTCACCGGCCAGCCGCCAGTGCGTCGCCGCTCTGCGACCGTTCAGGAGACCCGCCTCGGCCAGCACGAACGCACCCGCGCACACGGACGCCACCCGGCGGGACCGCCCGGCGAGATCCCGTACCCCGGACGTCAGCGCGTCGTCGTCCACCGCCCGCTGCCAGTCCCGGCGGCCCGGCACCAGCAGCGTCCCGAGCCGCCCCGGGAGACCGCCGAGAGTGCCGTCGACCCCCAGCCTGATCCCGCCGGAGGTCCGGACGTCCTGCCCGGTCACCGAGACGATCCGGACGTCGTAGTGGCCCCCGTGACCGTTGGCCGTGGTGAACACCTCCGCCGGGCCGGTGACGTCGAGGAGCTGAACCCCGTCGAACGCCACGACGGCTACCAGGTGGGGGCGGGCGGCGCCGCTCACTCGGGCCAGGGCGAGTCGAGAATGGTGCGGACGAAGTCGCCGCGTTCGAAGCCGGGGACGTAGTGCTCCAGGACATCGGCCTTGACGTTGCCGAACGTCGTCTCCGGTTTCGGGCGGACACCGTCGGTGAACGCCCCGAGGATGCGCCGTTTGAAGTCCGGCCGGGGATGGAGTGCGACGATCGCGGCCCGGTCGGCGGGGGAGAGATCCTCGTAACCGATGCCCAGCACGTCGTACTCCACCCCGGCGGTCACCAGGGCCACCTCGGGCTCCATGAACGACGGGATACCCGGCGTCGTGTGCAGGGCGATGGCGGTCCAGACCCGCCGCACACTGTCCTCCGGAACCCCGCGGGCCTGGAGGAAGCGGCGTGCCTCGTCCGCGCTGTCCACCTCGAAGCGCCGGCCGCTGGACCGGAACGACTCGCCGAGGCCGAGGTCGTGGAACAGCGCCCCCACATAGAGGAGTTCGGGGTCGAAGCTCAGGTCGCGGCGCCGCCCCTGAAGGGCTCCGAACCAGAAGACCCGGCACGAGTGGTGGTAGATCAGCTCACTCGTGGTGTCCCGCACCAGCTCGGCCGCCTCCCGGGCGAGCGTGGTGTCCGGCACTCGGACCCGGGCCGTGAGTGACACATGGTCGGTCGACGTCTCGGTGGTCATGAGTTCTCGACTCCCTTCCTGTTCCGCGCGGCCGGGGGACCCGACCCGCTCACCCCAGCCTGAGCTTCCGGCCCGGGGCGCGCCATGTCTCACGGGTCGGATATCCCACAGATCAGGACACGGCCTGCAAGACAGGACCAGGGCCAGGAGCAGGACCAGGACCAGGACCAGGCCCGGGACGGCTCAGGCCGTAGTCGCGTCGCCCCGTTCGGTGGAGGCCACGAGTTCCGCGGCATCCGGGCCGGCAGGCCGCTCGGCGCTCGCCACCGTACGGGCGGGACGCCGCGGCCCCCGGACCAGGACGTAGAGGAACAGGGCGGCCATCACGACGGTCCCCGCCCACATGGCGTTCTGCCAGCCGTCGACGAACGACTCCCGCCCGGCGCGGATCAGCTCCTGGGCGTAGGGGCCCGCGCCGTTCGCCGCCTCGACGGCGTTGGCGACCCCTCCGCGCGCGATGTCGGCCGGGCCCTCGGGGACCCCGGCGAGCCGGTCGTCGATGGCACCGCGATAGCCGGCGGACAGCAGCGCGCCGAGGAGGGCGACACCGAGAGCGGTGCCGAACTCCCGGGTCACGTCGTTCAGCGCGGACGCGACCCCCTGCCGCTCGCGCGGCAGCGCACCGGTGATGGCTTCGGTGGAGGGTGTCATCGCCAGGCCCATGCCGAGCCCCATCGCCAGCATGCCGGGAAGGACGGACAGATAGCCGCCGTCGACCGAGACGATCCCGGCCATGAGCGCGAGCCCCGCGCCCGCCAGCAGGATCCCCGTGGCCATGGTCGCGCGAGCGCCGATGCGCCCGGCGAGCTGCGGCGCGAGACCCGAGGCCGCCATCATCAGGACGGCCATGGGCATGAGAGCCAGCGTGGACAGCAGCCCGGACCAGCCGAGAACAGCCTGGAGGAACGGGAAGAGGACCACGAAGATGCCCGCCTGCACCCCGAAGACCACCAGCAGGGTGATCGAGCCCCCGGCCAGTGCGCGCTCGCCGAACAGCCGGACGTCCAGGAGCGCCCCCTCCCCGCGGCGCAGCTCCCAGGCCACGAAACCGGCGGCGGCGATCACCCCGACAAGAAGGGCGAGCAGCGTCACCGGAGCGGTCCAGCCGCGCTCCGGTGCTTCCTGCAGGACGAAGATGAGCCCGACCACCGCCACGACCGAGGCCAGCGCGCCACCGACGTCGAACCCGTGCCCGGACCTCTCGCGGGAGTCGGGAACGGACCGCAGCGTCATGACCAGAGCGACGGCACCGAGGACCAGCGGCAGGACGAACAGCCACCGCCAGCTCGCCACGTCGACGAGCGCGGCGGAGAGGAACATACCCAGAACGCCGCCGCCTCCCGCGACCCCGGTCCACACCCCGATCGCCCGGCCCCGCTCCTCCTCGGGGAAGGTCGAGGTGATCACGGCCAGGGTGATCGGCATGATCATGGCCGCGCCCACCCCGCTGAACAGCCGGGCGACGAGCATGACCTCCGCCGACGGCGCGAGCCCCGCCGCCGCACTGGCCAGACCGAAGACCACGAGACCGGCCACCAGCACGGGCTTGCGGCCCAGCCGGTCGCCGACCGCACCGAGCGGCAGCAGCAGGGCTGCCAGACCGAGGGTGTAGATGTTGATGATCCACAGAATCGTGCTCTGCGAGGCGTCGAAGGCGACGGCGAGGTCGGGCTGGGCGACATTGAGCCCCGAGACCGAGGCGATCACGGCCATCAGCGCGACGCACACGGTGATCAGGATGGTGCGCCGCTGCCGCGCGTCGGGCACGCCCTCACCGGACTCGCCCGGGACATCGTCCGGATCGACGCCCACCGGACCGTGCTGGTTCGTACTCATGGATTCCTCTTCCGCGCGAGCCCCCCTCTTCCGGGGCCGACCACGGACGACGCTAAGCGCGCCTTGCCTCAATGGCATACGCTCATGCCCATGACGCAAGAAGATGGTGAGCTGGACAGCCTGGTACGCAAACGGATCCGCGCCCTGCGCGTGGCCCAGGGCTGGTCCCTGGAAGAGCTGGCCGCCCGGGCGAAGGTCAGCCAGTCCACGCTCAGCCGCATCGAGAACGGCCGCCGCCGACTGGCCCTGGACCAGCTCGTCACGCTGGCCCGCGCCCTGGACACCTCGCTCGACCAGCTGGTCGAGACCGCGTCCGACGACATCATCTCCAGCCCGATGATCGACGGAGCCCACGGCCAGATGCGGTGGCCCATCAAGGCGGAGCCCGGCATGACGGTCATCCGCCAGCGCATGACCGAGCCGCCGCCCGACAACCCCGCGCGCCTGCGCGCGCATCCGGGCCGGGAATGGCTCGTCGTCCTGTCCGGCACCGCGATCCTGCTCCTGGGCAACCGGCGCCTGCGGATCGAGACGAACCAGGCGGCGGAGTTCCCCACGATGCTCCCGCACGCGATCGGCGCCGAGGGCGGTCCGTGCGAGCTGCTGGGCATCTTCGACCGGGACGCCCGACGCGGCCACCAGCGCGGAGAAGGCACGGAGAAGCGCGTAGAAGGCACGGAGAAGAACGGGCCCCGCCGATCACCGTGATCGGCGGGGCCCGCCCCGGCCCACGCGGTCGACATCCCGCGCGGGTCAGCCGCTCACGCGGGATCGACGCGGGAGACGACGCCGTTGCTGCCGAGCACGTACAGCTCGCCGTCACCGCCCTCCGCGAACGAGATGACCTCGCCGCCGCTGACGCCGAGGTCACCCACGCCGGTCACCTCGCCGTTCTCCAGCTGGAGCGTCCGCAGGGTGCCGTCGCAGTAGTCGCTGAACACATAGCTTCCCCGGAGGCCGGGGAGCGCGTCCCCGCGGTAGACGAATCCGCCGGTCACCGAGCAGCCGAGGCCCGTCCGGTCGTACTCGTACACCGGCGGGACATGGTTCGCGGGCTCCGTGCCGCCCCGGAAGGGATGCGTACCCTCCATGGAGGCCCAGCCGTAGTTCTCGCCGCCCTCGCTGTCCGCCGGGGCCCAGTCGATCTCCTCCCAGTCGCTCTGGCCGACATCGCCGATCAGCAGGTCACCCGTGCCCGCGTCGAAGGAGAACCGCCACGGATTGCGCAGCCCGTACGCCCAGATCTCGTCCTTCGCGTTCGCGTCGTCCACGAACGGGTTGTCCGCCGGGATGGCGTACGGTTCGCCGCCGCTCGGGTCGATCCGCAGCAGCTTGCCGAGCAGGGTGTCGAGCTTCTGCCCGTTGCCGTGCGGGTCGCCGCCCGAACCGCCGTCACCGAAGGCGATGTACAGGTAGCCGTCGGGGCCGAACTTGATGTCCCCGCCGTTGTGGTTCGCGTACGGCTGTGCCTGGGTGAGGACCGTTCGCCGTGTCTCCGGCTGGAGTTGGCCGCCCTCCACCGCGAACTCGTCGATCGTGCTGGTGCCTTCGAGGTCGGTGTACGAGATGTAGAAGTGCGCGAACGTTTCGTCGAACGCGATGCCCAGCAGGCCGCGTTCGCCGTCGGTGGTGGTCTCGTCGGAGATGTCGAGGACGGGCTCCCCGAGCCCCGAATCGTCCAAAATCCTTACGGTGCCCGCGCGTTCGGCGATCCATACCGTGTCGTCCGGCCCGGCCGCCCCGGCTGACGGCGCTTGGGCCCTGGCCACTTCGGTCAGGGAGGCGCTCACCTGCGAGACGGGGGCGTCGGCGGGCTCGTTCGCCGACGCCGTGGCCAGCGCCAGGGAAGTGACGAGGCAGAGTGTTCCGATGATCGCCGAGCTTCTGGTGCGAAATTTCACCGTGGCCTCCTGGAGGCGGCGAATGGGGGGAGTCACCCGGCTGCTCGTACGGAGATGAGTGGGGGTACGCACCGGCAGGCAACCTGGGTGGGGGATGGTGTGTCACCGGCTACGGGCGAGGATAGAGGGACGGGCGCGGCTTGGACTAGACCATCGTCACGGCATCTTCGGCCATGAACTGCTGACCGCCCCGTGCGTGGGAGCGCTCCAATCACGCCAACTGCCCTACCGCACAAGCTAATCAAGTCGCACGGCTTGACAGTCATCGAATGTCGCGCCACTTTGGGAGCGCTCCCACGCAGCGTTTCCCCCACCCGAACCCCTCACCTCCTGAGCGTCACGGACCCCCGAACCGTCCGTCGACACCCGCGACGGACGTACGAGAGGAGCACGGAGCCGCAATGAGAAGCAAAGGCACCACCACCCCGCACGCACCTCAGCACACCACCATCCCGCAGGCGTCCCGCCGAAGGACCGCCGCCGCGCTGTCCGCCCTGATCATGGGCGCATCGCTCGCCGTCGCCGTCCCCGGACAGGCGTCGGCCGCGGCCCGCGTCGACAACCCCTATGCCGGCGCCACCGCGTACGTGAACCCCGACTGGTCCGCCAAAGCCGCCGCGGAACCCGGCGGGGCTGCCATCGCGGACGAGCCGTCGTTCGTCTGGATGGACCGCATCGCCGCGATCGGCGGCACCCCCGGCGCACGAGGCTTACGAGCGCACCTCGACACGGCCGTGAGCCAGGGAGCCGACCTCTTCCAGGTCGTCATCTACAACCTGCCCGGCCGGGACTGCGCCGCACTCGCCTCCAACGGCGAACTCGGCCCCACCGAACTCGACCGCTACAAGAGCGACTACATCGACCCCATCGCCGACATCCTCGACGACCCCGCCTACGCCTCCCTGCGCATCGTCACGCTCATCGAACCGGACTCCCTGCCCAACCTCGTCACCAACGCCGGAGGCACGGCCGGTTCGACGCCCGAGTGCGCCACGATGAAGGCCAACGGCAACTATGAGAAGGGCATCGGGTACGCCCTGCACACGCTCGGGGCCATCCCCAACGTCTACAACTACGTCGACGCGGCCCACCACGGCTGGCTCGGCTGGGACTCCAACTTCATCCCCGCCGCACAGCAGTTCAAGAAGGCCGCGACGACGGAAGGCGCCACCGTCGCCGACGTGCACGGCTTCATCGTGAACACCGCCAACTACTCCGCGCTCGAAGAACCCCACTTCGCGGTGACCGACTCCGTGAACGGCACCACGGTGCGCCAGTCGCGCTGGATCGACTGGAACCACTACGTCGACGAGCTCTCGTTCGCCCAGGCTCTGCGCACCGAACTGATCCGCCAGGGCTTCGCCTCCGACCTCGGCATGCTCATCGACACCGCCCGCAACGGCTGGGGCGGCTCCGCCCGGCCCACCGGCCCCGGCCCGCAGACCAGCGCCGACGCCTACGTCGACGGCGGCCGGACCGACCGGCGCATCCACGCCGGCAACTGGTGCAACCAGAGCGGCGCGGGCATCGGCGAGCGCCCCACGACCGCACCCGAGCCCGGGATCGACGCCTACGTCTGGGCCAAGCCCCCGGGCGAGTCCGACGGCAGCAGCGAACCCATCGACAACGACGAGGGCAAGGGCTTCGACCGGATGTGTGACCCGACGTACACCGGCAACGGCCGCAACGGCTACAACCTCACCGGCGCCCTGCCCGACTCCCCGGTGGCCGGGCACTGGTTCTCCGGACAGTTCCAGGAACTGCTCCGCAACGCCCACCCGCCGCTCGACGGAGGCAGCGGCACCACGAGCTGAGGACACCCACGGGCCGTGGCCGACGGGAACCGTTCCCGTCGGCCACGGCCCGCGCTCGGTTCAGCGCACGTCGACGCGGTCACCGGAACTGGTCGTGCCCAGACGGGACGAGGTGGCCGTGAACTGCGCCTTCCACGTGCCGTCCTTCTTCGCGGTGAATCCCTTCGAGAAGACGCCCTTGCTGTTGGTCTTCACGGTCGCCAGCTTGCTCCACTTGCTCGAACCGTCGGCCTTGAACAGGATGCTGACCGACTGGCCGGACGTGTTCTCCCAGGTGCCGTCCAGGCTGCGCAGGGTGCCCTTGACCGTGATCGTACGGCCCTTGCGCACCGGCTCCGGAGAGGCGTTGAAGCCGGACACCGCGGTGCGCAGCTTGACGTCCACGTTGTCCGAGGAGCTCACGGCCGAGGCCCGGTCGGCGGTCCCCGCGTAACGGGCTCGCCAGGTACCGTCCTTGACGGCGGTGACCGAAGCAGTGGCCACACCCTTCTTGTCCGTGGTGACCGACGCCGCCCGGCTCCAGGTCTTGGCGCCCTTCGCCCGGAACTCGACCACCACGGACGCCCTGGCCAGCGGACGCCAGACGTCGTCCGTGGCGCCGGCGGTCTGGAGCGTGCCGATGACCTTCAGCTTGCTGCCCTTGCCGACCGGCTCGGGGGAGGCGTTGAAGGAGACGATCCGGGCGGGCACGGCGGACACCGTGAGCGTCGCGGCCGACGTCGCGGTCTCACCGGCCGGGTTGACGAAGACCGCGCGGTAGCGGTGGGCGTTGAGCGCGGCGCTCGCCTTCACCGACAGAGTGGGGGAGGACGCCCCGGGCACGGTGCTCCAGGTCGCGCCCTTGTCGGCGCTGCGCTCCCAGCGCACCGAGTCGTATGCGTCCGCGCCGGCCGTGAAGACGGCGGTGGCGCCCGAGCGCACCTTACGGTCGACGGGCTGCCGGGTGACGGTGGCGGCGGGGACCTCCACGCCGAACGTCAGCGGCTGGGCCACGTCCTGGGCGCGGGACGGCATCCAGGTCGGGTCGGCGCTGTCGTGCGAGTTGAAGCTCGTGACGAAGCAGGCGGTGGTCCGGCAGTCGACGGCGGGGGCCCCGGAGGGGGTGAACGTCTCGGTGAGCTTCGCCGTGACGCTGAAGGTCCCGTCGGTGCCGACCTGGCGGACGTACACCGCGTTGCCGAAGACGCTGGGGTACGTCGTGCCGGGCATGGCGACGGACTGCGCCAGGTACACCCCGCGCCCGGGCTGGTAGCCCTTGCCGCTGACGGTGACCTCTGTCTCCGCGCCCAGCCCGGTGACCTGGCTGACCGTCAGCGTGGGGACGCTGACACCGCCGCTGATGGCGAGGAGGTCCAGCGCCGTACCGGCCGGGTACATGGGCTGCCCCTGGAAGGCGAAGATCGCCGCGCCCTCGCCGGTGAGCGAGGCCGTGATGCCCGTCCAGTCGAGGGCGCCTCCGTCGAGGGCGCCGGCGGACGCCGTCAGCGAGGCGAGCGGCACCCCCGCCGTGGTGACCGGGTCCTCACCGGCGACGAGATCGGTCGTCACGTCCATGTGGAGCGTCCCCTGGCCGTTCTTGAGGACGACACGCGGGTTGGCGAGGGTGATCGCGGTGATCCCGTGGCTGGGCACCGCGTAGGTCACCGAGCCGCCGAAGCGCACATCGGCGGAGCGCCCCGCCGGGTCGACCGAGCCGTGCCTGACGGGGTATTCGACCTTCCCGGCGGCGTCCGCGGTCGCGCCGCCGCCCGCGGTCACCGAGCCGCCGAACATCGCAACGTAACGGACCCAGGACTCCTTGAAGCCCCAGGAGGACCGGCCGCTCACCAGGATCGGGGCGGCCGCCGACGTTGTACCGCCGGAATCGGCCCGCGCGGCGGCGTGGACCCCGGGGGCGGCGGATGCGGGAACGGCGAGGACGCCGACGCCCACGGAAATGACGGTCAGGGCGGCGAGAGCGGCCAGACGACCGCGGCGGGGCATGGACATGCGCTGCATGTCTCCTTCGGGGGAGGGACACGGCGCGCGTCGGAACGGTGCCGGGCCCGGGGGCGAACGAAAGAAGGGGGGATACCGGCTTCTTGGCGTGTGGGGACCCGAAAACGACAGAGGCATATTAGGTGAGGCTTACCTAAATGTCACGACGAGGGTGGCGGCCCGCCAATCCCGCCAGGGCCTGCCCGCCGGGCCCGTACGGGTCACCGGGAGGCGGCCTGCGTTCTTGTGGCTTCCGCCAGTACGGCGGTGCGCGGCGGGCGGGCGAGACTGACCGGCGGAGCCGCGCGAGGACTCTGGAAGCGGGGCTGCCGAAGCCGAGGGCGCGACAGAACACCGGGACGGGGACACGATGAGCACGCAGCAGTACGACAAGATCGGCGAGGCCTTCGAGGGATTCAAGGCCCTGCCACTGACGCACTACGCGGAAGTGCCGAGCTTCCTGGCCCTGGTCGGGGACGTACGCGGCAGGTCGGTCCTCGACCTGGCCTCCGGCACGGGCTTCTACAGCAGGGAGTTCAAGCGGCGCGGAGCCGCGGAGGTGCTCGGCATCGACATCTCCGGCGAAATGGTCGCGGCGGCACGGGAGATGGAGCGGCGCGAACCGCTCGGTGTGCGCTACGAGATCGGCGACATCGCCGAACTGCCTCTCCTGGGCGGCACCTTCGATGTCGCGCTCGCCGTTCAACTGCTCAACTACGCCGAAGACATCCCGGCCATGGAGCGGATGTGCCGCAACGTGCACCGGAACCTGGCGCCCGGCGGCGAGTTCTTCATCCTCGGCCAGAACCCCGACTACCGCTTCGACGGGCCGTCCCTGAAGAAGTACGGCTTCCTCTGCGAAGCCACCGGAGAGACCGGCGGGACCGGACCGCGTGTCCGGGTCACGGCCCTGCTGGACCCGCCGATCCGGATCGAAGCCAACTGCCCGCGCCGGGACGTCTACGAGAAGTGCCTGCGGGCGGCCGGATTCAGCGACCTGACCTGGGTCCCCCTGAAGATCTCCGAGGCCGGCCGGCGCGCGTTCGACAGCGAGTTCTGGGCGGACCACGACGCCAACCCGCCACTGGAGATGCTGCGCTGCCGCGCGTGAACAGTACGGCGCACCGGCCCACCGCCGCCGGAGACGGCGGCGGTGGGCCGCGGACGCGGTCGCCCGCGGCTCAGCGCCGAAGACCGGCGTTGAGCCGTGCGGCCTGCCGCGTCAGATGGTCGCGCTCGGCGAGTGTGGGGGCCTTGTGGGCGGCCTCCGCGTACAGCCGCGCGGCCGTCGGCAGATCCCCGTCACGCTCGTGCAGGTACGCCGCGACCGCCGTATGACGGGGCAACGCGTCGCTCAGCTCAGCGAGTTCGGCCAGCCCGGCGCGCGGACCGTCGGCCTCGCCGACGGCCACCGCCCGGTTGAGCCGGACGACCGGACTGTCGGTCAGACCCACCAGTTCGTCGTACCACTCGACGATCTGCACCCAGTCGGTCTCCCCGGCGGTCGGCGCGTCCGCGTGGAGCGCCGCGACGGCGGCCTGGGCCTGGAACTCGCCCAGCCGGTCCCGGGCGAGGGCCGCCTGCAGGATCGCCACGCCTTCGGCGATCATCCCGGTGTCCCACAGGCCACGGTCCTGCTCGGCGAGCGGCACCAGGCTCCCGTCGGGCGCGGTCCGGGAGACCCGCCGGGCATGGTGGAGCAGCATCAGGGCGAGCAGCCCCGCCACCTCCGGGTGGTCGATCGCGGCCGCGAGCTGCCGCGTGAGCCGGATCGCCTCCGCGGCGAGGTCAACATCCCCCGAATAGCCCTCGTTGAAAACCAGATACAGCACCCGCAGCACAGTGGAGACATCGCCCGCCCGATCGAACCTCACCCCGGACACGGTGCGCTTCGCCCGGCTGATCCGCTGCGCCATGGTCGCCTCGGGCACCAGATACGCCCGGGCGATCTGCCGGGTCGTGAGCCCGCCGACCGCGCGCAGCGTGAGCGCGACCGCCGACGACGGCGTCAGCGACGGATGGGCGCACAGGAAGTAGAGCTGGAGCGTGTCGTCCACCGCCGGCGCCGGGCCGGGCGCCGGCTCCTCGTCGAGACGGTCCTCGCGCCGCCGCCGGGAGGCATCCGCCCGGGTCGCGTCGAGGAACCGCCGCCACGCCACGGTGACCAGCCAGCCCTTCGGATCCCGCGGCGCTTCCTGCGGCCATACGCGGACCGCCTCGACCAGGGCGTCCTGCACGGCGTCCTCGGCCGCCGCGAAATCTGCTCCGCGGCGGACGAGGACGGCGAGCACACTCGGGGTCAGGCTCCGCGGAAGGAGCTCGTCCATCGGCGCGTCACTCCGTGACGGTGGGCGGCGCGGTCAGGAACGGGCGCACCTCCAGCCACTCGTGGATCGGCTTCCCACCGGCACCCGGGGCCGCGGACAGCTCCCCGGCGAGCGCGACCGCCCGGTCGTGACTGTCCACGTCGATGATCATCCAGCCGGCGATCAGATCCTTGGTCTCGGCGAACGGCCCGTCGGTGACCGGCGGGCGCCCCTCACCGTCGTACCGGACCCACGACCCCTCGGGGGCGAGCGCCTGACCGTCGACGAACTCCCCGGACTTCTCCAGCCGGTCCGCGAAGTCCTGCATGTACTGTACGTGCGCCGAGATCTCCTCGGGCGTCCACCGGTCCATCGGTACGTCGTTGACCGCCGCAGGGGCGCCGCGGTAGTGCTTGAGCAGCAGGTACTTGGCCATGATGTGACTCCTCGGTGCTGGGCGGCCCATTCTGGCCGCTCTCACTACGGGGACGGAGCCGGATCCGGGTTCTCGACATCGCCGCCCAAAAACTTCTCGACTTTTTCCGACGGCCCGAGCGCGCCCCGTGGAGGCTCCCCGGACGGCCCGCGTTCACTGCTCGCGCAGACCCCACGGAGAGCCGTACTCGACCAGCAGGTCGAGGAACGGGCGCGGGTCCAGCGCCTCGGCGCCCAGCACACCCGTGCCGCTCCAGACGCCGCCCGCCACCAGCTCCAGGGCGATCACCGGATTGATCGCCGTCTGCCAGACCACGGCCTGGGAGCCGTACTCGCGCATCGACCACTGATTGTCGACCACGTGGTAGAGGTACACCTCGCGGGGCACGCCGTCCTTCGTACCCTTCACCCAGGTACCGGCACAGGTCTTGCCCCGCATCAGCTCGCCGAGGGAGGCCGGGTCGGGCAGACAGGCCGCGACCACGTCCCGGGGCGACACGGCGCCGCCGGGCACGGTCACCTTGTCCGTGCGGTCGAGGCCGAGCCGGTGCAGGGTCTTGAGGGTCTCGATGAACTCCTCGCCCAGCCCGTACTTGAACGTCACGCGCCGGGACTCCACCCAGCGCGGGATCAGCAGAACCTCCTCGTGCTCGACATTGACGCACTCCACCGGACCGATGCCCTCGGGGAAGTCGAAGACCTCCGGCTCGCTGAACGGCGCCGTCGTGAACCAGCCACGGTCCTTCTCCCAGATCACCGGCGGGTTGAGGCACTCCTCGATCGTGGTCCAGATCGAGAACGACGGGGCGAAGTCATAGCCCTCGACGGTGAGATCCGCACCGTCCCGGACACCGATCTCCTCGATCTCGTCGAACAGTTCCTCCGCCGCGTACCGGGCGAAGACATCGGAGAGTCCCGGCTCGACACCCACCCCGACGAGCGCGAGCCGCCCGGCCTCCTCCCACTCCCCGGCACGCTCGAACTGCCCGTCGCCGAGCTTGACCCCGCACTCCTCGTACGGACGCTCCGGATGCGGGGAGGACAAGGACATGGCCATGTCCAGATAGTCGACCCCGGCGGCCAGCGCCGCGTCGAACAACGGCATGACGAACCGGGGGTCGGTGGCGTTCACGAGGATGTCGCACCGCTGCTCGGCGATCAGCGCGGCGACCGCCGCCCGGTCCGAGGCATCGACGCGCAACGCGGTGAACCTGCCCTCGTCCCCGCCGAGCGCCGCCACCGCCGCTTCGGCACGGGAGAGGTCGTAGTCGGCGACGACCATGTGGTCGAAGAAGGAGCGGCGGGCGGCGATTCTGGTGATCGCCGTGCCCACGCCACCTGCGCCGACGAGGAGTACGCGCATGGCGGATGTGCCTTTCGTCGAGGGGCCTGGCCGTACGGGCCGTGCCCTTGGATTCGTCCATGAAAGGGGCGCACTTGAGTAACATCAACGGCGTTGGCATAAGGTGGGAGGCGCGACAGGCCGGCACCACTGCACCGGCATCGAGAGCATGGGAGAGGCCCGGATGGCGAAGAAGGTGGTTCCGGAGGCGGCACGACGACGCAGACGGCCGACACGGCAGGGCGTCGTCGTCACCCAGCACCTGATCGTCGAAACCGCACTGTGCATGCTCCACGAACACGGCAGGGACGGGCTGACCGTGCGCCGCCTGGGCCTCGCCCTCGGAGCCGACCCGAGCACCCTCTACCGCTACTTCCGCGGTATCGACGACCTGACCCTCGCCATCGCCGACGAACTGATCGGACGCGCGATGCACGGCCGGCGGTCCACCGGACAGTGGCGCACCGACCTCCGCGAGATCGGCCTGCGCATCCACACCGCCTACCTCGCCCACCCGGAGGCCGCCGTCCTGACCGCCAGCCGGGTCAGCGGCCGGGCCAACGAGATCGCCGGCGACGAGACCGTCCTCGGCATCCTGAGATCGACCGGACTGGCCGACGCGGACGTCGTACGGATCTACCAGGCGTTCGTCGACCAGGCACTCGCCTTCGCCGCACTGGACGCCGCGAGCCTCGCCCTGCCCGAAGCGGCCCGCGCGGCCGACGAACAGGTCTGGCGCGCCACCTACGCCGAACTGCCGGCGGAAACCCACCCGAACATCGCCGCCCTGGCACCCCTGCTGGTCGCGAGGATGAACGACAGCGCGTACCCCGCGGCGCTGGAAATGCTGCTCGACAGCGCGGAGGCGAGCGTCCGGCGCGCGCGACGCGACAACGACCCGACCCGGACCACCGCACCCTGACGGCCATCACCCGGAGAGATGCATACGGAGACGCACACGGGGCCGAGATCCACTCGATCCGGAGGAGGGCCAGCTTCGCCGGTGCAGATGCGGCGCGCCCCGGAAGGATCAGACGCGCTCCAGCGCACCGGGCGAGGCGCCTCACGCGGTGTCGCGCACCTGCCGCCTCCTCACCACAGGCTTACGTACACGACCACCGCCGACCGCCCGCGGCATTCGCCCGGCCGCCGGCAGGTGGCACGGCAGCCCGAAGAGGGCGGAGATCAGCGCAGGGCAAGATGCCCGGATTTATGCTGACCCAATGCGACCTGCTCCTCGGTGGGCCTTGCTCTCCTCCGGATGCGCTCCCATCCTGTTGGTCGGCTCCTGGACGATTGCGCAGGTGCGACAGGGCCCGACGTACGACCCCGCGACGGACACCCTGAGCGTGCTCGCCTCCTACGGCACCCCCAGCTACTGGCTGATGACGGGGATGCTCCTGGTGCTGGGGACGTGTTACGTGGCGACGGCGCACGCGCTCCGGCAGGCGGCGCTCCCCGGGCGGGTGGCCCTGGCCGGCGGCGGGCTGTCCGCGCTGGCCCTGACCCTGGTGCCCGCCCCGAGCAGCGGCGGGGCACTGGAACACGGGGCGGTGGCCACGGTGGGCGTTGTGCTCCTGGCGCTGTGGCCGCCCCTGGCCGCCGTCCGGGGCGGAAGTCCGGTGCCGTGGGGGCTGCGCCTGGACGTGTCGCTCGCCGCGAGCGCGCTCATGTTCGCGAGTGCCTTGTGGTTCCTGGCGGAGCTCCAGAGCGCACGGGCCCCGGGCACCGCGGAGCGCGTCGTGACGTTCCTCCAGGCGTTGTGGCCGTTCCTCGTCGTCCTCTCCTGCCGGAGAGGCATCGCCGACCGGGCTCCGGGGTGAAACCCACGGCAGGCGGCTGGCGGAGGGGCTATGCGACCGCCCGGCGCCGCAGCCAGGCGTCGAGAACCGCGTAGTCGCCGTCCCCGAGACCCCGCCGCGGCTCCACCCGATGGAGCAGGGCGGGGCCCGGGTGGTGAACGGCGACCCAGGACCGGTCGATGCCGGTGATCTCGTCGTCGACCCAGACGAAGGGCCGGCCGGCGGCCCGGGCGACGAGCGTGCGGGTCTTCCAGTGCAGTCCGTTCCGCAGGTCCTCTTCCTCCTCCTCGTAACCGGCGGCGCCGTCGGTTACGGAGGACCCCGGCAGGCCGACGACCGGCAGCGGCGGCAGACCGATACGGGGAGCGACCCAGGTGTTCGCGTCCTCCATCCATGTGGTCGCCCAGACGAGTTCGCAGGGCAGAGCCGTGAGACGGGGCCCGTGCTGGGGATTGATCCTGGCCAGGAGCGGATTCTCACGGGCGCCCGGGTCCTCGGGTCCCGTCTCGAAGGTCGGGTACGGGCTGGAGGCGCCGAAGGGGATGAGCGGTCCGTCGACATCGAGGAACAGCAGCGGAAGCCGGGCCGGGGAATTCACGCGTGCACGATAGCGGCGGCCCCACCGAACCTCGACCGCAGGCCGGAGTCCGATGGGGCCGCCGCTACGGCGGGCGGGCGGGCGGGTTCAGGTGAGGGGCTCGACCCACACGTTCCGGTAGCGGATCTTGCTGCCGTGGTCCTGGAGCCTGATCGCCCCTGCCGTGGGCCCCTCGGTTGCTCCGCCGCCGGTGGGCCCGTCGACGGCGACGTCGTCGTGGACCGTGACGCCGTTCCACACGACCGTGACCCGGGCGTCCTCCGTCTTCGCCCCCGAGGCGTCGTAACGGGCGGCGCGGAAGGTGATGTCGTACGTCTGCCACGTCTCCGGAGCCGTGGCCGCGTTCACGTCCGGCGCCTTCTTCGTGTAGATCGCCCCTGCCTCGTTGTCCGCGAGCGTGGTGTCACCGTAGGAGTCCAGGATCTGTACCTCGTAGCGCTCCTGGAGGTAGACGCCGCTGTTGGCACGGTCCTGGCCGGTGACGTCCGGCGGAAGGTTCGGCAGCCAGAACTCCACATGCGCACGGAAGTCCTGGAAACCCTGCTTGGTCCGCAGGTCACCGCCGCCGACCTCCATCACCTCGCCGCTCACCGGCCACTCGGGCGTTCGCCCGTCCGGGTGCTGCCAGGCCGCCTGACCAGTGCCGTCGAAAAGCTGGACGCGGGCGCCTTTCGGATGGACGGTGATCATGTCCAGGTTGACGTGCCCCGTGTCGCCGCTGTCGTAGGAGTAGGTGATCGTGTTGCGCCCCTCGCGCAACTCCAGCTGCTCGGTCCCCGTCGACCAGGTCTTCCAGTCTGTGGTGGAGAGCAGCCTGGTCTGGCCCACCTTCTCACCGTTGACGTGGACGCTCACCGTCTTCGTCCCGGGCGCCGGGTTCGGCCCGTTGGAGTAGCGCAGACCCACGTCGTACGTCCCCGCCTTGCCGGCCTCCACGTCGAAGGCGACCGCTGCCCCTTCCTGGCCGAAGTTGTCGACGAAGCCGCCGCCGGAATACCCCGTGTGCTCGGTGTCGAAGCCCGCGCCTCCGCTGAGGGCGGCCTCCTCCGCCTCGTACTGGGTGGCGGGGGGCTGGTCGCCGGGCACCGAGTTGAGGGTGTACCAGGCTTCCGTGCTCCACAGTTCCGTGCCGGCGGCGGAGCTGAAGGGGCGCGGCGAGCGGATATGGACGACCCGGTTCGCCTTGAGCCCGGGAATGGTCAGCGTCACCTTCTTGCGATCCTCGGAAAGCGCGGCCTCACTGACCCCGAGGGCCTCCTCATCGATCTTCGGGCCGCCGTACGCGGGCGTCGGGGCGTACGTCCACTGCTCGACCCGATAACTCTCGGCGAGCTTCGCCGCGGTCTCCTCGGAGAGCGGCTCGGTGTACTCCAGTTCAAATCCGCCTGGCTTCGCCCGCATGGCCAGGATGTCGAAGGCCTTGTCACCGCTGGGGGAGAGCTTCTGGAGCCCGTAGGTCAGCTTGCCCTCCTGCCCCCAGTTGCCACCCGCGCCGAGACCACCGGCGTAGATCGCACCGTCCGGGCCCATGCTGATCCGGTTGACACCGGCCTCCAGACCCTGCGTGAAGCGGAACACCGCCCCCTGGTACTCACCGTCGACCTTCTCCAGGTACGCGCGCTGGATACCGCCGTACGTGACATCCCCGAACAGCATCTGCCCGGCGAACCGCCCCTCGGTCAACTGCAGAGGCGTGCTCGGCGAGTTGGCTATCTCGTTCTGCGGCAGCCACAGCACCGGCTTGGTGACCGGATTGTCGTCGAAGGGGCCCGAAGGGTTGGTGTAGTGGTTGAAGAAGCGGTCCTGCTTGATGTGGAGAAGCTTCGACGAGGGCAGCCAGCCGCCCTGGTTGTCGAGGACGAACATGTCGCCCTCGGGACCCCAGCCGATGCCGTTGGGCGTACGCAGACCACCGGCGATGTAGTCGACCTCACCGGTCTCCTTGTTCACCTTGATGGTCGAACCCCGGTTCGGCGCCGGCTGCGGATCGGTGGTCGCCCCGCCCAGATCGATCGCCACGGACAGGTTCAGATAGAAGTACCCGTCCCGGTACAGCAGTCCGAAGGCGAACTCGTGGAAGTTCCCGCCGTACGGCCACGTCGCCACCGTCCGCCGCTCATCGGTCACATCGTCGCCGTCGGCGTCGGTGAGCTCGGTGAGTTCGTGCTTCTGGGAGACGTACAACTTGCCGTCGACGGCCTTGATGCCCATCGGCTCCCTGAGCCCGTCGGCGACCTTCTTGGCGGTCACCTTCCCCGCATCGGTCTCGCCCTGGACGTTGTCGAGGAGGTAGACCTCGCCGGTGGTGTTGTCGGTGCCACCCCAGGTGGTCACGGCGAGCCGTCCGTCGGGCAGCCAGTCCATCGCGGTGACCTGCGGCTCGAAGCCCGCCGGGCGCAGATCGGTGAGCGCGTAGTCCGGGTGCGCCTCCGTCAACGGCAGCCCGTCGCCGGGGGAGTCGAGGGCGCCTTCGCACTCCTTGCGACCCGGTGCTGTCACCCGTACGACGTCGGCATCGGTGCTGAGCACGGAGCCCGGCACGACGGCGAAGTCAGCGGCGCCGGGCGGCTTCCATTCCAGGGTGACCTGCTGACCGCCGGTGCGGTCGAAGTGGTCGATGCGCAACGCATGGTGACCAGTCGTCAGCTCGACCGACCCGTCCTTGGGCTCCGCACCGTGCAGCCCGTCGTGGTCGATGACGGTGGAGTCGTTGATCCGCAGCCGTGATCCGTCGTCGCTGATCAGACGGAAGGCGTACGTGCCGTCCTCGGGAACGGTCAGGTTGGCGACGACCTCGGAGACGAAGTGGTCGTCGACGCCGAAATCGTCCGACGAACTCCAGTCGATGCCGGGCATCAACCTGTCGACGTTCGGCGTCTGTCCGGTCTTGATGTCGCACAACTTGTCGAGGGGCACCTGCACATCGAAGACCCGTAGGGTGACACCCGGTTCCTGCGGCGGAAGTTCGTCCTGCGGCCTCGGCGCCGGAGCGGCAGTGGCCGGCGAGGCGGCGAACGCGCCGACGAGAAACGCGGAGACCAGCAGACCGGTGAGGTGTCTGCGGCAACGGTGGAGCGGCCGTGGATGCATTCTTCCTCCTGGCCCCTCGCGGCGAGGGGCACATCGCGGCGGTGGGTGGGGCCACCCGGCGCCCGGGGGTGAACGTTCGGCTCGTACGGGTGCGCAGCGCTTCGTCCGGACAAGGAGGCCTGGGGATCCGGTGGCTGCGCCGAGAACAGTAGGAGGCTTCTACCGGCGGCGTCCATACTTCGTCACCACAGTGTTCAAAGTTCGCAGGTGCTGATGCAAAGTTGCCAAACCCCTCTGATCCGCCAAATATTTGATGACACGTCAGCACCGGCAGGAGAAACGAAGACGGCCCGGACCAGCGGCGCACGCGTTCAGGTAGGGTTCAACCGGTGTGCCGCAGACCACACGGAAGCCGGAACGCGCTGCGTGAGAGGCCCGAAGGCTCGTTGGCCGAGCCTGCAGATCACCCGGCAGGAGCTCAGGGCTCTCAGGATTTTCCCAGGATGCTCGACCGAGTATCACCGTCTCTATGTGCCGGGAGCAGAAGATGCGTCACGCCGAACACGAGGCTGTCTGCGAGCGAGCGGGCGCCCCGGACGAGACCGTCTGGGGGCTGTTCGAGGCCCGGGTGGCGGGTCAGAGGGACCGGATCGCCGTTGTGGACGGGGCGGTCGAGATCGACTACGAGCGGTTGTGCGCCCGGGCGGAGACGATCGCGGAGGCACTGGCGGCCCGGGGTGTGGCGCCGGGGGCGCTCGTGGGTGTGTGTCTGGGCCGGACGTGGGAGCTGGTCGCGACCCTGCTGGGAGTGCTGCGGGCAGGCTGTGCGTATGTGCCCATGGACCCGGCCTACCCGGCCGATCGGGTGCGTTACATGATCGAGGATTCCCGGGTGGTGTCGGTGGTCGTCGATGCCGGTACGGCGGAGCTGTGCGCGGCGGCTCCCGATCGTGTGCGCCTCGACGCGGTGCCGGACCGCCCGGCGATGTCCTCGGCGGCATCCGCGGTGGCGCCGCCGGGAGTGCTGACGGCGGCCTGCTCGGCCGGTGATCTCGCCTACGTCATCTACACCTCGGGGTCGACCGGGAAGCCCAAGGGCGTGGCGGTGGAGCACCGCAGCGTGGTGGCGATGGCCGAATCGATGCGCCGGCTCCTGAACGACGAGGAGCTGACGGGCGTTCTCGCGGCGGCCTCGGTCTGCTTCGACCCCTCGGTGATGGAGATTCTGGGGACGCTCGTCCTCGGCGGCACGGTGATCCTGGCCGAGAACGTGCTCGCTGTACGAGAGTTGCCCGCAGCGCAACGGGTGCGGACGGCCATCATGGTGCCGTCCGCGATGAAGGCGCTGCTCGGGGCCGGTCCGCTGCCCGGTGGGTTGCGCTGTGTGGTGCTGGGTGGTGAGGCCCTGTCCCGTTCTCTGGTGGAGCGGGTGCACGCTGACCCCTGCGCACCGCGGGTCGTGAACGTCTACGGCCCGACCGAGGCCACCGTGTTCGTCACCGCCCTCGAAACGGGGACCGGGCCGATCACTATCGGCGGGCCGGTCCTGCACACGCGGGCGTACGTGCTGGACGAGTCCTTGCGGCCGGTGCCGGCCGGCACGGCGGGCGAGCTGGCTCTCGCGGGCGACCAGCTGGCCAGGGGGTACCTGAATGACGACGAGCGCACCCGGCGGAGCTTTCCGGCCCTTGCGCCGGGCGGCCCGGTCCCGGAACAGCGGATCTACCGCACCGGTGACCTGTGCCGGTGGACGGAAACAGGAGAGCTCGAGTTCCTCGGCCGCGTCGACCGGCAGGTCAAGATCCGGGGCCACCGGATCGAACTCGACGAGATCGAGACCGTGCTGGCCTCGGTGCCCGGAGTGGACGAGGCCGCAGTCGTTGCCACCACGGGCGAAGGCAAGAGCCTCCTGACGGCGTACGCACTGAGCCGGGAGGAATCGGTGACGGCATCAACCGTGCGCTCCCAACTGGCCGACCTCCTCCCGAAGTACATGATCCCGCACCACGTCATGCTGGTGGCCGAGCTGCCGAGACTGCCCAACGGGAAAATCGACAGGCGGCGGCTGCCGGCCCCCGCACACCAGGGCGACGAGAAGGCTCCCGGAGGGAGGACGGGCACCGACGGCCCGGCCGCCCAGCGGACCGGACCCGGTGCGCTGGACTCGCCGCACGAGGAGCGGCGTCCGGTTCTGCTGGCCATGGTGATGGAGGAGGCGGCGCTGCTCCTCGGCCCCCGCGGTTTCGGTGCGGTCCGGCCGGACGAGCCGCTGGCCGCGCTGGGGTTCGACTCGCTGGACATCGCGGAACTCACGGTGCGCCTGTCGCGGGGGCTGGCCACCGACCTGCCTTCGTCCGCCCTGAGGGAGCAGATGACTCCCGAGGAGGTTGTCGCGGCGCTGCTGGTGGTACTGGGCCGCGCGCCCGAGGGTGGTCAGGTGCGCGGGCGCCCGCAGGGCGTCGGGGGTGCGGATCGGCTCGATGTGTTCCAGGACCAGCTCAGGTCCGGGCACCCGCCGGCCTTCGCCGCGAAGGTCCCGGCCTGGTCGGCGACCGACCGAGGCGCACTCGTACAGCGTTTCCGGGGCCTTCTGGCCCGCTCGGGACTGGACCCGTACGGAAAGGTCGTACGTACCGGGAGCGCCGCGCGGGGCCTCGTCGCCGACCCGGTGACGGGCGAGGAGCACGAGGCGCTGATCTGGACCACGAACCTCTACCTCGGACTCAACCGCGACGAGGAGGTCATCGAAGAGGCACGCCGTGCGCTGAGCCGGTTCGGTACCGGCATGGGGATATCAGCGGCGGGCTCGGGTCAGACCGGCCTCCACACGGACTTCGAGGAGGAGTTCGCCTCCATGGTGGGCAAGCCGGCCGCCTGCCTCTTCCCCACCGGGTTCACCGCGAGCCTCGGAGCCGTCGCCGGAATCGTGGGCGATCAGGACGTCGTGGTCATGGACCAGCTCTGCCACGCCTCCCTGGTGGACGGAGCCCGCCTGAGCGGCGCGAGGGTGCGGACCTTCCGGCACAACGACGCGGCCGACCTGCGATCGGTCCTCAAAGAGGAGTCCTCGCCCTACCGTACGACGCTGGTGGTGCTCGAAAGCGTGTACAGCATGGGCGAGGGTGCGGCGCCCCTGCGGGAGATCGTGTCGGCTGCGAAGGAGTACGACGCGCTCGTCCTGGTGGACGAGGCCCACTCGTTCGGGCTCTACGGAGCGCGAGGTGCGGGACTGTGCGCCGCGGAAGGCGTCACCGAGCAGGTCGACTTCGTCCTCACGACCTTGAGCAAGGCCCTCGGGAGCATCGGCGGTGTGGTTGCCGCGCGGGAGGAACACATTGCCCTGCTGAGGGCATCGGCGAGGTCGTACGTCTTCCAGGCGAACATCTCACCGGCCGACGTGGCGGCGGCTCTGGCCGCTCTGCGCAAGGTCGCTGCGGGCGACGCGCTGCGGACCAGGCTCTGGGAAACCGCGCATTACATGCGGGAGCGCTTTACGGATGCCGGCTACGAACTCGGCACGGGGGACGGGCTTATCATCACCCCCTTCTTCTCCGACGGCGAGAAGCTGCGTGCGATAGCCCGGGGGCTGTTCCGCCGGGGCGTCCACGCCGCTGCCGTGACCTACCCGATTGTCGAACCCGGGCGAGGCCGCCTGAGGTTCATCTGCTCGGCATCCCACACCCGGGCGGACGTCGACGAGACACTCAAGGCCCTGATCGACGCCGAGGCGGAAGCCACGGCAGCTCCCACGCCGCACGACGACAAGGACCTGCGCGAAGGGAGGGGCGAGGAGCCGGCACGATGCGACGTGGCGCACTGGGCCGACGCGTTGACGGCCCATCTGGAATCCGTCCTGGCCGAGCTTTCCGCACCGGCGCCACACCTCGCGGTCACGATTGCACGGCCAGGACAGGAAAAGGATCTTGTCGTCCGGATCACCGGACACGGGGTCACCCGAGAACCCGACAGCACCGGCGCGACGCCTGCCTGCTCGCTTCGCCTGGTTGACGATGAGGCAGCGGCCGCACTGTGCTCACGCAACGTGGAGAGCCTGCTGGAGAGCGTGATCGCGGGCACCTGCTTGATCACCGGCCATACACAGCCGTTCGTCTGGCTCATCGGACGGCTCAGTGACTGGCAGCGCTCGACGAGCGGCACGTGAGGAATGAGGTGGGAGCCGGTGTTCTCAAGGAAGAGGGCGCAGAGGGGTGCTGATGAGGTCTGGGAGGGTCGTCCGAGGTGGCGTGCGGGGGATCTGTGTCGTGCTGCGCGTGGTGGTCTTGTCTGCCTCGATGTGTCTGTTGCTGACTCTCACTTCCCTGCCGTAGATGATTCTCATTCCCATGTCATTTGGGGTGGCGCATGTTAGCTACTGGAGCTGGGGCGATATGAGGTTGCTTCAGACATGGCCATGGGAACTTCTGATGCAGGTGCATGGGAATCGCCTGTTCGCTCCCCTGAGATTTGCCATACGAAGATGCCCTTGACCTGCGGTTTGGTGCTGAAGTTGCCTCGCCACGCGCGGTGTCGCGTGCGCCTGGGCGAACTTGCCGATCGGCGAATGGGTTGCCACCCTGACACGGGCCCCGCTCAGTGAGCCGCAGGTCAAGGCCATCGAGAGCCGGTTCGTTCCTGCTCGAGCTGGCTCTCCGAGCTAATTCTGCTTGCGCGGACTCTGCGGCTCGGTGGAGTTCCACAGGAGGTGCCACTCGAGTCAGCCCTCCTCGCGCGGGCTCAACACGGCGGTGGATGGCGGGTAGTCCGGGTGGTGCGGTCCACTCCCGCTCGCGCTGGCTGTACCCTTTCCGGCCTGGTCGTCCGGACGTGCTCCGGGCGTTCGCTCACTTGGCTTGGCAGCTGAATGGTGCCACGGCGGTGCGGTCTGGCTGGGGTGATTGAGGAACTGGCGGGCTGCCTGCGGTGCGTAGGGAGAACGTCGCCTAGTAGGGCTTTGTTAGGTGGTGTCGTAGGGCTGCCATGGGGTGGGTTGTCGGCAGGTGGGGCAGGTTCCGGTCCAGGTGGCCAGTAGGTGTTGGAGGAGGTCCAGGGCCTGGTAGAGGGTCAGG
>NZ_BMRY01000017.1 GCF_014648875.1 Streptomyces parvus | reverse complement strand
CGCCTCCACACAGCGATCGGCGACATCCCGCCCCACGAGCACGAGACCAACCACTACGCTCAACACCAGCCCCAACCGGCGGCTGGAGTCAACGCATAGAGCCTCCACCGATCCCGGAGCGGTTCACAGCGGGTCGGGAGCGGGAGCGAGCCGCGTCCTGGCCAGATCCGCGTCATTGAAGTGGATGCGGAGCATGTGGTCCCCCCAAGCAGCTCGGTCCTCGCCCGCAACCGTAGGGAAACGCGATAAGAGTCTGATGGACGACCCATGAACGAGCCTGCGCCGCCCACCGCAGACGAACGGAAGAAGCCCAGGTCAGAGGGGATCCGACCTGGGCTTCACCGTGAGCCCCCTGTCGGATTCGAACCGACGACCTGTGTATTACAAGTACACCGCTCTGGGCCGGACTGAGCTAAGGAGGCAGGAACACACGCCACAGACGCGCGCCAGTAACGTCACAACTCTACACAGCCCCGCTCCCCCACGAGCATGTATATCGGGCAGCCATAACCTCCCACTCACCTGTTCGTTGAACGCACTGCAGTGCCATCCGAATATCGGACAGGGGGAGGGGTCGTGGCCGCAGGGGAAAACAAGCTGATCCGCGTGACCGGCGCGGAGGCCAAGCGCGTCAAGCGCGAGGCACTGGGCGTACCCGACCCGGTCAAGCATCGGCAGCGGGTGGCCGTGCCGATGCAACGGCGGGCGCCGGAGGCCGACACCCGCCAGCGTGTCTACCGGTATCGCTGCTACCCCACCCCCGCCCAGGCCGAGCAGCTGATCAAGACCTTCGGCGCCTGCCGCTGGGCCTACAACGAGGGCCTCACCCTGCGGGACAGGGCCTGGCGCGAGCACCGTGTGACGCTCGGTTTCGCCGAGTCCTGTCGGGCACTCACGGGCTGGCGGAACGCCGAGGGGACGCAGTGGCTCCAAGAGGTGTCCTCGACCGTTCTCCAGCAGGCGCTGCGCCATCTCGACGCCGCTTTCGGGCGGTTCTTCAGTAGCTCGAAGAGGTACCCGAAGCGTAAGAAGAAGGGGCGTTCCCGCGACTCTGCGACGTATGTCCGTACGGGCTTCCGCTGGGTGGAGGACGCGGAACGGCCGGGTACGGGGCTGATCGCGTTGGCCAAGCAATCCGGGCCGCTACGCATCCGCTGGTCCCGTCCGCTGCCGGCGGGCGTGCGGCCGGTGAAGCTGACCGTGACCCGTGATCGTGCAGGCCGCTTCTTCGTCTCCGTACTGGTGGAGGAACGGATTGAGCCGCTGCCTCCCGTGTTTCTGCGGGACGGAGGTGCACCGAAGGCGGTCGGTCTGGACCTCGGGCTGGCGGCGCTGGTCACGTTGGACGACGGGGAGAAGGTGGACCACCCCCGCCTGCTCAAGAAGTACGGGGCGAAGCTCGCGGAACTCCAGCGAAGCCTGCACCGCAAAAAGAGAGGGTCGAAGAACAGGGAAAAGGCACGACAGGAGATCGCCCGGTTGTACGCCCTGATCGGCGACGTCCGCAGGGACGCGTTGGACCAGCTCACCACCCGCCTCGTGCGCGAGAACCAAGTGCTCGTGGTGGAGGACCTGTCCATCGTCTCCCTCGTACGGTCGCCGAAGGGCAAGGGCCGTCGACGAAAGGCGGGGCTGAACCGGACGATCCTGGATGCCTCGTGGGGCGAGTTGTTCCGGCAGTTGCAGTACAAGTGCGCGTGGTACGGGCGGACGCTGGTCGTCGTGGACCGGTTCTTTCCGTCGACACGGCGGTGTTCGGCCTGTGGGGTGATCGGGCCGAAGCTGGATCTGGCCGTACGCGGCTGGTCGTGCGAGGGCTGCGGCGCTGAGCACGACCGGGATGTGAACGCGGCGCGGAACCTGCGGGACGAGGGGATGCGGCTCTGCGAGCTGGTGGCAGCGGCGCTGCCACCAGGTCGGGTCATGCCCTCGATGATCAGGGCGTCCGAGATGCCGGATGTGGTACTGACGGCATAGTCGGATCAGGGGTACACAAGAAGGTGCATGCCGGACCGACGGGCCGTCGGCCGTGATGCCTGTGGAGTCCGTGTGAGACCCGCAGGGTGTCGCCCTCAGGGTGGTGTCCGGTCGGCAGTGGGTGTTGAAGCAGGAAGTCCCGTAAACGGGGGCGGGTCAAAAGTTCGTTGCTCTTCCGTCCCTCATGTTCGCGAAGCACTTTTCGTGACCCAAGAGGTACTGACAGGACACATGAACGCCAGGTAACGTCACCGCAGGTTCACTCAGTGGACCAGACCACTCCCTACTCGGATCGTCCGGCACGTTCCTGCCGGTTGAGGAGAAGATCCATCATGGCCAGTGTCACGTTCGACAAGGCGTCCCGCGTCTACCCCGGCTCCACGAAGCCGGCTGTGGACCAGCTCGAGATCGACATCGCGGACGGTGAGTTCCTCGTCCTCGTCGGTCCCTCCGGTTGTGGCAAGTCGACCTCCCTGCGCATGCTCGCAGGTCTCGAGGACGTCAACGGCGGCGCGATCCGCATCGGTGACCGCGATGTCACGCACCTGCCGCCGAAGGACCGGGACATCGCCATGGTGTTCCAGAACTACGCGCTGTACCCGCACATGACCGTCGCGGACAACATGGGCTTCGCGCTCAAGATCGCCGGTGTGAACAAGACCGAGATCCGGGCGAAGGTCGAAGAGGCCGCCAAGATGCTGGACCTCACCGAGTACCTGGACCGGAAGCCGAAGGCGCTCTCCGGTGGTCAGCGTCAGCGTGTGGCGATGGGCCGGGCCATCGTGCGGGAGCCGCAGGTCTTCCTCATGGACGAGCCGCTGTCGAACCTCGACGCCAAGCTCCGTGTCTCCACCCGTACGCAGATCGCCTCGCTCCAGCGCCGTCTCGGCATCACCACGGTGTACGTCACCCACGACCAGGTCGAGGCCCTCACCATGGGTGACCGGGTCGCCGTGCTGAAGGACGGGCTGCTCCAGCAGGTCGACTCGCCGCGCAACATGTACGACCGCCCGGCGAACCTCTTCGTCGCCGGCTTCATCGGTTCGCCCGCGATGAACCTCGTCGAGGTCCCGATCACCGACGGCGGTGTGAAGTTCGGCAACAGCGTGGTGCCGGTGTCGCGCGAGGCGCTCTCCGCCGCCGCGGACCGCGGTGACACCACCGTCACGGTCGGCATCCGGCCCGAGCACTTCGACATCGTCGAGCACGGTGGCGCCGCCGCGAAGTCGCTGACCAAGGACTCCTCGGAGGAGCCGGCCGGTCTCGCCGTCTCCGTCAACGTCGTCGAGGAGCTCGGCGCCGACGGGTTCGTCTACGGTTCCACGCAGGTCGGCGGCGAGCACAAGGACCTGGTCGTCCGTGTCGGCGGCCGTGCCGTCCCGGAGAAGGGCACCGAGCTGCACGTCGTCCCGCGCCCGGACGAGCTGCACGTCTTCGCGACCTCCACCGGCGAGCGGCTCACCAACTGACCCGTCTCCCCTGCCGTACGCACGGCCCCGCGTCCGCCGGCAACGCCCGGCGGCGCGGGGCCGTTTGCGTGGTCCCGGCGGGTTTGGGTTTCGGCGCCGGGTGGCGTCAAATACCCCGGCACACTGGGCATTTCACCCTCGCCCGTCAACCTCGTATTCGAAAGGACGCGTCGAACCATCCCCCGCGAGGGTGACGAATTGTCGCCAAGTCATCACCGGCCGCTACGCTCGCTGCGTGACCCACACCGCGCGCCGCATCGGCCGATCCCTCGCTCTCGTCCTGCCCGTCGTCATGGTTCTGTCCGGGACCCTCGCGGTCACCAGTGTTCCGTGGGCGGCGTCGGACCAGGACTCCCAGCTGCTGGCCGCCTCCTCGGAGACCGTGTCCAAGCCCGCGAAGCCGCACGCCCCGCAGGATGTCCTGCGCGAGAAGCTGCTCGTGGAGCTTCAGGAGAAGGACCCGGGCACCGCCCTCACCGGTCTCCAGCGGGCCGTCGAGCAGCGCCCGTCGCTCGCCCGTCACTGCATGTCGATCGCGAAGGCGCTCGGCAAGGCGGCCGTCGAGCAGTACGGCCCGACCCGGGCGCACCGCTTCTCCCGGCCGGTCTGCGACACCTCGTTCGCCTCCGGCGTCGCCCAGTTCAGCTGAGTCCGGAAGCCGAGCACCGGAAGTTGAGTTCCGGAAGCTGAGTCCGGGAGGCGGTCGCGTCATGCGCCGCCTTCCGTGGGCGGGCACCGCATATCGTGCCTGCCATGCATACGTATCCGACGCAGGCCGTGATCCTTGCCGGTGGCCAGGGGTCGCGGCTGCGGCCCTATACCGACGACCGCCCCAAGCCGATGGTCGAGATCCCCGGGACCGGGACTCCGATCATCGGCCATCAGCTGTCCTGGCTGGCTGCCGAGGGGGTCACGGACGCCGTGGTCTCCTGCGGTCATCTGGCCGAGGTGCTCCAGGAGTGGCTGGAGGAGGCCGTCCTGCCGCTCCGGGTCACCACCGTCGTGGAGAAGGAGCCGCTGGGGCGCGGCGGCGGGCTGCGGTACGCGGCCGAGCGGCTGCCCGACGCCGATCAGCCGTGGTACGCCACGAACGGTGACATCTGGACCCGTTTCTCCCTGCGGGAGATGGCGGCCTTCCACGCGGAGCGCGACGCCACCGCCACTCTGGCTCTCGCCCGGCCCCGGATTCCGTGGGGTGCGGTGGAGACGGACGCGTTCGGGCACATCACGGATTTCATCGAGTCGCCGCCGTCCCCGTATCTGATCAACGCCGGGGTGTACGTGTTCTCGCCGGCGTTCACGAAGCTGCTGCCGGACCGCGGTGACCATGAGCGGACCACGTTCCCGCGGCTCGCGCGCGAGCGCCGGCTGGCCGGGTATCCGCTGCCGAACGGGGCGTACTGGCGGGCCATCGACACCGCGAAGGATCTGACGGAGGCGGCCCGCGAGCTGGGGGCCCATGGCTCCTGATCCGTCCCGCACCTGAAAGTTCCCGTGCCTGAGAGTTCCGGCGCTTGAGAGTTCCCGTGCCTGGCGGCTGCTCGTACGCGCACAGGAAAGGGCGCCGCCCTCCCGGTCCTCCTGCCGGGTGGGCGGCGCCCTTTCGTCCGTGTGCCGTACGGGTCAGCCGAGGAGTCCGCCGATCGGGTTCCGGCCGCCGCCGCCCGAGGTGGATCCTTCGCCGCCGGAGGAGGTCGAGCCGCCGGTGGGGGCGGGTTCGCCGCCGCCGCCCGTGGCGGGGTCGCCGCTGGTGGAGCCGGACGAGGTGGGTCCGGTGCTGGTGGCGGCCGGGGGCTGTTGCGGGGTGGTCTGCTGCGGGGGTGCCTGGCCGGTGCCCTGGGTCTGGCTGGGCTGGGTGCCCTGGCCGGTGCTCTGGCCGCCGGTGTCGCGGGTCGCGCCGGGGCTGGCCTGCCCGGTGGCGGGGGTGCCGGCCGCGCCGGAGGGGGTGGGTTGGGGCTGTCGCTGCTGCTCCGGGGTGCGGGAGGCCTGGCGTTCGCCGGTGGACTCCTGGGGCAGTGGCATGCCGGGGAGGCGGTTGGTGGGGTTGTCGTTGCGGCCGGGGACAGTGACGACCTCGGTGGAGCGGACGGCGCCGCCGAGGATGGAGCCGATGAGGAGGGTGAGGCCGACGACGACGGTCGCGACGACGGTGCCCCGGCGCAGGACGCGGCGGCGCAGGTCCCAGATCTCGGAGCGGGGGCCGAGCTTGCGCCAGGCCTCCCCGGCGAGGCGGCCGTCGACGGAGTAGACGGGGGCGCCCGCGATGATCAGTGGGCTCCAGGCGGCCAGCAGGATGATGTCGGGGGCGTCGTACACCGGGACCTGGCGCCAGCTGACCGTGACCAGCAGGGCGGCGGAGAGCAGGGCGCCGAACGCGGCGGCGACCCGCTGCCAGAGGCCGAGGACGGTGAGGACGCCGACGACGACCTGGAGGAAGGCGACGGTCAGTCCGGCGCCGACCGGGTGGGAGAGTGCGAAGTCGCGCAGGGGTTCGGCGACCGCCCAGGGGTGGAGGGAGGTCAGCCACTTGACCATCGAGCCGCGCTCGCCGCCGTCGAAGTAGACGGGGTCGCACAGCTTGCCCATGCCGGCGTAGATGGAGATGAAGCCGAGGAGGACCCGCATGGGCAGCAGGACGACGCCCAGGTTCATCCGGTGGCCGGGGTAGTAGGCGTGCCGGACGGGGTCGCCCGTTCCGCGCCGGGCGCGGGCGTCGGCGGATTCGGCGGATTCCGGGGAGTCGGCGTCGTCGTAGTCGTCGCCGGGTCCTGCGGGTCCGTCGAGCGGGTCGTCGTACGCGCCGACGGCCTGCCGCATGGGCGGCAGCAGGGGGCCGGTGCGTCCCGGCTGGTGGGGGGCGGTCAGTACGGGGTTGGGCTGCGTCTCCTCCAGGAGCGGGATGACCTGCGTCGCGCCCGCTTCGTGGCCGTGCCCGCCGCCGGGGGCCGCGCCGAGTCCGGCGTCGAGGTGCCCGGCGGTGGAGTTGCGCACGGCCTGGAGGAGGCCCGTCGCGCCGGGGTCGCCGGGGGCGGACTTGCCGCTCCAGACGACGGGTGCCCGCCTGCGGCCGCCGCCGGCGCCGCTCATGGCGGGGATGCGGGCCGTTTCCGCGGGGGCACCGCGCAGCCGTGCGCGCTGGCCCGGGGCGAGCTGCACCCGGAAGCTGGCGTGGTTGACGATGACCTGCGCGGGGTCGCTGTCCACCTTGGTCATGCTCAGGGCGGGTTGCTCGTCGAACCGAGGCGTTCTGGTGTCCACACTCATCTAACCGAGTGATGTGTGTTTAGGACACTGCCTTGACCGCACCGGATGTGTCCGAGACCCGTCAAGATCAGGCCAAACTCGGGCATCCTGGATGGGTGTTCGGCGTTCGCCCGTCAATGCGCCCGGCGGGCGGGCCTGTCGACGGGCGAACGCCGCACGTCCGAGGAGCCTCAGGCGCGGCGGCGCGCCACCTCGTACAGCACGATGCCCGCGGCGACACCGGCGTTGAGCGACTCGGCGCCGCCCGGCATCGAGATCCGCACCCGGTAGTCGCAGGTCTCGCCGACGAGCCGGCCGAGGCCCTTGCCCTCGCTGCCGATGACGATGACGACCGGGCCGTCCAGCTCTTCCAGGTCCTCCACCGTGTGCTCGCCGTCGGCGGCCAGGCCGACGACGGTGAGGCCCGCCTTCTGGTAGCCCTCCAGGGCGCGGGTGAGGTTGGTGACCCGGGAGACGGGGGTGCGGGCCGCCGTGCCGGCGGAGGACTTCCAGGCTCCGGCGGTCATGCCGGCCGCGCGGCGCTCGGGGACGACGACGCCGTGGCCGCCGAACGCGGAGACCGAGCGGACGATGGCGCCGAGGTTGCGCGGGTCGGTCACGCCGTCGAGGGCGACGATCAGCGGGTCCTCGTGGTTGTCGTCGGCGGCGGCGAGCAGGTCGTCCGGGTGCGCGTACTCGTACGGCGGGACCTGGAGGACGAGGCCCTGGTGGTTCAGGCCGTTCGTCATCCGGTCCAGCTCGGGGCGGGGGGCCTCCATCAGGTTGATGTTGCCGCGGTCGCCGGCGAGCTTGAGGACGTCGCGGACGCGCTCGTCGTTGTCGATGTACTGCTGGACGTAGAGCGTCACGGCGGGGACGCCGTCGCGCAGGGCCTCGTAGACCGGGTTGCGGCCGACGACCATCTCCGAGGTGCCCTTGGCGCCGCCGCGCCGGGGTGCGGGGCGGCGGGCCGCGGCCTGCTTGGCCTGGGCGTTGGCGACCCGGTTCTTCTTGTGTCCCTTGCGGGCGGACGCGGGCGGGGTCGGGCCCTTGCCCTCCAGGCCACGGCGTCGCTTGCCACCGCTGCCGACCTGCGCGCCCTTCTTGTTGGACGTGCGGCGGTTCCTGCGCTGGCTGTTCCCGGCCATGACCTACCTGTTCCTGTAAATCCTCGATCCACATGCGGATGCGGATCGTGTACGTCTCATCAGTGTGCCGCCCGGATCGCCGGGCGGCACCATTGCCCTGCTCAGAGGTTCGCTCAGCGCGGTCCCAGCGTCCACCGGGGGCCGGTGGGGCTGTCCTCGATGACGAGGCCGGACTGGCCCAGCTGGTCGCGGATGGCGTCGGCGGCGGCCCAGTCCTTGCGGGCGCGGGCCGACTGCCGCTGGTCGAGGACGAGGCGCACGAGGGTGTCGACGACGCCGTGCAGGTCCTCGCTGCGGTCGCCCTCGCCCGCCCATTGCGGGTCGAGGGGGTCAAGGCCGAGGACGCCGAGCATGGCCCGGACCTCGGCGAGGCGGGCCGCGGCGGCTTCCTTGTCGTCGGCTGCCAGTGCGCTGTTGCCCTGGCGGACGGTGGTGTGGATGATCGCCAGGGCCTGCGGGACGCCCAGGTCCTCGTCCATCGCCTCGGCGAAGGCGGGCGGCACCTCGGCGGCGGGGGCGACGGTCTCCCCCGCCTTCTCGGTGACGCGCTGGATGAAGCCCTCGATGCGGGCGAACGCGGACTCGGCCTCGCGCAGGGCCTCCTCGCTGTACTCGATCATCGACCGGTAGTGCGGGGTGCCGAGGTAGTAGCGCAGGACGATGGGGCGCCAGTGCTTGACCATCTCGCTGACGAGGACGGAGTTGCCCAGCGACTTCGACATCTTCTCGCCGGCCAGGGTGACCCAGCCGTTGTGCACCCAGTAGTTGGCGAACGTGTCGCCGTAGGCCTTGGCCTGGGCGATCTCGTTCTCGTGGTGCGGGAAGATCAGGTCGATACCGCCGCCGTGGATGTCGAAGGCGGAGCCCAGGTACTTGTGGGCCATGGCCGAGCACTCCAGGTGCCAGCCGGGCCGTCCTCGGCCCCACGGGGTCTCCCAGCTGGGCTCGCCCGGCTTGACGGCCTTCCACATGGCGAAGTCGCGCGGGTCGCGCTTGCCGGTCTCGCCCTCGCCGGAGGGCTGGCGCAGATCGTCCAGCTCCTGGTTGGAGAGCTCCAGGTAGCCGGGGAGGGAGCGCACGTCGAAGTAGACGTTGCCGTCGGCCTCGTAGGCGTGGCCGCGCTCGATCAGGCCGCGCATCATCTCGATCATCTCGGGGACGTGGCCGGTGGCGCGGGGCTCGTAGGTGGGCGGCAGGCAGCCGAGCACGTCGTAGCCGTCGTTGAACGCGCGCTCGTTCTCGTAGCCGATCGACCACCACGGGCGGCCCTGCTCGGCGGACTTCGCGATGATCTTGTCGTCGATGTCGGTGACGTTCCGGATGAACGTGACGTCGTAGCCGCGGTAGGTGAACCAGCGGCGCATGATGTCGAAGTTCAGGCCCGAGCGGATGTGGCCGATGTGCGGTGCTGCCTGGACGGTGGCGCCACAGAGGTAGATCGAGACACAGCCCGCGGTGAGCGGGACGAAGTCACGGATCTGCCGGGCGCTGGTGTCGTGCAGGCGAATAGTCACGCCTCAAGGGTAGTAGGCCGACACCAGTGCCCCGCGACCCTTGGGGATCGCGGGGACAACTTTCTGGTACCGGGATGGTTCTGGACACCCCGGAGAGCGTTTTCCGGCCGTACGAGGGGGAAGTCGCCGGGCTTCAGATGCTGCCGACGACCTTGCGCGGCGAGATGCGGACGACGACGCGGGGGTCGTCGGCACCGGAGTTCGGGTTGAACTCGGCGTACGGCTTGCCGGTGTACTTCACCGAGAGCTCGTCGATCAGTTCCTGTCCGCCGTCCGTCGTCAGCGTCGCCTCGCCGCGGATCTCGGCGTAGCTGTACGGGGCGTCGAAGGGCTGGACGACGACGGTGACGCGCGGGTCGCGGCGGAGGTTCTTCTCCTTGCGGCGGCCGACGGTGGTGGAGATGAGGACGTCGTCGCCGTCGCGCTTGACCCAGACCGGGGAGACCTGGGGGCTGCCGTCGGGCTGGATGGTGGCGATGTTGACGAACACGGGGGTGTCGAGCAGGTTCTTGAGCTCGGTGGAGAGTGCGGCGGTCATGCGTACGTCCTCCTGTGCGCTGCGGGTCGGTGGCACCGGTCCGGTGTTCCGATGCTGCTCCTACCCGGCAACCGCGCGCGGTCCCGCTTCCTTCCCGCCACGTCCGGCCGGAAGGGTGAACGCCCCCCGGTCGGCGGGCCCCAGGACCTAGCGGGTCCGGTAGACCAGGGCGGTGGCGATGCCGGCGATGCCCTCACCACGACCGGTGAAGCCGAGCCCGTCGGAGGTGGCGGCGGAGAGCGAGACCGGGGCGCCCACCGCGGCGGACAGCACCTTCTGCGCCTCCTCGCGCCGCTTGCCGATCTTCGGGCGGAGGCCGACGACCTGGACGGCGACGTTCCCGATCTCGAAGCCCCCGGCGCGGACGATCCGGGCGGCCTCGGTGAGCAGGGTGATGCCCGCGGCCCCGGACCACTCGGGGCGGCCGGTGCCGAAGTGCTGCCCGAGGTCGCCGAGGCCGGCGGCGGAGAACAGCGCGTTGCAGGCGGCGTGCGCGACGACGTCGGCGTCCGAGTGGCCGGCCAGGCCGGGTCCCTCGCCCTCCCACTTCAGGCCCGCGCACCACAGTTCGCGGCCCTCCTCGAAGGCGTGGATGTCGGTGCCGATGCCGACGAGCGGGATGACGGGGGCGGGCCCCGCCGCGGACGTGTCAGAAACCATCGTTGGCCCTCCTGCGGGCGAGTACCGCTTCGGCCAGCACCAGATCGAGCGGCCGGGTCACCTTGAACGCTTCTTCGTGGCCGGGGACGACGACCACGGGCCGGCCGAGGCGTTCCACCATGCCCGCGTCGTCCGTGGCGCCCTCGCCGTCGACCGCGACCTCGGCGTGGGCCCGCTCCAGCGTGTCCCGGTCGAAGCCCTGCGGCGTCTGCACCGCGCGCAGTCTGGCCCGTACGGGGGTGGCGAGCACCGGCTCCGGCTCCCCGGGCGCGGCGGCGGGCTCGACCTCCTTGACGGTGTCCGCGAGCGGCAGCGCGGGGACGACGGCGGGTGCCCCGTCCCGTACGGCTGCGGCGACGGCGTCGACCGTGTCGACCGGCACCAGCGGGCGGGCGGCGTCGTGGACCAGGACGACGGCGATGTCCTCGGGCAGCGCTTCGAGGCCGAGGCGGACGGACTCCTGGCGGGTCTCACCGCCCGGCACCACCAGGTAGTCGGTGCGCTCGGGCAGCGCGTGCTCGTCGAGGAGGTGCTTCACCTCGGGTGCGCCGTCCGGCGGGGCGACGACCACGACGAGGGAGACGGCGCGGGACGCGGCCATGGCGCGGATGGCGTGGATCAGGATGGGCGTCCCGCCGAGCACCCGGAGGGCCTTGGGCGCGCCCGGGCCGAGCCGCACGCCCCGCCCGGCCGCGGGAATCACCGCGGCGGTACGGGGAGGGCGCGGCCGGTCGGCCGGGGGTGGCGTCGATGACATCGGTTGCACTCCGAAGGTCCGAGGGTTCCGAGGGTTCCGAGGCTCCGGGATGAAGGTCCCGGGGTTCGGCAGGTTTGTTTCCACGACCGACATGGGTAGGGGCCCAGCGAGCCGGGTGTGACACCCTGACTCGCACCGGGCCCCTTCCGTGAGTACCCGCCCGGTCGAGTACGGGCCGCATCGGGCTCACGCAGCACAGGGGCCGCCCTCACTCGACGGCCCCTTCCACACGGATCTTCCACACGGATCCGCATGTACACGGATTCGGTTGTTCACGGATTCCGATACCGCGGCAGCTGCGGATCCAGGTCCGAACATGCCGCAGCGCCCGACGACACAGCGTGAAAACGGCTGGTCAGCGGGCACCGCGGCACATTCATACGACCGGTGCGATCCGGTTTCAGGACGCGAGGACCTCGTCGAGCAGGGCCTCGGCCTTGTCCTCGTTCGTGTTCTCCGCGAGGGCGAGCTCGCTCACCAGGATCTGGCGGGCCTTGGCGAGCATGCGCTTCTCTCCGGCGGAGAGACCGCGCTCGCGCTCCCGACGCCACAGGTCACGGACGACTTCCGCGACCTTGATGACATCGCCGGAGGCGAGCTTCTCGAGATTTGCCTTGTAACGCCGGGACCAGTTCGTCGGCTCTTCGGCATACGGTGCACGCAGCACCTCGAAGACCCGGTCCAGCCCGTCCTGCCCGACCACGTCGCGCACGCCTACGAACTCCGCATTGTCCGCCGGCACACGGACCGTCAGGTCGCCCTGGGCGACCTTGAGCACCAAGTAGGTCTTGTCCACGCCTTTGATCTGGCGAGTTTCGATAGCCTCGATCAGCGCGGCCCCGTGATGGGGATAGACCACGGTGTCGCCAACCTTGAACGTCATGTGACAGGTACCCCTTCCGTGGCTATCCAGAGTAACACGAGAATCGCCTCTCCTGAATGGCGTTTTCGCAGGTCAGGGCATATCTCGGGGCTTGACAACAGCAACACGAACGTGCTGCGGAAGGTATCCGGAGGGCGGTATTCGCAGGTCGGAGCCGCTGTGCGCCCGGGGCGAAACATCCACGTCACACGGCCCGGAAGCCCTACAGAAGAGGACGAAAGTCCCGTTTTGTCGGTTTCGGGATAGCGATCTTTCCCTACTCCGTTCGGTGATCGCTCACCCGTACGGGCGTAACTGTCCGACCGCAATGAATTTGATCAAGCCATGTGCCGGCCGGCGCTTTCCGTCGCGGAACACGAAGGCGAAGAAGCCGCGAACCGGAAAGGAGGAAGAAGCGGCGGGGCGCCCGGGAGAATTGATCACGCGGATTATGTGAACGGCACATGGCCTACCGGCCGGTAGAACGCCTCTGCGGCGGCCCGGGCCCCGCCCTCGATCGCCGATCGGCCCCACGCCCGGCCGCCGAGACACCCCCTGGAGCCGACGAGACACCCCATAGAGGCGGGTCGGGTGCAGGGCGGGCGCGGCGGCTCGGTAGCCTAAGGCCGCTGACACACCCTTAGGGCGGCTTTACACCACCGCTCGACGCCCGACGTCCGAAGTCCGCAGTCCGAACGTTCAAGGAGTTGCCGCCGCCGTGAGCCGCAGCCTTCGACACGGCGCTCTCGCCGCCACCGCCACCGCGCTCTCGATCTTCTCCCTGTCCGCCTGTGCGGCGGGCAACAACGCCGAGACGCTCAAGATCCGGCCGGACAACCCGGCCACCTCGGTGGACGACATCAAGGTCCAGAACGTCAACGTGATCACGCAGCCGGGCGCGGGCACGGACGGTCCCGCCGTCGTCACCGCGACGCTGTTCAACGACGGCACCGAGCGCGAGGTGCTGGAGGCGATCACGCTGCCCGGCAGCAACGTCGAGGTGAAGCTCCAGGCGGCCGGCGGCAAGGGCCCCATCGTGGTCCCGGCCGGCGGTCAGGTCATCATCGGCGGCAAGGGCAACGCCGCCGCCGTGATCGAGAACAGCGGCGAGGCCGCGCGCAACGGCGACGTCCAGCAGGTCGTCTTCAAGCTCAGCCGGACCGGCGACGTCGGCCTCGGCGCGAGTGTCTTCCCGGCCGAGGGCTTCTTCAAGGACTTCGGTCCCAGCCCCCAGGCCGAGCCGCCCGCCCCGAAGCCGAGCCCGACCCCCTCGGGCGAGGCGACCGGCAACGGCGAGACCCCTGCCGCGACCGAGGGCGCGACGGGCGGTACGCCGGCGGACGGCGCGGCCGCCGAGGGCGCCACGGGCCAGGGCGAGACGGGCGCACAGGGCGATGCGGCCGCGCAGGGCGCGGGCGACGCCGCCTCGGTGCCCGCGGCCGACTGACGCGGCAGTACCCGCAGCACACACGCCGAAGGGCGCTTCCCCCACCGGGAAGCGCCCTTCGGCGTACAAAGGCGTGTACAGGCGTGTACAGGCGTGCACATGACCGCCCGGCCCGCGGTCTACGGCTCGAACTTGTACCCGAGGCCCCGCACGGTGACGAGGTAGCGCGGGGCGCCCGGGTCGGGCTCGATCTTGGCGCGCAGGCGCTTGACGTGGACGTCGAGGGTCTTGGTGTCGCCGACGTAGTCCGCGCCCCAGACCCGGTCGATGAGCTGCATGCGGGTGAGCACGCGGCCCGCGTTGCGCAGGAGCATCTCCAGCAGGTCGAACTCCTTGAGCGGGAGGTCGACCTTGCCGCCGGAGACGGTGACGACGTGCCGGTCGACGTCCATCCGGACCGGGCCCGCCTCCAGGGCGGCCGGGGTGACCTCCTCCGGCTCGCCGCGGCGGCGCAGGACGGCCCGGATGCGGGCGACGAGCTCGCGGGAGGAGAAGGGCTTGGTGACGTAGTCGTCGGCTCCTATCTCCAGCCCGACGACCTTGTCGATCTCGCTGTCCTTGGCGGTGACCATGATCACCGGGACGTTGGAGCGGCTGCGGAGCTGGCGGCACACCTCGGTGCCGGGCAGGCCGGGCAGCATCAGGTCGAGGAGGACCAGGTCGGCGCCGTTGCGCTCGAACTCGTCCAGCCCGTCGGGGCCGGTCGCCGCGATGGCGACCTCGAAACCTTCCTTGCGCAGCATGTAGGACAGGGCGTCGCTGAAGGATTCCTCATCCTCGACGACAAGCACTCGGGTCACGGAAGAGCCTCCGGGGCAGGGAAGGGGTCAAAGGTGTCGGTCTCGTACGGCCCCTCGTCGTCGCCGTTGACGATAAGCGGTCCGCCGGTGGTGCGCTCCCTCGTGGCGCCCGTTTCGGGCAGCCGGAGGGTGAAGGTGGAGCCCTGTCCCTCGGAGCTCCAGACGGTGACCTCCCCGCCGTGCGAGGCGGCCACGTGCTTGACGATGGCGAGGCCGAGACCGGTGCCACCGGTGGCCCGTGAGCGGGCCGGGTCGACGCGGTAGAAGCGTTCGAAGACCCGTTCGCGGTCCTTCTCGGAGATGCCGATGCCCTGGTCGGTGACGGCTATCTCGATGAGGTCCCCGCCGGGCGAGGCGAGGCGGCGTGCGGCGATGCCGACGCGGGTGTGGGCGGGGCTGTAGTTGACGGCGTTCTCGACGAGGTTGCCGAGCGCGCCGACGAGCTGGCCGCGGTTGCCCCAGACCGTGAGGCCCTCGGCGCCCGCGGAGGCCATGGTGATCTGCTTGGAGCCGGCCTGCTGGCGGCAGCGGTCGATCGCCTCGGCGACCAGCGTCTCCACCTTGACCGGCTCGGCGTCCTCCAGCGGGTCGTCGTTCTGCACCCGGGAGAGGTCGATGAGTTCCTGTACGAGGTTGGTGAGCCGGGTCGCCTCGATCTGCATCCGCCCGGCGAACCGCTCCACCGCCTCCGGGTCGTCGGAGGCGTCCATGACCGCTTCGGAGAGCAGGGAGAGCGCTCCGGTCGGGGTCTTGAGCTCATGGCTGACGTTGGCGACGAAGTCGCGCCGTACCGCCTCTATCCGGCGGGCCTCGGTGAGGTCCTCCACCAGCAGCAGCACCAGCCGCGAGCCGAGCGGGGCGACCCGGGCGGAGACGGCGAGGGTGTCCCCCCGGCCCGTACCGCGCCGGGGCAGGTCCAGCTCGACCTGCCGTATCTCGCCGTCCCGCCGGGTGTCCCGGGCCATGTTGAGCATCGGCTCGACGGCCAGCCGGCCGCCTCTGACCAGGCCCAGGGCGTACGCCGCCGAGCTGGCCTTGACCACGCTGTCGCTCTCGTCGAGGACGACTGCGGAGGAGCTGAGGACGGAGAGGACGGTGTCCACTCCGGGGGGAAGGGCGGCGTTGCTGTCGGGCCGCAGCGAGGTGCGCGTGGGCCGTTTCAGGTCGCGCTCGCTCCAGCGGAACGCCAGCATGGCGATCACGCCGGTCAGAAGACCGGCGATCGCCGCAGCTGCGGCGACCGCCGCGTTCACGTCCATGCTTCAAGGTTATGCGGGTGCGACGAGTCCCTCCCAGCCGTCCGAGTGCCATCTCGAACACTCGTCGCCCAGAGTTCACCGAGGGGTAGGAGCCGGTTCACTTAGGGGGCCGGATCCGGACGCGTTACGGCCCCACCGTGGCACCGTGGGGGTCGGTCCGAGACCCCGGCCTCAGTCTGGAACTGGAGAGGGACTTCCATGCGCGACGCTTACCACGAGGAACTCGATTCGATCGGAGAAGGCCTGGTCGAGATGGCCCGGCTGGTCGGATCGGCGATCGGGCGGGCGACCACGTCCATGCTCGACGCCGACCTGACGCTGGCGGAGAACGTGATCGCCGGCGACCAGAAGGTCGACGACCTCCAGCACGACCTGGAGGCCCGCGCCATCGCGCTCCTGGCCCGCCAGCAGCCGGTCGCCACCGACCTGCGCATCGTGGTGACCTCGCTGCGGATGAGCGCCGACCTGGAGCGCTCGGGCGACCTCGCCCAGCACGTGGCGAAGCTGGCCCGGCTGCGCTTCCCGCAGTCGGCGGTCCCGCACGACCTGCACGCCACGATTCTGGAGATGGGCCAGCTCGCCCAGCGCCTGATGGCCAAGGCGGCCGAGGTCATCATCACCAAGGACGTCGATCTGGCGCTCCAGCTGGAGCAGGACGACGACGAGATGGACCTGCTGCACCGCACGCTGTTCAAGCACCTGATGGACGACCGCTGGAAGCACGGCATCGAGACGGCGGTAGACGTGACGCTGCTGGGCCGCTACTACGAGCGCTTCGCCGACCACGCAGTGTCGGTCGCCAAGCGCGTCGTCTACCTGGTGACGGGCGAGCACGCGGACGAGATCCAGGCGGCGGCCCCGGTCGAGGGCGCGTAGGCGAGGGCGCGCCGCCGGAGGGGGGCACGGTCGAGGGTGCGCGGGGACGGGCCGGGGGGGGGGACGGGCCGGAGGGGACGAGCCGGGGGCGCCTCCGACGTACCACCGGCGCTCACCGGCGTACGCGAGCCGCACATACGTTCCTGCACGTGTGCGCCGTTGATGCGCCTGCCGGGATGGGCATGCAATGGGGCGGGGGGCGGCGCCATGGCCGGGATCGGTGGGCCGTGCCGTACGTCCCCGGCGGCGGCGCACAGGCGTCCGCCGCCCAGCGGTATGCCCTGAGGAGGGACCATGGCCGATTCCCCCACGACCGAACCCCAGCAGGAGACCCCGACCGAAGTGGTGCACCTGACCTTGCTCGGCGCCTGCGGATGCGGGGCGGGCTGCGGGTGCGGCTGCCAGTCCGGTGCCCCGTGCCAGTGCGGCGGCTGCTGCGGCTGACCCGTACCCGCGGGTGCGCGTACAGGTACGAGAAGCGCGCGGTGCCCGCCCGGACCCCCGTTCCGGATGGGCACCGCGCGCCGTATTTCAGCAGGCCCGCTCGACCGCCGCCGCGGGTGCGGCCTCCGGTTCGGCCTGGTCCGGCCGGGCCTCGGCGGGCACGGGCGCGGGCTCCGGCAGGGCTTCCACCGCGACCAGCTCCTCGCGCGGCAGCGTGCGCATCAGCAGCCAGTAGCCGAACCCGGCGACGGTGCCGATGACGGCGCAGGCGGCCCAGAGCCAGGCGGCGCCGTAGTGGTCGATGACGAAGCCGGACATCAGCGGCGCGACGAGCGCGGCCACCGACCAGGACATCGTGTACATGCCCTGGTAGCGGCCCCGGCCCTTCGCGGGCGACAGCTGGACGACGATGCCCGTCTGGGTGGGCGCGTTCACGATCTCGGCCAGCGTCCAGACGCAGACGGTGAGGGCGTACGCGGCGACCGACCCGGCGAAGGCGGTGAGCCCGAAGCCGTACCCGGCGAGCAGCGAGGAAATGATCAGCAGCCGGCGCGGGTCGCGGTCCTGGATGAAGCGGGTGACGGGGATCTGGAGGACCACGATCAGCACGCCGTTGACGGCGATGGCGGTCCCGAAGTCGGAGCTGGACAGCCCGTCCGTACCCATCGCCACCGGCAGCCCCACGTACCCCTGCTGGAAGATCAGCGCCACCAGGAACGACAGCCCCACGACACCCATGAAGCGTCCGTCGCGCAGGACGGTGGTGAGCCGCACCTCGTCCTTGGGCCGTTTGCCGCCGACGGTCTTCACCACGGCTTCCTCGGGCCGCGACTCCGGCACCTTCACGAAGACCAGGACGGCGCAGACGAGCGTCATCAGGGCCTCGCCGAGGAAGCCGGCGAGGTAGCTGTACTCGGCGATGAATCCGGCCCCGGCGGAGGAGATCGCGAAGCCGAGGTTGATGGCCCAGTAGTTCAGCGAGAAGGCCCGGACCCGGTCCTTCGGCGGCACGATGTCCGCCATCATCGCCTGGACGGCCGGGCGGGAGGCGTTGCTCGCCATACCGACGAAGAACGCCACGGCGGCGATGGCGAACGGGTGCTGCATGAACCCGAGCACCGCCACCGACACGGCGGTGGAGACCTGGGCGATCAGCATGGTGGGCCGCCGCCCGAGCCGGTCGGTCATCACGCCCGCGCCGAGCGAGGAGATGACCCCGCCGAGCCCGTGGAGGGCGGCGACGAGCCCCGCGTACGAGGCGGAGTAGCCGCGGTCCAGGGTCAGGTAGAGGGCCATGAAGGTCGCGACGAACGCGCCGAGGCGGTTGACGAGGGTGCTGGTCCACAGCCACCAGAACTCGCGGGGCATCCCGGAGACGGTCTCGCGGGCGGCTGTGCGCAGACCGGCGACGGACATAAGGATTCCCCCCACGGGACGTACGGACGGATACGGAGACGGGCCTCGGGTAACACCCCCCGACCCGTTCGAGACATTACGAACCCCGGCTCCCCGCCCGCCACTGGATTGACGCCCCCCGTCAATCGTCCGGGCGCCGGGACCCGGCGCCCGGGGCCCGGCGCTGTCCGCGTTACGGGCGGGCGCGCGGGGGTCGCACGGGTTCGATTACGCTCGGGCTCATGGCCGACGCACCGTACAAACTGATCCTCCTCCGCCACGGCGAGAGCGAATGGAACGCGAAGAACCTGTTCACCGGTTGGGTGGACGTCAACCTCACCGAAAAGGGCGAGAAGGAAGCAGTCCGCGGCGGTGAGCTGCTCAAGGACGCCGGTCTGCTCCCCGACGTCCTGCACACCTCCCTCCAGCGCCGCGCGATCCGCACCGCGCAGCTGGCCCTGGAGTCCGCCGACCGCCTGTGGATCCCGGTCCGCCGCTCCTGGCGCCTGAACGAGCGCCACTACGGTGCGCTCCAGGGCAAGGACAAGGCGCAGACGCTCGCCGAGTTCGGCGAGGAGCAGTTCATGCTGTGGCGCCGCTCGTACGACACCCCGCCGCCGCCGCTGGCCCGCGACGCCGAGTACAGCCAGTTCGACGACGCGCGCTACGCGACCCTCCCTCCGGAGCTGCGCCCGGACACGGAGTGCCTGAAGGACGTCGTCGTCCGCATGCTCCCGTACTGGTTCGACAGCATCGTCCCGGACCTCCTCACGGGCCGCACGGTCCTGGTCGCCGCGCACGGCAACAGCCTCCGCGCGCTGGTGAAGCACCTGGACGGCATCTCGGACGAGGACATCGCGGGCCTCAACATCCCGACCGGCATCCCGCTCTCCTACGAGCTCGACGCGGACTTCAAGCCGCTGAAGCCGGGCGGCACGTACCTCGACCCGGACGCGGCGAAGGCGGCCATCGAGGCCGTGAAGAATCAGGGCAAGAAGAAGTAGAGAACGTAGTCGGGCCCCTCACCTGCGTTGTTCGGGCAGGTGAGGGGCCTTCGCGTTTCCCGGGCCCCCTACGAGTCCGGGGGGCGCAGGTCGCCTGGTGCGAAGGGCTGATGACCTCGGAGGTAATTGATGGCCTCCAGGGGGCCGCCTACCTTCGGCACTGTTCGGCGGCCCCGCGGAGATTCCTCTTCCGTATCGGGCAACTCCCTTGTGCACGAAAGGAAGACGACAATGGCTTCGACGCGGTACGACCGGGTTGCCTCAGACGCAAGGGCGACGGGAACCGACGGTTTCGCCCGGCTGGCGCTCAAGCTGGACGCGGTGGCCACCGGCCTCAACGGCATCGCGTACCTGGCGCTCGCCACGGTGCTCGACTCCTTCTTCGGCGTCACGACGGCGGTCCAGTACCCCGTCGGGGCGTTCCTGCTCCTCTACGCGGTGGGAGTGCTCGCCGTCGGGACGCGGAAGGAGATCAGCCGCACGGGACTGACGGCGGTCATCGTGGCGAACCTGCTGTGGGTCGTGCTCAGCCTGGTGGTCGTGGTCTCCGGTGTGCTGTCCCCGACCGGCGTCGGTGCGGTCTGGATCGTGCTGCAGAGCCTGACGGTCGGCGGCTTCGCGGCCCTCCAGTACGTCGGGCTCAAGCGGATGTGAGTTCGTCCGGGCCGGGGCGGGGGGACCTCAGGCCACCGGCTTGCGCCACACCGAGATGTGCTGTGCGGAGTCCGGGCCGAACGGCGTCCCGTTCCAGTCCTCGGCCCGGCTCTCCAGCCCCAGCCCCGCGATGCGGGCCATCAGGTCCAGTTCGGCCGGCCAGGCGTAGCGCTGGCGGCAGGTGCCTCGGCGGTAGCGGCCGTCGTCGCCGTCGCGGGTGAAGTGGTGCGAGACGAGGGTCTGTTCGACCAGATCGAAGGTGTCGAAGCCGAGGTGCCGCTCGGACACGTCGAACGGCACCGCGACCTGGCCGGGCGGCAGGAACCGCAGCGGCGGCACGGTCAGTTCGATGACGAACCGGCCGCCGGGGGCCAGATGGCGGGCCGCGTTCTCGAAGCACGCCACCTGTTCGTCCTGGGTGAGCAGGTTCCCGATGGTGTTGTAGACGAGGTAGACCAGGGTGAACTCGCCGGGGACGACCGTGGTGGCCATGTCCCCGATCACCACCGGGAGGGTGTCCTCGTCGGCCTTGCGGCGGAGCACCGCCGCCATCGGCTCGGACAGTTCGATGCCCGTCACCGGTACGCCGCGCTCCCGGAGCGGCACGCCGACGCGCCCGGTGCCGATGGCGAACTCCAGGGCCCGGCCGTCCCCGGCGAGTCCGGCGAGGAAGTCGAGGGTCGGTCCGAGGGCGGCGGGCGAGGAGTTCTCGGCCTCCTCGGCGTCGTAGCGGTCGGCGGTCTCTCGGGTCCACAGTTCGCTGCTGGTCACGGACGACCACTCTGCCGGGAGGCCGGGACGTCTGTCGACGCAATTCCCGGGGCCACGGAACGGGGGCGCTGTCAGTCCCCCCTGCCACGATGGTCTCCATGACGATCCACCTGCTCACCGACATCGAACAGGCCCTGCGCGGCAGTTGGAGCGCCGAGACCTGCACCCCGGAGTACCGCGACAGCTGGACCCCGGACAACCCGGCGCGCGATCAGTGCGGGGTCACCGCCATGGTGCTCAACGACCTGCTCGGCGGCGAGCTGATCCGGGGCGAGGTGCATGTCGACGGGGTACGCACCGACTTCCACTGGTGGAACCGGCTGGGCCTGGGCGTCGAAATCGACCTGACCCGGGAGCAGTTCGGGCCCGAGGAGACGGTCGTCGGCGGTGAGGTGGTCGTCCGGCCGCCCGGCGAGTTGCCGCGGCTTCAGGAGGAGTACGCGCTCCTGCGCGACCGGGTCGCGGCGAGGCTCGGCGGGGGCTGAACGCGAAGTGCCGCGTCGTACCTGATCCGTGGCCGATCCGTGCCCGGCCGGACCGGCCGGAATCCCTCGTGTACGCACTACGGTGAGCCCATGCCGTCACGCCGTCCGTGGCGGCGGACCCTCCAGGGCAAGGAGATCGAGGAGAGCGATCATGGGTGAGTCTCTGAAGACCTTCGTCGGCGGTACCGAGGTCGAGGTGCCCAACAGCATCCCGGACATCCGGGCGACGCTCCCCGAGGAGAGACGCGAGGAGTTCGATCTCGCGATCAACGAGGCGGGGGTGCACGAGATCCAGGCCGTCATGCGGCACTGGATGCTGGAGGCCGTCCCCGACCCCGAGGCCGAGAAGATCCTGGACCGGCTGGCGCGGGACGAGGCCGAGAGGCGGAGCGTCGCTTGAGCTTCCGCATCTCCTACGCACCGCCCGCCGACGACACCCTGGCCAAGATGAGCGGCGGCGAGTCCTTCCGGGACGCGATGGTCCGCACCCTCGGCGAGGAGCCGTACGGGCACGCCTCCTCCGCCGTCAAGCGCGAACGGGACCGGCGTGAGGCGACCGTCGCCGGGGCCATCGTCCTCTACTACGTCTCCCGGTCCGTCCTGACCGTGACCGTCGTCCGGCTCGTGCCTCTGCCCTGATCCCCCACGGCCGCGGCGCCCCTGCCCCGTGGTGCATCAGGACAGAGGCGCCGCGGGCGTACGTCAGGCGAGCTTCTTGTCCTGCGCCGCCACGACCGCCGTCGGCAGCTCGAACTTCACGTCGCCGCCCGCCGCCGCCAGGTTGAAGGCGAAGAACGTCGCCACGGAGCCTCCCTTGCGCAGCGCGACCAGCTTGACCGGTGCGGTGGCGCCGTCGGACTCGGAGGTGACCGTCCAGGCCGCGGCCTCGTCGCCGCCGGTGATCTTCTCCTCGGCCATCGAGACGACCTTCGTCGGCGTGCCCGCGACCGTGGCGGTGAAGCCGCCCGCGCAGTCCACGGCGGCCTTCTTCAGCGCGGTGAACGCGTCCGGGCCGGCCGTCCCCTCGTACGAGTGCAGCGCGACGAACGTGGACGTCAGGTTGAAGGCGTCCTTGAACGCGTCGGCGCCCTCGCCCTTCGCCACGTCCTCCAGCGACTTCTTGCCGTCGGTCTTCGGCTCGTCGATGACCCTGCGCTTCGTGGTGGCCAGCGCGCCCTTCTGCGCCACGCCGTACATGGCGTGGGCGACGGGCAGGCAGGCCTCCTTGTCGACCTTGACGCCGTCCGCCGGGACCTCGTCGGCCGGGCCCGTCTTGGTGATCTTGGTGCCCTTCACGTCGCCCTGGGCGAGGGCGGCCGTCTCCAGCTCGGCGGCGGTGAGCGCCTTGGCGGGGGTCTTCGGGGCCGAGCTGCTGCCGTTCGCGGCGCCCTTCTCGTCCTTGCCGTCCTTGGCGTCGGCGTCCGACGAGCCGCCGCAGGCGGTGGCCAGCAGGGCGAGGGCGGCCGCGGAGGCGGCGAGGGCGGTCCGTCGTACGGCAGTGGCGCGCATGGTTCTTCTCTCCGGTTCGAGGAGCAACCGCCCTTTCCCCGTACGGCGATTCGAGGCCGCCCGGGACGGACCGTCGCAGTGATCCACACTTTACGATCGAACCTGCGAGCGAAGTCCGGTCCAGCAACGCCCTGCCGTGATCGTCATTTTGTTGTGATCATTCTGTGAATGCACTGTGCGGAACGGCTGTACAACCTTCCTGGACCTTCCTGAACCTTCCTGAACCCTCTCGAACCTTCCCGCATCCTTCTGGGCCTTCCCGCATCAGGGAGGGCGGGCGTCAGCTGTCGGACGCACCCCGGGTCAGGTGGCTGAACGCGTCCAGATTCCGGGTGGACTCGCCGCGCGCCACCCGCCACGCGTACTCCTTGCGGATCGAGCTCGCGAATCCGAGCTCCAGGAGCGTGTTGAAGGCCCCGTCCGCCGCTTCGAGCACCACGCCGAGCAGACGGTCCAGCTCCTCGGCGGTGACCACCGACAGCGGCAGCTTGCCGACCAGGTAGACGTCGCCGAGCGAGTCGATGGCGTAACTCACCCCGAACAGGCGGAGGTTGCGCTCCAGAAGCCAGCGGTGCACCTCGGCGTCGTTCTCGTCGGGGTGCCGGACGACGAACGCGTTGAGGGAGAGTGAGTGCTTGCCGACGATCAGGGAACAGGTCGTCGACAGCTTGCGGGTGCCGGGCAGCGTCACGACGTAGTTGCCGCGCCCCGGGCTCTCCCACACGAGCCCGGCGTCGTTCAGCGTCGCCTCGATGACCTGGGCCGCTGCGGTTTCGTCCGGTACGTCAGCCATGATGCGAGCCTACGACAGGGCCGTACGCCGCACGCGCCCGGCAGCCTCAGCCGTGGTGCGCCCGGGCCCGGCGGCGGTGGTCGCAGAGCGCGGCCGTGTACACGTCGGCGGTCGCCGAGGCGGAGGTGTCCCAGCCGAAGGACTGGGCGTGTGTCGCGGCGGCCGCCCCCATGCGATCGACCAGCTCCGGCGCGTCCACGAACCGCCCGAGCGCACGGGCGTACGCCTCCGGCTCGTGCCCGGGTATCAGAAAGCCGCTGACCTCGTCGCGCACCGCCACCGGGAGCCCGCCCACGGCCGCCGCGACCACCGGCGTACCGGTCGCCTGGGCCTCGATGGCGACCAGGCCGAAGGACTCGTTGTACGACGGCATGACCAGCACCGACGCGGCCCGGAACCAGTCCGCCAGCAGGTCCTGGCCCACCGGCGGGCAGAACCGTACGACGTCGGCGATACCGAGCCGCGCGGCCAGCTTCTGGAGCCCCTCGGGCTTGGCGAGACCGCTGCCGCTCGGCCCGCCGACCACCGGCACCACGATGCGCGAGCGCAGCGACGGGTCCCGCTCCAGCAGCACGGCCACCGCGCGCAGCAGCACGTCCGGGGCCTTCAGCGGCTGGATGCGGCCCGCGAAGAGCGGGATCAGCGCGTCCTGCGGCAGGCCGAGCCGGGCGCGCGCGGCGGCGCGGCCGTCGGCCCGGCGGAAGCGGTCGAGGTTGACGCCGGGGTGCACGACGGCGACGGCGGCCGGGTCGGCGCCGTAGAAGCGGACGAGTTCGTCGGCCTCCTCGGCGGTGTTGGCGATCAGGCGGTCGGAGGCGTTCACGATCTGGGTCTCGCCGATGACCCGGGCGGGCGGCTCGGGGGTGTCGCCCTCGGCGAGCGCGGCGTTCTTGACCTTGGCCATGGTGTGCATGGCGTGCACGAGCGGGACGCCCCAGCGCTGGGCGGCGAGCCAGCCGACCTGGCCGGAGAGCCAGTAGTGGGAGTGCACGAGGTCGTAGTAGCCGGGACGCTGACCGGCCCAGGCCTGCATCACGCCGTGGGTGAAGGCGCAGAGCTGCGCGGGCAGGTCCTCCTTGGCGAGACCTTCGTACGGTCCCGCGTCGACATGCCGGACCAGGACGCCGGGGGCCAGCTCGACCGCGGGGGCCAGGGAGCCGGTGGTCGCCCGGGTGAAGATCTCGACCTCGATGTTGATCGCGGCGAGGCGCTTGGCCAGCTCGACGATGTAGACGTTCATCCCGCCCGCGTCGCCGGTACCGGGCTGGTGGAGGGGGGAGGTGTGCACGGAGAGCATCGCGACGCGGCGCGGCTTCCGGGAGGCCCCGGAGAAGCCTCCGGGGAACCTGAGGCGCGCGGCCGCGCGGGTGGAGCCGAGCCGGGAGACGTACTGGCTCACCTCGTCGGTCCTCCTCGATAGGGGCATGCTGCGGGAGAGGGCGTGAGGACCCTCCTGAAGGGTCAGAACAGTGGAACGCCGCCTTTCATTTCCTCTTTGCCAAATCATTACGCGGTCGGCGGCGCGTCGCACTGGGCCTCTCCCGGACCGGCGGGGCCCACCGCGGCCGGGTGCCCCGCGACGCGTCGCATACGCTCGACCCATGCGCCAGCGCCCCATCGGCACCGCCACCCGCGGGACCACCAACCCGAACCGGCTGCGCCGCATGGACCGCTGGATCGCCGACGCGCACGGACCCGCCCTGCGCCGCGCCGGGACACCCGTGGCCGTCGATCTCGGGTACGGGGCGGCCCCCTGGACCGCGGTCGAGCTGCTGGCCCGACTCCGTACCGCCGAGCCCCGTACCGCCGTGGCGGGGATCGAGATCGACCCGGACCGGGTCGCGGCGGCGAAGCCGTACGAGCGCGAGGGGCTCACCTTCGTGCACGGCGGCTTCGAGGTGCCCCTGGCCGTGCGGCCCCTGCTCATCCGGGCGGCGAACGTGCTGCGCCAGTACGACGAGGACCGGGTCGCCGAGGTCTGGGCGCGGCTGTGTGCCCGCCTCGACGCGGACGGGCTCCTGGTGGAGGGGACCTGCGACGAGATCGGTCGCCGGCACGTCTGGGTGGCCCTGGGGCCCGAGGGGCCGCGCACGGTCACCTTCGCGACCCGGCTCGGTTCGCTGGAGCGCCCCTCCGACCTGGCGGAACGCCTCCCGAAGGCGCTGATCCACCGCAATGTGCCGGGCGAGCCGGTCCACGCGTTCCTGCGGGACTTCGACCGGGCGTGGGCGGCGGCCTCCCCGTACGCCTCGCTGGGCGCGCGGCAGCGCTGGATCGCGGCGGTGCGGGCGGTGGCGGCCGACTGGCCGGTGACGGACGGGGTACGGCGGTGGCGGCAGGGCGAGATCACGGTGCGGTGGGACGCCCTGCGACCCAACAGCCGCTGAGCTTCCCCCCTCACGGGCAGCTCACGGGCACCTCGCTGGTGGATCGCGGACGGATCGCGGGCAGCTCACGGGCGGACCGCGGACAGACGGCGGGCAGAGATCGTCCACTCCGGGAACGCCTCAGGAGCATCGTTCGTCCCTGAGGGTGGGGATGACGCGGCCGGGGGGGTTCCTGGCGAACTTGTCCCGTGCGGGCGGTATGTGACGTACCGGGTGCCGTCGGCCTCTGTTGCTTTGGAGGACGACATGGCACGATCGCGACGTTGCCGAGAAGTTACTGACGGTAAGTCAGATACGTGCCCGGAGGGGGAGCCCGTGAACCGACGCCACTGCGCCACTGCCGCCATCACGCTGGTCTGTGCGCTGGCCCTGCTGACGTCCACGGGCCAGGCCTCGGCCGCCCCGGTTCCGGAGCCCTCGCCCTCCTCGTCGTCCGCCGCCCCGGCCGACCCGTCACAGCGCTACTCCAACGCGGACCTGGAGAAGGTCCGCGAGCAGATCGAGACGCTGTACCGGCAGGCGGGCGCGGCGACCGACGCGTACAACCTCGCCGAGGAGCAGACGAAGAAGCAGTCCGGCGAGATCGTGAAGCTGGCCAAGGCGATCGTCGACGGCCAGGCGCGCATCGCCGCGCTGAAGGACCGGGCCGGCGCCCAGGCCCGCGAGCAGTACCGCAACGGCGGCCTGCCTCCCGGCGCGCAACTGGCCCTGAGCAACGACCCGAAGCTCTTCCTGGACGGCATCAACAAGGTCCGCCAGGGCCAGCAGGCCTCCAAGTCCCTGCTGACCGAGCTGAACCAGACGCAGCAGGACCTGGAGACGTACACCCAGGACGCCAGCGCCAACTGGGAGAAGCTGGAAGCGAACCGGGTCAAGCAGGCCAAGGCCAAGAAGAAGATCAACGCCCAGATCAAGGCGGCGGAGAAGCTCGAATCGCGGCTGGAGAAGAAGGAGCGCGACCGGCTGCGCCAGTTGGAGCAGGACGCGGCGAACAGGGCGCAGACCGCCTGGCTCTCCTCCGGCGCGGTCAAGGACGTCAGCGGCGAGGCGAGCGAGGCCGGGGCGGCGGCGGTGGCCTTCGCGACGGCGCAGATCGGCAAGCCGTACGTCTGGGGGGCCGAGGGCCCCGGTTCGTACGACTGCTCCGGCCTGACGTCCCGGGCCTGGCTGGCGGCGAAGCGGCCGATCCCGCGCACCTCGCAGGAGCAGTGGCGGCTGCTCCCCCGCATCGACATCCAGGACATGCGCCCCGGCGACCTGATCATCTACCACGCCGACGCCAGTCACGTCGGGATGTACGTCGGCGACGGCGCGATCGTCCACTCCCCACGCCCCGGCCGCAACGTCACGCTGGCGGGCGCGGGCTCGATGAAGATCCTCGGCGTGGTCCGCCCGGACAAGTAGGGATCCACCCGGACAAGCAAGGAACCGCCCGGACAACCCTGACAGTCAGGAAACCCGCCGAGGTGACCCGGGCCACGTGAGCGGGGCCACGCCGCCGTCGGTGGGCGCGTGATGTTCGTCATGGGCGCTTCCGCCCCCGTACGGCCGCCCATCGCGCCGGATCCGTGTCGGGACGCGGCTTATGACGGCGCATATGACAGGGGCCGGTCCCCGCGTGCCATTCCGTTCCCCCACCGGGGACCGCTATCGTCCCCGACTGGCGGATCGTCGATCGTCGACCCGCCGCGCCCTCGGGGGGAGGGAAGGAAACCTGAACCGATGCCCGTACCCGTACCGCAGCAGCGCTCCGTTCCCGCTGCGGAGACCTCCCACGGCGACCTCACCCTGCTGGTGATCGAGGACGACCCGGCGGGCACCACCATCACCGTCCCCGAGCTCTCGGCTGCGGCCGGCACCCGGGTCCGTATCCGTACCGCCCGCAACCTCACCGAGGCGGCGCGGCTGCTCACCGACGACGTGGACTGCATCCTGCTGGACCTGGCCCTGCCGGTCGCGGGCTCCGACAGCGCCCCCGGCGACGCCCCTGTCTCCGGCCGGGCCGCCGAGCTGGCGGCTCTCACCCACGTACTCCGTATCGCCCCGCTGCACGCGGTCCTGGCGCTGACCGCCGAGGACGACACGGAGCTGGCGGCCGAGGCGGTACGCGTCGGGGCACAGGACTACCTGTTCCGGGGCGAGCTGGACGCCCGCGTGCTGAGCCGCGCCATCCGGTACGCCGTGGAGCGCAAGCGCGCCGACATGGCACAGCACCAGCTGACCGAGTCCCGGCTGCGCGCCCAGGAGAACGCCCGCCTGGAACGCGGCCTGCTCCCCACCCCGCTGCTGGACGGCTCCGGCCTGAGCTTCGCCGCCCGCTACCGCCCCGGCCGCAGCCGCGCCCTGCTCGGCGGCGACTTCTACGACGTCGTCCGCACCCCGGACGGCACGGTGCACGCGATGATCGGCGACGTCTGCGGCCACGGCCCGGACGAGGCGGCGCTCGGCGTCGAGCTGCGGATCGCCTGGCGGGCGCTGACGCTGGCCGGGCTGTGCGGGGACGAGCTGCTCTCCACGCTTCAGCAGGTGCTGGAGCACGAGCGGCAGAGCGAGGAGATCTTCGCGACGCTCTGCACCGTCGACATCGCGCCCGACGGGCGGCGGGCCGGACTCTGCCTGGCCGGACACCCCGCGCCACTGCTCGCCCGGCACGGCCGGCCGGCCCGGCTGCTCCCGTACGAGGACGGCGGCCCGGCGCTGGGGCTGCTGCCGCGGGCCCGGTGGCCGCGCCGCCAGGTCGAGCTGGGCGGCGCCTGGAGCCTGATGATGTACACCGACGGGCTCATCGAGGGGCGGGTGGGGACCGGCACCAGCGAGCGGCTCGGCCAGGACGGCATGGTCGCCATGGTCAACGGCCGGCTGGCGGAGGGCCTGGCGGGCGAGGAGCTGCTGGAGGCGGCGGTCGCCGAGGTGCGGGAGCTGAACGGCGGCGAGCTGACCGACGACGTGGCGGTCCTGCTGCTGGGCCGCGATCCGGAGCGGGTACGACGAGGGGGCGGCAGCGCACCGCGCTCCCGCCCCGCTTCACCCGTCGTCGCGCGCCCCCTGGGCGTTCAGCGACCGCCGTTGTAGGGACCGTACGGGCCGTCGCTGCTGGAGCCGCCCCTGCGGCCACCGCCGCCGCCCGAGACCTCCTTGAGCGCGGGGCGCACGTCGACCATGAACACGATCGACGCGACGACGCCCGCGAGCTGGAGGAACAGCATCGGGATGATCAGATTCACGGCGACGGCGATGCCGAGAATGATCAGCCAGAAGGACTTCTTCTTCTTGTCGGCGGCACGGTAGGCGTCCTCACGGGCGGTCGCCGCGAAGACGAACGCGACCACGGCCAGCACCAGCATCGCCAGATAGAGCAGCTGGAGCAGTGAGCCGAATGCTGAGAGCAACATGCTGTGTACCGCCTAGTGAGTGGATGAGCGCCCTGCGGCCGAGAGGGCCAAGGTACCGGGACAACGAACCGGCCACCCCTAAAGGTGCCCGCCCCGCGCCCCGGTCACGCGTACCGCGTCGGGCGAGGACCCGTGCGGGTCACTTGCCGTCGGCCGGCGGGGTCTTCTTCGCCGCGGGCTTGCGGGGCGCGGGCGTCTTCTTGGCGGGCGCGGCCTTGGCCTCGGCGGGCGCGGCCTTCGTCGCGGCGGGCTTCGCCGGGGCGGCGGGCGCGGCCTTCGCGGAGCCGTCGGCGGCCGGCGCGCTCCTGGCCTCGCCCTTGGGGGCGGCCTTGGGCGAGGCCTTGGAGGCGGCGGGCTTGGGCGTGGCCTTCGGCTCGGCCTCGACGACGGCGGCGATCTCGACGATCTCCTCCGCGGTCTCCCCGCGCCAGGTCCGTACGGTCTGCTCGCCGTGCTCGGCGACCTTCTCGTACGTCTCACGGGCCTTGATCGCGTACTCGGCGGCCACACCCACGCTGCGGAGCGCCAGATCCTGAGCGCTCTCGCCGAGCTTCTTCAGATCGGCGGCGTCGAACGAACCGAAGACCTCGGTGACCTTCGCCTGCACGGTGGCCTGGGCCTCCTTGGCCTGCGTGGTCACCTTCTCCTGCACGGCCTTGGGGTCGGTGTTGCGCACGGCGTCGATCCGCTCGGGCGCCTCGGCCCGCAGCTGCTCGATCAGCGCCGGAACCTTGCGCGCCTGCTGGACGGCCAGGTCGGCCGTGCCGGCGGCGAAGTAGAGGGGGGTGGGGTCGGTGAGGGTCTTGCGCAGGTCATCGGTGATGGCCATGACTGTGGTCCTCCCGGATCATCAGAACCAGCTGCTAGCTGTGAGGGTCTTGGTCTTTGGTGGTGCCCGCACCGGCGTCGTCGCCGTCACGGGTCCCGGCATCGCCGCCCGCGTCACTGCCGGCGCCCGCGTCCGCGCTCGCACCGGCGTCCGCTTGGGCGCCCGCGTCCACGTCCGCGTCGGGCCCGGGCGCGAATCCGTTCTCGCGGCGGAAGGAGTCGTAGATCTGCAGCAGAACGTTCTTCTGCCGCTCGTTGATCGACGGATCGGCCAGAATGACCGCCCGCGTCTCCAGCTCCTCCCGCTCCCGCTCGTCGAGGATCCCCGCACGTACGTACAGGGTCTCGGCCGAGATCCGCAGCGCCTTGGCAACCTGCTGGAGCACGTCCGCGCTGGGCTTGCGCAGACCGCGCTCGATCTGGCTGAGATACGGGTTCGACACCCCGGTGGCATCGGCGAGCTGCCGCAGCGAGAGCTGCGCTGCACGGCGCTGCTCCCGCAGGTACTCACCGAGATTGCCGACGTTGAGTGATGCCATGACTCGATAGTGCAACACCCTTGCTAACTTTTGCAAGCACGTGCTTGCAAAAGTGTCGCGCGCCTCGGTGTGACTGATCGCTTCAGTCGGCGGGTGAGTATCCCTTTCCCGCCGGAAGTGAACGGGTCCCGCTCGATCCGGCCGGCGTTTCAGCCGGTCGGTCTGCCTACGTAGACATGGGTGCGGGTGTACGCGGTGAAGCCCATGGACTCGTAGAGCCGCTTGGGGACGGGACAGGCGGCGTCGCCGCGCGAGTGGACGATGGCGCGGTGGCCGCCGGCGTCGGCGAAGGCGTGCAGCACCGCGGTGCAGACGGCGGACCGGTCGCCGCCGGCCTCGTGCTCCTGGCGGACGAACGCGGCTGGGGTGCCGCCGGCATGGGGTGGATCGCGAGCGCGTTCAGTGTCGGAGCCGCTGCCGCCGCCCTGCTGCTCGCGGTACGGGCCCGCGTCCCGCGCGCCGGGCCGGCGATGTCCGGCGCGTTGTTCATCACGGCCGTGGGAGCGGTCGCCCTGGGGCACGCGCGATCCCTGCCGTACGCCGTCGCGTTCGGCGCTTTGATCGGGCTCACCAGCGGGATCACCGCGGCGGTGACCGGCGCCCTGGTCCAGACGGAGACCGACCCCCGGTATCTGGGCCGGGTCACCTCGGTCACGACCCTGTGCGCGCTGGGGCTCGCCCCGGTCTTCTTCCCCGTCGCGGGCGTCACGGTGGCGGTGTGGGGCGCCGCCATGTTCTTCACCGTGTGCGGGGGGATCTGCCTGCTCGCCGCGGTGTTCGGGGTCGCTGTGCCGGTGTTGCGCCGCGCCGAACTGCAAAAGCCCGGGGCTGAGCCGGCGCCATCGGCGTCCGCGTCGCCACCGGAGTCCGCGTCGCCACCGGCGCCGGCACCCCCACCGGAGTCCGCGTCGACGTCGGAGTCCGCGTCGGCCGAGCGGTGACCACGCTCCGTGGTTCTGCCCCGCGGGACCCGAAAGCCTCGCCTCCGGGGCCTTGCCCTCGAAGATCATTCCGTTGGAACCTGGGAGCATGCCGAATCTTCCGACCTTCGTCCTCGTCCACGGAGCCTTCGCGAACTCGTTCTCCTTCGCGCCTCTCCAGGCCGAACTCGCCCTGCTCGGCCACCGATCGGCCGCTGTCGACCTTCCGGGGCACGGGTTCGCGGCCACGTACCCCGCCGCCTACCAGACGCCCCAGGATCTCGGTGCGCTCGCCGCCGAACCGGGGGCCATCAAGGGCGTCACCCTCGCGGACAACGTGGCCCACGTGGTCGAGGCCCTCGAACGGGCCAAGCGGAACGGTCCCACCATCCTCGTCGCACACAGCCGGGGCGGCGTCACGGCCACCGCCGTCGCCAACGCCCGGCCGGACCTCATCGACCGGATCGTCTACGTCTCCGCCTGGTGCCCCGTCAACCTGGACGTGGGCGACTACTACGCCGAGCCCGAGATGGCCGATGTCGACCCGGCGGCCCTGATGGTCGCGCTCGTCGGGAACCCTGCCGAGCTCGGGCTGCTGCGGGTCAACTTCCGTACCGCCGACCCGGCCGCGCTGGCCGCGTTCCGGCACGCGTTCGCCGCCGACCTCACCGACGACGAGTTCCGGACCTTCCTCAACTCCTTCCAGCCGGACGAGAACCTCGACGTCGGCACGGCGGCCGACCGGGCACAGGCCGCGACCTGGGGCCGAGTGCCCCGGACCTATGTGCGCCTGGCCGCCGACACCAGCCTTCCGCCCGCCGCGCAGGACCGCATGATCCGCGAGGCCGACGAGCTCACGCCCGACAACCCCTTCGACGTCCGGACCCTCGAAGGCAGCCATCTGCGCTGGCTCGTCCGCCCGAAGCCGGCCGCCGAGCTGCTCGCCGGACTCGCCGGACTGTGACACCCGCCCCCGCCGGCCGCGCCTTCGACGCCGTGCTCTGCGACCTCGACAACGTCATCCGCTTCTACGACACCGCCCCTCTCGCCGCCCTGGAGCGGGCCGCCGGGCTGCCGGAAGGCACCACGACGGACATCGCCTACGCACCCGAGACCGACCTCCCGCTGCTGCTCGGCCGGATCACCCCGGACGCCTGGGTGGAGTCCATCGCGGCCGGGCTCACGGAGCGGGTGGGCGCGGATCGCGCCCACGAGCTGGGCCGGGCACTCGCGGACGCGCCGTTCCGGGCCGACGAGGAGGTGGTGTCGCTGCTGCGCCGGGCCAGGGCCCATGTCCGGTTGGTCCTTGTCACCAATGCCACTCTCCAACTGGACGCTGATCTGGCTCTGTTGGGCCTGACCGATCTCACCGACGCGGTCGTGAGCAGTGCGGTGGAGCAGGTGGCCAAGCCCGACCCGGCCATCTACCGCATCGCGGCGGAGCGGGCGGGCGTACCGATGGAGCGGTGCCTGTTCGTGGACGACCGCCAGGAGAACATCGACGCGGCCGCCGCCCTCGGCATGGCCACCGTCCTCTACCGCGGACCGGAGGATCTGCGGCGGGCGTTGGGGCCCTGCGCGGAGGAGGCAGTAGCGGCCCCATGAACCGTGAGCCGGAAGTACTGTCCGGCGGGCTGGCCAACGCCGGGGCCGTCCTGCGCCACGGCGACACCGTCGAGCGTCCCGCCCCACCGCACGTCACCCTCCTGCACGCCCACCTCGGGGCCCTGCGGGAGCAGGGGTTCGACGGCGTGCCCGTGCCCCTGGGAGTCTCCGAATCCGGGCAGCGCGAGCGGCTCTCGTACGTTCCCGGCGAGGTCGCCGTCAGTCCGTATCCGGAATGGGTCTGGACGGACGACGCCCTGCGCTCCGTGGGGGCGCTGCTCCGGCGCATGCACGACGCGGCGGCGGACGTCCCGTTCGACCGGGCGGCCGGCTGGCCCTCCGACCTGGCCGATCCGGAGGGGGCGACGGCTCCCGGCGCGTTGGTCTGCCACAACGACGCGTGCCTGGAGAACGTGGTGTTCCGGGACGGCCGCGCCGCCGCCCTCATCGACTTCGACCTGGCCGCGCCCGGCCGCCCGGTGTGGGACGTGGCCATGGCGGCGCGTTACTGGGTGCCGATGCGGGGCCGCCCCGGGCTCGACCCGGCGCACCGGCTGCGCGTCCTGGCCGACGGCTACGGGCTGGGGCGCGCGGGCCGGGCCGTCCTGCCCCAGGTGATCGAGCAGGCCACCGCGGTGTGCCGGGCGTTCGTCGAGCGGCGGGTGGAGCGGGGGGACGCGGCGTACACGGCGGCGTACGAGCGGAGCGGGCGGGCGGCGTGGGACCGGCACCAGAAGTGGCTGGTGAACCACCGCGCCGCACTCACCACCGCGCTGCTCGCCGACTGACCGGGATCCTCCTCCACCCTCTGCACCCCTCACCCCTCAGGCGTGCGACTCCAAGCCCGTCCGCAGCTGGACGAACGCCTCCTCGGCCGCCTGGACGGCTCCCGCGTAGACCCGGTCCGCGCTCTCCCCCGCGTCGGTCCGGCGCCAGTTCTCCAGGGCCAGGATGCGCAGGACCGCGATGATCTGCCCGGCCGCGAGCCGGTCGGACAGCCCGCCGCCGAGTGCGCGGGCGAGGGCCGCCTCGGAGCGGCCCTGGTAGGCGTGGAGGCGGGCGACCAGGGACGGCGTTCCGTACAACAGGCGCAGGAACGCCAGCACTTGGGGTGCGTCGCAGAGGCCGGTCACCGGGTCTCGGCGGTCGAGGCCGTCGAGGAAGTGGCGGCGCAGGGCGTCCAGCGGGGTCTCGTCCGGGGCGCGGCCCGTGACCACTCGGGCCGCCTCGTCCTCGTGGTCGGCGAACCGGTGCAGGACCAGGTCCTCCTTGGCGGGGAAGTACCGGAACAGCGTCGGCTTGGAGATGTCCGCCGCGGCCGCCACCTCCGCCACCGACACCTTGTCGAAGCCCCGCTCCAGGAACATCGCGATCGCCGCGTCGGAGACCGCCTGGTAGGTCAGCCGCTTCTTGCGCTCCCGCAGACCGACCGGCGGCGACCCGTCGCCGGAATCGGAACGGTCGCCGTTCGCGGGGTTCTCTCCGTTCATGACCATGAAGCGTACGCGCCCGGCCTCAACCGGAATTGGCGCCGTCGGCCGGGACGCGGGGACCGCCGTCCGTCTTCCGGATCAGCGCCTCCACCCCGTCCAGCAGACGCTCCAGCCCGAAGGTGAACTCGTAGTCCGGGTCTTCCGGCCCGCTCATCGCCCCGGACTCCAGCAGCCGGGAGATCCCGGGGTGCCGGGCGGGGTCGACGAGGCGTTTGAGGGTGCGCTCGTAGGACGCCGCCACCTCGTCGGGCGACACCCCTCGCGCGACCACGGCGGCGGCCAGGTCGGCCATCAGAGCCGCCTCGCTGCGGACGAAGTTGGAGACCAGCAGGACCACCGAGGTCTTGTCGCCCTCGGCAAGCCCGCTGCCCTCCAGCGCCTGGATCCCCTGCTCCCACCAGGCCAGCGAGTTCGGGGTCGCGGGCGGTCCCCCGACGGGAATCCGGAGCAGCCAGAGGTGGGCGTGGAGCCGGTCCCGCTGCGCGGAGGCCCACTCGGCGAGCGCCTCCCGCCAGCCCGCGCCGGGCTCCGGGGCGGACAGCGGTTCCGGGGGGCCGAAGGCGGCCTCCTGCATCAGGACGTACAACTCGTCCTTGGCGGAGACGTACCGGTACAGCGACATCGTGGAGGCGCCCACCTCCTGGGCGACCCGGCCCATCGACACGGCCGCGAGCCCGTCCGCCGACGCGACGTCCACCGCCGCGGCCACGATCCGCTCCAGGCTCAGGCCGGGCTTCGGGCCCTTCGCCGGGCGGTCCCGCAGCCCCCAGGCCGCCTCCAGGCTGGCCGGCAGGTCACCGCCGCCCGAGCTGCTCTTCTCCGCCACCACATCCCCTTCGCCCGGCTCCCGGCCCTGCCTGCGCCCTGCGCCGCGGCCTCGTACGCCTTGACCCCATCCTAGAGATGCGTAAGGCTTACGCAATAACGCGTATGTCATACGCAGAAGGGGGTCCGGACATGACAGAACCCATCCAGCCGGGCGGAGACTCCGCCGCCACCATCGAGGCGCGCGGCCTCACCAAGTCCTACGGAAAGCCCTCCGTCCGGGTTCTCGACGGCATCGATCTCCAGGTCGGACGCGGCACCGTCTTCGCCCTGCTCGGGCCGAACGGCGCGGGCAAGACCACCACCGTGCGGATCCTCGCGACACTGACCGAGGCCGACTCCGGCACGGCCCGGGTCGCGGGGTACGACGTCGTCGCCGACCGGAGCGCGGTACGCCGCTCCATCAGCCTCACCGGCCAGTTCGCCGCCGTCGACGAGACCCAGACCGGCGAGGAGAACCTGCGGATGATGGCCCGGCTCACCGGGCAGCCCCGGGCCGCCGCCCGACGCCGGGCGGCGGAGCTGCTGGAGCGCTTCGGCCTCACCGCGGCCGCCCGCCGCCCGGTCCGGACGTACTCCGGGGGGATGCGCCGCCGGCTCGATCTGGCCGCCGGACTCGTCGGATCGCCGGAGCCCGGGGTGTTCTTCCTGGACGAGCCGACCACCGGACTCGACCCGCGCAGCCGCCAGGAGCTCTGGGAGGCCGTCCGCGAGCTGGCCGCACGCGGGGCGACCGTCCTGCTCACCACCCAGTATCTGGAGGAGGCCGACCGCCTCGCCGGCCGGATCGCCCTCCTCGACCGGGGCCGGATCGCCGCCGAGGGCACCGCGGCCGACCTCAAGTCCCGCGTCGGCGGTCACCGCCTCGACCTGGTCCTCACCAGCAAGGAGGCCTATCTGAGGCTCGCCGGCCGGGCCGTCCACCACTCCCCCGAGACCCTGACGCTCGGCATCCCCACCGACGGCTCGGCGGCCCAGGTGCGCGCCCTGCTCGACGAGATCGACCCGGACGGCCGGGAGATCGAACGCTTCAGCCTGCACAGCGTGACCCTCGACGACGTCTTCCTGGCCCTGACGTCGAACGCGCCGATGTCGAGCGCGCCCTCGCCGGACGCGACCTCGCCGGACGCGACCACGCCCACGCCCACGCCCCCGGAGGCATCCGCCCATGTCTGACACCGCCGTTCAGCGCAGAAGCCCGGACCGGCACTCCGAGCGGGCCCCCGCCCCCGGACGCGGGCCCGGCCCCTTCACCCACACCGCCGTCATGGCCGCACGCGCCCTGCGCATCAGCAGCCGCAACATCGACGCCCTGATCACGTCCCTGGCCCTGCCGATCATGATGATGCTGATCTTCGTCTACTTCTTCGGCGGCGCGATCGACACCGGCACGGACTACGACTCGTACGTCATGTACGTCGTCCCGGGCGTCCTGCTCCTGTCCGCCGGGTTCGGCGCCGCGACCACCGCCACCGCCGTCAGCGAGGACATGAAGGGCGGCATCATCGACCGGTTCCGCTCGCTGGACGTGGGCGGTACGCCGGTGCTCGCCGGACATGTGGCGGCCAGCACCGTCCGCAACCTCTGCTCCACCGCCCTGGTCTTCGGCGTCGCGCTGCTGATCGGCTTCCGGCCCGCCGCCTCCTGGAGCGGCTGGCTCGTGGTCGGCGCCGTGCTGGTCGCCTACATCGTGGCCCTGTCCTGGATCTCGGCGGCGATCGGCCTGCTGGCCCGGACCCCCGAGGCGGCGAGCGGCTTCACGTTCTTCATGTCGTTCCTGCCCTACCCGAGCAGCGCGTTCGTCCCGACCGAGAACATGCCGGACTGGCTGCACGGCTTCGCCGACCACCAGCCGATCACCCCGGCCATCGAGTCGCTGCGCGGGCTGCTGCTCGGCCAGGACGTGGGCAACACCCCCTGGATCGCGCTCGCCTGGGCGGCGGGGCTCCTCGCCGCGGCGGTCGGCGCCTCGGGGACGTTGTTCCGGATCCGGACGCGCTGAGCCCGGGGTACGGGCACGCGATCCGGGCCGCTCAGAACACGTCCGGGCACCAGGGCCGCCGGCCCGTGCGGAACAGTGCGTCCGCCGTCGTCGCCGCGCCCGGCCGCAGCTCCTCCACCCGGCCCAGGTCCACCAGCCGCCGCACGGACTCGTCGCCCAGGTACAGCGTGGACAGCTCCGCCACGTCCAGGGCGAGGTCGGCGCTCCGGGTGGTCGGGGTGCAGCGTGCGCCGGAGTCCGAGGCGTCCAGCAGGAAGCGGCCCCCGGCCAGGCCCGCCGCGTCCCGGACGTCCAGGACGAGCGAGGCCTCGACACCGTACGTCCGGGCCCCAAGGGCGCGCGGCACGTCCAGCAGCCTCAGCCACAGCCAGTCCGCGTGGGTGACCATGCGGGCCGCACGCGGGTCGGGGAGCAGCAGCGGGAGCAGGTCGTCGGGGGCGCGGTAGCCCGAGCGGACCGTGGTGATCCAGTCGACCGAGCAGAGGTAGTGCCACAGGGCCCGCTCCGCCGCCGGGTTCAGCGCGATCATGTCCCGTACGGAGGCGGTGTTGAGCGGCTGCTTGGAGTCGCCCCACTTGTCGTCCACGCCGTAGACCAGCAGGCCGTCGGCCTCGCCGTTCGCGGCGCGGTGCACGACGTAGAACGGCTCGGTCCACGTCTCGTGCGCCGCGCGGGGCGCGACGCCCGTACGCATCCGCCACCAGCGCTCCCCGCGGCCGACGATGCCGGGCTGCCGGGCCGCCAGCGCCGCGTGCACCTCGGGGCCGGTCTTGCGGACGTCGGCGCCGTCCACCAGCTCGATCCGGCCGCCGTCCGCCGGCTGCCCGGAGCGGCGCGGGTCGAGCCCGGCGCGGTCCACCGCGATCTCCCACTCGACGTTCCAGGCGGCGGGGCCGAAGCCGTACCGCCCGTAGATCGGGTACTCGGCGGCGATCAGCGAGGCGACCACCTCGCCGCGCTCCTTGGCCGCCGCCAGGTCCGTGGCCATCATCCGGCTGAGCAGTCCGCGGCGGCGGTGCGTGGGCGTCACGGTCACGCCGGTGACCGCGTCGGCCGTCACGGTGGCCCCGCCGACCACGGTCAGCTGCTGGGCGAACGAGCGGAACGTCGCCACGCACCGCCCGTCGTCGAAGGCGCCCTGCATACGGGAGAGGTCGGCGTCCCCGAACCGGTCGGCGACCAGCTCCTCGCCCGGCTTCTCCGCGGTGGGGGTCAGGAAGCCGGTGCCCACCGCCTTCATCCAGTCGGCGATCTCGGAGGGGGTGACGGTACGGACATCGAGGCTCATTCCCCCACGCTAAGCAGGCACGGATCAGAATGTCGCCCGAATTTCCCCGACCTCGGCCGCCCCGCCGAGCAGCGGCGAACGTCCGATCCTGGCGACCACCGGAGCGTCCACGCCCAGCAGCTCCAGGGCGCGGGCGAGCACCGGGCCGAGAGCCCGCCCCGCCCCGTCGTCGATCTTGAAGGCGAGGGCCCGGCCGTCGGCCAGGGCGACCGCCTGGACGGCCTCGGCGCCCATCTTGGAGAGCGTCCCGGGCACCTCCCGCATCAGCCAGGTGTCGGGGCGCCGGGTGCCCGCGACGTACTCCGGGTGGGTGCGCATCGCGTCGGCGACCCGCCGCTCGGCGCTCCCGGGCTCCGCGAGCACGAAGGACCGGAAGGCGCGGGCCAGACCGGTCAGCCCGATCGCCATCAGCGGGGCCCCGCAGCCGTCCGTGCCGACCGCCGCGACGGGCTCGCCCGCGGCCTCGGCGACGACCTGGGCGACGAGCTGCTGGAGCGGGTGCGCGGGGTCGAGGTAGGTGGCCGTGTCCCAGCCGTTGCGGACGCAGACGGCGAGCATGGCCGCGTGCTTGCCGGAGCAGTTCATCGTGATCCGCTCGCGTACGTTCCCGGCGGCGAGGTACGTCTCCGCCTCCACCGGGTCCAGCGGCAGGTCGGGCGGGGTCTGGAGGTCGGCGGGCCCCAGTCCGTGCTCGGCGAGCATCTTCCGCGCGAGGTCGAGGTGGAAGGGCTCCCCGGAGTGGCTCGCGGCGGCCAGCGCCAGCCGTTCGCCCGACAGGTCGAGGCCCGCCCGCAGGATCGCGGCGGCCTGCATCGGCTTGTTGGAGGACCGGGGGAAGACCGGCGCCGCCGGATCGCCGATCGCCCGCTCCACGCTGCCGTCGGCGGCCAGCAGGACCAGCGCCCCCCGGTGGTGGCCCTCGGTGAACCCGGAGCGCACGACCTCGGCCAGGACGGGCGGGGCGGGTACGGCGGCGGAGGGTATGGCGGACGGGGCGTCGCTGGACGTCATGGGTGGCCTTCCGGGGACGGGGGTGCGGGACCCGCGCCCGGAAGGATCGCTTCAGGCGAGCAGGTCGTCCACTTGTGCTTCCCCGTCACGGTACCTGCGGGCGATCTCCGCGCCGCAATCGTCGGCCGTGCGCTGGAGCTCGTGACGACGCCGGGAAACCTGCTGTTCGTAGCGGACGAGCCGGCCCATCGCCGCGTGCAGCTCCTCGTCCGTCCGGGCGTCCAGATCGGACAGCTCGACCTCGGCGAGGTTCTCGGCGGCGAGCTGCCGGAACTCGTCGCCGCGCGGCGTCGTCAGCGTGACGTGCCGGGCCGAGGTGCGGTGCCGGGACGGGGTGTCGGCCAGGATCTCCGAGAGCCGGTCGACCACGGCGGCGTCCTCCACCGGTGCCTCCGGGTCCCGGCGGCGGGCCAGTTCGGCCCGGAGGATGTCGATCCGGCCCTGCACGAGCCGGCGTACGTAACTGAGATCGGCCTCGTCCCGCTGGGCCTCCCGGCGCAGCGTCCGCAGCTCCGGCAGCCGCAGCCCGCCGAACCCCGCGTCGCCGCCGGCCTGCTCCGGCACGGTGGCGGTGGCGGGCGTGGCGGGTGGCGCCACGGGAGCATGTCCCGGCAGACTGCGCTGTACGGGTGACCTCAGGGTGCTGGTACGGGCCCCCGGAACGGCACCGGGAGATTGCCCTGCTCCATATGTGCTCATGCTGTTTTGTCCCCTCGACCGGTGCGTCGGCACACCGACATCGTGCATCGTGCCACCCCTGCCCGTGCCCCCGCTGACGTCTTGTACCCGTTCAGCCCAAGATAGGTTGGTCTGTATGCGTGCAGTGGTACAGAGAGTGGATGGCGCGAGCGTCTCCGTCGCCGGCGCGACGGAGACGCCGTCGGCCCCGGGAGTCGTCGGGGAGATCGTCGGCGAGGGCCTGTGCGTGCTGGTCGGGGTCACCCATGACGACACCCCCGAGAAGGCGGCGCAGCTGGCCCGCAAGCTCTGGTCGGTGCGCATCCTGGAGGGCGAGAAGTCCTGCTCGGACGTGAACGCGCCCCTCCTGGTGATTTCCCAGTTCACTCTCTACGGGGACGCCCGCAAGGGCCGCCGGCCCACCTGGAACGCCGCCGCTCCGGGCGAGGTCGCCGAGCCGCTGGTGGACGAGGTGGTGGCGCGGCTGCGGGCGCTGGGGGCGCACGTGGAGACGGGCCGGTTCGGAGCGGACATGCGCGTCTCGCTCACGAACCACGGCCCGTTCACGGTGATCATCGAGGTGTAGCCGTACGCCGCCGGAGCGGGGCTCCTGGCGTACGCCGCCTCGACGGAGCCCCTACGGTTCCACGACCGTCTCCTGGGCGGCCGCCGTGTCCCCGGCGATCAGCTCCGCGTCGACGGCCACGTTCCGCTTGACCAGGGCCAGGGCGATCGGGCCCAGTTCGTGGTGGCGGGCCGAGGTGGTGATGAAGCCGAGCTGGCGGCCTTCCTGGCCGTCGGCGGCCAGCCGTACCGGAGTGCCGTGGCCGGGCAGGTGCACCTCGCTGCCGTCGAGGTGCAGGAAGACGAGCCGGCGCGGCGGCTTCCCCAGGTTGTGGACGCGGGCCACGGTCTCCTGGCCCCGGTAGCAGCCCTTCTGGAGGTGGACGGCGGTGCCGATCCAGCCCAGCTCGTGCGGGATGGTGCGGTGGTCGGTCTCGAAGCCGACGCGGGGCCGGTGCCCCTCGACGCGCAGCGCCTCGTACGCCAGGATCCCGGCGGCGGGCCCGTGGGCGGCGGCGAACGCCTCCAGCTCCTCGCGCGGCAGGAACAGGTCCCGGCCCTGCGGGGTCTCCCGTACGGTCACCCCGTCCGGGGCCTGGGCGATGGAACCGGCCGGGAGGTGGACGACGGCGGTGTCCGGGGTGCGGTCGGCGACCTCGACCCGGTAGAAGAACTTCATCGACTCCAGGTAGGCGATCAGATCGGCCTGGGTGTCGGGTTCGACGTGCATCCACACCGTCGTGCCGTCGTCCACCAGATACATCGCGTGCTCGATGTGCCCGTTGGCGGAGAGGATGAGCGCCTCGGTGGCCTGGTGCGGGGCGAGGTCGCTGACGTGCTGGGTGAGCAGGAGGTGCAGCCAGCTCAGCCGGTCGTCGCCGGTGACGGCGACGACGCCCCGGTGGGAGAGGTCGACGAAGCCGTTGCCGTCGGCGAGGGCGCGTTGCTCGCGGAACAGGTCGCCGTAGTGCGCGGCGACACCTTCGTCGCGGCCTTCGGCGGGGACGGCGCCGGGCAGGGACAGCAGGGGGCTCTTCATGCGCCCAGCCTACGACTTGGCGGAGGTGTCCTCCGCGGCGTCCCGCGCCTTCGCCGCCGTGCAGTCCGCGCAGCGGCCGAAGATCGCGAAGTGCTTCATGTCGGTGTCGAAGCCGAAGTCGGCGCGCAGCTTCTCCGTGAACTCGGCGACGACGGACAGCTCCGCCTCGATGACGTCCTTGCAGTCCCGGCAGACCAGGTGGATGTGGTGGTGCCGGTCGGCCAGGTGGTACGACGGGGCGCCGTGGCCGAGATGCGTGTGGCTGACGAGCCCGAGCTCTTCCAGGAGCTCCAGAGTCCGGTACACGGTGGAGATGTTCACGCCGGACGCCGTCTTGCGCACCTCGCACAGGATGTCGTCCGGAGTGCCGTGCTCCAGCGCGTCGACCGCCTCCAGGACGAGCTGCCGCTGGGGCGTCAGCCGGTAGCCGCGCTGCCGAAGATCGGTCTTCCAGTCGGTGGTCACCACACGCCCAGTCTAGGGCGTGCGGTCAAACCCCGGCCGGTCCCGCGGCCCCGGCACTCCTACTTGAAGAAGGCGATGCCGTCGTCCGGCATGTCCTCGAGGTTCCGCGCCATCTCGGCGACCTCCTCGGGGGTGACGACCTTCTTCAGGTGCGCCGACATGTACGGGCGCAGCTCGACGTCGGGGGTGGCCTTCTCGCCGACCCACATCAGGTCGCTGTTGACGTACCCGTAGAGCCGCTTGCCACCGCTGTACGGGCCGGAGGCCGCGGTGCGGGCGACCGCGTCGGTGACCAGGTCGATCTGCGGCTTCTGGTCGGCAAGCTCGCCGTACCAGATCTCGATGACGCCCTGGTCGCGGGACATGACGACCTCGACCTTGCGGTCCTTGTCGATGCGCCAGTAGCCGCTCTCGGTCTCCAGCGGCCGGACCTGCTTGCCCTCTCCGTCCAGGACCCAGGTGTGGGAGACGTACTCCAGGAAGTCCCGGCCGTCGTGGCTGAAGGTGACTTCCTGGCCGAAGTTGCACTTCTCGGCGCCGGGGAAGTCGGACACGCCCGCGCCCGCCCAGTTGCCGAGGAGGAAGGCCAGCGGGACGAGGTCCGGGTGGAGGTCGGACGGGATCTCGATCATGAGCGGCTCAGACGATCTGTGAGGGTGCGAGGAGGGGTGGGCGGGAACCGTTGCGCGACGAGGTCAGCGCTGGCCCTGGTACAGCTTCTTCACGGTGAGCGCGGCGAAGGCGGTGACGCCCACGCAGACCAGGACCAGCAGGGCGGTGAAGAATGCCTCAAGCACAGGGGGCTCCTCGTGACGAGCGGTTGGCGGCCACGGCATGGCCGGGCCCCCAGCCTAATGGGTGGGGGCCCGGTCTTCTCGTTCAGGTGCCGGTCGCGGGCCGCGCCCGGCACCGCCTCAGGCGAGCAGCTGGTTCTGCAGGATCAGCGTCTGCTGGAAGGGGATGCGGGCGGTCTCCCGCTTTCCGGGACGCTCGTGCACGACGAGGGCGATCGTGTCCCCCGCCAGGGTGTACGCCTGCCGGACGTGCTCGGCCCCGAAGGGCGCCTGCTCGGCGAAGACGAACGAGGACAGGTTCTCGATGTCGTTGACCGAGCCCCAGGCGGGGTCGAGGTCGGTGGTGTCCGTACGGGCCAGGGGCGTACCGGCCGACGATCCCACGTTCAGGTCGTCGATCATGCGGCTCGCGAACGCCGTCGAGTTGAACCGCACCAGGTAGATCCGGGACGTCGTGCCGTCCGGCATGGTCCAGCCGCGGGCCGCGATGTGCCGCGGGGCGGCGTCCTTCAGGAGCTGGGCCACCGACCGCCGGTCCTGCTTCCGGTAGGCGTCGAGGAAGGTCTCCGTGGAGATCCAGCCGCCGGTCAGCTTCTTGTCGGGCTTCGCTCCGGCGGGGGCCGGAAGGAGCAGTTCGCGCAGGTCGGCGTGGTGGATCTCGGCCGGGTTGCCGGGCGAGAACGGCCGGGGCGAGCCGGCCGGGAGCGCGGGCAGGGACAGCTCCGGGTAGTCCCAGCGGCCGTCGCCCTCGGTGGCGAGCCCGGGGACGTCGGTGCGTTCCAGCGAGGCGATCCCGAAGGCCGTACCGGTGCCGAGCACCCCGAACGCCAGCGCGGCGGCCGTCCACCGCGCCACGGCCCGCAGAACTCGCCGGGGCGGCTTGGGCGCCGCGTCGGCCGCGACAGCCGCTATGGGCACCACGGGCGGAGCCTCGGGCAGCGGGGGCGCGCCCTCGGGCACCGGGTGCGGGGCGGGCGCGGGGGGTGCCTCGGGTGCGACGGGCGCCCCGGTCGCCTCGGGCGCGACGGGTGCCTCGGCCTTCTCCGGCGCGACGGTCGCCTCCGGCTCAACAGGCGCCCCCGCACCCTCGGGTGTCACTCCCGCCCCAGGGGTCACCGTCTGCTCGCTCATATGTACTCCCCCGGGGACGCGATGTGGTCGAGCTGGTCCTTCACCAGGTCCCCGACCTCGGACGGGCTGAACGGCTTGCTGCCGCTCGCTTCGACGGAGACCGAGACCTCACCCTCGTACGCGATGCAGAGGACACCGTCGAGGGTGTCCTTGTCGCCCTTGGGCAGCCGGTAGCAGGAGGCCTTCCTGTGGCCCTCGATCGACGGCCCCTCGCGGAGCTCGTCGACGCCGTCCAGCAGCGTCTTGCGGTCGGCGTGGTTCCGGTGGAGCGCCCGCTTGTCCCGCATCTTCACGACCTCCACGTTCACGAGGAGGTCGTTGGAGTCCGCGAGGTACGAGCGCTTCGCGATGCCCTGGATGCGCAGCTTCTCGATGAACTTGTTCAGCTCCCGGCGGTCCTTCCCCGCCAGGCCGCGTCCCATCTCCTTCATCGCCGCCGTGGCCTTGGCGCCGCTCGTCTCGCTGTCGTTGCCGAGATCGCCGATGTCCGGGCCGAGCCGGTAGCCCTTCGGCACCGGGAGCAGCAGCTTGGCCAGCTCGGTGTCGTGGCGGCCCCGGGACGGATCGCCCGCCGGGTCCTTGCCCTTCGGTACGTGGTCCTCGTCCCAGATCGCCGTCGTGACCGTCCGGTCGGCGGCGTCCACGGTGTTCTTCGTGTACGCCGCCGCGCCGCCGACCGCCCCGAGCACCAGGACGACGGGCAGCGCGGTCAGGAGCACCCGGCGGACCTTGCGTCCCCGGTGCTTCTGGTGGTCCCCGTCGGGGGCGGGCTCGGTCACGGCATCGGCCACGGGCTCGGTCACGGGGTTCGTTTCGTCGTCGGTCACAGCCGCTCCAACTGTCGCTCGGCCAGCGTCCGGATGTCCTTCTTGCTGATCGGGGAGCTGTCGGAAATGCTGATGTCGAGCGCGATGTCGCCGCGTACGGCCAGTGCCCTGGCCCGGTAGAACGGGAGGTATCCGGCCTTCCGCTCGACCGGGTAGAGGAAGTAGCGGCCCTCGCGGCTGCCCTTGATCGCGTCGCCCATGTTGCCCGCGCCCTCCTCGTCCTCCGGCATGTACGTCATCTGGCCCTCGAAGTGCTCCGAAGCGCCGAGCAGGTCACCGGACCGGAACTGAAGCAGGTGGACTTCGGTATTCCGGTACTTCCCCTGGTCCCACGAGGTCGAGGCGACCCGGCGGAGGCCTTGCTCGGCCAGCGCCTCGAACATGTAGTGCGGGTTCTCGAACTTCATCTCGGCGTACTGGTCGATCGGCTCCCAGCCGTCACCGAGGCCCAGCTCGTCGATGAGCGTCTTCTTCGCTCCCTCGGGCCGGTCGACGAGCAGCTTGCGCAGATCTCCGTCCGTCTTGACCCGCCGGTCCTGGGCGGCCGGCAGCGGGGCCGGTGCCCGGTCGGCGGAGAGCGGCTTCGCCGGGTAGCCGAGGCCGGGCTGCGACAGGGCGGCCAGCGGCGTCGGCTCCCGCTCCGCCTGGACGCCGTAGCCCACGGCGACCCCGCCCACGATCCCGAGCAGGGCCGCCGCCGCGATGATCAGCGTCGTACGGCCACGAGGCCGGGGCCGGTGCGCGGGCACGGCGGCGGAGGCCTCCGGTGCGGCAGGAATGGTGTCGTTCGGTTCCAAAAGGGTCCCCCCAAGAGACCTGAAGCGCGGGTTCCCTTACCTGCGCGCACAAGTGACCCCCAGCCAGGCAAGGAGGTTGTCTCCCGGACGATTACAGTTCGGCATATGCCGAAGAAGCTTGTGATCAAGGTGACGGCCGGGCCCGAGGCCGCCGAGCGCTGCTCGCAGGCCTTCACCGTGGCGGCCGTGGGGGTCGCCAGCGGGGTGGAGGTCTCGCTCTGGCTGACCGGGGAGTCCTCGTGGTTCGCGCTGCCGGGCCGGGCCGCCGAGTTCGAACTGCCGCACGCCGCCCCGCTGCCCGACCTGCTGGACTCGATCCTGGCGGGCGGCCGGATCACCCTGTGCACCCAGTGCGCGGCCCGGCGCGACATCACGGAGAAGGACGTGCTGGAGGGCGTACGCATCGCGGGTGCGCAGGTCTTCGTGCAGGAGGCCATGGCGGACGACACGCAGGCGCTCGTCTACTGATCCCCGCCCGGGGGCGGCCTCAGCGACGTTTCCTGCCGTCCAGCTCGTCCCACCACTCGTCGGACTCGGGGTCACCGGAGGGGTCGTCCCACCAACGGTCCTCCGGGCCGCGCCGGTTGGCGACCATCGCGGCGACCGGCGGGATGACCATGGCGACGACGCACATGGCGATGGCGGCGGGCATGGACCACAGGCGCACCACGGCCCAGGCGGACACGAAGAGCACGATGCATCCGCCCATCATCAGGAAGTAGTTCCTCCTGCGTCGGGCGTACATGCTTCCAGCGTAGGACTCCCGCCGCCGGACGGCACGAAGGGCCGCACCCCGCGTCAGGTGGCGTCCAACCCCCTGGGGTGCGGCCCTTCGGCCGTTCGGTGTGCCGTCGAAGACGGCGTGCCGCGGATCCCGTGAGGGATCAGACGGCGATGGCGACCTCGGAGAGCCCGCCGGTCTGCGCGACGACCGTGCGGTCGGCGCTGCCGCCCGGAACCAGGGCGCGGAGCGTCCAGGTGCCCTCGGCGGCGTAGAACCGGAACTGTCCGGTCGCCGAGGTCGGGACCTCGGCGGTGAACTCACCGGTCGAGTCCAGGAGGCGCACGTAGCCGGTGACGGGCTCGCCGTCGCGGGTCACGCTGCCCTGGATGGTGGTCTCACCTGGCTTGATCGTCGAAGCGTCGGGGCCACCGGCCTGTGCTCCACACATGGTTCTGTCCTTCGGGTCGTCGTGGTGCTGGTCGGTGGGGTTACTTGTTGGCGCCGAGCTCGATCGGCACGCCGACGAGGGAGCCGTACTCGGTCCAGGAACCGTCGTAGTTCTTGACGTTCTCCTGGCCGAGCAGCTCGTGGAGCACGAACCAGGTGAGCGCGGAGCGCTCACCGATGCGGCAGTAGGCGATGGTGTCCTTCGACAGGTCGACCTGCTCGTCCTCGTAGAGGGCCTTCAGCTCGTCGTCCGACTTGAAGGTGCCGTCGTCGTTGGCGTTCTTCGACCACGGGATGTTGCGGGCGCTCGGCACGTGGCCGGGGCGCTGCGACTGCTCCTGCGGGAGGTGGGCCGGGGCGAGCAGCTTGCCGCTGAACTCGTCGGGCGAGCGCACGTCGACCAGGTTCTGGCTGCCGATGGCCTTGACGACGTCGTCGCGGTAGGCGCGGATCGACTCGTCCTGCGGCTTGGCCGTGTACTGGGTGGCCGGGCGCGTGGGGACGACGTCGGTCAGGTCGCGGGAGTCCAGCTCCCACTTCTTGCGGCCGCCGTCGAGGAGCTTGACGTTCTCGTGGCCGTACAGCTTGAAGTACCAGTAGGCGTACGAAGCGAACCAGTTGTTGTTGCCGCCGTAGAGGACGACCAGCGTGTCGTTGCCGATGCCCTTCTCGCTGAGCAGCTTCTCGAAGCCGGCCTGGTCGACGAAGTCGCGGCGGACCGGGTCCTGGAGGTCCTTGGTCCAGTCGATCCGGATCGCGTTCTTGATGTGGTTCTTCTCGTACGCCGAGGTGTCCTCGTCCACCTCGACGATCGCGACCTGCGGGTCGTCGATGTGGGCCTCGACCCAGTCGGCGTCTACCAGGACGTCGCTGCGGCTCATGCTGTTCTCCTCCGGGGCAGTCTGCGGCGGGGTGGTGCGAGATGCGGAGTTGCTGGGTGCGGGTGTACGCGCGGAGGCACGGAACGCGGCGCGCACGGGGCACGGGGTCGGCCCTGGTGACGGTCGGAGGGCCGGGGGAAGCGGGGCGGCCGCGACGGTGCGTGCGGTCCCGCTCAGAAGGTGCGACAGAGCATGGCGGCGACGCGGCACAGGTCTACTGCCCGCCGCTTCGTGAGATCCGCCTGTCGCTTCATGCGTCCGATCGTAGGGAGGTACGGACGGAGATGTCACCGTCGTGTCGCATGGTGAGACACGATCATCCGTGATGCGAGACGGGAGTGTGGGGATCCGGGCCGCGATCCGCTGCCGTGCTCCTCCGAGCCTTCCCCGCATCTGCGGACCGGACGCGGTTGTCTCACCATCCGGATCGGAGGGTCGGATCAGCCGGTCGGGCGGAGTCCGGGCCGGTCAGGTGGCCGGCCCCGTCAGGTGTTCGACCCCGTCAGCAGGTCGGCCCCGTCAGGTGTCTGACCCCGTCAGCAGGCCGGCCCCGTCAGCCGGCCGTCAGGGAGACGTCCGAGCCGGTCACCGAGATCTCCAGGCCCTTCTCGGTCACCTTGACCTCCTGGAGCTCCAGCCCCTCGGGCAGCCCGTCGATGTCGCCCTCGAAGTCGGTCTTCTCGCGGACCAGCTCCTCCACCCCGGGGATCCCCTCGCCCGGCACCTGGTCCGCGCGCACCTTGATCGTGTGGCCGTCGACCCTGGTCACGGTGGACAGCACGCTGCGCGAGATCGGCCGGCCGAGGACCTCGACCGTGCCGGTGACCTTCGCCTTGCCCTTGCCGCCGTACTCCACGACGACGCCGTCGCTGGCCGCCGCCGTCAGGTCCTCGTACGTGACGAGCGCGGTGCCGGTGGCGCGGGTGGCGGTCGCGGTCCGGTAGCCGGAGCCGAGCTTCACGTCGTGGAGCTGGGCCCGGACCTCGCTGACCCGGATCGTGCGGCCGGCGGCACTGGTCTTCATGCCGGTGAGGTTGACGTCGACCCGGTCCAGCTCCGATCCGGCGAGCTGGGTGAGGAAGGGGAAGCCCTTGATCGAGATCTCCGTCGTGGCGGGGCCGCCCCCGCTGATCGTGACCCGGTCCTCCGCCTCGGACTCGGCGTACCAGACGGCCGCCCGGTCGACGGCGAGGAAGAGGCCGCCGAGCACCACCACCAGGACCAGCAGTATTCGCAGTGCGCGCATGTCTCGATTCCCCACCCTGAGCCGATCGGTCCCCCTGGCGCCCGTGAGCCTACTGCGGCAGGAGTGGGCGCCCTGGATGATCGACGACCGACGGCCCCCCGGTGGTTCCCGAGGGGCCGTCAGCAGCCGTCAGCAGCCGTACGAAGCAGGGCAGGCCCTATAGGAGGGCGCGGCCGACCACGTAGACGGCCGGGGCCGCCAGGGTCAGCGGCAGCGCCACCCCGGCGGTCATGTGCACGAACCGGGACGGGTAGTCGTAGCTCGCCACGCGCAGCCCGATGAGCGCGCAGCCGGCCGCCGCGAGACCGAGCAGCGTGCCCTGCGGACCGATGCCGGTCGTGTTGCCGAAGACGAGGCCCGCGCCGACCCCCGTGACCAGCGCCATGACGAGGGAGGCCGCGCCGGGCAGCGGGAGGGCGCGGACGAGCGTGGCCGCCGCGACGGCCGCCCCGCCGACGACCACCGCGTCCGGGTCCGCCGCGAGGAATCCGCCCGCGAGCACCGCGAGGGACGCGGAGACGACGGTGGCCATCAGGCCGTACATCCGCTCGTCGGACCCCGCGTGGCTGCGGAGCTGGAGGACCACGGTGAGCAGCACCCAGACGCCCAGGGTGCCCAGCAGCGCGGCCGGACCGTGCTCCCGGCCCGCCACGAGCAGGGCGACATCGGCGACCAGGCCCCCGGCGAAGGCGAGCGCGATGCCCTGGCGGGCGGGCCACATGCCGTTGAGCCGGAACCAGCCGGCGGCCGTCACGGCCTGGAGGAGCACCACCGGGACGAGCAGGGCGTACGTCCCGATCGCCGCGCCGCCCGCGAGCAGCAGGCCGAGCGCGGCGGTGAGCGCCGCGGGCTGGATCCCCGGCGCGATGATCGGCGAGCGCCCCTCGGCACGGGCCCGCTGGGCGTCGGTGATCCGGGCGTTGCCCAGCGTCGTGGGCGCGCTGTACCCGGTGTCGCCGGGGCCCGACTGCGCGGTGGCGGGCGCGGGCGCGGTCACCGGCTCGGACACGGGAGCGGGCGCGGGTGCGGCCGGTGCCACGCGTGCGGCGGGCGCGGCCGGGACCTCGGGCGGCAGCGGATAGGAGCCCGAGGCTCCCTGGGGCGGCAGGTAGGCGGTGTCGGCGGCCGAGAAGGGGTACGCCTGCTGCGGCTGCTGTCCCTGGTGGTGCGGGGGCTGCGGCTGCTGCTGTGCGTACGGCCCGGGCTGCGGCTGTCCGTACGGCTGGGGCTGCTGCTGCCCGTACGGCTGAGGCTGTGCGTACGGCTCCGGCTGCTGCGACTGCCCGTACGACTGGGGCTGCGACTGCGCGTACGGCCCCGGCTGCTGCGGCTGTCCGTGACCGTGGCTCTGCCCGTGTCCCTGGCCCTGCCCGTAGCCGTAACCGTCGCCCTGCCCCTGCCCGTATCCCTGGGCCTGGCCCTGTCCCGGGCTTCCCTCCGGGCGGATCGTCGGCTGGTACTGCGTGTCCCAGGTCGGGGCCTGCCACGTCTGCGTGCCGCCCTGGTCGAAGGCGGCCGGCTCCTGGGGCCCGGCGTGCTGCCCGGCCGTGCCGTCGGGCCACTGCGGCGGCGCGGGACGCTGCGGGTGCTCGGGGTCGTACGGATACGGGTACTGCTGATCGCTGCTGCTCATGGCCTGCGGTTCACCCTCCTGCGAACGGCGGGAGCACCTCGACCGTGCCGCCCTCGGCAAGGCGTACGGTCTCATGCTCGCGGGTCCCCACGGGGTCCCCGTCGACGAGGAACGAGCACCGCCGGAGCACCTGGCTCAGCTCGCCGGGGTGCCTCTCGCGCACGGCGTCGAGCGCCTCGGCGAGAGTCGCCGCCGCGTACGGCTCCTCCGCGGTGCCCGCTGCGGCCTTCGCCGCGGCCCAGTAGCGGATCGTCCCCGCTGCCATGGCGCCACTCCTTCGGTCGGTCGGTTCGTCGGACGCCTCGTGCGTCAGCTCTCCATGATGGGTCACGCGGGCGGTGTGGCCGTCGCCCAGTCGGCGATGCGGGCCAGGAGGGCGTCGTCCGCCGCGTTCTCCGCGTGGCCCATCCCCCGCTCCAGCCACAGCTCCGCGCCGCCGGGACCGGCCGCCTCCGCCAGCATCCTCGGGTGGTCCAGCGGGAAGTACGGGTCCCGGTCGCCGTGCACGAGCAGCAGCGGGGCCGGGGCGATGAGCGGGACCGAGGCGACCGGGGAGAGGGGGACGGGGTCCCACTCCTCGGTGGCGATACGGGTACGGAATCCGTAGCGGCCGACGAGACGGCCCGGGGGGCGGGTGACCACCCAGTGCAGCCGGCGCATCGGGGCCGTCCCCCGGTAGTACCAACGGGCGGGCGCGCTGACGGAGACCACCGCGTCCGAGTGCGCCCCTGTGCGCTGTATGCGCCCCTCGCGCTCCGGCACGCGAACGGGTGTATCCCCGGCCGCGGATTCCGCGCCTCCGGCGAGGGGGTCCGCCGTATACAGGGCGCCGTGCCGGAGCACCACCGAGCCGCCCATCGAGAACCCGACCGTCACCACCCGGGTGTGCCCGAGCCGCCGCGCCCAGGTCACCGCCGCCGCCAGATCCAGCACCTCGCGGTCGCCCACCGTGGAGCGCCCGCCGGACCGCCCGTGGCCCCGGAACGAGAACGTGATCACGGCCGCACGCTGGGCGAACACCCGCGCGGCACGACGTACGGCGGGACGGTCGGCCGCCCCGGTGAACCCGTGCGCGACGACGATCGCGGGGGTCGCCGCGGAGGTCGCCGCCGGGGCCGCGGCGAGGGTCCCGGCGGCCCCGCCGCCCGGGGCTCCGAAGCCCGCCGTACACGGTTCGTACACCGCCTCGACCGGCACGCCGTCATCCGTCAGCAATGTGGCGAATCGTGGGGGTGGCGTGAGCAAGGGAACAGAGGAACCCCGGAATCGACCCTCGGACACGGAACTCATGTGGGCTATTCTGCTGCGAAGAGGATCCGGGCAATGCAGCCCCCGGGTCCTTTTGTGCTTTACGGGCGTTGTTACGACGACGTTTCCACAAGCTCAGCGGTCCCCGGGGCGCGGGACCGCACGCAATACCCGCTTGACGTACGAAGCAGTGCCGCATACTCCCCCGGGTCCGGCCCGGGAGTGCCCCTCTCGCAGGGAACGAGGAGGACCGACGTAATGGGCGAGCGAACCGTGCAACACGATCGACCGAACCAGGCAGGTGGGCGGCGATGAGTTCACTGCTGCTTCTGACGAACGCACTCCAGCCGTCGACGGAGGTGCTCCCCGCCCTCGGCCTTCTGCTCCACAGTGTGCGGGTGGCCCCCGCCGAGGGCCCGGCCCTCGTGGACACCCCGGGCGCCGACGTGATCCTCGTCGACGGGCGGCGCGACCTTCCGCAGGTCCGCTCGCTCTGCCAGCTCCTGCGGTCCACGGGCCCCGGCTGTCCGCTGATCCTCGTCGTCACCGAGGGCGGTCTCGCGGCCGTCACCGCCGACTGGGGCGTGGACGACGTCCTGCTGGACACGGCGGGACCGGCGGAGGTCGAGGCACGGCTGCGGCTCGCCATGGGCCGCCAGCAGATCACCTCCGACGACTCCCCGATGGAGATCCGCAACGGTGATCTCTCCGTCGACGAGGCGACGTACAGCGCGAAACTCAAGGGCCGGGTCCTGGACCTGACCTTCAAGGAGTTCGAACTGCTGAAATACCTCGCCCAGCACCCGGGCCGGGTGTTCACCCGCGCCCAGCTCCTCCAGGAGGTCTGGGGGTACGACTACTTCGGCGGTACGCGGACGGTCGACGTCCACGTACGGCGGCTGCGCGCCAAGCTCGGCCCCGAGCACGAGTCGCTGATCGGGACCGTCCGCAACGTCGGCTACCGCTTCGTCGTGCCGGAGAAGGTGGAGCGCGCCGCCGAGGAGGCGAAGGAGCGCGCGGCCGGGCGGCCGAAGGCGGACGGACCCGATGCCCGGCCCGTCGCCCGTTCGGAGCAGTCCTCTTCGGCCACGGCGGAGCAAGAAGCCCCGGTCCGGGCTGCCAAGGGATAGGTCCATCCGCGTAGACTGCCACGCGTGGCCAAGGTGACGCGGGACGATGTGGCGAGACTGGCGGGGACGTCGACCGCGGTCGTCAGCTACGTCATCAACAACGGACCCCGGCCGGTCGCCCCGGCCACGCGCGAGCGGGTGCTCGCCGCGATCAAACAGCTGGGCTACCGGCCCGACCGGGTCGCCCAGGCCATGGCCTCGCGCCGCACGGACCTCATAGGCATGATCGTGCCGGACGCCCGGCAGCCGTTCTTCGCGGAGATGGCGCACGCGGTCGAACAGGCCGCCGCCGAGCGCGGGAAGATGGTGCTGGTCGGCAATTCCGACTACCGCGACGAGCGCGAGGTCCACTATCTGCGGGCCTTCCTCGGCATGCGGGTCTCCGGGCTGATCCTGGTCAGCCAGGGCCCCAGCGAGCGCGCCGCCGCCGAGATCGAGGCCTGGGACGCCCGGGTCGTCCTGCTGCACGAGCGCCCCGAGGCGATCGACGACGTCGCCGTGGTCACCGACGACGTCGGCGGCGCCCAGCTCGCCACCCGCCATCTGCTGGAGCACGGCCACCCGTACGTGGCCTGCCTCGGCGGCACGGAGGAGACCCCGTCGGTGGGCGACCCGGTCGCCGACCACGTCGAGGGCTGGCGGCGGGCGATGCACGAGTCGGGCCGCTCCACGGAGGGCCGGCTGTTCCAGGCCCCGTACAACCGTTACGACGCCTACCAGGTGGCCCTCGGTCTGCTGTCCGGACCCGACCGGCCGCCGGCGATCTTCTGCGCCACGGACGACCAGGCCTTCGGCGTGCTGCGGGCAGCCCGGGAGCTGCGCATCGACGTGCCGGGCGAGCTGGCGGTGGCGGGCTTCGACGACGTGAAGGAGGCGGGTCTCACGGATCCGCCGCTGACCACGGTCTACTCCGACCGTCCGGCGATGGCCCGGGCGGCCGTGGACCTGGTCCTGGACGACGCGCTGCGGGTCTCGGGGTCGCGGCGGGAGCGGCTGAAGCAGTTCCCCTCGGCGCTGGTGGTCCGGCGCTCGTGCGGCTGCGGGGAACCCGCACCGTCCGTCTGACCGTCGGTACCCGTCGGCCTTTACAGCGGGCATACGCGGTTCTTCCGGGCTTCTCAGGACGTACTCAGGCGGCTCTCATCTTCGCCGACCAGCCTGATGGACATGACGGAGAACCTTCGCCCGAGCGGCGCGCACTCGACGGACCAGGACCCGACCTCGTACCCGTACGCCTCCCCGTCCGCGTATGACGGCACGGCGTACCACAGCGCTGCGGGCGGTTACCCGCCGCCGCCCCCGTACGCGCCCGCCAACCGGCGCAAGGCGAAGCGGCCGGTGGCGCTGCTGGCGGCCGTCGCGATCGCGGCGGGTGTGATCGGCGGCGGCACCGCCACCCTCGTCGGCCGGCTGAACGGCCAGGACTCCGCCGCCACCGGTTCGGGCGGCGCGGTCAACGGCACCACCGTCTCGCAGAGCAGCAAGGGCACGGTGGCGGGCGTCGCGGAGGCGGTCTCGCCCGCGATCGTGGAGATCGGAGCGGCCTCGTCGGCGGGCAAGTCCACCGGATCGGGCGTGGTGATCACCGAGGACGGCGAGATCGTCACCAACAACCACGTCATCTCCGGCGCGCAGCAGATCCAGGTCACCCTCTCCACCGGCAAGACGTACACCGCCGATGTCATGGGCACCGACCCCGACAAGGACCTGGCGCTCATCAAGCTCCGGGGCGCGAGCGGCCTGAAGACGGCGACGCTGGGCGACTCCTCCAAGGTCAAGGTCGGCGAGGAGGTCGTGGCGATCGGCTCGCCGGAGGGCCTGACCGGCACCGTCACCAGCGGCATCGTCTCCGCGCTCGACCGGGACGTGACGGTGGCGAAGGACGACTCCGGCAGCTCCGGCCAGGGGCAGGGCCAGGGCCGGCAGGGCGGCGGCCAGGAGTGGCCGTTCGAGTTCGGCGGGCAGCAGTTCAACGGCGACACGGGCGAGGAGACCACCACGTACAAGGCGCTCCAGACCGACGCCTCGCTCAACCCCGGCAACTCCGGTGGCGCGCTGATCAACATGAACGGCGAGATCATCGGCATCAACTCGGCCATGTACTCGCCCAGTTCGTCGTCGGCGGGCAGCGGTTCCTCGGCCGGCAGCGTGGGCCTCGGCTTCGCGATCCCGGTGAACACGCTCAAGGCCGACCTGGACACCCTGCGCGCCGGGAACGGCTCCTGACCGTGCGAGGCTGAGAGCGCCCGCGCAGGGCGGACGGACCGGGTCGACACGAGAAGAGGACCAGACAGCGATGAGCCCCGCCGAAGACGATCCCCAGCGCATCCTGATCGTCGACGACGAGCCGGCCGTGCGCGAGGCGCTGCGGCGCAGCCTCGCCTTCGAGGGGTACGGGACGCAGGTCGCGGTCGACGGGTACGACGCCCTGGCGATGGCCGAGGCGTACGCCCCCGACCTCATCGTCCTGGACATCCAGATGCCCCGGATGGACGGGCTCACCGCCGCCCGCCGCATCCGGGCCACCGGCTCGACCACGCCCATCCTGATGCTCACCGCCCGCGACACCGTCGGGGACCGGGTCACCGGGCTCGACGCCGGGGCGGACGACTACCTGGTCAAGCCGTTCGAGCTGGACGAGCTGTTCGCCCGGATCCGGGCCCTGCTGCGCCGCAGCAGTTACGCGTCGGCAGCGGCGGCGGGCGCACAGGCCCCCGACGACGACGTGCTGTCCTTCGCGGACCTGCGGATGGATCTGGCGACCCGCGAGGTCACGAGGGGCGAGCGCCGGGTCGAACTGACCCGTACGGAGTTCACGCTGCTGGAGATGTTCCTGTCCCACCCGCGCCAGGTGCTGACCCGGGAGCAGATCCTCAAGGCCGTCTGGGGCTTCGACTTCGAGCCGAGCTCCAACTCCCTGGACGTGTACGTGATGTATCTGCGCCGCAAGACGGAGGCGGGCGGCGAGCCGCGCCTCGTCCACACCGTGCGCGGGGTGGGCTACGCGCTGCGGACGGGCGGGAGCGGGGAGGCGTGAGCGGGTCGGCGCCCGTCGCGGACGGCCGGGAGCAGGGTGGGACGTCCGGGTCGACGGCCGTCCCGGACGGGCGGGGCCGGCGGGGCAGGGGTCCGCTGCGCCGGTTCCGGGCGCTGCCGCTGCGCTCACGGCTGGCGCTGCTGGTGGCCACGGCGGTGGCGGTGGCGGTCGCGGCAGTGGCGGTGGCGTGCTGGTTCGTGACCCGGGAGCAGTTGGAGGACCAGCTCGACGACTCGTTGCGCAACGCGAAGATGGACAACGCGCCGATGCGCGATCTGCTGTCCTCGTGCCTGAGCGGCGGGCAGTTGCCCGCCCAGGAGTTCCCCGGCCAGTACACCGTGCAGATCGTCGCGGCGAACGGCGACTACTGCACGGCCCCGAACACGACGCCCGTCCCCGCCCAGCCCAGCGACATCGCGGTGGCGGCGGGGCGGGAGGACGACGCCCTGCACACGACGGAGAACGAGCGCGGGGAGGACATGCGGGTCTACACCCGCAAGCTGCCGCCGGTGGTCAGCTCCGGCCAGGCCAACAACGAGCTGGCGGTCTCGGTGGCCCGCCCGCTCAGCGAGATCGACGCACCGCTGTCCACGCTCGCCTGGGTGCTGGTCCTGGTCGGCGGCATCGGCGTGGTCGGCGCGGGCGCGGCGGGACTGTGGGTGGCGCGGGCGGGTCTGCGCCCGGTGGACGAGCTGACGGAGGCGGTCGAACACGTCGCGCGCACGGAGGACCTGACCGTCCGCATCCCCGTCGACGGCGAGGACGAGATCGCCCGTCTGTCGGCCTCCTTCAACTCGATGGCCGCCCAGCTCGCCTCCTCCCGCGACCGCCAGTCCCAGCTGATCGCGGACGCGGGCCATGAGCTGCGCACCCCGCTGACCTCGCTGCGGACGAACGTGGAGCTGCTGGCCCGCAGCGACGAGACGGGCCGGGTGATCCCGCCGGAGGACCGCAAGGCGCTGATGGCCTCGGTGAAGGCCCAGATGACGGAGCTGGCCGCGCTGATCGGCGACCTCCAGGAGCTGGCCCGCCCCGACGCGGCCGAGCCGGGCCCGCTCCAGGTGGTGGCCCTGCACGAGGTCACCCGCTCCGCCCTGCGCCGAGCCCGCCTGCGCGGCCCGGAGCTGACGATCACGGAGGACCTGGCCCCCTGGTACGTACGGGCGGAGCCTGCGGCCCTGGAGCGGGCGATCGTCAACGTCCTGGACAACGCGGTGAAGTTCAGCCCGCCGCGCGCCACGGTCGACGTGCGGCTGCACCGGGGCGAACTGACGGTACGGGACCGGGGCCCCGGCATCCCCGCCGAGGAACTCCCCCACGTCTTCGAACGCTTCTGGCGCTCCCCGACCGCCCGCCAGCTCCCCGGCTCGGGCCTGGGCCTGTCCATCGTGGCCCGTACGGTGCACCAGGCGGGCGGCACGATCACCCTGCTCCCGGCCCCGGACGGGGGCCCCGGCACGGTGGCGTCCCTGACGCTGCCGGGGGCGCCGACGCCGCCGCCGGAGATGTGAGGGCTGCCGGGCTCACCCCACCGGGTTGTGCCGGATCAGCGACTCGACGAGCCCGGACCGCTGGTTCGGGTAGTCCAGCGGGACGATGCCGAGCCCGGTCCACCCGGCGGTCTCCGCGCGCTCCAGGAAGGAGTGCACCTGCGGGTTGAGGCGGTCGGCGTTCCAGCGGGGCGGCATCAGGGCGGCGGTGGAGACGTAGTTCATGTAGAACTTCCCGGGCTGCGCGGCCGCCTTGCGGAACTGCGCTTCGATCTTCGGGTACTTGGCGAACGGCTCCGCCATGTAGTCGTCCTGGATGTCGAAGAGCGCCGGGTCCGCGTACCGCACCCCGGGCAGCCCGCCGTTGTCCGCGAGCAGCACCACCTTGCCGCGAGCCCCGCCGAGGTCGGGGAGAGTGGAGTCGAGGCGGAACAGGGAGCGCCAGCCCCGCCGGTCGAGGTAGTCGTCGAAGACCGCCCGGAACGCGGCGTCGCTCGCGGAGGAGTGCTCCTGCTTGACCCGCATCAGCACGGTCTCGGTGGGGCGGGCGGCGAGGAAGTCCCGGCAGGCGATGAGGACATCGCCGAACATCATGTTCTGGAACGACGCCCCGTGGTGGATCGCGAACGAGCCGTCGATGAGCCGGCACCGTACGTCGAGGAAGCGGATGCCGCTGGTCAACTGCTGGGCGATCGTCGTGTTCTGACACTCCGACCAGGGCCCGCCGAACCGGGCCCCCGAGTCGTGCGTCCCCGGGATCGTCAGCCGCTGGAGCGCGGTGCCGTCGGGCAGGGCGGCCATCCAGTCCTGCGTCCCCCGGACCGCCCGGGCCTTCTCCCGGGTGGCGGCGACGGCGGGTGCCGTGCCCACGATCGCGGTGGCGGACACGGCGAGGGCACCGGCCAGGAAGCCTCTGCGGGAGGGACGGGACGGGGACGCGGACTCGGGCGTGTGCGCGGGGGTGGACATGCGGGTGCCTCCAAGGGCCGTGGGGGGTCGGACCGGGCGGTAACCCTTGGATTCTGTCGGGTGCACGTCACGCAGGAAAGAGGACAGGCGCCCCTGTCCGGCGACGGAGGCCACGTCAAGGTGAACGCAATACTGCGGAGCGGAATATTCACCATGTCACCGAAAGGAATTACCCAAGCCCCATAAAAGGATTGCCGGAAATAACGAAAAACCCTTATTCTGGGCCCACTTGACCGGCCCATTCGACCGGCACCGTCGCGGAGAAAAGGCGATTTCCGACAAACGCACGAGCAGCGGTCGGCGCCCCCATTTCCCTCCGTCGCGGAATCCATCGACACCATGCGAGGAAGACCTGTGCGACGTATGACCTCCGCCCTCCTCTCCCTGAGCGCCCTGCTGGCCGCATCCGCCCTCGCCGCCCCTGCGGCGGGCGCCGCACCGCGGAACGACCAGCCGGCCGCCGCGCCCGCCGGGTGGGAGACGGTGGACGGGCCCGAGCTGGCGAGATTCGCCGGGGCCGACGGAAGAGCCCAGACCCCGGCCGCCACGGGCCGCAGCACCTCCGCGCGGGCGGCCGACTCCGGAACGTTCGCCCTCAAGTCGGTCCGCAACGGAAAGTTCACGGCCACCGAGAAGAACTACGCCGCCCCCAACACCGGTGCCCTGCGGGCGCGTTCCGCAGCGGTGACCGGCGCCTGGGAGGGCTTCGCCTTCGAATGGCACGAGGCCACCCAGACGTACGCACTGAAGTCCCTGGCGAACAACCGCTATGTCGCGGTCGAGGGGAACTACACCGGCAATTCACAGAACGTCCTGCGCGCCCGTTCGACCGGCGCGGGCACCTGGGAGCGGTTCACGCTCTACTACAACGAGGACCTGGACCGCTGGGCGCTCCAGTCCGCGCTGAACGGCCGCTTCGTCGCCATGGAGAACAGCTACACGGGTTCGCTCCAGTACGCGCTGCGCGCCCGGTCCCTCGAAGTGACCGGCTCCTGGGAGCAGTTCGAGCTCTTCGAGATCACCGGCTGACACCACGGGCCCCTCAGGCCGCGGCCCCCGCCAGCGTTCCCAACCCCGGCCCGTCCAGTTCGTCGAGCGCCACCCGGCGGCCGGACACGGCCAGAAGCAGGGACAGGGCGGGGCCCGCCACCTCCGGCCCCTCCCCGATCGACAGGTCGGCGTCCGTCGCCGTCAGCCGGACGGACGCCACCGCCTCCCTCGCCCCGCCGAACGACGCCGGAGTCCGCACCTGGAGACGCAACGCCCGGACCAGCGCCTCCCGCGGATAGGAGCGGGCCAGGCCCACCGCCCGCCGGATGTCCTCGCCGTGCACGACCTCCTCGACCAGCCGGGTGTCGAGCGAGGCCGGAGGCGTGGTCGTCCGCGACACCACCCGGCGCAGCCGCTCCAGCGCCTCCGCGGGCGTCGCCCCACGCCGGAGCTCCACGCCGCGCGCGTTCTGCAGGTCGAAGTCGAACCGCGCCCGCACGAGTCCGGCCACGAAGCCGATACGGGTCGTGAGCGCGGTGTCCACGAGATGGGCGGCCACATCGTGCACGGTCCACCCCGCGCAGAGCGACGGCGTCGCCCACTGCCCGGCGTCCAGCCCCGCGAGGTCGTCCACCAGCGCCGCGCGCTCGGCGTGCACCATGCGCCAGATCCCGCGCTTCGCGTCGCTCTTCACGGCTGCCTCCACTCGACTGCGTCATGACCAGGTCTGCCGTATGAGACCCCGGACGCGCCCGGAACTCATCGCCGGGAGCCGCCGCACCCGTGATCAATAAAGGTGATCTTGTCCCCTTGTGTCATGAATTCGTAACAGCGCGCAAACAGCACAACTCCTCCGCGTCACGACCTGTCCGACAGGGTGTGACTCACACCACTTCGAGGGGTGGGGAGCCGGGCGCCCGACCAGGCGCCGCGCAGTGAACGAATCAAGAAACCGGGGAACGACATGATCAACATCCGACGGGCGTCAGCCATCGGCGCCGCTGTCACCGCCACCGCCTGTGCCGCGGTCGCGCTCGCACCGGCCGCCGTCGCGGCCGAGCCGGCCGCCCACCGGGCCGCCGCGGCACCGAAGGCCGCAGCCGCGCAGTACAACGGAGTCTGCGGCAGCGGCTACGCCGTGGTGAACTCCGCGCAGATCGGCACCAAGGGCACGGTCTTCCTCACGTACAACTCCGCCACCGGCAAGAACTGTGTGGTGACCATCCGCACCAAGCCCGGGAAGGCCGTGCACATGACGGCCTCGCTCGGCTTCGCCTCGCCCACCACGTGGGTCACGGACACGGGGTACTTCACCACGTACGCGGGGCCGGTCCACCTCGACGCACGCGGCCTGTGCGTGACGTGGCGCGGCGAGATCTCCGGCGAGGTGGCGGGCAAGAACGGCACCAACTGCGGCTCCCTGGCCGCGAACCGGTGACGGTCCCGCACTGAACGTCAGCGGCCCGCCGTGTGGTGTGCGCACACCACACGGCGGGCCGCGGCGCACTCACTCCCGGGGCCGGGGCCGGGTCGCCGCGGACGGCGGTCGCGGGCGCGGGCGCGGTACGCCTTGGGTCCCCGGGGGCGATGCCGTCGGGACGCAGGCTCCGGGAAGGTCCGGCGTGGCACAGCGGGGCGGAAGATCGGGGGTGAGCAGTTGGCGTGCGGTCATGGGTCCCACCTGCCGTACGAGGGGAGCCGGTCTGTCTCTCACCAGTGATTCGTAGCCGTACGGCAGGAGGATTGGGCCCGCCCCGACTCAGGCGCCGGGGTCAGGCGCCGGGGCCAGGCGTCCAGGCGCTCAGGCGCTCAGGCGCTCAGCAGCGAGTGCGGTCGATCACTGAGCCACCGGGACGCTCCCGCATGGCCTTCGTCACAGCGAAAACACAGAAATCGAGGGCAACTGCACGCTTTGGCGACGTCTGTCCGCTCCGTGTGACACCGCCCCGGCCCCGGGCCCCCGAATATTCACCCGGCACCGTCACAGAATCCCCATACGATCGGCGCAGGCAGCCCGCGTGATCCATTCCGCCGTGGCAGCCGCCTCTCTCCGTACTCACGCACCCACCGCCTCACCTCCGAACTGCCGGAACGCCGCTCGCCGCTCGCCGCACCACCGCTCGACCTCCTCCCGGAGCCGACCCAAGGGAACCTGTGAAGATTCGCCGCGTACTCGCCACCGCTGTCGCCCTCGCCGTGACCACCCCTGCCGCGCTGCTCTCCGTGAGCCCCGCGTACGCCGACGCCAAGCCGGCGGCGCAGACGCAGGAGAAGCAGAGCAAGCCGACCATCAAGGAGCTGGAGGAGGCGGCCGCCGAGGCGCAGAAGGCGTACGACAAGGCGGCCAAGGCGGAGGCCGCGGGGCGCATCGAGCTGGAGAAGACGCTCGACGACCTCAGTGAGGTCAGCGGCACCCACCCCCTCGCGGTGGCCTCGGCCGCCGCCGATCAGGCCGCCAAGGACGCCGCCGCCGCGAAGACCACCGCCGACCAGGCCGTGACCGACGCGAAGGCCGCGCTCGACGCCCTGACCGAGAACGCCACGGAGGAGGAGAGGACCGCGGCCGAGACCGCGCTCTCCGAGGCCGAGGCGACCGCCACGACGGCCGCCACCGCGAAGACGGCTGCGGACAACGCGGCTGCCGAGGCCGAGGAGAAGCTCGACGACGCACGGGTCGCGGCGGTCCGCGCCTACGGCGTGCTGCAGAACGCGGCGGAGAACGCGCTCGCCGTGAAGGTCGCGGCCGACGCCGCGCTGGCGAAGGCCATCAAGGAAGCCGAAGAGGCCGGGGAAGGCGAGGAGGGCAAGGAAGGCGGGGCCTGCGAGCCCGAGCTCGACCTCACCTCCAAGGTCACCGGCCTGCCGGACAAGCTCGTCGCGGGGACGTCCACCGACTTCTCCCTCCGGGTGACCAACGGCTCCGACCGGCACATGGACGAGGTCCTCGCGTTCGTCTCGGTCCACGCGACCGACAGGAGCGGCCTCAAGGACACGGGCAAGTTCTTCCGCCTCCAGTGGTCCACCAAGTCCGCCCCGAAGTGGCAGAACGCCGACTCGGACGACTACATCGACGGCGTGGGCGCGCTGAAGCCCGGCGCGCACGCCGATGTGAAGCTGCGCCTCACCCTCGACAAGGCCACCCCGGCCGGCAACGGCGTCGCGTTCTTCGCGGCCGACTTCTTCAACGAGGACGGCAGCTGCGGCGGAGCGCCCGACCTCGACATGTACGAGTTCGACGTCAAGGCGGCCGGCAGCAAGCCCGGCAAGACGGGGGACGCCAAGCCCTCCACGACCCCGAGGCCCGGCAACACCGGCACCACCCCGCAGGGTTCGGTGTCGGGCACCCCGGCGAGCACCGGCTCGAACGGCAGCCTCGCCGCGACGGGATCATCCTCCGCCACCACCCCGATCGCCCTCGCCGGCGGTGCGGCCGTGCTGCTCGGCGCGGCGGCGGTGTTCGTGGCCCGCCGCCGGAAGACGGGCACGGACGCCTGACGCTCCGTCACGCATGAAGCCCTGAGGGGGTGGTGAGCCGGGTCCGGCTCACCACCCCCTCGGGTTTCCGCCCCCTCAGGGGACCGCCCCCACACCCCTGTCAGCAGACGGGGGTGGACCGGAACCGGCTCCGGTACTCCGTCGGCGTCGCGTTCAACCGCCGCCGGAACGCCCGCACCAGCGTGTCCACCGTCCCGAACCCGCAGACGGTGGCGATGCGTTCGAGGGTGGAATCGGAGGACTCCAGCTCGTTACGGGCCTTCTCGACCCGTACGGACTCGATGTAGGCGTGCGGGGTCATGCCGAGCTCGGTCTTGAAGATCCGGGTCAGGTGGCGGTCGCTGACATGCGCGTACTCCGCGAGGTCCACGACGGTGAGCCGACGGCCGATGTTGCGCAGGATGTGGTGCCGGAGGTCCTCGATGCGCCGGGTCGCCGAGACCCGCTCCAGCGGAACGCTGAACTGGCTCTGCCCGCTCTGCCGCTTCAGGTACATCACGAGCTGCCGGGCGACGCGCAGCGCGATCGTCTCGCCGAGGTCGTCCGCGACCAGGGCGAGCGACAGATCGAGGCAGGCGCTGATCCCGGCCCCCGTCCACACATCGCCCTCACGGATGAAGATGGGGTCGGCGTCCACCTCGATCTCCTGGTGATCGGCGGCGAGTTGCTGCGCGGTCGACCAGTGGGTGGTGGCCCGCTTGCCGTCGAGCAGGCCGGCGGCGGCCAGCAGATGGGCCCCGACGCAGACGGACGTGGTCCGCCGCGTCCGCGCTGCGAGCGCCTTCACCCGTTCCACCAGCTCGGGATCGACGATGGCGTGCACCCGCCGCTCGCTGTCGACCTCCACCGAGCCGGGCACGATGAGGGTGTCGATGCTCCGCCCGGCGGCCTCCTCGAAGGTCAGATCCGGCAGGATGCGCACCCCGGCCCCGGTGGTGACGGGCTCCAACGTCTCGGCGGCGAGGACGACTTCGTACCCCGCCGCGTCGTCGGTCTCGCGGCGGGCGAGCGAGAAGACCTCCGGGGGCCCGGTGACGTCGAGCAGGTCGACGCCCTCGAAGAGCATGATGACGACGAGCCGCCTGACGGTATCCATGGTTGCCCTCCTGACTCCGTTCCCCCGCCCCATGTCGGTATCTGCATGCTAGACGTCATTGTGGACATGCGGGGCGGCTCCTAGCGTGGAGACCAGCTCGCCGCGCGGAACGGGCGAGCACTTCCCCGACGTACGATTCCCGAGGCGGTACACCCATGTCCCGAACCACCCTGCGCGAACTCAACGGCTTCGACGCGACCCCGGCCACGCTGACCGGCTCGACGCTGATCCTCGTGGACTTCCAGAACACCTACACCCGTGGCGTGATGGAACTCGACGGCTGGCGGCCCTCGTTGGAAGCGGCCGCAGACCTGCTGACCCGGGCCCGCGAGGCGGGCACGAAGGTCGTGCACGTCATCAACGACGGAGGCGAGGGCACCCCGTACGACATCCGGTCCGAGATCGGACAGATCCACCCGGCGGTCGCCCCGGCCGCCGGAGAGCCCGTCGTCGTCAAGCAGGCCCCGAACGCCTTCCACGGCACGGACCTCGGCGAGCATGTGCCCGCCGGCCAGGACGTGATCGTGGCCGGCTGGATGACACACATGTGCGTGGCGTTCACCGCCCAGGGCGCGTTCCTGCGCGGCAACCGCCCCACGGTCGTCGCCGACGCCTGCGCGACGAGATCCCTGCCGGCCCTCGGGTCCGACCTCGACGCCGCCCAGGTGCACGGTGGCGCGCTGGCGACCATCGGCGACCTGTACGGAGTGGTCGTCGCATCCCAGAAGGACATCATGCGATGAAGCCGCCTGTTCACCGCAGCGGAAATCCCTGAAGCAGCCCTTCCCGACCCTCTTCCTCTCCCCGGAGACGACCTCACCCCCCGGCGGTGGCCCTCAGTAGGGTTTCCGGGTGACACAGGACAACGACAGCAACGCACCCGACGCCCATCTGCCCGCATTGACCGCCGACCTGGCCGACCACCTGCGCCGCCTGGTGGCCGACGACCTGAGCGCGCGGGACGGAGTCCGCCCCCAGGTGGACGGAGCGACAGCCGTACGCGAACGCTCCTCCCACAACCTCACCATCCTGGCGCAGCGCTGCGGGGCGGAGGCCCCGGAGCACTGGCCGGCGCTGATAGCCCTGCACTTCACCTCCCTGGACGCGGTGGCGCAGGGCGGCGAGAGCGCCGAGGAGCTGCTGCGCCGGACCGTCCTGCGTCTGCTGCCCGCCGAAGCGCTCACCGGGGACGTGGCAGCCGGCCACCGGTACGCCTGGCAGCCGGCCGACGGCCTGGTGACCGCCCTCGCCCTGGACGCCCCCGACTCCGTACGCATGCTCACCGACGCTGACGTCGAGCGCGTCGGCCTCGACGCTCTGAAGGCGGCAGGCCGGGCGAACCTGCTGGCCGAACCGGTGGAGCACGAGGAGATCCGTACGCCGTCGGGCGCGCTGCTGCACTCGGTCTACGGCGACTCCCACTTCGTGGCGAGCAAGGCGCTCGTCCTGGGTGACCTGGCCCGCACCCTCACCGGCCGGGACCTGCCGGAGGCCGGGGCACTCGTCGTCGTGCCGACCCGGCACCTCCTGGCGTTCCACCCGATCGTCGATGCCACGGTGGTGGACGCGGTCAACGAGATGGGGATGTACGCGGTGGGCGCGTACGAGGACGGGCCCGGTTCCCTCAACCCGCTGCTGTACTGGTGGCGTCGGGACGGTCTGGTCTGCCTCACCGCCTTCGACGAGCAGACCCGCGCGATGCAGGTGGTGCCGCCGCCGGAGCTGATGGACCTGATGCGCGGGCTGCACACGGAAAGCCAGGGCGACACGGAACAGACCCGAGCGGACACCGCGCTCTCGGCCGACGAAACGGCCACCGAAGCGCGGCAGTTCACGGAGCGGCTCCCCCAGGAACCGGCCCTGCTCCCCGAGGCCTTTCGCGCGGCGACGGCCCACGCACTCGCCCGCTGCGTGGAGGACCCCGACAGCGCGAAGCTGGAGACCTGGGAGGCCTGGGTCACCGCCATGCAGCTGGGCGACGCCCTGTTCGCCACCACCCTCCCGCACACGGGCCCGGTGGAATGCCGCATCGGCGACCGCGTCGTCGCCCTGCCCGCCACCGGCCCGTCCCCGCAGGCGAACGCCCGCGCCTGGCTGGACGCCTTCTGGTTCGCCCTCGTCTGCCGCGAGCGCGACCGCCTGTCCCGGCTGGCGCAGATCCCCCTGGACGACCTGCGCCGCGCCGATCCGAAGCAGGACGCCTACCTGCTCCACTGGATCGACACGCTCCAGGCCTACTGGCGCGGCGCGTCCCTGGACGACATCGCCCAGAAGCTCATCGCCACGATGGAGACGTCCGACCCGAAGGTCGCGACCGGCACCGAACCGGCCCTGCTGAACCAGATCGACTACCAGCCGGCCGCCCTCTTCCACCGCCTCATCACCGGGAACCGCGAGGCGTTCGCCGAAATCCTCACCGAAGCCGTGACCCTCCACGACCACTACTGGTCCGACTCGCCGGACCCCCGCAGCCACGTGGCCCTCGGCCCGCTCGCCCTGGCCTGTCTTGCCCACGACGGCGACTTCCCGGTGGACGCGACACTGCCGCGCCTGCCAAAACACCTGATCAGCCGGGCGTGGTGCGGGGAGTTCCCGACCTGACCGTCGAGCAGACGGACCGACGAGCGGAAGGAGGGACAGCACAGCAAGGCCCTCCGTAGCCCGCCGGATGGCACCGCATATCCACGCGCACCCCGTCCGGCCCCCGTGATACACCTCCCTGCCATGGGAGACCTGATGACCGAACGACTCGCGCTGCACCCGATATCCGTGGATGAGGCCGAGCAGATGGCGGCGGGCCGGCCGGACGCCGAGGCGCGCTGGGAGCCCGGCTTCCCGACCGAGGGCGATGTGTCCGTGGCCAAGCGCTTCCTGGAACACTGCGCGGCCACCGGCGATCCTCAGCCGTTCGGCCCGTACGTGATCCGCCGCCGCTCGGACCACCGTGCGATCGGAGGCATAGGATTCCATGGCCCGCCGGACGAACACGGCAGCGTCACAATCGGCTACGGCCTCGTCCCGTCGGCACAGGGCAAGGGGTACGCCGCCGAAGCGCTCCGCGCCCTGCTGCCGTTCGCGCGGGACCAGGGGGTCACCTCGGTGAAGGGCGACGCCGACCACGACAACACGGCGTCCCAGCACGTGATGACAGCGGCGGGGATGCGGCAGGTCGGCGAGGACGAACGCGTCAAGTACTACGCGATCTCCTGGAGTCGGTGAGACCTGGATCCCGTGGCACTACGTTCTTGGCGCGCGCTGAACCAGACCGGTCTGCTGGTCTTCGGGCACGGCCTTGAAGTGGGACCACACGACCTTCCCGAACGGCTCACGGCGGTCGACGCCCCAGTCCTGCGCGAGCGACTCGACGATCCGCAGCCCTCGCCCTGACCCCTGCGTGCCGGCCGCGTGCCGCACCTGTGGGTGTCGCTCGGGACTGACATCACGGCTGTCATGGACTTCCAGGCGGATCAAGTCGTCAAAGGCCGAGAGGCCCACCAGGAATCCGTGGCCGCGGCGCGTGCCGTGGGTCAGCGCGTTGGAAGTTAGCTCCGACGCGCACAGGCGGATGTCTTCGGTTGATCCACCGGTGATCCCCCACGCTGCCAGCGTGGTCGTCACGAACTGGCGTGCCAGCCGGACCGACATCCGCTTCGCGTCGAAGTACCGGCGCGCAGCGCGGGCCACGGCCCTGTCCGGCTGCGGAATCCTGTGACCGACCACCAGTGAATTCGCCGGGCCGGGTAATGCGGTGAAAGGTTCCATGCGTGGACCGTCCAGAAGGTGCGGAGGGCTGGTCCTCCGAGCTTCGCCTTCTCCGAATCGTCGCGGAATCAACCGCTGTTCCACTTCTGTTCCACTTCCGCCCCGCCCTCTGCGCGTGACGTGATTCCATGACGGCCGGAGAGGAGCAAGACGTGGCCACCGTGCACCAGTGGAGCGGCCTGGAGGCCCGGGCTCTGCGCAAGGCGCTGCGAAAGAGTATCCGCGGCTTCGCGGAGCACCTCGGCGTGGCGGTCAACACCGTTGCCAAATGGGAGAAGCTGCTCTCAGAAACGACTCCGCAGGCCGACAGCCAGGCCATACTCGACACCGTTCTCGCCCGGGCCGAGCCCGCCGTGCAGGAGCGCTTCGAGCGCCTGCTGGACAGCGACGGTCTGACGCACCGGCCCCGCAGGCCGCCGGTTCCGTCCCTCGGGGATCACGAGACATGGGCCGAGGACCTGGAGCGGGCGATGGTCTGTCTGAGCCGACAGGACTTCACCTTCGCCCGCACCCTGCTCGACCGGTGGCTGCACCAAGTACTGCCTGGTGAACTGGACGAGCGAGGTCAGTATCTGTACGGCCGGACTCTGACGTTGTTCGGCGATATGAGACGCCTGCAGGGCACGGTCTGCGACCTCATCACGGCGGCGCGTCTGTACGCAGACGCGCGCAGCCTGTTCATCGGCCTCCGCATCCCACGCCGTGCGGCCCAGATCGAGCTGTCACTGGCCGTCGTCGAAGAGATGTCAGGCCGACTCGAATCTGCGGCATCCCGCTACGAGGCGCTGGCCGAGGACGACCGCCTCAGCAGGCTCGACCGCGTGCGGGCCCGTCTCTGGATCGGCACAGCCCTGTCCAAACAGGGCCGAGCCGACTCGGCCATCGTCCTCATGCGGGCGGCGGCCCGGGAGTTCTACGACCTCACGGAACCGGTGGACTGGGCGGTGGCCCAGCAGAAGCTCGCTCTGGCCCATCGTGGAGCGGGCGACCTCATCCACGCCCTCCGCTACATCGAGACAGCACGCTCGACCGGACGTCCGAACTCCCCGCTGGAGCATGTACAGCTCGACACCGCTCACGCGCACATTCTGCTGTCCGACCCGGCAACCGCCGGCGAAGGACGGACAACCCTCGCCGGAGCAGCTGCCACCGCCGGTCAGCACGGGCTGGGGCACCAACTGCGCAGCATCGAAGCAATCCGCGAAGCCCAGGAGTGCGCATGACCTCGATCACCGGCGCGGACAGAGGTGATGCCCGAATCCTCTGGAACTTCAATGTACTGAAGCAGCCGGTCCGCCCATGTTCGGCGGCACTGGCCCTGGGCGGCTGCGACATCGGGGTCGCCGCCGCAGCAGCCGATCTCTACCGGGCCCGGCTCTTTCCCGTAGTGGCCTTCTCGGGCGGCATCATGCCGGGCACAAGCAGGCGGTTTCCCCGGGGCGAGGCAGTCCACTTCCGGGAGAGAGCGATCGCCCTGGGGGTGCCGGAAGAGGCCACCCTGCTGGAGCCGTATGCGACCAACACCGGGGAGAACATCCGCTTCGGCCGCACGGTGCTGACGGGCGACGGGAGGACGATGCATTCGGTTCTGCTGATCTCCATGCCCTACATGCAGCGCCGCGCGTACGCCACCTGCCGCAAGCAGTGGCCGGAGGTCGACCCCGTGTGCGCTTCCCAGCCGGTGGCCTTTGACGAGTACGCCAAGGAACAGGACGACGAGGCGGAATTCATCTCCATGATGATGGGCGACACGCACCGAGTCATGGAATATCCCCGCCGTGGCTTCGCCATCGAGCAGGAGGTTCCGGAACATGTCCGCGACGCCTTCGAACGCCTCCGGAAACGCGGCTACGACACCTGGCTGCTCTCCGACTGACCGAACGTCCAGGCCCCCGGCCGGCCCCCTCTGCGCCATCCACCAGCCCAATCTCTTCCCCCGTCTGTCCACGCTCGCCAAGCTGTACGCGGCGGACTACTGGGTCGTCCTGAATGACGTCCAGTTCGCCCGCCGGGACTACCAACAGCGAGCCCGCCTCGGATCACTGCTCGATCCGCAGCACCGCCACTGGCTGACCCTCCCGACCCACCTTCCACGCGGCAGACCGACACTCATCAAGGAAGCCAGGGTTGTCGACCCGGCGAGGTCCCGCCGCAAGCTGCTGCTGTCCCTCCAACAGCACTACGGAACCAGCCCGCACTGGGCTTGCTTGAGCGAAGCACTCCAGCCGCTTCTCGATCTCATGAAGGACACGGAAAGCACCGCCGAGGTCACGGAGGCCTCCACACGGCTACTTCTCGATCTGCTCGGCTGGCGAGGCCGAATCGTCCACAGCGACACACTGCCCGCGCGTACCGGCCGATCCGAGAGGCTGGCAGACCTCGCGGCCTCGATGGTCGCCACCAGCTACCTGTGCGGAACCGGAGGCATGCGGTACTTGAGGCCCGATCCCTTCGCGGCCCGGGGCATCGGCGTCCTTCCCTTCCGCACTCCGACGGCGGGCGGGGCGTGGTCCGGCGCGCGGGAAATCAGCGCTCTATGGGCATTGATGACCCATGGACCCAACAGCCTGTCCGCTCTCCTGCGCGGACACCAGGGTGCCGTTTCCCGCGAGTGGGCAGCGTTGAGACCCTGACCGCGTCACGGCTCGTTCGGAGTGGTCGACGGCCAGGTGACGTTGCGGGACCCGAAGTCCGGAGACTCCTTTTCCGGTTCCCGCGGACGCCGTGCAGGTCCTCACAGCCGGGAAGGGGACGCCAGGTTCTTCCATCCCGCGTGATTGCCGGTTCTGATGGTCCCCAGGGCTCCCGCTGGGACCGCGCCGGCCGCCCTGTTCGCGTCAGCTGCCAGAACCGCCATGGTTATGCAGGACACTCACGGCCCTGTCGAAGGCCGAGTCCTTCTTCCGGTCGAACTCCTCCTTCGTGAAGACCGGTTCGGTGAGATGCGGCGGAATGCCGGTGCCGTCGAAGGTCCGGCCCGAACTCGTCAGGAACTCCTCGTTCGGCAGGTAGGCCGACATTCCGTTGGGGAGCTTGCGCATCATGACGTCCGAGAAGACGCCCTGGGTGGGCTGCCCGATCCGGACCGTTCTGCCGGGCCGGTCCATGAGGGCCTGGGTGAAGGTCTCGCCCGCGCTGAAGGTCGAGCCGCCGGTCAGCACGGCGATCGAGCCGGTGTAGTGGGGACCCTGGGCAGGTAGGACGTACGCAGGCTGGGGGCGGGTGTGCCGGCTGGGGTCGGCGGGGTCGTTGCGGGCCCGCTTGGCGTAGGCGACGTACGGGGTGTCGGTGAGGCGCTCAGCGATGTGGATGCCCAGGGCATCGGAACCGCCGCCGTTGATCCGCAGGTCGATGATCAGGCCCTTCAGGCGACGGGGGCGATCCTTGCCGAGCGCCGTGTCCAGTGCCGTTTCCAGCTCTGCCAGTTGGGCCGCGTACGACGTGTCCTCGCCCGCGTACCCACCGAAGCCGGAGATCCGCAGGTAGCCCTGACCGCCAGGGAGGTCCGCGTAGGTGATGCGTCCGTTGGCGAACTCCTGGAGATTCCGTGCGTCCTTCAGGTCGCGTTCCATGATGAACTTCTTGACCTTCGTGTCCAGTTCCCCGGTAGGCACGGTCGTTCCGGGGCGGGGCTGGGCGAAGACGCTGTCGCCGTGCTGAACGGCGACGTGGGCGTCGTGGAACGGCCGGACCATGTCACTGAAGACATCGAAGAGCTCGTCCTCGGTCGTCTTCGCGTCCACCTTGGGCCGGTACTGCTCGCGTACGGCGTTCCAGTCGATGCCCTTGGCAGAAAAGAAGGGGTAGTTCTCCTCGAAGGACTGCCAGAAGACGTCGAAGGCGGCGAGCGGACCGCCGTCGGCCGGACGCGTACAGGCCTCGGGCAGCTCCCCGATCCGGCGTAGCTTCCGGTCACCGACAGAGCCGTCGGCCCGCATCGACGCATGGTCGCGGTGGCCCGAGGTGCGCACGGTGATGACCGTGCCGTCGGGTGCGGTGTAAGTGCCGGGACCGGTCCGGCGCGCGGAGTCGCCCTCGACGCAGCTGACGGCGGTGGTCTGAAACTCCTGGAAGGTTCCGTTCCGGATGGCCAGCACCGTGCCGTAGCCATCCATCCTCCAGAATCCGTCAACGGTCGGCTTGTAGGCGGTGGAGGTGGAGGTGGTGGTGGCTGACGTGCCTCCGCCGGCGAGGGCGGCGAGGGCCAGGGCGCCGGCGGTGGCCGTGATGACGCGCACGATCTTGCCTTCTCTGTGGACGACTTGCTCGGGACCACTTCACGGTCCCCGACAGACGTCCTCCCGACCATCCAGCTGTCCCGATGATCAAAGGTGGGGCCAGCACCCGTACCCCACCTCACCTCACGAGCGGCCGCCCCCGAACCCGTACCCGGTCAGCAGACCCCGTACGTCCGCCAGCGACGCCACGCACGCACGCGCCTGCCTCAGCGCCTCCTCCGTGTGCGTCGTCGTCAGGCCGACGGGGACGCAGCCGGCCGCCACCGCCGCCTGGATGCCCGCGGGCGCGTCCTCCACGACCAGGCACTCCGATGCGGGGACCCCGAGGCGGGACGCTGCCAGGGCGAAGCAGTCCGGGGCGGGCTTCGCGTGGATTACGTCGCTGCCGTAGACCTGTACGGCGGGGAGAGGCAGGCCCGTCGCGGCGAACCCGGCCTCCACGAAGTCCCGGGCGCCGGAGGTCACAATGGCCCACGGGCTGCCGGACAGCGACTCCAGCAGGTCGGGGGCTCCCTCGACCGGCTGGATGTCGCCCATCTCCTGGGCCAGCAGGCGGTCGAGCGCCCTCCGTTCGGCCGCCGGGTCCAGATGCGCGGCCACGTCCCTGACCGTGTCCTCAGGACGCCGCCCGAACGTCAGCTCCCACACTTTCTCCGGGTCCAGGCCCCGCGCCGCCGACCACGCGTCCCAGACCTTGCGGTGCACACCTGCCGAGTCCAGCAGGACCCCGTCCACGTCGAAGAGCACCGCAGAGATTCTCATACGGGCATGCTCGCAGAGGTCTACTTGAGCTTGTACGAGCAGGGCTTGCCCGAGCCTTCCTCGCTCTCCACGACCTTCTTGCCGTCGACGGTGATCGAGCACTGTCCCGCGCCGAGCTTGCCGTCCGGCAGGGTCACATGGCCGGGGGTGAGGATCACCAGGCGGCCCACCTCGCGCTCCGCACCTCGCGCGGCGATGGTGGCCGTCTTCTTCCAGGGCAGGGTGATCTGCTCGAAGTCGGAGTCGTCGAGGGTGTACATGACGGTGCTCGCGCCTGTGCCCTTGACCTCGATCGTCACCTCGTGCGGGGTGCCTTCACCGTTTCCGCCGGATTCCTCGGGCTTCCCGGTGGCCTCCGCGGCCGGGCCTTTCGCCTTGCTGTCCTTCGCGGGCTCCTCCGCGGCGCATCCCGTGATCAGGACCGCGGCCATGGCGAAGCTCGCCCCGATAAGTACCTTGCGCATCATTCCCCCGTGCTGGGCATTTCCGGCGGTACTCGGCCCGCCAAGATTTTCCGAACAACCCTATAAGGCGCATGGATCGCGCCTCGCCAGTCGCTCCATCCGCGAAGCTCCTACCGGGTCGTGCGCCGCCGCGACCCGGTACACCGCCCGTAAAGCGCTCACCGGATCGTGCGCCGCCGCGACGCGGTGAGGCGCGACGCTAACTACTAAAGAACCAAGAGAAAGAACCCAACCCGACCCAACCCGACCTGGCGGGAACCTGACGCGTCCCAGGGCACATGGTCAAGCTCCCGGGGGCTTTCGCGGCTGCATCACTCACACGGGTGACATTTCCCAACTCAGCTCGCTTTTCGGCGGGTTGCCCGGCATATGCTCACGCCAGTACCAACACCCGACATACGTCGGCCCCCGACCGGGACTGCAATCCCAACCGAGGGCCTGGCCAACAAGGAAGACACCACTTCCCGATGGATACCAAGCAGAATACTGCCCTCACCCGCGCCCTGGCGGAGGTTCCCGGACCTCTCCCCACCCGAGGCGTCATCCACATCACCATCCCCCACACCGACCGCTTCACCGTCGTCGGCAACCACCTCGCCCAGCACCCCGACCTCAGCTGCACCGCCGTCGGACTCGCCGTACGCATCCAATCCCTGCCGCAGGGCACCGAGATCAGCATCAAGGCTCTCGCCGCCCGCTGCCGGGAAGGCGAGAAGCGCATCGCCGCCGCCCTCCACGAACTCGAAGCCCACGGCTACCTGCAACGCTTCCTCCACCGACTGCCCGGCAAGAAGGTCGCCACCCGCACGGTGTTCTGCAACCAGCCCGCCGAACTGCTGCGCCCTCGCGGCCAGATGCCCGCACCGGTCCCGATCCCGGTCCCGATCCCGGTTTCGGTCCCGGTCCCGGCACAGCCCCAGGCACGGGCGCAGCCTTCAGCGCAGCCCCCAGCTCATGCGCCGAAATCAGACCCGGCGACCGCCCCGGAGCCGGAGACCGACCCGGACCCGAACCCCGAGCCGGAGCCGGAGCCGAGCCCGGACCCGGAGCCGGGCCCGGAGCCCGAACAGGCGCCTGCACCGCCCCTACCCCCCGGCTCCCTTCCCGTACCGCCCCCGCCGCCTCCCCCGCCCTTCGTACCGCTCGTACCACCCCCGACCGCCCCCAAGCCGCCGCGCCCGCCGCTCCCCCAGCCCAGCGAGCTCACCGCTGAGCTCGACCGCGCCGCCACCGCGCTCCTCAGCGATCTACGCCGCCACGCACCCCAGTTCACCCTCTCCGAGGACGACATCCGTCAACTCGCCCCCGCAGTCGCCACCTGGCTCGAACGCGACGCGCACCCCGACACCATCCGCCGCACGCTCACCGACGACCTGCCCCAACCCCTCCGTCACCCCGTCAAACTCCTCAAGCACCGGCTGACCGCCCTGCTGCCCCCACCGCTCCCCGGAGCACGCGACCTGGTCGTCCCCGCCCGCCCCCGCATCGTCGTCACGCCCTTCCAGACCTGCGACGACTGCGACCGGGCCTTCCGCTCCCCCACCCCCGGCCACTGCCGCGACTGCCGCGAAATCCGCGAGTACCGGGGCGAGGACGTACGCGTCGCCGCCTGATCCGCCGGGCAGCCCTTAGCGCTGCGGCTCCCTCACCCGCCGCCGCATGCGCGCGGCGGGGATCGCGAGGGCCAGCAGGACCGGGACTGCGGCGGCGATGCCGACCCAGAGGACGAGGGCGAGGTAGCCGTAGGCCGCGTTTCTCGTGTCCTGGTCCGCCCGTACGAGGAAGACGACGCTCACCACGAGCGCCACCGCCATGAGGGCCCCCACGACGATCGCGGACCAGGTGAGGATTGCCGCCTTGCAGCGGTAGTCGGCGGTCACCTCCCGGGGCCGGGGCTGCACGAACCCCCAGGGCACACCGGGCGCACCGGACGTGCCAGGCGGGTGGGGGCGGTGCGGGGGCGGCGGCTGCTGGGCGGACATGGGCCCAGTTCTACGCCGCGCCGCCCCGGAACACCACCCCGCCACGGGTCACGTCTTCTGGCCGTCCCAGTTCACCGCGCTGAAGCTGCGCACCAGGGCGACCAGGGCCGCGCCCAGCCGCCAGTCCACCTCCGGAGCGTGCAGATGCAGCTTGTCGCCGCCCGAGCGGAACTCCAGGGGCATCCGGCCGGCCGCCCGCCAACGGATACGCCGAGGGGCACGCGCGGCCCCGCCCTCGTTCCCCGGGACGCTGTCGAACACCGTGATGACGACGAGCACCACCATCAGGGGCAGGCACAGCCACCACACGAACCACCACACGATCCGCCCCTTGTACCCCACCATCTCGGGGCCACCCGGCTGGCTGACGGTCCAGCGGGTCCGCAGGCCACGCCCCCGGAGCGCCTTCTCGCGCACGATCGTGCCGATCAACTCGCCCTGGGGGCCCAGGACCTGGAAGGTGGCGACCCCGCCGTCGGCGGACCGGGTCACCACGGTCGCCACCCGTTCGCGGCGGTGCTCGTCGGACCACAGCACGAACGAGCGAAAACCGGTCTTCCGGGCCGCCAGGTAGGCGGGGACGCCGCCCGGAGGCAGTTCGCGCTCCGGGCGGGCCACCACGCTGTGCGTGCCCGACCCGTCGAAGAAGTCGATGGTGTCCTCGACCGTCGGCGGCGGGGTGAGGCTCCGGACCTTTCGGTGGCCGCTGTTCATCCTCAGTACGTTGCTCACCCGGGGGTTCTCCTTGGTGGGTCCGACAGCCGACCGCCTACAACCGGCTGCCTACTTTAAGGGTCAACAAGCGTCGCCAAGAAGGGCAACAGGAAGGGGCGGCCGGCCCGCAGGCCCGCCGCCCCTCCCCCACACGTCACACCGTGCTTACTGGATGACCGTGATCCGGTCCGTCGCCGGCGGGGCCAGCGGGGCGGTGGCCGTGGAGTGGGCCGCCAGGTAGGCGTTGAACAGGTCCAGGTCGGACGCGCCGACCAGCTTGTTCGTGCCCTGGCCGAGGGCCGGGAAGCCGTCGCCACCGCCCGCGAGGAACTCGTTCATCGCGACCCGGTAGGTGCGCGCCGGGTCGATGGCCTCGCCGTTCAGCTTGATGGTGTCGGCGACCACGCGGTCCGCGCCGCTCTTCGTCAGGTCGAGCGTGTAGGTGAGGCCCCTGGAGACCTGGAGGATCTTCGGGCTGGCCTCGTTCGGTCCGCTGACCTGCTGCTGGAGCGCGGTGACCAGCTGGGCGCCGGTCAGGTCGACGACGTTCATCATGTTGGTGAACGGCTGCACGGTGAACGCCTCGCCGTAGGTGACGACCCCGTCGCCCTCACTGCCGGACGCCTTGTGCACCAGGTCCGCGCGGATACCGCCCGGGTTCATGAACGCGACTTCCGCGCCGCCCTTGTCGGCCGGGGCGAGGCCTTCGAGCTGGGCGTCGGCGATGACGTTGCCGAGCGGCTTCTCGGGAGCCGTGGAGCCGCGGCCGTTGATGTCGGCGCTGATCCAGCCCTGCGGCTTGTTCGCGATCGGCGCCGCGAGCTTGTTCCAGCGGTCGATGAGGCGGGTCATGTCGGGGGCCTTGGGCTGGTCCCGGGTCACGACGTGGTTCGCCGACTTCACCGACGTACGGACGATGTCGTTGGTGCGGCGGTCGTAGGTCAGCGTGGTGTCCGTGTACAGCTTGCCGAACGACGACGCCGAGGTGACCATGCGCGGCTTGCCGGACGGGTCGGGGACCGTGCACACGTACGCCTGGTGGGTGTGGCCCGTGACCAGCGCGTCCACCTTCGGCGTGATGCCCTTGGCGATGTCGACGATGGGGCCGGAGATGCCGTCGCCCGCGCCGGGGCTGTCGCAGTCGTAGTTGTACGAGGTGGAGGCCGGGGCGCCGCCCTCGTGGATCAGCGCCACGATCGACTTGACGCCCTTGCGGTCCAGCTCGCGGGCGTACTTGTTGATCGTCTCGACCTCGTCGTGGAACTTCAGGCCCTTGACGCCGTTGGCCGTGACGATGTCCGGGGTGCCCTCCAGGGTCACTCCGATGAAGCCGATCTTGACGCCCTTCTTCTTCCAGACGGTGTACGGCTTCAGCAGCGGCTTGCCGGTCTTCTCCTTGGTCACGTTGGCCGCGAGGTAGGGGAAGTCCGCTCCCCTGAACTTCTTGCCCTCCTCGTAGCAGCCCTCGACCGGGTGGCAGCCGCCGTTCTGGAGGCGGGCCAGCTCGGTGGCGCCCTCGTCGAACTCGTGGTTGCCGACCGCCGTGACGTCCAGGTCGAGCTTGTTCAGCGCCTCGATCGTCGGCTCGTCGTGGAACAGCCCCGACAGCAGCGGACTCGCGCCGACCATGTCACCGCCGGCCGCCGTGACGGAGTACGGGTTGCCCTTGCGCGCGGTGCGCAGCGAGGTCGCCAGGTACTCGACGCCACCGGCCGGGATCGACTCGACCGTGCCGTCGGGGTGCGTCTTCGAGACGTTCCCCGCCGAACCGGCCGGCGGCTCCAGGTTGCCGTGCAGGTCGTTGAACGACAGCAACTGAACGTCGACGGTACGGGGCTTGTGGCCGTGCCCGTGTCCGCCGCCGTGCCCGTGGCCCCGGTCATGGGCCCCGGCCGGCATCGCGGCGACGAGCGCGCCCACGGTGACCAGACCGGCCGCGGCGGCGAGCACCCGCCGGGAAGCGCGGTTCTTCTGTGGAGTCGCTGACATCGGTCCCCTTGTGTGTCAGTTCAGTGGTCTCAGTACTGCGTCCTGCGAGCCGCAGCCTAGAGTCAACGCGCGTAGCGCAACAGGTGTTCGGGGTTACGGACTGGTTGCCATCCGGCCACATGGCTCCATATGGCTCCTTTGCGTGCCGCAGAGGGCCGAACTCCCCGCCGCAGGCGCCCGTCCGCGTACCCGCCCCGCCGCGCGCCCCACCGGGCTCGCCCTCGCCGTACGCTCGGAGGCATGACGACTGACGCACCCCTCCCCGCCCCCGGACGCGAGATTCAGGCCCTCGACGCACTCGGCCCCGCACAGGCCGAGGTCGTCCTCGCGCTGCTCGCCGAGGCGGCCGCGTCTGACAGCCGACAGGCGGTCTCCGAGCAGGGCAGGCTCCGGATCCGGGGCGGACACCGCGACGGCGTACGGCACTTCCTGCTCACCGTCGACGGCGTACTCGCCGGATACGCCCAGCTGGAGGACACCGACCCGGTCGAGGCCCCGGCCGCCGAGCTGGTCGTCCACCCCGACCGGCGCGGCAGCGGACACGGCCGGGCGCTCGGGGCCGCCCTCCTCGCCGCGACCGGCAAGCGGCTGCGGGTCTGGGCGCACGGCGGCACCTCCGCGGCCCGCCACCTGGCCCAGGTGCTCGGCCTCTCCCTCTTCCGCGAACTGCGCCAGCTGCGGCGGAGCCTGATCCCGCTCGACCTCGCCGAGCCGGTGCTGCCCGAGGGCGTCACCGTACGGACCTTCGAGCCGGGTCGGGACGACGCCGCCTGGCTCGCCGTGAACCGCGCCGCTTTCGCTCACCACCCCGAGCAGGGGTCGCTGACCCAGCAGGACCTGGACGACCGCAAGGCGGAGCCCTGGTTCGACCCGAAGGGCTTCTTCCTGGCCGAGCGGGACGGGGAGATCGTCGGCTTCCACTGGACGAAGGTGCACGCCGAGGAGCAGGTCGGCGAGGTGTACGTCGTCGGGGTCCTGCCCGAGGCCCAGGGCGGCGGCCTCGGCAAGGCGCTGACCTCCATCGGCCTGCACCACCTCGCCGCCCAGGCGCTGCCCACCGCGATGCTCTACGTGGACGCGGACAACACGGCGGCCGTGACGGTGTACGAGCGCATCGGCTTCACCACCCACGAGGTGGACCTGATGTACCGCACCGAGTCCTGAACCCTCCGTCAGACCTGTTCGGGGCGGCGTCACTTGACGCCGCCCCTTCTTTGCACCACCCTTTCACTACTCAATTAGTGAAAGGGTGGTTCTGCGCATGGCAGCAGAATCCGCAGCGATCGAGTTCCGTATCGACCGGCGGAGCGGCGTCGCCACCTACCTCCAGATCGTCCAGCAGACGAAGCAGGCCCTGCGCCTGGGCGTGCTCGAACCGGGCGACCGGCTGCCGGCCGCCCGCGAGGTCGTGGAAGCCACCGCGATCAACCCGAACACCGTCCTCAAGGCCTACCGGGAGCTGGAGCGCGAAGGCCTCGTCGAGGCCCGCCGGGGGCTCGGCACCTTCGTCCGCCGGACGCTGGGCGGCGCGCCCGACGCGACCGCCGCCGACGCGCCCCTGCGCACGGAACTCGCCGACTGGGCCCGCCGGGCCCGAGCGGCCGGACTGGAGAAGGACGACGTCGGCGCGCTCTTCACCGCCGTACTGGACAGCACGTACAGCACGAATGGCACGAACGGCACGGATTCCGTGGGCCGTTCACACGAGGGGGACCAGGAACGATGACCGGCGTCGCGATCGAGGCACACGGCCTCGGAAAGACCTACGGGCGCAGGGGCGGCGGCCACCGCGCCCTGCACGACTGCTCGTTCCGGCTGCCCACCGGACGCGTCTGCGCCCTCGTCGGCCCCAACGGCGCCGGCAAGTCGACCCTGTTGAACCTGGCGGCCGGCCTGGACCGCCCCGGCGCCGGCTCCCTCGCCGTCCTGGGCTCCACCGATCCCGCCGCCGTCCGCGACCGGATCGCCTACGTGGCCCAGGACAAGCCGCTGTACCCACAGCTCACCGTCGCGGACACGCTGTGGGCCGGGGCCGAGCTGAACCCCGGGCGGTGGGACCGCGCCACCGCGGACCGGATCGCCGGAACGCTGCCGCGCACCGCCCGCGTCCGGGCGCTCTCCGGCGGGCAGCGCACCCGGCTCGCGCTGGCCCTCGCGCTCGGCAAGCGGCCCGAACTGATGCTGCTGGACGAGCCGATGGCCGACCTCGACCCTCTCGCCCGGCACGAGCTGATGGGCGTGCTGATGGCGGAGACCGCCGAGCACGGCACCACGATCGTGATGTCCTCGCACATCCTCACCGAGCTGGAGGGCGCCTGCGACTACCTCCTGTTCGTCGACGGCGGACGCGTCCGGCTCGGCGGCGAGGCCGAGGACATCGTCTCCGCCCACGTCCTGCTCACCGGCCAGGCCCGCGACCTGGCCCCGCACACCGTCGTCGAGTCCCGCACGACGGGGCGTCAGCTCACCGCGCTCGTCAGGAAGGAGGGCCCCGTGGACACCGCCACCTGGGCCGTCACCCAGCCCACCCTGGAGGAACTGCTGCTCGCCCACCTCCGCTCCCCGGAGGCTCCGCCGCTGCTGACGCCGAGCGCTGCGGCGGCCGGGACGCGGGCGGAGGCGGTGTCGGCATGAGCACCCTCACCCGCCCGAAGACCGAGGCCGTCGCCACTACGCCCGGCACCCTGCGGGGGTCTGTACGGGTGGTGCTTCGGGTGCACCGCAAGGCCCTGTGGGCGGGTGCCGCCCTGCTGGTCCTGGGCATCGGCATCGTCGTCGCGCTCCGTGTCTGGATGGCCTCCGCGAAGGAGCTGTGCGCGGACGGCGACATCACCCCGTGCGGCGGCTCCGTCTACCAGCCCAGCTACGCCCGTACGTCCACCGAGGTCTTCCTGGGCGACGGCGGCACGGTGCTGCTCCTGCTGGCCGGGCTCATCGGCGTCTTCGTCGCCGGACCGCTGATCGCCCGTGAACTGGAGAGCGGCACCTTCCGGCTGGCCTGGGCGCAGTCGGTCTCCCCCGCCCACTGGCTCGCCGCCCGGCTGGCCGTGCCCGCCGCGCTCGCGGTCGTCGGGCTGACGGTCCTGATCGGCGTCTACCGCTGGGGGCTCCGGGCGCTCCGCGGATACCCGTACTCCCACCTGACCCACTGGAACGCATCCGGCGTCTTCCCCGGCACCGGTCCCGCCCTTCTCGGCTTCGCGCTGCTGGCCGTGGCGGTGGGCGCGCTGTGCGCGGTGCTCGTCCGCCGCACGCTGCTGTCCATGTCCCTCACCGGGCTCGTCCTCGGGACGGTCGCCCTCGGTCTGGGCAAGAGGCGTTACGAACTGTGGCCGCACGTCCTCCGTCAGGGCGAAGGCCCCCTGACGCTCAGCGGCGGCGACTGGCATCTGGATTCCGGCATGCTCACGGCGTCGGGCCGGAAGCTGTACTGGCAGGACTGCTTCGGCACCGACATGGCGGGGAGCGCCGAGGCCTGTATGCGCGCCCGGGGCGGGGTCCTCCACTTCACCGAGGTGCACCCCTCCTCCCACTACTGGCCCCTCCAGCTCGTCGAGACCGGCATCCTCCTCGCCCTCGCCGCCCTCGCCGTGTTCGCCGCCTTCCGGGTCCTGCGCCGCCTCCACGGCTGAGCGGGAACTCCGGCGAGACCCGTCGTCCGGGCCCCACGAGGGGGGGGCCCGGACGACGAGCACGTACACCGGCCCGGCGCACACCCCGACGGACACGTACACGTACACCGGCCCGGCGCACACCCCTCCGCGTCGAACACGTAGAGTGACCGCGAGGCCCACCCGCAGGCACACCGCTTCCTGTACGTCATGTCGCCGTTACCGGCCATTCAGACGCCCTTGCGACCCTCACGGGATGCAGCCAGCTGTGCCCGCCCCCCGCCGCAACGGGAGAGCCAGGGGAAACGCCGCTCAAGGCTCCCCCGGCCGTGACCCCGGGTTTCCGGGTGCTTCCGCGATCTTTCCGGGCTCCGACGCGCCTGAGGAGCGTTCCGCGCGGAACAATAGGTCCATGAGCCAGCAGCCCAGCTCCGAGGTCCCCGTCCAGCCCACCGCCCAGCCGTCGGTCGGCTCGCTCGCCGCGCACCGGCCGCACGCCACCCCGGCGTCCAACGGGGTCAGCTTCTCCACCGCCGCCGACCTGGATCCCGACCTCGACGCCGACGCGGACGCCTACGAGCCCGACCGGGACGGCGACGAGCTGCCCCAGGGGCGCTTCCTGGACCGCGAGCGCAGCTGGCTCGCGTTCAACGAACGGGTCCTGGAGCTGGCCGAGGACCCGGCCACGCCCATCCTGGAGCGGGCCAACTTCCTCGCCATCTTCGCCTCGAACCTGGACGAGTTCTTCATGGTCCGGGTGGCCGGCCTCAAGCGCCGCATCGCCACCGGCGTCGCCACCCGCTCCGCCTCCGGCCTCCAGCCCCGCGAGGTCCTGGACCTGATCTGGACCCGCTCGCGGGAGCTCATGGCCCGGCACGCCGCCTGCTTCCAGCAGGACATCGCCCCGGACCTCTCCGACGAGGGCATCCAGCTGATCCGCTGGCCGGACCTGACCGAGAAGGAGCAGGCCCGCCTGTTCACCTTCTTCCGGCAGCGCGTCTTCCCGGTCCTGACCCCGCTGGCCGTCGACCCCGCACACCCCTTCCCGTACATCTCCGGGCTCTCCCTCAACCTCGCCGTCGTCGTCCGCAACCCGGTCAGCGGCCACCGCCACTTCGCCCGGGTCAAGGTCCCGCCGCTGCTGACCCGCTTCCTGGAGGCCTCGCCCCAGCGGTACGTGCCCATCGAGGACGTCATCGCGGCGCACCTGGAGGAGCTGTTCCCGGGGATGGAGGTGCTGGCGCACCACATGTTCCGGGTCACCAGGAACGAGGACCTGGAGGTCGAGGAGGACGACGCGGAGAACCTGCTCCAGGCACTGGAGAAGGAGCTCATGCGCCGCCGCTTCGGCCCGCCGGTGCGTCTTGAGGTCGAGGAGTCCATCGACCCGTACGTGCTGGACCTGCTGGTCCGCGAGCTGAAGGTGTCCGACGCGGAGGTCTACCCGCTGCCCGGCCCGCTCGACCTGACCGGGCTGTTCGCGATCGCCTCGCTGGACCGGCCCGAGCTGAAGTACCCGAAGTTCGTCGCGGGCACCCACCGGGACCTGGCCGAGGTGGAGTCCGCCTCCGCGCCCGACATCTTCGCCGCCCTGCGCGAGCGGGACGTGCTGCTCCACCACCCGTACGACTCGTTCTCCACCTCCGTCCAGGCGTTCCTGGAGCAGGCGGCGGGCGACCCGGACGTGCTGGCCATCAAGCAGACGTTGTACCGGACCTCCGGCGACTCCCCGATAGTGGACGCCCTGATCGACGCCGCCGAATCCGGCAAGCAGGTCCTCGTCCTCGTCGAGATCAAGGCCCGCTTCGACGAGCAGGCCAACATCAAGTGGGCCCGCAAGCTGGAGGAGGCGGGCTGCCATGTCGTCTACGGCCTCGTCGGGCTGAAGACCCACTGCAAGCTCTCCCTCGTCGTCCGCCAGGAGGGCGACACCCTGCGCCGCTACTCCCACGTCGGCACCGGCAACTACCACCCGAAGACGGCCCGGCTGTACGAGGACCTCGGCCTGCTCACGGCGGACCCGCAGGTCGGGGCGGACCTCTCCGACCTGTTCAACCGGCTCTCCGGCTACTCGCGCCGCGAGACCTACCGCCGCCTGCTGGTCGCCCCGAAGTCCCTGCGCGACGGGCTGATCGCCCGGATCAACAAGGAGATCGCCCACCACCGGGCCGGCCGCCCCGCCTACGTCCGGTTCAAGGTCAACTCGATGGTCGACGAAGCGATCATCGACGCCTGCTACCGGGCGGCCCAGGCGGGCGTCCCCGTCGACATCTGGGTGCGCGGGATCTGCGCGATCCGCCCCGGGGTCGCCGGGCTCTCCGAGAACATCCGGGTCCGCTCCATACTCGGCCGCTTCCTCGAACACTCCCGGATCTTCGCCTTCGGCAACGGCGGCGAGCCCGAGGTGTGGTTCGGCAGCGCCGACATGATGCACCGCAACCTCGACCGCCGGATCGAAGCCCTGGTCCGGGTCACCGACCCCGCCCACCGCGCCGCACTCAGCCGACTCCTGGAGACCGGTATGGCCGACACCACCTCCTCCTGGCACCTGGGCCCCGACGGGAACTGGACCCGGCACGCCACGGACGCGGACGGCCAGCCGCTGCGGCACGTCCAGGAAATGCTCATCGACGCCCGGAGGCGCAGGCGTGCGACGCCCTGACCAGCAGACGACGACCCGGCCGACCACGGGTCCCGCCCCGGGGACCGGCACCGGCACGGACGCCGACGCCACGGTGGGCCCGCCGCCGGGCAAGGCCGAAGAGCAGGACCGCCACCCCACCGGGACCGGGCCCACCGCCGAAGGCCACCCCGCCGGGGACCTGACCACGGAGGCGGTCCTCGCGCCCTACCTCCGGGGGCAGGCCGCCGACTTCCTGCGCAGCCTGCGCCTGCACCACGAGCACAGCGCCCCCGCCGAGTCCGGCGGCCACGACGCCGCGGCCGCCACCCGCGCACTGCGCCGCGCGGCCCGCCGGATCAGCGGCTCCCTGCACACCTTCCGGGCCGCCCTCGACCCGCACTGGGCCGACCAGCTCCGCGCCGAGCTGGCCTGGCTCTCCGGCGTACTCGCCCGCGAACACGCCTACGCGAACCGGCTCACCCGGCTCGTCGAGGCCCTGCACCAGCTCTCCGGCCCCGCCCTCCCCGCCGCCCGGGGGGCCAGGGCCGCCGGGGAAGCCGCCGCGTCCGACGCCCAGGGCCGCGCCGCCCTCGGGGTCGGGGCCGCGCGCGCCGGGGCGCTGCTCGAACGCCGCCTCACCCTCGCCCGGACCCGGTCGCACTCCGCGGCCCTCCAGGCGCTCGGCTCCTCCCGGTTCCACGCGGTCGCCGACGCCGTCGCGCTCCTGGCCTCCGACGTACCGCTGGCCCCCGGCACCACGGGCCGCACCGCCGAGGCCCTGCTGGAGCCCGCCGAACGCGCCGAGCAACGCCTCCTCACCGCGGTGGCCGCCCTCCCGCCCGCCGACTCCGAGCCGTACAACGAGGCGCAGGACGCGGCGTGGCACCAGGCCCGGCTGCTGCTGCGGCTCCACCGGTACGCCCACGAGGTCGTCCTCGGCGCCGCCGCCCCGTCCCTCGCCTCCTGCGGGCACGCCCTGGATCTGCACCGGGACGCGGTGGAGGCGGCCGCGGCGGCGGCAGCGGCGGCCCGCACCCCCCGGATCGCCCCGGCCACGGCGTACGCGCTGGGCGTGCTCCACGCGGACCAGCGCCACGAGGTGGAGGCGGCGCGGGCGGTGTTCCGCGAGACCTGGCCGTACGCCACGGCCCTGACGGCGCCATGAGCGGCGACCCGCACGGCCCCGCGAACGAGGACCCCCGCGGCCCCGTGATCCGCGCCGCGGGATGCGTGCTGTGGCGCCGCGCCCCGGGCAGCGGCGGCGTGGAGGTCTGCCTGGTCCACCGCCCCCGCTACGACGACTGGTCCTTCCCCAAGGGCAAGCTGAAGCGCGGCGAGGACCCGCGCGCCGCCGCCGTACGGGAAGTGCTGGAAGAGACCGGGCACCACTGCGCCCTCGGCGAGCCGCTGCCGGCCTCCCGCTATCCGGTGGACGGCCGGCCCAAGGAGGTCGCGTACTGGGCGGCCGAGGCGACGGGCGGCTCGTTCACCGCCAACGACGAGGTCGACCGCATCCTGTGGCTGGCCCCCGACGCCGCCCGCGCCCGGCTCACCCAGCCCCGCGACGTCCGGCAGCTGACCGCGTTCCTGGACGTCCTGCCCGCGTCCTGAACCGCACTCCGGACCGGCCCCGCACCCGCCTGCCCGACACGGTTCACCTGCCGTTCACTCTCCCCCGTCGGCGGCTTCACCTGTTCTGCCTAATTTCGGACGTACAAGGTGCGCGGCGGCAAGCCACAGCACCCCTCCTCATCGCACGCCGTCGTAGAACGAGACAACCACGGCGGCTCCTGGAAGGAACACCCGAAAGTGAAGCTTCAGCGCAAGAACCGGCTTCGTGCCACCGCGCTCGGTGCCCTCGCCGTCTCCGGCGCCCTGGTCCTCACGGCGTGCGGTTCGGACGACAACACGGGCGGCGGCACGGCCGGCACCGGCGAGAAGACGACCGCCGCGTCGGACGTCGACTGCGGCAAGGCCAAGGGCCAGCTGCGCGCTTCCGGCTCCAGTGCTCAGAAGAACGCCATGGACCTCTGGGTCAAGAACTACATGGCCGCCTGCTCCGGTGTGGAGATCAACTACAACTCGTCCTCCTCCGGTGAGGGCATCGTCGCCTTCAACCAGGGCACCGTCGGCTTCGCCGGCTCCGACTCGGCGCTGAAGCCCGAAGAGGTCGCCGACTCCAAGAAGATGTGCAAGACCGGCCAGGGCATCAACCTGCCGATGGTCGGCGGCCCGGTCGCGATCGGCTTCAAGCTGGAGGGTGTCGACAAGCTCACGCTGGACGCCCCGACCCTCGCGAAGATCTTCGACAGCAAGATCAAGAAGTGGAACGACCCGGCGATCGCCAAGCTGAACGACGGCGTCGACCTGCCGGACAAGGCGATCCAGGCCTTCCACCGCTCCGAGGACTCCGGCACCACGCAGAACCTCGGCAAGTACCTCGGCGCCGCGGCTCCGGACGACTGGAAGTACGAGGCCGAGAAGAAGTGGCCGGCCCCCGGTGGCCAGGCCGCGTCCGGCTCGTCCGGCGTCGCCGCCCAGGTGAAGCAGGTCGACGGCGCGATCGGCTACTTCGAGCTCTCCTACGCCAAGTCGCAGTCCATCCCGACCGTGGACATCAACACCGGTGGCGCCGCCCCGGTCCAGGCCACCTCGGAGAACGCCTCCAAGGCCATCGCCGCCGCCAAGGTCAAGGGCACCGGCAAGGACCTGGCGCTCGACCTCGACTACACCACCAAGGCCGAGGGCGCCTACCCGCTGGTCCTGGTGACGTACGAGGTCGTCTGCGACAGCGGCAACAAGCCCGAGACGCTCGACACCGTCAAGTCCTTCCTCTCCTACGCCGCCTCCGACGACGGCCAGAAGATCCTGACCGACGCCGGCTACGCCCCGATCCCGGCCGAGATCAACGCCAAGGTCCGCGAGACCATCGGCTCCCTCTCGTAACACCCCGGGGCGGCCGGGTCCCCACCCGGACCCGGCCGCCCCGGCCCATCCGGTGCACCGCCGCCAGGGGAGCCACGGCTCCCCCACACAGACCGGAAAGACCATGGCTTCCACCACACCCATAGACATGCCACCGGCCCCGCCGGCCCCGCCCGAACGGGCCGGGCGCCCCAAGTCCACCGGGCAGCTGGGCGACAAGATCTTCCTGGGCCTCTCCCGCGGCTCGGGCATCCTGCTGCTCGTGATCATGGCGTCGATCGCCGTGTTCCTCACCTACCGCTCGGTGCTCGCCATCTCGAAGGACGAGGGCAACTTCCTCACCACCTTCGACTGGAACCCGGCCGGGGACCCCCCGGTCTTCGGCATCGCGGTCCTGCTCTTCGGCACGGTCGTCAGCTCGATCATCGCGATGCTCATCGCGGTTCCGATCGCTGTCGGCATCGCCCTGTTCATCTCGCACTACGCGCCGCGCAAGCTGGCCGCCCCGATCGCGTACGTGGTCGACCTGCTGGCCGCCGTGCCCAGCATCGTCTACGGCATCTGGGGCGCCCTCGTCCTCGTGCCGTACCTGGAGGGCCTCAACCTCTGGCTCGACCAGTTCTTCGGCTGGACGTACATCTTCGAGAAGACCGAGGTCGGCGTCGCCCGCTCGCTCTTCACCGTCGGCATCCTGCTCGCGATCATGATCCTGCCGATCGTGACCAGCGTCAGCCGCGAGGTCTTCCTCCAGGTCCCGAAGATGAACGAGGAGGCCGCGCTCGCGCTCGGCGCCACCCGCTGGGAGGTCATCCGCCTCTCCGTGCTGCCCTTCGGCCGCTCCGGCATCATCTCCGCCTCGATGCTGGGCCTCGGCCGCGCGCTCGGCGAGACGATGGCCGTCGCCACGGTCCTCTCCCCGAACTTCCTCATCTCGCTGCACCTGCTCAACCCGGGCGGCGGCACGTTCGCCCAGAACATCGCGGCCAAGTTCGGCGAGGCCGACGCGTTCGGGCGGGACGCCCTGATCGCCTCCGGTCTCGTCCTCTTCGTCCTCACCCTGCTGGTCAACGGCGCGGCCCGGCTCATCATCGCCCGCCGCAAGGAGTACTCGGGGGCCAACGCATGAGCCACGCACCCACCGGCGTCATGGAACGCCCGTCGCCCGCCCCGCCCTCCCCGAAGAGCAGCCTCGGCAGCCGCTCCCTGCCCCGCCTCGCGCCGCTCGGCTTCGCCGTCGTCTCGGTCGCGCTCGGCGTCGGCCTCTCGCTGGCCGCCGGCTGGGAGAGCCGCATCCAGTGGGGCCTGATCTCGGCCCTGTTCTTCCTGGCCATCTCCTACGTCGCCACGACGGTCGTGGAGAACCAGCGCCAGGCCAAGGACCGCCTCGCCACCAGCGTGATGTGGGTCTGCTTCCTGGTCGCCGTCGTCCCGCTCGCCTCGCTGCTCTGGACGACGATCGTCCGCGGCGCCGAGCGCCTCGACGGCTACTTCCTCACCCACTCGATGGCCGGTGTGCTCGGCTCCGAGGCCAGCGGCGGCGTCTACCACGCGCTGGTCGGCACCCTGGAGCAGGTCGGCATCGCCACGGTGATCTCCGCCCCGCTCGGCCTGCTGACCGCCGTCTACCTCGTCGAGTACGGCAAGGGCGCGCTGGCCAAGGCCGTCACGTTCTTCGTCGACGTGATGACGGGCATCCCGTCCATCGTGGCCGGTCTCTTCATCCTGTCGATCATGCTGATGTTCAGCCTGGAGCCCTCCGGCCTGATGGGCGCGCTCGCCCTGACGATCCTGATGGTCCCCGTCGTGGTCCGCTCCACCGAGGAGATGCTCAAGCTCGTCCCCAACGAGCTGCGCGAGGCCTCCCTCGCCCTCGGCGTCCCGAAGTGGCGCACCATCCTGAAGGTGGTCCTGCCGACCGCGATCGGCGGCATCACCACGGGCGTCATGCTCGCCATCGCCCGTATCGCCGGTGAGACGGCCCCGATCATCCTGCTGGTCTTCGGCAGCCAGCTGATCAACACGAACCCCTTCGAAGGCGCCCAGTCCTCGCTGCCGTTCTACATCTACGAGCAGTACAAGATCGGCGAGGCCGCGTCCTACGACCGCGCCTGGGCAGCGGCCCTGGTGCTGATCGCCTTCGTCATGATCCTCAACCTCGTGGCCCGCGGCATCGCCCGCTGGAAGGCCCCGAAGACCGGTCGCTGACGCGGCCATCAGCGACCTCCCGAAAGAAGCAGTGATTCCCATGGCCAAGCGCATCGACATCAGCGGCCTCACCGCCTACTACGGCAGCCACAAGGCCATCGAGGACATCTCGATGACCGTGGAGCCCCGCTCCGTGACGGCCTTCATCGGCCCGTCCGGCTGCGGCAAGTCCACCTTCCTGCGCACCCTCAACCGGATGCACGAGGTCACCCCCGGCGGCCGCGTCGAGGGCAAGGTGCTGCTGGACGACGAGAACCTCTACGCCTCCAACGTCGACCCGGTCACCGTGCGCCGCACCGTCGGCATGGTCTTCCAGCGCCCCAACCCCTTCCCCACCATGTCGATCTTCGACAACGTGGCGGCGGGCCTCCGGCTGAACGGCAGCTACCGCAAGAGCGAGCTGAACGACATCGTCGAGAAGTCCCTGCGCGGCGCGAACCTCTGGAACGAGGTCAAGGACCGGCTCAACAAGCCCGGCTCCGGCCTCTCCGGCGGCCAGCAGCAGCGTCTGTGCATCGCCCGCGCCATCGCGGTCGAGCCGCAGGTCCTGCTGATGGACGAGCCCTGCTCGGCGCTCGACCCGATCTCGACCCTCGCCATCGAGGACCTGATCGGCGAGCTGAAGGAGCGCTTCACGATCGTCATCGTGACGCACAACATGCAGCAGGCGGCCCGTGTCTCGGACCGCACCGCGTTCTTCAACCTCGCGGCGGTCGGCAAGCCCGGCCGGCTCATCGAGATCGACGAGACGGAGCGGATCTTCTCCAACCCGTCGGTCCAGGCCACGGAGGACTACATCTCCGGCCGCTTCGGCTGAGCCTCCCCGGCTCCCCGCCCCCGATACGGCCTTGCGGTGCTGCATGGCGGTGCCACCACAAGGCGAAAGGGTCCGCCCCCGTACTCGTACGAGTACGGGGGCGGACCCACACGTGTAACCGACCGGAGCCGCTCAGCCGAAGAGCAGCAGGACGGCCCCATAGCTCAGCGCGGCGACCAGGGCCGCGGCGGGCATGGTGATGAACCAGCCCAGGATGATGTTCTTCGCGACGCCCCAGCGCACGGCGTTCACCCGCTTGGTCGCGCCGACACCCATGATCGCGGAAGTGATGACGTGGGTGGTCGAGATCGGCGCGTGGAAGAGGAACGCCGAACCGAACATGATCGAGGCGCCGGTGGTCTCCGCCGCGAAGCCCTGCGGCGGGTCCAGCTCGATGATCTTGCGGCCGAGGGTACGCATGATGCGCCAGCCACCCGCGTACGTACCCAGCGAGAGCATCACCGCACAGGCGATCTTGACCCAGACCGGGATCTCGTCGTTCGGGCCCTCGATGTCGGCGATGACCAGGGCCATCACCACGATGCCCATCGTCTTCTGCGCGTCCTGGAGGCCGTGGCCGAGCGCCATGCCCGCCGCCGAGACCGTCTGCGCGATCCGGAAGCCGCGCTTGGCCTTGTGCGGGTTGGCGTTCCGGAAGATCCACATGATGCCGACCATCACCAGGTAGCCGGCGATCAGGCCGACGAACGGTGAGATGAACATCGGGATGACGACCTTCTCCAGCACCCCCGACCAGATGACGTCCGTGCCACCGGCCAGCGCCGCCCCGACCATGCCGCCGAACAGGGCGTGCGAGGACGAGGAGGGGAGGCCGAAGTACCAGGTGATCAGGTTCCAGATGATCGCGCCGACGAGCGCCGCGAACAGGATCCCCATCCCCTTCTGCCCGACGGGCGTGGCGATGAGGCCCTCGCTGACGGTCTTGGCGACCCCCTGGCCCAGGAAGGCGCCGGCCAGGTTCATCACCGCCGCCATCGCCAGAGCCGCACGCGGGGTCAGCGCCCGGGTGGAGACCGAGGTGGCGATGGCGTTCGCGGAGTCGTGGAAGCCGTTCGTATACGTGAAGCCGAGCGCGACGCCGATGGTCACGATCAGCGCAAAGGTGTCCACGAGGTTCAGGACTCCTTGACCGCGATGGTCTCCACGGTGTTCGCGACGTGCTCGAACGCGTCAGCCGCCTCTTCCAGCACGTCCACGATCTGCTTGAGCTTCAGCACCTCCATGGCGTCGTACTTGCCGTTGAAGAGGTGGGCCAGCAGCTTGCGGTGGATCTGGTCGGCCTGGTTCTCCAGACGGTTGACCTCGATCCAGTACTCGGTGAGGTTGTCCATCGTCCGCAGCCCCGGCATGGCCTCGGCGGTCAGCTCCGCCGCCCGGGCCAGCACCTCGATCTGCTGCTCGACGCCCTTGGGGAGCTCCTGGACCTGGTAGAGGACGACCAGGTCGACGGCCTCCTCCATGAAGTCCATGATGTCGTCGAGCGAGGACGCCAGGTTGTAGATGTCCTCGCGGTCGAAGGGCGTGATGAAGGAGGAGTTCAGCTGGTGGAAGATCGCGTGGGTCGCGTCGTCCCCCGCGTGCTCCGCTGCCCGCATACGCTCCGCGATCTCGACTCGGGAGGCAGAATCCGCCCCGAGCAGTTCCATCAGGAGCTTCGAGCCCGTGACAATGTTGTCCGCGGAGGCGGAGAACATGTCGTAGAAGCTCGTCTCCCTGGGGGTCAGACGAAAGCGCACGTGGGGTCCTCGGGATGCTTTGGATTCGGTCAGGCTGATGCTAGGCGCATCATCCGGCCACGGCTAACCGGCGTTCTTCAGTGTCGCCCATCGAACGGGGCGATCGACACGGACCCCCGGTCACGTTTCGGCGGGATTCGTTACGATATACCCGGCAGGGGTATATCAGGACAACGGGAGGACGCAGATGACCACGACCGGAACCGGGGCCGGGGCCGGAATCACGGGGGCGGAAGCGACGGGCGCGGCTGACGTGGCCGCACCGGGCACGGGGGCGACCGCACCTGTGGACATCGTCACGGACCACGACCGCGGCATCCACGGCTACCACCACCAGAAGGACGAGCACCTCAAACGCCTGCGCCGGATCGAGGGCCAGATCCGCGGCCTTCAGCGCATGGTCGACGAGGACGTCTACTGCATCGACATACTCACTCAGGTATCGGCGTCCACGAAGGCCCTGCAGTCCTTCGCCCTCCAGCTGCTGGAGGAGCACCTGCGCCACTGCGTGGCCGACGCCGCGGTCAAGGGCGGCGAGGAGATCGACGCGAAGGTCGAGGAGGCCACGAAGGCGATCGCCCGGCTGCTGCGCACGTGATGCGCGGCAGCGCGGGCGTCGGCGTCACCCCCGGCGGGCGGCCTGCCGGGGGACCGTCGTCCAGGACTCCGCACCCCGGACGTCGAGCACTTCGTCGATACGGTCGGGACTGAGGCGCTCCTCGCCCGCGGCCGACGCGGCGATCATCAGCTCGCCGCACAGCTCGATCTCGGCGAGGGCCACACAGTCCTGAGCGTTCGGCGCGCTGAGCGTCACCACGTGCGTCACCTCTCTCTGCCGTCCTCCCGGCCGTCACCGGCCTCTGGCAACACCGACATCCCAGCCTAGGGAGCGCGATACGTGCCGCGCATGGCACGGACGGACCATTTTGAGCCCCCTCCCAACCGGTCCCACCCCCGGCCCGTCCCGGTAACCCGCGCCTCCCCCACCCCGCCCGGCCCCCCGTTCTCTCCGGTTCTCTCCGGTGAGATCCCGCACCCCTCAGCCCTGCCGGATCTCGCCGGTGTAGATGGCGTCCTCGTCCGGCAGCGTCACCGTGACCGGCAGCCCGAACCCGTACAGCAGCAGCGTCGAGACCACCGACACCTCCGGGCCCCGGGCGTCGGAGGAGAAGGTGAAACGGTGCCGGACCTTCCGCAGCCGGCCGTCCTCGTCGAGGTAGGCGTCGAAGGGCACGGCGTCCTTGCTGAACCCTTTCGCCGCCGCGCTCAGCGCCCCGCGCGACTGCGGCGAGGCGGCCCGGGCGGCCCGGCCCAGGTCGGCGACACCCCGGTAGCGATGGACGGTCACTCCGGCCAGCTCGGTCTTCCCCGAGTACGTCACATCGGCCGCGCCGCGCAGCAGTTCGGCCGCCGCCATCGGGTCGGTGACCCCGCCGGTGACGAGGTTGCCGTCCTTCAGCCCGGTCGTGTCGATCCTGACCCACTTGTCGTCGGGCACCCCGGCGCCGCGGTTCTTCATGTACAGCGCGCCGGGGGCCAGCAGCTCGGTGATCGGCCGGTGGCCGCCCGCACCCGCGGCGTCCTTGCCGGCGGCGTCCTTGGGCAGCACCACGCGGAGCCGCCCCATCTGCTTGCGGAAGTCGTACGCCCCCTGCCCCCGGATCGTCACCCGCGTACCGCCGGCCGCCGTCTCCATCGACGTACGGGTCTCCGCACCGCCCGCCTCGACGAGGACGTCCGCCGCCTGCCCGAGCAGATCGAGCGGCCGGTCGGCGGCGGCCACGGCACGCTGCCCGGACCCGTCGCCCGCACCACCGCCCCCGTCCCCGCCGAAGCACCCGGCGGTGACCGCGATCACCCCGGCCGCGGCGAGGGCGCGGACAGCGCGGGCCCCGCCTCCGTCTCCGTACTGCTGCACCACCATCGCCTGCCAACCCCCAACGACTACCGCCCGGCCGAGCCCTGACCCGCTCCGCATAACGACCGCCGCCGTCCCCCGTCACGCCACGGGGCGCCGCGGCCAGTACCGTGGATGAGTGCATGAGGATTCCCCCGCCGCGGCTCGCACCACCGCCGCGCCGCGCACCCCCGCCCGGACCGCCCCCGCCCCAGCGGAATCGCTGTCCGTATCGCTGTCCGCATCCCTGCCGGAGGCTCCCCCTCCGGACCAGCCCGCCGGGCACAGCGCCACGACGATCGAACGAGGCTCGTTCTGCCTGGCCCGCTGCAGCTGCGGCTGGTCCGGCCCGGCACGCAGATCCCGGGACCGGGCCCGCACGGACGCCGCCGAACACCTCGCCGCGCCCTGATCCCGTGGGGCCGCGCCGCCCCACCCCCGTACAGCACGAACCCCCAGGCGCCGGGGCACCTGGGGGTTCGTGGCAGGAATCAGAAGTCAGGGACCAAGGAGGGCCCCGGGACCGTCAGGCGGCCAGATCCTCCTCGCCCGGGTCGCCCCGACGGGAACCGGGCCGCGGCTCGGGGATGCCGACCGCCTCGCCGCGCTCGTCCGCGTACGCGACGGCCGCGCTCTTCGACCGGACGAACCAGCCGACGCGCGGCGAGCGGGCGACCGCCGCCATCAGCGGGGTCAGCAGCGCCATCGCGAGCGGGGCCAGCAGCAGGGTGACGGCCGTACCGAGGGCGAAGCCGCCGATCACGTCGGTCGGGTAGTGGACGCCCATGTAGATCCGGCTGAAACCGGCGAAGAGCGCGAGGCCGATCGCCCAGAAGCCGAACTTCCGGTTCGCCACGAAGATGCCGACGGCGATGCCCATGGCCAGGGTGGAGTGGTCGCTGACGAACGAGAAGTCCGTCTTGCCGTGGATCAGGACCTCAAGGCCGTCGTGGTCGTTGAAGGGGCGTGGCCGTTCGACGAAGCCGCGGATCGGGACGTTGATGAGGATGGCGATGGCTGCGGCGAGCGGCGCCCAGACGATGGCGGCGGCGGCCGTCACGGCGTCCTCGGCCGTCCCGCGCCCCCGCATGCTCCACCAGCACCACAGGCCCACCAGGACGAGGCCGAACATGATCCCGTACTCGCCGACGTACTCCATGACCCGGTCGAACCAGGTCGGAGCGGCCTTCGCGAGGCCGTTGATGTCGTAGAGCAGACTGACGTCCGGGTTCGACCCGTCGAGTTCGAGTCCAGCCATCTGCTGCGGCCCCTTGCCTTGTCTGCTTCTCTGCCGCGACGCGCGTCCTTGCGCGCCGCCCTGGTCGAACCCCCGTATCCGGTGCGATCCGATACCGCACTGCACCGCACAGCTTCACTGCGACGCATGGTCAGTGCGCTTGGCGTTCCCGTTCCCTGTCCAGGGAACGGCCCGGGCGTCGCGTGCGTTCCGTTCTCCACCGAATGATCACTATGACGTTATCGAAGAGTGACTCGTCGTCGCAGCTCAGGGCCCAGGCTTCACGGAGAGTTCCCGCCAGGGCCGACTGCCCGTCAGCACCCTTCGCCGCTCCGGAAGCCCGCGCGAGACGTACGTCACCCCGTGGGCAGGTCGGTCGGAAGGGCGGCGGCACCGTCCTTGGTGACCCGGGTCGCACCGAAGTAGTCCGGCGTATCGATCTTGTCGAACCGGATGACCGCCCCGGTGAACGGCGCATTGATCATATAGCCGCCCCCGACGTACAACCCGACATGCCGGATGGCCCGCGAATTGGTGAGGTCGTCGGAGAAGAACACCAGATCCCCCGGGAGCAGCTCGTCCCGCGAGGGATGCGGCCCCGCGTTGTACTGGTCGTTGGCAACGCGCGGCAGCTCGATCCCGACAGTCCGGTACGCGGCCTGGGTCAGCCCGGAACAGTCGAACCGCCCCTGCTGCTCGGGCGTCCCGTTGCCGCCCCACAAATACGGTGTGCCGAGCTTCTTCTGGGCGAAGTAGATGGCCCCGGCGGCCTGCCGGGAGGGCGCGACCCGGCCGACGGGCCGGGCGAAGCTCTTCTCCAGGGAACGAATGATCTTGACGTAGTTCTGCGTCTCTTTGTAGGGCGGCACACCGCCGTACTTGATGACGGCGTAGGCACCGGCGTTGTACGCGGCGAGCATGTTGCTCGTCGGATCGCCCGGCACCTTCTTCACGTACCCGGCGAGCTCGCAGTCGTACGAAGCGGCCGAGGGGATCGCGTCGGCGGGGTCCCACACGTCCCGCTTGCCGTCGCCGTTGCCGTCGATCCCGTGCGTGGCCCAGGTGCCGGGGATGAACTGGGCGATGCCCTGCGCGGCGGCGTGGCTCTGCGCCCTCGGGTTCCAGCCGCTCTCCTGGTACAACTGCGCGGCCAGCAGGGCGGGGTTGATGGCGGGACAGAGGTTGCCCCATTTCTGCACGAGCGGCTGGAAGCGCGCGGGCACGGCCCCCTTGGCCAGGGCGACGGCACCGCCGCCCCCCGGCCCGGCGAGCCCGGCGGCGGCGGAGTACGTACCGACGACGAGCAGCGCCAGGAAGCACATGACCATGCCGACGCCGATGCCACCGAACACCCAGAATTTCCGCACCCCTCAACCATCCCTCATCGGGACGCGCTTCAGAGGTGTTTTCGACGGTGTGTACGAGTCATCCGCGGCACACCACCGGCGCACCCGAAGCACACGGGGGCGCCGACGGCTCACGAGCAACAGAGCTGACGAACTCTCACCCGCCCTTGCCCGACCAGAAGTCGGACCGCACGTTGGGCCGGGGCAACGGATAGACGTCCTCGTAGGCGGGACCGTTCGGCTCGGCGGTGGGGGCGGCGACCTTCGACTCCTTCACGCAGGGGCTGTCGGCCTCCAGGAAGGCCTGCCCCTTCCCCCGGAAGGAGACGCTGACACCGAATCCGCTCCGGGTGACCGCGTAGACCGCGGGGAACTTCTCGTCCTTGTTGACGGCCTTGATCCGGTAACCGTTCTTCAGCCAGAAGTTCTCCGCCCGGTCCAGGAAGGTCTGCCGGCGCTCGGGGGAGACGACGGTCATGACCGTACGCCGACGGGTCACCCCGCAGGCCCGGGTGGTGGTGGGCCCATGGGCCCACTGCACATCGGGATCGATACCCTCCAGGACGGCATCGAGCATGGCGTCGGACTGCTCGGCGGCCTCCTGCATGTCCATCGTCGCCCCGCTCTCCTTCCCGGCACTCGTGGCATTCTCCCCCCGCGAACCACTCTCGCTCCCGCACCCGGCCAGCGGAACCCCGAGGGCCAGGACCAGGACCACCGCGACAGGGGGCAGGGCCCGCTTCGCTCGCCTCACTTCGGTTCCTCCATCTTGAGCCGGTCGGCGTTGCCCGACACGATCAGGGCGATGCTGTCCGCGGACACGGCGTCGCGTTCCGGGCTGAAGTAGTTCGAGTGCGAGTCCAGGCTGATGCCGCTCCCGCTGACGAGGGGCGGCCCGTCGGCCACCGGGAAGCGCCGCGCCCCGAACGCCTTGCTCGCGGGATCCTTCCCGAACCAGAGGTCGTCGTCACCCGGATCGGCGAGATCGCCGGCGACGTACGCGCCTCCGGGCCCGCCCAGGGCCAGCCCGAGCCCGCCCACCACGACCTGGGTCTTCGAGGGCAGCTTGGTCACCGGGTCGTTGGCGGCGGCCCCCACGAAGACGTGCTCGCTGCCGACGCCGAGGTCCACGGCGTGATCGACGCCGACCCCCGGGCTGCCGACGAGGATGATGTCGTCGACCCCGGGAATCCCCCCGGGCCGGGCGGCGGCCGCGCCCACGGTCCGGGACCCGTAGGAGTGCCCGATGGCGGTCAGATGCGGGTCCTTGTTCTGGTTGGTGACGGAGATCCCGCCCATGAAGTCGCGGTAGGCGGCCCCGCCCTTCTCGGCGCGCCCGGTGCCCATGACGGCGAAGTAGCCGGCCACCCCGTCCTTGTCCGGCAGCTGCGGGGCGTCGTACCCGAGCCAGACGATGGACGCCGTGGAATCGTCGTACCCCTGCGCCCCGATCGCGGTGTCGCGGGCCCGCCCGAGATCGTTCTTGGCGAACTCCTCGTCGAGGGAGGTGTTGAGCCCCGGCACGTAGGCGGACACATGCTGCGACACGTCCGGATTCCCGAACGACACGATCGCCCGCCCGTTCCCCTCGTCCCCGACCCCGATGAGATACATGGGCGGCTTCCCGTTCTCGTTCAACTGCCGCTCGATCTCGCGCAGCCCGGCCAGCTGGTCGCGGGCCTTGTCGGTGTCGACCCCCTCCAGCTTGTCGATGAGCGCCGGGAGGTTGCGTCGGTTGGCGGCGTCCCGGGCGAGGACGGGGATGCCGTCGAGGTTGCCGATCCGCTCCGGGACGAGCTCGATGTACCGCTCCCGCTCCTCCGGCGAGAGCCCGTCCCACCAGGCCTTGCGCTGGGCGGGCGTGGCGTTCTGCGGGATCCGCTCGCCGAGGTGCGCGCGCTCGGCGTCCCGCACCTCGGCGTCGACCCGCGCCCCGGACCCGGGCATCGCCAGCCCGGCGCCGGCACCACCGACGGCCTTGTTCCAGTCCCAGGCCGCACCGATGTAGTCACCCCGCGCCCACTTCTCCTCCGCGCCGCGGGTGTCACGCGCCCACTGCTCGACGATGCCCCGCCTGGTCTCCCCCGGCCGCAGAACGGCATCGACGACCCCGCGGACATCACCCCCCAGCCCGTCCCCGAGAAACCCGCCGAGGAACCCGCCGCCGCGGGGACCTGCGGGTCTACCCGCGTTGACCGGCACGATGAAGTCGCTCTGGGGGAAGGTGTCGCTGTTTTGGGGGGTGTTTTGGGGGGTGTTGGGGGAGCCTGGGGCTCCGGTGGTACCGGGGGTGCCGGCGCTGTCGCCGGGGGTGCCGGTGTCGCCAGCGCTGCCGGTGGAGGTTCCGGTGGTTCCGGTGGTGGTGCCGCTGGTGCTGGTGTCGCCAGCGGTGCCGGTGGTTCCGGTGGTGGTGCCGCTGGTGCTGGTGTCGCCGTTCTCACCCCTGGTACCGGTGCTGCCGGTACCACCGGTAAGGCTGGACTCGCCCGCTCCACCAGTGCCGTCGGCGCCGGAACCCGGGCGGCTGTCATGGGCCCCGCCGCCGCTGCCGTCGGCACCCCCGTCGCTGCTTCCACCACCGGCCACGACGTCGCGGACCGGCGCCGGACACGAACTGCCGGTCAGTTCACAGACCGCGCTGCGGATCTCCGCGGTGAGCTGCTGCCCGGTCCCGGTGGCCATGAGCCCGCCGACGAGAGCGACGACGACCAGGACGAGGCCGAGGTACTCCAGCGCGGTCTGCCCGCCGTCGCGGCGGAGCTTCATCATCCGGGCGAAGCTGAACAGCCGTTGCTCGGCCCGTTGCTCCAGGCCGCTGCGGAACCACCGACGGCTCTCCGGCCGGCACAGCAGCACGATGACGGCCACGGGCAGGGCCAGCCGCGCGAGGCCAAGGCCCTGGGCCCCGCCGCTGAGCTCGGCGAGGGCACCGAGGACGATCCAGGCCAGCACGGCGAGGAGCCCGTACCGGACGCGAACCCCGCCGTGACGGACGTACAGCGACAACACGAAGACGGCGAACCCGGGTAACGACGCGTAGAGCAGCAGCCCGAGGAGGTACCCGTCGACCGCGTCCACCGAGGAGGCGGACGACAGAGCCCGGACGGCGCCCACCAGGGTGGCCACGAAGAGAACGTGAAGCAGAATCAGGGCCGCCTGCAACGGCCGGGGCATCAACCGCCCGCCGGACTCCGCTACGGCAGCGCTTACATCGACGCCAACAGGGACCACGCTTCTTCGTATGCCGGACAAGAGCAGTCCCCTACCTCGTGAGTGGGCGGAACGGGCGACAGGTCGGTCACTCCGCGTATGCGACCACACGGGCAGGGGGCACGACATGGGCCCCAGGACCCAATACAGGGCTCAAAGCCTTTGCTTGACAGTGGAGTTGAGCCACACTGGCCCGATCACGACCCGCTTGCCGACCAGAAGTCGGAGTGGATGTTGGGGCGGGGGATGAGTTCCGCGCCGGGGTCGAGGAACGCGGTGGCGGGGCTGGTGGAACGGGCCACCTCGGACTTATGAACACATGGAGTGTCCACCTGAAAGAAGGCTTGCCCTTTGCCGCCAATGCGCAGGCTCAGCCGATACCCGTCGATAGTGCGCGCATAGATGGCGGGAAACTCGACACTGTTGTTCACTGCGGTCATTTCGTATCCACTCTTGCGCCAAAACCGATCGACCACACCCAGAAAGCTCCCTCGCCGCTCTGCGGAGATGTTGGTCATGACAACTCGCCTACGCGTCACCTCACACATCCCCGTTGAGGTGAAACCGTGAGCCCAACGCACCTCCGGGTGGATTCCCTGGAGCACCGCGTCAAGAATCGCATCTGAGCGAACCGCGGCAGCCTGCATGTCCAATCGGCTCTCCTCTTGCTTGGCACACCCCATCGACATCATTCCGGCAGCGAGGGCCAGTGCCAATGTTCGCAGAGGCAGCATCAGCGCGACTGCTCCTGCTTAACTTCATGTCCACGCCCGGCGGCAATCAACGCAATACTGCCAGCAGATGTGGAATCCAATTCCGGGTCGAAGTATTGCGAATGCGCGTCGATAGTGACGCGCCCGGGGGCAATCAACGGAGGCCCATCATCCGCACCGAAGCGCCGCCCGCCGAACTCTTCGCTAGCCGGATCCGTGCCGAACCACAGGTCGGCGTCACCTCCGTTCGCCAGGTCCACCAGAGAACCAACAGGGCCTAGAGCTCGCCCCATTCCCGAAATCACCGCGTGCTCGCTCGCTGGAAGTTTGGTGACCACGTCGTTCTCTGCTGCCCCCACGTACACGTGGTCCCTTCCCACTCCCAGGTCCTCGGCCCGATCCACACCCACGCCAGGACTGCCGACCAGGACAATGTCCGTCACACCGGGGATTCCTCCCTCCTGCTGCGTCGCCGCTCCGACTGTTCGCGACCCATAGGAATGTCCGATGGCCGTCAGGTTCGGACCAGCGTGATCGTTCGACGCCACCAACCCCGCCATGAAGCCGTTGAAGGCACGACCACCAGCCTCCGCTCGCGCAGTGCCGGCAACAGCCAAACTGTTCCAACCATCCGGACTCTGCGGTGCGTCATATCCCAGCCAGGTAATCACGGCACTCGAATGATCAATTTCCCGTGCTGCTGCAGCTGTGTCACGCGCCCGCTTCAAATCCCCCTCAGCAAACTCCTCGTCCAACGACGTATTCAACCCCGGCACATAAGCCGCCACATTCCGCGACGTATCCGGATTCCCGTACGACACGATCGCCCGACCGTTCCCCTGATCCCCGATCCCGAGCAGGTACATCGGCGGGTCCCCCACCTCCGGCACCAGCCGCAGCTGCCGATCGATCTCCCGCAGCGCCGCAAGTTTCGTCGCCGAATCAGCGTCGTCCCGCCCCTCCAGCTTCCCCATCAACAGCTGAAGGTTGTCCCGGTTCGCCGCGTCCCGCACCAGGGCCGGAATCCCGTCCAGGTTGCCGATCTGATCCGGGTACACCGCGAGGTACTCCTCGCGCTGTTCGTCCGTCAGCCCCGCCCACCACGCCTTCCGCTCCGCCGGACTCGCATCGTGCGGGATCGCGTCCTTCAGGTAGCCGCGCGCAGCATCCCGTACCGCCGCCGCATCGGCCGCCGCGTCCGTCCACGTCGCCACCGGCACGCCCAGCCCCTCGTGCGCCTTCAGCGATCGCAGGATCCTGGTGTACCGCCAGTCCGCATCGGCCGCCGCCCGCACCGCCTGCGCCACCCGGTCCGCGATGTCCTGGGCCTTGCCCGCGTTCGGGTTGGGCGCGACGAGCCCCGAAGGCGGGACCATGCCCGGGTTCGGCACCCCCGACGCCGTCCCGCCCGCCAGCGGCTTGCCGTCGACCAGGCCCTCGCCCGCCGCCGGATACGTCACCGAACCGTCCGCCTGCACCGTGAACCTCAGCGCCGCCGCATCGTCCAGCGCCCCCTGCAACACCCGCTGCTGGGTCTTGATCTCATGGGCCAGGCTGTTCAGCGTGGTCCGCAGCAGCCCGCACTCGGTGTAGATGTACTGGAAGTTCGTCCCCAGCCTCCGCAACCCCCTCACGGCCGCGTCCGGCGCCTCCCCCTTCTGCGTATCGCGCAGGCCCGGCAGCAGCTCTCCCTCGATACGGTCCCGGACCGCGTCCGCCCGGTTGCTGACCCGCCCCCACCCGTCCGCCGCCTGCTCCAGTTCGGCGCACTTCACCTCACGTAACGCCGACCAGGTCAGGGCGGACCCCGCCCCACCGCTCCGCCCGCTCACCGCGCGCCACCGACGCTCGGCGTCTTCACCCCGTCGAAGCCGCTCTTCACCGCCTCGTTGGCCCGCGTCTGGCCCTGGACGACCGCGCGCATCTTCCCGCCGAGGCTCCCGCACTCCTTACGGGCCTCCTCGATCCGGCGCTCCCACGAGGCCCGCACGGTACCCAGTTCCGCCAGCGCGGACAGCGCTCCGGCCCCGGCGGTCAAGCCCTGGTGCGCCACTTCCAGTTCGCCCTTGACCGGGCCGAGGAGCGTCACCAGTTGGTCGGCACCGGCGGCGGCCCGCAACCACGGGCCACGGCTGTGCCGGAGATCCCCTCCCCCTGCCCCTCCCGCCTCTCCCGCCGGGACGGCAGCCCCTGCCGGTCCGCCAACCCCCGTCGGCCCGGCCGGCGACCCCAGCCACTCCCGGCCGCCGTTCGGCTGACCGACCACCGTCACTCCGCCCACACCGCTCACCCCGTTCTCCTGATCGTGGAGCGGCACTGTGCCAAATCCGCCGTACGCGACATGCCGTACGTCAACACGCGGGGCCGCAGCCCCCTGCACACCCCGGACACACCCCGGTCCCGCGATTCCCGGCCGGGCGAAGCGGAGGCACCGATCCCGTTGAGCCCGCCCGGTTCACCCGAACGAAGGGGGAGGCATACGTGGGCGCACACCCGGCGCACGACGGCGGTCGCTCGCACGGCCCCGGGAGCCGAGGCCCTCTCCGCCGCACGGCGGACGTCCGCGCCGTGGGCCTCGTACCGCAGAACCGAGGACTTGGGAGCAGAAGCTGACGCCCCGCCACGGCCCACGAACCACGATGGAACGCATGCGAGCCCGAAGGGAACAGCCCGCCGCCCCCACGTCAGCCTCAACCTCAACCGCCCCCGCCCCGCCTCTCCCCCCGCCCCGGTGGGCGATTCGCGCCGCGCAGCTGATCACGCTGCTCGCGCTGCCGACCGGGCTGTGGCGGCTGGCGATGGTGTGCGGGTTCCCGTCCGGGTACACCGCGGCCGGTTTCGTACCGTTCGACACCCCGGGCTCCAAGCTGTGGATGCTGACGCTGAGCGTCGCCTGCGAGCTGCTCGCCCTGCTCTCCCTCGGCCTGGTACGGCCGTGGGGCGAGACGGTGCCCCGCTGGATACCGGTCATCGGTGGCCGCCCCGTTCGCCCGCCGGCCGCCGTCGTACCGGCCGCCGCCGGGGCCCTCGCGCTGACGGCGCTCTGGGCGGCCATGCCGCTGTGGTGGACGTACCCCCATCCGGACATGACCCCCGCCGGCCGTCTGCTGGTCGGTGTCATCTACCAGCCGCTCGTCCTCTGGGGACCGCTCCTCGGGGCCGTCACCGTCTCCTACTACCGGCGCACACGCGGCTCTCGAACGGCGCATACGAACACGCCGTGACCCGTGAACGCCGCAACCGTGTCAGAACCCATGGCCACCGTCGTTGCTCCTGGTCACAGCCCGTGATACACAGAGTGACCAGTCATATGCACGAGGAGTGGACGAGCCGCAGGTCAGGGTGGCCGCCCCGGTCAAGCGTGCGAGATTCCGGGTAAAGAGACCCGGGAAGGCGTCGTGCGAGCGCGGTTTCATCAGCGAAGATAGAAGGCGACCCATGCCGGACGGCACGGGCAGCGAACTACCCAACAGGGGCGGTGACTTACATGATCCTGGCAGCAGAGAAGGGCGACATCACCACCATCATCGGCGGAATCGCTCCGGACTGGGGGCCGTTCGGGACGCTGGGCAACGAGGCGCGCATCATGATCGAGGTGGTGATGGCCATCGCCATCCTGCTCTGCCTCGGCATCGCGATCTGGGGTGCTGCGAAGCAGCGCATCGGAGCGACGGCACTGCGCGACACGTTCAGCGCGGAGCAGGGCAAGGGCCTGATCGTGGCAGGGCTGACAGGGGTCTTCATCATCGGCTCCCTGGGAACCCTGTTCACCATCGTGTACGGAATGGCCGTCTGACCCACCGTCGGCCAGTTCCCGCCGGGCCGTCCCAGCCCGCTCCCCACCATCCGCCCGTCGTGCCCACCGGCTGAGGTTGCGTTTCCCTGATGTCGAGTCACCACACCGCGTTCAAGCGGCAACCAGCACAGCTACCGTCGTCCTGCGCGGATCCGCACACGACCGAGGGAGCGAACGCGGCATGAGTCCCGGTGACGAGCACGACTACCGCGGCAAGGACCAGGGGGGCCGCGCGGACGACCCGTACAGCACGCTCGGCGGCACCCGCCAGACCCGTACCCGTCTCCCCGACGGCGACCCGGGCAACCCCGGCGCGCGCCGCCCCGTCCGCAACTCCCGCTCCCTCGTGACGATCACCGGCATCGTCGTCCTCCTCGTCGCTGCCATCGCCTTCGCCAACCGGGGCGGCGGCAGCGACGACGAGGCCTCCTCGGGCGCCAAGAGCCCCGGCACCGCGGGAAGCGCCCCCACCGCGGCCACCGGCACCAAGCCCGTCGAGGGCAGGAACGGCACGATCCCCTCCGGCTTCGCCCACGACGAGCAGGGGGCGCAGAGCGCGGCGGCGAACTACTCCGTTGCGTTGGTCTCCGACGGCATGTTCTCTCGGGAACGGCGCCGAGAGATTTCCAAGGCGGTATATGCGCCTGACGTAGCAAGCGCACGACGAGATGACCTGGACAAGGTCTACTCCGACGAATCCTTCCTGGCAAGCATCGGACTGAACCCGGATGGCAGCGCCCCAGAAGGCCTGACCTTCATCTCTCGTGCCAACCCCGTGGGTACCAAGGTGGAAAAGTACGCAGGCGACACCGCGAGCGTGGCTGTCTGGTACTCCGCCCTGTTCGGCCTGGCCGGCGAAGGCTCCAAGAACCCTGTCTCGGAAAGCTGGTACACCACGACGTACGAGCTGCGATGGGTCGATGGGGACTGGAAGATCTCCGACTTTCAGCAGGAGGACGGTCCCGTACCCGTAGGTCGCGACCAAGCCGCCTCTTCCGCGGAGGAGATGGCCGACGCTGTGCAGCAGTTCGGAGGGTTCACGTATGCCAGGTAAGCGATCCCTTCGCGGGCTTTCGGTCGCCACGGCCTTCGCCAGTATTCAAGCGGTAGTCGTTCTCTTCGCCGGCCGTGCAGCAGCCGACCCGACACCAACACCGTCTCCTTCGAACAGCAACGACGCGTGCGACCTGATCCGTGGCCCCGCCAAGGACTACTGCGAAGGCGGCGAAGGCGCCGGCTCACGCACCCAGGACGTCCCCACCACCGACGCCCTCGACCCCCTCTCCTCCCTGGCCCGAGGCTGCGCCGACGCCGCCTCCTGGATCGTCGGCAAGCTCAGCGAGGCCGTCGACTCCACGGCCGACGTCGACTTCACCAACCCCAAGTTCCTCCAGCAGTACGCCGTCATCTTCGCGGCCTCCACCATCCTCACGCTCGTCCTCTGGCTCCTCGCCGTAGCCAAGCGCGCCATCCGCGGCGTCCCCCTCACCACCGCGATCTCCGAGGCCGTCGGCTACCTCTGGCTCACCGTCCTCGCCTCGGCCTTCACCCCGCTGATCCTCTACACGATCGTCTCCGCCACCGACGGTGTCACCGAGATCATCGCCTCCGCCACCGGCGGCCAGACCGACGTCTTCTTCGGCTCGTTCGCCGAAGCCCTCAAGAAGGGCGAGGACATCGGCGGCGGCCCGATCATGCTGATCGTCGTCTCGCTCGTCTCGATCCTCGCCGCCGGCATCCTGTGGCTGGAGCTCGTCATCCGCGCCGCCCTGCTCTACGTCGGCGCACTCCTCGGGATCGTCGTCTACGCCGGCCTCGTCGACAAGAACATGTGGGGCCACGTCCGCCGCTGGGCCGGCATCATGATCGCGGTGATCATGGTCAAGCCGGTCATCGTCATCGTCCTCGGCCTCGCCGGCGCACTCTCCTCCGGCGACGGACCCGACGCCTTCTCCGCCGTCGTCTCCGGCCTTTCCATCATCCTCCTGGCCATCTTCGCCTCCGCCATGATCTACCGCTTCGTCCCCGGCTTCGGCGACGAGATCCAGGGCGCCCGCACCAACCGCAAGCAGGCCACCGACGGCTCCCAGGCCGCCGCCCTCATCAGCTCCCCGGCCGCCCTCGTCTCCCAGGGCATCAAGACCCACAGCGGCCGCAACGACCAGAACAGCGGCGGAGGCGGCGCCCGCCCCGCCAACCCGGCCAGCGGCGGCGTCGCCGCCCACAGCTCCCGCCCGTCCGGCGGCAGCGGAGGCGGGGTCGGCGGCGGATCTGTCCCCTCCGCCGCACCCTCGCCCCGCAGCGGCTCCGCGCCCACCTCCGCCACCCCCCACAGCAGCCGCTCCTCCCGAGGCGGAGGCGGCTTCGGCACCACAGGTAACTCGAGCACAGGAGGTGGAGGGCGTTGACGACCCAGTCCCACACGATGACGCCCCGCCGCACGTATCTCATCGGCCGTGCCCGGCCGAACGCGATCGTCGGCAAGAACCGCGAGACCGGCGAGATCGCCCTGATCATCGCCGGCGCGTTCCTCGGCATGATGAGCGGACTCCTCGTCCCCGTCCTCTCCCTCCGCATCGTCTGCCTCGTCGGCTTCCCGATGCTGGCCCTCGCCATCGTGTACGTCCCGTACAAGGGCCGCACCTTCTACAAGTGGTTCGAGATCAACCGCACCTTCAAGCGCTCCCTGCGCCGCGGCACCGCCTACCGCTCGGGCGCCATGGAAGCCGGCGTCAGCGTCGACGGCCGCGAGGTAGAGATCGGCCCGCCCCCCGGCATCGGCCGGATCAGCTGGCTCGCCGCCCCCTTCGGCCCCGACGAGATCGCCGTACTCCTCCACGCCGACCGGCGCACCGTCACCGCCGCCATCGAGATCGAGGGCCCCGGCGTCGGCCTCCGCGACAGCGAGGACCAGGAAGCCCTCGTCGACCGCTTCGGCACCCTCCTCAAGCACGTGGCCAACGGCGACGGCTTCGTCACCCGCCTCCAGATGCTCGCCCGCACCCTGCCCGCCGACCCCGACGCCCACGCCAAGGACGTCGCCCAGCGCGGCGACAAGGCGTCCCCGGCCTGGCTCCAGGACTCCTACGACCAGCTCCAGTCCATGGTCTCCACCTCCAGCGAGCAGCACCGCGCCTACCTCGTCGCCTGCATGCACTACAGCCGTGAACTGGCCGCCGAGGCCAACGCCGTGGCCCGCGCCGCCCGCCCCCACGGCGGCCGCAAGCTCGACCGCGACGCCGGCCTCGCCGCCGTCATGGCCCGCGAGCTCACCGACATCTGCGCCCGCCTCGCCGAGGCCGACATCCGGGTCCGCCAGCCGCTCGGCCAGAGCCGCGTCGCCTCCCTCGTCCACTCCATGTACGACCCCGACCACCCCATCGACCACATCCAGGCCATGACCAAACGCAACGCCTGGCCCGCCGAACTGGACGCGGTCGAGCCCACGTTCCTCCAGGCCAAGACCCGCGAGTCCACCACCCGCGCCCCCTGGTGCCACGCCACGGCCTGGGTGAAGGAGTGGCCGATGACCCCCGTCGGCGTCAACTTCCTCGCCCCGCTCCTCGTCCACACCCCCGACGTCATCCGTACCGTCGCCGTCTGCATGGACCTCGAACCCACCGAGGTCGCCATCGAACGCATGCTGACCGAGAAGACCAACGACGACGCCGAGGCCAGCCGCCAGGCCAAGATGAACCGCACCGTCGACCCCCGCGACATCGCCGCCCACGGCCGGCTCGACCAGCGGGGTGAAGATCTCGCCAGCGGTGCGGCCGGAGTGAACCTGGTGGGGTACATCACGGTGTCGTCCCGCTCACCCGAGGCGCTCGCCCGCGACAAGCGGACGATCCGCGCCTCGGCCGGCAAGTCGTACCTCAAGCTGGAGTGGTGCGACCGCGAGCACCACCGGGCCTTCGTGAACACGCTTCCGTTCGCCACCGGCATCCGCCGCTGACCCGAGCACCCGCACAGAACACCGAACCGACCGCCCGACCCGTCCAACCCGTCCAACCCGTCCAACCCACCCAACCCGCAGGAAGAGAGGGCAGCCACGCCATGCGAGACCCCCTGTCCGCATTGTCGGATGCCTTCACCTCCTTCCTCTTCGGCAAGGTGGAGACGACCCGCCTCCCCGTCCGTACGTCCACGGGCCAGGCGCAGGCCGTCTACCTCCCCACCGCGGCCCCCGGCCTCGGCGACTCCGGCGTGATCATCGGCCGTGAGGTCTACAGCGGCAAGGGCTACATCTACGACCCCTTCCAGCTTTACGGGCAACAGCTCCCCGCCCCCCACTGGCTGGTCCTCGGCGAGTCCGGCAACGGCAAGTCGGCGCTGGAGAAGACCTACGTCCTGCGCCAGCTCCGCTTCCGCGACCGCCAGGTCGTCGTCCTCGACGCCCAGGGCGAGGACGGCGTCGGCGAGTGGAACCTCATCGCCCAGGAGCTGGGCATAACCCCCATCCGCCTGGACCCGACCGCAGCCCTCAACGGCGGCATCCGCCTCAACCCCCTCGACCCCTCCATCACCACCACCGGCCAGCTCGCCCTGCTCCGTACGATCATCGAAGTCGCAATGGGCCACGGCCTCGACGAACGTTCCGGCTTCGCGCTCAAGGTCGCCCACGCCTACGTCACCGCGACCATCACCGACCGCCAGCCGGTCCTGATGGACATCGTGGAGCAGCTCCGCCACCCCGAGCCCGAGTCCGCCGAGGCGATGAACGTCGACATAGACGATGTACGGGCCTGGGGCCTGGACGTCGCCCTCGTCCTGGACCGGCTCGTCGACGGTGACCTGCGCGGCATGTTCGACGGCCCGACCACCGTCGGCATCGACCTCGACGCGCCGCTCATCGTCTTCGACCTCTCGCACATCGACCGCAACTCGATCGCGATGCCGATCCTGATGGCGATCGTCGGCGTCTGGCTGGAGCACACCTGGATCAGGCCCGACCGCAAGAAGCGCATCTTCCTGGTCGAGGAGGCGTGGCACATCATCAACTCGCCCTTCGTCGCCCAGCTCTTCCAGCGCCTGCTGAAGTTCGGACGCCGCCTCGGCCTCTCGTTCGTCGCCGTCGTCCACCACCTCAGCGACGTGGTGGACGGAGCAGCGGCGAAGGAAGCGGCGGCGATCCTCAAGATGGCCTCCACGCGAACGATCTACGCCCAGAAGACGGACGAGGCCAGAGCGACCGGCCGGGTCATCGGCCTGCCCCGCTGGGCCGTCGAGATCATCCCGACCCTCACCCCCGGCATCGCCGTCTGGGACGTCAACGGCAACGTCCAGGTCGTCAAACACCTGATCACCGAAGCCGAACGCCCCCTGGTCTTCACCGACCGCGCCATGACCGAGGGCTCGGCCCCGGACCCGCACGACCTGCTCCCCGACGACATCCGCGCCGCCGAACTGGAGGCGGAGCAACGAGCGGCCCGGATCGAGCACCAGCAACGGATGAACGAGTCGTCAGAGTCAACGGTGGCCTGACATGGCACGCCAGGCACCGCGAGGCCGGAGCAACGACCCCGCGCATCACGACAGTTACGACGGACGTTCCCAGGGCGGCGGCGGCATCCCGGACGGCCTGCTGATCGGCCTCCTGGCCCTCTTCCTCGCGGCCACCCTGGTCACCTGGACGGCCACCGGCCTGGCCGGCCTCCTCGCCCACGGGTCCTGGCCGGACGGCGTGACGTTCACCCGCTCCCCGCTCGCCCTGCGCGAACTGGCCACCGCACCCCAGGACCTCCCCGCGGCCTGGCCGGAGACACCCACGGCCCAGCTCTCCGGATACGGCCTGTTCTGGGGCCTGTTCATCGGCGGACTGATGGTGCTGCTGGTCCTCACGGTGTTCACGCTCGGAGTCGTGTCCCGTGGCCGTGCCGTACGGGAACGACGCCGCGAGGAACGGGCCCTCAAGGCACACGAGCCACGGCTCCCCACGGACAGGCCGGCACAGGAGCAAGCACAGCCAGAGGCACAGGCACCACAGGCACCACAGGCACCACAGGCACAGGCACAGGCAACACCCCAACCACCTCCCACCACGCCACCCCCCGTCGAGAAGACGCCCCCTCCCCCCGAAACGAGCACGGCGCTTCCCCTCGAAACGAGCACGGCGCTCCTCCCCTCCCCCCGCACCCCCCTCCTCGTCTACGCCCCCGCCCCCGCCCGGCGCCCCACCGTCGTCCAGGCGATCCACGACGCCGAGGGCCCCGCCCTGGTCGTCACGTCGGACCCGACGGTCTGGGCCGAGACGAAGGACGCCCGGGCCAAGCTCGGCCCGGTCCTCGTCCACGACCCGGGCCACCTCTGCGACACCCCCGCCCGCCTCCACTGGTCGCCCACCGCAGGCTGCGAGCTGCCCGACACGGCGGCCGCCCGGGCAGCAGCCCTCCTCGCCCCGGTCCGCCCGCAGGCCAGGATCGACGCGGCGGTGGCCGACACCGCCCAGACGCTCCTCCAGTGCTGGCTGCACGCCGCGGCGGTGGACGGCCGCCCGTTCCGCCAGGTCGCCCGCTGGGCCTCGGGCTCCGCCGCCCACGAACCGGTACGCCTTCTCCGTACGCACCCCAAGGCCGCGTCCGGACTCGCCGGGCTCCTGGAGTCGGCGCTCACGGCCTATCCGGAACGCCGCGAGGTGGCACAGGAGTTGACCGTACGGGCCTTCTCGGCGCTCTCTTCGGTGCACATCCGCGAGGCCTGCACGGCAAACCGATCGGATACGGCCGCGCTGGAATCTTTTGCCCGCGAGGGGGGAACGCTCTACCTCGTGGGCGAACCGATCGAGGATCCCCGCTCACGCCCCGGCGCGATGCCTCTTCTCACCGCGCTGGCCGCAGACGTGGTCGAGCACGGCCGCCGCATGGCCGCACGGTCAACCGACGGTCGGCTCGACCCACCAATGACGCTCGTCCTGGACGACGTCGCGGCCGTGGCGCCGTTCCCCCAACTACCGGAACTGCTGGCGACCGGCGAAGCCCGAGGCATGCCCGCGCTGGTACTGCTCCGCTCCCGGGAACAGGGCCGAGCCCGCTGGCGGGAAACCCTGCACACACCGGCCCCGGGCATCGGCTAGCAGGACAAGAGGGCCAGGGCCTCCCTACCCCTCCCGCCCCAGGACGTACTCCACCTCCTGCTCGCCCCGGTCGCCCGGTGCCGGAATCCGCCGGCCGGACGGGACGAAGCCGAACTTCCGGTAGAACGCGGCGGCCCGCGGGTTCTTCTCGTGCACGTAGAGGCGCACCCGCTCCATCCGGGGCGCGGACAGCGACCAGGCCCACGCGACGGCCTCCCGGAACAACGCCTCGGTCACGCCGGTCCCCCGCTCCTCGGGCCGGACGAACACACCGACCAGGTGCGCCTGGTCCACCGGCGATGCCTCCCCGAAGCGGACCTCGTCGTCCGGGCTCTCGACGAGTACGGTGACCGACCCCACCCACTCCCCGTCGGGAGACTCCGCGACGAACTGGCGGACACGGCCGGGCCCGTCCTCGGCGGCATCGGCAGCACGCTGCCGCCAGAACGCATCCGGCCGCGCCGCAGCGTCCTCGTACGACTCCAGGAACGCCACCGGGGCCGCCGGATCCCGCAGAGCGTCCAACCGCAACTGTCTGACCTGCGGCCATTCGTCGGCCCGCACCACGCGCGTCACATAGTCCATACCGCGATCCTCGTCCCCGCCCGCCCCACGTTCAACCGATTACTCCACCGCACCGGCGCCCCGTCGTACCCCGGTACTACGCCCGTCCCCACGTCCAGCCCCCGGTCGGACGACCGGCCGCCGCCGGCTCCGTAGCGTCGTCCGCATGATCACGGCACACGGACTCACCAAGCGGTACGGCGACAGAACCGTCGTCCGGGACCTCGACTTCACCGTCCGCCCCGGCACGGTCACCGGCTTCCTCGGCCCCAACGGAGCCGGAAAGTCGACGACGATGCGCATGCTCCTCGGCCTCGACGCCCCCACACGGGGCCGCTCCACCGTCAACGGGCGCTCCTACGCCACCCACCCAGCGCCCCTCACCCAGGTCGGCGCCCTGCTGGAGGCCCGGTCCGTCCACCCCGGACGGTCCGCCTTCAACCACCTGACGGCCCTGGCCCACACCCACGGCATCCCACGCCGCCGCGTCGAGGAGGTCATCGACATCGCCGGGCTGACCGACGCCGCCCACCGCAGGGTGAAGGGCTTCTCCCTCGGCATGGGACAACGGCTCGGCATCGCCGCCGCCCTCCTCGGCGACCCCGCGACCGTCATCCTGGACGAACCGGTCAACGGCCTGGACCCCGAAGGCGTCCTGTGGGTCCGTACGCTCCTGACCTCCCTCGCCGCCGAAGGCCGTACGGTCCTCGTCTCCTCCCACCTGATGAGCGAGATGGCCCTCACCGCCGACCACCTGATCGTCATCGGCCGCGGCAGACTCCTCGCCGACACCACGGTGGCCGAACTCATCCGGTCGGCCGGCGGAGCATCCGTCAGGGTCGTCACCCCGCAGCCGGAAGACCTGAGAGCCCAGCTCGCAGCCCCGGACATCACCATCACCGCGGCCGACACACCCACGCCCAGCCCCACCCCCGAGGCCCACGAACTCCGGATCCGCGGAGTGGACGCGGCGCACATCGGCCGCCTGGCCGCCACGCACGGGATCACCCTGCACGAACTCACGCCGCAGACCGTGTCGCTGGAGCAGGCGTTCATGGACCTCACCCAGGAATCGGTCGACCACCGCCCGCAACGGCAGCACCAGCCGACAGCAGCAGCCACGGGAGCAGCAGCATGACCACCACCCACCCCGCCGCCTCGCCGCCGTACCGCATCACCCCGCCCCGCATCCTGCACGCGGAATGGCACAAGCTCCGCTCCCTGCGCTCCACCTGGATCACCGTCGTCTCGGCGGTCGTCATGGTGCTCGGCGTCGGCCTGACCATGGGCGCGACCTATACCTCCGGCGGCGGGGACTCCGACATCGACACCGTCGTCCTGTCGCTGTACGGGAGCATGCTCGCCCAGATCTTCCTGGTCGTCCTGGGCATCCTCATGACCGCCGGCGAGTACGCGACCGGCACGATCCGCTCCTCGCTCACCGCCGTACCCTCCCGGCTCCCCGTCCTGTGGGCCAAGGCCGTGGTCTTCGCCGCCACCGTCTTCACGGTCATGCTCACGACGTCGGTGGTGACGTTCGCGGCGGCTCAGGCCTTCCTCCACGACACCGACCAGGCCGCCTCGTTCACCGACCCGGGCGTCCTTCGCGCCCTGGTGGGCAACGCCGGTGCGCTCACCCTGATGGGCCTCCTCGCCCTCGGCCTCGGCGCGCTGCTGCGCTCGGTGCCGGGCGCGATCGGCGCGTTCATCGGCGGGGTCATGATCCTGCCGGAGATCCTCGGAATGCTTCCGTACGACGTCGTCGAGCGCGCCATCATGTACTTTCCCACCCAGGCCGCAGGCGCCCTCGGCTCCGCGACCCCCATCCCGGGCACCATCTCCCCCGGCCCCGCCCTGCTCGCCCTCACCCTGTGGGCGGGCGTGACACTGGCCGCGGCGGCGCTGACACTCAAGCGCCGCGACGTCTGACCCACGAGGAGCGACCAGGTGAGCAACCGACCGCGAGGCCGGATACCGGACCGGGAACAGAATCGGGGCCGGGGCCGGGACCGGGAACGGAGTCGAGGCCGCGACGGAGACCGGGAACAGGGCCGGGGCACCGAGGACACGGTTCCGCCCCTCACCCGGATCATCCGCGAAGCCCTGGACCGGCTCCGCGCCTTCGACCGACGCCGGCCACGGGTCTGGGACGCGGCGGTGACGGGGTTCTGGACCGCGGCCGCGGTACTCGACTACACCTCCGGCGGCTGGCGGACCACCGCACACGACAACGTGACGGCCCCAGAGTTCCTGGTGCTCCTGATGAGCCTCGGGTTCTCGCTGCCGCTGCTGTGGCGCCGCACGCACCCCCTGGCCGTAGTCCTGCTCATGACACCGATCTCCCTCGTCAACGTCTGGACGGGGGCCGTGGTGCAGGCCTCCCTGCTCCAGCTGATCCCGGTCTTCCAGATCGTCCTGCGCTCCTCTTTCCGTACGGTCGGGGCAGCGGCCCTGCTGTTCGTCGTCCCGGTCCTGTCGGGCGGCGTCCGCATCCCCTCCACCTGGGGTCAGGAAGTGGTCTCGTACGTCTGGGGCCTGGTCTTCGTCGCCCTGCTGGGAATAGCGGTACGCACGCGGCGCGAGTACACCGAGGCCCTGGTCGAACGCGCCCACCGGCTGGAACGCGAACGCGACCAGCAGGTCCGACTGGCGGCCGCAGCCGAACGCACCCGTATCGCACGGGAGATGCACGACATCATCGGCCACAACCTGTCCGTCATCACGGGCCTCGCGGACGGCGGAGCGTACGCGGCCCGGAAGAACCCGGAACGCGCGGGCCAGGCCCTGGAGGCCATCGGCACGACCAGCAGGCAGGCCCTGTCCGAACTCCGCCGCCTCCTGGGTGTCCTGCGCGACGACCACCCCGACGCCGAACGCACCCCTCAGCCGACACTCGACGAACTGGCCCCCCTGATCGAACGCGTACGCAGGGCGGGCCTGCCCGTCCATCTGGAGCTCACCGGCGAACCCACCCCGCGCTCCCTCACCCCGGGCCGCCAACTCACCGTGTACCGGGTGATCCAGGAGGCCCTGACCAACACCCTGAAGCACGCCACCGGCCCCACGTCCGCGACGGTCGCGCTCACCTACTCACACACGCACCTGGACGCCCGCATCACCGATACCGGCATGGGCACGGGCACAGGCACGGGAGTCGGCAGAACCAGGGACACGGAGGAAGCACCGCTGGCAGCCCAGGGCATCATGGGCATGCGGGAACGCGCTGCCCTCTACGACGGCTCCCTCGAAGCGGGCCCGCTGCCGGACGACAAGGGCTGGCAGGTACAACTCCGCCTTCCCCTGGAGGAATCGCACCCGTGACGACGGTACTGCTCGCCGACGACCAGCCGATGCAGCGCTTCGGGTTCCGCATGCTGCTGGAGAGCCAGGACGACATGACGGTGGTCGGCGAGGCGGCCAACGGCACCGAGGCCGTCCACCTGGTCGCCCGCCACCACCCGGACGTCGTGCTGATGGACATCCGCATGCCGGGTCTGGACGGCATCGAGGCGACCCGCCGCATCATCGCGTCGGGCGCCCGCACCCGCATCCTGATCGTCACGACGTTCGACCTCGACGAGTACGCGTACGACGGCCTCCGCGCCGGCGCCAGTGGCTTTCTGGTGAAGGACGCCCTCCCCGAGGAACTCCTCGCCGGCATCCGCGCCGTGGCCGCCGGCGACGCGGTGGTCGCCCCGACATTGACCCGCCGACTCCTCGACGCGTACGTCCACCATCTCCCGGTCGTACCGGGCGCACGGCCCACCTCGGATCCGCGCATCACCGCCCTGACGGAACGGGAACGCGAGATTCTCACGGTGATCGGGCAGGGCTGGTCCAACACCGAGATCGCCGCCCGCCTCCACCTCGCCGAATCCACCGTGAAGACACACGTGACCCGCATTCTCGCGAAGACCGGCGCAAGGGACCGCGTCCAGGCGGTCATCCTGGCCTACGACACCCGCCTGGTCACCCCGATGTGACAGTGCGCAAGAGCCCGGAAACGCAGAAAAGCCCCGTGCCACAAGGGCACGGGGCTTCCCGCAATGATTGTTCGGCGGCGTCCTACTCTCCCACAGGGTCCCCCCTGCAGTACCATCGGCGCTGAAAGGCTTAGCTTCCGG
>NZ_BMRY01000016.1 GCF_014648875.1 Streptomyces parvus | reverse complement strand
GGCGCGAACACCTCCCCGGCAAACTCCTCCAACCGGCCCCTGCACGAAACGAGTTCATCCACCCTCATACCAGCAGGAAACCACCAGAGCGACTACTTGCCCAGAGACGTAACAAAGCCCTACTAGGCGGTGTCCGGGTGGCTACGGCTCCAGGACCACCTTGCCCATCGTGCCCCGGGTCTCCAGCGCGCGGTGTGCGGCGGCGGCTTCGGCGAGGGGGAAGCGCTGTACGGCGGGGCGCAGCCGGCCGGCCGCCGCCTCGGCGAGGGCGCGGGTTTCCAGGGCGCGCAGGCCGCCGCCCCGCTCGATCATCTTCGGCCCGAGGACGGACGTGGACGTGATGGAGCGTTCGGCCAGCTCCGGGGCGGTGAGGGTGAGGGGCTCCCCGCCGGACCAGCCGTAGACGACGTGCCGGCCGCCGGGGCCGAGGAGATCGACCGCGGCGCGGGCGGTGGCCCCGCCGACGGAGTCGTACACGACGGTGGCCCGCAGACCGGCCGCGTCGAGGTACTCCCGGGCCTGGCGCGGCCAGTCGGGGCGGGTGTAGTCGAGGGCGAGGCCGGCGCCGTTGTCCGTCGCCCGCGCCACCTTCGCCGGGCCCCCGGCCAGGGCGATCACGGTGGCGCCCGCGTTCCTGGCGTACTGGACGATCAGCGTGCCGATGCCGCCGGCCGCCGCGGTGACGACGACCACGGAGTCAGGGCCGAGCGGGGTGAACCCGAGGATGCCGAGGGTGGTGCGGCCCGTGCCGATCATGGCGACGGCCGCGGCGGCGTCGAGCCCGTCGGGGATCTCGTGGAGCCGGTCGGCCTCGGTGACGGCGAGTTCGGCGTACCCGCCGGGAGCCATGCCGAGGTGGGCGACGACGTGCTTGCCGAGCAGGCCGGGGTCCGTGCCCTCGCCCACCGACTCGACGGTGCTGGCGACCTCGCGGCCGGGGACGGTGGGCAGGCCGACGGGGGCCGGGAAGGGGCCCGGCTCCCCTTCCCGCAGGACCGTGTCCAGCAGGTGCACGCCGGCCGCGGCCACGGTGATGCGGACCTGGCCGGGGCCGGGAACGGGGTCCTCGGCCCTCTCGTACACGAGGTTCTCGGCGGGGCCGAAGGCGTGAAGGCGTACGGCGTGCATGAAGGGCTCCCCGGGGGCGTGGGTCCTGGCGGTCCGGCCCACCGCTGCGGCGGGCCGTGCCTCCCACCCTCGTACCTCAGGTTTGGTTGAGGTCAACCCCGGATCCGGAGCGCTGTCGGACGGCCTTCACGGCGAGCATCGCGGCTTCGAGGCCGCTGGTGAAGGAGACCTCGCTGAGGAGTCCGGGGGCGGCGACCTGGTCGCCCGCCAGGAAGACGTCGTTTCCCCGGACCACGGAGGGCCGGTCCCGCCAGGTGGTGCCGGGGCGGTCGACGGCTCCGGTGCGGCCGTCGGCGAGGGCGTCGACGCGCCAGGTGGTGCGGTCCCGCCAGCCGGGGAAGCCGAGGTCGAGGAGGGCCTCGGCGCGGGCGACGCCCTCCGCCCGCCGTGCGTCGGGGGCGATCGCGAACTGGCCCTGGAGCAGCTGTTCGCCGGCCGGGGCGAGCGAGGGGTCCTGGGCGGTGAACCGCTCCAGCCAGCCGGGCGCGTCCAGGTCCGACACGACGAACGCGTCACCGCGCCGGGCGCTTACCGCCAGGTCGACGAGGACGGTGCGGCCGCTCTCCCAGGTGAGGGAGGCGTCGCCGAGCAGGGCGCGGGCCGAGTCGAGGGAGGTGGCGACGATCACCGGTCCGGTCCGGGCCAGCTCCGCGAGCGTACGGGTGTCGACGCGGGCGCCTGTCTCGACGGTGACCCCGAGGCCTCGGGCGTGCGCGGCCATCCGCTCGACGAGCCGGGCCCAGCCGCCGACCGGGTAGCGGGCCTCGGGCGGGAGCGAGGCCAGACGGTGCAGGCGCTCCTGGACGAACCTGGCGGAGAGCGCGCCGGGGTCGTGGTGGAAGAGCGCGGTGGCGGCGAAGTTCGCGGCGGCCCGGGCGCCCGCCTCGCCCACCTGACCGGTGCCCCACTCCCGGAAGGTGCTGTCCACCGGTGCGGTGCGCGGGTTCCGGCGGGAGAGCCGCAGCAGCGCGGCGGGAGGCAGCTTCCGGAGGGCTCCCGCCCGCCGGAAGCGGAAGCGGAGCCCTTCGAGGGGCGGTACGGAGACGACGGGGCCGAGCAGATCGCGCCGTGCCAGCCAGGTGCCGAACGGCCCGCGGTGGTACACGGCGTGCGGCCCCTCGTTGGTGCGGTACGGGCCCTCGGCCGTCCTGGCCCGGCCGCCGAGGTTCCGGTGCCCTTCGTGCAGGGTGACGCGCGCACCGGACTCGGCGGCGGTGATCGCGGCGGTGAGCCCGGCGAGGCCGCCGCCGACGATGTGAATGCGCCCGGTGTGTTCCGGGCGTTCCGTGTGTTCCCTGTGTCCCATGGCTGGATCTCCTTCGCCTCTTTGATGATGCGACGGATCGGGGGCGGCGGCCCGTGACATCGGCGGCGGGTCACTGTCAGTGGTGTGCGTCACGATGGGGGGCATGGCAGTGAGCGGCAGGAAGAAGAGCGGCACGGGTGTGACGGCGGCGCGGCGGCCGGAGGTGCGGCTGCCCCCGCTCGTTCCGTACGACGGGGACGGCCTGGAGCCGGACGGGGACTACGACGGGGTGCGGTTCGACGGGGTGGACCTGACGGACGCGTCGGGCCGGGGAGCCCGGTTCATGGACTGCGCGCTGGACGGCTGCGCCCTGGACCGCGCGGAGCTGGCGCGGGCCCGCTTCATCGACGCGGTGCTGACGGGCGTACGGGGTGTGGGCACGGACCTCGCGGAGGCGTCGCTGCGGGACGTGGAGGTGGTGGACGCCCGCCTGGGCGGGGTGCAGCTGCACGGGGCGGTGCTGGAGCGGGTGGTGGTGCGCGGCGGGAAGATCGACTACCTGAATTTGCGCGAGGCCCGGCTGAAGGATGTGGTCTTCGAGGGCTGTGTGCTGGCCGAGCCGGACTTCGGCGGTGCGCATCTGGTGCGGGTGGAGTTCCGGGACTGCGTACTGAAGCGGGCGGACTTCAGCGGTGCCCGGATGGATTCGGTGGACCTGCGCGCGGTGGCCGAGCTGGACATCGCCCGGGGCGTGGACCGGCTGGCGGGCGCGGTGATCAGCCCGGTCCAGCTGATGGAGCTGGCTCCGGCGTTCGCGGCACAGATCGGGGTGCGGGTGGAGGCGTGAGGGCGGCCGTCCCCCCACGGCCTCACATCCGGGGGAAACGGGCCTGGAGGTCCCAGATCACGGGGTTGTCGGCGAGGCCGTCGTGCAGGTCGGCCAGGTCGGCGATCAGGTCGTGCAGGAAGTCGCGGGCCTCGCGGCGCAGGAGGGAGTGGCTGAAGGTGAGCGGCGGCTCGTCACCCGGCATCCAGTCCGCCTCGACGTCGACCCAGCCGAAGCGCCGCTCGAAGATCATGACGTCCGAGGACTCGGTGAAGTCCAGCTCCGCGTACTGCCGCCGGTGCGAGCGGTTGCCGCGCGGGTCCTGGTCGATCCGCTCGACGATGTCGCACAGCGCCCACGCGAAGTCGAGCACCGGCACCCATCCCCAGGCTGTGGACAGCTCGCGGTCCGCCTTCGTGTCCGCGAGGTAGACATCGCCGGAGAACAGATCGTGCCGCAGCGCCCGGACGTCCGCGCGGCGGTAGTCGGTCTGCGGGGGATCGGGGAAGCGACGGGAGAGGGAGTAGCCGATGTCGAGCACGGGTCGATGGTGTCATGCCGGTTCGGGGCGGGCCGCCACGAACGGGTGAACCGATCGGGATTTGCCGGACGCATATGCGGCTCCGCCCCTAGCGTCCGGCTCATGGTCAGTTCGCCGCACGAGGCTCATCATCGGATCTTCCAGAAGAACCCGGGGCTGTTCACGAGCGCCTTCCGCACCTTGGGCATCCCTTTCCCGGATCCTGTCGCCGTTTCGCTCATGGACACGGATCTCACGGAGATCAGACCGCTGGAACGGCATGTGGACACGCTGATGCGTATCGATGTGGCGGGTGGGGGCTCCCTGTTACTGGCGATCGAGGCGCAGAGCAAGAAGGACCCGGACAAGCGCAGCAGTTGGGCGTACTACCTCGCCCACCTCTACGCGAAGTTCCGCTACCCGTGCGTGCTTCTGGTCGTCTGCCGGGACAAGGGGACGGCGGAGTGGGCGGCCGAGCCCATCCGTATCGGCCTGGACGAGCACCCGAGCCTGGTCGTCCTCCCCCTGGTGCTCGGGCCGCACAACGTGCCCATGGTCATGGAGGCCGCCAGGGCGGCCGAGGACATCCCGATGGCCGTCTTCTCGGCGATCACCCATAGTAACGATCCCGACATCGCTGCCATACTTGAGGCTCTCGCCGAGGCGCTCCGGGCCACGGACGCCGATGCCGCAGCGGTTTTCGCCGAGTTCACCGAGGCGGGTCTGGGAACCACCCCGGCCCGAGAGATCTGGAGGAACCTGATGGGCACTGGTCTCAGCCATTTCCGTGGCTTCGTCGCCGAGAGCTTCCGCGACGAAGGCCGCGTCGAGGGGCGTGTCGAGGGGCGGGCAGAGGACATTCTGCGGATTCTCGAGGTGCGCGGTGTGGCGGTGCCCGACGAGGTGCGGCAGCGCATCAGCTCCTGCACGGACCTCGCCGTGCTCGACGTGTGGTTCGAGCGGGCCGTCACCGCGGCGACCGCCGACGCGGTGCTCGACGGCGGCTGATGGGCAGAGACGGCGGCTACGGCAGCAGCCGCTGCTCCTTCGCCACCGACACCGCGCCCGCGCGGGTGTCGACGCCGAGCTTGTCGTAGATGCGGCCCAGGTGGGTCTTGACCGTGGCCTCGCTGATGAACAGGGCGCGGGCGATGTCCCGGTTGCCGAGGCCCTGGGAGAGCTGGGCCAGGATGTCGCGTTCGCGGTCGGTGAGGCTGGGGCGGGGGCTGCGCATCCGGGCCATCACGCGGCTCGCGACGGGGGCCGAGAGCGTGGTGCGGCCCTGGGCGGCTGACCGGATCGCGGCGAAGAGCTCCTCCGGGCGTTCCGCCTTCAGCAGGTAACCGGTGGCGCCCGCCTCGATGGCCCGGGTGATGTCGGCGTCGGTGTCGTACGTGGTCAGCACCAGGACGTGGACCGTGCCGTCGGCCGCGATGCGGCGGGTCGCCTCGACGCCGTCGATGCCCTCGCCGAGTTGCAGGTCCATGAGGACGACGTCCGGCTCCAGGCGCGCGGCGAGCACCACGGCCTCCTCGCCGCTGCCCGCCTCGCCGACGACCTCGATGTCCGGTTCGCTGCCGAGGAGCGCGAGCAGCCCGGCCCGTACGACCACGTGGTCGTCGCAGAGCAGGATGCGTACGGGGGCGGGGGACGGGGATGCCTCGGTCATGTGGGGTCCTCCGTGGTGGTGAGCGGAACCTCTGCGGAGAGCACGGTGCCCTCGCCCGGCGCCGACTCGATGGTGAGCGCTCCGCCGAGCTGCCGCACCCGGGCCCGCATCGCCGGAAGCCCGTGGCCGCGTACGGTGCGGGCCCCCCGTACGCCCTCGGGCTCGGCGGTGAAGCCCCGGCCGTTGTCGCCGATGTCCAGGACCACCCGGTCGTCGAGGTGGGTCAGGGTCAGCCCGGCGGCGGTCGCCCCGGAGTGCTCCCGCACATTGGCCAGGGCCCCCTGGGCGATGCGCAGCAGGGCGGACTGCACCCGGTCCGGCAGCGGGGCGTGCGGGGTGCCCTCCACATGGCAGTGGACGGTGAGCGCGCCCTCCGCCTGGGCGCTCTCGCGGGCCGCCAGCGCGTGCAGGGCCGCCTCCAGGCCGCCGCCCTCCGCCAGGTCGGCGGGGGCCAGGTCGTGGACGAAGCGGCGGGCCTCGGCGAGGTTGCGTTCGGCGATGCCCGTGGCCGTACGGACATGGCGGCGGGCGGCTTCCGGGTCGGCGCTCCAGGTGCGGTCGGCGGCCTGGAGCAGCATCTGCTGGCTGGACAGACCCTGCGCCAGGGTGTCGTGGATCTCCATGGAGAGCCGCTGGCGCTCGGCGAGGGTCCCCTCGCGCCGTTCGGTGGCGGCCAGTTCGCGCCGTGTCCGCAGCAGGTCGTCGATCAGCTCGCCCTGGCGTGCTGCCAGTTCCCGCTGGCGTACCGCCTGGCGCTGCATATGGACGAAGACCGCGGTCGCCACGGCGGCGACCGCGGGCGGGGCGAGCACCAGGTTCGGGTCGAACCCGTCGGACAGGCGCAGTTGCGCGGCCACGACGAACACGGTGAGCAGGGCGACCAGCGCGAGCGCCGCGCGCGGCGGCAGGATCCGCAGCCCGGTGTAGAACAGCGGCACCGCGCACCACGCGAAGCTCGGCGCCAGCACGACCAGCACCATCCAGACGACGACGAGCACCCCGAGCCAGGTGAGCCGGCGCGGTGTGGGGCGCGAGCCGAGGACGGGGCCGAGGAGATACAGCACCGCCAGGGTGATCGACAGGGCGATGATCCACGGGGTGCGGGCCTCACCGGGGTGCCGCATCAGGAACCGGGTCAGCGAGGCGCCGAGCAGCAGGAAGAACGCGGCGTGCATGAGGAGCGCGAGCCAGCGCGCGTCGGGGTCGGCCCCAGCGACCCGCGCGTCGGGGTCGGACACGGCGACCTGGTCGGTCCCAGCGACCCGCGCGTCGGGGTCGGACACGGCGGCCCCGGGGGCCTCGGCCTCGGCCGCCTCCGCGTCCGGCGAACCGCTGCGGTGCTCCACCACGTGCCTCACGTTCCGTCGCTGACCTGCACAAACCCCTCCATGGTGACCCGATCCGGCCACCCCCGCATCAACCGATCGGCTGACGGGGGCGTCGACCGTCCCGCCCGCCGCTTCCAGCCGGTACGTCGACCGTACGGGGCCGGATCCGCCGGGAGGATCGATACCAGAGCGAAACGCCCGGACCACTCCGGGCCGCCCCGCCCCGCACACCACCGGTCCGCCCCGCACCGCACGCCACCGGGCCGACCCGGATCACCAAGGAGCCACCATGAAGAAGCTGTCGCTGCGCACCCGTGTCGTCACCGGCGCCGTCGTCGTCGCCGCCCTCGGGGCCGGCACGTTCGGCGCGATGTCCGCGAGCGCCTCCTCCCCGGCGGCCGCCCCCGCCGCCGCCGTCAAGGCCGACACGAACAACCGCAACCTCCAGCAGACGACGCACCTGACCGTCGCCGCCGCCACCAAGGCCGCGCAGGCCACGCTGGACGCGGCGAAGAAGGAGAACCAGCGGATCTCCGTCGCGGTCGTCGACCGCAACGGCAACACCATCGTCTCCCTGCGCGGCGACGGCGCGGGCCCGCAGTCCCCCGAGTCCGCGGTGAAGAAGGCGTACACCGCCGTCTCCTGGAACGCCCCCACCTCCGAGCTGGTCAAGCGCCTGGAGCAGGCCCCGAACCTGAAGGACATCCCCGGCACCCTGTTCCTCGGCGGCGGCGCCCCGGTCCAGGTCAAGGGCGCCCCGGTGGCGGGCATCGGCGTGGCCGGCGCGCCCAGCGGCGACCTCGACGAGAAGTTCGCCCGGGCGGGCGTCGCCTCGCTCGCCCGGTAGTCGCACCCGCTCGCAGCAAAGCCCCGGCGGAAGCCTTGAGCGGAAGCCCCAGCGGAAGGAACACCCATGAACGCCCTCCGCCGCCCCGGCCTCGCCCTGATCGCCGCCGCCCTGCTCGCCGGGTGCGCCACCGGCACCACGGAAGCGGACCTGGGCGCCCCGGACGCACCGTCCGCCTCGACCGGCTCCGTGGCGACCCCCGACCCCTCCCGTGCCCCCGAGGGCCGCACCCCCGACGGCACCCTCCTCGTCGCCGACTTCGGCAGCGACACCGTGACCTTCGTCGACCCCGGCCGGGGCGGTGCCGGGGAGGGCGGGGCGCCCATCGCGTCCGTGAAGGTCGGCACCGCGCCCTACGGACTCGTCGTCGGCGAGGACGGGCGGGCCTGGGTCGCCACCGCCGAGGGCGTCGCGGTCGTCGACACCGAGCAGCGCACCCGGCTCGCGCTGATCCCGTACGCGACGGAGTCCGGCCCCGTCACCACCGGCGAGTACCGGGGCGGCGGCATGGGCATCGCACTGGCCCCGGACGGAAAGCACGTCTACGTCGGGGTCAACGTGCCCGGCGAGGACGGCGCGGTCGAGGTCATCGACACCGCGACCCGCGAGGTCACCGGCACCGCGCCGGTCGGCATGCGCCCCTTCGACGTGGACGTCTCACCGGACGGCCGCGAGGTGTACGCCACCGACCACGACTCCTTCGACGTGACGGCGGTGGACGCGGACACGCTGAAGACCCGGCGCATGGAGGTCGCCCCGTACGGCACGGAGGGCGGGCTCGGCTCCTGGCTGAAGCCGCACTACGCCGTCGTACGGCCCGCCGACGGCAAGCTGTTGCTGCCCTTCGAGGGGGAGCGGCTGGCCGTGCTCGACCCGCGCAACGGGAAGGTGACGATCGAGCGGATGACCGCCAACACCCACCAGCACGGCGCGACGCTCACCCCCGACGGCACGCTCCTCGTGGTGGGCACCGGCCCGATCGGCTCGGACGACGAGGCCCCCTCCCTCACCGTCCGCGCCCCCGACGGCACGGAGCGGGTCGTTCCGCTGGAGGGTCCGCACGAGGACGTGGCGGTGTCGGCGGACGGCTCCACCGCCTACGTCACCGGCGGCTTCACCCGCGACGGCTACTGGAACGGGATCACGGTCGTCGACCTGGACGACGAGAAGAGCGAGCCCGTCCGCCTGACGGCAGGCAACCGGCCCCTCGGTATCGCCGTCCTCTGAGCCGGGAGCCGCCCGCTCCTCCCCCGAGGCGGGCGGCTCCTTCCCCCACCGGAATCCGCCTAAAATCGACCGGTGAACCCCCGCACCCCGGCCGTCGCACCTCTTCTCCTCGCCCTGGTCCTCGCGCTTCTCGGCTCGGGCTGCACCGGTGGTGTCGAGGGGACCCCGGGCGCGGTCGGCGTGCGCGACCCGTACTTCCCCGGGCTCGGCAACGGCGGCTACGACGTCACCCACTACGGCCTGAAGCTCGACGTCGACCCCACCGCCGGCCGACTGCGCGGCACGGCCACCATCACCGCCCGCGCCACCCAGCACCTGAGCGCCTTCCACCTCGACCTCGTCGGGCTCGATGTCGAGAGCGCCACCGTCGAGGGGGAGCCCGCCGCCGTGAACCGGGCGGGCAGGGAGCTGACGATCCGCCCCGACGCGTCGGTCGACGACCGGATGCGCGAGGGGCGCACGTTCACCACCGTCGTGCGCTACTCCGGCTCCCCGCAGGCCGTCACCGACGCCGACGGCGAGCAGGAGGGCTGGCTGCGGACGGCGGACGGCTCGGTCGCCCTCGGTGAGCCGACCGGTTCCATGGCCTGGTTCCCCGGCAACCACCACCCGAGCGACAAGGCCGCGTACGACATCGAGGTCACCGTCCCCGATCCGCTGAAGGCGATCTCCAACGGGCAGCTGGTCGCCCGGCGTACGGAGAACGACCGCACCGCCTACCACTGGCGGACCACCGAGCCGATGGCGAGCTATCTGGCGACCGTGGCCGTCGGCCGGTTCGCCACCGAGCAGTCGCGCACCCCCGAGGGCATCCGCCTGTTCACCGCCGTGGACCCCGAGTCGGCGGAGGCGAGCGAGGACGTGCTGGCACGGATCCCCGAGGTGCTGGCATGGTCGCGGGCCAGGTTCGGGCCGTATCCCTTCACCTCCGCCGGGGCGATCGTGGAGCGTGCGGGCGACTCGACGTACGCCCTGGAGACCCAGAACCGGCCCGTCCTCCCCGGCCCGCCCGACACCGGCCTCCTCGTCCACGAGCTGGCCCACCAGTGGTTCGGGAACTCCGTCACCCCGAAGACCTGGCGGGACATGTGGCTCAACGAGGGCTTCGCCACGTACGCGGAGTGGCTCTGGGCCGCCGACCACGACGGCGTACCGGTCGGGGAGAGCTTCGACGAGGCGTACGACGACGACGCCAACTGGGCGTTCCCGCCCGCCGATCCGCCCGCCGCCCTCGACCTCTCCGACCCGCCGGTCTACGGGCGCGGGGCCATGGTCGTGCACCAGGTCCGGCTCGCGATCGACGACGACCGGGCGTTCTTCGCGCTGGTGCGGGGCTGGACCGAGAAGTACCGGCACGCCAACGCCTCCACCGACGACTTCACCGCGTACGTCGAGGAGAGGACCGGCCGGGACCTCACCGGGCTCTGGGACGCCTGGCTCTACGGCGGAAGCCGGCCCGCCCGGGAGGGCTGACCGGCTTCCGCGTGCCTGACGTGGAGGGTTACTTGACGTTGACCCCGGTCCAGGTGGCCGAGACCGCCTTCAGCTCCTCGCTGTCCGCGCCGAACAGGTCGGTCGCCGCCTTCTCGGTCGCGACGCGCGCGCCCGCGTAGTCGGTGGTGGAGGTCATGTAGACCGAGAGCGCCTTGTACCAGATCTGGTACGCCTTCTCCCGCCCGATGCCCGTCAGCGTCGAGCCGTCGGAGGTCGGGGAGTCGTACTCGACGCCGTTGATCGTCTTCTTTCCGCTGCCCTCGGCGAGCAGGTAGAAGAAGTGGTTGGCGACGCCGGAGGAGTAGTGGACGTCCAGGTCGCCGAGGTTCTCGTCCCAGAAGTCGGCGGAGTTGCCGTCCTTGGAGGGCTTGTCCATGTAGCGCAGCGGGGTGCCGTCGCCGTTGATGTCGATCTTCTCGCCGATGAGGTAGTCCCCGGCGTCCGAGGCGTTGTCGGCGAAGAACTCCACCGAGGCGCCGAGGATGTCGCTGGTCGCCTCGTTGAGGCCGCCGGACTCGCCCGCGTAGTCCAGGTCGGCGGTGGCGGAGGTGAGGCCGTGGGTCATCTCGTGGGCCGCGACGTCGATCGAGGTGAGGGCGTTCTTGTTGCCCTCGCCGTCGCCGTACGTCATGCAGAAGCAGCTGTCGTCCCAGAAGGCGTTGACGTAGTTCTCGCCGTAGTGGACCCGGGAGTAGGCGGCCTTGCCGTCGCCCGCGATGCCGTCCCGCCCGAGGGCCGTCTTGTAGAAGTCCCAGGTCTTCGCCGCGCCGTAGTGGGCGTCGACGGCGGCGGTCTGCCGGTCGTCGCCGGTGCCGTCGCCCCAGGTGTCGTCGTCGTCCGTGACGAGGTCGCCGGTGCCGGACGACCCCTGGTTCAGGTCGTACGTCTTGTGGCCGCCGCGCTCGCCGTCGGTCAGCTCGAAGCCCGCGTCGGACTTCGTGGTGGTGATCTCGACCTCGCCGCTGTACTGGCTGTTGCCGGTGCCGGTCTCGATCGCCTCGTAGCTGTGGAGCTTCTTTCCGGTGGTGGCGTCGGTGATGGTGTGGACGCGGCTGGGTGTGCCGTCCTTCTGGACGCCCTTCTTGACGGTCTCCCAGGCGAGGACGGGCTCACCGCCGTGGCTCGCGAAGATCACCTTGCGGGCGCTCGCGGCGGCCTTCAGCTTCGGCGTCGTCGACGCCACGGCTATCTTCCGGTCGGTCGCCTTGTCGACGCTCTTCAGCTTGCCGGCGGCGGTGGTGTGGGTGACGAGGTCGCCGCCGATGACCGGCAGGCCGTCGTAGGTGCGCTCGTAGCGGGTGTGGACGGTGCCCCGGGCGTCCTTGATGACGTCGCGGGCGATCAGCTTCTCCTGGCCGCCGAGCTTCAGGGCCTTGGCCGCCGAGGAGGCCTCCGCCTGGGCCGACTTGATGGCCGTGGCGCGCTGCGCGGCGGGGTTCACGCCGAGGGCGGCGGCCGTGTCGGGCTTCGCCGCGGTGGTGCGGGCGTCGTCGTCGGGTGTGGCGACGGCGGATCCGGCCTGGACACCGGCGACGACCATCGCGGCCACGGCCGCGAGTGCTGCGAGTCGGCGCGTGGTGCGCGGGGCGCGGGAGTTGTGGGGGGTCGTGTGGAGGTTCATGTGTGTTCTCCGTCGGTCGTCCTGTGGGGGGACTACGAGCGGAGAGCGTGCCACCGAATGAGCGAAATTGACGGTGTGCTGACAATTACCTCACAAGTTTTTGACCAGTTCTTGTACGAATGGGGTGCCGCGCTGTCCGGTATTCGGCGAAGTGGCGGGTTTCAACGGTGCGGGGCAGGCGGCTTGACGGGGCCTCACGTACGCGCGCCGGAGCCCCCGGCCGCGATCGCGGCCGGGGGCTCCGGTGAGACTTCTGCGCGCTCGGGAGCGATGCGTCAGAGGTTGACGCCGAAGTCCTGGGCGATGCCGCGCAGACCGGAGGCGTACCCCTGGCCGACCGCGCGGAACTTCCACTCGGCGCCGTTGCGGTAGAGCTCGCCGAAGACCATGGCGGTCTCGGTGGCGGCGTCCTCGCTCAGGTCGTAGCGGGCGATCTCGGCGCCGCCGGCCTGGTTGAGGATGCGGATGAAGGCGTTGCGGACCTGGCCGAAGTTCTGGCTGCGGGTCTCGGCGTCGTAGATGGAGACCGGGAAGACGATCTTGTCCACGTCGGCCGGCAGGCCTGCCAGGTTGACGTTGATCTGCTCGTCGTCGCCCTCGCCCTCACCCGTGACGTTGTCACCGGTGTGCACGATGGTCTGGTCCGGCGTCGACTTGTTGTTGAAGAAGACGAAGTGGCCGTCCGAGACGACCTTTCCGCCCGCGTTGACCGCGATCGCCGAGGCGTCGAGGTCGAAGTCGGTGCCGGTGGTGGTGCGGACGTCCCAGCCGAGGCCGACCGTGACGGCGGTAAGGCCCGGTGCCTCCTTGGTGAGCGAGACGTTGCCGCCCTTGGACAGGCTTACTGCCATGGGAAGTCCCTTTCCTCGTCGTGTGCGGGCTTCGTGCCATCACGAAAGCTACCGTCACCCGTCATAACGCGTGCAGCGGACCACGAGGTTCCTGCTCGCTTTACTTTCTTTACGAAACTCCTCCGGGCGGGACACCCTCCCGGGGCCGGGGCAGCGCAAAAGAAGGTGACGGGCGGGGTGCGGGGGAGGGACCATGGGTGTCATGTCCGGGCCCTATGTCATCCGCGGCTCGGTCTCCCTCCCGGAGGCCGAGCTCATGTGGCGTTTCTCGCGGTCCTCCGGGCCGGGCGGCCAGCACGTCAACACCAGCGACTCCCAGGTGGAGCTGCGCTTCGACCTGGCCGCGACCGACGCGCTCCCCGAGGTGTGGAAGGCGCGGGCGCTGGAGAGGCTCGCGGGCCGGCTGGTGGGCGGCGTGATCTCCGTACGGGCCTCCGAGCACCGCTCCCAGTGGCGCAACCGCGAGACGGCCGCCGCCCGGCTCGCCGCCCTCCTCGCCGAGGCCACGGCACCGCCGCCCAAGCCCCGGATCAAGCGGAAGATCCCGCGCGGGATCAACGAGCGCAGGCTGCGCGAGAAGAAGCAGCGCAGTGACACCAAGCGCGGGCGCTCCGGCCGCGACTGGTAGCCGGAGGCCACGGGCAGGCGCCGGCCGGGCGTCCCGGACGGGCAGGGGCGGGTGCTCCGGGCCGGCCGGAACGGGGCGTCAGCCCAACCGGCGGTAGCGCCCCTTGAAGTACGTCAGCGGACTGCCCTCCGGGCTCGGCAGCTCCGCCGTGAGCACCCGCCCGATCACCAGGGTGTGGTCCCCGGCCACCACGCGCTGCTCGGTCCGGCACTCCAGCGTCGCCAGCGCCCCGCCGATCAGCGGAGCCCGTGTCACCTCGCCCCGTACGTACGGGATGTCCTCGAACAGCAGCCGGTCGCTGATCCGGCCCTTCATGGCGAAGCGGCCCGCGATGTGCCGCTGGCTCTCGGCCAGGACGGAGACCGCCCACAGCGGCTGCTCGTCCAGCAGGTCGTCCATCCGGGAGCCGTTGCGCAGGCTCACCATCACCAGGGGCGGTTCCAGGGACACGGACATGAAGGCGGTCGCCGTCATGCCCGCGTCCTCGCCCCGGCCGTCCTCGTCGAGGGGCGGCTCCTGGGCGGTGACCAGCACCACCCCGGCGGCCAGCCGCGCGAGGGCGGCGCGGAACTCGTCGTTGCTCACTCCCTCAGCATGGGGGACGGTCTCGGGGCGCGGGGTGGGGGGCTTCGTGTTGAGCACATCCCGACGCTAACCGCGGGGGCCGCGCGGCCGCATCGGGCCAGGGGACCAGTCAGGTCCTAGGACCCCGGGAGGGGGCAGGGGGCAGGGGGCGTGCGCGGGCGCGCACAAGGGGAACCTGTCCCTCCCGGTGACCGCCGAACGATCGTCGTCGCCGTGAGTCACCGGCACCCCCGGTCATCTGTTGTGACTTGAGTCACAGAGTCCATTTTCTGCTGACCCTGTGTACCGGGTGCACAGCTCACTGTGATTCAGTGGCGGTGACACTGCAACAAGTACGTCGATATGAAACCTGGAGTTGCTGTCGAGGTCTCGGGGGTGCGAGCGATGGAGGCCGAGTCGGAGCCGTACGTCCGCCTGGCGACCATGCGGCAGCTGCATCAGGCCGTCGCCGATCTCAACACGGCGCGGAGTCTGGCCGACACGCTCCAGAGCGTGGCCGACGGGATCGTCGCGAGCCTCGGCTACGAGCTGGCCTGTGTCAACCTGGTCCGGCCCGAGGGCGATCTCGTCATCGCCGCCTTCGCGGGCAACGCCGCCGCCGAGGCCCTGATCACCGGCCGCGTCGGCTCCCGCGACTCCTGGAACCGCCGGCTCTCCATGGGCGAGGCCTGGGACGGTCTCCGTTTCATCCCGCACACCGAGGGCTGGGTCCTGCTCGACGACGACGTACCGCAGTGGCACACCGAGGGGCCCGAACCCCGGTTCGAGGACGAGTGGCACCCGCTCGACCGGCTCTACGCCCCGATGTACGCCTCGGCGGGCGGGGGCGACCTCCTCGGAGTCATATCCGTCGACCGGCCGCGCAACGGACGCCGCCCCGGCGCATGGGGGCGCGAAGCGCTCCAGATGTACGCCTCCCAGGCCGCCATCGCCATCAGCAACGCCCGCCTGCGGGCCAACATGCAGCGCGCCCTGGTCCGCCTGGAGCGGGAGCAGCAGGCGCTGCGGGCCAGCGAGGAGTCCTTCCGGCAGGCCTTCGAGTACGCCCCCAGCGGTATGGCCATCGCCGAGATGGGCGGCGACCAGCAGGGCAGGCTGCTGCGGACCAACGACGCCCTGTGCCGGCTGCTCGGCCGCCCGGCCTCCGTCATGCGCCGCTACTCCTTCGCCGACCTGGTCCACCCCGAGGACATCGGCACCCTGCTGCGCACCTCCGCCGAGGGCGGCCGGGCCGAGCTGCGCCTCAGCCGCCGGGACGGCACCTATCTCTGGGTCTCGCTGCGCAACTCGGTCGTCGCGGACACCGCCGACGGTCCGCGCTTCCTGCTCACCCATGTCGAGGACATAGAGGAGCGCAAGCGCCACGAGCTGAACCTCGCGCACCGCGCCTCGCACGACGCGCTGACCGGGCTGCCCAACAGTGCCGAGCTCAAATCGCGGCTCAGTGCCCGGATCTGCGAGCGGCCGAACTCCTCCCCGGCCGCGACCGCGATCGAGGCGCTGGACGCGGCGTACGGGGACGTCGAGTCGTCCCTGACCCACGGCTACCAGGCCGACGGCTACGAGGGCGATGCGATCCCCGGCGGCGGGCCCTTCGACCACCATGTGCACACGGTGGCCCCGGATCCGGAGCACGACGACGGGACGAAGGGGCTCGCGGTCCTCTTCTGCGACCTCGACGGTTTCAAGTCCATCAACGACCGCTTCGGGCACCACACCGGCGACGCCGTGCTCATCGAGGTCGCCCGGCGGCTGAGCACCTGTGTGCGCGACGGCGACACCGTCGCCCGGCTCGGAGGTGACGAATTCGTCGTTCTCGCCGACGGCCTCGGGGCGGCGGACGCCGCTGACCTGGCCGTTCGCCTGCGAAATGCCATCATTCCGCCCATAAGGGTCGATGGTCGCGCGGTCCGGGTCGGGGCGAGTTTCGGCATCGGCTGGGCCGAGTGCGGCATGACCGTCGAAGAGGTCCTGCGCTCCGCCGACCAGCGGATGTACGTGGAAAAACGGTCCCGGTCGAAGGTTCACCGCAGGGCCGGATGACGTTCACGGCCCGTTCCTCCCCCTACCCCGTACCGGTTCCCCGGAGGCCGTCCCGGGCATCGAGCGCAATTCGGGGCCTGCTCCGTTCGAGGTAGGCTCGGCCGGTCGGCGACGGCTGGCGAGATGGTGAGGAGTGACCCAGGGATGACGGCCGGAAACAACGGCGCGAGCAAGCCCGAGGACGACGATCCGTTCGGCTACCTGTACGCGGACGGACAGGCGGCAGGCGCCCAGGCGCCCGGCCAGGGCGGCTACGGCTACCCGGGTCCGGCCGCGCAGCCGGGCGTGCCCAGAACGTCCTACAACCAGGTGCGTGCCGTCGGCGAGCGCCAGTACGGCCAGCAGCAGGTGCCGCAGCAGCAGGGCGGGTACGGCTACCCGCCCCAGCAGGCCTACGGCCAGCCCGCGCAGCAGTACAACCGGCCGAACCCGCAGTACGCGGCCCCCGAGACCTACCCCGGCGGCGCGTCCCACGGACAGCCCCCGGCCCAGGGCGGCCACGGCGGCGGCACGGGCCGCGGCGGCCCGAACACGAAGGCGCTCCTGATCGCGGCGGTCGCCGTGGTCGCGGTCGTCCTCATCGGCATCGGTGCCGCCCTGCTCACGGGCGACGACGGCGACAAGGACGACAAGCAGAACGAGGCGTCCTCCTCGCAGGGCCCCGCCGGCGAGGTCGAGGAGTCGAAGAAGCCGGAGAAGAAGCCGAAGGAGACACAGAAGCCGGTCGAGCTGCCCAAGCAGGACGCGGCGACGCTGACGCTGGGCGGCACGGCGGCCCTGGACTCCACGGTCAAGGGCGCCAAGAGCGCGAACGGGAACTACATCAACCTCAACGAGGTCGGCCGCTCGGCCACCTGGTCGGTGGAGGTGCCCGAGGCCGGGGCGTACACCCTGTACGTGACCTACGGCGTGCCCGGCAAGGACGCGAAGACGACCCTGACGGTCAACGACCAGGAGCCCCGCTCCATCAACATGAAGAACTTCGCGCAGGCCGAAGAGGGCGACCTGGAGAAGGGCTGGACGAACACCTACGCGTACGTCCAGCTCGACAAGGGCGCCAACACCCTCAAGCTGTCCTGCGAGGAAGGCGACCAGTGCGACGCCAACCTCGACCAGCTGGAGCTGAAGTCCGGCCACATCAACAAGAACGGCTGACGGCCGGTCCGTCCCCTCGCTCACGCCCTGATCACCGGTCCGGTGGTCAGGGCGTCGGCGTGTGCGGAGGGTCAGGGCGTCGACGTGTGCGGAGGGTCAGGGCGTCGACGTGTGCGGCTGGTCAGGACGCCGGCGTGTGCGGCTCCACCGTGACGCGCGGCAGCAGTTCCGCGTAGGCCGTCGCGTCGAACTCTCCGGCCGTCGGGGCCAGCACCGTCGCCGTGGACAGGGCCACCGCCCGGGCCAGGCGCTCCGGCCAGGGCAGGCCCTCGGCCAGGGCGGAGAGCAGTCCGGCGACTGCGGAGTCGCCCGCGCCGGTCGGGTTGCCGCGCACGGGGGCGGGCGGGGCCGCCCGCCAGACGCCGTCCGGGGTGAGCGCGAGCACCCCCTCCGGGCCGAGCGAGGCGACCACGGCGTGGGCCCCGCGGCGGCGGGCGTCCCCCGCCGCTCGCAGCGGTTCGCGGGAGCCGGTCAGCCGGGCCAGCTCCTCCGCGTTCGGCTTGACCAGGTCGGGGCGGGCGGCGATGCCCCGGCGCAGCGGTTCGCCGCTGGTGTCCAGCAGCACGGGCACGGCGGCGGCGCGGGCGATCCGGACCAGTTCGGCGTACGCCCCGACGTGGATGCCGGGCGGCAGCGAGCCGCAGAGCGCGACCGCGTCGGCCCCGGCCACCAGCTCCTCGTACGTCCGCAGGAAGGCGGCCCATTCGGCGGGGCTCACCTGCGGTCCGGGTTCGTTGAGCTGGGTGGTGTCACCGGTCGACCGGTCGGTGATCGCGAGGGTGCGGCGGGTGTTCCCGGCGACCTCGACGAGGGCGTCGCGCGGCGGGAGCGGGGCGAGCAGGCCACGCAGGACGCCCCCGGTCGCGCCCCCGACGAAGCCGGTGACCACGGCGTCGTGGCCCAGCGCCCCCAGCACCCGGGCGACGTTGAGGCCCTTGCCGCCGGGACGTTCGGTGACCTCGCCGACCCGGTGGCTGCCGTGCGGGACGAGCGCGTCGACGGTGTACGTCACGTCGAGCGCGGTGTTCAGGGTGACGGTCAGGATCATCTCGGCCGGTCCCTCCCTCGGTGCGTGGCCCCAGCGGTGCGCGCCTGCCGCTCGCGGCACGCGATGCCGATGATCATGTCAAAGCGATGGCGGTCGGCCCAGTCCCGGACGCCGACCGCCATCGCTTCGTTACGTGTTCAACGGCCCGGAGGACTCGGGCCCGGATGCCCAGGGCCCGACGGCCCTGGGCCTCAGGCCGTCTTCGGCTCGATGATCCACTCGCCCCGGCGCATGACGCCCTTGAGGACGAAGTCCTCGTCGAGCACCACAAGGTCGGCGTCCTTGCCCGCGTCGAGCGAGCCGACCCGGTCGTAGACGCCGAGCAGCCGGGCCGGGTTGGCGGAGATGGACCGGACGACGTCCTCGACGGGGATCTCGTCCAGGGTGACCGCCCGGCGGAACGCGGTGTCCAGGGTCAGCGTGGAGCCGGCGATCGAGCCGCCCTCGACCAGCCGGGCGACGCCGTCCTTGACCTCGACCGCGAGCGGCCCGAGGTCGTAGGAGCCGTCGCCGAAGCCGGCCGCGTCCATCGCGTCGGTGATCAGCGCGACCCGTCCCGCGCCCTTGTGCCGGTAGGCCAGCTCCAGCACGGCCGGGTGCAGATGCGTACCGTCGTTGATCAGCTCGACGGTGATCCGGTCGTCCTCCAGGAGGGCGGCGATCGGGCCGGGTTCGCGGTGGGCGAGCGGCGGCATCGCGTTGAACAGGTGCGTGGCGACGGTCGCGCCCGCGTCGATGGCCTCGACGGTCTGCTCGTACGTCGCGTCCGTGTGGCCGATGGCGGCGATGACCCCGTGCTCGGCGAGCAGCCGCACGGAATCGATGCCGCCGGGCAGTTCGGTGGCGAGGGTGAACATCCGGGCGGTGCCGCGCGCGGCGTCCAGCAGCTTGCGGACCTCGGCCGGGTCCGGGTCGCGCAGCAGCTCCTCGCTGTGGGCGCCCTTGCGGCACGGCGAGATGAAGGGGCCCTCGAAGTGGATCCCGGCCAGGTCGCCCTGCTCGACCAGTTCGGACAGGACGCCCGCGCGCCGGGCGAGGAAGTCCATCTCGCCGGTGACGGTGGAGGCGACCATCGTGGTGGTGCCGTGCTCGCGGTGCGTACGGATGCCGGTGAGGACCTCGTCGACGGTGCCGGAGGTGAAGGAGGCCCCGCCGCCGCCGTGGTTGTGCATGTCCACGAAGCCGGGGACCACCCAGTGGCCGGAGAGGTCGACGGTCCGGGCGCCCTCGGGTGCGGAGGCGGCGATGCGGGTTCCCTCGACGGTCACCCGGCCGTCCTCGACGGTGCCGGTGGGGAGCACCACCCGGGCGCCGGCGAGAACGGTGCTGTCTGCTGCGCGAGGGGCCATCAGGCGGAAACCTCCGTGGAGAGTAGATCCCAGGCGAGCAGCCCCGCGCCCAGGCATCCGGCGGTGTCCCCGAGGGCCGCCGGGACGATGTGGGGCAGCTTCTGGAACGTGATCCGTTCCTCGACGGCCGCACGCAGTGGTGTGAACAAGGTTTCCCCGGCTTCGGCGAGACCGCCACCGATGATGAGCGTGCCCGGGTCGAGGAGGGTGAGCGCGGTGACGAGGCCCGCGGCGAGCGCGTCGACCGCGTTCCGCCAGACCTCGACCGCCGCCGGGTCGCCCGACTCGACGGCCTTCGCGCAGTCCGCGGCGTCCGCCCCGGGGTCCCCGGACGCGGCGGCCCAGGCCCGGCTCACCGCGGCGGCGGAGGCCAGCGTCTCCAGACAGCCGCGCTGGCCGCAGCTGCAGTCGGGGCCGTCCGGGCGGACGACGATGTGGCCGATCTCGCCCGCGTCCCCGTGGGCGCCCGCCTCGATGGCGCCCGCGATGCCGATGGCCCCGGCGATCCCGGTGCCGAGCGGGACGAACAGGAAGCGGTCCGTGCCGCGCCCGGCCCCGATGCGTCCCTCGGCGAGCCCGCCGGTGCGGACGTCGTGGCCGAGGGCGACCGGGATGGCGCCCAGCCGCTCGGAGAGCAGGGCGCGCAGCGGTACGTCGCGCCAGCCGAGGTTCGCGGCGTACACCGCGACGCCCTTGGCGGAGTCGACGATGCCGGGCACGGCGACCCCGGCGGCGACGGCGCTCTCGCCGAGGTGCTCCTCGCCGTGGGCCCGCAGATCCGCGGCGAACGCGAGGATCGACTCGATGACCGCTTCGGCGCCGCGCTCCCGGTCGGTGGCCCGCCGCGCCTCGTGAAGGAGGGTGCCGTCGGTCCCGACCAGTGCGGCCTTCATTCCGGTGCCGCCCACATCGAGGGCGATGACATGTCTCACGGGAGACAGTTTCGCCCGCCGACCCCCAAAAGGTCTAGTCCACTAGCGTGGTTTGTTGCGCACCCATACAAAATGATGAACGAGTGAAGAACGGACCTTTTTCTTCCGGAACGTCACGTATGGGACCCCTGGGTCGACGGTCATCCGAGCCAAAGGTCTGGACCAAGATACGGGCCGGGGTCTCCGACTTCCAGTACCCGCAAGCCAGTTGTGGCCCTCAGGGCCCGTATACGTTGCCGAAGCGATACGCCGGTGGTGTAGACCTTCGCGTCGGCAATGGGGGAAAATCGCTGTTCATCCGGACGGTGCCCAGGGCAGGGCGGCGCTGCCGCGGCCGCGCGAGGCCGACGGCCCGCGCCGTGCACACCGTCCGTGGGCAAGGCGATCGACGAGGATGGGCGAGGCTGTGCAGCGGCGCTTTTTGGGTCTGACCGCGGCGGTGGCCGCGCTGGGAATGACGGCAACGTTGTCTGCCTGCGGCGGCGGTGATGCAGGTTCGGGCGACGTCACGCTCAAGCTGGTCGCCGCCGACTACGGCACCGGCCCGGAGAACAGCTCCGAGAAGTACTGGAGCGGGGTGGCGTCCGGCTTCGAGAAGGAGCACCCCGGCATCAAGATCGATGTCACCGTCCTCTCCTGGAAGGACGTCGACCGCGAGGTCGCCGAGATGGTCAAGGCCGGCAACGCCCCGGACATCGCCCAGATCGGCGCGTACGCGGACTACGCCAAGGCGGGCAAGCTCTACACCGCCGACGAGACGCTCGCGATCCGCACCACGGCGAACTTCCTGCCCTCGCTCACCGACGCGGGCAAGGTCGACGGCACGCTGTACGGCCTGCCCTTCGTCGCCAGCACCCGGCTGCTCTTCTACAACCAGAAGCTGTTCGAGCAGGCGGGCCTGGACGCCCCCGAGACCTGGGACGACATCAGCAGCGACGCCGCGGCCCTCAAGGCGAAGGGCGTCGACTACCCCTTCGCCCTGCCGCTCGGCCAGGAGGAGGCCCAGGCCGAGACCCTGATGTGGCTGCTCAGCGGCAACGGCGGCTACACGGACGACGTCGGCTCGTACGACATCGACTCGGCCGAGAACGTCGCCACGTTCCGCTGGCTGCGGGACAACCTCGTCGGCAAGGGCCTCACCGGCCCGGTCGCGCCGGGCAAGCTGGACCGGGCGAAGGCGTTCGAGGCGTTCACCGCGGGCAAGGTCGGCATGCTCAACGGCCACCCCACCCTGATGGACGAGGCCGAGGCCAAGGGCGTCAAGGTCGGCATGGTGCCGCTGCCCGGCGCCGACGGCCCGACCAAGGGCTCCATGGGCGTCGCCGACTGGATGATGGGCTTCAAGGAGAACGGCCACCGCAAGGAGATCGGCGCGTTCCTGGACTACGCCTACTCCGACGAGAACGTGCTGGAGTTCGCCGAGCAGTACGACCTCCTCCCGGTGACCGGCAGCGCCTCCGCCGCGATGGAGACCGACAAGAAGCACCAGAAGCTGCACGAGTTCCTGGCCGCGCTGCCCAACTCGACCCTGCCCCCGTTCGGCAAGACGTCCTGGGCCACGGTCAGCGACGCGATCAAGAAGAAGATCGGCAGCGCGGTCGCGCCGGGCAGCAACCCCGAGAGCATCCTCGGGGAGATATCCGCCGAGGCGACGCAGGCGGAATCCGCCGAGTAACGGCTTCGGCGCGAGTGTCGGGGGCGGGTATTAGGTTGGCTGATATGACCGCCCCCGACCACGATCACGACGACGCCCCGGCCGCCCCCGACCACGATCACGACGACGCCCCGGCCGCGCCCGCGCCCGGGGCGGACGAACTGTCCGTACGGGACCGGGCCCTGCTCGCCCTGGAGCGGCGGCCCTGGCCGGGGCCCGGGGCGAAGGAGCGGGCGATCCGCGAGGAGCTCGGGATCTCGCCGGTCCGCTACTACCAGCTGCTGAACGCGCTGATCGAGGACGAGCGGGCGCTGCGGGAGGACGCCGTCACGGTGAACCGGCTGCGGCGGGTGCGGGACGCGCGGCGCGGGCGGCGCTGAGGCTTCCCCTCGGGGGCTCCGCCCCCGGACTCCCGCTCCTCAATCGCCGGAGGGGCTGGAATGGTCCAGCACCAGGTCCACCGCCCCGTCCAGGCAGCCCCGTTCGGCCTCCGTCAGATACGGGTTCTCCTGCTGGCGGGTCCGGGCCAGCGCCAGATCGGCGGCCGACGCGCCCCCGTCGTCGGCGAGTTCGGCCAGGAGCGCCGCCAGCAGCGGCCGTACGTCGGCACCGGCCGGGAACGCCGGGTCCAGCGCGATCCGGGCCAGGGTCAGCGCCGACATCGCCCGGTCGAGGCCGGGCGGGCCCTCCGCCGCGCTGGACCAGTCGATCACCACCGCCCCCTCGGCCGTCAGCATCACGTTCTCCGGATGCAGGTCCAGATGGAGCACGCAGTCTTCCGGATTCGTCGAGACCCGGGGCGGTATCGCGTGCAACTCCCGCAGCAGGCGGGCGAGCAGGGCCCCCGCCTCGGCCGCCCCCAGCCGCCCCGCGAGCAGGGCCTCGGCCAGCGTCGGGCCGGTCAGCCGCTGGAGCACCAGGTCCGTGGGGCGGGCCTCCTCGGCGGGCGGACCGATGCGCGGCACCGGGAAGCCGAAGGCGCCGACGTAACTCATCACGGCCAGCTCCTCCGTGACGTCGGTGCGGTCCCGGTAGCGGCGGAGGACCCAGGGGCCGTCGAGCGCGTACACGTCGGCGGTGCGTCCCGAGCCCAGAAGTTGCCCTGTGTGCATGAGGGCGAACCTACCCGGGCGCCCCGCCGAAGGGGAGACGGCTCTCCTCCCCGTCTCACGGGGGCGGCCGGCCCCATAACGCGGAGGGAGGGGGTGAACGGGATCTCCTGTGCCGGGCGCCACCGCCGCTACGGTTTCGGCAATTCCCTGGTCCGGACCAACCCCGCCGGATCCGGACCCCCCTTGAACCAAGGAGAGTCACGTGGAGAGAACCACGCTCCGCAGACGCGCCCTCGTCGCCGGCACCGCCACGGTGGCCGTGGGTGCGCTCGCCCTCGCCGGGCTGACCGGCGTGGCATCCGCCGGCCCCGCGGGCACCACCGCCCCGCCGGTCTCCGCCGACAGCCTGTCGCCCGGGCTGCTGGCCGCCATGGAGCGCGATCTCGGTCTGGACGCGGACGACGCCCGGAGCCGGATAGCCAACGAGTACCGCGCCGCCGCCGTCGCCGCAGGGCTGGAGAAGTCCCTCGGCGCCAGCTACGCCGGAGCCCGGGTCAGCGGTGCGAAGGCGGCCCTGACCGTCGCCACCACCGACGCCTCCCAGACCGCCCGGATCACCGAGGCCGGGGCGAAGGCCGAAGTCGTCGGCCACAGCCTGGACCGGCTCGAAGGGGTCAAGGAGGCCCTCGACAGGGTCGCGCTGCGCAAGGCCCCGAAGGACGTGCCCGTCTGGTACGTCGACGTCGAGGCCAACCGGGTCGTCGTGAACGCGGCGAGCACCGCCGCCGGAACGGCGTTCCTCAAGGCGGCCGGGGTCGACAGCGCCCTCGTCACCGTCGCCCGCTCCGCCGAGAAGCCCCGCACCTTCGCCGACCTGCGGGGCGGCGACGCGTACTACATGAACGGCTCCGGCCGCTGTTCCATCGGCTTCTCCGTCAAGCGCGGCACCCAGAACGGCTTCGCCACCGCCGGTCACTGCGGCCGGGTCGGCACCACCACCAACGGCTTCAACCAGCAGGCCCAGGGCACCTTCCAGGGCTCCACCTTCCCCGGCCGCGACTACGCCTGGGTCGCCACCAACGCCAACTGGACCCCGCGCCCGACGGTCAACGGCTACGGGCGGGGCGACGTCACCGTCGCCGGCTCCACCGCCGCCGTCGTCGGCGCCTCGGTCTGCCGCTCCGGCTCCACCACCGGCTGGCACTGCGGCACCATCCAGCAGCTCAACACCAGCGTCACCTACCCGGAGGGCACCATCTCCGGCGTGACCCGCACCAGCGTCTGCGCCGAGCCCGGCGACTCCGGCGGCTCGTACATCTCCGGCAACCAGGCGCAGGGCGTCACCTCCGGCGGCTCGGGCAACTGCTCGTCGGGCGGTACGACGTACTTCCAGCCGCTCAACCCGCTGCTCCAGGCGTACGGGCTGACCCTGGTCACCAGCGGTACGCCCACCGACCCGCCCACCACGCCGCCGACCGACCCGCCGACCGACCCGCCGGGCGGCACCTGGGCGGCCGGCACCGCGTACGCCGCCGGAGCCACGGTGACGTACGGCGGAGCGACCTACCGCTGCCTCCAGGCCCACACGGCCCAGCCCGGCTGGACCCCCGCGGCCGTCCCGGCACTCTGGCAGCGGATCTGACCGCCCCGGGCCCGGTCCGGCGCGACCCGGCCGCCCCGGACCCGGCCCGGCACCCCCGTAACAGCACCTCCTGAACCTCCCCGCCTCCCGCCTCCCCGCGCCGAGGCCCCCCGAGGACTCCGAGGAAAACGTCATGACCCCACAAATGGACAACGCAACCCCCCACGAGCCGAACGCGTCCGACGAGGCGTCGGGGGACCGGCGGCGGATCAGCCGCAAAGGTCTCCTGAAGGCCGCGCTCGTCGCGAGCGCCGCGCCCCTGCTCGCCGGAGGCGGCGTCGCGCTCGCCCGGGACGCCGCCGCCACCGGGGACGGGCCCCTGGCCCTCACCCCGGAGTGCGACGACGGCGACGACACGACGCCGCCGCAGATGGAGGGCCCGTACTTCAAGCCCAACTCGCCCCGCCGCACCAGCCTGGTGACCGCGGGCACCCCCGGCGTACCGCTCACCGTGAGCGGCTACGTCTTCGGCCGGGCCTGCCGGCCCGTCTCCGGGGCCCTGCTCGACTTCTGGCAGGCGGACACGAACGGGGCCTACGACATGGTCCGGTTCGACTTCCGGGGGCACCAGTTCACCGGTGCGGACGGCTCGTTCAGCCTCACCACGATCGTGCCGGGCCTCTACCCGGGCCGGACGCGCCACATCCACGTGAAGGCGCAGGCGCCCGGCGGCCGCATCCTCACCACCCAGCTGTACTTCCCGAACGAGCCGCGCAACAACACCGACGCCCTGTTCAACCCCCGGCTGCTGATGAACGTCCGCAACGTGGGCAACGGGCGCCAGGGCACCTTCGACTTCGTCCTGGACGTCGCCCAGACGCCCGGTCCGACCGATCCGCCCACCGACCCACCCACCGAGCCGGGGACCAGCTGGGCCGCCGGCACCTCCTACCGCGCGGGCGACCGCGTGACCTACGGCGGGGTCGCCTACCGCTGTCTGCAGGCGCACCAGGCCGTCTCCGGCTGGGAGCCGCCGCACGTCCCCGCGTTGTGGGAACGCGGGTAGACGACAGAGACAGCGAGCGCACCACCGCCCGCGCCCCGTTCACGCCGTCCGGCGCGTGAACGGGGCGCTTCTGCGCGTGGGGCCGGGAAAAAGTCTCCGCGGAGCGCCTGAAACATTCGCCCGGCCCCGTCGCGTCGTAGAGGAGGAAGGGCGGAACGTGGACTGACGGGGGAGAACATGAAGGCTGCGCGTACCGACGAGTTCAGAGTGTTCGCGGCCGGCCGGGCCGGTCATCTGTTCCGCTCGGCCTGCCTGTTGACCAGCGGCGATGTGCATCTCGCCGAGGATCTGGTGCAGGAGACGCTGAGCCGGATGTACGTGACGTGGGGCCGCGCCCGCCGGATCGACAACCCGGCGGCGTACGCGCAGACCGTGCTGGTGAGGACCTTCCTCACCCATCGGCGGCGCCGCTCCGCGAGCGAACGCCCGCTGGCCGAACTGCCCGAGGGCGCTTCGGCCGACCGCGACGACCCGGCGCTGCGGTTGACGCTGATGCGGGCCCTGTCCCAACTGGCGCCCAAGGACCGCGCGGTCGTCGTCCTGCGGTACTGGGAGGACCGCAGCATCGAGGAGACCGCCGCCGCCCTCCGGGTCAGCCCGGCCGCCGTGCGGACCCGCTGCGTGCGGGTGCTCGGGCGGCTGCGGGAGCAACTGGGCTGCAGCATCGCGGAGTTCGCCGCCCGCTGACACACGCGCGCCCTCCCCTCGGCCCCTGCGGCCCCAGAACTGTCGAGCAATCCGATATCTGTACGAGAAGTGGTGGTTCCCCATGCCCAGTGAAATGCCCAGCGAAGACGATCACCCGTTCGAGGGCAGCCTCGGTGCGGAAATGCGCCGTGCCGGCGAGACCTTCGAGCTGTCCGGCCGGGCCACCCTGGTGGACGGCGCGCTGGAACAGGGGCGGCGCACCGTGCGCCGCCGCCGCGTCGCCGCCGTGGCCGGAAGCGTGCTGACCCTGGCCCTCGTCGGCGGCGGAGTCACGTTCGCCACCGGCCAGTTGGGCTCCTCCGGCGGCGGGGTGAACGTCGCAAGCAGCGCCCCGGTCGCGCAGACGGCGACGCCCACGGCGGAGACCCCCACCGACGCCGCCACGCCCACGCCGACGGCCGAGCCCGAGGAGACCGCGAAGGGCACCCCCACGCCTTCGGACGCGCCGACGACGGGGTCCGCCACCGCCACCCCCAAGGCGGGGGCGGGCACCGGTCAGCCCTCGCCGGACCCGGGCTCCCCCTCGCGCGGAACGCACGACGCCGGGGTTCCGGCGCCGCCGCTCGACTACACGCTGCTGATGCCCACCTTCCGCGCGCTGCTGCCGGAGGGACTGACCGTGACGGACGAGACGGACAGCGGGGACGAGTTCGCCTCGGTCGTCGTCGACGACGGCAAGGGCCGGTCCCTCGTGCAGATCAATGTGCAGCAGGACATGCGGGACTCCGTCGGTGACCTCTACGGCGACGCCACCACCCTGCCCGACGGCACGCTGCTCGCCACCTCGAAGAAGCCCGGCGAGAAGGGCGGATCGGGGGTCGTCATGTGGACGGCCGACAGCATGCGCCCGGACGGCATGCGGGTCCTCGTCTCGGCCTTCAACTCCGGCGAGCAGTCGAGCCCCGCCACCCGCAAGGCGCCCGCGCTCACCATGGACCAGCTCATCGCCCTCGTCCTCAGCCCCGAGTGGCCGAAGCTCCAGCAGCGGTAGGCCGGGGGGCGCCGTCCGCGGCGGCCCGGGGCACTCTTCCGGCTGTCACTTCGCGTCCGCGTACCGCTCCACCACCGCCACCGTGAAGGGGAACCGCACCGGCGTCCGGCCGAAAGCGGTCCGCCCGGCGAGCTCGCCCGCCGCGCGGATCGCCTCGGCGACGGCGGCGCTCTCCTCGGCCGGGCAGTGCACGATCACCTCGTCGTGCTGGAAGAACACCAGCTGCGCCCGCAGCCCCTGCTCGAAGAGGGACCGGCGCAGCCCGGCCAGCAGGAGCAGCGCCCAGTCGGCCGCGCTGCCCTGCACCACGAAGTTACGGGTGAAGCGCCCCCGGGCCCGCGCCGTGCCGCCCCCGGACCCGGCGGGGCCTCCGGCGTCACCGGCGCCCTCCGGGTCCTCCTGGGGGATGCCCGCCTCCTCGTCCTGGCCCGCCGAGACGACCGGCGGGCTGGTGCGGCCCAGCCAGGTCCGCACCACGCGGCCCTCCTCGCCCGCACGCGCCGCGTCGTCGACATAGGCGACGGCGAGCGGGAAGCGGCGGCGCAGCGCGGCCAGGTTCTTCAGTCCGTCCCCGGAGGTCTGGCCGTAGACCGCGCCGAGCAGCGCCAGCTTGGCGTGCTCGCGGTCGCCGGAGAACGCCCGGTCGGACAGGGCCTCGTAGAGGTCGCCGTCATGACCGGCCACCTCCATCAGCCCCCGGTCGCGGGAGATCGCCGCCAGCACCCGGGGCTCCATCTGGTCGGCGTCCGCGACGACGAGCCGCCACCCCGGATCGGCGACCACGGCCTGCCGGATCACCTTGGGGATCTGGAGCGCCCCGCCGCCGTTGGTCGTCCACCGGCCGCTGACCGTACCGCCCGGCTGGTACTCCGGGCGGAAGCGGCCCTCGCGCACCCAGTCCTGGAGCCAGGACCAGCCGTGCGCGGTCCAGATCCGGTACAGCTTCTTGTACGCGATCAGCGGCTCGACCGCCGGATGGTCCAGCTCCTCCAGCTCCCACCGCCGGGTCGACTTCACCCGGATCCCGGCCTGCGCGAACGCCTTCACCACATCGGCGGGCAGATCCGGGCGGACTCTCCTGCCGAACGCCGCCGACACCTCGTCCGCCAGCTCGGCGAGTCTGCGGGGCTCGCCGCCGCCCGCGTACCGCTCGCCCAGCAGCCCGTTCAGCAGCTCCCGGTGGACGTCGGCGCGCCAGGGCAGCCCGGCCCGGTGCATCTCGGCGGCCACGAGCATCCCCGCCGACTCCGACGCGGTCAGCAGCCGCATCCGGTCCGGGTGCTCCGCCGCGTCATGGCGGCGCAGCTGGTCCGCGTAGACCCGCAGGAGCCCCTCGAACGGCACACCGGTCCCCGACGACGGTTCGAAGAGGGAGGACTGCGCGCCCGGTTCGGCGGACCGGGCGGGCGGATCGGGCGGAACCGGCCCGCTGTCGAGGCGGGCCAGCGCGGCGGCGGCCGACCGGGGCTCGCCCAGCCGCCCGGCGTGGCCGAGGAGCAGCAGCTCGGCGCACTCGATGTCGTAGCACCGCTCGACCCGGACCCCGGCGGCGAGCAGCCGCGGGTAGACCGCGGCGGTCGACCGCCACACCCAGCGCACCACGTCGGGGCGGGAGCGGACCGCTTCGACGAGGTCGGGCTCGGCGACGACCGGACCGGCGGGCGTGCCGTCGCCGGCGAGCGGCGCGAGCAGCGCCCCGCCCCCGTCCGCGGCCGCCACCGCCCACCGTTCGGTCATGGGTGCGAGTCTGGCACCCGCCACTGACAACGCCCGGGAGCCGCGCGCCTACCCTTGGCGGGATGGAATCCGTGATCGACCGGGCGTGCGCGGCGGCCCTCTACGCGGAGGGCGACGCCGCCCTGGACACCGGTGCGTCCCTGCTCGCCGCCGCCCCGGACGCCGACGACGAGGCGCACCGGCGCGGTGAGGAGTTCGTGCGCCGGGCGTGGGAGCGGGGCTGGCACCCCGCCGACCTGGTCCGGTTCGTCCGCCGGGAGCTGGACGAGCGGCGGGCGGCGCTGGCCGGGACCCTGATCGCCGCCGAGACCGCCCGGTACGCGGAGCTGCCGCCCGGGTGGACCCGGCAGCTCGCCGGGCTGCCGGAGTCCGTGCCCCGCAACCGGCCCGACCGCTTCTCCTACGCCGCCGATCTGCTGGAGCTCTACCGGGTGCTGCTGCGGCTGCCCGCCATCGAGCCCGTGGGACCGCCGCCCGGCGCCGCCACCGACCAGCTGCACCGGCCGCCCGCCGCCGACGAGCCCCGCATGCTCACCCGGATCCGGGCGCTGCTGGCGAAGGCGGAGGCGACCGGCTTCCCGGAGGAGGCCGAGGCGCTGACCACCAAGGCGCAGGAGCTGATGGCCCGGCACACCATCGACGAGGCCCTCCTCGCCGCCCGGACGCGGAGCCGCGAGACCCCGGGGGCCTGCCGGATCGGGGTGGAGCCCCCGTACGAGAGCGCCAAGGCGGTCCTGCTGGACGCCGTGGCCTCCGCGAACCGCTGCCGGGCCGTGTGGAACGAGGACCTCGGCTTCTCCACGGTCGTCGGCTTCGATGCGGACCTGGAGGCGGTCGAGCTGCTGTTCACCTCGCTGCTCGTCCAGGGGACGACGGCGATGACCCGGGCGGAGGCCGGACAGCGCGCCGGAGGCCGTAAGCGGACCAAGACCTTCCGGCAGGCGTTCTGGATGGGGTACGCCCAGCGCCTCGGCCGCCGGCTGGCCGCCGACGCCGAGCGGATCACGGCGGAGGCGGACACCGGGACCGGCACGGCAGGAGCAGGCGGCGGGCTGCTTCCCGTCCTCGCCGCCCGGGACGTCGCGGTCGCCGACACCGCCGAGCGGATGTTCCCGAGGACCACGACCACCCGGCTGCGCGGGGTCTCCGACCTGGCGGGCTGGACGCACGGCACCGAGGCCGCCGACCGGGCCCGCGTGGGCGGTGCGCGAGGCGGCGCGTCCCATCGACCCGACGGGGAAATCACGGCGTAAGTCGGGCTTGTCCGTGATTGCCCCGTTAGGCTCGGCCCATGAGCTGGCTCCGGGCGCTGAAGGAGACCGCCCGCTCGGGGCTGGAGATCGAGCGGCAGAGACTGGAACCCCTCATCGCGCTGCGCGGTGCGGCCGGACTCGCCCTCGTCATCGGCGCCGGCCTCGTGCTGTTCGGTCCGGAGATCGCGGCGAGCTCCGCGTTCGGCGCGTTCCAGGCCGCCATCGCCACCTTCCAGCGCAGCTGGCGCCCGCGCCCCGTCCTCGCCCTGGTCTCCGGGGCGAGCCTCGCCGTCTCGACGTTCGTCGGGTACGTCAGCGGCGCGCACGTCGTGCTCTTCCTCTGTCTGCTCGGCCTCTGGACGTTCCTCGCCGGGCTCGCCTGGGCCGCGGGCCCCACGGCGGGCATCATCGCCGCGTCCAACGTCGCGATCATGCTGGTGACGATCACCCTGCCCACCTCGGTCGTGGACGCCGCCGCCCACGCGGGGATGATCGCCGTCGGCGGCCTCGTGCAGGCCGCGCTGATCGTCCTCTTCCCGGTCCGCAGATGGGGCGCCCAGCGCGACGCGCTCGCCGACGCCCTGGCCGCCGAGGCCGACTACGCCCGCCGGCTGCGCCACGACCCGGTCGCCCCCTTCGACCCGCTGCCCCTGATGACCGCCCGCAGCGCCGCCGCCGTCACCCCGCGCGAGGCCCGCCGCCGCCCCGCCGAGCTGCGCGGGGCCCGTGGGGTGGCCGAGCGGCTGCGCCCGGTGCTGGCCTCGCTGGCGGACCCGGCGATGGGGGTGCCCGGCGACGGCCTGGAGCGGCTCTGGGTGAACGAGCTGCTGGGCGCGGCCGGATCGGTCCTGGACGCCGCAGCGCGGGCCGTCCGGTACGGCGAACCCGTCCACCTCTCCGCCACCGACCTGGGCGTCCTGAAGACCCCGGACAACGACGTGATCCTCGTCGGCCCCGCCCGCCGCGCCGCCGACCGGCTCTCGGCCCTGCTCGACGACGTCCTGGAGATCGCGGAGGGCACCGGCACCGACAGCGGGATCCCCACCGACCTCGCCCCGGACACCCGGCACCGGCCCTCGCTGCTGAAGCTGGTCCCGGTGGTGCTGGCCGCGATGCGCCGCGAGATGCACCACGGCTCGCCGGTCCTGCGCCACGCGATCCGGGTCGCGGTGGTCGCCGTCTCCGGCTACTTCGTGGGCGAGGCGGTCCCGCTCGGCCACGGCTACTGGGCCCCGATGACCGCCGTCATGGTGATGCGGCCCGACTTCTCGCAGACGTACGCCCGCTCCGCCGGACGCTTCGGCGGCACCCTGGTCGGGGTCGGGCTCGCCACCGCGATCGTGCAGACCGCCCACCCCGACGCCCGGCTCTCCGCGCTCCTCGCGGTGATCTGCGCTGGGCTGATGTACCTGCTGATGGGCACCGGCTACGCGGTCGGCCAGGTCTGCGTGGCCGCGTACGTCGTCTTCCTGCTCGGCATGGCCGGGGACGACTGGTCCCAGACCGTCACCGAACGCATCGTGCTGACCCTCGTCGGCGGACTCCTCGCGATGGCCGCGTACGCCCTCTACCCGGCCTGGGAGACCCCGCGGCTGCGCAACCGGCTGGCCGAGTGGCTGGTGGCGGACGGCCGGTACGCCGCCACGGTCGTCGACCGGTACGCCGACCCCGCCTCCCGGGACGACGAGGACGTCCGGGACGCGCTGATCGCCACCCGGGAGGCCCGTGTCGCGTGGCAGGAGGCGCTGGCGACCGCCCAGCACGAACCCGTACGCCACCGGGGCATCTCCCGGGCCGCCGCCACCGACGCCCAGCACGCGCTGGCCCAGCTGGGCCGGTCCGCGATGGTCCTGGAGGCCCACCTGCCGGCCCGGTCCGCCGACCCGGTGCCCGGCGCCGCCCAGTTGGCCGAGGCGCTGCGCCGGGCCACCGAGAAGGGTGCCAAGGCCGTACGGGAGCGGCGGCTGCCCGACTGGCAGCCGGTGGTGGACGCGGTGGCTCACTGGGACATGCCCACCCCGGCGGACGACGGCACGACACCGGTCGGCGACCCGGTGGTGCGCCGGGGCGCGGCACTGCTCCTGGACGCGCTGGAGGAGTTCACCCGCGCCCTGGACGAGCGCGGCGGCTCCACCCGCGTCAGCAGCGTCCTCGCCGACAGCTGAGCGCCCCCGGCGAGTCGGACGGCTGCCTTACGGCGCGGGGCTCCGAGGCGCGTGCCTTACGGCGCGGGCACCTCCGGCAGGTCCCCCAGGTCGGGGAGCGAGGGCATGCCGCTCGGCAGCTTGCCCGCCTCCGCCTTGGCGAGGGTGTCCTTGGCGCCGCCGTCCCACGAGACGACCAGCTTCGAACCGTCGACGGAGTCGATCGCGCCCATCGTGCGCTCGGTGCCGCCGTCGGTGCACTTCAGCGCGAGCATCGGCTCGCCGCCCATGTCCTTCACATCGCCCTGGCACACGGACTTGTCGGCGACGAGGGCGACCTTGCGGGCGGCGATGGACACGGTGACGTTCTTTCCGTCCGTGAGCCCCACCCAGGTGCCCTCCAGCGCCGCGGCGTCGACGGAGCCCCCGCCGGACTCCCCGGAGCCCTCGCCGCCACCGGCGCCGGGCGTCGCGCTCGCCGGCGCGTCCGCGCCGGAATCCTTCTTCGCGTCGTCGCTGCCGCAGGCGGTCAGCGCGAACGAGGCGGCCAGCGCGGCCACCGCGATCGCGCCGGTGCGTAGAGACCTGGTCACGTGGAGTTCCCCCTTGCTGTTTTCCGGTCGAAAGACCGCGCCACGTTACCAAGGTCCGCATCGGTCAACTCCGGTAAGCGGGAGCGAAATAGGCGCGCCGTTCGTCTTGTAATCAAAGGAACACCCCGTGTGCACGTGCATCTGCTCATGCATTGGCATATGAACAGAGCTATGATCCGAGCTAGTTGACACTTGCACCTTGCAACTCGGGGAGCGTCCTGTGCACCACGTGTACAACGGCATGGCGGCCACAGAGCTTCGCGGAGTCGTCTGGCAGAAGAGCAGGCACAGCAACTCCCAGGGATCCTGCGTGGAGTTCGCGCGGCTGCCCGGAGGGAATGTGGCGATGCGGAACTCCCGTCACCCCGACGGGCCCGCCCTCGTCTATACGCCCGCGGAGATCGAGGCGTTGCTGCTGGGCGTCAAGGACGGCGAGTTCGACCACCTCGCGGCAGGCGCCTGACGCCGGGTCCGGTCCACGAGGGACCGGACCGGGGCTCGTGCGAGCCCTACTCCGCCTTTTCCGGCAGCCGGAAAAGGGCCCAGACGACCTTGCCGTACAGCGGTCCCGAAGGCAGCTCTCCGAGCGGTACGGGAGAGGGGTGCCAGCCCCAGCTGTCGCTGACGCATTCCACCAGGAACAGTCCGCGGCCCGATTCGGCGGAATCCGCCGCCTCGCCCGCCACCGGGCTCTCCCGGCTGGGATCGCGCACCGCGCACACCAGCCGCGAGGTCCACCGCATCAGATGCAGCCGCACCGGCGGGTCCGGGAACTCCCGCGGAGGGTCGCCGGGCAGCGCGTGGCGCAGGGCGTTGGTGACGAGTTCGGACACCACCAGGGCGACATCGTCGAACCGGTCGCCCAGCTCCCACCGCTCCAGCGTGGTCCGGGTGAACTTCCGTGCCCCGCCGACCGCTTCGTAACGCGCGGGCAGAGCGCACGAGGCCGATCCGGCAACCCCTGAGGGGTCGGTGGGGGGAAGCCCCTGCCGTAACGGCTCGAGCATCGTCGATCCATTCGTCCCCATACGAGGCACTCCCGGGATTCGCGGCTGTAGCGGCACTGCCTGTAGCGGTACTGCGGGGGGTACAGCGGCACAACACGAGCACGCAGGTGCGCGGGGACCATGGTTCCGAATGCGCACAGCAGATGCAAGGGCAGATGCACGTGCACGCGCCGGACCTGCCCGATACCGTGGTGGTTGCGGGGCATTTCTTCCCGAGGTCAGTTTCGGAGCTTTCCGGACGTCTTCCCATTTCCGTAATCGAATGAGTACGGGCTGAAGCGTTTTGGTGGCAGAATCCGGCAGTCGGGGTTCGGGGGGCTCCGGGTGCCAGGGAAGGCGATGGGGAGGGTCGGACCAGTGTCGGCAGGCGAGTCGAGTGGATCGGTGGTGCGGCGCATCCTCCTGGGCTCTCAGCTCAGGAGACTGCGAGAGTCGCGCGGTATCACCCGTGAGGCGGCCGGCTACTCGATCCGGGCCTCCGAATCGAAGATCAGCCGCATGGAGTTGGGACGGGTGAGCTTCAAGGCCAGGGACGTCGAGGACCTCCTCACGCTCTACGGAGTGGCGGACGAGGCGGAGCGGGACTCCCTCCTCGGCCTGGCCCGCGAGGCCAATGTGGCGGGCTGGTGGCACAGTTACGGCGACGTGCTGCCCGGCTGGTTCCAGACGTACGTCGGCCTGGAGGGCGCCGCGTCCCTCATCCGCATCTACGAAGTCCAGTTCGTGCACGGACTGCTGCAGACCGAGGCGTACGCCCACGCCGTCGTCGCGCGCGGGATGCGCGGAGCCTCGCCCGCCGAGATCGACCGCCGCGTCGCCCTGCGCCTGGAGCGCCAGAAGGTCCTCGTCTCGGAGCGCGCCCCGACGTTCCACGCCGTGCTCGACGAGGCGGCGCTGCGCCGCCCGTACGGAGAACGCGAGGTCATGCGTGCCCAGTTGCGGCATCTGATCGATATGTCGGAGCAGCCGAACATCACGCTTCAAGTCATGCCCTTCAGCCACGGCGGCCATGCGGGCGAGAGTGGCGCATTCACGATGCTGCGCTTTCCTGAATCCGATCTGTCGGACATCGTCTATTTGGAGCAGCTGACGAGTGCGCTCTATCTGGACAAGCCCGAAGAAGTCGCGCACTACGAAAAGGCGATGGCGGCTCTCGCCCAGGAGAGCCCGTCCCCGGAAGAGAGCCGGGATCTTCTGCGCGGACTACTCCAACTGACGTAATTTCTCGTTACGATGACGTCGCATCAGGAGTCTGCGAACGCCTGCAGTAAGGGATTGCATGTCCTTCTTCCATGAACTGGCCCACCAGTACATCGACGGCGAGTGGCTGACCGGCAGCGGCTCGTGGGACATCATCGATTTCAATCCCTACAACGGTGAGAAACTCGCCGCCGTCACCGTGGCCACCGCGCTGGAGGTCGACCGCGCCTACCGGGCCGCCGAGCGGGCGCAGCAGGAATGGGCCTCGGTCAACCCGTACGAGCGGCGCGCCGTCCTCGAACGCGCGCTCCGTATCACCGGCGAGCGCGCCGAGGAGATCACCGAGGCGATCATCGACGAGCTGGGCGGCACCCGGCCGCGCGCACGGTACGAGGTCGACAGCGCCACCGAGTTCCTGCGCGAGGCGATCCGCCAGGCGCTGCGCCCCACCGGACGCCTGCTGCCCGCCGTGGGGGACGGCCGGGAGAACCGGCTCTACCGGCTGCCCGTCGGCGTCGTCGGGGTCATCAGCGCCTTCAACTTCCCTTTCCTGGTGACGATGAAGTCCGTCGCACCCGCACTGGCGCTCGGCAACGCGGTCGTCGTGAAACCCCATCAGAACGCCCCGGTCGTCGGCGGCGGTCTGATCGCGAAGATATTCGAGGACGCCGGACTTCCGGCCGGGCTGCTCAACGTGGTGGTCACCGACAGCGCCGAGATAGGCGACGCGTTCATCGAGCACCCCGTGCCCAGGGTGATCTCGTTCACCGGATCCGACCGGGTCGGCCGGCACATCGCCGCCACGGCGGCCGGCGCCTTCAAGCGGACCATCCTCGAACTGAGCGGAAACAGCGCCCTGGTGGTGCTGGAGGACGCCGACATCGACTACGCGGTCCGGTCCGCCGTCTTCAGCCGCTTCCTGCACCAGGGGCAGGTCAGCATGGCGGCCAACCGGATCCTGGTGGACCGTTCGGTGGCCGAGGAGTTCACCGGGAAGTTCACCGCCGAGGTGGCCGCACTCCGGGCCGGCGACCCGAGGGACCCGGAGACCCGGATCGGGCCGGTCATCAACGCCTTCCAGGCCGACGCGCTGGACGCCCTCGTGGACCGCGCGATCGCGGACGGTGCGACGGCCCTCGTCCGGGGCCGGACCGTCGGCAACGTCGTCGGGCCGACCGTCCTCACGGGCCTCGCGGAGGACTCCCCGCTGCTTCAGCAGGAGATCCTCGGCCCGGTGGCCCTGCTGATGACGTTCGACGGCGAGGAGGAGGCCGTCCGGATCGTCAACGAGGGCCCCTACGGCCTCAGCGGCGCGGTCCACACCCGGGACGCGGAGCGCGGTGTGAAGTTCGCCCAGCGCATCGTCAGCGGGATGTTCCACGTCAACGACTCCACCGTGCAGGACGATCCGCTGGTCGCGTTCGGCGGCGAGAAGACGTCCGGAGTGGGGCGGCTGAACGGCGAAGCCGTGGTGGAGGCGTTCACCACACAGCGGTGGATGTCGATCCAGCACGGCCGCTCGGTCTTCCCGTACTGACGGTACGTCACGGGGTAGGCGTCGCGGGTCCCCGGAACGTGGTGCGGTAGGCGCTCGGCGAGACGCCCAGCGCCGCATGGAAGTGCCGGCGCAGATTGGCCGCCGTACCGAGCCCGGTGCGCGCGGCCACCTGCTCCACGGGCGTGTCCGACTCCTCCAGCAACTCCCGTGCCAGTTCGATACGTTGCCGGGTCAGCCAGGCCATGGGCGTCAGGCCGACCTCGTCCCGGAACCGCCGGGTGAAGTGCCGAACGCTCATCGACTCGCGGGCCGCCAACTGCCCCAGCGTGATCGGGTCCTGGAGCCGCCGCAGCGCCCAGTCGCGGGCGGCCGAGGTCCCCGGGGCCGACCGCCCGGGCACCGGCCGCCGGATGTACTGCACCTGGCCGCCCTCGCGGTGGGGCGGTACGACCGTGCGCCGGGCCACGTCGTTCGCGACGGCCGTCCCGTGGTCGCACCGGATCATGTGCAGGCACAGGTCGATCCCGGCGGCACACCCCGCCGAGGTCAGGACGGACCCCCCGTCGGTGTAGAGCACGTCCGGGTCCAGCCCGACCCGGGGGAAGAGCCGGGCGAACAGCTCCGTGTACCGCCAGTGCGTGGTGGCCGTGTGCCCGTCGAGGAGCCCGGCCGAGGCCAGCACGAACGCACCGGTGCAGATCGACGCCACCCGGACCCCGGGCCGGATCAGCGCGAGGGCCTCCGCCAGCGGGGCCGGTAGCGCGGGCGTCTCCTGGACGTAGTCCTCGTACGACGACAGGACGATCACCGTGTCGGCCTCGGCCAGCGCCTCGGGCCCGTGCGCGACGGCCACGGTGAAATCGCCGTCCGTCCGCACGTCGCCGGGCGCGGGGGAGCAGGTGGCGACCTCGTACAACGGCTCGCCGTCGGCCGACGCCCCCTGCCGGGCCTGGCCGAAGAGCTGGTGGACGATGCCCAGCTCGATGGGGAGCAGGACCGCGCGGGCGAGCACGGCGACGCGGTGCCGGCCGGGGTGGGTGAAGACCGTCATGGCCATATCCTTGCGCACCTGGTCCATCGGGACACTCGTGAGGGCGGGGCCCGCTCGCGACGCTGACTCCATGGCCTCATCGACCTCGACTTCGACCACGACCCCGTCCGCCCGTATCCACCGCGCATGGCTGATGGCCGCCGTCGCGGGCGCGGCCATCGTCACGGCGGGAGCGTTCACCACCGTGCCCGGCCTGCTGGTGACGCCGCTGCACCAGGAGTACGGCTGGGAGCGCGGGCAGATCGCGCTCGCCGCCTCGGTGAACATGGTGCTCTTCGGCCTCACCGCCCCGTTCGCGGCGGCGCTGATGGACCGGATCGGGGCCCGCCGGGTGGTCATGGGGGCATTGCTGCTGGTCGCGTCCGGGGCACTGCTGACCGGGGTGATGACGCGGCCCTGGCAACTCGTCGCGTACTGGGGTGTGCTGATCGGCCTCGGCAGCGGCTGCCTGACCATGACGTTCGCCGCCGGGCTCACCGCCCGCTGGTTCGACCGGCGGCGCTCGCTGGTGACGGGCGCGCTCAGCTCCGCGAGCCACCTGGGCCAGCTGCTGTTCCTCCCGCTCCTCGCCCGGTCCGTCGACCACCACGGCTGGCGTCCGCCGGTGGTGACGCTGGCGCTGGTGGCCCTGGCGGTGGCCGCCCTGGTGTTCCTGCTGCTGCGCGACCACCCGGCCGAGGCGGGCGTGATGCCGTACGGGGCAACGGAGTTCGTGGCGAAGCCGCCCCCTGCCGCCGGAGCGGCGGCGCGCACGCTGAAGGTGCTCCTGGGGGCGGCGCGCACCGGCCCTTTCTGGCTGCTGGCCGGGGTGTTCGCGCTCTGCGGGGCGTCCACCAACGGCATCATGTGGTCCAACTGGGCGCCCGCCGCGCACGATCACGGCATGCGGGCCACGGCGGCGGCCTCGCTGCTGTCCCTGATCGGGATCTTCTCCGCCCTCGGCGCGCTGCCGGCCGGCTGGCTGACCGACCGGTTCGACCCGCTCCGCGTGCTGACCGTCTGCTTCGCCGTCCGCGCGCTCACCCTCCTCGCCCTGCCCCTGGTGTTCGCCTCGACGGTCACCGTGCCGATGCTCCTGTTCACGGCGGTCTACGGGCTCGTCGACGTCGCGACCGTGCCGCCCGTGATCGAGCTGGCCCGCCGGGTGTACGGGGAGGACGGGCCCGTCGTCTTCGGCTGGACGAACGCCGCCCACCAACTGGGCGCGGGTGCATCGGCGTTCCTCGGTGCCACCGCCCGGGACGCGTTCGGCAGCTACGACGTGGTGTGGGCCGCTCTGGCGGCGGGATGCCTGGTCGCGGCCCTGCTGGCCCCCGCCGTCCGGATGCGAGGGCACACCTGCCGCCCGGACGCAAGCGGGCGGGGCTACCCTAGTCAAAGTTGAATACGAAGGAGTGTCATGTCCGCGATCCGGCTGCTGGTCCTCGGCGCGGTGCGCATGCACGGCCGCGCGCACGGCTATCAGGTCCGCAACGACCTGGAGTACTGGGGCGCGCACGAGTGGTCCAACGCCAAGCCCGGGTCGATCTACCACGCCCTGAAGCAGATGGCGAAGCAAGGACTGCTCCTCGCGCACGAGACGGCCCCGTCCACGGCCGGCGGCCCGCCGCGCACCGAGTACGAGGTCACGGAGGCGGGCCTCGACGAGTACCGCGCCCTGCTCCGGGACGCCATCCGCTCGTACGACCGGAACATGGACGTCCTCTCGGCGGCGGTCGGCTTCATCGTCGACCTGCCCCGCGAGGAGGCGGTCGCCCTGCTCAAGGAGCGGATCGAGGGCATCCGGGAGTGGCGGGACGCGGTCACCGAGTACTACACCCCCGAGGAAGGGCCTGAATCCCTCGGTCACATCGGCGAGATCATGAACCTGTGGGTGCACTCGGCGGACAGCGGCGCGGAGTGGACCCGGGGCCTGATCGCCCGCATCGAGGGCGGCGCGTACACCTTCGCGGGCGAGGGTGACCCGTTCGTCGGGGTCCTCGCCGAGGGTGAGGAGAACCCGTACGCCACCGGTGTGCCCGACCCCGGGGACAACGACTAATCAAGTTTGACGAATGCCGGTCCTGGGTTTACCTTCGAGCTGCTAGTCAAGTTTGACTACGAGGGTTGCGAAGGCGTGGAAGGGCGGCGGGGAACGTGACGGAAGCGATCGTCATGGACGGAGTGCACAAGCGGTACGGGGAGAAACGCGCCCTGGACGGACTGGACCTGGTCGTCGGCAGCGGCACCGTCCACGGGGTGCTCGGCCCCAACGGGGCGGGCAAGACCACTGCCGTACGGATCGTGTCGACGCTGCTGCGCCACGACGCGGGCCGGGTCACCGTGGCCGGCCTCGACGTCCGCGAGCGGGCGGGCGAGGTGCGGCGCAGGATCGGGCTGCTCGGGCAGCACGCGGCGGTGGACGAACAGCTCGGCGGGCGGCAGAACCTGGAGATGTTCGGGCGGCTGTACCACCTGGGCGCACGCCGGGCGGGCAGCCGGGCGGACGAACTCCTTGAGCGGTTCGGCCTGGCGGACACCGGCCGCAAGGCGGTCAAGCAGTACAGCGGCGGCATGCGCAGACGGCTGGACCTGGCCGCGTCGCTGATCACCGATCCGGACGTGCTGTTCCTGGACGAGCCGACGACCGGCCTCGACCCGCGCGGGCGCACCGAGGTGTGGGACGCGGTGCGGTCCCTGGTCGGCGGCGGCACCACGGTGCTGCTGACCACCCAGTATCTGGAGGAGGCGGACCAGCTGGCCGACCGGATCTCCCTCATCGACCACGGCCGGGCGGTCGCCGAGGGCACCCCCGACGAGCTCAAGGCCCGCGTCGGCGGCGACCGGATCGACATCGTCCTGCGCGACGCTTCCCGGCTGGCGGAGGCGGCGGCGCTGCTCGGCGGCGAGGACCTGACGCTCGACCCCGACCGGCGGCGGATCGGCGCGCCGGCCCCGGACCGGATGGCGGCCCTGACCCGGACGGTGCGGGTGCTGGACGAGGCGGGCATCGAGGCGGAGGACATCGCGGTGCGCCGCCCGACCCTGGACGAGGTGTTTCTCTCCCTGACCGGGCAACCGGCCACCGCGCAGGTGGCGGAGAAGGCGGAGGTGGCGGCATGAGTGCGGCGACGACGACGGCGGCCCCCGGACCGGACGGGGCGGCCTCCCGGCTGGGCTGGGCGCTGGCCGACTCCTGGACGATGACCCGCCGCGAACTGGCGCACTGGGCCCGGCAGCCCGTGGCGGTCCTCGTCAACCTGGTGTTCCCGGTGATGCTGCTGCTGATGTTCACCTATCTGGTGGGCGGCGGCCGGGGCGTGTCCGGCGACCCCACCGAGTACCTGGTCCCCGGGATGCTCGCGCTGACGATGGCCTTCGGGCTGGAGGCGACGATGCTCGCGGTCACCCAGGACCTCGGCAAGGGCGTCATCGACCGTTTCCGCTCGATGCCGATGGTCCCCGGCGCGGTACTGGTGGGCCGCAGCGCCGCGGACATGCTCCAGTCGGTTCTCTCGCTCGCCGTGATGACCGGGGTCGGTTACGCGGTCGGCTGGCGCTGGCACAACGGGGCCGCGGCCGCGCTCGGGGCGGTGGGGCTGCTGCTCCTGCTGCGGTTCGCGATGCTGTGGGTCGGCATCCACCTCGCCATGGTGGCGGGCAGGCCGGAGATGGTCACGGCGGTCCAGATCCTGGTCTGGCCGGTCGGCTTCCTCTCCAACGTCTTCGCCACCCCCGCGTCGATGCCGGGCTGGCTGGGCGCGGTGGTCGAGTGGAACCCGATGTCCGCGACCGCCACCGCCGTACGGGAGTTGTTCGGCAACCCCGGCGGCGCGACCGGCTCGTGGGCGGCGGAGCACGCCGAACTCCTCGCGGTGCTCTGGCCGGTGGCCATCATCGCGGTGTTCTTCCCGCTGGCCGTACGGAAGTTCGCGCGGCTCAGCCGGTAGCGGCGGGTCGGGGTCCGTGCGTCAGGCGGTCCGGCCCGGATCGTGGAGCGGGGAGTCGTGGACCGTGACGACCTCCCCGATCACCACGCCGGGCGCCGGCTCTGCCAGGTCCAGACCGGAGAGGTGGTTCTTCAGCCGCTTCGCCATGGGACGGAAGGTCGCGAGGGTGAGCCCGCCGGAGACCACGGCTCCGACGACCGGGATGGCCTTCGAGACGGACTTCGCGAAGGTCTGCTTCGTCATCTGGACGCCGAGGTAGCCCGCGACCTTCTTGACCACGGGGTAGACGACCCCTTGGGTGAGCGCCTTCTGCGGCAGCTTCCTGGCGACCTCGCGCGACATCATGGTCGCCACCTTGCCGACCGCGGTGTTCGCCGACTGGGTGCCGAACATCACACCGACGAAGAGCGTGAGGACACTCCTGGTCGCGTCATCGAGGTCGGCGTCCTCGGAGAAGAGATCGGGCCAGCTGTAGAGGTAGGCGAGCTTCTGGGCGATGCGCAGCACATGGCCGGTGTACTGCGCCAGGTCGGCCGGCACCGTGGCGGGAAGCGCCAGGATGCCGGGCATGCCCGTCGCCGCGGAGAAGGCGCTCACCTTGGCGGTCTCGTAGTTGATGGACTCGTTGGCAATCCGGTCCAGGACCTCCAGGGGGATGCCGGCCGCCGCGGGGCTCAGCTCGATCGCCCTCCGGACCTCCGCGTCGGTGCAGTGGCGGGCCAGAGCCCTGCGCAGATAGGAGGCCCGGTCGATCCGAACGCCCGGAAGCCGCGCGGCGCTTCCGAGTATCGCGGAGAACCGCGACTCGGGGTTCTCCAGGTCTCTGCTCGTGGACATGGCAGGGAACCTACAGCAGCGCCGAGGCGCCCCGCCCGGGTTTCGGCCGAGCTGTGACAGGACGGGGCAGGCTAGTGGTGGAAGGCCGTAGCGGCCGTCCGGTCATGGCTCACCGGGTGCTTCTGCGCCCGCAGTTCGGGCAGGAACAGCTTCAGGTCCTCGACCAGCAGCTCGGCCAGGTCCGAGGAGAAGCCGTTGCGGCACACCACCCGCAGCACCGACAGGTCCTGCCGGTTGGCGGGGAAGGTGTACGCGGGCACCAGCCAGCCGCGCTCCCGCAGCCGGCGCGACACGTCGAAGACGTCGTACGTGCGGACCTCGGCGGTCGTCGTGAACGCGAACACCGGCAACTCGTCCCCCCGGGTGAGGAGTCGGAAGTCGCCGAGGTCCTCCACAGCGCGGGCCAGGGAGCAGGCCACGTCCCGGGAGGCCTGCTGGACCGCTCGGTAGCCGTCGCGCCCGAGGCGCAGGAACGTGTAGTACTGCGCGACCACCTGCGCCCCGGGCCGCGAGAAGTTCAGCGCGAACGTCGGCATGTCGCCGCCCAGGTAGTTGACCCGGAAGACCAGCTCCTCCGGCAGCTCGTCCGACGTACGCCACAGGGCCCAGCCGACCCCCGGATAGACCAGGCCGTACTTGTGGCCCGAGGTGTTGATCGACGCCACCCTCGGCAGCCGGAAGTCCCACACCAGCTCCGGGTCGAGGAACGGAGCCACCATCGCGCCGGACGCCCCGTCCACATGGACCGGGACATCAAGTCCTGTGCGCTCCTGGAGGGCGTCCAGGGCCGCGCAGAGGTCGGCGATCGGCTCGTAGGACCCGTCGAAGGTGGAGCCGAGGATGCCGACGACCCCGATGGTGTTCTCGTCGCAGAGCTCGGCGGCGGCCTGCGGGTCGATGTGGAAGCGCCCGCCCTCCATCGGGACCTGCCGGGCCTCCACCTCCCAGAAGTTGCAGAACTTCTCCCAGCAGACCTGCACATTGACGCCCATCACCAGATTGGGCCGCGCCGTCGCCGGGTAGCGGTCCGCGTTCCGCTTGGCCCAGCGCCGCTTCAGGGCGAGCCCCGCGAGCATGCACGCCTCACTCGACCCGGTGGTCGAACACCCCACGGCCGCCGCCGGATCAGGCGCGTTCCACAGGTCGGCGAGCATCGCCACACAGCGCTTCTCCAGCTCGGCGGTGCGCGGGTACTCGTCCTTGTCGATCATGTTCTTGTCCCGGCACTCGCCCATCAGGACGCCGGCCTGCGGCTCCATCCAGGTCGTGACGAACGTGGCCAGGTTGAGCCGGGAGTTGCCGTCGAGCATCAGCTCGTCGTGGACCAGCCGGTACGCCGTCAGCGGCGGCAGCGGCCCCTCGGGCAGCCGGTGCCGGGGCGGCGCGGTGTTCATCGCGGCCGTCGGGTCCGCCTCGCCGAAGAACGGGTTCAGGGCGAGCCTGCGCCGCTCGTCGGAGGGCTCGTCCTGTTCCGGGTGGGCACCGCGGTGGAGCGGCATGGTGGGGAAGCCCTTCTCTCGGCCGTCGGGGGTCGGTGCGCGTGCGCGGGTGCCTGCGGGTGACGTGGACGGGGTCAGTTCCCGGCGGCCAGGCCCGCCTTGATGGCCCGGGTGAACTTCACGACCCGCTCGGCCTGTACGCGGGTGGCGGTGAGCGTCTGCTCGCCGACCGGGAGGTCGCCCTGCCCGGCGATGTGCGAGGTGCCGTACGGGTTGCCGTCGACGAACTTCGTGGGGTCGGTGTACCCGGGGGTGACGAGGATGCCGCCGAAGTGGTGGATCGTGTTGTACAGCGCGAGCAGCGTGGACTCCTGGCCGCCGTGGGCGGTGGCCGTGGAGGTGAAGCCGCTGTAGACCTTGTCGGCGAGCTGCCCCGACTGCCACAGCCCGCCGAGCGTGTCGAGGAACTGCTTCAGCTGGGCGGTGACGTTCCCGAACCGGGTCGGCGTACCGAAGATCACCGCGTCCGCCCAGACCAGGTCGTCCGGCGAGACCTCGGGGATGTCCGCGGTCGCCCTGGCGTTCTCCGCCCACGCCGGGTTGGAGTCGATGGCCGCCTGCGGCGCGAGCTCCGCCGCCCGGCGCAGCCGCACCTGCGCCCCGGCCCGCTCGGCATCCTCGGCCATCGCCTTCGCGATCGTGGCGATGGTGCCGGTGGAGGAGTAGTAGACGACGGCGACGTTGACGGGCGTGGACATGCGGGGGACCTCCGTCGAGTGGGATCGTTGCAAGGTGACGCAAAGCGTATGAACCAGACGATACGGAGGTTCGGTGCGTCCGGCGCGCCGGACGGGGCCTTCCCCGTGACCGCGTACGCCTGTCGCGCGCCGCAGTGGGTTGGTACGCCGCCGCTGACCGGCTCACCGCAGCGACTTCCCGTCCGCGTCCAGCTGCATCTGGGCCCGCCCCGTGACCAGCAGCCACGCGGGCAGGGTCGCCGCGCACAGCAGCGGCAGCACGGACGTGTCGCCGACCAGCACCGCCGCCGTGAACAGACTCACCCAGCCCTGTCGGGTGACGGCGAGCAGCACGCCCAGCACCGCGCAGGACACCGCGAGCGACGGCGGGACCGCGTCGACCAGCGCATGGGCGCACAGCCCGAGCGCCGTCCCCGCGAAGACCGCCGGGAAGATCCGCCCTCCCCGGAAGCCGCACGTGGCCGCGATCACGAGGGCGGCCATCTTCACGATCGCCATCCCCGCGAACTCCCCGGCCGACCACCCGTCCGGGTCCCCGGCGAGCGTCTTCACCTCGTCGAGCCCCTTGAACAGGGTGAGATGCCCGCCCAGCGCGCCCAGCAGCCCCAGCACGAGACCGCCCACCGTCAGGGCGAGCACCGGGTGCCGCAGCGCCGCGAACACCCTGTGCGCCACCGGGAACGCGTACACCGCGAGCAGCCCGAGGAGCGCGCCCGACGAGGCGATCAGCAGGGCGGAGAGCAGATCGCCCCAGTGCGGACCGGTGTACGCGGGGAGGGACAGGTCGAAGCTGGGCGCCGCGATCAACGACATGGTCAGCGCGCCCGCCGTACCGGCCGCGAGCGGGGCGAACAGCCGGTCCCAGAACGCCCCGGGGCCCGGCTGCGAGGCCAGCACCTCGGAGAGGACCAGCGCGGCGGCGACCGGGGTGCCGAAGAGGGCCCCGATCGTCCCGGCCGCCGCGAGCGCCACCCACACCTCGCCCGGAGCGCCGGGCGCGAACCGTCGGCCGAGCCAGAAGGCGAGGGCGATGTTGGCGGCGGTGATCGGGTTCTCGGGCCCGAGGCTCACCCCGCCCGCCAGCGCCAGAACGGTCACCAGGAGCAGCCCGGGCACGATGCCGGGCCGCATCGGGGCGTCGACCAGCCCGGTGGTGGCCGGATCGGGCCCGCCGTGGCCGGGCACGGCCCGCAGGACGAGCCCCACCGCGAGGCCGGTCGCGGTGAGCATCGCGACCATCCACAGCGAGGAGAACCGCCCCACCCCGAGCGCGTCGGGCAGGGATTCCCAGAGGACGTCCTGGAGCCGCTCCGCCAGCAGGCTCACCCCGAGCAGGATCAGCGCGCAGACGACGCCGACGGCGATCGCGGGCAGAACGAGCGGCAGCAGCCGCCGGGCCGGGGTGGCCGACGGGTGCGGGGGGTGCGGCGGCTGTGGGGGAGCGGGCGGGGACGCGGGGGTTTCGGGGGCCACCGGCCCACCCTAGGCCGACAAATCAGGCATAACCCCTAAGTTGGTCACAACCGGCCCCGCGTCACGCCGGGCGGCCCGCAGGCAGGACGTCACACCGGGCGGCCCGCACGCAGGACGTCACGCCGCGCCGCCCGGCCCCGCGTCACACCTTGCTGATCACCGCTGCCGTCCCGTACGCGCAGACCTCCGTGCCCACGTCCGCCGCCTCGGTCACGTCGAACCGCATCATCAGGACCGCGTTGGCGCCCCGGGCCCGGGCCTGCTCCACGAGCCGCTCCATCGCCTGGTTGCGGGTCTCGACCAGCGTCTTGGTCAGCCCCTTCAGCTCGCCGCCGATCATCGACTTCAGCCCGGCCCCGATCTGGCTGCCGAGGTGACGCGACCGGACGGTCAGCCCGAAGACCTCGCCGATGACCTGGGTCACCTGGTAGCCGGGTACGTCGTTCGTGGTGACGACCAGCACATCCGCCTGTGCCGTCTGGCCGCCGCCGAATTCCTCAATGCCCATAGTGGTGGCACCTCCTGTGATCAGCTTCGGGCCGCTTCGTAGGATGCGCATTCCCACTGTGCGCCACTGGAACCACGGGCACGCATCGGGCGTTGATAGCTTGGGGCGGCCACAGAGCCGCCATCGCACCCCTCATCCTGGAGCCCGGACCCTTGAATACGCTTGCGCTCGGACCGAGCTGGCTGGACCCGGACTATCTGCTCAACACGTTCGGGCTCCCCGGCCTGCTCCTCATCGTCTTCGCCGAGTCCGGCCTCCTGATCGGGTTCTTCCTGCCCGGCGACTCGCTGCTGTTCACCACGGGTCTGCTGGTGACCACGGGCCAGCTGAAGTACCCGCTGTGGCTGGTGTGCACGCTGATCGCGGTGGCCGCGATCGTCGGTGACCAGGTGGGCTATCTCTTCGGCCGCAAGGTCGGCCCGGCCCTCTTCAAGCGCCCCGACTCCCGCCTCTTCAAGCAGGAGAACGTGGAGAAGGCCCACGAGTTCTTCGAGAAGCACGGCCCGAAGTCCCTGGTCCTGGCGCGCTTCGTGCCCATCGTGCGTACGTTCACGCCGATCATCGCGGGCGTCAGCCGGATGAACTACCGCTCCTTCATCACGTACAACATCGTCGGCGCGATCCTCTGGGGCGTCGGCGTCACCGTGCTCGGCGCCCTCCTCGGCAAGATCGACTTCGTGCACGAGCACATCGAGATGATCCTCATCCTGATCGTGCTCATCTCCGTGGTGCCGATCGTGATCGAGGTCCTGCGGGCCCGCAGCCAGGGCAAGAAGGCCGTCCCGGCCGAGGCGGGCGACGGCTCCGGCCGCGCCCCCGGCGGCAACAACGGCCCCTCCTCCGGCCAGCGCGGCCGGCACGCCAAGCGCTGACCCCACCTTCGTACGCGAGACTCCGTAAACGAGCAGGACGACGCCCCACCCCGGAAGTTCCGCGGGGTGGGGCGTCGTCCGTCCGTACGGGGGTGTCCCGGCCGCGGGCTCAGAACCCCCTGGTCCGCTTCGCCGCCCGGCGGCTCGCCCCGCCGATCGCCCCCGGCAGCCCCATGAACAGCCGCGAGATCTCGCTCCCCAGATTCACCCCGATCGCGATGGCCAGCGCCGTCGCCACCGCCGTCGACAGCGAGGTGAGCCCGGTGACCAGCTCGTTCTGCGCCACGCCCAGCAGACCGAAGTACGTCGCCGAACCGGGCAGCAGCGGCCCGATCGCCGCCGTGATGTACGGCAGCGAGGAGTGGAACCGGTAGCGCGAGAACAGCTGGCCGAACAGGCCGACCAGTCCGGCCGCCACCGCCGTCGCCGCGACCGGCGAGATGCCCCCGGTCCGGGCCATCGCCCCGAAGATGATCCAGGCCACGCCGCCGTTCAGGGTCACCGCCAGCACGGTCGACCGCTCCTGCTGGAGCAGCACGGCGAAGGCCAGGCTCAGCGCCATCGACGCCAGGATCTGGACCACCGGCTCGTCGTACGGCGTGAACCGGGCCTCGGGGTTGAGCTGCGCCCCCAGCTGGAGCCCCAGATAGAGGACGATCAGCACGCCCGCGACGATCCCGATGAAGAAGTACATGACTTCGAGCAGCCGGGCCGAGGCGGTGATGTAGTAACCGGTCAGCCCGTCCTGCACCCCCGCCACCAGCGCCCGCCCCGGCAGCAGCGCGAACAGCCCACCGGTGATCACCGCGGACGGGCGGACATCCGTCGAATGGGTCAGCGTCAGCGCCACCCCCAACGCGGCGGGCGGCATCGCGGCCACCGTGAACTGGTAGAACTCCGGCAGCCCGCGCCCGGCGCACAACCACGCCAGCCGGTCGCCGAGCATCGCGCCCGCCGCCGCCACCATGAACACCAGGAACCCACCGCCGACCAGCACGGAGGCCGAACCGGCCAGCAGCCCGGCGGCCGCCGTCAGCACCCAGCCCGGATACGGGTGACGGTTACGGCGGATCTCCGCGAGCCGCCGGTAGGCCTCCTCCAGCGACACCTCGGCGTCCGTACTGGTGATGTCGTCGACCAGCCGGAACACCGCCGCAAGACGCGTGTAGTCGGTGCCCCGGCGGCGTACGGTACGGCTCGCCGTCACCGGGTCGTCGACCAGCGACGGCTGGTGCGAGATGGACAGCAGCGTGAAGGTGACCGTGGGCTCGCTGCGGTCCAGGCCGTAGGACCGGGTCACCGCGAACATCGCCGCCTCGACGTCCTCGGCGCCCTCGCCGCCCGCCAGCAGCAGCTCCCCGATACGCAGCGTCAGGTCGAGCACGCGCGGCACGGCCGGACCCGTGTCGTCGTCGGTGCGCTGGATCGACTCGGCCGCCGGACGCTCCGTCACCGGCATCCGCAGCATCGTGCGCATCCGGTCCTGCCAGGGCGCCTCCTTGGTCAGCTTGACCATCGGAATGCCCTGCGCCGGGGTGAAGGCGGGCGGCGACTGCTGGGCCCGGTACGTGCTCGGCGGCGTGAAAGCGGAACTCAGCGTGTCGGAGTTCGAACCGCCCCCGGGGCCGCCGCCCGGGCCGGCCGGACCGCTCGGTTCCGGCTGCACCCCGGTCGGGAGCGCGAACTCCGACGTCGGATGGTCCTCCTCGGGCGGCGACACCGGATGCATCGTCCCGGCGGGCGGAGCGAAAGCGCTCCGCGCCTCGTCGGACTGGGGCTTCTGGTCCTCAGGACCGCCCGATTCCGCCACCACTCGACCTCGTTCCTGCTCGACTGCACGTCATTGGGGGTCGCCCCGCCGCACGTGTGCCCAGTATGGCCACCGGCATGGGCCCCGCACGCGCGGAAGTGCGGACAGCGAAACGGACAGCGAAACGGGCGGCACACCCGCGAAGGTGTACCGCCCGTTCGAAGACGGCCGTCCGGCTCACAAACGGAACCGGAAGAGGGACGTCAGTGCGCGCCGCCCTGCGCCTCAAGGCGCTTGTAGGAGGCCTCGATCTCGGCCTCCGCCTCGGCGCGGCCGACCCAGTCGGCGCCCTCGACGGACTTACCCGGCTCCAGGTCCTTGTAGACCTCGAAGAAGTGCTGGATCTCCAGGCGGTCGAACTCCGACACGTGGTGGATGTCCCGCAGGTGCTCCACGCGCGGGTCGGATGCCGGGACGCAGAGCAGCTTGTCGTCGCCGCCCGCCTCGTCGGTCATCCGGAACATGCCGATGGCGCGGCACTTGATGAGGCAACCGGGGAAGGTCGGCTCGTCCAGGATGACCAGCGCGTCCAGCGGGTCGCCGTCCTCGCCGAGGGTGTTCTCGACGAAGCCGTAGTCGGCCGGGTAGCTGGTCGAGGTGAAGAGTCGACGGTCCAGGCGGATCCGACCGGTCTCGTGGTCCACCTCGTACTTGTTCCGCGAACCCTTCGGGATCTCGATGGTGACGTCGAACTCCACGGGTGGCTCCTCCATGATCAACACATACGACTGGTGATTAAGTGTCCCCCACGCAGAAGTGTGCTCGCGAAAGGGGCTGGTCAGCGGTGGCCGAGCAGGTGGAAGAACCGTCGATGCGCCCCTCGGACCCGTGGGGCGGGCCGAAGATCCTGACGAAGAAGCGCAACGGGACGTACACCTGGCAGGTGATCGCAGGCTCCGCAGCGCTCGGCCTGGTCGTCGCCGCCGGCGCCGTCCTCGCCGCCGGCCCCTGGGACAACGGTCAGCGTAAGGCCGAGCGGGCACTCGCAGCCGCCGGTGACCGCACAGGTGGCGCACATCACGGCCGCCCGACGCCCGACGGCCCCCGCCCGGCCCCCAGCGCCCCGGCCGTCCTGCCCGCCCTCGGCACCACCACCCACGACGCCCCCCAGGACGCCGCCGCACTCCGCGACACCCTCGCCCCGCTCATCGGAGAACCCGGACTCGGGGACGAGGTCGCCGCCTCCGTCATCGACACCGCCACCGGCGAGCAGTTGTACGAGCAGGGCGCCACCACCCCGATGACCCCGGCCTCCACCATCAAGATCGCCACCGCCACCGCGGCCCTCTCGGTCCTCGGCCCCGACCACCGCATCGCCACGACCGCCGCGCTGTCCCCCGACTCCCGCACCGTCACCCTCGTCGGCGGCGGCGACCCCACGCTCAGCAGGGCGGCCCTGCGCGCGATGGCCGCCGACACCGCCGACGCCCTGCGCGAGGAGGACCGGGACTCCGTACGGCTGGCCTACGACATCTCCCGCTACACCGGCCCCGTGCTCCACCCGATCAGCCCCAACGAGAACATCGCGCCCGTCACGGCTCTGATGGTCAACGAGGGCCGCCTCGACGACACGGACCGCGGCACCGCCGAGCGCAGCGAGGACCCCGCGGGCGACGCCGCCCGCACCTTCGCCGCCGCGCTGAAGAAGGCCGGCGTCAAGGTCTCCGGCGCCCCCCGCGAGGCCCGCGCCGCCGAGGACGCCCGCACCGTCGCCACCCACCGCTCCGCCCCGCTCGACGCCCTCGTCGAGCGCACCCTCACCAACAGCGACAACGACATCGCCGAGGCCCTCGCCCGGCAGACCGCCATCGCCAAGGGCGAGAGCGCCTCGTTCGCCGGGGCCCGCCGCGCCGTCACCAACGAGCTGAAGAAGCTCAAGGTCCCGACGGCCGGCGCCCACTTCGCCGACGGCAGCGGCCTGGACCGCAGGGACCGGGCCACCCCCGCCCTCCTCACCGCGCTCCTCGCCCGCGCCGCCGACCCCGACCGCCCCGGACTCCGCCCGGTCCTCACCGGCCTCCCGATCGCCGGCTTCAGCGGCACCCTCGGCGGCCGGTACGCGCCGGACGCGGCGGGCACCGGCCTGATCCGCGCCAAGACCGGCACCCTTCGGGGCGTCAACTCCCTCGCCGGCACCGTCGTCGACCGGCAGGGCCGGCTGCTCGCCTTCGCCTTCCTCGCCTCCGGCAGCATCGACGCGGGCCAGGCCGAACCCGCCCTCGACGCCCTGGCCACCGCACTCGCCGGAACGGGCGGCTGAGCCCGGGGCCGTCCCCGAAGAGCGGCGCAACACCCCACCAAGGGACGACAGCCTCACGTACGGTTGACGCATGACGAGCATCGGTGGTGCCCAGATGGTCGACTGGAATCTCGCGGTGGCGACCGCGACCCGGCTCGTACGGCCCGGGCCCGACATCAGCCGCGAGGAGGCCCGCGCCGTCGTCGCGGAGCTCCGGCGGCACGCCAAGGCCTCGGAGGAACACGTCCGGCTCTTCACCCGGATGATCCCCGAGGGGACCGAACCCGAGGACACCCCCGTCCTCGTCGTCGACCGCCCCGGCTGGATCAAGGCCAACGTCGCCGGATTCCGCGAACTCCTCCAGCCCCTGCTCGCCAAGATGGAGAGCCGCCGCTCCGGCGGACCCGGCGGCGCCGTCCTCGGCGCGGTCGGCGGCAAGGTCACCGGCGTCGAGCTGGGCATGCTGCTCTCGTTCCTCGCCTCCCGGGTGCTCGGCCAGTACGAGACGTTCGCCCCGGCCACCCGCGAGCTGCCCGCCTCCGCGAACGGCGGCGGCCGGCTCCTGCTCGTCGCCCCCAACATCGTCCACGTCGAACGCGAGCTGGACGTCGACCCGCACGACTTCCGGCTCTGGGTCGCCCTCCACGAGGAGACCCACCGCACCCAGTTCACCGGCGTGCCCTGGCTCCGCGACCACCTCCAGGGCGAGATCCAGACGTTCCTCGACGAGACCGACGTCGACCCGATGACCTTCCTGGAACGCCTCCGGGAGGCCGCCCAGTCCCTCTCCGGCGGCCGCCCCGAGGGCGAACAGGGCGAGAGCGACACCCGCAGCCTCGTCGACATCGTCCAGACCCCCGCCCAGCGCGAGGTCCTCGGCCGCCTCACCGCCGTCATGTCCCTCCTCGAAGGACACGCGGACTACGTCATGGACGGCGTCGGCCCCGACGTCGTCGGCTCCGTCTCCGAGATCCGCGAGAAGTTCCAGCAGCGCCGCGCCCAGGGCGCCGGCCGCCTCGACCAGGCCCTGCGCAAGCTCCTCGGCCTCGACGCCAAGCTCCGCCAGTACAAGGACGGCGAGAAGTTCGTACGGTCGGTCGTCGACGAGGCCGGCATGGACGGCTTCAACCGCGTCTGGACCTCGCCCAACACCCTCCCGACGAAGGCCGAGATCGCCAAGCCCGCCGACTGGGTCGCGCGCGTGCACCGTAAGGCCGAATCCTGACCATCGGACGCCCCGGGCAGTCCCGAGGGACCGATATTCGCCCCCCAATCACCCATCCGAGGGACCATGGAGGCCCGGGAAGGCGTGCAATGCTCGATGAACAGCTTGCCTCTGTCACCATCGACGCACTCTGAGTGACGGGACTCACGCGTTCCGGCGCTCGACGCTCCTCCCGAACTCCACGAAGGGCACCGGACATGGGTCCCCATCCTGCGGTCGCGGCGATACGCCTGGCGGTCCGCCGCGTACTCCACGACGTCATCACCGAATTCCACCGGTACGCCGGCCCCGACCGGCCCGCCGAAGCGGCCAGGCGCCCCGCACACGCCGCCGGCTCCCCCTACGCCGAGGCCGCCGCCGCGGGCGGCTCCCTGACCGCCCTCCCCGAACGGCCCGACACCCCGCTCGTCCTCGTCGCCTGCTCCGGCGGCGCCGACTCCATGGCGCTCGCCTCCGCGCTCGCCTTCGAGGCCCGCAAGCTCGACGTCCGGGCCGGCGGCATCACCGTCGACCACAACCTCCAGCCGGGCTCCGGCCTCCGCGCCGCCGAGGTCGTCACCCGGCTCACCGCCATGGACCTCGACCCCGTCGAGGCCGTCGCCGTGCACGTCGGACGCGAGGGCGGCCCCGAAGCCGCCGCCCGCGACGCCCGCTACGCCGCGCTGGACGCCGCCGCCGAACGCCACGGCGCCGCCGCCGTCCTCCTCGGCCACACCCGCGACGACCAGGCCGAGACCGTCCTCCTCGGCCTCGCCCGCGGCTCCGGCATCCGCTCGCTCTCCGGCATGGCCGCCGCCTCCGGACCGGCCGGCCGCTACCGCCGCCCCTTCCTCCAGCTCGACCGGCAGACCGCCCGCAAGGCCTGCCTGGTCCAGTCGATCCCCGTCTGGGACGACCCGCACAACATCGACCCCGCCTACACCCGCTCCCGGCTCCGCCACGAAGGGCTGCCCGCCCTGGAGAAGGCGCTCGGCAAAGGCGTAGTCGAAGCCCTCGCCCGTACCGCCCAGCTCTCCCGCGACGACGCCGACGCCCTGGACACCTGGGCCGCCGAGGCCGAGCTGACCGTGCGCGACGAGACCGGCCGCCTGGAGTGCGCGGGGCTCCACGCCCTGCCCCCCGCGGTACGCCGCCGGGTGCTGCGCCGCGCCCTGATCGAGGCCGGGGCGCCCGCCGGCTCCCTCTTCGCCCGGCACCTCGAAGAAGTCGACCGCCTGATCACCGGCTGGCGCGGCCAGCGGGCCATCAACCTGCCCGGCCGCGTCGAGGCGCTGCGGCAGGGTGGCAGACTGGTCATTCGGCAGAGCTGACGCGCGAGCGGCTGAAGTGCAGACGAACCGCCGCCGGCCCGGGCGCACCCGGACCGGCGGAACGGGCCGTCGGCAGCACAGAAAGAGACGTGGGTGAACGAGAAGGACATGGGTACCGACCTTCAGTCGGTGCTCCTCACCAAGGAAGAGATCGACGCGAAGCTCGTCGAGCTGGCCGCGAAGATCGACGCGGAGTACGCGGGCAAGGACCTGCTGATCGTCGGCGTCCTCAAGGGCGCGGTGATGGTCATGGCGGACCTGGCGCGTGCGCTGTCCACCCCCGTCACGATGGACTGGATGGCCGTCTCCTCGTACGGGGCGGGCACCCAGTCCTCCGGCGTCGTGCGGATCCTCAAGGACCTCGACACCGACATCAAAGGCAAGCACGTCCTGATCGTCGAGGACATCATCGACTCCGGACTGACGCTGTCCTGGCTGCTGTCCAACCTGGGCTCCCGGGAGCCGGCCTCGCTGGAGGTCTGCACCCTGCTGCGCAAGCCGGATGCCGCAAAGGTCGCGATCGATGTGAAGTGGATCGGTTTCGACATCCCCAACGAGTTCGTCGTCGGCTACGGGCTGGACTACGCGGAGAAGTACCGCAACCTGCCCTTCGTCGGCACGCTGGCCCCGCACGTCTACGGCGGCTGACCCCCGGGCAGGCCGCCGGGGAACCCTCACCGCCTCCGGGCCGTTGGAGCTTCGAAAGCAGGTTTCTCCGCTGCACCCAGCGGTCGCGGGTGCCCATGCTGAGGTACCGTCCGAAGAACACTCTTTTCAAACAGCAGCATTTACCTACGGGCAGGAGGGACGGGGCGTCTTCGCTCCGTGTGGATGGACGTGAAGCGATACTTCCGTGGGCCGGTCATGTGGATCGTGCTGGCCGTCCTCGCCGTGGTCGTGTTGATGCAGGTCGTCGGCTCGTCGGGCGGCTACAAGACGGTGGACACCGCCAAGGTGGTCCAGGCGATCAGTAAGAACCAGGTGGAGCAGGCCAAGCTGACCACCGGTGACGAACAAATCCTCAAGGTCGAGCTGAAGGACGGCCAGAAGCTGCCGGGCGAGTCCGGCAGCAAGTTCCAGGCGAGCTACATCGGCAACCAGGGCGTCGAGCTCGCCGACACGCTCCAGCAGAAGTTCGAGGCGGGTGACATCGAGAAGGGTTACACCGTCTCGCCGTCGAAGCAGTCCCCGTTCGTCTCGATCCTCCTCTCGCTGCTGCCCTTCGTCCTCATCGTGGTCGTCTTCCTGTTTCTGATGAACCAGATGCAGGGCGGCGGTTCCAAGGTCATGCAGTTCGGCAAGTCCAAGGCCAAGCTGATCACCAAGGACACCCCCAAGACGACCTTCGCCGACGTGGCGGGGTCCGACGAGGCCGTCGAGGAGCTCCACGAGATCAAGGAGTTCCTCCAGGAGCCGGCGAAGTTCCAGGCCGTCGGCGCCAAGATCCCCAAGGGCGTCCTGCTCTACGGCCCGCCCGGTACGGGCAAGACGCTGCTCGCCCGCGCCGTCGCCGGCGAGGCGGGCGTCCCGTTCTACTCGATCTCCGGTTCCGACTTCGTCGAGATGTTCGTCGGTGTCGGCGCCTCCCGCGTGCGTGACCTCTTCGAGCAGGCCAAGGCGAACGCCCCGGCGATCGTCTTCGTCGACGAGATCGACGCCGTCGGCCGCCACCGCGGGGCCGGCATGGGCGGCGGTCACGACGAGCGCGAGCAGACGCTCAACCAGCTGCTCGTCGAGATGGACGGGTTCGACGTGAAGGGCGGCGTCATCCTGATCGCCGCCACGAACCGCCCGGACATCCTCGACCCGGCGCTCCTGCGTCCGGGCCGCTTCGACCGGCAGATCGCGGTCGACCGCCCCGACATGCAGGGCCGCCTGGAGATCCTCAAGGTGCACCAGAAGGGCAAGCCCGTCGCGGAGGGCGTCGACCTCGGCGCCGTCGCCCGGCGCACGCCCGGCTTCACCGGCGCCGACCTGTCGAACGTGCTCAACGAAGCGGCGCTCCTGACGGCGCGCAGCGACAAGAAGCTCATCGACAACGAGAGCCTCGACGAGGCGATCGACCGCGTCGTGGCGGGCCCGCAGAAGCGGACCCGGATCATGTCCGAGAAGGAGAAGAAGATCACCGCGTACCACGAGGGCGGACACGCCCTGGTCGCGGCGGCCTCCCCCCAGTCGGACCCGGTCCACAAGATCACGATCCTCTCCCGCGGCCGCGCCCTCGGTTACACGATGGTGCTCCCGGAGGAGGACAAGTACTCCACGACCCGCAACGAGATGCTCGACCAGCTGGCGTACATGCTGGGCGGGCGCGCGGCCGAGGAGCTGGTCTTCCACGACCCGACCACCGGTGCGGCGAACGACATCGAGAAGGCCACGGCGACGGCCCGCGCGATGGTCACGCAGTACGGCATGACGGAGCGTCTCGGCGCGATCAAGTTCGGCGGCGACAACTCGGAGCCCTTCCTGGGCCGCGAGATGGGCCACCAGCGCGACTACTCGGAAGAGGTCGCGGCCCTGGTCGACGAGGAGGTCAAGAAGCTCATCGAGACCGCCCACAACGACGCGTGGGAGATCCTCGTCGAGAACCGCGACATCCTCGACGCCCTGGTGCTCGAACTGCTGGAGAAGGAGACGCTGGGCAAGGACGAGATCGCCGAGATCTTCGCCCCGATCGTCAAGCGCCCGGCCCGCCCGGCCTGGACCGGATCCGCCCGGCGCACCCCGTCGACGCGGCCCCCGGTCCTCTCGCCCAAGGAGCTCGCCCTCACCAACGGCAGCGCCAACGGCTCGGCCACCCCGCCGGAGATCGCCCCGACGGCGGACCTGACCAAGGACATCGCCCCGTCCACCGAGGCGATCCCCGAGGACCGTCCGGAGAACAACAGCTAGTCCGCGCTCCACAGCAGGTGAGACGCCCGTCACGGGCCACCGCACCGGTTCCGGAATGCATGCCGCGCCCCCCAGGTTCTAGCCTGTGGGGGCGCGGCTTTTCCGTATGCCAGCGATGTCCGATCGCGAACCCGCGCACGGAACGGCACAGAGGAACGAGGCACAGATGACCGACCCGGTGACGCTGGACGGCCAGGGTTCGATCGGCGAATTCGACGAGAAGCGGGCCGAGGCGGCCGTACGCGAACTGCTGCTCGCCGTCGGAGAGGACCCGGACCGCGAGGGCCTGCGGGAGACGCCGGGGCGGGTGGCGCGGGCGTACAAGGAGATTCTGGCCGGTCTGCGGCAGGAACCCGAGGACGTGCTCACCACGACGTTCGATCTCGGGCACGACGAGATGGTCCTGGTGAAGGACATCGAGATCATGTCTCTCTGCGAGCACCACCTCCTGCCCTTCCACGGCGTCGCGCACGTCGGCTACATACCGGCCGACTCCGGCAAGATCACCGGCCTGTCGAAGCTGGCCCGGCTGGTGGACGTCTTCGCCCGCAGGCCCCAGGTGCAGGAACGGCTCACCACGCAGGTGGCGGACTCGCTCATGCGGATCCTGGAGGCGCGGGGCGCGATCGTGGTGATCGAGGCCGAGCACATGTGCATGTCGGTGCGGGGCATCCGCAAGCCCGGGGCGAAGACCACGACGTCGGCCGTACGCGGACAGCTGCGCGATGCCTCGACCCGCGCCGAGGCGATGAGCCTCATACTGGCGCGCTAGCCCTGTCAGTGGTGCCCGATACGCTCCTCGGCCTGTGAGGGTGGACAGGCCGAGGAGCGCCGCATGAGCGACGGGTTACCGAGCAGGCAGACCGTGAACGCGGTGGGAGGGCGTCTCCGGGCCCGGGAGATCGCTGTCGGCACCAGGCTGTGGACGCTGCACGGGCACCGCGCGGTACGGACGACGGTCACGGACGTGACGGCCGTCAAGGTCAGAACGGCCGTGGAGGTCGCCACGAGTCATGCGGCCTTCACGGTCTCCGGGGATCTTCTCCTGGCCACACCGGGTGGCTGGATCCGTGCCGAGGACGCGGCGGGCAGAACCATCGAGTGGACCCACGCGCGCAAGCTCTGCCGTGAACGGCTCACGTTCCGCATGGGACACGCGTTCGGCTATTTCGTGGGGGCCACCTGTGGCGACGGCACGGTGGGCAAGAACTACGTGTCGCTCGTCGTGAACGACGAGGCGTTCGCCACCCGCTACGCGAGGTGCCTCACGGAGGCGACCGGCCTGGAAGCACGGCTTCAGCCCGTCGTCCGGCCCTCCGGGTATCTGGGGCGGGACGTACCGGGCTTCCGGGTCCGGGTGGTGTCCTCCTACCTCGCCGACGCCCTGCGCCAGTACGCCGGTGGCGACGCGCACCACATGAGACAGGCGTTTCCGCGGGTCGTGCTGCGGGACCGTGAGGTCTTCGACGGTTTCCTCGACGGGTACGCGGACGGTGACGGGTGCCGTGCCAAGCACTGGGCCGGCCGGACCCCGGTCAGCGCCAATGTGCCGTTCCTCGTCGACCTCGCCGGGATCATCGGCGCACGGTTCACCCCCGCGAGGAACGGCCTCGCGTCGCACCTGGTCGTGGTGGACCGCTGGGCGGCCCGCGGGACCTTCCGGCCGGAGCATCACGACGCCGACCCCGTGGAGTCGAGCTGGGTGACCGTCGAGTCCGTGCGACCCCGTCCCGCGCCCGGCAAGCCGTTCACCCTGTACGGATACCGGCTCCAGCCGCATCCCACGTTCCTGGTCAACGGACATCTGGTCCGCGTGGCGGCATGACCGGCCCGGCTGCCGTGGAAGCGGCGGCAGCCGGGCCCTCGTCGTGCGTTACGCCGCCGCCGTGCCCGTGCCGTCGTGGTCGTTGCCGTCCTCCGGGAGGCGGCAGACGCGTTCCAGGAAGAGGGCGGCGGCGATGACGCCGATGCCGGCGATCACCGCCGCGCCCGCGTAGATGGCCTGGTCGCGGCGGGGCGGGATGTCGAGGTAGCTCAGGAGGAAGACGCCCGTGCCGCCGTACATGCCGGCGACCAGGGCGGCCACCAGGGCGCTCGCCTGGCCGAAGACGACCGCGCGGGCCGCGAACAGGGGCTCGACGCCCTTGGCGCCGGGGCGGCGTTCGCGCTGGGCGCGGAGGCGGGTGCGGGTGGAGAGGGCGGTCGCGAGGAGGATCACCGCGATCACGGCGAGCACGATCGACGCGGCCAGCGGGACGCTCGGCAGAGTGCCGAAGGAGTCCCAGAGACGGGCCCCGCCCCAGGAGAGGACACCGGCGGCGGCGAAGAGGCCCGCCAGTACCCCGAGCCGTAGTTGCTTCACCGCGTGAGCCGCCCTTCGCGCCGCCTGTGCCCGGTCCGGCCGTGCGCCGGACCACCGTCCGTCGAGCCTAACGATTACTCCGGCAGACGCAGTTCCAGGTCGGCGCGGGGCAGCACGCTGTCGCGGCCGACCTGCGCGAGGAGCTGGGCCACCGGTCCGGCGCCGGGCAGCTGGGCCTCGGGGTCCATGTCGTGCCAGGGGGCGAGGACGAAGGCCCGCTCGTGGGCGCGCGGGTGGGGGAGCGTGAGCACCGGGTCGTCGGAGAGGACGTCGGCGTACGACACGATGTCGACGTCGATCGTGCGCGGCCCCCAGCGCTCCTCGCGGACCCGGTCGAAGGCCTCCTCGACGGCCTGGCCGCGCTCCAGCAGCGAGGCGGGCGGCAGCGTCGTCTTCACGAGGATGACCGCGTTGAAGTAGGAGGGCTGCGAGTTCGCCTCGACGCCCCAGGGCTCCGTCTCGTACACCGGGGAGACGGCCTTGACCCGCAGGCCCGGGGTGTCCTCCAGGGCGTCGACGGCCCCCTGGAGGGTCTCCAGGCGGTTGCCCAGGTTGGAGCCGAGGGAGATCACGGCCATCTTGGGGTTGGAGAGGGTGATGTCGGCGGCGTCCACCTGCCGGACGACGGCGGTCGGAACCGGCTGTACGGTCGGGTCGCTCTGCCCCTCGGTCGAAAATGCGGTCATGCTCGGCTCCGGGTGATGGTGATGGTCACGTCGTCGAAGGGGACGGTGATCGGCGCGTCCGGCTTGTGCACCACGACCTCGACCTCTTGGACGCCTTCGTGCTTCAGGCACTGCTGGGCGATGCGCTCGGCGAGCGTCTCGATCAGATCCACCGGTTCGCCCGTCACCACGTCGACGACCTCCTCGGCCACCACGCCGTAGTGCACGGTGCGGGCCAGGTCGTCGGTGGCTGCCGCGGGGCGGGTGTCGAGGCCGAGCACCAGGTCGACGATGAAGGTCTGGCCCTCTTCCCGCTCCCGGGGGAAGACGCCGTGGTGCCCACGGGCCTTGAGGCCGCGCAGCGCGACACGATCCACGCGAATCACTCCTGCTGTCGTTGGTCGAGAGGCACCCGGCCGCGTGCGGGCGGCGAGGTGCCTGCTTTCGAATCTACCTGCGAGCACCGACAGTGCTCGCCCGTGGGGGCCATGGACAGCGCCTCACCGGGCTGGTAGCCGCCCCTACCCCTTGGTGATCGGTTCGAATCCCTATCGGTCCCGTACCCACTCGGGAGGGTGTTTCCCCCTCGGGAAGGGGATTCCTCGGGCGGCGGGATTCCTCACGAGGGGGATTCTTCAGGAGGGGGATTCCTCGTCGTCGTCCTCGTCGGACTCCGTGAGGACCGGCGACCCGTGGTGGGACCAGAGCTTCCAGCCGTCGGCGGTGCGCCGGAACACGTTCGTCGCGACGACCAGCTGGCCCACCAGCGGGCCCAGCGCGTTGCCCTCCTCGGCCGGTCCGCCGCTGAGGATGTTCTCGGTGCAGGTGACCAGGGCGGTGTCGCCGGTCATCGCGATGTTGACGTCGGTCAGGAAGAACTGGATGTATTCGGTGTTCGCCATGATCAGGGCGTAGCTGCGCAGCACCTCGCCCCGGCCCGTGAGCACCGGCCAGCCGGGGTGGACGCAGGAGACGGTGAGGTCCTCGCCGGGCAGCCAGCGGTCGGAGAGCTCCTCGTGGTCGCCGCGTTCCAGCGCCTCGTAGAAGGCGGTGTTCGCCGCCTCGACCTCCGCGATGTCGGCGGCGGCCTGTGCGTGTTCCTCGTTCACGCGGCTCCCTCGACCGCGCGGGCGACGCGGACGGCGTCGGCGGTGGCCCGCACCTCGTGGACCCGGACCGCCCAGGCGCCGGCCTGCGCCGAGAGCGCGGAGACGGCGGCGGTGGCCGCGTCGCGTTCGCGGGCGGGCGGCGGGGAGCTGCCCGGTCCGGCCAGGACGTGGCCGAGGAAACGTTTGCGGGAGGCGGCCACCAGCAGCGGGCGGCCCAGGGCGTGCAGCTCGGCCAGGTGCGCGACGAGCGTCAGGTCGTGGGCGGCGTCCTTTGCGAAGCCGAGGCCGGGGTCGATGACGAGGCGTTCCGGGGCGACCCCGCCCGCGATCACCGCGTCCATCCGCCGCCGCAGCTCGTCGAGGACCTCGGCGACGACGTCCTCGTACACGGCGCGGCTGTTCATCGACTCGCTGAAGCCGCGCCAGTGCATCACGACGAACGGGACCTCGGCGGCGGCGACGGCCGGGATCATGTCCGGGTCGGCGAGGCCGCCGCTGACGTCGTTGACCAGGGCGGCCCCGGCGGCGACGGCCTGCTCGGCGACGCGGGCGCGCATGGTGTCCACGGAGACGGTGACACCCTCGGAGGCCAGTCCCCGTACGACCGGGATCACCCGGCGCAGCTCCTCGTCCTCGTCCACCCGGCTGGCGCCCGGGCGGGTCGACTCGCCGCCCACGTCGACCAGGTCCGCGCCCTCGGAGACCAGATGCAGACCGTGTTTGACCGCGGCCGTGGTGTCGAACCAGCGGCCGCCGTCGGAGAAGGAGTCGGGCGTCACGTTGACGACCCCCATGACCGCACAGCGGTCCCACTCCGGCAGCCCTCGGACCGTGCCCCGCGTGCGTGACGTACTCATACGACCAGACTAGGGCGTGTCGGATCTCCCGTGACCGCCGTACGACGGCTCACGCCGTGCTCGCCTCGTGCTCCGGGCGCGTACGCGCGGCGTGACCGCACGGGCGGGGTGTGCGGGGCCGGAACGGGCGGGGCGGCGAGAGGTTCACGAAGCCCTCCGCGCGCATCGCCGCGATCCCGATCCGGGGCAGGTCCCGGCTGGTGCGGAAGACCACGAAGCGGGGCTCCCAGCGGGGCTTGAACTTGGCGTTGAACTTGTACAGCGACTCGATCTGGAACCAGCGCGAGAGGAAGATCAGCAGCCCGCGCCAGCAGCGCAGCACCGGCCCCGCGCCGAGCCGCTCGCCGCGGGCCAGCGCCGAGCGGAACATCGCGAAGTTCAGCGAGACCCGGGCGACGCCGAGCCGTCCGGCGGCCTGGAGGGAGGCGACGATCAGGAGCTCGTTCATGCCGGGGTCGGCCGAGCGGTCGCGGCGCATCAGCTCCAGGGACATTCCGTCGCGCCCCCACGGTACGAAGTGGAGTACGGCCTTCAGGTCGCCGTGAGGGGAGTCCTCCGTACCGGAGCCGGGCAGGTGGGCGGTGGCGATCACGCAGTCGCCGTCGGCCGGGTCGCCGATCCGGCCGAGCGCCATGGAGAAGCCGCGTTCGGTGTCGGTGCCGCGCCAGTCGGCGGCGGCGCGGCGGATCCGGTCCAGTTCGGCGTCGCCGATGTCACGCGCCCGCCGGACCCGGGTCTCGTAGCCGCCGCGTTCGATGCGCTTGACCATCTGCCGCACGTTCCGCATGGCCCGTCCGGCGAGGGAGAAATCCGCCACGTCGACCACCGCCTCGTCGCCCAGCTCCAGGGCGGTGAGCCCGGTCTCGCGGGTCCAGACCTGGCCGCCGGTCTCGCTGCAGCCCATCACGGCTGGGGTCCAGGAGTGCGCCTGCGCCTCGTCCATGAAGCGCTCGATCGCGCCCGGCCAGGCCTCCACGTCGCCGATGGGGTCGCCGCCGGCCAGCATCACCCCGGAGACGACCCGGTAGCAGACGGCGGCCTTGCCGCTGGGGGAGAAGACGACGCCCTTGTCGCGGCGGAGCGCGAAGTGGCCGAGCGAGTCCCGCCCGCCGTGCCGCTCCAGCAGTTCCCGCAGCCGGCTCTCGTCGTCCTCGGTGAGGCGGGCCGCCGGGTGTTCGGGGCGGAAGGCGAGGTAGATGGTGGTGACGGCGGTCAACAGGCCGAGCGCGCCCAGCGAGTAGGCCACCGTCCAGCTGGTCCTGCCCGCGTAGTCCACGGGGCCCTCGACGCCGAACAGGCCGTACAGCACGTGCTGGAGGCGGTCGGCGATGGACGGGTCGCCGACGACCCGGCCGGGGTGGACGCTGACGATGATCAGCCCGAGCCCCAGCGAACCGGCCCCGAGCAGCACGAAGTTGGCGAGCGCGCGCCAGCGGCTGCGCGGGTCGGGCAGCGCCCGGAACTGGTCGCGGTGGCGGACCAGCAGCCAGCAGAGCGTCAGCGAGACGAGCACGCCGACGATCGAGTGGCGGTACGCGAACTGCGCCACGGCCCCCACGGGGAGCAGGACCACCGCCGCCCGCCAGGCCCGCCGCTTGTGCCGCTTCAGCCCGTGGGCGAGCAGGAGCAGCAGTATGCCCGCGCTGAGCGAGAGCGCGGCGGCGAACGGCCCGAGCGCCCCGGGGAGCACCTCGGCGAGGGTGTGCATCCGGCTGTGCCGGAAGCGGGGGAAGACGCCGGCGGCGACGTCGATCAGCCCGACGACGGTGCAGGCGGTACCGACGAGGGACGGCACGGATTCGGGCCGGGGCCCGCGCAGCAGCCGGCGTACGCCGTGCATCGCGTGCGTACGGCGCGTCCGGTCCGGAACCGATACTGACTTATCCCCATCTAGCGTGACAGACATCCATCGTTTCCCGTGGCTCGCGAGAGGTTCTCTTGGGTCCGTCCGCCGGCCGGGGCCCGCGGACGATGGGCGCCCTCTAGGACGTGGGCCGGGGAGCGCGGGTTCACCCACATTCCGGAAATTTCCCGCATCCCGCGCCCGGCCTCCCCCGCCAAGGAATCACGGAGAAAGCACGCTCATGGGTCTCACCAGCACCGCAGTTCTGGCGGTCGTGGCCGCGCTGGCCGTCGCGCTGTTCGCCGCCACGGTCCGGTTCTGGCCGCGGCTGGCCCGGCCCGGTGCGGCCGCGGTGTCGGGCCGGATCGGACTGCTGCTGGCGACCCAGCTGACGCTGTTCGCCGCGGTGGGTCTGGCGGCCAACAACGCCTTCCTCTTCTACGGCTCCTGGGCCGATCTCTTCGGGCGGCAACAGGAGCTGGGCGTCGTCACCGACCACGCGGACGGGGAGGCGGGCGAGGCCGGCTCCCGGCACCTGGCGCGCGTCGGCACCCAGCACCCGGACGTGCCGGGCGGCCGGGTGCCCTCCGTCGGCGGGCGGATCGACAAGGTGGTGGTCTCGGGGCGCACGTCGGGCATCGAGTCCCCGGCGTACGTCTATCTGCCGCCGGAGTACTTCCGGGCGGCGTACGCCGGGCGGACGTTCCCGGCGGCCGTGGTCCTCACCGGCTACCCGGGCACGGCGGAGAACCTGCTGAAGGGTCTGCGCTACCCGCAGACCGCGCATGACCTGGTGAAGGCGGGGAAGGCCCGGCCGATGATCCTGGTGATGCTGCGGCCGACGGTCGCGCCGCCCCGGGACACCGAGTGCGTGGACATCCCCGGCGGCCCGCAGACCGAGACGTTCTTCGCGAAGGACCTCCCGGAGGCGGTCACGGCGTCCTACCGGGCCGGGAAGGAGGCCCGCGACTGGGGCATCATCGGCAACTCCACCGGCGGCTACTGCGCGTTGAAGATCGGGCTGCACCACCCGGACCGGTACGCGGCGAGCGCCGGGCTCTCCGCCTACTACAAGGCCGCCGAGGACCCGACGACGGGCGATCTGTTCCACGGGAAGCAGGAGCTGCGCGACCGTGCCGACCTGCTGTGGACCCTGGAGAACCGGCCGCCGTCCGGCGGTTCGTTCCTGGTGACGACGTCCCGGCAGGGCGAGGACAACCTCGGGAGCACGATGAAGTTCATCGAGAAGGTGAAGGCGCCCGCGAAGGTGTCCTCCATCGTGCTCGACAGCGGCGGGCACAACTTCACGACCTGGCGGCGGGAGATCCCGCCGGCCCTGCAGTGGCTGAGCGCCCGGCTCGGCGAGGACTGAACCGGGCCGGAGCCGAGCCGAAGCCGAACCGGACCCCGCGAACCGGACGGCCCGGGCGAACCGGACTGCCCGGGCGGTCCGGTCCGGTCCGGGCGGTCCGGTCCTGGCTATCCGGTCCGGTCCTGGCGATCCGGCTCGGGCGGTCGTCCGGTCCGGGCGGTCCGGTTCGGTCCGTCCTACGCGGTCGCCACCGTCTCCACCGCGACCTCCGCGCGCGGTACGTCCTGGGCGTCGGCGTCGATCGAGCGGCGCAGGGCCTCGTGCAGCCGGGCGGGGGTCAGCACGCCGAGGAAGCGGCCCTCGCTCTCCTTGTCGATGACCGCGATCCAGCCCGCGTCGTGCTGGAGCATGGTGGCGAACGCCTGCTTGAGGGGCGCGCCGAGCGGCAGCCAGGCCTCCATGCGGCGGGCGTGCTCGCGGACGGTGCCCTTGACCGTGGCGTCGGCGGTCGCGTCGGCGGGGATCCAGCCGTGGAGGTTGTCCCGGCCGTCCAGGACGACCGCCCAGCGCGCGCCCTCGGACCTGAGCCGTTCGGTGGCCGTGGCCAGCGGGTCGTCGAGGTGGACGACCGGCGGCTGGTCGAGGTCGCTCTCCTCGATGGGCGTCACGGAGAGCCGCTTCAGCCCGCGGTCCGCGCCGACGAAGTCGGCCACGTACGGGGTCGCGGGCGCTCCGAGCACGGTGGCCGGGGAGTCGAACTGCTCGATGCGGCCCTGTCCGTAGACGGCGATGCGGTCGCCGAGGCGGACGGCCTCCTCGATGTCGTGCGTGACGAACAGCACGGTCTTGCGGACCTGGGCCTGGAGTTTCAGGAATTCGTTCTGGAGGTGTTCGCGGACGACCGGGTCGACCGCCCCGAAAGGCTCGTCCATCAGGAGAACGGGCGGATCGGCGGCCAATGCGCGGGCCACACCGACGCGTTGGCGCTGGCCGCCGGAAAGCTGTTCCGGATAGCGGTCACCATAAACGGACGGGTCGAGTCCGACGAGGTCGAGGAGTTCGGCGGCGCGTTCGCGTCCCTTTCCGCGCTTCCAGCCCAGCAGATGGGGAACGGTCGCGGTGTTCTCCAGCACCGTCTTGTGCGGGAAGAGGCCCACCTGCTGGATCACATAGCCGATGCGGCGGCGCAGTTGGACGGGGTCGATGGTGGATATGTCGTCCCCGTCGAGGAATATCCCGCCCTCGGTCGGTTCGATCAGCCGGTTCACCATCTTCATGGTGGTCGTCTTGCCGCATCCGGAAGGTCCGACGAGCGTGACCAGTTCACCCTCGGCGACCTCGAAGGAAAGGTCGTCGACGGCGGTGGTGCCATCGGCGTACCGCTTGGTGACGTGCTCGAAACGGATCATGGTTCCCCATTGTGGCGGGCGTTTCGTGAAGGACATGTTGCCGGAATGCGACAGCCCTCCGCGATTGTCAGTGGTCGAGGATAGGCTCATCAGTCATCAGTTCGATCCGGGGAGATCCGGGCAGACGAGGGAAAGCAGGAGGTGGGGGGCGGATGGCCGAGCAGAGTTGCCTGGTGACGAACGACTGGATCTGCGGGGAGTATCTGCGTTCCCGCAGCCAGGAGTTGACCGACGCGACCGTGCAGCACATCGGGATCACGGTGGTCTCGGTGCTGATCGGGCTCGCCGTGGCCTTTCCGCTGGCGCTGCTCGCCCGCCGGGGCCCGCGCTTCGCCGGACCGGTGCTCGGGCTGACAACCGTGCTCTACACCGTGCCCTCGCTGGCGATGTTCTCGCTGCTGCTGCCCCTGTTCGGGCTGTCGGCCGCGCTCGTGGTGACGGGTCTGGTGCTCTATTCGCTGACCATCCTCGTACGCAACATCCTGGCCGGGCTCGCGGCGGTGCCGCAGGAGGCCAGGGACGCCGCCCGCGGCATGGGGTACGGGCCGGCCCGGCTGCTGTGGGAGGTGGAGCTCCCGCTGGCGTTGCCCGCGGTGATGGCGGGGCTGCGGATAGCCACCGTGTCGACGGTCGCGCTGACCACGGTCGGCTCGCTCGTCGGCAAGGGGGGCCTCGGCAATCTCATCGAGGACGCCCTGCCCAGCTTCTTCAAGGCCCAGGTGCTCGCCGCATCGGTCCTGTGCGTGCTGCTCGCCGTGGTGGCTGACCTGCTGCTGCTCGGCCTCCAGCGGCTGCTGACGCCCTGGACCCGGATATCCGGGGCCCTCGAGGCCGCCCCGGCGAAGACCGACGCGGGGCCGTCCGCCCCGGCGACCGTGGAGGTGGGCTGACCCGTGGGAGTCATCGGCGACGCCTGGACCTGGCTCACCACCGGGGCCAACTGGTCGGGCGACGGCGGAGCCGCGCACCGGCTCGGTGAGCATCTGTACGTGAGCGGGGTCTCCCTCGCGGTGGCCTGCGCGATAGCCGTGCCGATCGCCCTGTATCTGGGGCACATCGGCAAGGGCGGTGCGCTCGCGGTGAACCTCTCCAACGTGGGGCGGGCCGTCCCGGTCTTCGCGGTGCTGGCCCTGTTCATGGTCACGTCCCTGCGCAACTCGGGGTACTGGCCCACGATCATCGCGCTGGTCCTGTTCGCGGTGCCACCGCTGCTGACCAACGCCTATGTCGGCATGCGCGAGGTGGACCGGGCCGTGGTGGAGGCCGCGCGCGGCATGGGGATGTCGGGCGCTCAGCTCTTCGTCCGGGTCGAGCTGCCGCTCGCCTACCCGATGATCATGACCGGGCTGCGGTCCGCCGCCGTCCAGGTCGTGGCCACCGCGTCGATCGCCGCGATGGTCGGCCTCGGCGGTCTGGGCCGGATCATCACCGCCGGGTTCAACACCTACGACACGGCCCAGGTCTTCGCGGGCGCGGTCCTGGTCGCCGGACTCGCCCTGGTGGTGGAGGGCGTGCTGGTGGGCCTCGACCGGCTGCTGTCCCCGCTGCGCCGCCGCAGGCCCGCGTGAACGCCCGGCGCCTCGTTCTCGATCACCTTTCTTCTGGTCACTTTTCTTCTGTTCGGACGGAGAACAACACATGAGCAGGACCTCGCGGATAGCCGGAGCGGTCATCGGCATGGTGGCGCTGGCCGGGTCGCTCGCGGCCTGCGGTGGCGACAGCCTGGAGCAGGAGAAGAGCGGCTCCGGCTCCTCGGCCGGCGGCGACGGCAAGAAGGGGACCCTGGTCGTCGGGTCGGCCTCCTTCACCGAGTCCAAGGTGCTCGCCGAGCTGTACGCCCAGATCCTCGGCGACGCCGGATACAGCACCTCGGTCACCACGGTGAAGAACCGTGAGCTGTACGAGCCCTCGGTGGAGAAGGGCGAGATCGACGTCGTACCGGAGTACGCGGCCACGCTCGCCGAGTTCCTCAACGCCAAGGTCAACGGGGCGGACAAGGCTCAGGAGAAGCCGGTGGCCTCCGGAGACGTGGACGCCACGGTCGCCGCGCTGAAGGAGCTCGCCACCCCGCTGGGTCTCACGGTCCTCCCGCCCGGAAAGGCCGTGGACCAGAACGCCTTCGCGGTGTCGAAGGAATTCGCCGACAAGAACAGCCTCAAGACGCTTTCCGATCTCGGGAAGTCGAAGCTGAAGGTGAAGATCGCGGCGGGCGACGAGTGCGAGGTGCGGCCGTTCTGCGCACCCGGTCTGAAGAAGACGTACGGCATCGACGTCACCGGGATCGACCCCAAGGGCGTCGGCACGCCGGTGTCCAAGCAGGCCGTCCGGGACGGCAAGGTCGAGCTGGTTCTGACGACCACCACGGACGCGGTGCTGGACGGTCTGGTGTTCCTGGAGGACGACAAGAAGCTCCAGAACGCGGACAACGTCCTTCCGGTCCTGAACACCAAGGACGCGGGCGACCCGGAGATCGCCGACGCCCTCGGCAAGATCACCGCCGCGCTCACCACGGAAGACCTCGCCGAGCTGAACCGGAAGGTCGACGCCGAGCGCGCCAAGCCGGCGGATGTCGCCAAGGAGTATCTGGAGTCGAAGAATCTGATCAAGAAGTAGCGCTCGGTCAATAGGCAAAGGGCCGTGGAGAGGGCTTCGGGGGAGCCGCGAGGTAACCGGCGGGGAACAGATTCCCGGGCGGCTCCCCAAGTGGCCCGCACACACGGTAAATTTCAGGCCATGCCACGTGGACGCCACCGCCATTCGCCGCCTCTCCACAGAATCCTGCCGCCCTCCGTGGTGGCGGGCGTGTCGGTCGTGGGCGCCGCCGGCGCCTGGCTGCTGGCCGAACCCCTGGTCCTGCGCGGCCTGGTGGCCGCCGTGGCGGCCGCCGCCGTCACCGGTGCGTATCTGATGCGCAGCTGGGACCGGGCCGCAGGGCTGCGGGTCGCCGAGCTGACCCGGGCCCGGGCCAGTGACGAATGGCGGGCCGAGGAGCGGATAGCCGAGCTGGAGCAGGATCTGGAGGAGTCGCGCGAGCTGCGCACCCGTCTGGAGACCAAGCTCCGCCGCAAGCGGGTCGAGCTCGCGGGGCTGCGCGGTGAGCACGCCGGGCTGCTGCGCCGGTACGCCAACGCCGAGACCGAGCGGGCCAGCGCGCTGGAGGGCCGCAGGCAGCTCGCCATCGAGGCCGCGGCCCCCAAGGAGCTGCTGCCCGCGCGGTCCACGCCGACCCCCGAGTCGTACCGGCGCGCGGACGAGGCCCTGATGAACCTCACGCGGAACGCGGCGCTCCAGGAGACCCGCCGCACGGTGGAGGCGGTCCGGCAGCGCCAGCTCGCCGTCGCCGACCGGCACCGGGATGCGGAGGCGGAGAGCCCGAAGGGGAAGCAGGCGGCGGCCACCGGGGCGGGCGAGCACCGGGACCACCAGCAGGGCCGCCCCTCGACCACCCCGCCCGCCCCGGCCGCGAACGCGCAGGACACGGCGGAGAACACCGCCCCGGACACGAACGCGCAGAACACCACCCCGGCCTCCATCGCGCCGGTGCGGGTGCCGCGAGCGATCGCGGCCGCCTCGGCCGTCGTCCCGTACGCCGCCCGCCGCCAGCTGGTCCCCCAGGGGAACTTCGACTTCTTCGGCACCCAGAACGCCCAGAAGACGAAGGCCGCGATCGAGGCCGTGCAGAACGAGGACCTCGCGGACGTCGTGGGCGAGGAGGCGCTCGCCGCCCACCGCACGGGCGTCGCGGACAACCGGGCCGTCGGCAAGGTCATCGACCTCACCGCGCACGACGAGACCGAGCAGATCGATGTGGCACAGCTGCGCGGCGCGGTCTCCTGACGCGGGACCGCCCCGCCCCGCCCGCTACTTGTCGATGTCGCCGACGACGAAGAACAGCGAGCCCAGGATCGCCACCATGTCGGCGACCAGGGTGCCCGGCAGCAGCTCGGTGAGCGCCTGGATGTTGTTGAACGAGGCGGAGCGCAGCTTCAGCCGGTAGGGCGTCTTCTCGCCCTTGGACACCAGGTAGTAGCCGTTGACGCCGAGCGGGTTCTCCGTCCAGGCGTAGGTGTGGCCCTCGGGGGCCTTGAGCACCTTGGGCAGGCGCTGGTTGATCGGCCCCGGCGCCAGGCCCGCCATCCGGTCCAGGCAGGCGTCCGCCAGGTCCAGGGAGTTGAGCGTCTGCTCCAGCAGGCACTCGAAGCGGGCCAGGCAGTCGCCCTCGGTCCGGGTGACGACCTTCAGGGTGTCCCGCAGCTCCCCGTACGCCAGATACGGCTCGTCGCGCCGCAGATCGAAGTCGACGCCCGAGGCGCGGGCGATCGGCCCCGACACCCCGTACGCGTGCACCGCCCCGGCGGACAGCACGCCCACGTCGCGCGTGCGGCCCCGGAAGATCTCGTTGCCGAGGACGAGGTTCTCGTACACGTCCATGCGGGAGCGGACGGAGGCGACGGCGTCCCGGACCCGGCCGGTCCAGCCCGCCGGGATGTCCTCCTTCAGGCCCCCGACCCGGTTGAACATGTAGTGCATCCGCCCGCCGGAGACCTCCTCCATCACCGCCTGGAGCTCCTCGCGCTCCCGGAAGGCGTGGAAGACCGGGGTGATGCCGCCGAGTTCGAGGGGGTAGGAGCCGAGGAACATCAGGTGGTTGAGGATCCGGTTCAGCTCGGCGAGCAGCGTCCGCGTCCACACGGCCCGCTCGGGGACCTCCATGCCGAGCATCCGCTCGACGGCCATCACGACGCCCAGCTCGTTCGAGAACGCGGACAGCCAGTCGTGACGGTTGGCGAGCATGACGATCTGCCGGTAGTCGCGGGCCTCGAAGAGCTTCTCCGCGCCCCGGTGCATATAGCCGATGACCGGCTCCGCGTGCTGGACGCGCTCGCCGTCCAGCACGATCCGCAGCCGGAGGACCCCGTGCGTCGAGGGGTGCTGGGGACCGATGTTGAGCACCATGTCGGTGCTCTCCGCCGCTCCGCCGATGCCGATCGTCGTCTCCGTCATGCGGGACAGTATTCCCTGCGGCAGCGGTACGAGGGCGGTCACCCGGGTTCCGGCAGCCCCACCCGGTGCAGCAGCCAGCCGAAGTCGCCGAGGCCGCCGCGCGCGGTCAGCTCCGCCGCCTCGCCCGCCGCCGCCAGCGCGGTGACGTACCCCGCCGGATCGGTGGTGGCCAGGCTCAGCGGCGGCCGGTCGCCGTCGACGCCGAGTCGGCGCAGCGCCGCCCGCTGGTCGGTCAGCTCGGTGCGCACGTCCGCCCTCGCCTCCGCGACCGCCGCCGCGCAGGCGTCCAGCGCCACATGCGCGGTCAGGTCGCGGGAGCCGTCCGGCACCGGGCGCACCTCGCGCCCGCCCCGGAAGCCGGTCAGCGTCCCGAAGGGCGGGCGGGTTCCCCGCCCGTGCGCGTAGTCCACGGCCACTGCGAGACCGGCGGTCAGGGAACCCACCGCCCCGGCCCAGGCCGCGTCCCGGGGGCGGCCGATCTCCGCACGCTCGCCCGGCGCGGACAGCGGCCACCAGCGCTCCAGCCACGCGGCGTCCGCCCCGGCCACCTCAGCGCCCGGGCGCTCCGCACCGTCCGAGGTCCGCACCTCGACGTACCGGGGAACACCCTCCGCGTCCGCCTCCGCGACCTCCACCGGAACGTTGTCCAGCCACTCGTTGGCGAACAGCAGCCCGGCGACCCCGGCCGGCGGCTCGCCGCACCACTCGATCCGGGGATCCAGCCCCGGTGGCCGGGCGGCGACCTCGACGGCGTACGGGGTCACGTCCGGCCCGTCCGGCCGCGCGTCCAGTGCGTCCAGCACTCCGGTCAACAGCTCACCGCGCCCCGCTCCCACGTCGACCAGCGCGACTGTCCCGGTGTCCAGCTCCCGTGCGATTCCGGTCAACAGCCGGGCCACCGCAGTCGCGAAGAGGGGGGAGGCGTGCACCGAGGTACGGAAGTGGCCCGCGGGCCCCTCCGGGTTCCGTACCGGGCTGCGATAAAAGCCCTCATCCCCGTACAGAGCGGCCTGAGCCGCCTCCCGCCAACCGCGCCACTCGTCCGTCACGTAGGCAAGTCTCCACCTTGGGGAGTACGGTCCCAGGACCCGGATCGACCCTCCGGTTGACCCGGGCACCTATCGCCTGTCCCTACGCTTAGTCACGTGCAGCGCCTCTACGACTTCATCCGCAGACACCCGACGGGCGTCGACGTCTTCTGGGCCGTCTTCCTCCTCGGGCTCTCCGGCATGTCGATGGTCTCGGGCATGTACGACGCCGGACGCGAGGAGATCGTCGCGGTCCCGGTCGCGCTGGGGTTCTCCACCGTCGTGGCGCTGCGCCGCAGGGCCCCCGAGAAGATGCTGCTGCTCGCCATCCTGGTGGGCGTCGTCCAGCTGGTGTTCGACGTCCGGCCGGGCGTCGGGAACTTCGCGATGCTGGTGATCACCTACACGGTGGCCACGGTCGGGGAGCGCTGGGCCTCCCGGCTCGCTCTGATCTGCAGTCTGAGCGCGGCGGCCCTGTCACAGCTGCGGTGGGAGGCCGAGCCCGGCGGATCCTGGGCCCAGGTGATCTTCGTGACGGTCATCATGACCGTGCCGTTCGTGCTGGCCTGGGTGCTCGGGGACTCGCTGCGGACCCGGCGCGCCTACTTCGACCAGCTGGAGGAGCGTGCCGCCCGCCTGGAGCGGGAACGCGAGGCGCAGTCCAAGGTCGCCGTCGCCGCCGAGCGGGCCCGGATCGCCCGCGAGCTGCACGACGTCGTCGCGCACAACGTGTCGGTGATGGTCGTCCAGGCCGACGGTGCCGCCTATGTCATGGACGCGGCCCCCGACCAGGCCAAGCAGGCCCTGGAGACCATCTCCGGCACCGGCCGCCAGGCGCTCGCGGAGATGCGGCGGCTGCTCGGCGTGCTGCGGACCGGTGACGCCCCGGAGAGCGGGGAGTACGTTCCCCAGCCCGACGTCGAACAGATCGAGGACCTGGTCGCGCAGGTGCGGCAGACCGGCCTGGAGGTCGACTTCAAGGTCGAGGGCACCCCGCGCCCGCTGCCCAGCGGCGTGGAGCTGACCGCGTACCGGGTGGTGCAGGAAGCCCTGACCAACACCCGCAAGCACGGCGGGCCCGACGCCGGGGCCAGCGTCCGGCTGGTCTACTTCGACGACGGCCTCGGGCTGCTGATCGAGGACGACGGCCGGGGCGCGGCGCACGAGCTGTACGAGGACGGCGGCGCGGACGGCGCCGGGCACGGGATGATCGGGATGCGGGAGCGGGTCGGCATGGTGGGAGGCACCCTGGACGCGGGGCCCCGCCCCGGCGGCGGATTCCGGATCAGCGCCCTGCTGCCGCTGAAACCCCCGGGCTGACCGGGCCACGCCCTCCTCGGCCACTCCGACCACGACCGTTTCCCAGGAAACCGACCCCCCCCCAGGACAGGACGCGATCCTCATGACCATGGCCATCCGCGTGATGCTCGTCGACGACCAGGTGCTGCTGCGGACCGGTTTCCGGATGGTGCTCGCCGCCCAGCCCGACATGGAGGTCGTCGCCGAGGCCGGGGACGGGGCGGAGGCGATCGAGATGCTGCGGTCCACCGCCGTCGACGTGGTCCTGATGGACGTCCGCATGCCCCGGCTGGACGGCGTCGAGGCGACCCGCCGGATCTGCGCGCAGCAGAACCCGCCGAAGGTGCTCATCCTGACCACCTTCGACCTCGACGAGTACGCCTTCTCCGGGCTGAAGGCGGGGGCCAGCGGCTTCATGCTCAAGGACGTGCCGCCCGCCGAGCTGCTCGCCGCGATCCGTTCGGTGCACAGCGGCGACGCGGTCGTCGCCCCGTCCACCACCCGCCGGCTGCTCGACCGCTTCTCGCCGATGCTGCCCAGCGGTGAGAAGGAGCCGAAGAACAAGCACGTCGGCAAGCTCACCGAACGCGAACGGGAAGTCATGCTCCTGGTCGCCCAGGGCCTGTCCAACGGGGAGATCGCGGCCCGGCTCGTACTCTCCGAGGCCACGGTCAAGACGCACGTCGGCCGCATCCTCACCAAGCTGAACCTCCGCGACCGGGTCCAGGTCGTCGTCCTCGCCTACGAGACCGGCCTGGTCAGGGCCGGCGGCGGCGCGGGCTGAAGAAGCCCGGGGCGCGGGCGACGGCTCAGCGCAGGACGCCCTCCAGGAAGTCGCTGCCGAGCCGGGCGACGACCGTCAGGTCCAGCTGGTGCAGGACGTAGCGGCCCCGGCGGCGCGTGGTGACCAGGCCCGCCTTCTTGAGCACCGAGAGATGGCGGGAGACCTCGGGCGCGGTGATGCTGTGCGATTCGGCCAGTTCCCCCGTGGTGTACGGGGAGCGGGCGAGGTTGCGGCACAGCCGCATCCGCATGGGGTGGGCCAGGGCCTCCATCCGGCGCTGGAGCTGCTCCACGGAGGCGGGCGTCGGCAGGTCGGGCAGCCGGACCGGGTAGTGGATCACCGGGCGCCAGTGGTGGGCGTGCAGCACGGTCAGATGAGGCCAGCCGAAGCTGGTGGGGACGAGGGTGATCCCGAGGCCGACCTCCGGGGCGACGGCGGTGGTCCGGCCCTCGGTCAGCTTGTCGACGGTGATCCGCTCCCTCTCCTCGTCCAGGGTCAGGGCCGAGGAGACCGCCCCGACCGCTTCGGCCAGCCCCTTGCGGCGCAGCAGCTCCGTCTTGTGCCGGGCGTCGGCGACCAGCTGGACGGAGACCCGCCGCCAGGTGTCGGCGAAGAACGCCTGGTCGCAGTCCTCCAGGAGCCGCCTGATCCATCCGCGTACGGAGACGGGGTCGGCCAGCAGCCGCTTGGTGAACTCCACCTGGCGCGGGCCGCGTGCCGTCGCCATGTCCAGGGCCCGGGCCCGCATGGCCGGGTCCGTCAGCGGGGACGGGGCGTCGCTCCCGTACAGGCTGGAGCAGGTGAACTCCGTGGCCGCGGCGACGAACCGCTCGTCGTCGAGCCGGTCCAGGATGTCCAGGTCCTCCGCGAGCGTCGCCCCGGTCCTGCCGTCGCCGCCGCGGATCCCGGAGAACGGCAGGAAGATGTCGGCGAAGGTGTTCCGCCAGAGGAACTCCGCCTCCAGCAGCCGGTCCGCGAGGTCGGGCTCCAGGGCCGCCGCGGTCGCGGTGGTCCAGCCGTGCAGCCCCGGATGGTGGCCGGGCTCGGAGAGGGCGTGCAGGGCGAGGCCCAGCTCGGCCAGGGGCGAGGTCGCGAAAACGACGCGGTCGGCGGGGAGTCCCGCGATGTCTATGTGCACGCTCACCCCTCCATAGTGGGGGTACGGGCCCGGGCCGACGTTCCGATTGACGGGGGCCGTCAATCAACGCGCGGGCCCGCCACGAGCCGCGCAGGCTGAAAAGCATGGACGCCATCCAGCAGCACATGTTCGACACCTACCGCGCGGCCCAGCTCTCGGAGCCCGCGCCGCCACCCCCGGGCCGCCACGACCGCGCGGTCCTGCGCGACCTGTACAGACACTGGCTGACGCACCCGCCCCACCCAGCCCGTCCGGCGTTCGAGGACGGAACCCCGGGCCCGGGTTCCGGGCCACTGGACGGGGGCCCGGACATTTCCAGCCCGTCCGGCGCTTGAGGTCGGAACCCAGAGGCCCGGGGACCCGGCACCGAAGAGGCCCCCGCCCCAGGGCAGCCCCCGGCTCTACGCGAGCCCCCGGCTCTAGGAGAGCCCCCGCACAACCCCCACGAACCCCGCCACCGCATCCCGCACATCCCCCGCCGACCACTCCAGCCCCGCACCCCCCACCGTCACCTCGGTGAACGACACACCCGGCGGCAGCCCCGCCCCGCCCGTCCCCGCGAACCAGCGCCGGAACAGGGCCACCCCCGTCTGCTCCGCCTGCCGCACCGACGCCTCGTCCAGCACCTCCGTCCCGTACGGCAGCCACACCTGGAACTGATGCGTGTGCGGCGGCTCCGGATGGACCCGGAACCACGGCACCCCCGCCGCCGCGAACCCCTCCGCCAGCGCCCCGGCCACCACCTTCGCGTGGGCCACGTACGACGGCAGCCGCGGCAGCTCCCGCTCCAGGCCGACCAGCGCGGACAGCGCCGCCGGGAACTGCTGGAAGAGCTGGCCCCCGTACCGGTGACGCCACACCCGCGCCTCCTCCACCAGCGTCGAAGGCCCCGCGAGCACAGCCCCGGACAGCCCGTCCAGCGACTTGTAGAAGGACACGTACACGCTGTCCGCGAGACCCGCGATCTCCGGCAGCGCGCGCCCGAAGTGCGGACCGCACTCCCACAGCCGCGCCCCGTCGAAGTGGACCACCGCGTCCCGTTCCCGGGCCGCGTCCACCACCGCCGTCAGCTCCTCCCAGGACGGCAGGACGAACCCGGCGTCCCGCAACGGCAGCTCCAGCATCAGCGTGCCGAACGGCTCGGGGAACTCCCGGATCTCCTCCGCGTCCGGCAGCCTCGGCCCCGACGTCGGATGCACCGTGCGCAGCCCGCTCACCGCGCCCAGCGCCCCGCCCTCGTGCACCTCCGGGTGGGACAGCGGATGCAGCGCCACCGTCGCGTTGCCCGTACGGCCCGCCCAGCACCGCAGCGCCACCTGCTGGGCCATCGTCCCGGTCGGGAAGAACGCCGCCGCCTCCATCCCCAGCAGACGGGCCGTCCGCCGCTCCAGATCGGCGACGACCCCGCCGCCGTACACATCGGTGCAGTCGTCCGGATCGTGTACGGACGGGGCGTCGGCGGCCAGTGCCGCCAGCCGTTCGCCCAGCGTGGCGTCCGCGCCCACCCGGGCCAGCACCCGTCGCGCACCCCGCCACGCGGTCAGCCTGCGCCGCCGCTGCTCCTGCTCATCCATGGTCGCCATGGGACGATCATCACCCGGACCTCAGACGGCGCGCTCGCGGTATTCCGTGCCGCGTCCCATCCCGCCCGGAAAGTTATCCACAGGCTGTGGGTAGGGGCGGGGCTTCCCCGAAACGCTGGCGTAGCATGCAGAGAAGTCGTCCGGTACCCCCCGCGGACTGGAACGGAAGGCCATCGCCGCGTGAACGCATCAGTTTCGAAGGAACCCCTCGACGCGAGGGACCGCCCCGCCCGTCTCACGGTCGGCGTCGTCGGCGCGGGCCGGGTCGGACCCGCCCTCGCCGCGTCGCTCCAGCTCGCCGGGCACCGCCCGGTCGCCGTGTCCGGCGTCTCCGACGCCTCCCGCCGCCGCGCCGCGGCGCTGCTCCCCGACGTGCCCCTGGTGGAGCCCGCCGAGGTGCTGGCCCGCGCCGAGCTGGTGCTCCTGACCGTCCCCGACGACGTGCTGCCGACGCTGGTCGAGGGCCTCGTCGAGACCGGCGCCGTACGGCCGGGCCAGCTCCTCGTCCACACCTCCGGTCGGTACGGGGCACGCGTGCTGGACCCCGCGCTGCGGGCCGGGGCGCTGCCGCTCGCGCTGCACCCCGCGATGACGTTCACCGGCACCGCCGTCGACGTCCAGCGGCTCGCGGGCTGCTCCTTCGGCGTCACCGCCCCCGAGGAGCTGCGGCTCGCGGCCGAGGCCCTCGTCATCGAGATGGGCGGCGAGCCCGAGTGGATCGCCGAGGAGGCACGCCCGCTCTACCACGCGGCCCTCGCGCTGGGCGCGAACCACCTGGTCACCCTGGTCGCCCAGTCGATGGAGCTGCTGACCAAGGCCGGGGTCGCCGCCCCCGACCGGATGCTCGGCCCGCTGCTCGGCGCCGCCCTGGACAACGCCCTGCGTTCCGGCGACGCCGCGCTGACCGGCCCGGTCGCCCGCGGGGACGCGGGCACGGTCGCCGCCCACATCGGTGAGCTGCGCGCCCACGCCCCGCAGGCCGTGGCCGGATATGTCGCGATGGCCCGCACCACGGCCGACCGGGCGCTCGCCCACGGCCTGCTCAAGGCCGAGCTGGCCGAGGACCTCCTCGTCGTCCTGGCCGACCAGGAGCGCCGCCCCGGCGGCCCCGGACCGGGGGAGACCCGATGACGCGCACGCTGCGGACCACCCTCCTGCGCACCGCCGCCGAACTGGACGCGCTGCCCCGCCCCGCCGGGGCCGAGCGGGCCGTCGTCATGACGATGGGCGCCCTGCACGACGGCCACGCAACCCTGATCCGCGCGGCCCGGGATGCGGCAGGCCCCGACGGGCAGGTCGTGGTCACGGTCTTCGTGAACCCGCTCCAGTTCGGCGAGGCCGCCGACCTGGACCGCTATCCGCGCACCCTGGACGCCGACCTGGAGACCGCCGCCGCCGCGGGCGCCGACGCGGTCTTCGCCCCCGGTGTCGACGAGGTCTATCCGGGCGGCGAGCCCCAGGTCCGGATCACCGCGGGCCCCATGGGCGAGCGCCTCGAAGGCGCGTCCCGCCCCGGCCACTTCGACGGGATGCTCACCGTCGTCGCCAAGCTCCTCCACCTCACCCGCCCCGACGAGGCGCTCTACGGGCAGAAGGACGCCCAGCAGCTCGCCCTGATCCGCCGCATGGTCCGGGATCTGAACTTCGGCGTCCGGATCACCGGCGTCCCCACCGTGCGGGACGAGGACGGCCTCGCGCTCTCCAGCCGCAACCGGTTCCTCTCCCCGCAGGAGCGGCACACCGCCCTCGCCCTGCCCCGCGCGCTGTTCGCCGCCCAGGACCGGCTCGCCGCCCAGCAGGCCCTGCACGAGCGGGCCAAGGCCACCGCGCCCGGCGGTGACCGGGCCGCCGGGCTCAACAAGCTCGGCGAGGCCCGGGCCGCCGCCGACGCCCAGGCCGTGGCGCTGGTCCGGCCGGGCGGGGCGCCCGCCGCCGTCCGCGCCGCCGCCCGGACGATCCTGGACGACGCCGCCGCCCGCGACCGGGTTCCGCTCGTCCTTGACTATCTGGCCCTGGTGGACCCGGCGGACTTCACCGAGATCCCGGACGACCGCGAGAGCGGTGAGGCGATCCTCGCCGTCGCGGCCCGGGTCGGGAACACCCGCCTCATCGACAACATCCCCCTCACCTTCGGAGCCCTGACGTGACCGGAATACGGCTGACCGCCCCCGCCCCCGGCTGGGCCATCGACGCGGACGTCGTGGTGGTCGGCTCCGGCGTCGCCGGGCTCACCGCCGCCCTGCGGTGCGCGGCCGCCGGCCTGGACACCGTCGTCGTCACCAAGGCCCGGCTGGAGGCCGGCTCGACCCGCTGGGCCCAGGGCGGCATCGCCGCGGCGCTCGGCGAGGGCGACACCCCCGAGCAGCACCTCGACGACACCCTCGTCGCGGGCGCGGGCCTCTGCGACGAGGAGGCCGTGCGCACCCTGGTCACCGAGGGCCCCGACGCCGTACGCCGGCTGATCACCACCGGCGCCCACTTCGACACCACGGACAGCGGCGACATCGCGCTCACCCGCGAGGGCGGCCACCACCGCCGCCGCATCGCCCACGCGGGCGGCGACGCCACCGGAGCGGAGATCTCCCGTGCCCTGGTCGAGGCGGTCCGTGAAGCCGCCCTGCACACCATCGAGAACGCCCTCGTCCTGGACCTGCTCACGGACGCCGAAGGCCGTACGGCGGGTGTCTCGCTGCACGTCATGGGCGAGGGGCAGCACGACGGCGTCGGCGCGGTCCGGGCCCCCTCGGTGGTTCTCGCCACCGGCGGCATGGGCCAGGTCTTCTCCGCCACCACCAACCCGTCGGTCTCCACCGGCGACGGCGTCGCGCTCGCCCTGCGCGCCGGGGCGGAGGTCTCCGACCTGGAGTTCGTCCAGTTCCACCCCACGGTCCTGTTCCTCGGCGCGGACTCCGAGGGCCAGCAGCCGCTGGTCTCCGAAGCCGTACGGGGCGAGGGCGCGCATCTCGTCGACGCCGACGGCGTCCGCTTCATGCTCGGACAGCACGAACTGGCCGAGCTGGCGCCGCGCGACATCGTCGCCAAGGGCATCACGCGCCGGATGCACGAAAAGGGCACCGAGCACATGTATCTGGACGCCCGGCACTTCGGGGCGGCCATGTGGGAGCAGCGCTTCCCCACCATCCTGGCCGCCTGCCGGTCGCACGGCATCGACCCGGTGACCGAGCCGATCCCGGTCGCCCCGGCCGCGCACTACGCCTCCGGCGGCGTCCGCACCGACCTGCGGGGCCGCACGACCGTCCCCGGCCTGTACGCCTGCGGCGAGGTCGCCTGCACCGGAGTGCACGGGGCCAACCGGCTCGCGTCCAACTCCCTCCTCGAGGGCCTGGTCTTCGCCGAGCGCATCGCCGCCGACATCGCCGAGGTCCGCCCGCCCCGCACCGAACCGGCCGAGGCCTCCCGCGACGCGGACGACCTCGTCCCGCTGCTGGCCCCCGAGGCCCGTACGGCGATCCAGCGCACGATGACCCGGGGCGCCGGAGTCCTGCGCTCCGCCGACTCCCTGGCCACCGCGGCCGAGGAGCTGGAGGCCCTCCACCGGGAGGCCGCCGCCGACGCGGAGACGGACGGAGCCAAGGCGGTCGTCCCCGGGGTCGACGCCTGGGAGGTCACCAACCTGCTCCTGGTCTCCCGGGTCCTGGTCGCCGCCGCCGGGGACCGCGAGGAGACCCGCGGCTGCCACTGGCGCGAGGACCGGCCCGACCGCGACGACGCCCACGGCCGCCACCACCTGGTCGTCCGCATCGCGCCCGACCGCACCCCGGTCGTCCACCGCACGGAGACCGCCGCATTCCCGCCCGTACGCCCGTCGGATTGAGCAGACTGCTGGAAGCACCCGCTCCGCCGCACCCGCGGAGCAGCACCAGCAACACGCAGCACCGGCAGCACCCGTAAGAACACCCGCACCACCCGAAGCACCGGCCGCACCCGCACCACCCGCCACGCCCCGAGGAGCCGACACCGTGAGCACGCCCGAAGAGAATCCGCGCCCCACTCCCGTGGACGTACCGCTGATCAGCGTCGGCGCGCCCGCATCGTCCGCCTCCGCGGAAGGCGGCTGCGGCGACGGCTGCGGCTGTGGCGGTGACGAGGGATTCGACCCCGACGCCCTGGAGTGCGGCCTCGACCCCGCGCTCGCCCTGCTGCTGGCCGAGGCGGGGCTCGACCCCGTCCAGGTCGAGGACGTCGCCCATGTGGCGATCGAGGAGGACCTCGACGGCGGGGTGGACGTCACGACCGTGGCGACCGTCCCCGAGGACGCCGTGATCACCGGTGACTTCACCGCCCGCGAGGCCGGCGTGGTCGCCGGGCTGCGGGTCGCCGAGGCCGTCCTGTCGATCGTCTGCACCGAGGAGTTCGAGGTCGAGCGGCACGTCGAGGACGGCGACCGGATCGTCCCCGGCCAGAAGCTGCTGACCGTCACCACCCGCACCCGCGACCTGCTCACCGGCGAGCGCAGCGCGCTGAACCTGCTCTGCCGCCTCTCCGGCATCGCGACCGCCACCCGCGCCTGGGCGGACGTGCTGGAGGGCTCCAAGGCGAAGGTCCGCGACACCCGCAAGACGACGGCGGGCCTGCGCGCCCTGGAGAAGTACGCGGTGCGCTGCGGCGGCGGCGTCAACCACCGGATGTCGCTCTCGGACGCGGCCCTGGTCAAGGACAACCACGTGATCGCCGCGGGCGGCGTCGCGGAGGCGTTCAAGCGCGTGCGCGCCGAGTTCCCCGAGCTGCCCATCGAGGTCGAGGTCGACACGATGGAGCAGGTCCGCGAGGTACTGGACGCGGGCGTCGACCTGATCCTGCTGGACAACTTCACCCCCGCCGAGACCGCCGAGGCGGTCGCCCTGGTCGACGGCCGGGCGATCCTGGAGTCCTCGGGCCGCCTCACCCTCGACTCGGCGCGCGCCTACGCGGACGCGGGCGTCGACTACCTCGCGGTCGGCGCGCTCACCCACTCCTCGCCGATCCTCGACATCGGCCTGGACTTCCGCGACGCGGACGGGGCCGGCGCCTGATGCTGCTCACCATCGACGTCGGCAACACGCACACCGTCCTCGGCCTGTTCGACGGCGAGGAGATCGTCGAGCACTGGCGGATCTCCACCGACGCCCGCCGCACCGCGGACGAGCTGGCCGTCCTGCTCCAGGGCCTGATGGGCATGCACCCGCTGCTCGGCATGGAGCTGGGCGACGGCATCGAGGGCATCGCGATCTGCGCCACCGTCCCCTCGGTCCTGCACGAGCTGCGCGAGGTCACCCGCCGCTACTACGGCGACGTCCCCGCCGTACTGGTCGAGCCCGGGGTCAAGACGGGCGTGCCGATCCTGATGGACAACCCCAAGGAGGTCGGCGCGGACCGCATCATCAACGCGGTCGCCGCCGTCGAGCTGTACGGGGGCCCGGCGATCGTCGTCGACTTCGGTACCGCCACCACCTTCGACGCGGTCTCCCCGCGCGGCGAGTACGCGGGCGGCGTGATCGCCCCCGGCATCGATATCTCGGTCGAGGCGCTCGGCGTCCGGGGCGCCCAGCTCCGCAAGATCGAGCTGGCCAGGCCGCGCAGCGTGATCGGCAAGAACACCGTCGAGGCCATGCAGTCCGGCATCGTCTACGGCTTCGCGGGCCAGGTCGACGGGGTGGTGGCCCGGATGAAGAAGGAACTGGCCGCCGACCCGGACGACGTCACCGTCATCGCGACGGGCGGCCTTGCTCCGATGGTGTTGGGGGAGTCCTCCGTCATCGACGAGCACGAACCGTGGCTGACACTCATCGGGCTGCGCCTGGTGTACGAGCGGAACGTGTCCCGCGCCTAGAGGCAGCCGCAGAGGACCCCGGCGTACCTGCGGGAACGCCCGGCGCCGGGGGCTGTCGGACCGTTCCGCCGCGCCGCGCCACCGACGACCAGTTAAACGGATTTTGTCCATTTAGCACGTATTGTCGCGTTATGCCCACGCCCTACGGTTCACGAGGCGGCATGGCGTTCAGCGCGGACGAGCTGCGGGTGCTCCGACGTGCCCTCGCCATCGCCCTCCACCCCATGCCCCTGTCCGACGAGGACGTCCAGGACTGCCTGCGGCTCGCGGGCTCCGTGGACGAGGCGGTCGGCGAGGCCGGCCGGCTGCGAGCGTTCCTCCTCGCCGACCTCGCCCGCTACCGCAACGCCCTCCCCGGCTCCGCCACCGGTTACCTGGAGCTGCTCCAGGACGCCCTGGCGGCCGGCTACGACCCCCGCCCGGACGATCTGGCCGCCCTGCGGGCCCTGCGCGGCGGACCGCTCGCGGCGGCCCTCCTGGAGCGCTGTCAGGTGCTCGCCGAGCGCTCCGTACGGGCCAGGCTCGCCGGCCGCTCCGCCGGCGCCGCGGCACCCGGCCCCCGCAGCCGGCTGCTCGCCCTGCCCGGCGGCCGCGCCGCGGCCCGGGAGCCGGACCGGCCCAGGACCCCGGCCGCACCGGACAAGCCGCAGAAGCCGGGCGAGCGCCCCATGCCCAAGCCCTCCGAGGTCTTCCCGCCGCGTCGGCGGCCCGCGCCGCCCCCGTCCGAGGAGCGGGCGGCCGGCTGACCCTCCCGTGTTTCCCCGACGCGGCGCCCTCCACCGGGAGGTCGCCGCGTCGGGCCGTTTCCGGCTCGCTACTCTGGACGGCATGGACTACGTATCCGCGCTCGTGCCCCCCGTGGTGATGGCCGTCTTCTTCGTCACCGTGATCGTGACCATCGTGAAGAGCCAGGGTGGTCCTAACAAGACCAAGGAGGACGACGCGGTCGACGCGGCGATCGCCCGCGCGGAATCCGCAAAGCAGACCGCTCGTCCGGAGAATGCCTGACCGCGGGAGCGGAACCACTCGCCCCGCGTCTTCCCGGCGCGCGCCCCTGAGCGCACGACTCGCGAGAGCCGTGCGCTTTTTGCTGCCCAAAGAGCAGAACATTCAGGACATCTAGCACTAAAGTGATCGCGTGCCCCGTCGATTGGGAGACCTCGAAGACGCCGTGATGACGCGCGTCTGGCAATGGAACCGGCCGGTCACGGTGCGGGAAGTCCTTGAGGACCTGCAGCAGGAACGGTCCATCGCCTACACGACCGTGATGACGGTAATGGACAATCTCCATCAGAAGGGCTGGGTCCGCAGGGAAGTCGACGGCCGCGCCTATCGATATACGGCCGTCTCCACCCGGGCCGCCTACTCGGCCGCACTGATGAACGAAGCCTGGTCACAGAGCGACAACCCCGCCGCAGCGCTTGTCGCGTTCTTCGGCATGATGTCCGCCGAGCAGCGCGAAGCGCTGCAGGACGCTGTTCGTATGGTTTCCCCCAATCTCACGGAAACCACCCCCGGCCCGACTGCCGAAACCGCCCCGGCCAACCCCGCGGAACCTGCCGCCGGTGCCGCCGGAGATGGCTCCCCGACCGATGACGCGACGCCGGACAGCGGGCGATAGCGTCGGGGCATGTCCTCAGAGCAGCCGCAAAGCGATCCGGAAACCGAACTCCATACCGACCCGTCGGTAAATAAGCCCGCCATCACCGTCCGGCGGGCCAGGACGAGTGATGTCGGGTCGGTACGACGACTCCTCGACGGGTACGTGTCCGGGGGCATCCTGCTCGACAAAGCGACCGTCACCCTTTACGAGGACATCCAGGAGTTCTGGGTCGCGGAACGCGACGAGGACGCGACCGTCATCGGCTGCGGCGCACTTCATGTCATGTGGGAAGACCTGGCAGAGGTGCGGACCCTTGCCGTCGATCCCCGCATGAAGGGCGCCGGAGTCGGGCACCAGGTGCTGGAGAAGCTCTTGCAGACCGCGCGATGGCTCGGTGTCCGCAGGGTTTTCTGTCTCACCTTCGAAGTGGACTTCTTCGCCAAGCACGGCTTCGTCGAGATCGGAGAGACGCCCGTCGACACCGATGTCTACAGTGAGCTGCTGCGTTCCTACGACGAGGGTGTCGCGGAGTTCCTCGGTCTCGAACGAGTGAAGCCGAACACCTTGGGCAACAGCCGGATGCTTCTGCACCTGTGATCGGCAGAAGGGCCTGCATCCCTATGTCCGAATCGCGCACGTTTCCCGTCTTCGCGGCCCCCTGAACCTCTCCCGAGGGTTTGTGTTTTCCGGGGAAAAGCGGTTTCCTTTCCGCGTACTCCATTTTCGATGAAAGGAAATCCCGTGGCACAGAAGGTTCAGGTCCTTCTTGTCGATGACCTCGACGGTGTCGAGGCTGACGAGACCGTCACGTTCGCCCTCGACGGCAAGACGTACGAGATCGACCTCACCACGGCCAACGCGGACAAGCTTCGCGGCCTTCTCGAGCCCTACACCAAGGGTGGACGTCGCACCGGTGGCCGGGCCGCCACGGGCCGCGGCAAGGGCCGCGCCGCCGCCGGCGGTAACAAGGACACCGCGGAAATCCGCCGGTGGGCCCGGGAGAACGGCCACAATGTGAATGACCGCGGCCGCGTTCCCGCCGAGATCCGTGAGGCTTACGAGAAGGCCAACGGCTGATCCGCCGAACCCCTTGTCAGCACCCCTGTCGGCACGCCGGAACGGGCGTGTGACAACCGGACCCGATGGCATTCCGTGGCCGCCGCGTCCACCAGGCGTACGAGATCGGGGGCATCCCCACCACTGCTCCCGAAGCCTGCGAGGGCCGGCAGCGCCGGCCCGGGCGCACGCCTCGGCTCTGGGGGCCGCAGCCACACGGCGGCCCCCGTCGAGTCCCCCGGGGAGCCCGGGAGAGGCGGGGCCGTGACCCGGCCTCCCGCGCCCACGGCGGTCAGGTCCGGCGTGAGCGGACCCCACTCCAGCCAGTCGAGCAGCCCCGGCAGCTCATCGGCGCCGCCCGCGGCGACCAGCAGCCCCATGCGCGTACCGGACAGCAGCACCGGACCGGTGCGCACACCGCGCCGCAGCACGGCGTGACCTGCCTCGGCGGGCAGCTCCAGCACATCGAAGGACTCCCCGGTGAGCAGGTGCAGCGGATCCCGCCCCGCGGTGGTCCAGCCCAGCTCTCGCGCGTACCGCCGGGCGAGAGCGGCATCGGCGGAACCAGGAGCGGCATCGGGCGACGACCGTGGCTGCGGGACGGTGCGGGTCATGTCCGATGAACCGCCGAACCACCCCCGGAGTTACGGAAAGTCCGCGTGCGATCACTCCGTGTCCCCGCCGAGGGGGCGCTCGGGAGCGTTGGGCGGCGCAAGGATGTTCGCCCGTAGCGGAGGGAACCGGGGCGCGCCGCATGGACTGTCAGTGATTGCGGGTAAGACTTTCCTAGTGGGAAGGGGCGACACGCTGGCCGAGGCGTCTCACGTTCGCCATCGGCGTACTGGCGAAAGGGGTATCTGCCTGGCCTGCGGGAACATCGTCTCGCACCATCGGGTTGGAGCAGTTGTCAGCTGTTCGGCAGTAAGAATCCCCGCCCGGCGCGGGGTGATCCGGACGGATGTCGGCAGTTGGAATGAGCTGTCCCGTCCTGCGGGACTAGCATGCGGAAGGACTGGGAGGGGACCGACCCCTCACTGACCGACCGCTCTGAGGAGCGATTAACGATGTTCGAGAGGTTCACCGACCGCGCGCGGCGGGTTGTCGTCCTGGCTCAGGAAGAAGCCCGGATGCTCAACCACAACTACATCGGCACCGAGCACATCCTCCTGGGCCTGATCCACGAGGGTGAGGGTGTCGCCGCTAAGGCCCTGGAGAGCCTCGGGATTTCGCTCGAGGCGGTCCGCCAGCAGGTGGAGGAGATCATCGGGCAGGGGCAGCAGGCTCCTTCCGGGCACATCCCCTTCACCCCGCGAGCCAAGAAGGTCCTGGAGCTGTCGCTCCGCGAGGCCCTTCAGCTGGGCCACAACTACATCGGCACCGAGCACATCCTGCTCGGCCTGATCCGCGAGGGCGAGGGCGTCGCCGCCCAGGTCCTCGTGAAGCTGGGCGCCGACCTGAACCGGGTCCGGCAGCAGGTCATCCAGCTGCTTTCCGGGTACTCGGGCGGCAAGGAGACGGCGGCCGCGGGCGGCCCCGCCGAGGGCACGCCCTCCACGTCCCTGGTGCTCGACCAGTTCGGCCGGAATCTCACCCAGGCCGCTCGTGAGTCCAAGCTCGACCCGGTCATCGGGCGCGAGAAGGAGATCGAGCGGGTCATGCAGGTGCTGTCCCGCCGTACCAAGAACAACCCCGTCCTGATCGGCGAGCCCGGTGTCGGCAAGACGGCGGTCGTCGAGGGCCTGGCCCAGGCGATCGTCAAGGGCGAGGTGCCCGAGACCCTCAAGGACAAGCACCTCTACACCCTGGACCTCGGCGCCCTGGTCGCCGGTTCGCGATACCGGGGTGACTTCGAGGAGCGCCTGAAGAAGGTCCTCAAGGAGATCCGCACCCGCGGCGACATCATCCTGTTCATCGACGAGCTCCACACCCTGGTCGGTGCGGGTGCCGCCGAGGGCGCGATCGACGCGGCGAGCATCCTCAAGCCCATGCTGGCGCGAGGCGAGCTCCAGACCATCGGTGCCACGACGCTCGACGAGTACCGCAAGCACCTGGAGAAGGACGCCGCTCTTGAGCGCCGCTTCCAGCCCATCCAGGTCGCGGAGCCGTCGCTGCCGCACACCATCGAGATCCTCAAGGGTCTGCGCGACCGTTACGAGGCCCACCACCGGGTCTCCATCACGGACGAGGCCCTCGTCCAGGCCGCGACCCTGGCCGACCGGTACATCTCGGACCGCTTCCTGCCGGACAAGGCGATCGACCTGATCGACGAGGCCGGCTCCCGGATGCGCATCCGCCGGATGACCGCGCCGCCGGACCTCCGCGAGTTCGACGAGAAGATCGCGGGTGTCCGCCGCGACAAGGAGTCGGCCATCGACTCCCAGGACTTCGAGAAGGCGGCTTCCCTCCGCGACAAGGAGAAGCAGCTGCTGGCGGCGAAGGCCAAGCGGGAGAAGGAGTGGAAGGCCGGCGACATGGACGTCGTCGCCGAGGTCGACGGCGAGCTGATCGCCGAGGTCCTGGCCACCGCCACCGGCATCCCGGTCTTCAAGCTGACGGAGGAGGAGTCCTCCCGTCTGCTGCGCATGGAGGACGAGCTCCACAAGCGCGTCATCGGCCAGAAGGACGCCATCAAGGCCCTCTCGCAGGCGATCCGCCGTACGCGAGCCGGCCTGAAGGACCCGAAGCGCCCCGGTGGCTCGTTCATCTTCGCCGGCCCGTCCGGTGTCGGTAAGACGGAGCTGTCCAAGACGCTCGCCGAATTCCTCTTCGGCGACGAGGACGCGCTGATCTCCCTCGACATGTCGGAGTTCAGCGAGAAGCACACGGTTTCCCGCCTCTTCGGTTCGCCCCCCGGTTACGTGGGCTACGAGGAGGGCGGCCAGCTCACCGAGAAGGTGCGCCGCAAGCCGTTCTCCGTCGTCCTCTTCGACGAGGTCGAGAAGGCCCACCCCGATATCTTCAATTCCCTGCTCCAGATTCTGGAGGACGGTCGCCTGACCGACTCCCAGGGTCGGGTCGTGGACTTCAAGAACACGGTCATCATCATGACGACCAACCTCGGGACCCGGGACATCTCCAAGGGCTTCAACCTGGGCTTCGCCGCCCAGGGCGACGTCAAGACCAACTACGAGCGCATGAAGGTCAAGGTCAACGAAGAGCTCAAGCAGCACTTCCGGCCGGAATTCCTCAACCGTGTCGACGACACGGTGGTCTTCCACCAGCTGACCGAGGAAGACATCATCCAGATCGTCGACCTCATGCTCGCCAAGGTCGACGAGCGTCTCAAGGACCGCGACATGGGCATCGAGCTCAGCGGCGAGGCCAAGACGCTGCTCGCGAAGAAGGGCTACGACCCCGTGATGGGCGCCCGGCCGCTGCGCCGGACGATCCAGCGGCAGATCGAGGACGTCCTCTCCGAGAAGATCCTCTTCGGCGAGCTGCGTCCCGGTCACATCGTGGTCGTGGGCACGGAGGGCGAGGGCGACGACAAGACGTTCACCTTCCGCGGCGAGGAGAAGTCGGCTCTGCCCGACGTCCCCCCGATCGAGCAGGCGGCAGGCGGCGCCGGCCCGAACCTGACGAAGGACGCGTGACGCGCAGGTAGGGCATCAGCCCGAGCGCGCTTGAGGGGCTGCCCCGGAATCGGTATCCGTACCGGTCCGGGGCAGCCCCTTTTCGTGTTCCCGGATCAGTAGGGACCGACGGTGAGCCGGTCGCCCAGTTCCTCCGCCCCGATGAGCCGGGATTCCCCCAGCCCGGTCACCTGCACTCGAAGGTTCGGCCAGGTGTGCAGGGACGTGAGATCCAGTACGCGCCGTTCAGAAGCGTCCACGATGAGGTTGGTGACTCCGGGGAAGAGCTTCCGCAACATGCCCATGTCCTTGCCGTGGTGAGGGGCCTGCACGGTCAGGTGATCGACGGCAGGGGCGTAGTGCTCCGGGTCCGGCTGGTGCGCCCAGGGGAACGCGGTGAGGCCGAGGCGGGTGATCCGGGGATGGGCCCGCAGTGCGGAGAGGGTGTCGTCGAAGGCGACGGTCTCGGAGATCTGAAGGCTGCGGAGCGCTACCCAGGCGTCGAGTCGGTCCAGCACGAACGGATGCCGGTTCGTCACGTTCAGTTGGGTGATGCCGGGATGGGCGGTGATCTCGCTGAAACGGTCGACAGCGAGATGCTTCAGGCCGAGAACCTCCAGACGGCGAACGCCGGTCAGCGGGGCCAGATCCCCGAGCCGCATCGTCTGCATGTCCAGTGCCAGGGAACCAAGCTCGTCCAGTTCGGTGAGCGGCGTCAGGTCCCGGATCGCGGGGCACCGCGTGATGACCAGCACCTCCAGGACCCCCTTGAGTGAGCTCAGGCAGGAGAGCTCGGTGAGCAGGGCGTTCGGCCCGATACCGATGACCTTGATCCGGCGTCCCCGCATGGCCGCACCGATCTCCGCCGCGGGCAGGTCCCCGTACAGCGACAGAGCCCACAGGGCCGGGAGGCGCCGCAGTGCCCTCAGTCGGCCGAGGTCGCTCACCGTGAGAACGGAGTTCTGAAGATCGCAGTGGGCCAGGACCTCGGTGGCGTACTCCTCGGGCGGAAAGCGGTCCCACGCGTGCACGAAGACCTGGCTGAGCTGAGGATGGGCCCGTACCCACTCCTGAGTGCGGGGGACGGCAAGGGCTCCTCCGATCCGTACGATCAGCCGGGCCGTGTTCCCGGCGTCGGACTCCCCGGTCACCTCCTGCGGCTCCGGCAGGAACTCCAGCGCCGCCGGTCCCAGCCGGGCCAGCGAGCGTACGTGGGCCTCGTCGGCCGGCGGGAACAGCGCCGCCGTGCTCCGCCGGACCTGGTCCCGTACCGTCCCGTCCAGCCAGGTCGCGTGCTGGGCGCACAGGGCGGCGAGGACATGGAGATCGGTGCGCCCGCTCGTCCCCGTTCCGTGCTGCCGGCCCGCGTCCAGCAGCCCTGTCACCAGCGCGGCCAGTTCACGCCGGCCGCAGTGCCCCGCCGCCAGCAGGACCACGTCCTGCCAGGACTCCTCGTCGGCGTGGCGCAGCAGCTCGCCCAGGTGCTCGTCCTCGACGAGTTCCTTCGCGGCCAGGTAGTCCTGGAAGGTCCGGTGGATGAACTGGTAGGTGTCGTCCCCGTGCTCCTGGAGCAGGCCGCTGCGGTTGAGCAGATGGGTGAGGATCTTCTCCGGCGGGCCCTGGACGCTGACCCGCTCCATCCCGGCCAGGGCGCGCCGGAGCTGGCGCAGGGCCTGGGGCCGGGTGAACTCCGACTGGCCCTCACGGACCAGCCACACCGCGATCCGCTGGAGGAGCTGCGTGTGCTCCTCGACCTCCAGGCCGACGCCCTCGGGCTGCCCGAGCCGGCGGCGGTCGTCGCGGTGACCGAGGAGCATCTCCAGGGCCGAGCGGTAGAGCTTCCAGCGGGTCTCCGGGAGGAGGCCGTCGCGCAGGCGGTGCAGGGCGCAGATCACCGCGCAGAGCAGCGGTGTACGCGCCAGGTCACGGAGCGTGGGGTTCTGGTCGAACTGGCGGGAGAGGTCGCGTTCCAGCTCGTCCAGCCGCTCGGAGTCATCGTGCTCGGAGAGGCGGGCCGCCCGGTGCCAGGAGGCCACGAACGCCTGGATGTCCTCGTTCCGCATCGGCAGCAGACGTAACTCCGTGAAGCCTTCCGACCGCAGCCAGTCCGGCTCGACCGCGAGCGGCCGTACGGTCACGGCGCACCGGGTCTCCGGATAGCGGGCCAGCAGCCGCGAGAGCCAGGTGTGCGCCTGCTCGCGCTCCTCCGGCGGCACCTCGTCCAGGCCGTCCACCAGCAAGAGCGCCCGCCCGGTCTCCAGGACCCGGCCCGCCCAGCCCTCGGGGGCCGTGTCGATCGGCAGGTCCGCCGCGGTGGACAGCTCCGCCGGGCCCGGGAACGTCATCCCACGGGCCCGCAGGGTGCGCAGCGGCACCACGAACGGGACCAGGCCGTTCAGCGGGGCCAGCGCGTCGCCCAGGGTGCGGGCCGAGGCGTGGGCGGCCAGCCACCACAGCAGCGTCGTCTTGCCCGCGCCCGCGTCGCCCCGGAGCAGCACCCGGGGGCGGTCGGCGAGGAGGTCGTCGATGCGCCGGGGGAGGGGCGGGCCCGGGGCGGCCCGGTCCTGGGCCTGGGCTTCCAGGCTGAGGTAGGCGGTGTCCAGGTCCCATTCCCGGTCGTGGCGGCTCAGCTCGTCCAGGCCGAAGATCTTCGTACGGCGGTAGGCGACGCCGAGCGCCTGCGCGTACTCCGCCTCGTACCGCAGGTCGCGCGGGAAGCTGCCGTGGACGCGTTCCTGGCGCAGGCCGACCCCGGTCCGTTCACAGACGAGCCGGAAGGGTTTCGCGGCGAGGACCGGCGCGAGCGGCACGCACTCGACCCGGCGGCCGTCGCGCTGCCGGGGGACCTGGCGGGCCACGCCCAGCAGCACGTCCCCCATGAAGACCGGGCCGCCGGAGAGCCCGGAGAGGGCGGCCGGCTCGTCGTCCGGGCGGGCGGCGGGCGGGCCGTCGAGGTCGCAGACCAGCAGGTCGCGGACCCGGCCCGCCAGGGGCAGGACGGTCGCCGTGTACTGGTCCGCCTCCAGCCGCCGGTCGGGGCCGTACCGCTGGACGCGGGGGAAACCGGTGATCTCGCAGTCGGGTATCGCCTGGCGCGTGTCGACCACCCCGAGCCGCACGGGCGGGACCGGGCGCACCGGCTCGACGGTCTCCAGCAGGGCCACGTCCAGTTCGTAGTCGATCCAGGCGACGGTGGCCCGTACCCGGTCCGTGAGCGCGGGGTGGGCGACGAGAACGGACCCGGACTTGACCACGTGGGCGCAGGTGAGGACCAGCCGGTCGGCGATCAGGACGCCGCTGCCCTGCTGGATCGCGGAGACGACGACCGTACGGTCGGCCAGGGGCACGACGCTCACGGCCGGAGGGCCCCGTCACCGAACCCCGCCGTCGACCCGTCGTCCTCGGTACCGATCTGCCACGCCTCGCCCGTCGCGGCGTTGCGCGGGGTCAGGGTGAAGGCGACCTTGTGCGTGCGGCCCGTGGCCCGGGCGGCGTCCGCGCCCGCCTCGACCACCCAGGCCTTCACCTTGCCGCCCGCCTTCGTCTCCCGGCGCAGTTCGAGGGTGAACTCCATCTGGATGTCGCCGACCGCGAAGGACACGGGGTGGTCCGTGGCCCGGGACGCCGCGTCGATGAGCTGGTTGCGGATGGACGCCACGGCGTCCGCGAGCTCGATGCCGTCCAGCGCGTGGGTGTTCTCGGCCGTCATTGGGGTCCCCCGGGGGTGCGGTGCCGCTTTCCCGTCAGCGTAGTGAAGTAGCGGGCCGAAGGTCCCGAATCGGAAGGACTTAGGTCCCACCGGCGGTGACAAGGCGCACAGGCCGAAACAGGCCTACTATCCGGGCCCGTAGAAGGGGCCGTGATCGGCCGCGGGACCTTCGGCCCGGCGTCTCCAGGCCCTTCCTAGGTTCTGGGCGATACGGCCGTTTCGCGGTGCCATGTCCGGAAAAAGCCCCATGGAACAGGCGTTAAACGTCTTTCGCGCGAAGGATTTCGTGGCCCGCGCCGACCCCTCGCGGAGGGACAACCTCGGTCAATTCCCCCCACCCTCTCTACGGCTTTTCTTCGTAGATGGGGTGTTTGAGCATCGGCCGGGGGGCGGGTTACCAAGGTTGAGCAAGCCCGGACAGCACGCCGGGTCCACTCACCTTCGGAGGACTTCCTCGTATGAAGCGCGCAACGAACCAGCACACCATCCGCCCGTCCGCCTTCCGCGTCCGTGGCGCCGTCCTGGCCGCCGGCCTGGGGGCGACCGTGGTGCTGGGTGCCGGAACGGCGTTCGCCTCCAGCGGCACCGCCGCCGCTGCCCCCCTTGCCGCGAGCACGACCGCCGACTCGGTCGCCCAGCAGGCGGCCGCGCAGGCCAAGGCCGCGGACGCGGCGAAGAAGACGGCCGCGAAGAAGGCCTCCGACGCCAAGAAGAAGGCCGAGGACAAGAAGAAGGCCGCGAAGAAGAACGCCGCCTCCTGGAAGGCCCCGGTCAAGAAGTACAAGCTGACCGCCAGCTACGGCACCGGCGGCGCCCGCTGGGCCGCCAAGCACTCCGGCCAGGACTTCGCCGTGCCGATCGGCACCGACGTCGTGGCCGCCCACAAGGGCACCGTCGTGAAGGCCGGCCCGAACGGCGCCGGTGACGGCCCCGCGTACGGCAACGCCGTCGTGATCAAGCACTCCAACGGCAAGTACTCGCAGTACGCGCACCTGTCGAAGGTCAACGTGAAGATCGGCCAGCAGGTCAAGACGGGCCAGAAGATCGCCCTGTCCGGCAACACCGGCAACTCCAGCGGCCCGCACCTGCACTTCGAGATCCGCACCACCCCGAACTACGGCTCGGCGCTGAACCCGGCCGCGTTCCTCCGCTCGGTGCACGTCTCCATCTGATCCGGCCGGCGTAACCGCGCGGCCCATCGGCCGGAGACCAGGCGCGCCCAGCGCCGCACGGCACCCGGCGGCCGCGCAGCACAACCGAAGAGCGTTCAGTGGACCCGTTACACCCCGGTACCCGGGGCGTGCGCCCGGGTCACCCGACCGACGGCGACGTCGAGGACAGCCTCACGGCTCACTCCTCGGGGTCGCCGTCGGCGTTCCGCCGTCCGGTCACGCGGTGCCGCTCAGTCCGACGGCTGCCGCTGGTCCGCCATCCGCAGTACCGGGAAGCTCCCCGTCACCGTCGGCGCGTGCTCCGGCAGCCACAGCACCGCGATCGCCCCGCCCGTGCCCTCCGCCGCACCCGAGGGCGCCGCGTTCCGGAAGGTCAGCCGGGCCCCGAGCACCCGTGCCTGGCCCGCCGCGATCGTCAGCCCGAGCCCGTGCCCGTGCCCGGCCCGGTCCACGCTTCCGGTACGGAACCGGCTCGGCCCGTCCCGCAGCAGCTCCTCCGGGAACCCCGGACCGTGGTCGCGGACCCGGACCACCCGGCCCTCGACCGAGACCTCCACCGGGGCCGAGCCGTGCTTGGCGGCGTTCCCGAGCAGATTGCCGAGGATGCGCTCCAGCCGGCGCGGATCGGTGGAGACCCATGACTCATGGATCACCCGCACGGTCACATCGGGGTTCAGCAGCCCGATCCGCCGGCTGACGAACTCCCCGAGCGGCAGTTCCTGGAGCTCCGCCCGCTCCGAGGCACTGTCCAGACGGGCCACCTCCAGGACGTCCTCGACCAGCGTCCGCATCGCCTGGGCCCGGTCCCGTACCAGCTCGGTGGGGCGGCCCGGCGGCAGCAGCTCGGCCGCCGTGAGCAGCCCGGTGACCGGGGTACGCAGCTCATGGGCGATGTCCGCGGTGACCCGGCGCTCCGCCTCGATCCGCTCGTTGAGGGCGTCGGTCAGCGCGTCGACCGCCCGCGCCAGCTCGTCCGTCTCGTCGCGGACGACCCCGCCGACGGCCTCCCTGACCCGTACGTCCGTCTGCCCCTGGGCGACCCGGCCCGCCGCGGCCGCCGCCTTGCGCAGCCGGCGCGAGAGCTGGCCGCCGATGAGCACCCCGAGCGCGCAGCCGCCGAAGACCACCGAGACCGAGCCGATGATCAGGGCCCGGTCCAGATCGTCCATGATCGTGGCGGACCGGTCCGCGAACCGGGTGTGCAGCGACAGGACGTTCCCGCCCGGCAGCGGCACCGCCGCCCAGACCTCGGGGACCCCGTCGGCCCCCTGCTCGACATGGGTGGCCCGGCGGTTCTTGCGCACCTCGTCGCGCAGGCTCTGCGGCATCGTCGGGTCGTTGAGCTTCGCCCCGAACTTCGGGCCGCCCTTCTGCATGTTCGTCGCCTCGTAGAACCGCTGGGCGCCCAGCAGCCGTTCCAGCTGCACCTCGCGGGCGTTCTCGATCATCGAGACGCGGGCCGCGTTGTGCACCACGAGGCTCAGCGCCACCGCGATGAGCGCGCCGACCGCCGCGATGGCGATGCTGATCTTCCAGCGGACACCGGTCCGCAGGGCCAGCCGCTTCATGGGCCCACCACCGGCCGCTCCATCTGTGCCTGCCCCGGCCGCTCCGTTCGTGCCCGTCCCCGCCGCTCCGTCTGTGCTCGTCCCTGCCGCCCGGTCGGTGGCCGCCTGAGCCGCCCCTGTGGCCCGCTCATCCGCGCAGCTTGTAGCCGAAGCCGCGGACCGTGTCGATCCGGTCCTGGCCGATCTTGGTGCGCAGCCGCTGGACATGGACGTCCACGACCCGGGTGTCCCCGCCCCAGCCGTAGTCCCAGACCCGCTCCAGCAGCCGGTCGCGGGACAGGACCGTGCCCGGCGCCGACGAGAACTCCAGCAGCAGCCGCATCTCGGTGGGCGTCAGTGCCACCTGCTCACCGGCGCGCCGCACCTCCATGCCGTCCGTGTCGACCTCCAGATCGCCGAAGACCAGCACCCCGCCGAGCGCCTCGTCCTCCGCCTCCGTACCGCCCGGCCCTCCGCCGTCCGGTCCGGCCGCGTGGCCGAAGCGGCGCAGCACCGCCCGGATACGGGCGACCAGGACCGCCCCGTCGAAGGGCTTGGTGACGTAGTCGTCGGCGCCGGCCTCCAGGCCGAGCACCACGTCGATCGAGTCGGCCCGCGCCGAGAGCATGATCACCGGTACGGTCGACTCGTCCCGGATACGGCGGCACAGGCTCACCCCGTCCAGGCCCGGCACCATCACGTCGAGCAGGGCGATGTCCGGCCGGTCGGCGCGGAACGCCTCCAGACCGGAGAGCCCGTCGGGCATCGCGGTGACCGTGAAACCGACCCGCTCCAGAGCGAGCTGGGTGGCCTCGCGGATGACGTCGTCGTCCTCGACGAAGAGGACGTGGGTCTCGGCCATGGGGCTGCTTCTCGCTTTCCGTTCCTGCCCGGTGTCAGTTTCTGCCCGGCTGCGCCGGTTCGTCCGCCGGCTCCGGCTCCACCGGTTCCGACTGCACGGGCAGGTCGCCGTCCGTACCCTCGACGGCCCGGCTGAAGTCGTTGTGCACCCGGTCGTGCTCGGTGAAGCGGTCGCTCGCCCAACGGTAGGTGACCACTTCCGAGCCGGACGGGGACGCCAGCGGGTCCTTCGAACCGTAGACCTGGGTCGTCACCACGAGATCGCCCCGGTCGATCGTCCCGTAGACGGCGGGGACCTCGGCGGCGAAGACGTTCTTGTACGAGCCGTCGTCGTCCGCCCGGTACACATACGTCCCGACGCTCACCGAGTCGGCGCAGCTCATCACGTTGACCACCACGTCGGCGGTCCGGCCGCCGGTCATCGACCCGTAGGAGGTGTCGATCGGGTAGGCCTTGCCCGCGCAGGGCTTGAGCCCCTCCCGGACCCGCTCGCCCACCTTGGGGTCGCTCTTGAGGAGCCGCACGGCGTCGACCCGCCGCACGGGCGGGGTCGTGCCGGACGGGCTGGGCCGCGGGGTGATCTGGGCGACCGGCTGACTGCCGGCGGGACCCTCGTCCCGGGTGCCGGTGCCGCCCGAGGAGCAGCCGACGCCGAACAGCCCGAAGGCGACGAGTCCGGCCAAGGCCGTGCCACTCGCCGCCGTACCGCCCCGGAATCTCCGGGTCCGGACCGGTCTCCCCGGCCCGTCGCCGTCCCCGAGGCCGCCACCCCCACCGCTGCTGCTGCCACTCAGGCCGCGCACCGCTCCATCCCCCGCTCGTCGTGACGCCCGTTCCGCTGCGCCGGTGTGTGTGCCTTCGCCCCGGGCACCGACGTGAGCGGTGACCGCTGGGCGGGGACACGGGCGGAGGCGGCCGGCGTCACGCCCCTCGGGCCCCGGTGCTCCCGGGCGACCGCCTCGCGACTGTCCAGCTCGCGGCTCTCCAGCTCCTGACGCAGTCGCGCCAGGGCCCGGTGCAGCGTGCTCTTGACCGTACCGGCCGACATGCCGAGCGCCGCGGCCGTCTCCTCCGTGCTCATCTGCTCCCAGTGTCGCAGCACGACGACGCTGCGCTGCTTCGGAGCCAGAATCCCGAGGATGTCCATCAGCAGGGCGCGGTCGGCGCGCTGCTCGCTGCCGTCGTCGACGCTCGCGTCGGGCAGCTGCTCGGTCGGAACCTCTTCGAGCTTGCGCGCCCGCCACCACTCCGTACGGGTGTTGATCATGACGCGGCGCAGATAGGCGTCGGCCAGGGACTTGTCGGCGATGCCGTCCCAGCGGCCGTACGTGCGCACCAGGGCGGTCTGGAGCAGGTCCTGGGCATCGACGGGGTCGGGGACAAGCCGGCGCGCACTGCGCAGCAGCGCGTCCTGCCGTGTGCGTACGTAGTCCTCGAACGCGAGCACCTCGCCCTGCGCCATGACAACCGCCTCCGTCCCCGATCAATCCCCGTGGTCACTGCTGTCGCAGACGCTACGGAGGCGTTGTCACGGCGATGTGCGGAGCAGCCGTAGGCCGGTGCACGGCTGCCCATCGGTTGTGTAACAGCGCGGGGCCCGCGCCCGGGGAACGGCGGCGGGATCAGGTCAGCGGCAGCCGGTACCGCCCGTCGGCCAGCGGCTCGACCAGCCCGTCGGCGACCAGCCCGTCCAGCGCGCGGGCCCGCTGCACCGGCTCCTCCCACACGGCGTCCAGCGCGGCCTGCGGTACGGGGTTGACCGCGTCCCGCAACACCGCCAGCAGCCGTCCGCGCACCTGGCGGTCGGTACCGGCGTACGTCTGGCCCTTGCGCGGCGGACCCTCGTGCGCGGGCTTCCCGGCCAGCCGCCAGGCGCACCGCGAGGCGATCGGGCACCGGTCGCAGTCCTCGTTGCGCGCGGTGCACACGAGGGCGCCCAGCTCCATCGTGGCCGCCGCCCACCGCGCCGCCCGCTCGTCCTCCTCGGGCAGCAGCGCCCGGGCGAGCTTGCGCTCGGCGGCCGTCGTCGCGTTCGGCGGGTACTGGACCCCGGTCGCGGCGCGGGCGAACACCCGGCGGACGTTCGTGTCGAGCACCGCGTGCCGCTGTCCGTACGCGAACGAGGCCACGGCCGCCGCCGTGTACTCGCCGATCCCGGGCAGCGCCAGCAACTGGGCGTGCTCGCTCGGTACGTCACCGCCGTGCCGTTCCGTTATCGCCTGCGCGGCCCCGTGCAGCCGCAGCGCGCGGCGCGGGTAGCCGAGCCGGCCCCAGGCGCGGACCGCCTCACCGGGCGCCTCGGCGGCCAGGTCGGCGGGGCGGGGCCAGCGGGCGAGCCACTGTTCGTACACCGGGAGGACCCGGCTCACCGGGGTCTGCTGCAGCATGAACTCGCTGACCATCACGCCCCAGGCGCCCGCTTCGGGGCGGCGCCAGGGCAGATCGCGGGCGTGCTGCTCGAACCACCCGATGACGGGGGTGTGGAGGGAGGCGGCGGCGGGGGGCGTCTTGGGTGAAGGGGAAGTCATGGCAGTCATGGCACTGACGATCCTGGCACGGAAGACGGGGCGGGCGTCACGGACGCGGGGGTGTCGGCCCGCGCGGCGGGTCCAGGGGGTGACAACGCCACCCGTTCTGTCCCCTGTGACCGGGGCGCGGCCCTCCTCCCGTGATGATGATCGGCAAAACTTGTGAGCGGAGCGGCGGGTGGGGCCGGACTCGGTCCGGATCTCTCGTAGAGTTCGGCCTTGTGGGATCTATGCGCAATCCGGTCGGTCCGCTTCCCTCCAGCATCTACTGGCGACGAAGGGCGGTAGCGGGACTTCTGGTTGCGCTGCTCGCCGTGCTGATCGCCTGGGCGGTGACATCCGGCGGCGGCGGTGGCGGCGGCCGGGACGACGCCAAGCCCGGTGGCTCCGACCCGGTCGAGTCGATCACCCCCGGCCCGGGCAGCTCCGGTCCCGCGATCAGCCAACAGCCGGGCGGCCGCGACGAGTCGGACGACGAGGACGGTAACGGCGGCTCGGGTGAGTCCTCGGGCGGTTCGGGCGATGGATCGTCAACAGGCGGTACGGGTACGGACACTGGTGATCCGTCAGGCGCGGCTGCGGGCACGTCCGGTTCGGGCGGCGGCAGCGCGGGCCAGCAGGTCCCGGCCGGGTCCCCGCTCCCCGAGTGCAAGCCGTCGGCCGTGCAGTTGAGCCTGCGGACGAAGGTCAGTTACGGCCCCGACGACAAGCCGAAGTTCGAGCTGATCGCGAAGAACACGTCGTCGACCACGTGCAAGGCGGACTTCGGCCCGAAGAGCGCGGTGCTCACGGTGACGGAGGCGGGGGGCGAGGACGACGACCCGATCTGGTCCTCGAAGGACTGCCCCGCGGCGGCGGGCCCGCTGTTCCTGAAGGTGCCGGCGGGGGCGACGGTGATCCACACGGTGGACTGGAACCGCACCCTGTCCGCACCGGGCTGCGCAACGCCGCCGGCAGGCAAGGCGGGCCCGGGAACGTACCTCCTGGAGGCGAAGGCCCCGGGCGAGCCGGTCCAGCGAGCATCGTTCGTCCTGGCGAAGGACTGACGAACCCGCGCTCAGCCCGTCCGGCGACCACTCAAGCCGGTCCGGCGCCTGAGAACGGAACTGTCGAGGTGGGCGGGCGCTGCACCCACGGGGTCGGGCGGCAGTTCAAGCCCGTCCGGCGCTTGAGGACGGAACCGTTCACACGGTCGTGCGCTGCGCTCACGGGGCTGGGCGAGCACAGAAACCAGCCCGTCCGGCGCTTGAGGACGGAACCGTCCAGGCGGACGAGCGAGGCACTCATGGGTCCGGGCCGGCCCGTAAAGGCACCGCCCACCGGGCAACAGGGTTCCGTCCTCAAACGCCGGACGGGCTGGGGATGGCCCGGGCTCAGCCCTCAAGCGTCGGACGGACGGGAAGGGCCGCCGGACAGGCGGGGGAGAGTCGCCGGACGGGCTCAGACAGCTCGGGCCGACCTCAGACGTAGCGTTCCAGGATCGACGACTCCGCCAGCCGCGACAGCCCCTCGCGGACACTCCGGGCCCGGGCTTCGCCCACCCCGTCCACCGTCTGGAGGTCGTCCACACTCGCGGCAAGAAGCTTCTGCAGCCCCCCGAAGTGCTCCACCAGCCGCTCGATGATCGCCCCCGGCAGCCTCGGCACCTTCGCCAGCAGCCGGAAGCCCCGCGGGGACACCGCCGAGTCCAGCGTCTCCGGCGAGCCGCTGTAGCCCAGCGCCCGCGCCACCACCGGCAGCTCCAGCAGCTCCGTGTGGCTCAGCGAGTCCAGCTCGGTCAGCGCCTCCGCCACCGTGCGCGACCGTTTCGCCGTCGGCTCGGGGACGTAGTCCCGCACGACCAGCTCCCGCTCCGGCTCCACCCCGGCGATCAGCTCGTCCAGCTGGAGGGAGAGCAGCCGTCCGTCGGTGCCGAGCTCGACCACGTACTCCGCGATCTCCGTCGCGATCCGCCGCACCATCTCAAGCCGCTGCGCCACCGCCGTCACGTCCCGGACGGTGACCAGGTCCTCGATCTCCAGCGCGGACAGCGTGCCCGCGACCTCGTCGAGGCGGAGCTTGTACCGCTCCAGCGTGGCGAGCGCCTGATTGGCCCGCGACAGGATCGCGGAGGACTCCTCCAGGACCCGCCGCTCCCCGTCCACGTACAGCGCGATCAGCCGCATCGACTGGGAGACCGAGACGACGGGGAAGCCGCACGCCTTGGAGACCCGGTCCGCCGTACGGTGCCGGGTGCCCGTCTCCTCCGTGGGGATCGACGCGTCCGGGACCAGCTGCACCCCGGCCCGCAGGATCTTGGTCATGTCCTTGTCGAGGATCAGCGCCCCGTCGAGCTTGCACAGCTCGCGCAGACGCGTCGCCGTGAACTCCACGTCCAGCACGAATCCGCCGGTGCACATCGACTCGACGGTCCGGTCCATGCCCAGCACGATCAGGCCACCGGTATTGCCGCGGAGGATGCGCTCCAGGCCGTCCCGCAGGGCCATACCGGGCGCGACCGCGCTCAGCGAGGCGCGCATCAGCGCCTCGTTACCGGTGCCTTGGCCGGACTTTCCGGGCGTCGTCGCCCGGTCGTTGGCTGCCACTGCACTCCTCCGGTCACAGGTTTGCGGTGCCCTTGCGTCCCCCATGCCGTGTCCACGGGCGGGCGAGACCAGGGCAAAGTCTACCGGCGCGCGTTGTCCTCCTGTGGTGCCTCCTGGCGAGAGCGGCGCGGGAGGACCCGCAGAGCGTCGCCCATGTCGGCGACTTCCGTGACCTTCATACCGGCCGGAACCCTTCCCGGATCGGTCGGCACGAGGGCGTGGGTGAAGCCCAGACGGTGTGCCTCGGCCAGCCTCCGCTGCACTCCGGTGACCCTTCTGACCTCGCCCGCGAGCCCCACCTCGCCGATCGCGACCAGGTTCTTCGGGAGCGGGGTGTCGCTGGCCGCGCTGGCCAGGGCGAGCGCGACCGCCAGGTCGGCGGCGGGCTCGGTGAGCTTCACGCCGCCCACCGTCGCGCTGTAGATGTCCCGCTTGCCGAGCGCGCTGATCCGGCCCCGCTGCTCCAGCACCGCGAGCATCATCGAGACCCGGGAGGTCTCCAGGCCCGAGGTCGTGCGCCGGGGCGAGGGGATCTGCGAGTCGACCGTGAGCGCCTGCACCTCGGCGACCAGGGGCCGCTTGCCCTCCAGCGTCACGGTGAGACAGGTGCCCGGCACCGCGACGTCGCGGCGGGTCAGGAAGAGGCCCGAGGGGTCGGCGAGACCCGTGATGCCCTCGTCGTGCAGCTCGAAGCAGCCGACCTCGTCGGTCGCCCCGTAACGGTTCTTGACGCCGCGCACCAGCCGCAGCCGGGCGTGCCGGTCGCCCTCGAAGGACAGCACCACGTCCACCAGGTGCTCCAGCAGCCGGGGCCCGGCGATCGCGCCGTCCTTCGTCACATGGCCGACCAGCAGCGTGGCCATCCCGCGCTCCTTGGACGCCCGGATCAGCGCCCCGGCCACCTCCCGGACCTGGGCCATCCCGCCGGGCGCGCCGTCGATCTCGGGCGAGGCGACCGTCTGCACCGAGTCCAGGATCAGCAGCGACGGCTTGACCTCGTCCAGATGCGCGAGCACCGCCGACAGATCGGTCTCCGCCGCGAGGTAGAGGTGGTCGTTGATCGCCTTGATCCGGTCGGCCCGCAGCCGGACCTGGCTCGCGGACTCCTCGGCGGTCACATAGAGCGTGCGGTGGTCGTCGGTCGCCGCCTTGGCCGCCACGTCCAGCAGCAGCGTCGACTTGCCGACGCCCGGCTCGCCCGCCAGCAGCACGACCGCGCCCGGCACGAGCCCGCCACCCAGCACCCGGTCCAGCTCGCCGACCCCGGTGGAGCGGGCCGTGGCCGTCCGGCTGTCGACCTGGCCGATCGGCAGGGCGGCGGTGGAGACCCGGCCCGCCGCCGTCGTGCGCACGGCGGGGGCGCCGCCGAACTCCTCGACCGTCCCCCACGCCTGGCACTCGGGGCAACGGCCGAGCCATTTGGCGGTCGTCCAACCGCATTCGGTGCAGCGGTAGGACGGTCGGTCCTTCGCGGATTTCGTACGGGCAGCCATGGCGTCACCGTATCGGTGGGGTACGACAACACCGCCCCGGCGCCCTGCGCGCACCGCCCCGCCGCGCGCAGGGCGCACGGAAGCACTCCGGAGCACTACGGGCGGAATCCGTGATCTCTGTCCGCTTTCACAACTCTTTCGAGGGATACATTCACCCGTAAGGATTAAATGCACTCAAGGGGCACTTGAGGCATGCGCTCCGTTGCCTACGGTCGCCGGGTGACGAGCAGCAGGCTGGAGACCCCGACACACACCACCGGCGCACACCGGGCGCACCACCGAGGAACCGACGCCCCGGCACGGCGACCGCCCGCACGTTACGAGCCGTATCTCGACGGCCTCTTCACGTACTGCCTCTCCGTGCTCTGCGATCACGACGCGGCCACCGAAGCGCTCGGCGCCGTCCTGGCGATCGCGGACCGGCAGGACGCCCGGGGCCCCACGGCCGAGGAGGAACGTAAATCCTGGCTGTACGCCCTGGCCCGGTGGACCTGTCTTCGGGCGCTCACCGAGCGCAGGCGCGGCCGTCAGGCCCACCGCCGCCCCTCGGGGACGGTCAAGCCGCCGCGTACGGCCAAGGCCTCCGAGACCGGCACGGCCAAGGCCTCCGGGACCCGCAACGAGACCGGCACCACCGGCACCACCGGGACCGGAACCGGCAAAGGGGCGCGCACCGCCCGGCGCACGCCGGAGCACACCTCGCCTGCCGTCTCCCCGCGCACCGTCCCCGCCACCACGCCCGAGGACGCCACCACCCCCGCCCCCGCCGAGTCGCCGGCCGCCGAGGCCCGCCGCCGGGAGCTCGCCACGCTCGCCTGGCCCGAGGCCGCGGGCACCACCCCGGAACAGCGCGAAGCCCTCGAACTGGCCGTGCGCCACCGCCTCTCCCCGCGCGCCGTCGCCGCCGTGCTCGGGCTCGAGCCCGCCACCGCCCGCGAGTTGCTGGCCGCCGCGGCCTGTGAGGTGGAGCGCACCCGCGCGGCCCTCGCCGTCGTCGAGGGCGGCGACTGCCCCACCGTCGCCCGGCTCACCGGCGACCACCAGGTGCTGCTCTCGGCCGCCCTGCGCCGCGAGCTCGTCCGGCACGTCGACGACTGCCCCCGCTGCCGCCGCGCCGCGGAACGCGCCGACGCGGCGGGACCCTGGCCCGGAGCCGCCCTGGCGCCCGTCGCCGCCCTGCCCCTCGTGGAGGCGCCCCGCCCCTCCGTGTCCGTCGCGATGGCCCAGGCCCACCGCTCCCGCGCCGCGGGCCCGCGCTTCGACCGGAGCGGCTACCCGCTCGACCCCAAGGACCAGGCCGCCCGCCGGGACCGGCTGCGCGCCCGCGTCGTGACGACCACGGTCGTCGCGACGGTGGTCGCCGCCCCCGTGATCGCCCTCTGGGCCGCGTACCGGGGAGCTCCCCAGACCGGCGAGGGCCACGACGGCACTTCGGTCACCGCCACGGAGGTGGACGGTGCCGGCGGTATGAGCGGCGACCCGTACGACCCCGAGAACACCGGCCACGGCCGCCCCGGCGACCGTTTCGGCGCCCGCGTCCCGGACGTCACCGCCGAGGTCGTCAGCACCGGCGGCGCGCAGCACGGCGACGCCCGGCTGGCCGTGACGGCCCGGACATCCGGGGCCGTCACGACGATCACGCTGACCGCGTCCGGCCGGGGGCCGGTCGGCTGGTCCGCGTCGACGGACGCCCCGTGGCTGCGCCTCAGCCGTACGTCGGGCACGCTCGCGGCCGGGCAGTCCACCACGATCGCGGTCTCGGTGATCCGGGACGCGCAGCCGGCCGGGCCGTGGCGGGCCCGGATCTCCCTGGCTCCCTCGGGCTCCGCCGTACTCATCGACGGTCACGGCGTCACCGCCCCGACCACGGGCGGCCCGCGCCCCACCCGCCCCGGAACGGAATCGCCCCGCCCCACGGACCCGGGCCCCACGGACCCCGGGCCGACCGATCCGGGCCCGACCGATCCCGGGCCGACCGATCCGGGCCCGACCGACCCCGGTCCCACCGACCCCGGCCCGGGCCCGACCGACCCCACGGACCCGCCGGACCCGACCGATCCGCCCGACCCCACGGACCCGCCCGAACCGACGCCGGACCCGACCGACCCGAGCCCCACGGACCCGGACCCGACCGACCCGGCCCCGACGGGCTGACGGAAGACGGCTGAGGACAGGCGACGGGGCCCGGGAACACAGCGTCCCCGGGCCCCGAACCTCAGCGCTCCTTCAGTGCTTCTTCTTCGCGGTGGGCAGCGGCGGATCCGCCGGATGCGGGGCCATCGGCAGCAGTGAGGACAGCCGCTCCTCGCAGAGCTCGACCAGCCGGTCGTAGCCCTCCTTGCCCATCAGCTCGATCAGCTCCGGGCGGTAGGACACGTACACCGGGTCACCGGCCCCGTGCGCCGAGGTGGCCGACGTGCACCACCAGTGCAGATCGTGGCCGCCCGGACCCCAGCCCCGGCGGTCGTACTCCCCGATCGTCACCTGGAGCACCCGGGTGTCGTCGGGCCGGTCGACCCAGTCGTACGTCCGCCGCACCGGCAGCTGCCAGCACACGTCCGGCTTGGTCTCCAGGGGCTCCTTGCCCTCCCGCAGCGCCAGGATGTGGAGCGAGCAGCCCGCCCCGGCGGGGAAGCCCGGCCGGTTCTGGAAGATGCAGGAGCCCTCCCAGCGGCGCGTCTGGCGCTCGCTGTCCTCGTCGACGCCGACCCAGCCGGTCTCCGTGCCGACGTCGTGGAACTGCCACAGCTCCGGCGTGAGCCGCGCCACGTTCTCGGCGACCCGCTTCTCGTCGTCCTCGTCGGAGAAGTGCGCGCCCAGCGTGCAGCAGCCGTCGTCGGCGCGGCCCGCCTGGATGCCCTGGCAGCCGCTGCCGAAGATGCAGGTCCACCGGGACGTCAGCCAGGTCAGATCGCAGCGGAAGACCTGTTCGTCGTCGGCCGGGTCGGGGAACTCCACCCAGGCCCGCGCGAAGTCGAGGCCCTTCTCGTCGGACGGGTCCGGTCCGTTCGCCTCCGGCCGTGCTTCCTGCTTGTTCGACTTCGGCTTCTTCGTGGCTTTGTCCTGCTTAGCCTTTTTCGTCTTTGGCACGCGCCCAGAGTAAGTCCGACCGGCGCATGGGGGGCGGCGTCGCGGGGCTGGGCACGCGCATCTGCGGCGTTGTCGTCAATCACCAACGCTCCGCGTTGACTCAATCCTCCGCCTTGCAGCTGCACGCACCCAGCCCCGCTCCTTCTTCCACCCCCCATGCGCCGGTCGGACTTGTCCCATGGCGCAGTAGCGTTCCCGTATGAGACTCGGAGTCCTCGACGTGGGATCGAACACGGTTCATCTGCTGTTGGTCGACGCCCATCCCGGCGCCCGCCCGCTGCCCGCGCACTCGCACAAGGCCGAGCTCCGGCTCGCCGAACTCCTCGACGAGACCGGCGCGATCGGCCCCCTCGGTATCGACCGGCTCGTGTCGACGATCGCCGGCGCCGTCCAGGCCGCCGAGGACAAGGGGTGCGAGGACGTGCTGCCGTTCGCCACCTCCGCGGTGCGCGAGGCCACCAACGCGGACCTGGTGCTGGAGCGGGTACGGGTCGAGACCGGCGTCGACCTCGCCGTCCTCAGCGGCGAGGAGGAGGCCCGGCTGACCTTCCTGGCCGCCCGCCGCTGGTTCGGCTGGTCCGCGGGGAAGCTGCTGGTCCTGGACATCGGCGGCGGCTCGCTGGAGATCGCCTTCGGTATCGACGAGGAGCCCGACACCGCCGTCTCCCTGCCGCTCGGCGCGGGCCGCCTGACCGGCGCCTGGCTGCCGGACGACCCGGCCGACCCCGAGCAGGTCAGGGCGCTGCGCCGGCACGTCCGGGCCAGCATCGCGCGGACGGTCGGCGAGTTCGCCCGGGCCGGCCGCCCCGACCACGTCGTCGCCACCTCCAAGACCTTCAAGCAGCTCGCCCGGATCGCCGGAGCCGCCCGCTCCACCGAGGGCCTGTACGTCCAGCGCTCGCTGAGCCGCAAGGCCCTGGAGGACTGGGTGCCCAAGCTGGCGGCGATGACCGTCGAGGAGCGCGGCCGGCTCCCCGGAGTCTCCGAGGGCCGGGCCGCCCAGCTGCTCGCCGGGGCGCTGGTGGCCGAGGGAGCCATGGACCTCTTCGGCGTCGAGGAGCTGGAGATCTGCCCCTGGGCCCTGCGCGAGGGCGTCATCCTGCGCCGCCTGGACCACCTCCCGGTGGAACGGGCCGCCCTGCCCGGCTGACGTACGGCAGAACGGGACGGGACGCGCTGCTTCGGTGACGTACGGTCACGTGCTCATGGCCCTGATCACTTTCGGCCACCACCACTCGGAGTGGCGCATCACTGCCCGTACGCTGTCCAGGTGGCAGAACCAGTGGTGCGCATCCCCGATGCGAAGGTCGCCCTGTCGACGGCCTCGGTCTACCCCGAGTCCACGGCGACGGCCTTCGAGATCGCCGCGCGCCTGGGGTACGACGGCGTCGAGGTCATGGTCTGGACCGACCCTGTCAGCCAGGACATCGAGGCCCTGCGCCGGCTCTCCGACTACCACCGGGTGCCGATCCTCGCGGTGCACGCCCCCTGCCTCCTGATCACCCAGCGCGTCTGGTCCACCGACCCCTGGGTCAAGCTCCAGCGGGCGAAGGCCGCCGCCGAGAAGCTCGGCGCCTCCACCGTCGTGGTGCACCCGCCGTTCCGGTGGCAGCGCAACTACGCCCGCGACTTCGTGACCGGGATCTGGCGGATGGCCGGCGAGACCGACGTCCGGTTCGCCGTCGAGAACATGTACCCCTGGCGCTACCGGGACCGCGAGATGCTCGCGTACGCCCCCGACTGGGACGTCACCAACGACGACTACCGGCACTTCACGGTCGACCTCTCGCACACCGCGACCGCCCGCACCGAGGCGCTCGCCATGGTGGACCGGATGGGCGACCGGCTCGCCCACGTCCACCTCGCCGACGGCAAGGGCTCGGCCAAGGACGAGCACCTGGTGCCCGGCCGGGGCGACCAGCCGTGCGCGGAGCTGCTGGAGCGCCTGGCCCGTACGGGCTTCGACGGCCATGTCGTCATCGAGGTCAACACCCGGCGTGCGATGTCCTCCGCCGAACGCGAGGCCGATCTCGCGGAGGCGCTGGCCTTCACCCGTCTCCACCTGGCCACCTCCGCCGACGCCCCCGGCCCGTCCCCGAAGATCCACCGCCCGTGACCGAGGAGCCGGACCTCCGCCCGTGACCGAGCATCCCGAACCGTCTTCCACGACCGAACCGTCTTCCACGACCGACGACGCTCCCGCCGCCCCGCGCCGCCGGGGCCGCCCCTCCCGCAAGGCCGCCTCCGAAGGCCCCGACGCCCGGACGCGCATCCTGGAGGCGGCCCGTACGGAGTTCGCCGAGCGCGGCTACGACAAGACGTCGATCCGGGGCATCGCCAAGGCCGCCGGGGTCGACGCGGCGCTCGTCCACCACTACTTCGGTACGAAGGACGAGGTCTTCGCCGCCGCCATCGAGGTCACCTTCGAGCCCGCCCTGGTGATCCCCACCGTCCTCGGCGGCCCGCCGGAGGGCCTGGGGGAGCGGCTGGCGCGCTTCTTCCTCTCCGTGTGGGAGGACCCCGGCACCCGTACGCCCCTGCTGGCGATCCTGCGCTCGGCGGTCACCCACGAGGCGGCCGCGAACGTCCTGCGCGACTTCGTGCTGCGCCGGCTGCTGGAGCGGATCGCGGCCGAGCTGGACGTACCGGACCCCACCTTCCGCGCCGAACTGGCCGCCTCGCACATGCTCGGCATCGCGATGCTGCGGTACGTGGTCCGCGCCGAGCCGCTCGCCTCCGCGGACCCGGAGGAGATCGTCGCGATGGTGGCGCCCACGCTCCAGAGATACTTGGGCGAGGGCTGAGGAGGGGATCGGGGAGACCGACCACCCACCGACCGTCACATCCCGTATTCCGGACAGCCTGTCCAGATCTTGGATCCGAGGCGTACGCTCGAAGACAGCCTTTTCTTTAACTGTCGGAGGCAGACCCCCTGCCGAAGGAGCGAGCGACGATGCCCCAGCTGAGGTCCCGCACGGTCACCCACGGACGCAACATGGCGGGCGCGCGCGCCCTTATGCGCGCGTCGGGCGTAGCGAGCGCGGACATCGGCAAGCCGATCATCGCCGTCGCCAACTCGTTCACCGAGTTCGTCCCCGGCCACACCCACCTCGCCCCGGTCGGCCGGATCGTCTCCGAGGCGATCCAGGCCGCGGGCGCGGTCCCGCGCGAGTTCAACACCATCGCCGTGGACGACGGCATCGCGATGGGCCACGGCGGCATGCTCTACAGCCTGCCCTCCCGCGACCTGATCGCCGACTCCGTGGAGTACATGGTCGAGGCGCACTGCGCGGACGCCCTGATCTGCATCTCCAACTGCGACAAGATCACCCCGGGCATGCTGAACGCCGCGATGCGCCTCAACATCCCGACCGTCTTCGTCTCCGGCGGCCCGATGGAGGCCGGCAAGGCCACCCTCGTCGACGGGACCGTGCGGAAACTCGACCTGGTCAACGCGATCAGCGACGCGGTCGACGAGTCCATCTCGGACGAGGACATCCTCCGTATCGAGGAGAACGCCTGCCCCACCTGCGGCAGCTGTTCCGGCATGTTCACCGCCAACTCGATGAACTGCCTGACCGAGGCCCTCGGCCTCTCCCTCCCCGGCAACGGCTCGGTCCTGGCCACCCACACCGCCCGCAAGGCGCTGTACGAGGAGGCCGGCCGCACGATCGTCGAGATCACCAAGCGCTACTACGAGCAGGACGACGCCACCGTCCTGCCGCGCTCCATCGGCACCCGCGCCGCGTTCGACAACGCGATGGCGCTGGACATCGCCATGGGCGGCTCGACCAACACGATCCTGCACCTGCTGGCCGCCGCCCAGGAGGCCGAGCTGGCCTACGACCTGGCCGACATCGACGCGGTCTCGCGCCGTGTCCCGTGCCTCGCCAAGGTCGCCCCCAACGTCGCCCCCGGCGGCACGTACTACATGGAGGACGTCCACCGCGCCGGTGGCATCCCCGCCCTCCTCGGCGAACTGCACCGCGGCGGCCTGCTCAACGAGGACGTGCACTCGGTGCACTCCGACACCCTCGCCGAGTGGCTGAAGGACTGGGACGTCCGCGGTGGCTCCCCGTCCCCCGAGGCCGTCGAGCTGTGGCACGCGGCCCCCGGCTGCGTCCGCTCCGCGACCGCCTTCTCGCAGTCCGAGCGGTGGGACACCCTCGACCTGGACGCGGCGGGCGGCTGCATCCGCGACGTCGAGCACGCCTACTCCAAGGACGGCGGCCTCGCCGTCCTCAAGGGCAACCTCGCCGTGGACGGCTGCGTCGTGAAGACCGCCGGAGTCGACGAGTCGATCTGGACCTTCGAGGGCCCCGCCGTCGTCTGCGAATCGCAGGACGAGGCCGTCGACAAGATCCTCCGCAAGGAGATCCAGCCGGGCGACGTCGTCGTCATCCGCTACGAGGGCCCGCGCGGCGGCCCCGGCATGCAGGAGATGCTCTACCCCACGTCCTTCCTCAAGGGCCGGGGCCTGGGCAAGGTCTGCGCGCTGGTCACCGACGGCCGCTTCTCCGGCGGTACGTCGGGCCTCTCCATCGGCCACGCCTCGCCCGAGGCGGCCTCCGGCGGCACGATCGCGCTGGTCGAGGACGGCGACCGGATCCGCATCGACATCCCGAACCGCTCGATCGAGCTGCTCGTCGACGACGCCGAACTGGCCACCCGCCGCGAGGCGCTGAACGGGGTGTACGCCCCGAAGAACCGCGACCGCAAGGTCTCGGCCGCGCTGCGCGCCTACGCGGCGATGGCGACGAGCGCGGACCGGGGCGCGGTCCGGGACATCTCGAAACTCGGCTGACGATCCTGCCGCTTGTCGGCGCCCCCGGGTGACACATTCCGGCCCCTCCACCGGCACTTCCGGCGGAGGGGCCGACGCTTTCCGCGTCTCCGGGCAACCAACTCAAGCCCCTCCGGCGATTGAGGAGCGGGGCCCGGGGCAGAGCCCCGGAAACCCCGGTGCGGCCTCACCAGACCCCCGGCGCCGCCCCGTCCACCGCGAACACCGACCCGTCCGGCGCCGCCCCGACCACCACCCGCCCCGCCACCACCGGCGCAGGCAGATCCGACGCGTACGTCAGCTTCCCCCCGCTCAGCCGCGCCCGGGTCTGCCCCACCAACGCCCCCCGCTCCGTGTCGACGGCCAGCAGCCGCCCGTCGGCCGCGGAGAAGTACAGACGCCCGCCCTCCCCGAGCACCGGAGCGGACGCCCGTCCCACCCCGGTCTCCAGCCGCCACAGCTCCGCCTCCGCACCGCCCGCCACCGCAGTGTCGACGGCCAGCAGCGATCCGCCCCGCCCCAGCAGGTACGCGACATCCCCGGCCATGACCACCTGCGGCCCGTCCAGGGTGAAGGGCAGCGCGATCCGGGCGGCGACACCGGACGCGGGCGCGTACCGGACCAGCTCGGCGGTGTCCGAGTTCTCGTCCATCGCCGTCAGCACCAGCTCCCCGGCTCCGGCCGTGGAGACCGGGGTCAGCACCCCGTCCAGCCGCCGCTGCCAGGACGCCCGGCCGCTCCCCGCGTCCACCGCCGTGACGAGGGTCGACGCTCCCGAGGGCGCGTGCTCGAAGGCGTAGGCGAGCCCGGACCCACCGTCGTACAGCGCGAAGTCCGGCCGTACGTGCCCCGCCAGCGGCTTCTTCCACAGGGACGCCCCGCTCGCCCCGTCCAGCGCCGTCACCGTCCCGTCGTCCGCGACGGCCAGCAGGGTGTCGCCCGCCGGGAACACCGCCCCGGGGGCCGCGGAGAGCGAGGTGTCCCGGACGGCGCTCCCCTTCACCGGGTCGAACGCCCGCAGCTTCCCGTCCGGGCCGCCGGCCAGCACGACCGCACCCGAGACGATCGGGGCATGGGCGCCCCCGTCCGATGAGGACCGGGCCGACCAGACCACGCGCCCGTTCGCCGGATCGATCCTGACCGTGCCGGTCCCGGCCACCGAGCAGTACAGCGCGCCCCCGGCCCCGGCCCCGGCACAGACGGGCGTGGCGTTCCCGGCGGTCCGCAGCTCGGTACGCCAGGGAGCGACGGCACCCCGGTCCTCCGGCCCGCCCGCCTCCGCCTCCGCTTCCGGCCCGGGAGGGCCCGCCTCCGTACCGCCCGTACCCCCGCCTCCCCACACCGCATACGCCCCGGCCCCCGCCCCCGCCACCAGCAGAAGCACCGCCGCCGCCACGACCAGCCGGGCCCGGGGCAGCCACCGGCGGCGGACCGGCGGCGCGGCCCGCACATGCGTGTCCTCCTCCGAACCGTCCCGCTCCCCGTCCGGCACGGCCGGCACCGCCGCCGCGACCACCGCCCGCCGCCGCTGCGCCGGCACGAACGCCTCGGCCTCGTACGACGGGGGCCCCAACGCGGCCATCACCTCGTCCGGCGTCGGCCGGTCCGCCGGGTCCTTCGCCAGGCACCGGGCGACCAGCGGAGCCAGCTCCTCGGGCACCCCGCCCAGATCCGGCTGGTCGTGCACCACCTGGTACGCCACGATGTACGGGCTGTCCGAGTCGAACGGGCCCCGGCCCGTCGCCGCGTGGACGATCACGGCGCCCAGCGCGAACACGTCGACCGGCGGCCCCACCTCGCGCGGCCGCTGGAACTGCTCGGGAGCCATGTAGGGCGGCGACCCGATCAGCTTGCCGGTCTCGGTGCGCAGATCACTGTCGTACGGCCGCGAGATCCCGAAGTCGATGACCTTCGGGCCCCCGTCGGTCAGCAGCACGTTGCTCGGCTTGAGGTCGCGGTGGATCACGCCCGCCCGGTGGATGTCCCGCAGCGCCTCGGCCAGACCTGCGGTCAGCCTGCGCAGCGCGGCGGGGGACATCGGGCCGTTCCGCTTCACCTGCTCGGCGAGCGTGGGCCCGGGCACGTAGAGGGTCGCCATCCAGGGCCGGTCGGCCTCCGGATCGGCGTCGACCACGGGCGCGGTGAACGCCCCGCTCACCCGCCGCGCGGCCGCCACCTCCTGCCGGAACCGCGCCCTGAACTCGGGATCCGCCGCATACGGCGCGTGCACGACCTTCACCGCGAGCTGCATCCCCGAGGCCGAGCGCGCCAGATGCACGACCCCCATGCCGCCCGAGCCGAGACAGGCTTCGAGCCGGTAGGCGCCGGCGTACTGCGGAAACTCCGCTTCCGGATGCGCTCCGGGCTCTCGCAGCGGCGGCATCGCCCACCCCCGTGTGTTCGTGCGCATGCGACGCACGGAGCCTAGTCGATGGTGCGTGCGAGAGGCACGGTGCTTGCTAGCCTGCGCGTCGTACGCACAGGCGCGTACGGGACATCTCAACGGGGGAGGCCCGCATGGGCGTTGAAGAGCACACGCAGGACCGGGCGGCGGCCGAGGGAGTGGCCGCCGCGGAGAACGCGTCGGCGGCGGGGGAGATCGAGACGACCGCGTCCGGCACCCGCTACCCGATCGCCCCGGGCTACCGGGTCAACGTCCGCACCGGACCGGGCACCGACTACCGCATCGTCAGGACCCTGCCGTACGGGCAGAAGATCCCGATCTACTGCCAGAAGCCGGGGGAGCGGGTCACCGGCCCGTACGGCACGTCGAACCTCTGGGACAACATCGCCAACGGCCAGTTCGTCTCCGACGCCTACGTCTACACGGGGCGTGACGGCTACATCGCACCGCGCTGCGACTGACGGCACCACCCGGGGTACCGGGGGCGGCGGGGGATAATCGGCCCCGTGAGCGAGAACAGCGCAGCCCCCGGCACCCCGCCCGGCACGGCCCCGGGGCCGCAGCCCGAGCCGATCCGCTTCTTCGGCACGACGTGGGTCGACCACGACGGCGGTTACGGGCTCCGCCGCGCCGGCGTCGCCGTCGGCTCCCTGGCCGCCGCCGTGGCCGCCTGCTTCGTCCTGCGCTTCGCCTACGAGGGGCTGGAGATCGCGGAGGTCGGCGGTTTCGTCGGGGTGCTGGTCATCGCGATGTTCTCGATCTGCAGCGCCATCGCGTTCCGCAAGACCTGGGAGGGCTTCGGCGCCCGCCCCAAGGACCCGTCCCGCGAGGACGCCCTGCGCGGCCTGAAGTCCATCGGCTTCATCGGCTCGCTCCTCGCCTACTTCGTCCGCTCGCTCACCGAGGCCCCGGGCGAGAAGCTGCGCCGCGCCGAGTACGAGAAGGCCCGCGCCCAGTTCGAGAAGCGCCGCTCGACGCGCACCGGCAACCCGGCGGCCCGCAAGACGTCCGGCCGCAAGCGCCCGAAGCGCGGCTGAGGCTCCCGAAGCCCCGCACACCGCACCCACGCATCGGCCCGCCGACACCATGTCGGCGGGCCGATGCGTTTCCGCTGCCCTCCCCCTCTTGACGGACGGCACCGTCGGGCGAAGAATTCATCACATGATGAATTATGAGCCCGGCGCCCCGGACACACCCCCACCCCCACCACCGACCTCGGCGATCGCGGCCCGCGGCCTCACCGTCGTACGAGGCACCCGCACCGTCCTGCGCGCCCTCGACTTCACCGTCCCCTCCGGCTCCATCACCGGCCTCCTCGGCCCCTCCGGCTGCGGCAAGACCACCCTCATGCGCGCGGTGGTCGGCACCCAGGCCAAGGTCACCGGCGTCCTCGACGTCCTGGGCCACCCCGCCGGAGACCCGGCCCTGCGCCCCCGCATCGGCTACGTCACCCAGGCGCCCTCCGTCTACACCGACCTCACCGTCCGGCAGAACCTCGACTACTTCGCCGCGGTCCTGCACCCGGGCCGCGCCCACCGGGCCGCCCGCCGCGAAGCCGTCGCCCGCGCCATCGACGACGTCGACCTGACCACCCGCGCCGACGCCCTCGCCGGTGCGCTCTCCGGCGGCCAGCGCAGCCGCGTCTCGCTGGCAGTCGCCCTCCTCGGCACCCCGGACCTGCTGGTCCTGGACGAACCGACCGTCGGGCTCGATCCCGTACTCCGCCGGGACCTCTGGAACCTCTTCCACCGCCTGGCCGACCGCGGCACCGCGCTCCTCGTCTCGTCCCACGTCATGGACGAGGCCGAACGCTGCCACCGCCTGCTCCTGATGCGCGACGGCCGGATCCTCGCCGAGGACACCCCCGACGCCCTGCGCCACCGCACCGGCACGGCCACCGTCGAGGAGGCGTTCCTCCACCTGGTCGACGCGGACCGGGCCGACGCGGACCGGACCGGGGACCACGCGACCGACGAGCATCCGGCCGACGAGACCGCCGCACCCCTCACCACCGAGGAGGCCCCCCGATGACCGCCACCGCCGGCCGCGTCCTGCGCCAGCTGACCCACGACCCCCGCACGATCGCGCTCCTGGTGATCGTCCCGGTCCTGCTGATCACCCTGCTCCGCTACGTCTTCGACGGCGCACCCGGCACCTTCGACGCGACCGGAGCCTCCCTCCTCGGCATCTTCCCGCTCATCACGATGTTCCTGGTGACCTCGATCGCCACCCTGCGCGAACGCACCACGGGCACCCTCGAACGCCTCCTCTCCCTCCCGCTCGGCAAGGGCGGCCTGATCGGCGGCTACGCCCTCGCGTTCGGCGCGGTCGCGGTCGTCCAGTCGGCGCTCGCCACGGCCGTCTCCGTCTGGCTGCTGGGCCTGGACGTCGTCGGCTCCCCCTGGCTGCTGCTCCTGGTCGCGCTGCTCGACGCCCTGCTCGGCACCGCGCTCGGCCTGTTCGTCTCCGCGTTCGCCGCGTCCGAGTTCCAGGCGGTCCAGTTCATGCCGGCGGTGATCTTCCCCCAGCTCCTGCTGTGCGGCCTGTTCACCCCGCGCGAGGCGATGCACCCCGTCCTGGAGGCGATCTCGAACGTCCTGCCCATGTCGTACGCCGTCGACGGCATGAACCAGGTCCTCCAGCACCCCGACATCACCGGCGACTTCGTCCGCGACATCGCCGTGGTCGCGGGAAGCGCCCTGCTGGTCCTCTGCCTCGGCGCGATCACCCTCCGCCGCCGTACGCCGTGAACAGCCCGATGCGAGGATGACGGGCAGCAGCAACAGCCCGGCCCACAGCGCAGTACGGCCCAGCACCGCCCGGAGGGTGAACACATGACCCAGACAGTCGCAGTCCTCGGCACCGGCAAGATCGGCGAGGCCCTGCTCAGCGGGATGATCCGGGCGGGCTGGCGACCGGCCGACATCCTGGTGACCACCCGCCGCGGCGACCGGGCCCAGGAACTGCACACGCGGTACGGGGTCGAGTCCGTCACCAACGCGGAGGCGGCCAAGAACGCCGACATCCTCATCCTCGCGGTCAAGCCGCAGGACATGGGCAAGCTCCTGGACGAACTCGCCCCGCACGTCACCGCCGACCGCCTGGTCATCAGCGCGGCGGCCGGCATCACCACCACGTTCATCGAGGACCGGCTCGTCGCGGACACCCCGGTCGTCCGGGTCATGCCCAACACCCCGGTCCTCGTCGACGAGGGGATGTCCGTCATCTCGGCCGGCAGCCACGCCACCGGCGCGCACCTCGCCACCGCCGAGGAGATCTTCGGCGGCGTCGGCAAGACGCTGCGCGTCCCGGAGTCCCAGCAGGACGCCGCCACCGCCCTCTCCGGCTCCGGCCCCGCCTACTTCTACTTCCTGGTCGAGGCCATGACCGACGCGGGCATCCTGCTCGGCCTGCCCCGAGCCCAGGCCCACGACCTCATCGTCCAGGCCGCCATCGGCGCCGCCGTCATGCTCCGGGACAGCGGCGAACACCCGGTCAAGCTCCGCGAGGCCGTCACCAGCCCGGCCGGCACCACGATCAGCGCGATCCGCGAGCTGGAGAACCACGGGGTGCGGGCGGCCCTCATCGCCGCCCTGGAGGCGGCCCGCGACCGCAGCCGCGAACTGGCCACCGGCAACGGCTGACCCCTCGCTCCCGCCGGGGGTTGACACGCCTCCGGCGGGTACGTAGTGTGCTCCGAGTTGTCCGACGTGAGCGCCGACCCCGGTCGGTCCCCGGACAGCCATTCCGCAGTAACCACGAGAAGACACGCGACATCACGTCGCATGCCTTTTCGTGCGCCTGCGCGAAATGAGGAATCCGCGTTCGAGAGAGCGCCCCCGATTAGCGTCGGGGCCCAGGACTCCGCTAAAGTCTCACTCGTCGGAACGGCCCAACGGCCGGGAGGACAAACCCCGCTGACTGGGAATCAGGCCCGAAAGGATCTGATAGAGTCGGACTCGCCGGAAAGGGAGAAGCGCGAAAGCGAAGAACCTGGAAAGCGAAAC
>NZ_BMRY01000015.1 GCF_014648875.1 Streptomyces parvus | reverse complement strand
TAGTTCGGACGGATCTCCGCAACCATGCGCACCGCGCGCTCGCGAAGCTCGGGAGGGTAAGGGGACGGACGTGCCATGACTCGATCCTCTCAAGGAATCGAGCCTCCATCAGACCCGGAGCGGTTCACTCCGACGGTTTGAATGACTTGAGCGTCGCAAGGTCCATGACCTGACTCACTTCTCCTTCGACTCGCCGCCGACGGGCTTGGTGTCCTCGTATTTCACCTGGAGTTTCTTCAGGTCCGCCAAGGCTTCCTCGTCGGTCTTCGACAGGTCATGGCCCACCTTCTGCAGAAGCCCGCCCAACGTTCCACAGCGGCCACGCACATCGCTCACGTACTTCTTCCAGGAGTCGTAGAGCTCCTTCTGCGCCGCCGCGCTCACGGAACCGGTCGTGTCACCCAGCCCGGCCTGTCCATCGGCCAGTTTTGTCAGTGACTTGCCGACGCCCTCCTTGAGGCCGGTAACGCCCTCCCCGACCCACACCCATGTCTTCCTGTTCGACTTCAGGTCGCCCGAGGTTCCGCCCTCGGAAGGGGCCTGGTTCAGCTGCATGGTCGCCGGCCCATTCGCCGCGACATCAGCTTTGATCTGCTCCCATTCGTCCCATGCCACCGTAAGATTCTCCCCGTTTCCCCTGATATCCCCGTTTCCCGTGGTCCCGTTCCGGAGCTCCTCGGGCCGAAACGACATCGTCTCCGGCTTCCGCGGCTCAGATCAAATTCAGGTCTATCGTCCGTGGCTGGAACCCATTCGCCCTGGTCGGTCGTCCTGTGGAGCGGGATCGATCGGATGGGACGGCATGGCGGAGCGGGCAGAACCTGGTGCAGTGCCGGCGGAGACGGCGGTGGCGCCCGGTATGGGGAACCGGCGAGGGTGGGTGATCGCCGGGGTTGCCGTCCTTCTGGGCGGAGTGCTGGGGTTCCATCGTCTTGTTCCCAACTGGCCCGGGCGGATCGGGAGTCTGATCGAGTCCTTTCTTCCCTGGGGCGGCGTCCTCGTCGTCGTTCTGCTGGTCGTCGCCCTTGTTCGGCGGTCCGCCGTCGCCCTCGTCGCCCTGCTGCTGCCGGTGGGCGTGTGGGTGGACACCTTCGGCGGGCTGTTCCTGCCCGGTGAGGAGGGTGATGGGCGGGAGCTCGTCGTCGTACAGCACAACGTCAGCGACGAGAACCGGGATCCCGCCGGGACCGCCCGCGCGCTGATCGGCTCCGGGGCCGATCTCGTCGCGCTGGAGGAGCTGGTGGATCCGCAGGTGGCGGTGTACGAGAAGAGCCTCGCCGCCGACTATCCGCATCACGTCGTCCGGGGCACCGTCGGGCTCTGGTCCAAACACCCGCTCAGCGGTGAGCAGGTGGTGGACATCAAGCCCCCGAGCATTGAGGAAGGGTGGAGTCGTGGCGTGCGGGCCGTGGTCCACTCACCGTACGGGGATGTCGCCGCGTACGTCGCCCATCTGCCGTCCGTCCGGGTGGGGGTGGGCGGGCTCGCGTCCCAGCGGCGGGACGAGAGCGCCTCGTTGCTGGGGCGCGCCATCGCGGGCGAGAGCGTCGAGGCGGTCGTTCTGCTCGGGGATCTGAACGGTGTTGTGGAAGACCGGGGGTTGAGGCCTCTCACCTCACAACTGAGCTTCGCTGAAAGCGGGTTCGCCTTCAGCTTCCCCGCCGCCTTTCCGGTGGCCCGGATCGACCAGGTCATGGCCCGCTCCGCCACCGTGGGCCACATCCGTACTCTGCCCGCCACCGGAAGCGACCATCTGCCCGTCGTCGCCCGCGTCGCCCTGGAGTGAGTCGCCCCGGGGTGAGCGTCCGGCGGCCCGGAGCTCGTCCGCCTTTTGTACGGCCGCCACGCGTTGCCGCCAGGTCATGTCCTCGGGGAACTCGTACGCGTCCGTGTCGACCATCCAGCTCGCGTACGCCGTCGCCCTGCGGCAGTCCGCGCACTCCGCCTCGTCGGCCAGCGGGCGGAAGACATGCTCCTCCCCCGGGCCCGTGCACGCCATCAACTCCCTGACCGGGGGCGGCGGAGGCGGAGCCGGCAGCGGGGTCACCGGGCACTTCTGGATCAGGCGATGGCGCAGGAAGCCGACCGCCGAGCGCACCCCGCCCTCCGGCGGGTCGGCCAGGAGCGCCTGGCGCAGGTCCCCCTCCGGCAGGCCGCCCTCCAGCCACTTCACGGCCTCCACCGCCAGCGTCCGGGCCTCCCTGACGCCCAGCAGCAGATCGCGGCGCGTGTGGCGCAGGGACAGCAGCAGGCGTTCGGCCTTGGCCAGTTGGCTGGTGGGGGGCGGGGCCGGGGCCGGCTCGGGGGCCGCCTCGGCCGGGGCCGGCTCGGCCGGGACCGCCGCCGGTTCAGGGTCCGGCGCCGCCTCCACGGGGTCCGGGTCCCGGTCCGGGTCCGGGTCCACGAGCTCCGGCTCCACGCGCTCCGGGTCCGGGCCCCGGTCCGGATCCGGGTCCGCTGCCCGCTCCCGCCCTCGCCCCCGCCCCCGCCCCCGCTCCCGCCCCCGCTCCGCTTCGGAGGGTGGGTGGGGAGTGGTCTTATCACCGTGGTCTTCCTCGGGTTGATAGCCACCGACCGACCGAGGAGTCGGTTCACCGACCGTCGGATACCGCACACCCGGAGAGCGCCCCGCGTCCTGCTCCAGCCTCGTCCAGACCGCCCTCGCCTCCGCACGCGTCAGCGGTGTGTTCGTGAACAGCTGGTCCGTCGCCCACAGCCCGTCCTCGCGCTGGCCCCGCCATTCGTGGACGTAACCGTGCTCCACCAGTTGCTTCTTGGCCTGCTGGTACGGGCGGCCCTTCATGTCCAGCTTCAGCGCCAGTTCGCCGAGCGGGCGGTTCGTGGCGGAGTCCGGGAGGCCCTGGACGTACAGGATGAGGATCTTGGCGTTGCTGTTGATCCGACGGTCGCGCACGACCGTGTTCGAGGCCTTCGTCCAGCCCGAAGAGGGCGCGATAACATAACGCAGCATTTCTGGTGGGTCCTATCCACTGGGGGTGTAGGCCCTCGGGTGGTGTTCGCGCACCTCCGGGGGCCGCCCCTTGCGCGCGGGCGCGCACTGAGCGTGATGACCTCGTCACCGTATCCCACAGTTCTGACGCATCACCAGATCGAAGATCTGTTCGCCGAACCACCCCCACGTCGGCGTCCGTAGCATTCCTCCATGCCTGCTCTGGTCGTCACCATCACCCTCGCCTTCGTCGGGTACGTCGCGGCCTACCTCAACGGGCTGCGGCTCGCCCAGCGCAGCGAGCGGCTCGCACGGGTCAACCGGCAACTCAGCGACTTCTACGGCCCCTTGTTCGCCATCACCGAGGCCAACAGCCGCGCCTTCGAAGCCTTCGCCCAGCGCAACGTCCGCCCCGACGGGCGCTCCCCCTTCGACCACGAGGATCCGCCCACCGAGGAGGAACTCGCCGAGTGGCGGCTGTGGGTGACGACCGTCTTCCTGCCGAACATCCGGACCATGCGCGACCTCGTCGTCACCCACGCCGATCTGCTGCGTGAATCCGAGATGCCGCCGATCCTGCTCAAGCTGTGCGCCCACGTGTCCGGTTACGAGATCACGGCCGCCCGATGGGAGCAGGGGCGGTTCGACCAGCATCAGTCCGTCGTGTCGTTCCCGAGCCAGGACCTCGCCGACTACGCGCGGGAGGGGTTCACCGCGCTGAAGGCGGCGCAGGGCCGGTTGCTGGGACGGCGACGGCCTGCCGCATGAGACCACGACCCTCCACGCCTTGTACACGCTCTCATCACAATTCCGCTTCTCTTCCCGCATGCCCCTGATGTGCGCCCGTACGCGCTGCGAACATCGGCTGCTCCACCGCACTCAGCACCTGGTTCGGCCTTGGGGGTAACACATGCAGACGAGGAAGCAGGCACGGCGGTCCTTGCGCGGAGCCCTCCGGATGCGCATGTCGGTGGGAGTGGGTGCACTCGCCCTCGCCCTGACGGGGTGCGGGAGCGACGGCGGCGGCACGGGCGACCAGGGCGGGAAAGGCGCCGTCGAACGGACACTGGCGCTGATGGACGACCAGCAGCGCGTGGCCGCGGGCGACAGCCTGGACGTGGACGTCCTGGACAACGACTCCGTCACCCTGGAGAGCGGCGAGCGGGCGGGCCTGCTCGCCGCCTACGACCCCGCCGAGCTGACCCTGACCATCGACACCGAGCCCAGCAACGGTTCCGTGTCGGTGTCCTCGGCCACGGTGACGTACACCGCGCGGGACGGGTACGTCGGCGAGGACGAGCTGACGTACGAGGTCAGCGTGAAGGGCACGGACGTTCCCGCCGCCACCGCCGTCGTCCGCATCACCGTCACCGCGCCCGCTTCCTGACCGATCCCCGCCCCTATTCGCCCTGGTGACAGAGCTACTGGCGGCCGCAGCAACGGGCGCCTTCGTCTCCAACCGCTGGGGGTGCGGTGGCCGAGCCTGTCCGTGTGCGCAGACTGACCGACCAGGAGGCGCAGAAGCAGCAGCAGATCGTGCGCCGGGGCAGCACCAGCTCGGTGCTCTATCGACGCGCGATGATGCTGCCGGCCTCGGCCGGCGGGAGCCGGGGGACGTCCCCTCAAGACTGCAGCATGAGCACACTTCCCATCCCGTGCACGGCTCCTCGTGAAAGGCTGGGAGCATGATGGGTGGACCGTCCGAGAACCCAGAACTCTGGGCATTCCTGGAATCACTGCACCGCGGCGAGTTGCTTTCCGGCACCGTCACAGCGATCGAACGGTTCGGTGTGTTCGTGGCACTGGACGACGGACCCGACCATCCGGTCTTCCCCGGCGTCGGGTTCATCTCCTTCGCTGAACTGTCCTGGCGACATTTCGAGGCAGCCTCCGATGTCGTGCAGGTCGGACAGCGCCTCTCATGCGAGTTTCTCCAGTTCGACACGTGGAACCTGGAGGCCAGACTGTCCTTGAAGGCCACACAGCCGGACCCTTTTCTGATATTCGCTGACACCATCACGGTGGGGCAGAAACTGCCTGGCCAGGTCACCAAGCTGATCCCGTTCGGCGTCTTCGTCCAGGTCGCCGAAGGAATCGAGGGACTGGTTCACCTGCGAGAGCTCGCCTGGACAGCTGTGAAGACTCCATCAGATGTCGTCCAGGTCGGCGACAAGATCACGGTGGTCGTCACCGAGATTGACCGAGAGCGACGCCGGCTGGCCCTTTCCCGACGCCAAGGCTCATCCGCCGACGTGTGATGCGCTGCCTTACTGTGCATTCTGCGCCCATACCGCCAACTGCAGCCGGAAGAACCCGTTCTGCTCGACCGGTCCGACACAGCCGTCTTCGCGCAGATTCTCGAGTCGGCCTTCTTGCACCTGTTCGTGCTGGAAGTCGATGGAGCCATCGTGGCCACGACGTACCTGAACGTGATCCCGAACCTGACGCGATCCGCGTCACCGTACGCGGTCATCGAAGACGTCGTCGTTGATCAGGCCCTACGGGGAACAGGCCTGGGCACGCAGATCATGGCCGGCACGCTGCAAGCAGCCTGGAACGCGGGCTGCTGCAAAGCAATGCTGCAAACAGGCTCACGCACACCGGCCACGCACGCGTTCTACCTAGCCTGCCTTCCAAGTGCGTACGGTGGCACCGGCTAAGTGCCGGTCGGGCGGACTCCCGTCAGGCGAACCGGGCGAACCCTTCGAACCCGCCGAACCCGTCAAGCGAACTGGTCGAAGCCCATCTTGGCCACCATCCCGGTGACCACGAGGACCAGCACGATCCTGACGAATCCGGACCCCCTCTTCATCGCCGTACGCGAGCCGATCATCGCTCCCGCGATGTTCCCCACGGCCATCCCCAGGCCGAGGGCCCACAGCACGTTGCCCTGCCAGGCGAAGACCGCGAGCGCCCCGAGGTTGGAGGAGGCGTTGATCACCTTCGCCATGGCCGCGCTCTCCAGGAACTGGGTCGCGAGGAGTGTGGTGAAGGAGATGATGAGGAAGGTGCCGACCCCGGGTCCGAACACTCCGTCGTAGAAGCCGATGCCCACGCCCGCGATGAGGATCGCCGCCGTGCGGCGGCGCGGGGTGACGACCAGGTCCCTCTGCTGGACCCCGAAACTCGGCCGGAAGGCCACGAAGAGCGCCACCGAGATCAGCAGGCCCATGATGACCGGCCGGAAATAGCTTGTGGGGACGCTCGACGCCGACAGAGCGCCGAGTGCGCCGAAGGGGACCGCGAGTCCGGCGGCCGGCAGCAGGACCTTCCGGTCCAGCTTCGTGCGGCGCTGGTACATGTACGCGGCGGTCGCCGTGCCCATGACCGCCGCGATCTTGTTGGTGCCCAGCGCCACCGCGGGCGAGTACGTGGGAAAGGCCAGCAGGAGCACGGGTATGAGCAGGACCCCGCCGCCCCCGACCACCGCGTCGACCCAGCCCGCCGCCGTCGCGGCGGCGAGCAGGCCGAGCACCTCGTACAGGTCCACGCTTCCCCGTCCCCGATTCCCGGTTCCCGATGCCCCCCGATGCCCCCGGCCGGCCCGGTCAGCGGTAGTCGTCGGGGTGGTCCTGCATCCAGGCGTTGACGCTGTCACGGGTGCCGACGATCTCGGAGAAGTGCTTCTCCAGATGCGGCTCGGAGCGGTCGTCGCCCAACTTGGTGAACAGGGCCTTCATGTCGGCGAGCGGCTTCTTGAAGTGGCCGGGCCCCTTGGTGTCCGCCCGCATCGACTCGTCCAGCTCGGTGAGTTCCCGGGTCACCCGGCCCAGGAAGTAGGCACAGTCGCCCGCGCCCGGGGTGCAGGTGTCGTCCAGCGTCGCCTGGAGCGTCGCGAAGGCGTCGCGGACCAGGGCCGGGCCCGGTGAGGGGGCAGCGGTGGGGTCAGTCTCACCCGCCTCGGCCGCCTCGGCCGCCTCGCCCGCCTCCCGCTCGGCGCGGTCCGCGTTCTCCACGGAGTTGACGGTCCGGGCGGCGTCCACGTCGGGGCCGTAGCCGCCCGATGCCTGGGTGCAGGACACCAGCGCGGCAGCCGCGACCACGGCAAGTACGCCTGCGCGCAGCCCCGTTCGCGCCGGATGGTGACCGCCGGTACGGGCAGCGTTACGGAACAGCATGAGACCCCCCTCGTGCGAAGGGTCCAGACCTTACCCCGGCTCTCGGATCACTGATGGAGATCACGCAGGTATCGCGCCATCTCCCCGTACGCCGCAGGCATGTTGCATGTTGTCCACGCGGGCGTCGTGGCCGCCGCCTCCTGGGCCGTCACCCGGCGGGCCGAGACCACCTGAGCCGTCCTCGCGGACCCGGTCCGGGACGCCCGACCGGACCAGCCGGGGGCTTCGATCGGCAAAGGCGGTCGACGACCGACGATATCCCGTCCTACGTCCCACAGCGTCTCACCATCAGTCGTGAAAGCGCAGGTCACAGGCATGGTCGTCCCAGGACATCCCATCATGGTGGTGGAACGCGAGCCAGCCTCTAGGCTCCGAAATCGCACCGCCGGCACCGTGGGGAAATGCCCGCCCGGTGGGGAGCACCCACCCAGTGGAAGAGGAACATCATGCCGCGATCGACCGCCCGCCGCCGTACAGCCGCTGTCGCAGCTGTTGTCGGTCTCGCCCTGTCCGGCTCCATCCTGTCGGCGCCCACCGCGCAGGCAGCCCCCAAGCTCACCTGGGAGGAAATCGGCTACAAGAAGGAACTGAAGGAGGACGGCACTCGCGGCTTCCAGCTGTTCCACCACCCGCACAACATCGGTGCGGTCACGTGGGCCGCCGATCCGCTGATCGGCTCGTGGACCGGCGACTCGCTGTACATCACCGACAAGGAGAGTGACGGCTACTACGTCGTGGGGCAGGTGGTCTCGGACGGCAAGACGATCATCAACATCAACACCCAGGGGAAGCCGGCGCCCTCCAAGGTCAAGAAGACGAAGAATCTCAAGGAGAACACCAAAATCAAATTCCGTGCCTGCATCAAGAGGGGCACCACGAGTTACGGCTGCACCAGCTGGTTCCACACCAAGGCCTGACCGGGAGCACGCCACCCGCGTATCCGACTCCTGCTTCAGCCCCGCCCAGGCCGTGTGGCAGGAGAAGCGGTGGGCGTCGCCGCCGTGTCCCGGGCCGCCCCTCGCGTGACATGGTCTGACAGCTGACCGAAAGAAACCCGGCGCCGCGTTGAACGCCCGCCGCCCCGAGCCCGTACTCCCCGGCAACTCCCCCGCGTAGGCCGGGTGCGTACCCGTACCGGACTCGACAGGACCGTACGGGCACGCACCCGGAGCGGCGGGACTCCGAAGGCCACCCGGGGCCCCGAGGTCCCCTCAGCCCCCCAGCGCGTGCGACACCGTGTAGATCGCCAGGCCCGCCAGCGCGCCCACCACCGTGCCGTTGATCCGGATGAACTGGAGGTCGCGGCCGATGTGCGCCTCGATCTTCTTCGAGGTCTGGTCCGCGTCCCAGCCCGCGACCGTCTCGCTGATCAGCGAGGTGATCTCCGCGCGGTACGTCGTCACCACGTACACCGCCGCGTCCTCCAGCCAGCCGTCCAGCTTGCCCTGGAGCCGTTCGTCGCTCGCCAGCCTCGCGCCCAGCGACATCAGCGAGGCGCGCGCCCGCAGTCGCAGTTCGCTGCGCTCGTCCTCCGCCGCCGAGAGGATCATCGTGCGGACGGAGGACCAGGCCGAGGCGATGACGTCCTGGACCTCGCTCCGGCCCAGGATCTCCGACTTCAGGCGCTCCACCCGGGCCCGGGTGTCGGCGTCGGTCTGGAGGTCGGCCGCGAAGTCGGTGAGGAACGTGTCGATCGAGCCGCGCGCCGGGTGCTCCGGCATGTCCCGCATCTCCGTGACGAACCGCAGCAGCTCCTTGTAGACCCGCTCCCCCACTCGCTTGTCCACGAACCTCGGCGTCCAGCCGGGCGCCCCGCCCTGCACCGCGTTCATCACCGAATCGCCGTGCTCCACCAGCCAGTCGTGCGCCCGTACGCAGATGAGGTCGACGACCTTGCGGTGGCCGCCGTCCGTGACGACCTTCTCCAGCATCTTGCCGAGGCCCGGGCCGACCTCCACCGCGTCCGCCCGCCGGGTGATCGCCTCGCCGACCACCGCCTGGACGTCGGAATCCCGAAGGACCGTCAGCGCACCGCGCAGCGCCGTCGCCAGCTCGGCGGTGACCCGGTCCGCGTGCGCCGGCTCCGCGAGCCACACACCGAGCCGCCGGCCGACCCCCAGAGCGTGAATTCGGTCACGAATGACGTCTCCGGAGAGAAAGTTCTCGCCAACGAAGGAACCGAGGGACTGTCCTAGCTGATCCTTCTTGGTGGGAATGATGGCCGTGTGCGGAATGGGCAGACCCAGCGGGCGGCGGAAGAGCGCCGTCACCGCGAACCAGTCCGCCAGCGCGCCCACCATCCCCGCCTCGGCAGCCGCTGCGACGTAGCCCGGCCAGCCCCCCACGCCTGAGTTCTTCGCCCAGGTGGCCAGGACGTAAATGAGCGCGACGAGCAGAAGGAGGCCGGTCGCCGTGAGTTTCATGCGCCGTACGCCGCGCTGCTTCTCCTCGTCGGCGGCGGTGTACGCGAACGAGGCCAGCGGGCCCGCGCCCGCACCCGCACCCGCACCCGCCCTCGGCTCCCGCGCCGATCGCCCCGAAGGCGGCTCCGATCGCCCCGGCGGCAGCGCCGAGCGCTCCGGGCCCTGCGGCCCCTGCGCCGCGTCCTTTCGCACCGCGTCCCCGTCCTGCCCCTGCTCGCCGGATCCGGTCCGTTCCATCCGCTCCACCCGTCCGCGTACGCCTCGCCCCCGTGACGTACGCATTGTCCCTACCTCCCCTACTCCTGGGCCGCATGTGGAGTTCCCGACGGCCTGTCGCATCATGGGACCAGCACGATCATCACAAGGAGAACCACCGCACATGCCAAGGCGCCAGGGGTATGCCCTGCTCATCGCCCTAGTGGCGGGCACCGCCGCGCTCGCCGCCGCCGTCGCCTTCGCAACGACGCTGCTCTCCGGCCCCCGGTCGGCACCGCTCCCGCCCGCCGAGACCCAGGCGGCGGCCCGTAACCCGGTCGACCCCGCCGCCTCCGGCCCCTCGTGGATCGCCACCTGGACCGCCGCGCCCGTCGGCGCCGAAGCGGGCACCGAGGGCGGGCTCCCCGGGCGCACCGTCCGCAACGTCGTGCACACCAGCATCGGCGGGGACGCCGCCCGCATCACGCTGTCCAACCTCTTCGGCACGACCCCCCTGGTCGTCGACCAGGCCACCGTCAACACCCGGCCGGTGACCTTCAAGAACGCCGCCACCGTCACCGTCCCCGCGGGCGGACGGGTCGTCAGCGACCCGGTCGTCGTCCCCGTGGCCCCCGACTCCGACCTCCAGGTCAGCTTCCGCACCCCGCGCGGCGGCGGGCCGGTCACCTTCCACGGCTACACCCACCAGACCTCGTTCCTGATCGACGACCGCGGCACCTTCACCACCAGCAACTGGCGCTACCTGACCGCCGTTGACGTCCGCAGCGAGCAGGCGGTCGGCGCGGTCGTCGCCCTCGGGGACTCCCTGACCGCGGGCAGCGGCTCCACCACCGACGCCAACGCCCGCTGGCCCGACGTCCTCGCCGACCGGCTCGGCGGCCGGTACGGGGTCGCCAACGCGGGCATCGCGGGCAACCGGATCGTGGGCGTCGGCCGCGGCACCGGGGGACAGTCGGGCACCGACCGGCTCGACCGGGACGTCCTGGGGGTCGCCGGGGCCCGGACCGTCGTCATCGCGCTCGGCATCAACGACGTACAGCAGTACCCGCAGGAGGCCGACCCCCAGCGCATCGTGGACAGCCTGCGCGCCCTCACCGACCGGGCGCACGCCCGCGGTCTCCGGGTCGTCGGCGCGACGCTCACCCCGTTCGAGGGCTTCGCCACCTGGACGCCCCAGCGCGACGCCGTCCGCCACGCGGTCAACGAGCAGATCCGGGCGGGCAAGATCTTCGACGCGTACGTCGACTTCGACGCGGCGGTACGCGACCCCGCCGCGCCGAACCGGCTCCTCGCCTCGTACGACTCCGGCGACCACCTGCACCTCAACGACGACGGGTACCGCGCGCTCGGCGACCGGGTGGACCTGAAGTCACTGGACCGGGCCCGCACGCCCCGGTCCGACGCGCTGTGACTCGCGCTGCGACCCGTTGAGGCGAGCCGAAGGGCCTCAGAGCTTCTTGCGGCCGCCGCCGGTGCCGTCGCCGTCGTCCGGGCCCTCCAGCTCGCGGCGGCGGCGCGCCTCCAGCTCCGCCTCCTTCGCCTCCTTCAAGCGGCGGCGCTCCGCCTTCGTCCGCTTGCGGTCCACGCCGACGCCGCCCATCAGGGCGAAGCCGGTGATCCGCACCCGCGGGGAGTCGGGGGCGATCTCGCCGTCCTCGTTGGAGCCCTCGCCGAAGCCGCCCATGATGCCGATGCCCCGGACCTCCATGTTGAGCTCCGGCGGCGCGGTCACATGGATGCCGCCCATGATCGTGAAGCAGCGGATCACGGTCTCGCGGTCCTCGAAGTGCGCCTCGCGCAGATCGATCTCGCCGCCGCCCCACATCGCGAACGCGGTGAACTTCCGGGCCACCGTCCAGCGGCCCTTCCGGTTGAAGCCGCCCCAGAGGGCGAACCCGCCCGTGGAGGTCGCGGGGCCGCCGATCCGCGCGGGCCAGTTCGCGGCCGAGCCCCCCAGCGAGGCGGGCGCGGACGAACCGACCGGAGCGAGCGCCGAACCCGGCGCCGGCAGGTCCTGGACCAGCGGCTCCAACTCCCCGTGCGTACGGGCCTTGTAGGCCGTCTCCAGGCGCTGGTCGAACTCGTCCATATCCAGTCGGCCCTCGGCCACGGCCTCGCGCAGCAGTTCCGCGATCCGCTCACGCTCGGCATCGGAGGCGCGCATTTCCGGACGTTCACTTGTCATACCGCGCAGCCTATTGAACGCACCCGTTCCCGGCACAGACCCGCAGGCCCACGACCTGCGCGCGCCGCGCCACAGCACCCGTCACGGGGTCGACTCGTACATCCTCGCGATCACGGCCTCGATGTCCGGCTCCCGTACCGACAGGTCCACCAGCGGGTAGTCCGCGGCGATCCGCGCCACCAGCGGGGCCGCCGACGCGGCAGCCGGGAACGCCAGCCACTGGCGCGGGCCCTCCACCTTGACGGCACGCACGGCGGGTTGACCGCCACCGTCCGCCGACTCCAGCCGGATCGGCGGGAGTTCGCTCTCCAGGTCCACCACCAGCATGCGCTCGCTCTCCCCCACCTCGTGGAGGCCCGTCAGCGAACCGTCGTACATCAGACGGCCGTGGTCGATCACCATCACCCGGCCGCACAACTGCTCGATGTCGGTGAGGTCGTGCGTCGTCAGCAGGACCGTCGTCCCCCGCTCGGCGTTCAACTCCTTCAGGAACCGGCGCACCTTGGCCTTGGAGACGACGTCGAGACCGATCGTCGGCTCGTCCAGGTACAGCACCTCCGGGTCGTGCAGCAGCGCCGCCGCGATGTCTCCGCGCATCCGCTGGCCGAGCGAGAGCTGCCGTACGGGGACCTCCAACAGCTTTTCCAGGTCCAGGAGTTCGACACAGCGGTCCAGATTCTCCCGGTAACGCCGTTCGGGGATGCGGTACATGCGGTGCATCAGCCGGTAAGAGTCGCGCAGCGGCAGGTCCCACCACAGGGTCGTCCGCTGGCCGAAGACGACACCGATGCGGTGCGCCAGGCGCGTACGTTCGCGGGAGGGGTCGATGCCCGCGACGCGCAGCCGGCCGCCGCTCGGGGTGAGGATGCCCGTCAGCATCTTGATCGTGGTCGACTTCCCGGCCCCGTTCGGGCCGATGTAGCCGACCATCTCGCCGCGCGCGACCCGGAAGCTGATCCCGTCCACGGCCCGTACCTCGTGGCGCTCCCGGCGCAGCAGGCCCGCCCGGCGGCGGACCTCGAAGACCTTCTCGACGCCGTCGAGGCTGATGAACCCGTCGTCCGCCATGTCCGTGCTCTCCCGCGTAGTGCCGTCCGGCCCGGTCGGCTCCTGGTTCCGGTGGTTGCTGTGGTTCCGGTCGTTGTCGTGGTTCCGGTGGTTGCTGTGGTTCCGTTCGTTGTCGTGGTTCCGGTGGTTCCCGTCGTTCCCGTCGTTCCCGTCGTTCCCGTCGTTCCCGTCGTTCCCGTCGTTCCCGTGGTTCCTCAACTGCCCGTGCTCCGGTAGGACCGCAGCCCCGCCCGCCATGCCAGGCCCGCCAGGCCGCAGGCACCCGCCGCGACCAGCGGCGACAGGAAGGCCACCCACCGCGGCAGATCCACCGGGTACTCCCGCCCCAGCACGTACAGCGCGGGCAGCCAGCTCGCGAAGGCCAGCGGCACCACGAAGGTCACACCGCGCACCAGGTCCTTCGCGAAGACCGTGGGCGGGTACTGGAGCAGTGTCGTCCCGCCGTACGTGAAGGAGTTCTGCACCTCCGACGCGTCCTGCGCGACGAACTGGAACGCCGCCCCCGCGATGAAGATCGCCCCGAAGATCGCCGCCCCGCCGATCACCGTCATCGGCAGCATCAGCATCTTCAGCGGCGTCCACGCGATATCGAGCGTGACGAGCGCGTAGCCGAGCACCAGCAGTCCCTGCGTGATCCGGCCCAGCCGGCGCAGCGCGAACCGGTCCGCCGCCACCTGCGCCAGGACCGGCACCGGGCGTACGAGCAGGGTGTCGAGCGTCCCGTCCCGCACCCGCCCGCCGACCCGGTCCATCGACCCCAGCAGCAGGTCGCACACGCCGAACGCCGTCGCCGACAGGCCGTACAGCAGAGCGATCTCCGGCAGGGAGTAGCCGCCGAGCGCGTCGACGTGCGTGAACATCAGCAGGATCGTCACGAAGTCGAAGGCCGTCACCGCGAAGTCCCCGAACAGGGTCATGGCGAACGACGCCCGGTACGCCATCGTCGAACGCACCCACATCGCCATGATCAGCCCGTACGCCCGGACCCCTTCCAGCATCCGGGGCCGGTCCTCGAAGGCGAAGCCGGCCGGCTCGCGTTCCCCGCCGTCGGCCCGTACCGCCACCGGCTCAGCCACCCTGCACCACCACTCTCCTGGTCGCCGCGGTCTGGAGCAGACGGCCCGCCCCGAGCAGCACGAGGGCCCACCCGGCCTGGAACACGTACGCCTGCGCCAGCCCCCATCCGGTGTGCTTGCCGAGGAACACATCGGCCGGCACCTGGAGGAGCGAGGACCACGGCAGCGCCCGCGCCACCTCGCCCAGCAGCCCGGGGAACAGGTTCAGCGGCAGCAGCATCCCGGAGAAGAACAGCCCCGCCAGCATCGCCATCCGCATCGCTCCCGCGCCGTCGAGCAGCCAGAACGCCGACATCGCCACCAGATAGCGGATCGCGAAGCTGACCACGACACCCAGGAACACCGACAGCAGGAACGCCGGCCAGGTCCACAGCGACCCGGGGAACGCCAGGTCGAAGGCGAGCGCCCCCAGGAACATCGGCACCACCCCGCGCCCGAGCAGGTGGAACGCCGCCCGGCCCAGGTCCGCCGCCAGCCACCACAGCTGGAGGTCGACCGGCCGGTAGAGGTCGACGGCGATGTCCCCCGTACGGATCCGCTCGACCAGCTCGCTCTCGAACCCGCCGCCCATCAGGGCACTGCTCATCAACAGGGCCTGGCCGAGCCAGACGTACGTCAGCGCCTGGGAGGTGTCGTAGCCGCCGAGCTGCGGACGCTCGTCCCACAGGGCGATGTAGGTGTACGCCATGATGAAGCCGAAGACGGTGTTGGTGAACACCCCCGCCGCCGTCGCCGTCCGGTAGGTGGCGTAGCGCCGGAACCCGCCCGCCGCCACCACTGCGTACAGCCGCACGCCGCCCCCTCTCCCCCGCCGCCACCGGCTCCTGGCACCAAAGCGCACGACCCTAGTACACGCACGAGAGGCGCGGCGACTTCTTTTCTTCCGGCCGGAGAGCAACGGGCCGACGACCGGAGGAGGGAACGAGACAGTAAGAAACGCAGATTTCCTGACGAACCGGGCACTATGGGAGAACTGACCACGTCTCAGGAGCCCCCACCGACATGAGCGACGAGCCACAGAGCTGGGCCCCCCGCGACTCCTCGGGCGCGGGAGCCTCCCCCGGAAACGACCGCCCGACAGCCTCCGGGGAGCAGCCCGGAAAGCCCGGTGAGCCGGGGAGGAAGCCCGGCAGGAAGGCGCGGCCCCGGCGCACCGGCTGGCGGCGCGCCATCCCCACCTGGCGGATGACCCTCGGCACCCTCGCCGGCCTCGTCGTCCTCCTCGGCGCCGGGATCTTCGCCGCCTACCGGCTCGTCGACATCCCGGCCGCCAACGCGGCGGCCACCGCCCAGTCCAACGTCTACCTCTACAGCGACGGCAGCGTCATCGCCCGGGACGGCGACGTCAACCGGGAGAAGGTCAAGCTCTCCCAGGTCCCCCCGACCGTCCAGCACGCGGTGCTCGCCGCCGAGGACCGGGACTTCTACTCCGACGACCGCGCCGTGGACGTGAAGGCGATGATCCGGGCCGGCTGGAACACCATCACCGGCAAGGGCAAACAGGGTGGCTCGACGATCACCCAGCAGTACGTGAAGAACTACTACCTCGGCCAGGAACGCACCGTCCTGCGCAAGGCCAAGGAAGCCATCATCGCGGTCAAGCTCAACCGCGAGGAAACCAAGGACCAGATCTTCGAGGGCTACCTCAACACCAGCTACTTCGGACGCAACGCCTACGGCATCCAGGCCGCCTCCCAGGCGTACTACGGCAAGAACGTCGAGGAGCTCACCACCGCCGAAGGCGCATACCTCGCCTCCCTGCTCAACGCCCCCAGCGCCTACGACGTCGTCGCCCACCCCGACAGCAAGCCCGCGGCCCAGCGCCGCTGGAACTACGTCCTCAACGGCATGGTCAAGGAACGCTGGCTGACCGCCGCCGAACGGGCGACGACGCGGTTCCCCACCCCCGGCGAGGCCAAACCGCCGAACGGGCTCTCGGGGCAGCGCGGCTACATCGTCCAGGCCGTCGAGGACTACCTGAACCGGCGCGGCATCCTCGACCCGAAGACCCTCGCCACCGGCGGCTACCGCATCACCACCACCCTCGACAAGGCCAAGCAGGACGCCTTCGTCAAAGCCGTCACCGACAACGTGATGTCCAAGACCAGCAGCGACCGCGCCGCCGACCGCAACGTCCGCGTCGGCGGCGCCTCGATCGTCCCGGAGACCGGGAAGGTCGTCGCCCTGTACGGCGGCATCGACTACACGAAGCAGTACGTCAGCAACGCGACCCGCCGCGACTACCAGGTCGGCTCCGTCTTCAAGCCGTTCGTCCTCACCTCCGCCGTCGTCAACGACTCCACCACCCAGGACGGCCGGCGCATCACGCCCAACACCGTCTACGACGGCACCAACAAACGCACCGTCGTCGGCGTGCAGGGGTCCACCGACTACGCCCCCGCCAACGAGGACGACGTCGACTACGGCGACATCACCGTACGCATCGCCACCGACAAGTCCGTCAACTCCGTCTACGCCCAGATGGCGCAGGACGTCGGCCCCGCCAAGGTCCGGGAGACCGCGATCGCCCTCGGCATCCCCGCCGACACCCCCGACCTCACCGCCGCCCCCTCCATCGCGCTCGGCACCGCCAACGCCAGCGTCCTCGACATGGCCGAGGCCTACGCCACCCTCGCCGACCACGGCCGGCACGGCGGCCACGTCCTCGTCGAGAAGGTCACCAAGGACGGCGCCGAGATCGAACTCCCGGAACGCACCACCGAACAGGCCGTCAGCCGCGAGGCCGCCGACACCACCACCGCCGTCCTGCGCAGCGTCGTGGAGGGCGGCACCGGCACCGCCGCCCAGACGGTGGGCCGCCCCGCCGTCGGCAAGACCGGCACCGCGGAGGAGGACCGGGCCGCCTGGTTCGCCGGGTACACCCCGGACCTCGCGAGCGTCGTCGCCGTGATGGGCCAGAACCCGGACACGGGCGCCCAGACCCCGCTGTACGGAGCCCTCGGCCTGGCCCGCGTCAACGGCGGCGGCGTACCGGCCGAGACCTGGGCCGCCTATACGGAAGCGGCGCTGCGCTCGTCCCCGGTCCAGGAGTTCGACCTGCAGACGGCCCCGGGGTCCGACGAGGAGGACGAGCTCCTGGTCGACGAGAACGCCGACGGGGGCACGGACCCGTCCTCCTCCTCGGACCCCGACACCAGCCCCGACGCCACTGCCGGCACCACCCCGAGCGGCAGCGCCCCGCCCACGCCCGGCACGAGCACGGGCGGGACCACAGGCGGCGACACGACGGGCGGGACGACAGGCGGGACGGACGAGGGACCGGTGTCCGTCCCGGACCGAAACGACTAACGGCTGTCGGCTGTCGGCTGTCGGCTGTCGGCTGTCGGCTGTCGGCTGTCGGCTGTCGGCTGTCGGCTGTCGGCTGGAGCCTCAGTGCCCCGAGGTCGCCTTCAGGCCGACCACGGCCACCAGCAGCAGACAGACGAAGAAGATCCGGGCGGCGGTCACCGGCTCGTTCAGCACGACCATGCCCAGGATCGCCGCACCGGCGGCGCCGATACCGACCCATACGCCGTACGCCGTACCGATCGGCAGCGTCTTCGCCGCATGCGACAGCAGCACCATGCTCGCCACGATCCCGAGGCCGGTGAACACACTCGGCCACAGCCGGGTGAACCCCTCGGTGTACTTCATCCCGATCGACCAGCCCACTTCGAGCAGACCGGCGACGACCAGCAGAACCCACGCCATGACAGAACCTCCGACGACGAACACACGGACAACTTCACGGGTGCGTCGTCTTTGCCAACCCGGTACGGCGCATCTCGTCGGGGTGGTTCCACCGTAGCAAGAAATACGGAAAGGGCCTGGTGACACCGGTCACCAGGCCCTGAACAGCACGGTCCTACAGATACAGCCCGGTCGAATCCACCGACCCCTCGAACCGGTCGGCGGCCACCGCGTGCAGGTCGCGCTCCCGCATCAGGACGTACGCCACGCCCCGCACCTCGACCTCGGCCCGGTCCTCGGGGTCGTACAGCACCCGGTCGCCGGGCTCCACCGTCCGCACGTTCTGCCCGACCGCCACGACGACGGCCCAGGCCAGCCGGCGGCCGACCGCGGCCGTCGCCGGGATCAGGATGCCGCCGCCGGAACGCCGCTCGCCCTCGGACGCGTCGTTCCGCACGAGGACGCGGTCGTGCAGCATCCGGATGGGCAGCTTGTCGTCGTGCGGGGCGCCGTGGGTGATGTCGCCGGTGGTGGTGTTCTCGCTCACGCCCGCAACCTACCTGCCGTGCGCCGGGCCGTACGCCCCCGGGTTCGGATCATGCGCGACGGCGGCGCTTCGACACGGTGAGCAGCCCCACCACGCCGACCACCAGCAACGCCGCGGGGATCACCCGCTCCAGCCGGGGCGAGCCGTCCTCCGCGACGAACTGGGCCTTCACCTCCGACACCGAGCGGTTCACCGCGACGAAGGCACGGCCGGCCGTCCGGTCCACGGACTGGGCCGCCTTCGCCTTGGCATCTCCGATGATCGTCTTCGGGTGTACGCGCACCCCGATCTCGTCGAGCACCACAGCGAGCTGCTCGCGCCTGCTGATGATGTCCGCCTCGATCTGCGCAGGGGTCCTGGCATCCGACACTGCGCCGCCTCCGTGGTCGTCGTCCGTTGAACCTTCGTCTGAAACCTTCGTCGACAGTCTGTCAGCTCGAACCTCCGCACACCCGGCGGCACCCCTATTACCCTCGGTCCCGTCCGACCCGCGCACCACCCGAGGAGAACCACATGAGCGAGCGACTGAAGCCCGGCGACACCGCTCCCGCCTTCACCCTTCCCGACGCCGACGGCAACGAGGTGTCGCTCGCCGACCACAAGGGCCGCAAGGTCATCGTGTACTTCTACCCGGCCGCTCTTACCCCCGGATGCACCAAGCAGGCCTGCGACTTCACGGACAACCTCGACCTCCTGGCGAACGCCGGGTACGACGTCATCGGCGTCTCGCCCGACAAGCCGGAGAAGCTCGCGAAGTTCCGCGACACGGAGAACCTCAAGGTCACCCTGGTGGGCGACCCGGCGAAGGAAACTTTGGCGGCGTACGGCGCCTTCGGCGAGAAGAAGCTCTACGGCAAAGTGGTGACGGGCGTGATCCGCTCCACCGTCGTCGTCGACGAGGACGGCAAGGTCGAGCACGCGTTCTACAACGTGAAGGCGACCGGACACGTCGCGAAGATCATCAGGGACCTGGGCGTCTGACGGCGGCCGGGGACACCCCCGGGACACCCTCCCCTCACACGGTCCCGGCCCGTCGCCGCACGCACCGCGGCGTGTCGAGATCGTGTGAGGGAGATCGCATCGACCCATGAAGTCGGTTTGCGGCCGACAACTCTGCGCAGAAGCCTTTCCTGGAACACCCTTCGAGGAAAGGACCCCGGCCATGGCGGCCCCGGACCCCCAGCAGGCGGCCGACCCAGCAGCGGTCAAACGCCACCCCGCGCTCTTCCGGGCCATCCGGAAGCGCCAGAATCCGCGGCTGCGCCGGACGGACATCACGGTCACGGACGACGCAGCGGTGAAGCGGGCCGTGAAGGCCGCCTCCCTGGGTAACGCCATGGAGTGGTTCGACTTCGGGATCTACTCCTACCTGGCCGTGACCATCGGCCACGTCTTCTTCCCGTCCGGGAACGACACGACCCAGCTGCTGTCCTCCTTCGCGACGTTCGCGGTGGCCTTCCTGGTGCGGCCGCTCGGCGGGATGTTCTTCGGCCCGATGGGGGACAAGGTCGGCCGCAAGAAGGTCCTCGCGCTGACGATGATCCTGATGGCGGTCGGCACGTTCGCAATCGGCCTGATCCCCTCCCACGACACGATCGGCGTCTGGGCCGCGGTCCTGCTGATCTTCTTCCGGATGCTCCAGGGCTTCTCGACGGGCGGGGAGTACGGCGGCGCCTCGACGTTCATCGCGGAGTACGCCCCCGACAAGCGGCGCGGCTTCTTCGGCAGTTTCCTGGAGTTCGGCACCCTGGCCGGCTACGTCGGCGCGGCGGGCCTGGTGACGGCCCTGTACGCCCTCCTCACCGACGCCCAGATGGAGGCCTGGGGGTGGCGGATCCCGTTCCTCGTCGCGGGCCCGCTGGGCCTGGTCGGCCTCTACCTGCGACTGAAGCTGGACGAGACCCCGGCCTTCCAGAAGCTGGAGGGTGGCACGGCGCACGCGAGCGAGGCGGCGGACGGCGTCGAGGCCACGGCCAAGGGCGACCTGGCGAAGATCTTCCGGCAGTACTGGCCGACGCTGATCCTCTGCATCTGCCTGGTCGGCGCGTACAACATCACCGACTACATGCTGCTGTCGTACATGCCGACGTACCTCTCCGACGAACTGGGCTACAGCGAGACGCACGGGCTGCTGATCCTGCTGGCGGTGATGGTGTTCCTGATGACGCTCATCGCCCAGGTCGGCAAGCTCTCCGACCGCTTCGGCCGCAAGCCGCTGCTGATGACCGGGATGCTGGGCTTCCTCGTCCTCTCCCTCCCCGCCTTCCTCCTCATCCGGGTCGACGGCATCCTCCCGATCACGATCGGCATGCTGATGCTGGGCCTCTCGCTGGTCTGCATGCTCGGCACGATGTCGGCCGCCCTCCCGGCCCTGTTCCCGACGAACGTCCGCTACGGCTCCCTCTCCGTCGGCTACAACCTCTCCGCGTCGATCTTCGGCGGCACGACCCCGCTGGTGATCACGGCCCTGATCAGCTGGACCGGCTCCAACCTGATGCCGGCGTACTACGCGATGGCGGCGGCCCTGGTCGGCGTGATCGCGGTGGCCTGCATGAAGGAGACCGCCCAGCAGCCGCTGATCGGCTCCCCGCCGTCGGTGGAGACGGACGAGGAGGCAGCGGAACTGGTCCAGGCACAGGCGCCGGATCCGAAGTTCTGAGGGCTGCTGCTTCGTGCGCCCTCCGCCGTGCGCCCTCTCCGGATTGCGGACGTGACCATCCGATAAACGGGTCGTTACTCCGTACGAGGCTGCGAACATGCGGCCGGGACCGGAGGGGGCAGGGGCATGGGGAACAGCCCGTACACGCGGGAGCGGCTGGCGGAGGCGGCAGCGTCGTCGCGGACACTTTCTGAGGCGTTGACGAAGCTCGGGGTCGACCCGAAGAGTCCGACGCGGCGGTATGTCCGTGACCGCATGCGGAAGATGGGCATAGCCACGGAACACTTCGAGCGCGAGGGCACTCGCTGGACCAGAGAAGTGCTGGCGCCCGTGGTCGCCCTGTCGACCAGCGTCTACGACGTGTTGCGGCGCCTCGGCCTGGAGGCTGTCGGGGGCCACCACAGCAACATCAGCAGGCGCATCAAGGCGTACGGCATCGACACCTCACACTTCGCCCCGCCCTCGCGTGCCGGGAAGACGAAGCGTCGCCTTCCGCCCGAAAAGCTGCTGGTGGACGACTGCTCACCGCACCCTCGCCGTATTTCCAGCTCCCGTCTCAAGACCGCCATGGCCGCGCTCGGTGTCGCGGAACGCTGTGCCCTCTGTGGAACGGAACCTCTCTGGCGTGATCGGCCGCTCCCGCTGGAGGTCGACCACATCAACGGCAGGTGGAGCGACAACCGTCCGGAGAATCTTCGGCTCCTCTGCCCCAACTGCCACTCGGCGACGGACACGTATCGTGGCCGCGGCAAGGGGCGTCGCGCCGGGCATGGTGGCGGCAGATGAACGAGAGACAGCAGTACACCCGCGAGCGGCTGGCCGAAGCCGCGGCATGCTGTTCGGACCTCGACGAGGTCGTCGTGTTCCTGGGTACTCGCCCCTACGCGAAGCTCCACCGTCATCTGCTGAGGCGGTTCACCCACTTCGGGATCGATGTCTCGCACTTCAGACACTGCGGCTCGCACACCGCCGCCTCACGCCCGTCACGGGACACGCTCCGCGAGGCGGTCACGGCCTCACGCTCCGTCGCGGAGCTGCTCCGCAGACTCGGACGCCCCGAGAACGGGCAGCAACGCAAGCTTCTGCGGCAGTGGATCGCCGAGGAGTCCCTGTCGACCGCGCACTTCCTCGGTCAGGCGCACCAGCGTGGCAGGCCGGGCCCGACCCCCGCCAGACGCCCCGAGCAGGTACTGGTGAAACACGTCGGCACCCATCGCACGAGGACGGTGCTGCTCCGCCGGGCCTTGCGTGAGATCGGCGTGGCCGAGCAGTGCGACGAGTGCGGAACCGGGCCGGTCTGGCGCGGATCGCCCATCACTCTGGAGGTCGACCACATCAACGGCGACTGGAGCGACGACCGGGCCGAGAACCTCCGGCTGCTCTGCCCGAACTGCCATGCCGTCACGGCTACCTGGTGCCGAGGGGGCGCACGCAGAGTCACGCGCCGGGGAACTCTCGCTCAGGCCGAGCAGCCTCGCCCGGTACGATGACATGCGTCTGGCGGCGGTGGTGCAACTGGCGACACAGCAGACTTAGGATCTGTGGCCCGTGAAACGGCTTGAGGGTTCGAATCCCTTCCGCCGCACGTATACGGCCTGCAAATCGAAGGATCGATTTGCAGGCCGTTCTCGTCCGGTGCACTCCGGCTAGCCCACCAGCTCCCGCACCACCGGCACCAACGCCCGGAACGCCTTCCCCCGGTGGCTGATCGCGTTCTTCTCCGCCGGGGTCAGCTCCGCGCAGGTACGGGTCTCGCCCTCCGGCTGGAGGATCGGGTCGTAGCCGAAGCCGTTGGTGCCGGACGGGGTGGGGCGGAGGATGCCGTTGAGGCGGCCCTCGACCACGCGTTCCGTGCCGTCGGGGAGGGCCAGGGCCGCGGCGCAGGCGAAGTAGGCGCCCCGGTGAGGGGTGTCGATGTCGCCGAGTTGGGCCAGGAGCAGGTCGAGGTTGGCCTGGTCGTCGCCGTGGGTGCCGGACCAGCGGGCCGAGAAGATGCCGGGGGCGCCGCCGAGGACGTCCACGCAGAGGCCGGAGTCGTCGGCGACGGCCGGGTGGCCCGTGGCGCGGGCAAGGGCGTGGGCCTTGAGGAGTGCGTTCTCGGCGAACGTGACGCCGGTCTCCTTGACGTCGGGGATGTCGGGGTACGCGTCCGCGCCGACGAGGTCGAGGTCGAGTCCCGCGTCGGCGAGGATGGCGTGCAGTTCGGTGATTTTCCCGGCGTTGCGGGTGGCAAGGATCAGGCGCTTCATGGGGCCATTGTCGCCGGGCCGGCACTTCCGCCGGCCCGGGGTGGCTCGGCCTACGGGCTGCAGACCTTGCCGATCTCCGTCGCCGCGTCCGTCACCGGGGTCACGTCGGGGGTGGCGTCGCCCGCCTCGATGGACTTGCGGACCTCCGTGACGCCCTTCTGGAGGTCGTCGACGGCCTTGGAGAGGTCGGCGTTGTCCGTGGTGTCGTCGAGCTTCTTCAGCTCGCGGTCGATCTCGTCCAGGGACTCGGAGGCCTGGGTGATGTCCTCGGAGGCGTTGGAGACGGCCTGCTGGAGGTTGCTGACGCTGGTGGCGATGGCGTCGGCGGTGCGGACGCAGTCGAGCGCCTTGTCGAGGCCGGCGCAGCCCACTGCCGTGGTCAGCGTCAGCAGGGTGGCGGCGGTGGCGAGTGCGAGGCGTTGGTGGCGGCGCGAAGCCATGGTGCGGGTCCCTCCCCGGGGGTCGGTACGTGGACGGACGCACGGTTCGACCCGTGCGCCCGCATCCGTAACGACGCTCTGTGGTGCGTATTTGGTTGCTTCTTTACCCGGGGAGGGCGAGTCGCTACGCGTTCTGCGTGGTTGCGAGTGCGTCACGCTGGAGTGCGGCGAGGTCGACGCAGCCCGCGGTGGCCAGGTCCAGGAGGGAGCCCAGCTCCTTGCGGTCGAAGGGGGCGCCCTCGGCGGTGCCCTGGACCTCGACGAAGCGGCCGTCGCCGGTGCAGACGACGTTCATGTCGGTCTCGGCCCGGACGTCCTCCTCGTAGCAGAGGTCGAGGAGCGGGGTGCCGTCGACGATGCCGACGCTGATGGCGGCGACGGTGTCGGTGAGCGGCTTGCGGCCGGCCTTGACGATCTTCTTGCCCTGGGCCCAGGTGACGGCGTCGGCGAGGGCGACGTACGCGCCGGTGATGGCCGCGGTGCGGGTACCTCCGTCGGCCTGGAGGACGTCGCAGTCCAGGACGATGGTGTTCTCGCCGAGGGCCTTGTAGTCGATGACGGCGCGGAGCGAACGGCCGATGAGGCGGCTGATCTCGTGGGTGCGGCCGCCGATCTTGCCGCGTACGGCTTCGCGGTCGCCGCGGGTGTTGGTGGAGCGGGGCAGCATGGAGTACTCGGCGGTGACCCAGCCTTCGCCGCTGCCCTTGCGCCAGCGCGGGACGCCTTCGGTGACGGAGGCGGTGCAGAAGACTTTGGTGTCGCCGAAGGAGATGAGGACTGAGCCTTCGGCGTGCTTGCTCCAGCCGCGTTCGATGGTGACGGGGCGGAGCTGTTCGGGGGTGCGGCCGTCGATGCGAGACATGGGGCCGACTTTATCCGTTGGCGGGGGTGGCTCCGTTCGGGTGCGGCGGATCCGGTGACGGGCGCGGTGGCGTGGCCGTCACCGTACGGGCGCCTGCGCGGTGCGGTGGACCCGGTGGCCTTCGCCGTACGGGGGCCTGCGCGGTGCGGTGGACCCGGTGGCCTTCGCCGTACGGGGGCCTGCGCGGTGCGGTGGACCCGGTGGCCTTCGCCGTACGCGTACGCCGCAGGCCCCGTCCCCCTGCGGTGGGGGTACGGGGCCTGCGGGTGCGGGCGCCTCGCGGAGGCGGGGCCGCGGGGTCCGGCGTGGGGTCAGCCGGTCACATCATGTCTTCGATGTCGGCGGCGATGGGGTCCGCGTCGGTGCCGATGACGACCTGGATCGCGGTGCCCATCTTCACGACACCGTGGGCGCCGGCGGCCTTGAGCGCGGCCTCGTCGACCTTCTCGGGGTCGTGGACCTCGGTGCGGAGGCGGGTGATGCAGCCTTCGATCTCGTCGATGTTGTCGATGCCGCCGAGCCCGGCGACGATCTTCTCAGCCTTGGTGGCCATGTCCTTCTCCCTGTTTCACGCGCAGACGGCCGCCCGCTGCGGGTCCGTTTCGTCACGGTAACGCACGGTTGGCCCAACTTCGCGGGCGGGTAACCGGACGATCCCGAAAGATGACGATCACCGGCCCCCTGCCTTCGGGGCGGGGCCCGGACCGTGACGCAACTGGTCTACACCAGTTTGCAACGACCGCCAAACGTGAAGTGTTCCGGGAGGACGCCCATGAGTTCGAACGCCGCTGCGGCACCGCAGCAGAAATGGTGGAACGGACCGGTCCAGGGCCTGCAGAAGGTCGGGCGGAGTCTTCAGCTCCCGGTGGCCGTCCTCCCCGCCGCCGGTCTGCTCGTCAGCCTCGGCAACCTGTTCAGCTCCTACCTGGACGGCGCGTTCTGGGACAAGACCTCGAAGGTCCTGCTCAACGGCGGCGGCGCGATCCTCGACGGCGAGCTCGGCCTGCCCCTGCTCTTCTGCATCGGGGTCGCCATCGGCTTCGCGAAGAAGGCGGACGGGTCCACCGCGCTGGCGGCGGTCGTCGGCTTCCTCGTCTACCGGGGGGTGCTGACCGCCTTCCCCATCGACGGCACCGTCACCGACGAGCTGCCGGACGGTGAGCCGCAGAACCCGGGGGTGCTCGGCGGCATCCTGATCGGCCTGCTGACCGCCGTCGTCTGGCAGCGCTACCACCGGACCAAGCTGGTCGACTGGCTGGGCTTCTTCAACGGGCGCCGACTGGTGCCGATCATGATGGCGTTCCTCTGCGTGGTCCTCGGCGTGCTCTTCGGGCTGCTGTGGCAGCCGGTGGGCGACGGGCTGACGTGGTTCTCCAAGCAGCTGATCGACCTCGGCTCCTGGGGTGCGGCGATCTTCGGCTTCGCGAACCGGCTGCTGATCCCGATCGGTATGCACCAGTTCCTGAACACGTTCTTCTGGTTCCAGGCGGGCGAGTACACCGGAACGGACGGCCAGACCGTGCAGGGCGACATCTCCCGGTTCTTCGCCGGGGACCCGTCGGCCGGCCAGTTCACCTCGGGCTTCTTCCCGATCATGATGTTCGGTCTGCCCGCCGCGGCCCTGGCCATCACCCACTGCGCGCGGCCCGAGCGCCGCAAGGAGGTGGGCGGCCTGATGGTCTCGGTGGCGCTGACGTCGTTCGTCACAGGGGTGACCGAGCCGATCGAGTTCTCGTTCATGTTCGTCGCGCCGCTGCTGTACGGCGTGCACGCGGTGCTCACCGGGGCGTCCATGGGCATCACCTGGCTGCTGGGGGTGCATGCGGGGTTCAGCTTCTCGGCCGGGTTGATCGACTACGTCGTCAACTGGCATCTGGATACGAAACCCTGGCTGATCATCCCGATCGGCGCGTGCTTCGCCGTGCTCTACTACGTGATCTTCCGCTTCGCGATCACCAAGTTCGACCTCAAGACACCGGGGCGCGAACCCGAGGAGATCGAGCGGGAGATCGAGAAGGATCTGACGAAGTAGCAGAACAGCGGGGCTTTGACCCCGGCGCGCAAGGCCCTCGGACCGCCCGGTCCGGGGGCCTTCGGCATGTCACCGAACGTGCCGAGTCTGCTACTGCGAATGAGATGGGAATTGAAGGTTCCTTATCTATCCCTCACCGTGCTAAAACTGGTCTACACCACTGAGTGGTCCAGACCACGGCGCTCTGCCGCAGGGTCTGCCGAGTCGCCGCCTCCCCGCATCAACGACCTGGGCGGCACCGTGTCCGATGGAGGAAGTTGATGACCACGGCTGAGACCGCACCCGCGGCCGAGAAGAAGAAGGGCGCCGGCGCGATGGCCGTCATGCAGCGCATCGGCCGCAGCCTCATGCTGCCGGTCGCCGTGCTGCCGGCCGCCGCACTCCTGGTTCGCTTCGGCCAGGACGACATGCTGGGCCGCGACTCGTTCCCGACCTTCATCACGAAACTCGCCGGCTACATGGCCGCGGGCGGTGGCGCCCTCCTCGACAACATGCCGCTGCTCTTCGCCGTCGGCATCGCGATCGGTTTCGCGAAGAAGTCGGACGGCTCGACCGCGCTCGCCGCCGTCACCGGCTACCTCGTCTTCCAGAAGGTGCTCGCCACCTTCACGGACAGCAACCTGCCCCAGGTCGCCAGCGTCGTCGACGGCAAGATCGTGATGAACGACGCCCCCGTCAACGCCGGTGTCCTCGGCGGTGTCGTGATGGGTATCGTCGTGGCGCTGCTCTACCAGAAGTTCTACCGGACGAAGCTGCCCGACTGGGCGGGCTTCTTCAGCGGCCGCCGCCTGGTCCCGATCCTCTCCGCCTTCGCGGGTCTCGTGATCGGTATCGTCTTCGGTCTGATCTGGCCGGTCCTCGGCACCGGTCTGCACAACTTCGGTGAGTGGCTGGTCGGCTCCGGCGCCGTCGGCGCGGGCATCTTCGGTGTCGCCAACCGTGCCCTGATCCCGGTCGGGATGCACCACCTGCTGAACTCCTTCCCGTGGTTCCAGGCGGGCGAGTACAACGGCAAGCACGGCGACATCGCCCGCTTCCTTGAGGGCGACCCGAGCGCCGGGCAGTTCATGACCGGCTTCTTCCCGATCATGATGTTCGCCCTCCCCGCGGCCTGCCTCGCGATCGTCCACTGCGCCCGCCCCGAGCGCCGCAAGGTCGTCGGCGGCATGATGTTCTCCCTCGCGCTGACCTCGTTCGTCACCGGTGTGACCGAGCCGATCGAGTTCACGTTCATGTTCATCGCCCCGGTGCTGTACGCGGTCCACGCGGTGCTGACCGGTGTGTCGATGGCCCTGACCTGGGCGCTCGGCATGAAGGACGGCTTCGGCTTCTCCGCCGGCCTGATCGACTTCCTGCTCAACCTGGGTATCGCGTCGAAGCCCTGGATGCTGGTCCTGGTCGGCCTCTGCTTCGCGGCGCTGTACTACGCGATCTTCCGGTTCGCGATCATCAAGTTCAACCTCCCGACCCCGGGCCGGGAGTCGGACGAGGAGCTCGCCGAGCTCCAGAAGGCCGAGGCCAAGTAGCCTCCGCCGCGTCCGCAGCACACCGAAGCCCCCGCCGCCCGAGGAACATCTCGGGTGGCGGGGGCTTCGGTCTGTCCGTCGTGCGGTCGCCTCACACCGCGCGTACGTCAGCGGGCACGTCCAGCCGGTAGATCTGGCGGGAGCCGCCCTCCGGGCCGGGGTCGGTGGGCTCGCCGGGTGCGAAGCCGAGCTTCTCGTAGAAGGCCCGGGCCCCGCTCTCCACCGCCCCCGGGTGGTCGGGCCCGAAGGTGACCACCTCGACGGTGCCGGGCCCGCTGACGTACCGGCGCATCGCCTCGGCCATCAGCCGCCTGCCCACGCCCGCGCCCCGGCAGTGTGCGGCGGTGACGAGCCAGTGCACGTGGTACGTGGGCGGGTCGGCGCCGAACAGCAGGCCGCCGACCGGGCCGGAGGCCCCGGCGGAGGGGGCGGCGGGCTCCGTGGCCTCGACGATCAGCGCCGCCCCGGTACGGATGTGGGCCTCCACCGCCCGGTGGAAGCCCGGCTCCTCGACCATCGGGCCGAACCACTGCTCGACCTGGGCGGCCAGCGTCAGGAAGCCGTCGAGGTCGCCGTCCCGGGCGGGTCTGATCGTGATCATCCGGGCAGTCTCGCAGAGCCGCCCGGCCCCGGGAAGCGGGCGGCAGGTCCTAGAGCTCGTACACCGCTCCCGGGACCGCCAGCTCCACCGGGCCCGGGTAGGCCGCGCGGGCGTCGGCGGCGTTGCGGTCGGCGTCGGTCCACGGCGGGATGTGGGTGAGGACCAGCCGGTGCGCTCCGGCGCGGGCCGCCGCCTCGCCGGCCTCGCGGCCGTTGAGGTGCAGGTCGGGGATGTCCTCCTTGCCGTCGACGAACGACGCCTCGCAGAGGAAGAGGTCCACGTCCCGGGCCAGGTCCTCCAGCGCCTCGCAGGTCCCCGTGTCGCCGGAGTAGGCGAGGGAGGAGCCGCCGTGCTCGACCCGGATGCCGAAGGTGTCGACGGGGTGGCTGAGCTTCTCCGTACGGACCGAGAACGGGCCGATCTCGAAGGATCCCGGCTTCAGGGTGTGGAAGTCGAAGACCTCGCCCATCGCCCGGTCGGAGGGGGTGTCGCCGTGGGCGGCGGTCAGCCGCTGCTCGGTGCCCTCGGGGCCGTAGACCGGGAGCGGGCGGGGGCGGTCTCCGCCGTGGGGGTAGTAGCGCACGACGAAGTACGCGCACATGTCGATGCAGTGGTCGGCGTGCAGATGGCTGAGGAAGATCGCGTCGAGGTCGTAGAGACCGACGTGGCGCTGCAGCTCGCCGAGGGCGCCGTTGCCCATGTCGAGGAGCAGCCGGAAGCCGTCGGCCTCTACGAGGTAGCTCGAGCATGCCGACCCCTTGGAGGGGAACGAGCCGGAGCAGCCGACGACGGTGAGCTTCATGGAGCGTGAACCTCCGGGGCGCGGGAACGGGGAGGGTTCGTGCGATTTCGCCGGAGCCTGGTGGTGGTTCCTGCGGGATCGGTTTTGCGGTTCGTCGAGCGTAAGGCGCGAAACTCCACGTCGCTCCTCCGCTGCCCTCCGTTGTGGGGGAACTCACCTGCTCTGTCACCGGTTCGATGGAAGCGCGCCCACGGTCCGGCCCTCGGGGCGCGCGGCGCCCCGCCGGTACGGTCGGGGGATGAACACGTTCTGGTGGGTGGCGCTGGGCGCCGTGGTTCTGCTCGCGCTCGTCGCCGCGGTGGTGGACGGGCGGGGGCGGTCGGACCGGGGGCCGCGGTCCCGGCGGCCGGGGCGGTCGGGTCGGCCTGCGGGGTCGGTCCGGCCGCCGTCCCGGCCTTCGCGGCCGTCTTCGCCGTCGCGGCCTTCGACGTCGGATGCGCGGGGGCCGCGGGCGGGCGAGGTGTGGTGGGCCGATGTGCCGTACGAGGACGGGCCCGGGTCGAAGGACCGGCCGTGTCTGGTGATCTCGGTACGGGGGCGGGGCCGGGGGCGTACGGCGGTGGTCGCGAAGATCACCAGCAAGCATCACGAGGAGCGGCCCGGGGTGATCGCGTTGCCGGCCGGGGCGGTCGGGGACCGGCAGGGGCGGCGGAGCTTCCTGGAGACGGATGAGCTGCGGGAGGTGCGGGTCGACGCGTTCCGGCGGCGGGTGGGGGTGGTGGACCCGGGGGTGTGGGAGCGCGTGCGGAAGCTGGGGGCGAGGTGAGGGGCGGGGCCCTTCGGGGCGGGGCCCCGGACCCCGCTCCTCAATCGCCGGAGGGGCTGACATGGTGCCCCGGGCCCGCTGGAGGGCAGTCCCTGACGGGCGAAAAGACGTCCTCAAACGCCGGACGGGCTGTAATTGCCCGGACAGGCTGGGATTGCCCGGGCGGCGCGGAATGCGCAGCTCGGGCCTACGCCCAGAGCTGGCCCTGCAGCGTTTCGATCGCCGCTTCCGTCGTCTCCGCCGTGTAGACGCCCGTCGACAGGTACTTCCAGCCGCCGTCCGCCACCACGAAGACGATGTCCGCGCTCTCCCCCGCCTTGACCGCTTTCTTCCCCACGCCGATCGCCGCGTGGAGCGCGGCGCCGGTGGAGACGCCCGCGAAGATGCCCTCCTGCTGGAGGAGTTCACGGGTGCGGGTGACCGCGTCGGCGGAGCCCACCGAGAAGCGGGTGGTGAGGACCGAGGCGTCGTACAGCTCGGGGACGAAGCCCTCGTCGAGGTTGCGGAGGCCGTAGACCAGGTCGTCGTAGCGGGGTTCGGCGGCGACGATCTGGATGCCGGGGCGGTTCTCGCGGAGGTAGCGGCCGACGCCCATCAGGGTGCCCGTGGTGCCGAGGCCCGCCACGAAGTGGGTGATGGACGGGAGGTCGGTGAGGATCTCCGGGCCGGTGGTCGCGTAGTGCGCGCCCGCGTTGTCCGGGTTGCCGTACTGGTAGAGCATCACCCAGTCCGGGTGCTCCTCGCTCAGTTCCTTCGCGACGCGCACCGCGGTGTTGGAGCCGCCCGCGGCCGGGGAGGAGATGATCTCGGCTCCCCACATGGCGAGCAGGTCGCGCCGTTCCTGGGAGGTGTTCTCCGGCATGACGCACACGATGCGGTAGCCCTTGAGCTTGGCCGCCATGGCGAGCGAGATGCCGGTGTTGCCGCTGGTGGGCTCCAGGATGGTGCAGCCGGGGGTGAGCCGGCCGTCCTTCTCGGCCTGTTCGACCATGTGGAGCGCCGGGCGGTCCTTGATCGAGCCCGTGGGGTTGCGGTCCTCCAGCTTGGCCCAGATACGGACGTCCTCGGACGGGGACAGCCGCGGGAGGCGGACGAGGGGGGTGTTCCCCACGGCCGCCAGCGGGGAGTCGTACCGCATCAGCGCATGCCGCCGGCGACGGCCGGGAGGATGGTGACGTTGTCGCCGTCGCTGAGCTTGGTGGAGATGCCGTCGAGGAAGCGGACGTCCTCGTCGTTGAGGTAGACGTTCACGAAGCGGCGGAGCTGTTCGCCGTCGACAATGCGCTCACGGATGCCGGTGTGGCGGCTCTCCAGGTCGGCGAAGAGGTCGGCGAGGGTGTCCCCGTTGCCTTCGACGGCCTTCGCGCCGTCGGTGTAGGTGCGGAGGATGGTCGGGATGCGGACCTCGATGGCCATGGCGTGGGCTCCTGTCGAAAGCGGAGAGAGGTGGCGTGGGGCGCGCGTTTCTGCCCCCGCGCGGGGGGTGGTGCGTCTGGGTGGGCGCGCGGACCGCGGCTCAGGCCGGGCGGCTCACGGGCAGGCTGCGGCTGGGACAGATCGCGCTGGCCAGCCTGCACAGGTCGACGTGCAGCCGCGCGACGAGCAGCGTGCCCGGCGTCTTGTTGCTCACGTCATGGGGAACCATGCGGGCATCGTATCGATTCCCTGTGCGGAAACCCGAGTGTGATCCCACATGGTGGATGGTGAGCGTTCGCTATGTGAGCAGAGTCCGGCCGCCCGGCCCCTCCGGGAGGTAGACGACCGTGGGTGCGCCGGTCTTCGGGTGGGCGCTGACCTCGGCGGCGACGCCGTACACCTCACCCAGCAGCTCCGCCGTGAGGACCTCCTCCGGGGTGCCGGAGGCGACGACCCGGCCGTCCTTGAGGACGTAGAGGCGGTCGCAGTAGTAGGCGGCGAGGTTGAGGTCGTGCAGGGCGAGGAGGTTGGTGGTGCCCAGCTCGCGGACCAGGGAGAGGATCTCCAGCTGGTAGCGGATGTCCAGGTGGTTGGTCGGCTCGTCCAGGACGACGAGCGAGGGCTGCTGGACCAGGGCGCGGGCGACCAGGGCCCGCTGGCGTTCGCCGCCGGAGAGGGAGGCGAACGTACGGGGTTCGAGTGCGGTGATCCCGACCCGGGCCAGGGCTTCGGTGACGAGCGCGGTGTCGGCCGCGCCGTCCGCCTCCCAGAACCGCTTGTGCGGGGCGCGGCCCATCGCCACGACCTGGCCGACGGTGAGCTCGAATCCGGCGTGGCCGTCCTGCGGGACGGTGGCGATGCGCTGGGCGCGGGCCTTCACGGGGAGGGTGGCGAGGTCGTCGCCGTCGAGGAGGACCCGGCCGTGGGTGGGGCGCAGAGTGCCGTAGACGCAGCGCAGCAGGGTGGTCTTGCCGCTGCCGTTGGGGCCGACGAGGCCGACGGTCTCGCCGTCGGCGGCGGTGAGGTCGACGGCGTCGACGAGGTGGCGGCCCTCGCCGGTCCCGTACGAGAGGCCTTCGGTGCGCAGGGTGGTCATGGGCGGGCTCCCTCAGCCGTGCGTACGGTCGTGGTGCGGGCGCTCCGGACCGGAAGTGGCCCCGTGCGGGCGCTCCTTCCGGCGGGCCTCGCGCCGGGGCTCCCCCGGCCGGGGCGTACGCGCCTCATGCCGGTGCTCCTTCCGGCCTGCGCCGCAGCATCCAGAGGAAGAACGGACCGCCGGTCAGCGCGGTGAGCACGCCGACCGGGATGTCCTGCGGGGCGGCGAGCGTCCGGGCGGCCAGGTCCGCGAGGACGAGGAACACCGCGCCGCCGAGCGCCACGACCGGGAGGAGTGCGCGGTGTGCGGCGCCGACCGCCATCCGGGCCATGTGCGGGACCATCAGGCCGACGAAGCCGATCGCCCCGCTGTACGCGACGAGCACCCCGGTCATCAGGGAGGCGAGGACGAAGACGGCGGCCCGGAAGCGGGCGGTGTCGAGGCCGAGGACGGTCGCGCCCTCCTCCCCCACCAGGAGCAGGTCGAGCGGGCGGGCCAGGGTGAGGAGGACGGCGGTGCCCGCGACCAGGGTGATCGCGGGGAGCGCGAGCATGTCCCAGCGGGCGGCGCCGAGGCCGCCGAGGGTCCAGTAGAGGACTTCCTGGAGGTGGTCGGCGCGGGCGGAGGTGACCAGGATCAGGCTGGTCAGGGCGGAGAGGACGTAGGAGACGGCGACCCCGGCGAGGACGAGGCGGTTGGTGGTGATGCCGCCCCCGCCGCGCGCCAGGGTGTAGACGAGCAGCAGCGAGAGCAGGGCGCCGGCGAAGGCGGCGGCGGGGATCGTGACGGTGGTGGCGAGGGACGCGCCGATACCGAGGACGATGACCAGGACCGCGCCCGTGGAGGCTCCGGAGGAGACGCCGAGGAGGAACGGGTCGGCGAGCTGGTTGCGGACGAGGGCCTGGAGGACGGTGCCGATGACGGCGAGTCCGGCGCCGACGACGATGCCGAGCAGGACCCGGGGCAGCCGCACGTCCAGGACGATCGTGCGGAACGGGCTCGCCTCCGCCCGCCCGGTCAGGATGTCGAGCACCTGGCCGGGCGGGATGCGGACGGAGCCGAGCGCGAGGGCGGCGAGGACGGCGACGGCCAGGAGCGCGGCGAGGCCGCCGAGCACCAGGACGTAACCGAGCGGCCGCCGAGGAGCGGAGGCGCGGCAGGTCACGGGGTGGTGGCCGCCTTGACCGCCTCCGGGTGGAGCTGGGCCGCGAGCTTGTCGACGGCGGCGGGGACGCGGACGCCGAGGACCGCGTCGGACAGCGGCATGACGGCGAAGCGCTTGTTCTTGATGGCGGGGACGTCGGCGAGGGCCGGGTCGTCGAGGAGGCGCTTCTTCTTCTGTTCGACGGTGGTGGCGCCGTAGTCGTAGATCACGATGACTTCGGGCTTGCGGTCGACGACGTTCTCCCAGGAGGCGTCACCGAAGGGCTTGTCGAGGTCGGCGAAGACGTTGGTGCCGCCGGCCCGTTCGATCAGCTCGTTGCCGATGCCCTCGCCGCCCGCGGTGAAGGCGGTCTTGTCGCCGCTGTCGTAGACGAAGACGGAGACGGGCTTGAGGTCGGCCAGCTTCTTGGCGGTGGTGGCGTTGTCGGCCTTGGCCTGCTTGATCCAGGCCTCGGCGCGGTCGCTGATGCCGAAGGTGCGGCCGACCTCGCGGATCTCCTCGTAGAGGGTGTCCATGGGCTGGTCGCCCTTGGTGCAGCTCTCGGTGTTGAGGCGGGTCTCGATGCCGGCCTTCTTGAACGCCTCGCGGCCGCGGCCGTCGCCCGCGGCGAAGGCGCTCGCGTAACCGCCGTAGACGAAGTCGGGGTTGGCGGCGAGGACCTGCTCGTAGGAGGGGTACTCCTTGGCGAGGACCGGGACGGAGGCGTAGTCCTTGGCGTACTTCGGCAGGACCTGGTCGTCGAGGTAGGCGGTGCCGACGAGGGACTTCTTCAGGCCCAGTTCCAGCATGATCTCGGTGACGTGCTGGTTCATGGTGACCACGCGCTTCGGCGGGGCCTTGTACGTGGTGGTGACACCGCAGTTCTTGACGGTGTACGGGAAGCCTTCGCTCGTCGCCGACGCCTTGTCCCCGGTGGCGGCGTCGCCGTCGGAGGAGGTGGAGCAGGCGGTGAGGGCGAGCGGGAGCAGCACGGCGGCGGCTATGAGCGCGGGGGTGCGCCGGGACATGGCGGGGCCTCTCCGGGGGATTTCCGCGTCCCCTGGTCGGTGCGAGAAGGCGGCGGGCCAGTTCCTGGCTTCCGGGCCGCCCTCCGGCACGGATTCGGAGTCCGTACGGGAGGGGGCCCGGTCACAGTGGCGGGACCGTGCCGGATTCGCACCGGCTTCCTGGTTCCTGCCGCCTTGATGGGTTCGGGGTGCAGTGTGCCAGACCCGTCCGGCGGCTCCGCGCGGTACCCGGGGGCTCAGTACGCCTCGACGACCTGCACGTCTTCCTCGGTGATCTCGCCGTCCACGATGCGGTACGAGCGGAACTGGAAGGGGCCCGAGCCGTCGGTGTCGGCGGTGGAGACCAGGACGTAGTGGGCGCCGGGCTCGTTGGCGTACGTGACGTCGGTGCGGGAGGGGTAGGCCTCGGTCGCCGTGTGCGAGTGGTAGACGATCACGGGTTCCTCGTCGCGGTCGTCCATCTCGCGGTAGAGCTTGAGGAGGTCGGCGGAGTCGAACTCGTAGAACGTGGGCGAGCGGGCGGCGTTGAGCATCGGGATGAAGCGCTCGGGGCGGTCCGTCCCGGCCGGGCCCGCGACCACTCCGCACGCCTCGTCGGGGTGGTCGGCGCGGGAGTGGGCGACGATCTGGTCGTAGAGCGTCTGGGTGATGGTCAGCATGGCGCCAGGATATGCATGCGGCCCCCTGCGTACCGATGGGTGATACGCAGAGGGCCGGATGCTGGACGCCGTCGGCCTTTGGGGCGGCCGGGCTGTCCGGGAGGAGGGTGGTCGTGGGGCCCGCCCTCGGGGTCGGTGGGGCTCCCGGGGCGGCCCCGGGAGCCCGGCTCAGCGGGTCTCGGTCGTGGCCTTCTCCGACTCCGGGGCGCGCGACTGGAGCACCCGGTAGGAGACGAACAGGACGAGTGCCCACAGCGGTGCGCAGTAGAGCGAGATCCGGGCGTCCCTGTCGATGGCCATCATCACGATGACCATGCCGATGAAGCAGAGCGCGAACCAGCTGGTGAACGGGGCGCCCGGAGCCTTGAACGAGGACTGCGGCAGGAGACCGGCGTCGGCCTTGCGGCGGTAGCGGATCTGGCTGATCAGGATCATGATCCAGGCCCACATGCCGGAGATGGTCGCGAAGGAGACGACGTAGTTGAACGCCTCGCCCGGCCACTGGTAGTTGATCCACACGCCGACGAGCATCAGGGCGGCGGAGAACGTGGTGCCCACCAGCGGCAGGCCGTTCTTCGTCAGCCTGGTGAAGGCGCGGGGGCCCTGGCCGTTGAGGGCGAGGTCGCGGAGCATGCGACCGGTGGAGTACATGCCGGAGTTGCAGGAGGAGAGCGCCGCGGTGAGGACGACGAAGTTGACGATGGCGGCGCCGATGCCGAGCCCCATCTCCTCGAAGGCCTTCACGAACGGGGAGACGCCGGGCTTGAACGTGGACCACGGCACGACCGAGAGGATCATGATCAGCGCGCCGACGTAGAAGACGGCGATGCGCCACGGCACGGTGTTGATGGCCTTGGGCAGCACGGTCTTGGGGTCCTTGGACTCCCCGGCGGTGACGCCGACGAGCTCCACGGCGAGGAAGGCGAACATGACGATCTGGAGCGTCATGAGGGTGCCGGTGATGCCGTTGGGGAAGAACCCGCCGTCGTTCCAGAGGTTGGAGACGGTCGCGGTGTCCCCGGCGTCGGAGAAGCCGACGGTGAGGACGCCCGCGCAGATCAGGATCATGCCGAGGATGGCGGTGACCTTGACCATGGAGAACCAGAACTCCAGCTCACCGAAGAGCTTCACGGAGATCAGGTTGGCGCCGTAGAGGATGACGGTGAACACCAGGGCGGACAGCCACTGCGGAATGTTCCACCAGTACGTCATATAGGTGGCCGCGGCAGTGACTTCGGTGATTCCGGTGACCACCCAGAACAGCCAGTACGTCCAGCCGGTGACGAATCCGAAGAACGGGCTGATGAATTCGCGGGCGTACTCCGAGAAGGAGCCCGAGACCGGGCGGTACATGAGCAGTTCGCCCAGCGCCCGCATGATGAAGAAGATGACCAGACCTGCGATGACGTAGGCCAGGATGAGGCTCGGCCCGGCCCGGTCGATGGCCTTGCCCGCGCCGAGGAACAGCCCGGTGCCGATGGCTCCGCCGATGGCGATCATCTGAATCTGACGAGCTCCCAGACCGCGCTGGTATCCCTCGCCACTGCTTCCGGCGTCCCCGGCGTTTCCGCCGGGCTGACCCTTGTCGACCTGTCCCTCGTCGACGTGCGCCGATGTCATGGTGGTGCGCCTTTCTCCACGCCGATCCGCGCCGTACAAGGCTGCGGATCAGGTCCTGATCCCCCCGGATATGGATGGAGTGCGACCGGCGTTCGGCCGGTGTGCAGCGCCCCCGGGAAACAGGGGTGGCGTCCCCGGGCGGTCGTGAAGATTTAACACGGCCGTCACGGGACACCGTGGGACATTCTGTGGCGCACACCACAGACAGAAGGGGACATAAATCCCCGCTCGGAACGAATGGCCCGAATGACTTGGGGGGATCGTTACTCGGATCTGAGCGTCCGTTGAGCGAACGACGGGCCCCCGCCACGGCATGGCGGGGGCCCGTCGTTCTCCGGAGACACCCCCTACGGCATCAACGTCTCGACCAGGGATTCCTGGAGCGCGCCGAGCCAGAGGTAGGCCATCACCATGGGCTTGCGCGGATCGGTGTCGGGGAGCCGGTAGAGCGAGCCCTCCTCGCCCTGGTCCTCGTCGGAGACCTCCAGCCGGGTGCCGATGGTCAGGCGCAGGTCGTTGAGGGAGCGGAGCCAGCTGAGGCACTCGTCGCCGGTGAGGGTGAGGACGGCCCCGCCGTCCGCGACGGGCGAGAGGGCGTCCAGGGTACGGACGACGGCGAGGGCGTCGTCGCGCTTGCCGGAGCGCAGGTCCATCTCGGTGAACCGGCGGAACTCGGCGGACCGCTCGCGCAGCTCCTCCTCCTCTCCCGGCTTCACTGCCCCGGTGGACCCCTCGGGCCCTCCGGGGCCTCCGTAGGCGTCGGGGAAGAGCCGGGCGAGCGCCGGGTCGGTGGGCGGCTTGCTGGGGCCCTCCGCGAAGAGGGCGGCGAGCGGGTCCTCGCCGTCGGCGGGCTGGTCGCCGGGGCCGATCAGCTCCAGCAGCTGGACGGCGAGGGAGCGCAGGATGGAGATCTCGACCTCGTCGAGCGCGACGGCCGCGCCGCCGCCTGGGGTGGCCTCGAAATGGCCGGCCATGGATTCTCCGATGGTGGGTCGAACGGGGCGGGGTCCTGCGAGAAGTGACTAGTTGCGGTCCTGGGTGAGGGTGGCCCACAGCCCGTAACCGTGCATGGCCTGGACGTCGCGTTCCATCTCCTCGCGGCTGCCGCTGGAGACGACGGCGCGGCCCTTCTGGTGCACGTCCAGCATGAGCTTGTGGGCCTTGTCCTTCGGATAGCCGAAGTAGGCCTGGAAGACGTAGGTCACGTAGCTCATGAGGTTGACCGGGTCGTTGTGGACGAGCGTCACCCACGGGACGTCCGGCTCGGGGACCGCGAAGGTCTCCTCGGCCGAATCGGGACGTTCGATCTCTAGCGGGGTAGCAACGCTCACCTGTCCCATGCTGCCACCCGGGCGGGCCCGGCGCACAAACGGACCCCACATCTCGTCACTTTGACGAATAGGGGGTAGCATCCCAGCCATGAACACAGCGGACCTCGGTCGGCGGGTCGGCGTTCCGTCGACCGCGCTCTTCACCGACCAGTACGAACTGACCATGGTGCAGGCGGCCCTCAAGGCCGGCACCGCCGACCGGCACTCGGTCTTCGAGGCGTTCACCCGCCGGCTGCCCGAGGGGCGGCGCTACGGCGTCGTCGCGGGCACCGGCCGGGTGCTGGACGCGGTGGAGAACTTCCACTTCGACGACGAGATGATCGGCTTCCTGCGGCAGCAGGAGATCGTGGACGAGCCGACCCTCGAATGGCTGGCGGACTACCGCTTCAGCGGCGACATCTGGGGCTACCCGGAGGGCGAGGTCTACTTCCCCGGCTCCCCGATCCTGCGGGTCGAGGGGTCCTTCGCCGAGTGCGTGCTGCTGGAGACGGTGATCCTCTCCATCCTCAACCACGACTCCGCGATCGCCGCCGCCGCCTCCCGGATGTCGGCCGCCGCCGGGGGCCGCCGGCTGATCGAGATGGGCGCCCGCCGCACCCACGAGCTCTCCGCGGTCGCCTCCGCCCGCGCCGCGTACGTCGGCGGCTTCGACGCCACCTCCGACCTGGCGGCGGGGTTCCGCTGGGCGATCCCGACGGTCGGCACCAGCGCGCACGCCTTCACCCTGCTGCACGACACCGAGCGCGACGCGTTCCGGGCGCAGGTGGACTCGCTCGGCCGGGGCACGACGCTGCTGGTCGACACGTACGACGTCACCGAGGCGGTCCGGGCGGCCGTGGAGATCGCGGGTCCCGAGCTCGGCGCCGTACGGATCGACTCCGGGGACCTGCTGCTGGTCGCGCACCGGGTGCGGCAGCAGCTGGACGAGCTGGGGGCTACCGGCACGAAGATCGTCGTGACCTCGGACCTGGACGAGTACGCCATCGCCTCGCTGGCCGCCGCGCCGGTGGACGCGTACGGGGTCGGCACCCAGCTCGTCACCGGCAGCGGGCACCCCACCTGCTCGATGGTCTACAAGCTGGTGGCCCGCGCCGGCTCGGCGGAGCCGGACGCCCCGCTGGTGCCGGTCGCCAAGAAGTCGCTCGGCGCGAAGTCGTCGGTCGGCGGTCGCAAGTGGGCCGCGCGCCGGACCGACGAGCACGGCGTCGCCGAGGCCGAGGTGATCGGCACCGGCCCCGTCCCCGACGAGCTGGCCGGCCGGCAGCTGCTGGTGGAGCTGGTGCGGGGCGGCGAGGTGGTCGCCCGCGAGCCGCTGGACGCGGTCCGGGAGCGGCACGTGGCCGCGCGCGCCGGGCTGCCGATGTCGGCGATCCAGCTGTCGCGGGGAGAGCCGGTGATCCCCACCGAGTACGCCTGAGCGCATCCGCGTACGCCCGGGGCCGCGCCGGGCGTACGGGCCGGGTTGCGGAACCCGGCATACAGCACGGCTCGTCCGCGAATCCGCGCCGGGCGTACCCGGACCGGGCCGGTCCGCAACCGGGGGTTTCGCGGACGGGGCTTGATTGTGACGTTCCAGTGCCTAGGCTCGAACCCCGGCACCCTCCCGGAGACCCCGGACCCCGGACCCCGCACCCCGGACCCCGGGGCCGCCGCTCGATCCCCACCCCGATTCCCGCTCACTCCGCTCCCGCCCCCACCGAAGGACACCCGCCATGCACCGCGCATTGATCGTCGTGGACGTTCAGAACGACTTCTGCGAGGGCGGCAGCCTCGCGGTGGCGGGCGGTGCCGACGTCGCCGCCGCCATCACCGACCTGATCGGTGACGCCCAGCCCGCCTACCGCCACGTGGTCGCCACCCGCGACCACCACATCGACCCCGGCGACCACTTCTCGCCGAACCCGGACTACGTCGACTCCTGGCCGGTGCACTGCGTCGCCGGTACGGAGGGGGTCGGCTTCCACCCGAACTTCGCGCCCGCCGTCGCCTCCGGCGCCATCGACACGGTGTTCGACAAGGGGGCGTATTCGGCCGCGTACAGCGGGTTCGAGGGTTCCGACGAGAACGGGACCGGCCTCGCCCAGTGGCTGCGCGACCGCGAGGTCACCGAGGTCGACGTGGTCGGCATCGCCACCGACCACTGCGTCCGGGCCACCGCGCTGGACGCGGCCCGTGAGGGCTTCGTCACGCACGTGCTGCTCGACCTGACCGCGGGCGTCTCCGGGGCCACCACGGAACGGGCCCTGGCGGAGCTGCGTACGGCGGGCGTGAAGCTCTCCGGCACGCCCGTCGTCGCGTCGTAGTCCAGCCCCTCTCCGGCCGGCCCCGCCCTGCCCGTCCGAGCCCTACGCGGCCGGGCGGGCCGGTCCCGCGTACCCGGAGGGGCCCAGCAGCGCCCGGATCGGGTGCCACAGCTCCTGGCACGAGGACACCGGCGGGGACGCCTGGTGCCCCAGGGCCGACGGCCGGACATCGGCCTGGCCCGGCTGCGGCGCGGCCCGCCAGAGCAGTCCGTCCGGATGGTGCAGCACCGCCGTGACCTCGTCCGGCGTCGGCGGCCGGTCGTTGCCGCGCAGATAGACCGCCCGCAGCCCCAGATTGCGCAGCCTGGTCAGGGCGCGCGCCCGGTTCGCCGCGTGCACCAGCACCCGTACCGGGGCTCCGGGCCCGGCTTCCGTACCGCCGCCGGGACCTGTGCCGTCGGCCGGTCTGGTGAGGGTCAGGGCGACCACCACCGTGCCGTTCGGCAACCTGCAGAAACCTCCGCCTGCCATGCTCCACGCTCCCCCGTGAGACGTCGTGTCAATAAGGATGTGAACAAGACGCACCTAAACACGATCGGCCGCCGCCCGCTAGAGGGCGACGGCCGATCATGGTTTGACCTGCGATTTTACTTGATCAGCGGCCCGAGGGGCTGACCAGGACGGTCATCGTCCGACCATTGAGGGGCTCGTGGACGATGGAGATGCGGGTGTTCGTGTCAGAAACCTTGACACTGCCCGTCGGGTTCTCCTTGTACCAGTAGGTGCCCTTGCGGTCGTCGAAGACCGGCTTGCCCAGGCTGGGCTTGATGTACAGCGGCACGTCCGCGTTGTGGAGCGTGAAGCCCTTGTTCGGGTACCAGCTGAACGGGGCGTCGAACGGCTGGATCTTGTTGCGCAGGAGCGAGCCGTCCTTCCACTTGAGCGGCTTGGCGTGCGCGTCGATCGGCAGGATCAGCCCCTGGCCCGGGTGGACCGAGGTGTTGTTGTCCTTCTGGGAGGTGTCCCAGAGCCAGACCAGCAGACCGGTCTGGTACGCGTAGTGCTCGACCCAGTCCGGACGCGTGGTGGCGAAGCCGAAGTTGTACGGGCCGACCTTCAGGGTCTCGTCGTACGAGACGTACTGGCGGTTCTCCGCGATGTAGTACTGCGGGTAGTCCTGGGTGAAGGACTCGCCGATCCGCGAGAAGCCCTTGGCGGTCCAGCCGTTGTCGTCGCCCTCGGCGTTGTCCGCGAAGAGCTCGGCGCCGTCGGCCGTGATGGTGATGGCGTCGGCCGCGAAGCCCTTGCCGCCCGCGCCGCCGTCCGTCTGGTAGCGGAAGCGGAGGTCGACCTTCTTGCCCGCGTAGGCGTCCAGCGAGAAGGAGAGCTTCTTGTAGTCGCCCGAGACGTCGGTCAGGGCCGGCTTGTCACTGGCGTCGCGCGGGATGGCCTTGCCGTCGGCGGTGCCGTCGAGCGCGGTCCAGCTGGTGCCGCCGTTGTCGGACACCTCGGTGTAGAGGTAGTCGTAGTCGGCCTCGATGTCGTACCAGCCCGAAAGGTCCAGCGTGGCCTTGGACTTGCCGGTCAGGTCGACCGAGCGGGTCAGGGTGTTCGACAGGTCGTCGCCCATGTCGCTCCACCACTGCTTCGAGCCCTCGGCGGGCTTGACGACGGTGGTGGTGACGGCCTTCTTCGGCAGCTCGACGACGAGCGCCTGCGGGTTCTTGGTGTTGTACTCCGAGACGCCCAGCTTGTGCAGCGAGGTCTTGCCGGCCTTGGCCTTGTCGTAGTCGAGCCAGCCGAGCTGGAGCTTGTCCCACGAGGTCATGTCGCCCGGCAGGTCGCCGATCTCGCCCTTGCCCGTGCCGAGCCAGGAGCCCGCCGACATCAGGGACCAGAAGCCGACCGAGTTCTCGCCGCCGCCGGAGGTGTCGTACAGGTCCGGCAGACCGAGGTCGTGGGCGTACTCGTGGGCGAAGACGCCCAGGCCGCCGTTCTCGGGCTGGACGGTGTAGTCGCCGACCCAGATGCCCGTGTCGCCGATCTGGGCGCCACCGGCCTTGTTGTTCTCGGGGCCGCTCGCACCGGCGTTGGTGCCGTACGCGTACCAGCGGTGCGCCCAGATGGCGTTGGTGCCCTCGGCGCCGCCGCCGGCCGACTCGTCCTCGCCGGCGTGGACCAGCTGGAAGTGGTCGATGTAGCCGTCGGGCTCGTTGAAGTTGCCGTCACCGTCGAAGTCGTAGCGGTCCCACTCGTCGTACTCGGCGAGGTTCGCCTTGATCTCGGCGTCGGTGCGGCCCTTGGCCTTCTGGTCGGCGACCCAGGCGTTCACGCCGTCGCGGACCGCGTCCCACACGTTGGCGCAGTTGGACTGGCCGCAGTAGTTGGAGCCGTAACGGGCCTCGTTGTAGGGGACCTTGACCCAGTCGGAGACCTCGCCCTCGACCGAGTAGCGGCCCGAGGAGGTCTTCTCGTAGTAGGTCTTGAGCGAGTGGACGCCCTTGCCCTCGCCGAAGTAGAGCTCCTGGAAGTGCTCCTGGTTGTAGTCGGACTTCCAGGCGGTGCTGTTGTCCTTCTTCGGGTCCGGCTTGGCGATCTTGTTGTGCGCCGGGCCCGGGGCGCCGCCGTACTTCTTGACGGGCGGCTTGGGGCCGTCGCCGTCCGGGTCGTACATCGTGGTGTCGTCGACCTGGTCGCCGAACTCCAGCAGGATGGTGAAGATCTTGTCGGTCTTCTCCCGGCCGAGCTCCACGTACTTCTTGTCGCCGAGCTTGACGACCTTGGAGCCGCTCTTGTTCGCCACCTTCTTGTCGCCGGCCAGCACCTGCTCCAGCGCGGCCTCGCGCTGCTGGGCCTGCTGCTCGCTGAAGGGGCCCTCCAGGTTGTGCTCGACATGCCCCTTGGCCGGCGCCGGGTCACGGCGGTCGACGGTGGAGACACCGGAACCTGATGAGCCGTCATGCGCCTGGGCGGTGGCGAAGGTCGACGCCGTCGCGGCGGTCGCGGCCATGGCCACGACAACGGCGGCGGCGCGAAGCGCCCGTCTCTGATTGGTCACTTGAAGCAGTCCTCCCCGGGCGTCCCGCGCTGCGGCCAGGGGGGTATGGAGAGGGCCGCGCGCGTGAACGCGTCACAAGTGACGACATTCGATCGGAGTTATGAGAGAAAAGACAGACCTTGACTTGAACAGACCAAGTGCACTATGCGGAGCGCTCTTCCGGTATACGGACGGTATGAGAAGGGCATGGGAACGGCAAAGGAACGGCGACCGGCCCGGATCCGTCCGGTCCGGAGGTTCAACAGGCGCGCCCAACCATCCGGTTGGTGAGAGCCATGACTCCGTGCGCCCCCTGTGCACCGGTACCGTGTGTTAGGTCACGCTTACTACCGGTCCGGGTCGGGCATCCACCGTCGTAGGGTCGTTCGGCACGCACGACCGCGCCGAACGCCGCCCGCCCACCCGACGTCCCGAGGACGGAAACCGTCATGCCGCGTCCGACTGCCGCACAGTTCGCCTACGGTTCGGCCACCGTCGTCGCAACGACGCTCGCCCTGCTGCTGCTGTTCCGCACGGAGTCCGGCGTGGGGGTGGCCGCCGTCGGCACGACCGCGCTGATCCTCGGCCTCCTGGTCGCCCTGCGCCTGCCGCACCCCGGCCGCGGGACGGCGGAAGAGGCCGGGCGGACGGCGACCGACCGGGCCTCCGCAGCCGCCCGAACGCACCACGCCCTGGAGGGCATCGGGGCCCGGGAGCGGGTCCCGGCGGCGCGTCCGTCCGCTCGGGCCGACGAGCACTCGCTGCGTCGCTGAGCCGGATCGCCAGGGCCCTAGCGGGCCACGACGACGACCGTCTTGGCCGCCTTGTCCTGGAGTCCCTGCCGGTAGGGCTTGTCGGTGAACATCAGCACGATGTTGATCAGCCACCACAGGCACGGGCAGCACAGCAGCGCCGGGGCCCACAGCACGACCGCCCGCATCAGCGCGGCCCCGGTGTCCGGCACCCGCCCGTCGTTGAGCATCGCGACGCGCAGCTTCAGCAGTCGCTTGCCCAGCGTGCGGCCGTCCTTGTGGGTGAAGTAGGTGTCGTAGGCGACGTAGACGACCAGGCCGATGATCGACCAGAGCAGCTGGTGCCCGCTGTACCCGCTGGCGACCGCGTCGCCGAACCCGTCGTCGCCGTCCCCGTTGACGTCGACCGCGCCGCCCCAGGGCAGCGAGATCAGGTACAGCGGGATCGAGATGATGAGGAAGTCGATGAGCCGCGCCAGGATCCGCTTCCCCGGCTCGGCGAGCGGCGGCATCCCGGCGAGCGGGTCGGGCGCCCCGAACCCCGCGCCACTGCCGTACGGATCGTTCGGCGGGGGCGGCGGCGGAGGGGGCGGCGGGGCACTGCCGTACGGCTGACCGTCGGACGGCGGCGGGGGCTCCTGCGGCTTCTTGAGGAACGGATCGTCGTCCTCGGGCGGCTGGCCGGGCGTCGGCTGGTCGTTGCTCATGGGGGCAGTGCATCCCGCACCACCGGGGCCCGCAACGGCTCAGGTGCGTTCGGGGGACGCGGGGCGGCATACGAGTCTAGACCGGCATGTCGCCGCCCGCCCGGCCGGTCTTTCCGATAAGCGGACGACGCCCCGCGGTTCGCCGGTCCCGCTCAGCCCGCTCAGCCCGCTCAGCCCGCCACGAACGTACGGGCGGCCTTGTCGTGCCAGCACTGGCGCCACGGGCGGTCGAACAGGCACCACAGGACGTTGACCACACCGAGCACGAGCAGCCCCAGCACGCCGTAGACGAGCCAGCGGCGCAGGGCCGCTCCCAGGGACGGGGTGTCATGGGACTCGATGTCCCGTACGTCGAGCCCGAACAGCTTCTTGCCCAGGGTCCGGCCCCACTTGGCCGTCGGCAGGGCCTCCAGCAGGAAGCCGAGGAGCAGGAACGCGGCGAGCAGCGCGCCCAGCAGGGCCCCGGTGGTGGAGTCCAGCAGCCAGACAGTGACGGTCTCTCCCGTCTCCTTCGCCGCGGTGATCTTCCGGTCGATGTGGTCGAGCGCCCGGGCCGACAGCGGGACGGCCACCGCCCCGACGACCGCGCCGAGCACGAGGTTGTCGACGAGCCGGGCGGCGAACCGCTTGCCGAGCCCGGCGGGGCGGGCCGAGGCCTGGTTGCGGGCGAGTTGCTGGAAGGGGTCGTCGACCGGCGGCTTCCACGGCACGACGGGCTGGTCCGCGCCCGCCGCCGGTCCCTGGCTCTGGTGGGCCTGCTGCTGCGGTTCGGGCTGGGCCAGTTGGTGGACCTGCTGCGCCCAGGAGGCCGAGCCGCCGCCCGGACCGGGTGTCAGGGGCGTGTGCAGGGCCGCCGGCGGCGCGGGATCGGGGGACGGCGTGGATACGGGGGCGGGAGCGGGAGCCGGGGCGGGTGCGGAAGCCGACGGCTGGGGCTGCTGAGCCTGCGGTGCGCGCTGCGCCTGCTGGGACTGCGCCGACGCCTGCTGGGCGTGTGCCTGCTGCGGGTGCGCCGGCGCTTGCTGTGCCGGTACCTGGTGGGCCGGTGCCTGGGCCTGCGCCGGAAGGGCGCGGGGCGTCGGGGCCGGCGCGAGGCTGTTCCGCGCCGCGCCCACGTTCTGCGGCCCCTGTGGCGTAACGGCGTTCGACGGTGCCGGACCGGGCTGTCCGTCACCGGCTCCCGCGGTGCCGGACCCCGGGGCGCCGCCCCGTGCCGCGTTCGAACGGGGTCCCACCGCGCGGATCGTGACCGTCCCGTCCGCCGGCGGGCGTGCCCCGTCCTCCTCGGCGGGCCGGCCGCCGCTCTCCCGCATTCCCGGCAGGGCGCCGCCGGTCGGGTCCTGGGCCAGCGGCGCCCTCGGGTCGGCCGGTGGCGACGGGCGTCCCGCGTCGGGGCTCGCGGGCTCCTGCGCCGGTCCGCCCCACTCGACCCGGCGGTCGCGTTCGCCGCCGAACCCGTTCTGGCGTGCGGCGTCCGCCTGCCAGACCGACGCACCGTCAGCGGGCCCCGCCGCCCGGTCCGGGGCGGGTGCGCCGGACCCCGGCGCACCCGCCGCGCTGTCCTGGGGGCCGTCCTCCTCGTCGAAGAAGATCGGCCCGGTCTCCTCGACCGGCGCGGTCCCCGCACCGGCCGCCGGGGCGGGGGCGGTCGCGGCCGGTGCGGTCTGCCGGGGCGCGGGCCGGCTCGTACCGGGGACCCAGGACGCGCCGTTCCAGTACCGGACGTAGCCGGGGATGGAGGGGTCGGGGTAGTAGCCCTCGCGGGGGCTTTCGTCACCGGGTGCCGGAGTTGGCGCGCTCATCAGCGGGTCCCGTATCTCTTCGAGGCCTCAGGCCGTCCCCGCCGGGCGGGCGGACGGCCTCAATACAAGGGTCCACATCTATCAGACAGCCGCCCGCCCCCGGGCCGGTCCACCTGTTTGGGCCCCCTTTCGAGACGGGTCGCCACAGGTTTCGGGACGGCTTCGGAAACGGGCCGAAGTTTTTTCCAGGAGTCGCGTAATAGGTGGCGGGGAGGGCGCTCTCTCCTTGTGCGGGACGGTCACGGGACCGGCCCATGAGCACCGGAAGGTCGTGCATTTCGATGATGAGCAGCGTGGAACGTGAGCTGGAGCTGAAGCTGGTCCTGTCCCCCGAGCGGTCCATCCCGGTACCCGCCCGGCTGACGTACCGCACGAACGACCCGTACGCCGTGCACATCGCCTTCCACATCGGCTCCGAGTCGCCCGTGCACTGGACGTTCGCCCGGGAACTGCTGATGGAGGGCGTGTTCCGGCCGTGCGGGCACGGGGACGTGCGGATCTGGCCGACGAAGGTCGCGGGCCGCAGTGTCATCTGCGTGGCCCTCACCTCCCCCGACGGCAACGCCCTGCTGGAGGTGCCGTCGGCCGCCGTGGCCGCCTGGGTGGAGCGGACCCTGCGGGTGGTGCCGCCGGGCACCGAGAGCGACCGGCTCGGGATGGACGAGGCGCTGGCGGAGCTGCTGGCCCCGCTGCCGGCCGACGACCTGTGGCTGAGCGACCCGTGGGCGGCGGACGAGTCGCCGTCCCAGGACGGTGAGGTGTGAGAGCCGCTGGAAGAAGCGGGGATCAGAAGAGCTTGCCGGGGTTGAGGAGACCGAGCGGGTCGAAGGCGGCCTTGATGGAGCGCTGCAGTTCGACGCCGGTCTCCCCCAGTTCGCGGGCGAGCCACTCCTTCTTGAGGACTCCGACGCCGTGTTCGCCGGTGATGGTTCCGCCGAGTTCGAGACCGAGCGCCATGATGGCGTCGAAGGACTCGCGGGCCCGGCGGGACTCGTCGGGGTCCTGGTGGTCGAAGCAGACGACGGGGTGGGTGTTGCCGTCGCCCGCGTGGGCGCAGACGCCGATGGTGAGGTCGTACTCCTCGGCGATGGCCGCCGTGCCCGCGAGCATCGCGCCGAGCCGGGAGCGCGGTACGCACACGTCGTCGATCATCGTGGCGGACTTGACGGTCTCCAGCGCGGTGAGGGACATGCGGCGCGCCTGGAGGAGGAGTTCGGACTCGGCGGGGTTGTCGGCGGGGACCACCTCGGTGGCCCCGGCGGCGGTGCACAGCTCCCCGACGGCGGCGAGGTCGGCGAGAGGTTCCGGGGTGTCGAAGGCGCAGAGGAGGAGCGCCTCGGTGGTCTCGGGCAGGCCCATGGAGGCCAGCGCGTTGACGGCACGCACGGTCGTACGGTCCATCAGTTCGAGGAGTGACGGGGTGTGACCGCGCTCCATGATCCGGCACACAGCGTCACAGGCGGTGGCCGCAGAGGGGAACTCGGCGGCGAGGACGAGCTGCTGGGGCGGCTGCGGTTTCAGTGCGAGGACGGCCTTGACGACGATCCCGAGGCTGCCCTCGGAGCCGACGAAGAGCCGGGTCAGGTCGTATCCGGCGACGCCCTTGGCGGTGCGGCGGCCGGTGGTCAGGAGCCGCCCGTCGGCGAGGACGACCTCCAGGCCCAGCACGTATTCGGCGGTGACCCCGTACTTCACGCAGCACAGGCCGCCGGACGCGGTGCCGATGTTGCCGCCGATGGTGCACGTCTCCCAGCTGGAGGGGTCCGGCGGGTAGTACAGACCGTGTTCGTTCACCGCGCGTGAGAGCACCGCGTTGACGACGCCCGGTTCGACGACGGCGATCCGGTCGACCGGGCTGATCTCCAGGATCCGGTCCATCTTCACCAGGGAGAGCACGATGCAGCCGTCCGAGGCGTTGGCCGCGCCGGACAGGCCGGTACGGGCGCCCTGTGGGACGACGGGGACGCGCAGCGCGGTGGCGGTGCGCATGACGTGCTGGACCTGCTCGACCGTGCGCGGGAGCACGACGACGGCCGGGGTGCCGGCCTCGCAGAAGCTCGCCATGTCGTGGGCGTAGGACGCGGTGACGTCCGGATCGGTGATCAGCGCCTCGGGAGGCAGTCCCGCGCGCAGCCGTTCGAGGAGATCGCTCATGATCCAAGCGTGTCACCCGGGGCCAATGGTGTGAACCCGTGAGCGGGGGGCGATCCCAAGGCGCGGTGTGCTCGTATGACTGACGCAGAGTGATGGCCATGGATGTCATGCCGCAGCAGGGCCCGGACTCCGGCCGGCCGCCCGAGCCGTCCCCGCAGGACCCCTACGCGCTGCCCGCCGAAGGCGCCACCGCGCTGCCCCCGCCGCCGCCCACGCTGCGGACGACGCTGCGCCGGGCCGCGTTCGGCGCGGTGGCCGCCGGGGTGCTGCTGGCCGGGGCGCTGGTGGCGGTGGACGACGGGGACGGGCGGCCGAAGGAGCCGGGGCCGGTCGAGCGGGCCGAGGCTGCGGCGACCGCGGGGTCCCCGGCCTCGCTCTCGGACCTCACGGCGCTGATCGGGGACCGGCAGAGGTGGGTGGAGTCCCACCCGGAGGACGCCCCGTCCCTGGCGACGCTCGGTACGGCGTACGTGGAGTGGGCGCGGCGTTCGGCGGACACGGCGTACTACGCCCGCGCCGAAGAGGCCCTGAAGCGGTCGCTGGAGGCCCAGCCGGGCGAGCGCGGCAACGGGGAGGCGTGGGTGGGTCTCGCGGCCCTGGCCAACGCCCGGCACGACTTCCTCGCGGCGAAGCGGTGGGGGGAGACGGTGAAGAAGCAGCAGCCGAAGACCTGGAGCGTGTACCCGGTCCTCATCGACGCGTACACCGGGCTCGGCGACCGGAAGGCGGCGACCTCGGCGACGGAGAGGTTCGCCGAACTGCGTAAGGGTGTTCCCGCCCTGGCCCGTACCTCCGACCTCTACCGGGGCAACGGCTGGCGCGAGGACGCGCTGGCCACCGCCCGGGAGGCGGCGGACCGGGCGACGCAGCCCGCCGAGAAGGCCGAGGCGCTGCACCGGCTCGGCGAGCTGGCCTGGGAGCGGGGTGAGCCGGAGGAGGCGGTGGCGCAGTTCGACGCGGCGCTCCGCACGGACGCCGGTCACCACGCCTCGCTGGCGGGCCGGGCCCGGGCCCTGGTGGCGCTGGACCGCACCGACGAGGCGTCGGCCGCGTACCAGCGGGCGCTGGAACAGCTGCCGCGCCCGCAGTACGCGCTGGAGCTGGGCGAGCTGTACGAGTCGCTGGGGCTGGACGGGGACGCCCGCACCCAGTACGCGAAGGTGCGGGAGATGGTGGCCGCGGCGAAGAAGGACGGGGTCGACGAGTCCCTGGTGCTGGCCCGGTTCGAGGCCGACCACGGGGACCCGGAGACGGCGGTGGGGCTGCTGCGGGCCCAGTGGCGGGGGCAGCACCGCAGCGCCGCGGTGGCGGACGCGCTGGGCTGGGCGCTGCACCGGGCGGGGAAGTCCGAGGAGGGCCTGGAGTACGCGCGGCTGGCCGCCGACACGGGCGTGCGGAACGCCTCGTACGCCTACCACCTCGGCGTGATCCAGCGGGCGCTGGCGGACTACGGTCCGGCGCGCCGGAATCTGGAGCAGGCCGTGCGCACCAACCCGGCCTTCTCGCCGCTCGCCGCGCCGCTGGCCCGGGAGGCGCTGGAGGCGCTGGGTGAGCCGCCGCCGGGCGGGCCGGGCGACATGCAGCCGCCCCCGCCCCCGCCGCCGGCCCCCGAGCCGAAGCGGGAGGCGGAACCGGAGCAGAAGGAGAAGCAGGAGCCGGAGCCGGAGAAGAAGCCCGAGGCCCCGGCGCCGGCTCCGTCGAAAACGCCGACCGCCCCTTCGACGTCCCCGTCACCCTCGGCCTCACCCTCCGGGTCGAAAAGTCCGTGAAGCGGAAGCCGTGAACGACACACGCCACCGCGGTCCGGGGTGCTGCCCCGGTCCGCGGTGGCGTCTGTGGAGGGCTCAGAGGTTGCCGCGCTTCTCCTGCTCGCGCTCGATCGCCTCGAACAGGGCCTTGAAGTTGCCCTTGCCGAAGCCCATGGAGCCGTGGCGCTCGATCATCTCGAAGAAGACGGTCGGCCGGTCCTGGACCGGCTTGGTGAAGATCTGCAGCAGGTAGCCGTCCTCGTCGCGGTCGACGAGGATCTTCAGCTCGCGCAGGGTCTCGACCGGCACCCGGGTCTCGCCGGCCCACTCGCCGAGGGTGTCGTAGTACGAGTCGGGGGTGTCCAGGAACTGCACACCGGCGGCGCGCATCGAGCGGACCGTGGAGACGATGTCGTTGGTGGCGAGGGCGATGTGCTGGACGCCCGCGCCGCCGTAGAACTCCAGGTACTCGTCGATCTGCGACTTCTTCTTCGCGATCGCCGGCTCGTTGATCGGGAACTTGACCTTGAGCGTGCCGTCGGCGACGACCTTCGACATGAGGGCGGAGTACTCGGTGGCGATGTCGTCGCCCACGAACTCCTTCATGTTGGTGAAGCCCATGACCTCGTTGTAGAAGCCGACCCACTCGTTCATCCGGCCGAGCTCGACGTTGCCGACGCAGTGGTCGATGGCCTGGAAGGTCCGCTTGGCGGGCGGCTCGACGATCGGCTTGGCCGCGGCGAAGCCGGGGAGGTAGGGGCCGTCGTAGCCGGAGCGCTCCACCAGGGTGTGGCGGGTCTTGCCGTACGTGGCGATGGCGGCGAGGACGACCGTGCCGTGCTCGTCCTTGACCTCGTGCGGCTCGGTGATGCCGCGCGCGCCGTGCTCGACGGCGTACGCGTACGCGGCACGGGCGTCCGGGACCTCGATGGCGAGGTCGACGACACCGTCGCCGTGCGCGGCGACGTGGTCGGCGAGGAAGGTGCCCCACTCGGTGGACGCCTTGATCACGGAGGTGAAGACGAAGCGGGCGGCGCCGTTGGTGAGGACGTAACTCGCGGTCTCGCGGCTGCCGTTCTCCGGTCCGGAGTAGGCCACGAGTTTCATGCCGAAGGCGGTCGAGTAGTAGTGCGCGGCCTGCTTGGCGTTGCCCACGGCGAAGACGACCGCGTCCATTCCCTTGACCGGGAAGCGGTCGGCCTGCGCTGCGGTTTCGGGGCTGGTGTGCAGAGTCTCAGTCATGTTCGAAGGCTCTCCCCACATCGCAAGGTGCGCAATAGTTCGCGCATCCACTGGTCAATATGTGCAGCGGATGGCCATGATGGCCGGACTATCTGTACAGGCTGACTACCGGAGGCGGGCCCATGGCGATCGATCATCTGGACGGCCGGCTCATCGTGCTGCTCGCACGTGAGCCGCGCATAGGCGTCCTCGAAGCATCACGGCGGCTGGGGGTGGCGCGCGGGACCGTGCAGGCGCGGCTGGACCGCCTTCAGTCGAATGGCGTCATCCGGGGGTTCGGCCCGGACGTGGACCCGGCGGCGCTCGGCTATCCGGTCACCGCGTTCGCCACGCTGGAGATCAAACAGGGCCAAGGCGCCGACGTGCGGGCCCATTTGGGCGGCGTACCGGAGGTGCTGGAGCTGCACACCACGACGGGGCACGGCGACATGCTGTGCCGGCTCGTCGCCCGCTCCAACGCCGATCTTCAGCGGGTGATCGACCGGGTTGTCGGATTTGATGGCATTGTCCGGGCCTCCACGGCGATCGTGATGGAAAACCCGGTTCCACTGCGGATCATCCCGCTGGTGGAGCAGGCGGCCGAGGACACCGGCTGAGCCCTGGGGCCCGGCGACACCGACGGAGCCGAGGGAGTGCCGTGTGAGCTTCTGGGAGTATCTGATCACCCGCCACCAGCAGCTCCTGACGGACGCGTTCCAGCACGTCAGCGCGGTCTTCCAGTGCATGGTCATCGCCACCGTGCTGGGTGTGATCATCGGGGTGGTGAGCTATCGCAGCGGCTGGGGCGGCTCGCTGGCCATCACCTCCACGGCGACGATCCTGACCATTCCGTCCCTCGCCGCGATCGGTCTGCTGATCCCGCTGGTCGGCCTCGGGGTCGCGCCGACCGTGATCACGCTGACGCTGTACGGGCTGCTGCCGATCGTCCGGAACTCCATCGTCGGGCTGCGGGGCGTCGATCCGTCGCTGGTCGACGCGGCGACGGGCATCGGGATGTCGCGCACGGCGCGGCTGTGCCGGGTGGAGCTGCCGCTCGCCTGGCCGCCGATCCTGACCGGGATCCGGGTCTCCACGCAGATGCTGATGGGCATCGCCGCGATCGCCGCCTACGCCTCCGGGCCCGGTCTCGGCAACGAGATCTTCCGGGGCATCGCCTCCCTGGGCAGCGCCAACGCGATCAACCAGGTGCTCGCGGGCACGCTCGGCATCGTCATCCTCGCCCTGCTCTTCGACGCCGCGTACGTCCTGCTGGGACGGCTGACCATCCCGAGGGGGATCCGTGCCTGAGACCGAGACCGGCGCTGTCGCTGTGGAGGAGGGGTCCGCGGCCGCCTCCGGGGCCACCATCCAGCTGGAGAACCTCACCAAGAGGTACCCGGGCAACCCGAACCCGGCCGTCGACAACGTCTCCATGGAGATCAAGGCCGGCGAGACGGTGATCTTCGTCGGCCCGTCCGGCTGCGGGAAGTCCACCACCCTGAAGATGATCAACCGGCTGATCGAGCCGACCTCGGGCCGGATCCGGATCGGCGACGAGGACGTCACGGACATCGACCCGGTGAAGCTGCGCCGGAAGATCGGTTACGCGATCCAGTCCTCCGGGCTCTTCCCGCACATGACGGTCGCGGACAACATCGCCCTGGTGCCGAAGATGGTCGGCTGGTCCAAGTCCCGGGTGAAGGACCGGGTGGAGGAGATGCTCGACCTGGTGGGTCTGGACCCGCGCGAGTTCCACGGCCGCTATCCGCGTCAGCTCTCCGGCGGGCAGCAGCAGCGGGTGGGCGTGGCGCGGGCGCTCGCCGCCGACCCTCCGGTCCTCCTCATGGACGAGCCGTTCGGGGCGGTCGACCCGATCACCCGCGACCACCTCCAGGACGAGCTGATCCGGCTCCAGCACGAGCTGCACAAGACGATCGTGTTCGTCACCCACGACTTCGACGAGGCGATCAAGCTGGGCGACCGGATCGCGGTGCTGCGGGAGCGGTCGCACATCGCGCAGTTCGACACCCCCGAGGCGATCCTGACCAACCCGACGGACGACTTCGTCTCGGGTTTCGTCGGCGCGGGCGCGGCCCTCAAGCGCCTCAATCTCACCCGCGTACGGGATGTGGGCATCGCGGACTTCCCGACGGTGACGGTCGAGGACCCGCTCCAGACGATCTTCAACAAGCTGCGCAACGGCCCGCACAACGAGCTGCTGATGCTGGACCGGAGGAACCGCCCGTACAAGTGGCTGCGGCGCGGCGACCTGATGCGGGCGCGCGGTTCGCTGGCGCGGGCCGGGCAGCTGGTGCACGACACGGTGACCCGGGACGCCACGCTGCACGACGCGCTGGAGGCGGTGCTCACCGACAGCGGGGGCCGGGTGGCGGTGACCGGGCGGCGCGGCGAGTTCATCGGGGTCGTCGACATGAAGACGCTGATGGACAACGTGCAGGAGCTGCTGGAGGCCGACCGGCTGACCGCGATGGAGCACCAGCACCAGCTGGAGGAGCAGCGTGTCCACCAGACGGAGCAGGAGCTGGAGGGGGGTGGCGGCGGAGCATGAGCCCCAGCCACCAGTCAGGCTCCGGCAAGGGCCCGGCCGCCCCGACCCGGCCGCCGGGCGAACACGACGTCAAGGGCCACGCGTTCCACGACGAGGAGAGCGACCCCTCCCCCGCCCCGGCCGCGCCGGAGCGCCGGATCACCTGGCGGAAGCTGGTGGTCCTGCCGGCGGTGCTGGCCGTCATCCTGGTCATCACGTACGTCTGGATCACCAACATCCATCTGGACTCGATCGCGGAGAACTCCCTCTCCGGCGGCAATGTGCAACTGCGCTGGTGGCAGCACGTGCGGCTGACGGCGATCTCGACGTTCTGGGTGCTGATCATCGCGATCCCGCTCGGTATCGCGCTGACCCGGCGGCGGCTGCGGAAGGCCGCCCCGGCGTTCACGGCGCTGGCCAACGTCGGGCAGGCGACCCCGGCGATCGGTCTGCTGGCGCTGCTGGTGATCTGGCTGGGCATCGGCCCGCGCACGGCGATCATCGGCATCGTGATCTACGCGGTGCTGCCGGTCCTCTCCAACACGGTGGCGGGTCTGCGGGCGATCGAGCCGAACATGATCGAGGCGGCGCGCGGCATGGGGATGTCCGGGCGGGGCGTCCTGCTGAAGGTGGAGCTGCCGCTCGCGGTGCCGCTGATCCTGGCGGGCGTCCGAACGGCCCTGGTCCTGAACGTCGGCACGGCGACGCTGGCGACGTTCGGCGGGGGCGGCGGGCTGGGCGACCTGATCACCTCGGGGATCCAGACGCAGCGGATGCCGGTACTGATCATCGGCTCGGTGCTGACAGTGGTGCTGGCGCTGCTGGTGGACTGGCTGGCCTCGTTGGCCGAACTGGCGCTGACGCCGCGCGGGCTGGAGGAGCGGTGAGGAAGAGACTTCTGCTGGCGGTGGTGCCGGTGCTGTTGCTGGGCGGCTGCGGGCTCAAGAGCGGTTCGCCGATGGTGGACGACGTGTCGCCGGGTTCGGTCGGGCAGGGCGAGCCGCTGAAGGGCGCGACGCTGACGGTGACGTCGAAGAACTTCAGCGAGAACATCATCCTGGGCCAGATGACCGGGCTGGTCTTCAAGGCGGCCGGGGCGGAGGTCCTGGACCGGACGAACCTGCCGGGCTCGATCAGCGCGCGCGAGGCCATCATCAACGGCGACGCCGACGCCCAGTGGGACTACACCGGCACCGGCTGGATCACCTTCCTGGGCCACGCGGACCCGATCGTCGACCCGAAGAAACAGTACGAGGCGGTACGGGACGAGGACAAGGGCAACGGGGTGATCTGGCTGCCGCCGGCGCCGCTCGACAACACGTACGCGCTGGCGATCAGCAAGAAGAACAACGCGAAGTACAAGCTCAAAACCCTCTCGGACGCGGCCGCCCTCGCGAAGAAGGACCCGGGCGCGGTGACGATCTGCGTGGAGAACGAGTTCGCCTCGCGCGACGACGGGCTCCCGGGCATGGAGAAGAAGTACGGGATGAAGATCCCGGCGGGCAACATCCAGAAGATGGACGCCGGGATCATCTACACCCAGGTGTCGGAGTCCGACTCCTGCCTGCTCGGCGAGGTGTACACCACCGACGGCCGGATCAAGGCGATGAACCTGGACCTCCTGGAGGACGACAAGCACTTCTTCCCCAACTACAACGCCTCCGCGGTCGTCCACGAGGCCACCTTCGAGAAGTACCCGGTGATCGCGGAGCTGCTGGATCCGCTCGCCCGGAAGCTGACCACCGAGGTCGCACAGACGCTGAACGCCAAGGTGGACGTAGACGGGGAGGATCCGCACGAGGTGGCGAAGGAGTGGCTGGTGGAGGAGGGGTTCATCGAGGAGGGGTGAGTTACCAAGAGGTTGTTGCAAAAGAACCCTTGCAAAGGTCTCTTTGCATCTCTACTGTCGAAGCATGACGGAGAACGAGGACACCTCCCGCCCGCACCACCACGACGGCACCGACCGCAGGATGCACACCGTGGACGCCCGCACGCTGCGCAGCCTCGCGCACCCCCTGCGGATCCGCCTGCTGAACGCGCTGCGCGAGTTCGGCCCGGCGACCGCCTCGAAGCTGGGAGAGCGGCTGGGCGAGTCGAGCGGCGCGACCAGCTACCACCTGCGCCAACTGGCGGAGTCCGGGCTGGTCGAGGACGCCCCGGAGCTGGGCAAGGGCCGCGAGCGCTGGTGGCGGGCGGTGCACGAGGGGGCGATCTTCGAGAGCGCCGACTTCCTCGCGCACGCGGATCCGGAGGTGCGCGGCGCCATCGGCGTGGTCATGCACGAGGTGGCCACCACGCACGCCCAGGAGCTGAACACCTGGCTCGGCACGATGAGTGAATGGCCGCAGGAGTGGCGGCAGAGCTCGGACATGAGCGACTTCAAGGTGCGCCTCACCCCCGAGCTGGCACGGGAGCTCTCGGCGAAGCTCCACGCGGTGGTGGAGAGCTACCGCGATGTGGTCCCCGAGGACACCGAGGGCTCGGCCGTCGTCCGCACCCACCTGCACACCTTCCCGCGCCCTTCCGAATGACGGCGCCGCACACCACAACTCCCCACCACTCGAAGGGAAGCCCGTTATGCATGCCGACGTCCACCACCTCATGCACGCGGCCGAGGCAGCCGAACTCCACGCCAAGGCAGGCGAGTTCCGCCTCCCCCGCACCGGCCTGCGCACCCGGGTCGGCTGGGCCCTGGTCGAGGTGGGCCTGCGGCTGACGGCGCAGGGCCGCGACGCGGCCGCGCCCCGCGCCGCCGCTTTCCATCCGGCGTAACCACCAGCCCGGGGGAACCATCGACCCGGGGCATCGATCGACTCGGGGGAGAAAGAACCATGGGGAACCGCACCCCGCTCGCCGCCACGCTCGCGGCCAACTCCATTTCCACCGCAGGCACTTCACTGACCCTGATCGGCGTCCCCTGGTTCGTCCTGGAGACCACCGGAAGCGCGGGCCGGGCCGGGGTCGTCGCGTTCTGCGCGACCCTGCCGATCGTCGTCGCCGCGCTGATCGGCGGACCGGTCATCGACCGGTTCGGCCGCCGCCGGACGGCCGTCGTGTCCGACGCCGTCTGCGCGGCCGCCATCGCCGCGATCCCGCTGCTGCACTTCGCCGGCGCCCTCGACTTCTGGATGCTGTGCGCGCTCATGGCACTCAACGGGTTCGCCCACACCCCGGGCAACACCGCGCGCTACGTCCTGATCCCGGACCTGGCCGAACACGCCGGGACCACGCTCACCCGCGCCGCCAGCCTCTTCGACGCGGTCTCGCGCGGGGCCCGGATGGTCGGCGCGGCCCTCGCCGGGGTCCTCATCGCCTTCGCCGGGGCGGAGACGGTGCTGCTGCTGGACGCGGCGACCTTCGGGCTGTCGGCCCTGCTCATCGCCGCGGGGGTACGGGGAGTGCGCGCGGCCGAACCGCGGAAGGCGGAGGCCCCGGTCTCACTGCGCGCCTACGGCACCGAACTCCGCGAGGGTTACGCCCACTTGCTCGGCAACCGGCTGCTGCTGGCGGTCGTGGTGATGGTGATGTTCATGAACGGCACCGACCAGGGCTGGTATGCCGTACTGCTGCCCGTGCACGCCGAGGCCGAACTGGGCGGGGCGACCCACATCGGGCTGCTCACGGCACTGTTCGGGGCGGGCGGCCTGACCGGGGCGCTGCTGTACGGGGCGGTGGGGCACCGCTTCCCGCGCCGGGCGGTGTTCACGGTGTGCGTGATCCTGTGCGGCGCGCCGAGGTTCCTGGTCGCCGCGGTGACCGGGACGACGCTGCCGCTCGCGGTGACGATGCTGCTCGGCGGGATCGCGGGCGGTGTGCTGAACCCGATCCTGACGACGGTCATCTACGAGCGGGTGCCGGACCGGCTGCGCAGCCGGGTGTCGGGGGCGCTGACGGCGGGCTGCGAGTTCGCGATGCCGGTGGGCGGGCTCGCGGCCGGGCTGCTGGTGGAGGGCGCGGGGGCGACGGGGGCGCTGCTGGCGATGGGCGGGGTCTACTTCCTGGCGACGCTGAGCCCGCTGGTGTTCCCGTCCTGGCGGACGCTGGACGACGTGCCGGGGCCGGAGCCCGTACAGAAGCCCGTACCGCAGGCAGAGGTGGCGGCAGAGGCACCGACGCAGGCGCCGGCAGAGACCCCGGCACCGGGGCAGGTCAGCAGCTCGGCACCTTCCCGCCCGACTCCAGGGCCTTGAGCGAGCCGACCGCGTCCTTCAGCGTGGAGACGGGCACGATCCGCAGCCCGTCGGGCGCCTCGGCCTCAGCCTGACGGCACTCGGCCTTCGGTACGAGGAAGACGCTCGCCCCGTCGCGGTGGGCGCCCTGGACCTTCATCGACACGCCGCCGACCGCGCCGACCTCGCCGTCCGCGGTGATCGTGCCCGTACCGGCGATGGTGCGGCCGCCGGTGAGACCGCCGCCGGAGCCGTTGCCGTCGAGCTTGTCGATGATGCCGAGGGAGAGGAAGAGCCCGGCGCTCGGACCGCCGATGTCGCCGAGGTCGACTTCCACCCGCATCGACCCGGGCTCGCGGTCCAGGTAGTTCAGGGCGGCGTCGACGGCGACGTTCTGCGACTCCTTCATGTCGTCGAGGTTGTGCTTCTCGATCTCCTTCTCGGAACCGCCGGTGGGGTAGACGGCATCGCGCGGCATGACCGCGCGGTCGGTCCGGAACCAGCTGTCGAAGACCTCACCGATGCGGACGTCCGCCTTCGGCCCGGTGGCGAGGATCGTCGTCATCCGCAGCTGCCCGTCGGTGGGCCGGGTCTCGGCACCGGTGATGGTGATCACCGGCCGCCCGTCGTCCTTGCCGAGCACGTCCGCGGTCACCCCGGGCCGCGCCAGGGTGAACGGCAGCGGCGCGAGGGCCGCCGTACCGAACAGGGCGAGGACGGGAAGTGCGCAGAGGGCGAGGACGCGGGGGCGCGAGAGACGAGAGAGCACGCACCCAATCTAACCGCCGCACCGGAACGGGAACGCGCCAGGCGTACGCCGCCCCGCGCGCGCTCCGACGCGTACGCATCCACGTACCTGAGGTGTACGGCCGCCCCGCCTACCGCAGCGCGTCCGCCACTTCCCGGGCGGCGTCGAGCACGCGGGGCCCGACCCGTTCCGGTACGGCGTCGGCGAGCATGACGACACCGACGCTGCCCTCGACGCCCGAGACTCCGACCAGGGGCGCGGCCGCCCCGCTGGCGCCGGCTTCGAGTTCGCCGTGGGTGAGGGTGTAGCCGGGGTGGCCGGCCTCCGTGGCCTGCCGGGCGGACAGGATGGCCCGGCCCGCGGCGCCCCGGTCCAGGGGATGGCGGAAGCCGGCCCGGTAGGCGACGTGGTAGTCGGTCCAGGTGGGCTCGACCACGGCGACCGCGAGGGCGTCGCTGCCGTCGACGAGCGTGAGGTGGGCGGTGGCCCCTATGTCCTCGGCCAGGGAGCGCAGCGCGGGCAGCGCCGCTTCCCGGACGAGCGGGTGGACCTGTCGGCCGAGCCGCAGCACACCGAGGCCGACCCGGGCGCGGCCGCCCAGGTCGCGGCGTACCAGGGCGTGCTGCTCCAGCGTGGCGAGCAGCCGGTAGACGACGGTCCGGTTGACACCGAGCTTGTTGGACAGCTCGGTCACGGTCAGGCCGTGGTCGGTGTCGGCGAGCAGTTTGAGGACGCGCAGTCCTCGGTCGAGCGTCTGGGAAGTCTCCGCTGTCACGACGCCCTCTCCTCTTCGGGGTGAGCGACGACGGCCCTGCTCCGACGGTAGCGACGCCGGTCCCAGCGGCGACGCACGGAGAGGCCGCCGGTCTGGCAAGGCACCGGCTGCGCTCCGCGGCGGCGTTGCCACGGGGCGTTCATATGGCGGGGACAGTAGCGAGCCGGTCCGCTCAGCGGAAGTCCTCGTCCAGAATCCGGTCTCCGGACGCGGGGCCCCGGAACGGCCCGCGCATAAGGGCCGGTCAGCGGGACGGCGTCCGGAAAGCGAACATCTACGCGCGTTCACGTGTCACGACACCGCCGGGTCGACACGTCCACGGATGTGAACCGACGTTAACTGCGTGTGAACGGACACCGGAGAAATTTCCCGGGCGCGAGGCCCGGAAACACCGCCGGACCGCCAAGGGGGAGCCGGGTAACGCCGTCGGCCTGTACGGAGGTTGGCACCTCCGTACAGGCCGACGGGAACAACGGGAACAGCGGGCGACAGGAACGGACGGCCGCGGATCACGTCATCCGCGTCGCCCACTCCTGAACCTTCGCGATGCGCGTCTGGATCTGGTGGGCCGTGGCCTCCGCGCTCGGCGGGCCGCCGCACACGCGGCGCAGTTCGTTGTGGATCACGCCGTGCGGCTTGCCGCTCTGGTGGGTGTAGGCGGAGACCATCGTGTTGAGCTGCTTGCGCAGGCTCAGCAGCTGCTTGTGCGTGACCACGGGCCGGGCCTCGGCGGGCTTCTCCAGGAGGTCGGCCTCCTCGGCCGGCTTCTGGCGGCTGTGCGCGATCTGCCGGCTCTGCCGCTTCTGGAGGAGGAGCTGCACCTGGTCGGGCTCCAGGAGCCCCGGGATGCCGAGGTAGTCCTGCTCCTCCTCACTGCCCGGGTGGGCCTGCATGCCGAATTCGGCACCGTCGTACAGCACCCGGTCGAAGACGGCGTCGGACTCCAGGGCCTCGAAGGGCAGCTGGTCCTCGGTCTCCTCGTCCTCCAGCTTCTCGGCGTCGGCGAGGAGCTTGTCCTCCTCCGAGAAGGGGTTCTCCTCGTCGCTGCCCTTCTTCGGCTTGTCGAGGACGTGGTCGCGCTCGACCTCCATCTCGTTGGCGAAGTCGAGAAGCATCGGGATGGTCGGCAGGAAGACGGAGGCGGTCTCGCCGCGCCGGCGGGAGCGCACGAAGCGGCCGACGGCCTGGGCGAAGAAGAGGGGCGTCGAGATCGTGGTCGCGTACACGCCGACGGCGAGCCGCGGCACGTCGACGCCTTCGGACACCATCCGGACCGCGACCATCCAGCGCGACTCGTCGCCGCTGAACTGGTCGATCTTCTTGGACGCGGCCTTCTCGTCGGAGAGGACCACGGTCGCCGACTCCCCGGTGACCTTCTTCAGGATCTTGGCGTACGCGCGGGCCGAGTCCTGGTCGGTGGCGATGACGAGGCCGCCGGCGTCGGGGATGCCCTTGCGGACCTCGGTGAGCCGCTTGTCGGCGGCGGCGAGGACGTTGGGGATCCACTCACCGGTGGGCGCCAGCGCGGTGCGCCAGGCCTGGCCGATGGCGTCCTTGGTCATCGGCTCGCCGAGCCGGGCGGCGATCTCGTCCCCCGCCTTCGTACGCCAGCGCATGTTGCCGCTGTAGCTGAGGAAGATGACCGGCCGGACGACGCCGTCGGCCAGCGCGTTGCCGTAGCCGTAGGTGTAGTCGGCCGAGGAGCGGCGGATGCCGTCGTTGCCCTCCTCGTACTGGACGAAGGGGATCGGGTTGGTGTCCGAGCGGAACGGCGTACCGGTCAGCGCGAGCCGCCGGGTCGCCGGGTCGAACGCCTCCTGGCAGGCCTCGCCCCAGGACTTGGAGTCACCGGCGTGGTGGATCTCGTCGAGGATGACGAGCGTCTTGCGCTGCTCGCAGCGGTTGCGGTGGAGCATCGGGCGGACGCCGACACCGGCGTACGTCACGGCGACCCCGTGGTACTCCTTGCTCAGCGGACCGGCGCTGTAGTCGGGGTCGAGCTTGATCCCTATCCGGGCGGCCGCCTCCGCCCACTGCTTCTTGAGGTGCTCGGTCGGGGCGACGACGGTGACCTGCTGCACGACATGGTGGTGCAGCAGCCACGACGCGAGGGTCAGCGCGAAGGTGGTCTTTCCGGCGCCGGGCGTCGCGACGGCGAGGAAGTCGCGCGGCTGCTCCTGGACGTACCTCTCCATGGCGCCTTGCTGCCAGGCTCGCAGCTTGTTGGCGGTGCCCCAGGGGGCACGGCCGGGGAAGGCGGGTGAGAGGTGGTGGGAGGCGGTGGTAGTAGTCACGGTCTCCGGTTCGGGGCTCTCGGGTACGTGGGGCGCTGCCCGTACCGCACCCGGCCCGAAGGGCCCGGCCCGCGATACGACAACCGGGCCACCTTACCGGGGGCCCGGTTGAGAACTCGTACGAACGGGCCGCGCCGGGGCCCGAGGAGACGGTGCTCACATCGCGTCGACGACCAGGTTCCGCAGCCCCTGGGAGATCACCTTGATCTCATCCGTCTCACCGGTGGCGACGTCGATGACCAGCCGTTCCGCCGCATCGATGTCCGGGCGCAGGTCGACGCCGTTCATGGCCAGGAACGTGACGCAGGAGAGCCAGGCCGCCCGCCTGTTGTCTCCGCACAGGGGACGCAGGTGGCGGTTCCCCAAGGACTGGAGAAGTGCCGCCGCCTTGTCGATCAGGTCGGGATAGGCCTCTTCGCCGAACGTGGCCACCGAAGGGCGATGGACCGCCGACTCCAGGAGACCGGCATCCCGGACGACGATCTGTATGTCGTCGCAGGCGTGCTCGGCGATGACGAGCACGTCCTCGGAGCTCAGATAGACACAGCTCACTTCAGCCGCTCCGTCAGCTCGCTCCACTTGGCCGCCTGCTCCTTCGCCGTCTTGCGGACGATGGCCTGCTGTGCCGTTCTGGCGAGGTAGTCGTCCACGGCCCGGAGCACGAGGGCGTGCATGCTGATGCCCTCCTGTTCGGCACGCCGCTTGAGGGCTTCGGTCTGGTCGTCCCGGAGGCGCAGGTTCATGGCCATACCGAAACGGTACTGGACTCATAGGGCCAGAGTGGTACCGCTACTTCTCCCGTACGAGCACCCTCGTAGCCACCCACACCCCCACCAGCGCCACCCCCGCCATCGGCAGGAACACCGCCGCGAACGCCCCCGGGTGCGAGCCCGCGGACCCCGCCTGCACCGCCCCGTGCGCGGCCGCGCCCACCGCCCCGCCGCCCAGCGCGGCGAAGGCCGCGCCGCCGGAGGCCAGCAGCAGCACGTTGGAGAGGCCGTCGGAGATCTGGAGGGCGGCGGAGTTGGAGCCCGCCTCCTCGGGGGCCGACAGCTTCAGGAGCAGGACACTGGTGGAGGCGATCACCATGCCCATGCCGAAGCAGCCGAAGGCCCAGGCGACGGCGACGATCCAGACGGGGACCCCCTCGATCAGCACGGAGGGCGCGACGGCGATCGAAGCGGCGACGAGCAGCATGCCGGTCACCATCAGCCGCTCGCGGTGCGGCTCCATGCGCGGCCGGGACTGGACGAACGAACCGAGCGCCCAGGTCGCCCCGCCCACGGCCAGCGACAGCCCGGCCATCGTCGGGGACAGTCCGCGCTGGGTGACCAGCATCAGCGGTACGAAGGACTCGGCGGCGATGAACGAACCGGCGGCGATCCCGCGCAGCAGGACCACCGAGGGCAGCCCCCGGGCGGCCCGCACGGTCCCGGTGGGCAGCAGTCCGCGGACGGCGGGCACGAGGAGGGCGGCACCGACGGCGGCGGGCAGGAGGGCGAGCCAGTTCAGCTCCTGCCCCGCGTACTGGAGCAGCCCCGCCCCGGCCGAGATCCCGAGGGCGAGCCGGATGCGGCGACGGTCGTACGGCTCGGTGGCAGCGGCCGGGTCGGCGGGCCCGGAGGCGGTGCGCCGGATCGCCGGGAGGGCCAGGGCGAGCGGGATCACGATGAGGACGGGTATGCCGACGAAGACCCAGCGCCAGCCGAGCTGCTCGGTCACCGTCCCGGAGGCGAGCGGCCCGACGACGGACGGGATCACCCAGCTCGCGGCGAAGGCGGCCAGGATCGCGGGCCGGATGTGCTCGGGGTAGGCGCGCCCGATGACGACGTACAGCGCGACGATCACCAGCCCGCCGCCGAGCCCCTGGACGGCCCGGCCCGCGATGAAGACCCACATGCTGGTCGCCGCCCCGGAGAGCAGCAGCCCGACGCCGAACGCGGTGATCCCGGTGGCGAGCGGCTGGAGCGGCCCGCGCCGGTCGGCCCACTGCCCGGAGAGGACCATGGCGAAGAGGCTGGTGGTGAAGTACGCGGAGAAGGCGAACGCGTAGAGGGGGATCCCGTTCAGCTCGCGGGCGGCGACCGGCATCGCCGTACCGACCGCCGTGGCCTCGAACGCGATGAGGAACACCACGGACACGATGCCGATGCTCAGCGCCCGGTAGGTGCGCCCGAGGACCCCTTCGACGGCCGCGGCGGGAAGGTCGGACAGCGGGTCCGGGGACGGGGCGTCGGTCGCGGGCGGCGCGAGGTGTGCGGCGTCGGTGCCGTCACGGGGTTCGAGGGCGGTCATGGGCTCAGCGTAAGGGGCATGGGCCGGTTTGAACCCTGTCGATGTACGGTCCTGGGCTCGGCCCTTGGTCGTAGGTCCGGGGCCCGGCTGTGAACGGCGTATGGCAGTCACGTTGCACGGCGGCCGGATTCCTTGAGGCGGGAGCCGGCGGCCCGTAGCGTCGTTGTCAGCAAGGAACAGCGGAACACCGCACCAACCCCGACCGTGTGCCCGAGAGGCTCAGGGGCTCGACTGCAACTCGAGTTACACCGGTTCGAATCCGGTCACGGTCTCCAGCGCAGGGAAGTGGCCGCCCCACGACAGGGGCGGCCACTTCGGCTTCCCCGTGCACGGCGGCCCACCGGGTCGGTCAGCCGGTCTTGAGCGCCTTCATCACCGCACGCGTGTCGCTGATCAGGTCGGCCCGGTAGGCGAGCATCTCGGGCCGGTCCAGCCCGTCGGGCGGACCGGCCCTTCCTTGGTCCATGTCCGGAGGGGACATCCAGGAGGCCAGGGTGAGCGTCACGACGGCACCGCCGTCCACCACCCGCACGCTCATCGACTCGTCCTCCATGACCAGCAGATACGCCAGATCGCCGAGATCCGGTACGCGCTCCACCCGGTCGACGCCCGTTCCGTCGACCTCCGTCAGAGTGCTGCTCGCCTCGAACTCGGGGCGCGGATCGGTCTCCTTGTGCAGTTCGGCCGTGAGGGAGGCGTGATATCCGGTGGCCCAGCCCGAGTCCTCCTCGCCGCCTGGCCCCCTGAGCACCGCCGCCGTGAAGTTGACGGTGCAGCTGATGCGGTGGAGGGCGGGATGCTCGATGCCGTCCAGTTCGGTCGCGGGCTCGGACGCGGGCCGCCCCACCGCCCTGGAGAGCGCCTTCAGTTCCATCGCCGCGCAGGAGCCGGACGCCACACGGTAGCCACGGGAGTCCGGCTTCCCGTCATCGCCGAGCCCGTACCCGAAGACGGCCGCAGCCCACACCGTCGACGCGGTCAGCGCCCCGGCCACACCCCAGAGCGCGCGGTGCCAACGCCGCCGTCCACCGCCCCCGGCCCCCTGCTCGGGGTCGAACCCGCTCACGACCTCCGAGGACGAGCCCGGCCCGTCCTCCCCCACCAACTCCGGTTCGGATATCACGCCGGCACCTCCCCTGGTCAACGGCCACGGTACCGGCCGGACTTGTCGCCACAGCACCGCCGTGCGTCACGCGGGGTCGAGCACCGGCCGGGGCTCCAGGCCTCCGTCGTTCTCGCAGCGCAGTTCCTTAGCCATGGCCAGGGCGAAGGAATGGACCACGGTCGCGTAGGCGTCCGTCAACTTCTCCGGATCGCCCTCGGGGTCCTCGGGCGACCAGCGCTCGACGCCGATGTCGATATGCGCCGGCGTCGAGCCGGGCAACTTCTCGCTCCGGCAGGCGAACTGGATGGAGCCGGATTTCGGAGCCGCCAGGGCCCGCTCCCCCATCGGAAGCACCCTGAACATCGCAGCAGGCTCGCCCTTCGGCGGGCCCCAGGTCAGCTCCCAGGTGGCCTCCAACCGATCGCCCGCTGCGGAGTTCTTCGCATATATCTGGCAGATGTCCCCGTCATCGGGCGCGGGGGAATCGTAGCCCTCGCTCAACCATTTCGCGGCAAATGCGACGGTGCCATCCGGTCCCGACCCCTCGAACCGGGACGCCCCCGTGATCACCTTCAGCGCCTTGCCCGCCTCGGCCGAGACCGCGTTGCCGCCGCAGAGTTCCGTCGGTCCCGTGGAAAAGTCAGGCGCTGCGTCGGCGCTCTCCCCGTCCGCACAGCCGACCGCACCTGCCGCCAGGGAAACCGCAATGACCGCGCCGACGAGACCGAGGCGGCCGGGGCTGGAGGTCCTGCTCATCCGGATGTAGGCAGTGCTGAGGGAACGACAGGGCGTTTCTCGCAATCCATCTCTCCCGCGACCGACCGAGCGAACGTACTGAGCAGTTCCCACCGGAGTTCCGTTCCCAAGTCTTTCGCCGCTACCTCGAACTGGAGCGGCAGATCGGACGGCTGGGAGGCGATGGCACCGGGTACGGCGCAAACTGCAAGCAACTGCATACGGGCAGGGCCTGGTTCCGGTGCCACGAAGAGGGATTCGTTCACCTGGCGCCATGTCCGACCGATCTGCGGGTTGTCCATCATCCTCACCGAGAGCACGGACCATTTCACTGACACATCGACAGTGCCGACGATCCGGTCACCCTCGAATGCACTCATACGGCAAGCGGTGTAAGGGGTGTGCAGCAAGTCGGACTTCTGCCACCGCTTGGCCTCCCGTGCGAGGCGATCAGCCAGAACATCGGCCTGAGGCGTCCCACTCACCTCGACATCACTGCCGCCCGTCGCCTTCACGGCCGCCTCCACGTTCTCAGCACCTAGCAACGTCTCGCACTGCTCCTGTTTCGGCGATTCCGCGCGCTCCTCGCCCCCGGAACACCCGGAGAGGAGTCCGCCGATGGCCAGAGTCGCGACGAGTATCAGCCGGTTCGTCTTGGGCAACATGAACACTTACCCCCTCCTCTGGTCACTGGCCCGCAGATTTCCCGTTTTCGTAGTAGACCTCGATGTCCGAGGTCAGCGGAGGAGTTGCGCCGGTACAACCGGATCTCCGGTGCAGGCCAGTTCGTCCACCAAGGTTCGCGCGAACGTCGACAGCAGGGGCTGGCGCTGCTCGATCCCCAGCCCTGGATCCATGATCGTCATCTGCAGGGGAAGCTCTGCCTCCTGCTCCGATGCTGCACCGGGGATACCGCATGCGACGAGGAGTGTCACGATGGGCCGCCCGGGCTCCTGCTCGACAAACACTTGGTCGTTCACTTGTCGCCAACTCTTGGCGTACTTCGGCTCGCGCATCGAATCGATGGTGAGTGCCGACCACTTGGCCTCTGCCTCTATCACGTATGCACCATCGCTCTCAGCTGGGATGTCAATACGACAGGCGTTGTGCGGATAGTAAAGCAAATCACCCAATGACCACTTCTTAGCCTCCAGAGTCAGTGCAGCCGCCAGCCGATCCGGACTATTGCGTGCCGTGGCATTCGCGTCACCACCGTCTACGGCGTCGACCGCCCTGCGCACGTTCTCCGCACCCAGGAACTGGCCACACACTTGGAGGCTCGTGGGACTATGCGCCTTCTTGTCTGCCGCGGATTTTCCCGAGCACCCGGCCAACACTAGAGCGCATAGAACGAACCCGGTCATCACAGACGCAGGGAATGATCGCTTCATCATCACTTGACCTTCATCGACCGGCCTACGGCCGTGACGCCACTGTTGTAATTCTGCTCAATATCTCGGAAGAGATCGCGCTTCTCATCTTTCGACATACCTGCGGAGTCAGCGTAGTGGAACATAGCAGCTGCAGCACTGCGCTCACCCTGCGTACTCTCGCTTTCAATACTGGTGAGCGCTTGGTCGTCATTGTTGTACTCGGATTCTTTGAGGTATTCGAGAGTTTCAGTTCCGTACTGCGTGTTCACCGCACTGCCGGCCGCCTCCATTGCCAGCGGGACCGCAACTGCGGCGACCACACCAGCGGCAGGACCCAGCACAACGGCGGAACCGACTCCCACTACGGCCGTCACCGCACCGCTGACGCCGGCCTTGCGCCACTCCGCACTCTTCTCCATGGCCAGGTTCTTCGCATCCTCGTCATTCGCGAATTCATCTCGGATTCCGACGCTGCGCGACTCATCGAGGATTCCGTGAACCTTGGTCGCGTTTCCGCCGAACGCCAGCGCTTCTTCTGTATTTTCTCCGAAAGATCGAAGCCCACTGGCCTGATACACCTGTTGAGCACTGCTCAAAGTCCGGTAGCCCTCGTCGTCCGCGGCCACTGCGGTCATGAACCTCAGTGTCGCATCCTCTCCGAAATCGTTCCTTTCGGATCCGTTGGGCCTCACGAAAAGTTCGTCGCGCCCTGCCTCATCTCCGTAGCCGCCGAAATTATAGGTCGAGTAATTCAAGTCGTCGATGTAAGCGGCACCCATGCGTGCAAGGCTGTCTTTCATCGGCTCGTGCCGGTCCCTGAGCCCGGAGTCGGCTCCGTAGCTATCGATCACGTTCTTCATGATGCCCGCCGTCACCTCGTCGCGCTTCAGCGTGGGTGAGGGGTCGTCCCAGGCGTGCCCGGTGGTCGCCGCTTCCAAGGCCTTGCCGAGCGCGTCGGGCATGTACTGCGTGGACCTCTTCACGTCATCAGGATGGTGGCTCGTGATGTCGAGGAACGGGTCGTAGTCCTCGTTCTGGAAGAAGTCCAGGTAACCGGTGATCTTCTCCCCTTCCTTGTCCTTTCCGAGGTCAGCGTCACCGCTCTTCAGGGTGCCGTCCTCGTTGTACGCGGTGGGCTCGGCGGAGAAGAACTGCTTTGCGGCCTCCGGGCTGTGCCCCAAGGCCTCCAGCATGCTGTTCACCGGGTCATAGCCGGAGCCGTTGACACCCGAGGGGTTGTACAGATTCTCCGGCCCACCGGGGACGCCCTTTGACGCGTAGAAGAAGTCATGGTCCTTCTGCCTCAACTGGACCACATGCTCAGCCATGGGATTGAGGAACTTGGGGTCGTAGTTCCCGAACCGCATGATGCCGCCGAGCAGCTGGTAGCCGAACGGTCCGCCGTAGTCGTTCTTGGCGAGCGGGAAGCGTTCCGTACCCATCTTGCGGAGCTCCGGCCCCCACTCCGCCGTGAACGCCTTGTCGTGCGAGGCCGTGGCCAGGTTGAGGCCGAGGTTACGCTGGAGGGCCTGGACGTCCGCCAAGCGCTCCTTGTCGACCTTGGTGATGTCGTGCGTGTCCGTGGCTAGCTGCCCGAAGAAGGTGAGCGCCTTCTCCGGGCCGAGCTTCTCGTAGAAGTTCTTGGCGAACTCCACCGACTTGCCGTTTTCGCGCAGCAGTTCGTTCAGCGCCTGGAGTTCCGCGTGCGTGAGGTCGCGGCCCTTCGCTGCCAGAGCGACGGCGCGGGCCGCCTCTTCCTGGTCGAACTTGGTGTACTTCGGGGCGCTGAAGTCCTTGCGGTCGGTGACGTTGGCCTCAAGGGAGTTCTTGAAGGCCACATCGGTGTCGTTGCAGGTTTCGACGATGTGGTCGATCTTCTTCTGCCACGACGCGATGTTCTCCCTCTCCTGCTGGAGGTACTTACCGAAGTCGGGATCGTGACGCGCCGCGTTGTTCTCGGAGATCGGGGAACGCGCCGTGACCTTTCCTCTGCCGTCCACTGAGATCCCGGCGGCCGGCCCCTCGTGGTCCCGGATGTTGACGAGGTCGTCCTTGGCCTTCTTGAAGGCCGCGTACCCCTCTTCGAGCAGCGTCTTCACGCCCTTGGCCTCGGCGGCGGCGTCCGCGAACTCCTTGACGGTCTTGCCGACGAACGCCTTGGTGACCCCTGCGTTGAGGCCTTCCCAGTTCGCCTTGTTCGCCTTCGCCTTCATTCCGTCCGACGCGTGATCGGCGAGCCTGTCCAGCTTCGTCGCCATCTCCGACCAGTCGTCGGCCGCCGCCTTCAGCTTCCCCAACGGGGCTTCGACGATGTCCTCGTAACTCAGCATGTGCGCGCTCCCCCGAGCCCTACTTCATGTATTCCGACAGCTTGGAGATCGGCGCCAGATCTCCACCGATCTTCACGTCGTCCTTCGCATGCTGCGCCTTGGAGTAATCCAGGTGGTTCGAAATGTGCGCGCAGGAATCCAGCAGCGTCTTGAGATGCTTCTGCCAGAAGTCGTGCACCTTCAGAACCGCCGAGCCGCTCGCGAAGTTGCCGTTGGTGAGAGCGATCGCCGCCGCGAAGGTGGTCGGGCGGGCGTGGTCACCGTCCTTCGACAGTCTCGTCCTGAGATCGTAGGCATCATTCCCGATAGCTCCGAGATCGTCCCGGTTCACCACCAGGTCCGGCGCACCGGCACCACCGCCACCCTCGGCCGGGGCGCTGTTGATCTGCATGGCACTTCGCTGGGCCGCAGCCGAACGCAGTTCGGCCCATTCCTGTTCGAATGTCACGTGCTCCCCCGGGTTTTTCCATACGTTCAGCCTTCGCGGGGTCACCCTACGATCCCGGGTGCAGCGCGGACGAGTACGATCTGAGCCTTTGTCCGGGCACGAATTCAGCGAACAGGGGGAGTTCCTGTGTCCGTAGTCGTCTTCCTGTTCCTCCTTGCCGCGGCGTTTCTCGTCGTCGCCCTCGTCGGGCCCTCCCGGCTGTACTGGCGTTCCCGTCCCCGGGCGGCGGGGCAGCCGTCGGATGCGGCGCTCGCCCTGGGGCGGGTCAGGGGCCGTCGCACGCGGTCTCCGCGGAGCGGGTAGGCAGCGGGCACGACTACGAGGTCTCGGCCGGGGGCGCCGGCTCCGCCGTCTGCCTGCGCGTCACGGAGACGGAGTCCGCGGGCGGCGGGGTCTTCGTGCCCGGGGCCGATGGGGGCAGCGGTGACTCCATCGCCCGGTACGACCTCAGCGCCACCGTCGACGACGGTCCCTGCTGAGCGCTGGACGCCGAGCGGGACCGTCGCCGGACCAGGGCCTTGAGGCTCAGCCCTTCGGCGTCGTCGCCACCGCCGCCTGCGGCCTGATCGGGAGGCGGTTCACCGGGCGGCCCGTGGCCGAGCGGACCGCCGAGGCCACCGCGGCCGGGGCCGTGACGACCGGGACCGCCGAGGCCGGTTTCGCGCCGAAGGGGGCCACCACGTCGCGTTCCTCGACCAGTTTCACGATGCGGATGTCGGGGGCGTCCAGGGCCGTCGGGAGCGCGTAGCCCGTCAGGTCGGGGTGGCGGATCAGGCCCTTCGCGGTGCGGAGGTTCTCCGTGAGGGCCGCGCCGATGCCCTGGGTGATGCCTGCCTCGATGCGGATGGCCAGTTGGGCGGGGTTGAGGACCCTGCCCACGTCCTGGGCGACCGCCATTTCGACCACGCGGATCGAGCCGAGCTCGATGTCGACGTCCACCACCGCCCGTACCGCGCAGAACGCGAGGCCCACGAACGCGTCGCCCTGGCCCGCCTCGTCCAGCGGTTCCGTGGGGTGGGGTCGGCACTGGGCGGTGGCCCAGAGTTCCTTGCCGTCCATCGCCTCCGTGACGGTGGTGGAGAGGACCCCGTCGTACGAGGTGATCTTGCCGTCGGCGATCTGGAGCAGCTCCGTGGACATGCCGAACTTGTGCGCCAGCGGCTGAAGGAGCTGGGTGCGGACCATCTTCGCCGCCCGTTCCACCGCCCCGCCGGAGACCCAGGTGTGGCGGCCGTGCGTCGCCGGGCCCGCCGGGGGCTGGTCGGTGTCCACCGCCGCCACGTGGACCTCTTCGACGCCCAAGGTCTCCTGGACGATCTGGCGGGCGAGGGTGCTGAAGCCCTGGCCTGTCTCGACCGCCGCGCAGATGACGGTGGCCACGCCGTCGTGGACCCGGACCGTGGCCGTCGAGACCTCGTCCGTGCCCTCGGCGCCGAGCATGTGCACCATGCCCAGGCCGTAGCCCACGCCCCGGCGCACCGCCCCCGGCTCCCCCGCGCCCTCGGGGCCGCCCGGCAGCAGCCAGTCGTCCTCCGGGGCGTCCTTGGGGAGGGCGGGGAGGGGGAAGTCGCGTACGGCCTGGAGCAGTTCGGCTACCGGGGCCGGGCAGGTCACCGTCTGACCCGTGGGCAGGATGTCGCCCGTGGAGAGCGTGTTGCGCAGGCGCAGTTCGGCCGGGTCGATGCCGAGCTTGGCGGCCAGCTTGTCCATCTGGCCCTCGTACGCCGCGCAGACCTGCATCGCGCCCTCGCCGCGTACGTGGCCGGAGGGCGGGTTGTTCGTCCGGACCGCCCAGCCCTCGATGAAGGCGTGCGGGACGACGTACGGGCCGCAGGCGAACGCCACGGCGGCCGCCAGGGATTCGGAGGAGGCGTCGGCGTACGCGCCCGCGTCCAGGAGGATCTGGGCCTCCACCTTGACCAGCCGGCCCTCCGCGTCCGCGTGGTGGCGGTAGCGCAGGAGGGTGGGGTGGCGGTGGGTGTGGCCGAGGAAGGACTCCTCGCGGCTCGCGGCCAGCTTCACCGGGCAGCCCGTGCGCAGCGCCAGCAGGCCCAGCGGGATCTGGAAGCCCGGGTCCTCGCGGTCGCCGGTCGCCCCCGGCACCCCGGTCACGACGACCTTGACCCGGTCCGGCTCCAGGCCGAAGCAGGCCGCGATCAGGTCGCGGTCGGTGTGCGGGTCGGTGGAGGCGGTGTAGATCTCCACGCCGCCGTCGGGCCTCGGCACGGCGAGGCCCGCCTCCGCGCCGATCGGGGCCGGGTCCTGGCGGCCGATGCGGTACAGGCCCTCCACCACGACCTCGCCCGTCGCCTCCGCGTCGCCGTAGCGCAGCGGGATGTGGCGGATCAGGTTGCCGTCGGGGTGCAGGGGCTCCGCCTCGAACGCCTTCTCCGGGTCCGTGACCGGCTCCAGCACCTCGTACCGTACGGCGATGGCGGCGGCGGCCAGCCGAGCCGTGTCCGGGTGGTCCGCGGCGACCGCGGCGATCGCCTCGCCGTGGTGGCGGACCAGGTCGGAGGCGAACACCGGGCGGTCCACCACGTGCCGGCCGTAGTTGCTCTCCCCCGGCACGTCCTCGTGCGTGACGACCGCCCGCACCCCGGGCATCTCCTCGGCGCCCGAGGTGTCGATGGACAGGATCCGCGCGTGCGGGTGCGGGGAGCGCAGCACGGCCGCCCACAGCAGTCCCTCGGCCCAGAGGTCGGCGGCGTACGGGAAGGTGCCCTCGGTCTTCGCCCGGGTGTCGGCGGCGGGGAGCGACGAACCGAGGCCCATCCGGGGCTGCTCCAGGTCCTGGTCCGGGCCGCCGCCGGGGCCGCCGCTCAGCGCGTCGATCCTGGGCAGGCTGGTGCTGGTCGCGTTGGCCGCGGTGGCCGCGTCGCTGCTCACGCCGCCTCCTTGTCGATCACGTGGTGCTGCCGGTGATGCGTGTGCCGCTGCTGTACGGCGGGGCCGCGGGCGTGCCTCACAGCGCCTCTCCCTCGTGCGGGTGGGGGCCCTGCTGCACGCCGCCGGCGCCCGGCTCGGCCTGGTGCGGGATGCGCGCCTCGTCCGGGGCCGCCGCGGCCGCCGCCTCGGCGTTCGCCTCGCGGGCCGCGACGACGTCCGCGACCGCGTCGAGCACACCCCGGTAGCCGGAGCAGCGGCAGAGGTTGCCGCAGAGCGCCTGGCGGGTCTCCAGCTCGGTGGGGGCGTGGTTGCCCTCCAGCAGGTCGTGGACGGTCATCGCCATGCCGGGGATGCAGAAGCCGCACTGGACGGCTCCGCAGGCGGACAGGGCGCGCTGGACGTCCGACGGTTCGCCGTCGACGGCAAGGCCCTCGACCGTACGCACCTCGCTGCCCGCCGTCGTGGCCGCGGGGACCAGGCAGGAGGCGACCAGCCGGCCGTCGACCTGGACGTTGCACGCGCCGCACTCGCCCTGCGAGCAGCCGTCCTTGGCACCGGCCAGACCGAGGCGCTCCCGGAGCACGTAGAGCAGGGACTCGCCGATCCAGGCGTCGCTGACCGGGCGGTCCACGCCGTTCACATGGAGCAGGTAGGACGCGGCGGGGTGCTCGCTCGGTACGTCGGGGAGGGCGGGGGGCTCGTCGACGGGAGCGAGGGCGCCGTCCGTGGGGGCGGCACCCGTGGGGGCGCCGTCCGTGAGGGCGGCATCCGTGAGGGCGGCATCCGTGGGGGCGGCGGTTTCCGTTGCGGTGCGGTCGGCGTCCGCGACAGCCTCCGTCGCCGCCTCCGCCTCCGCCTCCGCGTTCGGTTCCGCTTCCTCCTCCGGGAGCGCTTCCGCTTCGCCCGCCTCGGGCGCGTTCGCTTCGGCTTCCGGCTCTGCTTCCGGCTCGGCTTCGGCCTCCGGCGCCGGTACGGGAGCGGTTTCCGGTTCCGGTGTGGCCCAGGGGGCGGGCGCGCCGCCGGGCAGCGTGGCCGGGCGGGCGCTGTCCGTGTACCACTGCGGGGTGTGCGCCGACGCCAGGAACTCGCCCGATTCGTCCGGGAGATCCCCGTCCGCGACCGGGATCGTCCACTGGCCCGTGTGACCCGTATGTCCCGTGTGGGCTGCGTGGGCCGTGTTACCCGTGTGGGCCGAAGCGTCGGCCTCCCCGGGCGCCTGGGCACCCTCCGGAGCCGCCGCCGTCTCACCTAGGGCCTCGGTGAAGTTCCACTGGGCCGTGGCGTGCGAGGTGTCCTCGTACGGGCCCTGGTATCCGCCCTGCTGGTTCGGGTCCGGCCAGTGGATCGCCCCGGTCTCCTGGGCGGCGGCGGCCTCCTGGGCGCGCTGCTCCGCCTGCGCCTGCTGGGTCTGCGTCTGGATCACCCAGCTGCCCGTCGCCGCCGGGTCCAGACCGGCGGCCGGGGTCAGCGGAACGATCATCGGCGGGACGTACCCCTGGCCGGGCGCGGCCAGCGGGATGTTCGCCAGGTCCTCCGGCGGCAGGTGGACGAAGGCGGTGGCGTCGGCCGCGGTGGCGTCGGCGTCGAAGCCGTCGCCCTGCGGGGTCGGCTCCCAGCCGCCGTACCGCGGGTCCGGGCCCTCGGAGTGCCCCTGCCCCTGCTGCCCGTGCTGCTGGTGGGGGTTCTCCTCATTGCTCACGACAGTGCCCTCCCCAGCGCGCGTCGGGCGAGCGCGGCGACCGTGCGCCGCAGGTGCAGGACGGCCGGGGACAGCGGCGGGGCCTCTGATCCGTCGGCCGGTGGTGCGTGGTCCGGGATGCAGGCCGCGGCGACGTACTCGCCGAAGGCGGCCAGCGCGTCGGGGGCCAGGCCCCGCTCGCCGTCCCAGTCGATCAGCGAGGCGATCCACTGCTCCGCCTCCAGCGGGCGCAGCGGCATCGGGGCGATGGCGCCGACCGCGCAGCGCACGCCCCGGCGGGCCGGGTCCAGGACGATCGCGACGGAGGCGGTGGCGCGGCCGGGACCGGTGCGTCCCGTGGCCTTCAGGAACACCTGCGGGGCGTGCAGCAGCGGTACGCGGACGAAGCCGATGAGCTCCGCGGGCTCCAGCAGTTCACGTCCGGCCAGCAGGTGCGAGACGGGGATCTCGCGGCGGGCGCCGTCGGGGCCCGCGATGACGAGTTCGGCCTCCAGCGCGGCCAGCACAGGCAGGGCGTCGCCGGTGGGCGCGGAGGTGACGATGTTGCCGCCGAGCGTGCCCGCGTTGCGGATCTGGGGCGGGCCGGCGGCGCGGGCGGAGGCGGCGAGGGCGGGGATGAGGGCGGCGAAGTCCGGGCGGCCCATCCGGGCGTGGGTGAGTCCGGCGCCCAGGAGCGCGTGGCCGTCCTGGTAGTGCCAGCCGCGCAGCTCGCTGATCCGGCCGAGGCCGACCAGGCCGGAGGGGCGCAGCAGCCCCTTGTTGACGGCTGCCATCAGGTCCGTGCCCCCGGCAACCGGAACGGCTGCGGGCATGGCGCCGAGAGCCGCCACGGCCTCGTCCAACGAGGTCGGCAGCGTCACCGACTGCATCGCCTGCGGTGCGTGCGTGGTCAACCCAGCTGCCCCTTCCCGGTCTCCCGGCGCTCTGGCCTGTTCCGCCGTACGGTACGTGTTCACAGCCCGGACGTGGCAACTCTGGCACATCTTCCGAACGGACCGGCGCGAGGGTCCGCGAAGGGTGGATACGCCCCTGACCTGCGAGATGTTCCGGTTTCGCATGTCTTCGGCGGGGAAGGTGAATTGCCACTCCTGGCGAGGCTTGTACGACTTATACGGTTCGCGCCCCGGATCCGTTCCCGGGTCGGGGAGCGAAGCGTTCCCGGGTCCGGGGCGCGAACCGTTCCCGGACGCACGTCGGCCGCAGCGGTCCCGGAGGACGGCTGCGGCCGACGGGGGCCGGTACGCGGGTCACACCACCGGAGGCTCCCCCTCTCGCGGGAAGCCGAGGACGCCGGGGCGCTGCTGGCGCGGGTACGGGCCGCCCGGCGGGCGGTAGTCGACGCCGAGGGCGTCGAGGCGGGCGTAGTGGGCCCGCATCCGGGCGTCGAAGGCGGCGAAGTCCCGGTCGGCCGGGGCGGGCAGGGCGGACCAGGCGACCTCGGCGAAGGCGGCGAGGCGCGGGAAGACCTGGTAGTCGACGCGGTCCCGGTTCTGCATGACCTCGGTCCACACGTTGGCCTGGGTGCCCAGGATGTGACGGGCCGCCTCCTCGCTCAGGCCCGGCGGGACGGGCTCGAAGCGGTAGACGTCCTCCAGGGTCCGTACGTACCCGATGGGCATCGGCTCGTCGGAACCGCCGTCCTGACGGTGGTCCAGATACACCTGCTGCTCGGGGCACATGACGACGTCGTGCCCGGCCTCGGCGGCCGCGATGCCGCCGCCGTAACCGCGCCAGGAGGAGACCGCGGCCCCCTCCGCGAGGCCGCCCTCCAGGATCTCGTCCCAGCCGATGAGGCGGCGGCCGCGGGCGGTGAGCCAGGCGTCGAAGTGCCGGATGAACCAGGACTGGAGGCCGTCCTCGTCCTTCACGCCGAGTTCGGCGATCCGGGCCTGGGCGAGCGGGGACTCCTTCCACTGGTCCTTGGGGCACTCGTCGCCGCCCATGTGGACGAAGGGCGAGGTCTCGGCGGGGAAGAGCTCCAGCACCTCCTCCAGGACGCCTTCGAAGAAGCGCAGGGTGTTGTCGGTGGGGGCGAGTACGTTCGGGCTGACGCCCCAGTTGTCCCAGACGGAGAGGGCGGTGGTGTCGATGACGTCGGTGTTGCCCAGCTCGGGATAGGCGGTGATGGTCGCCTGCGAGTGGCCGGGGATGTCGATCTCGGGGACCACCCGGATGTGCCGCTCGGCGGCGTAGGCGACGATCTCGCGGATGTCGTCCTGGGTGTAGAAGCCGCCGTAGGGGGTCTCGTCCCACAGCTCGGAGGCCCGGTGGCCGTACTTGGTGCGGGAGCGCCAGGAGCCGACCTCGGTGAGGCGCGGGTAGCGCTTGATCTCGATGCGCCAGCCCTGGTCGTCGGTGAGGTGGAAGTGGAAGACGTTCAGCTTGTGGGCGGCGAGCAGGTCCAGGTAGCGCAGGACGTCGTCCTTGGGCAGGAAGTGCCGGGAGACGTCGAGCATCATTCCGCGCCAGCCGAAGCGGGGTTCGTCCTCGACGACGACCGGCGGGACCTCCCAGGTGCGGCCGGGGGCGAGGGGGGCGCGGCGGAAGGCGTCGGGGCCGAGGAGCTGACGGAGGGTCTGGGCGCCCCGGAAGACGCCCGCCGCCGTGCCGCCCGTGATGCGCACGGCGTTCGCCTCGACGGCCAGGCGGTAGCCCTCGGGGGCGAGGGACTCGTCGAGCTCCAGCACGATGCCCTGACCGGTGGAGCCCCGCCCGGAGCCGTCGGCCGCGCTCGTGCCGGTGCCGTCGCCCTCGGGCAGGGGCAGTCCGGTGGGCGGGCCGAGCGTGGCGCGCAGCCAGCGGGCGACGCCCTCGGTGCCCGGTCCGGCGGTCAGCGGGGTGCGGTAGCCGAGGGGGTAGGGCCCGGCGGCGGCCGCGGTCAGGGTGCGCGGGGCCGGGATCAGACCGAGGGCAGCGGCGTCCACGGCGCCCGGGGAGGGGGAGTTCTCGGGTGTCATGACGTCAGTCCTTAACCGCTCCGCCCAGTCCGGAGACGAGGCGTCGCTGTACGAGTACGAAGAAGACCAGGACGGGGATGGTCATCACGGTCGAGGCTGCCATGATCCCTCCCCAGTCGTTCTCGTCCGGCTTGAAGAAGACCAGCAGCGCCATCGGCAGCGTCGACTGGGAGGTGTCGCTGATGATGAACGACTTCGCGAACAGGAAGTCGTTCCAGGTGGTGATGAAGGAGAAGACGCTGGTGGCGACCAGGCCCGGGAAGACCAGCGGGAAGAGGATCTGCCACAGGAAGCGGGTGCGGCTGGCCCCGTCGATGTAGGCGGCCTCCTCCAGCGCCTCGGGCACGGCCTTGACGAAGCCGCGCAGCATCCAGATGGCGAACGGCAGCGAGAAGGCGAGGTGCGGCAGGATCAGCGAGCCGAGGGTGTTCAGCTGGCCGAAGTCCCGCATGAGGAAGAACAGCGGGATGGTCAGCGCCTCCACCGGCACCATCTGCGCCACCAGGAACATGATCAGCAGGGTGGTGCGGAACTTGAAGCGGAAGCGGGTCACGGCGGTGGCGGCCAGGAAGGCGATCAGCGCGGAGAGGACGACGACCGTGCCCGCCACCAGCAGGCTGTTGAGGAAGTAGCGGCCGAAGTCCTGCTGCTCGAAGACCCGGCGGAACGAGTCGAGCGAGGGTGCGAGCGTCCAGGGGCGGGCCTCGGTGGACTGGATCTCCCCGGCCGGTTTGAAGGCGGAGAGCACCATCCAGTACAGCGGGAAGGCGACCGCGACGGCGATGAGCAGGGCGGCGGCCTCGGCCAGCAGCCTGCCGGGCCGCTTGACGCGCAGGAACGTGCGTGCGCCACCGCCGCCTCCGGGACGTGTCCGTACGGCGCTGTCGGTCGTCGCGCTCACAGTTCCTCCCCCTGGCGCCTCACCAGGCGCAGATAGACCAGCGTGACGGCCAGCAGGATCACCAGCATCACGACGCCGATCGCCGATCCGAGGCTGTACTGCGAGGACGCGAACGCCTTCTGGTACGCGTACACGTTGAGCACCAGGTTCTGGCCGGCGATACCGCCGCCGTTGGTCATGACGTAGATCTGGGTGAAGACCTTGAAGTCCCAGATGATCGACTGGATGGTGACGACGATCAGGATGGGCTTGAGCATCGGCGCCATGATGGTGCGCCAGATCCGCCACTGGGACGCGCCGTCCAGCGAGGCGGCCTCCAGCACCTCGGTGGGGATGGCCCGGATGCCCGCGTAGACGGTGACCATCACAAACGGGAACGAGCACCAGAGGACTTCGAGGAGGACGAGGGCGAAGGCGCTGTAGCGGCCGTACGTCCAGGAGAAGTCGCCGAGTCCGAGCACCTTGTTGACCGGTCCGAAGTCGGGGTCGAAGAGGAAGACCCAGACGGTGGAGCCGGTGATCGCGGGGGTCGCCCAGGCGCCGAGCGCGGCCATCATCAGCGCGAGCCGGGGCAGGGCGCGGATGCGGGTGAGCAGGACGGCGAGCGCGCAGCCGACGGCCAGGGTGGAGACCACGCAGGCCGCGGCGAAGAGCACGGTGGCGAGGAGGACCTGCCAGAACTGGCTGTCGTTGAAGAGCGTCGCGTAGTTGCCGAAGCCCTGGAAGGTGGTGGGTTCGCCGCCGCTGACCTGGGCCTGGGTGTACTCCAGGAACGAGATCAGGCCGAGCTGGTAGATCGGGTAGACCAGCAGTCCGGCGAGCAGGACGAGGGCGGGCAGGAGGTAGAGCCAGGGGGTCCAGCCGGAGCGGTTCGCGGGCGATACGGACCGGGGGCGCCGGGGCGGGCGGGCTGCCGGGGTGGCGCCGCCCGCCCCGGCTCCGCCCGCGGGCGGGGCCTTGAGCGGTGAGGTGTGCGTGGTCATCGTCAGCCGGCTTCGGTGAAGGCCGCGTCCATCTTCTTCGCCGCGTCGTCCGAGGCCTTCGCCACGTCCTTACGGCCGGAGACGATCTCCTGGAACATCGTCGGCAGGACCAGCGAGGCGTCGATCTGGCCCCAGGCGGGCGAGGCGGGGACGAACTTGGCACCCGCGCCGAGGGTCTCGACGAACGGGGCGACGAAGGGCTCCTTCTTCGCGGCGTTGTCCCGGACGTCGGTGTAGGTGGGCAGGAAGCCCATCGCGTCGAACATCTGGGCCTGGGTCTTCTTGCCGGACAGCGACTTCATCAGGTCGACGGCGAGGGTGCGGTGCGAACTGCTCTTGAGGACGCCGAGGTTGTTCCCGCCCGCGAAGGCCGGGGCGATGGAGTTCTCCGCGACGCCGGGCAGCGGCACGACGGCGTACTTGCCCTTGACCGCGCCCGCCTCGACGGCGGCGTGGCTGAAGTCGCCGCCGATGGCCATGGCGGCCTTGCCGGAGGCGAAGGCGGTCACGGTGGCGTTGCCGCCCATGGAGGCGCACTTGGCGGCCGGACAGTTGTCGTCGCCGAAGAGGGAGGTGTAGGCCTCGATGCCCTTGCGGGACTTCTCGCTGTTGATGCCGGACTTGTACGTGCCGCCGGTCTCGCCCGCGAGTTCGCCGCCGTTGGCCCAGATGAAGGGCATTGCTCCGTAGGTGTACGCGCCGCCGACCGCGAGGCCGTAGAGGTCGGGCTTGGCCTTGCGGATCTTCTTGGCGGTGGAGATCAGTTCGGCCTGGGACTTGGGGGGATCGATGCCGAGGTCCTCGAAGACGTCGGTGCGGTAGTAGAGGGCCCGGACGCCGACGAAGAAGGGCGCGCCGTAGACCTTGTCGCCGACGGTGACGGACTGCTTGGCGATCGGGTCGGTGTCCCTGGCCTCGTCCCAGGCGCCGAACTCCTCGGTGATGTCGGCGAGTCCGCCGTCCTTGACGTATCCGGCGGTGTCGCTGTTGCCGTACTCGATGAGGTCCGGGGCGCTCTTGGGGTCGTTGAACGCGGCCTTGATGCGCTGCGCGCGGGTGTCGACGGGTATGTACTCGATCTCGACCTTCGCGCCCTTGTGGGCCTTCTCGAACTCGGCGACGGCCGCGTCGACGACCTTCTCCTTGGGCTTGTTGCCGACTTCCTGGAAGAGCCAGACGCGGAGCGTTCCGCTCTTGTCGTCACCCTTCGCACTCGTGTCGGAGGTCTGCGGCGCACAGGCGGTGGCGGTGAGGCCGGCCAGCACAAGCGCCGCAACGGGGGCGGCAATTCGGGCAGAAAGCTTCATCCGGAACCCCTACCGGTCAAGCGTTGCATCATGTGCAACGTGCGTTTCGTTCTGCACAACTGGCAGGAGAGTAGGCCTGCGTTCCGGAGACGACAAGTGGTCTCGACCACTCTGTGACCAGCGGACGCAGCCCGTGCAACGCGACCGCGCGGTCACCTTCCGTGAGGGGGTACGGCAAAGGCCCCCGGGGCGTGCGGTGTCGCACGCCCCGGGGGCCTTGCAGGAGTGGGGGCCGGACCTACTTCTTGTCCTTGCCGCCGCCCTTGCCCTTGTCCTTGTCGCCGCCGGCGCCCATGGACTCGTAGATCTCCTTGCACATGGGGCAGACCGGGTACTTCTTGGGGTCGCGCCCCGGCACCCAGACCTTTCCGCACAGCGCGACCACGGGAGTGCCCTCCAGGGCGCTCGCCATGATCTTGTCCTTCTGGACGTAATGGGCGTAGCGCTCGTGGTCGCCGTCGCCCCTCGACACCTGCGGCGTCGGCTCGACGAGGGTCCCGGTGCCTGCCCCGCGATCGGGCTCAAGAGTGCTCATAACCGCCAAGGGTACTGAAAGAGGCGGGGATCAGTTGAGCGAAGGGTCGTCCGGATACGTGGCGATCATCGCGAGCTCGCTGCGCTGGCGGCGGAGCACGGCACGCCAGAGCTGTTCGGGGCGCGGGGAGGAGACGTCGCCGGGCTCGGACTCGACCACGTACCACGCGCCCTCGGTCAGCTCGCCCTCCAGTTGACCGGGGCCCCAGCCCGCGTACCCGGCGAAGATCCGCAGCGAGCCGAGGGCGGGGCCGAGCAGCTCCGGCGGGGTCTCCAGGTCGATCAGACCGATCGCCCCGTGCACCCGCCGCCAGCCGAGCGGGCCCTCGTCGCCGGGGATCACCGCCACACCGAGAGCGGAGTCGAGCGAGACCGGGCCGCCCTGGAAGACGACGTCCGGTTCGCCGGTCAGGGCGGCCCAGGACGCGAGGATGTCGCCGACGCCGACCGGGGTCGGGCGGTTGAGGACCACGCCGAGGGAACCCTCCTCGTCGTGGTCGAGGAGCAGCACCACCGCGCGGTCGAAATTCGGGTCCGTGAGGGCGGGTGCGGCCACGAGCAGTCGCCCTGTGAGCGAGGACACCTCGGTCATGGCACGAATGATCCCGCATCTTCGCCCTTCGCGGGAGGCGAGTACCCGTGATGCCGCCCTCAGGAGAGCGAGCGCAGCTCAGGGCGCACGGAGGCACGGGGAGCGCACCGTCCGGCGGGGATGCTGTGGGCCATCCGGACGGTAACCCTCCGCAAGATCGGGTGCGCAGAGGGTGTTGTGGCGGATTCATGACGTTCGTACACCCCCCTTCGCCTTACGGAAGGGGGGTAGGAGGCCATTACCCTTTTCGTTGGCCCCCTGCCCGACCACTCCGGAACGCGAGATACATGACCGGCACAGACGATGTCCTGCTTGTCCACGGCGGCACCCCGCTGGAGGGCGAGATCCGCGTCCGAGGCGCCAAGAACCTGGTGCCGAAGGCCATGGTCGCCGCGCTGCTCGGCAGCGGGCCCAGCCGCCTCCGCAACGTTCCCGACATCCGTGACGTACGGGTGGTCCGGGGACTCCTCCAGCTGCACGGCGTCACCGTCCGCCCCGGCGACGAGCCGGGCGAACTGATCCTCGACCCCTCGCACGTCGAGTCGGCGAACGTCGCCGACATCGATGCCCACGCGGGTTCGTCGCGCATCCCGATCCTGTTCTGCGGCCCCCTGCTGCACCGCCTCGGCCACGCCTTCATCCCGGGCCTGGGCGGCTGCGACATCGGCGGCCGGCCGATCGACTTCCACTTCGAGGTGCTGCGCCAGTTCGGCGCGACCATCGAGAAGCGGGCCGACGGCCAGTACCTGGAGGCCCCGCAGCGGCTGCGCGGCACCAAGATCCGGCTGCCGTACCCCTCGGTGGGCTCCACCGAGCAGGTGCTGCTCACCGCCGTCCTCGCCGAGGGCGTCACCGAGCTGTCCAACGCGGCCGTCGAGCCGGAGATCGAGGACCTCATCTGCGTACTGCAGAAGATGGGCGCGATCATCTCCATGGACACCGACCGGACCATCCGGATCACCGGTGTCGACAAGCTCGACGGTTACACCCACCGGGCGATCCCGGACCGCCTGGAGGCCGCCTCCTGGGCGTCGGCCGCACTGGCGACCGAGGGCAACATCTACGTGCGCGGCGCCCAGCAGCGCTCGATGATGACCTTCCTCAACACCTACCGCAAGGTCGGCGGCGCCTTCGAGATCGACGACGAGGGCATCCGCTTCTGGCACCCGGGCGGCGCGCTCAACGCCATCGCGCTGGAGACGGACGTGCACCCCGGCTTCCAGACCGACTGGCAGCAGCCGCTGGTGGTGGCGCTGACACAGGCCGCGGGTCTGTCGATCGTCCACGAGACGGTGTACGAGTCGCGGCTCGGCTTCACCTCCGCGCTCAACCAGATGGGCGCGCACATCCAGCTCTACCGCGAGTGCCTGGGCGGCTCGGACTGCCGCTTCGGCCAGCGCAACTTCCTGCACTCGGCGGTCGTCTCCGGACCGACGAAGCTGCAGGGCGCGGATCTGGTCATCCCGGACCTCCGGGGCGGTTTCTCGTACCTGATCGCGGCGCTGGCGGCGCAGGGCACCTCCCGGGTGCACGGCATCGACCTGATCAACCGCGGTTACGAGAACTTCATGGAGAAGCTGGAGAAGCTCGGCGCGAAGGTGGAGCTGCCGGGCGGTTCCCTGGTCTGACCCCGCTCAGTGCTGCCGCACACAGCACTGCGCACCCGGCGCCCCGGCCCTCACAGAGGGCCGGGGCGCCGTGCTTCCCGTGCTTCCCGTGCTTCCCGTGCTTCCTGTGCTTCCCGGGACCGTGCGAACCGGCCCGGGGTGGTGCCCGCGATCCGCTTGAAGTGCCGGGTGAGGTGGGACTGGTCGTGGAAGCCGACCGCGACGGCGGCCTCCCCCGGGGAGACGCCCTCCAGCAGCAGGCGGCGGGCTCGGTCGACCCGGCGGGCCGTCACGTACTGGTGCGGCGGCATCGCGTAGGCCGCGCTGAAGGCCCGTACGAGATGGGTCGGGTGCGCGTGGACCAGCCGGGCGGCCTCGGCGAGCGTGACACCCTCCCGCAGCCGCTCGTCCAGCAGCTCGCGCAGGTCCCGGGCGACGCCCGGACGGGGCAGTGGCGGCTCCAAGGCCGCCAGGGGCCGCAGATGGCCGCGCAGCCGCTCCCCGACGAACGCCAGGCGGCTCTCCGCCTCCAGCGCGTCGCCCGGGTCCGCGAGGGCGGTATGCAGCCGGGCGACGCGGGCGCGCAGCAGCGGGTCGGCCAGGTCGGGGGTGTCGACGGCGGGCCCGATGAGGCTCGCGTCGAGCTGGGTCATGTCCAGATAGAGCACCCGTTTGCGGAACCCGTCCGGGGTGGCGGGCGAACCGTTGTGCGGGACCTGCGGCGGCAGCAGGCTGACGGTGCCGTCCGGGGTGCCGTGCTGGTGGCGGTCCAGGTCGTAGCGGACGGCCCCGTCGTCGACGATCAGGAGCGTCCAGGCGTCGTGGACGTGCATGGGGTAGGCGTGCTCGGTGAAGCGGGCATGGAAGACCTCCACGACCCCGGCGACGGACGGTCGCCAGGCCGAGATCTCCTGCGGGCGGCTCACGCGGGTCACGCCAAGAACGTACAAGACGCGTCGGCGGGGCGGCGGCCAGTCTCGACCCATGGGAAACACGCACGAGAACGCCACGGGAAACACGTACGGGAACGCGGGCGGCGACAAGACCGCGCCCGTCACCGCGCCCGTCCGCTTCGACACGAAGATCGCGGTGCTGCTCCGCGACGACCTGGAGACCTGGCAGCGGCTGAACGTGACCGCCTTCCTGGTGAGCGGTCTGGGGACGGCGGCGCCGGAGGTGATCGGCGAGCCCTACGAGGACGCCAACGCGACCGCGTACCTGCCGATGCTGCGGCAGCCGGTGCTGGTCTTCGAGGGGGCGAAGGAGACGCTGACCGCCGCGCACACGAAGGCGCTCGCCCGGTCCCTGACGGTGGCCGTGTTCACCTCGGACCTGTTCGGCACGGGAAACGACCGGGACAACCGGGCGGCCGTACGGGCGGTGGGGCGGGACTCGCTGGATCTGGTGGGCCTGGCCGTGTACGGGCCGCGGAACGCCGTGGACAAGGTCCTGAAGGGCGCGCGGATGCATCCGTGACCACCGAGGGCCCCGGGCGTACCGGCGGGGCCGTACGGGGCGCATGTGCCCCTGGCATGCGCAAGGGCGGCCACCCCTGGTCGGGAGTGGCCGCCCTCGTCGCGCCTGGGGGTTACTTGCCCTTGGCGGCTTCCTTGAGCTTCGAGCCCGCGGAGACCTTCACGCTGTAGCCGGCGGGGATGTTGATCGGGTCGCCGGTCTGCGGGTTGCGGGCGGTGCGAGCGGCACGGTGGGTGCGCTCGAAGGTCAGGAAACCGGGGATGGTGACCTTCTCGTCGCCCTTGGCGACGATCTCACCGACGGTCTCGGCGAGCGCGGCCAGCACGGCGTCGGCGTCCTTGCGAGTCACCTCGGCGCGGTCGGCCAGGGCGGCCACCAGCTCACTGCGGTTCATGTTGTTACTCCCGTGTTCTTCTTGCCTGTGAGGCGTGAGATCGAAGCCGATGCTGCCAGGGCCCTCTGACAGTCCCCGGACCCGGGTCTGATGTCAGACCCTCTCGCCCGATTACGCATCCTGCCCCCACCAGCGGCGGGAAAGCCAATCCGGAACCCCTTCGGGGTCAATGAAAAGCGCCACGGTTTGCTCGTGGTGACGCTCCGTCGACTTGGCCGAGCGGTCCGCAGCGGATGCCGGGCCCCGCAGGGCCCACTGCCCGCCCACCCTAAAGGGGCGTTTGGGGCGCCGCGACCCGCGACGCGCCGTACGGCACGGGCGGGTGCGGCCCGGGGTACTTCGCGCGTACCCCCCGGAAGAACCCCGAAACGGCTGGGGCCTCTCGTTTGGTTCATGTCGGATCAGGGAGCGGGGTCTGGTGCGTGCAGCTGCAAGGCGGAGGATTGAGGCAACGCGGATGGGGCCTCCCCTGCTCGAGCGAAGTCGAGAGCTTGGGGAAGTTGGTGATTGACGACAACGCCGCAGATGTGCGTGCCGGACCCCGCGAGCCCGACATGAACCAAACGAGAGGCCCTAGGTCAGACGGTCGGGGAGGGGGCTCCCGCGGTGACGCCGACGGCCTTCGCGGCGGCGCGTACGGCTCCGGCGACCGCGCCCGCGACCTTGTCGTTGAAGACCGAGGGGATGATGTAGTTCGCGTTGACCTCGTCCTCGGCGACCACGTCGGCCAGGGCGCCGGCGGCGGCGAGCATCATCTCCGTGTTGACGGTGCGGGACTGAGCGTCCAGCAGACCTCGGAAGACACCCGGGAAGACCAGCACGTTGTTGATCTGGTTGGGGAAGTCCGAGCGGCCGGTGGCGACGACCGCGGCCGTCTGACGGGCGATCGCGGGGTCGACCTCGGGGTCCGGGTTCGCGAGCGCGAACACGATCGCGTCGTCCGCCATCGCGGCGACGTCGTCGCCGTTCAGCACGTTCGGGGCGGAGACACCGATGAAGACGTCGGCTCCGACGACGGCCTGCTTGAGGGTGCCGGTGACGCCCTCGGGGTTGGTGTTGTCCGCGATCCAGCGCAGCGGCGAGTCGGGGTCGGCGGCGACCAGGTCCTCGCGTCCGGCGTGCACCACGCCGTGGATGTCGGCGACCACCGCGTGCTTGACGCCCGCGGCGATGAGCAGCTTCAGGATGGCCGTACCGGCCGCGCCCGCGCCGGACATGACGACCCGTACGTCGCCGATGTTCTTGCCCACCACGCGCAGGGCGTTGGTGAGGGCGGCGAGCACGACGATCGCGGTGCCGTGCTGGTCGTCGTGGAAGACGGGGATGTCGAGGGCCTCGCGCAGCCGGGCCTCGATCTCGAAGCAGCGGGGCGCGGAGATGTCCTCCAGGTTGATGCCCGCGAAGCCGGGGGCGATGGCCTTGACGATCTCGACGATGGCGTCGGTGTCCTGGGTGTCCAGGCAGATCGGCCAGGCGTCGATGCCGGCGAAGCGCTTGAAGAGGGCCGCCTTGCCCTCCATGACGGGCAGCGCGGCCTTCGGGCCGATGTTGCCGAGGCCGAGCACCGCGGAGCCGTCCGTCACAACTGCGACGGAGTTGCGCTTGATGGTGAGGCGGCGCGCGTCCTCGGGGTTCTCGGCGATGGCCATGCAGACCCGGGCGACACCCGGGGTGTAGATCATCGACAGGTCGTCACGGTTGCGGATGGGGTGCTTGGACGCCATCTCGATCTTGCCGCCGAGGTGCATGAGGAACGTACGGTCGGAGACCTTGCCCAGCACGACGCCCTCGATGTCGCGCAGACCTTCGACGATCTCGTCCGCGTGCGAGGTGGAGGTGGCGGCGATGGTGACGTCGATCCGCAGCTTCTCGTGGCCGGACGCGGTCACGTCGAGGCCGGTGACCGAGCCCCCGGAGGACTCGACGGCCGTGGTGAGCTGGGAGACCGCGGTGCCGCTCGCGGGCACCTCCAGCCTGACCGTCATCGAGTACGAGACGCTGGGCGCCGTTGCCATGGCCGAGTCCTTCGCTTTCCTTAGCTTCATTGCCGCACATCCGGAGGGTGGGTTCCGGATGTGCTTTCCGATCGTCGCACCTACCGACTGGTAGCCGGTAATGACTGCCGCCTTTCGGAAAGTAGTTTCCACCATACGAGAGATCACCCGTTCGGCGGAACCCCCAACGGGCCGGAAAGCCGCCGACGGACCGCCCACAACGAGAACAGACCCGCGCCACCGGGAGGTGACGCGGGTCTGTCTTCTTCAGTTGAGTGGCACCGACCCGCCATGCTCGCCTCGCGGCAAGTGGTCGCTCGAAGCGACGAAGGTTGGGCCCGGGGGCTTGGATCGAGCCGGTGCCAGTACCACGGTAACAAAGACCCCGGAAAAGTGATTCCCGTGCGCCGGGTTGACTCGCGGAACCCTTCCCGACCGGCCCGGCGTCAGTCCCTGAGCAGGTCCGGCACCCCGTCCTCGTCCGGCATGTCCCGCTCCCCCGAGACCACCGTGAGCTGCTGCGTCGCCCGGGTCAGCGCCACGTACAGCACCCGCAGCCCGGCCGGGGACTCGTCCGCGATCTCCGCGGGCGAGACGACCACCGTGGCGTCGTACTCCAGCCCCTTGGCCTCCAGGCTGCCCAGCGCCACCACCCGCTCCCCCAGCTCCGCGAGCCACTCGCGGGCCCGGGCGCGCCGGTTCATCGCGACGACCACGCCGACCGTGCCGTCCACCTGCTCCAGCAGCCGGGCGGCCTCCTCGCGGACCGTGGCGGCCAGGTCCCCGTCGCGTACCGGCTCGAAGCGCGGCACCACCCCGGTCGAGCGGACCGCCGCCGGGGACTCCATGCCGGGCATGGCCAGCGCCAGCACCTTGGCGGCCAGCTCCGCGATCTCCGCCGGGTTGCGGTAGTTGACGGTGAGGGTGAAGCGGCGGCGCGGCCGGGAGCCGAGCGCCTCGTCCCGGGCCGCGGCGGCCTCGTCCGGGTCGGACCAGGAGGACTGGGCCGGGTCGCCGACGATCGTCCAGGTGGCGTGCCGGCCGCGGCGGCCGACCATGCGCCACTGCATCGGGGTGAGGTCCTGCGCCTCGTCGACGATGACGTGCGCGTACTCCGTGCGCTCCGCCGCCAGCCGCTCGGCCCGCTCCCACTGGGTCTCCTCGCGCTGCGGCATCAGTTCGTCGAGCCCGGTGAGCTGGTCCAGCGGATCGGCCTCGCGTTTGCGCTTGGGCCGGTTCGGGGTGCCCAGCAGCGCCTGGAGCTCGTCCAGGAGCGCCACGTCGTGGACGGAGAGCGGCCCGTTGCCGTCCGCGTCCAGGCGCCCCAGGGAGCGGGCCAGGCGGCGCGTCTCGCCCTGGTTGAGGATGCGCCTGGACCAGCGGGCCAGCCGCCTCTCGTCGGCCATCGCGGCCAGCACCCGGCGGGGCGTCAGCTCGGGCCACCAGGCGTCGAGGAACTCCAGGAACGGAGTCTCGGTGGAGACGTCCTCGTCGAACGAGGAGCGCAGCTCCGCGATCAGTTCCGGGTCGGTGTAGCGGCCGCGCCCGGAGGACTTGTTCCACAGGGCGTCCAGCAGCAGCTTGCGGGCGCGCGGGCGCAGCAGGTTGACCGGGGCGGTGCCGCCCAGGGCGTTGTGCCGGATACGCCGCAGCTCCTCGGCCTCCAGCTCGATCCGGGCGCCGAAGGCGACGACGCGCAGCCGGGTGGGAGTCGCCGGGGCGGCCGCCTGCGCGGGCTCCTCCCCGAAGGCGAGCCGGCCCCCCTCGCCCACCGGCCGCGGGACTTCCAGGGCGCCCCGGGCCGCCTTGCGCAGCACATGGAGCATCCGGGAGGAGCCCTTGACCCGGGCCACGGCCGGTTCGTCGTACCCGGTGGCGCCTTCGAGGCCCGCCGCGTCGTCGGAGAGCGAGCCGATCGCGCGGATCGCGACCTGGCCCTCCTCGCCGAGCGAGGGCAGCACCCCTTCGGTGTACGCGACCAGGAGCGGGGTGGGCGAGACGATCAGGATGCCGCCCGCGTACCGCCGCCGGTCCTGGTAGAGCAGATACGCGGCCCGGTGCAGGGCGACGGCGGTCTTGCCGGTGCCGGGGCCGCCGGTGACCTCGGTGACGGAGGCGGCGGGAGCCCTGATGACCAGGTCCTGTTCGGCCTGGATGGAGGAGACGATGTCCCGCATGGTGTGGCTGCGGGCCTGGCCGAGCGCCGCCATCAGCGCGCCGTCCCCGATCACCGGCAGTTTCTCGCCGCCGAGGAACGCGGTCAGCTCCGGGCGCATCAGGTCGTCCTCGACCCCGAGGACCTTGCGGCCCTTGGAGCGGATGACCCGGCGGCGTACGACACGGCCCGGGTCCTTCGGGGTGGAGCGGTAGAACGGGGCGGCGGCCGGGGCCCGCCAGTCGATCACCAGCGGCGCGTAGTCGGAGTCCAGGACCCCGATCCGGCCGATGTGGAGCGTCTCCGCGATATCGGCGGTCGCGTCGTCGCGTACGGAGTCGTCGGCCGGCTCCACGGAGGTGTACGCGCCGTCCGGGCCGCGCTCGCCGTCCTTGCCGAGCAGCAGATCGATCCGCCCGAAGAGGAAGTCCTCGAACTCGCTGTTCAGCCGGTTGAGGTGGATCCCCGCCCGGAACACCTGGGCGTCCCGCTCCGCGAGCGCGCCGGGGGTACCGACCTGGCCGCGCTTGACGGCGTCGTTCATGAGGAACTCCGCCTCGTGGATCTTCTCTTCGAGGCGGTGATAAACACGGTCGAGATGCTCTTGCTCGACACCGATTTCCCGGTCCCGCAGCGATTCGACAGCGGCATCCTGCGCGGCCACCGAGGCCCCCTTCTTAACGGCACTGGGCAGCCGTCAACCCTATAGCGAAGGGGGCCCGCGCGCACCTGCCGACCAGCAGGCGGTCGCGCGTCGCGCCCTGGTCAGGCTCCGATCTCCACCAGCCGCTCCCCGTCGAAGGTCCGCACCTCGAAGCGGGCGATGTCCTCGCGGTCCATCGCCGCCCCGCCGTGCACGTACAACGGGGCCTTCGCCGCCGGGTTCGTCGCGCCCTCGATGCCGTACCCCCACTGCGGGACGGACCAGGAGGTGACGATCTCCTCCTCACCGGTCCTGGAGACGGCGACCAGGGTGCACTTCTGGGGTCCCTTGACGTTCTTCAGCTCCAGGACCGTGTGCGTGCCCCAGCCCTTCTCCTCCATGCCGACGGTCGCACCGACCCGGGTGGTGGGGTCGGTCGCCGAGACCTTCTCCGTCATGTGCTCGAAGAAGGAGTCCTCGGCCGGGCTGGTGGGGTGCGGCTCGCCCACGGCCACCGATCCGCCGCCGCGGTCGTCGCCCGCCGTGACCGCGAACGCGGCGACCGGGCCGCCGACGATCAGGGCGGCGGCCGCGGCGACCCAGTACCGGCTGCGCCGGGAGCGGCGGTGGCGTTTGCGCGCGACCTCGTCCATCAGTCCGCCGAGCAGCCGGGGCGCGGGCTTCTCGGGCACATGCGGTACGGGGCGGGCGCCGGGTACGGCGGACGGGGCCTCGGCGAGCATCGCGAGCATCGGCTCCATCCCCGCGAACTCGTCGAGATGCGCGGCGCACCGGGCGCAGCCCGAGAGGTGGGCCTCGAAGTCGCTCGCCTGCGCGTCGTCGAGGATGCCGAGGACGTACGCGGCGGCCGCGTCGTGTTCGGAGCCTTCGGAGTGCGCGGGCCCCGGGCCGGGGCCGGGTCCGGCGCCGAAGGGTCCGGGCGGACCGGGCGGGGCGGGGACGCCTGCGAGGTGAGCGGGCCCTGAGGGGTGTGCAGGACCCGCCGTATACGGGGGACTTGAGGGACCGGACGGCGTACGGTGACCGGGAGGCCGGGGCCCGAACGGCTGCCACTGCTGGTCGCTCATGCCGTGATCCCCCTCTCTTCGAGTGCGAGCTTCATCGAACGCAGTGCGTAGAACACCCGGGACCGCACGGTCCCGCTGGGGACACCGAGCACTTCGGCGGCCTCATTGACCGTACGCCCCTTGAAGTAGGTCTCGACCAATGCTTCCCGGTGCGCGGGGGTCAAATCTTCGAGCGCGTCCGAGAGCGTCATCAGCCACAGCGCCTTGTCGATCTCGTCCTCCGCGGGAATGACCTCCAGCGGCGACGGATCGACCTCGCGCGGCCGGGCCTGCCGGCTGCGGTGGTTGTCGATGACGATGCGCCGGGCGACCGTCACCAGCCAGGGTCGGACGGAGCCGGTGGCCCGGTTGAGCCGGCCGGCGTTCTTCCAGGCACGGATGAGTGTCTCCTGCACCACGTCCTCGGCCCGCTGGCGGTCGCCCGCGACGAGTCGGAGGACGTACGCGAGCAGCGGCCCGGCGTGTTCGCGGTACAGCGCCCGCATCAGCTCCTCGTCCGGTATCCCGGAAGGGGGCGGGGGCGGCTCACTGCGATGTCGAGCCCTGTGCGGACGGTCATCGGCCACGGCCGCATCCTTGCGCACCCGAACCTCCCGGTCGAGACCTCTGAAACGAGCTCCTGGACCATCGATACGGGGGTGGGCGCCGGTTCATTCAACGCCGGGCGGAATTTCTTTCTCCGGGCCGTACGGGCCGGGTTCACCGGGGCCGGACGGGCCGGGGGTCGCCGGGCCGGACGCACCGGCCGGTCCCGAGGTCCGGCGCCGGTGCCGGGCGACCCGTTCGCGGTTGCCGCAGACCTCGCCGGAGCACCAGCGCCGCCGCCCGCCGCGCGAGGTGTCCAGGTAGAGCCGGTGGCAGGCCTCTCCCTGGCAGCGGCGCAGAGCCGCACGCGCGACGGGGTCGGTGAGCAGGTCCACCGCGTCCCGGGCGACGACGGCGAGGAGTCCCGCACAGTCGGGCGTGGCGCTCAGGGCCCGCACCAGGACACCGTCCGCGCCGCGCACCGCGCGGGGTCCCGGAGGCGCGGCGGAGGCAAGGGAGTTGACCCGCTCCAGCGCACCGTCGGCCGGGGGCCCGCCGAGCTGGGCGGCCATCAACCGGGATACGGCGGAGCGCAGTTCGTGGAAGCGTGCCACCCAGGTGTCGTCCAGCGCGTCCAGCGCGGTGCCCGGCGGGACGAGCCCGGCGGCGGTCAGCCACTGGGTCAAGTGGCCCGGTGCGTCCAGCTGTTCGCAGGTGCCGGGCACCCCGCCCGCGCGTTCCGTGGCCACCAGATCGAGGCAGATCCGGCCCGCGTCGAAGCGCCACATCCGCGCACCCCTGCCCACTGCCATGATCCCGCTCACCGCCTTGGGTCACCCGGTGGAACGACCACCCCCAGAGTGCTCCTGCCGGGGCCCGGCCGGAACCCCCGCCGCCGCCCCCGTACCGTGACGGCCATGGAGCACGAGGGGGAGATGCACATGGACCTGTACGGCGAGAGCACCGTGACCGGCCCGGAGGGGCTGCGGCTGCGCCGGTGGCGCGAGGAGGATCTGCCCTCGGTGCTGCGGGCGTACGAGGATCCGGCGATGCGGAGATGGCTGGCCGTCCAGGTCTTCGGGCCGGAGGAGGCGGCCGACTGGCTTCGGACGCAGCGCACGGGGTGGGCGGCGGGCACCCGGTTCGCCTTCGCCGTGACGGAGAGCGGGCGGGAGGACGAACTGCTCGGCAATGTCGTGCTGAAGCGGTCGGATCCGTCGAACGGCCTCGCGGAGGTGGGCTATTGGACGACGGCGTCGGCGCGCGGCCGGGGCGTGGCGACCCGGGCGCTGGCGGCGCTCACCGACTGGGCGTTCACGACCTTCGCCGAACAGGGCCTGACCCGGCTGGAGTTGCTGCACCAGGTGGACAACGCGGCCTCGTGCCGGGTGGCGGAGAAGTGCGGATACCCGTTGGCACGGGTGATCCCGGCGCTGCCGCCGGACTATCCGCTGGACGGCCATGTCCATGCACGAGAGGCTCCGGCGGCCGCGACGGTCAGCCCGTCGGCGGATCGTCGTGGAGAAGCCGCTGGAACAGGTGGTGGTCGCGCCAGCGGGCGTTGATGTGCAGATAGCCGGGCGCGGTGCCGGTCCGCTCGAACCCGGCCTTGGCGAGCACCCGTTGGGAGGGGGCGTTGTCGGTGACGGTCGCGGCCTCGACGCGGTGGAGGCCCAGCCGGTGGCGGGCCTCCTCGCAGACCGCGCGGACGGCGGCGGTGGCCAGGCCGCGTCCGGCGTGGTCCTCGGCGACCCAGTAGCCGAGGCGGCCGTTGCGGAACGGGCCCCGCTCGATCGCGGAGAGCGTGAAGGCGCCGATCACCCGTTCGTCGGCGTCCGCGAGCACCCAGGGCGCGGCCCGCCCGGCGTCCCGGTCGGCCAGCAGGGCGGTGAGCCGGGCGGCCTGGCCCTCGACGGTGTAGAAGGCCTCGGGGCGTACGGGTTCCCAGCGGCGCATGTACGCGCGGTTGCGGGTGAGGGTGGCGGCGAAGGAGGGTGCGTCGGCGAGTTCGGCGGGCCGGAAGGCCACGTCCGGGGCGAGCAGGTGGATGCGGTCGGTCATCGGGTCACGCTATCCGGGGCGGCCGGGTTCTCCGTACGCCCCCAGGCCCTCCGCGCCGCCCGTCGCCGTACGTACGCCTCCGGAGCCCCGGCCGTACGCTGTACGCCTCCGGAGCCCCGGCCGTACGCCGTACGCCCTCTCAGCGCCCGTACTTCGTGTCCGCCGACGGGTCCAGCGCCAGCCGGTAGCCGCGCTTGACGACCGTCTGGATCAGCCGCGGCACGCCCAGCGCCGAACGCAGCCGGGCCATCGCCGTCTCCACCGCGTGCTCGTCGGTGCCGCTGCCGGGCAGGGCCCGCAGCAGGTCGGCGCGGGCCACGACCCAGCCGGGGCGGCGGGCCAGCGCGTGCAGGAGGGCCATCCCGGCGGGCGGCACCGCGCGCAGTTCGTCGTCGACGAGGACGGCGTGGCCCCGGATCTCGATGCGGTGGCCGGCGACGGGCAGGATGCGGGCGGACGCCGGGAGGTGGGCGCACATCAGCTGGACGAGGGGGCCGAGCCGGAAACGTTCGGGCTGGAGGGTGTCGATGCCCCGGGCCTGGAGCGGGAGGGCGGTGACCGGTCCGACGCAGGCGACCAGCACGTCGTCGCGCAGGGCGCCGAGGATCTCCGGGAGCAGTCCGCGGGTCTCGGCCCGGCCCAGGAACGAGGCGGCGGCGGGCGCGCTGGTGAAGGTGATCGCGTCCAGGCCCCGGGCGGCCGTGACGTCGAGCATCCGGTCGAGCGGGGCGATGTCCTGCGGCGGCATCCAGCGGTAGACGGGGACGACGACGACCTCGGCGCCCGCGGCCGTGAGGGACTCGACGAAGCCGGGCAGCGGTTCGCCGTGCAGCTGGAGGGCGACCCGGCGGCCCGCGACGCCTTCGGCGAGGAGCCGGTCGAGGACCTCGGCCATCGATTCGGACCCGGGCGACCAGGCCTCGGAGAGCCCGGCGGCCCGAATGGCGCCCTTGACCTTGGGGCCCCGGGCGAGGAGTTCGACCCCGCGCAGGGTCTTCAGGAGCGCGTCGCCGATGCCCCAGCCGTCGGCCGCCTCGATCCAGCCGCGGAAGCCGATCGCGGTGGTGGCGACCGCCACGTCGGGGGCATGGGCGATCAGTTCCTTGGTGGCGGCGAGGAGTTCGCTGTCGTCGGCGAGCTGCACGATCCGCAGGGCGGGGGCGTGCAGGACGGCGGCCCCGCGGCGTTTGAGGAGGGTGCCCAGCTCCTCGGCCCGGCGGGCGGCGGTCACCCCCACGGTGAAGCCCGCGAGGGGGCCGTGCGTTGTGTCGTCGTCCTGCATGGCGTGTTCCCCGGCTCCTGTGTTCCCGCTGGTGCGCGATGGTTCCCCGCTGATACGCGATGGTTCCCGCTGGTGAGGCGAGGTGCGGAGGCCCGAGACTGCCAACAGTGCGTGACAGGCTCGGTTCCCCCGTATTTCCCTGCCGTTACGTCGCACGACGCCGGACCGTGCCGTTTCTACACCTCCGCGTAGCCGAGCTGGGCCCGCGCGGGCACCGGTGCCGGGCGGCGAAGGTATACCGCCCAGGTGATCGTGGAGCACACCCCGTAGAAGGCGAGGAAGGACCAGAAGGCCGCGGTTCCGGTACCGGAGGCCTGGAAGGACTGGCGGAAGGCGAGGTTGATCGCCAGGCCGCCGAGGGCGCCGACGGCCCCGATGAGGCCCATGGCCGCGCCGGAGAGCCGCCGTCCGTGGGCGGCGGCCGCCTCGCCGTCGAGGCCCCGGGCGAGCGCCTTGGTGTGGAAGATGCCGGGGATCATCTTGTACGTCGATCCGTTGCCGAGGCCCGTCAGGACGAACAGGGCGGTGAAGCCGGTGAGGAAGACCGGCAGCGACGCGGACCCGGAGGCGTGGATGACGACGCCGGTGGCGGCGGCCATCGCGACGAAGGTGGCCAGGGTGATGCGCGCCCCGCCGTACCGGTCGGCGAGGCGGCCCCCGACGGGCCGGATCAGCGAGCCCAGCAGCGGGCCGATGAAGGTGAGCGAGGCGGCCTGGAGCGGGGTCCGGCCGAACTGGGTCTGGAGCACCAGGCCGAAGGCGAAGCTGTAGCCGATGAACGAGCCGAAGGTGCCGATGTAGAGGACCGACATGATCCAGGTGTGCGGGTCGCGGACGGCCCCCAGCGCGGCCCCGGTGTCGTTCTTCACGGGCCGCAGGTTGTCCATGTACAGGGCGGCGCAGACGGCGGCCAGGACGATCAGCGGGATGTAGACGCCGAGGACGATCCGGGGGTGCGAGGCGCCCAGGGTGCCGATGACGAGCAGGCCGACGAGCTGGACGACGGGGACGCCGATGTTGCCGCCGCCCGCGTTGAGGCCGAGCGCCCAGCCCTTCTTGCGCAGCGGGAAGAAGGCGTTGATGTTGGTCATCGACGAGGCGAAGTTGCCGCCGCCGATCCCGGTGAGCGCCGCGACCGCGACGAACGTGCCGTACGAGGTGCCGGGCTCCATCACCCAGAACGCGGCCAGGGTCGGGACGAGCAGGCTCACCGCGCTGAAGACCGTCCAGTTGCGGCCGCCGAAGCGGGCGACGGCGAAGGTGTACGGGACCCGCACCAGCGCGCCGACGAGGGTGGCGGTCGAGATGAGGAAGAACTTCCCGGCCGGGTCGATGCCGTACTCCGGTCCCATGAAGAGGACCATCACCGACCACAGGGTCCAGATGGAGAATCCGATGTGCTCGGAGAGCACGGAGAACCAGAGGTTGCGGCGGGCGACCCGTTCGCCCTTCTCCCGCCAGAACGTCTCGTCCTCCGGTTCCCAGGTCTCGATCCAACGGCCTGCCATCACGCGCCTCCACAGGGGGTCGGGGTGTTGTTCCCGACGCTAGGGAGCCCGCGTTTCGGCGTGGTGCCGCGAGGTGACCGGTGCGCAACCTTGCTCTCACCGGGCCGTTCCCGGCCCGGTGAGATGTCCCGGTGAAATGTCCGGGTGAGATGTCCGGGTGCGGTGGAGCTCTACCGTCTGCCGTCCGGCCAGAGCCGGGGCCGGCGCTTGGCGGCGACGTCCTCCACCCAGCCCACGGCGACGATCATGAGCGCGATCAGCGGCCAGATCAGCAGGGTCATCAGCAGGGTGTACCCGGCCTCGACCGCCGACCCCAGGTGCGCGTCCACGTACGGGATCTCCCAGAGGAGGTCGAGCAGCGGGATCGTCGCCAGGATCAGCAGGTTGTGCCAGAGGTAGATCGTCACGGCCCGGTTGTTGGCGAGCGTGACCAGGCGGTCGAAGCGGGCCAGCCGGCCGGGCAGCTCCTGCCAGGACGGGGCGTACTGGAGCAGGATCACGCAGAAGCCGAGCGACCACGTCGCCTGGGCCAGCGGGATGTCGTTGAGGTCCCAGCCGTCCGCGGTGAGGTGCCCCGAGGCCCACCACAGCCCGAAGCCCATGACGATCGACGCCACCGAGACGGTGAGGTAGCGCGGCACGTCCTTGAACAGGCCGTCGTGGTGGGCGAAGCCCAGGATCCAGCAGGAGCCGAACACCGCGAAGTCGCTCAGCGCGTTGCCGGTCTCGCCGGGGACGGTCACCAGCCCGGTGCCGATCACGGCGGTGAGGCCGAGGGGGGCGAGCAGCGTCGCCCAGGGCAGCCTGCGGAACGCCCGGAGCAGCAGGGGCGAGGCGAGGACGAACCAGAGGTAGGCGCGGATGTACCAGAGGGGCCCGGCCGCCTGCACCGCCCAGGTGTCCTCCAGCAGTCCGGCCTGGTCACCGCTGGACCAGGGGAAGGGGGGTGCGCCGACCGGGAAGACGTACCAGGCGAGCTTGACGAACCACCACGCGCCCTCCTCCTTCACCGGCTGCCAGCTCAGCGCGAACATCATCGGTACGACGACGAGCGCGAACACCCACATGGGCGGCAGCAGGCGGCGGATCCGGCCCCGGACGACGCCCAGGGCCGGGCGGCCCAGCGAACGGGCCATCAGCGAGCCGGCCAGGGCGAACATCACGCCCATGGAGGGGAACAGGATGGTCAGCCAGGCCCAGCCGAAGATGTGGTAGATCACCACGCGGAGCAGGGCGATGGTCCGGAGCAGGTCGAGATAGCGGTCCCGGCCGGGCCTTCCCGCCGGGGCGGTGGGCGCCGCTGGGGTCCCGGCGGGCACGGTGGCGGCGGTGGGGGCGGTCATCCGACGGGCCTCCTCTCGGGGGCGGGTTCGCGCCGCTGGGCGGAGACACCACCGGGGGCCTCCACCGCGCCGGTGCGGCGCAGCTTCTGCCAGCGCAGCCGGCCACCGGTGAGCGCGGTGATCCAGGACTGGAGCAGCACGACGTACATGAGCTGGCGGTAGAGGATCTGCTGGAGCGGCAGCGAGAGGAGGTGCGTCATGCGTTCCCTGTCCAGCCGGAAGGCGTACGCGGCGCAGACGGCCTGGACGACCAGGACGCCGAACCACGCGGCAACGGTCTTGCCGGTCGGGCCGAAGACGAGTCCGTACAGCAGGAACACGTCGATGAGCGGCGCGAGCAGCGGGGCGACGACCATGAACAGGGAGACGAACGGCAGCCCGACCCGCCCGAAGCGGCCCGACGGCCCGCGTTCGATGACGGCCCGGCGGTGCTTCCAGATCGCCTGCATGGTGCCGTAGCTCCACCGGTAGCGCTGGGACCAGAGCTGCTGGACGGACTCCGGTGCCTCGGTCCAGGCTCGGGCGTTCTCGGCGTAGACGACGCGCCAGCCGTCCCGGTGCAGGGCCATGGTGATGTCGGTGTCCTCGGCGAGGGTGTCCTCGCTCATCCCGCCGACCCGCTCCAGGGCCTCGCGGCGGAACGCCCCGACGGCTCCGGGGATGGTGGGCATGCAGCCGAGCACGTCGTACATCCGGCGGTCCAGGTTGAAGCCCATCACGTACTCGATGTGCTGCCAGGCGCCGATGAGGGAGTCGCGGTTGCCGACCTTGGCGTTGCCCGCGACGGCTCCGACCCGGGGGTCGGCGAAGGGCTGGACCAGCTCGCGGACCGTGGCCGGTTCGAAGACCGTGTCGCCGTCCATCATCACGACGATGTCGTAGCGGGCGTGCCGGATGCCGTTGTTGAGGGCGGCGGGCTTGCCCGCGTTCTGCTGGCGCACGACCCGTACGCGGGGCAGCCGCATGGCCTCGACGAGGTCGGCGGTGCCGTCGGTGGAACCGTCGTCGATGACGATGATCTCGATCGGGTGCTCACTGGCGGCCAGGGAGCGCACGGTCGCCTCGATGCACTCGCGTTCGTTGTACGCGGGGACCAGGACGGAGACCGGGCGGCTGAGGGGTTCGCCCCAGCTGAAGTTCCTGCGGCGGACCTTGCGGGCGTGCAGGAAGGAGAGCAGCAGCATCAGCCCGAAGCGGGCCAGCACCAGGGCGCCGATGACGGCGAGCCCGACGACCAGGACGCCGGTGATCCGCTCGGAGACGGCGACGGCGGAGACGAACGCCTTGCCCTTCCACAGGGCGAACCCGGTGACCGGGGCGTGCGCGCTGGGGGCGTCCAGGGCGGTGGTGAGGCGGGTGAAGGTGTAGCCCTTCTCCTTGAGGTCGGGCAGCAGGGTGTCCAGGGCGGCCACGGTCTGCGAGCGGTCGCCGCCGGAGTCGTGCATCAGGATGATCGCGCCCTTGCCGTTCTTCGGCGTGGCCCGCTCGACGATGGCGTGGACCCCGGGGCGCTTCCAGTCCTCGCTGTCGGTGTCGTTGACGACGGTGAGGTAGCCGCGGCTGCCGATGTACTCGGTGACCGGCCAGGACTTGTTGTCCATGGCGTCCGAGAAGGAGGAGTACGGCGGCCGGAAGATCGAGGTGCGGATCCCGGCCGCGCCCGCCAGCGCCAGCTGGTTCTGCGACAGCTCCCAGTCGATGCGTGCGGTGGACTGGTAGGAGAGGTCGGGGTGGTTGAAGGTGTGCAGGCCGAGTTCGTGGCCCTCCTCCACCATCCGCCGGACCAGGTCCGGGTGGCGGGCGGCCATGTTGCCGGTGACGAAGAAGACGCCGTGGGCGTCGTACTCCTTCAGCTTGTCGAGCACCTTCGGCGTCCACACCGGGTCGGGCCCGTCGTCGAAGGTCAGGACGATCCGGCGGTCGGGTATGCGCAGGGTCTTCGCGTCACCGGAGCGGGCGTCGATGACGGGCCCGCCGGTCAGGACGTCCTTGGGCACCCGGTGGGTGGGGGCGGCGTCGCGGACCCGGTGGTCGGCGAGGATCTCGCTGTGCACGTATCCGCGCAGCATCAGCATCGCGAGCAGGGCGACGAGAAGGGTCGTCGGCAGGAGGTAGCGCATGGGGAGCCTGAGTCGGCTCCGGCCACGTGACGCCTTCCTCCTCCTGCCGTCCTTGCCGTTCCTGCCCCGCGTGGCGGGGGAGTTCATTTACGGGGCGCTCTCTTCTTGCACCGGCGGGTCGGAGTCCTCGGCTGGCGGAACCGTCGGTTCGGTCGGCTCCGGCTCGGTGGTCGGTGGCGTGGGGTCGACCGGTGGTTTGGCGGTCGAGGTCGCGGGGGCCGGCTTCGTGGCGCCGCCACCGCCACCGCCACCGGCGGGACGGGTCGGGTCCGCTGAGGCGGACGCGGAGGGGCGGTCCGCCGAACCGGCGGGCACGACCACGGAGGTGGCCGACGGGGTGGCGCCCGCGGGGGCGCCGGACGCGCCGGCCGCCGGGGATCCGGAGGCGCTGGGCCCCGGCTCCGGGGCGTCGTCGGACAGGCCGTCGTCCACGGTGTCGGCACCGGTCTCGGGGAGGTCCTCGACCTGCTCCGCCTTGGCCTCCTCCTTGGGCCCGGACAGGGGCAGCCAGGGAGCGCTGGAGTTTCCGCCGAGGACGGCGAAGACCAGCGTCACGGCGTAACCGGCGCAGACCGTGGCGAGGACCCAGCCGAGGCGTCGGAAGGTCTTGCTGCGGCGGCCGCTCTCGTCGACGAAGACGGGGCCGTCGGAGCCGTCCGGCGGGGCGGGTTCGCCGGGCAGTTCGGCGAGCTGACGGCCCAGTCCGTCGAGCTGGATCGTCGCGTCGTTGGGCTCGTGCGTGTGCCCGGTTCTCTTGCCTTCGCGCCAATTGTCCACAGGTGCAGCCCATCCCCCACTCAATGAATCAGGCGCACCGAATTTGACCGGTTCTTTACTGTTGGACTGGGCCCCCACCCGTCCACGAACCTGGCGTCCATGCACCCGGACGATGAATGTAGCGCACGGCGTTGACGCCCAAGTGCCCCTGAACGGAGTTGATCAGGAACGGTTGCGCATCAGTGACAGATCGGACTCCGGCAACCAGGCCCCGGACGGCCGGACCAGCCATCCCTCGGCAAGGGCCAACTGGTCAGTAGCGTTGCGCAGCGCGTCTACGCCGGGATGGCGCAGCCCCTTCCGCCAGACCAGCGACACCGGCGAAAGCGGAACCGGGTCGACGAGCGGGCGCAGTACGGTCCCGGGCATCGGCGGGAAGTCCACGACGGCGAGCACAGGGTGTCCGCCCTTCTCCATGACCCGCTGGAATTCGGCCACGCCCACGGCGAGCGGAACGGGCGGGGCCATCACGATGTCCCACTCGGCGAACAGCGATGCGGCGAGGTCGGTCCACTCCCGGGTCCGCTCGTTGCCGGCCCCCGCGTAGACGGTCTCGCCGGACAGCTCGGCCAGGGCGACGGTCTCCCGCTCGGCGAGGGGATGAGACAGGGGCAGCATCAGGGCCATCGGCTCGTACCGCACGGGGTGCGTGGAAAGCCCCGCCCGCACGGCGGGGGCCAGCCCGGCGGCCCGGCCGAAGGAGGCGTCGAGCCGGCCGGCCAGGATCTCGGCGGCGGCCCAGGTGAGCCCGGACTCGAAGCGGGCCATCAGCTCGCACTCGGGCACCAGCTCGCGGGCGAGCCCCAGCACCCGGGCGGCGGTGGCCCCGTCGCTGTTCAGGTCCACGAGCAGCGGCCGGGCGGGCGCGCCGCTGAAGGCCCCGGCGAGTTCGGCGTGCGCGTCGAGCACCCGGCGGGCGTACGGCAGCAGGCGTTCGCCGTCCGGGGTGAGCGCGACCTGCCGGGTGGTCCGGACGAACAGTTCGGCGCCCAGTTCGCGTTCCAGCCGTCGGATGTCCCGGCTCAGCGCCTGCTGCGCGACGAAGAGCCGGGCGGCGGCCCGGGTGAAGTGCAGTTCGTCGGCGACGGCGAGGAAGGCGCGCAGAAGCCGGGGGTCGGTGTCGGCGGGTGGCACGCCGCGAATCTACCGCGCGGAACCTGATTCACAACACGTACGCGTGAATCGCTCCGCGGAAGGTGTTGGACCCGGACGGCGGGGCACGGCGAGCCTGGTCCGTATGCCGATATCCCCTGCCGCCCGCCCGGAGACCCTTCCCGCCGCCCGCCCCGCCGCCTCGGACCGGCGGCCCCGTCCGCACGTCCGCCCGGAGAGCGCGCCCCGGCCCCGTCCGCACGTCCGCCCGGACCGGGCCCCCTTGCCCGCTCCCCCGGCCACGCCCCTCCTCGCGGTCTCCGGCGGGCAGTTGGTCGCGGCCCCGCGCTGCGCGCCGACGGGACCCGGGCGCCGACGGTCGCGGCCGGCGTCGAATCCGTACCTCCGGCTGCTGGCGACACCCGGGGCCCGCGCCTTCACGGCGGGCAATCTGATCGCCCGGCTGCCGATGGGGATGCTCAGCGTCAGCGCGGTCATCATGATCGCCGGGTCCCGGGGCTCGTACGCCCTCGCCGGGGCCGTCACCGCGACCGGCCTGGCCGCGACGGCGGTCGTCGCGCCGTTCACCGCCCGGCTGGTGGACCGCTTCGGGCAGGCCCGCGTCGCCGTGCCCGCCACCGCGCTCGCCGTGCTGGGGTCGCTGGCCCTGGTGCTGTGCGTGCACCACGACGCCCCGGCCTGGACCCTGTTCGCCGCGTACGCCGCGACCGCGACCACCCCGAACACCGGCGGGATGTCGCGGGCCCGCTGGGCGTATCTGCACCGGGGCGATCCGGCGGCCCTGCACACCGCGAACTCCTTCGAGCAGGCCGCCGACGAGCTCTGCTTCATGCTGGGCCCGGTGCTGGCCGCGACGCTCTGCGGGGCGCTGTTCCCGGAGGCGGGCACGCTGGTGGGGGCGGGGCTCCTGATGACCGGCGTCCTGGTCTTCGCCGCCCAGCGCGCCACGGAGCCGCCCGTCACCCCGCGTACGAAGCCGGCGGCCTCGCCCCTGCGCACGCCCGGGATGCCCGCGCTGCTGGCGGTGTTCCTCGCGACGGGGGCGGTGTTCGGGTCGCTGGAGGTGGTCTCCATCGCGCATGCCGGGGGCGCGATCCTGGCGCTCCAGGCGGCGGGCTCGTGCGCGGCGGGCCTGCTCTACGGTTCGCTGCGGCCCGCGCGGAACGTCCACCTCCGGCTGCTGCTGTGCCTGACCGCGATGACGGCCCTGATGTCCCTGCCGCTGCTGGCCGCCGCCGGATCGGCTTCCCTGCCGGTGCTGGCGCTCTGCCTGCTGCTGGCGGGGGCGGCGACCGCCCCGACCATGGTCACGGGCATGACCCTGGTCCAGCGGGCCACGCGCCCGGAGCAGTTGAACGAGGGCATGACGCTCTCGGTGACGGCGCTGCTGGGCGGGGTCGCGGCCGGGGCGGCGGCGGGCGGCTGGCTGGTCGAGCACGCGGGGACGGCCCCCGGCTACGCGGCCCCGGTGTCGGCGGCGGCCCTCGCGCTGGTCATCGCGGCTGCGGGAACGGCCGCAACGGCTTCGCCCGACCTTGTACGGCGGATGAAAGCAGCCACGCCGAGGGGGAGTTGACCTGGACGGATGGCTGGGAGAGGCTGATCCGGCCGCTGTTCACGCGTACCGGGGGGACTTCTCGCATGGCGACCACGACCGGAGGTCTGCGCGTCGGACCGGACCCGGCCCCCGACCGGTACCGGCTGCGGCGGTCCATCGGACGCGGCGGCGAGGCGGTCCTCTATCTCGCCGACCTGGAGCTGTCCGGGGAGGCCGAGCCCGTCGTGGTGAAGGTCCTGGACACCCGGACCACCATGACCGCCGAGGGCTTCGCCCGGATCAGCGCCGCGTGGAGCGAGCAGGCGGAACTGCTCCGCTTCGTGCACCGGGTCGGCGTGATCGGCGTACGGGAGCACTTCGAGGGCCCGCCCCCGCACCCCCAGGGCCGGGCCGAGGAGGTCACCGGCCGCTGTCTCTACCTGGTGATGAACCATGTGGAGGGCCTGGACCTGCGGGACTGGCGGGCCGAACGCACGCTGGAGACGCCTGCCGAGCGGCGCGAGGCCGCCCGCTGCCTGGAGCAGCTGGCCGAGGTTCTGGACCGGCTCCACTCGGGCACCGCCACCCCGTCGGGCCGCGTGGTGGTGCACGGCGACCTGTCGCCCGGCAACGTGATGGTCGACGCCGACGGACAAACCACCCTGGTCGACTTCGGGCTGAGCAAACTCGCTCCCGAACACCGCACGACCGAGGTCTGGTTCACCCCGGGGTTCGCGGCACCGGAGGTGCACGAGGGCGTACGTTCCCCGGCGGCGGACCGGTACGCGTTCGGCGCCATCGCCTACTTCCTGCTCAGCGGCGAGACCCCGCCCACGGCCCCGGAGCAGCTGCGCGAGCGGTTCATCGCGCTGCCGGAGGTCACCGCCCTGCCGCCCGAGCGGCGGACCGCTCTGCTCGCACTGTTCGACGCCGACCCGGTCCGCCGGCCGGAGTCACTGACCGGCTGGGTACGGCAGCTGCGCCCGGCAGTGGTCACGACGACGTCCCGCGCCCGCACCGCCACGGCCCCTCCCCCGCCCAGGACCCCGCCGCCGGGAGCTGTCCCGCCCGGGGCGGCGCCCTCCGCGCGCCCGCACCACGTCGCGCCGCAGCCATCGTCGGCACAACCACCGACCCAGCCGCCCGCGACGGCACCGGCCCCGGGGCGGCGGCACCGCCCGAAATACCTGGTGCCGCTGGGCGCGGCGGCCGCCGTGGTGCTGATGGTGGCAGGCGGCTTCCTGGGCGCCCGGCTGGCCTCCGGCGGCGACGACGGCGACACCACGTCCGGCAAGCGCCCGGAGACGCCCCGCACAGCCACCGAGAGTCCCACGGCCGAGCCCGGCGCTGAGCCCGGCGCCTCCTCGGAAGCACCCGGGACACCGTCGGACGACCCGTCCGGCACCCCGGACGCGACACCCTCTTCGGAGCCGGAGCCCGATGCGAGGGAGCCCCAGTCCCTGACGGCGCTGACGCCGGTCGACGGCTCCACGTGGAAGACCGAACCGGCCGTCCTGAACACCCGGGAATTCGAGACGGCGCTGACCAAACGCCTGCCCTGCACGGGGACCTCTGCCACCGAGTACAACCTGGAACGCGCGTGGTCCTCCCTCCGCTTCACCGGCGGCATCACGGACGACTCCCCCCAGTCGCAGGGCAAGGTCACGTTCCTCGGCGATGGAAAGATCCTGGCGTCCGGAACCCTCACCCTGGGCAAGGAACGGACCTTCGACGTACCGGTCGCCGACGTACTGCGGCTGCGCGTCACCCTCGCCACCGCGTCCGGCGACTGCAAAGGCATCGCCGCTTTCGCCGACCCCGTACTGGAACCCTGACAGGTCCCGCCGTGGGATGCCCCTGACATGGGAAAAGCCTCCGCCCCGCGAGTGAACTCGCGGGGCGGAGGCTTACATGGGAATTGTGGAGATGGCGGGAATCGAACCCGCGTCCAACGGTGCGGAACCAGGGCTTCTCCGAGTGCAGTTCGCTACGCTTTTCTCGGCCCCGGAGGTCACGCGAACAAGCCTCCGACAGGCCCAGCCACTGTTTGATTTCCTTCTCGGCCCCGTGGCCGGGCCGAGAAGTTTAGATCCCTAGCTGATGCCAGGATCCGGGTCGGGATCACCCCCGGGCTGACACTCCGCAGAGTCTTCGCTAGCTGCTAATTAGGCAGCGAGGGCGAAGGCGGAGGAATCGCGCTTGGAATTGGCGATTATTGTTTGCGACATATGGTTTACGAGATCATTGCCGCTTCCTCGACTCGCTTCCCCTGCTTCGACATCCGCTGTCGAAACCGATCATCCCCATGTTGATTTTTCAAAACGCGCACCTTCGCTGAGGTGCACGGCCCATCGTACGTGACCAACGCCGGACGATGCCAGCGTATTCCCCGTGGGGGGTGCCTCAGGCGCTGCGCTGCCGCCGGCGGGCCGCCGCGATGGCGCGGTTCGTCTCCCGCGTGTCCTGCTTCTCGCGGAGCGTCTGCCGCTTGTCGTACTCCTTCTTGCCCTTGGCGAGCGCGATCTCGACCTTGACCCGGCCGTCCTTGAAGTACAGCGCGAGCGGCACGATGGTGTGGCCCGTCTCCTGCGACTTCGACTCCAGCTTGTCGATCTCGGCCCGGTGCAGCAGCAGCTTGCGCTTCCGCTTGGCCGCGTGGTTGGTCCAGGTGCCCTGGACGTACTCGGGGACGTGGATGTTGTGGAGCCACGCCTCGTGGTCGTCGATCTGCACGAAGCCGTCGACCAGGGAGGCCCGCCCCATGCGCAGGGACTTGACCTCCGTCCCCATGAGCACGAGGCCGCACTCGTAGGTGTCGAGGATGCTGTAGTCGTGCCGCGCCTTCTTGTTCTGCGCGATCATCTTGCGCCCGGTGTCTTTTTCCTTCGCCATAGTGCGGTCATTTTCGCACTACGACCCACCCCCGAGGCCACTCAATACCGTCTCGGCCCGCTGCTGGGCCCGCTCCCCCACCACGAGGTCGGGGGTGATGCCCCTGCCGTCGACGTTGCGGCCGCCCGGGGTGCGGTAGTGGCCGACGGTCAGCTCGGCCACCGAGCCGCCCGGGAGCCTGCTGGGCATCTGCACGGAGCCCTTGCCGAAGGTGGGCGAGCCGACGGTGACCGCGCGGCCCCGGTCCTGGAGGGCGCCGGTCAGCAGCTCGGCGGCGCTCATCGTGCCGCCGTCGACCAGGACGACGACCGGCCGGTCCGTGTCACCGCCCGGATCGGCGTACAGCGCGTGCTGGTCCCCGCGTACGTCGTACGTGGCGACCAGGCCGCCGTCCAGGAAGGCGGAGGCGGCGACGACGGCCTCGGCGACGAGTCCGCCGGAGTTGGCGCGCAGATCGAGGAGTATCCCCGCCCCCTCGGGAGCGTCCCGGACCGCGTCCCGGACGTCGGCCCCCGCGCCCTTGGTGAAGGCGGCGACCTTGACCAGGACCGCCGACGAGGGCTCGTCCCCCAGCCGCCGCACGGTGACCGCCTCGGTGGTCAGCCGGGCCCGCTCCAGGGTCTCGGTCCAGCTCCGGCCCTCCCGGACGAGCCCCAGCTCCACCCGGCTGCCCTCGGCCGCTCCCGTACCGTCGCCGCGCAGTAACGCGACGACCTCCGCGACGGGGCGTTTGCCGATCGCGCGGCCGTCCAGGGTGCGCAGCAGATCGCCGGTGCGGATGCCGGCCCGGTCGGCGGGGCCGCCGGGCTGGACGCGGGAGACGGTGACGTCGCCGCGGCCGGTGCGCCGGGCGGAGAGCCCGACGCCGGTGTAGGTGCCGTCGAGCGCCTGCTCGAACTCCTCGTACTCCCGCTGGTCGTAGACCGCGCCCCAGCGGTCGCCGCTGCGGCTGACGACCTCCTCGGCGGCGTCCTTCACGGACTTCCCGTCGGCCTCGGCCTCGGCTGCGGCGTCCTCGATCTCGTCGTGGTCGACCGGGGCGACGGTGGAGGAGACGGCGCGGGTCCCCGGGCCGGGCCCGGGCTCGGGTTCCTGCGGCAGCGAACCGGTCGCGGCGGCGGTGGCGAGAGCACACCCGAAGACCAATGTCAGGGCCGCCCCGCGGCGACGACCGCGGGGCCCGAAGCGTTGAGCGGAGCCCGACATGGCGACGAGTCTAGGACAAACCCCCTGGGGCGCACGGGCGATCGCCCGTGCGCCCCAGGGGGCACATGTCACACCTTCAGGTACTTGCGCAACGCGAAGAGAGCGGCGACTGCGGGCATCAGCAGCCCGATCGCGAGCACCAGCGGAAGCTTGGTCAGAACCGCGTCCCAGCCGATGAAGTTGATGAGGTTCAGCTTCTCCTGGAGCGCGAGGCCGCCGTCGATCAGGAAGTACCGGCCGCCGAGCAGCATGGCGCAGGCCAGCACACCGCCGATCAGGCCGGCGACGGCCGCCTCCATGATGAAGGGGGCCTGGATGTAGAAGCCGGAGGCCCCGACGAGGCGCATGATGCCCGTTTCACGTCTCCGGCTGAACGCGGAGACGCGCACGGTGTTGACGATCAGGATCAGCGCGATGACGAGCATCAGGATCATCACGTAGATCGCGACGACGTTCATGCCGTTCATCAGCTCGAAGAGGTTGTCCAGGATGGACCGTTGGTCCTGGACGGACTGCACCCCGTCCCGCCCGGCGAACGCCGTCGCGACGACCTTGTACTTCTGCGGGTCGTCCAGCTTCACGCGGAACGACTCCTGCATCTGGTCGGGCGTGATGTTGCCCGCCATCGGGGAGTCGCCGAACTGCTCCTGGTAGTGCTTGTACGCCTCGTCGACCGTCTCGAAGTGGACCGTCTGAACGGCGTCCATCTTCTCCAGATCGGCCTTGATCTCCGCCTTCTGCTCCTTGGTGACAGCCCCCTTGGCGCACTTGGGCATGTCCTTGGCGTCGTTCTTGTTGCAGAGGAAGATCGAGACGTTGACCTTGTCGTACCAGTAGTCCTTCATCGTGCTGACCTGCTCGCGCATCAGCAGCGCACCGCCGAACAGGGCGAGCGAGAGGGCGACGGAGACCACGACCGCGAAGGTCATCGTGAGGTTGCGGCGGAGACCGACGCCGATCTCCGACAGGACGAACTGGGCGCGCATGGCGTCCTTTCAGTACTCGATGCTCGAAATGCACGAAGGGCCGGAGCCCCTCGGTCAGTGCTGGTAGCCGTAGACGCCGCGTGCCTGGTCGCGTACGAGACGGCCCTGCTCGAGCTCGATGACGCGCTTGCGCATCTGGTCGACGATGTTCTGGTCGTGGGTCGCCATGATCACGGTGGTGCCGGTCCGGTTGATCCGGTCCAGCAGCTTCATGATGCCCACCGAGGTCTGCGGGTCGAGGTTGCCGGTCGGCTCGTCCGCGATCAGCAGCATGGGGCGGTTGACGAAGGCGCGGGCGATGGCCACACGCTGCTGCTCACCGCCGGAGAGCTCACCGGGCATCCGCTCCTCCTTGCCGCCGAGGCCGACGAGGTCGAGGACCTGCGGCACGGCCTTGCGGATCTCGCCGCGCGGCTTGCCGATGACCTCCTGCGCGAAGGCCACGTTCTCCGCGACCGTCTTGTTGGGCAGCAGGCGGAAGTCCTGGAAGACCGTCCCCAGCTGGCGGCGCATCTGCGGCACCTTCCAGTTGGACAGCCGCGCGAGGTCCTTGCCGAGCACATGGACCATGCCCGTGCTGGCCCGCTCCTCGCGCAAAATCAGTCGCATGAAGGTCGACTTGCCGGAGCCGGAGGACCCCACCAGGAAGACGAACTCACCCTTCTCGATGTCCAGCGAGACATCGCGCAGAGCCGGTCGGGTCTGCTTCGGGTAGGTCTTGGAGACGTTGTCGAATCGGATCACGGATGCACCACGGTCGGCCGGGAGTAGGTGAGCGTGACCATACGCGAACCGGGCTCACGCGTGCAGGCGGCGTCCGGCAATGGGTGTTATATGGCGAATCGCCCCACGGTACGAAACGGGTCGTGCCGGACCTTGTCCGGCGGGCCGCGCCGAAATCGCCGCGAGCTGGCACAGTGGTGGGGGGAACGGTTGCGTTTCCGTGAGCGTTGTGCGGAGAGAAAGCAGGCAAGCGGCTCCGCCGCGCGGGAGGAGGAATGCGCATGACCTATGACCGACTGGTGTGCGCGAACTGCGCGGCGCCCGTGAGCGAGGGCCGTTGCCGCGTCTGCCGTGCCGTGCGGCAGCAGATGCTGGAGGAGCAGGGCCAGGGCCCGCTGGCCGGGATGAGCCCGGCGATGCTGATCGCCCTGATGGTGGTGTTGCTGACGGCGCTCGCACTGCTGGCGCAGGCGGCCTGATCAGGTCCGCGCGGCCCTCGGGGCCGCCTCTCACCGCCCCGCAGGGGCTTATGGACGTATGCGTACGGCCGTCTGAGCGGTCCGGGCGCGCAGAAGGGCCCGGGAGGCGTCGTACGCCCTCCCGGGCCCTTCGTTATGCCGTGGTGCGCCACGGGCCCGGCTGCCGGACCTAGGCGACCGTGCGACCGCCGCCGACCAGGCGCGGCAGGATGCGGAAGCCGATGCCGCCCGCGATCATCGTCGCGGCGCCGATGACCAGGAAGGTCGTCTCGGCCGCACCGGTCTCGGCGAGCTCTTCCTTGCCCTTGCTCTGCTCGACCGGCTTGTTGCCGACGCTGTCGGTGTCGGTGTTGTCGGTGCACTCGGCGCCGTCGAGGTCGACGGTGCAGCCGGCGTCGTCGCCACCGGTGGTGGACCCGCCGGTGGCGCTGCTGCCGCCCTGGTCGCCGCCGGTGGAGCCGGTGGTACCGGTGGTGCCGGTCGAGCCCGTGGTACCGGTCGAGCCGGTCGAGCCGGTCGAGCCGGTGTTGCCGGAGGCGCCGTTGTTACCGGAGGCGCCGTTGTTGCCCGAGGCGCCGTTGTTACCGGAGCCGCCGTCGACACCACCGTCTACGCCGCCATCGACACCACCGTCGACACCGCCATCCACGCCGCCGTCGACACCGCCGTCAACGCCGCCATCCACGCCGCCGTCGACACCACCGTCAACGCCGCCATCGACACCACCGTCGACACCGCCATCCACGCCGCCATCCACGCCGCCGTCAACGCCGCCATCCACGCCGCCGTCGACACCACCGTCAACGCCGCCGTCGACACCGCCGTCAACGCCGCCATCCACGCCGCCGTCGACACCACCGTCAACGCCGCCATCCACGCCGCCACCGCCGTCGGCGCCCGCGTCGACGCCGCCCGGGTCGCCGTCTTCCAGTACGTCCGCCTGGACGTTGACCTCGGCGACGCCGGTGTCGACGCCGATCTCCAGCGCCTGCGCCGCACCGGCCGCAGTCAGCGAGGCACCCGCGGCAATAACCGCACCAGCGGCTATCCGCGCGACGCGAACACGCGTCTTCTTCGTCATCTGTTGCTACCCCCAGTAGCCGATCTCGTCAGTGGAGCAGCCATATGCGGGCAGCGGGCCCTGGGGGGTATCGCTCTCGGCAAGGCCACGTCGTGTCGTGGTCACCCCGCCCCGCCCCCCGGTACACACCCGCCCCAGACATACGCATGCTGCTCTAGCACCCTGGCCAGAGTTAAGGATTACGTCAAGGCCGTTCCGTGCACTAGGCACCGATATGGGGGGTGTTGACGGCTATTCGGAAGCGTGACTGTGACGTATCGGGCACAGATCCTCCCCAACGCAGGAGGGCCCGGACGGTTCCCCGTCCGGGCCCAACCTCCGTACCGCTGAAGCTACTTCTCCCGCTGCTTGCGCCAGCGGATACCCGCCTCGACGAAGCCGTCGATCTCGCCGTTGAAGACCGCTTCGGGGTTGCCCATCTCGAACTCCGTACGCAGGTCCTTGACCATCTGGTACGGGTGGAGGACGTACGAACGCATCTGGTTGCCCCAGGAGTTGCCGCCGTCGCCCTTGAGCGCGTTCATCTTGGCCTGCTCCTCCTGGCGGCGGCGCTCGAGGAGCTTGGCCTGGAGGACGTTCATCGCGGACGCCTTGTTCTGGATCTGCGAGCGCTCGTTCTGGCAGGAGACGACGATGCCGGTGGGCAGGTGGGTCAGACGGACCGCGGAGTCCGTGGTGTTGACGCCCTGTCCGCCGGGGCCCGAGGAGCGGTACACGTCCACGCGCAGCTCGGACTCGTCGATCTCGATGTGGTCCGTCTGCTCGACGACCGGGAGCACCTCGACGCCCGCGAAGGACGTCTGACGGCGGCCCTGGTTGTCGAAGGGCGAGATCCGGACCAGCCGGTGGGTGCCCTGCTCGACGGAGAGGGTGCCGTAGGCGTACGGAACCTGGACGGCGAAGGTGGTCGACTTGATGCCGGCCTCTTCGGCGTACGCGGTCTCGTAGACCTCGGTCTTGTAGTTGTGCTGCTCGGCCCAGCGGAGGTACATGCGCTGGAGCTTCTCCGCGAAGTCCGCGGCGTCGACGCCACCGGCCTCGGCGCGGATGGTCACCAGGGCCTCGCGCGCGTCGTACTCGCCGGAGAGGAGCGTGCGGACCTCCATCTCGTCCAGCGCCTTCTTCACCGACTCCAGCTCGGCCTCGGCCTCCGCCCGGGCGTCGGCGTCACCCTCGGCCTCGGCGAGCTCGAAGAGGACTTCGAGGTCGTCGATGCGGCCGCGCAGGGCCTCGGCCTTGCGGACCTCGGCCTGGAGGTGCGAAAGCTTGCTGGTGATCTTCTGGGCCGCGTCCGGGTCGTCCCACAGGGACGGCGCCGCTGCCTGCTCCTCGAGCGCGGCGATGTCCGCCCTCAGCGCATCCAGGTCCAGGACGGCCTCGATCGACCCCATGGTCGAGGAGAGGGACTTCAGCTCTTCGGAAATATCGACGACTGCCACGGGTCCAGCGTAACGGCTGGGCGGGTGAAGCTTGCCCTCACCCGGGAACCGGCCCGGGATCCGGCCAGGAATCCGGCCCGGGGCAGGGGTGCGCCCGCACCGCGCTCACCGTGCGCTCACGGGCTCGCCGGGGCCGAGTTCTCGCTGTCCTGGGGCGTCCCGCCCTCGTCGCCGCCCCCGGTGGCCAGCCACCCGCCGACCGCGACGGCCGCACAGAGGAGCACGGCGGCGGCACCCAGCGTGATGCGGCGCTTGCGGACGGACGCCGCCTTGTTCCGGGCGGAGCCGGGCCGGGGCCGGCCCGGGGCGCGGGGCGCGCGGGCCGTGCCGAGGGGGCCGCCCGCCAGCTCGTCCGGGGCCGGGACGCGCATGCTCGTGTGGGTGTCCCGGTTGGAGTCGGGGGCGGAGCCGGGCACCAGCGGGACCGCGCCGCGGCGGCGGGGCTCGTCGGCGGCCGGGGTGTACTGCTGCTCGTCGTAGGCCGGGGCCTGCTCGCTCTCCTCCGGGCCCGGCTCGTCCACCTCCAGCGGCGGTATCCCCGCCAGCAGGGGCAGCAGGTCGCGCAGCCGTACGGCCAGCTCCGAGGCGCGCAGCCGGGAGGCGGGGGCCTTGGCCAGGCACTGGACCAGGAGCTGCCAGAGCTCCTCGGGGATGCCGGGCAGCGGGACGACGGTCTCGGTGACATGGCGGCGCAGGACCGCGCCGGGGTGGCCGCCGCCGAAGGGCGTGAACCCGGCGAGCAGCTCGTACAGCACGGTCGCCAGGGCGTAGATGTCGACGGCGGCGCGCGGCGGGAGGCCCTCGACGATCTCGGGGGCCAGATAGTCCGGCGTACCGATGATCTTCGTGGCCTTGGTGCGGCGCGGGGTGTCGATCAGCTTGGCGACGCCGAAGTCGGTGAGCAGGGCGGGGTGGGCACCGCCGGGGCCGAGCGGGCCCTCCATGTCGAGCAGGATGTTCTCCGGCTTGACGTCCCGGTGGACGATCTGGGCCTTGTGCGCGGCGGCCAGTCCGTCGGCGACGTCCGCGATGATCGCGACGGCGGCCTCGGGGGCGAGGCGGCGCTCGCGGTCCAGGCGGGTACGCAGGTCGGTTCCGCGTACGAGCGTCATGACCAGGGCGAGGTCGTTGCCGTCCACGACGAGGTCCCGGACGGCGACCACGTGCGGGTGGTCAAGTCCGAGCAGGGCGGTGCGCTCCTGCACGAAGCGGCCCACGAGCTCCTGGTCGGACGCGAGGTCCTCACGGAGCAGCTTGATGGCGACCGGGCCCTCGGGCCCTTCGCCGAGCCATACCGTGCCGGCGCTGCCGCGCCCCAGGATCTGGTGGGCCGTGTACCGGCTGCCGATATTCCGTGCCAAGACTGCTCCCTCAGCGGCTGGCGGTGGACCCCCGGTCGACAAAGTTACGCGGCGTTCGGGGTGTCACGCGCCCAGGATGGCACCGACCTTCACTTCTCCGGGCGGAATGGGCCCGGAGAAGTCGACAAAGAGACAGCGTTGCAGGTCCTGGGGCCCCGACCGGTCGGGGCCCCGCCGACGGTTCAGGCCCCGCCCGAGCCTTCGGCGCTGTCACCGAGCTTGGAGAACCAGTCGGTGACCGTACCGACCGCGTCGCCGATCGCTTCCCAGTAGCCCTTGCCCTGGGCCACCCAGTCCTGGAGCGGGGTCAGCTCCCAGATCAGCCAGCCGGCGACGATCAGGAGGACCAGGGTGAACAGGCAGCCCTTGAGGCAGCCGAGCCCCGGGATGCGCATCGGGTTGGCGCTGCGCTGCCGCGGCGGACGCGGCTCGCGCGGCGGTCGGGCGGCCGGCTGCTGGGGCTGCTGCGGCTGCGGGGGCGCGTACTGCTGCCGCTGGGGCTGCTGCGGCTGCTGGTAGCGCTGCGGCTGCTGTTGCTGCTGTTGCTGCTGTTGGTACGGGTACTGCTGCTGGAGCGGCTGCTGCCTGCGCTGCGCCGGCTGCTGCTGCCGCTGGGGAGGCTGCTGCGGCGGCTGCTGGCGCTGGGGGCGGCGGCGCAGCGGGTCCTGGCTCGGGTCCAGGTACTGCACCTGGGTCTGCTCGTTGCGGTCGCGGGCCGCCTGGAGCTGCGACTGCCAGGGGTGCGGTCCGTCCGGCTGCGGCGGCCCGTCGGGGCGCTGCGGCACGGGCGGCATGACGGCGGTCGGGTCGGCGTGGCCACCGGGCCCCTGACCGGGGCCGCCCTGGCCCCCGGGGCCGGTCTGCGGGAGCACGCTGGTGGCCGCCGCGGGGTCGTAGGAGCCCGCGTTGCCCGGCAGCACCTGCGTGGGGTCGGCCGCGCCCGGGGTCTCCGGGACGGCCGTGGGCGCCGGGTCGGGAGCGAGCAGGGCGCCCACCCCTTCGGCGGCGGCGATCTGGGCGGAGTTCGCGTGGACTCCGATGCCCGGGGCGACCGTACGCAGACCGCGGGCCAGGTTCTCGGCGCTGGGCCGGCGGTCCGGGTCCTTGCTCAGACAGCGCTCTATGACCGTCCACAGCGGTCCGGGGACGGTGGAGGGCCGGCGGGGCTCCTCGCTGAGGTGCCGGTGCAGGACTTCGAGTGCGGTGCCCCCGGCGAACGGCGGACGGCCGGTGACCAGCTCGTACAGCAGGATGCCCGCGCCGTAGACGTCGACGGCGGAGGTCTGCGGGCGGCCCTCGGCGGACTCCGGCGCCACATAGGCGGGCGTGCCGACGAACTCGTGGGTCCGGGTCAGGCCCGGGGAGTCGGCCAGGCGCGCGATGCCGAAGTCGGTGAGCATCGGGGTCATGCCGCCGTCGCGCTCGTCGAGGAGCACGTTGGCGGGCTTGAGGTCGCGGTGGACGACGCCGTCGGCGTGGCTGGCGGCGAGCGCGTCCGCGATCTGCGCGGTGAGCAGGGCGGCGGCGACCGGGGTGAGCGGGCCGTTCTCGCGGAGGTAGCGGTGCAGGTCGGGGCCGTCGATCAGGTCCATGACCAGGGCGAGGAGATCGCCCTCGACGACGAGGTCCCGGGTGCGCACGATGTTCGGGTGCGTGAGCCGCAGCAGGACGGAGCGCTCCCGCAGGAACCGCATCACCACGTCGGCGTCGTTGGCCAGCTCCTCCTTGAGGACCTTGATGGCCACGGTCTCGCCGGGCTGACCCGCGACGGCTGCCTCGGCGCCCGCGGTCTCCCGCTGGCGGGCTCGCCAGACGGTGCCCGTGGCGCCGCGCCCGAGCGGCTCCTCGAGCAGGTACTTGCTGCCTACCGGCCGCACGTCATGCGCTCCCTGCTGATCGTGGCTTGCGGTCCCCCCGGCCCGCCCGAATGTTCCGGCCCACTGTAATGCCGCCGAACGGGGCACCGGGGGCTCGCGTTTCGAGGGAAGACGCGGAGACCCGGCGGAAGGTTGCCGGACAGCTGATCACAGGCCGGTCAGACGTTCGGTGATCCGGTGCGGGTTTCCACCCGGTGTGCGGCGGACAACTCCCGGGAAACCACCCCGAGCGACGGGATCCGGACGCAAGCAGGCACTTTTGCGCCCACAGCCGACCATTCAAGATCATTTAAAGGTGACCGCCGGGCGTGTTGTCAGTGGCAGGTGCGAGGATGCCTCCAGCACGGATCTGTGGGCTCGGAGTTCCACGGTCCGTGACGACCTGTACGGACGACGTGTCCGTGCCGGGTGGGGGGAATCACAGGGCGTTTCCCCGGCCGGGCACCCCGCGCAGAAGGGACCGCTGACGGCGATGCAGATCCGGCTGACCGTCCTCGCGCCGCGCAGCGGCCAGACCCCGGCGCGCACCTGCGACGTGCTCGTGACCGCACCCGCCGGGACGGCGCTGGCCGCCGTGGCCTCGCAGCTGGCCGCCGCCGTGTCGGGGCCCGAGAGCTCCCAGGGCGGCGGGGCGGTCGTGCTCTTCGCCGGGCGGGAGCGGCTGGACGGCCACCGCATCGCGCTGGGTGAACCGCCCCTGGTGGACGGCGCGGTCCTCTCGCTCCAGGTCCCCGGCGACGACGAGGCGACGGACGACGTCGTTCCGGCCCAGCTCCATGTGGTCGCGGGCCCCGACGCGGGCGGTGTCCATCTGCTGCACGGCGGGCAGATCCGGATCGGCCGCTCCGCCGACGCGGACGTCCCGCTCGACGACCCGGACGTCTCCCGGCTGCACTGCGCGGTGTCGGTCTCCGACGACGGCCGGGTCTCGGTCGCCGACCTCGGTTCGACGAACGGCACCTCGCTGGACGGCGTGGAGGTGCGTGAGCGGCCGGTCCGCCTCACCCCCGGCGCGCTGCTGCGGCTCGGCGAGTCCACGCTCCGCCTCACCTCGGGCTCCCGTCCGACGACGCTGCCGACCGCCCCGGACGGCGAGGGGCACCTGCGGGTGACCCGCGCCGAGACGGGGGCCGCCGCCCCGGGCCGGGGCACGGGCGCGCCCGCCGCCGCACGCACCTCCGCCGACCACGGCGGCCAGGGCCCCGGCCACGCGTACGGCGCGCCCGCCGCCTCCCCGTTCGCCTCCGCGGGGCCCTCCGGGGCGTACGGGGAGGCGGAGCCGTCCTTCGACGAGGCGGCCTCCTGGCCGGAGCACGCCGAGGCCGGTCCCGGCGGCGCGTACGCGGGCGGCGGCACCCACGCCCGCGGCGAGGAGTTCGCCGAGGCTCCGGCGCCCCGGCGCGGTATAGGCGCCTGGGCGAGACGGCTCACGGGCGGCGCGAAGGGCGAGCAGGCAGCGCGCCCGGCGGCCGGAGCCGGGGTCGGCGAGCGGGCCGACGCGTACGGGCCCGCCCGCACTCCGGCCGCTCCGGGCGCCCCGGCGGCGTACGGAGCGCCGTACGGAACCGGCGCCGACGACTCCGGGTCACGGAGCTCCGGCGGGCACGGCTCCGGCGCGGGCTTCTCCGGCGTCCCGGGCGGGTCCGCGTCTTCGGTCGGCGGGCCGTCGGGGGCCGGGCACCTCGCCTCACCGGCCTCACCAGGTTCCCCCTTCTCCGCGCTGCCCTCCGCCCCCGAGGGCACCTGGCCGGACCCCGCGGCCGTGCTGCTGACCGCGCTCGGTCCGGGGCCCCGGCTCTGGGAGCGCCACCCGGACCACCCGGAGGCCCTGGTGGTGCGGCTCGGCACGACCGACCGGGCCGAGGTGCCCGCCGTGCCGGTGACCGTGGGGCTGCGGGAGGCCGGTTCGCTCGGGCTCGCCGGTCCGCGCGCCCGGCTGGCGGGTCTGGCCCGCGCGACGGTGGCACAGCTCGCCGCGCTGCACTCCCCGTTCGACCTGGAGATCGTCCTGATCTCCACGGACCGGTCCCGCACGCTGGAGGAACGGCGCCGCGAGTGGTCCTGGCTGGGGTGGCTGCCGCATCTGCGACCGACGCACGGGCAGGACTGCCGGCTGCTCCTCGCGTACGACCGTGAGCAGGCCGAGGCCCGTGCGGCCGAGCTGGTGCGCCGCCTCGACGAGGGGCCCCTCGGTCCCGGCTGGCCGCATCTGGACCGGGCCGCGGTGGCCGAGGCGGCCCGCGCCCACACGGGCCCGCACACGGTGGTCGTCCTGGACGGCGACCCGGGTACGGCGTTCCTGCGCGAGACCACGGCGCGGCTGGCCGGGGCGGGCGCGGCGGCCGGGATCCATCTGATCTGCCTGGCCGAGACCCCGGCCGCCTCCCCCACCTCGCCGGTGGCCGCGACGTACGAGGCCGCCTGCCGCGGCTCCATCGCCTTCCGGGAGTGCGGGGCCGTCGCGATGCTGAGCGGCGACGTCGCCACGGCGTTGCGCCTGCTGCGCACGGCGGGCGGACAGGCCGCGGGGCACGGGACGGTGGCCGCGGTGGACGCGGTGTCGGCGGCCTGGGCCGAGCGGTTCGGGCGGGCACTCGCACCCCTGCGCGAGGAGGGCTCGGCCGCGCTGGCGGGCCGCCCGACGACCGCGGCGCTGCCGCCGTCCGCCCGGCTGCTGGACGAGCTGGGGCTGGCCCGCGCCACTCCGGCGTCGCTGATGGCCCGCTGGGCGTCCACGGCGGAGGCCCAGCCGGGCGCTTCGGCACCCCGGGCGGCCGCCGCGCCATCGCCGCGCGCCGACCTGGACAGCCCCAACTCCGGGCGCACCCTCAGCGCGGGCCCGCGCGTCGGCCCCCAGCGCACGGCGGCCTCCCCGCACCACGACTCCGGCCGCACGCCGTACCCGGCCGCAGGCGCCCCCGACCCGGACCGCACGCCGTACCCGCCGCTGGACTCCAGGGATTCCGGCCGTACGCCGTATCCACCGCTGGACTCCCGCGACTCGGGCCGCACCCCGTACCCACCGCTGGACTCCCGCGACTCGGGCCGCACCCCGTACCCACCGCTGGACTCCCGCGACTCCGAGCGCACGCCCCACCTGGGCGCCCAGCGCTCCGGGCCGGGGCGCGGCGCAGGGAACGGCTCCGGGAACGCCTCCGGGTCCGATGCGGGCGTCGATGCCAGGGAGCGGGGCGACGCCACCGTCCACGCCGGCCGGCCCGTCCTCGTGCTCGGGGCCGGCCCCCGGGGCCCCCTCAGCGTCGACCTCGCCGACGAGGGCCCGCATCTGCTGATCGAGGGGCCCCCGGGCAGCGGCCGCACGGAACTGCTCCGGGCCGTCGCCGCCTCGCTCGCCTCCGCGGCCCGGCCCGACCGGCTCGGCATCCTCCTCGTCGACGGATCCGGCGGCGAACAGGGCGAGCGCGGCGAAGGCCTGCTCCCCTGTACGGAGCTGCCGCATGTCTTCACCCACCTCGTGGCGTCCGACCCGGTCCGGATGCGGGAGTTCGCGCAGGCCCTGGGCGGTGAGCTGAAGCGGCGCGCCGAGCTGCTCGGCGAGCTGGACTTCGCGGCCTGGCACGAGCGGTACGGGCAGCAGGATGCCCAGCGGGGGCCCGCCCCCCGTGTCGTGGGCCAGCGGCCGCCGAGCGGTGCCGAGCGCCGGGGCGATCTGGACTCCCCGGCCAGCGGCACCCTGCGGCTGCGCCCGGCCGCCGCCCGGTCCGCGGATCCGGGCCCGTCCCCGCTGCCCCGCCTCGTCGTCCTCGCCGACGACTTCGACGCGCTGGTCGCCCCGGCGCTCGGCTCCCCCGGCCGGCCCGCCGCCGGGTCGGTGGTGCGGGCGCTGGAGGCCGTGGCCCGGGACGGCGGACGGCTCGGGGTGCATCTGGTCGCCACCTCCGCGCGCCCCGACCGCACCGAGGACACCGAGCTGGCCCGGGGGGCCCGGCTGCGCATCGTGCTGGACGCCCCGGTGCTGCCGCCGTCCCCGGACGAACCGGCCCCCGGCCGGGGCAGGCTGGGGCATCCGGACGGCCGGGTGACGCCGTTCCAGGGCGGCAGGGTCACCGGCCGCATCCCGCGTACGGCGACGCTGCGGCCGACGGTCGTCCCGCTGGAGTGGGAGCGGATGGGCGATCCGCCGACCCGGCGTCCGGTCCGGGAGCTGGGCAACGGGCCGACCGACCTCGCGCTGCTCGCCAGCGCGCTGGAGCGCGCGGCCCGCTCGGTGAATGCCGAACGGCTGCCCGCGCTGGTGCCGTTCACCACCTGACACCGATCGGAGCCGACCTCGGGGAGGGAGCCGCTCCTACCCCTGCCCGGCCTCGCTTCCGACATGCCCTGACATGACGTCACGAGGCGATCACGATCAGCCTGTTGGGCCCTCCGGCGGTATTGCGGGGCCCGTGCGCCGGGCGTAGGACTGTGCGCACGGACGACGTGGTCCGGGCATGCGACGTGGCCGGGCGCGCAGGGAAGAAACGGGGCAGGAATGCGCACAACCTTCTCGATACGCAGGGCCGCCGTCGTGTTCGCGGCGGTCGGCGCTCTGGCGCTCACCGGCTGCGGGGGCGACGGCGACGGCAAGAAGAAGTCGGGCGAAGACTCCGGCAAGGGCGCGGACAGCGCGTCCACGGTCGACCTGCCGAAGCTGGACGGGGAGAAGGTCTCCGTCGCCGCGGTCTGGACCGGGCCCGAACAGGCCAACTTCACCAAGGTGCTGGACGAGTTCGAGAAGCGTACGGGCGCGGACGTCACGTTCGTCCCGGCGCAGGACCCGATCATCAACTTCCTGGGCACCAAGATCGCGGGCAAGCAGCCGCCGGACGTGGCGATGATCCCGCAGGTCGGCGCGGTCCAGCAGGCGGCCGCGAAGAAGTGGGCCAAGCCGGTCGGCGCCGAAGCGAAGGCCCAGCTCGACAAGAACTACGCCAAGGTCTGGCAGGACCTCGGCACGGTCGACGGCACCCAGTACGGGGTGTATTTCAAGGCCGCCAACAAGTCCCTGATCTGGTACAACGCCGCCGCGTTCGACAACGCGGGGGCGAGCGAGCCGAAGACCTGGAAGGACTTCCTGACGACCGCGGAGACCGTCTCCGCCTCCGGTGTCACCCCGGTCTCGGTGGGCGGTGCGGACGGCTGGACGCTGACCGACTGGTTCGAGAACGTCTACCTCTCGCAGGCGGGCCCGGAGAAGTACGACCAGCTGGCGAAGCACGAGATCCCGTGGACCGACCCGTCCGTGAAGGACGCGCTGACCACCCTGGCCGAGTTGTTCGGGAAGCCGGAGCTGATCGCGGGCGGTGCCGACGGGGCACTCCAGACGGAGTTCCCGGCCTCGGTGACGCAGACCTTCACCGGGGGCGACCAGCCCAAGGGTGCGATGGTCTTCGAAGGTGACTTCGTCGCCGTCAACATCGCGCAGACCGAGGCGAAGATCGGTACGGACGCCAAGGTGTTCCCGTTCCCGGCGGTCGGCGCGGACTCCCCCGTGGTGACCGGCGGCGACGCCGCGGTGGCGCTGAAGGACAGCAAGGGCGCGCAGGCGCTGCTGACCTGGCTGGCGTCGGCGGACGCGGCGAAGATCTGGGCCGAGGCGGGCGGGTTCATCTCCCCGAACAAGGGCCTGGACCTGAAGGCGTACCCGAACGAGGTGCAGCGCACGATGGCGCAGGCGCTGATCGACGCGGGTGACGACGTCCGGTTCGACATGTCCGACCAGGCCCCGCAGTCGTTCGGCGGGACGCCCGGGGCGGGCGAGTGGAAGATCCTCCAGGACTTCCTGAAGAACCCGAAGGACATCGCGGGGACCCAGAAAGAGCTGGAGTCCGAAGCGGTCAAGGCGTACAAGAGCTGACGCCGTGACGACAGCGACCGCGGGGGGCGCCGGTGCGGCGCCCCCCGCCGACGACACGAGTCCGAGCCCGTCCCCCGACCCGAAGAAGCCCGGCCACAGCGTGACCGGTACCCGCAGGGTCGTCGCGGCGGTGTTCCTGCTGCCCGCGCTGGTGCTGCTCGGTGCGCTGGTGCTCTACCCGATCGGGTATTCGGTCTACCGGTCGTTCTTCGACCAGGCCGGTACGGGCTTCGCCGGGTTCGACAACTACACCGCTCTGTTCACCGACGACACGATCCTCACGGCGGTGAAGAACAACGCGATCTGGGTGGTCCTCGCCCCGACGGTCGCCACCGCGCTGGGGCTGATCTTCGCGGTGCTGACCGAACGGATCCGCTGGGGCACCGCGTTCAAGCTGATCGTCTTCATGCCGATGGCGATCTCGATGCTGGCGGCGGGCATCATCTTCCGGCTGGTGTACGACCAGGCTCCCGAACGCGGGGTCGCCAACGCGGTGGCGGTGAGCGTGCACGACACGTTCAACGAGTCCGCCGGTTTCCCGAAGGCCCGCCCGCTGCCGGTGCACCCGCTGGAGAAGGCGGCCGGCGGGACGTACCTCTCCAAGGAGCCGATCCGGGCAGGCCAGCCGCTGCGGGTGCCGCTCGTCGGTGTGGCCCCGGCGAAGATGCCGGGCGACGCACGGCCGGCCGATGGCTCTCCCGCGGCCTCCGGGGACGAGATCTCCGGTACCGCATGGCTGGACTTCACCCGGGGCGGCGGCGGGAAACCGAACGTCGTCGACCCGAAGGAGCTGGGGCTGAAGGGCCTGAAGGTCGAGGCGGTGAAGGACGGCGAGGTCGTCGCCACCGCGACAGCGGGAGCGGACGGGGTGTTCACCCTGCCCGCCTCGGCGGACGGGGCCCAACTGCGCCTGCCCGCCGACAACTTCCGCGAGCCGTACAACGGCGTCGACTGGCTCGGCCCGTCCCTCGTGACGCCCGGGATCATCGGCAGTTACGTGTGGATGTGGGCCGGGTTCGCGATGGTCCTGATCGCGGCCGGTCTCGCCGGTCTGCCGCGCGAGCTGCTGGAGGCGGCCCGGGTGGACGGGGCCAACGAGTGGCAGGTGTTCCGCCGGATCACGGTGCCGATGCTGGCGCCGGTGCTCGCGGTGGTCCTGGTGACGCTGATGATCAACGTGCTGAAGGTCTTCGACCTGGTGTTCATCATCGCGCCGGGCTCGTCCCAGGACGACGCGAACGTCCTGGCGCTCCAGCTGTACCGGTCCTCGTTCGGCACGGACGCGGACCTGGGGATCGGCAGCGCGATCGCGGTGCTTCTGCTGCTGCTGGTGATCCCGGTGATGCTGGTCAACATCCGCCGGATCCGGAAGGAGGGACGGCGATGAGCAGCGCACCGGAGAGGAACAGCGCACCGGACGTGAACACCGCCCGCATCGGCCGCCAGAAGGCGGTCACCCGGAAGGCGGGCGGCGCCCCCGAAGCGCCGAAGGCCGAGCAGTCCCTCGGGGCCAGGATCGCCGCCCGCGCGGGCGGCGGGGTGATGCGGGTCTTCCTCATCCTGGTCGCCCTGTTCTGGCTGATGCCCACGATCGGTCTGCTGCTGTCCTCGCTGCGCGGTCCGCAGGACATCGCGGCGACCGGCTGGTGGAAGATCTTCACCGCCCCGTCCGAGCTGACCTTCGAGAACTACCAGCGGCTGCTCGACAATTCGACGATCACCGGCTCGCTCGGCTCCACCATCATGATCACCGTGCCGTCCACGGTGCTGGTCGTGCTGATCGGCTCGTTCGCCGGATACGCCTTCGCCTGGATGGAGTTCCCCGGCCGGGACTGGCTGTTCCTGCTGGTCGTCGGGTTGCTCGTGGTGCCGGTTCAGGTCGCGCTGATCCCGGTCTCCGAACTGTTCGGCACCATCGGGATCTTCGAGACGACGCTCGGGGTGGTGCTGTTCCACACCGCGTTCGGCCTGCCGTTCGCGATCTTCCTGCTGCGGAACTTCTTCGCGGAGATCCCCCGCGAACTGCTGGAGGCCGCCCGGCTCGACGGGGCGGGCGAGATCCGGCTCTTCACCCGGGTCGTGATGCCGCTGGGCGGTCCGGCGATCGCCTCGCTCGGGATCTTCCAGTTCCTGTGGGTGTGGAACGACATGCTGGTCGCGCTGATCTTCGCGGACTCCGAGTCGCCGCCGATCACCGTGGCGCTCCAGCAGCAGGTACGCCAGTTCGGCAACAACATCGATGTGCTCGCGCCCGGCGCGTTCGTGTCGATGGTGATCCCGCTGGCGGTGTTCTTCGCCTTCCAGCGGCAGTTCGTCTCCGGCGTGATGGCGGGCGCGGTCAAGTAGCCCGTAACGCGCGGCTGTACGCCCTCGGGGGCGCACCGCCGGAAACGTACGGCTGTGCGTCAACGCCAAGCGGCCCGGTTCCCCGGAACCGGGCCGCTTCGGCGTTCTCGTCCCCCGATTGCCACGTCCGGCGTAACCCTGTCATTCCATCCGACGTTTGCGCTCTGCCTGGATTTCCGCGAACGATCGACCCATGGATGTGTAGTGCCCCGGTTCTCCGTCATCGTGCCCGCATTCCGGGTCCAGGCGTATCTGCACGCGTGTCTGGATTCCGTGCTGGCCCAGTCCTTCAAGGACTACGAGATCGTCGTGGTCGACGACTGCTCCCCCGACGCCTGCGGACCGATCGCCGACGAGTACGCCCGCCGGGACCACCGCGTCACCGCACTGCACCTGCCCCGCAACATCGGCCTCGGCCCGGCTCGCAACGCCGGGATGGGCCGGGCGGCCGGCGACTACCTGATCTTCCTCGACGGCGACGACACCCTGCTGCCGGACGCCCTCCAGACCATCGCCGACCGGATCGACGCGACCGGCGAGCCCGACGTCCTGATGTACGACTACGCCCGTACGTACTGGACGGGCCGCAGCGTCCGCAACGTCCTGGCCGCCCATCTCGACGAGAGCGGCCCCGAGCGCTTCCGCCTCACCGACCGCCCCGAGCTGCTGCGACTCCTCATGGTCGTCTGGAACAAGGCGTACCGCCGCGCGTTCATCGAGGCCGAGGGGTTCACCTTCCCGCCCGGCTACTACGAGGACACCCCCTGGACCTACCCGGTGCTGATGGCGGCCGACTCGATCGCGGTGCTGGACGCGGTCTGCGTCTCCTACCGGCAGCGGCGGCGCGGCAACATCCTCTCCACCACCAGCGAGAAGCACTTCGACGTCTTCGACCAGTACGACCGGGTCTTCGCATTCATCGACTCCCGCCCCGAACTCGCCCTGTGGCGGCCGGTGATGTTCCGTCGCATGCTGGACCACTTCTCGGCGCTGTTCGCCTCCCGGGACCGGCTGCCGCTGCACAGCCGCGCCGCGTTCTTCCGCCGGGCCACCGCCTCCTGCCGCCGCTACCACGCCCCCGGCGCCCCGACCCCCCGCCGCGCCCTGCTGCGGCACGGCCTGATGCACCTCGGCGCGCGGCGCACCTACCGGGCCCTGTCGGAGGCCCAGCGCCTCGGTGGCCGGCTGCGGAAAGGGGCGACGGCCCTGCGCCGGGCGGTGCGGGGCGCGGCCCTGCGGGCGCACTACCGGATCCAGTTGCGGCTGCCGCTGCGCACCCGGGACGCGGTGTTCACGACCCGGGGCGGCAGCGGGTACGCGGGCAGCCCGGCGGCGGTCGAGGCGAAGGTCCGCGAGCTGGTCCCGGGGGTGCGGACGGCCTGGATCTGCCGGCCCGCCGACGCCCACACCGTGCCGACCGGCACCCGGCATCTGGCGCCCGGCACCTTCGCCCACCGGGCCGCCCTGGCCCGCTCGGCGTATCTGGTCAACGACGGGTCCTTCGACCGGGGGCTGGTCAAGCGGCGGGGCCAGATCCTGCTCCAGACGCACGAGGGCACACCGCTGCGGACCGAGGGCACCGATCTGCTGGACCGGCCCGCCGCCGCCCGGGGCACCGACTTCGACGAGCTGCTGCGCCAGGTCGACACCTGGGACTTCTCCCTCTCGGCCAACCCGCACTCCACCCTCGTACGGGAACGGACCTACCCGTCCGCGTACACGACGCTGGAGTACGGCTCACCGCGCAACGACGTCTACCACCGCACCGGTCCGGCCGATGTGGCGCGGCTGCGCGAGACGCTCGGCATCCCGGAGGGGGCCACTGCTCTGCTGTACGCCCCGGTGCCCCGCGACTACCGACGGGTCCAGCGGCCCACCCTGGACCTGGAACGGCTGGTCCGGGTCCTGGGACCTCGGTTCGTGATCCTCGCCCGGGCGCCGCGCACCGCCGGTCCGGGAGGCAGGGGCCGGGCGCCGCATCCGCGGATCATCGACGTGAGCGCCCACCGGTCCGTGGAGACGCTGGCGCTCGCCTCGGACGCCCTGCTCACCGACTACGCGTCGCTGATGTTCGACTACGTCAACCTGGACCGGCCGGTGGTGCTGCACCTCGACGACATCGAGGCGTACGAGGCAGCCCGGGGCACGTACTTCGACATCACGGCGTTCCCGCCCGGCGTCGTCGCCCGGAGCCAGGACGAGTTGTTCGACATCTTCGCCACGGACCACTGGCGGGGCTCCCGCTCGGCGCAGCTGCGCGCCGCGTTCCGGGCCCGGTTCTGCCCGTACGACGACGGGTACGCCGCCGAGCGGGTGGTGCGGCGGGTCTTCCTCGGGGAGGCGGACGGGCTGCCGCTGCCGGTGCCGTTCTCGGCCCGCCGGACGCCTGCGGCGCTGCCCGCGCAGGACGGGGCCGGGGCGGCCGTCGGCGGCTGACCCCGGCCCGTACGCAAGGCCTGCTCAGCGTTCCAGGAACGCGAACAGCTCCTCCCAGCGGCGCAGGGTCTCCGGCTCGGAGAACCGCTGGACGCCGGAGCGGGCCCGCGCGCCCATCGCGTCGCGCAGCCGGGGGTTGCCGGTGAGCCGCAGCAGCCGGTCGGCGAGCGCGGCGACGTCACCGGCGGGGGCGAGGAGCCCGTCCTCGCCGTCCCGGACGATCTCGCGGACCCCGGGCGCGCAGTCGAAGGCGGCACACGGCACACCGCTCGCCATCGCCTCAAGGAGGGCGAGCGGGAAGCCCTCGCCCCGGGAGGACTGGACGAAGACGGAGGCGTCGGCGAGGGCCCGCTCCACGTCGTCGGTGCGGCCCATCCACTCCACGGAGCCGTCGAGGCCGAGGCCCGTGCACTGTTGCTTCAGCGCGGCCTCGTCCTCACCCGCCCCGTACACGCGGAGCGTCCAGTCGGGGCGGGCGGGGGCGACCAGGGCCCAGCTGTCCAGGAGCAGGTCGATGCCCTTCTGGTCGCTGAGCCGGCCGATGCTCGCGACGGTCTTCGCGGTGCGGGGGGAGGGCACGAGCGGGAGCCGGGAGAGGGCGTTGGGCAGGAAGCCGACGTTGTTCATGCCGTCCGCGGCCCACCGGTCGGCGTCCTCCTCGGTGAGGACGAGCCAGTGGTCGAGGTCCTTGTAGTGGTTCTTGATCCAGCGGTAGCGGTGGCTCGCGCGGGAGTAGTCGTAGGACTCGTGGCTCATCCCGATGACCCGCAGCCCGGTGGTGTCGGCCTCCCCGACCCACTCCATCGCCCAGACCTGGGTGACGATGACGACCGCGCCGGGCCGGGCGGTGGCGAAGAGCTCCGAGAGCCGCCCGACGGCCTGCTTCTTGGCGGCGACCCGGGCCGCCTCCTTGCGCCGGGTGGGGATGCGGAAGCGGTCACGGACGCCGTGGGGTGTCCAGGGCGTCGGGGGGTGTGCGGCGTAGAGGGCGGTGACGGGGTGGTCGGGCTGCCGGGGCAGCGTCATCTTGAGGTCGGAGGCGTGGATGCCGACGGTGTGGACCCGGTGGCCCTGGCCGGCGAAGAGGCGGGCGGTCTGGTGCATCCACCCGGTGACGCCGCCGAGTTCGTCGGTGCTGTTGGAGACGATGAAGATGTCGCGGCTCATCGGCCGGCCCCCCGGTCGTGGTCGGTGGTGTGGCGGACGCCTCGGGAGGCGGCGGTCCCGAAGACCGCGGCGACGGTGGCGCGGGCCGCGTCGCCCCGGTCGTGGGCGCCGAACTTCTCTGCGAAGGACCGGCGTTGGTCGGCGTACCGGGTGTCGGACTTCTTCAGTTCCGCGAGGGCGGCGAACAGCTCCTCCTGCGTCGCGGCCACCGGCCCCGGGGCCTGCTCCCGCAGGTCGAAGTAGCTGCCGCGCTCGGCCGCGTACGCCTCCAGGTCGGGGGCGAACAGCACGACGGGCCGGTCGAGGAGGGCGAAGTCGAACATGATGGAGGAGTAGTCCGTCACCAACACGTCGGTGATGGCGAGGAGTTCGCTGACGTCGTGGTGGCGGGAGACGTCGACGACGGTGCCGGGCGGGCAGACCGGCAGCCGGGCCGACTCCAGGTAGTGGGCCCGGACGAGCAGGGTGTGGGTGTCGCCGAACCGCTCGGCGAACTCCCGTACGTCGAGGCGGAGTCGGCTCTTGCGCTGCTTTCCGGGGCCGCCCCGGAACGTCGGCGCGTACAGCACGGTCTTCTTGTGGTCGTCGAGACCGAGTTCCCCGGCGAGCGGCGGGCGCGGCAGCCTTCCCTCGGTCTCGGCCCGGGTGCGCTCCGCGATCAGGGCGTCGTTGCGCGGGTAGCCGGTGCGCAGGAGCCGCTCCTCAGGGAGCCGGTAGGCGCGGGCGAGGGTGTTCACGTCGTGCTCGGAGCGGACGAGGAAGTGGTCGAAGCGGTCGACGGCCTGCCGGAGCCGTTCGCGCTGCGGGGCGTTCTGGAGCCGTACGCGGGTCTCGTCGAAGCCCATCCGTTTGTACGCGGAGCCGTGCCAGGTCTGGAGGTACGTGGTGTGCCGGGGCTTGCGCAGATGCTGCGGGAAGCCCTGGTTGTCGACCCAGTACTCGGCGCGGGCCAGCGCCCACAGGTAGCGCCAGGACCAGCGGCGTACGAGGCGGGCGCCGTCCGGGAATCCGGCCGGGGACGGGTCGTAGGACCAGGTGGCGTGGAGCTTCAGGCCCTGGCGGCGGATCTCCTCGTACAGGGCGCGCGGGCTGTCGCCGTAGCAGGTGCCCATGTGGCTCTCGAAGACGACGGAGCCCCGGCGCACGGGGAGCCGGGTGAGCCAGGTGTTGTAGGCGGGGGCCTTGAAACCACGGGAGCGGTAGCGGTCCAGGCGCCCCCGCAGGGCGCGGACGAGGAGCTTGGCCTTGCGGGCGGGCCGGAAGTGCGTGGCGTAGCGGATCAGGCGGTGCGCGGTGCGGGCCGGGCGGCGGCGGGCGGCCAGCCGGAGCGCGAAGTGGTCCTTGACGGTGATGTAGGGCTCCCAGGTGTCTCCGGCGAGCCGCCCGAGCCGGGGCCGCGCGGCGAACCGGACCGCTCCGGCCACCTGGTCCCGCGGGGCGAACAGATCGCTGACCGACCGGACCCCGTCGGCCTCCACGGTCAGCCGCGCGTCCCACGCCGTGTCACGGACGCCGACGGGGCGCAGGCGGCGCGCGACGTCGGCCCGCGCGCGCCAGGTGATCCCGGTCCCGTCGTGCCGGACCACCTCGGCCGGGAACGCGACGGCGCGCGCCCCGCCCCGGGCCCGGAACTCCAGAGTGGCGGTGAGGGGGGCGCCGGGGGCGGGTCCGGTGTGCCCGGGCAGCACGAGACGGCCTTCGAGAAGCAGGCGGCCCCCGTCCGCGGCGGCGCAGCGGGTGAGCCGGTTCATCAGCCGCATTTCGCCGAACCGACGGTACTGGTGGCCGAGTTCGGTGATGTCGGCGACGGGCTCCTCCCCTTCCCCGCCCCAGCAGACCCGGCCGTCCGCGCCCGTCGTCAGCGGCGCGCACACGGTGGCGGGCCGGCTCAGCGCGTAGGCCGCCGCGAGGACCCCTTCGGCATCGCCCCGGCCCAGCAGGCTCACGGCGACCCGATCCAGCGGCGGCAGCTCCGGCGGGACGGGCCCGGTCAGGGTGCGGGCGGCAGCGGCGGCGACCCGGTCGCGGCGGACGGCGGGCAGCGCGGGGAAGGACCGGACCAGCGGCACCAGATGATCCCGGTGGAACGCCTTCTCCCGCTCCTCGCGCAGCTCGGGCAGCCCGTGGGCGAGGAGCGTGTTGGCGACCCGGCGGTGGGCCTCGACCAGGGAGATGAGGTCGCGGGCCCGGTCGGGGACGGCACGGCCGGTCACGATCAGCCGCCGGACCAGGGCGATCCGGCCGACCGACGCGGCGGCGATCGGGCCGAAGAGGATCTCCCCGTGCGCCAGGTCCTCCTCGTACCGCAGACCGTGCCGCCGGACGGCCTCGCGACGCAGACAGAATCCGGTCACCAGGGCGTCCCTGACGACGAGTTCGGGCGCCTCGGTGAAGCGGGAGAGGGTGCGGGAGCGGGCGAAGAGCTCCCCCTGCCAGGACGGCTCCCGCTCCTTGCCGCTCTCGTCGGCGATCCGGCTCCAGCGGCCGGCGATCAGGTCGGCGCGGCTGGTCTCGCCCGCCTGCCAGAGGTTGCGGCAGGCGTGCTTCTGGAGCCGCTCGCCGCTGCCGAGGACCAGGACGTACCGGCCGGCCGCCGCGTCGAGCCCCGCGTTGCGCAGGGCCCCGGTGGTGCGGGCGGCCGGGTCGGCGTGGACGAGGCGGACCCGCTCGGGCGCGCGGGCGGCGAGCGTGCGGGCGGCGGTGCGGACGGCCGGGTCGGCGGCGGAGGCGAGGACGACGAGGGCCTCGGCGGCGCGCATCGACTGGCCGAGGACGGACTCCACGGAGGCGCGCAGGGCGTCGGCCCCGCCGGGGCCCTCGCCGTCCCCGCCGCCGGTGATCACACAGCTGACGTCGCTCATGCCTGCTCCCCCTCGACGGCCCGTTCGCTCTTGAGCATCCGGTCCACGACCCGGGCGGCGGCGGTCCCGTCGTCGAGGTCGCAGAACGCCTCCCGGAACTGCTCGTACGCCTCCCGGTGTCCGGCGGTGGCCGCGTCCGGGTCGCGGAGCGCGGCCACGATCCCGGCGGAGTCGGGGATCAGGGGGCCGGGGGCGCGGTGCTCGAAGTCGAAGCAGAAGCCACGCAGGGTGTCGCGGTAGTGGGCCAGGTCGTAGGTGTGGAAGACCATGGGCCGGCCGGTCTGCGCGAAGTCGAACATGATCGAGGAGTAGTCGGTGACCAACGCGTCGCTGATCAGTAGCAGTTCGGCGGCGTCCGGGTGGCGGGAGACGTCCCGCACGAAGTCGGTGTCGGGGACGCTGCCGCCGACGAGGTAGTGCCGCCGGACCAGGAGGACGTGGTCGTCGCCGAGGACGTCGCGGGCGTGTTCCAGGTCGAGGTGGAGGTCGGGGGCGTACCTCCCCGCCTTCCGGGGCTGGTCCTCGCGCCAGGTCGGGGCGTAGAGGATCACGCGCCGCCCCTCGGGGATCGCGAGCCGTTCGCGTACGGCGGCGGCGACCTTGGCCCGGTCGGAGGCGTACAGCAGGTCGTTGCGCGGGTAGCCGCACTCCAGGACCTCGCCGCCGTAGCCGAAGGCGCGGCGCAGGACGGGGGTGGAGAAGCTGTTCGGCGAGACGAGCACGCTCCACTGGGCGGACCGGCGTTCCATGGAGGCCATGTACGCGGCGTCGGCGTGCGGGGTGCCGGCGAGGTCGCGGCCGATGCGTTTGAGGGGGGTGCCGTGCCAGGTCTGGACGACGCACTGGCCCTCGGCCCGCTCGAACCACTCGGGGAGATGGGTGTTGGTGACGATCCACCGGCTGCGGGCCAGCGCCTGGTACCACTCGGCGCTGTGCAGGGCGACGGGCCGGACCCCGTCGGGCACGGCCGCCTGCTGGTCGCGGACGACCCACAGATGCTCGATGTCCGGTTCCCTGGCGGCGAGTTCGCGGTGGATGGCACGGGGCGAGTCGGAGAACTGGCGGCCGTCGAAGCTGGAGTAGAGGACGGCGGGGCGGGTGGCGGCCGGGGCGACGGTACGGAGGACGGCGTACCGCTCGCGCCGGACGCGCTGCCCGTACGGTCCCCGGTCGGCGGCCGGGAGGGCGCTGCCGGACTCCAGGACGAGCCGGTCGTGGTAGCGCCGCTGGAGGGTGAAGTCCCTGTGGTTCTGATGATGTTGCCGGGGCAGGGTGCTGTGCAGGGGGGTGCTGAGCCGGAGCGGCCGGTACACCTCCGGGTCCCGCTCCCCCGGCGTCCGCAGGAAGAGGTACCAGCGCCCCTCGGCCAGCGGCATTGCTCCGCCGGGCCCTTCGACGGCGGCGGGCGCGATCACGGCCCGGAAGTGGTCGCCGTCTCCCCGGTCCACCGCGACGACGGCTTCCTCCTGGTGGCCGCTGTGGCGCAGGACGAGTTCGTGCGCGGTGCCCGTGCGCTCGGGGAAGGCGCCTTCGAGGACCAGCTCGCCCGATCGTTCCCAGACGGCGGCGGTGACGACGGGCTGGACGGCCCGGTCGGTGAGGACGAGGTCGCCCGAGGGGTTGGGGGCCGCGTGGACCTCGCGCCCGCCGGGCAGGGCGTAACGCCCGTCCTGCCCGTCGGGCCGGGCGGCGACGGTCAGTGGCTTGCCCTCAACGATGAGTTGGACGCCCCAGATGTCGTCCTCCCCCCGGAAGGCGCTGAGCGGGATGTCCGCCGCCCGGGAGCCGGGCGAGCCGCGCAGGGCGAACTCCCGGGTCTCCTTGGTGCGCCACTCGGTGAGCCGGAGGGCGACGGGCCCGGCGTCGCCGAGGACCTTCACCTCCAGGCGCACGGCGTCCTCGACCGCCGACTGCCCGGTCAGGACGGCGGCGACGCGTTCGGTGCGCAGCTCCAGCTTGTTGCCGGACAGGACGGGGACTACACGGGTCCGCTCGTCGGTGTACGTCACGGCGGGCGGGGCCGGGGTGCCGACGAGCCGCATCGGGCCCCGGCGCGGCCGGCCGGCGCCGACGACGACGGCCTCCAGCTTCCAGGTCGTACGGCCGCCGCCCGCTTTCGCGGCGAGCGTGCGCGGGTCGACGACGGCGGTGAACCCGGCACGGTCGTACCGGTGCAGGGAGCGGCCGGACCGGGCGGTGGCCTCGTCGCCGCCGACGGGGCGCAGCCGCAACGGGACCAGCCGCTTCCCGGCCCGCAGCCAGCCGAGGCGCGGGGCCCCGCCCGGGGCGTTGCGCACATGGGCGTACCCGGTCAGATGCAGCAGCCCGTCCCGCCAGACGGCCTCGGTGAGGTGGGCGTGGACGGGCAGATCGGCGGCGGTGAGCGCGGTGGCGGCGGGTGGCAGCGGGTCGCGGACGGCGGGGTGGTGGGCGCGGGGGCGGAGCAGTCCGCGGACGTGGAAGGTGTCCCGGTCCTTCTTCTCGTCGGCGAGGAGGGCGAGGAGTTCGGGGAGCCGGCGTTCGCGGATGAGCTGCCACTTGACCCGCAGATGCAGGGGCAGCGAGGCGAGGACGCCGGGTTCGACGGTGGAGGCGAACGCGCCGGCGTGCTCCAGGAAGGCTTCGTGGAACTCCGCGTCGCCGTCCGGCAGGGCCTCGATGAACAGCCACAGGTCGCCGGAGAGGGCGTGGGCGTCGTAGCGGCGCTTGGCCTCGGCGGCGTCGGCCGCGCCTTCCTTCGATGACCGCTCGGCGAGGAAGCGGCTGACGGTGGTGACGGCGGTGACCCGGTCACGGATGCCCCGGGGGACGGCCCGCCGGGTGGTGATCGACCCGTCGCGGTCGCGCCAGTGGTAGACGGGCTCCTCGACGACGTCGACCGAGCGGGCCAGGAAGTGGGCGGGAAGGACGACGGCGATGTCCTCGTACAGCACGCCTGTCGGGAAGGCGAAGGCGTGCTCGTCCCAGAAGGTGCGGCGGAACACCTTGTTGCAGGCGATACGGTCGCCGAGCAGGATCCAGTCCCGGGTGACATGGGTGGCCGGACGGGCCTTCTCCATCGGTTTGCGGAACATCGGGGACTGTTCGAGATCCCCGTTGGCACGCAGCCGCAGGACGTTCCCCGTGGCGAAGTCGGAGCCGGAACGGTCGAGTTCGGCGAGCATCCGGGCGTACGCGCCGGGCGGGACGACGTCGTCGCTGTCGACGAACGTCAGGAACTCCGCACCGGGGTGGGCCTCGCGGACCCCGGCGTTGCGGGCCGCGCCGAGCCCGGCGTTCTCCTGCCGGATCAGCCGGAAGCGGGGATCGCGTTCGGTGAACTCCTGCGCCAGTGCGGGGCCGTTGTCCGTGGAGCCGTCGTCGACGAGGACGACCTCCAGGTCCGGCATGGTCTGCTCGGCGAGCGAGGTCAGGCAGGCACCGAGGTACTCCTCGACGTTGTAGAGGGGGACGACGACGGTGAGACGGGGTGCCATCGCGGCGCACGATCCTTCCGGGGAATGGGGCTTCGGGGGGCCTGGAGGGCCCGCCGGGGGCCATGGGGTACAACCCGCGCCGTGGTCACCGGTCACCCGAGGGGGTCCGTTCGAGTGACGGGAGGGGCGGAGTCGGGCGCCCGGGGGCGCGCCGGTGACGCGTTCGAGCCCCGCACCGGTGAGGGCACGGGGCTCGGCACGACTGCGCAGGACGCGGGTCAGGGCTTGACGGCGATCCGGCCCTCGTCCATCCGGAGCAGGAGGAGTCGCTCACCGGTCTTCTCCAGGAATTCGTCCACCGCCTGCCGCGAGCCCTGCCAGTAGCCGTAGTCGTCGATCAGCAGGACGCCACCGGGGACCAACCGGTCGTACAGGTGCTCCAGTTCATGCTTGGTGGAGGCGTACCAGTCGGTGTCCAGGCGAAGGATCGAGATCTGCTCCGGGGCCTGCGCGGGGACGGTGTCCTCGACCCGGCCCTGCACGTAGTGCACGCGCTCCTTCGGGTACGGGACGTCCTCGAAGCCGGCCTTGACGTCCTCCAGTGACGCGACCGCCCAGATCGGCCGGTCCTTGCCCTGGGCGTCCAGGAGTTCCTGGGCCGGCCGGCCGTCGCGCCGCAGGTCCTCGGCGGTGGGCGGGGTCATCCCCTCGTACGTGTCGAAGAGGTAGAGGTCGCGCTCGGTCTCCCCCAGGGACAGCAGGGTCCGGGCGCACGCCTGCATCGAACCGCCGCGCCAGACACCGCACTCGACGATGTCGCCGGGGATGTCGTGCCGGGCGACGTACCGGGTGGCGAGGATGAAGGCGTTGAGCCGCTCCGGCGAGGTCATCGAGTACGGCTTGACCGCGCGGATGATGTCCTTCGCCTCGTCGTCGTAGTCCGCCGGGAACGCGGGGGCGGACTTCTTCGCCTTGGGCTTCGGGGCGGGTGCGGGGGCCGCCGCCGGGGCGGCCGGGGCCGGGGCGGAACCGGCGGGGGCGGTGCGGGCGGCGGGCACCGGGACACGCCTGAGCTGGTATCCGGTGAGCTGCTGAAGGACGCCGTTGACGGCGTTGCGCCAAGCCATGCCCCGGGACAGTACGCGCGGTTTGCGGCTCATGTCACTTTTCGTCAACCTGCCATTGATTACGGCGCGGTTCCGGGGGCGGACGCCGGGGCGGGCGCGGAGTCCGGCCCGGACACGGGCTCGGGCACGGGGGCGGCGGTGGACCTGCCGCACCGGTCGCGGCCGTCCACCGGCCGGGGCAGCGGGACGCCGTCCACGCCGCCGACCCGGTTGGCCCACCACACCGCGGACTCCCGCACGACGAACATCGTCAGGCGGGGGTAGCGGCGCGGCTTGCGGAAGACACCGACGGAGTCGCCCCAGTAGGCGGCCTTCCTGTCGATGGCCCGGTAGTCGTGCCAGATCCCCTTCTGCGGCGGGAAGTCGGTGTAGGCCTCGACCAGTTCGAGCCGGGAGTGGGCGGCGAGGGCGCGGAATCCGTCGGGGTAGTAGCGCCAGCAGTCCTGGGCGTCGTGGACGTGGCCCCGCGAGGGGGCGGTGATGAACGCGTGTCCGCCGGGCTTGAGAATGCGGGCGATCTCCAGCATCGACGCCCAGAAGAACGGGATGTGCTCGAACGCCTGCCCGGAGAGGACGACATCGGCGCTGTTGGAGCGCGCGGGGATGCGGTACGGCTTCGCCATCACCGCGTCGACGTTGGGGCCGTCCTGGACGTCGACCCCGAAGTAGTCGATGGGGTGCCGGGCGAGGAGCGCCCGGTGGGTACGGGTCTGCTTGCCGGAGATCCGCGACCCGAGGTCGACGACCCGGTAGGCGCCGTGACCGGATGCGGGTCCCTCGACGGGCAGATACTCCTTGATGCAGAGTTCCATCTGCTCGTAGGCGGACCGGTGCATGGACGTCTCCCAACCTGGCGGTGTGCGTGAGCTGTCGGAATCAACGACTGGGCGGGGCAAAGGGGACGGCGAAGAACCGCCGTACGACCCGTTCCGCCGCGTGCCCGTCGTCGTACGGGCAGAACCGCTCCCGGAACGCGGTGCGCAGCGCGGCCGACGCGGGCGAGCGCCACTCCCCCGCACGGAACACCTCGACCAGCTCGTCGGAGGTGGTGGTGACGGGGCCCGGGGTGTCGCCGGACCGGCCGGAGAGCAGGTCGAAGTACGTGCCGCGCGTGGTCCGGTAGGCGTCCCAGTCGGGGGCGTGAACCACGATCGGACGGTCCAGGCAGGCGTAGTCGAACGCCAGCGAGGAGTAGTCGGTGATCAACGCGTCGGCGGCCAGGCAGAGTTCTTCGACCCGGGGGTGCGCGGTGACGTCCAGGACGCGTCCGGCCGGCGCGCTCCCGAGTCCGGCGGACCGGCCGTAGAAGTAGTGGGCGCGCACCAACACCACGTATTCCGGACCCAGTTCGCGAGCCAGGCGCTCCGGGTCGAGGTCGGGGACGAAGCCCTCCCGGTAGTCGCGGTGGGTCGGGGCGTAGAGGAGTGCGGTCTGGTCCGCACGGATGCCGAGTTCGGCGCGGATCTTCGCGATGTCCTCGGCGGTGGCGGTGAAAAGGGCGTCGTTGCGGGGGTAGCCGAGGTCGAGCCGCTGGTACGAGCCCGGGTAGACGCGGTCCCACACCTCGGTGCTGTGCGGGTTGGCGGACAGGCTGAAGTCCCACTGGCCCACGTGGGCCAGGATCTTGGCGAAGTCCGCCTTCCGGGCCAGCTCGGGGTAGGCCCGCTGGTCCAGGCCCATCGTCTTGAGCGGGGTGCCGTGGTGGGTCTGGAGGTAGCGCTGACCGGGGCGTTTGGTGAAACCGCCGGGGAAGCTGGAGTTGTTGACCAGGTAGGTGGCGGTGGCCATCGCCCGCCAGTAGGAGCGCGAGCCCTCGATGACGTACGGCACGCCCGGGGGCAACCGGTCGCGGTGCCGGGAGGAGACGGCCCACACACCCCTGATGTGCGGAGCGAGTTCGCGGGCCTTGGCGTGGACGGCGGCCGGGTTGCAGGCGACGCCCCGGTTCCAGTACGCGCCGTAGACGGCGAGGTTCGGGTCGAGCGGGCGGCGGAGGTCGGTGCGGTAGGCGGCCCGCATGACCTGCCTGCGGACGTACCGCTTCACGGAAGCTCGGGTGGGCATGGCAGCCGAGCGTAATCCCGGGGCGGGGAACGGACGGCTCGCGTTCACCCGTTCGGGTCAGCGGCGGTGACCCCGGGACCCGGCCTCTGTTGACCAGGACATGAAGCCACCGCTCCTCAGCGTCGTCGTCCCCGTCCACAACGTGGAGGCCTATCTGGAGGACTGCCTGCGGTCGGTGGCGGAGCAGACCCTCGACGCGATCGAGGTGGTGATGGTCGACGACGGTTCGACGGACGGAAGCGCCCGGATCGCGGCGGAGTTCGCGGCGCGGGACAGCCGCTTCCGGCTGATCCGACAGCAGAACGCCGGCCTGAGCGCCGCCCGCAACACCGGCGTCCGGCACACCACCCCCACCGTGCCCTACCTGGCGTTCGCGGACAGCGACGACGTCGTCGTGCACGACGCGTACGAGCGGATGACGGCCTCCCTGGAGTCGAGCGGCTCCGATCTGGCGACCGGCAACGTGTGGAGGCTGACCGGGCAGGGGCGGCAGCAGGCCTGGCAGTACCGCTGGCTGACAGGCCCCCGGACGCGTACGCACATCACCCGGGATCCGCGTCTGCTGGCCGACCGGGTGGCGTGGAACAAGGTGTTCCGGCGGTCCTTCTGGGACACGCACGCCTTCGCCTTCCCCGAGGGCAGGCTGTACGAGGACACGCCGGTGATGATCCCCGCGCACTATCTCGCGGGCTCGGTCGACGTCCTCGCCGAGCACGTCTACTACTGGCGGGTGCGGGAGGGCTCGATCACCCGGCGGCGTACGGACGTCACGGGCGTACGGGACCGGATCGCCGCGTGCGAGCAGGTCAGCGCGTTCCTGGGCGGCCGGGACGCGGCGCAGCGGCGGGCGTACGACGCGTCCTGCCTCCGCGACGACTTCGGGTACTTCCTGGACGGCCTGCCGATGGGCGGCGAGGCGTACCGGGCGGCGTTCCTGGAGGGCGCGGGGGCCTTCGTCGACCGGGCGGGTCCCGAGGTACTGGAAGGGCTCCCGGTGGAGCTGCGCATCAAGTGGCAGCTGGTACGGGAGCGACGCGTGGCGGAGCTGCTGGAGGTGCTCGCCTTCGAACGGGCCAACGGGACAGGCACGTTCGCCGTCGAGGGCATTCCGGGACGGAGGCGGGCGGTGTACCCCGGCGTGCGCGGCGCGAGCGCCCCGCTCACGGGCAAGGACGTCCCGGCGGTCGCGCGGCTCCTGGAGGCGCGGTGGGGCGCGGACGGGAAGCTGCGGCTGCGCGGGTACGCGTATCTGCGCAACCTGCCCGCCGGATCGACGCACCGGCGGCTGACGTTGGGCATGGTCAGGGCGGAGCGGGGACGGGCGGTGCGGCCGGTGCCGGTGCGGCCCGTTCCCGCCCCCGAGGCGACGGTGAACTCCGGTCAGGAGCTGCACGGCTACGACCATGCGGGCTTCGAGATGGTCCTCGACCCGGACCGGCTGCCCGCGACGGCGGAGGGCGGCGGCTGGCTGGTGGGCCTGGTCCTCGCCGCCCCCGGAACGATCCGCCGGGTCGCGGTGCGCGCCCAGGACGCGGGCGCGGACCAGCCGCTGGTGCACGACCTGGGCGACGGGCGGCGGGCGGTGCTGGACTTCCTGGGCGGCCGCCTCCGGCTGACGGTGTCGCACCTGCGGGCCCGGGCCGAGGAACACCGGACGGTCGCCGTCGGGACGGCGGGGGCCTCGCTGGAGATCGCGGGCAGGCTCCTCGACGGGACGACGAGGCCCGCGGCGCTGGTGCTGACCCGCGAGGACGGCGAGGAGTGCTCCTGTGCGGTGGCGTACGGGGAGGGCTCCGGACCGCAGGGTCGCGCACCCGGGCCGGACACGGGTACACCCGGGCCCGGCGGGCTCTCGTTCACCGCGCGTGTGCCGCTCGCCGAACTCGCCGGCGCCCCGCCCGCCGTGCACCGGGCCCCCCGCGAGGTCGAGGCGGCGGGCGGCGCGCGGTGGCGGGTCCGGCTGCTGCTCGACGACGGCACCCGCGTCCCGCTGCCCGCCGCCCCGGACCTGCCGCCGCCCGCGTGCGCGGATCCGGCGGGCGACCTGGTGCTGGACCTGGCGGGGCTGCCGTACGCGGACCGGGTGGAAGCCACTCCGGAGGGGGGCCTGCGGATCTCGGGGGCGTACGCCCCGGCGGGGGCGGGGGCAGCGGACACGCCCGGCGCCCGACTGGTCCTGCGCCACGAGACACTGCACGAGGTGGTCCCGGCCGCGGAGACCGAGGTGATCGATGCGACGACCGACACGAACGGGACCCCGGGTGCCCGGGGAACCGGGGTGGGTACCCGGGGTACCCACCCCGCCCTCCGCTTCTCCGCGCTGATCGCACCGCCGCTCCCGGAGGGCCGCTGGGAGGTCCGCCTGGACGACCGCCCCGTCCGCGTCCTCGGCTCCGCCGCCGCGCAGCTGCCCTGCGGCGACGAGGACGAGACCGCGCTGCGCCTGGAGCGGCGGCACGGCGACCGGCTGTCCGTCGTCGCTCCGCCCGGCCTCCCGGCCGCCGGGCGGAGCGCGTACGGCAGGCGGCTCCTGCGCGCCGCGCACCACCCGGACCCGCGCAGGCCCAGCACGTCCCGCACGCTCCCGCTGCTCCGCGACCGGCGCACGCCCCGCACGTCCCACGCATCGCGCACGCTCCCCCTCCGCGACACCGTCCTCTACGCGGGCGGCGACTCCCCGCGCGCCGTCCACGCCGAGCTCGTGCGCCGGGGCACGGACGCCGAACACCTGTGGGTCACCGGTACCACCCCCGGCCGCATCACCCACGTACCGCCCGGCGCGCGGGCCGTCCCCGTGCACAGCGCCGCCTGGTACGAGGCGCTGGCCCGCTCCCGCCGGATCGTCACGGACGACCAGCTGCCCGCCTGGTTCGAGCGGCGGCCCGGGCAGACGGTCGTCCAGACCTGGCACGGCACCCCGCTCGGCCGGTTCGGCTCCGGCCTGGCGGACTCCCTCTACGCCGACCACCAGCACCTCGCCACCCTGCCGCAGCGGTCGGCCCAGTGGTCGGTACTGATCTCCCCGAGCCGCTTCGCCACCCCGTTGCTGCGCCGGTCGCTCGCGTACGAGGGCGAGGTGCTGGAGGCCGGGTCGCCCGCCAACGACGTGCTGTTCCCGCCGGTACGGGACAAGGCCGCCGAGGAGGTCCGGCGCGGCCTCGGCATCCCGGAGGAGCACCGCGTGGTGCTGTACGCCCCGACCTACCGCGACCACCTGGCCCATCCCTCGGCCGCCGCGTCCGCCTCCTCCGCCGACCGCACGGCCCCCGGCCCGTACCGCTGGGACCCGGCGCTCGACCCGCACGCCCTGGCCCGGACGCTCGGCCCCGGCCACACGGTGCTGGTGCGCCGCCATCCCCGGGTCACCGGGAGCGTCCCGGCCGGCCCCGGCGTGCTCGACGTCTCGCGCCACCCGGGGGCGGCGGGGCTGCTCCTGATCGCCGACGTCCTGGTGACGGACTACGCGGGGCTGATGTTCGACTTCGCGCTCACGGGCCGGCCGATGCTCTTCCACACGTACGACCTGGAGCACTACCGCGACACCGTGCGCGGCTTCTGCCTGGACTTCGAGACCCGGGCGCCGGGCCCGCTGCTGGTCACGACGGACGAGGTGGCCCAGGCACTGCGCGACACGGACAGGTCGGCGGCCCGGCACGCGGACGCGTACGAGAGCTTCCGCCGCGACTACTGCGACCTGGACGACGGCAACGCGGCGGCCCGGGTCGCGGACCGGCTGCTGGCGGACGCGGAGTAGCTCCGGGCCCGTCGCCCGGAATCCCCCGGACGGGTGGCGGCGGGGAGAACGGGCCCGCCGCACGGAACCCATGAGGTGTGCCCCTCTTCTCTGCTGCCTCCGCCGCGTCCTCCGCCGCCGATCTCCCGCCCGCCGCCACCGCGGGCGACGGGGCCGAGGGGGCTGCCCGGCCGTCCCTGTGGCTGCCGTCCCCGTACCTCGTGCTGGGCGGTCTGCTCTGGGCGGTGCTGTCGGCGGCGGCCTGGCAGGCTCCGCTGTGCTGCGAGGCCGGGCTCCAGGCGGCGGTCGTCGAACGGCTGCGGGTGAACCTGCTGCACCCGGCGTTCCCCATGACCGACCTGCCCGCCGTGGCGAGCGCGCACTACTCCCCGTACGCGCTGCTCCAAGGTGTCGCCGCCCGCGCCACCGAGCTCTCCGGCCCGTCCGTCGTGGCACTGGCCGCGTCGGTGAACCTGCTGCTCCTGCTCACCGGGATCGGCCGGCTGACCCGGCTGCTGACCCCGAACCGCTGGGTTCCGGTGCTCCTCCTCGTACCGCTGGGCCTGATCCACTGGGCGGACCCGGCGCGCTGGAGCGCGCCGACCACGTTCGCGGTCGCGGTCACCCTGCATCTGTGGGCGTGGACCGGCCACGTGGCCGCCCGGGTGGCCGAGCGCGGCGATCCGGCACCCCGCCGGTCGCCCCGGTGGTTCGAGGCGGCCGGGATCGGGGTGCTGCTCGGGCTCGTCCTGCTGGTCCACCCGCAGACGGCGATCGGCGCGGCGATCGGGTGCCTGGCCCTGATCGCTTTCCGGACGCGGACCCGGATCCGGCCGACCGTGTGGCGGTGGGCGTTCGCCGCGGTGTGCGCGGTGACCGTGGCGGCACTGTGGCCGTACTACAACGGGCTCACCGCCCAGCGCGCCCCCATCGACAGCCTGACGACAGCGCCTGCGGCAGCCGAGGGTGTGAAGGCGGCCGGGGAGCCGTACGCCTGGGCGACCGCGTACGTGCCCCGGGGCGAGGTGGTCCTGACGGACAGCCGCCCGGCGATGTACGCGCTGGCCGGGCACGGGGCGTACGTGCTGGCCGACGCCCTGCCGGACGCGGGGCTCGCGACGACGGAGCGGCGGGACAGGAGCCGCGCGGTGGCCGCCTATCTCGACAAGTCGACCCCGCAGGACCGCCGGGACGGGATCACCGCCCGGTACGAGGTGCGGTGGCTGCTGCTGACCCGGAACCAGCAGCTGCCGGAGAACGCGACGGTGCTGGCGTTCAGCACGCGTACGGGCGAGGTGCTGGCGCGGGTGGCGGCGGGCTGAGGATCCTCAGGTGTGCTTGAGTGCGGCCACCGCCGAGGCGGCCAGATCGTCCAGGTAGCCCTTGGGGAGCTCGCCCCGGACGACGACGAGCCGCCAGTACAGCGGCCCGACGATGAGGTCGAGCGCCCGGTCCGGATCGCTGCCTTCCGGCAGTTCCCCCCGGGCCACCGCCTCCCGCACCACGACGGCGGCGACGCCCTGCTGCTGGTCGAGGAGGGCGGCCTTGATCGCGTCGGAGATCTCCGGATTGCGGGCCGCCTCGACCAGCAGGTCCGGGATGACCTGCGAGGCGACCGGGTGGCGCAGGGCGTACGCCGCGAGCTCCAGGACGGAGCGCACGTCCCCGTACAGCGAACCGGTGGCCGGGGCGGGCATCCCCTGGGCGGCGACGGCCGCCACCAGGTCGAGGACGAGCGCCAGCTTGGACTTCCAGCGGCGGTAGACGGCGGTCTTGCCGACCCCCGCGCGCCGGGCGATGCCCTCGATGGACATCCGGGCGAACCCGACCGCGGCGAGCTCCTCGAAGACGGCGGCGCGGATGGCGTCGGTCACGTCCTCGCGCAGGACGGCGGCGCCTGCGGGGGCGCGGCGGCGGGTTCCCCGTTCGGTGGTCATGGCCCGCAGCATAGTCGGCCGCGACGAAACGGTTGCGTTGCGACGTAGAAGCGTCCTACTCTCAGCGTTACGACGATACGGTCCCGTCCCAACGAGGGCGTCCCCACGGGACCGTACCGTCCCGCCCTGCCACCTCCCCCCCATCGCCCCATCGGTGTCGAAAGCGGTCGATCGTTGAGCCAGACAGCAGCCCCGCCCCCGGTGACCGCCCCCTCGGAGGGCGCCCCGGCCACCGCCGTCCCCACGTACGCCCCCGGTGAGCTGGCGGCCCTGGCGGCCCGGCACGGCCTGAAGGTCAGCGGCGCCCGGCCGTCGCTGCCCGAGTACATCCGGCAGCTCTGGGGTCGCCGGCACTTCATCACGGCGTTCGCGACGGCCAAGCTGACGGCCCAGTACAGCCGGGCGAAGCTCGGCCAGATCTGGCAGATCATGACGCCGCTGCTGAACGCGACGGTCTACTACTTCATCTTCGGCGTCCTGATGAACACCAAGCACGGGGTGGAGGACTTCGTCCCGTTCCTGGTCACCGGGGTCTTCATCTGGACGTTCACCAGCAGCTCGATCACCGCGGGCACGCGGGCGATCAGCGGCAACATCGGCCTGGTGCGGGCCCTGCACTTCCCGCGCGCCTCGCTGCCGGTGGCACTGGCTCTCCAGCAGCTCCAGCAACTGCTGTTCTCGCTCGGCGCGCTGACCCTGATCCTGCTGGCGTTCGGCCAGTACCCGCGCCCGACCTGGCTGCTGGCCGTCCCGGCACTGGCGCTCCAGGCACTGTTCAACACGGGCCTGTCGATGGCGATGGCCCGCCTGACGGCGAAGACCCCCGACATCGCCCAGCTGACCCCGTTCGTGCTGCGGACCTGGATGTACTCGTCCGGCGTGATGTGGAGCCTGGACCACCTGCTGGCCGGCGACCGGGTGCCGCGGGCGGTGATGGTGCTGCTGGAGTACAACCCGGCGGCGCTCTACATCAACCTCATGCGGTACGCGCTCATCGACAGCTACACGTGGGACCAGCTGCCGCCCCTGGCCTGGGCGGCAGCGGCCGGCTGGGCGCTGCTGTGCGGGGTGGCGGGATTCGTGTACTTCTGGAAGGCCGAGGAGACGTACGGACGTGGCTGACGCCAGGAACACCCCCGGGGACCACCGGGTACCGACGGTCGTCGTCGACGACGTCCACATCACGTACACGGTCAACGGCGTGCGTACCGGCCGGGGCAGCGCGACCTCGGCGCTCAGCCGCCTCACCTCGCGCCGCCGCACCCCCGGCGCACGCCAGGTGCACGCCGTGAAGGGGGTCAGCTTCGCCGCGTACAAGGGTGAGGCGATCGGCCTGATCGGCTCCAACGGCTCGGGCAAGTCGACCCTGCTCAAGGCGGTCGCGGGCCTGCTCCCGCCGACCCGGGGCAAGGTCCACACCCACGGCCAGCCGTCGCTGCTCGGCGTGAACGCGGCGCTGATGGGCGACCTGACCGGCGAGCGCAACGTGATCCTGGGCGGGCTGGCGATGGGCATGACGCGCGATCAGGTCCGCGCACGCTACGACGAGATCGTCGACTTCTCCGGCATCAACGAGAAGGGCGACTTCATCACGCTGCCGATGCGCACGTACTCCTCGGGCATGGGCGCGCGGCTGCGCTTCTCCATCGCGGCGGCCAAGAGCCACGACGTGCTCCTGATCGACGAGGCGCTGTCGACGGGCGACGCGAAGTTCCAGCGCCGCAGCAAGGACCGCATCAAGGAACTGCGCGCGGAGGCGGGCACGGTCTTCCTGGTCAGCCACAGCAACAAGTCGATCACCGAAACCTGCGACCGCGCACTGTGGCTGGAGGCGGGCACGCTACGGATGGACGGCCCGGCCAAGGAGGTGGTGAAGGCCTACGAAGCCTTCACGAACCGCAAGTAGCCGAACCCACCCGGCCACATGCAGCCGACCTGGCACTTTCCCAGCCCGCCCGGCCACATCCAGCCCGCCCGGCGCTTGAGGGCATCTTTCCAGCCCGTCCGGCGCTTGAGGGCATCTTTCCAGCCCGTCCGGCGCTTGAGGACATCTGTTCAGCCCGTCCGGCGCTTGAGGACACACCCCCCACGCCGAGGGGCCGGCACCACCAGGTAAGGGCCCCTCAGACGTACAACAACCAACCCCTACGCGTGCGTACGCAACAACGTCCGCATCGTCCGCATCGCCACCGACAGATTCGCCAGATCGAACGCGTCCGACCCCTGGATCTCCTCCAGCGTCGACCGCGACCGGGCCAGGATCGCCGCGTTCTTCTCCTCCCACGCCCGGAACCGCTCCTCCGGCGTCGAGGACCCGTCCCCCACGCTCAGCACGTCCGACGTGAGCGCCGCGTGCGCCGCGTACAGGTCCTCGCGGATGGAGGCGCGGGCCATCGACTGCCAGCGGTCGGCCCGCGGCAGCTCGATGATCCGGTCCATCAGCTGCGTGATCCGCAGTCGGTCCGCGAGGTCGTAGTAGACCTCGGCGACCTCCAGCGGCTCCTTGCCCGTACGGTCGGCGATGGCCACGATGTCCAGCGCCGGGAAGGCGGAGGAGAACCCGGCCACCCGGACCGCCAGCTCGTCCGGCACACCCGCGGCCGTCAGCTCGTCCAGGATCGAGTGGTACCAGTCCAGGTCGGCGCCCCGGACCAGCTTCGGCAGTTCGTTCCAGACCTGCTCGACGCCGTCCCGGAACAGGTCGATGGTCTCCGAGATGGCGACGGGCTGCGGCCGGTTGCCCAGCAGCCAGCGCGACCCGCGCTCGACCAGCCGCCGCGAGTGCAGCCGGATCCGGGTCTGGACGTCGGCGGCGACCTTGTTGTCGAGCGCCTCGACCGCGTCCCACACCTGCGAGAGACCGAAGATCTCACGGGCCGTGAACTGGGCCCGGACGATCTCCTCGATCGACGCCCCGGTCTCCTCCCGCAGCCGGTGCAGGAAGGTCGAACCGGCGGTGTTCACCGTGTCGTTGACCAGGACCGTCGTGATGATCTCGCGCCGCAGCGCGTGCCCGTCGACCGCCTCGGGGAACCGCTCGCGCAGCGCGCTCGGGAAGTAGGCGTGCACCAGCTTCTGCAGGTGCGGGTCGTCCGGCAGGACGGTGGAGATCAGCTCGTCCGCCGTCGTGATCTTCGTGTAGGCGAGCAGCACGGCCAGCTCGGGCTGGCTGAGCCCCTTCTCGTTGCTGAGCAGCTCCCGGATGTGCCGGTCGGCGGGCAGGAACTCCAGCGCCCGGTCCAGCGCGCCGTCCCGCTCCAGCCGGCGCATGAAGCGCTGCTGGGCGTGGAGCAGCGAGGGCGCCTGCGCGGAGGCGTTGGAGAGGGCGACGTTCTGCGCGTAGTTGTTGCGCAGGACGAGCGCACCGACCTCGTCGGTCATGTCGGCGAGCAGCTTGTTGCGCTGCTTGACGGTCATGTCGCCGTCCCGGACCAGACCGTTGAGGAGGATCTTGATGTTCACCTCGTGGTCGGAGGTGTCCACCCCGGCGCTGTTGTCGATCGCGTCGGTGTTGACCCGGCCGCCGTTGCGGGCGAACTCGATCCGGCCGAGCTGGGTGGCGCCGAGGTTGCCGCCCTCGCCGACGACCTTGGCCCGCAGGTCCTCGCCGTTGACGCGGATCGCGTCGTTGGCCTTGTCGCCGACGTCGGCGTTCGACTCGGAGACGGCCTTGATGTACGTGCCGATGCCGCCGTTCCACACCAGGTCGACGGGCGACTTGAGGATGGTCTGCATCAGGTCGGCGGGCGTCATCTTGCTCACCGACGCGTCGATGCCAAGCGCCTCACGGATGTGCGCGTTGAGCGGGATGGACTTGGCGCTGCGCGGGTGGATGCCGCCGCCCGCGGAGAGCAGGTCGGTGTTGTAGTCGGCCCAGGAGCTGCGCGGCAGGTCGAACAGGCGGCGCCGCTCGGCGTACGAGGTGGCGGCGTCCGGGTTCGGGTCGATGAAGATGTGCCGGTGGTCGAAGGCGGCGACCAGGCGGATGTGCTCGGAGAGCAGCATGCCGTTGCCGAAGACGTCACCGGACATGTCACCGACGCCGACGACCGTGAAGTCCTCGGTCTGGGTGTCGTGGCCCAGCTCCCGGAAGTGCCGCTTGACGGACTCCCAGGCGCCGCGGGCGGTGATGCCCATGCCCTTGTGGTCGTAGCCGGCCGAACCGCCGGAGGCGAACGCGTCGCCGAGCCAGAAGCCGTACGCGACGGCGACCTCGTTGGCGATGTCGGAGAAGCTCGCGGTGCCCTTGTCGGCGGCGACGACGAGGTAGGTGTCGTCCTCGTCGTGGCGGACGACGTCGGTGGGCGGCACGACCTCGCCGGCGACCATGTTGTCGGTGATGTCGAGCAGCGCGGAGATGAAGGTGCGGTAGGCGGCGATGCCCTCGGCGAACCAGGCGTCGCGGTCGACGGACGGGTCCGGGAGCTGCTTGGCGACGAAGCCGCCCTTGGCGCCGACGGGCACGATGACGGTGTTCTTCACCATCTGCGCCTTGACCAGTCCGAGGATCTCCGTACGGAAGTCCTCACGCCGGTCCGACCAGCGCAGCCCGCCTCGGGCGACCTTGCCGAAGCGCAGGTGGACGCCCTCCACGCGCGGCGAGTAGACCCAGATCTCGTACGCCGGCCGGGGCGCGGGCAGATCCGGGATGGCCTGCGGGTCGAACTTCATCGACACGTAGGAGTGCGGCGTGCCGTCCTCCGTGTGCTGGAAGAAGTTGGTGCGCAGGGTGGCCTTGATGACGGTGAGGAAGGACCGCAGGATCCGGTCCTCGTCGAGCGAGGCGACTTGGTCCAGGGCCCCGTCCAGCTCCTCCAGGAGCCCGTCGGTCAGCTCGGTTCCGGCACTCTGACGGCCGGGCGACATGCGGGCCTCGAAGAGCGAGACGAGCAGCCGGGTGGTGTGGACGTTGTTGCGGAGCGTGGACTCCATGTAGTCCTGGCTGAAGGTCGAACCGGCCTGCCGCAGGTACTTCGCGTAGGCGCGCAGGACCATGGCCTGGCGCCAGTTCAGCCCGGCGCCGAGCACCAGCGCGTTGAAGCCGTCGTTCTCCGCCTCGCCCTTCCAGACGGCGGCGAAGGCCTCCTGGAAGCGGGCGCGGGCGTCGTCGGCCAGGTAGCCGCCGTTGCCGTTGACCAGGGGCATCCGCAGCCCGAAGTCGTAGATCCAGGCGTGGGTGCGGTCCGCGCAGCGCAGCTCGTACGGCCGCTCGTCGACGACCTCGACACCGAGCTGCTGGAGGGCGGGGAGGACGGCGGAGAGGGAGACCTGCTCGCCGGTCCGGTAGATCTTGAAGCGGCGCTCGCCGGGGCCCGCGCCGACGGGCTCGTACAGGCTGAGGGCGAAGTCCTTCTCACCCTCCCGGAGGGTTTCGAGGTGGACCAGGTCGGACACGGCGGCGCGCGGCGAGTGGTCGGCCTTGTAGCCCTCGGGGAACGAGTGGCCGTACTGGCGGTTGAGTTCGGCGGCGCGCTCCTCGCCCAGCTCGGCGGTGAGCGCCTCTCCGAAGCCGTCGGCCCAGGAGCGGGCGGCCTCGACGAGGCGGGCCTCGATCCGGTCGGCGTCGGCGTCGGTCAGGTGCGGCAGCTCGGTGCCGGCGGGGACCCGGATGACGAAGTGCAGCCGGGAGAGGATCGACTCGGTGTTCCAGGCGGTGAAGTCGACGCTGGTGCCACCGAGCTCCTCCTTGAGGATGTCGATCAGCCGCAGGCGCACGCCGGTGGTGTAGCGGTCGCGCGGGAGGTAGACGATCGCGGAGTAGTAGCGTCCGTACTCGTCCTGGCGCAGGTAGAGCCGCAGCCGGCGGCGCTCCTGGAGGTAGAGGACGGAGGTCGCGATGGCGCGGAGCTGGTCGACGGGCGTCTGGAACAGCTCGTCGCGCGGGTAGGTCTCCAGGATCTGGAGCAGGTCGCGCCCGTCGTGGCTGTTGTACGAGAAGCCGGCGCCCTCGACGACCTCGGCGACCTTGCGGCGGATGACGGGCACCCGGCGCACGGACTCGGTGTAGGCGGCGGAGGAGAACAGGCCGAGGAAGCGCCGCTCGCCGACGACGTTGCCCTTGGCGTCGAACTTCTTCACGCCGACGTAGTCGAGGTAGCTGGGGCGGTGCACGGTGGCCCGGCTGTTGGCCTTGGTCAGGACGAGGAGCTTGTGCTCGCGGGCCTTGGCGCGGACGTCGGCGGGCAGCCGGTCGAAGGACGGGCTGACCGGGTGGGCCTCGTCCGCGCTGTGCTGCGGGTCGGAGCGCAGGATGCCGAGCCCGGTGCCGGGTACGGCGGCGAGCGCGTCGCTGTCCTTCAGCTCGTACTCGCGGTAGCCGAGGAACGTGAAGTGGTCGGCGGCCAGCCAGCGCAGCAGCTCGCGAGCCTCCTCGACCTCCTCGTCGGCGAGGTCGTCGAGCGGCTCGCCCGGCAGGTCGTCGGCGATCCGGAGGGCGGCGTCGCGCATCTTCCCCCAGTCCTCGACGGTCTCCCGTACGTCGGACAGGACGCGCAGCAGGTCGGCGGTGATCTGCTGGAGGTCGGCGCGGTCGGTCTCGCGGTCGATCTCGACGTGGATCCAGGACTCGACGAGCGCGTCGTGCGGCAGCTCGCTCTTCTGGTCCTTCTCGCCCTTGGACTTCTTCCGGCTCTGGGAGGCCTTCGGGGTGCCGGGGCCGCCGGAGAGGACCTCGATGAGCTTGCCGGTGACATCGCGGCGGACGGTGACCTGCGGGTGGATCACGAGGTGGATGCCGCGGTCCTGCCGGGACAGCTCGTTGGTGACGGAGTCCACGAGGAAGGGCATGTCGTCGGTGACGACCTCGACGACGGAGTGGCTGCAGGCCCAGCCGTTCTCCTCGACGGTCGGGGTGTGCACCCGGACGTTCGCGGTGCCCTGCGGACGGTTCTCGGCCAGCCGGTAGTGCGAGGCGGCGGCGCCGAAGACGTCGACCGGGTCACGGCCGCTGAGGTCTTCCGGAGCCGTATGCAGGTAGTAGCGCTGGAGGTACGCGAGCACCGTGTACTGGCCGGCGGAGGCGCTCGCGTCGGCCCCGGCGGCGGAGACCCGCGCCCGGGGGGCACCTCCCGGGCCACCGACACCACCGCCCGGACCGTTGTCAGCTACCTTGGCGGCCCCTGCGAGCAGCTCGGCCTTGGCTTCGTCCAGCTTGGTCTGCATGTCCTCTGGCTCCTGTCGCGCGCCGTTGCGTGACGTAGGTGAGAAAAGCGACGTACCGCCACGACGCGGGGTTTCCGGTCTGGGTCGACGCTATGCCGCTTCGGGAGTTCCCCGGGACCACATGGGCCATTTTTGACGGCCGGTCCGGAGTCGGGAGATCGCGGATCGCCCGGGTGCTGTGGCACTCCGGGCGGCGGCCGGGGGCTTCGCTGCCCCCGAGGCGTATCGCGCTGATCACGGCACCAGGCTATCTCTCCCGCACCCCACCGCGTCATGAGCTGCTTGTGTACAAAAGAACCCCGCGAACTTTGACACTCTGGACAGTGCGCCGCGCCGCCTTGGCGAACCCCCGGAACCGGGGCAATCTGTGGAGAACGCCCGAACCAGGCCCCGGCGGACCCACGAGCCGACCCGACCCGACCTGCCGGGGCCGATCGCCCCCGAGGAGTCCGCCATGCCGCAGAAGATCCTCATCGTCACCGGCGACGCCGCCGAGTCGCTCGAAGTGCTCTACCCGTACCAGCGGCTGCTGGAGGAGGGGTACGAGGTCGACATCGCGGCCCCCGAGCGCAAGACGCTGCGCTTCGTGGTCCATGACTTCGAGCCCGGCTTCGACACGTACACGGAGAAGCCCGGCTACACCTGGCCCGCCGACCTGTCCTTCTCCGAGGTCGACCCCGGGGCGTACATCGCCCTGGTGATCCCCGGCGGCCGGGCCCCCGAGTACCTCCGCAACAACGCGGAGCTGCGGAAGATCGTCGGCGCCTTCTTCTCGGCGGACCGCCCGGTGGCCCAGATCTGCCACGGGCCCCTGATCACCGCCGCCACCGGCCACCTCAGCGGCCGCGCGGTCACGGCGTACCCGGCCCTGGAACCGGACATGCAGAGCGCGGGCGCAACGTTCCAGGACGCGGAGGCGGTGACGGACGGCCCCTTGGTCTCGTCGAGAGCCTGGCCGGACCACGCAGCATGGATGAGAGAGTTCCTGAGGGTGCTCCGCTCAAGCCCGTCGGGCGATTGAGGAGATCTTTCCCCCGCGAAGCGCCGCACCTTCCAGCCCGCCCGGCACACCATCCAGCCCGTCCGGCGTTTGAGGACATCCTTCAGCTCAGCCACACCCCGGCCCGCAGGGGCACTCCACCTGCCCGGGCACACTCCCAGCCCGCCCGGCGCTTGAGGGCATCCTTTCCAGCCCGTCCGGCGTTTGAGGACCGGGGCCCGGGGCAGCGCCCCGAAACCCGCACCACCTCACCCCGCACCCGCTACGCGCCAAATGTCTCCGCCAACGCCACGGCCTCCCCCAGGCTGTCCACGACCGGCACCCCCGCCCCCTCCAGACTGCTCCGGCTGTGCGACCCCCCGGTGTACAGCACCGCCCGCGCCCCCACATGCGCCGCCGCCACCGCATCGTCCAGCGCGTCCCCGATGACCACCACGTTCTCGGGCGAGAACCCGTCCACGCCGCCCGCCCCGCCCAGCGCGGCAAAGTGCCGCTCCATGTGCAGCGCCTTGCTCCCGCCGGACGGCCCCGTACGCCCCTCGACGCGGACGAACCGCGGCTCGATCCCGTACCCCCGCACCACCGGCACCAGCTGCTCATGCCCGTACATGCTCAGGAGCGACTGGCTGCGCCCGGCCCGCTGCCATGCGTGCAGCAGCTCCTCCGCCCCGGCGGTGAGCCCACAGGCCGCCCGCTGCTCCGTGTAGTACCGGTGGAAGACACCGTCCATCCGCTCCCACTCGGCCTCCGTGGGCAGCCGGCCCAGGAACCGCTCGTAGAACCGGGGTATGGGGATGGTGTACATCTCCCGGTACTGCTCCAGCGTGATCGGCGCCAGCTCGACCTCCGCGAACGCGGCGTTCGTCGCCCGGATGACGGCATGCGTGTCGTCGAGCAGCGTGCCGTTCCAGTCCCAGACCAGATGTGTGCGTGTCGTCCCGGAAGTCATACAGAGAAAATACCCGCCGGGTCCGACAGCCCCGCCGGCTCGGCGCGAGCCCGGCACCCGCCTCAGCGGATGAGCTGCGGAATCTCCTGCACGCCGAACCACAGCAGCTCGTGGTCCTCAGCCCCGTCCACCGTGAACTGCGCGTCGTCGTCGCCGAGGTCCGCAGCCCCCAGGGCAGCCGCCGCCGCGGCCACGTCCTTCTCCGCGTCGTCGGCGTCCACGTGCACCGCCGCCGCCTTGGCCAGCGGCAGCGCGGCGGCGATCCGCACCTCGCCGAGCGATGCCGCGCTCAGCCCGTGATCGGGGTCGGCGACGGCGGACCCGTCCGGTACGTCGACGGCGACGACGACCCGGCGGCGCACCTCGTCCGGGCTCCCGGCGATCATCCGGAGCGAGGCGGCGGCGGCCCGGTTGAGCGCCGCGTACTCCAGCTCCTCGATGTCGTCGGAGACGTACCACTCACGCAGCCCGGGGGTCACCGCGTAGGCCGTCAGCGGCCCGGGGCCGACCTCGCCCGCACCGTGCGCCGCTGCGAGACCGGAGAGGGTCAGGGGGACGTACACGCGCATGGCAGGTCGCTTTCGTAGGGGAAACGTCCTCAGGATACGTGGGAGCGTCCCCTTTCGGGTTTCGGCAACCGGGGTCGTCCGTCCACGGCCGACGCCCCGTCACCCCCGCCGTCGCCCTTGCCCCGCAAGGCCCGAGCCACGGATAGGTGAAACCGCCCGCGCCGGATCGGCGCCAGAAGGCCCCTTGCGTCGCTGACGACCGCCCCCGTAGAAGATCCCCAACAAAAGTTACCGCCCGGTAGAAGCCGGGCCCGGTCAACGGGGGCGATGGATCATGAGCACGGACAGGACGAGGCCCGCAGGACGACGCGACCAGAGCGGCCCCCGATCAGCACCGAGCGGTCCTCGATCGGCGTCGAACGGCCCGCGGTCGGCACCGAACGGCCCCCGCCCGGTACCTCCGCAGCGCTCCCGCAGGCCGCAACCCCACCGCCCGCTCCGCCCGCACCAGTGGTTCGCCGAGCGTCTGCTCGCGGTCCTCAGCGGCCAGCGCCCGGTGCACTGGATGCTCGGCCACACCATCGGCGAGGCCTACGACCAGCTCGCCGAACTGGCCCCCAGCACCCCGCTGAGGGCCACCCACGGCAGCCGCCCGGTCCTCCGCCACTGCCGAGGGGCCCAGCCCGCCACGGGGGTGGTCGAGGCGTTCGCCAGCATCGCCGCGGGCGACCGGGTGCGGGCCATGGCCTTCCGGCTGGAACAGGGCGCCGACCAGCGCTGGCGCTGCGCCGCCGTGGAGCTGGGCGGCGAACGCCTCACGGCCGGTGCCCCGGGCCCCCGGTGACCCGGCGAACGCGGCAGGGGCCGGACACCAAGCGGCGTCCGGCCCCTGCCGGGGAACAACCCTTACGGCTACTTCTTGCGACGGCGACCGCCGCCGCCACCGCTCTTCTGGGCCTTGCGACGCTCCGCACGCGTCATGCCGTCGGCCGACCGCGTGGCGCCGGAGGCATCGTCGTTGGCGAAGTCGCCCTCGACGACACCGCCCTCGCCGTCCACCGTAGGGGCGGAGAAGTGGAGCCGGTCCGGCCGCTGCGGGGCCTCCAGGCCCTTGGCGCGGATCTGCGGGGCCGCGGCGGCGCCCTCCTTCTCCAGCGAGGGACGCTCGGCGCCGTCCTGCACCGGAACCTCCTCGACCTGCTGCTCGACCTGGACCTCCAGGTTGAACAGGTAGCCGACGGACTCCTCCTTGATGCCCTCCATCATGGCGTTGAACATGTCGAAGCCCTCGCGCTGGTACTCGACCAGCGGGTCCTTCTGCGCCATGGCCCGCAGGCCGATGCCCTCCTGGAGGTAGTCCATCTCGTAGAGGTGCTCGCGCCACTTGCGGTCGAGCACCGAGAGGACGACGCGGCGCTCCAGCTCACGCATGATGTCGGAGCCGAGGGTGTTCTCGCGCTCCTCGTACTGCTCGTGGATGTCGTTCTTGACCGATTCGGCGATGAACTCGGCGGTGACGCCCGCCAGGTCCCCGGCCGCCTCCTCCAGTTCCTCGACGGTGACCTTCACCGGGTAGAGCTGCTTGAAGGCGCCCCACAGCCGGTCCAGGTCCCACTCCTCGGCGAAGCCCTCGGCGGTCTCCTGCCGGATGTAGTCGTCGATCGTGTCGTCCATGAAGTGCCGGATCTGCTCCTGGAGGTCCTCGCCCTCCAGAACGCGGCGGCGCTCGCCGTAGATGACCTCACGCTGCCGGTTGAGCACCTCGTCGTACTTCAGGACGTTCTTACGCGTCTCGAAGTTCTGCTGCTCGACCTGCGACTGGGCGGAGGCGATGGCACGGGTGACCATCTTGTTCTCGATCGGGACGTCGTCCGGAACGTTCGCCATCGACATGACGCGCTCGACCATCTGGGCCTTGAACAGGCGCATCAGGTCGTCGCCCAGCGACAGGTAGAAACGGGACTCGCCCGGGTCGCCCTGACGGCCGGAACGGCCGCGCAGCTGGTTGTCGATACGGCGCGACTCGTGGCGCTCGGTGCCCAGCACGTAGAGCCCGCCGAGCTCCTTGACCTCTTCGAACTCCGCCTTCACGGCCTGCTCGGCCGCCTCCAGCGCGGCGGGCAGCGCGGCCGCCCACTCCTCGACGTTGTCCACCGGGTCGAGGCCGCGCTGGCGCAGCTCCGCCTCGGCGAGGTCGTCCGGGTTGCCGCCGAGCTTGATGTCGGTGCCTCGTCCGGCCATGTTCGTCGCGACGGTGACGGCGCCCTTGCGGCCCGCCTGGGCGACGATCGTCGCCTCCCGGTCGTGCTGCTTGGCGTTGAGGACCTCGTGCTGGACACCGCGCTTGGAGAGCTGCTGCGAGAGGTACTCGGACTTCTCGACCGAGGTGGTGCCGACCAGGATCGGCTGGCCCTTTTCGTGCTTCTCGGCGATGTCGTCGACGACCGCGGCGAACTTCGCGACCTCGGTGCGGTAGATCAGGTCCGACTGGTCGGCGCGGACCATCGGCCGGTTCGTCGGGATCGGCACCACGCCGAGCTTGTAGATCTGGTGGAACTCGGCGGCCTCGGTCATCGCCGTACCGGTCATGCCGGAGAGCTTGTCGTAGAGGCGGAAGAAGTTCTGCAGGGTGATCGTGGCGAGGGTCTGGTTCTCGTCCTTGATGTCCACCCCTTCCTTCGCCTCGATCGCCTGGTGCATGCCCTCGTTGTAGCGGCGGCCGGCGAGGATACGGCCGGTGTGCTCGTCGACGATCATGACTTCGCCGTCGATGACGACGTAGTCCTTGTCCTTCTTGAACAGTTCCTTCGCCTTGATGGCGTTGTTCAGATAGCCGACGAGCGGGGTGTTCACCGACTCGTAGAGGTTGTCGATGCCGAGCCAGTCCTCGACCTTGGCGACGCCGGACTCATGGATGGCCACGGTCCGCTTCTTCTCGTCGACCTCGTAGTCGCCGGTCTCCTCGATGCCCTTGAGCTGGTTGCCCGCCTCGCCCTTGGTGAGGCGCGTGACCAGCTTGGCGAAGTCGCCGTACCACTTGGTGGCCTGGTCGGCCGGGCCGGAGATGATCAGCGGCGTACGGGCCTCGTCGACGAGGATCGAGTCGACCTCGTCGACCACGGCGAAGTTGTGGCCGCGCTGGACGAGTTCGTCCTTGGACCACGCCATGTTGTCGCGGAGGTAGTCGAACCCGAACTCGTTGTTCGTGCCGTACGTGATGTCGCAGCCGTACTGCTCGCGGCGCTGGGCCGGGGTCATGTTGGCGACGATGCAGCCGACGGACAGACCCAGGAACTTGTGGACCCGGCCCATGAGCTCGGAGTCACGCTGGGCGAGGTAGTCGTTGACCGTGATCAGGTGCACGCCCTTGCCGGAGAGCGCGTTCAGATACGTGGGCAGGGTGCCGACGAGGGTCTTGCCCTCACCGGTCTTCATCTCGGCCACATAGCCGAGGTGCAGGGCGGCTCCACCCATGATCTGTACGTCGTAGTGGCGCTGCCCGAGGACTCGCTTGGCGGCCTCGCGGATCGTGGCGAACGCTTCGGGAAGCAGGTCGTCCAGGCTCTCGCCGTCCGCGTACCGTTCCTTGTACTCGTCGGTGAGCGCCCGCAGCTCGGCGTCGGAGAGGTTGACGAAGTCCTCTTCGATGGAGCTGACCTGGTCCGCGATGCGGTGCAGTTTGCGCAGGATCTTGCCTTCGCCTGCACGCATGAGCTTGTTGAAGACGGACACTGAGGCTGGTCTCCTTGCCGGTCGGGCCTGGCACTGGGTCGTGTGATGGACTCTGGCGCGGGCACGGCAGGTGGGCCCCACCGCAATGGCCATCGTAAGCGAGGACACCACCGCGTCGGGAGGGCTGCCGTCGCGTGGACCTTGCCGCACCCTCAGGCGTGGACCTTGCCGCACCCTTATAGGACAACGGTCCAGGGGCGCGGAAGGTGCCGGGAAGCCCGAAAGTGCTCGCATCGGGGCGGCGGGCTCACGAGAATCGGCCCATGGAGCCGATCACCCTCACCACGGAACGCCTGGTCCTGCGGCCCTTCGGCCCGCAGGACACCCACCGGGTGCACGCCGCCTGTCAGGACCCGGACATCCAGCGGTGGACGGTGATCCCCTCCCCGTACCGCCTCACCGACGCGGAACTGTTCACCACGAAGCTCGCCCCGGCGGGCTGGCAGGACGACTCCGCCTACGGCTTTGCTTTGACCCTGCGGGGGAACGGGACCCTCGTCGGGGCGCTCGGCATCGACCGCCGCAGCCGTCCGGGGACGTACGAGGTGGGCTACTGGTCCACCAAGGAGCACCGCGGCAACGGCTACGCCACCGAGGCGGTGCTCGGCTCCGCCCGCTGGGCCTTCGCCTCGCTCGGGGCGGACCGGCTGGAGTGGCGGGCCGAGATCGGCAATCTGGCCTCACGGGCCGTCGCCCTGCGGGCGGGGTTCCGGCTGGAGGGCGAACAGCGGTCCGGGCTGCTCAACAAGGGCGTGCGGCGTGACGCCTGGACGGCGGCCCTGCTCCCGTCCGACCTCGGGCTCGCGGGCACCCACCCGTACGTCCCCGGGCGGGGCCGGGCTGTCAGTGGCGGCGTCTAGGGTTCGACGTATGACGCCTGTGCCTCCTCCCGCAGTCGAACTCTCCGCCGACCAGGCCCGCCGCATAGCCCTGCGCGCCCAGGGCTTCCTGGGGGCTCCGGACCGTCGGGCGGGGGTGCCGGGGGTACTGCGCCACCTCGGCGCGGTGCAGCTGGACACGATCTCGGTGCTGGCCCGCTCGCACGAGCTGATCCCCTACGCCCGCCTCGGTTCGGTGGGCCGCCGGACGGTGGAGGAGGCCTACTGGTCGGGCGGCCGCACCTTCGAGTACTGGTCGCACGCCGCGTGCATCCTGCCCGTCGAGGAGTGGCCGCACTTCGCGTTCCGCCGGCGCGCCTACCGCTCCCGCCCGCACTGGCACCACGATCTGCCCGACGGGGTGTACGACACCGTGATCAAGCAGCTGCGCGACGAGGGCCCGCTGACGGCCACCGAGCTGGGCGGCGCGAAGAACGGCGGCGAGTGGTGGGACTGGTCGGCGTCCAAGGTCGCCGTCGAGCGGGCCCTGATGTACGGCGAGGTGGTGTGCACCGAGCGGCGCGGCTGGAAGCGGGTCTACGACCTGGCCGAGCGGGCCATTCCGGATGCCCTGCTGCATGACGAGTTGAGCGACGCCGAGTGCCGGCGGCGGCTGGTCGCGCTGGCGGGCAGGTCCCTGGGCGTCGGCACCCGTGGCGACATCGCGGACTACCACCGGCTGAAGGGCGAGGAGTTCGACGCCGTGGTGGCGGACTCGGGACTGGTCCCGGTCGTGGTGGAGGGCTGGGGGAAGCCCGCCTGGGCGGATCCGGAGGCCCTGGCCAAGGAGGTGCGCGGCCGCCACCGTACGACGCTGTTGTCACCGTTCGACTCCCTGATCTGGGAGCGGGCGCGCACGGAGCGGATCTTCGGCTTCACGCATCGGCTGGAGGCCTATGTGCCCAAGCAGAAGCGGATCCACGGCTATTTCGCGATGCCGTTGCTGGCGGGCGGGAAGCTCCAGGGCCGGGTCGACCCGGCGCGCGAGGGCACCACGCTCGTGGCCAAGCAGGCGTCGCCGGCCGGCCCGAAGGCGGTGGCCCCGATGGCCGAGGCGCTGGTGGAGGCGGCGGCCTGGGTGGGCTGCACGGACATCCGGGTCGACCGGGTGGACCCGCCGGAGCTGCGCGAGCCGCTCAGGACGGAGATCGGCCACGCGCTGCAGCGCGCCTATCGCTGAACGGCGCGGCCGCCCCCGCCGGCCGGCTACCTGATCTCGAGGATCTTCTCGCGCATGGCATAGACGACCGCTTCCATCCGGGAGTGCAGCTGCAGTTTCTCCAGGATATTGCGGACGTGGTTCTTCACCGTGTTCTCGGAAATGAACAACTCCTTGGCGATATCCCGGTTGTTCATGCCGGTCGCCACGAGTTTCAGCACCTCCAGCTCGCGATCGGTGAGCCGGGGCGCCGGGACGAGCCGTCGCTCGTCGGTGCGCTGGATCATCGATTTGAACTCGGTGAGCAGCTTGGAGGCCATGGAGGGGCTGATCTGGGACTGGCCGTCGGCGACCGCGCGAATGGCCGTGGCGACCTCGTCGGTGGAGATCTCCTTGAGGAGGTATCCGGTCGCGCCCGCCTTGATCGCCTCGTAGAGGTCGGCCTCCTCGTCGCTGATCGTCAGCATGATGATCTTCGCGCTGGGGGCCACCTCCTTGATGGCGGTGCAGGCCTCGATGCCGCCGCGCTTGGGCATCCGGACATCCATCAGCACGATGTCGGGCAGCAGGTCGGCGGCCTTGTCGACCGCCTCGGAGCCGTCCCCGGCCTCACCGATGACCTGGATGTCCTCCTCCTGCGCGAGGACGATCTCCAGACCCCTGCGGAAGAGCGCGTGGTCATCGACCACGAGGACCCTGATGGGCTCCTTGCGTGCAGCGCCGTCCGCGTCCGCCCCGGTGTACGCGCGGGTGTCGTCGTCGGAGTCGTTCGCATCACGCACGGGCCCGAAGGTGTCCGCCATCGTTCCTCCCCCTGAGGCCACGGCCTGAAGTGTCGGTCGTTCGCCAACGGCACCTCACGGAACACCGATTGGCTCGGTCCGCCATGATTCCATGCCCCGGCCCCGGCACGGTGGTCCTGTACCCGTGCGCGGGTGCCCCCGGTGGCGTGAAAACGCCCCGGGGGCACCCGGATGATGTGGCCTCAGCCGCCGAGCGCACCGCCCGCGCCGCCTGCCTCGTCCGCGGCGAGCGGGTCGGTCCTCAGGTGGATGACGCCGTAGTCGTAGGCGTGTCGCCGGTAGACGACGCTGGGCTCCTTCGTCTCGGAGTCGACGAACAAGTAGAAGTCGTGGCCGACCAGTTCCATCTCGTAGAGCGCCTGGTCGAGCGACATCGGTGCGGCGGTATGGGTCTTCTCGCGCATCACGAGCGGCCCTTCGCCCTGTACTTCGAGCGAGCCGATCTTCGTGGTGGGGACGGGCGCCGGCGACTGGTCGCCGACCAGCTCACCGTCCTCGTCGAACGAAGCCACGCCGGGGACGACGTCCCCGACCTCGGCAGCCGACAGACGGCCGTTGCCACGGCGGCTGTAGCGCTTGTCGTGCTGCTTGCGCAGCCGGGCCTCCAGCTTTCCGGTGGCCAGGTCGAGCGCTGCGTAAGGGTCGCCCGCCGCCGCTTCCGCCCGGATGACCGGCCCCCGCGAGCGGAGCGTGATCTCCACCCGGTCGGAACGGTCTGCCTGACGGGGATTCGGCTCCTTGGACACCTCGACGTCGAGGCTGATCACCTTGCCGTCGAACTTCTGGATCTTGTCCAGCTTCAGCTTCTCGGCCACGTGCTTGCGGAACCGCTCGGGCACCTCGGTCTTGCGGCCCTTGACGACGATGTCCACGCAGAACTCCGTTCCCGGATCGCTCCGCTCAGCGGCGGAGCATCTCCCTTTTGCACCAGGCCCCGGAGATCCCCAGGGCCTCGGACTCGGTGGCTTTCGCCTCCTCCTCCCCCGTCGGAGGGGTCGCAACCCCACCGACTTTGCGTGCTTCTCCTACCGGTGAGTTACCTGCCCGAAACCTCATGGTGCATTCATCGAGGTCCGGCATTCACCGTTCCTCACAACCGAACATAGCCTGCGCACCAGGGTCTCGGCACCCGCTACTGGCACGTACCTCCATTCAGGGGGTATTGCCCTCTCATTACCTGCAACGATGCAGGTTCTCGGTCAGTTCCGGTTTATTTCGAAGGCGGAGGGAGAGGCTGCGACGACCGCCGCCCGGCACCCTCCGCGCACGGAAGGCTCCCGATCGGTGCCGCGCCCCTCGCCGACGGCCCGGGCCGCCTCCGCCAGCGTCGATCCCGTCGTCAACAGATCGTCGACCAGGATCACCCGGTCGTGACGGACGAGTCCGCGCCGGAGAAGGCGCTCTCCCGCTGCCGTGAGCTCCAGTGCGCCGGCCAGATTCGCCCGCCGCTGCCGTGCGTCGAGCCCGGACTGGTCGGCGACCGCGCGCCGCTGCCGGAGCACCGCAAGCACGTGGGCCGGCCGACCCGAACGCCGCAGCTCCCGCGCGGCCGCGGCGGCGATCCTGCGGACCGGATCATGGCCACGCGCGGCGGTCGCGGAACCCGCGGAGGGCACAGGGACCAGCAGCAGAGGCGCCTCAGCTCGCAGGGGACCTGCCCCACTGGGCGTCGCCGCACCGTCCAGCTGCCCCGTCCCGGCCCGTACGCAACCCGCCAGGGCCCGCCCGAGCGCCCCTGCCAGCCCGAGTGCCCCGCGCTCCTTGTGGGCCAGCAGAACCGCGCGTACGGCGTTCTCGTACGGCGCAGCCGCGTACACCGTCGGAAGTCCCGGTGGCCCGGGCGAGGGGCGGACCCGGCGGGCGGGCCCACCGAGCAGCGCCGCCCCGCAGACCGCGCACAGCTCGGTGCGCGGTCTGCCGCAGCCGGCGCAGGTCATCGGCAGGAGCAGACCGGACAGCTCGTGCCACACGTTCCGCATGGCCCCGACTGTGCCGCGCCCACCGGGACCGGGCCACCCCTGTGGAAAACCCAGGAACTCCGGGATCAGCCGGGGTAGACCAGCGCCTTGCCCTTCTTGAGAACCGTCTGCCAGTTGTCCCCCGGCGAGAGCTTCACAATGCCGTCGTCGACGGTCTCCGCCATCAGCGGGAGCTGTTCGTCGTCCGCCGCGGCGACCGACTGGACCTGGTTCACGCCGGGGAGCGCGCCCGAGCCCGACGTGGATCCGTCGGCCTGCACGTAACGCACCTGCTGAACGCCGCCCTCCTCCTTGCCGACCACCACCAGGCGGCTGCGACCCGACCAGGAGATGGCCGAAACGTCCGTGAGCTGCGGGGCGGCCTGGCGCAGGTCCTCGACGGAGATCTCGGGCGCGACGGAGGACCCCCGGCGCTCGACCCGGCCGATGTTCAGCGTCGTACGGCCGTCCTTCGTGAGCAGCAGGGCGATCCGCACGCCGTCCGCGGACATCCGGAGCTCCTCGATCCGGGCACCGTCGAGGCCGGGCACCCGGACCTCCTGCGGCTCGCCCGTGCCTCCGGCCAGCCGCAGCAGCCTGGGGCCCGCCGGATCGCGGTCGGCGACCCACAGGTCGCCGCGGCCGTCCCAGCTCGGCGGCGACAGCCGGTCGGCCGCCTTCTTCGCCTCGCTGGTGACGAGGGGCTCGGCCAGTTCGCCCTCCGTCTCGACGGAGGACACGTAAAGGTGCTGCCCGGAGGAGGAGACCGCGGCGGCCCGCTCCTCGTCCCGGGCCACTCCGACGGATCCCATCGGGACGGTGCCCGCTCCCAGCGGACCGGTCACGGGCTCGGGCGTCCCGGTGTCGTCGGTGGCACCGAGGATCCGCTCCACCTGGCCCTTGTCGTTGATGAGGTACTGGCTGTCGGCACCCTCGGAGCCGCGGTCGGCGGAGAACTCCGGCGCGTCGTCGGCGTCCAGCGCGCAGAGCCGGCCCTTGCCGCCCTCCAGCTCAACCCGCTCGACCCGCGCCGAGGTCAGGTCGCGGAGCGTGAACAGCACCTGGGCGGCCATCATCCGGCAGGCGCTGCGGCCCGCCGAGTCGGCCTTCTTGTTGAGCGGCACCTTCAGGACGTTCTGGTCGTCCGGCGCCAGCGCGGTGACGCCCTTGCGCAGGGCGGTCCCCGTCGGGAAGCGGGAATCGACCACGGGCCGCAGCCAGTTCGTCGGCCCGGCCAGGAGTGTCCTGACGGTCTGCGTCGCGGTGTCCATGCGCGTGACGGGATCCGTACGGTTGCGTACGTAGACGGGGTCGGCGACGAGCGTCGACCGGCCGTTCGTGCTCCCGGTGGCGTAGTAGTACTTGTTCACGGAGCGGTAGAGCCGCTTGAAGTCGGACTGCCCGAGGACCAGGCCGTCCGGCACGACGTTGATGCGCCACTCCTTCTTCCCCTCCGCCACCTGCTCCAGCACCAGGTGCAGGGTCTGGGCGTAGGCGGTGGGCGCGAGCGGCCGGTAGGAGCTCTGGGCGTCGACCGTCGCGACCTTCTCGCCGGTCAGCGTGTAGGTCGTCTCGCGGTCCCGGGTGGCCCGGTTGTCCTCGTCGTGGAGCAGGGGGCCGCTGCGGTTGGGGGCCTGGGCCAGCACCGTGGTGCTCCCGTCCGGCTGCCAGGTGCGGCGGGCATCCTTGCTCAGGTATTTCCGGGTGGTCGCGAACGCGGGATCGTCACTGGTCATCGACTCCAGGAAGCCGTCGACGATCTCACTGGGCGGCGCGCCGTCCCGGGGTGCCACCGCGTACACCTGCACCTGGGAGTCCCCGGGCTGCGAGGCGTCGACCGCCTTCACGTCCCCGGTCACCGGCATCGAGCCGCAGCCGACCAGCACGACGACGCCGCAGCCCAGCAGCGCGGTCATCCGCACCGCCCGTCCATGGCCGCCCGGACGGCGGTCAATACCCACGAGTGGTGTCCTCCTGATCGGAATTCTGTACGCCGCCGACCACGCCACCGGGACGTTCCGGGGCCTGGCGCGCCACGACACGTGCTCCGTTGCCGGGCAGCGCGGCGGGGTGCACCGACGAGGGCGCGCCGCTCCGGGCGACGGGGCCATGGCCGGGCACGGGCAGCGGCGAACGCACCCCCGCCCCGAGCTGGGGCGGCACGGACGTCAACCGGTGGTCGCCCGACGTACCCGCCCCGGTCTCGTCGCGCTCCCGGCCCTCCCGGTTACGCCGCGAGTCCTCGGGCTCCAGCGGTATCGGCGAACCGCGCAGGGGCTCGTCCGCCGTACGCGGCAGGGTCAGCCGGAACTGGGAGCCGCCGCCGGGCTCGCCCCAGGCCTGGAGCCAGCCGCCGTGCAGCCGGGCGTCCTCGACCGCGATGGAGAGGCCGAGGCCGGTCCCGCCGGTGGTCCGGGCGCGCGCGGGGTCGGCACGCCAGAACCGGTTGAAGACGCGGGTCGCCTCGCCGGGCTTGAGCCCGACCCCGTAGTCCCGCACGGCCACGGCGACCGCTCCCTGTGCCACGCCCATCCGCACCACGACGTCCCGGCCCTCACCGTGCTCGACGGCGTTGACCACGAGGTTGCGCAGGACGCGTTCGACACGGCGGGCATCGGCCTCGGCGATGACCGGCTGGTCGTCGCCGACGACCAGGATCCGGGTGCCCTTGCGCTCGGCGAGCGGTTCGGCACCGCCGATCACCCGGTGCACCACGGTCCGCAGGTCTATGGGCTCGGCCTCCAGGGCCGCGGCGCCCGCGTCGAAGCGGCTGATCTCCAGCAGATCGGCGAGCAACGACTCGAACCGGTCGAGCTGGTCGCCCAGCAGTTCGGCGGAGCGTGCGGTGACGGGGTCGAAGTCGGCGCGGGCCTCATGGATGACGTCGGCGGCCATCCGCACGGTCGTCAGGGGGGTCCGCAGCTCGTGCGAGACGTCGGAGACGAAGCGCCGCTGCATCCGGGAGAGCTCCTCCAGCTGCTGGATCTTCAGCTGGAGGTTCTGGGCCATCTTGTTGAAGGCCTCGCCGAGCCGGGCGATGTCGTCCTCGCCGGTGACCTTCATCCGTTCCTGCAGCTTGCCCGCGGAGAGCCGCTCGGCGATGCCGGCCGCCATCCGCACCGGTGTGACGACCTGGCGCACCACGAACCAGGCGATGGCCCCGAGCAGCACGACGACGAACAGTCCAGCGGTCGCCAGGGTCGTCTTGACCAGGGTCAGGGACTTCTCCTCCTGCGTGAGCGGGAAGAGGTAGTAGAGCTCGTAGGGCTGCTGATCGATGTCGTAGAGCCGCTTGCCGACGACGAGCCCCGGTTGCGACTCGTTGCCGTACGAGTACTGGATCAGGGAGTACGTCTGGTAGGCGCCCTGCCCCTTGCTCACGTTCTGCCGCAGGCGCTCGGGCACGCTGGACGCCTCGACGCTGCCGGAGCCGCGCGCGGCCCGGCTGCTCGCACCCTCGGTGACCGAGTCCACGCTGAGCGCCACCACGTTGAAGGCGTTCTTGCCGCCGCTGGCGAGCTGGTCGACGAGCTCGGTGCGCCAGGAGGTGCTGCCGGTCATGCCGTCGCCGCCGTCGCTCCCCTGGCCGCCGGGGGCGAGCGGGGCGTTCGCCTTCTCCTGGGCCGCGGCGAAACCGCCGGCGGCCTGGGTCTGGGCGGCCTTGCCCTTGGCGTCGAGCAGGCCGTTGCGCACCTGGCCGATGACGACGAAGCCGAGCAGCAGCACGACCCCGATCGACATCAGGAGGGTGCCCGCGACCACGCGGAGCTGCAGGTTGCGCCGCCACAAACGGACGGCGGGCAGCAACGGACGGCGCACCCACCGCATCAACAACCGCGGTACGGGCCCGCCGGGCGTCCGGTCCTCGAACAACCGGCCGCCCTGCAGGAAACGGCTCATTCGTGACGCCTTCCGACCCGGGCCGGCAGCCCGCTCCGTACGGACTCCCGGCTCGCCGGGCCCCGGAGCAGCACTGCCTCGGGCCATCTCAGCTCGGTCCGGCCTTGTAGCCGACGCCTCGGACCGTCACCACGATCTCCGGCCGTTCCGGGTCCTTCTCGACCTTGGAACGCAGACGCTGGACATGAACATTCACCAGGCGGGTGTCGGCCGCGTGGCGGTAACCCCACACCTGCTCCAGCAGGACCTCACGGGTGAAGACCTGCCACGGCTTGCGGGCGAGCGCGACCAGCAGGTCGAACTCCAGCGGAGTCAGGGCGATCGACTGCCCCTCCCGCTTCACGGAGTGGCCGGCCACGTCGATGACCAGGTCACCGATGGTCAGCTGCTCCGGCGCGGGCTCCTCGGACCGCCGCAGACGTGCCCTGATCCGGGCGACCAACTCCTTAGGTTTGAACGGCTTGACGATGTAGTCGTCGGCCCCGGATTCCAGGCCGACCACGACATCGACGGTGTCGCTCTTGGCAGTGAGCATGACGATCGGCACACCGGACTCGGCCCTGATCAGCCTGCACACCTCGATGCCGTCCCTACCGGGCAGCATGAGGTCGAGCAGCACCAGGTCCGGCTTGGCCTCACGAAATGCGGCCAGTGCCTTGTCGCCGTCCGCTACGAACGACGGCTCGAAACCTTCTCCACGCAGCACAATCCCGAGCATCTCGGCCAGTGCGGTGTCGTCGTCGACGACAAGGACGCGTCCCTTCATAATCGACATCATCCCATTAGCTAATCGTTACCTGCGATGACCTGGCACACAGCTCGGCCAGTCCGACCCCCGTGACCGGGGAAATTGCGCCCTCCTCGGTGACGATCGCCGTGATCAGTTCCGGCGGCGTGACGTCGAAGGCCGGGTTGTACGCCGGGGCTCCGAGGGGTGCGACGACGATCCCGCCTCCACTGCCGGCCGATACACCCCGGGGTGATGTGAACTCCGTCACTTCTTGCCCGGAACGCTGCTCGACGATGATCGATGTGCCGTCCGGGGTCTCCAGATCCACGGTCGTCGTCGGCGCCACCACGATGAAGGGCACGTGGTGGTACTTCGCGAGCACAGCCAGCGGGTAGCTCCCCACCTTGTTGGCCACCGAGCCGTCCGCGGCGATGCGGTCGGCGCCTATGAGCACCGCGTCGACCTCCCCCGCCGCGAAAAGGGACCCCGCCGCGTTGTCCGTGAGCAGGCTGTACGCCAGCCCGTTCCGCGCCGCCTCGTACGCCGTCAGCCGAGCCCCCTGGAGCAGCGGCCGCGTCTCGTCCACCCACAGCCGCCGCAGCCGCCCCTGCCGGTGCACCCGCAACGCCACAGCGAACGCCGTCCCCTCGCCCCCCGAGACCAGCGCCCCGGTGTTGCAGTGAGTCAGCAGCTGGTACGCACGGCCCGGCAGCAGCTCCTCCAGCAGCGCTTCGCCGTACTCGGCCATACGCCTGCTGGCCTGGGCGTCCTCCCGGTGCAGCGCCCGCGCCTCGGCCAGCGCCGCCGCGGCGGCCGCCTCATCGCCCTCCCCCTTCCCGGCCGCCGCCCAGTAGGCCGCCGCCACCCGCCGCACCCCGTAACCAAGGTTCACCGCGGTGGGCCGCGCCCCCTCCAGCAGTCCCGCCGCCTCCGCGACGTCGAAGCCCCGCGCCGCCGCGAGCGCCACCCCGTAGCCTCCGGCGATCCCGAGCAACGGGGCCCCGCGCACCGCCAGCGTCTGGATCGCCCGCACCAGCGCGGGCACATCGGTACACACCAGCTCGACCTCCTCGGCGGGCAGCCGAGTCTGGTCGAGGAGCACCAGCACGGGACCTTCCGGAGGCTCGTCCCAGCGGAGTACGGAAAGCACGGGAGGCTCGAAGCCCACCGGTGATTGCGCGTCCTGATCAGCCATCTGTCCAGTCTGCCCGGTGAGCCACCCGCAAATGAAGGTGCGAACGAGAAGGAGCGGCTGGTCCGCCCCGGACCGGCGCGTGGCACGATGGCTGCCAACCTGCCGCCCCGATGAGCGGTCAGGACGGTGAAGGAGCGAGAATGAACGACTCTCCGGGCTGGGCGTCGCCCGGATCTGCCCCCTCCGACGGCAAGGAGAAGGCGATCCCCCGCCCCTCCGACCCGCAGGACGGAAGCGGCCCGACGGGACAGTGGTCCCCCGAGCAGCCGCCCCCCGGGCAGTGGTCCCCACCGAGCAACCCCGGCAGCGGCCCCGGAACCCGGCCGCCCACCCCCGGCTGGGGTGGCGGCCCGCAGCGGCAGGGCTGGGCAGGACCGCCCGCGGCCGCGAAGCCCGGCGTCATCCCGCTGCGCCCGCTGAGCCTCGGCGAGATCCTCGACGGCTCGGTGTCCGCCCTGCGCGCCCACTGGCGTACGGCCCTCGGCTTCAGCCTGACGGTCTCGGTGATCACCCAGATCGCCGTCATCCTCATGCAGCGCTACCTGCTGCCGGAACCGACCTCCATCGACCCGAACGCCACCGGCGCCGAGGCCCTGCGCCAGACCGCCGACTCGGCCCGATCGACGCTGATCTCCCTGGCCCCGGTCTCCCTCCTCTCGATGATCGCCACGCTCTTCACGGCGTCGGTCGTCACCGTGATCATCAGCCGCTCCGTGCTGGGCCGCCCCACCACGCTCGCCGACTCCTGGGCCGAAGCCCGCCCCCGTGTCCTCCCCCTGCTCGGGCTGACCGTCCTGGTCGCCGTGATCATGGCCGCCATCATGGCCGTGGGCATCGGCCCCGGCCTGTTGCTCGGCTCCGAGGCCGGAGCGGCCCTCGCCTTCCTCGGCTTCGCCGCCGCCTGCGTCGTGATGCTCTGGCTGAACGTCAGCTTCGCCCTCGCCGCCCCCGCACTGATGCTGGAACGGCAGAGCATCGTGGCCGCACTGCGCAGGTCGGCGAAGCTGGTCCGGGGCGCCTGGTGGCGCACCTTCGGGATCCTCGCCCTGACCTATCTGCTGACCTTCCTGCTGACGTTCCTCGTCTCCATCCCGTTCACCGCCATCGCGGTGATCGCCGACGGAACCGAGGTCAGCGACCTCTTCGGCGGTACCGCCCCCTCCGTGGGCTGGCCCTTCCTGATCGTCACCGGCATCGGCGAAGTGATCGTCTCGACGTTGATCTACCCCTTCGTCGCCGGCGTGATGGCCCTTCTCTACATGGACCAGCGCATCCGCCGCGAAGCCCTGGACCTCGACCTCGCACGGGCCGCCGGCCTGCCCGGCTACGGCGACAACACACCCAGGAGCTGATGCGGTGTCGGGGGCGGGGGGCATCACCACAGCACGGCAGGACATCGCGGCGGGCGACATACCCGTGGACACGTCACGTCTTCCCGCCCGGGAGGCGGCCGAGAGCGAGCTGTCCAAGCCGATGTACCACGAGAACGACCCGAACGTCGTCCAGCGCGCCCTGAACCAGTTCTGGGACTGGGTCGCCGGAGTGTTCGACGCCGCCGCGGGGGCCGCCCCCGGCGGCCCGGCCGGACTCGCCGTCCTGGTCGTCATCGTCGTCGGCCTCGCCGCCGCCCTCTGGTGGCGGCTCGGCACCCCGCAACGCTCCTCCCGGAGCGCGGACGCTCTCTTCGACAGCACGGGCCCCCGCAGCGCGGCCCAGCACCGCGCCGCCGCCGAAGCACACGCCGCGGCCCTGCGCTGGACCGAAGCCGTCCAGGAACGCATGCGCGCCATCGTCCGGTCCCTGGAGGAGCGCGCCCTGCTCGACCCCCGCCCCGGCCGCACCGCGGACGAAGCCGCGGCCGAAGCGGGCCGCACCCTCCCCGAGCACACGGCCCGGCTGCGCGCTGCCGCCCGGAGCTTCGACGACGTGACATACGGCGGCCGCACCGCGGACCAGTCCGCATACCTGTCGCTCCGCACCCTCGACCTCGAACTCGACGAGGCGAAGCCGCTGCTGCCCGGAACCTCCCGAGGAGCCACCGGATGACCGCGGCGACCACCGCTTCGCCCACCTCGACCGCACCCACCCCCGGTCAGGTCTGGACCCGCGCCCGAGGCATCCTGGCGGTCGTCCTCATCCTCGTCGTCGCCGGCATCACGTTCGCCGCCGTACGCTCCGGCACGAACCACGGACAGCTCGACCCCCGCTCCGCGGACCCCAAGGGCAGCCGGGCCGTGGCCGAACTCCTCAAGGCACGCGGCGTATCCGTCACCGTCGCCACCACCCTCGACGAGGCCACCACAGCGGCCGGACCCGACACCACACTCCTGGTCGCCGGCCCCAACCTCCTGACCCGCTCGCAGCAGCTCCGGCTGGAGGAAGCGGCTTCCGACTCCGCGGGACGCACCCTGCTGGTCGCCCCCGGGCCGGGAGGCACAACCCGGCTGGCCCCCGGCATCCGCGCCGAATCGCACCAGGCCGCCAGTGCCCTCGCCCCGGAGTGCGAACTCCCCGCCGCCCGGCGGGCCGGCACCGCGGACATGGGCGGCACCCGCTACACGACGCAGGACCCCACCGCCATCACCTGCTACCCGAGCGCAGGCCTCCCCAGCCTGGTCGTCCTCCCAACCGGAGCGGGCGGCGACACCGTCGTCCTCGGCTCCCCCGACATCCTCCACAACGAACGCCTCGACAAGCAGGGCAACGCCTCGCTCGCCCTCCAACTCCTCGGCTCCCGTCCTCATCTCGTCTGGTACCTCCCCTCTCTCACCGATCCATCCGCGGCAACCGATGACGGCGCCCCCGGCGACGGTGACGAAGAACAGTCGGAGGGCGGAGCGAGGAACGACACGGGCGAAGAGAGCAGCTTCCTCGATCTCGTCCCCTCCGGCTGGCTGTGGGGAACGCTCCAACTCGCCCTCGCCGCCGTCCTCGCCGCCGTCTGGCGGGCCCGCCGGCTCGGCCCCCTGGTGACGGAACGACTGCCGGTAGCCATCCGCGCATCCGAATCCGCCGAAGGCCGCTCCCTCCTCTACCGCAAGGCCAACGCCCGTGACCGGGCCGCCGACGCCCTCCGAGCTGCCGGCCGAACACGTCTCGCCCCGCTCGCCGGTGTGCCCGCCCGTGACGCGCACACCCCCGATGTCCTCCTCCCCGCCCTGTCCGCACGCGTCACCGCCCCGGACCGCGAACTGAACACCCTGCTCTTCGGTACGGCTCCCTCCACCGACGCCGCCCTGGTCCTCCTCGCCGATCAACTCGACGCCCTCGAAAGAGAGGTACGCACTTCATGAGCGCCCCGACCCCCGAGCCGGCCGAGCACTCGGCGCCCGCGGCACCCCCTGCGATGCCCACGGAACCGGAGCCGTCCGACAGCGCCCGCGCCTCCTTGGAGGCTCTGCGCTCCGAGATCGCCAAGGCCGTGGTCGGGCAGGACCCCGCCGTCACCGGACTCGTCGTCGCGCTGCTCTGCCGAGGTCACGTACTCCTCGAAGGCGTGCCCGGAGTGGCCAAGACCCTGCTGGTGCGTGCTCTAGCCGCTTCCCTCGAACTCGACACCAAGCGCGTCCAGTTCACCCCCGACCTGATGCCCAGCGACGTCACGGGTTCACTGGTCTACGACGCACGCACCGCCGAGTTCTCCTTCCAGCCCGGTCCGGTCTTCACCAACCTGCTGATCGCCGACGAGATCAACCGCACCCCTCCCAAGACCCAGTCGTCCCTCCTCGAAGCGATGGAGGAGCGTCAGGTCACCGTCGACGGAACACCGCGTCCACTGCCCGAACCCTTCCTGGTCGCCGCGACCCAGAACCCCGTCGAGTACGAAGGCACCTACCCCCTGCCCGAAGCCCAACTGGACCGCTTCCTGCTCAAACTGACGGTCCCGCTCCCCTCACGGCAGGACGAGATCGACGTCCTCACCCGCCATGCCGACGGATTCAACCCCCGCGACCTCAAGGCCGCCGGTATACGGCCCGTCGCCGGACCCGCCGATCTGGAAGCAGCACGCCAGGCCGTCGCGAAGACGACCGTCTCCCCCGAGATCGCCGGCTATGTCGTGGATATCTGTCGTGCCACGCGCGATTCCCCCTCGCTCGCCTTCGGTGTCTCCCCCCGAGGCACCACCGCACTGCTGTCGACCGCCCGCGCCTGGGCCTGGCTGACCGGCCGGGACTATGTCATCCCGGACGATGTGAAGGCCCTGGCGCTCCCCACGCTCCGTCATCGCATCCAACTGCGGCCCGAGGCGGAAATGGAAGGAGTCACTCCCGACTCCGTCATCGCCTCAGTGCTCGCCCACGTCCCCGTACCCCGATGAGGCGGTGACCATGGCCCTCACCGGACGTACCGCGCTGCTGGCCGCCCTGGGGTCACTCCCCGTAGGCGTCTTCGCTCCCAGCTGGGCCGGGATGCTGGCGGTCAACGCACCGCTCTCACTGGCAATTCTGTGCGACTACGCCCTGGCCGCGCCAGTGCGAACGCTTCGATTCACTCGATCCGGCGATACAAGCGTTCGACTCGGTGACACGGCCGAGGTGCAACTGACGGTGACCAACACCTCCCGTCGGCGTCTGCGCGCCCAACTACGGGACGCCTGGCCCCCCAGCAGCTGGGCCTCGGGCACCGAACGCCGCGCTTCCCGTCACGCCCTGACGATCCCCGCCGGGGAACAGCGCCGAATGGTCACCGTTCTGCACCCGACGCGTCGAGGCGACCGGCAGGCGGAACGCATCACGGTCCGCTCGTACGGACCGCTCGGCCTCGCCGCACGCCAAGGGCAGCATCGAGCCCCTTGGACCGTACGGGTCCTGCCGCCGTTCACCAGCCGCAAGCATCTGCCCTCCCGACTCGCCAGGCTCCGGGAACTGGACGGTCGCACGAGCGTTCTGACCCGCGGTGAAGGCACGGAGTTCGACAGCCTGCGGGCCTACGTACCGGGGGACGACACCCGCTCCATCGACTGGCGGGCCACCGCACGCCAGTCCGCCGTAGCGGTCCGGACGTGGCGACCCGAGCGTGACCGGCACATCCTGATCGTCCTCGACACCGGGCGTACGTCGGCGGGGCGGGTCGGTGACGTACCCCGCCTGGACGCCTCGATGGACGCCACACTCCTTCTCACCGCACTCGCGGTGAGAGCGGGCGACCGCGTCAGCCTCCTTGCCTATGACCGCCAGGTCCGAGCCCGTGTACAAGGCCGAACAGCCTCGGGCAATGTCCTGCCGACCGTCATCAACACGCTGGCGACGCTGGAGCCCGAGCTCATCGAGACGGACGCCCGCGGCCTGAGCAACGCCGCCCTTACCGATGCCCCGCGCGGTTCGCTGATCGTTCTCCTCACGACCCTGGAGGCCGCACCGATCGAGGAGGGGCTTCTCCCTGTGCTGTCCCAGCTCACCCAGCGCCACACCGTTCTCGTGGCCGCGGTCTCCGACCCTCGGATCGAGGAAATGGCCAACGTACGGGGAACAGTGGGCTCGGTGTACGACGCGGCAGCCGCCGGCAAGGCCCAGGCGGACCGCCGCCGTACGGCGGACAAGCTCCGTCGCCATGGCGTCGTCGTCGTGGACGCCACCCCGGACAATCTCGCTCCCGCGCTGGCCGACACGTACTTGGCGCTGAAGGCCGCAGGTCGTCTCTGAGAGGCCTGCGGACCGGCCCAGGGAGAGGTGGGCGGGTTTCGGGTCGGCTCCGAAACGCAGAAAAGCCCCGTGCCACAAGGGCACGGGGCTTCCCGCAATGATTGTTCGGCGGCGTCCTACTCTCCCACAGGGTCCCCCCTGCAGTACCATCGGCGCTGAAAGGCTTAGCTTCCGGGTT
>NZ_BMRY01000014.1 GCF_014648875.1 Streptomyces parvus | reverse complement strand
CGGGGCCCTCCGGGCGCTTCCCTTCGTTTTACTTCTTTGTCTTGCTGTCTTGCGTTTCCGACTCTATCAGACTCTTTCGTGTCCGATTCCCGGTCGAAGCGGGCCGTGCAGTTTCGCTTTCCAGGTTCTCCGCTTTCGCGTTTTCCCTTTCCGGCGGTTCCAACTTTACCAGACTCTTTTTCGTACCGTTTCCGGTCCGAATTCGATTTCCGGTGGCCAGTGGAGTGGCCTTGCCTTTCGGCGGACCCGACTTTATCAGAGATTCTGAGTCGGAATTCCCGCCCCGTGAAGGGTGCTTCGGGCGCACGAGTGCGCGCCGTGCTTCCCGTTCAGGCGGAGACGTAAACGTACTGGAGCGGGGCTCCCCGATGCAAATCGAGGGCCCCGCTCCAGGTCAGGCGGTCGTGAGGGTCAGACCTCGACGACGACCGGAAGGATCATCGGGCGGCGGCGGTAGGTGTCGGACACCCACTTGCCGACCGTGCGGCGGACCATCTGCTGGAGTTGGTGGGGCTCCATCACGCCGTCCTGCGCCGACTTGTCCAGGGCTTCCTGGATCTTCGGGGTGACGCCGGCGAACGCGTTGTCGTCGATGCCGGAGCCGCGGGCCTGGATGTGGGGGCCGCCCACGATCTTGCCCGAGGAGCTGTCGACCACGATGAACACCGAGATGATGCCCTCGTCGCCGAGGATGCGGCGGTCCTTGAGGGAGGTCTCGGTGACGTCTCCGACGGAGAGGCCGTCGACGTAGACGTAACCGGCCTGGACCTTGCCGACGATCTTGGCCTTGCCGTCGATGAGGTCGACGACCACGCCGTCCTCGGCGATGACGATGTGGTCCTTCGGCACGCCGGTGAGGGCGCCCAGTTCGGCGTTGGCCCGCAGGTGGCGCCATTCGCCGTGGACCGGCATCAGGTTCTTCGGCTTGCAGATGTTGTAGAAGTACAGCAGCTCGCCGGCCGAGGCGTGGCCCGAGACGTGGACCTTGGCGTTGCCCTTGTGGACGACGTTGGCGCCCCAGCGGGTCAGACCGTTGATCACGCGGTAGACCGCGTTCTCGTTGCCGGGGATGAGGGACGACGCCAGGATCACCGTGTCGCCGGGCACGATCCGGATCTGGTGGTCGCGGTTGGCCATCCGGGAGAGGGCCGCCATCGGCTCGCCCTGCGAACCCGTGCAGACCAGCACGACCTCGTCGTCCGGGAGGTCGTCGAGGGTCTTGACGTCGACGACCAGGCCGGCGGGAACGTTCAGATAGCCCAGGTCACGGGCGATGCCCATGTTGCGGACCATCGAGCGGCCGACGAAGGCGACCCGGCGGCCGTACTCGTGGGCGGCGTCCAGGATCTGCTGGATGCGGTGCACATGGCTGGCGAAGCTCGCCACGATGATGCGCTTCTGGGCGTTCGCGAACACCGTGCGCAGGACGTTGGAGATGTCCCGCTCCGGCGGCACGAAGCCGGGGACCTCGGCGTTCGTGGAGTCGGAGAGGAGGAGGTCGATGCCCTCCTCGCTGAGGCGTGCGAACGCGTGCAGGTCGGTGAGACGGCCGTCCAGCGGAAGCTGGTCCATCTTGAAGTCACCGGTGGCCACGGCCATGCCCGCGGGGGTGCGGATGGCGACGGCCAGCGCGTCCGGGATCGAGTGGTTGACCGCGATGAACTCGCAGTCGAAGACGCCGATGCGCTCCCGCTGCCCTTCCTGCACCTCAAGGGTGTAGGGGCGGATGCGGTGCTCCTGGAGCTTCGCCTCGATGAGCGCGAGGGTCAGCTTCGAGCCGATGAGGGGGATGTCCGGCTTCAGGCGCAGCAGATACGGGACACCACCGATGTGGTCCTCGTGGCCGTGCGTGAGGACGATGCCCTCGATGTCGTCCAGACGGTCCCGGATCGTGGTGAAGTCGGGCAGGATCAGATCGATGCCCGGCTGCTCCTCCTCGGGGAAGAGGACGCCGCAGTCGACGATGAGCAGGCGGCCGCCGTACTCGAAGACCGTCATGTTGCGGCCGATCTCGCCCAGGCCGCCGAGCGGGGTGACCCGCAGGGCGCCCTTCGGGAGCTTCGGCGGGGTACCGAGTTCAGGGTGCGGATGACTCAAAAGACTCTCCTTACCACGCACGCCACGTACCGCTGAGGCACGTGGCGCGCATGTCATTCGTGCACTTGCTGTTGTCTTGGGTGGTGCCCTGGCGAGTCGCCTCGCCTGTTCGGCTGTTCAGTTGTGAAGTCTGTGATCAGAGCTCTACCCCGCCGGCGGCGAGATCGATCTTGAGCTGGGCCGTCTCCTGGGCGGTGAGCTCGACGAGGGGCAGGCGCAGGGGGCCCGCCGGGAGGCCCTGGAGAGTCAGGGCGGCCTTCGTGGTGATGACGCCCTGGGTGCGGAACATGCCGGTGAAGACCGGGAGCAGCTTCTGGTGGATCTCGGTGGCCTTCTGGACGTCGCCGCTCAGGTGCGCCTCGATCAGGGCGCGCAGCTCGGGGGTGACCACGTGGCCGACGACGGAGACGAAGCCGACCGCGCCGACCGAGAGGAGCGGCAGGTTGAGCATGTCGTCGCCGGAGTACCAGGCGAGGCCGGATTCGGCGATGGCCCAGCTGGCGCGGCCCAGGTCGCCCTTGGCGTCCTTGTTGGCGACGATCCGCGGGTGGTCGGCCAGCCGGACGAGGGTCTCCGTGTCGATCGGGACCCCGCTGCGGCCGGGGATGTCGTACAGCATCACGGGGAGGCCGGTGGAGTCGGCGATGGCCGTGAAGTGGCGGAGGAGGCCCTCCTGCGGCGGCTTGTTGTAGTACGGCGTCACGGCGAGCAGGCCGTGGGCACCGGTGCGCTCGGCCGTCCGGGCGAGCTCGACGCTGTGGCGGGTGTCGTTGGTGCCGATACCGGCGACGACGTGGGCCCGGTCTCCTACGGCTTCGAGGACCGCTCGTACGAGCTGGTCCTTCTCCGAGTCACTGGTGGTCGGGGACTCACCGGTGGTGCCGTTGACGATCAGGCCGTCATTGCCTGCGTCCACCAGGTGGGCGGCGAGCCGCTGGGCGCCGTCGAGGTCGAGAGCGCCGTCCGCCGTGAAGGGCGTGACCATAGCGGTGAGGACCCGCCCGAAGGGGGTCTGCGGAGTGGAGATCGGAGCCATGGGTAACACGCTACTCGCTGCTCAGCGCGCGGGGTCCCCTCGGGGGACGGGGAAGAGGAGCCCGGCACTGCCTGCTCGGGGGTTCAAGCAGTGCCGGGTCCGTTTGATCAGCCTAGATGAACTTCTCGAAACGCCGCAATACGGACACCACCTATGGGGCGACCCGTCCATTTTTGTTGAAGGCGGCATGAGTCAGCGGCATCAGCTGCTGCCAGTGGGTTTCCATCTGCTCGCCGACCATCTCGATCTCGCGCTGCGGGAAGGACGGCACCTTCGCCAGCTCGTGCTGGGTACGCAGGCCGAGGAAATGCATCAGCGAGCGTGCGTTGCAGGTGGCGTACATCGAGGAGAAGAGACCGACGGGGAGGACCGCGCGGGCGACCTCGCGGGCCACGCCCTTCGCCAGCATCTCCTGGTAGGCCTCGTAGGAGGCCCGGTAGGACTCCTCCATGGCACGGGTCGTGACGTCGTACTGCTCCTCGGTGCCCTGGACGAACTCGTACTTGCCGGGGCGGCCCTGCTGGACCAGCTTGCGGGAGGTTCCGGGGACGTAGAAGACCGGCTCCAGCTCCCTGTAGCGGCCCGATTCCTCGTTGTACGACCAGCCGACGCGGTGCCGCATGAACTCGCGGAAGACGAAGATCGGGGCGCTGATGAAGAACGTCATCGAGTTGTGCTCGAACGGGCTGCCGTGCCGGTCCCGCATGAGGTAGTTGATGAGTCCCTTGGAGCGCTCGGGGTCCTTGGTGACCTCTTCGAGCGACTGCTCGCCGGCGGTGGAGACCCGGGCGGCGAACAGCACGTCCGCGTCGCGCGCGTCGCTCTTCACCAGCTCGACGGTGACGTCACTGCGGAAGTGGGGCTTGGCGGGTTCGGGGGTGTCGGTCACCGACGGGGGTCCTTCCAGGGGCGTCGCTCGGGCGGCGACCACTTTACGGGCCGGAGGACCGAGCATGTACGTCGCGGTCTCGGGCAGCCGTTCGTGCAGTTCCCCCAACAAGTACGGCGATTCGGGCACCGATTCGGGCTGTCGTACGTCTGACTCAATAGCAGCACCCGTCATGCAGATCAAGGAGAGTTTCCTCATGTTCCGCCGGCGTGAAGCCGTCCCGTTCTCGTTCGTCGCCGAGTCCGAGCGGTTCCGCAGTAATGTCACTCCTCCACCCGCCGCCCGCGCCACCGTTCCCGAGCTGCTGGGGCGGTCCCTCGTCGGGCTGACCGTGGTCGCCGGGCTCGTGGGCTCCCTGCTGCTGGGTCTCCCGGCGCTCGACTCGGAGCAGTCCGCGGGGCACGGCAAGCAGTCCACCGCGTCTCAGGGGCGTTGAGCCGTGGGTCGCTGACTCGTACGGACCCCCTGGGGTGGTCGGGCCGGGGGATGCCTCGGTAGCCTCACCGGGCACAGCAATCGAGCGTGCTTGTGAGTGAGGATGAGTCGTGCCCCTGCCCTTTCTGACGGCCGACCGCGCATTCGACGCGAGCGCGGAGGACGTCGCGCTGCCGTTCGACGACCACGACAGCTGGCGGCGGCCCTACCGCCCCGGTCCGTGGCGGGTCGCGGCGGCGGCCACCCTGTTGTTGCTGGCCTCGTTCGTTCTGCTCGCGGCCATGATCATCGGTGTGGCCGGAGCGCCTTCGGGCGCCACGGTGTGTCTGGCGCTGGCCGGCGTCGTGATCGCCGCCGCCCTGCGGTTGCTGCGGGTCGGTGCGTGGGTCAGCCGTCACGGTGTGCGGCGCGTCGGCTTCTTCCGGACCGTCACCGTGGCCTGGAACGAGGCCTCGGCGGTTCGCACGGTCCAGCAGCCCGTGAAGTGGATGGGCTTTCCCCGTACGGTCCAGGGCCAGGCGCTTGTCGTGGTCCGGCGGAGCGGTGAGACGCTGTCGCCGCTGGCCACCGACCACAACGCGGATTTCCTCGGGCGCGAGGAGGCGTTCGAGCGGGCCACGGATGCGGTGGAGGCCTGGGCGGACGAGTATCGGCTCGGGTGAGTCGTTGGCTGTCGCCGTCCGTGTGTGAGTAAGTGAGCCCGGGGCCCTTGTGGGGTCCCGGGCTCACGTGCGTACGGCGGGAAAGATGTCCTCAAGCGCCGGACGGGCTGGAAGGTGCGGCCGGGCTCGAAGGTGCGGGCTCACCGCTCGGGCGCGTGGGCACGGTCGGGCTTGAGGGGGCGCTCGGCCTGGACTTGTGCAGCGCGATGGCCCTCTGCATGGCCTTGCGGGCCCTGGGGGTGTCCCTCGCGTCCTGGTAGGCGACCGCCAGCCTGAACCAGGTGCGCCAGTCGTCCGGGGCGTCCTCGGTCTCCTCGCGGCGCTTGGTGAAGACCGCGTCGGCGGCGTCCCGCTCGATGCGGCCGGACGGGGCGCGGGGCAGGTCGTCGACCGGGAGGCCGCCCTCGGCGTCCAGCTCGGCGGCGAGCGCGTTGGCGCGGCGGACGAACTGGGTGTTCTTCCACAGGAACCAGACGCCGATCACCGGCAGGATCAGCACGGCGACGCCGAACGTGACCGTGACCGGCGTGCCGTGCCGGATGAGCATGACGCCGCGGCTGCCGACGAGGAAGAAGTAGAAGACCAGGACGGCGGCCGTGATGATGTAGGTGATCTTCGCGCGCATGGGGGCCCGTCAGTTCAGGTCGAGGAAGTGTTCCAGGCCGAACGTGAGGCCGGGAGTGGTCACCACGCGGCGGACGCCGAGCAGGATGCCCGGCATGAAGCTGCTGTGGTGGAGCGAGTCGTGGCGGATGGTGAGGGTCTCGCCCTCGCCGCCGAGCAGGACTTCCTGGTGGGCCAGCAGGCCGCGGAGCCGGATCGCGTGGACCGGGACGCCGTCGACGTCCGCGCCGCGCGCGCCGTCCAGGGCGGTGGTGGTGGCGTCCGGCTGGGGTGCGCTGCCGGCCTGGGCCCGGGCCGCCGCGATGAGCTGGGCAGTGCGGGTGGCGGTGCCGGAAGGGGCGTCGACCTTGTTGGGGTGGTGGAGTTCGACGACCTCGACGGATTCGAACCAGCGGGCGGCCTGCTCCGCGAACTTCATGGTCAGGACCGCGCCGATGGAGAAGTTCGGGGCGATCAGGACCCCGGTTCCCGGGGAGTTGTCCAGCCAGGTGGTCAGCTGCGCGAGCCGTTCGTCGGTCCAGCCGGTGGTGCCGACGACGGCGTGGATGCCGTGCCGGACGCAGAAGTCGAGGTTGCCCATCACCGATGCGGGGGTGGTCAGCTCGACGACGGCCTGGGCGCCCGCCTCGGCGAGGGTCTCCAGCTTGTCGCCCCGGCCCAGGGCCGCCACCAGCTCCAGGTCGTCGGCGGCCTCGACCGCCCGGACGGCCTCGGAGCCGATACGGCCCTGAGCACCGAGAACGGCTACGCGCAGCTTGCTCATTGTGATTCCTTAAGGGATTAGGAGACCGCTTCGTTCAGGCGGTCCGCCTGCTTGTCCTTGAGCGGGCCGATGACCGAGAGCGAGGGGCGCCGGGAGAGGAGTTCGCCCGCCACTTCCCGTACGTCGTCGGGAGTGACCTCCGCGATACGGGCCAGCATGTCGTCGACCGACATCTGCTCGCCCCAGCACAGTTCGCTCTTGCCGATACGGTTCATCAGCGCGCCGGTGTCCTCCAGGCCGAGGACGGTGGAGCCGGAGAGCTGGCCGATGGCGCGGGTGATCTCGTCGTCGTCCAGGCCGTGCGTGGCGACCCGGTCCAGTTCGTCGCGGCAGATCTTCAGGACGTCGTGGACCTGGCTGGGCCGGCAGCCGGCGTAGACGCCGAAGAGGCCGCAGTCGGCGAAGCCCGAGGTGTACGAGTACACGCTGTAGGCAAGGCCCCGCTTCTCCCGTACCTCCTGGAAGAGGCGCGAGCTCATCCCACCGCCGAGGGCCGTGTTGAGGACCCCGAGGGCCCAGCGGCGGTCGTCGGTGCGGGCGAGGCCGGGCATGCCGAGGACCACGTGGGCCTGTTCGGTCTTGCGGTTCAGCAGCTCGACCTTGCCTGCGGCGCGCAGGGTGCGGGAGCCCTCGCGGGGCGCCATGGGCACCGCGTCCGTACGGGAGAGGGCACCGGCCTTCTCGAAGGCGCGGCGGACCTGGCGTACGACCGTCGCGTGGTCGACGTTGCCCGCGGCGGCGACGACCAGGTGTGTGGGGTCGTAGTGCTTCTTGTAGAAGCGGGCGATCTGGCCCCGGTTCAGGGCGTTGATCGTGTCGACGGTGCCGAGGACGGGGCGGCCGAGGGGGGTGTCGCCGAGCATGGTGTGCGCGAACAGGTCGTGCACGCAGTCGCCCGGGTCGTCCTCCGTCATCGCGATCTCTTCGAGGATGACGCCGCGCTCGGCGTCGACGTCCTCGGGGGCGATCAGCGAGCCGGTCAGCATGTCGCAGACGACGTCGATGGCCAGCGGCAGGTCGGTGTCGAGGACCCGCGCGTAGTAGCAGGTGTACTCCTTCGCCGTGAAGGCGTTCATCTCGCCGCCGACCGCGTCGATGGCGGAGGAGATGTCGAGGGCGGTGCGCTTGGCGGTGCCCTTGAAGAGGAGGTGTTCGAGGTAGTGGGTCGCGCCGTTCAGGGTGGGCGTCTCGTCGCGGGAGCCGACGTTCGCCCAGATGCCGAAGGTGGCGGACCGGACGGAGGGCAGGGTCTCGGTGACGATCCGCAGACCGCCGGGGAGGACGGTCCGGCGGACCGTTCCGATGCCGTTGCTGCCCTTGAGAAGCGTTTGGGTACGGGCGACGGCCCGCCCCTCCGAGGAGGTGCGGGCCGTCGTCGCGGAACTACGGGACGTCACTTGTCGGTGTCGTCCTTCTTCTCGTCTTCTTCACCCTCGATGACGGGGATGAGGGAGAGCTTGCCGCGGGAGTCGATCTCGGCGATCTCGACCTGGACCTTGGCGCCGACGCCGAGCACGTCCTCGACGTTCTCCACGCGCTTGCCACCGGCGAGCTTGCGGATCTGCGAGATGTGCAGCAGGCCGTCCTTGCCCGGCATGAGCGAGACGAACGCACCGAAGGTGGTGGTCTTGACGACCGTACCCAGGTAGCGCTCGCCGACCTCCGGCATGGTCGGGTTGGCGATCGCGTTGATCGTGGCGCGGGCGGCCTCGGCCTGCGAGCCCTGCTGGGCACCGATGTAGATGGTGCCGTCGTCCTCGATCGTGATGTCGGCGCCGGTGTCCTCCTGGATCTGGTTGATCATCTTGCCCTTGGGGCCGATGACCTCACCGATCTTGTCCACCGGGATCTTGACGGTGATGATCCGCGGGGCGTTCGGGGACATCTCGTCCGGGACGTCGATGGCCTCGTTCATGACGTCCAGGATGTGCAGACGCGCGTCACGGGCCTGCTTCAGCGCGGCGGCCAGGACCGAGGCGGGGATGCCGTCGAGCTTGGTGTCGAGCTGGAGCGCGGTCACGAACTGCTTCGTACCGGCGACCTTGAAGTCCATGTCGCCGAAGGCGTCCTCCGCACCGAGGATGTCGGTGAGGGCGACGTAGTGGGTCTTGCCGTCGATCTCCTGCGAGATCAGGCCCATGGCGATACCGGCGACGGCGGCCTTGAGGGGCACACCGGCGTTCAGCAGCGACATGGTGGAGGCGCAGACCGAGCCCATGGACGTCGAGCCGTTGGAGCCCAGCGCCTCGGAGACCTGGCGGATCGCGTAGGGGAACTCCTCGCGGGTCGGCAGGACCGGCACGATGGCGCGCTCGGCGAGCGCGCCGTGGCCGATCTCGCGACGCTTGGGCGAGCCCACGCGGCCGGTCTCACCGACGGAGTACGGCGGGAAGTTGTAGTTGTGCATGTAGCGCTTGCGGGTCACCGGGGAGAGGGTGTCCAGCTGCTGCTCCATCCGGAGCATGTTGAGGGTGGTGACGCCCAGGATCTGGGTCTCGCCACGCTCGAACAGCGCCGAGCCGTGCACGCGCGGGATGGCCTCGACCTCGGCGGCGAGCGTACGGATGTCCGTGACGCCACGGCCGTCGATGCGGACCTTGTCCTTGATGACGCGCTCGCGGACCAGCTTCTTGGTCAGCGCGCGGTACGCGGCGGAGATCTCCTTCTCGCGGCCCTCGAACTCCGGGAGGAGCTTCTCGGCGGCGATCTCCTTGACGCGGTCCAGCTCGGTCTCGCGCTCCTGCTTGCCGGCGATGGTGAGCGCCTGCTTCAGCTCGGGCGTGACGGCCTTGGCCAGCGCGTCCAGGACGTCGTCCTGGTAGTCCAGGAAGACCGGGAAGTCGCCCTCGGGCTTGGCGGCCTTGGACGCCAGGTCCGACTGCGCCTTGCAGAGGGTCTTGATGAAGGGCTTCGCCGCTTCCAGACCGGCGGCGACGACCTCCTCGGTGGGAGCCTCGGCGCCGTCCTTGACAAGCTGGATGGTCTTCTCGGTGGCCTCGGCCTCGACCATCATGATCGCGACGTCGCCGTCCTCCAGGACACGACCGGCGACGACCATGTCGAAGACGGCGTCCTCGAGCTCGGTGTGCGTCGGGAAGGCGACCCACTGGCCCTTGATCAGGGCGACGCGGGTGGCGCCGATCGGGCCGGAGAAGGGCAGGCCCGCGAGCTGGGTGGAGCAGGAGGCGGCGTTGATCGCGACCACGTCGTACAGGTGGTCGGGGTTGAGCGCCATGACCGTCTCGACGATCTGGATCTCGTTGCGCAGGCCCTTCTTGAAGGACGGGCGCAGCGGGCGGTCGATCAGTCGGCAGGTGAGGATCGCGTCCTCGGAGGGGCGGCCCTCGCGGCGGAAGAAGGAGCCGGGGATCTTGCCGGCCGCGTACTGCCGCTCCTCGACGTCCACCGTGAGGGGGAAGAAGTCGAGGTTGTCCTTGGGCCGCTTGGAAGCGGTGGTGGCCGACAGCACCATGGTGTCGTCGTCCAGGTACGCGACGGCGGAGCCGGCGGCCTGCTTGGCCAGGCGGCCCGTCTCGAAGCGGATGGTGCGGGTGCCGAAGGTGCCGTTGTCGATGACGGCCTCGGCGTAGTGGGTCTCGTTCTCCACTAGTGGTTTCTCCATACTCGTCGTCTTTCGTCCGCGCGCCCGTGTGGCGCGGGACGGTACGGGAGAGGCGCACCGTGGATGCGGGCCGGTCTTCGATCGAAGCTCCCGGGCATGTTCCCGGGGGCCACTACCGAGGACCGGCGGCGGCGTCGTAGCGCCTCTCCCTCGTTCGTGCTCGTTCTTGCGGGTCGCGCGTGTTCGTCGCGCGGGTCGTGCGGGTCGTGCTGGGTCCTGCGTCCTGCGGGTGTCGCTGCACCCAGGTTACTGAGCTTGACACCGGTCCTGCACGTACGGCAAAGGGAGCGGTCCCCTCAAACGCGGGAACCGCTCCCTCTCCACAGCGTCCTTACTTGGCGCCGCCGGCCGCGCCACGGCGGATGCCGAGGCGGTCGACGAGCGCACGGAAGCGCTGGATGTCCTTCTTGGCCAGGTACTGCAGGAGGCGGCGACGCTGGCCGACCAGGATCAGCAGACCACGACGGGAGTGGTGGTCGTGCTTGTGCGTCCGGAGGTGCTCGGTCAGGTCCGAGATCCGGCGGGAGAGCATGGCGACCTGGACCTCGGGGGATCCGGTGTCACCCTCCTTCTGGGCGAACTCGGCCATGATCTGCTTCTTCGTAGCGGCGTCGAGCGGCACGCGTACTCCTCTTGATGTTCGAAGCGCCCACGAGTGCCCCTGGTCTTGGTCTCAGGGGAGCTTCCGTGACTCGGAGGCGAAGGTCCGATGAGCGCAGCCCCCAGGATGATCCGAGGGCGCGTACACAAACGGCCACCGCACAGACTACCAGCCGTTCGGGTCACGCCCCGCCGGTCATCAGCTTGACCGGCGGGGCGTGACCCGGTGATCAGCTGGTGAGGGCCCGGATCGAGTGGTAGACGTCGAAGACCGCGAGGCAGAGCGGGAGCAGCGTCAGCAGGACGACCGTCTCGGCGATCTCCAGGAAGCGTCCCCAGAACGGGGTCACGCCCTTGCTCGGCACGATCAGGCCGATGGCGGTGATCAGGACGGCGACGCCCGCGACCGCCGCGGCGAGCCACACCGTACGGATGTCGAGTGCGGCCCCGTCGCCCCGCAGCGCGTCGCGCACGATGGCGACCGGCGGGTTCAGGGAGAGGCCGAGGCCGAGGAGCACCAGGGAGGCGAGGCCCGCGGCGAGCGTGCAGCCGACCTGGGCGGTGTAGCGGAACAGGTGGGCGCGCATCAGCATGGCGACGCCGGTGGCCAGGGCGAGCAGCTGGCCCCAGACGTTGTCCGAGAAGCCGAGGACGGCGGCGGCCGCCGCGGCGACCAGGGCGCAGCCGCCGACCAGGCCGAGGAGCAGTTCGTGGCCGCGCCGCGCCTGGGCGGCGAGACGGACGGCGTCGACCGGGCCGGTGGACGCGGGCTCGGAGGTCCCGTAGTCGCCGACGGTGGTGCGGGGCGGCTCGAATCCGATGGGGATCCGGGCGAAGCGGGTGGACAGTCCCGGCAGGAAGGCGAGGGCCCCGACGGCGAGCGGGGAGCACACGGCGGCGGCTTCGATCGGCCGCATGCCGGTCATGATCGCGATGAAGGTGACCAGGAGGCCGACGGCGCTCGCGGAGACGAACGCGACGAACGGGCCGTCCCCGCCGGGCGCGACGATCATCAGGATGACCGCGACGACGAGCACCGCCGCGCAGGCGAGCAGGAACTGCAGCCGTCCGATGCCCTGCCCGGCACTCAGGGGCAGCAGGCCGGAGCCGGCGACGGCCGCGTTGACCAGGGCGCCGATGCCGAGCGCGATCGACGAGGCCCGGTCCTCGTAGATCCGTGCGCGTACGCAGGCGAAGGCGAGGAGGAGCAGGGCGACGACGGCCGCCAGGATGCCGGGCAGGCCGTTCATGTCGTGGCGCGGGTCGGCCGTCCACAGGACGAAGCCGAGCAGGGACAGCAGGACGGAGCCGCCGAAGAGGCCGGCGCCGCGCATGAGGGCGTCGCCCCAGAGCGTGCGGTCCTTGGCCACGGCGGTGGCGACGGCGTCCGAGACGTCGTCGAAGACCGCGGGGGGCAGCGATTCGGAGAAGGGCCGCATCGACAGCAGCTCGCCGTCGAGGATGCGGTGGCCGGCGAGCGTACGGGCGCTGTCCAGAACGGTGCCGTCACGGCGGACCAGGTGGTAGCCGACCGGTGCGCCGGGGGCGGGGCTCTGGCCGGACAGCCGGAGGATCTCCGGATACAGGTCGGCGACGGGGATGTCCTCGGGCAGGGCCACATCGACCCGGCCGTCGGGCGCGACGACCGTGACCCGGCAGAATCCGGTGCTGCTGGCGGACGGGGTCCCGTGACTCGGCCGGCCGGATCCGGTGGCTGCCGCTTGGGCCGTCATGGTCACCTGGTGCTCCCCCTACTACTGACGTGTACTGCCTGCTGGCCTGTACTGCGCTTGTTCTGAGCTGTACCGCGCTTGTTCTGTGCTTTTTCCGTGAGCGTGCGACGCATGTGTTCCGCGAGCCTGCGACACGCTTGTTCTGTGAGCCGGTGACGCGTTTGTCCTGCGTCGCTCTGCTCCGTTCCGCGCTTCGGCTTCCGCGTTCGTCCCGAATGACCGCCTTCGCGCGACAGTTAGCGGATGCGTACACGCGTCGCGACACCCTACCGCCATGGGAGTGGCGCCACGCCAGTAGGATCCTTCCCGCGGATGGAGCCCGTCGCCACGGGGGCGCCGATAGGAACACTTCCGTCCGGCAAGGGAATTGGTGAGCTGTGAGCCAGATCGTCGTCAAGCGCCCACCGCGGGCCCTGCCCACCGAAGTGCCGGTCGAGCAGGTGCACTTGCAACCTCCGCCGGAACTCCCCCGGGGCCAGCAGGAGGGGGCGCTGATGCAGCTCCTGCCGATGCTGGGCATGGGTGGTTCCGTCGTCTTCTTCTTCATGACGCCGAACCCGATCATGCGCATCATGGGCATGATCATGATCGCCTCCACGCTCGGTATGGCCATCGCGATGCTCGTACGGTACCGACGGGGCACCCAGGGCGAGCTCGCGGATATGCGCCGCGACTACCTGAAGTACCTGACGCAGACCCGGCGTACGGTGCTGAAGACGGCCCGCAAGCAGCGCGACGCGCAGTTCTACCTCCATCCCTCTCCCGAGCAGCTGTGGGCGCTCGTCGCCGAGGGCAGCCGGGTGTGGGAGCGGCGCGCGGGTGACGCGGACTTCGCGCAGGTGCGCATCGGTCTCGGCAGCCAGGAGCTGGCGACGCCGCTCATCGCGCCCGAGACGGCTCCCGTGGACGAGCTGGAGCCGCTGGCCGCCGGGGCGATGCAGCAGTTCCTGGCGACGCACTCCACGCTGGACGGGCTGCCCATGGCCGTCTCGTTGCGGGCGTTCTACCACCTGACGATCAGCGGCCACGCGGACTCCGCGCGCTCCGCGGCACGGGCGATGGTCGGCGGTCTGGCCTCCCTGCACTCCCCCGAGGACCTGGTGATCGCGGTCGCTACGGGCAGGGAGGCGGCGCCGCAGTGGGAGTGGGCGAAGTGGCTGCCGCACGCGCAGGCTCCGGGTCCCGCGGACGGGGCCGGGAGCAGGCGGCTGATCACCACCAGCCTGCCGGACCTGGAGGACCTGCTGGCCGGTCGGCTGGAGGGCAGGCCGCGTTTCCAGCCCGGCGGGCAGCCGCTCGTGGAGCAGCCGCATGTCGTCGTGGTCCTGGACGGTGAGTCGGTGGCGCCCATGTCGGTGCTGGCGTCGGCGGAGGGCCTGCAGGGCGTGACGGTCATCGAGGTGGTGCCGGGTGAGGTGACGGGGGCCCGCGGGGGCCTCTCCATCGTGGTGCAGCCGAAGACGTTGCAGCTGGAGTCGGGCCAGGGGCTGGTCTACGACGGGGTTCCGGACCTGTTGAGCTACGAGGCGGCCGAGGCGCTCGCCCGGCAGCTGGCCCCGCTGCACATGGCGACGGGCGGGGACGACGACGAACCCCTGCTGGCCAACCTGGAGTTCACCGATCTGCTGAACCTGGGGGACGCCGCGTCGATCGAGGTGAGCCGGACCTGGCGGCCTCGGTCGCAGGCGGAGCGGCTGCGGGTGCCGATCGGTGTGGGCGAGGACGGCTCGCCCGTGATGCTGGACCTGAAGGAGGCGGCGCAGGAGGGCATGGGCCCGCACGGCCTGTGCGTGGGCGCCACCGGTTCCGGCAAGTCCGAGCTGCTGCGCACCCTGGTGCTCGGCCTGGCCGTCACCCACACCTCGGAGACGCTGAACTTCGTCCTCGCCGACTTCAAGGGCGGTGCGACCTTCGCCGGTATGGCGCAGATGCCGCACGTCGCGGCCGTGATCACCAACCTCGCGGACGACCTGACGCTGGTCGACCGCATGGGTGACTCCATCCGCGGTGAGCTCAACCGCCGGCAGGAGATGCTGCGCGACGCGGGCAACTACGCCAACATCCACGACTACGAGAAGGCGCGGGCGGCCGGTGCGCCGCTGCAGCCCATTCCCTCGCTCGTGCTGGTCATCGACGAGTTCAGCGAACTCCTCACCGCGAAGCCCGACTTCATCGAGATGTTCGTCCAGATCGGGCGTATCGGCCGATCGCTGGGCGTGCATCTGCTGCTGGCGTCGCAGCGGCTGGAGGAGGGCCGGCTGCGCGGTCTGGAGACGTATCTGTCGTACCGGGTGGGTCTGCGGACGTTCTCGGCGGCGGAGTCGCGGGCCGCGATCGGGGTGCCCGACGCGTACCACCTGCCGAACGTGCCCGGTTCCGGGCTGCTCAAGTTCGGTACGGAGGAGATGGTGCGGTTCAAGGCCGCGTACGTCTCCGGGGTGTACCGCTCGGGCGGGCACCGGGCGGCGGCGCCGGGTGCTCCGCTGCCGGTGGACCGCAGGCCGGTTCCGTTCACGGCCGCCCCGGTTCCGGTGCGGTACGTCCAGCCGGCGGCGCAGGCCGGGGGCGTACCGGATCAGCGCTCGGCGGAGGACGACGCGCTGGCGGACACGGTGCTCGATGTGATCGTGCGCCGGCTGGAGGGCCGCGGGGCCTCCGCCCACCAGGTGTGGCTGCCGCCGCTGGACAATCCGCCGTCGCTGGACGAGCTGCTGCCGGGGCTCTCGCCGGTGCAGGGCCGGGGGCTGACGCAGCCCGGTTTCGAGGGGGCGGGTCGGCTGGTCGCGCCGATCGGCGTCATCGACAAGCCGTTCGAGCAGCGGCGCGACACCCTCTACCGGGACTTCTCCGGGGCGGCCGGTCATATGCAGATCACCGGTGGTCCGCAGTCGGGGAAGTCGACGATGCTGCGGACGATCATCGCCGGTTTCGCGCTCACGCACACGCCGGCGGAGGTCCAGTTCTACGGGCTCGACTTCGGTGGTGGCGGTATGTCGTCCATCGCCGGTCTGCCGCACGTCGGCGGTGTGGCGTCCCGCCTCGACCCCGAGCGGGTTCGCCGTACGGTCGCCGAGGTGTACGGCATCATGGCGCGGCGCGAGGAGTACTTCCGCAGCGCCGGGATCGACTCCATCGCCACGTTCCGCCGGCTGCGGGCGCGCGGTGACATCTCGGTGACGGACCAGCCGTGGGGCGACGTCTTCCTCGTCATCGACGGGTGGGGCAACTTCCGCGCGGACTACGAAGGTCTGGAGGACGCGGTCACGGACATCGCCGCCCGCGGACTGGGCTACGGCATCCACCTGATCATCACGGCGTCGCGTTCCATGGAGGTGCGGGCCAGCCTGAAGGACCAGCTCATGAACCGCCTGGAGCTGCGGCTCGGCGACGTGATGGACTCCGAGCTGGACCGCAAGGTGGCTGCCAACGTGCCTGCCGGGGTGCCGGGCCGCGGTCTGACGCCGGAGAGGCTGCACTTCATGGCGGCGGTGCCGCGGATCGACGGCATCAACTCCGACAGCGACCTCTCCGAGGCCACCGCGGCGATGAACCAGGAGGTCACCCGCCACTGGACGACGGCGCCCGCACCCGCGGTACGTCTGCTGCCGCGGGAGCTCCCGGCGAGCGAGCTCCCGGCCGGCTACGCGGTTCCGGAGCGCGGTATCGCCTTCGGTATCGACGAGAACAACCTGGAGCCGGTGTACCTGAACTTCGAACAGGACCCGTTCTTCCTGGCGTTCGGCGAGAGCGAATCCGGGAAGTCCAACCTGCTGCGGTTGATCATCAAGCAGCTGACCGAGCGGTACGAGGGTGACTCCTGCAAGCTCTTCGTCATCGACAACCGGCGTTCGCTGCTGGACGTGACTCCGCGCTCGCACCTGGCGGAGTACATCCCGATGTCCAACAACATGGAACATCACATGACGGCGCTGTACGACCTGATGAAGCGCCGCACGCCGTCGGCCGACGTCACGGCGCAGGAGCTGCGCGACCAGAGCTGGTGGCAGGGACCCACGGTGTACGTCGTCATCGACGACTTCGACCTGGTCGCCACGTCGAGCGGCAACCCGCTGTCAGCGATCACGGAGATGCTGCCGTTCGCCCGTGACGTGGGCGTCCGCTTCATCATCGCCCGCAGTTCGGCGGGGGCCAGCCGCGCCCTGTACGAACCCTTCCTCCAGCGCATGATCGAGCTGGGCGCCCAGGGTCTGATGCTGTCGGGTGACCCGGGCGAGGGCGACATCATGGGCAACGTGCGGCCGCGGCCGATGCCGCCGGGGCGGGGCATCTTCGTGACGCGACGGCGGGGGAACCCGTTGGTGCAGACCGGGGTGATGGACGGGGAGCGGTAGGAGGATCCGGTCCGGATACGTCCGGGACCGGACCGTAAAACGGAGAAGGTGCGGAGCCGTTGGGGCTCCGCACCTTCTCCGTTTGGTGAGCGACGGCTCACACCGCGTCCTGCAACAGTTCAGGGTGGACATCTCCCGCGCATGTCCACCCTGATGTGCTGCTGTGCTGTGCGAACTCGGTCAGAAGTTCGCCGCCGCGCGCTTGTCACCGGCGCGGTAGGTGGGCGACGCCGCAAGAACCTTCTGAGCGATGTCGTCGAGGTTGGAGCGGACGGCGTTGGCGTCCGTGTCCCACTTCTGCTGAGCAGTGATGTAGGCCTGCTTCGCCTCACCCTCCCACAGCTCCGAAACCTTCGCGATCATGGACTTGATCTCATCGAGGTCCTGGGCGAGCTGCTTGGCCTGCTTCTTGATCTCGGCGGCCGCGAGGTCCAGGCTCGCGTAAGTGACAACCGTCGTACCGTCGTTGTTTCCCATGGGGTCCTCCGCTGCTTTCGAGTTACGAGATGAGGGTCAGAAGTCGTTCAGGCTGGACGAGTTTTCCTTCGCCCTATCGTTGTGACCTGCGACAACGTCCACACCCCGGAGGGCGTCGCGGATCTCGTCCTCGTTGTTGCCCGAGATCGTACGGGCGGCCTTGATGGCCTCCTGGTAGCGGGTGAGCTGCTTGGCCAGGCTCAGCATCCGGTTGTTGACCTCAGTCTGCGTGATGTTGAACTGGTTGGCGCCGATGCCCTTCCACTTGCCTTCGAGGCCATCGATCGTCGCGTGGAGCCTCTTGAGCTGGCCCTGCACCGAGTTGAACTTGATGGTGAGGTCGTTCTCCAGCTTCAGGAGCGCGGCATCTGAGACCTTCTGGTCTGCCATGGTTCTCTTTCCCTTTCGGTTGGTTCTGCAAGGCCGGCATGGGCCGCCGGCCGGTACATGCGGAACGTGTGGTCAGGCGGCCTTACGCCTGCGGACCACGGCGTAGGCGACCCCACCGAGCACGGCCACGGCTGCGGCCACGCCGAGGATGAGGCCCAGCTGGTTTCCGTTGTCGGAGGAGTTGGACTCCTTCACCGCCACGGCCTTGTCGACCACCTCGCCATTCTTGGCGGGCTGTGGCGAGCCGGACTTGGAGGAGGAAGGCTCGGACGACTTGGCGGGGCCGGTCGTCTTCTCCTTGGTGAGCGGGCTGATGTCCGGGGCGCCGGGGTCGCCCTTGCCCTTGAGGACGTTCATGGAGGGGCGGATCAGGCCCTGCCCGAGGTATTCGCTGCGCTCGCCGTCCTTCCAGTCGCGGGCGGCAGTGTCGAAGAGAACGTTGAGGACCTGGTTGGCGGTCCAATCCGGGTGGAGGGACCAGACGAGGGCTGCGGAGGCGGAGGCGATGGCGGTGGCGGCGCTGGTGCCGCCGTCGCCGTCGCAATAGCTCTTGAAGGAGTTGTCACACCACGCTGGAACGTCACTACCAGGAGACGCGACATCTACAGTTCCCGCGTGCTGCGAATAGTACGAGACCTTCCCAGCGCGGTCTGCTGAGGCAACACCTACTACCTCAGGGTATGCGGCCGGATACCCCCGCTTGTTCTGCTGATGCCCTTCGTTCCCTACACCAGCAAAGAGCAGCTTTCCCTTACTCTCGGCATACTTGATCGCTTCCTGCTGCTGAGGCGAAACGCCGTACCCAGCGAAGGACATGTTGATGATCCGTGCATCGCTGTCGGCCGCAGCCCGAATGGCATGCGCTGCGTCATCGCTCGCCATGGAATACCTCTTCTGGAAATCGCCCAGGCCAATCCGCAAGGGAATAATCTTGGCTCCCGGGGCGACGCCCTTCAGCCCTCCTCCCTTACCTGTCCCAGCGATTAGCTCAGCCATCGTCGTACCGTGACCGTCGTAGTCATCGGTCTCGTCGCCTGGTGCCGAGGTTGCGTCGATCCCCTTGAGAACTTGTCCCTGCAGCGACGGCGTGGACGAGTTCACACCCGAGTCGATGACAGCGACTTTGATGCCTTCGCCGGTAGTGACCTTCCACATGTCCTCGGTCTGCATCGCGCTGAGGTACCACTGCTTCGATTGTGTGTCGGCTGCGGCAGGCTGCGCCGCGCCGACGAACACCACACTCCACGAAGCGGCCACAGCCAGCGTGCCGAGCACACACACACGCCTCCGAGCTCGGCTCATTCCTGCTGTCATCCCGGCTTCCGAACCTTCCCTGGGACTGCTACTCGACCACCGGCGGCACGGCCCCGCGCCGTCCGGCATTCCACGTCTCTTCGTCTTCTGTCAGGTAGTCGGGACGGGTCGACCCGTTGGCCTCGTCTTCCCGGCCTTTGTCCCGGCGGCCTGCGGGACCCCGAACGAGGCCCGCGCCACCGGCTGTGAAGCCCTTGGCGTTCGAGCCGGCTCCCGCAGCCTTGCGGGGTGCGCCAACGACTCCGTTGGCGCCGGAAGCGGGAGTGGCTCGCCCACCAGGACGAGAGGGAGCGCCAGCTGCTCCACGTCCCCCGATCACTCCACGCTGACCGGTACCTCCGGCAGCGGCTCGGCCCTGAGTCGGCGTCTGCTGGGGGGTTCCACCGACGATGCCGTTCCTGCCTCCGGTACGGGGACCGGCGCCGGTTGACGTACCACCGGGGCCGACGGCGGGCCGACCGCCCGTCACACCGGATCGACCCGCAGTCGGGGCCTGAGACTGCGGTCCGACCGGGGGACGACCGTTGAACGTTCCTCCGCCCCCCATTTGGCCTGGACGACCGACCGGGGGACCGCCCTGCCCCTTGGTAACGGGACCTACCCCGCTGGGCTGGGCCTTGCCCATTCCCTGACCGGCCTGATTGACCGTTCGCGGAATGCCCGTAGGCCCCGTCGAGCGCTGCATGCCGCCCTGCACAGGGTTGGTAAGGCCGGGCGGCATGAACGTCGGCGGGGCTCCGGGCGGCCCCGTCGTGGGCGTCGGTGACGGTTGCGGTGGCGTCGCAGTGATAGGCGTCGGAGCTTGCGGAGGCGCGACGGTGTTGATCTCCGTAGCTGTGCCCCTGTCCAGCACAGGCGCAGGCCCGAGAGTGTCCGCTACGGGATGACGACCGGATGCACTCGTCGGTTCCGGTGCGCCGACGGCAGCACGCACCGACTGGCCTTCCCCTGTGCCACTACCCGCGACGGATCCGTCGCGAGACGAACCCTCGCTAGCTCCTGGCAGCCCAACCCCTCCCACCGGCGGTGGCATGGTGATACCCAGCTGCTTATCGAACCGCGGTGGTTCCTCCCCCTCCAGCCGCTCCCCCGAGACCGAGTAGTACGACGCGAGCCGGTTGACCTGGTTGATGGCCTCCTGGCGGTCCTTCTCCACCTTGAGGGCGGCCTGGTACTCCGGGTTGTCCGCGACCCGGCCCGGCATTTCGATGTCGTCCGGGCTCTTGCGTACCTGACGGCTATCGCGGGGCGGCATGGCGCTGCGTACGGAGGCCAGACCGGTGCCCGCGACCGTGATTTGCGTGCCGGCCACGTCCGCGAAGTCGCCGAGCTTCCGGGCGTGGGCGACCAAGCCCTTGCCGAAGGCGCGGAAGGCCGTGCCGGACTCGCCGTGCCAGTCGACCCCCTTCATGTTGTCTTCCAGCTCCTGAGCCGCCTTCTTGATGGCGTCCCTGGCGTCCCAGAGCGACTTGCCCGCGTTCTCCAGGTCTTCCGGCTTGGTGTTCTCCACCAGGTCGATCATGGAGTTGAGCTGGAATCCCTCGAAGGAGGTACGGCCGACGGGCGCGCTACCGAAGGGCATCTTGCGGACGGCCTCGGAGATGTCCGTCTGCGCCATCTGAATCTTGACCTGCGCCTGGTCCTGCACCCGCTGCTCGGCAGGCGTCAGGTTCTCTGGCTTCTCGTCGCTCATTCCGCTCCCCACCCGGCGTCGACCTGCTTGTCCTTGTTGGTCGGTTCAGCCTTGGCGTGCTTCTCGTTCTCTTCGTACAAACGAGCCTGGATCGCGTGGAAGCGCCGCCTCACGTCGTCCTCGACATTGTCGAAACCCACCGCCGCCGCATGCACCCCCAAGCTCAGATACTCGATCTGGTCACCCAGGGACTTGGAGAGCGAGACAAGGGAGGTGTGGACCCGGTTGTACTGGGTGTACAGGCCGTCCGCCTCCGCGAAGCAGGCGTTCTGGCCGCTCAGTGAGGCCCGCGTGATCTTCTGGTCGGCGACCTTCGACTTGCTGGCCGCCGAGCCCTCGAAGTCCGCCAGCAGGGCGTCCACGCTCTTCTTGAACTTCTCCAGCGCGCCCACCCCGCGCTTGAGATCACCCGTACCGTCTTCGGCCACAGCGCCGACCTCCCCGTTCTGCATCCCCGTTTGCTCGGCTCGTTCCGCGTTGCTATCGCACTGACACGGTCCGATCCGATCTCATCGTGACAACTCTAGTCACTGCCTACGACAGCGCCAATCGACTTGGTGGCCACGTGACTTGTCTCATGACAGGTCTCATGACGAACCTTCACCGTTTCTCCGCTCCGCCTCACCCGGCCGCCTGTTCCATGCGTCGCCGCCTGTCCCGCACCGCCACGGCCGTGCCGGCGATGGCCGCGACCAGGACGCCGCCGCCGACCATGACGTACGTCGCCAGGCGGGCGTTCCGCTCGTCGGCCGTTTCGCCCAGGTGGAGTTCGGCGGGGGTCGGGGCTTTGCCCTTGCTCATGCCCTCGCTCGCGATCGGGCGGTCGATCGGCTTGTCGTCCTCGGTGAGGGCGCGTACCGGGTCGACGACGCCCCAGCCGACAGCGCTGTCGTGGCCGGCGATGGAGCGTTCCGCCGTCTGCTGGATCTGCGCGACGATCTGCGCCTGCGTCCAGTCGGGGTGCTTCGCCCTGATCAGGGCGGCGACCCCGGCGACATACGGGGCGGAGAAGCTGGTTCCGTTGTCGGAGCAGTGTCCGCCGCCGGGGACCGTGGAGATCATGTCCACCCCGGGGGCGGCGATGCCGACGAAGTCTCCGGACTGGGAGAAGGGCGCTCGTTCGTTGTTGCGGTCGGAGGAGGCGACAGCCAGGACGCCCTTGAAGGAGGCCGGGTAGGTCTCCTTGACGTTTCCGCCGAGTCCGTCGTTGCCTGCCGAGGCGACGACCACGACGTTCTGGGCAAGGGCGCTATCTACGGCCCGTTTCAGCTCCGTGGAGGGTTTCACGGCGTCGGCCGTGTCCTGGGAGATGTTGATGATGTCGGCCTTCGCCTCGGTGGCGGCGTAGGTGATCGCCCTGGCGAGGGTCGCCGTGTTGCCGTGGCCCTCGGCGTCGTTCTGCTGGATAGGGATGATCGTCGCGTCGGGGGCGAGGCCGCTGAAACCGGTGCCCTTCGCCTCGCGGGCGGCGATGATGCCGGCGACCTTCGTGCCGTGGCCCACGGTGTCCGTGGTGCCGTTTTCCTTGCCGCGCTCGATCTTCGTGCCGTCTTCGGTCTTGAGGCCCTTCGGGAGGTAGTTGCGCCCCGCCTTGACGTCGACCGCCGACCTGAGCTGCTCGTTCCTGATGTCGACGCCGGTGTCGATGACCGCGACCCGGACGCCCTTTCCGGTGGACTGCTTCCACAGCTCGTCCAGCAGGACGCGCTGCAACGCCCACGGACGGCCCGGGTACTTCTTGGACGGGAACGTGCACTGCGTCGAGTCCTCCGCCGCCGCGGGGGTCACCGGCAGGGTGATCAGGAGGACAGCCGTTGCGGCCGTGGCCGTCAGGAGGCGGCGGGTCGTCCGGCCGAGGGCAAGGCCGGCAGAAAGGCCGACGGTAGAGATGTCTGCCATCGTCATGAGCCCTGCGGCTGACGGGCCGCGCCGGTGGAGAGCCGGGGGCCGGTCGGCAGGAGTGCGGACCAGGTCGCCGGTACGGGGTTGGGATCGACGTCCTTGTAACCGAGGCGGTTCTGCGCCTGCTGCGCCTCCTGCTGCTGGGCCTCCCGTTCCTCCTTGCTGCCGGATTCACCGATGCCGGAGTCGTCCTGGCCGCTGCCGCTGTCGCTGTTGGACTGCATCGCGTAGCGCAGGCCGGTGTCGGTGACCAGGAAGAGCGGGCCGGCGCTGGTGGCGGACCCCTTGAACTGGCGGAAGAACTCACCCGATCCAGGCGTGACGTAGGCGCTGCTGGAGCCGGTGGGGAGCGTCGCGGGAAAGCTCGTACCCGCCCAGGTGCTCAGAGTTGTGGCACCGCTGTCGGCGTCAACGCCTCGCAGAACGTTGCACACGGTGTTCCGGCTGCCCTTCTTGACGTCGGGGGAGTTGACGGCCTCGGGCCTGTCGACCGGCCAGTCCCTCTCCTGGCCGAAGGGGGCGCCCGGTTCGAGCTCGGCGGCGCTCACCGGCTTCGCGGTGCCCGCCTGCTTGAGGTCCACCAGCTGCCGACTGCTGAGCAGGAGCTTGGCCGTGAAGTCCGAGACCGGGGCGACCCTGCCCGGCAGGACGACGTAACTCTGGGTCTTGGTTCCCGCCGTCGCGGCCAGGACCATGCCGACGCGGTTCGTCTGCTCGTCCAGGGTGCCGGGGGCTCCGGCAGGGGTGCCGGGGGTGCCGTCCACGGTCGGGAAGGTGATCGGGTCGCCGGTGTGGAGCGTGGCCAGCCAGGCGGCCGAGACCCGCTGGGGCTTGGAGTTCTGGTCGACCAGGGTGCGCAGGAGCAGTTCGTCCTTCTGGACGGGGTAGGCCTTGCCCGAGGCGTCGACGATGTAGCGGTTCCGGTCCGGGCCCTCGACGTACATCAGCTCGCCGCCCCGCAGGGCGTTCTTCCCCTCGGTCTTCTTCTCTTCCCGCTCGGCGAAGATGAAGGTCGCCTTCTGGATTGCCCGACCGCCCTCCCCGGGGCGTTCGCAGACCGCCCAGCGCTTGGCGGCGCCCGCTTCCTTGGAGTCGGGCAGCCGGTCGGGGGCGTACGGGATGCCGAGGGTGGCGCCGTGCGGGATCTTGCCGTTGTCCAGGACGGACTCCTTGACGTTGACGACGGTGCCCTTGTCCGGAGCCAGCAGGAGCTTGGCGGAGGCCATGTTCAGCACGGGGTGCAGCTGCGGCTTGCCGTCGGTCTCCAACACCACGTACCGGGTCGTGGACTTGCTCGCGATGATGACGTGTTCCTTGGGGGTGTCCCACTTCTGGGGGGCCACCGGCTTGAACATGCCCCAGGCGCCGAACACGGCGAGAACCACGACGGCGATGATGGCCCCGGGCAGCACCGCGCGCAGCGGCCGGGGGGCGCCTTCCTCGGAACCGGTGGGGTTGGGCTGCAGGAACTGTGCGATCAACCTCCGCTTCGCAAAGGTATAGGCGTTGAGCTCGTCCCGCCGTGATGCCATGTGTCCGCTGACCCTTCGTCCCCGGTGATCGAAAGTGGCCGAAGCAGGGTCCCACACGCACCGTCGGCCCCCGCTGCCGTACCGCGCCCCTACTATGCCTGCTGGGGTTCCGCTCCCCGTGCTCAGGTAGGGTGACGACCCGATCAACACCCGTGCAAAAAGCGGTGAATACGGACACGAGGGGGCAACGCGGCGATGGGTGCAGCTACGCGCGAGCGTACCGGGCGGGCCGGCCGTCGGGCCGCCGGGACTTCCCGGAGGCAACGCAGCAACCAGCCGCCCGCACCGGCCACCGATCCGTCCTCGCGTTCCGCCTCCCCCGGGCAGACCGCACCCGCCGCGACGACCCTGCGGTCGATCTCGCGGACCGACCGGGTGCGCCCGGTGCTGCGTCAGCTCGTGATCGTCGAGGTGGGTCTCGTGATCGCCGCCGTGGGTGCGGCGCTGGGCGGTGCGTGGCTGATCCCCTCGCTGGTGCTGCTGTGTCTGCTGGTCGCGCTCGCGGTGGTACGCCGACGGGGGCGCGCGCTCCAGGACTGGGTGTCGAGCGCGATGGGGCTCCGGGCCCGGCGCCGGGCCGCCGCCACGTCGTCCGCGGACGCGGAGCCGATGCTGGCCCCGGTCGCCGAGAACGTGCCCGGCTTCGCCCCGCAGGTCTATGTCGACCGGAACCACCGGACGGTGGGGATGCTCGGCGACGGTACGTTCCTGACCGCCGTGGTGCGGGTGCAGGCGAGCGGCGAGTCGCTGCGGCCCGCGTTCGGCGCCCGGTCGCTCCCGTTGTCGCTGCTGGGCGACGCCCTCACGGTGGACGACATCGTGGTGGAGTCGGCGCAGTTGGTGCAGCAGGTGCGGTGTGCGCCGGCCCCTCATCTGCCGCAGCAGTCGGTGGCCCGGCTCTCGTACGCGCCGCTGCAGGACCAGACCGGTGCGCCCGCCCTGCGGATGACCTGGGTTGCGGTGAAACTGGATCCGGAGCTGTGCCGTGAGGCCATCGAGGCGCGCGGCGGCGGTGTCGAGGGGGCGCAGCGCTGCCTGGTGCGGGTCGCCGACCATGTCGCGAGCCGGATCACGGGCGCCGGTTTCCAGGCCGCGGTGCTGGACCAGGACGAGCTGAACTCCGCGGTGGCCACCTCGGCGTGTGCCAATCCCATCCTGTCGGGGCGGGCGGGCCGCCCGGACGCCGCACCGCAGCGGCGCACCATGGAGACGTCGCGGGTCTGGCGGTGCGACGACCGCTGGCACACGACGTACGCGGTGGACCGCTGGCCCGAGCTGGGGCGGGGCGCGACGCCGCTGCCGCAACTGGTCGCGCTGCTGACGTCGGTGTCCGCGTACGCGACGACGTTCAGCCTGACGGTGCGCCGCGGGGCGCGCCAGGGCTCGACGAGCGTGGCCGGCCATGTGCGGGTCACCGGCGGTTCGGACACCGAACTCATCGGGGTGAGAAGGACGTTGGAGCAGGCCGCCCGGCACGCCAAGGTGGGTCTGGTACGGCTGGACCGCGAGCAGTTGCCGGGTGTCCTGGCCACGCTCCCGCTGGGAGGCGCACAGTGAGCAACCGGACCGAGCCCCGGCGCGGGCTGCGCGGCCCCCGCCACGCGGGTCACACCGTACCCGCGGACCATCTGGGCGCGTTGTCGCTGCCGGTGGGCGACGACGGCGTGATCATCGGCAACGACGCGAACAACAAGCCGCAGCTGATCGGGTTCCATCGCCCGGTGCCGTACGACGTCACGTTGATCGGCGGGCTGTGGACGGCGCAGGTCCTGGCGCTGCGGGCGGCGGGCACCGGCGCCCGGGTGGCGGTCGAGACCGGTCGCGTCCAGGCCTGGACGACGCTCGCCCAGGCGGCGGGCGCCGGTCTTGAGTGCGTGTCCCTGTACGACGTGGGCCGCGTTCCGCCGACGGGCGCGACCGTGGGCAGCCCCGTGGTCGTCGTACGGGACTGCGGCATGCGGCCGCCGCGTGGCCGGGTGGTGTCCTCGCCGTGGCAGTCCGTGCTGACGCTGCTCCCCTATCTGAGCCCCGTCGCACCGCGGTTGATGCGGTCCTCGGCGCTGGTGGGCGTCCAGCGGGTCTCCCCGGGCGAGGCCGAGCAGATCGGCCGGATCCTGGGGCTCGCGCGGGCCGAGTACGAGGCACTGCCCACGCTGGCGGACGGGGTCACCCTCTGGGTCGCGGGGCGGGAACACCATTGGGTGATGACGAACCCGACCGACGCCGAGACCGGACTGCTGGGCACAGCCCGTCGGATGGACTGATTCCCGCCCCGTTCTCCTCCTGCCGTTCCCGTTCTTCTCCTGCCGTTCCCGTCCTCCTGTCCCGTTCGGCCCAGGGACTCCCCTGTCACCGGGGAACATGGACCACGCACCGAATCCGCTCGATCGAAGGGACGCCAGTCATGGGCACCCAGCAGGAAAAGGACGAGCTCTACGCTCTCGACATCTCCGATGTGACCTGGCTCAGTGCCCCGGGTACCGAGGAGGCCGAGGAGCGCGTCGAGATCGCGCATCTGCCGGGCGGCGGTGTCGCCATGCGCTCCTCGCTGGACCCGGACACCGTCCTGCGGTACACGGAGGCGGAGTGGACGGCGTTCGTCCTGGGCGCTCGCGACGGTGAGTTCGACCTCACGTAGGTCCCGCGTCGGGCGCTTTCGTCGCCTCGGGGGCGCGGGGCGCGGGTGGTGGACGGCCGCCGAAGTGACCTTCCCCCCTTCTCCCCTGTGCGTGTATGGCCGTAAATGCCCGCCTCGCGACCGCCCTTCCCTCACACCTGGTTCACCGGGCCGTGACACGGGGCCCGTGGGGCGGGTTTTGCCGTGCCCTACGCCCTGCCTGAGTTCACCGGATGGCGATTAGGGTGGGTGGGGCGCGGCAGAAGAAACCTGCGAGCAGGTGATGCGCGTCGCACAGGGGGAGAGCCGGGCGGACCGGCACATCGGGAACGGTCGCCCCCACCCACCACGGCACAAGGGTGCTCGACCACACCAGGAGGCAAAGTGAACGGCGATCGGGACGAGATCCGCGGCGGATGGGACCTGCCCGTCGACGAGTCGTCCGACGCGGATCCCGCCGAGATGACGGGTGAGTTCACCATCGACTACACCCCTCCCGCCTGGTACACGCAGAACGCGGCAGGGGACTCGTCGGGAGGAGCGGGCTCACATCTGGCTCCCCCTCCGCCGCCGGTCGGGGCACCTGTGTCCTCGCCCGACCTGTCGGCGACGCCCGGCGGCTTCGAGCCCAACTGGGCGCCGGCACCACCGGCGCCCACCCCTCCGTCGGCGCCCGCCGAGCCGGTTGTCCCCTCGGCCGAGGAGGCCCCGGCCGCGCCCGCCGCTCCGGAGACGCCGCAGGCGCAGGCTCCGGCCGCTCCGGCTCCGGTCGCCCCCGTCGCTCCGACCGCGGAGAGCGCGGATGCCGGTCCGTTCGGCGGTGGCGATGTGGAGAGCGGCGCGACGATGCGGTTCTCGCCCGCCGCGCTGAAGCGGGAGATCGCGGAGCGCGAGGCGGAGGCCGCGGCGGCGTCCACGGCCGGGGCGCAGAGCGACGAGAAGGACGAGAAGGCTGCAGAGGGCAACGCCCCGGCCTCGTCCGGTACGGACTCCGAGGCCGCCTCCCTGTCCGGTACGCCCTCGTCCGGTACGTCCCCGTCCGGTACGCCCTCGTCCGGTATGTCCCCGTCCGGTACGTCCTCCGAGCCGTCGGCCTCTCCCGCCTCGGACGCGGGCTCCGCAGGCGCGGAAGTCCACGACGCGACCGGCACCAACGAAACTCCGGGCGCCGACGGTGCGCCCGCCGGCCCCGACGCCGCCGTTACGGACGCGGACCCGCAGGACGTCGTACCGCAGGATGCCGCGCCTCAGGACGCGCCGCCCCAGGACGCGCCACCGCCCGCCCCCGACGCCCCGCAGGCCGCCGCAGCACCGGTGCCGTGGTCGCCGCCCGCGCAGGGCGGCGCGCTGCCGCCCCTGCCGCCCGCGTTCCAGCCCGCCGCTCCGGCGCCCTCCGCACCGCAGCCCGCGGCGCAGTGGCCCGGTGCCGCCCCGGCGAACCAGCCGCCCGGGGGCTACGGCTTCCCGCAGCCGGGCCCGGCGGCCCAGCCGCCGCAGGCACCCCAGCCGGCACACCAGCAGCCGTTCCCCGGTCAGGCCCCGGGCGCACCGCTGCCCCCGCAGGCCCACCCCCAGGCCCCCCAGGGCGCGGGCGGTTACGGCTTCCCGCCGCAGGGCGGTTACGGCTTCCCGCAGCCCAGCCAACCGGGTCAGCCCGGCCAGCAGCAGGGCCAGCAGCCCCCCGCGCCTTTCCCCGCCCAGGGCGCCCCGAACCTCCCCGCGCCCGTCGCCCCGCAGCAGCCGGAGGCGTACGGCCAGCAGCCCCAAGCCCAGGCACAGCCCCAGGCACAGCCCCAGGCACAGCCCCAGGCCCAAGGCCAGCCCCAGCCCCCCGCTCACGGCCAGCCCCCGGCACAGGCCCAGCCCCAGCCGCATCAGCAGCAGCCCGTCGACCCGCGTGCGGGCGGCGCCTGGCCCACCCCGGTCGCGCACGACCAGCGCGAGCGGTCCGTGCCGGGCGCCCCGCTCGGGTACACCGCGGCCGTCGAGCTCTCCTCCGACCGGCTGGTGCGGGGCAAGCAGAAGGCCAAGAGCAGCCGGAACCCCTCCGCCGCCTCCCGGTTCAAGCTGGGCGGCAAGAAGGAGGAGGCCGAGCGGCAGCGCAAGCTGGACCTGATCCGCACGCCGGTGCTGTCCTGCTACCGCATCGCCGTCATCAGCCTCAAGGGCGGCGTGGGCAAGACCACCACGACCACCGCCCTCGGTTCGACGCTGGCCACCGAGCGGCAGGACAAGATCCTCGCCATCGACGCCAACCCGGACGCCGGCACGCTGGGCCGCCGCGTCCGCCGCGAGACCGGGGCGACCATCCGCGACCTGGTCCAGGCGATCCCGTACCTCAACTCGTACATGGACATCCGCCGGTTCACCTCGCAGGCGCCCTCCGGTCTGGAGATCATCGCCAACGACGTGGACCCGGCCGTCTCGACGACGTTCAACGACGAGGACTACCGGCGCGCGATCGAGGTGCTCGGGAAGCAGTACCCGATCATCCTCACCGACTCGGGCACCGGGCTGCTCTACAGCGCGATGCGCGGGGTCCTCGACCTCGCCGACCAGCTGATCATCATCTCGACCCCCTCGGTCGACGGCGCCTCCAGCGCCTCCACGACGCTGGACTGGCTCTCGGCGCACGGGTACGCGGACCTGGTGCAGCGTTCGCTCACCGTCATCTCCGGTGTCCGCGAGACCGGCAAGATGATCAAGGTGGACGACATCGTGCAGCACTTCGAGACGCGCTGCCGCGGCGTCGTCGTCGTGCCGTTCGACGAGCACCTGGCAGCGGGCGCCGAGGTCGACCTGGACATGATGCGGCCCAAGACCCGTGAGGCGTACTTCCACCTCTCGGCCCTGGTGGCCGAGGACTTCGCCCGCGCCCAGCAGCAGCAGGGACTGTGGACCGCGGACGGCCAGAACCCGCCGCCGCAGTACGCCCCGCCCCTGCCCGGCCAGCAGGGCTACCCGGGCCAGGGCCAGCCGATGCCCGGCCAGCCGGGCGGCCCCGGCCAGCCCGGACAGCCCGCGGCAGGACAGCCGATCCCCGGCCAGCAGATCCCCGGCCAGCCCGGAGCCGGACAGCAGATCCCAGGGCAGCCGATGCCCGGTCAGCAGCCGTACATGCCGCAGCAGCCCGGCCCCGGCCAGCCCTACGCCGCAGGGCCCCAGCCGGGCCAGCAGCCTCAGCACCCCGGCCAGCCGCAGCCCCAGCCGGGCCAGCCGCAGCCCTACAGCGGTCAGCCCTACGGTGGGCAGCCGCCGTACGGGGGATATCAGGCGGCCGGTCAGCCGGGGGTGCCCCAGGCCCCCTACCCGCCTCAGGCGGCGCCGGGCGGACCTCAGAACGGGTGGCAGCAGTCGCCTCCCCCGCAGGCCGGGCCCGGTACACCCGGTGCCGGTGTGCCGCAGCAGGGGCAGCCGGAGCAGCAGGGCGGACCGGCCAACCCGGCAGGCCAGCCCGATCTGCAGGGTCCCGTCCCTCCGGCCGGGTGGCAGCAGACGCCTCCGCAGCCGCCGCCGGCGCCGCAGCAGTAGGCCTGCGGCAGGGCCGCCGAAACGGCCGAAGTGGTTTAGACCAATGAGGGCTCGCATCGCTCACGCGGTGCGAGCCCTTCCGCATTCCCGCAGCCCACACGCGGTTTGACACACCGTTGACGAGCCTCGACCACCGCTGATAGACCTTCGCTTCACCAACTGGCGAACCAGAGATCTACCCGCCTTCTTCAGCGAGTAATGACGCGAGGTCACCGTCCATGGTCACAAGAGTTCCTCACCACTCCGTCCGGCCACGCCGACGCCTACGCCTCCTGCTGGCCTCCGGAGCGGCCGCCCTGGCGCTCGCCGCCGGGTCCGTCGTCCCGGGCAACCCGCTCGCGCCCGCGCCCTCCGAGGCCCGCGCCGACGACGGGAAGACGACGCTCACGGTCGCCGTCGCACAGAGCGTCGACTCCCTCAGCCCGTTCCTGGCACAGCGGCTCGTCAGCACGAGCATCCACCGGCTGATGTACGACTACCTCACCAACTACGACCCCAAGGACAACAAGGCGATCCCGGGTCTGGCCACCGCCTGGGAGCCCTCGGCGGACAAGCTGACGTGGACGTACACGATCCGCTCGGACTCGAAGTGGTCCGACGGGCAGCAGGCCACCGCCGAGGACGCGGCCTGGACGTTCAACAAGATGATGACCGACGAGGGCGCGGCCACCTCCAACGGCAGCTTCGTCGGCAACTTCGAGAAGGTGACCGCCCCCAGCAAGGACAAGCTGGTCATCACGCTCAAGGAGCCGCAGGCCACGATGGCCGCGCTCGACGTCCCGATCGTCCCCAGGCACGTGTGGGAGAAGGTCGGCGACTTCTCGAAGTTCAACAACGACAAGGACTTCCCCGTCGTGGGGAACGGTCCGTTCATCCTGACGGACTACAAGGTCGACAGCTATGTGAAGCTGAAGGCCAACAAGGACTTCTGGCGCGGGTCGCCCAAGTTCGACGAGCTGGTCTTCCGCTACTACAAGGACCAGGACGCGGCCGTGGCCGCCCTGCGCAAGGGTGAGGTCTCCTTCGTCGCGGGCAGCCCGAGCCTCACCCCCGCCCAGTCCGCCTCGCTGAAGAACGCCCCGGACATCAAGGTGAACGACGCCCCGGGCCGCCGCTTCTTCGCGCTCGCCGTCAACCCCGGGGCGCGGACGAAGGACGGGCAGAAGTTCGGCGACGGGCACCCGGCGCTGCTGGACCAGAAGGTGCGGCACGCGCTGTTCATGGCGGTCGACCGCAAGACCATCATCGACAAGGTCTTCCAGGGCCACGCCGTCGAGGGCGAGGGGTACATCCCGCCGCGCTTCGGCGACTACTTCTGGAAGCCGGCGGACGGCCAGAAGCTCGCCTACGACCCGGCGAAGGCGGCCTCCCTCCTCGACGAGGCCGGGTACAAGAAGAACGGCCAGGGCAAGCGCGTCGGCGAGGACGGCAAGCCGCTCGACTTCCGTATCCTCTGCCACGCCACCGACCCCAACGACAAGGCGATCGGCAAGTACCTCCAGGAATGGTGGGGCGAGCAGGGCATCGGGCTGAAGGTCGACTGCCTCGACAACGTCTCCGACCCCTGGTACGCCGGTGAGTACGACCTCGCCTTCGACGGCTGGTCCGTCAACCCCGACCCCGACTTCGTCCTCTCCATCCACACCTGCGCCGCCCTGCCGTCCAAGGCGAAGGAGTCGGCCGCGACCGACAACTTCATCTGCGACAAGCAGTACGACGAGCTCTACAAGAAGCAACTGGCGGAGTACGACCCCGCCAAGCGGGCGGATCTGGTCAAGCAACTGGAGTCGCGGCTGTACGACACCGGGTACATGAACGTCATGGCGTACCCGAATGCCGTCGAGGCCTACCGCACCGACCACATCGAGTCCATCACCACCATGCCGTCGGCCGCGGGCAACATCTACGGCCAGGACGGTTACTGGAGCTGGTGGTCGGCGGTCCCGGCCGCCGGGGCCTCCTCGTCCGGTTCCTCCGACTCCGGTGGCTCCTCCACCGGGGTGCTCGTCGGGATCGGGATCGCCGTCGTCGTCCTCGCCGGTGGCGGACTGCTGTTCGCCATGCGTCGCCGCTCCACCGCGGAAGACCGTGAATAGTCCATGAGCTCAGAAAGCACCCCCGCCCTGCTGAAGGGCGCGGCGGGCGTGGAGAGCACCGAATCCGGCGGCCCGGCTCCGGCCGGGCCATCGGCCCGCTCCCCGCGCTCCCGCAGTACGGCCGCCTACGCCCGCTACGCGGCGGGCAAGCTCGCCGGGGCGGCCGTCTCCCTCTTCGCCGTCCTCGTCACCAGCTTCTTCCTCTTCCGGCTGATCCCCGGCGACCCGGTCAAGCAGATGACCGGCGGCCGTCAGGTGTCGACCGAACAGATCGCGGCGATGCGCCGTGAGTTCGGGCTCGACCTGCCGCTGTGGCAGCAGTTCACGCAGTACTGCGGCAAGGCGCTGACCGGCGACTTCGGTACGTCGTACCAGTTCCGCGCCCCGGTCGTCGACAAGATCACCGAGGCGCTGCCCGCCACCCTGCTGCTGACCGGCACCGCCTTCGTCATCTACACGCTGCTCGGCATCTGGCTGGGCGCGCGCTCCGCGTGGCGCAACGGCAGCGCCGGGGACCGGGCCAACACGGCCCTCGCGCTGACGCTGTACTCGGTGCCCTCGTTCTGGCTCGGCCTGCTCCTCATCATCACCCTGTCGGTGGGTATCGGCCCGATCCCCGGGATGTTCCCGACCGGCGGTATGGAGTCCGGCAACACCGAGGGCTTCGCCCGGGTGCTGGACATCGCCCACCACCTGGTGCTGCCCGTCGTCACGCTGGTCGCCGTGGAGTACGCGCGCACCCTGCTGGTGATGCGCTCCTCGCTGCTGGACGAGATGGGCAGCGACTATCTGACCACTGCCCGCGCCAAGGGGCTGCGCGACGACCTCGTACGCCGCAGGCACGCCGTGCCGAACGCGATGCTGCCCACCGTCACCCTGCTCTTCGTCAACCTCGGTACGACGGTGGCGGGGGCGATCCTGGTGGAGACGGTGTTCTCCTGGCCGGGCCTCGGCGGTCTGTTCTACCAGGCGCTGAGCGTGCCCGACCTGCCGCTGGTGCAGGCGCTGTTCTTCGTGTTCGCCGCCGCGGTGATCCTGATGAACACCCTCGCCGATGTGATCTATCCGCTGCTCGATCCCCGGGTGGGCCGATGACGACGTCGATGGAGAAGCCCTCCGAACCGCGGGAGCCGGACGCCCCCAAGCCCCCCGGGGAGGTACCGGCACAGAGCCCCCGCGCCCTGACCCGGGCCCGGCGGCGGCAGGCGGTGACCCGCTTCTGGCGGCAGTACCGCACGCACCGCGCCGGCCTCGTCGGGCTCGCCGTGCTCGCGGTGATCGCCCTGCTGGCGCTGACCGCCCCGCTGCTGGTCGGGGCCGACTCGCAGAGCGTGACGAACGCCCCGGGCGGCCCGCTGGAGGAGCCGAGCGGTGCATTCCCGCTCGGGACCGACCAGTTCGGGCGCAGCCTGCTGGCCCTGATGCTGTGGGGCACGCGCGTGTCGCTGACGGTCGGGCTGCTCGCCGCGTTCCTCTCGGTGGCGATCGGCACGCTGATCGGGATCACCGCGGGCCACTTCAAGGGCTGGTACGCCACCGTCATCATGCGGGTGACGGACTGGTTCCTGGTGATGCCGACCCTCGTGCTGGCCATCGCCCTGGCCACGGTCCTCTCCCGGTCGATCTGGACGACGATCCTGGCGATCGGCGTGACGACCTGGCCGACGACCGCCCGGCTGGTCCGCGCCCAGACGCTGTCCGTCGAGTCGCGCCCGTACATCGAGCGCTCGCGGGCGCTCGGCGGCGGCCACGGCCACATCATGTCGCGGCACGTCCTGCCCAACGTCATGCCGCTGGTGCTGGCGCAGACCACGCTGGTGATCTCCACCGCCATCCTCACCGAGGCGACCCTCGCCTTCCTCGGACTCAGCGATCCCACGATCGTCTCCTGGGGCGGTCTGCTCCAGGACGCCCGCGAGGCCGGCGCGGTCAGCTCCGGCAACTGGTGGTACCTCGCTCCGCCCGGACTCGCCATCGCCGTGGTCGCCCTCGCCTTCACGCTGTGCGGCCGCACCATCGAGTCCGTGCTCAACCCCAAGCTGGGGGTGTCCCGTTGACCGCCACGACCACGACCACCACGCCGAACCCGGACCCGTCAGGATCGCCCGGCCTGTCGGACCCGGTCGGCGAACCCCCGCTCCTTGAGGTGCGGAACCTGACCGTCACCTACGGCGGCGGGGCCGACGCCGTCCCCGCCGTCCGGGGGGTCGATCTACGGGTCGAGGCCGGGCAGAAGCTCGGCATCGCCGGGGAGTCCGGCTGCGGGAAGTCCACCCTGGCCCTGGCGCTGCTCCGCCTCCTGCCCGCGACGGCGAAGCTGACGGGCGAGATCCTGCTCGACGGCGAGGACGTCCTCACCATGAAGTGGGGCCGTCTGCGGGCGGTCCGCTGGGCGGGAGCGTCGATCGTCTTCCAGGGCGCGATGCACTCGCTGAACGCGGTGCACCGGGTCGGGGACCAGATCGCCGAGCCCCTCCTGCTGCACAGCAAGGCCACCCCGGCCGCCGCCCGCAGGCGCGCCGGTGAGCTGCTCGAACAGGTGGGCCTGCCCGCCGCCCGCGCGCAGGCGTATCCGCACGAGCTGTCCGGCGGGCAGCGCCAGCGTGTGATGATCGCGATGGCGCTCGCCTGCGATCCGCGGCTGATCGTGGCGGACGAGCCGACGACCGCGCTGGACGTGATGATCCAGGCGCAGATCCTGCGCCTGATCGAGCAGCTGGTGTCCGACCAGAACGTCGGCCTGATCATGATCAGCCACGATCTGGCGGTGCTGGCCGACACCTGCGACCGGCTCTCGGTGATGTACGCGGGGCGGGTCGTGGAGGAGGGCCCGGCGCGTCAGGTGTACACGGACGCCCGTCACCCGTACGGCAAGGCCCTCTCCGCCGCGTTCCCGAGGATCGGGGACCTGTCGTCCCGGCACGCCCCGCGCGGACTGCCGGGCGACCCGCCGGATCCGGCCGCGCTGCCGGGCGGCTGTACGTTCCATCCGCGGTGCCCGGTGGCGCTGGACGTCTGCGACACCGAGGACCAGGAGCTGCGGGACGCCGGGGCCGAGCGCCGGGCGGCCTGTGTCCTGGTGGACGTGGACGGCGCACACCCGGACGGCGCGCATCCCGATGCCAAGGACGCACACGCGGACGGGGCAAGGCCGGACGCCAAGGGCGCACACGCGGACGCCGCACAGCCCGGGGACGACGAAGCAAGGAGCACCTCGTGAGCACCACGCCCTCGCCCCTCGTCAGCACGGCGCCCCTCCTCAGCGCCGAGGAGCTGAAGGTCGCGTTCCCCGGCCGGCGCGGGGCCGCCACCGCCCGGGCCGTCGACGGCGTCGACCTGGACATCCGGCCCGGCGAGATCGTCGCGCTGGTCGGCGAGTCCGGCTGCGGCAAGACGACGCTGGCCCGGTCCCTGCTCGGCCTGGTCCCGCCCACCTCCGGGCGGGTCACCTTCGGCCGCGCCCCGCTCGACTACGCGGGCCGGGCGCTCAAGGCGTACCGCAAACGCGTGCAGCTGGTCCTCCAGGACCCGAGCGGCTCGCTCAACCCCCGGCACACGGTGTACGACGCGGTGGCCGAGGGCCTGCGCATCCACGGGTACGCGGGTGACGAGCGGGCGGCCGTCTCGGACGCCCTGTCCCGGGCGGGCCTGCGCCCGCCGGAGCGGTTCTTCCTGCGCTTCCCGCACGAACTGTCGGGCGGTCAGCGCCAGCGGGTCGTGATCGCCGGGGCGCTGGTGCTGGAGCCGGAGCTGATCGTGGCCGACGAGCCGGTGGCCTCGCTGGACGCGTCGGTCCGGGGCGAGATCCTGGCGCTCCTGCTGCGCCTGCGGGACGAGCTGGGGCTCTCGGCGCTGGTGGTGACCCATGACCTGGGGCTCGCCTGGAACATCGCGGACCGGGTGGCGGTGATGTATCTGGGCCGGATCGTCGAGACGGGCCCGGTGGAGCAACTGCTCACGGCTCCTCAGCACCCGTACACCCGGGCCCTGTTGTCCGTCCTCCCCGAGGCGGAGGGCGAACCGGTGGTGCTGGCGGGCGAGCCGCCGGACCCTTCGAAGGTGCCTTCCGGCTGCCGGTTCCACGTCCGCTGCCAGGTGCTGGCCTCGGGCGAGGCGGAGCGGGCGGGGGTGGCCGAGGCCTGCCGCACGGTGGATCTGCCGGTGCTGAACGGGGGTGGGGACGCCCAGGTGGCGTGCCACTGGGCGGCGGCGTGCGCCGGGGAGGGCGGAGGCGGGTCCGGCGACGCACCGATGACCTGAGGCCGGTGGACCTCAGCGGGTCCGGTAGCGGGCGTAGATCAGCCCGCTCGCGGCGAAGGCGCGCTCCTCGACCAGTTCGAGGTCGAGGCGTACGCCGTCGGGGAAGAACCGCTTGCCGCCGCCGACCACGCTCGTGGTGATGAACAGGTGGTACTCGTCCACCAGACCTGCCGCGATGGCCTGAGCCGCGAGGTTCGGGCCGTCGACGGTGAGGTCGGCGTCCGCCTCGTCCTTGAGCCGGCGCACCGCGTCCGGGTCGAAGGACCGCTCGATCCGGGTCTTCGCGCTGGAGACCGCGTCGAGCGTCGTGGAGTACACGACCTTCTCCGCGGCCTGCCAGTCGCGGGCGTACTGCGCGATGTGCGGGGGCTGGTCCGGCTCGTCGAGCGCGGTCTCCCAGTAGACCATCGTCTCGTACATGCGCCGGCCGTAGAGGTAGGTGCCGACCGGCCGGAAGAGGTCGTTGACAAAGGTGTGGACCTCCGGATCCTCGGCCGCCCCGGTGCCGATGCCGCCCTCGGCTGCCTCGGTGTAGCCGTCGAGCGAGGTGATCATGGAGTAGATGAGCTTGGCCACGGCGTCTCCTTCGGTACGGACGCGCGCCTTCCGGCGGTCCCGCGGATGATGACCGCCGCGCTTCGCGAAACTCATCGGTCAGCGTGCACTGACACCCCCATCGCGGGAAACCGCAAAGACTTCTTCGCGAAGAGCCCTTTGCGAATAACTCTTTGCGGTCTACAGTCTGCCGCATGACTGACCACACCCCACGCCCTTCCGACGACCCCTCACTGGACGAGGGATCGGTCGTCCTCGACGCCAAAGGGCTGCGCGCCATGGCGCATCCGGTCCGTGTGCAGGTGGTCGGGCTGCTGCGGAAGCACGGCCCGTCCACGGCCACCCGGCTCGCGGAGCGGCTGGGGGTGAACTCCGGTACGGCCAGCTACCACCTGCGTCAGCTCGGCGCGGCGGGCTTCGTCGAGGAGGACACCGAGCGCGGCAACGCCCGTGAGCGCTGGTGGCGTTCGGTGCACCGGACGACCTGGTTCAACGACCCGGAGCTGGCCGAGCGGGAGCCGGAAGCCGCCCTCGCGTACCAGCAGTCCGTCGCCTCCCTCTACGCGCTGCGGGCCCAGCAGACGCTCAACGAGTTGCAGACGATGCCCCGCGTCTGGCGGGAGCGATTCGACCTGAGCGACTGGGTGCTGCGGCTCACCCCCGAGGAAACCGCAGCGCTCTACCAGGAGTTGGGGGACGTCATCGGCCGCTACCGGCGGGACACCCCGGAGAACGCGGCGACCGCGCCGGCGGGTGCCGAGCGCGTCGGCCTCATCACGCACATCCTGCCCGAGCTGAACACGTCCGCCCCGGCAGAGGAGGCGCCGTGACGCAGGAAGGGCCTGCCATACCGGGCCGGCGGTCCTTACGGCCGCTGGCCGGGGTTCTGGCCGCCATCGCCGCTTCCGTCACCGGCACCCGGATCTCCCTGATCGCCCTGCCCTGGTTCGTCCTCGTCACCACGGGCAGCGCCACCCGGACCGGGCTGGTCGCCTTCTGCGAGATGGCACCGTACGTCCTGGTCAAGGCGTTGTCCGGCCCGCTGGTGGACCGGACGGGCCCCCGGACCGTCTCCTGGACCACGGATTTGGTGAGCGCGGCCGCCGCCGCGGCGATCCCCGTGCTGCACACCCTGGACCAGCTCTCCTTCCCCGTCCTGCTCGGCCTGGTCGCGCTGATCGGGGCGGCGCGCGGCCCGGGCGACCTGGCGAAAGAGGTCATGGTCCCGGAGGCCGCCGAGCGCGCCGGAACCCCTCTGGAGCGGGCCATGGGCCTGTCCGGCGTGATCGAGCGGCTCGCCTCCACCGTCGGCCCGGCGGCGGGCGGCGCCCTGGTGGCGCTGCTCGGCCCCATGACCGGTCTGGTCGTCAACGCGGGCTGTTTCGTGCTCGGTTCGGTGATCGTCGCCGTCGCGCTGCCGCGCGGCACGGGGCGTCCTGTCGTGGACCCGTCGGCCCCTGCAGACGCCCAGGAGCCGGGCTACTGGCGGCGGTTCGGCGAGGGCTTCACCTTCCTGCGCGGTGATCCGCTGCTCCTCGCCGTCATCGTCGTGGTCGGGATCACCAACCTGCTGGACGCGGCGCTGACCACCCTCATGGTCCCTGTCTGGGCCGAGGAGTCGGGGAACGGCCCGGCGGCGATCGGCCTCACCAGCACGGCGATGGGGGCCGCCGCGGTCGGCGGGAGCCTCATCGCGGCCATGGCCGCCCACCGGCTGCCCCGCAGAGCGGTGTTCCTCATCGGGTTCCTGCTGGGCGGGGCCCCGAGGTTCCTGGTCCTCGCGCTGGACGCCCCCTTGGGCGTGGTGCTGGCGGTCTTCGCGGTCAGCGGTTTCGGGGCCGGGTTCATCAACCCCGTGCTGGGTGCCGTTCTCGTCGAGCGGGTGCCGCGCCGGATGCTGGGCCGGGTCAACGCCCTCGGGGACTCGCTGTCCTGGTCCGGCATCCCGCTCGGCGGGCTCCTCGCCGGGGCTGCGGTGACGGCCGCCGGGCTGACTCCGGTGCTCCTCGTCTGCGGGGCCGCCTACTTCCTCACCACCACCCTGGCCGGGCTGCGGCCGGAGTGGCGGGCCATGGACCGCCCCCGCGAGAACGGCGCACAACGGGAGGAGGCGGCTCGGGACGGTGCGAGGACGGTGTCATGACGTTTCGCCGTGGTGGATCGCCCCCGTCAGCTCCCCCAGGGGCCGTCCCGTTCCGCCCCAGCGGTGCTGGATGACCTCGGCGGTGATGGAGACCGCCGTCTCCTCCGGCGTACGGGCTCCGAGGTCGAGGCCCACGGGTGAGGCCAGGCGGGCGAGCGCCGCCTCGTCGGCCCCGGCCTCGCGCAGCCGGGCGAGCCGGTCGTGGTGGGTGCGGCGGCTGCCCATGACGCCGATGTACGCGGCGGGCGTGCGCAGGGCCGCGAGGAGCAGGGGGACGTCGAACTTCGGATCGTGGGTGAGTACGCAGATCACCGTGCGGGCGTCGACCTCGGTGGACTCCAGGTAGGTGTGCGGCCATGCGCGCACCACCTCGTCGGCCGTGGGGAAGCGTTCCCGGGTGGCGAAGGCGGGGCGGGCGTCGCAGACGGTGACCCGGTAGCCGAGGAACGAGCCGATGCGGGCGGTGGCGGCCGCGTGGTCGATCGCCCCGAAGACGAGCATGCGGGGCGGCGGGGCGTACGTCCGGATGAAGACGGCCACCTCCTGCATCCGGCGCTGGCCGTGCGCCCCGTACCACTGGATTGCCGTGTGGCCCTGGGCCAGCAGGCCCCGGGCGTCGTCGGTGACGGCCGCGTCGAGCCCCTCGGAGCCGAGCGTGCCGGTGGCGGGCCCGGCGTCGGAGGGGCGGACCACCAGGCGGGCCCCGGTCTCCGCCGCGCCGGACAGGACGGTCGCCTCGGCCACCGGCCGGTCGTCGGCGATCAGGTCCAGGAGAGCGGCGAGATCCGCCAGTTCGGCTGGGGAGACGTACGCGCGCACCAGGACCTCGATCGTGCCGCCGCACGTCAGCCCGACACCGAACGCCTCGTCGTCGCTGATCCCGTACGTCACCACGCGCGGCCCCGCACCGGCCAGGACCTCGCGGGCCACCTCGTACAGATCGCCCTCGACGCAGCCCCCGGAGACGCTGCCCACCACCGCGCCCGCCGCGTCGACGGCCATGACGGCGCCGGGGTCCCGGGGCGCGCTGCCGTGCACGGCGACGACGGTCGCCAGGGCGAAGGGGACGCCGTCGGCGCACCGGGAGCGGAGGTCGGGCAGGATGTCGCGCACCCTGCCAGCATCCGTCGTCCCGGGGCGGAACGCACGGCCGGCCCGTGCGTCAGTGGGTGCGGTCGTACGCGGCGGTCAGCTCGCTGGAGCGCTTCACATCGGCTGCCATGGCGACCAGGAGGTCGTCGATCGAGTCGAACTTCAGCATGCCGCGGACGTAGGCGAGGAAGTCGACGGCCACGTGCAGCCCGTAGAGGTCGAGGTCGACGCGGTCGATGGCGTACGCCTCCACCGTCCGCTCGGTGCCGTCGAACTGCGGGTTCGTGCCGACCGAGATCGCGGCGGGCATCGACTCGCCGGCCACCTCCAGCCAGCCGGCGTACACGCCGTCGGCGGGGATCGCGGTGTGCGGCAGGGTCTCGACGTTGGCCGTGGGGAAGCCCAGCTCCCGGCCGCGCTGCGCGCCGCGCACCACGATGCCCTCGACCCGGTGCGGACGGCCGAGGATCTCGGCGGCCCCGGCGACATCGCCCTCGGCGATCAGACGGCGGGTGAGCGTGGAGGAGAACGGCTGTCCGCCGCCCGCCTCGCCGGTGACGTACAGGTCGATGACCTCGACGGTGTAGTCGTAGGTGGCGCCCAGCTCGGTCAGCAGCGCGACGTTCCCCGCGGCCTTGTGGCCGAAGCGGAAGTTGGGGCCCTCGATGACGGCCTTGGCGTGCAGGCGGTCGACGAGGACCTTCGCGATGAAGTCGGCGGGCGACAGCTTCGAGAACTCGGCGGTGAACGGCAGGATCAGCACCGCGTCCACGCCCAGCTCGCCCATCAGTTCCGCGCGGCGGTGGTGCGGGGCGAGCAGCGGCGGGTGGCTGCCGGGGCGGACGACCTCGCTGGGGTGCGGGTCGAAGGTGACGACGACCGACGGGATGCCCAGCTCACGGGCGCGCTCGACGGCCCGGCCGATGATCAGCTGGTGTCCGCGGTGCACGCCGTCGTAGGAGCCGATGGTGACGACGCTGCGTCCCCAGTCCTGGGGGATGTCCTCCAAGCCACGCCAGCGCTGCACTGTGACCGCTCCTCGCCCGAACCTGTGTACGTGTGTATGTCGATTACGCAGGTCTAAGACTGCCATGCTCACGTCCCGCCGCCTGCATCGGCATCGGCACGGAGGGACGTGATGTCTCCAACGCCTCCACCGTGCGCCGGGCGCTCGGGCCCACGACCGCCGCCCACTCCTCGGGGGCGTCGGCCAGCCAGCGGGTGACGAGGGCGGCGAAGCCGGGCACGTCGCGGGCGCACTCGACGAGGCCCCGGTCGAAGCGGGCGGCGCCTTCGGGCGTGCGGACCAGCAGCATGCCGGTGCGGTGGACGAGGGCACGGGTACGGACCTCGGGGCGGCGCTCCGAGCCCCGGGCGGCGGCCCGGAGCAGGGCTTCCAGGACGTCCGGGTCGCGGCCGGTAGTCTGCTCGAACTCCAGCAGGACCTCCAGCAGCTCGGCCCGCAGCGGCCGGGAGTCCGCGCTGCCCGGCCCGGCGAGGACGGCGGCGAGCGCGGCGCGCACGGGGGGTGGTGCGGGGCGGTCCCTCAGCAGCCCGGTGACCAGCGGCAGCAGGAGGGCGCGGGCGGCCGGGCCGTGCTCCAGGCGGAGGTCGACGTACTCGGCGGCGTGTTTGCCGTCGTCGGGGTGGGCGTCGATGTACTCCCGTACGAGTCCGGCGACGTGCAGCGCGAGCGCGGGCGTGTCGAGGCCGGCCAAGGCCCGCAGCACCGCGCCCCCGCCGTCGCCGGGGTGGGAGAGGCGGGCGCGGAGAGCGGCGAGGACCGGCTCCTGGTGGGACGGGAACACCTCGGCGAGCAGTTCGACGGGCAGCCGGGGGTCTCCGGCGGCGAAGGCGCGCAGCGCGCCCGGGAGATGGCGGCCCCGGGCCTTCGGGTCGCGGACCAGGAGGGTGTGGGCAGCGGCGTGCAGGCCGGCGTCCTCGGGGCGCTCCAGCAGGATCTCGGCGGCGGAGCGCAGCAGGGCCCGGTCGCCCTCGGCGGTGACGCGCTGCTGGAGGAGTCCGGCGTAGCGGGCGGCGGCGGAGCGGCGGGCCGGGCGGTCCTCGTCGCGGGCCCAGCGCTCGACGGCCCGGCAGAGCGCGGTGGGCTCGTCCTCGGCGAGGGCGGCGAGCAGCTCCCCGGCCCGGGTGTGCGGGGTGGCGATCAGCGCGTCGGTGAGGCCGTCGAGGTCCAGCTCGCGACGGGCGTACAGCAGGGCCTGCGCGGCGGCGGCGACGGTGGGGCGCAGGGGTACGTCCGGGGCGTCGGGGCCCACGAGCAGCGGCCGTTCGTCGGTGAACCAGCGGCACAGCAGCGGCTGGACGGCCGGGGCGTCGAGGGCGAGGCGGCGGGCGACCGCGTCCAGATAGCGTTCGTCGCCGTCGGTGCGGGGCAGCCCGTCGGCGGGCACCAGCCGGCGGAGCAGGTCGATCCGGTCCTCTTCGGGCAGCCGGAGCCGCCGCCAGAACCAGGGCCCGAACTCACCGTACGCCCCGAGGTCCCCGGGCCCTTCGGGGGCGGCGGAGCGGCGGGTGATGCGTCCGGCGAGGACCCGCAGGACGCCCAGATACGGGCGGGCGTCGGGCACCCGCAGCAGGCTGCCGCACAGCAGGTGGGCGGCCCACCAGGCGGCGTCCTCGTCGCGCGGGCCCTCGTCGGTCCAGAGCCGGTCCAGCGCCTCGATCAGGTCGGCCATCCGGTGCGCGAGGGCGGCGGTGCCCTGGCGGCGGCCGAGGAGCACCATCGCCTGGATCACCGGGCCGATGCGGTGCCGGGGCACGGGGAGGCTGCGGGGTTCGCCGGAGTCGTGGGGGTGCGGGGTGCGGTCCGGGGCGCCGCTCCCCCGGTGCCAGCGGTGCACGAGGGAGCGCAGGGCCGCGTCCAGGTCGAGGTGGGCGCCCTGCACCCAGTCGCCGAGCTCCTCGTGGGCGAAGCGGTAGCCCGCCCCGGCGGGGACGAGGAGCCCTTCGGTGAGCACGGCGGAGGCCCAGCCGGTGCGCCAGGGGAAGATCTCCTCGAACGCCGCCCGGTCCAGCTCGCCCTGGCCCGGGCCCAGACAGCGGCGGGCCGCCTCGTGGACCTGGCCCGCCACCCGGGCGGCCAGTTGGCGGACGGCCGCGCCGCGGGGCTGCTCGTCGGCGGCGGCCGCGATCCGGACGGCGGCGCGCACGCACAGCAGGTCGAGGTGGGCGCCGAAGACGTCCTCGGTGTCGGGGCGGCCCGGCACGCCCGGCGGCAGCGCGGCGCGGACCTCGGCGAGGAGCCGCAGGGTCAGCGGGTGCCGGTCGTGGCCGGGGGCCAGCGCGGTGGGCGGGATGCCGTACGCCTCCTTGGCGCTCTCGGCCTGCTCGGGGGTGAGGTCGGCCAGCCGGAGGGCGGGCGGCAGTCGCCGGGCGGGGCGGTGCGGGCGGTGCAGGGCGTCCCGGGGCCAGAGGGCGCCCGCCGTCTCCCAGTGCTCGGGGCGGCAGGCGACGACGAGCCGGACGGCGTTCTCGCGGAGCCAGCCGAGGGTGGAGCGCGTCCAGTCGGCCAGCCGGTGGGCCAGCAGCGGCGGCATCTCCTCGGGGCCGTCGAGGACCACCAGGAGCGGGTGCCCCGCGTCGGCGGCGAGCCTGGCCACGCGCTGCGGGGTGGCGGTGCTCATGTCGCCGCGGGCGCCCGCCGCGGTGACGATCCGGGCGGAGCGGGTGAGCGTACGGCTCGCGGCGTCCGCGATCGAGACGTCCTCGGCCAGCAGGTCCGCGCCGCGCAGCCAGAGCGTGGGGGCGGGAGCGCCGCCGTCGGCGCGGCGGGCGGCGAGGGCGGCCAGCTCGGTGGTGCGGCCGGTGCCGGGCGGGCCGACGAGGCCGAGGACCAGGCCCGTACCGGCGGCGAAGGCGGCCAGCTCGGCGTGGACGTCCGCGCGCTCGACCGGGGCGGTGAGGGCCTTCGGGCCGTCCGCCGAGCCGACGGAGGTGGCGGTGAGCTGGAGGGCCCCGGCGAGGTTGAGGTGGGGGCCGTAAGCGGGGGCGACGGCGGCGTTGCGGCGGAGCAGGGCGTCCAGGGTGTCGTCCGTGCCCCGGGTGATCGGGAGGGCGAGGCCGGCCGCCTCGTGCGGGGCCGTGAGAGTGGTGCAGAGGATGCCGAGGACCGCGCCCGTGGCCGGGTCGGTGACCGGTCCGCCGACGGCCGCGCCGCCGGAGCGCAGGGCGTCGCGCCCGTCGGTGCCGAGCGCCAGCTCCAGGGCGGCGGGGACCGGGTGGCCGACGCCGTCCGGTGCGGTGTACGTGGCGGGGGTGGTGCCGAGCACCCGGGCCTCGCGCCGTCCGTGGGCGGCGATGTCCACGTAGCCGCCGGGTTCGGCGTGGTCGCGTCCGGCGATGGGCAGCGGTTCGGCGTCGAGGGTGTCTGGTCCGCCGGTGCGCAGGAGGGCGAGGCCGAGGGCGGGCAGCGCGGTGATGTCGTCGGGGGCGACGGAGCAGGTGCGGCCGTCGGTGCCGTGCAGGAGGAGCGGGCCCGGGGAGGCGGCGGCCTGATGGGCGGTGACGACCGTGCCGCGCTCGTCCGCGACGAATCCCGTTCCTCGCGGCCGGCCGGCCTGATCGCAGATTTTTACCAGCTTCGACCGGTCCCCACTGCCCATGGTCCGACGGTAGGCCGCCGGTGATCGCCCGGAGCGCGTGGACGGGGAAAGCGCCCCCCGCGCCCCCGCTGTTCACTCCGAGCGCCCGTCCAATGGGGTGAATAAGCGTGTCCTGCGGGGAGCAGGGATGGTGCCGGGGAGGGGAAAAGGGTGGAGCGGGCACCGATGGGGGGTGGTGCCCGCTCCACGACAAGCGGTCGGCGCGTCGACTACCAGCGGCCGGCGCGAAGGCCCTCGGTCAGGCGAAGACGGCGAGGCTCTTGGCCTTGCCCTTCTCCTCCTCGACGAGCACGAGGAACGTGCCGTCGGGCCCGAAGACCGCGACCGGCCCCGGCGGGTACGCCGGCATGTCCAGCCGTACGCCGTTGAGGAGCAGCTTGGCGCGCTTCTCGTCGACGTCCCAGCGGGGGAAGGCCGCGTCCGCCGCTTCGGCGACCGGCATCACGGTCAGCTCCTCCTGGTGCTGGTCCAGGGTGCGGGCCGCGTCCAGGCCGTACGGGCCGACCCGGGTGCGGCGCAGCGCGGTCAGATGGCCGCCGACGCCGAGCCCGGCGCCGAGGTCGCGGGCCAGCGCCCGGATGTACGTTCCCGAGGAGCAGACGACGGAGACGACCAGGTCGAGGACGGGGGTGCCGTCCTCGGCGACGGCCTCGCGGACGTCGTAGACACGGAAGGAGGAGACGGTCACCGGGCGGGCCGGGATCTCGAACTCCTCGCCGCCGCGCACCCGCGCGTAGGACCGCTTGCCGTCGATCTTGATGGCGCTGACCTTGGACGGCACCTGCATGATCGCGCCGGTGAGCGCGGCGACACCGGCGTCGATGCCCTCACGGGTCACCTCGGAGGCGTCGGCCGACGAGATGATCTCGCCCTCGGCATCGTCGGTGATCGTGTCCTGGCCGAGCCGGATCGTGCCGAGATACTCCTTCTCGGTCAGGGCGAGGTGGCCCAGGAGCTTGGTGGCCCGCTGGACACCGAGCACCAGGACTCCGGTGGCCATGGGGTCCAGCGTGCCGGCGTGGCCGACGCGTCGCGTACGGGCGATGCCGCGCATCTTGGCGACGACGTCGTGCGAAGTGAAGCCGGACGGCTTGTCGACGATGACAAGTCCGTCCGGCGTGGTGGTCTGCTCGGTCATGCGGAGGCGGGACCCTCGTTCTTGTCGGTCGAGCCGGGGGTGTCCGCCTCGTCGTCCTCGTCCTCGGGCTTGCGGTACGGGTCGGCCTCACCGGCGTACGTCGCTCCGGTGGAGACCTGGCGCACCTCCGCGTCCTTGGCCCGCGCCTTGTCGAGGAGGTCCTCGATGGTGCGGGCGTTGTCCGGGAGGGCGTCCGGCACGAAGGCCAGGGTCGGCGTGAACCGGACCCCGGTCTGCCGGCCCACCTCGGAGCGGAGCACGCCCTTGGCGCTCTCCAGCGCGGCCGCGGAGGCCGCGCGCTCCTCGTCGTCGCCGTAGACCGTGTAGAAGACCGTGGCCTCCCGCAGGTCGCCGGTGACCCGGGCGTCCGTGATCGTCACGAATCCCAGCCGCGGATCCTTGATTCGCCGGTCCAGGGTCTCCGCGACCACGACCTGGATGCGATCGGCCAGCTTGCGGGCCCGCGCGTTGTCGGTCACCGGTCCGTCACTCTTCCTTCTGATTTCGCTCGACTGTCAGTCTTCGTCAGTGTGCAGCCGCCGTCTGACCGACAGCAGCTCCACCTCCGGGCGTCCCGCGACCAGCCGCTCGCAGCGGTCCAGCACGTCCGTGAGGTGTCCGGTGTCACCGGAGACCACGGCAAGGCCGATCTCGGCCCTGCGGTGGAGATTCTGCCCGCCGGTCTCGGCCACGCTCACCGCGAACTTGCGTTGGAGTTCGGCGACGATCGGGCGGACGACGGAACGCTTCTCCTTCAACGACCGTACGTCGCCGAGGAGCAGATCGAAGGACAGGGTCCCCACATACATGTGTGTCCGGATGTCCCGCCGGTTCGGGTTCGTGCCCCGCCAGAGCTTGCCGGGGACATCAGAACCGTACCGGAACGGCCGGAGCCGATCGACGGAAATACGACCCGTCGACCGGCCCCGACCGTGGTGGCCGGGTTCCGGGAGCGGACTCCCGGAACCCGGCCGGATTCCCTGCGGGTCCTTGCGGACCCGGAGAGGATCAGCCTCGCGGCTTCTCGCGCATCTCGTACGTCGCGATGATGTCGTCGATCTTGATGTCGTTGAAGTTTCCGAGGTTGATACCGCCCTCGAAGCCTTCGCGGATCTCGGTGACGTCGTCCTTGAAGCGGCGCAGACCGGAGATGTTGAGGTTCTCCGCGATGACCTTGCCATCGCGCAGCAGGCGCGCCTTGGTGTTGCGCTTGACCTCGCCGGAGCGGACCAGCACACCGGCGATGTTGCCCAGCTTGGACGAGCGGAAGATCTCGCGGATCTCCGCCGTGCCGAGCTCGACCTCTTCGTACTCCGGCTTGAGCAGACCCTTGAGGGCCGCCTCGATCTCCTCGATCGCCTGGTAGATGACCGAGTAGTAGCGGACGTCCACGCCTTCGCGCTCGGCCATCTGCTCGGCACGCCCTGCGGCGCGCACGTTGAAGCCGATCACGATGGCGTCGGAACCCGTCGCCAGGTTGATGTCCGACTCGGTGACCGCACCCACACCGCGGTGCAGGATCCGGATGTCGACCTCTTCACCGACGTCGAGCTGGAGCAGCGAGGACTCGAGAGCCTCCACCGAACCGGACGCGTCGCCCTTGATGATGAGGTTGAGCTCCTGGACCAGACCGGCCTTGAGCGCCTCGTCCAGGTTCTCCAGGGAGAACCGGACACCCTTGCGGGCGAAGTTGGCGTTGCGCTCGCGGGCGGCGCGCTTCTCGGCGATCTGACGGGCCGTACGGTCCTCGTCGACCACCAGGAGGTTGTCGCCGGCGCCCGGGACGTTGGTGAGACCGAGCACCAGGACGGGGGTCGAGGGACCCGCTTCCTGGACGTTCTGACCGTTGTCGTCGAGCATGGCGCGGACGCGGCCGTACGCGTCGCCGACGACAACCGTGTCGCCGATGCGCAGCGTTCCGCGCTGGACCAGGACGGTCGAGACGGCACCGCGACCGCGGTCGAGGTGGGACTCGATCGCAATACCCTGCGCGTCCTGGTTCGGGTTGGCCCGCAGGTCGAGCGAGGCGTCGGCGGTGAGGACGACGGCCTCCAGGAGCGCCTCGATGTTGAGGCCCTGCTTGGCGGAGATGTCGACGAACATGGTGTCGCCGCCGTACTCCTCGGCCACCAGACCGAACTCGGTGAGCTGACCGCGCACCTTGGTCGGGTCGGCGCCCTCGACGTCGATCTTGTTGACCGCGACCACGATCGGCACCTCGGCCGCCTTGGCGTGGTTCAGCGCCTCGATCGTCTGGGGCATCACACCGTCGTTGGCCGCCACCACGAGGATCGCGATGTCGGTCGACTTCGCACCACGGGCACGCATGGCGGTGAACGCCTCGTGACCCGGGGTGTCGATGAAGGTGATCTTGCGCTCTTCGTCGTTGACGTCGGTCGTGACCTGGTAGGCACCGATGTGCTGGGTGATGCCACCGGCCTCGCCCGCGACCACGTTGGTCTTGCGGATCGCGTCGAGGAGTCGGGTCTTACCGTGGTCGACGTGACCCATGACGGTCACGACCGGCGGACGGGAGACCAGAGCCTCTTCGCCGCCCTCGTCCTCGCCGAACTCGATGTCGAAGGACTCGAGCAGCTCGCGGTCCTCCTCCTCGGGGCTGACGATCTCCAGGACGTAGTTCATCTCCTCGGCGAGAAGCCGGAGCGTCTCGTCGGAAACGGACTGCGTGGCGGTGACCATCTCGCCGAGGTTCATCATCACGGCGACGAGCGACGCCGGGTTGGCGTTGATCTTCTCCGCGAAGTCGGTGAGCGAGGCGCCGCGCGACAGCCGGACGGCCTGTCCGTTGCCGCGGGGCAGCATGACGCCGCCGACCGACGGGGCCTGCATGGCCTCGTACTCCTGGCGCCTCTGCCGCTTCGACTTACGGCCACGACGCGCGGGACCGCCGGGACGGCCGAACGCACCCTGCGTGCCACCGCGGCCACCGGGACCACCCGGACGGCCACCGAAGCCGGGACGACCGCCGAAGCCGCCGCCACCACCGGGGCGACCGGCACCGCCGCCGCCACCGGGACCGGCCGGACGGCCGGCGAAGCCGCCGCCACCGCCGCCACCGGGACGACCGGCGAAGCCGCCGCCACCGGGACGACCGCCACCGGCACCGCCGGGACGACCGCCACCGCCGGGACCGCGGCCACCGCCGCCGGGACCGGGACGCGGGCCGGCAGCGGGACGCTGCGGCATCATGCCCGGGTTCGGGCGGTTACCGGCGGGACCGCCGCCGGGACGCGGAGCCTGCGGACGGGGCATGCCGCCCGGAGTGGGACGGGCACCGCCCTGACCCTGGCCGCCCTGGGGGCGCGGGGCGCCGCCGGGGCCGCCCTGCGGACGCGGGGCGCCGGGGCGCTCCTGGCCGCCGCCGGGGCGCGGGGCACCGCCGGGACGGGGCGCCGAGGGGCGCGCCATGCCGGTGGAGCCGCCGGAGGTGAAGGGGTTGTTGCCCGGACGGGGACCGGCCGGACGGGCGCCGCCGGGGCGCGGGGCGCCCTGGCCGGCGGGACGCGCGGGGCGGTCGCCGCCACGCTCGCCACCACGGCCGCCATCACGCTGGCCACCGTCGCGCTGACCGCCGGCCGGGGCCGGACGGGCGGGCGTGGGACGGGGGCCGGGGGTGGCGCCGGTGGGGCGGGGAGCCTGCGGGGCGGCCGGGCGCTCCGGTGCCGGGGCCGAGAACTCGGCGGCCGGGACCGGGGTGGCCGGTGCCTTCGGGGCAGGCTTCGGGCCCGGACGGGGGCCCGCCGACGGCGCGGAGGGCGCTGCCGGGGTGCTGCCGGGGGCCTCGGCGGCGGCCGGCTTGGGGGCCGGGGCGCCGGGCTTCGGGGCAGCGGGACGTGCCGCAGCGGCCGGGGAGGGCGCTGCGGGCTTCGCGGGCGTCGCCTTGCGGGGCGCGCCAGGCTTGGCAGCGGGCTTGCCGGCGTTGCCGCCGGGCCCCTGCAGTGCGTCGGTCAACTTGCGCACAACCGGCGCCTCGATCGTCGAGGACGCCGAACGGACGAATTCACCGAGTTCTTGGAGCTTGGCCATGACGACCTTGCTCTCGACGCCGAACTCCTTGGCGAGTTCGTATACCCGGACCTTAGCCACTTCGCTCCTTTTAGGTCCGGGTTACCGCCGGACCGTCGCTACTTCATGGGCGTACTCATCGCGTACTCATCGAGTGCTCATCGCAATCTCGACCTACTTCCAACTCGCGAGGTACCTGACCGCACGGGGTCCCGTGCCGTTCACTTTCTTACGGTGTCACCCGTTCGACGAACCGCGTGAGTGCCGCGGTGTCGAACGGCCCCTTGGCCTTGAAGGCCCGGGGGAATGCCCGGCGGCGAACCGCCAGGTCGAGACAGACAGGGGTGGGGTGCACGTAAGCACCCCGGCCGGGCAGCGTACCGCGTGGATCAGGGGCGCAGGCGCCCTCGTCCACCACGATGCGCAGCAGCTCGCTCTTGGTCACTCGCTCCCGGCATCCCACACAGGTTCGCTCGGGGCAAGCGCGGGCTTGCGTCCGGCCAGACACGTTTAAGTCTACCTCCCCGTACCGACCTCACCCCTTTGGGGCAAAAATCGAACGGATGTTGTCGTGATCTCAGCGGCGTACGTCCAAGATCTATTCCCTGGAGCGGCTCCGGGTCAACGCCTTTCCGAGCGCTCCCGGGCCCGCTCGGCCCGCTCGCGGTCGGCGTTCTCCCGCTCCTCGTCCGTCTCGGTGTCCGGCCGGATGTCGATCCGCCAGCCGGTGAGGCGGGCGGCGAGGCGGGCGTTCTGTCCCTCTTTGCCGATCGCCAGCGACAGCTGGTAGTCCGGCACGGTGACCCGGGCGGACCGGGCGCCGAGGTCGACGACCTCGACCTTGCTCACCCGGGCGGGCGAGAGCGCGTTCGCGACCATCTCGGCCGGGTCGTCGGACCAGTCCACGATGTCGATCTTCTCGCCGTGCAGCTCGGCCATGACGTTACGCACCCGGCTGCCCATCGGGCCGATGCAGGCGCCCTTGGGGTTCAGGCCCGCGCGGGTGGAGCGTACGGCGATCTTGGTGCGGTGGCCGGCCTCGCGGGCGATGGCCTCGATGACCACCGAGCCGTCCGCGATCTCCGGGACCTCCAGCGCGAAGAGCTTCTTCACCAGGTTGGGGTGGGTGCGCGAGAGCGTCACCGACGGACCGCGGACGCCCTTGGCGACCCGGACGACATACGTACGCAGCCGCAGGCCGTGGGTGTACTCCTCGCCCGGGACCTGCTCCTGCACCGGAAGGATGGCTTCCAGCTTGCCGATGTCGACCAGGACGTTCTTGGGGTCCTTGCCCTGCTGGACGACGCCCGTGACGACGTCGCCCTCGTGTCCGGCGTACTCGCCGAAGGTCTTGTCGTCCTCGGCGTCGCGCAGCCGCTGCAGGATGACCTGCTTGGCGGTGGTCGCGGCGATACGGCCGAATCCGGAGGGGGTGTCGTCGAACTCCTTGGGCTCCTGGCCCTCTTCGAGGTCGGCCGGGTCCTCCTTGGCCCACACGGTGACGTGGCCGTTCTCGTCGAGCTTCACGCGCGCCCGGCGGTAGCTGCCGTCGGTGCGGTGGTACGCGATGAGGAGGGCCGACTCGATCGCCCCGACGAGCACGTCGAAGGGGATCTCCTTGTCCTGCGCCAAGCCCTTCAGAAGCTTCACATCGATGTCCACGGCTACGCCTCCTCTTCCTTCTTGTCCTTGCGGTTGAATTCGATCTCCACGCGCGCCTTGGCGATCTCGTCGAAGGCGAGGCGGCGGGCGGTGGGCTTGCGGCCCTTGACGCCGGGCACTTCCAGGTCGAGCCCGTCCTCGTCGACGGCGAGGATGCGGGCGACCAGCTCACCGGAGCCGTCGCCGGTCAGGTGGAACCTGGCCAGCCGGCCGGTGGCGCGTGCGTAGTGGCGGTGCTCGGTCAGCGGGCGGTCCGCGCCGGGGGAGCTGACTTCGAGGACGTACTCGCCCTCGCCCATCGCGTCGGTCTCGTCCAGCTTCTGGGAGATCGCGCGGCTCAGCTCCGCACAGGCGTCCAGCTCCACGCCCTCGTCGGAGTCCACGATGATCCGCAGCACTCCCCGTCGGCCGGCCCGGGACACCTCGATCTCCTCGAGGTCCAGTTGCTGCGCGCTGACGAGCGGTTCCAGCAGCCCGCGCAGCCTCTCGCTCTGGGTGGTGCTCATCCGGGTGACTCCTCGGCCGCGTGTGCTGTTGTGGGGATCGTCGTGCGTCAGGTCAAAGGGTATCCGGTCGCCAGGGGTGTTGCCGTCCGCCTGTCGCTCGGCCGCGGGTACGCTCGCCTGCGGTGATCACATCAGGACAGATCCTGTCAGGACCGGTCCAGGCCCGAAGGAGAAACGTGCGGCGCACGGGGACGACGCGCAGGGGGGCGCTCACCGCGACGGGAGCTCTCGCCCTGGGTGCGGTGCTGACCGGCTGCGGGGGCGACGACGAAGGCGCCGGGGGGAAGAAGCCCGCGCACTCCGGCGCGCGGGCCACCACCGCGAAGGCCGAGAAGGCGCTGCGCGAGAAGGCGGTGCGCGACGGCGCCCTGCTGCTCGCCCAGTACGACCTGGTGGCCGAGGCGCATCCGGCCGCGGCGGCGGGGCTCGAACCACTGCGGGCGGCCGTGGCCGAGCACGGGAAGGCCTTGGCGCCGCCGCGCGCGAAGGGCGAGCCGAAGAAGGGCGCGCCGAAGGGCGACGACGTCCCTCCGGCACCCGCCGGTCCGGTGTCGGCCGATCCGAAGGCCGCGGTGCGGGAGCTGGCCGCCGCCGAGCGCCGCCGGGCCGACGGGTACGGCGAGGCCCTGCTGAGCGCCGGACCGGAGCTGGCCCGGCTGCTGGCCTCGGTGGCCGCCGCCGCCGCGGCGCACGCGTATCTGCTGACCGAACTGGCCGAGGAGACAGCCGTATGAGCACCCGTTCGATCCGGCAGTCCGATGACGGTGCCGACTCCGAAGACGGCTCCCCCGAGCTGACCGCCGTCCAGGCCGCCCTGGCCGCAGAACACGCCGCGGTGTACGGGTACGGCGTGCTGGGCGGCCGTCTCGACGGAAAGCAGGGTGCCGAGGCCCGGTCGGCGCACGACGCGCACCGGGCCCGCCGGGACGCGCTGGCGCGCACCGCGCGTGACCTGGGCGGGCGCCCGGTGGCCTCGAACGCCGCGTACGCCCTGCCGTTCGCCGTGCCGGACGGGCCGGCCGCGGTGCGGCTCGCCGCGGTCCTGGAGGACCGGGTCGCGGGCGCCTACGCCGATCTCGTACGGGCCACCGAGGGCCCTCGGCGCAGGGACGCGGCGGGTGCCCTGCGGGAGGCCGCGGTGCGGTCGGCCCGGTGGCGGGGCGGCAACGTAGCCTTTCCGGGGCTCGCCGAGCGGGCCGCCGGTGCGGATCCGGCCGCGACGGGCCCGGTGGAGGCCGCGGGCGCGGACGGGACGCGCTGATCCGGAGGATCGGGAAAGGGAACACACGACGTATGGGTTGCGAACCGCCGCAGCGCCTGGTGCGCGCGCTCGGTGAGATGTACGGGGACGCCACCGCGGCCGACTGGCTGGCCGGGCTCCCCGCGCTGACCGATCGGGCGCTCACCGCCGGGGACGGCCTGACCGTGGAGCGGGTGGCCGCCCCCGGTGGGCGCAGCTCCCTGGTGGTCCTGGTGCGGCGGGCCGACGGGACCCCGGCCGCCCTGAAGATCGCCCCGCCGGTCGCCGCGCCGGAGCTGGAGCGGGCGGCGCTGGAGCACTGGAACGGCTGGGGCGCGGTGCGGACCCTGGACATCCCGGAGCCGGCCGGCGCGGAGCTCGGCGCGTCCGGGGCGCTGCTGCTGGAGCGGCTGCACCCCGAGGTGTCGCTGCGCTCGCTGCCGGAGGCGAAGGCTCTGCTGGAGGCGGCTGGCACGCTGCGCCGGCTGTGGGTGGAGCCGCCCGCCGGGCACGGCTTCGAGACGGTGGCCGGGCGGACCGAACGGCAGAGCGCCGGGATGCGGGCCGCGGCCGAGGCCGACCCGGAGCTGGCGCCGCTGGTCGACGCAGCGCTCGCGGCCCGGGCGGAGCTGGTCGAGGGGAAGCCCGAACTCCTGCTGCTGCACGGCAACTTCCGGCAGAGCAAGGTGCTGTCCGGGGAGCGGGCGCCGTGGCTGACGGTGGGCCCCGAGCCGCTGGTGGGCGAGCGCGCCTATGACCTGGCGCGGCTGGTGCGGGACCGGGCGGAGGATCTGGTCGCCTCCCCCGGCGGCCCGGCGACGGCGCGGCGGCGGGTCAAGAAGCTGGCGGAGTCGCTGGAGGTGGACCAGGCGCGGCTGCACGGCTGGACGCTGTTCCGGGCGGTCGAGTCCGGCACCCGCGCGCTGGCCGAGGGGCGGCGTCAGATGGGCGAGGTGAACCTGGAGTTCGCGGGCTGGCTGTAGGCCGTGAACGTACGAGGAGGGCCCCCGCGCACGCTGCGCGGGGGCCCTCTTCATGGGCCGTGTGCGTGATCAGGCCAGGTCGGCCGTCAGGCGGGCGATCGCCTCGTCGACGGTCAGCTCCTCGCGCTCGCCGGTGCGGCGGTCCTTCAGCTCCAGGACGCCGTCGGCGGAGCGGCGCCCGGCGACCAGGATCTTGGGCACGCCGATCAGTTCGGAGTCGGTGAACTTCACGCCGGGCGAGACGCCGGGGCGGTCGTCGACCAGGACCCGCAGGCCGGCCGCGTTGAGCTTCTCCGAGACGTCGAGGGCCAGCTCCGTCTGGAGGGCCTTGCCCGCGGCGACGACGTGGACGTCGGCCGGGGCGATCTCGCGGGGCCAGCACAGGCCCTTGTCGTCGGCGGTCTGCTCGGTGAGGGCGGCCACGGCGCGGGAGACGCCGATGCCGTACGAGCCCATCGTGACGCGGACGGGCTTGCCCTGCTGGCCCAGGACGTCGAGCTGGAAGGTGTCGGCGTACTTGCGGCCGAGCTGGAAGATGTGGCCGATCTCGATGGCGCGGTCCAGGACGAGGCCGGTGCCGCACTTGGGGCAGGGGTCGCCCTCCTCGACCACGACGACGTCCAGGTACTCGTCGACCTCGAAGTCGCGGCCCGCGACCACGTTCTTCGCGTGCTTGCCCTCCTTGTTGGCGCCGGTGATCCAGGAGGTGCCGGGGGCGACGCGGGGGTCGGCGAGGTAGCGGACCTTCTCCAGGCCCTGGGGGCCGACGTAGCCGCGGACGAGGTCGTCGCGGCCGACGAAGTCCTCGGCGGTGACCAGCTCGACGACGGCGGGGGCCAGGTGCTCGCCGAGCTTGCCGAGGTCGACCTCGCGGTGGCCGGGGACGCCGACGGCGACGATCTCGCCGTCCACCTTGACCAGCAGGTTCTTCAGGGTGGCGGAGGCGGGTACGCCGAGGTGCTCGGCGAGGGTCTCGATGGTCGGGGTGTCGGGGGTGTCCAGCTCCTCGACCGCGCCGTGCGCCGAACCGTCGACCGGGGCGAGCGCGAAGGTCACGGCCTCGGTGTTGGCGGCGTAGTCGCAGTTCGGGCAGTCGGCGAAGGTGTCCTCACCGGCGGCGGCGGGGGCGAGGAACTCCTCGGATGCGGAGCCGCCCATCGCGCCGGAGACGGCGGAGACGATGCGGTGGTCCAGGCCCAGCCGCTCGAAGATCTTGATGTACGCGGCCCGGTGCAGGGCGTAGGAGTGCGCGAGGCCCTCGTCGGTGGTGTCGAAGCTGTACGAGTCCTTCATCTGGAACTCGCGGCCGCGGAGCACGCCGGAGCGGGGGCGGGCCTCGTCGCGGTACTTCGTCTGGATCTGGTAGAGCATCACCGGCAGGTCCTTGTAGGACGTGCACTGGTCCTTGACGGTCTGGGTGAAGATCTCCTCGTGGGTGGGGCCGAGGAGGTAGTCGCCGCCCTTGCGGTCCTTGAGGCGGAAGAGCAGGTCGCCGTACTCCTCCCAGCGGCCGGACGCCTCGTAGGGCTCCTTGGGCAGCAGGGCGGGGAGGAGGACCTCCTGGGCGCCGATGGCGTCCATCTCCTCGCGGACGACGCCTGAGATGTTGTCCAGGACCTTCTTGCCGAGCGGCAGCCAGGTCCAGATGCCGGCCGCGTTGCGGCGTACGTATCCGGCGCGGACCAGCAGCTTGTGGCTGAGCGTCTCGGCGTCCGCCGGGTCGTCGCGCAGTGTCTTGATCATCAATCGGGACATGCGCTGGACCTGGGCCATGGTGAACTCCTGCTCGCGAAAGTGGTGAGCCCGAGGTTAACCGGGCGGCGCGGGCGGGCGGAAATCCATTCAGCTCGGGCGCAGCAGCGGGAGGGGGGCTCCCATGACGGCGTAGGGCTGCGGGGCGCTCGGGAAGACGACCTGGCGGGCCAGGTCGCGGTAGCCGAGCGAGCGGTACAGGGCGCGGGCCGGGCTCTCCTTGTCGATCGCCGAGAGGATCGACCGGGGGTGGTCGACGGCGTCGGTGATGGTGGTGATCAGGGTGCGGCCGATGCCGCGCTGCTGGTGGCCGGGGAGGACGTGGAGTTCGGTGATGACGAAGGAGTCGTCGAGCCAGCCGTCGGTGCCGGTGGCCCGCAGATAGGGCTCGACGACGGTGGACCACCACTGGGCGCGGTCGTTGGGCAGCCCGTAGACGAAGCCGACGAGCCGTCCGTCGGGGGTGGTGGCGCCGAGCGCCCGGGCACGGGGGTGTTCCAGGTGCCTGAGGACGATGTGGCGGCGCACTTCGATCTCGTCCTGGCTGAGTCCGAAGGCGGCCGCCTGGACGTGCAGGGCTTCGTCGACGCGGGCGGCGAGGTCGACGGGGCCGATCTCGGCGTCGGGTGCTGGGGGGCCTTCTGCGGGGGCTGCCATGCCGGAACCCTACTGGCCGGGCCGGGCGCCTCGGTATGCGCGGCGGTTCAGAACAGGACGCTCATGAACGCGCCGACCTCGCGGAAGCCGACGCGCTGGTAGGCCTTGCGGGCGGGGGTGTTGTAGTCGTTGACGTACAGGCTGACGACGGGGGCGACGTCGGTCAGGGCGTAGCGCAGGACGGCGGCCATGCCCGTTTCGGAGAGGCCCTTGCCGCGGTGTTCGGGGGCGACCCAGACGCCCTGGATCTGGCAGGCCTGGGGGGTGGCGGCGCCGATCTCCGCCTTGAAGACGACCTTGCCGTCGTCGATGCGGGCGAAGGAGCGGCCGGTGCTGATGAGTTCGGCGACGCGGGCCTGGTAGAGGAGGCCGCCGTCGCCGGCGAGCGGGGAGATGCCGACCTCCTCGGTGAACATCGCGACGCAGGCCGGCATCAGGACCTCGGTCTCGTTCCTGCGGATGCGGCGGACGAGCGGGTCGGGCGTGACGTCGGGCGCCGGGCTCTCCGTGACCATGAGGGGCTGGTTGGCCCGGACCTCGCGGGCGGGTCCCCAGCTGGGTTCGAGGAGCCGCCACAGCTGGGCGGTGGGTTCGGCGGGGCCGACGATGGAGGAGCAGCGGCGGCCGGCCCTGCGGGCCCGGTCGGCGAAGGCGCGGACGGCCTCGGGTCCGGCGCAGATGGGGACGAGGTTGGCGCCGGAGTAGCACAGGGAGCGGAGCCTGCCGTCGGCGTACCAGCCCCACATCTCGCCGCCGAGGCGCCAGGGGTCGAGCCCCGCGACCTGCACGCGGGACGTCACGAAGGCATTGGCGACGGGCTCGCTCTCGAGAATGGCGAGTGCGGCGCCGAGGTCGCTGGGTTCGAGGACCCGGGTGGTGGTCTGCGTCAACACGAGGGGGCCTCACCATACGGTCTGCTGATTTCCGCACTGTAACCGACAAAACCCTCGAACACCGCTCGAGTCCGGGAGACGGTCCCCGGGGGCACCGCCGCCCCGCCGGGCAAGGGCCTGGTCGTCAAACTGCCGTCGTCGCCCGGCAGGCGGCAGTTTGACGACCAGGCCCTGAGGGCCCGGCGGGGCGGTGAAGGCGTGGAGAGGAGCTGGTCAGACGCCGATGGAGACCTGGGGTTCGCCGGACGCGATGCCGTCCTTCTCCATCTGCTCGGCGATCTTCAGGGCCTCTTCGATGAGGGTCTCGACGATCTTCGACTCGGGGACGGTCTTGATGACCTCGCCCTTCACGAAGATCTGGCCCTTGCCGTTGCCGGAGGCGACACCGAGGTCGGCCTCGCGGGCCTCGCCGGGGCCGTTGACGACGCAGCCCATGACCGCGACGCGCAGCGGGACCTCCATGCCCTCCAGGCCGGCGGTGACCTGGTCGGCGAGCTTGTAGACGTCGACCTGGGCGCGGCCGCAGGACGGGCAGGAGACGATCTCCAGGCGGCGCTGCTTGAGGTTCAGCGCCTCCAGGATCTGCAGGCCGACCTTGACCTCCTCGGCCGGCGGGGCCGAGAGGGAGACGCGGATGGTGTCGCCGATGCCCTCGGAGAGCAGGGCGCCGAACGCGACGGCCGACTTGATGGTGCCCTGGAACGCCGGTCCGGCCTCGGTGACGCCGAGGTGCAGCGGGTAGTCGCTCTGGGCGGCGAGCTGGCGGTAGGCGTTGACCATGACGACCGGGTCGTTGTGCTTGACCGAGATCTTGATGTCGCCGAAGCCGTGCTCCTCGAAGAGGGACGCCTCCCACAGGGCGGACTCGACGAGGGCCTCGGGGGTGGCCTTGCCGTACTTCTTCAGAAGCCGCGCGTCCAGGGAGCCGGCGTTGACGCCGATCCGGATCGGGGTGCGGGTCTCGGAGGCCGCCTTGGCGATCTCCTTGACCTTGTCGTCGAACTGCTTGATGTTGCCCGGGTTGACCCGGACGGCCGCGCAGCCGGCGTCGATGGCGGCGAAGACGTACTTCGGCTGGAAGTGGATGTCGGCGATCACCGGGATCTGCGACTTCTTCGCGATGGTGGCGAGCGCGTCGGCGTCGTCCTGCGTCGGGCAGGCGACCCGGACGATCTGGCAGCCGGACGCCGTCAGCTCGGCGATCTGCTGGAGCGTGGCGCCGATGTCCGACGTACGGGTCGTCGTCATCGACTGCACGGAAACGGGTGCGTCGCCGCCGACCGCGACCGTGCCGACCTGGATCTGTCGGCTGACCCTTCGGTCGGCGAGCTTGGTCGGAACGGCCGGCATTCCGAGAGAAATCGCAGTCATGCGCTGTGCATCCCCAAGGTGTGGATCAAGGTCCCGAGATCGGCGGGCTCCAGGCTTCGAGGTTACGGCACCGGAGCCCGGGCGGACGCACCCGTGTCGACATGTCCACCCCTCGGTGACCGGCCGGACACGACGTGTGTGCCCGGCCGACACCTGTGGGGCGGAAGGGGCGGAAGGGGTGCGCCGGGGCGGTCAGCTGATTTTCACCGGGTTCACGATGTCGGCCACCAGGACCAGCAGGGTGAAGCAGATGAAGAGTCCGGCGACCACGTAGGCGACCGGCATCAGCCGGGCCACGTCGAACGGGCCCGGGTCGGGGCGCCGGAAGACCTTGGCCACATTGCGCCGCAGCGACTCCCACAGCGCGCCCGCGATGTGCCCGCCGTCGAGCGGGAGCAGCGGGAGCATGTTGAAGAGGAACAGCGAGAGGTTGAAGCCGGCGAGCAGGAACAGCATCATCGCGACCTGGTTCTGCGCCGGGATGTCGAGGTTCATCACCTCGCCGCCGATCCGGGCCGCGCCGACCACGCCGACCGGCGAGTCGTCGGCCCGTTCGCCGTCGCTGAAGGCGGCGTCCCAGAGGGCGGGGATCTTGGAGGGCAGGGCGATGATCGAGTCGACGCCGTTCTCGATCATGTCGCCCATACGGACGACGGAGTCGCCGAAGGAGAGCGGCACGATCTCGGTCTTCGCGGCGAAGCCGAGGTAGCCCGCCTCGACGAACTCCTTCGGGATGACCTCGCCGTTGCCGTCCTTCTTGGCGACGTCGTTCTTGAGCAGGACGGCGTTGAGCGTGACTTCCTTGCCGTCGCGTTCGACGACGATGGTGGCGGGGCCGATGGTCTCGCGGATGCGGTCCGAGAGCGTCGCCCAGTCGTCGACCTTCGTGCCGGCGAAGGCGACGATCTTGTCCCCCTCGCGGAGCCCGGCCTTCTTGGCCGGCGAGACGCGGTCCTTCGGCTCGCACTTCTGGCGGTTCTCGCTCTGCGCGATCACGCACTTCTGGACGCCGCCGACCTCGGTGGTCTGGGTCTGGAAGCCGAAGGTCATCGCGACGCCCATGAAGATGGCGACAGCGAGGACCAGGTTCATGAAGGGGCCGGCGAACATGACGATGACGCGCTTCCACGGCTTGCGCGTGTAGAAGAGGCGCTTCTCGTCGCCGGGCTCCAGCTCCTCGAAGGCGGCGGAGCGGGCGTCCTCGATCATGCCGCGCCACGGGGAGGTGGAGCGGGCTTCGAGGCGGCCGTCGGGGCCCGGCGGGAACATCCCGATCATGCGGATGTAGCCGCCGGCCGGGATGGCCTTGATGCCGTACTCCGTGTCGCCCTTCTTCTTCGACCAGAGCGTCGGGCCGAAGCCGACCATGTACTGCGGGACCCGGATGCCGAACATCTTGGCCGTGGAGAGGTGGCCCAGCTCGTGCCAGGCGATGGAGAAGAGCAGGCCCACGACGAAGACGGCGATCCCCAGGACCGTCAGCAGGATCGAGGTCAGACTCATGCGCGCGCCTCCGCTGTCGCTTTCGCCGAGAGTTCCCGGGCCCGTGCGCGGGCCCACGTTTCCGCTTCGAGGACGTCCGCGACGCTGAGCGAGGTTCCCGGGGCGGGGGTGCCGTGTTCGGACACCACAGCCGTGACCGTATCCATGATTCCGTTGAAGGGCAGCTGTCCGGCGAGGAACGCGTCGACGCATTCCTCGTTGGCGGCATTGAACACGGCGGGTGCGGTGCCGCCGAGGCCGCCGACGTGCCGGGCGAGACCGACGGACGGGAAGGCCTCGGTGTCCAGCGGGAAGAACTCCCAGGTGGAGGCCTTCGACCAGTCGAAGGCGGGGGCCGCGTCCGGGACCCGCTGGGGCCAGCCGAGGCCGATGGCGATGGGGCCGCCCATGTCGGGCGGGGTGGCCTGGGCGAGCGTGGAGCCGTCGCTGAACTCCACCATCGAGTGCACGTAGGACTGGGGGTGGACGACGACCTCGATGCGGTCGAACGGGATGTCGTAGAGGAGGTGCGCCTCGATGACCTCCAGGCCCTTGTTGACCAGGGTCGCGGAGTTGATCGTGATGACCGGCCCCATGGCCCAGGTCGGGTGGGCGAGGGCCTGCTCGCGGGTCACGTCGGCCAGCTCCTCGCGCGTACGGCCCCGGAAGGGTCCCCCGGAGGCCGTGACGACGAGTTTGCGGACGTCGGCGCGGGTGCCGGCGGCCAGTGCCTGGAAGAGCGCGGCGTGCTCGGAGTCGACCGGGATGATCTGGCCGGGGGCGGCGAGCGCCTTCACCAGGGGGCCGCCGACGATCAGCGACTCCTTGTTGGCGAGGGCGAGCGTGCGGCCCGCCTTCAGGGCGGCCAGGGTCGGGGCGAGCCCGATGGAGCCGGTGATGCCGTTGAGCACGGTGTGGCAGTCGCTCGCGGCGAGGGTGGTGGCCGCGTCGGGTCCGGCGAGGACCTCGGGGAGCGGCTCGCCGGCCCCGTACTGGTCCCGCAGCGCCTCGCGCAGGGCGGGGACCGCGTCCTCGGCGGCGACGGCGACCGCGTTCACGCGCAGCCGGCGGGCCTGCTCGGCCAGCAGGGCGACCCGGCCGCCGGCGGCCGAGAGCGCCGTGACCCGGAAGCGGTCGGGGTTGCGCAGGACCAGGTCGATGGCCTGGGTGCCGATGGACCCGGTGGAGCCGAGGATCACGAGATCCCGGCGGCCGTCCGCGGCGTCGAAGAGGAGATGCGGATCGGCGAGGGGGGCGGGGCTTTCGCTCATGCCCCCATTGTTGCCGCTCCGGCTGTGTGCGGGGACAGCGCGTCCCGGGTGAGCCGGTTCCGCGACCCCGTTCAGCGCCCTTCGAGGTCGTGCGCGAAGTCCGCGAACACCTCGTGGAAGCGGGGGAACGTCTTGCGTACGCAGCCGGGGTCGTCGTACGTCAGGCCGGGTGTGCGCAGTCCGGCGACGGCGAAGGACATCACGATGCGGTGGTCGCCGTGGGTGGCGATCTCGGTGGGCTTCGGCGTGCCGGGGTGGATCTCGATCCGGTCCGGGCCGGTGTGAACGGTGATGCCCATGGCGCGCAGGTTCTCGGCGCACGCCTCCAGCCGGTCGCACTCCTTGACCCGGGTGTTGGCGACGTCCTCGATGACGACGGGCCCGTCCGCGTACGGCGCGATGGCGGCGAGGGTCGGCATGGTGTCGGAGATGTCGCGCATGTTGACGGTGATGCCGCGCAGCCGGCCGGTGGAGCGGACGGTGGTGGCGTCGGCGCCGACACTCACCTCGGCGCCCATGTCCCGCAGGACGTCGACGAAGCGCAGGTCGCCCTGGAGCGCGCCGGTGCCGAGGCCGGGGACGGTGACCTCACGGCCGGTGAGGGCGGCGGCGGCGAAGAAGTAACTGGCGGTGGAGGCGTCGGGCTCGACGGCGTAGGCGGTGGCCCGGTAGCCGCCGGGAGGGACGGTGAAGGTGTTCCCCTCCCGCTCCACCTCCACTCCGAAGTCGCGCATCATCGCGAGGGTGATCTCGACGTACGGTGCGGAGACCAGCTCGGTGACCTCGATGCGCAGGCCCTTCGCGGTGAGCGGCCCGAGCATCAGCAGGGCGGTGAGGTACTGGGACGACTCCCCCGCGTCGAGGGTGAGTTCGCCGCCCTCGATCCCGGCGGCGCGCACGGTCAGCGGGTGGTGCCCTTCCGCTCCCCCGTGACGCAGGTCGACGCCGAGGGCGGTGAGGGCCCGGGTGAGCGGGGCGAGCGGGCGGCGGCGCATCTGGGCGGAGGCGTCGAAGCGGTATGTGCCGGAGGCGGCGGCCGCGACGAGGGTGGGCAGGAAGCGGGCGGTGGTCGCGCCGTCGCGGCAGTACACGTCGGCTTCGTCGGCGGCGGGCCCGGCCGGGCGCCCCTGGACGCGCCAGCGGTCGGCCTCCTGCTCGACGGCGTAACCGAGGTTCTTCAGCCCTTCGGCGAAGCCCTCGGTGTCGTCCGAGCGCAGTGGCCGCAGCAGGGTGGTGGTGCCGTCGGCGGCCGCGGCCAGGAAGAGGGCGCGGGCGGTGACGGACTTGGAGCCGGGGATGTCGATGACGGTCACGGCGCCCATCCTGCCGTGCGGCGTGGGGCGTGAGCGGGGTGCGTCCGGTGCGTGGACGCGGGTGGACGCGGCTGGGGGGACACCCGACGCACCCCGTACGACGGCCGCTAGCGCAGCGGCCGGTGCTGGTTCTCCTGGACGGAGGGGCCCGGGGTGGCGTCCGCGATCCAGGAGCCTTCGCCGCTGGGGTCGATGACGCCCTCCTCCAGCCAGGTGTACGTCCCCGACAGGACGCCGTCGACCACGCGCCGGTCGAGGTCGTCGGTGTTGGACCACAGCCGAGTGAACAGCTCCTCGACCCGGACGCGGGCCTGCCGGCAGAAGGCGTCCGCGAGCTGGTAGGCCTCCCGCCCGTGCTCCCCGGCCCCGCGCAGGTGCTCGGCGCGGACGCAGGCGGCGCTCATGGCGAACAGTTCGGCGCCGATGTCGACGATCCGGCCGAGGAAGCCCTGTTTGGTCTCCATCCGGCCCTGCCAGCGGGACATGGCGTAGAAGGTGGAGCGGGCGAGCTTGCGGGAGCACCGCTCGACGTAGCGGAGGTGCCCGGAGAGGTCTCGGTGCCCGGCCGGGTGGAACTCACCGTACGTACGCGGCAGCTGCCCGGCCCCGGTGACGAGCTGGGGCAGCCAGCGGGCGTAGAACCCGGCCGCGTTGGCCCCGGCCCTGGCCTTCGCACCGAGCGGCTTGTCGGGGTCGATGATGTCGCCCGCGACCTTGAGGTGGGCGTCGACGGCCTCACGGGCGATCAGCAGGTGCATGATCTCGGTGGAGCCCTCGAAGATCCGGTTGATCCGCATGTCGCGGAGCATCTGCTCGGCCGGGACGGCCCGCTCCCCGCGGGCGGCGAGCGACGCGGCGGTCTCGAAGCCGCGCCCGCCGCGGATCTGCACCAGTTCGTCGGCGATCAGCCAGCCCATCTCGGAGCCGTACAGCTTGGCGAGGGCGGCCTCGATGCGGATGTCGTTGCGGTCCTCGTCGGCCATCTGCGAGGAGAGGTCGACGATGGCCTCCAGGGCGAAGGTGGTGGCCGCGATGAAGGAGATCTTCGAGCCGACCGCCTCGTGCCTGGCGACGGGCCGGCCCCACTGCTCGCGGACCGCGGACCATTCGCGGGCGATCTTCAGCGACCACTTGCCGACGCCGACGCACATCGCGGGCAGCGAGAGGCGGCCGGTGTTGAGGGTGGTCAGAGCGATCTTCAGCCCGGCCCCCTCGGGCCCGATCCGGCAGGCTCCCGGCACCCGGACGCCGTGGAAGCGGGTGACGCCGTTCTCGATGCCGCGCAGCCCCATGAAGGCGTTGCGGTGCTCCACGGTCACGCCGGGGGCGTCGGCCTCGACGACGAAGGCGGTGATGCCGCCGGGGTGGCCCTCGGACGCGGGGACGCGGGCCATGACGACGAGCAGATCGGCGACGACACCGTTGGTGGTCCAGAGCTTCACACCGTCGAGCAGGTAGTCGGGCCCGTCGGGCACGGCGGTGGTGGCGAGGCGGGCCGGGTCGGAGCCGACATCCGGCTCGGTCAGCAGGAAGGCGGAGATGTCGGTGGTGGCCAGCCGGGGCAGGTAGACGTCCTTCTGCTCCTGGGTGCCGAAGATCTTCAGGGGCTGCGGTACGCCGATCGACTGATGCGCGGAGAGCAGCGCCCCGATGGCGGGGCTCGCGGAGCCGACGAGAGCGAGCGCCTTGTTGTAGTACACCTGAGTGAGTCCGAGCCCGCCGTACTTGGTCTCGATCTTCATCCCGAGGGCTCCGAGTTCCTTGAGCCCGCTGATCACCTCGTCCGGGATCCGCGCCTCGCGCTCGATGCGCGCGCTGTCGATGTGCGTCTCGCAGAACGCCCGCAGCCGCGCCAGGAACTCCTCGCCGCGCCGTATGTCGTCGGGCGGCGGCAGGGGGTGCGGATGGATCAGGTCGAGCCGGAAACGCCCCAGGAACAGCTCCTTGGCGAAGCTGGGCTTGCGCCAGTCCTGCTCACGGGCGGCCTCGGCGACCCGGCGCGCTTCCCGTTCGGTGACCTTGGGGGCCCTGGGGACCTGGGGGGTGTTGTGTGGTGCGGACATGAGGGACCTCACCTCGCCGCGCGTGACCGGGAGGGAAGGGCCGCCCGGGACGCACGGACTGCTAGTCGCTGCTTACTGGTCCGTATGTAACCCCTGTACCCGTGGTTCGGCACCCGCACCAGTCCCCGCGCACGAACACGCGAACGGCCTGAGCCCCCGCACAGTCGGGCTCAGGCCGTTCCTCTTGCGCGCCCCCGTCCGCACCCGCTGTCCGGGCGGGGGCGCGGGCGGGGTCGTCCGGGGTGTTACAGGGCGAGGCCGGTGAGGACCAGGACGCGCTCGTAGGTGTAGTCGTCCATGGCGTAGCGGACGCCCTCGCGGCCGACGCCGGACTGCTTGGCGCCGCCGTACGGCATCTGGTCGGCGCGGTACGAGGGGACGTCGCCGATGATCACGCCGCCGACCTCCAGGGCGCGGTGGGCGCGGAAGGCGGTCTGGAGGTCGTGGGTGAAGACGCCTGCCTGGAGGCCGTACTTGGAGGAGTTGACGGCGGCGAACGCCTCGGCCTCGCCGTCGGTCTTCTGGATCGACATGACCGGGCCGAAGACCTCTTCGCAGGAGAGCGTGACGTCGTCGGGGAGGGAGGCGAGGACGGTCGGGGCGTAGGTGGCACCGTCGCGCTTGCCGCCGGTGAGCAGCTCCGCGCCGCCCTGGACGGCCTCGTCGACCCAGGACTCGACGCGCTTGGCGGCGTCCTCGCTGACCAGGGGGCCGACGTCGGTGGCGGCGTCGGCCGGGTCACCGGTGACGAGGGCCTCGACGGCGGCGACGATCTTCGGGACGAGCCGGTCGTAGACCGAGGCGTCGGCGATGACGCGCTGCACGGAGATGCAGGACTGGCCGCCCTGGTAGTTGGAGAAGGTGGCGATCCGTCCGGCCGCCCAGTCCAGGTCCTCGTCGGAGGCGTAGTCGCCGAGGACGACCGCCGCGCCGTTGCCGCCGAGCTCCAGGGTGCAGTGCTTGCGGGGCACCGACTCCATGATCGCGTAGCCGACCGGGCCCGAGCCGGTGAAGGAGATCACCGGCAGGCGCTCGTCCTGGACCAGGGCGGGCATCTTGTCGTTCGGGACCGTCAGGACGGACCAGGAGCCGGCCGGAAGGTCGGTCTCGGCCAGCAGCTCGCCCAGGATGAGCGAGGAGATCGGAGTCGCCGGGGCCGGCTTCAGGATGATCGGGGCGCCGACGGCGATGGCCGGGGCGACCTTGTGGGCGCTGAGGTTCAGCGGGAAGTTGAAGGGCGCGATACCGAGGACGGCCCCGCGCGGGAAGCGGCGGGTCAGCCCGAGGCGGCCGGTGCCGCCGAGGTCGGTGTCGAGTCGCTGGGCCTCGCCGCCGTTGAAGCGGCGGGCCTCCTCGGCGGCGAACCGGAACACGGACACGGCCCGGCCGACCTCGCCGCGGGCCCACTTGATCGGCTTGCCGTTCTCCGCCGAGATCAGCTGGGCGATCTCCTCGGTGCGCTCCGTGAGCCGCCGTACGACGTGGTCGAGCGCGGCCGCCCGTACGTGCGCCGGGGTGGCGGCGAACTCGTCGCGTACGGCGTGGGCGGCGGCGACGGCCTCCTCGACCTGGGCGTCGGTCGGCACGCTGACGGTGCCGACGAGGCGTCCGTCGTACGGGTTGGTGACGTCGAAGCTGTCGGCACCGGTGGCCCGGCGGCCGGCCACCCAGAAGGCGTGGGGCGAAGTCATGGAGGTTCCGGCCCTTCGGAGGTCGTGAGTTCGGAGGTCGTCAGGAGGGGGTGACGTACGTCGTGGGCGCCCGGAAGGCTCCCCTCTGTGGTCCCACGGTAGGGCGGGGAGGCGCTCAGGGCGTTTGTCCGGCGTGGAGCGGAGCGGGGGCCGGGTGCGCCGAATTGGCGGAAGGGGTGTGCGTGGCCCGGCAGCCGTCCCCTCGGCGAGGGCCGTTCACTCCTCGGCGGGCGTGCTCGCCGCCGTCGCCTTCAGCGCCAGCCACAGCTCCATCCGCACATCCGGGTCGTCCAGCGAGCGGCCGAGGATCTCCTCCACCCGGCGCATCCGGTAGCGCAGGGTATGCCGGTGCACGCCCAGGTCGGCGGCGGCGGCGTCCCACTGGCCGTGGCGGGAGAGCCAGGCGCGCAGGGAGGCCACGAGGTCACCGCGGCCCTTGGCGTCGTGCTCGTGCAGGGCGCGGAGCATGCCGTCGGCGAAGGCCCGCACCGCGTCGTCGGCGAGCAGCGGGAGGACCGAACCGGCGGCCAGCTCCTCGTGCTCGACGAGGGCCCTGCCCCGGCGGCGGGCGACGGAGAGGGCCTGCTCGGCCTGCTTGTACGCGGCGGAGACGGCGATCGGGCCGGCGGGGGCGGAGAGCCCCACCACGACGTCGCTGTCCTCGGCGCCGCCCTCGCGGGGGGCGCGGTCGTCCTGGGCCTCGGCGTAGGCGGCGCAGGCGGCCACGGCGGCTCCGCCGTCGGCGGCGAGCACGACGACGCGTTCGCCTTCACCCTCGGGGACCAGGAGGAGCGCCTCGCCGCTGCGCGCGGCGGCGGCCTCCATCGTCTCGGTGAGCGGCTCGGGTCCGGCGGGCGCGGCGGCCTCGGCGATGAGCAGCCGGAACGGGGCGTCGAGCAGGTCTCCGTAGAGGTCTCCGGCGACGGCCCGGGCGTGGTCGGGCTGTCCGGCCAGCAGCATCCGCAGGACGGCGGCGCCGAGGCGTTGCTCGGCGCCCTGGAGGGAGCGGGAGCGGGCGGTGGTCAGGGTGAGGAGGGCGACGGCGGAGTGCACGGCGTACCGCTCGGCGGTCCCGAGCGCCGCGCCCGTACCGACGGCGAGTGCGCCGCGCGCCCGGCGGCCGGTGCCCAGCGACTGGAGCTCGACCCGGTCCTCGCTGTCGGCGACGACGATGCTGGCGGGGGCGGGTCGCTCCCGGAGGCGTTCGACGTCGGGGGTGAGGGCGGCGGCGCGGCGGGCGGCCCAGTCGGGGGCGGCGGCGAGCACCGCGCCGGAGGTGTCGTAGAGGGCGGCCCAGCCGTCGATGTGGGCGGCGAGCCGCGCGAGGAGGTCGGCGGGCCCGTCCCCGGCGAGCGCGGCCTTCGTCAGCTCGCGCTGGGCCTCGAAGCCGGCGGTGACCGCGCGGTACTGGTCGGCGGCGATGGCGGCGGAGACGGCCTTGCTGATGGCGATGAAAGGGGTGCGGCGGGGGACTTCGAGGAGCGGCAGGCCCGCGTCCTCGGCGGCGTCGACGAGCGCTTGCGGGATGTCGTCGTAGTTCACCCCGACCGCGAAGCCGACTCCGGCGACTCCGGCTCCGGCCAGCCGCCGTACGTACCGCCGCATGGAGTCGGCGTTCTCGGCGTCGAGGTTGGTGGCGGTCACGAGGAGGAGTTCGCCGCCGTCCATGTACGGGACGGGGTCGGCGAGCTCGCTGGCGTGGGCCCAGCGCACGGGGGTGCCGAGCCGGTCCGCGCCCGCCCGGACGGTGAGCTTGAGCGCCGAGTGCTGGACGAGCGAGGCGAGCGTGGGGGGCATGGGCCGGGAACCCTCGGGGTCGGGGATGAGGTCGCGCGCGCCACCGTACGGACGACCGGTCCCCCGGCCGCGACGGTGACCCCGCATTTCGCCGTCCCGTATGAACGGCTCCCTCCGATTCTGCCAGGCTGGCAGGGTGCCGGTAACCGCTCTCCGTCGACCTCCGCGTTACTTCCTGGTAGCCGGTTGGGCCCTCTCAGCCGTCGAGGTGGACGAGGAGGGGGGGTGCGTGTTCGCCGTCGACATTGGCCAACCGGATGACCGCGTGCCCCGACGGAACCGCGTACGCCAGTTCCGAGGCCGACCAGCGCTCCTTCTCCACCTGCCGTACGGTCACGGCGTCCGTGGTCACGGCCTTGCCGGTGACGAGCTTGCGCAGGGCGTGCAGGGCGCGGGTGAACGGCTGGTCGGCGAAGACGGTGTGCTGGGCGACCTCGCGGGTCTCCACCCATTCCTTGCCCCAGGCCTCGGCGAAGCGTTTGCCGTCCCAGGTGGTGATGCCGGAGAAGGCCGCCGTGCAGCCGACCGCACCGAGCAGCGGGGTGTGCAGGGCCTCGGGGACGTCGTCGACGGTACGGAGGGCGAGCACCGCGCCGGCGTTGACCGAGCGCAGCCGGCGGATGCCGCGGACGGTCTCGGCGGTGACGGCGTGGGTGGCGTCGTCCAGGACGAGGCAGACGAAGAGCGAGGTGTCGGTGCGGGCTGCGGTGATCGCGGTGAACTGGGCGAGGAGCAGCCGGGTCAGCAGCCGGGACGCCTCGGCGTGGCCGCGCTCCGGCAGGTCGACGCGGACCCGCAGCGGGTACTGGCCGAGCGCACGCAGCTCGAAGGGGCGGGCGTCCGGGCCGGTGGCGAAGAACCCGGCGAACGTGGGCCGGTCGAGCAGGGCCACCCGGTCGGCGAGTGCGGGTGCCGGGTCGCCGGGGCCGCCCGCCTGCCGGGACCGCGCGTCCAGCTCGCGGAGCATCGCGTGGTGGCCGGCCGCTTCGAGGGAGGCGCGGAGCCCGGCGAACGCGGCCGGGGCGCCGTCGAGGAGTTCCCGCAGCTCGGGCACTGAGGGGAAGTGGCCGTGGGCGGCCCGGTAGGGGCCGAGCAGCTGGGCGAGGACGGTGGCGGCGCGGCGGCTGTCGAGGCTGCCGACATCGCCGACGAGCCCTTCGGCGAGGACGGCTGCCGCCTCGTCGGGGTCGGTGGTGCCGCCGTACAGATCGATGTCGTGGGCGGAGCCGGGGTGGCCGACGCGGACGACGACGTCGAAGGCCTCGTCCGGGCCGAGCGGCTCGCCCGCCCCTCCGACGGCGAGGACCGCCGCCTGTCCGGCCAGGGCGCGCAGGGCGAGCGCCTCGACGACCGGCCGGACCAGCCGTGCGGACTTCCCGGCGCCGGGCGGTCCGACGGCGAGCAGGGAGGTGCCGAGCAGCGCGGGGTCCAGGGCGAGGCTCGTGCCCCGGCGGATGTAGGGGTTGTGCGGGTCGTCGGCGCACCGGCCGATCCTGACCTGGCCGGTGAGCACGTCGTGGCGGGCGGTGCGCCGGGGGAGGTCGCGGTGGCCGGAGGGGTGCAGGGCGGCTGCCCCGCCGGTCCGCAGGACGGACTCCGCGAGCGGGCCGAGCCGGTCGGGCCGCCGGGTGGCGAGCCGCCAGGCGTGGCGCAGCCGGGCCACGTCCACGTCGTTCATGCGGCCGGTGCGGACCTCGGCGGTGAGGGTGTCCGCGGCGTCGGCCCAGCCCGCGGCGCGCAGCTCGGGCCACTGGTCGGCGGAGGTGGTGGTGGCGGGGGCCGCGTCGGCGTCCGGCGCGGGGACGCCGCTCCCCCGGCGGGCGGCGATCAGTTCGCGCCAGCGGCCGAGCCGGGCGAAGGGCCAGAGGACGGCGGCGGCGATCAGCCCGTAGATCACGTTGACGACGGTCTGGCTCTGGTAGATCTCGCCGCCCGCGACGGAGGCGACCAGCACCAGGACTGGGCGGACGACCGGGAGCGTCTCCTTCCAGACGAGCAGCTGGGTCAGGCCCGCCGCGCCGGCCGCCGCGAGGGCGAGGAAGGGCTGGCCGCGCTCGGCGACATGGCGGCGGAAGAGCTCGGAGAAGTTGCCGATCCGGCCGCAGCCGTAGGCCAGCAGACCGAAGAGGATCGCCTCGTACACCGTGAGGGCGTCGCTGCCCTCGATGGTGCGGGGGCCGCCGGAGGTGCCTGGGTTCCACCACTCGCCCGGGGTGAAGAGCTTCAGCGGGACGAGGCGGTAGGGGAGGTAGCCGTTGCGCCACAGCGACCACAGCAGCAGTGCGGAGAGGAGGGCGATGAGGGCGCCGACCAGCAGCGACCGGTCGGAGACCCGCTCGGACTCCTCGGGCGGGGGCGGGGTGTATCCGTACCGCCAGACGCCCGGTTCCTGCTGGGGGCGGGGGGTGCGCAGCCAGGCGTCGACCGGGGATCCGGAGGGCGGCGACGCGGCGGGCGGGGCCGGGCGGTGCTCGACCGGCGGGGCGGACGCGGCCCCCGGGCTCCGCTGCTCCGCCGGCGGGCCCGGGTGGGTGCCGGACGGATACCGGTCGGCCTGGTTCCGGTCGGCCGGGTGGCGGTCGGCCGGATGCGTGCCGGTGGCCGGATGCGTGCCGGTGGCCGGGTGCGGGACCCGCGGCGGATGCGCGGGCGGTGGCGGAACGGCCGGTCCGGGGGCCCTGTCCGCACTCGGTCCCCGTACACCCCGCGTGCCGTCGTCGTCCATGAACCACTGCCCCCTTGACCTGCCGGTCCGTCCGCTGCCCCGGCCAATCTAGTGCGCGCGCACGGTGAGTTCAGCAACGCGCCCGGATAGTGACCGTCGGCCCCGCCGTGGAGGCGGCCCGCGCCGGCACCGGATGCACGCCCCCACCTGTCCGCCAAGGACAAGGACACACCCCCCACCACTCCCGATCGGAGCATGCCCGCACCCCTCCCCCACCCCTAGCCTGCAGAAAAGAAGAGCGTCCGAAACACCCCCAGGAGCCCCGCATGACCGCAATCCCGCAGGAGCGCCGCGTCGTCACCGCCATCCCCGGCCCGAAGTCCATCGAGCTCCAGGCTCGTCGTACCGCGGCCGTCGCCGCGGGTGTGGGCTCGACCCTGCCGGTGTTCACCGCCCGGGCGGGCGGCGGGATCATCGAAGACGTGGACGGCAACCGGCTGATCGACTTCGGGTCCGGGATCGCCGTGACCTCCGTGGGCGCGTCCGCCGAGGCCGTCGTGCGGCGGGCCTCCGCGCAGCTCGCGGACTTCACCCACACCTGTTTCATGGTCACGCCGTACGAGGGGTACGTCGAGGTCTGCGAGCAGCTCGCCGAGCTGACGCCGGGCGACCACGCGAAGAAGTCCGCGCTGTTCAACTCGGGCGCCGAGGCCGTGGAGAACGCGGTGAAGATCGCCCGCGCCTACACCAAGCGGACCGCCGTCGTCGTCTTCGACCACGGCTACCACGGCCGCACCAACCTCACCATGGGCATGACGGCGAAGAACATGCCGTACAAGCAGGGCTTCGGCCCGTTCGCGCCCGAGGTCTACCGTGTCCCGGTCGCCTACGGCTACCGCTGGCCGACCGGTGCCGAGAACGCCGGGGCCGAGGCGTCCGCGCAGGCCATCGACGCGATCACCAAGCAGATCGGCGCCGACAACGTCGCAGCGATCATCATCGAGCCGGTGCTCGGCGAGGGCGGCTTCATCGAGCCGGCCAAGGGCTTCCTCCCGGCGATCGCGCAGTTCGCCAAGGACAACGGCATCGTCTTCGTCGCGGACGAGATCCAGTCCGGCTTCTGCCGTACCGGCCAGTGGTTCGCCTGCGAGGACGAGGGCGTCGTCCCGGACCTGATCACCACCGCCAAGGGCATCGCGGGCGGCCTGCCGCTCTCCGCCGTGACCGGCCGCGCCGAGATCATGGACGCCGCGCACGCGGGCGGCCTGGGCGGTACGTACGGCGGAAACCCGGTCGCCTGCGCCGGTGCGCTGGGCGCGATCGAGACGATGCGTGAGCTGGACCTGAACGGGAAGGCCAAGCGGATCGAGGAGGTCATGAAGGGCCGCCTCGCCGAGATGCAGGCGAAGCTCCCGAACGGCGACATCATCGGTGACATCCGCGGCCGTGGCGCGATGATCGCGATCGAGCTGGTGAAGTCCGGCACGAAGGACCCGAACCCGGAGGCGGCGGGCGCGCTCGCGAAGGCCTGCCACGCCGAGGGGCTGCTCGTCCTGACCTGTGGCACGTACGGCAACGTCCTGCGCTTCCTGCCGCCGCTGGTGATCGGCGAGGACCTGCTGAACGAGGGCCTCGACATCATCGAGCGGGCGTTCGGCACGCTCTGATTCCTCGAACCCGGGCTCGTACGGCGGCGGCCCCGCGCCGCTGCCGTACGGCGTCCGGGTGAGGGCCTGTGAAGAACGTGTGCGGGGGCGATGGCGGGAGGCGGTGGCGACTGTCGGCCGCCCCTTCGCTGCCGTACGGTTTCTGCAGATGAGAGAAACACCTCGGCCCCGGGAAACCGCGGCCGACTCCGGGTCGGGGCTTCCCCAGCACCGTCCGGGGCGTGCGTTCGCGCATGCCGGAGCCGATGGCTCCGGGACTCCTCACCGATCGGACGGCCGCCCGCCCCATACCCCCCGGGGCGCGCGGCGAACCGATCCCGCCGGCCATCCCGGAACAACCCCCCCTGTTCCCGGGTGGCCGGCCCCCCTCGTTTCCGGATATGTCCGCGGTGCTCTTGGGCTGCTCGCGGTTCTCTTCGCGGTGATCACCTGGCAGGTCGCCGTCGAAGGTCCACTGTTCCGGCTGGACGAGCGGGTGGGCGGGAAGCTCTTCGGGACCGGCCCGGCCCCGCTGACCCAGGTTCTCTCCGATCTCGGGGGGATGGCGGTGGCGCTGCCGGTGCTGACCGCCGCGATCGCGTACGCCCTCTGGCGCCGTGCCCTGCGGCTCGCGGTGTACGCGGCCCTCACCATGGCGGCGGTGCCCGCCCTGGTGATCCCGCTGAAGGTGGCCACCGCCCGGCAGGGGCCGCTGACGGAGGCCGTCAACTACTACCCGTCCGGTCATACGGCGACGGCCGCCGTGGCGTACGGGGCGACCGCCCTGGTGCTGCTGGCGCTGGAGCGTCCGGCGTGGCTGCGGGGGGCTTCCTGGCCCCGGGCGTGGATGATGCCCGTCGCCGCGATCCTGCTGACCACGGCGACGGGCATCGGTCTGGTGCTGCACGGCTACCACTGGCCGCTGGACGTGTTGGCCAGTTGGTGCCTGGGGCCGCTGGTGCTGGCGCCCCTGTGGTGGGTCAGTTGCCGAAGTAGGCGTCGAAGTTCTTCGAGAACTCCCAGTTGTTGAAGCGGTCCCAGTTGATGGACCAGGTCATCAGGCCGCGCAGATCGGACCAGGTTCCGTGGGTCTGGTACGAGCCGCAGTCGGTCTTCTTGATGAGGCAGTTGAGCGCCTTGTTGACCTCGGCGGGCGTGGTGTGGCCGTTGCCCGCCTGGGTGGAGGCCGGGAGGCCGATGGCGACCTGGTCGGGGCGGAGGCCGGGGAAGACCTTGGTGGTGTCGCCCGCCACCGGGAAGCCCGCGAGCAGCATGTCGGTCATCGCGATGTGGAAGTCCGCGCCGCCCATGGTGTGGTACTGGTTGTCGAGGCCCATGATCGGGCCCGAGTTGTAGTCCTGGACGTGCAGCAGGGTCAGGTCGTCGCGCAGCGCGTGGATGACCGGCAGATAGGCTCCGGCGCGCGGGTCCTGGCCGCCCCAGGGGCCCGAGCCGTAGAACTGGTAGCCGAGCTGGACGAAGAAGGTCTCCGGCGCCATCGTGAGGACGAAGTCGGAGCCGTACTTCGCCTTGAGGGACTTCACCGCGGAGATCAGGTTCACGATCACGGGTGAGGTCGGGTTGCGGAAGTCGGTGTCTCCCGTGTTCAGGGAGAGCGAGTGGCCTTCGAAGTCGATGTCGAGGCCGTCGAGACCGTAGGTGTCGATGATCTTCGAGACCGAGGTGACGAAGGCGTCCCGGGCGGCGGTGGAGCCGAGCTGCACCTGTCCGTTCTGGCCGCCGATCGAGATCAGCACCTTCTTGCCCGCGGCCTGCTTGGCCTTGATCGCGGCCTTGAACTCCGCCTCGGACTCGACGTTCGGGCACTCGGCGACCGGGCAGAGCGAGAAGCGGATGTCGCCGGAGGTGACGGAGGTGGGCTCGCCGAAGGCGAGGTTGATGACGTCCCAGGAGTCGGGCACGTCCGCCATCCGCGTGTAGCCGGAGCCGTTGGCGAAGCTGGAGTGCAGATAGCCGACGAGCGCCCGGGCGGGGAGCTCGGTGCCACCGCCTCCGCCGCCCTCCGTGGTGGTCGCGGTGACGGCGGCCGACTTCGCGGACTCGCCGGCCGCGTTGGTGGCGGCGACCTGGAAGCTGTACGCGGTCGAGGGCGTCAGGCCCGTCACGGTGGCGGACGGACCGGTGGCCGTGGCCACCTTCGCACCGCCGCGGTAGACGTTGTAGCCGCTCGCGCCGGACACGGCGTTCCAGGAGAGCGCGACGGAGGACGAGGTGACCGCGGTGGTCTTCAGGCCCGCGGGGACGGCGGGGATCACCACGGGATCGCCGCCGGGGCCGACGAGGGTGAGGTCGTCGACGTAGTGGGCGGGGGTGCCGTACCAGCCGTGGGTGTAGACGCTCACCGAAGTGGTGTTCGGGCCGGTGGTGAACGTGGTGCTGAGCTGCTTCCAGGCTCCGGAGGACTGGGTCCAGGTGGAGACGTCGGTGGTGCCGGTGCCGGTCGCGCCGAGGTAGACGTAGCTGCCCTGCACCCAGGCGCTCAGTGTGTAGCGGGAGTTGGGCTTCACGGCGACGTTCTGGGAGCACTTGGCGTTGTCGCTGCCCGCCGGGGTGGCCTTCAGCGCCTTGGTCCCGCCGTGCACCGGGGTGGAGACGGCCGACCCACTGGCGGCCGTACAGCTCCACCCGTCGAGCCCCGACTCGAAGCCGCCGTTGCGGGCCAGGTCCACGTCCGCCGCGCCGGCCGTCGGCGCCGTGGCGACCAGGGCACCGGCGGCGAGCACGGCGGCCGTTGCTGCGGCCAGAAGTCCGGAGAATCTGACGGTTGGTCCGGTGCGTTCCACAACAGCCTCCGCGCAGGGGTAAGTCGGCGAGTGACGTGCGCACAACATGGTCCAGACCAATCAGGTTGTCAAGACCTCTGGCAACGGTGCTCAGCCCTCGGGGCGGCGGCGATCGTCACGGGCGTCCCGGGCGGCGGCACCCGCCGCCTCGTGCATGGCGAGTTCGAGGAGCGCGGCGTCGGTGAGGGTTCCCGAGCCGTCCGGCGGGATGAGCCAGCGCACGCCTCCGGTGGCGCGCCCCGGATACGGCACGACGATCCAGGTGCCCTGGCCGCAGCCCCTGACCCCCGTGCCGATCCAGCGGGAGACGGTGCCCGGCGGGACGAAGAAGCCCATGCGGGACTCCCCGAAGTCGGCGAGGACGGGGCCCGGGCGGTCGACGAGGCGGGTGAGGACGTCGAGCGTCGGATAGCCCAGCTCACCGGGGAGGATCAGCACGTCCCAGCGCCTGCCGGCGGGAAGGAGGGCGACCCCCTGCGGGTTGCGCTCCCATTCCCACCGGCAGGCGCCGGGGTCCGGTGCCACCGATGTGAGCCACTCGATCGCGGCTTTCGTTTCCGGTCCCGTCATGACCAGCCTCCCGTGGACGTGATCACCGGCGGGGTTCCGCCGGTGCGTACACGTGCGAGAGAGCGTTCGGCCCCGACTATGACGCGGGTTCGGGCTACCAGTTGGTAGTGAAGTGGGTCACACCGTTGGACGGGGTGTCAGCTGTCGAAGCCGAGCCCCAGCTTGTCCATGGCTTTCAGCCACAGATTGCGGTGGCCGCCGTTGCTGTCGGCGCGGGCCAGGGACCGCTTGGTGATCTCGATCCCGGCCCAGGCGAACGGCTCCGGCGGGAAGGGCATCGGCTTGGAGCGGACCATCTCCAGACGGGTCCGTTCGGTCTCCTCGCCGGAGAGCAGATCGAGCATCACGTCGGCCCCGAAACGGGTGGATCCGACGCCGAGACCGGTGAATCCGGCGGCGTAGGCGACCCGCCCCTGATGGGCCGTTCCGAAGAATGCCGTGAAGCGCGAACAGGTGTCGATCGCACCGCCCCAGGCATGCGAGAAATTCAGCCCGGAAAGCTGCGGGAAGCAGGTGAAGAACTGCTCCGCCAATTTCAGGAAGGTCTCCGGACGCTGGTCGAGATCGGCGCTGAGCCGGCCCCCGTACGGATAGATCGCGTCGTACCCGCCCCAGAGGATCCGGTTGTCCGCGGAAAGCCGGAAGTAGTGGAACTGGTTGGCGCTGTCACCGAGTCCCTGGCGGCCCTTCCAGCCGATGGATGCGAGCTGCTCGGGGGTGAGCGGTTCGGTCATCAGCGCGTAGTCGTAGACCGGCACGGTGTAGGGCCGGACCCGCTTGACGAGCGAGGGGAAGATGTTGGTCCCGAGCGCGACCCGGCGGGCGAGGACACGGCCGTACGGGGTGCGGACCGCCATCCCCTCCCCCGAGCGGACGAGGTCGAGGCCGCGCGTGTGCTCGTAGATCCGTACGCCCAGTTCCTGACAGGCCCGCTTGAGGCCCCAGGCGAGCTTCGCCGGGTGCAGCATCGCGACGCCGCGCCGGTCCCAGAGGCCGCCGAGGAAGGTGGGCGAGTCGACCTCGGCGCGCAGGGCGTCCCGGTCCAGGAAGTCGACGCCGGTGATACCGAGCTCGGTGATCTCCTCGTGCCATTCCCGCAGCTCTTCGAGCTGATGGGGTTCGGTGGCGACGTCGATCTCGCCGGTCCGCTCGAACTCGCAGTCGATGCCGTAGCGGGCGACGGCGGCCTCGATGGCGTCGAGGTTCCGCTCCCCCAGCTCCTCCAGCTTCGCGATCTCACCGGGCCAGCGCTCCACGCCGTTGGCCAGCCCGTGGGTGAGGGAGGCGGCGCAGAAGCCGCCGTTGCGGCCCGAGGCGGCCCAGCCCACCTCGTGCCCCTCGATGAGGACGACGTCCCGCTCCGGATCGCGCTCCTTGGCGATGAGCGCGGTCCACAGTCCGCTGTAGCCGCCGCCGACGACCAGGAGGTCGGTGTGCTCGTCGCCGGTGAGGGCGGGGAGTGCGTCGGGCCTGGCCGGGTCGTCGAGCCAGTAGGAGACCGGCTTGGCGCCGGAGAGGGATTGTGCAGCAGTACGCATGGCAGCTGGGGCCATGGTTTCCAACTCCTTCAGGAATTTCAGTTTCGAGCGTTGCTCTTGCGGCGGTTCGCGATGAGCTGGCCGACAAGAACCATCAGTACCGCAATCACGAACATGGCGGTGCCGATGACATTGATCTGCACGGGCGTGCCGCGCTGGGCCGATCCCCAGACGAACATGGGGAACGTGACGGTGGAGCCCGCGTTGAAATTCGTGATGATGAAATCGTCGAACGAGAGCGCGAAGGCGAGCAGCGCTCCCGCCGCGATACCGGGGGCAGCGATGGGAAGGGTCACCCGTACGAAGGTCTGCACGGGGCCCGCGTACAGGTCGCGGGCGGCTTCCTCCAGTCTCGGGTCCATCGACATGACGCGCGCCTTGACGGCGGTCACCACGAAGCTGAGGCAGAACATGATGTGCGCGATCAGCACGGTCCAGAAGCCGAGCTCGGCGCCCATGTTCAGGAAGAGGGTGAGCAGGGACGCGGCCATGACGACCTCGGGCATCGCCATCGGCAGGAAGATCAGCGAGCTGATCGCGCCGCGTGCCCGGAAGCGGTAGCGGACCAGCGCGAAGGCGACCGCCGTGCCGAGCGCGGTGGCCCCCAGCGTCGCCCAGAAGGCGATCTGGAGCGAGAGGGAGAGCGAGCCGCACAGGTCGGCGACGCCGCAGGGGTCCTTCCAGGCGTCCAGCGAGAACCGCTGCCACTCGTAGTTGAAGCGCCCCTTGGGCTTGTTGAAGGAGAACACCATCACGACGATGTTCGGAAGGATCATGTACGCGAGGGTCAGCAGACCCGCGATGACGACCAGGTTCCGGCGTATCCAGCGCAGTACGGGCATCAGACCAGGTCCTCCGTCCCGGAGCGGCGGATGTAGAAGGTGACCACCATCAGGACGATCGCCATGAGGATGAACGAGAGCGCGGCGGCCGTCGGATAGTCCAGGACCCGCAGGAACTGGCTCTGGATGACGCTGCCGACCATCTTGGTGTCGGTGGAGCCGAGCAGCTCGGCGTTGACGTAGTCGCCGCTGGCCGGGATGAAGGTCAGCAGGGTGCCGGAGACCACGCCGGGCATGGAGAGCGGGAACGTCACCTTGCGGAAGGTGGTGGCGGGGGTGGCGTAGAGGTCGCCCGCCGCCTCGTGCAGCCGGCCGTCGATCCGCTCCAGCGAGGTGTAGAGCGGCAGGATCATGAACGGCAGGAAGTTGTACGTCAGACCGCAGACGACGGCCATCGGGGTGGCCAGGACCCGGTTGGACTCGGTCCAGCCGAGCCAGCTGGTGACGTCCAGGACGTGCAGGGTGTTGAGCACGTCCACGACCGCGCCGCCGTCGGCGAGGATCGTCTTCCACGCCAGCGTACGGATGAGGAAGCTGGTGAAGAACGGGGCGATGACCAGCACCAGGACGAGGTTGCGCCAGCGGCCCGCCTTGAACGCGATGAGGTAGGCGAGCGGGTAGCCCAGCAGCAGGCAGAGGATCGTGGCGGTGCCCGCGTAGAACAGGGACCGGATGAACTGCGGGTAGTACTCACGCAGCGCGTCCACGTACGTCTGGAAGTGCCAGGTCACCTCGAAGCCCTGCTCCAGCGAGCCGGTCTGTACGGAGGTGGAGGCCTGGTAGACGAGCGGCAGGACGAAGAAGACGACCAGCCAGAGGATGCCGGGGAGCAGCAGCCAGTACGGGATCAGCCGTTTGCGGGTGGAGGGCTTGCGGAGCGTGAGCTCCCGGGGCTCCTCAGGGGTCGGCGCGGGCGGCGCCTCCGTGACGCTCATTCCGCGTCCTCCACGCTGGTGGCGCCCGCGCCGATGTCCTGGGCGGCGTCGAGGCCGAAGGTGTGGGCGGGGTTCCAGTGCAGGACGACCTCGGCTCCGGGGACCAGGCGGGTGTCACGTTCGATGTTCTGCTCGTACACCTGGAGGGCGGTTCCGGCCGGGCTCTCGACGACGTACTGGGTGGAGACGCCGATGAAGCTGGAGTCGGTGATGCGGCCGGTGACCCGGTTGCGGCCCGCGGCGATGGAGTCGGCGTCGTCGGCGTGGGCGAGGGATATCTTCTCCGGCCGGATGCCGAGGAGGAGACGGCCGCCGCTGCTGGTGGAGGAGGCCGAACATCGCTCGCGGGGCAGCGTGAGCTTTCCGCCGCCGGCGGCCACCACCAGGTCGCCACCGGAGGAGACGATCTCGCCCCCGATGAGGTTGGAGGTGCCGAGGAAGTTGGCGACGAAGGTGGTACGCGGGTTCTCGTAGAGGTCGGCGGGGGCGCCGAGCTGCTCGACGCGGCCGCCGTTCATCACCGCGACGGTGTCGGCCATGGTCATGGCCTCCTCCTGGTCGTGCGTGACGTGCACGAACGTGATGCCGACCTCGGTCTGGATCCGCTTCAGCTCCAGCTGCATCTGGCGGCGGAGCTTGAGGTCGAGGGCGCCGAGCGGTTCGTCGAGCAGCAGGACCTGCGGGTGGTTGATGAGCGCGCGGGCGACGGCGACGCGCTGCTGCTGGCCGCCGGAGAGCTGATGCGGTTTGCGGCGGGCGAAGTCGCCGAGCTGGACCAGCTCCAGCATCTCGTCGACCTGCTTCTTCACCGACTTGATGCCGCGCCGGCGCAGCCCGAAGGCCACGTTCTCGGTGATGTCCAGGTGCGGAAAGAGCGCGTAGCTCTGGAAGACGGTGTTGACGGGCCGCTTGTACGGGGGCAGGTCGGTGATGTCCCGGTCGCCGAGGAAGACCGTGCCGGTGGTGGCCTCCTCCAGGCCCGCGATCATCCGCAGAGTGGTGGTCTTGCCGCAGCCGGACGCGCCGAGCAGGGCGAAGAAGGAGCCCTGGGGCACGGTCAGGTCGAGCGGGTGCACGGCGGTGAAGGAGCCGTAGGTCTTGCTGATCCCGGCGAGGCGGACATCGCCGCCCGCGGTCTGCTGCTGTGTCATGGGTCGCAGTCCCAGTGTGTTCGGGGGGAGTTCGGAGAGGGCAGGGCCGGTGGGGTGCCGGCGGGTGCCGGGTCAGGCGCCGATGAGCTTGGCGAACTTCTCCTCGTACGCCGTCTCTTCCTCCGTGCTCAGGGAGCGGAAGGAGCGGGACTTCGCCGCCATCTCCTTGTCGGGGAGGATCAGCGTGTTGGAGGCCATCGACTCGTCGATCTTCGCCAGTTCCTCGCGTACGCCGTCGACCGGGCAGACGTAGTTGATGTACGCGGCGAGCTGGGCGGCGACCGGCGGCTCGTAGTAGTAGTCGATGAGCTTCTCGGCGTTGGTCTTGTGCCGGGCCTGCGCGGGGACCAGGAGGTTGTCGCTGGAGGTGATGTAGCCGGCGGCCGGGATCGCGAACCTGATGTCCGGGTTGTCGGCCTGGAGCTGGATGATGTCACCGGCCCAGGCGACGCAGGCGGCGATGTCGCCCTTGCTGAGGTCGGCGGTGTAGTCGTTGCCGGTGAAGCGGCGGATCTGCTTCTTGTCGACGGCCTTCTGGAGCCGGCCGATCGCGCCGTCGAAGTCGGCGTCGGTGAACTTCCCCGGGTCCTTGCCCTGGTCGAGCAGGGTCATCCCGATGGAGTCGCGCATCTCGGAGAGGAAGGAGACGCGGCCCTTGAGCTTCGGGTCGTCGAGGAGCTGGGTGACGGAGTCGACCTTGCGGCCGCCCGTCGCCTTCACGTTGTACGCGATGACGGTGGGGATGCCGGTCCAGGGGTAGGAGTAGGCGCGGCCCGGGTCCCAGTCGGGGGTGCGGAACTGGGCGGAGACATTGGCGAAGGCGTGCGGGAGGTTCGAGGCGTCGAGCTTCTGCGCCCAGCCGAGCCGGATGATGCGGGCGGCGAGCCAGTCGGTGACGCATATGAGGTCGCGCCCGGTGTCCTGGCCGGCGGCGAGCTGCGGCTTGATCTTCCCGAAGAACTCGACGTTGTCGTTGATGTCCTCGGTGTACTTGACCCTGATCCCGGTGCGCTCGGTGAACGCCTCCAGGGTGGGGCGGCTCTTCTCGTCCTCGCTGACGTCCATGTACTCGGTCCAGTTGGAGAAGTTCAGCACCTTCTCCTTCGCCGAGTGGTCGTCGGACGCCAGGCCGGCGTCGGCGCGCTTGGCGGGCGGGATGCCGCACGCGCCGAGGGTGGCCATTCCGCCGACGGCGAGCGCGCCCATGCCGGAGGCGCGCAGCAGCGAGCGGCGGGTGAGGGCGCCGCGGCCGCTGGTCAGGGATCGCCTCATGGCCGCCAGTTGGACCGGCGTGAGGCGCTCGGGCTCGTAACTCTCCATACGCTGTTTGCCCTTTCGGGTGGGAGGCCGCCGGGGCCCGTCGCCGTGGACGGGCCCCGCTCGTGCGGCAGCTGCTATCGGTCCCCGAAGATCGTGCGGTGCCAGTCCTTGCGGGCGACCGCGGTGTTGTCGTACATGACGTGCTTGACCTGCGTGTACTCCTCGAAGGAGTACGCCGACATGTCCTTGCCGAAGCCGCTGGCCTTGTATCCGCCGTGCGGCATCTCGGAGAGGATCGGGATGTGGTCGTTCACCCACACACAGCCCGCCTGGATCTCGCGGGTGGCGCGGTTCGCGCGGTACAGGTCGCGGGTCCAGGCGGAGGCGGCCAGTCCGTACGGGGTGTCGTTGGCGAGCGCGATGCCCTCGTCGTCGGTGTCGAAGGGGAGGACGACCAGGACCGGGCCGAAGATCTCCGACTGGACGACCTCGCTGTCCTGGGCGGCGTCCGCGATGAGGGTCGGCCGGTAGTACGCGCCGGCGGCGAGGTCGCCGCCCGGGGCCTCGCCGCCGGTGACGACGCGGGCGTAGCCGCGGGCCCGCTCGACGAAGGCGGCGACGCGGTCGCGCTGGGCGTGGCTGATGAGGGGGCCGAGGTCGGTCGAGGCCTCGAACGGGTCGCCGAGGCGGACGGTCTCCATGAGGGCGGCGACGTCGCGGACGAAGGCGTCGTAGAGGGGGCGCTGGACGTAGGCACGGGTGGCGGCGGTGCAGTCCTGGCCGGTGTTGATGAGGGATCCGGCGACCGCGCCGTGGACGGCGGCCTCCAGGTCGGCGTCGTCGAAGACCACGAAGGGGGCCTTGCCGCCGAGTTCCAGGTGGAGGCGTTTGACGGTGGCGGTGGCGATCTCGGCGACCCGCTTGCCGACGGCCGTGGAGCCGGTGAAGGAGGTCATCACGACGTCGGGGTGGCCGACGAGGTGCTCGCCGGCGTCCTTGCCCGCGCCGGTGACGATGTTGATGACGCCGTCGGGGATGCCGGCCTCGGTGGCGGCCTGGGCGAACATCAGCGAGGTGAGCGGGGTGAGTTCGGCGGGCTTGAGGACGATGGTGTTGCCCGCCGCGACGGCCGGGAGGATCTTCCAGGCGGCCATCTGGAGCGGGTAGTTCCAGGGGGCGATGGAGCCGACGACGCCGATCGCCTCACGGCGTACGTAGGAGGTGTGGTCGCCGTCGTACTCGGCGGCGGCCTTGCCCTCCAGATGGCGGGCCGCGCCGGCGAAGAAGGCGGCGTTGTCGACGGTGCCGGGGACGTCGAACTCGGTGGAGAGCTTGACCGGCTTGCCGCACTGGAGGGATTCGGCGTACGCGAAGTCGTCGGCCTGCTCGGCGAGGACGGCCGCGAAGCGGTGCAGGGCGTCGGAGCGTTCGCCGGGGGTGGCGGCCGACCAGCCGGGGAAGGCGGCGCGGGCGGCGGCGACGGCCGCGTCCACGTCCTCGGTGCCCGCCAGCTCGTAGCGGAGCACGCTCTCGCCGGTAGCGGGGTTCACGATGTCGTGGTGGCGGCCGGACGTGCCGGGGAGCAGCTTGCCGCCGATGTACTGCGCACCTTCGGCGAAGCGGTCCTGAACCTGGAAGCCGTTGCTCATGACGCTCTCCTCCGCCGTCGTACCCGCTGGGCGGGGTCGGCGTAGCTTCTTCGTGAATTGAGTGCCGATCCTGACAGAGGGGTTCACGCCCAACAAGTGATTCCGTTGTTGCCTTTTGGTTACGCGACGGAATCTGTCGACCATGTGTCGTGTCGGTGCGGAAATCCCCGTACGGAGTGTCAGTGGCGGATGCCACACTCACATGCATGGGACCGATCGATGAGCTTCTGGCGGACGTGGCGCGGGGCAAGCGGGTGAAGTATCTGCCGTTCTGGGGGCACCGTCCGCGCCCCGACGGACGGATCGGTGCGAGCTGTCTGAGCCAGTGGTGGCCGTCGCCGTTCACGGTCGACGGGGTGACGTATGCGAGCGCCGAGCACTGGATGATGGCGGGCAAGGCACGGCTCTTCGGCGATCCGGAGGCCGAGGCGGCGGCGGTGACGGCGAAGAGCCCGGCCGCGGCGAAGAAGGCGGGGCGGCTGGTGCGCGGCTTCGACGAGGACGTGTGGATACGGGAGCGGTTCGCCCTGGTGGTGGCGGGCAGCGTGCACAAGTTCGGGCAGGACCCGGAGCTGGCCGGCTATCTGCTGGGCACCGGGGACCGGGTGCTGGTGGAGGCGTCCCCGCTGGACCGGATCTGGGGCATCGGGCTCGCGGCGGACGACGAGCGGGCGGAGCGGCCGCAGGAGTGGCGGGGGCTGAATCTGCTGGGCTTCGCGTTGATGGAGGCCCGGGAGAGGCTGCGGGTGGGCGCGACGCTCTGAGCCGTCTTCGTACGGACTCCGCTACGGCGACCGGCCGGGCCGGGATCGCTCCCTGCCCGGCCGGTCGTCGTGGCGTTCGGCGCGAGACCCCTTAGCGGCGGTCCTCGACGACCAGCGACGTGGCGAACGGGTCGTCGTAGGGGTCGTTGTAGTCGCTGTCCCGGTCGTCGGCCGTCGTGGCGGCCCAGATGATCAGGCCGAGGATCGCGGCGCCGACGACGATGCCGACGGAACCGAGGATGACCCCGGCGAGCGCCATGCCCCGGTTGGTGGCCTCGCCGCGCTTGGCACGGCCGAGGCCGATGATGCCGAAGATCAGCGCGAGGATGCCGAGGATGATGTTGAGGCCGTAGAGGCAGAAGCCGACCACGGAGATGATGCCGATCACCATGGCGGCCGTGCCCAGACCGTTGTTGGGCGCCGGGCCCCAGGCGGCCGGACCGACGCCGTAGGCGCCGTAGCCGGGGTATCCGCCGTACGGCTGCGCGGGCGGGGCCGGGTAGCCGTAGTGCACGGCGGGCGGCGGGGCCGCGTGGCCGGGGCCGTTCGGGCCGATCGGCGGCGGCGGTACGTCCGAGGGCCCCGGCCCGAAGCCGCCGGCCTGGGGTATCGGTCCTGTGCCGTCCCCCGGACCGGCGCTCGGCATCGACGTCACGGTCGGCTGGTCGTGGACCGCGGGCCGCGGGTGCGCTGCGGGCGGCTCCGTCTGCCCGCCCTGCTTGCCCAGATCCACCCTGGTGCTGTCCGGCGGTGCCCACGGATCGCGCGGCGCGGCCCCGCCCCCGGGCTGCTCTGTGTTGTCTGACATGGGCCTCCCCATCGTGGTCCCGTCATGCTACGGCCAGGCCTGACGGGCCCGGACCCCGCCTGCGATGATCGGTGCGGCCGGTACGCCCGGCCGATGTCACGCCGAACCGGGAGAATTCCGATGACCGATCCGCACCCCTTCATCGCCGGGCTGCCCAAGGCCGAGCTCCATGTCCACCACGTCGGGTCGGCCTCGCCCCGGATCGTCGCAGAGCTGGCCGCCCGCCACCCGGACTCCGAGGTCCCCACGGACCCGGAGGCGCTGGCCGACTACTTCACCTTCACCGACTTCGCGCACTTCATCGAGGTCTACCTCTCCGTGGTGGACCTGGTCCGCACCCCGGAGGACGTCCGGCTGCTCACCTTCGAGGTGGCGCGGGACATGGCCCGGCAGAACATCCGGTACGCCGAGCTGACCGTGACCCCGTACAGCTCGACCCGCCGGGGTATCCCCGAGGTCGGGTTCATGGAGGCCATCGAGGACGCGCGCAAGGCCGCCGAGGCCGAGCTGGGCGTGGTCCTGCGCTGGTGCTTCGACATCCCGGGCGAGGCCGGGCTCCAGGCGGCCGAGGAGACCGCCCGGCTCGCGGTGGAACGGCGGCCCGACGGGCTCGTCTCCTTCGGCCTCGGCGGGCCGGAGATCGGGGTGGAGCGCCCGCAGTTCAAGCCCTACTTCGACCGGGCCATCGCCGAGGGCCTGCACTCGGTGCCGCATGCCGGGGAGACCACCGGGCCGCAGACCGTCTGGGACGCGCTGACCGCGCTGCGCGCCGAGCGCATCGGCCACGGCACCAGCTCCGTACAGGACCCGAAGCTGCTGGAGCACCTGGCCGAGCACCGGATCGCCCTGGAGGTCTGCCCGACGTCGAACATCGCCACCCGCGCGGTCACCGACATCGAGCTCCACCCGATCCGCGAGATGGTGCAGGCGGGGGTGCTGGTGACGGTCAACAGCGACGACCCGCCGATGTTCGGCACCGACCTCAACAACGAGTACGCGGTGGCCGCGCGGCTGCTGGAGCTGGACGAGCGCGGTATCGCGGACCTCGCGAAGAACGCCGTGGAGGCCTCGTTCCTGGACCCGGCGGGCAAGCGGAAGCTGGCCGAGGGGATCGACACGTACACGGCGAACTGGCTCCGGACCCCCGGCCGCTGAACCCGGTCGTCACAATGGCCTCATGGCCAACACCGTCTCCCGCGTCACCGCCGTGGCACACCGCGGCGATCCGTACCTCGCCCGCGAGAACACCCTGCCCTCGATCCGCTCCGCCCTCGAACGGGGGGCGGACGCGGTCGAGATCGACGTACGGGTGACCCGCGACGGGGTGCCGGTCCTGCTGCACGACGCGACGCTTGAGCGGCTGTGGGGCCATGACCGGCGCGTGGACCGGATCGACCACGCGGAGCTGAAGGAGCTGACCGGCGGCGGGGTGCCCACGCTCCGCGAGGCGCTGCTCGCCGCCGGGGCGCACCGGGTGATGGTCGATCTGCCCGGCTCCACGGACGCCTCGGTGAAGAAGATCGTGGGGACGGTCCGCGAGTGCGGGGCGGGCGAGCGGGCGTACTACTGCGCGAACTCGGAGGCGATGCTGCGGGTGCGCGCCGCGGACCCGTCCGCCGAGATCGCCCTGACCTGGACCACGCTGGCCCCGCCGCGCCCGGAGCTGCTGGCCGCGGTGAAGCCGCGCTGGCTGAACTACCGCTTCGGCCTGATCAGCCGGGAGCTGACGGACCGGGCGCACCGGGACGGGCTGCTCGTCTCCGCGTGGACGGCCGACACGAAGCGCACCATGCGCAAGCTGATCGAGCGCGGCGTCGACTCGATCACCACCAACCGGATCGACACCCTCCACCGACTTATCGTCAACTCGCCCGGGCGCGGCGGTTCTTGATCGGTCCGGCATGATGGAGAGCCCGTAGAACACCACAGGAGCCCGCACCGCCCGCCGCCGCACTCAGCCCACGCCGCACGCGGGCCCCTCCGTCACCGAGGAGCCAGCCGTCATGGACCCCCGCCCGCAGACGACCACCGCCCGGATACGTTCCGACATCGCGCACAACGCGCGGGTGTGGAACTACTGGCTGGGCGGCAAGGACAACTACCCGGTGGACCGGGCGGTGGGCGACCGGGTCACCGGGATGTATCCGAGCATCGGTGAAGTGGCCCGCGCGGACCGGGCGTTCCTGGGCCGGGCGGTGCGCCATCTGGCGGGCGACGCGGGCGTCGACCAGTTCCTCGACATCGGCACCGGGCTGCCGACCGGGAACAACACCCATGAGATCGCCCAGCACACCGCGCCGCACTCCCGCATCGTCTATGTCGACAACGACCCGATCGTGCTGGCCCACGCCCGCGCCCTGCTGACCAGTTCGCTGGAGGGCGCGACCGAGTACATCGACGCGGACGCGCACCGCCCCGAGCAGATCCTGCGGGCCGCCCAGCCCACCCTGGACCTGGGCCGGCCGGTCGCGGTGATGATGCTCGGCATCCTGAACTTCGTGCTGGACACGGACGAGGCCCGCTCCATCGTGCGGACGCTGATGGCGGCGGTTCCCTCGGGCAGCCACCTGGTGCTGACCCACCCGACGCTGGAGCTGGGCGGCGAGGGCAACGAGGCGGCGATGCGCTTCTGGAACGAGAACGCCACCCCGCCGATCACCGCCCGCAGCCGCGAGGAGTTCGCCTCGTTCCTGGACGGACTGGAGATCCTGGAGCCGGGGATCGTCTCCTGCTCCCGCTGGCGGACGAACCCGCGGGAGCCGGAGGTCGCACAGTTCGGTGTGGTGGCCCGGAAGCCCTGAGGCTCAGGCGGTCACCGGGAGGGGCTCAGGCGCCCGCCGCGACCGGCGCCGGGTTCGCGGCGCCCGCCGCCCGCTCCAGCACCTCCAGCCGCTTGATCATGCGGCGGACGATCAGCAGCGGGATGACGCCGAAGACCCCGAACGACATGTCGATCACGCTCCACCAGAACGGAATGCCGCGGATCGGGCCGCAGATCAGGGCGAGCGGGATGATCCCGGCGCAGGCGATCATGCCGAACTCGATGACCCAGATGTTGCGGACCGGGTCGCGGTAGGGGCCGTAGAAGGCAACCGCGATGACCAGGTGGGCAAAGGCCAGCCAATCGGTGCCGTACAGCATGAAGGGCTGCTCGCGGTCGATGGTGTCGAGCCCTTCGCGGACCCGGGTGATCCACTCCATCAGACCGGGGAAGTGCTCGGGGACCGGGGAGGCGGAGGCGCTCAGCAGGTCCTCCGTCCAGCGGAGTTCGGTGACGAGCGGGAAGGCCGTGAGACCGCTCAGCACCAGACAGACGATGAAGAAGACCAGCCACCTGCGTATCCCCCGTGTGAGGGCCTGTCTTTCGCTCATATCCGCAGCGTACGCCCGTGTTTACCGCCCCTTTACGGCACCCCTGTTACCGCTTCACAAGCCGACGATGCCGTTCCACTTCTTGGCGAAGTCCATCCGTTCCTCGGAGGTGATGTCGCGGGCGATGGCGAGCCGTTCGCGCATCGCGTCGTCGGGGAAGATCAGGGGGTCCTCGGCGAGCGCGGCCGTCTCCTCGTCCCCGGAGGAGGCGAGGACATCACGGGCGGCAGGCACGGGGCAGACGTAGTTGACCCAGGCGGCGAGTTCGGCGGCGACCTCGGGTTCGTAGTAGTGGTCCACCAGCTTCTCCGCGTTGCGCTTGTGGCGGGCGAGGTTGGGGATCATCAGGGACTCGGCCCAGAGTTCGGCGCCCTCCTCGGGGACGACGAACTCGATGTCGGGGTTGTCGGCCTGGAGCTGGATGACGTCGCCGGAGTAGGCCTGGCAGGCGAGTACGTCGCCGGTGGCGAGGTCCTTGATGTAGTCGTTGCCGGTGAAGCGGCGGATGTGCTTCGAGCGGACCCGCTTCTCGACCTGTTCGCACATCGTGTGGAAGTCGTCGGCCGTCCAGCGGGTGATGTCGACGCCGTTGCCCTGCATCAGCAGCGCGAACGACTCGTCGAGCCCGGAGAGCAGGGTGACCCGGCCGCGCAGGTCGTCGGCCCACAGGTCGCCCGTGGACCGGATCTCGCGGCCGAGCTTCTTGCGGTTGTACGCGATGCCGGTGATGCCGGACTGCCAGGGGACGCTGTGGCGGCGCCCCTCGTCGAAGGCGGGGGTGCGCAGTTGGGGGTCGAGGTACTTGGCGACGTTGGGCTGTTTCGCCCGGTCCATCTCCTGGACCCAGCCGAGCCGGACGAAGCGGGCGGCCATCCAGTCGCTGATGACGATCAGGTCCCGGCCGGTCTGCTGGTGGTTCATCAGCGCGGGGCTGATCTTCCCGAAGAACTCGTCGTTGTCGTTGATCTCCTCGGTGTACGTGACGGAGATCCCGGTGCGCTGCGAGAAGGCGTCCAGGGTGGGGCGCTTCGACTCGTCCTCGTCGTCGGTGTCGATGTAGAGCGGCCAGTTGGCGAAGTGCAGGGTGTGGTCGGTGGCCGAACTGTCGTGTCCGGCCCGGTCCCCCGGCTCGACGAAGGCCGCGGGCACCCCGCAGCCGGCCAGGGTGGCACCGGCCGCTCCCGCCCCGAGGGCGCGCAGCAGGGAACGGCGGGACATGGGGTTCTTCCTGATCGCTCGCACCCGCGCAGAATGCCGGTCGGCGCTCGCGCGGACAATGGACCAAGCGTCCAGCCGGGCGGGTCCGCCCCGCACACCTTGTCCAGACACGCCTGCGGCCCCGGGCCGGAGCCCGGGGCCGCAGGACCGCGACGGTGATGCGCGGATCAGTCCTCGATGGACGTCATCACGTGCTTGATGCGGGTGTAGTCCTCGAAGCCGTACGCGGAAAGGTCCTTGCCGTAGCCGGACTTCTTGAACCCGCCGTGCGGCATCTCGGCGACCAGCGGGATGTGGGTGTTGATCCACACGCAGCCGAAGTCGAGGTTCTTGGACATGCGCATGGCGCGGGCGTGGTTCTGCGTCCAGACCGAGGAGGCGAGCGCGTACTCGACGCCGTTGGCGTACGTGACGGCCTGGTCCTCGTCGGTGAAGGACTGGACGGTGATGACGGGGCCGAAGACCTCGTTCTGGATGATCTCGTCGTCCTGCTTCAGGCCGGAGACGACGGTCGGGGCGTAGAAGTAGCCCTTGTCGCCGACCCGGTGGCCGCCCGCCTCGACCTTGGCGTGGGCGGGGAGCCGCTCGATGAAGCCGCTGACCTGCTTCAGCTGGTTGGCGTTGTTGAGCGGGCCGTACGCCACGTCCTCGTCGTCCGGCTGCCCGGTCTTCGTGTCGGCGGCGGCCTTGGCGAGCGCGGTGACGAACTCGTCGTGGATCGACTCGTGGACCAGGACGCGGGTGGCGGCCGTACAGTCCTGGCCCGCGTTGAAGAAGCCCGCCTCGGAGACGCCCGAGACCGTCTTGGCGATGTCGGCGTCCTCGAAGACCACGACGGGCGCCTTGCCGCCGAGCTCCAGGTGGACGCGCTTGACGTCCTTGGCGGCGGACTCCGCGACCTGCATGCCGGCCCGTACCGAACCGGTGATGGAGGCCATCGCCGGGGTCGGGTGCTCGACCATGGCACGGCCGGTGTCCCGGTCGCCGCACAGGACGTTGAAGACGCCCTTGGGCAGGATCTGCCCGATGATCTCGGCCATGAGGACCGTCGACGCCGGGGTGGTGTCGGACGGCTTGATGACGACCGTGTTGCCCGCGGCGAGCGCCGGGGCGAACTTCCACACGGCCATCATCATCGGGTAGTTCCACGGCGCGACCTGGGCGCAGACGCCGACCGGCTCGCGGCGGATGATGGAGGTCAGGCCCTCCATGTACTCGCCGGCCGAGCGGCCCTCCAGCAGCCGGGCGGCCCCCGCGAAGAAGCGGATCTGGTCCACCATCGGCGGGATCTCTTCACTGCGGGTGAGGCCCAGCGGCTTGCCGGTGTTCTCCGACTCTGCGGCGATGAGGTCCTCGGCCCGCTCCTCGAAGGCGTCCGCGATCTTGAGCAGGGCCTTCTGGCGCTCGGCGGGCGTGGTGTCACGCCAGGCGGGGAAGGCCGCCGCTGCGGCCTCCATGGCGGCATCGACGTCGGCCTGGCCCGAGAGCGGCGAGGTTGCGTAGACCTCTTCCGTCACCGGGCTGACCACATCGATGGTCCGCCCGTCCGCGGCGTCCCGGAACTCTCCGTTGATGTAGTTGCGCAGACGGCGCACCTCGGTGGTCACAACCACCCCTCCTGTCGGCTGTCCGATGGGTGAGACATCCACCCTAATCGCTTGGGCGACGCTTTCGACATACCCAACCGCCCCCAACTTCGGATTCAGTCGGTTCCGAGCACTCACTCAACGAATTTCATCGCTCTGGGGTTGCGAGACAGACGAGGAGCGGTGCATGGTGGGTGCGTGGCCAGTCGCAGCGCAGACTCCAGGACAGGGAACGGATCACCATCGGCGGTCGATGCCGTCTCCCTCGCAATCATCGAGCAGCTCCAGGAGGACGGACGGCGTCCGTACGCCGCGATCGGCAAGGCCGTGGGCCTTTCCGAAGCGGCCGTGCGCCAACGCGTCCAGAAGCTGCTGGACCAGGGCGTGATGCAGATCGTGGCCGTCACGGACCCGCTCACCGTGGGATTCCGGCGCCAGGCGATGGTCGGCATCAACGTCGAGGGCGACCTCGATCCGGTGGCCGAAGCCCTGTCGGCCATGGCCGAGTGCGAGTACGTGGTCATGACCGCGGGCTCCTTCGACCTGATGGTGGAGGTCGTCTGCGAGGACGACGACCACCTGCTGGAGACGATCAACAAACGCATCCGGACCCTTCCCGGCGTGCGCTCCACCGAGAGTTTCGTTTACCTGAAGCTCAAGAAGCAGACCTATATGTGGGGAACCCGATAGCCGTGAGCAAGGACCTCAGCCGAACCGCGTACGACCACCTGTGGATGCACTTCACCCGCATGTCGGACTACGAGAACGCGCCCGTTCCCACCATCGTGCGTGGCGAGGGAACGTACATCTTCGACGACAAGGGCAAGCGCTACCTGGACGGCCTCTCCGGCCTGTTCGTGGTCAACGCCGGTCACGGTCGTCACGAGCTCGCCGAGACGGCGTACAAGCAGGGCCAGGAGCTCGCCTTCTTCCCGGTGTGGTCCTACGCCCACCCGAAGGCCGTCGAGCTGGCCGAGCGGCTCGCCGACTACGCCCCGGGCGACCTCAACAAGGTCTTCTTCACCACGGGTGGCGGCGAGGCCGTCGAGACCGCCTGGAAGCTGGCCAAGCAGTACTTCAAGCTCAAGGGCCAGCCGACCAAGTACAAGGTCATCTCGCGTGCGGTCGCCTACCACGGCACCCCGCAGGGCGCGCTGTCCATCACCGGCCTCCCGGCCCTGAAGGCCCCCTTCGAGCCGCTGGTCCCCGGCGCGCACAAGGTGCCGAACACCAACATCTACCGCGCCCCGCTCTTCGGCGACGACCCCGAGGCCTTCGGCCGCTGGGCCGCCGACCAGATCGAGCAGGAGATCCTCTTCGAGGGCCCCGAGACCGTCGCGGCCGTCTTCCTGGAGCCCGTGCAGAACGCGGGCGGCTGCTTCCCGCCGCCGCCCGGCTACTTCCAGCGGGTCCGCGAGATCTGCGACAAGTACGACGTGCTGCTCGTCTCCGACGAGGTCATCTGCGCCTTCGGCCGGCTCGGCACGATCTTCGCCTGCGACAAGTTCGGTTACGTACCGGACATGATCACCTGCGCGAAGGGCATGACCTCGGGCTACTCCCCGATCGGCGCCTGCATCGTCTCGGACCGGATCGCGGAGCCGTTCTACCAGGGCGGCAACACCTTCCTGCACGGCTACACCTTCGGCGGCCACCCGGTCTCCGCGGCCGTGGGCCTCGCCAACCTCGACATCTTCGAGCGCGAGAACCTCAACCAGCACGTCCTCGACAACGAGAACGCCTTCCTGACCACGCTCCAGAAGCTGCACGACCTGCCGATCGTCGGCGACGTCCGCGGCAACGGGTACTTCTACGGCATCGAGCTGGTGAAGGACAAGGCGACCAAGGAGACGTTCACCGACGAGGAGACCGAGCGCGTCCTGTACGGCTTCCTCTCCAAGGCGCTGTTCGAGAACGGCCTCTACTGCCGGGCCGACGACCGAGGCGACCCGGTCATCCAGCTCGCCCCTCCGCTGATCTCCGACCAGTCCACGTTCGACGAGATCGAGGGCATCCTGCGGGCCGTCCTCACGGAGGCCTGGACGAAGCTCTGACCTCCGCCAGGTCCCCCGGCCGACAGCCGCCCAGCGGTCATTTCATCGGTCCACGCGGCCCGGATACACCCCTTCGAGTGACAAGGGGGTATCCGGGCCGCGTGCCGTGCTCCCGGACCGGTCCGACTATCTACGGTGCCCAGTGACCGATCGGCCGCGTCTTCGTTCCCCCGTACGGGGGACGGGAAATCTGACCTGAACCGAGGTGTACGCCATGGTGGCCCCGCCGGACAACGACGTGATCTGGGCGCGCTCACTGCACCACTCCCACAACGGATCGCCCGGTCTCGGCGGTGTCTCCATCGGCGTCCGGGACGCGGAGATCCTCGCCGTGACCGGCCCGCGCGGCAGCGGCAAGACGACGCTGCTGCACTGCCTCTCGGGCAGGCTCGTGCCCCAGGAGGGCGAGGTCTGGTTCAACAGCGTCCCCGTCCACACCATGGCCCCCCGGGTCCGCGAACAGCTGCGCCGGGAGCGTTTCGGCTGGATCTCCGCCGATCCCGAGCTGGTCCCGGAGCTGACCGTCTGGGAGAACACCGCGCTGCCCCTGCTGCTGCGCGGCGTCTCGCACCGGGCCGCCAGGAAGGCCGCCACCGAGTGGCTGGAGCGCCTGGACGTCGCCGCGTTCGCCAAGAAGCGGCCGCACGCCCTGCTCCAGGCACAGCGCCAGCGGATCTCCGTGGCCCGCGCCCTGTGCGGCGCACCGACCGTGATCTTCGCGGACGAGCCCACCGCGACCCTGCACCGCGCGGACCGCGCCCAGGTGCTGCGCACCTTCACCACGGCGGCCCGCTCGCACGGCATCACCGTCGTGCTGGCCACCCATGACGCGGAGGTCGCGGCGCTCGCCGACCGGACCGTGCCCATGCTCGACGGCCGCTGCGTCGCCACCGTCACCCTGCCCTCGAAACCGGAAGCGGAGGGCCGCGCGGCGTGCTCGCTCTCCGTCTAGCCCGCGGTTCCCATCCCCTCGTCCTGGTCCGGCGGCTGCTGGTGGCCGCCGCGTCGGCCGGTGTCGGATTCCTCCTTCTGTGCGCCCTCGGGTACGCCGCCGGGCACCCCGCGTCCGCAGGTTCGGTGCTGAGGCTGCTGTGGTGCTTCGTGCCGCTGGCCGCCACCGTGCAGTTCGCCGTGGCGGTGGCCCGGACCGACCCGAGCACCCGGCCCCGGCCGGGCCTCTCCTCGCTGGGCCTCGGCCCGGTCCGGCTCTCGGCGCTGGCCGCGGTCTCCACGGCCGTGTCGACCACGCTCGGCTCCGTCGTGGCGCTGCTCTTCTTCCTGCATCTGCGCGGCGATCTGACCGGGATGCCGTTCGACGGGGGCGCGGCGGAGTTCCTCGGCGCGGGCACTCCGCTGCCGCTGGCCGCCGCCCTGATGCTGCTGGCGCTCGTGCCGGTGGCCGCGTCGACGGCGAGCGCGCTGGCCCTTCGGTCGCGGCCCGACCCGGCACGGGACACCTTCGGCTCCGAGGAGCTGCCGGAACCCGCGCCGGCCCCGGCCGGGCTCCCCTGGGGCGTGGCGCTGACGGCGGCCGGACTCGCGGTCGAGGCGATCGCCTCACGGGGTGCGGCGGGGAACGCGTTCCCGCTGCCCGGACGGTACGACTCCACCCCGGTGGCGGTGCTGGTCGGGTGGACGCTGACCGCGGTCGGCCTGGCGATGGCCGGGCCGAGCCTCACCTATCTGTGCGGCCGTGCGCTTCAGGCGGTGCGCCCCGGGGCCGTACGGCTGCTGGCGGGCCGGGTCCTGATGGACGAGGCGCGGCGGATCGGCCGCCCGCTCGGGATCGTCTGCGCGGTGGTGTCCGCCGCGGTCGCCGCTTCGGCGCTGTACGGGGGCGACGACCGCCCGTACGGTCCGCTCACCGCGCTCGGGGCGGTGCTGGTCCTCGGCTGTACGACGGCGACGCTGCTGACCTCGGCGCTGGAGGCCAAGCACGCCCGGGCCCATACGGCCGAGGCGCTGCTCAGGATGGGCGCTCCGGCGGCCACGCTGCGCCGGGCGACGCTGCTGCGGGCGGGTGCGCTGCTGGCCCTGTTCGCCCCGCTGACCTGGGTGATCGCCCAGCTCGCGGCGCTTCCGCTGGCGTAGCCGGACGCCTCAGGGGTGGGTGGCGAGGCGGTCGGCGAGCGCGTCGAAGAAGGCCTCCCAGCCGTCCTCGGCCGCCGCGTACTGCTCGGGGGTGAGGTTCCCGCCGCGCTGCTGGAAGGCCAGTTCGGTCCGGCCGCCCCCGAGGTCGCTGAAGGTGACGGTCACGGTCTCGCCCTCGGCGTCCTCGGGGGCGGAGCCGTCCTTCAGCGTGAAGACCAGCCCGTCGGGTTCGCTGACCTCGCGGTAGACCCCGTGGAAGGGCATCTCGACGCCCGGCATCACGATGACCAGGCGCCACGAGCCCCCGGGCCGTACGTCCATCGCCACCCGGTCCAGCGGGACGTCCGCCTCGCCCCCGTACCAGGCGGCGAAGTCCTCCGGTGACGTCCAGGCCGCGAAGACCCGCTGCTGCGGGGCGTCGAGGACGCGGGTGAGGTCGATGCCCTCTCGGGTGCCACCGGTCATGGTCACGGTCCTTGTCACTGTCGCTGTCGGTGCCGTACGGCGTACGGGTACGGGGTCCGGACCTCCAGCTTGCCGGGCCCGGGGCGCGCTGTCGCGGCGTACGGCACGCGCTCCGGCGGCGTGGTCAGGGCCGCAGCAGCCCGGCCAGGGTCGCGTACGCCCCGTCCCACCCCCACGCCTCGCGGACCCACGCCCGACCCCTCTCCCCCATCGCCGCGGCCGCCGCCGGGTCCCGCAGCAGCGCGACGAGCCGGTCCGCGACGGCGGCCGTGTCCCGTCCGTCGACCACGTACCCCGTCTCCCCGTCCCGTACGGTGTCCGGCGCGCCGCCCGAGTCGCCGACGAGGACCGGCAGCCCGGCGGCCGCCGCCTCCAGGAAGACGATGCCGAGCCCCTCCACCTCCAGGCCGCGTCTGCGGGTGCGGCAGGGCATGGCGAAGACGTCGGCGGCCGCGTAGTGCTCCGGCATCTCCGGGTGCGGGCGTCCGCCGGCGAGGACCACCGCGTGCGCGACCCCGGTGTCGGCGGCGAGCCGGTGCAGGGTCCGGGCGTACGGTCCGTCGCCGGTCAGCAGGAGTACGGCGTCGGGCACCGCGCGCAGGACGGCGGGGAGGGCGCGGATCAGGGTGTCCTGCCCCTTGCGCGGGACGAGCCGCGCCGCGCAGAGGATCACCGGCCGCGCGCCGAGCCCGTACAGCTCGCGGACGCGGTTCACCGGAGTCCGTACGGCGCCGCGCGCCCCGTCCCGTACTCCGTCGCGCGCCCGTTCCCGTACGGCATCGCGCGCCCCGGGCCGTACGGCGAAGGCCTCCGCGTCCACGCCCGGTGCCAGTCGCACCATGCGGCGGGCGGCGGCCGGGCCGAGCGCGGCGGCGATGGGCGTACGGGTCGCCGCGCCCAGGTAGGTCACCGCGTCCGTACGCTCCCCGATCCGCCGCAGCAGGGCCCGGGCCCCCGGGGTCCGGGCCCACCACACCTCGTGCCCGTGCGTCGTGGCGACGGCCCGCCGCACCCCGCTCTCCCGGCGCAGCCGGTCCGCCATCAGCCCGAGCGGGGCGGCGGCCCCGAACCAGACGCTGTCGCAGCCGTGGCGGCGGGCGAGTCCGGCGGCACGGGCGGCGACCCGAGGGACGGGGAGCAGCATCCGGGCCGGGTCGCGGACCACGGGGTAGGGCAGGGCCGCGTCATGGGCGGCGGCCCCGGGTTCGGCGGAGGTGTAGACGACGACGGAGTCCGCGGGGAACCGGTCGGTCATCGCCCGGACGAAGGTCTCGATGCCGCCCTGGCGCGGCGGGAAGTCGTTGGTCACCACGAGGGTGCGGCGGCCGGTCATCGGGACACCTGCTTCCGTACGCGGAGGAACAAGAGGTGCCCGGGTGTCTCCCCGACCGCCGCCCACACCGCGAGGACCAGCGGGTGCACCAGATAGCCGAAGCGGCTCGCGGGCATGAACGCGATGGCCAGGAGCAGCCCGAGGGCGAGCCTCGTCGCCGCGTCCGCTGTGGTCGCCGGAGGCCGGAGGAGGAGGGAGAGGGCGAGGAGAAGCGCGCTCACCCCGAGCAGCAGGAGGGCGAGCGTGCGGCCGCCGGGGACGTGGGTGGCCAGCAGATGGCCGGGGAGCGGGCTCGCGGCGGACGAGACCGCGTCGGTCAGCCCGAGCGGGAAGTCGACGACATGGGCCCGGAAGGCGGCCGGGTCGCGCAGCACTGCGGGCAGGACGAGGGCGGCGGCGGTGAGCAGGGCGACAAGCCCGCAGCGCCAGGCGGCGCGTTCGGCCGGGCCGCGGCACTCCCCACGATCCGCCGATCGGGAGGCCGCCGCCTGCAGGGCCAGGGCCACCGGAATCGCGGGCCAGGCCGTCCACTTGAGGGCGGCGGCCGCACCGAGCGCCAGCCCGGACGCGCCCGCTCGTCCCCGCCCGGCGAGGGCGAGGCCGAGGCACATCAGCCCGGCCACCGGCAGATCGACGCCCCCGACCGCGAGCGGCAGCGCGACCAGCGGGCAGGCGGCGATCCACCGCAGCGGCCCGCTCCGTGACCCGGCCGGAAGGGCGAGCGCGAACGCGGCGAGGAACGCCGCGCCCATCCACAGCCGGGGGTCGGTGAGCGGACCGGGCCCGGCCACGGCCTCCGGCAGCCCGAAGACGGCCATGCCCGGGAGATACGGGTTGAAGTCCTCCGGCACCAGCGGCCGTTGGAGGTACGGCGTCCCCTCGGCGAGCAGCAGTCCGGCCGACCGCGCGACCACTCGCACCTCCAACTGGGCCCGTTCCACGGCGAGAAGCCACATCAGGGGCAGCAGCACCGCTCCGGTGATGGCGACCGCGCCGGCCGCACGGGGGCTCCGCCCGCGTACGGCGAGCAGCGCGGCGGCCAGGTAGCCGAGCGCGGCGGCGGTGCCCCAGACGCGGTGCGGGCCGAGCGAGGAGCAGGCGGCGAGCCCCAGGGCGGCGGCCGAGCACACCGCCCACCAGAGGGCGCCGTAGGGGATCGGTGGCGGCTTTCTGCGCTGGTCAGGAGGGGTGAGGGGCGTGGTCGTTGCCATGGATCCGAGGCTAGGAACGGGCCGTTCACGGATCGTCACACCACCCTCCGGTCCTCGGGCTCAACCCGTGGCATGACGGGGCCCGGGCAATTCCACCCGTGCTCCGATGCGCCCGGCCCCGGCGATGACGAAGAATCTCCGTATGACGCGCACCATCACGCCGGACCGCCCGGCCGCCGCCCCCGAAGCCCCGCCGCCGGTCCGCGGGGTGCGGCGACGGCTGCGGCACTGGGCGGCGGCCCCCTCGTACGCCTGGCTGACCGCGGCGGCGCTGACGCTCTTCGCGGTCGTGGAGCTGGCCCTCGTACCGGGTTCGGCGGTCACGGCGTTCGGGGTGGTGGTCTGTACGGCCTCGCTGGCGCTGCGGGCGACCTGGCCCGCCGTCGGGTTCCTGACCGTGGGCGCGGCCCTGCTGAGCTTCGCGACCGACGGCAACATGGCGTACGCGACCATCACGGGGTCCCTGATCGGCTGCTACACCCTGGGGCGGCACCGGGTGCAGCATCCGGCGATCCTCGTGCTGGCCGGTTCGCTGGCGGCGCTGACGGTCAACCTGGTGCACATCGACCGGTGGGCCCGGGACGGCTCCCCGGGGCTGCCCGCGCTCCAGGGGACCGACCGGTTCAGTCTCGGGCTGTACGCCGAGACGCTGGTGCTGACGGTGATGGTCCTGGGCGCGGTGAGCACGGGGGACGCGGTGCGGGCGCGCGAGGAGACCCGGCACACCCGGGCGGCCGCCCAGTCCCGGCTGCTGGAGATGGAGCGGCGGCAGGCGGCCGAGGCGGAACGGGCCGCGATAGCCAGGGAGTTGCACGACATGATCGCCCATTCGGTGTCGGTGATCGCGGTCCGGGCCGAGAGCGCCACGTACACGACCCCGGACCTCTCGCCCCCGGCGCGGGACGCCTTCCAGGAGATCGCGGGCACCGCACGTTCCTCGATGGCGGAGCTGCGGAGGCTGCTCGGGGTGCTGCGGACGGGCGACGACACTTCACGGGCCCCGCTCACCGCCCCGCAGCCCTCGCTGGCGGGTCTCGACGACCTCCTCGGCCAGCACCGGGCGGTGGGCGGCGCGGCCGAGCTGCGGATCAGCGGCGAGCGGGTCCCGCTGCCCGCGTCCTGGGAGCTGTCGGCGTACCGGATCGTCCAGGAGGCCCTGACGAACGCCCGGCGGCACGCCCCGGGTGCGCATGCGGTCGTGGAACTCCACTACGGGACCCGCCTGTTGACGGTGCGCGTGAGCGATGACGGGCCGGGCCCCGATCCGTCCGGTTCCACCGGGCGGGCGGGGCACGGGCTGGTGGGCATGGACGAGCGGGCCTCCCTGCTCGGAGGGGCGCTCACCACCGGCCGGGGCCCGGCCGGCGGCTTTCTCGTGGAGGCGGAGCTGCCGTGGTGATCCGGGTACTGGTGGCCGACGACCAGGCCGTCGTCCGGACGGCTTTCTCCGGTCTGCTGAACACGCAGGACGACATCGAGGTGGTCGGGGAGGCGGAGGACGGCGAACAGGCCGTGGCCGGCGCGGCCGAACTGCGGCCCGATGTGGCTCTGTTGGACATCCGGATGCCCCGGCTCGGCGGCATCGACGCGGCACGCGAGATCGTCGCGGCGTCGAACGGGGCGACCAGGGCGCTGATGCTGACGACGTTCGGCCTGGACGAGTACGTGTACGACGCCCTCACCGCCGGAGCCAGCGGCTTCCTGCTGAAGGACGCGACCTTCCCCGAACTGCTGCACGCGGTACGGGTGGTGGCGGGCGGCCACGCCCTGCTGGCCCCCGAGATCACGGGGAGACTCATCGCCGAGTTCGCCCGGCAGCGGGTCAGCGCTCCGCCGAAGCGCTCGGTCGAGGGGCTGACCGCGCGCGAGGCCGAGGTGCTCGTCCTGATCGCCCGGGGGCTGTCCAACGCGGACATCGCCGACCGGCTGACCATCACCGACCACACGGTGAAGACCCACATCAACCGGCTGTTCGCCAAGATGGGGCTGCGGGACCGGGCGCAGGCGGTGATCCTGGCGTACGAACTGGGTCTGGTGGTGGCGGGGAACTCAGGCGCCTGAAGGCGTCGCGGCCCCGGCCAGCACCACCGTCTCCGCCGCGTCGAAGCGGACGCCCACGACCGCGCCCTCGTCCGGGGTGTCCCGCAGGGCGCATTCGGCCTCCAGCACCGGCGCGTTCTCGGGCAGCAGCCGTACGGTCACGTGGTTTCCCCGGAAGGTGCGGACGCCGACCGTGCAGCGCAGGCCGTCCTCGGGGGCGCCGATCCGGACCCCGGCGGGCCGGACGAGCAGGTCCACCTCGCCCTGTGGGGAACCCTCGGGCACCGGGACCTTGCCCCAGGCGGTGGCGGCGGCCCGGCCGGTGACGGTCGCCGCGGTGACGTTGTCAAAGCCGAGGAACCGGGCGACGAACGCGGAGGCGGGGCGCTGCCAGACGTCCAGCGGGGTGCCCTCCTGCGCGATCCGGCCGTCCCGCATCACGACGACCCGGTCGGCGAGTGCGAACGCCTCGCCCTGGTCGTGTGTGACGGCCAGCACGGTCGTGCCCAGTTCCTGGAAAAGCGTGCGGAGTTCGACGACGAGCCGTTCGCGCAGGCTCCGGTCGAGCTGGCCGAGGGGCTCGTCGAGCATCAGGAGCTTCGGGCGGGGGGCGAGCGCGCGGGCCAGGGCGACGCGCTGCTGTTCGCCGCCGGAGAGGGCGGCGACGGCCCGGCGTTCCGCGCCCGGCAGGCCGACCAGTTCCAGGAGTTCGCGGACCCGGGCGTTCGTCTCGGCCCGTCCGGTGCCGTGCATGCGGAGCCCGAAGGCGACGTTGGAGCCGACGTCCCGGTGCGGGAAGAGCTGGTGGTCCTGGAACATCAGGCCGAGCCCGCGCCGGTGCACCGGGACGCCCGCCTGGTCCTGTCCGGCGAGCAGGACCCGGCCGGCGTCCATGGGCTGGAGCCCGGCGACGGCCCGCAGCAGGGTGGACTTCCCGCTGCCGCTGGGCCCCAGCACACAGACGATCCGGTGGTCGGCGACCTCCAGGTCCACGGCGTCGAGGGCGGCCCGCTCCCCGAACCGTACGGTGGCGGCCTGCAAGCTCAGCATGTCGTTCAGAACTCCCCGGATCGGTCGGTGCGGATGCGCTCCAGAAGCAGCAGCGACACCGCGCACACCAGCATCAGAATCGTGCTCAGGGCCATCGCCTGCCCGTAGTTGAGCTCCCCGGACCGGCCGAGCAGCCGGGCCACGGCGACCGGCAGGGTCGGGTTGTCGGGCCGGGCGATGAAGACCGTCGCGCCGAACTCCCCGAGGGAGACGGCGAACGCGAAGCCCGCCGCGACCAGCACCGCCCGTCGCACCAGCGGCAGATCGACCTCCCGCCAGGCCCGCAGGGGCGATGCCCCGAGCACGGCGGCGGCCTCCCGCAGCCGGTCGTCGACGGCCCGCAGCACGGGCAGCATGGTCCGTACGACGAAGGGGACGCCGACCAGCGCCTGGGCCAGCGGGACCAGGATCCAGGAGGTCCGCAGGTCGAGCGGCGGCTTGTCCAGGGTGATCAGGAAGCCGAAGCCGACGGTCACGGCGGACACCCCGAGCGGCAGCATCAGCAGCGCGTCGAAGCCCCGGACCAGCCGTCCGGCCCGCCGGGTCAGGGCCGCCGCCGCGAGCCCGCCGACGACGAGGGCGATGAGCGTCGCGACGAGCGCGTACCGCAGGGAGTTGCCGACGGCCTCCAGCGGTGGCACCAGGAAGGTCGAGGAGCCGCCCGCCCCGACCGACTGGAGGGCCTCGTAGTAGCCGAAGCCGTAGCCGCCGGGCCCGTCTCCTCCGTCGAGGGATCGCTCCACCAGCACACCGAGCGGCAGCAGGATCAACAACAGGGCGGTGAGCAGCACCCCGCCGAGCAACGCCCACTGGCCCACGCCACGCGGCCGTCGGGAGGTCTGCGCCGGGTCGACCAGCTTCAGCGCCCGTTCCCGGCGGCGTACGGTCGCGGCGTGCACGGCGAGGATTCCGCCGACCGCGGCGAACTGCACGAGGGTCAGCACGGCGGCCGTCGGCAGGTCCAGCAACTGTGCGGTCTGCCGGTAGATCTCCACCTCCAGGGTGGAGTACGCCGGTCCGCCGAGGATCTGTACGACGCCGAAGGAGGTGAACGTGAAGAGGAAGACCATCAGCGCGGCGGCGGCCACGGCGGGGGCGAGCGCGGGCAGCGTCACGCGGCGGAACGCGGCGAACCGCCCGGCTCCCAGCACCCGGGCGGCCTCCTCCTGGCGCGGGTCGAGCTGGGACCAGAGCCCGCCCACCGTCCGGACGACCACGGCGTAGTTGAAGAAGACGTGGGCCAGCAGGATCGCCCACACGGTGGTGTCGAGGCGGACGCCCCACAGCTCGTCGAGGAGACCGCCGCGCCCGAGCAGCGCCAGGAACGCGGTGCCGACGACGACGGTGGGCAGCACGAACGGCACGGTGACGACCGCCCGCAGCACCTGTTTGCCCGGGAAGTCGAAGCGGGCGAAGACGTACGCCCCGGGCAGCGCGATCAGCAGGGTGAGCGCGGTCGAGGCGAGGGCCTGCCAGGTGGTGAACCAGAGGACGTCGAGGATGTCCGGGCGGCTCAGCACCTCGCCGATCCGCCCGAACTGCCAGTCGCCCTCGGCCTTGAGCCCGCGGCCGACGATGGCGGTCACGGGATACGCGAAGAACAGCGCGAAGAACGCGACGGGCACGGCCATCAGGCCGAGCCGCACCGCGGCTCCGCGCCGCCCGGACCGCCGCCCGGACCCGCTGCCGACGGGCCGGGCGGCCTCCTTCTTCGGCTCTACTTCAGGACCAGCGACTGCCACGACTGGATCCACTGCTCACGGTTGGCGGCGATCTTCTCGGGCGTGACGGTGGGAGGCGTGTCGACCTTCTCGCCGTGCTTCGTGAACAGCTCCGGCAGCTCGGCGTCCTTGACGACCGGGTTGACGAACATGTTCAGCGGCATGTCCTCCTGGAACGTCTTGCTGATCATGAAGTCCAGCAGGGCCTTGCCGCCCGCCTCGTTCTTCGCCCCGGTCAGCAGCCCGGCGTACTCGGTCTGCCGGAAGCAGGTGCCGGTGGCGACCCCGGTGGGGGCCTCCTTCGGCTGCGGGTCGGCGTAGAGCACCTCGACGGGCGGGCTGGAGGCGTAGGAGACGACGAGCGGCCGGTCGGCCTTGGCCTTCTTGCCGCCGGCGGAGCCGGAGAACTCCTCGTTGTACGCCTGCTCCCAGCCGTCGACGACCTTGACGCCGTTGGCCTTCAGCTTCTTCCAGTACGCCTCGTAGCCGTCCTCGCCCTCGGCGGCGATGGTGCCGAGGAGGAAGCCGAGACCGGGTGAGGAGCCGGCCGCGTTCTCCGTGACGAGGAGGTTCTTGTACGCGGGCTTCAGCAGGTCCGCGAAGGTCTGCGGCGGGGCGAGCTTCTTGTCGGCGAAGTACTTCTTGTCGTAGTTGACGCAGATGTCACCGGTGTCGACGGGCGTGACGCGGTGCTTCTCGTCCGTCTGCGTGTCCGGCGCGAGGCGCTCCAGGCCCTTGGCCTCGTACGCGGTGAAGAGACCGTTGTCGAGGGCGCGGGAGAGCAGGGTGTTGTCGACGCCGAAGAAGACGTCGCCGCGCGGGGAGCCCTTGGTCAGGATCTCCTGGTTCAGCGCGGCCCCGGCGTCGCCGCTCTTGAGGGTCTTGACCGTGTAGCCGGTCTCCTTCGTGAACTCCTCCAGCACCTCCTTCGAGACATTGAAGGAGTCGTGGCTGACCAGGGTCACGGTCTTGGATCCGCTGCCCTTGGACGCCCCGGAGCCCGCGGAGCCGTCGTCGCTGCCGCAGCCGGCGAGCACGGTGACGCCGAGCGCCGCGGCGAGCGCGGTCGCCGCGTACTTCGTGGTGGTGTTCATGTGATTCCTCCTGGAGGTGACCAGGAAGAGACGCGGCCCCGCCCGCTGTCCGGCGAACCGGAAGCGGGCAGGGCGCAACAGCTTGAGTAAGGTCCGAACTTCCTACCCGGAATGACCCGGGCGAGGTTCAGAGGGTCTGCGGCCAACCTGTCCTTGGTGCCGCACTCTCAGCGCTGTGGCGCTCCCCTGTCGGAATATGAAGTTGATTTCAGCCCAGGCTACACCGGCGGTTTTCGGCCGGACCGGCGAGGCCGGGGAACCCGGGGCCCGGAATCCGCCCGCCCGGGAACCTCCCGGGACAGAACACCTAGCGCTCGGAGGCCGCCAGCTGGCCGCAGGCCCCGTCGATCTCCTGGCCGCGGGTGTCCCGGACGGTGACGGGCACGCCGTGGGCCGCGATGGCCTCGACGAACGCCTTCTCGTCCTCGGGGCGTGAGGCGGTCCACTTGGAGCCGGGCGTGGGGTTCAGCGGGATCAGGTTGACGTGCACCCGCTTGCCCTTGAGGAGCCGGCCGAGCAGGTCGCCGCGCCAGGCCTGGTCGTTGATGTCGCGGATCAGGGCGTACTCGATGGAGATCCGGCGGCCGGACTTCTCCGCATACTCCCAGGCGGCGTCCAGGACCTCGCGGACCTTCCACCGGGTGTTGACGGGGACCAAGGTGTCGCGCAGCTCGTCGTCCGGGGCGTGCAGCGAGACGGCGAGGCGACACTTGAAGCCCTCGTCGGCGAAGCGCAGCATGGCCGGGACGAGGCCCACGGTGGAGACGGTGATCCCGCGCTGCGAGAGCCCGAGGCCGTCCGGCTCGGGGTCGGTGAGCCGGCGGATGGCGCCGACGACCCGCTTGTAGTTGGCGAGCGGCTCGCCCATGCCCATGAAGACGATGTTGGAGAGCCGCGCGGGACCGCCGGGCACCTCGCCGTCGCGCAGGGCGCGCATGCCGTCGACGATCTGGTGCACGATCTCGGCGGTCGACAGGTTTCGGTCGAGGCCGGCCTGCCCGGTGGCGCAGAAGGGGCAGTTCATCCCGCAGCCGGCCTGCGAGGAGATGCACATCGTGACGCGCTCCGGATAGCGCATCAGGACGGACTCGACGAGGGTCCCGTCGTGCAGCTTCCACAGGGTCTTACGGGTGGTGTCGTCGTCGCAGCTGATGTGCCGGATGACGGACATCAGCTCGGGGAACAGCGCCTCGGCGAGCTTCTCCCGCGACGCGGCCGGGATGTTGGTCCACTCGGCCGGGTCGTGCGCGTACCGCGCGAAGTAGTGCTGCGAGAGCTGCTGGGCGCGGAACGGCTTCTCGCCGGTCGCGGCGACCGCTTCCTTGCGCTCGGCGGGCGTGAGGTCGGCGAGGTGCCGCGGGGGCTTCTTGGCTCCGCGGGGCGCGACGAAAGTGAGTTCTCCGGGCTTAGGCATGGTTCATCCAGTGTCGCAGACATACGGGTGAGGGCCCGCCGCCCTGTGGACGACGGACCCTCACTCGTGGAACGTGCAGGTGGGACGGGGTCCCGGGGTGCTGCGGCGGTCAGCCGGAGCCGACGAACAGCACCAGCAGCAGCCACACCACCGGTGCGGTCGGCAGCAGCGAGTCCAGCCGGTCCATGATGCCGCCGTGACCGGGGAGCAGGGTGCCCATGTCCTTGATCCCGAGGTCCCGCTTGATCATGGACTCGCCCAGGTCGCCCAGGGTGGCGCTGGCCGCGACCGCCAGGCCGAGCAGCAGGCCCTGCCACCAGGCGCCGTCGTCGATCAGGAACTCCATGCAGAGCGCGCCGGCGACCATGGCGAAGGCGACCGCGCCGAGCAGGCCCTCGCGGGTCTTGCCGGGGCTGATGCGCGGGGCGAGCTTGTGCTTGCCGAAGCGCCAGCCGACCGCGTACGCCCCGGTGTCGCTGACCACCGTGAGGACAAGGAAGGTCAGCACCCGCCACGACCCGTCGTCCGCCGTGAGCAGCAGGGCGACGAAGGTGGCCAGGAACGGGACGTAGAACGCCGCGAAAACCCCGGCGGTGACGTCCTTGAGATACCCCTCCGGCGGCTCGGTCATCCGCCAGACCAGCACCGCGAGGGCGGTCAGGGCCATGGCGACCCAGGCGCCCTCGGGGCCCCGGGCGTACCCGGCGACGACCATCGCGGCTCCGCCGACGGCCAGCGGGATCAGGGGCGCCTTGATGCCCTTGCGCTCCTGGAGGCGGGAGGTGAGCTCCCAGAGGCCGACGACGACGGCGATCACTATGACGCCGATGAAGACGGCCTTCACGATGAACAGCGAGACGCCGATGACGGCGCCGAGGCCCACGCCGACCCCTATGGCGGCGCGCAGATCACGCCCCGCGCGCTTCTTCTGCGGCGGGGACGGCGGCGGGGTGGACATGGGCTCCTGCGGCATCTCGTCACGGAACAGGGGGCCGCTGATGCGCGCGGCGTCCCCGTCCCGGTCGTCGCGGCTCTGCGGCTCTCTGTCTGCGTCTCTACCTGCGTCGGGAACGTCCGGCACGATGGGCATGGGCCGAGTCTGCTGGGCGCCGTGCACATCGTGGGCAGGACCCGCCGGGGCAACCCTCATCTCGGGCGTGCCCCAGTATCCGGCTCCTTGCGGGGCGCCCCAGGAAGAGTCGTTCATCAGACTTCGAGCAGCTCGGCTTCCTTGTGCTTGAGCAGCTCGTCCACCTGCGCGACGTACTTCGCGGTGGTGTCGTCGAGCTCCTTCTCGGCGCGGCGCACCTCGTCCTCGCCGGACTCCTTGTCCTTGACGAGCTTGTCGAGGTTCTCCTTGGCCTTGCGGCGGATGGAGCGGATCGAGATCTTGGAGTCCTCGGCCTTGGTCTTGGCGACCTTGATGTACTCCTTGCGGCGGTCCTGGGTGAGCTCGGGGAAGGTCACCCGGATGATGTTGCCGTCGTTGCTCGGGTTGACGCCGAGGTCGGAGTCGCGGATCGCCTGCTCGATGTTGCGCAGCGCGGTCTTGTCGAACGGCGTCACGACGGCCATCCGCGGCTCGGGAACCGAGAACGAGGCCAGCTGGTTGATCGGGGTCAGCGCGCCGTAGTAGTCGGCGACGATCTTGTTGAACATCGCCGGGTGCGCGCGGCCGGTACGGATCGCGGCGAAGTCCTCTTTCGCGACGACAACGGCCTTCTCCATCTTCTCCTCGGCCTCGAGGAGGATTTCTTCGATCACCACGTGCTCCTGCGTGTCTTGGGTGGGCCCGGCGTCGTCATCGCCGCGCCCTGCGGGTCCTGCGTCGCGTCCTCACCTGCACGGTGTCCGACCGGCAGGCCGTTGTCCATCCTGGGGGGCCGTCAGGCCCGGGTGCTCTCGTCGCTCACGAGCGTGCCGATCTTCTCACCCTTGACCGCGCGAGCGATATTGCCCAGGGCGGTCAGCTCGAAGACGAGGATCGGCAGCTTGTTGTCACGGCAGAGCGTGATGGCGGTGGCGTCGGCGACCTTCAGGTCGCGGGCGATCACCTCGCCGTACTCCAGTGCGTCGAACTTCACCGCGCCGGGGTTGGTCTTCGGGTCGGAGTCGTAGACCCCGTCCACGCCGTTCTTCCCCATGAGCAGCGCCTCGGCGTCGATCTCCAGGGCGCGCTGCGCGGCGGTGGTGTCGGTGGAGAAGTACGGCATGCCCATACCGGCACCGAAGATCACCACGCGCCCCTTCTCCAGGTGCCGTACGGCACGGAGCGGGATGTAGGGCTCGGCGACCTGGCCCATGGTGATGGCGGTCTGGACGCGCGAGTCGATGCCCTCCTTCTCCAGGAAGTCCTGGAGCGCCAGGCAGTTCATGACGGTGCCGAGCATGCCCATGTAGTCGGACCGGGCCCGGTCCATGCCGCGCTGCTGGAGCTCGGCACCACGGAAGAAGTTGCCTCCCCCGATGACCACCGCGATCTGGGCGCCGTCGCGGACGACGGCGGCGATCTCGCGGGCGATGGTGTGCACGACGTCGGGGTCGACGCCGAGACCGCCGCCGCCGGCGAATGCCTCACCGGAGAGCTTCAGCATGAAGCGCCCGGAACCCTTGTCGTCGTCGCGCTTGTCGTCGGCCGGAATGGCGTCCGCGCCCTTGTCCATGGAAATTCTCCTCGTGCACATACGAAGAAGGCCATTGCCGGTGGGTCCGATGTCCCTACAGCGGCAATGGCCTCCTCGTCAGATCTGCGGTCGTCCGGCGTGGGTGCGGCCGTCGACTGCGTCAGACCCTATCGGGTCCGACGCTGTTCGCCCGGACGGACTCAGATGCCGACCTTGATGCGCGAGAAGCGCTTCAGGGTGACACCGGCCTCGTCCAGGACCTTCTGGACGGACTTCTTGGCGTCCAGCGCGTACGGCTGGCCCAGGAGGGTGGCCTCCTTGAAGAAGCCGTTGACCCGACCCTCGACGATCTTCGGGAGGGCGGCCTCGGGCTTGCCCTCGGCGCGGGTGGTCTCCTCGGCGACGCGGCGCTCGGCCTCGACGACCTCGGCCGGGACGTCCTCGCGGGACAGGTACTTCGGGGCGAAGGCGGCGATGTGCTGCGCGATGCCCTTGGCCAGCTCGGCGTCGGCCTTGTCCAGCTCGACCAGAACACCGATCTGCGGGGGCAGGTCGGGCATGGTGCGGTGCATGTACACGGAGACGTACTCGCCGGTGAACTGCGCGAAGCGGTCCAGGACGATCTTCTCACCGAGGTTGGCGTTGGCCTCGTCGACGTACGCCTGGACGGTCTTGCCGGGCTCGATCTCGGAGGCGAGGAGCGCGGCGATGTCGGCCGGGGAGGTCGCGGCGACGTGCGCGGCGAGCGTGTTGGCGACGGCCTGGAACTTGTCACCCTTGGCGACGAAGTCCGTCTCGCACTTCAGCTCGAGCAGAACGCCGGACGTCTTGTCCTCGGAGATGAGGGAGACGACGGCGCCGTTCTCGGCGGAACGGCCCTCGCGCTTGGCGACGCCCTTCTGGCCCTTGATACGGAGCGCCTCGACGGCCTTGTCGACGTTGCCGTCGGCCTCGTCGAGCGCCTTCTTGCAGTCCATCATGCCGGCGCCGGTGAGCTCGCGGAGCTTCTTGACGTCAGCGGCGGTGTAGTTCGCCATGAGTCTGTATGTCTCTCTCGAAGTCTGAAAGATCTACGGGTGAACGGCGGGGGCGACGCTTGTGGCGTCGGCCCCCGCCGTCAGCAGCCGTGACGGGTGTCAGGCCTGCTCGGCGTCCGCGGCCGGAGCCTCGGCCTCGGCGACGGCCTCGGCCGGCTTCTCGGCGTCGGCGACCTTCTCGGTCTCGGCGGAGGACTGGACCTCGGCGGCAGCCGCGGTCTCGTCCTTCTTGTCGCCCTCGAGCAGGTCGCGCTCCCACTCGGCCAGCGGCTCGCCGGCGGCCTTCTCGCCCGGCTTCGAGTCACCGGTGGCGGCACCGGAGCGGGCGATGAGGCCCTCGGCGACGGCGTCGGCGATCACGCGGGTGAGCAGGGTGACGGAGCGGATCGCGTCGTCGTTGCCCGGAATCTTGTAGTCGACCTCGTCGGGGTCGCAGTTGGTGTCGAGGATCGCGACGACCGGGATGTGGAGCTTGCGCGCCTCACCGACGGCGATGTGCTCCTTCTTGGTGTCGACGATCCAGACGGCGCTGGGCACCTTCTGCATCTCGCGGATACCACCGAGGGTCTTCTCCAGCTTGGCCTTCTCGCGCGAGAGGACCAGGAGCTCCTTCTTGGTGAGGCCGGAGGCGGCCACGTCCTCGAAGTCGATGAGCTCGAGCTCCTTCAGACGCTGAAGGCGCTTGTAGACGGTGGAGAAGTTGGTGAGCATGCCACCGAGCCAACGCTGGTTGACGTACGGCATGCCGACGCGCGTCGCCTGCTCGGCGATGGCCTCCTGGGCCTGCTTCTTCGTACCCACGAACATGATGGAGCCGCCGTGGGCGACGGTCTCCTTGACGAACTCGTAGGCGCGGTCGATGTACGACAGCGACTGGAGCAGGTCGATGATGTAGATGCCGTTGCGCTCGGTGAAGATGAAGCGCTTCATCTTCGGGTTCCAGCGACGGGTCTGGTGACCGAAGTGGACGCCGCTTTCCAGCAGCTCCCGCATCGTGACGACGGCCATGGCCGTACTCCTTGAGGTACTCGGTTATCGCGACCGCAGGTTTGCGTTCGCGCCTGACGCCCCGACGCGCCGTGCCACGAGGGACCGAGGAGCGCGGCCACCTCCGAGAAGAGGGAGGTGGCGGGGCGTGCGAAGTCGACCCGGTGACCCGGATCGCCGTAAGAAGTGTACGGGACCGGCTGAGTGCCGGGTGACGGCGATGTCCATGGCCAGGTGACGGCGGCGCCACCATCGGGTGACGGGGATGTCCACAACCGGTGAGTAGTCCACAGGAACGGTCCATGATCCCCGGAATCCTGGCCTCCGGGACATGGTGACGGACATGCGCCACCACCCCGGCTCACGCCGCTCCCCCGCCCACCGCCCTCTGCTGCCGCTCCTGCCCCTGGGCCTCCTGGGGCTGCTGCTGTACGTGCTGCTTCCGCTCGGCCCTGCCGGTCAGCGCGTGCTGACCGGGGCGTCGGCGTCCCTCCCGGGTGCGGATGCCGGTGTGAACGCGGACGGAGGCGCCCGGAGCTGGCCGCTGGCGGGGAGACCGGCGCTGTTGCGGGGGTGGGAGCCGCCCGCCGGTCCGTACGGGCCCGGCCACCGCGGCGTGGACCTCGCGGCGGTGCCGGGTGCACGGGTGCTGGCAGCAGCCGACGGCCGGGTTTCGTTCGCGGGGCGGGTGGCAGGGCGCGGGGTGCTCGCCATCGAGGTGGCCGGGAGCGGTTCGCCGCCGCTGCGCACCACGTACGAGCCGGTGCGGCCACTGGTCGAGAAGGGCGAGGACGTGCGCGCGGGACAGCCGGTCGGGGTGCTGGAGGCGGGGCCGTCCCACTGCACGGCGGGCTGCCTGCACTGGGGACTGCGCCGCGGGGACGCCTACCTGGACCCGCTCTCGCTGCTGCCGCCCGCACTGCTGCGGAGAGGACCTTCACGATTGCTGCCGGTGTTCGGGGTGCCGGAGCCGGGCCCACCCAGCCCCTCCGGCACTCGGAGAGCGGAGTCCGGGGCGAAGCCACACCCACCCAGCCCCTCCGGCGTTCGAGGAACGAGGCAGGGGGCAGAGCCACACACAGCCAGCCCCTCCGGCGCTTGAGGAGCGGGGTCCGGGGCGGAGCTCCGGTTCGGGAAGCGGCGGGGGCGTTCCGCCGGAGGCAGGTGCGGGTCAGCCGCTCACACCGCGCAGGACCATCGCCACGGCGGTGTCCGCGATGACACCCGGCTCCTCGGCGACGCCCAGTTCGATCCGTCGTACGGCGGCGTCGACCGACCCCTGCAGGAGCATGGCGGCCAGCCTCGGCTGGGTGTGGCCCAGGTCGCCGAGCGCTTCGACGATCATGGTGATGAGCCCGCCGTGCGCGGCCCGGATCTTCTCCCGGGCGCCGGCGTCCAGCTCGCTCGCGGAGATCGCGACGACCGCGCGGTGGCGGCGGTCCCCGACGAGGTCGAGCTGCCGGCGCACATACGCCTCGATCTTCGCCTCGGGCGTCTCGGCGCGCTGCATGGCGTTCTCGACCTCGGCCGCCCAGACGGGGAAGTCGACGGCGCACAGCTCCTCGACGACGGCGGCACGGGAGCGGAAGTACTCGTACACGGAGGACCGCGCGAGGCCCGTGCGCTCGGCGAGTGCGGGGAAGGTCAATGCCTCCGTACCGCCCTCGGACAGCAGGGAGCGCGCGGCGTCCAGGAGGGCGCCGCGCTGCATGGTCCGGTGCTCGGCCACGGAGGCCGCTCGAATCCTGGGCACGCATCCACTCTACGGCGGCAGGCGCGTGGAGGAAGGGCACAGCCACCGATCGGGCGGCCGGGGAGGGCCGGAAAGGGGATACCGCCGGGGGTCAGCGGCCCGCGTCGGCCAGCTTCGCCCGGAGCTGGAGCACGGACTTGGTGTGGATCTGGCTGACCCGGCTCTCGGTCACCCCGAGGACGTTGCCGATCTCCGCGAGGGTGAGGCCCTCGTAGTAGTAGAGGGTCACCACGGTCTTCTCGCGGTCGGGGAGGGTGTTGATGGCCCGCGCGAGGAGTCTTCGCAGCTCGCGGTCCTCGGCGACCTCCACCGGATTGTCGGCGGCGGTGTCCTCCAGGGTGTCCATCAGGCTCAGCCGGTCGCCGCCCTCGCCGCCGACGTGCAGCAGCTCCTCCAGGGCGACCACATTGGCCAGCGACAACTGGCTGAAAACGGCGTGCAGTTCCTCCAGTGCGATGCCCATCTCCGAGGCGACCTCGGCCTCCGAGGGCGTACGCCGGAACTGTGCCTCCAGCGTGGCGTACGCGCGCTCCACGTTTCGCGCCTTCTGCCGGACGGACCGGGGGATCCAGTCCAGGGCCCGGAGTTCGTCGATCATCGCGCCGCGGATCCGGGTGATCGCGTACGTCTCGAACTTGATGGCCCGTTCGATGTCGAACTTCTCGATGGCGTCGATCAGCCCGAAGACCCCGGAGGAGACGAAATCGGCCTGCTCGACGTTGGAGGGCAGCCCCACGCTCACCCGGCCCGCGACGTACTTCACGAGCGGCGAGTAGTGCAGGATCAGCTGCTCCCGCAGCCGCTCGTCGCCCGTGGCCTTGTAGGAACGCCACAATTCGTCGAGGGAGGAGGGGGCGGGAGGGCGCACAGTGCCACGCGCAACCGGTGGTTTCGCCGCGCGGTCAGACCCGGAGGTGTGCTGGGGCATGTGGTGCCTTGAGCCGTTCTGCCGTGAAGTGCTGGGGGACTTGTGTCTGAAGCGGAATCCTTGTGAGCGTAGCGTGACTGCGGCGTCGCAGTCCGCGCAGGACGGGAGTTCCCCGCCGCGCGATTGCCTGTCGCCCCTTGCGTCGTCCGCGCCCGCCCGGGACCGGGGCCGTCGCCGTTGGCGCGGGTCCCGGACAGGTCACCGATCGATCGTGCGAGGTCACCGGCCTTACCTTTTCACCCGAATGCTCCAGGTCAAGTACCGCCTCGCCGCGCGTCGTCGTTGCGTGCCGAAGGAAGCGTCAACCGCCAGCCGTCGCCTTCGCGTTCGACGAACCCCAGTGAGTGGAGTTCGTACAGTCGACCGAGCGTTTCGTCGGCCGAGATCCCCGCGGTGCGTGCGAGGTCACGGGGGTGGGTGACCCCGTGGTACGGGAGCGCGTCGAGGACCCGTGCGGTGACCGCGTCCAGGTGGTCCCTGGGCAGCACGGGGCCGCGGCGGACCGGCGGGAGGTCGCCGATGTCCCCGACCAGTTCGACGACCTCGTCCGCGTCGGTGACGAGCACGCCCTCGCCGCGCAACAGTTCGTGCACCCCTGCCGAAAGCCCACTGGTGGCCGGCCCGGGCACTCCCATCGAGAAGCGGCCGAGCCGTTGTGCCTGGCGGGCGGTGACCAGCGAACCGCTACGGTATTCGGCCTCGACCACGACCGTGCCCCTGGTCAGCGCCGCGATGACGCGGTTGCGCAGGATGAACCGGCTGCGGGTGGGGTGGGCGGACGGCGGTAACTCGGCGACGACGAGCCCTTGTTCGGCCATGCGTCCGAGCAACTCGGCGTGCCCGCGCGGGTAGGGTACGTCGACACCGCACGCCAGCACCGCCGTCGTCGCCCCGCCCGCGGCGAGCGCACCCCGATGGGCGGCCCCGTCCACTCCGAACGCCGCCCCCGACACCACCACCCAGCCGCGTTCGGCGAGCCCGGAGCCGAGGGTGGCCGCCATGTGCGCCCCGTACGGGGTGCAGGCCCTGGCGCCGACCACCGCGACCGAGCGCAGGGACCACAGCCGCAGGTCGGGCCGCCCCCGCACCCAGAGCCCGACGGGCCGGGCGTCGCCGAGGTCGTCCAGCTGGCTCGGCCACTCCCGGTCGCCCGGGCAGACGAAGCGCCCGCCCACCTCTTCGACCGCGGCCAGGTCCCGCCTCGGCTCCGCGGCGGCCGCCCGCAGCCGGTAGCCCCCGAGACGGGCGGCGGTCATGCCCGGCAGCCTCTCGGCGGAGCCGTCCTCGACGGTGAGCCTCCGTATCAGCTCGACCGGACCGGTGAGCCGCAGCCACCGCCCGGCACGCTCGTCCCCCGGCTCCAGCACCCGCGTCAACGCGGCCCTGGCCAACCGCTGAGCCTCGCGCTCCTGGCCCCTCGACTCCGGTCCGCGACCCCGGCCCCCGTCACGCTCCCGGCCGGGGCCATGTGCCGGGAAGAGGCCGTGCTCCCGCTCCCCCGTCACGCCGGTCACCGCTCCCCCACCCCCATCGGCACCCCGCGCTGGATGCCCGTCCGCAGCTCCAGGGCGACCGCGACGTCCGAGGCGTCCGGGCGGTCGGCGCCGCGCAGGTCCGCCACTGTCCAGGCCACCCTCAGCACCCGGTCCAGGCCGCGCGCCGTGAGGATGCCGCGTTCCAGGTCCCGTTCCGCCGCCACCAGCGCCCCCGGGGCCACGAGCAGGCGGGTCCGCAGCTCGTGGCCCGAGACCTCGCTGTTCGTGGTCCACGGGGTGCCGGCCAGCCGCTCGGCCGCCCTGGCCCTGGCGTCCCGCACCCGGGCGGCGACGGCCTCCGTCGACTCGCCCCGGCCGCCCCGACCCAGGAGGTCCGCGCGGTCGACCGGCTCCACCTCGACCCGCAGGTCCACCCGGTCGAGCAGGGGGCCGGACAGCCGCGCCTGGTAGCGGCGGACCACCGAGGGCGGGCACTCGCAGCCCGCGCCCGTGAGCGTATGACGGCCGCAGGGGCACGGATTGGCCGCCAGGACCATCAGGAACCGGGCGGGCAGCCGCACCACCCCCGCCGCCCGCGCGACCACCACATGGCCCGACTCCAGCGGCTGGCGCAGCGCGTCCAGGGCCTTGCCCGAGAACTCGGGGGCCTCATCGAGGAAGAGCACGCCCCGGTGGGCCAGCGAGACCGCGCCCGGCCTGGGGATTCCGTTGCCGCCGCCCACCAGGGACTGCATGGTCGCCGAGTGGTGCGGGGCGCAGTAGGGCGCCCGGGAGACGAGCGGTTCACCCGGGGGGAGGATGCCCGCCACGGAGTGGACCGCCGTCACTTCGAGGGATTCCTGCCGGGTCAGCGGCGGCAGGACCGCGGGCAGTCGCTCGGCCAGCATGGTCTTGCCCGCGCCCGGCGGGCCCGAGAGGAGTAAGTGGTGTCCGCCGGCCGCGGCCACCTCCAGCGCCAGGCGCGGGCGCAGTTGCCCCGCGACGTCCGCCAGGTCCGGCCGGTGCCCGTCGCCCCGCGCGGCGGCCGGTGCGAGCCCCGTACCGAGGCCGGTGCCGGAGATCATGAGCCCGGCAAGCATGGCGTCGGGGCGCCCCTGGCCGTCGGCGGGTTCCTCGGGCACCGGTTCGTCGCACAGGACGGCGATGAGCTGGCGCAGGCTCCGGACGCCGAGGACCGAGACCCCCGGCACCAGGGCCGCCTCCCCGGCCGTCTGCTCGGGGACGACGACCTGCTCGTACCCCGCTTCGGCCGCCGCGAGGACCGCGGGCAGCACGCCCCGTACCGGACGCACCCGGCCGTCCAGGCCCAGTTCGCCGATCATCACCACATCGGCGACCATCGCGGGGTCGATCCGCTCCGCCGCACCGAGCACCGCGCACGCCACAGCGAGATCGAAACCCGAACCGCTCTTCGGGACGGAGGCCGGGGAGAGCCCGACCGTGAGCTTCTTCTGCGGCCACTCGGCCCCGGAGTTCACGACGGCCGCCCGCACCCGGTCCCGGCTCTCCACCAGGCTCTTGTCCGGCAGCCCGACCAGGGTGAAGGCCGCCACCCCCGGCTCCAGGTCCGCCTGGACCTCCACCACCACACCCTCGACGCCGACCAGCGCCACGGAACACGCGCGTGCGAAGCCCATCAGGACACCCCCCGGGCGTGCTCCGTGACCGGGGCCCCGCGCCGGGGCACGATCACCCCGACCAGATCGATGCGGACCCCGCCGGGCGGCGGCCCGCCGTGCCGCTCCAGCCAGATCCCGGCGAGCCGTCGCAGCCGGTCCGCCTTGACCGGGCCGACCGCGGCCATCGGGTGTTCGAACGCGTCCGACCTGCGGGTCTTCACCTCGCAGAAGACCAGCGCGTCCCCGTCCCTGGCCACGATGTCGACCTCGCCGGCGCGACAGCGCCAGTTCCGCCCGACCACCGTCATCCCGGCGTCCGTCAGCAGCCGCGCCGCCAGATCCTCGCCGTACCGCCCGAGTGCCCCCCGTGCGTTCATATCGGCACCACCTCCGGCACCGACTGTGACCCGGCCCGCCGAAAGATGTGGATCTTGGTGGACAACTCCGCGGATGTGGAAAACCCGGCCACCCACACGGGTGACCGGGCTATTCCTTGCAGCGCGCGTGTCGGCGGCCCCGGCTCCATGGGGCCGCGCGGGGGTCAGCCTCCCGGAAGTTCCAGATCGCTCTTGTTGAGCTCTTCGATGTTGACGTCCTTGAAGGTCAGCACGCGGACCTGCTTGACGAACCTGGCAGGCCGGTACATGTCCCAGACCCAGGCGTCCGCCATGGACACCTCGAAGAAAACCTCACCCTGGACGGAGTGCACCTGCATCTCGTAGTCGTTGGTGAGGTAGAAGCGCCGTTCGGTCTCGATCACATATTTGAACAGACCGACGACATCGCGGTACTCCCGGTAGAGCTTCAGCTCCATCTCGGTCTCGTACTTCTCGAGGTCCTCGGCGCTCATGGCATGTTTCCCCTTCAGCCGTGCGTGCCCCCATTGTGCGTCAGCCTTCGGCACCCCTGGACGATTAGACGATTTCGGGGGCCAGAACCATCGGATCACGCGGGGGACCCTCGTCGAGGAGCGTGCGCAGCAGCTCGGCGAGTCTGGTCGGGTACACCGTCTCACGCGTCGCGAGCAGTTCGGCGGAAGTCCACCACCTCAGACCGGCGACGCTGCGCAGTTCCAGGTCGGTGAGGCCCTGCGGGGCGGTGGCGGTCTGCTTCGTACGGGCCAGGTAGTACCACTCGTCCTGGTCCCAGCGCCGCCCGTCGAACGGGAAGGAGCAGATCCGGGTCCAGAGGAGCGGGCCCAGCTCGATGTCCGTGATCCCGGTCTCCTCGGCCAGCTCCCGGCGGGCCGCCTGCTCCCGGGTCTCGTCGCCCTCCAGGCCGCCGCCCGGGGTGAACCACCAGGTGTCGGCCGGATCGTCCGGCTCATGGCCGTGCAGCAGCAGGACGCGGTCGTCGGGGTCCAGCAGGACCACGCGGGCGACCTTACGGGCTCCGGAGGTCACCGGGCCCCTCCGGCAGGCGCCTTCCGGCGGCCCAGGCGCGCCGCCACGGGCCCGTACACCGCCCCGCCGAGGATCAGGGCGACGCCCACCAGGATCGCTCCCAGCTGGAGCGGCAGGGGCCCGGCGGCGGACACCCCGCCGGGCAGCGCGGCGAAGGAGGAGGGCCGGTCGATCATGCCGTTCATCGGCCAGGCCACCGCGTCCACCCGGGCCTGGACGGCGCTCAGCGGTACGGAGCCCTGGCCGGCCTCCTGGAGGTGGACCCGGGAGTCGAGGGAGGTGGCCCGTTCGTCGCCGAGGAGGAAGATCTTGCCCCGCGGCACGGTGGCGGAGAACTCCTGGGGCGAGGCGGGGGCCGCCTTGCCGCCGGCGGCCGTCGGATCCTGCTCGACGTACGGCTCGTCGACGGGGGTCCCGTTGACGGTGAGGCGGCCGTCCTTGTCGCAGCAGGCCACCTTGTCGCCGCCGATCCCGACGACGCGCTTCACCATCGGTGTGGCGGCCCAGACCTCGTCGGTGAAGACCACCACGTCACCGCGCCGGACGTCGGCCCCGTCTATCCGCTCGGCGAGCACCCGGTCGCCGGGTTTCATCGTCGGGGCCATGGAGTCGGTCGGGATCGTGTACGGCTGGTAGACCACCGCCGCCCAGGCGAAACCGCCGAGGAAGAGCACACAGCCGACGGCCACGGCGAGGCCCGACACCATGGCGCCGAGCCGGCCGCGGCCGTCTTTCCTGCTTCCTGTACCGCTCATCCCAGCGCTCCCCCGTCGGAGATCGACAATCGCTGATCCGAGTCGGCACCCTACCCGGCGGTACGCCGGGCGGTCAGCCTCCGGCGGCGCCACAACACGAGGGGCACCGCTCCGGCTACGCCCAGTGCCGCCGGCGCCATCGCGACGGCCGTGTTCAGCCCGGGCTGGTCGAAGGTGTCGGGGACCGGAAGGGTCGCCCAGCGGCCCAGCGGCCAGGCGACGACGATGGCGCGGCCGACGACTTCGTCGTTGGAGACCGTGCCCTGTCCCGGGAGCTCCTGGTGGTAGCGCGAGTCCAGGGAGTTCTGCCGGTGGTCGCCCATGACGAAGATCCGGCCCTCGGGCACCTTGATCGGGCCGAAGGGCTTGTCGTTGCACGGGGTGTTCCCCGGGAAGATGAACGACTTCTCGTCCAGGCTCTTCCCGTTGACCGTGACCGGGCCGTTCTCCTTGCACTCCACGGTGTCGCCGCCGACCGCGACGACCCGCTTGATCAGGTCCTTCTCCTCGGAGGACGGCATCAGGCCGATGAAGCTCAGGAACTTCTGCACCGCGTTGGGCTCCGGGGTCGCGGTGTCCTCCAGCCAGCCGCCCGGGTCGTGGAACACCACGACCTCGCCGCGCTCCGGCTCCGAGCCGAACCACGGGGTCAGCTTGTCGACCAGCACCCGGTCGCCCCGCTGCAGCGTGTTCTGCATGGAGTCCGAGGGGATCGAGAACGCCTGGACCAGGAATGTCTTGATCAGCAGCGCCAGGATCAGAGCGATACCGATGAGCAGCGGCAGCTCCACCCAGAAGGAGCGCTGCTTCTTGGCCTTCGGGGGCTCACCGCCGCCCGGGGCGTCGCCCTCACCCTCCGGCGGGACCGCCGCCCCGCCCGCGGGAGACTCGTCGCGCTCCGGCCGGTCCTCGGGTTCGTCGTGTCCGGATCGTGCGCCGACCGCCAAATCCCCCACATCCACTCCTCAATACGTGCCACTGCCCGCGCCCCATCAGACGCAGGCCCACCACTCCCATAACGAGCGGGAGTTCCGCAGGGGTCGGGAGCCGGATCATTCCGTCGCGATCCGGAGGTGCCACACTATTCGACGGTGCCCCGGCCGCCGCCTTCGATGCGCGCGAGTCCGGGACCGCGCGGAAGGCGTCGCGCTCCTCCAGGGTGCTCCAGTGTCCGAACGGCCAGGCGATCACGACGGCCCGCCCCACGACCTCCTCCTCGGCGACCGTGCCCCGGTCGGGTTCGTCGAGGTGGAAGCGGGAGTCGGCGGAGTCGGAGCGGTGATCCCCCATCACGAAGAGCCGGCCTTCGGGGACCTTCACCTCGAACGAGATGGTCGAGGGCCGGTCGTCGGGGTGGAGGTACGTCTCGGCCAGCGGTACGCCGTTGACGGTGACCCGGCCGTCCTCGCCGCAGCACTTCACGGTGTCGCCGCCGACCGCGATGACCCGTTTGATCAGGTCCTGCTCGTCGTCGGACGGCAGCAGTCCGATGAAGGTCAGCAGTTCGGTGGCCTGCTTGACGCCGATCGGCGCGTCGTCCTTCTGGCCGGGGTTCTCCTGCTGGAGCCAGCCGCCGGGGTCCTTGAAGACCACGACGTCGCCGCGCTGCGGCTTGGACCCGAACCACGGGGTCAGCTTGTCGACGAGCACCCGGTCGCCGATCCGGATGGTCTGTTCCATCGACCCGGACGGGATGACGAACGCCTGGACCAGGAACGTCTTCAGGACGAGCGCGATCAGCAGCGCCACGACGACGAGGACGGGTATCTCCTTCACCGCGGACCTGCGGCGCTTGCGCCGGACCTTGTTGGCGAGCCTGCGGCGCTCCGCCCGGGTGGGCAGCGAGCGCGGCGCGGTCGGCCTGGTCCCGGTCGGCAGGGACGCGCGGGGGTCGGTCGCGCCGCGCGGGCGTCCGCGGTTACCCATGCGCCGCGCCAGGTGCCCGTACGTCGCCGAAGGCGCCGGTCCCGGTGAGCGGGCCGACCCGGGCGGGCGGCCAGCCCAGCCAGTCCACCCGGCCGGTCACCCGCTCGACGGGCACCATCCCGCCGCCGGGCGATCCGAGGCGGTCCCGGGAGTCGCTGGAGCGGCTGCGGTGGTCGCCCATCATCCAGAGGGTGCCGGCGGACACGACGATGTCGAAGGGCACCCGGGAAGCGGTGTCACCGGGGTACAGATAGGGCTCGTCCACCACGGTGCCGTTGACCGCGAGCCTCCCCTGCTTGTCGCAGCACACGACCCGGTCGCCGCCCACGCCCACCACCCGCTTCACGAAGTCGGTGTCGGCGGGCTCCGCGAGCCCGAGGGAGGCCGCCGCCCCGCGCACCAGCCCGGCCAGCGGGTTCGCGTCGAGGTCCTCCCGTACGAACGATCCCGTGCCGTCGAAGACCACCACGTCGCCACGCTGCGGCTCGGCACCGAAGCGGTACGCCAGCTTGTTCACGAGCACCCGGTCGCCGACCTGCAGCGTCGGCTCCATCGAGCCGCTGGGGACCAGGAAGGGCTGGACGACGTACGAGCTGAACAGCAGCAGGGCGACGGTGGCCAGGATCGCCCCGGCGAGCACCCGCCGCCAGGACAGTACGGAGGCGACACGGGCCCGCGTACGCGAAAAGCGCGACCCCTCCCCGGACCCCGCGTCGGGTTCCGAGGAGCGGTCGCGCTCCGAGTGCTGTGCTTGCGTGTCCATCGCGGCCGAAGCTTATCCGGCCAGGCTGTGGACGGGTCACCCGCAGGGGGATGACCGGGCGACAGCTCAGTTGTCGCGCTTCTCCTTGATCTTCGCGGCCTTGCCGCGCAGCTCACGGAGGAAGTACAGCTTGGCGCGGCGGACGTCACCGCGGGTGACGAGCTCGATCTTCTCGAAGATCGGGCTGTGCACCGGGAAGGTGCGCTCGACGCCGACGGAGAACGAGACCTTGCGGACCGTGAAGGTCTCGCTGACGCCCGCGCCCTGGCGGCGGATGACAACACCCTTGAACTGCTGGATACGGGAGCGGTTGCCCTCGATCACGCGCACGTGGACGTTGACGGTGTCACCGGGGCGGAACGCCGGGACGTCCGACCGCAGGGTGGCGGCATTGACGTCATCGAGCAGGGAAGCCATGGTTTCTGCTTTCTTCGCCGATGCCACAGGTCATCGACGGAAATGTCGTTGAGGAGTTTTCGGTGTGCTGATCGCGTCGGGCGGGCGTCTTTCCCCCTGTGGCAGGGGCGCACTCCGGACGTACAGCAGCGTCCTATTCTTCCACGGCGGTGGGCCTGCGCCAAAATCGGCCGCCGGGCTCCGGTGCGAAGCCGAGGATGGAGAGGATCTCGCGGTCCTTCTTGTCGAAGGCGCTCGCCTCGCACCGCTCGATCAGATCGGGTCGGTTGAGGGCGGTACGGGCGAAGGCCTGGTCCCGCCGCCAGCGCGCGATCTTCCCGTGGTGGCCGCTGAGCAGGACGTCCGGGATGGACCGGCCGCGCCACTCGGGCGGCTTCGTGTAGGCGGGGCCCTCCAGGAGATTGGCCATCGCGCCCGGGGCGAAGGAGTCGTCCCGGTGGGATTCGGCGTTGCCGAGGACACCGGGCAGCAGCCGGGCCACCGCCTCCGTGATCACCAGGACGGCCGCTTCCCCGCCGGCCAGCACGTAGTCCCCGATGGAGACCTCGACGACCCTGAGCCGGGTGGCGTACTCGTCGATCACCCGGCGGTCGATGCCCTCGTACCGGGCCGGGGTGAAGAGCAGCCAGGGCTCGGCGGAGAGTTCGACGGCCAGTTCCTGGGTGAACGGCCGGCCGCTGGGCGTGGGCACGACGAGGACCGGGGAGTGCGCCCCGGCCTCGTAGCCGTCGGCCAGGGACGCGTCCAGGGCGTCACCCCAGGGCTCGGTCTTCATGACCATGCCGGGTCCGCCGCCGTAGGGGGTGTCGTCGACCGTGTTGTGCCGGTCGTACGTCCACTGCCGCAGGTCGTGTACGTGGACGTCCAGCACGCCGCGGGCGCGGGCCTTGCCGACGAGGGAGACGTTCAGCGGTTCCAGGTACTCCGGGAAGATCGTGACGACATCGAGCCGCATCAGGCGTCGCCCTTCGGCGTCTCGCCCGCGTCCTCGGAGGTCGCGTCGCCGGAAGCCGAGTCACCGGAGGCCGCCTCGCCGGTCTCCTCGTCGCGGGAGGAGGCGATCACGGCCTCGCTCTCGTCGATCAGACCGGGCGGCGGGGTGATGACCGCGCGCTGTTCCTCCAGGTCGATCTCGGTGACGATCTCCTCGACGAAGGGGATCATCACCTCGCTGCCGTCGGGGCGCTCCACGATGAACAGGTCCTGCGAGGGAAGATGAGAGATCTCGGTGATCCGGCCGATCTCGGTGCCGTCGGCGAGCACCACGTCGAGGTCGATCAGCTGGTGGTCGTAGAACTCGTCCTCCTCCTCGGGCAGTTCGTCCGGGTCCACCTCGGCGATCAGGAGGGTGTTACGGAGGGCCTCGGCGGCGGTGCGGTCGCGTACGCCCTCGAAGCGCAGCAGGAGCCGGCCGCTGTGCACCCGGCCCGCCTCGACCGTCAGCGGACCCGTCGCCGCCGGTTCGGTGGCCAGGACGGCGCCGGGGCCGAGCCGCAGCTCCGGCTCGTCCGTTCGTACCTCGACGGTGACCTCGCCCTTGATGCCGTGGGCGCGGCCGATCCGCGCGACTACCAACTGCACGCTGTTCTCCGATTGATGGGGTGCGGACGTGGAGGTGGAGACGTCCGGGTGGCCGACGACAAAGGCCGGGGACGGCCCGAAGGCCCTCCCCGGCCCTGGCCGGTGTTCAACTCGCTGATCAGCGAACCTGGTCCACATCGACGAGGTCGACGCGGATACCGCGGCCGCCGATGGCACCCACGACCGTACGCAGGGCGCGAGCGGTGCGGCCGTTGCGGCCGATCACCTTGCCGAGGTCGTCGGGGTGGACCCGGACCTCCAGCACGCGCCCGCGACGCAGGGTGCGCTCGGCAACCTGCACGTCGTCGGGGTTGTCGACGATGCCCTTCACGAGGTGCTCGAGAGCCTCCTCGAGCATGCTCAGGCCTCGGTCGACTCGGTGGACTCGGCAGCGTCAGCCGCCTCGTCCGCCTTCTTGTCGGACTTCTTGGCCTTGGGGGTGATGGCCTCACCCTTGGCCTCGTCGCCGTCCGCGGACAGCGCCTCGAACAGCGCGCGCTTGTCAGCCTTGGGCTCCGGCTGCAGCAGCGGCGCGGGGGCCGGGAGACCCTTGTGGGCCTGCCAGTCACCGGTGAGCTTCAGGATCGCGAGAACCGGCTCGGTCGGCTGGGCGCCGACGGACAGCCAGTACTGCGCGCGCTCCGAGTTGACCTCGATGCGCGAGGGGTTCTGCACCGGGTGGTACAGGCCGATCTCCTCGATGGCCCGGCCGTCACGGCGGGTACGGGAGTCGGCGACGACGATGCGGTAGTGAGGCGAACGGATCTTGCCCAGACGCTTCAGCTTGATCTTGACTGCCACGGAAGTGGTGTCTCCTGGTCTCTGACGTGGTTGGGCACAACGAAGATGCCACGTGGGGTTGCGGTACTCGTGTGCCCGATGGACGCGTCAGCCGGAGGAGAGAGGGGTCCTGTGCGACTGTCGAGTACAGCTAGCCATTGTGCCACACCACATCGGCTCACCCCACCGCGACCGCCGCTTCCGGGATCCGGAACGGCTTGCCGCAGCCGCCGCAGACGATCGGCGCCTGCGCCAGGACCGACGGGACGACGCGGACGTTGCGTCCGCAGTCGCAGACGGCCTTGACCCGCACGCCGCCTCCGGAGGAACCGTGCCGGGCGGCAGGTCCGCGGAAGGAGCGCTTGGTGTCGGCGGCGGTGGCGACGGTGTGCGCCTTGAGGGCGCGCTGCAGCCGTTCGGTGGTCGGACGGTACCGGCGCTTGGCTTCCGGATTCAGCGTGACCAGGGAGAATCCGCTGCTGGGGTGGGGTTCCTCGGCATGATCGAGGCCCAGCTCCTCGGCGATCGCGAGGAAGCGTCGGTTGTGGTAGCGGCCGGCGCGGGAGGTGTCTCGGACTCCTCTCGCGGCGGCGATGCCGTGGACTGCCTCGTGGAGCAGTCGCTCGAAGGAGAGCTCGGCGCCACAGGCGGACGAGGACTCTCCGATCAGGGACTCGGGCGCGGCAAGATCGGGCAGCTCGGGGTGGTACCGCTGAATGTCGGCCCACGCCTGTGCCAGCTCTGCGGCAAGTACAGGTGGTGTCGTGCTCACGTCGTGACAACGAGCCCGAGTGCCGTGGTGTTCCTATTCCGGGGCATCCCAAATAATTTGCACGTACCAGTCAGTTGCCGTTGATGCGTCCGGACGAGGGCGGGTACGCAGAACTGCGGAGAAGACGCACAGCTCGCACCAAGGTGGTGCACAGCGTGCGGTACGCCCGGCGGCCGCGGATGTCAGGTGCGCGGGCGGCGCGCGGGGCTGACGGATCCGCCCGGAACACTACCCCCCTCTCCGCTCGACGTGCCCGGCGCGGGGTGTCGGGTAAGACTGGTCGGAGAGCAGACATGGGACGGGGCGCACGACCGGGGCACGCAAGCACTGCTCCACAACCCCTGGACGGAACGGCGGATGAGCAGTTCTCTGGCTACGGGGGTGCGGAACACTCGCACACGGGGGACGTCCACTCGGGCACGACCGACCTCTTGGCGGATTGGGGCACTTTCCATGACACCAACGCTCGTCCGGAACCAGCTGGGCGCGGACGCCTCCGCCCCGGCGGACGCCGGTACCCGCGCACGCGACTGGGCCGAGATCCAGGAACGCATGCTCGCGCCGCTCTACGAGGCGGTGTACGACCGGATGGAGATCGGGGCCGCCACCCGGATGCTGTCCCTCGGCTGCGGTTCGGGCCTCGCGATGCTCGTCGCGGCGGCCCGGGGGGCGCACGTCACGGGTGTGGACTCCGACCGGGAGCGCCTGGCGCTGGCCCGCGCGCGGCTGCTGCCCGACGCCGGCTGGGACGACGCGCCCGCGCACTCCCCGCATCCGGCCCGCCGTCGGGCCCGGCTGGTGGCGGAGGGGGGTCCCGCGCCGGTCGGCGCGGACGGTGCTCCGTACAACCTGATCACGGTCTTCGAGCCGATCGGCTGCGCGGCCGGTGACTCCGAGGGGCTGGTGCCGGCGCTGCGCTCCGCGGTGCCGCTGGCCGTCCGGGGCGCGGCGGTGGTGCTGACCGGCTGGGGTCCGCCGGAGCGCTGCGCCACGGCCGCGGTGCTGCGGGTGGCCGCCCGGCTGGCGGACACCGCACGTCCGCCGCGTACGGAGCCGGGCCGGTGGCGGCCGACGCTCCGGGACGATCTGGAGGACGTGGCCGCGCGGGCCGGGCTGAAGCCGGACGGTTCGGGGCGGGTGTCCTGCCCGTTCGGTTACGCGGACGTGGGCAGTGCCGTGCGTGGGCTGCTGTCCACCGGACTCTTCGACGCCGCCGTACGGGCCACGGACCGTTCCCAGGTGGAGAAGGAGGTCGCGGAGGCCCTGCATCCGTACCGGCGGGAGGACGGCACGGTGTGGATGCCGAACGTCTTCCGCTACTTGGTCTGCGTGACCTGAGCGCCGTACGTGTAAGGGGCGCCCTCTCTCAAGGGCGCCCCTTACACGTACGCGCTACATGAACTTCTTGAACTCGTCCGGGAGCTCGAAGTCCTTGCCGCCGTCCTGGGCGGGAAGGCCGAACGCGCCGCCCTGGGCCGCGGCCTGCTCGCGGCGGGCCGCCGCGGCCTGCTCCTCGGCCTTGCGCTTCATCGGGTTGCCGCTCTTGCGCTTGCCCTTGGCCTGCTTGACCTGCTTCTTCTGCCGGCCGGGGCCGCCGCCCATGCCGGGCATCCCCGGCATCCCGGGCATGCCGCCGCCCTGGGCCATCTTCGACATCATCTTGCGGGCCTCGAAGAAGCGCTCCACCAGGCTCTTGACGGCGGAGACCTCGACACCCGAACCCTTGGCGATACGGGCCCGGCGCGAACCGTTGATGATCGTCGGCTCGGCGCGCTCCTTGGGCGTCATCGACTTGATGATCGCGGCGGTGCGGTCGATGTCGCGCTCGTCGATGTTGTTGATCTGGTCCTTGATCTGCCCCATGCCGGGCAGCATCCCGAGCAGCTTGGAGATGGAGCCCATCTTACGGACCTGCTCCATCTGGGCCAGGAAGTCGTCGAGGGTGAAGTCCTTCCCACCCTTGCTCGACTGGAGCTTCGAGGCCATTTTGGCGGCCTCTTCCTGGCTGAACGTCTTCTCCGCCTGCTCGATCAGGGTGAGCAGGTCACCCATGTCGAGGATGCGGGAGGCCATCCGGTCCGGGTGGAACGCGTCGAAGTCCTCCAGCTTCTCGCCGTTCGACGCGAACATGATCTGCTTGCCCGTGACATGGGCGATCGACAGGGCCGCGCCACCGCGGGCGTCGCCGTCGAGCTTGGAGAGGACCACGCCGTCGAAGCCGACGCCGTCGCGGAAGGCCTCCGCGGTGTTCACCGCGTCCTGACCGATCATCGCGTCGACGACGAAGAGGATCTCGTCGGGGCTGACGGCGTCGCGGATGTCCGCGGCCTGCTGCATCAGCTCCTGGTCGATGCCGAGGCGTCCCGCGGTGTCGACGATGACGATGTCGTGGACCTTGGCCTTGGCGAACTCGATGGAGTCCTTGGCGACCTGGACCGGGTCGCCGACGCCGTTGCCCGGCTCGGGGGCGTACACCGCGACGCCGGCGCGCTCGGCGACGACGCTCAGCTGGTTGACGGCGTTGGGGCGCTGGAGGTCACAGGCGACGAGCAGCGGGGAGTGGCCCTGGCCCTTGAGCCAGAGGCCGAGCTTTCCGGCCAGCGTCGTCTTACCGGCACCCTGGAGACCGGCGAGCATGATGACGGTGGGGGCGGTCTTGGCGAACCGCAGCCGCCGGGTCTCGCCGCCGAGGATGGCGACGAGCTCCTCGTTGACGATCTTGACGACCTGCTGGGCGGGGTTCAGCGCCTGGGAGACTTCGACGCCGCGCGCCCGCTCCTTGATGTTGGCGATGAAGGCCCGGACCACGGGCAGGGCGACGTCGGCTTCCAGCAGGGCGATACGGATCTCGCGTGCCGTGGCGTCGATGTCGGCCTCGGACAAGCGGCCCTTGCCCCTGAGGTTCTTGAAAGTCGCGCTAAGGCGGTCGGAGAGAGTATCGAACACGGCGCTCGTCGGTCCTCAGGGTCGGGGGCGGGGCAGGTCAGTCGCCCTCCAGGGTATCCGTCCCCCGGAGAACACCAAGCCCTCGCCCGGATCCGGTGCCGGGCGAGGGCTGGACAAATGCGTCGTACGTGTCAGCCGAGGGCCTTCTCGACCTCCCGGGCGACCTCGGAGGCCCGGGCCGGGGTGAGGGGTTCGCCGTCGGTCCCGGTGACGTAGAAGGCGTCCACGGCGTTGGCGCCGAGAGTGGAGACATGGGCGCTCCGCACCCGTACGGCACTGCCTTCCAGGGCGTTGCCGATGCGGTGCAGCAGGCCCGGGGCGTCCTGTGCGCGGACCTCGATGACGGTGGCGCGCCGGGAGCCCGCGGCGGCCACGGTGACCCGGGGCGGCGGGGCTTTGACGCCTCGCCTGCGCGGATAGGCGGCTTCGCGCTCGGCGAGGCGGGCCCGGATGTCCAGGGAGCCGTCCAGGGCGCGTACGAGGTCGGCGCGGAGGCGGGCGGCCTGCGGGAGCGATCCGTACTCGGCGGCGACCCGCCAGCTGAGCAGCAGCAGGTCCGCCCGCTCCCCCACCTCGTTGGGCAGCTCCACCGCGCGCAGATCGGCGGCGCGCACGGTGAGGCGGTGCAGGGCGAGGACTCCGGCGGCGGCGGGCAGGACGCCGGGGCGGTCGGGCAGGGCGATGAGGAGTTCGACGCCGACGGGTTCCACTTCGCCGTTCCCGGCGGGCTCCTCGGGTTGGGTGTGCAGGGCGAGGACGGGTTCGCCGGTGCGCAGGGCCTCGATGGCGAGACGTTCGTGCTCGGCGCTGGGGGCCTCGTCGTCGGGTTCGTCGGGGAACTCCCCGGCGAGCACGGCTCCGACCCGTTTGACCAGGTCGGCGACGAGGGAGGCGCGCCAGGCGGACCAGGCGGCGGGGCCGGTGGCGAGCGCGTCGGCCTCCGTGAGGGCGTGCAGCAGCTCCAGGGTGGAGGCGCTGGAGACGGCTCCGGCGACGGCCTGGACGGTGGCGGGGTCGTCGAGGTCGCGCCGGGTGGCGGTGTCGACGAGCAGCAGGTGGTGGCGTACGAGGGTGGCGATGACGCCCACGTCGTGCTTGTCGAAGCCGATCCGGGTGGCCATGTCCCGGGCGATGACCTCGCCGGCCACGGAGTGGTCGCCGGGCCAGCCCTTGCCGATGTCGTGCAGGAGGGCCGCGACCAGGAGGAGGTCGGGGCGGTGGACGCGGCGGGTGAGGGAGGCGGCGCGGACGGCGGTCTCCACGAGGTGCCGGTCGACGGTCCAGGTGTGGACGGGGTTGCGCTGGGGACGGCAGTGGACGCGTTCCCAGTCGGGCAGCAGCCGGGTGACGATCCCTTCCGCTTCGAGCGCCTCCCAGACGCCGACGGTGGCCTCGCCCGCGCCGAGCAGGGTGACCAGTTCCTCGCGGGCCTCGGGGGGCCAGGGGACCGGCAGTGGCCGGGCGGTGGCCGCCAGATGGCGTACGAGGTGGCGGGAGAGCGGGAGTCCGGCCTCGGCGGCGGCCGCGGCGGCGCGCAGGGTGAGGGCGGGGTCGCGTTCGGGGCGGGCGGCGCGGGCGAGGACCACTTCGCCGTCCGCTTCCACCACGCCGTCGGCGAGCGGGGTGCGCTCGGGGGTGGGTTTGGCGCCGAGGCCGCCGCTGAGCAGGGCGCGGAGCTTGGGGCGGGCGGAGCGGGCGCGCAGGATCCGGTTGACCTCGCGCCAGGTGACGTCGGTGGCGTACGAGACCGTCCGCGCGGCCTCGTAGACCTGGCGCAGCAGGGTGTCGGCGTCGAGGAGGCCGAGGGCGGCGGCGACCTGGTCCTGTTCCTGGAGGGCGAGGCGGTCGGTGGCGCGCCCGGTGGTGAGGTGGAGGGCGTCGCGGGCGTCGAGGAGGGTGCGGCGGGCCTCGGCGAGTCCTTCACGGGGTGCGTCGGCGACCCAGGAGGCGGCGACCGCGCGCAGGGCGGTGGCGTCGCGGAGGCCGCCGCGGGCCTCCTTGAGGTCGGGTTCCAGGAGGAACTGGAGCTCGCCGGCCCGCTCCGCGCGTTCCTGGCAGAGCTCGTGGAGGGCGGGGAGGCGTTTGGGTGCCTGGTTGCGCCAGTCGGCGAGGATCGCGGTGCGCAGACCGGCGACGAGGCCGAGGTCTCCGGCGACCGGGCGGGCGTCCAGCAGGCCGAGCTGGACCTTGAGGTCCTCGCCCGCCGTCTTCCGGGCTTCGCCGGGGGTGCGGACGGAGTGGTCGAGGGCCAGGCCCAGGTCCCAGACCGGGTACCAGACGGCGTCGGCGAGGGCGGCGACGGCGGCCGGGTCGGCGCTGCCGTCGTGCAGGAGGAGCAGGTCGAGGTCGCTGCGCGGGGAGAGCTCACCGCGGCCGTAGCCGCCGACGGCGACGAGGGCGGCGCCGCGTACTCCGGCCCGGGTCGCGGCGGCGGTGAACAGGCCGGTGAGCCAGTCGTCGGTGAGGCGGGCGAGGGCCGCACGGCGCGGCGGCCCGGACCGCGCCTCCTGCTGGAGGAGGCGCAGCCGGGCCGCCGCGTAGCCGCTGGGTCCCGAGCCTTCGGTTTCGGTGGTCACTTCGGTACTCGTCACCCAGCTGCCTTCCGTTCGTGGGCCGTCGGTCAGAGGGCGTCCGGGCCGCGTTCGCCGGTCCGGACCCGGACGGCGGTGTCGACCGGAACGCTCCAGACCTTGCCGTCCCCGATCTTGCCGGTACGGGCGGCCTTGACGACGACCTCGATGAGCTGTTCGGCGTCCTCGTCCTCGACGAGGACCTCGATGCGGATCTTGGGGACCAGGTCGACGGTGTACTCGGCGCCCCGGTAGACCTCGGTGTGGCCGCGCTGCCGCCCGTAACCGCTGGCCTCGGTGACGGTGAGCCCCTGGACGCCGAAGGCCTGGAGGGCCTCCTTGATCTCGTCCAGCCGGTGGGGCTTCACGACCGCGGTGATGAGCTTCATGCGTCCACCTTCTTTGCCTTCGGTGCTGCCGTCGTGTCGGGGGCGGGAGCGGTGGTGCGGGAGACCGAGCCGCCGCCGGTGCCGCTGAAGTCGTACGCCGTCTCGGCGTGCTCGACCTGGTCGATGCCGGAGATCTCGTCGTCCTCGGAGACCCGCATCCCGATCGTCTTGTGGATCGCCAGGGCGATGACCGCGGAGACGACGAGAGAGTACGCGAGGACCGCGACGACGCCGACGACCTGCTTGCCGAGCTGCTCCACCCCGCCGCCGTAGAAGAGGCCCGCGGCGTCGGACTGGACGCCTCCGGTGGCGAAGAAGCCGACCAGGACGGAGCCGATGATGCCGCCGACGAGGTGGACGCCGACGACGTCCAGGGAGTCGTCGTAGCCGAACTTGTACTTCAGGCCGACCGCCATGGCGCACAGGACACCGGCGATGACGCCGATCGCGATGGCACCGAGCGGGGAGACGGAGCCGCCCGCCGGGGTGATGGCGACGAGGCCGGCGACCGCGCCGGAGGCGGCGCCGAGGGTGGTGAAGGAGCCGTGGCGCAGCTTCTCGTAGACCAGCCAGCCGAGGACCGCGGCGGCGGTGGCGACCTGGGTGTTCAGGAACATGACCGCGCCGACGCCGTCGTCGTTGCCGAGCCAGGATCCGGCGTTGAAGCCGAACCAGCCGAACCACAGGAGGGCCGCGCCGAGCATGACGAGCGGCAGGCTGTGCGGCCGCATCGGGTCCTTCTTGAAGCCGATGCGCTTGCCGATGACCAGGATGACGCCGAGGGCGGCGGCACCGGCGTTGATGTGGACTGCCGTACCACCGGCGAAGTCGATGACGCCCATCTCGAAGAGCCAGCCGCCGGAGCCCCAGACCCAGTGGGCGACAGGGAAGTAGACGACGGTGACCCAGAGGACGATGAACAGCGCCCACGCGGTGAACTTCACGCGGTCGGCGAGCGCACCGCTGATCAGAGCCGGGGTGAGGACGGCGAACATCAGCTGGAAGGCGGCGAAGACGTACACCGGGATGGTGTAGCCGTCCCAGAGTTCGGTGACGCCGATTCCGCTGAGGCCGACGTACTCGGAGCTCCAGCCGATGACCGAGCCGACGTCGGAGCCGAAGGCCAGGCTGAATCCGTAGAGCACCCACAGGACCGTGACGATCCCGAGGCTGATGAAGCTCATCATCAGCATGTTGAGGGTGCTCTTGACGCGGACCATGCCTCCGTAGAAGAAGGCCAGGCCGGGGGTCATGAGCATCACCAGGGCCGTGCAGATGAGCATGAACCCGGTGTTGGCGGCAGACAGCTCAGGGGCGTCTGCGGCAAGCGTCGTGATGCCTGGGGGCATCGGCGTCTCCTCGTCGTCGGTGCGGCCGCGGCGTGCGGGGGAATGCTGCGGGACCACTGGGGAACAGGTGCGGGCCGGTTATGAGCCACGAGGTTGACGGAGGGCCGTTTCACGGGATGCCGCACGATGTTTCGCGAGCGTGACGAAGAGGGATCGCGTGTTACGGCCGAATGAATCCGGGGTGGCGCGTCCGGTGCGCTGCCCAGGGTCTTTCGTTCGGGTCAGGCCGGATCAGGGAGCGGGGTCCGGTGCGGGCAGCTGCAAGGCGGAGGAGGGAGTCACTGCGGAGCATTGGCGACCGACGACAACGCCGCAGATGCGCGTGCCGGGCCGCGCGAGCCCGGCCTGACCCGAACGACAGGCCCCAGCATGCAGCGCACGCCGCATACGGTGCGGTTGAAACGCCCGGGGGGCCGCTCCTGGGCCCGGAAAGCACGAAACCGGCCACGGCGACCCTCCGTGTGACCAGGCGATGGGGGAGCCGAGTCGGGGTGTACGGAAGGGGCGCCGCGGCCGGGGCCTCGGGTGCCGGTCAGACCGCTTCGGCGGTCTCCGGCAGCTGCTCGTGGAGCAGCTCGGTCAGCCGGGCGACATCGGCGACATCGCCGAAGTCCCTGGCGGCGGTGTCGACGGTCTTGCGCAGACGGGTGTTGACGCGCTCGGAGCGGACCTTCCTGGCGATCTTCAGGGCCTGGCCGGCGAGCACGGTGGACTGCTCCGGTTCGCGCTGGAGGAGATGGACGGTGGCCATGCCGATGAGGTTGAGCGCGTAGGAGCGCTGGTGCTCGTCGTCCTCGCCGAACAGTTCGACGGCCTTCTCCATGACGGGCTCGGCGAGCGAGGCGTAGGTGGGGCTGCGGCCGGCGACGTAGGCCAGGTCACGGTAGGAGTGGGCGTTCTCGCCGTTCAGCTCGGCCTCGGAGAAGAAGCGGATCCAGTCGGGTTCGGGCTCGCCGTCGAGGCCGGCGTCCAGGAAGGTGTCCTCGGCCATCCGGACGGCCCGTTTGCACTTGCTGGGCTGGCCCATGTTGGCGTAGGCGCGGGCCTCCATCGCATACAGCATGGCCTGGGTCCGGGAGGTGGCGCAGTCGCGGCTGCCGTACTGCGCGAGGTGGATCAGCTCCAGGGCGTCGTCGGGGCGGCCCAGGTGGATCATCTGGCGGCTCATGCTGGAGAGGATGTAGCTGCCGAGCGGTTTGTCGCCGGCCTCCTTGGCGGCGTGCAGGGCGAGCACGAAGTACTTCTGGGCGGTGGGCTGGAGGCCGACGTCGTAGCTCATCCAGCCCGCCAGCTCGGCCAGTTCGGCGGCGCAGCGGAAGAGCCGCTGGGCGGTGGGGCCGGGCTGGGGCTCCTGGAGGAGGTCGGTGACCTCGTGCAGCTGTCCGACGACGGCCTTGCGTCGCAGTCCGCCGCCGCACTGGGCGTCCCACTGCCGGAACATCGCGGTGGTCGACTCCAGCAGGTCCAGCTCGGGCCGGGAGAGTCTGGAGGGGCGGTGGTCGGCGGCCGGGGCCTCCGGTTCACCGGTCCCCTGCACGGGAACGGGCACCAGCCAGCGCTGCATCGGCTCGATGAGCGCGGGCCCCGCGGCCAGCGCCAGCGAGCTGCCGAGGAAGCCGCGCCGGGCGAGCATCAGGTCGCTGCGGGAGAACTCGCTGAGCAGGGCGACCGTCTGCGGGCCGGCCCACGGCAGATCGACGCCGGCCACCGAGGGTGACTGGTGGGCGGTGCGCAGCCCGAGCTGCTCGACGGCGACGACGGCGCCGAAGCGCTCCGAGAACAGCTCGGAGAGGATGCGCGGGATCGGCTCCCGAGGCTGCTCGCCGTCGAGCCAGCGCCGCACCCGGGAGGTGTCGGTGCTGATGTGATGGGCGCCCATCTGCCGGGCCCGCCGGTTGACCTGGCGTGCCAGCTCGCCCTTGGACCAGCCACTGCGCACGAACCACGAGCCCAACTGCTCGTTGGGACGCTTGCCCGCATCCGTGTCGCCTGCGCCGCTGCCACTCACTGGAACGCCCCCATCCCGCTGAAACCTCATCGCGCGAACCATTATCAGAATGCCGTGCATCGGTGCTGTCCGTACGGGAGTTGGATGCCCTCGAACAGGAAATCGGGTTGCCTGGGGCATACCCGCGGGTGCACATACTCCCAGAGTTCGTGTACCGACGGTAATCCTACGATCACCCCTCTCGCGAGGGGGATTGAAGAAACGCCACCATTCGCCACCCCTTCGAATGAACCCGACTGCCGCTGCGCGCGCTTGACTTGAGGAATCAGAACCGAGGGCGAGCGCACGGAAGCACTCGGGGGCGCGTACACCGTGTCGCACTCCGTTTCGCACCACCGCGCACGCCACTCGATCGAGTTGCAGCGACGGAGGGTTACCCGAGCGACGCGGGTCGTAACCACCGGCGAGCCGTACCCGTTGGAGGGGGCATGGGCTTCACGATCGGCGGCATCCGGGAGATGCGATCCGGTGCGCGGCGACGCCACCGCGGCACCGAGGGCACGGCGGTGGCCGAGTACACAGGACTGTGGGGCTGGGCGGTGGCGCCCGGAGCACGGGCCGAGGCCGGCTCCTGCTCGTGCGGCGACCCGGTGTGCCCCTCCCCCGGCGCCCATCCGCTGGGCTTCGCCGGGGAGGTCCCCGCGGGCACCGGCCTGGACCGCGCGGCGGAGACCTGGGCCCGGACGCCCGGGGCCGCGATGCTGCTGCCGGTGGGCCGCTCCTTCGATGTCCTGGACGTCGCGGAGCAGGCTGGACGGCGGGCGCTGGTGCGGATGGAGCGGATGGGGCTGCCGCTGGGCCCGGTCACGGTGACCCCGACCGGACGGGCGCAGTTCTTCGTCGCCCCCGGGGCCGCAGCCGAGCTGCCCGAGCTGCTCTACCGGATGGGCTGGGACGACGCGGGCCTGGATCTGCGCGCCCTGGGGCCGGGGACGCACATCACCGCCCCGCCGTCCGACCTCGGCGGCCTCGGCCCGGTCCGCTGGCTGCGGCCCCCGGTCCTGGACACGGCGGCCGCTCCCCCGCAGGCGCGGCTGCTGCTGGGGACCCTGGCGTACGTCTGCCACCGCTCGTAGCCCGGCCTGAGCGGATACAGAAACGGCAACGGAAAACGGCGGACGGGCGGCGGCTCCCGCGAGGAGCCCGCCGCCCGTCCGCCGTACCGGATACGGAGCGGTTCAGTCGCCGATCAGGGCGTCCACGAAGGCGCCCGGCTCGAACGGAGCGAGGTCGTCCGGACCCTCACCGAGGCCGATCAGCTTCACGGGTACGCCCAGCTCGCGCTGGACCGCGATGACGATGCCGCCCTTGGCGGTGCCGTCGAGCTTGGTGAGGACGATGCCGGTGATGTCCACGACCTCGGCGAACACGCGGGCCTGGACGAGTCCGTTCTGCCCGGTGGTGGCGTCGAGGACGAGGAGCACCTCGTCGAGCGGGCCGTGCTTCTCCACGACGCGCTTGACCTTGCCCAGCTCGTCCATGAGGCCGGTCTTGGTGTGCAGTCGGCCGGCGGTGTCGATGAGGACGACATCCGCGCCCTCGGCGATGCCTTCCTTGACCGCGTCGTAGGCGATCGACGCCGGGTCGCCGCCCTCGGGGCCCCGGACCGTACGTGCTCCGACGCGCTCGCCCCAGGTCTGGAGCTGGTCGGCTGCGGCGGCGCGGAAGGTGTCGGCCGCGCCGAGCACCACGCTGCGGCCGTCGGCGACGAGCACCCGGGCCAGCTTGCCGGTGGTGGTGGTCTTGCCGGTGCCGTTGACGCCGACGACCATGACGACACCGGGGGTCTCCGCGCCGCCCTCGGTCTTGACCTCGCGGTCGAAGTCCGGGCCGAGCAGAGTGATCAGCTCCTCGCGGAGCAGGGTGCGCAGTTCTTCCGGGGTGCGGGTGCCGAGCACACGGACGCGCTCGCGGAGCCGCTCGACCAGTTCCTGGGTGGGGGCGACGCCGACGTCGGCGGTGAGGAGGGTGTCCTCGATCTCCTCCCAGGTGTCCTCGTCGAGGTTGTCCCGGGAGAGCAGGGTGAGGAGTCCCTTGCCGAGCGAGTTCTGCGATCGGGCGAGCCGGGCCCGCAGGCGGACGAGCCGGCCGGCGGTGGGCTCGGGGACCTCCAGCGCGGGAGCCTCGGGGGCCTCGACGACCGGAGCTTCCTCCTCCACGGGCGCGGTGGCGTCCGGGAGGCCGACTTCGTCGATGGTGCGCCGCGCTTCGTCGCGCGGCGTCTCGGCCTCCTCGCCGACCTGAGGTTCGGCGGGAGGAGTGATGGTCGGCGTGGACGGCGGCGGGGGCGGCAGCTGCTTCTTCTTGCGGCTGCCGACCACGAGCCCGCCGACCAGGCCGACAGCGACCAGGGCGATGACTACAGCGAGGATGACGATTTCGACGAGTTCCATAACCCGTCCAGTATCGGCCACGGCCGTCGCGCAGGCGCTGCCCCGGCAGTCCCCCGGCGATCCGACGAGCCCTCTATGCACCTTTTGGCCCCAATGCAGATGTGAGCCCTCTCCACTTCTGACGTTCCGTCAGGTACGGTGCGGCCGCCTGTCCGCCAGAACAGCCGCCCCGCCCGCCCATCCGCCCGCTCCGGCGAAGGGACACCCCTGATGGCCTTCACAGTGGTCCGGTTCAATCTCGTCGAACCCGACGCCACCCCCGTATCGCTCTCGGCCCGCTACCGTGCGGCGCTGGAGATGGCGGCGTACGCGGATGAGCACGGCGTCGACACGGTGCAGACCGAGGAGCACCACGGGGTGGCGAACTCCTGGCTGCCCTCCCCGTTCACCTTCGCCGGAGCGGTCTTCGGCGCCACCCGCCGGATCGCGGTGACCGTCTCGGCGATCATCGGGCCGCTGCACGATCCGCTGCGGCTCGCGGAGGACATCGCCGTGCTGGACCTGCTGAGCGCGGGCCGGCTGGTGACGGTGGCGGGGATCGGATACCGCCCGGAGGAGTACGAACGGGCCGGGGTGGAGTGGGGCCGGCGCGGCAGGCTCCAGGACGAGCTGCTGGAGACGCTGCTGGCGGCGTGGACCGGGGAGCCGTTCCCGTACCGGGGCCGTACGGTACGGGTCACCCCGCGCCCGTACACGCGACCGCACCCGATGCTGCTGGTCGGCGGCAGCTCGCGGGCGGCGGCGCGGCGGGCGGCCCGGCTGGGGCTGCCGCTGTTCCCGAGCGCGCATCTGCCGGAGCTGGACGCGTACTACCGGGAGCAGTGCGCCGAGCACGGGACGGAGGGCTTCTGCATGATGCCCGCGGAACGCACCCCGCTGCTGCATGTCTCCGAGGACCCGGAGCGGACGTGGGCGCTGTACGGCGAGCACCTGCTGCACGAGGCGCGGACGTACGCCTCCTGGCAGTCCAAGGACATCCGCTCGGCGGTGCGCTCGGCGGCGACGACGGTGGCGGAGCTGCGCGAGGAGGGGGTGTACCGGATCGTCACGCCGGACGAGCTGGCGGGACTGGAGGCGGAGAGCCTGGTGCTGCATCCGCTGTGCGGCGGGATGCCGGTGGACGAGGGGTGGCGGAGCCTGCGGCTGTTCTGCGGGGCTCTGCCACGGGAAAGGCCGGCGGCCCCGGCTCAGGGGTGAGGCGGGGCCGCCGGTGAAGAAGGAGAGGGGCAGCGGGGATGAGCCCGTCTCCTCCAGTACGGGGGGAGGGTCAGCCCATCTCCTCCAGCGTTTTGCCCTTGGTCTCCTTCACGAACTTGAGCACGAAGGGGATCGAGAGCACGGCGAAGCAGGCATAGATGATGTACGTCCCCGAGAGGTTCCAGTCGGCCAGGCTCGGGAAGCTGGCGGTGATCGCCCAGTTGGCGATCCACTGCGCGAAGACGGCGACGCCGAGGGCTGCGGCGCGCAGGCGGTTCGGGAACATCTCGCCCAGGAAGACCCAGACGACGACACCCCACGACAGGGCGAAGAAGAGCACGAAGACATGGGCGGCGACCAGCGCCGTGGCGCCCTGGGCGGTGGGGAGCTTGCCGTCGACCAGGTCGGCGGAGAAGGCCCAGGCCTCGACGGCGAGCGCGACCGCCATGCCGACGGAGCCGACGAGGGCGAGCGGCCTGCGGCCCACCCGGTCCACCAGCACCATCGCGATCACCGTGCCGATGATGTTGATGATCGAGGTGGTGAACGAGTAGAAGAACGAGTCGGTCGGGTCGATGCCGACGGACTGCCACAGCGTCGCCGAGTAGTAGAACGCCACGTTGATGCCGACGAGCTGCTGGAACATCGAGAGGCCGATGCCGACCCAGACGATCGGCAGGAAGAAGAAGCGGTTGCCGAGCAGGTCCTTGAAGGAGGACTTGTGCTCGCGGTGCATGGCCGTCTCGATCTCGGTCACGCGCGCGTCGAGATCGATCTTGTCGCCCTCGACCTCTTCGAGGATCTTGCGGGCCTCGGCCTTCTTGCCGACGGAGATGAGGAAGCGCGGGGACTCGGGGATGGCGAAGGAGAGGAGCCCGTACAGGACGGCCGGGACGACCATCACGCCGAGCATCCACTGCCAGGCCTCCAGGCCCAGGATCTCGCCGCGCTGGTCGCCGTCGGCGATCTGGAGGACGGCGTAGTTGACGAGCTGGGAGACGGCGATGCCGATGACGATCGCGGCCTGCTGGAAGGAGCCGAGCCGGCCGCGGTAGGCGGGCGGGGAGACCTCGGCGATGTAGGCCGGGCCGATCACGGAGGCCATGCCGATGGCGAAGCCGCCGATGATGCGCCACATCGCCAGGTCCCAGAGCGCGAACGGCAGCGCGGAGCCGATCGCGCTGGCGGTGAAGAGCACCGAGGCGATCTGCATGCAGCGGATGCGGCCGATCCGGTCCGCGATCCGGCCCGCGGTGGCGGCGCCGATCGCACAGCCGATCAGCGCGATGGCGATGACCTGGGCGAGCGTTCCGGAACCGATGTCGTACCGGTCGCGGATCGCCTCGACGGCGCCGTTGATGACGGAGCTGTCGTAGCCGAAGAGGAAGCCGCCCATCGCCGCGGCCGCGGTGATGAAGATGACGTGGCCGAGGTGCTCCGGGTGGGCCGCCCTCGCCCCGGACTCGGGTCCGTTCGCTGTGCTGCTGGTCACGTGAACTCCTGATGCCTGGCCGGGGGTCAGACGTGGGGTGTGAGCCTTCCCAGTGGCGCACACCATCCCGTTCGCCACCACTTGAAGACCAAATCAACTTCGCAGAGGGTATGCGTTCAAGAAACAAAGTCAAACAGCGGGTCTGGTGCCGTGTACCCCGAGGTGCGCAAAAGGTGCGTTGAACCTCTGATGATTCGGTAAAGAGTCAGCGCAGTCGCTGGCTGATGACCTTCGAGACCCCGTCGCCCTGCATGGACACGCCGTACAGCGCGTCGGCGACCTCCATCGTCCGCTTCTGGTGGGTGATCACGATCAGCTGCGAGCTCTCCTGGAGCTCCTCCATGATCCGGATCAGCCGCTGGAGGTTCGTGTCGTCGAGCGCGGCCTCGACCTCGTCCATCACGTAGAACGGACTGGGCCGGGCCTTGAAGATCGACACCAGCAGCGCCACCGCCGTCAGGGACCGCTCGCCGCCCGACAGCAGGGAGAGCCGCTTCACCTTCTTGCCCGGCGGGCGCGCCTCGACGTCCACGCCGGTGGTGAGCATGTTGTCCGGGTCGGTGAGGATGAGCCGGCCCTCGCCGCCGGGGAAGAGCCGCGAGAAGACGCCCTCGAACTGCCGGGCGGTGTCGTGGTAGGCCTCGGTGAAGACCTGCTCGACCCGCTCGTCGACCTCCTTGATCACCTGGAGCAGATCGGCCCGGGTCTTCTTCAGGTCTTCAAGCTGCTCGGACAGGAACTTGTGCCGTTCCTCCAGCGCCGAGAACTCCTCCAGGGCGAGCGGATTCACCTTCCCGAGTTGCTGGTACGCCCGTTCGGCCGACCGCAGCCGCTTCTCCTGCTCGGGCCGCCGGTACGGCTTCGGCTGGTTGCGCGGGTGCTCCGGGTCCTCCGGCAGCTCCTCGCCCTCGGCGGCGGGCGACGGCGGTACGAGCTGGTCGGGCCCGTACTCGGAGACCAGCCCCGCGGGCTCCACGCCCAGCTCCTCCAGGGCCTTCGTCTCCAACTGCTCGATCCGCAGCCGCTTCTCCGCGCCCAGCACCTCGCCCCGGTGGACCGAGTCGGTGAGCTTGTCCAGCTCGCCCTTCAGCTCCCGGCCCCGGTCGCGCTCGACGGCCAGCTCGCGCTCCCGCTCGCCCTTCGCCGCCTCGGCCGACGTCCTCTCCTCGTCGGCCCGTACGAGGGACACCTCGACGTGCGCCAGCAGCTGACGGGCGCCCGAGGCGACGGCGGAGGCGACCTCCGACTCGTACCGCATCCGGGCCCGGTGCTGTTCGGCGCGGGCGCGGGCCTCCCGTTCGGCCCGGGCGGCCCGGTCCAGCGAATCGGCGCGCCCGGCCAGCGCCTTGACCCGCTCCTCGTGCGTACGGGCCTGGAGCCGGGCCTCCATCTCGGTCTGGCGGGCGTTGGCCCCGTCGGCGGCGAGCCGGTCGCGTACGGAGGTGTCGGGCTCCTCCTCGGCCGGTGTCTCCTCGGCGACCAGCAGCCGTTCGGCCAGCTCCTCGGCCTCCTCGGTGGCCCGCTCCAGGGCTTCCTGGGCGCGGGCGGCGGAGGCGGTCATGCGCTCGGCCTCGCCCGCCGCGCTCCGGGCCGTCCCGGCGAGCCTCCCTAGCTGCTGGGCGAAGCCGGACTTCTCCCGCTCGGCCGCCCGGCGGCGCTCCCCCAGCTCCTCGACGAGCGCGGCCTGCTCCGTGCGCCGATCCGCCGCCAGGCGCTGGGCCTCGGCGAGCTCCTCGCACCGGACGGCCAGTTCGGCCAGCTCGGCGGCGGCCTCGTCGACGGAGGCCTGCACCTCCAGCAGGCTGGGCGCCCCGGCCGACCCGCCGTGCGCGAAGTGGGCGGAGAGCACGTCCCCCTCCCCGGTCACCGCAGTCAGCCCGGGGTGCGCGGCGACCAGCTCCTCGGCGTCCTCCAGCGTCGCGACGACCACCATGTCCGCGACGAGCCGCCGGACGGCCCCGACCAGCGCGGCGGGCCCGCGCACGAGGTCGGCGACGGCGGGCGCGGTGGTGGCCGTGACCGTCCCGGGGCGGGCGGCGCGGCGGGGGGCGGTGTCGGGGCCCGCGGGCACGGAGGCGGGTTCGCCGGGAGCTCCGCCCTGGCCGGGCAGCACGGCCGGCGCGGATTGCGGGGCCTCGCCCCCTGCGGGCACGTGCTCGCCGGACTGCTCCGGTACGTGGTGGGGCCGGGTCTCCGGAGCGCCGTCGGTCGCCCCGCCCAGCAGCATCGCCGCGCGTCCCGCGTCCCGTTCGCGCAGGAGCCGGATCGCGTCGGCCGCCGTGGCCGGGTCCGTGACGGCCACCGCGTCCGCCGCCGTGCCGAGGGCGGCCGCGACCGGGATCTCGTATCCGGGCTCGACGGTCAGCAGTTCGGCGGCGGGGCCGAGGAGTCCGGTCAGCCGGTCGCGGGCGCCGAGCAGCGCCCCCGTGCCGTCCTTGCGGCGGAGCCCCAGGGCCAGCGCCTCGTGCCGGGCCGCGACCGCCGCCCGCCTGCGCTCGGCGGCGGTGGCCTCGTCACGGGCCGTGCTGTGGGCGGCCTGGGCCTCGGCCAGGGCCCGCTTGGCCTGCTCATGGCGGGCGGTCAGCTCCTCGTCGACGCCGTCCAGCCCTTCGACCTCGGCCTTGAGCTGCTCGTACTCCTCCTGCGCGGTGACCGCGCGCTCCTGGGCCTCGTCGCGGGAGGCCGCCAGCCGGTCGATCTCGGCCTGGGCCGAACCGGCCCGGCTGCGTGCCGCGTTGACCTGGCCGTTCAGCCGGGCGAGTCCTTCGCGCCGATCGGCGATGGCGCGGGCCGCGTCCTTGAGTCGGCGCTCCTCGGCGGCCAGCTCGCGTTCCAGGTCGGCGCGGTGGGCGACGGTGTCCTCCAGCGCGTGTTCGGCCGCCTCCAGGGCGGCCGTCAGCTCCGCCTCCTGCTCGCGGATCCGGGCCGCCTCGCGCTCCAGGTCCTCGGGGTCGCGGCCGCGGCGCTCCTCGGCGGGCGCCTGGGAGGCGCTGCGGACCCGGGCGTCGGCCAGCGAGATCGTGCCGCGGACCCGCTCGGCGAGCTGCGACAGCTCGTACCAGGTCTGCTGGGCGCGCTGGAGCCGGGGCGCGAGCCGGCGTACCTCTCCCTCCAGCTCGGCCTCGCGGGCGAGCGCCGTCCTCAGCTCGGCCTCGGCCGCGTCCTTGCGCTTCTTCAGCTCCGCCTCGTCGGCGATCTCGTCGCGCAGCGCGTCCCGCAGGGTCACCAGGTCGTCGGCGAGGAGCCGGAGCCGGGCGTCGCGCAGATCGGCCTGGATGACGGCGGCCCGGCGGGCGACGGCGGCCTGCCGGCCGAGCGGCTTGAGCTGACGGCGCAGTTCGTCGGTGAGGTCCTGGACCCGGGCCAGGTTGGCGCCCATCGCGTCCAGCTTCCGCAGCGCCTTCTCCTTCCGCTTGCGGTGCTTGAGCACGCCCGCGGCCTCCTCGATGAAGGCCCGGCGGCCCATCGGGTCGGCGTGCAGGACGGAGTCCAACTGGCCCTGCCCGACGATGACGTGCATCTCCCGCCCGATACCGGAGTCGGAGAGGAGTTCCTGGATGTCGAGCAGCCGGCAGGTGTCGCCGTTGATCTGGTATTCGCTGCCGCCATTGCGGAACATGATCCGAGTGATCGTCACTTCGGCGTACTCGATGGGCAATGCGCCGTCGGAATTGTCGATCGTCAGCGAGACTTCCGCGCGGCCGAGCGGCGGCCGTCCGGTCGTCCCGGCGAAGATCACGTCTTCCATCTTGCCGCCGCGCAGGGATTTGGCCCCCTGTTCCCCCATGACCCAGGAGAGCGCGTCCACCACATTGGATTTGCCGGATCCATTGGGTCCGACGACGCAGGTGATCCCCGGTTCGAACCGCAGGGTGGTGGCGGACGCGAACGATTTGAAACCACGCAGGGTCAGGGCCTTGAGGTGCACGCCGCCGGACTCTACCTTTCGCTCTCGGTTTCGCTGATGAAGGTGCAGGGCACATCAGACGTTAAGCGAAGGGGGGCAGGGGCGGGGGTGGCCGTCGGGCAAAGAAAAAGGGACGCCGAAGCGTCCCTGTGAATCTTGTGGGCGTCGCTGTGCTGCCGGCGTCGCCGTTCATCCAGCTGTGGCCCGCGCGGTGCATCGTCGTACTACCGGACATTGGCATCCCCGGCGGTGCGGGGACCCGGTGTTCGGGGACGGCGATCCGTGACGCAGGACGGATCAATGAGATTCCGAGGCTACTGAGCGTGCCCGGCCCGACCGGCCCGAAGGGGCCGTCACGGTCAGGTCAGTGCAGGCTCGCCCTGGGGTACGTCGATGTCGATGCTGTCGAGCAGCGACTCCTGGTGCTGGGCGGCGGCGTTGAGCGCGTCGTTCTCGTCCTGGATCCGGGTGAGCTCGGATTCCAGGTCCTGGACGCGCTGCTGGAGCCGTCGCATCTCGGCGAGGAGTCGCGGGTCGGAACCGCCGACGTAACCGAGAAGCGCCTTTGCCATGATGGATGGTCCTCCACAATGAGTGACCGACCGATGCGGTGTGGGTCGTCAGGGGATCGCACCCGCGGTGCTCGGCAGGGCTCTGTCACCACTGCGGTTCTGCTGCTAATCAGCTCTACCGAACAGCTAAGGTGCGCGGGGTTTTCAGCGTCTCACCAAAAAGTTTGACGGTCAACACGATCACACCCTGTGTACCCGGGTGTCCCGGGGGCGCGCGGCTGGACGATCATGCGGCGCGACTCTCCTGCGGGACCCCGAGGGGTGCGCGGATCTTCGTCAATGCCGCAGCCTTGCACGACATTCCGCATCTGGCAACCATCGGTCGCCGCCGGGTCCCGCCGCAGGTCATTTCGGGTGCGAGGGCCGAGCGGGGGCCGGGCGGGCGTTCCGGTGACCGTTCGGCACACGGCGTTCACGGAGCGGATCGGAAGGGGCCGCTCCGGGCGGGATCAGCGGATGGCGAATCCCTCGTATCCACCGCGCGGCGTGTCCCAGATCTCAGTGACCCCGTCCACGCGCCCGGGTGTGTCGTCGGACCGCAGCCACTCCAGGAGACGGTGGCAATTCTCACGCCGCCCTTCGGCCACGATCTGCACTCTGCCGTCGTCGAGATTGAGGGCGAACCCGATGAGCCCGCCGATCTCCAAAGCGTTTGCCCTGGTGAACCAGCGGAAGCCTACTTGCTGTACTCGGCCGCGTACCCAGACGACGAGGCGTGCTTCTTCGTTCATGCCCGAACGCTAACCGGCCAATTGCTCAAGAAGCACGCCGCCCCCTTTCGCCCATGGGCTACAGTCCCGTCGCAACAGCCTCACTCGATCGGGTGAGTATCGGACGGTCGTCGACGGAAAGTCGATCAAGCACCATTCGCTCCCCGCCCGATCGCATTTCGATCATCGGGGCCGTTCAGCATCAGCAAACGGGGCAATCGCGTGACGTCGCAGGCGGCGTCCGGAGAATCAGGAAGGCACAGCGCATGGGACGCCACCGACGATCCGCCGCAGGCCCCGCCGCTGAGCAGCCCGCGGCCAAGACCGCTTCCCGGGGCCGGGGCACGCGCCGGAAGAAGTCCGCCGTGCCGATCCGGACCGGCCTCCTCGGCGTCTCGGCGGCCGTGGCCGTCGGAGCGGTGGCCGTCGCCTCGGGTCTGATCCCCGGCGGCGACACGTACACCACCGGCTCCCCCACCGCCGCCGACCAGGTGCGCACCGGCGGAGCCCCGGACCTGCTGACGCAGGGCGGCAGTTCCACCGCGCCGGCCGACCGGTCCTCCTCCCCCACCAGCCGGGGCAGCGAGCGCCCGGAGGCGCCGAGCACGTCGCCGTCGAAGACGCCGTCCGGGACCCCGTCGAAGAAGCCCTCGCCCTCGGAGACCTCGAAGGCGCCGTCGAAGTCGGCCGCGCCCTCCACGTCGAAGAAGCCGGACGCCGCCCCGTCGAAAAAGTCGAAGGCCCCCACCTCGGCCCCGGAGAAGAGCTCCGCCCCGGCGAGCAAGGCCCCGGCACCGCCGAAGACCTCCACCGCCCCGCCGCCCAGCAAGAAGCCGAGCCCCTCCCCGACCGACGCCTCCGCACGCAGCGAGGTACTGGCCCTGGTGAACCAGGAGCGCGCGAAGGTCGGCTGCTCCCCGCTGTCCACCAGCGCCCCGCTGACCTCCCTCGCCCAGAACTTCAGCGAGGACATGGCGGCCCGCGGCTTCTTCGACCACACGGACCCGGACGGCGACACCCCCTGGGACCGGGCCGCGCAGGCGGGCGTCCAGGGACTGGCGGCGGAGAACATCGCCCGCGGCCAGGCGGACGCCCAGGCCGTGATGGAGGGCTGGATGAACAGCGAAGGCCACCGGGCGAACATTCTCAACTGCGACTACAAGACCATCGGTATCGGTGTCCACGAGGGCCCCGGCGGCCCGTGGTGGGTCCAGAACTTCGGCTTCTGACCCCGGAATGCACGCTCGCCCCCACGTTCCACGCGCTGCGCGGAGCGTGGGGGCGACTCCGTCTGAAACCACTCAGCAGCTGACCAGACCCAGGAACTTGTTGAACGGGGCGCCCGGACTGACCGCCTGGAGCACTTCCTGACCCGGCTGCAGGTCGTAACACTGGACCTGTGGCCCAGACCCGCTCACCCACTGGAAGGTCGGCTTCACTCGCTGTGTGCTCTCGCAGTTGTTGGTGATGTAGACCAACATATTGCCGAACACCTCGGGTACGACCGACGTTTCGACGCAGCTCGGCACAGCGCCCGTCGCGGCGGACGCCGTGGCGGGGGACATCGCCGCCAGCGTCATGCCGCTCACGGCGACCGCCGTGGCCACAGCGGCCTTTCGCTTGATCCTCGCCAACACCATTTAATGCCTCCTTATCGGGAGACACCAGCCAACAAAACAGTCCCCTGCCGAGGAAGGCCACATCGAAAACTTCTACCCCCGCGGCGGGCCGGGCTGTCTTACTCCGGTACAGCGCTCCCTCGGAGTGAGCACTGTGCGGGAGTAAGCTTCTGGTATGGCCAGCGACACGAATACGGATACGGATACGGACAGCCTCGCGTTCGACGTCTTCTCCCGCGCGTGCCCCTCGCGCTCGACGCTGGAGCACGTCACCGGGCGCTGGGGCGGTCTGACGCTCGGCGCGCTGTACGAGGAGAGCCTCCGGTTCAACGAGCTGCGCCGCCGGGTCGACGGGGTCAGCGAGAAGATGCTCTCCCAGACCCTGCACGCCCTGGAGCGGGACGGGCTCGTCCTGCGGGAGGCCCAGCCGGTGAACCCGCCCCGGGTGGACTACGAGCTCACCCCGTTCGGCCGTGAGGTCGCCGAGAAGCTCCTCGGGCTCATCCACTGCGTCGAGGGGCGGATGGACGAGGTCCTGGCCGCCCGGGCGCGTTACGACGAGGCGCGCGGCGGCCGCTGACAGCGCGGGCAGTAGTAGCTGGAGCGGTTCATCCAGGCGCGGCGGCGCATCGGGGTGGAGCACCGGTTGCAGGGCTCGCCCTCCCTGCCGTACGCGTCGAGCGACCGGTCGAAGTAGCCGGACTCGCCGTTCACGTTGACGTACAGGCTGTCGAAGCTGGTACCGCCCTGGGCGAGGGCCGCGTTCATGACGTCGCGGGCGTGGCCGAGCAGTTCGGCGGACTTGGGGCGGGTCAGGGTCGCGGTCGGCCGGTCGTAGTGCAGTCTGGACCGCCAGAGCGCCTCGTCGGCGTAGATGTTGCCGACGCCGCTGATCAGCGACTGGTCGAGCAGGGCGCGTTTGACGGTGGTACGGCGCAGCCGCAGCGCGGTGTGGAACGCGGCGTCGTCGAAGAGCGGGTCGAGCGGGTCCCGGGCGATGTGCGCGATGGTGTCGGGCAGTCCGTCGGGGGTGTTGCCGTGCAGCGAGAGTCCGCCGAAGGTGCGCTGGTCGACGAAGCGCAGTTCGGTTCCGAGCGCGTCGTCGAACCGCATCCGGATGCGCAGGTGCTTCTCGTCGGGCGCGTCCGCGGGCTGCACCAGCAGCTGTCCGCTCATGCCGAGGTGGCCGAGCAGCGAGGCGGAGGCCTCCTCGATCGGCACCCAGAGGTACTTGCCGCGCCGCATCGCCGGACCGAAGCGGGCACCTCGGAGCCGGGCGGCGAAGTCGACGCCACCCGCGAGGTGCCGTCGGACCGAGCGCGGGTGCAGGACCTCGACCTCGGTGACGGTGCGCCCGCTGACCCAGCGCTCAAGGCCCCTGCGGACGACTTCGACCTCGGGCAGCTCGGGCACGGTGCACCACTCCAGACACATCGACGGTAGTACGGGGAACGGGGCGGGCGAAAACGCACGGAGGGGCCGACCGCCCCTGGACAGGGAAAACCCCCCGGTGCGGATGGCACCGAGGGGTTCCCGTTCTGCTTCAGGCCGGAGCGGCGTCCGTGTTCGGCGACGGGTCGGCAGGGGTGTCGGCGGCCCCTCCGTCGGCTGCGGACTTCTCCGCGGCCTGCCGTGCCTCTGCGGCGGCGCTGATCTCGCGCCAGGCGGACTCGGCCGCCTGCTGCTCCGCTTCCTTCTTGCTACGGCCGGTGCCGGTGCCGTACGAGACACCACCGACGCGAGCGGCAGCAGTGAAGGTCTTCTCGTGATCCGGGCCGGTCTCCGTGACGAGGTACTCGGGGACTCCGAGGCTCTCGCTCGCGGTGAGCTCCTGGAGGCTGGTCTTCCAGTCCAGGCCGGCACCGAGGTTCGAGGACCTGTCGATCAGCGGGTCGAAGAGCCGGTGGACCAGCTCCGAGGCCGCGCTGAGGCCCTGGTCGAGATAGACCGCGCCGATCACTGCTTCCAGTGTGTCGGCGAGGATGGAAGCCTTGTCCCGGCCCCCCGTGCCCTCTTCACCGCGGCCGAGCCGGATGAAGGAGCCGAGTTCGAGGCCGCGGCCCACTTCCGCCAGCGCACGCGAATTGACCACCGCGGCCCGCAACTTGGCCAGCTGGCCTTCGGGCAGGTCGGGGTGGGTGCGGTACAGCGTGTCCGTGACCACCAGGCCGAGCACCGAATCCCCGAGGAATTCGAGCCGCTCGTTGGTGGGCAGGCCGCCGTTCTCGTACGCGTAGGAACGGTGGGTCAGCGCACGCACCAGAAGGGCGGACTCGAGGTGATACCCGAGCCGCCCTTCCAGAAGCGTGTGGGACGAGGCTGTGTTGACGTTGTCTGCCTGCTTCTTGGCGTTGGACAACTCAGACATCGGGCCTCTCACCAGCCGCTCAGACCTCGAGGACCTGGCGCTTGTTGTAGGTGCCGCAGCTCGGGCACGCAATGTGCTGGAGCTTGGGCTCCTGGCAACGCTCGCACGAAACCAGGGTGGGGACCGCAGCCTTCCACTGCGACCGGCGGTGGCGCGTGTTGCTGCGCGACATCTTCCGCTTCGGAACAGCCACGGCTACTTCTCCTGCTTCTCGTCGACGCCCGGTTCGGCGCCGCCCATGTTGTCCTTCTCGCCGTCCTGAACGGTCTCGGCGAGTCCTTGCAGTGCCGCCCAACGGATGTCGACGGCGTCGTGGTGGTGACCCGGATTCTCGTCCAGCCTGATTCCGCATTCGGAACACAGACCGGCGCAGTCCTCCGAGCACACCGGCTGCATGGGCAGTGCGAGCACTACCGCGTCACGCAGCATGGGTTCGAGGTCGAACAAGCCGTCCTCGAGAAAGAACCTGTCCTCGTCGTCCTCGGCGTCGTCGGCCGGTTCCGCCGCACTGCTGCGGCCCCGGTCATCGGCGTCAGGGTACGAGAACATTTCCTGGAAGTCCGCGTCGACCTCTACGGTCAGCGGCTCCAGACACCTTACGCACTCCCCCTCGGCGGTCGCACGGGCGGTGCCTGTGACAAGCACCCCTTCCATGACCGATTCGAGGCGGAGGTCCAGCTCAACGGGTGCGCCTTCCGGCACGCCGATGACGCCGTCGATGCCCAGGACCGGTGAACCGGGTGCTTCCACCGAGCGGGACAGCCGCTTCATGGCACCGGGACGCCGGCCCAGCTCGTGCGTATCGAACACGAGAGGGTTGCGGTGGTCGAGGTGGCCGTTCAGGGCTCTTCCTGCTTTCAGAATCATGGGTGTCGTACTGCGAAGGAGGGGCCGTCTACGGTCCGGAGTCGAATGGTCCCGATTCGTAGACGAAACGGGCAGCCGGAATCGCGGACCTATGTGCGACCGAGGATTCAGGATACTGGACGGACCGCTCAGCACCCAATCGGGGCAGCAGCCCCGCCGGGGTCAGCGACCCTGTTCGTACCGGCGCAGCTGTTCCAGGTCGATCATGCTGGTGTCGAAGAGGCTGGTCTCGTCCAGCGCGCCACCGCCCTGCTGGCCGGGCGCCTGGCCCTGTTCCTGCCCGTGCTGCTGGTTCTGCTGCTGCCAGCCGTAGTCGGGCTGGCCGGTGGGCTGCGGAGGGTAGCCGTTCGGGTCGTAGCCGCCCTGCTGCTGGTACGCCGCGTACGGGTCGGGCTGCTGCTGGTAGCCGTACGCGTCCTGCATGCCCTGCTGGACCGGCTGCTCCTGGTACCCGTAGGCCGCCTGCGCGTAGCTCGGCTCGCCCGGCGGCTGCGCCGGGTAGGCGGGTTGCTGGGGCGCCTGCTGCGGTTCGGGAGTGGCCAGCTCGGCGAGACCGGCCAGATAGTCGGCGTCGCTGGTGTGGCCCTGGCCGCCCGCGGCGTCCTGGGCGGCGATGTGCGCGCCGAGGTCGTCGGTGGCGACCCGGCCGTGCAGCTTCTGCCGGCCGCGGCCGACCGCCTCCAGCGTCTTGGCGAGGACGGCCTCGAAGGCGCCGAACTTGGCGTCCACGTACGCGTCGGCCCGCTGCTTCAGCGTCTCCGGGTCGGCGCTGCGCTCGGGGGCCTCGGTGAAGTCGGGGTCCTCGTAGCCCTGCTCGTCCAGGCCCTGGCCGCGGCCGAGGAGCTTCTCGCGGCCCCGGTCAACGGAGCCGATGGTCTTGGTGAGGACGACCTCGAAGTTGGCGAGCTTGCTGTCGACGTAGTCGTCGGCCTCGGCCCGGACCTCCTCGGCCTCGCGGCGGGCCTCGGACAGGATCCGGTCGGCCTCGCTCTGCGACTGACGGGCGATCTCGGTCTCGGAGATCAGCGAGGCGCGCTGGGCGTGGGCCGACTCGATGATCCGCTCGGCCTCCTGGCGGGCCTGCTCGGCGAACTGCTCCTGGCCGCCGATCAGCTCCTGGGCCTGGGCGAGGGAGCCGGGCAGGGCCTGGCGCACCTCTTCGAGCATGGCGAGCAGCTCGGCGCGGTTGACCACGCACGAGGCCGACATGGGCATGGATCGGGCGCTCCCGACCGCTTCGACGATCTCGTCGAGCTTCTTCTGCACGTCCACCGTGTGCTCGCCACTCTCTGCTGCTCTGTTGAAGCTGCTGCTCCGTTGGAGACGGACGGGACGACTGTAAGGCCAGTCGGCCGCCGCCCGACACCTGGTGACGGCCCGTCAGTGCCTCAGCGTTCGCCGAGCCGCTTCACGAGCGCCTCGTGGACGGTGGGCGGCAGCAGGTGGGAGACGTCGCCGCCCCAGGTCGCCACCTCCTTGACCAGCGAGGACGACAGGAAGCTGTACGTCGGGTTGGTCGGCACGAAGAGCGTCTCGACGCCGGAGAGGCCGTTGTTCATCTGGGCCATCTGCAGCTCGTAGTCGAAGTCGCTGACGGCCCGCAGGCCCTTCACGATCGCCGGGATCTCCCGCTGCTTGCAGAAGTCGACCAGCAGGCCGTGGAAGGACTCCACCTCGACGTTGCCGAAGTCGGCGGTGACCTCGCGGATCAGCTCGATCCGCTCGTCGACGGTGAACAGCCCCTTCTTGGACTGGTTGATCATCACCGCCACGTGCACCACGTCGTACAGCTTCGAGGCTCGTCCGATGATGTCGAGATGTCCGTTGGTGATGGGGTCGAACGACCCCGGACAGACGGCGCGGCGCACTGTGATTCCCTCGCTCTCCGGTCCGGTCATCGTGCGTCTTCGCACGTAGCGGCGGCGCGACCGTACCAAAGCGTTCCCTCGCCGTAGCGACGGGACCGCAGTGGCTCGAATCCGGCGGGCCAGCCGAATTCTCCGCCCCGGGTGCTGCGTTCCACGGTGACGAGCGCATCCTCGCCGATCCACCCCTGAGCACGGAGTGTGAGCAGGATCTCGCGAAGATCGTCGTCGGTGACGGCGTACGGCGGGTCCAGGAAGACGATGTCGTACGGGTCGGCGGGCGCCGGTCCTGTCACGATCTGTTCGGCTTTGCCGGTACGGACTTCGGCGCCCGGGAGGCCGAGGGTGCGGACGTTGTCGCGGACGGTACGGACGGCCTTCGGGTCGGCCTCCACGAGCAGGGCGTGGACCGCGCCTCGGGAGAGCGCTTCGAGGCCGACGGCGCCGGATCCGGCGTAGAGATCGGCGACCCGGGTCCCCTCCAGAGTGCCGAGGAGCGCCTGCCAGGTGGAGAAGAGGCCCTCGCGCGCACGGTCGGAGGTGGGGCGGGTGCCGGTGCCGGGCGGGACGGCCAGGCGGCGTCCGCCGGCCGAGCCGGCGATCACGCGGGTCATGGGTGTGGGGTCCTCGGGGTCGGGGGCGTGCCGGGGGCCCGCGGTGAGGGCGGGCCGTGCGTCCACGATATGGCGTACGGCCCGCACCAGCAGGACGGGCCCGGGGCTCGCGCACCGGGCAGGACGCCCCCGGGGGCTCACCCCTTGTCGAGATACTCCTCGCGGTCCTTGTCCAGGAGGGCGGCCAGCACCGTGCGCAGCTCCGGCAGGTGCTCCAGCTCCGGGTCGGCGGCGACGATCGCGACGGCCTCCTCGCGAGCGGCGGCGATGACCTCCTCGTCGTCGATGACGGTGAGCATCCGCAGCGAGGAGCGCACCCCGGACTGGGCCTGGCCCAGCACGTCGCCCTCGCGGCGCTGCTCCAGGTCGATCCGGGAGAGCTCGAAGCCGTCGAGGGTGGCGGCGACGGCCGAGAGGCGGGCGCGGGCGGGGCTCGCCTCGTGGGCCTCGCTGACCAGCAGGCAGAGCCCGGCGGCGGAGCCCCGGCCGACGCGGCCGCGCAGCTGGTGGAGCTGGGAGACGCCGAAGCGGTCGGCGTCCATGATCACCATGGCGGTGGCGTTGGGGACGTTGACGCCGACCTCGATGACGGTGGTGGCGACCAGGACGTCGACGTCCCCGGCGGCGAACCGGCGCATGACGTCGTCCTTCTCGTCGGGGTGCATCCGGCCGTGCAGCACCTCGACGGTCAGCCCGGCCAGCGCGCCCTTGCGCAGTTCGTCGGCGATCTCCAGGACGGCGAGCGGCGGGCGCTTCTCCGGGTCCTCCTCGGCGGGCTTCTTCTTCGCCTTGCCCTTCTTCCCCTCGGCCTCCTCCGCGTCGTCGCCGATGCGGGGGCAGACCACGTACGCCTGGTGGCCGTTCCCGACCTCCTCGCGGACGCGTTCCCAGGCGCGGGCGAGGAAGTGGGGCTTGTCCTTGGCGGGGACGACATGGCTGGCGATCGGGGAGCGGCCGGCCGGGAGCTGGTCCAGGACGGAGGTCTCCAGGTCGCCGAAGACCGTCATCGCGACCGTACGGGGAATGGGGGTGGCGGTCATGACGAGGAGGTGGGGCGGCTGCTTCCCCTTGGAGCGGAGGGCGTCGCGCTGTTCCACGCCGAAGCGGTGCTGTTCGTCCACGACGACCAGGCCGAGGTCGTGGAACTGGACCTTGTCCTCGATGAGGGCGTGGGTGCCGATGACGATCCCGGCCTCGCCGGTGACCAGGTCGAGCAGGGCCTGACGGCGGGCGGCCGTGCCCATGGAGCCGGTGAGGAGGACGACCTTGGTGCCCCGGTCCGAGCCGCCCAGCATGCCGCCCTCGGCCAGCTCGCCCATCATCTCGGTGATCGAGCGGTGGTGCTGCTGGGCGAGGACCTCGGTGGGGGCGAGCATCGCGGCCTGGCCGCCCGCGTCGACGACGGCGAGCATGGCGCGCAGGGCCACCATGGTCTTGCCCGATCCCACCTCGCCCTGGAGGAGTCGGTGCATCGGGTGCTCGGTGGCCAGGTCGTCGAAGATCTGCTTGCTGACCTTCTCCTGGCCCTCGGTGAGGGTGAAGGGCAGCTTGGCGTCGAACGCGTCCAGCAGGCCGTCCGCGACGGGGCGGCGGGCGGCGGCGGGCAGCTGGGTGTCGGCGTACCGGCGGCGGGCCAGGGCGACCTGGAGGACGAACGCCTCGTCCCATTTGAGGCGGGCCTTGGCGTCCTCGATGTCCGCCTTGGTCTGCGGGCGGTGCACCTTGAGCAGGGCCTCGGGCAGCGGGGTGAAGCCGCGCCCCTCGCGCAGGGAGGCGGGCAGCGGGTCCACCGCGTCCCGGGCGCTGGGCAGGACGGCGTCCACGGCCTTGGCGATCCGCCAGGAGTCGAGCTGCTTGCACGCGGGGTAGATCGGCAGCAGCCGTCCGGCAAAGGCGTCCACGGCCTCGGTGGCCTCGTCGGCGTCGGAGGCGTCGAGCAGTTGGTACGTGGGGTGGGCGAGCTGCATCTTGCGGTTGAAGACGGAGACCTTGCCCGCGAACATCGCCTGGCGGCCCGGCAGCAGCTCCTTGTGCGGCTTGTGGACGCCGTGGCCGAAGAAGACCAGCTGGAGGCGGCCGCTGCCGTCGGTGAGGGTGACCTCCAGGCGTTTGCCCCGGCCGTTGTTGAACATCAGGATCCGGGCGTCGGCGACCTGGGCGACGACCGTGACGTGCTCGTCCAGCGGGAGGTCGGCCAGCGCGGTCAGCTTGCCGCGCTCCTCGTACCGCCGCGGGTAGTGGTGCAGCAGATCACCGACCGTGTGCAGGTCGAGGTGTTCGGCCATCACCTTCGCGGTGGCTCCGCCGAGCAGCTTCTTCAGAGGTTCATCGAACGAGGACACGCGATCCATTGCACACCACGGCACTGACAGCTGTCCGCCGGGCGCGGCGGCGGGGCCGCTACTCGACGCCGATGAGCAGCGGTGCGCGCTGGTGGCCGCCCCGGTAGACCACCGTGTCCACGGCGAGATGGCCCTCGCGTACGTGCTCCTCCAGCGCGTCCGCGAGCGTGTCCGGGACGTCCTCGCCGAGGACGAGGGTGACCAGTTCGCCGCCCGCCGCCAGCATCCGGTCGAGCACGGTTCGGGCGGTGCCCGGGACGTCGGCGCCGATCACGGCCACGTCCCCGTCGATCAGGCCGAGGATGTCCCCGGCCTGGCAGATGCCCGCCATGGTCCACGACTGGCGCTCGGCGACGGCCAGTTCGGCGTAGCGGGTGGCCCCGGCGGCGGCGGTCATGGCGACCACGTCCTCGTCGAAGCCGCGGTCGGGTTCGTGGACGGCGAGCGCGGCGATGCCCTGGACGGCGGCGCGGGTGGGGATGAGGGCGACCCGGACCCCCTCGGTCCTGGCCTGTTCGGCGGCGGCGGCCGCGGTGTGGCGCAGGGCCGCGTCGTTGGGCAGCAGGACCACCTCGCGGGCGTGGGCGCGGCGGATGGCGTCGACCAGTTCGCCGCTGGCGGGGGGTTCGCCGGGGCGGGCGATCACGGTCGTGGCGCCGGCTTCGGTGCAGAGCCCGGCCAGGCCGTCGCCCGGGACCACGACGACGACGGCGCGCTGGGCGGGTTCGGCCTGGACGCGGACGTCGTGGCCGCTCTCGGTGGCGAAGTGGGTGATCCGGATCCGGTACGGCCGCCCGGCCTCGACGCCCGCTTCGACGGCCGCCCCGGCGTCGTCGACATGGACGTGGACGTGCCAGAGCCCGTCACCGCCGACGACGACCAGGGAGTCGCCGAGCGCGTCGAGCCGGGTGCGCAGCCGGGCCACCTGCTCGTCGCGGGCCTCCAGGAGGTAGATCACCTCGAACGCGGGCCCGGCACCGCCGTCCTCGGGGCAGTCGAGCGGCCCCTCCACCGGAGCGCTCGCGGGAAGGCCCCCCTCCGTGACGCCCTCCACCGGAGTGCCGCCCACCGGCAGCCCCACCACGGACCCCCCGTCCACGGTCACGGGCGCCTTCGCGGCGTTCCCGGAGGCGGTACGCGGTCCCCGTACGGGAGCCTGCCCGGTCACCGTCTCCACCAGCGCGCCCAGCACCGCCACCAGACCCCGGCCCCCGGCGTCGACCACGCCCGCCCGGCCGAGGACGGCGAGCTGCTCGGGGGTGCGCGCGAGGGCGGCGCGCGCACCCTCGTACGCGGCGGTGACGACGGTGCGCAGGTCGGGGTCCTCGCCCCGGGCGGCCTGGGCGGCCTCGGCGGCGACGGTGAGCACGGTGCCCTCGACGGGGTGGGCGACGGCCTGCCGGGCCGCGTCGGCGGCGCTCGTGAGGGCGAGGCGCAGGTGGGCCGCGTCGCCGCCGTCGGCCAGCACCCCGGCCATGCCGCGCAGCAGCTGGGCCAGGATCGTGCCGGAGTTCCCGCGGGCGCCGATCAGGGCGCCGTGCGCCATGGCGCGTACGGCGTCGGCGGTGGCGGGTGCGGTGGTGCCGGTCTCGTGGGCGGCGAAGACCGCTTCGACGGCGGCGGCCGCGGACTCGAGCGTCAGATAGAGGTTGGTGCCGGTGTCCCCGTCGGCGATGGGATAGACGTTGATCGCGTCGATCTCCGCGCGCTCCCGGCCCAGTGCCTCCAGGGCCAGCGAGCACCACGTGCGTACCGCGACGGCGTCCAGGTCGTCGGGGAGCTGCGGCACCGATGGTCCTCCTTGAAGCGGCCGTGGCAACGGGCTGCACCGCAGGTTAGCCCGCTCGCGGGGGTCCCGGCAGGGACAGGGGGCGGGAGGGCGGGCGGCCGAGCCGTGGTAGTTTCGTATCTCCGAAGCAGGCGTTGTATGCTGCTCCGGTTGCCCGATGAGAGTCGGGACATTCCCCCGGTACCGCCACTTCAGTCCAACTGATTCCGGCGTGCCGGAATTCACTGTAAGTGCATCTGAAGTCTTTGGAGTGACCCGTGGCTGCCAACTGCGACGTTTGCGGCAAGGGGCCGAGCTTCGGCAACAGCGTTTCGTTCTCGCACCGCCGTACGTCTCGTCGCTGGAATCCCAACATCCAGCGCGTGCGTGCCGTGGTCGGTCGGACGCCGAAGCGGCTCAACGTCTGCACCTCGTGCATCAAGGCCGGCAAGGTCGCGCGCTGACGTCCCCGTCGTAGCGCAGCCTTCCGGTTGCCCAAAAAGCCGGTCCACCTCGGTGGACCGGCTTTTTGCTGTACTCAGACAGCTGTCCGGGTCAGCCAGCCGTGGTCGACCGGGCCGATGCCGCCGCCGAGCGGGAAGCCGGCCTCGATCGCGCCGGTGACGTACGTCTTCGCGCTCTGGACGGCCGTGGGCACGTCCATCCCGAGCGCGAGCCCGGAGGCGATGGCGGAGGCCAGCGTGCAGCCCGTGCCGTGAGTGTGGCGGTTGTCGTGCCGGGGGGCGCGCAGCCAGTGTTCCGCGCTCCCGTCGGTGAGCAGGTCCACCGCCTCCCCCGGCAGATGGCCGCCCTTGATCACGACCCAGCGCGATCCGAAGCCGAGAATCTGCTCGGCGGCCCGGCGCATGCCGCTCTCATCGGTGACCTGGACACCGGTGAGCTGGGCGACCTCGTCGAGGTTCGGGGTGGCGACGGTGGCGGCGGGGAGCAGCTTGGTGCGTACGGAGTCGAGGGCCTCGGCGGCGAGCAGCGCGTCCCCGTGCTTGGAGACGCCGACCGGGTCGACGACGACGGGGGCGTCGGTTCCGGCGAGAAGTTCGGCGACGGTCTCCACGAGGGCGGCGGAGGCGAGCATGCCGGTCTTCACGGCCTGGACGCCGATGTCGTCGACGACGCTGCGGTACTGGGCGCGCACGGCGTCCACCGGAAGCTCCCACGCGCCCTGGACGCCGAGGGAGTTCTGTGCGGTGACGGCGGTGAGCACGCTCATGCCGTGCACGCCGAGGGCGAGCATCGTCTTCAGGTCGGCCTGGATCCCCGCACCGCCGCCGGAGTCGGATCCGGCGACGGTGAGCACGCGGGGCGGTACAGCGGTACGTATGGGCATACGCAGCAATCTAATGCTCAGCGGGGCGGGTGGGCGTCCTCGATGGAGCCGAAGTGGTCCCAGCCGCCCTTGCTGGTCCAGGGGGCGCCGTCCACGGTGACCTGGGGCAGGGCGGAGGGGTTGAGGACCTCGCCGATCACCTTCCAGCGGGCGGGGAGCTTCACGTCGGGCGGGAAGGTCGCCACGATCGCGTGGTCCTCTCCCCCGGTCAGCACCCACTGGAGCGGGTCGACGCCGACGGCCTGGCCGATGTCGGACATCTGCGAGGGGATGTCGATGAGCCCGGAGCGCAGGTCGATCCGGCACTTGCTGGCCTCCGCGATGTGCCCGAGGTCGGCGACGAGGCCGTCGCTGACGTCGGTCATGGCGGTGGCGCCGAGTCCGGCGGCAGCGGGGCCCGCGTGGTACGGCGGTTCGGGGCGGCGGTGGGCCTCGACGAAGGCGCGGGGCGAGCGGAAGCCGCGGGAGAGCACCGCGTAACCGGCCGCCGACCAGCCGAGCCAGCCGGTGACCGCGACGACGTCGCCGGGGCGGGCACCGCCCCGGGTGACCGGTTCGTGGTTGCGCAGGTCGCCGAGCGCGGTGATGGAGACGGTGATCGTGTCGCCGCCCACCACATCGCCGCCGACCACGGCCGCGCCCGCCACCTGGCATTCGTCGCGCAGGCCGTCCATCAGCTCGGCGGCCCAGGTGACGGGGAGGTCGGCGGGGACGACGAGGCCGAGGAGCAGCGCGGTGGGCACGGCACCCATCGCCGCGATGTCGGCGAGGTTCTGGGCGGCTGCCTTGCGGCCGACGTCGTACGCCGTCGACCAGTCACGGCGGAAGTGCCGCCCTTCCAGCAGGATGTCCGTACTGGCCACGACCCTGCGGTCGGGGGCGGCCACGACCGCGGCGTCGTCGCCGGGCCCCAGCCGTACCGCCGGAGTGGTGGTGAGCCGGGACGTGAGCTCTCTGATGAGCCCGAACTCCCCCAACTCGCCCACGGTTCCCTTCACCGAGTCTCACCTCTCCTTTATCGCCCCGGACACCCGTCCGGGCCCCCGGTCGCGAGCCGTCTGTGCTGTCGGTACCGTCAAGAGATACGTCAACTTCTGTGCCCTGTACGCCACGCTGTGGGCGGCATCCGGCCCGTAGGTCTCCCCGCGGCCCGCGGCAACGCGATAACGTGGCGTCCCTTTCCCCCACATGATCCTCGTGGCCGCCCTGGAGGTTCCGTGGTACAGGCGTACATCCTCATCCAGACCGAGGTGGGCAAGGCGTCGATCGTCGCCGAGACCATCTCCAAGATTCCGGGAGTCATCCAGGCAGAGGACGTCACCGGTCCGTACGACGTGATCGTGCGGGCCCAGGCAGACACGGTCGATGAACTCGGCCGCATGGTGGTCGCCAAGGTGCAGCAGGTGGACGGCATCACACGGACCCTGACCTGCCCGGTCGTCCACCTCTGACCCCCGTCTAGGCTGGGCCGGTGACGTCATCCGCCCGCCGTTCCCCCCGCTCGATATTCCTCGGTCCGTCCGCTGCCGTGCTCGTGCTGGCCGCGGCGGGCTGTTCCCTCAGCGACGCCCAGCCGTCGGTCCCGGTTCCCACACCGTCCGCGGAGGCCGCCGCGTACTGCGAGGCCCTGCACGAGGAACTGCCGGAGACGATCCTCGAACTGGAACGCAGTGACCCCTCCCCCGATTCGGAGCTGACCGCCGGCTGGGGGGACGGGGCGATCGTACTGCGCTGCGGGGTCCCCCGGCCCGCGAAGATGGACGACCCCCAGTCGGAGGGCGTCGAGGCGGACGGGGTGCAGTGGATGCTGGAGCAGCCCGAGGGATCCGGTCCGCGGTTCACCACCACGTACCGCAAGGCGTACGTCGAGGTCACGCTGGATTCGACGTACGCCCACGACATCACGCCGCTGGCCTCGTTCGCCGGTCCGGTCGCGAAGACGGTGCCGAACCGGCTCTGAGTCTCCCCGCCGCTCGCCTCAGCGCAGTCCGGTGGAGCGGGTCAACGCGGCCTGGATCAGCCGGTCGACCAGTTCCGGGTAGCTCACGCCGCTCTCCTGCCACATGCGCGGGTACATGGAGATCGGGGTGAAGCCCGGCAGGGTGTTGATCTCGTTGATGACGAAGGTGCCGTCATCGGTGAGGAAGAAGTCGGCGCGCACCAGGCCCTCGCAGGAGACCGCGTCGAAGGCGGCGACGGCGAGCCGCTGCACCTCGGCGGTCTGCTCCTCGGTGAGCGGCGCCGGCACCAGACCGGTGGCCGAGTCGATGTACTTGGCCTCGAAGTCGTAGAAGTCGTGCGCGGTGACCGGCGGGATCTCGGCGGGCACGCTGGCACGCGGTCCGTCCTCGAACTCCAGCACCCCGCACTCGATCTCCCGGCCGCGCAGCAGCGACTCGACGAGGAACTTCGGGTCGTGGCGGCGGGCCTCCTCGATCGCCTCGTCGAGGCCTTCGAGGCCGTCGACCTTGGTGATGCCCATCGAGGAGCCGCCGCGTGCGGGCTTGATGAACAGCGGCCAGCCGTGCTCGCCGGCGAAGTCCACGATCCGCTTGCGGGCGGCGGCGGGGTCGTTGTCCCACTCGCGGGGCCGGACGACCTCGTAGGGCCCGACGGGCAGCCCGTAGGAGATGAAGACGCGCTTCATGTACTCCTTGTCCTGGCCGACGGCGGAGGCGAGGACACCCGCGCCGACGTAGGGCACTCCGGAGAGTTCGAGAAGGCCCTGGAGGGTGCCGTCCTCGCCGTACGGGCCGTGCAGCACGGGGAAGACGACGTCGACCTCGCCCAGCGCCTTGGGCACCGCGCCGGGCTCGGTGTAGACGACCTCGCGGCTGCCCGGGTCGACGGAGAGCACGACGCTGCCCTCGGCGGACTCGGTGAGCAGGTCCACGTCGGGGACCTTGCGGTCAGTGATGGCCATGCGTTCGGGCTCGTCGGCGGTGAGCGCCCAGCGGCCGTCCGCCGTGATACCGATCGGCAGGACGTCGTACTTCGTCCGGTCGATGGCCTTCATGACTGCGCCGGCCGTGACGACCGAGATGCCGTGTTCGGAGCTGCGGCCGCCGAACACGACAGCCACACGCGGCTTGCGGCGCTGCTGCTCAGGGCTCTCGCGGCGCTCAGGGCTCTGGGGGAGGTTCTCGCTGCTCATATCGCGATGAGCGTACCTGCTGGTAAGAGCGGCGTCAGCGTCGCTCGGCCTTGGCGCTCCGCGACATCAGCTCCTTGACGGCGACGACCGGGGACTTGCCCTCGTGGACGATCGAGACGACGGTCTCGGTGATGGGCATGTCGACCCCGTGCCTGCGGGCCAGGTCGAGGACCGATTCGCAGGACTTGACGCCCTCGGCGGTCTGCTTGGTGACGGCGATCGTCTCCTGGAGCGTCATGCCGCGGCCGAGGTTGGTGCCGAAGGTGTGGTTCCGCGAGAGCGGCGAGGAGCAGGTGGCCACCAGGTCGCCGAGTCCGGCGAGGCCGGAGAACGTCAACGGGTCCGCGCCCATGGCCAGGCCCAGTCGGGTGGTCTCGGCGAGGCCCCGGGTGATGAGGGAGCCCTTGGTGTTGTCGCCGAGTCCCATGCCGTCCGCGATGCCGACGGCGAGGCCGATGACGTTCTTCACGGCGCCGCCGAGCTCGCAGCCGACCACGTCGGTGTTGGTGTACGGGCGGAAGTACGCGGTGTGGCAGGCGGCCTGGAGGCGCTGTGCGACGGACTCGTCGGAGCAGGCGACGACGGCCGCGGCGGGGCGGCGCTCCGCGATCTCCTTGGCCAGGTTGGGGCCCGAGACGACGGCGATGCGGTCGGCGGAGACCTTGGTGACGTCGGCGATCACCTCGCTCATCAGCTCGGCGGTGCCCAGCTCGACGCCCTTCATCAGGGAGACCAGGACGGTGTCCGGCCCCAGATGCGGGGCCCAGTCGGCGAGGTTGGCGCGCAGTGTCTGGGAGGGCACGACGAGGAAGGCGAACTCCGCTTCGCGCAGGGCCTCGGCGGCGTCGGTGGTGGCGCGGATGGTGTCGGGCAGCGCGATGCCCGGGAGGTAGTCCGGGTTGGTGTGCGTGGTGTTGATGGCCTCGGCGACCTCGGCGCGGCGGCCCCAGAGGGTAACGTCGCAGCCCGCGTCGGCGAGGATCACGGCGAAGGCCGTACCCCATGAGCCGGTTCCGAAGACGGCTGCTTTTACGGGGTGCGTCACGTGGGTCCCTTTCCCTGGGCCCTGCGCCGTTGTTCAGCACGGGCTTTGCGGTGATCGTAGAGCTCGGCGGGCGCCTTCTCGCCGCGCAGGTCCTCCAGCTGGCGGGTGACCGCCGCCATGATGACCTCGGTCGCCTCGCGCAGCACCTCGGGCGTCGGCTCCAGGCCGTGGAAGCGGCTGAGGTCGACGGGCGGCCCGGCCTGCACCTGGAGCGTCTTGCGGGGGAAGAGCCGGAACTTGCGCTGCTTGGCGTACGGCGGCATCGCGAGGTTGGCGCCCCACTGGGCGACGGGGATGACGGGCGCCTTGGTCATCAGGGCGACCCGGGCGGCCCCGGTCTTCCCGGCCATCGGCCACATGTCGGGGTCCCGGGTGAGGGTGCCCTCGGGGTAGAAGGCGACGCACTCGCCGCGCTCGATGGCCTCCACGGCGGCCCGGAAGGCGTCCAGGGCGTTGGTGGTCTCGCGGTAGACGGGGATCTGGCCGGTGCCGCGCAGCATCATCCCGACGAACGGGGTACGGAAGAGGCCGGCCTTCGCCAGGAGCCGGGGCACCCGCCCGGTGTTGTACTGGAAGTGGCCGTAGGAGAGCGGGTCCAGATAGGAGTTGTGATTGACGGCGGTAATGAATCCGCCGTCGGCCGGAATGTTCTCCATCCCCCGCCAGTCGCGCTTGAACAGAACCACCAGTGGCGGCTTGGCGATGACCGCCGCCAGGCGGTACCAGAAGCCGATTCTGCGGCGGGACACTTGGATACCTTCCTTAAGGATTTCAACCTGCTGCCTGGCTACTGACGGTCAAGTCTCGCCCCAGACCCCTGCTCTGTCGAGAACACCGTACGCCTCACGTCCGGCGGCGGGCCTCCGGGTTGTCGTACCGGCAGGCGAGAATAAGTCCTGACGCGTACGGAGGGGGAGATCGCCACGAACACCGATCCGGCCGGGCCCTGGTCCCTGGTCGTTCCGCTGAAGCCGCTCGCCCGGGCCAAGAGCCGCCTGGGGCGGGCGGCGGGCGAGGATGCGCGGCCCCTGCTGGCCCTGGCGTTCGCCCAGGACACGGTGGCCGCGGCGCTGGCCTGTTCCCGGGTGCGGGATGTGGTGGTCGTCACGGACGACGCCGTGGCCGCGGCCGCCCTTTCGGCACTCGGGGCGCGGATCGTGCCGGACGCCCCGGGGGCCGGGCTCAACGCGGCGCTGGCACACGGCGCGCGCTCGCTGCGGGCCCTGCGGCCCGCCGCCGCGGTGGCCGCGCTCAACGCGGACCTGCCGGCGCTGCGCACCGGTGAATTGGCGCGGGTGCTCGATTTTGCCTCCGCTTTTCCCAGCGCTTTTCTCCGGGACGCGGCGGGAATCGGGACGACATTTCTGGCCGCTGCGAGCGGTGCGGAATTCCGTCCGGCTTTCGGCGGTCCGTCCGGGTCCCGGCATCTGGCGTCGGGCGCCGTGGAAATAGCGCTGTCCGGCGTCGACTCGGTGCGCCGGGACGTGGACACGGGCGAGGACCTGCGGGTCGCCCTGGCCCTGGGAGTGGGGCCGCACACGGCGCGGCTCGCGGCCGTGCCCGCCTTCGCCCGTGACCGATAGGCTGCCGCCCATGCAGGCGACCTCGTACACGTACGACCCCGAGACCCGTGGCGGCAGTGTGCTGCTGGACGACGGCACCCCGGTGGAGTTCGACGCCGCGGCCTTCGACGCGGGCGGTCTGCTGCTGCTGCGGCCCGGGCAGCGGGTGCGCATCGAGGGCGAGGGCGAGGGTGCGGCCCTGCGGATCACGCTGGTGACGCTGCAGACGTTCTAGAAACGGTCGGACGGGCCCTGCGCCGAACCGGGCCCGGACAGCCCGCGGGCCGGGCTCCCCCGGTAGGGGAGCCCGGCCCGGCGCGTTGTGAAGAGCGGGCGGGTGCCCGGAGCTCACTTCTTGCGTGCGGTGGCCTTCTTGGCCGTGGTCTTGCGCGCCGTGGTCTTCTTCGCGGGCGCCTTCTTCGCCGTGGCCTTCTTGGCGGGCGCGGTCTTCTTGGCGGTGGCCGTGGCCTTCTTGGCCGGGGTGGCCTTCTTCGCGGCCGCGGACGTCTTCTTCGCCGTCGCGGTCGTCTTCTTGGCCGTGGTCTTCTTCGCGGCGGTGGTCTTCGCCGCCGTCGTCTTCTTGGCCGTGGTCTTCTTCGCGGTGGCCTTCTTGGCGGCCGACTTCTTGGCTGCGGCGGCCTTCACCGTCGTACGGGCGGCGGAGGATCCGCCCGAGAGGCTGCCCTTGGGGGCCTTCTTGACGGCCACGTCGTTCTTGGGGAGCTTCTTCGAGCCGCTCACCAGGTCCTTGAAGCCCTGGCCCGCACGGAAGCGGGGCACCGAGGTCTTCTTGACCCGGACGCGCTCACCCGTCTGCGGGTTGCGGGCGTACCGGGCGGGGCGGTCGACCTTCTCGAACGAGCCGAAGCCGGTGACCGAGACACGGTCCCCGGCGACAACGGCACGGACGATCGCGTCGAGTACCGCGTCGACGGCGTCCGCGGCCTGCTGACGGCCGCCGACCTTGTCGGCAATCGCTTCTACGAGCTGCGCCTTGTTCACGTCTTCCCCTTCGGAGACATTGCCAGAACGAAAGTGTTCAAGCTTTTTCGCACGTTAGGCAGATATATACCGCAAATCAAACACGAAACGGGCTAATCACCCTAGTGCCGCAACGAAGTCGACCGATGCGCAGTTCCACGTGTCAGTCACCTTCGGGGAATCGGCCCTCATCGAGGTCCTTCATCAACCGGTCCAGACGCCTTGCCGCGTCCGGGAGATCGTGCTTCGCCGCGGCCGTGACGACCAGCAGCTTCCGGGTCAGCGCCATCCGTACGCCCTCCGGGACTTGCAGTGCACGCACCTTCGCGTGCGCTTCCTTCAGTTGGTCGGCGACTTGGCCATAGAGCTTGAGTTGGCTGTCGCGTTCCATGCACCGATTGTGCCATCTGGGGCGAGTTGTCGCCCGACGGGGTCTCAACAAGCGACTGCGCCCCCTGCCGGGAGGCAGGGGGCGCAGTCCTGGAAAAGCGCTGCTCAGGCGGCAATGGTACGCGGCTTGAAGGCGGGCCTGGACGCCTCGTACGCGGCGATGTCCGCTTCGTTCTGAAGGGTGAGGCTGATGTCGTCGAGGCCGTTGAGCAGCCGCCAGCGGGCGTTCTCGTCCAGCTCGAAGTCGGCGGTGACGCCCTCGGCGCGGACCTGCCGCGCCTCCAGGTCGACGGTCACCTCGGCGGTCGGGTCGGCCTCCGTCAGCTCCCAGAGGGCGTCGACGACCTTCTGCTCCAGAACCACCGTGAGCAGGCCGTTCTTCAGCGAGTTGCCCCGGAAGATGTCGGCGAAGCGAGAGGAGACGACCGCCTTGAAACCGTAGTTCTGCAGAGCCCAGACCGCGTGCTCGCGGGAGGAGCCCGTACCGAAGTCGGGACCGGCGACCAGGACCGAGGCCCCCTGGCGTTCGGGGCGGTTGAGGACGAAGTTCTCGTCCTTGCGCCAGGCTTCGAAGAGGCCGTCCTCGAACCCGTCGCGGGTGACCTTCTTCAGCCAGTGGGCGGGGATGATCTGGTCGGTGTCGACGTTGCTGCGGCGCAGCGGGACGACCCGGCCGGTGTGCGTGGTGAAGGCTTCCATGGCTATCGGACTCCGGCGGGGGTACGGGCGTCGGACAGGTCGGCGGGCGAGGCCAGATGGCCCAGCACCGCGGTGGCGGCGGCGACCTGGGGCGAGACCAGGTGGGTGCGGCCGCCCTTGCCCTGCCTGCCCTCGAAGTTGCGGTTCGAGGTGGAGGCGGAGCGCTCGCCGGGGGCCAGCTGGTCGGGGTTCATGCCGAGGCACATCGAGCAGCCCGCGTGCCGCCATTCGGCGCCGGCCTCGGTGAAGACCTTGTCCAGGCCCTCGGAGACGGCCTGGAGGGCGACCCGTACGGAGCCGGGGACGACCAGCATGCGTACGCCGTCGGCGACTTTGCGGCCGTCCAGGACCGAGGCCGCGTTGCGCAGGTCCTCGATGCGGCCGTTGGTGCACGAACCTACGAAGACGGTGTCGACGCTGATCTCGCGCAGCGGCTGTCCGGCGGTCAACCCCATGTACTCCAGGGCCTTTTCGGCGGCGTGGCGCTCCGAGGCGTCCTCGTACGAGGCCGGGTCGGGGACGCTGGCCGACAGGGGCGCGCCCTGGCCGGGGTTGGTGCCCCAGGTGACGAACGGGGCCAGTTCGGCGGCGTCGATGACGACCTCGGCGTCGAACACGGCGTCGTCGTCGGAGCGCAGGGTGTTCCAGTACGCGACGGCGGCGTCCCAGTCCTCGCCCTGCGGGGCGTGGTCGCGGCCCTTGAGGTAGTCGTACGTGGTGGCGTCGGGGGCGATCATGCCGGCGCGGGCGCCCGCCTCGATCGACATGTTGCAGATGGTCATCCGGGCCTCCATCGAGAGCTTCTCGATGGCGGAGCCGCGGTATTCGAGGATGTAGCCCTGGCCGCCGCCGGTGCCGATCCGGGCGATGATCGCCAGGATCAGGTCCTTCGCGGTGACCTCGTCGGGCAGTTCGCCCTCGACCGTGATGGCCATGGTCTTCGGGCGGGCCAGCGGCAGCGTCTGGGTGGCCAGGACGTGCTCGACCTGGCTGGTGCCGATGCCGAACGCCAGCGCCCCGAACGCGCCGTGCGTGGAGGTGTGGGAGTCGCCGCAGACCACGGTGGTGCCGGGCTGGGTCAGCCCCAGCTGCGGGCCGACCACGTGCACGACGCCCTGCTCGACGTCGCCCAGCGGGTGCAGCCGGACGCCGAACTCCGCGCAGTTCTTGCGCAGCGTCTCCAGCTGGGCGCGGGAGACGGGGTCCGCGATCGGCTTGTCGATGTCGAGGGTCGGGGTGTTGTGGTCCTCGGTGGCGATGGTGAGGTCGAGGCGCCGTACCGGGCGTCCGGCCTGCCGCAGTCCGTCGAAGGCCTGCGGGCTGGTCACCTCGTGCAGCAGGTGCAGATCGATGAAGAGAAGGTCGGGCTCGCCCGCAGCGCGCGATTGGGGGCTCCCCTGGTCGAGCGGAGCCGAGAGCTTGGGGATGACGTGGTCGTCCCAGACCTTCTCCGCGAGTGTCCTACCCATCGCTTTCCCTCCGGCCGGCGTCTTCGCCGGCCCAACTAGAGATCGGTGCGCCTCCGTCCGGACCCCCGTGCGGGGCGGTGGCTACGAGCCGTTGTGCGGCCGCTTCTACAGGTTCGCAACTTCCGCCGAAAATTGAACTTGCGTTTCACAGAGTGAGACGGGAGTATCGTCGTATGGACAACTCTAGCGGCGTCGGCGTTCTCGACAAGGCAGCTCTGGTATTGAGCGCCCTGGAGTCCGGTCCGGCCACCCTCGCCGGGCTGGTCGCGGCGACCGGGCTCGCACGGCCCACGGCCCATCGACTGGCCGTGGCACTGGAACACCACCGGATGGTGGCGAGGGACATGCAGGGCCGGTTCATTCTCGGCCCCCGGCTGTCGGAACTGGCAGCCGCGGCGGGCGAGGACCGCCTGCTAGCCACGGCCGGACCGGTGCTCACCCACCTGCGCGACATCACCGGCGAGAGCGCGCAGCTCTACCGCCGGCAGGGCGACATGCGTATCTGCGTGGCGGCGGCGGAACGGCTGTCCGGGCTCCGGGACACGGTGCCGGTCGGCTCCACGCTCACGATGAAGGCGGGCTCCTCCGCCCAGATCCTGATGGCCTGGGAGGAGCCGGAGCGCCTGCACCGGGGCCTCCAGGGCGCCCGCTTCACGGCGACGGCGCTCTCCGGCGTACGGCGGCGGGGCTGGGCCCAGTCGATCGGCGAGCGGGAGCCGGGCGTGGCCTCGGTCTCCGCTCCGGTGCGCGGCCCGTCGAACCGAGTGGTCGCCGCGGTCTCGATCTCCGGACCCATCGAGCGGCTGACCCGTCACCCGGGCCGGATGCACGCCCAGGCGGTCATCGACTCGGCGGCGCGGCTGACCGAGGCCCTGCGCCGCTCGGGCTGACGGCTCGCCCCAACCTCTTTGTCCCTCCGTTCCGGAAGGCCGCCCCAGCGCCGTGGCGGCCCTTTTTCTTCTCTGCCCCGCTCGAACTGCCGTGGGGCGTAGGGGTGTTGCCTGCGCAGAGGCAACGAAGAAGGCCCTTCACCGAGGTGAAGGGCCTTTCCGCACTGCTCTGTTGTACCCCCGACCGGATTCGAACCGGCGCTACTGCCGTGAGAGGGCAGCGTGCTAGGCCGCTACACAACGGGGGCGTGGTTACTGCTGACTTGCGCTGGGCTACCAGGACTCGAACCTAGAATGACGGTACCAGAAACCGTAGTGTTGCCAATTACACCATAGCCCATGGTGAGACAAGTACCCCCGACCGGATTCGAACCGGCGCTACTGCCGTGAGAGGGCAGCGTGCTAGGCCGCTACACAACGGGGGCCCTAGCGATCCTGCATCGAGAGCGATGGGTGCGACCCATGATGTTCTCGCGGGAAGGATCTGTACCCCCGACCGGATTCGAACCGGCGCTACTGCCGTGAGAGGGCAGCGTGCTAGGCCGCTACACAACGGGGGCTTGTCCTGCTGGATACTACTGGTCTTGCTGTACTGCGCTGGGCTACCAGGACTCGAACCTAGAATGACGGTACCAGAAACCGTAGTGTTGCCAATTACACCATAGCCCACTGAAATGCAACCCCTGGTGGGGGCTTCACTTCTTTTTGCGCTTCCCGGCCGGATCTTTCGGCCCGCTCGGGCGGCGCAGAAAGAACATTACCCGAAGGTGTCCGGCGCTCCAAAACGGGTATCGCCTGCCAGCAGCCCCGGCAGCTGGTCGAGCCCGGTGATCCGCACGAGATCGGAGCGTCCGCCCCTGCCCCGGCGGTCGAGCCAGATGCCGGTGAGTCCGGCGGCGACGGCGCCGCTCGCGTCGATGTCCGGTTCGTCGCCCACGTACGCCACTTCGTGCGGCTCCAGCGCGAGCGCCTCGCAGGCCGCGTGGAAGGCGCCGGCCTCCGGCTTGGAGATACCGAGCTCCACGGCGCAGACCATCGCCTCGAAGCGGTCCCGGACGCCGAGCGCGGTGAGTTTGCGGTGCTGGTGGCCGGTGCTGGAGTTGGAGAGGATCGCGTGCCGGTAGTCGGTCGCCAAGCGGTCCAGGGCCGGCAGTACGTCCGGGAAGAGCGTCCAGGCGGCCTCGTAGTGGGTGACGTGGCCGGCGAACCAGTCATCGGCCTCGGCGTCGTCAAGGGCCCGCGAGAGGAACTCCCGCACCCGGTCCCGGCGCTGCCCGAGGAAGTCCGTCTCCCCGGCGGCGACGCGCGCCCAGTGCCGGTCGGTGATCGCCTTCCAGTCGTCGAGTGCCTCCTCGACCGATGCGTACGCCTCGGGCAGTCCCACGCCCTCCAGGTGGAGCCGCATACCGGTGCGGTCGGCGCCCGCGTAGTCGAAGATCGTGTCGTCGATGTCCCAGAGCACGGCGCGGATCGGCATGGATCTCACGGTAGCCGTCGGCGGGCCGTGGCGGAGGGAAAAACGAGGAGGGCCGCAGCCGGTCGGCTGCGGCCCTCCTCGGAGGTGTCCGGTCCGCTTACGCGGCCAGCTTCGCCAGCGCGGCGTCCACGCGGGCCAGGCTCTTCTCGCGGCCCAGGATCTCCAGGGACTCGAAGAGCGGCAGGCCGACGGTACGGCCGGTGACGGCGACGCGGACGGGGGCCTGGGCCTTGCCGAGCTTGAGGCCGTGGGCCTCACCGGCGGTCAGGACGGCGTTCTTCAGCGACTCGGGGTCACTCCAGTCGGCCGCCTCCAGGTTGGCGCGGGCGGTGGTGAGCAGGGCCACCGGGTCGCCCTTCATGGCCTTGGTCCAGGAGGCCTCGTCCTCCACCGGCTCGTCGAGGAACAGGAAGTCGACGTTGTCGGTGATGTCGGAGAGCACCGTGACCCGGGTCTGGGCGTACGGGGCGATCCGGGTCCACTTCTCCGCGTCGAAGGCCTCGGGGGCCCAGGGCGCGAAGGGGGCCTTCAGCCAGGGGCCGCAGGCCTCGGTGAAGGTCTTCACGTCGAGCATGCGGATGTGCTCGGCGTTGATGTGCTCGGCCTTCTTGAGGTCGAAGCGGGCCGGGTTGGCGTTGACGTCCTCGATGTCGAACGCGGCGATCAGCTCGTCCACCGAGAAGATGTCGCGGTCCTCGGCGATCGACCAGCCGAGCAGCGAGAGGTAGTTCAGCAGGCCCTCGGGGAGGAAGCCGCGCTCCCGGTAGAGGTTGAGGGAGGCCTGCGGGTCGCGCTTGGAGAGCTTCTTGTTGCCCTCGCCCATGACGTACGGCAGGTGGCCGAAGGCGGGGGTGTCCTTGGCGATGCCCAGCTCGATGAGCGCCCGGTACAGGGCGATCTGGCGCGGGGTGGAGGAGAGCAGGTCCTCGCCGCGCAGGACGTGGGTGATCTCCATCAGGGCGTCGTCGACCGGGTTGACCAGGGTGTAGAGCGGGGCCCCGTTGGCGCGGACGATGCCGTAGTCCGGGACGTTCTCCGGCTGGACGGTGATGTCGCCGCGGACCAGGTCGGTGAAGGTGATGGCCTCGTCGGGCATCCGGAAACGGACGATCGAGGTGCGGCCCTCGGCCTCGTACGCCGCCTTCTGCTCGGCGGTGAGGTCGCGGCAGTGGCCGTCGTAGCCGGAGGGCTTGCCTGCGGCGCGGGCTGCGTCGCGGCGGGTGTCCAGCTCCTCGGTGGTGCAGTAGCAGGGGTAGGCGTACCCGGCGGCGAGGAGCTTCTCGGCGACGTCCTTGTACAGGTCCATCCGCTGCGACTGGCGGTAGGGGGCGTGCGGGCCGCCGATCTCGGGGCCCTCGTCCCAGTCCAGGCCGAGCCAGCGCATCGAGTCGAGCAGCTGCTCGTAGGACTCCTCGGAGTCGCGCGCCGCGTCGGTGTCCTCGATCCGGAAGACCAGGGTGCCCTGGTGGTGCCGGGCGAAGGCCCAGTTGAAGAGCGCCGTCCGGACCAGGCCCACGTGCGGGTTGCCGGTCGGGGAGGGACAGAAACGGACGCGTACGGGTGCGTTAGCCACGCTTGATCACCTTGTTGGTGAGAGTGCCGATGCCTTCGATGGTGACGGCGACCTCGTCGCCGACGTGCAGGGGTCCGACCCCTGCGGGGGTGCCCGTGAGGATGACGTCGCCCGGGAGGAGGGTCATGGCCTCCGTGATGTGGACGACCAGGTCCTCGATGGAGCGGACCATGTCGCTGGTGCGGCCGAGCTGCCGCTGCTCGCCGTTGACCGTCGCCTGGATGGTGAGGTCGTGGGGGTCCACGTCGGTCTCCACCCAGGGGCCCAGCGGGCAGGAGGTGTCGAAGCCCTTGGCACGGGCCCACTGCTTCTCGCGCTTCTGCACATCGCGGGCGGTGACGTCGTTGGCGCAGGTGTAGCCGAGGACGACGTCCTTGACACGCTCGCGGGGGACCTCGCGGCACATGCGGCCGATGACCACGGCCAGCTCGGCCTCGTGGTGCAGCTCTTCGGAGAAGGAGGGGTACTCGATCGCGTCGCCGGAGCCGATCACCGAGGTGGTGGGCTTGAAGAAGGTGATCGGCGCTTCGGGGACCTCGTGGCCGAGTTCGGCGGCGTGCTCCGCGTAGTTGCGGCCGATGGCCACGACCTTGTTGGGGAGCACGGGGGGCAGCAGCCGGACCTTGTTCAGCGGGACCTTGGTGCCCGAGAGCTCGAAGTCGGCGTACGGAATGCCCTTGATGATGTCGAGGACGAGGTCACCGGATTCCACGGTGCCCTGCCCCTCGACGGCGCCGAAGGCGACATTGCCGTCGATGGAGAACCTGGCGATGCGCACGGGATGCTGTCGCCCCTCACTTGCTGGCTGGCTGAAGACTGACGCTCCAGGCTAGCGCCTCGCCCGGCGCGGATCGCCCCAAAAGGAGCGTCGTCCAGTGCGTGCGATCGCAAGGCGGCCGAAGGCCCTTGTAGCGGAGCTACCAGGGCGTTTGGCCAACGCCGCGAGCGTGCGTGCTGGGCGGCGCGACGGGGCGATCCGGGCCGGGCGAGGCGCTGGCGCCGTGAGGGGGCACAGCCTCGCGCATTCCCCGGGGACCTACTGGGCGACCGCGACCGGGGCTTCCATGAGGATGGTGCGGCGCGGGTTGGCCGTGACGTTCGGCAGGTCGGCGGCGTGCTCCGGCAGGAACGGCGTCTGCAGCGCTTCGGCGTCCTTGAGGTGCGCCAGCGTGGTGCGCCGGGGGTTGGCAATGTTGCGGAACATCGTCGTCGTCTTCATCTGCCGTCAGGACCCTGTCGGTGAGGGCGTCGCTCGTTGCGGCGCCGGCTTGTCGGATTCGCCATCCCTGTAAAGCGTCAGGCTAAACATCCGATTCCCCGCCGGAGCCGGGATGAGGCGACGATCATCATGTGAGTTTGCTCACGAACTAATCGACAATTGACGCATTTCGGGCGGCGCATCGCGATCCGGGAAACGGACATTGCATCACTGAATCCACCATTCCGCCCCTGATCATCTCGACTGGGACACCCCCCACCCCTAGGTAAGTCCTCCGTAAAAGTCCGCTTTACCCACGATCACTCTCCACTGCTTGTTACTCGTTCATCACAACGTGTCACGCAGGTCACAGCCCGGTACATGGGCCTTGTTGGAGATCCTGCACTGTGCTGGAATTCCACGCACCGCCGCGGGTTTCAGGCCGGCGCGCAGGGGCGCAACGCAGCGCCGAGTGGCGGCGGGAGGGGGAGTACGCCGGTCACTCACACGACCACCATGGGGCGCGTCCAGCGCCCCACGACGCCGACACCGTTCTGTCCGCACACGCGGGCGGGACGCCTGGTCCAGAGGTTGCGACGCTAGTGCAGGGACGTTTCAAGAGGGATGGCAGCGCTCCGGCGGAACAGGAGCCGCGCGGCGGGACCGACCGCGGTTCCTCGCCCCAGCACGCCCAGAACCCCGGGCCGGCCGCTGCCGGCGACAACAGCGACCGTGCGCAGCGCCCGGGCTCCACGACGAGCGGTGCGGAGCCGGACACGGCCGCACAGCCGCGGGGCCCGGTCGACACGGGCTCGCGAATAGCGCTCCGTAACTGGCGCATCAGTACGCGACTGGTTTCGCTCCTCGCCCTCCCGGTGGTCGCCGCGACCAGCCTCGGCGGTCTGCGGATCCAGGAGTCGATGACCGACATGCAGCAGCTGGAGCACATGCAGCTGCTGACGAAGATGACCAAGCAGGCGACCTCGCTCGCCCAGGCTCTTCAGGTGGAGCGCGACCAGTCGGCCGGTCCGCTGTCGAACAAGTCCAAGCCCACCGACTACAAGGTCACCGGGCCCCGGGACAAGACCGACCGCGCCAAGGACGCCTTCCTCGACGAGACCGACACGATCGGTGACTCCGAGGGCGACGAGTCGCTGGAGAGCATCCACGCGAGCATCTCGTCGATCGCCTCCCAGCTCGGCACCATCCGTACGATCCGCAAGACGGCGTACGAGGAGGGCTCGCCGAGTCTCAACACGATCGACCAGTACAGCCAGCTGATCACCTCGCTGCTGAGCCTCTCGCAGGACATGGCGCAGGCGACCAGCAACCCGGACATGATCAAGCGGACCCGGGCCCTGGCGGCGTTCTCCTCCGCCAAGGAGTACGCCTCCGTCCAGCGCGCGATCATCGCCGCGGCGCTTCCCGGCGGTTCGGTCAAGGAACCGCACCTGAACCAGAACGACCGGCAGTTCGGCTCCAACGCGCTCGCCAAGGAGTCCCGCGCCCTCAGGTCGTTCAAGCAGATCTACGCGACGACCGGGCAGAGCGCCGAAGAGCTCATGGCGCCCCTGGACAACGGCAACCCGGAGATCAACGCCGGGAACATGTACGCCAAGCGGATCCTGGACACCACGAACGGGATCGAGGGCAAGCAGGTCCGGTCGTACCTGGACTGGTACGACCAGAGCACCATCAAGATCAAGGCCATGGAGACGATCGAGGCCACCCTCCTCAGCGACATGGAGGCCAAGGCCCGCGAGCTGCGCCAGGCCTCCCAGCGCGACGCGATCGTCAACGGTGCGGTCATCTTCATCGTGCTCGGCGTCTCGCTCGTCGGCGCCTTCGTGGTGGCCCGCTCCATGATCCGGTCCCTGCGCCGCCTCCAGGACACCGCCACCCGCGTCGCCCAGGACCGGCTGCCCGAGCTCGTCAAGCAGCTCTCCGAGACCGACCCGCAGGACGTCGACACCTCCGTCGAGTCGGTCGGCGTGCACTCCCGGGACGAGATCGGCCAGGTGGCCGCGGCCTTCGACGACGTGCACCGCGAGGCCGTCCGCCTCGCCGCCGAGCAGGCCCTCCTCCGGGGCAACGTCAACGCGATGTTCACCAACCTCTCGCGCCGCTCCCAGGGCCTCATCCAGCGCCAGCTCTCGCTCATCTCCGAGCTGGAGTCGCGCGAGGCCGACCCGGACCAGCTGTCCTCGCTCTTCAAGCTCGACCACCTCGCGACCCGTATGCGCCGGAACGGTGAGAACCTCCTCGTCCTCGCGGGCGAGGAGCCGGGCCGCCGGTGGACCCGCCCCGTCCCGCTGGTCGACGTGCTCCGCGCCGCCGCGTCCGAGGTGGAGCAGTACGAGCGCATCGAGCTGTCCGCGGTGCCCGCCACCGAGGTCGCCGGCCGCGTCGTCAACGACCTCGTGCACCTGCTCGCCGAGCTGCTGGAGAACGCCACGTCGTTCTCCTCGCCGCAGACGAAGGTCAAGGTCACCGGTCACGCGCTGCCCGACGGCCGCGTCCTGGTCGAGATCCACGACACCGGCATCGGCCTCTCCCCCGAGGACCTCGCGGCGATCAACGAGCGGCTCGCGCAGCCGCCGACGGTGGACGTCTCCGTCTCCCGCCGCATGGGTCTGTTCGTGGTCGGCCGGCTGTCGCTGCGTCACGGCATCCGGATCCAGCTGCGCCCCTCCGACTCCGGCGGTACGACCGCGCTGGTCATGCTGCCCGTCGACGTCGCGCACGGCGGCAAGCAGCCGCCGTCCAAGCAGGGCCCCGGTCAGCAGTCCGGCGCCCAGGGCGGTCTGCTCGCGGGCAACGGCAACGGCAACGGTGCGGGCAACGCCCAGCGCGCCGGTCTCGGCAGCGGTCCGGGCGGTGCGGGCGCCAAGAGCCTCGGCGGCGCTCAGCGCGGCCAGGTCGGCGCCGGCGCGGGTCCCCGGGCGGCGCTGCCGGCCCGGGACGGCTCGGCGGGCCGGCCGCAGGGCCCGCAGGGCGGCGGCCGACCGGACAACGGCGGCCCCGGCCAGGACTTCCCGGGCCAGGGCCCGGCTCCGCAGCGCCAGGGCGGCGGCCTCTCCGGAGCCTTCGGCAACAGCGCCCGGCTCGGCGCCCGCGGCGCCCAGGAAGGCCCGCAGGGCGATGCGCCCGGCCGCGGTGACGCCGCGCAGCCCAACCTGTTCGGGCACGGCGCTCCGGCGCCCTCCGGGCAGAACGGCCGCCCGGGCCAGTTCGCACCGCAGAACCAGCAGGCCCCGTCCGGCTGGCAGAACCAGCAGGGCCAGAACGGCCGCCAGGACCAGCCCGGCCAGGCGCAGCAGTCCCAGGGCCGCCAGGATCAGGGCGGTTTCCAGCAGCCCGGCGGCCCCGGCCGTCAGCTGCCGCCGCCCGGTGGGCCGCGTGCCGAGCTGCCCGGGGGCAACCCGCAGCCGCAGCGTCCCGCCACCACCAGCTGGGGCGCCGACGCGCCGCGCGGTCACGAGGAGCACGACGCGACCGGGCAGTTCGCCCGTCCGGCGGGCCCCGGCCAGGACCCGTCGTTCAACGCCCCGCCGAACCAGCGGCCCTCGGACGACCGCCAGGGTCCCGGCGCCACCTCCGAGTTCGCCCGGCCCGACTTCCCGGGCCAGGAGGCTCCGCAGGACCGCTCGTACCCGCAGCAGGCTCCGCAGGGCCAGGACCCGGCGAGCACCGCGCAGTTCGCCCGGCCGGACTTCGGTGTCCCGCACCAGCCCCAGCAGGGCCAGGGTCACCAGCTGCCCGCGTCGCGTGGCAACGACTTCGGCGCACCGCGTCCGTCCGCCTCCCCGGCGGGCGAGGCGCCGTACCGTCCGGCGCTCCCCCAGCAGCCGCAGCAGCCGGAGGCCCTGCCGCCGGCCGGGCCCGGGGACGGCCGTACGCCGCTGTACGACACGCTGGAGACGAACTGGTTCCACGGTCCGGGCCAGGGCGGTCAGCAGCCGGCCGCCGAACCGCAGGCGCCGGCCGCTCCGGAGTCCACCGGTGTGCCGGTTCCGCCGCTGCCGCAGCGCGGTGCGGACGAGGCCCCGGTCACCAGTTCGTGGCGGGCCTCGCCCAACGACGAACTCGTACGCCAGGCCGAACGGGTCAAGAAGCCCGCCGCCGGCGGGGTCACCACTTCCGGGCTGCCTCGCCGTGTTCCCCGCGCCAATTTGGTTCCGGGGACCGCACAGCAGCAGAATCACCAGTCCGGACCTCAGGTTTCGCGCGCGCCCGATGACGTGCGCGGTCGTCTGACCAATCTCCGCCGGGGCATCCAGCAGGGTCGGCAGGCCAACAACAACGGCTCGCAGACCGGCAGTTTCCATCTCGGCCCCACTCACCAGCAGGAGCGTTAGTTGAGCCCCATGAGTCAGGCCGCGCAGAATCTGAACTGGCTGATCACCAACTTCGTGGACAACACCCCAGGGGTGTCCCACACGGTGGTGGTCTCCGCGGATGGCCTGCTGCTGGCGATGTCCGAAGGATTTCCGCGCGACCGCGCCGACCAGCTCGCCGCTGTCGCGTCGGGTCTCACCTCGCTGACCGCGGGTGCGTCCCGGATCTTCGAGGGCGGCGCCGTCAGTCAGACGGTTGTGGAGATGGAGCGGGGATTCCTCTTCCTCATGTCCATCTCCGACGGCTCGTCGCTGGCCGTTCTGGCCCACCCGGACGCCGACATCGGTCTGGTCGGGTACGAAATGGCCCTCCTGGTCGACCGTGCCGGCACCGTCCTCACGCCCGATCTCCGCGCCGAGCTCCAAGGCAGTCTGCTCCACTAGACGGCCATCCAGCGGATTCACGACACGATCCCCCCAGGTAATGCCCACAACCCTCACCCGACAGGCCGCTTTAGTCCCCTCACCGGCCCCTTGCAGACGGCAAGCCGAGAACCTGCTGTCACGCCCGGAGGATTCATGACCCCGCCACCCGCCTCACCCGATCCGTACGGCGCACTGCACCACGCGTCGTACGACGGGGAAGGCGACCAGCCGCTGGTTCGCCCCTACGCCATGACCGGCGGCCGGACCCGGCCGCGCTATCAGCTCGCGATAGAGGCACTGGTCAGCACGACGGCAGACCCCGCGCTTCTGGGGACCCTGCTCCCCGAGCACCAGCGGATCTGCCACCTCTGCCGTGAGGTCAAGTCGGTGGCGGAGGTGTCGGCACTGCTGTCGATGCCGCTCGGCGTCGCGCGGATCCTGGTGGCGGACCTGGCGGAAGCCGGCATGGTGGCCATCCACCAGCCGGGCAACGGAGAGGCCGGCGGCGCGCCGGATGTGACACTGCTCGAAAGGGTGCTCAGTGGACTTCGCAAGCTCTAGCGGCGGTACGGGCCGCGCCACCACCTCGGCGAAGATCGTGGTGGCGGGCGGCTTCGGCGTGGGCAAGACCACGTTCGTCGGGGCCGTGTCGGAGATCAACCCGCTGCGCACCGAGGCCGTCATGACGTCGGCGTCCGCGGGCATCGACGATCTGACCCACACCGGGGACAAGACGACGACGACCGTCGCCATGGACTTCGGCCGCATCACGCTCGACCAGGACCTGATCCTGTACCTGTTCGGTACGCCCGGGCAGGACCGGTTCTGGTTCATGTGGGACGACCTGGTCCGCGGCGCCATCGGCGCCGTCGTCCTCGTCGACACCCGCCGTCTCGCCGACTGCTTCCCCGCCGTCGACTACTTCGAGAACAGCGGCCTCCCCTTCGTCATCGCCCTCAACGGCTTCGACGGACACCAGCCCTACACCCCCGACGAGGTCCGCGAAGCGCTCCAGATCGGGCCCGACGCACCCATCATCACCACGGACGCCCGGCACCGCGCGGACGCCAAGAGCGGCCTGATCACGCTGGTCGAGCACGCCCTGATGGCACGCCTGAAGTAGCACTCCCACCAGGCACAAGTCGATATCGGTATACGGAAGTTGCAGTAGTCACGCGGGGGCGGCCTGTGTCGTTTGACACGATCCGCCCCCGCGTTCATAACGTTTCGACAGAGAATTGACTCCGCACCGCCACCCGATGCATCCATTCGGTGCCACTGCGCTCACATGAGCCCCGCCTTTTGACGGGGCTCGCTCTTTATGTCCGATTTATCTGAGGTCTGGGCCACTCGGAATCGGTGATTCCGAGTGTTTGGAACGGGACCGGTCCCCGTGCTGCAATGCGACGAACTCCCCAGTAGTACGGCCCTGAACGAAATAATCCGGCACAACGTAGGTGCCGACGCCGAGAGGTTGTTGGTCGAGTGAGGCGAAGCAACGAGGGCTCCGCGGCGCAGCCCGAGCGGGGCAACTTCACCCCGCCGCCGCGCGCTGCGGCGTCCCCTGCGGATGTGTCCGGCACGGAGTCCGCGGCTGCGGGCAACGCCAGTCGGCTGTCCCCGCGCAACTGGCGGGTGGCCACCCGGCTGAACGCGATCCTCCTGATCCCGGTGCTGGTCGGCCTGGTCATGGGCGGCTTCCAGGTGAAGGGCTCCATCGACACGTGGGGCGAGGCCCAGGAGGCCGAGAAGATCGCCGTCGTCGTGCGCGCCGCGTCCGACTACGGGCAGGCGCTGCTGAACGAGCGGGACCTCACCGCCCAGCCGCTGCTCTCGGGCGACCGTGACGCCGATGTGGTCGAGCAGACCCGGGCCACCACGGACGAGGCCGCGCGGAAGTTCGACGCCGCTGTGAAGGACATGCCGTCCAAGCCCGGTCTGGAGCGCCGCCTGAAGCTCTTCAAGGGCGAGGAGCCCAAGCTTCCCGAGCTGCGCAAGGCCGCCTATTCGCAGGCCCTGGACCCGGTGAAGACCGAAGAGGGTTACGTACAGGTCCAGCACTCGCTGATGGAGTTCTCCAACGAGCTCGGCCTCGGTACCGGCAACATCACCAGCTACGGCCGTACGGTCTACGCGATCGAGCTGTCCAAGGCTGCAGAATCGCTTCAGCGCTCCATCGGCATGCACCTCCTGGTGCGCCCGAGCAAGAAGCCCGCCACCTACGACGCCCAGGTCAAGGCCTTCGGCTCGTACAACTACCTGGAGCAGATCGCTCTCGGCGAGTTCAACTCCGGTGGTACCGAGGCCGACGTCGACCGCCTCAAGCAGGTCATGGCCGGCAAGGCCGCGGAGGGCTCCAGGCAGCTGAAGGCCGCCAAGGAGCAGGCCGAGGCCGCGGGCAAGCCCTTCGTGGCGCCGCCGAGCATCGACGGCTCGGTCTTCGACGGCATGGCCCAGGAGATCGGCAAGGGCCAGGACCCCGCGGAGCTGGCGAAGAAGGGCATCACGCCCGAGACCTGGATGGCCGCGGCGACCGCGAAGTTCGAGGGGTACGCCACCGTCGAGGACGAGCTGGTCAGCAAGGCGGTGAACGAGGCCGCGAACATCTCCTCCGACGCCAAGACCGACGCCATCGTCAACGGCCTCATCGTCGTCATCGCGCTGCTTGCCGCGTTCATCCTGGCCGGGCTCATGGCCCGCCAGATGAGCCGCTCGATGCGCCAGCTGCGCACTGCCGCCTTCGGCATCGCCGAGCAGCGTCTGCCCTCCCTCGTCGACCAGCTCTCGCGCACCGACCCGGGCCGGGTCGACACCCGGGTGCAGCCGATCCCGATCACCACGCAGGACGAGATCGGCGAGGTCGCCCGCGCCTTCGACCAGGTCCACCGCGAGGCCGTCCGGCTCGCCGCCGAGCAGGCCATGCTGCGGGGCAACGTCAACGCGATCTTCACGAACCTCTCGCGCCGCAACCAGTCGCTCATCGAGGGCCAGCTGACCCTCATCACCGACCTGGAGAACAACGAGGCCGACCCGGACCAGCTGGAGAGCCTCTTCAAGCTGGACCACCTGGCGACCCGTATGCGCCGCAACGGCGAGAACCTCCTCGTCCTCGCGGGCGAGGAGCCCGGCCGCCGCTGGGACCAGCCGGTGCCGCTGGTGGACGTCCTGCGGGCCGCCTCCTCCGAGGTGGAGTCCTACGAGCGCATCGAGCTCTCCGGCGTCCCCGAGGCCGAGATCCACGGGCGGGCCGTGACCGACCTCGTGCACCTGCTCGCCGAGCTGCTGGAGAACGCCACCACGTTCTCCTCGCCGCAGACCAAGGTCAAGGTCACCGCGACCCGGCTGCCCGACGGCCGTGTCATGGTCGAGATCCACGACAAGGGCATCGGCCTCACCGCCGAGGACTTCGCCGACATCAACCACAAGCTGGCCAACCCGCCGACCGTGGACGCCGCGGTGTCCCAGCGCATGGGCCTGTTCGTGGTCGGCCGGCTGGCCGACCGGCACGGGATCCGGGTGCAGCTGCGCCCCTCGGGCGAGCAGGCCGGGACCACCTCGCTGGTCATGCTGCCGGACGTCATCACCCACGGTGGCGGTGGCGATCCGCAGGGCGGCCAGGACGACTTCACCGTCTCCTCGATCATCCCCGAGCAGCAGTCGGCCTTCGATCCGGCTCCGCACCAGGCCCCGATGCGCACGGCGGCGGAGCTGGGCTTCGACGACTCGCGCTACGAGACCCAGGCGGACCCGAGTCAGCTGGACCCCGTCAACCGTTCGCTGATGCGCGAGGAGCGCAGGGCGGCCCTGGAGGCCCAGACGGGCGCCGGCGGCCCCTTCGCGGACAACGCCCGGGAACAGCAGGGCTACGCGCCGGAGTCGTTCGCGGGCGACCCGTACGGCGACCAGCAGCAGTCTCAGCAGCAGGGCTACGCCGACGAGTCGTACGGCCAGGACCAGTACGGGCAGCAGCAGTACCAGGGCTCGTACGAGCAGCAGCAGTACGGCGCCGGGGACGGCTACCCGCAGCAGGACCAGCAGGCTCAGCAGCAGCCGCAGGACGGCTACGCGGAATCGGCATATGCCGTCCCGGACGGCCGGCAGGGGCAGTACGCCGATGCGTACCCGGCCCCGGCGGACCCGTCCCACCAGGATGACTGGCCTGTTCAGAACGGTTTCCAGAACAGTTATGAGCCGATCGCCCAGGCCGAACCGGAATCTGTTCCGAGCACGCCCGCGGAGCCTTCGGAGCGCGTAGGCTTCGACCGTCCGGGACCCACCCCGAACGTCGGCCACGAGCTGACCGAAGCCGGTCTGCCGCGCCGCGGCGGTCAGCAGCACTGGCAGCCCGGCCCCGGCGGCCGCGGCAACGACCAGCCCGCTCCGGCCCAGCGGCCCCGCCCGCAGCAGGAACAGCGGCAGGACCCGCAGACGGACGGGGACGGCTCCGACGACTGGCGCTCGACGAACGACGAGCGCTGGGAGCGGGCCGAGAAGCTCCGTGAGCCGAAGGCGGGCGGAATCACCCCCTCCGGTCTCCCCCGGCGCGTACCCAAGGCCAACCTGGTCGAGGGCACGGCGGAGCAGACCCAGCAGGGCGGCCCACAGGTCTCCCGCGCCCCCGAGGACGTCCGCGGCAGGTTGAGCAACCTGCGGCGGGGGATCCAGCGGGGACGCAGCGCGGGGTCGGACACCAGTACCACCTACAACCAGGAGCGTTAGTGTGAGCCCGATGAGCCAGGCGGCGCAGAATCTCAACTGGTTGATCACCAATTTCGTGGACAACACCCCCGGGGTGTCGCACACGGTGGTGGTCTCCGCCGACGGACTCCTGCTGGCGATGTCCGAAGGTTTCCCGCGCGACCGCGCCGACCAGCTGGCGGCTGTCGCCTCCGGTCTGACGTCGCTGACCGCGGGCGCCTCGCGGATCTTCGAGGGCGGCGCCGTGAATCAGACCGTTGTGGAGATGGAGCGGGGATTCCTCTTCATCATGTCCATCTCCGACGGATCTTCGCTCGCCGTTCTGGCCCACCCGGACGCCGATATCGGTCTGGTTGGGTACGAAATGGCCCTTCTGGTGGACCGCGCGGGCAGTGTCCTGACTCCGGACCTCCGCGCCGAACTTCAGGGAAGTCTTCTTAACTAGTAGACAGACAGTGCGTTTCTCGCCACCGCACCATAAAGTGCGGTGGCGCGGCCCCACTGGGATCGGCGACCGGCAGTCGGAGGAGGAAACGTGGCAACACCCACAGGCGGGCACCCATACAACGGTGACCAGAGGGTTCCGGGTGAGCACGGTGACAACCGTTTCGGCTTCCCTGCCGCATCCGGTGGTCAGGGACCCGGGCAGTATCAGCCATATCAGCAGCAGGAGCACCAGCAGCAGGGTGCGCCCGGCGGCCCGGGGTCCGAGTGGCCCCAGCAGCAGCCGGGTGCGGGATGGCCGCAGCAACCGCAGCAGCGGCACGACACGTCCCAGCAGCCGCGCATTCAGCCGGTGCAGCAGCGGCGGGCTCCCGAGCCCGCCAAGCCCGCCGCGCACAACCCGCTGGTCCGTCCGTACGCCATGACCGGCGGCCGGACCCGACCGCGGTACCAGCTCGCCATCGAGGCACTGGTCAGCACGACGGCCGATCCGGCCCGGCTGCAAGGGCAGTTGCCCGAGCACCAGCGGATCTGCCGGCTCTGCATCGAGATCAAGTCGGTCGCCGAGGTCTCGGCCCTTCTCTCGATCCCCCTCGGCGTTGCCCGGATCCTCGTCGCCGACCTGGCCGAGGCCGGACTCGTCGCTATCCATCAGCCCGGCGGCGACGAGGCCGCCGGCGGCCAGCCAGATGTGACACTGCTCGAAAGGGTGCTCAGTGGACTTCGCAAGCTCTAGCGGCGGAGCGGCCCGCTCCACTACCTCGGCGAAGATCGTGGTGGCAGGGGGCTTCGGCGTGGGTAAGACCACGTTTGTCGGTGCCGTCTCGGAGATCAACCCGCTGCGCACCGAAGCCGTGATGACGTCCGCCTCGGCGGGCATCGACGATCTGACCCACACCGGGGACAAGACCACCACGACGGTGGCCATGGACTTCGGACGTATCACCCTGGACCAGGACCTGATCCTGTACCTGTTCGGTACGCCCGGGCAGGACCGGTTCTGGTTCATGTGGGACGACCTGGTCCGCGGCGCCATCGGCGCCGTCGTCCTCGTCGACACCCGCCGTCTCGCCGACTGCTTCCCCGCCGTCGACTACTTCGAGAACAGCGGCCTCCCCTTCGTCATCGCCCTCAACGGCTTCGACGGACACCAGCCCTACACCCCCGACGAGGTCCGCGAGGCGCTCCAGATCGGGCCGGACACCCCGATCCTGACGACGGACGCCCGCCACCGCGCGGACGCCAAGAGCGCGCTCATCACGCTGGTCGAGCACGCCCTGATGGCGCGCCTGCGCTAGGACACCCGCCGGTCCGGTACGCGAAAGGGCCCCGCACTCCTGAGGAGTGCGGGGCCCTTCTCGTAACGACTGAGTGGTCAGCCCTGCCAGCTGTGCGGGGCGCGGAAGCCCGGCGTGCGCTCCAGGCGGCGCCAGCCGGCGGTGTCACGGCCCCGGTGGGCGGGGGCGGCCGGCCGGGCGGCGGCACGGGCCATCAGGACGGCGGTGATGGCCGCCAGCTCCTCGGGGGCCGCGTGGCCCTTCTCGACGCGCAGGACGGACTCGGCGGGGTTGAGGCTCATGGTGGGTGTCTCCGTCTTCTCGGCAGCTGTCGTGGACCGTGCGGCGGATCGCGCCGCTGCGGGGCGACTACTGCGGGGGGTTGCCGTGCTTGCGGGACGGCAGGTCGGCGTGCTTGTTGCGGAGCATGGCGAGCGAGGCGATGAGCACCTCGCGGGTCTCGGCGGGGTCGATCACGTCGTCGACCAGACCGCGCTCGGCCGCGTAGTAGGGGTGCATCAGCTCGGCCTTGTACTCCTTGACCATGCGGGCGCGCATGGCCTCGGGGTCCTCGGCGTCCGCGATCTGGCGGCGGAAGATCACGTTGGCCGCGCCCTCGGCACCCATCACCGCGATCTCGTTGGTGGGCCAGGCGTAGGTGAGGTCGGCCCCGATGGACTGGGAGTCCATGACGATGTACGCGCCTCCGTAGGCCTTCCGCAGGATCAGCGAGATCCGCGGCACGGTGGCGTTGCAGTAGGCGTACAGGAGCTTGGCGCCGTGGCGGATGATCCCACCGTGCTCCTGGTCGACGCCCGGCAGGAAGCCGGGAACGTCCAGAAGGGTGATGATCGGGATGTTGAAGGCGTCGCACATCTGGACGAAGCGCGCGGCCTTCTCGGACGCCTCGATGTCCAGGACCCCGGCCAGCGACTGCGGCTGGTTGGCGACGATACCGACGACCTGGC
>NZ_BMRY01000013.1 GCF_014648875.1 Streptomyces parvus | reverse complement strand
GCTCCGACAGCAGACCGTCGACATCCTCACGGTCCAGCGTCAGGTCATCGGCGAAACGCCGGTCACCGGTCGCGTCGGGCACGTACTTCACACAGACAACGATCCTCAAGCTCACGCCGGCTCTCCTACTGCATCGTCATTTCCGGGCTGCCTTGTTGCACGCAGCATAGGCGCCTTGTCGGGCCGGATCCGGTCGGGACGACCGAGGCTCCGAGGCCGATATTACTCGCCAGTACACCCAGACTGTTACCCCTGAGCAAGCGCACTGCACTGTGACCTTGCCAACGCGGCGGACACGTGCGTGCGTGACCTCAGTCTCGCAGAGCCGTGAAGCGTCCCTGGTGATAGACCAGCGGGCGACCGGCCCCGGAGGGCGAGCCTGCCACGGCTTCGGCGATGACGATGCGGTGGTCCCCGGCCGGGACGCGGGACACGACCCGGCAGACCAGCCAGGCGGAGACGTCCGCCAGCAGTGGAACGCCTTCGGGGCCGCTGCTCCAGTCGGTCGACGGGCCGAAGCGGTCGGCCCCGCTGCGGGCGAAGGTCGCGGCCAGTTCCTGCTGGTGCTCGCCGAGTACATGGACGCCGACGTACGCGGCCCCGGACACCACGGGCCAGCTGGAGGACGACGTACCGATACCGAAGGAGATCAGCGGGGGTTCGGCGGCGACGGAGGTCAGCGAGGTGGCGGTGAAGCCGACCGGGCGCTCCCCGGCGGCGGTGATCACGGCGACGCCCGCGGCGTGGCGGCGGAAGACGGAGCGGAAGAGTTCGGGCGTGGCGACCGTCTGGGCGGGGGCGAGATCGGGCGTTGCCGTCATGGACGTGTCCTTCTGCGGGAGTGGCATACGGGTCCGTGGGTGCTCAGACACCCGGACAGCGAGCACTCGCGTAGCGTGCGAGGTCCACGTGGACCCGGCCGTGAAGAAGGAGTTCTGGCGGCATAACGTCAGACTGACGATGCGTGGTGCGTGCAGTCAAGAGGGTTCCGGAAGGTGCGAGATGCATCACGGTCCGTCATATGGCGTGCCCCAGCGCCGCGACGACGTCGACCGTGCGGGGCTGTCCGGACGCCCTGCGGACCACCTCGCCCTCGGCGTCGAGCACCAGGACGGTCGGCGTCTTCGTGATGTCCAGCTCCCGCACCAGCGCGAGACGGTCCTCGGCGTCGATCTCGATGTGGGTGACCCCGTCGACCATTCCGGCCACCTCGATGAGCGTGCGGCGCGTGGCCCGGCACGGCTGGCAGAAGGCGCTGGAGAACTGGACGAGCGTCGCCCGTTCCCCCAGTTCCGCGCCGAGTTGGCCGGCGTCGAGTCGCTGTCCGCGGTTCCGGCGGTCCACCTGGTGCCTCCTGATCAGAGCTCTTCGTAAGGGGTCAGCACCGGCTGCCGTCCCGGCATTCCCGCAGCGTGCGGGTCACGCGCACGTGACGAGAATCTCGCGCTCCACGTCCGCCGGGACTGGCCAGGGGCCCGCGCATGGGGCACCATCGCCACAATGCCGAAAACCTACGGCTGCGTAACTTCCGCCGGGAGAACCCTCCCCAGGCACTGAAGAAGGGTCTTCCCCAGATGGCAGAACTCGTCTATCGACCGGTCATCGGCGCCGCTCGCACCATGTTCAAGGCGCTCGACCTGAAGATCGACACTCAGGGTTCGGAGCACATCCCGAAGACCGGTGGTGCGGTGCTGGTCAGCAACCACATCAGCTATCTCGACTTCATCTTCACCGGTCTCGGGGCTCTTCCGCAGAAGCGGCTCGTCCGGTTCATGGCGAAGGAATCGGTCTTCCGGCACAAGATCTCCGGTCCGCTGATGCGGGGAATGAAGCACATCCCGGTCGACCGCAACCAGGGCGAGGACGCCTACGCGCACGCGCTGCGGTCGTTGCGTTCCGGTGAGATCGTCGGCGTGTTCCCCGAGGCCACCATCTCGCAGTCCTTCACGCTGAAGAGCTTCAAGTCGGGCGCCGCGCGCCTGGCCCAGGAGGCCGGGGTTCCGCTGATCCCGATGGCACTCTGGGGCACGCAGCGGCTCTGGACGAAGGGCCGTCCCCGCAACTTCTCCCGCAGCCACATCCCGGTCACGATCCGGGTCGGCGAGCCCGTGGAGGCGCCCGCCGACCAGTACGCGGGCGCCATCACCCGGCGGCTGCGGGAGCGGGTCCAGGAGCTGCTGGAGGCGGCGCAGCGGGCCTATCCGGTGCGCCCGAAGGACGCGAGCGACACGTGGTGGGTGCCGGCCCATCTGGGCGGTACGGCTCCGACCCCCGCCGAGGTGCGCGAGCTCGGCTGACCGGCCCTCCCCGACCCTGCCCCTCCTGAGCCCCCGGTGAGCACGTACGCCGGGGGCTCAGAGGTGCGTGGGGAGGGTCGGCCACAGTTCCGTGCGGTCCCGGGCGTTCCTCAGTGCGCTGAGGACTTCCGGGGGCGGTGCGGCGTACACGGTCGGGTAGTCCGCTTCCCCGAGGTGCTCGCGCACCGTCCACGCCAGCCGCTCCTCCTCCAGCGAGAACCGCGCGTCGATGCCCGGTTTGTTGCCCCGGGGGTCCACCCGTGCCCACCGGTCGTGTCCGGGCAGCCGGAGCGCGACCAGGCCGTGGACCACGGGGTTCGCGCCGTCGTCGTCGGCGAGGCGCTGGTAGCAGAGGCCGGCCGGGATGCCGTGGGCCCGAAGGAGCGCGGTCAGCGCGATGGACTTGGCATAGCAGATGCCGTTGCGGGTGGCGAGGACGTCGGAGGCGCGCCAGGTGACGCGTGGATCGCCGGAGTCCGCAGAGTGCGGGACGGTGTCGCGTACGTACGTGAAGGCGGTACGGGCGTATGTATATGCGTCGCCGGTATCGCGGGCCAGGTCGGCCGCCACCTCCCGCACCCGGGGGTGTTCATGGTCGATGGCTTCGTCGGCGGCCAGATAGGCGGCGATGTCCGGGGATTGCTGGATCAGCTGCATGGTCCCGGAGCGTACGAAGCGGCCGACCGGATATCAATCGATTTCCGGTCGACCGCATAGTCATGCGCTGTGTGAGGCGCCCCTACCGCGCCATCTCTTCCTTGATCGCCTGGAGGAAGGCGTCGACGTCGTCCTCGCGGGTGTCGAACGCGCACATCCAGCGGACGTCGCCGGCCGCCTCGTCCCAGAAGTAGAAGCGGAAGCGCTCCTGGAGCCGCTCGGTGACCGCGTGCGGCAGCCGGGCGAACACGGCGTTGGCCTGGACCGGGTAGAGGATCTCCACCCCGTCGATCGCCCGGACGCCCTCGGCGAGTCGCTGGGCCATGGCGTTGGCGTGCCGGGCGTTGCGCAGCCACAGGTCCTTGGCGAGCAGCGCCTCCAGCTGGACGGAGACGAAGCGCATCTTGGAGGCGAGCTGCATGGAGAGCTTGCGCAGGTGCTTCATCGCCCGGACCGCGTCCGGGTTCAGCACGACGACGGCCTCGCCGAACAGCGCGCCGTTCTTCGTGCCGCCGAAGGACAGCACATCGACGCCGACCGTGTTGGTGAACGTCCGCATCGGCACGTCCAGGGAGGCGGCGGCGTTGGCTATCCGGGCCCCGTCGAGGTGCACCTTCATGCCGCGCTCATGGGCGTGGTCGCAGATGGCGCGGATCTCGTCGGGGGTGTAGACGGTGCCCAGCTCGGTGTTCTGGGTGATCGAGACGACCTGCGGCATGGCCCGGTGCTCGTCGTCCCAGCCGTACGCCTGCCGGTCGATGAGCTCGGGGGTGAGCTTGCCGTCCGGGGTGGGCACGGTGAGGAGCTTCAGCCCGCCCATCCGCTCGGGCGCGCCGCCCTCGTCCACGTTGATGTGCGCGGACTCGGCGCAGATGACCGCTCCCCAGCGGTCGGTGAGCGCCTGGAGGGCGACCACGTTGGCTCCGGTGCCGTTGAAGACCGGGAAGGCCTCGGCGGTGGGGCCGAAGTGGCTGTGCATGACGCGCTGGAGGTGGCCGGTGTAGTCGTCCTCGCCGTAGGCGACCTGGTGGCCGCCGTTGGCCAGCGCGATGGCCGCGAGGACCGCCGGGTGCGCTCCGGCGTAGTTGTCACTGGCGAAGCCGCGTACCTGCGGATCGTGGTGACGCCGTGCGTCGGTCCTCACGGTTGCGGGGTCAGCCACAGGCGCTTTCCGTTCACTTCGGGGGCGGGCTCGTCCCAGACGCCGGCGATGGCCTCGGCCAGCTCCGTGACGTCGGTGAAGCCCGCGAACTTCGCATTCGGGCGCTCGGCGCGCATGGCGTCGTTCACCAGTGCCTTGACCACCAGGATCGCAGCAGCGGTACGCGGTCCGTCCTCGCCCCCCGCCTTGCGGAAGGCGTCGCCGAGCGCGAGGGTCCACGCCTCGGCCGCGGCCTTGGCGGCGGAGTAGGCGGCGTTGCCCGCGGTGGGCTTGCTGGCTCCGGCGGCGCTGATCAGGAGGTAGCGGCCCTTGTCGCTGCGCTCCAGGGCCTCCTGGAAGGCCAGCGTGGTCGACTGGACGGTGCGGATGAGCAGCTTCTCCAGGGCGTCCCAGTCGGACAGGACGGTCTCCTGGAACGACTTGCTGCCGCGCCAGCCGCCGACGAGGTGGACCAGGCCGTCGATGCGGCCGAACTCCGCCTCGGTGCGCTTGGCCCAGTCGCGGGTGGCGTCGAGGTCGAGCAGGTCGACGGTCTCACCGGTGACGGTCGCGCCCCCGTGGGCGTACCGCGCGGCGTCCACCGCCTCGGCGAGCCGTTCGGGGTTGGCATCGCAGCCGACCACCGTGGCGCCCGCCTCGGCGAGTCGCAGCAGCGTCGCGCGGCCCGCGGGTCCCGCCGCTCCGGCGACCGCGACCACGGCTCCTTCGAGCGCACCTGTCCCCTCGCCCGTGCCGTTTCCGTTCATGGCCACCGCCTCCTCGGGAGAATGGTTCACGCGGCTGCCCGCTCGTCGTTCGCCGCGGTGATTCCCTTGGTGGAGGCAATCACGTGCTTCAGCTTCTTGGCGAGCGCCTCATAGAACATGCTCAGGGGAAACTCGTCCGGAAGCACGTCGTCGACGAGCTTGCGAGGAGGAAGTGTGAGGTCGAGGGCGTCGGGGCCCTTGGCCCAGCGCGATCCCGGGTGCGGGGCGAGGTAGGTGGAGACGAGGTCGTACGCGGCGAACCAGTGGACCAGCTTGGGGCGGTCGATGCCGTCGCGGTAGAGCTCCTCGATCTCGCCGCAGAGCTGGTTGGTGACCTGCGGGGCACGGTCCCAGTCGATCTTCAGGGTGTTGTCGGTCCAGCGGACGACGTCGTGCTTGTGGAGGTAGGCGAAGAGCAGCTGGCCGCCGAGGCCGTCGTAGTTGCGGACGCGCTCACCGGAGACGGGGAAGCGGAACATCCGGTCGAAAAGCACCGCGTACTGCACGTCACGGCCGTGGGCGTTGCCCTCGGACTCCAGCTTCACGGCCTCCTTGAAGGCGGTGAGGTCGCAGCGCAGCTCCTCCAGGCCGTACATCCAGAACGGCTGGCGCTGCTTGATCATGAACGGGTCGAACGGCAGGTCGCCGTGGCTGTGGGTGCGGTCGTGGACCATGTCCCACAGGACGAACGCCTGCTCGCAGCGCTGCTGGTCGCCGATCATCTCGCGGATGTCCTCGGGCAGCTCCAGGCCGAGCAGCTCGACGGAGGCCTCGGTGACGCGGCGGAAACGGGCGGCCTCGCGGTCGCAGAAGATGCCGCCCCAGCTGAACCGCTCGGGGGCCTCGCGCACGGCGATGGTCTCCGGGAAGAGCACCGCGGAGTTGGTGTCGTAGCCGGAGGTGAAGTCCTCGAAGGTGATGCCGCAGAAGAGCGGGTTGTCGTAGCGGTTCGCCTCCAGGTCGGCGAGCCACTCGGGCCAGACCATCTTGAGGACGACCGCTTCGAGGTTGCGGTCGGGGTTGCCGTTCTGCGTGTACATCGCGAAGACGACGAGGTGCTGGAGGCCGTCGGCCCGCATCTTCGCGGGCTGGAAGGCGAGCAGCGAGTCGAGGAAGTCGGGGACGCGGAAGCCGTCGGCGGCCCAGCGGCGCAGGTCGGTGACGAGCGCCCGGTGGTAGGCGGCGTCGTGCGGGAGCAGCGGGGACAGCTCCTCGACCGCACCGATGACCCGGTCGAGGACGCGCTCGACGTCGGCCGGGGACGGGGCGCCGTCGGCCTCGAAGTCGATGGATCCGTCCTTGGACTGCCAGGGGCGGATCTCCTCCACGGCATCCCTGAGCACGGGCCAGGCCGGGTGCTCGACGACCCGCGGGGCCGTAGCTATCGCGCCGTCGGTGGCGTCGTGCACAAGAATTTCCGTCATAACACTTCCTCCACGGGAGAACCTCGCGTGACATCACCGTAGCCGGGCAGGGATCATTCCGACAAGGGGAGCCCCGAAAATTATCCTGCGTACCCCCCGTGGTCACCGCTGTTTTTCCTGTGAAATACCGGGGAAGAGGCAGTTCCCGCAGCGTTGCTCGGATCCGGGCGACCGGGCCCGCACGGCGTGGGACATCCCGCGCCCGGGCCGTTACCCTCCCCAGTGCCGTATTGCCGTACCTCAGCGCGGGCAGGAGCAGTCGGCGGGAAGCCGCCGACGGAAACGAGGTCGCCTTGTCATTTCTCACCCTGGGTCATCGCGGAGTGATGGGCGTCGAGCCCGAGAACACGCTGCGCTCCTTCGTCCGCGCCGAGGCGTCCGGCATGGACGCCATCGAGCTGGATCTCCATCTCAGCAAGGACGGCGCGCTCGCCGTGATGCACGACGCGGACGTGGACCGCACGACGGACGGCACCGGGCCGATCGCGGCCAAGACCCTGGCGGAGCTGCGTGAGCTCGACGCCGGGCGGGGCGAGCGGATCCCCGTCTTCGAAGAGGTGCTGGAAGCCGTCTCCTCCCCGCTCCAGGCGGAGATCAAGGATGTGGCGGCGGCCCGCGCGCTGGCGGACGTGATGCTGGAGCGCGATCTCGTCGGCCGGGTGGAGGTGTCCTCGTTCCACGACGAGGCCGTCACCGAGATCGCCCGGCTGGTGCCCGGCGCCCGGACGGTCCTCATCGCCAGCCGCTGGGGCGGGGACGTGGTGGACCGGGCGAAGGCGGCGGGTGCGGCGACGCTCGCGCTGAACATCCGCCGCCTCACCCTGGAGGTGGTGGAGCGGGCGCACGCCGAGAGCCTGAAGGTGATCGGCTGGGTGGTGAACACCCAGGACCACCTGCGCCTCGCCCGGGCCCTGAACCTGGACGGCGCGACGACCGACTTCCCCGAGATCCGCCGCACCGGCCGCTTCACCGCGTAGGAGCGCGGCGGACCCGGTGCGGCGGGCCGGACCGTCAGATGTTCTTGACGAGCAGTTCGAAGGCCAGATCGTCGCGCTGCGGAATGCCGAAGCGCTCGTCGCCGTACGGGAACGGGGTGAGCGATCCCGTACGGCGGTAGCCGCGGCGCTCGTACCAGGCGATCAGGTCGTCGCGCACCGAGATGACCGTCATGTGCATCTCGCCGACGCCCCAGCTCTCCTTGGCCGTGCGCTCCGCCTCGGCGATGATCAGCTTGCCGAGTCCGCCGCCCTGGAGACCGGGCCGTACCGCGAACATGCCGAAGTAGGCCGCTTCGCCCCGGTGTTCGAGCTGGCAGCAGGCGACGATCTCGCCGCCGCGCTCGACCGTGAGGAGCCTGCTCGCCGGGGCGTCGATGACGTCGCGCACACCCTGCTCGTCGGTCCGCTGCCCCTGGAGGATGTCGGCCTCCGTGGTCCAGCCGGCGCGGCTGGAGTCACCGCGGTAGGCGGACTCGATCAGGACCACCAGCGCCGGGACGTCGGCCTCGGCCGCGTCACGGAAGGTCAGCCGGGACGAGTCGGGCGTGGCGGTGTCCATGGTGGGGCTCTCCGTTCCTCTGCTGCCGTACGCGTCTGCGTGCTGCCGTGCGTCACGCGTCTGCGTGCTGCCGTGCGTACGGTCGCTGTCGCGCGTCCGGTCGAGAGTAACGCGACCCGGGGCGCCCCCGGCGTGCTCCCTTCACTCCCCTGTGCGCCGGGTTCGGCGGCGTCGGCGTGGGCAGCGATGGGGCGACCCGCAACAGTGCCGTACGTCCGACCGGGGGGAGGCGCGCCGTGCACGGAGGGGCTGCGACCGGCTGGCTGCTGATGGTGTTGTGCGCGGTGAGCGGCGCCTACTGCCTTCTGCGCACCCGCACCGGGGCGCCTCAGGAGCGCCGCACGGCGCGCTCGGAGGCGCTCATGGGTTTCGGAATGGCGGCGATGGCCGTCCCGGCGGCGGTGCTGTCGCCCCCGGGCTGGGCCTGGGCGGTGTACGCGGTGCTGTTCGGCGCCGCCGCGCTGCGGGCCCTGCGCCCCGCCCTGCGCGGCGGCCACCATCTGCACCATCTCGTCGGCTCGCTGGCCATGGTCTACATGGCCGTGGCGATGGCCCCTGCGGTGACGGGGAGCGGCGGGGGCGGCCATGCCGGACACGGGGCGGCGGGAGCCGGTGGCATACCCGTCCTGACCGGGGTTCTGCTCGTCTACTACGCGTTCTACGTGCTGGGCTCGGCAGGCCGGCTGCTCCCCGGAGCCGGCGCGACACCGGCCGGCGGCGCCGGTGCCGTCGGGCGGGGTCCGGGCGGTTTCGGGGGCGGGACGGACCGGCGGCCCGAGCTCACGACGGCCTGCCGGCTGACGATGGGCATCGGCATGTTCGCCATGCTTCTCACCCTGTGAGACGGGAAGTGGGACAGAACCCCCGTCAAACAGTGGCCTGCGTCACTTGCCGGTCGGGGCCGTACCCCCGGCCGACCCGCCGCTCATAAGCTGAAGCCATGCTGGTCTCCCTCGCGCTGCTGCTGCTCGGTGCACTGACCGCCCTGGTGACCCCGCGCGTGATGGCGCGGGCCCGGTGGCCGGAGCGCGAGCCGGTCGTGGCCCTGTGGGTCTGGCAGTGCGTGGTGGCCGCGGTCCTCCTGTCGTTCGCCCTGTCCATGACGCTGAGCGCGGCAGCCGCCTGGCAGGCGGTGCGCGGCCATGTCTTCGCCCCCGCCCCGCACGCCGTGGTCGAGGCGTACGCCCTGGCGGCGTACGGGCCGTGGTCGGCGGTCATCGCGGTGCTGCTGGCGCTGGGCGGGGTGTGGACCGGGGCGATGCTCCTGCGGGAGGTCCGGCGGGCGCGGCGTCGCCGCAAGCAGCGCCGTGCGGAACTGCTGGTGCGCGCCCCGCTGCTGCCGGGCGAGGAGCCCGGTGCCGACCGCCTCGTCGTCCTGGAGGGCGAACGCCCCGACGCGTGGTGGCTGCCCGGCACGGCACCCCAACTCGTCATCACCACGGCCGCTCTCGGCCGCCTGAAGGGCCGTCAGCTCGATGCGGTGCTCGCCCATGAGCAGGGGCACGCCCAGGCCCGTCACGACTGGCTGCTGCACTGTTCGTCCGCCCTGGCGATCGGCTTTCCGCAGATCCCGGTGTTCGCCGCGTTCCGCGACGAGATGCACCGGCTGGTCGAGTTGGCCGCGGACGACGTGGCGTCGCGCCGCTTCGGCAGGCTGACGACCGCGCTCGCCCTGGTCGGACTCAACGAGGACCGCGGGGTGTTCGGCCCCTGCCCCACCCCGCAGGCCGAAGTGCCGCACCGGGTCAACCGGTTGCTGGCCCCGGTCGAACGGCTGACGGCGGGCCGCCGGCTACGGCTGACGGCCGCCGCCGCGCTGGTGCCGGTCGTCCCGGTGGTCGTGGCCTTCGTCCCGGGGCTCCGCGCCCTCGGGTAGCCCCGAGGTGGGGGGCCGCCTCCCGAATGACCGGGATTCCGCTTCCGGGTTGGCCTTCGGGCGGTGCTCTCCGCGAGGATCACCCCATGCCCTCCCCCCTCCGCCTCCGCTTCCCTTCACCGGACCGTTCCCCCCGCGCCACGCCCGCCCTGTGGGCCGCATCTCTCGTACTGCTCGTGCTGGTGGCGCTGCGCTGGTCTCCGCTGATGGCCCTGGACCGGTCGGTCGCCGACGCACTGCACCGGCACGCCGTGACCGACCCCGGCCTGGTCCGGGTGAACCGGGTGCTGACGGACTGGGTGTGGGATCCCTGGACCATGCGCGCCCTGATCGCGGTGGCCGTGATCGCCCTGTGGTGGCGGGGGGCGCACCGGCTCGCCCTGTGGGTGGCCGCGACGAGCCTGCTCGCCTCCGGCCTGCAGCAGGGGCTGAAGGCCGCGGTGGACCGGGAGCGCCCGCAGTGGCCCGATCCGGTGGACTCGGCCCAGTTCGCGGCCTTTCCCTCCGGGCACGCGATGACGGCCGTCGTGAGCTGCGGGCTGCTCCTGTGGCTGCTGAGGCTGTACGGCGCGGGCCCCGGGCTGTGGGGCGCGGCACTGGCCGTGGCGGTGGTCTCGGCGGTCGGCGTCGCGGTGACCCGGGTATACCTGGGGGTGCACTGGCTGACCGATGTCGTGGGCGGTGCTCTGCTGGGTGCGGCCGTGGTGGCGTTGAGCGCCGCCGGGTACGCCCGGTACGCGGCGCCGCGGGAGGGATCGCACCGATGGTGATCAAGGGCGTGCTGTTCGACTTCTCAGGAACCCTGTTCCGGATCGAGCCGGTCCGGGACTGGCTCGCCGCCGTGCTGCGCAAGGAGGGCTTCGACGTGCCGGCGGAGGATTTCGAGCGGTACGTGACCGGGCTCACGGAGGCCGGTGCCCTCCCGGGCGGTCCGCCGCCGATCCGGGTCCCGGACCGGCTGGCCGACGCCATGGCACGCCGGGATCTCACCCCCGCGCTGCACCGCGAGGCGTACACCGGTCTGGCCCGGACCGTCGCCCTGCCCGATCCGCGGCTGTACGACGCGCTGTACGACCGCCAGCTGCGGCCGGAGGCCTGGCAGGCCTATCCGGACGCGGTGGAGGTCCTGGAGGGGCTGCGGGAGGCGGGGATCGCGGTCGGCGTGGTCAGCAACATCGGCTGGGACCTGCGCCCGGTCTTCCGCGCGCACGGGCTCGACGCCCTCGTCGACGCCTACGCCCTGTCCTTCGAGCACGGGCTCCAGAAGCCCGCCGCCGAGCTGTTCCGCATCGCCTGCACGATGATCGGCCGGGATCCGGAGGACGTGGTCATGGTCGGTGACGACCGGGTCGCGGACGGGGGTGCGGCGGCCCTGGGCTGCGAGGTCCGGTTCGTGGACCATCTGCCCGTGCCGGAGCGGCCCGACGGGCTGCGTTCCCTGGGGCTGGTCCCGGGCTGAGGCCCGCGACGAGCGGGCCGAGGCCCGAGGGCGGGTCGAGGGGGACCGGACCGGGGTGTGAGGCATATCCCGCCGCAGAAGGGGTAGAGGGAGCCGCCCTTGGTCGTAGCCTGGTGGGCATGTCCCCGATGTCGTCGTCCGTGTCCGCTCGTTCCGCAGCCGAGGTCAACGCGGAGATCCGCGACCTGTGGCAGCGTTCGGGCGGGTCCCTGACGCCGCAGGACGAGGTGGAATACCAGCGGCTGCTGGTGGAGTGGGCCGCCGCTGCCGGCGGGAGCGTCCGCACCGCCGTCTGACCGCCGCGCCCGCCGTCGGCCGTGACCGGAAGCCCGTGGGAGATCGTGCCCGATCCGGCGATCCCCCGCGTCGCCGGATCCGGGCACCCCTCCGGCCGTGTCCCGTGGGACACACCGTGGACCGCGCCGTGGACCGGAGTTGCGGGGCCCGCCGTCGCAGGGATCCAGCATGTCCCGACCCGGCTCATCGGTCAATGAATTTCCTGGGCGCACACGCGCAGGGGGCCGGTGTCTCCCGGGCGGAAGACCGCCCGGGAGACACCGGCCCCGGAATGCCCGACGAACCTGCTGTGCGACGCGCTGACGGATCAGCGGGCGAAGTAGTCCGGCTGCGTCTGCGCGTTGAGCTCGTCCAGCTTGACCCGCTCCGCCGGGTCGGTACGCCGGTCGTCCAGCTTCAGCACGTCGAAGCCCTTGGCGATGTCGCTGGAGTAGATGTGACCGTTGTAGTAGTACGCCGACCAGGGGCCGGCCGTGGTGACCTGGTCGAGGGTGACCGGGCCGCGCTCGAAGAAGGCGATCTCCTCGGGCTTCGCCGAGTCGGTGAAGTCCCAGACGGAGATGCCGCCCTGGTACCAGGCCTGGACCATCAGGTCGCGGCCCTTCACCGGGATGATCGAGCCGTTGTGGGCGACGCAGACCTCGGCGTCGGCCTGGTGGCGGTCGATCTTGAAGTAGCTGCGGAAGACCAGCTTGCGCTGGTCGCCCTTGCCGACGATGTCGTAGATGCCGTTGGCGCCGCGCTTGGGACCGATCTGCTCGTTGCAGGTGGCCGCGCCGCCGCCGCCGAGCTCGTCGGTGAAAACGACCTTGTTCACCTCCTGGTTGAAGGTCGCCGAGTGCCAGAACGCGAAGTTCACGTTGTCCTGCACCCGGTCGATGATCTTCGGGCGCTCCGGGTCCTTGATGGAGAACAGCAGACCGTCACCCAAGCAGGCGCCGGCGGCCAGGTCCTTCGACGGCAGCACCGTGATGTCGTGGCAGCCGGTCGTCCTGGAGACGCCGGGGTTCTCGGGCGCTCCCGGGTTTCCGCCGTCCGGGAAGAGCACCGGGAAGTCGATGACCCGGGCCCTCTGGGGGGCCTTGAGCGGCACCTTGATGATGGAGATCCCGTCGTGCGGCGGCCGGCAGTCCGGGAACGCCTCGTTGGGCGCGTACGAGGAGACGTAGATGTACACGTTCTTGCCGTCCGGCACCAGCGTGTGCGTGTGGGAACCGCAGGCGGTCTCCACGGCGGCGATGTACCTGGGATGCCGCTTGTTGCTGATGTCGAAGATCTTCATGCCCTCCCAGGAGGACTTCTCCGTTGCGGGCTGGGAGGTGCTGGAGCAGGAGTCGTCGCTGCGCGAGGAGTCCGTCGACAGGAAGAGCAGGTTCCCGGAGACCGAGATGTCGTTCTGCGAGCCCGGGCAGAGGACCTGCGAGACCGTCCTGGGCTTCTTCGGCTTGCTGATGTCGTAGATGACGAAGCCGTCGTAGTTGCCGACGAACGCGTACTTCCCCTGGAACGCGAGGTCCGTGTTGAGGCCCTGAAGAGCGCCCTTCGGCACGTTCGTCAGGTGCTTGATGTTGGGGCTGTGGACGATCTCGTCCACACCGGGTATGTCACCCCCGGCTATCGCGGCCCTGGCATCGGCCTGGTCGCTCTTGGAGACGGAGCCGCGCTCGGCCGGGGCGTCGCCCGGGTCGGGGGTCGCGGCCGCTGTGGTGGCCGTCAGCAGCGTAGCGAGGAGTCCGGCCGCGGCTGCCACCGCGCCCAGACGTCTGCGCCGCACGCGGGTGGTGTGCAACGAGGTCACTGCGTCCTCCCTTGTATCCGTTCGGGGTCGAACGGTTGTGGAACCTCCGGCAGTATCGTCCCTCGCATGTACACATCAACAGATGGCAACACAGACGTAATGAGAGTTTTTGATCTTCGGTCCGTGCGAGCGTGTTAGGACGGTCTGCAACAAGCCCCGCGACACAGGAGGTCACCGTGTTGATCCATCGCCGGACCGCAGCTCTGCGCTCAACCGCTCTCGCGGCGGCGGCGGTTGCCGCCGTGCTCGCCCTGGGAGCCTGTGACGCGGACAGTGGTGACGGAACGTCGGAGAAGGCCACGGACGCGGGTCCTGGTGTGGTCGCGCCCGGCAGACCGGGCGAGCCCGCCCGGACGCTCTCCGCCGAGGAGGCCGCCGAGGAGACCGGCCGGGACACCGCCAACTCCGCGGACTTCCGCTATGCGCAGATGATGATCGAACACCACGCGCAAGCGCTCGTGATGACGGAACTCGCCCCGAAAAGGGCCTCCCGGAGCACCGTCAAGCGGCTCGCGGAACGGATAGCAGCGGGCCAGAAGCCGGAGATCGGTGCGATGGAGGGGTGGCTCAAGAAGAACGGCGGGGACAAGCGCAAGCAGCACCACGACCACTCCGGGATGCCCGGTATGGCGACCGAGGAACAGTTGGAGTCGTTGCGCGGCGCCGAGGACAAGGCGTTCGACGAACTCTTCCTGAAGTTGATGATCACCCACCACCAGGGGGCGATCACCATGGCCACGGAGGCGCTCACCGAGGGGAACGACATCTTCGTCGAGGAGATGGCGAGCGACGTGGTCGCCCAGCAGACCGTGGAGATCAACCGGATGCGCGGGATGCTGGACTGAACCACTCGGCTGCGCTGCTCCGGTCGCCCGACGGTGCCATCCTGGAGGAACCTCGGGAAACTGGAGGGAACCTCGGGAAAAGAGGTACGCCGTGCTCTCCGTCGCCGTCGTCGGTTCCGGTCCCAGCGGGGTCTACACCGCCCAGGCCCTCCTCCAGCAGTCGCTGGTGCCCGATGTGCGCGTCCATGTCCTGGACCGGCTGCCCACCCCGTACGGACTCGTGCGGTACGGGGTGGCCCCCGACCACGAGAAGATCAAGTCGCTGCAGAACAGTCTGCGGGCGGTGCTGGAGGACGAGCGGGTCACCTTCGTGGGCAACGTCGGCGTCGGCGGGGCCGACGGGGTCTCCCCCGCCCGGCTCGCGGAGCTGTACCACGCGGTCGTCTACTGCGTCGGGGCGTCGGCGGACCGGGCGCTGGCGGTGCCGGGCGAGAACCTGCCGGGCAGCTATTCGGCCACCCGCTTCGTCTCCTGGTACAGCGCCCACCCGGACATCGGCGCCGACCCGTTCGCCCGGGACGCCCTGGGGGCCCGTTCGGCCGTTGTGATCGGCGTGGGCAACGTGGCGGTCGACGTGGCCCGGATCCTGGCGCGCGGCGCCGGCGAACTGCGCCGCACCGACGTGCCCAGGGGAGCACTGCGCGCGCTGGAGGAGAGCCGGGTGCGCGAGGTGCACATCGTCGGCCGCCGGGGCCCTTCCCAGGCCCGGTTCACCACCAAGGAGCTGCGGGAGCTGGGGGCGCTGCCCGGGGCACGGGTCGTCGTCGACCCGGTGGAGCTGGCGCTCGACCCGGCGTACGCCGCCCCGGACGACCTTCCCGGAGCCCTGCCGCTGCCCGCCGTGGTGCGGCGGAACCTGGAGGTGCTGCGCGGCTGGTCGGCGGGGAGCGGAGCGGGTGCCGCCGGGGCCGTGCCGGGTGGGGCCGGCGGGGCGCCGGGCCCGGCCGCTGATGCCGGACGCCGGATCCGGATCCGGTTCTTCCTGCGGCCGGTGGAGCTGCTGGAGCGCGGCGGGCGGGTGGCCGGGGTGCGGTTCGCCCGGACGGCACCGGACGGGGCGGGCGGCGTGCGGGACACCGGTCGTTACGAGGACGTCGCGGCACAGCTCGTCCTGCGGGCGGTCGGCTATCGCGGGGTGGAGCTGCCGGGGCTGCCGTTCGACCCGGTGAACGGGACTGTGCCGCACGCGGCAGGCCGGGTGCTGCGGGGCGGGGTGCCGTCGCCGGGCGAGTACGTGGCGGGGTGGATCAAGCGGGGGCCGACCGGGGTGATCGGCTCGAACCGCTCCTGCGCCAAGGAGACGGTGGCCTCGCTCCTGGCGGACGCGGCCGCGCTGACGCGGCGTACGGCGGCGGGCGACCCGCTGGCCGTACTGCGGGAGTGGGGGCTGCGGCCGGTCGAGTGGACCGGCTGGCTGTCGATCGAGCGCGCGGAGGCGGAGCTGGGCCGTTCGCTGGGGCGCGGCCCGGTGAAAATCCCGGACTGGGCGGGGCTGCTGGCGGCGGCCTGGGACGAGAACCGCTGAACGGCCCCGCGCCGTCACTCCCGGGTCGCCACCACCAGGCGGGCGCGGGGGCTGCCGTCGGGGCGGCGGCCCAGCTCGGTCAGCGGCATCAGCCGCACGACGAATCCGGCCCGCGTCAGGTCCTCCAGCACATCGCCGAGCCGGAACGTGCGGTAGTACATGACGAACCGCGGGCGCCACAGGGCGTTGCGCACCCGCATCGCCGCGTCGAAGCCGAGCAGCGACCAGTAGGCGCGCGATCCCACCGGGGGCGGTGCGCCGATCGGAAAGACGAACTGCCCGCCCGGCCGCAGCGATCCGTACACCTCGGCGAAGAGGCCGAAGCGTTCGGCGGGCAGGAAATGGCCGAACGCGCCGAAGCTCAGGGCGAGATCGAAGGCGGGCGCGAAGGGCAGGGAGCGGGCGTCGGCCCGCACCCAGTCCACTGCCGGCCCCTCTGCCACCGGTGCCTCGCCTGCCGGTCCCTCTGCCGCCGGTCCCTCTACTGCCGGTCGCTCGCCCTCGGGCGGGAAGGCGGCCCGGGCCTCGGCGAGCATGCCCGCGCTGAAGTCGACCCCGACCACCCGCTCACGGCACAGCTGCCGGAGTACGCCGACCCCCGCGCCGGTGCCGCAGCAGACGTCGAGCCCGGTGCCGAAGGGGCCGAGCCGGCGCACCTCGTCGGTGACGGCGTCGAGCACGCGGTCCGGGGTGCGGTAGGGCGTGTGGTCGAACTTCGGGGCGAGCAGGTCGTAGCCGTGCTCGATCGAGGAGAGCGCCTGGACAGCCAGTTCGCGCACGGTGGGGCCCTGTTCGGTAAACATCACGGGCCACCCTACCGACGCGGCAGGCCCTCCGCGGCCACGCGCTGCCGTACCGCCCGGAGCGGGCGGACGACCGGCCTCAACGGCCTTCGGGAAGTCGCCGCTTGAGGGCGATGGCGGCATCGGCGGCGTAGGCCTGGGTCCAGGTGCGGCCGACCCCGGACTTCCAGGTGACGTGGACCGTGGAGCCGTCGGTCCGGGCGCTCTCCACGGTCATGGCCCGGTCGCCGTCGCGCACGTCACCGCGGCGCAGCCGGCCCGCCTCGACCGTGACGGGGTGCCCCGCCGGCGCGTTCTCGGTCTCCTCGGCCGCCCGGAGGAGTTCGGCGGCCAGTTCGCGGGCCGCCTCGGGGGTGCAGGACCAGAGGAGCTCACCCGTCGGGGGTGCGAGGCGGATGCCGATACGGGAAGGGGGGACAGAGCCTCCTTCCGCGGCGGCCGGGGCGGGACCGGCAGGGTCGGGCGGGGTGGGGCCGCCCGCGGTGACCGTGACCGCCACCGGGTGGCCGTCGGCGTCCGTGATCCCGGTCCCGCTGCTCATCGTCGTCTCCTCGGTGTCCCCGGCGCCGGCCGTCCCCGGTTCCTGTCCGGCCGCCACCAGGATGTCAGCACCCGGCGGCCGGCCGTACGGGCGGGCCCGGCGGTCAGCGGTCGGCGGTCAGCGGTCGGCTGTCGGCGGTCGGCGGTCGGCGGGGCAGCTCGGCGCGGTGGGCTCAGGTGCGGTAGACGTCCAGGCGGCCGCACATGCCGAACCTGCCGTACGCCGAGGGACGTTCGGCGTGGACCCGGGCGTCGGCGAGGTGGCCGGCCTCGCCCCGGTCCAGGGTGTCGAGCTGGTGGGCGGTCGCGGCGGCGGCCGTGGCGGCCCCGTTCTCCCAGCGGGTGCGCCACTCCCCCGTACGGGGACGGACGAGCGCGGCGGCGGCCCGGTGGAACGCGGCCAGCGGCTCCGGATCGCCGTCCTCCACGGCCTCGCGCAGGGCGAGGAACCCCTCCACCGCGAGGTCGCGCCGGGCCCGCGCCGCCTTCTCCTGCACGGCCTCCCCCGCGTCCGCCGGGAGCGCCACCGCCGTGCGGTAGTCGTCCGGATCCGTCAGCCTGCCGGGCGGCAGCGTGAGCACGGCGTCGCCCGCCTCGGGCAGCCCGCTGTTCTGCATCAGCACGATGAGACGCAGCCCGTCCTCGTTGACCAGGCGGTGGATGGTGCCCGGGGTGAACCAGACCAGCGCCCCGGGCGTCAGCGGGCTCTCCCGGTATCCGGTGGCCGTGAGGGTCTGCACGGAGCCGCTGCCGCCGACCACGACGTACCCCTCCGAGCAGGTCAGGTGGAGATGCGGGGTGCCCCCGCGCAGCCCGTCGGCGGCGGGCCAGTCGTAGACGGTCAGATGCGAGACGGCGACGGCGCCGGGCAGTCCTTCGAAGGTCACCACGGGAGCTCCTGGGTCTCGGAGGCACGGTCCCCGACCGCACCGCAAGCGCTTTCTACGATCCTCGGACGCTAGGGCCGCCGCCGGACACCGGTCAAGGGAACCGCGCACGCGGGCCGCGCCCCTGGGGCGGCGGCGCGGGCTGCGGCGGGGGCGGCGGGCGTGTGCGCGAGCCACTGTCAGTGGCCGGGTGCAGACTGGCACTGTTCCGGCACAACGGCGTATCGGGAGGTCCAGAACCATGACCGATGTATTGCTCACCGCAGGCACCCGCAAGGGTCTCTTCATCGGCCGCAGACGTGGTGGGACCTGGGAGATCACGGGCCCGCACTTCAACGCGCAGGCGATCTACTCGGTGGCCGTGGACACCAGGGGGGACACCCCGAGAATCCTCGTCGGCGGGGACAGCGCGCACTGGGGACCGTCCGTCTTCCACTCGGACGATCTGGGCGAGACCTGGGTCGAGCCACGGCAGCCCGCGGTGAAGTTCCCCAAGTCCACCGGGGCTTCGCTGGAGCGCGTCTGGCAGTTGCACCCGGCGGGCCCCGAGGCGCCGGACGTGGTCTACGCGGGCACGGAACCGGCCGCGCTGTTCCGTTCCGAGGACCGGGGCGAGTCGTTCGAGCTGGTCCGTCCCCTCTGGGAGCACCCGACCCGCTCGCGGTGGGAGCCGGGCGGCGGCGGTGAGGGGCTCCACACCGTCCTGACCGATTCCCGGGACGCCAAGGCCGTGACGGTCGCCGTGTCGACCGCGGGCGTGTTCCGGACGAAGGACGGCGGGGCGAGCTGGGAGCCGTCGAACAAGGGCGTCTCCGCGGTCTTCCTCCCGGACCCGGACCCGGAGTTCGGGCAGTGCGTCCACAAGGTCACCCGGGACGCGGTCGACCCGGACCGGCTCTATCTGCAGAACCACTGGGGCGTGTTCCGCAGCGACGACGCCGGTGACCACTGGAGCGACATCGGCGCGGGGCTGCCCTCCGACTTCGGGTTCGCCGCCGCCGCGCACCCGCACCGCGGCGACACGGCATACGTCTTCCCGATCAACGCCGACGCCGACCGGGTCCCGGCGGAGCACCGCTGCCGGGTGTTCCGTACGACCGACGCGGGACGCACCTGGGAGCCGCTCTCCGAGGGCCTGCCGGACGGGGCGCACTACGGGACGGTGCTGCGGGACGCGCTGTGCACCGACGACGCGGATCCCGCCGGGGTCTACTTCGGCAACCGCAACGGCGAGTTGTACGCCAGCGCGGACGACGGGGACAGCTGGCAGCAGCTCGCCTCCCATCTGCCGGACGTCCTGTGCGTACGGGCGGTGGCGCTCGGCTGACGGGTGGCCGGCCGGAGCACCGACGGCAGTTGATCGGAGTGGTCGTATCAGCAGTAGAGTGCGGGCCGTGGCAGCACGACCGTTGAAAGAGATCATCGAGCCGGGGTGGGCCGACGCCCTCGAACCCGTCGCCGAACGCATCGCCGCTATGGGCGACTTCCTCCGCGCGGAGATCGCGGCGGGACGCACGTATCTGCCCTCAGGGGCTCATGTACTGCGGGCGTTCCAGCAGCCGTTCGAGGAGGTGAGAGTGCTGGTCGTCGGCCAGGATCCGTATCCCACCCCGGGACACGCGATCGGGCTGAGCTTCGCGGTGGCCCCCGACGTCCGGCCGCTGCCGGGCAGCCTGGAGAACATCTTCCGGGAGCTGCACGGGGACCTCGGGCTGCCCCGGCCGTCCAACGGTGATCTCACTCCGTGGACCAGGCAGGGGGTGCTGCTGCTCAACAGGGCACTGACCACCGCGCCGCGGCGGCCCGCCGCCCACCGGGGCAAGGGCTGGGAAGAAGTGACCGAGCAGGCCATCAAGGCGCTGGTGGCCCGGGGCACCCCGCTGGTGTCGGTCCTGTGGGGGCGTGACGCCCGTAATCTGCGCCCGCTGCTGGGCGAGTACCCGGCGATCGAGTCCTCGCACCCCTCCCCCATGTCCGCGGACCGGGGCTTCTTCGGTTCGCGGCCGTTCAGCCGGGTCAACGAACTGCTGGAGCGCCAGGGAGCGCGGCCGGTGGACTGGCGGCTTCCGTGACGTACGCCGGGCCGGCCGCGACGCACGCCGGGCCGGCCGGCGACCCGGCGGGTCCCGGTGCCTATGTCCTCGGGGTCGACTCCGGGGGCTCCGGGCTGCGGGTGGCGCTCGGCCGGGTGGAGGAGCCGGGGCCTCTCGCGACGACGGTCTGTGCCGAGCCGGTGCGGACGGGTCCGGGTGGCATCGACGCCGGGCATCTGCTGGATCAGCTGCTGCCCGCCGCCCGGGAGTTGCTGGACCGGGCGTCGGCTGCCACGCCGACCGGCCCCGGGCGCGACGCCGCCCGGGCGCTCGGTACTCCGGCCGGCGGCGCTTCGGCGGGTGCGGTCGCGGCGGTGGCGATCGGGGCCGCCGGGATGGCCACGCTGGGCGACCGGTTGCGGGCGGAGCTTCCCGGCGCGCTCGCGGACGCCCTCGGGGTACGTCGGGTGGCACTGGCCGCCGACGCGGTGACGGCCTACGCGGGCGCGGTGGGACAGCGCCCCGGCGCGGTCGTCGCGGGCGGCACGGGCATGATCGCCCTGGGCACGGACCTGAAGGAGTGGCACAGGGCCGACGGGTGGGGTCATCTTCTGGGTGACAGTGGCGGCGGCGCGTGGATCGGCCGGGCCGGGCTGGACGCGGCGATGCGGGCCCATGACGGGCGGCGTGGCGGTTCCGCCGCGCTGCTGGACCGGCTGCGGGCCGTGTTCGGGCCGGCGGAGGAGCTGCCGGGGCTGCTCTATCCGCGCTCCGACCGGCCCGCCGTGCTGGCCTCGTTCGCCCCGGAGGTGGCGGCGTGCGCCGGAGCGGATCCCGTCGCCGCCGGCATTATGCGACAGGCCGCGGGCCATGTCGCCGAGGCGGCGGCGGCCGTGTGCCCGGCGCCCGCCGGACCGGACGGTGATCCGGACGAGGGCGACGGGGTCGGCGAAGTGGCCCTGACCGGCGGCCTGTTCCGGATGGGCGAGCCGCTGCTCGCACCTCTGCGCGAGGAGCTGGCGCGGCTGCTGCCGGGGGCCCGGGTGACCGTCGCGTCGGGCGATCCACTGACGGGCGCACTCCGGATCGCGCACGCTCTGGCGGCCGGGGATCTGCGCCTGCCGCGTCACCCGACCATGCTGTTCGTCCCCCTGGAGCAGGAGACCGGACAGCGCGCGGATTCGGTGGTGCGCGACGAGCCCCGGTCGGAGTGACGGGAGAAGGGCGGACGGGCGGAACCGGGTGAACAGCGAGCCGACAGACAGGGACACTCCGGTGGTACATCACTCATCGGACATAAGCGGATAGTTAACGCTCGACCTGCCCCTCCCCGAACAGAGGGGCAGGTAAAACCAGTAGCATGCGGCGCCATGAGCACCCCCACTGGGCCCGCTTCCGGCCTGCCTGTACGAATGCCGCGACCTCGCCAGTCCGGACGGCACCGCCGCCCGGAGCCCGTGGTCGCACCCGAGGGCGCTGCCGCGCTCGTTCTCGCCGTTCCCGGTACCCCTTCCCCGGCCACGCGCAGCCTGGCCGAGGAAGTGATCAGCATCGCCCGTTCCGAGTTGCCCGGCCTCAACGCCCGGATCGGTTATCTCGACGGCGACGATGCCGAGTACCCGACCCTTGCCACCGTTCTCGCCCACAACGCCGCCGAGCGCGTCGCGCGCTTCGAGCAGGCTGTCGCGGCGGGCCGTGAGGTCGCCGAGCCCACCGGCCCGTCCGCCGTCGTGGTCCCGCTGCTCGCGGGTCCGGACAGCGCGCTGATCCGGCGGATACGGCAGGCCGTGCTGGACAGCGGTACGCAGGCCGAGCTGACCGATGTGCTCGGCCCGCACCCGCTGCTCGCCGAGGCCCTGCACGTACGGCTGTCGGAGGCCGGTCTCGCGCGCGCCGACCGCGCCAGGCTGTTCACCGTCGCCACGGCCGCCGACGGCATCGTGCTGGCCACCGTGGGCGGCGAGGAGGCCGTCCAGGCCGCGGGGATCACCGGCATGCTGCTGGCCGCCCGGCTCGCCGTGCCGGTGATGGCCGCCGCGCTGGACGTGGAGGGCTCGGTCGCCTCGATCGCGGAGCAGCTGCAGGGCTCCGGCTCCGCACAGCTGGCGCTGGCGCCGTACCTGGTGGGCCCGGAGATCGACCCCGGCCTGCTGGACGCCGCCGCGAAGGAGGCGGGCTGCGCGACGGCCGAGCCGCTGGGCGCCTACCCGGCGATCGGCAAGCTCGTGCTGTCCCTGTACGCCACGACGCTGGGCATCACGCCGGCGACGCCGCAGGGAACCCAGGGAGCTCAGGCGCACTGACCGGACGCCGTCGCCGTCGGGCGGCGGCTCGGGAAGCCGGACAGCGCGGCGGGCCCGAACCGGAGGAGAAATCCCCGGTCCGGGCCCGCCGCGCTGTTCCCGGGCCGCCGTGGCCGGGCGAGGGAAGCGCCGGGGTCAGACGAAGACGACGCAGGAGACCGCGGGAGCCTCGACCGAGCCCGCGTGCCGGGGGATGCCCGTCTCGGCGTCCACGGCGAACCAGCTGACGTTCCCCGAGTGCTCATTGGCCGCGTACAGCCACTGCCCGCTCGGGCCGAGGGTGAGGTCGCGCGGCCAGCGGCCACCGCAGCCGACGGTGGCCACCAGGGCCGCCTTCTCGCCGCTCTCGTCGAGGGTGAGCACGGAGATGCTGTCGTGCCCGCGGTTGGCGGTCCACAGGAAGCGCCCGTCGCGGGCGACGACCACCTCGGACGGGTAGGTGCGCACCGCCTCGTCGGCCGTCTCGTGCTCGGGCAGCACCGGGGTCTCCCCGAGCACGTCGAGGCGGCCCGTCGCCGCGTCCCAGCGGCACACGGTGAGGACCGGCTCCAGCTCGCCCAGGACGTAGGCGAGAGCGCCCGAGGGGTGGAAGGCCAAGTGGCGCGGGCCGGTGCCCGGGCGCAGCGCCGTCTCGCCGTGCAGCCGCAGGGCGCCGGTGGCGGGGTCCAGGGCGCAGACGCGTACGGAGTCGGTGCCGAGGTCCACGCTGACCAGCCAGTTCCCGGAGGGGTCGGCGAGGACCTGGTGGGCGTGCGGGGCCTCCTGGCGGCCGGCGTCGGGGCCGCTGCCCTCGTGCCGGAGCACCGAGGCCGCCGCCCCGAGCGACCCGTCGGCGAGGACCGGCAGGGCGGTGACGCTGCCGGAGGTGTAGTTGGCGGTGACCAGGTGGTTCGCGACGAGCGCGAGGTGGGTGGGCGCGTCCCCGTCGACAGCCTGCGCCGGGGCCAGGAGCGTCGGTACGTCCTCGTCGACGGTGAAGGCGGCGGCGACGCCCGGGGCGCTCTCCCCGGCGGCGTACAGGACCGTGCCGCTCTCACGGGGGCCGACCGCGAGGAAGGAGGGGTCGGGCACGGCGTCCGTGGACCCGAGGACGGTCAGGGCTCCGGTCTCCCGGTCCACGGACGCGGCGGTGACGCCGAGCCCGCCCGCCGAGGTGAACGACCCCAAGAATGCCCGCCCGGCGCTGTTGCCGCTCATCGCGCTACCCCTCTTCACCATCGCCGCGATCTTCACGGGTGACGGTAGCAGGCAGGCCGCTGCGGTCCAGACCAATCCGGGGCTTCACCGTACGGGACGGACGGCCGCTCACCGGGTGAGCGGCCGTCGCCTTCAGCCGACCCGGGACGGGGTCAGTGGTCGTCCCAGTGGCCGGCGTGAGCCGCGTGACGGTGGCCGTCGTGCACATAGTCCAGGTGGTCGCCGTGCGGGACCGCCACGTGCCCGCAGCTCTCACCGTGGACGTGGTCGTGGCCGGCATGCTCGTGATGCCCGGCGGCCTCGCACTCGTCCGTGTGGCCTTCGTGCTCACGGTGCAGATGACCGTCGTGCGCGTAGTCGACGTGATCGTCGTGAGGGACCGCCACGTGCCCACAGCCTTCGCCGTGCGCGTGGTCGTGTCCGGGATGCGGCTGGTGCTGCAGGGATGTTGCCACGCTGTCCATCTCCACATGCTCGGGCCACCGCCCGGTGGAGGACGGCGGCAACGAACTCTCGCCTTGTTTCTCCCCTTACGGGCAAGGCTGCCATGGCGGACATGCACGGGCAAAAGGAGCGCCTCGACGGTGCGGGGAAGGGTGCCGCCTCCGAAGGTCAGGCGTTGGTGGCCGCAGCTCCGGGAGCGTGGCTCAGCGGGCTGACGAGTCCGGCGAGCGCCCGCTCCAGACCGTGCAGGTGGGCCAGGGCCGGGTCCACGGCGACGCCGGGCAGCTCGGGCAGGTGGAAGCCCCGAGGGCCCTCGGGCGCGGTCAGGGCCTCGACGGCCGCCTCCACCCGGGAGCACGCGGCCGACAGCCGCGCGTCGTGCGAGGCGTCCGGGTCGGCGGCGATGGAGGCCAGCCCCCGCACCTCCCGTACGCAGTCGTCCAGCAGCGCGATCACCTGGCGGGCGCGCGCCTTGCGGGCCGGCAGCGGGCTCAGGGGGTGCACCAGCGGAGCGAGGGAGAGCCGGACCCGGCCGAGCAGCATCTCCAGTTCGGCGACGCGGGGGGCGGGGTCGGCGAGCGTGGACCCGGCGAGCCGGTCGGCCGCCTCGGCCGTGCAGGCGTGGACGCACCGCAGCGCCTTCTGGATCCAGGCGTCGGTGATGGCGTGGGTGGTGACGGGGAGGACCAGCAGCACGGCGAGGACGGCGCCGAGCGCGCCGACGGCGGTCTCCGCGACGCGCAGCCAGAGCAGGGCGGCGCCCAGGACGCCCAGCGCGCCGTAGAGCATGCCGGCCATCAGGGTCACGAAGAACATCATCCAGCTGTACGAGACGGCCGCCGAGTAGAAGATGCCGAAGACGCCGATCGCGACGACGAGGGCGGTCGGGACGGCGGCACCGTCGAGCGGGATGGCCACGGCGAAGCCGGAGACGATGCCGATGACGGTCCCGAGGACGCGGCGGAATCCGCGGACGAGCGTTTCGCCGCGCGAGGTGGTGTTGACGAAGACCCACCAGGTGGCGCCGACCGCCCAGTACCACCGCTCGTCGGACAGGACCTGCCCGATGCCGAGCGCGAAGGCCCCGCCCAGGGTGGCCTGGACGGCCTGCCGGGTGGTGACGCGCAGCCGGCCCCGGAGCTCCGGCGGAGCGGGCTGGGCGGGGAGCGGCAGCCGTCGTTCGTAGCACCACAGGCCGAAGCGCACGATGGACGAGGCACACAGGGACAGCGCCACGGCGGCGTACAGCTCGGGCAGCTGGCCGGGCTCGGTGTGCAGGAACTGGGCGGCGAAGAACATCATGAAGGCGAAGACGCCCAGCGCGTGACCGCGCGGTCCCCAGCGCCGGGCGTACACGCCCGTACCCATCACGGCGAGGAAGATCAGGTCCCGGGCGAGGGGCTGGTCGTGCAGGACCGCCGCGACGGCGAGGACGGGCAGACCGGCGGCGGGGAGAAGGGCGGTGGTGACCGCCTGCCCGCGCACCGTCGGGTCGGTCACGGTGAAGAGGGCGAGCAGAGCCGCGAGGCCGCCGGTGATGGCCGCGACGAGGGAATGCCCGACGAGCCCGCACAGCGCGACGGCGAGACCGATGCCGAGCACGGCACGGGAGGCGAAGCGCAGCCGGACCCGCCCCGGGTCCGGCGCCACGAACACCCTCTTCAGCACGCTTCCACCCCTTCCGCGCCGCCGCAGAACTCGCATGAAAAAGGCGCCGCGGAAGTCCGCAGCGCCATCGACGCCACCATTGCAGCATCCGGCGGGCGCTTGGATCAAACCGGGAGGAATATCCTGTACCAATGGACCAGTGGAATGGTCGGCAGGTCGGCCATCAGCATGCCAACGGACCATCCGGGGGATGAGTACGCGTACTCATCCCCCGGAGAGCCTCCCCGGCGCAGGATCCCGACATGGACCTGGACAGAGACATGGGTGTACGCCCGGCCGGGCTCGGGCGGCGGCGCGAGCCGCGCACCGGCACATCTAACCTTCTGGTGTTCCTGGGCCTCTTACCGCTCGACCTCCTGGTGGGCGGCGGCGCCTGGCTGGCCGTCGGTATGCAGGGCTGGGCCGCGGCGCACAACGGTGAGGACCCCGTCCTCCCGATGACGGAGCTGCTGTGGAGCGGGGGCGTGCTGGCGGCGATCGGGCTGGCCCTGTGCTGGGGGCGGTTCTGGGCGGCGGCCGTGGCCCAGTTCGGTCTGACGGTCGTGGTGATGGCTGTCCTGTCGTCGTCGTCCGGGTGACGGGTGCCGGACACTCGCGGATCACGGAGGACCGCGGGTGACGGACAGCCGCGGATGAGGGGTGGTGCGCCTGCCGCCGCCTCGACGGTCCGGGACGGCCCCCTCACCCTGGGTACAGTCGGGGCCGGACAGGACGGCTCGGAAGGAGATCGGCGGATCATGGCGGTGGACGCTCTCGACACCCGGATCCTGCGCCTGCTGATCGAGCAGCCGCGCACCAGCGTCCGTGAGTACGCGCGCATCCTCGGCGTGGCCCGCGGCACCCTGCAGGCACGGCTGGACCGCCTGGAGCGGGACGGCGTGATCACCGGCACCGGTCCGACCCTCTCCCCCGCCGCGCTCGGCCACCCCGTGCTGGCCTTCGTCCACCTGGAGGTCACCCAGGGGCATCTCGTCGAGGTGGGTGACGCGCTGGCGGCCGTGCCCGAGATCATCGAGGCGTTCTCGACGACGGGCGGCGGCGATCTGCTGACCCGCGTCGTCGCCCGGGACAACGGGCACCTGGAGGACGTGATCCAGCGGCTGATCCAGCTGCCGGGGGTCGTCAGGACCCGGACCGATGTGGCGCTGCGCGAGCGGGTGGCGCACCGGGTGCTGCCGCTGGTGGAGTCCGTGGGCCGCGCGGCGGGCGACCGGGACCGGCCGGGCCCCGGGAGCGTTCAGGGCTGACCGGAGAGGTGTTCCGGCGGACGGTCCGGCACCCGGGAAACGCCCCGGCCGCGACGGCGTCCGCGCACATGGCGCGGGCCGGAATGCGTGGCGGGCCGTCAGCCGGGCCCGGTGAAGGGGCCGTCGGGGCATCCGGGCTCCGCCGGACCGATATCCTGATCATGTCGTTCGCCGCACCGCCCAGGACTCCGCCGGAGACCGGGTGCCCCGGGGTGCCGACAGCCGGAGCGGGCCACCATTCGAGATAGGTGTACAGGTGCTGGTAGCTGGTCGGTACCGATTGGTATCCCCCATCGGTCGTGGCGGCATGGGCGAGGTGTGGCGCGCCACGGACGAGGTGCTGGGACGCGCCGTGGCCGTGAAGCTCCTGCTGGGGGACCAGGCGGACGCCTCGTCGACCGCCCGCTTCCGGCTGGAGGCCCAGACCGCCGCCCGGCTGAGCCACCCGCACCTGGTGGCGGTGTTCGACTTCGGCGCCTGGGAGGACCGGTTCTTCCTGGTGATGGAGCTGGTCGAGGGGCAGAGCCTCGGCGACCTGCTGGCCGCCCAGGAGCGCGTCCATCCCGAACTGGTCGCCCGGATCGCCGGTCAGGCGGCCGCCGGCCTTGCCGCCGCGCACCGCCAGGGGATCGTCCACCGCGACATCAAGCCGGGCAACCTCATGCTGGACGCGGACGGTTCGGTGAAGATCGGCGACTTCGGGATCGCCCAGTTCGTCGACGATCCCTCCACCGCGCTGACGACGGCCGGTCACATCGTCGGCACCAGCCTCTACCTGGCCCCCGAGCGCGCCCTGGGGCGTACCGCCGACTCGGCCTCCGACATGTACTCCCTGGGCTGCGTCGTCTATCAACTGCTGCTCGGGCAGCCCCCGTTCCGCTCCGACACGGCGACCGCGACGCTGTACCAGCATGTCGACACCCCACCGGTCCCACTGCGGCAGCGCGGGGTGGAGATCTCCGCCGCCTTCGACGCGTATCTGCTCGGGCTGCTGGCCAAACAGCCCGAGGAGCGGCCCACCGCGCAGCAGGTCTCCGACTGGTTCCGCACCGACGCCTGGCGCGGCCGGCCGGAGCCGCTCCCCGCGCAGACGCCCACGTCGCACCGGGCGACCGCACCCATGGCCCCGAAGCCCTCTCCCGCGGCCCCGTCCGCACCGGTCGGCCCGACGACGTACCGGCTCCCGGGGCCCACGGGGCGCAGACGGCAGGCGCCGGCCCGTTCGGCTCCGGCCCGCCGTCGCAGTACTCGCGAGGCGATCCGGCGGCGCCCCAGGGTGGCCAGCGCCATCGCGGGCACGGCGACGTTCCTGGCCGCCGTGTATCTGGGGATGATCCTGTTCTCCCCGGACTCCAGTTCCGCCGGTACACCGGACCAGAGCCCGTCCTCGACCCCGTCGACCCCCTCGGCTCCTTCGGCTCCTTCGCAGGACGTCGGGGACGGCGATCAGCAGCAGGGCACGCGGCAGCAGGACGTCGACAGGGACGGGAACGGGAACGGGAACGGGGACAGGAACAGAGACCGGGACGGGGACGGGGAGGACGAGCAGGACGACTGAGTCCCGCTCGCCGCCCCTTGGCCCGTCGCCGTCACCAGCGGCCGTGGACCTCCCCGCGGATCGACCGGTCGTACAGCTCCCGCACGGCGTCCAGCGTGCTCTGCGGCAGCGGCGGCAGGGCGGCGGCAGCTGCGTTGGCGCGGGTCTGTTCCACCGAACGCGCCCCGGGGATCACGCTGGTGACGCCCGGCTGCTGGATGATCCAGCGCAGCGCGGTCTGCGCGGGGGTGGCGCCTTCCGGGGCCAGCCCGGCGAACTCGGCCGCGGCGGCGACGCCGGTGGCGTAGTCGATGCCGGAGAACGTCTCGCCCTGGTCGAACGCCTCACCGTGCCGGTTGTACGTGCGGTGGTCCTCGGGGCCGAAGACGGTGTCCTCGGTGTACTTGCCGGAGAGCAGGCCGGAGGCGAGGGGGACCCGGGCGATGATGCCGACGCCCGCGGCGGCGGCCGCCGGGAGGACCTCGTCGAGCGGCTTCAGGCGGAACGGGTTGAGGATGATCTGCACGCTCGCGACGCCGGGGCGTGCGATGGCGGCGAGAGCCTCGGCGCAGGTCTCGACGCTCACCGCGTAGGCGGCGATCCGCTGCTCGGCGACCAGGGTGTCCAGGGCGTCGTAGACGGCGTCGGAGGAGTAGACGCTGCTGGGCGGGCAGTGCAGCTGTACGAGGTCGAGCGTGTCGGTGCCGAGGTTGGCCCGGGAACGGTCGTTCCAGGTACGGAAGTTGTCCAGGACGTAGTTCTCCGGCACCTGGTCGGCGCGGCGGCCCATCTTGGTGGCGACGAAGACGTCCGCGTCGGGGCGGTTCTTGAGGTAGCGGCCGATGAGCTGTTCGCTGCGGCCGTCCCCGTACACGTCCGCGGTGTCGAAGAAGGTGACGCCGGATTCGACGGCCGCGTCGAGGACGTCGAACGCGTCGTCCTCCGCGACCTCGCCCCAGTCACCGCCGAGCTGCCAGGTGCCCTGTCCGACGACCGAGACGTCACGGCCGGTCCTGCCGAGTGTGCGCTGTTCCATGAGGATCATGCTATTCCGCTTCTCGTGCCGGACGGGGCGGGCGGGTGGACGGGGGATGTGGATGGGTGGACGGCGGCAGGAGCACCTCTGCCGCCGTCCACGTTTCAGGGCTCCCGGTCAGCCGTCGGCCGTCACGACGTCGTCACCCGGACGTAGTCGATGACCATCTGCTGCGGGAACCGGGTGGAGCCGTCGGGGTCGCCGGGCCAGTAGCCGCCGACCGCGAGGTTCAGGATGAGGAAGAAGGGCTTGTTGAACACCCACTGGTTGCCGCCCAGATCGGCGGGGGTGCGCCGCTGGAAGACGTTGCCGTCGACGGACCAGGTGATGGAGTCGGGCGCCCAGTCGACGGAGAAGGTGTGGAAGTCGTCGGCGAACGCCTGCCCGTTGGGAAGCGTGTACGCGGCGCCGATCCCACCTGAGCCGGAGTAGCCGGGGCCGTGCAGGGTGCCGTGGACCGTGCCGGGCTCGAAGCCGACGTTCTCCATGATGTCGATCTCGCCGCTGTTCGGCCAGCCGACGTTGCCGAAGTCGTCCCCGAGCATCCAGAACGCGGGCCAGATGCCCTGGCCGCGCGGGATCTTGATCCGGGCCTCGACATGGCCGTAGGCGGCGGCGAACTTCCCGGACGTGTTGAGCCGGGACGAGGTGTACTCGCACGCCCCGTACCAGCACTGGTAGTTGCCCGGGTTCTCCTTCCGGGCGGTGATCACGAGGTTGCCCTGGCCGTCGAGCGCGGCGTTGTCGTTGCCCGGCGTGTAGTACTGCCGCTCGTGGTTGTTGACGTTGTCGCCGGTCTCGATCTGCCACTTGCCGCCGTCGACACCGGCGCCGGCCGGCCCGTCGAACTGGTCCTCGAAGGCGACGGCCATGGTTCCTGGCACGGGGGCCGGGGAGTCGCCTGCGGGCGCGGCGGAGGCTCCGCCGGGGAGTGCGGTGAGGATGGCGGAACAGCAGAGCAGCGAGGCCGCGTAGAGGGCGACGCGGCGGCGCCGGGAGACGCTGCGCGCCGTGGAGTGCGTGGGGTGCACGGTCATCACATCACTTCGCGTGGGGGGACATACAGATGGAGGGCATGCGCATGACAGGTCAACGCCGAGAGGTGAACGGTTGGGGCGATCACCTCGGGCGCATATTTCAATTCTTGATTTAAGGGAGTGCCACAGGAGCCGTCAATAACTTGGTCCGGACCGGAGAAGGAACGGCATGCCCCGTTGGCATATGCACCTGAAGGCAGCGGCCCCGTCGTGCGGTTCCCCCGGGGCGGCGGCAGAGTGGAGATACGGACCGGGCGGCGAAGGGAGCACGACGTGGAGAACGACGGCACACCGCGGCCCCACTTCGTCGTGCAGATCCATGACGCGCGACGGCTGCACTTCGACTTCCGGCTGGAGGTCGACGGCGTACTGAAGTCCTGGGCGGTGCCTCGCGGACCTTCGGAGAACCCCAGCGACCGCCGGCTCGCCGTGCCGACGGAGGATCACGCTCTGGAGTACCGCGAGTTCGAGGGGGTCATCCCCCGGGGCGAGTCCGGCAGCGGCACGGTCATCGTCTGGGACCAGGGCACCTACCGGCCGCTCGGACACGACGGGCAGGGCGACTCCGTCCCCTTCTCCGAGTCCCTGGAGCTGGGTCACGCGACGTTCTGGCTGTACGGGTCGAAGCTGCACGGCGAGTTCGCGCTCACCCGCATCCAGAAGGGCGACGAGCCGGACAGCGGCGGCCATGAGGCCTGGCTGCTGATCAAGGCCAACGACCGCCTCGCCGTTCGCGGCCGGCCCGGTTCGCCCGACCCGTACCACGCCCGGTCCGCCCGTACGGGACGGACGCTGCACCAGGTCGCCGCGGCGGCGGCCCGGGGCGGCGAGGGCTGACGCACCGGACGGGCGGCCCGCCCCCGCCATCCCCGTTGTCCGGACGCCGGGTACCGCCCCGGCCCTTCCTGATCGATGATGTTGCCCGGGGCTGCCGCCCCGGCAGGCAACGGCCGTTGACGAAGGGGTGGTCATGCGGGAGCAGCCGACGGACGCGGGCGCACGGGAGGAGTCCCGTACGGATACGGACGCCCAGGTGATCGTGGTGGGGGCGGGCCCGGCCGGCTCCTCGGCCGCGTACCACCTGGCACGGGCCGGAGTCGACGTGATCCTGCTGGAGAAGGCCCGCTTCCCCCGGGAGAAGGTGTGCGGCGACGGTCTCACCCCGCGGGCGGTGCACCAGCTCATCCGGATGGGCGTCGACATCACCGCACCGGGCTGGACGCGTTCGCGCGGGATGCGCTGGGTGGCCGGGAAGCACCGGGTGCACATCGAGTGGCCGTCGCTGGGCCGCTACCCGGACTTCGGCCTCTCCCGCAGCCGGCACGACTTCGACGACATCCTGGCCCGGCACGCGGTGGCGGCGGGGGCCCGGCTGTACAGCGGCTGGAAGGCGGAGCGGCCGCTGACGGACCGGGCGGGCCGGGTCACCGGGGTCGTCGCGTCCTCGGACTCCCCGGACGTGCCGGAGCCGGCCGGCTTCCGCGCGCCGGTCGTCATCGCCGCCGACGGGGCGTCCGCCCGCCTCGCCCTGGCGCTGGGCCTGGAGCGGGACCCGCGACGGCAGATCGCGACCGCCGCCCGGCGCTACTACCGCAGCCCCGAACGCTCCCGGGAGGAGTACCTGGAGCTGTGGGCCGACCTCCGTTTCCCGGACGGGGGCCCGTACCTTCCCGGCTACGGCTGGATCTTCCCGATGGGCGACGGCCGGGTCAACGTCGGGCTCGGAGCGCTTCCCCACCGGCGGCACGGCAAGGCGGACCTGCGCGCCACCCTGGACCAGTGGCTGGCCCGCACCCCGGAGCAGTGGGGGCTGCGCGAGGAGAACGCGGAGGGCCCGGTGCGCAGCGCCGCCCTGCCCCTCGGCTTCAACCGCCATCCGCTGTACGCCCGGGGGCTGTTGCTGGTCGGCGACTCCGGCGGGATGGTGAGCCCCTGGAACGGCGAGGGCATCGCCCAGGCGATGGAGGCGGGCGAGGTGGCCGCCGAGACCGCGGCCCTCGCCCTGGCGCACCCCCAAGGCCCCCGCCGCGAACAGGTACTGCGCGGCTACCCGGTGGAGATGAACCGCCGCTGGGGCCGCTACTACCGGCTCGGCAACACCGCGGCCGACCTGGTCTTCAGCCGCTCGGGCTTCCAGCCGGTCCTCAACCGGTACGTCATGGGCTCGCCGTTCCTCCTCGACCTGCTGGCCCGGCTGCTCACCGACCTCACGGACAAGCCATCGCGCGATGTGGCCGACCATGTCCTCAACACGGCGTTCCGCCTCGTTCCGGCTCCGGGTCCGAGCCGCCGGCGGGGCGCGGGGCGCGGCGGGCCACGTCGACGAAGTGCTCCTTGATCTGATCGAGTTCGTCGGGGCGGACCTGCTCTACAGACCTGTAGATTATCTCCGTCGTAGACGGCTCCAGAGAAAGCAGCAGCCATGTTGGGGATCGGCGAACTCACCCTCGTTCTTCTTGTGATCGTGGTGGTCCTGAGCATCAAGAGGCTGCCGGATCTGGTTCGGTCCGCCGGCAAGGCCGCCCGCATCCTCAAGAGCGAGAAGCGGGCCCTCAAGGAGCAGGACACCCCGCAGCCCGCTCCCCCGGGCACCGGCCCTGGCGCCGCGAACGACGACGCCCGGCCGACTCCCCGGGTGATCCGCGGGGAGACGACCGAGCGTCGGGACCCGTAGCGCCGCTCAGGCGGCCGTCGGCGGGTGCAGCAGCCTGGCGAGCAGGTCGTCCAGGCTGACCAGTCCGGTGATCCGGCCCTCCCCGTCCCGTACGACGGCGATCGTCGCGCGCCGCTCGCGCAACTGCTCCACCGCGTGCGCCGCGGTGGCGTCCGGGGCGAGTTCCGGGACCGGGCGGGCCAGGTCCCGGGCGAGGACCGCCCGGCCTCCGGCGCGGGCCACGAGGGCGTCCCGGGCGTGCACCGATCCGAGGACCTCCTCCCCGTCCCGTACCAGCAGGCGGGTGCGGTCGGCGTCGGCGGCGGTGGCCAGGACCTCGTCGAGTCCCGCGTCGGCCGGGACGGTCGCGATCCGTTCGGCCGGGATCCGGAGAGTGGAGACCGGGGCCTGCGGTTCGGTCAGGGACCGGGTCATCAGGCCGGAGTCGCCGTGGCTGATCAGCCCCAGCCGCTCGGACTCCTCGATGAGGTGGGTGAGCTGGTCCCGGTTGTGCACCGAGGTCAGCTCGTCGCGCGGGGTGACCCGGCAGAGCCGCACCAGGCCGTTGCTGATCCAGTTCATCAGCCGGATCAGCGGCCGTACGGCGTTGACCAGGGCCCGGAAGGCCGGGCTCAGCAGCATCGCGGAGCGCTCGGGGTGGGCGATGGCCCAGGACTTGGGGGCCATCTCGCCGACGACCATGTGCAGGAAGACGACGACGATCATGGCGAGCGCGAAGGCGATGCCGTAGCTGAGGGCCGCGGGCAGTCCGAGCTTCTCCAGCAGCGGGTCCAGCTCGTGCGAGATGGCCGGCTTGGAGACGGAGCCGAGGCCCAGGGTGCAGATGGTGATGCCGAGCTGGGCGCCCGCCAGCATCAGCGACAGTTCGCGCATTCCGGCGAGCGCGGCCTTGGCACCGCGCTGCCCGCGAGCGGCGGCCTGTTCCATACGGTGTCGTTTGGAGGCGACCAGGGCGAATTCGGCGGCGACGAAGAAGCCGCTGCCGATCAGCAGCAGGACGGTCACGAAGAGGGCCAGGGGGAAGCTCATGCCTGCGGCTCCTGTCCGGTGCGATCGGCGTCGGCGGTCCGATCGGGCTCAGCGGTGCGGTCCTCGCGCTCGATGCGGACGTACTCGGCGACGTGCCGGTCCAGCGAGCGGACGGCGATCCGGACACCGGAGACCGTCAGCCGGTCCCCCACCGTCGGGAAGCGGCCCAGCCGGTCGATGATCAGTCCGGCCAGGGTGTCGTAGTCGTCGCTCTCCTGGGGCAGTTCGATCCCGGTGGCCTCCTCGATCTCGTCGAGGCGGCGGCCGGCGTCCACGATCCAGCCGGAGCCGTCGGCGACCGCGAGTTCGACGACGGTGTCGGACTCGTCGGCGATGTCCCCGACGAGCTCCTCGGCGATGTCCTCGTACGTGACGATCCCGGCGAGACCGCCGTGCTCGTCCAGGACCACGGCGAACTCGTCGTCCCGCTCCCGCATCTGCGCGACCGCCGCCGGGAGCTTGAGCAGTTCCGGCAGCAGGAGGGGGCGGCGGGCCAGGGAGCCGACGGTGGTGCTCGCGACGTCGGCGGCGGGCAGCCGCATCAGCTCCCGTACGCCGATGACGCCGGCCGGGTCGTCCGGGTGGTCCCCGAGCACCGGGTAGTTGGAGTGCCCGTGCCGGGCGATCAGCTCGACGGCCTCGGTGGCGGGGGCGTCGCGGCGGACGAACGCCACGTCGGCGCGCGGGATCATCACCTCGCCCAGGGTCCGCTCGGAGAACTCCAGGGCGTGGTCGATCAGTTCGGCGGTGGCGGCGGGCAGCTCGCCCTGTTCGTGGGATTCGCCGATGAGGTGGCCCAGCTCCTCCAGGGTGGCGCCGTGGTGCAGTTCCTCGACGGGTTCGATGCCGATCCGGCGCAGCAGCCGGTTGGCGGCGCTGTCGAAGATACGGATCACCGGGCCGACGGCCCGGAGGTAGATCAGAGTGGAGGCGGCCAGGGACTTCGCCATCCGCTCCGGGATGGCGAGGGCCAGGTTCTTCGGGGCGAGTTCACCCAGGACCATCTGGATGACGGTCGCCACCACGAAGGACAGCACGACGGAGATGCCGGAGACCACGCCGTCGGGTACGCCGGTGCCGCTGAGGGCGGGCCGCAGCAGCGTGGAGACGGACGGCTCGGCGAGGAAGCCGACGATCAGCCCGGTGACGGTGATGCCGAGCTGTGCCCCGGAGAGCATGAACGAGAGACGCTCCAGCACCTTCACGGCGCGGGCGGCCCGTTTGTCACCGGCCGCCGCCTCGCGCGAGAGGGTGAGGCGGTCGGCCGAGACGTAGGCGAACTCCTGGGCCACGAAGTAGCCGGTTCCCGCGGTCAGGACGAAGACGGCCAGGAGGCCGAACAGCGCGGCGATCACCGGTTTCCCGCCCCGTGGGAGCGGCGTCCGGGCCGGGCCGTGGCCGCCTCGTCGGCGGCGGGCCGGATGCGGTGGAAGTCAGGCCCCGGAGGGCGAAGGTCAGGCCCCGAAGGGCCCGTACTGGCATACAACGCGTGGCTCCTGTCCGGCTGGGTGGTTCCAGCCACTGTGTGGAGGGGTGGGGCCCGCTCCGCCGCGCCGGTACGTTCCCGGCTCTGCCCACGGTCGGGCCTGCGGTCCATGAACTCTACAGCGGAGTAGATGGGCAGTCCGGGGGTGGCTGCCGTGACGAGAACCGTACGCCAAAGGGGCATCTCATTACTGAACGGACACCTGCTACAGCGGGGTCGCCGCCTCCAGGACGAGGAACAGAGCGACGGCCGCGTTCAGCGAGGACAGTGCGGAGACGGTCGTCCCGGCCGCGGCGACGAGCGCGGCGGCCCCGGCCGGCGTGAGGGCCGGGGGCCAACTCCGGTCCGGCGGTACCGGCCCCAGGAGCGCCGCCACCCGGCGGGGCACCGGGCCCGCGGTGGCGAAGGCGGCGAAGGCCGCTCCGCCGGGCATCGGGCGGGCGACGAGCGCCGCCTTGCCGACCGCGCGGGCGGTCAGCCGGCGGTCGCCGGTGACCCGGGCCGCCTCCTCGTCCGCCCAGCGCTCCGTGCTGTAGACCAGGGCCCCGAGCAACGGCCACAGCAGGGGGTTGACGCAGCCGGCCAGCCGGGTCGCGAGCAGCAGCCGGTGATGACGCCCGGTCAGGTGGGCCCGCTCATGGGCGAACAGCGCCCGGCGCTCGGCCGGTTCGAGGCAGGCGAGCATGGCCGTGGAGACCATCACCCGCCCCGGGGAGCCGGGGAGCGCGTAGGCGTACGGGACGGCGTCGGGCAGCACGGCGACGTCGCCGGCCCGCCCCAGTCCGCGGAGCGCCCGGTGGGCCCGGGACCGGAAGCGGAAGTGGCGGTGGACGGTGAATCCGCAGGCCGCGGCCACCACGACGAGCGCCAGGATGGACGCCTTGCCCGCGAACGCGTCGTGCGGTACGGCCTCGCGGACCTCGTCGTCGGACCAGCCGTCGGGCAGCGGGTTGCCGGGCAGCTGGGCAGTGCCCACGACCACCAGCAGTCCGAGGCACAGCAGGCTGCAGGAAGCGAGGATGACGGCGACGGTGGTGAGCAGCCGGGCCGCCCTGCGGGGGTGCAGATGCTGTTCGGCCAGGCGCGCGATCGGCAGCGCGGTCAGGGGCAGCACGAGGGGCAGGTAGACGAAGACCCCCATCGTCAGCGCTCCGGCCGGTCCGAGGGCGCGCCGGTGCCGTCGGGTCCGCTCTCGGCGAGCAGGGACCGCAGCAGGTCCTCGTCGTGGGAGGAGAGGACGGAGACGAAGCTGGAGAGCACCGCGTCCCGGTCGCTCTGCTTGTCGAGGAGCCGGCGCATCCGCAGGGCGGCCAGGCCCGCCTCGTTCGCGACGGGCTCCCACAGGACGGGGCGCCCCCGCCCGGTGCGCGCGACCGCCTGCTTGGCGTGCAGCCGGGTCAGGATGGTGATGACCGTGCTGTACGAGAGGTCCGCGCCGAGCCGTTCCAGCACCCAGGCGGCGGTCACCGGCTCGCTCGCCTCGCCCAGCACCGACAGCACCTGGGCCTCCAGCTCGCCCTGGCCGCGCCTGCGGGCGGGCGTCTCCCGATCGCCACCGGCTCTTTCGGCGTTCACGGCGCGGCCCCTCTCTCCGTCTTCTCCGGCTCGCCGTCCGGCTCTCCCCGTTCGGCCGCCCGGCCGTGGCGCTGGACCCGCCGGACATCGGGGAATCGTATCCAGTCGGCGGAGGGACCGGCCACCGACCGGCGTGAGACCGTTCGTCCCCGGCCGGGGCGGACGACTCCCGCCCGCGGCCCGCCCGCCTCCTGGCCCGGCAAATCTACAGTGCTGTAGATTTTCTTCACCGCTGCCGGACAAAGGGAGAAGATCATGGGTGTGAGCCTCGCCAAGGGTGGAAACGTCTCGCTGAGCAAGGAGGCTCCCGGGCTGACCGCGGTCCTCGTCGGTCTCGGCTGGGACGTCCGCACCACCACCGGCACCGACTACGACCTGGACGCGAGCGCGCTGCTCTGCGACGAGTCGGGCAAGGTGCTGTCCAACGGGCACTTCGTCTTCTACAACAACCTGAAGAGCCCCGACGGTTCGGTCGAGCACACCGGCGACAACCTCACCGGCGAGGGTGAGGGCGACGACGAGATCGTCAAGGTCGATCTCGTCTCGGTGCCCGCGGACGTCGCGAAGATCGTGTTCCCGGTCTCGATCCACGACGCCCAGAGCCGGGGCCAGAGCTTCGGCCAGGTCCGCAACGCGTACATCCGGGTGGTGAACCAGGCGGGCGGCGCGGAGATCGCCCGCTACGACCTCAGCGAGGACGCCTCCACCGAGACGGCGATGGTCTTCGGCGAGCTGTACCGGCACGGCGCGGAGTGGAAGTTCCGTGCGGTCGGGCAGGGTTACGCATCCGGGCTGAGCGGCATCGTCGCCGACTTCGGCGTCAGTCTCTGAACCGCTCGGACACGATCACGGAAGGCGGAACGATGACGATCAACCTCACCAAGGGCCAGCAGGTCAGCCTCACCAAGTCCGGCGGCGGCGAGCTCGACGTCGTACGGATGGGTCTCGGCTGGAAGTCCGCTCCCCGCAAGGGGTTTCTGGCGCGGCTGACCGCGCGCGAGATCGACCTGGACGCCTCGGCGGTGCTCTTCGCCGGCCGGGACCCGCAGGACGTGGTCTTCTTCCAGCATCTGGTCAGCGACGACGGCTCGGTCCAGCACACCGGGGACAACCGGGTCGGCGGGGCGGGCCAGGGCGGCGACGACGAGTCCATCGTCGTCGACCTGCGGCGCGTACCCGCCCATGTGGACCAGATCGTCTTCACGGTGAACTCGTTCACCGGCCAGACCTTCGAGGAGGTCGAGGCGGCCTTCTGCAGGCTGGTCGACGAGAGCAACGGCCAGGAGCTGGCCCGGTACACCCTGACCGGTGGCGGGCGGCACACCGCCCAGATCATGGCCAAGGTGCAGCGGACCGGCTCGGGCTGGCAGATGACCGCGATCGGCGCGGCGGCGGACGGACGGACCTTCCAGGACCTCATGCCCGCGGTCGCGCAGCACCTGTAGCTCCTCGCCCCACACGTATCGACGATCGACGCACCTATCGACCGAGGGACAGCATGGGCAGACCTTCCCGGCTCGGGGACGAGGACCGGTCCGACTACGCGAGCGTGCTCGACGAGGTGATCGCCTCCTCGGAGATCCGGCGTCTGCTGGAGCTCTCGGGAACCCCCGTCGACCGGCTGCGCGTCCGGGGTCTGGCGGCCGTGGCGCGCACGACGGCCGCCGCCGACGCGGAGTACCGCAGGTACACGGCTCTGCGGCTCCGGGCGCGGGGCGCGCAGGGCGGGCGACGGGGTGACGGGGCGGCGCCGCTCTCCGGTCCCGGCGATCAGGAGCGGCCGGGGGCCGGGGTGCTGGCGGTCCTCGGGGTGCTGACGCCGGTGCTCGCCGCCGTGGCTGCGGCGACGTTCCTGCTGCTCGGGTACGGTCTGCGGCTCGCCGGTGCCCTGTCCGCCCTGGCGGACACCCTGGTCGGCGTCGGCTGGTTCAGTCTGGCGGTCGCGGCGGCCACGGCCCTGGTCAGTGCGGTCGCCCTCTACCGGACGGCGGCGAAGCAGTCGGCGGCGGACGCGGTGGCCGTGCCCGGTCCGTCCGCCGCCGACTCCCCCGCACTCGCGCAGGCCCGTCAGCTGTGGCTCGTGGCGCTGCGCGACCGAGGGATCCGGCCGTTCCTTCTCCAGGAGCTGGCCGGGGCGGCGGCGCCGGGTGCGGGCGAGGGGCGCGGCTCCCGGTTCAGCTCACCGGCGTTCGCCGGGCCCGACTACGCCCGTCCGGGGTTCGAGGGGTCGGCGCCGCCCGCTCCCCGGCGGCCCTGACCAGGGCGGCCATGACCCGGGTGTCCTGGCCCATCTCCGGGTGCCACTGCACCCCGAGCACCAGGCTTGCGCGGTCCGGGAGTTCCAGGGCCTCCACGGTCCCGTCCGGGGCGTGGGCGGAGGCCACCAGGCCGGTGCCGAGGCGGTCGACCGCCTGGTGGTGGTAGGCGGGCACCATGGCGGTCTCGGGGACGGCGTCCGCGTAGGCGGTGCCGGTCACGGGGGTCACCGGGTGGCTGCCGAAGACGCCGAGGCCGCCGGTGTGGTCCTCCAGGTGCTGGATCAGCGTGCCGCCGAGGGCGACGTTGAGCAGCTGCATGCCCCGGCAGATGCCGAGCAGGGGCACCCGCTGGTCGATGGCCGCCCGGATCAACGCCAGCTCCCAGGCGTCGCGTTCGCGGGCCGGGGGGCCGGTACGGGGGTCGGCGACCGCCCCGTACCGGGCGGGCTCGACGTCCGCTCCCCCGGCGATCACCAGCCCGTCCAGGGCGGCGACGGTGTCCCGGGCCGCGTCCTCGGCGTCGTCGGGCGGCAGCAGCACCGCGAGCCCGCCCGCCGCCCGGACGAGGCGCGGGTAGGCGGCGGGCAGCAGCACCGCGGGCATCTCCCACACCCCCCACCGGGCGGGGTCCTGGTAGGTGCTGATGCCGATGACGGGCCGGGGCATGGAACGTACTCCTTCGGATCGGTCGGGGATGGCGTGGGCGGCCGGGGGTGCCCGGTGTGCTCAGTCGCGGGCGAGTTCGGCCTCGGCCGCCGCCAGTGCGGCGAACTCCTCCTCCGGGGCTCCCGCAACCAGCCGGTGACGGCTGTAGAAGGCGAAGTAGGCCAGCGCCACCGCGTAAACGGCGAGAGCGATGAACGCCGCGTCGCGGTCCACCAGGAAGGTCGCCACCAGGGCCGAGCATGCCAGAGCGAAGGCGACGGACGAGGTGAGCGCGCCGCCGGGGGTGCGGTAGGGGCGCGGCAGCTCCGGTTCGCGGCGACGCAGCACCATGTGGGAGAGGGCCATCAGCGCGTAGCTGATGGTGGCGCCGAAGACGGCGACGTTCAGCATCCGGCCGCCGTTGCCGCTCCAGGCGGCGAGCGTGAAGCCGATGACCCCGGGGATCAGCAGGCCGAGGTAGGGGGACTTGCGGCGGTTGGTGAGGGAGAGGAAGCGGGGCAGGTAGCCCGCCCGGGAGAGGGCGAAGAGCTGGCGGGAGCCGGCGAAGATCAGGGAGAAGAAGGAGGCGACGAGTCCGGCGAGGCCCGCGTAGTTCACGAAGCGGCTCAGGGCGGTCGGTTCGCCGTCGCCCTGGAGGGCCACCACGAGCGGGTTTCCGGCCTCCTTGATGGCGTTCGCGCCCTGGGCGCCGGTGGCGGAGACGAAGGTGATGAGGGCCAGGAAGACCAGCACGGCCAGCGAGATGGCCAGGGCCCTGGGCATCGAGCGGACCGGGTCCTTGGCCTCCTCGGCGGCGAGCGGCACGCCCTCCACCCCGAGGAAGAACCACATGCCGAAGGGGAAGGCGGCCCAGATCCCGAGGAGTCCGTACGGCAGCCAGGAGGAGGAGCCGAAGGCGGAGGCGTCGGCCGGGATGTCGTTGAGGCGGCCCGCGTCGAACTCGGTGAACGCGCCGACGGCGAAGATCAGCAGCGCGGCCACCGCGATGGCGGTCACCACCATGCTGAAGCGGAGCGCCTCGCCGACGCCCCAGAGGTGGATGCCGATGAAGATCGCGAAGCAGGCGAGGTAGACGGGCCAGCCGGAGGTGAGGCCGAACAGGCCGAGCGATTCGACGTAGTCGCCGATGAAGAGGGAGATGGCGGCGGGGGCGAGGATGTACTCGATGAGGATGGCCGTCCCCGTCAGGAAGCCGCCCCAGGTGCCGAGCGCCCGCCGGGCGAAGCCGTAACCGCCGCCCGCCGTGGGGAGGATGGCGGAGAGTTCGGCCAGCGCGAAGACCAGACACGCGTACATGACGCCCATCAGGACCATGGCCACGGCGAGTCCGCCGAAGCCGCCCTTGGACAGGCCGATGTTCCAGCCGGAGAAGTCCCCGGACACGACGTAGGCGACGCCGAGTCCGGTCAGCAGGAGCCAGCCGGCGCTGCCGCGGCGCAGGGTCCGGCGGTGCAGATACGCGTCCGTGCCGGACTTCGCCGGGCTCGCGTCACCGGGGGGTCCGGCGGATGTTTCGGTTCCCTGAGCCATGAGGCGCTCCAGATGTGGGTCGACTTCATCGTTGGAACTGCTTCGATCAAAGGTTCGTCGGCACACCTTTGTGGAACGTGGCGGCGCCTGGCAAGGGGCGTGCGTTAAAGAGTGGTTACGGATGCGCCTCGCCGGACGCCGTGGACCCGGGCGCCACACCCCCGGCTCAGGCGAGGAAGCCGCGCAGCAGGGCGGCCGTGCCGCCGCAGTGTTCCCGCATCATCTCGCGCGCCGCGTCCGGGGCACGGTCGAGGACCGCCTCGACGACGGCCGCGTGCTGCTGCTGGGAGTGCTCCAGGTTGCGCACCAGCAGCGGGATGCAGTCGAGCAGTTCGTTGAGGGTGGCCCGGACGCCGGCGTACTGGGCGGCGAGCGTACGGGAGCCGGAGAGTTCGGCGAGGGTGAGGTGGAGCAGGGTGTCCTGGCGGCGGTAGTCCTCCAGCCGGGCGCCCCGGGTGGCGTCGAGCGCCCCCCGCAGCCGGTCTTCGGCCTCCGCCGTGAGCCCTTCGGCGCACAGGCCCGCGGCTCCGGCCTCCAGCACCTCACGGAAGCGCAGGGTGTCCTCGACGTCGACGGCGGCGATGCGGCGGCGCAGTTCACCGCTGCCGTCGGGGGCGGCGGTGCGCGGCAGGACGAAGGTACCTCCGTAGCGGCCTCGGCGGCTCTCGACCATGTCCTGGTCCTGGAGGACCTTGAGGACCTCGCGCAGCATCACCCTGCTGATCCGCAGATGCTGGGACAACTCACGTTCGGAGGGCAGGCGTTCGCCCGGTGGTACGAGGCCCAGGCGCAGGAGCTGGAGGATCTGCTCCAGGGCCTCCTCGAAGCCGTTGCCCGCGCGGACCGGGCGCAGCACGGAGTCCAGCGGGCCGGGCGCGGGATCGCCCGCGGCCCCTTCCCTGTCGCCTGCCCGTGCCGCCGGACGGGTGTCGTCCGCTCTTCCGCTCGTGGCCACTGGCGGATCCCCTTCCCAAGCAATGGTTCTCTGTCATACCTTAAGCCTCCCGGTTCACCCAAGGAGGCATCCCGTGGCAGACCGCACACCCCCGCTCGGCATCGAGGAGCTCCGCTCACGGGTCGCGGACGGGTCGATAGACACCGTGGTGCTGGCCTTCCCGGACATGCAGGGCCGGCTTCAGGGGAAGCGGTTCGCGGCCGGGTTCTTCCTCGACGAGGTGCTGGAGCACGGCACCGAGGGCTGCAACTACCTCCTGGCCGTGGACACCGAGATGCAGACGGTCGACGGTTACACGATGTCCTCGTGGGAGAACGGCTACGGCGACTTCGGCATGGTCCCCGACCCCGCCACCCTGCGCCCCGTCCCGTGGCACGAGGGGACCGCCCTGCTGATCGCGGATCTCGCCTGGCACGACGGCAGTCCGGTGGTGGCCGCCCCCCGGCAGATCCTGCGCCGCCAGCTCGACCGGCTGGCGGAGCGCGGCTGGACGGCCCAGGTCGGCACGGAGCTGGAGTTCATCGTCTTCCGGGACAGCTACGAGGAGGCCTGGGACCGCGACTACCGCGGGCTGACCCCGGCCAACCAGTACAACATCGACTACTCGATCCTCGGCACCGGCCGCATCGAGCCGCTGCTGCGCCGGATCCGCAACGAGATGCAGCGGGCGGGGCTGACCGTCGAGTCCGCCAAGGGCGAGTGCAATCCCGGCCAGCACGAGATCGTCTTCCGTTACGACGAGGCGCTCACCACCTGCGACCAGCACGCCGTCTACAAGACGGGCGCCAAGGAGATCGCGGCCCAGGAGGGCGTCTCGCTGACCTTCATGGCCAAGTACGACGAGCGCGAGGGCAACTCCTGCCACATCCACCTCTCGCTGACCGACGCGGACGGCGAGAACGTGATGGCGGGCGAAGGCCCGGACGGCATGTCCGAGGTGATGCGCCACTTCCTGGCCGGGCAGCTCGCCGCCCTGCGGGACTTCTCCCTCCTCTACGCCCCCAACATCAACTCCTACAAACGCTTCCAGCCCGGCTCCTTCGCCCCGACCGCGGTCGCCTGGGGCGTCGACAACCGCACCTGCGCCCTGCGGGTCGTCGGCCACGGGCGCTCGATGCGCTTCGAGAACCGGCTGCCCGGCGGCGACGTCAACCCGCATCTGGCCGTCGCCGGACTGGTCGCCGCCGGACTGTACGGGGTCGAGCACCGGCTGGAGCTGCCCGAGGCCTGTACGGGCAACGCCTACACCGCCGAATACGACCAGGTGCCGACGACCCTGCGCGAGGCCGCCGAACTGTGGGAGGCCAGCCAGATCGCCAAGGAGGCGTTCGGCGAGGAGGTCGTCGCCCATTACCTGAACATGGCCCGGGTCGAACTGGCCGCGTACGACTCCGCGGTGACCGACTGGGAGCTGCGCCGCTCCTTCGAACGCCTCTGATCCTTCGAACGCCTCTGACCACCACCCGCTTCCCTGATCGGGGTCCGTACGTGTCACAACCCACCCTGGACGTCCTCAATCCGGCGACCGCCGAGGTCATCGCCACCGTCCCCGCCGCCTCCGCCGCCGATGTGGACGCCGCCGTCACCCGTGCGGCGGCCGCCCAGCGCTCCTGGGCCGCCGCCGCGCCCGCCGACCGGGCCCGGCTGCTGCGCCGATTCGCCGTAGTCGTCGACGAACACCTGGAGGAACTGGCCCAGTTGGAGGTCCGGGAGGCCGGTCACACCATCGGGAACGCCCGGTGGGAGGCGGGCAACGTCCGCGATCTGCTCGACTACAGCGCGGGCGGGGCCGAACGGCTGCTCGGCCGGCAGATCCCGGTGGCGGGCGGCATCGACTTCACGGTCCTGGAGCCGCTGGGCGTCGTCGGGATCATCGCCCCATGGAACTTCCCCATGCCGATCGCCGCTTGGGGCCTCGCCCCGGCCCTCGCGGCGGGCAACGCCGTCCTTCTCAAGCCCGCCGAGACGACGCCGCTGACCGCTCTGCGGCTGGCCGAACTCGCCCTGCAGGCGGGCCTTCCCGAGGGTCTCTTCCAGGTGCTGCCCGGCGAGGGCCCGGTGGCCGGGAGCGCGCTGGTCGAGCACCCGGGCGTCGCGAAGATCGTGTTCACCGGCTCCACCCGGACCGGGAAGCACATCATGACCCGCTGCGCCGAGCGCGTGAAGCGGCTCACCCTGGAGCTGGGCGGCAAGAGCCCCAACGTCGTCTTCGCCGACGCCGATGTGGAGGCCGCGGCGGTGGCCGCCCCGATGTCCTTCCTGGACAACGCGGGTCAGGACTGCTGCGCCAGGACCCGGATCCTGGTCGAGCGGTCCGTGTACGACCGGTTCCTCGACGCCCTCGTCCCGGCCGTGTCCGCCGTCGTGGTGGGTGACCCGGCCGACGAGAGGACGCAGATGGGGCCGCTGATCTCGGCCGTCCAGCGGGACCGGGTCCGGGGGCTCGTCGACGGCGGCCGGGAGGCCGACGGCGTACGGGCGATGCTCGGCAAGGCTCCCGAGGGGCCCGGGTTCTGGTACCCGCCGACCGTCCTCGCCGGGGTCGCGCCCGACGCTCCGGTGGCCGTCGAGGAGGTCTTCGGGCCGGTGGCCGTCGTGCTGCCGTTCGAGGACGAGGCGGACGCGCTGCGGCTGGCCAACGCCACCGACTACGGGCTCTCCGGCTCGGTCTGGACCCGGGACGTGGGCCGGGCGCTGCGCGTGAGCCAGGGGCTGCGGGCGGGCAACCTCTCCGTCAACTCGCACTCCAGCGTGCGCTATTCGACCCCCTTCGGCGGCTACAAGCAGTCGGGTCTGGGCCGCGAGCTCGGCCCGGACGCCCTGGCCGCCTTCACCGAAACCAAGAACGTCTTCATCAGCACGGAGGCCTGAGCACCATGACCGACACTTCTTCCGTCTGCCGCCGCCTGGTCGGCCGCACCGCCGTCGTCACCGGGGCCGGCAGCGGCATCGGTCTGGCCACCGTGCGGCGGCTGGCCGCCGAGGGCGCCCATGTCGTCTGCGCCGATGTGGACGAGGAGCGCGGCAAGGCCGCCGCCGAGGAGGCCGCCGGGCTCTTCGTCCGGACCGACGTCACCGACGCCGAGGAGGTGGACGCCCTGTTCAAGGCCGCCCACGACACCTACGGGTCGGTCGACATCGCGTTCAACAACGCGGGGATCTCGCCGCCCGACGACGACTCCATCCTGGACACCGGTCTGGAGGCGTGGAAGCGGGTGCAGGAGGTCAACCTCACCTCGGTCTACCTCTGCTGCAAGGCGGCCATCCCCTACATGCGCGCGCAGGGCAGGGGCTCCATCATCAACACGGCCTCGTTCGTGGCCCGGATGGGCGCGGCCACCTCGCAGATCTCGTACACCGCGTCCAAGGGCGGGGTGCTGGCGATGTCGCGCGAGCTGGGGGTGCAGTTCGCGCGGAACGGCATCCGCGTCAACGCGCTCTGCCCGGGGCCGGTCAACACCCCGCTGCTCCAGGAGCTGTTCGCCAAGGACCCGGAGCGGGCCGCCCGGCGGCTGGTCCACATCCCGGTCGGACGGTTCGCCGAGCCGACGGAGATCGCCGCCGCCGTGGCGTTCCTGGCGAGCGACGACTCCTCGTTCGTGAACGCCACGGACTTCCTGGTCGACGGCGGGATCGCCGGGGCGTACGTCACCCCGGTCTAGAACGGGCGCAGAACGCACCGCGGCCCGCACGTCCGAGGACGTGCGGGCCGCGTCGGCTTCGGCCTCACCCCTGAGCCGGGGCCAGGTCGCCCCGCAGCCGCTGGGCGCGGAGCACGAGCAGCATCTCGAACCGCTGGTCCGGTTCGTCGATGGCGTCGCCCCACAGCTCGCGGATCTGCCGCAGCCGGTAGCGGGCCGTCTGGGGGTGGACGCCGAGGCGGGCGGCCACCTCGGGGGCGCCGCCGGGGGTCTCGATCCAGGCGAGCAGGGTCTCGGCCAGCCGCCGCGACTGGGTCGGGCTGAGGCCGTCCAGCGGGGCGAGGCAGCGGCGGGCGGAGGCGTCGATCAGCTCCTGGGCCGGCAGCAGGACCAGCTCCTCCACGCGCTCGGTGCAGTGCAGCACCTCGCCCTGCGGGAGCAGGTCCTTCTTGATCAGCTGGACCGCCGTCTCCGCCCAGCGCAGCGAGGTCGCGGCGGCGGCCAGCGGGACCGCCGGGCCGATCGCCCCGGACCAGCCCGCCGTGGCCCGTCGCAGGGTCTCCACGCGGCCCGCCGTGTCCGGGTCCGGGATGACGATGCGCGGCTGCTCGCTCTCCATCTCCAGCAGGATGCCCTGGCCGACGGCCGGGGCCACCGCCTCCCGGGCGGGGCGGATGAGGACGCCCACCGCGATCGTCTCGGGAAGCTCCCAGCCGATGCGAGCGGCCCGCTCGGCCAGGGTCCGGGTCGATTCGACACGGTGCTCCATGAGCAGCATCTCGATCAGCTGGCGCTGGAGGCGGAGGCGTTCGCTGGCGCGCCGGGCCGCCGCCTCGGCGTAGCCCCGTACCGACTGTTCCACGAGCCCGTCCAGATACTCGAATCCCGATTCGGCCAGCTCGTACATGGCGGGCGCCGGGATGTCGACCTGCTGGCCGATCTCGGCGAGCCTGCGCCAGGTGAGCCGGACGCCGAAGCGGTAGATGGCCTGGAGCGAGTCGAGGCTGCGGCCCTCCAGGCCCTCGCCCCGTCCGAACTCCTGGAACATCTCCGGCGGCACGCGGGGGTGCGCGCCGGAGGTCAGGTTGTCGACGAACCCCTCGATGGCACGGCGGATGCCGACCAGGGCCAGCGGCTCCCCGGACTCGTCCTCGACGAGGTGGAGGTAGGGGTAGTCCCGGCGGATCGCGTGCAGGATCGTCTGGGCGAGCTCCGGGGCCTCGGACAGGGCGATGGTGGCGAACCGGTCCAGCTGGGACCGGGGCACCTCCTGCCAGGCCGTGCGCGTCATGGAGCCGCCGGTGCGGTGTCGTAGCTGATCAGTGGCGTATTGGGCTGGTCGGGGGTGGCGTCGAGCAGTGCCACGACACCGACCGCCGCACCTACGGCGAGCGCCGCGGCCACCACGGCGGTGGAAAGAGCGGCGATGAGTCTGCGCATAGTCGGGTCAGCTCCTTGCTGGAGGCGATCCCCACCCCGTTGAGCCGGGCCCCTCCGGCTCCCACACAGTGTCGACAGGTCATTGACATCTCGTCAAGGCCTTGCTTACTGTTCACGCCAATCAAGGGCTGACCGGCCCGGGGCCCGTGCACCTCCGCGAAGAGATTTCGACCCAGGAGTGCCCGGATGCGCCGCAATGCTTCACCCCTCTCGCTCGTTCTGCTGGGGGCGGGGGTCTTTCTGCTCGTCCTCGCACCACTGCTCGTCTGGTATGTCCAGCCGCATGCCAAGCGCACCCCGACAGACATCGACACCACCACCGTGTTCACCGGTACCGGAAGCTATTTCGACACCGGCAAGGTGGAGACGGTCGAGGACGAGACGATCACGATCACCCGGCAGGTGCGCGGGGACGTGGCCGACAGCGAGAAGAGCGGCAACGCCGTCTGGGACGTGTCCACGTCCGTCGACCACGACGCGACGCTGCCCGCCTCCGATCCCCGTGACGCCCTCCAGTGGACGCTGGAGCGCTGGGTGACCGACCGCACCACCAACGAGCCGGTGCACTGCTGCGAGGAGTCCCCGACGTTCGACGGGGAGGCCTACCTCAAGTTCCCCTTCGACGTCGAGAAGCGCGCCTACCGCTGGTGGGACAGCACGCTCGGCGGTGTGGTGCGGCTCTCCTTCGAGGGCGAGAAGAAGATCCAGGGCTACGCCGGCTACCTGTTCAAGGGCGAGGTCGAGCCCACGAAGACCGGGGTGCGTCAGGTGCCCGGGCTGCTCGTGGACCGGAAGAAGACGCCCCAGGTGCTGGCCGAGGAGTGGTATTCCAACAGCGGCATCGAACTGGTCGTGGACAAGCGCACCGGCCGCATCATCAACGCGGCGATCGGCCCGAAGAAGACACTGCGCGCGCCCGGCTCGAAGAAGGACGCCGTGGTGCTGCTGGAGAGCAAGCGGGTGGAGTTCACCGAGGCGACCCAGAAGAAGCAGGTCGAGCTGGCGTCCGCGGACAGCGACCGGCTGGCGATGCTCGGTGAGACCGCCCCGACGGGAGCGGCCGGGATCGGGCTCGTACTCACGGTCGTGGGCGTCGTCCTCGTCGTCCGGGGGCGCCGGGAGGCTCCGGAGGCCCAGAACACTCACATGATGACGAGTACGCACACCTGAGTTACCCGCAAGTTGTTGCTCCGGTGAGTAGCCGGGCGGTAACCCGTGCCGAAAACTGTCTATCCCCACCAGAGCACGGCCCCCCGGTCTTCCCTTTTCCGTCACATCATGTGCGATCCCCGCCCCGCCCCGTACGCCCCTCCGTTTCCCGTACCCTCCCGTCCCCTTCCGTCTTCCGTTCTTTCGCCCGTCCGCGGACAACCCTCTCCCCCCTCTTTCCGCTCGTCCGCGAGTTCCCGCACCCCGAGCCGAGTTGGAGCGCCCAATGCCCCAGCACGTACCTCCCCCACTGCTCGATGCAGTCACGCGCCAGGGTCAGGGCCCGGCGTCCTCCAGGGTCCCCGCGACCCCGCGACGCATCGTCTTCCTCGCCCACCGCGACCTGGGCAACCCGGCCGCCGGCGGCTCCGAGCTGCTGATCGACCGGCTCGCCTCGGGCCTCACCGAGCAGGGCCACGACGTCACCCTCCTGTGCGGCGGCCAGGCCGCCCGCAGGCCCTACCGAGTCGTCTCGGCGGGCGGCACCCTGGGGCACTACCTCGGTGCGCGGTCCGCCTTCGCCCGGCAGGTCGGCGACTGCGACCTGCTGGTCGAGGTCTGCAACGGCATGCCGTACCTCGCGCCCCTGTGGCACCGCGGGCCCACCGTGTGCCTCGTCAACCATGTGCACACCGACCTGTGGGACATGCGGTTCCCGATGCCGGTGGCGCGGGCCGGCCGGCGGCTGGAGCACTGGGCCCTGTCCCGGGCCTACCGCGACCACCTGATGATCGCGGTGTCCCCGTCCACGGCGGGCGCGCTGCGTGACCTGGGCGTGCCCGACCACCGGATCAGGGTGGTGCACAACGGCGTCGAGGAGCCGAAGCCGCAGGGCGACCGGTCCGAGACCCCGCTGTTCACGGCGCTCGGCCGGCTCGTCGACTACAAGCGCATCGATCTGCTGCTCCAGCTGTGGGAGCGGGTCCGGCCGGTCACCGGTGGCCGGCTCGTCATCGTCGGCGACGGCCCCGAGCGGGCCCGTCTGGAGCGGCTCGCCGGCCCCGGTGTGGAGTTCGCCGGGCATGTCACCGAGGCGGAGAAGCACCGGCTGCTCTGCGCGTCGTGGATGCTGCTGCATCCGGCGGCCGTGGAGGGGTGGGGGCTGGTCGTCACGGAGGCCGGCGCACGCTCCACCCCGACCCTGGGCTTCGACGTGCCGGGGCTGCGCGACTCCGTCGAGGACGGGGTCACGGGCATCCTGGCCCGGGGCGCCTCCTCCTTCGCCGCGGCCTGGTGCGCGCTCGCCCTGGACGACGAGCGGCGCGAGGCCATGGGCAAGGCGGCCCGGGAGCGGGCCGCCGCGTTCCGGTGGACAAGCAGTGTCCGGCAGTTCATGGCGGTCGCCGCCGAGGCGACCAGCGGCGTGAACGCCCCGGCGATCGGTGCGAGCGCGTGAAAGACCCTTCCTTCCGGCGCTCGGCCGCCCTGTTCCGCGCCTTCATGCGCGAGCAGGGCGATCCGGCGACGGCGTACACCCTGCTGGCCCGCGACGCCGCGGACCAGGTGGAGCGGCACGGTCCGGTCCGGGGCAAGGTCGTCGTGGACATCGGCGGCGGTGACGGCTACTTCACCCGGGAGTTCCGTCGGCGCGGTGCGCACGGCTACCTCTTCGAACCGGACACGGCCGAGATCGGCCCGGGCGAGCGTGCGGACACCGTCGTCGCCGACGGCTATCTGCTGCCGCTGGCCGACGGTGCGGCGGACGTCTGCTTCTCCTCCAACGTGCTGGAGCACGTGGCCGATCCGCACACCTTTCTCAGCGAGATGGCCCGGGTGACCCGCCCGGGCGGTCTGATCTACGTCTCCTTCACCAACTGGTACTCGCCCTGGGGCGGCCACGAGTGGGCGCCCTGGCACTATCTGGGCGCCGAGCGCGCCCGGAGCCGCTACGAGCGCCGCACCGGCCGCCCGGCCAAGCACCGCCTCGGCGACAACCTCTTCCGGATCGGCGTCGGCGAGACGCTGCGCCATGTCCGGAGCCGTAGTGACGTGACCGTCGTGTCCGCACGCTCGCGTTACTGGCCCGTCCTTCCCCAGCTCGTGCCGCGGATCCCCGTCCTGCGGGAATTCGCCACCTGGAACCTCCTCCTCATTCTCCGGCGGTGTTCATGACCAGCGCTGTCCACCCACCCCGGCCCGCGGCCCCGGACGGCCCGGGTCCCGAGCCCACCGTGCCCGCCGACGGCCCGCCGCAGGCGCGCTCCCGGCGCTGGCTCCTGGGGTTCTGGGCCGCCGTCTTCGCGGCGTTCCTGGCGGTGTCGCCGGGTCGGATGACCTTCGACACCAAGCTCGGTGTCGTCACGGCCCCCGGCCGGTTCCTCGGCGACCTGGGCGAGCTGTGGCACAGCCGTTCCGGGTTCGGCGGGATAGCCGACCAGTACATCGGCTATCTCGTGCCGATGCTGCCGTACTACGGCACCGCCGAGCTGCTGCGGGTGCCCACCTGGCTGGCCGAGCGGCTGTGGCTGTCGATCATCGTGGCGACCGCCTTCTGGGGTGCGCTGCGGCTCGCGGAGCGGCTGCGGGTGGGTTCACCGGCCACCCGGCTGCTCGGCGCGGTCGTCTACGCGCTGTGGCCGACGTACACCATCGTGGTGGGCTCGACGTCGGCCGCCGCGCTGCCGGGCGCCCTGCTGCCGTGGGTGCTGCTGCCGCTGACGAACCCGCGCCTCACTCCGCGGATCGCGGCGGTCCGGTCCGCGCTGCTGATCCCGCTGATGGGCGGGGTCAACGCCGCCTCCACGCTGGCTTCGCTGCTGCCGGTGGGGCTGTATCTGCTGTCCCGGCCGGGCGGTCCGCGCAAGCGCGGGCTGCTGCTGTGGTGGATACCGGGCGTGATCATGGCGACCGCCTGGTGGATCGTTCCGCTGCTGCTGCTGGGGACCTTCGGCGAGAACTTCATGCCGTACGTGGAGTCCTCGTACACCACCACGACCACCATGTCGGCGACCGAGGTGCTGCGCGGCGCCGGCAACTGGGTGGGCTATCTGAACTTCGGCGAGGCCTGGCTGCCGGCCGGCTGGACCGTCGCGACCTCGACCGTCACGATCCTCGGTTCGGCGCTGGCCGCCGCTCTGGGTCTGGCGGGTCTGGCGCGGCGTGATCTGCCCGAGCGCCGCTGGCTGGTGCTGACCGTGCTGTCCGTGGCGCTCGTCACGCTCGCCGGGTACGGCGGTGCGCTGGGCGGTCTGTTCCACGGCACGGTGCAGGACTGGCTGGACACCTGGTTGGTGCCGTTCCGGAACATCTACAAGTTCCAGACGGGTCTGGCGCTGGCCCTGGCCCTGGGGCTGGCGCACATCGTCGGCGTCGCCACGGTGGCCGCCGCCCGGCGGGACCGCAACCCGGCCCGGATACGCCGCCTCGCGCCGGTCGTCGCAGCCGCGGTCGTGCTGCCCGGTCTGGCCTGGCCGTACCTCAACGGCTCGATCCTCCAGACGGGTTCGTTCCAGAAGGTCCCCGACTACTGGGAGAGCACCGGGAGTTGGCTCAAGAACAACTCGCCGGACGACCGCGCGCTCGTCGTCCCGGCGACCGCGCACGGCATCTACACCTGGGGCTCCCCGATCGACCAGCCGCTGGACGTGCTGGCCGAATCGCCGTACGCACAGCGTGATTACGTCCCCTTCGGCACGCCCGGCAACCGGCGGGCGATGGACGCCGTCGAGCAGGCCCTGACCTCCGGCGGCGAGGTCCCCGGACTCAGCGAGTACCTGAACCGGGCCGGGCTGCACTACGTCGTGGTCCGCAACGACCTGGACCCGGACCAGCTGGGCTATGTCCCCTCCACCACGGTGAAGCGCACCCTGGAGGCGTCCGGCTACAGCCGTGTCAAGGGGTACGGGCCGGTGATGACCGCCGGACGGATCGCGGCGGACACCCCGGTGCAGGTCGAGGGCCTGTATCCGCGCCAGCGGGCGGTGGAGATCTACGAACCGCCGAAGGGGACCGAGCGCCCCGGGCGGGCGGAGGCCACCCCGGTCGCCTCGACGGCCGTGGTGAGCGGTGGCCCCGAGTCGCTGCTGCCGCTGTCGGCGAACGGCGCCATCGAGGGCCGGCCGACCGTGCTGGCCGGTGACGCGCACCCGGGTCTGGGACGGCCGTCGCTGTACGCGGCGGGCGACGGGCTGCGGCGCGCCGACACCCGGTTCGGCCTGGTCAACTCGAACACCTCGTACACGTACACCGCCGACGAGCGCAACGCCGAGGAGTCGGCGCAGGACCCGGGGCGTGAGCCGCGGCAGATCCTGCCCACGTCCGGGGCGAAGCACCAGACGACGGCGGTGATCCGCGGGGCGAAGTCGGTCAGCGCGTCCTCGGTGGGCAACTGGCTGTTCCATCTGCCGCAGTACGACCCGGTCAACGCGTTCGACGGCAACCCGGCGACCGGCTGGGCGGAGGGCTCCCCCGGCGCGCCCAAGGGCGAGTGGGTGCGGGTCGACTTCTCCACCCCCACGGACATCCCCGGCTCGATCCAGGTGACGCCGCTGCCCAGCGGCAATGTCCGGGCCGCGCCGACCGTGATCCGGGTGGAGACCGACAAGGGCTCCAAGGACAGCCCGCTGCGGACCGACGGTTCGGCGCAGCAGGTGGCCGCGCCCACCGGGCAGGCCGCCTGGCTGAAGGTGACGATCCTGGAGTCCCAGCAGGGGCGCCCGGGGCTGACCGGCGCCGGATTCACCGACATCGCCATTCCCGGCGTGCAGGTGACCCGGATGCTGGAGCTGCCGAACGACGCGCCGCGCGAGGGCGCCGACGCGACGATGTTCTCGCTGAAGCGGGGCAGCGACCCGGGCGGTCTGTCGTCCGTGGCCGCCGAGGTCGGGCTCGGCCGGCAGTTCACCGCGCCGGAGGCGGGCGACTACACCGTGTCGGCGACCGCGCTGCCGGTGCCCGGAGAGGCGCTCGACAAGCTGCTGTTCGAGCTGACGGGTGAGCGGGACAAGATCGAGGTGACCGCCGACTCCACGGCGCGCCTGGGCACCAACCTCAGCCCCCGCAACCTGACCGACGGTGACCTCACGACGGCGTGGATCGCGGGCGAGCGTCCCGTACTGCGCCTGACGTGGCCCGAGAAGCGGCCGGTCGGCGAGATCGTGTTCGCCGCGGCCGGGGGTCTGTCGGCCCGCGCCGAACAGGTCCAGATCAGTTCGCCGGACGGTACGGCGGTGGCCTCGGTGGACGAGAACGGCATGGCCCGCTTCTCGCCCGTCAACACCGACCGGATGGACATCACCATCTCCAAGACGGCACCGCTGACCGTGCACAACCCGGTGGCCGACGGCCAGTTGCAGCTGCCGGTCGGGCTGAGCGAGGTCTACATCCCGGCGCTGGAGGAGTTCCGTTCGCCGCAGCCGAAGCCGGACCAGAAGTTCAGCCTGCCCTGCGGCAAGGGTCCGGTCCTCTCCGTCGGCGGCACGTACATGGAGACCAGGGCCGAGGGTCGGGTGCGGGATCTGACCCAGCGCAGGCCCATCGAGGTTTCCCTGTGCACCGACGACAGCAAGGTCGAGCTGGCCGCCTCGTCCACCACCGTGCAGGCGGGGGACGAGGGTCCGCTGGCCATCACCGACGTGACGCTGAGCAACGGCACCACCGAGGCCGCAGCGGCGACGCCGCGCTCGGTGGACGTCGAGCAGGGCGAGGGCGACCGGCGGACCGTCGAGGTCGGGGCCGGTGAGGCCTCCTACCTCCAGATCCACGAGAACCACAACAAGGGGTGGAAGGCCACCCTGGACGGCAAGGAGCTGACGCCGCTGCGGATCGACGGCTGGCAGCAGGCCTGGCTGGTGCCGGAGGGCGAGGGCGGCACGGTCACCCTGGAGTACGAGCCGGCCAAGATCTACCAGTGGGGTCTGATCGGTGCGGGCGTGCTGTTCCTGGCGCTCGTGGTGCTCGCCCTCGTGGGCCGCAAGGGCTCCGGCCGGGAGGAGACCGAGGAGCTGCCGGCGCCGCCGGGGCCGGGTCTGATCCTGGGCACCATCGCTCTCACCCTGGTGGGTGTGGTGATCGCGGGTCCGGTCGCCGTCGCCGTTCCGCTGCTCGCCGTGCTGGCGCACTTCCGGCCGCGGCTGCTCGTTCCGGTGGCGTTCGCGGCGATGGCCGCCGCGGGGGTTGTCGCCGCGGTGGGCACCGGGGAGAGTACGACGACGGGTGAGGGCGCCTTCGGTGCCACGGCTCAACTCCTCGCCCTGATCGGGCTGTTCGCCGCACTGGTCACCGTGGGCCGGGAACCGCTCGGCAGGCGTGCGGTCCGGGCCGGCCAGGACGCGGCCGAGCCGGCCCCGGCGGGCGACGACAGGCCGACGGTCCAGCTCCCGGCGCAGCCCGCTCCGCCGTCGGGCCGGACGCTGTCCGCCGACGGCAGGCACCCGGCGAAGGGAGAGGACGCCTGATGGCGACCACGCAGCACCAGCGGGCCCCGGGCGGCGGCCAGCCGTCCGGGCAGCCCGTCCGGGTGCCGTTCCCGGTCGTCGACGAGGTGGCCCGGCACTGCGCGCAGGACGCCGAGCCGAGCACGGTGCACATCGAGATCCATCTGCCGGGCCGGGTCGACGAGGAACGGCTGCGCTCCGCGTTCGCCGCCGCGCTGGCCCGGCACCCCCGGGCGCTGATGCGCGAGCGGCCCCGGGGGCCGCTGGCCCGGCGGTACGAGTGGGAGCTGACCGAGGGTCCGGACACGGACCCGGTCTCCTTCCCGCCGTGTGCGCCCGGTGCGCTGGAGCGGGCGCGGGCCGGGGCGCTGGACCGCGCCCCGGCGCTGACCGCCTCGCCGCCGCTGCGGCTCGACGTGGTCCGGGAGCCGGACCGGGAGGGCTGTGTGCTGCTGTTCACCGTGCACCACACCGCCCTGGACGGTCCGGCGTGCATGCGGCTGGCGGCGACGGCCGCGGAGATCTACAGCGGGTCTCCGATTCCGCCGTCGCCGGCCCCGGCCCGGCCGGCCGCCGCCGCGCTGCCCCGGCAGTCCCGGACCCCGGCGCTGGCCCGGCCCGCCCAGGTGGCTCCGGGTTCGCCGGGGCCCGCCCCGGTGCCGGGCAACGCCCTGCTGCTGGCCGAACTCCCGGTGCCGCGCCGGGAGTCCGGCGCACCGTACACGGTGAACGACCAGCTGATGGTGGCCACCGCCCTGACGGTGGCCGACTGGAACCGGGCGCAGGGCGCGCCGGGGGCTGACCGGCGGCCGCTGCGGATCACCATGCCGGTCGACGACCGCCCCCGGGGTCCCGAGATGCCGATCGGCAACGGCACCCGGCTGGTGGAGGTCGGGTTCACCGCGGCCGAGGTGGCGGCGGGGGCGGACGTGGCGGCGCTGCTGCGGACGACCGCCGAGCGGACCCGGGCGCTCAAGGCCCAGCCACGCCCTCAACTGGGTCACGGTGCGGGGCTTTTGACCGTGCCGCTGCTGCCGGTGGCGGCCCGGGCCGCCCTCACGCGGGGGCTGCGGGTGGCGGCCGGTCCGTGGACCTCGACGACGCTCCTGAGCAACATCGGGCGGATTCCGTACCCGTTGGACTTCGGTGAAGCGGGCCGGGCGACGGCCGTGTGGTTCTCCGCGCCCGCCCGGATGCCCCGGGGGCTGACCTTCACCACGGCGTCCACGGGTGGCCGGCTGCATCTGGCGCTGCGCTGGTCGCGCACCCTGCTGGGCGAGGGCGACGGCGCCAGGCTGCTGGACCTGTTCACCCGCCACCTGGCCGCGACGTCCTCGGAGGCCGTATGACCGGCACTACGTCCCCCTCCCCCGGGCTGCGGGACTTCTACGAGAACCCGTCCGTCCCGGTCGCCTCGGGCGACGGGCGCACCCTGCGGCAGGCCCGGCTGCTGGCCGACGCGCTGGACGCGCCGGGGCAGGTGATCCTGGACATCGGGTGCGGCGACGGTACGGCGGCGGCCACGGCGGCCCCGTTCCTCGCCGGGCACCGGCTGATCGGGGTCGACTGGTCGCAGGACGCGCTGCGCAGGGCACGCCCCCGGATGGGGCATGTGGTGCGCGGCGAGTTGGAGCACGGCGGGCTGCCGCTGGCCGACGGGTGCGCGGACGCGGTGCTGTTCAGCGAGATCCTGGAGCATCTGGTCGACCCGGACCAGGCGTTGGACGAGCTGCGGCGGGTGCTGCGGCCCGGTGGCCATCTGATGCTGTCGACCCCGAACCTGGCGGCCTGGTACAACCGGGCGCTGCTGCTCGCCGGGGTGCAGCCGGTGTTCTCGGAGGTCAGTCTGCGCGGGATCCACGGCCGTCCCGGGTCGGAGGTGGTGGGGCATCTGCGGCTCTACACGGCCCGTGCGCTGCGCTCGTTCCTGACGGCGTCCGGCTTCACCGACGTGACGATCAAGGGCGCTCCCTTCCACGGGGTGCCGCGTCCGCTGCGCCTGCTGGACCGGGCGGCGTGCGCGCTGCCCGGGGCGTCCTCCATCCTGCTGGCCCACGCGCGGCGGAGGTAGCCGCATGTGGTGGGGTGTCGGCGCGGCGCTGGTCGCCAACGCGCTGTACAGCGTGGGGTTCGTGGTGGAGAAACGGGCCCTGGGGTCGCTGCCGGCGCTGTCGGCGGGCCGGCCGCTCCAGGTGATCCGGGTGCTGGCGACCAGTCCGCTGTGGATCGTCGGCGCGCTGGCGCTGGCGGCCGGGTTCGGGGCGCAGCTGGTCGTCTACCGCGCGCTGCCGATCGCGGCGGCGCAGGGCATCTTCGTCTCCGGCCTGGTGCTGCTCCTGCTGCTGTCGTCGGCGGTGCTGGGCGAGGAGTCGACGGGCCGCGAGCGCTATGCGCTGGGCGGGGTCCTGGTGGCGCTGCTGATGGTGGTGGCCTCGGTCCGCGAGGGCGAGGACGTGGTGAGCGGAGGGGCCCCGTGGACGCTGGTGCTGCTGGTCTGTGTGCCGGCACTGGCGGCGGGCGTCTGGCTGTACGTACGCGTCGAGAGCCTGGCGGCCAAACGGCACCGGGTCCCGACGAGCGGCATCGGGTACGGCGTGGCGGTGGGCCTGCTCTACGGGGTCAGCTCCCTGGCGATCAAGGGCACGTCCAGCCGCCTGACCACCACCGACCTGGGCGAGGCCGCACTGTCGCTGCTCGGGTCCCCGTATCCGTATCTGCTGCTGTTCACCGCGGGGGCCGGTCTCGTGATGTCGCAGGCGGCGCTGCAGCGCTGCCGGGCGTCCCTCATCGTGCCGGTCTGCACCACGGTGACCTGTCTGTTCACCGCGGTCCTGGGGACGCTCGCGTTCGGCGAGAGCCTGCCCGATGATCCGCTGCTGCTGGCCCTGCGGGTGGGCGGCACGGCGCTCGCCCTGTCCGTCCTGCTGGCCATGCCGCGGCACGATCCGCCGCCCGCCGCGGCGGCCTGACCCCCTGACGTACCTTCCGCTGTCGTTCCGATGACTCCCGAGGAGCCCCTGATGCGTACCGACGACCCGTTGCTCACGATCCTGGCCTGTCCGCTCGACAAGGGCCCGCTGTCCCTGCTTCCCGAGGAGGAGGCGCTGTACAACCCGCGGCTGCGCCTGAGTTACCCGATCGTGGACGGGATACCGCAGTTGCTTCCCTCGTCCGGCCGGAAGGTCGAGGCGGACGACCACGAGCGCCTGCTCACCCGGCTGAAGGCCTCGGCCACGTGACCACGTTCGCCGCGGCGGTGGCGTCCCGGCTGCCCGAGGGCCTCGTCGCCTCCGCCGCCGTCGCCCTGTATCCGCGCTTCGAACCCGAGCTGCGGCGGCTCGCCGACTTCTGCCCGGCGGACGGGATCGCCCTGGACATCGGGGGCTGGTACGGGCCCTGGTCGCGGCGGCTGGCCGCCCGCTGCGCCGAGGTGGTCACCGTCGAGCCCGTGCCGCATCTGGCGGAGCATCTGCGCCGGACCCTGCCGCCGAACGCCCGGGTGGTCCAGGGCGCGGCGACCGACCGGGCGGGCACGGCACAGCTGTGGTTCCCGGAGGGCGACCGGGGCGACCGGGGGGTGTCCTCGCTGGCCCGCCGCGACATCCACGCGCACTGTCTGGAGGTGCCGTCGATCACCGTCGACGGTCTCGGGCTGCGTGGGGTGGGCTTCGTGAAGATGGACGTCGACGGCGCCGAACAGGCGGCGCTGCTCGGCGCGTCGGAGTTGCTGCGCAGGGACCGCCCGGCGCTGCTCATCGAGCTGGAGAGCCGGCTCGGCCCGATCGCCCCGGCCGTCGAGCTGCTGACCGGCCAGGGCTACGCGGGCTGGCTGCTGGCGGGCGGGCGCTGGATTCCGCTGGAGGGGTTCGACCTGGTGGCCCATCAGGCGCGGACCGAGCACCTGGTGCACCAGGGTCTGCTGCGCCGGGCCTTCGTCCCGCACCGGGACCGGTACATCAACTCGGTGCTGTTCCTGCCGGACGGGCGGACACCGGGCACGGCCTGAGAGCCGCGGGCCCGCGTATCCTCGGCCGGAGGCATGCCGAGCGGAGGATGGCGTACGTGGCGGGCAGCAGCGCAGGGCGGAACGGAACGCGGCCGGGCGGTCCCGGGGGCGAGCGGGCGACGGCTCCGGGCCGCCCGGCGCCCGGTGCGGACGTCCGGCCGGAGCGTACGTCGCTCAGCGTCCGGGCACGGGACGCGGTCCGGCAGCGGATCGTCGACCGCCGCTATCCGCAGGGCGCCCGGCTCGTGGAGCGCGAGGTCGCCGAGGAGCTGCGGATGTCCCGCGTCCCGGTCCGTGAGGCGCTGCGCGCCCTGGTGGGCGAAGGGCTCCTGGAGCTGCTGCCGCACAGCGGGGTCCGGGTGCGACGGCTGGAGCGGGCCGATGTGGAGCACCTGTACGAGGTGTGGGAGCCGCTCGCGGTCCAGGCCTCCCGGCTCGCGGCGCGGCGGGTGGCGGGGTCGGCCCCGGTGGAGCCGCCGGGCGTCACGGCGCTGCGGGCCTCCCTCGACCGGGCGGAGGAGGCGGCGTCCGACGACGAGGGCACGCGTGAGGTCGCGGCCCACACCGCCTTCCACGAGGACATCGTGGCCCTGAGCGGCAACCCGATGCTGGCCCGCACCATGGAGCAGCTGAGCGGACAGCTCCAGCTGCTGTTCGGGATGCGGGAGGAGCCGCAGCACATGCGGGAGCAGCACGCTGTCATGTTCCGGTACATCGCGGCGGGCGACGAGGAGTCGGCCGCGGCGAGCACGCTGCTGCACGTGCGGGACAGCCGGGCCGTGGCCCTGCGATCCCTGTTCGACGACGCCTGACTCTTTGTATACCAATCACACCGATCCTTCGAGGGCCTCGCAAGGTTAAAGCCCATTTCCTGCACGTTCCCTGCACGCGCGGGGAGCGGAATCACTCCTTCCCGGAATCGGGACAGTTCTGGTATACAAAATGCTCCCGCTCGCTTCCGCGATCCCTCCGCGACCCAAGGAGCCCTCCCATGTGCGTCGAGAACACCCCGCCCCCTTCCGGCAGGCTGACCAGGCGGGGCGTGCTCGCCGGTGCCGCAGCGCTCGCCGGCACCTCGGCCGTGCTGGCGGGAACGGCCCCGTCCGCGTCCGCGTCGTCCGGCGCCCGGCGCGGGGAGGCACCGGGCCGGGGCGGCGATCTCGTCGTCGAGGGCGGCAGGCTGCTCGACCCGGCGACGGGCGAGGTCACGGAGGACGCGGTCGTGGTGATCGCCGGGGGCGTCGTCCGGGCGGCCGGGTCCCGGGGACGGGTCGGCCGGGTCCCCGGCGGCGTACCGGTGCTGCGGGCCCACGGGCAGTGGATCCTGCCCGGCCTGGTGGACGCCCACATCCACCTCAACACGGCGGCCGAGGCGCGCGACGCGGTCCTCAAGGGCGCGACGAGCGCGCGCAGCGGTTCGACCAACTTCTACCAGGACATCGCCGTACGGGAGTTGGCCCGCCAGGCGCCGGAGCGGGCGCCCCGCCTCCGAGCGGCGGGTGTCTTCGTCACCCCGGACCTCGGCGACACGATCCTCGCCGACCCGGACCTCGCGCCGCTCGCCCGGCTGCGGGACGGGGTGCGTTCGGCCGAGGCGCTGCGCCGGGTGGTCGAGGTCAACCTCGCGCGCGGGGCCGACACCATCAAGACCCGGGTGAACGAGCGGGCCGGGCTGCCCGAGCAGGACCCGCTGGTGCAGGTGTACGACCACGAGCAGCTGTCCACGATCGTGGCGGCGGCCCGGCGCCGGGGCAAGGGGGTGCTCTGCCACAGCTACAGCGAGAAGGGCTGCCACGACGCGGTCACGGCCGGCATCCGCTCCCTGGAGCACGGGGCGTTCGTCGGCGAGCGCACACTGCGCGAAATGGCCCGCAGGGGTACGTACTTCACGCCGACGCTCACCGCGATCGCCGGGCTCGCCGAGTCCTCGGACCCGGTCCTGGCCGAGCGCGGCCGCACCTATCTCCCGGTCCTGAAGCGGGCGGTCCTCGCCGCGCACGAACGGGGCGTCCCCCTGGCGGCGGGCACGGACTCCTCGGGCGGAACGGTCGACCCGATCGGCCGCGAGGTGGAGCTGATGCACGCGGCCGGGCTCTCTGCCCTGGACGCCATCCGCACGGCGACCACGGGCGCCGCGAGGCTCCTCGGCCTCGACTCCACGGCCGGTCGGCTGGCACGGGGCTTCGCGGGCGACGTCCTCGTCGTGGACGGCGATCCGCTGGCGGACCTCGGCGTGCTGAGCCGCCCGGCGCGCGTGGTCCGGGCAGGGTTCGCGGTAGCGGCCGCCTGACCCGGCGTCCCCACCCCCTCCCTCCCGCTCTCCTCGCTTCTCCCCTCCCGCCCTTCCCTCTCCTCCAAGGAGTCCAGATGCACGCCGAGTCCACCGCATCCGCCACCGCCGGTCTCTCCCGGCGCTCGATGCTGGCCGGGGCCGCCGCCGTCGCGGGCACCGCGGCGACGCTCAGCGCCTCGGCGGCCACGGGGGCGCAGGCCGCCGAGGCCCGGCCCGCCGGGACGCCCGCCGCGCCCACCGCCGCCGACCGGATCACCGAACAGCCCGACCGCACGGGCGGCCACGCCCGCGCCACGGTGTTCAAGAACGTCCGGCCCTACGGCGCGCAGCACCCCGTCGACCTCACGGTCGTCGACGGCCTTGTCACCGCCGGCCCCGCGCCGCGCGGTGCGAAGGTCGTCGACTGCCAGGGCCGGATCGCGCTGCCGACCCTGGTCGACGCGCACATCCACCCCGACAAGACGGCGTGGGGCGAGCCCTGGGTGACCCGGAACCCGGCGAGCTCCATCGCCGAGTACACCGAGGAGGACGTGAAGCTGTACCACGCGCTCCGCACGCCGCTGAAGAAGCGCGCGGAACGCCTGATGGGCCATGCCGTCGCCCAGGGAACCCGGGCGATGCGGGCCCATGTCGACGTCGCTCCCGCCTACGACCTGGTGGGCGTCGAGGGCGTCGGATCCGCCCGTCGGGCGCTGCGGCACGCGCTCGACGTGGAGATCGTCGCGTTCCCCCAGCACGGGGTGGTCCGGACACCGGGGACGAAGGAGCTGCTGGAGGAGGCCGCGCGCACCGGGGCGATCGACCGGGTCGGGGGCATCGACCCGATCGGGTTCGACGAGGCGCTCGACGAACAGCTCGACATCGTCTTCGGCATCGCCGACCGGCACGGCGTGGGCGTCGATGTCCATCTGCACGAGCGGGCCGCGACGGGGATGGAATCGCTGCGCGGGATCATCGCTCGTACCAAGGCGCTGTCGCTCCAGGGAAAGGTGACGGTCAGTCACGTCTTCTGTGTACCCGGCCTGCCCGAGCGTGAACTCGACCGTCTAGCCGCCGAGTTGGCGGACGCCGGGATCTCGTTGACGACGGTCGCCCCCTCCTCGGACCTGGTGCTGCCGATCGACCGGCTGCGGGAGCACGGGGTCGAGGTGGGCCTCGGCTCCGACGGCGTGAGGGACTCCTGGAGCCCCTTCGGCAACGCGGACATGCTGCACCGCTCACACCTGCTGGCCTGGGTGCGGGACGCCCGCCTCGACGAGGAGCTGGAGGCGGCCTTCCGTGCGGGTGCCGACGGCGGGGCCCGGCTCCTGGGGCTCCCCGAGGCGGACCTGAAGCCGGGTTCGCCGGCCGACTTCCTGCTGGTGCGCGGGGAGTGCCTGCCCCAGGTCGTGGTGGACCTGCCGCGGCGCGAGATGGTGGTGCGGGGCGGGCGGATCGTGGCCCGGGACGGGGAGCTGGTCGGGCGCTGAATCCGCGTGCGGCCGGGCCCTGACGTGGGCGGCCGGGCCCTGACCTGCGGGTCAGGGGCATCGCCCGGCGCGGTTAGGGTGACGGCGTGAGAGTGCTGCTGGTCGAGGACGACGCCAACCTCCGCTTCGGCGTGGCCGCGGCCCTGCGCGCCGCCGGGCTCGCCGTCGACGAGGCGGTCGACCTGCCGCAGGCCGACGAGGCGCTGTTCGTCACCGCGTACGACTGTGTCGTGTTCGACCGGATGCTGCCCGCCGGGGACGCCGCGGAGTACGTGGAGGAGCTGCGGCGCTCCGGGCGGGCGGTGCCGGTGCTGTTCCTGACCGCCCGGGACACCGTCGCCGACCGGGTGGAGGGGTTCGCCCGGGGCGGCGACGACTATCTGGTGAAACCGTTCGCCGTCCCGGAGCTGGTCGCCCGGGTGCGCAGCCTGTGCCGCCGGGCCCCGGCCGTCACCCCGCCGGTGCTGCGGGTCGGCGATCTGGAGATCGACACAGCGCGGCGGCGGGTGCGGCGGGGCGGGGTGCTGCTGACGCTGACCAGCCGGGAGTTCGCGGTGCTGGAGGTGCTGACGGACCGGGCCGACCAGGCGGTCAGCCGGGCGGAGCTGGTCGAACGCTGCTGGGACGAGATGGCCGAGCACCGGTCCAACGTGCTGGAGGTCCTGGTCTCGCAGCTGCGCCGCAAGCTCGGCGCTCCCCCGCTGCTCCACACCGTGCGCGGCACCGGCTACCGGCTGGCCGTGGCGGAAGACCCGGCCTCGTGACCGGAGCCGTACGCCCGCCGTCGCGGCGCTCCCGCCCCCTCACGCCGACGGCCCGGGTGCGTCGGCTCCGCCGCCGGATCACGCTGCTGTTCGCCCTGACCAGCGCGGTGGGGCTGGTGGCGATGGCCGCCTGGGCGGTGCGCGCCGACGATGTGCGCTGGCGCGATCAGATGGACCGGACGATGAGCGCGGACACCAACTGGGCGCTCGGGCTGCTGGAGACCGACGAGGACGGGCGGCTGGACGCCGGGGTGCTGCTCGACACGGCCGGGACCGCCTGCCCGCCCCTCCACCTGCTGTCCGTCCCGCCGGACGCCGCGCGGGACGCGCGGCGGATCGCCCCGGCGGACCTCGTCGTGGAGCACGCGCCGCGCGAGCCGTGCCTCACCGTCGGCGGCGCCGCCGTACGACGGGCGGCCGCGGCGGCCGTGAACGCCGACGAGGAACGGTCCCTCGACGGGCGTACGACCACGGGAGAACCGGTCCGCCTGTTCGCCCTGCCGTTCTACCCGCCCGAGGCCGAGGAGGACACCCGCCCGCAGGGGGCCCTGGTCACCGTGGCGGACACCGCCGCGCAGCAGGCCGACCACCGGCGGCTCGCCTGGCGGGTGACCGGCGGCTGCGCCCTGCTGGTGTGCCTGTCGGCGCTGGTCGGGCATCTGCTGTCGGGCCGGGCGGTCCGGCCCGCCCTGGAGGCCCTGGACCGGCAGGAGTCGTTCCTCGCGGACGCCGCGCACGACCTGCGGACCCCGGCGGCCTCGCTGCGGACCCTCGCCGAGACCGCGCTGCGCGGGGACACCGACAGCACCGACGTGCACCGTCGCACGCTACGGCTGGCCGAGGGCATGGGTTCGCTGGTGGACGGGCTGCTCACGCGAGCCCGGCTGATGTCCGGGACGGCCGTGCTCGCGGTGGAGCCGTTGCGTCTCGACCAGCTGGTGGAGGCGGTGGTGGAGGACGCGCCGACGGACGGCCACCGGGTGACGGTCGAGACCCGGGAGGCCGTCGTGGTCGCCGACCCCGACCTCGTACGGCGTGCCGTGGCCAACCTCGTCGGCAACGCGCTCGTCCACGGCCATGCGCCCGGGGCCCCGGCCGAGGTGGAAGTCACGGTGGCCGCCGACGGGCCGTCGACGACCGTGACGGTGGAGGACGCCGGGCCGGGGCTGCCGCCCGAGGTGGCGGGCGCGCTGTTCGACCGGTTCCGCAGCGGATCGCGGTCGACGGGGCTCGGTCTGTCCATCGCCTCGTGGGTCGCGCACGCCCATGGCGGCAGCCTCACGACCGGACCCGGGCGGCGCGGCGGGGCCCGGTTCGTGCTGCGCCTGCCGAACGGCGAGCGGCCGTCGTCGGAGGGCTGACGAGGGGCTGCGCGGTCGCCGCCGGGCCGACTCATCAAACCTTAAGCATCGACGAGGAATGCTGCCGGGGAACCGCACGGTCCGATCCCCGGGAGCACTCCGTTGAACCACCCCGTCCGCCGTTCCGTCCGCCGCCCCGCCCTCGTCACCGCATGGGCGCTGGCCTGTTCGGTCGCGCTCACCTCCTGCACGGCCGGACCGGCCGCCGGGCCGGGGCGGGCCACCACCGCCCCGGCCTCGGCCGACCCCGCGTCCCGGCCCGGCCTCAAGCCGTTCTACGGCCAGCGGCTGCGGTGGACGGAGTGCGACACGGAGGGGTACGCGTGCGCGCGGCTGACCGTTCCCCGGGACTACGACGACCCGGGCAACGGCGAAACGTTCGTCCTGCCGGTGGCGCGTGCGGAGGCCGGGAAGCCGGAACGGCGCATCGGCTCACTCGTCTACAACCCGGGCGGGCCGGGGGCGGCCGGGGTCCAGTCCCTCGAAGAGGGCATGGACGAGGCGTTCGGCCGGGCGGCCCGCGACCGCTTCGACATCGTCGCCTTCGACCCGCGCGGGGTCGGGGCGAGTGTCCCTGCCCTGACCTGCACGGCGAGCGACGACGAGGCCGAGGGCGAGGAGGACGCGACGGAGCCCTCCGTATCGGAAGGCGTCGCGCCGCTCCACCCTCGTACGGAGGAGGAGCGCACCGCCGCCGACGAGGGGGCACGGGCCGCCGCGGAGGACTGCGAGCGGCACAGCGGCGGACTCCTGCGGCACGTCGGCACCCAGGACGCGGCCCGCGACCTGGACGTGCTCCGCGCCGCGCTGGGCGAGCGCGAACTGACCTACCTGGGCTGGTCGTACGGGACGAGTCTGGGCACCGCGTACGCCGAACTGTTCCCCCGCCGGGTCCGCGCGATGGTGCTGGACGGGGCGATCGACCCGTCGTTGGACTGGTCGCAGCGGGTGCTCAACCAGTCGGCCGGGTTCCGGCGGAGCGTGGACGACTACGCCGACCACTGCGCGGAGGTCGCGGGTGACAGCTGCCCGGCCGACAGCCCCGACGCGATACGCGCGCTGATCGAACGGCTCTACACGCGCGCCGAACGCGAGCCTCTGCCGGTCTCCGAGGACAGCTCGTACGCGGAGTACGGCGGGATGGACGCGACAGCCGTACTCGACGCGGTGTCGATGGCGATGTACACGCCGGAGGACCAATGGGATCCGCTTTCCCGGGCGTTGGCGGCGGCAGACGCGGGGGACGCGACCGAACTGGGCGCGCTGGACGAGGAGGAGGAGGAGGAGCCGGCCCCGACGGAGGAGGACCCCGCTCCGGAGAACACCGGCGGTGGCACCGAGGAGGAGAGCGGTGACGAGGGCGCCGCCACCGAGGACCTCACCCCCGTCGACAACGAGGGCGCCGCGCTGACCGCGGTCAACTGCCTGGACGTCCCGCACCCGCGCGACCTGGACGCCTACTGGGACGCCCTGCCGCGCGCGGAGAAGGCCGCCGGGGTCTACGGCACGGCCGGGGTGACCGCCGAACTCACCTGCCGCGGCTGGCCGTCCGGCGACCGGACGCCGCACCGGGTCGACGCCGACGGGGTGGTGCCGGTGCTGGTCGTCGGCACCACCGGTGACCCGTCCACCCCGTACGAGGAGGCGGTGAGCCTCGCGGACCAGTTCCCGGGCGGGATGCTGCTCACGTACGAGGGGATGGGGCACACGGCGTACGGGCGCGGGGGCGCCTGTGTCACGGAGAAGGTCGACGCCTATCTGGTCGGCCTGAAGCCCGTCCGCCCTGGCGCGAGGTGCTGAGGCACCGCAGCTGATCGCCCGTCAGCTCTCCTGCGCCTCCTCGGCGTTGCGCCAGACCGTCACGTCGATGGTGATGTAGCGACTGGGGTCGTTCGGGCCCGACTTGCCCCGGTAGGTCACCACGCCGATGTGTCCGGTCTTGCTGAGCACACAGATCTGCGACCCGGACGTGAGCTGTTCGAGTTCGATCTTCTCGGTGAAACGGGTCTCCTGGCGGCAGACCTCCAGCGAGCCCTTCTGCGAGTTCTTCAGCACCACCAGTTTCCCGTTGGCGCTGCCCACCCTCTCGTCGCCGAAGAGGTCGTCCCGGTAGAAGTAGAAGTCCCCCTTGCCGTAACTGACGCCACTGTCCTCGTCCTCCACCGGCCGGGGCGGATGGTCGGCGAGCTTCAGGGCGTAGTTCGCCGTCACGTCGATGCCCTTGTACGAGACGGGCCTGGGGTCGACCGGCTTCTGACGGGCCTTGTCGCCCGAACCACTGCCACTCGAACCGCCGTCGGAGGACGACGTGGCCCGGTCACCCTTGCCGGTCCTGTCGGAGTCGTCCGGCACCAGCTTGCCGATGAGTCCGAGGACGATCAGCGCGGCGAAGACCGAAGCGCCGACGATCAGGCCGGTCCGCTTGGGCCGGGGCCCGGCGGGTTGGAAGTCTGGCCGGCCCCAGCCCGGCTGCTGGAAGCCGGGCTGCTGGAAGCCGGGCTGGGCGAATCCGGACTGCCGCTGGGGCGGCGGGGTGGGGTAGCCCTGGGGGTGGGTGTGCTGCGGCCAGTGGCCGGGCGGCACGGTTCCCGGCGTACCCGGGACTCCCGGCGCCAGGGGCGGGGCCGCGGGGGCGCCGGGCCCACCCGGAGTACCAGGCCCGGTCTGCGTCGGCGCGGCGGCGACCGCGTAACCGCTGGGGGTGTGGTGGGGGGATCCCGGCGGCGGGGTCGGCGCGTTCGCCGGGGCGAACTCGGTGGGCGTCGGCGCGGCGCTCGGCGGCGGGGGCGGCGCCGGCGCGGGGGCGGGCATCCGCAGCCGCTCGGTGATCGACCCGGCGACCGCCTGCGGGAGCCAGTCCTCGCCCTGGCGCAGGGGCTCGGGCGAGATCTCGTGGCACATCGCGATGATGTCGGCCAGGGCGGGGCGGTCGGCGGGGTCGCGGCTGAGGCAGCGGCTGACCAGGGGGCGCAGTTCGTCGGGCAGCCGGCTGAGGTCGGGGTCCTCGTGGACGATCCGGTAGAGCACCGCGTGCGAGGGCCCCTCGCCGAACGCGGGCGCGCCGATCGCGGCGTAGGCGGCGATCTGGCCCAGGGCGAAGACGTCGGTGGCCGGGGTGACGGTGCCGGCCGCCGCCTGCTCCGGCGCCATGAACGCCGGGGTGCCGACGCTGACGCCCGTACCGGTCAGGGCGGTCGTGTCGGCGGCCCGGGCGATACCGAAGTCGATGACCCGCGGGCCGTCGGCGGCGAGCAGGACGTTCGCGGGCTTCAGGTCGCGGTGCACGATGCCCGCACCGTGGATGACCCCGAGCGCCTCGGCCACCCCGACGGTCAGCAGCAGCACACTGCGCAACGGCAGCCCGCCGTGCCGGGCCACCGCGTGCGCGAGCGAGGGGCCCGGCACATAGGCCGTGGCCAGCCAGGGCTGCGCGCCCTCGGTGTCCGAGTCGATGACCGGCGCGGTGTACAGCCCCTGCACCCGCTGCGCCGACCGCACCTCCTGCTGGAAGCGCCGCCGGAACTCCGGGTCCTCGCTGAACTCGGCCCGGATCACCTTGAGCGCCAGGGGCCGGCCGCCGGGCGTGTACGACAGATACACCTTGCCCATGCCGCCCGCGCCCAGCACGGCGGCCAGTCGGTAGCCGCCCACCACCGCCGGGTCGTCGGCCTTGAGCGGCTGGAACGGATCGGTCGAAGTCGCGCTGCTCATCAAGGAACCATCCCCCTGGTCACGGCAGTCCGGAGCCCGCACGTGCCCCGAAGATCAGACGAGAGCGTACCGAACGCCCGGCGCGTCACCCGCCGGGCGTGCGTCCTGCCGGAGGACCGGCCTTGCCGCTCCCCGGCGCCGGGTCCATCCTGGTGCCATGGGTGACCAGGCCGGCCCCGAGCCGACGGTGTCCGTCCGGCAGGACCTCCGGTTGCTGGAGGCCGTCGGCGCACACCCGGACGGCGCCTCCGTACAGCAGCTGGCCCGGGCGGCCGAGCTGCCGGAGCTCAGCGCCCGGCGGCTCCTCCACGAGCTCGCCCGGGACGGCTATCTGGACGAGCTGGACGACGGTGCGTTCGCCCTCCACGAGCGGGGCCCCGGGCTGCTGACCGCCGACGACGGCGTGGCGTCGCACGAGCGCATCCGCGCCCTGCTGTCCTCGCTGCGCGACAACCTGTCCGCCGCCGTCTATCTGACGCTCTACGACGAGGGCGAGATCCGGGTCCTGGAGATCGTCGACAGCCCGCGGGCACCCCGGGTGAACGTCTGGGTGAGCTTCCAGGAGGCCGGGCACGCGACCGCGCTCGGCAAGAGCGTGCTGCGCGAGCTGGACGCGGAGGCACGTGCCAACTATCTATCCCTGCACTCCCTGGCCGACCTCACCCCCCGCACGATCACGCGCCGGGAGGAGCTGCTGCGGGAGCTCGACGCCGCCGCGGGCCCGCTCTCGATGGACCGGGGGGAGTACTCACGGGGTACGACGTGCGCGGCGGTGCCGGTGTACAGCGGTGACCAGGTCGGTTCCATCGGCATCTCGTTCCGGTCGGACCGGATGTACCGGACCACGGAGGTCAGGGCGCGGTTGCTGGATTCGGCGCTGCGCGTGACCCGGCGGCTGACGCTCCCCGAGTACTGATCCGTTCGCCCCGGCCCCTCAGCCGGTGACGATGCCGGCGACCAGGTTGATCGTGGTGGCCAGGATGCTGGCGCCGAAGATGTACGACAGCAGGCAGTGCCGAAGGGCGACCGCGCGGATCCTGGAAGTGGAGACGTTGTTGTCGGAGACCTGGTACGTCATGCCGAGGTTGTAGCTGAAGTAGAGGAAGTCGATGTAGCGCGGCGGTTCCTTCATGTTGAAGTCGATCCCGCCGCCGGGCGTCTGGTGGTAGATGTACGCGTAGCGGGCGGCGTACATCAGGTGCAGTGCCGCCCAGGACATGAACACGCCGCCGAGCGCCAGGGCGGCCGCCGCGTGGCTCAGGTCCGAGTCGCCGATCAGCAGCAACAGCACGATGCCGACCAGACCGGAGAGGGCGGCCGTGACGACGACGAGTTCCTCGGCGACGGGCCGGAACTCCTCGCGCCGGGCGTTGTCGTGGGTCGCGGCGGCGTCCATCGGCCACAGGACGAGCCATCCCGTGACGACGAAGACGGTCTGGGCGAGGGCGATGCCGACGAGGAAGCCCAGCGGCGCGTTGGTGAGGAGGACGCCGACCAGCACGCCTACGGCGGCTCCGACCAGCGCGGAGCCCGCGAGCCGGGGAACGGCGGGGAGCAGGAACCGACGGTAGCTGTTCATGTGGTTCAGGTGGTTCATGGAGGGGGCCTCACGTGGCTGCCCGAGGGGCCTGAGCCCCGTGCCGCGAGGCGTTCCCCGCAGCCGGGGCCGGACCCTGTCAGCGTATGCGCGGGTGATCCGGCCCGCAGTTCCGGAGCGGCGTCCGCAGCGGTGTCGGAGCAGTCCCGGAGCGGTGTCGGAGCCGACCGGCAACGGCCCCGCAGCCGACTGGCAGCCGGGAAACCCCGGGCATAGCCTGCCGGAAGGACCCCTTACGTCCCACCATGTCCATCGACCCGCCGTCATCGCAGGTGAAAGAGTGGAAGCGCCGTGAGCATCGACAAGGACGTGAGCACCGGCAAGGAAGCGCAGGAGCCCCTGGAGCCCCGGGTCGGTCCCGTCCCGGAGGGCGATCCGGAGTTCCGGCCCTACCACCATCCCGCCGCCGGGTGGGGAGCGGCGAAGAGCGTGACCCGCTTCCTGGTGGAGGAACGCGCGCTGGTGGACGGACCGCGCGCGATCATGCGGATGAACCACGAGAACGGCGGCTTCGACTGCCCCGGGTGCGCGTGGCCGGACGACACCAAGGGCCTGCACCTGGACATCTGCGAGAACGGCATCAAGCACGTCACCTGGGAGATGACGCCCAAGCGCGTGGGACGGGAGTTCTTCGCCGCGCACTCGGTGACCGAGCTGTACGGGTGGAGCGACTACGACCTGGAGAACCAGGGCCGGCTGACCGAGCCGATGGTGTACGACGCCGAGTCCGACCACTACGTGCCGATCAGCTGGAAGGAGGCGTTCGCCCTGGTCGGATCGACTCTGCGCGGGCTCGACAGCCCGAACCGGGCGGCGTACTACACCTCCGGCCGGCTCGGCAACGAGGCCACCTTCCTCTACCAGCTGATGGCCCGCGAGCTGGGCACGAACAATCTGCCGGACTGCTCCAACATGTGCCACGAGGCCAGCGGGCGGGCCCTCCAGGCTTCCCTGGGCACCGGGAAGGGCACGGTCGATCTCAAGGACTGGGAGTCCGCGGACGCCCTGTTCATCCTGGGTGTCAACGCCGCGTCGAACGCGCCCCGCATGCTGACCGCCCTCGCCGAGGCCGACCGCCGCGGCGCGCAGATCGTGCACGTCAACCCGCTGGTCGAGGCGGCGGCCACCCGCACGATCGTGCCGCACGACTTCACGGACATGGCGCTGTTCAAGACCACGAAGACCAGCACGCTCAACCTCCAGCCGCGCATCGGCGGTGACATGGCGCTGCTGCGCGGTATGGCCAAGGCGGTCCTGGAGAAGTCGGCGAGCGACCCGAAGGCCCTGGACCGTACCTTCATCGACCGGCACACCACCGGCTTCGAGGAGTACCGGGAGCTGTGCGAGGCCACGCCCTGGGAGGAGCTGGAGCACCAGTCCGGGCTGAGCCGCGCCGAGATCCTGAAGGCGGCGCAGGTGTACGAGGAGGCGGACCGCTCCATCGTCAGCTGGTGCCTGGGCCTCACCCAGCACGAGCACGGCGTCGACACCGTCCGCGAGATCGTCAACCTCCTGCTGCTGCGCGGCAATCTCGGCCGGGAGGGCGCGGGCCCCTCCCCCGTGCGCGGGCACAGCAACGTCCAGGGCAACCGCACCTGCGGTATCGACCACCGCCCCACCGAGGAGTTCCTGGACCGGCTCGCCGAGACCTGCGGGATCGACCCGCCGCGCGAACACGGCCTGGACACCGTGGGAACGATCCAGGCGATGCAGGAGGGCGCGGTGAAGGTGTTCGTCGGGATGGGCGGCAACTTCGCGCTCGCCGCGCCCGACACCCCGGCCACGTACGCGGCGCTGCGCTCCTGCGACCTCACCGTCCAGGTGAGCACCAAGCTCAACCGCAGCCATGTCGTCCACGGCCGCGCGGCCCTGATCCTGCCGTGCCTCGGGCGCACCGAGAAGGACCACCAGCGGGGCGGCGTCCAGAGCACCTCGGTCGAGGACTCGATGAGCATGGTCCACCTGTCCCTCGGGATGAAGCGCCCCGCCTCCCCGCACCTGCTGTCCGAGCCGGCCATCGTCGCCGGGATGGCGCGCGCCGCCCTGCCGGACAGCGAGACCCCCTGGGACTGGTACATCGAGGACTACGACCGGATCCGGGACACGATGGCCGAAGCCCTGGACGGCTTCGAGGACTTCAACCGCCGGGTGCGGCTGCCCCTCGGCTTCCGGATCAAGCAGCCCGCGCGCGAGCTGGTCTTCCTGACCCCGTCGGGGCGCGCCGAGTTCTCCGCGGCCCCGCTGCCCGACGTGGTGCCCGAGCCCGGCACCCTGGCGCTCGGCACGATGCGGTCGCACGACCAGTGGAACACCACCATCTACTCCGACAACGACCGCTACCGGGGCATCAAGAACCTGCGCACGCTGATCTTCATGAACCGGGCCGACATGCGCGAGCGCGGGATCGCCGACATGGGTCCTGTCGACATCACGAGCACGGCGAAGGACGGCAGCCGGCGGTTCCTGAACGGCTACACGGCGATCCCGTACGACATTCCGCGCGGCTGTGCGGCCGGGTACATGCCGGAGATGAACGTGCTGTGCGCGCTGGGCGACTACAGCACCCAGAGCGATCAGCCGATCATGAAACACGTCAGGATCACGGTGGTGCCGGGCGCCTGAGCGGTCGCGGGCCCGCTCTCACTCCGGCCGGGCGAACACCGGTACCGCCGACGCCCCCCGCCCACCGGACGGCCGCGACCTGGGCGGAGGCCGCGCGGCTACCAGCCAGGTGTGCGGCACGACGCTTGCCCGGACCTGGGCTCTAGTCGGTCTTCTTCTTCCGGTTCTTCCCGTCCAGGTCGAGGCCCATTTCCTCGCGGTCCTCCTCCAGTCGCTCGTCGAGACGCTTCTCGTCCGGGCGGCGGGGCATGCCCCGGCTGTGGCCGGTGTCCGGGTCGCCCTCGACCTCTTCGTTCGACTTGTGGTGGTGATGGGACATCGCTCACTCCTCGCCGTCGGGGGTGTCGGCGGCGCGGGTCTCCCCGTCGCCGTCGCCCTTGCGGATGGTGCAGTGCAGGGAGTCGTCGACCACGTCGGCGACGATCGTGTCCCCGGGGTCGGCTTCGCCGCCGAGCAGCAGGGAGGCGACGCGGTTGTCCAGTTCCGTCTGGATCGTGCGGCGCAGCGGGCGGGCGCCGAACTCCGGCTGGTAGCCGTGCGCGACCAGGAGTTTCTTCGCCGCCTCGGTGACCTCCAGGGTCATGCCCTGGGCGTGGACGCGGTGCTTGCTGCGGTCCAGGAGGTGATCGACGATCTCGGACAGGTCGTTCTCGGTGAGGCTGTGGAAGACGATGATGTCGTCGATGCGGTTGAGGAACTCGGGGAGGAACCGGCCGCGCAGGTCCTCCATCAGCTCGTCCTTGAGCTCGGCGGCGTCGCCCTCGTGGGCGAGGATGCGGTGGGCGCCGATGTTGGACGTCATGATGACGACGCAGTGCCGGAAGTCGACGGTGCGGCCCTGTCCGTCGGTGAGGCGGCCGTCGTCGAGGATCTGGAGCAGCGTGTTGAAGACGTCGGGGTGCGCCTTCTCGACCTCGTCGAACAGGACGACGCTGTAGGGGTTGCGCCGGACCTTCTCGGTGAGCTGGCCGGCCTCGTCGTAACCGACGTATCCGGGAGGGGCTCCGACGAGCCGGGCGACCGTGTGCTTCTCCTGGAACTCGCTCATGTCGAAGCGGATCATGCGGTCGTCCTGGCCGAACAGCAGCTCGGCGAGCGTCTTGGCCAGCTCCGTCTTGCCGACGCCGGTGGGGCCGAGGAAGAGGAACGAGCCGACGGGGCGGTTCGGGTCGCCCATGCCGGCGCGGTTGCGGCGTACGGCTTCGGAGACCGCGGTGACGGCCTCGTCCTGGCCGACGATCCGGGCGTGCATCTCCTCCTCCAGCTTGAGGAGCTTCTCCTTCTCGCCGGCGGTGAGCTGGGACACGGGGATACCCGTGCGGCGGGAGACGATGTCGGCGATGTCGGAGGAGGTGACCGAGACGACGCCCTCGCGGCGCTCCTCGATCCCGGCCAGCTCTCCTTCGACCTCGACGATCTGCCGCTTCAGGTCCGACGCCTTCTCGAACTCCTCGCCCGAGACGGCCTCGTCCTTCTCGCGCCGCAGTTTCGCGAGGCGGTCCTCGCGGCTGACGACCTCGGTGGAGCGGTTCGCGCTGCGCAGCCGTACGCGGGCCCCGGCCTGGTCCATCAGGTCGATGGCCTTGTCGGGCAGGAAGCGGTCGCCGATGTAGCGGTCGGACAGCTCGGCGGCGGCCGTGAGGGCTCCGTCGGCGAAGCGGACCTGGTGGTGGGCCTCGTGGGCGTCGCGCAGCCCTTCGAGGATCTGTACGGTCTCCTCGACGGTGGGCTCCGGCACCAGGACGGGCTGGAAGCGACGCTCCAGGGCGGCGTCCTTCTCGATGTGCTTGCGGTACTCGTCGATCGTCGTCGCGCCGACGACGTGCAGCTCCCCGCGGGCGAGGGCGGGCTTGAGCATGTTGCCCGCGTCCATGGAGCCCTCGCCCGTGGCTCCCGCGCCGACGACGGTGTGGAGTTCGTCGATGAAGAGGATGATCTCCCCCTCGGCCTTCTGCACGTCTTCGATGACCTTCTTCAGCCGCTCCTCGAACTGGCCGCGGTACTGGGCTCCGGCGACCATGCCGGACAGGTCCAGGGAGACGACCCGCTTGTCCTTGAGGGTGTCGGGGACCTCACCCGCGACGATGCTCTGGGCCAGGCCCTCGACGATGGCGGTCTTGCCGACGCCGGGCTCGCCGATGAGGACGGGGTTGTTCTTGGAGCGCCGCGAGAGGATCTCGATGGTCTGCTCGATCTCCTCGGCCCGCCCGACCACGGGATCGAGCTTCCCCGCCTTCGCCTCCTCCGTGAGGTCCCGGCCGAACTCGTCCAGGGTCGTCGCAGGCTGCTTGGCCCCGCCGGCGGCCCCTTCCGGCCCCGCCGCCCGGTCGGCCGCGCCGCGCAGCTTCCCCACGTCGAGATCGTCCGGCCCCAGGAACCGCCCGGCCCCGGAGTCCGCGTCGTCGATGAGCGCGCCGAGGATGTGCTCGGGCCCGATGTAGGACACCCCGGCCGCCTGCGAGCGGGCATAGGCGGCGGTGAGGGTCCGCTTCGCCGCCGGGGTGAGCCCGGGCTCGGCGGAGGGCTCGGCGGACTCCCGGGGCAGCACATCGTCGAGCTGGGAGGCGAGCGCGTCGGGGTCGACCCCCGCCCGGGACAGCAGCCCGCGCGAGGGCTCGACCTGGGTCGCCGCCCACAGCAGATGCTCGGTGTCGAGGTCCGCGGTGCCGTCCTCGGCCGCCTTGCTCGTCGCCCGGCCCAGCAGCTCGTGGGAGGACTCCGTCAGCAGCCGCCCGATCGGGACGCGCTGCATGGCGGGGGGCGAGGAGGCGGGCGACATACCGAAGAACCGGTTCAGCAGATCGCTGAACGGATCGGACGGACCGAGAGGGGAACCGAACGCCATCGACATGTCTGCTCCAGGGAAGGCGAGGGGGCCCTCCCACTCAAACGCGATGTACACCACCCCGCAAACGGAGCGGCCCCCGGTGCCGCCCCGGCCGTAGGCGGTCTACTGCCCCATCTCGTACGCCCCCGACAGCGCCTCCACGCGCTCCCAGATCCGCGTCGAACGGTCCGCGTCCACGACGGGTCGGCGGACCGCGCCCAGCGCCCAGCTCTGCTGGTCCTCGGTGGCGGAGTCCTTGCCGTGCAGTTCGACGGCGTGCGCGGAGAAGTCGCGGACGAGCACGGCGAACAGTTCGTCCAGCAGTTCCTGGTCCAGGCCGGTCAGCCGGGCCTGCTCCAGGATCAGCTGGCCGTGGACGACGAGGGCGAAGAGCTGGCCGACGGCGAGGAGGAGGTCGAGGTCGCGGCTCTGCTCCTCGTCGGGGGCGGCCGTCTCGACGAAGGTGCACAGGGCGTCCGCCTGCTCGCGGAAGCGGGCGACGTTCGGCACGTCGGCGTACGCGTCGAACGGGGTGCGCCAGTCGTGGAACCGTACGGAGCCGAGGCCGCGCGCCGGACCCTGCTGGAAGAGGAACGCGTCGTCGGCGGCGTCGAGGCGGGTCGGGACGGCCGGGTAGTCGACGGGGTTGAGCAGGTGGTTCCGCATGAACTTGAGGATCAGCGCGAGGTTCACGTGGACCGTGCCCTCCAGCTTCGGCAGGCCCCGGATCTCGATGGCGGCCTGGGCGAAGTAGTTGTCCTTCTCGAAGCCCTTGGCGGCGATGACGTCCCACATGAGGTCGATGACCTTCTCGCCCTCCGTGGTCACCTTCATCTTCGTCATCGGGTTGAAGAGGAGGTAGCGGCGGTCGTCGGGTCCGGCGGAGCGGAAGTAGTCGACGGCGCGGTCGCTGAACAGCTTCATCCCGACGAGCCGGACGTAGGCGTCGGTCAGCTCCCGGCGCACGTGCGGGAACGCGGTGACGGGGCGCCCGTAGAGGATGCGGTTGCTCGCGTGGGTGACGGCCTCGTACATCGCGTGCTCGCAGATGCCGATGGAGGCGGTGCAGAGGTTGAACTTGCCGACGTTGACGGTGTTGAGCGCGGCGTCGAAGGCGGCTCGGCCGGTGTGCAGGATGTCGGCGGGCGCGACCGGGTAGTCGGCGAGGCGGAACTCGCTGACGTACTTGGAGGAGTCGACGACGTTCTTCACGAGCCGGTACGCCTCGTGGCGGCTGTCGGCGGCAAAGAAGACGTAACCGTCGGGGCCCTCGACGTCGGTGCGGCGGCCGAAGACGGAAACGAGACCGGCAGCGTTGCCGTTGCCGATGTAGTACTTGGAGCCGGAAGCCAGGAAGCCGCCGTCGCCGTCGGGCGTCAGCAGCATGTCGGTGGAGTAGATGTCGGCGCCGTGGGTCTTCTCGGAGAGACCAAAGGCGAACACCTCGCCCTGCGAGAGGAGTTCGGCCGCACGGTCGCGGGCCTCGGCGTTGTCGCTCTGCCAGACCGGGCCGAGACCGAGGATGGTCACCTGCCAGGCGTACCAGTAGTCGAGGCCGTAAAAGCCGAAGATCTCGTTGAGGGCGGCGATCCGGGCGGTGTCCCAGCGCTGGTCGTCCTTGCCCGCGGCGGAGGCGGGGGTGAGGAAGGTGGCGAACAGGCCCTCGCGCGCGGCGAAGTCGAGGAAGTCGCCGAGCCAGGCGCGGGAGCGGTAGTCCTCGATCAGCCGGCGCTTCCCGCGCGCCTCGAACCAGTCGACGGTGGCGCGGAGCAGCCTGCGGGTCTCCGGGTCGAAGTGCTCGGGGTCGTAGGTGCGCGGGTTGAACAGGAGCGACGCGGAGTCGGCCATGGCGGGTGCCTTCCGGGAGGGTGAGGGTTTCGTCGGTGGTACGGAGGTGGGCGGGCGGCGCGCCGTTCAGGCGCCCGGGCCCGCCGCTTCGAGCCGGTGGAGCGTGGCGAGTACGTCGTCGAGCCAGGCGATCGTCATGCGCTCGTACGCGATGCCGCCCCGCAGCACGACGTGCTGGAGCTCCTGACCGGCGTCCTGCGGCGCGGGGGCGTCGGGCGCGGTGAAATCGCGCAGCTCCCCGGCGAGGTAGTGCGCGAGCCGGTCCCGGTGCGCCTGGCGGTGGCGCTCGACCTCGTCGATCAGGGCGGCCGGGTCGTCGAAGGCCGCGCCCCGGATCTTCACGGCGAGATCGTGCCGCAGGCTCTCCGGCTCGATCGGCTTGTGCAGCCACGCGGCGAGGGCGGCACGGCCGGGCCCGGTGACGGAGTACTCCTTCTTGTCCGGCCGGCCCTGCTGCTCCACCTCGCGGACCAGGAGGAGGCCGTCGGTGACCATGCGCCCCAGGACGCGGTAGATCTGCTGATGGGTGGCGGTCCAGAAGTAGCCGATGGACCGCTCGAACCGCCGGGCCAGCTCATAGCCGGAGCCGGGCCGCTCCAGCAGGGAGACGAGGATCGCGTGGTCGAGGGCCATACGGCGATCCTGCTATGCAACTCGTTGCATAGACAAGTCGTGGAGCCCGGGTGAGACGCGGCTCACCCGGGGTGCGCCGCCGCCGACGGGGTGTTTCGGTCGAATATGGAGGGGCACCCAGAGCCCCGGTCACCGTCGAGCAGCAAGACAGCACCATGACGAGTGGCGAACAGCCGCAGGACCCGAACCGGCTCCAACCCCGCCCGGACTTCCCCCAGCAGGACCAGCAGCACCCGGGGGGGACCGACCCTATGGACCCCCCGCCCGACCACGGCGAGGACTCCTACCGGGGCAGTGACCTGCTCGTCGACCGCAAGGCCCTGATCACCGGCGGGGATTCGGGCATCGGCCGCGCGGTGGCCCTGGCCTTCGCACGGGAGGGCGCGGACGTGGTGAGGTCCTGGCCGCCGACATCCTGCTGATCGCCACGCCCATCCGACCCGGCCGCTCCCCGACCGCCCGTACCCGGCGTCCTGACGGCACGACGGCCGGGCGGCGCGTCAGCCCCGGGGCTGGATGCGGCTCTCGGGCGGGACCTCGCCGGTGATGCTGGCGATCAGCTCGGCGCAGAGTTCGCGCAGTTTGATGTTGCGGTGCTGGGATGCGGTGCGCAAAACGTCGAAGGCCTTCTCCGGGGTGCAGCGTTGCTGGCCGACCACGACGCCGATCGCCTGGTCGATGACGGTACGCGAACGCAGGGCGGCCTCCAGGTCCGCGGCGAACTCCTCGGTGTCCGCGATGCGCTGGGCCAGTGCGATGGCGCCGGTGGCCTGTGCGGTGAGCAGCCTCAGCGCCGTCAGGTCGGCCGTGTCGAAGGCGTGCGGGGCGGGCGCGTACAAGTTCAGCGCTCCTGCCGTGTGGCTGTGCGGGGCGATCGGCAACGACAGGGAGGATCGGGCGCCGCAGACCGCGGCGTAGGCGGGGTAGTCGGCCCAGCGGCTCTCCCGCAGCGTGTCGGGCACGCTGACCTCCCGGCCCGTGCGCATCGCCTGGAGGCACGGGCCGTCGTCCTGGCCGTACTGGGCCTCGTCCAGCTTCGTGGCGGCGGCCCCCACGCTGGAGACCGTGACGGGACGCCCCAGCCTCTCCAGCGTGATGCCGCAGGCGTCGGCCTCCTCGACCAGGGCGAGGGCGCTCCGGGCGAGGGCACGCAGGAAGTCGTCCAGCGACGTGGTCTCCAGCAGCAGCGCGGTCGTGTCCGGCGCCTCGGCCACGGGCCTGTCAGTCATGATCATCTCGTTCTGGGCGGTGACCCGCCGTCGAAGAGGGCGGGGCAGAGCTGGGCGGCGCGGTGCGGGCCGCCTGGGACAGGGCAGCCGCCACCGACGCACCGGCGCCGAGCGGGCTCCGGGCGTGGGGCGGTGAGGGGGTCAGTCGTCGAGACCGGGCAGCCGCAGCGGGGCGGGCGCGGACAGGAGGGCCATCGTCGGGCCGCCTGCGTGGTGGGTTCTCGTCGCGGGGGGCCTGCTGCGAGGCACCCGTAGCGGGCGCGCGGAGCCGGAAGCGTCGGCAGGCGGAGGCGGTACCGAGGCCACGAGGGCGGCGGGGCGACGAGGAGAGGGGTTCACGGGAAACTCCACGGAGGCAGGGAGAATTCTTACGGGCCGTTTCCTGACCTCCAGCGCTTCATTATGCCCCCTCCCGTCCGGCGCGGTCCGCCCGGAGTCGCCGAGCTGGTCTCCTCCGGCCCGAAATCGCCGCAGCACGACGGGGATCGGCTCCGCGAAGTGTGCGCCGGGGAGCCGATCCCCCGTCAGTTTCGGCCACCGGCTCCGGCCGTCAGCCTTCTCCCGGGATGCGGGGCCGGGACGTGTCGGCGTACGGGCCGAGCGGCCGCGGCGAGGCCCCGGTGGACGACGGCGCGCTCCGCCGGCCGCCGGGCTTCGTGTTCCAGGACGCCTCCGGCTCCGGCCGGCACCCCCGGCAGCGCAGCTCCGCGCCCGCGAGGGTGGCGGCGACCCGCAGGACGCGGTGGAGCCCGGCGGCGCTCAGGACCTCGCGGGCCGTGTCGGACCCGGCCACCACGGCCATCGCGATGCCGCGCTCCTCGGCCTGGCCCCGGACCCGCAGGAGGACTCCCAGGGCCCGGGGGGTGAGCAGGGGGGTGCGGATGTCCACGATGACCGCCCGGGGTCCGCAGCACGGCAGCAGGCGGACGATCTCGCGCTCGATCGCCAACTCGTTGTCGAGGTCGATCACCTCGCCGAGTTCCACGACCAGGTGCGCGGCGTCGAGCTGATAGCTGAGCAGGAACATGGGCACTCCAGGGAAAGCAGGGCTGAGTGCGCGGCCGCTTCCTGACCTGCGTATCGCGCGTATGCCCACTCGTCACTGCCCGACACCTGTCCGGCGGTGACGGGCGCGGGGCGGTGTCGCCACCAGGAAGGAGTGGCGCGACACGGCCCGTACAGTGCCATGCTGGTCCCAGGGTCCAGGCCCGGAAGGGAGCGATCATGACCGACGACGGAGTGCTGGCGCCGGGGCCGCCCGATCTCGTCTCTCTCCTGCTGGAGACCGGCACACTGGATGAATTCCTCCGGGCGCTGGCCCAGAGCGCCCTGCTCATGTCGCCGACGGCCGATGGCTGCGGGGTGACTCTGGAGCGTGAGAACCGCCCCCTCACCGTGGCCAGCGCCGGCATCAGCGCGCCGCCGCTGGACGAGGCGCAGTACGGGCAGGACGACGGCCCCTGTCTGGAGGCGCTGCGCGAGGGGCGCGAAGTCAGCGTGAGCGATATGCGCGAGGAGGACCGGTGGAACGGCTATCCCGCCTTCGCGGTCGCCTCCGGGACCCGGTCGTCGCTGTCCCTGCCGATCGCGGCGCACTCCCACACGGCGGGCGCCCTGAATCTCTACTCGCCCAAGGAGAACGGCTTCGCCGACGTCGATCTGAGCGGACTGCGTGCCCTCGCCGCCCAGGCGACGGGGGCCGTCGCGCTCGCCCAGCGGCTCGCGGACGCCCGGACCTTCACCGCCGACCTGGAGGCCGCTCTCCAGTCACGCGCCGTGATCGACCAGGCGGCCGGGATCGTGATGAACCAACGCCGCTGCAGTTCGGAGGAGGCGCTCCGGACACTGCGCACCGCGTCGCAGCATCGCAACGTGAAGCTGCGCGACCTCTGTGCGCAGTTGGTCAGCAGCGTCTCCGGCGCACCTCCCACCGGCGGTCCCGGCCTGCGCCCCCGGCCGTGACCTGAGGGCGGACACGTTCGGCCGAACGTCGGCCGGGGCATGTTTGGCATCCGTCGCGGGGGTACTCCTGCAGCAGGTATCCGGCGTACGCGGAGCTCAGGCGCCGACCGGTTGGGAAAGCAGCCGTCGGCGCCGTCCGCCGGCTGCAGGGAGTCACTTCCTGTCCACGTCTCCAGGAGCGTTGTTCCGGTGCGCGCTGTTTAGTGGGATCCGTACGGGAAACGCGGGGGGCGTCCCCCGAGACGGACGAGACCCAGTGAGGAGCACGTCATGCCGGCCGGATCGAACAAGAAGCGTGAACGGCAGTACGAGCACATCAAGGAGAGCCAGGAGGAACAGGGCGCGTCGAAGAGCCGGGCGAAGGAGATCGCGGCCCGGACCGTCAACAAGCAGCGCGCCCGGGCCGGCGAGTCGAGGACGGCGAGCAGGACGTCGACGCAGGACAGGAAGTCCGCCTACGAGCGCGGCGGCGAACGCTCCCACCAAGGCGCGCAGGGCCCCACGAAGGACCAGCTCTACGCCGAGGCGAAGAAGAAGAACATCGACGGGCGTTCCTCCATGAACAAGGAACAGCTCCGCAAGGCCCTCGGACGCTGACGGCCGGCACCGCCCCGGTCCGACAGCAGCCCGCACGACGGAGGAGCAGAAGGTGCCCGCAGACGCACGCGGCGACGATGTGTACCAGCCGCAGGACGACGACGGCTCGATTCCCCCGAACGACGAGCTCGACCTGGAGAACACGCTCGACGAACGGGACCTGGACGACCAGATGGAAGAGGGCTACAGCCCTCCCGAACACCCCCTGGGCGCGACCAAGTTCGGCACCACGGGGGCGGAGGAGCGCCGCGGCGAATCGCTGGACCAGCGGCTCGCCCAGGAGGTCGACGATGTGGAGCCGCCCGCCGGCGACGGGATCGGCGACCTGGCCGAGGGCGAGGGGGAACCCCAGGAAGGGTCCACCGTCGAGCCTCGGGCAGGCCGGCTCAGTGGCGCGGACGACGCGACCGGGCGGGAGAACGACGTCTTCGCCGAGGACGTGGGCATCGACGGCGGCGCCGCGTCGGCCGAGGAAGCGGCCGTCCATGTCACGGACGAGGCGGACACCCCCCAGGGCCGCGACACCTGACGGCGAGGGAAGTCGGGCGAGCGGCGAGAGGGACGGCTGACCATGGCAGGCGCGGCGATCTTCGATGTGGACGGCACACTCACGGACACCAACCACCTGCACGTGGTGGCGTGGTGGGAGGCGTTCCGGCAGGCTGGGCACACGGTGCCGATGCCGGACATCCACCGGGCGGTCGGGCTCGGCTCCGGTGACCTGATCGAGCGGCTGCTCGGTGCCGACCGGGATCCCGAGCAGGACGAGGCCATCAGCTCCGCGCACACGGTCCTCTACGGAACGTACTTCGACCGGCTCCCCGCCTTCCGGCGGGCGGGCGATCTGCTGCGCACCCTGGCCGGCCGTGACTGGCGGGTCGTCCTCGCCACCTCGGCGAGCGGGGCGGAGCTGACCGCGCTGCGGCGTGCGGTGGACGCGGACGAGGCGATCCGGGACACGGCGAGTTCGGACGACGTGGACCGGGGCAAGCCGTCCGCGGAACCCGTGGAGCTGGCCTGCCGGCTGGTCGGCGTCGCTCCGGAGCAGGCGGTGTTCGTGGGCGACACGGTGTGGGACATGGAGGCGGCGACCCGGGCCGGGGTGGGCGCGGTGGCGCTCCTGTCGGGCGGTATCCCGCGCGCCGACCTGGAGCGGGCGGGGGCGGACGCGGTCTACCGGGACGTCGCGGATCTGCTCGACCACCTCGACGACAGCCCGTTCGGCCCGGGCCCCGGCTGACTCACCCGGACCGCAACCTCGCGACATTCACGTTTAGCACCACTTACGCCGGGTATGGGGTATTTCGTGCTTCGGACAAGAGGTGCGCTCGTGGGATTCCGGGCGGCCTTTGTCCGGTCGGTCACCTTCCCGCGGCGCCCCTGACGCATCGTCGACGAGGAGTGACCCCATGCGCACAGCAGCCACCCCCGAGCCCGACCGCCCTACCGACACCCCATCGCCCGACCGGGCGTTCCGGCGGCTGCGGGCGCTTCCTCCCGGGCCGGAGCGGGACGTGCTGCGCGAGGAGACGATCTGCTCGTGGCTCCCGATGGCCCACCGGATCGCGACCCGGTTCCGCAACCGCGGCGAAGCCATGGACGATCTGCGGCAGGTGGCCGCCATGGGGCTCGTCAAGGCGGTCGACCGCTACGACCCGGAGCGGGGCAAGGCTTTCGAGACCTACGCCGTACCCACCGTCACCGGGGAACTGAAGCGGCACTTCCGCGACCACACCTGGGACGTCCATGTGCCGCGCCGCGTCCAGGACCTCCGCAACCGAGTGCGGGTGGCGCGCCACGAGCTGGCGCAGAGCAGCGGGGGCGGGTCCCCGACCTGTGCCGAGATCGCCTCGGCCACCGGGCTCGGCGAGGAGGACGTGCTGCTGGGCCTGGAGGCCCTGGAGAGCTACAGCGCCCTCTCTCTGGATGCCGAACCCGCGGGCGTGGAGGACGGTTCGCCCCTGCTCGACCGGCTGGGGTCCTGCGACACGGCCCTGGACACCGCCGTCGACCGTGAGGCCGCCAAGCCGGGGCTGCGGGAGCTTCCGCAGCGGGAGCGGACGATCCTGTACCTCCGCTACTTCCAGGACATGACCCAGGTGCGGATCGCCGAACGCCTCGGCATCTCGCAGATGCACGTGTCGCGCCTGCTCAGCCAGTCCTGCGAGCGCGTGCGCGACGGTGTGCTCCAGGGTGTCGCCTGACGGGCCACGCCCTTCTCTCAGGCGTCAGCGGTGTGCGCAGCGCCGATCGGCCCCCGCGCCACGCCGCCAGCAGATGGTCCCCGAGGAGGCCCTCCACGTGGCCGGTCGCCTCGATGCCCAGCACGACGTCGGCCGCCAGGCCGGGCTCGTCTTCCAGCAGGCCGCCGATCACCTCGTGGCGCACCACCTGTTCGTGGACCGCGTCGGCCTCCACGTGCTCGTCGTAGAACCGCTGGGCGGCGGGGCCCGCACCGGCCCGGCGCAGAGCCTCGGCCAGTCGCCTCGATCCGGGGGACGAGGTGATCTCCACGGTCGCGAAGTGCCCGACCAGGGCGCCGCGCAGCCGCCGGTGCAGGCCGAAGAGGGACATCATGTTGACGACGGCCAGGGCCTGGGCGGGCGCGACGTCGAGATAACGGCCGTACCGGGCGTCGAGGCCGAGGTCGGTCATCAGGTCGGCGAAGAGCTGGGCGTGGACGTTCTCCGCCCGTCCCGCCCCGAATTCGTCGAACTCAACGGCCACCATGCCCGCCTTCGCCCGGCCCCGGAGCCTGGGCACCACCCACAGATGCGGATCGGCCTCCTTGAGGTGGTACAGAGAGCGCACGGCGGCGTACTCGCGCAGCTGCCACAGCTCGCCCTCCCGCCGGAGGTGGTGGCTGACGCTGTGGCCGTCGTCCCCGACGGGTTCCAGCTGGAGCCCGTCCACCGCCCGGGCCACGTCCCGCCCGCCCGGGCCGGCGTTGCGGCGCAGCGCGTCCAGGAAGACGTCCTCGGCCGCCGCGCGCACGCCGAGCAGGTCGGGGTCCCATTCCAGGCGCTCGTCCACCCCGGCGAACCCCCGGTAGTGGAGCTCGTAGAGGACGTACAGGAGGAGCTGGAGGTCGTCCCCGTACGGGTCGGAGCGGCGGACCGCGTCGGCGGCGGGCAGGCGGGTGCCGCCGCCCGCCAACACGGCGAGGACGCTCTCGCTCAGGGGGCCGCGTGCCGAGGGCAGCGCGGGGGGCGCGGCAGGGCTGTCGCGGGGTGTGGTGGCCCGGGTCGTCACGGTCGGGTCTCCTCCTCGCCGTCCTCGGGCTGTCGGTCGTCCGCTTCCTCGGGCTGTCCGCCGTCCGGGCGGCATTTCGCGGGCCCTGCGGGCTTGCGGCGGCGGTGGCTGGTGTCGCACCAGGGGTAGGCGCGGCTGCGGCGGCAGGTGCAGATCGCGACGACGAACCGGTCGGACCGGGTCGTCGTGCCGTCGTCGCCGACGACCTCGACCGGCCCTTCCACCAGGATCGGGCCTTCCCGGTTCACCACCACGCGGCGTGGTGTCTCATTCCTTCCGGCCACGGATCACCACCAGTTCCTCCCGCCCCAGCCGGTCCCGCAGCAGGCCCTGATCGCGCAGCCAGGCGGCCCGGCGGCGCGTCACCGGTCCGAACGGGATCGTCACCCGGTCGGTCACACGGACGTCGAGACCGGCCGCGGACAGCCGGCCGACCGTCTCTTCCGGGCGGCTCAGCCCCGACTGGACCAGCAGGAGCAGGCCGCCGGGGCGCAGGGCGGCGGAGGCGTCGTCGCAGATGCGGTCGAGGACCACCCTGCCGTCGGGGCCCGCGTCCCAGGAGCGTCCCGGTCCGTAGCGCGGCAGGGTCAGGCCGGGGGCCGGGACGTACGGGGGGTTGCTGACGACGGCGTCGAACGTGCGGCCCGGCAGGGCCCGGAGCAGGTCCCCCCTCCGTACGGTGACGGGCAGGCGGGCGAGCGCGGTGTTCAACCGTGCGGACGCAACGGCCCGGCGGCTGATGTCCACCGCGGTGACGCGGGCGCCGAGCCGGGCGGCGTGCAGGGCCAGCGCGCCGCTCCCGGTGCACAGGTCCAGCAGATCCGTACCCGGGCCGATCCCCTCGCGGCGCATGGCGAGGGCCAGCAGCAGCGTGTCGGTCTGCGGGCGGTACACCCCCGGAAGGCGCACGACCCGGCCCGGACGCGCGGCCGCCGCGCCCGCCGCCGGGGCCGTGACGGGAGCGCCCGGCAGGGCGTCCGGCGTCACCGGGTCGTCCTCGCCCTCGGAAAGCCGAACCCCTCGGCCGCCGTTCAACGGCCGGACGTCCCGTCCGGCCGGTCCCGCCGCCCCAGCCGGTCCGCGTCGGCCTGCCGACGCCGTCCCTCGTTCCTGCGGCCCTGGTCGTCGAGCGCCTTGCCGTCCGACTCCTTGGCCAGTCCGCGGGCCTTCAGGACCTTGGCGCGCAAGATCCTGCGTACGTCACGCATCGTGTCCTCCTGTGCGGTCAGCAGTAATTCCACCGTCGAGCGGTTCATGTCTCCTCGCCAGCGGGGCGAAGCCCGGGAGGCCGTCACCGGACGGTCCGGCAGTCGGTGGCTCGCTCCGCTGTACCGGAGTGACCCCGTACGGCGCCGCCAAACCCGCGATCCGCCGTTCGTGGAACCGTCGTACGCTGAATCCCCCGTTCCGACCGACTGACAGGAGACCGAGGTGGCCGCGGAGAACCCGGTCGACACGACGGTGGCGGACGTCATGGCCGAGCTGGCCGCCCTGGAGGACCCGCGGGCCCGCGCGGTGAACGAGAAGCACGGCGACGACCACGGCGTGAACCTCGGCAAGCTGCGGGCCGTCGCGAAGCGGCTCAGGACGCAGCAGGAGCTCGCGGTCCGGCTGTGGGAGACGGCCGACACCGCGGCGAGGCTGCTGGCGCTCCTGATCTGTCGCCCGAAGGCCTTCGGGCGTGACGACCTGGACCGCATGCTGCGCGAGGCCCGGGCACCCAAGGTGCACGACTGGCTCGTGAACTACGTGGCGAAGAAGAGCCCGCACGCCGAGGAGCTGCGCGTCGCCTGGTCCGCCGATCCGGATCCCGTGGTCGCGAGCGCCGGCTGGGCGCTCACCACCGAGCGCGTCGGGAAGAAGCCCGAGGGCCTCGACCTCCCGGGGCTGCTGGACGTCATCGAGGCGGAGATGAAGGACGCCCCGGACCGTCTGCAGTGGGCGATGAACCACTGCCTGGCCCAGATCGGCATCGACAACCCGGGTCTCCGGGCCCGTGCCGTCGGCATCGGAGAGCGGCTGGAGGTGCTCAAGGACTATCCGACCTCTCCGGGGTGCACCTCCCCGTACGCACCCGACTGGATCGCCGAGATGGTGCGCCGCCAGGACGCCGGCTAGGACGCGCCGCAGTGGCCCTCACGTCCCGGCGGGGGCGGGATCACCGTCCTCCTGTGCGGGAACGCGGGCAGGGACGCGGCGGGGTCCGACGAGCGTGACGGTGGTGATCACGGCGACGACCGCGAGCGCCGCGGACACGGCCAGTACGGTGCGGGCGCCGTCGGTGACCGCCTCGGCGCCGTCCCCTCCCGAAAGGGCGAAGACGGAACCGAGCGCCGCGGTGCCGACACCGGCGCCGAGCGAGGCGAGCGTGGAAACCGTTCCCGCGACCATGCCGACGCGTTCGGGGGACGTGACCCGCACGGCGACCGCCATGACGGGTGCGCCGGCGATCCCGCCGCCCGCACCCCAGGCGAGCAGCGGCACGACAAGTGCCCACCAGGGGGTGTCGGGGGTAATCAACAGGGCCAGGGCGGCCAGGCCGACGCCCTTGAGCGCGTAACCGGAGCCGATCACCAGGCCGGGGGGCCGGTCTCCGATGAGCTTGGAGCCGACCATGCCCATGACGACCTGGGCCAGGAAGATCGGGGTCATCAGCAGGCCCGCCCCCGTGGGGCTCATGCCGAGGCCGTCGGAGAAGTACAGCACCAGGTAGACCGAGCCGCCGATGGTCAGGACGCGGGAGAGGAGCACGGCCAGCATCGCGCCGGAGAACGCGGGACTGCCGAACATCCGCAGCTCCAGCGTCGGCGTGGGCACCTTGAGCTGGACGGCCAGGAAGGCGGTCAGCACCGCGCAGGCGGTGAGCAGCACGGCGGTGTCCCGCCCGGACCAGGGGGTGTCGCCGGAGCCGAGCATCAGCAGCGTCGCCGTGCCGAGACCGAGCATCAGCAGCAGGCTGCCGAGCCAGTCCGTCCGTGCTGCGGCCCGGGGGCCTGAGCCTCCGGGGTACCGGACGCCTCCGTCGTGCCCGCCGCCCCCGGGGAGCGGGGCAGCACCCGTACGGCCAGCACCCAGGCGGCCACGCCGAGCGGCAGGTTGACCGCGAACACCGCCCGCCAGCCGAAGGTCTCGGCGAGGACGCCGCCGAAGACCGGGGCGAGCAGGCCCGCCGCGGTCGCGAACGAGCCCCACGCGCCGATGGCGAGGTCGCGCTCCTCACCGGAGTAGCGGTCGGAGAGCAGCGGGATGCCGTTCACCATGATCGCGGCGGCTCCCGCGCCCTGGACCACGCGGGCGACGTCGAGCCACAGCAGGTCCGGCGCCACGGTCGCGGCCAGCGAGGACAGGGTGAACACGGCGATCCCGGCGAGGAACAGGGGCCGCCGGCCCCACCGGTCCGACAGGCTGCCGACGACCTGGGTGAGGGCGCCCATGGCGACCGTGTACGTCACCACCACGGACTCGGCGGAGGCTCCGTCCCCGATGTCGGCGCTGATCAGCGGCAGTCCGATGGCCACGATCGTCAGGTCGATCACCACCAGCCCCGTGGAGGCCATCACGAGCATCAGGACCCCGCTCAGGGGCGGCAGACGGCGGGACTTCCGACGGGTGGACATACGGGAACCGTCCTCCGGGGCAGGAGTGGGCACAGGCGTTCGCAGGCTTCGCGGACGTGTGGGCAGCGACGTGTGCGCAGCACGGACAGGCCCGGGTGGTCCGGACGAGATACCGGGCGACCCGTGACGTGGCCAGCCTGGAGGGACCCGCCACTAAAGTCAACAGGTGTGAAGTTCAAGCGGGCCGTACCCTGGCGCCATGCCTGCCACGTCCCGCCGCCGCCCCGCCACGCGCAAGGGCCGCCCGGTCCTCACCCGCGAGAGCATCGCCGCCAAGGCGCTGGAGATGGCCGGAGCCCAGGGATTCGCCTCCCTCACGATGCGCGCCCTCGCCACCGAACTCGGCGTGACCGTAAGGGCGTTGTACAACTACGTGGAGGATCGCCAGGACGTCGTCCACCTGGCCGTCGACACCCTGCTGACCTCGTGGAACCCGCCCCCGCTGCACGCCTCGACCTGGGAGACCTCCGTCGCGGACTACGCCGGTTCCCTGCGGGCGCTGTACCGCCGCTGGCCCCGCGCCCTGCTGGTCTCCCTGGAGGAGGACACGCCCCCGGCCTCGGTCCACCCCAACCGCCTGCTCAACCTGGACCGCTTTCTGCGGCTGCTGCGGGACGTGGGCCTGGACATGCCCGCGGCGCTCGCGGCGCACCGCCAACTCTCCCTGCTGGTCCTGTCCTTCGTCCTCGTGATCGACGGACCGGCGGACCGCGCGGGCGACAGTCCGGGCCGGGCCGGGCTCGTTCCCGACGCCTGGCCGGCCGGCCACGCCGACCTGGACATCCCCACCCTCCGAGAAGCCGCCGCGCTGCCGCCGCCCACCCCGGACGAGCAGTTCGACGAGCTCGTCTCGGCCGTCGTCGACCGGATCCGGGGCGGCCTCAGAGCCGGCTGACGACCCGCCGTTCCGGGCCGGGCTCCCGGTGGATGGGCTCCGCTCCCCCGGTCAGGGGCAGGCCCGTGCCGCCGCGCCGGGCCGCGACGATCTCCGCCGCGATGGACAGCGCCGTCTCCTCCGGCGTACGGGCACCGAGGTCCAGGCCGATGGGCGACCGCAGGCGGTCCAGCTCCCGGTCGCCGAGGCCGGCCTCGCGCAGCCGCCGGGTCCGGTCCTCATGGGTGCGGCGCGACCCCATCGCGCCGACGAACGCGACGGGCATCCGCAGCGCCTCCGTGAGCAGCGGCACGTCGAACCGGGCCTCGTGCGTGAGCACGCACAGGACGGTACGGGCGTCGGTGCGGGTGCGTCGCAGATAGCGGTGGGGCCAGTCGACGACCACCTCGTCGGCCTCGGGGAACCGGGCGGGCGTGGCGAAGACGGGCCGGGCGTCGCACACCGTCACGTGGTGGCCCAGGAACTTGCCGGCCCGGACCAGCGCGGCGGCGAAGTCGACCGCGCCGAAGACGATCATGCGGGACGGCGGGACGCTGGTCTCGACGAGCAGGGTGAGGCCGCCGGGGCAGTGCGAGCCGTCCTCGGAGAGGGCGACGGTGCCGGTGCGGCCGGTGTCGAGCAGGGCCGAGGCCTCGGCCGCCGCCGTACGGTCCAGCTCCGGGTGGCCGCCGAGCCCGCCCTCGTGGGAGCCGTCGGCGCGGACGAGCAGCGCCCGCCCCAGGAATCCGTCCGGGCCGTCCACCACCCGGGCGAGGGCCGCCGCCCCACCGGACACCGCGGCGGTCAGCGCGGCCCGCAGCACCTCACGCTCCGGCGCGTCGGACCGTACCGGCGTGACCATGATGTCCAGGACGCCGCCGCAGGTCAGACCGACGGCGAAGGCGTCCTCGTCGCTGTAGCCGAAGCTCTCACGCATACTCTCGCCGGTGGCGAGGGCCTGCGCGCACAGTTCGTAGACCGCGCCCTCCACGCAGCCGCCGGAGACCGAGCCGATCGCGGTTCCCTCGCTGTCGACGGCGAGGGCGGCCCCCGGCCCGCGCGGCGCGCTGCCGCCGACGGACACGACGGTGGCGACCGCGAACTCCCGGCCCTCCGTCATCCATCGGCGCAGCTCACCGGCGATGTCAAGCATCCACCGCTCCCCCGGCGGGCTCCGGCCCGGTCGCGGCCAGGACCCGGTCGGGGCGGATCGGCAGATCCCGGTGGCGTACGCCGGTGGCGTGCCAGACCGCGTTGGCGACGGCCGCCGCCGCGCCCACGATGCCGATCTCCCCGACGCCCTTGATGCCGACCGGGTCCTCCGGGTCGTGGTCGTCCACCCAGTCCACCTCGATGGCCGGGGTGTCGGCGTGTGTGGCGACGTGGTAGCCCGCGAGGTCGGGGGCGTAGTGGCCGCCGGTGTTGCGGTCGCGGACCGCCTCCTCGTGCAGGGCCATCGAGATACCCCAGGTCATTCCGCCGACGAGCTGGTTGCGGGCGGTGAGCGGGTTGACGATCCGGCCCGCCGCGAAGACGCCCAGCATGCGGCGCACCCGGATCTCGCCGGTGGCGGTGTCCACGGCGACCTCGGCGAACTGCGCGCCGAACGAGTGGCGTTCCTTCCGTGCGAGCGCCCCGAGGGCCTCGGTGGTGTCGGACCGTACGGTGATCCCTTCCGGCGGGATCGAGGTGGTCATCGCGAGGCGCTCGCGCAGTTCGGCGGCGGCCGCCGTGACCGCCCAGGCCCAGGAGCGGGTGCCCATGGATCCGCCGGCGATCATCGCGGGGCCGAAGTCGCTGTCGCCGATGCGGACCCGGACCTGTTCGGGTGCGGTCTCCAGCGCGTCGGCGGCGATCAGGGTGAGCGCGGTGCGGGCTCCCGTGCCGATGTCGGCGGCGGTGATGCGTACGGTGAAGGAGCCGTCAGCCTCCGCCGTGACCAGGGCCGTCGAGGGGGCGGCCCCCGCACCGAAGGAGGCCGCCGCCGTGCCGGTGCCCAGCAGCCAGCGCCCCTCGCGGCGGATACCGGGGCGTGGGTCGCGGTCCGCCCAGCCGAACCTGCGGGCTCCTTCGCGGAAGCAGGCGGCGAGGTTGTTGCCGGCGAACGGGAGTCCCGAGACGGGGCCGACCTCCGGCTCGTTGCGCAGGCGCAGTTCGATCGGGTCGATGCCGCCGCGTTCGGCGAGTTCGTCGAGGGCCGCCTCGATCGCGAAGGATCCCGGGGCCTCCCCCGGTGCGCGCATCCAGGTCGGGGACGGCACGTCGAGCCGGACGACGTGGTTGGCGGTGCGGTGGGCGTCGGCGTCGTACAGCACCCGGGCGACGCCCGCGCTGGGCTCGACGAACTCGTACACCGTGGACGTCTGGTTCAGCGAGCGGTGTTCCAGGGCCAGCAGCCGGCCGTCGGGGGCCGCGCCGAGCCTGACCCGCTGGGTGGTGGGGCTGCGGTAGCCGCCCAGCGAAAATGTCTGACGCCGGGTCAGCACCACCCGGACCGGGCGCTGCAGGGCGGTGGCGGCCATCACGGCGGACACCTGGTGGGCGCGCAGGCCCTTGCTGCCGAAGCCGCCGCCGATGTGCTCGGAGCGCACCCGCACCGAGGAGGCGTCGAGCGAGAACATCGTGGCCAGTTCGCCCTGGACCCAGCCGGCGCCCTGGTTGGAGTCGACGACCTCCAGCCGGCCGCCCTCCCACCGGGCGGTCGCCGCGTGCGGTTCCATCATGCTGTGCTGCTCTTCGGGCGTGGTGTACTCCGCGTCCACCACGAAGGCGGAGGCGGCCAGTTGAGCCTCCAGGTCGCCCTTCTCCGTCTCGGCGGGCATATGGCCGGCGGCGGGGTAGGCGCCGGGGTGGTCCGGGTGGAGCGCGGTGTCGTGCGGTTCGCTGTCGTACGTCACCACGAGCGCCTCGGCCGCTTCCCTGGCCTCCTCCGGGGTCTCGGCGACGACCAGGGCGACCGGCCAGCCGGCGAACGGCACCCGGTCGTTCTGGAAGACGGCGCAGGTCGGGTCCGGCGGGGTGCCGAGCATGCCGACGTAATCGGTCTTGAGGCGGGGGGCGTTGCCGTGGTGGAGCACCGTGAGCACGCCCGGCATGGCGAGGACCGGGGCGGTCTCCACGTCGAGGATCCGGCCTCGGGTGACGGTGGAAAGCACGAGCCAGCCGTGTGCCAGGTCCGCGAAGGGGATCTCGCCCGCGTAACGTGCCGCGCCGGTGACCTTCTCGCGGCCCTCGATACGGGTACGGGCGGTGCCGACGGCTCCGCGGAGCGCCGAGGGGCCCGGGGTGGTGGTCGTCATCGGGCGTCCTCCCCGGCGAGTTCGGTCAGGACGGAGACCACGAGGTTGCGCATGAGGGTCACCTTGTATCCGTTGTGGGGCAGCGGCCGTGCCGCGGCCAGCTCGGCGTCCGCGGCGGCGGCGAAGGTCGCGCCGTCGGCCGGTGCGCCGACGAGGACGGCTTCGGCCGCGCGGGCGCGCCAGGGGCGGGAGGCGACGGCCCCGAGGGCGAGGCGCGCTTCGCGTACGCGGCCGTCCTCGACGGTGAGCGCGGCGGCGACGGAGCCGATGGCGAAGGCGTACGAGGCGCGCTCGCGCACTTTGCGGTAGCGGGAGCGGGCGGCGACGGGGGCGGCGGGCAGGGTCACATGGGTGATCAGCGCGCCGGCCGGCAGGGCGGTCTCCCGGTGCGGGGTGTCGCCGACGGGGAGGTAGAAGTCGCTGAGCGGGACTTCGCCGGGTCCTTCGGCGCTCTCGTAGGAGACGACGGCGTCGAAGGCGGTGAGGGCCACCCCCATGTCGGAGGGGTGCACGGCCACGCAGTGGTCGGAGGCGCCGAGGACCGCGTGGTTGTGGTGCTCGCCCGTGACGGCGGGGCAACCGGTGCCCGGGGCACGCTTGTTGCAGGGCTGGGAGAGGTCGGTGAAGTAGCCGCAGCGGGTGCGCTGGAGGAGGTTGCCGCCGACGGTGGCCATGTTGCGCAGTTGCCCGGAGGCTCCGGCCAGCAGGGCCTGGGTCAACGCCGGGTAGTTGCGGCGGACTTCGGGGTGGACGGCGAGGTCGCTGTTGGTGACGGTGGCCCCGATGCGCAGGCCGCCGTCCGCGGTGGGTTCGACGCGGTCCAGGGGGAGTTCGCGGACGTCGACGAGGAGGGCGGGGCGTTCCACGCCGGTCTTCATCAGGTCGACGAGGTTGGTGCCGCCGCCGAGGTAGCGCGCGTCCGGGTCGGCGGCGAGGAGGGAGACCGCGCCGTTGATGTCGTGGGCGCGCTGATAGCCGAATTCCCTCATGCGGCGGCCTCCTCGGCGGTGTGTTTACCGGCCGCGTGTCCCTCTGCGGCGTCTTCCCCGGCGGGGCGTTCCTCCGCGGAGCGTTCCTCGGCCGCGCGGGCGACTGCCTGGACGATCGACACGTACGCGCCGCAGCGGCACAGGTTGCCGCTCATCCGCTCGCGGATCTCCTCGGGCGTCAGCGGTGGCGGCCCCGCGTCGGGGCCCGGGTCGTCGGTGACGGCGCTCGGCCAGCCGGCCGCGTGTTCCTCGATGACGGCGATGGCCGAGCAGATCTGGCCGGGCGTGCAGTAGCCGCACTGGTAGCCGTCGAGGTCGAGGAAGGCCTGCTGGACGGGGTGGAGTTCGTCGCCCTCGGCCACGCCTTCGATGGTGGTGATCTCGCGGCCCTCGGCCGCGACCGCGAGGCTGAGGCAGGACACGACGCGCCGCTGGTCGACCAGGACGGTACAGGCGCCGCACTGCCCCTGGTCGCAGCCCTTCTTGGTACCGGTGAGGTCGAGGCGCTCGCGCAGGGCGTCGAGGAGAGTGGTGCGGTGGTCGATGGGCAGGTGGTGCTTCTCGCCGTTGATGTTCAGGGTGATCGCACTGGACGTCGACGAGGGCGCTGGGGCCATGTTCAGCCTTCTCTGATGTCGGATGATGAGGAGAACCCGGGCCTCGGTCGGCGACCGCGGGCCCCGGCCGGGAGTAAGGTAGCCCTAACCGGACCACTGTCCGCTTACCCGGAAAACGTAACGGACACCTGTCCGGTTAACAAGGACGGGTTTCGGCCATGCACCCCGAGTCCGGCCACACCCCCCGAGGAGGATCCGTGTCCCAGCAGCCGAAGAAGGACACCGCCCTGCGTTCGGACGCTCAGCGCAACCGCGAGCGCATCCTGCGGGTGGCCACGGTCGAACTGACGCTGTGCGCGGACGCCCCGCTGAGCTCGATCGCCAAGAAGGCGGGGGTCGGGCAGGGCACCTTCTACCGCAACTTCCCCCACCGGGAGGCGCTGGTCCTGGAGGTCTACCGCTACGAGATGCAGCAGGTGGCCGACGCGGCGTGCGAGCTGCTGGAGACCCGGCCGCCGGAGAGGGCCCTGCGCGAGTGGATGGACCGGCTCGCCCGCTTCGCGATGACGAAGGCGGGTCTCGCGGACGCGATCCGGCTGGTGACCAGCGCACCGGGCGGACCCGCCAGGCCCGGTCCCACGCCGGTCATGGAGGCGGCCGGAACCCTGCTCCGCGCCTGCGAGGACGCCGGTGCCATCCGGCCCGGGGTGACGCCGGACGACTTCTTCCTCGCGATCGCCGGTCTCTGGCAGATCGATCCGCACGAGGACTGGGAGCCGAGGGCCGGCCGGCTCCTCGATTTCGTCATGGACGGGCTGCGCGTGGGGGCGCCCGGCGGGTGACCGGGCCGCCCGCCGCCGATGTCGGCGGTCCGTGTGATGATGCCCCGTGCAGCGCCCGGACCTGGGGAGGGCCCGGGCGCGTACACAGGGACGGGAGCGGTGAGTTGAGCAAGGGTGGGGCGTCCGTACCGGACGAGGAGTGGGAGCGGTTCCTGAGGGAGTCCGAGGCCGGCAGCCCGGGCGCGCCCGAGGAACCGTCGGCGCGGGCCCGGATGGTGACCCGGCGGCTCCAGGAGGAGCCCGAACCGCCGCGGGGGTGGCGGACGCATCAGCCGCCCCGGCCCCGGCGCGGCAAGGGCTGGTACGCGGTCGGCCTCGTGGTCGTCGTGGTCCTGCTGGTCGCCGTGGCCGTCGCCCCCGGCCGGATCGTCGGCTGGTTCGACGGCGGGGACGCGGTGGACACCCTGCCCCTGGCCGGGGAGTCGGCGCGCCCGGACGGCCCGCCCGCCCAGGAGGCGGACGGCCCGCTTCCCACCCCGGACGAGCCGTTCGCCGGATCCCCGGCGGCACGGTGGGCCGACGGCGCTGCGGGCATCCATCTGCCCGCGCCGCGGGCGACCGGCTGGATGAGCAGGGCGGAGGTCGGCACGGCGCTGGACCGCACCCGGGACTTCCTGACCGCCTCCAGCCTCGACCCCGCCGTCCTGCGCGGCGAGCGGCCCACGAAGGCCATGGCGCTCATCAACCCCCACCAGGCGGACGTGCAGGACTACTTGAAGAAGGCGTTCCGCGCGCCCGACCGCGAGAACGACCCCCTCCTGCTGTTCAGCCGCTTCCGGTCCGCCGATGTGCGGCCGGTCGGGGACGTGGTCAAGACGCGCGGCCGGGTCACGTTCCGGGAAGGCGAGAAGGGCGCGGTGGAGGTCTCCACCGACGTCACCTACGTCTACCCGGTCGTGCGCGCCTCGGGCGACGACGAGGTCGCGCGCACCATCGTGCGCCGCGAGGTGGTGATGAGCTGGGACGACCCGGAGAAGATCGTGATCGAACCGGGGACGTTCTCCCTCGTCTCCTACAAGGTGGACACGACCAACGGCGGTTGCGACACGTACACCGGCTATCTGATCCCCGCTTTCCTCGCCGACCGCACCACCGGTGCCGACGGCGACGGCCAGGCGGTCGACCCGTACGACCGCAGCACACCGATCGAGGAGCGGATGCGGGAGGGCGACGGCGAGGGCTGCGGCATCGCCACGAGGTCGTGAGCGCCCGTCCCTGAGGAAGTGCCCTGCGCGGCCTCCTGGCCGGTCCGCAGGCCGCCCCGCCACCAATCCGGCGATCGCCCGGCGCCGAATAGGTGGTGAGGGCCGCGGACACTGCCGCTCTCTCCCGCGAGAGGCGGTGCGCCATGGTCACCCTGATACTGATCGGTCTGCTGGGCGGACTGATCACCGCCGTCTCACCCTGCATCCTGCCCGTCCTTCCGGTGGTGTTCCTGGCGGGCGGCACCGGGAGAGGCGAGGACGCGGGACAGCCGGCCCGGTCACCCCGCACAGCCGGAGCCGACGGTGAGGGTGGGGCGGCAGACGGCAGCGGCGGGGCGGCGGACGACCGCGGGAGCGGCGGATCGGCGGACGGAGCGGGCGGCGCCGTGGCGACCGCTCCCCCGGACGCGCCCGCACGCGCGCCGCGCAATCGGCGTCCGTACGCCGTCGTCGCCGGGCTCGTCGTCAGCTTCGCGTTCTTCACCCTGCTCGGGGTGACGATCATCTCCGCCCTCGGCCTGCCGCAGGACATCCTGCGTTACGTGGGCCTGGGGCTGCTCGTCCTCATCGGCCTGGGCCTGATCTTCCCGCCCGTCGAACGCCTGCTGGAGAAGCCCTTCGCCCGTCTCCCGCAGCGCCAGGTCAACAAGGAGGGCGGCGCCTTCGCTCTCGGGCTCGGCCTCGGTCTGCTGTACGTGCCGTGCGCCGGGCCCGTCCTGGCGGCGATCACCATCGCGGGCGCCCGTGGCGAGATCAGCACCGACATCGTGGTGCTGACCCTGTCGTTCGCCGTGGGCACCGCCGTACCGCTGCTCCTGTTCGCCCTGGCCGGGCGCAGGGTCGCCGAACGGGTCGCCGCTTTCCGCCGCCGCGCCCGTGGGCTGCGGATCGCCGCGGGCTGCCTGATGATCGTCCTCGCGGTGGGCCTGGCACTGGACGTCACGGCGGCGATCCAGCGGTCCCTGCCCGACTACACCTCCGGCGTCCAGAAGAAGATCGAGGACAGCGACGCCGCCCGGCAGCAGTTGTCCGGCCTGTACGACAACTCCAACAAGGAGCTCTCCCGCTGCGAGGACGGCGCCGACGAACTCCGCTCCTGCGGGCAGGCCCCGGCACTGGAGGGCATCGACTCCTGGTTCAACACCCCCGGCGACCGGCCCGTGGACCTGAAGAGCCTGCGCGGCAAGGTCACCCTGGTCGACTTCTGGACCTACTCCTGCATCAACTGCCAGCGTGCGGTGCCGCATCTGCAGGACTGGGAGCGCGCCTACCGGGACGCCGGACTGCGCATCATCGGGGTGCACTCCCCCGAGTTCGCCTTCGAGAAGAAGCGGAGCAACGTGGTCTCCGGCGCCGAGAAGCTCGGCGTCACCTGGCCCGTCGCCCTCGACAACGAACTCACCACCTGGGACAACTACCGCAACCGCTTCTGGCCTGCCAAGTATCTGATCGACGCCGAGGGCACCGTCCGGTACTTCAAGTTCGGCGAGGGCGAGTACGACAAGACCGAGAAGATGATCCGCGAACTGCTCCGGCAGGCCGACCCCACGGTCACCCTCCCTGAACCCACGGACCCTCCCATGGGCGACCTGGCCTCCGACCGGACGCCCGAGACCTATCTGAGCAACCTGCGCGTCCGCGGGTACGTCGGCACGCCCCTGGTGGACGACCGGCCGGCCGTCTACCGCTTCCCCGAGGGCGCTCTCCCGCTCAACAGGTTCTCGCTGGACGGGACATGGACGGCCGGGTACGAGCAGTTCACGGCGGGGAAGGATGCCCGGCTGGCCTTCACCTACCGCGCCAAGAACGCCAACCTCGTTCTCGCGGGCACCGGGAAGGTCACCGTCCTCGTGAACGGCGAGGTGACCAGGACCATCAACGTGACCGGGTCGCCGACGCTGTACCGCCTCACCGACGACGAGGACGCCCGTACCGCACGCCTCGAACTGCGCGTGGACGAGGGCCTCCAGGCCTACGCCTTCACCTTCGGGTGAGCCTGCGGGAGGAGTCGGCGTTCGAGCCCGCAGAGGTACTGGCATGTCACGTTCCCGAGAGCCCGTTTCGTCCATGTGGTGAACACCCAGCTGTCGTTTCTCACACGGAATGAAGGAGATCACGTGTTCGCCGCCTACCTCGTCGTCACCCTCCTCACCTCTGCCGTCAACGGCGCGGCCGCCGTCGCGAACCTCATCGGACATGACTACCCGAAGAGCCAGGCGGACAAGATGGGCGTGCCCCACTCCTGGATGCGGCCGCTCGGGACATTGCTGGGGGCCGGCGCACTGGGGCTGCTGGCCGGGCTTGTCGTTCCGGTACTGGGGGCGCTCGCCGCTGCCGGCCTCGTGCTGTACTTCATCGGCGCCCTCTGGGCTCATCTGCGAGTCGGCGACCATGCGCTGGGCCCCTGGTCCGTGTTCTTCTGTCTGCCCGCGGCCGCTCTGGCCGCGAACCTGGCATACCACGGCCTCGGGTGACCCGCCTGCACCATCGTTCCACCGGTTGAGCCGAGACCGCCGAGCGGACTCCGGGCTCGTCGCGGAGGACGTGCTGCCGCATACACTGCCGAGGTTCCGCCCAGCTGGACCGCGGAGCCGACTGTGTTCGGCTGAGGGGATCGCTGTGCCCGGTCCGACCCGCGCCGCACACCGGCGAGGTGCCGCCGGCCGGGACCGGCCGGCGTGGTCGGTACTCTCGCGGTGTCCGGACTAGCATCTGGACAGGTGACTGGCAGTCATCGGGGACGGGGTCCTGCACGGACGGCGGCGTCAAAATGGGGTCCGAACGCCACGGGATGTCCAGGGCACCGCAAACCTTGCCGCAGGCGTAGTCCGCGTCCACCGGCGTCTCCGGGGATCGCCGGTGGACGCGGACTTGTCGGTTGTCCGCGGTGCCGGGAGCGCAGGCGTTGCAGTCCGACGAAGAGCGCGGCGGAGAGAGGTCCGGCGACGCTGAGGACTGCCAGCCCGGCGGTGACGACCCGGACGCCTTCTGCTTGGCCGACCGCCGGGGAGCGGCGTACGGACGCGGCATGAGCCCGACGCCCGAGAGCCCGGCCGGTGCGGGCCCTGCCGCCAGACTTGCAGCTGGGGGTGTATTGGTACGTCAGTTGAAGAAGACGACGGACCGCACCTTGAGCCGCTCCGAGGCACCACCTGTGTGAGGTCGCAGGGGGAAGGAATCGCCTTCACAATCCGTTCCGGTGAAGACCGTCGCCCAGGCGTCCGTGCGGTTCTTCGGCGAGTGGCCGGGCTGAGGGTTGTCCTCCCCGACACCCGGGAGGTTGACGCACTGGCCGCTGGGCGGGCTGTTGAGGAAGCCCGAGGCCTCGTATCCCTCGACGGTCACGTAGTCGTAGCGGAACTGCCCGGTCGCGGCCGATGCCGAGACGGGGGTGGTGATGAGGAGAACGCCGGCGCCGAACGCGGCGGCCAGGGCGGAACGAAGACGCATCGAGAGATCCTTCTGCTGGGGGGGAACGTTGCCGTGGCTGTTCCTTCCCGACGAGTTCGGAGCGCATCCTCGCTTCACTCTTACGGGCAGTGACGAAACGTGCCTGCTACCTCGAATGGCGGGTGCCGTTGCACCCGGAGGAGGCCGTCCGACGCCGTTCGCCGCGGTGACGTGCCGGGGGCCACCGTCGCGAGCAGCCCGGTGCGGAGCACGACGCCGGTCGTGGTACGGAAGAGGTTGCGACTCATCAAGTGATCATTTTGAGATGGGGCTTGTGCTCAGCGTGTTTCCGCACAGCCTTCTACCGGGCTTCGGTGTTACCAGATGCCGTGCTCCAGCTCTTCCAGCGAGAGGTTCCACTGCGATTCATGTGCGAAGGGAGTGGAGTCGAAGGCGCCGACAGTCTCCTTGAAGCGGGCAGAGAGCTCTTCCGGGTCCACGTCGTTGTCGTGGTCGACCTCAAGCTTCCGGAACTCGACGAGCGCGTACACCAGAGACTCGACGTCGCGGTGGAGCAGAACGTAGCCGGAGGATCCCTCGGGGAACGCGTAGACCTCTCCCGAGGCCGGGTCGAGGGCGATGAGTGAGGTGAAGAGGTAGCCGAGCATCCACCAGGACCGGCTCTCCGCCGGGCACGGCATGCCGTAGTGGTCGAAGCGGCTGCCGAGCGAGATCGCATCAAGGCCGGCCGGGTAAGGGTCCTCGACGTCCTCCCTGGGGGTGAAAACCTCGGAGTGCGGAAGACCCACGAAGCTCAGGAAGCTCGCGGAACGCGCATCGAACCCGGCAGTATCGCTTTGCGGGAAATAGACAATGTTGCCCAAGCCGTAGGCCTGTACCAATTCCTTCGGGGTGACAGAGAAGTTCACGCAGATCCTTTGGTGCGCTAGGTATTCGTTGTTCTCACTCCGGCATGCAGCCCCGTGCGACCCTGGCGGCCCGCGTCGACCGGACCAAATCACCCTTGCTGCCGAATCCGGGCTTCCGCGAGGGAGTCCTGCCCGGATTCGTTGAGCCGGCGTGAAGTTCACCCTTCTCGTTCGGGGTGCGGGTAATCCACACCTTGCCGTTGTTCAGTAGGGCGCCGTTGAGCCGGGTCTGTCCTCCGTGTCGAGAGGGTCGTCGGTATCGGCCGGCCCGTACCACTGGGCGATGTGGTACCCCTGGTCGGCCGCGAAGAGCACCCGTCACCGCGGAACGAGCCGCCCAGGCCGGTGAGCCCGAAGTCGAAGGGCAGATCGTCGCTGTTCCCGGTCGGGTCGTGCACGCGTACTCCCCTGATGGAGCCCCATCACATCATCCGGCGGCACCACCCCCGCCTCACCCGATCGGCCGAGCCACCTTCGCCGGCGAAGGCTTGACCCTCACGCCGACATCACCCCGAAATGCCCCTTTTGGCGATTCGCCTTAGCCTGCTGACACTGCTCGGATAGTCGACAGCCGGCACGGTCGGCGGAGGGCGAGCTTCCATGGCTGAGCTACGCAAGAAGTCCGGACTGGTCGGCGAGTTGTCGGCCGAGTTCGCGGGCACGATGATCCTCATCCTCTTCGGCTGCGGTGTCGTGGCCCAAGTGGTGGCGGGCGGAGCCCTGACGGATCCGGCCGGCGGACTCGGGGACCACGACAGCATCGCCTGGGCGTGGGGGCTGGGCGTCACGCTCGGCGTCTATGTCGCGGCGCGGCTGAGCGGGGCCCATCTCAACCCCGCGGTGACCCTGGCGCTGGCCGCGTTCAAGGGGTTCCCGTGGAAGAAGGTGGCCCCCTACGCGGTGGCGCAGACGGCCGGGGCGTTCGTGGCCGCGCTGATCGTCCGCTGGAACTACAGCGAGGCGCTGGCGAAGGCCGACCCCGGGCACACCATCAAGACGCAGGGGGTGTTCTCCACCCTGCCCGCCAACGGCAACCCGGCGCTGCCGGTGTACGAATGGGGCGCGTTCCGCGACCAGATCATCGGCACCGCCATCCTGCTGCTGCTGATCCTGGCCATCACCGACATGCTGAACACCCCGCCCGGTTCGAACATGGGCCCGTTCATCATCGGCCTGGTCGTGGTCGCGATCGGTATGGCCTGGGGAACGAACGCCGGGTACGCGATCAACCCGGCCCGTGACTTCGGCCCCCGGCTGGCGAGCTTCCTCACCGGTTACGGCGGGGCGTGGCGGGACCAGTACGGGAATCTCTACTTCTGGGTGCCCATCATCGGCCCGCTGCTCGGCGGTCTGTTGGGCGCGGGGCTCTACAAGTTCCTCGTCGGACGCTTCCTGCCCTCCGCCGAACCCGAACCGCCGGGCCGTGTCCCGGCGTCCCAGGACTGAACCACAGCGTCCGGAGAGGCAGCACATCATGGCGGACTTCATCGGCGCGGTGGACCAGGGGACCACCAGCACCCGATTCATGATCTTCGATCACGGCGGCAACGAGGTCGCCAAGCACCAGCTGGAGCACGAGCAGATCCTGCCCCGCTCCGGCTGGGTGGAACACGATCCCGTGGAGATCTGGGAGCGCACCAACTCGGTGATCCAGAACGCCCTGCGGCACGGCGGACTGTCACCGACCGACCTGGTGTCGATCGGGATCACCAATCAGCGGGAGACCACGGTGGTCTGGGACCCGCGCAACGGGCGGCCGTACTACAACGCCATCGTGTGGCAGGACACCCGTACCGACGCCATCGCCGCGAACCTGGAGCGTACGGGGAAGGGCGAGGTCATCCGCCGCAAGGCCGGGCTGCCGCCGGCGACGTACTTCTCCGGCGGCAAGATCCAGTGGATCCTGGAGAACGTCGACGGCGTACGGGAGGCTGCCGAGGCCGGTCACGCGATCTTCGGCAACACGGACGCCTGGGTCCTGTGGAATCTGACCGGCGGCCCGAACGGCGGTATCCACGCCACCGACGTGACCAACGCGAGCCGCACGATGCTGATGAACCTGGAGACCCTCGACTGGGACGAGGAGCTTCTGGGCTTCTTCGGCATCCCCCGGTCGATGCTTCCGAAGATCAACCCCTCCTCGCACCCGGAGGCCTACGGCTCCACGCGCACCTCCCGGCCGCTGAGCGCCGCCATCCCCATCGGCGGCGTACTCGGCGACCAGCAGGCGGCCACCGTCGGCCAGGTCTGCTTCTCCCCCGGTGAGGCCAAGAACACCTACGGGACCGGTAACTTCCTGGTGCTCAACACCGGTGCCGAGCTGGTCCGTTCGGAGAACGGTCTGCTCACGACGGTGGCGTACCAGTTCGGCGACGAACCGGCGGTCTACGCCCTGGAGGGGTCCATCGCCGTCACCGGATCCGCGGTGCAGTGGCTGCGCGACCAGATGAAGATCATCAAGTCGGCGCCGGAGAGCGAGGAACTGGCCCGCAGCGTCCAGGACAACGGCGGGATGTACTTCGTGCCCGCGTTCTCCGGCCTGTTCGCGCCGTACTGGCGTTCCGACGCGCGGGGCGCGATCGTCGGCCTGGCCCGGTACAACGACAACGCCCACCTGGCGCGGGCCACGCTGGAGGCCATCTGCTACCAGAGCCGCGACGTGGTCGAGGCGATGGAGCAGGACTCCGGGGTCCATCTCGACGTGCTCAAGGTCGACGGCGGCGTCACCGCCAACGACCTCTGCATGCAGATCCAGTCGGACGTCCTCGGCGTCGAGGTCAGCCGTCCCGTGGTCGCCGAGACGACCGCTCTCGGCGCCGCCTACGCGGCGGGGCTCGCGACCGGCTTCTGGCAGAACACCGACGAGCTGCGCGCCCAGTGGCACGAGTCGAAGCGCTGGTCGCCCCAGTGGTCCGAGGAGCAGCGCGCGGAGGGCTACGCGGGCTGGAAGCGGGCGGTGGAGCGCACGCTCGACTGGGTGAAGGTGCCCTGACTCGCCCGCACGGGTCCTGACGCGCCCGCACGGGCCCTGACGCGCTCGCACAGGTCCTGACGCGCCCGCATAGGTTGGGCCGGTCCCTTCCGCCATTCTGACGAGGACCGGCCCATGCCCAGCAGCACCCGTATCCGTCTCATAGAGCCCGCCGACGCCGCCCCGATCGCCGCCCACCGGGTGCGGGACGCCGAGGCGTTCCGGCCGTGGGAACCGGCCCAGCCGGACGACTTCTTCACTCCGGAGGGCCAGGCGGAGCGGATCGAGGGCCTGTTGGCGGGATACCGGGCCGGTACGGTCTGGCCGGGTGCGGTGCTCGCCGGCGACGAGGTGATCGGGCAGATCACCGTCGGGGGCATCCTGCCGCAGCCTCATCTGCGCCGCGGCTCCGTCGGCTACTGGATCGCCTCCGTCGCCCAGAACCGGGGCCACGCCGGGAACGCCGTCGGGCTCGCGCTCCGGGTGATGCGGGAGGAACTCGGCCTGCACCGCGCCGAGGCGTCCACCAACCTGGAGAACCTGCCCTCCCAACGCGTGCTGCGCCGCAACGGGTTCACCCCGTACGGCGTCGCGCACGCCGCGATCTTCCTCGACGGGGGCTGGCGGGACGGGCTGCTGTGGGAGCGGATCCTCGGCGACTGAGCGGGCCCCGGGCGGGGCGACCGGGCAGCCGGCGGGCAGACCTAGAATCCCCGGCGCGACTCCCGTACCAGCAGCACCAGCAGATACGCCCCGCCGACGCAGACCGTAACCGCGCCGGTCGGCAGCACCACGCCGGGGATCGCGTGCTGCGCCGCGATGTCCGCGCCGAGCAGCAGGAGCGCGCCGACGAGCGCCGAACCGGCGAGGTCGACGGTGGAGCCGCGCCCGGTGAGCCGGCGGGCGATCTGCGGCGCGGCCAGGGCCACGAAGACGATGGGGCCCGCCGCCGCGGTCACCGCGGCGGTCGCGGCCACGCCGAGGACCACCAGCAGCAGCTTCGTACGCTCGACGGATACGCCCAGCATCGCCGCCGTGTCGTCGCCCAGTTCGAGCCAGCGCATCCGGCGTTGGGCCGCCGGGGCCACCAGTGCGACCGCCGCCACCAGGGCCGATGACATCAGCACGGCGGGCCAGCCGATGGCACTCAGCGAACCGGCGCCCCAGACGGCGGCGCGCAGCGCGGTGTCCACATCGGCCTTCACCGAGAACCAGGTGTTGACCGAGGACAGCAGCGCCCCGACCGCGATCCCCACGATGATGAGCCGGAAGCCCCGCACACCGCGCCGGAACGCCAGCAGATACACGGCGAACGCGGTGATGAGCCCACCGGCGAGCGCGCCCGCCGCGAGGGCCGAGTAGCTGCTCGCGCCCGCCAGCAGCATGAGGACGACACCGGTGTAGGAGCCGGTGGTGAAGCCGATGACGTCGGGGCTGCCGAGCGGGTTGCGGGTCAGGGACTGGAAGACCGCGCCGCCCACCGCCAGGGCGGCCCCGAACACCACGGCGGCGACGATGCGCGGGGCCCGCCACTCCAGGACGACGGTGCGGACGCTGTCGCGGGCGGTGCCGGTCATGACCGACATCAGGTCGCCGGGGCTCAGCGTGTAGCTGCCCAGGGTGAACGCCCACAGCGCCAGGGCGATCAGCGCGGCCGCCAGCAGTCCGCAGACCACCGCCGAACGGCGTGACGCACGCAGGCTCAGGGAACCCGCTCTGATGACGAACGCCCCGCTCACAGCTCCTTCACCCGGCTTCCGCGCACCAGGAGGATCAGGACGGGAGCGCCGATGAACGGCATCATGACACCGACCTGCAGTTCGGAGGGGATCACGATCAGCCGGCCCAGGACGTCGGCGATCAGCACGATCACCGGGGCGAGGACGGCGGAGAAGGCGAGGATCCACCGCCAGTCGGGGCCGGTGAGCCACCGCACGGCGTGCGGCACCATGAGGCCGACGAACATCAGCGGGCCCGCCGCGGCCGTCGCCGCACCGCACAGCAGGGCCACGGCGACCACCACACCGGCCCGCACCGCGCCGACCCGCAGCCCGACGGCCCGCCCCGCGTCGTCGCCGAGGGCGATCGCGTTGAGCGGGCGGGCGCAGAGGGCGGCGACCAGCAGACCGGCCAGGACGAAGGGGAGGATGTCACCGGCGATGCCCGTCGGGCGGTCGGTGATGGTGCCCGCCCCCCAGAACCGCATCCGGTCGAAGGTCTCCGTGTCGATCAGGGCGAGGGTCTGGGAGATGCCGACCAGGACCGCCGTGAAGGCGACCCCGACGAGCGTGAGGCGCACCGGGGTCGGCCCGCCCCGTCCGCCGCTCGCGGCGAGGTAGACGAACGCCGATCCGGCGACGGCGCCGACGAGGGCGAGGGGCAGGTACTGCTCGATGCGGGTGACGCCGAGGACGGCCACGCCCAGAGTGACGGCGAAGCCCGCCCCGGCGTTGACGCCGAGGACGCCCGGGTCGGCGAGCGGATTGCGGGTGAGGGCCTGCATCAGCGCTCCCGCCACGCCCAGGGACATGCCGACGACGATGCCGAGCAGGGTGCGGTCCACGCGGGCACCGCTGACCGTGGCGTGCGAGGCGGAGCCGTCGGGAGCGGTCAGCGCCTGCCACACCACGTCGAGCGGGAGCAGTGCCGAGCCGATCGCGACGCTGAGCAGCACCGCCACGAGCAGGGCGCCGACGGCGACGCCCAGGCCGACGAGCCGGCGCGTCCTGCGGCGCGACGGCCTCGACGGTGCGGCCGGTGGTGGCGCGTCCTTCGTCGCGAGCGCCTGTGCCATCTGTTCTCCCTGAGCAACCCGCCACCCGGACAGGCCGGAGTGCCGTGCGTGATCGACGTACATGTCCTGCTGGGGCCGCAGCAGCCCCGCTCCCCCGGTTCAGCCGTCGAGGGCCCCCACCGCGTCCGAGGTGAGCTCGCTCACCGGTACTCCGGACTCGCGGCTCAGCCCCCGCAGGAGTCCGGCCCGGGTGGCGTAACCGGCCGCCCTGGCCGCCGCCGTCAGCTCGCCCCCGCCGCGGAGGTGTTCGACGGCGGCGTTCATCCTGGCCCGGTTCCGCCACCGTGTGAAGGGCAGTCCCGTCTCGTCGAGGAAGACGCGCTGCACCTGACGGGCGCTCATCCGGTGCCGTTCGGCGAGGCTCTCCAACGTCGCCGAGGGGGTGCGCAGGGCCTCGCGGGCGAGGGCGCGGACAGCGGGATGGACGGGCAGGACGACCGGGAAGTACTGCCGGGAGATGCCTCTCAGCACCCGCCCCAGCGCCTGCCGGAACGGCTCGACCTGCTCCGGTGTGGACGGCGCGGCCCCGAGCGCGGTCGTCATGACCTCGGTGAGCGCGGGCACCGCCCCGAGCACCTGAACCCGGCATCGTGGCTGGTCAGCGGGGTCGAGGAGGGGTCCGAGCGCCATGCCGCCCGGCTCGATCCGCAGGGCGTGCGGCACGCGCGGGGCCAGCCAGAGCGCCTCGTGGCGCCCGAGCCGCCACTCCTCGCCGTCGGCGGTCAGACGGGCATGGCCCGTCACCACGTAGACGAGATGGGGCTCGTCGTGCTGGTGCGTGTCGTGCCCCAGAAAGCGGATGGCGTTCTCGGCGACCACCGTGCCGAGGGATGTCGTCGGCAAGCGTGCCTCCCGTTGTGCGATGCGTCGTGTCCGTCACCGACCATGTCGTACTCGGATCGACGCAGCGGAACCAGCGAGGTTAGCCTCACCTTACCAACAGCTCGAACGGTCGAGCCTGCCCAGTCTCATGAGGTCCCATGTTTGCTCCTGCCCGTCTTCTCGCCGTCGCGGCCGTCGCCGCGCTGGCCCTCACCGGCTGCTCGGCCTCCGACCCGTCGGGCGACGGGGACAAGACGTCCGCCGCGAAGACCCGAACCGTCACGACCGACTACGGCAAGGTGAAGGTGCCGACCGAGCCGAAGCGGGTGGTCGTGCTGAACCACGCTCTGGCCGGATACCTGTACGACCTCGACGTGCCGGTCACGGCCACGATTCCCGAGGACGCGGAGGGCAAGGGCGAGTTCTCCCCCAACTGGGCGAAGGAGGCGGAGGAGGACGGCACGACGTTCCTGCCGTGGAGCGTCGACGGCTTCGACCTGGAGGCGATCCTCGCCCTCGACCCCGACCTCATCGTCGGCGGCGGCATCGGCTTCCCGCTGTTCCAGGCGGAGAAGGTGTACGACGACCTCTCCGACATCGCCCCCACCGTCCTCGTCGGCAAGAAGCTCGGCGACTGGCGGGCCCAGTTCTCCTTCCTCGCCGACGACGTGTTCGGCAAGCCCGGTGTCTACAAGGAGCACGTGGCCGCCTACGACAAGCGGATCGACGAGGTGAAGCAGGCCATCGAGCCGCCGGCCGGTCCGGTCTCCTTCCTCGCCATCACCGGTGACGGCACCGCCTACGGTCTGGTGGAGAGCGTGGGCCTGCCCACCGAGCTGAAGAAGGTCGGCATCGAGCCGGCCCCGGTCTTCGCCGACGGAGGTTTCAAGGTGTACGGGCAGGGCGGTGACATGTTCGAGCTGTCGACCGAGAAGGTCGGCCAGACGATCACCCAGCCGTCCGTGTTCGTGATGGGCTTCAACGCCGACACGACCGACGTCGCCACGCTGAAGAAGAACCCCGTCTACAAGGCGCTGCCCGCCTTCAAGGCGAACCGCGCCTACGACCTGCCGCACTGGGTGCTGCGCGGTGACTACGACGAGTCGATGGCCCTGCTCGACATCATCGAGAAGCAGTTCTCCTGATGGCCGCCCAGCGCGCGTACACGACGCACCCCCTCGTCCTGCGCCGGGTCACCGTGCGCCGCGTCGAGGAGGTGACCCCGCGGATGCGGCGCGTCGTCCTCGGCGGCGAGGACCTCGCGGCGTTCACCCGCGACGGGATCGGCCATCCGGGCTTCGCCGCACCCGGGTTCGACGACCACGTCAAGCTGATCCTGGCGGCCGACGGGGACGTCCGGGCGGCGCTCCCCGCCCAGTTGCCGCACGGTATCGAGTGGACCCCGGCCGAACACCGGCTGACCCGCGACTACACGCCCCGGCGGGTGGACCTCGACGCGGGAGAGCTCCACCTCGACTTCGTGGTGCACGGCGACGGGCCCGCCGAGTCCTGGTCCGCCGCGGCCCGGGAGGGCGACGAGTTGTGGTTCGTCGGCCCCAAGTCGTCGCTCCGGCTGCCCGAACGGCTGGACTGGATCCAGCTCGTCGGCGACGAGACGGCGCTGCCCGCGATCGGCCGCTTCCTCGACGAACGCCCCCTCGACGTCCCGGCGCACGTCCTGGTGACGGTCTCGGACGACGCGGCACGCCAGGACCTGGCCGTGCGCGACGGCGACACGGTCACCTGGGTCCTCGCGGAGCCGGGTGACGCGGCGGCGCTGGAGTCGGCCGTCCGCGCGCTGCCGGTGCCGCCGGGCGAGGGGTACGTCTGGGCGGCGGCGGAGAGCCGGGCGCTGCTGCCGGTACGCCGGTATCTCCAGCGGGAGCGGAAGCTCCCCAAGGACCGGGTGAACATCACGGGTTACTGGCACCGCGAGGAGCCCGCCGCACCGGTGGCGGAGGCCTCGGCCGAGGCGAGTGCTGCTCCGGCGGCCCCTGCCGGGATCCCGTCGCCGCTGCCGTGGCTGGCCGCCCGGGCCGCGTTGCAGCTAGGCGTGGTGGACGCGGTGGCCGACACCCCGGGGATCTCCGCCGACGCCCTCGCGCACCGGCTGGGCGTGCCCGGTCCGGGGATCGCCGTCCTGCTGCCGCTGCTCGCCGCGTACGACGTGGTCGTCGGCGCCGACGGGAGCGAGCTGCGTCTCGGCGCGGCGGGCGAGGAGCTTCTCGACGACCACGAGCGCGAGGAGTACACCGGCCACGAGGCCGACGTGCTGCTCGCCCTCGCACACCTGGCTCCGGCGCTCCGGGGCGGTACGTCACCGTGGCGGGTCGCCTCGGGCGCCACCCTGCACGACACGGTGGCCCATGACGCGGAGCGTTACGGCGAACTGGTCGAGGAGTGCGAGCAGTTGGTGTTCCTGCTGACCGGGCTGACGGCCGATCCCCTCTGGGAGGGCGTCGGGACCTGCCTCCTGACCGGTCCGGGGAGCGCCTCGATGGCCGCCGCCCTCGACGACGCCGGACGGCGGCCGCGGCTGCGGATCGCGGAGGAGGGCGTACCGGCCGAGGTGCTGCGCGGACACGTTCCGGCGCCGGACCGGATCGACTGGACGGGCGGCCCCGCGGACGTCGCGGTCGCCGCGAAGGCGCTGGCGTACCGCACCGACGAGGAGGCCGTACGGCTCCTCATGCGGCTGGCCGGATGGACGGGCACGGCGGTCCTGGTGGAGGCCTCGCGCCCGGACGGGCTGAGCCCGCACGCGGCCGAGGCAGCGCTGCACGCGTTCACCGCGACCGGCAGCCCGCTGCGCGACTCCGCCGCCATCGCCGCTCTCGCGGAGCGGTCGGGCTGGCGGGTCGAGCGGACCGTCGCACTCGGCTGGGGCGCGGAGGCCACGGTCCTGCGCCGGGACTGACAGCCGCTCCCACGGGGGTGGGGCGGGCGGGGGGAGCCGCCGGGGTCAGCCCGACCTCGGCGGCTTCCGTGCGTCGAAGGCGAAGAGGGTGTTGTCGTCGGCGGCCACGAACAGTGCGCGGCCCGCGACGGTCACGCGGGGGCTCGCGTTCTGCTCCCCCGTCAGCCCGTCGGCCTGCGGGTCCGTCGACCACAATGTCCTTCCGTCGTTCGGCGACAGCGCGACGACCCGGCCGCTGGCCGAGCTGAAGTACACCGCGCCGTCACCAGCGGCGGGCCCCGACGCGCCTTCCACACCGGTCTGCCGCTCCCACTTCTTCCGGCCGGTGGCGGGGTCGAACGCCGTGACGAGACCGGTCTGCCCGCTCAGGTGCACGGTGCCGTCCGCCATGCCGGGCGTGCCGTCGTACACCTTGTCGAACCGGGAGTACGTCACCTTCCCCGAGGCGGGGTCGACGCGGGCCACCCCGTCGTACCCGGCGCGCGCGGTGCCCTCGTAGGACGGGGAGAGGAGTACGAGGGAGCCGTCGGCGTCGCCGACCGGCACGGCGGGTCCTTCGACCCCGATGGGCCTGCCCAGCTCCCCGGAGTCGAGGGCGAGCGTCCGCAGGGTGGGGTTGCGCTGTTCGAGGGCGTCGACCTCCGCGTCGGTCGCGCACATCGCGAGGAGCCTCGGGCCCTCCGGTACGGGCGCGCACTGGGTGCCGGCGGGGAACGGCGCCGTCCAGGCGAGCTTGCCGCTGTGGGCGTCCCGGGCCTCGAAGCGGGAGTTGGAGGCGTCGACGGTCACCACGGTGGAGCCGGTCACCACGGCATCCCGGGTCCGGCCGGTGACGGCCGTCGACTGGGCGCCGGACGGCGTGGACCACAGTTCCTCGCCGCTGTCCGCGTCGAGGGCCACGACCTCCTGGGGAGGGCCCTGCGGGGCGTCCTGGTCGGCGATGCGGTAGCCGATCACGGTGTCGTCGGTGGCGCCCACCAGGTGCATGCCCTGGACCGGGATGCCGGGGCTCTTCGCGGTCCACACCCGCGATCCGTCCGCGGGGTTCACCCGGGTCGCGATGACGCCGCCGCCCCCGCAGAACAGCGCGTCGTCGCGTGCGACGCAGCGCAGTTCGTCGGGGATGTCCTCGCGGCCGCCGGGCACGGTCGTCCGCCACGCCCCGAAGCCGTCCGGGAGGGTGCCGCCCGGTGCGGCGGCGCTCCGGCCCGCGTCCGTGCCCCGGCCGTCGGTGCCGCCGCCGTTCCCGTCGGCGCCGTTCGTCGTCAGCGCGGCGACTCCCCCGCCGATCGCCGCCACCGCGACCGCCGCGGCGAGGACGGGCCGCCACCGGCGCCGCAGACGGCCGCCGATCGCGGTGCCGGTGCTCCCCGAGTCGGAGCGGGCAGGGGCAGCCGGTGGGGGCGTGGTCGGCGGCGGGGTGTCCGGTGTCATGAGGTGGTGCTGGGTGAGCATGTCGCGGGTCCGGCCCGCGCCCGGCCCGCCGGTGGCGGTGCCGCCCAGGTCGGATGGCAGATCGCGCAGCAGCACGAGGAGTTCGTCCACCGAGGGACGCCGCTCGGGATCCTTGTCCAGGCACGGCTCGACGACCGCCCGCAGGGCGTCCGGCACGGCGCCCAACGACGGCTCCTCGTGCACCACTTGGTAGGCCGTGATGTAGGGGCTGTCCGCGTCGAAGGGCCCGTGGCCCGTCGCCGCGTACACCAGGAGCGTCCCCAGCGAGAAGACGTCGGAGCGCGGCCCCACGCCGCGCGGCGCCTGCAACTGCTCGGGCGACATGAAGGGCGGCGTGCCGATGACCCGCCCGGTCATCGTCAGCGTCTGCTGGTCCACGGCGCGCGAGATGCCGAAGTCGATGACGCGGGGGCCCTCGGCCGAGAGGACGACGTTCGAGGGCTTCAGATCGCGGTGGACGACTCCCACCCGGTGGATGTCGCGCAGCGCCTCCGCGAGGCCGATGGCGAGCCTCCGCAGCTCCGCCCCGTTCAGGGGGCCCTCGTCGGTGATGCGCTGGGCGAGCGTGGGCCCCTCGATGTAGGTCGTCGCCATCCAGGGCTGGTCGGCCTCGGGGGCGGCGTCGACCACGGCGGCGGTGAACGCTCCGCTCACCCGCCGTGCGGCGGCCACCTCCTGCCGGAACCGGATACGGAATTCGTCGTCACCCGCGAACTGCTGGTGGATCAGCTTGATCGCGACGGGCCGGCCGGAGCTCGTCCGGGCCAGGAAGACCGTGCCCATGCCACCCGAACCGAGCCGTTCCTCCAGCGGATAACCGCCGATCTCGGCTGGATCACCTCCGCGCAGCGACACTCTCCCCGACCTCCCGTCCCCCGTGCGTCCGTCTCCACCACCACGGGCCTGCTCATCTGTGCTGCACACAAACTAGCCGCAGGGCGGTAGGGCGGAGCAAAGCGGGTGACCGACGGGAGCGGGACGCGGTGCTGTGAGTCGCGGGGGGCCGGCGCTCGGCACGCGGTGCTGTCAGTCGCGGGGGCCGGTCCTCGGCACGTAGTGCTGCGGGAGCCCGCGCCGTTCCCCTGGCGGCAGGTTCCGGGCCGGTGTCTCCACCGGGAACGGCGCGGACCTGCCGCGCTCGCGGTCCCAGCCCGCCCGGGCGCGCGGGTGGTAGCGATGCCGCTCGGGGACATACCGCCAGGCGTGGTGCACCGACCGGCCCAGCAGACACAGCAGACGTTCGTCGTGGGGCGTCCAGCGCAGCCCCAGGCGGTCCCGGACAGCCTGCGGATACAGGCCGACCGTGATCCACAGGGTCAGCCGGACGAGCGGGACGCGGGCGAGGGCCCACAGCGGCGACGGCAGCCACCGCAGGAGGGGCGGCCGGGCGATACGGCGCATGTTCAGGACGTCCCGGGTCGGCCGGTTGTCCTCCAGGACGTCGGCGCACATGTGGTCCCAGTACCGCTGGAACTCCTCCCAGCTGCCGGGGACCGGTTTCATCGAGAGGCCGTACAGCGCGTACCAGCGGACGTGCTCGTCGAAGAGCGTGTGCCGCTGCGCCTCGGTGAGGCCGCCACCGAAACGCTCGGCGACGTGCACGGTCAGCATGAAGAACGTGGCGTGCGCCCAGTAGAACGTGCCCGGGTTGAGCGCGTGGTAGGGGCGGCCGTGCGCGTCGGTCCCGCTGATCGCGGCGTGGTAGCCGCGCACCTCGCGGGCCGTACGGGCGGCGAGCGGGCCGTCGTAGACCACGCCCCCGATCGGGTAGAGCGAGCGGAACAGGCGCTCCCAGCGCTCCTCGAAGAAGCGCGAGTGCTCGGCGACGCCCGCGCCCAGCTCGGGGTGCATGTTCTGCATCGATCCGGCCCAGGGGGCGAGGAGGAGGCCCCTCCAGTCGCCGAACCAGCGCCAGGTGAGGGAGTCGGGTCCGAGCGGTTCGGGGGTTCCCGGGCCGGTCGGGTGGGATCCGTGCGGTCCGTGCGGTGACGCTGTCACGTGTACCTCCGCTGGGGTTCTCCGTTGCGAGGTCGTGGAGAGCAATCTGATGACACCTGTCCTCAGGTTAAAATGTGCGGACACCTGTCGTCAATTGCGCGGACAGCACTCGACTACGCGAACAGAACACGGGGGAACCGGAGTTGACGGAACGGAGCTGGGGCGGCACCAAGCTCGCCGATCGTCGCGCCACTCGCCGGCAGACCCTGCTGGACGTCGCCGAGCGCCTGGCCGGCGAGGAGGGGTGCGCGGCCGTCACGGTCCGGTCCGTCTGCCGTGAGGCGCGCCTGACGGACCGCTATTTCTACGAGAGCTTCACCGGCCGCGACGACCTGCTCCTCGCCGCCTTCGAGCGGGTCGCCGACGAGGCGCGGAGCGCGCTGGAGGGAGCGGTGGCGACCGGCGGCCCGCAGCGCGAGGTCCGGGCCCGCGCCGCCGTCTCCGCCTTCGTCGCCCTGGTCCTGGACGCGCCGCACAAGGGCCGCCTGCTACTCCTGGAGCCCTTCGCCGACCCGGTGCTCGGGGCCCGCAGCCACCTGCTCATGCCGGCGTTCACCGACCTCGTCGGCGGCCAGCTCGCCGGTACGGGGGACGGCATCGACCGCCGTCTGGCCGCGCACGCCCTCGTCGGCGGCCTGGCGAACCTCTTCGCGGGGTGGCTGCACGGCACGCTCGACGTACCGCGCGAGCGACTGGAGGCGCACTGCGTGGAGCTGGTGCTCACGGCGACGACGTCCGCGCCCGCGCCCGGTAAGTAGCCACCCTCGCCAGGCTTCACCGGCACGCGCCGCCATCACGCGAATCGAACAAGGTGAAAGTTTAACCAACAGTCTTCTCAACAGGATCACCCGTCACTACGGTGAGGGACCCATGAGTCCCCCCATCGCCCCCGTGGGCTGGAGTCGCTGGCTGGCACCGCCCGCCGCCCTCTCGATCCACCTCTCCATCGGCCAGGCCTACGCCTGGTCCGTGTTCAAGCCACCGCTGGAGGACGCGCTCGGCCTCAGCGGCACGCAGAGCGCCCTGCCCTTCCAGCTCGGCATCGTCATGCTCGGCCTCTCCGCCGCTTTCGGCGGCACACTCGTCGAGCGGCGCGGGCCCCGATGGGCCATGACCGTCGCCCTCGTCTGCTTCTCCTCCGGCTTCCTGATCTCCGCGCTCGGCGCGGCGACCCAGCAGTTCTGGCTGATCGTCCTGGGGTACGGCTTCGTCGGGGGCATCGGTCTCGGCATCGGCTACATCTCTCCCGTGTCGACGCTCATCAAGTGGTTCCCCGACCGCCCGGGCATGGCCACGGGCATCGCCATCATGGGGTTCGGCGGCGGTGCGCTGATCGCCTCGCCCTGGTCGGCGCAGATGCTGGAGTCCTTCGGCAGCGACAGCAAGGGCATCGCCCTGGCCTTCCTGGTGCACGGACTGTCCTACTCCGTCTTCATGCTGCTCGGTGTCCTGCTGGTACGGGTGCCGCGCCCGCGTACGGAGGAGCAGCGGGCCGACGGCGGCCCCGCCACAGCCGTCGGGCCGCAGGTGTCGGCGCGTCAGGCGCTGCGTACTCCGCAGTTCTGGCTGCTGTGGGTCGTGCTCTGCATGAACGTGACGGCCGGCATCGGCATCCTGGAGAAGGCCGCGCCGATGATCACGGACTTCTTCGCGGACACCTCGACGCCCGTGTCGGTGACGGCGGCCGCCGGGTTCGTCGCCCTGCTGTCCGCGGCCAACATGGCCGGCCGGATCGGCTGGTCCTCGACCTCCGACCTGATCGGGCGCAAGAACATCTACCGTGTCTATCTCGGTGCGGGCACACTCATGTACGCGCTCATCGCCCTGGTGGGGGACTCGTCCAAGCCGCTGTTCGTGCTGTGCGCGCTGGTCATCCTCTCCTTCTACGGCGGTGGCTTCGCGACGATCCCCGCCTATCTGAAGGACCTGTTCGGTACGTACCAGGTGGGCGCGATCCACGGCCGTCTGCTCACCGCCTGGTCCACGGCCGGGGTCCTCGGGCCGCTCATCGTGAACTGGATCGCCGACCGGCAGGAGGAGGCCGGGAAGGACGGCGCGGATCTGTACGGGACGTCCCTGCTCATCATGATGGCCCTGCTCGTCGTCGGCTTCGTGGCCAACGAACTGGTCCGCCCGGTCCACCCGTCCCACCACCTCGCCGCCGTCACCGCGCAGAAGGGAGCGCCCGATGTCCGACAGCAGCAGTCAGAGTCCGCCTGACGTCTCCGCGGGGAAGGACCGGCGGCCGCTGATCGCCTTCACCTGGGTGTGGGTGGGCGCCCCGCTCGCCTACGGGCTGTACGAACTGATCCGCAAGGCCACCCAGTTGTTCACCGGCTGACGGACTACCGGCCGACCCCGGACCAGACGGGCCCGGGGTCGCGGCCACCGCCGGGGTTCAGGCCCCGCCCACCAGGTCCGGGGCGCGCAGCATGGCGTCCGGAATCCCCCAGGCGTCGACGAGTTCGCCGGCCAGGGGCCGGATCTTGCGGCAGAGGTCGTTCACCTCGCGGGTGATCGCCTTGGAGCGCTGGACGGTCAGCCGGCCGTGCTCCATGAACCAGGCGCGGTCCGCCTCGATCGTCGACAGGGCGTACAGGTCGCACAGCAGGCCGAGGGCGACCTTGTTGCCGCCGTCGGGCAGCGTACGCGTCTTCTCGACGAACGCCTCCAGCACCAGCCGCTCCATATGGGCGCGGGCGACGGCGATGACATGGTCCTGCACCTCGGAGAAGACCGCCCCCGGATCGCGCTTGCGGTCGATGCCGCTCTTGAGCCTGCGGGCCACCCCGGCGAGCATGTGCTCCTCCCGGTAGCGGACCATGGCGAGCTGGTACTCCGAGTCGAGCAGACCGGCTTCCTGGTCCCACTCGTCGCCGCCCGGCAGCAGATCGCGGACCCGTTCGAGCAGCTTGTGGGCCGATGTCTTCTCGATGACCGTCTCGACGGCGAGGTTGGTGACGTAGCGGACCATGCCCAGTTGGTCCAGGTCCTCGAACTCGCTCGCGTAGTCGGTGAGCAGGCCCTTGGCGACGAGCTGGAGCAGGACGTGGTTGTCGCCCTCGAAGGTGGTGAAGATGTCGCTGTCGGCCTTGAGCGCGGCGAACCGGTTGACGGCGAGATAGCCCGCGCCGCCGCACGCCTCGCGGCACTCCTGGATCGCCTGGGTGGCGTGCCAGGTGGCGAGCGCCTTGGTTCCGGCGGCCCTGGCCTCCAGCAGGCGTCGTGCCTGCGCGTCGTCCTCCAGATCGGAGAAGACGTCGTGCAGCTGGGTGCGGACGACGTCCTGGGCGAAGTGCAGTGCGTACGTACGGGCGATGAGCGGCAGCAGACGCCGCTGGTGCAGCCCGTAGTCGAGGAGCAACTGCTCCTCCCCCTCGGGGCCGGCCGCGAACTGCCGTCGCCGCAAGGCGTACTTCGTGGCGATCGTGAGGGCGACCTTGGCGGCGTTGACCCCGGCGCCGCCGACGCTGACCCGGCCCTGCACCAGGGTGCCGAGCATGGTGAAGAAGCGGCGGTGGGGGTTGTCGATCGTGCTCTCGTAGACGCCTTCGGGGGTGACGTCGGCGAAGCGGTTGAGCAGCGCCTCGCGGTCCACCCGCACACCGTCGAACCGGATGCGCCCGTTGTCGACGCCGTTGAGGCCCATCTTGCGGCCGTCGTCCTCGATGTGGACCCCGGGTGCCGCCTCGCCGCCGGCCCGGATCGGCACGACGAACGCGTGCACCCCACGGGACTCGCCACCCACCTCCAACTGTGCGAAGACGACCGCCAGTTCGCCGTGGCGGGCCGCGTTGCCGATGTAGTCCTTGCGCGCCTGGTCGCCCTCGGTGGTGATGACGAACTGCTGGGCGCCGGCGTCGTAGCGCGCGACGGTGCCGAGCGCCTGGACGTTGGAGCCGTGCCCGGTCTCCGTCATCGCGAAGCAGCCCATCAGCTCCCCGGTGACCAGGGCGGGGAGATAGGTGTCGTGGTGGCGCTCGGTGCCCAGATGCAGGATCGCGCCGCCGAAGAGCCCGAACTGCACACCGACCTTGACCAGCACCGACAGATCGCCGAAGGCGAGCGTCTCGAACGCGGCGATCGAGGCCCCGACGTCGCCGCCACCGCCGTACCGCTTCGGGAAGCCCATGCCGGTCTGGCCCGTCGCCGCCATCTCGACCACGAGGTCGCGCACCCGCTCGCGGAACGCGTCGATGCCGAGCTCGTCGGCCTCGACCAGCACCGAGGCGTGCGTCACCAGATTGGCCCGGACCAGGTCACGGACCTCGGCGTACTCGCCGTCGAGCACCTCGGTCAGCACCCGGACGTCGATCTCCGGCTGTACGTACCCGCCGGTCGCGGGCGATGTTCTGTCAGTGGTCATACCGATTCGCTACCCCGCGCGGACACGATCAAGCAGTCGACTGCCCCGGTCGGCCCTGCCCGGCCCTGGTCAGGAGCCCGCCCGGCGCTTGTTCCAGACGTCGAAGCCGACCGCGGCCAGCAGCGCCAGGCCCTTGATCACCTGCTGCCAGTCGGTGCCGATGCCCACCAGGTTCATCCCGTTGTTGAGGACCCCGAGGACCAGCCCGCCGATGACGGCGCCCAGCACGGTGCCCACACCGCCGCTCATCGAGGCCCCTCCGATGAAGGCCGCGGCGATGGCCTCCAGCTCGAAGTTGATGCCCGCCTTCGGCGAGGCCGCGTTGAACCGCGCCGCGAACACCAGCCCGGCCAGGGCCGCCAGCATCCCCATGTTCAGGAAGACCGCGAAGGTCACCTTGCGGTCCTTGACGCCCGACAGCTTGGCCGCGGGCAGGTTGCCGCCGATGGCGTACACGTGCCGTCCGACGACCACGTTGCGCATCACGTACCCGAAGCAGACCAGCAGGACCGCGAGGACGATCAGGACGACCGGCGCGCCCTTGTAGCTGGCGAGCAGGAGCGTGGCCACCGTGATGGCGGCGACCAGGGCGACGAGCTTCAGGACGAACAGGTTCTTCGGCAGGGGCGCCAGGTCGAACTCCGTCTGCCGGGCGCGGTTGCGGATCTCCTGGCCGACCACCAGGGCGATCACTCCGAGCCCGAGCAGCAGGGTCAGGTTGTGGTAGTTGGTGACGGGGCCGACCTCCGGCAGGAAGCCGTTCGCCACCTTCTGCAGCCCCTCGGGGAAGGGGCCCAGGGTCTGTCCCTGGAGGAAGATCTCCGTCAGCCCCCGAAACAGCAGCATGCCGGCCAGCGTGACGATGAACGAGGGGATGCCGACGTACGCGATGAAGAAGCCCTGGACCGCCCCCGCCGCCGCGCCGATGAGGAGGGTCACCACCACGGCGACGGGCCAGGCGAGCCGGTGCTCCACCATCAGCACCGCCGCGACCGCGCCCACCAGGGCCGTCAGCGAGCCCACGGAGAGGTCGATGTGGCCGGAGATGATGACGATCATCATGCCGATGGCGAGGATCAGGATGTAGCTGTTCTGCAGGACGAGGTTGGAGACGTTGCGCGGCAGGAGCAGGTCGCCGCCCGTCCAGACCTGGAAGAGCAGCACGATGAGTCCCAGCGCGAACAGCATCCCGTACTGCCGGGTGTTGCGCCGGACGTTCTCCACCAGCAGGCGCGCCACTGCCGGGGCGGCCCCGCGTGATCCCGGGTCCGCGGCGGCCGGAGGGGTGGGGCTGAGGTCAGGCTCATCGGTGAGTCCTTCGTGGGGTGTGGGGTGCCGGGGCGCGGGGACGGCGGGGTCGTGCGTCATGTACCGCATCAGCAGCTCCTGGTCGGCCTCGGCGCGGGAGCTCTCGCCGGTGATCCGGCCGGCCGCCATCGTGTAGACGCGGTCGCACATGCCGAGGAGTTCGGGCAGCTCGGACGAGATCATCAGGACGGCCTTGCCCTCGGCGGCGAGCCGGTCGATCACCGTGTAGATCTCGTACTTGGCGCCGACGTCGACGCCCCGGGTCGGTTCGTCCAGGATGAGGACCTCGGGCCCGGCGAGGATCCACTTGCTGAGGACGACCTTCTGCTGGTTGCCGCCGGAGAGCCGGCCCACCTGCTCGAAGACCGTGCGGGCCCGGATGTTCATGGTGCGGCGGAACTCCTCGGCGACGACGCGCTCCTGGTGGGCGTCGACCACCCCGCGCCGGGCCAGCCGGGACAGCGAGGCGAGGGAGATGTTCCGGCTGACGGAGTCCTGGAGGTCGAGTCCGTAGTGCTTGCGGTCCTCCGTCACATAGGCGATGCCCGCGTCCACGGCCTCCGGCACGGTACGGGTCCGGGCCTCGGCCCCGTCCCTGAGCACCGTCCCGGAGAGGTACCGCCCGTAGGAGCGGCCGAATACGCTCATGGCGAGTTCGGTGCGGCCGGCGCCCATCAGCCCGGCGATGCCGACGATCTCGCCGCGCTCCACCCGCAGCGACACCCCGTCGACGACCTTGCGCTGATGGTCGACGGGGTGGCCCACGGTCCAGTCGCGGATCTCCAGGGCCGGGGCGGGGGCGGGCGGCGCGGCGCAGGGGGTGCGGTCGGGGAAGCGGCTGTCGAGGCTCCGGCCCACCATGGAGCGGATGATGCGCTCCTCCGTGGTCCCCGGGTCCTTCAGGTCGAGGGTCTCCACCGTGCGGCCGTCGCGGAGGACGGTGACGGAGTCGGCGACCTGGGCGATCTCGCCCAGCTTGTGCGAGATGATGATGGAGGTGATGCCCTGGTTCTTCAGTTCGCCGATGAGCCGGAGCAGTTGGGCGCTGTCCTCGTCGTTCAGCGCGGCGGTCGGCTCGTCGAGGATCAGCAGTCCGACGTCCTTGGCCAGCGCCTTGGCGATCTCGACCAGTTGCTGTTTGCTCACCCCGATGTCGGCGACCCGGGTCTGCGGATGCTCGTCGAGACCCACGCGGCGCAGGAGTTCGGCGGCCCGGCGCAGGGTCGCCGGCCAGGCGATGACGCCGCGGCGGGCGGGCTCGTGGCCGAGGAAGATGTTCTCGGCGATCGAGAGCTGGGGGACGAGGGCCAGCTCCTGATGGATGATCACGATGCCGGACCGTTCGCTGGCGCGGATGTCGCGGAACCGGCACTCCTCCCCCTCGTAGCGGATCTCTCCCTCGTAACTGCCGTGCGGGTGGACGCCGGAGAGGACCTTCATCAGCGTGGACTTGCCCGCGCCGTTCTCGCCGCACAGCGCGTGGACCTCGCCTCGGCGCACGCGCAGGTTCACCTCGCTCAGCGCCTTCACGCCGGGGAACGTCTTGCTGATGGACCGCATGTCGAGCACGAGGCCGCCGGCCGCGTCCCGCTCCGGGCCCGGGCCGGTGGTCGGGGCCTTGGGTGTCACCGCAGGTCCTCGGCCTTCAGGTAGCCCGAGTCGACGAGCACGGACCGGTAGTTGGACTTGTCCACGCTGACCGGCGGCAGCAGGTGCGCGGGGACGACCTTCTTCCCGTTGTCGTACGTCGTGGTGTCGTTGGTCTCCGGCTTCTCGCCGTCCAGGACCGCTCCGACCATGTCGGAGGCCACCTGGGCGAGGGCTCGGGTGTCCTTGTAGACGGTCTGGGTCTGCTCGCCCGCGATGATCGACTTCACGGAGGCGGCCTCCGCGTCCTGGCCGGTGACGACCGGCAGGGGCTTGGCGGAGCTGCCGTAGTCGTCGGACTTGAGAGCCGAGAGGATGCCGATGGAGATGCCGTCGTACGGGGAGAGGACGGCGTCGACCCGGGCGCTGGAGTACGTGGAGGTGAGCAGGTCGTCCATCCGCTTCTGGGCGGTGCCGCCGTCCCAGCGCAGGGTGGTGACCTGGTTGAGGCGGGTCTGGCCGGAGCGGACGACGAGGCGCTTGTCGTCGATGTAGGGCTTCAGCACCTTCATGGCGCCGTTGAAGAAGTACTTGGTGTTGTTGTCGTCGTTCGACCCCGCGAACAGCTCGATGTTGAAGGGGCCCTCGTCCGGCCGGTCCTTCAGTTCGAGCTTGTCGACGATGTAGCCGGCCTGGAGCTCCCCGACCTTCTCGTTGTCGAAGGAGGCGTAGTAGTCGACGTGGTCGGAGCCGAGGATCAGCCGGTCGTAGGAGATGACGGGGATGTCGGCGTCGGCGGCCTGCTGGAGGACGTTGGAGAGGGCCTCGCCGTTGATCGCGGCGATGACCAGGGCGTCCACCCCCTGGGTGATCATGTTCTCGATCTGGGAGACCTGCTGGTCGGGGTCGTCCTCGCCGTACTGGAGGGTGGTCCGGAAGCCCGCCTTCTTCAGGCTGGCCGTCATGTTCCTGCCGTCGGCTATCCAGCGTTCGGACGACTTGGTCGGCATCGCGATGCCGATGGTCCGGGCGTCGTCGCCGGACTTCTCGCGGCTTCCGCCCTCGCTGTTCTGGCCGCAGGCGGTCAGCAGCAGGGCGCACGCGGTCGCGGTGGCGAGGAGCGGAAGGGCGGCTCGTCGGTTCGTCATGGTCGTTACCTGGCATTCCCGTCGTTGGGGCGGCTCTGGGGGCAGGCCGTCGGGGCGGCTCCGGGCAGGGTCGAGAAGCCGGCGGGCCCCGTCGTCGCGGGCTACGGGCACCCGCCGACAGGGGAACCGCCCACCGGCCACTGGATTGTTAGCGCTCACACACGGTGGGGGCAAGAGGCGTTAAGCTGTTTCTCGAATTCGAGGTGGGCCCGTCGCCCTCGCGGGGCGCCCCGCGACCGGGCCGGGCCGCGGCCGTCGTCCGGAGGAAGCAAGGCATGATCCGCCCCACGGAGGCCCTCCGCCCACCGACGATGGCCGACGTCGCCCGGGAGGCGGGCGTCTCCCACCAGACCGTTTCCCGGGTGCTCAGCGGCCACCCCAACGTCCGGGCCACCACCCGCGAGCAGGTGACGGCCGCGATCGAACGGCTCGGATACCGCCGCAACTCCGCGGCCCGGGCGCTGGTCACCCGGCGTTCGCGGACGATCGGCGTCATCGCGGTCGACCCGACGCTCTACGGCCCCGCGAGCACCCTGGCCGGCCTGCAGGAAGCAGCGCGCGACGAGGGGTACCTGGTCTCGACCGTGACCCTGCGCAGCGGCGGCGGCCACGCGCTGGAGGACGCGCTCGACCATCTGGCGGCCTGGGGTGTCGAGGGCGCTGTCGCCATCACCCCCCAGCGCTCCAGCGTGCAGGCGCTGGCCCGGCTGGCCCCGCCCTTCCCCGTCGTCACGGTGGAGGGCAGCCACGGGCTCGACATCCCCGGCGTCTCCCTGGACCAGGAGCTCGGCGCCCGTCTCGTCACCGAACACCTCCTGGCCACCGGCCACGAGACGGTCTGGCACGTGGCGGGGCCCGAGGACTGGCTGGAGAGCGCCGCGCGCACCGAGGGCTGGCGCGCCGTGCTGGAGGAGCACGGGATCCGACCGCCGCGCGTGCTGCGGGGCGACTGGAGCCCGCTGTCCGGCTACCACGCGGGGCAGGAGCTGGCGGGGCTGGCCCTGGCGGGGCGGGGCGCGGCCCCGGTGACGGCGGCCTTCGTCGCCAACGACCAGATGGCGCTGGGGGTTCTGCGCGCGCTGCGGGAGGCGGGGATCCGTACCCCGCGGCAGGTGGCGGTCGCGGGTTTCGACGACATCCCGGAGGCGGGGTTCTTCCCTCCCCCGCTGACGACCGTGCGCCAGGACTTCACGGCCATCGGCCGCCGGAGCATCCAGCTGCTGTTGGAGCACATCGAGGGCACCGCGTCCGGCGTGGAGCACATCGTGGTGGAGCCGCAGCTCATCGTCCGGGCGAGCACCCGGTCGCAGGACGGCGCCTGAGCAGGGCGCCGCCCCTCGATCCGTACGACTCGCGCATCGATCCGCACGACTCGCGAACCCGGGAGTCCGTCCGCACGCCACCCCGGAATCCGTACGGTATGCCCCCGGAAGTCCCGGCTCACGCCACTCCGAAAGCCCGGGCCTCTTGCCTCCAGTGATTGTTAGCGCTAACAATCAGGGGGCGGTGACGCTCCCCGCACCCACTCCCGCAGCAGAGAGTCTCGCTCGTGACCCCTCAGCCCGATTCCCCCGGCATCCCTCCCGGCGGCCCTCTCGACGGCCGGCCCGACGCCTGCACGGTCGGCGTCGACTTCGGCACGCTCTCGGCGCGTGCCGTCGTGGTCCGCGTCCGCGACGGTGCGGAACTCGGCTCCGCCGTGCACACCTACCGCAACGGCGTCATCGACCGGAGCCTCCCGGGCTCGGACACCCCCCTGCCCCCGGACTGGGCCCTCCAGGACCCGCGCGACTGGCGGGAGGCTCTCCGTACCGCCGTACCCGAAGCGCTCGCGGCGGCGGGCGTCGACCCCTCCCACATCATCGGGATCGGCACCGACTTCACCTCCTGCACGGTGCTGCCGACCACGTCCGACGGCGTTCCGCTGGCCGAGCAGCCCGCCTGGGAGGACCGACCGCACGCCTGGCCGAAACTCTGGAAGCACCACGCCGCCCAGGACCAGGCCGACCGCATCAACGCCCTGGCGCACCAGCGGGGCGAGCCCTGGATCCGGCGGTACGGCGGCCGGATCTCCGCCGAATGGCAGTACGCGAAGGCGCTCCAGGTGCTCGAAGAGGATCCGCCGGTGTACGCCGCCTGCGCCCGCTGGATCGAGGCGGCCGACTGGATCGTCTGGCAGCTGACCGGCGCCGAGTCGCGCAACTCCTGCACCGCGGGCTACAAGGGCATCCACCAGGACGGCTCCTACCCCTCCCCCGCGTATCTCGCCGGACTCCACCCGGACTTCGCCGACTTCCCCGCCACCCGCCTGGAACACCCGCTGCTCCCGCTCGGCTCGTGCGCCGGAACCGTGACCGCCGAAGCGGCGGCCCTGACCGGGCTCAGGCCGGGGACCCCGGTCGCGGTGGGGAACGTGGACGCCCACGTCACGGCGCCGGCGGCCGGGGCGGTGGAGAACGGGCACCTGCTCGCCATCATGGGCACCTCCACCTGCCATGTCGTCAACAGCGACGAGTTGGCCGACGTACCCGGTGTCTGCGGGGTGGTCGACGGGGGCATCGTGGCGGGCGCGTACGGCTACGAGGCCGGGCAGAGCGGGGTGGGCGACATCTTCGCCTGGTGGCTGCGGCAGGGCGTGCCCGACGACTACCGCGCCGCGGCGGAGGCCGCCGGTGAGGATCTGCACGAGCATCTGTCCCGGATCGGCGGACGGCAGCCGGTCGGGGCGCACGGCCTGGTCGCGCTCGACTGGATGAACGGCAACCGCTCCACCCTCGTCGACCACCACCTCTCCGGAGTCCTGGTCGGCCTCACGCTCGACACCCGCCCCGAGGACGTCTACCGCGCCCTGCTGGAGGCGACCGCCTTCGGCACCCGCGTCATCATCGAGACCCTGGAGGAACACGGGGTGCCTGTCACGGAGTTCATCGTGGCGGGCGGCCTCAAGAAGAACCCGCTGCTCATGCGGATCTACGCCGACGTCCTGCGCCGCCCCGTGTCGCTCGCCACGTCCGACCAGGGCCCCGCGCTCGGTTCGGCGATCCACGCGGCGGTGGCGGCCGGGGCCTACCCGGGCGTTCGGGCGGCCGCCGCCCATATGGGCGGCGTCGAGCGGAACGCGTATCTCCCCGACCCGGACAACGCCGACGTCTACGACGAACTCTTCGCCGAATACCGCGCGCTGCACGACCACTTCGGCGCCGGCGGCGACCTTCTGCTGCACCGGCTGCGCAGGCTCCGCAACCGTGCCAGGGCCCGCCGGGCCGGGTCCTGACACCCGTCGCGCGCCCCGAGCGCACCGCACAGCCACAGAGCCCCGGAGCCGCAGAGCCCCTGAGCCCCTGAGCCCCTGAGCCCCTGAGCCCCTGAGCCCCTGAGCCCCTGAGCATCCACGCCCGCGACCCGCAGCACCCCGCACCCGCCTATCGACCCCCTCCGCCCAATCCGACCAGGGAGTATCGCCATGCCCCTCGCCCCCGCCGACAGCGAAGTCTGGTTCCTGACCGGCAGTCAGTCGCTCTACGGCGAGGACACCCTCGCCCAAGTGGCCTCCCAGTCACGGCAGATATGCGAGACGATCGCCGCCGGTGCCGGAGCCGGGCCGACCGTGCGCATCGTGTGGAAGCCCGTTCTGACGGAGGCGGACGCGATCCGCCGACTGTGTCTGGACGCCGAGGCGGACGACCGCTGCATCGGCCTCATCGCCTGGATGCACACCTTCTCCCCCGCCAAGATGTGGATCACCGGCCTCGCTTCCCTGCGCAAGCCCCTCCTTCACCTCCACACCCAGGCTAACCGCCGTCTCCCCTGGTCCACGATCGACATGGACTTCATGAATCTGAACCAAGCGGCGCACGGGGACCGCGAGTTCGGCCATATCCAGTCCCGCATCGGCGTCGCCCGCAAGACCGTGACGGGGCACGTCTCCTCCCCCGACGTGGCCCACCGCATCGCGGCCTGGACCCGTGCCGCCGTCGGCCGGGCCGAGTTCGCACGCCTGCGCCTCGCCCGCTTCGGGGACAACATGCGTGATGTCGCGGTCACCGAAGGGGACAAGGTCGAGGCCCAGTTCAGGTTCGGCACGTCCGTCAACACCTACGGCGTCAACGAGTTGGTGGCGGCCGTGGACGCCGTGGACGACAGCGCCGTCCTGGCCCTCACCGAGGAGTACGCCGACCGTTACACGCTGGCTCCGGAGCTGCTCCCCGGCAAGGAGCGCCACGCCTCCCTGCGGTACGCGGCCCGGATCGAGGCCGGACTGCGCGGCTTCCTCACCGGCGGCGGCTTCAACGCCTTCACCACCAACTTCGAAGATCTGGGCGGCTTGCGGCAGTTGCCCGGTCTCGCGGTGCAGCGGCTGATGGCCGACGGTTACGGCTTCGGGGGCGAGGGCGACTGGAAGACCTCGGCGCTGCTGCGGGCCACGAAGGCCATGGCGTACGGGCTGCCGGGCGGCACGTCCTTCATGGAGGACTACACCTACGACCTCGCTCCGGACAGCGGGCTCGTCCTCGGGGCGCACATGCTGGAGGTGTGCCCGTCCCTCGCCGCCACCACGCCCTCCTGCGAGATCCACCCGCTGAGCATCGGCGGGCGTGAGGACCCGGTCCGCCTGGTGTTCGACGCGGCCCCCGCCCCCGGAGTCGTCGTGGGGCTGGCCGACATGGGCTCCCGGTTCCGGCTGGTCGCCAACCGGATCGACGTCGTCGGGCCGCCCGAACCGCTGCCCCTGCTGCCCGTGGCCCGCGCGGTCTGGCGCCCGGAGCCCGACCTTCGCACCTCGACGGAGGCGTGGCTGACCGCCGGGGCCCCGCATCACACGGTGCTCACCACGGCTCTGGGACGCGAGGAGTTCGAGGATCTGGCCGACATGCTGGCCGTGGAACTCGCGTTCATCGACGCCGACACGACCGTACGCCGGTTCGCCCAGGAACTCCGCTGGAACCAGGCCTACCACCGACTGGCCGACGCCCTGTGAGCGGCACCGCCCGCGCGACGGCTCCCCCACCCCCGCCAGGAGGCCACGCCATGTCCCGCTCCGCCTTCGCGTCGCTGCGCGACGAGGTCCTCGCCTCCAATCTGCGCATTCCCGCAGCGGGGCTGGCCACGCTGACCTGGGGCAACGTGAGCGGCGTCGACCGGGAGGCCGGGGTGTTCGTCATCAAGCCGTCGGGGGTGCCGTACGACCGGCTGCACGCGGAGCATCTCGTCGTCGTCGCCCTGGACGACGGCCGGGTGGTCGAGGGCGAGCTGCGGCCCTCGACGGACACCGAGACGCACCGGAGCCTCTACCGGGCCTTCCCGTCGATCGGCGGGGTCACGCACACCCACTCCCCGCACGCCGTGGCCTTCGCCCAGGCCCGCCGCCCGATCCCGGTGCTCGGCACCACGCACGCGGACACCTTCGACGGCCCGGTGCCGGTCACCGAGCCGCTCAGCGCCGAACAGTGCGCGACGGACTACGAGTTCAACACCGGGCAGGTCATCGTGGAGCTGCTCGGAGGCGACGACGAACGGGCCCGGACGGTGCCCGCCGCCCTCGTCGCGCACCACGGTCCCTTCACCTGGGGTGCGGACGCCGACGCTTCGCTGGAGCACGCGGTGATCTGCGAGGCGGTCGCGGAGATGGCGCTGCACACGCTCTCCCTGGGGGCGGCCCGGCCGCCTCAGCATCTGCTGGACCGCCATTTCACCCGTAAACACGGGGCGGGAGCCTATTACGGCAACCCCGGGGCCGTGTGACCCGGCGGGCGTGGGCCGAGGTGAACGGCGCGTCGCGGGGGGCGTGAGTGCGTCGGAGCAGTGCTCCGTTCGCCATCCCTCGCGCCCTGCCGGGGGGTTGAGCGGCGCGGCGAGGATGAGCCGGACCTGATCGGCAAGACACCCTCCAGGGGGTGTCCGCGGTGGAAGGAATCCACGTTGCTGCTGCTCATCTCCCCGGACGGTGTCGAGGAAGCCCTCGCGTGCGCGAAGGCGGCGGACCATCTCGACATCGTCGATGTGAAGAAGCCCGACGAGGGCTCGCTCGGCGCGAACTTCCCCTGGGTCATCCGGGAGATCCGCGGGGCGGTCCCGGCGGACAAGCCGGTGTCGGCGACGGTCGGGGACGTCCCGTACAAGCCGGGCACGGTGGCGCAGGCGGCGCTCGGCGCGGCGGTCTCCGGAGCCACCTACATCAAGGTCGGCCTCTACGGGTGCACGACGCCCGACCAGGCCATCGAGGTGATGCGCGGAGTGGTCCGGGCCGTCAAGGACTTCCGGCCTGACGCGTTCGTCGTCGCCTCGGGCTATGCCGACGCGCACCGGATCGGCTGTGTGAGCCCGCTCGCGCTGCCCGACATCGCCCGCCGCTCCGGCTCCGACGCGGCAATGCTCGACACCGCGATCAAGGACGGGACCCGACTGTTCGACCATGTGCCGCCGGAAGCCTGCGGGGAGTTCGTCCGGCTGGCCCACGACGCCGGGCTGCTCGCCGCGCTCGCGGGCAGCGTGAAGCGGGAGGATCTCGCCGTGCTGACCCGGATCGGGACGGACATCGTCGGCGTACGCGGGGCGGTCTGCGAGGGCGGCGACCGCAATTCCGGGCGGATCCAGCCGCGGCTGGTGGCCGAGTTCCGGGCGGAGATGGACCGGCACGCCCGGGAACACGCGGCGACCCCGGCCGCGAGCTGACCGCCGGCGTGGCGCCGTATCAGCTCGCCCCGGACCCGGCGTCCCCCGGTGAGCGCCTCACCGTGCTCGACCCGGCGACGGGCGAAGCCTTCGACGAGGCTCCCGACCAGCGGGCCCAGGAGCTGGACGCGGTGGTCCACCGGGCGCACGAGGCCTGGCGGAGCTGGCGGACCGACCCCGCCGCCCGCGCCGCCGCCCTGCTCGCTTCGGCCGACGCCGTGGAGGCGGCCGGGCCTGAGCTCGCGCCCCTGCTCACCCGGGAGCAGGGCAAACCCCTGACCGAGTCGTACGCGGAGATCGCCCGCACGGCGGCGCGCCTGCGGTGGTTCGCCGCGTCGGCCCCCGAGACCCGGACCATCGCGGACGGCCGGGCGGTGCACAGCGAGATCCGCTGGCGGTCGCTCGGGCCCGTCGCCGCCGTCGTCCCGTGGAACTTCCCGCTCCAGCTCGCCTCGGCGAAGTTCGCGCCCGCGCTCGCCGCGGGCAACACGGTGGTTCTCAAGCCCTCCCCCTTCACGCCGCTGGCCACCCGGCTGCTGGGGTCCGTCCTGTCCGCCACCCTGCCCGAGGGCGTGCTGACGGTGATCACCGGTCGCGAGCCCCTCGGCGCGCTCCTCGCGTCCCACCCGGGAATCCGGCATGTGACGTTCACGGGGTCGGTCCCCACCGGGCGGTCCGTCGCGGCGGGCGCGGCGTCCGGCCTGGCCCGGGTCACGCTGGAGCTGGGCGGCAACGACGCCGCGATCCTGCTGGACGACGTGGACGTGGAGCGGATCGCGGACCGGCTGTTCTGGGCGGCGTTCCGGAACTGCGGGCAGGTCTGCATGGCGGTCAAACGGGTCTACGCCCCGGCCCGGCTCCACGGCCGGGTGGTCGAGGCCCTGGCGGAACGGGCGAAGGCAGTGGTCGTCGGGGCGGGCCTCGACGAGGGTACGGAGCTGGGGCCGCTCAACAACGCCGCCCAGCTGGCCCGGGTGGAGCGGTACACGGCGAGGGCCCTGGCGGACGGGGCCGGGGCGGCGGCCGGGGGTCATCGGCTGGACCGGCCGGGCTACTTCCACGCCCCGACCGTCCTGACCGATGTCCCGCCCGACAGCCCGGTGGTGACGGAGGAGCAGTTCGGTCCGGTCCTGCCGGTGCTGCCGTACGGAACCGTGGACGAGGCCGTCGAGGCGGCCAACGCCACCCTCTTCGGGCTGGGCGGCTCGGTGTGGGGCACCGACCTGGACCGGGCCGAGGCGGTGGCCGGCCGGCTGGAGTGCGGGACGGCGTGGATCAACCACCACGCCGAACTCTCCCTCGCCCAGCCCTTCGCCGGGGTCAAGGAGAGCGGCGTCGGCGTCGCGGGCGGGCCGTGGGGGCTGTACGGCAACCTCAGCCCCTTTGTCGTACACCGCCCCCAGGAGGGCCGGCAATGAGGTTCGACGCCGCGGTACTGCGCTCGTACGAGGACCCGTTCGCCGTCGAGGAGGTGATGCTGAACGCGGGTCCGGGGGACGGCGAGGTGCTGGTCCGCATCGCGGGGTGCGGCATGTGCCGGACCGATCTCGCCGTCCGGCGCTCGGCGGGCCGCTCCCCGCTGCCCGCGGTGCTCGGCCACGAGGGGGCCGGTGTGGTGGTCGAGGCGGGCGGCTCCGGCACCGGGCCGATCCCCGGCGACCACGTCGTGCTGAGCTTCGACTCCTGCGGACACTGCCGGAACTGCCTCGGCGCGGCCCCCGCCTACTGCGACAAGTTCGCGGCGCTCAACCTCTTCGGCGGCCGCTCCGAGAACGCGGCCCGGTTCACCGACGCGGCCGGGGGCGGGCTTGCGCCCCGGTGGTTCGGCCAGTCCTCCTTCGCCGCGTACGCGATGGTCCCGGCCCGCAACGCCGTACGGGTCGATCCTTCGCTCCCGCTCGAACTGCTCGGGCCGCTCGGCTGCGGCTTCCTCACCGGCGCCGGGGCGGTCCTCAACTCCTTCGGCGCGGGCCCGGGTGACACCGTCGCGGTCTTCGGCGCCGGAGCGGTGGGCCTGGCGGCGGTCATGGCGGCCACCGCCGCGGGGGCCGTCGCCGTGGCGGTCGACCGGCACCCCGAACGGCTGGCCCTCGCCGAGAAGTTCGGCGCGACCGCGCTGCACGCCGCATCGGGCGACCTTCCCGGCCGCATCCGCCGGCTGACCGACGGCGCCGCGCGGTACGCCCTCGACACCACGGGCTCCGCCCCGCTGATCAACGACGCGCTCCGGTCGCTGCGCCCGAGGGGGCACCTCGGCCTGGTGGCCCGGCTGCACGCCGAACTCCCGCTGGAGACGGGGACCTTGGACCAGGGCCGGAGGATCTCCCACATCTGCGAGGGGGACGCGGTCCCGGCCCTGATGATCCCCCGGCTGACCGGGCTGTGGCAGGCCGGGCGGTTCCCTTTCGACCAGCTGATCCGTACGTACCCGCTCACCGACGTCAACGAGGCCGAGGCCGACTGCGAGGCGGGGCGCGTGGTGAAGCCGGTGCTGATTCCGTAAAGCCCGCGAATTCCCGAGGGAGTACACATGGTCGACACAGCACATCGGAACACCGACGGCACCGGTGTGGAGGGCGTGGCGGGCGGGGTCGGTGTGACCGCTCTCCTGGTCGCGGCGGCGCGGGCTCTCGAATCCCACCGCTCCGACAGCCTGGCCCGGGACGTGTACGCGGAGCACTTCGTGCGCGCGGCCGAGGCCTCCGCCGACTGGCCGGTCCACCCGCGTCAGGTCCCGGACGGGGACACGAACCCGCTGTGGGGACGGTTCGCGCGGTACTTCGGGCTGCGGACGCGGGTCCTCGACGACTTCCTCCTCCGGTCGGTACGCGTCGGGGGCGCCCGCCAAGTGGTCCTGGTCGGGGCGGGGTTGGACGCACGCGCGTTCCGGCTCGACTGGCCTCCCGGCTGCGTGGTCTTCGAGATCGACCGGAAGGAGGTGCTGGACTTCAAGCACCGGGTGCTCGGCGGTCTTTCGGCCACCCCGAGGGCGGCGCGCGTACCGGTTCCGATGGATCTCCGCGCCGACTGGGCCGACGCCCTTCCCCGCGTCGGCTTCGACCCGGCAGCGCCGAGCGTCTGGCTGGTCGAGGGGCTGCTGTTCTACCTGCCGCCGGCCGCCGAGACCTACCTCATCGACACGGTGGAGGGGCTGAGCGCCGGGGGCAGCGCGCTGGCCTTCGAGGTGAAGCTGGAGAAGGACCTGCTGGAGTACCGCGACAGCCCGCTGTACACGGCCACCAGGGAGCAGATCGGCATCGACCTGCTGGACCTGTTCGACCTGGCTCCCCGCCCCGACTCGGCGGGCCGTCTGACGGACCGGGGCTGGTCCACCTCGGTCCACACCCCCTTCGACTTCACCCGCCTGCACGGACGCGGCCCCCTGCCCGAGCCGAACGACGCGCTGGCGGGCAACCGGTGGGTGTTCGCGGAGAAGCCTGGCTCCGCCGGTGGCGCACGCGGGGCGTGAGTTCCGGCATTCGGACGACTTCGTACCGCTCGAATCGATGTTTTCCAGCCGCAGGGATACGGTGATTACTGGCCATTTCGGCGCAGATCAACGTCCCGGCGACCGGATTTCCGGACAGCGGAAAACCATCGTCCCCATGGTGTGATCCCAGGAGGAATGATGACCGAGCACGACGCGAGCGGAGCCGAGGGACCTGCGGACGGCGGAGCGGCGGGCACGCCCGGCGTCCACGACGGCGGGGCCGACGGGGGCGCGGAAGGCCCTGCGGACGGCGGCGCGGCCGGCACCCCCGGCGTCCACGACGGCGGAGCCGATGGCGGGGCCGAAGGACCCGCCGACGGCGGTGCAGCCGGTACGCCCGGCGTCCACGACGGCGGGGCCGACGGTGGCGCGGACGGGGGCGCGGAAGGCCCTGCGGACGGCGGCGCGGCCGGCACGCCCGGCGTCCACGACGGCGGAGCCGACGGTGGCGCCGACAGCGGCTCTTGAGCCTGCCCAGCACCGAGGTCCAGGATTCCGGCGCGCGTGAAGGCGCCGGAATCCTGGAGTCCCGGCTGACCGGGCTCGGCCGGGAGGAATTCGCCCGCGACGTCTGGGGCCGGACAGCGTCGCTGACGCGCGGGGCGAGCGGTTTCGCGGACGTCTTCTCCCCGTCCGCCGTGGACGAGCTGATCTCCCGCCGGGGGCTTCGTACGCCGTTCCTCCGGGTCGCCAAGGACGGCACCACGCTTCCGTCGTCGTCCTTCACCGCACCCGCCGGAGTGGGGGCGACCGTCGCCGACCAGCTCGACGACACGGCCCTGTGGCGCGCGTTCGCCGACGGCGCCACGCTCGTCCTTCAGGCGCTGCACCGCACCTGGGAGCCGGTGGCGGACCTGGTCTCCGGACTGAGCGCGGAGCTGGGGCACCCCGTACAGGCGAACGCCTACGTCACTCCGCCGCAGAACCGCGGATTCGACGCGCACTACGACGTGCACGACGTGTTCGTCCTCCAGATCGAGGGGGCGAAGCGATGGGTGATCCACGAGCCCGTACTGCCGGATCCGCTGCGCGATCAGCCGTGGACCGATCACCGTGCGGCCGTCGCCGACCGGGCCGCGCACGGCACGCCCCACCTGGACACGATGCTCCGTCCCGGCGACGTGCTGTACCTGCCGCGCGGCTGGCTGCACTCGGCGCAGGCCCAGGGGCAGGTCTCGATCCATCTGACGCTGGGCGTCCACGCCTGGACCCGCTACGCCCTGGCCGAGCAACTGACCCGGGCCGCCCTCGCGGCACTGGGCGACGATCCGGCCATGCGCCGGTCACTGCCCCTGGCGGAACGGGCGACGAACGGCCCGAACGAACCAGGTGGTTCGAACGGCCCGAACGGCGCGGACGGCACGGACGGCATCCTGGACCTGGTCCGTGAGCGCCTGCTGGCCGCCGTGGCCGAGGCCGACCCCGCCCCGCTCTTCCACCGCGCCCGCCGCTCCCAGGCCCGCCCGGCGCCGCTGGGGCCGGTGGCCCAGCTCGCCGCGTTGAGCGGCCTCACGACGACGTCACCCGTACGGCTGCGGAAAGCACTGGAGCCCCGGCTGGAGGGAACACGCCTGCACACCCGCGTCGGGCACCTGGACTTCCCGGCATCCGACCTCGTACCCGTGGCCCGACTGCTCGACGGCCGGGTGCGCACCGCCGGCGACCTCGGCCTCGCGCTCGCCGGGCGGCTGCTGCGGGCGGGCGTGCTGGTGCCCGCGGACCGGTGACCCCGCCGGACCGGTTCTTCTGCGCCGACGCGGCCAGGGGCCGTGACGACGCGTTCGTCGGCACGGCCCCCTTCGGCTCCGTCTGGGTCCTCATCGAGTACCGGCGCGCCTGGCCCGCCAACGGTTTCGACGGCCTCGACCTCGACCCGGAGACCAAGACCCTCGTGTTCGCCGCGGCCCGGGCGAACCGGGCCCGGATCCTCCTCGTCAGGCGGCACGGGCGTCGCCGCACCGAGGGGAGCGACCGGTGGGCGGTGCTGCACCACGACAGCTCCGGCGCGCTGCGCCAGCGGTGGGGCAGCTGGCACCGCGACCGGGACCTGGCGCAGATCGTGGCCGCCCTGGACTCCCCGGGGGAGCCGGGCCTCGCCCCCGTCGTCCTCGTCTGCGCGCACGGCCTGCACGACGCCTGTTGCGCGGTGCGCGGCCGTCCCGTGGGCGAGGCCCTCAGCGCCCGCTGGCCCGATCTGGTGTGGGAGTGCACGCACGTGGGCGGTGACCGCTTCGCCGCCAACGTCGTCGTCGTACCCGACGGCGTCTACTACGGCAATCTGGACCCGCGCTCGGCGGTCACCGTGATCGAGGACCACCTCGCCGACCGCATCCGCGCCGACCACCTGCGGGGTTACACCACCCTCCGCCCGCCGCAGCAGGCGGCGGTGGCCGCGGTGCTCCGGCGCTTGGGCCCGGCGGGCAGGCACGACTACGCGGTCACGGAGACGGTCGCCGACGACGACGGCTGGCGCGTCCGCGTCAGCGGCCGGGCTCCGCACGCGGGGCCGCTCGACGTCGAGGTACGGGCCCGGCGCACGCCTGCCTGCCGGCTGACCTGCCGCGGACCGGCGAACAGCTCCGCGGTCGTCTATGACGTGACGTCGGTCCGCGATGGCTGAGCGGGCAGCGGCACGGTCGCCGACGTCAGGCGCAGCCCGGGCACACCCCCCGGTAGGTGATCTCCACCGAGCCGACCGTGAACCCGAACCGCTCCTCCTCCGGCAGATCGCCGATGGCGTCGCCGACCGGATGGACGTCGCGGACCATGCCGCAGCCGGAGCAGACCAGATGCTGGTGGAGGGTGCGGGCGTTGGGGTCGTAGCGCTTGGCGCGGCCGACGGTGGAGACCTCCAGCACCTCGCCGAGCGCGACCAGCTCGCCCAGCGTGTTGTAGACGGTCGCACGGGAGATCTCGGGCAGGCGGGCCGCGGCCCGCTGGTGCACCTCGTCGGCCGTCAGGTGGACGTGGTCGCCGTCGAGGACCTCCGCGACGACACGCCGCTGGGAGGTCATGCGCCAGCCACGGCCCCGCAGCCGTCGAAGGAGGTCGCTCATCTCGTTTCACCTGCTCTGCTCGCCGGAGGGGGTGGGCGGCCCGCGCAAGGAATGCGCCGACGCCACGCCCCCGTCATTATGTTTTTAGCCCACTTCTTGACTTGGACGAAGTCCATCGTAGGATCGATCCCGGCGACATCCAAGAGACAGGAAGACTCCGGTACGGCAGCAGAGACACGCGACGGGACACCACAGGTCGACCGCGCAATGCCGCCCGTCGGCCCAGCGCCGTCGTCGTCGCACCGCCCGGGACCGCCGGGTGCGGTGGCCCGCGAGGCACTCGGGCGACCCGCGACGGGCCCCGGCATCAGCGTGCCCCTTCTGTACGGCCCGAATCCTCCTCCCCCCGTTCAGCGCCCCACGACCCGCCGGGTCCGGAAGGATCACCCATGACCGAGAACAACGAGTCGCACGTCTTTGACCCCGTCGTCCCGGACTCGCCCGAGACGGCCGTACCCGAGAAGCCCGAGGCGCAGGCCGGCGGCTGCCCCGTGGCGCACGGCCGCGCGCCGCACCCCACGCAGGGCGGCGGGAACCGCCAGTGGTGGCCGGACCGCCTCAACCTGAAGATCCTGGCCAAGAACCCCGCCGTGGCGAACCCGCTGGGTGAGGAGTTCGACTACGCGGCCGTGTTCGAGTCGCTGGACCTGCCCGCGGTGAAACGGGACATCGCCGAGGTGCTCACCACCTCGCAGGACTGGTGGCCGGCTGACTTCGGCAACTACGGGCCGCTGATGATCCGGATGGCCTGGCACAGCGCCGGCACGTACCGCATCAGCGACGGCCGCGGCGGCGCGGGCGCCGGGCAGCAGCGGTTCGCCCCGCTGAACAGCTGGCCGGACAACGGCAACCTGGACAAGGCCCGCCGGCTGCTGTGGCCGGTGAAGAAGAAGTACGGCCAGGCGCTGTCCTGGGCCGACCTGCTGATCCTCACCGGCAACGTCGCCCTGGAGACCATGGGCTTCAAGACCTTCGGCTTCGCCGGCGGCCGCGAGGACGTCTGGGAATCGGAGGAGGACGTCTACTGGGGCCCGGAGACCACCTGGCTCGACGACGAGCGCTACACCGGCGACCGTGAGCTGGAGAACCCGCTCGGCGCGGTCCAGATGGGTCTGATCTACGTCAACCCCGAGGGCCCCAACGGCAACCCGGACCCGATCGCCGCCGCCCGCGACATCCGCGAGACCTTTCGCCGGATGGCGATGAACGACGAGGAGACCGTCGCCCTCATCGCCGGTGGCCACACCTTCGGCAAGACGCACGGCGCGGGCCCGGCCGAGAGCGTCGGCGCGGACCCCGAGGGCGCCCCGCTGGAGGAGCAGGGCCTCGGCTGGCGCAGCTCGTACAAGTCGGGCAAGGGCGGGGACGCCATCACCAGCGGTCTGGAGGTGACCTGGACCAGCACGCCGACGAAGTGGGGCAACGAGTTCTTCCACAACCTCTTCGCCTACGAGTACGAGCTGACCAAGTCCCCGGCCGGCGCCCACCAGTGGGTCGCCAAGGACGCGGAGGCGACGATCCCGGACGCGCACGACGCGTCGAAGAAGCACAAGCCGCAGATGCTCACCACCGACCTGTCGCTGCGCTTCGACCCGGCGTACGAGCAGATCTCGCGGCGCTTCCACGAGAACCCGGAGGAGTTCGCCGACGCCTTCGCCCGCGCCTGGTACAAGCTGACGCACCGCGACATGGGCCCGATCCAGCGCTACCTGGGCTCCGAGGTGCCCTCCGAGGTGCTGCTGTGGCAGGACCCGCTGCCCGCGCGCACCGGTGAGAAGCTGGACGCCGCGGACATCGCCGCGCTCAAGGAGCAGGTGCTGGGCACGGACCTGACGGTGGCGCAGCTGGTCTCGGCCGCCTGGGCCTCGGCCGCATCCTTCCGCGGCAGCGACAAGCGGGGCGGCGCCAACGGCGCCCGGGTCCGTCTGGAGCCGCAGCGCGGCTGGGAAGTGAACAACCCGGACGAGCTGGCCCAGGTCCTGCGCGCCCTCGAAGGCATCCAGGAGTCCTTCAACGCCAAGGGCGGCAAGCAGGTCTCCCTGGCCGACCTGATCGTCCTCGCGGGCGGCGCGGCGGTCGAGCAGGCGGCCAAGGACGCCGGTGTCGAGGTCGAGGTGCCGTTCACCCCGGGCCGCGTCGACGCCACGCAGGAGCAGACGGACGTCGAGTCCTTCGCCGCGCTGGAGCCCGCGTACGACGGCTTCCGCAACTACACCGGCAAGGCGGCCCGGCTGCCCGCCGAGTACCTGCTCCTGGACCGGGCGAACCTGCTGACGCTGAGCGCCCCGGAGACGACCGTCCTGGTCGGCGGTCTGCGGGTGCTGGGCGCCAACACCGGCGGCTCGAAGCACGGCGTTCTCACCGACCGCCCGGGCACGCTGACCAACGACTTCTTCGTGAACCTGCTCGACCTGGGCATCACCTGGAAGTCGACGTCGTCGACGCAGGACGAGTTCGAGGCCCGCGACGCATCGGGCAAGGTCAAGTGGACCGGCACCCGCGCCGACCTGGTCTTCGGCTCCAACTCCGAGCTCCGTGCCCTCGCCGAGGTCTACGCGAGCGACGACGCGCGGCAGAAGTTCGTGACGGACTTCGTCGCCGCCTGGGCCAAGGTCATGGACCTCGACCGCTACGACCTGGTCTGACAGCCCGGCCACGCCTGCTCCGGGCGTGGCCGGAAAGCTCCATCGGTGGGGCCGGTGCGTTCGCGCACCGGCCCCACCGCCGGTTCCGGAAGGCGATGGCAGGAGCGACCAAGGCGATGTCAGTGCGCTGACGTAGTCTTCCGGCCACCACTCACCGACGCGGAGGATCACGAGCGTTGTCCGGCCTGTCTGCTTTCCCGTTGCCCTTTCACACCTCCCGCTCCATAGCGCTCGCGCCGATCCGGACGCTGCGGGAACTCCAGATGATCCAGTGCAGCGCGCACATCAGGGCGAAGCCCGGCTGGTCCGACAAGATGAACGATGCCGCCATCGTCGCCAGGTGGACACGGGAAGCGGTCGCCCAGGGACTCACCGAGGCGCAGGTCCGATACGTGCTCGCCGAGCTCACGCACTACGCCGCGCTGCGGGACGCCGGGACCGGGATCGAGGTGTCCGCCGTCGACGGTGTGTGGCAGTCGGACACCCTGGTCGACGACGCGCTCAGATCCCGGCTGCGCGAGGCGGTGCGGGTTCTGGAAGAGGTCCCGGCGGCGGAGCGGGACTGGCACCCCGGATCCGGCGGGCAGGTCCTGGACCTGGTGCATCCCTCGCTGTTCTGCCTGGTGAGAGGGGTGAGCGACGCACCGGAGCGGGCCTGGAAGAACGAGAGTGACAACCGCTGGGCGGCCTACGAGTTCTCGGAGAAGTTCCAGTGGCTGCCCACGGACGTCGAGGTCACCGCCGGCGGTGACACGGTCTTCCGTTCGTACGTCAACAACGTCCACCCCGAGACCCATCGCGAACTGGCCGCTGTCCTGCCGGACGTGTTCACGCGCATGCGGCCTCTGCTGGAGAACGTGCTCACGGATCTGCGTCATCCGCGGCCCCTGCGGATCGAGGCCGATCCCTTCGGGTGGTACGACTCGGAGCCGGAGCACCCGGACGAGGCGTCGTACGACGATGACGAGGCCTATGAGGAGGCCTTGTGCGCCTGGGAGGTGGACCACGACGCATGGTGGGAGAACCGCCGCCCGGTGATCCCGGACGCCCCGGACTTCACCCCGCCCCCGGCGCCCGACGCGTCGGCCCGGGTGGACCTGCGCGGCCGCCGCCTCCAGGTCATCGTCAAGCTCGCCACGATTCATCTGACCCCCGACAAGCCCGAGTACGCCGGCGGTTCCTGGCATGTCGAGGGCATGCTGAACGAGCGGATCGTCTCGACCGGTATCTATTACTGGGACAGCGAGAACATCACCGAGAGCCGGCTGAGCTTCCGTACGGCGCTCGACTACCCGCGCTACGAGCAGAACGACGACAACGGCCTGCGGGAGGTCTACGGCCTGGAGGACGAGGAGGCGCTGAACCAGGCACTGGGTTCGGCGGCCACCCCGGCGGGCCGCTGCCTGGCGTTCCCGAACGTCCTTCAGCACCGCGTCGGCTCGTTCCGTCTGGCCGACCCCACCCGTCCGGGGCATCGGAAGATTCTCGCGTTCTTCCTGGTCGACCCGGGCAAGAAGATCGTCTCGACCTCCGACGTACCGCCGCAGCAGCCGGGGTTCGCCACTTCGACCATGACGCGCGAGCAGGCCGAGGGCTATCGCGAAGAGCTCATGCGGGAACGCAAGTTCTTCGTCGACGAACACAACGAGCAGCTCTACGAACGCGAGTTCTCCCTCTGTGAGCACTGAACCCGGCTCGACCGGTGAACCGATGATCGGAGCTCGTTCCCTGGCTGCGGTGATCGCCCTGCTGGAGGGGTTCGGGGACCTCGTCCCGCTGACCGCCGGGGGTGCGGCGGCGCGGTTCTCGGCTCACGGGTGGGCGCCCGGGGGGAAACCCCGTAACGGCGCGGAGACGTCGTGGAACAAGGACGGCGTCTCGGCCTGGATCCAGACGTTCGGCGACGGGACGGTCCACGTGTCGTTCGCCGTCTGGATCCGCGACGTCGACGCGTCGGGCTACTTCGACGACCTGGACGCCGTCTACGAGCAGGGAGAGCGGGTGTTGGCCGGCTTCCTGCCCGAGATCGAGGGGTCAGCGCTCGCCGGTAACCTCGTCACGGCCGAGCGGACGGCGGCCGACGAGGACGAGTTCATCGAGGTGGCGAAGTGGACCATCGACGGCCGGATCCTGACGGCCGGGGTGATCCAGCAGGACACCGATCTTCCGGTCATGGTCGTGGTGGCGCTGGAACAGCCGGGCCCGCAGCTGTAGCGGCTCGGTACCCTCGGCCGAAGGACACCGGAGCCGGAGCCGGAGTCGCGAGCCGGGAGGCGTTGGTGGGACTGCGGGAGCGGATCGCGGCGGAGCTCACCGCGGCGCTGCACGGCGGGGACCTGAAGCTGGAGCGGTACGCGGCTCCGCCCGGCGATCCGGGGCTGTTCGGGATCACCCCGGCGGAGCCGCTGTGGCGGGTGCACGGGCAGGCCACCGGGATGCTCACCGGCGGGTTCGCCGCCCTCATGCTCCAGTCGCTGCATCCGCTGGCCATGGCCGGAGTCGACCAGCACTCGGACTTCCGCGCCGATCCCGTCGGGCGGCTGAACGGAACCGTACGGTTCATCACCACGACCACCTTCGGCTCCTCCCCCGCCGCCCGCGAGGTGATCGGTCTCGTCCGGCGCATCCACACCCGGGTGCGCGGTACGGCCCCCGACGGAAGGCCGTACCGCGCGGACGATCCCGACCTGCTCACCTGGGTGCACACCGCCGAGGTCCGCAGCTTCCTCGCCGGCCACCAGGCGTACGCGCCCCGGGGGCAGCGGCTCACCCGCGCCGAGTGCGACACCTACTACCGCCAGGCCGCCCCGGTGGCGGAGGAGTTGGGGGCACGGCAGGTGCCGCGTACCGCGTCCGATGTGGAGGGCTATCTGACCCGTATGCGCCCCGGACTCCGTGCCACCCCGGCCGCGCTGGACTCGGTGCGGTTCCTCCGCGCCTTCGGGCGCACGCCGCAGGAGCGGCTGGCCGTCCGCCTGCTCACCAACGCCTCGACCGGGCTCCTCCCCGACTGGGCCCGCGCCGAACTCTCCATCCGCCGCCCGGCCCCCGCGCGCGTCTGCTGGGACCGGCCCCTTGCGACGGCCGTCGGACGCACCCTGGAGTGGGGGCTGGGCCCCTCGCAGATCCAGGCGGCGGCACGGGGGCGGCTGGCGGGGGCCCGGCAGGGGTGACGAGCCCGCACGCCCCTTGCCGTGCGGGCCCCGGCGGGCGGCGGGTCAGCGGAGTCCGGCGAAGAGATCCTTCTCGGGGACGGCCGCACCGGTGGCGTCCTTGACCCGGACGAAGGTCTCCATGCCCATCAGCTCGCCGAACTTCTCCTTGCCCATCGTGAGGAAGAAGATGTTCTCGCCCTGACTGGCGTGGGCGGCCAGCGCGTCGAACTTCTGGCCGCTGTACGCGGTGGTGTCCACCCACGTGGTGATCTCCTCGTCGGGGAGACCGATCTTCTCCATCTCGGCGACCTCGGCCGGGTCCGGCTCCGGCATGTCCCCCTGGGACTCGCGCATCATCTCCTCGAACCGGCGCATCGCCGAGTGCGGCATCGTCGTCCAGTAGACCTTCGGCGTCAGCTCGGTCATCTCCAGCGCCGCCATCGTGATGCGGTGGGCCTGGATGTGGTCGGGGTGACCGTAGAAGCCGTTCTCGTCGTAGGTCACGACCACATCGGGCCGGTAGTGCCGCATGAGTTCCGCGAGCCGGGCGGCACCCTCCTCCACGGGGGTCCGCCAGAAGGATCCGGGAGCGTCGTTGCTCGGCCAGCCGATCATCCCGGAGTCCGCGTAGTCCAGCGTCTCCAGATCGCTCACCCGCAGAACGTCACAGCTCGCCTTGAGTTCCTGGCCGCGCAACGCGGCGACGGCCGCCGGATCGTGCCCGGGGTCGCCGGGCTTGACGCCTCCCGGTCCGTCTCCGCAACCGCCGTCGGTACAGGTCACGAGGACCGTGCGGATGCCTTCCGCCGCATACCGGGCGAGCACTCCTCCGGTTCCCGTGGCCTCGTCGTCGGGGTGGGCGTGCACGGCCATGAGGGTCAGGGGCCGGTCGGTCATGAAGAAGTCCTTCCACAGGGTCAGGTCGGGGACGGGGTCCGAGTCCGAGTCCGAGTCCGCGGCGGGCATACCGCACGTCGGAGGCTCGGCCCCCCGGTCCATGCAACCGTGCCCGCCGGGCCCGCTGTTCCCGGGCTCGACCACTACTTCGGCTTCGCCTCCTCCCATCGGCTTCGCCTCCTTCGGCTTCGCCGCCGACGATGGCACGCCGCCCGGCCCGACCGGCGGCCGGAATCCGTCCGCAGGAGTGTTGATGGCGTACACATCGCGACGTTACGTTCATGCGGCAGCCCCGCCGTCCCTTCCCTCGCTCAGGAGACGAAGCCGCACATGGACTCTCCCATCGCCACCGTCATGCTGCCGCTCGCCCTCGCCGTCATCATGCTGGGGCTGGGACTGTCCCTGACCGCGGACGACTTCCGCCGGGTACGCCGGCATCCGCGTGCGGTCGTCGTGGCGCTGACCTGTCAGGCGCTGCTGCTGCCCGCGGCGTGTCTGGGCCTGGTCATCGCCTTCGGCCTCTCCCCCGAACTCGCCGTCGGCATGATGCTGCTGGCCGCTTCTCCGGGCGGGACGACGGCCAACCTCTTCAGCCATCTGTTCGGCGGTGACGTTGCGTTGAACGTGACGCTCACGGCGATCAACGCGGTCGTGGCCATCGCGACCCTGCCGGTCATCACCAACTTCGCGCTGCTCCACTTCGAGCCGGGGATCGGTCAGGACGGCCTCGGGCTGCAGTTCGACAAGGTGCTCCAGGTCTTCGCCCTGGTGCTCGTACCGGTGGTGATCGGCCTGGCCGTGCGCCGGCGCTCGGAGGCGTTCGCGCTCCGTATGGACCGCCCGGTGCGTCTCCTGTCGGTCGTCGTCCTCGTCGCGGTGATCGTCGGCGCCGTACTGGCCGAGCGGAGCAACATCGCCGGCTATCTCGCGGACGCCGGACCCGTGGCGCTGCTCTTCTGTGTGCTGAGCCTGGCCACGGGGTACTTCGTGCCCCGTATGGCACGCGTCGGCAAACGGCAGGCGATCGCCTGCTCGATGGAGATCGGCGTGCACAACAGCACGGTCGCCATGACGCTGGCGATCAGCGTGCTCGGCAGCGTCAGCCTGGCCGTGCCTGCGGCCGTGTACGGCGTACTCGCCTACCCGGTCGCGGCGCTCGCCGGGCTGTTGATGACCCGTGTCGGCACCCGGCTCCCCGCGGAGGAATCCGTGCGGGCGGCCTGACCCCGCAGCGACGGCGAGTGGTGGCCCGGTCCCGACGACAGGATGTCTCAGCCGTCGTGCAGGGCCTTCTTGAGGGCGTCGACGGCGAGGGTGCGGGCGACGTTCGCGGCGCGGGTGTCACGCAGGCTGTCCAGCAGGAGGAAGTCGTGGACCATGCCCGCCACGCGGACGGAGGTCACGTCCACCCCGGCCTCGCGCAGCCGGTTGGCGTACTTCTCGCCCTCGTCGCGCAGGACGTCGGCCTCGTCGGTGATGACCAGCGTGGTGGGCAGGCCCCGGAGCTGGTCCAGGGAGGCGTGGAGGGGTGCGGCGTACACCTCGGTGCGGTGGGCGGGGTTGCCGATGTAGGCGTCCCAGAACCACTTCATGGCGTCGCGGGTGAGGTAGTAGCCCTCGTCGAACTGGAGGTAGGAGGGGGTGTTGAAGTCGGCGTCGGTGACCGGGTACAGCAGGACCTGGGCCTTGAGGTCGATGCCTCCGCGCTCCTTGTTCATCAGCGCGAACACCGCCGACATGCAGCCGCCCACGGACTCGCCGGTGACCGCGATCCGCGAGGTGTCCAGTCCGTGCTCCGCCCCGTGCTCCAGGACCCACTGGCCCACGGCGTAGTTCTGCTCGACCTGGGTGGGGTATTTCGCCTCGGGCGCCCGGTCGTAGACGGGGAAGACCCCGGCCGCGCCGGCCCCCACGGCGAGTTCGCGGAAGAGGCGGTCGTGGGTCTTGTCGTCGCCGAAGACCCAGCCGGCGCCGTGGATGTAGAAGACCACCGGCAGCGGTCCGGTGGCCCCCTTGGGCCGGATGATCCGGGTGCGGACCGTGCCCCACTGGCCCGCGTCCACGTCGACCCACTCCTCGTCGACGTCCGGGCGGGGCACGCTCGCGTCGCTCTGCAGGCCGAGCAGGATGTCGCGGCCCTTCTCCGGGGGGACCTCGTAGATCCGCGGATGCGGATCCGTGGCCTCGCACAGCTCTTTCGCCGCGGGTTCCAGGTAGGGGGTGATCGGAGGAGGCAGATCGGTCATGTCGACTCCCTGTCGCGGGCACACCGTGCGCCCGGTCGGCGGCACATCCGTACGGCCGCCTGGTCACGGCACACGGATGCGCCCTGTACACGCGGCTCCGTCGGCCGCGTCGGCGCTGAAGCACCGGCCGTCGGGGCTGTGCACACCCCTGACGGCAATGAGCGATTCCATCCTTCGCGCCCGGTTCGTCCCCCGCAACCGGCGCGGGAGCCCGTCGGGCGAGGTCGAGCGAGCCCTCCAGGCCATTCCGGAGACCGATGACGGCCGGGCGACCTGCCGCCGCCGCGACGAACAGTGGGTTCTGCCGCCGCCCGAGGCGACGAGGAGCACGCCGCCTGCATGCGTGCCGCTCGCGAGCCTGGAGGAGGACGGCAGCGCCGGGCTCTCGCTGCGCGAGGTCGCCCGGCGGGCCGGGGTGTCGGCGACGGCCCCCTACCGCCACTACGCCGGCCGCGAGGCGCTGGTCTCCGCGGTGGCCGCCGAGGGGTACCGCGAGCTCGTCACCCACCTGGCGCAAGCCCACCCCGCACCCTCGACACCCGGTGAACTCGCCGCGGTCGCCGTCGCCTGCGTACGGTTCGCGCTGGAGCACCCGGCCCTGTTCCGGGCGATGTCCGCGGAGCCCTGCGACCCCACCAGCGACGAGCGAGTCGCCGCGACCGCGGCCATCTCGGAGTACGTCCGCACCGTCGTCGGCGCGACCTTCCCCGGTGTGGACGCGGACGCCCTGTCGACCACGGTGTGGGCCCTCGTCCACGGCCTCGCGTTCCTGCACCTCGACGGCAAGCTCGACTCTCCACCCCGGAGATCGTCACCGCCCGGGTCACCTCCGCCGTCCACGCGCTGTTCAACGCCGCCCCGGCGATGTCCGGTGAGGCAGCGGCCGCTCAGCCGGCGGTCTGAGCGCGGTCTCCGCCGGCGCCGCCGGGAGCCACCACCGTGAGCAGGTCCACCACGAAGATCAGTGTCGAGCCCGGCGGGATCAGTGCGGAGGGTGACTGCTTGCCGTAGCCGAGGCGCGGGGGAACGATGATCTCGCGCCGGCCGCCGGCCTTCATTCCCCTGACCCCGCGGTCCCAGCCCTTGATGACCCGGCCGCCGCCCACGGCGAACTTGAACGGCCGGCCCTCCTCCCAGGACGAGTCGAACTCCCGCCCGGACGCGAACGTCACCCCGACGTAGTGCAGCCGGACGACCCGGCCCGGCAGCGCCTCCGGCCCGTCCCCCACGACAAGGTCCCGGATCGTCAGCTCGGCGGGCGCGTCCCCCTCCGGAACCTCGACCACCGGCTTCGTCGGTTCGCTCATCACGGTCTCCTCGCTCGCCCCCGGAACCCCTCGTACGGGGCCGACCGGGCACATGGACCTTCCATGCGGCAGAAGATCACGTTACGTCGAGCAGGGCCCGGGCGTGCTCGTCGGGGAAGAGGCCGTCCCGGGCGACGCGGTCGCGCAGCTCCTGTTCGGTGAGCGGGTAGACGTTCCAGTACCGGCCCCAGTTGTCCTGGTAGTCGAGCGCCGGATCGTGGCCGGGAACGGAGTCCAGCGCCAACTGGGCCCCGCGCATGACCTCGTGGAACGAGTGGTGGCCCGCCGACAGCGACATGGCGATCATCCCGGCCCGGATCAGCCCGAGGTCCAGGTCGATCCCCCACTGGTCCCGCATCCGGGCGGCGTGCACGAGGAAGCGGTACGTCGACCCCGCGGTGCCGGTCAGGACCAGGCCTCCCGTGTCCTCGGACACCTCCTGGAGGCCGGTGCTCATGGCGAGGTCGTAGACGGAGGACGCGGGCATCCAGGTGAGGCCGAGGTCGTTCACGGCGAAGGGGCGCTCGGCCCGGCTCAGGGGTGGGCGTACGTCGTCGGGGTCCCGCTGGACCGTGTGCAGGCGGGTGGCACGGGCGAGCGCCGCCTGCTTCTCCGTTACGGAGAGGGTGTCATCCAGGTTCAACTGTGCCGCCAGCCGCTCCAGTTCGGCGCGGCCCTCGGCCTGGCGGCGGCTGGGTCGTTCCTGCTCGATCTCCGGGTCGGGGTCCTCCCTGCCCCCCAGCATCTCGGGCACCAGGTCGCTGGAGATGCCCTGGAACAGGAAGGTCACCAACTCCCTCAGATGGCCGGTGCGCAGCACCTGCTGAAGGGCGGGCCTGCTGGTTCCGACCGTGCCGGGCATGCTCGGGTTCTCGCTGCCGAAGGTGGCGAGGGCACCCGGGTACTGCTGCCGTGCCCGGTCCCACGCGGCGCGCGCCATCGTGCGGAACTCCTCCGTCACCGCCTCGTTCTCGGCGAGGTGTTCCGCCAGCCGCCGCTCGAAGGCGACGGACTCCTCGGCGTACCGGATACGGGCCTGGACCCAGGCGGGCACCGGTGCGCCCCGGTCGGGGCTGGGCGTCGCGGACCGGCGGCCCGGGCGGGACGGGTCGCGGTGGGTGGACGGGGTGGTGGACACCGGGGCGGGCTCGGCGGTCGGGCGGGGCCGCGCGAGCGGTTCGGGGCGGGGCGGCTCACCGGCGGGGGCGGGATGCCCGGGCGCGGGGCGGGCGGGGACGGCCGGCGAGGCGTGCCGGTGGTCGTCGATGTCCACGGTCACCGTCCGCCCCCGGTCCGGGTCGGTGGCGCTACGGACCCGCTGCGCGTCCAGGGTGAGCGTGAAGTCGGAGAGCCGGACGTGCGTGCCGGGGACCCCGTCCTGGAAGGTCCTCAGCAGCCGGGCCAGTCGCTCACCCAGTGCCTTGCCGACCGCCTCGGCCCGCTTCCGGCCGCTGGCCCGGGACCGGTTGCCGTGTCCGGTGACGGTGACCGTGGGCAGGGGCAGGCCGTTGGCGTGGTTCCAGAGGCCGGTGCGGGCCAGGGACAGGGCCAGGGCGTCCAGGTTCTCGTCCGCGTCCGCCGACGGGGTGTGCTGCTGCTCGGCGAAGCGTACGGTCCGCCGGTCCGGGCGGAGCGCGTGGCCGTGCAGGGCGACCGTGGTCAGCGGATTGGAGACGGCGGGTGAACGGTCCGACAGCAGGGCCGCGTTGACCGCGTGGGCGGACTCACCGGGGCGCTTGCTGTAGGCCCGGAAGAACCACTGGTCCTTGTCGTCAAGGACCGGTGCCGCGGCCCGTACGGCGTCCCGGGCGCGAGCGCGGGCCCGGTCCACTTCGCGCTGGGCCAGGGCGCGTTCGGGGCGGTCCTCGGTGAAGTACCAGCGGACGTGCTCGGCCTCGTGGACGGCGGCCAGGGCCCGGGCCGCACGGGCGAAGCCTTCGAGGCGGGCGATCTCCGCCGGGGCTGCGCCATCGCGCCGGGCGGTGGCGGCGCGGCCTTCCGACTCCTGCGCCAGTGCGTTCAGTTGGTCCTCGTCGTAGCGGTCGAGGTTCTCGTCGAGGACGGCGTCGAGCTGTTCCACCGGTATCGGTGTACGGGAGTGGGTCTCGTTCTCCAGGGTGATCTGGTGGCTGCCGTCCTCGCTGGCCAGCACCACCTGCGCGAAGTGGTTCGGGGCGTGCGGGCCGACCGGGTCGCCCGGCTTGGCGTGGTTGTGGGTGAAGAGCTGGGCGCCGCCGTCGTTGGTTGTGCTGACCGACTGGATCAGATAGCCCTCGCCGACCTCCGCCCAGGCGTACTCGTTGACCCCGGCACGGGCGGCGGCCCGGGTCAACGGCCCGCGCAGCGCGTTGTCCTGGGTGTGGCGGAGGGCCTGGCCGTACGCCTCGCCCGGGGTGGGGGCGCCCACCACTCCGCCGGTGAAGCGCGGGTCCCGGCCGGCCTGCCGGGCCGCCCAGTCCGGGGTGACGTCGGTGCCGTTACGGGTGCCGTCGGCCACCTCGGTCAGCCCCTGGGCCAGGTGGTGGGTGCCGGTGACCTCCCGGCCGTGCAGTCCGTTGACCGGGGCCGTGGCGACCGTACCGTCGGGGGTGCGGAAGGCGAGGTGGGAGAGCGGTGGGGCATCCGTTCCGGCGACCATCCGGGCGAAGTCGCGGGTGAAGGCGTACTCGGATGCTCCGGAGGCGGTGAGGAACCGGGGCTCCACCCGGAACAGCGGTTCGCCGGGCGTGCCGTCCTCCCGGGCGAGCACCACCCGTACCGAGGGATCGGCTGCCGGCCGCACCCCGGCTCCGGCGGCGGCCAGGCGGGCCGATGAGCTCTCGATGGCCGCCCGGGTGGCGTACACCTGCCGACCGCGTCCGGTGGTGTCGTCCCCGGCCGAGAGCAGCGCGACCGTCCGGTCCTCGGAGATGTGCAGCGGCGGCCGGTCGGCGGCGGGGACGGTTGCGGGAATCTGGTGGGGCAGGACCAGCGCGGGCCCTTCCTCCGTCCCCGCCGCACGGACGTCGCCGACCGTGCGGGGGCCGGGCTCGGTGAACAGCACTCCGGTGCCGCTCTCGTCGACGACCTCGTAGTCGCGGGTGATCAGGGGGCGGGCGCGCAACGCGTCGGTATGACGTTCCCATTGGAGCTGGTCGGCCAGCCGGTCGAACTCCGCGTCGCCGTCGCTGGTGGAGCCGCTGTCGCTGTCGGTGTCGCCGCCCCGGCCGTCGTCGCTGTCGCTGTCGCTGCTGAGGTCGCGGGCGCCGGGCAGGCCGGGCTCCCGCGGCGGCGGGGGCGTGCTCCAGTCCGGCCCGGTCTCCCCGGCCCGGCGGTGCACCACGAGGTGGGCGGCCCCGGTGGTCGGGTGGGTGGCCACTTCGGCCAGCCCCAGCGGGTACCAGACCGGGCGGGCCGTCGTACCGGCGACCAGGTCGGCCACCTGCGCGGCGAACGCCGGGGGAAGGGCGAGGACGATGTCCGCGCCGCCCGGCCGCCGGGAGTCGTACGAGATGATCCGGGCCATCTCCTCGGCGTCGCGGACCACGAAGGTGCGCCACGGCGTGACGATCTCAACGCCGCCGCCCTCCGCCGCCCGGGCCACGAACAGGTACGGGTTCCGCCACGGCGCGCTCTGCCCGGCCACCCGGCCGGAACGCTCGGCGAGGTAGGAGTCCGGGGCCGGCAGACCTCGGTCCGCCCCGGTGAAGTCCCGTCCCGCCGGAGTCCGTTCCGGCGACGTCAGTCCCGCCGGGGTTCGTTCCGCCGACGTCTGTTCCGCCGTACGGAGCAGGGTCTCCTCGGCGAGGGCGTCCCGCCGGGTCTCGATCTGCCGGTCCACGAAGTACACGGCGAGGTCCTCGGCGGTCGCCAGGTCGTCCGACGACGCCTCCAGAGCCAGCGCTCCCAGGTCCAGGACGTCCTGGTTGGTCACCCCGGCCCGGTCGGGCAGGTGCAGGACCTGCCGGATGAGATCGGCCAGTCCAGCGCGGGTCGAACGGCCGCCCGCCACCTCTTCGACAAGCGCGTAGAGGGCCTCAGAGGTCTCCTGGAGCCGGGCGCGCGGGGCCCTGTTCCACTGCGGTCCGAACACTGCCGTCAGCCACTCGGGGTCGGCCCAGATGGGGGTGTCCTCCTCGCCGTCGGAGTCGGAATCCGCTTCGGAGTCGGTGCCGCCGTGGGGCTGGGGCTGGGGCTGCGGTTGGGGGTGGGGCTGGGGCTCCGTGCCGGACAGCGTGCTGAGCTCGTATGCCTCTTCCTCCCCGGGCAGCCCCGGGACGCCGGCGTCCGTGGGCGTCTCCGGCTTCGGTACCGGGGCCGGAGCCGGAGCCGGAGCCGGGGCCGGGGCCGGGGCCGGAGTCCGGAGCAGCAGCGGTACGAAGTCCCCGCCCCGGCGGCGGAGCCGGAGGACCGGCGCGTCGGCGGAGGGGCCCGTGTAGGTGTGGGCGGTGCCGTTCTCCTCGATCAGGGTGACCGTGGCGCCGGTCGCCTTCGCCGCCCACTCGGCCACCGCGCGGTCGGCCTCCGGGCCCCACGGGGCGTTGGCCAGGTGGCGGCGCAGCCGGCCGTCGAGGGCGTCCTGACTCGGCGCGGGAACGCCCTTCTGGTTCATGGGTGGCGGGGGCGAGAACAGTGTGTCGCGCTCCGCCCGTTCGCCGGGAAGCCCGTTCAGACGCATCAGCTGGGCGGGCGACGCCCCGGCGCGGGTCCGGAGCCGGGCCGCCGCCCGCGCGTCGCGGCCGGGCTGCTCGGCGGCGTGGCGCAGGGCCGTGGAGAGTGCGGCGAAGAAGCCGTTGCCCCGGCCCGCCGGAGCGCCCTGGGTGTAGGTGGCGCCGTCGGGCGCGGTGAGGAGGCCGTCCCGGTCCAGCCGGTAGCGCGGGCCGTCGGCGTCGGCGGGCGGCAGCCAGGGCGGGGTGACGTGGCTGCGGTGGGCAGGCGACTCAAGGGTGGTTCCCGTACGGCCCGAGGGCGCAACCGTGGTCGGAGAGGTCGGCAGCGCGGTGGTCATCGGCGGCGTGGTGCCAGGGGTGAGCGCGGCGGAGAAGAAGCCGTCGGCGGCGAAGAGCATCGGGCCGGAGGCCGCGTCGGCCGTCGCCGGGTCGGCGCCGTGCGGCAGGAACGTCTGCTGCCGTCCCTCCCCCGTCACGACGGTCACCGGGGTGCCCAGGACCCGGGCCGCGAGGGCGGGCAGTACGTCGGCGCCGCCGTGGTCGCCCGCCCGGCGCTCGGGCGGGTGCGGGTCTCCGTCGTGCGGGTCCGCCGGCGTGGGCTCGGCCGTGAACGGGCGCGACAGGGCCGCCATGCCCAGCGCCACCCGCTGCTCCGGGCTCGGCCAGACGGTCTGCGGGAGCCGGCCGAAGGCGTCGAACTCGGCCTGCTGGGCATCCGTCAGATCTATTTCTGCGTAGTCCAGTTCGGCCTGGGTGAAGGTGTCCGCCGCATCCATGGCCAGGCCGTCCAGGAGGTCCTGGTTACTCTCGTCGCCCAGCGCCCACGCGAGCCGGTTGCGCGCGGCGTCGACGGCCTCCCTGGTGACCGCCGGATCTCCGGGGGTGGCCGCGAACCGGTCGGCGAGGTCCCCGTCGAGCAGGAAGGGCAGCCTGCCCCGGTCCTGGGCCGTCGCGAGCAGTGCGTGGAAGAACGAGGCCCCGTCGTGCGGCACTTCGTGGACCTGGTGCACCGTGCGCCCGTCGGGCGAGGTGAGGGTGCGCGGCGCGGAGTCGGTGGCGTCGGTGACCGTGTACGGCTCCGGCGCATCGGACCGCCAGTCCGGCGCGGTGTACTCCTGCGGTACGTCCTTCACCGGCACCGAGCCCGAACCCTGGTGGTGGGCGGTGAGGCGGGCGGCGGCGAGGTGGAGGCGGTGGTGGTCCTTCGCGGCGGCGTCCAGGTGCCGTTGCCGACGGTGTACGTCGTCGCGGGCGGCCTGCCAGGCGGTGACGGCCGGGGACGCGGCGAGCTCCGGGGGCGGTGTCGCGGTCCCGGTGTCGTCCCCGAGCGCGGCCTGTTCCTCGGGGCTCAGGTCGAGCCAGGTATCCCGGGTCTTCGCGCGGGCGTCGTAGTAGTTCTTCTCGGCGGTGGCGAGGTCGGCCGCCGCCCTGGCCTGGTCGTCCCAGGCGGTGCGGGCCTCGTCGGGGAACGTGGTGTCGTCCAGGAGGCCGTAGTCGCGGGCGATGTCCTCGCGGAGCCAGACCAGGGCGGTGGTCTCGGCCTCGACGGCCCGGGGACCGCGCTTGGGCTTGCCGAGGGCCTGCACCGGGCGGCTGTCGGTGACCCGGTGGTCCACCTCGGCCACCGAGAGCCAGCTGACGGGGACCGCGAAGAGCATGCTGCGGTCGGTGACGACCTTGACGTGGGTGCCGAGGGTGGTGTCGGTGGCGCTCCTGAGCGCGGTCGCGTCGTTGGTACCGCCGATCGGGACGGTGGCGCCGGGGTTGGTCACGCCCGCGTTGCTGTTGCCCGCCAGCGGTGACGTACTGACCGCGCCCTCGACGTTGTCGGTGATGCCCGCGTCCAGCGCGTCGCCGGTCTTGCGCCGCTGCATGGCCTCCATACGCGGCTTGTTCTCCACGGCCAGCAGCCGGGCGCCGCTGCGGTGCATCTTGGCGTAAAGCCGTGAGTCGGCGGTGTGGGACTGGCCGAGGAGGCGTGCGGAGGACTGGGTGGGCAGCGGTGAGCCTTCGGCCCCGAGCGCTTCGCGGAAGCCCGCGGTCAGACCGACCTGGGAGGTGGCCTCCTGCTGGGCCTGGGCCGGGGCGGTGCCGAGCCCGGTGAGCGGGGTGTGGCGGGCCATCCGTACGCGTTCGGTGAGTGACGTGCCCGTGTGCCGCTCGCCGAGGTCCGCGTCGCCGGGGAATCCGTCGGCGCGGGCGGTGGCGAGGATCAGGGCGTCCTGCACGTTGGCCGAGCCGAGGATGTCCACGGCGAGGATGCCGGAGCCGATCACATCGTCGAAGGGCAGGATGTCCGGGTCGCTCTCGCCGGTCTCCCGGTCCGTTGTCCGCCACTGGGCGATGGACTCCGGCAATGCCTCATCGGCAGTGAGGACGCGGACCGCACGTGAGGGTTCCGGCAGGTCCTGTTCGGTGAGCGCGCCGTCGGTGCCGTCACCGGTCGGGGTGAGCAGGCTCGCCGGGAGGATCTCGTTGAGGCTGCCGACGGGGGCGGTGGCGGTGGGGCCGAGCGGCTTGCCGGACGCGTCGACCAGGGTGGCCGTCAGGGTGTACGTGGTGACGATCTCGGCGTGCGCCTGGGTGGTGGCGATGTTGGGCATCGCGGTACTGCCGGCCGCCTCGGCCACGTTGCTCGACCGCTGCTTGGCCGCAGTGCCCTGGAGCGCCGGGTTGGCGACCAGCACTCCGCTGCCCGCCGCGCGTTCGCTCGCGCTGAGCGTCACATCGGCGCCACGGTCCTGGGACCGGCCCTCGACGTCGTCGCGGGCGGTGGTGCGGTAGTCCTCCAACTCGTAACCGGTACGCAGTCGTTCCACCGTCGTGGTGACCGGTGTCAGGGTCAGTTTCAGCTGCCCGGGGCTGCCGCCGACCGGCAGGTGGTGCGGGCTGGACCAGGTGCGGTAGTGGACCGGGAGAGCCATCCCGTCGGTGGTCAGCTCGTGCACATGGGAGCGGAGGAAGTCCGGCGAGAGGCGCTGGAGCACCTGCTCCCGGTCGTGCGAGGGCACGCCCAGCCTCTTCAGCTGTCCCATCAGCTGCTGAGCCACGCGGCTCGCGTCGAGCTGTCCGCTGGGGTGGGAGGGGAAGTGGCGGCGGCGGAGGAAGGGGGGCAGCTTGTAGCCGCCGCCGAGGTTGGCCGGTGTGCTGGTTCCGAGGCCGTCCGGCGCGAGTCCGGCCTCGATCGCGTCCTGCATCGGCAGGTGGAACATCACCGCGTCGCGTACGCGCTGGAGCGCGGCGGCGGCCCGGCGCGGCGAGAGGCCACGCCCCAGCCGTTCGGAGATCCGCCCGGCGGCGGAGCCGACCCGGCCCCCGGCCCGGGTGCCGACCGCCCCCATCGCGGCCGTCCAGCGGTCGCGTACGGCCACGGTCTCGGCGGCGTCGGCGACGACCAGGTACATCCGGCCGGCGTAGCTGAGGGTGGTGTTGCGGCCCCGGGTGAGAGTCCGGGAGACGCTGCGGCCCTTGCCCCAGGCGTACTGGAGCGCGGTCGAGTACGCCCCCACCAGCGCTTGTCGGTCCGGGACCTGCTGCACCGGTGTCACGGCACCCTGGAGTCCGAGGGTGGTCCGGGAGCCGCTGCCGGAGGTTCCGGCGACGCGGTGCTCGTTGCCGATCGTGGCTTCGAGGCTGCCGGGCTTCGGGTCGCTCTTGACGCGTACGTTCTCCAGCTCGCCCCGCACCGCCCCCTTGAGGTAGTGCGTCGAGAACGGTCCCGCGCCCGTGAGCCCGGTGATGCGGGAGCCGAACGGGCCGAGGTACTGGCCGAGTTGCCCGGCGACGCCGAGGTTGGCCATGGCCCGGCGCAGAGCGGTGCGGATCGGGGTGCCGGGGGCGCTGACGTGCCAGGAGGCGCCGGTGGCGCGGTCGGCGGTGTCCTGGACGAGCTGCTGGCGCTGCTCTCCGCCCTCGGTGCTGAGGACCACGTGCGGGGCGCTGAGCAGCTTGCTGACGAGCCGCCGGTCGGACGAGGACGTACGGGGCAAGGGGCGTGTGCCGTCGAGGAGTTGGTCCGCCTCGGTGGAGGAGAGGGGGCGCGGTGCGGGGGTGGGCGGGGCCGCCGGCACGGGGCCGGTGGCAGGAGGGTCGGCGGGGGCGTGGCGGTCGGAACCGTGGGCGGCGGGGACGGCCAGTTCCACCCGGCCCACGGTCTCGGTCCCCCGGGCGAACAGCGGGCGCTCCCCGACCTTGCTGACGAAGACGCCCGCGCCCAGCAGCCCCATCGACACGAGCCGGGTCCAGCCGCGCGGGCGGCGATGGCCCTCGAAGGTGGCGCCCAACTCCACCTGGTAGCTGTAGAGATCGGCGCCGTTCTGGAAGGTCAGCTGGTCGTGGGCGACGGCGACGGTGTTCTTGGTGGCGCGGGTGCGCGTCTGCGCGTAGCGGGCGCCGAGGGCGACGTTGCCCGCCTGGCGGGGCAGCCCGGTGCCGGGGTCCTTGTCGTGGTCGCGCGGGGAGATGCCCAGTTCGACCCCGGCGGAGAGGGTGGTGGACTCCTGCTGCCCCTGGCCGGAGATCTCGGTGCCGATGACGGCGTTGCGCAGGGAGCGTTCGCTCAGCGTGGTCTCGAACCGCCGGTCGGTGAGTCGGGCACGCAGGATGAGCGTGTGGTGGCCACGGCGGACCTTGCCGTCCTCGGTGAGCGTGACCGGCACCCCGGTGGTCGTGAGGTCGTCGAGGCTCTGTGCGAGGCTGGGCCGGTTCAGCGCCTCGCGCACCTGGCGCTCGTTGTGCAGCGCGGTCCGCATGCGCCCGTCCCCGTACCAGAGCTTGGCCAGATGGGGGTGGCGCAGCATCAGCGGCGGTACGAAAAGCGAGGGGTACGCGCGGTGCAGCGTGTCCAGGACGGTGTCGGTGAAGGCCTTCAGGGGGTCAGGAGGGGTGGGGGCGGAAGCCGGGGCAGGCGTGGTCGTGGTCGCCGGGGCGGACGTGGTCGCCACCGGAGCGGGAGCCGTCGTCGTGGTGGCCGGGGCGGTCGCCGGGTCCGGGGGCCGCTGGTCGGGTACGAAGCCCTCGGCGCGGACCTGGCCGCCCAGGTGCACCGGGTCCTGGCGGGTGAGGTACCAGGGCACCGGCGGCTCGGCGTCCGGGTTCGGGCCGGTCGCTCCGGGCGTACGGCTGTCCCAGCCCGCGAGGCGGCGCGCGTCCTGGGTGGAGTACCAGTCGAGGCTGACCACCCGGACCGGCCGGGCGGCGGAGGCCGGCTGTCCGGCCTTGCGCACCATCAGGGTGCGCTCCACCCGGTAGAGCGCCATGGGGTGGTTGCGGACGCGGCCGGTCACCTTGCGGGCGGCGTCCGAGCCGAGGTAGTGGCCCCGGCCCGCGCTGAGATCGGTGCGGACGAGGGGGCCGCCCTGGAGGCGTACATCGGTCTCGGGCCCGATGAGGGTGTAGTTGGGCCCGGCGGTGACCTGGACGCCGAGGCGGGTGTCGCGGACGTGGGCGCGCTGGTTCTGGTACGTGGTCTGGGTGAGGTCGCGGACCTCCGCCTTGACCGACTCCGTGACCAGGGTGGCCCGGTGCGGGATCGACCGCTCGACGATCAGATGGCCCAGCGGGTGCTGCCCGCTGCCCCGGGTCAGTTCGGGTCCGCTCACCGGTCCGGTGAACCGCCCGAAGAGGCCGAGGAGCCGCCCGGGACGCACGTACGAGATCAGCGTGCGGTGGGCGGAACTTCCGGGGCGCGCACCGGAGATGGCGAGCGCCACGTCCTCCGGCGGGTCCGTGAGGTGGAGGGCGGTCGTGTCGGCGATCCGCGGTTCGGCCCCGTCCGGGAAGGTGAGCGTCTCCGGAGCGCGCTTCGGCCCCTTGAAGGGCACGGTGAGGTCGTCCGGCAGCCGCCAGCTCAGCCCGTCCCGCATGGCGAAGGCGGCGGAGTGCACCTGGCTGCGCTGCCAACGGGGGGCGACGGCAGGCGCGGCGCCCGGCCCGTGGGCCGTCGGCGCGGGGGGCTTCGGCGCCTCGGTGATCCGCTCGACGCGCACCCGGTAGTGGACGTCGTCCAGATGCAGGTGGGACCCCTCCCAGGCCCGGTACTCGCTCTGGTGGTACGCCTGGGTTCCCTGCGTGTAGTCGGTCTTCCGGGTCCAGCCCAGCGAGACACCGATCTTGAGCATCCAGTTGAGCGGCGGGCCCATGCCCAGGGCGGCGGCGACCCGGCGGCCGACGCCGACGCTGCGCCCGCCTCCCGTACCGGCCTGGCCGCGCCGCATGGTGTCCAGCCGTACGGTCGCGCCGCCGACCTCGCCGAAACGCTCCCAGCGGTGGTACGGGACGGCCTCGACGATCATCTCGTGGCCGACCCCGGACTTCTCCCGGCCCACGAAGCGGGCGCCGCGCGGGGCGGTGAACGCGCCGGGCTGGTCCTTCAGCAGCCGCAGCAGCTCCGCCTCGTCGAACTGGGCGCGGAGCTTCTTCGGCAGCTGGTCGAAGACCTCCTTCGCGACCTGCTCGGGCGAGCGCAGGGTGAGGACGCCCGGGCCGTTGAGGAGCCCCGTCCGCGGCGGCCCGGCGGCGGTCCGGGCGCCCGGGCCGGTGGAGCCGTCGTCGGGATCGGCGTCCGGGCTGATGAGGACGGTGGGCAGACGGCTGCCGTCGTCGAAGGTGACCGTGCGTGGGGCGGGGTCCGGCGGCCGGGCGTCCTCGCCGGTCAGCAGCCGTGCCGGGCGGTGCCGCTCCAGCTGGGTCTCCAGCGGTACGGGGTCGCCGCGGTCCGGGCTCTCCTCGGTGGGACTGCTGAGATCCGTGACCCCGCCCATGCTCCGCAGCCACTCCCCGAAGACGTCGGGGACGGCCGGGGTTTCGGTGGCCGGGGCAGGGGCGGGAGCGGTAGTCGGTGCGGGCAGGGCGGTTGCCGGGACCAGGGCGTCGTAGTGGTCGGCGCCGTTGTAGGCCACGTGCAGGGTCCCGCTCCGGCCGCCCGGGTTGAGCGGGGTGACGGAAGTGCCCGTCGGCCCCGACGCGTCGGGGCGGACCAGCCGCAGTTCGATGTCGAGGGTGTGCGCCAGCGCGAGCGGCAGGGCGTCGGCGAAGGGTGAGGACCACAGAGCCGGGAGTTCGGCCGCCGCGAGGATCAGCCCGTCGGTGCCGAGCCGCCGTGCGTCGGCGGGGGTGGGCGCCACATCGGCGAGGTGCGGGTAGCCGCTGTCCTTCAGGATCTGCCGCCAGCGGCGTCCGTCGCCGTTCGTGACGACGGCCTGCTCGATCCGGTCCCAGCGCTGCCCGATCCGCTCCCGCGCCTCCGCGTCCCGCACCCCGGCCAGGGCGGTCATCCGTAGGTCGTCGACGACGGCGAGCACCGGGTCGGGAGTGGCCTCGACATCCGGGGCGAGCAGTTCGGATCCGGTGAGCCGGTCGCGGAGCAGGCCGCGGAGTCCGGCGACGTTCCGGGCGGCCCACGGGGGCGGGACGGCGTGGCTGCGCGCGGTGTCGAGGAGCGACCGGAAGAGGCAGTCCCCGTCGCCCCGGGCGGGCATCCTGCGGAAGGCCCGGCCGTCCGCGTGGACGGTGTCCGTGAAGCCGGGCGTCCCGGTGCCCTTGCCGGAGAGCTGCATGTCCTCGGCGATGCTCTCCGGGCGGGCGGGCGGCGGCGAGGCCGGGCGGGGTTCGGGGTGGACGAGGACGGCGTGGTCGTTACCGGGGCTGAAGCGGAGCAGCGGTTCGCCGGACGCGCCCTCGTGGGAGCTGACGATCTTGTCGAAGACCGACTTGTCGAAGGCCGTCGGCGGATTCCAGAACATGTGCGCGCCGTGCGCCACCGCCATGTCCTTGGCCCGCATCTCGTCGATCAGCGCGTCGTGGGCCACGGGCGAGATCCGGGAACCGTCCGGCGAGGACACGTCGAACAGGTCGTGGTCGCCGGTGATCGGACGGCGGCCGCCCGCGTCGTCGAAACCGAACACGATCCCCTGGTGCACGGTGAACTTGCCGTCGGCCTCGTACTGGGCCATCTTCCCGGCCAGTTCGTGGAATTCCGTGGACCGCTGGTTGAACCGTGAGACCACCCGGTCCCACGCGTCCGCGGGAACCGAGCCCCGATCCGGCAGCACCGGCCGGAAGTAGCCGACCAGTCCGATGGTTCCGGGGTCCGCCCCCAACAGGACGTCGACCTCGTTGACCGTCTTCGCCTTGATGTCCTGCGGCTTCGGCATCGCCCCCGCGTCCAGCCACTTCGGCGCCGACGGATTCGTCGGCCGCACGTCCACGACCACGTTCCGGTCCCGCGCCACATCACGGAACTTGGTGAAGTTCTTCTCCGGAATGCCGTACGAGTGCCGGGCCGTGTAGGAGTCGACCTGTCCGGGCTTGAGCTTCTGCGTCCAGGTGAGGACGGCGTGGTCACTGTTGGGGGTGAAGCGGAGCAGCGGTTCGCCGGAGGGGCCCTGATGGGATCCGACGATCTTGTCGAAGACCGACTTGTCGAACGCGGTCGGCGGATTCCAGAACATGTGCGCGCCGTGCACTACGGCCATGTCCTTGGCCCGCATCTCGTCGATCAGCGCGTCGTGGTCGGGATGCGAGAGCCGTGAGCCGTCGGGGGACGACACGTCGAACACATCGTGGTCACCCGTGATCGGGCGCCGGTCACCGGCTTCGTCGACGCCGAGGACGACGCCGTTCTGGACGACGAAGCGGCCTTCGGCCTCGTACTGGGCCATCTTCCCGGCCAGTTCGCGGAACTCCGTGGACCGCTGGTTGAACCGTGAGACCACCCGGTCCCAGGCACCGTGCGGAACGGAGCCCTGGTCCGGCAGCACCGGTTGGAAGTAGCCGACCAGACCGATCGTGTCCGCATCGGCGCCGAGCAGGACGTCGACCTCGTTGACCGTCTTCGCCTTGATGTCCTGCGGCTTCGGCATCGCCCCCGCGTCCAGCCACTTCGGCGCCGACGGATTCGTCGGCCGCACGTCCACCACGACGTTCCGGTCCCGCGCCAGGTCGCGGAACTTGTCGAAGTTCTTCTCCGGAATGCCGTACGTGTGCCGGGCGGTGTAGGCGTTGACGGTGAGGGCGTTGACCGGAAGCGTCGGCGGAGGCGGGCTTCCTTCGGGCCCCGACGTGTCCTGCGGGCCGGTCGGACCGGTCGGGGCGGTCGGGGCGGTCGCGGCCGTGAGCTCCGGGTGGTGCAGGCGACGGGCCAGTTCGGCGGTGTCGGCGGGGCCGAGGCCCAGTTCGGACAACGGCAGCGGGGCGTTCGACAGGGACCAGGTGATCTGCGCGGAACGTGCGTAGGAGAGGCCGAGCACGTCCGGCTGCGAGACCAGGGTGTCCGGGGGCAGTTCGGGCGGCGGGGGCGGCAGCAGCGCGTCGAGCGTGGTCTCGGGAGTCGCGCCGGCCCGCAGTCCGGCGGCGGCCTCCAGGAACGCGGTGTACTGCTCCGGGGTGGGGCCGGTGGCCGGGTCGACGGTGGTGCCGTTGTCGGCGGTGTGCCAGTCGGTGACCATCCGGTCGAGCAGCTCCGGGGTCATCCGGCCGTCGCCGTACCGGGCAGCGGTGCCCGGGTCACGCCAGCGCAGGCCATCCACGTAGGCGAGGGACGCCAGCAACTCGCTGTTTCCGGGCTGCTGTTCGGCGTCCGGGCCGAGGACTTCGCGCAGGGTGCGGATCTGCTGGAGGGTACGGGCGCGGGCGAAGGCGTCGGCCGGGTCCGGGCCCGTGTGCAGTCCGGCGGCGCGAGCCAGGTCGTCCAGCGCGGTCCCGGCGGGCTCCGGGGTGAACAGCCGCCACCGGCCGGGCCCCTCGGGGCCTTCGCCGAGGACCGCGCGGACGTTGCCGTCCCGGTCCTTCGCGGTGCCCGCCTCGGTGGTCGGCGCGTACACGGGGCGTCCGGTCCGGTTGGCGACGTGCTGGGCGACCGGCAGCCCCGCGATCTTCGGCTGCTGCCCGGTCTCGCAGGAGAACAACACCAGCGGCCGGTCCTGGTCCCCGTCCTGTGCCCAGGACTTGAGGACCTCGCCGAGCTGGACACCGCTGACCTTGACGGTGGGGTGCGCGGCGTTGTCCGTGCCGAGGGTGACCGTACGGGGTGTGCCGTGGCCGACGAAGTAGTCGGCGCCGCGCTCGGTCCCGGAGCCGGGGAGGGCGGTCGGCGGGCCGGTGAAAACGGTGCGGGGTGCGGGCGGCGCCTCGGAGGTCCCGGGCGGCGGGGGGTCGGCCGAGGTGGTGCGCACTCCGCGGAAGTCGTCCTGGCCGAGCAGCGCCTCACGGCCCGCGCTGCGTGCCGTGCCGTCCTCGGCCGGGCTCTGCGAGATGGTCACCGTCCGCACGGCCACGCCGGGTTGCGGAGCGGTCGTGGTCTGCGGCACGAAGCGCCGGAGCTCGCTGAAGGGCACCGTCTTCCGGTCGAGCGTGGTGACGGAGGGCCCGGCGGTGGGGGGCGGCGGCATGCTGGTGTCGCCGCCCGAGCTGCTGGTGGCGATCGGCGTGGCCGGGGCGTCGCCCGTGTCCGTGGCGCCGTCCAGCCGTGACTCCAGGTTCACGTCGGCGGCGGGCTCGCCCTGCGGCGGGCGCGGCCTTCCGGTGTCCAGCGCACCGTTGCGGATCAGGGAGTCGACCATCTGCGGTACGGAGTGGCCGCCCTGGAACAGGCTGTACATGGTGTCCGGCACGACCGGGCGCAGGCCCTGTTCCAGGAGGAGTTTCGGCAGCAGGATCTGCACGTTGGACCGGAGGTTGCCGTCCTGGAACGGGTGGACGACGTGCAGTGCCCGGACGGTGCGGACGATGGAGGCGAGCTTGGCCGTGTCGTCGGCGTCGGGGTCGGACACCCGGGCGTAGTGCTGCTGGAACAGCGTGTCGACGAGGCCGGGGGCGGCGTTCTTGCCGTAATTGGTCGCCAGAGAGGGGTTGTTGTGCATGAACCGGGTCAGGATGGTGACCGGCCGGGGCTTGGGCAGGGGCGTGGACCAGTCGCGGCTGGTCGTGTCGTAGACCAGCAACTGTTCGCCGATGCGCTCGTCGAAGATGTCGTCGGCGAGCGTCTCGCCCCGCAGCGGGAACTGCGTGGCGCCGCCGCCGGACCAGCCGATCGTCCGGCCGAGGTGGCCGGTGGCCAGCCCGTGCATCGTCCGGTACGAGGTCGAGTCCATGGGCGTGGCGACGGTGGCGGGGTCGCCGAGGAACTGCGTGTACGCCGACACCATGCCTTGTTGGAAGCCCGGTGAGCGGTCGTGGTCGTAGTAGGAGCCGGGGTCGTCCGGGAAGGCTTCGAGGGCGGCCTGGTGGTTCTTGGGGTCGATGTAGAAGGTCCACCACCGGTCCTCCGGCAGGAAGTCCCGGAGCGTCTGCGGTGGTTGGTCCTGTGCCGGGTCCGCGGGGCGGACGGTGATCTGCCCGGGCGGGGGGATGGGGATGGGGGTGGTGTCCGCGTCGCCACGGCCCGACTCCAGGTGCAGATCGGTGGCTGTCTCGGTCCAGGGGCGGGCGTCGGCGGCGAGCTTGGAGGCGGCGGGTGGGTCGGTGGGCGTGGTCGTGGGGGCCGAGGAGGTCGGGATGACCGTCGGCTTGAGGTCAGGCGCGGTCTCGGTGGCGGCGTCGGTGTCGGTGCCGGTGCCGGTGCCGGTGAGCGGAGCCTTGACGTCCGGGCCGGGCGTGGAGCTGGTGGTGGTGATCGCCGGCGGCTTGGCCTCTTCACCGGTGGTGGGCGCCGGCTCGCCGGACACCACCTTCACCGAGGACGGGTCGATGTCGAGGTGTTCGGACTCGGTGCGGGAAGGCGCGGCAACGGGGTCGGCCTGACCGGACTCGGTGACGGCGGAGGGCTCCGGCGACTCCTGTGTGCCCGTCGTCTGCTGCGTCTGCTCGCCCGGCGGGGTCTCGGCTGTGCCGGGGCCGTCGGGCGCGAGGGAACGCGGAGGCGAGACCGTCGAGGAGCTGGGAGGGCCGGCCGATGCGGCGGGCGGGACGGTCGATGCGGCGGGCGGCGGAACCGCCGCCATCACGGGCGGCACCCCGAGGGCGTCGGCGAGCGGCAGCAGCACGTTCGCGCCCGGGAACGCCGTGTTCACGCCGCCGTCGGGCGTCCCGGCGAACTCGGGACCGCTGAGCGGACGGACCTCCACCGGCGCACCGGGGCCCTCCCGGGTGAGCTCGACCGCCTCGCGCACCGGCTGCCCCGTCGCGTCGGACCCGGTCGGCGGACCGAGCACCACGGCCCGGTCCACCCCGGCGCCGTCCAGCAGCTCGGCCGCCTCCGGCGATGCGGCGAGCGGCGGGGGGCCTTCGGACACGACGACGGTGAGCGGCGGCGTACCGGTGCCGGGGCCGTCGACGGTGACCGGGGCATCGCCCCGCACATCGCGCGCCTCGGGGTCCGGCGAGTCGCCCCGCACGTCGCGCGCCTCGGGGTCGGCGGAGGTCTCCGTACCCCGCGAGTCCACAGCGCCCGCCTCGCCGGACGTAACCGCCCCGGGCTGCCGCACCGGGTTCTCCGCCCCGCCGGGCGCACCGTCCACCGGCGACACGCCCGGCCCCTCCCCTACGATCGGCGCATCCACCGTCACCGGCGTGCCGAAGCCCTCCAGGGCCCGGCGCACCTCGTCGGTGTCCACCTGGCCGGCCGGGCTGTTCCCGCCGGGCACCACCCGTACCTCGGGCGCCTGCGACAGCCTCTCGTGCACCCCGTCGCGTACGCCGATCTCGGCAGGGCCCGGCGGCTGGGAGCCCCGGAGGGCTGCGAGGTCGCGCAGCGCCTGCTCCCGGACCTCGGCCGGGCCCTGGTGGACCTGCTGCCACAGCACGTTCTCGGCGGCCGTCACCGGCAGGGGCCCCGGCGTGTACGGCGGCGGGTCGGCCGAGAGGTAGGGCGGTGGCGCGTCCTGCGACACGTACGGCGGCGGGGACTGGCTGCCGGTGAAATCGCTCTGACCCGTCGTCTGCTGGACGACCGGCGGCGGCGGCGAGGAGAGGCCGGGCCCGGGGCCGTCGCTGCCGGTGCTGTCCGTGCGGGAGTAGCCTTCAGTGCGGTCCGGGCCGTCCGTCCCCGTGCCATGGCCGCCGGAGACGGTCGGCGGCGGTTGGTTGCGCAACTTGTCGATGGCGTGGCGGAGTTCGGCTCCGCTGTTCAGTGCGGCGCCCATCAGCGAGGACTCGACCCGGCTGCTGATGCCCGCGCCGAAGAAGGTGGTCCAGCTGGAGGACCAGTCGCCCTCGAAGGCCCCCTTGATCAGGATCTCCGCGACGACCTCGCCCGCACCTGCGGCGATGAAGTCCGCCGTCCCCTTCAGGCCGTAGTGTGCGGCCAGCGCGCCCGGCCGGTCGAGGTTGAGGCGCAGGATCTGGCTGTTGCGCCACAGTTCGGGGTTGTTCCTGAAGGAGAGCGGGCCGTCCCGGAAGGTGACGGGGACCGGGCCGGGCGTGGGTGTGGGGCTGGGACCGTTGCCGTACGGGTCCGGGTCGGGGCGGTCCTTCGGAGGGTCGGGAAGGTCAGGGCCCGGCTTGGGGTTGGGATGGGGGGTTGGGCCGTTGGTCTTGATGTCGACGTTCGGCGTGTCCCGCCAGTTGGGGTTCTTGAAGTCGAGATCCGGGCCGCCCTTGAGGAAGTTTCCGTCGAAACTGCGGACGATGTCCTTGGCGAACTTCTCGAAGACGCTGGTGAAGAACCCGGCCGCCGCACCGAACGCGGCGGCCTTGCCGATGTCGCTCCAGTCGATGCCGTCGGGGCGGCGGCCGTCCGGGGCGAAGTTCATCATCGCGAGCCGGACGGCGAAGGTGGTGAACGCCTCGGCGAACGCCTCGGTGAGCGAGGGCGCCAGGTGCAGCCGCTGGAGGAGGTGGCTGAGCGTGGTGAGGATGAAGAAGCGGCTGCGCAGCTTGGCCATCATGATCTGGCTGGCGGAGGCGCCACCGGTGAAGAAGGACATCGCCAGGTAGATGGCGATCTCGATGAGCAGCCGGATGATCTCGGCGATGACCTGCCACTTGGACTCCATGATGTCCATGGAGGTCTTGCGGCGCCCCTCGGCGATCTTGTCGAGCTGGTCGGAGAATTCGCGCAGGTAGTTCTTGCCGTCGTCGTCGATGAGCATGCCCATCGCCTTGGCGTACGACGAGGCGAGGTCGTCCGGCATGGACTCGCCGATGTCGTGGATCGACTTGTCGATCAGGGAGGACAGCCGGTCCAGTTTGCGCCCGAGGCCGGAGTAGGGCCGACGGCTCTCGAAGGCGAGGTCCTCGTCGGCGTCCATGAGCTTCTCCCCGGTGAGGATGAAGATCATGGCGTTGACCTCGGGCGATACCTGGATGCTCACCGACGGCCGCCCCGGGGGCCGTGCGGGCAGGACGGAGCGGCCGATCCCGGTCGCGTACGGGAGCGGCCTGCGGTGCGGAGGTCAGCGCCGGCCATGCCCGCCCGGGCCGTCGAATCCATCGGTTTCGAGGCGGCTGTTGCCGTGCTCGATCTCGTCGATGTTGCGGTCGCGGGTGTCCTTCATCATCCGGACGTTGCCGATCGTGGCGTCGGTGATGCCCACCAGGGCGTCCCTGATGGAGAGCATGGTGTCCTTGGTGGTCTGCCGCTCCTTCTGCTCCTGCGGCCTGGCCTTCTCCGAGAACTCGCTGTTGGTGCCGGGCCAGCTGACCGTGGGCGCCAGCTCGTCGAGGAACTCCTCGGTCATGGTCCGGGTGAGCGTCCCGATCTCCTCCAACTGGCGTGCCAGTGCCTCGATGCGCTCCGGGTCGACGTAGTACCGCTGTCCCATCCCGTCAGTCCTCTCCCTCGTCGCCGAGCGCGTCCCGCCAGGCGGGGGCAGCCGGGCCGCCGCGCGAGGTGGTCCCGTCGTCGTCCCGCAGGACCTCGGGGCCGAAGACGCGCTCCCAGTCGAGCTCGAACCCCTTCAACTCCGGCACGTTGCTGCTGGGTTCGGTGAAGGGGGCCATCGCCTTCATCACATGCCGGTTCATTTTCAGCCGGGCCGCGCTCGCCGCTTCCAGGACGCTGGCGGCCAGCTCCTGAGGGGACATGTCGCGGTACTTGTTCTCCAGGAACTCGATCCCGGTCAGCTCGCCCTGCGGGCCTGCGGTGGCGCGAACCGCCCGGTCGGAGGAGAGCACGGAGAAGGAAGCCGACCGCAGTTCACGCTCTGTTCGCGCCACCGCCTCCTGGGCGGCCTGCAGTTCGGCCATGGCCTTCTCCAGGCGCTTCTCCAGTGGTTCCGTCACGCGCGTGCCCCTCGTTCCGTCCTGGTGCTCGTTCCGCTGTCCGTACGCACGACCGTACGTTCACCTCGCCGGGCCGGTACATCCGGCCCCGCTCCCCTGACCTGACCGTCCGTCACCTGCCGATCACGGCCGGGGTGCCACCTTCCTCGGTGCCCCAGACGTCCGCGTCCTCCTCCAGGTAGTCGGCGGACGTCATGGGCCTGCGCCCCTGCTCCTGTTCCTCCTCCGGGGACTCGCCGCCGGTGGTGGCCACCCGGGAGGCCGGGGTGAGGAAGGTGTCGCTGTCCTCCTGACGGTTCCACGGGCTGCGCCTGCGGCGGTTCCGGCGTTCGCTCTCCTCCGCCGCGTCGACCAGGACGGCGCGCACGCGCTCGCCGTTGCCCTTCTCCCCGCCCGCGCCCATGCCGCCCATGCCGCCGCCCATCGGCATGCCGGGGGTGCCGGGCGTGCCAGGGGCACCGGGGGCTCCCGGGCCGCCCCCGGTGCCGGGGGTCGTCGCGTTGTTCGTGGCGCTGTCGGAGAGCGGGGAGACCTGGCCGGGGATCTCCGACGACGGGAGGTTCGCGTCGGGAAGGCCTCCGCCGGAACCGCCCGCTCCCACCTGGGCGCTCAGCCCCAGTTCGGAGAGGGGGACGTCCCGGGTGGTGGTCCCGTCGCCTCCCCCACCACCGCCGCTTCCGCTGCCGCTGCTGCCGTTGGCGAGGTCCTTGAGCTCGTCGAGATCGAGATCCCGGTTCTCGTTCAGGCCGTCGAGGTCCCGGTTGCCGTTGAGGTCACCGAGGTTGCCGAGGTCACGGTTCCGGTCGAGGTCCCTCAAGTCGTCGAGGAAGTCCGGCCTGTCGTTGCTCCCGCGCGCGTTGAGCTCGTCGAGGGTGACCGTCTCCGTCCTGCCCTGCGGGTCGGTGACGGTGGCGATCCCGGTGTCCGGGTCGATGGAGTGGCTCGAACCGTCCGGGAAGGAGTTGAGGAACCGGCCGTTGTCCAGCGAGGAGACGGAACCGTCCGGGTTGGTGACCTCGGCCCCGTGGGTGAGGTCGGTGGTGACCTCGGAGCCGTCCGGGGCGATGCTGGTGAGCTGCCCCGTGTCGGGGTCGAAGACGGTCTTGCCGCCGTCCGGGAACGTGGTGGCGAAGTCGCCGTTCTCCAGCCCGGTGAGGCTGCCGGTCGAGGACTTCAGGCTCGCGTCGTCGGTGTTGAGGTTCCCCAGGCCGCCCAGGTCGTTGATGGTTTCCCGGTCACCGAGGTCACCGGGGGACTCCGTCGGCAGGTCGGCGTTGATGTTGTTCGGATCGCGGAGGTCCCCGATGTCGTTCCGGCCGTTCAGACCCCCGAGGTTGCCGAGGTTCTCCGTGGTGACGGTGCCGTCGGGGGCGGTGGAGACGGCCTGACCGGTCGCGGGATCGATCTCCTGCTTCGTACCGTCCGGGAACGTCGTCGTCAGCTTGCCGTCGTCGCCGAGGGAGGTGACGGAGCCGTCCGGGTTGGTGACCCGGGCGCCGTCGCCCAGGTTCTGCGTGGTGACGCTGCCGTCCGGGTGGGTGGTGGTGAGCACTCCGCTGTCCGGGTCGAAGGAGGTGCCGCTGCCGTCCGGGAAGGCGGTGGTGAGCTGGTTGCCGTCGAGCTGGGTCCGGGCGCCGGTCGGGGTGTCGAGGGAGCCGCCCGTACCGTTGTTGAGGTCGTCCAGGCTGCCCAGGTTCTCGGTGATCGCCTGGTTGGCCGCGGCGTCGGTGTTCCGCGTGGATCCGGGGCCGCCGTTGATCCCTCCGAGATTGCCGAGGTTGGAGGTCACGGGCACCGGGCCGCCGGCGGGGTTGTTCACGTCGCCGAGGTTGCCGAGGTTCTCGGAGACCGCGTTGTTCACGTCGTCGAGGCTCGGATTGTTCGAACCACCCTGGCCACCGGGGTTGTTGATGCCACCGAGGTCGCCGAGGCTCTCCGTCACCGGGACGTCCTGCTTGAGGTTGAGCAGATCGTCGAGGTTGTTGAGGTTCTCGCCTCCGCCGCCCGGCCCGTTGATGTTGCCGAGGCTCTCCTCCATCTGCTTGGCCTGTTCCTCGGCCTCCCGCTTGGCCTCCTCCTGCTCTCGCCGCTGCTCCTCGCGCAGCTCCTCCTGGTACCTCTTGTCCTCTTCGCGCTGCTGGTTCTGCTCCTCGCGCAGCTCGTCCTGGAGCTTCTTGTCCTCCTCGCGCTGGAGGCGCTGCTCCTCCCGCAGCTCGTCCTGGTACTTCCGGTCCTCCTCGCGCTGCTCCTCCTGCTCCTTGCGGAGCTCCTCCTGGAGCCGCTTGTCCTCCTCGCGCTGGAGGCGCTGCTCCTCCCGCAGCTCGTCCTGGTAGCGGCGGTTCTCCTCGTTCTCCTTCTCGATCCTCTCCCGCTCCTCCTCCGCCTTCTTCTCCTCGTACGCCTCCGAGGCCGTACCGGTCGACTTCGGCTCGGGTACGTTCTCGGAGAAGTCCTCGGAGAGCGAGAGGAACTGGTTGTTCAGGCGGGACTGCACCTCGCGGGCGGGCTTGACGAGGTAGTCGTCCACGCCCCGGCTCCAGATCTCGACCGCCTTGTCGCCGACCTTCGCCCAGTTGGCGATGTCGGTGAGGTCGAGGTATTCCGGATGCGTCTGCGAGAAGTCGCCGTGCGGGCTGTGGCGGACCGTCGTGGTGTAGCGGGTGGTCGTGGACGTGATCTCCGTCTTGGCCACGTTGTTGGCGTCGACCCACTGGGCCAGGTCGTCCAGGACGTAGCGCAGCACCCGGTGCGGGTCGTAGTAGTCGGACTGGGCCCACTTCAGCCAGGCGGCCAGCAGGTCCCTGGCGGCCTGTTCCAGATGCTGGCGGCCCAGGGAGAGGGCACGGGAGTAGACGGTGTTGCCGGTGCCGGTCTGGTCCCCGGTGCCGGCCGTGCTGTTGAAGGTCTCGACGTAGCTGTCGTAGTTCTCGCGGATCTTCGTGATGAGGCTGCGGAAGACCTCTGCGGCCTCTCCCTTCCAGCTCGCGTCGTCGCGGCCGAAACGGTCCTCCCAGTCCTTGAGGAGAGGTGCGTGGTCCTTGAAGAACTTGGCCGCGTAGTCGAAGGAGTGACCCGCGTTGTTGAAGGAGTCCAGGTCGACGGTGTCGGACTCCTTGGCGACCAGACCGCTGAACCGGCCGTCGCCGCTGTTCCCGTTCAGCAGGGCGATGAGCGCCGCGCGGGGCCCGTTCATGTACTGGGCCAACGGGATGGTGCTGAACTTGTCCTTGTTGTAGTCCGTGAACTCGTTGCCCTCGCGGACGGACACGTTGTTGACGTCGGTGGAGTCGGTGCCGGCGAAGATGATCTCGTCACCGGACTTCACGCGGCCCTCGAAGACGATCCGGGCCTGCATGATGGAGCGCTTCTTTCCGCTGTCGAAGAACCAGATGTCGTAGTCCTGGCCCTTGTTCTGCAGGAAGCCGGAGTCCTTGACGAGGAGGCTGAGGCTGCGCTCCTTGATGTCCATCCGGAAGAGCTTGCCGCCATGGTCGGAGCGGAGCGTGTCGAAGACCTTGCCGCGCTCGGGCACGGGGTACCCGGTGATGTGCTTGACGAGGTCGGCCCAGTTGTCGGCTGAGGCCGCTTCCGTGTCCTCGTACTTGTCGACGTTCTCCACGGATGATTCGTCGTACCGGTCAGCCACCGCGCGCCCTTTCTCGTCTCTCGCCGTCCACTCCGTGCGCGGGGGCGGCTAGTTCTCTTCCGTGTCCGAGGATCCGCTGGTGAGCGTGTCGACCTCTTCGAAGGTCTGGAGCAGCGTCTGTGCGTCGATCGCGTCCAGGTTCTTGTTCTTGGTCTTGTTGGCCTCTTCGATGGTGTCGGTGAGGGCTTCCTTGAGCTCCTTGAAGAGCTCCATCTGGTCCCCGAGCAGCTTGTCGAGGGAGGTCGCGACGGTCGTCACGCTCTCGACCAGCTTCGGACCGGAGACCAGCGCTTCCGTGTTCATCAGGCCGAGGCGCAGGAGCTGCTTCTGCTGGTCGAGGTTGTCGGGCGTGGTGTAGCCGCCGATCAGCTCGCCGAGGGGGCGGATGCGGCCGTCGCCCTCACCCTCGCCGTCCTCCTTGTGCTTCTTGGCTTTGGTGTAGACCGGGTGCACCTCGTTGTCGCGGAAGTTCTCCATCTGCTTGAGGTCGAAATGCTTGACGTCGGCCTGCTCACCGGCCATGGGACGTCCTCCTGCGGTCGGGTCCTGACGGGGGTCGCGGAGACGGAAGTGCGGGAGGCCGGGGGCCGCCTCCACCGCGTACGGGCGGGAAGGCGACCTCCGGCCGGGCGGCTAACGGGCCCGCACGTTCCCCCAGTTGTCGGCGCTGCGGCGCTCGTCGCGGGAGTGGTTGTCGTGGATGCTCTGGACCAGCTCGCCGCTGTCACCGAGGAGCAGAGCCATGTTCTTGGTCGCCTGGTCCCACTCGGCCTGGACGCCGCGGTACATCGCCTGGTCGTCACCCTCCCAGGAGGTGACGAGCGGCTTGAGCTCGTCCTCCAGGTTGTTGAGGGTGGTGATGATCTGCTGGGTCTGCTGCTTCAGCTCCTCGATCGCGTTGCGGACCGTGGAGTACTGCACATCGATGATGCCGTCGGCCATGACATCTCCTCTCGGGTGGCCGGGCCCGCGGGCCCGGGGATGCTCACAGGTTCCGGCCGCCGCACAGGGGGCCGGCGCCGCCGGGGACGGGTCAGCGCAGCGCCTCGAAGACGCCCTGGCTGGTCTTGCTGTTGAGCACCTCGGTGAGGTCCTGGTTCTCCTTCGCCAGCCGGTCGGCCGACGTGACGTTCTCCTGGAGCGCGTCGATCATCTTGCTGATCTGCACGACGACCTTCTGCGCCTCGCCGTTCCAGCTGCGGAACAGCTTCAGCAGGGCCTGGCCCTCGTCGCCGCCGACACCCGAACGCGCCGCGATCTCACCGACGTTGTTCTGGATCTTCTCGACCGCCGCCCGGGCCGACTCCAGCGAGGAGACACCTCCCAGGCCCTTGGCATAGTCCGCCCGCCTCTGGCCGCTGTCCGCCATGTCGCGCTCCCTTCGTTGAGTGACTTCTCGTCGCACCGTTGCCCGCCGAGGCTAAAGAGAAATCGCCGTCCGCCGCAACGCATGCAGGGAAGATTTGAGCATAGTTCTTCGGGTCGGATTCCTTGCATGCCAACGGAGTTGTCCGAAGGTTTCCACGAAATGAACGCGGACCGGCCGCCGTCCGGGCGTACCGGTCCATCCGGACGGGAAACGGGCAGCCGGAGAATCCGAACGGTCATCGAGGCGGCCCGTTTCCGGTGCGGTGCGTCTCTTTCGCGGGTTTCCGCAGAGTGCCTGGCGCTCAATTTCTGAGCTTTTTCTGAGGTTTCCCTTCGGACGCGGTCCAGCCCCAATAGGCCGCGGTCGATGCCGAGTCATGGGTGAAGGCCCGCTTCCCCACCCATTTCTCTTTCTTCGGCACCCTATGGGGGATTTCTCCTGGATCATGGCCGGGAGTCGCCTGCCCCGTCCTTGGCGGAAGCCCCGCACTTCGGTGCGGTGACCCGGGGTTCCGCGGCGCCGGTGGCGGCGGCCGGGTCGAGGTCCGCTCCGGTCGGCAGAGCGGCGAGCAGGGGTGCGGGGACCGAGCCGATGTCCCCTTCGCCGTACCCGAGCGCCGTCAGGGCGCCCTTGGCCGGGAACCGGTACTTCACGCCGTTGTCCGCGACCAGATACGTGGTTCCGGCGTGTGCGGCGCCGCTCGCGTGCAGGGCCCGGACCAGCGCGCCACGCCCGGGGCGTACGACGGTGGCGTCGGTCCGTACGCAGGCCGCGGCCAGCGGCTGGGCGGTTCCCTGCGACACCGCGACGGGGGCGAGAGCGGTCAGCGGGACCAGCACCGACCGGATCCGCGCGCCGCCGTCGCCGCCGTCCACCTGGGCACAGAGCGCGGTGCCGCGCGGTGCGGAATGCGGGGCCGGCGGCGTACGGGGCAGCTCAGCGCCCGCGGAGCCGGCGGCGGCCGCCTCCTCGGCCCGGTGGGTCCGGAGCGCGTCGGCGCCGACCGCGCGGGCCTCGGGCGAGCGCCCCTGGTAGGCGTCCTTCTGGGTGGCCGGGTCGCCCAGCACGAGGGCGGCCTGCAGACCGGAGAGCGGTACGAGCCCGTCCTTGAGCAGCAGGTGGTAGGAGCTGCCGCCGCCGGGCACACTCACCTCGAAGAGCTGGCCGACCGTGCTCGGTTCACCGCCGATGACCGGGCCCTTCCCCCCGCGTCCCGGGACCGCCGGCGGCTTCAGGACGGGGCCGGGGGCGAGGGCGTCGAGGAAGGCGGCAGAGACCGGCATGGCCTGTTCGGAGCCGTAGCCGAGGGCGTTGCGGGCGTCGGACACGCGGTCCAGCGCGAGCCGGCTGCCCCGCCACACCAGGTACTCGGTGCGGTCCGGGCCGCGTACGAGCACCCCGCGGTCGCCGCCGACGTCCTGGGAGTCCAGCGGGGCCCCGGCGACGACGGTGGTGGCCCCCGGCCGGTCCACTCCGGCGTCCGCGACGCCGCCCGAGGTGCTGGGCAGGGGGCCGTCCGGCCCGGTGACGCACATGTGCCAGGCGCCCGCGTCCAGCCGTCCCGGGTCGGGCAGGGTGTCCGGGGCGCCGGGTATGCCCGCCGGGGTTCCCACGGGGACGTCCCGCAGCGAGGCGGTGGAGACGTCCACGGACTTGAGGTCGGACCCGCCGATCAGCCGGGCCGAGGCGTAGTTGCGCACCGGGTGCAGGACGCCGTCGGTTCCGGTCCACAGGTAGCGTGCGCCGGTGTCGCGGTTGACCACCAGGTGCTCGCCCTTGCGCCAGGTGTCGTTGCCGCCGGGGCGCAGCAGCCCGTAGACGGTGGCGCCCGCGCCGATCAGGACGGTCACCAGCAGGCCGAAGACGACGCCGCGCGTGGTACGGCCCAGCGGGCTCTCGGGGGCATCCGGGTCGGCCATCAGCAGGCCCGAGCTGAGCCTGCCCATCATGAATCCGTGGGCCTGGACCTGGTCGCGCTTGGACTGCACAGCCTCTCCTCAACTCGTTTCTGGTCGTCCGGCGTACGCGGGTGCTCAGCCGAACAGGCCGCGCAGCCAGCCGAAGAGGCCCGCCACCCACAGGGCGAACGGCAGCAACGCGACCGCGAAGCCGGTGTGGGCCAGCTCCGCCGCCCGCCCCCAGTACGGCAGCACCCGGCGGCCGGGCACGATCCAGGACGCGGTCACCAGGGCGGCGGCGGAGGCGAGCAGCACCGCGAAGACGATCACGCGGCCGTCGGCGTCGCTGTCCACCGCCCAGGCGCGGGCGAGGAGCAGCAGCCCCAGGATCCCGGGCACGGCGAGGGTGAGCCGCTGGCCGATGTGGACCAGGCCCCGGGAGTGCAGGAGCAGCAGCAGTGCCAGAGCGAGCGCGGTGAGCGTCTCGGGGAGGTCCGGGTGGTGGGCCAGGACGGCGAGTGCGGCGGCGGTGGTGGTGCCGGTGGCCGCGAAGAGCGCGGTGACCCAGCGTCCGGCGAGTTCGGTGCGTTCGGCGACCTCGTCGCCCGCGTACGGGTCGATGCCCTCCTGGAGCTGTCCGGCGGAGGACGGCAGGGCGGGCATACGCATTCCGGCCAACTTGAAAGCGAAGGGCGCCACGGCTCCGGCGGCGAGCACGACGACCGTCGCCACCAGGGCGACCGAGGCCGCCGCGTCCAGGCTCGTGTAGCCCATCAGGGCCCCGGCGACCGCGGCGGCCACGGCGACCACGGCGGTGGCCAGCAGGGCGGGGGCGCCGACGGCGGTCGCGGCGAGCGCGAGGACCGCGCCGCCCGCCGCGGCGGCGCCGGCCGCCAGCAGCCGCGCGCCGACGACCCGCGCCGCGTCGGGGCCGGTCAGGTCGCCGCCGGGCAGCACCCAGCCGACCAGGGCGAAGCACGGGGCGACCAGCAGGCCGAGAGCGGTCGCGGAGAGGCGGTCGCCGACCGCGCGGCTGGCGGAGCCGGCGCCCGCGAGGAGCAGCACTCCGGCCACGGCCGCGCAGGCCGCCCGGGTGGCGGAGTCGGCCACGCCGGGCTGGAACACCATCACCAGAGCGGTCGCCACGGTCGCCACGGCGGCGCCGACCAGCAGTCCTCGGGCCGCTCCGGCGTGCCAGGTGTGCAGCCGGCGGCCGACCGTCTCGGCCATCCCGTCGACCAGGTCGTCGAGCCGGGCCTCGGGCAGCGCCTCGGTGTGCGGGCGCAGGTGGAGCACCGCGCCGTCGGCGAGACCGGCCCGGGCCAGGGTGGTCTCCTCGTCGAGCGGGGCGTCGCCGAGCCGCTGGAGCACCCAGCCGGCGTGGTCGAGCCCGGCCTCCTCGGCCTCCTCACCGACGTACCGCAGGAGGGTGGGGAGCAGATCGGCGACCGGTACGTCGGCGGGCACGGCCAGATCGATGGTGACGCTCGGCGCACGTACGGTCAGGCGGCACGTTTCGGCCACCGCACTGTCGGTCATCAGCAGAACTCTCGTCTTCCGTGCAGGCTTTGACAGAGGACTTCCCCGGCGAGAGGGAATGTGCGAACAGTACGGAAAGTCCGCGCGGCCGTGAAGCCGGGGGCCCGGCAGGGAAATTGTGCCCGCGCACCGGGTGCGGGCCCCTCCCGCGTGGACAGGGCGCGTTCCGTGAATGCAGACTACTGCCTGCGGCCACCGGCCGTGCTGCGGGCCGGGCTTCGAATCCGGTATGCGGTTGCGCCTTCCGGGAAGTCGGCCGCTCCGCGCAATCCGCTCGATACATTCACCCGGCGTTCATCGGAGCATGTGCCGCGACCGAATGAATCAGCCTGGTGCGGTCTTTCCCGCTGCCGGGTGCACCGGTATTCGGCGGGCGGCAAAGCCAGTGAACCGGAGGTTCTGTTCCTTGAGTGTCGTGCTGTTTCGCCGTCCGGCCCGCCGGCGCGGGCCGGAGATGCCCGAGGGGCAGTTGACCCTCCAGGAGCCGCCCGTCCTCGCCGAGACGGTGCCCGACACCTCGGCGGTGTGGACGTACCTGCCGATGGCGTTGATGTCGGTGTCGATGATGCTGATGTTCCTGCGCCCCGGCGGCGGGAACGGCGTCTTCATGTATCTGGCGATGGGCGTCATGGCGCTCTCCGCCGGCGCGATGCTGCTGGGGCAGCTGATGCGGCGCTCCAGCGAGCGCAAGCAACGACTGAAGGGTGAACGGCGCGACTATCTGCGCTACTTGGCCCAGACCCGCAAGCGGGTGCGGACCACCATCGCGGAGCAGCAGCGGGCGCTCGCCTGGCGTCACCCGGAGCCGGCCTCGCTCCGCTCGCTGGCCCGCACCTCCAGGTTGTGGGAACGCCGCCCGGCCGACGAGGACTTCGGCGAGGTCCGTCTCGCGGTGGGCGAACAGCAGCTCGCGCTCACGCTGAACCCGGTCTCCACCCGTCCGGTCGAGGATCTCGAACCCCTCTGCGCGCACGCCCTGCGCCGCTTCATCCGGGCCTACTCCACCATCCCGGAGCAGCCGCTGGGACTCTATCTGCGCTCCTCGGCCCGGATCCTGCTGCGCCCGGAGGAGACGCCCGGCGAGGAGGGCGCGGCGGCCGGTGCGGACGGCAGCGATGACGTACGGGCGCTGGTGCGGGCGATGCTCGGGCAGCTGGCGGTGTTCCACGCACCCGAGGAGCTGTGGATCGCGTTCTGCGTCAGCGACGAGCGGCGGGCCGACTGGGAGTGGGTCAAGTGGCTGCCGCACGTGCTGGATCCGCACGAGGAGGACGGGGCGGGGCAGGCCCGCCGGATCACCGCCGACCTCACCGAGCTGGACGATCTGCTCGGCGCCGAGTTCGCCGAGCGCCCCGGGTTCGACCCGGACGCCCGGCCCGGCCGCGACGAGCCGTACACCGTCGTCGTGCTGGACGGCGTCAGCGTCCCGGAGGGCCACCGCTGGGAGGGCCACGGCTACCGCAACGCCCTGATCCTGGATGTGTCCGAGGCGCTGCGCTGGCGGCCCGGCCGCAACACGCTGCGCCTCACCGTGGGGCCCGGCCAGGTGAACCTGGTGCGCACCGACCGCAGCCGCAAGGAGCGCACGGTGCCGCTCGGCCGCCCCGACCGGCTCGGCCCGCTCGGCGCGGAGGCGCTGGCCCGGCTGCTCACCCCGCGCCGGATGAGCCTCGGCACCGACATCGCGCAGCCGCTGGACACCGACGTCGAGCTGACCACCCTGCTCGGCATCCCCGATCTCCACCGGCACGACCCGCAGACCCTGTTCGCCCGGCACTCCGGCTCCGGCCGGCTGCGGGTGCCGATCGCGGTCGGCGTGGACGGCCGCCCGGTCGAGCTCGACATCAAGGAGTCCGCGCAGGGCGGCATGGGCCCGCACGGCATGCTGATCGGGGCCACCGGCTCCGGCAAGAGCGAGCTGCTGCGCACCCTCGTCCTCGGTCTCGCCCTGACCAACTCCTCCGAGACCCTCAACTTCGTCCTGGTCGACTTCAAGGGCGGCGCCACCTTCCTCGGCCTGGAGGAACTCCCGCACACCTCCGCCGTGATCACCAACCTGGCCGACGAAGTCGCCCTGGTGGAACGCATGCAGGACGCGCTGCACGGTGAACTCATCCGCCGCCAGGAGCTGCTGCGCGCGGCGGGCAACTACACCTCGGCGCTGGAGTACGAGCGGGCCCGCGCCGCCGGCGCCGACCTGGCGCCGCTTCCCAGCCTCTTCGTGGTGGTCGACGAGTTCAGCGAACTGCTGTCCACCCATCGGGAGTTCATGGAGCTGTTCGTGATGATCGGCCGCCTCGGCCGGTCGCTCGGCGTCCATCTGCTGCTCGCCTCGCAGCGCCTGGACGAGGGGCGTATGCACCAGCTGGAGAGCCATCTCTCGTACCGCATCGGGCTGCGGACCTTCTCCGCGATGGAGAGCCGCGGGGTGCTCGGCGTACCGGACGCCTACGAGCTGCCCGCGGCGCCCGGCAGCGGCTATCTGAAGTCCGGGGTGGAGGCCCTGACCCGGTTCCGTGCCGCGTACTCCTCGGGGACGTACCGGCGCAGGACCGGTGCGGTGGTGCAGGCCCGGGTGGCGAGCCAGGTGGTCCCGTGGACGAGCGGGTGGGTGGTGCCGCGCACCCTGGAGACCCCGCCCGATCCGGAGCCGGAGACGGAGGAGGCCGAGGACGAGGAGGCGCTGCTCGATGTGGCGCTGGACCGGCTGCGCGGCTCCGGGCCGGATGCCCACCAGGTGTGGCTGCCGCCGCTGGACGAGCCGTCCCCGCTGGACGCGCTGCTGCCGGGGATCGCGCCGGACGAGGAGCGGGGCCTGACCGCCTCGCGCTGGCCGGGCACCGCGAAGCTGCGGGTGCCGGTCGGCCTGGTGGACAAGCCGTTCGAGCAGCGGCGCGACCCGCTGGTCGTGGACCTGGCCGGGGCGGGCGGCCATGTCGCCGTCGCGGGCGGTTCGCAGAGCGGCAAGTCCACGGTCGCCCGGACCCTCATCGCCGCCCTCGCGCTCACCCACACCCCGGCCGAAGTGCAGTTCTACTGCCTGGACTTCGGCGGCGGTGGTCTCTCCCAGCTCGCCGCGCTCCCGCACGTCGGCGGGGTCGCCGCGCGGCTCAACCCGGAGCGGGTGCACCGGACGGTGGCCGAGGTGATGACGCTCCTGGCCCGCCGTGAGCAGTTCTTCGTGGACCACACCCTGGACTCCATGCAGTCCTACCGGCGGCGCCGCGCCGCCGGGGAGTTCCCCGACGAGCCGTTCGGCGATGTCTTCATGGTGGTCGACGGCTGGTCCACGGTCCGCCAGGACTACGACGACCTGATCCCGAAGTTCAACGAACTCGCCGCCCGGGGCCTCAACTACGGCATCCATCTGCTCATCACCACCACCCGCTGGGTGGAACTGTCCGCGCAGGTCCGCGACCAGGCCGCCACCCGCCTCGAACTGCGGATGGGTGATCCGATGGACTCCGAGATCGACACCCGCAAGGCCCGTTCGGTGCCGCGCACCGGCGGCCGGGGCATCACCGCCGACAGCAAGATGCACTTCCTCGCGGGCCTGCCCCGGCTGGACGGCAGCGGCTCCCTGGAGGACCTGGGCGAGGGCGTGGCCCATCTGGTCGGCGAGATCTCCCGGCACTGGTCCGGTCCCGCCGCCCCGCAGGTACGCATGCTCCCGCACCGGCTGCCGGTCTCCGAACTCCCCTCCCCCGAGGCCACGGAGGGTGGCGGCATGCGCCTCGCGCTCGGTCTCGACCAGGACGCGCTGGAGCCGGTCTGGCACGACTTCAGCCGGACGCCGCACCTGATCGCGGTCGGCGACACCGAGAGCGGCAAGACCAACCTGCTGCGCCTGATCACGCAGGGCATCACCGCCCGGTACGCCCCCGAGGAGGCGAAGATCATCGCGGTGGACTACCGCCGCACCCTGGTCGACGCCATCCCCGAGGAGTACCGCATCGGGCATGTCATCTCCCTCGACAACCTCAACGAGACCATCGAGGGCGCGGCCCGCGCGATGAAGACCCGGGTGCCCGGAGCCGACATCTCGCCCGCCCGGATGCGCCGGTGCGACTGGTGGACGGGCCCGCGCCTGTTCGTCCTGGTCGACGACTACGACATGGTGTCGAGCAACTCCTTCCAGAGCCCCTTCGAGCCGCTCTTCGAGCATCTGACCCTCGGCTACGAGATGGGCCTGCATCTGGTCGTCGCCCGCAGCGCGATGGGCGCGGGGCGCGGTCTGAGCGACGGCCTGATCCGCCGCCTGGACGAGGCCAACAACCCGGCGGTCCTGCTCTCCTGCCCGCCCACGGAGGGCCGCCTGTTCGGCAACGCGAAGCCGCTGAACCTGCCGCCGGGCCGGGCCCTGCACATCCAGCGCCGCAAGCCGCGGCTGGTGCAGACGGCCCTGGTGGAATAGAACGCGAAAGGGCCTCCTCCGCGCGGAGGAGGCCCTTTCGCGTTCAGCCCCGGTCCGGGGTGCCCGCCCCCGCCGGTCGCCAGCCCCGGGCGCGGGCCCGGGTGAGGGCGAAACCGGCCCAGAGGAGGGAGAGGACGCCCGCCGAGCCGAGGAGGACGAAGAGGACGGCCCGGCCGGTGGCGCGGTCGGTGTCGGAGGTGTCGCGTACGACCACGGGTTCGGCGGCCCGCTCCGCACCGCCGACCGGCGCGCCCGCGTCGCCGAGGACCGTCGTGACGGCGGCGTAGGCGTCCAGCTGGGGAATGTCGGCCGGGTACGCGGTGGCGGTCAGCCGACGGGTCACCGCGTCGGCCGACGCCTCGGGGTGGGTGGCGCGGACAGCGGCTGCGGCCCCGGCCGCGTACGCGGTGGCCACCGCGACCCCGCCGCCGAGGTAGTGCCCCTTGCCGCGCGGCCCGCCGGAGACCACTCCGGCGCCCGGGGCGGCCAGATCGATGCCCTCGGTGGGGAGGGCGGCGTCCGGCCGGGCCCCGGCGGGCAGCATGTCGGCGACCGCGAGGACGCCGGCCTCACCGGCGGGCCAGTAGGTACGCGAGGGGATCTCGTCGGCCGAGCCGCGCGACGGCGGCTCCGGGGTGGCCGACGCGACCACCACCGCCCCCGCCTTGCGGGCCTCGGCGACGGCCCGGGTGAGCGCGGTGTCCTTACGGGGAAGGGCCACCGCGACCGCGATGACGTCGGCCTCGGCCGTGGTGGCGGCCCGTACCGCCGCCGTGACGAGTGCGGGGTCCGGCTGCCCGCGCCGGTCGGTGCCGCGCAGGGCGAGGACCTTCGCGCCCGGGGCAGCCCCGGCGAGGCGCGGGGTGGGGCCGCCGGTCCCGGCGATCAGCCCGGCCAGGAACGTCCCCTGTCCGACGCAGTCGTCGGCGGCCTGCCCCTGGGCGGTGACGCGGCCGTCGAGCCCTTCGGCCCCGGGGTCGACGCCGGTGGAGATCAGCGCGACAGTCACCCCCGACCCGGTGGTGTGCCGGTGCAGCCGGTCCAGGTCGAGGCGCTGGCGCGACCAGTCCTGCTTCTTCGCCTGCTCCTTGGATGCGGGGGTGCAGGCGACGGCCTCGGCCCGGGGATCGAGCGCGGTGGGCATCCCGGGCAGCTCCTGGCCCTTGGCGCCGTCGGCGGCCGGTGCAACGGTGACAGGTGCCGCCTGGGCGGGTACGGCCACGGGCACCACCAGAGCGGCGGCGAGCGAGACCCCGTACAGCAGCCGGCCTGCTCGGGGCCTTCCGGTGGCCCGTCGCGCGGGCGTCCTCACTGCTGCACCGCCTTCGGGGCCGCGGCCGTGACGTCCGCCGGGAGGAGGATGCGCAGGTCGTCCAGGGTGGGTGCGGCCAGCGAACTGATGCGGCCCGCCTGGCGGGTGACCATCGACTCGACGACCTGGCGGGCCAGCCGGGCGTTGCCGAAGGACCGGTCGCGGGGTACCGCGTCGAAGTGCTCCTTGAGCAGCGGTCCGGTGCCGGGGCCGCATTCGTACCCCATGGCGGCGGCCTGGGCGCGCACGATGGTGACCAGTTCCTCGGAGGAGTAGTCGGCGAAGGCGATCCGGCGCGGGAAACGGGAGGAGAGGCCGGGGTTGGAGGCGAGGAAGCGTTCCATCTCGTCGGTGTATCCGGCGACGATGACGACGACCTCGTCGCGGTGATCCTCCATCAGTTTCAGCAGGGTGTCCACCGCCTCCTGCCCGAAGTCGGCGCCGCCGCCGCGCGGGGTGAGGGTGTAGGCCTCGTCGATGAACAGCACGCCGCCGCGGGCCTTTTCGAAGACCTCGCGGGTCAACTGGGCGGTGTGGCCTATGTAGCGGCCGACGAGGTCGGCGCGGGCGGCCTCGATCAGCTGGCCGCGCTCCAGCACGCCGAGCTGGGTGAGCACCTCGCCGTAGAGCCGGGCGACGGTGGTCTTGCCGGTGCCGGGCGGGCCGGTGAAGACCAGGTGGTTGCTGAGGGTGGGGACGGGCAGCCCGGCGGCGGCGCGGTGGCGGGCGGTGGTGATGAGATTGACCAGATCGGCGACCTCGCGCTTCACCTCGGCCAGTCCGATCATGTCGCCGAGGCGGGTGAGCGGGTCGTCGGCCGGTGCGGCGGTCTCGGCGGCCGAGGCGGCGGCGGTGGCGGAGACGTCCTCGGGGAGCAGGAGCCGCAGATCGTTCTCGCTGACCTGGGCCTGGGCGGAGAGCCGGATCGCCTGCCGGTCCACCATCTCCTCGAACACCCCGCGCGCGGCACGGCCGTTGCCGAATCCGGCGTCCCGGTCCATGGCCCCGAAGTGGGCGCCGAGCGCCTGGGCCGTACCCTCCCCCAGCTCGTACTGGTGCTGGGTGCACATGCTCTCCATGATCGCGACCAGGTCGTCCACGGAGTAGTTCTCGAACTCGACGGTCCGCGAGAAGCGGGACGCCAGGCCCGGGTTGGAGCTGAGGAAGGACTCCATCTCGCGGGAGTAGCCGGCGGCGACCACGACCACGTCGTCGCGGTGGTCCTCCATGAGCTTGAGCAGGGTGTCCACGGCCTCGCGGCCGAAGTCGGCGCCGCCGTTGCCGCTGTCGGCGGTGAGGGTGTACGCCTCGTCGATGAACAGGACCCCTCCCAGCGCTCGTTGGAAGGTCTCGGAGGTCTTGATGGCCGTGCCGCCGACGACTTGGGCGACCAGGTCGGCGCGGGAGACCTCGACGAGGTGTCCGCTGCGCAGCGAGCCCAGCTCGGCCAAGATCGCCCCGTAGAGGCGGGCGACGGTGGTCTTGCCGGTGCCGGGCGGTCCGGCGAAGATCAGGTGTCGGCTCATCGGCGGTGCGGGCATGCCGAGTTGCTCGCGGCGCTGGGCGAGCTGGGTGAGGTTGACCAGGGTACGGACCTGCTGCTTGACGTTCTCCAGGCCGATCAGCGCGTTGAGGGCGCCGAGCGGGCCGTCCGCGCGGTCCGGCGGGGGCGCGTCGGCGGCGCCGGAGCCGGCCGGGTCGGTGTTCTCGGCACTGCCGCTGCCCCAGGCGTCGCGCTTGCCGTTGCCGACGCTGTTCAGGCCGTCCACGGCGAGCCGTTCGCCGGGCGCGGTCTGCACCAGGCCGCCGCCCTCGTTCTCGCGGGCGGTGCAGTTGACGAGCGAGACGGGGGCGGTGGACTCGACCCGGAAGCCGTCCTGGGCGCCCCCGCCCGCCTCACAGCCGCTGAGCGAAGCAAGAGCGCCCTCGCGGAGGAGGAAGCCGTGTCCCTTGGGGGCGTGGACGGTGGTGCGGTTGGCGGTCAGTTCACCACCGGCGGCGACGACCACACCCTCCTCACCCGATACCTCGACGCGGAAGTCGCGGACGGTGACGTTGCCGCCGTCCTCCACGACCAGGCCGTTGGTGGCGGTGTCGGAGACCCCGCCACCGGCCAGGTAGAGGGTGGAGCCGGAGGCCACCCGGACACCGGCGCCCTTCGGGCGGACGATCTCGCAGTCCTCGACGCGGCCCCGGGCGTCCTTGGTGGCCGCGATGCCGTCACCGGCGGGCTCGACCAGCCGGGCCCGGCGCAGCAGCGGGTTGGCGCCGCCCTGAAGGGCGACTGCGGGCGAGGAGCCGATGACCTCCAGGCGGTCCAGCTCGGGCGCCGCGTCCTCCTCCAGGAGCAGCCCGGCCCCTTCGCAGTCGCGGACGGTCAGTCCGGTCAGCGCCGGCGAGGAGGCCCCGGCGACCCGCAGTGCGGCGCCCTGCGCCGCGTCCACCCAGCAGTCCTCGAAGGTGCCGCGCGCCCGGTCGGTGACGAACAGGCCGTGCCCCCGTGCGCGCGAGACACGGCAGCGGCGCAGGACGGGGTCGGTGCCCACGGCGAGGACGATCCCGTTCCCGGACGCGCCGGTGACGCGGACGTCCTCCAGGGTGGTGCGGCCCGCGCTGCTCAGATGCACGCCGGTGCTGGTGTCGTGCACCACGGTCCGGACGACGGAGACGGCGGAGTCCCCTTCCAGGGCGATGGAGGGCTTGTCGGTGGAGGAGATGTCGCAGTCCTCGACGGTGCCCCGGGTCTCGCCGTTGGCGAGCAGCCCGTTGCCCCGGGCGCCCCGCACCGTGCAGTCGCGGACCCGCGCCTCGCCCTGCTCGGCGAGGACGATGCCGCTGGTGCCGAGGTGTTCGAGCGTGCAGGACTCGACGGTGGTGGGGGCGGTGGAGGTGACCACGATGCCCGCGCCCTGCGGGTTGCTCACCCGGCAGTCCCGCAGCGCGAGGGAGCCGGTGCCGCCGGCCAGCATCGCGGTCCAGGCGGCGCCGACGATCTCGCACCCGTCGAGCGCGGCCTGCCCGCGCCGTACGTCAACGGCGGGCAGCTCGGAGTCCCCGCCGCGCAGGGTGAGTTCGGAGATCATGACGGCGTCGGCGCGCAGCGCGACGACGCTGCCCGAGCGCGGCCGGATCTCCACCGTGCCCCGCCCCTCGGCTGCGGTGAGGGTCACCCGGGTGTGGATCACCAGGTTCTCCGCGTACGTCCCGGGCCGGACGCTGATGAGCGCACCGGTGCGGGCCGCGGCGAGCGCCTCACCGATCGTGGAAAAGCGGTCCGCGGGGCCGACCGTCAGTACCTGGCGCGACACGCACCAACCTCCTTGCTACGGCGGCGTCCTGACCGGACGCCCCTCTTCGCCGGGGACAGGGTTCGGCGCTCCGGCGATCTCATCATGTCTCGCTGCCCGCGCCCGGGTCAGGTGCTCCACTTCTGGTTGTCGAGTCCCGTGCACTCCCACAGGATCAGGTAGGTCTCCGGGCCCCGGCCCTTGCTGTGGTTCGGGATGTCGACGCACTTGCCGACGACGGTGTTGACCAGGTCGTGGGCGCCGTTCAGGGTGAACTTCTGGGCGGCGGAGCCGTTGCACCAGGCGAGCTGGATGCGGGAGCCGTTGGCGAAGTTCGCGTTGGCCACGTCCAGGCACTTGTCCCTGGCCCGGATGGTGCCGTCCGAGCCGAAGCGCCACTTCTGGGCGTCGGCGCCGTTGCAGTCCCACATGAACAGCGGCTGGCCGTCGTTGAAGTTGTGACCGGGGACGTCGAGGCAGCGGCCGGAGAGGTGGCTGCGGAAGGAGACGGGCCCGCTGAACGTGACGGCGGGCTGGGCCTTGGCCGGCTGGTTCCTGCCGCCGCCGCTGCCGGTCTCGGGCTTCTCCTTGGACTGCTCCTTGGACTTCTCCTTGGACGAATCGGCCTTCTTCGGCGTGTCGTTCGGGGCGTTGTCCTCCTTCGTCCCCGCTTTGCCGCCGCCCCCCGGAGGAATGGCGGGAACGGGATTGCCGCCCTTCTCCGGCTTCGCCTCGTCCTTCCCCTCCTTCTCCCCGTCCTCGGCGGCCGCGCCGGTCTCGGGGGCGGTGACGGCGAACTCGCCCGGCGCCTCCGGTCCGCTTCCGTCGAGGACGGTCCCGGCACCGGCGGCCTTCGTCCGCTCGGGCCCGTCGTCGTTGTTCCCGGCGAGCACGAGGAAGGGCACCGACACGAGCAGCGCGCCCACGACCGCAGCCCCCGCGAGCGCGGCCTTGCCCGGCCGCCCCACGGGTCCCGCCTCCTGCTGCGGCTTCCCGATGGCGGTGGCGGTCATGGTCCGTACGAGGGCGGGGAGCCGGCTCTGGGCGGCGGGGGCGCCGGGGTCCGGATCGGTCTCGGAGTCGGAGGCGGTGGCGGCCTCGGGCGTTCCGGCCCGGGCGCCGGGGGCGTGGGCCTCGGCCTGGGAGGACTGGCGCTCGGAGGACTGGGCCTCGGAGCGCTCGCCCCGCTCGGCCTTCTCCTCCTTCTCGGCCTCCTTGGTCTTCTCCGCCTCGGCGGCCTCGGCCGGCGCGGCTTCGGTCTTCGCCTGTGCGGGAGCGGGAGCGGAGGTCTGCTGGGACGACGAACGCGTCACGGGGTTCTCCCTGTGGTGTGGGGCCAGGGTTGGGTCGGCGCGGGGCCGTCGGCCGCGGTCTCCGGGCCGGAACTCACGGCACCGGCAAGGCTGTCGGCGGGAACGAGCAGCGGAGCCGCGGCACCGGGGTTGACCGACAACAGGACGCCGGTCTCCGCCAGCGACCCGGCCAGCTCCCGGGCGGCCACGGTGTCATGGTGAAGTGCCGCGGACATGAACGCGTGGGTGGGCGAGGTGAACAGCAGCGCCACCGGCGCCCCGTCCCGCCCCGCGGCCAGGAGTGGCCCGCCGTCGGGCCCGCGTACGACGGTGACGTCCGCCTCCGCGAGTGCGGCCAGCGCCTCGTCAACCGTGCCGTATCCCGTGGCGGCCCGCTGGGCGGCCGCGTCCACCGGATCGGTGGGCTCCGGCCAGCCGAGGACCCGGGCGGAGGGACGGTAGTCGGGGTTGGCGCGGTACTCGCCCACGCTCCCGCTCTCGTCCGACTGCCACTCCCCCAGCACGGCCCACTCCGGGGGCGTCCGCGCCTGCGTCCACTGAGGATCGACGATGCCGACCCAGTGGCCGGGCGCACGGCGTGCGGCGTCCTTCACGGCTTCCGGCACGAGGGAGGCATCCACCTGAACTCTTGGCTCCGTACGAATATGTGAGTGCCGAACGGCCTCAACAGGATGTCACACGAGCCCCGTTCACGGGGTCCGGCCGCGGGCCCGTATAGGCCGTTTACCTGCCCGTTCTCTGCCCGAGTGAGGAACTTTCCGGGACATGCGCGGCGGGGGATGACAAAGCGACAGAGGCGTATCGAGGCGAGTGGCTTCTCCCGCTCGTCCGACGGGCTACGTTGGGCTCGCCCCCGAGGAGGAGTCAGCGCATGCCCCCCGAGCCCCCCGCCCCCGGCACCGAGTCCGCGGCGGCAGCCACGGAGAAGTCCGGCACCGCTTCCCCGCCGCGCGCCACGGAGGAGTCCGGCCCCGCTTCCCCACCGCGCGCCACGGAGGAGTCCGGCCCCGCCTCCCCGCCGCCCGCCGCCCCGGCCGAGCCGCAGAAGCCCCGGAGCGAGGCCGCCGCGACGGCCGGTACCGGGGAGCCCCCGACCGAGCCCGCCGCAACGACCGGTGCCGAAAAGACCCAGGTGCCGGCCACAGCCACAGAAGCGCCCGAAGGCAGCACGGAGGCCATCGCCCTGGCAGCGGCCGTCGCCACGAAGCCGGACACCAAGACCCTCACCGCTGCCGACCGGGGCCGCCCCCGCGCACCGGTCCTGGCGGGGGCGGCGTTCGTCGGCGCCGCCCTGGTCGCGATACCCGTGCTGCTGATGGGCAGCGCGAACGACGAGGAGCCCCGTAACAGCGGTACGGCACCGGTGGCCGGGAGCGCCGACACGGTCCTGAACCCCGAGTCGGCCCCGGCGGCCCTGGACGACTACGTGGCGGTGAAGCCCACGCCGTCCCCGACGGAACAGAAGAAGACCACCCCGCCGAAGGCCGCTCCCGCGCCCGTGGCCCCTTCGCCCGCGCCCCGGACGAGCGCCCCCGCCGAGAAGCCGAAGGCCTCACCGAAGCCGAAGCCCAAGGCGGCCCCGAAGCCGGACTGGGGCACCCAGACGGTCTCCGCGACCAGTTCCATCGGGGTCGGCCAGTCCTGGGCCACCAACCGCATCCGCATGACGATGCAGCAGGACGGCAACCTCGTCGTCTACAACGAGCGGAACAAGCCCATCTGGGCCGCCATGACGTTCGGCGCGAACCATCGGGCGATCTTCCAGCCCGACGGCAACCTGGTCATCCACAACGGCGACGACCGGCCCATCTGGGCTTCCAAGACCCATGACTTCGGCGGCGCCCAGATGGTCCTGAGGCCCGACGCCAAGGTGGTCATCGTGCACCAGGGCAAGGTGGTCTGGTCGACGTGAGCTCGGCGTGATCGCCTGAGGCAGGCCCCAGTGGAGCGAGGGACCATCGCCTCGCTCGGGGTCACAGCCATGCCCTCGATCCGTGACGGAAGATCGCCTACGCCACAATGTGGGCCGCCGGCGGCGACTACCAACTGGGCGTCGGGGTCCTGGACACCACCACCGGCACCACTCGGATGATGCCGGCCGGAGCCGAGGGTGCGCAGGGCATCGGCCAGACGGCCTTCACCGACGACGGTGCAACCGCGGCGACCAGGTCTACGCCTCCGCCGACGAGGGCAAGCGCGTCGTGTGGCTGGACGGCACGACCGGCTGCACGAACGTCGTGAAGCGGGACCGCCCGGCGGGCGCGTGCTGACCTGACCCGGGGGGAACGGGAGAGGCGGTCGGCCCCCGATGGGCCGACCGCCTCTCCTTCGTGGCTCTGCGGCGGCAGTGGCTGATGGCGTGGAGTGGTCAGGCGGCGGTCAGTGATGCGCGAGGAGGCCGGGCAGGCTGCGCATGTCGTCGAAGACGACGGTGCCGGGGCCTTCGAGTCGGTCCGCGGGAGTCAGTCCGCCGGCGTAGGCGAAGGCCCGCATGCCCGCGGCCCGGGCTGCCTGAAGACCGTACTGACTGTCCTCGACCACGGCGCACGCCTCGGGCGCGACCCCCATCTTCCGCGCGGCGTGGAGGAACAGATCCGGGGCCGGCTTGCCGTGCTCGACCTCGGTGGCGCTGAAGATGCGGCCTTCGAAGCGTGGGCGGAGACCGGTCATCCCCAGCGTGAGACGCATCTTGTCGTGGCTCCCGCTGGATGCCACACAGGTGGGGAGATGCGCGAGCGCGTCGAGGGCGTCGACGATGCCTTCGACGGGCGTGAGTTCGGCGGCGAGCGCATCGTCGTAGAGGGGCTTGAACTCTTCCTCCCAGTCGGCCGGCAGACGGCGCCCGAGGTGGTCCTCGATCTGCCGCGTCATCGACCGGCTCGACAGGCCCATGAACCGGTCGACGATCTCGGCTTCGGTGAGATTCCACCCCAGCTCGGCCAGGACGAGTGCGTCCACGCGCACCGCGATGCGTTCGCTGTCGACGAGTACGCCGTCGCAGTCGAATATGACGAGTTCAACGGGCTGGGCCATACCCGCAGGATAGGCGGGCCGTCCCCGTCACACGAGGACGGCGTCGGGCCGGCCCGGCAGAGAGCCGGACGGTCAGCTCCCGTCCACGTAGAGCCCGAAACCGGGGTGCTGCGGGATCAGCCAGGCTTCCGCGGCCGGGGCGAGATCGACGATCAGACGCTCCCCGACACCGGAGGCCGTGGTGGCGTCCGGAGTGAGGTAGCCGAGGCCGCGCAGCTCACGGACCGCTGTACGGAAGGCCTCGCGGCCCTCGGCAGCCAGACGCTCGTCGCGGTTGAGCGCGACCAGCTCGCTGATCGTGGGGTCCTGCCCGGGGTCGTAGCCGACGGAGAGTTCGGCCAGGATCCCGCGGGCACGCCACGTCAGACGCATGTCCCGCATCGCCCGCGCGAAGAGGACGGGGTCATGGGAGGGCGGGGCGGGAGGTAAAGGCCAACGCGGGGGACGAGTGTCGGGGGTGCTCATGTGCAGGTGGGGTCCTTCGGTGAGGCTCATGGTCCGAACGGGACTGAGCGGCGGGACGGTGTCCCGCAGCGGACGGTGTGTGGATCAACTGTCCCGGAAAACTCAACCACATCTGGCGGTCGGGGTTGTCCCGGTTCGTGTCCACCAAACTCCGCCAAGACAACCCGAGGACAGCCCCCGCCTATCGACTTCGACGATGGAAGCCCTTGGCGGAGCGCGCACCGCCTTTCAGCAAGCGCGGAACACGATCGAGGAAATAGCCCAACGCCAAGGGCTGTCCCGCAAAGATCTCGGTTTCGAGTGCGGCGCTGCCTGCCGAGCCGGCGAGGTGCTCGGCCGGTGGTGCGCGAGGCGTCCAGGGACTGGGCGAAGTCGGCGAGCGTGTGGAAGTCGTTCTCGCGCAGGCCCATCCGCGGGTTGACGTGGTGGAGGAGCCCGGGTCCTCGGTGCTGAGCGGTCACGTGGTTCTGACCCAGTTCGCCCTGCTCGTCGTCCACCCGGGCGAAGGGACGGCCGCCTGCGTGGTTCACCAGCCGTCCGGTCTTCCAGTGCGGCGCTCAAAGTCCCCGCCATAGCCGCGAGAGGCGGCCGATGCGGGGCCGGGACCGGGAAGCGGTCGAGGATTTACCAGTAGCGCGTAGTCCCACAGCTCGCGCTCTCGACCTCCTGCCGCGCAGCTCAGCGATCCGCGACCGGTGTCTCGGCCTTCCGGACGAGCGATGCAGCAACGGGGCCGGCGCGAGCGACAATGGCTCCCAGCTCCCCGACCGCCTTCACCACGGCAAGCGGAGCGTCGTCGAGGAGCTCGCCCAGCCGCCCACGCAGCAGGCCGGCGAGATCCCGGATAGCGCCGATGCCGCTGAGGCGATCTGGTCCATGTGCGCATCCCGGTCCCGCTCGGGCCCTGAGGTGTCGTAGCCGCCGGGGCCGTCGTCGCGGACCTGCTTCCAATCGACCGGGTAGGTGCCCTCACCGCGCCAACCACGTGCACCGTCCGCGCAGTGCCGTCGCCGTGGGTCGGCGCATCGTTTGCCGTCCTACACCCACCAGTCGGTCGACTTCTCGAAGTGGCCTCCTTTGCCGAGGTCGAAATGGATCGGCCCGGCTCGTTGCCGTCAGTCGGCATTCCGCAGGCGAATGCAGGCACATTCCATAGGCAATTGATGCCGGGGGGACGTCGCGCACCTCCGACCTCTCGCGGCGCGGGGGAGGCAATGTGAGCGGGCGAGACGTCCACCGCCCTACGACGCGTGGCCGAACTCCTTCTCCGCGCTGCGGTAGCAGTCCACGAGGAGCGGATCCATGGCCGCAACCTGCGCCCCGAAGTACATGCCGAACCTCTCACGATACTTCTCGAACCAGTGCCGCCGTTCGGCCAGGAAGAAGATGTCGTGCAGCGCGATGGAACGAATCGCGAGGACGGGCACCGGAGCCCTGCTCACGACGAAGCGCGGATTCCTCGCCGCCGTGACGTCGCAGTTCCGGTGGAACTGCCCGATCATGAGCCCTCGCGAGACGAAGGCGTCCTTGACCTGTTCCTGCGCCCGGTCCAGCAGCGGTGTGTCCTCGCTGCGCAGGTCGGGAAGGACGATCACCATCGCACGGAGCATGGGGTTCCTCCCCTGCCACGTGGTCAGCTCGTACTCGCGCAGACCGCTCCGCGCCACCTCCTCGACGAGTTCGGCGGTGGGTGAGAACCCGAGCAGCCGGATCCGGATCTCCATGGAGTCGTTCTTGCGGGACGGGGTGACGAACGGGCAGATGGGGCCGACTCTCCCGATCTCCGGATGGTTCATGGCGATGTAGTCGGTCAGCCAGGCGTCGACCGACGCGAGAGACGCCTCGATCCCGGGATCCGGCGGCGCCGAACTCATGGAGTGCCGTCCGGATTCTCGAGACGGGCGACGCTCACACGGGCGAGCTTGAGCGCCTCCTCCTGATCGGGGACACGCGTGTTGACGAAGGTGAGGACATCGCTCTTCCGGGCCACCACCCAGGAGGTGTCGACGCGGAAATGATCGACCGTGGAGAGCCAGCGCACCAGGAATCCGTCGTCGCCGATCTCCGCCGTCTCCAACGCGACCCGCGTGATGTCGATCTGGACCCCGTCGTTCAGTTCCATCCGGTAGGACGCGCAGTCCTGTACGGCGGTGTGGAGTTCCTCGTAGATCTTGTGGGCGGCGTCGCTCCCGAACTGCGCCACGTGGTGGAAGACCACCGAGCCCACGACGTTGGTGAAGAGCGCGGAGCCGTGCCGGAGGGTCTCGGGGTGGGTCCCGTGCGTCAGCATGTTGGTGAGATCGACGATGACCCGCCCCGACGGATCACCGGAGACGTAGGCGGGGTCGTAGGCGGCACTCGGTTCCTCGCCGAAGAACGACTCATCCAGGTCCTCCTCTCTCAGCAGCAGCAGCTCGAAAGCCTGGTCGCGCATCGTGTTCTCCTATCGGCGTACGAGACTGAGCGGGCGGATGTCGGTCCAGTTCTCCTCGATGTACGCGAGGCATGTCGCGCGGTCGGTCTCGGCGAGCGCGACCGTCCAGCCGGCCGGCACATCGGCGAACGCGGGCCACAGCGAGTGCTGCCCCTCGTCGTTGACGAGTACGAGGTAACTGCTGTCGGGGTCCTCGAAGGGATTGGTCATGGTGGCTCCCTGCGGATCGGAAGGAGTGGATGGGGAAGGGACGCGCGTAGACGAAGCGGGTCGTCAGGAGGACGAGAGGACCCCGAGCACGTAGGCATGGATGCCGTCGATCGAGGTGAGGAGACCCATGTCCTCGAACTGCGGGTCCAGGATCACGCCGTGCTTGTCCTCCAGTCCGTGCTGGAGCACGAGCAGGGTGAAAGAGTCGACCACCAGTTCGGCGTCGTCTGGGAACTCCTCGACGGAACCGATCCCCGTGCTCGCGGCCAGGATCGCCCTGATGTCGTCCTTCGAGATCATGTGTCTCCCTGTCTGCGTGACGGAGCTTCCGGTGTGCCCCGTCCGCTCAGCACGGCATGGTCGCGGACCAGCTTTCCCATGGAGCTGCGGGGCAGCCGGTCGGTGACGGTGAAGCGCCGGGGGATCTTGACCGCGCTCAGCCGCGTGCGGCACCACGCGGTGAGTTCGTCGGCGGCGAGTTCCCCTTCGGCGCCCACGAACGCCTCGATGGCCTCTGCGTGGACCACCACGGCTTCGGTGACCCGGGGGTGGTCCAGCAGCATGGCCTCCACCTCGGCCAGGTCGACCTTCAGCCCGCCGACGACAACGAGGGAGTCGGCGCGGCCGCGCATGGTCAGGACTCCGGTCGCGGGATCCTGGTCGAACCTGTCGAAGGTCCGCAGCCGCCCGCTCTCGTAGCGGTCGCCCTGGTCGCCGTACAGATACGGTGAGCGGTCCATCCGTATGTACAGTTCGCCGGCCGTGACCTCCACGTCGATGCCTGGAACCGGCGGACCGACCTGAGGGGGTACGGAGGCGCCCGAAAGATCTCCGGCGATCAGTCCGATCTCGGTAACGCCGTACACCGGACAGATCGGAAGGCCGAAGCCCACCCGGAAGTCGTCGAAGGTCTCCTGCGGCATCCGTTCTCCTCCGGAGACGGCGAGCCGTAGGTCGGGCAGCGGCGGCGCGTCCCGGACACGGGCCAGAAGCGCGTAATGGGCGGGCGTCCCGTACACGGCGGTGGCCCGCGTGCGGGCCATGAGTCGCACCACTTCGGCCGGGCGGAGAGTCGGGGGGACGACCAGTGTCGCCCCGGCGGCCAACGCGTGCAGTACGCCGCTGACCAGGCCCATGTTGTGCATGACCGAGTTCAGCAGGAGGACTCGGTCCCCCTCCCCCGGAATTGCGGGAAGCGCGGCATGCCGCTCCAGCTCCGCCAGCACGGAACCGGCCGGCCGGCCGATCACCTTGGGTCGCCCCGTCGAGCCCGAGCTGAACTGCACCAGACGGATATCGCCCTCCGCCGGTCGTCCGTCCGGCATGCGCCGCACCGCGAAGCCGGACTCCTGGCGGAATCCGGCCATCGGCCCCTCGGCACCCTCCGCGACAACTGCGTACTGGGGACGCACCCTTGCGATCAGCGGGTCGTATTCGGCCGGTTTCAGTCGGAAGTCGACCAGAATCACTTGGGCGCCCCGGGACCACAGGGCGAGCAGAACCTGGAGATACGTGAAACTCGGCTTCATCTGTAAGAGTACCGAGTTTCCATCGGAAATTCCGTGATCACCGAATAGTTCACTCAGGTCGGCGACTGTCTTACGGAGCTCTCCCCGGCTCACCGGCTCCGTGGAGATCGCCCACGTATCACTGTCCGATCCACGCGCCAGCAGATGCTCTCCCCACCAATTCTCTGCCATGTCCACTTCCTCATGAGAAAACCGCCCCATAGAGCTCGGGCATTTGATGGCCGCGAACCTAACATCGCCGGGAAGGAGCGGGCAAGCACGGCGGGACAGGCGTACCCGTCGCGGACCAAAAGCCGTGGGCGAGGGCGCAAAAAGATCTCCCGCGCAGGCAAGAGTTACGAAGAGCAACGCTTCGACCTGCGTAGATAGTGGCCCGTGTCCCGCGCGGCGGGACACGGGCACCGCCGCGGCGGGACAGGAAGGAAAGCACTTCTTGACCGCCGGGAGCACCCGCGTTAAGTTGCCGAAGGTTTTGACTGGGGCAGTTGCCCCGAACATCGGCAGACTGGGCGACCCACTTTCCCCATGGCCGGGCGGTCGCCCGATCCCCGACCCCCGGAAGCTTCCATGAAGTCTTCCGAAACTTCACTTTCACTTTCCTCTCCCTCTTCGACCCGGCTATTCGGAGGGAAATCACCGGAGGTAGGGACTTGTCGTTCAGAGCTGGTGTCGCATTTCCCCTCACGGCCGCGCAGCACGAAATATGGATCGCCGAGCAGCGCTTGCCGGAATGCGGGCGTGTATTCCGGGTAGGGGAATATCTGGAGATCCATGGAGCCCTGGACCCCGTTCTGTTCGAGCGGGCTCTGCGGCAGGTCGTGACCGAGGCCGAAGCACTGCACGTCCGATTCGCCGAGGAAGGCGGAGAGGTCGAGCAGACCCTCACGGATCCCTCCGACTGGCCCCTCGACGTGATCGACTTCGGCACCGGAGCGGATCCCGAGGATGGGGCCCGCGCATGGCTGGACGCCGCGGTGGCACGCCCCATGGACATCACCGGGGACCGGCTCTTCGAGTACGCCCTGCTGCGCCTGGGGGACGACCGCTTCTTCTGGTACCAGGGCTATCACCACATCGTGATGGACGCCTTCGGGGCCATGCTGATCACCCGTCGGGTGGCCGAGGTCTACACGTCCTTGTCCGAGGGCGGCCAGGCCGGGCCCAGCCCGTTCGGAGCCCTGGACGACCTGGTGCGATCCGACCGGACCTACCGCGCCTCGGAAGACTTCGCCCGGGACCGCGCCTACTGGACGGCCCACCTGGCCGACCGTCCGGAGCCGACCGGGATCGTGGAACGGCCGACGACCGTGCCCGGCCACTACCTCCGGCGGACCGCCCGGCTCGGGCCGGCCGAGCTGGCCGAGCTGCGCGATACCGGGCGCCGGGTCCGCGCCCCCTGGTCGCACCTGGTCATCGCGGCGACGGCTGTCCACCTCCACCGCACGACCGGCGCATCGTGCGTGGTGGTCGGCCTGCCCGTGACCGCGCGCTTGGACCAGCGACTGCGCCGGACACCGGGCATGGCCTCCAACGTCCTCCCGTTACGCCTGTCCCTGCGGCCGGATCTGACGCTCGGGGAACTCCTCCGGCAGATCGCCGAGCGGGTGATCGAACTGGGCCGGCACCAGCGGTACCGGGCCGAAGATCTGCAACGGGACCTCGGTCTGCCGGGCAACCTGGGCACGTGGTACGCCCCGGTCATCAACATCATGTCCTTCGACTACGCGCTGGAATTCGCCGGACTGCCCACCACCGCGCACAACCTCTCCTCCGGTCTGGTCGGGGACTTCACCATCGCGGTGTGGGACCGGCGTGACGGCACCGGACTGACGGTCGACCTCAACGCGCATCCGGAAATCTGCCCGGACGAGGTGCTCGCCGCCCAGCACCGGCGGCTGCTCTCCACGGTGCGGGCCGTCGCCAGGTCTGATGCGGGGCGGTCGGTGGGGCGGATCGACCTCCTCACCGACGAGGAACGCACCACCCTCCTCAACCACGCCACCACCCACACCACGCCCGACACCACCAGCAGCACCCTGCCCGAGCTCTTCGAAGCACAAGCAGCCCGCACCCCCAACGCCCCCGCCATCACCCACAACAACACCACCCTCACCTACGCCCAACTCAACACCCAGGCCAACCAACTCGCCCACCACCTCATCACCACCCACCACATCGGCCCCGAAGACACGATCGCCATCGCCCTCCCCCGCACCCCCGACCTCATCACCGCCATCATCGCCACCCTCAAAACCGGAGCCGCCTACCTCCCCCTCGACCCCCAACACCCCACCCACCGCCTCACCCACACCCTCACCACCGCCCAACCCACCCTCACCCTCACCACCACCGACACCCACCTCCCCCACCACACCACCACCCTCCACATCGACCACCCCACCACCCACCACCACCTCAACCAACAACCCACCCACAACCCCACCAACCACCACCGCACCACCCCCCTCACCCCCCACCACCCCGCCTACCTCATCCACACCTCCGGATCCACCGGACACCCCAAAGGCGTCGTCA
>NZ_BMRY01000012.1 GCF_014648875.1 Streptomyces parvus | reverse complement strand
GCGCCTCCACACAGCGATCGGCGACATCCCGCCCCACGAGCACGAGACCAACCACTACGCTCAACACCAGCCCCAACCGGCGGCTGGAGTCAACGCATAGAGCCTCCACCGATCCCGGAGCGGTTCACCGCAGGTCAAACCGAGCAGAGGAGTGCACCACCAGCAGACGAAGAGCCCGCCGTCAGATGTGACAGGCTCACCCGGCGCCCCAGGTGCTACTCGGTTGGTACGGCCGGAGGATCCCCTTACAGTCGCACCAGTGCAGCTCACGGACCGAGGAAACTGAGACGGACCGTGCGGTCCGGGTTGTCCCGGTTCGTATCCACGAGGCAGACCGACTGCCACGTCCCCAGCTCCAGCCGCCCGCCGATCACCGGCAGCGTGGCGTGGGGCGGTACCAGGGCCGGGAGTACGTGGTCACGGCCGTGGCCCGGGCTGCCGTGGCGGTGCTGCCAGCGGTCGTCGGCGGGCAGCAGGTGGTGGAGGGCGGTCAGGAGGTCGTCGTCGCTGCCCGCGCCGGTTTCCAGAACGGCGATGCCGGCCGTGGCGTGGGGTACGAAGACGTTGAGGAGGCCGTCGCGGCCGGGGGCGGTGCGGGTGAGGAACTCCTCGCAGGCGCGCGTCAGGTCCGTGACCGTCTCGGTCGTACCCGTGGTGATGTTCAGGACCGTGGTGGTGAAGGAATCGGACATGCCTCCATCATCACCTCACCGGGCTGAGATGAGGCGTCCACGCTCCGAGACACCATTCACCGTGTCCCAACCGGATGACTACGTTCAGCGCCATGTCCCGATCAGCTCTGCTCACTTCGCGCGGTCACATCGACCTGCTGCGAGTGGCTTCCGCCGCGTGTTGTTGTGGCTGCTGACGTTCCCTCAGCGACCTCCGGGCCGCGTCCTCGCTGCACCCCGGACTACGTCGCTCCTTCTGCTGTAGTCGCGTACGGCTCCGTGCCGCTGCGCATCCGCGCCAGCATCCGCTGAGCCTCCCCGCCCCATCTCCCGCTTTGCCTTGCCGGTTTTCCGTCGGTCCTTGGCGATGCGTGGTTACGGGGTTGCTCCGGCATGTCCGTCACGCGCCGGCCCGCTGCCCGCCTGCCCCTCGCCTCGCCCGCATTCCTTCTGTGCGCACCCTTGCGTCCCTTCCTGGAGCTGTCATGACCGTCAGCCATGCACCGCCGTCCGCGATACCGGCCGCCCACGAGAAGCCCTCCGCGCCGACGCGTACGCCGCCCGAACTGGAAGCCGTCGTCCCGGCCTCCGTCCGGCGGTCGCGGTTGGGGGCGGCTCCGCGGTGGGTTCGCCGTGCGGTGATGTTCGTCGGGCGCTCGGGAAGATCCCGGGCGCCCGACGAGTTAGTAGAAGCGTGAACATTTCTGGGGTGCGCGATCTGGACGTGGTCGTCATCGGCGCGGGTCAGGCGGGACTGTCCGCCGCCTACCATCTGCGTCGCGTCGGGCTGGAGCCGGACGACGGCTTCGTCGTGCTGGACCACGCGCCCCGGCCGGGCGGCGCGTGGCAGTTCCGCTGGCCCTCGCTGACGTACGGCAAGGTCCACGGGATGCACGCGCTGCCGGGCATGGAGCTGACCGGGGCCGACCCCGACCGGCCCTCGTTGGAGGTGATCGGCGCGTACTTCGCCGCGTACGAGGACCGCTTCGGCCTGCGGGTCCACCGGCCCGTGGAGGTGAGCGCCGTACGGGAGGGAAGCGGCGGTCGGCTGCTGGTGGAGACGTCCGAGGGGACGTACGCGACGCGGGCCCTGATCAACGCGACCGGCACCTGGGACCGGCCGTTCTGGCCGCGCTATCCGGGCCAGGAGACGTTCCGGGGGCGGCAGTTGCACACGGCGAACTACCCGGGGCCCGAGGAGTTCGCGGGGCAGCGCGTCCTCGTGGTCGGGGGCGGCGCTTCCGGTACGCAGCATCTGATGGAGATCGCCGAGTTCGCCGCCGACACCTTCTGGGTGACCCGCAGTGAACCGGTCTTCCGCGAAGGTCCGTTCACCGAGGAGTGGGGGCGGGCGGCCGTGGCGATGGTGGAGGAGCGGGTACGCAACGGGCTGCCGCCGAAGAGCGTGGTCAGCGTGACCGGGCTGCCACTGAACGATGCCGTGCGGCGGGCCAGGGCCGAGGGCGTACTGGACCGGTTGCCGATGTTCGACCGGATCACGCCTACCGGTGTGGCCTGGGACGACGGCCGTACCGTCGAGACCGACGTGCTCCTCTGGGCGACCGGCTTCCGGCCCGCCGTGGACCATCTGGCCCCACTGAAGCTGCGCGAGCCGGGTGGTGGCATCCGGGCGGAGGACACCCGTGCCGTACGGGACGGGCGCGTCCATCTCGTCGGGTACGGCCCCTCCGCCAGCACCATCGGCGCGAACCGCGCGGGCCGCGCGGCGGTCCGGTCGGTCATGCGGCTGCTGAAGGAGACGGGCGGCGGCGGAGAGGCCTCGGCGGTCGCCTCCGTGCCCGAGCCCGTGCCGGGGGCGTGAATCCCCCCGCGCCCGTCTGACGATTCGGTCAGCCCGTCGTGGCGGAGCCGCGGCTGCGGTTGAACTCCTCGACGTTCCTCTGCTGCTCGTCGTAGCTGTCGGTGAAGCGCGTGTCCCCGGGTCCGACCGTGACGAAGTAGAGCCAGGGGCCGGGCGTCGGCCTGACGGCGGCGCGCAGCGCCTCCTCCCCCGGGTTGCCGATGGGCGTCGGCGGCAGGCCCTTGATCCGGTAGCTGTTGTACGGGCTGTCCAACTGGGTGTCGGCGGTCGACGTGTCCAGGGTGGAGCGCTTGAGGGCGTAGTTGATGGTGGAGTCCATCTGGAGCGGCATGTCCTTCAGCAGCCGGTTGTAGACGACGCGGGCCACCTTGCCCATGTCGGCCGGGCTGTCGGCCTCGGCCTGGACGATGCTGGCGATCGTGACCGTGTCGTAGACAGAGACGTTGTTGCGCCGGGACCCGGCCGCGACATGGTCCGCGGCGAAGTGTTTGCGGGCGGTGTCGGCCATGTAGCGCAGCAGGCCCGCGGGCTCGGTCGTGTCGTCGATCGGATACGTGGCAGGGAAGAGGTACCCCTCGGGGTTGCCCTCGGCCTGGGCGGGCAGCTTCAGGTCCACCGTCGACGCGGCCTTCAGCGTGCTGCCGGGCTTCAGGTCGAGCGCCTTGTCGACCGCTTCGTACACCTGGGAGACTCGGCGGCCTTCGGGGATCATCAGCGTGCTCTGCGGTGTCTCCTGCTTCTTCGGCGGCTCGTCCGATCCGGTCAGGGACAGGGGGATCAGGACGGCGGCCGTCACGACGAGCAGTGCGCCGACGACCAGGACGATCTTTCCGCGGCGGGTCGGGCGGAGTCTGCGACGGGGTCGGGCGTCCGGGGACTCGTTCACCATGCGGGCACGTTAACCCGGGGTGCGAGCCAGGGCCGGTAGCCCGACCACGGCGTCGGCCCCGGCGACACGAACGCCGTACGGCGCGGACAGAACACCCGTAGCCAGAACACACGAACAAGGGATCGGATGTTCGCTGGAACGCGTGATCGTCAGGGGATTCGTTGCTCTTCACTCGTCCGGGGCGCGATGATTGCAGAGCGCAGTCAACGGGCTGCAGACCGCTACTGCGCAGTCCCACAGATGCACCACGTACAAGGAGAAAGACCAGATGAACTTCCTGACCAACCTGCTTGCCGGCGTCGTCCACTTCGTGGGTTGGCTCGTCTGACCATTGCTCCGCCCGGCGCCGTCGCTCCCCGTCCCACGGGAGCGGCGGCGCCGTCGTGTGTGCTGCGTGCGCCGTGTGCCCTGTGTGCTGTGTACGCAGCCGGTCGGCTCAGCCGTTCGCCTGAGCCGGTCCGGTGAAGGGCGGCAGCGCGGCGAACTCGGGTGCCACCGTCACCGCCGCCGCGAGGGCGTCGAGCGTCCGGCGGACCCGGGTGAGCGGGTGGTCCGGGAACTCCGCGTCCCACTGAACGTGGTCCGCCGCATGGAAGGGCAGCCCGCCCTGGACCTCGGGGGCGTAGGGGTGCGGCCGGAAGTACTGGTCGGGGCCGAGCTTGGCCATCACCACGGCTTCCCGCATACCCGTCATACCGCGTTCCGCCGCCTGGATCTTCACGACGGTGCTGCATCCGGCGCGCGGCACCGTGAAGCTGCCGATGAACGCCTGGCCGCTGGGCTGGTTCGGCAGCGGCAGTTTGAGTATCTGCCGCAGGGCGCGCAGCTCACCCAGGCGCTTCACCGACGCCTCGATGAGGCCGCCGCCCGCTCGTGCGGTGAAGTGGGTCAGGCCGTGCCGCAGGGCCGGGCCGTCGTCCAGCGCGGCCGGCAGGTCCGGCGGCAGGTCGAAGAAGTGCAGCGACAGCACATCGCCGTGGTCGTTCAGCCAGGCGTCGGTGTCAACGGTGCGGTAGCCGGGGAGTTCCACCCCGAGGAGAGCTCTCATGCGCGGCGATCATGCCGTATGCGGGCTCTGGCGGTGACGTCAGGGCGGTCTGATCGAGGGCCGGCCCGGCAAGGGGTGGTCAGGAAGTCGGGACCGGGACCGGGTGGGAGTCGCGGCGGATCAGGGCGGCGTAGCGGCCGTCGCGGTCGAGCAGTTCCTCGTGCGTACCGCGCTCGGCGACCCGGCCGTCCTCCAGGACGACGATCTGGTCCGCGTCGCGGACGGTGGAGAGCCGGTGTGCGATGGTGAGCGTGGTCCGTCCGGCGGACAGGGCGTCGATCGCCTCCTGCACGGCCTGTTCCGTACGGGTGTCGAGCGCGCTGGTCGCCTCGTCGAGGATCAGCACCGGAGGGTCGCGCAGGATGGTGCGGGCGATGGCCAGACGCTGCTTCTCGCCGCCCGAGAAGCGGTAGCCGCGCTCGCCGACCATCGTGTCGTAGCCGTCGGGCAGGGAGGCGATGTGGTCGTGGATCTGCGCCGCGCGGGCCGCTGCCTCGATCTCCTCGTCGGTGGCCTCCGGCTTGGCGAAGCGCAGGTTGTCGGCGACCGAGGCGTGGAAGAGGTACGTCTCCTGGGAGACGACGCCGACGGCCCGGGCAAGGGTGTCGAAGTCCAGGTCGCGGACGTCGATGCCGTCGAGCGTGACCCGGCCGCCGGTGACGTCGTACAGCCGGGGCACCAGGTAGCTGAGGGTGGACTTGCCGGAGCCGGTGGATCCGACGACCGCGAGACTGTCGCCCGCTGGGACGGTCACGTCGATGCCGGTCAGCGTCGGGCCGTTCTTCTCGTCGTAGCTGAAGTCGACGTTCTCGAAGGCGACCTCGCCGCGGATCTTCTCCAGCCGGACCGGGTGTTCCGGTTCGGTGATGTCCACCGTGAGGTCGAGGTACTCGAAGATGCGCTGGAAGAGGGCGAGGGAGGTCTGCATCTGGACGCCGGTGGAGAGCAGGCTGACCGCCGGGCGGAACAGCCCCTGCTGGAGCGTCACGAAGGCGACGAGCGTGCCGATGGAGACGGCGGCGGCCCCGGACGCGAAGGTGAGTCCGGCCGCCCAGTAGATGACGGCGGGCATGGCGGCCATGACGATGCCGATCGTGGACATCCGCCAGCGGCCGGCCATGTTGGAGCGCACTTCGAGGTCGACCAGGCGCTCGGACTCCTCGGCGAAGCCCTGGGTGAGGGAGTCGGAGCGGCCCATCGTGCGGCCGAGGAGGATGCCGCTGACCGAGAGCGACTCGGTGACGGTGGCGGCCATCGCAGCCATCTGCTTCTGGCGCTGGGTGGTGATCTTCTTGCGTTCATTGCCGACGCGGCGGCTGATCGCGACGAAGACCGGCAGCAGGAGCAGCGAGACGACGGTGAGCCGCCAGTCGAGGGCGAGCATGGCGACGACGGTCGCGATGACGGCCGTGAGGTTGGATACCAGCGAGGTCGCGGTGGAGGTGACCGTCGCCTGCATACCGCCGATGTCGTTGGCGATGCGGGATTGGACCTCTCCCGTGCGGGTCCGGGTGAAGAAGGCGAGCGGCATCCGCTGGAGCTGGGTGTAGACGGCGGTGCGCAGGTCGTGCATGACGCGCTGGCCCACGGTGGTCGAGATGAGGGTCTGGAGCACGCCGAAGACGCTGGTCATCACGGCGGTGAGGATCATGCCGAGCGCCAGCAGGGTCAGCAGGCCCGTGCGCCCCTGCGGGATGGCGGTGTCGAGGATCTCGCGCAGCAGGAACGGGGAGGCGACCCCGACGAGGGAGGATGCGCCGACCAGCAGGCCGACGACGGCCAGGCGGCCACGATAGGGGCGGAAGAGGCGGAGGATGCGGCGCACCTCGGCGGGCGGCCGGTCGGCGTCGGTGCGGGCATCGGGCGGGGGTGTCCACGTGGGTTCGTCGGGTTTCATGGGCTCCTTCGTCGGGCGTGAGGCGGGGCCGGGCAGTCCCGGCTCGCGCAGTGAGAGCCTAGCTCATTGTTACCTGTACTCACAATGAACAAGGTCCTGATATTGTTCCCGCATGGACGCTCCGGATTCCCCTGACCCCTCCGACTCCCCTGATTCCCGCGATTCCCGGGATTCCCGGGATTCCCGGGACGGCTTGCTCGCCGAGCAGCTGCTGCGGCTCACCCGGCGGCTGCACCGCATCCAGCGCCGCCAGCTGGAGCCGATCGACATCACTCCGGCCCAGTTCCGGCTGTTGCGGACGGTCGCGAGTTACGACGCGGCCCCCCGGATGGCGGATCTGGCCCGCCGGCTCGACGTCGTCCCGCGTGCCGTGACCACGCTGGTCGACGGCCTGGAGGCGAGCGGCCGGGTGCGCCGCGCCCCGGATCCCGACAGCCGCCGGGTGGTCCGCATCGAGATCACGGACGAGGGACGCGCCACACTGCGATCCCTGCGCAGCGCGCGCCGGGCCGCCGCAGAGGAGATCCTGGCTCCATTGACCGCCGATCAGCGCGAGGTGTTCGGCGATCTGCTGTCCGCTCTGGTCGACGGAATGCCGGAGCGCCACTGCTGAGCACCGTTGCCGCGTGCCATCGCTGAGCGCCGAGCCGAGGGGAAGGCCGACATGCCGCTGCTGGAGCCCGACCCGGAAGCCCTGCGTCCCGGAACGGCGCGGGAACCCGCCCCCGACCGGGTCACCGACCGCAGCGCGGGCGGCACCCCGGAGCCGCTGCGGAGCGAGCTGACCGCGCTGCTCGGCGCGGACAAGGTGCTCTGGAAGATCTCCGACCTCGTGCGGTACGCCTCCGACGCCAGCCCCTACCGCTTCCTCCCCCGGGTCGTGCTGGTCCCCGAGGACCTCGACGACGTGTCCGCGATCCTGTCGTACGCCCATGGCAAAGGCCGATCCGTGGTCTTCCGCGCCGCGGGCACCAGCCTCAACGGCCAGGCGCAGGGCGAGGACATCCTCGTCGACGTGCGCCGTCACTGGACAGGAGTCGAGGTGTTGGACGACGGGGCGCGGGCCCGGATCCTGCCGGGCACCACCGTCATGCGGGCCAACGCCACCCTGGCCCGGTACGACAGGCTGCTGGGCCCCGATCCGGCCAGCGCCATCGCCTGCACCCTCGGCGGAGTCGTCGCCAACAACGCCTCGGGCATGACGGCGGGCACCACCCGCAACTCCTACCGCACGCTCGCCTCGCTCACCTTCGTGCTGCCGAGCGGCACCGTCGTCGACACCGCGCACCCCGCCGCCGACGAGGAGCTGGCCCACGCCGAACCGGAGCTGTGCGCGGGGCTGCTGGAGCTGAAGGCGGAGATCGAGGCGGACGCGGAGCTGACCGCCCGGATCCGCGCCAAGTACACGATCAAGAACACCAATGGCTATCGCCTGGACGCCTTCCTCGACGGGGCGACGCCGGTGCAGATCCTGCGCGGGCTGATGGTCGGCTCCGAGGGCACGTTCGGCTTCATCTCCGAGGTCGTCTTCGACACCCTCCCGCTCGACCGGCGGGTCTCCAGCGGCCTGCTGTTCTTCCCCTCCCTCACCGCCGCCGCTGCCGCCGTGCCCCTGTTCAACGAGGCGGGCGCGATCGCCGTGGAGCTGATGGACGGCAACACCCTGCGCGCCTCCGTCAGCGTGCCGGGCGTTCCGGCGGACTGGGCGGCGCTGCCCCGGGAGACGACCGCGCTGCTGGTGGAGTTCCGGGCTGCCGACGAGGCGGGCCAGGCGGCGTTCGAGCGGGCGGCGGGCGCCGTCGTGGCCGGTCTGGACCTCGTGCGTCCGGCGGCGTCCGTGACCAACGCGTTCACCCGGGACGCCGGGACGATCGCCGGGTACTGGAAGGCCCGCAAGGCGTTCGTCACCGCCGTCGGCGGCTCCCGGCCCTCGGGCACCACCCTGATCACGGAGGACTTCGCGGTGCCGCCCGCCCGGCTGGCGGACGCCTGCGCCGCGCTGCTGGAGCTCCAGTCGCGCCACGGGTTCGACGCCGGGGTGGCGGGTCACGCGGCACACGGCAATCTGCACTTCCTGCTGGCGTTCGACGCGGCGAAGCCGGCCGACGTGTCCCGGTACGACGCGTTCATGCAGGAGTTCTGCGCGCTGGTGGTGGACCGGTTCGACGGGTCGCTCAAGGCGGAGCACGCCACCGGACGCAATATCGCGCCGTTCCTGGAGCGGGAGTGGGGGCCGCGCGCCACCGAGCTGATGTGGCGGACCAAGCAGGTCATCGACCCCGCCGGGGTCCTCGCCCCGCGCATCGTGCTGGACCGGGATCCACGGGCCCATCTGCGGGGCCTGAAGACCATTCCGAAGGTGGAGGCGGTCGCTGACCCGTGCATCGAGTGCGGCTTCTGCGAACCGACCTGTCCCAGTGAGGATCTGACCACCACTCCGCGCCAGCGGATCGTGCTGCGCCGGGAGATGATGCGGCAGATCGACGGCTCACCGGTGGAGTCCGGCCTTCTGGATGCGTACGGCTATGACGCCGTGGACACCTGCGCCGGGGATTCCACCTGCAAACTCGCCTGCCCGGTCGGCATCGACACCGGGGCGATGATGAAGGGCTTCCGGCACCGCCGGCACACTCCGCGCGAGGAGCGGATCGCGGCGCTCACCGCGAAGAACTTCCGAGCGGTGGAGGTTGCGGCGCGGCTGGCCGTGGCGGCGGCCGACACGGTCGGGGACCGGGTGGGTGACGCGCCGCTCCAGGCCGTGACGCGGCTCGCCCGCAAGGCCGTGCGTCCCGATCTCGTACCGGAGTGGCTGCCGCAGATCCCCGGTGCGGCGGCGCGGAAACTGCCGGACACGGCACGCGTCGGGGCGAGCGCGGTGTACTACCCGGCCTGCGTCAACCGTATCTTCGCCGGGCCCGACGACGGCGGCGCGGGGCCCGCTCTCTCCCTGGCCGAGGCGGTGGTCGCCGTGTCCGCGCGGGCCGGAAAGCCGGTGTGGATCCCCGAGGACGTCACGGGCACGTGCTGCGCGACGATCTGGCACTCCAAGGGATACGACGCGGGCAACAGGATCATGGCGAACCGGATCGTGGAGGCCGCCTGGGGCTGGACGGCGGGCGGGACGCTGCCGCTGGTCGTGGACGCCTCCTCGTGCACGTTGGGCATCGCCGAGGAGGTGGTGCCCTACCTCACCGGGGACAACCGGGCGCTCCACCGCGAACTGACCGTCGTGGACTCGCTGGTGTGGGCGGCCGAGGAGCTGCTGCCGCATCTGACGGTGTTCCGGACGGCCGGCTCGGCGGTCCTGCATCCGACCTGCTCGATGGAACACCTGGGTGATGTGGGGCAGTTGCGGGCGCTGGCCGAGGCCTGCGTGCAGGAGGTCGTGGTCCCGGACGACGCGGGGTGCTGCGCGTTCGCGGGCGACCGGGGCATGCTCCACAAGGAGTTGACCGACTCGGCGACGGCCAAGGAGGCCGCCGAGGTCGGCCGCCGCCCCTACGACGCCTATCTGTCGGCGAACCGGATGTGCGAGATCGGCATGGAACGCGCCACCGGGCACCCGTACCGCTCGGCGCTGATCGAACTGGAACACGCCACCCGGCCGACTCTCCCGTGAGTCGGTGACGGCGGGCGTCAGCACCCCCGCCGGCCTGCACAGATGAGCGTCTTGCGGCCCCGATTGGTTGCACCAGTCGGGGCTTCGGCGCGCCGCGAGAAAAGTCCAAGGTTTGAGGACAAGAGTCCAAATACTTCCCTTGCGCACCATCAGCCTCACCCTCCAGGGTCCTTACCGAGCCCCGGTCCCGCCCGCCCGTATCCGTACGGCGGGACCGGGCGCGCTCGCGCACCGTCTGAACCCCCAAACCCCACCTGGAGGCTCGATGAACGACGACGCCCGGCCCGCACCGGAACCGCAGGACATACCCCCGCACAACGGCGCGGCCGACGAGGTGAACCGGCAGGATCCCAGCCGCCGTTCGGTGCTGTGGACCACGGCGGGCGTGGCCGGGGCCGGACTCGGCCTCGGCGCACTGGGCGGAGGCACCGCTTCGGCGGCCGGGCGGAGCGCCCCGGACGCCGTCGCCGCCGCGGAAGCCGTGGCCGCCGCCCCGCCCCGGCAGGGCCGCACCATGGCGGGCGTGCCCTTCGAGCGGCGCTCCACGGTCCGGGTCGGCATCATCGGCCTCGGCAACCGCGGCGACAGCATGATCGACCTCTTCCTCGCCATCCCGGGCGTCCAGGTCAAGGCGGTGTGCGACACGGTCCGGGACAAGGCGGAGAAGGCCGCCAAGAAGGTGACGGCCGCCGGTCAGCCCGCCCCGGCGATCTATGCCAAGGACGAGCACGACTACGAGAACCTCTGCAAGCGCGGGGACATCGACTTCGTCTACGTGGTGACGCCGTGGGAGCTGCACTTCCCGATGGCGAAGACGGCGATGCTGAACGGCAAGCACGTCGGGGTGGAGTGCCCGATCGCGATGCGCCTGGAAGAGCTGTGGCAGCTCGTGGATCTCTCCGAGCGCACCCGGCGGCACTGCATGCAGCTGGAGAACTGTTGTTACGGCAAGAACGAGATGCGGGTGCTGCGGATGGCGCACGCGGGTCTCTTCGGCGAGCTGCAGCACGGCGCCGGGGCTTACAACCACGATCTGCGTGAGCTGATGTTCGACCCCGACTACTACGAGGGTCCGTGGCGGCGGCTGTGGCACACCCGGCTGCGCGGCGACCTCTACCCCAACCACGGGTTCGGTCCGGTCGCCAACTACATGGACGTCAACCGGGGCGACCGGGTCGTCAGCATCAGCAGTGTCGGCACCACCGCCCTGGGACTCGCCGCGTACCGCGAGGAGCACATGGAGCCGGGCGACCCGAGCTGGAAGGAGTCGTACATCGGGGCCGACCGGACGATCAGCCTCGTGCAGACGGCCAAGGGCCGGGTGATCCGGCTGGAGCACGATGTGTCGTCGCCGCACCCGTACTCGCGGATCAACAGCCTCGGCGGGACCCGGGGCGTGTTCGAGGACTACCCGGCGCGGATCTATCTGGAGCCCACGAACACGAACCACCAGTGGGACGACTTCACGAAGTACGCCGAGTGGGACCACTGGCTGTGGAAGGAGCACGCCAATCCGCCGGGCGGCCACGGCGGGATGGACTACATCATGGTGTTCCGCCTGATGCAGTGCATGCGGCTCGGTCTTGTGCCCGACTTCGACGTGTACGACGCGGCGGTCTGGACGGCCCCCGTGCCGCTGAGCCATCTGTCCATCAAGGCCAAGGGCGTGCCCCTGCCGATCCCGGACTTCACCCGGGGCGAGTGGAAGAAGGCCCGGTCCGGCATGGACTCGGAGAAGCCCGCGGAGTGACGTCCGTGGGGTCCCGGGCCTGCTCGGCCCGGGACCCCGCAGGGCGGGGGCGACCGGAAAAACCGGTTGCCCCGGAACGGGACGAACAGGGACTCTTGCACGTCACCCCGTCTTCGAGGTCCCTCCGGACCTCCGTTTCACGAGCCCTGGGACGTCATGCAGATTCGCGACCTTCCGTATTCGGATCCCGGCGACCCCGATGTACGTTCGGGCCCTCGCTTCCTGTTCTGGCTCGGGCGCAATCAGCTCGGCGGGCAGCTGAAGTCCCTTTCGTGGGGGCTGCTGCACCAGCTCGGCATCGCCGGTCTGCCGGTCACCGTGGGGCTCGCCGTCCAGGCCGTCATCGACCGCTCCGGAGGGCGGCTCGCCCTCGCGGGCGGCCTCATCGTTGCCCTCGGCGTACTGATCGCCGTCGGCGACACCATGCTCCACCGGACCGCCGTGACCAACTGGATCACCGCCGCCGCGCGGGTCCAGCAGCTGCTCGCCCGCAAGACGGCCGAGCTGGGCTCCGCGCTGACCCGGCGGGTCGCGGCCGGTGAGGTCGTGGCGGTGTCGACCGGTGACGTGGAGAAGATCGGCTGGTTCGTCGAGGCGCTCTCCCGGTTCGCCGCCGCTGCCACCGCCCTCGTGGTGATCTGCGTCGGCCTGGCGGTCTACCTCCCGTCCCTCGGGCTGATGGTGGCGCTCGCCATGCCGGTGCTGGCCCTGGCCGTGCTGCCGTTGCTGCCGCGGGCCACCCGCCGCGCCGACGAGCAGCGCGAGAAGGCGGGCAAGGCCACCGAGCTGGCCTCGGACACCGTGGCCGGGCTGAGGGTGCTGCGCGGTATCGGCGGCGAGGAGCTGTTCCTCGGCCGCTACCGCCGCGCCTCCCAGGAGGTCCGCCGCGCGGCCGTGCGCAGCGCCAGGATGTGGGCGCTGATCTCGGCGGTGCAGGTGCTGCTGCCGGGGATCCTGCTGATCTCCCTGGTCTGGTACGGGGCGACGCTCGCCCGGGACGGCCGCATCGACGTCGGCCAGCTCGTCACGGTCTACAGCGCGGCCGCCCTGATGCTGTTCCCCCTGCGTCACTTCGAGGAGATCGCGATGGCGTACTCCTTCTCCCGCCCGTCCGCGCAGCGTGCGGTGCGGGTGCTGTCGCTGCACCGCAGTGCGCAGGAGGCGACCGTCGAGGGGGTGGCTCCCACCGGCGATCTGTACGACCCGGCGACCGGGCTGATGGCCCCGCGCGGGCAGTTCACCGCCGTCGTCTGCGGTGACCCGGACGAGGCGGGCCGGCTGGCCGAACGGCTCGGCGGGCACGCGGCGACCGGCGAGGAGGACGACAAGGCAGCCGCGGCGACCCCGTCGGTGCTGCTCGGCGGGGTCGCCCTGGACGAGATCCCGCTGGACGCCGCACGAGCGGCGGTCCTGGTCCAGGACAAGGACCCGGTGCTGCTGTCCGGCACGCTCCAGGAGCTGCTGGACGTCCCGTCCTCGGGCCTGGTCACCCCGGACGCGGCGCTGGAGGCGGCCCAGTGCGCCGATGTGCTGAGCGCTCTGGCCCAGGCGTCCGCCGACAACGACGGGGACCCGATGCGGACCCGGATCACCGAGCGCGGCCGGTCCCTGTCCGGCGGCCAGCGGCAGCGTCTCGCGCTGGCCCGGTCCCTGGTCACCGACCCGGAGGCGCTGGTGCTGGACGAGCCGACCTCCGCGGTCGACTCGCACACCGAGGCACGGGTCGCCGCCGGCATCGCGAAGCTGCGCCAGGGGCGTACGACGGTGGCGTTCGCCTCGTCGCCGCTGCTGCTCGACGCCGCCGACCGGGTGGTCCTCGTCCACGAGGGCACGGTCGTCGCCGTGGGGACCCACCACGACCTGCTGCGCAACGAACCGCACTACCGGGCGGTCGTCACCCGCGAGACCGACGACGAGGCAGCTGCGGCGGACGCGGTGAACGGCGTCGGTGACAGCGTCTCCGCCATGAAGAGCGACGACGTCCCCGTCTTGAAGAGCATCGAGGAAATCGAGGAGAGGGCATGATCGGCGTCGCACCCCCGGCGTACGACCCCGCGGCCCCGGAGTCGGCGACGACGCTGCCCGTGGGCACACCGACGACCGTGCGGAGTTACGTACGGAGTCTGCTGCGCCGGCACCGCAGGGCGTTCACCGTCCTGATCGCGGTCAACGCGGTGGCGGTGGTCGCCTCGATCACCGGACCGTATCTGCTGGGCGGTCTGGTCGAGGACCTCTCGGCCGGGGTCACCGACCTGCATCTGGAGCGTACGGCCGCGATCTTCGCGGTGGCCCTGGTCGTCCAGGTCCTGTTCACCCGCTCCATGCGGCTGCGCGGCGCGATGCTGGGCGAGGAGATGCTCGCGGATCTGCGCGAGGACTTCCTCGTCCGGTCCGTCGGGCTGCCGCCCGGCGTGCTGGAGCGGGCCGGGACGGGCGATCTGCTGTCCCGGATCACCACGGACATCGACCGGCTGGCGAACGCGATGCGCGAGGCCGTGCCGCAGCTGGCGATCGGGGTCGTGTGGGCGGGTCTGCTGCTCGGCGCGCTGACGGTGACCGCTCCCCCGCTGGCGCTGGCCGTGCTGATCGCGCTCCCGGTGCTGATCGTGGGCTGCCGCTGGTACTTCCGCCGTGCCCCCTCCGCGTACCGCTCGGAGGCCGCCGGTTACGCCGCCGTCGCCGCGATGCTCGCGGAGACCGTGGACGCGGGGCGGACCGTGGAGGCGCACCGCCTCGGCGGCCGCCGGGTGGCGCTGTCGGACCGGCGGGTCGAGGAATGGACCGCGTGGGAGCGGTACACGTTGTTCCTGCGCTCGGTGCTGTTCCCCGTCATCAACGCGACGTACGTGACGATCCTCGGCGCGGTCCTGCTGCTCGGCGGCTGGTTCGTGCTGGAGGGCTGGCTGACGGTCGGGCAGCTGACGACGGGGGCGCTGCTGGCCCAGATGATGGTCGACCCGATCGGTCTGATCCTGCGCTGGTACGACGAGCTCCAGGTGGCCCAGGTGTCGCTGGCCCGGCTGGTCGGCGTCCGGGACATCGAGCCGGACGCGGGCGACGCCGAGGTCGGCCCGGACGGCCGGGACGTACGGGCGGACGAGGTCCGCTTCGGGTACCGGGAAGGTGTCGACGTCCTGCACAAGGTGTCGCTCGACGTGGCTCCGGGCACCAGGCTCGCCCTGGTGGGCCCGTCCGGCGCGGGCAAGTCGACGCTGGGCCGGCTACTGGCGGGGATCTACGCACCGCGCACCGGTGAGGTGACGCTCGGCGGGGCGGAGTTGTCGCGGATGACGGCGGAGCGGGTCCGTGAGCATGTGGCCCTGGTCAACCAGGAGCACCATGTCTTCGTCGGTTCGCTCCGGGACAATCTGCGCCTGGCCAGGGAAGGGGCCGAGGACGCCGAGCTGTGGGCGTCGCTGGCCGCGGTCGACGCGGACGGCTGGGCGAAGGCGCTGGAGAAGGGGCTGGACACCGAGGTCGGTTCGGGCGGGTTCGCGCTGACCCCGGCCCAGGCGCAGCAGATCGCGCTGGCCCGGCTGGTGCTGGCCGATCCGCACACGCTGGTGCTGGACGAGGCGACCTCGCTGCTGGACCCGCGGGCCGCCCGCCATCTGGAGCGTTCCCTGGCCCGGGTGCTGGAGGGCCGTACGGTGGTGGCGATCGCGCACCGGCTGCACACCGCGCACGACGCGGATGTGATCGCGGTCGTGGAGGACGGCCGGATCAGTGAACTGGGCAGCCATGACGAGCTGGTGGCGGCGGGCGGCGCGTACGCGTCGCTGTGGCGGTCCTGGCACGGGTGAGGCGTGTTGGCCGGACGGCCCGGTGATCCCCGCGCGAACGGCCGGGGATCACCGGGCCGTTCGGGCGTCACCGAGGCGTTCGGGCGGGTTCGCCGGGCCCGTTCGGGCCTCACCGGGCCGCTGGGGCGGGGTGGGGCTGGAGGAGCTGGTCGACGGGCGCGTGGTCGTCGGTGAGCACCCGGGCGTTCCCCGTCCAGGTGGTGAGGGTGTCACCGGTGGCGATCCTCCAGCCGACGTCCCGGGCGTCCATGGCTTCCTGGATGGCCGGGGCGTCGAGCGGCCGGGCGGAGGCGACGACCACCATGTTGCCGCCGATGCTCGATGCCGTGGGGTCCAGGCCGATGTCGGCGGGCTTCCCGAGCAGCGCGACATGCGGGAAGGTCGCGGCGAGGGTGGCGACCTCGGCACGGGCGAAGGCGAGCCGGCCGTGGTCGATGAGGTTGGTGACGTACAGGCCGTCCGCGTCGAGCGCCCGGCGTACGTCCTTGAGCGCCTGGGACGTCGTGAGGTGCCAAGGCGCGCTGACGCCTCCGAAGGCGTCGCCGACGACCAAGTCGTGGCCGCTCTCGGCCAGCCGCCGCAGCCCCAGTCGCCCGTCCTCCACGCGTACGTCGATGCCGGTCGTGGCCGCGGGGCCGAGGCCGAGCCGGTCGCGGTCGATGCGGACGACCCCGGGGTCGATCTCGGAGACGAGACTGCGGGTCCCGGGGCGGGTGGCCGCGAGGTAGCGGGGGAAGGTGAGGCCGCCGCCCCCGATGTGGTGGGCGGTCAGCGGCTCGCCCTCGGGGAAGGCGGTGTCGACCACGGAGGCGAAGGCGCGTACGTACGCGAACTTCAGGTACGCCGGATCCTCCACGTCGACGTAGGAGTGGCGCAGGCCGTCCAGGACGAGTGTGCGCCCGCTGTCCCGGTCGGGGTCCTCGACGACCCGGGCGCAGTGGTAGCGGGTCTCCGCGTCGCAGCCGCCGGGGGCGAACCCGGTGGCGAGGGTGCCCGCCACGACGGTGGCGAGGGCCACGGCCGTGGCGCGCCGCCACCGCCGGGCCCGCCAGCCGGTGACGGCGGCCCCGAGCACCAGCAGCGTGCCGAGGCCGATCAGGATGGAGCTGACGGGCAGTCGCGTGACCAGGACGAACCCGGTGAGCACGGTGCCGACGATGGCTCCGAAGGTGCCGACGCCCGACAGCCGCCCGACGACCGTCCCGGTCTCGGCGAGGCTGGTGAGCCGCAGCTTCGTCACGAACGGGGTCACCGCGGAGAGCAGCGCGCCCGGCACCAGGAGGGTCGCCGACGCGACCAGCAGGAGGAGCGCGGGAGACCACTCGGCGGTGGTACGGAGCAGGAGCGGGGTGAGCGCGACGACCACGCCCGACACCCCGAGCGCGGGGGCGATGAGCCGGTGGGGATCGACCTGGTCCGCGATGCGCCCGCCCAGCCAGGAGCCCAGGGCGATGGCGGTCAGCGCGATGCCGATCACCAGCGTGCTGGTCTCCAGGGTGAGGCCGAGGTACGGGGCCAGCAGCCGCAGGGCGACGATCTCGACCACGAGGACCGCCGCGGAGGACCCGAAGACGAGGACCGCCGCGGCCCGGGAGCTCAGCCCCTGGTCGCGGGGCGGGGCGTCGTCCGCGGAAGACACGGGAGGGTCGTCGGCCACGGGCGAGGAGGGCGAGGTGGTCACCACAGCATCCTCGCACGGGGCGGGCGGCCGAACTCCCGCCGTTCCAGGGGCCGGAGGGGGAAGGACAGCCGATCCGGGCAGGACGGGAACGGGTGTTCCCGGAAATTGCGGTGCGCTCGCGCCGGGGCCGGTGATCCCATGATCGGATGCGCGGAGACGAGATGCCCATGCCCGACGCGGCCCCGGACGCCGTGACCACGACCGCCGTGACCGGCCCCGGCACGACCGCGACCACGACCGCCGTGACCGGAAGAGACCTGACCGGGACCGACACGACCACGACCGTGGACCGGGGGCGTTTCCCGGACGCGGTGACGCCCTGGGAGGACCCGGACTGGCGGGCGGAGGCCCTCGCCTGGGTGACCGAGGGCCTCGCCGCTCACGGGCTGACGGAGACGGGCCCCCGGGCGGTGCGGTTGCGTCCCTGGTCGGTGCTGGTGCGGCTGGCCGTCGCCGGGCCCGCGCCCGTCTGGTTCAAGGCCGTTCCGCCCGCCGCGGCCTTCGAGGCGGGGCTCACGGAGGCGCTGGCGCGCTGGGTCCCGGCCCGGGTGCCGGCCCCGCTCGCCGTCGAGGCGGCACGGGGCTGGACGCTGACCCCGGACGGCGGCCCGGTGCTGTCGGAGGTCCTCGACGGGCGTCCCGGCGCCCCTGACCCCGGTTACTGGGAGGAGCCGCTGCGCCAGTACGCCGCGATGCAGCGGGAGCTGACCCCGTACGCGGAGGCGATCGAGGCGCTGGGGGTTCCGGCGGCCCGGCCGCGCGACCTGCCCGCGCTGTTCGACCGGCTGGTCGCGGGGAACGCCGCGCTGACCCGGGAGGACCGGGTGGCGCTGGAGGTGCTGCGGCCCCGGGTGGCCGACTGGTGCGAGGAGCTGGCGTCGTCGGGGGGTGGCGGACTCGCTGGACCACGCCGATCTGCACGAGAAGCAGGTGTTCGCGCCCGTGTCCGGGCGGTACGCCTTCTTCGACTGGGGCGACGCTCTGGTCGGGCATCCGTTCTGCAGTCTGCTGGTGCCCGCGCGGGCGGCCCGTGAGCGCTGTGGTCCCGAGGTACTGCCCCGGCTGCGGGACGCCTACCTGGAGCCGTGGACCGGCGGGGGTGTCACCGCGGCCGGGCTGCGCCGTGCCGTGAGCCTGGCGTGGCGGCTGGCGGCGCTGGGCCGGGCCGCCTCGTGGGGGCGGATGTTCCCCGTACCGCCAGGTGGTCCGGGCGTGGCCGGGGACGCCGAGGGCGCCTACTGGCTGCGGGAGCTGGCGGCCGCCCCGCCCCTCTGACCGGGCCCCGTTTCACCCCTGCCAGGAGGCGGATGCCGGAGCCTCCGGTGAGGATGAGGGTGAATCACCCGGTAAACGGGGCAGGCGAGCGCAGAACCACGCAAGCCCGAGAAGGGACGCAGACCGTGGCACCACCCAGGATTCTCGTCGTCGGCGCCGGCTTCGCAGGCGTCGAGTGCGTACGCCGTCTGGAGCGCAGGCTCGCTCCGGGCGAGGCCCAGATCACGCTCGTCACGCCGTTCTCCTACCAGCTGTATCTGCCGCTGCTCCCCCAGGTGGCCTCCGGGGTGCTCACGCCGCAGTCCGTGGCGGTGTCGCTGCGCCGCAGCCGCCGTCACCGGACCAGGATCGTGCCGGGCGGGGCGATCGGCGTGGACACGCAGGCGAAGGTCTGTGTGATCCGGAAGATCACGGACGAGATCGTGAACGAGCCGTACGACTACCTCGTGCTGGCGGCGGGCAGCGTCACCCGCACCTTCGACATTCCCGGGCTGCTGGACAACGCCCGGGGGATGAAGACGCTGGCCGAGGCCGCGTACGTCCGCGACCACGTCATCGCCCAGCTGGACCTGGCGGACGCCAGTCACGACGAGGCCGAGCGGGCCTCCCGGCTCCAGTTCGTCGTGGTCGGCGGCGGTTACGCCGGCACGGAGACGGCCGCCTGCCTCCAGCGTCTGACGACCAACGCGGTGAAGCACTATCCGCGTCTTGACCCTCGCCTGATCAAGTGGCATCTGATCGACATCGCGCCCAAGCTGATGCCGGAGCTCGGCGACAAGCTCGGGCAGGCCGCGCTGGAGGTGCTGCGCAAGCGGAACATCGAGGTGTCGCTCGGGGTGTCGATCGCCGAGGCGGGGCCGGAGGAGGTCACGTTCACCGACGGCCGGGTGCTGCCCTGCCGGACGCTGATCTGGACCGCCGGGGTGGCCGCGAGTCCGCTGGTCGCCACGCTCGGCGCGGAGACGGTACGCGGCCGGCTCGCCGTGACCCCGCAGATGCAACTGCCGGGCGCGGACGGGGTGTTCTCGCTCGGCGACGCGGCCGCGGTGCCCGATCTGGCGAAGGGCGACGGGGCGGTCTGCCCGCCCACCGCACAGCACGCGATGCGCCAGGGCCGGGTGCTGGCGGACAACCTGATCGCCTCGGTGCGCCACGAGCCGCTCAAGGACTACGTGCACAAGGATCTGGGGCTCGTCGTGGACCTCGGCGGCAGGGACGCCGTGTCCAAGCCGCTGGGCATCGAGCTGCGCGGGATGCCCGCGCAGGCGGTGGCCCGGGGCTACCACTGGTCGGCACTGCGGACGAACGTGGCGAAGACCCGGGTCATGACGAACTGGATGCTGAACGCGGTCGCCGGTGACGACTTCGTACGGACCGGGTTCCAGTCCCGCAAACCGGCGACGCTGCGGGACTTCGAGTACACGGACGTGTATCTGACGCCCGAGCAGATCAAGGAGCACACGGCGGCGACGGTCATCAAGCACTGAGCCGCCGGGCCGTGCACGAGCGCGCCCCTTCGGGAAAGGGGCGCGCTCAGCGCTGCCGGGACAGCACCGTCTCCACGGTGTCCGCCTCCTGGGCGGTCTTGTCGTCGCGGTAGCGCAGGACGCGGGCGAAGCGGAGGGTGACCCCTGCGGGGTAGCGGGTGGAGCGCTGGAGTCCGTCGTAGGCGATCTCCACGACGAGTTCCGGGCGTACGGTGACGACGTGGCCGTCGTCGTCGGTGGCCAGCTCGCCCAGGCGCTGGGTCTGCCAGTCCAGCAAGGCGTCCGTGAGCCCCTTGAAGGTCTTGCCGAGCATCGCGAACGTACCGTCCGGGCGGCGGGCGCCCAGGTGCAGGTTGGAGAGCTTGCCGGTGCGTCGGCCGCTGCCCCGTTCAACGGCCAGCACCACCAGGTCCAGGGTGTGCACGGGCTTCACCTTCAGCCAGGACGCGCCCCGGCGGCCCGCGCTGTAGGCGGCGGCGAGGTCCTTGACGACGACGCCCTCGTGGCCGCGTTCCAGGGTGTCGGCGAGGAACGCGTCGGCCGCCGCGCGGGCCCGCTCGTCCTCCGCGTCGGGAACGAGGGCGCGGCGGACCCGCAGGTCCTCGGGGAGGAGCCGGGCCAGGGCGGCGTGGCGGTCGGTGAAGGGCAGGTCTAGCAGGTCCTCGTCGTCGACGAGGAGCGCGTCGAAGAAGACCGGGACGACGGGCACGTGCGCCGCCGCCTCCGCCACGTCCCGCCGCGAGCCCACCCGGGAGGCGGTCTCCTGGAAGGGCCGGGGCCGACCGTCCTCCCCCAGGGCGATCACCTCGCCGTCCAGGATGAAGCGGCCGGCCGGGAGGGCCGCGACGGCGGCGGTCAGCTCGGGCAGCCGTTCGGTGATGTCGTCGAGGCTCCGGGTGTAGGCGCGGATGCGGTCGCCGTCGCGGTGGACCTGCACCCGGATGCCGTCGAGCTTCTCCTCGACCGCGCACGCTCCCAGTCTGTCGAGGGCCTCGCCGACCGAGGCGGCGGTGTGCGCCAGCATCGGCTGGACGGGACGTCCGACGGTGAGCCGGAAGGCGGCGAGCGCCTCGGGCCCGTCCGCGAGGAGGACACCGGCGACCTCCTGGAGCGATCCGGCGAGCATCACGGCGCGCCGGACGTCGGCGGGCGGGGCGTCGGCGGCACGGGCCAGGGCGTCGGCCGCGACGGCGTCCAGGGCCCCCTGGCGCACCTCGCCGGTGAGCAGGGCCCGCAGGAAGCGCTGTTCGTCCTCGGTGGCGGCGGCGAAGAGGGCGCGCAGGTGCTCCTTGCGCCGGGCCTGGGAGCCGGGGCCCGAGACGGCGGCGAGGGCGGTCAGCCCGGCGTCGACGCCGGTGACGGTGAGGGTGGGTTCCGCCGCGGGCTCCACCGGGTCCCCGAGGGAGCGCCACCCCACGCCGATCCGGCCCTGGGGCAGCCGTCCGGCGAGGTACGGGATGACGACGGGGACGTCCTCGGGTCCGGCGTCCCGGAAGAGTCCGGCGAGGAGCGCCACCTTCTTGGACCGGGCGGAGGTTGCGGCGACCTCCAGGGACACCTGGGCGAGCTCGGCGAGCAGCATGCGCCCATGGTGCTACGGGGTGGAGCGCGCCGCCCGCCGGAAGGACACCGGACGGGCTGCCCGCCGGCCGGCCGCCCGGTGCGTCATATGTAGTTGAGGGCGGCGGCCCCGCCCACTCCCCCGAGGACCATGAAGGCGGGCATCAGTACCTTCATCTCCACCCAGCTGCCGGCCCGGAAGCGCATGGCCTTCGGCGGGCCGATCGGGTACCAGCGCTTGCGGCCGATCGGGATGGGCCACAGGATCGGGCAGCCCGAGACGGTCAGGGCGTCGCCGATGTCGTGGACGAGGGCGCCCAGCACGATCGGCAGGCCGAGCCACATGTACTCCTGGCCGGGGGCGTCGAACAGCCAGTCGGCCCCGTGGCCGGGCTTGTCCAGGACGCCGGCCAGGATCCACGCGCTGGTCGCGCCGAGCAGCCACACCAGGACGTCGCTGGAGACGCGGGCGGCCCGCCAGAGCAGGCCCTCGACGGCGAGCACGAGGTGGACGAAGAGGATCACGAGGACGGCCCAGCGGCCGCCAGTGATCGCGGCCACGGAGCAGCCGCCTCCGATGAGTACGGCCCACAGCCAGGTGTGGGTGAGGGTGCGGTGTCCGCCGGTCCTGCGGGGGTCCCCGGGGCTCTTGGTGGCTTTGTAGACGGCGTAGGAGAGCTTGTCGACGATCTCGCAGAGGGCTTTGGAGACGGGGCCGAAGGCGCGCGAGATGGTCGCGGACTTGTGGTCGAGGTCGGGGGCGAGCGCGGCTCCCGCGCAGATCAGCGCCCCGACGACGAGGACGGGCCAGGGCATCGTGTGGCCCGCGGCGGCGGCCGCCGCACCCACCCCCAGCCAGGCCGCTGCCCCTGACAGAGAGTGTGCCGGTCCCATCATGGTCTGTCCCGCCCCCAGTGGTTCGTACGCCCATCACCGGTACGGTGCGGGCAGGTTGAGTCCGCAGCGTATCGCCCATGATCTTGGTCGCGTCGGCCGGTTCCCTCATCCGGCCGGAAGACAGGCAAGATGGGGGCGTGACCCTCATCGACCAGCTTCCCCAGACCGCCGACCCTGACGCCCTCTTCGAGGCTTTTTCCTCATGGACCGAGAGCCAGGGCATCACGATGTACCCGGCTCAGGAGGAGGCGCTGATCGAGGTGGTCTCCGGGGCGAACGTGATCCTGTCCACCCCGACCGGCTCGGGCAAGAGCCTGGTGGCGGCGGGCGCGCACTTCACGGCGCTGGCCCAGGACAAGGTCACCTTCTACACGGCTCCGATCAAGGCGCTGGTGTCGGAGAAGTTCTTCGACCTGTGCAAGCTCTTCGGCACCGAGAACGTCGGCATGCTCACCGGTGACGCCTCGGTCAACGCGGACGCCCCGGTGATCTGCTGTACGGCCGAGGTGCTGGCCTCCATCGCGCTGCGCGACGGCAAGTACGCCGACATCGGCCAGGTCGTGATGGACGAGTTCCACTTCTACGCCGAGCCGGACCGGGGCTGGGCCTGGCAGATTCCGCTGCTGGAGCTGCCGCAGGCGCAGTTCGTGCTGATGTCGGCGACGCTCGGCGATGTCTCGATGTTCGAGAAGGACCTGACGCGCCGTACCGGCCGCCCCACCTCGGTGGTGCGCTCGGCGACCCGCCCGGTGCCGCTGAGCTACGAATACCGCTTCACGCCGATCACCGAGACGCTCACCGAGCTGCTGGACACCCGGCAGTCGCCGGTCTACATCGTGCACTTCACTCAGGCGGCGGCCGTGGAGCGGGCGCAGTCGCTGATGAGCATCAACATGTGCACGAAGGAGGAGAAGGAGAAGATCGCCGATCTGATCGGCAGCTTCCGCTTCACCACCAAGTTCGGCCAGAACCTCTCCCGTTACGTACGCCACGGCATCGGGGTGCACCACGCGGGGATGCTGCCGAAGTACCGCCGGCTGGTGGAGAAGCTGGCGCAGGCGGGTCTGCTGAAGGTGATCTGCGGGACGGACACGCTCGGCGTGGGCGTCAACGTCCCCATCCGTACGGTGCTGTTCACGGCGCTCACCAAGTACGACGGGAACCGGGTGCGGACCCTGCGGGCGCGGGAGTTCCACCAGATCGCGGGCCGGGCCGGGCGGGCCGGGTTCGACACGGCCGGGTTCGTCGTAGCGCAGGCCCCCGAGCACGTCATCGAGAACGAGAAGGCGCTGAAGAAGGCGGGCGACGACCCGAAGAAGAAGCGCAAGGTGGTCCGCAAGAAGGCCCCCGAGGGCTTCGTCGCCTGGTCGGAGTCGACGTTCGACAAGCTGATCCAGTCCGAGCCGGAGCCGCTGACCTCCCGTTTCCGGGTCACCCACACGATGCTCCTCGCGGTCATCGCCCGCCCGGGCAACGCGTTCGAGGCGATGCGGCACCTGCTGGAGGACAACCACGAGCCGCGCCGGGCGCAGCTGCGGCACATCCGGCGGGCCATCGCCATCTACCGTTCGCTGCTGGACGGCGGGGTGGTGGAGCAGTTGGACACCCCGGACGCCGAGGGCCGGATCGTGCGGCTGACGGTCGACCTCCAGCAGGACTTCGCGCTGAACCAGCCGCTGTCCACGTTCGCGCTGGCCGCGTTCGACCTGCTGGACGCCGAATCGCCGTCGTACGCGCTGGACATGGTGTCGGTCGTCGAGTCGACGCTGGACGATCCCCGGCAGATCCTGGCCGCGCAGCAGAACAAGGCGCGCGGCGAGGCCGTGGGGCAGATGAAGGCGGACGGGGTCGAGTACGAGGAGCGGATGGAGCGGCTCCAGGAGGTCACGTACCCGAAGCCGCTGAGCGAGCTGCTGTGGCACGCGTACGACGTGTACCGCACGAGCCACCCGTGGGTGAACGACCACCCGGTGTCGCCGAAGTCGGTGATCCGGGACATGTACGAGCGCGCCATGACGTTCACGGAGTTCACCTCGCACTACGAGCTGGCCCGGACCGAGGGCATCGTGCTGCGGTATCTGGCGAGCGCGTACAAGGCGCTGGAGCACACGATCCCGGACGACGTGAAGTCGGAGGACCTCCAGGACCTGATCTCCTGGCTGGGCGAGATGGTGCGTCAGGTGGACTCCAGTCTGCTGGACGAGTGGGAGCAGCTGGCCAACCCCGAGGTGGAGACCGCGGAGCAGGCGCAGGAGAAGGCGGACGAGGTCAAGCCGGTCACGGCGAACGCGCGCGCCTTCCGGGTGCTGGTGCGCAACGCGATGTTCCGCCGGGTGGAGCTGGCCGCGCTGGACCGGGCCGGTGCGCTGGGCGAGCTGGACGGTGACTCCGGGTGGGACGAGGACGCGTGGGGCGAGGCCCTGGACGCGTACTGGGACGCGCACGAGGAGATCGGGACCGGTCCGGACGCGCGCGGCCCGAAGCTGCTGAAGATCGAGGAGGACCCGGCGCACGGGCTGTGGCGGGTCTGGCAGGCGTTCGCCGATCCGGCGGGCGATCACGACTGGGGCATCAAGGCCGAGGTGGACCTCGCGGCGTCCGACGAGGAGGGCCGGGCGGTCGTCCGGGTCACCGAGGTCGGCCAGCTGTGAACCGGACTCCGACGCGCAACGGGAGAGGTACGGCATGACGAACCCGGCCGAGCATCTGGTCGATCTTCTCGACCTGGAGCCGATCGAGGTCAACATCTTCCGGGGCCGCAGCCCGGAGGAGTCCCTGCAACGGGTCTTCGGCGGGCAGGTCGCGGGCCAGGCGCTGGTGGCGGCGGGCCGGACGACCGACGGGGAGCGGCCGGTGCACTCGCTGCACGCCTACTTCCTGCGGCCGGGACGCCCCGGAGTGCCGATCGTCTACCAGGTGGAGCGGGTGCGGGACGGCCGGTCCTTCACCACCCGGCGGGTGACGGCGGTCCAGGAGGGCCGGACGATCTTCAACCTGACGGCGTCCTTCCACCGCCCCGAGGAGGCGGGCTTTGAACACCAACTGCCGCCCGCCCGGATCGTGCCGGACCCGGAGGAGCTGCCGACGGTCGCCGAGGAGGTGCGCGAGCACCTGGGGGCGCTGCCGGAGGCGCTGGAGCGGATGGCCCGCCGTCAGCCCTTCGACATCCGCTACGTCGACCGGCTGCGCTGGACGAAGGACGAGATCCAGGACGCCGATCCGCGCAGCGCGGTGTGGATGCGGGCGGTGGGCCCGCTGGGCGACGACCCGCTGGTGCACACCTGCGCGCTGACGTACGCGAGCGACATGACGCTGCTGGACGCGGTCCGTATCCCGGTGGAGCCGCTGTGGGGCCCGCGCGGCTTCGACATGGCGTCCCTGGACCATGCCATGTGGTTCCACCGGCCGTTCCGGGCGGACGAGTGGTTCCTGTACGACCAGGAGTCGCCGATCGCGACGGGCGGGCGGGGCCTGGCTCGGGGGCGGATCTACGACCGTTCGGGGCAGCTGCTGGTGTCGGTGGTGCAGGAGGGTCTTTTCCGGCGGCTGGAGCAGTAGACCCGTCCGGCTCACGTGCCCGGCAGCGGGTCCTGGTCGACCTCGTGGCGGCGGGTGCGGATGTCCGGCGGCGCCGGGTGCAGCTTGGCGTCGCAGGACGGGCCGAGGCCGGCCCGCCGCGAGTCGGCCCCGGTCAGGGGCCGGCCGCAGAGACGGCAGCGGACGAGGCGGCGGCCCTCCGGCGGCCCGCCGTCGGTGGCCCTCTCCTCGCGGACCGCTTCGTCGGCCCCGGGCAGCGGTTCGGGGAAGGCATCGGGTGTGTCGGGGGTGTCCACCCCTTCATGATCCCAGCCCGGGCGGGCGGCCGCCTGCGGCCCCGGTGCCCCGGCCCGTGCGGGTGACCGCCGGTTTGCCGAACGGTGCCGGTGCCGCGTTACTGGAGTGAGCCCCGGGCCGCCCGCCGGGCACAGCTCCGTGCGACGGGGCAGGGAGCCGCGGAGGTGCCGGGATGGACATGATCCACATCCGCGCGGTGAGCCCGCCGGACCTGACCGACGAGGTCGTCGGCCTTCTCTCGGCCGACCCGTGCGTGCTCAACCTGATCGTCCAGCGCGATGCCGCCCGCCGCCCCGACGGCGATGCCATCGCCTGCGACGTACTGACGGGGGCGGCCAACGACGTGCTGCGCCGACTGCGCGCCGTCCGTCTCGACCAGCGGGGCTCCCTCGTCATCGAACCCGTCGACATGGCCTTCTCCGGTGCGGCCACCGAGGGCGGGCAGCGCGAGCTGGGGCCGCTGAGCCGGGCCCCGGTCTGGGAACAGGTCGAGGCACGCATCAGGTCCGGGGGCCGGTATCCGCCGAGCTTCTACCTGTACCTGGTCATCGCCGGGCTGATCGGGTCGGTCGGCATCGTCACCAACTCGCAGATCCTGATCGTCGGGGCGATGGTCGTCGGGCCGGAGTACGGAGCCATCGTCAGTGTGGCGCTGGGGATCGACCGGCGCCACCGGTCCATGGTGCGCAGCGGGCTGGCCGCCCTGGGCGTCGGCTTCCTCCTCACCATCGTGGTGACCTTCCTCTTCGCCCTCCTCATCCGGGGTTTCGGGCTGGAGTCGGAGGCGTTCGACCGGGGGCTGCGGCCCGTCTCCAACCTCATCAACACGCCGAACTTCTTCTCCGTCGCTGTCGCCACCCTGGCCGGGATCGTCGGGATCGTGTCGCTCACCGAGGCCAGGACCAGTGCTCTGCTCGGGGTGTTCATCTCCGTGACGACGATCCCGGCCGCCGCGGACATCGCCGTCTCCACCGCGTACACCAGCTGGTCCGACGTACGGGGCTCGGCCATCCAGCTCTTCGTCAACATCCTCGTGCTGATCGTGGTGGGCGCGTTCGCGCTCAAGGCCCAGCGGGCGATCTGGCAGCGGGTCCGCCTCCGCCGCGACCGTGAGCGCCGGATCGCCGAACAGGCCTGAGGAAGGCCGGAAGGAGCCACGTCATGGACCGGGAAGCCGAGGCGCCGCTGCGCGCCGCACCGCACGCGACACCGGCCGAACGGGCGGCACTGGGCAAGGCCGCCCGCCGTGAGGCGCCCCGGTCGGGCCATGCGGAGTTCTCCCCGTCGCCGCGCCGCCCCGATCCGCTGACCGTCCTCGAAGCCCAGTCGGCGGACCGGGTTCCCGAGCTGGTCCCGATCCGCTATGCCCGGATGACGGAGTCCCCGTTCCGCTTCTACCGGGGAGCGGCCGCGCTGATGGCCGCCGACCTGGCCGGCACCCCGGTGTCGGGAATCAGGGCGCAGTTGTGCGGTGACGCCCATCTGCTGAACTTCCGGCTGCTGGCCTCCCCCGAGCGGAATCTCCTCTTCGACATCAACGACTTCGACGAGACGCTCCCGGGGCCCTGGGAGTGGGACGTCAAACGGCTCGCGGCGAGCCTCGTCATCGCGGGGCGGGCGAACGGCTTCACGCTCCGGGAGCGGGCCGGGGTCGTCCGGGCCACGGTCCGCTCTTACCGGGAGGCGATGGTCCGGTTCGCGGGCATGCGCAATCTGGACGTCTGGTACGCGCGGACGGATGCTGAGCGGCTGCGCACGGTGGCCGCGGAACAGTTGGGCGGACGAGGGCGCAGGAATGTCGACCGGGCGTTGGGGAAGGCCCGGTCCCGGGACAGCCTTCAGGCGTTCGGGAAGCTCGCCGAGGTGGTCGACGGGCGGCTGCGGATCGCGGCGGATCCCCCGATGGTCGTCCCGCTGACCGATCTGACGCCGGGGGTGGACCGGGACGCGGTGTTCCGGCAGTTCGGCTCCATGCTGGCGGGGTACGCACGCAGCCTGCCACCCGATCGGCGCAGTCTGCTGGAGGACTTCGCGCTGGTGGACGTGGCCCGGAAGGTCGTCGGTGTGGGCAGTGTCGGCACCCGGTGCTGGATCGTCCTGCTGCTCGGCCGGGACGGCGGGGATCCGCTGCTGCTCCAGGCCAAGGAGGCCGGTCCCTCGGTGCTGGCGGAGTTCACCGGGGCGAGCCGGTATGCGAACCAGGGCGAACGGGTGGTCGCGGGGCAGCGCCTGATGCAGGCGGCCGGTGACATCTTCCTGGGCTGGGAGCGGGCCGACGGCATCGACGGCCGGAGCCGGGACTTCTACGTACGCCAGCTGCGCGACTGGAAGGGCATCGCCGAACCGGAGTCGATGCCGCCGAAGGGGATGCGGGCGTTCGGCGAGGTGTGCGGGGCCACGCTGGCCCGCGCCCATGCCCGGTCCGGGGACCGGATCGCCATCGCCGGCTATCTGGGCGGCAAGGACGTCTTCGACCGGGCGATCGCCACGTTCTCGGAGTCGTACGCGGACCGCAACGAGCTGGACCACCGGGCACTGGTCGACGCGGTGGCCGCGGGCCGGCTGCCCGCGGCCGGCGCGAACGGCACCTCCGGCGCGGACGGTCTTCCGGGGCCGGGCGGCTGACCTTCCGCGCCGGAGGGTGTGTTCCCGGCGGCGGCGGGCGGCCCGGCCCGCCGCCGCGTGGTATCCCGGCGTGGAGCCGTGGGGGATGCCCTCTTCCGATGTCCGACGGCCGGGTGGGGTGTCCCCCTGCCCGACGGCCGGGGGCGCCCCTTTCCCTACCGTCGTCACGCCGAGGAGCCGCGCCCATGCCGACCACGCCCCCGGTCACCCCCGCCACCGCGCCGGAGGACCCGTACGCGGCGGTCCGCACGCGGAAGTACGCGGTGCTGCTGCTGATGGCGGCCGTTCTCGGGGTGCCGGTCTCCGCGGTCGCGTTCGGTTTCCTGGCGCTGGTCTCGGAGCTCCAGTCGCTCACGTACACGGAGCTGCCGAAGGCGCTGGGGTTCGAGGCGACCCCGTCGTGGTGGCCCGTTCCGCTGCTTGGCGTCGCCGGGCTCCTGGTCGGGCTCGTCGTGCGCCGGCTGCCGGGCGGGGGCGGGCACCGGCCGGCGGAGGGGCTGGTGTCCACCGGCGCCCCGCCCGCGGCGGATCTGCCCGGGATCGTGCTCGCGGCGCTCGTCTCGCTGGGCGTGGGCGCGGTGCTGGGGCCGGAGGCGCCCCTGATCGCGCTGGGCGGCGGGCTGGCCGTCTGGGCGGCGGGGCGTATCAAGCGGGACCTGGCACCGGATGCGCGGTCCCTGGTCGGGGCGTCGGGGAGCTTCGCCGCGGTGAGCGCCCTGCTGGGGTCGCCGCTGCTGGGCGCGTTCCTGCTGATGGAGGTGGCGGGTCTGGCCGGGCCGATGCTGGGCGTGGTCCTGGTGCCCGGGCTGCTCTCGGCGGGCATCGGCGCGCTGATCTTCACGGGGCTGGGCTCCTGGACGGGCCTGGGGACGTACTCCCTGACGCTGGGCGAGGTGCCGTCGGCGACGAGCCCCGATGCCGCCGGGTTCGGGTGGGCGCTGGTGCTCGGTGTCGCGGCGGCCTTCGCGGGTGCGGGTATCCGCCGGCTCTCGCTGGCCCTCCAGGAACGCGTGGCGCGGCGGACGGTGGTGGGCACGGCGGTGATGGGCCTGGTCGTCGGCGCGCTGGCGCTGGTGTACGCCGAGACGTCGGGCAAGGACGGTTCCCAGGTGCTGTATTCGGGCGAGCACGAACTGGGCCACTTCCTGTCCGAGAGCGCGGAGTACTCGGTCGGCGCGCTCGTCCTGCTCATCGTCTGCAAGTCGCTCGCGTACTGCGCCTCGTTGAGCTGTTTCCGGGGCGGCCCGGTCTTTCCCGCGATGTTCGTGGGCGCGGTGGGCGGTGTCGCGCTGTCCCACCTGCCGGGGCTGCATCTCACGGCGGGGTTCGCGATGGGCATCGGGGCCATGTGCGTGGCGATGCTGCGGCTGCCGATGACCTCGGTGCTCCTGGCGACGCTGCTGCTGGGCAAGGAGGGGCTCACACTGATGCCTCTGGTGATCGTGGCGGTGGTGGTGGCGTACGTGGTCACGGTCCGGCTGACGCCCGCACCGGCGGACCGGGACGGGGCACGGACCGGGTCCCCCTAGGTCCTGTCGTCGAACTGCCGTCTGCCGCGCTTCGGGCGACGACGGCAGTTTGACGACAGGACCTAGAAAACCTTCCCCGATCAGGGATACGATCCCGAATATGGGAGATGCGATCGAGGAGCCGGATCCCATGGGCGTCCGGCTCGCCGTGCGACTGGCGGACCTGCGCACCGAGCACGGCTGGTCCCTGGACGAGCTGGCCCGCCGCAGCGGGGTGAGCCGGTCGACGCTGTCGCGGCTGGAGCGCTGCGAGGTGAGCCCGACCGCCACGCTGCTCGGGCGGCTGTGCACGGTCTACGGCCGGACGATGTCCCGGCTGCTCATGGAGGTGGAGGCCGAGCCCCCGCCCCTGGTGCCCGCGGCCCGGCAGACGGTCTGGCGCGACGAGGCGGCCGGGTTCGTCCGGAGGTCGGTCTCGCCGCCGCATCCCGGGCTGCGCGCAGAGGTCGTCGAGTCCGTCCTCGAACCGGGTGCGTCGATCGCCTACGAGAACGCGCCCGTGCCCGGTGTCGAGCAGCACATCTGGGTACGGGAAGGCACGGTGGAGGTGACGGTCGCCGAGGTGACGCACACCGTGCGCACCGGGGACTGCCTCCGCTTCAGGCTGCACGGCCCGTCCCGCTTCCACTGCGCGGGGCCGGGGCGGGCACGCTACGCCCTGCTGGTCGTCCTGCCCTGACCCGCGCCCCGGACTCCCTCCCCTCGACCGTTCCCCCGCGAAAGGACCCCGCCCATGACCGAGATCGTCCATGTGTCCGCCCCCGAGCTGGTCACGTACGCCGACGACCTGGCCGGCCTGCTGGTCGAGACCGTCGACGAGGGGTCCTCGGTCGGCTTCCTGGCCCCGTTGGACCGGGAGACGGCCGCCATCTGGTGGCGGGAGCGGGCCGCCTCCGTGGAGGCCGGGAGTATCGGCATCTGGATCGCCCGCGAGGGCGGCCGGGTCTCCGGGACGATCGCCCTGGTCCGCGCCCCGCTGCCGAACGCCCGGCACCGCGCGGAGGTCGCCAAGCTGATGGTCCGCCCGTCGGCACGCGGGCAGGGGCTCGGCGGAGCGCTGCTCGCGGCGGTGGAGGCGTACGCGGCGACCGAGGGCATCACGCTGCTGGTCCTGGACACCGAGACCGGCAGTCTGGCCGAGCAGGTCTACTGCAAGGCGGGGTGGAAAGAGGTCGGGAGCGTGCCGGGATACGCGGCCGATCCGGCGGGCAGCCTGAAGCCGACGACCTTCTACTACAAGGAGCTCGCCGCTCCGTGAGCGGTGGGCGGCACAATGAGCGGCACCACGCAAGGAACAGGGAGAGCTTCATGACGCTGCACGACATTCCGCTGCGCACCCTCACGGGCGAGCCGACCACGCTGGGCGCGTACAGCGGCCGGACCGTCCTGGTGGTCAACGTGGCCTCCAAGTGCGGACTCACCCCGCAGTACGAGGGCCTGGAGCGGCTGCAGCAGAACTACGGGGACCGGGGCCTGACCGTGCTCGGCGTCCCGTGCAACCAGTTCGCCGGGCAGGAGCCGGGCAGCGCGGAGGAGATCCAGACGTTCTGCTCGACGACGTACGGGGTCAGCTTCCCGCTGCTGGAGAAGACCGACGTCAACGGCGACGGCCGGCACCCGCTGTACACGGAGCTGACGCGGCTGGCGGACGCGGACGGGGAGGCCGGGGACGTCCAGTGGAACTTCGAGAAGTTCGTGATCTCGCCGGCCGGTGAGCCGGTGGCCCGGATCCGGCCGCGCTCGGAGCCGGAGTCCACGGAGGTCGTGGCGGCGATCGAGGCGCACCTGCCGGGCTGAGCGCACGGGGAAGGGCGGCCGGGGATCCGTGTCCCCGGCTGCCCTTCCGTATATCCGCGGTCCGCTGTCCGCTTCTCCGCTAGCGGATCGGCATGCCCGAGAGCGTGCGGGCGATCACCAGGCGCTGGATCTCGCTGGTGCCCTCGAAGATGGTGTAGATGGCCGCGTCGCGGTGCATGCGCTCGACGGGGTACTCCCGGGTGAAGCCGTTGCCGCCGAGGATCTGGATCGCCTGCGCGGTGACGTCCCGGGCGGTCTCGCTCGCGTACAGCTTCGACATGGAGCCCTCGGCCGAGGTGAACGGCTTGCCGGTGGTGGCCATCCAGGAGGCGCGCCAGACCAGCAGCCGGGCCGCGTCGATGCGGGTGCGCATGTCGGCGAGCTGGAAGGCGATGCCCTGGTTGTCGATGATCGGGCGGCCGAACTGGCTGCGGGTCTTCGCGTAGTCGAGGGCGACCTCGTAGGCGGCGCGGGCGGTACCGACGGCCATGGCGCCGACGGCCGGACGGGAGGCCTCGAAGGTGGCCATCGCCGCGTTCTTCACCCGCTCGCCGCCCGCCTTGGCGCGCTCCCGGGCGCGGGCGAGGCGCTCGTCGAGCTTCTCCTTGCCGCCGAGCAGGCAGTGCCCGGGGACGCGGACGTCCTCCAGGACCACCTCGGCGGTGTGGGAGGCGCGGATGCCGTGCTTCTTGAACTTCTGGCCCTGGGAGAGGCCGGGGGTGTCCGGCGGCACGATGAAGGAGGCGTGGCCCTTGGAGCCGATGTCGGGGTCGACGACGGCGACGACGACGTGGACGTTGGCTATGCCGCCGTTGGTCGCCCAGGTCTTGGTGCCGTTGAGGACCCACTCGTCCTTGGCCTCGTCGTAGACGGCCCGGGTGCGCATCGAGGCGACGTCGGATCCGGCGTCGGGCTCGGAGGAGCAGAAGGCGGCGACCTTCACGTCGTCGGCGTCGCCGTACATCTGCGGGATCCAGGTGCCGATCTGCTCCTCGGTGCCGTTGGCCAGGACGCCGACGGCCGCCAGGCCCGTACCGACGATCGACAGGGCGATGCCCGCGTCGCCCCAGAAGAGCTCTTCCATAGCCATGGGGATGCCCAGACCCGTAGGGTCGAAGAACTGCTGGGCGTAGAAGTCCAGGGAGTAGATGCCGACCTTGGCCGCCTCCTGGATGACGGGCCAGGGCGTTTCCTCACGCTCGTCCCACTCGGCGGCGGCGGGGCGGATGACATCCGCCGCGAAGCCGTGGAGCCACTCCTTGACCTGCTTCTGGTCGTCGTTGAGCTCAAGCGTGAACTCGGCCATGTTTCCCCTCCAGGCACTGCGGCGAAAACCATGCGTTACTTGCGGTAACCACAGTCTGTTACCGGCAAGTAGGCACTGTCAACTGCCATGGAGCCGATCCGGCGCCCGCCTCGTGGAGTGTTACGTTGCGCGGGCGTGCAGGAGCGATGCGACGGCATCGCGTGGCCAGGGGTGGGAGAGACGACATGGAGACCGCACGAAGCTCCGAGCGACAGCGGACCGCGGCCGAGCGTCGTCGCCGCGAGTTGCTGGAAGCGGCGGACCGGGTGGTGCTCAGGGACGGACCGCAGGCCTCGATGAACGCCATCGCCGCCGAGGCCGGGATCACCAAGCCGATCCTCTACCGCCACTTCGGGGACAAGGGCGGCCTCTACCGCGCGCTGGCCAAGCGCCACACCGACGCCCTGCTCAGCGCGTTGCGCGCAGCCCTGGACGCTCCCGCCGAGCGGCGGGCACGGGTGGAGGCCACGCTCGACACCTATCTCGCCGCGATCGAGGCCCGCCCGCAGGTCTACCGCTTCCTGATGCACCCCGCCGACGGAGCGGCCGACACCGCCGACGCCTCCCTCTCCCCCGAGCAGGGCTTCGACGTCGGCCGGCACTCCGCACCGCTGCTGCGCCGCCTCGGCGAGGAGCTGGGCCAGGTGATCGTCGAGCGGGTCGATCTGGGGCCGGACAGCGAGCAGATGGCCCGCATCTGGGGCCACGGGATCGTCGGCATGATGCACGCGGCGGGCGACTGGTGGCTCGCCGACCGGCCCTGCTCCCGCGAGCGGCTGGTGAGCAGCCTCGCCGATCTGCTGTGGGGGCGGCTGGCGGAGGCGGGCGACCGCGACGTCAAGGGCGGCCCGGGATTCTGAGGCCATGGGATGCCGGGCTGCGGCGCCCGGTGTCGCTCAGCCCCGCCGCGCCCAGGGCGCCCGGCGCGCCGCGCGCAGCAGCCGGGAGCGCCGCAGCCCGGTCAGCCGGTCGGGGTAGACGGTGCCCTCCAGGTGGTCGCACTCGTGCTGGAGGCACCGGGCGAACCATCCCGTCCCGGCGATCCGGACCGGCTCGCCGGTCATCGTGAAGCCCTCGACGACCGCGTGGTCGAAGCGTTCCGTGCCCGCTTCCAGACCCGGAAGTGACAGACAGCCCTCCGGTCCGCGTACGGTGAGTCCGTCCGCCTCGACCAGTTCGGGATTGACCACGTGTCCCAGATGGCGGACATCGTCGTCGTCCGGGCAGTCGTAGACGAACACCTTGAGCGGGACGCCGATCTGGTTGGCGGCGAGCCCGACACCCTGTGCGGCGTACATCGTGGCGAACATGTCCTCGATCAGCTTCGCGAGCGACGGGCCGAAATCGGTGACGTCCTCGCAGGGCCGGTGGAGCAACGGGTCGCCGAGCAGACTCATCTCACGGACGAGTCCGGAACTGCCGGGGATCGGGCGGTTTCGCATGGCGGCAAGCGTACGTTCCGCCGGGGCCGGGGAGTTCCCGTGGTGCCGCGGTGCGGTCGGTGCGGCGGACATCGATAGGCTGGGCGCGGACCGATGCAAGGAGGATCTAGGACGATGGCAGGCAACACGGAGCCGTTGTCGCCGCGGGCCAAACTGGCCGTGACGGCGGGCAAGGCCGCGGCGGCGGTGTCACGCGCCGCGGGGCGGGGCAGCGGATCGGTGATCGGCGGCCGGGTGGCGCTCAAACTCGACCCCGACCTGCTGGGGCGGCTGGCGCAGCACCTGGACGTGATCCTCGTGTCGGCGACGAACGGCAAGACGACCACCACGCGGCTGATCGCCGAGGCGCTGCGGGCCGCCGGGCCCGTCGTGTCGAACGCGCTCGGCGCGAACATGCCCGCGGGCATCACCTCGGCGCTGGCCGGCGGCTCGGACGCGAAGTTCGGCGTGATCGAGGTCGACGAGAAGTATCTGGCGGGGGTGGCCCGGGACACCACGCCCAAGGCCATCGCACTGCTCAACCTCTCCCGCGACCAGCTGGACCGCGCGGCGGAGACCCGGATGATGGCCGAGCACTGGCGCGAGGGCCTGTCCGGCTCCAAGGCCGTGATCATCGCCAACGCGGACGACCCGCTGGTCGTCTGGGCGGCCTCCTCCTCGCCCAACGTGGTGTGGGTGGCGGCCGGCCAGGCGTGGAAGGACGACGCCTGGTCCTGCCCGTCCTGCGGCGGTGTGATGCAGCGCCCCGGCGACGACTGGTTCTGCGGGCAGTGCGGCTTCCGCCGTCCCGCCCCGAGCTGGGCGCTGAACGGCGACTACGTCCTCGACCCGCACGGTTCGGCCTGGCCGATCCACCTCCAGCTGCCCGGCCGCGCCAACAAGGCGAACGCCGCCAGCTCGGCTGCCGTGGCCGCCGTCTTCGGCGTGCCGCCGCAGGTCGCGCTGGAGCGGATGTACCAGGTGCAGGCGGTCGCCGGACGCTACGACGTCGTCACCTTCAACAACCGTGAGCTGCGGCTCCTGCTGGCGAAGAACCCGGCCGGCTGGCTGGAGACGTTCTCGCTGATCGACCCCCCGCCGACGCCGGTGATCCTCTCGGTGAACGCCCGCGGCGCGGACGGCACGGACACCTCCTGGCTGTGGGACGTGGACTACACCCAGCTCGCGGGCCACCCGATCTTCGTGCTCGGCGACCGGAAGCTGGACCTCGCGGTCCGTCTCGAAGTGGCCGGCCTCGACTTCCGGGTCTGCGAGAACCTCGACGAGGCCGTGCAGTACGCCCCGCCCGGCCGTATCGAGGTCATCGCCAACTACACCGCCTTCCAGGATCTGCGCCGCCGTGTCGGCAACTGACCCCGGCCCCGGCCATCTCCGGAGAGGACGAAGTATGAACAACGGTCTGCGTCTGGTCTGGGTCTACCCCGACCTGCTCAGCACCTACGGCGACCAGGGCAACGCCCTGGTCGTGGAGCGGCGGGCCCGGCAGCGCGGTCTGGACGTGCAGCGCGTCGACGTGCGCAGCGACCAGCCGGTGCCGACGTCCGGCGACATCTATCTGATCGGCGGCGGTGAGGACCGGCCGCAGCGCCTCGCGGCGGAGCGGCTGCGCCGCGACGGCGGGCTGGCCCGGGCCGCGTCCAACGGCGCGATCATCTTCTCGGTCTGCGCGGGCTACCAGATCCTCGGCCACGAGTTCGTCAACGACCTCGGCGAGCGCGAGCAGGGTCTCGGTCTGCTCGACGTGGTCTCCACCCGCGGCGAGGGCGCGCGGTGCGTCGGCGACGTACTCGCGGACATCGACCCGCAGCTCGGCCTGCCGCCGCTGACCGGGTTCGAGAACCACCAGGGCGTCACCCATCTCGGCCCGACGGCACGGCCGTTCGCCCGGGTGCAGTTCGGCCGGGGCAACGGCACCGGGGACGGCACGGAGGGCGCGTACAACGACACGGTCTTCGGTACGTACATGCACGGTCCGGTGATGGCCCGCAACCCGCAGATCGCCGATCTGCTGCTGAAGCTGGCCCTCGACGTGAACGCGCTGCCGCCGACCGACGACCGGTGGTACGAGGCGCTGCGCGCCGAGCGGATCGCCTCGGCGACCCAGCCCGCCTGAGGCGCATTCCGCTCGCATGAGCAAAGCTCTCCTGAGAGGGTCGACGCTCGGTTGAGCGACAGCCCGCCTGAGGGGTTTTTCGCTCGGTTGAGCGAAGTCCAGCAGGCGGACGGCCGGTTCGGTCCCGCCACCCTGCGCCGGTAGGGTGGCGGGGATCCAACCGGACGGCGTGGTCCGGTCGTCGACTTATACGTTGCAAAGGTTTCCGGGCCATGCGCATTGGCGTACTCACCTCCGGCGGCGACTGCCCCGGCCTCAACGCCGTCATCCGTTCCGTCGTGCACCGCGCGGTGGTGGACCACGGCGACGAGGTCATCGGCTTCCACGACGGCTGGAAGGGCCTGCTGGAGGCGGACTACCGCAAGCTCGACCTCGACGCGGTGGGCGGCATCCTGGCCCGCGGTGGCACGATCCTCGGCTCCTCCCGCGTCCAGCCCGCGCATCTGCGCGACGGGGTCGAGCGCGCCCGCGGCCATGTCGCGGACCTCGGCCTGGACGCCATCATCCCGATCGGCGGCGAGGGCACGCTGAAGGCGGCCAACCTCCTCTCCGAGGCCGGACTGCCCATCGTCGGGGTCCCCAAGACCATCGACAACGACATCGCCTCCACCGACGTCACCTTCGGCTTCGACACCGCCGTCGGTGTCGCGACCGAGGCGCTGGACCGGCTGAAGACCACCGCCGAGTCGCACCAGCGGGTGCTGATCGTCGAGGTCATGGGCCGTCACACCGGCTGGATCGCCCTGCACTCGGGCATGGCCGCCGGCGCCCACGCGATCGTGGTGCCCGAGCGCCCCTTCGACATCGACGAGCTGACCGAGCTGGTCGGCAAGCGGTTCTCGGCGGGCAAGAAGTTCGCCATCGTGGTGGTCGCCGAGGGCGCCAAGCCGCGCGAGGGCTCCATGCAGTTCGAGCAGGGCGTCAAGGACATCTACGGCCACGAGCGGTTCGCCGGGGTGGCCACGCAGCTCTCCGGTGAGCTGGAGCAGCGGCTCGGCAAGGAGGCCCGCCCGGTCATCCTCGGCCACGTCCAGCGAGGCGGCACACCGACCGCGTACGACCGCGTCCTCGCGACCCGGTTCGGCTGGCACGCGGTGGAGGCGGCGCACCGGGGCGAGTTCGGGATGCTGACCGCGCTGCGCGGCACGGACATCGTGATGGTCCCGCTGGCGGAGGCGGTCGAGACGCTGAAGACGGTCCCGGCCGAGCGGTACGCCGAGGCGGAGTGCGTGCTCTAGGACACCTCGTCAGGACACGTCCTGCCAGAACTGCCCCCGGCCGCAACCGCGACCGGGGGCAGTTCTACTCTGGACCGGACAACCGGCACGAAACGGGGACGTGTCCCCATCGGGAGTGAACAGATGGATCACAGCGGGCACGGCATGAACATGGATCTGCCGCCGTTCACGCTGGGACGGGGGCTGGAGCTCTCCGTCGAACCGTTCTTCCTGACCGGCTGCATCCTCGCGCTCGCCCTGTACGGGTACGGCGTGGTGCGGCTGCGTCGGCGCGGGGACGGCTGGCCGGTGAGCCGGATCGTGTTCTTCACGGTGGGCGTGCTGAGCATCGCGCTGGTGATGTGCACCAAGCTCAACGACTACGGCATGGTCATGTTCAGCGTGCACATGGTGCAGCACATGGTGATCAGCATGCTGTCGCCGATCCTGCTGCTGCTGGGCGCACCGGTGACGCTGGCGCTGCGCGCGCTGCCGCCGGCCGGCCGCGGCCGGACCGGGCCGCGCGAACTGCTGCTGAAGCTGCTGCACAGCCGCTACATGAAGATCATCACGCATCCGGTGTTCACGATCCCGCTGTTCATCGCGAGCCTCTACGCGCTCTACTTCACGCCGATCTTCGACTTCCTGATGGGCTCCAAGCCGGGTCACATCGGGATGATGGTGCACTTCCTCGCGGTCGGCCTGGTCTTCTTCTGGCCGATCATGGGTGTGGACCCGGGTCCGCACCGCCCCGGCTATGTGATGCGGATGCTGGAGCTGTTCGCCGGGATGCCGTTCCACGCGTTCTTCGGGATCGCGCTGATGATGGCGTCGACGCCGATGGTGAAGACGTACGAGAATCCGCCCGCCTCGCTGGGCATCGACGCCCTGAGCGACCAGAACTGGGCGGGCGGGATCGCCTGGGCGTTCAGCGAGATCCCCTCGGTGCTGGTGCTGATCGCGCTGGTCTACCAGTGGTACAACTCCGAACAGCGTGCCGCCCGGCGCTCGGACCGGGCCGCCGACCGCGACGGCGACAAGGAGCTGGCGGCGTACAACGCCTATCTCGCGTCTTTGCAGGCGCGCGGACAGTAGCGCGGAGGGCGCAAACGGGGTGACCATGGGGACAACGGCCGCGCGGCCGACGAGGAGCGTGCGCGCATGTCCGGATCGACGAAGACCATGGGGTACATGACCGTCGGGGCGCTGGTCGCGGTGACCGCGTACACGGTGGCGCTGGGAAGCAGCGGCTGGCTCTGGTTCGGCTGGGTGGTGCTGGGACTGTGCACCATCGGCATGCTGGCCACGCAGGACACCTGAGACGTCACGGCGGGTGACCACGCCTGACGGACCCGGAGCCGGGTAAGCGTCGGGAGACCGGTTCGCTACGGTCGCATGGTGGTGCCGGGACCCTGCGGGTAGGGACCCGGCACCACCATGACCTGGTAGTACGCAGTCCTGAGTCGGCCCGGCAGAGCGAGGTGCACCCACAAGGTGTTTTATTACGTCCTGAAGTATGTCGTTCTGGGACCCGTTCTGCGGCTCTTGTTCCGCCCCCGGATCGAGGGTCTGGAGAACATCCCGGAGGACGGTGCAGCGATCGTCGCGGGCAACCACCTCTCCTTCTCGGACCATTTCCTGATGCCGGCCATCCTCAAGCGCCGCATCACCTTCCTGGCGAAGGCCGAATACTTCACGGGCCCGGGGGTCAAGGGCCGGCTCACGGCCGCCTTCTTCCGCAGCGCGGGCCAGATCCCGGTGGACCGATCAGGCAAGGACGCCGGTCAGGCCGCGATCCGCGAGGGGCTGGGTGTTCTGAGCAAGGGCGAGCTGCTGGGCATCTATCCGGAGGGGACCCGCTCGCACGACGGCCGGCTCTACAAGGGCAAGGTCGGGGTGGCGGTCATGGCGATCACCGCGGGGGTGCCGGTGATCCCGTGCGCCATGCTCGGCACGTTCGAGATCCAGCCGCCCGGTCAGAAGCTCCCCAAGATCAAGCAGGTCGCGATCCGGTTCGGCGAACCGCTGGACTTCTCCCGTTACGCGGGCATGGAGGACCAGAAGGCCGCGATCCGTGCGGTGACGGACGAGATCATGTACGCGATCCTCGAACTCTCCGGTCAGGAGTACGTGGACGAGTACGCGGCCAAGGTGAAGGCGGCCGAACAGGCAGCAGCGCCGCCGAGGAAGTTCCCGAAGCTGCGACGCTGAGGGCTAATTCGCCACCGGCAGAGCGGCCTCGTCCCGGCGGGCGCACTCCCCTAGCGTCACTTCCATGAGCAACGGACACGCACGGGTACTGGGAGCGACGGGCCAGATCGGGCGGGCCGCGGTCCGCGCGCTGGCCGCCGACGGCTGGGACGTCACCGCGGCCTCGCGCGGCGGGGGCCGGGACGAGACGTGGGACACCGGGGTCCGGGCGGTGGCGCTCGACCGGGACGAGGAAGGGGCGCTGGAGAAGGCGCTGGGCGACGGCTGTGACGTCCTGGTCGACATGGTCGCGTTCGACGGCACGCACGCCCGGCAGTTGACCGCGCTGGCCGGCCGGATCGGCTCGGCGGTCGTCATCTCCAGCTGCGCGGTGTACGAGGACGAGCGGGGCCGCAGCTTCGACACCCAGGCCGAGCCGGACGGCTTCCCGCGCTACCCGGTGCCGCTGCCGGAGAGCCAGGCCACGGTGGCGCCGGGGGACGGCACGTACGGGACGCGGAAGGTGCTGCTGGAGCGGGAGCTGCTGGCGGCGGGCGAGGCGCTGCCGGTGACGCTGCTGCGCGCGGGCGCGGTCCACGGCCCGCACTGCCGCACCCCGCGCGAGCTGTACGTGGTGAAGCGGCTGCTGGACGGGCGGCGGCGCCGGGTCCTCGCGTACGGCGGGGAGAGCCGCTTCCACCCGGTGCATGTGTCCAACGCGGCGGAGCTGATCCGTCTGGCCGCCGGTAAGCCGGGTTCGCGTGTGCTGAACGCGGCGGACCCCGAGGCGCCCACGGTCGCGGAGATCGCGTCGGCGATCGACGCGGTGCTGGGGCGGGAGACGGAGACGGTGCTGATCGACGGCCCGGCGCCCGAGGGGCATGTGGGCGAGACCCCGTGGAGCGGCGCGCATCCCGTGGTCCACGACATGACGGCCGCCGGTGATCAGCTCGGCTACCGCCCCGTCACAGGCTATGTGGAGTCGCTGCCGGAGACGGTCGAGTGGCTGGCCGGGGAGCTGGCGGGGCGCGACTGGCGGGAGGCGTTCCCGAAGATGCTGAAGAACTACGGCGAGGGTCTCTTCGACTACGCGGCGGAGGACGCCTGGCTGGCGGCGTACGACCGGGGCCGCCACTGACAGCGGGCCCCCGGTCGTACGCCTCAGGGGCGTCCTACGGCTTCGGCGTGGCGTGCGGGGTGCACGTCACGTCGCGCCAGTCGGTCTTCCCGGTGAGCAGGTAGGTGTCCACCCGCTCGTTGACGCAGGGGTTGACCAGTCCGGTCACGCCGTGGGATCCGGCGTCCTTCTCGGTGATGAGCCGGGAGCCCTTGAACCGCTTGTGCAGTTCGACCGCGCCCGCGTACGGGGTGGCGGCGTCACGGGTGGACTGCACGATGAGGACCGGCGGCAGGCCCTTGCGGGTCTTCACGTCCAGCGGGGTCCGCTGCTTGGCGGGCCAGGTGGCGCAGGGCAGGTTCATCCAGGCGTTGGCCCACGTCATGAACGGGTACTTCTCGTGGAGCCGGGTGTTGTCCCGGTCCCAGGTGCGCCAGTCGGTGGGCCACTTGGCGTCGGCGCACTCGACGGCGCTGTAGACCGCGTTGCCGTTCTCGGATGCGGCGTTGCCCGCGAGGTCGCTCATGTCGGGGGCGGCGGCGTCGATCAGCGCCTGGGTGTCACCGGCCCGGTAGGCGCTCCACGTCTTGGCGGTGGGGGCCCAGGCGGAGTCGTAGTACGGGGCGCCCTGGAAGAAGCCGATGAGCTCGGCGGGTCCGACGACACCCCCGATGGGCTTCTTCTTCGCGGCGGCCCGCAGTTCCAGCCAGGCCTTCTCGACCTTCTGCGGGGTGTCGCCGATGCCGTAGACATCGTCGTGCTTCGCGACCCACGCCTTCCAGTCGTCCCAGCGCGTCTGGAAGGCGATGTCCTGGTTGAGGTTCGCCCGGTACCAGATGTTCTTCCGCGACGGGTCGACGACGCTGTCGACGACCATGCGCCGGACGTGGGTCGGGAAGAGCGTGCCGTAGACGGCGCCCAGGTAGGTGCCGTAGGAGACGCCGAGGAAGTTCAGCTTCTTCTCCCCGAGCGCGGCCCGGATGACGTCAAGGTCGCGTGCCGTGTTCGGCGTCGTCATGTGCGGCAGCATCTCACCGCTGCGCTCGCCGCACCCCTCGGCGTACTCACGGGCCAGCTTGCGCTGGGCGCGCTTGTCCGCCTCGCTGTCGGGGACCGGGTCGGCCTTGGGTGCCTTGACGAACTCCTGCGGGTCGACACAGGAGATCGGGGCCGAGTGGCCGACGCCGCGCGGGTCGAAGCCGACGAAGTCGTACGCCTTCGCGGTCTTCGTCCAGAGCGGGTTCTTGGCGGTGATCCGGGTGGGGAAGCGCATCCCCGAACCGCCGGGCCCGCCCGGGTTGTAGAGCAGGGCGCCCTGTCGCTCGGCCTTCGTGCCGGTGCTGACGTGCCGGTCGACGGCGAGCTTGATCTTCTTGCCGTGCGGCTTGGCGTAGTCGAGCGGCACGGTCACCCAGCCGCACTGGATGGGGGCGGTCAGACCCCAGTCCTCCGGGCAGTCCTTCCAGTCGATCCCGGCCTTCGCCGCCCGCTGCGCCGCGACGGCGACCCCGCGCGCCTCGGCGTCACCCCGGCCGTGGTGCCGGCCGTCGGCGCTCGCCGCGGGTGCGGCCATGGCCCCCGCTATGAGCGTGCCCGCGACGAGAGCCCCGGCCGAGCCGAGCACTGTCGTACGTCTCACGTGTATCCCCCTTCATCCGATCCGCCGCCGAGGGGGCGGCGTGGTCATCGGTACGTCGCGGGGATCCTTTCGTCTGTGAGGCACCTGGGGCCAGGGCGTACACCTGTTTCTTTACCGAACCCATAACCGGTGAAGGAAGTTCGCTGAGCGGACTCAGTCCTCTAAACCCGCCTTCAGTCCGTCCAGCAGTTCGCGCATCGCGTCGTCCAGGATTCCGCGCAGCAGACGGGCGTCCGCGGCCACCGCCGTCACCAGCACCGCGGGGCCGGCCAATGGCGTGAGGGCGGCGGTGGGGCCGAGGAGGCGGGCGGAGAGCGGCGCGTCCTCGAAGGACGGGTCGGCGAGGAGGAGTTGACCGACGGCTCGGTGGCCGGCGAGGACGGCCGGGCCGTCCCAGCCGTCGGGGGCGTCGGGGCCGTAGGCGAGTTGCTGGTCGAGGAGGGGGCGGCCCGCGCGGTGGACGGTGAGGCGGGTCGTGAGGGCGCCGGTGGGTTCGCCGTGGCGGCCGAGGATCTGTTCCTCGCGCAGCAGGAGGCGTGCGGTGGCGGCGAGTTGGACCCGGGTGGTCTGGTGCAGGCGGCTGCCGTGGGCGGAGACCAGTTGTTCGGGGAGCCAGTGCAGGGCCGCCCCCTCCCCCACGGTCAGGTCCACCGTGTACGTGGACGGGTCCGCGTCCGGCCGGGGGCCCGGGAGGGCGACGGTGGCCGCCGCCGCGTCGACGGTGAGGCGTGCACCGTCGGCGGCCTCGGCCTCGATGGCGAGGCGGTCGCCGTTCAGCGGGGCGCTCATCGCGCCGACCACGGTGACCCGGGCGAACGGGGAGTGCGGGGAACGGGTGCGGCGCAGGGCGAGCGGGCCTGCGCTCTCCAGGACGGGCAGGGCGGTGCCGCCCCGCCCGTCCGGCACCGCGCGGAGCCGGGCGCGCGCGTGGACGCTCACGCGGTCCAGGCGGCGAGCTGCGCGCGCACCCAGTCGGCGACCGGGCCTACGCCCTCGGCCGAGGTCAGGGAGGTGAAGGCGACGGGGAGGTCGCCGCGCTGCTTCTTGGCGTCCAGGGCCATCTGCTCCAGGTCGGAGCCGACGTAGGGGGCCAGGTCCGTCTTGTTGATGACGAGGAGGTCGGCGGTGGTGACGCCGGGGCCGCCCTTGCGCGGGATGTCGTCGCCGCCCGCGACGTCGATGACGAAGATCTGGGCGTCGACCAGCCCCTTGGAGAAGGTGGCGGTGAGGTTGTCGCCGCCGGACTCGACGAGGATCAGGTCGAGCGGGCCCACCGCGTCCTCCAGGTCCTCGACCGCTTCGAGGTTGGCGGAGATGTCGTCGCGGATCGCGGTGTGCGGACAGGCGCCGGTCTCGACGGCCTGGATGCGCTCGGGCGGCAGGACGGCGTTGTTGAGGAGGAAGTCGGCGTCCTCGCGGGTGTAGATGTCGTTGGTGACGACCGCGATGGAGAGCCGGTCGCGCAGTTCCCGGCAGAGGGCGGCGACGGTCGCCGTCTTGCCGGAGCCGACGGGGCCGCCGAGGCCGATGCGCAGGGCGCGCCGGGTGCCGTCGGGGCGGGTGGCGTCGGCGCTGACTGCGGCAGGGCCGTCGTGGGTGTGGCCGAGGTGCATGGGGACTCCCTGGGGTGGTCGAGCGGGTGGTTTCGGGGCTGTGGCGGTCGAGCGGGTGGTTACGAGGCGAACAGGCGGACCGGCCAGGCGGCGTGCGCCTCGGCGGTGATGTCGAGGAGCGGGGCCGAGGCGGCGGGCAGGGCGTCGATGCCCTGCCGGGCCGCCTCGGCGGCCTGTTCCGCGACCCGGTCCAGGTCCGGGGCGAGCCGGGCCAGGACGGCGGTGGCGTGGAAGGGGTCGAGGGAGAGGAGCCGGACGACGGCGGTGGCGGGCCCGCTGACGGTCTCGTACGCGACACAGTGGGCCGCGTCCTCGGGGCCGAGGCCCGCCGACCGCGCGGTGAGCCCGAGGACGACGGGCTGGTGGGCGCCGCGCGGCCGGGCCCGGGCGAGCGCGTCCAGTTCGGGGCTCGGCCAGGTGGCGCGGGCCGCCCGCATCATCTGCCGGCCCAGCTTGCGGGCGGTGGCCCGCAGCGCGGGCGAGGGCGTCCGGGCGTCGGCGGCCTCGTCGAGGGCGAGCGGGTCGAGGCCGTGGGCCGCCGCCGCGGCGAGGGCGGCGGCGGTGAGGCCCGCGGTGTGCAGACGGCCCCGGCAGAAGGCGGCGAGGGAGTCGGCGTCGCGGACGCGGCCCTCGGCGACGGCCGGTTCAGCGCCACCGGAGTGGGCGTGGCCTCCGGCGGGGAACCGGCCGTCGGCGAGGACGAGGAGAGCTGCGCGTGACATGGCGGCGGCCGTCCCTCAGAAGAGGAAGTAGCGCTGGGCCATGGGCAGTTCCGCCGCCGGGGCCGGCTCGACCGGATCGCCGTCGATGGTGACGGCGAAGCTGTCGGGATCGACCTCGACGCGGGGCACGGCGTCGTTCTCCCGCATGTCCGCCTTGGTGACCCCCCGGGTGCTGGTGATCGGTGTGAACCGCTTCTCCAGGGCGAGCCGTTCGGGCAGCCCGTCCTCGATGGCGGCCGCGGAGACGAAGTTGAGGGAGCCGCGCGCGGCCGCCCGGCCCAGTGCGCCGAACATCGGGCGGGGCATGACCGGCTGGGGCGTCGGGATGGAGGCGTTGGCGTCGCCCATCTGCGCGTACGCGATCTGGCCTCCCTTGATGACGGTCTGCGGCTTCACGCCGAAGAACGCCGGGTCCCAGAGCACGAGGTCGGCGAGCTTGCCGGTCTCCACGGAGCCGATCTCGCCGCCCATGCCCTGGGCCACGGCCGGATTGATGGTGTATTTGGCGACATAGCGACGGACCCGGTGGTTGTCGGCACGGCCGTCCCCGGGCAGGGCTCCGCGCCGCTTCTTCATCACATGGGCGGTCTGCCAGGTCCGCAGGATCACCTCGCCGATCCGCCCCATGGCCTGGGAGTCCGAGGAGATGATCGAGATGGCGCCGAGGTCGTGGAGGATGTCCTCGGCCGCAATGGTGGAGGGCCGGATCCGGGACTCGGCGAACGCCAGGTCCTCGGGGACGGCGGGGTTGAGGTGGTGGCAGACCATCAGCATGTCGAGGTGTTCCTCGATGGTGTTGACGGTGTGCGGCCGGGTGGGGTTGGTCGAGCTGGGCAGGACGTACGGTTCGGAGACCACGCTGATGATGTCGGGCGCGTGCCCGCCGCCCGCCCCCTCGGTGTGGTACGCGTGGATCGTCCGGCCTGCGATGGCGGCGAGGGTGTCGGCGACGAACCCGGCCTCGTTGAGGGTGTCCGTGTGGATGGCGAGCTGCGCACCGGTCCGCTCGCAGACGGTGAGGCAGGCGTCGATCACTGCGGGCGTGGCGCCCCAGTCCTCATGGATCTTGAATCCCAGGGCCCCGCCGCGCAGTTGGGAGTACATGGCGTCCTGCGACATCGTGTTGCCCTTGCCGAGCAGTCCGATGTTGACGGGGAAGGTCTCCAGCGCCTCGAACATCCGGGCCAGGTGCCAGGGGCCGGGGGTGACGGTGGTGGCCTTGGTGCCTTCGGCGGGGCCTGTGCCGCCGCCGACGAGGGTGGTGATGCCGCTGGAGAGCGCTTGGTCGACGAGGGTGGGCGAGATGAAGTGGACGTGGGCGTCGACCGCCCCGGCCGTGAGCAGTTTTCCATTGCCCGCGATGACCTCGGTCTCGGGGCCGATCACCAGGTCGGGGTGGACGCCGTCCATGGTGTCCGGGTTCCCGGCCTTGCCGATGCCGGTGATGCGGCCGTCCCGGATGCCGATGTCGGCCTTGACGATGCCCCAGTGGTCGATGACGACGGCCCCGGTGATGACGGTGTCGGGCGCGCCCTCGGCCCGGGTGGTGCGGGCCTGGCCCATGGACTCGCGGATCACCTTGCCGCCGCCGAACACCGCCTCGTCGCCCGCGTTTCCGGGGCCGCCGGAGCGGTCCTCCTCGATCTCGACGAGCAGATCGGTGTCGGCGAGCCGGATCCGGTCGCCGGTGGTGGGCCCGAACAGGTCGGCGTACACCGCCCGCTTGAGGTCAGGCATCGAGGGCACCTCCGGTTTCGCCGCGCAGACCGGGGACCACGCGGCGGCCGGCGAGGGGGACGAGTTCGACGTCGGCGGGGATGCCGGGTTCGAAGCGGACCGCCGTACCGGCGGCGATGTTCAGCCGCAGGCCGTGGGCGGCGGCGCGGGCGAAGTGCAGCCCGGGATTGGCCTCGGCGAAGTGATAGTGGGAGCCGACCTGGACGGGGCGGTCGGCGGCGTTGAGGACGGTGAGGCGGGTGACCGGTCGCCCCTCGTTGACGGGGATGTCCCCGTCCCCGTACAGGATCTCTCCGGGAATCATCGACACGCCCCCGTCAGACGATCGGGTCGTGGACGGTGACGAGCTTCGTGCCGTCGGGGAAGGTGGCCTCGACCTGGACGTCGTGGAGCATCTCGGGGATGCCTTCCATCACGTCGTCGCGGGTGAGCAGCTTCCGCCCCGACGCCATGAGTTCGGCGACGGTACGGCCGTCCCGGGCGCCTTCCAGGAGGTGGGCCGTGATCAGGGCGACGGCCTCGGGGTGGTTGAGCTTCAGCCCGCGCGCCCGGCGCTTCTCGGCCACGTCGGCGGCCACATGGATGAGCAGACGCTCCTGCTCGTGCGGGGTCAGTTGCACGCTTCCACCTCATCGTCTTCCGCCCGGTTCCTGGCTCCGGACGCAGCGGGACCCTATCCCCGTTCAACAACTCGTTGAACGGGAACGACGGCCTCGCGACCAGGCATTGCACGTTAGGGCGGAAGTTTTTCCATTGCGTTAACTGATCTTTTGCGGGGTGATGGACATCAGCCCGCGCAACCCCTTCTCCACCACCTCGGGGCGCACGTCCCCGAAGAGCGCCTCCTGGACGAGGAAGCCCTGCGCCACCGCGATCATCGTGCGCGCCACGTCCTCGTCGGACACGTCACCCTCCAGGATCCCGGCGGAGCGGTAGGCGTCGACGAGCTTCCCCCAGGCGAGGCGCATGGAGGCGTACCCCTCGCCGAGGAGGGTGGCGAGGCGTTCGTTGCGCAGCGTCTCGGACCAGAGCTGGACCACGAGCGCGGCGAACGTACGACGCTGCAGCCCGTACACCTGGCCTCCGAGCACGCCGCCGAGCGCCCGGCCGAGCAGCACGTCCGGGGTGGGCGGCGGCGACATGCGGGAGGCCTCCTCGAAGGAGCCGCGAATGACGCCGAAGGTCTCCTCGGTGATGGCCGCGATGATGTCCTCCTTGCCGGGGAAGTAGCGGTAGACCGCTCCGGCGGACAGGCCCACTTCCTTGAGGACGTCCTGCATGGACGTGCCGTGGAATCCGTTGCGGGCGAAGCAGCGCGCCGCGCCGTCGAGGATCTGACGGCGGCGGGCGTCGAGGTGTTCCTGGGATACGCGGGCCATGACATCAATCTAAAACGAACGTTCCTTCTTGACAATCGAACGAGGCGTGCCGACAGTGGGAATCGACCGTAAAACGAACGATCCTTCTTTTTGATCTCCCGCTCGTCGCCTTCCCGTCGCACGAATCGAGGCCCTCATGTCCGCCGCACCCAACCGCCGCGCGGTAGCGGTGATCCTGCTGATCCCCCTGATGGTGACCCTCGCCCTGTGGGCCTTCGCCTGGCCCGCCGCCCGGATCGCGCCGCGCGACCTCCCGGTCGGCGTGGCGGGCGCGGCGCCGGCCGCCGAGCAACTGGAGCAGCGGTTCGAGCAGCGCGACGGCGCCTTCGAGGTGCACCGTTACACCGACGAGGCCGCCGCCCGGGCCGCGATCGAGGACCGGGTCGTATACGGAGCGGTCGTCGCCACCCCGCAGGGGCCGCACCTGCTCACCGCGTCGGCGGCGAGCCCGGTCGTCTCCCAGCTGCTGCGCGAGGCCGTGACCGCGTCCGCCCCGGAGGGCACGCGGGTCGAGGTCACCGATGTGGTCGCCGCACCCGCCGGGGACCCGCGCGGCAGTGCGCTCGGCGCGAGCGTCCTGCCCCTGGCCCTGGCGGGAATGGCGGCCGGAGCCGTCGTCACCCTCATGGGGCTGCGCGGAGCGCGCGGCGCGTTGACCCTGCTGGCGGCATCCGCACTGGTGGGGCTCGCCGCCGCGGCCGTGACGCACAGCTGGCTCGGCGTGGTCACGGGCGACTGGTGGACGGAGGCGGGAGTGCTCGCACTCACCGTGCTGGCCATCGGATCGGCGGTGGCGGGGCTCGCCGCCCTGTTCGGGCCGCGCGGTATCGGGCTCGGTGCCCTACTGATGGTGCTGCTGGGCAACTCCTTCTCCGGTGTCACCAGCGCGCCGCAGTTGCTGCCCGAGCCCGTCGGGGCGATCGGCCAGTGGCTGCCGCCGGGCGCGGGCGGTTCCCTGCTCCGCTCGGTCGCCTTCTTCGACGGGAGCGCGGCGGGCGGGCCCCTTCTGACGCTCTCGCTGTGGTCGGCCCTCGGACTGGCGGCGGTGCTGCTCGCCCGGCGGACGCCGAAGCCCGTCGAGCCGGCGCCCGCCGAGCCCGCCCTGACCGGCTGAGCACCGGGTCCGGACGCGCCGAGCCGGGTGCCCCTCCTCAGGGAGGGGCACCCGGCTTCGCGCTGTCGTGGGTCGGGGTCGCGGTCACGGACTGGTCCGGTCCGGTCGGAGCGTCAGCCGTTCCGGCCGTTGCCGTTGCCGTCACCATCGCCGCCGTGGGGGCGGTGCTCGGCGGCGATGCCGAACCTGCGCCGTTCGCCCTGAGCGGAGGGCGCGGAGCCGATCGAGGAGACCGAGCTGATCACCTGCTCCTCGGCTGCGGACTCCTCCGCTTCGAGTCGTTGCAGGTCAGCGGCGGAAACCAGGGCGATGAGCGGCTTGCCGTGCCGGGTCACCACGACCCGTTCACCGCCGTAGACGACGCGGTTGATCAGTTCGGCGAGCTCCGCCCGTGCTTGCGTCACCGGAATCTCGTAGGCCATAGTCACCATCATAACCTTCTGTACGTCCTGTACATTTTTTACGGATGGCCGGACGCCCAGACGGATGGTCAGCTCCAGGAGAGAGGCACGCCATGCCCCGCCCCGCCGCCCGCTACGTCCTTCCCGAGTTCACCGAGCGCACCGCGACCGGGACCCGGACGCAGGACCCGTACTCCAAGCTGCTGTCCGAGCGGATCGTCTTCCTCGGGAGCCCGATCGACGACACCGCGGCGAGCGACCTCATCGCCCAGCTCATGTATCTGGAACACGCAGATCCGGACCGGCCCCTGTCGCTGTACATCAACTCCCCCGGCGGTTCGTTCCAGGCGATGGCGGCGGTCTACGACACGATGCAGTTCCTGACCTGCGAGGTGGAGACCTTCTGCCTCGGGCAGGCCGGCTCCTACGCGGCGGCCCTGCTGGCGGCCGGGGCGAAGGGGCGGCGACATGCACTGCCCGGCGCGCGGGTAGTCATTCAGCAGCCCGCGCTGGAGGAGCCGATGCGGGGCCAGCCGTCCGACCTGGAGATCCACGCGCACGAACTGGTGCGCACCCGCGAGATGTTCGCGGCCATGCTGGTCCGGCACACGGGCCGGACCGCGGAGCAGATCACCGCCGACATCGAGCGCGACACCATCCTCGACGCGAAGGCCGCCCTCGCCCACGGGTTGGTCGACCACGTCGTGGAGAACCGCTGACTCACCCCGGCCGCCACGACCGGCGCCGTACGACGCGAGGTGAAACGCCGATGGAGCCACCCGAGTTCCCACCCCTGCCCGCGCTGACCCGCGCCGAGGGCGAGTTCGTCGACCGCTATCTGGCCGTGCTCGACCAGGTGGGCCGGATCAACCCGGCCCACGGCGGCGACACCTACAGCGCACTTCGGGCCGCCCAGGCCCTGACCTCCGGGGCGGCGGCCCTGCGCGACGCCCTGGCGCTGATGCACGAGCGCGGCGAGTCACGGCTGCACGCCGCCACCCTGGCCCGGGCCCTGCGCGTCCTGGACGGGGAGCGCCGGGCCAGCCGGGTGGCGATGCCTCCGCCGACGGACCGGCCGCCGGTGAACTGACTCGCCCCGCGCGCCCGGAGCGCCTTACGGGAGCGGACCGGTCGACCCGTCGCACGACACGCCCGATCCCCCGATCAATTCTTCTCGCTCGTTCGGCGTAGGCGATCACCCGCACGAGCGACGGCTCAACTTGCGCCCGCAGCACGGCACGTACTCGAAATGCAGCCTTTCGTCCCTGGTGCGAGGGGGGTGCGCCCGGCTCGTCGGCGAGCGCGAATCCGGCCTGTCCACCTGAATGGATCAGTGGTGAGGAGACTCACAAATCGCCGTTTCAGCTCGGAAATCCGGCACGGAGTGCGTCAAGATCCCTGGGACGACAAGCCCCCGCCGCCGCGGCGGGGCGGTCCGGGCGGACGCCGAGTCCTGCCGCCGCCCGGATGACTGGTCGACAGAAGTGGATCGGCAGGAGTGGAGGACCCGAGCACAACGGGCCGACCGGGAGACCGGGAAGCCCTCGGGGTGAAGCCGCGACGCGGCCGGGCGACTTCGCCAGCCCGAACCCGACAGGTCATCCTTCACAGGCGGCTGACGAAGGGTTGCGCATGTCTGCGCAGGTTCATGTCCCGTCTCTGTTCGCCCGGGTCGGTACGGCTTCGGCGCTCACCCTGGCCGTGACGTCCTCGATGCTGGCGCCCGGTCTGGTGAGCGACGCCGAGGCCGCCACCGCCCACTCGACGAAGGCCCTGAAGGTCGCCGCGTCGAAGAAGGGGGCTCCCTACAAGTACGGAGCGGCGGGCCCCAGCCGCTTCGACTGCTCGGGGCTGACGCTCTACTCGTTCAAGAAGGCCGGCAAGAAGCTCCCCCGCACGGCACAGCAGCAGTACAACAAGACCCGCCATATCGCGAAGTCGCAGCGCAAACGCGGCGACCTCGTCTTCTTCCATTCGGGGCGCAGCGTCTACCACGTGGGCATCTACGCCGGGGCCGGGAAGATCTGGCATTCCCCCAAATCGGGGGACGTGGTGCGACTGGCGAAAATCTGGTCCAAGAGCGTCTGGTACGGACGGGTCCGCTGACCCACCGACCGGACGCTCTTTCCTTGTGGCACCTCCCCTGCCGCGTTTCCTCGCGGCACCGTCTCTGCCGCGTTTTCTTGCGGGCACCGCCCCTGCCGCGTTTCTTTGTGGGCACCGCCCCGGCCGCGCGGTGACCGGTCTCAGCGCAGCAGCGGGCCGGTGACCAGGGCGAGTCCCAGACCGGTGAGCGCCACCCCGCTGCCGCCCTCGATGGCGCGGGCGGTACGCGGGCGGCGCAGCCACCGGCCCAGCCGGTCCACGAGCAGGGCGACGGCCGGGAACCAGATCAGCGCCAGCACCACGACCAGGGCCGCGAGCAACAGGGTCCGGGGCAGCGGCGGCTGACCGTCGGGCACGAACTGCGGCAGCAGGCTGAGGAAGAGGACCGGGGCCTTCGGGTTGAGCGCGTTGGTCAGGAACCCCTGGCGCAGCGCACGTCCGAACTCCCTGGGCGCGGGCCGCTCCGGCTCGCCGTCCGGCGTACCGGATGGCGGACCGGATCCGTCCCGCGCGGGGCGGCGGCGGATCGCGTACAGCGTGCTGAGCCCGAGGTAGAGGACGTACGCGCCGCCGAGCAGTTGGACCGTGCGGAAGAGCACGGGCATCGTCACCAGCACCGCGGCGAGTCCGGCGACCGCGAGCGCGGTGTGCACGAGCAGTCCCCCGGCGACGCCGACCGCCGAGGCCAGGCCCGCGGTGCGCGAGGCCAGGGCGTTGCGGACGACGACGGTGAAGTCGGCGCCTGGCAGCGCGACCATACCGGCGGCGACCCCGGTGAAGGCCATCAGTTGTGCGTCCATGAGGTCCACCCTGGACCCGCGGAGCCTTTAGCGTGTACTTGCAATCTTCTGGGTCTGCCTAAAGGAACGCTTTCATGTACGACCCGACACGGCTCGCGGCGCTCGTGGCCGTCGCGGAGGCCGGATCGATCACCCGGGCCGCCGCCCGCCTCGGCTACACCGCCCCGGCGCTCTCGCAGCAGCTGGCCAAGCTGGAGCGGGAGGCGGGGGCGGCGCTGCTGGTACGCCACCATCGCGGGGCGCGGCTGACGGCGGCGGGCGAGCTGCTGGCGGGCCGGGCCCGGCGGGTACTGGACGAACTGGACCAGGCGCGGCACGAGCTGGCGCAGCTGGCCGGGCTCTCGGGCGGCCGGCTGCGGGTGGGGACGTTCACGACGGCCGGGATCCATCTGCTGCCGCCCGTCCTGAGCGCCTTCCGGCGGGCCCACCCCGAGGTGGAGCTGGCCGTCGCCGACCAGGAACCACCCAGCGGGATCGCCGCCGTTGCCGCGGGCGAGGTGGACCTCGCCCTGACCCGTGCCTATGAACCGGGAGCGGTCGGGCCGCCGCCGACGGGTGTGTTCGTCGACCCCCTCCTGGTGGAGGAGCTGGTGCTGGTCACCTCGGTGGGGCACCGGCTCGCCGAGGGCACCGGGCGGCTGCCGGTCGCCGAGCTGGCGGGGCGGCCGTTGATCAGCAGCGCGCCGACCCATCCGCCCCGGCGCGGGGTCGAGGACGCGCTCGCGGAGGTGGGGGCGACGCCCGCGGTGGTATGCGAATCGCCCGGGTACGCGCTGGTGTGCGCGCTGGTCAGCGCGGGGCTCGGCGTGGCGGTGGTGCCGGAGATGGTCGCGTCGATGGCGGCGGCCCCGCTGTCCGTCCGGCGGCTGGAGCCGGCGTCGTTCCGCCGGACGATCTCGGTGGCGCACCGGGGCGACCGGTCGAGCGCGGCCGCCGCGACGCTGCTCGCGCTGCTGCGCAGCGGCTTCGGCCGCGGGGGCACGGCCCCGGGGACGAACCGGGCCCCGGCGGGCTGACCCGCGCCGAACGGCCGGGGCGTCGGCCGGTCAGCTCCGGGTCCGCTCCGGCCGGTCGGCCCATCGGGGTCCGGCCGCGACGTCAGCTCTGGACCGCGACGACCCAAGGCAGCGCGATCCAGACCGTCTTGCCGCCCTCTGCGGTCGGCGTGACCTGGAGCCGACCGCCGCGCTCCTTGGCCAGCATCCGGATGATGACCATGCCCCGGCCGTTGTCCTGCCGTACGGCGGCGGGCAGTTTCTGGGGCCACCGGGGGTGACTGTCCGTGACGCCGAGATACAGCTCCTCGTCGCGTTCGAGACGCAGGTCCACGGTGAAGGTGGGCGACTGGCCGAACGTGTGCTGCACGGCGTTGGTGGCCAGCTCGGAGACGATCAGCCGGATGGTGTCGGCGAACTCGCTGTCGTCGGGCAGGCCCCATTCGGCCAGGGTCCTGGCGACATGTCTGCGGGCCGCGGAGACCGAGACCGGATCGCTCGGCAGAGTGACGGTTGCTTCCTGATGGTCCGCCATGGCGACACCGCCCCTTTCCCGCCCCGGGCCGAGCGGTGGTCGGCCGGGATTGTGCTTCGCGCCAGATTGCCATTGATGCAGCTCCCTGTAACGAGGTTCGGCCAAGATATGCATATATCTGTCGCTCGAAGCGGTGAATTCGGGACCCGTACGGCGTGGACGGACGGCACACTGGCCCCTCTGCGGGCCGGTCCCGGCGACGGCTCGGCCCCTCCTGACAGCGGAAGGAGACCGGCATGCTGCACGGCCCCGTGGTCCGGCGGCGCAAGCTCGGCGAGGAGCTGCGGAGCCTGCGCCACACCTCCGGGATGACCAGCCGGGAGGTGGCACGGCTGCTCGGCTGGCACCAGTCGAAGGTGAGCCGCATCGAGACCGGTGCGAGCGGGGTGACCCCCGCGGACGTATCGCGGCTGCTGGACGTCTACGCGGTGCGCGACCCGCAGTTGCGTTCCCTGCTCGAAGTCCTCGCGGGGTCGGCGGGCGGCGGCGGTTCGGGCTGGTGGCACGCCTACCGGGGGCTGATCCCGCCGCAGTACCGCGACTTCATCAGCCTGGAGTCGCAGGCCAGTACGGTCCGGACGCTGGAGACCTCGGTGGTGCCGGGGCTGCTCCAGACCGCGGGGTACGCCCGTGCCGTGACCCGCGCCTCGCTGGACGGGTTACCGGACGGCCGACTCGACTCGCTGGTCGAGGTCCGGCTGACCCGCCAGCGGGTCCTGCGTGCGAGCCCGCCGCTGCGGTTCACGGCGGTGCTGGACGAGGCGGTGCTCCATCGCGAGGTGGGCGGGCCCGAAGTGATGCGGGACCAGCTGGAGCATCTGACCCAGGTTGCTCAACTGCCGCACGTACAAATGCAGTTGCTGCCGTTCTCGGTGGGCGGATACGTCGGACTCACCGGCCCTTTCGTCATCTTCTCCTTTCCGAACATTTCCGATCTGGATGTGGTCGTTCTTGACCACTTGACGAGTAGCCTCTATCTGGAGCGGAGAGAAGACCTTGAGGCGTACGGCTCGGCCTTCCGTACCTTGCAGGCACACGCGCTGTCGCCCGAACGCTCGCTGGACCTCATCACCGAGATCGGACGTAGCTTCAGACGCAGCTGAGGGGGCCGCCATGTCAGAACGACGCGCACTGCCCGACGCACCGCCGCCATCGATGCCACCGCCGTCCTCGGCGCCGCCCGCCCTCCGGTGGCGGCGCAGCAGCCGGTCGACCGGGATGAACAACTGCGTGGAGACCGCGCGGCTTCGCGAAGCGCTCCTCGCCGTACGCGACTCGAAGGACGTGGACCGGGGGCCGCTGCGGTTCTCGGCGGCTGCCTGGACCGCCTTCGTGGACGGGCTCGGGCCGGACGGAGCCCGTCCACGGCACGTCAGCTGACGTCGGCGTCCGTCTGCCGGGGAGCGGTGGCGGCGATAGTGGCCACCGCGGCCGTGATCTGTTCCTCGGTCAGGTCGGCGCGCGCGGTCAGCCGCAGCCGGGAGATGCCGTCCGGAACCGACGGCGGGCGGAAGCAGCCCACCGCCATTCCGGCCGTGCGGCAGTCGGCCGCCCAGCGCACCGCCGCGTCCGCCGACGGCGCCCGGACGGAGACGACGGCCGCGTCGGGCCTCACCGCCTCCAGCCCGGCGGCGGTGAGCCGCGTGTACAGCGCGGTGGCCACGTCGCGGGCGCGGGCGGCTCGTTCGGGCTCCCGGCGCAGCACTCCGAGGGCGCCGAGCGCGCCGCCGACGGCCGCCGGGGCGAGTCCGGTGTCGAAGATGAACGTCCGGGCCGTGTTGACCAGGTGGTCGATGACCCGGGCGGGCCCCAGAACCGCGCCGCCCTGGCTGCCCAGCGACTTGGACAGGGTGAGCGTGGCCACGACCCCGTCGCCGCCCGCCAGTCCGGCCGCCGCGAGCGCTCCTCGTCCGCCCTCGCCCAGGACGCCGAGGCCGTGGGCGTCGTCGACCAGCAGGGCGGCGTTCGCCGAGCGGCAGACCTCGGCCAGGGCCGGGAGGGGCGCGGCGTCGCCGTCGACGGAGAAGACCGAGTCGGTGACGGCGAGGGCCCGGCCGTCATGCGCCCCGAACGCCTTGGCGACCGCTTCCGGGTCGGCGTGGGGGGCGACGGCGGTCTCGGCGCGGGAGAGCCGGCAGCCGTCCACGATCGAGGCGTGGTTGCCCGCGTCGGAGACGATGAGGGAGTCGCGCCCGGACAGCGCCGTCAGCGCTGCGAGGTTGGCCGCGTACCCGGAGGAGAGCACGAGGGCCGCCTCGAAACCGCAGAACGCGGCCAGCTCCCGTTCGAGTTCGGCGTGCAGGGCGGTGGAGCCCGTGACCAGCCGGGATCCGGTCGCGCCCGCTCCCCAGCGGTGGGCGGCGGCGGCCGCGGCGGCGGTGACCTCCGGGTGCCGGGTGAGGCCCAGGTAGTCGTTGCTCGCGAGGTCCAGCAGCTCCGGCTCGGCGTCGCGCGGACGAAGTGTGCGTACGAGTCCGGCGGCGGCCCGGCGGCGGGCCTCGGCGTCGATCCAGTCGAACGGGGCGAAGGACATGGGGCGGGTCCCTGTCTTTGTAGGCAGCCCACAGACCCTAGCCGGGTGCGCAGCAGGTCAGGGTGTGGCAATACACACACCCGCGCCCGGGTCTCCTGTCTGGTTCCTCCTTGGCTGGAGGCGGTGCCGTACGTCAGGATCATCTCTCATGGACCTGCTGAACACGCTGGTGGACAAGGGGCTGCGGCGCGAACTGCCGACCCGCGAAGAAGCGCTCGCCGTACTGGCGACCTCCGACGACGAACTGCTCGACGTGGTGGCCGCCGCCGGGAAGGTGCGCCGTCAGTGGTTCGGGCGGCGCGTCAAGCTCAACTATCTGGTCAACCTGAAGTCCGGGCTCTGCCCCGAGGACTGCTCGTACTGCTCGCAGCGGCTCGGCTCGAAGGCCGGAATCCTCAAGTACACCTGGCTGAAGCCGGAGGAGGCGTCCAAGGCCGCCGCCGCCGGGGTGGCGGGCGGCGCGAAGCGGGTCTGTCTGGTGGCGAGCGGACGCGGCCCCACGGACCGGGACGTGGACCGGGTGACCAAGACCATCGAGGCCATCAAGGAGGAGAACGAGGGCATCGAGGTCTGCGCCTGCCTCGGTCTGCTCTCCGACGGCCAGGCCGACCGGCTGCGGACGGCGGGCGCCGACGCGTACAACCACAACCTCAACACGTCCGAGGAGACGTACGGGGCGATCACCACCACCCACACCTACGCGGACCGGGTGGAGACCGTGCAGCAGGCCCAGGCCGCCGGGCTCTCGGCGTGTTCCGGGCTGATCGCCGGGATGGGCGAGAGCGACAAGGACCTGGTCGACGTGGTGTTCGCGCTGCGCGATCTGGACCCGGACTCGGTGCCGGTGAACTTCCTGATCCCGTTCGAGGGCACGCCGCTCGCCAAGGAGTGGAACCTCACCCCGCAGCGCTGCCTGCGCATTCTGGCGATGGTCCGGTTCGTCTGCCCGGACGTCGAGGTGCGGCTCGCGGGCGGCCGTGAGGTGCACCTGCGCTCGATGCAGCCGCTGGCGCTGCACCTGGTCAACTCGATCTTCCTGGGCGACTACCTGACGAGCGAGGGCCAGGCCGGCCAGGCCGACCTGGACATGATCGCGGACGCCGGTTTCGAGGTGGAGGGCGCGGGCACGACCACGCTGCCGCGCCACCGGGCCGACGCACCGGTCGGCGGCTGCGGTACGCCGGAGGAGCCGGCCGGATGCGGAACGCAGGAGTCCGCGGGCTGCGGTTCGCACGGGGGCGGTGGCGGCTGCGGACCGTGCGGTGGTCACGGGGAGCAGGATCCGGTGGCGGTCGCCGAGGCGGACGCGGATGCTCCGGCCGCGCGTTCGGAGGCGAACGGCGCGCCGCGTACGGACCTGGTGGCGGTGCGCCGGCGCGGTGCGGGGACGGATCTCGCCCCCAATGCCTGAGCCGTACGCCCCCGCGCTCCCCCGGCCGGGCGCACAGTCCGGGCCCGCCGCACAGTCCGGGCCCGCCGCACAATCCGGGCCCGCCGCACACTCCGGATCCGCCGCGTACTCCGGGCCCGGCGCGCATTCCGGATCCGCCGCGCCGAAGCCGTACGCCCCCGACGAACTGCGGGCGCTCGACAGGGCGCACGTCTGGCATCCGTACGGTCCGATGCCCGGCCGCCAGGAGCCGCTGATCGTGGAGTCGGCCACCGGGGTACGGCTCCGGCTCGCCGAACCCGTCGAGGGGCAGCGCGAGTTGGTCGACGGCATGTCGTCCTGGTGGTCGGCGGTGCACGGCTACAACCACCCGGTCCTCAACGAGGCCGCGCGCGGTCAGCTGGACCGGATGAGCCATGTGATGTTCGGCGGGCTCACGCACGAGCCCGCCGTCCGGCTGGCGACCCGGCTGGTGGAGATCACCCCGGAGCCGCTCCAGCACGTCTTCCTGGCCGACTCCGGTTCCGTGTCGGTCGAGGTCGCGGTCAAGATGTGCCTGCAGTTCTGGCGTTCGGCGGGCCGTCCGGCCAAGCGGCGGCTGCTGACCTGGCGCGGGGGCTACCACGGGGACACCTGGCAGCCGATGGCGGTGTGCGACCCGGAGGGCGGGATGCACCAGTTGTGGTCGGGTGCTCTGCCCCGGCAGGTCTTCGCCGACGCCCCGCCGGACGGTTTCGACGCGGAGCCGGATTCCGGATACGTCACGCATCTGCGGGAGCTGATCGCGGCGCACGCCCACGAGCTCGCGGCGGTCATCGTGGAGCCGGTGGTGCAGGGGGCCGGCGGGATGCGGTTCCACTCCCCCGCCTATCTGCGGGTGCTGCGCGAGGCCTGCGACGAGCACGACGTCCTGCTGGTCCTCGACGAGATCGCGACCGGTTTCGGGCGTACGGGCAAGCTGTTCGCCGCCGGTCACGCCGGGATCTCGCCGGACGTCATGTGCGTCGGCAAGGCGCTGACCGGCGGCTACCTCACGATGGCGGCGACGCTGTGCACCACCCGGGTGGCCGAGGGCATCTCCAGCGGCGAGGTGCCGGTGCTGGCGCACGGGCCGACGTTCATGGGCAATCCGCTGGCCGCCTCGGTGGCCTCGGCCTCGGTGGACCTGCTGCTGGGGCAGGACTGGGAGGGCGAGGTGGCGCGGATCGGCGCGGGGCTGCGCTCCGGGCTCGCTCCCGCCGCGGACCTCGCGGGTGTCGTGGACGTACGGGTCCTCGGGGCGATCGGGGTCGTCCAGCTCGACCACGAGGTGGACATGGCGGCGGCGACCCGTGCGGCCGTGCGCGAGGGCGTATGGCTGCGGCCGTTCCGCGATCTCGTCTACACGATGCCGCCGTACGTCACGGGCGACGAGGACGTGGCCCGGATCTGCCGGGCCGTGTGCGCCGCGGCACGGGAGGGCTGAAGCGACATGTCGACGATTCTGGTGGTGTCCGGTACGGGCACGGAGATCGGCAAGACCGTGGTCACCGCCGCGGTGGCTGCCGCCGCGCGGGACCGCCGGGTCGCGGTGCTCAAGCCCGCGCAGACGGGGCTCGCCCCCGGCGAGCCGGGGGATGCGGCCGAGGTCGCGCGCCTGGCGGGAAGCCATGTGACGGCGGTCGAACTGGCCCGGTTCCCGGAGCCGTTGGCCCCGGCCACGGCCGCCCGGCGGGCGGGTCTCGCCCCGGTGCGGCCGTTCGAGGTCGCCGAGGCGGCGGAGAAGCTCTCCACCGAGCACGACCTGGTGCTGGTGGAGGGTGCGGGCGGGCTGCTCGTGCGGTTCGACGACGAGGGCTCCACCGTCGCGGACGCGGCCCGGCTGCTGTCCGCTCCGGTGCTGATGGTGGCCCCCGCGGGGCTGGGCACTCTGAACGCGACCGCGTTGACGGCCGAGGCGCTGCGGAACCGGGGCCTCGGCTGCCGGGGTGTGGTGATCGGCAGCATGCCGGCGGAGCCGGACCTCGCGTCCCGGTGCAACATCGAGGACCTGCCGGTGGCGGCCGGTGCGCCGTTGCTGGGCGCGGTACCGGCGGGCGCGGGTGCGCTGCCGGGCGCGGACTTCGCGGCGGGCGCGGCGCGGTGGCTCGCGCCGGAGCTGGGCGGGAGCTGGACTCCGGCCCGTGGCTGAGGCCCGGGGGTTGGGGCGTCCCGGGCGGTCCGGGGGCTATCCGGAGGCGATCCGGGGAGAATTCTTCCAGGGCCGGTCCGGCCGGACCGGCCCCAGGAGCCTCACGCCCGCTCCGTAACGGAGGTCCGTCATGCAGTTGCGCAGCAGGAAGCTCCCCCGGGACGCCGTGCATCATCCGCTCTTCGCCCGCTTCTACGCCCGCTTCAGCGTGGCCGCCGATCTGCGGGGCGGCGTCGCCGCGTACCGCGAGGAGCTGCTGTCGGGGCTCTCCGGCCGGGTCATCGAGGTCGGTGCGGGAAACGGGCTGAACTTCGCCCACTACCCCGGCGCCGTCTCGGAGGTCGTGGCACTGGAGCCGGAACGCTCGCTGCGGCAGCTCGCGGTCCGGGCCGCCCTGCGCGCCGAGGTGCCGGTGGACGTGGTGCCGGGGGCGGCCGAGGCGCTGCCGGTCAAGAGCGAGGCGTTCGACGGGGCGGTGGCGTCCCTGGTCCTGTGCACCGTACGGGACCTGCCCCGGGCGCTCGCCGAGATCAAGCGGGTCCTGCGGCCGGGCGGCGAACTGCGGTTCTTCGAGCACGGTCTGGCTCCGGGGCGGGCGCTGGCGACGGCACAGCGGGTGGCCGATGGGACCCTGTGGCCGCTGCTGTTCGGCGGCTGTCACACGGCCCGGGATCCGCTGGCCGCGATCGAGGCGGCGGGCTTCGAACTGGGCACGTACCGCAGGCTGCGCATTCCGGAGTCGGGCCTCCAGGCGCCCTCGTCGCCCTGTGTCCTGGGCGTGGCCCGCAAACCGTTCACGGAGGACGGGGGCTGAGGCTGCTGGGACTGCGGGGGCCTCTTCACCCCGGGGCCGGGCTTCCCGGCAGGGGGAGTGTGCGACCACCCTGCGGAATGCGATCGACGCCCCGGCGCGGCGGATGGTGGGATGGCCGGCATGAACGATCTTTCGCTGTCGATACGGTCCGCGGCCCCGGCCGACCTGGACGAGGTCCTCGCCTTCTGGAAGACGGCCGCCGAGGGCACCAGCATCAGCGACGACGGGGACGGTGTCGCCCGCCTGGTGGAACGGGACCCCGAGGCGTTGATCCTGGCCGAGCGGGACGGGACGCTGGTCGGCACCGTCATCGCGGGGTTCGACGGCTGGCGGTGCCATCTCTACCGCCTCGCGGTCCACCCGGACCAGCGGCGCCGGGGTGTGGGGAGCGCCCTCCTCGCGGCGGCGGAGGAACGGTTCACCGCGCTGGGTGGGCGGCGCGCCGACGCCATGGTCCTCGATCGCAACGCCTCCGCCCACCACGCGTGGCGCGCGGCGGGGTATGCGCCCGAGCCGCAGTGGAGCCGCTGGGTGAAGCACCTGACGAACTGACGCGGTAGGAGGGGGCCGACGCCGGGCAGACGCCTACGATGACATGCTCCTCCGACACCTCCGACACCGCGCGGTCCCCCCGCCCCTGCCCGATCATGGGACGGAGGTGAACCGATGACCGAAGTGCTTCTGTTGCTCGTCGCCCTGCTGCTCTGCGTCGCCTGCGGCGCGTTCGTCGCGGCGGAGTTCTCCCTGACCACGGTGGAGCGCAGCGAACTCGAACGGGCTGTCGAGCGGGGCGAGCGGGGTGCCGCGAGCGCTCTGAAGGCCGTCCGGAGTCTCACGTTCCAGCTCTCGGGGGCCCAGCTCGGGATCACCGTCACCAACCTGGTGATCGGCATGCTCTCCGAGCCGTCCATCGCCAAGCTGATCCGCGGCCCCGTCGAGGCGGCGGGGCTGCACCCCGCCGCCGCTTCCACCCTGGCGCTCGTCATCGGCACGGCGCTGTCGACGGTGGTTCTGATGGTGGTCGGCGAGCTGGTCCCGAAGAACTGGGCGATCTCCTCCCCGCTGGCCGTGGCCAAGGCGGTGGCCACACCGCAACGGGGCTTCACCGCGGTGTTCCGGCCCTTCATCAGCCACCTGAACAACACCGCCAACCGGATCGTGCGCCGCTTCGGGCTGGAGCCGACCGAGGAGCTGGCCTCCGCCCGCAGTCCGCAGGAGCTGGTGGCGCTGGCCCGGCACTCCGCGAAGGAGGGCGCGCTGGAGGCGGACACGGCCGAGCTGTTCGTCCGCACCCTGAACCTCTCGGAGCTGACGGCGGAGAACGTGATGACCCCGCGGGTCCAGGTGACGGCGCTGGAGCTGCACGCGACGGCCGAGGACGTCGCCAACGCCACGCGGGCGACCGGGTTGTCCCGCTTCCCCGTCTACCGGGGCAGCCTGGACACCGTGGTCGGCGTGGCCCACATCAAGGACGTCCTGGCGATCCCCGCCGACCGGCGGCCCCGGACCCGCGTCTCGGAGCTGCTGCGCGAGCCCCTGCTCGTACCGGAGACGCTCACCGTGGACAAGCTGCTGGACCGCTTGTCCGGGAAGCTCGCCATGGCCGTGGTGATCGACGAGTACGGCGGGACGGCCGGGGTCGCGACGCTGGAGGACATCGTGGAGGAGGTCGTCGGCGAGGTCCGCGACGAGCACGATCCGCACGAGACGCCCGATCTGGCCGCCGCGGGTGAGGACGCCGACGGCCGCACCCTGTGGTCGGCGGACGGGGCGGCCCGCACCGACCAGCTCCGCAGGATCGGTCTGCGGGTGCCGGAGGGCCCCTACGAGACCCTCGCGGGGCTGATCGCCGCCGAGCTCGGGCGGATCCCGACGGCGGACGACAGCGTCGAGCTGGCGGGCTGGCGGATCGACGTGGTGGACGCGTCGGGCCGCCGGGCCGCGCGAGCCCTGCTGCACGCCCCGCTGCCGGGGTCCGAGGACCGGAAGGAGGACGAACGGTGATCGTTCTCCAGCTCTTCATCGGCCTGCTGACCCTGGTGGCCAACGCCTTCTTCGTGGGCGCCGAATTCGCCCTGATCTCGGTGCGCCGCAGCCAGATCGAACCGGAGGCCGAGGCCGGGAACCGGCGGGCCCGCAGTGTCATCTGGGGCCTGGAGCACGTCTCCGCGCTGCTCGCCGCCGCCCAGCTCGGCATCACGCTCTGCACCCTGGTGCTGGGCATCGTCGCCGAACCGGCCATCGCGCATCTGCTGGAGCCGGTCTTCGACGCGGTCGGGGTGCCGCACGGTCTGGTGCATCCGCTGTCGTTCGTCATCGCCCTGGGCGTGGCGACGTATCTGCACATGCTGCTGGGCGAGATGGTCCCGAAGAACATCGCGCTGGCCGAACCGGCCCGGAGCGCCCTGCTCCTGGGGCCGCCGCTGGTCGCGATGGCCCGGGCCCTGCGGCCGGTGATCTTCGCCATCAACGCGTTCGCCAACGCCCTGCTCAAGCTGTTGCGGGTGGAGACGAAGGACGAGGTCTCCGCGACGTTCTCGGACGACGAACTGGCCCGGATGGTGCAGGACGCGGGGGACGCCGGACTGGTCGACGACCGTTCCGCGCAGCGTCTCCACCATGCTCTGGAGCTGGGTCGCCGGCCGGTGCGGGATGTGGTGATGCCGGTCGACCGGGTGCTGTACGCCCGGGTCGGCACGACTCCGGAGGAGCTGGAGCGGCTCTCGTCGGAGTCCGGGTTCTCCCGCTTCCCGGTGATGGACCGCGAGCAGCGCATCCTCGGCTACCTCCATGTGAAGGACGCCCTGGACGCGACGCCCCGCGACGTGCCCTTCCCGGTGTCGGCGATGCGGCCGATCGCCCGGGTCCGGACGGCGACCCCACTGGACGACGCGTTGACCGCGCTGCGCCGCAGCCGAACCCATCTGGCAGCGGTGCTCGACGAGGACGGGCGGCTGGCGGGCATGGTCACGATGGAGGACGTACTGCGCGAACTCGTCGGACGGCCGGGGTCCCGCTGACCTGCCGGCCGACCGACTGGCCTACCGACCTACCGACCGGTACGCTCATCGGGCCATGGAATTGAATGCCTCCTACACCAGTCTCGTCGCGGTCGGCGACTCGTTCACCGAGGGCATGTCCGACCTGCTCGCCGACGGTACGTACCGGGGCTGGGCGGACGTCCTCGCCGCCCGGCTCGCGGCCCGGTCCCCCGGTTTCCGGTACGCCAATCTCGCCGTACGCGGGAAGCTCATCGGCCAGATCGTCGACGAGCAGGTGGAGGCGGCGGCGGAGCTCCGGGCCGATGTGGTCACGCTCGTCGGCGGGCTCAACGACACGTTGCGCCCGAAGTGCGACATGGGGATGGTCAGGGGCCGGCTCGAAGAGGCCGTGGAGCGTCTCGCGCCGACCTGCAAGCAGCTGGTGCTGATGCGCAGCCCCGGGCGCAGCGGTCCGGTGTTCGACCGGTTCCGCCCCCGGGTGGAGGCGTTGTTCGCCCTGATCGACGATCTGGCGGGGCAGCACGGCGCCGTGGTGGTGGACCTCTACTCCGCGCCCTCGATCGCCGACCCCCGGATGTGGGACGTCGACCGGCTCCACCTCACTGCCGAGGGCCACCGGCGCGTCGCCGAGGCCGTCTGGCAGACGCTGGGGCTGCCGGCCGAGCTGGACTGGCGTACGCGGATGCCCGCGACCGCACCGCCGCGCTGGGCGGCCCGGCGAGCGGAGGACATCCGCTTCGCCCGGCAGCACCTGGCCCCGTGGATCGGGCGGCGGCTCACCGGCCGCTCCTCCGGCGACGGACGCTCAGGCGCCCAGTTCGACGCGACGACGGGCAAGGCTTTCTGGATCACGCCCGCGGACGACGGGACCCCGGGCCCGGTGACGGGGTGGCGGCGCGCCGCCTCCCCCCCTCCCTCGTAGCCGGCCCTCCGTCGTGCGCGGCCGCCCCTCCCTCGTAGCCGGCCCTCCGTCGTGCGCGGCCGCCCCTCCTTCGTAGCAAGGCACAAACGGGGGCGCGGCGCTGGCCTGCACGAATCGCCAGTAGAATCCGTTCACGTGAACGCCGTGTCTGCGAAGCCTCGCATCCCCAATGTCCTGGCCGGCCGCTACGCCTCCGCGGAGCTGGCCGTCCTCTGGTCCCCCGAGCAGAAGGTGAAGCTGGAGCGTCAGCTGTGGCTGGCGGTGCTGCGCGCTCAGAAGGACCTCGGGATCGAGGTGCCCGACGCGGCGCTCGCCGACTACGAGCGGGTCCTGGACCAGGTGGACCTGGCCTCCATCGCCGAGCGCGAGAAGGTCACCCGGCATGACGTGAAGGCCCGGATCGAGGAGTTCAACGCCCTCGCCGGTCATGAGCAGGTCCACAAGGGCATGACCTCCCGGGACCTGACGGAGAACGTCGAGCAGCTGCAGATCCGCCTCTCGCTGGAGCTGATGCGCGACCGTACCGTGGCCGTGCTGGCCCGGCTCGGCAAGCTCGCCGCGGAGTACCGCGAGCTGGTGATCGCCGGACGCTCCCACAATGTCGCCGCGCAGGCGACGACGCTGGGCAAGCGCTTCGCGACCGCAGCGGACGAGCTGCTCGTCGCCCACGGCCGCCTGGAGGACCTGCTCTCCCGCTACCCGCTGCGCGGGATCAAGGGCCCGGTCGGCACGGCCCAGGACATGCTGGACCTGCTCGGCGGCGACGCGGGCAAGCTCGCCGAGCTGGAGCAGCGCATCGCCGGGCACCTCGGCTTCGCCGAGGCGTTCACCTCGGTCGGCCAGGTCTACCCCCGGTCGCTCGACTACGACGTGGTCACCGCCCTGGTGCAGCTGGCCGCGGCGCCCTCCTCGGTGGCGAAGACCATCCGGCTGATGGCGGGCCACGAGCTGGTGACCGAGGGCTTCAAGCCCGGCCAGGTCGGCTCGTCCGCGATGCCGCACAAGATGAACACGCGCTCCTGCGAGCGGGTCAACGGCCTGATGGTGATCCTGCGCGGCTACGCCTCGATGACGGGTGAGCTGGCGGGCGACCAGTGGAACGAGGGCGACGTGTCCTGCTCCGTGGTCCGCCGGGTGGCGCTCCCGGACGCGTTCTTCGCGTTCGACGGTCTCCTGGAGACCTTCCTGACGGTGCTGGACGAGTTCGGCGCGTTCCCCGCGGTCGTGGCGCGCGAGCTGGACCGCTACCTCCCCTTCCTGGCCACCACCAAGGTCCTGATGGGCGCCGTACGGGCCGGGGTCGGCCGTGAGCTGGCGCACGAGGCGATCAAGGAGAACGCGGTCGCCTCCGCCCTCGCGATGCGGGAGCAGGGCGCCGAGCGCAACGAGCTGCTCGACAAGCTCGCCGCGGACGAGCGGATCCCGCTGGACCGCGCGCAGTTGGACGAGCTGATGGCCGACAAGCTCTCGTTCACGGGCGCAGCCGGTGACCAGGTGACGTCGCTGGTCGCCCGGATCGAGGAGATCGCCAAGCAGCACCCCGAGGCCGCGGGCTACACCCCCGGCTCGATCCTCTGACCGGCACCGCCGTCACGGTACGGCCCCGAGGCCGTACGACTTCCGAGGTCGCATGACGCCCGAAGAGCTGAACGCCGCCCGTGGCCGCATCGTCCCCGATGTGGCCGCGGACGGTCTGCGCGTGCTCTTCTGCGGTATCAACCCGAGCCTGACGACCGCGGTGACGGGCCACCACTTCGCCCACCCGGGGAACCGGTTCTGGCCGGTCCTGCACCGTTCCGGTTTCACTCCGCGGCGGTTGCGTCCGGCGGAGCAGGGCGAACTGCTCGGCCTCGGGCTCGGGATCACCAACGTGGTGGCGCGGGCCACGGCCCGGGCGGACGAGCTGGACGCGGAGGAGTTCCGCCAGGGCGGGGCCGCCCTGACGGCCAAGGTGGAGCGGCTCGCCCCGCAGTGGCTCGCGGTGGTCGGCATCACGGCCTACCGCACGGCCTTCGGCGAGCCCCGGGCCCGTATCGGCCCCCAGGTCCGCACGATCGGCGGCGCCCGTGTGTGGGCTCTCCCCAACCCCAGCGGCCTCAACGCCCACTGGACGGTGCAGACCATGGCCGAGGAGTACGCCCGGCTCCGGGAGGCCGTGACCGACCGCTCCCCGGCCGGCCTGCCTGCACCTGACATCACCCCCGCCGCGGCCGACTGAGCCCCCTCCCCGTCCCGGCCGACTCCACTGGGTCGGGCCCCGGGCTCCGGTCTTCAGCTGTCGCCGGCTCCCGGCTCCGTCCTCGGACGGGCGCTCTCCCGGGCCTCACGCGTCCCGGTTGCGGACCGCCCACCAGCCCGCCAGAAGCGCTGCCGCTGCCCATAGGGCGGTCACCGCCAAGCCGCTCCACGGTCCCGGTCCGTCCACCGGGTTCTGGTGCAACACCGCCTGCCCCGCACGGTCGGGCAGATACCGCAACACTGCGGTGGCGACGTCCACCAGCACGAAGGGGACGATCAGAAGAAGCGGTACGAGCAGGCTGAGCACCGCGATCGCGCTGCGCAGGAGCGTCGCGAGGCCTGCAGCGAGCAGGGCCATCAACGCGAGATGGATCCCCCCGCCCAGGGCGGCACGCAGCACACCGGGGTGCCCCAGACCGATCGCGTGCTCCCCCAGGAAAAGCTGACCGACCAGGAACGTCGTGAAGGTGGTCACGAGCCCGACGACGAGAACCGCTCCGCCGATCGCCGTCATCTTCGCCGCGTAGAAGAGGGAGCGGCGTGGAACCGCGGCGAGGGATACGCGCAGGGCTCCGTTGAGGAACTCCGAGGAGACCGCGGTCGCACCGAAGACGACGGCCGCGATCTGGCCGAAGCTCAGAGCGAAGAAGGCGTTGAGGACGGCATCGGCTCCGGCCTGTTCCGCCTGCTCCTGGCCTACGGTCCCGAGGACGAGCACGGTGATGATGAGGGTGGTGGCGAGGACGGCGATGAGGGAGCCGTAGATCGACCGTATCGACCTGATCTTGATCCACTCGGAGTGGAGCACTGCCGTCAAGGTCATGGTCACGTCTCCTGGCGGTCACGGGTGGTCGATGCGGCGAACGGGGTGTCGTCCGCCGTGAGGTCGAGATACGCCTGTTCCAATGTGGCGCGCTCATCGGCCAGTTCGAGCAGGTGGATGCGTTCGTGGGCGGCGATCGCGCCGATCGCTTCCGCCGTGACGCCGTCAATCACCCAGCGGCCGTCTTCGGCCTGTATCCCGGTCAGGCCTTTTGAGGCCAGCGCCGAGTGGAGCCGGCGCGGCTCGGCCGTTCTCAGGCGTACGCGCGGGCGGCTTCGGGAGTCGAGGAAGTCCTTCATCGGCATGTCGACGAGCAGGCGGCCCCGGCCGAGCACCACCAGGTGGTCGGCGAAGGAGGCGGTCTCGTTCATGAGGTGGCTGGAGACCAGCACCGTCCGGCCCTCGCGGGCAAGCCGCTTCATGAGCTCGCGGATCCAGATGATGCCTTCGGGGTCCAGCCCGTTCGACGGCTCGTCGAGCATGACCACCTGCGGGTCGCCGAGCAGGGCGGCCGCAAGACCGAGACGCTGACGCATACCGAGGGAGAAGGACTTGATCCGGCGCGCACCCACGTCGCCGAGGCCGGTCTCCTCCAGCACGGTCCGCACCCGCGACATCGGTATGCCGTTGCTGGCGGCGAGTGACGACAAGTGGCTGCGCGGTGTGCGTGAGCCGTGGGCGGCCTGGGCGTCGAGCAGGGCACCGACCGTGCGCAGTGGTTCGGTCTGCCGGGCGTAGGGCCGCCCGCCGATCGTGGCCGAGCCGCCGGTCGGCCGGTCCAGGCCGAGAACGACTCGCATGGTCGTGGACTTGCCGGCGCCGTTGGGTCCGAGGAATCCGGTGACCCGGCCCGGTCGCACGCGAAAGCTGAGGCGGTCCACCGCACGGGTGGCTCCGTACTCCTTGGTGAGCTCGTGGACGTCGATGCTGGTCATGTCCGCAAGCCTGGCCGGTGCGCCGGGCGCCCCGCTTCCCCCGTCAGCGGGGACCGTCTCCCTCTCACGGGGGAGCCGTTGCGTCCGGCCCGCTGGGACGATGAGGACATGCACCGCATCCTCACCCCGCTGGCCAGCGCCGTCACTTACAGCCGCTGGTTGCACATGCTCATTCCGGCCGCCGCGTGCAGCGTGTGGTTCTTCATCTCCGACATGTACTGGATGCTCGCGCTCTTCGCGGTACCGGTGGGTCTCGTTCCCGCGATGCGGCTCCAGGAAGGCCTGCAGGCTCAGTTGCTGCTGACTCCGTCCGAGCGCGGACAGCCTGATGCCTCCATCGCGGTGGCGCCCGCGGCCAGTTGGGCCGAGCGTTGGCGGACCGTGCTCTGGCTGGAGATCCGGCTCCTGATATCGGCAGCGACGCTCATGGCCCTCTGGCTGCCCGTGACCTCGATCGAGCTCGTCCTGTCGGTGGCGGGCAGGGCTCCGGAGGGGCTGGTCGAAGGGATGAGCCCGCACTGGTGGAACGCGCTGCTCGCGCCGCTGCCGATCGTTCCCCTGCTGGTTCTGGTGGTGCTCGGGGGCCGGCTCACCACGGCGGCTGCCCGGCGGCTGCTCGGTCCGTCGCCGACGGACCGCCTGAGCGTGCTGGAGGAGCTGACCGAAGAGCTGCTGGAGCGCAACCGCATCGCTCGCGAGCTGCACGACTCCATCGGCCATGCGCTGACGGTGGCGGTGGTGCAGGCCGGGGCGGCGCGGGCGGCGAACGATCCGGCGTTCACCGAGCGGGCGCTGGCCGCCATCGAGGAGACGGGGCGGGACGCCCTGGAGGACCTGGAGCGCGTGCTGCGGGTGCTGCGTGAGTCCGGCACACCCGTGGGCCGGCGGCCGACGCTGGCAGAGGCGAAGCGCCTGCTGGACTCGGCGACGAGTTCCGGGGCGAAGGTGGTCACGCGGGTGTCCGGGGATCTCGGCCTGGTCCCGGCACCGGTTTCACGGGAGGGGTATCGGATTCTTCAGGAGAGCCTCACCAATGTGCTCCGTCACGCGGGGCCGGTACCCATCCGGGTGAGCATCACGGTGGCCGACGGCCGACTGGAGCTGGAGGTGACCAATCCGATGTCCGGGGCGACCGGCCCGCCCGGGAGCGGCAGTGGACTGCGCGGGATCCGGGAGCGGGCCGCGTTGCTGGGCGGGAAGGCGCGGATGGAGTCGCGGGAGGGTGAGTGGCGGGTGCGTGTGGGCCTCCCGCTGGACGGCATACGCTGGTCGGATGCCCTTCACCGTTCTTCTGGTCGATGACGAGCCCCTGGTACGCGCCGGTCTGCGTGCCGTGTTGGAGGCCCAGCCCGATATCGAGGTGGTGGGTGAGGCGGCGGACGGCGCCGCGGTGATCCCTCTGGTGAACCGGTTGCGGCCCGATGTGGTGGCGATGGATGTGCGGATGCCTCTGATGGATGGAATCGAGGCGACCCGGCTGGTGCTGCGGACGGTGCCGGATCCCCCGAAGATCCTGGTGGTGACGACGTTCGAGAACGACGAGTACGTGTACGAGGCGCTGCGGGCGGGGGCGGACGGCTTCCTGCTGAAGCGGGCCAAGCCGTCCGAGATCGTGCACGCCGTACGCCTGGTGGCCGAGGGGGAATCACTGCTGTTCCCGGTGGCGGTCCGGCGGCTCGCCTCCGAGTACGGGACGGACAAGGCCCGGCAGGCCCTCGACCGGGCCGCGCTCACCGACCGGGAGGCGGCGGTGCTCCGGCTGATGGCCCGAGGTATGTCGAACGCGGAGATCGCGGCCGACCTCGTCGTCGGGATCCAGACGGTGAAGTCCCATGTCAGCTCGGTCCTGGCGAAGTTGGGGGCACGGGACCGTACGCAGGCGGTCATCGCCGCCTACGAGTCCGGATTCGTCGCTCCGGGGTGAACCGGGTTGCGGCTCGATACCGGCTTCCCTCGCTGGTCGCAGGGGTCCCGGCCAGCGAGTACGATCCGGCAGAACATGCGCACGAGCTGGGAGGACATACCGTGGGCCGGCTGACCGGTGGGGACCCGTCGCTGTTGCGGCGGATCAATTCCGCGGTAGTGCTGCACGCCCTGAGGGGGGCCGGCGCGCCGACGCTGACGGACCTGACGCGGATCACGGGGCTGTCCCGGCCGACGGTCGAAGGGGTCGTCGAGGGGCTCTTCGAAGCGGGTCTCGTGGTCGAGGCCGTGCCCGACGAGAGCGAGGCACGACGCCAGGGGCGCCCTGCCCGGAGGTTCCGCTTCCGGGCCGAGGCGGGACACCTCCTCGGTGTGGAGATCGGCCCGCACCGGGTCTCGGCCCTCATCTCGGGGCTGGACGGGCGGATCATCGGGGCGGGCTCCCGCGTGGTGTCGGAGACCGCGGGCGCGGACGACCGGCTCGACCAGGTCCGGGCCGTCATCGCGGATGTGCTGCGCCGCACCGGAGTGGCCCGGAGCAGTCTGCGCGCGGTCGGCGTCGGCAGCCCCGGGATCGTGGAGGCCGACGGCACCGTGCGGCTGGGTACGGCGTTGCCGGACTGGACCGGCCTCCCGCTCGGCGAGCGGCTGCGCCGTTCGTTCCGCTGCCCCGTGCTCGTCGAGAACGATGCCAACGCCGCCGCGGTGGCGGAGCACTGGAAGGGCGCGGCCACCGAGTCCGACGACGTGGTCTTCGTCCTGGCGGGGCTGAGCCCCGGTGCGGGTTCCTTGATCGGCGGGCGGCTGCACCGAGGGTTCGGCGGGGCCGCCGGGGAGATCGGCGCCCTGCACCTGCTGGGCAGGGAGCTGACGCCGGAACATCTGCTGTCGACGACGGACACCCCGCTGGACCCGCTGGACGAGCAGGCGGTGGCCGTCGTGTTCGCCAAGGCCAAGGAGGGCGACGCCGGGGCCCAGGCCGCGGTCGAGCGGTTCCTTCAGCGGCTGGTGCACGATGTGGCGGCGCTGGTGCTGGCGCTCGACCCGGAGCTGGTCGTGGTCGGTGGCTGGGCCGCGGGACTGGACGGGGTGCTGGAGCCGCTGCGCAAGGAGCTGGCCCGTTACTGTCTGCGCCCGCCGCGGGTGACACTCTCGCTGCTCGGAGAGGCCGCCGTCGCGACGGGGGCGCTGCGGCTGGCGCTGGACCACGTCGAAGAGGAACTGTTCGCCGTCGAGGGAGCCGTGACGGCCCGCCGCTGACCGTGCGGCGGACGCGGTCCGGAACGACGCACGCCCGCCGCCCTCACCCGAGGACCGGAGTCGTCGGTGAGCGCGGCGGGCGTGGGGCCGAGCGCGGCCGGGGGCGTCAGGAGGCCTGGCGTTCCGACTGTTCGTCGTGGCTGATCTCCAGCGCACCGGAGTCCCCGAAGGTGAGCCGGCAGGTGTCCGCGCGGTAGGTGGCCACGGAGACGGCCGCCGTACCGTCCGCGGTGAAGTAGCGGGTCGTGACGACGAGGACGGGGGCGCCGGGCAGCCGGTCCAGTTCCTTCGCGTCATCCGCCCGCGCGGAGCCGAGCTCCACGGAGCGGTCCTGGCCCTGGAGGCCGAGCCGGTGCAGTTTGCGTAGGACGCTCCGGGCGCGGACCGGGCCGGACGGGGCCTCGATGGCGGAGAGGTCGGGGACCGAGGAGGCGGGGACGTAGAGCAACTCCGCCGCCACCGCCTGCCCCTGGGTGTTACGGATCCGGCGCACGACGTGCACCGGATCGGCGGGGTCCGTTCCGAGCATCGCGGCCACCGGCGCCGGGGCCTTGGCCATGGTGCTGTCGAGCGGCTGCCAGGCCTCGCTGCCGACGCCGTCCGCCCATTCCCGCTGGTCGGTGGAGACGGCGACGCCTACGCGCGGCGGGGCTACGGTCGTCCCGACACCGCGGCGGCGCTGCAGTCTGCCTTCGAGTTCGAGCTGCTCCAGGGCCTGCCGGAGCGTGGCTCGCGCCACACCGAACCGTGCCGCGAGGTCCCGCTCGTTGGGCAGGATCTCCCCCACCGCAAAGTCCGAGTCGAGTGCCTCACTGAGCACGGTCTTGAGGTGCCAGTACTTCGGCTCCTGTACCGATTCCAGCTGCGTGGTCCCCACCCTGTCCTCCGCAATCGCCCGGCGCCAATTCCGCGACGTTATTTATTAAAGGTTCCTGCCTTAAGTGGAGACCCTAGGACGGCATACCCCCTTGGTCAAGACCAATCCTTATTCCGTAACGGAACGAAACGGGACTCTGGCGCAGAGCGTTCACACGACGTTCGCGGTGCCGTGAGGCGAGCGCAGCACAGAGCCCCGCCATCACGATGGACGGCGGGGCTCTGACCAGGCACGCGGCAGGCCGGTGGGGCGGATGGGGACCGAAGCGGCCCGTGGCGCGTGCGGCTATTCGACGGGCAATCCGGAGAGCTTGTCCGGATTACGAATGATATAGGCGCATTGAATGACACCTTGGCTGACTTCGATCTGAAAGACGGTGTCGGCTTTCCCTCCGGCGAAGAAGACCACGGCGGGTCCGCCGTTGAGCTCCATGACACGGACCTCCCCGTCGGGATCGACCTCGCCCGCCACCGCGAGGAGGAAACGGCCGACCTTGTCCGCGGTCTCGATGACCCGCAGCGCCGCCTTCGCCTTGCCGCCGCCGTCGGTGACGAGCCGGACATCCGGGGCGAGCAGCGCGAGCAGCTGCTCGATGCCGCCTCCGGAGGCGGCGGCCAGGAAGCGTTCGGTGAGGTCGCGCCGTTCGGCCGGGTCCACGTCGTAGCGCGGCTTGCGCTCCTCCACATGCCGCCTGGCGCGGCCCGCGAGCTGCCGGACGGCCGCCTCGCTGCGGTCCAGGGCGGTGGCGATCTCGGCGTACGGGAATCCGAAGGCCTCCCGGAGCACGAACACCGCGCGCTCCAGCGGCGAGAGCGATTCGAGGACGACCAGCACGGCGAGCGAGACGGAGTCGGCGAGGACGGCGCGTTCGGCGGTGTCGGGCAGGGTGGGCCCGAAGTCCGTGACCACCGGCTCCGGCAGCCAGGGCCCCGGGTACGTCTCCCGGCGCGACTGAAGATGTCTGAGCCGGTCGATGGCCAGCCGGGTGGTGATCCGTACGAGAAAGGCCCGCGGCTCCCGGACGTCCCCGCGGCCCGCCGACGCCCACCGCAGCCACGCTTCCTGGACGACGTCCTCGGCGTCGGCGACGCGGCCGAGCATGCGGTAGGCGACCCCGGTGAGTACGGGCCGGTGCTCTTCGAAGATCTCGGTCGCGACGTCGGCGGTCATTGATCCATCCCAGCCCACGGGCCACCGGGTGTCCAGCCGGAATCGCCGGGCCTCTTGAACTACAAGCTACCCGACGGTAATTGTTGTTGACGAGATGTCTACCCACTCCAGGGAGCAGCAACATGTCCACCACGGTCTCCTTCACCGTCGCAACGGCCGACGGCCCCCGCCCGGTCTCGGTCGCGTACGAACGGACCGGCTCGGGCGAACCGTTGCTGCTCCTGCACGGCATCGGCCACCACCTGCAGGCCTGGGACCCGGTGACGCGGATCCTGGCCGCCGAGCGTGACGTGATCGCCGTCGACCTGCCCGGCTTCGGCACCTCGCCCGCGCTGCCGGACGGAGTTCCTTACGATCTCGCGACCGTCGGCCCGGTCCTCGGCGCCTTCTGTGCCGAACTCGGCCTGGATCGCCCCCATGTGGCCGGGAACTCGCTGGGCGGACTGCTCGCGCTGGAGCTGGGCCGCACCGAGGTGGTGCGGTCGGTGACCGCGCTGTCCCCGGCGGGCTTCTGGACGGAGGCGGAACGGCGCTACGCCTTCGGCACCCTGCGGACGATGCGCCGGAGCGCGCTGGCCATGCCGGTGCCACTGATCGAGCGCCTGTCGCGCAGCGCGGCGGGCCGGACGGCCCTCACCAGCACCATCTACGCCCGGCCCGGCAGGCGTTCACCGGAGGCCGTCGTCGCCGAGACGCTCGCCCTGCGCGAGGCGACCGGCTTCCACCGGACGCTGGAGGTCGGCCGGGACACCCTCTTCGGCGACGACGTGAAAGGCATCCCCGTCACCGTCGCCTGGGGCACCCGCGACCGGATCCTGCTGCGCCGGCAGGGGATCCGCGCCAAGCGCGTCCTCCCCGATGCCCGTCTCGTGCGGCTGCCCGGCTGCGGGCACGTCCCGATGAACGACGATCCGGCGCTGGTGGCCCGCGTCATCCTGGACACCAGCCGCTGAGCCGTCGCGCGGGACGTCCGGCGTACGGCTCCCGGACCGTGCGCCCAAGGTCCCGCGCCGCCCGAGGACGAGGACGCCGGAGCCGTACGCCACACCTACGCCGACCAGGAGGCTTCCCACCCCCTGCGCAAGGCCGTACGTCCCGGCTCCGACCACGGGGGCGGTCAGGGCGGCGGAGACCGGGATCAGCCCGGAGAAGAGCGTGGCGCGCTCCGCCCCGATACGCTGCATCCCGCTGTACCAGCAGACGAATCCGATCACGGTGACGACGACTGCCTGCCACAGCAGGGCCGTCACCTCGCCGCCCGTCGGGACCCGCAGGAACGAGCCGCCGTCCAGCAGCAGACCGAGGAGCGCCGACTCGACGGCCGCGACTCCGCAGACCGTCGCGGAGAGGAGTTTCGGGCCCAGCGGCCGCAGAACCGGAACGGCCAGGACCGCGAAGCCGACCTCGCCCGCCAGCGCGCCCACCGAGAACAGCACGCCCGCCAGGTCGGTGCGCCCCCAACCCTGGACGGTGAACGCCCCGACGGCGACGAGGCCCGCCGCGTACAGCGTGACGCGGGACGGGCCTCGGCCGTCCAGTAGCGGGACGAGTACGCCGACCACGATCGGCGCACAGCCCACGAAGACGCCCGGAACAGCCGGTTCCGCCGTCTGTTCGGCCGTCAGGACCGCCAGGTTGAACCCGACCATGCCCACGGCGGCGAGCAGGGAGATCCGCCCCCACTGGCGGCGGGTGAGGCGACGCAGCCGGGCCGTCGCGGAGTGGGGATCGCGGCCCAGGAACGGGATGAGCAGCAGCGCGGCGAGACCGTAGCGGAGCGCCTGGCCGCCCGCGAACGGGTAGTCGCCGAGGACGCTGTTGGCCGTGAAGGATGCCCCCACCAGCACACACGCGAGGGCCGCGAGGAGGGCCCCGCGCAGAGAGGTTGCGTTCATGGGGGCGACGCTAGGGTCGGCGACGGACCGGTCTAAGGTCCACTTCCATGACGAGTTCGGGGACCAATTCGGAGGCGGAGGCGGGGGCCGCTCCGGGAGCCGAGCCGGGGGCGGGTTCCGGAGCCGCCGACCACGACCGGAGGTCCGGCCCGGGGGCCGATCCGCGCCGCCCGTCGGCGGAATCCCTTTCTCCGGCCTGGGAGTTGCTGCTTCCCGCCGCTGCCGCACCGGTGCGCGGGCGGGGGCGCGCGCTGCGGTCCGCGCTCCAGGACGCGGTGCGCTCCGGTCGTCTCGCGGGCGGCACGCGGCTGCCCTCCAGCCGTGAACTCGCCACCGATCTGGGGGTGTCGCGCGGTCTGGTCACCGAGGCGTACGAGCAGCTCACCGCGGAGGGCTATCTGCGCAGCGGGCGGGGTGCGGGCACCTGGGTGAGCGAGGGCGTACGCGCGGCGGAGCGTCCCGTACGCGACCGTGCGCCGCGCGCGCCGGGCGCACGCGTGGACTTCCGACCCGGCACCCCCGATCTGTCGCTCTTCCCCCGCAGCGCGTGGGCCGCCGCCCAGCGGACGGTGTTGGGCCGACTGCCGCACGGCGCGCTGGGCTACCCCGATCCGCGCGGGCTGCCGGAGCTGCGCGAGGCCCTGGCCGGACTGCTCACCCGGCGCCGGGGTGTGGTGGCCGATCCGGAGCGGCTGGTGGTCTGCTCGGGGGTGGCACAGGCGACGACCCTGCTCGGCTTCGTCCTCCGGGACGAGGGCATGGTCTCGGTCGGGGTGGAGGATCCAGGCAGTCCCGAGCACTCCTCGCTGTTCGCGGCGACCGGTCTGGGCACGGTCCCGCTCCCCCTCGACGACGAGGGCCTCGCCCTCGCGCCCCTGGCGCGCTCCGGCGTACGCGCCGTGGTGACCACACCCGCGCACCAGTTCCCCACCGGAATCGGGTACTCCGCGCGGCGGCGCGGCGAACTGCTCGGCTGGGCGCGGAACGCGGACGCCGTGATCATGGAGGACGACTACGACGGGGACTTCCGGTACGACCGGGCCCCGGTGGGCGCCTTGCAGGGGCTGGATCCCGAGCGGGTCGTGTACACCGGCTCCGTGAGCAAGTCGCTCGCTCCCGGGCTGCGGCTCGGCTGGCTGATCGCGCCCGCCGCGCTCACCGAGCGGATCGTCGCCCGCAAGCGGACGATGGACCTGGGCAACCCGGTGGTCGACCAGGCCGTCCTGGCCGATTTCATCGTGCGCGGCGGCTACGACCGGCAGTTGCGGCGCTGCCAGCGGGCCTACCGGGAACGGCGGGACGCGATGGTGGCCGCGCTCAGCGAGCACTTCCCCGGCACGGCGGTCAGCGGCATCGCGGCGGGGCTGCACATCATCGCCCGGCTACCGGCGCGGTACGGCCCCGAGGACGTCCTCCTGGAGAGGGCGGCGGGGGCGGGCATCGCCCTGCGGCCGCTGCGCGACTGCGGAACGGCCGGCTCCGAGGACGGCACCCTGCCGCTCGTTCTCGGGTACGCCCATCTCCCCCCGGGCGACATCGCCCGGGGGGTCGCGGCGCTGGCGGAGGCGTGGCGGACCGGACGGACTCATTCCGGCTGAGCGGTCGGACGGGCCGTTCTCGGCTGAGCGGTCGGATGCGCCGTTTCCGGCTGACGGGCGCCGTTCATCCGGGGTTCGGGCTCCGGCTGCCGCGGGGCACTAGGCATGGCGCAGACCGGCTCCGTACCGGGCGAGGCCGCGCCCTCCCACGTACGGTGCACCGCCCGACCACCTCCCTGGAGGCGCTTCGATGTCCCACCGTCCGCACCGTCCGCTCGCATCATCTCCCGGTCGCCGTGCCGTCCTGCGCGGTTCGCTGATCGCCCCGGCGGCCCTCGCCCTCCCGCCCGCGGCCGCCGCGGCGGCGCCCGCGCTGCACCTGGCGGGGCGGCCCGAAGCGTCCTGGGGTGTGCAGGTGGGCGGCGTCACCTCCTCGTCGGCGCTGCTGTGGGTGCGCTCGGACCGGCCGGCCCGGATGCTGGTGGAGACCTCGGCGACCGAATCGTTCCGGCGGACCCGCCGGTGGCACGGGCCGTCGATCGGGCCCGGAACGGACTTCACGGGGACCACGCCGCTGTACGGGCTGCCGCCGGGCGAGCAGGTGCACTACCGCGTGACGCTCGTCGATCCGGCCGATCCGCGCCGTACCGGAAATCCGGTGTACGGGACGTTCCGCACCGCTCCGGCCCGGCGCCGGTCCGGGGTGCGCTTCCTGTGGTCGGGCGATATCGCGGGGCAGGGCTGGGGTATCAATCCGGACATCGGCGGCTACCGGGTGTACGAGGAGATGCGCCGCCTGGACCCGGACTTCTTCCTGTGCAGCGGCGACAGCATCTACGCGGACGGTCCGCTGGAGGAGAGCGTGACGCTGCCGGACGGCCGGATCTGGCGCAACGTCATGACCGAGGAGAAGGCGAAGGTCGCCGAGACGCTGGACGAGTACCGGGGCAACTTCCGCTACAACCTGCTCGACCGCAACGTCCGCCGCTTCAACGCGCAGGTGCCCTCCGTCGTGCAGTGGGACGACCACGAGGTGCGCAACAACTGGTACCCCGGCCAGATCCTCGACGACGCCCGCTACACCGAGAAGAACGTGGACATCCTCGCGGCGCGCTCCGTGCGGGCCTTCCACGAGTACGTGCCGCTCACGCCCTCGTACGGTTCCGGGCGCCGGTCGCGGATGTACCGGGTCGTCCACCACGGGCCGCTGCTCGACGTGTTCGTGCTCGACATGCGGTCGTACCGCAACGCCAACTCCCCCAATCGGCAGCCCGACGACACCACGGGCATCCTCGGCGCCGAGCAGTTGCGGTGGCTGAAGCGCTCGCTCGCCGCCTCCCGGGCGGAATGGAAGGTGATCGCCGCGGACATGCCGCTCGGCCTGGTGGTCCCGGACGGTGCGACGAACTTCGAGGCCGTGGCGCAGGGCGACCCCGGGGCCCCGCTCGGCCGGGAGCTCCAGATCGCCGAGCTGCTCCGCTTCGTCAAGCACCGCAGGATCACCGGCACCGTGTGGCTGACGGCCGACGTCCACTACACCTCGGCCCAGCACTACGCGCCGGAGCGGGCGGCGTTCAAGGACTTCGCGCCGTTCTGGGAGTTCGTGTCGGGCCCGCTGGCCGCGGGCGGTTTCCCTGCCAATGCGCTGGACGCCACGTTCGGCCCCGACCGGGTCTTCGTGCGCGCCCCCGACCGGGCCAATGTCTCGCCGATGGAGTCGCCGCAGTATTTCGGCGAGGTGGAGATCGACGGGGGCAGTGCGGAGCTGACGGTGCGGCTGCGGGCCGAGGGCGGGGCGGTCCTGTTCACGAAGGTGCTCCGGCCGGGCCGCGTCGGCCAGTGAGCAGCGACCGGTGAACGGCAGCCGGTGAACGGCGGCCAGTGAACAGCGACCGGCGGACGGCAGCCGGTGAACAGCGACTGGTGAACGGCGGCCGGTGATCAGCGACCGGTGAACGGCGGTCGTTGACGAGCGGCTTCCGGGCGAACGGAGGCTTCGGCGAGGGCCGTTGTCAGTGGCGGGTCCTACGCTTTTTTCATGACCCGATCCGTTCAGGCCTTGGCCTACGCACGCCCGTCCGCCCTGGCGTCCTCGCAGGTGGGGCCCTCCCTCGGTCTGGAGACCGCAGGGGGGCTCACCCCGCGCGGGGCCGAGGCGCACCCGCGGTTCTTCGCCGGTTTCCTCTCCGATCCGCGCATAGCGGCGCGTGGGCTGCTGGCGGTGGCGGATGTGGCCGCCGCCCGCTACTACCAGCGCACGCTGCCCGCCTCGCTGGACCCGGTGGTGACGGGGAACGGGGACCGGTTGCGGTTCGAGTCGTTCTCCGGCTGCTGCGGGGTGTATGCCCGGCTCGATGTGCTCCAGGAGGGGCTGGACGGGCAGGAGACGGGCCATGGAACGACGAATGTGGATGTGAACGCTCCGCTGCGGGAGGCGCTTTCGCGGATCACGGCGGACGATCCGCTGCATCTGCGGGTGGGACCGGAGGAGCTGGCGGTGACCACTCTGGACGGGCCGGTGGTGGAGAAGAAGGTGCCCCTGCCCGACCGGTGGCTGCGCGGTTTCGCGGAGGCGCAGGTCGCCTCGGCCCGATTCGATCTGCGGGCCGAGCTGACGGCGGAGCGGGCGGTGGCGTTCCTGCGTTCGCTGCCCCGCACCCCGTCCTCGGGGAACGCCGCGCGCGGGGCCCGGTGGGTGGTGGCGTCGGGCGGGTCCCTGCGCCCGACGACCCGGCCGGTGCCGGGCGCGGTGTGTCTGCCGGGCCCGGAGCGGCTGGTGGCGTTGCAGCGGGTGCTGCGCGACGCGACGGCCCTGCGGGTGTACGGGCCGGTGGCGGACGGTGCGGCGGCGGCGAGCGCCTGGGAGGTGGTGCTGCCGGGAATGCGGCTCACGCTGACGCTCTCCCCCGACTCCGCGCGGGGGTTCTCGGGTGAGGGCGGCGTCCTGGAGGCGCTGGCCACGGAGGACGCGGCGGCCGACGCCGAGCTGGTGTCGGTGCTGCTCGCCTGGGAGCCCCGGATCGAACCGGCGTCGCTGGCCGAGCAGTCGGGGCTGAGCGTGGAGCGGGTGCGGGCCGCGCTGACCCGGCTCGGCACGGCGGGCCGCGTGGGTTACGACCTGGCGGACGCCGCGTACTTCCACCGTGAGCTGCCGTACGACGCGGACCGGGCGGAGCGGCACAATCCGCGTCTCGTGGCCGCCCGTCGGCTGGCGGGTGAAGGCGCGGTGACCCTCGACGGTTCGCTGGCGACGGTCGCTTCCGGGGACCGCCGCTACCAAGTGCGGGAGAGCGGTTCCGTGTTCAGCTGTACGTGTCAGTGGTGGGCGGACTACCGGGGACGGCGTGGACCCTGCAAGCACGCGCTCGCCGTGCGTATGGTCCGCCAGGGTGCGACGGTCGCCGGAGGTGCGCGATGAACGAGCTGCTGACCGCTGTGCGGGCGGGGCGCCACCACGATGTGCCGCCGCTGGTGCTCGCCCTGGACCGGTCCGGCCGCCGTTCCGCGCTCACCGAGCTCAAGGAGCTGCGCAAGGAGGTGCGGGGCTGGGACTGGCAGCGGCGCGACCGGATCCGCAAGGCGCTGCTGGTGGCCGGCGCGGGCTGTCACAGCGGAGCGGCGGGGTGCGCCACCTGGATCGGCGGCCGTGATCTGCGGGACTGGACCCGCTCCCCGTATCCGTTGATCCTCGCCTCGCTCAAGGACCGCGATCCGGCGTGGCTCGGCGATCTCGCCCACCGCTTCGCGGGGCGCGCTGCGCTCTCCGAAGCGGAGTACACCTTCGTCGGCGAGCTGACGCGGATCGCCCGGGTTCCGCTTCCCGTCACGGACAATCTGGTGACGGGCTGGACGGAGCTGGTCGGCGCGGCGCGCTGGCGGCGCCGGACCCGGCGCCCGCTGACCGAGATCCTGCGGGACGATCCGCACGCCGCCGTGCTGGCGCCCCGGCTGTTCGAGATGGCCGAGCTGCCGCCGCAGGTCGACTTCTACGACGCGCCGGATTCGCAGGACCACTGGCCCGGGGCGCTGAGTACGCTGGCCGAGGACGGGGTGCTGGACCGGTCGTATCTGGTGGAGCGGTGCGTGGCGCGCCTGATGCGTGGCGGCAAGTCCGTCGACCAGCGGTTCTTCCTGGCCGTCCTCCAGCGTCTGGAGGCGACGGAGGACGAGGAGAAGAGCCGTCTGCGGGACTGGACGGCGATGGCCGCGGACGGCATAGCGCCCGTGGCCTCGCACGCGCAGCAGGTGCTCGTACGGCTCGACGCGCGGGGTGAGTTGCCGGTCCGGGAGCTGGCGGACGTGTCGGGGGCGGTGCTCTTCCGCCAGGAGAAGAAGCTGGTGCGGGCCCAGTTGACGCTGCTGGGGAAGGTGCTGCGCCGGGACTCCTCGACGGCGGGCGAGCTTCTTCCGGCGGTCGCCGAGGCGTTCGGCCACGAGGCCATCGATGTCCAGGAGCGGGCCCTGAAGCTGGTCGCCCGGTATCTCCCCGCCGTCGCCGGCCCGGACGTGCGGGAGCAGCTGGCCTCGGCCGCCGCGCAGTTGGGCCCGATGCACCGCGAGACGGTCACCGCCCTGTTCGGGGAGCTCGCGGAGGAGGAAGAGGCTCCGCAGGCGTACGAGGAGTTTCTGCCGCCCGCGCCGGTGCTGCGGCGTCAGGACCCCGCTCCCGAGACCGTGGCCGAACTCGTCGAGGAGGTGGCCGCCCGGGTGAAGGCGCATGCGTCGGAGCACTGGATCCCGGCGTCGGCCGTCCTGGACACCTCGGCCGGGATCACCGGCTTCGAGCGGGCGCTCGACGGCCTTGTCCGGCTGGCCCGGAGCGACCGGGAGGAGCTGACGGGAAGCTTGCGGGAGGCGCTGGCTGGGGTGCATTTCGTCGAGCACGGTCTCTCCCCGTACATGGTCGATCCGCGGGGCATCTCGACCTCGCACGGGCTCTCCGTCGTGGTGGCCTCGCTGCTGGGCCTGGTGTCCGAACGGGACAGGGTCGCGTGGCGGGCGCAGACCGTCGTGACGGGGTCGGACGCCTGTGCCCATGCGGCGCTGAACGGGGTGCTGCTCGACCGGGTGTGGGAGGCCTCGGAGGCGATAGCGGCCGGGCGGGTGCCGTTCCTGCTGGCGACGCCGACCTGGCACACCGGGGCGGTCGAGGCGGCGGAGCTCGTGGAACGGCTGCGGACCTACCGGGATCTGGATGTCCGCCCGGGGCCCGCCGACTTCGCGCAGGCCCTGCTGCGGGTCCGCCGGGACAGCGACCCCGAGCGGGCGGAGGCCGCCGCGGCGGCCGAGGCGCTGGGCACCGGTGAGGGCGACCGGCTGGCCGCCTGGATCCGGGCCGAGGATTCGGTGGCTCCGGTGCTGCGGCATCCCGCGACCACGGTCTCCCGCCCGTCGGGGGGCACGTGGTGGCAGCGGACGACGTCCGGGGCCCGTCAGGTGCTGGTGGCCACCCGGGAGCGGCTGGTGATCCAGCGCGATTTCCCGGAGGCCTTCCACTGGCTGGGCCGGGCTCAGCTCCCCCGCGCCCAGGAGTGCTACCACTGGGGTCCCGAGCGGTCCTCGCACTGGACGGCCACCCTGCCCGGCGATCCGGAGACGCTGGCCGCCTGGCTGATGCCGGACCTGCTGTTCGCCGCCGATCAGGGGCAGCGGGGAGCCGTCGGGTTCCTGCCCGCGCTGGCCGAGAGCGCGGGCGAGACGGGCGGGGCGATGCATCTCGCGCTGGCCTACGGGCTCGGTGCCCGGCACCCGGAGGATCGTACGGCGGCGGTGGACGCGCTGCTGGTGCTGGCCGCGCGGGGGCGGCTGGACGGGGCGGCGCTGGGGCGGGAGCTGGCGATCCTGGTCGACCGCGATCTGGTGAAGGTGAACCGTACGGCCGACGCGCTCGGCACGGCCGCCGCCACGGGTGCCTACCGGACGGTGCTGGCCGTGCTGGCGGCGATGCTGCCCGGTCTCCTGGCGTACGAGAAGACGCCGCGAGGGCTCGGGGACCTGCTGTCCGTGGCGGCCGAGTGCGCCGAGCGCTGCGGGACGGGCGGGATCGAGCCGATAGCGGGGCTCGCGGCCACGGCGGGGCGCAAGGGCTCGTCCCAGACGGTCCGCCAGGCCGCCCGGCTGCTCGCCACGTTCGGGGAGCGGGAGGTGCAAGGAACCACCGGCCCGGAATCTGACCGAAAAGCGACGATAGGGGACCAGATCAACGCGTAACCCATCAGTCACAAGGCGTTCGTGATCAGGCAACACCGTTCGTTCACAGTGGGGACATGACTGATGTGACCTCCGCGAAGAGCGCCCGCCGTCCGCACCACTGGCGGCGGGACCTGATCGAACTGGCCGCCCTGTTCACCGCCGTGGCCGTGGCCGACGCGATCGCCAACCTGATCGGACACCAGCCGGACGGGCCCTACCTGCTCATGGCGTCGGCGGTGGCGCTGGTGGCCACGGCCGCGTTCCACACGTGGTGGGCCCGACGCCACAGTCACGCACCCCCGCCGGACGAAGCGGACGCCGCCCCACCCGTCGAGGCCGGCGCCACGGCCGGGACCGCTACGGCGGCGGGCGGGGCCGAGGGCACCGGCGAAGGCGGGGTGGCCGGCGCCGGGGAGGCCGGGACCACGCTGTGGCGGATGCGGACGACGGTGCTCGACGCCCCGGGCAGTCTGGCCGCGCTGTGCACGGCGCTCGCCGGGCTCCGCGTCGACATCCTCACCCTCCAGACGCACCCGCTCGCCGAGGGCACCGTCGACGAGTTCCTGCTGCGGGCCCCGGCCACGCTCCAGGCGCAGGAGCTGTCCCGGGAGATCGCGGCCGCGGGCGGCGCCTCCACCTGGATCGAGCGGGCGGACGCCCACGATCTGGTGGACACCCCGACCCGGGTGCTGTCGCTGGCCACCCGGACGGCGCTGGACGCGGCCGAGCTGCCGCTCGCCCTGCGCCAGTTGCTCGGCCGGTGCACCATCCACTCACTGCCCGCCGTCTCCGTCACCGGCCGCGCGACCGGACAGAGCGCCCCGGTCGAGGGCGTGCTGGAGGAGACGGTGATGCGGCTGCGTGACCCGTCCGGCGGGGTGATCTCCGTCGAGCGGCCCTATCTGCCGTTCACGCCCACCGAGTTCGCGCGGGCGCGCGCCCTGGTCGAGCTGGATGCCCGGCTCGGTCCCCGTGTGCCGCGCAGCGAGGACGTCCTCACGCTGCCCGAGGGTAACGAGATCACCGTGCGCCGCGCGGACCGCGGCGATCTCGCCGCCGCCCGCGCCATGCACGACCGCTGCTCGCAGGACACCCTGGGCCTGCGCTACCACGGTCCCGTCGCGGACGCCGACCGCTATCTCGGCCATCTGCTGAGCCCCCGCTTCGGCCGCACCCTGGCGGTGCAGACGGCGTCGGGCAGGCTGGTGGCGCTGGGCCACCTCCTCTGGGACGGCGACGAGACCGAGGTCGCCCTCCTCGTCGAGGACGACTGGCAGCGCCGGGGCATCGGCTCCGAGCTGCTCCGCCGCCTGGTGGCGCTGGCCGAGGAGGCGGGCTGCGACAGCGTGTACGCGGTGACGCAGTCCCGCAACACCGGCATGGTGGCCGCGATGCGCGCGCTGGAGCTGCCCCTCGACTACCAGATCGAGGAGGGCACGCTCGTCATCACCGCCCGGCTGACGAGTGAAGAGGCCACTCGGCCGTCCGCGCCGACGGAATGGGCCCGTCACTGAGCGCCTGGCACAGATCCGCCCACAGGTCCTCGACGTCCTCCAGGCCGACCGACATCCGCAGCAGCCGGTCGCCGACACCGGCCGCCCGCCGGTCTCCCTCCTCCACGATGCGGTGGCTGATGGAGGCCGGGTGCTGGATCAGCGAGTCCACGCTGCCGAGGCTGACGGCGGGCGTGATGAGCCGCACCCCGGAGATCACCCGGTGCGGGTCCCCGTACACCTCGAAGGAGATCATCGCGCCGCCGATCCGCGGGTAGTGCACCCGGGCGATCCGCGGGTCGGCGGTGAGCCTGCGGACGAGTTCGGCGGCGCTCGTCGAGGCCGCCCGGACGCGTACCGGCAGCGTGGACAGGCCGCGCAGCAGCAGATAGCCGGCCAGCGGGTGCAGCACCCCGCCGGTGGCGAACCGCACCTGGCGCAGGGTCGCGGCGAACTCCTCGTCGCAGGCGACGACGCCGCCCATGACGTCCCCGTGGCCGCCGAGGTACTTGGTGGCGCTGTGCAGGACGATGCGGGCGCCGTGTTCGACGGGGCGCTGGAGGACGGGGGTGGCGAAGGTGTTGTCGACCAGCAGCGGCACGGTTCCGCAGGCGTGGGCGACGGCCCGGATGTCGACCTCGGCCAGGGTCGGGTTGGCCGGCGTCTCGACCATCACCAGGCCGGTGTCCGGGCGGATGGCGTCGGCGATGCCCGCAGGGTCGGTCCAGGTCACCTCGGTGCCCAGCAGCCCGGCGCCGAGCAGATGGTCGCTGCACCCGTAGAGCGGCCGGACCGCGACGACGTGGCGCAGTCCCTGGCTCGCGCGGGCGAGCAGGACGGCGGTGAGCGCGGCCATCCCGCTGGCGAAGGCGACCGCGCTGTCGGTCCCCTCCAGCCGGGCGAGCGCCGTCTCGAAGCGGCCCGTGGTGGGGTTGTCGAGCCGGGCGTAGACCGGCGGCCCGTCCGGGAGGGAGCCGGTGGTGGCGAAGGCGTCGATACGCATCGCCTCGTCACGCGAGTCGTAGGAGGGGTAGGTGGTGGACAGGTCGATCGGCGGGGCGTGCACTCCGAGGGAGGCGAGGTCGTCGCGTCCGGCGTGCACGGCTTCGGTGGCGAGAGCCCTGGACGGGGTGGGAGCAGGGGGCGTCATCGAGACTTCGTTGTCCATGGCGTCACTCTGAACAGTTACCGGTTCGTAGCGGCCGTACTCCGTGCTATGTTCGCCACATGTCCGATTCTGTCGCTCTGGATCCGGTGGATCTGCAGATTCTGCGGCTGTTGCAGAACGATGCGCGGACCACGTACCGCGAGCTGGCGGCCGAGGTCGGCGTGGCCGCTTCGACCTGTCTGGACCGGGTGGCCCGGCTGCGCCGCAGCGGGGTGATCCTCGGGGACCAGCTGCGCCTCGATCCGGCGAAGCTCGGCCGGGGGCTCCAGGCGCTGCTGCTGGTGCAGGTCAGGCCGCACCGCCGGGAGTTGATCGGGCCGTTCGTCGACCGGATCAGGTCGCTGCCGGAGTCGCGTGCGCTGTTCCATCTCACCGGCCCCGACGACTATCTGGTGCAGGTGGCGGTGGCCGACGCGGCGGATCTGCAACGGCTGGTCCTGGACGAGTTCACCTCGCGCCGGGAGGTGGCCCGGGTGGACACCCGGCTGATCTTCCAGCAGTGGGAGTGCGGTCCGCTGCTTCCGCCCGCCGCGAACTGACCAGCCGGGTTCGGACACCGGGCGGCCCCCGGTGATGACGGAAGGGCCGCCGCCGTACGAGGATGTCCGCATGTCAGACACTTCGAGCAGCGCGCTGCCCCGTCAGGTCGCCGACGCCTACGTCGACGCACTCATCGAACTCGACCCCATCACGGGCACCTATCTGGGTGTGCCCGAAAGCTCGCGCCGACTGCCCGACTTCTCACCGGCCGGCCAGGAGGCGTCCGCCGGCCTCCTCCGCGAAACGCTGCGGAAGCTGGACGCCGCCGAGCGGCTGCCCGGTGCGGACAGCGACGCCGAGCGCCGCTGCGGACGCCTCCTGCGGGAGCGCCTGACGGCGGAACTCGCCGTGCACGAGGCGGAGGAGGGCCTGCGAGCCGTCTCCAACCTGTCGTCGCCCGCCCACAGCATCACCGAGGTCTTCACCCTCACGCCGACCGCGACGGACGAGGACTGGGCGGCGGTCGTGGAGCGCCTGCGCGCGGTGCCCGCCGCGTACGAGGGGTACCGCGCCTCGCTCGCGCTCGGCCTGGAGCGCAAGCTGTACGGCGGCCCGCGCGCGACCGCCACGTTCGTCGGGCAGCTCACGGAGTGGGGCGGGGAAGGCGAGGGCGACGGGTTCTTCGCGGAGTTCGTCGCGCCGGGCCCCGCCTCCCTGCGGGCGGAGCTCGACGAGGCGGCCCGGCTCGCGACGGCCTCGGTGCTCGCGCTGCGGGACTGGATGCGCGACGTGTACGCCCCGGCGATCGAGGGCGCTCCGGACCCGGTCGGCCGGGAGCGGTACGCCCGCTGGTCGCGGCTGTACAACGGCACCGACCTGGATCTCGATGAGGCGTACGCGTACGGCTGGTCGGAGTACCACCGGCTGCTCGCCGAGATGAGGACCGAGGCCGAGAAGGTGCTGCCCGGGGCCGGTCCCTGGGAGGCGCTCGCCCACCTCGACGTTCACGGCAAGCACATCGAAGGGGTGGACGAGGTCCGCGACTGGCTCCAGGGCCTGATGGACGAGGCGATCGAGGCGCTGGACGGCACGCACTTCGACCTCGCGGAGCGGGTACGGAAGGTGGAGTCCCGGATCGCCCCGCCCGGCGGGGCCGCCGCGCCGTACTACACCAGCCCCTCCGAGGACTTCTCCCGCCCCGGGCGCACCTGGCTGCCCACCATGGGCGAGACCCGTTTCCCGGTGTACGACCTGGTCTCCACCTGGTACCACGAGGGCGTTCCCGGCCACCACTTGCAGCTCGCGCAGTGGACGCACGTCGCCGACACCCTCTCCCGCTACCAGGCCTCGGTCGGCATGGTCAGCGCGAACGCCGAGGGCTGGGCGCTGTACGCGGAGCGGCTGATGGACGAGCTGGGGTTCCTGCCCGACCCGGAGCGGCGGCTCGGCTATCTGGACGCCCAGATGATGCGCGCCTGCCGGGTGATCGTCGACATCGGTATGCACCTGGAGCTGGAGATCCCGGCGGACTCCCCCTTCCACCCGGGCGAGCGCTGGACCCCCGACCTGGCCCAGGAGTTCTTCGGCAACCACAGCGGCCGCCCCGCCGATTTCGTGGAGAGCGAGCTGACCCGCTATCTGTCGATGCCCGGCCAGGCCATCGGCTACAAGCTCGGCGAGCGCGCCTGGCTGCTCGGCCGGGAGAACGCGCGCGCCGCGCACGGCGACGCGTTCGACCTGAAGGCGTGGCACATGGCGGCCCTCTCGCAGGGGTCGCTGGGCCTGGACGATCTGGTGGACGAGCTGTCACGGCTCTGACCGGGCCGGTGGGACGCACGGTCAAAAGCCCCCTCGACAGTCCCCGCCGACAGAGGACACGGAAGTGAAGGAAGGCAGCCTGTCATGACCGAGCGCAGCGGATTCCTGTTCTGCGCCGACCCGTTAAGGACGTCGAGGCCCGATCCGCAGTTCGCCGATGACCTCGCGGCGGCGCGGGCGGCGGGTGGCCGGATCGCCCTGCTCGATCATGACGCGCTGCTCGCCGGGGACGCGGCCGGGGCGGTGGCCCGGGTCGCACGGGACTCCGGACCGTACTGGTACCGCGGCTGGATGATCCCCTCCGCCCGGTACGCGGAGCTGGAGACGGCGCTCGGTGCGCGGGGCTGCTCCCTGCTCACCGACGCCGTCGGCTACCGGCGGGCGCATGAACTCCCATGCTGGTACGCGGAGTTCGACGGGCTGACGCCGCACAGCGTCTGGCGGGCGGCGGTTCCGGGGGGTCCGCCGCCCTCCGCCGACGAGCTGGCCGGGATCGCGGCGCCGCTGGGGCCGGGGCCCGGCATCGTGAAGGACTTCGTGAAGTCCCGCAAGCACGAGTGGGACGAGGCCTGTTACGTGCCGGAGCTCGCGGACCGGAAGCAACTGGCTTCCGTGGTAGGCCGGTTCGTCGAACTCCAGGGGGACTTCCTCGCGGGCGGTCTGGTGCTGCGCGCCTTCGAGCCGTTCGTCGCGGGTGGCGAGGCGCGGGTGTGGTGGGTGGACGGGGAGGCGGTGCTCGTCACGGCCCACCCGGACACCCCCGACCGGCACCCCGTCCCCGAACTCCCCTCCGTGCGGGAGGCGGTGGGCCGTCTCGGGCTCCGCTGGGTCACCACCGACCTGGCACTGCGCGAGGACGGGGTGTGGCGGGTGGTGGAGGTCGGCGACGGCCAGGTCAGCGGAGTTCCCGCAGGGGCGGAGACGGGCGAGCTGTTCGCCGCGCTCGCGGCGGCCGGGGCGCGCTGAGCCCCTGAGCCTGCGCCTGGACTCATTGGGGCTCAGCAGCCGCAGTCGGCCGCGTCGACCGGAGCGGTCAGCGGATCGGCCGCGCGCCGCTCGCCGCCCTCCCAGGTCTCGTAGGCGAACCCCTCGCGCACCCAGTACTCGAACCCGCCGAGCATCTCCTTGACCTGGAAACCCAGTTGGGCGAGGGCCAGAGCCGCCCGGGTCGCGCCGTCGCAGCCCGGCCCCCAGCAGTACGTGACCACGGGGACGGCCGGGTCCAGCAGCGCGGCCGCCTGCTCGGAGATCAGGGCGGTGGGCAGGTGGACCGCTCCGGGGATGTGCCCCTGATCCCAGGAGGCGGTGGAGCGGCTGTCCAGGACGACGAACCCGGGGTCGCCGTCGGCGGCGAGCGCGGCGGCGACATCCGAGACGTCCGCGTGGAAGGCGAGCGAGGCGCCGAAGTAGGCGGCCGCGGCGGCAGGCGAGGCGGGCGGGACGCGCAGGACGGGGTTGGCGGCCGTGGCCGCGGAGTGCGAGGTCATGACCATGAATCTATGGCCGCGAAACCGGCCCGGGAAGTGAGATTCCCCGGCACAGCTCTTGATTCGCCGGGGATTTCCCTGTTGCCTCGGGGAGGTGACCGACTATTCCCCGGACGCCACCGACTGGCGCATCCTCGACGTCCTCCAGCGCGACGGCCGCGCCACCTTCGCCGAGCTCGCCCGTGCCGTCGCCATGTCCCCGAGCGCCGTGACGGAGCGGGTGCGGCGACTGGAGGAAGTGGGGGTGATCAGCGGATACGCGGCGGTGGTCGACGCCGAGCGGCTCGGGCTGCCGATCCTCGCCCTGGTGCGCCTGCGCTACCCGAACGGGAACTACAAGCCCTTCCACGACCTGCTGGACACGACGCCGGAGATCATCGAGGCCCACCACGTCACCGGCGACGACTGCTTCGTCCTCAAGGTCACGGCCCGTTCCATGAAACACCTGGAGGAGACCACCGGGCGGATCGGAGCGCTCGGCTCGGTCACCACGAGCATCGTGTACTCCTCACCGCTCCCCCGCCGCGCGATCGGCCGCTGAACCTCCCGGAGGGAGCTCGGCTCACACGAGGCGATGCCGCACGGACGAGCCCTGCCGCTCCTTCACCACTTCGAGCCGGGCCGGGATCCGGCGGCGCAGGTCGGCCACATGGCTGACGATGCCGACGCTGCGGTCCCGCTCCCGCAGGGAGTCCAGTACGTCGAGCACCTCGTCCAGCGTCTGGTCGTCCAGGCTGCCGAACCCCTCGTCGATGAAGAGGGTGTCCAGGCGTACGCCGCCGGCCTCCTCGGTCACGACGTCGGCGAGGCCCAGCGCGAGGGCCAGCGAGGCGAAGAACGTCTCCCCTCCGGAGAGTGTCGCGGTGTCGCGTTCGCTGCCGGTCCAGGCGTCGACCACATGCAGACCGAGTCCGGCGCGGCGGCCACCGGTACGGGCGTCGGAGTGGACCAGCGTGTAGCGGCCGGAGGACATCCGCTGGAGCCGCGCGGTGGCGGCGGCCGCCACCTGTTCGAGGCGGGCGGCCAGGACGTACGCCTCCAGGCGCATCTTGCGCTCGTTGTCGGCGGAGGTGCCCGCCGCCAGACCCGCGAGCCGGGCGATCCGCTCGTACTCCTGGCGTACGGGCCCCAGCCGCCGTACCTCTTCGGCGGCCTGCCGGGAGAGCCGGGTCAGCTCGTCGCAGCGCTCGTCGGCGGCGGCGAGCGCGGACGACGCCTCGCGCAGCAGCCATTCCGCCGTCTCGAACTCACTCTGTGCCGCTGATGGTCGGGCAGCGGGCTGCTCGGCGGCCTCGCGGGCGTCGCGCTCGGCACGGCGGTCGGCCACCGCGGCGGCCTCGGCCTGCCAGGCGTCGATGCGGTGCTGGAGGTCGCGTTGGGCCGAGGCGTCGAGGAGCGTCGCGGCCGCGGCCTCCGGGGTGTCGAAGCCGGCCCGGAACGCCGCGTCGGAGAGCCGGTCGTCGGCCTCCTTGCGGCGCTGCGCCGCATCCTGCTCGGCGCGTACGGCATCGGCGGCGTCGGCCAGCAGCTCCACCCGGCGGGTCAGGCGGTCCGCGTAGGCGGCGACGGACCCGGACTCGCCCCGGACGGCGGTGAGTTCGTCGTACAGTGCGGCCTGCTCGCGGTCGAGGGCCTCACGCCGGGAGGTGCGGGCGGCGGCCCGGCGCTCGGCCTCCTGCCGGAGTTCGAGGCGGCCGGCGTGCTCGCGCTCGGCGGCGTCGAGAGCCTCGCGGGCGGCGTGCGTCCCGGCGGCAAGGCGGTGCGCCTCGGCGTGCTCGGCGGTCAACCGGTCGACGGCGTCACGGAGTTCATCGACGGACGGGCCGGGGTCCGGCACCGCAGGATCACCGGCTTCCGCATCGCGGGCCTGCTCGTCACGCGCCTCCGCGTCCGCGGTGGCGTGGCGTTCGCGGACGAGCCCGAGGGCCTGTTCCGCGCGGGTACGGGTCTCCTCGGCGTCACGGTGGGCGGCGAGGGCGGCCTCCTCGGTGGCCCGGTCGACATGGCCGTCGCCCTCGGTGGCGGGGGCCGGGTGCTCGGCGGAGCCGCAGACGGTGCAGGGCGCGCCGTCGACGAGCCCGGCGGCCAGCTCCGCCGCGATGTCCCGCAGCCGCCGCTCCCGCAGCCCGAGCCAGGTCTCGTGGGCGGCGAGGGCGCGCTCGCGGGCCCCGGCGAGCTCCTCCCGGGCGGTCCGGAGCTCGGCGGCCAGAGTGTCGCGGCGGCGGGCGGCCTCCAGTCGACGGCGGGCCGGGGCGAGCAGTCCGGCGAGCTGTTCGGCGTGGGTCGCGGCCTCCTGCGCGGTCGCGATGGACTCCCGGAGCCCGGCGTGGACGGTGTCCCAGCCGGCGAGCCAGACCTCCGTGTCCCGGACGGTCGCGTCGTCGGCCCGGGATTCGCGCTCCAGCCGGTCCCGCTCCTCGTCGATCCCGGTACTGCGTGCCTCGGCCCGGCGGGCGGATTCCAGGCCGCCCAGCTCCTGCCGGAACCGGCGCTCCAGCTCGGCGAGTTGGTCGGGGCCCGCGTCGGCGAGGTCGGGCGGCAGGTGCACCCTCGCCCGGCCGAGGGCGTCGGACGCACGGCGGTGGGCGCGCTCCGCCTCCTCGCGCAGCTCCAGCGCCGGGGCGACCCGGTCGGCCTTGCGGGCGCGGTCCAGCTCCTCCTGGCAGCGGTCGTGTTCGGGTCGCCGCTCCTCCAGCGCCGCGGAGCGCCGACGGGTCTCCTCGTACCGCTGCTGGAGGCGGGCGAGTTCACGTACGGCGTCCAGTGCGTGGCGGGCCTCGCGCTGTCGGCCCTCGGCCCAGGCGACGACGCGGTGGGCGATGTCGAGCCGTTCGCGGGCCGTGGAGCGGGCGATCGCGGCCCACTCCAGCACGGCTTCGGCGAGGCCCGGTTCGCCGGGCCGGGCGGCGATCGGCGTGGCCTCGGCCCCGGCGGGTCCGGCCGCCTGGGCGATGCGCTGGGCGAGGGCGAGGATCCGTTCGTCGGCGGCGGTGACCTTGGCCTCGGCGCCCCGGCGCAGTTCGGCGAGGCGCTCCTCGACGGCGGCGAAGCGGGAGGTGTCGAAGAGCCGGCCCAGCAGCTTGCCGCGGGCCTCGGCGTCCGAGCGCAGGAAGCGGGCGAAGTCGCCCTGCGGCAACAGCACGACCTGGCAGAACTGGTCCCGGCTCATGCCGATGAGCTGGGTCAGCTCCTCGCCGATCTCCTGGTGCGACTTGCTGAGGGCGTGCCAGCCGCGCTCGGGGTCGTAACCGCGCAGCCTGCTCTGGGCCTTCTCCACGGTGAAGCCGTCGCCCCGCTTCTTCGGGCGCGGCTGGGCGGGGCTGCGGGTGACTTCGAGGCGGCGGCCGCCGACGGTCAGCTCCAGCTGGATCTCGGTGGGCAGGTCCACGGGCGCGTGGTCGCTGCGCAGGGAGGCCCCGGGGCTCTGCCGGGCGCCGGGGACGGCCCCGTACAAGGCGAAGCAGACGGCGTCCAGGACGGAGGTCTTGCCCGCGCCGGTGGGTCCGTGGAGCAGGAAGAGCCCGGCGGAGGACAGGGCGTCGAAGTCGACTTCCTGGGTGGTGCCGAACGGGCCGAAGGCGGTGATGCTCAGGCGGTGCAGTCTCACCGGGACACCTCGCGCACGGTCTCGTCCACCCGGACGTCGTCGAACGCGCCCCGCAGCACGGTGCGTTCGAGGTCGCTCGGGCCGCTGCCGCCGCGGACGTGGGCGACGAAGTCCTCGGCGATCTGGTGGTCGTCGCGGCCCTTGAGGCGCTGGGCGTAGGAGGCGAGCGGATCCTCGGGGGGCCGTTCGGGGTCGAAGACGAGGCTGAGGGTGTGCGGGAAGCGCCGGGCGAGGCGGGCCATGGGCTCGGCGGGGCGTACCGGGTCGGTGAGGGTGGCCTCGACCCAGGCGTGCTCGTGGCGGTCCAGGGCGGGGTCCTCCAGGAGGGTGTCGAGGCGGCCCCTGAGCCGGGCGAGGGGCCGCTCGACGGGGCAGTCGACGCGTTCCTCGGCGGCGATGTTCCCGTGGGCGTCGAGGTCGACGAGCCACATGGTCTTGCGGTGGTCGGCCTCGGAGAAGGAGTAGGCGAGCGGCGAGCCGGAGTAGCGGACCCGTTCCGTGACCCGCTGGGAGCCGTGGAGATGGCCGAGGGCCGCGTAGTCGACGCCGTCGAAGACCCCGGCGGGGACGGCGGCGACCCCGCCGACGGTGATGTCGCGTTCGCTGTCGCTGGGCTCGCCGCCCGCCACGAAGGCGTGCGCGAGGACGACGGAGCGGGTTCCGGCGGGGCGGCTGGCGAGGTCGGCGCGCACCCGGTCCATGGCGGCGGTGAGGACCGCCTCGTGACCGGCCTTGGCCGCCCCCAGGGCGTCCTTGACCAGGGCGGGTTCCAGGTAGGGCAGCCCGTAGAACGCGACGTCGCCGTGGTCGTCGGCGAGCACGACGGGGGTGGCGCAGCCCTCGGGATCGGTCCGCAGATGGATCCCGGCGCGTTCGAAGAGCCCCGCGCCGACGCCGAGCCGGCGGGCCGAGTCGTGGTTGCCGGAGATCATGACGGTGGGGACGCCGGCGGCGGCGAGCCGGTGCAGCGCCCGGTCGAACAGCTCGACGGCGGTGAGCGGGGGTACGGCCCGGTCGTAGACGTCGCCGGCGACGAGGACCACGTCCACCTCGCGCTCCCGGACCGTCGCCACGAGGTGGTCGAGGTAGGCGGACTGGGCGTCCAGCAGGGAGACGCGGTGGAAAGACCGGCCCAGATGCCAGTCCGAGGTGTGCAGGAGCCTCACGCCATCACTCCGCCGGTCTTGGCCTGCATCGTCGTCATCCTCCACCCCGTGGGCCGCGCACCGGCGGCCCGTGATCCCGCTCGGCACCGACCACGCTAACGCCGCCGGGCCGCCGGACCCGCATCGATCATGATTTTCCCCCCGTAGGCACCCGTGGGCACCCGTGGCCCCGTGGGATTGCCCTCACCTCACGGGGTTCACACGGTTCACGCGGTCACGTCCCCGTACGCCTCGCCGCCCAGCTCCAGTGCCGCGGTCCCCGCGGTCACGTCGGCCAGCCAGGCGGTGAACGCCTCGACGTCGGCGTCCGGCAGCCCGATCCCGATGGTGACGGCCTCGGCGTACCGCACCTCGCGGACGTCCCGCCCGGTGGCCCGCAGGTCGTTCTCCAGCTTCCCGGCCCGCTGGTGGTCGACCCGGATCGTGGCGAGCCGGAAGCGCTGCCGGGTGATCGTGCCGAGCGCGTCGAGGGCTTCGCCGACCACTCCCCCGTACGCCCGGATCAGTCCGCCCGCGCCGAGTTTGACCCCGCCGTAGTAGCGGGTGACGACCGCGACGACGTACCGCGTCTCCCGCCGCATCAGCATCTGGAGCATGGGAACGCCCGCCGTGCCGCCGGGTTCGCCGTCGTCGCTCGCCTTCTGCACGGAGGCGTCGGCGCCGATCACGTACGCGAAGCAGTTGTGGGTGGCGGTCGGGTGCTCCTTGCGGACGCGGGCGACGAAGTCCTGCGCCTCCTCCTCGGTGGCGGCTGGGGCGAGCGAGCAGAGGAAACGGGATCGGTTGATCTCGCTCTCGTGCACACCCGCGCGGGCGACGGTCCGGTACTGCTCCTGCATCCGTCCACCCTATGCGCCGCCGCGAGGGCGGATCCCGGCGGGAATGGGGAGTGGGGTCCGTGGGTTGTCCCGGCATGGACGCAGACGACGTGACGATCAGGCGGATTCTCCAGGACACGGGCGACACCTGGGCGGTGGTGGGCCTGTCCGGCAACCGTTCCCGGGCGGCGTACGGGGTGGCGGAGGTCCTCCAGCGGTTCGGCAAGCGGGTGGTGCCGGTCCACCCGAAGGCCGAGACGGTCCACGGCGAACAGGGGTACGCCTCGCTCGCGGACATCCCCTTCCCGGTCGACGTGGTGGACGTGTTCGTCAACAGCGAGCTGGCGGGCGCCGTCGCGGACGAGGCGGTGGCGGTCGGCGCGAAGGCGGTGTGGTTCCAGCTCGGTGTCGTGGACCGGGACGCCTACGGGCGGACGCGCGCGGCGGGCCTCGACATGGTCATGGACCGGTGCCCCGCGATCGAGATCCCCCGGCTGGGCGCTCGCGCCTGAGCCCGCCGGGTGTGCGGGGCGCCCCCGGGTGGGCAGAATTCCCGCCGTGGACGACGTGGACGTAATCGACGTGACCGACGGCAGGGCCCGGACGACGGCCGCGCTGACCGCGCTCGGCGTCCGGCCCGGTGATGTGCTCCTGGTGCATGCCTCGCTGCGCGCGCTGGGGCCGGTGGCGGGCGGGGCGCGGGAGGTGCTGGGCGCGTTGCGCCGGGCCGTCGGACCGTCGGGGACGGTGGTGGTCCCCGCCTTCACCACGGAGAACTCCGACACCTCCCCGCACTACCGCGAGCGGGTGCGGGGCCTTGACGCCGGGGCGGTCGACGCGGTGCGCGCCGCGATGCCCGCGTACGACCCGGCGGTGACGCCCGCGCCGTCGATGGGCGCGCTGGCCGAGACCGTACGGACGGCGCCGGGGGCCGGGCGCAGCGCGCATCCGCAGACCTCGTTCGCCGGGCTCGGCCCCGGGGCTGCGCGGCTGCTCGCCGGGCACCGCCCCGACTGCCACCTCGGGGAGGACTCGCCGCTGGCCCGGCTGTACGAGGCGGATGCCCGGATCCTGCTGCTCGGCACCGGCTACGCCACGTGTACGGCGTTCCACCTGGGCGAGTACCGGATGCCCGGCCCGCCGCGCCGGAGCTACCGCTGTGTGGTGGCGTCACGGGGGGTGCGCCGATGGTGGGAGTACGAGGATGTCGCCCTGGACGACGGGGACTTCGCCGCCCTGGGCGCCGCGTTCGAGGAGGCCGCCGCCGAGGGTGACGTACGGGCGGGGCGCGTGGGCGCGGCGGAGTGCCGGCTCGTCCGGCTGCGGTCGGCCGTCGACTTCGCCACGATCTGGCTCAAGGAGCACCGGACAGCCTGACGTCGCCCCGGCCGTCCCCTCCGGCCGTTCGAGCGGCTCAGACGCCGAGGCCCTCGACGACGACCGCACCCGGGAGGGCGGCGAGCGCCTTGCCGGGGACGATGAGCTTGCCGCGCCGGCTGCCGCTGCCGATCAGGACCCATTCCTCGTCCACGACGGCGGGGTCCAGCAGGAGGGGCCAGGCGGCGGGCAGGCCGATCGGGGTGATGCCGCCGTACTCCATGCCGCTCTCGCCGACCGCCGTGTCCATCGGGGCGAAGGAGGCCTTGCGGGCGCCGAGGTGCTTGCGGACCGCGCCGTTGACGTCGACCCGGGTGCGGGAGAGCACCACGCAGGCGGCGAGGGTGACGTCCTGGCCGCGCTTGCCCGCCACGACGACGCAGTTGGCCGAGGTGTCGAGGAGTTCGACGCCGTGGTGCTCGGCGAAGACGGCGGTGTCGGCGACGGCCGGGTCGCTGTCGACGTGGACGAGCTGCTCGGCGGTGAACTCGCCCCAGCCCGCGGTCAGCGCCGCGACGACGGGGGCGGGGAGCAGGTCGAGCCGTTCCGCAGCGGGAGCGGCGTCCTCGAAGGTGCCGATGGGTGCGCGCATGGCGCTCACGCTAACAGCGTCGGGGGCAGGGCTGGCCTGGCGTCTCGGCGAACGGGCGTTCCGGCGAAGGCGTCTCAGCGGAGGCGTCTCAGCGGACGGGCGGGATGGCGACGGCCATGGTGAAGACCGTCGGTTCGCCGCCCTCGTTGCGGTAGCCGTGCGGCACGTGCGCCTCGAAGGTGGCGGAGGTCCCGGCGGGGACGGCATGGTCGAGACCGTCGACCTGGAGGGTCAGTTCGCCCTCGGTGACGTGGAGGAGTTCGACGGTGCCCTCGGGGTGCGGGTCGGACGTGGTGCCCTCCCCGGGCATCAGGCGGCAGGTCCACAGTTCGAGCGGGCCGCGGGCCTCCGCTCCTACCAGCAGCGTGGTGGAGCTGCCCGCCTCGGTCGACCACATACGGACGGCCCGGCTCTCCGGGACCAGCCGGACCTGGGGCCCCTGCTCGTGGTCGAGGAGGGTGGTGATGGCGACGCCGAGCGCGTCGGCCAGCTTCACCGTGGTGCCGACGCTCGGGTTCGTCCGCGCCTGCTCGATCTGGATGATCATTCCCCGGCTGACTCCGGCGCGGGCCGCGAGGGCGTCCAGGGTGAAGCCGCGCTCGCCCCGCCAGCGCTTGAGGTTGCGGGCCAGCGACTGGGTGAGCTGGTCGAGGTCGGACACGTACCGTCCCTGCGGTGGATGATCGAGAACGCGGTCAAGAATATTGCACTGCCGACTGCCGTACGGTGCACTTTCCCCCCGCCGCACTCCCCCGTCCACCGGACCGTGGCGGCGCCACACGGGACCTACGGGGTTGACGGGGTTTCCCGCACCTCGTCCAGCTCGGCGAGGGCCAGCAGCTGCTCGGGCGTGACGCCCTGGGGGATCGGCACGGGGGCAGGCGTGCGCAGCGGCGGCTGCCAGCCCTTCTCCGGGTCCCAGCTGCGGACGACGCGGGCGGGTGCTCCGGCGACCACCGCGTGGTCGGGGACCTCGCCCCGGACGACGGCGCCCGCCGCGACCACCACGTTCCGGCCGAGCCGGGCCCCGGGCAGGATCACCGCGCCGGTGCCGATCCAGCAGCCGGGGCCGATCGCCACCGGTTCCATCCGGGGCCACTGCCTGCCCACGGGCTCGTGCGGGTCGTCGTAGCTGTGGTTGGTCGAGGTGATGTAGACGTACGGACCGCAGTACGTGTCCGAGCCGACGGTCACCGTCGTGTCGGCGATCACATGGCTGCCACGCCCCAGCACCACCCCGTCGCCCAGAGTGAGGATCGGGTCGGGCCCCAGGTCCAGGTCGGGCATCATCCCGGCGGTGAGGGTGACCTGCTCGCCGATGATGCAGTGCGCGCCCAGCTCGATCCACCGCTCCCCGAACACGGTGCCCTGCGGGAAGGCGAGCCGGGTGCCCTCGCCGATCGCGCCGAACCGCAGGCGCCCGGGGTGCTCGGCGGTGACCGCACCCGCCCGCTGTGCCCAGGCCCAGCCGAGGTGGACCGCCCGGGAGGCGGCGCGGCGCGGCCAGCGGGCGAGGAAGGAGAACGTGTTTCGGTTCTTCGGCACGCGCTCACGGTAGTCGGCGGCGCGGTGGGCGATCCCCGCGGTGACCTGTGATGTTCGCCCCACTGCGCGGCGCCCGCCGGGGGCCGTCGCCTACCGTGAGAGTCGGCCTGATCCGGTGGAGAGGGCCCAGGAGCACCACACCGGCGCGAAGGAGCAGGCGATGGCGGAGCAGGCGTTGATCACGGGCATGGGCGGCAAGGAGCCGGACATCGATGTGGACGCGTTCGTGGCCCCGACCTCCGTGGTGATCGGTGAGGTGACGCTCGCCCCGGGCTCCAGCGTCTGGTACCAGGCCGTGCTGCGCGCCGACTGCGGTCCCATCACGCTCGGGCCCGACAGCAACATCCAGGACAACTGCAGCGTGCACACCGACCCCGGTTTCCCGCTCACCGTGGGCGCGCGGGTCTCGGTCGGCCACAACGCCGTGCTGCACGGCTGTGTGATCGAGGACGACGTGCTGGTCGGGATGGGCGCCACGGTGCTCAACGGCGCGCACATCGGCGCGGGTTCGCTGGTCGCGGCGCAGGCTCTGGTCCCGCAGGGGATGCAGGTGCCGCCGGGCTCGCTCGTCGCGGGGGTGCCCGCGAAGGTGAAGCGGCCGCTGACCGCCGAGGAGCTGGAGAGCATCCGCTTCAACGCGGCGGGGTACGTGGAGCTGGCGAAGGCGCACCGCGCGGCGCACGAGGGCTGACGCCCGCCCGCGGCACCCGACGAACAGCGGCCGGGCCGCCGCCCTCCCGTTCCAGGAGGGCGGCGGCCCGGTCTCATGTGCGTACGGCGTCTCGCGCGGGTACGGCGGTGGTCAGCCGTTGGGGCGCAGGGTCCACACGACGGTCATCTCGCCGGTGACCGCGCCGTCGGCGCGCGTGATCTCGATGGCGACGGGGAATTCCGGCCGCTGTCCGGCGTCCAGCTCGGCGACCACGTCGGCGATCGGGCGGCCGAGGGTCGCGGTGGCGGTGACCTCGCCCATGGCGAGCTTCTTGTAGCCGATCTCGGCCTTCACGGCGAGCGGCACGGCCCGCGACATCTGGTCGCCGAAGGCGGCGATGACGATCGCGCCACTGGCGGACTCGGCAAGCGTGAACATCGCTCCGGCGTGCGGGCCGCCGACGTGGTTGTGGTAATCCGCCTGGTCGGGCAGCCGGACGACGGCACGCTCCGGGGTGGTCTCCAGGAATTCGAGGTTGAGGGTCCGGGCCATCGGAACCGTCGCGACGAGCATCTCGCCCACGGTCATCTGTTCAGCGCTCATGCCCGAAGGTTACTCACCAGTAGCACCGTTTGGCCATCCCCTTGTGACGGCTCCGGTACAGGGCTGACGTAGAAGTGGGCGCACGGCCCATCTATGGTTACTGGCCATGTGGCCAGGAACGCAGCCGCCCGGGGGCGAGCAGAACCCGCAGGACCAGAACCAGAACCCGTACCAGCAGCCGGGGTACCAGCAGCCGAATCCCTATCAGCAACCGGGATATCCGCCGCAGGGCCAGCCGGGGCAGCCCACCGAACCGGGCTACGGGTACCCGCAGGGCCAGCCGCCCGGCGGGCAGCCGGGCTATCAGCAGCCCAATCCCTACCAGCAGCCGACGGTGCCGCAGTACGCCGTCCCGGGTCCGCCCGGCGGGCCGAAGCCCGGCGACGACAAGAAGAAGACGACGATCGTGGCGATCGTCGCGGCGCTGGCCGTCGTGGTCGCTGCGGGCGTCACCGGATTCCTCGTGCTCGGCAAGGACGACGACGACAGCAAGAACGTCGCCGGCAAGGAGAAGACCGCGTCGCCGAGTGCCAAGCCCAGCGAGACGGCCACCGGCTCCGCGCCGCCCGCGGAGAACCCGCGGGGCTCCGAGAACGACCCCAAGCCGCTCATTCCGGGCTGGAAGGTCGTCACCAATCCCAAGTGGGGCACGCAGTTCGACGTTCCCGGTGACTGGGAGGTCGCGAGCTCGGGAATGTTCTCCGGCTTCGAGGACGCCAAGAAGGAGGACGGGTCGCCGGTCGCCGGCTTCTCCGCACCCGCCTACTACAAGAGCAAGTGGTGCGTCGACGACTCCGACGGGGACGGCCGCGAGGAGGACACCGGGCTCGCCGGCGTCGGGACGAAGGGCGCCCAGGGCGCCAAGAACACCGACGAGGCAGCCCGGAACGAGGCCGCCAACTGGGTGTGGGCCGCCTACGCCCAGCTCGACCCGAAGTCCAAGGTCAAGATCGGCAAGGCCAAGCCCTTCACCACCAAGTCGGGTCTCTCCGGCAGCGTCGCGCAGGCCACCGCCCTGGAGCTGGCCAACAAGGAGAAGTGCGACAGCGACGGGAAGTCGATCGCGTTCTCCTTCAAGAACTCCAAGGGCGACTTCTCCACCTGGGTCCTCTACGCCGCCACCGGCGTCAAGGACGAGCTGCCGGACACCACCATCCAGCAGATTCTGAGCACGGTCCGCCTCGCGGGTGAGCCCACCGGCTGACATCCGCACAGCGCGTTCCCGCACCACCCTGCCGCCCCGCCCCGCCCGCCGGGAGTCTCAGCCCACGCTGAAGGCCCCGTCGGGCGGTTCGGGCGAGGCGACCGCGTCCGCGTCCGCCACCGGGCGGGCCCCGCCGCTGAACCGGGCCAGCGCGGCACCGTGGGTGACCCGCGCGGGGAAGGCGTCCGCGGCGCAGCGGCGGACGAGCGGATCCACGTCGATGGGCGTGTACGAGGCGAGAAGCACGACGTTGCCGAAACGCCGGCCGCGCAGCACCGCGGGTTCCCCTACCAGCGCCAGTTCCGGGAAGACGGCGGCGAAGTTCGCCGACTGCGAGCGGAGGAAGGCGAACGGCGCGCTGTCGGCCAGGTTGGCCGCGTAGATCCCGTCCGCGCGCAGGGCCCGCCCGGCCGCCCGCGCGTACTCGACGGACGTGAGGTGCGCCGGAACCCGGGAGCCGCCGAAGACGTCCGCGATCAGAAGGTCGACGGACGCGGGGGCGGCCGCTTCCAGCCACGCCCTGGCGTCGGCCGCGTGCAGGGTGATGCCGCACTCGTCGGGCAGCGGCAGATGCTCCCGGACCAGCCCCAGCAGCCCCCGGTCCGCGTCGACCACGTCCTGCCGTGAGCCGGGGCGGGTCGCGGCCACGTAGCGGGGCAGGGTCAGCGCGCCACCGCCCAGATGCAGGACGTCCAGGGGCGCACCCGGCTCCGCCGCGCCGTCCACGACGTGGGCGAGCCGCCGCACGTACTCGAACTCCAGGTGGGACGGATCGTCGAGGTCGACGTAGGACTGGGGCGCGTCGTCGACCGTGAGCAGCCAGGCCCGGTCGCGGTCCACGTCGGGCAGCAGCCGGGCGGTGCCGCAGTCGACCTCGCGGATGACGGGTATCGGCTCGTTCACCTCTCCATTGTCGCCGCCGCCGCCCGCCACCCCGAACCGAGGGGTGGCGGGCGGCGGGCGGTATCAGAGCAGCTCGGTGACCGTTCCCGCGCCGACCGTGCGGCCGCCCTCGCGGATCGCGAAGCCGAGGCCGGACTCCAGCGGCACGTCACGGCCCAGCTCCACGGTCATGGTGACCGTGTCGCCGGGGCGCGCGACCGCCGCCTCGCCGAGGTCGACGTCGCCGACGACGTCCGCCGTACGGATGTAGAACTGCGGCCGGTAGCCGGTGGCGACCGGGGTGGTCCGGCCGCCCTCCTTCGCCGACAGCACGTACACCTGCGCGGTGAACCGGCGGCTGGGCGTGACGCTGCCGGGCGCGGCCACGACATGACCGCGCCGGACCCGGTCCCGCTCCACCCCGCGCAGCAGCAGCGCGACGTTGTCCCCGGCCTCGGCGGACTCCATCGGCTTGCCGAAGGTCTCCAGGCCGGTGACGACCGTCTCGACCTCCGCGCCCAGCACCTGGACCCTGTCGCCGACGCGGACGGTGCCGCGCTCGACGGCGCCGGTGACGACGGTGCCCCGGCCGGTGATGGTCAGGACGTTCTCGACGGACAGCAGGAACGGGGCGTCGGTGTAGCGCACCGGCATCGGTACGTACGTGTCGACGGCGTCCAGCAGTCCTTCGATCGCCGCCGTCCACCGCGGGTCGCCCTCCAGGGCCTTGAGCCCGGAGACCCGGACCACGGGGACGGTGTCGCCGCCGTACCCGTGCGCGGAGAGCAGCTCACGGACCTCCAGCTCGACCAGGTCGGTCAGCTCGGGGTCGCCCGCGTCGGCCTTGTTGAGGGCGACGACGATGTGGTCGACGCCCACTTGACGGGCCAGCAGGACGTGCTCGGCGGTCTGCGGCATGATCCCGTCGAGCGCGGAGACGACGAGGATCGCCCCGTCGAGCTGCGCCGCTCCGGTGACCATGTTCTTGATGTAGTCGGCGTGGCCGGGCATGTCGACGTGCGCGTAGTGGCGGGTGTCGGTCTCGTACTCGACGTGCGCGATGTTGATGGTGATGCCGCGCTGGGCCTCCTCGGGGGCCCGGTCGATCCGGTCGAAGGACACGTAGGAGGTGGAGCTGCCGCCGCGCTCGCTGAGGACCTTGGTGATGGCGGCGGTGAGGGTGGTCTTGCCGTGGTCGACGTGGCCCATGGTGCCGATGTTGAGGTGCGGCTTGGTGCGCACGTAAGCCGTCTTGGACATGGCTCGTTCCTTCTGAAGCACTCGAAGCTGAGAAAAGATGAAGACCCCAGGGCCCCGCCGACCCTCCCCTTGCGGGGTCCGCCGGACTGTCGGGGGAGGGTCAGCTTCGGGCGCCGCCGATGGGAGCTGCGGCAACGGCGAACGCCGCGGCGACTGCTGCCGCGGCTGCGGTCGGGGCGAGTGCCTCGGCGACCGCGTCGTTCACGGCAGCCTTCGGCGCGTCCGCGACTGCGGACGGCGCTGCGTGGAAGGCGTACCGGAACATGCCCCTGATCATGGCCGGGCGCGGCGGCCGCGTCGAATGGTTTTCCGACTCCCACGGGGTGTTGGGGCTCAGAGGTTCTTGAGCGCCTCGCGTACGGAGAGCGGCGACAGCCGGGTCCGCGCGCCCTCGACGAAGTCGCGTACGGCGGCGGGGTCGGTCTTGGCGTACTCGCGCAGGGCCCAGCCGATCGCCTTGCGGATGAAGAAGTCGGGGTGGTCCGCGCGGCGCAGGCAGTAGCCGAACAGCCGGTCGGCGTCGGTGGCTTCCTTGTAGCGCAGCTGGTGGAGAAGGGCGGTCCTGGCGGCCCAGAGGCTGGGGTCGTCGATCCACCGGTCCATCTCCCGGACGAGCGCCGGGTCGGCGGCGACCAGGGGGCCCGCGACATGCGCGGCGAGCAGGTCGACCGTGTCCCACCAGGGGACGGTGGTCACCAGGTGGTGCAGGACGGGCAGGAAGCCGGAGGTGCAGCGACCCGCGTGGCGGCGCAGATAGTCGACGGCGAAGTAGTGGTACTCGCGCTCGGGCAGCCGCCAGCAGCGCAGTGCGATCGCCGTGCAGTCCCGCTCGTCCGGCCGCCCGGTGCCCGCCAGCACGGTTCGTGACAGGGCCCGGCGCTCGGGGGTGGGGATCCCGAGGAAGGGTGCGACGTGCTTCATGTACGCGGCGGCCCCCTCGGCCCGTACGGGGTCGGCGGCGGGGGCGTAGACGGCGACGAGCCGCTCCAGGACGGTGTCGGCGAGGGCGCTGGCCGGCGGGTCGGGAGCGTCGGCAGGGGCGTCGGCGGCGGGGTTCACGCGACGCACATTACGGCGATCACACATCCTTTTCGGTTACTCTCCCCGAATGTTCGACCCCGTCCCCGCTGTCCGGCCCGCCTCCGGTCCGGCACCGCGCCTCTCCCGGGCGCTGCTGTCTCCGTGGTCCCGCCTCTCGCTGCTCGTCGTCGTCCTGCTCGGGGCCGCGTCGACGATGCTGCTGTTCGAACCACAGCGGCTGCTGGCGTCGGGCTGGCCGCCCGAGCTGACCGGGGGCGCGGCGGCGATGGTCTTCGGCCTCGCGTACGGGGCGCTGACGGTGGCGTTCGTGCCGCGGCCGCTGCTGAACATCGCCGCGGGCGCGTTGTTCGGCGCCCAGACGGGTCTGGCGGCGGCGCTGGCGGGCACGGTGCTGGGTGCGGGCGTGTCGTTCATGCTGGGCCGGGTGCTGGGGCAGGACGCGTTGCGGACCCTGCTGCGCGGGAGGCTGCTCACCGCGGCGGACGGGGTGCTGAGCCGGCACGGCTTCCGGTCGGTGCTGGCGCTGCGGCTCTTTCCCGGGGTGCCGTTCGCCGCCGCCAACTACTGCGCGGCGACCTCCCGGATGGGCGCTCCGCCGTTCCTGCTGGCCACCGGTCTCGGGTCGATCCCGAACACGGCGGCGTACGTGATAGCCGGCAGCGAGGCCGCGTCGCCGACCTCGCCGGTGTTCCTGGCCGCCATGGGCTTCATCGTGCTGTCCGGTCTCGGCGGGGCGCTGGTGGCCTGGCGCAGACGCCACCGGCTGGGCCGCGACACGCCGAAGGACTGAGCGTCCGGCGGCACGTGGATGACCAGTGCAGTCGGCCTGACGTTCACTTTCAGGCGATACGCTGCCCGCGACCTCGAAGTCCTTGACCGCACTCCGCACTTTGCACGCCGCCGACGGGCCCAGCCGCCCGTGGCCGATGCACGATCACCTCCGGGATGGCCTAAGCCCCATGAGCTGGTTCGAATCATTCGTCCTGGGACTTGTTCAGGGACTCACCGAGTTCCTGCCGATCTCCTCCAGCGCGCATCTGCGGCTGACGGCCGCGTTCGCCGGCTGGCACGACCCCGGGGCGGCGTTCACCGCGATCACCCAGATCGGCACCGAGACGGCGGTGCTCATCTACTTCCGCAAGGACATCGCGCGCATCCTGTCGGCCTGGTTCCGTTCCCTGACGGACCGTGCGATGCGCAGCGACCACGACGCCCAGATGGGCTGGCTGGTCATCGTCGGCTCGATCCCCATCGGCGTGCTGGGCCTCACCCTCAAGGACCAGATCGAGGGCCCGTTCCGCGATCTGCGGCTGATCGCGACGACGCTGATCGTCATGGGCATCGTGCTCGGCGTCGCCGACCGGCTGGCCGCGCGCGACGAGACGGGCGGCAAGCACCGGGTGGTGAAGGAGCGCAAGACGCTCAAGGACCTGGGCGTCAAGGACGGCCTCGTCTACGGGTTCTGCCAGGCGATGGCGCTGATCCCCGGCGTCTCCCGCTCGGGCGCGACGATCAGCGGCGGCCTGCTGATGGGCTACACCCGGGAATCGGCCGCCCGCTACTCGTTCCTGCTGGCGATCCCCGCGGTGCTGGCCTCGGGCGCGTACGAACTGAAGGACGTGGGCGAGGGGCATGTCTCCTGGGGCCCGACGATCTTCGCGACCCTGGTGGCCTTCTTCGTCGGCTACGCCGTCATCGCGTGGTTCATGAAGTTCATCACCACCAAGAGCTTCATGCCCTTCGTCATCTACCGCATCCTGCTCGGCATCCTCATCTTCGCGCTGGTCTGGTCGGGCGCGCTGAGCCCGCACGCGGGCGAGTCGGCGGGCTGATCCGGTCGCCGACCGGGGCACCGGAAGTCGGCGTTCAGTTCGAGAACAGAACGGACGATCCACGCTTCCTCCATCTTTCGGTCACATATCCGTCACCAACCGGACAACCAGCCTCTCCAGTTGCCCACGGGTCGCTACGGTCATGCCTCCACGAACCGCACAAGGGGGACGTATGACGTACCAGCAGCCGCAGCCCGGTCAGCCGCAGCAGCCCGGATGGGGGCAGCAGCCGCCCCCGCCGCGGAAGAGGAAGACCGGAAGGATCATCGGGTTCGGGTGCCTCGGGATCGTCGGCCTGATCGTCCTCATCGCCGTCATCGCCATGGTCGCCAGTGGCGGAGACGACGGCAACGAATCGTCGACCACGAAGCCGTCGGCCACCCAGGGGGAAGCCAAGAAGGACGAGCCCAAGGAAGAGGAGTCGGCCGAGAAGGCTCCCGTGACCGTCACTGCGAAGGCCGTCGCGTTCAAGAAGAGCGTCCTCGCCCAGGGCGACGACTACACCAGCGTCCAGGTCACCATCACGAACAACAGCAAGAGCGACATCGAGGTCAACCCGCTGTACGTCACCATCACCGACACCGACGGCAGCAAGCACACCGTCGAACTCGGCGTCGACGAAGACCAGCTGGACGCCATGACGCTCTCCCCCGGCGAGAACGCCACCGGAACCGTCACCGCCAAGGGCACGTTCGACGCCAAGTACGTGACGTACACCGATGGGCTCCTCGGCGACAGCGTCCGCGGCGACGTCTCCTGACCCAGAAGAAGGTGCACCCCGCCCGGGAGCAGCCGGGCGGGGCGATCCAGCAGCGCAGCAGCCAGCAGCGCGGATAGATGGTCCCACCGTACGGCGGGGGTCTGACAATGCCCGTGGGGTCAGGGGCCCGTGGGCGTCAGGCCGGTGGCGGACAGGACCGCGTCGACCGTTTCGGCCACCGTCAGTTCCGCGCTGTCGATCCAGATGTTCTCCTCGGCCAGTTCGTCGCGCATCGCCGTCTCCAGGAACGACCAGTCCGTCGTGAGCGTCTTGTCCCGGGCCAGATTGCGTTCCCGGGCCTTCGCCGCGCCCGGGGCCAGGACGACGCGGTGCAGCGGTCCGCCGGTGAGCGTGGTGCGGTAGAAGTCGAGGTGGGCGCGGCGTACGACGACGTCGTCGATGACCGGGAGAAAGCCCGCGGCGATGAAACTGTCCGCCAGCAGGCAGGCGTTGCGGGCCCGGAGGAAGATCTGGCGGTCCGCCTCCTCGTCCCGGTCGGGCGAGGGCCATCGGCCGCCGGAGACGATGAGTTCCTGGAGAGCGTCCACCTCGATGTGGGCGGAGGCGGCGAACCGGGCGGCGAGCGCCGCGGCCACCGTGCTCTTGCCGCTGCCGGGGATGCCGGTCAGGAGGACCGCGCCCGCCGCCGGTTCCGCGGTGTCCACCGGTACTTCCGCCCAGGCCATTCCCGTACTCCCTCGGTCGGACGGTCCCTCAGTACACGTCCCGTACGTATCTGCGGTCCGAGGCTAGCTGCTTGACCTGGGCGGCCGCGGCGTCGGGTTCGAGTCCCCCGTGGGCGACGGCGATGTCACGCAGCGCCCGGTCGACGTCCTTGGCCATGCGGGAGGCGTCGCCGCAGACGTAGAGGTGGGCGCCGTCGCGGAGCCAGGACCAGAGCTGGGCCCCGTGCTCGCGCATCCGGTCCTGGACGTAGACCTTGGCCCGCTGGTCGCGGGAGAAGGCGGTGTCCAGGCGGGTGAGGGTGCCCGAGCGGCTCATCGCGTCGAGCTCCTCGCGGTAGTAGAAGTCCGTGGCGCGGTGCTGCTCGCCGAAGAACAGCCAGTTGGCGCCGGAGTGGCCGAGCGCGCGGCGCTCCTCCAGGAAGCCCAGGAACGGGGCGACTCCCGTACCGGGACCGACCATGATCATCGGAGTGGCCGGGTCGGCGGGCGGGCGGAAGCGGTCGTTGCGCTGGACGAACACCGGGACGGGGCTGTCCGGTTCGGCGTCCGCGAGGAACGTGGAGGCGACGCCCTTACGCATCCGGCCGAGGTCGCTCTCGTAACGGATCACGGAGACCGTGAGGCGCATCCGGTGAGGGTCCTCAAGGGGGCTGGAGGCTATGGAGTACAGCCGCGGGCGCAGCGGTCCCAGCACCTCGGCCCATGTGGCGGCCGTGGCCCGCACCGGGTGCTCGGCCAGCACGTCGACGGCCTGCCGCCCCCATATCCACCGGTCCCGCTCGCCCTTGTTGTCGGGGCGGAGCAGCTTCTTCAGGGACCGGTCCCCCGTGTGGTCGGCGACCAGGCGCAGCAGGTCCGGGGTGATGCGGGTGATGTCGAGGTGGCGGTGCAGCGCCGTCCCCAGCGCGACCGGGCCGTGCCCGTCGATGTCCACCTCGGCCGCCGGGTCGAGCCCGGTGACGGCGAGCCACTCGGCCACCAGGTCCGGGCAGTTGAGCGGCCGTACGCCGAGGGCGTCCCCGGCCGTGTAGGTCAGGGGGGTGTCGGCGTGCCGCGTGTCGATCGTGAACGCGCGGACCTCCTTCGTCGCGCCGGGCAGGCTCAGGAGGCGGTTCCCGGTGAGGAGGCCGGTCACGGGCTCGGCCCTGGAGGGACGGGCGGGCTGCTTCCCGTCCGGTGACGCCGACGGCCTCGTTGGCGGTGCGGCTTCCCACCCCGTGGTTCCTTCCGGTGCCGTCGCCTCCAGCGCCGCCCGGACCTCCTTGAGCCACTGGCCGAAGGGCTGCTCGTACTCCGGTTCGCAGTCGGTGCGCGGGATCAGCCGTTCCGCGCCCAGTTCGCCGAAGCGTTCGTCCAGGCGGCGGCCGTGGCCGCAGAAGTCGTCGTACGTGGAGTCGCCGAGCGCGAGTACGGCGTAGCGGATGCCTTCCAGGCGCGGGGTTTCGGGGGCGTTCAGCGACTCCCAGAAGCCGGAACCGTTGTCGGGGGCGTCGCCGTCGCCGAAGGTGCTGGTGACGACGAGGAGGTCGGCCGGGCTCGGCAGGGCGTCGGGCGTGCCGTCGTCCATGCCGAGGAGCGTGGTGCGGTACCCCTCGTCGGCCAGCGTCCGGGCGGCCGTCGCGGCGACCTCCTCCGCGTTGCCGGTCTGCGAGGCCCACAGCACGACGACGGGGCGGCCGACCTGTTCCTCCGGGGCGCTCTCCGGTGGTGCGGGCGCGGTCCCGGGCTCCGGCGGCTCCGGGAGCCGGGAGTAGGCGCCGGCCAGCATTCCGTTGACCCACAGGGCGTGGTCCGGGGCGAAGGGGGCTCCTGCCGGAAGCACCGGGGTGCCCGCCGGGCGGGCGCCGAGGCCCGCCAGGAATCCGGCCAGATAGCGGCGTTCCGCGTCCGTCAGGACCGGCGGGGCGGCCTCCGGCAGACCCAGGGCACCCGCCAGCCCCGTCAGGTCCGCCGGCCCCGCGGGGTCCACCAGTCTCATCCGGTCCGCCGTGGCGGGAGCGAGGCGCACCGCCGGGGCCGCGACCTTCGCCAGCCGGACCGCGCACACCTTCAGCTCCGGCTGGAACGAGATCGGGTCGACCGCGTCGTTCGTCACCGCGTTCACACCGAGGTACTCGCCGAACAGGTCGTTCCAGTGGAACGGCGCGAAGCACTCCCCCGCCGCGACCCGGTCGGTGATCCGGGCCGGGAGCACCGCACGCCCGCGCCGCGAGGCGACCTCGACGCCGTCGCCCTCGGCCAGTCCCAGGGCGCCCGCGTCGTCGGGGTGGATCTCCACGAAGGGCGCCGGGTCCAGCCGGTTCAGTCTGGTGATCTTCGCCGTCTTGGTGAGGGTGTGCCACTGGTGCTGGAGCCGCCCGGTGTTGAGCACGAAAGGGAAGTCCTCATCGGGCATTTCGGCCGGCGGCAGGTGCGGGCGGGCGTGGAAGACGGCCCGCCCGCCGGGCAGGGGGAAGGCGAGCCTCGGGACCGTTCCGTCGGGCCGTACGGTCAGCTCCTGGCTGACGCCGTTGTTGAGGTAGCGCACGGGATTGCGGGCGGGTCCTTCGGCGTCCGCGCTCGGCCACTGGACGGGCGTCTCGCGCAGTCGCTCGTACGTCACACCGCGCAGGTCGTAGCCGGTGTGCGGGTTCCAGGCCCGGGTGATCTCGGCGAAGATCTCCTCGGCGCTCGTGTAGCCGAAGGCGTCCTCGTACCCCAGGGCGCAGGCGACCTCCGCGATGATCCGCCAGTCCGGCCACGCCTCGCCGGGCGGGTCGGTGGCGCGGCGGGAGAGGGTGAGGGTGCGCTCCGAGTTGATCATCACGCCCTCGGACTCGGCCCACAGGGCGGCGGGCAGGACGACATCGGCGTACGCGTTGGTCTCGGTGTCGGCGAACACGTCCTGGGTGACGACGAATTCGGCGGCTTCCAGGCCCTCGATGACGGTCCGGCGGTTGGCGACCGAGGCGACCGGGTTGGTGCAGATGATCCAGCAGGCCTTGATCTCCCCCTCGGCCATGCGCCGGAACATGTCGACCGTGCCGCTGCCCGAGCCGTCCGCGCGCAGGGTGCCGGGCGGGACGCCCCACAGCTCCTCGGTGAAGGCGCGGTCCTCGTCGGACAGGACCGACCGCTGGCCGGGCAGCCCGGGGCCCATGTAGCCCATCTCGCGGCCGCCCATGGCGTTGGGCTGGCCGGTGAGCGAGAACGGTCCGCTGCCGGGGCGGCAGATCGCGCCGGTCGCCAGGTGCAGGTTGATCAGCGCGTTGGTGTTCCAGGTGCCGTGGGTGGACTGGTTGAGCCCCATCGTCCAGCAGCTCATCCACTCGCCCGCCTCGCCGATCCAGCGGGCCGCCTGCCGGATGTCGTCCTCGGGGATGCCGGTGATCTCCGCGACCGCGGCGGGCGGGTAGTCGCGGAGGAAGGCGGGCATCCGCTCCCAGCCCTCGGTGTGCTCGGCGATGAACGCGGGGTCGGTGTGCCCGTTCTCGACGAGGAGGTGCAGCAGGCCGTTGAGGAGGGCCAGGTCGGTACCGGGCCGGATCCGGAGGTACAGGTCCGCCTTGGCGGCGGTGGCGTTGCGCCGGGGGTCGACGACGATCAGCTTCGCGCCCGCCTTGACGCGCTCCATCATGCGCAGGAAGAGGATCGGGTGGCAGTCGGCCATGTTGGCGCCGGTGACGAGGAAGACGTCGGCGTGGGCGAAGTCCTCGTAGGAACCGGGCGGGCCGTCCGCGCCGAGGGACAGCTTGTAGCCGCTGCCCGCGCTCGCCATGCAGAGCCGGGAGTTCGACTCGATGGTGTTGGTGCGCAGGAACCCCTTGGCCAGCTTGTTGGCGAGGTACTGCGCCTCCAGCGTCATCTGGCCGGAGACGTAGAGGGCCACCGCGTCGGGGCCGTGGGTGTCCAGCACGGACCGCAGCCGGCGCGCGGTCTCCGCGATGGCCGCGTCGCGGCCGAGCGGGGCGGGCTGCTCGCTGCGGTCGGCGCGGGCCAGGGCGGTGGTCAGCCGGCCGGGGGCGGCGAGGAGGTCCGCCCCGGTCGCGCCCTTGGTGCACAGCCGTCCGGCGTTCGACGGGTGCTCCTTGTCGCCGGACGCCTTCACGACGGTGCGGCGGCCGTCGGGCCCGGCGGCGATGTCGAGGACGATCCCGCAGCCGACACCGCAGTACGAGCAGACCGTACGCACCCGGTCGGTGGCGGGGGCGTCCGGCGGCGGGGTCGGCACGGTCATGTGCGAGGCCCTTCGGGGGCGGGCGTTCCCGGAGGGACGCGGGACGGGCGGCGGTCGCTCCCGAATCTAGGAAAGGCCCGTTACCCAGGGATGACACCGGGCGAACAACACCGGTTACGTCGCCTGCACACCGGCCGGGAAGCGCCGGTGAGGCTTCGCCCGTGACCATCTGTGCCACCTCGCGATGCTCTGTGACCGCCGGGTCCGCGTCCGGGGGCCCGACGGGGGACCCCGGCCCCGGCCGGTACGCACCCGGGAACTTCCCGGCCGGGGCGGCCGACTACTGGTGAGACGCCGGGTGCGGATGACCCTCCCGGTGATGAAGGCGGCGGCCGGTACGAGGGGACGGCCGCCGGGGTGACCGCCGCAGTACACCCACGGGGCCCGGGGCCCGGGAGGAGACCGCGAGGCATGCACTGGTACGAGGACGACGCGCTCTGGTCCGCTTTCGCCGCGACGATGTTCCCACCGGAACGGGCCGAGTCCGCCGCCGCCCTGGTCGCGTCATCCCGGCTGCCGGACTTCCCGCCCGGCACCGGAGTCCAGGTGCCGCGTGACGCCCACGAGAGCCTCGCGCCTGGCGGGCGGCTCCTGGTGGACGGGATGGGCGAGGAGGTGCCGACGGGCCGGCTCGGGCGGCCGAAGGCGGTCGACCTGTCCGACGGCGCCCACGTCGTACAGCGCGACACCGTCCTCGGCAGCCGGGGCCGGCTCGTCGTGCGCGGGCGGCGCAAGTGAGGGCCGGGGCGGACGCCCGTCCGCGCAACACCCCCGCCACCACGGTCCACGACCACATCACCGACGCGGTGAAGACCCCGGACCTGATCCGGCTGACCGACGACGTGGTCCTCGCCCGTTTCGAGACGATGAAGGTGTACGCGGCGCTCGGCGCGGTCCGCTCGCTGCTGCGCCGGGGCCGGGTGGTGCCCGGGCAGACCCTGGTCGACAGCTCCAGCGGCATCTACGCGCTGGCCCTCGCCATGGCCTGCCACCGCTACGGACTGCGCTGCCACATCGTCGCCTCCACCACCGTGGACGCCACCATGCGGGCGCAGTTGGAGATCCTCGGCGCGACGGTCGACGCGATGCCGCCCTCGCAGAGCCTGCGCCTGGACCAGGAGCTGCGCGTACGCCATGTGCGCCGGCTGCTGGCCGAGCGGCCCGACTTCCACTGGATGCGGCAGTACCACGACGGGGTGCACCACGAGGGCTACCGGGAGTTCGCGGAGCTGCTGACCGGGGCACTGCCGGAGGGCCCGCTGACCGTGGTCGGCGCGGTGGGCACGGGTGCGTCGACCGGTGGACTGGCGCGTGCGCTGCGGGAGTCGGGGCGGTCGGTGCGGCTGGTGGGCATCCAGCCGTTCGGCAGTGTGACCTTCGGGAGCGAGCGGTTCGAGGACCCGGAGGCGATCATCGCGGGCATCGGCAGCTCGATCCCGTTCGGCAACGTCCGCCACGAGCTGTACGACACGGTCCACTGGCTGGACTTCCGCCATGCCATGGCCGGGGCGGTCGGACTGCTCCGGCAGCACGCGGTGTTCGCGGGTCTCTCCACCGGAGCGGCCCACCTCACGGCCTCCTGGGAGGCGGCCCGCGATCCCGGGCGGCTGCATCTGGTGCTGGGCGCCGACACCGGACACCGGTACGCGGACCGGGTGTTCGCCCGGCACGCCGAGGCTCTGGACCCGGCCGGGCTGCGGCCCCGGACCATCGTCTCGCCGGACGAACTGCGGCCGCCGTGGTCGGTGATGGAGTGGGCCGGGCGCGCCGCGCCGGAGGCCGCCAGGACCGCGGAGGGCGGCGCCTCCTAGCGCCAGGCGCTGGAACGTCCTCATCGCGGCGTGATCAGGGCGTTTCGGCAACGCCGCGAGGGACGGTGCCTCCCCTGCTCGACGAGCGAAGCCGAGCAGGGGAGGCACCGGACACCGTGGACCCGGTCAGGATCCGCCGGACACCCCCTGGCCCGCGCGGACGAGGCCGGCCGGGTCGGCCGGTTCCGCGCGCCACTGTCCGGCGAGTTCGCGGCGGGCGCGCGCCACGCGGGAGCGGACCGTACCGATCGGGCAGCCGGCGAGGGCCGCGGCCTCCTCGTAGGACGCGCCCAGGAGTTGGGTGAGGACGAAGGCCTGGCGGCGGCCCGGGTCCAGTCGGCGCAGGGCGTCCAGCACCGCCGCGGACTCCTCGAACCCGGGCAGGTGGCGGGGCTGGGCGCGCTCCGCGGCGGTCTGCCAGTCGGCGGTCCGGGGGCGTACGGCGGCCGCCCGGTGCCGGTCGATGACGACGCGCCGCGCGATCGACATCAGCCAGGTCCGGGCGCAGGACCGCCCCGCGAACCGGGCCAGTCCGCTCATCGCCCGCAGGTAGGTCTCCTGGGCCAGGTCGTCGGCGCCCGGGGCGTCGGAGCTGAGGTAGGCGACGAACCGGCGGACGTCCTCGTAGGTCGCCCGGACGAACCGGTCGGCGGCCTCCCGGTCTCCGCCGCCCGCGGCCAGGGCCCAGTCGGTGATCTGCCCGTCGTTCTTCCGGGAGGCGGGGACCCGGGGGTGGGGAGGACGGGTGGCGGACACCCGGAGGACCGGCGGCCGGGTAACAGTGGGCCGGGCGGGTGGCGCGGCAGCCGGTGATACGGCGGCGGGCGGTGATACGGCGGTCAGGGGCACGGCGGCGGGTTGCACGGCGGTCGGCAGTGCGGGAGCAGGAAGTGTCACAGCAGTCCTTCGCGTCCTTGCGGAGCCGGGGCAGCGGTCGCCCGGCTCCGGTGACCGGTTCCGTTCCGGACACGCCTCTGGGGGCGGCCCCGGGGAACCGGCATGCCTGTCACGGGTGCGCGCGAGGGCGCACACCCGTGTCGCCTCCGGCGCACAGAGGCCGGAGGGCGGATGGAGGTCAGAGGAAGCGGAGGGAGAGCGGCGGACCGCGCCGGGAGAGGGTGTGCAGGGCGAGAAGGTCCTGGGGGCGGCGGCCGGCCCCGCGTCGGGTGCGCCGCCGGGCGGGCGGCACCGGGGCGGGCGGCGTCGCGGCCCACAGCCGCCAGGCGGTCCGCAGCGGGGCGCGGACGAACAGCACCAGGCAGCGGCCCAGCCGGGCGAGGGCGACCTCGCCGCGCCACAGCCACCAGCCGCAGACCAGCCCGGCCAGCGCGTGGGCGGCGGCCATGCCGAGGGTGAACACCGTGCCGTCGAAGGCGGCCAGAAGCCCCATCAGGTCCGACGAGCCGCCGATCGGGACCTCGTGGGCGGAGTGGTCCATGGCACCCGACGCGTGATGCCCGCCGCCCGCGTGGTGCCCGCCGGCGCCGGACGGCAGCCAGCCTCCGGCGCCGGAGAAGAAGGCGTGCAGCCCCAACTGGCCCAGGACATGGGCGGCGACGGTCGCCGGAGCGCTCCGCTCCCGTGCGGCGAGCCACCATCCCGCCCCGCACGCCGGCAGCAGGGCCGCGGCCTGGACGAGCAGGGGCAGGGGCGCGCCGGACATCAGCGCGTGGCCGAGTCCGGACACGGCGACGCACACGACCGCGAACAGCGCGGTGCGTCCGAGTCGGAGTGCGGTTCCGGCTCCCATGGCAGTCATGGTGCCAGCCGTACCCACCCCGGCGAGAAGAGCACCAGATGCCGAAACAACGGGAGTTCACCTCGTTTGCCCACCGGCACCACCGCGTGATCCATATCACATTACACGGCCGGGAACTTTCTCCTCCCTTCACCCGACTGCTCCAACAACGCGTCTGCGTACGCCTCGTGGCCCGGGGCCGCAGCATCCGCCACCCCCACCCCCCCGCCCCGGAGAGGCCGCATGACGAACCCGCACCCCGCCCCCGGACCGGGAGCGGCCGCCGAGACGCCCGGAAGCACCACATCCGACGGCCCTCAGGTCCCCGGACCCCGGCGGTCGGGAGAGCCGAGACGGCCGACACTCCGCTCCGACCTCCGGGCCTCGTGGCCCGACGGGCTGGCGGCACTCGTCATCACCGCGGCGGTCTTCGTCCTGCTCTACATACGCATCCGGAACGAGACCTCCTCCACGGTCACCGTGATGCCGTTCATGGCCGACGCGGACGCCTTCTGGCTGTACTTCCTCAGCCAGGCGTTCGGCTGGTCCGCCCTGCTCTGGGCGTGGGGCACGGTCATCCTCGGGCTGCTGCTGTCCGGGCCGCGCCCCTCCCGCCTGCCGCTGTCGGGCCCCCGGCTGGAACGCCTGCACCGCACCACCAGTCTCAACACCATCGCCCTGATCGCGGCCCACGCGCTGTTCTTCGGGGCCGAACTGATCCGGTTCGACACGGCAGCCTGGAACTCCGCGGTGGCCACCGCCTTCGTGGAAGTCTTCGTCCCCGGCGGCTACGACTCCGGGACCGGGCGGATCGCCATCCCCGTCGGCCAGGCGGCGCTCTACCTCGCGATCCCGCTCGGCCTGCTCTTCTACGTACGCCACCGCATCGGCCCCAAGACCTGGCGGGTCCTGCACCGCTGCGTGATCGTCGTGTACGTCCTCAGCGTCTGGCACACCCTGCTGTACGGGACCAACGTCTGGTACGACGGCTGGTTCCGCACCGGCGTCTGGCTGCTCCAGCTCCCGATCGCCGCCCTGCTGCTCCTGCGGCTCCTGCGGCCCGCCCGTCGCTCCGAGAAGCTGTCCGGCAGCCCCGGGGCGAGTGCCGGGGCCCGTACGGGGTGGGCGCTGCGGCTGGGCGGCCGGCTCGCGGTGGCGGCGGTCCTGGTGGCCCTGGTCGCCGTCGTGGCCAGCGGCAGGGACGGTGGGCGCAGCGTGCCCCCGGAGGACACCTCCTCCACCCACAACCACGACTGACCCCGCTGACACGACCGAGCGGCCGTCCGCCGCCCCGTACGAGCGCCGTCGGCCCGCGACGTACGCTCGGGGGCATGACCACCAACGATCTTCCCGTGATCGCCGCAGTCGACGGTTCCACGCACAGCCGGCAGGCGCTGGACTGGGCCACCCGCGAAGCCGTGCGGCGCGGACTGCCGCTGCTGATCGTCCACGTCCGCCCGCTCACCCGGCAGGTCGACGAGGAGACCGGGCGGCGCGAGGCCGAGGCACTGCTGGCCGAGTCCGCACGCCGGAGCGCGCTCATCGCCCCGGAGCTGCGGCCCTCCACGCTGGCCCCGCTGGACTTCCCGTCGGCGGCCCTGGTCTCGCTCGGCCGGGACGCCTCGATGATCGTGGTCGGATCGCGCGGACTCGGCGGCTTCCGCTCGCTGATGATCGGTTCCAACAGCCTCGCCACCGCGTCGATGGCGGGCTGCCCCGTCGTCGTGGTGCAGGACGACCGCCCCGAGGGGACCGACGACCGGGGCGCGGACGCGGACGCCTTCACCGACATCGTGGCGGGGGTGGCCGCCGACGAGAGCAGTGATGCGGTCCTGGAGTTCGCCTTCGCCACCGCGGCCTCCCGGCCGGGCGCCCGGCTGCGGATCGTCCACGGCTGGACGATGTTCTCCTCGATGCTCGCGGGCGGCCCCGTCCTCGACCGGCAGGAGGCCGCGGGGTCCGCCGCCCGGACGCTCGCCGAGCTGACCTCCGGCTGGCACGAGAAGTATCCGCAGGTGGAGATCGTCCGGGAGCCGGTCAACGGTTCCGCCTCGCGCACCCTGGTGACCGCGTCGGCGACGGCGGCCCTGACGGTGATCGGCCGCCGCAAGGGCGGCGAGTCGCTCGGGCTCGGGCTGTCCCCGGTGGCGCAGACGGCGGTCACGCACGCGCTGGGACCGGTGGCCGTCGTCCCGTGCTGAGACTGATTCCCCCGGCGCGCGCCGGGGGATCGTCCGCGCGTCGGGTAGGCGCAGGCCTCTTGGCCCGGCAGGCGGCTTGACCGAGACTTGACCGATGACACAGCGTGTGGCGCTCGCGACCGTAATGGACCGGCTTGCCATCGATGCGGTGATCACCGGGTACGCGGTGGCCGTCGACGACGGGGCCTGGGCGGACTACGGCGCCCTGTTCACCCCGGACGGCCGCGCGGACTACCGGGGGGCGGGCGGCGTGGAGGGCCCGGCCGTGGAGGTCGCACGGTGGCTGGAGGAGACGATGCGCCTCTTCCCCGTGCGCCAGCATCTGATCGTCAACCGCCGGATCGACCTGGAGGACCTGGGCGGCTACACGGGCGACCGGGCCGAGGTGCGGGCCGACTACCTCAATCCGATGTGCCTGGCCCGTCAGGCGGCGAGCGGTTCGGACGGGAGCCCTCCCGGGCGGTCGGGCACCGCCACGCCCGACTTCGTCACCGGCGGCCGCTACACCTTCGCGCTGGACCGCGCCGAGGCGGGCTGGCTGATCCGCGCGGTCACCGTCCACGAGAAGTGGCGCCGGGCCCCGTAGAACCGTCCGCCGTGCCCCGCTCGGTCCGCGTCCTGTGTCCTGCGGGGATCACCTCCCCCACACTGGGTATCCAGGGGTCGACGCGGCGGGGCGATCGCCCGCCCGCGCAGGACCGAGGAGGGCACGGCATGCGAATCCGGGGCGGGCGTCTCCCGGTCGGCCGGAACGCGGCCGACCCCTCCGGAAGCGGCGCATCCGCAGGACGCCCGCCTGACGGCGGCGCCTCCGGCGGCGGGTCCGCGGCAGGCGGCCCGGACTTCACCGGCGCCGGACGGCTCGCGTCCCCCTGGACCCGGGCCGCCGCGCTTCTGCTCGCCGGGGCGCTGCCCGCGCTCACCTTTCCCGCGCCCGGACTCTGGTGGTTCGCCTATGTGGCGCTGGTCCCCTGGCTGTTGCTGATCCGCACGGCGCGCTCGCCGCGCCGGGCGGCGCTGGACGGGTGGATCGGCGGGATCGGGTTCGTCATCGCCGTGCACCACTGGCTGATGCCGAGCCTCCATGTCTTCATCGTGCTGCTGGCCGCCCTGCTCGGGCTGCTCTGGGCACCCTGGGGCCTGCTGGTGTCCCGGCTGCTCGGCGGCTCCCCCTCGGCGCGGCGTGCCGTGGCCGCCGTGGTCCTCGTGCCCTCCGGGTGGCTGCTGATCGAGCTGGTCCGGTCCTGGGAGGGGCTCGGCGGGCCCTGGGGGCTCCTGGGCGCGAGTCAGTGGGAGGTCTCCCCCGCCCTGCGGGTCGCCTCGGTGGGCGGGGTGTGGCTGGTGAGCCTGCTGGTGCTGGCGGTGAACACCGGTGTGGCTCTGCTGATCGCCGCTCCCGCCGCCCGTACGGCCGTCGGGGTCGCGCTCCTGGTGTGCGCCCTGTCCGTGACCGCGATGTGGGCCTGGGCGCCCCGGCCCACGAGCGCGGGCACGGTCAGGATCGCCGTCGTGCAGCCGGGGATCGTGGAGGGCCCGGGGAGCGTCGAGCGCCGTCTCGACCGGGGCGAGGAGCTGACCCGTTCGCTGGCGGGCCGGGGCGTGGACCTGGTGGTGTGGGGCGAGAGCAGCATCGGGGCGGGGGCGTGGGAGAACCCGGAGACCGCGCGGCGGCTGGCGGAGCTGTCCCGGCTGGTCGGCGCGGATCTGCTGGTCAATGTGGACGCCCGGCAGACGGACGGTTCGGGGCGGTCGGGGATCTTCAAGTCTGCGGTGCTCGTCGGTCCCGGCGGGCCGACCGGGGACCGCTACGACAAGATGCGTCTGGTCCCGTTCGGTGAGTACGTCCCGGCCCGCTCCCTGCTGGGGTGGGCGACCTCCGTGGGCAGGGCGGCGGGCGAGGACCGGCTGCGCGGCGACCGGCAGGTGGTGATGACCCTGCCGGACGGGGCACGGGGGCTGCGGATCGGCCCGCTGGTCTGCTTCGAGACGGCGTTCCCCGACATGAGCCGCAGGCTGGTGCGCGACGGTGCGCAGGTGCTCGTGGCCCAGTCCGCCACCTCGACGTTCCAGGAGAGCTGGGCCCCGGCCCAGCACGCGTCGCTGGGGGCGCTGCGGGCCGCCGAGAACGGCCGCCCGACGGTCCACGCCACGCTCACCGGGATCAGTGCGGCGTACGGGCCCCGGGGCGAGCGGGTGGGTCACCCGCTCGGCACGGACGCGAGCGCGGCGGAGGTGTTCGACCTGCCGCTGGCCCGTGGGGAGACGCTCTACGGCCGGTTCGGCGACTGGCCGGTGTACGGGGCGTTCGCGGCGCTCGCCGCGCTGTGCGCGGTCGAGGGGCTGCGGGCGCTCAGGCGGCCTGCTCCACGGCCTCCCGGACCACCCGCTCGCACAGCTCATGGGTCGCCAGGGCGTCCCGGGCGCTGAGCGTCTCGCCCCGGCGTACGGCGTCCAGGAAGGCGTGCACACAGGCCTCGATGCCGCGCTGCCGGGCCACGGGGACCCAGTCGCCGCGCCGCCGCACCGAGGGCTGGCCCTTGTGGTCGACGATGTCCGCGAGGTTGAGGACCTGGCGCTTGGTGTCCTGGCCGGAGACTTCGAGGATCTCCTCGGTCGATCCGTTCAGCCGGTTCATCATGCCGATCGCGGTGAATCCGTCGCCGGACAGCTGGAGCACCACGTGGTGCATCAGGCCGTCCACGATCCGGGCCCGCACGGTGGTGTGGTCGACAGTGCCCGGGGCCAGGAAGCGCAAGGTGTCGACGACGTGGATGAAGTCGTCGAGGATCATCGTCCGGGGGTCCTCGGGCAGCCCGACGCGGTTCTTCTGCATGAGGATCAGCTCGCGCGGGTGCTCCGCGCACTGTGCGTAGCCCGGGGCGAAACGGCGGTTGAAACCGACGGCGAGGCTGACACCGCGCTCCTCGGCGAGGTTCACCAGCCGCTCGGACTCGGCGTACTCGTAGGCGATCGGCTTGTCGACATAGGTGGCGACGCCGGCGTCGAGGAGCCGTTCCACGATCTGCGGGTGCACGGCGGTCGGGGCGTGCACGAACGCCGCGTCCAGCCCCGCGTCGAGAAGGGAGTCCAGGGTCTCGTGACGGCCTTCGGCCGGAACGCGGTGGGCGTCACCGACCGCCTGGAGGGTGGCGGGGGTGCGGGTCTGCAGGTGCGGTTCGACCCCCGGTACGGCGGTGAGCACCGGCAGGTACGCCTTCTGCGCGATATCGCCGAGTCCGATGCAACCGATCTTCACGAGGGTCTCCCTGTCACCGTGCCGGGCCGCTGTGCGCGGCTGTTCGCGCCCCGGCAGCATACGTCGCGGCCGCCCTGGGCCCGGCTGCCGGTCCGTTCGCGAAACCCCTGGCCGGCCCCATGATCATGGGTCACCATGGCCCTCATGACTTTCGCCGAACGCCCCGAACCCGCCATCGACGCAGCCGAACGCCCCATGCTGGAGGGCTGGCTGGAATACCACCGCGAGACGCTCGTCGCGAAGTGCGCGGGTCTCACGGACGCGCAACTGCGCGAGGCGTCCGTGCCGCCCTCCGCGTTGACCCTGCTCGGCCTCGTCCAGCATCTGGCCGAGGTGGAGCGCTTCTGGTTCCGCGAGATCCTGGCGGGCGAGGCACTGCCGGACCTCTACTCCACCGAGGAGGACCCGGACGCGGACTTCAAGGTGTCGGAGACGACCACCTGGGCCGAGACGGAGGCCGTCTGGCGGGCGGAGACGGCGGCGGCGCGAAAAAGCGCCGCCGCGTTCGGCCTGGACGACTTCTCCAAGGGCCTCGGCTCGTCGGGCAAGCCGTTCAATCTGCGCTGGATCTACACGCACATGATCGAGGAGTACGCCCGCCACAACGGCCACGCCGACCTGGTGCGCGAGCGCGTGGACGGCGCCACCGGGGTCTGACCGCCCCTTGGGGGTGAGCTCGGCGAGCGCTGCCGGACGCCGGTGGCCCCGGTCGACGCGGTGCGGGACGCCGTGCTGACCGGGTCACTCGTGCGGGCCATTCCCCGCCCACCGGGCCCCGGAGAGTGGGACCGCACCGCAGAGTTGGCCGGGTGCAGAGAACCAGAATCACCGCGAAACTCCTGGTCGGGTTAGCGGTCACCGCCGTCTCCGGATGCGTCTCGGTGACGCCCGGGACCGTTTCCTCCCACTCCTCCCCCTCCTCCCCCGGTGCGGGAGCCACCGGACCGGGGGAGGACGTGGCTCCGCAGATCGTGCAGCCTCCCGCCCGTGAGGGGCTGGAGGTCATGCCGGATCCGAGCCGCCCGCCCGCTCGGCCCTCCTCCTCCCCCGCGCCTCCGGCCGCCGACTCCCCCGCGGAGGCCCGGCGCGGCGGACCGGCAGGCGTCGCCCGGCCGCCCGAGCGCGCGGATCCGCCGCAGCGGCGGGCCCCCGACCGGGCCCCGAGGGTCCCGTCCGTCACCGTGCCCGCCCTGCCACGCGTCCCCGGCGGCGGGGCGGACGTCTGTGCGCTCGGCCGGGGGTACGGCGGCTGGCCCGCGGGGAGCCCGCAGGCCCGCATCTGCTCGGAGACGTACGGTCGCTGACGCGCCTGCCCCCGGGGGCCCTGCAGGGTCCCCGGGTCACTGCTCCCGCAGGCGGAGCTCCAGGCGGTCGATGGCGGCGCGGACCCCGTCGCCGTACCCGTCGTCCGCGAGGGACTCGGCGGCGGCGCGGGCTCGCTGGAGGTGGATGCGGGCGGAGTCGGGGCGCTGGAGCTTGAGGTAGTCCGCCGCGAGGTTGAGATGCAGCGAGGGGTAGAACGCCCGGACGGCCGGAAGGTCCCGGTGCTCCGCCGACCACCCGCCGCCCGCCCCCTCGGCGGCCGTCAGGGCGCGCAGGTCCCAGGCCAGCTCGTCGCCGGGGTCGTCCTGGGTGTCGGCCATGTAGTGCGCGAGGGTGCAGCGGTGGAGGGCGTCGCCGTCCGCCCCGAGCTCCGACCAGAGAGCGCCGAACCGGTTGCGGGCCTCCTCCCGGTCACCTCCGTGGAGCAGCATGATCGCCTGGCCGATCCTGGTCATGACGGCGTCCTCCGACGCCTCCTGCTGCTCCACCACTGCGCTCTCCTCATCGCCCGTACGGCCGGTCACCCCTCCGTCCGACGCTAACGCCGGGCTTCCGCAGAACCGGTCAGACACGGGCTCGGAGGGTGTCCTCGCCGGACGAGCCCGTCAGCCGAGGTCGGGGATCCGCCAGTCGATCGGCTGGTGCCCCTGGGCGGCCACGGCCTCGTTGATCTGCGTGAAGGGGCGGGAGCCGAAGAACTTCTTGGCGGACAGCGGCGAGGGGTGCGCGCCCTTCACCACGATGTGGCGCTCCTCGTCGATCAGGGGCAGCTTCTTCTGCGCGTAGTTGCCCCAGAGCACGAAGACCGCCGGGTCGGGCCGGTCGGCGACAGCCCGGATCACGGCGTCGGTGATCTTCTCCCACCCCTTGTTCTTGTGGGAGTTGGCCTCGCCGCCCCGGACGGTCAGCACGGCGTTGAGCAGGAGAACGCCCTGTTCGGCCCAGGGCATCAGATAGCCGTTGTCCGGGATGGGCAGGCCCAGCTCCTGCTGCATCTCCTTGTAGATGTTGCGCAGCGACGGAGGCGTCCTGACGCCGGGCCGCACGGAGAAGCAGAGCCCGTGCCCCTGGCCGTCGCCGTGATACGGGTCCTGGCCGAGGACGAGGACCTTCACCTGGTCGTAGGGCGTGGCGTCCAGGGCGGCGAAGACCTGCTCGCGGGGCGGATACACGGGGCCCTTGGCCCGCTCCTCCTCGACGAAGTCCGCCAGCTCCTTGACGTACGGCTTCTGCAGTTCTTCGCCGAGGACGCCGCGCCAGGACTCGGGCAGCAGGTCGATATCGGTCACGTCCACAACCTCCGGTGAGCAACAGGTTCTTGATCCCAGAACCTACCGGTCACCACTGACAACGGGCCCCCGAGGAGGCCCGTCGTCACGTCACCGTCGTCCCCTCACCGCCGGGCTGCTACCAGCTGGCCTTGCGGTACAGCTCCCACATCTGCATGACGGTCTGCGGGTCGAGTGCCCGCTCGCCGCCGCCGATGTCCTCGCCCGCGGCGACGTACAGCTTGCCCTGCCACAGCGGCAGCAGGCGGACGTCATTGACGAGGATCTCCTGGGCCCGCTCGAACTGCTTGCTGACCGCGCCCCGGTCGCTCTCCTGCCGCGAGGCGGGAAGCAGCTGCTGGGTGATCTCCTTGTTGATGTACGGGCTGCCCGTGACGGGCTCCTGGCCCACGAACGGGGCGACGAAGTTGTCGGGGTCCGGGAAGTCGGGGAACCAGCCGCGGCCGAAGACCGGGTACTCCCCCTGGTTGAAGCCTTCCTGGAACTTCTGCCAGGGCTCGCCGCGCAGCGTGATCTTGAACAGCCCGGAGGCCTCCAGCTGCCGCTTGAGCTCCTCGAACTCGGGCTCCGTGGCGGAGCCGTAGCGGTCGGTGGTGTACCAGAAGGTCATCTTCACGGGCTCGGTGATGCCGGCCTCGGAGAGGATGCTCTTCGCCTTGGCCACATCCGGGTCGCCGTAGGTGTCGAAGAAACTCGTGGTGTGTCCGGCGATGCCCTTGGGGATCATGGAGTAGAGGGGCTCGGCGGTGCCCCGGTAGACCTTGGCGACCAGGGCGTCGCGGTCCACGACATGGGCGATGGCCTTGCGGACGGCGGGGTTCGCGGCGGCCGGGTCCTTCGGGTTGAAGACCAGGAAGCGGATGTCCGCCCCCGTGCTCTCGACGATCTGGAGGCCCGCGTTGTCGTCCTTGTTGTCCTCCAGGCTGACGACCTCCTCGGCGGTCAGACCCCGGTAGGTGGCGTCGATCTCGTCGGCCTTGAGCGCGCTCACCATGTCGGCGGACTTCTCGAAGTAGCGGATGGTGACCGCGTCGTTCTTCCGGTTGGCGAAGCCCTTGTAGTCCGGGTTCTTCTTCAGCTCGGCGGTCTTCCGGCCCTCGTAGGACTCCAGGAGGTACGGGCCGGAACCGGTGACCTTGCCGTCGTCGCGGATCTTGTCCTGGCGGTAGTCGCCGGGAGCGACGAGCGACATGGCGGGCGTGGCCAGGATGAACGGGAACGTGGCGTCGGACTTGTTCAGGTGGAAGACGACCGTGTCGTCACCCTTGGTCTCGACCCGGTCCAGCGAGCCGAGCATCCCGACCGGGCCGCCCTTGAAGTGGATGTCCCTGATGCGGTCGATGGAGTACTTCACGGCCTTGGCGTCGAGCTTCTCGCCGTTGGAGAACTTGAGGTTCTTCTTCAGCGTGCACCGGTACGCCATGCTCGTGGCGTCGGTGAACTTGCAGGATTCCGCCGCGTCCGGCTCCGGGCTCGTACTGCCGGTGGGGAAGCTCACCAGGGTCTGGTAAACGTTCCGCATCAATTCCCAGGAACCGTCCCAGGCCGCCGCCGGATCGAGCGTGGACGGGGAGCTGGTCGTCCCGACGGTTATCTTCTGGTCCGTTTCCGATCCGCTGTCGGAAAGGAGACCGCAGCCGGCCAGCAGAGAAAGGGAAGCTAGGGCTGCAGAAGCCTGCAGACTGGCCCGGTAGAACACGTGCACGCTCCTCGATCAGCCATGGGTCGGCAGACCATACCGCAGCGCCCCACCAGGTCAATCCGCAGGCCCGGCGGGGCACTTGACTCAATCAGGGCCAAATCGGGCCAGGCTACTCTCAGCCAACGCCCGCGTTGAGGAAAATTCCTCCGTCGACCACGAGGGTCTGTCCGGTGATCCAGTCTGACTGCGCGGAGGTGAGGAAGGCCGCCGCACCTCCGATGTCCTCGGGCACACCGAGCCGGCCCAGCGGATAGGCGGCCGCGGCCTCCGCTTCACGGCCCTCGTAGAGCGCCTCGGCGAACTTCGTCTTGACCACGGCCGGGGCGATCGCGTTGACCCGGACGACCGGGGCGAACTCGTGCGCCAGCTGGGCGGTCAGGTTGATCATGGCCGCCTTCGACATCCCGTACGCGCCGATGAACGGCGAGGGGGCGACGCCGGCGACGGAGGCGATGTTGACGATCGCCCCGCCGTTCTCCTTCTGCCACGCCTTCCAGGTCTGCTGGGCGAAGCCGAGCGCCGAGATCACGTTGGTCTCGTAGACCTTGCGGGCCACATTGAGGTCGAGCTCGGCCATGGGCCCGAAGACCGGATTCGTCCCGGCGTTGTTGATCAGGTAGTCGACCCGGCCGAACGCCTCCATCGTGCGCTCGACCGCCGCGGCCTGGTGGGCCACGTCGTGCGCCTTTCCGGGGATGGCGATGACCCGGTCGGCGCCGAGCCGCTCCACGGCCTCCTTGAGGGCGTCCTCGCCCCGCCCGGTGATGGCGACCCGGTCGCCGCGGGCGACGAGCGCCTCGGCGATCCCGTAGCCGATGCCCCGGCTGGCGCCCGTGACGAGGGCGACCTTTCCGCTGTCCTGCACCGTCATGATGTCCGCTGCCCTTCGGATCAGTTGAGGGGGCCGCCGGCCACGTACATGACCTGGCCGGAGACGAAGCCCGCGTCGTCGCCCGCGAAGAAGGCGATGGCGTTCGCGACGTCCTCGGGACGGCCGACGCGCTGGACGGGGATCTGGGTGGCCGCCGCCGCCTGGAACTCCTCGAAGCCCATGCCGACGCGCTCGGCGGTCTGCGCGGTCATCTCGGTGACGATGAAGCCGGGCGCGACGGCGTTGGCGGTGACGCCGAACTTGCCGAGCTCCTTGGCGAGCGTTTTGGTGAGGCCCTGGAGGCCCGCCTTGACCGCGGAGTAGTTGGCCTGGCCCCGGTTTCCGAGAGCCGAGGAGGAAGAAAGCGAGACGATCCGGCCGAACTTGGCCTCGACCATGTGGGCCTGGACGGCCTTGGCCATCAGGAACGCGCCCTTGAGGTGCACGTTCATCACGATGTCCCAGTCGGACTCGCTCATCTTGAACAGCAGGTTGTCGCGGAGCACGCCCGCGTTGTTCACGAGGATCGTCGGCGCGCCCAGCTCGGCGGCGACCCGCGCGACGGCGGCTTCCACCTGACCGGCGTCCGACACGTCGCAGCCGACGGCCAGCGCGGTGCCCCCGGCGGCGGTGATCTTCTCGACCGTGTCCTTGCAGGCCGCCTCGTCGAGATCGAGTACGGCGACGGCGCGGCCCTCGGCCGCGAGGCGTACGGCGGTGGCGGCGCCGATGCCCCGCGCCGCTCCCGTCACGATGGCGACGCGCTGCTCGGTGGTGGACATGCTTGGTTCTCCTCGCCCTTGGATAGCGGCTCAGCGGACACCGGGACGCTTCCCGCCAGTCCCTGACACTCCCTGGCGGCAAGACCCTCGATTGCTGAGCAACCGCTTAGTACCTTCAGCAGACGAGACGCTAGAAGCCCTGGCACCCGGTGTCAACGGCGCACGCCCCGGCGGGCCGTACGTCACACCGGGCGGGAGCGTCCGCCGCTGTGCCGTCGTGGTCCCACCGGGGCGTGGATCAGCGCACGAGGAGGTCGAGCAGCCGGTCCACCTCGCCGGCCGGGTCGGTGGTCAGCCCGGTGTGCACCGCTCCGGGCTGGACGACCGTGGAACGCGGGGCGATCAGCCAGCGGAACCGCCGCCCGGCGTCGTCGTCCGCCGCCTGACCGGCCTCCGCACCGCCGCCGCAGACCCCTTCGACGGCGCGCAGGGCGGCCCGCACCCCGACGACGTCGGCGTCCGGGGCCAGCGCCTTCAGCTTCGCCTCGTCGAGATACGTCCGGGCGGCCACGAACGAGTGGGCCCGGCAGTAGACGAGCACCCCGGCGTTGAAGCACTCCCCCCGCTCGACCCGGGGCACGACGCGCAGGAGCGCGTACTCGAAGACATCGCGCCGCGTCATCGGCCGCCCTCCTCGCCGGTGCGGGCGGCCGCCGCGGCGCGGCCGTCGCCCGCGGCCTGCTTCCGCCTCGGTGGCAGCCGGTCGGTGAGCCAGCCCGGGGCCTGGGAGGGCCGGGTCGCGGTGGGCGCGTCCAGCGTGATCCGCTCGTGGACGGTCGCGGCCCGCGCGAGCAGCGGGGCGACGTAGGCACGACGCACCTCGTCGGCGGAGTCGAAGCCGGGCTCGTCGGCCAGCCAGACGTCCGGCACGTCGGCGGCGACCTCGGTGAGCAGCTCCTCGGTGACCAGGGGGGCGAGCTCGGCGGCCGCGGCCGCGATGTCCGGCCCGAACGGGGCCAGGACGTGGTCCGAGGCGTTGTACGGCTTGGCTGCGGAGGCCTGGGCGCCCGGCCAGTTGTGGTGCCAGATCATGGTCGCGCCGTGGTCGATGAGCCAGAGGTCGCCGTGCCAGACGAGCAGGTTGGGGTTGCGCCAGGAACGGTCCACGTTGTTGATCAGCGCGTCGAACCAGACGATCCGCCCGGCCTCGGCCGCCCCGACCTCGTAGGCGAGCGGATCGAACCCGAACGAGCCCGGCAGGTAGTCCATGCCGAGGTTCAGGCCGCCGCTCGCCTTGAGCAGCTCCTGCACCTCCTGGTCCGGCTCCGCCAGCCCGATGACCGGGTCCAGCTCGATGGTCACCAGCTCCGGCACCCGCAGCCCGAGCCGGCGGCCGAGCTCCCCGCAGATGATCTCGGCGACGAGCGTCTTGCGGCCCTGTCCGGCCCCGGTGAACTTCATGACGTACGTACCGAGATCGTCGGCCTCGACGATGCCGGGGAGCGAGCCGCCTTCACGCAGGGGCGTGACATAGCGAGTCGCCACGACTTCTTGCAACACTTTCCCAGGCCACCCATCTTTTCAGCCTTGCAATCAACGGAGGGCTGCCGCCGGGCGCAGAGGCGGGAATCGCCGGTCGACGGCGCTGGGGAGAATCTGGGGAGTTTCGGCCGGCAAGCCGATGCCCCGCCCTTCCCAAGCAGACCGTCGATGGTGCCGCGCCCCTTGCTGCCGGCCTCCGGCATGAAGTGAGCATAGTAACCGAGAGTGACCGCTGGCGAGGAATGTCCGAGCCACCGCGCCAAGGTCACGACGGACTCTCCGGCTTCCGGCATGATCGAGGCGTAAGTGTGCCGAAGCACGTGGAAACCGTCCTTCGGGGCCGCCGCCCACTGCCAGGCTTTCGCCCCCTCGGCACGTGGCGGGATGACACCGGCCTTGGCCAAGGCCGGCCTCCAGGTGTAGGTGTTCCATGTGTTTTCCGTGAATCACCTGCACTTGGCGCCGAACCTGAAGCATGCCGCGTTCATGGTCGATGCCCTCCGGACTCAGTCCGAACACCTCGCCCTGGCGGAGTCCGCAGCCCAGACCGACTACGACGGCGATCCTGTTCCGCCCGTTGATGACATCGCGGACCCGCAGTGCCGTAGTCATCGGCCACGCGTCGCGCCGCTCCCGTGGCGACTTGGGCCACCGCACAGATTCGCGTGCATAAAGTTGCGCGCAAGGCGCTTGTCCCTGCCTGCGGGAGAACCGGCTCGCCTACCTCGCCGCCCTGCACACCAGCCTCGCCCGGCAGTCCGTGCCGTAACAGTGTTGGGGAACCTCAGACCGTCGGCCCGCAGGCCCAGCCTCGGCTCCCGGTCCTACTGCCTGGTCGTTGTGACGCGTGCGAACGGACCGGTCCCCGTACGGCGACTTCCGCCAGCGGGCCGGCCGCCCGCAGGACCATGGCCAGGGCCCGGTCCGGATCGGCGGCCGCCAAGCAGAGGGGGCAAAGAATTCGGAGGGTTCAGCGGGTCTTCTCCACGACGAAATCGCACAGCGCCTCAAACACCGCGCGTGCCGGTGCGTCGGGCAGCCCCCGGATCTCCCGTCGGGCGACCTCAGCCCACTCCCGCACCTCGGCCCGGGCCATGTCGATGGCCGGATGCTTCTGGAGGAGCGCCAGGGCTTCCGCGTGCTGTGCCGGGTCCGTCAGCTGGCCGGCACGCAGCAGTTCCACGAGCCGTGCGTCCGAGGGGTGCGACGAGCGCAGCGCGTAGATCATCGGCAGGGTGGGAACGCCCTCCCGGAGGTCGGCTCCCGGAGCCTTGCCGGACTCCTCTGACTCGCTGGTCACGTCGAGCACGTCGTCCGACAACTGGAAGGCCATCCCCCAGGCCTCGCAGGCCCTGCCGATGCGCGCGGTGACCTCCGCGGAGGCGCCGGACAGCAGGCTGCCCAGCTCACCGGAGGCGGCAAACAGCGACGCGGTCTTGTTGCCCAGCACACCGAGGTGGTGGCCCAGGCCGTCGTCCTCGCTCTGCGGTGGTCCGGCCGTCTCGGCCGACTGGCCGTCGACGAGGCGCATGAACGCCTTCGCGTGGAGCTGGATCGCCTCGTCGCCCAGACCCGCTATCAGTAGGGACGCGCGGGAGAAGAGGAAGTCCCCGGTGAAGACGGCGAGCGGCGTGCCCCACAGCAGGTGCGCGCTGGGCACGCCGCGTCGGATGGTCGCCTCGTCCATGACGTCGTCGTGGTAGAGGGTGCCGATGTGCGTCAGCTCCACGGCGACCGCCGCCGACACCAGACGCTCGTCACGCTCGTTGCCGAACTGGGCTCCCAGGAGGACCAGGAACGGTCGCAGGCGCTTCCCGCCGGCACTGATCAAGTGACGTGCCGCCGCGGCGAGAACGTCGTTGTCCGTTGCCACGGACTCGATCAGTTGTCTCTCCACTTCCGCCATCCCAGCAGCGAGTTCACTGGACAGCGCCGCATCGCCAACGTCCAAGGGTAGGACTGCGTTCACAGAGCACTCCTCATCTGGGCGGGCCAGCACCCGGGCCAAAGATCTTTGACAGGGTTTCAGTCTACGCATGCAGAAGGAATGCGACTGGTTGAGGTTTTCTCAGTGAAATGCTGTGCGGGCCCCGTCGCGGACAGAGGCGAAGCCCCTGGTAGGACGGTTCTCACCACAAGATCGTCCGCGCAACCAGAGGCTGCACGTTGGTCACCTGTGCTGCCACGCTCGACGTCCCACGCCACATCGTGGTCCACCGCTCCCGGCTACTCGCCGGGCACCGTCGCCGACTCAACACCCCACGCGGGTCGCGGGCCTTGGGCACGTTCCGCCAAGCGGTCCTGGTCCTGCGCTGGTTCCGCGAGCGCAGTTGCGTGCACTGCCTGGCCCGCGATGCAGGCGTCTCGCAGGCCACCGGCTACCGCTACCCCCACGAGGGTGTCGACGTCCTCGCCGCTCAAGCACCAGACCTGCACGGTCTGTTGGACCGCTGCCGCGGTGAGGAGATGAGCCATGTGATCCTCGACGGCATGCTCGTCGAGAGCGATCGCGTCACGGGTACCCGGGACAACGGCAACGATCTGTGGTTCAGCCAGAAGCACAAGAGCTTCGGCGGGAACATCCAGTTCCTGTCCGCCCCGGACGGCACCCCACCGTGGGTCTCCGACGCCGAACCGGGCTCCACCCCGGACATCACCGCAGCCCGGCTGTATGTCCCGCCCTGCACGAGGCAGCCGCCGACGGCATGCCCACGTTGGCCGACAAGGGCTACATCGGCGCCGGCATCGGCATACGCATCCCGGTCCGCCGCCCGAAAGGGCAAACCGGAGCGGGCCCTGGATGTCGACACACGCACCACGAATGCCCTGATCAGGCAACTTGTTCGATGGGTGGCATCCAGAGGTCGCCGGTGAAGGCGCTGCGGATGGCCACGAAGGCGCTCAGCCCGTGTTTGCGGGCGGAGTCGAGGCAGGAGCGCAAGGCAAGCCATGCCGTGGCGCCGTCAGCGGATTGGTGACATCCGGAGATCTCGAGTGGGTCTTGACCGGGCGGAGTGCTCGCTCGCTGCAGTAGTTGGTGCCTCGGCTCCGGTCACATCCCGGATCAGGATCGCTGTCCGCTCCCCGGGGATGCGCGGGAAGACCAGCAGATAGACAGCGAGCGCCCGCAGGTTCGGCCGTAGGAGGAGGGGAAGGGGGAGGGGGATCGGGCGATCTCATCGGACATCCGCGCGGCGGTCACCGTCCCGCACGCGCATCGGCATCGGTACCGGTACTCGCTCACCTACACCGTGGTCAACGGGATATCACGGACCTGACGGCGGCGGCTGACGTCCCCGCTTGCGCCCGCAACTGATCTGCGGCTACTTCTCCGGCCGACCGAAGGTGTCCCAAGACGTCCGCATCGAGGAGTTCTGGGAGTTGCGCCCCAACGACGCTCCGACTCCGCCACCCGCGCCGTCAACCGTTCTTTGGACTCGGCCAGTTCCGCCGCCGGAGCCTCCACGACCGCCACCTGTCCTGATCACCACGAGGAGATCCTCACGCGACGCGGACTCCAGCCCCGACAACATGACCACAGATACAGCTGCACCCACCCGCCACCTGTCGCATCGTCAGGAGACGAGCACCCGACCGGGCCTTCTGAATGCTTACGTTTCAGTTGTCGCCCGCCGCCGATGGAACGGTCACTGCATTGCCGGTGCCGGAAGGCGCGGGCAGCCGCCGTCGCATGTGCCGGACTTCGGGCACGAAGAGGACAGCGCAGGTGAGGAGCACGATGAGGGCGCCGCTGAACGTCAGGATGACCGAGGCCCCGAAGGAGCCGGCAAGCCCGCCGGCCGCGGCGATTCCCACCGGGGCGAGCGCGTAATTTCCCAGCGCGTCATAGGAGGATATGCGGGAAAGCTCGTCGGGCGGTATTTCCTGTTGCAGCGTGATGACCCAGCTCACCTCGAACACTTCCAGGAATGCCCCAGCCAGGAACGACGCTGCGACGCCGAGAGGGGTCGACAGAGGAACAGCGAGCGCGAAGAACAAAAGGGAGAGAGCGGGAAGCGACAGGATTCCAGCGAGGAGTAATCGCTTGGGCCGGAACCTGAGCAAGACGAAGCCGCCCACGACCGCGCCGAAACCGTAGGCGGCCACGATGAACCCCCAACTGCTCGCGCCATCGAGATCGGAATGCGCGACCAATGGCCCCAGCACGCTGATCAGAGCCGAACTCAAGGTGGTAATGACCGCGGCCTGCGCAACAATCATCCATAGCCAGCGACGCGAAGTGAAAGCGCGCCAGCCGGCCCGCAGGTCGGTCAGCATGCTGGAGACCTGCACCCGCGGCAGGTCGGGGAATTGCATCCGGAATCTCAGCGCTCCGGCGATGGCAAAGCTCGCGGCGTCGAAAACGAGCCCCCAGCCCGGCCCCCACAGCACGATGAGAACGCCGCCGAGCGCAGCTCCGCCAATGGACGCCGTGTTCCTGGACATGCGGTCCAGGGATACCGCCGACGGTCTTTGATCGGCCGGCACCGTTTGTGGGAGCAGCCCCTGGGACGCCGGATAGCTCATCGCCACGCCGATGCCGCTCACTGCGGCCAGCACCGCCAACTGCCAGACTCGCGCGTGCCCGCCGAGGATCAGTGCAGCCGCCGCACCTGCGGCGATGGCCTGCAGGCCATTCGCTGCCACCAGGACCCTATGACGCGGCAACCGGTCCGCGAGCACCCCGCCGATCAACAGGAACGCGACGATGGGGATGAGCTTGGCGGTCGCCACGAATGCCACGTCGGCCGCCGAGCCGCCGACCCCGAGAACCGCGAAGGGTATGGCGACGTTCGCAATCGACGAGCCAGCAACAGAAATGACGTTGCAGGTCACGAGCAAGCGGAAATTACGACTCTTCAGAGGACCTCGTGAGACGCGCATATCAGGGGACCCGCACTTGCTGTATCTCCTCGATGCAGAAAATGTCCGCTTCATGGGGCGACCTGCCCGGATATCCAGAATTATTCAACCGTGAGTTTTGGATATCCCGCTTGAAGATGATCACATTGAACCCCCGGCCTTGACGACTGTCAAGGTACTACCGATTGATAGGACAGCTCTGATCATCACGGCCTCGACGTCGGGCACCCCGGTGACAGCGATCGCCCGGCTGGTCACCGCCCATGAGGACACCGTTCGGGACGTGATCAACGCGTTCAACGAGAGAGGCCTGGCCGCGCTGGGCCTCGGTGGGCGGGAGGCCGTCCCCTGATCAGCGATGACGAACGCGAGTTCATCATCACGACGGCCAGGACACGCTCCGTCGGACTGGGGCAGCCGTTCACGCACTGGAGTCTCCGCAAGCTCACCGACTACCTGGCCCGCAACCGGATCCGAACGGTCAGGATCGGCCGGGAACGGCTGCGGCAGATCCTGCGCGAACACGGGATCTCCCTCCAGCGCACGCGCACCTGGAAGGAGTCCAAAGATCCCTACAAGGACGCCAAGATCGACCGCATTGAGCACGTGACCAGGAATTTCCTGGATCGCTGTTTCGCCTTCGACCAGTTCGGCCCGCTGTCGATCCGCCCCTGCCACGGCTCCTCCTGGGCCGGGAAGAAGAAGCCGGACCGGCTGCCGGCCGCCTGCCACCGCACCCGCGGCATCCGCTACTTCCACGGCTGCTACTCCCTCGGCGACGACCATCTGTGGGGCGTGAACCGGCGCCGCACGGCCCTCTACGGAACTTCGTCATGGGCGGTTCCAACCACCCCAACCACCCGGCACTGGCCCGGAAGCTGCAGGACTCACCTGCGGTGGCGCAACGCCAATGCCCGCGACCCGGACGTTCTGGCCGCCCAACGCCGCGAACACGCCAATGTCCGAAGCGAACGCCAACAACGCTGGGGACGGCCACGGCCTCAAGCCGCCTGATCAACCCCGGCAAACGTTTTCGTGGACAACGCACTAGCCCTACAGAGCAGGCGAATCTCCTGCTCGCGGCGACAGGAACCTGCAAATGATCTGGAGACCTGTGGCACTCCGCCACGGCCCGTCATACCATGACCGATGCATACTCCATGCGCTTGGGACCCTGCCTGCCCGGTCCCGTTGAGCGCCCAGCCAACGCGTCAAGTCGCGGGCCGGGTTGTTCTACGGTGACCTCCGACTTCTTTCACTGCAGGGTGACTTACGCTTCCTGCGAGCACATCTCCGCCCGCCTTAAATTCTGTTGACACCACTCACCTCACCGTTAAGATCCACTGGCTGAGATGCAGTAGGCACAGACAACTCCGAGAGGGCCGCACGTTGAACTCGGGAATCCGCAGGGAAGCTTTGTCCTACGGGCAGCGGAGATTATGGCTTGCTGAGCAAGCGGCACCCGGAAGCTTGGCGTACACCACGCCCCTGATCCTGCGGCTCCGCGGTCCGGTGCGCCCCGACGTGGTGCAGGCGTCTCTGAGCGCCATCGTTGCGCGGCACGAGGTGCTGCGGACGGTGTTCGCGGCGGAGCGCGGGGTCCCGGTCCAGGTGATCGGACCGGCGTACGAGGTCGCCCTGCCCGTGGTGGACTGCCGCGACGGCAGCCCGGACGACGTGGACGCTGCAATACGGGAAGAGCTCACCACGCCCTTCCACCTGGCCCGGGGCCCGTTGTTCCGCGCGCGGCTGATCGTGACCAGCGTTCAGGAGAGCGTCCTGGTGCTCAACATGCACCACATCGTGACCGACGGCTGGTCAGCCATCGTCCTGCAGGACGAACTGGCGGCGATCTACCCGGCACTGTGCGCGGGCGAGCCCTCGCCGCTTCCCGAGCTACCCCTCCAGTACGCGGACTACGCGGTGCAGCAGGAGGTGCTGCTGACCACGGATCGCAGGCAGGCGCTGGAGACGTACTGGCGCGACAAGCTCGACGGAGCCCCCGCCTACATGCAACTGCCCTACGACAGGCAGCCACTGGCCGATCCGCGATGGGAAGGCGACACCCACAGCTTCACCCTCGACCCCCAACTCACCACCGACCTGCGCACCCTGGCACGCGACGAAGGCCTCACCCCCTTCATGGTCCTCCTCGCCGCCTACAACATCCTCCTGCACCAACTCACCGGCCAGACCGACATCGTCATCGCCACCCCCGTCGCAGGCCGCAACCACCCCCACCTCGACCACCTCATCGGGTTCTTCGTCAACAACCTCGTGCTGCGCACCGACCTCGGCGCAAACCCCACCTTCCGCGACGTCACCCACCGCACACGCGAAACCGTCCTCGACGCACAAGACCACCAAGACCTCCCCTTCGACCTCCTCATCGCCGCCACCCGCCCCCCACGCCGCCCCAACCAAACCCCGTACTTGCAGACGTCGCTGGTCTACCAGCCGGAGTCCGTCTCCGAGTACGCCATCGGTGACCTCATGGCGACCCCGACGCAGGCGCCGCTGCCCGGCTCGTCGCTGGACCTGACCTTCCAGGTTTTCGAGGGCAGCAGTATGCAGATCCAAGTCAACTACCGCAGCGACCTGTTCGACGCGAACACGATCGCGTCGCTGAGCGAGCGGTTCGTCGACGTACTGCGGCGCGGCACGTCCCGGGGCGGCACTCCGATCACCGCCGGTCACAACAGCCTGCCCGAGCTCAAGGAGGGCGAGTCGCTCGCCGGCCCCGAGCGAGGGGACCTGCTGGACCTCAATCTGGTCGACGAGATCGCCGGCGTCGTCAGCCGGCATGCAGATGCGCCGGCACTCCTGTGCATGGGCGAGCTCCTGACGTACGCCGAGCTGGACACGTCGAGCCAGGCGGTGTCCGCAGCGCTGACCGCCGCGGGAGTCGGCACGGGCGATGTCGTGGGGCTGTCGCTGGAGCCCGGAATCGCCCTGGTCGTAGCGATCGTCGCCACCGTCCGGATCGGTGCGGTCTACCTGTGCCTGGACACGGCCGCGCCCGCCGAGCGCAATGCTTGGCTGTCGCGTGACGCCCGCTGCTCCATCCTGGTCTCCCACAAGGACGACACGGCTCCGAACGACTGGTCGTCCCTGGACTATGAGCGGCTGACGCCCGTGGAGGAGTCGTCGCAGTGGGCCGCCGCGGGCGCCCCCGCGGCCAAACAGCCCGCGTACGTCGTCTACACCTCGGGGTCCACGGGGCATCCGAAGGGCGTCGTCATCACGCACGACGGACTGTGCAACTGGGCGCTCGGGATGGGCGCGGCCATGGACATCGGCACCGCGACCAACATCGCCCAGCTCGCCACCACCTCCTTCGACGTGATGTCCGCCGAGGTGTGGATGGCGCTGCTGAACGGCGCGCAGCTGAGCGTCGTCCCCCGGCAGGAGCGGCGCGGTGCGCGGGTCATCAGTGCAGCGCTGCGGCGCGATGCGGTCACGCTGTACATGGGAACGCCCGGGCCCCTCGCGGTGATCGAGCCCGAGGACGTCCCGCTGATCACCCAGCTGGTCCTGGGCGGCGACGCCCTCCAGGACGCGCTGGTCGAGAAGTGGCTGCCGCACGCCGACGTGGGCCAGGTGTACGGGGCGAGCGAGGGGTCCATCTCCTCGACGATCGGCGTCCTCGGCGCCGACTCGCCCTCGAACCTCGCGGGGCGTCCGCTGCCGAACACGGACATCTACCTGCTGTCGGAGTCGATGCAGCCGGTGCCGCAGGGGGAGGTCGGCGAGATCTACATCGGCGGTGTCGGCGTCGGCCAGGAGTACTTGGGCCGGCCCGCCCTGACGGCGGAGAGCTTCGTGCCGAATCCGTTCACGGACCGGCGCGGTCATCGGTTGTACCGCACGCGCGACCTGGGTCGCATCACGCCGAACGGCGAGTTGGAATTCGTCGGGCGCTGCGACGACATGGTGAAGATCCACGGCGTCCGCGTGGAGCCGGCCGAGGTCGAGACGGCCATCAGCTCGGTCGAAGGGGTCGCCGAATGCTCCGTCGTCGCCGACAAGGACAAGCACGGCGCCTCGCTCCTGCGTGCCTACGTGAGGGCTTCGACAGCTGCTCCGGCTGACGAGGCGCTGCTGCGCTCGCAGCTCAGGAAAGTCCTGCCGGAGAGCATGATCCCGCGCACCATCACGTACGTCGATGCCTTCCCACTGACCACCAACGGAAAGGTCGACCGGCGCAAGCTCCTGGAGATCGATCCGCCGCAGGTGGAGCGCGGCAACCGGGAGGCGATGTCCGAGGCCATGAGCATCGTCGCCGACACCTGGGAGGACGTCCTGGGGATCAACCCGATCTCAGTGTCGGACAACTACTTCGAGCTCGGCGGCGACTCCCTCGGCGCGACGCGCATCATCGCGCGCCTGGAGCAGAACTTCGCGGTGCAGATCGACTTCTCCGAGTTCCTGCGCCACGCGACCGTCCATGACCTCGTCTCTCACATCGAAGGCCTGCGGGGAGTGAGCCCGCGGCCCGTGCCCGTGCCGCGGCCTGCGGGCTCGGACCGGGTACCGCTGTCGTACGGCCAGCGCAGGCTGTGGCTCGCCGACCAGGTGACGCCGGGAAACTTGGCGTACACCACGCCCCTGATCCTGCGGCTCCGCGGTCCGGTGCGCCCCGACGTGGTGCAGGCGTCTCTGAGTGCCATCGTTGCGCGGCACGAGGTGCTGCGGACGGTGTTCGAGGCGGAGCGCGGGGTCCCGGTCCAGGTGATCGGACCGGCGTACGAGGTCGCCCTGCCCGTGGTGGACTGCCGCGACGGCAGCCCGGACGACGTGGACGCTGCAATACGGGAAGAGCTCACCACGCCCTTCCACCTGGCCCGGGGCCCGTTGTTCCGCGCGCGGCTGATCGTGACCAGCGTTCAGGAGAGCGTCCTGGTGCTCAACATGCACCACATCGTGACCGACGGCTGGTCAGCCATCGTCCTGCAGGACGAACTGGCGGCGATCTACCCGGCGCTGTGCGCGGGCGAGCCCTCGCCGCTTCCCGAGCTGCCCCTCCAGTACGCGGACTACGCGGTGCAGCAGGAGGTGCTGCTGACCACGGATCGCAGGCAGGCGCTGGAGACGTACTGGCGCGACAAGCTCGACGGAGCCCCCGCCTACATGCAACTGCCCTACGACAGGCAGCCACTGGCCGATCCGCGGTGGGAAGGCGACACCCACAGCTTCACCCTCGACCCCCAACTCACCACCGACCTGCGCACCCTGGCACGCGACGAAGGCCTCACCCCCTTCATGGTCCTCCTCGCCGCCTACAACATCCTCCTGCACCAACTCACCGGCCAGACCGACATCGTCATCGCCACCCCCGTCGCAGGCCGCAACCACCCCCACCTCGACCACCTCATCGGGTTCTTCGTCAACAACCTCGTGCTGCGCACCGACCTCGGCGCAAACCCCACCTTCCGCGACGTCGCCCACCGCACACGCGAAACCGTCCTCGACGCACAAGACCACCAAGACCTCCCCTTCGACCTCCTCATCGCCGCCACCCGCCCCCCACGCCGCCCCAACCAAACCCCGTACATGGAGGTCTGGTTCGTGCTCAACCAGGGAGAGAGCACGGACCGCGTGGCGGGCGACACCTTGATTGCGGTCGACGAGTACGCGGAGGACCGCGACAGCGTGCGCCACGACTTCTCGTTGGAGGTGACCGCGGTCGGGGACGGCCTTGAGGTGTCGATCCTGTGTCGTGACGGGCTGTACTCGAAGGCGGAGATCGCCGACATGTTGGCCATGTGGAACAACATCCTTGCCAGCGGGTTGGCCGCTCCGGACCGGCCGATACGTGAAGCAGTCACCGACTAAGGAGTTCACATTGGCACTCATTGCGGGGTTTTCGGAAGGCTTTCACGACGCTGCACTGTGTCTTCTGGACGACACGAACATCGTTCACGCCTCACACAGCGAGCGCTACTCCCGGGAGAAGGGAGACCGCTGGCTGCATCCCACACAGCTTGAGATGATGCGCAAGGCCGATACCGTCGCGTATTACGAGCGCCCCTGGCTCAAGGCCACGCGGCGGCTCTACTCGGGGCAGAAGCTGGCGCGTCGGCGCACCCGTGCAGACGTTTCCTTCTCTCATCATGAGTCTCATGCCGCAGCCGGCTACTACACGGCGCCCTTTGACGACTGCAACATCCTCGTCGTCGATGCGATCGGCGAATGGGACACCATTTCCATATGGGACAACATGAAGAAGGTGCGCAGCTGGCGCTATCCCTACTCGCTGGGTCTGCTCTATTCCGCGATCACCAAGCGCATCGGGCTCAAGCCGAATTCCGACGAGTACATCACGATGGGCATGGCCGCCTATGGGGAGCCCCGCTATGACCTGAGCCCGCTACTGGAAAGGAATCTGCACCTGGGCTGCGACGACATCTACCCCGACGCGCGCAACGAGGACCTGGCCGCATCCGTCCAGCTGCTCTTCGAGGAGAAGCTGCTGGAGCTCGTCAAGCTCTGCCCGAAGGTCAACCTCGTCCTCATGGGCGGATGCGCCCTCAACTGCGTCGCCAACTCGCGCATCGAGGGCAAGAACCTGTGGATCATGCCCAACCCCGGTGACGCGGGCAGCGCGCTCGGTGCCGCGGCCCTGGTTCGACGCGCCAAGCTGACGTGGGTAGATCCGTATCTCGGGACGGAGCTCCCACGGGCCAACCCGTCTGCGATCGTGGAGGAGCTCCTGGCCGAGAAGGTCTGCGGCGTGGCATCGGAGCGGGCGGAGTTCGGGCCGCGCGCGCTGGGGAACCGCAGCCTCCTGGCGGACTGCCGGTACGACCTCAAGGACACGGTGAACCGCATCAAGCGGCGGCAGCTCTTCCGCCCGTTCGCGCCCGCGATCTTGGAAGAGTTCGCAGGCGAGTACTTCGAAGGCCCCATGAACGAGTACATGCAGTTCACCAGCCGGGCCCTGCACGACTATTCAAGCGTCACGCACGTGGACGGCACCGCACGCGTCCAGGTAGTCAGGAAAGACAGCTCGTCGGTACTTCGCCAGGTACTGGAGGAGTGGTACGAAAAGACTGGCGTTCCGATGCTGCTCAACACCTCATTGAACATCAAGGACGAGCCGATGGTCGACAATGCCCACGATGCTCAGATGTTCACGAAGAAATATGGGATCAATGTCTTCTAGATTCAGCGTTATAGGCAAATTGACGAGCCCGTTTCGCTCACTGGGCCGGTACCTCGCCTGGCGGCGGCGAGCAAAGCGGCTCTCCAAGAAAGACTCGTACATCTACGACTGACGCTCCCGTCGTCGTCCACGGGTCCACCAGCGAACATCCCGCACACGTAACTAGGACGGATGAACATCCTGATGTCTGAAACCCTCCGCCCCGACGAGTACACACCGCATGTCTCCAGGAGCAGCAAGGTCTCGTCCCACACGGAGTGGGATCCGCTCGAAGAAGTCATCGTGGGCATCATGGACGATGCTCATTTCCCGCCGTGGCACTCGTCGCTGGCGCCGGTTCTCCCCACCAATCAGCACGGCACGTTCCAGAAGTACGCGGGACACGCGTTCCCGGCCGACCAGGTGAAGGCCGCCAGCGAGGAGCTGGAGGAGTTCGTCCGCATATTGGAGGGCGAGGGCGTCACCGTGCGCCGCCCAGAGCCGATCCCGCAGTCCCAGCCCTACTCGACCGGCGCGTGGACGAGCACCGGGTTGTACGCCGCGATGCCGCGCGACGCCCTGCTGGTCGTGGGCGACCAGATCATCGAGTGCCCGATGGCCTGGCGGTCGCGCTACTACGAGACCCTGGCGTACCGGCCACTGCTCAAGGAGTACTTCCACAGCGGAGCGGGGTGGACCGCCGGCCCCAAGCCGGAGCTCACGGACGCCCAGTACGACCTCGACTGGACCGAGCCGGCAGAAGGCGAGCCGACGCGTCTGGTGGTGACCGAGTTCGAGCCCACCTTCGACGCCGCCGACTTCCTCCGCTTCGGGCGCGACATCGTCGTGCAGAAGAGCAACGTCACCAATGAGTTCGGCATCGAGTGGGTCCGCCGCTGCCTGGGGGACGATTACCGCGTCAGGGTGGTGGAGTTCGACGACCCGCACCCCATGCACATCGACGCAACCATCGCGCCGTTGGCGCCCGGCAAGCTGCTCATCAACCCCGAGCGCGTGCCCGACGTTCCCTCCATGTTCAAGGGCTGGGACGTGATGGCCGCTCCGGCTCCGGTGATCCCCGACTCGCACCCGCTGTACATGACGAGCAAGTGGATCAACATGAACATCCTCATGCTGGACGAAAAGCGGGTGATCGTCGAAGCCCAGGACGAACCGATGATTCAGATGTTCAAGAACTGGGGATTCACTCCGATTCCGTGCAACTTCCGGAACTTCAACAGCTTCGGCGGCTCTTTCCACTGCGCCACCTTGGACGTTCGCCGGACGGGCACGCTTGAGTCCTACCTTGACTGAGCAGCACATCCCGGACACTGCACGCGCGAAAGGGAACGACCGCACGGAGCGAGGTGGGGAGGATGGGTGAGATTCTCAAGAATCTTACGCCGGATCGCCACGTGACCCTGTGCAATCTCATCTGTCTTCCCTATGCGGGTGGCGGGGCCAGGGTCTTCCGGGACTGGCCCCGCCACCTGTCGCGGCTGGTCAATGTCTACGCGGTCCAGCTTCCGGGCCGGGAGGACCGCGTCGCGGAGCCGGCCGAGGCGGACGCCGAGCGGGTGGTGAGCGCACTCGTCGAGGCGATCGCACCACTGGCCGACGAGAAGACCGTCCTGTTCGGGCACAGCCTCGGGGCGACACTGGCGGCCCGCGTGGGGCAGGAACTGTTCGGCGACCGGAGCGAATCCGATGCCGTGCTCTTCGTCTCCGGACGGCGATCCCCGTGGAGCGGCCCGCTGAGGTCGAGCGCTCGTGGCCTATCGGACGCGGAACTCCTCAGCCGGCTCGCATCCGTGAGCGGCCTCCATGCGCAGTTGGCGGCCGATCCGGCATTCGCACAGATGATGCTGCCTGCGCTGAAGGCGGATCTGCACCTGTCGGACGCGGCACAGGGAATCCGTGAGCGAGGAGTGCCGATCCCGGTGATCGGCCTCTACGGGAGCCAGGACGAGGGAACTCCGCTGAGTTACGTCCGGCAATGGTCCCGCTTCACGACGGGGAGATTCCGGAGCGTCGAGATCGACGGCGATCATTTCTTTCTAGAACCGAATGTCAAACGCGTGACGGCAATCGTCGATACGGCGGCGCGCAGCCTGATGGGGCTGTGACTTACTCATTGCGATGTCACATAACGGGAAAGTGGGCTGGCGTGACCTTGGAATCGGGCAATCCGTTCTACAACATACCTGGCGCTGTCCGACTGAGGGGCGAGCTGGACGTCGAAGCGCTGGGAGCGACGTTGAGGTCCGCAGGAGGCCACCCGGGTGGCCAACGGCCGCCGGTTGTCCTGCCGGTCGTGGACGTGTCGGCGGAACCGGACCCCGAGGCCGCCGCGCTTCGGCGGGTCACGCAGGAAGCGTTGGCGCCGTTCGACCTCGCACTCGACTCTTCAGGGTCTTCGGGCTCCGCAGCCGAGCCCTTGCTCCGTGCCGGCCTGGTGCGACTGGCCCCTGACGACCACATGCTGTGGGTGACGGCTCAGGGGCCCGAGACCGATCTGTCGTCCCAGGTGGAGTTCTGGCGTGCGGAGCTGGCAGACGCTCCCGCCGTCCTCCAACTGCCCCTGGACCGACCCCGCCCGGTCATCAGCTCCCACCGAGGTGCGACCACCACCTTCGACATCCCCCACCACACCACCACCGCACTGCGCACCCTCGGCCACGAACACAACGCCACCATGTTCATGGTCACCCTCGCCGCGTTCCACACCGTCCTCGCCCGCTACACCGCCACCAACGACGTCCTCATCGGCACCCCCATCACCGCACGCCCCCATCCCGAACTCGAACCACTCATCGGCCTCTTCCTCAACACCCTCATCATCCGAGCCGACCTGACCGACAACCCCACCTTCACCACCCACCTCCGCAACGTCCGCACCACCGCACTCAACGCCTACGCACACCAAGACCTCCCCTTCGATCACCTCGTCGAAGAACTCGCCCCCACCCGCGACCTCAGCCACAACCCCCTCGTCCAGATCATGTTCCAACTCAACACCCTCAACCCACCCACCCTCACCCTCCCCAACCTCACCACCACCCCCTTCACACCCAACGAAGAAGTCACCCGCTTCGACCTCTCCCTCCACCTCACCGAAAACACCGACAACACCCTCACCGGCCAAATCGTCTACAACCCCGACCTCTACAACCCCACCACCATCCAACGCATCACCAACGCCTACCTCAACACCCTCAACGCCATCACCCACGACCCCAACCAACACCTCTCCGAACTCCCCCACATCGACCCCGCAGAACACCAGCAACTCACCACCCACTGGAACAACACCACCACCCCGAACACCGGCCCCACCACCATCACCGAACTCTTCAACACCCAACTCACCCAAACCCCCCACGCCCCCGCACTCACCGCCAACACCCCCACCGGCACCACCACCCTCACCTACCAGCAACTCGACAACACCGCCCGCCACACCGCCCACCAACTCCACACCGCAGGCGTCAAACCAGGCCACATCGTCGGCATAACCGCCACCCACCCCCACGAAATGATCATCGGCATCCTCGCCACCCTCCACACCGGAGCCGCCTACCTCCCCCTCGACCCCACCTACCCCACCCACCACCTCAACCACATGATCAACGACAGCGGCACCACCCACATCCTCACCGGCACCGACACCCCCACCCCCACCCCCACCAACCACCACGCCACACACATCCCCATCCACACCCAACCCACCCACACCACCCCACCCACCACACCCCACACACCCCAACCCCACGACCTCGCCTACGTCATCTACACCTCCGGATCCACCGGACAACCCAAAGGCGTAGAAATCACCCACGCGAACCTCACGGGTGCGCTCAACGACCTTCAGCAGTACTTCGGATCCCATGTCCTACTTCTTGCTTCCCTCAGCTTCGACGCCTCGTGGCGCGCGCTGGGCATCCTGCTGACCGGCGGCTGCCTGCACGTCCCCGAGAACCGCCGGGACCTCCCCGCCGTCTCGCGGTACATGCGCGAGCACGGCGTGGACTCGGTGAGCTGCACTCCGTCCCAACTCGCCGCCCTGCTCGCGGCCGGCCCAGCTCCCTCCCCCTTGCGCATCCTGGCGGGCGGCGAACCCTTCCCGGCCGCGCTGTGGCAGCAGCTCGCGGGGCAGGGCGACGTGACCGCGTTCAACCTGTACGGCCCGACCGAGTGCACGGTCGACGTCACCGTGGCGCCGGTGCAGGGCGTCCGCCCGGTGATCGGCAAGCCGATCACCAACACCCGGCTCTACGTCCTCGACGCCCACCAGGCCCTCACACCCGCGGGCGTCCCCGGCGAGCTCTACATCGGCGGCGCCGGCGTGGGCAGGGGCTACCTCAACAGACCACGGCTCACCGCCGAGCGGTTCGTACCCGACCCGTTCGGGGAGCCGGGCGACCGGCTCTACCGCACGGGCGACCTCGTGCGCTACCTGCCATCGGGAGACCTGGAGTTCCTCGGCCGGGTCGACAACCAGGTCAAAATCCGCGGCTACCGCATCGAATTGGGCGAGATCGAGGCCGCCCTGCGCAAGCACACCGGCGTGGACCAGGCTGTCGTCATCGTCCACGGTGACACGCCCGACGCACTACGGCTCATCGCCTACGTCACCTCCGCCCCGGGGCAGACGTGGCAGGACTCCGCCGGCCCCCAGCTTCGCGACGACCTCGCACAGTTGCTGCCCGACCACATGGTCCCCTCCGTGATCATGGCGCTGGACAAGCTCCCGGTCGGGCCCGGTGGCAAGCTCGACCGCCGCGCCCTGCCCGAGCCCGACGGGGCGCGCCCCGAGCTGGACGCAGCCTTCCAGGCACCCACCAATCCCACCCAGGAGGCCATCTCGGCCATCTGGTCCGAGCTCCTCGACATCACCCCCATCGGCATCCACGACGACTTCTTCCAACTCGGCGGCCACTCGATGCTCGCCATCCAAGTCATCTCCCGGGTCAACGAGGCCTTCGACACGGACATGACCCTGCGGGTGATCTTCGACAGCCCCACCATCACCGCGCTGGCAGAACACGTGAACAGCCTGACCAGCACCGTCGACAGGACCTGGGAAGCACTCCAGCCGGTGCCCAGGACCGAGCAGCTCCCGCTGTCGTTCGCCCAACAGCGGTTGTGGTTCCTCGACCAGCTGATGCCGAACAACCCCTTCTACAACATCCCCGACGCGGTGCGGCTGAACGGCGCGCTCGAGGTGGACGCGCTGGGCGCGGCGCTGAGCGGTGTGGTGGCGCGGCACGAAGTCCTGCGGACGACCCTTCACGACGAGGCCGGCCGGCCGTGGCAGTCGGTCAGTGCGCCGCAGCCGGTGGATCTGCCGGTGACCGACATATCGGCGGAACCGGAACCGGAATCCGCGGCTCGTCGCATGGTCGCGGCCGAGGCGCTCACGCCGTTCGATCTCTCCACCGGACCGATGTTTCGCGCGGGCCTGCTGCGACTGGCGGCCGACGACCACGTATTGATGGTGACGATGCACCACGTGGCGGCCGACGCCTGGTCCCGGACGGTGCTGTTCGATGAAATCCAGCTGCTGTACACCGCGTTGGTCGAGGGCCGGAACGCTACACTGCCGGATCTTCCGGTGCAGTACGCCGACTTCGCCGCCTGGCAGCGACGCTGGTTCGAGGACGGCAAACTGTCGTCTCAGATGGAGTTCTGGCGTGCGGAGCTGGCAGACGCTCCCACCATCCTCCAACTGCCCCTGGACCGACCCCGCCCGGTCATCAGCTCCCACCGAGGTGCGACCACCACCTTCGACATCCCCCACCACACCACCACCGCACTGCGCACCCTCGGCCACGAACACAACGCCACCATGTTCATGGTCACCCTCGCCGCGTTCCACACCGTCCTCGCCCGCTACACCGCCACCAACGACGTCCTCATCGGCACCCCCATCACCGCACGCCCCCATCCCGAACTCGAACCACTCATCGGCCTCTTCCTCAACACCCTCATCATCCGAGCCGACCTGACCGACAACCCCACCTTCACCACCCACCTCCGCAACGTCCGCACCACCGCACTCAACGCCTACGCACACCAAGACCTCCCCTTCGATCACCTCGTCGAAGAACTCGCCCCCACCCGCGACCTCAGCCACAACCCCCTCGTCCAGATCATGTTCCAACTCAACACCCTCAACCCACCCACCCTCACCCTCCCCAACCTCACCACCACCCCCTTCACACCCAACGAAGAAGTCACCCGCTTCGACCTCTCCCTCCACCTCACCGAAAACACCGACAACACCCTCACCGGCCAAATCGTCTACAACCCCGACCTCTACAACCCCACCACCATCCAACGCATCACCAACGCCTACCTCAACACCCTCAACGCCATCACCCACGACCCCAACCAACACCTCTCCGAACTCCCCCACATCGACCCCGCAGAACACCAGCAACTCACCACCCACTGGAACAACACCACCACCCCGAACACCGGCCCCACCACCATCACCGAACTCTTCAACACCCAACTCACCCAAACCCCCCACGCCCCCGCACTCACCGCCAACACCCCCACCGGCACCACCACCCTCACCTACCAGCAACTCGACAACACCGCCCGCCACACCGCCCACCAACTCCACACCGCAGGCGTCAAACCAGGCCACATCGTCGGCATAACCGCCACCCACCCCCACGAAATGATCATCGGCATCCTCGCCACCCTCCACACCGGAGCCGCCTACCTCCCCCTCGACCCCACCTACCCCACCCACCACCTCAACCACATGATCAACGACAGCGGCACCACCCACATCCTCACCGGCACCGACACCCCCACCCCCACCCCCACCAACCACCACGCCACACACATCCCCATCCACACCCAACCCACCCACACCACCCCACCCACCACACCCCACACACCCCAACCCCACGACCTCGCCTACGTCATCTACACCTCCGGATCCACCGGACAACCCAAAGGCGTAGAAATCACCCACGGTTCCGTGGCGAACCTGGCGATGGCGTTCCGCAAGGAGTGGGGCGAGCGGAACGTCTACGCGCCCGGCATGCAGAGCCTGCTGCTGTCCTCCCTGTCGTTCGACTCCGCCGTGAAACTGTTGCTGCTGATGTGCGAGGGCGTGACCCTGCACGTGCTGGACGAGGCGACACGACGCGATGCCTCCGCGGTCGTCCGCTACATGCGGAAGCAGCGGATCGATGCGTTCAGCTGCACCCCGTCCCTCCTCCGCGGCCTCATCGACTCGGGCGTATTCAGCCGCGAGTACGCGCCGCGCTTCAGTCTGATCGGCGGCGAGGCCATCGATCCCGAGCTGTGGCTGATGCTCACCGCACTGTCCGCGCGCCACGGGCACGAGGCGTACAACCTCTACGGCCCGACCGAGTGCACGGTCGACGCCACCGTGGCACGGGTGGAAGGCAACCGCCCGGTGATCGGCAAGCCGATCACCAACACCCGGCTCTACGTCCTCGACGCCCACCAGGCCCTCACACCCGCCGGCGTCCCCGGCGAGCTCTACATCGGCGGCGCCGGCGTGGCCAACGGCTACCGGAACAACCCCAGGCTCACCGCCGAGCGGTTCGTGCGCGACCCCTTCGGGGGGCCCGGCGACCGCCTTTACCGCACCGGCGACCTTGTGCGCTACCTGCCGTCGGGAGACCTGGAGTTCCTCGGCCGAATGGACGACCAGGTCAAAATCCGCGGCTATCGCATCGAGCCGGGCGAGATCGAGGCCGCACTGCGCGACCACACGAGCGTGGGCCAGGCAGTCGTCGTGGCACGGGGGAACGGACCCGAAGCCCTACGGCTCGTCGCCTACGTCACGCCCGCTCCCGGGCACGGGCGACTGGCAGGTACGGCCGGCCAGGAGTTCCCCGACCCGCAGCTCCGCGAGGACCTGGCTCGTCGCCTGCCGAGCTACCTGGTCCCCTCGGTCATCGTCGGTCTGGAGGAGCTCCCGGTCGGCCCCGGCGGAAAGCTCGACCGCCGCGCCCTGCCCGAACCCGACGGGGCGCGCCCCGACCTGGACGCAGCCTTCCAGGCGCCCAGCAATCCCACCCAGGAGGCCATCTCGGCCATCTGGTCCGAGCTCCTCGACATCACCCCCATCGGCATCCACGACGACTTCTTCGAACTCGGCGGCCACTCCATGCTCGCCATCCAAGTCATCTCCCGGGTCAACGAGGCGCTTGACAGCGAGGCCAGTCTGCAGGCGGTCTTCGACCACCCGACCATCGCCGCGCTGGCAGCCCATATCCACCCCATCTCCTCCGCCGGAGACAGCGAATGAGCCTGCGCGAAGTGACGCCCGAGCAGGCCGGTCGCGGCCAACTGGCAACAGAGCAGAGGAACATCATGATCGAGAACCTTCGCTTGACGACCCTGGCGGAGCGACCCGAGCTGACCGGACGCGCCGAAGCCCTCAAAGGCAGCTGGCCCGAGTTCATGACGCACGAGCCGATCGGCGAGAGGTTCTACATCGACGCGGCCCGGCACTACGCCGAGTTCACGCTCGTCGCCTTCTCGGCCGATGCACCCGACAGAGTGCTTGCACGGGCGCATTCGATACCCGTCGGCCTGGCCGACGTCCCGCCGGACGGGCTACCCGACACCGGATGGGACGGCATGGTGCGTCAGGCCCATCTCACGCGGCTGGCCGGCTACAGGGGCGACGCCGTCTGCGGTCTGGAGATCATGGTGCGCCCGGAACTGCGGGGGTCGGGGCTCGGGACCCGGATGCTCCGCGAAGCTCACGCGAACGCCAGGGACAAGGGCTTCCGCCACTTCATCGCGCCGGTCCGGCCGCCGGGGAAGGCGGATGCCCCGCACGTCTCCATGAGCGACTACGTGGCGCGGTCGACGGAGGCAGGGCTGCCGGCGGACCCGCTGCTGCGCGCACACGTCAAGCTCGGCTCCGACATCGTCGGGATAGCCCCTGCCTCGATGGTCATCCCCGGATCGGTGGATCAGTGGCGGCAGTGGACCGGCCTGCCCTTCGACGAGAGCGGCCCGGTGATCGTTCCGGACGCCTTGACGCCCGTTCACTGCGACCTGCTCAACGACTTCGCCGTCTACGTCGAGCCCAACGTGTGGGTGTACCAGCGTCTTTCCTGATCGGCACGGCGTCGGCGCCGCGTGCCCCCCATTACCGGGCGGGCACGCAAGCGGGGGCGGGTCACCGGGCAGCTGCCCGGTGACCCGCCCCCGGTGTGCGCTACGCGCAGCAGGCGTGGACGGTCCCGCTCACGCCTCCGTCACGGGAACCAGCTCGAAGAAGTAGCCGTTGGGCGGAGTGGTCATCTGGTGGACCGCCGCGCGCTTCCAGCCGCTCTCCACGAAGGCCTCCTGCCACTGGACGTACGTCGGCAGGTAGTCGCCCATCAGCGCGTGGACCGACTCGAAGCCCAGGGTGAAGATGGTGGTGTCGGGGCCGGGCAGTTCGCTGGTGCGGACGACGTCGCAGATGAACAGCCGCTCGACCGCGGGGAACGCCGTCCGCAGCCTGCGCAGGGTGTTCACGCAGCTCTCGTACGGCCAGAAGTCGTGCCCCATGAAGACGCAGGTGATGGTGTCCACGTCGGCGAACTCGGGGAGCGGTTCGAGCTCTAGAGCATTCCCTTGGAGCACGGCGATCCGGTCCGCGAGACCGGCCTCCTGGACCGACTCGGTGGCCAGCTGGACCACGGCGGTCGACAGGTCCACTCCGACGCCGTTGACGCCTGGGTGGTTTCCGGCGATGCGGATGAGGCGCTGCCCCGACCCGCATCCGAGGTCGGCAACCTTCTTGACGGGGAGGTCGGCCAGGACCGTGTCGAAGAGCCGCTCGACCTCCTCCTCACCGATCAGCCGCGACCCGATGGCCACCGCGCGCATGTCGCGATGGTAGAAGTCGCCCACCCGCTGGTCTTCGCGGGCCACGTCCGGTGCGAGGCTGAAGAGCTCGCCACAGCCCTTGACCAGCCAGTAGAAGTAGCCGCGTGCGGCGTAGGCCTCCTCGAAGCGCGGTCCTGGTATGACCAGGTCGTTGTCCTTGACCTGGACGATCTGGGCCCAGTGGAGCGCGCGGTAGACGTTCCGCACGACGTTCACGTCGAGTCGGTCCTCGGCGCTGTCTCTGAGGCGTGCCTCGCCCTTCTCGGCCAACCGGTCAAGGAGTCCCAGCTGGCACGCTGTGGACATCGCGGAGGAGGCCACGTAGGAGGAGAACAGGTCGGCGACCGGGCCACGGGTCCAGTCAGACGGGGACAGGGCGCCGGCATGGGAAGAAGACATCTGGTCATACCCTTCAATCAGCTGGTGCAATCCGGCCCGCCCGGGCGACCGGAACCGTGCTCTTAGTCGGCAGGCGGTTATGAGGCATGCGGGATGGTGATGAGGCGTGTGCGATGGTCAGGGGCATCCAGGAGTCCCCAACGTGCATAGGACACGGTGCGCGGGCGGCCGTCAGAGGTCAGCCGTGCGCGGCTCCGTCATCCCGACGATGATCTGGCGGGGCGGAGTGAACGACTCGCGGGCATGGGCCACGAACATGTTGTCGAGCATCAGGACGTCACCCTCGCGCCAGGGGACGACCACCTTCTCCGCCAAGTACGCCGCGCGGAGCTCCTCGATGACTTCCGGCTCGATGTCGGCGCCGTCGCCGTAGTAAGTGTTGTTGGGGAGCTGGTCCTTCCCCATCGACATCAGGGCCTTCACGGTGGCGCGGTCGAACATCTGGACGTTGAAGAAGACCAGGTGGTTGAACCACGTGACCTCACCGGTGACAGGGTGCCGCGCGACGACCGGGCGTACCTGATGGGTAGTCAGCGCGTCGTTCTCACCCCAGGCGTAGCTGATGTCGTTCAGCCGACAGTACTCCTCCACCTCACTGCGGTCCTCCGTCTGGAAGGCCTCGCGCCAGCTGAGGCCGAGCCGGCCGCCGAAGTGGCGCACGTAGCGGTACTTCCGCTCTTCGAGCTTGGTGCGGGTGGCCTCGGAGATGCGGTGGTAGATCTTGCGGGAGTCGGCGATCGGCGTGCCGCCACCCGCGGCCGGCTGCACCACGCAGTGGAAGAAGATGCGCAGCGGCCACGAAGTGTTGTACGACTGCTCGTTGTGAAGGAAGATCTCCTGCGCCGCGGGGTAGTCCGTCGAGGTGTAGACCTTGTTGCCCACCTCATGGCGCGGTGAGGTCCGTTCAAGGTATTGGAGCGGCTCGCCGGACAGCTCGGTCATAAGGCTGCGGAACGTCTCGGTCGTGACGCCGGAGAAGCCGCGGAACAGCACCCCGCCGTAACGCAGCATCCGGCCCCGGATCTCCTCCTTGTGCCGTGCGGCGAGCTCGATCAGGTCCAGCCCCGCCACCTCGGGTTCGAGGATCAGCGGCAGGTGCTGTCCGGGCGCGGCCCACGACTCCCGTACCTGAGGCAGCCCAGGATCGTCCGTTCCAGCGACCACGAACTCGTGATCAGTTGCGTGAGAATACGCTTGCGACATGTTTCGAAGCACCCTTCCTGAATTCTGCAGTCTCCGTCGTCCCCCGGCTAGACAATGCCGGATTCCTTCATCTCCGAATGGAGCAACGTCGCCCAGATCTGGTGCGCTTCGGAAAGCGGATGCTGGGCGGATGCGCGGGGCGCCCCAGAACGCACCAGCCATTCCTCGAAGGTGTGTCCGTCCTTGAAGCCCATTTCGCCGTGCCCGATGGAATACACGGATCGGTGGACACCCGGCCGGATGAATCGGAGCAGATGCTGCGTCAGGAACGAGAACCGGGCAATGGGCTCGGCGTTGGTCGCCAAGGCGTCGTGGAAGTGGAATCGCACCCCCATCGAGGACAGTGCGAACTGCATGTTCAATATCTGGTGCACATAGGTGACCGTTGCCTGCTCCTCGCGGAACAGGTGTCGGTAGTAGAGCCTGTTGGCACGTAGGGCGGCGCGGTTGGCGCCGTGCTTCTGCGGGGAGAGGTTGGTCTTCATCAGTCCCCAGCCGTCGTCGAACGGCGCGTCGGACCTGACGTCCACTCCGGGCATGCTCTCGAAGCGCTCGGTCCTGACGAGGTCCGTGAATCCCAGGCAGACGAGGAGTTCATCGGCCTCGCCGCCGGCGGCGAGGTAGCTGCACACGTAGTCGTACGCCATCCGCACCGCGCGGGCGTTGGATCCGCCGCTGCGACCTGCGTTGACGACCGTGTCGACGCCCAAGATCTTTCCCAGGTGGCTGGGCCACGCCTTCTTGTTGCGATAGTCGCGGACCAGCAGTTGGGTCTTGATGTCCTTGCTGCTGCCCGCGAGGCGCAACTCGGGGTCTTCTTCCTCCAGCTCCTTCCCCTCGGTGAAGCTGCATCCGTTGGCGTAGAGCGTTTTGATCACGTCAGTCATCCCCTCGAAAAACCAAACAGCCGTTGCCGTCAGACCTGCGTCTACTGACCGCGCAAGCTCAGGGGGCGCATGTCCGTCCATTCCCGCTCGATGTGGTCGAGGCACTCTTCCCGACTGCCACGCACGTTGATGTCCTGCCAGCCTTCCGGGACGTCACGATGGGCCGGCCAGATCGAGTGCTGTCCCTCGGCGTTCACCACTACGACGTACGCCTGCGCATTTTCCACGGTTCCATCCATGAGTCGTCTCCCTTTCACAAGCGGTAGCACTCGCGGTCAGCTGGTCTGAGCGCGGGCCCGCAACTCCGTCACGCGAGCGACGAGCCCGGCGAGCGTGCGGCCTTCCAAGATGTCCCTGAACCGGATGTCCACGTCGAATGCCTCATTGAGGCGTGCGGCGATGCGCATTCCGGAGAGCGAGTTCCCGCCGAGCTCAAGGAAGTCGTCTTCAGGCTCGCTCTCAGCGATGCCGAGCGCCTCGCACCAGACGGCTTTCACCTCGTCGTCGCGGTGGTGTTCCTGCCGGAGTTCCGGCACGCCCGCGGGCGTGCCGGCAGCAGCGGACGCCCTGCTCGTGAGGGAGCTGACGTCGATCTTGCCATTCGGCAGCAACGGCATCTCCTGGAGGACCTCCACCGTTGTGGGCACCATGAAGCCCGGCAGTCGCGCCTTCAGGTGGTCCTTGATCTGCTGGATGTCGCCGTCGTCCGTGACGAGTTCGAGGAACGCGACCATTCCAGTGAGCCCCGAGGATTCCCGTCGCGGGATCACGCACGCCCTGCGGACCCGCGGATGCGCCGCGAGCACCCCCTCGACCTCGTTGGGGTTGACCCGGAATCCGTTGATCTTGGCCTGTCGGTCCACACGGCCCTCGTAGTGCAGCAGGCCGGAGGCGTCCTCCCGGGCCAGGTCGCCGGTCCGGTAGTGGCGGCCCTTGCCGCCGACGGCCGGGATGAAGGACGCTGCGGTGCCCACGGGGTCGCGCCAGTACCCCCTGGCCACGCCGGGGCCCCCGATGTAGAGCTCGCCAATCTCTCCGGTCGGAACCGGCTGCATGTCGTCGTCGAGGATGGCCGTGCTCACGCTGGGGCAGGCGCCGCCCAGCGGCATCCCCCGGAACTGCTCCGCGGGAACTCCCCTGTCGTCACGGTAGATCGTGGAGGTCACGCAGGTCTCGGTGAGTCCATAGCAGTTCCACAGCTCCACCTCCGCGGGCACGGCGCCGCGCCAGGTGGCAAGGTCGGCGGCGGACGCGCCCTCACCGCCGATCAGCACGCTCCGCACGGACGGCGGGAAGGGCACGGTGCTGCGGCTCAGCTCCAGACAGATCTCGTGCCAGTACGAGGTCGGCAGGTAAAGGTGGGAGACCGACTGGTTCTGCAGTTCCTGCAAGAAGTGCGGAACCCCGAAGTCGGCCTCGTCGGTGCGCATCACCAGGGAGGCTCCCTTGTACAGGGGGAGGATGACCTCTTCGATGCTCGAATCCCAGCCGAAGGCGCCGAAGTGCAGCGCCCGATCGGCCGCGTCCGGTGCGTAGGGGAGGGAGACGGCCGTCATGAGGTTGCTCAGTGCGCGATGGTCGATCATCACGCCCTTGGCCGGCCCACTGGACCCACTGGTGTGCACCAGGCAGGCCAGCTGCGCCCCCGACGGATCGTGAGGCGCCACGATCGGGACGTCGGGCCCGCCAGGCTCTGCCGCCTGCTCGATCTCCACCACGGGGCAGTCGCCCCACGCGCTCCGGAGGTGATCGGCGTTCTTCTTGTCCGTCAGGATCGCGCCGGGCCGCACGCTGGTGAGGATGTCGCGCAGACGCTGCTGGGGGGTGTCCTCGGCGAGCGGCACGTACAGGCAGTTGGCCCGCCAGATGCCCAGCATGGCGACGACGGCCCATTCGCTGCGGTCGGTGACGACGACGACGGGGAGTTCCTGGGCGCGCCGGACGGTGGTCGCCAGAGTCCTCGCGGTGGCGAGCACCAGCTCGCGGAGTTCGCCATAGGTCGTCCAGCGTCCCCTGGACGCGATCGCCAGTGCGTCAGGCCGAGTTGTCGCGTGCCCGGCTATGACTTCGTGGACGCGCTCTTGCAAGGGAACTCCCCATCAGCAGAAGTGGATGGTCTGCGGAGGACCTTCGTCCGCCGCTGGACGGCTGTCCTGATCCCGGCTCCGTGTCAGGCCGAAGGATCGTTGTCATGGTTGAAGTTGCCGGTCCGCAGCGCGTGGTACAGGCGCTTGCCGGTGGACGGCGGCGAGAAGAAGAACCGGGTCTCCTCGCGGCGGCCGAACAGGCCGTGGCCGATGAAGTCACTGGCGGTCCGCCGCCAGTACTCCGGGCCCAGGCGGGCCAGCAGCGCCAGGTACTCGGTGAAGCTCTGGGCAGGTCCGAACCAGTGGTTGACCGAGACCGACGGCGTGTGGGAGCGGATGTCGTGCCAGCAGCCGCGCGGGATGAACACCACGTCACCGGGGTTGACGGTGGTGCTGTAGAACGTGGCGTCACGCAGCCGGGGAAAGCGCGCCAGGTCCGGATGCGCCAGGTCGAGCTGGCTGTTGACGAGATTGTCCGGGAAGGGGTACGCGGATCGACTGTCCTCCCAGGAGAGGAGCGTGACGGTCTTGCGTCCCCATATCTGGCAGAACAGGTTGTCCTTGAGGTCCGCGTGGAGCATGGAACGGGTGCCCGCAGAGCCGATCCACACCCTGGTGTCACTGCCGGGGCCGTCGGCCGGTCCGAGCAGGGAGGCCAGGTCGCAGTCGGAGAGGTCGAGGAGGTCCGCGGCACGCTGGTAGGCCAGGTAGCTCGGCGCGACCGCGGTCTCGTCCATCATCACGTCGATGAACTCGGCCAGCGGCAGGGTGCGTTCGTACAACTGCTGGTCCTGCGGGTAGAGCACGCCGTCGGTGGGCAGGCCCATCAGCGCCGTGACCTCTTGGTGCCCGCGCGTGCGGCGCAGGTGCTCGGGTTGCCAGGACTTCCGGGCGGGCCACTCGTCGGTCAGCCCATTGAAGATCATCGGGACCGCGCGCTGCTTGACGGCCCGTTGCAGTCCGGCGGGGGTGTGCTCAGCGGCCCGAGGAATCGGCCGTACGTCGAGTCCGGCCTGTCGGAGCGCCTCTCTCGGGTCCTGGTCGGAATCACTGCGCTGTGCAGGGCCGGCGCTAGCGGGAACCGCGGTCACTGGGTGTCCTCCTACAGTTGAAGTGCAACATAATGCTGAGCCGGTGTGAATGCGACCGGTTTAGTTGTGGCGTGATCGCTGCTCGCCGCGGCGCTCGGGCGGCTTGTCCCTTCCGTCCTCGGCTCCGTTCGCAGTTCCGTCTCCGGCCCCGCTTTCGGTCCCGCCCCGGGCATCAGGGCGATGACTCATGTACAAGTGATGGGACCACCGCTCCCGTTCGCCCGCGCTCAGGGTCGAGTGGCCGCTCGGGGCCATGGGTGAGTACGCCGTATGCCGTCGGGGACGGAGCTCTCCACGGGTAAGAGTTCGACGGCGCCGCGATACCGCGAAAAACGTTTAAATGCAGGGGTATTGACGGATCGATCATGACCGGCACCATACTGGCTCGCAAACAAGCTGGCGGCAAGATCTCTGTCCGGTTGATGCCCACTCGAACCGTCACGACAGACATGTTCAGAACGGTTTCGAGGGACGATGCTGAACAGTCCCCGGCCGCACGAGAAGCGCCGGTGGGGACGCGTCCCGCTGTGCTGCGCCCCCCGACGCGTCCCCGCGTCGCCGGGCTGCTCCCGCGGCCGGTCGTCATCTTCCTGCCGACTTGGGCGATGCCCCTCGCCGACGGCGGTCTTCTGGCTCCATCGTCGGACCATCTTGTCAACACCTGCATGACAGACGCCTCACTCGGATGCCGACGCACCCCCGTCAAGCCGCCCCGTAGGCCGTGAGAACGACACGCTGGTAATGGCATTCCCAACCGGCTCAGACAGCCTTTGCCCCCACGCGCAGCGATGACACGACTGCAGCGCCGACTCTTGGCGTCGCTCGATCCTTGTAGCCGGGCGAAGTGGGACGCCGACGCCGTCCGCGACGAAGTGCGTGGATACGTACTGGAGCACCTGCACAACGAGCGGGCGGTGCTGGTGGTCGACGAGACCGGTGATGTGAAGAAGGGCATCGGCACGGTCGGTGTCCAGCGCCAGTACACCGGCACCGCGGGCAGAATCGAGAACGCCCAGGTTGCCGTCTACCTGGTTTACGCCGGTCAGCGCAGGCACGCCGCAGTGGACCGGGAACTGTATGTTCCGCGTTCCTGGACCACCGACCACGACCGTTGCCGCGCCGCCGGACTGGGTGAGAAGACCGCCTTCGCCACCAACCCCGAGCTGGCCGCGTACATGGTCGCCCGGTTCCTGGACGCCGGCCACCGGGCCGCGTGGGTGGCGGGCGACGAGGTCTACGGCGGCAACCCCAAGCTACGAAGCACGCTGGAGGAACACGGCACCGGCTACGTCCTCGCGGTGGCCTGCTCGCACGAAGCCGCCACCAGCGCGGAGAAGTTCCGCGCAGACACCCTGGCCAAGTCCGCTGGTCCACCTGGCGACGCCTCCACCAGGCCCGATCCCACACAAGCCACTACCAGCGACAAGCCACCCAGGCATGACGATCACGATCTACAGCTGGAGTACTCGTCGTGACGGATTTCGACTGCACCTGTCAGCAACCCGCCGATGCCGGGTACGCATGCAGGCTCTACGCATGCAGCCCGACCGGCAACCCTGGAGAAATCCAGGTTCGCTTCTCTCGACGTCCGAGCATGCGGCTGACGCACTACACGGCAGACCGCAACGACTACGCGGCCCGGCGAAAGCCTCTACCAACGCCTGCCTGAGAGCCAACTGCCGGTGCCCGAACGCTGAAACCCGGGGACCCACCACCGCACTGAAATCCCCCGCCGCCTGAGGCCGACGGGGGTTCGTCCCGTCTCACGCGAGTGAGCGTTCCCTCTCACACGCATCTCACCAACAGGGTCGACGCGCCTGAATTGGAGAATCTGGGGAGTATTCGAAGGCTTGGGGAGCGCGTGGGGAGAATCGGCTACATAGCGCAGCACGAAACTGAAAGTCAGCGAAAGACACATCCACGCAGGCCAAGGGCCCATAGGATCACAAATCCGCAGGTCAGCGCCACCAGGTAGACAACTTCATGACGTACGTACCGAGATCGTCGGCCTCGACGATGCCGGGGAGCGAGCCGCCTTCACGCAGGGGCGTGACGTAGCGGGTCACAATGACCTCTTCTAGCATTTTCCGGGCCACCCACCCCTCGTGAAGTGAGCGTCTTAACCGGGGGTGATCACCGGCAGGCCGGCCCCCCGTCGGCAGCGAGCCCCAGCCGAACGGTTCGTGCCGCGCGGTGGTGTCGGCGTTTCGGCCACTTCGTGCCCGGGCCCGCTCCGGGCCCCACCAGGGGTCCCGCGTCTGCGGGGTTCCCGACGCCGGGGATTGCGGGCCTCACAGCACGACCGGATGACGTGTGTTCGATATCCCGGCCGCCTCGTTGGGCCTCGTGACTCTGCCGCAGCGACCGTTCAAGGGGGACCGATGACGTCGGCGATCACGCAGGAGCAGCCGCCGCAACGACCGCCAGGGGGCTCGCCGGACGACGCGCCGGAGGAGGCCGGTGTTCGAGAGGAGGAGTATCTCTACCGCGACGAGTCCCGGCTCCGGGCCGGATCCCAGTTGACCTCACGGACCATGGCACGGCGTCTGCCCTCCCTGGTCCGGCGCTCGGTGCGGATGGCCTGGCAGGTGGATCGCGGCGCGACCGTCGGCCTGCTGGTGTGCCAGATCGGGACCGGCGTCCTCGCGGCCCTCGGTCTCCTGGCCGTCACGGGCACGATCACCGCGCTCGTCGCCTCGGGCGACATCACCGAGCGCCTGTGGGACGCCGCCCCTCAGCTCGCCGTCATCGCCGCGGCCGCCGGTCTGCGCGCGCTGCTGGGCATCGCCGTCGTCTGGCTCACCGGCCGGCTGCGCCCGGTGCTCGGCCGGGCGGCAGAGCTGACGATGATCGAGGCAGCGCTCGGCGCGGAGCTGGCCGCCAACAACAAGCCCGGTTACAACGACGCCTACGACATCGCCGACCGTGGCGCGCAGGTCACCCCCGATCTCGTCGAGGAGGCGCAGGACGTCCTCGCGGCCACCGCCACCCTCGCCGCCGGGGCGACCGTGCTGACCGTCCTGCACCCGCTGCTCCTTCCGCTTCTCCTTCTCGCGTGCCTGCCGCAGGCCGCCGCCTACGTCCGCTCCGCACGCGTGATCTACCTCGCCGGGCTGGAGACCTCCGGGCGGCGCCGGATGCTGAGCAAACTGCGCTGGCACATGGCCTACATGGAGTCCAGCGAGGAGATGCGGGCCTGTCTGGCCGGTCCCTTCCTCACCGGCCGCTACCGAAAGCTGGCCGCCACCGTCAACGCGGCCGAGCGCACTGCCGCGAACACCGGTGCCTGGATGGGACTGGCCGGGGCCGCGGCCGGCGGAGTCGCCTCGATCGCTGTGTGGGCGGCGCTGCTGTGGCTCCTGGCCTCGGGGCGGATGGACCTGGCGGCGGGCGGCGGCGCTGTGTTCGCCCTCCAGACCGCGACCGGCTCGGTGCGCGGCATCATCAGTGGCGGGGCCCGCCTGGTGCGCACCGGCTGGTATGTGCAGGACTGGCAGAACTTCCTCGACAACGCCCACGGCCAGGCCATGACCGACTCCCGTGGCACCGCCTCCCCGGCCGCGGCTCCGCAGCGCTTCGAGGTCCGCGATGCCACCTACCGCTACGACGGCGCCCCCAAGGACAGCCTGCGCAACGTCTCGCTGCATGTGAAGCGCGGCGAGATCGTGGCGCTGGTCGGGGAGAACGGCTCCGGCAAGTCCACGCTCTCCCGCCTGCTGTGCGGGCTGCTGCTGCCCACCGAGGGCGACGTGGCCTGGGACCACGCCTCCACCGTGGACCTCGATCCGTGGACGGCTTGGGAGCATGTCGCCCTGGTGCCGCAGAAGTTCACGTATCTGCCGCTGACGATGCGCGACAACATCACCTTCGGCCAGGGCGACACCGGCGATGCGGCCGTGCTCGCCGCGTGCGAGTCGTCCGGTGCTTCGGAGATCCTGCCGGAGCTCCGCTCCGGCCTGAACACCCTCCTCACCAGCGAATGGTTCGGCGGGCAGCAGCTCTCCGGCGGACAGTGGCAGCGCCTGGTCCTCACCCGGGCCTTCCACCGGCGGGCCGCGCTGCTGGTGATGGACGAACCCACGGCCGCGCTCGACGCCCGCGCGGAGCACCGGATCTTCACCGGCCTGCGCGAACTGGCCAAGGACCGCGCCGTCCTGCTGATCACCCACCGTCTCACCAACGTGGCCGTCGCCGACCGGATCGTCGTCCTGGACGAGGGCCGGATCGTCCAGGAGGGCACCTACGCCCAGCTCACCCGGGAGCCGGGGCTCTTCCGGTCCCTGTGGGAGCTGCAGCGTCACATGAGCGGCGGCACCGCCTGACCGACTCGGGGTGTGCCTCTTCACCAGGGCACGGGGCCCTCGTCGTCGAAGAGGCCGCCGGTCGGCCCGTCGTCGGGGAGGGTCGCGAGCCTGATCGCGGCCCGTGCCCCCTCCTCCGCGGTGCGGGTCCCGCTGAAACCATTCAGGTCGGTGGCCACATAGCCGGGGCAGGCGTTGTTCACGAGGATCGGGGTGGAGCGCAGCTCCGCGGCGTACTGGACGGTGACCGCGTTGAGGAAGGTCTTCGTCGGCGCGTAGCCCCCGCTGATCCCGCCGAGATCCGCGCCGGGGTCGGTCTGCAGGGTCAGGGAGCCGACGTGGCTGGACTGGTTGACGATCCGCGGATGCGGGGAGCGGCGCAGCAGGGGCAGCATCGCGTTGGTGACCCGGACGACGCCGACGACGTTGGTGTCGACCAGCCGCAGGAGGGCGGCGGGGTCGAGCGACGTCGGCTCGTCGGGCCAACCACCCGCCTCACCGGCGTTGTTCACGAGTACGTCGAGCCGGCCCGCGCGCTTCTCCATGAGCCGGGCGGCGGCGCTCACGTCGGCGTCGTCGGTGACGTCGAGCGGGACGGCGAAGGCGTCCACCCCCCTCGCGCACAGCGCCGCGGCGGCCTGCGCGCCGCGCAGCCGGTCCCTGGCGCCGATGCCGACGCTCCAGCCGAGTGCGCCGAGGCCCGCCGCGATCTCGTATCCGATTCCCTTGTTCGCGCCGGTGACCAGCGCGATCGTCTGTTCGCTCATGGCCGCCAGCATCGGCGGCGGGGCGCCGGGGACCAACACCGTACGGGCCTGGCAGCGATGCGTTCCCGGCATCGATCGTGGTCCGGGCGGGTTACGGTGCCGACATGGAGATGCGTGAGCTGCGGTATTTCGTCGCGGTCGCGGAGGAACTGCACTTCGGCAGAGCGGCCGAGCGGCTGGGGATCGCCCAGCCAGCGCTGTCCCGTACGCTCGCCGGCCTGGAGCGACGGCTCGGGGTGGTGCTGCTGGAGCGTTCCAGCCGCCGGGTCCGGCTCACCGACGCGGGAGCGGTGCTGCTCACGGAGGCGCGTGCGATCCTCGCGGCGGCGGAGGCGGCCGAGCGCCGTACCCGGGAAGCGGCCGAGCGGCGGCCTCGCATCGCCCTGGCGGTCAAGGCCGGTACGGCGGGCGAACTGCTGGCCAAGGTGCTCGACGCGTACGCCGCACACCCCGGCGCGTGCGCGGTCGATCTGCTGCTGTGCGAGGCGCACGAGCAGCGGGAGCTGTTGTGCTCGGGGCGGGCGGACGTGGCGCTGCTGCATCTGCCGTTCGACGCCGTCACCGGACTGGACACGGAGGCGCTGCTGACCGAGGGGCAGGTCGCGGTCCTGCCCGGCGACCACCCGCTGGCCGGCCGGACGGCGGTGTCGCAGGCCGAGGTGACCGCCGCGCCGGGCCCTCCCCCGGCCCGCTGGCCCGCCCCGGACGGCAGCTGCCCCGAGGGCCCCGGGGTCGCCGTGCGGAACCTGACCCAGCTCTTCCAGCTGATCGCCCTCGGCCGGGCCACCGTGGTCCTGCCCGCCTCGGCCGCCGTCGACCTGCGCCGGGACCTGGTCGCCGTGCCGGTGACGGACGCGCCGCCGGTGACGACGGTGCTCGCCTGGCTGCCGGAGAGCCGGTCGCGGCCCGTCGCCGATCTCGTCCGGGTGGCGGCGACGGCCTGAGCCCGGCATATCCCGTCCCGGTGACGGGTAGTGGCCAGTTCTCCGCCGGTGCGGCGAGCGGCGAGCGGCAAGTGGTCCGTTTCCGCAACGGTGTTCGCGCGACGTGGGGCGGGCCGGGCCGCGCGTGCGGTGGCCCGGCCCGCCTTCCCTGGAGCGTCCATGCTGCGGATCCACTTCACACCCGAGGACCTGACGCGGGTCAGGGTGGCCCCGGGGCCGGACTTCCTGTGGGAGATCACCAACAGCGTGCAGACCCTGCAACGGAAGGACGGGGAGCGGGTGTTCGGCGCCTGGCGGCGCTGGGTGCGGCCCCGGCTCCCGGAGAGCCGCCGGCTGCTCTCCCCGCTCCTGCCGCCCCGCGGGTACTCCCCCGACTTCCTCACCCCCACCTCGGGTGACCGCACCACGCTCCGGGCAGCCGTCGACACCCTGCTCGGTACGCCGCGGCCGAGGCTGCGTGCGGAGCTGACCCGGCTGGCCGGGACGAGGCGGCTGCCCGGCTGGGCCGCCGCCCTGGCCGAGGGCGACCCGGACGCGCTCGCACGGCTGGGCAAGGCGCTCCACGCCTACCAGGCGGAGGTGCTCGTACCGCACTGGCGGCACGTCCGCGCGGCCCTGGAGGCCGATCGGGCGCTGCGGACACGGCATCTGGTGGACGGCGGCACCGAGGCGCTGCTGGCCGGTCTCGGGCCCGACGTCCACTGGCGGCCGCCGGTGCTGGAGGTCACCTACCCGGTCGAGCAGCGCCTGCGGCTGAACGGGCGGGGCCTGGTGCTCCAGCCGTCGTTCTTCTGCTGGCCCACCCCGACCACCCTGGCGGACGGCGACCTGCCGCCTGTCCTGGTGCACCCCATCCACCACGCGGCCGACTGGGCGGACGCCGCGGCGGCCCCGGAACGGGCAGCGGGCCCGGGCCCTCTCGGCCGTCTTCTCGGGCAGACCCGAGCCGATCTGCTGCGGGCCACCCGCGAGGGGTGCTCGACCGTGGAGGCGGCCCGGATGCTCCAGGTGACCCACCCGGCCATCAGCCAGCACATGAACGTCCTGCGCGCGGCGGGCCTGACCACCACCGTCCGCACGGCCGGTCGCGCCTTTCACGTGGCGACCGCCGAGGGGCGCGCGCTGCTGGCCGCGGAGGACCGCCGGGCGGGACGCGGGTCCGACGTCAACCCGCGCCCGTAAGCCTGGACTTACAGCGCTTGTGCCCGTCGCCTCCGGGCCACCACGCTGTCCCCTGTCACCGCCCGGCCGGACGGCCCCACCGCGTCTCCCGCGCGGTGACGTTCCCGTACGGCACCGTCCCCCACAGGAGCCCTCATGCGCGCGAGACTTGTCCCCGGCACGATCGCGGCACTCGCGGTCGGAGCACTTCTTCTCCCCGGCACCGCCCAGGCCGCCCCCGCCCCCGCCGTCCCTGTCGTGGACGTACGTGCCCACGGCTCGACCGCCGGCACGGCCCTCGCCTCCGGATACGACGAGCCGGGAACCAGGCTGCGCGTCGACGCCGGGCGCACGGGCAACGCCCGCTGGCTGGAGATCGACTACCAGGTCCAGCAGACCAGTTACTGGTGCGGCCCCGCCGCGACCCGCATCGCTCTCTCCGCCCGCACCGCCGCACCGAGCCAGGGCGAGCTGGCGGCGCAGCTCGGCACGACCGAGGCGGGAACCGATCACATCGGCCAGATCACCGCGGTCCTCAACGCCCGTCTGGGCGGCGGCTGGTACGAGACGAAGGAGATGCCGAACGACCCGCCCACCCAGGCACAGCGGGATCTCCTGTGGCACGACATCGTCTTCGACATCGACCGCAACTATCCGCTGGTCGCCAACATCGTGGCCCCGCCGGGCAACCAGCCGCCCGGCTACCCGCCGGACCAGACGATCTACCACTACTTCACCGTCTTCGGCTACGACGCGGTCGACCGTACGGTCCTCATCGCCGACCCCGCGTCCTTCGGCGGCAACCAGATCTACTGGATCTCCTTCAACCAGCTGGCCACCCTCATCCCGCCGAAGGGCTACTCCGCCTGACACCCCGCACCACGCACGCACCCCACCCTCACTCCCCTGACCAGGAGGTCACGTTGAGCACCCAACGGCCCACCCGCAGAGGCGTCCTGAAGGCCGCCGCCGGAATCTCCGCGACCACCGTGCTCGGCGCGGGAGGCGTCCTGGCGTCGGCGTCGGCCGCCCATGCGGCGGGCGACGGCTTCGGTCTGCGCATCGTGGAGCGGGACGAGCGCGACCCCCGCATGCGCTACTTCCGCTTCGCGACCGACGCGATCGGCTGGAACCCCGGCGTCAACGTCCTGCTGCCGGACGGCTACCACTCCGGCGGGCGCAGGTATCCGGTGCTGTACCTGTTCCACGGAGGCGGCACCGGACAGGACTTCATCACCTTCGACCGGATGGGCATCCGCGCCTGGACCGCCGGGAAGCCCCTCATCGTGGTGATGCCGGACGGCGGTGCCGCGGGCTGGTACTCCAACCCGGTCTCCTCCAACGTCGGCCCCCGCAACTGGGAGACCTTCCACATCGGCCAGTTGCTCCCGTGGGTGGACGCCAACTTCCGTACGTACGCGGAGTACGACGGCCGGGCGGTCTCCGGCTTCTCGATGGGTGGGTTCGGCGCGCTGAAGTACGCGGCAAAGTACTACGGTCACTTCGCCTCGGTCAGCTCCCACTCCGGCCCGGCCAGCCTGCGCCGCGACGCCGGCCTCGTCACCCACTGGGCCAACCTCTCTTCGGCCGCCGTGGAGCTGGGCGGCGGTACGGTCTACGGGGCGCCGCTGTGGAACGAGGCGCGGGTCAGCGCCGACAATCCGGTGCAGCGCGTCGAGAGCTACCGGAACAAGCGGGTGTTCCTGGTGGCCGGCACCAGCCCCGACCCGGTCAACTGGTTCGACACGGTCAACGAGACCCAGGTCCTGGCCGGTCAGCGGGAGTTCCGGGGCACTCTGGGCGTGGCGGGCATTCCGCACGAGTGGCACGAGGTGCCCGGCGGCCACTTCGTCCGGCCCGATCTGTTCCGGCGGGACCTGGACGGGATCGTCGCCCGCCTCCGTAAGGCCTGACGAGCTGAGGCCCGACCAGCCGGGCCACCGGCGTACGGCGTGGTCGTCGGCGTGAACATCGCGGTCCCCGGGCACGTACCTCTGACCGACGTGCCCGAGACGGGGACACCGACGAAGGGAATGCCGCGATGAGCGCAACGCAGGAGCACCGGAGCCTCCTCGGACGCCGCACGGTCGTCGCCGCGGTGGGAGCGGCCGGAGCGGCTGCCGCCCTCACCGCGTGCGGCGGCGGATCGGACGATGCGGGAGGCTCCGGCACGGTCGAGCAGCCCGGCAGCGGAGGCGAGAAGCAGGGCGGTGCGGTGCTCGCCGCCACGGCGGACATTCCGGAGGGCGGCGGAATGGTCTTCGCCGCGCAGAAAGTCGTGGTGACCCAGCCGAAACCGGGCGAGTTCAAGGCGTTCTCGTCGACGTGCACCCACCAGGGCTGTGCGGTCAAGGACGTCTCGGCCGGGACGATCACCTGCCCCTGCCACAACTCCACCTTCGACGCCGCCACGGGCAGCCCGACAGGCGGTCCCGCCACCCAGCCGCTGCCGGCCCGCGAGATCACCGTCGAGGGCGACTCGATCAGGCTGGCGTAGCCGCCGCCCCCGGTCTGCGGGGTCGCTTCCAGCCGCCGAGGACGGCGTCCGTGGTGGTGACGGTGGCGACCAGGGCGAGGGTGTTACGGACCATGGCGGGGGTGTATTCGGCGGGCACCCCCGCGATGGCGTCGGCCGGGACGACGGCCGTGTAGCCGAGGTTGACCGCGTCGAAGACGGCATTGGGGATGGCGATGTTGGCCGAGACGCCGGTGACGACGAGCGCGCGGCAGCCCAGGTTGCGCAGCAGCGGGTCGACGTCGGTGCCGGCCAGGGGCGAGAGTCCGTGCAGCCGGCGGACGACGAGATCCTCGTCGGCGACCTCGATGGGGGGTGCGACGCGGACGGCGGTGCTGCCGGTGTGCTGCTGGACGGGCAGCCGGGCGGCGGCCTGGAAGAGCCGGGCGTTGCGGTTGCCGCCGCGTCCGTCGGGCCGGCTCTCGGCGACCGCGTGCATCACCTGGACCCCGCTCTCGTGGGCGGCGGCGACGAGCCGGGCGATGTTGGCCAGCGCACCCGACGAGCGCGCGGCGGCGGCGAGTTCGGGCAGGGCACTGTCCGGGCCCACGACGCCCTGCTGGCACTCGACGGTCAGAAGAACGGTGGTGGCGGGGTCGAGCAGCGCGGTGAGCCGCTCGTGCGATTCCCTCGACGGCACGGGCACTCCTCTCCTGATCTCCGGGCGCGCGAGAGTAGCGGCCATTGCGTCGCGAAGGAAGAGCGTCCATGATTTCTGACACTCAGTCAGTATCGCGGACTTCCAGGAGAGGGCGGCCATGACCGACACCCAGCGACGAGGCCGCCGGATCATGATGACGCCCGAGGAGCGGGACGCCTATCTCGGCGAACGGCGCACCTGCCGGGTGGCGACGCTCGGCCCGGACGGCGCTCCGCACATCGGTGCGCTGTGGTTCGTCTGGGACGGCGGCTCGCTCTGGCTGTACTCCATCACGCGCAGCCTGCGCTGGTCCCAGCTGCGCAGGGACACCAGGATCGCCGTGGTCGTGGACGACGGCGAGGGGTACGAGGAGCTGCGCGGCGTGGAGCTCACCGGCCGGGCGGAGTTCGTCGGCGAGGCACCCCGGACCGGCGAACCCTGCCCCGAACTCGTGGAGCCGGAGCGGCTGTTCCCCGTGAAGTACTTCGGGATGACGGAGATGCCGCACGACGGGCGGCACGCCTGGCTGCGGCTCACCCCTGAGAAGATCACCTCCTGGGACTTCCGCAAGCTCGCCCACCTCACGTGAGCCCCGAAGAGCACCGGGACCGGGCCGGCGCCCGGGGCCGCTGCTCTTCGGGGCTCCCCTCGGAGGCTCAGCCGCCGTCGGCCGCCACGCCCGCGCCCGCCGCACACAGCGCCGCCACCGCCGCCCGGACCGAGGGGCGGCGGTCCGCGTCCGTGCGCCAGACCGCGTGGACGTGTCGCCGCATGGTCTGCCGCACGGGCACCAGGCGCACCCCGTCGGGTACCGGGCCGCGCCCCAGCCGCGGGGCCACACAGACACCGAACCCGGCGGCGATCAGGGCCAGTTGCGTATGGTGCTCACCGGCCAGATGGGCGATGCGGGGCTCGATGCCCCGGGAGCGCAGGGTGAACATCAACCAGTCGTAACAGAATTCGCCCTCGGGCCAGGACACCCACGGATCGTCCGCGAAGTCCTCCAGGTCCACCTCGTCGCGGTCCGCCAGCGGATGCCCGGCCGGCATGGCGATGTCCGGTGCGTCGTCGAGGAGTTCGGCCTTGGTCAGCCCACCGGGCACGGGCAGCCGCTTGTTGCTCCAGTCGAGCACGACCGCGATGTCGACGTCTCCGCGGAACACCGAACGCAAGCCCTGCTCGGGCTCCAACTCCCGTGTTCTGACGGCGAGATCGGGGTGGTCAGCGCGCAGTGAGGTGAGCATCGCGGGAAACAGCCCCCGGGCCGCGGTCGGGAAGGCGCAGATCCGCACCTCGCCGACGACCTCGCCCCGCTGGGCCTCGATGTCGGACTGGGCGAGCTCCACCTGCGACAGGATCCGCGCGGCATGGTCCGCGAGCAGCCGCCCGGCATCGGTGAGCCGGACACCGCGGCCGTTCTTGGCGAGCAGCCGCTGCCCCACCTCGCGCTCCAGCTTGGCCATCTGCTGCGAGACCGCCGACGTCGTGACGTGCAGCCCGTCGGCCGCCCCGCTCACCGAGCCGTGCCGGGCGAGGGCGTCCAGGGTGCGCAGCCGCTCCAGGTTCAACATGTAAGCGATGCTACGCGATCGACCGCAGAAACATTCGCTTGTTCTACGACGTCATCTTCGTCAGGGTGTACTTCATGAGCGCTCCCTGCGAGCCGAGGGCCACGGCCCCGGCATCAGCCCCACCCCCTCCCGTTCCACCCGCTCCGCCGGTGGCGTCGGCGACGGCATCGGCCCCGGCCGCCCGGCGACCGGCTCTCGACTGGCGGATCCGGTTCGCGGGGCTCTCGCTCATCTGGGGGTTCAGCTTTCTGCTGATCAAGGTCGGGACCGAGGGGTACGCCCCGTTCCAGGTCACCTTCGGCCGCCTGCTGGCCGGTACGGCGGTGCTGGTCGCCGCCATGGTGATGCGCCGGGAGCGGCTGCCGCGTTCGGCCCGCACCTGGGGGCACCTCACGGTCGCGGCGCTGCTCCTCAACGCGCTGCCGTTCTCGCTCTTCTCCTACGCGGAGCTGACGATCCCCTCGACCCTGGCCGGGATCTGCAACGCGACCTCGCCGCTGTGGGGCATGGTGCTCTCGGTGGTCGCCCTGTCGGAGGACCGCCCGACCCGCCGCCGGGTGGCCGGTCTGGGCGTCGGCTTCCTCGGCGTCCTCACGGTACTGGGCGCCTGGCAGGGCTTCTCCGGTCTCGACCTGCCGGGCACGGGCATGGCGCTGCTCGCCTCGTTCTGCTACCCGGTCGGCTGGATCTACGTCCGGCGCACCCTCGCCGGGACCGGCTCGTCGACGCTGGCGCTGACGGGCAGCCAGCTCGGCCTCGCCACGGCGCAACTGGCCGCGGTGACACCGCTGTTCACTTCCGCCCCCACCTCCTTCCCACTTCTGCCCACCCTCTCCGTCCTCGCCCTGGGGGCGCTGGGCACGGGCCTCGCGGTGCTGCTCCAGTACGGCCTGGTCCAGGAGGTCGGCCCGACGACGGCGCAGATGGTCACGTACTTCATCCCGGTGATCGCGACGGCGGCCGGCGTCGCGCTGCTCGGCGAACAGCTGAGCTGGAACACCCCGGTCGGGGCCCTGGTCGTCCTTGTCGGGGCGGCCCTCACCCAGAGCCGCCCGCGCCGAAGCGCCGCCGCGACCCCGGTGCCTCCTCCAGCCCCGGGTTCACCTTCGATCGAGCCCGCCGGACGTGACCCCCGCCTGCCTCAGCCGTAACCGACCGGCCTCGCCGGCCCGGCGGCGGCGGCCACCGCGTCCGCCAGGGGACCGATGTCCGCCGCGGTCAGCGGGGAGACGGTGAGCCGGACCGCCTGGGGCGTGTCCAGCCGGAAGCGGGCCCCCGGGGCCGCCGCCCAGCCCGCGTGGAGCAGCCGGGCGACCGCCCCGGTCTCGTCGCTCACGGGCACCCACACGTTCATCCCGCTGCGCCCCCGGGCGCTGACACCGCGCTCCTCCAGTGCCCGGATGAGCGCGTTCCGGCGATCACCGTAGGACCGCGCGACCGTACGGGTGTCGACGGCACCCGAGGTCCAGAGATGGAGCACGGCGCGCTGGAGCAGCCTGCTCACCCAGCCGGGCCCGAGCCGCTGCCGCCCCTCCACCCGGTCGACCGTGAGGGCGTCCCCGGCGAGCGTGGCGACCCGCAGATCCGGCCCGTACGCCTTGGCCGCCGAGCGGATGAACGCCCAGTGGGCCGTCGCCCCGGCCAGCGGATGCAGCGGCAGGTCGACGATGGCGTGCCCGTGGTCGTCCTCGATCAGCAGCACGTCCGGGTGGCGGGCGAGGACCGCGCGCAGTTCCCCGGCCCGGCGGGCGTCCAGCGACGCACCGGTCGGGTTCTGCGCCCGGCACGTGACGACGAGGGCCCGCGCCCCGGACCCCAGCGCCCGCTCCACATCCACGGCCAGCGGCCCGGAGTCGTCCACGCCGACCGGTACGGCACGGAGCCCGAGCGCCGGCACGAGATCGAGCACGCTGCCCCAGCCGGGGTCCTCCACGGCCACCGTGTCGCCCGGCCTGAGGTGCGCCGCGAGAACCCGCTCGATCGCGTCCAGCGCGCCGGACGCGACGGCGACCGGCCCGGCGGGTACCCCGTCGGCATCCAGGGCGGCGCGGACGTACGCGGCGAACTCCGCGACCACCGGGGGCTGCCCGTACAGACCGTGGCACTCCGCATCGGCGGCCGCGGCCGCGGCGAGCGCCGGCCCGAGGTCGGGCAGCAGTTCCGGATCGGGATTGCCCTCACCGAGGTCCCGGACTCCCGGCGGCGCCTCGATCCGCAGGGATCCGCGCGAGGTACTGGCCGGGGCGTGGCGCACCCGGCTGCCCCGACGGCCCGCCGTCTCGATCACCCCGCGTTCGCGCAGCGTCCGGTAGGCGGCCGCCACGGTGTTGGGATTGACCTCCAGACGTGCGGCCAACTCCCGCATGGGGGGCAGCACATGGCCCGGCGGGAGGTCTCCGGAGCCGACCCCGCGCTCGACGCTGGCGGCAATCTCCGATGCACGCCGCCCACTGATCCGATACTCTCCTAGCACAAACAACATTATGCACTATTGCAATGGAGATCGCCAATGCAGCGCACCGCAACGCCCGAAGGCACGGCTTCCGACGCCCCGGACTCCGGCGTCGCCGCCCCCTACGCGCCCACCGACCGCACGGTCCCCACCCGGGCCAGGGAGCGCGCCTCCTACGACCGGGAGCTGGTCCACTCGATCCTCGACGAGGCCTACCTCTGCCATCTGGGCTTCGTGCGCGATGGCGCCCCGGTCGTCCTGCCGACCCTGTTCGGCCGGACAGGTGAGCGGTTGTACGTCCACGGCTCGACGGGCTCGCGACCGCTGCGGGCGGCGAAGGGCACGGATCCGGGGCTGCCGGTCTGCCTGACGGTCACCCATGTCGACGCCCTGGTGCTGGCCCGGTCCGCCTTCCACCACTCGATGAACTACCGCTCGGTGGTGGTGCACGGCACTGCCGTGACGGTGACGGACCCCGAGGAGCTGCGGCTCGCCCTGGACGCGATCGTGGACCAGGTGGTGCCCGGCCGCTCCCAGGACTCCCGGCCCGCCAACGGCAAGGAGCTGGCCGCGACCGCGGTGATCCGGCTGGACCTGAACGAGGTGTCCGCGAAGGTCCGTACCGGCGGCCCCAACGACGAGCCCGAGGACGCCACCCTTCCGCACTGGACCGGCATCGTCCCGCTCACCCGGGGCTACGCTCCGCCGGTCGCGGCGGACGACCTGGACCCGGCCATCGGCGTACCGGACTACCTGTCAGCGCTCTGACGGAGGCGGAGGCCGGCCACCACAAGGGCGCGCGGCCTCCACCGATGTCCATCAGGGTCCGGCAGCCCCCGTCACACCGCCACGGGCTCCTTCCGCCGGGCGGCCGTCGCGCCGCGCGCCTCCGCGAGGGCCAGTCCGGCCACGGCGGCCAGGAGGAGCAGCGTGCCGAGGACCGTGGCCGCCGTCAGCCGCTCCCGGAGGACGGTCACCGCGATGACGGCCGCGCTCACCGGTTCCAGAAGCATGATCACGGAGACGATGGCCGCCCGGACGGCGGCGGCCCCGGCGAAGTACAGCGCGTAGGCGAGGGCGGTGGGGACCGCCGCCACATAGACGATCAGCCACAGCACCTGCCCGGTCTCGGCGGTGTGCGGCACCAGCCCCTCGGTCAGGGCCATGGGCAGCAGGCCGACCGCTCCGATGCCGAACGCCCAGGCGCTGGTGGTCAGCGCGTCACCGCCGCCACCGTCCCGCCCGAGCCACCGGGTGAGCAGGGTGATCGCGGCGTACCCGGAGGCGGACAGCAGCGCGAGGAGCACCCCGGCCGGTACGACGTCGCCGCCCTCGCCGCCCAGGACCAGCACGGCGAGCCCGGTCAGCGCCCCGGTCACGGCGGCCAGACCGCCCCGGCCGAGGCGCTCGCCCAGCAGCAGGCGCGCCCCGACGGCGATCAGGACGGGCCCGGCGCCGAGCGTCACGACGGTGCCGACGGCGAGGCCGGTGACCTCGACCGCGGCGAAGTACGCGCTCTGGAACACGGTGAGCCCGACGCCGGTGCCGAGGATGCGCAGCAGCCGGCGACGCCGGGGTTCGGGCTCCCGGGGCGCACGGCGGGGGCGCAGCGCGAGCGCCCCGGCGAGCAGGACGAGACCGCCCGCGCAGCGCCAGAAGGACAGGGCGAGGGGGCCGAGGTCGCTGACCCGGAAGATCAGCGACGCGGCCGCGCCGGCGGTGCCCCAGGCGACTCCGGCGACGACGAGATACAGCAGGCTCCGCCCGACGGGCAGGGCGGATGCGGCAGGCAAGGACATATGACTTCTCCAGCGGAAGACGAAGGCGGGGTGACGGGTCGCTCGGCTCCGCACGCGGGCAGCGACGAACCGCTCGGGGACTGCCCGAGCCCGGTCTTCGTCAGGAGTGGCCGCGCGCGCTAGGCGGCAGGCGGCGGCAGCACAGTCAGATGCATGGTGGGCACACTAGTGCGGGGCCCGGCCGTGGGACAACTCGCCCTCGACCGGCCCGGCCACCGCCCCGGTGCCGGCCCCGGCGGCCACCGGACCCGAGGGAGGCTTCGGGGCGGCGGACTGGGCGATGAACGCACCGGTCAGCACAACGAATCCGCCAATGAGCTGCGGCGCTGAGAGATGCTCGCCGAGGAGCACCCAGGCCAGCCCGGTCGCGATGACCGCTTCGAGGCAGGCGACGACCCCGGCCACCTGCGGCGAGAGCATCCGGACCGAGACGACCCCGGTGACGTACGCGAGCACGGTGGCGAGCAGCACGATCCAGCCGAGCAGCAGCCAGGCGGGGACCTCGTTGCCGTTCATGCCCGCACTGCCGCCGAGCAGCGCCCAGTCCATGCCCCAGGGACGGGAGACGACCGTGAGGACGGCCGCGCCGACGATCAGTCCGTACGCGATGACACCGACGGGGTTCGGCGGTTCGGTGCCGTCCCCGGAACCGCCGTCCTGCCCGCCGTGGTCGGACAGGACGAAGTACCCCACCTGGCAGCAGGCGGCACCGAGGGCGAGCAGCAGTCCGAGGAGATCGAAGCCGAGCCCGGCCCAGACCTCGACGACACACGCGAGTCCGCCGACGGCCAGCACCACCCCGACAGCGGCGGCCCGGGTGACGGGCCTGCGCTGCACGAAGCGGACCCAGCCGAGGACGAGCGCGGGTGCGAGATATTCGACCAGGAGCGCCACTCCGACCGGGATGCGGGAGATCGAGGCGAAGTAGAACGCCTGGACCCCGGCGACCGCGAAGAGGCCGAACCCGGCGAGCAGGGCGGGACGTTCGCGTACGAGGTTCCGGTGGCGCCAGGCGACCGGCAGCATGATGACGGCGGCGCCCGCGACACGCAGCCAGACCACGTGCAGCGGGTCGAGCCCCGCCTCGATCAGCGGCTTGGCCGCCACCCCGGAACCGCCGAACGCAAAGGCCGAGAGCAGGGCGAGCCCCAGCCCGGCGCTTCTGCCCTGAAACCTCGAAGACGCGTGCATCGGCACATCATGGCAGCAGTCGACAGCACCGTCACCCTCGTGACACCTGTCGAGACGACGCCCCTGCGGGCGAGCGCCACGGGATGACGGCCGACCCGTTGTCCCACCTCGCCCGAGGACACCTTCGCGGGCGAGCCACGGCGCCTCAGCCGCGCCGCGCCCCCTCGGCCGCGAGCACCGTCGCGCGGTCGGCCAGCCACCGCGCGTCCACGCCCCCGCGGGTGAGCACCTCCACCGCGCGCGACTCGGCGTCGGCGGCCAGCGCGGCGAGCAGGTCGAGACCGCGGGCCCGGTCCTCGCCACGCGACGCCGCGCGGTACAGCGCGTCGTCCATCGCGGCCAGCGCCGAGGGCGACCAGCCGTCGGCGGCCGGGTCGCGCACCACGGGAACGGCCCCGGAGTCCTCGACGGAGCCCTGCCATCGGAGCCCGTAACCGATGCTGCGCTGAACGAGATAGCCGAGCACCCTGGCGAGCTGCGGTCCGCCGTCGAAGGCCTCACGGACATCGGGGTCCGTCTCGATCAGCGAGTGAAGAAGATGGGCGGTGTCGATCTGGCGGTCCCCGTCCCGCAGCGCACGCCTGCGCGCACCGGTCAGCACCGCCGCCTGTTCGTCGGTGAAGCGGGCATCGGGTCCGGGGTGGTTCGGTGCGGGCTGCTCAGGTATCCGCGGCGTCCGGTTTTGCACACCTCTACCCCATCAGTCCCGAAGCCGGAAGGCATCGCCGGGACGACCCATTGGGCATCCCACCGAAGTTGGGGACAGTGGCACGGTCCGTCATCCTTGCGGATGAGATCGTGCCGGGGGAGGCAACCATCGGGCTCCCGGGGCGCGCGCCGCCTTGCATCGCACGCCCCCGCGGCAACCGCGGCCCCCCGCGCGCACGTCCCTCACGCCACAACGCACACAGCAGGGACGGGAGGGGAGGAACGGGTGTTCTGGATGGTCGCCCTGCTCGCCCAGGACGGGCTGCAGTACGTCTACCGCGTGTACGCACCCGGCGACGCCCTGCCCGCCGATCTCTTCTGGACGGCGTTCCACTGCCACGACGACGGACCCCACCCCCGCGCGTCGGACCGCTTCGACGCCGCGGTGATCTGGCGGCACCGGCAACCCCAGCAGATCTGATGATTCATCAGTATTGAATGTTGGCGCACCCCCCGCTACGTTCCGCGACACCGATACCGGACGAACCAGGGGTGGTCGCATGGCCGAAGTCAGCGCCGAGGCACGCATCGAGGCACCCGCCGAGAAGGTCTGGGACCGCCTGACGGACTTCTCGTCGTACGGGGAGTGGAACGCCACCCACACCGGCTTCCCCGGGGGCGGCCCGGCCGAGCTGAAGGCCGGGGCCACCTACGAGGAGAACATGAAGCTCATGGGCTTCCCGGCCGAGGTGACCTGGACGGTCGACGCCCTGGAGCAGGGCCGCCTGCTGGCGACCCGCGGCAAGGGCCCGATGGGGGTCAGCCTGGCCATGCGGTACGCCCTGACTCCGGAGGGCGACGCCACAACGGTGCGCATCGACGGGGAGTTCACCGGCGCGGCGGTCTCACTGATGGGCGGCAAGCTCACGGACTCCGCGACGGCGGCGCTCCAGGAGTCGCTGCGAAAGCTCGGCGGGCTCGTCACTCCCTGACCCACTCCCGCACCGATCTCCTGGATCATCTCGTAACCGTGCATCGGGCGGTCCTTCAGCAGAGCCGGCATCGACGCCCGCACGTCACCACGCCGCGGACGGCGACGATCACTCCGCTCGGCGGGTCTGTAGTGTGCGGCGATGACACGAAGCGAGCAGCTCGCGGACCAGTTGGACTGGTACTGGCACAAGAACCTGCGGCCACGGCTGGACGGCCTCACCGACGAGGAGTACTTCTGGGAGCCGGTGCGTGACTGCTGGAGCATCCGGCCACGTGGTACGTCGGCCGCACCGATGCCGGCAGGCTCGGGGGAATGGACGATGGACTCCGCGCCCCCCGACCTGGTGCCGACGCCCGCGCCGGTGACCACGATCGCCTGGCGGCTGGCGCACATCATCGTCTCGTGCCTGGGCTATCGGGTCGGATGGTATTTCGGCGGCCAGGACGTCGACTCCCGGACATTCGCCTACGCGGGGACCGCCGACGAGGCCCTGGAACAGTTCGATGAGATGTACGGGAGATGGAACACGGGGGTCCGCAAGCTCTCGGACGCCGACCTGGACGACCCGCCCGCGGTGGGTCCCGAGCGGTTTCCCATGGAGAACAGGGTCCTGCACGTCAACAGGGAGCTGATCCACCACGGCGCCGAGATCTCCCTGCTGCGCGACCTCTACCTCCGGCGGGACGGAGCCATGCCCCGCCGCACATGACGTCCGGCAACGGGCGATCGAGCTTCGGCGCCGGAAATCAAGGTCCGCCCGACGACCCCTGCGGCACAATCGCGGGATGATCGGCAGACGGATCACCTATCGCGTCGCGGACGGCGTCCGCATACCCGGAACCTGGCGGCACGCCTTCATCCGCAACGGCAGGTACTTCCTCACCGACCTCTTCATCTACGCCGACGGACTCATCGACTGCTGGGGCCTGGTCACGATCGAGGAGTTCGAGGAGAAGCTGCGGACCGGCTGGGTGGCCACCACCCTCCCGGACGGTGCGGAGGCATCCGCGCACCATCTGGCGAGCTGGAAGTTCGGCGAGCCGCGGAGCCGGCTCACCCCGGAACTGGTCATCGCCGAAGTCCGCGACACCATCGACCAGTTGAACGAACGGCCCGACTCGACCGGCCGCTGCCTGGCAGCCGTCGACGTCTTCCTCGCAGACCGGACCGAGGAGAACCGAGCCGCGGCGGAGGCCGCGTTCCTCGCCGTCCCGGCTTCCCGGCGCCGCTCGGCGCTGGGCGACATGGACAGCAAGGACTGGCCGCTGCGGGTTCTGGTGGCCGGGCTCGGGGGCCGGACCTACCTGCCGGGCGACCCTCCGGTCTCGCAGGAGAGTTACGACAGGGCCCTCGCGTACTTCGAGGAGCGCGCCCACTGGAGGCGGGAACACGACAAGCGCGTCCCGGCGGACGGACCGGCGACCCCGCACGCACCCCCGATCCACCTCTACCAGTCGTATCCGAACAAGCCGGTGGCCGACCCCGGCCACCGCGGACTGCGTAACGACTACCCCGCCCCCATCACCGTCGGGGAAGTCCTCCACCCCTCTGTCGCCCACGCCTACTGGGCCCTGTCGGTCGCGCAGCCGGAGGTCAGCAGCGCGATCACCGCGGCGGACACCGCTGCCGCGGCACGCCGGCTCGCGGCCGCGGCACCCCGCCGTGAGGGCTGGGAGCACCGCCGGGCCGCCGTCATGACCGGCCTGCTCCGCGCCAAGTACGACCAGCATTTCGAGCTGGCCGAGATCCTGTTGGCGACGGACGACGCCACCCTGATCTACGACGACATGGAGTCGGCCTTCTGGGGCGACAACGGCGGCCGCGGCCGCAACTGGGCCGGCCGTCTCCTCGAACTCGTCCGATCCGAACTGCACCTGCGGCGAAACGGAATCCCCGGACTGTGACCGGCCAGACCGGGCAGACCGGGGAAGACAGGCGGGACCGGCAGACCGGGCAGACCGGGCCTTCATGAGACGGCCCCGTGCACGCCCCTTCCCTCAGGGCGCGTCCCCGTAGCGGTCCACGATCGTGGCCGCCCGGTCGCGCAAGGCGCTGCGCAAGGACTGCGGAGCCAGGGCTTCCGCGTCCGTACCGAGCTGCCACAACGCCCATTCGGCGTGCCGGGCGTCCTGGAAAGTCACCTCCAGCCGCGACCAGCCGTCCGCTTCGGGGCCCTCCGCGCGGACGGCCCGCACGGTACGCAGCAGTTCTTCCCGTCGCAGCGGGCTCACCCGTACCAGCGCGGTGATGTGGTCGTCGGAGAGGAACCGCGCGGAACGTTCCCGCCAGATCCGGTCCAGGTCGACGCGGTCCGGCCGCTCCGCCGCCTCGGGCAGTTCCTCCGCCGCCAGCACGCGCGACAGGCGGTAGGTGCGGTCCTCGCCGGATCGCGTGGCCAGCAGATATCCCCGGTCCCGTACGGTCACCAGGCCGATCGGGTCCACCGTGCGCCACTGCGGTGCCCGGCCCGTGGCCGCGTAGTGGATACGCAGCTTGCGCCCGGCGAGCACGGCGCGGCGGACCGCCATCATGGTGGCGTCGGGCACCTCGTCGGTGACCGTGCGGCGGGAGAGCAGATCGGTCTCCGGATCGACGAGGAACCGCTGGGCCGCGTCGCCCGCGGCGGCCTGATGGCTCTCGGGCAGCGCGTCGACCACCTTCCGCATGGCCGAGGCGAGCGCCGCCCCGAGCCCGAACACCTGCTCCCCGCGCCCCGATCCGGCGGCCAGCAGGGCGAGGGCCTCGTCGTGGTTCAGCCCGGTGAGCTCGGTCCGGAACCCGGGCAGCAGCGCGAACCCCCCGTGCCGGCCGCGTTCGGCGTAGACCGGGACGCCGGCCGAGGACAGCGCCTCGATGTCGCGCAGCACCGTGCGGGTGGACACCTCCAGCTCGCGGGCCAGGGTGTCGGCGGTCAGCCGGCCGCGCTGACGCAACAGCAGGACCAGCGAGACCAGTCGGTCGGCACGCATGCGGGAACCCTAGCGAATACCTGACCGAGGGTGTCGTCATTGCTTGGGAGGCTCCCCTCGCGACGTACGCACGCGGACATGTGCGCACCCCCTCGATCGAACGGAGCTGAAGTGGCAGTGGAACGAACAGCCGTCAACCCGGTGACCTGGTCAGTCGACCTGGGCTTCAACCAGGGCGAGCTCGTCTCCGGACAGTCCCGGACCCTGTACATCGCCGGGCAGACCGCGACCGGCGAAGACGGCAAGCCCCGGCACGACGGCGACCTGGCGGCCCAGTTGGCGCTGAGCGTCGACAATCTGGAGGCCGTCCTGGGCGAGGCCGGCATGTCTCTCGCGAACCTCGTCCGGCTCAACGTCTACACGACCGACGTCGATCTGCTCTTCCAGCACTACGGCACGCTGGCGGGACGGCTGGGCGCGGCCGGGGTGGCCCCGGCCAGCACGATGCTCGGGGTGACCCGGCTCGCGCTCCCCGGGCTGATGGTCGAGCTGGAGGGCACCGCCGTCGCCTGACGCGGCCTCGCCGCCGGTCCGGCACGAACAGGGCCGGACCGGCGGACGCGACGCCTTCGCTCGTTCCCTGCGACTCCCGCGACTCCCTCGACTCCTGCGACTCCTGCGACTCCTGGGACCAGCCCACCGAAGGGCTCCCGCTTTGACGTGTGCCACAAGGCCACGCGCGGCCCGGACCGCCGTCGGCGCCTCCGTACGGACACCCCCCGGCCCGTCTGAACCGGTCCGTTCGACGGCGCAGGAGCCAGACACCGCGAATTGGCCTTGGCCGCTCCCCGCGCCGCCGCCCTACGGTCGGCACATGAGGATTCGCATCGTCGACGCGTTCACCGACCGCCCCTTCTCCGGCAACCCCGCCGGCGTGCTCCTGCTGGAGGGCGGCGCGTTCCCGGCCGCCGAACGCCTTCAGGAGATCGCCGCAGAGGTCAACCTCTCCGAGACGGCCTTCGCCCACCCGCTGCCGCCGGGCGGCACGGCCGACTGGGCGCTGCGCTGGTTCACCCCGGTCACCGAGGTCGACATGTGCGGGCACGCGACGCTCGCCACCGCCCACGTCCTGCACACCGCGGGCCTGGCCACGGGCCCGGTGCGCTTCACCGCGCGCTGCGGGATCCTCAGCGCGACCGCCCACCCGGACGGCTCCCTCACCCTGGACTTCCCGACCTCCCCGCTGTCCGAGGAGCCGGTGCCGTACGGACTCGCCGATGCCCTCGGGGCCGACCCCGTCTCGGTGCACGACACCGGCGAGCACATCGGCGACCTGCTCGTCGAGCTCCGCGACGAGGCGACCGTACGAGCGCTCGCCCCGGACTTCGCCGCCCTGGCGGCCCACTCCCGGCGCGGCGTGATCGCCACCGCCGCTGCCGAGGCCCCCACCGGGGGCTACGACTACGTCTCGCGCGGCTTCTTCCCCGGCGTCGGCATCGACGAGGACCCGGTCACCGGCAGCGCCCACACCGCGCTGGCCCCCTTCTGGTCGGCCCGCCTCGGCCGCGACGACCTCACCGGGCTCCAGGCGTCCGCCCGCTCGGGGCTGGTCCGCACCGCGCTGCGCGGTGAGCGCACCCTGCTGACCGGTGCCGCGGTCACGGTGATCGACGGCGAACTGCTCACCACCTTCTGACCCCCCGAAGCGCCCCCTACGGGGTTCCGGCCCCCGGAGCGGCTCCGGCCCCGGGGGCGTTCCCCTACGGCGTCGGCAGCCAGTCCACCCGGCCCGCGAGCAGCGCGTACCCGACGAACGCCCCGATGTCCAGGAGCGCGTGCGCGACGACCAGCGGGCCCACCCGGCCCCAGCGCCGGTAGAGCAGCACGAAGACGACGCCCATCACCACGTTGCCGATGAAGCCGCCGATCCCCTGGTACAGGTGGTAGGACCCGCGCAGTACGGAGCTGGCCACCAGGGCGGCCATCGGCGTCCAGCCCAACTGCCCGAGCCTGCGCAGCAGATACCCGACGACGATGACCTCCTCCACCACGGAGTTCTGGATCGCCGAGAGAATCAGTACGGGGAACTTCCACCAGACGTCGGGCAGGGACTCGGGAACGACCGTCAGGTTGAATCCGGTGGCACGGGCCACGAGGTAGAAGGCGAGGCCGGCGCTGCCGATGCCGGCCGCGACGAGGGTTCCCCGGCCGAGGTCGAACCAGGGCTTCGTACGGTCGAAGCCAATGGCCCGCAGGCCCGCCCCCTCCCGGATCAGCAGATGCGCGACCAGCGCGACCGGCACCAGAGCCGTTGCGATCCCGAACATTTGCCATGCCAGATCAAGCCATGGGCGGCCCGGAGCGTACGAGCCGTTGAGCGTCGCCGCCTGGTCCTTCAATCCTCCCGGTTTCGTCAGGGATCCGATGAAACTGATGAGGGCCGACAGTGCGCTGGCGCCCAGGGAGAGCGCCAGGACCAGCACCACCTCGGACCGCAGGATCCTTCGTGACACGGCCTCTTGGGGACAATATTCAGCCACGCGCCCGGCCTCCACCTGCACACCTGCCTTTTGTTCTGCAATCGCGTCTCATCCCACCGACCGTCCCGCCAGGGTCTCGAATACAGGTACGAAGATCATGCGCGACAGGCCGGGGGACGACCACCATCACTGATGGTCGGGTCCCCCTTTTCCTTGTTTGATCCTCAAGGAGGGGTACCACCGACATGGGACGTCATAGCTTGCCCGACAGCCACGCGGCGGAGGGACGCCGGGGCCACCCGAGCACCCGGCGCCGACGTCGTACGGTCGCCATCGCCACCCTGCTCGTCCTCGCCGTGGCGACGGGAACGGCTGTCGCGGCCAAGGGCGGCCTGTTGTCGTTCTCCGAGTCCTGCGAGGACTCCGCGGTGCACCTGTCCGTGGTCGCGTCCCCGGACATCGCCCCCGCCGTACGTTCCATAGCCGAGCAGGCCCGCGCCGACGAGGTGAAGGCCGACGGCCGCTGCCTCGCCGTGGAGGTGCTGGCCCGCGATGCGCACAAGGTCGCCGAAGCCCTCGCGGCAGGAGACGCGGAACCCGACTTCCAGGTCTGGCTGCCCGACTCCGATCTGTGGCTGGAGCGGGCCAAGGGGCTGGGCGAGGGCATCCCCGTCTCGCCGTCCGACTCGGTGGCCTCCTCCCCCGTGGCCCTCGCCATGGTGCCGTCCGCCTCACGGGCCCTGGGCTGGCCCCGTAAGGCGTACACCTGGGCCGAGTTGGTCGCCGGGGCGCTCGGTTCGAACCGGGTACGCCTCGGTGCCGCCGACCCGGCGCGCAGCGCCACCGGGCTGCTGGCGCTCGCCGGCATCGGCGCCTCGTCCGCACGGCAGGGCGGGGACAGCGACACCCGGGTCGCCCAGACCGCGAAGGTGCTCGCCGAGCGGATGTCGGACGGCGATGCACAGGTGCTGGAGACCCTGGCGCGGAGCACGTCCGGGGCCGAGGAGGGCAATCCGAAGCGCAACCAGGCGGTCCTGATCTCCGAACAGGCTGCCTTCGCCCACAACGCGGAGGCGACCGGCGCCGGCAAGCTGGACCTCTTCTACCCGGAGGACGGCACTCCGCTGCTGGACTACCCGTACACGCTGGTGAACGAGCCACGGCTGAGCACCGCGGAGTCCCGCGCGGCCCTGCGCTTCATGAACCTGCTGGGCGACCGGGAGGCTCGGGCCACGTTCGCCGAGCACGGGTTCCGGGCCGGTGACGGCAGTGCGGAGGACTCCCTCGTCGCGGCGGCCGGCGGCAGGAAGCCCCAGCCGTACGCGGAACCGGCCGCCGAGGCGCCCTCGGCCGAGGCGCTCCAGGAGACGCTGGGGATGTGGACGATCACCGTGCAGAGCGCCCGGCTGACCACGGTGGTCGACGCTTCGGGCTCCATGGCGACGCTCGTGCCGGGGCGGAACCAGTCCCGGATGGACGTCACCAAGGACTCGCTGATCCAGGCGCTGGACCAGTTCACGCCCGACGACGAGATCGGGCTGTGGGAGTTCGCCACCACGCTGGACGGCGAGAAGGACTTCCGGCGGCTCATGGAGACGAAGCGGCTCGGCGACCCGGCGGCGGGCGGCGGAACCCACCGCGAGAAACTCACAGCGGCGTTCGCGGGGCTCCAGCCGGTGCCCGGCGGCGCCACCGGGCTGTACGACACCACGCTGGCCTCGTACAAGGAGGCCAGGTCGACGTATGTGAAAGGGAAGTTCAACGCCCTGGTGATCCTCACCGACGGCTCCAACCAGGACACGAACGGCATCTCGCGGAGCGGCCTCATCACGGAGCTGAAGGCGCTCGTCGATCCGGAGCGCCCCGTCCCGGTCATCGCGATCGCGGTGGGCCCGGACGCGGACCGCGACGAGGTCGCCGAGATCGCCCGGGTCACCGGCGGCGACGGCTACGAGGTGAGCGACCCGGCGGAGATCCAGGCGGTGATCCTCCAGGCCATCATGGCGGCGGGTCAGAACGGACGCGCCGCCCAGGAGTGAGGGGCCCGAAGCGGCCACACCGCACCGGCGCTGCGGGCCCGGCCGCACCGCACCGGAACGAGGGTCCCGACCGACCGCACCGGAACGAGGTCCTGACCGACCGCAGCGTGACAACGGTCCCGACCCGCCGCACCGCACCGCACCGGAGCGACGGGTCCACCGGCCGGTCCGGTCCCGTCGCTCCCCGCGTATGACCGCCCTCAGGGCGCCGGGAAGCCCACCGGCCAGGTGTGCACCGGCTCCCCCGCGTGCATCAGCTCGGCGTAGCGCCGCGTCATGGCCGCGAGTGCCGCCTCCCGCCCGAGCCCGGCGTCCAGGGCCCGGTCGTACGTGGCGACCTGCCAGGAGGCCCCGTTGACGCGCCGCCTGCACCGCTCCTCGATCACGCCGAGATAGCGGTCCCGGTCCGCGGGCTCGATGTGCCAGGCGTCCAGACCGGCGGCGGCCAGCGGCAGCAGTTCCTCCAGAACCAGCTGTACGGCGGGGACCCTGGCCAGCCCGCCGGAACGGCCCGGCCGGGGCCAGAGCAGCTCGGCCTCGATGCCGTGCCGGCAGGCCTCGGTGAAATTCTCCTCGGCGGCCTCGAACGGCAGCCGGCTCCACACCGGCCGGGACTCCTCGGCGAGCGCCCGGACGAGCCCGTAGTAGAACGCGGCGTTGGCGATCACGTCGGTGACCGTCGGCCCGGCGGGCAGGACGCGGTTCTCCACCCGCAGATGGGGAACACCGTCGGCGATCCCGTACACCGGGCGGTTCCAGCGGTAGACGGTGCCGTTGTGCAGCACCAGCTCGCCCAGCTCGGGCACCCCGCCCCCGTCCAGCACCTCCAGGGGGTCCTCGTCGTCGCAGATCGGCAGGAGCGGGGGGAAGTACCGCAGGTTCTCCTCGAACAGCTCGTGCGCGGAGCTGATCCAGCGCTCCCCGAACCAGGTCCTGGGGCGTACGCCCTGGTTCGCCAGCTCCGGCGGCCGTACGTCGGTGGCCTGCTGGAACAGGGGCGGCCGGGACTCGCGCCACAGCTCCTTGCCGAACAGGAACGGGGCGTTGGCTCCCAGCGCGATCTGGACGCCGGTGATCGCCTGCGCGGCGTTCCAGACGTCGGCGAACCGGGCCGGTGTCACCTGGAGATGCAGCTGGACCGAGGTGCAGGCCGACTCCGGGGCGATCGAGGGCGAGGTGCAGACCAATCGCTCGACGCCCTCGATATCCAGGGCGAAATCCTCCCCCCGGGCGGCCGCCATTTGGTCGTTGAGCAGGGTGTAGCGGTCCACGTCCGAGAGATTCGCGGACACCACGTCGTGCTCCCCCAGGGTGGGCAGGATTCCGATCATCACGATCCCCGCGTCGACCTCCCCCGCCTTCCGGTGCGCATAGGCGAGGCCGGTCCGCAACTCCTCCGAGAGCTGATCGAATACCCGGCCGCCGAGGCGGTGCGGAACGATATTCACTTCGAGATTGAACATCCCCAGTTCGGTCTGGAAATCCCGGCTCGCGATGCGTCGGAGCACTTGCTGATTCATCATCCGGGGCAGCCCGTCGGAACCCGCGAGATTCAGCTCTATCTCCAGCCCCATCAGGTTCCGCGGACGGTCGAACCTCCGCTCCTCCAGAAGCCTCCCCAGCCCCTCCAGGCACCGGTTGAGCTTCGTCCGGTACTCCTGTCGATCGGACAGGTCAACGGCTCCCGCCACGACCTTCTCCCCCATCGAGGGGTCCCTCCTCCAGTGGGCGGCCCGCGGCCCAGGCCGCGCATCACGATCGATAATGCCCAGCGAGAGTGATCCGTAACGCCCCCACGGGCCTCCGATACCCGATAGTCTGGTTGCAGGAGACCGGGGGCACATTCCCAAGGCATGCGGCACGGGGCATTTTCAGCTGGATCATGCGTGGTGAAAACACCGATGAGTTTCGGCCGTCCGTACCACCGGAAGGGTGCCAGGTCGGAGTCGGCCGCGGCAGATCAAATCCTCAGGAATACCGCGTTTCGAAGGCCGGATGACGCCTTGCGTGGCATATCCCCGACTGCTAGCGGAAACACTGTGTGAACACGCGTCATATAAACTCCGCTCAACGAGGCAGAGAGTTGATACGACTCGCCCGTCACCGGCCTCCTCTGGCCCGCACGCCGACAGCGCCGTCTGCACCCGCCCAAGCTCCACCGTGTCTCCGAAGTGAGAGGCGACCCACTATGCCGCTGCATGTTCCCTCGGCTCCCGCGCCCGCCCTGCGCAGCGTTCTCGCGGCCCTCGGTTCTCCCACCGCCGTCCGCGAAGCCCGCACCTCCGCTCTCCGGTCCGTCCAGGGACCGCTGAGCCCCGAACTACCGCTTCCCGTCCATGTGCTGGACCGGATCGCCCCCACCGGGGCCGCGCCGCTGACCCGCCTGGCGGCCTGGCGTTTCCTGATCCGGAGCGAGGGCCGCGCGGTCGCCGCGGCGGACACCGTGCTCACCCCCGACGGCTGGACCTTCTCGCACTTCTTCGAAGGCCCCTACCTCGCCTCGACGGAACTGGCCGTCCGGCAGGCGGAGGCGTCGGCCACCGGCTGCCAGGCGCGGCTGCTGTCCATCCCGGAGCTGTACATGCTCACCCTGTGGCTGCACGGCGACACCGAGGCCGATCCCTCCGGCGGGGTGCTCGCTCCGACGGACGTCCTGGTGCCCCTGGCTCCGGCCCCGCCGGGCATCGCCGCGCACCGCCCGCACCGGGTCGCCGATCTGCTGCCCGTCATCTCGCTGCGGGTGGCCCCCGGGCCGCTCCTCAGCTCGGCCTGACCGACGCCGGCCCGGCACAGCGCCCCCGTGGCGCCCCTCATCCGCCCTCAGCACGCCGGGCGACGGAAGGGGGGCACTGCGGGGGCGCTGTGCTGCCCGCTCGGACTAGCCCCATCCGGCCACCCCGAACCACCCAAAGGGACCGTGCAGTTGCGGTGAACCGTCCGCGCGGGTGATGCGTCATGGGAGGAGTACGGGTGCTGCAGCGAAATCCCTGCGGAATCTTCCCCGTAGGGCAACACTGGGACCGGACCGACTGATACGGGGGCGGCCATGAACGACTCATCCAGCCGCAGGACATTCGACTCGACGCAGCGAAAGAACCCATCCATGTGCCAGCACCAGCCACCCTGCCCCACCGCTGATTCGCCCGACCGGGAGGCCGCCCGCCTGAGCGCCCACCACCCCGAACAGGGGTGGAGCCTCCTGTGCAACGGCGTCCTGCTCTTCGAGGACACCGGCGAACTGCTGCCCGACGGGCAGATCATCGCCCCGCACCGGCCGCTGGCAGCCGGCCGCGCGGTGAAGGCCGCCTGAGAGCGGCCGTACGGAAGAAGCCATACGGAAAAAGGGGCCGGCCCGGAGAGATCTCCGCACCGGCCCCGACGCATGTCCGGCGCGCGCCGCTCCCGGCGCACGCCCTGTGACAGGCTGATTCAGTTGTCGTACTCGTCCAGCGGCGGGCAGGAGCAGACCAGGTTCCGGTCGCCGAAGGCCCCGTCGATGCGGCGCACCGGCGGCCAGTACTTGTCGGCGGCGGAGACGCCGGCCGGGAAGACGGCCTCCTCGCGGCTGTAGCCGTGCTCCCAGTCACCGCCGAGCGCGGCGGCGGTGTGCGGGGCGTTGGTCAGCGGGTTGTCGTCCGCGCTCCACTCCCCCGACGCGACCTTCTCGATCTCGGCGCGGATCGCGATCATGGTGTCGCAGAACCGGTCGAGCTCCGCGAGGTCCTCGCTCTCGGTCGGCTCGATCATCAGCGTGCCGGCCACCGGGAACGACATGGTCGGCGAGTGGAAGCCGTAGTCGATCAGGCGCTTGGCGACGTCGTCGATGGAGACGCCGGTCGCCTTGGAGATCGGGCGCAGGTCCACGATGCACTCGTGCGCGACCAGTCCGGCCGGGCCGTTGTACAGGATCGGGAAGTGCGGCTCCAGGCGCTTGGCGATGTAGTTCGCGGCCAGCACGGCGACCTGCGTGGCCCGCTTGAGGCCCTCGCCGCCCATCAGACGGACGTACGCCCACGAGATCGGCAGAATGCCCGCGGAGCCCCAGGGGGCGGCCGAGATCGGGCCCACACCGGTCTCCGGGCCCGCGCCGGGCTGGAGCGGGTGGTTGGGCAGGTACGGGGCGAGGTGGGCGCGGACACCGACCGGGCCGACGCCGGGGCCGCCGCCGCCGTGCGGGATGCAGAAGGTCTTGTGCAGGTTCAGGTGGGAGACGTCGCCGCCGAACTTGCCGGGCTTGGCGAGCCCGACCAGCGCGTTGAGGTTGGCGCCGTCGACGTACACCTGGCCGCCCGCGTCGTGCACCTCGCCGCAGATGTCGGCGACGTGCTCCTCGAACACCCCGTGCGTGGACGGGTAGGTGATCATGAGGACGGCCAGCTCGTCGCGGTGCAGCTCGATCTTGGCGCGCAGGTCCGCGATGTCGACCTCGCCGTCGTCGGCGGTCTTCACCACGACGACCTTCATGCCCGCCATGACGGCGCTGGCGGCGTTGGTGCCGTGCGCGGAGGACGGGATGAGGCAGACGGTGCGCTGGTCGTCGCCGTTGGCCCGGTGGTATGCCCGGACGGCCAGCAGACCGGCGAACTCGCCCTGGGAGCCCGCGTTGGGCTGGATGGACACCGCGTCGTAGCCGGTGACCTCCGCCAGGCGCTCCTCCAGCTCACGGATGAGGGTGAGGAAGCCCTGCGCCTGCTCGGCCGGTGCGAAGGGGTGCAGTGCGCCGAACTCGGGCCAGGTGATCGACTCCATCTCGGCGGTCGCGTTCAGCTTCATGGTGCAGGAGCCGAGCGGGATCATGCCGCGGTCCAGCGCGTAGTCGCGGTCGGCGAGCTTGCGCAGGTAGCGCAGCATCGCGGTCTCGGAGCGGTGCTGGTGGAAGACCGGGTGGGTCAGGATGTCGTCGGAGCGCAGCAGCGCCTCGGGCAGCGCGTCGGCGACCGTGGCGTCCAGCGCCTCGACATCGCCCTCGGCGCCGAAGGCCGCCCAGACGGCGGAGATCTGGGAGCGGGTGGTGGTCTCGTCGCAGGCGATGGAGACGTGGTCGGCGTCGACGAGGCGGAGGTTGACCCCGCGCTCGCGGGCGTCGGCGACGATGCCGGCCGCCTTGCCGGGGGCCCGGACGGTCAGGGTGTCGAAGAACGCGCCGTGCACGACGTCGGCCCCGGCGCTACGGAGACCGTCGGCGAGGATCGCGGCGTAACGGTGGGTGCGGCGGGCGATCGTCCGCAGCCCCTCGGGGCCGTGGTAGACGGCGTACATCCCGGCCATCACGGCGAGCAGGACCTGCGCGGTGCAGATGTTGCTGGTGGCCTTCTCGCGGCGGATGTGCTGCTCGCGGGTCTGGAGGGCCAGGCGGTAGGCCTTGTTGCCGTCGGCGTCGACGGAGACGCCGACGAGGCGGCCGGGCAGGGAGCGGGCGAACTTCTCGCGGACCGCCATGAAGCCGGCGTGCGGGCCGCCGAAGCCCATCGGCACGCCGAAGCGCTGGGTGGTGCCGACCGCGATGTCGGCGCCGAGCGCGCCGGGCGAGGTGAGCACCGTGAGGGCCAGCAGATCGGCGGCGACGGTGACGATCGCGCCCAGTTCGTGGGCCTGCTCGATGACGGGCCCGATGGCGCGGACGGCACCGGAGGCACCCGGGTACTGGAGCAGGACGCCGAAGATGCCGCGCTCGGCGATCTCGGCGGGGATGCCCTCGCTCAGGTCGGCGACGACGACCTCGACACCGGTGGGCTCGGCGCGGGTCTCGATGACCGCGACGGTCTGGGGCAGGGTGTCGGCGTCGACCAGGAAGACGCCCTTCTTGACCTTGCCGACGCGCCGGGCGAGGGCCATCGCCTCGGCGGCCGCGGTGCCCTCGTCGAGCAGGGAGGCGCCGGAGGTGGGCAGCCCGGTCAGCTCGGCGACCATCGTCTGGAAGTTCAGGAGGGCTTCGAGGCGGCCCTGGGAGATCTCCGGCTGGTACGGCGTGTAGGCCGTGTACCACGCGGGGTTCTCCATGACGTTGCGCAGGATGACGGGCGGGGTGAAGGTGCCGTAGTAGCCGAGGCCGATCATCGGGGCCAGCACCTCGTTGCGGTCGGCCAGCGAGCGCAGCTCGGCCAGCACCTCCGCCTCGGTGCGCGCCGAGGGAAGGTTCAGGGCCTCCGCACTCTTGATCACGTCGGGCACCGCGGCGGCGGTCAGCTCGTCGAGGGAGCCGTAGCCGACCTGGGCGAGCATCTTCGCCTGGGCCTCGGCATCGGGCCCTATGTGGCGCTGCTCGAACGGAATGCCCTGCTCCAGCTGGGAGAGCGGAGTGCGACGGGGGGTCATGGTGGAGGCCTCCTGGTCTGTCACGACCTGCGAGGGGCACCACGGCGCGGGTGCCCGGACGGCCTCCCCCTCTGTCATCTCAACCTGAGAGCTTCACCGGCCCGCCCGGGGGCGTGCCGACTTTCACCGTCGGTGAGGGTCAGGGTCCACCCGGGCCTGCGCCCGCACGGATCCGCCCTGCTTTCCAGAGTGACCTCGTCCGTGCGGTACGGGGGCCTGAGAGATTCCGGGGAGGAGTTGCTCCTTCGGCGCCTCCGGATTCTCCACCGGAGGACTCTCCCGCACGGGGTCAGCAGCCACTGCCAGCGTACCAGCGGCCTCCGCGCCGGAGCTCTCGAGTGGCCGACACCACGGATCTGCATTTGTCTGGTGCTGGTGGAGCGACAGGACCGCCGTGAGCAGTCCGCGACCAGTGGGAGGCACCGTGCAGACGGACATCGATCCGCGCCGCCTGATCGGCCGCAAGGCCTTCGATCGCAAGGGCGCCAAGATCGGAACGGTGGATGAGGTCTATCTCGACGACGCGACCGGGGTGCCCGAGTGGGCTGCCGTGCGCACCGGCCTGTTCAGCAGGGACGCCTTCGTCCCGCTGGAGCCCAGCGAATTCGTCGAGGACGCTTTGCGCGTCCCCTTCGACCGGGCGTTGATCAAGGGCGCGCCGGACTTCGGCGTCGGCCGGCACCTTTCGCCCGAACAGGAACTGCAGCTCTACCGGCATTACGGGCTGGACTCCCCGCCCCCGGAGGCCGCGGCCCCCGACGACCGGGACTTCGGCAGGCTGGCCGGCCAGGAGGAGTAGTCAGGACTCTCGCGGACGAGCGGCAGCGGATCGGCGGGCCGAAGCAGCGGGTCGTCGATCCGGAAGGTGAGGACCCGGCCGGGCGCGCTCCACGGTTCCTCGAACCGGACGGTGACCCGGCCGATCCCGCTGCCCTGCACCCAGCCGTGCCCGTGCTCCTCGTGGTGCACGTCGTGTCCGGCCGGCCAGCGCCGCGCGGCGAGCTGATCGGCGCTGTCCGCCTCGGGCTCCGGAACGGGCTCCTCCGCGGCCGGCGCGTAGTGCTCCCGGTCCCGCTGCGCGAGCTCCCGGGCATCGGCGGCCTGGGCGAACAGGTCCTCCTGGGTGTAGTCGGCGAGCCCCGTGACCCCGACCCCCAGGAGCCGTACGCCGCCCGTGGTGTCGACGGACTCCAGCAGCCGCGCCGCCGCCTCGCGGACCACCGTGGGGTCGTCCGTGGGGCCTCTGAGCGTTTCGGAGCGGGTCAGGGTGGAGAAGTCGTAGCGGCGCACCTTCAGCACCACCGTGCGGCCCGACCGGTCGGCGGCGCGCAGCCGCTCCACGCACCGCACGGCCAGCCGCTCGACCTCGGCACGCACCCGCACCCGGTCGTGCAGGTCCACGTCGAAGGTGTCCTCCACCGATACGGACTTGGCGTCCCGTTCGGCGACCACCGGCCGGTCGTCGAGGCCCAGCGCCATCCGGTGGAGCCCGTGGCCGTGGGCCTTGCCGACCAGCCGTACGAGCTCCGCCTCACCTGCCTCGGCCAGGTCGTGGACGGTGGTCATCCCCGCGCGCCGGAGATGGTCGCCGGTGGCCGGGCCGACCCCCGGCAGGATGCGTACGGACATGGGGGCGAGCAGCTCGCGCTCGGTACCCGGCTCGATGAGGAGCAGCCCGTCGGGCTTGGCCTCCTCGGAGGCGATCTTGGCGAGCATCTTGGAGCCCGCGAGTCCGACGGATCCGCTGAGGCCGGTCACCGCCCGGATGGCGGCCCGCAGCCCCTCCCCCGTGGCACGGGCCGAGGCCGAGTCGTCCGCCGTCCCGCCGGCCTCCAGGTCCACGAAGGCCTCGTCCAGGCTGAGCGGCTCCACCAGGGGGGACAGCCGCCCCAGCAGCTCCATCACCTGGTCGCTCACCGTCCGGTACAGCGAGAAGCGGGGCACCAGGTAGGCAGCGTTGGGTGCGAGCCGCCGGGCCTGCGCGGTGGGCATCGCCGAGTGCACGCCCAGGCGCCGGGCCTCGTACGAGGCGGTGGCGACCACTCCGCGCGGGCCGAGGCCGCCCACCACGACCGCCTTGCCGCGCAGACTCGGTTTGGCCGCCTGCTCCGCCGAGGCGTAGAAGGCGTCCATGTCCAGGTGAAGGATGGTGGGCGCGGGTCTCACACCCTCGATGCTGCCCTACGGCACTGACAACGGGACGGTCCGGCACCCCGTGGGGCATCGGACCGTCCCGTGTCCGTCGTCCTGTCACGTCGTACGGTCGCGCTGTCACGTCGTACAGTCGCGTCGGGCTCCTCGGCCCGGGGTGCTCAGCCCGCGCGGTTACGCCGCCGGGCCAGCTCGTCCGCGGGGTTGTGGCCGATGAGCGTCTCGCCGGTGTCGACCCGCTCGCCGTGCAGCTGCGAGAGCGCCGCGTCCACGTCGCGCCAGACGACGCCGACGGCGATGCCGAAGACACCCTGCCCGCCCTGGAGCAGGCTGACGACCTCGTCGGGCGAGGAGCATTCGTAGACCGTGGCCCCGTCGCTCATCAGCGTCATGCGTTCGAGGTCCTGGAAACCCCGGTCCCGCAGATGCTGGACCGTGGTGCGGATGTTCTGCAGCGCTACCCCGGTGTCCAGGAACCGCTTTACGATCTTGAGGAGGACCACGTCCCGGAAACTGTAGAGACGCTGGGTCCCCGACCCGTAGGCCGGGCGCACACTGGGCTCGACCAGCCCCGTGCGCGCCCAGTAGTCCAGTTGGCGGTAGGTGATCCCCGCCGCCGCGCACGCCGTCGGGCCGCGATAGCCGATGTCGTCGCCACTGCTCGCCGCTGCCGTACCGCCCGCTGCCACCGCCGCCGGTTGAACCGGCTGCCTGATGGTGTGGTCGGCTCCACTGCCGTGCTGCGGATACGGCCCACCCGCCGCCGCTCCGTCGCCGCTGCTTCTCACGCCGACCTCCGTCCTTGACCTGCCCACTCGAAGGTAGGCAGTCACTCGGGGTGCGTCAACGATCGCCACACTCGGCACGCCGAGTGATAATCACCCTGAGGGTGGTTTCCCGTGTCTTGTTTCCGGGAAAGGCTTGTCGGATGCGCTGACGGCACCCCCTTGCGGGACGGTCACTGGCTGTTCGTACCGAAGTCCTCCGGAGAGATCTGGTCGAGGAATTCGCGGAACTTCTCCACCTCGTCCTCCTGCTCGTCGGGGATCGCGATGCCCGCATCGTCCAGCACGCCGTCACTGCCGTAGATCGGCGTGCCGGTCCGCAGGGCGAGCGCTATGGCGTCGGAGGGCCGGGCGCTCACCTCGACTCCGCTGGCGAAGACGAGCTCCGCGTAGAAGACCCCTTCGCGCAGGTCCGTGATGCGGACCTCGGTGAGCTCCTGGCCCACGGCCTCGAGGACATCCTTGAACAGGTCATGGGTCAGCGGCCTGGCGGGAGCCATGCCCTGCTGGGCGAAGGCAATCGCGGTCGCCTCCCCCGGACCGATCCAAATGGGGAGGTACCGGTCGCCTCCCACTTCACGCAGGAGAACGATCGGTTGGTTGGAGGGCATTTCCACCCGGACACCGACAACGTCGAGCTCGTTCACACAGCAACCCTAGGACGTGCTCGCCATGTTTGGGTAGTCGGGCACCGCCGAGGTCAGTGCAGACGGGTGCGCAGAGCGCTCTGCACGAGCGCCGCGTGCAGCCGTACGGACAGCTCGGCGAGCTCGTTCGCGGTGGCCTCGGCATGGGCCCTGGTCTGCGGATTACGGTGCCGGCGCAGGGGTGCGACCACCTGCTCCACCAGTCCCGCCTCCCGGTCGGCGGAGGCCCGCATGGCCCGAAGGTGACGTGGTTCCAGACCGAAACGACCCAGATCCGCCACCAGCTTGGCGACGGTCACTATCTCGGCGTCGTAGCCGCCGTCAGGGGACGGGACGATGAGCCCGTAGGACTCCCACTCTGTCAGCCGCTCCTCGTCGACCTCGGCGGCCGCGAGCAGCTCGGCCCGCCCGATCCGGGCGGCGGTCGGCGCACCGGGGCCGGCCTCCCACACCCCGTCGGCGAGGTCCCGCTGCGCACCGGGCGAGGGCAGAACGGGCTGTTCCCCCCGGGCCAGCGCGTCCAGGTGCTCCCGGATGACCTTCAGCGGGAGGTAGTGATCCCGCTGCATCCGGAGCACCTGGGCCAGGCGCTCCACATCACGCGGGGCGAACTTCCGGTATCCGGAAGGAGTGCGCTGCGGCTCGATGAGCCCCTCGGCCTCCAGGAACCGGATCTTGGAGATGGTGACTTCGGGAAACTCCTCGCGCAGCTGGATGAGCACCGTTCCGATGCTCATCGGTCGCGCTTCCGCGGTGGCGGTGCCGTGTCCGGCACCGCCTGTCGGTGTTCGCAGCATGGGCCTTCCTGGGGGTCCCCCCGGACGGAGTCCGGGGGCTGGTCACACGCCCCGCGGGCTCGCATAGAAGACCAGGCGGTACTTTCCGATCTGGACTTCGTCGCCGTTGGACAGCGGGACCGAATCGATGCGCTCACGGTTGACGTAGGTGCCGTTGAGGCTGCCGACATCACCCACGGTGAAGCTACCTTCCGGACTCCTGCGGAACTCCACATGACGCCGCGACACGGTCACGTCATCGAGAAAGATGTCGCTCTGCGGGTGACGGCCGGCCGTGGTCAGATCGCTGTCGAGCAGGAAGCGGCTGCCGGAATTCGGGCCGCGCCGCACGACCAGGAGCGCCGAGCCCGCGGGCAGCGCGTCGACCGCGGCCTGGGCCTCCGGGGAGAGCGAGGGCAGAGAGGTCTGACCGGTCGCCTCCGCCTCGTACGCCTCGAGACCGGAGATGGAGATCGTGGAGGTCGTCTCCGAGGGACGCTCGGGAACGCCGCCCCGCAGCGGCGTGCCGCAGTTGGAGCAGAACTTGCTGGCCTCCGCGTTGCGGTGACCGCACCTCGTACAGACCGGCATCGACGAGCCCTCCGGGGTGAACCCTCCACCCGTACTCGAGGCTGATGGTGCGCCGAAACCTATGCGTCCGGCACCGGCAGGGTCAACAGCCGACACGCCGTCACCCCCCGGGGCTCCGGACACCTCGTCGCGGAAGAGCGGACGCTCCGCCTCCTGCTCCTCGCCCTGAGCGTGGCGCGGAGCGCGGTGGCGGGCAGCACTGTTGCTGTCCTCGCGTGCACTCTTCCCGAACAACTTCGCAAACAACTTCACGGGCGATTCCCCTTGACCGACATAGACCCGCCCGTGGGGCAGGACGAACCCTGATTGAACACACCTGCCGACCCGGACATCTTCACAACGTCCGTATCCACCCGACAGTTTCCACCACGCACCACCAATCCGGTGCGGCGACCCCCCGCAACCGCCCGACCCGGTCGACCGGCCCCCACGCCCGCCCCGATCACGGGGAGGACGACCGAGCGTAGTCAGGCCGCTGCGCCGGTCGCAAGGCGTCGACGACGATGTCGTCGGACCGCTCCACGAGCACGGTGGCCTGCTCCTTCTCCAGCGTCTGGACCACGCCGCCGGGGATGTTGAGGGCGGGCTCCAGATCCTGCGGCTTGCCGATCACCGTGAACTCGTACGGCGCTTCGATCTTCTTCCCGTCGACCTGGACGTCCCCGGCGCCCCCGGAGAAGTAGGTGTTGGCCACCACCCGCACCCCGTTGACCTCGATCGCCTCGGCCCCCGCCGCCCTCAGCTCCTGAAGGGCGTCGAGCAGCATGTCGGGCGCGACCGCACGCGCGGGGTCGGTGATCGTCAGCGTGATGCCGGGGCCCTGTGCCGCGACGGTGCCCGCGAGGATGCCGAGCTGGCGTTCCTTCTCCAGCGTCTGTTTCCGGGCCTCCTCGGCCTGGTCGGAGCTGTTCTCCAGCTCGGTGCGCTGGTCGTCCAGGCGCTGCTTCTCGTCCTCCAGGCGCTGGGTCCGGTCGTCGACCTCGTCGAGGATGCGGACCAGATCCTCCTGCCGGGCGCCGCGCAGCGCACTGTCGTCGTTGGTGGACCGCACCTGGATGGCGAGCCCCAGGCCGAGCCCGAACAGCAGGACGGCGACGATCAGTTGGGCACGGCTCAGCCGCGGCGGCCACAGGCCCGCCTTGAGCCGCTGCCGACCGGTCGCCTCCTTGGCCGGGGACGGCGGCACGGGGGCGTCCGGGACGGCGGACGCGCCGCCCTCGGGCTGTTGGCTGCGGGGGTTCTCGTCGTTGTTCATCGGCTCGTTGTTCATCGGCCTCACGCCCGGAAGACGTGCCGGCGGATCGCGGCGGCGTTGGAGAAGATCCGGATGCCGAGCACGACCACCACACCCGTGGAGAGCTGGGCGCCGACGCCCAGCTTGTCGCCGAGGAAGACGATCAGCGCGGCCACCACGACGTTGGAGAGGAAGGAGACCACGAAGACCTTGTCGACGAAGATGCCGTCGAGCATGGCCCGCAGTCCGCCGAACACGGCGTCGAGCGCGGCGACCACCGCGATCGGCAGGTAGGGCTCGACCACCGCCGGCACCTCGGGCCGGACCAACAGTCCGACCACGACTCCCACGACGAGGCCCAGTACGGCGATCACGATGTGCCCTTCCCTGTGTCTGCCGCACCACTGCCGGCGGCCTTCGGCTCTGCTGTACGGACGATCAGGCTCGGCGCCGCCGGAAGCTGGACCTTCGCCTGGTCGGAGATGCTGGTGCGGATGTCGAAGCTCTCCTTGAGCGCCTGCAGGTACTGGCCGTCGGCGCTGTCCTGGAACGCGGTCGCGAGCTTCTTCCCGTCCCCCACCACGAGCACCGTGTACGGCGGTACGAGCGGTCTGTTGTCGACCAGTATGGCGTCGCCGGCGGCACGGATGGCCGACAGGGCCGTCAACCTTTGCCCATTGATGGCGATGGCCTCGGCGCCGGATTCCCACAGACCGTTGACGACGCGCTGCATGTCCCGGTCGCGCACCCGTCCGGTGTCGGCGAAGCCCGAGGACTCCCGGGGCCCGCCGCCTCCCTGGTCGGTGTTCTTCGCGTCGTCGACGATCAGCTTCACACCGGGGCCCTCGACCGGGGTCGCCCCGGCCAGCAGGGCCACCAGCTGCCCCTGGTCCCCGCCGTGCTGCTCGAGAGCCTTGCGCTGACGTTCGCTCACATCGGCGCGGAGCTTGTCGACGTTCGACTCCAGGGTGTCCGCGGCCTCCGTCTCGGCATTGATGCGGTCGATCAGCTCTTCGCGCTCCTTGGCCACGACCGGAGCCGAGATCCGCGCCTCGGCGGCACCGAGGGTGACCACCAAGGCGGCCACCACCAGTCCGGCGGCGAGGCCGAGCTTCGACTTGAGCGTCCGGGGCAGCCCCGCGCTCCCGTCGACCTTGCGCCGCGCCGAGGCCTCCGCGTACCCGTCGTCGAGGCTGTGGTCCATCACGTTGTTCAGCAGCGACATGGAGGCGTCGGGGCGTGCGGGCGGCGGGGCGGTGCTCCGATCGGGGGACTGCTGCGACATGCCGCACATCGTCGCACGTCATCAAGGCTGCCGCCGAATGGCCCCACCGGTGCGCCGCGGCCCCCCTGCCCGGGGCATCGCGGCGCACCGTTCTCGGATCAGTCTCCCGCGCTGTCCACGACCGCGGCCCACTCGTCGAGGAGCGCCTGGGCCGAGGCGTCGTCCGGGCCCTCCGCCCACAGATGGGTGACGGCTTCCGCCCGGTCGGGCAGGACCATGATCCACCGGCCGTCCGCCTCGACCACCCGGACTCCGTCGGTGGTGTCCACGCTGCGGTCTCCGGCCGCTTCGACGACCCGGCGCATGACGAGCCCCTTGACGGCCCACGGCGTCGCCAGGTCGCGGCGCAGGACGTGTGCCCGGGGAATGCGCGCGTCGATCTGGCTCAGGGTGAGCTGGGTGCGTGCGACGAGCCCGATGAGCCGGACGAAGGCGGCGGTCCCGTCGAAGACGCTGCTGAATTCGGGAACGATGAACCCGCCGCGCCCGTCTCCTCCGAAGATGGTGTCCTCTTCACGGCCCACCCGGGTCAGGTCGTCGGGCGAGGTGGTCGTCCACTCCACCTGGGTGCCGTGGTAGGCCGCCACCTGCTCGGCGACGCGCGTGGTCGTCACGGGCAGGGCGACCCGGCCGCTGCGCCGCTCGGCGGCGACGAGATCGAGGAGGACCAGGAGAGCCCGGTCGTCCTCGATGATCCGGCCCAGTTCGTCAACGAGGGAGAGCCGCTCGCCCACTGGGTCGAAGCGCACCCCGAAGGCCGCCCGCGCGGAGGACACGATCTCCCCGAGCCGCACCAGACCGGCCCGCCGGGTGTCGGCGGACTCCGTGGGCCGCGCCTCGTCGAGCCCGGGGTTGATCGTCAGCGCGTCCACCCCGAGCCGTCCGAGGAGGCTGGGCAGAACGAGCCCGGCGCTGCCGTTGGACGCGTCGACGACGACCTTGAGCCCGGATTCCGCGATGCCCTCGACGTCGACGTTCCGCAGGAGGGATCCGGTGTACGAGTCGAACACGCTGGACGGGAAGTGCAGGTCCCCGATCTCCCCGGGGAAGGCACGGCGGTACTCCTGGCGTGCGTAGACCCGGTCGAGCTTGCGCTGCTGCGCCTGCGAGAGATCCGCGCCCCGCTCGTCGATGAACATGATGTCCACGGAGTCGGGCACACCGGGCGACGTACGGATCATGATGCCGCCGGCGCTGCCTCGCGCGGTCTGCTGACGTGCGACGGGCAGCGGTACGTTCTCCAGGTCGCGTACGTCGATGGCGCTGGCCTGGAGCGCCGAGATGACGGCCCGCTTGAGGGCGCGGGCCCCTCGGGAGTGGTCACGGGCGGTCGTGACCGTCGAACCCTTCTTGAGGGTCGTGGCGTAGGCACCGGCCAGGCGTACGGCCAGTTCGGGGGTGATCTCGACGTTCAGGATTCCGGAGACCCCGCGTGCGCCGAAGAGATGTGCCTGCCCTCGGGACTCCCAGATGACCGAGGTGTTGACGAACGCGCCGGCCTCGATGGTCTTGAAGGGGTACACCCGGACGTTGCCCTGGATGATCGACTCCTCGCCGACCAGGCATTCGTCACCGATGACGGCGCCGTCCTCGATACGGGCCGCACGCATGATGTCGGTGTTCTTGCCGACGACGCAGCCGCGCAGGTTGCTGTGCTGTCCGATGTAGACGTTGTCGTGCACCACAGCCTTGTGGAGGAAGGCCCCGGTCTTGACGACGACGTTCGACCCGACCACCGTGTGTTCGCGGATTTCGACGTCGGCCTCGACCTTGGCGTAGTCGCCGATGTACAGCGGCCCGCGCAGCACCGCGTCGGGGTGGACCTCAGCCCCTTCGGCGACCCACACACCGGGGGAGATCTCGAACCCGTCGATCTCCACGTCGACCTTGCGCTCCAGGACGTCCGCCTGGGCTTTCACATAGCTCTCGTGGGTGCCGACGTCCTCCCAGTAGCCCTCGGCGACATAGCCGTAGATGGGCTTGCCCTCCTTCATCAGCTGAGGGAAGACGTCTCCGGACCAGTCGACCGACGTGTCGGCCTGGACGTAGTCGAAGACCTCGGGCTCCATGACGTAGATGCCCGTGTTCACGGTGTCCGAGAAGACCTGTCCCCAGGTCGGCTTCTCCAGGAACCGTTCGACCTGACCGTTCTCGTCCACGATGGTGATGCCGAATTCCAGCGGATTGGGAACCCGGGTGAGGCAGACCGTGACTAGCCCGCCCTTTTCCTTGTGGAAGGCGATGAGGTCGGTGAGGTCGAAGTCGGTGAGCGCGTCGCCGGAAATGACGAGGAACGTGTCGTCCTTCAACGCCTCCTCGGCGTTCTTCACGCTGCCAGCGGTGCCGAGTGGCTTCTCCTCGTTGGCATAGGTGAGCTCCATTCCGAGCTCCTCGCCGTCCCCGAAGTAGTTCTTGACGAGGGAGGCGAGGAACTGGACGGTCACTACGGTTTCGCTGAGCCCATGCCGCTTGAGCAGCCGCAGGACGTGCTCCATGATCGGCCTGTTGGCCACGGGCAGGAGCGGCTTGGGCATGCTCGAGGTCATGGGGCGAAGACGTGTGCCTTCGCCACCAGCCATCACGACGGCCTTCATGTCGGAAACGTCCTCCTAGAAGAGACGACGGTCAGCCGACTTCGCCCGTCGGGGCATCATGCACACCATCTGCCGCGGACCGGCCACATTGCACGGCACCGCATCAACGAGCTCAATCGGCTACTGCGTCCGCCTTCACGAGCCGGCGGACCTGAACCACGTAGAGGATCCCTGCCCACCAGTAGAGCGTTGTACCCCATCCTGCGAACGCCCATCCGAAAACGGCGGCCACTGTGGCCAGCCAACCACTCCCGTCGCTGAGCAGCAACAAGGGGAACGCGTACATCAGGTTGAAGGTTGCAGCTTTCCCGAGGAAGTTGACCTGCGGCGGCGGATAGCCGTGACGGCGCAGGATGGCCACCATCACGAGAAGCATCAGTTCCCGGGCCAGAAGCAGCGCGGTGACCCAGAGCGGCAGGATCTCCCGCCAGGTGAGGCCTACCAGGGTGGAAAGGATGTAGAGACGGTCGGCCGCCGGGTCCAGGAGCCGCCCGAGGCTGCTGATCTGGTTCCACTTGCGGGCGAGCTTCCCGTCGAGGTAGTCGCTGATGCCGCTGAGCATCAGTACCAGCAGCGCCCAGTTGTCGCTGTTGGGCCCTCCGAAGACGGGGCGAAGAATCAGCCACAGGAAGAGCGGTACCCCGACAAGGCGAGCCATGCTGAGGATGTTGGGGATGGTGAGGACCCGGTCCGTCTGGACCCGGGTCTCCTGAACCTCCACCCGGGAGCCTCCTGTGAAGAACGTGCCAATGATGCCCCCTGACCTTACCCTCAGCTTCCACAGTCGGGGGCAGGGGGGTGGAGGGGTAGACCTAGGGGAAAGGCCCTCCGGGTCCGGAAACGCAGAAAAGCCCCGTGCCACAAGGGCACGGGGCTTCCCGCAATGATTGTTCGGCGGCGTCCTACTCTCCCACAGGGTCCCCCCTGCAGTACCATCGGCGCTGAAAGGCTTAGCTTCCGGGTTCG
>NZ_BMRY01000011.1 GCF_014648875.1 Streptomyces parvus | reverse complement strand
GACCATCGTCGCGATCAACAAGGACGCCGAAGCCCCGATCTTCGAACTCGTCGACTACGGCGTCATCGGCGACCTCTTCGCCGTCGTGCCCCAGCTCACCGACGAGATCAACACCCGCAAGGGCTGACCCCTCCCGCACCACCCAGCAGTACCCCGCCCGGGCCGCACGGTGAACCCCACCGCGCGGCCCGGTGCCGTTCCGGGCGACCATTGACGCAGGTCGAGCGGCCTTATAACTTCACTATACGGATTGTTGATTCCGGTAAGCGGAAACAGCGAGAGCGTGGAGGGTACGGTCATGGGTCAGCAGGAGAAGGTGGCAACGAGCCTCGCCGGTGCGGTCAGCGAGGAGATCAGCGCCTCCCTCACGGCGGTCGACGCGGAACTCGCCCGCCGCTACCCAGGAGACCCCGGCACCCGCCAGCCCGTGCACACCGTCTACGTACCCGGTGACGTCTTCGAGCCCGGCACCCTGCGCTCCTGGGGCGACCAGGCGCTGGCCGCCCTCGACGAACACGCCCCCGACGCCGCCGCGTTCGCCTCCGTCCTCGGTATCCCCGAGGAGCTGGCGGGCCCGGTCCACGACCGCGTACGCGCCAAGCTGGAGCGCGAGCCCGTCGAGGACCTGCGCATCGACTTCGAGGACGGCTACGGTCCCCGCCCGGACGCCGAGGAGGACGAAGCCGCCGCCCGCGCCGCGCGCCTGGTCTCCGAGGCGTACGCGAACGGCACCGCCGCCCCGTACATGGGCATCCGCATGAAGTGCATGGAGGCCGGTGTCCGCGACCGGGGCATCCGCACCACGGACGTCTTCCTCACCGGCCTGATGGAGGCGGGCGGCCTCCCCGAAGGGCTCGTGCTGACCCTCCCGAAGGTCACGTACCCCGAGCAGGTCACCGCCTTCGTCCGGCTCCTCGAAGCCTTCGAGAAGGCCCACGGCCTCGACGCCGGGCGTATCGGCTTCGAGATCCAGATCGAGACCAGCCAGTCCATCCTCGCCGCCGACGGGACCGCCGCCGTCGCCCGCATGATCGACGCGGCGCGCGGCCGGGCGACCGGACTGCACTACGGCACCTTCGACTACAGCGCCTGCGTCGGGGTCAGCGCCGCCTACCAGGCCAGCGACCACCCCGCCGCCGACCACGCCAAGGCCGTCATGCAGGTCGCCGCCGCCGGCACCGGCGTACGCGTCTCCGACGGCTCCACCAACGTCCTGCCCGTCGGCCCGACCGACCAGGTCCACGAGGCCTGGAGGCTCCACTACGGCCTCACCCGCCGCGCTCTGGCCCGCGCGTACTACCAGGGCTGGGACATGCACCCCGGCCACCTGCCGACGCGCTACGCGGCCGTGTACGCCTTCTACCGCGAGGGCCTGGAGCCCGCCGCCGCCCGCCTCGCCGCCTACGTGGCCAAGGCCGGCGGTGACGTCATGGACGAACCCGCCACCGCCAAGGCCCTCAGCGGCTACCTGCTGCGCGGCATCGACTGCGGCGCGCTGGACACCGCCGAGGTCGCCCGGCTGACCGGCCTGACCCGCGCGGACCTGGACGCCTTCGCCTCCCCGCGCCGGGGCGACCTGACGGTCACCGCTCCGTAAGCCGGAGACGGACTCAGTAGCCTGCGCGCTCCGAGGGGATGGCCAGTCCCGCCGGGGTGCGCAGGCCCGCGACCGGCACCGTCCGCTGCCCGCCGCGCACCGGCAGCTTCACCACCCGGTCGTTGTTGAAGTCCGCGACGTAGAGCGCGCCGGCGGGGTCGAAGGCCAGGCCGTACGGGGAGTTGAGCCCGACCGCCGGGACGGTCCGCTGCGGTCCGCCGCCCGCCGGCAGCCGCACCACCCGGTCGTTGCCGCTGTCGGAGACGAACAGATCTCCTCCCCGGCCGAAGGCCAGGCCGGTCGGCTGGGAGAGGCCCGTCGTGGGCACGGTCGTCTGCGGGCCGCCGTCGGCGGGGACCTTGACCACCCGGTCGTTGAAGCTGTCGGCGATGTAGAGGTCGCCGTCCGCGTCCAGTGCCAGCCCGATGGGGCGGGAGAGGTCGGTGGTGGGGACGACGCTCTGGGGGCCGCCGTCGCCCGGCACCCGTACGACCCGGTTGTTGCCGGTGTCGGAGATGTACAGGTCGCCCGAGGGGGCGAGCACCATCCCGGTCGGGCGGATCAGACCGGTCACCGCGACCATGACCGGGGCCCCGCCGCCGGGCGGCAGGCGCAGCACGGTGTTGTCGCTGTAGTCGGAGATGTACAGGGGTGCCCCGCCGTGCGCCGGAGGGCGACCCTCCGCCGGGCCGGGTGCGGTCCCGGGGGCGGCGGAGGCGACCGGGGCCGCGCACAGCAGCAGCGCCGCGGCCATCACCGCGAGCCGCCAACGGGGCTGCCCGTGCCGCTGCTTCGGGGCTGAAGGGATCGACGGGGTCGACGAGGCCGATGGGATCGATGGGATCGGCCGGGTCGTTGTGGGACGGCTCATGGGTGCGTACCTGTTCCGGATGTACGGGGGCGGGGCGTCGGCCGCCGACGATAGGGAGCCGCCCCCGGCGATCCGTCGGCACCACGCCCCGATGGGCCCGGCTCGCCACCCCAACAGCTCTGGCGGGCCGGCCTCAGCCGTCCCGGCGCGCGGACACGCCGCCGCGGGCGCGGTAGGCCCGCATCTTGTGCCGGGCGCCGCACACGTCCATGTCGCACCACAGGCCGTTCGACGCCGGCGCCCGGTCGTAGAAGACCCAGCGGCATTCCGGCGCCGCGCAGGCCTTGAGCCGCGTCGCGTGACGTCCGGTCAGGCCGTCCCGCAGCAGGGCTTCGAGCACCGTCCGTACGATCCCCGCCACCGGCCCGTCGTCGACGGGCCGCAGGGCGAGGGTGCCGTCCGGGCGTACGGCCGGGGCGCCGGCCACGGAGCGGATCAGCCGGTTGAGGGCGTCGAGGGCCTCGGGCGAGGTCCGCTCCGCCAGGTAGGCCCGCACGGTCTCCCGGGCCTCCGTGAGCGCCGCCAGTTCGGCCGGGGCGACCGCTTCCGGATACCCGTGCGCCCGCAGCCACCCGCCCGCCGTCCCCGGCCGGGCGAACTCGTCCTCCCCGTGGAGGAGGGTCGCCGTGTTGCAGAACGCCTCGACCGGTTCGAGTTCCGCGGGTGCCGGGTTCCGTCGCATGATCCCCACTTTATCAACGTTACTGACATAGGGCATTCTCTGGTAACGTCGAAAGTCCGGCACGGTCTGCACCCGACATCAGGAGGCGTGTCATGAACGGCAATCTGACCAGGACGTATCAGACCCCGGACGGGACGGTCCGCTGGGACGTGCTGGGGGAGGGCGACCCGGTCGTCCTGCTCCACGGCACCCCGTTCTCGTCGCGCGTCTGGCGCGAGATCGCACCGGCGCTCGCCCGGGACCACCAGGTCTACGTCTTCGACCTGCTCGGCTTCGGGCAGTCGGAGCAGCGCGCGGGGCAGGATCTCCGGCTGGCCGCACACACGCGGGTGTTCACCGGACTCCTGGACCACTGGGGTCTTGAGCGCCCGAGGGTGATCGCCCACGACATCGGCGGGGCCGTGGCCCTGCGGGCGCTGCTGCTGGAAGGGGCCCGGTACGCCGATCTCACCCTGGTCGACGCGGTGGGCTGTGGCGACTGGGGCACCGGGCTCTTCAGGCTCGTACGGGAGAACGCGCACGTCTTCGAGCAGCTGCCCGTCTACGCACACGAGGCGCTGGCCGAGAGCCATCTGCGCTTCGCGAGCCACACCGGCTACCGGCCGGACGTCCTGGCCGCCCATCTCGACCCGTGGCGCGGTGAAGCGGGCAGGGCCGCGTACTACCGCCAGTACGGGCAGCTGGAGCAGGCGGCCACCGACGAGTTCCAGCATCTGCTGGGGTCCGTGCCGGTGCCGACCCGGATCATCTGGGGGCGCGAGGACGGCTTCCTGCCGCCGCCCTTCGCCGAGCAGTTGCACGCCCTGATCCCGCACTCCGAGCTGCACTGGCTGGAGGGGGCGGGCCACGCGACTCCCGAGGACGCGCCCGCGCGGCTTCTGGCGCTGCTCACCCGGGAGTTCCGGCCGGTGGCCGCCGCGGCCTGAGGGCGGGTGCCCCTGGGGTGAGGGTCTTTCGGGGCGGCGGGCTCTCTGCCCAGCCCCGGGGCCCGCGCGGGGCCCGACCCGGCTCAGGCGGGCGGCAGTTCGCCCGAGCCGCGCGGGATCAGCGTCGTCGCAAGCTCCACCCGCGCCGGGGCGTGGTCCGCTCCGTCGAGGCGGCGGAAGAGATGCTCGGCGGCGGTCCTGCCGACCGCCGCCGCGTCCTGTGAGATCACCGTGATGCCGAGCAGGTCGGCCAGCTCGATGTCGTCGAACCCGACCAGCGCCACCGGCCGCTCCCGCTCCGCGATCACCCGCACCGCCGTCACCGTCACGCGGTTGTTGCCCGCGAACAGGGCGGTGACCGGCTCGGGGCCGCTCAGCATCTCCTCGGCCGCGGCCCGCACCCGCTCCGGATCGGTGGAGCCCAGGGATACCCAGCCGTCCTCGACGGTGATGCCCGCGTCCCGCATGGCGGCGTGGTAGCCGCGCAGACGCTCGGTGGCCGTGTGGATCCGCGGCTGGTCGCCGATGAACCCGATCCTGCGGTGACCGTGCGCGATCAGGTGCGCCACGCCCTCCCTGGCCCCGCCGAAGCTGTCGGAGAGCACCATGTCGACGTCCACATGGCCCGCCGGGCGGTCCACGAAGACCGTGGCGATGCCCGCCTTGATCTCCGGCTCCAGATAGCGGTGGTCGTCGCCCGCCGGGATCACGATCAGACCGTCGACGCGGCGGGCGCACAGCGCCAGCACCAACTCCTGCTCCCGCTCCGGGTCCTCGGCGCTGGAACCGTTGATCAGGAGCGCGCCGTGCGCCCGGGCGACCTCCTCCACCGCGCGGCTCAGCGGACCGTAGAACGGGTCCGCCAGATCCTCCAGGACCAGTCCGATGGACGCCGTACGCCCCTTGCGCAGCACCCGGGCGCTGTCGTTGCGGCGGAAGCCGAGAGCGTCGATCGCCTCCTGTACGCGGCGCTCGGTGTCGGGCGTGACGCCGGGCTCGCTGTTCACCACCCGGGAGACCGTCTTCAGGCCGACTCCGGCCCGGGCCGCCACGTCCTTCATGGTCGGCCGGTTACCGTAGCGGGTCTCGGAATGACGGGCGGTCCGGTCCACGTGCGCTGTCCTGTCGTCGGATACGGGCGGGGCTTGCGGTGCTCCGGCCGGGGCCGAGCGGGGCCGAGACGGGGCGCCGCGCGGATGATCGGAGGCTGTGGCGTCGAGCATAGGCCCTGGACAACGTTGTCAACAGGATGAAGACTGTGCAGACTATGGACGGAACCCGCAGGTCCCGCCCCTTCACCGATCCGGAGAGCCCACACCGATGCATACCGACCTCGTCGCCGCGCTCGACATCGGCGGCACCAAGATCGCCGGAGCGCTGGTGGACGGCGACGGATCCCTCCTCGTACGGGCGCAGCGGCCGACGCCCGCCCGGGAGGGCGCCGAGGCGGTCATGGGGACGGTGGACGAGGTGCTGGGCGAGCTGATGGCCTCGCCGCTGTGGGCCAGGGCCGGTTCCGTCGGCATCGGCAGCGCCGGTCCGGTGGACGCCGCCGCCGGGACGGTCAGCCCGGTCAACGTTCCCGGCTGGCGGGACTTCCCGCTGGTGGAGCGCGTGCACAAGACGGCGGGCGGACTGTCGGTCGCGCTGGTGGGCGACGGGGTCGCGATGACCGCCGCCGAGCACTGGCTCGGTGCCGCCCGGGGCTACGACAACGCGCTCTGCCTCGTCGTGTCGACGGGCGTCGGCGGCGGCCTCGTCCTCGGCGGCACCCTGCGCCCCGGCCCCTCGGGCAACGCCGGGCACATCGGCCACATCAGCGTCGACCTGGACGGCGACCCGTGCCCCTGCGGTGCGCGCGGCTGCGTCGAAGGCATCGCCAGCGGCCCCAACATCGCCCGCCGCGCCCTGGAGAACGGCTGGCGGCCCGGCCCGGACGGCGACGCGACGGCCGCCGCGGTGGCCGTCGCCGCCCGCGCCGGGGACCCGGTCGCCATCGCCTCCTACGAGCGCGCGGCCCAGGCGCTGGCCGCTGGAATCGCGGCCACCGCGACCTTGGCGGACCTCGACATCGCGGTGGTCGGCGGGGGAGTGGCCGGGGCCGGCGACGTCCTCTTCGTACCGCTGCGCCGCAGCCTGCGCGAGTACGCCACGCTCTCCTACCTCCGTCGGCTGACGGTGGCGCCCGCGGTGATGGGCAACGACGCGGGCCTGGTCGGGGCCGCGGCGGCGGCCATCGCCCTGCGCTGACCGCGTGTCACGACAGCTTCCAGGAGGCGCCCGGTTCGTCAGGCCGGGCGCCTCCTGGGCCGGTTGGCCGCGTGCCGCGTTCACGCGGTGGCTGCCGGGCGGTCCGTTCCGCGGCGGCGCTGGTGGTACGCGACGGTCAGGACGACCATGAGCGGCCCCCAGAGCACCAGCGGGGCGTGGCAGAGGGAGAACCAGGCGGATTCCCAGCCTCCCGCCTCGCCGGGGAAGTCCGCGGGCAGTTCGTCGCCGCGGATCGTCGTGCCCCGGATCCCGGTGAGGATGAACAGGACCGTGAAGACGAGCGTGAGCACCGTGGCTCCGACGGCGGCCGGGACGACCACGGCCCATCTCGGGACCTGCCGCCCGCCCAGGTACGGGACCCAGCGGGGGAAGACCTCGCCCCAGCGGGCGATCAGGCCGATCGCGGTGAAGGCGAGAAGCTCGGAGGCGATCGAGAGCGACGGGACGTAGAGCGTTCCCCGAAGCCGATGCGGGTGCGACCGCGGGGTGACGGCAGGGCGTTCGTACGTCCCGGACGGCCGCATCCGGCCAACGCCGTCGCCCCCGCGGGGTTTCCGCGGCAGGGTGTTGCGGGCAAGCCACAGGGGGCTACGGAAGAGGGGGAACCGTGATCGTCTGGATCAACGGTGCGTTCGGCGCGGGCAAGACCAGCGCCGCCGGCGAACTGACCGATCTGATTCCGAACAGCACGCTGTACGACCCGGAGGTCACCGGCGCGGGGCTGCGCGCCCTGCTGCCGCAGAAGCGGCTCGCCGAGGTCACCGACTTCCAGGACCTGCCGATCTGGCGGCGGCTCGTGGTGGACACGGCGGCGGCGCTGCTCGCCGAGGTGCCCGGGGTGCTGGTGGTGCCGATGACACTGCTGCGGCAGGAGTATCGCGACGAGATCTTCGGCGGGCTCGCCTCCCGGCGCATCCCGGTCCGGCATGTGGCGCTCTCACCTGAGGAAACGATCCTGCGCAGCCGGATCGCGGGCCGCGAGGAGTTTCCCGGCGACGACGAACAGAACGACCGGGTGCGCCGCTGGGCGTACGAGCACATCGGCCCGTACCGCGACGCCCTCGGCTGGATCGCCCAGGACGCGCATGTGGTCGACAACAGCGCCCTCACCCCCCGGGATACAGCCGGACGGATCGCGGACGCCGTGCGCACCGGGAGCGCCCCGCCGTGCCCCATCGTGCAGACGCCCGAGCCGACGGGCGAGACGGTGGCCGCCGGGGTGCTGCTCTTCGACGAGCAGGACCGGGTGCTGCTCGTCGACCCCACGTACAAACCGGGGTGGGAGTTTCCCGGCGGGGTCGTGGAGGCCGGTGAGGCCCCCGCGCAGGCCGGGATCCGTGAGGTCGCCGAGGAGATCGGCCTCAGCCTCGACCGGGTGCCCACCCTGCTGCTCGTCGACTGGGAGTCGCCCCGCCCGCCCGGATACGGCGGGCTCCGCTTCCTCTTCGACGGCGGCCTGCTCCGCTCCGAGGACGCCGGCCGGCTGCTGCTGCCCGGCTCCGAGTTGCGCGGCTGGCGCTTCGTCACCGAGGAGGAGGCCGCGGGGATGCTGCCGCCCACCCGGTACGAACGGCTGCGCTGGGCCCTGCGGGCGCGTGAGCGGAAGACGGTGCTCAACCTGGAGGCGGGGGTGCCGGTGGGCTGAGCGGGGGCTGTACGGGGCCTGGGCGCGGCCGGGCTGAGCCACGCCTCCGGCGCCGCCGTGGAGGCGCCGCTGTGGAGGCGCCGCGCACGCCGGTCGCCCGTGCGGCCTCATCGGCCGCGGAAGCACTGCGCGCGCCGGGAACCTCGCGGGCCTCATCCGCCGTTCGCCGCCGCCTCCATCACCGCGGCGGCGTCCTCGGTGAGCGGGTCGCCGTGGCCGAAGCAGACGGTACGGGGTGCGAGCGCGGCCAGTCGCCGGAACGTGGCCGCCGCCTCCCCACGGTCCACGTTGAACACGCCGAGCATCACCCGCTCCACGGAGGCCACGGCGTCCCCGGTGAACAGCACGCCGTGGCGCGGCAGATGGAGCGCGACGGAGCCCGGCGTGTGACCGGGGGCGTGGACCACCCGCGCACCGTCCCCGAACGGCAGCACCTCACCGCCGGTCACCTCGCGGTCGACCCGGGTGGGCGGGGCCTCGGGGCACGTCAGCCCATGCGCGTACAGCGGCCGCTCCCAGTCCAGCAGGTCCGGCTCCGGCACGGGCCGCTCGCCCCGGATCACCGGGGCGTCCAGCACGTGGGCGAGGATCTCGGCGCCGTACCGGTCCGCCAGCTCCCGCGCGGCCCCGTAGTGGTCGCGGTGGCCGTGGGTGATGACGATGCGGCGGATCCGGGCCGGATCGTGGCCGAGCGCCCGGACCCCGTCCCCGATCGCGGCGGCCGACGCGCTGTCGCCCGCGTCGATCAGCGTCAGGTCCGCCCCGTCGCGCCAGAGATACGCCTGACCGATCCGGAAGCGGAACATGTGCAACTGGGGGAGTACCTCGACGAGATCCATGCGGCGAACGTACGCAGCGGCGGACGGACGCCGCACGGATCTACGCTCCGGGCGACTTCGCCGGGGGCGAAGCCCGCCCGTGAAGAGGCGAGGGCCCCGGCGGCCGGACACCGGGGCCCAGCGGGATCAGGCCTTCTTCGACTCGGCGTAGTTGCGCAGGAACAGCGCCTCGGCGACCGACATCCGCTCCAGCTCCTCGGGCGACACGCTCTCGTTCACCGCGTGGATCTGCGCCTCGGGCTCGCTCAGCCCGATCAGCAGGATCTCCGCCTCCGGGTAGAGGCCCGCCAGGGTGTTGCACAGCGGGATGGAGCCGCCCATGCCGGAGGACTGCATCTCCTGGCCCGGGTAGGCGTCCCGCATCGCGTCCGCCATCGCCTGGTACGCCGGGCTGCTCATGTCGGCCCGGAACGGCTGGCCCTGGCCCACCTGTTCCACCTTCACCCGCGCGCCCCAGGGGGCCCGGGACTCCAGGTGGGCGGTGAGCAGCTTCGTCGCCTCGGCCGCGTCGTGGCCCGGCGGCACCCGCAGGCTGACCTGGGCCCGCGCGCTCGCCTGTACGGACGGGGTCGCGCCGACCACCGCGGGGCAGTCGATGCCGATGACGGTGACGGCGGGACGGGCCCAGATGCGGTCCGCGACCGTGCCCGTGCCGATCAGCTCGACGCCGTCCAGCACCTTGGCGTCCTGCCGGAACTCCGCCTCCGGGTACTGGATGCCGTCCCAGTCGGCGTCACCCGTCAGACCGTCGACCGTGGTCGTCCCGTCCTCCGCGCGCAGCGAGGCCAGCAGCTGGATCATCGCGGCCAGCGCGTCCGGGGCCGCGCCGCCGAACTGCCCCGAGTGCAGGTTCCCTTCGAGGGTGTCCAACTGCACGCGCAGCATGGTCATCCCGCGCAGCGTCGCCGTCACCGTCGGCAGCCCGACCCGGAAGTTGCCGGTGTCGCCGATGACGATCGTGTCCGCGCGGAGCAGCTCGGGGTGCGCCTCCGCGTACCGCTCCAGACCGCCGGTGCCCTGCTCCTCGGAGCCCTCGGCGATCACCTTCACCGAGACCGGGACGCCGCCGTCCGCCTTGAGGGCGCGCAGCGCGAGCAGGTGCATGATGAACCCGCCCTTGCAGTCGGCCGCGCCCCGCCCGTACCAGCGTCCGTCGCGCTCGGTCAGCTCGAACGGCGGGGAGATCCACGCCGACTCGTCCAGCGGCGGCTGCACGTCGTAGTGGGCGTAGAGCAGCACGGTCGGCGCCCCGGCCGGCCCGGGCAGATACCCGTAGACGGACTGCGTCCCGTCGGGGGTGTCCAGGAGAGCGACGTCCGTGAACCCCTCGGCGCGCAGCGCGTCGGCGACCCAGTTGGCGGCGCCTTCGCACTCGCTCCTGGGGAACACCGCCGGGTCCGCCACCGACTGGAACGCCACCAGCTCGGCCAGCTCCTCCCGGGCACGGGGCATCAGCGAGGCGACGGTCTCGGGAATCGGACGGGCGGTCATGGGCACGCTCCTCGTGGGTGCGACGTTATGGGTAGGGCGCGGTGTGTACGCGACCGTGTGCGACGCCGTGTGTGCGACGACGCATGTACGACGAAATCATGGCCGATCCTCCCACAGGAGGGCCGGCCCGTAGCGCGCCGTAGGATGCCGTGAGCAGCTTGGGGCCACTGGTCGGATCGGGAGCAGAAGCACATCGTGAGCAGCGAGAACGCAGACGCCGGACGTGAGCCGGAAGAGTCGTTGGTGTGGGATGTCGTCGTGGTCGGCGCCGGACCGGCCGGGGCATCGGCGGCGTACGCGGCAGCCGTGGCGGGCCGGAGAGTCCTGCTGCTGGAGAAAGCGGAACTGCCGCGCTACAAGACCTGCGGCGGGGGCATCATCGGCTTCTCCCGGGACGCCCTGCCGCCCGGGTTCGAACTGCCCCTGAAGGACCGCATCCACGCGGTCACCTTCTCGCTCAACGGCAAGCTGGCCCGCACCCGCCGCTCCCGGCGCATGCTCTTCGGGCTCATCAACCGCCCCGAGTTCGACGCCGGCCTGGTCGAGGAGGCGCAGAAGGCCGGGGCCGAACTGCGCACCGGCGCCTCGGTGGTGCGGGTCGAGCAGCACGGTCCCGCCGTGCCCGACCGGCGAACGGTCGCCGTGGTGCTGGCCGGTGGCGAGACCGTGCTCGCGCGGGCGGTCGTCGGCGCGGACGGCAGCGCGGGCCGGATAGGAGCCCATGTCGGGGTGAAGCTCGATCAGGTCGACCTCGGCCTGGAGGCGGAGATCCCGGTTCCGGCCACCGTCGCGGAGGACTGGGCGGGCCGGGTCCTCATCGACTGGGGCCCGATGCCGGGAAGCTACGGCTGGGTCTTCCCCAAGGGAGACACCCTCACGGTGGGCGTCATCTCGGCGCGTGGCGACGGCGCGGGCACCAAGCGGTATCTGGAGGACTTCATCGCCCGCCTCGGCCTCGCGGGGTTCGAGCCCGCCATCTCGTCGGGCCATCTCACCCGCTGCCGCAGCGACGACTCGCCGCTCTCCCGCGGCCGGGTCGTGGTCTGCGGCGACGCGGCCGGACTCCTCGAGCCGTGGACCCGCGAGGGCATCTCCTTCGCGTTGCGCTCGGGGCGGCTCGCGGGGGAGTGGGCGGTCAGGATCGCCGAGGCGCACGACGCGGTGGACGCCCGCCGTCAGGCTCTCAACTACGCGTTCGCCATCAAGGCCGGCCTCGGTGTGGAGATGGGCGTCGGCCGCCGCATGCTCAAGCTGTTCGAGCGCCGGCCGGGCCTGCTGCACGCGGTGCTGACCGGTTTCCGCCCGGCCTGGAAGTCGTTCGCCGGAATCACCCGGGGGACGACGTCACTGGCCGAGCTCGTCCGTACGCACCCGCTGGCGCAGCGGGCGCTCCACGCGATGGACCGCTAGCTTCCCCGGCGTTCCGTGGTGATCACCCGTACTCCCCACGGAGTACGGGTGATCACCACGCACGGCGGACGCCGCCACGCCCGTCCGCCGTCTGGGGTGGCCGCCATGGACGAACGGCAACCGCCGCACCGGGGCGGGCCGCCGTGGCTGTCCCGCGCGCGCTCGCGGACCGCCGTCGGGCTGCCCTGGGTGAGTTCGCGGCCCGATCCAAGCAGCCGACCGCCGCCGCCTCGCTCGCGCTGCTCACCGAGCGGGAGCGGGAGGTGCGGGAGGTGATGGCGCTGGTCGGCATCGGCCTGTGGAACAGGAGACCGCCCGCAGACTGGTCGTCAGCCCGCTCACCGCGAAGACCCACGTCAGCCGCACGATGGTCAAGCTCGGCGCCCGGGACCGGGCGCAGGTCGTCGTCCTCGCCTACGAATCGAGGCCGGTGCGCCACGGCCGGCTCGGCTGAGGCCGCCCGTTCTCATCAGGTGACGGCGGAGTTGTCCGTCCAGAGCCTGGCCACCGCGCGGTCGCCGCGCAGGGTGACGGCGGTCAGCGGCAGCCGGTTCCAGAGGGCGAGGTAGAGCCCCTCGGCCGTACCGCTCAGCTCGCAGTCGGCATCCTCCGCGCTGCCCTCACCTGCCGTGCGTACGGCCTGCGGCGGGGCCTCGGAGATCCGTACCGTCCAGGTCGCCGCCGTGTCCACGGCCCGTACCCGCAGCGTGCGCGGCCTGTCCGAGCGGACCCGGCTCTTGGGGCGGGCGTGGAAGCCGGTGAGCAGCTCGTCGATGCCGTCGGCGGCACGGTCGGCGGAGACCGGGGTCAGCGGACCGCCGAGCGCCGATTCCGCGTCCACCCGGTGCACGGTCGTCTCGTGCAGCTGGCGGCGGGACCAGAACGCCAGGGGGGAGGGGGCCGGCAGGAAGGTCCAGCACTCCAGGTCGGCGGGCGCCTCCTCCAGGGACCGGACCAGGTGGCGGTGCCCCTCGCGGAACCAGGCCAGGAGTTCGGCCCCGTCGAGGTCGGGCTCGCCGCCGTCGGGGTGGTAGGCGGGGTGCCCCTCGGTGATGAACGCCGCCGCCCACCGGTGGACCATGCCGGTGTGCCGCAGCAGATGGCGTATCTGCCAGCCGGGGCAGGTCGGGACGGATGCGCCGGGACCGGCCTGTTCGGCGGCCGCCGCGAGCAGCCGCCCCTCCTCCGACAACGACGCGATGTGCTCGGTGATCTGCATGGCGGCGATTGTGCCAGTGGCGTGCGGGTTCCGACTGTGTCGGTGCCGCGCGGGGCCCGGCCGGGACCGGCGGCTCCCTCGGCCGGGCGGGCGGTCAGACGGCCGCGCTCGTCGTGGCGTTGCGGGCCGTGTAGCCCAGGACGGCAGCCGCGGCGGCCAGCAGCGCGACCGTTGTCAGGGCCACCGGCAGCGAGAACCAGTCGGCGAGGAAGCCGATCGCGGGCGGGCCGAGCAGCATCCCGCCGTAGCCGAGCGTCGAGGCGGCGGCGACCCCGCTGGGACCGGCCAGTTCGCCCGCGCGCCCCACCGCGACGGGGAAGATGTTGGCGAGCCCGAGTCCGGTGACCGCGAAGCCGGCCAGCGCCAGCCAGGCGGTCGGGGCCAGCGAGCCCAGCAGCATCCCGGCCGCGGCCGTGGCCCCGCCGAGAACCAGGGTGCGGGTCTGGCCGAGCCGTTCCAGGAGCAGGGTCCCGGTCAGCCGGCCCGCCGTCATCGTCAGGGCGAACAGCGCGTATCCGGCGGCGGCGAGCCCGGGGTGCGCGCCCAGGTCCTGTTCCAGGTGGAGCGCGCCCCAGTCGGCGAGGGCGCCTTCCCCGTACGCCGTGCACAGGGCGATCACACCGAAGAGCACGACGATCCGGCGGGCCCGGGGCGACAGCCGCTGCTTCGGCTCGCGCGGACCGACGGCCTCCGCAGCGGCGGGGGCGGGGCGGTGGCGGAGCAGGGAAGGTCCGGCGAACGCGGTGACCAGCAGGCCGATTCCGGCCAGCAGGAACAGATGGGTCGAGGCGGAGAGACCGCCCGCGACCAGGCCGCCGAGCCCGGCGCCGACCATCCCGCCCAGGCTGAACGCCGCGTGGAAGCTCGGCATCACCGGCCGGCGCAGTGCGGCGACCAGATCGACGGCGGCGCTGTTCATCGCCACGTTCATCCCGCCGTACGCGGCTCCGAACACCAGCAGCACGAGGCCGAGGGAGAGCGCCGAATGGGTCTGGGCGGGCAGGGCGATGCTCAGGGGCAGCAGGACACCGCAGGCCACGGTGACGGCATGGCTGCCGTAGCGGCGGCAGAGCCGGCCGGTGAGCATCATGGTGATCACCGCACCGGCGGAGACGCCGAGCAGGGCGAGGCCGAGGGTGGAGGCGGAAGCTCCGGTCTGCTGCTTGATGGCCGGGATACGGACCACCCAGCCGGCGAAGAGGAACCCGTCGAGGGCGAAGAACACGGTCAGCGCGGTACGGAGGCGGGCCGACGCGGGTGGGGCGGTGTCTCCGCCGGGTCCCCCGGGTAGGGCCGTCCGCAGTTTGTTTAGTTGCGGCACAAACTCAGCATAGGGGCGCTCCGACGGCGGACGCAACACCGCTGCACACCGCGCCCTCCGGGGGCGCGGCCGTGGCCTGAACGGGATCCCCGGACCGGCCCTGGGCGTCCGGGAGGCCTCCGGATCATGGGAGACTCGCCCCCATGAACGGCAAGGCGACCACCACCCGGACCAAGTTGGAGAGGGGCCGCAGCGCGCTCGGGCCCGCACTGGAACTGGTCCACACCGGACGCGCCCCCACCCGGGCCGTCCTCACCTCCGAACTCGGCGTCACCCGCGCCACAGCCGGGGCGGTCGCCGCGGAACTGGAGGCGCTCGGGCTGATCCGCGTCGACTCCAGCCCCGGGTCGGCGGCCGGTTCCCAGGGCCGCCCCTCGCACCGGCTGTCCGTCCTGGAGACCGGCCCCGTCGTCCTCGCGGCCCAGGTGCACGCCGACGGCTTCCGGGCCGCGCTCGTCGGGCTCGGCGGCCGGATCGTCGCCACCTCGCCGGGCTGCGTCGCGGTGATGGCCGACCCCGCGCAGGTCCTCGGCGAGGTCGTGGAGGCGGGGGCCGAACTGCTCCGCGCCAGCGGGCTGCGCTGCGTCGGCGCCGGACTCGCCGTGCCGTCGGCGGTCGCCGAACCGGAGGGCACCGCCCTCAACCCGCTGCACATCGCCTGGCCCGCGGGCTCCCCGGTCCGGGACATCTTCGCCGCCTGCGTGCGCCGGGCGGGCATCACCGGACCCGCGTTCACCGGCAACGACGTCAATCTCACCGCGCTGGCCGAGCACCGGCACGGTGCGGGCCGGGGCGCCCAGCACCTCCTGTGCGTGGCCACGGGGCACCGGGGCGTCGGCGGGGCCCTCGTGCTCGACGGTCGCCTGCACAGCGGGAGTTCGGGCCTCGCCCTGGAGGTCGGCCATCTCACCGTGAACCCCGAGGGGCGCCCCTGCCACTGCGGCGGGCGCGGCTGCCTCGACGTGGAGACCGACCCGCTGGCCTTCCTCACCACCGCCCGCCGCGAACCCGGCCCCGAGGAGTCCCTCCTCAAGCAGGCCGGGAACCTGCTCCGCGCGGAGTACGACGACCCGGCGGTGCGGCAGGCCGCCGAGGAACTGATCGACCGGCTGGGCCTGGGGCTCGCCGGACTGGTCAACATCCTCAACCCCGACCGCATCATCCTCGGCGGCCTCCACCGCGACCTGCTGGAGGCGGACCCCGAGCGGCTGCGCGCCGTCGTCGCCGACCGCAGCCTGTGGGGGCGCAGCGGCAGCGTGCCGATCCTGCCGTGCACCCTTGCCCACAACAGCCTGGTGGGCGCCGCCGAACTGGCCTGGCAGCCGGTCCTCGACGACCCGCTCGCCGCGCTGGCCTGAAGCGGCCGCCCCGGCCCGGGTCCTGTTTCGGCCTGCCGCCCGGGCCCGGAGCCTGCGTCGGGCTGAAACGCGCCCGGGTCTACGCGCCGTTCACCACAGCCGGCCCCGCCGCAGTCGGCCGGCCTCGGGCGACGACAGGTGCAGCACCTCGTAGGTCTCGCCCGCCGCCCCGGGCTCCGGCCGCTCCCACAGGGTGAAGTGCGTCAGCTCCCAGCGGCGCGGATCCACCGCCAGCGCGGTCGCCACCACGCCGGGCAGAGCGGCGGTCCGGCGGGTCTCCTCCAGGGCTGCCGAGACGGCGTCGGCCGGCCGCACGTCGGACGGCACCGGCCGCCGCGACCGGACGGCCGCGCGGGGGAGCGCGCCGGACGACGGCCCCTCCTGGTAGGCCAGACCCGTCCAGTGCTGGACCTCGGGGCGGCCGAAGTCGTCGACCAGGCCCTGGAATCCGGCGCCCCACAGAAAGGCGTTCATGCCCTCGGGGGCGTTCCACAGGTAGAACGGGGCGTACTGGTTCACCGGCGCCCCCGCCGCACGCTCCCGGATCAGATAGGCCTTGAGGCCGAGCCCGGGGAAACCGTCGAGGAGACGGCCCTTGGCCGCGACCCGGTCGCGGATGATCCCCATGTCGTAATCGGCGGGGAGGGTGATCTCGTACTGCATGGCGTGCACGCGGTGCTCCTCAGTTCTGCCGGGTGCGGGCGGCGAGCAGCGACAGCAGGCCCTCCACCGCATGGTCGAAGGCGACGGACCGGCCCGAGGCGCGGGCCAGCACATAGCCGCCCTGCACGGTGGCGACCACGGCCGCCGCGACCGGCCCGGGATCGGTCCCCGGCGCGAACTCGCCCGCCTCCACGCCCTCCTGGACGATCGCGGTGATCCGGGCACGCAGCCAGTCGAACGTGGCGTCCACCGGTGCGCGCAGCTCGTCGTCGGCGATGACGTCCGGATCCATCGTCAGCCGCCCCACCGGGCAGCCGCGCAGCACATCGCGCTCGCGCAGCAGATACGCCGCGACGCGCTCGTACGCGCTGCCGGGGCCGTCCAGCAGGAGCCCCGCCGTCCGGCGCATCTCCTCGGCGGTGCGTGTGATGGCGGCGAGCGCCAGCTCGGGCTTCCCGTTGAAATGGTGGTACATGCTGCCCTGGCCGGCGCCCGCCCGCTGCTGGATGGCCTTGGGGCTGGTGCCCACATAGCCGCGCTCCCACAGGAGCTCCTGGGTGGCCTGGATCAGTCGGTCCGGGGTGCTCATGCCCGCAGTGTACATACCAGTAGGTACAGAAGGGGAGGGAGGCGCCGTGTGGCGTGGGCGCAAGGCCCGTGGGCGACGGTCCGGCGTGACCCCGTAACCCCCGGTCCCGCCTGCCCGGGCCCGGGCAGGCGGGACCGCTCCGTCAGCCGACGACGGCCGACCGGGCGGGCAGGGCCGCGATGTCGTCGGGGGTGATGGTCACGGCCCCGAACGGCCCGTCGGTCATCGACCCGTAGACCGCGAGCGGCGGCAGGGTCGAGGCGCCGGTGACCGCCGGCAGAGTGAACCAGACGGCCTTCCCGGCCGAGCCGATCGGCCGCACGCCCCAGCTCTCGCTGACGGCGGCGATCAGCGCCAGGCCCCGGCCCGACGTGGCGAACGAATCCGCCTCGTTCACCGTGGGCAGGCGCGGATCGTGGTCGTGGACGGAGACCGTCAGACGGTCGAGCAGCAGCTCGATGTCGACGGTGCATGACTTGTCCGGCTGTGCGTGCCGGTGAACGTTGGTGAGAAGCTCGGTGACGCCCAGGGCCGCCTGGTCGATCAGAGGATCGAGATGCCAGTAGCGCAGTTGCGCCGAGATGATTCTGCGGACTTGACCGATCCGCGACGGCAGGGCCTGGAGCTCCACCGTGCAGTGCCTGCTTGGCTCGCTGATCACGGCTGCGACTCCCCGAAATAGGTCCGGAAGAAGAGAAGAGACACGAACGGGCCCGGCGGACGACTGACTGCCGAATCCGCTCTGCTCTTGTCGTGTCTGCTCGTGTCGCGCGACCCGGTCCGTGGAGCGGATCGCTCTGTCACCGAGGCTGCACCATCAGTGACGTGGATCCAGCGTGGCCCAGGGGCCGGGGCTCCGCAACTCGCGGCGGAGCCCGACGGCCCGGGAGCCAGGTCGCCGTGGAACGTACAGCCGGCTCAGTCCCGGCGGCCCCGCGCGCTGCGCAGGGTCTCCAGGAAGCGCCGCAGCGGAGCCGACCCGTCGCGTCTGCGGTTGCGCTGCCCCATCGTCAACCGGTATCGCACCCCGTTCACCCGGGCGATGACGGAATCCGCCGCGATGAACCACCACTTGCGGGCGCTGACCGTGCCCACCGGGGCGCTGTCGATCTCCCGCCCGTTGCTCGTGAGGAGCGACAGCCGGCCGTCCTTCACCACCACCTGACCGGCCCTGGTCAGCGACCTGGTGAACCGTTCGATCCTGACCCCCGACGCACTGAACTCGACGTCCGCCATCGCGGATTCGCCCCCCTTCGTCACTACTCCTGCTGTTGCAGTGTGCCCGGACACGGGCCGGACCGCCAGAGGGCCCGGAAGCCCGTCGCACGGCCGCCCGCACCGCCCGTCACAGCCGCCCCGCAGGCGGCGCCCAAAGGCAGCGCTATGGACCATCAAAGTGACCGTTTGTGCAGGTGGGGAGCCTATCGTGGGAGGTGCGAGCACCGGATCGACGACCAACAGGAGCAGGCCCATGAAGTCCAGTGAACACACGGCCGGGAGCGGGGCCAGAGCGACCGTGGACGTCGACCGCAGCGACCCGGAGTACCGGTCCTGGCTGAAGGAGGCCGTCCGCAAGGTCCAGGCGGACGCGAACCGCTCCGCCGACACCCACCTGCTGCGCTTTCCGCTGCCCGAGGCGTGGGGCATCGACCTGTACCTCAAGGACGAGTCGACACACCCCACCGGCAGCCTCAAGCACCGCCTGGCCCGCTCGCTCTTCCTGTACGGGCTCTGCAACGGCTGGATCCGGCCGGGCAAGCCGGTCATCGAGGCGTCCAGTGGTTCGACCGCGGTGTCCGAGGCGTACTTCGCCAAGCTGATCGGCGTCCCGTTCATCGCCGTGATGCCGCGCACCACCAGTCCCGAGAAGTGCCGCCTCATCGAATTCCACGGCGGGCAGTGCCACTTCGTGGACGACTCGCGCACCATGTACGAACAGTCCGCGGCGCTCGCCGCCGAGACCGGCGGACACTACATGGACCAGTTCACCTACGCGGAGCGCGCCACCGACTGGCGCGGCAACAACAACATCGCGGAGTCGATCTACCAGCAGCTGCGTCTGGAGCGCTACCCGGAACCCGCCTGGATCGTCGCCACCGCCGGGACCGGCGGCACCTCGGCGACCATCGCCCGCTACGTCCACTACCTCCAGCACGACACCCGCATCTGCGTGCCCGACCCGGAGAACTCCTGCTTCTTCGACGGCTGGACCCACCACGACCCGCACGCCAAGAGCGACCACGGCTCACGCATCGAGGGCATCGGCCGCCCGCGCATGGAACCCAGCTTCGTGCCCGGCGCCATCGACCGCATGATGAAGGTGCCCGACGCCGCCAGCGTCGCCGCCGTCCGCGCCCTGGAGCGCGCCATCGGCCGCAAGGCGGGCGGCTCCACGGGCACCGGCCTGTGGAGCGCGTTCAAGCTGATCGCCGAGATGGTGGCGCGCGGCGAGCAGGGCAGCGTCGTCACACTGCTGTGCGACCCGGGCGACCGCTACCTGGACAAGTACTACTCCGACTCCTGGCTGGAGGAACAGGGCCTGGACATCGCCCCGTACACCGCCGCCATCGACGCCTTCCTCGCCACCGGCACCTGGCCCTGCTGACAGCCCGCGCCCGGCCCGGGCCCGCCGAGAGCCCGCCGCCCCGACCGCTCAGGGCGTCGTCGCCGCCAGCCGCGTGTCCAGGCGGCGCACGGCGTCCCGGAAGGACCGGCCCACCCCGGCCCGGCCCAGGCTCAGCACCAGCCGGAACAGCCCCGTCCCGTCGGCCGCGAAGGTCCACTGCACCCGGGTCCCCGCCCCCTCCGGAGTGAGCCGCCACTCCTCCAGCAGGGCCCGCAGACCAGGTGCGTTGGTCTCGTCGACCCGGTAGGCGTAACAGCTGCCCGGCTCGGTGGCGACGATCGTCTCGCGGAAACGGACGCCGCCCCGCAGCCGCACCTCCCGGCCCGCGCCCGCGTCGGTGGGCCTGGCCCGGGTGACCGCGGTGAACCAGGACGGCCAGGACGCGACATCATCGGCGAGCGCGCGGTACACCACGTCCGGCGGCGCGGACACCTCGGCGGCGAACACCAGCCGCATCGGTGCCGAGTCGGTGAAATCCCTTCCCACGGTACGGAGTCGGCGTGCCATCCCGTGCACCTCCCGGCGGTCCGCAGTCGCGGTGTGTGGTCTGTGGAGCGCACACCCTAGCGGCCTGACCGTCAGTTGTCTGTACCACTGCCGGTCACCGCTCAGCGACTACTGCCGGTCACCGCTCAGCGCCGCTTCTCCTCCGCCGCTGCCGCCTCGGCGATGTTGCGCGCCATCCCGCCGAACACCACCGAGTGGAACGGCCACACGCTCCACCAGTACGCGTGGCCGAACAGCCCGCGCGGATGGAACAGCGCGCGCTGCCCGTACACCGTCCGGCCCCGTTCGTCGCGGCGCACCGACAGCTCCAGCCAGGCCAGTCCCGGCACCCGCATCTCGGCCCGCAGCCGCAGCAGCCGGCCCGGCACGATCTCCTCCACCCGCCAGAAGTCCAGCGAGTCGCCCACCCGCAGATGCTGGGCGTCCCGCCGGCCGCGCCGCAGCCCCACCCCGCCGACCAGCCGGTCGAGCCAGCCCCGTACCGCCCAGGCCAGCGGGAAGGAGTACCAGCCGTTCTCCCCGCCGATGCCCTCGATCACCCGCCACAGCGCCTCCGGCCCGACCGGCACGGCCATCTCCCGCTCGTCGCGGTAGAGACTGCCGCCCGCCCAGTCGGGGTCGGTGGGCAGCGGGTCGCTCGGCGCGCCCGGCACCGCGGCGTTGGACCAGCGGGTGTCGACCCGCGCCTCCTGGATCCGCTTCAGGGCCAGCCGCAGCGCCCGGTCGAAGCCGATGGTCCCGTCCGGCGGGTCGGGGACGTACTCCTTGATGTCGTGCTCCGCGCAGACCACCTCGTGGCGCAGCGACTCCGTGAGCGGCCGGGCGATGGAGCTGGGCACCGGCGTGACCAGACCGACCCAGCGGCTGGAGAGCGTCGGGGTCAGCACCGGCACCGGCAGGATCAGCCGTCGCCGCAGCCCCGCCACCGCCGCGTAGCGCTGCATCATGTCCCGGTACGTCATGACGTCCGGGCCCCCGATGTCGAAGGCCCGGTTCACCTCCGCCGGCAGCGCCGCGCACCCCACCAGGTAGCGGATCACGTCCCGTACGGCCACCGGCTGGATCCGGGTCCGTACCCAGCTCGGGGTGATCATCAACGGCAGCCGCTCCGTCAGATACCGCAGCATCTCGAACGAGGCGGAACCCGAACCGATGACGATCGCCGCGCGCAGCACCGCCGTCGGCACCCCGGAATCCAGCAGGATGTGCCCCACCTCGGCCCGCGAACGCAGATGCGGCGACAGGTCCTTCTCCGGCACCCCGGTCGGGGTCAGCCCGCCCAGATACACGATCCGGCGCACCCCCGCCGCCCGCGCCTGCTCGCCGAAGGTCCTGGCCGCCTTCCGGTCGGTCTCCTCGAAGGACGAGCCGGTGCCGAGCGCGTGCACCAGGTAGTACGCCACATCGACGTCCCGCATCGTCTCCGCCAGGGAACCGGCGTCGGTGACATCGCCGCGCACCACCTCGACCCGGTCCGCCCACGGGTAGTCGCGCAGCTTCTGCGGCGTTCTCGCCAGGGCGCGCACCCGGTGTCCGGAGTCGAGCAGCGCGGGCACCAGCCGGCCGCCGATGTAACCGGTGGCCCCGGTCACCAGACAGCGCGGAGCCGATCCGTCGGGGAGTTCCGCGCTGCCGCCGGGGTTTTCCTCTAGATCCGTCACCTGTCCGAGTGTGACACCGGACGGCTTCCGGGACCGGTCGGGGGACTCCGTACGGAGGCATCGGCTCCGTCGATACGGTGACGGCCCCGGGCCTCCAGGCCCCCCGGGCCCTCGGCCCCGTGCCGGCTCAGTGCACCGCCGCGAGCCTCCCGCCCTCGCGCAGTGACGCCGTCAGCTCCACGTCGGCGCCCCGGGGCGCCCGCACCGCGAACGTCGGCCCGCCCGCCGCGCCCCGCACCGCCCCGCTCGCCTCGATACGGGTCACCGCCCGGCTCCCCGCGGCCAGGACGTACCACCGGCCCGAGTCCGCCCTCCAGTGCGTACCCGCAAGCACGTGCTGCCCGAACCTGCTGCACAGCGCGGTGTCGTCGCGGTCGGCGACCACCGCGGCCGCCTCCGTGGGCGAAGCGGCGGGGGCGAGGAACTGCACCAGGACCCGGCCGGGGCCCCGCCAGGTGTCGGCCCTGGTGCACAGCCAGTCGGCCGACGCGCGGCCCTCGGGCAGCTTCTGCTCGGCGAAGGCCCAGTTGTTGACCGACCGCACGCCGGAGCCCGCCAGGGTCCGCAGGGAACACGCCGTACGCGCCCAGGCGACCAGCGCCTCGGTGCTCGTCGCCTCACGCGGCTGCCGGGCCGGCGCACCCCGCCCCGGCTTCGGCGTGTACGTCAGGTGTACGGGGGCCAGATCGCCCAGATCCGTCACCAGGAACGCGTGGTTCTCCACGATCCGCTCGGAGGACCGCAGTTGGAGTACTGGCCACGTCTCGCACGCGCCGCCCGCGGCGGGCCGGGGCACCGCTGCGGTGACCCCGTCCGGGCCCACCTCCAGCGCCCGTCCGGGCGTGTCCGGCGCGAGCAGGTCCCGGGTGGTCGACGCGTCGATCCAGGGGGCGAGCAGGAACCGCGCCCCGTCGCCCGTACGGCTGACGACGACCGCCGCACCCGTCGTCACGTCCGCGTCGTCGGTCCGGGCGAAGTCGAGCGCCGCCCCGCCGGACCCGGACAGCGGCTCCGCGTACCGCACGACCCGGACCCCGCCGTCGTGGAACAGCACCACCGCCGCCCCGTCGACCTCACCCGCGAACAGCAGCCGGGGCGGCTGCGCGGGCGGCACCGTGAACGTGCCGGGCGTCGCGGACACCCGGACCGACTCCGGCGGCCCCGCCCAGGCCCGCAGCGCCCGGCCCAGCAGCCCGTCGTCGTCCGTGCGCCCGCCCCTGGCCGGCCAGGCGGTGAAGTCGACGCGGGAGGTGTCCGCCCACCGCTCCGCCGCCGTCCGCATCAGCTCCGCCGGATCGAGCACCGGCGCGAACACACCCGCCGGGGCCCGGTCCTCGCCCCCGCCCCGCGCCCCCTCCCGGGCGGCCACCGCCAGGCCGCCCGCCACCACGCACAGCACCGCGGCCAACGCCGCCGCCCGCACCCGGTGCCTGCGCCGCAGCAGGTCGCTCGGGCGGGTCTGGACCGTGCACGGGTCGAACTCGCCGGACCTGAGCATCGCCTGCGCCCCGGCCCGGTCCGGACGCCCCAGCCGGGCCGCCCTGCGCACCGCGCCCGCCGGGTCCGCCGCCCCCGCCCCGGCCAGCAGCTCCCGGGCCCCGGACTCGTCGAGCCCTTCCAGCAGGTGCAGCGCGAACGCGGCCCGGACCGGCCCGTCCACCGCCGACAGCGAACGGTCCAGGGCCAGTTCGTCGACCCCGCCCGCCCGGGGGAAGAGCCGCAGCCCCCACACCACCGGCACGGCCGGACGCAGCGCGGCCGGCGCCGGCAGCCGCCCGGGCCACCAGCGGGGCCGCCGCTCGTGGGCCAGCGCCGCCCGCAGCACCCGCTGCCGCACCCAGCCGTACGCCGCGCCCGAGGGGCCACGGTCCGCCGAGGTGCCTTCCGGTGCGGGCTCCGCGCCCGCCGGAGCGCCGGTCCGGCGGGACTGGGCCGGAACGCGCGAGCTCTGCGTCCTGCTCGCGGCGGCGGGCAGGGCCCGCTGGACGACGGCGTGGGCGGTCAGGACCCGGCGGTGCCGGCCGAGTGCCGGCGGCAGGACGACGTAGGCGAGCCGTACCAGGCGCGGGTAGTGCTCCACGAGGGCGGCCTCGGCCTGCTGCACGCCCGTGCGGTCGGAGCGTACGTCGGTCCGCTGCTGCGGTTGATGGATCGGCATGGAATGGGTGCCTTCCGGGGCCGTGGCGGGGTGGTCATACCGACAAACGAGTCAATCGTGTGACGGTCACATCACCCGTACGCGGAGCCTCACCCGTGCGCGTCTCCGGGAGCGGCGAGCAGGGCGTCCAGGACCTTGCCGAACATCCGTCGCCCGGCGGAGGCGAGCAGCGGGTCACCCCATCGGGGCACCAACCGCACCCGCAGCTCCTCGACCCACACCACATGGGAACCGGAATCCGTGGGCAGCACGTCGATCGAGGCCCGGCCCAGCACCACGGAACCCCGCTTCTCCAGTTGGCACACCCCGGCCCGGCCCCCCGCGGGCGGCGTCCACCGCACCACTTCCATCGGATCGTCGAACGCCAGCGGACCCAGCCCCGTACGCGCCACGAAGACCGTGCCGAGCTGCGAGGGAAGGCCGGTCGGAACCGAGATCGACGTCAACGGCACCTGCGCGGCGTGCCGTTCCCAGTCGGTCACCCGGTGCCAGGCCTCGGCTGCGGGGAGAGGGGAGAAGCGCTCGATCCGGAAGACGGCCACGGCCCGATCCTAGGGGGTGTGCGGCGCACCCGCCGAGCAGAACGGAATCGTCGGACGCCCGCTAGCCGTCCGCAGGGGCGTCGCCCGCCACCACCAGGCCCGGCAGATGCTCCTCGATCTCCACGCGCAGCTCCGGCGCCAGGCCCGCGTCCGTGACCAGCGTGTCGACCTCCTCCAGCGCGGCGAAGGAACTCAGGCCCACCGTGCCCCACTTGGTGTGGTCGGCCACCACCACGATCCGGCGCGCCGCCCGGACGAAACGGCGGTTGGTCTCCGCCTCCGCGAGATTGGGCGTCGAGAGCCCCGCCTCCGCCGAGATCCCGTGCACCCCGAGGAACAGCACATCGAAGTGGAGGGAGTCGATGGCCCGGTCCGCGACCGGCCCGACCAGCGAGTCCGAGGGGGTGCGCACCCCGCCCGTCAGCACCACCGTCGCCGCCCCGGGCCGCGCGCCGCGCCCCCCTGCCGGACGCTGCGCGTCGTGGAACACGTCGGCCACCCGCACCGAGTTGGTCACCACCGTCAGATCCGGCACGTCCAGCAGATGCCGGGCCAGCGCGAAGGTCGTCGTCCCGCCCGAGAGCGCGATGGCGCTACCGGGCACCGCCAGCGCCGCCGCCGCCCGCGCGATGTCCTCCTTGGCGCTCGGCTCCAGCGCCGACTTCGCCTCGAACCCGGGCTCGTGCGTACTCGCCTCCACGACCGGGACCGCACCGCCGTGGACCTTCTCGATGACGCCCTGGCGGGCCAGCGCGTCCAGATCCCGGCGGATCGTCATGTCGGAGACGTTCAACTTGCGGGTCAGCTCGTTGACCCGGACCCCGCCACGCCTGCGCACCTCGTCGAGGATCAGCGCACGGCGCTGCTCCGCGAGCAGGTTCTGATTCTCGCTCAACGCCGGGTCCGGTCCTTCCCTCTGCCGTACCGTCCGCAGCGGTCTGCGGGCCACGCTCATCCTGCCACGCAGGCATGTCCGGCGTATCACCTGGGGAGATTCCGTGAGACCGCCCACATCACCGCCCCGGACCGGGGATCGTGGCTCCGGGCGGTCTCGCCGCTTCCCCGCCGCCCGCTCCGCCCGCACCCGTCCGCGCCGTGCCGCTCGCCCGAGAAAGAGTTCCCCCTTGGCTCCTGCCGCCCCGTCCCCGCCCCCCACCCCGTCCCCCGAGCCCACCGGAAGCGCTCTGGAACTGCTCGTCCACGGCGTCGGCGGCGCCACCCCGCAGGAGATGCTGGGCGACCCGCGTACCGTCCGGGTCACCGGGGACACGACCGCCGCCGTGTACCGGCGCACCGAGGACGCCCACGGCGAGAAGCATCCCGAGCGCTACGGGAACGAGCCCGTCGCCGAGGCGTACTGCTGGTCCGGCCTCACCTCGGGCAACGGCTCCCGCGCGCTGTGGCTGCTGCTCCTGCCGTTCATGGTGGTCAACCTCGCCCACTGGATGCGCCCCACCGCCACCGGCCGCACCCGCGCCGTACGGCTGTACGGGGTCCTGGTGCGGCTCGTCGCGCTCAGCCTCACCGTGCTGCTCACGGCGGCCGCCTGCGAGGTCGCCCTCGACCTGCTGGCCTGGCAGTGCGCGGGCACCGACGCCTGTGCCGAACGCCGTTCCTGGCTCGGTTTCCTCTCGGAGCGTCAGGGCGGCTGGTGGTCCCAGCCCGGCCGCCGCCTCGCCCTGGCGGCGCTCGTGCCCACGGCCCTCGTCGGGCTCCTGTGGTACCTGTCCAACCGGACCTGGAGCGCGTACGAGTCCCAACGCCCGCTGGACGGAGAGGACTTCGACGAGGACGACCCCTTCGGGGCGGCGGCGGCCCACGGCCCGGACGCACCCGGCCCGGCCGCCGACGGGAGCCCGCGCAGGGCCGCCCCGGTCCGCCCCGCGCTCGGCAGGCCCGGATTCTGGTACGGCCGGCGGCTCGTCGCCCGGCTCCGCGCCGCCCACACGGCGGCCGGGTTCCTGACGGTCGCCGCGGCCGTCGCCGGCGCCGCCGCACGGCACGACCGGGGTGCCGAAGGGCCGGTGCCCCGAATCATCGGCGCGGCCGTCGAGGGCGGCATCGTCCTGTGCGCACTCGTCGTTCTCTGGGTCGTCTGCCGCCGGGGCCGCAGCGAACGCACCCGCGACACCCGTCTGGACGGCGCCCTGATCAGCTGTCTGCCCGGCTCCGCGCTGGCCCTGCTCGCCCTCGCCGTCCTGTACGCGTCCTGGTCGCGCCCCGACTGGCAGTCCTCGGGCGCCCTGCCCGGCGAGGCCACCTTCCGGTTCCTCGCCCTCGGCCAGGGCGTCCTCGTCGTCGCCCTCGCCGTGGTCGCCCGGGGCCTCTACCGGCGTACCCCCGAGCCCCACACCGTCCTGTACGGACTGGGCGGCCCCGCGGTCGCCATGCTCGCCTGCGCCCTCGGCGGTGTGATGACCGGCGGGGTGGCCCAGCGCGTCGCCGACTGGCTGGACGGCCCCGGCACCCCGGGCATGGGCCGCGAAGCCGATATCGCCGGGCCGCCGGTCCTGCTCAGCTGGCAGGCCTCCGTCATCCCGGTGCTTCTGCTCCTCCTGCTCGTCCCCGTCCTGGTGCTCGTCGTCCGCACCGCGCGCACCGCCCGCCGGCTGGGCCCGGTCGTCGAGGCGGAGTACGCCCCGGAAGAGCCCGACGAGGGCCGCACCCGCCGCATCGCCCGGATCCGCGCCACCGCCGCCCTCACCGACTCCGCCCCCTGGATCGTCGGCGTGGTCTCCGCCGCCACCCTGCTCCTGGGGGCGGGCGCGATCGCCGGATCCTGGTACAGCGACCAGGTGCCGGGCCGGGCCGCCGACGGCAGCGGGCCGCTCCTCGAATCGCTCGCCGACGCCGCGCAGTCCACCGGCTCCTGGCTGATCGGCTTCGGCTTCATACTCTTCGTCGCCGGCGGCCGCCGCGCCTACAAGGACGCCTCGGCCCGCCGGACCATCGGCATCCTCTGGGACGTGGGCACCTTCTGGCCCCGCGCCGCCCACCCCTTCGCGCCCCCGTGCTACGCCGAGCGCGCCGTCCCCGACCTCGCCTCGCGGATGTCCGCCTGGACATCGACCATGCCCCGGGGCCGGCTCGTCATCTCGGGCCACTCCCAGGGCAGCGTGCTCGCCGCGTCCGCCGTCTGGCAACTGCCCGACGCCACCCGCCGCCGGGTCGCGCTGCTCACCTACGGATCGCCTCTGGAGCGGCTGTACGGACGGTGGTTCCCGGCCTACTTCGGCGCAGGAGCACTGCTCGGGCTGCACCGCTCGGTGCACTGCTGGCGGAATCTGTGGCGGGCCACCGACCCGATCGGCGGCCCCGTCCGCATCGACGCCGACCCCGACCCGGGCGTCGACCGGGGCCCCCTGAAGGACCCGCTGGCCTACGGGCGGACCACGAGGCTCCCGCTGCCCGAACCGATCCTCGGGCACTCCGACTACCAGGCCGACCCGGCCTTCGCCGACGCGCGCGCCGACCTCCTGGCGGAGCTGGGCCCGCTCGTCCCCCGGCAGACGGAGGCGCGGACTCAGAAGGGCACGTCGGGCAGGTCCTCCGGGTAGAGCAGGGTCAGGTCGTCCGTGCTCACCTCGGCGAGCTGGGCGACCCGGCCCGCGTGCCGCTCCACCATCGACTCGAAGGTCTGGCGGGCGGTACGGCCGTTGCCGAAGGCGGGGCCCTTGGGGAGCGCCGTGAAGTGCTTCAGGAGCGCCTCCCCGGTCCCCGCCGCCAGGCTGTACTCGTGCTCCTCGGCCTGCTGCTCGACGATCCGCAGCAGTTCCTCGGGGGCGTAGTCCTGGAAGGTGATGGTCCGGGAGAACCGCGAGGCCACCCCGGGGTTGACGGTGAGGAACCGCTCCATCTCCAGCGTGTAGCCCGCGACGATCACGACCACCGCGTCCCGGTGGTCCTCCATCAGCTTCACCAGCGTGTCGATGGCCTCCCGCCCGAAGTCCCGGCCGGAGTCCTCGGGGGAGAGGGCGTACGCCTCGTCGACGAACAGCACCCCGCCGCGCGCCCGGTCGAACGCCTCCTGGGTCCGGATCGCCGTCGAACCGATGTGCTCGCCGACCAGGTCGACCCGGGACACCTCGACCAGATGGCCGCGCTCCAGCACCCCGAGCGAGGCCAGGATCTCCCCGTAGAGCCGGGCGACCGTGGTCTTGCCCGTACCGGGGGAGCCGGTGAAGACGAGGTGGCGGCGGACGGACGCGGCCTTCAGGCCGGCCTCCGCGCGGCGCCGGCCCACCTCGATCATGTCCGTGAGCGCCCGCACCTCCCGCTTGACGCTGTCCAGGCCCACCAGCGCATCCAGTTCACCGAGGACCGCCGAGGAGTCCCGGGCCGGCTCCGCCGGGGCGACCGGCTCGGGGGCGGGCTCGACCGGGCGCTGCCCGGGCAGCGCGCCCAGCAGACCCGGCGTCGACTGCGTGGCCGTCAGAACCGGGGGAGGCGGGGCCGGAGCCGTCCGCAGACCGCTCTCGTCGCTCGTGCAGTCCCGGGCCACCGGACCCGCCGCGGAACCGCCGTCCCCCTCGGGGAACTCGTAACCGCCCCGCGCGCACCGTTCGGTACGGCACCGGGTCAGGGTCGTACGGCAGCCCTCCATGACATGGAAGCCGTACCCCTCACTGCCCGTCACCCGGCAGCCGTCGAAGGTGCCCCGGCCCTCGGCAGAGACGTAGAACCCTGCCTCGGCGGGCGAGGTGACCGTGCAGCGCTCGATGGTCGGGTCCGCGCCCTTGGTGACGATGACCCCGGTCTGTGCCGCGTCGATGGTGCAGTTGTTCAGCGTGCCGCCGCTGCCGTGGTCACGGAACCAGGCGCCCGTGGACGCCTCCCGGATCCGGCAGTCGTCGAGCTGCGCGGTCGCCCCGTCGCTCACCGACACGGCGGTGTTACGGATCTGGGAGAGGTCGCTGTCCACCACGTCGGCCCGCGAACCCCGGTCGAGGACGAACAGCGCGTCGGGCACGTCGTGCACCCGGCAGGCGTCCAGTATCACCGTCGCGCCGTCACTGACCCAGACCGCCGGATAGTCGCCCGTACTGTCGTGGATCTCGCACTGGTTCGCGTCGACCCGGGTCCCCGGGTCCCAGACCGAGAGTCCGTTGCGGCCGAACCGGCGGACCGTGGAGCGGGTCAGCGTGAGTACCGAACGCGACCGCAGGTCGACGGCGTTCTCCGGAATGTCGTGGATGTCGCAGTCGGCGAGCGTCAGTACCGCGTCGGTGTCCAGCGTGACGCCGTCCGCCGAGGTGCGGTGCACGGTGCAGTCGGTGAGGTGGGCCGAGGCGCGGGCGGTGACCTGGATGCCGCTGCCCTTGATCTCGTACACCTCGCAGCCGAACGCCTCCAGGCCGCTGCCGTCGCCGGTGACACCGATGCCCGCCCCGGACGCGTGGTGGATCCGGCAGCGGTCCAGGCGCGGATGCCCGCCGTCGCGGACCGACACCCCGGACTGGCCCGCCGAGACGATCTCGCACTCCTCGAACACGCCGCCCGCGCCGTCCAGTACGGCGATGCCGACCCCGGCCGGATTGTCGACCGTGCAGCGCCGCACGGTGGGCCTGGCCGCGCCGCGCACCTCGATGCCCGCGGCGGACCGGGTCACGATCCGCAGGTCCGTCAGCTCCGCCGTACCGTCCTCGACCAGCAGCGCCGGAGCCGCCGAGTCCTGGCCCTCGATGTGCAGGCCCTGGACGACGGCGGAGGCGCGCACGGTCAGCGGTACGCCGTCGAGCGGCGCGATCCGTACGGAGCCGGCCGACCCCTCGGGGCCGCGCAGCGTGACCGCGCGGGGGACGACGAGGTTCTCCCGGTAGGTCCCGGGAGCGACGGCGAGGACGTCGCCCTCGGCCGCTGCCTCCAGGGCCGCGGAGAGGGAGGCGTACTCGCCGGTGCGGCGGCGCCATCGCGATGTGCCGGTGTGCGTCACCTGGACCGTGCCCTGTGCCATGGCGTTGCTGTGCCCCCACCTCGTGCTGTGCGCTGCCTCGGGCCCGTCCGTCGCCGGGGAGGCGGACGGGGTCGGACCACCGTAGCGCGCGTGAGGGCCGGGAGTTGACGAGTCGGCCCCTCGGGCCGATGTCGCCCACCGCCGCGTCCGGCCGGCGGAGAGTGTGGTCAGCCGCCCGTTCCGGCCCGGCCCCAGCCCGCGCCCGCCGCGGCCCACTCCCGGTCCAGACGCGCGTACCGCCGGCGCACCATGTGCCCTACGACCACCCTGCGGCCCGCCTCGACACATCCGGCGGCGAGCAGGAACGTACCGATACCGGCCAGCACCGCGTGGGACCGGGCGGCGCGCCCGTCCATCGGCGGGGCAACCGGAAGGCCCGCCCCGTCCGTCCAGATCCGCAGTGGGGACCCGGGTGCGCCGGGCCCCGACGCGGTGGCCACCTCCCCGGTGCGCGGGCTGCCGTCCGGGGCCTGCCACGACGCCACCACCCAGATGCGTGCGGCCCGCTCGGAGCCGCCCTCGGGATCACCCACGTACCGGTCCCGTCCCGGCGCACGGCCCACCACGACCGCGTCGACGGGGCGGCGTTCCTGGTGCTGGGCGCGTACGGACTTCTGGAGGGCGGCGTCGGCGGCCGAACCGCCCGCCCAGCCCGCGGCCGGGGCCCCGACCACGAGAAGCAGCAGCGCTCCGAGCGCCACCCAGGCCTCGCGGCGGTCGGTGGCACGGCGCAGCGGATTGTTCCGCCCGCGCAGCAGAGCCCACAGCAGTACCCACTGCCCCCTCACGCCGTGCCCCCGTCTTCCCGTCGATCGATGTCCCCGCGGCCTGCCTCGGCGGGCCCGTGGTGCGGTGGATCGTCGAGATGCCGAGCCCGGCCTCCGTACCTCCAGACCACTTTCAGCCGCCGGAGGTTGCCTGGTGCGTCCCCCGGCGCACCGTGCCGTACGGAGAGGGGCGGCGGTTCAGTACCCCCGGCTCTGGTACGGCCGGTTGTACGGGTCCTCGTACGGCGACTGGGCGGGCACGGGGCGCGTCGAGGCCGGACGCATCGACTCGTACCCGGTGGCGGGCGCGGGGCGCGGCGGCTGGGGCTGCTGCGGATAGCCGCGGACCGCCGAGGGCTGCTGCGGGATGTACGGCGCGGGCGCGTGCTGCAGCTGGGCGTGCTGCATCGGCGCCTGTTGCGACGGAGCCTGCTGGTACTGCGGCATCGGCTGCTGCTGCGGGTAGCCGTAGGAGCCGGTCTGCTGCGACGGGGCCGCGGGCAGGGCCGGCAGCGCCGACGGCAGGGCCGGCAGATAGCTGTTGCCGGTGTCGTACGCGGCCGGCACACGGATGGGGGCGATCTGAGGGGTTCCCCGCTCCGCGACCAAGGAGTCGTAGATCGGAGTGTCGGGGAACGACGCGGCGTAGTAGCCGCCGCCGAAGGTGGAGCGGGGGGACGTCATGCCACCTAAGTTAAGCCCACGATGTGCCGGATGGGGAGCCCCAATCTTTGGGTTATCCGTTTTACGCAGGTTCTGTGCGCCCGGCCCGCCAAAGCGAGGTTAAAGCTTTCGTTAACGGCGGGGTCCTTTCGCTGATGAGCGACGGCTTCGACCGGTGCTCGCGCTCTTGATCGGGAACGGAGCGGACGCGCTCGGGCGGGAAGCGAATAGCGTTTGGCCATAGGGGCATGCAGACCGGTTCCGCGTCGGGGAGATCGTCCGCGGGCCGAAAAGCGTCGGCCCGCTCCGCCCTCGTTCCGCCCCGTCCGTTCGGAGCCCGGTCCTCATCCGCCCGGCCCGGTGGGAGCGGTCGCGCGGGGTGCGCGGTGCGACGGACGTCCCACCACCGGAAGGACCAGCAGCGCCGCCAGCCCGCAGGCGAGGGCCATCGACGTGAAGCCGTACCGCGCGACGGCCAGACCCGAGACCAGACTTCCGGTGGCGCCGGCGACCGCGAGTCCCACGTCCACCACCCCCTGGGTCGTGGCGCGCCGTTCCGGGGGGAGGGCGTCGGTGACGATCGCGGTGCCGCTGATCAGTCCGAAGTTCCAGCCCAGACCCAGCAGCACGAGCGCGGCACTGATCAGGGGCACCGAATCCGCCGGCGCCAGGGCGGCGAGTCCTCCCGCGGCCAGCAGCAGCGGTCCGGAGGCGCGGGCGACCCACCGCCTGCCGACGCGGTCGACGAGCAGCCCGGTGAGAGGGGAGGGCAGGAACATGGCCGCGACGTGCAGGGAGATCACGAGTCCCGCGGCCTGGGCCGACCCGCCGTGCGCCAGCATGTGCACAGGGGTCATGGTCATGACCGCGATCATCACGGCCTGGGTCAGGACCATCACGGTCGTGCCGACGGCGACGTCGCGTCTCCCGGTGGGCGCGGCCGTGCCGTCACCCGTCCCGGCCGGCCACTCTCCGCCGTCGCTCTCGGCACCGTCGCCGGGGACGGCGCGGAGAGAGACGGCCAGGGAGCGGGCGAGGCGGAGCGGATCGGGTCTGAGCAGGCAGGCGAGAGCGATCGCGGCGGCGGCGAACGCCACGGCCGCCAGCAGGAAGGGCCCGGTGAGCCGCGGCACGCCCAAGGCCTGCGCGATCTCGCCGGTCGGCGTCACCAGGACGGGCCCGGTCACCGCCCCCAGAGTGGTGGCGACCAGCACCGTGCTGACGGCCCGTCCGCGCCGGGCGGGTGCGGCCAGGTCCGCGCCGGCGTAGCGCGCCATGAGGCCCGTGGCCGTACCCGTTCCGTACACCAGGAGAGCCGGGAGGAGCAGCACGACGCTTCCGGCGGCGGCGGCCGCCACCACGCCGATGCTGCCGACCGTCCCGACCGCATAGCCCAGTGTCAGCCCGGCGCGGCGGCCCCGCAGGGTGCAGATCCTGCCGATGCCGAGCGCGCCGAGTGCGGCCCCCGCGGTGAAGAGCGCACTCGGCACTCCGGCGAGGCCGGTGGAGCCGAGCATCTCCTCGGCGAGCAGGGCTCCGACGGTGATTCCCGCCGTGAGACCGGCCCCGCCGATGGTCTGGGCGAGTACCAGCACGGCCAGAACGCGCCGCTGTTCCGGTACTTCACCCGTGGCCGCCGGCTGTCTGCCGCGCGTCGACATGGTTGGGCATCCGATCGTCGTACGGGCGAAGGGCGGTCTTTCAGGCCACGGGAGTGGGTTTCAGGCCCGAGATGTCCGCGAGTGAGAGGAGCATCTGCTCGTGGAGGAATCTCACCATGGTCCAGTGCGGCAGTGCGCCTTCGTCGAACGGCCCGAATTCCTGGCAGTACAGGGGGATCCAGCGCAGAGCCTCCTCCAGTGCCTGTTCGCGCCCCGGGCCTTCCTGGTAGCTCTCGTAGGCGATGCTGCGGTGGTTGATGAAGAACCGGCCGGGGAGCCGTTCTTCGCACAGTTCACGGTATTCGCGGGTCTGCAGGATGAGGTAGTGCCATATCTCGTCGATGTCCTGTTCGACCGGCAGGAAAAGGCCGCTGAGACGGTCGCGGTGCAGGGAGACGAGATAGAGATAACGCAGGCATTCGGTGATCTGTCGTTCCATGAAGTCGGGGGATGTGTCAGGTGACTTCTGCTGGAAATGCTGCACCACTTCGGTGTGCAGGTCCTCGCCGATCAGATTTCTGAGGTCATCGGCGGAGACTGTTCGTCCGCTGGTCATGGAATCCTTTTCCGGAGGGAGGGCGGTGGCCGTCAGGTGCGGTGGGAGGTGAGCCAGGCGTACTTGCCTGAGGGCCCGATGGGGATACGGGTGCGGTGTTCGACCCGGCAGTTCCGCCCGGTCAGTTCGGCGGTGCTCTGCCGTAGCGAATCGGTCTCGGACTTTCCGAGCGGTTCGCCGGTGAACGTCGTGTGGAGGAGAGTGGCCTCCGCTTCGCCGTGGAGGCGGAGTTGGTGCAGGAAGATACGGGGGGATACAGCCGCGATGCGCCGGTCGAGGTCGCCCTGGGCGACGGGTCCGTTCGGTGTGGGGAGCAATTCCTTGAGCCGGCCGCAGAACTGGACGATTCCCGCGGGGTCCGGCGTGCCGTCCAGGGTGCGCACACAATCGCCCGACCCGTAGCGGACGAGCGGCATGTGGGGATTGCGCACACTGGTGACGACGAGTTGATGGATCGTGCTTCCGGGGGCCACCGGATGCAGTTCGACGCTCATCCCGTCGAGATGCGGCCAGTACCTTCCCTCCCGGTCGCTGTAGTACAGATAGCCCAACTCCGTACTGCCGAACAGGTCGATGACCGGGCAGGCGAAGCGTTGGTGCAGGAAGCGCCGCACGTTCACCGGGGTGTACTCATAGGCGTGGATGATGCTGGCCGGCTCCGGGAACGCGTTCCCCAGGCCCCACGCCTCGGCCTTTCGGACGAGATGCGCCAAGTGATAGCCGGAGCAGTCGAGATGGTACTGACCCTGCGGATGTGCGGACCGGACCTGGTCGATCTCGCGGAGCATCCGCAGGACGTCCTGGCGGTCCCACCGCGCCGGATCCAGGCGGAGGTTGAGATAGCAGGTGCGCTCGTCCAGCCGGCGGTCGGCCAGGCTCGACACCCGCTCGCGTTCGACACCGCGACGGGCCGCGTTGACCCGTGCCACGTGCTCCGTCGCGAGGACCGTGGTCAGGGAGACGCGGGGACAGCCCGAGTCCCAGGTCCCGCCGATGTCGGGGTGGCCGCGCCACAGTTCGTAGTACGAGCGGAGCAGGAAGAACGGCGGTCGTATGATCCGCATCCGGGCGTGGTTGGTGCCGGTGGACAGAACGAACTCCGCCTCGCCGTTCTCCAACGCCGCGGCCAGTCGGGGCGTCATCCAGTTGCCGGGGAACCCGCGGGCGATCTCCGCTTTGTCGAGCACGGGGAAGTGGCCCTTGGCCAAGGACTCCTGGTAGATCGGTATGTCGCGTATGAGGTCGATGACCTCGTCGGTCGGCTGGCCTTTCATTAATTCCCTCTCATTTTTCGCACAGCTGGAGAAATTTGGGCTATGAGAGAGTCCGTGCGGGGACGCCCGAGGACGCGCCGCGGTGGCTGGGCGAGCTCCGGCAGACACGGCCCCGGGCGCCCCGCAGTGGATCAGGAAATACAGCCGGACTTCGGTGCGGCACTGATGCAACCGCTCTTGGGTGCGGCGCTGATGCATCCGTTCTTCGCGGACCCCTGGGCGGAGTTGGCGGCGAGCCAATTCTGCCAGACGCGGTCCTGGGTCATCTTCTCGATCAGCTGTTCCATGAGGTCCTCCGGTGATGGGTGCGGAAGGTACTCGCGGTGCCGGGCCGAGTAACGGAATTCTCCCTCGACCCGCTGGCCGAATGTAAAAGCGCGCTTGAGCGTCTGTCAATGAATGGCAATGCCGAACCATGAGAACCGGACTCCCGCGGGGCTCATTCGGCTCGATCGAGTTGTGCCGGACCAGTACCGCGGGCGTAGCGGCGCGCGACTCGCGCACGCTCTCACGATGCACGCGAAGGCACTGATGAACACGGGTGGAGCCGGAGTATGGGGCGCTTTGCGGCGGCTCGCAGGGCGGTGCTGTCGCGGGATGCGGACGGGAGTCGTCGCCCGAAGATGAGAATGCTCTCCTCAAGTCCGCTTCCAGGGGCGGGCGAAGGCAGAATGGTCGGATGCTGTGGCGAGGGATGGGGTCGGTATTAGCGGGATGTGGCGCGGGATCCTTGGTGTTGCTGACCGTCTGGCTATGGCCCGGGCAGAGTGTGCCGCCCTCCATGGGGCCGGCGGTGGTCGTGCCCGTTCTGCACGGCCCGACGCCGTCGTCCACCGCTGCCCCCGGCCCCGCCCGTCCCACGGCGGTACCGCCCGCCCCCCTGCCCGATGCGAGCCGGACCTCTTCGGGTGGCCGGCCCGTGTCCCCCTCGCCCCCGCCCGCAGCCGAGGACGCGACGGACGAATCCCGAGAGGGCCCCGGAGGCAGCGGGCATGAGGGGGGCTCACCCATCGCCGGCGATGACGAGGCCGCGTCGCGGGCTCCACGGGGTGAGGTGGACGACGACGATCTGGACGACGAGGACGAGCAGGACGACGAGGACGACGACGGGGAAGTGCCCCCCGGCCATCGGGGGGATGCGGGCGACGAGTGGGACGACTGATGATCGGGCGCACCGTCAGCGCGCGCTCCCGCATCGTCGGCTGGATGCTCCTGCTGCTGGGCGCGGCCCTGGCCGTGCCCACCTTCGGCATCACGATCGTCTGGCAGGCGGAACTGGACCGTCAGGTCGACGCACGGCTCCTGTCCGAGGCCGACAAGCTGCGCACGTTCGCCCGCACCTCCCGTGACCCGTACACCGGTGAGCGTTTCACCACGGGAGCAGCGTTGCTGACCGCGTTCATGGCGGTCCACCGCCCCGAGCACAACAGCGCCTTCTTCAGCGTCGTCGACGGGCGGGCGGACCGGCGCAGCCCGGGCCCGGCTCCCGCACGTCTGGACCGGGACCCGACGGTCGTGGCCCTGATGGCACGTACGGCGGACACCCGTATCCGATGGCTCGACTCCCCGGCGGGCAAGGTCCGCTACGGCGTCGTCCCGGTGCAGATGGCGGGCGACCACGCCGACACCCGGCTCGTCCTGCTGTCCTTCCGGGACCAGGAGTTGCGCCAGGAGCGCCACATGGCGCGGCTGCTGCTGGCCTCGGGCTGCTTCGCCCTGGTGGTCGCGGGGCTGGCGAGCTGGCTGGTCGCGGGCCGGGTCCTGGCCCCGATCCGGCTCGTCCGGCAGACGGCCGAGCGGATCAGCGAGACGGACCTGAGCCAGCGGCTGCCGGTGCGGGGGAGCGATGACGTGGCCGCCCTGGCCGAGACGTTCAACCACATGCTCGACCGCCTGTCCGGCGCCTTCACCGCGCAACGCCGCTTCCTGGACGAGGTGGCGCACGAACTGCGGACCCCCATCACGGTCCTGCGGGGGCACCTTGAGCTCATGGACGAGGATGCCGGCAGTCGCCACCGCCAGACCCGGGCCCTGCTCTTCGACGAACTGGACCGGATGAGACGGATCGTGGACGATCTGCTGCTCCTGGCCCGGGCCGAGCGCCCCGACTTCCTCACCCTCGGCCAGACCAGCCTGACCGACCTCGTGGTCGACGCGGCGGCCAAGGCGCAGGCGCTGGGGCGGCGGCACTGGACCGTGGCCGAGGTCGCCGACGTCCATGTGCACCTGGACGGACAGCGAGTCACCCAGGCGCTGATGCAGCTCGCGGCCAACGCGGTCAGCCACACTGATGAGGGCGACGTCATCGAGATCGGGTCGCGCCTTCTGCGCGGCCGGGTGCTGCTGTGGGTGGCGGACACCGGGCCCGGTGTGGCCCCGGAGGACCGCGAGCGGATCTTTCAGTGTTTCTACCAGGGCGGCACCGCGGTCCCCGGCCGTGCCGCCACCGGTATCGGCCTGGGGCTCGCGCTGGTCCGCGAGATCGCCCAGGCGCACGACGGTGCCGTGCGCGTCGAGGAGGTCCCCGAGGGCGGCGCGAGATTCGTCATCGACCTTCCCGCACTGCACCCCACGACCGAAGGAACCCCCTTTGAGCAGGATTCTGATAGCCGAGGACGAGGCGCGAATCGCCGCCTTCGTCGAAAAAGGCCTGCGCCGTAGCGGGTACGTCACCCGGGTCGTCGCCGACGGCGCCGCCGCCTACGAGCACGCCCGCAGCCGGGACTTCGACCTCCTCATCCTCGACCTCGGACTGCCCGGCGACGACGGGCTGACCGTGCTGCGAAAGTTGCGGAAGGCACGGGTCACACTGCCCGTCGTCATCCTCACCGCTCGTGACAGTGTGAGCGACATCGTGGCGGGCCTGGAGAGCGGAGCCGACGACTACATGGTCAAACCGTTCGCCTTCGACGAGCTGCTGGCCCGGGTCCGGCTGCGACTGCGCAGGGAGGAGCCGCCGGAGAACTTCCTGCTGAGAGTGGGGGATCTGGTCCTGGACCTCAGGACCCGGCGTGCCCAGGTGGGTCAACGCGTCACCGACCTGTCCGCCCGGGAGTTCGCCCTCGCCGAGACCCTCATGCGCAATCCCGAACGGGTGTTGTCCCGGGAGCAACTGCTCAGCCAGGTATGGGGGTTCGATTACGACCCGGGGTCGAACATCGTCGACGTCTACATCCGCTACCTGCGGCGCAAGATCGGTGCCGACCGGGTCCAGACCGTACGTGGCGTGGGATACCGGCTGCGGGCCTGACCTCCCGAGCGGGCGGGTCCGCCCGGCGGACACGGACCGCCGAGGCCGATGAGAACAGTCTCACCGCTGTCTCACCGCTGCCTCATCGCCCTCCCGGAGACTCATCCCCACGGCTCCCGGGTGTCGGGGGTTCCGTGAGCGGCCGGACGGCCGCCACGGCCCTCGCCCGGGGACCAGGCAGTGCTCCATCGCACCAGCGGGCACGGAGGAGGGAACACCCCTCCTGCCCCGCGGCACGAACACACCCACTGATCCCCCGTGGGTCCGGGCCTCCGTGTGCCACGAGGGCCCGGTTGCGAGCGGCTGCGAACGCGCCCGCGCGACACACCACACGTAAACTTCCTCAGGGAGGACTCTCCTGTGCGACAACTCATCGACCACGCCCGCGCCTTCCCTTCCCGCTGCGGCGGAGCGGGCCGTGACCTCCGGAGCTTCGAGGGCGGCCAGAAGCCCTCCGCCATGTTCATCACCTGCTCCGACTCCAGGGTGGTCCCCACCCTGCTGACCGACTCCGACCCCGGCGAACTCTTCGAGATGCGCACGGCCGGGAACATCGTCCCGCCCTACGATCCGGACGCGCCCACGAGCGAGATGGCGACGATCGAGTACGCAGTCCGCGTGCTGGAGGTGTCCGACATCATCCTCTGCGGGCACTCCCACTGCGGGGCCGTCGGAGCCCTGGCCCGGGGGGACGATCTGCGGACCCTGCCGGCGGTGCGCGGCTGGCTGAGCAGATGCCCCCCGCCGGACGGCCCCCGCGGCTACGGCGACTTCGGCCCCGACTGCGAACAGCCCGTACAGAGTCACGCGGTGGCGCAGCTGAACACGTTGCGCGACTACCCGTGTGTGAACCAGGCCGCGCGCGAGGGCCGGCTCGGCCTGCACGCCTGGTACTACGAGGTGCACACCGGCGCCGTGCAGATCCACGACCCGTTCACCGGAACCTTCTCCTCCCTGTGACAGCTACCCGAGGGTGAGCACGGCGGGCAGCTCCGCCGACACCCGCTGTCCCCCCCCACTCCTAGGAGCTGAAGCTCTCATGTTCTCTCCCCACCTCCGCTTACGCCCGGACGTCCTGTCCCGCGACATCCTCGCCTCGATCGTGGTCTTCCTCGTAGCCGTCCCCCTCTGTGTGGGGATCGCGGTCGCCTCCGGTGTCCCCGCCGAACTGGGCCTGGTCACGGGCATCGTCGGCGGACTGGTCGCAGGCGCGATGCCGGGCTCCTCGCTCCAGGTCAGCGGTCCGGCCGCCGGGCTCACCGTCCTGGTGTACGAGGCCGTCACCGACCATGGCGTCGCGGCGCTCGGCATCCTCGTCCTGACGACCGGAATACTCCAGGTCGGGCTGGGACTCGTCGGCTTCGGCCGGTGGTTCCGCGCCATCTCGACCGCGGTCGTCCACGGCATGCTCGCCGGCATCGGTCTCGTACTGATCAGCAGCCAGCTCTACGCCATGGCCGGGGTGTCCGCTCCCGGCGGCGGTCTCGACAACCTGACCGGGCTGCCGGACCTGCTCACCCGGATCACCGGAGCCCCGGCGATCTCCTCCTGCGCGGTCGGCGCGGGTGCCATCGCCGTCCTGATCCTGTGGAAGCGGCTTCCCGGGCGGCTGCCCCAGATGCTCCCCGGGCCGCTGGTGGCCGTGGGACTGGCCATCCTGGCGGTGGCCGTGTTCGACCTGCCCGTCGCTTCCATCGAGGTCCAGGGGCTGATCGACTCGCTGCGGCTGACGGGCCTGGACGACTTCGGTCTGCTCGCCGACGTCGGTCTCCTCGGCGTCATTCTCGCATTCACGCTCATCGCCTCGGCCGAATCCCTTTTCAGCGCCGCCGCCGTGGACCGGATGCACGACGGTCCACGCACGCACTACAACAAGGAACTCATCGCGCAGGGGACGGGCAACACCCTCTGCGGCCTCGTCGGCGCACTGCCCATGACCGCCGTCATCGTGCGCAGTGCCGCCAACGTCCAGGCAGGTGCGTGCACCAAGGCGTCACGGATCCTGCACGGGGTGTGGCTGCTGCTGTTCGCGGCCCTGTTCCCCGCCGTGCTCGGTCTGATCCCCGTGGCCGCCCTCGCCGGGATCCTCGTCCACGCCGGTGCGAAGCTCATCCCCGTGACGACCATCCGCCCGCTCTGGCGTGAACACCGGGGCGAGGCCGTGGTCCTGGCGGTGACCGCCCTGGCGATCGTGCTCACGGACATGTTCATGGGGGTGCTGCTCGGTATCGGACTGGCGGTGATCAAGACCGCCTGGGAGACCTCCGCCGTCCGCCTCGACATCGACGAGCGCGACGACCGCACCACGGTCGCCCTCGTCGGCAGCGCCACCTTCCTGCGCCTCCCCTTGATTCTGGACACCCTGGAGGCCCTCCCGAAGGACCGGCCTGTGGAGCTCGACTTCTCGCGGCTGCGCCATCTGGACCATGCCTGCCGTACCGCCCTGGACGCGTGGAGCACGCACAACGGCCCTGCCGAGAGCCCCGAACCGGAGAAGGCCGGCACACCCCGCGAGGCCGCCCTCGCCGGCCTCGCTCCGAAGAGCGAAGGGCCTCCGCGCACCACGGACCGCTAGCGGACCCCGCACCACGGACCGCCCAGCACGCGCCCGGTCCGCGACGGCGTCGGCGCCCGGAGGCTTTCCCGCCACAGACGGATAGATTGTGGGGAAAGCCTGCGGGCAGCCGGACTCGTGATGGGGGCGAGCATGACCATGCAAAAAGGGACCAACATTCCGGTGCCGGCCGGTGCCGTGCGCGTCGAACTGGGTTGGCACGCCGCACCCGGCGCCCCGGACGTCGACGCCTCCGCGCTGCTGCTGGTGGCGGGCAAGGTCCGCAGCGACGCCGACTTCGTCTTCTACAACCAGCCGGCCCACGCCTCCGGAGCGGTCCGGCACGAGGGCAAGCGGACCGCTCCCGGCGGGGTCACCGACACCCTCGTCGTCGACTTCGCGAAGGTCGAGCCCGGGATCGAGCGCATCGTCGTCGCGGCCTCGGCCGACGGCGGGAGCTTCGGCCGGGTGAGCGGGCTCTACGTACGGATCACCGACGCGGCGGGCGGCGCGGAGCTGGCCCGCTTCGACAGCACGGACGCCACGGTCGAGACCGCCTTCATCCTCGGCGAGCTGTATCTCCGTCAGGGCGCCTGGAAGTTCCGGGCGGTCGGGCAGGGATACAGCACCGGCCTCGAAGGCCTGGCGACGGACTTCGGCATCTCCGTGGACGAACCGCAGCAGGCTCCGCCCGCCCCGCAGGCTTCCCGGCCGGCCGCCCCGGCCCCGGCTCCCGCGCCCGCCGCCGCCCCGGTCGCCCCGCAACCCCCCGCTCCCGCGGCCCCGCCCGTCACACAGCCCGTACGGCTGACCAAGATCACGCTGACGAAGAGCGCCCCGTCCGTCTCGCTCGCCAAGCAGGGCGGCACCTCCGGCGCGCTGCGCGTCAACCTCAACTGGGAAGTGCGCAAACAGTTCACAGGCTGGGGAGCGAAACTCGGACGGGCCATCGCCATGCACGCCGACCTCGATCTCGATCTCTGCGCGCTCTACGAACTCACCGACGGACGCAAGGGAGTCGTACAGGCTCTCGGAAACGCGTTCGGTTCTCTGAATCAGCCGCCCTTCATCCATCTCGACGGTGACGATCGCACCGGTGCGCTCTCGACCGGCGAGAACATGACCATCAACCTCGACCACAAGAACCTGCTCCGGCGCGTACTGATCTTCGTCACTGTCTATGAGGGCGCCCGGAGTTTCGCCGATCTCCATGCCACGGTCACCCTCCAGCCGCAGAACGGCGCGCCCATCGACTTCTCCCTCGACGAGTGCACCGTGCCCTCCACCGTCTGCGCCCTCGCCCTCATCACCAACAACGGCGGCGACCTCACCGTGCAGCGCGAGGCCCGCTACCTCGTTCCCGACCGGGGCGTCAGCCCCCAGCGCACCATCGACGCCGCCTACGGCTGGGGCATGAACTGGACGCCCGGCCGTAAGTGAGGACCCGCGCCCGCCCGGGCCGGCCGCCCGCCTCCCGGAGGCGGCGTCACCGGTCGGGCGCGGCTTCCGGACGCGCGTACGTACGGCCCTTCCAGGCCGCGCCCCGCCCCCGGTAGTGCTGCACCGCCGAGTCCACCGTCATCAGCAGGTACAGCACCGCCGTCAGCGGCAGCAGCGGACCCAGCCACGGCGACTGCCGGTAGTACGCCAGCATCGGCAGATACGTCGCCGTCATCACCGCCCAGGCCGCGCCGCCCGCCCAGGCCGCCGCCGCGTCACCCGACAGCACCCCCGCCACCAGCGTCGCGGGCGGCGCCACATAGACGAGCAGCAGCCCCGGGACAGTCCCCGCCAGCAGCAGCGGGCTGTGCCGCAACTGCGCGTACGCGCTGCGCGCGACCATCCGCCAGAGATCCGCGAGCCGCGGATACGGCCGCACACTGTCCACCCGCTCCGCGAGCCCCAGCCAGATGCGGCCGCCGCTGCGCCGCACCTCCCGCGCCAGCGACACGTCGTCGATCACCGCCTGCCGGATCGACTCCGGGATCCGGGCCCGCTCGGCGGCCTCCGTACGCAGGAGTACGCATCCTCCCGCCGCCGCGGCCGTCCGCGACCGGGCGCTGTTCACCCGGCGGAACGGGTAGAGCTGCCCGAAGAAGTAGACGAACGCGGGCACCACCAGGCGCTCCCAGACGCTCTCCACCCGCAACCGCGCCATCTGCGACACCAGGTCGAAGCCGTCGGGGCCGCCGGGACCGGCCGCGGCCACCAGATCGCGCAGGCTGTCCGGCTCGTGCGCGATGTCCGCATCGGTCAGCAGCAGGAAGTCCGGCTTGTCCCGCCGGGCCACCGCGATCCCGTGCCGCAGGGCCCACAGCTTGCCCGTCCAGCCCCGCTCGGGCTCCCCGGGCGTCACCACGGTCAGCGGCAGACCGCCGTACCGGGCGGCCAGGTCCCGGGCCAGCTGCCCGGTGCCGTCGCTGCTGCAGTCGTCGACGAGGATGATCCGGGCCTCCCCCGGATAGTCCTGGACCAGCAGCGACGGCAGGCTCACCGGCAGCATCGCGGCCTCGTCGCGGGCCGGCACCACCACCGCCACCGACGGCCAGCGCGCCGGGTCGGTGCGCCGGGGGAGCCGCTGGTCCGTCCGCCAGTAGAAGCCCTGCCCCAGCAGCAGCCACACCCACACGATCAGCGAACCCACGGCGATCCAGGCAACGACGCTCATCCGCCGAAGTCTGCCCCACAGAGCCCGGTCCGCAAGGGCTGTCGGCTAGGGTGACCGGGTGAAGATCGCGCTCATGGACTCCGGAATCGGCCTGCTGGCGGCAGCGGCCGCCGTGCGCCGCCTGCGGCCCGACGCCGAACTGGTGCTCTCCTCCGACCCCGGCTCGATGCCCTGGGGTCCCCGCACTCCCGAGGACCTGACCGCCCTGGCCCTGGACGTCGCCCGCGCCGCCGCGGCCCAGCGCCCCGACGCGCTGATCATCGCCTGCAACACGGCCTCGGTCCACGCCCTGCCGGCGATCCGCGCCGAGCTGGAGCCCGCCCTGCCGGTCATCGGCACGGTCCCCGCGATCAAGCCCGCCGCCGCGGGCGGCGGCTCCGTCGCCATCTGGGCCACGCCGGCCACCACCGGCAGCCCCTACCAGCGCGGACTGATCGCGGAATTCGGCGGCTCCGCCGAGGTCACCGAGGTGCCGTGCCCCGGCCTCGCCGACGCCGTGGAGCACGGCGACGAGGCCGCGATCGACCGGACCGTCGCGGCCGCCGCCGCCCTCACCCCGATCGACGTGCGGGCCGTCGTCCTCGGCTGCACCCACTACGAGCTGGTCGCGACCCGGATCCGCGACGCCGTGCAGCGCCCCGGGCGCCCGCCGCTCGCGCTGCACGCCTCCGCCGGGGCGGTCGCCGCCCAGGCACTGCGCCGGATCGGCGCGGAACCCGCCCCGACGGCCGCACCCTCCGGCGGGCTCACCGTGCTGCGGGCAGGGCGTGTCGCGGCTCTCCCGGACGCCGCCCTGACCTACGCGGAAGGCCGGATCCTGGCCGCCGGAGAACCCGTCCGCTGACCGCACGGCCGATCGGACGGCTCGCCCGATCGGCCCCCGCAGCCCCGGCCGGGAGTCCGGAACGCGGCTACGCTGCTGAATATGACCGACCACCCCGAGAGTGCGAGGCACGGGTCGAGCCAGGCGCCGCCCACGGAGTGGAACGGCCGCGCCACCAACCGGCTCCAGTGGCTGCTGGCCCTCGCGGGCGCGGGCTGTGTGGCGCTCGGCATCGAGCTCGCCGTCGACGGTGCCTGGACCTCGGGCATCGCCCCGCTGCTCATGTCCGTGATCGGTTGCCTCGCCGCCGGACTGCTGATCCTCTTCGGCACACTCGCCTTCGTCCATGTGGCCGTCAAGGTCGACGGGGACAGCCTGGAGGTCCGCTGCGGCCACGCCGGCCTGCCGCGCCGCCGGATCCTGCTCAGCCATGTCACGGGCGCGGAGTTCGTCCCCCGGATCAATCCACGCGAGTGGGGCGGCTGGGGCTACCGCTGGCGCCCCGAACAGGGCACCGCCGTGGTGGTCCGCAAGGGTGAGGGCATGGCCCTGAGCCTCGGCGACGGCCGTACCTTCACCGTCACGGTCGACGACGCGGAGACGGCCGTACGGTTCATCCGGCAGCGCCTGCACCTGCCGTCCCCCGGGAAACGGCCCGGCGACTGACCGGGCCGCCCCGAAGCCGCCGGTGACCCGGCCCCGCGCAGGTCAACGCCGCCGCTCACAGCCGCCCACCGTAGACTCCGGCGGGTGAGCGCCACCATGACCCCCGTCGACGATTCGCCGCCCCCGGCAGCGGCCCCCCGGGCCGCCGGGCTGCCGCGGCGGCTCCTCCGCCCGGCCGCCGCCGTGCTGTCCGGGCTCCTGCTCTACGCGAGCTTCCCGCCCCGGACCGTGTGGTGGCTCGTGCTGCCCGGGTTCGCGCTGCTCGGCTGGGTGCTGCACGGGCGCCGGCTGCGGGCCGCGTTCGGCCTCGGCCTCCTGTCGGGCCTCGGCTTCATGCTGCCGCTGCTGCACTGGACCGGCGAGGACGTCGGCCCGGTGCCGTGGCTGGCCCTGGCCGCCGCGGAGGGGCTCTTCATCGCCGTGGGATGCCTGGGCATCGCCGCGGTGACCCGCCTCGCGTACTGGCCCGTGTGGGCGGCCGCGGTCTGGACGCTGGACGAGGCGGTCCGCGCCCGGATCCCGTTCGGCGGTTTCCCCTGGGGCAAGATCGCCTTCGGCCAGTCCGAGAGCGCCTTCCTGCCGCTCGCCGCGCTCGGCGGCACCCCGTTGCTCTCCTTCGCCGTCGTGCTGTGCGGCTTCGGCCTCTACGAGGCGGTGCGCCAGGTCATGGCGTACCGGTCCACCGGGAAGATCTCCCGCGCCGCCGTCGCCGGAGCCGCCGCGAGCGTCCTCGTACCCATCGCGGGCGCTCTCGCGGCGCTGCCCCTGGTCGACGACTCGGCGGAGAACGGCACCGCCACCGTCGCCGCGATCCAGGGCAACGTGCCGCGCCTCGGCCTCGACTTCAACGCCCAGCGCCGCGCCGTCCTCGACAACCACGCCCGGCGCACCACCCAGCTGGCCGAGGAGGTGAAGGCGGGCAAGGAGAAGCAGCCCGACTTCGTGCTGTGGCCGGAGAACTCCTCCGACCTCGACCCCTACCTCAACGCGGACGCCCGCCAGGTCATCGACGACGCGGTCAAGGCGATCGGCGCCCCCACGGTCGTCGGCTCGGTGGTCGAGAAGGGCTCCGACAGCCTCCGCAACACCCTGATCGAGTGGGACCCCGACCGGGGCCCCGTCGACACCTACGACAAGCGCCACATCCAGCCGTTCGGCGAGTACATGCCGATGCGCACGGTCGCCCGCTTCTTCAGCGAGGACGTGGACCGGGTGCAGCGCGAGTTCGTCCCCGGCACCGAGGTGGGCGTCTTCGACCTCGCGGGCACGAAGGTCGGGCTCGTGACCTGTTACGAGGCCGCCTTCGACGACGCCGTACGCGACACCGTCACCCACGGCGGGCAGATGATCGCCGTGCCGAGCAACAACGCGACGTTCGGCCGCAGCGAGATGACCTACCAGCAGCTGGCCATGTCCCGGGTGCGGGCCGTCGAGCACGGCCGGGCCGTCGTCGTCCCCGTCACCAGCGGGGTCAGCGCGGTGATCCGGCCCGACGGCACGATCGTGGAGAAGAGCGGGATGTTCACCCCCGACGCCCTCGTCGCCGAGGTGCCGCTGCGCTCCTCGCTCACCCCCGCCACCCGGATGGGCCCGCTGCCCGAGGGTGTCATCGCGCTGCTGGCCCTGGCCGGCCTGGGCTGGGTGGGCGTCTCGGCGGTCCGGGCCCGCAGGGTGCGGGGCGCCGGGAAGTAGCACCGGATCCGGCCACGTAGGCTCGGATCCATGGCTACTCCCGACTTCATCCGTGACATCCGCGCCACCGCCGGGCACCAGCTGCTTCTGCTGCCCGGCGTGACGGCCGTCGTTCTCGACGACGAGGGCCGCGTGCTGCTCGGCCGGCGCGCGGACACGGGGAAGTGGGCGGTCATCGGCGGGATCTCCGAACCGGGGGAGGAGCCGGCGGCGACGGCGGAGCGGGAGGTGCTGGAGGAGACGGGTGTGCACTGCGTGGCCGAACGGCTGGTGCTCGCCCAGGCGCTGGAGCCCGTGCAGTACGCCAACGGCGACCGCTGCCAGTATCTGGACATCACCTTCCGCTGCCGGGCGACCGGCGGCGAGGCGCGGGTCAACGACGACGAGTCGCTGGAAGTGGGCTGGTTCCCGCTGGACGGGCTCCCGCCGCTCGGCGAGTTCGCCCTGTTCCGGATCAAGCAGGCCCTCACCGAGGGCCCCGCCTGGTTCCAGCCCACCCCGAGCACGACCTGAACCCTCTCCTTCGCGGTGAGGGTTCCTGTCGCCTCTCCCCGACGGCTCTACCCGACGGTGAAGGTTCCCGTCGCCCCGGTGAACGGCGTGATCTTCCCGAGCAGGTTCTTCGCGTCCCCGTGGTGCACGATCCGGTAGGTGCCGGGCGCGGTGTCCGCCGCGATCTTCCAGGTGACCGTGGCCTTCGAGGTGCCGGCCAGGCCGTTGAGCCGGGTCCAGCGGTAGGTGGTCTCCCAGTCACCGTCGTCCAGGACCCGCTTCCAGGTGCCGTTCTCCAGCCGCTGGACCTCCAGGAAGGTGGAGCCCCGGCGGACGTTGTTCTTCGGGTGGCCGGTGGCGAACTCCACGGTGGCGGTGGAGCCGCGCGCGTACGAGCTCTCCGGGGCCTTCAGGACCGCGCCGAACGCCTTGCCCGAGGGCGGGTTGTCGTACACGACCCCCGTCTGGAAGGTGAACTGCCGCCCCGACTCGTCCGCCGGCAACGTACCCCGGTCCAGGGCCGTACCCGCACGCAGGGACTCCGCGATCCGGGTGTACTCCTGCTGGTAGGCGGGCAGGGTGTAGCGGCCGTACAGCGTGGAGCCGCCCTCGTAGTTCTGGGTGTCGTACTCCTCCGGCGTCGTGACGTACTGGCTGAAGGCGTTGGCGTACCCCTGGAGCAGGACGCGGTCCAGCGGTACGCCCAGCTGCTCGGCCACCGTGCGGCGTACGCGGAGCCCGGAGGCGATGGTGAACTCGCCCGGGGCGGCCACCAGGTGCAGCTCGCCGATCTTCATGATCTGCAGGGGGAGCCGCTTCGGGGTGACCGGGTGGACGTTGCTCAGCAGGCCCGTGGGGATCAGGCTCGCCTTCGGGTACTGGCAGGTCGCGAGCCAGGACGGGGTGTCGACGCGCAGCGCTTCGAGTATGGGTGCGATCGGGGTGCGCATGCCCTCCTCGAAGAGCGGGACGGCCGGACCGTCCTCGACGCTGCCCGCGAGCGTGGACGCGCCCACGACGGCGGGGCAGGTGCGGTGCTCCTCGCCGTCCGGGGTGTACTCCGGCCGTACGGTCACGTTCTCCATGTCGACATAGGCGAGGCGGGAGTCGACCCCTCCGGCGACGGGGCGCGCGTCGTCGTAGATCTCCCGGGCCTTGTCGAGCTGGCGCTCACCGATGATGCGCGCGTTCTCGAACTCGTCCTCGGTGGGCCCGGAACCGGGCTTCAGATTGAGGTTGGGGGACATGTCGCCGGCGTTGGTGTTGGGGAAGGCCGCGACGAACCCCGGGGTGTCGTCGAGATAGTGGACGCCCTCGTGGTCGTGCTCCCAGGCGTAGGAGGCATAGCCCTTGTTGTCGGGGCTGATGAGCGTGTTCTTGTTGGTGATCGAGGTGTTGTGGGTGGCGAACCAGCTGATCGCGCCCGCGTCCTTGTCACCCTGCTTGAAGCGCAGCACGGTCATCGCCGGGTCGATCCCGTCGGGGAAGGCGGCCCGGTCGGCGGCCGGGTTGCGGTCGAACGCCTCCCGGGATCGGTTGACGCTGGCGTTGGTCAGGGTCCCCGTGCCCAGACTCATCGTGCCGGGCTTCAGGTCCTCGTGCGCCTCGGCCACCGACTCGGTGATGCCGTCGACGATCGCCCGGTAGGTCTCCTTCTGGAAGCCGAGGACGGAGAGGTTGTAGGCGACGTTGTGGGAGTATCCGCCGGGCCCCGAGTGGGTGTGGGTGGCCGAGAGGAGGACGTTGTCCTCGTCGTACAGGCTGCCGTAACGCTCCGTCAACCGGGCCATGACGCCCTGCCGGACGGACTGGAAGATCATCGCCAGGTCGGCGTTGACGTACACCACGCGCTTGCCGCTCGCCTTGTCGACGACGACGAAGGCCCGCGACCGCTGCCGCTGGTGGATGCCCGAGGTCTTCTGGTCGAAGCTGGAGTAGCCCATCATCCCCGTCTCGGCGGCCTCGCCCGTGACATCGGCGATACCGCGCCCGACGAGGTAGCCGGTGTCCTCGGCGGTGTCCGACGCGGACGCGGGGGAGGGGGCGCCGAGGGTGACCGCTCCGAGGGCGGCGGCGAGCAGCGCGACGGGGAGCCTGCGCCGGGAGCGGCGGACGGTGGGGGGTGGCATGGAACCTCCTGGGGCGGGAGAGGACGTTGGCCGGGCCCCGTCGGCGGCTCACCGACGTGGAGGGGCCGGGGCAGTGCCCCGACCGTAGGGGAGTGTGACCTGGGTCGCATAGATGTCTACCGGCCAGTAAAGGAACTCGGCCCGTGGGGGAACAGCCGTACGGCGGTGCGATAGTGGGGGCTCATCAGCCACGGGCCGACCGGAGGAACTGCCGTGCACTACGAACTCGCCGACCGGCTGGTCATCGGGATCGCGTCCAGCGCTCTGTTCGACCTGACCGAGTCGGACGCCGTCTTCCGGGAGCAGGGCGAGGAGAGCTACCGCGCCCACCAGGAGAAGCACGTGGGCGACCCGCTACGCCCGGGCGCCGCGTTCCCCTTCATCCGCCGGCTGCTGTCGCTGAACGACCTCGGGGAGGTGAACGACCCGCTGGTCGAGGTGATCGTCCTGTCCCGCAACGACCCCGACACCGGGCTGCGGGTCATGCGCTCCATCGAGAGCCACCGGCTGCCCATCAGCCGGGCCATCTTCACGCAGGGCCGCTCGCCCCACCGGTTCATGCCCGCCCTCAACATGTCCCTGTTCCTGTCGGCGCACGAGGGGGACGTCCGGGAGGCGGTCGCCGCCGGACTGCCCGCCGGGCATGTCCTCGGCGCTCCCTACGAGGACGACGCGGACGACCACGACCTGCGGATCTCCTTCGACTTCGACGGGGTCCTCGCCACGGACGCCTCGGAGCAGGTGTTCCAGGAGGGCGGGATCGAGAAGTTCCGCGCTCATGAGGTCGCGAACGCCGCCGTTCCGCACGACGCCGGGCCGCTGCGGGACTTCCTGGCGAACGTGAACCGGATCCAGCAGCGGGAGGAGCAGGAGCGCGGGAAGAACCCCGACTACCGGATCCGCCTGCACGTCTCCATCGTCACGGCCCGCAACGCGCCCGCGCACGAGCGTGCGGTGCAGAGCCTCAAGGGGTGGGGAGTGACCGTCAACGACGCGTTCTTCCTCGGCGGCATCGACAAGGGCCGCATCATGGGCATCCTGAAGCCGCACATCTTCTTCGACGACCAGCAGGGCCACCTGGTGAGCACCTCGCGCACCACCCCGAGCGTGCACGTGCCGTTCGGGAAGCTCAACGAGTCGGCGGCCCCCGCGGTCCCGGACGCCTGAGCTCGTACGAGCACGGGCCGAGAGGGCTCAGCGGGCGCCCTCCGGCCGGTGAACCGTCACCTCCCCGTGGGCCGAGAGCGCGGCGGGCAGGTCGACGGGCGTGCGGCGCAAGGTGGCGTCGAGGAAGGACAGGGTCGCCCCTGCGGTGATCCGATGCCCCTCCGTACGGCCCAGGGAGCCCACGATCCCCGGGACCGGCGGCAGATAGAACGGGGCGTCGGTGAAGGTGAGGTGCGCGGCCCCGGGGACGGTCAGCCGGTAGCTCGTCGCGTCACTCCGTCCCAGCACCCGGGTGAGCCGGGGCAGATAGTCCGGGTCGGTACCCCGCCCGATCTCCTGGGTCAGCGCCAGCACCGGCTGCTCGAAGCGAGCACCGACGGGACCGTGCGGGAAGCCGTCCAGATCGACGACCGCGTCGAACCGGCGGTCCTGGCGGGCCGCCTGCAACGCGGCCGCGCCACCGATCGAATGCCCGGCGGCCGCGACCCTGCCGACGTCGAGCCGCCCGGCCAACCGCCCCTCGGCCTCGCTGCGTTCCAGCCGCTCCAGCCGGGTGAGCACCGCGCGCAGATCCGCCGCCCGCGTCCGGGTCCACTCCTCCGCCAGGGCCCGGTCCTTCGCCCGGTCGCCGGTGGCGGTGACCCGGGTGCGGAGGGTCCGCCCGTCCGAGAGGACCACGGCGGCGGAGTCGTACGGATGGTCGACGGCCGCCACGACATAGCCGCAGGAGGCGAGTTCCTCGGCCCAGGCCGTGTTCTGGGTGCGCACACCGCCCAGCCCGGGCGAGAACACGACGACGGGGAAGCGGCCGCCGCCGTCCGCGACCGGTGCGCCGGGCACCGCGTGGCTCCGGGCGCGCGGCAGGCCGTCGAGCAGGAAGCCGGGGACGCCCGTGTAGTCGGCCAGCGCCGCCGAGACCGTACGGGCCTCCGCCTCCGTACGCCCGAGGTACGGGGCGCGTCGGGCGTCCGGGGCGCTGCGCCCCGCCGGGTACCAGAGCTGCACCACGAGCGGACGCGGCCCGGCCGTACCCGGTTGCTTCTCCCGCTCGGTCCGCGTCGCGGGCACCGACCACTCCACCGTCTCGGTGCCCACCGGGAAGCGTCCCGACGGCGCGGGGAACTCCGGTACCGGAAAAGCCCACGCCGCCACCGGCCCCGTCGCGACGAGCACGGCGCACACCACCGACCCCGGCACCGCCAGCCACCACCGGGCTCGCCATGGTGCGCGGCCGGAGCGCCGGGCGAGCAGCGGGGCGAGGGCGAACCCGCCGACGACCGCCACCACGACGAGCACCGGGACCAGTTGCCAGCGCAGCCCCGTCACGACGAGGACGGTCACCGACCCGGCCAGCAACGCCCCGGCGGCGAGCGCGGCCGGGCCGCGCAGCCGGTCGGGGAGCCAGCGGGCCAGAACGAGGACGAGGGCGCCGAGCACCGTGAGGGCTTCCGGGGCGGACAACGGCAGCCCCGCGGTCGGTTCGGTCATGCTGCCATCGTCGGATCCGGCGGGGGCCCGGCACATCGGGCTCACGTCGCGCCCGTGTGCGACCTGAGACGCACACGGCGGCGGCGCATGTCATCCCGTACGCGTATCCCACCGCACCGACGGGATACGGCCGGGCCCCGCCGCAACGGGTGTTCGGCAGCGCAGAGTGGTCGTTCGGGGGTGTGGGAGAGTACATCCCCGCGGAACCGGGGGGTTCCGCGTACGGGGAGGGGTGGAGCATGGATCTGTTCGACGGGGAGCTGGGCGGACGGGACGACCAGGGGCTGGACACCGGAGGCGGCTGGTCATGGTGCGGCGTCATCACCGTCGGGATCTTCATCCTGCTCGCGGTGCTGATCAGCTGGATCTTCGGCCTCGTGGGCCGGATCTTCTGAGCGCCCGAGCGCCTGCCGGCCCGCCCCGCCATCGCAGCGTGGTGCCGGGGCGCGGGGTACGGTCGCCACCGGGGGCCGGTCGGCGTGCGTCCGGCCAACCGCCAGGTACGGCAAGCGGGCAGAGGAGAGCCATGAGCGTCGACGACGACGAGTTCCGCCGCAGCATCCGGTCCGACGTTCCCCACTCGGCGCGCGTCTGGAACGCGTGGCTGGGCGGCAAGGACCACTACCCGGTGGACCGGGAGCTGGCCGAGGCGGTGAGCGCGGCCTACCCGCAGATGGTCGACATCGCCCGGGCCTCCCGCGCCTTCCAGGTCCGCGCGATCCGCTATCTCGCCTCGGTGGGAGTACGCCAGTTCCTGGACGTCGGGACCGGCCTGCCGGTGGCGAACAGCACCCACGAGGTGGCGCAGAGCATCGCGCCGGAGTCCCGGATCGTCTACGTGGACAACGACCCGATCGTCCTCGCCCACGCGGAGGCGCTCCTGACCAGCGCACCCGAGGGCCGTACGGCCTATGTGGACGCCGATCTCTCCGCGACGGACGCGGTGGTGGACGAGGCGGCGAAGACCCTCGACCTGTCCGAGCCCGTCGCCGTCCTCCTGCTCTCGACCCTCGGGCACCTCGTGCCGGCCGAGGGCATCGAGGTCGTCCAGCGGTATCTGGCCCGGATGCCGTCGGGAAGCCATCTGGTGCTCTGCGACACGGTGAAGACCCCGCAGACGCTGGCGGCGCAGGAGGCGTACGCGTCGGGCGACAACCCGCCCTACCTCGTGCGGGAGCCGGAGGAGATCACCGGCTGCGCCGAGGGGCTGGAGCTGGTCGAGCCGGGCTTCGTCCCGATCGACCGCTGGCGGCCCGAGGAGGAGAACGCGGTGCCGGTCGACCAGCGGGGGCTCGTCGCCCGCAAGCCGTAGCCGACGGCCGTGGTCGGCAGCCGTAGCCGGCAGTCGTCGTACGGTGGGGCCGGGCGGGTGTGCCCGGACCCGTCCTCGTACGGTCAGTCGCCGCGCCGACGGGCGGCCGTGTCCTCGCGCAGTCGGCCGGTGTGCCGGGTCATCGCGACCACGCGGTCCGCCAACTCCCCGTGGCCCACAGTGAGATGGGGATGCAGTGCGGTGAGCGGGGTGACCAGGGCGGCGGCGTCGTCGGCGCCGAGCGCCTGTCGGAGCCGGTCCAGCGAGGCGTCCGCCGCGGCGGGGAGATCGGTCAGCGCCGTGATCCGCCCGGCGAGCGACCGCAGATCCGACGCGTTCTGCCGGGCCCACACGGTGATCGACCGGTCTCCCGCCCGGCGGTCCCGGGTCGCCCGGACCCGCTGCTCCCCGGTGCTGCCCTCGGAGCCGGGACGCAGGCGCAGATAGCGCCGCTCGGCCGCCTGCCGGCTCGCGACGCCCAGCGGGTCGGCCAGGTCGGCCCAGCTCGCTCCCGCAGCGCGGGCCGTCTCGATCAGGCCGGTCTCCCAGCCCGCGAGCTGCTCCCGCACCTCGCGCAACAGCTGGAGCGAGGCCAGGGCCTGGCTCCGCTCCGTGGCCGGTGGCGGGCCGGAGGCGGCGTCCCCGGTGTGGTCACGCGCGTCGCGGACCGCCTCGTCGATGGTCTGGAGGGCCGCCCACGCGGCAAGGAAGGAGACGGTGTCCGGGGCGGGGCGGTGGGGCGGTTCGGGCTGGGCCGGTGTGGACACGGGGGCTCCTCGGTCTGCTCGACGATCAGGTCATCCTTTCGGTGACATGGTCAGTTGTCATCGAATGGATGACATGCTACAACGGTGTCAGGTGAAAAGCGCGGGCTGTCCGCCCGATCGACTGGAGGTGTTTCCGTCATGCTGATGCGTACCGACCCCTTCCGTGAACTCGACCGGATCACCGAGCAACTCCTGCGCCCCGGCACCTGGTCGCGCCCCTCGGCGATGCCGATGGACGCGTATCGGGAGGGCGACGAGTACGTGGTGGCCTTCGATCTTCCCGGCGTCTCGCCGGACGCGATCGACATCGACGTCGAGCGGAACATGCTGACCGTCAAGGCCGAACGACGGCCGGCGGTGAACGCCGACAACGTGCAGATGGAGCTGTCCGAGCGTCCGCTGGGCGTCTTCTCCCGGCAGATCGTCCTCGCGGACACGCTCGACACCGAGCGCATCGACGCCGACTACGACGCGGGTGTGCTGACCCTGCGCATCCCGATCGCCGAGCGCGCCAAGCCCCGCAAGATCGCCATCGGCGGGGAGTCCCGGCGCAAGCAGATCAAGGGCTGACCGGGTCGGCCCGCGACAGCGGCGGGGTCCGGGACGGATCTCCCCTTCTTCCCCCGGTTCCGGCCCCGCCCGCACCACCCTGGGAGGCGGCTGCGGTGACCCTGCGATGGGAAGCGTTCCTGGACCGGGTCCAGGAACGCGGAGAGTACGAGACACACGGGGAGGCCGAACGCGCCGCGCGCGTCGTCCTGGCCCTCCTCGGCGCCCACCTGGTGGGCGGGGACCGGGCCGAACTGGCCGCCCGGCTCCCGGAGACCATGGCCCTGATCCTGCTCAACCCGCTCCAGGCCGTCGAACCGCTCTCCCCGGAACGGTTCGTGCGCGCCACCGCGGCCTGGATCGAGGGAGCCGGCGAACAGACGGCCCGGTGGGACGTCGGAGCCGTTCTCAGCGTCGCCGCCGAGGCGGCGGGCGAGGACCTCACCCGCCGCATCCTGCTTCAGCTGCCGCCCGGGTATGACGTGCTCTTCGGCGGGCATCCGAAGAGCACCTGACCTTGATCCACCGCTGTCCGCCCCCGCGCCGCTCGACGACGAGCCGCGGGGGCGGACAGCGCATCGACATGAGTAGTACGGACGAGAAGGGCTGCTGCCACGATGATCCACGAGCCTCGGAACGCCGGCGCACCGATGGACACGACCTATGGCCTGCTGTTGGAGAAGATCCGGTACGAGGGCGCCTACCCCACACGCGAACGCGCCGAGGAGAGCCTGCGTGCCGTGTTGGGCGCGCTCGGCCGCCAGATCACCGGTGACGAACGCGTCGCACTCGCCGCCGCCCTGCCCGAGGAAGCCGCCCGGGTGTTCACCGCGGAGGTCCCTGCCGTGAAGCAGCTCGCCGGTGCCGCCTTCGTCGCCGAGCTCGCCGAGCGCACCGGGGGCACCCCCGCGACCGCTCGGTGGGACGCGGGTGTGGTCCTCAGCCAGATCGCCGCGCTGGTCGGCGACGACCTCGTCGCCGAGGTCGTCAGCTGCCTGCCGCCCGGTTACGCACTCCTTTTCGGCCGCGCGGAACTCCTCGCCCAGGCGGCCTGATCCGACCGTACGGGCCCGCCCGCTCCTGTTCGGAGCGGGCGGGCCCAAAGACCGTACTGGGGACTACTTGAGGCCGCTGTTGATGGCCGTCACGAGTTCGCCGTTGGCCGTGTCTCCGTTGAACTCCCAGAAGAACGCGCCACCCAGGCCCTGGCTCTTGGCCCACGCCATCTTGGTACCGACGGTCGCCGGGGTGTCGTAGCTCCACCAGTCGTTCCCGCAGTGGGCGTATGCCGTGCCCCCGACCGTGCCCGTGGCCGGGCACGTCGTCTTGAGGACCTTGTAGTACTGGTTGCCGGGCTCGATTCCGGCGGCTGGGCCCGTGGCGGTACCACCCGGAGCCGACTGCGTCACACCGGTCCAGCCACGGCCGTAGAAACCGATGCCGAGGAGCAGCTTGGAAGCCGGGACGCCCTTGGCCTTCAGCTTGGCGATGGCGTCCGCCGAGTTGAAGCCCTGTGTCGGGATGCCGGGGTACGAGGTCAGAGGGGAGTGCGGGGCCGTCGGGCCCTGCGCTGCCCAGGAGCCGAAGTAGTCGTACGTCATCACGTCGTACCAGTTGATGTACTGGGCGGCGCCCCCGTAGTCGGCGGCGTCGAGCTTGCCCCCGTTGGAGCCGTCCGCGGTGATGGCAGCGGTGAGCAGGTTGTTCGGGCCGAACGCGGCCCGCATGGCCTGCATCATGTTCTTGAACGCCGCCGGGCCGCTGGTGTCACAGGTCAGACCGCAGGCGTTGGGGTACTCCCAGTCCAGGTCGATGCCGTCGAAGACATCGGCCCAGCGGGGGTCCTCGACCAGGTCGTAGCAGGACTGGGCGAACGCGGTCGGGTTCTGGACGGCCTGGCCGAAGCCGCCGGACCAGGTCCAGCCGCCGAAGGACCAGAGGATCTTGATGTGCGGGTACTGAGCCTTCAGCTTGCGCAGCTGGTTGAAGTGGCCCCTCAGCGGCTGGTCCCACGCGTCGGCCTTGCCGTCGACCGACTGGGCGGCGGTGTAGGACTTCTCGTAGTCCTCGTACGCGTCGCCGATGGTGCACTTGCCGTTCTGCACGTTGCCGAACGCGTAGTTGATGTGCGTGATCTTGTCGGCGGAGCCTGAGGTGACGAGGTTCTTCGCCGTGTAGGAACCCCAGTTGGTGAAGTAGCCCAGGTTGATCTTCCCGTTGCCACCGGGGTTCTCGCCGCCACCGCCGCCGGTGGTGCGTACGGAGGTGGAGGCGGAGGCCGGGCTGGTCTGGTCGGCGGTGTCGCGAGCCACCACGGCGTAGCTGTAGTCCGTGCCCGCGCTCAGGTCGGTGTCGGTGTACGTGGTACCGGTGACCGTTGCGACCGTGGAACCGTTGCGCTTGACGTCGTAGTTCTTGACGCCCTTGTCGTCCGTCGCGGCCGCCCAGGACAGCTTCACCGAAGAGTTGGTGATGTCGCTCGCGGTGGGCTTGCCCGGAGCGGAGGGAGCGTTGTCACCGGGGTTGGTGGAGCCGCCGTCGCAGGGGTTGCCGTTGAGCTTGCAGCCGGAGGGCGCGCCGGAGCCGGAACCGTTGAAGCCGAAGGAGACGGATGCGCCGGGGGCCAGGGTGCCGTTCCAGCCGAGGTTCTTGGCGGTCCAGTGGTTCGCGGAGTTGGTGACGGTGGCGTCCCAGGCGGAGGTGACCTTGGTGTTCGCCGGGAAGTCCCACTCGACGGTCCAGGTGCTGAGCGTGGTGGTGCCGGTGTTCTTCACCGTCCACTTGCCCTCGAAGCCGCTACCCCAGTCGGAGGCCTTGGTGTATACGGCGGTGGCCGAGGCGGCAGCCTCCGCCGGGGACGCGAGGCCCACCATGGCGGCCAGTGGCACGAGAAGTGCAGTAGCTCCCGCGACGGCCTTGGACCGCTTGCGGGGGGAGGCGCTCTGCGGGGATCTGGTACGGCGCCATCGTATTTCTGTACTCAAGGCTGCTCCATGAGTGGCTCAGAAGGCAGGGGAATCCCTGGCCCGTCAACCCTGCGGGGCCATGAGCACATGGTCCTGTCCGCGGCCGCGCAGTGTTGCCGCGACCCTAGGAAGGCCTAGACCAATCGTCAAGAGGTCTGGACCAAGGAAAGGTGGGCCTTGAGTAGGGGCCGAAGCTCTTCCGGGGCCTTTCGCTCGGACCCGAACGAGAGGCCCCGGAAGGGGAACTACTGGCGGATCGTCACCGGTTCGATCTCCGCGTTGTTGTGCCGGCGCGCCCAGTTCTCCAGGGCGACCCGGCAGGCGTGGTCGAGGTGGCGCAGTCCGGTGAGGTCCAGCTCTATGGGCTGGTCCTGCGGGAGCTTCTCCAACTGCTCCAGGATGCGGGGCAGCCGGAGGAAGGTGGCGTTCCCCGTGAGGGTCACCACGACCCGGCCGCCGGTGAGCTCATGGGTGGTGAGCTGGACGTGCGAGGTCTCCCAGGCCGACTTGACCACCGCCAGCAGCAGACCGAGCACGACCCCCTCGAAGAGGTTGGTCACCACGATGGCGATCGCGGTGATCGCCAGCAGGACGGCCTCCCCGCGGTGTTCGCGCCAGAGCGGGCCGAACTCCTTGGCGGGCACCAGCTTGCACCCGGCGTGCACGAGGACTCCGGCGAGCGCGGCCAGCGGGATGATCCCGACGGCGGCGGGCAGGAGCGCGGCGAAGAGCAGCAGCCACAGACCGTGGGCGACCCGGGAGAGCGCGGTGGTCGCCCCGGCCTGGACGTTGGCGGCGCTGCGGACGATGACCGCGGTCATCGGCAGGGCGCCGAGCGCGCCGCAGATGGTGTTGCCGACGCCCTGGGCCACCAGCTCCTTGTCGTAGTCGGTACGGGGGCCGTCGTGCATCCGGTCGATGGCCGCCGCGCTGAACAGGCTCTCCGCCGAGGCGATGAGGGCGAAGGCCAGGACGGTGCCGATGACCGCCACATCGGCGAGCCGGGAGAACTCCGCGCCGCCGGGCAGATCGATGGCGTTCAGCAGCCCGTTGACATCGGCCACGGCGGGCCGCAGTCCGGCCAGTGAGGCGACGGCGGTGGCCAGGGCGACCGCTGCGAGGGGCGCCGGGACGATCCGGGCCCGGGCCGGGAGCTTCGGCCACAGCAGCAGCACCGCGATGGTTCCCGCGCCGAGGCCGAAGGCGGTCAGGGCCTCCTGGTTCGTGACGATGTCGACGGCGAGACCGGGGAGCCCGGCCAGCTTGGCGAGACCGCTGCCCGGCTGTTCGAGGTCGGCCAGGGCGTACACCTGGCCCAGCACGATGATCAGGCCGATGCCGGCGAGCATGCCCTGCACCACGGAGACGGAGATGGCGCGGAACCAGCGTCCGAAGCGCGCCAGGCCCAGCACGACCTGGAGCAGTCCGGCCGCGAGCACGATCGGGCCGAGCGTGCTCAGACCGAATTCCTTCACGGCTTCGAAGACGAGGACGGTGAGTCCGGCGGCGGGGCCGCTGACCTGGAGTCTGCTCCCGGGCAGGAGGCCGACGACGAGTCCGCCGACGATGCCGGTGACCAGGCCCAGTTCGGCCGGTACCCCGGAGGCGACGGCGACGCCGACGCACAGCGGCAGTGCGACCAGGAAGACGACGAGTGACGCCAGCAGGTCACGTCGTACGACGTGGGGGTTCTTGAGTTCCTTCGCGGAAATCACGATGGCTTCCCTTGTGGGTACGGTCGCGCCCGGCCGGGGCCGAGCGCGGGGACGTGGGGGGAGGGAGAGCCGTCAAAGGCGGGCGAACTCGGTGCCGCGCTCGGGTCGGTGGACGCTGACGGAGCCGGTGTGCACTTCGTAGTACCAGGCGTGCAGGCCGAGGGAGCCCTCGGCGAGCCGCTCGCGCACCGCGGGATAGCCCCGCAGGGTGTCGAGCTGGGTGAGGGCGTGCGCCTGGACGGCACCGGGGAGGTCTCCGGGGTCGTCGGGGGGTGTGCGGCCGTCCGTCGAGCGCTCCAGCCAGTGGCGCACGGCGGGCATGGCGGAGAGGTCGTCGCCGCGGAGGATCGCGCCCACCGCGCCGCAGTGGGAGTGCCCGCAGACGATGATGTCGCGCACCTGGAGCACGCACAGCGCGTACTCGATGGTGGCGGCCTCGCCGGTGGGCCGGTCCTGGCCCGGATAGGGCGGAACGATGTTGCCCGCGGTACGGAGTTCGAAGAGCTGACCCGGGCGGGCGCCGGTGATCAGCGAGGGGACGACACGCGAGTCCGAGCACGTGACGAAGAGTGCTTCGGGGGTCTGGCCGTCCGCGAGACGTTCAAAGTCCTTTGCGTTCGCGGCGACGTGCTCGGTGAATGTCCGGGCGTGTTCTACGAGGGACTGCATGGTGGCCTGCCTCCTGCATCCGGCGGTGCCGGGGAGCGGTGTGGTCGGGTCATATTGACGAATGCGTTAGTTGTGTCCGTATACGTGTTCGGAATAGATGAAGGGATCCTCACCTTGGGGTTTGCCGGACGGTAGCCGTCGTGAGGCCCGCTCCGGCCGCTCCGCACGGATACGACTACAGCTGAGCATATAGAACAGAACTTTGCTATCGCATTACCTTCTCGTGAAGGAACGTAAATGCGCCACTCAAGTCATTCATTCGGCTTGTTCTTTGTGATAGCCAATGGGTGGAGCGTGTGAAGAGTTTCGAGAGGTGGGCCTGCGTCGTCAGATGCGCCGGCCGTGCGCGAAGAAGTGCGGCTCGGGTTCGCCCGCCGGGTGGTCCGGGGTGAACAGCGCGCTGTGCGTCCACTCCACGGCGACCCCCGCCCGTGCTACCAGGGCGGTGAACTCCTCGGCGCCGAAGCTGGAGACCCGGACCGGCTGCCCCATGAACACCGCGTCGACCCCCGCGACGTCCACCGGCACCGTCGCGGCGGCCAGCAGCCCGCCGGCCCGCAGGGACCGCACGAGCCGCTCCAGCAGTTCGGTCTGCTCGCCGCGCTCCAGTTGCAACAGGGAGAAGTACACGCAGACGGCGTCGAACTCGCCCTCCGCCAGAGGGAAATCACGGATGTCCGCGCACCGGAACTCGGCCCCCGGAACCTGCCGGGCCGCCAGTGCGGTCATCACCGGCGACACATCGACGCCCAGCACCCGGTGCCCCGCGTCCGCCAGGGTCTGTGCCGTCGGCCGGCCCGTCCCGCTGCCCACGTCCAGCACCCGGCTGCCCGGGGCGAGGCCGGCCAGCAGCCGCTCCAGCGACTCCCGGTGGGCGGCCGAAGCGGCGAAGGCCTGTTCGTACTCCGCGCCCAGCGCGTCGAACACGGCCGCGGCCGGACTTCCGTGACCCTCGGCAGCACGTCCCTGGCTGTCACCCATCGAGGCGGTCCTTCCGTGGTCCGGCGGCCGGCCGGGAACCATGTGCCCGGCCGCTGTGAGCGTCCCCCGGCGAGCGCCTGAGTATGCCGGTCCCGCACTCCTGAGTACGTTCTCCGATGTTCCGGGCCGCCCGGCCGCTGTTCGATGGCCGTATGACCACCGAAGCGCCGCGCCGCCCCCGTATCGAGCACGTCACCACCGCAGGGTCCGCCCTGGCCGTCACGCTGCTCCCGCTGGTGGTCGGCGTGCTGCTGGCCAAGACCATGGCGGCGGACCCGATGACCTCGGTGAACGCGCTCGTCACCAACGGGCACCGCCCGCGGGTCTCGCCGAAGGAGTGGCGCCGGTGCGGCGGTCACGCCCTGCGTCGGCTGCGGACCGCCGAGCGCCCCTCCTTCGCCCGCATCGGAACGCGCTGACGCCGCCCGGCCGGAGAGGTCCGGCCGGACGGCGTCGGTACGGGTGCTCGCACGTGCGTGCGTACGGGAGCGGGTGCGGGCGTGGATCCGGGCCCGGGGCGCCGGGTCAGCCGACCGGCTGGACCGGCCGTTCCCCGTCCGAGGACGGTCGCTCGAACTGGGTGCGGTACAGCTCCTCGTACCGTCCGCCGGCCGCCAGCAGTTCCGTGTGCGTGCCGCTCTCGACGACCCGGCCCGCCTCCAGCACCAGGATCCGGTCGGCCGCCCGTACGGTCGAGAGGCGGTGGGCGATCACCAGGGCGGTCCGGCCCGACAGCGCCTCGGCCAGCGCCTCCTGCACGGCCGCCTCCGAGGTGGAGTCGAGGTGCGCGGTCGCCTCGTCGAGGATCACGACCCGCTGACGGGCCAGCAGCAGCCGGGCGATGGTGAGCCGCTGGCGCTCCCCGCCGGAGAGCCGGTAGCCGCGCTCGCCGACCACCGTGTCGAGCCCGTCGGGCAGCGAGGCGATCAGGCCGTCGAGCCGGGAGCGGCGCAGCGCGTCCCAGATCTCGTCCTCGGCGGCGTCGGGCCGGGCGATCAGCAGGTTGGCGCGCACCGACTCGTGGAAGAGGTGTCCGTCCTGGGTGACCATGCCGAGGGTGTCCCGGATCGAGTCGGCGCTCAGATCGCGTACGTCGACACCGTTCAGCCGTACGGAACCGGCGTCCGCGTCGTACAGCCGGGGCAGCAACTGCGCGATCGTCGACTTGCCCGCGCCCGAGGAGCCCACCAGGGCGATCGTCTGGCCCGGTTCGGCCCGGAAGGACACCTGGTGCAGGACCGGTTGCCCGCCCCGGTCGTCGAGGGTGGCGACCTCCTCCAGCGAGGCCAGGGAGACCTTCTCGGCGGTGGGGTAGCCGAAGGACACCTCGTCGAACTCCACGGAGACCGGCCCTTCGGGCACCCGGCGGGCGTCCGGCTTCTGCTCGATCAGCGGCTTCAGGTCCAGGATCTCGAAGACCCGCTCGAAGCTGACGAGCGCGCTCATCACCTCGACCCGGGCCCCCGCGAGGGCCGTGAGCGGCGCGTACAGCCGGGTCAGCAGCAGCGCCAGCGCGACCACGGCGCCCGGGTCCAGGCTGCCGCGCAGGGCGTAGAAGCCGCCGAGCCCGTAGACCAGGGCCAGCGCCAGGGCGGAGACCAGGGTGAGGGCGGTGATGAACGCCGACTGGGCCATCGCCGTACGGACACCGATGTCACGCACCCGGTCGGCGCGGGCGGCGAACTCGGCCGACTCGTCCGAGGGCCGGCCGAAGAGCTTGACGAGCGTCGCACCGGGGGCGGAGAACCGCTCGGTCATCTGGGTGCCCATCGCGGCGTTGTGGTCGGCCGCCTCCCGCTGGAGTCCCGCCATCCGGGCCCCCATCCGGCGGGCCGGTACGACGAACACCGGGAGCAGCACCAGTGAGAGCAGGGTGATCTGCCAGGAGATCGTGAGCATCACCGCGAGCGTCAGCAGCAGCGTGACGAGGTTGGAGACGACGCCGGAGAGCGTGTTGCTGAAGGCCCGCTGCGCGCCGATCACGTCGTTGTTGAGCCGGCTGACCAGGGCGCCGGTCCGGGTCCGGGTGAAGAAGGCCACCGGCATCTTCTGCACATGGTCGAAGACGGCGGTGCGCAGGTCCAGGATCAGGCCCTCGCCCAGCGTCGCCGACAGCCAGCGGGTGAGCAGACCGAGACTCGCCTCGACGACGGCGATGAGCGCGATGAGCAGGGCGAGCCGGGTGACCGTGCCGGTGTCCTCACCGTTCACGATCGCGTCGACGACCTTCCCGGCCAGCAGCGGAGTGGCCACCGCGAGCAGCGCGGTCAGGACGCTGAGCAGCAGGAAGCGGTAGATCCGCCGTCGGTGGGGCCGGGCGAAGAGCATGATGCGGCGCAAGGACGCCCGGGAGAAGGGCCGGCGGTCCTCCTGGGCGTTCATCGCGCTGTGCAGCGAATGCCACGCCGTGACTTCCATGTCCATGGGGGCGCTCCGAAATCGATGGCCCCCGGATCGCCCGACGGCCTGCGGACCCCGTCGGCCGTGCGGCCCCGGGTTCACTGAGAACGCTAAAACCTGAAGTTTGCTTGATGTCAAGACCGGTGGGCGTGCCGGGAGCGGGGGTGCGAGCCTGGCGTTGACGGCCTGGACGAGCGGATGAGGGAGAAGCGGCGTGCGTATCGATCTGACGGGCAGGAACGCGGTGGTGACCGGCTCCTCGCAGGGCATCGGCCTCGCCATCGCCACCGGGCTGGCCGGGGCGGGCGCCGGGGTCGTCCTGACCGGGCGGACCCAGGGACGGCTGGACGAGGCGGCGCGGTCGGTGCGTGCCACGGTGCCGGACGCGTCCGTGGCCACCGTGGCCTGCGACCTGACCACCGAGGAGGGCGCCGGGCTGCTGTACGCGGCCGTCCCCGCAGCCGACGTCCTCGTCAACAACCTCGGCATCTTCGGATCCCGGCCGCCGCTGGAGATCACCGACGCGGAGTGGAAGAGCTACTTCGACACGAACGTGCTCAGCGCCGTGCGCCTCGTCCGCCACTACCTTCCCGGGATGACCGGGCAGGGCTGGGGCCGGGTGCTGAACATCGCCAGCGACTCCGCGATCGTGATCCCCGCCGAGATGATCCACTACGGCATGTCGAAGACCGCGCTCCTCGCCGTCTCCCGGGGCTTCGCCAAGGAGGCCGCGGGCACGGGTGTGACGGTGAACTCCGTGATCGCGGGCCCGACGCACACCGGCGGTGTGGAGGACTTCGTGTACGAGCTGGTCGACAAGGAGCTGCCCTGGGACGAGGCGCAGCGGGAGTTCATGCGGCTGCACCGGCCGCAGTCCCTGCTCCAGCGGCTCATCGAGCCGGAGGAGATCGCGAACCTGGTCGTCTACCTCAGCTCCGCGCAGGCCTCGGCGACGACCGGGGCGGCCGTGCGGGTCGACGGCGGCTACGTGGACTCGATCCTGCCCTGACCGGGTGCGGGGGCGCCCCGCTGCCGGTCGGAGCGGTCATGCGGGGCTGGCATGATCGAGGGATGAACGAGAGCATCATCGCCGCGTGTGACGGGGCGTCGAAGGGAAATCCGGGACCGGCCGCCTGGGCGTGGGTCGCGGCCGACGCGCAGGGCAACCCGGTGCGCTGGGAGGCCGGTCCGCTCGGCACCGCGACGAACAACGTCGCCGAGCTCACCGCCCTGGCGGAGCTGCTGGAGTCCACCGACCCGGCGGTGCGCGTCGAGGTGCGGATGGACTCGCAGTACGCCATGAACGCCGTGACCAAGTGGCTGCCGGGCTGGAAGCGGAACGGCTGGAAGACCTCCGGCGGCAAGCCCGTCGCCAACCGCGAGCTGGTCACCCGCATCGACGCCCTGCTCGCCGACCGCTCGGTGACGTTCCGCTACGTTCCGGCCCACCAGGTGGACGGCGACCCGCTCAACGCGATCGCCGACCAGGCGGCCAGCGAGGTGGCGGTCACCCAGCTTCCGGCCGGTACGGCGCACGGCGCGACGGCTCTGCCGGTGCCCGCGCCCGCGCGGTCCACGAAGGGGCGGACGGAGGCGTCCGGGGCGTCGGGCGGCGGCTCGGGCGGTGCGAAGGGGAGGGGCGCCGGGGGCGCGTCCCGGAGCGGGCGGTCCGGCGGCACGATCAAGGCGCGCTTCGCCGGCCGGTGCCACTGCGGCAAGCCGTACGCGGCCCAGGAGCCGATCGCGAAGAACCCGAACGGCTGGGGTCACCCGGAGTGCCGTACGGCCCCCGCCTGACCGGTCGGGGAGATCACGGAGGGAATCTCAGAGGTCGGCCCAGACGAGCCGGCCCGCCAGCGCGGCGCGGGTGCCCCAGCGGGCCGCCAGCGCGTCGACGAGCAGGAGGCCCCTGCCGTCCTCGGAGAGGCGGCCGAGCGCCTCGTCGCCTTCGAGGTCGGCCGCCGCCGGGACCTGGCCGACGGGAAGGCCCGCCGAGTCGGCCGGGGAGGCCGGGGCCGGGATCCGGGCCCGGCCGCGGTTCCACACGCAGATGCGCACGCCCTCCGTGGAGCGCAGGAGCCGACAGCGGATCCGCCGGGTGCTGGTGTGCTGCACCGCGTTGGTGACCAGTTCGGTCACTATCAGAGCCGCCGCCTCGATCCGCTCGGCCGGTTCGCCCCAGGCGTGCATGGCCTCCTGGACCCGGTGCCGGGCCTCCGGCACACCCCCGGGCAATCGGGGAACCCACCAGCTGTGTGCACCTCGGGCACCTCGGACACCTCCGTCATCGGGGGCACGCTCCGCGCAACTGACTATTTCCGACATGTATGCACTCTCGACGCAAAACACATACTTTGCAAGCGACAGAGTGTGTAAAGCTCCGCCTCGGGGCTCGACGGAGAAGGTATGCGCATGCGAGCCCGGTCCGGCCCCACCGTGGAACACCGCGTCCTCGCGGTCCGCCTCCGCATGCTGCGGGAACGCGCGGGCGTCAGCCTGCGGGCCGCCGCCGAGGCGCTGGACGCGCACCCCGCCACCGTGCGGCGCATCGAACGCGCCGAGACCGGACTCGACGCCCGGCAGGTCGGAGAACTGCTGCGCTGCTACGGCGTGCCGCCCGCCGTGGCCGGACCCATCATGGCCGGGCTCGCGGCCGCGAACCTGCCCGGCTGGTGGCACCGCTGGCGGGACACCATGGAGACCTGGCAGCAGGAGGTCATCGGCGTGGAGTCCTCGGCGAGCCTCGTGCGGACCTGGCACCCGGCGCTCGTGCCCGAACTGCTGCGCACCCCCGCGTACGCCGCCGCGCTGTACCGCACGCAGTACCCCGAGGACAGCCCCGCCCGCCGGGAACGCCGGGTCGAGCTGCTGCGCGAGCGCCGCCGCCGGCTGTGCGGGCGCGGGGCCGCCCTCTGGGCCCTGTTCCCGGCGGCGGCCCTCCACACACGGGTCGGCGACCGGGAGACCATGGAGGGGCAGCGGGCCGCGCTGGCCGGGGCGATGAAGGAGCAGCACGTCACCGTCCAGGTGGTGCCCCTCGACCACCCGCCGCACCCCCTGACCGGCGTACCGCCCCTGCACATCCTCCGGGTGCCCGCACCCGAGATCGGGGACCAGGCGGTCCTGGAGACCCCGGGCGTCCGGGTCGACCTCATCGACGACCCCGAGGCCGTCACGGCCCACCGCATCCGGCTCGACGCCGCGTGCGCCGCCGCGCCCCGCCCCGGAACCCCGCTGCCGGAGTGACCGTGTCCGGCCCGCCGCCGGGATGCGGCGGGCCCCGGTCCCGTACAGCGTGGGGGAGTGGTGCGGCAGCGCAGGGCCAGGTGGATCCCGTTGGGGGTCATCGTGCTGGGCGTCGTGCTGGACCTGGTGACCCCGACGGACGTCACCTCGGCGCCCCTGCTGATGGCGGCCCCGGTCGCCGCCGCGCCGCTGCTGAGCCTGCGCGGCATCGTCGCGATCGGGGCGCTCGCCATGGCCGTCCACGCGGTCCTCGCCTGGCACGACGGCTCCTTCGGCTGGCAGCGCGGCGTGGCCAACCAGCTCACCCTTCTGGCCGTAACCGTGCTGGCCGTCCTCATCAACCGTTCCCTGGAGGGCCGGGACGCCCGGACCCGGCGCGCCCGCCACATCGCCGCCGTGGCCCAGAGCGCCGTCCTGCCCCGGCCCCCTTCGCGCCTCGGAGAGCTCCGGATCGCCGCCCGGTACGTGCCGGCCGAGAACGAGGCCATGATCGGCGGCGACCTCTACGTCGTCCAGGACACCCCGCACGGGGTGCGCGTGATGGTCGGGGACGTGCGCGGCAAGGGCCTGGGCGCGGTCAGCGCGGTCTGCGCGGACCTCGGGGCCTTCCGGTACGCGGCGGACGAGGCGGAGGACCTGCCCGGCCTCGTCGCCGCGCTGGAGCGGGCCCTGCTGCGCGAGGGCGGCAGACGCGGCGGCCAGGAGCAGGAAGAGGGGTTCACCACCGCGCTGGTCGCCGAGTTCGCCGATGACCTCAGCGCCGTACGGGTCGTCAACCGGGGCCATCCTCCGCCGGTGCTCCTGGACGCCCAGGGCCGGGCCACCGTCCTCGAACCCTCCGAGGAGGCGCCCCCGCTCGGCATGAGCGGCCTGGGGACCTGGTCGTGCCCGGTCGACACGTTCCCGTTTCCGCCCGGTGCCACCCTCATCTGCTACACGGACGGGGTCACCGAGGCCCGCGACGAGTCCGGGGTGTTCTACGACGCGTCCGTCCGGCTGCCCTTCCTCGTCCACCACCGCGCGCTGGTCGGCTACCCGGCCTCCCCGGCGCAGATCCTCCACCTGCTGATCGAGGACGTCGGGCACCACACCGGGGGCCGGATCCAGGACGACCAGGCCCTCCTCGCCCTCCACCGCCCCCCTGTCCCCCCGTACGCGTAGCCGGCCCTACGTCCTCCGGCGGCCGGTTCTGTCCGCCCGCTACGTGTTTGAGGCGCCGTTCGTCGGTCACCCGCACGGAAGACACGTACGGCAACCGACTGACGACGTCACGACATTCGGGAGTGAGCAGAGTTGAGCAGCACCGAGAACTGGCGCCTGCACGCCGCCTGCCGCGAGGAGGACCCGGACCTGTTCTTCCCCATCGGGAGCACCGGCCCCGCGGTCGTCCAGACCGAGGAGGCCAAGGCCGTCTGCCGGACCTGCCCCGTCCAGACCGCGTGTCTGGAGTGGGCCCTGGAAAACGGCCAGGACTCCGGGATCTGGGGCGGCCTGTCCGAGAACGAGCGCCGCGCCCTGAAGCGCCGCAGTCGCAGGCGGGCGGAGGCCCGGGGGCGCGGCACGGCCTGACCCGTACCCGCCGCGGGGTTCCGCCGCCCGGAGCGGTGTTCGTGATCCGGGAGCGAATGGGTACACGATGAGCCATGGACACCACCGCTTGGCTCGTTCTCGGCGCCGTGGCCGCGCTGATCATGCTGGCCCTGGCCCTCGTGCTGCTGGTCCGCGTTTTCAGGGCCAGGAAACTGCTGGTCGACGCCGGGATCCCGCTGCGCAGCAAGGCGCTCGTGTGGGCGGCCGTCATCTACACCGTGTCACCGGTCGATCTACTGCCCGACCCCGTCTACCTCGACGACATCGGCTTCCTGCTGGTCGCCCTGCGCTCCCTGCACTCGGCCGCGTCGGCGGCCGGCCTGCGTACGGGGGCGGGTGCGAGGGTCAGGACCGGTGACCGGGCCAAGACCCCTGCGGCGCCGGTGGAGCGCCGCCCCGACGCCGTGGGCTAGGGGCGGGACCACCGTTTGCTGCGGGCTCAGCCGAAGGCGGGGGCGCCCGGCTGTCCCGTCCCCGCGCCGGGATCCTGCGGGGCCCCGGTGTCCGGGGCGGGCGGCTGCGGGGCCGACTGCGAGTCGGGCGAGCCCGGCGGGTCCTCCGGCGCGGGCTCGGTCCCCGGGTCGTCGGGCGGCGGCTCCGGGGTCGCCGGGTCGTCCGGCGGGGGTTCGGAGGTCGCCGGGTCCTCACCGGGCCGCGACGTCGGGTCGTCCGGCGCGGGCTCCGACGTGGTGTCCCCGGGCGAGGTGGGGCAGGAGTCCGAACCGGGCGGGCAGGGCGACTCGGAGGCGTCCTTCGGCGGATCCGTCTTCTTGTCACCGTCGCCCGTGTCACCGGCCGGCCGCTTGAACCAGTCGCCGTTCTCCGGATCGACCATCACGAACTCCTTCACCGGCTTCTCCGACGGCTCCACCACGACCACGTCGGAAGCCCGGTAGCCCGGCCACGCCTTGCCCGTCTGCCGCGGGTCCTCCTGGGCGACGGGCGGCAGCAGCGGGTTCCCGCACGCACACCGCACCCTGGGCACACCCCGGTCGTCGACGAGGACCGCCGTACCCGCCTGGAGCACCGCCTGATAGGCGTTGGCCTCGCCGTCCCGGTAGCCGTGGTTGGTGACGCGGGTGTCCATGCGCAGCGTCACGGGGGTGAGCCCGCGCAGATACCCGGGAACGGCGGACGGCTCGATGTCCTGGACCGAGGCGAACGCCCGGTTCTTGTCCGGCGCCGCCTGCAACACCTTGACCTGCTGCTCCACATCGCAGCTCGCGATCTTCTGCGTGCCCCCGTACAGCCCCGGGGCCGCGCCGTCCACGCCCCGCGTCACCTGCGCGCCGGTCTTCGACGGGCTCGGAGCGACGGAGGGGCTGGCGGTCCCGGATTCGGGGGCGTCGTCGTTCGCCGTGGACTCCGTGAACGGATCGGGACCGGACTCGCCCGCCGCCTGGAGGAAGACCTCGCCGCTCTCCTTCGACCCGCCGCCGCCCTCGGGCCGGGTCAGCACGACCACCAGCACCACCGCGGCGACCAGAGCCGTCGCGATCGCCGCGATCCGGGGCACCGAACGCCACCAGGGCCGGTCGGGGCGGGGACCGGGGGCGGCACCCGAACCGCCGCCCCCACCGCCGGGCCCGTCACCGGAAGCACCGGAGCCGCCCCCATCGCCTCCGCCACCCGAGCCGCCCGAGCCGCCGGGGCCGTTCGGCCCACCGTGGTCGCCGCCGCTGGGCGGACCGGGCGGCGGGCCCGAAACGGTCGGAGGGGGCTGGGTGGGGCCGGACTCCGAGGGCCCCGAGAGCGGGCCGGACGGCGGTCCTGTGGGGCGGCCGGATGGCGGTGGCTGGACACTCACGGGCTCTGCTCCCCGTAGTCGGTACCGCCCCGGAGGTCCCTGCCCGACCCCGGTTCCGTACCGGCGCCAGGAAGTGACAATCCAGGGCATTTCGCACCATTGTCTGCTCGGTCCCGGCGGTCCCCGCAAGCGGAGGAGCGAACCGTTTCCTCGGGGAGCGAAGCGTTCGGTCCCTGCTTAGCGTGAGGTCGTGAACGTCCGGGCGAGCAACGACGAGAACAGCGCACGCACTCCGCACGGCTGGCGCGACGCGCTCCTGGCGGTCCTCACCGGTGTGCTGGCCATGGTGGTGACCGCGGCGCTCGGCCTGTGGGCCGCAGGAGCGGCCGGGCTGCCCGGCGGTGCCTTCCCGGCCGTCGTCGCCGCGGTGGTGGTGATGGCGGCGGGCGGCTCGGTCGGGCTGTCCGGAGACGCCGGTTCGCTCGTGGGGACGCAGGCCGACCTCTCGGTCCTGCCGCTCTCGGTCACCCTCGTGGGCGCGCTCCTCGTCGCCCGCGGCTTCCTCCGCCCGCTGCACCACCGGGCCGTCGCCGGGGGCCGAGAACTGGCCGGCTGGGCGGGCCGCGTCGCCGCCCTGTGGATCGTCGCGCTGATCGTCCTCTCGCTGATCGCCCGGCACACCTTCACCCTCTCGGCCGAGGACCTCACCGGCAGCGAAGCCGGGGACCTCCTCGGCAGTGACCCGAAGATCGGATTCCGGGCGGAGATCCCCCTCACCCTGGTCTTCGGGCTGCTCTGGCTGGCCGGAGTCCTCGTGCTGGCCCTCGTCGTCTCGCGCCGCGCCCCGCTCCCCGCCCGGCTGCTGCGTTTCCAGGAAGCGGTGCGCCCGGCGGCGTACGCCATGGTCGTGCTGCTCCTCGCCTGCGTCGCGCTCGGTGTCCTCGCCGGAATCATCGTGATGATCACGCGCGGCCACCCCGCCGAAACCGCCGCGGTGCTCCTCCTCGGCCTGCCCAACCTGGTCTGGCTCGCGCTCACCCTCGGCCTCGGCGCGTCCTGGGAGGGCAAGGTCGAAGGCCCCTTCGGGCTGCCCATGCCCCAGGTGCTCGACACCGTCCTGCGCACCCCCGACCTCTCCACCCTGAACCTGAGCACCCTCGCCGAACAGGACGGGCGCGTCCGCTGGCTCGTGGTCGTCGTCGCCGTCCTGGTGCTGGCCGCCGCGTTCCTCATGGCGGCGAGGTCGCCCGCCCGGACGCGCCTGTGGCAGCACGCGGTCCACATGGCGGTGGCGCTCACCCTGACCGTGCTGTTCATCTGCCTCACCGCCCGGATCTCCGCCCACTACGGGCTCTCCCTCCTGGGCCTCGGGGACCTGGGCGGGGGACTCGGCGGTGAGGTGTCGCTGCGCGCGAAACTGTGGACGGCGCTCGGGTTCGCGGTGCTGTGGGGCCTGGTCACCGGCTTCCTCGGCGGTCTGGCGGCCACCCGGGTGCACCGACGCGGCGAGGTCGTGGACCCGGGGACGGGCTCGGGTTCCGGCCCCGGCTCCGCCTCCGACGCCTGAACGGCCGTCGCTCCCGCGCTCAGCCACTCCCCGGGAACACCGGGGCGGCCCAGCGCGGCGGGGCGGGCGGCGGCTCGGGGCCGGCCGACCAGGAACCGGCCGGTGCGTCCACCCGGGTCGGCGGATGCTCACCGGGACCGATGCCCGCCGCCGCGGCCCGCAGCGCGGCGACGAACCTGAGGCAGGTCTCGTAGCGGTCCTCCGGCGACTTGGCGAGCGCCTTCGCCAGTACGCCGTCGACGGCGGCGGGCAGCGCGGGCCGCAGCCCGCTCGGCGGGGTGGGCGGGTCGTACTGGTGGGCCCACAGCAGCGCCATGTCGTCGTCCCGCTGGAAGGGCGGCGCCCCGGTCAGGGTCTCCTGGACGACGCAGGCGAGGCTGTACACATCGCACCGCCCGTCCACCGGCCGCCCGGAGATCTGCTCCGGCGCCACGTAGTCGAGGGTGCCGACGAACTGGCCGACCGTGGTGAACCCGGTCAGCGAAAGCGACTTCTTCGTCAGCCCGAAGTCCGTCAGGTACACGTGCTCCGGATGGTCGCTGTCGGTGCCCGCCGCGACCAGGATGTTGCCGGGCTTCACGTCCCGATGCACCAGGTCGTGGTCGTGGGCGGCGTCGAGCGCGGACGCGACCTGGGCGGCGATCCGGACGGCGGCCGTCAGATCCAGCGGCCCGCGCCGGTCGATCAGGACGCGCAGATCCGCGCCCGCGACGAACCGCATGGCGATGTAGAGCAGCCCCTCCGTCTCGCCCGCCTCGAACACCGGCACGATATGGGGGTGGTCGATCGCGGCCGCCACCCGTGACTCGTGCGTGAACCGCTGCCGGAAGGTGTCGTTGCGGGCCAGCTCGGGGGCGAGCAGCTTCAGCGCGACGATCCGGTCGAGCCGCAGATCCTTGGCGCGGTAGACGACCGCCATGCCGCCGCGCCCGATCTCGGCTTCCACGAGATAGCTCGCGATCCGCTTGCCGACGAGATCGTCCTCTCGCCCGGTGGGCACCCCGGCGTCGTGCGACGGGGGAGGCGGCGGGGCCATGGCCTGTCACCGCCCGCCCGTCGAACCGTCCGACGCCCCGCCGCCGGACGGTTCATCGGGCCCGGCGACGGTGATCGCCCGGGTGGGCTCGGGGGCGACGAGGCGGGTGGGTTCCTGCGCATCCGGTGGTACGAAGCGGGTGGGCTCGGGCTCGTCGGAGGCGACGAGGCGGGTCGGCTCGGGTCCGTCCTGCGCTGCGACGGGCATACGGTCCGCTTCGGCCGGCGTCACCACGCGGGTCGGCTCCGGCCCTGCGGGCGGTGCGAGGGGGGTGGGTTCCGGTTCGTCGGCGGTGTGGACGCGTGTGGGCTCCGGCCCCTCGGGCGGCGCCACACGAGTGGGTTCCGGGCCCTCGTGCGGAACCACGCGGGTCGGCTCGGGCCCTTCCGGCGGAACAAAGCGGGTCGGTCCGGGTCCGTCGGGAGGGACCACCCGCGTCGGCTCGGGCCCTTCCGGAGGGACCACCCGCGTCGGCTCGGGCCCTTCCGGAGGGACCACCCGCGTCGGTTCCGGCCCTTCCGGAGGGACCACCCGCGTCGGCTCCGGCCCCTCACCGCCCGCTACCCGAAAGGGCTCCGGCGTCTCCGCCTCCCCGGAGGCGGACGCCGGTGCCGCCGCTCCCGGGCCCGCCTCCGCCGCGTACGTGCTCAGCCGGGCCCCGTCGCAGAACACCCACCGCTCGTGCTCGGCGTCGTACAGCCACACCGACTCCCCGTCCACCACCATCCCGACCCGCAGCCCCCGCGTCCGCTGCCGGAAGCCCTCCCCGTCGCTGCGCCCCTCGGCCAGGTCCTGGGCCGCCCGGCGGTACCGGCTCAGCGACTCCTCCGCCCTGGCCAGCAGCGGTCGCGGGTCCGCGGTGCGTGCCATCGGCGCCCCGGGGGCCGGAGGCGTCCGCGGTACGGAGACGAGGAGGCGGCCGTCGACCCAGGCCGACCAGCCGTTGGAGCAGGCGACGTACGCCCAGTCCCCGCGCCGGTCCCGCAGCTCCACCGGCAGCAGCGCGTCCAGCGGATCGGTGGGGCGGGCGACGTCGGGGGACTCCCACGCGGGCAGCCCGTCCGGCGGGACGACGTGCGTGGGGCGGAATTCCGGGGTCGGGGTCGCCATGGAACCAGCTCACTTCCGCATGACCGCGGGCTCGTGCCGCCTCAGCAGTTTCGCGACCACGTATCCGAAGACGAGCGAGAGGACGACCATCATGCCCATGTTGAGCAGCCAGATCCCCGCCGAGTGGTCGAAGAGCGGATCGGAGGTCAGCTCGCCCGGCACGATCCGTGCCAGATCGATCGTCCCGGCCATCGCGCCGAGCGCCCACCGCGACGGCACCAGCCAGGACAGCTGCTCCACACCCGGGACACCGTGCAGCTTGAGCAGCGCGCCGCAGAAGACGACCTGGACGATCGCGAGGAGGACGAGCAACGGCATCGTCACCTCCTCCTTGCGCACCAGCGCGGAGACCAGCAGGCCGAGCATCATCGCGGTGAAGGACAGCAGGGCCACGGCCAGCGTGATCTCCACGAGCGGCGGCAGGAACACCCCTTCGCCGCCCGGTGCGCCGAGATCGACGCCCACCAGACCCACCAGGGTCAGCGCCACGGCCTGGAGGACGGTGATGGTGCCGAGCACCACGATCTTCGACATCAGATACGCGGATCTGGACAGGCCGACGGCTCTCTCGCGCTGGTAGATCACCCGTTCCTTGACCAACTCCCTTACTGCGTTGGCCGCCCCGGTCAGCACTCCGCCCACGCACAGGATCAGCAGGGCGTTCATCGCCGTCTCCTGGGTGAGCCGGCTGCCCGCCAGTGCGCGGGCCATGGCGCCCATGACGAAGGGCAGCGCGATCATGATGATCAGGAATGTCCGGTCCGCGCTCAGCGCCGAGGCGTACCGGCGTACGAGCGTGTTCAGCTGCGCACCCCAGTTACGGGTCCTGGGAGGTGGCGCGACCATCGCTCCGGGCGCGGCGGCCGGCAGTTGCGGCTGGGCCGACGCGTTGTCGATGTACTGCCGGCGGAAGGGCGAGCCGGCGTAGGTGGCCGCCCAGTCGCGGTCGCGGTCGTTCTCGAACGCCTCGAACGCCTCCGGCCACTCCTCGAACCCGAAGAAGGCGAGGGCGTCCTCGGGCGGGCCGTAGTAGGCGATGCGTCCGCCGGGCGCGAGGACGAGCAGCCGGTCGCAGACCTCCAGACTCAGCACGCTGTGCGTCACCACGATGACGGTGCGGCCGTCGTCGGCCAGTCCGCGCAGCATGTGCATGACCGAGCGGTCCATGCCGGGGTCGAGCCCCGAGGTCGGCTCGTCCAGGAAGAGCAGCGAAGGCTTCGTCAGCAGCTCCAGGGCCACGCTCACCCGCTTGCGCTGACCGCCCGAGAGCGAGTGGATCGGCTGGTCGGCGCGCTGTTCGAGGCCGAGCTCCTGGATCACCTCGGTGACCCGCGCCTGCCGCTCGGCCTTCGCGGTGTCCTGCGGGAAGCGGAGCTCGGCGGCGTAACCGAGGGCTTTGCGCACGGTCAGCTGCGCGTGCAGGATGTCGTCCTGCGGTACGAGGCCGATGCGCTGGCGCAGTTCGGCGAAGTCCCGGTAGAGGTCACGGCCGTCGTAGAGCACCGTGCCCCGGTCGGCCGGGCGCAGGCCGGTGAGTGCGTTGAGCAGCGTGGACTTGCCCGCACCGCTGGGCCCCACCACGCCGAGCAGGCACTTCTCGCCGACGGGGAAGGAGACCTTGTCCAGCAGCGTCTTGCCGCCCTTGCCCGCGCGGCCGACCGTCACCTCCAGGTCCTGGACGTCCAGCGACACCTCACCGGTGTCCACGAACTCCTGGAGGGAGTCGCCGACCAGGCAGAACGCCGAGTGGCCGATACCGACGATGTCGCCGGGACCGACAGGGCCGCGGGCGACCGGCTGACCGTTGAGGAAGGTTCCGTTGTGGCTGCCGAGGTCGACGATCTCGTAGGTGCCGTCGGCCAGGGCCCGCAGTTCGGCGTGGTGGCGCGAGACGACCAGATCGTCGATGACGAGGTCGTTCCCGGCGTCGCGGCCGATCCGTACGGTCCTGGCGGGCAGCGGGCGCACCGTCGTCGGCTGCCGGAAGGTGCCGGTCGCCGCGGGCATCGACACGGCCGAGGGGCGGTCGGCGGAGGGCGTGGCGGCGGGCGCGGGAGGCTCCCGGCCCAGCAGGACGGCGCGCGGTCCGTCGCTCGGATTGCCGAAGCGGATCTCGCTGCCCGCGCCGACGTCCGAGGCGTGGATGCGCCGGCCGGCGGTGTACGTGCCGTTGGTGCTGTCCTCGTCCTCGATCGTCCAGTGGCCGTCCTCGGGATGCAGGATCGCGTGGTGCCAGGAGACCCGGTCGTCGTCGATGACGATGTCGCTCTCGGGATCGCGCCCGACATGGTAGTCCCGGCTCGGACTCATCACCGTGGAGCCCAGATCGGTCTCCAGAACGAGTTCGGGCGCAGTCGGCGTCGCGGGCCGCTCTCCCATGCCTGAATTCTAACGATACGTACCGATTCGCGCCCGCCGTCGAGGTTTTCGGCGTCCGCCGTGGGTGGCTTTCGGCGCCCGCCGTGGTGCTTCTCGGGGTCCGTCGTCGCGGGGACGCTGCGGCTTTCCGGGCGTGGTCCTCAGCGCGGCACGGTGGCCAGGATGACCTTCCCGCCGCCCACCGTCTCGCGGACCCGTACCTCCTGGGCCAGTCGCTGGACCATCGGCCAGCCGAACCCACCGGTTCGGCCGGTCAGATCGGGCGTCCGGTCCTGCGGGTGCGCCGGGCTCGGGTCCGTGACCCGGACATGGACGCCCCTGCGGTCCGCGGTCAGCCACAGCGCGGTGACGGCCCCGGCGTGCCGGACGGCATTCGTGACCAGCTCCGACACGAGGAGCAGGAGGTTCTGGACCATGTGCGAGGTCGGCGCGGGATGCAGCCGGGAGACGAATGCGCTGACGGCGTCCCGTGCGTCGGCGGCCTTCTCCGGCCGGCAGACGAAATCGGTCCGGGTCTCGCCGTCCGGTGAAAACGTCATCAGAATGCGGTCGTTCATAGCGTCCACCCCGTCGCGTGAGCTTTCTGGCTGGAGTTCGGGTACCCCCGAATCGGCATGTCATGGAAACCGGCGGCAGAAAGCGGGTGCGGTCCACCGATCGGCTCAGTTCTCGCCGCCGAACCGGTCCCGCTGGATCCGGCGTGCGAGGGCGCGGCGCACCGGGGCGGACCCGGTGCCGGCCGCATCCATGGCGGCCGCCTTCGCGGGGACGTCGAGCCCGCGGCTGATCGCGTCGTACGCGCTCCGGTGGCTGCCGGGCAGTTCCGCCCGACGCTCCATCAGGTCCTTCTCGACGAGGCGTCGCAGCGCGTCGACGTTCTGCGGCGTGAACCGCTTCCGGCCTGGGTCGACGACCCCGGCCGGTTCGTGGCCGCGGTCGCATCGTTCCTGGTGTGAGGCCTGCCCCTGCTGCCGGTGGACGACGTTCTCGGCGTCGGACTCGGAGTTGCCGCAAGAGGCGCCCGTAGCGACCCCGGCGCCAGGGAGCGCCGACCGGCCTCATAGGCTGCTCGCAACAGGGGGAACATGCCGCATCGGGCGCATGTACTGTGCGGGCAAGGTGGGGCGACCACGATGAGATGTCGAGTTCCGATGGTGGCCCTGGTGTGCGCCGCGGCGCTGAGCAGCGGGTGTGCTCAGCAGACTCCGGAGAGCAAGGCACGGCCTGCCTCGAACGGAGGCGAAGCCGCCTCTCCGAGCGCCAACTACACGCAGATGGTTCACGCAGCTGTCCAGGAGACTCTGGGAAGCAGTGCCCGAACGGTGATGAAAACCGAGATGGGGACCAGCCCGGGCGAACCCACGTACACGATCACGGCCAAGGGTGCCCACGACTTCGCGCGCAATTCGGGGAACGTCACCGCGAAAGTGGGAGACGTCGCCGAGTTCGACCAGGTCCTCACCGACGACCGGATCTACGTCCGCGGCGGCACCGGCACGGAGACCATGCCCTGGTCGTACACCGATCGCGCCGATGCCAAGGTTCAGCACATGCTTCGTCCTCCCGGGAACGACGCCGCCCACCTTCTTCAGCAGGCCTCCATGAGCTCCGGGTACGAACGGTTCGGCACGGAGAAGGTGGCGGGCGCCGCGACCACCCGGTACAGCGCTCCCCTCAGTCACAAGGCACTCGCTTTCAACATGACGAAGGAGGCACGGGGGAAGTCGGACCAGCTCCGGGACATGATGGGCGGCGAGATTCCCGTGACCACCGATGTGTGGGTCGATGGGGAAGGGCGGGCCGTGCGGGTACGGCTGTCCCTGGACATCCCGGGGTCCGTGTCCTCGACCACCACTCTGACTCTCAGCGACCTCGGGCTGGCGGTCAAAATCACTGTTCCGACTGCCGAGGGATCCGAGGAGTCGGAACAGTTCTCCGGATGACGTCCCCTTTACGAGTTCGGTCGCGCGAGGCGCAGTTGCCCGGCTCGTCAGAAAGAGAAGGCGGACAGGAGGATCCACGCCAGGCGTGCAGTAGTCCGCTTCTGCTCAACTTCATTTCATCTCGTTTCGCGCTGTTCCGCCCCTCTGTGCGCGTATCGCCGTGCGTACACGCCGCCGTCGCCGCAGACGGCACGAAGAAGACACTTGAGCAGTCGCCGCGCATTCCTCCGCCCACCCCCGCGACAGACTGACGACTGACGTCACAGAGGGCCGCGGAGGCGGGCCGGGGCGTTCAAGAACCCTGGCCCGCCGCCTTCCGGCATTGCCCGTAGTCGTGAGTGACCTTCCGGAGCCGTCCGGCTGTCCCGAACTCCTCTTCGCCGAACCGCTCGTCCCCTCCCTCGACTGCTACGGCCACAGCCCCCAGGACCTCCTCCCCGGCCGGTTCGTGGCCGAGGTCGCATCGTTCCTGGTGTGAGGCCTCTGGTTTCTATCGTTGAAAATTTCGCGTGCACGACCGTTGTGCAGTGTTTGGTGTTGTGGCTCAATGTTCGACTATGTGCAGTGCCTCGCAGGTTGGAGGCACCCCCGGCTCTTCGACGAGGACGACGCCTTGAGACGACAACACCCGCGCCCCCGTGCCCTGTTCAGGGCCCTGACCTGCGCTGCGGCGCTGCTCATACCGGTCGGTGCCACCCTGGTCCCGACGGCGGCCGCCGCACCCGCCGTGCCGGCCGAAGCCAGCGCGAAGGCCTTCACGGCCGAGGATCCGGTCACCGATGTCCACGGGCTGAAGGGCGAGTACTTCAGCATGTCCGCCCCAGGCGCCCGCGACTTCGCCGAACTCGGCGCCACCACCCTTGACCCCGACATCAACTTCCCCGGCCTCACCGGTACGTTCGAGTCGGCGACCGGGAAAACCGAGCACACGACGGCCCGGTGGACCGGGCAGATCGAGGCCCCCGAGGCCGGCGACTACGTCTTCTCCGCCATCGGCGACAACGGATTCCGGCTCTTCCTCGACGGCAACGTTGTCATCGACCACTGGGAGCCGGACTGGGACAAGGAGCAGCGCAGCGAGCCGATCTCCCTGAAGGCAGGGGAGAAGCACGACTTCAAGCTGGAGATGTTCCAGGACACCGGCGGCGCCAGCATGTTCCTGCGCTGGGAGGCCGACGGTCTGAAGAAGCAGATCGTCCCCGAGTCCGCGTTCACCCCGCCCGCCGACTTCGAGGTCTACCCGGTCGCCCTGAGCGTCGCGCGGAACGGCGAGCGCCTCCAGGCCACCTTCCGGGACCGGGTCGCGGACTGGCGGAAGGTGAAGGAACACCTCAAGATCGAGGTCGACACCTCCCCGATGCCGGTGAAGTCGGTGAACCGGGCGTCGGACAACCCCAGGGCGCTGGTCATCGATCTCGCCGCACCTGTTCAGAAGGACCAGCGCGTCAAGGTCGCCTACGACGGCAAGGGCGGTCTGAAGTCCGGGTCGGAGACCGTGCCGGAGATCGGGCGCACCGCGAAGAACCTCTCCACGCACCGCCTCACCACCCCCTGGGGCGACAAGCTCGACAAGAACCACCCGCTGCCCGAGTACCCCCGGCCGCAGCAGGTCCGCGACCAGTGGAAGAACCTCAACGGCCCCTGGGAGTTCGCCGGGGCCACCGAGGGCGAGCGGCCGGTCTTCGGCAAGAAGCTCGACGAGAAGATCATCGTGCCGTTCCCGGTCGAGTCCCAGCTCTCCGGCCTGGAGCGCGACGAGGACCACATGTTCTACCGCAAGCTCGTCACCGTGCCGAAGAACTGGTCGATCGCCAAGGGCGGCAAGGGTACGTCCGGCAAGGGCGCGTCCGCCAAGGGCAAGCGGCTGAAGCTCAACTTCGACGCCGTCGACTACCGGTCCACCGTGTGGGTCAACGGCACCAAGGTCGCCGAACACACAGGCGGCTACACCGGATTCACCGCCGACATCACCGACGCGCTGAAGGGCAACGGCCCCCAGGAGATCGTCGTCGCGGTCACCGACAAGACGGGCCCGAACCAGCCCAAGGGCAAGCAGTCCACCAACCCCGGTGGCATCGTCTACACCCCGACCTCCGGCATCTGGCAGACCGTGTGGATGGAGCCGGTCGCCCCCGCCGCCATCGACTCCCTCACCACGACCCCGGACATCGACACCGGCCGCCTCGCGGTCACCGTCAACTCCGCGAAGGCGTCCGCCGACGCCCGGATCACCGCCGTGGCCCGCGACCGCAAGGGCAAGGTCGTCGGCACGGTCAGCGGCCCCGCCAACCGCAAGCTCAGCCTCCAGCTCAAGAACCAGCACCTCTGGTCGCCCGACGACCCCTACCTGTACGACCTGGACGTCTCCCTCACCGACGGCCGTTCCAAGGACCGCGTCGAAAGCTACTTCGGCATGCGGCAGTTGAAGGTCGACAAGGTCGGCGGCTACCAGAAGCTCGTCCTCAACGGGAAGCCGTTCTTCTCCCTCGCCATGCTCGACCAGGGCTTCTGGCCCGACGGTCTGTACACCCAGCCCAGCGACGCCGCCCTCACCTTCGACCTGAAGGCCCAGAAGGACCTCGGCTTCAACGCCGTACGCAAGCACATCAAGGTCGAGTCGCCGCGCTGGTACTACCACGCCGACCGGCTCGGACTGCTCGTGTGGCAGGACTTCGTCAACGCCGACATCGACAACGACGCCGGCAAGAACGCCTTCCTGACCCAGGGCAAGGAGTTGATGAAGCAGTTCCACAACCACCCCTCGATCAGCGGCTGGATCGTCTTCAACGAGGGCTGGGGCGAGTGGGACCGCACGGAGACCGGCAAGATCGCCGAGGACGTCAAGGCGCTGGACCCGTCCCGCGTGGTCAACGCACACAGCGGCGTCAACTGCTGCGCCTCCAAGGGTGATTCCGGCAAGGGCGAGATCATCGACCACCACGACTACGTGAACAACGACCCGGCCTTCCCGGACGAGCACCGCGCCGCGATGGACGGCGAGCACGGCGGCTTCACGCTGCGGACGCCCGGTCACATGTGGCCCGGCGCCCCGGCCAACATCTACTCCGGCGTGGCGGACAAGGCCGCCCTCACCGCGAAGTACGTCGACAACACCCGTACGTACTACCTCGCGGCCGCCGGGGCCGAACTGTCCGGCTCCGTCTACACCCAGGTCAGCGACCTGGAGAACGAGCTCAACGGCCTCTGGACGTACGACCGCCGCGAGATCAAGGTCGACCCGAAGAAGGTCCGGGAGATCAACCGCCAGGTGATCGCCGCCGGGGCCAACGCCGGTGAGCGCGACGAGCTGAAGGGCGGCGGTTCCTGGTCGCTCGACGAGAACAAGGGCACGACCGCCCGCGACAGCGGTCCCAACAAGGCCCATCTGACCCTGGAGGGCGGCTCGTCCTGGGCCCCGGGCGTCACGGGCTCGGCGCTGAAGTTCGACGGCGAGGGGCAGTACGCGCAGAGCGCCGGTCCGGTCGTGGACACCACCAAGGACTACACCGTCTCCGCGTGGGCCTCGCTCGACGCCGTACCCGGCAACTACGCCACCGTCGTCAGCCAGGACGGCCGGCGCACCGAGAACCCCTTCTACCTCCAGTACGGCCAGGGGGCGTTCGCCTTCTCCACCCCGGGCGGCAAGCGAGCCCGCCTGGAGATCACCCCGGAGACCGGGAAGTGGTACCACCTGGTCGGGGTCCGCAAGGGTGACGAGATCACGCTGTACGTCGACGGGAAGGCCGCCGCCACCACCGAGGCCGGCCCGGCCGACGTGAGCACCGGCCCCCTCTCCGTCGGCCGGGCCCAGTACGACGGCGCCGAGGCCGACTTCTGGAACGGCTCCGTCGATCAGGTCGAGGTGTACGACAAGGCCCTGACCGCCGAGGAGGTGTCCGCGCTGCACGGCCGTCAGAAGCCGTAACCCGCAAGGACCGGGGCCCCCTTCCGGTGCGTCTGGAGCCTCCGGGCGCGCCGGAAGGGGAGCGGACCCCGCAATGGCGTGAATGGTTCTCCAACTCGCGGACCATTCACGTCTTTTGCTGTCATTCCCGAGACGTAGAGGAGTTGGGCCCCCGGGAGGGATACGCAGACATGCGCACGTCCGACAAGATCCTCCTGTCCGAGCATGTGACCGGAAGGATCGATATCGTGCGCAGACGACGTCTCGCGCCCCTGGTGGCCGTGAGCGCCCTGGCGACGCTGGCCCCGGCGCTCGCCGCCTCGACGGCCACCGCGGCCCCGGCTGCCGCCCCCTCGGCCGGGACCGCCTCGGCCGTCTCCTCACCCGCCGCCAAGAGCGCGCTCGACCGGTACGCGAAGCAGAAGCCCACGTGGAAGCGGTGCGACGCCGACACCTCGGCGGCGTACCAGTGCGCCACCGTCAAGGTCCCGCTGGACTACCGGAAGCCCGGCGGCAAACGGATCGACCTGGCGATATCCCGGATCAAGACCGCCGACCCCGGCAAGCGGCGCGGCATCCTGCTCTCCAACCCCGGCGGCCCCGGCGGCGAGGGGCTGTGGATGCCGCTGATGATGAAGGAGGAGCTGCCCAAGTCCGTACTGAAGAGCTACGACCTGGTCGGCTTCGACCCGCGCGGTGTCGGCCGCTCCAGCCCGGTCTCCTGCAACCTGACGCCGAAGCAGGAGAACTGGCTGCGGCCCTACAAGGCCCAGACGTACGCCAAGGACGTCGCCTGGGCGCGCACGGTCGCGGACAAGTGCCGCAAGAAGATGGGGGACCGGCTCCCGCACATCACGACCCGCAACACCGCGCGCGACATGGATCTGGTGCGGGCGATCCTCGGCCAGAAGAAGATCTCCTACGTCGGCTACTCCTACGGCACCTATCTGGGGGCCGTCTACGCCCAGCTCTTCCCGAAGCGCGCCGACCGGTTCGTGCTGGACAGCGCGGTCGACCCGCAGCGCGCCTGGCGCGGGATGATCCAGTGGTGGGCCGAGGGCGCGGAACCCGCGTTCGACCGGTGGACCGAGTGGGCCGCCGCGCGCTCGAAGACGTACGGCCTCGGCAACACCCCGAAGAAGGTCGACCGGACCTTCTGGGATCTCGTCGCGCGGGCCGACAAGGACCCGATCGAGGTGGACGGGCAGCCCACCAACGGCGACGACATCCGCCAGGGGATGCGCGCACTGTCCTTCACCCCGCAGGCCGCCTCCGAGGCGGTCGTGGAGCTGAAGAAGGCCGCGAAGGGCAAGCCCGCCTCCGCGAAGAAGCTCGCCCGGATCACCGAAGCCGATGGCGGCGGGACCCCGGCGCCCGAGTGGGCCGGAAAGGCCGCGCTCGCCGCGGAGACCCCCGCCGACAACATGACGGCCAGCTTCTGGGCCGTGGTGTGCGGCGACAACTCGGCCGTGTGGTCACGGAATCCGGAGACCTACCGGCGGGACGCCATCGAGGACAAGGGCCGCTACCCGCTCTTCGGGGACTTCGCGTCCAGCATCAAGCCCTGTGCCTTCTGGGGGAAGTCCGCCGAGCCGGTGACCGTGGTCAAGAACAAGGTCGGCTCCCTGGTCGTCCAGAACGAGTGGGACTCGCAGACCCCGCTGCCCAGCGGCCGGGCCCTGCACCGGCAGTTGAAGGGGTCGAGGATGGTCACCGTCCTCGGCGGCGAGGGCCACGGTGTCTACCCGAGCGGCAACGCCTGCACGGACGGCGCGGTCAACCGCTACCTGGCCTCCGGCAAGCTGCCCGCGAAGGACGTGACCTGCAAGGCGACCACCGCGTCGAACGCGCAGGCACGACAGAACGAGAAGCCGGACGCGCTCCCCGGGTCCCCGGTCCCGGAACGCGCCCCGAACCGGTTCTGATCCGCTGAGCCCGGCCGTACGGCTCCCGTAAGAGGGGCCCGGCGGCGACGGAGGGAATGTCCTCCGCCGCAGCCGGGCCCCTGCCCGTGCCCCTGGTCAGGTCAGGTCACGGCGCCCACGGCGCGTCAACCGCCCACGTGGTGTCCTCGGTGAACAACGCCGGGCTGTCGAACGGCTGCCCGCCGCCCGGAGTGGCGAGCCACACCTCGGAGTCGATGTGGCGCAGATAGCTGCCGGGCAGATTGGCGCTGGTGAACCGCACTCCACCGTTCCCCGCGACCGCGCACCACGTCGCATCCGCCTTGAACAGCGCGGAGTTGTCGTTGGCGTCGCGGCGCACCCGGAACTCCCGGTGGCGGAGGAACTCGCCGGGGTAGTTCCGGGACTCGAAGGAGTAGCAGTTGCTGTTGGCGAGGCCGGGGACGATCTTCCAGGTGGCGTCCGCCTTCAGCACGGCCGGACTCCCGCTGTTCACCACCTCGGTGAAGGCCAGCCCGTCGGAGTGGCGCAGGTGCTTCGTGGTGTGCCCGGGGGTGGTGACCCGCAGCGACTTGTACTGCCCGGTGGGGAGGTTCACCGGCGGGGCGGGGTTGCGGGAGGCCTGGATGAGAGCCTGGTTGGCGGCCTTCACCCGGGCGGTGTCCACCTTCACGACCTGGCGGTCGTACGTCAGCAGCCCGTTCGCCTCGTTCTCGACGTCCGTGATCTCCGTGTAGACCGACGCGGAGAGCCCGGCGGGCAGTTGGCCGATCCGGATGGCGTCCAGCAGCCCGACGAACCGGTTGTTGAGCGCGGCGATGCTCGGCTGGTCCTCGTAGCTGAAACCGCCGCCCGGATACCACTCGTGGCCCGGCACCTTGTAGCCCAGCCCGCCGAACTCGCCCAGCACGGCCGCCCGGGTGGCGCTCGGCGCGGTGTTCCCGGGGCCGACGTAGATGTGGTTGTCCACCACGTCGCCGTTACCGCCGTCGACCGAGCCGCAGCAGTTGACCCCGCTCATGTTGTTGACCAGACGCGAGGGGTCCTGGGCCTTCACCTCGTCGGCGATCCTCGCCTGGTCGTACTGCCCCCAGCCCTCGTTCTGGTTGACCCACATGACCACCGACGGCGAACTGCGGTGCTGGTCGATGATGTTGCGGTACTCCGCCTCCCACTGGGTGCGGGCCGGCCCGTCCGGCACCTTGCCGGTGTCCATCGACGGCATGTCCTGCCACACCAGCAGACCCAGCTTGTCCGCCCAGTAGAACCACCGCTGCGGCTCCACCTTGATGTGCTTGCGGACCATGTTGAACCCGAGGTCCTTGTGCGCCTGGAGGTCGTACTTCAGCGCCTCGTCGCTCGGCGCGGTGTAGATGCCGTCCGGCCAGTACCCCTGGTCCAGGGTGCCCGTCTGGAACACGAACTTTCCGTTCAGTACCGGCCGCAGGATGTTGTCCACCTTGGCCAGGCCCACCGACCGCATGCCGGTGTAGCTGCCCACGGTGTCGGTGACGGCCGCCCCGTCGAGGAGATCCGCCTTCACGTCGTACAGGAACGGATCCTCGGGCGTCCACAGCCGGGGGTTCGGTACGGGTACGGAGATCTCGCCGCTCACCGCGCCGGTCGCCGTGCCCACGACCGTACCGCCGCTGGAGACGGTGATCCGGGCGCTCCGGCCCGCCGCGCCCGCCGTTTGGACCTTGACCCGCAGGGTGTTGTTCCCCAGGTTCGGCGTCATGTCGAGGCGGGTGACGTGGGCGGAGGCCACCGGTTCCAGCCAGACCGTCTGCCAGATGCCGGAGGCCGCGGTGTAGAAGATCCCGCCGCCCGGGTGCGGCTTCACATCGTTGATGCGCTGCTTGCCGACGGCCTGGCCGCCGGTCTGGCTCGGGTCGTGGACGGAGACCACGACCGTGTTCGTCCCGCCGTTCAGCTGCGGGGTGATGTCGTACGCGAACGAGTCGAACCCGCCCTTGTGCGCGCCCACCTGGGTGCCGTTGACCCAGACCGTGGTCTGCCAGTCGGAGGCCCCGAAGTGCAGCTTGACCCGGCGGCCGTCCCAGTTCGCGGGGACGGTGAACGTCCGCTTGTACCAGAGCTTGTCGTTCTCGGTGATGCGGCGCTGGATGCCGGAGAGCGCGGACTCGGCGACGAACGGGACCCGGATCTGCTCCGGGAACGTGGCCGGCTGCCCGGCGTCACGGCCGGTGACAGCGAAGTCCCAGATGCCGTTGAGATTCGTCCAGTCGGGGCGGGTCAGCTGCGGGCGCGGATACTCCGGCAGCGGCTTGTCGACGGGGACGCTGTTCGTCCACGGTGTCGTCATGGGCGCCGGCTTCGGCTCCCAGGCGGCGGGTGCGGCGGCGGCCGGGGCGGTGCCGGTCCCCACGAGGGCGGTGGCCACCAGGGCGAGGAGGCCGGTGGTGGCCGTTAATCTCCGCCACCAGGTGCGGCGGCGGGGTGCGGGTGCTGGTCGCATGGTTGAACATCCCTTTCTACGGTCGTACGGGGCTGGGAGGGGGTGCGTCGGGGAGGGGAGGGGAGAGGAGCGCTCAGAGCAGCAGCCGCCACAGATGGTCGGCCGTCCCGTTGTCGTCGTACTGCACGACATGCGCGCTGCTCGCCGTGGACATCCCGTCCACGGCGAGCACCTTGTCCGAGTTCCGGTTGCGGATCCGGTACCAGCCGCCTCTTGCCGGAGTGCCGGTTCGCGATCCGGTACCAGCGGTCCGCCGGCCACGACTCGGCGTCCGGTGCGGTCGTCGGGAACGACGTGTTCCGCAGCCTGGCCGCGCCCATCGGGACGAGCGTGACCTCCTCGACCGGCTCCGTCGAGCGCGCCGGGCTCGGCTGGAGGGGCGCGACCACGTGCTCGTCGTCCGCCGTCCACTCGGGGATGCGGAGGGCCCGGGCGGTCATCGTGAGCGGGGTGCCGTCCAGCGTGAACGGGCTGTCGCCCCGGGCCCGGCCCGTGGAGCGGCGGCGCAGGGACGCGGCCGGCCGGGTGGTGGCCAGCGCGGTCGCGTCACCGGTGACGATCGCGAGATCGGCGTAACCACGCAGCCAGTACGGGACTTCCTCCCAGCCGCCCCTCTCCGGGCGGACCCGGCCGGTGGCCGTGAGTCGAGGAAGTGCGAGAACTCCTCGTACCGGCCGCAACGCCCCTTCAGTTGGAGCTTCAGCTGCCCGGCCAGCCAGCCGTGTGCCGTCACCTTGCCCGGAGGGAGCTTCAGGAACGCGGTGGGGTGCAGCGGGGCGGCGTTGGGGGAGTAGTGGCAGCCGCGGGCGGCCGGGACCCGGTGGCGGTCGGGCGTCGCGGCGGTCGCCCACCGGCTGGTCGCGGCGGTGGCCTCCGCGGTGGTGATGAGCTGCCTGCGGTTCAGGGGCATCGGTGCGGCTCCTGCTCTCGGCCGCGGCCGCCTGTGTGGCGGCCGGGCTCGGTGGGGGTGGCTGCAGGGCGCGGTGGCCGTGCAGGGCGAGGCTGCCGGTGGTACGTGAATGACCTGAGGTGCGGGGCTGAGCGGCGGGCCGATCGGCCGAGCGCATGCCGTGGACCGCCGTCGCGTGGCGGGGAGGTCGGACGAGAGCCGGTCTTGCAACGTTAGAAATCAGGCGTCCGGCGGTATGACAGCACGGTGTCGGGTGGGTGTCCAGACCTCGCGCAGAGCCTGTTCCGCACGGTGGGCCCTCGGCCGGGAAACGGTGCGGGCGGCCGGCCGGCACTTTTTGGAAACGCATCGACAACGGTCTTGCCGCCCGTACCGCACCGCCTATATAACGTTGTAAACCGAGCCGCCGACAGGCTGCGCAGGCTCTCACGACCGCTGTTCCCGCAGGACGGAGCAGGGGTGTGAGGAATGCAGTGGCATCAGCTGCCCCACGGCCGATTGCCTCGTCCCGCATGCCCGACCGCACGCCGATCAGCGTGCCGTCAACCCGCCAAGGAGCGTTCCGCGCATGATGATCCAGCGTCGATCCCGTACCCTCGCCGTGGCCTGTGTCCTCGCCGCCACCACGCTGGCCGCCGCCGGCTGCGCCAAGTCGGAGACCTCCAACAACGCGGGCGGCGACAGCAGTCAGGCGGCCCAGGAGGCCAAGACCCCCGAAACCTCGTCCGGTTCGGGATGCACGCTGGAGACCTACGGCGCGCCCAAGCTGGACCTGAAGAACGCCGTGGTCGGCTTCTCCCAGTCGGAGAAGGAGGCCAACCCCTTCCGGATCGCCGAGACCCAGTCCATCAAGGACGAGGCGAAGAAGATCGGCGTCAAGAAGCTCCTCACCACCAACGCCCAGTCCCAGCTGTCCAAGCAGATCAGCGACATCCAGGACATGCTGTCCCAGGGTGCCCAGTTCCTCATCGTCGCCCCGCTCAACTCCGACGGTCTGGAGCCCGCGTTGAAGGCGGCGGCCGCCAAGAAGGTCCCCGTCCTCACCATCGACCGCAAGGTCAACTCCACCGCCTGCAAGGACTACGTGGCCTTCCTCGGCTCCGACTTCGTCGAGCAGGGCAAGCGCGCCGCCGACGCGATGATCAAGGTCACCGGCGGCAAGGGCAAGGTCGCGATCCTCCTCGGCGCCTCCGGCAACAACGTCACCACCGACCGCACCAAGGGCTTCGTCGACCAGGTCAAGGCCGAGGCCCCCGGACTGGAGATCGTCGCCCAGCAGACCGGTGAGTTCGCCCGCGACAAGGGTCAGCAGGTCATGGAGCAGCTCATCCAGTCCAAGCCCGACATCACCGCCGTCTACGCCGAGAACGACGAGATGGGCCTCGGCGCCCTCACCGCGATCAAGGCGGCCGGCAAGAAGCCCGGCAAGGACGTCAAGATCGTCTCGGTGGACGGCACCCGCAACGCGGTCCAGGCCCTGGCCAACGGCGAGTACAACGCCGTCATCGAGTCCAACCCGCGCTTCGGTCCGCTCGCCTTCGCCACCGCGCAGAAGTTCTACGCCGGTGAGGAGATCCCCGAGAACGTGATCATCACCGACCGCGAGTACGACGAGGCCAACGCGAAGGAATCGCTCGGCGGAGCGTACTGACCCGGCCGCCACTCCCACCGGAACCCGTACCGGCGTTCCCACCGGACACCCGCACCGGCACTCCGACCGGCACTCCGGCCGCCGCCTCGACCCCGGGCATCCTCCCGGGCGACGCGGCGGCCCGGGACCGTTCCCGTACCACCGGAAGGCCAGGACTCATGGCACCCACCCACGCGACACCCCCGCACCCGGAGACCGCCGGGGCCGTTGTCGCCGAACCCGCCCCCGTACTCGAAGCCCGCTCCGTGAGCAAGCGGTTCCCGGGCGTCGTCGCCCTGGACGACGTCTCCTTCGCCCTGCGCGCGGGTGAGGTCCACGCGCTCGTCGGCGAGAACGGGGCCGGCAAGTCGACCCTCATCAAGGTGCTCACCGGCGTCTACCGGAGCGACGAGGGCGAGGTGCGCGTCAGCGGCGAACCCGTCCGCTTCGCCCGCCCCTTCGAGGCGCAGCAGGCCGGGATCTCCACCATCTACCAGGAGGTGAACCTGGTCCCGCTGATGAGCGTGGCGCGCAACATCTTCCTGGGCCGGGAGCCGAAGAACCGTTTCGGGCTCATCGACTTCCCCCGGATGAACCGCGAGACCACCGAACTCCTCGACGGCTTCGGCGTCCGCGTCGATCCCAAGCGGCCCCTGCACACCCTCGGCATAGGCACCCAGCAGATGGTCGCCCTCGCCCGGGCCGTCTCCGTACAGGCGCAGGTCGTCATCATGGACGAGCCGACCTCGTCGCTGGAGCCCCGCGAGGTCGAGACGCTGTTCCGGGTCATCGAGAACCTGCGCGGCCAGGGCATCGCCGTCCTCTACGTCAGCCACCGCATGGACGAGCTCTACCGCATCTGCGACCGGGTCACCGTGCTGCGCGACGGCCGCCACATCCACACCGGCGCACTCGCCCCGCTGGAGCCCATGCAGCTGGTGTCGATGATGCTCGGCCGCGACATGGCCGAGGTCCGCCGCGACGGCCTCACCGGCTTCGCAGCCATGGCCCACGACGCCGCCCGCACCCCCGTCCTCACCGCCACCGGCCTCGACCGGCGACATCAACTGCACGACATATCGGTGGAGTTGTACGCCGGTGAGGTGCTGGGACTCGGAGGGTTGCTGGGCTCCGGGCGCAGCGAGACCGCGAAGGCGCTGACCGGCGCGCTGTCCCTGGACGGCGGGGAGATCACCGTCGACGGCAAGCGCATCGGCCGGCCCACCCCGGCCGCCGCCATCCGCGCGGGCATCAGCATGCTCCCCGAGGACCGCAAGGCCGAGGGCATCGTTCCCGGGCTCTCCGTCCGCGAGAACATCGTGCTCGCCGCCATGCCCCGGCTCTCCAGGGCCGGGATCGTCTCCCGCGCCAAGCAGGACCGCATCGTCGACATCTTCATGAAGCGACTGCGGATCAAGGCGTCCAGCCCCGAGCAGAAGGTCGGCGAACTCTCCGGGGGCAACCAGCAGAAGGTGCTGCTCGCCCGCTGGCTCTGCCTGGAGCCCAAGGTCCTGCTGCTCGACGAGCCCACCCGGGGCATCGACGTCGGCGCCAAGGCCGAGGTGCAGTCCCTCATCGACGAACTCGCCCGCGAAGGGCTCGCCGTGCTGCTGATCTCCTCCGACATCGAGGAGCTGATCGAGGGCGCCGACCGCATCGTCGTCCTGCGCGGCGGCGCGGTCGCCGGTGAACTCGCCGGCGACGAGGTGGACGAGAGCCGCCTCCTCGAAGTACTCGCCGACCACACGCCCGACACGGTGCTCAGCGACCGCACGCCCGGCGTCGTGCCCGCCGACCGTACGCCCGACACGGTGCTCAGCGACCGCACGCCCGACGCCGTGCCCGCCGACCGCACGCCCGACACCGGCGGGAAGGTCCCGGCCGGCCAGGAGGACCCCCGATGACCACCCAGGCCACCCTGCCACGCCCCGCGAAGCCGCTGGCCCGGCTCCGCGACCCCGCCTGGTACCAGGAGTACGGGGTGTACGCGGCCGTCGCCGTCGTGCTGCTGTTCAACGCCCTGTTCACCGAACACTTCATGACGGCCGACAACCTGCGCACCCAGCTCGTCCAGGTCGCGCCCATCGTGATCGTCGCGCTCGGCATGGCCCTGGTCATCGGCACCGAGGGCATCGACCTCTCCGTCGGCTCCACCATGGCGCTCGCCGCCGCCCTGCTGCCGCTCTACCTCGGTTACGGACTGGTCCCCGCGCTCCTGATCGCCCTGCTCGCCGGGGCGGTGGTCGGCGCGATCAACGGGACGCTCGTCTCCCTCGTCGGGCTGCAACCCATCGTCGCCACGCTCGCCCTGTTCGTCGGAGGCCGGGGGCTCGCCCTCGTCATGGCGGACGGCCAGCTCAAGCAGATCGTCAACCCGGACATCCTCGCGCTCGGCACCGGCTCCTTCCTCGGCATCCCGACGGTCGTCCTCATCGCGGGCGTCCTCGCGCTCGCCGTCGCGTTCCTGGTGCAGCGCACCACCTTCGGCCGGCAGATCGTCGCCATCGGCGGCAACCGCTCGGCCTCCGCCCTGTCCGGACTGCCCGTCAAGCGCGTCCTGATCGGCGTCTACATCCTCTGCGGGGTGATGGCCGCCCTCGCCGGCATCCTCGCCACCGCACGGCTCACCGCCAGCGACCCGTCATCCCTCGGCACCCTCATGGAGCTGTCCGCCATCACGGCGGTCGTCGTCGGCGGCACCCCGCTGAACGGCGGCTCCATCCGCGTGCTCGGCACCGTCGCCGGAGCCCTGCTGATGCAGCTGCTGCGCGCCACCCTCGTCAAGCACGACCTGCCCGACTCCACCGCACAGATCGCCCAGGCGGCCATCATCATCGCCGCCGTCTACGTCGCCCGGGAGCGTAGGTCCCGATGAACAAGACCACCACACCGGCCACCGTGCCCGCGGCGAAGGCCCCGGCGCCCCTCAAGAGCGCCTCCTCGCGTCCCGAACCCCGCCCCGAACGCTCCACCGGCTCCCGCATCGGCGAACTCGTCCAGCGCCAGGGCGTCCTCGCGGTCCTGCTGACCGTGATCCTCATCGCCTCGTTCGTCTACCCGACGTTCGCCAGCCTCGACAACGCCCGGGGCGTCACCGTCCAGGCGTCGTTCCTCGCGATCGTCGCGCTCGGCATGACCCTCGTCATCATCACCGGCGGCATCGACCTCTCCGTCGGCTCCGTCTTCGCCCTCGGTGGCGTCCTCGCCGCCTGGGCATCGCAATGGGGCTTCTTCGCCGCCCTGCTCGTGCCCCTGGTGGTCTGCGGAACGATCGGCCTGGTCAACGGCTTGCTCATCGCCCGCGCCAACATGGCCCCGTTCATCGTCACGCTCGCCAGCCTCCTCGCGGCGCGCGGCATGCTGCTCGCCTTCACCGACGAGGGCGCCACCACCTACCTGGTGCCGAAGGACTCCGCCTTCGCCGAGCTGGGCCAGGGCAGCGTCTGGGGCTTCGGACACCCGATCCTCATCGCGCTGGCCCTCTTCGGAGCGGGCGGCCTGCTCCTCCAGCGGACCTCGTTCGGGCAGACGCTGTTCGCGGTCGGCGGCAGCAGCGACGCGGCCACCCTGATGGGACTGCCCGTCGCCCGCACGAAGATCCTCGTCTACACCCTCAGCGGGCTGCTCGCCGGACTCGCCGGAGCGCTGAACGCCGCCCGCCTCTCCTCCGGCGTCACCATCGTCGGGGTCGGCATGGAGCTGGACGCGATCTCCGCCGTCGTCATCGGCGGCACGCTCCTCATCGGCGGGGCGGGCTCGATCAGCGGCACCCTCTGGGGCGTCCTGCTGCTCGCCGTGATCCAGAACCTGATCAACCAGATCGGCTCGCTCAACTCCTCGTACCAGTCGGTGGTCAGCGGCGGCTTCCTTATCGTTGTCGTGGTGGCGCAGCGTTACCTCGCACGCAGCCGGAGAACCACCTGAGCCGTACGGGTCGGGCCGTGTCGAACCAAGAAAAACAAGGAGTGCCGTGGGCGTCAGCCTCAAGGACGTAGCTCAACGGGCGGGCGTGTCCATCAAGACCGTGTCGAACGTGGTCAACAACTACCAGCACGTCACCCCGAAGATGCGGGCCAAGGTGCAGCAGGCGATCGACGAGCTCGGCTACCGGCCGAACCTCACCGCCCGCCATCTGCGCAAGGGCCGCACCGGCATCATCGCGCTGGCCGTCCCCGAGTTCGGCAACCCGTACTTCGCGGAGCTGGCCGGCGAGGTCGTCGACGCGGCGGCCCGGCACGACTACACCGTCCTGGTCGACCACACGGCGGGCCAGCGCGAGAAGGAGCTGCTGGTCTGCCAGGGATTCCGCTCCCACGTCATCGACGGGCTCATCCTCAGCCCCATCCACCTGGAGACCGAGGACCTGATGGCCCGCACCGAGACCGCGCCGCTGGTGCTGCTCGGCGAGCGCGAGTACGAGGCCCCGTACGACCACATCGCCATCGACAACGTGGCCGCCGCCCGTGAGGCCGTCGCCCACCTCATCGCGCTGGGCCACCGGCGTATCGCCTTCCTCGGCTCCCGCACCGGGCAGGAACGCCAGCCCGCCCACCTCCGGCTGCGCGGCTGGCGCGAGGAGCTGGCCGCCTCCGGGATCACCCCCGACGAGTCCCTGGTGGTCGTCACCGACGGCTACGGCCGCGAGGACGGGGCCGCCGCGATGGCCTCGCTCCTCGACCGGGGAGAGCGGCCCGACGCCGTGTTCGCGTACAACGACCTGATCGCGATCGGGGCCATGCGCACCATCACCGAACGCGGCCTCACCGTCCCGGGCGACATCGCCGTCGTCGGCTTCGACGACATCGAGGAGAGCCGGTACGGGGCCACCACCCTGACCACCATCGCCCCGGACAAGGCGGCCATCGCGCGGCTCGCCGTCGACAGCCTCGTCGAACGCCTCGCCGGCACCACGGTCGCCGAACCCCGGCGGCCCCGCCCCGGCTACCGCCTCGTCGTCCGCGAATCCACCACGCCCCGCGAGTCCTCCGGGCCGCCGAGCTGACGCACCCCGCCAGTCCCGCCAGACGTCGTCCGCACCCCCAAGGACTCCTCATGCCCACCGTGCACCGCAAACCGTTCGGCCGCGCCCACGGGCAGAGCGAGACCGACCTCTGGACCCTCGACTCCGGCACCGGCGTCCGGGCCGAGATCCTCACCTACGGCGGTGTCCTGCACAGCCTCACCGTGCCGGACACCGCAGGCGAACCCGGCCCGGTCGTCCGCTCGCTGCCCGCGCTCGACGACTACACCGACAAGAACCCGTACTTCGGGGCGATCGTCGGCCGGTACGCCAACCGCATCGCCCACGGCCGCTTCACCCTCGACGGCACCACGCACCACATCCCCGCCAACGACCGAGGCCACGCCCTGCACGGCGGCCCCGACGGCTTCCACACCAAGATCTGGCAGGCCGAGGCGGACCGTACGGACTCCGCCGCCGTCCTCCGGCTCACCCTGCACAGCCCCGACGGCGACATGGGCTTCCCCGGCGCGCTCGACGTCACCGCCACCTACACCCTGGACACCACCGGCACCCTCGCCGTCGACTACACGGCCGCCACCGACCGGCCCACCGTCGTCAACCTCACCAACCACGCCTACCTCAACCTCGGCGACGACGACATCCTCGGCCACACCCTCCAGGTCGACGCCGACGCCTACCTCCCCGTCGACGCCGGCTCCATCCCCGAAGGCCCGCCCGCCCCGGTGACCGGCACCCCCTTCGACCTCACCACCCCCCACCGCATCGGCGAACGCCTCGACCACCCGGACGCCCAACTGGACCGGGCCGGCGGCTACGACCACTGCTGGATCCTGCGCCCCGAAGCCAACCCCGGAACCCTGCGCCGCGCAGCCCGCCTCACCGCGCCCGGCTACCGTCGCACCCTTGAACTGTGGACCACCGAACCGGGCCTCCAGATCTACACCGCCAACCAGCTCGACGGCGCGTTCACCGACGGCACCGGCCGCCGCCACCAGCGCCACGGCTCCCTCTGCCTGGAGACCCAGCACCTCCCGGACTCACCCAACCGCCCCGGCCACCCGAGCACGGTGCTGCGCCCAGGCGAAACCCTGCGCAGCCGCACCGAATGGCGCTTCCCGCACCTGCGGACGCGGTAGCCGCGCATCCGGGCGGCCGGGCCGGCCGGGTCCGCTACTTCAGATACGGCCCCGCCGCACCGATCTTCCCCGGCGCGGCGTTCTTGCCGCCGAGGTCCAGGACGTACACGCGCAGGTTGCCTTTCCCAGGGGCCGGGACCGTGAGCGTGCCGCCGCTCACCACCTTGGTGTCACCGGTGACGGCGTCCTTGTACGTGCCGTTCGGGACGCCGGTGTACGTGGCGCTCCCGGAGACCGTCACCAGGGCGAAGCTGTCCGTGCCGCTCGCCGCGTCGGTGTAGCGGCGCTTGTACGCCATGGAGCCGCTGATGCCCTCCGTGGAGTACTGGCCCATCTGGAGTGCGGGCACGGCCCGCCGGATCTCGTTGAGCCGCTGGAGGTGCTTGGCCAGCGGGGCGGCCAGGGTGTCGGCGACCTTGCCGGTGGCGGAGGAGACCTTGCCGAAGTCCGAGGCCGTCACCTCACCGGCCAGGTGGTCCCCGAAGTAGGCCCGTCCGGTCGTCGCCAGCGGGCAGGTCGGCCCGCAGTCGATCTTCTTCCCCTTCTGGAACTCGATCTCGGAGCCGTAGTAGAGCGTCGGGATGCCTCGGAAGGTCCACATCAGCGACATGTTCTCGGCCCAGGCGTCCGTACCGCCGGTGTAGCGCTCGCTGCTCTTGTTGGGGCCGTAGTCGTGGCTGTCGACATAGACGACGTTGTACGTGGCGTCGTTGACCGCGTCGTCGGAATCCTTGCCGTTGTGGAACGCGTTGTCCGCGTCACCGAAGTTCATGTGCATCCGCATGTCGATGATGTTCATCCCGGAGAACCGGCTGCGGTCGGGCGCGTGGTAGGCGTTGCCCTTGAGGAAGGCGTTGTCCGAGACCGGCTGGGCCGCCGTGCCCTGCTGCTGCTCGTAGTCGTACATCTCCAGGGCGGCCTTCTCGTCGTCCGCGCTGTACTCCTTGCGCTCCTTCCACGTGAAGAACTGCGCCGAGTGGTTGACCGAGCCGCGGTTCCACTTGTCGTTGACGAAGGCCGCGACCTCGCCGAAGACGAAGAAGTTCTGTGCCGCCTCCGCGCCGAACCGCTGCGTGACGCGCTCCTGGATCGCGGGCAGGAAACGGCGGTTCCAGGTGGTGCGGGGGATGTGCACCGCCGTGTCCAGCCGGAAGCCGTCGACGCCCATGTCGATGTACTTGTTGTACGCGCCGATCAGATAGTTCTGGACCTGGGCGTTCTCGGTGTTGAAGTCGGCGAGGTCGTCGTGCAGCCAGCAGGAGCGGGAGTCCTCGCCCTCCCAGTTGCCGATCCAGCAGGTGTGGTAGAGCGCCTTCGGGAACATGCCCGAAGTGGGGCTGGGCCACTGGCAGTTGTAGATGCGATAGCCCTCCGGAGAGGTGTGCCCGGTGGGGGTGCCCCAGCCCACGCAGGTGTTGCCCGTCGGTTCGGCCGTGGACCACAGGTCGCCGTTGTAGTACGACTTCCCGGACTTGGGCTCGACGGTGAGGCCGTCGTACGTGAACCCGTCGTTCTTCTCGTCGTAGTACCAGCTCCACTGCGCGTCGCGCACGCCGTACGCCTTCGGGGTGAACAGGCCCTTGGCGCCCCACCGTGAGGAGTGGTTGTGGACGACGTCCTGGTAGATCTTCATGCCCTTGGCGTGGGCCGCGTCGATGAGGTCCTGGTAGGAGGCTCCGGCCGACTCGAGCCGCGGGTCGACCTTGTAGAAGTCGTAGCCGTGGTAGCCGTGGTAGTCGTAGTCCGAGCGGTTGAGCACGACCGGGGTGATCCAGATCGCGGAGAAGCCGAGCCCCTTGATGTAGTCGAGCTTCTGCACCAGACCCTTGAAGTCCCCCCGGAACATGGGGTCGTCGTTGGCCGCGTTGCCGGACTTCTCGTGCTGGCTGCCGCCCCGGTTGTTCGTGGGGTCGCCGTCGTTGAAGCGGGCGGTGAGCACGAAGTAGATCGGGTCCTTGCGGGGGTCGGTGCCCAGCGGTGTGCCCGTGGCCGGGGCGGTGGGCTTCTCACCGGTGGTGACGGAGGCCGGGGCGGACCCGGCCGAGACGTTCCCGGCGGCGTCGACGGCCCGGACGGTGTAGCGGTAGGCGGTCTTCGCATCGAGTCCCGTGTCGGAGAAGACGGTCGAGGCGGTGTCGGTGACCACCGTGCCCTTCGTCCCGCCGGTCCTGGTGACCTGATACTTCGTCACACCCCGGTCGTCCGTGGCGGGTTCCCACGTGACCACGACCGCCACCCCGTCGGCGGTGGCCTTCACCGCGGTGGGTGCGGACGGCGCCTCGGTGTCCGGTTCCTCGGCGGCGCACGGGTCCTTCGCCGAGGCCGTCACCGTGCGGTCCTTCACCGTGGTGAGCCCGGCCGCCAGGGTGTAGTCGCTGCCGTTGTTGTTGTCCCAGACGCCGTTGCCGTTGTTGAACGCGGCCTGAAGCCCTGTCGCTGACCCGAGGTCGACCGTGCGCTTCACCCAGCCTGTGCAGGCGGCCTCCATGCCGATGCCGGGGACGGCCGTCCAGGCTCCGCCGTGCGGGCGGTAGTGGAGATTGACGGTGGACCAGCCGACGGTGGAGGTCGCGTAGTAGACGGAGGCCGTGTTCGGCCCGTCGGGCTCCTCCGGCTCCCCGGGCCCGGCGTCCGCGCACGGGTCGCTGTGCGCCACGGTCCCGTCCTGGACCGTGATGTTCCCGGTGCCGAGGTCGTAGTTCCTGCCCGCGTTGTTGTCCCAGGTTCCCGATCCGTCGGTGAACGTCGCCTTCAGCCCGCCCGCGTCCCCGAGCGGGACGGTCAGCTTGACCCAGTCGGTGCAGGCGGCCTCCATCCGGGTGCCGGGGACGGCGGTCCAGGAGCCGCCGTCGGGGGAGTAATGCAGGTAGTACGCCGACCAGTTGCGGGTCTTGGTGGAGTAGAAGACGGTCGCCGTGGTCTCGGCGGCGGCCGAGGAGGCGGCGGGTTCGCTCGCCGGGGCGGGAGGCGCCTGCGGTACGGCGGTGAGAAGTCCCAGCAGCCCGGCCGCTGCCACGGCCGCCGCGAGCGGACGGCGCAGCAGTCGGTGAGGAGTGCGTCTCATACGTGTCTCCAGGGGAGGGGAGAACCCTGACGCGCCTCGGGGTTCAGTGAGTGAATACGATCCGGCAGCAAGTTCTGCCGGAATGTTGCTGCAATTCCTTGCGGGATGGAAGTTACCGGTGCATGACAGGTGCGTAAAGGGATCCGGCACCCCCGGTCCACCCGGAATGGGCGGCCCGGCCCGGTTGTTCGCACGGTCATGACCTTCTCCGTTGATGTGACCGTGCGCGGTTACGAGCTCGACACCCAGGGCCACCTGAACCAGGCCGTCTACCTCCAGTACGCGGAGCACGCCCGCTGGGAGCTGCTGCGCGCCGCCGGACTGCCCCAGGAGAAGCTGCTGGCCGACGGAATCGGCCAGGTGCAGCTGGAAGTGACGGTCAAGTACCGCCGCGAGCTGCGCGGCGGCGAGCGCGTGCGGGTCACCTGCCGGTTCGACTACGGCACGGGCAAGACGTTCACCCTGGAGCAGCAGATCATCAAGGAGGACGGCACGGTGGCCGCGGAGATCACCGGAGTCGCCGGCGTCCTCGACCTGACCGCCCGCCGCCTCGTCCCGGACCCGCAGGGCCGCCTGGCAGCGCTCGCGGGCAACCCGGATCTGCTGACGGGATGACGTCCTGCCGGACACCCGGGGAGGGGGATGCGTGACCGGGGGAAGAAGTGAGTACGACGCCGCCCGCGTCACCGAGGTGGAGGGGCGCGAGCTCATGCGGAAGCGGCCCGGCATGTACGTCGGCTCCACCGGCGTATACGGCCTCCATCAGTTGGTGTACGAGGTCGCGAGCCGGTCGGTGAACCAGATCCTGGCGGGTGGTGGCGGGTGCGTCGATGTCACCCTCACCCGGGACGGCGGCATCCGGATCGCCGACGACGGCCCGGGCATTCCGTTCGAGGCGACGGGCGAAGCCCGCGTCGGCGACAGTCTGGAAACCCTGCTGACCAGGCCGGAGACCGAGCTTCGGCCCGGCGGCCGGAACACCGTCCGCTGGAGCGTCTACGGCGTGGGACCCTGTGCGGCCACCGTCATGTCGAGCCGCCTCACGGCCGAGGTGCGGCGCGGGGGTGTGCGCCGGGTCCAGGAGTACGCACGCGGCGTCGCACTCGCCCCGCCCGCCGCCGCGGGACCGGCGACGGACACCGGGACCACGATCGCCTTCTGGCCCGATCCCGACATCTTCGACACCGTGGAGTGTTCGTTCGCGCTGCTGGCCGGACGGGTGCGGGAGGTGGCCCTGCTGAACTGCGGGCTCACCCTCTCGCTGACCGACGAACGCCCCGCGGGCGGAACCCGGTCGGTCAGCTTCCGGTACCCGGACGGAGCCGCGGACTTCGTCGCCCTCCTGGACGCCGAGACCGAACGGGTGCTGCCCGAGGTGATCGCGTTCGAGTGGGAGGACGAACGGATGGCGGGAATCGCGGAAGTGGCGCTGAGCCGGCGAAGCGCTCGTGAGGAGCGAGTCCGCTCCTTCGCCAACAGCGCGCCCACCCCCGAGGGCGGAACCCATGAGGACGGGTTCCGCACCGGAGTGGCGGCCGCGCTCACCGAGCACGCGCTCCGGCGCGGGCTCCTGAAGCCCGACGGTCCCGGGCTCGGCGCCGACCGGGTCGGCGAGGGACTGACAGCGGTCGTCTCGGTGCGACTGGACTGTCCGGAATACGACGGCTCCACCCGCGGCCGGCTGGGCGGAGCCACCGTGCGCGACGGCGTCGAGCAGGGGGTCCGGGAGCACCTCGGCAGCTGGCTGGACCGCCACCCGGAACGGGCGGCGTCCGTCATCGGGCGCATCACGCGGGACACGGACCCGGACGAACGCTGACCGACCGGCGCGCCCCGGCCGCCGATGCCGTACCCCGCGCTCCGGGCACGGCATCAGCGGCCGGGGACGGACGTCTCAGACCGCGGTGCCGACGACCAGGTGGTCCCCGGGGATGCCGGCCTTGCCCGGCGCGTAGTAGTCCTTGATCCCCGCGACCCACGTCTCCACCCGGATCCGGTCCCCGTCGGCCGGCTCGAACGCGTCGAAGAGCGCGTCGATGTTCGCCGCCTCGAACCCGATCGCCCGCATCAGCGCCATGAACAGCGGGCGCTCGATCAGACCGTCGCCGTCCGGGTCGCCGAGCGCGGCGAGCGCCTCGGCGAACACGGCGATGGTCGCGTCGAACCGCTCCGGCGACAGCACGCACGCCTGGAACTCCTCGAAGCTGATCTCGCCGTCCCCGTTGGCGTCGAGCTCGGTGAGCAGGGTCGTCCAGTACCGCCGGAACGCTCCCCGCATCGCGTCCTTCGCCGCCCGGTCCGAGGCGTGCGCCTCGTGGACGACGCGCTCGGCCATGAGATCGAAGTCGTCCTGCTCCAGGACGCCGTTGGCATTGGCGTCGAACAGGGAGAAAACGAGCGCGACCCGCCTGGTGGCCTCAGTGCCCATGAATCCGTCACCCTTCTCCGCACGTCATGTTCCACCGGCCACGGCCCGGTTGCCGGGCCGGCCCACCCACTGTCCGGCCGGGCGAAGGCGTACGCGGCGAAAGCGGTGAGCCCTTCACCTGAAGGACGTACCCGGACCCGCGTAAACGTCGAGTCGAGGCAGACGAAGGGGGCACCGGACCCCGCACGCCCCCCGAGGCACGATGCCAACGGAAAGGCCTACCCTGGGCGGATGCGCCACCCGTCCGCCGCGAGCCGTACCCGTACCGTCCGGGGCCGCCTTCCATGACCAGGGAGACCCGGTCGCTGCCCGCGCACGCGCCCGGCGCGGTCGACACTCCCTTCGTCATCCAGGGCTACGACGAGGTCGTCTCCCACGACACCCTCTGGGACGCGCACTCCCACCCCTTCCACGAACTGCTCTGGAACGAGCGGGGCGCCTCCTCGGCGGTGGTCGGCGAACGCATCTGGACCATCACCCCCTCGCTCGGCCTGTGGATGCCCGCCGGGACCCTGCACTCCGGGTCGGCGACGGCGGGGACCTGGTTCCGGGCGAGCTTCTTCGGCTTCCGTACGACGTCGTCGATCTCCGACACCCCGGTCGCCGTCGAGATCACCCCCTTGCTGCGTCTCCTGCTGGAACGGCTCGGCGAACCCGGCCTCGCTCCCTCCTCCCGGGCCGCGACCGAGGCGCTCGTGCTCGACGTTCTCGCGCCGTCGCCCCGCGAGCTGCTCGTCCAGGTCCCCACCTCCGGCCTCCTGCGCCCCATCGCGAACGCGGTCCGCGAGGATCCGGGCGACCAGCGGACGCTGGCGGACTGGGCCTCCGAGCTGGGGGTGAGCACCCGTACGGTCACGCGCGCTTTCAGCGCCGAGACGGGCACGAGCTTCGTCCGCTGGGTCGCGACGGTCCGCGCGCAGCACGCGATCGGCCTGCTCACCCGGGGCTGGGACGTCGAGTCGGTCGCCGAACAGGTCGGCTACCGCTCCGCGAGCGCCTTCGGCGTGGCCTTCCGGCGGACCACCGGGCTGACCCCGGGGACGTTCCGGCCCGAGTTCACGCCCTGAGCAGGCGGAGGCCCAGATCCGCCGCGTCGAGGTCGACGAGGTCGCCGTTGCGTTCGGCCCACCGGCCGGAGGCGAGATCGTCGCCGAGACCCCGTACCGCACGCTCCTCCGCCTCCGGCCCCACCCTCGTCCACACCGACGTCGCGCGGCGCACACGCTCCTCCAGATACGCCCCCGGCCGGCGCCAGTACGCCTCGAACAGGCCGTCGGTGCAGTCCCACGGGACGGGCACCGGTTCGGTACGGGCACCGATCGCGTCGGCCATCCCGGCGAGCGAGGGGAATTCCGCGAGGACGCCGGTGAACTCGGGCAGATAGTCGCGGGTGAGCCAGAACCGGTCCTGCCACCCCGGCTCGTCGGTGTCAAAGGTGAGCACCACCACGCGGCGTGCCACCCGCCGCATCTCGCGCAGCCCCGCGATCGGGTCCCCCCAGTGGTGAACGGTGGAGACGGCCATCGCGACATCGAAGGAACGGTCCGCGAACGGCAGGCACTCCGCAGCGGCGTCGACGCACGGCGCCGAGCCGGGAGGCCGCTGCCCCCGCATGACCGCCGACGGTTCCACCGCGGTCACCCGGCGGTCGGCAGGCTCGTAGGAGCCGGTGCCGGCCCCGACGTTCAGCACCGTCCGCGCGTCCCCGAGCGCGTCCCAGATCTGCTCGGCGATCCGTGGATCGGTGCGCCTGGTCGCGGTGTAGGCGCCTCCGATCGTGTCGTACAGCCGTGCACCGAGCAGGTTCAGTTGCTCTTCCGGTGTCACCTCAAGTCCCTTCGCCCGTGTCCTGAGTTCCCTGTCGATGGCCGTCACCATCTCGTCGGCGCGATCACGCCGCTCCAGCAGCAGGCCGCGCAACCGGTGCAGGTGCGCGACCGCGTCGGCCGACGGGTCGTCGACCAGTTCCGCGATCTCCCGCAGTCCGAAGCCCAGCCGCCGATAGGCCAGCACCTCACGCAGCCGTTCCATGTCGCCCGCCGCATAGGCCCGGTACCCGGCCGCGGTCCGCGCGGACGGCCGGACCAACCCGATCCCGTCGTAGTGATGCAGCGTGCGGACGCTCACGCCGGCCAGCTCGGCCACACGTCCCACTGTCCAGTGTTCTTCCACGGCACCGACTATGCGGCCTGACGCCACGTGAGGGTCAAGAGCCTCATGTACCGGCCGTCCCGCCCACGACGGATGTCCTTATCGCTACAACACCTGTCTCAAACGGTTGATTGCGACAGCCGGGCCGACTCTCATAAAGTGCGAAGGCAAGCCTTACCTAAGCCGCTCTGCCTCCGCAGTGCACCCCTCCACGACGGCGGCCCCCTGCCCGGATGTGCGGGAAGCGGCACCCCGATCCTCCGGAAAGCCGGGTACACACCCATGTCCTCACACCGCCTCCGCCTGCTCGTCGTGGCGGCCGCCCTCGTGGGCGTCTCCGCCTGCGGCGGGTCGTCCGACACCGGGAACAAGGACGACGAGAGCCGCTCCGGCGGCGCGTTCCCCCTGACCGTCGAGCACGCCCTGGGCAAGACCACCATCCCCGCCAAGCCCGAGCGCGTCGCGACCGTCAACTGGGCCAACCATGAAGTCCCGCTCGCACTCGGCGTCGTGCCGGTCGGCATGGCCGCGGCCAACTTCGGCGACGACAACGACGACGGCGTGCTGCCCTGGGTCGAGGAGAAGCTCGACGAGCTGAAGGCCGAGACGCCGGTGCTGTTCGACGAGACGGACGGCATCGACTTCGAGGCCGTCGCGGACACGAAGCCGGACGTCATCCTCGCCGCCTACTCGGGTCTGACCAAGAAGGACTACGAGACCCTCAGCGAGATCGCCCCCGTCGTCGCCTACCCGGACGCCGCCTGGGCGACGCCGTGGCGCGAGATCATCCGGACGAACAGCAAGGCGATCGGGCTCGCGGACGAGGGCGAGAAGCTGATCAGGGAGCTCGACGGCGACATAGCCAAGACCGCCGCCAAGTACCCGCAGCTCAAGGGCAAGTCGGCGATGTTCATGACGCACGTCGACCCCAACGACGTCAGCGAGGTCGGCTTCTACACCACGCACGACACCCGCACGCAGTTCTTCCAGGACCTCGGGATGAAGATCCCCGGCTCCATCGCGAAGGCGTCCGAAGGCACGGACAAGTTCGCCCTCACCAAGAGCGCCGAGCAGATCGACGCCTTCGACGACGTCGACATCATCACCGGCTACGGCGACGACACCGGCGAGCTGCTGAAGACCATCACCAAGGACCCGCTGCTCTCGAAGATCCCCGCCGTCGAGCGCGGCTCCACCTACCTCCTGCCCGGCAGCAGCCCGCTGGCCACCGCCGCCAACCCGACGCCGCTGTCGATCAACTATGTGCTGGACGACTACGCCGCCGCCCTCGCCAAGGCCGCGGACAAGGTCAAGTGACCACGCTCGACACCCGCACCCCGCCGGACGCCGTCACCACCAGGCGCCCGGCGGGCGTGCGCCTGCTGTGGGTCCTGCTCTCCGTGCTCGCCCTGGCCGCCGTCATGGTCGCCTCCGTCGCCTTCGGCTCCCGCGACGTGCCGTGGTCCGACGTCGTCGCGGCGTTCGGCGGCGCGGACGACACCCTGGGGCGGGCGGCCGCGACCAAGCGCATCCCCCGTACGGTCCTCGCCGTCGTCATCGGTGCCGCCCTGGGCCTCGCCGGCGGCGTCATGCAGGGCGTGACCCGCAACCCGCTCGCCGACCCGGGCATCCTCGGCGTCAACATGGGGGCCTCCCTCGCCGTCGTCACGGCCGTCGCGTTCTTCGGGCTCACCTCGCCGACCGGCTACATCTGGGTCGCCATCGCGGGCGCCGCCCTGTCCGCCCTGTTCGTCTACACCGTCGGCACGCTCGGCAGGGGAGGGGCCACCCCGCTCAAGCTGGCGCTCGCCGGGGCCGCCACATCGGCCGCCTTCGCCTCGCTCGTCAGCGCGATCATCCTGCCGCGCAACGACATCGCCGGAAGCTTCAAGCTCTGGCAGATCGGCGGCGTCGGCGGCGCGTCCTTCGAACGCATCGCCCAGGTCGCACCGTTCCTCGCCGTCGGCTTCGCCGTTTGCCTGCTCTCCGCTCGCGCTCTCAACTCCCTCGCCCTCGGCGACGAGTTGGCGGCAGGTCTCGGTGAACGCGTCGCCGTGGCACGGGCGGTGGCCGCCCTCGGAGCCGTACTCCTCTGCGGAGCGGCCACCGCCGTCGCCGGACCGATCGGCTTCGTCGGCCTCGTCGTCCCGCACACCTGCCGGCTCCTCGTCGGCGTCGACCACCGCTGGCTCCTGCCGCTCTCCACGGTGCTCGGCGGGGTGCTGCTCACCGCCGCCGACGTCGTCGGCCGGATCGTGGCCCGCCCCTCCGAGATCGACGTCGGCATCGTCACGGCCCTGATCGGGGCGCCGTTCTTCATCTACATCGTCCGCCGACAGAAGGTACGTGCCCTGTGAGCGCGCCCGTCCTCACCCGGCCCGCCTCCGTCGAGGCCGCCACCCGCCGCCGCGTCCGGGGCGCCTCGCGCCGCCGCCGGACCGTCCTGGTGCTGGTCCTCCTCGTGGTCGCCGCGTTCGCCGTGACCCTGATGGCGGGCCGCACCTACTACCCGCCCGGCGACGTGCTCCGGGTGATCCTCGGCGAGCAGGTGCCCGGCGCGTCCTTCACCGTGGGCCGGCTGCGGCTGCCGCGCGCGGTCCTCGCCCTCGTCGCCGGATTCAGCTTCGGCCTGGCCGGCGTCACCTTCCAGACGATGCTCCGCAACCCGCTCGCCAGCCCCGACATCATCGGCATCAGCTCGGGGGCGAGCGCCGCCGCGGCCATCGCCATCGTCACCCTGTCCCTCGGCGAGGTGCAGGTCTCCGTCCTCGCCATCGTCGCCGGACTCGGCGTCGCCCTGCTGGTGTACTCGCTGGCGTTCAAGGGCGGTGTCGCCGGAACCCGGCTCATTCTCATCGGCATCGGGATCTCCGCGATGCTCGACAGCATCACCTCCTACGTCCTGTCCCAGGCCGCCGAATGGGACCTCCAGGAGGCGATGCGCTGGTTGACCGGCAGCCTCAACGGAGCCACCTGGGACCAGGCGATCCCCTCCCTCGCCGCGGCCGCCGTCCTCACCCCGCTGCTGCTGGGGCAGGCCCGTAACCTCTCCGCGCTCCAGCTCGGCGACGACACCGCCTCCGCCCTCGGCGTACGCGTCGAACGCACCCGGATCACCGTGATCGTCGCCGCCGTCGGGCTGATCGCCTTCGCCACGGCGGCGGCCGGACCCATCGCGTTCGTGGCGTTCCTCTCCGGGCCCATCGCCGCCCGCATCACCGGAGCGGGCGGCTCGCTCCTCGTGCCCGCCGGACTCGTCGGCTCCCTGCTCGTCCTCGTCGCCGACTTCACCGGCCAGTTCGCCTTCGGCGAGCGCTACCCCGTCGGCGTCGTCACTGGCGTCCTCGGAGCCCCCTACCTCGTCCATCTGATCATCCGCACCAACCGGGCGGGAGGCTCGCTATGACCACGCACCACCGACTGACCGCCGAAGGACTCACCCTCGGCTACGGCGACCGCACCGTCGTCGACTCCCTCGACCTCTCCGTACCGCCCGGGCGGATCACCGTCATCGTCGGCGCCAACGCCTGCGGCAAATCGACCCTCCTGCGCTCCATGTCCCGGCTGCTCGCCCCCAGGGCGGGCCGCGTCGTCCTCGACGGCAAGGAAGTGCACCGGCTGCCCGCCAAGGAACTGGCCCGCACCCTCGGACTGCTGCCGCAGTCGCCCGTCGCCCCCGAGGGCATCACCGTCTCCGACCTCGTCGGCCGCGGCCGCCACCCGCACCAGGGGATCTTCTCCCGCTGGAACGAGAAGGACGACGCCGCCGTGGCCGCCGCCCTGGAGGCCACCCACACCGAACCGCTCGCCGAACGCGCCGTGGACGAACTCTCCGGCGGCCAGCGCCAGCGCGTGTGGATCGCCATGGCGCTCGCCCAGCAGACCGACCTGCTGCTCCTCGACGAGCCGACCACCTTCCTCGACGCCAGCCACCAGATCGAGGTCCTCGACCTCCTCACCGACCTGAACCGCTCGCGCGGCACCACCATCGTGATGGTCCTCCACGACCTCAACCTCGCCGCCCGGTACGCCGACCACCTGATCGCCCTCGCCGACGGCGGCCTCCACGCCTCCGGCACCCCGGCCGAGGTGCTGACCGAGGCGACCGTCCGGGCGGTCTTCGACCTCGACAGCCGCATCATCGAGGACCCCGTCTCGGGGCGCCCCCTGATGCTCCCCATCGGCCGCCACCACGTCCTGGACCGGGCCGAGGCGCTGCCCGCCGGAGAGTCGGCCGGCCGAGCGCCGGGGCGTGCGCCCCTCTGATCGGCTGACTGCGGAGCGTGACTGCATGTTTCGAAGGGTGACGGGGGACAGAGGGGAGGTCTGGTGCCGGGTCCCGCTCCGGCACGCCCCCCTTCCCCGAAGCGGTCATTGGGAGAACCTCGGTGGAGAACACCTCGGTGCAGAACATGGAAACCGTACGGAACTGCCCGTTCGACTACGCGCAGCAGCTGGAGTTCGACCCCCAGCTCAGGCACTTGCTGACCGAGGAGCCGGTCTCCCGCATCCGGATGGCGTACGGCGAGGGCGAAGCCTGGCTCGTCACCCGCTACGAGGACGTCCGCACGGTCACCACCGACCGGCGGTTCAGCCGCAGCGCCGTCCTCGGCCGTGACTTCCCCCGGATGACCCCGGAGCCGATCGTCCAGGCCGGGGCCATCAACCTCATGGACCCGCCCGCCAGCAGCCGGCTCCGCTCCCTGGTCGCCAAGAGCTTCACCCCGCGCCGCGTCGAGCAGATGCGCGGGGGAACCCAGCGCGTCGTCGACCGGCTGCTCGACGAGATGGCCGAGGAGGGCGCACCGGCCGACTTCGTCGCCCGGGTCTCCTCGCCGCTGCCGCTCATCACCATCTGCGAGGCGCTCGACATCCCCGAGGCCGACCGCCCCTGGCTCCGCGCCCACGCCATGACCATGATGAACGTCGGGGCCGCCGGCAAGCAGGACGCCGTACGCGCCAAGGCGGAGCTGCGCGGCTACTTCCAGGAGCTGACCGCCCACCGGCGCCGCTCCCCGGGCGAGGACCTCATCAGCACCCTGGCCACCGCCCGGGACGGCGCCGAACTGCTGGACGACGACGAACTGGCCGTCATGGCGATGGTCCTGCTCATCACCGGCCAGGACACCACCACCTACCAGCTCGGCAACATCGCCTACATACTGCTCACCCGCCCGGAACTCCTCCACCCCCTCCAGGCCGAACCGGCGCGGCTGCCCCGCACTCTGGAGGAGCTGCTGCGCCATATCCCCTTCCGCAAGGGCGTCGGCATCCCGCGCATCGCCCTGGAGGACGTGGAGGTCGGCGGCGTCCTCATCAAGGCCGGCGACGTGGTCCACGTGTCCTATCTGACGGCCAACCGGGACGCCGCCAAGTTCGACCGCCCCGACGAGCTGGACCCCGACCGGCCGTCCATCCCCCACATGACGTTCGGCTGGGGCGCCCACCACTGCCTGGGCGCGCCGCTCGCCACCATGGAGCTGGAAGTGGCCTTCTCCACGCTGCTGACCCGCTTCCCGGCCCTGCGTCTGAACGTGCCGCCCGAGGACATCGAGTGGAACACGACGTCCATCTGGCGCTACCCGCTCGCCCTGCCCGTCACCTGGTGACGAGAGCCTCCGCTCCGAGATACGAGGAGAACCCATGGCGACCCTGTGCAGACCCGCCATCGCTGTGCCCGAGCACGTCATCACCATGCAGCAGACCCTGGACCTGGCCCGCGAGACCCACGACGGGCACCCGCAGCGCGATCTCGTCCTGCGGCTCATCCAGAACACCGGCGTCCAGACCCGCCACCTCGTGCAGCCCATCGAGGAGACCCTGAAGCACCCCGGATTCGAGCTCCGCAACCGGGTGTACGAGGCCGAGGCCAAGAGGCGGGTGCCCGAGGTCGTCCGGCAGGCCCTCGCCCACGCCGAGACCGACCCGTCCGAGATCGACCTGATCGTCTACGTCTCCTGCACCGGCTTCATGATGCCCTCGCTGACCTCGTGGCTCATCAACACCATGGGCTTCCGGCCCGAGACCCGACAGCTGCCCATCGCCCAGCTCGGATGCGCGGCGGGCGGCGCGGCCATCAACCGCGCGCACGACTTCTGCGTGGCCTACCCCGAGGCCAACGTCCTCATCGTCTCCTGCGAGTTCTGCTCCCTGTGCTACCAGCCCACCGACATCGGCGTCGGCTCGCTGCTCTCCAACGGGCTCTTCGGGGACGCCCTCTCCGCCGCCGTCGTACGGGGGCAGGGCGGCACCGGGATGCGGCTGGAGCGCAACGGCTCGCACCTGGTGCCCGACACCGAGGACTGGATCTCCTACGCGGTGCGCGACACCGGATTCCACTTCCTGCTGGACAAGCGGGTCCCCGGCACGATGGAGATGCTCGCCCCGGTCCTCCAGGACCTGGTCGACCTGCACGGCTGGTCCGTCCCGGACATGGACTTCTTCATCGTCCACGCGGGCGGGCCGCGCATCCTGGACGACCTCTGCCACTTCCTGAAACTGCCGCCGGAGATGTTCCGCTACAGCCGGGCCACCCTCACCGAACGCGGCAACATCGCCAGCTCCGTCGTCTTCGACGCGCTGGCCCGGCTCTTCGACGACGGCGGTGCCGCCGAGTCCGCGCAGGGCCTCATCGCCGGCTTCGGACCCGGCATCACCGCCGAGGCGGCCGTGGGCCGCTGGACCAACGACGACCTCCGCCCGTCCGTCGAAGCCGGCCTCGATGAGCTGGAGCTGACCGCCGGCGTTGCGCTGTCCGGCTGAACCGGCTAAGGCGACCGGCGGACGGGGACGAAGGAACGGTGTTCGCGCTTCGCGGATGCACTCGCTCCGCGAACGGACCTCCATCCCGAGGAGAATGCATGCGCCTGCCCGCCCGATGGGCCACGGCCGCCCTGCTGCTGATCGCCCCGATGATCGCCGTCCCCGCCCCGGCCTCGGCCGACAGCGGACCGGAAGGGGTCGCGGTGGAGCAGTCCACCCGGGCCGTACCTGGGCAGTACATCGTCACCCTGGAGCCCGAACTCTCGCCGGACACCGTCCTGCGGGAGCTCGGGCTCGACCCGATGTTCCGTTACGGAAACGTCCTGCACGGCTTCGCCGCCACGCTCACCGCCGCCGAACTCGAAGCGGTACGCACCGTTCCCGGCGTCCTCGCCGTCGAGGAGAACGCCGAAGTGGCCGTGGAGGCGCCCAGGGCGGGAAGCCTCTTCCGGGCCCCCGCGGCCGGCTGGGGCACCGACCGCATCGACCAGCGCGCCCTGCCGCTGGACGACACGTTCACCACCACGGCCACCGGTGACGGCGTGAAGGTGTACGTCGTCGACACCGGGATCGACGCCGCGCACAGCGAGTTCGGCGGCCGGGTCGTCAACGGGTACGACGCCGTCGGGGACGGCCGCGGCGGCATGGACTGCAACGGACACGGCACCCATGTCGCCGGCACCGCGGGCGGAGCGACCTCCGGCGTCGCCCAGGGCGCCTCGCTGGTGAACGTACGCGTCCTGGACTGCGAGGGCCGGGGCACCTGGGCCGGCATCCTCGCCGGATTCGACTGGGTCGCCAAGGACGCCGAGCGCACCAAGGCCCCCGGCGTGCTGAACGCCTCGCTCGGCGGGGCCCGCTCCAGCGCGGTCGACGAGGCGGTCGAGGCCGTCGCCGACGCGGGCGTGCTGCCCGTCGTGGCCGCCGGGAACGACGACCGGGACGCCTGCGACGTCTCCCCGGCCGCCGCCGACGGCGTGGTCACGGTCGGCGCGAGCGACCGGCAGGACCGGGAGACCTCCTTCAGCAACTGGGGCTCATGCCTCGCGCTGTACGCCCCCGGGGCCGACATCGTCTCCGCCCGGCTCGGCGGTGGCACCGTCTCGCTGAACGGCACCTCCATGGCCAGCCCGCACGTCGCGGGCGTCGCCGCGCTCTACAAGGAGGAGAACCCCTCGGCCTCGCCCGCCGCCGTCGCACGGTGGCTCAACGACACCGCCACCCCCGACGTGCTCTCCGGCCTCGGCCAGGGCTCGCCCGACCGGCTGCTGTACACCGGCGGCCTCTGACGGCCCGTCGGACGGCCTGTCCGGTTCCCCGCGACGGGACCGGACAGGCCGCTGGAACGGGGCGTCACCGGCATCATCTGCGCCAGCGACCCCCTGGCGCTCGGTGCCGTCCGCGCGGCCCGCAGGCGCGGCCTCGGCGTACCGTCCGACATCTCCGTCGTCGGCTACGACGACTCGGCGTTCATGAACTGCACCGAACCCCCGCTCACCACCATCCGCCAGCCCATCGAGGCCATGGGCCGGGCCGCCGTCGAACTGCTCTGCACGGGCATCCAGGGCGGATCGCTCCCGCCGGAGGAGCTGCTGTTCGAGCCGGAACTGGTGGTCCGGGGCTCCACCGCGCAGGCGCCCCGCTGAGCCCGGACCACCGGTCCATCCGCCGCCGCCGGGGCACGCCAGGATCGCGGGGTGCGCGCGGCTGCGGCACAGTGGGGCACATGGACGACCTCAACGTGACTGCCGAGGAACACCTGACCGCCGCCCGCGCCTCCGCACACGGCCGCAGCGCCCACCTCGTGCTCCAGGAGCCCCCCTTGCGGCAGACGGTGATCGCCCTCACCGAGGGGACCGCGCTCGACGAGCACAACGCGCCGCCCGCCGCCTCGCTCCTCGTCCTGCGCGGCAGCGTCCGCCTCACCGCCGCCTCCGGCGACGCGGAACTCCCCGCCGGAGCCCTGCACCCGATCCCGCAGGAGCGGCACGGGCTGCTGGCGCTCAGCGACGCCGTGGTCCTGCTCACCGCCGTCAACGACTGACCGGACACCGATCGCCGGGGCACCCCGGGTGTGCCCCGGCCCCGACGTGGCAGGAGAGGATCGAGCGGGGTCGCCCGTCCGGGAACGGGCAGGTCCCCCCGGCCACCGCAGCCACCCACGTCCCCGGAGTACCAGCTTGCCCACCCAGACCGCGTCCGCCGCGGACAGCACCGCCCCCGCCGACGGGCACGCCTCCCCGCCCCGCTCCTGGCTCACCGCTCTGCGCCGTACCCCGGTCTCGCTGTGGAACGACGACATCACCGACTGGGCCGCCGCCCTCACCTACTACGCCATCCTCGCCCTGCTCCCGGCACTCCTGGTCACCGTGTCCGTGATCGGCCTCGCCAACCCCGGCGCGACCACCGCCCTGATCTCCGACATCACGGCGTTCGCGCCCGCCGAGTCCGGGGAGGCGCTGCGCAAGCCGCTGGAGGCGGCGACCGAGCAGCGGTCCGCCGTCTGGCTGCTCGTCGCCACCGGGTCCGTGAGCGCCGTCTGGTCCGCGTGCAGCTACCTCGCGGTCTTCCGCCGGGCGATGCACGCGATGCACGGCGTCCGGGACAACCGGCCGCCCCTGCGCCAGGCGCACATCATCGTCGTCTCGGCGATCGGCCTGCTCCTCCTGCTGATGACCAGCGCCTTCGCCCTCGTCATGACCGGCCCGCTGGCCCGCTGGCTCGGCCGTCGCATCGGTCTGCCGCACGAGGGGGAGACCCTGTGGGCGGCACTGAAGTGGCCGCTGCTGGTCTGCCTCGTCGCCTGCCTGATCATGGTCCTCTTCAGCACCGGCCCCCGCTCCGCGCGAGGTGTGCGCCGAGGCCTGCCCGGCGGGATACTCGCCGCGTTCTGCTGGCTCACCGCATCGGCGCTGTTCGCCCTCTACGCGACCCAGGTCGGCAGCTACAGCCGGCTGTACGGATCGCTCGCCGGGCTCGTCGTCTTCCTGATCTGGGTCTGGTTCGCCAACCTCTCCCTGCTGGCCGGAGCCCAGTTCAACGTCGAGCTGCGGCGGCCCGAACCACAACGGGACCCCGGCACGGACGCGGACGGGTCCGCCCCGGCCGCAGGCTGAGCCGGGCCGGGCGCGTTCCCCGGCTCACCCCTTGGTGCGGTACCCGGCGACGATCGGCATGGTCTCGCGCAGCACCCGTACGCCGTCGTTGTCCACGTCGCCCAGCCGGCGGCCCTCCCACGTCCCCGTCGCGCTGGAGAACCGGCTGATGCGGCGGCAGTGGTCGCCGCACGCGGAGCGGTACGCCATGATCGTGTAGCGCGTGCCGTCCTCGGTGACCCAGCCGGTGTTGTACGGGCGGTTCCGGCTCACGCTCATCGAGCCGTCCGGGTTCCCCGCCAGCGTCGTACGGTCGTGGGCGAGGCCCAGGTTGTGGCCGATCTCGTGGCTCGCCGAATCCAGGTCGATCCCGTCGACGTCGACGACCGCGTAGGCGTACTCGTCCGTGGAGCTGTCGAGGGCGGGCGTGTAGTCCGCCGTGCCGCCGCCCCGCTCCGGCCGGTCCACGACCAGCGTGACCAGATCGGCGCCGTACCGTGCCCGCTGTTCGTGCGCCTGGCGTCCCACCCCCGCCGATGTGTGGTCCTTGAGCAGGGCGTGAGCGGCACGGAACTCCTCCGACCCCTCGTAACCGGTCACCGTGTGCGGGTGGACGACGCGGATGACGCCGCAGAGCCCGCCGCCCGCCAGGGACCGGTTCATCCGGGTCGCGATTTGCTGGGCCGAGGCGGGCACCCGGTGCTCGCCGCCGACCCGCCGCGCGGCCTTCGGTGTGTAGAGGACCAGCACGTCGACCACGGGGCAGGGGGCGGCCCGTGTCGCTTCCGCCGCGGCGTGCCCGGTGGCGGTAGCCGCGCAGAGCGACGCACCGATGCCGACGGCCAGAACTGCCTTCACGAGGTTCGCGCGCACGGTGAGTCGACTCCGTCCGGAAGGGGCGCCGCCCAATAGCTGAAAGTGACTTACTTTTAACACTCCGTGACGTTGTGCGCCTGTTGTGCCCGAAACCGCCGACGGGCCGTCTACTCGCCGGTCAGAGGGGTGTGGCGGTGAGGAGGTGGGCAGGTACACGTGTACGAACTCGCACGAATGGAACGGCAGTCGGCGGCAGAGGGGCGTGTGTGACGTGACGGAACAGAGCGAATGGCGGTTCTCCGACGACCGGGGTCAGCAGTCGACGGCGCCCCGGCCGCCCGGCCGGGTGCTGGCCTACGTCCAGGCCGGTGCGACCCTGTGGGACCTCGGAATCCGGCCGGTGGGGATCTTCGGCTCCGACCACGACGGACCCGACGCCGACACGGCGAAGACCGGGACCCTGCCGCTCGCCGACGTCGAGTACCTGGGCGCGGGAGGCGCCCTGGGCGTCGAGCGGCTGCTGAGCGCCGATCCGGACCTCGTGGTGGCCGTCAGCTACGGCGGCGGTCATGTCTACGGGCTGGCTCCCGAGACGGCCAAGCCCCTGGAGGAGCGGGTCCCGGTGGTCGTCCTCGACGTCAGCCAGGCCCGTACGTTCGGCGAGATCGGCGACCGGTTCGCCGAACTCGCCCGCTCGCTCGGCGCCACCGGGCGGCCGGACGCGGACCAGGACCTAGACGCCGCCCGGGAGCGGCTGCGCGCCGTCGTCGCCACCTCCGCCGACGCGCCCCGGGTGCTCGCCCTCTCCCCGGCCGGCCCGGACCAGGCCCATGTCGCCCGCCCCAGGATGTGGCCCGAGCTGCGCGTCCTCACCGAACTGGGCGTCCGTCTCGTGGAGCCCGCCGAAGGCCCGGGGGCCAACTGGTCGACCCTCGACCGCGCCGACACCTTCGCGCTGCGCCCCGAGGTGATCCTGACCGACATCCGCGCCCACGCCGCGCCCCTGGAGGAGCTGCGGGGGAGTGAGGGCACGCCGACGCCCGTCGTCCCGTGGAACCCCGAGCCCCTCTACGGCCCCCGCGACCACGCCCGATTCCTGGGCCTGGTCGCGGACGCCCTGGAGGCGGCGCGGGCGAGCTGAGCCCCGGGTTCCGCGGGGCGCTCCCGGGTTCTACGGGGCGGGGGCGAGGCCGTCGGCGACCAGTCCGGCGAGCACCGCCTCGCCCAGCGCCTGGACGGCGGAGGCCGGACGGACCATCACGGTGAACTCCTTGATGCGTCCGTCCTCGTCCAGGTGCACCAGGTCGATGCCGTGGATCTCCTTGCCGCCGACTGTCGCCCGGAAGAGCAGGACCGCCGACGGGGCCTCGGTCCCGTCGGCGCTCGTCTGTGAGGCGCCTGCGAACTCACCGACGTACCGGAAGTCCTCGAAGGTGCGCAGCAGGACGCCGAAGAGGCCCAGGACCGCCGGCCGGCCCTCGAACGGCGTGAACTTCACCGGGCTGTAGAGCCGGATGTCCTCGGTGAACAGATCGTCCAGGGCGCCGAGGTCGCGGTTGTCGACGGCGGCGCGGAAGCGGTCCACTGCGGTGGTCATGTGCCCTCCTCATAGTCAAGAAAGTGACTAGTCAGTTTCATGACTATCATGAGGGTCGGTGTGCCGGACAGGGGTGGACGGGGATCCGCCTCGGCCCGGCTGAGAGGAGGCGGTCCGATGGCGTTGCGCCATGCGGTGCTGGCGGCGCTGCTCGACGAGGAGCTGAGCGGCTACCAGGTGACGAAGGCGTTCGCGGCGGGTGTCGCGAACTTCTGGCACGCCCTGCCGCAGCAGGTCTACGCGGAGCTGGCGAAGCTCGAGAAGGAGGGCATGGTCGCCGGGCGGGAGGTCGTCCAGGAGGGGCGTCCCAACAAGCGGCTGTTCCGCGTCACCGGCGAGGGGCTGGCCGAGCTGGAGGGCTTCGCGTCCACCGCCGCCAAGCCCGCGTTCCTCCGGGAGGACCTGCTGGTCCAGGTCCAGGCGGCCGACCATCTCGACACCGGCGTGCTGATCGGGCGCCTCACCGAGCGGTACGCGTTCGCCGAGGCCAAGGCCGCGCTGTTCGAGGAGCAGTTGCTCAGGATGCGCGGCGACCTGGACGAGGCGGAGTTCCTGCTCCGCGGGGCGCGCGTCGGCCCGTATCTCACCTGCCGCCGCGGGCGGGACTTCGAACGCGCCAACCGCGACTGGTGCCGGGATGTGATGGAGGTGCTGCGAGCCCGGCAAACGGCTGGAGGAGAGGTCTGACGGCCGACTCCCCAACTTTCCCAAAAATATTCTGCAAAAACTCTTTGGTAAAGTGCTTCCGTCTGCCTACGCTGCTGCCATGGACAGCGAAGACAGCGGTCGCGTACTCGATCCCGCTCAGGACGGGGCCGCCCTCAAGGCCCTCACCCACCCCCTGCGCCTCACCCTGCTCGGACTGCTGCGCCAGCACGGCCCCGCCACCGCCAGCGAGCTCGCGGTCAGGACGGGGGAGTCCTCGGCGTCCACCAGCTACCACCTGCGGGTGCTCGCCAAGTACGCGTTCGTCGCCGAGGCCGACCACCGCGACAGCCGGGAACGCCGCTGGAAGTCCGTGCACGACGTCACCTCGTGGAGCAACGAGGCGATGCACGCCAGCCCCGGCGGCAGCGTGATCCTCAGTGTCCTGCACCGCCGTCAGATCGAGCACCTCCAGCAGTCCCTGGACCGGCACGAGGCGGACCTGGACAGCGGCCGGCTGGGTGAGGAGTGGCATGAGCCTTCGGGGCTCAGCGACCTGATGCCCCGGCTGACCCCGGAGTCCCTCGCCGAGCTGTGGGAGGTGTTCCGCGCGAAGACGGCCGAGCTGACCGCCCGTGACGCCGAGGACCCCCGCGCCGAACAGGTCGTGCTGTTCACGGCAGGACTCCCGCTGGCCCCGGAGGCCACGGACGCCGGAGAAGACGCATGACCGGCCGTCCGGTCCCCGCCGCCGTCTCCCCGGGCCATGGCGGCCTGGACGGCGCGACCGCGCGCCGCCGTTACGTCACGGTCTCCTTCCTCTTCTGGCTCCCCATCGGCATGTCCATCGCGACGGGCGTGCTCCTCTTCACCGAACGCGGCATGGGTCTCGCCGCCATCGCAGGCTTCTACGCCGTGCACTCCCTCACGGCCGCCGCGATGGAGCTGCCCACCGGCGGCCTCTCCGACGTCATCGGGCGGCGCCCCGTCCTGGCCGTCGCCGGGCTGCTCAACCTCGCCGCCTTCACCCTCATCGGACTCGGCGCGGCGGGCTGGGCCATCGCGCTCGGCATGGGCCTGATGGGCTTCGCCCGCGCTCTGTCCAGCGGGCCCGCCGAGGCCTGGTACGTCGACACCGTCCACGCCCACGAGGGCCCCGACGCCGATCTGCGTACGGGCCTGGCGCGCGGCAGCTCCGCCACCTCGGCCGCCCTCGCGCTCGGCACCGTACTCGGCGGCGGGCTGCCCTGGCTGCTCGGCCTCGCCCCCGGAGCGGGGGAGTGGCTGGCCGACACGACCGGCGGACTGGTCATCCTGCTCTCCGTGCCCGCGCTGCTGGGCGCCCTGGTCGAAGGCGTCTTCGTGCTGTACGTGCTGAGCGCCCTGCCTGAACCGCCCCGGCCCCGTACCACCCTGCACCGGGTCGTGGGCGGTGTGCCCGCGGCCATCGCCGCCGGGCTGCGGCTCGGCGCCCGGGACGCCCTGATCCGGCGCATCCTGTTCACCGCGAGCGCCGCCGGGGCCGCCCTCGCCGCCGTCGAACTCCTCACCCCCGGCCGGGCCGCCGCCTTCATGGGCGCCGCCGAATCCGGGGCCCTGGTCTTCGCCGGGCTCGCCTGCGCCGGGTTCCTGTGCTCAGCCCTCGGCAGTCAACTCGCCCCGCTCGTCGCCCGGTTCACCGGCAGCAGTGAGCGCGCGGTGCTCGCGAGCCTCGGCCTGGTGACGTTGGGGCTGACCCTGCTCGGCCTCACCACGCACTCGATGAGCCCTCTCGCCACGACGGTCGCCGTCACCGGCTACGGCCTCGTCTACCTGGGCCTGGGAGCCGCGGGCCCCAACGAGAACGATCTGCTGCACCGCCGGGTCGACGCCTCCGGCCGCGCCACCGCCCTCTCCGTCCAGTCGCTCTCCCTGCAACTGGTCGCCGCCGGCGCCGGCCTCGGCGCGGGCGCCCTGCCGCCGGGGCCGCTGCCCTGGCTGCTGGCCGCCACGGCCGTGCTGGCCGGCGCGCTGCTCTGGGTCCGCAGGGCCGCCCCGGCGAAGACACCGGCCCGCCCCGACACCGTGGCCGGGGGCCCGGTCGCCGCCCCCGTTCCCGCCGGACCGCTCCACGACACCGCACCCGAGGAGATCCACCCCCATGCTCGACCGACTTGAGCCGCTGGTCATCGGCGAATGCGTCGCCGACATCGTCCGGCAGCCGGACCGGGCCGACCGGGTCCACCCCGGCGGCAGCCCCGCGAACGTCGCGTACGGGCTGGCCCGGCTCGGCCATCACCCCACCCTGCTCACCCAGTTGGGCGCCGACGACCACGGGCGGCTCATCCGGGACCATCTGACCGCCGCCGGGGTCGAGGTCCGCACCGGCGAGGCCACCGGGCCGACCCCCTCGGCCGTGGTCACCCTGGACGACCAGGGGCACGCCACGTACGCCTTCGATGTCGGCTGGACCCTCAGCGCGGTCCCGCTCGACCGGGCGCCGGGGCATGTGCACGCCGGCTCCATCGCGGCCGTCGTCGAACCCGGGGCGGCAACAGTCCTGGCCGCCCTGGAGTCGCTGCCGGCCGGGGCCACCGTCAGCTACGACCCCAACGTGCGGACCGAGTTGATGGGCGAGCGAGACCGGGCCGTGGCCCGCGTCGAGCGCTGCGTCGCGCTGAGCGACGTGGTCAAGGCCAGCGACGAGGACCTGCGGTGGCTGCACCCGGAACAGGAGCCGGAGCGGGTCGCCGAGCGGTGGCTCGCCGCCGGCCCCGCCCTCGTCCTCGTCACCCGGGGCGAGGCGGGCGCGTTCGCCCTGTTCCCCGGCGGCCGGATCAGCACCGACGCCCCGGCGGTCGAGGTCGCCGACACCGTCGGCGCCGGCGACGCCTTCATGTCCGGGACGCTCCACGCTCTCGCCGCGCACGGGCTCCTCGGCCCGGACGGCCGGGCCCGGCTGCGCGCCGTGGACCGGGACACCGTGGCCGACGTCCTGCGCCACGCGGTCGCCTCCGCCGCCGTGACCGTCTCCCGGGCCGGGGCCAATCCGCCGGGCCCCGACGAGCTCCGCGAGGCGCTCGGCGTCAACTGACGCCACGTCATGACCCGTTCGGCGCAGTCGAACGCACCCTCGTGAGACGTTCCGCCGTTCGTCAACCCGATGCAGTACGACAACGGGATCGGGGCGACGGGTGGCAACGGGGCGACGGGTGGCGAGGAGACGGACGGCCGACAGCGGGACGGAGCCGGGGACGCGGGCGGGCGTCTTAGCGGCCGGGGAGCGCACGGCGGTGCTCCAGGGCGTGGCGGGCTGGGTGCCGGGGGAGCCGGTCGGCAACGAACGGCTCCCCGCCGACTGGGCCGTGGACGACGCCTGGGTCCGACGGCGCACCGGCATCGGCAGCCGCCACCGTGCCGGAGAGGGCGTCGCCACCGGCGACCTCGCGTTCGAGGCGGCCTCCCGGCTGCTGGCCCGCGCCCCGGTGGCGGGCCGGGTGGACGCGGTGGTCCTGGCCACTGCCACCCCCGACCACCTCTGCCCCGGCACCGCCCCCGCGCTCGTGGCCCGGCTGGGGCTCGGCACCGTACCGGCGCTGGACATCGCCGCCGTGTGCAGCGGCTTCGTCTACGGACTCGCCGTCTGCCACGGTCTTGTCACCTCGGGTCTCTACGAGCGGATTCTGCTCGTCGGGGCCGACGTCTACTCGACCTGGCTCGACCCGGCCGACCGCTCGGCGGGCGTCGTCTTCGGAGACGGGGCGGGCGCGGCCCTGGTGGCGGCCGGGCGCCGCGGCGATCCGGGGGAGCTGCTCGCGTTCGACCTGGGCAGCGACGGTACGGGCTACGACCTGATCACCGTCCCCGGCGGCGGGGCCCGCGCGCGGGCGAGCGGCAAGCCGGCCGGCCCGGGCGACGGGTACTTCCGGATGCAGGGCGGCACCGTCTACCAGCATGCCGTGGAGCGGATGACCGGCTCCTGTCGGACGCTCCTGGACCGGGTCGGCTGGGACCCGGCCGAGGTCGACCGCTTCGTACCGCACCAGGCCAACGCCCGGATCCTGCGTGCCGTCGCCGAGCGGGTCGGCATCGCGCCGCAGCGCTGCGTGACCCATCTGGAGCGGGTCGGCAACACCGGTGCCGCCTCCATCCCGCTGGCCCTGGCCGACGCGGCGGACGGCGGGCTTCTGCACCCCGGAGACCGGGTGCTGCTCACCGCCTTCGGGGGCGGACTGACCTGGGGTTCGGCGGCACTTCGCTGGCCCGGGACCCCTCAGACCATGTGCATGGACTCTATGGAAGGAACACAGCATGTCGCTCCCCGCTGATCAGGGCACCGAGGCCCGAGCCGGCACCGCCGTGGCGGTGACGGGCATCGGCCTGGTGACACCCGCAGGGGCGGACGAGCACAGCTTCTGGGAGGGGCTGTGCTCCGGGCGGTCCACCGCCCGGCGGATCGAGGAACTCGCGGGCCTGCCGGTCGACTTCGCCTGTCCGGTCGACGGCATCGACCTGGACGCGGCGGTGGGCGGCCGGTCGGTGTGGCGGATGGCCCGGTTCGTGAAGCTGGCGCTCGTGGCCGCCCGGCAGGCCGTCGCCGACGCCGGCCTCGACCCCGCCCGGTGGGACGGTGCCCGGGTCGGCGTGGTGCTCGGCGTGGGCGTCGGCGGCGTCTCCGTACTCGTCGACAACGCGGCCAGGCTGGCGGCCTCGGGCCCCGACGCGGTCTCCCCGCTCCTCGTGCCGATGATGATCCCCAACGCGGCGGCGGGCGAGGTCGCCATCGCGCTGAAGGCGGGCGGCCCGAGCCTCGCCCCCGCCACCGCCTGCGCCTCCGGGGCCACGGCCGTCGCCGTCGCCCGCGATCTGCTGCTCGGCGGCAGCTGCGACGTGGTGGTCGCGGGCGGCGCGGAGTCGGTGCTGACCCCGCTGGTGGTCACCGCGTTCGCCCGGATGGGCGCGCTGTCCACCCGCACCGGCGAACCGGCCGCCGCCTCCCGCCCGTTCGCCGCCGACCGGGACGGCTTCGTCATCGGCGAGGGCGCCGCCATGCTCGTCCTGGAGCGGGAGGAAGGGGTACGGGCCCGGGGCGGCCGGACGCGCGCCCTGCTCACCGGGGCCGGCTCCAGCACCGACGCCCACCACCCCACCGCCCCGGCCCCCGACGGGCACGGCGCCCAGCGTGCGGTGCGGGCGGCGCTCGACCAGGCGGGCTGGACGCCGGGCGATGTCGACCACATCAACGCCCACGGCACCTCCACCCCCCTCAACGACGCCATGGAGACCACCCTCATCTCCCGGCTCTTCCCGCACCGGCCGCCGGTCACCGCGCCCAAGGGCGTCACCGGACACACCCTGGCGGCGGCGGGCGCGATCGAGGCCGTGGCCACCGTCCTGACGCTGGAACGTTCCACCCTACCGCCGATCGCCAACCTGGACGCGCTCCCCGACGCCTTCCCCCTCGACTGCGTGACGAAGGAGCCCCGTCACCGGCGGGTCGAGACGGCGCTCAGCCACTCCTTCGGCTTCGGCGGCCACAACGTCGTACTGGCCTTCCAACGCGCCTGATAATCGGGGGCATTTCGGGACGGCGGGGGTGTCCTCGCCGTTCCTTGATCGTTACTGTGTTGTGACCGTAACCATGAATGACGCGGCCTTCCCGTCCACGAACGATTTGCTCACCGCAGTGCTCTTCGGGCCGAACTTCCGCCAGGAGCACGGATTCTGGCGCCGCCTGCTGACGACAGAACTGTTTCGCCGTCCCGGTGGCGGCACCCCCGATGAACGACTCGCCCTCTCCTACCACCGGCTGCGCATCCTCAACAACGCGCTCGACAGCGGCGCCCGACTGGCCGCGGACCCCCGGGCGCTGGCCGCCCTCCACGAGTGGCTCGGCCCCGTCGACCCGGCGCTGACCACCGTGGCGGGCATCCACTACAACCTCTTCCTCGGCAGCCTCCTCGACCACGACGCCGACACCCGGCGCGATCTGTCGGCCTTCCTCGCCATGCGGCGGGTGGGCACCTTCCTCTGTACGGAGGTGGCCCACGGCAACGACGCCGCGGCCATCGAGACGACCGCGACGTACGACCGCGAACGCGACGGCTTCGTCCTGCACACCCCGCACGCCGGGGCGCAGAAGTTCATGCCCAACACCAGCCCCGCCGGGGGTCCCAAGTCCGGTGTGGTGGCGGCCCGGTTGCTCGCCGACGGCATCGACCACGGGGTCTTCCTCTTCCTCGCCCCGCTCACCGACGCCCACCGCGCCCTGCCCGGCGTCCGGGTGCGGCGGCTGCCCGCCCGGATGGGCTCCCCGGTCGACCACTGCCTCACCTCCTTCGACCGCTGCTTCGTCCCGCGCGAGGCGCTGCTCGCCGGTGAGCACGGGCGGATCGGCGACGACGGCCGGTTCCACAGCGAAGTCCCCAACCGCAGAAGGCGGTTCCTCGCCTCCATCGGCCGGGTCACCCCCGGCAAGCTCTCCATGAGCGCCTGCGCGGTCGGCTCCGCCCGGGTCACCCTGGCCATCGCCGTCCGGTACGCCGGCCACCGGATGATCTCCGGATCGCGCGCCGCCCGGCGGATCCCGGTGTACGCGCACCGCACTCACCACGGCCCCCTGGCCGGAGCGATGGCCACCGTCTACGCGATGAGCCTGCTGCACCGCAGGGCCCTGGACGCCTGGGAGTCGGCCTCCGGGGCCGACCGGGACGAAGCGGAACGCCTGGTCGCCGTGGCCAAGGGGTGGATCACCTGGCAGGCCCGCGACGTCATCGTCGAGTGCCGCGAACGGTGCGGAGCCCAGGGGCTGTTGGAGAACAACGGAATGACCGAGCTGGTCACCGGCATCGAGGGCGCGATCACCGCCGAGGGTGACAACCTCGCCGTCCACGCCAAGGCCGCCGCCGAGATGCTCTTCAGCGCCACCGACCGGGACACGGCCGAGGAGGACGGCCCCGGCGATCTCGACGACCCGGCCTTCCTCGGGCGGCTCTTCGCGGCAGTCGAGGACCACTGGTTCGCCCGAGCCCGCGAACAGATGAGCGCCGCACCGCCCGGCGACCCGCTCGGCCGCTGGAACGCCGCGTCGTCGGCCGCGCTGCGCGGCGTCGGGGCGTACGCCTGCCGGCAGGCCGACGAAGCGTTCGCCGAGGCCGTCACCGCCCTGCCCGAAGGGGAGGCGCGCGACCGGTTGGCCGAGTTGCGCCGGCTCTTCGCGCTCCGCTGGATCGCCCGCAACAGCGGCGAGCTGCTCGCCTCCGGACGGCTGACCGCCGATCAGGTCACTTTTCTGCCCGACGCGGTGGAGGAGGCCACCGCCGTCGTGGCCGAACACACCCCCGCCCTGGTGGCCACCTTCGCCCTGCCCGAGCGGCTGATGTCGGACTGGCCGATCGCCGGACCCCGGTACGCGGACGTCTACGACGACCCCGATGGGTCCTGGCACCGGAGCCGCAGGGCCGGAATCAGAGGCCGTGCGGCGGAATTCCGGCGCCCTGTCTGCGGCAGCCGGAGGCGCCCGCTGCGTGAGAAGGTCGCCGCGCTCGGCACCCGCGGGGTTCTGCTGGCGTACTGGGGAACCACGGCGGTGCTCTCCCGATGGTTCGAGAAGCCGCAGGTGAGCGTAGACGAATCGGTTCGCCGGAAGGCGTAACCGGAAGATCACCTTCCAGTTATTTCGGGCGGAGGGCAACTGCCTTCACCTCCGCCGCTCGGACGAACCCGATGACCCCGATGAGAGGAACGACCATGACGACCATTCACCCCAAGATCACCGAGGTGCTGACCGGGACGTTCAAGGTGCCCGCCCACGAGGTCCTGCCGGAGTCCACGATGGACAGCCTGGAGATGGACTCCCTCGCGGTCGCCGAGTTCGCCGTCATCATCAAGGAGACCCTGGGCGTCGACGCCGACTCCGAGAAGCTCTACAAGGACGCCACGCTGGCCGACATCTCCGCGTACATCGACGCGGCCGTCGGCAGCGCGGCGGCCGAGGCGACGGTGCCGGTGAGCAACACCCGATGAATCGACCCGCCATCGCCGTGACAGGGCTGGGGATGATCACCCCGGTCGGCCACACCACCGACACCACCTGGGACGGAGTCCGCGCGGGCCTCTCACCCGCCCGCACCGTCCCCGAACTGCGAGGCTGCGCCGTCGACTTCGCCTGTACGGTCTCCGGTATCGACCTCGACGACGCGGTCGGCGGCCGGTCCGCGTTCCGGATGGGCCGGTACGTCAAGTTCGCCCTCCTGGCCGCCCGGGAGGCGGTCGCCGACGCCGGGCTCGACCCGGCGCACTGGGACGGGGCCCGGGTCGCCGTCGTGGTCGGCACCAGCAGCGGAGGATCCGCCGGACTCACCGAACAGGCCGTCGCCCTGGAGCGACGCGGTCCCGAGGCCACGTCACCGTCGGGCATCCTGCTGACCATCCCGAACATGCCCGCGGCCGAGATCGCCATCGCGATGAAGGCCACCGGGCCGAGTCTGGCCCCGTGCACGGCCTGCTCGTCCGGGGTGACCGCGCTGTCGGTGGCCCGGGACATGCTCACGCTGGGCCAGTGCGACATCGCCATCGCCGGGGCCACCGAGTCGATCGTGTTCCCCGTCGCCATGACCGGCTTCGCCCGCTCCGGCGCCGCGGCGCCGCGGGACGGCGACCCCGCCCGCCTCTGCCGCCCCTTCGCCGCCGACCGGGCCGGGATCGTCATGGGCGAGGGCGCGGCGATCATGGTCCTGGAGCGGGCCGAGGAGGCCCGCGCCCGAGGAGTCTCCCCCCGAGCGCTGATCGCGGGGACCGGGGCCACCACCGACGCCCACCACCCCACCAGCCCGCACCCGGCCGGGGAGGTCGCACGGGCGGCCGTCGACGCCGCGCTGCGCGACGCGGGCTGGCGAGCCGAGGACGTCGACCACGTCAACGCGCACGGCACCTCGACCCCGCAGGGCGACGCCACCGAAGCCGCCCTCATCGGCCGGGCCTACCCGCACCGGCCGCCCGTCACCGCCCCCAAGGGCGTACTGGGCCACTGCATGGGGGCGGCCGGCGCCATCGAGGCGGGCCTGACGATCCTCACGCTCCAGCACGGGGTGATCCCGCCGATCGCGAACCTGGACGCCCCCGAGCCCGGGTTCGCCATCGACTGTGTCACCAAGAGCCCGCGCGAGGTCCTTGTACGACGGGCCGTCAGCCACTCCTTCGGCTTCGGCGGCCAGAACGCGGTGATCGCCCTCCAGACTTCGTAGGTCTGCCCGAGCGGAACCCGAACAGCCGGTACGGCGGGCCGACCCCGCGCCGTACCGGCCCCGCGGGCCGTGACCCACCGCACAGCGCCCGAGCTGCGAGAAGGCGCGTGATAACTTGCCGGGGCCAGTCGAACCCCAGCGACGGGGTCAGGGAATCCGGTGCGAATCCGGAACTGACGCGCAGCGGTGAGGGGGACGGGCGGGGCCACGGCCACTGGAGCACTCGCGTGCCCCGGGAAGGCGTCCCGCCCGGACGAACCCGAGTCCGAAGACCTGCTGGCACCCGCGCCCGCACCGGGGCACGGGAACCGTACGACGGGCTCCGCGGCTGGGCCCAGAGACACAGAGGTCCTTCGTGCTGTCCACGGCCACCCCCGCCCCGATACGTACCGCCGCTCTCCTCGCGGCCGGACTCCTCCTGCTGACCGCCTGCGGCGAGGGTGGGAACACCGGAGCCGCCGACGGGAAGAAGGCCGAGGGCTTCCCCCTCACCCTGAAGAACTGCGGGCGCACCGTCACGGTGAAGGCCCCGCCCCAGCAGGCCGTCTCCGTCGACCAGGGGTCCACCGAGATCCTCCTCTCGCTCGGCCTTGCCGACCGGCTCGCCGGCACCGCCACCTGGAGCGACCCGGTGATGAAGAGCCTGGAGAAGGCCAACGCGGGCGTCGAGCGGATATCGGAGAACCGGCCCTCCTCGGAGAAGGTCCTCGACAAGGAACCCGACTTCCTCTCCGCCTCCTTCGCCTCGACCCTCGCCAAGGGCGGTGTCGCCCCGCGCGAGCAGTTCGAGAAGCTCGGCGTCCCGACCTATGTCTCGCCCGCCGACTGCGTCGGCAAGGACAACAGCGGCGGCGGCGACGGAGCCCGCACCGCACCCCTGACGATGGACAGCGTCTACACCGAAGTGCGCGAACTTTCCCAGGTGTTCGACGTCCCCGAACGCGGCGACGCCCTGGTGAAGAAGCTCCGGGCCCGCGTGTAGAAGGCCACGGACGGCATCGACGCCTCCGACACCTCGCTCCTCTACTGGTTCTCCGACTCCAAGGCCCCCTACCTCGCGGGCTGCTGCGGCGCCCCCGGCGTCATCACCAAGGAGCTCGGAGCGAAGAACGTCTTCGACGACACCCACGACGAATGGCCCCAGATCAGCTGGGAGACCGTCGCCGACCGCAACCCCGACGTCCTGGTCATCGGCGACCTGAGCCGCACGATGCAGACCGCCGAGAGTGCCGAGAAGAAGATCGAGTTCCTGGAGTCCAACCCGGTCACGAAGACGATGGACGCCGTCAAGAACCGCCGCTACGTGCTGCTCAGCGGCCAGGCCATGAACCCCACCATCCGGACCGTCGAGGGACTGGAGCGCGTCGCGGCCGGGCTGCGCGACTTCGGGCTCGCGGGGTGAGCACCGGCAGCCGGACCGCCGCGAAGATGGCAGACCCGTCGGCTGTCGCCGCCCGCCCCGCCCGGGCCGGCGCGCCGCTCGCCGTGCTGCTCTGGAGCAGCGGTCTGCTGCTCCTCCTGGCCTCCGTCGCGGTCGCCGTGACGATCGGGCCCGCCCGGATCTCCGTTCCCGACGTCTGGTCCACCGTCGCCGCGCACCTCGGCTTCGGCGCGAGCGACCTCAGCCCGATCCGGGACGGCATCATCTGGAACCTCCGCATGCCGCGCACCCTCCTCGCCGCCGTGTGCGGCGCCGGGCTCGCGGTGTGCGGCACGGTGATGCAGTCCCTGCTGCGCAACCCGCTCGCCGACCCCTTCGTCCTCGGCGTCTCCTCCGGCGGCTCCACCGGGGCGGTCGTCGTGGTCGTCCTCGGGGTCGGCGGGGGAGCGGTGTCGCTGTCGGCCGGGGCGTTCGTCGGGGCGCTCCTCTCCTTCGCCCTGGTGCTGCTGCTCAGCCACACCCTCGGCGGCTCCACCGACCGGGTCGTCCTCTCCGGCGTCGCCGCGATGCAGCTCTTCTCCGCCCTCACCTCGTTCGTCGTGATGACCTCCGCCGACGCCGAGCAGACCCGCGGGGTCCTGTTCTGGCTCCTCGGCTCGCTCAGCGGTGTCGGCTGGAGCGAGGTCGCCCTGTGCTCCGCCGTCCTCGCCGTCTGCCTGGTCATCTGCCTGGCCCACGCCCGTACGCTCGACGCCTTCGCCTTCGGGCAGGACGCCGCAGCCGCGCTCGGCGTGAACGTCGCCCGCACCCGGATCGTGCTGCTGTGCACCACCGCCCTGCTGACCGCCGCCCTGGTCAGCGCCGCCGGAGCGATCGGCTTCGTCGGCCTGGTCCTGCCGCACGCCGCCCGCGCCCTCACCGGCTCCGGACACCGGCGGCTCCTTCCGGTCACCGCACTCGCCGGGGCGATCTTCCGTCGGACTCCTCGGCCCCAACGGCTCCGGAAAATCCACCCTGCTGCGGATCCTCGCGGGCCTCCTCGCCCCGGACACCGGCGTCGTCACCCTGGACGGCGACCCCCTCGCCGGTCTCGGCCGACGCACCGTCGCCCGCCGGATCGCCGTCGTCGACCAGCACGCGGTCACCCAGGTCGACCTCAGCGTCCTCGACGTCGTACGCCTCGGCCGGATCCCGCACCGGCGCGCCTGGTCCGCCCCGGACCGCACCGACGAGGACGCCGTCGCCGACGCGCTGCGGCGCACCGGGCTCACGGACCGCGCCGGGCAGTCCTGGCACACCCTGTCCGGCGGAGAACGCCAACGCGTCCAGATCGCCCGCGCCCTGGCCCAGCAGCCCCGTGAACTCCTCCTGGACGAACCGACGAACCACCTCGACATTCAGCACCAGCTGGACCTGCTCGCCCTGGTCGCCGGCCTCCCCGTCACCAGCGTCGTCGCCCTGCACGACCTCAACCTGGCCGCGATGTTCTGCGACCGGATCACCGTGATGAAGTCCGGCCGCGTCGTCGCCGGAGGCACCCCGGCCGAGGTCATCACCGAGGAACTCATCAGGGACGTCTACGGAGTGCGGGCGGTCGTCACCCCGGACGGTCCCGACGGCCGCCCCTCGGTGCGGTTCCTGCCGCGCCGCTGACCGGACGGGCACACGGACAACGCCCCCGGACAGCCCGCCGGGCGGACCCGTGGGTACGAGCCCGCCCGGCGCCCGAGGACGTGGGAGCGGCCTTCCGGCCACCTGAGGTCGTACGGGTCAGCGGCGCCGGCCCTGGCCGAACTCGCCACCGGTGTCCTTGCCGGTGCCCATGTCCTTGCCGTCCGCGTAGTCGATCTTCTCCTTGCGGATCTCGGCGGAGACCTCCTTCTGCTCGGTGACCCGGTTGGTCTCCAGCCGGACCCGCTCCACCGGCACGGCCTCCTTGCGGACGGTGGCGCGTTCCGCGTGCAGCGTGACCTCGACGTCCTGCTCGCCGAAGTCCGTGGTCCCGGTGGTCTTCTCGCCGGGCTGGAGCGGTTCACGGACCACCCGCACCTCTTCGTGGGAGACCGGCACCGTCCGGGTGACCTCCTCGGTCACCACGTACTTGTGCAGCCGTGCCTTGCCGCTCTCGTACTCCTCCTTGCCGACGTGCAGCTGCTCCTCGGAGCGGATCATCTCGTCCTTGCCGCTCATGTCGGCCGACCGGGACGTGCCCGCACCGGCGCCCGCCAGCGGGCGCGCCGTGGTGGAGGCGTCCGTGTCGCGGTGCCTGCCCGTACCGCTGCCTGCTCCTGCCATGCCCGCAGCTCCTGTCGTTCCCGCGCCGGCCATCCCGGCGCTCGTCCCGGTGGTTGTCGCCTTCCCGGTCGCCTTGGCGGTGGGGGGCGTTCCGGTCCCCCGGGCCGTGCCCGCGGCGCCGGCGGCACCCGCGGCACCCGCCGCGCCCATCGCCCCGGTCCCGGCGACGGTCGGCGCGTCCGTGCCGCCCGGCCGGTTGTCACCGAGGTTGCCGGACTTCCTGCTCAGGCCGTAGTGCCGGTACAGCTCCTCCTCCTCGGCCACGGAGAGGTGCGCGTCCGCGTCCACCCGGGGCGCGTCCTTGACGCTCTCCTTCGGATGGGCGACGTGCAGGTCGGAACCCACTCGACGGGCTCCGGCGAGCGGGACGAAGCTCTCCTTCATACCGAACATGCCGGTCTTGACCGTGACCCAGTCGGGCTTGCCGGTGTCGTCGTCGACGTACACCCGGCCCACACTGCCGACCTTCTCGCCGTCGTTGTCGTACACGGTCAGACCGTCGAGTTCTCCGGAATCCGTGAAACCGTCAGCGGCTCCCATAACCGATTCCTCCTCTCGGGCACGCCCTGTGGCTGGCTCCACCGGAGGTGGCGCGTCCGGCTTCCATCGCGCCTCACCCGCATGGACGCTGCAACCGCCCGCCCGCCCCGATCATGGGTCCCGGAAGCCCGGTGCGGGGCCCCGGCCCCGTGCGGCGGCGCCGGGCCACTCCGGAACGCGTTAGGCCAATCGGGTGAGCCCCCGGGGCTCGCATAGGATCGGCGGACCGTGGCGGCCGCAGGACGGACCACCGCCGACCCGCCGAACCACCAGGGGTGCGCCATCTCTTCCGTACGTCTCGGGCTGCCCGCGCAACGCGGCGAACTGCGCGACCGGCGCGAGGACGGACAGCACCTCCACCACCTCGTGTGGCGGCTGGGGCCGGATGTGCGGGTGTGCAGCAGCGCGGTCCTCGGCGGCGGCATCGGCCCCCGCGCCTGGATCCTCAACGCCCAGGTCCCCGGTGGCTACCCGCGCCTCGACCCGGACCGCCACCTCGCCGAGATCGCGGCGGCGGAAGGGCTCACCGGCCCGGGGGCCGGACTGATGACCGCCGCCGACGTCGCCGCGTACACGACCGCCCGGGACGGCGGAGTCACGGCGACCGTCACGGCGGGCCTCGGAGTACGGGGCTGGGCGGCGGCCCCCGACGACGACCGGGCGCCCTCGTTCCGGCCCGGCACGGTCAACATCGTCGTCACGTTGCCCGTGGCGCTCTCCGACGCCGCCCTCGTCAACGCCGTCGCCACCGCCACCGAGGCCAAGGTCCAGGCCCTGCTGGACGCCGGACTCGACTGCTCGGGCACCCCGACCGACGCCGTGTGCGTCGCCGCCCCCGAACCGGGGCCCGACGGCGGCGAACCCTTCGCCGGACCACGCTCGGCCTGGGGTGCGCGGATCGCCCGCGCCGTGCACAGCGCCGTACTGGCGGGAGCCCGCCCGGCCGCGTGAGAGGGCCCGGCCCACCCCGACGGGGTGCCGGACCCCGGCGGGGTTCGGGCCGCCGTCACCGGTTGCCGCAGCACCGCGTCGGACAGTTGGCCCTGGGTGTTGTGCGCGGTGGCCACGGGCTGCCTGCGTCCCGAACGGTCCGCAAGGGCGCTTCATGGCCCGCAATGCGGCGGCAACGAGCGTGCCATGCCCACCGGGCGGCGGGCATGGCATGCGGCCGGGACGCCTTTCAGCGGACCGCCGGAACCTCGGCGATCGAACGACCCGCCCACGTGGGCGCGGGCTCGACGAGCGAGGCCAGCCGCTCCCGTACGGAGTCCGGGAACGGGGCGGTGCGGCCCGCCCGTTGGTCCACATGGAGCGCCAGCAGTTCGGTCGTCGCCACCGGTGCGGCCGCCGGCTCCGGTACGTCGTCGGGGGCGTCGACCACGTACAGCTCGTGGCAGAAGCGCGCCTTCTTCGCGTCCACGCCCAACAGCCGGGTACGGACGGCGAGATGGGATCCCGCGGCCACCTCGCGGAGATAGCGCACATGCGCCTCGGCGGTGTAGAGCGAGCAGCCGGTGCTCTCCCGGTATCCGGCGTGCAGACCGGTCTCGATCATCATCGCGTCGGTCGCGTATCCGAAGACCAGGACGTAGAACGCCTCGCTCATATGGCCGTTGTAGTCGATCCACTCAGGCCGTACGGTCCGGTGGAAGAGCGGGAGCGAGGTGTCGTCGTCGGCGGCCACGGCGGCCACGGCGGCCACGGGGGTCTGCTCGGTCACGGCCGGCTGTTCGGTCGCGGCCGTCCGCTCGTGCGTGTGCTGCTCGCTCATCGGGTCGCCTCCTCGGCGGTACGGGGCAGGCGGCCGGTCGCCCGCAGGACGTCGATGACGCCCCGGTCGCGTGTCGCGACCAGGTCGGCGATGCTCCTGCCGTCCGCGGCCTCTTCGCAGCCGGCCACCACCGCGTCGTACAGGGCCCGGTCCAGCTCGGGTGCTTCGAGCCGGGTCCAGGGCGACTTCAGCGACGGGCCGAAATGGTCGAGCATATGGGCCATCCCGCCCTCGCCGCCCGCGAGCGCGAACGTGAGCATCGGCCCCATCACGGCCCAGCGGAGCCCCGGCCCCTCGGTGATCGACGCGTCGATCTCCGCCACCGTCGCCTCACCGTTGGCGACCATGTGCAGCGCCTCGCGCCACAGGGCCTCCTGGAGCCGGTTGGCTATGAAGCCGGGCACCTCGCGGTCCATGGTGATCACGGACTTGCCCGCGACCTCGTAGAAGCGTGAGGCCCACTCCACCGCGGCGGGGTCGGTCCGTTCACCGCCGACGACCTCGACCAGGGGGATGAGGTAGGGCGGGTTGAAGGGGTGCCCGACGACGAGCCGCCCGGGGTCGGCGGCCTCGGTCTGCATGTCCGTCATCGGATAGCCGGAGGTCGACGAGGCGATCACCGTACCGGCGGGGGCGGCGGCCTCCAGCCGGGCCAGCAGATCGCGCTTGAGGCCGAGCTTCTCGGGGGCGCTCTCCTGGACGAACTGGGCGTCGGCCACGGCCTCTTCGAGGGTCGCGGTCACGGTCAGCCGGTCCTGCGAGGCCCCGTCGGCCAGGCCGAGCTGTTCCAGCGCGGGCCAGGCCGCGGCGATGAGCCGGCGCAGCCGGACGGCCGCGTCGGGGGCCGGGTCCCAGGCGGTGACGTCGTAACCGCGGGCGAGGAAGTGGGCGGCCCAGCCACCGCCGATCACCCCGGCCCCGACGCACGCCACACGGCGTACGTCTTCGGGGGCACACGGGGAGAAGGAGCCGGGGGGCGGCGGTGTGGGGGAGGGGATGACGGTCACGGGTGACACTCCGGAAAGACGGTGAGGGGAAGAGGAGTCGAGGTGGTCCGGGGGAGTCCGGGGAGGGGGATCGGACGCGGGAATCAGGTGCGCGGGCGCAGGCCGAGCTTCTCGCGGGCCTCGTCGGGCGTGGCGACACGGGAGCCCAGGGACTCGGTGATACGCACGGCGCGTTCCACCAGCTGGCCGTTGGTCGCCTTGACGCCCTTGCCCAGATAGAGGTTGTCCTCCAGGCCGACCCGCACGTGTCCGCCGAGCAGGATCGACTGGGCGACCCACGGCATCTGCATCCGGCCGAGCGCGAAGCTCGCCCACTGGGCGTTCCGCGGAAGCATGTTGACCATCGACTGGAGGACCCCCGGGTCGGCGGGCGCGCCCCACGGGATGCCCATGCAGAGCTGGAAGACCGTGGGATCGTCGAGCAGCCCCTCGGCGAGGAGCTGCTTGGCGAACCACAGCTGCCCGGTGTCGAAGATCTCCAGCTCGGGCCTGACGCCGAGTTCCTGGATGCGCTTCGCACCGGTGCGCAGCATGTCGGGGGTGGAGACGTAGAGGTTGCTGCCGTCGCCGAAGTTGAGCGAACCGCAGTCGAGGGTGCAGATGTCCGGCAGCAGCTCCTCCACGTGCGGCAGCCGGTCGAGCCCGCTGACCAGGTCGGTGCCCGGGAGCTGACGGAGCGGGGCCTCCGGATCGATGACCAGGTCCCCGCCCATGCCCGCGGTCAGATTGATGACGACATCGGTGCCGGTCTCCCGGATCCGCTCTACGACCTCCCGGTAGAGGCGGGGGTCGCGGGAGGGCGCGCCGGTCTCCGGCTCGCGGACGTGGATGTGGACCACGGCCGCGCCTGCCCCGGCGGCCTCGACGGCGGAGGCGGCGATCTGCTCGGGCGTCACCGGGACATGAGGGCTGCGGCCGACCGTGTCGCCGGCTCCGGTCAGGGCACAGGTGATGATGACGTCTTGGTTCACGGGCATGCGGAAACATCTCCTCCGGGGAGTTGTGGGGGGACTTTCTCGTCGTTGTGGGGCTCAGTCGGCCGTGGGAGCTGTCAGGCAGGCGTCCACATGGGCGATCAGCGCGTCGTGCATGGCCTGCACACCGGTGCCGGGGACTCCGTCGTCCCGGCCGTCCGGTTCGGTGGCCAGGACCTGGGAGGCCAGGCCGTCGATCAGCGCGGTGAGGGCGAGGGCCGCGCCGTCCGCGTCGACCGGGCGGAACACGCCCTGCTCGACACCGCGCCGGATCACGTCGGCAACCGTTCCCCGCCACTGGCGGTAGTACTCCACATGGAGCCGCCCGACCGTGGTGGACCGGGCGGCCTCGGCCCACAGATCGAGCCAGACGCACCACTGCCGCCGTTGCTGCGCGGTACGGGGCGTCTGGAGTTCGATCAGCAGACGCAGTTCGTCCCCGGCGTGCCGCGTACCGGCCGTGGCGTCGGCGCGGCGACGGGTGTCCTCGTCCATGCACCAGCGGACCGCGGCCTCGAGCAGTTCGTCACGGCCGGGGAAGTGGTAGTGGATCGCCGCCGTGCTGGTGTGGCAGGCCGCGGCGATGTCCGCGACCCGGACGGCATGGAATCCGCGCTCGGCGATGAGCCGGACGGTTTCGCGCACGATCTGCAGAGGCCTGCCGCCCTCCGGCGAGGGCACCGGCGGGCGAGGGGCCGACGCAGAACGTACGGGCGACGCCGTCACATCCGCACCGGCCGCCGAGCCGAGCAGCCAGCCGATGTCGACGGCGCCGATGTCCGCGATCCGGGCCAGTTCGGCGGCGGTGAAACGGCGGGTGCCGTTCAGGGACCGGGACAGCTTCGACGGATCGATGACGATCCGCCGCGCGAACTCGCGCGCGCTCACACCTGCCGCGTCGATCACCTGCCGGACCCGTGCGGCCACCTCGTCCTGCTGCTGCATGGTCAGACACCGTAACGACGTGTTGAGAAAACCTCAACACGAGCGGGTGCGGCATGCGGCAGAGGAGGGGTGTTGCGGTTCTGACTGATGAATCAGTCAGAACCGCAACACCCCTCCTCCGTGCTCCTCGCCCCGGCGGTGGTCACTCCTGGACGAGCATCCCGTTCCGCAGCTTGCCCAGCATCCGGCTCAGCAGCCGCGACACGTGCATCTGCGATATCCCGAGCTCCGCGCCGATCTGCGCCTGGGTCATCTCCTGGCCGAAGCGCATGTCGATGATCCGGCGCTCCCGCTCGTCCAGTTCGTCCAGCAGGGGCGCGAGGGCGTGGAGATTCTCCACGGTCTCCATGGCGGGATCCGGATCGCCCAGCACATCGGCGAAGGTCCGTCCGGCGGTCTGGCCGGGGCCGGCCTCCGCCGTGTCGGTCGGCATGTCCAGGGAGCCCGCCGTATAGCCGTTGGAAGCGACGATCCCCTCCGTGACCTCGGACTCCTCGATCCCCAGGTACTCCGCCAGCTCCTTCGCCGTGGGGTCCCGGTCGAGTTCGCCGGCCAGGGACTCCTTCGCCTTGGCGAGATCGACCCGCAGCTCCTGGAGGCGTCGCGGCACGTGCACGGCCCAGCTCGTGTCGCGGAAGAACCGCTTGATCTCCCCGACGATGTACGGCACCGCGAACGAGGTGAACTCGACCTCCCGGGAGAGGTCGAAGCGGTCGATCGCCTTGATCAGTCCGATGGTGCCGACCTGGACGATGTCCTCCATGTCGCCGCTGCCCCGGTTACGGAAGCGGTTGGCGGCGAAGCGCACGAGGGACAGGTTCATCTCGATGAGGGTGTTGCGCGCGTACTGGTACTCGTGCGTGCCCTCCTCCAGGACCTGGAGACGGTCGAAGAAGAGGCGTGAGAGGCGGCGCGCGTCCAGCGGGGCGATCTTCCCGGCGTCCTCGATCCACGGAAGCTCTTCGCTGGTGCCCGTCCGCTCCCTACCGGCGGTCTGCGCGGTCTGCGCGGTCTGCACGGTCATGTCGCTTCACGCTCCCTGGTTCCTGGTTCTTAGGCCCTGAGGCCTGTTCGCCTTCCCGGAGGCACGGCTCTCATGCGTGACGAAGGGAGTTGATCTGGCCAAACGGATCGAGTTGGCCGGAAACAAGCCTGGTTCGGTCCTGAGGAACCGTCACGTACGGCTGTCCGAGAGGCGTGAGTGACGGGCGCGTCGCGGAGGGCGCGTGAGGAGCGTGAGCCGTGGAGGCACGAAGAACCGCCCCACCGGTACGGGGGAGCCCGGTGGGGCGGTCGCCACCAGAGTGCCACAGGCGGGCGGCCGTTGGGACCGCACCGGCACGTATTGGCCTACGGATGAGTCGATTTCGTCGCTCGTCCGCGGGCGGGCACACGCCGCGACGGCTCCCGCCGGTCCCCGGCGACCCCCGACGGTTGTCGATGACGGCCGATGGTTGCGGTGTCATGAACAGATTCGCCTCGCGGAATACATGCAGTACCCACTGGCCTTTCCGCTCCGACGGATGCCCTGTTCCGGACGCCGGGCACCCGCGGCCCAGGAACCGCACGTCGGACGGAACGAGACCGAGGAGACCATGACCCAGAACGACATCCGGCCCCGGACCGATATGCTCTCCCGGCTCCACCCGCTGGACAACCCCGCCCGGTCCTCGCTCACCGGTCCGCACGCCCACTTCGCCGAGAGCCGTGGCCGGGTTCTGCGCTATCCCGTCGACGTCACCCCCTGGATCGCCCTCCCCGATACCCCGGAGGCCCAGGACTGGGCCGATCTCGCGGCGCTCGCGGGGCCGGGCGGCTCCGTCGCCCTGGCCGCGTTCCAGGCGCCGCCGCCGCGCGACTGGGAGATCGTCTTCCGGGGCGGCGGCGTCCAGCTGGTCGACGCGTCGGTGGACGCCGCGCCCGACCCGGAGGCGGTCCTGCTCGGCCCGCAGGACGTGCCGGACATGCTGGACCTGGTGGCGCGCACCCGCCCCGGCCCTTTCCTGCCGCGCACGGTCGAACTGGGCACGTATCTGGGCATCCGGCGGGGCGGAGCCCTGGTGGCGATGGCGGGGGAGCGGCTGCACCCGCCCGGCTGGACCGAGATCAGCGGCGTCTGCACGGACGAGTCCGTACGGGGCCAGGGACTGGCGAGCCGGCTGGTCCTGGCGGTCGCGCACGGGATCCGAGAGCGCGGCGAGACGCCGTTCCTGCATGCGTCCGCCTCCAACACGGGAGCCATCCGGCTCTACGAGTCCCTCGGCTTCCGGCTTCGCCGGCGTACGGAGTTCATCTCCGCCCTCGTCCCCGCCGTGTTCCCCTCGGCCCACGGGACCTGAGGCACCCCCCGGCCCGGGGTCGAAGCCCCGGGCCGGAAGTCCCGAAGGGGACCTTCGGCACCCCCTCGGGGCCCTAAGGCTCCTGTGCGGAGCCCCGCCTCCCGGTCAACTGGAAGGGACCGGCCGAAACTGCGGGCGGCACCGAGGCACCACCGGGAGGACAGGCCGTGCCCATGAGGTTGCTGGACATGGCACCGAAGCCACAGACGCCGAAGAAGCAGAGCGGTGTACGTGAGAAGCAGAGCGGTGTACGGCACCGGGGCGGTGCCGTACAGAGCCCGGACGCGAGCATCACGGCGGTGTCCCGGGGCCGCATCGGCAACTGGGCGCTGCTCGGCGGGCTGACCCTGCTGACCCTGCTGGTCGTCTTCCTCGACGCCAGCACGGGCAACGACCTGCGGGTCGTGCCCCTGCTCGTGGTCGTCCCGGCACTGGCCTCCGTCTACTGCAGCCTCCGCCAGACCATCTGGGTCGCGGTGTGGATCACCACGGTCGTCGTCGGCTTCCGGGCCGGCGCGGACGGCACCTTCTGGGACTTCGTCTTCGGCATCGGCTTCGCCGTACTCGCCTGCGCCCTCGGCGTCGCCGCCTGCGCGGCGCGTATCCGGCACGCCACCGAGATGGCGCGGCTGCGGTCCGCCGCCGTCACCCTCCAGCGCCAGATCCTGCGGCCGCTGCCCGTCGTGACCGACCACGTCTTCGCGTACGGGCTCTACGAGCCGATCGAGGAGGATCGTTTCGTCGGCGGCGACATCTACGAGGTCGTCGAGTCGCCCTACGGGACCCGGGTGATCATCGGGGACGTCCAGGGCAAGGGGCTCGCGGCCATCGGCGCCGGATTCGCGGCCATCGCCGCGTTCCGCGAGGCGGCCATCCGTGAACCCACGCTCACCGGAGTGGTCCAGGCGCTGGAGGACGCGGTCGTCCGGCACAACGAGTTCTCCGCCCAGACAGGCGAGGCCGAACGCTTCGTGACCGCGCTCGTGCTCGGGTTCGACGAGAGCGGCCGGGTGGAGGCCGTGAACTGCGGCCACCTCCCGCCCCGCCTGCTGCACGACGGCCGGGCCTCGGCCGTCACCCTCCACCGGACCTCCGTCCCGCTCGGCCTCGCCGGACTCAGTCCGGAGGCGCGTACGACCGAGTCCTTCGACTTCCCGCCGGACGCGACGCTCCTCGCCGTCACCGACGGGGTGACCGAGGCCCGTGACGCCACGGGGGCCTTCTATCCGCTGGACGAGCGCGTCGCGGCCTGGGCCGGGCACGGTCCGCGCGAGCTGCTCGACGCGCTCCATGTCGACCTGGAGGAGTTCTCCGGCGGCATCCGGCGCGACGACGTCGCCGCGCTGGCGCTGCACCGCGCCCCCGCAGCACAGTCTGATGTGTCCTGCTGATACGTCCTAATGATGTCCCCACGAGACGAATGTCGCGTGGGGACATTTTCAGGTGTACGGTGCATGTATGACTCCGGAACGGAAGATCCCGGAACGGCGCAGCCGTAAGGCGCGCCGCACCCGCGACACCCTGGCGCAGGCCGCGTTCGAGCTGGTGCTCGACCGGGGGCTGCGGAACGTGACGGTCGAGGAGATCGCGGAGGCCGCGGACGTCGACCGCCGTACGTTCAGCCGGTACTTCCCGAGCAAGGAGGCCGCCGCCCTCGACTCCCTGCGGGGCGACGGCGACCGCATCAACGCGGCCCTGCGCGCCCGCCCGGCCCCGGAGCCCCCGCTCCTCGCCTACCGGCGGGCCGTCCTCGACTGGCTCGCCGATCCGGAGGCGGAGGCCTGGCACCGCCGCCCCCGCATCTTCGAGCTGCTGGTGGTCGCCGAGGAGGAGCCGACGCTCTACGCGGTCTTCCACCACATCCGGGTGGACGCCCAGGAGGACTCGATCGCCATCGTCGCGGACCGGCTCGGCGTCGATTCCCGGCAGGACATCCGGCCCGCGGTGACCGTCGCCGCCGGAGCGGGCGCGCTGCTCGCGGCCCAGGCCGCCTGGGTGCGCGGGGGCCGTCCGGACGCCCTGCCCGAACGGGTCGTGGAGGCCTTCGACGCACTGGCGGAAACGGCCAAGGAAGCGCGGGCAGCAGGAGCAGAAGCAACAGAAGCAGCAGCAGAAACAGAGGCAACTCCATGAACACCGAACACAGCTCCACGTCCGCTTCCGCCTCCGTGGAAACGAGCACGGCCACGGCCACGGCCGAGTTCGCGGGCCGCACGGCCCTCGTCACCGGCGGTGCCTCCGGCATCGGCCTCGCCCTGGCCCGGCGGCTCGCCGCGGGTGGCGCAGCCGTCGTCGTCGCCGACTACGACGAGGAGAACGCGCGCAAGGCCGCCGCCGAGCTGGAGAGCACCGGAGCCAGGGCCGCCGCCGTCGCGATGGACGTCACCGACCCTGCCTCCGTGGAGGCGGGCGTGCGGTTCGCGGTGGACACCTTCGGCGCCCTCCACCTGGCCGTGAACAACGCCGGTATCGCGGGCCCCAGCAGCCCCACCGGTGAGTACCCGGTCGAGGACTGGAACCGCGTCGTCGCCACCAACCTCAGCGGTGTCTTCCACTCGATGCGCTACGAACTGCCCGCCATCGTCGCGGCGGGCGGCGGCGCGATCGTCAACATGTCGTCCATCCTCGGCACCAACGGCTTCGCGGGCTCGCCCGCCTACGTCGCGGCCAAGCACGGTGTCGTCGGCCTCACCAAGACCGCGGCGCTCGAATACGCCGCCCGGAACGTCCGGATCAACGCGGTCGGCCCCGGCTTCATCGACACCCCGCTCCTGCGGAACGCCGACCCGGCGGCCCGCGAGCACCTGATCTCCCTGCACCCGGCCGGACGCCTCGGGACCGCCGAGGAGGTCGCCGAACTCGCCGCCTTCCTGCTCTCCGACAAGGCCTCCTTCATCCACGGCAGCTACCACCTGGTGGACGGCGGCTACTCCGCCCCGTGACCGGGGGCCCCGAGTGGCGGGCGGGGGGCACGAGGGCGACAAAGGGAATCACGGGGGCCGGCGAGACAGAGCACCAGGCAAGGAAGAAGCGAGGAGACCCATGAAAGCCGTTCAGTACCGAGCCGTCGGCGCCGCCCCCGAGGTGGTCACGGTCCCGGACCCCGAGCCCGGCCCCGGCCAGGTCCTGCTGAAGGTCACCGCCGCCGGAGTCTGCCACTCCGACATCGCCGTGATGAGCTGGCCCGCCGACCAGATCCCCTTCCCCCTGCCCCTCACCCTGGGCCACGAGGGCGTCGGCACCGTCGCGGCGCTCGGTGACGGCGTCGACGGCTTCGCGGTCGGCGACCCCGTCGCGGTGTACGGTCCCTGGGGCTGCGGCACCTGCGTGAACTGTGCCGAGGGCAGGGAGAACTACTGCCTGCGCGCCCAGGAGCTCGGCATCATGCCGCCCGGCCTCGGCGCCCCGGGCGCGATGGCCGAGTACATGATCGTCGACAACCCTCGCCACCTCGTCCCGATCGGCGGCCTCGACCCGGTGAAGACGGTGCCCCTCACCGACGCCGGACTCACCCCGTACCACGCGATCGTGCGCTCCCTGGCGAAGCTCGTGCCCGGCTCCACCGCCGTCGTCATCGGCACCGGCGGCCTCGGCCACGTCGCGATCCAGCTGCTGCGCGCCATGACGGCCGCCCGGGTGATCGCCCTCGACGTCACCGAGGACAAGCTCGCCCTGGCCAGGACCGTCGGTGCGCACGAAGCGGTCCTCTCCGACGAGAAGGCGGCGGCCCGCGTCAGGGAACTGACCGGCGGACTCGGCGCCCACGTGGTCCTCGACTTCGTCGGAGCGCCGCCCACCGTGCAGACCGCCGGAGCCGTCGCCCGCGTGGACGGCGACGTCACCATCGTGGGCATCGGCGGCGGCGCGCTCCCGGTCGGCTTCGGGACGCTCCCTTACGGGGCCAATGTCTGCGCACCCTACTGGGGCTCGCGCAAGGAACTCGCCGAGGTCCTCGACCTGGCGCACGCCGGTGCGGTGGACGTGCACGTGGAGACGTACTCCCTCGACGAGGCCCCGCTCGCGTACGAGCGCCTCCACGACGGCAGGATCAACGGCAGGGCCGTCATCCTCCCCAACGGCTGAACTCCCTCGCCGCCGCCCCCGGCCCCGCCCCGGCCCGGGCGGGGGCGGCCGGAAAATCCCGGCGCGGGGTGGCCGCCCGCCGCTAGACTTGACGACATGGGTTCGTACCACTTCTACTTCTTCCGCTGATTCCCGGCCCGGACGGCCGCAGCGCGCCGCACCGCGCGTCCTTCCGAGACGCCCCGGTGCCAAAATCCTCATGAGTCGTGATGGGTGATTCGTGACGATGTTCCGGTGACGTCGACGTCACCCCGCGCCCGCCGCCGTCCCTTCGCCGTCCGGCATCCACGCCCCGCTCCCGCCGCGCTTCCGTGCGCGCCGCCGCGGGCCGTCACCCAGGGAAAAGGCACCCATGCACCCCCAGCGCGACCGCGCTCAACTGGCCATGAAGGACGTCTCCAAGGCGTACGGGGACCGCTCCGTACTCGACCAGGTGACCCTCACCGTCCGGCCCGGTGAGAAGACCGCCGTCATCGGCGAGAACGGCTCCGGAAAGTCCACCCTGCTCCGCATGCTGGCCGGGGCCGAAGCCCCGGACACCGGGGAGATCACCGTCCGGTTCCCGGGCGGCACCGGCTACCTCGCCCAGACGCTCGACCTCGACCCGGCCGCCACCGTGCAGGACGCCGTCGACGCGGCCCTCGCCGAACTGCGCGACCTGGAACACCGGATCCGCGAGGCGGAGGCCGGCCTCTCGGAGCGGAAGCCCGGCGACCCGGAACCCACCGACGCGGAACTCGCCGTGTACGGGGACCTCCTCACCGCCTACGAGGACCGCGACGGCTACCGGGCCGACGCCCGTACTGAAGCGGCTCTGCACGGCCTCGGCCTCGCGCACCTGACCCGCGACCGCCCGCTCGGCACGCTGTCCGGCGGCGAGCAGTCCCGGCTCGCCCTCGCCTGCGTGCTGGCCGCCGCCCCCGAACTGCTGCTGCTCGACGAGCCGACCAACCACCTCGACGCCCGCGCCGTCGGCTGGCTGGAGGACCACCTGCGCGCCCACCGGGGGACCGTCGTGGCGATCACCCACGACCGGGCGTTCCTGGAGCGGGTCACGTCGGTGATCCTGGAGGTCGACCGGGACCTGCGCACGGTCACCCGGTACGGGGACGGCTGGGACGGCTACCGCACCGCCAAGGCCGCCGCCCGCCGCCGCTGGGCCCAGGAGCACGAGGAGTACCTGGCGGACCTGGCCCGTACCGAAGAACTGGTCGAGGCGGCGGGGGCGCGGCTCGCGGCCACCGGGGGCGATCCGAAACAGGGCTTCGGCAAGCACCGCCGCTCCAGCGAGGCCAAGCTGTCCGGCCGGGTCAGGGCGGCCCGGACCCGACTGGAAGCCCTGCGCAGGTCACCCGTACCGCCCCCGCCCCGCCCGCTCGCCTTCACCGGCCGCCCGTCGGTCGCCACGGAGACGGGCGAGACCACCGGCACGACCGGCACGACAGACGGCCCGCCGGACCGCGCGAGGACCCTCGTGGAGCTGGACTCCGTCTCCGTCGGGCACCGGCTGCACCTCCCCGCCCTGCGCGTGACCTCAGGCGCCCGGCTCCTGGTGACCGGTGAGAACGGGGCCGGAAAGACCACCCTGCTGCGGGTCCTCGCGGGCGACCTGACCCCCGACACGGGAACGGTCACCCGCCATGCCCGCATCGGCTACCTCCCGCAGGAACTGCCCGCGCGCCCGACCCGGCGCACCCTGCTCGCCACCTTCGCGGCGGGCCGGCCCGGCTTCCCCGACGAGTACACCGACGACTTGCTGTCCCTCGGCCTGTTCCGCCCCGAGGATCTCGACGTGCCCGTCGCGTCCCTCTCGGTCGGCCAGCAGCGCAGGCTGGCCCTGGCGCGTCTGGTGACCCGGCCGGCGGATCTGCTGGTGCTGGACGAGCCGACGAACCACATCGCGCTGAGCCTGGTCGAGGAGCTGGAGCAGGCCCTCGACCAGTACCGGGGCGCGGTCGTCGTCGTCTCGCACGACCGCAGCTTCCGGGCCCGCTTCACCGGCGACGTCCTGGAACTGCGGGCGGGACGCCAGGTGGCCGAGGTGTCGGCCCCGGCCTACGCGTCGGGGGAGGCGGCCGCCCCGCGTAGCTGAGCGCGCAGCCGGTCGACGAATACCCGCTGACCGGCGATGAGCCGCTCGGCGGCCTGCTCCGGCGTGCACCAGGCGAACCGGTCCATCTCCGGGAACTCCTGCTGCACGCCGGACCCGCGCGGCCACTCCATCGTGAACGTCCCGGGCACGACGGACGCGAGGTCCAGTCCGGCCTCCAGGGCCCACACGGTCACCGTCTTGCCGCTGCGCTGCCGCGCCTCGCCCAGCGCGATCCACTCACCCGGCGGGACCGGCACCCCCAGCTCCTCCGTGAACTCACGGCGGGCGGCCGCCTCCGCACCCTCGTCCGGTCCGTACTCGCCCTTGGGCACCGACCACGCGGCCGCCTCCCGCCCCGCCCAGAACGGCCCGCCCATATGCCCGATCAGCACCTCGACATCCCGCTCGCCGGTGTCCTCGTCCTCCGTGACCCGGAAGAGAAGGAGCCCCGCACTGCGCCTGCCTGTCGACATGTCGTCAAGTCTGCGGCGGCGGAGTGCGGGGCGCCACGCGGGGTGTGCTGCCCGGTCCAGGGGGCCCTCTACGTCTTGCGGTAGCCGTACGCCTCCGAGGCCGCCGCCTCCACGGCCGCGAGGTCACCACCCGCCGAGGCCGTCACCACGGCGGCCACCGCGCCCTCCACGAACGGCGCGTCCACGAGCCGGGTGTTCTCGGGCAGCTCGTCGCCCTCGGCGAGCATGGACTTCACCGTGAGGACCGCGCTCCCCAGGTCGACCAGGACCGCGACGCCGGCGCCCCGGTCCACCGAGGCGGCGGCCCGCTCGATCAGCTCCGCGCTCGTCCCGAGCCCGCCGTTGGGCAGCCCGCCGGCCGGGGCGACCGGCGCGGTCACCCCTCCGGCGGCGAGCCCCCGGGCCAGCTCGGCGACCGACTCGGCGACCGGACCGCTGTGGGAGACCAGCACGATGCCCACCTGCTGCTCGTCGCTCACGCGTCCACTCCGTCCGTCGCCGCCGTGGCCGCCAGGGTCTCGACGAGCAGCGCCGCCGAGGTGGCGCCCGGATCCTGATGCCCGATGCTGCGCTCGCCGAGGTAACTGGCCCGTCCCTTGCGCGCCTGCATCGGCACCGTTGCCTCCGCGCCCGCCCGGGCCGCGTTCGCCGCCCCGTCGAACGAGGTGGCGAGGGCCTCCGCCGCGGGCAGCAGCGCGTCGAGCATCGTCTTGTCCCCGGCCTGTGCTCCGCCCAGCTGCCCCACCGCGGCCACCCCCGCCGCGAACGCCTGGGCGAACTGTGTCCGCGTCACCTCGCCGTCGTCGCCGAGCGCCTTGCCCGTACGGCGCAGGAGCGTCCCGTACAGCGGGCCCGACGCCCCGCCGACGGTGGAGATGAGCTGCCGTCCCGCCAGCGTGAGCACCGCACCGGGGGTGGCGGGGGAGTCCTTCTCCAGCACCTCCGTCACCGCCGCGAAACCACGCTGGAGGTTGCTGCCGTGATCGGCGTCCCCGATCGCCGAGTCCAGCTCGGTCAGATGGTTCGCCTCACGCTCCACGGACGCCGCGGCGGCGGTCATCCAGCGGCGGAAGAAGTCGGTGTCGAGCACATGATCTCCTGTTCCTCTACCGGTCACGGGCCCCGTCGACGGTTCAGCGGCCCCAGCGGAGCGCGGCCGTCCGTACGGGCGCGTCCCACAGCCGCAGCAGCTCCTCGTCGACCTGGCACAGCGTCACCGAGCAGCCTGCCATGTCGAGCGACGTCACGTAGTTCCCCACGAGCGTACGAGCCACCGGAACGCCCCGCTCGGACAGGACCCGGTGGACCTCGGCATTGAATCCGTACAGCTCCAGCAGCGGTGTCGCCCCCATGCCGTTCACCAGCGCCAGCACCGGACCGGTGGGCCGCAGGTCCTCCAGGATCGCGTTCACGGCGAAGTCGGCGATCTCCCCGGACGTCATCATCGGGCGTCGTTCACGCCCCGGCTCCCCATGGATGCCGATGCCCAACTCCAGCTCGCCGGAAGGCAGGTCGAAGGTGGGGCTGCCCTTCGCCGGGGTGGTGACGGCGCCGAGCGCCACCCCGAAGCTGCGCGAGGCCCCGTTCACCTGCCGCGCGACCGCCGCCACTCGGTCCAGCGGCGCGCCCTCGTCCGCCAGCGCTCCGGCGATCTTCTCGACGAACAGCGTCGCTCCCGTACCGCGCCGCCCGGCGGTGAACGTACTGTCGCTCACGGCCACGTCGTCGTCCACCACCACCTGGGCGACCTGGACCCCCTCGTCCTCGGCGAGCTCGGCGGCCATCTCGAAGTTCAGCACGTCACCCGTGTAGTTCTTGACGACGAACAGCACCCCCGCCCCACTGTCGACGGCCGCGGCCGCCCGCACCATCTGGTCCGGCACGGGGGAGGTGAACACCTCCCCGGGACAGGCGGCCGACAGCATCCCGGGCCCGACGAACCCGGCATGCAGCGGCTCGTGCCCGGAACCACCCCCGGAGACGAGCCCCACCTTCCCCGCCACGGGCGCGTCCCGCCGGGCGACGATCCGGTTCTCCACATCGACGGTGAGCTCGGGATGCGCGGCAGCGATGCCCCGCAGAGCATCGGCGACCACGGTCTCGGGAACGTTGATGAGCATCTTCATGCCGGTCTCCTGGTGTGCGTGGCAGAGAACTTCGTGACCTGCGTTTTTCCAGGTGGGGAGGGGGGTGGCGAAGTGCGGACCTCAGCGGGTGGCTACGGGGTGCTCCACCGTGATGATGCCAACGTGGCGTGTGCGATGCCACCGCAAAGGCGGGCTGCGAAGATCCCGGACCCGGATGTCGGAACGGGTCGCCCAGCCGGTCCCGCCACTCCGGGCGGCCCGGATCATGAGCCCGCCGGTGCTGTTGCGATGCTCGGCTGCTCCGGAGCCAGTCGCGCGAGGGCAAGTGCGTGAGCGCGGTCCAAGGAGTCAGCAGCAGCGCAAGGGACGTCCGGCTGCACACCGGTGCCCTCCCAGTTCGTGCTGGAGACGGGGTTGACGGCGCGGCCGACGGGGACAGTGGCTTCCAGGTGGGGGTGCAGGGTCCAGCCGTTGCACGGGTGCGCGCCGCCGCGGGTGGGCTCGCCGACGACTGTGGCGCGGCCGAGCTGCTGGAGGTCGTACGCCAACTCCTCAGCGGCGGAGAAGGTGCTGCTGCTGGACAGCACGTACAGCGGCTTGCTGCCGCCGAAGCGCGCTCCGGGAACGTGTGGCAGGCTCCAGGACTGCTTGGTCCGCTCGCTGCCGCGCCAGTACATGGTGTTGAGGTGGGTGCGCTCGTCGAGCAGGTAGCTGCAGACGAAGGCGACCGTGTCCGGGTCGCCGCCCCGGTTGGCGCGAAGGTCCACGATCAGCGCTCGGGCGCGGGAAGCCAGGGTGAACGCGGCGCTCAGCGGTTCGGCGGCCCACTCCAGCGGAAACAGCATGGGTGCCAGCTCCACCACGGCCACCCCTCCGTCCAGCAACTGCACCCGGGGCGCACCGCCCAGCGAGGTGTCGAAGTCCCGGCGCATGGCGTCCCGGGTGGCCTCCCCCCGCTTCGGGGAGACGGGGTCGGAGTGGTGCTTCAGTCGCAGATGTCGGTCGTCGTTGACGGACTGCAGGTCCGTGGTGACCAGGCGGGCGAGCTCCTCGGCATCGTCGACCTCGTAGGCCCCTTCGGACAGGCGGCGTTGCAGCAGGCCGACGACCTGCTCGGCTATCTCGGGGAACACATAGTGCTCGGTCAGCAGCCGGGCTGTCTCGTCGATGACGGAGGTCGGCGCAAGCTTCGTCGGAGGCGTCATGGCAGGGAGTAGAGCACTGCCCTTGCAAAAGCGTCAACGAATTTAGACACTTTCGGTATGCGTGATCAGCCTCCCTACTCGCCGCCTCCCCAGGACGTCCTGGAGATCGGTGCGCTCGAGCAGTTCGCTGCGCTCTCCCACCCGTTGCGTCAGCGGTTGCTCTTTGCCCTGGGCCACCGGCCTGCCACCACCAGCCAGCTTGCGGCGCAGCTCGATGCGAAGAAGGGCAACGTGGCCCACCACCTCAAGGTGCTCCGCGATGCCGGACTGATCCACCTCGCCGAGACCCGCCAGGTCCGCGGCGGCACCGAGCAGTACTACCAGCGCACGGCCCGTCACATGGTCGTCGCCGAACCCCGGGCAGAGGGCACCGCCGCGATGCTCGCCGCGGTCGCCCAGGAGCTGGACCGCTCTCCCGCCGAGACCCACCTGACACTGCGCCATCTGTGTCTCAGCCCCGCGAAGGCAAGGGAACTCGGCGAGAACCTCGCCCGACTGGTCGACGAGGCCGAGGAAGATACGGAGGAGCAGCCCCTTCACGGTGTGCTGGTGGCGCTCTATCAGCAGGCTCCGCCGACCAGCACCAGCAGTCCCGCCCACTGAGGTGGTCGTGTGCGAGCTCTGGAATCGAGCCCAGCCACCCTCACGAAACGCCAAGGCCCCGGCATGAAGTTCGTCATCACCGCCGACGAGGTGCGCTCCGTGTTCGGCCTGTCGGGCGTCGTCCACTTCCCCCGCCACGACGCGCCGCACAACCGGCTGAACGACCGGACGGCGCGCCTCCTGAGCGCCGTCGGTCTCCCTGACACCGCATGGTTCATGTCGAAGGCGAGCCTGCGAACGGACGACGTCGTCGACCTCGTCAGCTGGTACGGCAGCCGGGGTGCCGTACCGCCCGCCTGCCGGCGCTGGCTTGTGCTCGGCCTCTTCGTCGAAACCACGCTCGCGCTCGACCCGGACGAGGGGGCCGTGTACGCCATCGCCGAGGGCGAGGGGGAAATCAACTACAGCCCGATGCACCGGGACGTGGAGTCTCTGGTGTACGCGCTGACCAAGTTCGAGGCACTGCTCCAGGATCTCGAGCGTGGCAGAGAGGGAGTCGGCGAACGTGTGGACGCTCTGCGTGGTGAGATCACAGAGTTCGATCCCCTTCCCTTTGCCGACGAAGAGTCACCGTGGAATCCGGCCTTCGAAGAGGTCATCGACGGCATCTGGTAGTCAGTCCCGAGCGAGCCGCCGAGGCCTCAGCTGCTCGACGCCGGACGATGCTGAGAAGCGCGCCGTTTCCGGCGCAGGCCGAGGCGGTTCCTTGGTGAGCCACGTGTGTTTTCGTACCTTTCCGTGATGCTGGCATCAGCATGCACACAGACGATTTCCCGTTCGACCGAAGGACTGAGCCGTGCCCGAACGCTCTGAGATCGTCTGCATCTGCGGCTCGACCCGATTCGTGCACCAGATGCGTAGGGCGAACCGTGATCTGACCTTCGCGGGCGTCATCGTCGTCGCGCCGGGCGAAGCCGACGAGTTGATCACCGATGAGCAGAAGGCCGCGCTGGGCGCCCTCCACCTGCGCAAGATCGACCTGGCTGACCGGGTTCTGGTCGTCAACCCCGGCGGGTACATCGGCGAGTCCACGCGCAGGGAGATCGCATACGCCCGCGCCACCGGAAAGCCGGTCTCTTTCACCGGTCCCGTCCCGTCCGATCAGTAGACGCTTCCTGGTACGCACGGGGCATTCGGTCACACGGACACCCGAAAGACAGGCAGGCGCACTGCCATGAGTAATCTTTTCCCCACCAGAGCCGCCTCTCTCATCGTGACGTTCGGAAACCCGCCCATGCGACCGCTGCCGTTGCCCCGTACCACCTCGCCGGCCTCCGGCGTGCTGCGCGGTGTGCGGGCTGCGGTGCTCGCCGTGCTGTGCGTCCTGCTGCCGATGGCCGGACACGCGCTGACCCTGGGGCACGCGCCACAGTGGGTCGCCGTGGCGATGGTGGGGCTCGTGGCCGTGCCAGGAGCATTGTTCCTGACCCGGCGCAGGCTCACCGACGGGCAGCTGCTCGGGGTGCTGGTCGCGGCACAGGTCGCCCACCATGCCACGTACGCCCTGCCCGGGATGTGCCGGGCAGCAGGTGGAGCCGACGCCACCCCGGGTCTTCCGGTGTGGGTGGAGCACGGCGCGACCCTGCGACTGCCCGAGGGAGTGCTGCTCTCCGGCCATGTGATCGCCCTGGTGGTGGCCGTCCGGGTGCTCGGGCTGACCGAGCAGATGCTGTGGCGCAGCGGGCCGTTGCTGGACATGGTGCTGCGCCTGCCGGCCTTCGTCCGGCCACTGCTCGTCGTGCGTGGCAACGGCCCGCGGCGCAGGCTCCGGACGGCGGCCGGGACGTTGCTGAAGTCAGCCGTTCTCGTGCGGCTGCGCTTCGGCCGGGCGCCTCCGCGTGCGGGTGGTCTTCCCGTCCGTTCCCGACTGGCGCCGGTCGGCCGTCCTGTCTTGTCCTGACAGACGCACCCCTGCGGGGGACGACCGGCGTGTGCCGGTCCCCGCACCCCCCAAGAGGCCCTCATGAAGAAGCTTCACAAGAACCTGATCATCGCCGCCGTCCTGGTCGCCTGTTTTGCGGCAGGCCTCGGCTCCTACCTCCTGCTACGCCCCGACACCCCGTCCGACAGCGCCACGAACGTGCAGCCCGCCGCGCAGGCCCTGCCCGTACGGGACACCAGCCACCGCCTCAGCGAGCCCGAACGCAGCGAGCTGACCGTCGTCGAGTTCCTGGACTTCGAGTGCGAAGCCTGCGGCGCCTACTACCCGGCCGTCGAGAAGCTCCGCGAGGAGTACGGCGACCGGGTCACCTTCGTCGCCCGGTACTTCCCCATGCCCGGCCACCGCAACGGCGAGCTCGCCGCCCGTGTCGCCGAAGCCGCGGCCCGGCAGGGCAGGTTCGAGGAGATGTACAGCAAGCTCTTCACCACGCAGAAGGAATGGGGCGAGGCGCAGGAGAGCAAGGAGAGCGTCTTCCGCGGCTATGCGAAGCAGCTCGGCCTCGACATGCGGAAGTTCGACACGGATCTCGCCGCCCCGGCCACCGCGGAGCGCGTCGAGGCCGACCAGCGCGACGGCCTGGGCCTCGGCGTACAGGGAACCCCGACCTTCGTCGTCGGCGGTACCAGGATCCAGAACCCGGCCTCGTACGACGAGTTCAAGAAGCTCATCGACGACCGCCTCGCCGAGTGACCAGGAGGCCGGCGCCACCACATCGCCCCGGGCCGGCATCCTCGCCCGGCGCCCGGCGCTTGAGGTCAGGCAGGCGTGAGCAGGCAGAACTCGTTGCCTTCCGGGTCGGCCAGGATGGTCCAGTGGATCGCGGACCGGTCGATACCGGGGTCGGTGGCGCCCAGGGAGCGCAGCCGGTCCGCCTCTGCGGCCGGGTCGTCACCGGGGTAGGGGCGGACGTCGAGGTGGACGCGGTTCCACCCGCTCTTGGTGTCGGGCGTACGGAGGAACTCCAGGTAGGGCCCGACTCCCTTGGCGGAGCGCATGGTCGCACCGTCGTCGGTGACCTCGTGCAGCGTCCAGTCCATCGCCTCGCCCCAGAACCGGGCCATCTCCCGTGGATCGGTGCAGTCGACCACCACGGCGGCGATCGGCCCGGTGTCCCGGTAGACCGGGCGGGGCTCCAGGACACAGAACTCGTTGCCCTCCGGGTCGGCCATCACGGTCCAGGGGACATCGCCCTGCCCCACGTCGACGGGCGTCGCGCCGAGGCTCTTCAGGCGTGCGACCAGCTCCTCCTGATGGGCGGTCGAGGTGGTGGCCAGGTCGAGGTGCACACGGTTCTTGACCGTTTTGGGCTCCGGGCGGGCGATGATGTCGATGCAGACGGCCGCGGGGTCGGGGTAACTGAAGCCCACGGGCTCGAGGTTGGTCACCCCGGGCCCTTCGCTGTCGATACCCCAGCCGAGCGCCTCCGCCCAGAACCGGCCGAGCGCGGCGTCGTCATGGGCCTTCATGTTGATCTGCACGAGTCGTGTTGCCATGCCGCAGATCCTAGAAGCCCGGCTCGTGTCGGGGGCGGTCCGGGCTACTTGTCCGGCTGGGACCAGCGGTCGGGCCGGGCAGCCGGCCGCGACGCCCGGGAGGCGTTCCAGTCGGCGCGGCCTCCGACGCCCAGGACTTCGGCGGGGGAGGACGTGTCCTCGCCGGCAAGGCCCCGTAGCTCGCGGCGGGTGGCCCGTGCGACGAGCGCGGGGAACAGGGGGCGCAGAGGCTGGCACCAGCGGAGCCAGGGCGGTGCGTAGATGTTCGGGGTGCGGTGGGCGATGCCCCGGGTGAGCCACCGGGCTACCTGGTCGGGGGAGTGGACCCGGCGGGCGGGGCGGGGCTGGTTGCGGCGCAGGGCTGCCAGGACGGGGTTGTCGTCGATGCCGGTGAGCATGTCGGTTCCGGTCCAGTGCAGATACGCGATACCGACCTGGACCCCGTCCGGTTCGGCCTCGCCGCGCAGGGCGAGGGCGAACGACTCCGCTCCGGCCTTGGAGGCGCAGTACGCGCTCATCATGGGTGCCGCGCCGAACGCGGCGGTCGAGGCGATCTGGAGGAAGTATCCGCGGGTGGCGGTGAGTTGGGGCAGAAAGGCGCGGGCCGTGTTGGCGGAGCCGATGAGGTTGACGTCGATGACGCGTTGCCAGAGTTCGCCGGAGGTACGGTCGAACGGGCCGCTCACCGCGATGCCGGCGTTGGCCACCACCACGTCGGCGGGCCCGAGTCCGGCCGCCACGCGGTGTGCGGCGTCGGCGAGCGCCGTGCGGTCGGTGATGTCGCACTCGACACAGATACTCGGACCGGGGAGGGACTCGGCCGCCCTCTCCAGGGCCGCCCTTTCCCGCCCCAGCAGGGCGACGCGCATCCCGGCACGGGAGAGGCTGTGGGCGAGCGCCTCACCGATGCCCCGAGCGGCACCGGTGACGACGGCGGTCCGCCCGTGCAGAGGGCGGGCGGGAGCGCGGCGGCCCCGGCGCCCGCCCTGGCTGTCGGGCATGTTCTCTCCTGCCTCTGCCTTCGGTCAACCGTGAACGGCCCCTCGCCGCATGTGCTCACCGCATGTGCTCATCGCACGCGAGGAGAGCCTCCACCCGAGCCGGACCCGCCCTGATCGTCGGAATCGTCGTCGTCATCGTCACCGGGTATGTGGACGTCGAAGACGACGATGTTGATCTCGACGACCTCCAGCCCCGTCATCGCCTCCACGGCGTCCGTGACGTTGGCCCGGATCCGGTCGGCGAGTTCGTGGATCGGTGTGCCGTACTCCACCTTGACGTCGACGTCGATCGCGGCCTGCTTCTCTCCCACTTCCACCTTGACGGCGCGCCCCGCGGCGGAGGAGCTCGCGGAGCCGGGCATGCGCCCGGTGACGGCCCCCAGGGCCTTCGACGCCGCTCGGCCCGTCGAGTGGACGCCCTCGGTCTCCCGTATCGCGATGCCGGCGATGGCGGCCACGACGTTGTCGCTGATGGTCGTCCTGCCGCGGTCGCGGGACCCTTCCGAGCCCCGGTCGGTCGTGGTGCCTGCGTTCAGGGTTTTCGTGTCGGCCATGTCTGCCTCACAGAGAGTCATTGCCGCGGGCCTTTCCCCCTCCCGGCCCGTGCGGTCCCCTCACTCACTCTGCGCCTGCCCGACCGCGTACGCCATTCGGGTCGGCCGGCGACCCGTGGGCGTTCCCGCTCCGCGCTTGATTCGAACGAATATGCGAACATGGGGTTAGAGTGCTTCTTCCTCATCCCGATGAATCTTGATGAACCTTGATGAATCCGGATGAGATGGCAGAGATCCGTAAAGGGGGGTTCATGGGTAACGGGAGGTGTGTATGTCGTTTACGCACCTCCATGCGGCGAGCGGCTACTCGCTGCGGTACGGGGCCAGCCATCCGTCCGCGCTGGCCGAGCGGGCCGCCGAGCGGGGCCTCGACGCCCTGGCGCTGACCGACCGGGACTCCCTGGCGGGCGCGGTGCGCTTCGCCAAGGCGTGTGCGGAGGCCGGGATCCGGCCGCTGTTCGGCGTCGATCTGGCGGTGCCCGGCGTACCGGTGCCCGGTCCCGGTCCCGGTCCGGGGAAACGGCAGCGGACCTCTCCTTCCCGGGGCGGTGCGTTCGTCGCCGAGGCACCGCAGCGCGCGGTGTTCCTGGCCCGCACCGAACGCGGCTGGGCCGAGCTGTGCCGGCTGGTGACGGCGGCGTCGGACCAGGGCGTCACCTGGGAGGACCTGTCCTGTCCGGACGACGAGCTGTTCGTCCTCCTCGGGGCGGACTCCGAGGTGGGGCAGGCGCTGGCGTCGGGGCGGCCGGACCGGGCCGCGGTCCTGCTGGGGCCCTGGCGTGAGCGGTTCGGCCGGTCGTTGCGCATCGCGACGTCCTGGCACGGGCGGTCCGGCACCGGCCCGGGGTCGCTGCGGCTGGCCGCACGCATGCTGGGCTTCGCCACCGAGCAGCAGGTGGCCCCGGTGCTCACCAACGCCGTGCGCTACACCGACCCGGACCGGGGCGAGGTCGCCGACATCCTGGACTCCGCCCGCCTCCTGGTGCCGATCGACGCCCGTGACGCGTCCCGGCTCGACACCGGACAGCGGTGGCTCAAGGACAGCGGGGAGATGGAGCGGATCGCCGGGCGGATCGCGGAAGCCGCGGGCGGCCGGAGCGGGGACGCGCGGCGGCTGCTCGCGGCCACCGAGGAGACGGCCGAGGCGTGCGTGGTCGATCCGGGCGGCGCGTTCGGACTCGGCCGGCTGAACCTCCCGGAGCCCGAGCTCGTGGGCGCGAGCGCCGACACGGCGGACCGGGCGCTCGCGGACCGGTGCGCGGCGGGCATGCTCGGCCACGGCTACCACCGGGAGGGGAAGCGCTGGGACCGACTGGAGGACGAGTTGCGGATCATCGCCGGGCACGGCTTTGCCGGATACTTCCTGACCGTCGCCGAGGTCGCGGCCCAGGCCCGGCGGCTCGGCGTCCGCGTGGCCGCGCGCGGCTCGGGCGTGGGCTCGCTGGTCACGCATCTGCTGGGGATCAGCCCGGTCGACCCGGTGGCGCACGGCCTGGTGATGGAGCGCTTCCTGTCCGAGCACCGCTCGGCCCTGCCCGACATCGACTTGGACGTCGAGTCCGCCCGCCGCCTGGAGGTCTACCAGGCGGTACGGGAGAGGTTCGGGGCCGACCGGGTGGCGACGCTCGCCGTCTACAAGACCTACCGGGCGCGCGGGGCGATCGAGGTCGTGGCCCGCGCCCGCGGCATGGCCCCGGACCGGGCGGCCCGGCTGGGCAAGGCGTTCCCGCACATCCGGGCCAAGGATGTACGGGCCGCGCTCGCCGAGCTGCCGGAGCTGCGCGAGGTCGCCGCCGAGGACCACGGGCGGCTCTGGGAGCTGGTGGAGGCGCTCGACGAGCTGCCGTTCGAGGCGGCGATGCACCCGTGCGGGCTGCTCGTCTCCGACGCGGCGCTGGGTCGGCGTACTCCGCTGGCGCCGACCACCGTGGAGAACATCGCCATGTCCCAGTTCGACAAGGAGGACATCGAGGACACCGGGCACCCGAAGATCGACGTCATCGGCGTACGGATGCAGTCGGCGCTCGCCCACGCGGCCGCCGAGATCGAACGCGTCACCGGCGAACCCGTCGACCTGGACGATCCCGCACAGGTGCCGCCGGACGACCCGGCCACGTACGACCTGATCTCCTCCGGGGACACCCTGGGCACCTTCCAGCTGGAGAGCCCCGGCCAGCGGGAGCTGGTACGGAACCTGCGGCCGCGGTCGTTCGGCGACCTGGCGCTCGACATCAGCCTGTTCCGGCCGGGACCGGTCGCGGCCAACATGGTGGATCCGCTGATCAAGGCCCGGGACGGCCGGAGCGTGACCCGTTACGCGCACAGCGACCTGCGGAAGATCCTGGCGGAGACCGAGGGGCAGGTGGTCTACCACGAACAGGTGATCAAGATCATGGCGACGATGACGGGCTGTGACCGGGGCACGGCCGACGAGGCCCGCCGCGCCCTGTCCGTCCCCGAGCGGCAGGGCCGGGTCCGCGCCTGGTTCGCCGACCGGGCGCGCGGGCGCGGCTACTCGGTCCAGGTCGTACGGGACGTGTGGAAGACCCTGGAGAACTTCGGCAGCTTCGGCTTCGCCAAGGCGCACGCCGCGGCCTTCGCGCAGCCCGCCTACCAGTCGAGCTGGCTCAAGGCCCACCGGATGGCGGCTCTGCTCGCCGGGCTGCTCACGCACGACCCGGGGATGTACCACAAGCGGGTCCTGGCCGCGGACGCCCGGCGTCACGGGGTGCCGCTGCTGCTGCCCGACGTCAACCGCTCCCAGGTCGCACACATAATCGAACTGGTGTCCGGTAAGTGGGGGGTGCGGATCGGTCTCGCGCAGGTGCGCGGCATCACCGAGGCCGAGAGCGGACGCATCGTGGCCGGGCAGCCGTACGCCTCGGTCGAGGACTTCTGGCAGCGCGCCCGGCCCAGCCGCCCGCTGGCTGAACGCCTCGCCCGGGTCGGTGCGTTGAGCGCGTTCGGGTCCCGCCGTGAGCTTCTGCTGAAGGTCGCCGAGCTGCACCGTGCCGGGCGCGGCGCGGGCGGATCCACCGCCGGTCAGCTCCCCATGACGGACACGGGGAGCACGGAAGGCACGGTGGACACCTGTTCCGAGTCGGAGGGCGACGGCATCGGCAGCACGGCCGACGCCGTCACGGGCCTGCCGGCCATGGACGCGTCCGAACAGCTCGCCGCCGAACTCGACGTACTCGGCATGGACATCTCCCGCCACCTCCTCGACGAGCACCGCTCCCTGCTGGCCGACATCGGCGCGACCCCCGCCGCCGATCTGGCGGGCCTCCGGCACGGTTCCACCGTGCTCGTCGCCGGCGTCAAGGTCGCCACCCAGACCCCGCCGATCCGCTCCGGCAAGCGCGTCATCTTCGCCACCCTGGACGACCCCACCGGCCTGTCCGACCTGGCGTTCTTCGAGGACAGCCACGGGCGTTGCGCCCATACGGTGTTCCACAGCAGCCTGCTGCTCGTACGCGGCACCCTCACCCGCCGTCCGCCGCGCGCGTTCAGCATCACCGGCACGGCCGCCTGGAACCTGGCCGAGCTGATCGACCTGTACCGCGAGGGCGGCCCCGCCGCCGTCGCCGACCGGCTCACCCGCGCCGACTCCACCCCGCGCAGGGCCATGCCGCACCGCACCCTCACCCAGCCGAACGGCTTCGCCCTGCACCCCTGGGCCGACCTCCAGCCGCCCGGCACACCCGCCTCCGCCGGTCTGCCCGCCCTCGACGCGCTCGACGGACGGTCCTTCCACCACGCGAGCCCCGGAAGCGCGGGGTGACCGGGATGATCCTCTACCTCCACTTCGGCGACCCGCAGCCGGATCCCGTATACCGCCGACTCCTCGACATGGTCGGCGAGTTCACCCCCGTCGCCCAGGCCCTGCCGCCGGACGCGGCCCTCGCCGACGTGTCCGGGAGCACCCGCTACTTCGACCGCGACGCCGCCGGGCTCGCGGCCCTGATCCGGATGCGCGCGGCCGCGCTCCACGGCCTCGACGTGACGGTCGGCATCGGCCCCAACCCGCTGCTCGCCCGGCTCGCCGCCCACCGGGGGGAACCCGGCGCCATCCGCACGGTCCCGGACGACCCCGAGGCCGTCACCCGGTTCCTCGCCGGGCTCCCCGCCGCCGCGCTGCCCGGCGTCGGCCCGGCCACCGCCCGCACCCTGGCCTCGTACGGACTGCGCACCGCCGACCGGATCGCGGCCACCCCGCTGCTCACCCTCCAGCGCATCCTGGGCGCGGCCTCCGGGCGCGAACTGCGCGACCGCGCGGCCGGCATCGACCCCACCCGCGTCACCGCCGGCGCCCCGCCCCGCACGGTCGATGCCGAACACCGTTTCGAACGCGACGAGTCCGACGCCGCCCGCCGGCAGGCCGCCCTGACCCACCTGACCGAACAGCTCGGTGCCCGCCTCCGCGACGAGCGGCAGACCTGCCGGGTGCTGACCCTGACCGTCCAGTACGCCGACCGTACGGGGCACGCGTCGATCACCCGCAGCCGCACCCTGCCCGAGGCCACCGCGCACACCCCCCGGATCCGCGCCACGGCCCACGCGCTGCACGGTGCTCTGGGACTCCAGCGGGCCCGGGTCCGCTCGCTCGCCCTGCGCGCGGGCGAACTCGGCGACGCCGCCTCCGCCTCCAGGCAGTTGACCTTCGGCCCCGACGACGACCGGGCCCGCCGCATCGAGGCCGCGGCCGACCGCGCCCGGGCCCGCTTCGGCGCGGGCGCGGTACGGCCCGCCAGCACGGCGGGGATGCGGTGAGCGTCGGGTAAGGCCTTGGGCCGCCGGGGAGCCCCTCGCCCCCAAGGTGCTCAGCCGTCGAGGTGCTCAGCCCGGTGCGCGGCCCACCGCTGCATCAGCGAGCCGAGCTCCTTCTCCAGGAACCGGAAGAACTCCAGGGTGTCGTTGATCCGGCGGCCCTGCGGGGTGTCGAGTCCGAACTGCTCCACGCCCTCCTGCATCGTGGTCTGCCAGTTCCTCAGGAAGGCGTCCCGTTCGAGCAGCGCGTTGTGCCACTGGTCGCCCCGGACGTGGTAGCGCTCGCGCCGGGACCCCGGCTCCCGCTCGCGGGTGACCAGGTTGACCTGGGCGAGATAGCGGACGGCTCCCGACACGGCTGCCGGGCTGACCTTCAGCTGCTCGCTCAGCTCGGCCGAGGTGAGCGAGCCCTGTTCCGAGGAGAGCAGGGCCGCGAAGACGCGGGCCGGCATGCGGGCCATGCCCGCCTGGACCAGCTGGGCGGCGAACCGCTCCACGAACCGGGAGACGGCCGCCGCCTCGTCGTCGCCGTCCGTGCGGTTGTCCGTCCGCCGATCATCCATGTTCCGACCTCGGTCTCCGTGGTTCCGGCGCTCGTGTGCCGCCCGTGCCTCCGGCCAGTCTACGAGCGATTCATACGCTTCCTTAACTTCACACATTTCTGAAAGAAGCGTAGTTTCGAAACATGAAGAAGGCCATCACCATCTCCGGGCTGCACAAGTCGTTCGGCCCGACACACGCCCTCACCGGCCTCGACCTCGACGTGGAGGCCGGCGAGGTCCACGGCTTCCTCGGACCCAACGGGGCGGGGAAGTCCACGACGATCCGCGTCCTGCTGGGTCTGCTGCGGGCCGACTCCGGCGGTGTCCAGCTCCTCGGCAGGGACCCGTGGAAGGACGCGGTCGAACTGCACCGGCGGCTCGCCTACGTCCCCGGGGACGTCGAGCTGTGGCCGGGCCTCACCGGAGGAGAGGCCATCGACCTGCTGGCGAAGCTGCGCGGCGGCCTCGACCGGCGGCGGCGCGACGACCTCGTCGAACGGTTCGACCTCGACCCGCTCAAGAAGGGCCGCGCCTACTCCAAGGGCAACCGGCAGAAGGTCGCCATCGTCGCCGCCCTCGCATCCGATGCCGAACTGCTCCTCCTCGACGAGCCCACGGCGGGCCTCGACCCCTTGATGGAGGTCGTCTTCCAGGACGTCATCCTCCAGGCGAAAGAGGCGGGGAAGACCGTGCTGCTCTCCAGCCACATCCTGGCCCAGGTCGAAAAGCTCTGCGACCGCGTCAGCATCGTCCGCCGGGGCCGCACCGTCCAGTCGGGCACGCTCGGCGAGATGCGCCACCTCACGCGGACGACCGTCGAGGCCGAGACCGAACGCCCGGTCACCGGACTCGACGCCCTGCCCGGTGTCCACGCGCTGAGGGCGACGGACCTGAGGGTGCACTTCGCCGTGGACGGAGCCCACCTCGACGCGGCGATCCGCAGGCTCGGCGAGTTCGGCATCCGCAGTCTGACCAGCCACCCGCCGACGCTCGAAGAGCTGATGCTGCGTCATTACGGCGACGAACTCGCCTCCTCCGCCACCTCGGAAGGCGCTGCCCGATGACCGGTGTCGCCACACCCCTCGACGCCCCCGGCAGGTCCACGCCCGCCAGGATCCAGCCCGCCGCCTTCACCGGCACCGGGACCCTTCTCCGGTTCAACCTGCGACGCGACCGCGTCCGCGGGTCCGTATGGCTGCTCGCTCTCACTCTCGGCACCCTTGCCACGGCGGCCGAGTACAAGACGCTGTACTCCACTCCGGAGGACCGCGCCGCGGCCGTCAGCTCCATGGACAGTCCGGCCGCGCTCGCCATGACCGGCCCCCGCCATTACCTCTCCGACTACACCGAGGGCGCGATGCTCGGCCACCAGATGCTCGGCTTCATGGCCGTCCTGGTCGGCCTGATGAGCGTCCTGACCGTCACCCGGCACACTCGGGACGAGGAGGAGACCGGCCGCGCCGAACTCGTCCGCTCCACCGTCGTCGGGCACCACGCCCACCTCGCCGCCGCCCTGGCCGTCGCCGTCGTGGCCAACCTCGGCCTCGCCCTGCTGCTGGCCCTGGGCCTCACCGCGACGGGCATCGACGGAACCGGTCCGGGCGGGGCGCTGCTGTACGGCCTCGCACACGCCGCGATCGGGCTCGTCTTCGCCGGTGCCGCCGCGATCACCGCGCAGATCACGGCGCACACCAGGGGCGCGTCGGGCCTGGCGCTCGCGACGATCGGCGTGGCCTACGTGCTGCGGGCCTCCGGCGACGTGGGCAACGACGCTTTGTCCTGGTTCAGCCCGATCGGCTGGATCCAGCGCACCTACGTCTTCGTCGACGACCGGTGGTGGCCGCTCGCCCTCTGCCTCCTCCTCGCCGCCGCGACCGCCTCCTACGGCTTCGTCCTGAGCACCCGGCGCGATGTCGGCGCGGGCCTGCGTCCCGCACGGCTCGGCCGGCGTACCGCCTCCGACGCACTCACCCGGCCCCTCGGCTTCGCCCTGCGGCTGCACCGGGCGACCCTGCTCGGCTTCGCCGCGGGGCTGTGCCTGATGGGCGTCATGTACGGCTCGATCCTCGGCGAGGCCGCCGACATGGTGAAGAGCATCGAGCAGCTCCAGGAGGCGCTCAAGGACATCGGCGGCGCCACCGTGGCCGAGTCGTTCGCGTCGATGGTGATGGTCGTCGTCGCGGTCGTCGCCGCCGTCTACGTGGTGATGGCCGCGCTGCGACCGCGCGCCGAGGAGAACGCCGGCCGCGCCGAACCGCTCCTGGCCACCGGCCTCTCCCGCAGCGGCTGGCTCGGCAGCCACATCGCCGTCGCCCTGACCGGCGGCACGGTGCTGCTGCTCCTGGCCGGGCTGGGCTTCGGCGTCTCGGGCGCCGCGTCGGCGGGCGACGGGAGCCTGGTCCTCGAACTGACCCTGGCGGCGGCCGCGTACGCCCCGGCCCTGTGGGTCACCGTCGGTGTGGCCGTGCTGCTCTTCGGCTGGTTCCCGAAAGCGGGGGCGGTGGCCTGGATCGTGCCCGTGTACGCGTTCCTCGTCGGATACCTGGGACCCATCCTCCGGCTCCCGGACGGGCTGACGAACCTGTCGCCCTTCGGCCATGTGCCCCGGCTCCCGGCCGCCCCCATGGCCTGGACCCCGCTGCTCGCCCTGACCGCCGTCGCGGCCGGACTGATCGCGCTGGGACTGGCGGGCTTCCGCCGCCGGGACCTGGACACCAAATGACCGAGTGAGGGCCGCTCACCCCGTCCCGGACCTCACCACCCCGTCCACAGCAGGTGGTTGACGAGCAGGGCCGGAACCGCCGAGGCGACCAGCCACCACCGCACGCCCCGGCGGGGCAGCAGCGCCGTAGCGGGCAGCAGCCACAGCAGGAACGGCAGCCAGATGCGCTCCGTCTCCGCCTTGCTCATCCCGGAGAGGTCGGCGGCGAGCAGCGCCACCAGCGCCGCCAGGACGAGCAACGCCAGCCGACCCTCCGGGGAAGCCGCCCCGGATCCGCCCCGCAGGGCCCGTACGGCACCGGGCGCGGCCACCGCGCTCCGGCGCAGCCCGGCGACGGCGGCGAGCCCGGCCGCGACGGTGGCGCAGGCCAGGTTGGCCCACACCCAGTAGCCGTACGGGCGGACGCCCCCCGCGCCCTGGTAGTAGCGCTCGACCAACAGGTGGTAGGCGGTCCACCAGTTGAACCCGGCGAGGGTGAAGGCCACCGGCACCACCAGCGCGCCGAGCAGGAACACCGGCACCGGGCGTGCGGTCCGGGCGAGCACCAGGACCGCGAGCAGGACCGCCGCCATCAGCCCCAGCCCGTAACTCAGGTAGCAGGTCCACCCGAACAGCAGACCCCCGCCGGCCGCCGCCAGGGCCGGGAAGCGGACCCGGCGGGTGGCGGCCAGGGCGAGCAGCGCCACCGACCAGGCGGCGACGGCCGCGAAGTAGCCGTCGGCGGAGACGCCCGCCCAGACGGCGGCCGGGGCGAGGACGAGGAAGGGCGCGGCACGTCGCGCCAAGCGCTCGTCGGCCAGTACCCGGACGGTGATCAGGGCGGCCAGCACCGCCGAACTGCCCACCACGACACACCAGACCGCCGCCCAGGCGCCGCCGCCGAGCTCGACGCGGTCCAGCCAGACGAAGGTCAGCGTGGCGCCCGGCGGATGCCCGGCCACATGGGCGGGCCAGTTGTCGGGCGCGTCGAACAGGATGTGGTCGGTGAAGCCGCGCAGCGTGGCGGGGATGTCCGCGAAGCGGTCGATGACCTGCAGATACTCGTGCTTGGTGGTGAGCCTCCGCTCGACGCCCCGGTACCAGCCGTCGATCAGCGCCATCGAGAAGACCCAGGCCATGGATCCGGCCCAGGCCGTCACGAGGAGCCCGCGCCAGGGCAGCCGGGCGGCGAGTGACGGGCCGTACGCGACGACCAGGACGGCCATGGTCAGCGCGGCGGGGGTGCCGGGGCCCAGGTGGGGGTCCCAGGAGGCCAGGAAGGGCGGCCACTGCGCGAACAGGGTCTGGTACCGGTCCTGGATGACCCGGCCGATGAGCACGGCGGCGACGACCAGCAGCACGCCCGCGGCGGCGGTGATCAGGTCCGCCCGCCGGGCGCGCCGGGCGCGTTCGTCGATGCGGTCCGGCGGCGCGGGCGGGCCGTGTCCGGTGCCGTCGGCGGTGTCCGTGGGGGTGACGTCCTCGGTCTTCACGCTGGCACGTTATGCACATCGTGCGGCGATCGGGCGGTCCGGCGGGGCCGCGTCACCGAACCGTCAGATCCGCTCCTCCCCGCTGCTCCCGAACGGTGACGTCCGCCGCCTCGTCCGGCCGCGACGTCAGAATTCCGTCAGGAGTCGTAACCGCCCGTGGACGGTGTTCCGCGCCTAGCGTCGGCCTCATGCCCGAACGCCGCCGTATCCGCTCGCTCCCCGACAGGCTCAGCACCCTGCGCACTCCCGCGAACCCGGGATTCTGGCGCAGCCCCGTCCGCGGGGCGCGCTTCACCGCCGTGCTCGGCGTCGTGCTGCTCGCGGGGCTCACCCTGCTGTTCGTCACCGGTCTGCTCTCGTACGCCGCCTACAACCCGGACCTGAACCGGGTCAACGACAAGACGCCGGACAAGGGCCTGCTGGGCTTCTACCTGTTCTCCTGGCCGACGGGACCGCACTGGCTCTACCGGCTCACCCAGGGCCTGCACGTCACCGTCGGCATCGTGCTCGTGCCCGTCCTGCTCGCGAAACTCTGGTCGGTGATCCCCCGGCTCTTCGCCCTGCCGCCCGCCCGCTCCGTGGGCCACGCCCTGGAGCGGATCTCGCTCGTACTGCTCATCGGCGGGGCGTTGTTCCAGTTCCTCACCGGGCTGCTCAACATCCAGCTGGACTACATCTTCCCCGGGTCCTTCTACCCCCTGCACTTCTACGGCGCCTGGGTCTTCCTGGCCGGGTTCGTCACCCATACGGCCCTCAAGGCGCCGCAGGCCGTTCGAGTGCTGCGCAACGGTGTGCCGCGCGGCGAGGCGGACACCCTCGCCGCCCCCGACCCGCTGCCCGCCACCCTGTCCCGGCGCGGCGCGCTGGCCATGGTGGGGGCCGGTTCCCTGCTTCTCCTGATCACCTCCGCCGGCCGCAGCTTCGACGGGCCGCTGCGCCGCATCGCGCTCCTCACCCCGCGCGGCGGCACCGATCCGGGGCCGGGGCCGAACGCCTTCCAGGTCAACAAGACCGCCGCCGCCGTACGGATCACACCCGCCGACACCGGTGAGAACTGGCGGCTGACGGTACGGGGGCCGGCCGGGGAGTTCCGTTTCTCCCGGGCCGAACTACTGGCCATGGAACAGCACACCGCGGCGCTCCCGATCGCCTGCGTGGAGGGGTGGTCGACCTCGGACCAGCAGTGGCGCGGGGTGCGGCTCGCCCATCTGGCGGCGCTCGCCGGATTCGCGGACCGGCCGCCGGGCGTCTTCGTCGAGTCGCTCCAGCGCAGCGGCTCCTTCCGCAAGGCCGCGCTGCGTGACAACCAGGTCCGTGACGGCCGCTCGCTGCTCGCGCTGGAGGTGAACGGCGCCCCGCTGTCGGCCGACCACGGCTACCCGGCCCGGATCATCGTCCCCGCCGCGCCCGGGGTGCTGAACACCAAGTGGGTCGAGACCCTGACGTTCGGAGAGCTGTGATGTCCACCCGAGCCGTGCCACCGTCTCCCGCCCGACCCCGCCGCGGGCGCTTCTCACCCCGCCGGCTGTACGGCGAGGGCCCGCTCCACCTGATCCTGCTCGCCGCCACGTTCTGTCTGGCCGGCTACGCGGGCGTACGGCTGCTCGACGGGGACACCGTCGGTGTACTGCTCTGGTTCGCCGGGTCGGCCGTCCTGCACGATCTGGTACTGCTCCCGGTGTACGCGGGGGCCGACCGGGCGCTGCGCGCCGCGCTCGGCCCCCGGACGGCCCTGGTGAACTTCGTCCGGGTACCGGTGTTCCTCTCCGGGCTGCTCCTGCTGATCTGGTTCCCGCTGATCGCCCGGCGGACCGAGCGGCGGTACGAGGCCGCCGCCGGCACCACCCCGGACGTCTACTTCGGCAACTGGCTGCTGATCTCCGGCGTACTCTTCGCGCTCTCCGCGCTCTGGCTGCTGGTCCGGGCGCTCCGCTCCCGGACGGGCCGGCGCAGCGACACGAACGTCCGCCCCTCCGCGCCCCACTGATCAGCCGTACGCCAGCCGCCCGCGCCGGCGTGCCGCAGCAGAGCCGGCGTTCCGATCCGTGCCCAGGGGAACGGCTCGCCGGCGGCCTCGCGCGCGGCGGGAGCGGCACTCGCTTCCGGTCCGCCCCGGCCGTCGTCGAGCCGGACCCGGACCCGTTCGTCCACATCGACGGGGGCGGTCTCGGCGATCAACAGCCCGCCGACGGCGAGGAGATCGGCCGCCCGGTCCAGCAGGGCGGCCGGGTCCCCGCCGATGCCGATGTTGCCGTCGAGAAGCAGAAGGGTGCCCCAACGGCCTTCCCCGGGCAGCGGGTCGAAGACGCTTCGGAGCAGGGCCGCGCCACCGAGACCGCGCGTACGGGCCACCGCCGTCTCGCTGACGTCGATGCCCAGTGCCCGGTGCCCGAGCGAGGCCAGCTCGGCGACCAGCCGACCCGGCCCGCAGCCGATGTCCAGCACCGGCCCCTCGCACCGGTGCAGCGCGGACAGGTCGGCGGAGCCGGCGTCGGAGCACCAGCGCTCCACGTCCAGAGGCAGCAGCCAGCCGTCGCTGCGGCGCAGGAACAGCGGTCCGCGGCCGGTGCGCAGGGCGTTCGCGTACGGGTCGGCGCCCCAGGAAGTGGTGCGCGTCGCGGCCGGACCCGTACCGGTCTCGGCGGATTCGGCGGGGGCCGGCGCCGCGAGCCCGGACGGGGGCACGGTCGTACTCATCGCGCCCCCGCCCCGGTCAGTCGGCCCAGCACGCCGGCGAACCGGCCGCCCGGCGCGGCCGCCGCGACCCGATGGGCGTCGGCCGCCGTGTCCACATCGGTCAGTACCGGCAGATCGCGCACGACGAGCCCCGCCTCCACCAGCCTGCGCCGCTGCACCGCGCCCGTCTCCGGGAGGGACATCGGCACCCCGCGCAGCAGAGCCGGATCGGGCTCCGCCAGGCCCAGGGCCCAGAATCCGCCGTCCTCGGCCGGACCGAACCAGGCCCCGCAGCCGTCCCAGGCGTCCGGGGCGAGAGCGGGGGCGAGCAGTCCGGCCGTCAGCTGCGGGGTGTCCATGCCGACCAGGAGGGCCGGCCCGGTACACCCGCCGAAGGCCGCCGCGAGACGTTCGTCCAGACCGCCCGCGCTCTGCGGCACCACCTCGAACCCCGGGGACGTCCAGGGGCCCGGCAGCCCGTCGAGGACCAGGACCCGCCGTCGGGCGGGAAGGGTGAGCAGGGTCTCCAGGGTGTCCGTGAGCGCCGCGGTCGCCAGTTCGGCGGCCTCGACGGGGGAGAAGGGCGGGCAGAGCCGGGTCTTGACCCGTCCGGCCACCGGCTCCTTCGCGATGACCAGCAGCTCCGTAGGCCCCGTCGGCATCGGCCCGTACGTGCTCATCGCAGGGCCCCCGCCCCCGCGTGGGCGGCCCGGCCGGGCGCGGCGTCCGCCGGTGGCTCGCGCAGGACGCCCCGCATGTCGCGCACCGCGTGCCAGGTCCCGCGCCAGGTGCCGGTCACCTTCGACTTCCCGGTCCGCGGCCGGTAGGGGACGTCGCTCTCGGCGACCCGCAGCCCGGCGTCCGAGGCCCGGACCACCATCTGGAGCGGGTAGCCGCTGCGCCGGTCGGTGAGGTCCAGGGACAGCAGATCGGTGCGGCGGGCCGCCCGCAGCGGCCCGAGGTCGTGCAGGCGCAGGCCGGTGCGGCGGCGCAGCATCCGGGCCAGCGCCAGATTGCCGGCGCGCGCGTGCGGCGGCCAGGCGCCCCGGCCCTCGGGACGGCGGCGGCCGAGCAGCAGATCGCACTCACCGTCCGCGATCCGCCGCACGAAGCCGGTCAGCAGGGCGGGATCCAGCGAGCCGTCGCAGTCGCAGAAGCAGACGTACTCGGCCCCGGCGGCCAGCAGCCCGGCGTGAGCGGCCGCGCCGAACCCCCGCCGGTCCTCCGTGACGACCTTCGCGCCGAGGGACCGGGCGAGCTCGGCCGAACCGTCGGTCGAGCCGTTGTCGACCACGATCGCCCGCCAGCCGTCGGGGATGCGATCGAGCACCCAGGGCAGGGCGGCGGCCTCGTCGAGGCACGGCAGGACGATGTCGGCCTTGGGGAGACCCGTGAGCGGGGCGGGCGGGCACGGAGGGGAGGCAGAAGAATCAGTCACCCGCCTCACCCTACGGAGACAACTCCGGCATTCAGGGCATCAGGTTCTTACGAAACATGGACATCGACCGGATGGGGGGCGGCCGGGCCCCGGTGCGCCGGGAGCGGGGTGCCACAGTGGAGCCCATGGAGAACAACCCGTCCACCCACGCTCCGGCGCCCGTCCCCCAGAGGCCGCGTGGCCGGGTTCTCGTCGTCGACGACGACCCGACCGTCGCCGAAGTCGTCGTCGGCTATCTGCACCGCGCCGGCTACGCCGTCGAGCAGGCCGATGACGGGCCCGCCGCACTGGGACGGTTCGCGGAGTGCCGGCCCGACCTCGTCGTCCTGGACCTCATGCTTCCCGCCATGGACGGGTTCGAGGTCTGCCGCCGCATGCGGGAGCACGGGCCGGTCCCCGTCATCATGCTCACCGCCCGCGGTGACGAGGAGGACCGCATCCTCGGCCTGGAGACCGGCGCCGACGACTACGTCACCAAGCCCTTCAGCCCGCGCGAACTGGTCCTGCGGGTCGACTCCGTGCTGCGCCGTGCCCGGGCCGTCGTACCGGTGGACGACGCCGGTCCGCTGTCCGGCGGCGGGCTGGACCTCGATCCCGTGGCCCGGCGGGCCCACCGTGACGGGCGTCCACTCGCCCTGACGCTGCGCGAGTTCGACCTGCTCGCCTTTCTCCTCAGACACCCCGGAAAGGTGTTCGGCAGGGAGGAGCTGATGCGGGAGGTCTGGGGCTGGGACTTCGGCGACCTCTCCACGGTCACCGTCCATATCCGCAGGCTGCGCGGCAAGGTCGAGCAGGACCCGGCCCGCCCCAGGCTGATCCGCACCGTGTGGGGCGTGGGTTACCGCCTGGACCCGGAGGCGGAGGGCCCGCGAACCGATGCGGGGGCGGGCCCGGACGAGGGCCGGGAGAGGGGCCGGGTGCTGTGACCGACGTCCTGCTCATCGCGCTCTTCGCCTTCCTGGGGGCGGCTGCCGCGGGGCTTCTCGGCGCAGGGGTCCTGCGCCTGCTGCGGCACCGTTCGCTGGTCGTCTCGCTCAGCGTCGTCGCCGGGGTGGCCGTCGCGGCGATGCTCGCCGGGACGCTGACGGTCTGCTGGGCGATGTTCCTCTCCCCCCACGACCTCTACGTCGTCACGACCGTCGTCGCGATGGCCGCTCTCATCTCCCTGGCCACCGCGATCCTGCTGGGCCGCTGGGTGGCCGCGCGGAGCCGTGAACTGACGCTCGCCGCGCGGTCGTTCGGTGACGGCGGCACCTTCGCCGTGCCCGCCGGACAGCCCACGGCGGAGCTGGCCGCGCTCGCCCGTGAACTGGCCGCCACCAGCGCGAAACTGGACAGCTCGCGGGAGCGGGAACGTGCGCTGGAGACCTCGCGGCGCGAACTCGTCGCGTGGATCTCGCATGATCTGCGTACTCCGCTCGCCGGCCTCCGGGCGATGGCCGAGGCGCTGGAGGACGGCATGGCGGCCGACTCCGGGCGCTATCTGCGGCAGATACGGACCGAGGTGGAGCGGATGAACTCCATGGTCGGCGACCTCTTCGAACTCTCCCGGATCCAGGCCGGTTCGCTCACCCTGGCGCCTGCCCGGATCTCCCTCGACGAACTGGTCGGCGATGCGCTGGCCGGAGCCGACCCGCTCGCCCGGGAGCACGGGGTGCGGCTGGTCGGCGACCGGATCGACGAGGTGCCGGTGGAGGTCGACGGCAAGGAGATGAACAGGGTCCTGGGTAACCTCCTCGTCAACGCCATCCGCCGCACCCCGCCCGACGGCACCGTGGCCGTCGCCGCGCACCGCTCGGACGGAGGAGTCGTGGTGTCGGTGACCGACGGGTGCGGCGGCATCCCGGAGGAGGACCTGCCCAGGGTCTTCGACATGGGATGGCGCGGCAGCCACGCCCGTACCCCGCCGGCCGGGGCGGGCCTCGGGCTCGCCATCGTGCGCGGCATCGTCGAGGCCCACGCCGGACGGGCCGAGGTCCGCAACGTCCGGGGCGGCTGCTGCTTCTCGGTCACGCTCCCGACAGCGTGACGGCTCCCTCCTCCCGGCGACCCCGGCTCTCCCGGCGGCCCCGCGCATCGCGCAGCGGGGCCGCCGCGAAGTCCCTCATGCCCTCCGCGAAGGAGACCCGGGGCCGCCAGCCCAGCTCCTCGCGCAGCGCCCGCGAGTCCGCCGTGACATGACGTACGTCGCCGAGGCGGTACTCCCCGGTCACCACCGGATCCGGCCCGCCGTGCGCGCCGGCCAGCACGGTGGCCATCTCGCCGATGGTGTGCGGCTCGCCGCTGCCGGTGTTGTACGCGGCGAAGGACGCGGGCCGCCGCTCCCGCACCGCCTCCAGAGCCGTCGCGTTCGCCGCCGCCACATCGTGGACGTGGACGAAGTCGCGCCGTTGGCCGCCGTCCTCGTAGACCCGGGGGGCCTCGCCGCGCGCCAGGGCGGAGCGGAAGAACGAGGCGACACCGGCGTACGGGGTGTCGCGTGGCATGCCCGGCCCGTACACGTTGTGGTAGCGCAGGGACACCGCCCGGCCGCCGGTGGCCCGCGCCCAGGCGGCGGCCAGGTGCTCCTGGGCCAGCTTGGTCGACGCGTACACGTTGCGCGGATCCGCCGGCGCGTCCTCGGCCACCAGCCCGGGCGTCAGTTCCGCCCCGCAGTCCGGGCAGCGCGGCTCGAAGCGCCCCGCCCGCAGGTCGGCCTCCGCGCGCGGACCGGGGCGGACCGTGCCGTGCCGGGGGCAGTCGTAGCGCCCTTCCCCGTAGACCACCATGGATCCGGCCAGCACCAGGTCCCGGACCCCGGCCGACGCCATCTCCGCCAGCAGCACCGCCGTACCGAGGTCGTTGCACCCCACGTACAGCGGGGCGTCCGCGAAGTCCTTGCCGAGGCCGACCATGGCGGCCTGGTGGCATACGGCGTCCACCCCGGCCAGCGCGTCCGCCACCGCCTCCCGGTCCCGGACGTCCCCGACGACCACCCGGTCGCCCGGCAGCCCCGAGGGCGCTCCCTCCGGATGGGCCGAGGGCAGCAGTGCGTCCAGCACCACGCTCTCGTACCCGGCCGCGGCGAGGGAGGCGACGACATGTGCTCCGATGAACCCGGCTCCGCCGGTGACCAGTACGCGCATGACCGCCAGGCTAGGGCCCGGCGCCCCGCCGGCCGGGGTCCGGCGCGCGTACGTCAGAGGACGGTAAGGACCTCCGGTCGGCGGTCATGGGGCTGGGCGCCGCCAAGATTCGGCCGTACTCCGGCCCTGGCCGGTCCCGGGTGCGCGGGCCGCTGCGGGGCGGGGGCCGTGAGGTGTCGCGCATGGCTCGGTAACACCACTTATTTTGAGCCAATATTGACGGAACGTCAGTCAGTTGTCGCCCCATGTGCCCTATCGACAAGGCTGGTTGCGAAGCTTAGGCTCCCCTAAGTTCCAGTGGGCGGCCCCGTCGGCGTGCCCACTTCCCGAACCCTTCCCCTCACGCCTGACAGGCGACTTCCCGGACGATGGGAGTGACATGTCTCAGGGTCTTCCTGGCGACACACCACTGGTCCACGACCTCATCGGCATCGGCTTCGGCCCGTCCAATGTGGCCATGGCGATCGCGCTCAGCGAGCACAACCACAAAGTCGGCAGGCAGGATTCGGTCACCGCCCACTTTTTCGAGCGGCAGGCGAGCTTCGGCTGGCACCGCGGCATGCTCATCGACGACGCCACCATGCAGGTCTCCTTCCTCAAGGACCTGGTGACGCTCCGGAACCCGGCGAGCGAATTCAGCTTCCTGTGCTACTTGCAGAGCCAGGGCCGGCTGATCGACTTCATCAACCACAAGAACCTCTTCCCGCTGCGGGTGGAGTTCCACGACTATTTCGAGTGGGCCGCGGCCAAGGTCGACGACATGGTCTCCTACGGACACGAAGTCGTCGCGGTCACGCCGTACCTCCACGACGGGACCGTGGAGTACCTGGACGTGACCGTCCGGTCCGCCGAGGGGCTCTCGGTCCACCGGGCCCGCAACCTCGTCATCGGGACCGGCCTGCGCCCCCTCATGCCGGAAGGCGTGGAACGCGGCGACCGTGTCTGGCACAACTCCGATCTGCTGCGCAAGGTCGAAGGGCTGGAAGGCGACTCGCCCTCCCGGTTCGTCGTCGTCGGCGCCGGACAGAGCGCCGCCGAGAACGTCGCCTACCTGCACCGCAGGTTCCCCGACGCCGAGGTCTGCGCGGTCTTCTCCCGCTACGGCTACAGCCCCGCCGACGACAGCAGCTTCGCCAACCGGATCTTCGACCCCGGCGCGGTCGACGACTTCTTCGCCGCCCCCGAAGAAGTCAAGAACCGGCTGATGGCCTACCACGGCAACACCAACTACTCCGTGGTGGACATCGACCTGATCGACGACCTCTACCGGCAGATGTACCGGGAGAAGGTCCTCGGCACCGAACGGCTGCGCTTCCTCAACGTCTCCCGGGTCACCGGGGTGGTGGAGAAGACCGACAGCGTCCACGCCAGCGTGAGGTCCCTGGTCACCGACGAGGAGTCGGAACTCGAAGCCGACGTCGTGGTGTTCGCGACCGGCTACAGCCCCGCCGATCCGCTCGCCCTCCTCGGCCCGGTCGGCGAGCACTGCCTGCGCGACGAGGCCGGCCGCGTACGGGTGCGGCGCGACTACCGGATCTCGACCGATCCCGCCCTGCGCTGCGGCATCTACCTCCAGGGCGGTACGGAGCACACGCACGGCATCACCACCTCGCTGCTCTCCAACACCGCGATACGGGTCGGCGAGATCCTCGACTCGCTGCTCGACCGGCGGGCCATGCCCACCTCCGAAGAACCCCGGCCGGTCGTCGAGGCCGTCGAGGGCGCGGGTAACTAGACGCGCCCCCAGTAGCCGCTGCAACACCGCGAGTTCGGTGCCCGGCCCGCCCGTCGACCCGTCGGGCGGGCCGGGCGTGTCCGGTCCGATCAAAGGGATATCGTTCGTCGTCATGTTGACCACCGCAGTGGAGCGCCCCGCGCCGGAGGGGGCGACGGACACCCGCCGGCGCCGGGTCGCCGGGCTGGTCGTCCTCACGGTGACCCTGCTGGTCGCGGCGACGGTGTCGCTGGCCGTCGGGGCGCGCGCGTTGAGCCCCGCCGAGGTGTGGCACGGGTTGTTCGCGGAGCCCGAGCCCGACCAGAAGCTCACCGAGATCCGGCTCATCGTCCAGACCGTGCGCGTGCCCCGGACGGTTCTCGCGATCGTGGCGGGCCTGGCCCTGGGGGTCGGCGGGGCGCTGATCCAGGGGTACACCCGTAACCCCATCGCCGACACCGGACTGCTGGGGGTGAACGCCGGGGCCTCCTTCGCGGTGGTGTCGGTCATCGCCGTGTTCGGGTTCACCGACCCGTTCCAGTACGTCTGGTTCGCCTTCGTCGGGGCGGGGCTCGCCGGTGTCGTCGTCTTCGGCCTGGCGAGCATCGGCAGGGGTGCGGGCAACCCGCTGACCCTCGCCCTGGCCGGTCAGGGCGTCACCGTGTTCCTCGCGGCGATGACCGCGGCCGTGGCGCTCTCCGACAAGGAGTCGCTGAACGCGCTGCGGTTCTGGAACGCGGGCTCCGTCGCCGGGGTCCGCTTCGACGTCATCTGGCCCGTGGCCGGGTTCATCGCCGTCGGACTGGTCCTGGCGCTGGTCACCCTGCCCGCCCTCAACCTGCTCAACCTGGGCGACGACGTGGCGCGGGCGCTGGGGGTGAACATCGCGGCGAGCCGGACCCTCGGCATCGTCGCCGTCACCCTGCTGGCCGGGGCCGCCACCGCCGCCTGCGGCCCCATCGCCTTCCTCGGGCTCATGGTGGCTCATGTGGCCCGCTACCTGACCGGCCCCGACTACCGCTGGCTGGTGCCGTACGCCGGTCTCCTCGGGTCCGGTGTCCTGCTGGTCTGCGACATCGTGGGCCGGGTGGTCGTACGGCCGGGCGAGCTGGAGGCGGGTGTCGTGGTCGCCCTTCTCGGGGCCCCCTTCTTCGCGGTCCTGGTGTGGCGGGGGAAGTTCAAGAGCGCATGAGGAAAGTTCGGGAGCGGATGAACGGGGCCGAAGTGGCCGGTGGGATCAGTGGGGTCGACGCGGCTGAGGCGAAGGCCCCGATGCCGCCAGGGGTGCGGTTCGGCCCGGTGTCGTTCGTCTGGCGGCCCTGGCTCGTGCTGGTCACCCTGGTCCTCGCGGCGGCGGCCTTCCTGATCTTCTGCCTCTCCATCAGCGTCGGCGACTTCCCCATCGGCCTCTCCCGGGTGATCGCCACCATCCTCGGCCGGGGCGAACAGGTCGACGAGTTCGTCGTGATGGACCTCCGCATGCCGCGGGCCCTGGCCGGCCTCGTCGTGGGCATCGCCCTGGGCGTCTCCGGGGCGATCACCCAGTCCGTGGCGCGCAACCCGCTCGCCAGCCCGGACATCCTCGGGATCACCGCCGGAGCCGGCGCCGTCGCGGTGTTCCTGGTGACGGCGACGGGCGGCACCGCCGCGGCGGTCACCGGCTCGGTCGGGCTGCCCGCCGCCGCCCTGTTCGGCGGTCTCGGCACGGGGCTGCTGGTCTACTTCCTGGCCTGGCGGCGCGGCGTCGACGGCTTCCGGCTCATCCTCATCGGCATCTCGGTGACCGCCGTGATGCAGGCGATCACGACCTGGCTGCTGGTCTCGGCCGACATCCGGGACGTGGCGCGCGCCCAGGTATGGCTGGTCGGCTCGCTGGACAACCGGTCCTGGGACGAGGCAGGGGTGGCGTTCTGGGCCACGCTCGTCCTGCTGGCCGTCGTGGCCACCGTGGCCTTCCCGTTCAAGCCGATGCACCTCGGCGACGACGTCGCCGCCGGGCTGGGCGTCCGGTTCGGCCGGGTGCGGGCCGTTCTGCTGCTCTGTGCGGTCCTGCTGGCCGCCGTGGGGGTGAGCGCGGCGGGGCCGGTCCCGTTCGTCGCGCTGGTGGCCCCGCAGGTGGCGATGCGTCTGGCGCGCTGGCCCACGCCGCCGTTGATCGCCTCCGGCCTGGTGGGTGCGCTGCTGCTGACCGGCTCCGATCTGATCGCCCGCGCGGCGCTGCCGATCGGTCTGCCGGTGGGCGTGGTCACCGCCGTGATCGGCGGCCCGTTCCTCGTCTACCTGTTGGTGCGGGCGAACCTCCGGTAGATGGTAGAAGTAAGGCTGACCTCAACAAGGGGGGCTCGTGGCCGCTCAGTTCACCGCGCGGACCGACACCGGCGTCAAGGACGTCCCACGGCTGGCAGCCCGGGACATCACCGTCGGCTACGGCGACCGGACGGTCATCGACCAGCTCGACGTGGCCATCCCGTCCGGGGTGATCACCACGATCATCGGCCCCAACGGCTGCGGCAAGTCCACCCTGTTGCGCACCCTGACCCGGCTGCTCAAACCGACCGGCGGCACCGTCGTCCTGGACGGCGAGGACATCGGCACGCTCCGGACCAAGGACGTGGCGAAGAAGCTCGGTCTGCTGCCGCAGGCGCCGGTCGCCCCGGAAGGGCTCACCGTCGCCGACCTCGTCGCGCGGGGACGCCACCCGCACCAGAGCTGGCTGCGGCAGTGGTCCTCGGACGACGCCGACGTGGTGCGGCGCGCCCTGGTCATGACCGGGGTGGCGGACCTCGCCGACCGGACGGTGGACTCCCTGTCCGGCGGCCAGCGCCAGCGCGTATGGATATCGATGACCCTCGCCCAGGGCACCGATCTGCTGCTGCTGGACGAGCCGACCACCTATCTGGACCTGGCCCACGCCATCGACGTACTCGACCTGGTCGACGATCTGCACGAGTCGGGCTGCACCGTCGTCATGGTGCTGCACGATCTCAACCTGGCCGCGCGCTACAGCGACAACCTCGTCGTCATGCGCGGGGGAGCCGTGCTGGCCCAGGGGCACCCCCGGGACGTGATCACCGCGGAGCTGCTGCACGAGGCGTTCGGGCTGCGGGCCAAGGTGATCGACGACCCGGTGGGCGACCGGCCGCTGATCGTTCCGATCGGCCGGGCCCATGTGCGAACCGAACTCTAGCCCGGGAGTCGAACAGAGACTCTATCGAAGGACCTTGACGATATGGCAGGTACAACTCGTCCTGACCAGTGGAAAGTTGACCGGTAAGGCTAGGCTAGCCTGACTTGCTCGGGGTACAGTCTGGCTGCCCTCATACCGGGGCGCAGTGGACAGCGCGAAAGCAAGGGACTTGACGATGCTTCTCCATCGAACGACCTCCCGAAAGCCGTGGCGGAGACTGGCCGCGGTGGTGTCCGCTGCCACCCTCGGCGTCGGCCTCCTCGCGGGATGCGGCAACGACTCGGCCGACGGGGAGGAGAACGACGACACCCCGGCGGCGGCCGAAGGCGCGTTCCCGGTCACCGTGGAGCACGCGTTCGGGTCCACCGAGGTCAAGAAGGCCCCCCAGCGGGTCGTCACCGTCGGCTACACCGACGACCAGGCCGTCCTGGCGTTCGGCATCAAGCCGGTCGGCATGGTCGACCAGTACCCGAACCCGGCCGGTCAGACCCCCGACATCAACACCCAGTGGCCCTGGGTGAAGGACAAGTGGGGCGACACCCGGCCCGAGGTCGTCATGAAGAACGGGGACGCCGGCCCCAACTTCGAGAAGATCGCCTCGCTGCGCCCCGACCTGATCATCGCGGTCTACTCCGAGGTCGACGAGGCGGCCTACGAGAAGCTCTCCAAGATCGCCCCGACCGTCGGCCGCACCAAGGGCGAGAAGGAACTCTTCAGCGCCCCCTGGCAGGACAACGCGGCGCACATCGCCAAGGCGCTCGGCAAGGAGAAGGAGGGCGCCGAACTGATCAAGGGCATCCAGACCCAGCTGGACGCCGCCAAGAAGGCCAACCCCGGCTTCGGCGGGCAGAAGGCCGTCGCCCTGTCCTGGTACAAGGACTCCATCTCGGCCTTCACCTCCACCGACGTACGCGGCCGGCTCGTCACGGGCACCGGATTCACCTACCAGACCGAGATCGACAAGATCGCCGACGGCGGCTTCTCCGTCGAGCTCTCGCCCGAGCGCATCGACCTGATCGACGTCGACCGCATCTTCGTCGTCAACGACAAGGCCGACACGGAGGCGCTCAAGAAGTTCGAGCTGTTCGCCAACCTGCCGGCCGTCAAGAACGACAAGGTCTCCTACCTCCTGGACAGCGAAGGCCCCGCGGTCGGCGCCGCGATGTCCCAGGGCACCCTGCTCTCCCTGCCGTACGCGATCGACGAACTCGTCGAGTCGGCCAAGTAGCCATGACGACCCGACGGCCCGTCCCCCGGCGAGAATCGGTCCCCGTGTGACTGCCACCAACACCCCCGTCGCCCCCACGACCCTGCGCACGGCGACCGGGGGCGAAGCCGCCGGCTGGGTGGCCCGCCACTGCCGGCAGGCCCCCTGGCTGACGGCCTCCACCGTCCTCACCACGGTGGCCGGGGCCGCACTCCAGGTGCTCCCCGTACTCCTGCTCGGCCGGGTCGTCGACGGGGTCGTCGGGGGCGAGTCACGCTCGATACTCCTCACCGTCGGCATCCTGATGGTGGCCGCCGCCCTGCTCGGCGCGGCGGCCACCGCGGCCTCCACCTTCCTGATCGGGAAGCTCGGAGCCGAACTGCTCGCCCGGCTCCGCGAGGAAGCCGTACGCGCCGTGCTCGGCATGCCCAGCGCCCGCGTCGAGGAGGTCGGCCGGGGCGACGTGCTCTCCCGCGTCGGCGACGACGTGGCCGTCATCTCCAAGGGCATCCGGACAGCCGTCCCCACCGTGTTCTCGGCGGGCGTCCTGGTCGCCATCGCGACGATCGGCATGTTCGGCCTCGATTGGCGGCTCGGCCTGGCCGGAGCCTGCGCCCTGCCCGCGTACGCACTGGCACTGCGCTGGTACCTGCCCCGCTCAGCGCCCCTCTACCGCAAGCAGCGGACGGCCCAGGCCGACCGCGCCCAGGCCCTGATCAGCGGACTCAACGGCATCGACACGGTCCGGGCCTACCGCATGGAGGACGCCGTACGCGAGAAGGTCACGGACGAGTCCTGGCGGGTGCGCAACCTCGGCATCGAGGTGTTCCGCTTCTTCGGCCGGTTCGTCGGCCGCGAGAACCGGGCCGAGTTCATCGGACTCGTACTGATCCTGGTCGTCGGATACGCCCTGCTGGAGGCGGACGCCGCCACCCTCGGCGAGGTGTCGGCGGCACCGCTGATGTTCCACCGCCTGTTCACCCCGCTGGGCGCCATCATGTTCACCTTCGACGAGGCCCAGAAGTCCGGCGCGAGCCTCACCCGCCTGGTCGGCGTCTTCTCGGAGCCCTCCGAGGAGCGCCTGGTGGGCGACGCCTCGGTCGCCACCGCCGCCGTCGCGCCCTGCCCGGTCACGGTCCGGGACCTGACGTTCACCTACCCCGGGGCCGAGGACCCCGTGCTGCGGGACGTGTCCCTGTCCATCCCGGCCGGCGGCTCCCTCGCCCTCGTCGGGGCGACCGGCGCGGGCAAGTCGACCCTGGCCGCACTCATCGCCGGCATCGGCAGACCGCAGGCCGGGTCGGTGCGCATCGGGGCGCACGACCTCGCGGGCATGGACGAGGCCGGGGCCCGCGCCCTGGTGAGCATCCTGACCCAGGAGACCCACGTGTTCTCCGGCCCGCTCGCCGACGACCTGCGGCTCGCCGCACCCCTCGCGAGCGACGACGACCTGATGGACGCACTGCGCACGGTCGGCGCGGGGGAATGGGCCGCATCCCTCCCCGACGGCCTCGACACCCCGGTCGGCGAGGGAGGCGAGCGCCTCGACGTCACCAAGGTCGCCCAACTGGCTCTGGCCAGGCTGGTGCTCGGCCGGGCACCGGTGGTCGTGCTCGACGAGTCGACCGCCGAGGCGGGCAGCGAGGGCGCCGCCGAACTGGAACGCGCCGTGCTGGCCGCCTGCTCCGGCCGGACCACTCTGTTCGTGGCCCACCGGCTGACCCAGGCGATGGCCGCGGACCGGATCGCCGTGCTCTCCGCAGGGCGCGTGGTGGAGGAGGGAACACACGGCGAACTGGTCGAACGGGGAGGCCAGTACGCCCGGCTGTGGCGCGCCTGGCGCGAGGGAAGTTAGCGGAGAACCAGGTCAACGGTCGTTCAACTCGCAAGCCTCGAAAGGATGCTGAGACTTCGATGTCGGAACCGGGCGCTTCTCGCATACAGCTTTCCCCCACTCGGCTGGCCGCGTTGCGTCGGCGGATCGGCGACTACGGCGAACGGACCGTCGTCGAGGCGTGCGCCGTCTCACTCGCGTACTGGGCGACCGGCGCAGGACCCGACGGCATGGACCTCACCCCCGCCACCCCCTTCCCCGACCTCCTCGGCCGGCTCGACAACGGCACCAGCGGCGCCGGGGGGTGGGAGACCGACGCACCGGCCCTCGGCATCACCGTGCCGCCCGGCGTCGACCGGTCCGAAGCGCAGCGGGCCCTGGACGACCTGGCCGACTTCCCGCACCGGCCCCTCGGCACCATCGGCCCCTCCGACCCCCGGACACGTGCCGAGGAACTGGCCCGGTGGAACGACACCCGGACCGACCGGGCCCGCCCGACCGTCATGGAACTGTTCGCCGAACAGGCCCGGCTGCGGCCGGACGCCGTCGCGATCGTCGACGAGCACCGCTCACTGACGTACCGCGAAACGGACCGGCTGTCCGCCCAGCTGGCCCACCACCTGATCGAGCGCGGCCTCGGCCCCGAACAGATCGTCGGCATCTCGCTCGGCCGTTCCGCCGAGATGGTCGTCGGCCTCCTCGCCGTCCTCCGGGCCGGGGGCGCGTTCGTCCCCCTCGACCCCCGATGGCCCGCAGCCCGCCGGTCCGTCGTCGCCGAGGACGCCCGGATCGCCCTCCAGCTCAACGCCACGGGAGAGGCCGACGCCGGAGAACCGGACGCCGTCGCCGTCGACCTCGGCGACTGGAAGTACGGCGACCGTCCGGCGGACGCGCCCGACGCGACCGCCCCCGGCGACTCGCTGGCCTACGTCATCTTCACGTCCGGCTCGACCGGACGGCCCAAGGGCGCCATGATCCGGCACGAGGCGATCAGCGAGCGCCTGCTCTGGCAGTCCCGCGAGATCCTCCGTTTCGGCCACGACGACGCCTCGCTCTTCAAGGCCCCGCTCTCCTTCGACATCTCCGTCAACGAGATCTTCCTGCCGCTCACCACCGGCGGCCGGCTCGTCGTCCTGCGGCCCGGCGGCGAACGCGACCCGCACCACCTCCTCGGCGTCATCGCCGAACAGCGCGTCACCTTCACCTACCTGGTGTCGTCCATGCTGGACGTCCTCCTGGAGATCGTGGGCGACTCCGGCCGCCTCGACAGCCTGCGCCACGTCTGGTGCGGCGGCGAGGTCCTCACCCCGGAGCTGTACGAACGCTTCCGCACCCGCCTCGACATCCCGCTGTACCACGGCTACGGCCCCGCCGAGACGACCATCGGTGTCTCCCACGTCATCTACCGGGGAGCCGCGACACGGCTGTCCACCTCGATCGGCAGGGCCAACCCCAACACCCAGCTCTACGTCCTCGACGACGAACTGCGCCCCGTCCCGGTCGGCGTCGGCGGCGAACTGTACATCGGAGGGCTCCTGCTGGGACGCGGTTACGTCGGTGCGTCCGGCCTCACCGCCTCCCGCTTCGTCGCCAACCCCTTCGCCGCCGACGGCTCCCGGCTCTACCGCACCGGCGACCTGGCGCGGTACGCCCCCGACGGATCCCTGGACTTCCTGGGCCGAGCCGACAACCAGATCAAGATCCGGGGCATGCGGCTGGAGATCGAGGACGTCGAGGCCTCTCTCGCCGAGCACCCCCGCGTACGGCACACCTGCGTCGTCGCGAAGAAGAACACGGCGGGCGGCACCTACCTGGTCGGCTACGTCATCCCCGCGGGCGGACACAAGGACCTGAGCGCCGACGACGTCAAGGCATGGGCCACGGCCGCCATGGTCGAGTACATGGTGCCCACCCACGTCGTCGTCCTGCCGGAGTTCCCGCTCACCGCCAACGGCAAGGTCGACCGGAACGCGCTGCCCGAGCCCACCACGGACACCGGCGCCCTCCAGGCGCCCACCACCGAGAACGAACGGCTGGTGTGCGAGGCCGTCGCCGCGGTGCTGCGCCTGGACGCCGTCGGCACGGACCAGGACTTCTTCCAACTCGGCGGCGACAGCATCCTGGCGATCTCCCTGCTCAGCGCCCTGCGCGAGGCCGGGCTCCACGTCAGCGCACGCCAGATCTTCACCCACACCGTCGTCGGAGCGCTGGCGGCGGTGGCGAGCCGGGAATCCGTCGCCGCCGTGGACCACGGCGACGTCGCCACCGGCACCGTCGTCGGATCACCCATCGTGCAGTGGCTCGGCGAGACCACCGACGCCATCGACGGCTTCGTGCAGTCGGTCGTCCTCACCGCCCCGGCCGAGCTGACCCCCGGCGCCCTCGACGACCTCCTCACCGCCGTGCTCACCCGGCACGACATGCTCCGCGCCCGGCTGGTGCGCGGCGAGCGCTGGGGCTTCGACATCCCCGAGGCCGGTGCGACCGCCCGCTGCTGGGAACAGAGCGACGCCCCGGTCGAGGACTGCGTCGCCCTCGCGACCGCCGCGCTCGACCCGGACCACGGCGTCATGCTGCGCGCCGTCTGGCGCCGCGCGGCACGCCAACTCGTCCTGGTAGCCCACCACGTGGTCATCGACGGCGTGTCCTGGCGCATCCTGATGGGCGACCTCGCCACCGCCTGGCGGCAGCGCTCCTCGGGCGGAGCCGTCGAACTGCTGCCGGTGGGAACGTCGTTCAGGCGGTGGACCCAGCTCCTGGGCCGTACCCCGTTCGACGCGGACCGTACGCACCACGCGGCCGCGCTGCCCGCCGCCGACGCGCCGATCGGCAGGCGGGCCCTCACTGCGGCCGACACCGTGGCCCGCGAACGGACCCGGACCGTCCCGGTCGACCCCGTCACCACGGCGGCGCTGCTCGGCGAGATCCCCGCCAAGTTCCACGCGGGCGTCAACGACGTCCTGCTGACTGCCCTCGCCGTCGCCCTCGCCCGGTGGCGACGCGACCGGGGCCAGGACCAGACCTTCGCCCACATCGAACTGGAAGGGCACGGCCGTGAAAGCCGGTTCGTCAAGGCCGCGACCGGATTCGAACCCGAACTGTCGCGTACGGTCGGCTGGTTCACCACTCTCTTCCCGGTCACTGTGGACCCCGGCACGGCGAGCGACCTCACCGCGCCCGACTACCTCACGGCCGCCCTCAAGGCGGTCAAGGAGGACCTCGCCCGTGTACCGGCGGGCGGGCTGTCCTACGGGGCCCTGCGCTACCTGACCGGCGACGCACCGGCCGGCGGCCCCGCACCCCAGGTGCTCTTCAACTACCTCGGCCGTTTCGACGCGGGCGGCACCGGCGACTGGCAGCTCGCGGGCACGACCGGGCAGCTGGGCGAGAAACGTGACCCCCGTATGCGGCTGCCCCGCGCCCTGGAGTTCAACGCGATCGCCGAACCCGACGCGAACGGCGCCTACGAACTGGTCACCACCATCTCCTGGCCCGAAGGCGTGTTCACCGAGGACGACATCACCACCCTCGGCGACTACCTCCGCTCGGCCCTCACCGCACTCGCCGCGCTCGAAGACGGCGGCCACACGCCCAGCGACTTCCCGCTCGCGCCGCTGACCCAGGCCGACGTCGACGCCCTGGACGGCCCGGCGCTGCATGACATCCTCCCGCTGACCCCGCTCCAGGAGGGCCTCTACTTCCACTCCGTCTTCGACGACGACGCCACGGGCAGCTACGTCGAGCAGCAGGTGATGACGCTGGACGGCGACGTGGACGCCGACCGGCTGGCGGCGGCGGCCACCCGGCTGCTCACCCTCTACCCCAACCTGGCCGCCCGCTTCACGGCCCTCACGGACGGCCGGGTCGTCTCCGTCGTCGAGAACGGCAGGCGCGCACCCTTCACCACGCTGGACGGCCCCGCCCGCACCGACGAGGAGATCCGCGAACTGGCCGAGCAGGACCGGCGGGCCGGTTTCGACCTCGCCACCGGGCCCCTGATGCGCTACACCCTCATCCGCTCCGACGCGGGCCACCCGGTCCTCGTCCAGACCGTGCACCACATCATCGCGGACGGCTGGTCGGTGCCGCCGATGCTCCGCACCCTGCTGGCCGAGTACCACACGCCCGGCTCGGTGTACGCGCTCGGCGGCTACCGCGACTACGTGGACTGGCTCGCCGCCCGCGACCAGCGCGAGAGCGACCGGGTATGGCGCGAGGAGCTCGCCGGACTGCCCGGGCCCTCCCTGGTCGCCGAGGGCCACACCCCCTCCGAACGCTTCGCCGATGTCACGGTGGAGCCCGCCGAGGACATCGACGTCGCCGCCCGCACCGCCGGGGTCTCCCTGAGCGTGGCCGTGCACAGCGCGTGGGCGGCGACCCTGGGCGGGCTCCTGCACAGCAGGGACGTCGTCTTCGGCTCCACCGTCTCCGGACGCGACGCCGACGTCCCCGGCATCCGCGACATGGTGGGACTCTTCATCAACACCATTCCGGTGCGCGCCCGTTGGTCCGCCACCGACACGGCGTACGACCTGCTGGACGCCGTGAAGCGGCACCAGGGAGCGGTCCTGCCGCATCAGCACGTCTCCCTGGCCCGGACCGGGCGGCAGAGCGGCACGGGCACCCTCTTCGACACCCTGGTCGTCTTCGACGTCGCCACCGACGTGACCGCCCTGCGCGGCCCCGACGACACCCTCGTCATCACCGACATCGTCAACGAGGGGGCACCGCACTACCCGTTGACGCTCGTCGTCGAGCGCACACCAGGCGGCCGGGTCCGCTTCAACCTCATCCACGACGGTGAACTCCTGCGCCCCGCAGGCGCCGAAGCGATCCTCACCACGTTCACCCGGACCCTCACCGAACTGCTCGGCCGCCCGGACGCGCCGGTCGACGCACTGCTCCCCGCGCCGGGCGGGACCCCGGCCGAGGAGGCCCGGGCCACCCTGGGCGAGCTGTTCGACGCCGCCGCGCACTGCGACCCTGCGGCAACCGCCGTCACCCAGTGCGCGCTGGACGGCACCACCCGTTCCCTCACCTACGGTGAACTGGCTTCCGAGAAGGACGCGTTGGCCTCCGCCCTGCGCGCGGCCGGGGTCCGCCCCGGGCAGCGGGTCGCCGTCGCCGTCCCGCGCTCCCCGGAACAGGTCGTCGCTCTGGTCGCCGTCGTCACCGCCGGGGGCGCGTACGTACCGCTGGACCTGGCCTACCCGGACGAGCGGTTGGCGTACATCCTCGCCGACGCCGCCCCCCAAGTCGTTCTCGTGGACCGGGAACAGCAGGATCGCTTCACCGGTCTGCTGGAGCGGGCCGGAGTGGCGGCCCGCGTGCTCGTCCAGGGGGAGGACCTTCCGCAGGCCGGCGGACCCGCCGCGCCCGACGTCCGCCCGGGGGACCCGGCGTACGTCATCTACACCTCGGGCTCGACCGGTCGGCCCAAGGGCGTCGTCGTCCCGCACTCCGCGGTGACGACGCTCCTCGCCAACACCCGGCCGGACATGGACTTCGGCCCCGACGACGTCTGGGTCCAGTTCCACTCCTTCTCCTTCGACTTCGCCGTCTGGGAGCTGTGGGGCGCCCTCGCCCACGGAGGCGAACTGCTCGTCCCCGACTACGCCCTGACCCGCTCGCCGGTCGACTTCCACCGGCTGGTCCGCGAACGCGGCGTGACCGTCCTCAACCAGACCCCGTCTGCCTTCCAGCAGTTCATCGAGGCCGATCTGCACGCGGAGGAACCCGTCACGGCACTGCGCCGCATCGTCTTCGGCGGTGAGGCTCTCGACCTCGGGCGGCTGCGCGGCTGGGTCGAGCGGCACGGCACCCGCACGCCCGAGCTGGTCAACATGTACGGCATCACCGAAACCACCGTCCATGTCACCCACCGGGTCCTGACGGACGAGGACTTCGACCGTGGCGGCGACGCCAGCCCCATCGGCGGGCCGATCCCCGGGCTGACCATCCATCTGCTCGACGACCGGCTGCGGCCGGTGCCGCCGGGGCGGGTGGGCGCGATCCACGTCGCGGGCGACCAGGTGTCCCTCGGCTACCTCGGCCGCCCCGGGCTCACCGCCGGGCGCTTCGTGGCGAACCCGTTCGCCGCCGACGGCTCCCGGATGTACCACACGGGCGACCTCGCCCGCCGGACGCTCGACGGCGAGCTGGAGTTCGCGGGCCGAGCCGACGACCAGGTGCAGCTCAAGGGCTTCCGTGTCGAACTGGGGGAAGTGGAGTCCGCGGTACGTGAGGTGGAGGGTGTCGTCGACGCGGCCGTCACCGTGGCGGACAGCGGAGACCACCTCGTCGCCCATGTCGTCGGGGAGCCGCCCACTGATCTCTCCGCCCTGCTCGCCGCCAAGCTCCCCGCGCACATGGTGCCGGGCCGGGTCCTGCCGATCGACGCGCTGCCGCTGACGGTCAACGGAAAGCTGGACCGCACGGCGCTGACCGAGCGGGCGGCACAGCAGGACGACACCCGGCCCGTGACCTCGCAGCGCCCGGACGACTCCCCGCTCACCGCACTGACCGGCGACTCCCCACTCACCGCACTCACCGGCGATTCCGCGCTCAACGCCCTGACCGGCATCTTCGCCGAGACCTTGCCCGGCGCCACCGTCGACGCCGACACCGACTTCTTCGGCGCCGGGGGCGACAGCATCGTCGCCATCGCCGTGATCAACCGTGCCCGAGCACTCGGCCTGCCGATCGCGCCCCGCGACGTGTTCCTGTTCAAGACGCCGCGCGCCCTCGCCGGCCACCTCGCGACGCGCGCCCCGGCTGCCGCGCCGTCAACGCCCTCCCGCCGCGAGGACGGCCCCCTGCCCCTCACCCCGATCATCCTGCGCCAGCGCGAACTGGGCGGCTCGCTCGCCCGGTTCGCCCAGGCCAGGGCCCTCACCGTCCCCGCGAGCACTGGCCTCTCGGACATCCGGCGCGCCGCCGACGCCGTCGTGGCCGCACACCCGGCCCTGCGGCTGCGGCTGCACATCGAGCACGGCGTCTGGTCCCTGCGCACCGAACCCGCCCGTGAAGCCACCGTCGTCACCGAGCACACCACCGACGCGACCACCGCCGCCAACGAGGCGGCCGGACGGCTCGACCCCACCACCGGGGACGTCATCGCGTTCTCCTGGCTCCCGGCGAGCCGCACCCTGGTCGTCACCGTCCACCACATCGCCGTGGACGCGGTGTCCTGGCTCGTCCTCCTCGACGACCTGACCACCGTCCTGAGCGGCCGTCCCGCCCTGCCGCCGCCGACCACCTCCTACGCCGCGTACGCCGAGGCGCTGGCCCTGCGGTCCGCCGAGGCGGCCGACGGACTCGGTCACTGGATCACCACCCTGGAGGCCCCGGCGCTGGTGCCCGCGGTCCGGGGAGCCCGGGAGACCACCGTCGTCCTGCCGCCCGGCGCGAGCGACCGGGTGACCCGCGACGCGCCCGGCGCGCTCGGTCCCGGACTCACCGAGCTGCTCTGCGGAGCCCTGCGCACCGCGCTGACCCGGATCCAGACCGAGCCCACCGACCTCGCCGTCGACCTGGAGCGGCACGGCCGCGTCCCGGCCCGGGACGACCACGACTACTCCCGTACCGTCGGCTGGTTCACCTCCATCGCCCCCGTACGCCTGACCGCCCACACCGACCCCGTCGCCGCGGCCCGCGAGCTCGACGCACGCCGGCCGGACGAGGACGGGCACATCGCCTACGGCCGGCTCCGCTACCTCAACCCGCAGACGGCCCCGCTGCTGACCGCCCGGCCGCAGATCCTGTTCAACTACCTCGGCCGGGGCGGCGAATCGGAGGCCCTGCGCATCACCGGCGCCGACCAGGGAGACAGCCCCTACGCCGTCGAGGTCAACGCCTGGACCGACGAGAGCACCGGCTCCCTCCACGCGGCCTTCACCCTCGCCGACTCCGTCCCCGACGCGATCACCGACCACTGGCTGACCGCCCTGGAGCGGATCGCGGACGCGTCCGCGACGGCCGAGCGCACCGCACCCGTCACCCCGCTCCAGCGCGGCCTGTACTTCCAGGCCCAGCTGACGGGGACGGACACGGTGACGAGGGCGGCGGGCACGGAAGGGGGGAGCACGGCCGGGCACTATGTCGCGCAGAGCTGGTTCGCCTTCGACCGCCGCCTGGACCCCGACGCGCTGTCCGAGGCGACGGCGTACGTCATCGGGCGCCATCCCGTCGTCGGCGCGGGCTTCACCACCGACCCGGACGGAAACCCGGTCCAGGCCCTGAAGGCAGGCCGCCGGGTCCCCGTCCGCACGCTCGACCTGGCCACCGACGCCGAGGTCGAAGCACTGCGCACCCGGGACCGCGAGCAGGGCTTCGACCCGGGGGAGCCGCCGCTCGTCCGGCTGACCGTGGTCCGGCGGCCCGACGGCCGCGACGGGCTGCTGCTCAGCTACCACCTGCTGCTCTGGGACGGCTGGTCCCGCGAGATCCTGCTGCGCGACCTGTTCGACGCGTACGAGGCCGTCGTCGCCGGCGAACCGTGGGACGCGACGCCCGCCGTGCCCGGGTTCGAGGAGTACGCCCGTGAGCTCGCCGCCAAGGACCCGGCCGCGGCGGAGGGCTTCTGGGCGGAGCACCTGGCAGGTCTGGCAGGACCGACGCTGCTCGCCGGACCGGCCCCGGCCCTGGCCGACGCGCTGCCGCAGCCGCTCGTGCACACCCTCTCCGCCGAGCTGTCGCAGTTGCTCCGCGAAGCCGCCCGGGCTCGGGGCGTCACGCTGAACTCGGTGCTGACCGGCGCCTTCGGCCTCCTCCTCGGAGCCCGTACCGGCCGGAGCGACGCCGTGTTCGGCGTCACCGTCTCGGGGCGCGAGGGCGAAGGGCACGGCGACATCGTCGGCGTCCTGCTCAACACCGTCCCCCTGTGGACGCGGGCCAGGCCGGACGACTCGGTCGACGCCTACCTGTCCTCCGTACAGGCGGCGCGGGTGGCGGCGATGGACCACGAGCATCTGGGACTCGGCGAGATCCAGCGGGCCGCCGGACACGACACCCTGTTCGACAACCTGTTCGTGCTCCAGAACTTCCTGGACCTGGACGCGTTCGCCGAGATGAACGCCCGCCACGGCATCACCGAGGTCCAGGCCGACGACTCCACCCACTACCCCTACACCTGGGTCGTGACGCCCGGCGACCGGCTCACGGTCAAGCTGGAGCACCGCCACGGCGACACCGAGAGCGCCCGACGCCTTCTCGGCGACTACGTGCGCGTCCTGAAGGATCTCGCCAGGGCCACCACCGGCCCGATGGGCGCGCTGCCCGGACTCGGCCCGGATCCCGTACCCGCCGCGCGCACCGAGGTCGGCACCGACACCGTCGTCGACCGCTTCGACCTCGCGGCCGACCGCGACCCGGACCGGACCGCCCTCGTCGCCGACGGTGCGACCCTGACCTTCGCCGAACTCCGGGAGCGCAGCAGGGCCGTGGCGGGCGTCCTCGCCGCACGCGGCATCGGGCCCGAGACGACGGTGGGCCTGGCGATTCCGCGCTCCCTCGACTGGATCGCCGCCCTGTTCGCGGTGTTGCGCGTCGGGGCCGCGTACGTACCGCTGGAGCTGGACCACCCCGACGAGCGGATCGCCGCGATCGTCGAGGACGCCCGGCCCGAGGTGATCCTCACCGTCAGCGCGGTGTCGCCCCGGCTGACCGGCGAACTCATCGAACTGGACCTCCCGTTGCCGCAGGCCGAGCCGTACACGACGTTCGCACCCGACGACCCGGACCGGCTGCGCCACCCCGCGTACACCATCTACACCTCGGGATCGACCGGTAAGCCCAAGGGAGTGGTGACCGAATACGCCGGTCTCACCAACATGCTGATCAACCATCAGCGCCGCATCTTCGAACCGGTCCTCGCCGAGCACGGGCACCGGACCTTCCGCATCGCGCACACCGTGTCGTTCGCGTTCGACATGTCGTGGGAGGAGCTGCTGTGGCTCGCCGACGGCCATGAAGTCCACATCTGTGACGAGGAGTTGCGCCGCGACGCACCCCGGCTTGTCGAGTACTGCGCAGAGCACGGAATCGACGTCATCAATGTGACTCCGACCTACGCACAGCAGTTGGTGGCCGAAGGGCTGCTGGGGAACCCCGAGCGGCGTCCCGCGCTCGTCCTGCTGGGCGGCGAGGCCGTCACCCCGACCCTGTGGCAGCGCCTCGCCGAGACCGAGGGGACCGTCGGCTACAACCTGTACGGGCCCACCGAGTACACCATCAACACCCTCGGCGTCGGCACCTTCGAGTGCCAGGACCCGGTGGTCGGCGTGGCCATCGACAACACCGAGGTGTACGTCCTGGACCCCTGGCTGCGACCGCTGCCCGACGGCGTTCCCGGCGAGCTGTACGTGTCCGGCATCGGCATCGCCCGCGGCTACCTGGGCCGCAGCGCCCAGACCGCGCACCGCTTCGTCGCCTGCCCCTTCGGCGTACCCGGGGAGCGCATGTACCGCACCGGGGACCTGGTGGTCCGCCGGCCCGACGGGAACATCGCCTACCTCGGCCGCACCGACCAGCAGGTCAAGATCCGCGGTCACCGGGTCGAACTCGGCGAGGTCGAAGCCGTGTTCGCCGCACACCCGGCGGTGCGCTTCGTCGCCGCCGTCGCCCAGCCCGACCCGGGGGTCGACGGCGCGTACCGGCTGGCCGCCTATCTCGTTCTCACGGGCCCCGCCGACCTCGCGCAGATCGCGCACGAGGTGGGCGCCGGGCTGCCGGACTTCCTGCGCCCGACGCACTACGCCCAGGTCGACGCCATCCCGCTGACCGTGAACGGGAAGGCCGACACCAAGGCGCTCCCCGAGGCCCGGCCGCTGGGCGCCCTCACCACGGCGGGGGAGCGCGGGCCGGAGACCGAGACGGAGAGCGTCGTCTGCGAGTTCTACGCCGAGGCGCTCGACCTCGACGACGACGAGGTCAGCGCGGTCAGCGACTTCGTGTCGCTCGGCGGGCACTCCATGCTGGCGGTGCGGCTGATCGGACTGCTCCGCCGCGAGTACGGTCCTGTCATCACCATCCGCGACCTGTTCACCCTGCGAACCCCCGAAGCGATCGCCCGCCACCTCGACGAGAACTCCTGACCCTGATGAAGACTCCTGAGACCGCGCGGCCCCGCCCGGGTGCCGCGATCCTGCGGACGGCACTGCGCCGCAACATCGGCGCCATGATCGCGGGCACCGTCCTGATGGGCCTGTACCAGGCGGCGGAGACCGCGTTCCCCATCGCGCTCGGCCTCATCGTCGAGCACACGATGCAGGACCGCAGCCTCGGCTCGCTCGGCGTCTCGATCGGCTCGCTGGCCGTGATCATCACGACGGTGTCCCTGTCGTGGCGGTTCGGCATGCGCGTGCTGCAGAAGGCCAACACGACCGAGGCGCACCGCTGGCGGGTCCAGGTGGCGGCCTGCGGGCTCCAGCCGGTGGCCAGGGACGTGGACCTCAAGTCGGGCGAGATCCTGACCGTCGCCACCGAGGACGCCGACCAGACCGCCGACATCATCGAGGTGGTGCCGTTGCTGATCAGCTCCCTGGTCGCCATCGTGGTCGCGGCTCTCGCGCTGAGCCTCGCCGACCTCCGGCTCGGCCTGCTGGTGATGGCGGGCACCGTCGCGATCCTGTCGGTCCTCGCCGTGATGTCGAAGCGGATCGGGGCCAGCACGCAGGAACAGCAGGCCCGGGTGGCCCGGGCGGGCGCCAAGGTCGCCGACCTGATCATCGGGCTGCGCCCGCTGCACGGCTTCGGCGGCAACCACGCCGCCTTCGGGGCCTACCGCAAGGTCAGCACGGACGCGAAGCGCCAGGCGATCACCGTCGCCCGGGTGAACGGCACCTACGCCGGCACCGCGCTGGCCCTCAACGCGGCCCTCGCCACGGCCGTCTCGCTGACCGCCGGCTGGTTGGCGTTCGAGGGCCGGATCACCATCGGCGAACTCGTCATGGCCGTGGGGCTCGCGCAGTTCATCATGGAACCGCTCAAGATGTTCTCCGAGATGCCCAAGTACGTGATGATGGCCCGCGCCTCGGCCGAGCGCATGGCCCTCGTCCTGAACGCCCCCCCGGTGGCGACGCCGGGGCCCGAACGCCCCGAGCCGGGCGGGGCGCTGGAGATCGACGCCGTCCACCACGGCACGCTCCGAGGGGTCACGTTCACCGTGGCGGCCGGGGAGTTCGTGGCGATCGCCGCCTACCAGCCGCGTGCGGCGGCCGAGCTCGCCGCCGTCCTCGCGGTGAACGTCGCCCCGCAGGCGTACGGGGGAGTGGTCCGGGTCGGCGGCCGGGAGATCGGCGACCTGTCCGTCGAGGCGGTCCGCGAACACCTGCTGGTGAACCCGTACGACGGGGAGATCTTCGCCGGCACCCTCCGGACGAACATCGACCCGTCGGGCAGCGGGCGGGAGATCGCGGATGCCGTCGAGGCGTCCATGCTCACCGACGTCGTCGCCCTCCACCGCGAGGGGCTCGACCACGTGGTACGCGACCGGGGGGCGAACCTCTCGGGCGGTCAGCGCCAACGGCTTTCCCTGGCGCGCGCGTTGGCAGCCGACACCGACGTGCTCGTCCTGCACGACCCCACCACGGCCGTGGACGCGGTCACCGAACAGCTCATCGCGCGCAACGTCGCGAAGCTGCGCCGGGGCCGCACCACGCTCGTGCTGACCAGCAGCCCGGCGCTCCTGGACGCGGCGGACCGGGTGCTCGTCCTGGACGGGGGCGTCATCACCGCCGAGGACACCCACCGCAACCTCCTCGCCGGGGACGAGGCGTACTGCCTGGCGGTGGCCCGGTAGCCACCGGCAGGGGCTGAGCCGCCGGTGGGGCGGGGGCTTCAGTCACCCGCCACCCGCCCTGCCCTGCTCGTGGCTCAGCTCAGGGCCCAGGCGACATCCCTGAGCAGGGCGTGCCGCCAGCCGGCCCGGTCGTGGTCCGAGGCGGACCGCGATACCCGCACGGTCGCACCGGCCCGCTCGGTGAGCGACTCGGTCAGCTCGCAGTGGGGCAGCATCCGCGTCTCGTGCTCCCCGACGTCGAACGCGCACCGCAGCCGCGACAGGTCGGCCCCCCGGCGCAGCCGCTCGGCGACGGCACCGCCGACCGTCCCGCCCAGCGGATCCGGCAGGTCCCCGGCTCCCGGCGCCCACCAGAAGGACCCCGACTGGCAGGCGACCCGCGAAACCAGCTCCGGGAACTCCAGCGCCGCGTACAGCGCGCTCAGCCCGCCCAGGCTCTGCCCGGCCACCACCAGCCGGTCCGGTTCGGCCGGCACCCCGCAGTCGCCCACCAACGGCAGCAGTTCGTCCCGGACCGCCTCCCACAGCTCCGGACGGCAGAGAAACTCGGCCTCCCGGTCCTTGGCCGGCAGGAACACCAGGGTCACCGGAGGCAGGTCGCCCGCCGCGAAAGCCGCGTCGAAGGCGGTCGCGGCCGGGTGCAGATACAGCCAGTCGTCCCCGTCGAGCAGCAGCACCACCGGACCGCCCCCGCCCACCGGGTGAACCCGCACCGTACGCCGCCCGCCGAGCCGCTCGCTGTTCCAGCGGATCCGGGTCCGGGGGAGGGGCGGCACATCGTCCGGGCCGAGGGCGGGCCAGTGCGGCTGGGACGGGGCGTCCGGCGTCGCGGCGACGGAACGATCGGCCCCCGCGCCGACCGGATTGAACGGATCGGCATGGGCCTCGCCCGCCACGAGGACGCGGTAGGTCACCCGCAGCCGCGCGGGCATGGACACCTCCGCGTACCAGCAGTCGGTGTCCTTCCAGCGCCGCAGCGGCACGGGCGGCGACCAGCTCTCGAAGTCGAGCAGGGAGTCGGAGCCGCGCCACAGGAAGAGGGTCCGCCAGCCGTCGCCGGAGGGCACCGCTGCGGGCGTGCGCGCCGCCGACCAGAACGCGTCGGTGCCGGGGCGGCCCGGCAGACCGAAGACGGCGAAGGGGCTCTCGGCGTCCACCGGAGGCATCAACGTCTCCTTGTGCGAAGGGAAGAGCGGAGAGGCAGGCCGAGACAGGCTCCGCCCGTTGTAAGGCGAGCCTAACCCAGGGGCCCTGAAAGGCTGTTGGGGATGTGAAGCGGAAAAGCGGCCGGGCTCAGTACGCGGCGAGCCGCTCCATCAGGGCCACGCTGTGCGTGAGCTGCCGCTGCTCCTCGGCGGTGAGTTCGAGGTCGATGGCCCGGGCCAGCCAGTCGGCCCGCCGGTCGCGCTCCGCTTTCAGCGCCGCCCGGCCCACCTCGGAGAGATCGACGAGCGACTTGCGGCCGTCCGTCGGGTGCGCCCGGCGGACCACGAGGCCCTGCTCCATCAGCAGGCCGACCGCCCGGGCCATCGACTGGGGCCGTACACGCTGGTCCGCGGCGAGGTCGCTGGTGGTCATCGCCCCGTCCCGGTCGAGGACGCCCAGCACGGCGACCTGGCCGTGCGGAATCCGGTCCTCCTGCTTCACCCGCCGTGCGAGTTTGCCCATGGCGGTGCGCAGATCGGCGGCGACGGTGGCGGGTTCCGGGGTGGGCATAGGGCACTTTAACCCGCGGTTGCGGGCACGTCCGCCCAGGTGGTCGGCCCAGGAGGCCCCCGGTGAAACTCGACAGCACAACTGCACAGCCAAACTAAACAGCGCATCTGAACAGCATTGCTGTAGAGTTTTGCCGTCGCGGCTCGCGCCGGCGCTGTCGCACCAGTGCCGCGACACGTGACTACCGGAAGGACCTCGCATGTCCCGCACGACAGCTGAGCCCACCGCCATCCAGTCCGTCGTCGCCCGCCGGATCATCGACAGCCGGGGCAACCCCACCGTCGAGGTCGACGTCCGCCTCGCCGACGGATCCCTCGGGCGCGCCGCCGTCCCCTCCGGGGCCTCCACCGGTGCGCGGGAGGCCGTGGAACTGCGCGACGGGGACGCAGGGCAGTGGCACGGCAAGGGGGTCGACCGGGCGGTCGGCCACGTCAACGGGGAGATCGCGGCCGCGGTCGTGGGCCGCGACGCGGACGACCAGGCGGGCCTGGACGCCGCGCTCGTCGCGCTCGACGGCGCCCCCGGAAAGTCCCGGCTCGGGGCGAACGCCGTCCTCGGCGTCTCGCTCGCCGCCGCGAAGGCCGCGGCGGCGGCCCACCGCCAGCCGCTCTACCGCTATCTCGGCGGCGCCGACGCCCGCCTGCTCCCGCTGCCGATGATGAACATCATCAACGGCGGGGCACACGCCGACAATCCGCTGGACTTCCAGGAGTTCATGATCGCGCCGGTGGGGGCGAAGACCTTCGCGGAAGCCGTCCGTATGGGCTCCGAGATCTTCCACACCCTGCGCCGCGACCTGCTCGCCGCCGGCCACTCCACCGGCGTCGGCGACGAAGGCGGGTTCGCCCCCGCTCTGCGGACCGCCGAGGAGGCCCTCGACTTCGTCCTGAGCGCCGTCGAACGCACCGGATACCGTCCCGGCGAGGACATCGGCCTCATCATGGACCCGGCGTCGTCGGAGTTCTTCCACGACGGCCGTTACGTGTACACGGGCGAGGGCGTCCGCCGTACGTCCTCCGAGCAGGCGGACTACCTGGCCGAACTGATCGACGCGTACCCGATCGTCTCCATCGAGGACCCGATGGCCGAGGACGACCTGGACGGCTGGCGCGAGCTGACCGCCCGCGTCGGCCACCGCTGCCAGCTCACCGGCGACGACGTCTTCTGCACCGACGAGGCGCAGGTCCGTGAGGGCATCCGTACCGGCGTCGGCAACTCGGTCCTGGTCAAGGTCAACCAGATCGGCACCCTGACCGAAGCCCTCGCCACGGTCGCCACCGCGCGTCGGGCCGGCTGGAGCGCCGTGATCTCCCACCGCTCCGGCGAGACGGAGGACACGACGATCGCGGACCTGGCTGTGGCGACGGGCTGCGGCCAGATCAAGACCGGCTCGCTGTCCCGCTCCGACCGCACGGCCAAGTACAACCAGCTGATCCGGATCGAGGAGGAGTTGGGCGATTCGGCGCAGTACGCGGGCGGAGCGCTGCTGTCCCGCTCCTGACGGGCCCTCGGGCCGGGGCGGGCACGCCGCCTCCGGTGCCGCCCGGCCCCACAACGCGGAACGGGCGGCCCCCGGCGGACGGTTACGTCCACCGGAGGCCGCCCTCCGTTCGCGGCGGGCCGGTCCGGGCCGCCGGGCACCGGACCGGCCCACCGCTCCCGGGTCACCGGGTCCGGGCCGAAGAAGGCTGGGGCTAGGGGAAGTTGGTGACGGTCGAAGGGATCGTCGACGTTCCCGATGTCGGCGACCCGATGTTGTTGATGACGTGCTGGTACTGGCCGTTGCCGCCGAGCGAGACGACCAGCAGGTTGTGGAACTTCACGCCGGGCTTCACCGGGGCCTTGAAGCCGTGCTCCTGCACGATGGTCGGGTCGACGTTGTAGTAGCAGTAGCTGCCCATGCCCCAGCCCTCGTGCTGCTCGACCGAGTCGTCGACCCGGTAGGCCGCGTAGCCCTTCGTGTTCCCGTTCTGAATGGCGGCCTGGTTGGGTGCGTCGTACGCCTTCTCGTTCTGGAAGAAGATCGTGCGGCCGCGCTCGCCGTACCACTCCACGTCGTATTTGTTGAAGTGCTCCACGAACAGCCCGGTCGCCAGGACGTCGTCACCGTTCACCCGGACCCCGTAGTCGGCCCGGTTGGTCTCCCAGCCCCAGCCCTCACCGTGGTCCGCCCGCCACACCCAGGTGTGGTCGATGATCGTGTCGTCGCTGTTGACGACGATGCTCGTGGTCGCCTTGCCGGGGCCCGCGCCACCGATCCGCACGAACACGTCCTGGAGCGAGGTCGGATTCGCCGAGTGGTCGGCGGACGCGCCCTGCGGTCCGACCTCCAGCAGAGTCTCCGAGTTGACCGGGCCCGCGTCGATGAGGAAGCCCGCCAGCTTCACCCCGTCGACATCGGCGACCTTCATCGCCGTCACCCCGTTGTCCGGGATGATCGTGGCCAGGCCGAGGCCCAGGACGACGGTGTTCGCCCGGTTCACCTCGATCGTCCGGTCGATGTGGTACACCCCGGGCGTGAACAGCAGGTTGAGGCCCTGCGCCAGCGCGGCGTTGATCGTCGGGGCCGTGGCGCCCTGCTTGACGACGTAGAACCGGTCCAGCGGGATGGACTCGCCCGGCTGGGTTCCGCCGTCCCACGAGACACCGCGCGCGTTGACGCGCTTCGCGGGGACGAAGACCTTGTACTCGTTCCCGTCGAGGTAGAGGAACGGCTTCTCGCGCGAGATCGGCGTGGTCTCCAGCGTGGTGTAGGGCGGGGTCGGGTAGCTCGCCGCGGGGGCACCCTGGACGCCGGAGAACGTCATGTTCCACACGGCGTTGGTCCAGCCGCCGACGGAGCTGTCGCGGGTGTACCACTGCTGCTGCGAGTACGGGCCGACCGTGCCGTCGATCTTGGAGTCGGCGATGTAGCCGCCGCTGGCCCAGCCGTAACCGTCGGGGGCGAGGTTCAGCCCGCCCTTGACGTGCATCCGGCGGAAGGGCGCCGCCTGGGAGACCGCCCAGCGGTTGGTCCCGCTGACCGGGTTGAGCGTCAGGTTCTCCGCCGAACGCCAGAAGTTCTGCGTCGCGTTCCCGTTGAACCAGCCCGCGTCGACGGTCACATCACCGTTGAACGTGGTGTCGTTCGGGTTGAGGCCGAGACCCGCGATCTGGGTGTAGAAGCCGATCTGCGCGTTGATGTCGTCGTACGTGCCCGGCTTGAAGAGGAGCGCGTGCCGGCCGCTGCCGAACTGGGCTTCCTCCTGCCGCTGGAAGATCTCGTCGACCTTGCCCTGGATGTCCGGCGTCGACGGGTCGAAGACATGGACGTTCGGGCCGAGGTCGCCGCCGCCCGGAATCTCCGGACCGCCGCCGCCGTCCCGCGTACCGAAGACCTTGAACTCCCAGAGCGAGTAGCCGTATCCGGTGGCCCGCTCGGTGCCGGTCAGACGTACGTAACGGGCGTCGCCGGAGATGTTCAGGGTCTCGTCGCCGCCCGCCGATGTGGTGGTGCTGTAGGCGGTCGTCCAGTCGTCGCCGTCGGTCGAGAGCTCGATGCGGTAGCTCTTGGCGTGCGCGGCCTCCCAGGCGAGTTCGACCCGGCTCAGAGCGGCCGGGGAACCGAGGTCGATCCGGATCCACTGAGGGTCGGCGAACGCGCTGGACCAGCGGGTCCCGCCGTCCCCGTCGACGGCGTTGCCCGCCGCGGTGCCGCCGTTCTCCTGGGTGGAGGCGGTCACCGTGCTGCCCTGGGAGAGCAGGACCGGCGCGGCCTGCGCCGGAGCCGCCTGCACGGCCGCGAGCAGCGTCGCGACCAGGGTGGTGATGACCGCGAGGGCCAGCGTGCGCCGTCGACGGGATGCGGCCACGGGAGGCCGCGAGGGTCTGACAAGGGCAACGGGCATGCGTGATCTCCTGAAACGTCAGGTGGGCGGGGGTGGTTCAGCTGCGGGCGCATACTCCCCGCAAGGGAGAGAGCGCTCTCTCGGTAGCCGAATGATTCTCCCGCGTTTCCGTCACGTCAAGAGTTGTGCACAGGATTGACGGCTCTGCCCCTCCGGTGGAGCGGATGTTTCATCTCCTGAAAGCCCAGGTGCAGTTGACTGGGCATCAGCGTGACAAGTCGGACTCCATCCCTGTGGCATCTGGAATCAACTCGGCCGAAACCCTTGACGGTTCACTCCGCTCCGGCCACGCTCCCCTCTGCGGGGGAGCGCTCTCTCGGCCTCATCCCCTCACAGAGCAAGGAGTTCGCATGGAAGCCCGTGGAACACCACGGTTGCGCGGTGCCCTGGCGGTCATGGCCGCCGTGGCCCTCCTGTTCACCCTCTCGGTGGCCGTGACCCCGGAACGGGCCGCCGCCGCGGCCGTTCTCGTCTCCCAGGGAAAGCCGGCCACCGCCTCCAGCACCGAAGCGCCCTTCACGGCCCCGTCCGCCGTCGACGGCGACACCTCCACCCGCTGGTCCAGCGGCTTCACCGACGACGAGTGGATCCGTATCGACCTCGGTGCGAGCACCTCGATCGGACAGGTCGTCCTCAACTGGGAGGCCGCGTACGCCAAGGGCTACCGCCTGGAGGTCTCCGGCAACGGGGCCGACTGGACGACGATCCACGAGACGACCACCGGCTCCGGAGGCGTCGAGACCCTGACGGTCTCCGGGACCGGCCGCTACGTCCGGATGCACGGCACCGAGCGCGCCACCCCCTGGGGCTACTCCCTCCACGAGTTCCAGGTCTACTCCACCCCCGGCGGCACCGCCCCCGGCGACGACGTCCTGCTCTCCTACGGGAAGACCGGTTCCGCGTCGACCTCCCAGCACGACGGCACCTGCTGGGAGTGCTCCCCGGACAAGGCGTTCGACCGCGACCCCGCCAGCCGGTGGGCCACCAGCCCCGAGGGCGGCTGGACCGACCCGGGCTGGATCGCCGTCGATCTCGGCGCCCGCGCGGAGATCAGCCGGGTGGTCCTCCAGTGGGACCCGGCGTACGCCAGGGCCTACCGCATCGAGGTCTCCGACAACGGGACCGACTGGACGACGATTTACGAGACCACCACCGGCACCGGCTTCAAGGAGACGCTGGACGTCAGCGGCACCGGTCGGCACGTACGCCTGTACGCCACCCAGCGCAGCGGCGAGTACGGCTACTCGCTCTGGGAGTTCCAGGTCTGGGGCACCGGCGGAGCCCCGATTCCCGCACCGCCGCTGCCCGCCGACCCCACGTACGACCGGCTGGTGTTCAGCGACGAGTTCAACGGCCCCGCCGGCGCGGCGCCCGACCCGGCCAAGTGGGTCCCGGAGACGGGCACCGGCCCCAACAACGAGCTGGAGTACTACACGAACAACAAGAACGCGGCCCAGGACGGCAACGGCAGCCTCGTCCTGGAGGCCCGCCGCGAGGAGACCCCCGGTTCCGCCTGCCCGCCCGACCCGCTGAGCGGCAGCACCACGTGCCAGTACACCTCGGCGCGGCTCAACACCTACGGGAAGTTCCAGTTCACCTACGGCCGGGTCGAGGCCCGCATCAAGGTCTCCGGTACGCAGGGGCTCTGGCCCGCGTTCTGGATGCTGGGCGCGGACTACTTCGACAAGGGGCGCCCGTGGCCCTACACCGGTGAGATCGACATCATGGAGCACGTCGGCAAGGAGCCGAACACCACGTACTCCACCCTGCACGCACCCGCGTACAACGGCGCGGCCGGCTACGGAGCCCCGTACTCCCTGCCGGGCGGCGCGGACTTCGCAGACGACTTCCACACCTTCGCGGTGGACTGGAACAGCGAGGGCATGACGTTCAGGGTCGACGGCAACGTCACGCACACGGTCGACAAGGAGGAGCTGGAGAGCACCCGCGGACCCTGGGTGTTCGACCACGACTTCTTCCTCATCCTCAACAACGCGGTCGGCGGTGACTGGCCCGGCCCGCCCGACGCCACCACCCGCTTCCCGCAGAAGATGAGCATCGACTACATCAAGGTCTGGCAGTAGGGAACCCGCCGGCCACGGCGTCCGGACGGTGCGGTTCGCCGACCGTCCGGACCGCCCATTCGCGCGCTTCAGCCGCGGGGCGCGTACAGGATCCACAGCGGTCCCTCGGCGAGGTCGACGCGCCGCCCGTCGGATGTGCTGAGCACCGTGTCCGCGTCGGCGGAACTCCGGGACCACCGGGCCTCGTACGCCCGGCCGTTCCGCAGGACGACCGCGTCCCCCGACCCCACGGTCTCGGTGAACGGCGTGTTGTTCCCCGACCGGTCGCGGAAGTCCGACTCCCGTACGTCCACGTCCTGGACGACGACCGTGCCGGCCCCGATCCGCTCGCCCTCGGCCGTACGGGCGGGGGCGCCGTCCAGGGAGACGAGCCACCGCTCGCTCCCCGCTGACCAGGAGAACGTCACCGACGCGGACGGGTAGCGGACCGTACGGCTGTCCTCCGGCTCCCCGCCGGGCGGCGGCGCGCCGACCCGGAGCCCGAGCTCCGCGACCGCATCCACCCCGGAGGCCGTGAACGGGATCCGTTCCGGCCGCAGATACAGGTTGTGCGGCGCGGGCCGGTCCGGCCCGCGGAAATAGGCCCGGGGCGCCTTCGAGGGCGGTACGGCATCGATCGGCGCGCGGTCGATGACCGGCAGCAGCCTGCTCTGGGCCCCCGAGAAGGCGAGCGTCGGCCGGTCGAACTGGCGCAGCAGCTCCAGATCGGTCTCCCGCGCGCTGCGCACGGGGCCGATGACCGGCGGCAGGTCGGAGGAGTACACGGCGAGGATCCTGCTCAGACCCGCCTCCACCTGCTCGACGTAGACGATGTCGGCCTGCTCCAGCCCGGTGTGGGGGCGTGCGGGCGCCACATTGTCGATCTTCACGGCGAGTACGTCGGCGGCCTCGCCCGCACGGGAGGAGGTGCTGGGCGAGGGCGAGGAGCCCTCCCCGCCCGTGCACGCGGCGGTCACGGCCAGCACGAGCACGGCGAACAGCGCCGCGACCCGGTTCCTCACTCCGCGCTTCACTCCGGCTGCGGACATGGCGACCGCCCTTCCGGGGCGCCGGCCGGTGACGTCTGCGGAACCTCGCCGTGTCGCTGCCCCTCGTCCATCATCCACCATCACGGGTCCGGCGCGCCCGTGCTCGCGCGGGAGGGCCGCGCCGGGCCCGGAGGCTTCCGACATGGCTGGAACTGCTCTGCGCCGCGCCCCCGATTCGCCTTCCGAAGGCGGTGTTCGCTCTCTACGGTTGCATCAGCGACGGTTCACGTGCCCGTACGCTGCGACAAAGTGAGGCAGAGGAGGTTCGGTGGAAGCCGAGTTGACGACACTGACGGCACTGGCGGCATCGGGTGCGACGACCTTCGTGGGGCTGATGGCGACGGAGGCGTGGACGCAGGTGCGCGGGCGGCTGGTCCGCTTCCTGGGCCGGGGCGAGAACGACGAGGTGATCGACGCCGAACTGGAGGAGTCCCGCGAGGCGCTGATCGCCGCCCGCCGGGACGGCGACGAGGACGGTGCCCGGGACGTCGCGGCCGAGTGGCGGATCAGGATCCGCCAGGCCCTGCGCGACAACCCCGAGGCCGAGCAGGAGCTGCGCGCCATCCTCGACGAGCTGGTGCCCCAGCAGCCCAGCGGTCCCACCGTGGCGATCAACCACAACACGATCAGCGGCGGCCACTACAACGCCCCGGTGATCATGGCGCAGTGGGTCAACGACGGCGCGCCCTCCACGCCCCGGCGGGGGCCGGGCACCGCGTGACGACCCCGAGTTCCGGCGACGGGCCCCGGCACACCGACTCGCGGAACGACTTCTCCGGCACGAGCCACGGCCCGGTCGTGCAGGCCGCCGCGATCCACGGCGGCATCACCTTCCACGTGCAGCCGGCAGCGCCCGTCGGGGAGTGGGCCGTGCCCGACGAGATCCCGCCCCTGACCGTGCGGTTCCGCAACCGGGACCGGATGCTCGATCTGCTCGACGGTTCGTTCGTCCGCGACCCCGACAGGGCGAGCGTCGGCTTCGCGGCGATGTACGGGCTGCCGGGCGTCGGCAAGACCACCCTGGCCTCGCGCTGGGCGGAAGAGGGGCGCGAGCGGTTCCCCGACGGGCAGATCTACGTGGACTTCGCCGCCCTGCGGGGCGGGACGGCGGGCGCCGACGTCTCGGAGGCCGCATGGTGCTGCCTGAAGTCCCTGGGGGGTCGACGCGGCGTACATCCCCACCGCGCTCGCGGACCGCACCAGACTCCTGCGCACCAGGACAGCGGGCAAACGGCTGCTGGTCTTCCTGGACAACATCACCGACCCCTCGCACGCGGTCGCGCTCCTGCCGAAGGGCAGGGGCAGCGTGCTGCTGGTGGCGAGCGGCTTGCGGCTCGGAGAACTCGCCCTGGACGGCGCGCTGATGATGCACGTGGAGCCGCTCGACCGCGAGAGCGGACTGGAGGTGCTCGCCGACCGCTGCGGCGCCGGGACCGTCGCGGCGGACCCGGACGCGGCGGACGAGGTGGTGCGGCTCTGCGGCGGGCTGCCGGTGGCGCTGCACGTGGCCGCCGCCCGGCTGGCGACCGAGTCACGTCTCACCCTGGCGGGACTCGCGGCGGAGCTGGCCGACGAACCGCGCCGGCTGGCAGGAATGTCCCTCGGAAAGGACCGGTCCGTGGCCGCAGCGTTCGACCTCGCCTACCGTGAACTCACCCCGGAAGCAGCCCGGTTCTACCGCCTGATGGGCTGGTACCCGGGGACTGCCTTCGACGCCGGAGTCGCCGCGGTGGCGACGGGCCTGGACCCGGAACGTACCGCGGACGCGCTGGATGCCCTGACCGCGGCCTGCCTGCTGGAGGAGACGCCGGACGGGCGGTTCCGCTTCCACGACCTCGTACGGCTGCACGCCGCCGAACGCGCCGCGGAGGAAGAGGCACCGGCCGAGCGGCCCGCCCTCGTGCGACGGGTGACGCTGCACTACCTGGCCCTCACCGCGCTCGCCGACCGGGCCGTCCGGCTGGACCGGCTTCGGATCGCCGACCTCGGACAGCTTCTCGCCGACGTGCCCGACCCCTTCACGGTCCCGGACGGACCGGCGCCGCTGGCCTGGCTGGAGGCGGAGCACCGCAACATCCTCGGTGTCCTGCGGGCCGCCGCACGCGAGGAGGAGCTGCACACGGAGGTGTGGCAGCTCGCGGAGGCCTTCACGGTCCTCTTCTTCCACCACCGGCACCTCGGCGACTGGCGGGAATCACTCGAACTCGGAGCGGCGGCAGCGGCCGAGGCACTGGTGCCCGCGGCCGAGGCCCGCCTGCGCAGCCTCCTGTCGCGCCCGCTGATGGACCTGGGCGAGTACGAGGCCGCCCGGCGCGAGCTGGACACCGCCGAGGCCTGCGCCGAGGTCGCGGACCATCTGGTCGTCCGCGCCTCCGTGCAGGAGTTCTCCGGGCGCTACTGGGACCGCACCGACCCCGCCCGGGCCATGGAGGCCTACCGGAGGGCCCTCGACCTCAGCACAGCGGCCGGCGAACTCCGCGGTGCCGCCATAGCGTCCTACTTCCTCGGCTGTGCCCAGGACGCGGCCGGGGACCACCGGGCGGCCCTGGACACCCTGCGCGACGCCCACCAACAGCTCACCGCGCGCGAGGACCCGCGGATGGCGGCCCGCGTCCGTATCGCCATCGGCATCGCGCACGGCAACCTCGGCGAGTCGCGGGACGCGATCGCGGAGCTGAGCGCGGCCGCCGAGATCCTCCGGGCCGAGAAGGCGACCCACTACTTGGCGCAGGCGCTCGTGGCGCTGGCGGACATCCTGGAGAGCTCGGGCAGTGACCCTCACGACGTGCGCCCCCATCTGGAGCACGCTCTGAAGATCTACGAGGCCGGCGGCAGCCCTCGGGCGGAGGAGCTTCGGGAGCGCCTGGAGGAGGAATCGGGGGCCGGCTGACGGACGGATGCCGGGTGGCGCCCCGTCAGCCCGGGGCGACGCCCGTTGACGGGGCCCGCAGCCGGATCGTCACGTCCTCCTCGCGCCCCCCGACCCGCAGGGACACCAGGGCGTCCTCGAGCGGGGCGCCGGCCCGCAGCAGCGCGTAGACGACCGCGGTGGGCAGCCCCGGGTGGGCCGTCGGGCCCGTCACGGTCGCCTCCAGGATCCGGCCGTCGCGCAGCCCCGCCACGTATCCGCCCCCGCGCAGAGCGGCAGCGGCGAGACGGCACCCCGGCAGCCGCTCCAGCGTCTGGCCGACCCACCGGAGCGCGGCCGACGCCGAAGGGGCGGGGCCCCCGCGCAGCAGCACCGAAGCGCTCTCCACCAACCGTCGTTCCGGCTCCCGTTCGTCGCAGGCTAGATGGCGGAAGCGGGTGGCGGTCTCGTCCTCGTCCACGCCCGGCACCGCCGCCGGCCGTCTGCGCACCGTGACGGCGGGCGGACCTTCGTCCAGGGCGACGGTGGTGGTGACCGTCCACGAGGTGACCTCCGCCCCGGCCGCCGCGGGCTCCGCGAGACAGCGCTCCGGTGGGGGAGCGGGCAGGGGCTCCGTGAGGTCCAGCAGGTGGTACAGCACGGTCCGCAGCCGCGCCAGCGACTGCCCCGGCCGGTCGAACGCCCCCTCGGCGACCGCGGCGAACCGGTCCGGAGCCTGCCCGGCCAGGGCGGACGCGATCTGTGCGTGGACGTCCCCCAGGGTGTCGAGACGGGGCGCGGCCCGCCCGAGCGCGGCCGCCGCGGTGCCTTCGACGGCCTCGCTGCCGAACGCCCCCAGCAGGACGGGCTTGCCGAGCGCCGCCCCGTACAGGGTCACCGAGCCGTGGTCGCCGACGACGACATCCGCCGCGACCAGAGCGGACCGCCAGGCGTGGACGTGCGGGATCAGCATCAGGCCGGCTTCCAGCGCCGGCGCGAGCAGGGTGCGGATCTGCCAGGATCCGTGCCCCGCCCAGACGTTGGGGTGAACGATCGCCGCCACCCGGAACTCGTCGTACGGGAGGGCCGCCAGCACCCGGGCCGCCAGCCCCGGATCCCGCCCGATCAGTGAGGTGCCGCCCCACGTGGAGCTGAGCACCACGAGCCGGTGCCCGCCGGGAACACCGAGCGCCCGCCGGTACGCGCCCGCCCGGCCGGCGCTCACGAGCAGTTCGTCGTAGCACGGGTCGCCCACGAGCAGCGTGCGCCCGGCCGCCTTCGGATGGGAGGCCAGCAACTGCTCCTCCTGGCTGGGATGCGAGATGGCCAGCCAGGCACGCCCGGACTCCAGCAGGCTGTCCGGCACGACCCCCGACAGCCGCTCGCCTGCGGCGCGGGCGTCCGGCACCTGCTTCTGGAAGCCGATGCCGTGCGGCAGGACGAGGACGGGGCAGTGCCCCTCGGGGACGTCGATGTTCTCGCTGGCGGTGAGGATCAGATCGGGTTCGGCACGGCTCACCTGCTCCCAGGGGATGACCCGGCAGCCCGCGTCGTGCAGCAGATCCAGCACCCCGTCGTTGAAGGCGGAGGTGGGGTCGTGGGCGAAGACGACGGTTACGCGCCCGTCCCCGCGCAGGAGGGCGGGCAGGCATTCGAGGACCCGCACGGTCGAGGTCACCGTACGGGCCGCTACGACCAGGGTCTTCTCACCGTGGAAGGTGCTCCATCGCACGGCGTCGCTGCCGACGGGGACGCGGAGGGGCTGGCTAGCGTGCATGGCCACCCCGAAAGGCTACGGGGCAGACCGCCTCAGCGCGGCTCGCGGCTCGCGGCTCGCGGCTCGCGGCTCGCGGCTCGCGGCTATTGTCGGCGTATCGCATCTCAAGCGGTGCTGCAACCATTCCGGGGGCGAACTGGAGTCCAGGGCGGTCATATCGTACGGGAACCATCGCCGGCCGGCCGTGCGGTGGGCACGTCACCCCCCGGCTCCCGCCCGGCGAACCGCACCGGCGCCCGGAACCGCGCCTTGCGCGCGGCCCGGCGGAACGTGGTGAGGACAGCGGGGCCCGCCAGCATCACGCAGACGAAGTTGGTGACGGCCCGTCCGGTGTCCCAGCCGAGGGACGTGGCCACGTCGAACGCCAGGTAGCGCTGCCACTGTTCGGTGAAGGGCAGACCGGGAAGGTAGGCGATCGAGCTGTTCGGGTCCAGCGAGAACGGCCAGAACGACAGGTTCAGCAGAAAGCCGAAGAGATAACCCGAGAGCGATCCGTAGACGGCGAGCATCACGACCTCCCGGCGCCCCGTGGCCCGCGGCAGCAGGCCCGCGAGCATGCCGACGAACGCGCAGCCGAACATCTGGTACGGCATCCACGGGCCGACCCCGCCGGTGATCAGCGCGGACGCGAACAGCGATGTGCAGCCCAGGGTGAAGCCGAAGCCGGGGCCGTAGACCCGGCCCGCCAGGACGAGGACGAAGAACACCGTCTCGATGCCCGCCGTCCCCGCCCCGAGCGGGCGCAGCGCCGCGTTGACGGCGGAGAGCACACCCAGCATCGCCAGCGCCTTGGAGTTGATCCCGCCCTCGGCGATCTCGGAGATCACGACGCACAGGACGAGCACCAGCAGTACGCCGAAGATCAGGGGCGGCGCGTAGGCCGCACCCAGCTTGCCCGGGGCGACGACGAAGGGCCAGAAGAAGGCGACCAGGCCGAGGAAGGCCGCCATGGTGATCACGATTCCGGCGCGCGGGGTGATACGGATGGCGCCGGCGGAGCGCTCGGTGAGGCCGCCCGCGTCCTGGAGACCGTCGGGGTTCTTCACGCGTCCGCCTCCCCGTCCGGCAGCACCGCGGTCACCTGGTCGACCGTCAGGTACGGCAGAGGCGTGAGGATCTTCGCCACCTGCGGGGCGAAGACCGGCGAGGCGACGATCACCTCCGTGGTCGGTCCGTCCGCGACGATGTCGCCCTCGGCCAGCACCACGACCCGGTCCGCCGCGCGCGCCGCGAACTCGACGTCGTGCGTGGATACCACCACCGACCGTCCCTCGGCGGCCAGTTCGTCGACCATCGCGATCAGCTGTGTCTTCGCCCGGTAGTCGAGGCCACGCGTCGGTTCGTCCAGCAGCAGCACCCGGGGGGCCGCCACCAGCTGGATCGCGAGAACCAGCGCCAGCTTCTGGCCCTCGGAGAGGTCGCGGGGATGCGTCGCACCGTCGATGCCCGGAGCCAGCCGGTCCAGGATCGCCCGCGCGGACGGCCCCCTCGCCCCGGCCGCCATCCCGGCCCCGTCCGCCATCCCGGCCCCGGCCCCGGCCCCGGACTCGGTGTCCGCCTGGTCGAGTTCCTGCTTGACGCTCTCCAGATAGAGCAGGTCCGTCGGGGTCTGCGGAACCAGTCCGACCAGCCGCCGGGCCTCGGCCGCCGACAGCTTCTTCGGGTCGCCGCCCTTCTTTCGGTCCGCCGCCCCCGGCTCGCCCCGGGCCACCCGGACCGTCCCGGCCGTACGGGGCCCCGAACCCTGGAGCGCCCACAGCAGTGACGACTTGCCCGAGCCGTTGCGGCCCATCAGCGCCGTGACCTCCCCGGCCCGCAGGTCGAGGTCCACCTCGCGCACCGCCGGGACGCCCCGGTAGGCGACGGTGATCCCCCGGGCCCCGAGCAGGGTCGCGCCCGGTGTGTCCGGCACCGCGCGCACCGGCGGGGGAGCCGCGCCCTCCAGCACCGTGCGCAGCGGTCGGGCGGCCCTGCGGGCATCGCGTACCGACAGGGGCAGGGGCGACCAGCCCGCGGCCCTGCCCAGCTCGACGATGGGCGGGGCGATCGACGACGTCGTGAAGATCTCCGACGGCGGGCCCGACACCACCCGGCCGTTCCCCGGCAGATGGATGACCCGGTCGGCGTACTGCACCACCCTCTCCAGCCGGTGCTCGGCCAGCAGCACCGTCACCCCCAGGTCGTGGACCAGCCGGGTCACCGCGGCCAGCACCTCTTCCGCCGCCGTCGGGTCGAGCGCGGACGTCGGCTCGTCCAGCACCAGGACGCGCGGGTGGGCGGTGAGCACGGAACCGATCGCGACGCGCTGCTGCTGACCGCCGGACAGCTCGTACAGCGCCCGATGGCGCAGATCCGCGAGCCCGAGCAGATCGAGGGTCTCCTCGACCCGCTTGCGCATCACCGTCGGCGGGATCGCCAACTGCTCCATCGCGTAGGCCAGTTCCTCCTCGACCGTGTCCGTGACGAAGCCGTCCAGCGGATCCTGGCCCACCACGCCCACGACATCGGCGAGTTCGCGCGGCGGGTGGTCGGCGGTGTCGCGGCCGCCGACCGTCACCGTGCCGTACAGCGTGCCACCGGTGAAGTGCGGGACCAGCCCGTTGACCGCCCCCAGCAGGGTCGACTTGCCGACCCCCGTATGGCCCACCACGAGGCACAGTTCTCCCTCGTCGACCGAGAGGTTCACGTCCCGCAGGACCGGCTCGTCGGCGCCGTCGTACACGACGGACACCTGGTCGAAGGTGATCATGCGGATTCCTCGGTGCGCGGTGCGGTGATGTGCGGGGTGGGCGGGGCGGGAGGGGCCGGCGGGGCCGGCGGCGGGGCCAGGAATCCGGCCGCCCCCGCGAGCAGGATCGCGGCGGCCGGGACGAGCGGCAGCGTCGGCCAGCTCAGCGGATAGATGGACGGGTTCAACTCGGCCGGGTCGTAGCCGACGTTGACGAACAGCAGCACGGCGGAGAGCACCCCGCAGGACGCCACCGCCCACTCCGCGAACCGCCATGGATCCGGGCGGTACGTCGTCCGCGTCACCCGCCGCCCGCCGAGCCGCAGCCCGGCCAGACAGAGCACCGAACCGGCCGCCAGCGCGGGCAGCCCCAGCAGTTTGGGCGCCGACGCGTCGAGGAGACCGTACGCCCCGGCGCACAGTCCGCACATGCCCAGCAGCATCAGCGCCCCGGTCAAACGGCGTGAGCGTCGGGTCGCCGAGCCGGCCCGCCCGTAGCCCCGCGAGTCCATCGCCGCCGCCAGCCGCAACGACCGCTCCAGCGCGTCCTCCAGCACGGGCACGACGATGCCCCGCAGCGCCTTGAGCCCCTTGTTGCGCCCGGCCCGCAGCCGCCGGGCCCGGGCCACCCGCTGGACACTCTGCACCAGTTGGGGGGCGACGCTGATCGACACGGTGACGGCGACGCCGAGTTCGTACAGCGCACCGGGCAGCACCCGCAGCGCCCGCTTCGGGTTGGCGAGGGTGTTCGCCGCACCGATGCAGCACAGCATGCAGGCGAGGCGCAGCCCGTCTGTCGCGGCCGACAGCAGCGCCTCCAGTGAGACGGGGCCGCCCAGTTGGATGCCCGCGTACCAGTCCGGCGTCGGGATGTGCGGGAGCGAGAAGAGGTAGTGGTCGTCGGGGGTCATGCCGGTCGCGAACACCGCCCGGAACACCACCCGGATCGCGACGACCGTCAGCGCCAGGTACAGGTAGTACTTGAACCCGCGCGCCCACGGCGCCTCGGTGCGCCGCACGGTGATGACGTAACCGAGCACCGCGAGAACCAGGAAGAGCAGCAGCGGATTGTTGGTCCGGCTCACCGCCGTCGCCAGCGCGAGCGCCCAGATCCACCAGGCGACCGGATGCAGCGTGCGCGGCAGCCGCCGCCCGCCGGTGTCCGGCGCGGCGGCGGTGCCCTCCTCGGCCGTCCGGGCCGTGTACGGACTACTGCTCACGGCGGCGGCGCTTCGCGGCGAACACGGCCGCGCCGCCGATGACCACCACGAGACCGGCTGTCGCCGCCACCGGCACGATCGACCCGGAGTCGTGCTCCGCGTCCGCCGCCGGGGCGGCGTCCACCACCTTCGCCCCCTTCTCCGGCGTGGCCACCGCCGCCCCCGTCGTCACCGAGGCGGACGGGCTGGGGGAGGGTGTGGCGGAAGCGGACGGCGACGCCGACTTCGAGGGCTTCTCCGAAGGTTTCTCGGACGGCTTCTCGGAGGGCGGTGGAGCCTGGTCGCCGTCCGCCGGCCGCTGCGAGGTCCGTACGGGGTCGGGCTTCGGCTCGGGCTTCGGCGCCGGATCGCCGCCGACAGGGCGGGAGTTGTGGGCGCGCAGCTGATCCGGGGTGACGGTGGGGCGGCCCTTCGTGCCCTCGATGTTCGTCCCGCCGAAGATCCACAGATCCACGCTGCCCGGCCGGGGCCGGTAGCTCATCGCGCCGAGCTGGCTGTACTCCCAGGTGTTCTCGCCGGGGTCCGCGTGCCAGTACGACCAGTAGGCGGACGCGGGCGGGGTGAGCACGCAGTCCTCCTGCTGCGAGGTCGGGTACTGCTTGCCGCCCTGGTATCCGCTGTAGCCGATCCGGCAGATGAACGCCGGGCCGTCGTGCCCGGTGCCGGTGGTCCGCCAGCCGCCCTGGTTGAGCAGCTCGTAGCCGGTCGTCGGCGTCGTACCGCAGGAGCGGTAGACGGGACCGCCCCAGTGGCTGAAGTCGACCGCCAGCACCACGCCCGAGGAGGTGGTGCACCGGCCGATCGGCTGCGGGGCCGCCGAGGCCGGGCCGGTGGGCGCGAGGACCGCCGCGCCGGCCAGACCGAGGACGGCCAGGGCCCGGCCGACGGTACGGAGCAGGCGCGGGTTCACCGTTCACCGCCGGCCGCGGCCTCACGCCGGTTGCGGGCGGCCACGACCGTGCGCCAGCCGGCCAGGACCAGCACCGCGGCTGCCGCCGCGAGGCCGAGCGCCTGCGCACCGGTCGACGCGAGGCCGCCCCCGCCGGCCCCCGGGCCGTCGGCGTCCACGATGCCCCCGGTGCCGCCCGCGTCCCCGGGGGTGATGATCGGCGGGGTGGAGGAGGACGGCACCGGGTTCGGTGTGGTGCCCTCCAGGCTCCGCGTCAGAGTGCCGAAGGAGATGCCCGTGGCCCCGCCGACGGCCTGCGCCGAGGCGCGGATGTCCGAGCCCCGCTGCCCCTCCTTCGCGACGTTGAAGCCGCCGTCCTTGTTCTGCTGCGAGGCGAGGAACTTCAGCGCCTTCGTGATCTGCCGGTCGTACTTCTCCGCGTCCAGGGACAGGCCCTGCACGGCGAGCCCCGCCGAGTTGACCGAGTTGCCGGACGCCCCGGGGAACCCGCCGTCCGCCAGCTGCTGCGAGGCCAGCCAGGACAGCGCCTTGTCCACGGCGCCCGCGTGCGCGTCGCCCGGCACCAGGTCCAGCGTCATCGCGGCCATCGCCGTCGAGTCCACCTCCGAGTCGCCCGTCGCGGGGATCAGACTCGGCCAGGCCCCGGAACTGTGCTGGAGGCCCGCCAGATAGGCGATCGGGGCCTTCGCCGCCTTCTCCTCGCCCGCGCGCACCTGCGCGATGATCCCGAGGGAGTGGGCGAAGACCGACGGGGCGTAGGTGTAGGCGCCCGCGGCCGGGCAGCTGCGGTCCGGGGCGGTGCTCGGCTTCTCGCAGACCGCGTCGGCCAGCCCCGCGATCAGGTCCTGGCCGCCGAAGTCCCGCGGATCGCGTTCGACGGCCTGGGCGAGGACGGCCGCCTTGCCCATCGAGCCGCCGAGCGCGTACTTGCCGCCCACACCGGTCCAGTCGTGCAGGCTCCGGCCCTCGCCGTCCTTGCCGCCCTGCTCCAGGAAGTCCACGATCGTGCGCAGGGCGTTGTCGTCGTGGCCGGTCGCCGCCAGCGCGAACGCGCCGTCGATGGTGAGGCCGAAGTCGCCGCGCCCCGTCTTCTCGTTGTCCCGGTAATAGCGGCCCTGGTGGAGGTTGGCCGGGCTGGTGAGGAACGCGATGCCCTTCTTCAGGTCCGGTCCCACACCCGGCGGACGCGTCGGCGGCTGCGTTGTCGGGTGCGTCGTCGGGCCGCCGGTCGCCGGGGGAGTGGTCGGCGGGACGGTGGGCTCAGGGGCCTTCGCGACCAGCCTCACCAGGTCCGTGCCCGCTCCCGCCAGCACGGAGGGGGCCGTCGCGTACATCGCGGCGTCGGCGGCGCCCTCGTCGAACCCGAACCCGCCGTCGTCCAGTTGCTCCCGGGAGAGCCAGGCGACCCCCGCGGCGGCGGCGTCGCCGTCACCGAGTGCCCGCAGCGCCTGCGCCGCGTACGCGGTGGCCGCGACGGAGCCGGTGGGCGACCCGTTGTACGCGGGGAACGCACCCGACGTCAGCTGGGCCTTCTTCAGATACGCACGCATCTCGGCGACGGCCTTCTCATGACCGCCCGCCTCGTCCAGCACCAGCGCGACCAGCCCGGTGGTCGCCGGGTCGCCGTCGCAGTACTCCCCGGGGCTCAGCAGGATGCTGGTCACCGAGCCGTCCTGGCAGATCAGTTGGGTCAGCCGCTCCTCGGATCCGGCGGGCGGCTCGACGCCGCCGCGCAGCAAGGCCAGCACGGCCAGCGCCTGACCGTCGGCATAGGTTGCGCCGTGGAAATCGCCCTTGGCCGTGCAGCCGGGCGTGGGGCTGCCGGACTCCGGTCCGGCCGGGCAGACGTTCTCCACGAGATCGCCGAGCAGATCGTGCCCGCCGAAGTCGCGCGGGTCGCCCTCGGTGACCGCCGCGAGCAGCGCCAGCCGGGCCGCCGCCGGGGCGGCGGGCGGCTCGGCCGCACCGGCCGGGTAGGCGTACGCGTCGGTGCGGCCGGCGAGATGGGCCGCCACCCTGTCCAGGGCGGGACTCTTCCCGTTCGCCGCCGCGAGCGCGTACGCGGCCTCCGTGGTCAGGAAGTCGTTGGACGTGTCGGACCCTTCGTCCACCACGTGCGTGCCCTCGCGCAGTTGACCGCTCACCCAGCGGGCGGCGGCCGGTACGTCGATCTCCCCGGCGGGCACCGTCGGCCCGCCGGTCGGGTTCCCGGTGGGGCCGGGCGTCGCGCCCCCGCCGGCCCTGACCTCGTCGGGGGTGAACGTGGGGCGGCCGGTGGAGCCGCCGACGTCGGTGCCGCCGAACACCCAGGCGTCCACGTCGCCCGCCTGCGGCTTGCGGCTCATCGCGCCGAGCGGGCTGTAGGACCAGGTGTCCTGGCCGGGCGAGGCGATCCAGTACGACCAGTAGGCGGTGGCCTGCGGGGTCAGCACGCAGTCCTCGGTGGCCGGAGTCGGGTACTGCGTGCCCGAGTCGAAGGAACCAGTACCGATCCGGCAGATGAAGCCGTCACCGTCGTGCTGGGTGCCCTCGGTGGTGAACCCGCCCTCGTGGAGGAGTTCGTAGCCGGTGGTCGGCGTGGTGTCGCAGCCGCGCACCACATCGCCGCCGAACGGCCCGAAGTCCACCGCGACGATCGCACCCTTCGTGGCCGTGCACTCCTCGACCGGGTCGGCGGCCGCCGGGCCCGCGCCGGTGACGAACGCCACGCTCGCGGCGAACGTCACGGCGGCCGCCGTGAGCAGCGACAGAAGTCTCTTCTTCCCGACGTGCCGGTCCTGTTGCTGTGCGGTCCCCACCACGGCCCCTCGTGTCGTCCGGGCGGGCCATGCGTGGCAGAGAGCACCCGGCGAGGGGCGGCCACGAAGGGGCCGCCCGTACGGGGCTGTTCGAACCACGCCGTAGTCCGCGACGGCGCTTCTCGCTGTGATTCCTGGTCCCAGGCAGTCCGGCTCGCCCGCGCGATGCGGGCCCACGGTTGCGGGTCAGCGCCGGATTTCGACCGGCTTCCCCTGGGGCTGAGTGCGTATCAGGCGGATTGGAACACGCTCTCGAAGAGGCCGTCAAGGTGTCCTGTGTCTCCCTCGCCCGCGCTCCGGCGCACGCCCGGCGGTCCCTGGCGCGCCCGTGCCGCCTCGGGTAGCGTCCTGGCCTGCCGTAGGGGGGAACCCGGTGCGAATCCGGGGCTGACGCGCAGCGGTGTGGGACGGCAGGGGGCCGTTCCCGAGCCCGAATGCCCAGACGGCGGTTGTCCCAGGAGAAGCCGTACCCACGCGTCCGGGCGTCGGCCACCCCCAGCCTGCCCCGACCCGCCGCGCGCGGCCCGGGAGGCGGCGCGGTGCCGTGCGCCCCTCACCCCAGGAGCAGGCACATGCCGCGTTCTGTCCCCTTCCGTACGTCCCCGATCCTCCACGCCTCCCATACCTCGCGCGCCTCCCGTACGCGGCGGCGCCTCGCCGTCGTGGCGCCCGCCGTCCTCGGGGCGTTCGCCCTCACGGCGCTTCCCGCCGCCGCGACCTCGACCCCCGCCCAGATCGCCACCTCGAAGACCAACGGTGTGGCGTACGTCAAGTCCCTCCAGGCGGCGGACGGTTCGTACGCCGGATCCGGGCTCTCCAACGAATGGGCGTTCAGCGCGTTCGCCGCCGCCGGAACGGCCGCCGTGGACGTCACCCCGGGCGGCGACGCCACCAAGAACGCCCGCACCGTCTACCGCAACCTCCTGGCCACCCCCGGCTGGCCCTCCGCCACCCCCGTCGTCACCGACTACCAGCGCGGCACGCTCAACGCGTACGCCGCCGGGATCGACCCCGCCCGGGTCTCCGCCTCGCGCAACCTGATCGCCGACATCTACGGCTACTGGCAGAACGCGGAGGCCGGCTACTTCGGCCCCTCCGCCAACTACAACGGCACCGTCTTCGCCGCCCTCGCCCTGGGCGGCGCGAGAACGCAGGCGGGCGGCCAGCGGGTCCCGCAGGCACTCGTCGACAAGATCGTCACCCGCCTCCGGGCCAACCAGCACAACGACGGCGGCTGGACCTACGCCAAGGCCGAGGGCAACGCCACCGAGCTGGCCAAGCCGGGCGACATCGACATGACCGGGGCCTCCATGGCCGCGCTCTGCGCCTCCGGCGTCCCCAACACCGACCCCGACATCCTCCAGGCCAAGGCGTTCCTCAAGAGCAAGCTGATCAACACCTCCGGCGCGTTCAACGCCATGTACGGCATCAACACCAGCTCCAACGGCTGGGCCGTCTCCGGGCTCAACGCCTGCGGCATCAACCCGCAGACCGGCGACTTCCTCACCCCGGCGGGCCGGACCCCCTTCGACTTCCTGATCGCCCAGCAGTACAACCCGGGCGGCGGATTCAAGTACCAGCCGTCCGACACCTCCCCGTCGGCCTACTCCTCCCTCGACGCCCTGCGCGCCGTCGCGGGCGGCGGCTTCACGGCCGCCCCGCCCACCCCGGTGACCCCGGGCGCGCCCAAGTGGGTCGCGGCGAGCGGATTCACGGCCGGCACGGCGACGAAGCTGGCGCTCACCGTGGACGACGGCACCGGCGCCCTGAAGGTCTGCTCGGTCGCGTTCACCCCGACCGGCACGACCACCACCCTCGGCGCCGTCCTGAGCGCCGCGACGAGCGCCGCCACCCCGGCGGGCTGCGTCACCTCCGTGGTCCCCGCCTCCGGCACCGGAACGATCACCTCCGTCAACGGCAAGGCAAACGCCGGATCGGCGACCTGGAAGGTGTCCGTCGACGGCTCGGCCTTCGCCGGGGCGGCCCGCAACAAGGTGATCGGGGTCGGCGACACGATCGCCCTGCGCTACTCCTGACCCGTGACGCCCGGTGCGGGGGACCCCTACGCGGGCGTCCCCTTCACCGGGTACGGCACGAACGTGCTGCTGTTCTCGTCGATCGCCAGCGGCTGCCCCAGCGGCGGGACCGCCCGCTGCGGGCAGTCCAGGCGCTCGCAGATCCGGCAGCCCATCCCGATCGGCGTCGCGGCCGACGCGTTGTCCAGATCGAGGCCGTCGGAGTAGACCAGCCTCCCGGCGTGCCGGATCTCGCAGCCGAGACCGATCGCGAACGTCTTGCCCGGTTCGCCCCAGCCGCCCCGGTGCCGGGTCACCGCCCGCGCGGTCCAGAGGTAGCGCTGCCCGTCGGGCATGGACGCGATCTGGACGTGGATGCGACCGGGCGCGGCGAACGCCTCGTACACGTTCCACAGGGGGCAGGTGCCGCCCGCGCGGGAGAAGTGGAAGCCGGTCGCGGACTGCCGCTTCGACATGTTCCCGGCCCGGTCGACCCGGACGAAGGAGAACGGCACCCCGCGCAGCCGGGGCCGCTGGAGCGTGGACAGCCGGTGGCAGACCGTCTCGTAGCCGAGCCCGAACCGGTCGGTGAGGCGCTCGATGTCGTACCGCACCTCCTCGGCCGCGGTATGGAAGGCCCGGTACGGCAGGATCAGCGCGCCCGCGAAGTAGTTGGCGACCCCGATCCGGGCCAGCGGCCAGGTCGCCGAGCCCTCGTCGTAGTCCTCCGACGCCAGCCGGTCGATCTCCGGGCCGTATTCGAGCAGGGCCAGTTGCGTCGCCATCCGGAACGCCTGCTGCCCGGGCCGGAGGCGGCCGGACAGATACAGCACCCTGGCCTCCCGGTCGTAGTGGTGCAGCCGCCCGGCGTCCGCCGCACGCCCTTCCCCCTCCGGCCGCCGGTCCGGGCGCCCCCGGGGTGCGCCGGGTCCGGGCCCGCCCGGCCGTTCCGAGGCGGTCGCCAGCCGGATGCCGTGCCGCTCGGTGAGGTGGGCCGAGAGCGCCCGGACGACCTCGCCGGGCCGCACCCCGATCTCCGCCGCCAGCTCCTCCGCCGCCAGGTCCGCCTCGTGCAGATAGTTCTGGCGGCGGTAGAAGAACTCGCGGATCTCCTCGTGCGGGGAGCGCGGCAGGTCCGTCCCGCCGCCGCCCCGCAGCTCGGCGGCCTCCGCCAGCCGCCCGGCCAGCGCCTGGTTGCGCCGCCCGAGGTCGAGCAGCACGTTCGCCACTCCCGGCAGCCGGGAGGCCAGCTCGGACAACTCGGCGGCCGAGACCCGTGCCGCGCCGACCTCGTCCGCCAGCGCCTCCCGCAGATCCGCCAGCACCCGGGCGGTGTCCCGCTCGGAGAAGAAGCCCGGATCCACCCCGAAGGCCTCGGTGAGACGGAGCAGCACCGGCACCGTCAGCGGGCGCGAGTCGTGCTCCATCTGGTTCAGATAGCTCGGCGAGATCGCCAGCATCCGGGCCAGCTCCGCCTGGCTCAGCCCGCGCTCCTCACGCAGCCGGCGCAGCCGCGCTCCCGCGTAGGTCTTGCTCACATCGGGGCCTTTCCCGCCGTCATCGACATGTCGGCAACCTTAGCCGTCGTAGCACGTGCCCGACCCTTCGCAACCTTGGCAAAGTGCGCCGAAAGATTCGCAGAACTTGGCATGCGTACCCCGTTGTTGGCACTCAGTGCCACTGCCAGAGTTCTCAATGCGGCCCACCGGACACCGGCTCCGGGCCGAGGTACCGAGCACGATTTCATGCCCTGACGTCGTTCTCCTCGGGATCTCGGCCCGATCCGCCGGGCGCATTGCTTACCGTTCCACCTCGGAGGTCCGGTGGGCCGCACTCGCAAGCCGCGTCACCCAGTGACGCGGACTTAGCACCCTTCACACGATCGACCCACACGACTTCGGGAGACACGCCATGGCGCAGGCAAGGACGACGGCGGAAGAGCTGGCGCGGCGGTGGGCGAGCGACCCCCGCTGGAAGGGCATCGAGCGCACCTACAGCGCCGAGGACGTGGTCCGGCTCTCCGGCAGCGTCCGCGAGGAGCACACCCTCGCCCGGCGCGGCGCCGAGCGGCTGTGGCGCCAGCTGCACGAGCAGGACTACATCCACGCGCTCGGCGCGCTGACCGGCGGTCAGGCCGTCCAGCAGGTCAAGGCCGGCCTCCAGGCCATCTACCTCTCCGGCTGGCAGGTCGCCGCCGACGCCAACCTGGCCGGCCACACCTACCCCGACCAGAGCCTCTACCCGGCCAACTCGGTCCCAAGCGTGGTCCGCAGGATCAACAACGCCCTGCTGCGCGCCGACCAGATCGCCACCGCCGAGGACGCGGGCGACACCACCGACTACCTGGCCCCGATCGTCGCCGACGCGGAGGCCGGCTTCGGCGGACCGCTCAACGCCTTCGAGCTCACCAAGGCGATGATCGAGGCGGGCGCGGCCGGTATCCACTACGAGGACCAGCTCGCCTCCGAGAAGAAGTGCGGCCACCTCGGCGGCAAGGTCCTCGTCCCCACCGCCCAGCACGTGCGCACCCTCAACGCGGCCCGTCTCGCCGCCGACATCGCGGACGTCCCGACCCTGATCGTGGCCCGCACCGACGCGCTCGCCGCCAACCTCATCACCAGCGACGTCGACGAGCGCGACGCGCGGTTCATCACGGGCGACCGGACCGCCGAAGGCTTCTACCGCGTCCAGAACGGCATGGCGCCGGTCATCTCGCGCGGCCTCGCCTATGCCCCGTACGCCGACCTCATCTGGGTCGAGACCGGCACCCCGGACCTGGCGCAGGCCCGCGAGTTCGCCGAGGCGATCCACGCCGAGCACCCGGACCAGATGCTCGCGTACAACTGCTCGCCGTCCTTCAACTGGCGGGCCGCCCTGGACGACGACCAGATCGCCAAGTTCCAGCGGGAGCTGGGCGCGATGGGCTACCGCTTCCAGTTCATCACCCTGGCCGGCTTCCACTCCCTCAACCACGCCATGTTCGACCTGGCCCGCGGCTACGCCGAGCAGGGCATGACCGCCTACGTCGACCTCCAGGAGCGCGAGTTCGCCGCCCAGGCGCAGGGCTTCACCGCCGTCAAGCACCAGCGCGAGGTCGGCACCGGCTACTTCGACCAGGTCTCCACCGCCATCAACCCCGCCTCCTCCACCACGGCCCTCACCGGCTCCACGGAGGAAGAGCAGTTCCACTAGGTCCTGTCCGGTCGCGGGCGCTCCGAGCCCCCGCGACCGGGGCCGCCGTCCCCGATCACACCCCGCTGAGGAGAACCGCATGACCACCCTTGCCACGACCGGCCGCGTCCAGGTCCTCGGCGCACCGGGGGACCGGCACGAGGAGGTCCTCACCCCCGAGGCCCTCGACTTCATCGGCCGCCTCGACGCGGCCTTCGCCGCCCGCCGCTTCGACCTGCTGACCGAGCGCCGCCGCCGCTCCGCGCTGCTGCGCGGCGGCACCCCGCTCGACTTCTCCCGGGCCACCAAGCCGATCCGCAACGACCCCGACTGGCAGGTCGCCCGCCCCGCCCCCGGCCTCACCGACCGGCGGGTGGAGATCACCGGCTCGCCCGAGCGGTCCATGGCCGTGAACGCGCTCAACTCCGGCGCCCAGGTGTGGATGGCCGACTTCGAGGACGCCACGTCGCCCACCTGGGAGAACATCGTCCGGGGCCAGCTGACCCTGATCGACGCCATCGACCGCCGCATCGACTTCACCACCACGAGCGGCAAGGAGTACCGGCTCACCGACCGGCCCGCCACCATCATGGTCCGGCCGCGCGGCTGGCACCTCACCGAGAAGCACCTCGTCATCGACGACCGTCCCGTGGCCGCCGCACTCGTCGACTTCGGCCTCTACTTCTTCCACTGCGCCCGGCGCCAGATCGACGCGGGCAGCGGACCGTACTTCTACCTCCCCAAGCTGGAGAACCGGTACGAGGCCCGGCTCTGGAACGACGTCTTCCTCCTCGCCCAGGACCTGCTGGACATCCCCCGGGGAACGATCAGGGCCACCGTCCTGATCGAGACGATCACCGCCGCGTTCGAGATGGAGGAGATCCTCTACGAACTGCGCGAGCACAGCGCCGGCCTCAACGCGGGCCGCTGGGACTACCTCTTCAGCCTGATCAAGAACTTCGCGCACCGCCCCGACTTCGTCCTCCCCGACCGGGCGACCGTCACCATGACCGCCCCGTTCATGCGGGCGTACACCGAACTCCTCGTCCGCACCTGTCACAAGCGAGGCGCGCACGCCATCGGCGGGATGGCCGCCCAGATCCCCGGCAAGGATCCCGAGGCCAGGGATGCCGCCCTGGCGAAGGTCCGGCTCGACAAGGAACGGGAGGCGGAGGACGGCTTCGACGGTTCCTGGGTGGCCCACCCCGGGCTCGTCCCGGTCTGCCGGACCGTCTTCGACGGAGTGCTCGGCGACCGGCCGCACCAGCTGGAGCGCACCCGCGACGACGTCCACATCACCGCCGAGCACCTCGTCGCCGTCCGCCGCACTGCGGGGCGCCCGACCCAGGAGGGTGTCCGCGACAACATCGCCGTCGCCCTGCGCTACTACGACGCCTGGCTGCGCGGACAGGGGGCCGTCGCCCTGAACGGGCTGATGGAGGACGCGGCCACCGCCGAGATCGCCCGGGTCCAGATCTGGCAGTGGCTCAAGCACCGGGCGGTCGACCGCGAGACGCTGCTCGGGCTCCTCGACGAGGAGCTGGCCTCGCTCGGCGCCACGTACCCCTGGGCCCAGCTCGACCAGGTCCGCGACCTGTTCGAACGCACCGCGCTCGGCAAGGAGCTGCCCGCCTTCTTCACCACCGAGGCGTACGCCCGCCACCTCGTCGGCCGTCCGGCGGTGCGGGCATGAGCGCCCCCATCGCCCGGGTGGGCGTCGTCGGCGGCGGCCAGATGGGGGCCGGGATCGCCGAGGTCTGCGCCCGCGCCGGACTGGACACCATCGTCTGCGAGGCCGACCGCGCCGCCGCCGACCGGGCCCGCGAACGCGTGGCCGTGTCCCTGGAACGGGCTGTCCAGCGCGGCAAGCTGGACCGCCTGAGCGCCGAGGACGCCCTCGGCCGGCTGACCTTCACCGGCAGCCTGGACGACCTGGCCGACCGCCGGCTCGTGATCGAGGCCGTCGTCGAGGACGCCGCCGCCAAGACGGAGATCTTCACCGCCCTCGACAAGATCGTCGAGGACCCGGAGGCGATCCTGGCGACCAACACCTCCGCCATCCCCGTCATGCGCCTCGGCATGGCCACCCAGCGCGCCGACCGTGTCCTCGGACTGCACTTCTTCAACCCCGTGCCGGTCCTCCCGCTCGTCGAGGTGGTCACCTCGCTGCACACCTCCTCCGAGACGCTGACCGCCGCCGAGGAGTTCGCCACCACGGCGCTCGGCAAGACGGTGGTCCGCTCCCAGGACCGGGCCGGGTTCGTCGTCAACGCGCTCCTGATCCCCTATCTGCTCTCCGCGATCCGGATGGCCGAGTCGGGGTTCGCCACCGCCGCCGACGTGGACGCCGGGATGGAGCTGGGCTGCGCCCACCCGATGGGGCCGCTCAAGCTGGCCGACCTGATCGGCCTGGACTCGGTGGCCTCCATCGCCGCGTCGCTGTACGACGAGTTCAAGGAACCCCTCTACGCCCCGCCGCCGCTGCTCCAGCGGATGGTGGAGGCGGGGCTGCTCGGCCGGAAGACCGGGCGCGGGTTCCACATCCACGACCGGGGCTGAGGGGCCCGGGTTCCGGGTCGCGGCTGAGGGGCCGCGACCACTGACCGGACGGGGTGGGAAGCGGTTGACTGTGCCGCTGCCCACCCCGCCGCGGTGTCCGCCGCACGGCTCGTGACCGGCGCCCTGGTCCAGACCTCTTGACCGAAGGTCTGGACCATTCTACGTTTTGACGGGGTCACGACACAGGGCGGGTCGGGCGAACCTTTCGTGCGGCGGCGGTGGACCCGGGCAGGAAGGACAACCGGATCATGGGGCGTACATCACGACTGCTGGGCCTCGGCCTGGCCGCGGCGCTCGTCGTACCGATGCTGGTCGCAGCCGCGCCGCCGAAGACCACGGAGAGCACCGGGACGGCCGCCGAGACCTGTGCGGTCAAGTCGAAGCCCGCGGGCAAGGTGCTCCAGGGGTACTGGGAAAACTGGGACGGCGCGGCCAACGGCGTGCACCCGCCGCTCGGCTGGATCCCGATCACCGACTCCCGCATCACCCAGCACGGCTACAACGTCGTCAACGCGGCCTTCCCCGTCATCCGCTCCGACGGCACCGTCCTCTGGGAGGACGGCATGGACAGCACCGTCAAGGTCGCCACCCCCGCCGAGATGTGCCAGGCCAAGGACTCCGGCCTGACCCTCCTCATGTCGATCGGCGGAGCCACGGCCGGGATCGACCTCAGCTCCAGCACGGTGGCCGACCGGTTCGTCGAGACGATCGTCCCGATCCTGAAGAGGTACAACTTCGACGGCATCGACATCGACATCGAGACCGGCCTCGTCGGCAGCGGCAACATCAACCAGCTGTCCCCCTCGCAGACCAACCTCATCCGCATCATCGACGGCGTCCTCGCCGCCATGCCGTCGAACTTCGGCCTCACCATGGCCCCCGAGACGGCGTACGTCACCGGCGGTAGCGTCGTCTACGGATCGATCTGGGGCGCGTACCTCCCGGTCATCAAGAAGTACGCCGACAACGGCCGCCTGTGGTGGCTGAACATGCAGTACTACAACGGCAGCATGTACGGCTGCTCCGGCGACTCCTACTCCGCCGGCACCGTCGCGGGCTTCACCGCCCAGACCGACTGCCTGAACAAGGGGCTCGTCATCCAGGGCACCACCATCAAGGTGCCCTACGACAAGCAGGTCCCCGGCCTGCCCGCGCAGCCCGGCGCGGGTGGCGGCCACATGTCCACCGGACTCGTCGCACAGGCCTGGAACCACTACAACGGGGGGCTGAAGGGGCTGATGACCTGGTCGCTGAACTGGGACGGCTCGAAGGGCTGGACCTTCGGCGACAACGTGAAGGCCCTCCAGGGCCGTTGAGCTCCTGCCGTACGGCTCCCGCGCACACCCCTCCCGCACAATTTCCGCGCCCCCGGTCCGCCGATGACCGGGGGCGCGGTGCCGCTCCGGCCGGGGGCGACACGAGGAAGGCGTGAACCGGTCGCACACCTGGGCGGTCGAGAGAGCAGAATCGGGTACGGACCGGAGTGATCGTTTCCCGGTGCGACGGGCCCGTCTCCCCGCGGGCCGGCCGAAGACGAAGACGTACGAGGAGACCCGATGGTGCACGAACGGGCCGGTCACCCGGCGCAGTCCGCAGACCTGGTCGACGTGGCACGGCTGGTGACGGCCTATTACGCCCTCCACCCCGACCCGGCCGACCCCGCCCAGCGCGTCGCCTTCGGCACCTCCGGCCACCGGGGCTCCGCGTTCGCCGCCGCGTTCAACGAGGACCACATCGCCGCCACCACCCAGGCGATCTGCGACTACCGCACCCGCCAGGGCACCGACGGCCCCCTGTTCCTCGGCGCGGACACCCACGCGCTCTCCGAACCCGCCCGGGTCACCGCCCTGGAGGTGCTCGCCGCCAACGGGGCCACCGTCCTCATCGACAGCGAGGACGGCTACACCCCGACCCCCGCCGTCTCGCACGCCATCCTCACGTACAACCAGGGGCGCACCGAGCACCTGGCCGACGGCATCGTGGTCACCCCGTCGCACAACCCGCCCGCCGACGGGGGCTTCAAGTACAACCCGCCCAACGGCGGACCGGCGGCCTCCGACGCCACCTCCTGGATCCAGGACCGGGCGAACGCCCTGATCGAGGCCGGACTCGGGGAGGTCCGCCGGATCCCGTACGCCCGCGCCCTGGCCGCCGACACCACCCGCCGCCACGACTTCCTGACCGCGTACGTCGACGACCTGCCCTCCGTCCTCGACCTCGACGCCGTGCGGGACGCGGGCATCCGGATCGGCGCGGACCCGCTCGGCGGCGCGTCCGTCGCCTACTGGGGGCGGATCGCCGAGCGCCACCGGATCGACCTGACCGTCGTCAACCCGCTGGCCGACCCGACCTGGCGGTTCATGACGCTGGACTGGGACGGCAGGATCCGCATGGACTGCTCGTCGCCGCACGCCATGGCCTCGCTCATCGAGCAGCGCGACGCGTACGCCATCGCCACCGGCAACGACGCGGACGCCGACCGGCACGGCATCGTCACCCCCGACGGCGGGCTGATGAACCCCAACCACTACCTCGCCGTCGCCATCGACTACCTCTACACCCACCGCGAGAACTGGGCCGCCGGGACCGGCATCGGCAAGACCCTCGTCTCCTCCTCGATGATCGACCGGGTCGCCCAAGACCTCGGCCGGACCCTGGTGGAGGTCCCGGTCGGCTTCAAGTGGTTCGTCGACGGCCTCCACGACGGCAGCCTGGGCTTCGGCGGAGAGGAGTCCGCCGGGGCCTCCTTCCTGCGCCGTGACGGCCGGGTCTGGACGACGGACAAGGACGGCATCCTGCTGGCCCTCCTCGCCTCCGAGATCACCGCCGTCACCGGTTCCACCCCCTCCGAGCACTACGCCCGCCTCACCGGCCGCTTCGGCGACCCGGCGTACGCCCGTATCGACGCCCCCGCCACCCGCGAGGAGAAGGCCGTCCTCGCGAAGCTCTCTCCGCAGCAGGTCAAGGCCGACACCCTGGCAGGCGAGCCCGTCACCGCCGTCCTCACCGAGGCCCCCGGCAACAGGGCCCCGATCGGCGGCCTCAAGGTCTGCACCGACAGCGCCTGGTTCGCCGCCCGCCCCTCGGGCACCGAGGACGTCTACAAGGTGTACGCGGAGAGCTTCCAGGGCCCCGGCCACCTCGCCCGGGTCCAGGAGGAGGCCCGGGCCCTGGTGTCCGAAGCGCTGGGCGGAGCCTAGGAGGTGACGCGGGTGGCCGGCGGGCTGAGCCGTGGATGAGCCGGGGAAGAGTCCGTCCTCCTCCTTCGAGATATGCGTGTACAGCTTCTCGACGGCCCGCACGAACGCGCCGCGCTGTGCGGCCGATTCGAGGTGGAGGGCGTCGAGGAAGGCGGCCGGCTCCCGGGGCGGTGCGGTGCGGGCCCGTCACCGCCCGGCCCGCACCGCCCTCGGGCGTACCGCTCGTCGCCGTCCGCTCAGCCGGTGACACCCAGCAGCGGGGCCCAGGCCTCCAGTGCCGGCTTCTCGGCGAGGTCGGCGAAGGCCACCTCGATCCCGTGGTCGCGGCGCCAGGCGGCGGCCAGCGACATCAGGCGGACGGAGTCGAGGCCGTAGTCGACGAGGTTCTCGTCGGCGGGGATCTCCTCGGGGTCCTCGCCGAGGATGTCGGCGACATCGGCACGGAGCTGTTCGAGCGTGAGCGCCACGGCGGTCACTTCCCTTCGAAGACGGTCCGGGCGGTGGTGACGACGGCGCACTTGCCCGCGGCCCACCGCAGCGCCATCGCATGGTCCTCCGCCGAGAAGTCCGCCACCGCGTCGGCCACCACGAACGCCTGGATGTCCTGCATCCAGGCGTCGCACGCGGTCATCAGCACGCCGATGTGGGCGTAGACGCCGGTGATGACGATCTGGTCGCGGCCCTGCTCGCGCAGGCGCTCCAGCAGATCCGTGCGGACGAAGCCGCTGTACTTCCACTTGGTGAGGACGGTGTCGTCCGCGTCGGGCGCGACCTCGTCCGCGATGGCCGCGAGCTGCTCGTCGGCCGGGAGGCCCGGGCCCCAGAAGTCCTGCTGGAGACCGCGTTCCTCCGCGCTCTGGCCGCCGGGCTGCGCGGTGTAGAGCACCGGGACGCCGAGCCGTGCCGCGTCCTTCTTCAACTCGGTTACATGGGACAGGAGTTCGGGAACGGGCGAGGCCTCGCGGTCGTACGCCGACAGGAAGTAGTTCTGCAGATCGTGGACGAGGAGCACCGCACGCGCCGGGTCGACGGTCCAGTCGACCCGGTTGGCGGGCAACTCGTCGGCGGACGGCATGGGGTAGGGGACGATGGCGGGCAGAGCCATGGTGGAGAGGGTTCCGTTCGGGGAGTCGTTCAGCGGGACGGTGAGGAAGAAGTGGTGCGGGCGGCGGCGTTGCGGAGGTCCTTCTTGGACACCTTGCCCACGCCGGTCTGCGGGAACGCGTCGACGAACTCGACCCGGTCCGGCACCTTGTAGGCGGCCAGGCCCCGTTCACGGACGAACCGCTTCACGGCCACCGCCTTGAGCGGGCCCGCGCCGGAGCGCAGGATCACGTACGCGCAGGTGCGTTCACCCAGATACGGGTCCGGCTCGGCCACCACGTTGGCGTCGTGCACGGCCGGGTGGGCGAGGATGTGGTTCTCGACCTCCTCGGCGGCGATCTTCTCGCCGCCCCGGTTGATCTGGTCCTTGGCACGCCCCTCGACGACGATGTGCCCGGTCGCGGTGACCCGCACGATGTCGCCGGTACGGTAGAAGCCGTCCTCGGTGAAGGAACGGGCGTTGTGGTCGGGGGCGTTCCAGTAGCCCCGGATGGTGTATGGGCCGCGGGTCAGCAGGTGACCCGTCTCGCCCGTGGCCACCTCCCGGTCCTCGTCGTCGACGACGAGGATCTCGTCGTCGGGCGAGATGGGCCGGCCCTGGGTGGTGACGATCGTCTCGACCGGATCGTCGAGACGGGTGTAGTTGACCAGCCCCTCGGCCATGCCGAACACCTGCTGGAGCGTGCAGCCGAGCGCGGGCCGCACCCGGCGGGCCGCCTCCTCGCTGAACTTGGCACCGCCCACCAGCAGGACGTCCAGGCTGCTGAGGTCGTGCGCGGTGCCGGGCGCGGCCTCGGTCCAGAGCAGGGCCAGCGGCGGCACGAGCCCGGTGATGGTGACGCCCTCACGCTCGATGAGGGGGAACGCCACCTCCGGCGACGGCCCCGGGCACAGCACCACACGGCCCCCGGCGTACAGCGTGCCGAGCGAACCGGGCGAGGAGAGCGGGAAGTTGTGGGCGGCGGGCAGGACGCACAGGTAGACGCTATTCTCGTCGACCGCGCAGATCTCGTTGGACCCCCACAGCGAGTAGATGTAGTCGTCGTGGGTGCGCGGGATCAGTTTCGGGACGCCGGTGCTGCCACCGGACAGCTGGAGGAAGGCCAGGTCGTCGGGGCGGGGCCCGCCGTAGCCGACGGGCTCCTCGGCGACCTCGGACAACGCCTCGAACTCGCCGGGATCTCCCTGGGCGACGAACACATGGCGCAGCGTGCTCACATTGGCGTGGGTCTTCGTCGCCAGCTCACGGTAGTCGTAGCCGCCGTGCTCGGCCGCGATGACGTACGCCACCGCCCCGGTGAACTCGCAGAAGTAGGTGATCTCACTCTCGCGGTGCGCGGGCAGCGCGAAGACGGGCAGCGCGCCGATCCGGAACAGCGCGAAGATCACCTCGAAGAACTCGGCGATGTTGGGGAGTTGCACCACCACCTTGTCGCCCTTGACGATGCCCCGGGAGAGGAAGCCCGCCGCCAGCCGGTCGGCGCGCCGGTCGAGATCGGCGTACGTCCACCGGCTGCCCGCCACCGGGTCGACGATCGCGACCCGGTCCGGGTGCTCCTCGGCGCGCTGCCGCAGCATCTCGCCGAAGGTCTCCCCGCGCCACCAGCCGGCCGCCCGGTACCTCTCGGCGAACTCGGCGGGCCAGGTGGGCGCCGCTTCCGTACTCACAGCTCGGCTCCCACGGCGCTCAGGAAGGTGCGGAACTTGGCCGCGGTCTCGGCGGTCTCCGCCTCGGGCTCGGAGGCGGCGACGACGCCCGCTCCCGCGTAGAGCCGCAGCATGCGCTCCTCGGCCTCGGCGCAGCGGATCGTGACGACCCAGTCGCCGTCGCCCTCGGCGTCGCCCCAGCCGATCACGCCGGTGAAGAAGCCCCGGTCGAACGGTTCGGTCTCCGCGATCACCTCACGGGCCGTCTGCGTCGGCGTCCCGCACACGGCGGGCGTCGGGTGCAGCGCGAGGGCCAGCTCCAGCGCCGAGGCGTCGGGGGAGCGCAGGGTGCCGGTGACCGTGGTGGAGAGGTGCCACATGGTGGCGGTCCGGATCAGCGTGGGCCGGGCCGGCACGGTCAGTTCCGTGCAGTGCGGCGCGAGCGCCTGGTGGACGGCGTCGACGACGACGGCGTGCTCGTGGAGGTCCTTGGCGGACTCCAGCAGCGTCGCCGCACGGCGCACGTCCTCGGCCAGGTCGGCGCTGCGCGGGGTCGAGCCGGCCAGCGGGTTGGCGACGACCTGTCGGCCGTGGCGGGAGACGAGCAGCTCGGGGCTGGCGCCGATGAGCGTGCGCCCGGGGCCGGTCGGCAGGGCGAACGTGTAACCGGCGGGGTCGCGGCGGGCGAGGCGCTGGAGCATCGCGGGCAGGTCGAGCGGGGCCTCGGAGGTGAGTTCGAGGGTGCGGGCCAGGACGACCTTGCTGAACTCGCCGCGCCACATGCGTTCCACGGCGGAGGCGACGCCCTTGCCGTAGATCTCCGGCTCGGGCACCTGGCGTATCTCCCACGCCCCGGCGGCCGGCGTGGCGGCGGGCAGGGCGATCAGCGGGTCGGAGGCGAGCGGCGGAGCGGTGCGCACGGACTCCGGGACGCTCAGGGCGGCCGGAGCGGTGTGGTCGAAGGGGATGGCGCCGATGACCACCGGCGATTCCTGGCCGGCGGCGACCGCCGCGGCGAGTGTCTCGTCGACGCGCGCGGTCAACGGTCTCTCGTCGTGCGGGACATGGCGTCCCGGACCCCGTGCGTGCAGGGTGCGTCCGGGAGTGGCGAGAAAGTGGTCGCCCGTTGCGTAGGCGTCCAGAAGCGAGGTGGCCGCTCCTACGGCCGGGTGGGCCGGATCGGCCGGGGCGGTGTGCGTGGCGACCTGGGATGCCGTCGACACGGGGGACTCCATTCTCGATGGTCCCGTCAGCGGGTGCGGGGGGCTGGATGGGAGGTGAAGGCAGGTGAAGGAAAGGACGGAGTGGCGGCCGGGCGGTCAGCGCAGGGTCGCGCCGCCGTCGACGTACAGCTCCTGCATGGTGATGTGGCGGGCGCGGTCCGAGGCGAGGAACGCCACAGTCTCCGCGATGTCCCCGGGGTCGGCGATCCGGCCCAGCGGAATGCCGGTGCGGTACGAGGAGAGGTCCCCGTCGATGACGCGCTGTTCGGCGTCCGGGTCGGTCCACAGCGCGCGTTGCATCGGCGTGTCGGTGGAGCCGGGCGCGACGACGTTGCAGCGGACGCCGCTGCGGGCGAGTTCGAGCCCCAGACATTTGGTGAACATGGCGGCGGCCGCCTTGGAGGCGGCGTAGGCGGCCATGCCGGAGCGCGGAATCCCGGCGGCGTTGGAGCCGACGGTGACGACCGCGCCGGATCCGCGGGCCGCCATGAGCGGGGCGACGGCCTGGGAGACGTGGAAGACGCCGGTGGCGTTCACCGCGAAGGTGTCCGCCCAGTCCTGCGCGGAGAGTACGGCCGCGGGGCCGGTGCGCAGGATGCCCGCCACGTTCACCAGGACGTCGACCGGACCGAGTTGGCGCTCGACGCGGGCCACGGTGCTCTCCACCGAACTCCGGTCGGTGACGTCCATCACATACGGGTCCAGACTGCCCGCCGAACGCTCGTCCGCGGACAGTTTCTCCTGCGTCCGGGCCCACTCGGCGGCGGACGCCTCGATGCCGGGAAGCGCTCGGTCGGTGGCGGCCACGCGGGCGCCGAGGGTGGCGAGCAGGTCGGCGACTGCCGCGCCGATGCCTTGTGCGGCACCGGTGACCAGAGCAGTGCGGCCGATGAACTCGCCGCTTCTGCCCGGTATGTGCTCAGGCATGAGCAACCTCCTCCGGGTGTTAGGTAAGGGTAACCTAAATTAGGACGACCGCCCAGAAGGTGTCGAGCCGTCGATATCTACTTAGGCTAGCCTCACCTTATGCAAACGCCGCGCACGGGGACCACGGCCTCGGCTCCCGAACATGACTCCTCGACCCTTCAGTTGGACGGGGGCGAAGCCGACCGGCCGACCGTCGCCGCGGAGGTGCCCGCGACACCCGCCGCCACCCCCGGCGACCCCCGCTCCACGGTCGACCCGCGGAGCCGGACCGTGGCGGTGGCCGTCGCCGGACTGGCCCTCGCCGTCCTGTTGTTGACGGCCCTCTCCCTCTCGATCGGCGCGGGCGAGGTCGGAGCAGGCGGCGTACTGGACTACCTGCTCGGCCGGGACGGCGCGCGCGAGAACGCCCGGCTCTCCCTCGTCGTCGGCGACCTGCGCCTGCCCCGCACCCTCACCGCGCTGCTCGTCGGAGCCGCCCTCGGCGTCGCCGGGTGCCTCCTCCAGGCGGTCACCCGCAACCCCCTGGCCGAAACCGGGCTGCTCGGCGTCAACGCGGGGGCCTCGCTCGGCGTCGTCGCGGGCATCGCGCTCCTCGGCTTCGATTCCGGTTACGCCTATCTCGTCTGCGCGTTCGTCGGCGCGGTGGTTGCCAGCGGTCTCGTCCTCCTCATATCCGGAAGACGCGGCGGCGGCTCTCCCATGCGCCTGGTCCTCGCCGGTGCGGCGCTCGGCGCGACCTTCGGCGGGCTCACCAGCGTCATCGTCGTCAACTCCGCCGAGACCTACGACCGATTCCGCTTCTGGGTCCTCGGCTCCCTCGCCGGGGTCGAGGGCTTCGGCGAACTCGGCCGACTCGCCCCCGTCCTCGCCCTCGGCTTCGTCGTCGCCCTTCTGGTCGCCCGCCCGCTCTCCGCCCTCGCCCTCGGCGACGACCTGGCCCGCAGCCTCGGCCACCGGCCCCCCGTGATCCGTACGGTCGTCGCCATCGGCGTCACCCTGCTGACCGCGGCCGCCGTCGCGCTCGCCGGGCCCATCTCCTTCCTCGGCCTGCTCGCCGGCTTCCTCGCCCGCGCCCTCGCCGGCACCCGGCTCGCCGCCCGCATCCTGCTCGCCGGACTCATCGGCGCCTGCGTCCTCACCGTCTCCGACATCGCCGCCCGCGTGGTCTCCCGGCCCTTCGAAGCGCCCGTCTCCGTCATCGTCGCCCTCATCGGAGCACCCGTCCTCATCGCCATCGTCCGCTCCAAGCAGCTGGCCGCGATGGGCATGACGGAACCGGCCTCCGAGGAACGCGCCCCCGACCGCCCCCGCCGCTTCCGGATCGCCCTGCCCCGCCCGGCCCGCCGCACCCCGAAGGCCAAGACGCTGCGGGTCCGCCCGGCCGACACCCTCGTCCTGCGCCGGGGCCCGCTGTCCCTCCTCGTCACCCGGCGCGCCGCCCTCGCCGCCCTCGCCCTCGCCGGGGCCCTCCTGCTCGCCGTCGTCCTCTCCGCCTACGCGGGCCAGAGCGACATGGGCGTGGGCCGCACCTTCCGCGCGGTGTTCGGCCAGGGCGACCGGTTCGACGTACTGCTCGTCCAGAAGTTCCGCCTCGGCCGCATCGTCGCCGGCCTCACCGCGGGCGCCGCCCTCGGCCTCGCGGGCTGCCTCACCCAGACCCTGGCCCGCAACCGCCTGGCCACCCCCGAACTCCTCGGCGTCAACGACGGGGCCACCGCCGCCGTCCTGCTCTCCGTCACCCTCAGCGCCACCGGAACGTTCGGCGCCTGGTGGGCCGGGCCGATCGGCGCCCTGGTCGCCGTCATCGTCGTCACCACCGTCTCCGGCGGCCTCGGCCAGCGCGGCTACCGCGTCCTCGTCGTCGGCCTCGCCATGTCCGCCCTGGCCTCCGCCATCACCCAGGTCGTCCTCTCCCGCCGGTCCCTCTCCTCCGCCAGTTCGCTGTACGTGTGGACCTCGGGCAGCCTCAACGGGCGCAGCTACTCCGTCGCCGTCCCGGTCCTCATCGGCCTCGCGGTGCTCGTCCCCATCAGCCTCGCCGTCGCCCGCCACCTGGGCGTCCTGCGCTTCGACGACGCGACCGCCTCCTCGCTCGGCTCCGCCCCCGGCCGGGTCCGCGCCCTCGCCCTGCTCCTCGCCGTCGCCCTCGCGGGCCTCGCGGTCGGCATCTGCGGACCCGTCGGCTTCGTCGCACTCGCCTCCCCGGTCATCGCCTCCCGGCTCGCCGGACCCCTGCGCGTGCCGCTCGTCGGCTCGATGCTCACCGGAGCCGTCCTCGTCGTCGCCGCCGACACCCTCGGCCGTATCGTCCTCGACGGCGTCGAACTCCCCGTCGGCATCGTCACCACCGTCCTCGGCGGCCCCTTCCTGCTCTGGGTGCTGCTCGGCCGCTCGGCCGCCACCCGCGTATGAAAGGCGAGGCGACCGTGACCTATCCGCCGCGCAAGAACCCGCCAGCCCCTCCCGTAACCGCGGGACCGACCGAATCCGAGGCGACCGCCGTGCGAAGCCCCCTGTTGCGTACGCTCCTTACGGACGTCCGCGCCGGCAAGCCCGACGCCGAGGAGGCGTTCTGGCGGTACGCGGCCGCCACCGGCACCCCCCTCGTCGAACCCGACCCCGAGGGCGACCCGGACCACCGGCTCGTCACCTTCGTCCGCCGCGAGGACCCCGCGCACCCAGCCACCCATGTCCTCGCCCTCGTCCACACGGTCACCGACAAGGACCGGCACGCGGGCGACCTCGCCCCGCATCTGATGCAGCGGGTCGACGGCACCGGCGTCTGGGCGATCAGCCACCGGCTGCGCGCCGACCACCGCGCCTCGTACCAGTTCCACGCCACCGACGGCACCCGCGAGGACGCCCTGCGCGCCGACCGGGCCTCCTGGCTCCGGGTCCTCGACCACGCCGAACCCGACCCGCTCAACGACCGTGCCCCGCTGCCCTCCCGGGACGGCCGCAACCCCGCCTCCGTACTCGAACTCCCCGAGGCCCCGCCGCAGTCACGTGTCCGGCGGCGCGACGGCGTGGACCGGGGGCACACGCTCGACACCGAGGTCGACGGCCGCTCCGTCACCGTCCATCTGCCGCCGGGCCACCGTCCCGACGGCGGCCCGTACGCGCTCGCCGTGCTCCTCGACGGCGAGATGTGGGGGCCGGTCCTCGGCGTCGGCGACATCCTGGACAACCTGCACGCCGACGGAGACCTCCCGCCCACCGTGGCGGTCCTGGTCGACACCATGGGCCGGCGCATGCAGGACCTCGCGTGCAGCGCCCCGTTCGTCGACTGGCTCGCCGACACGCTGCTGCCCTGGGCCGAGCGGGAGTACGGGGCCGGGGCCGACGCCGCACGGACCGTCGTCGCCGGACAGAGCGCGGGCGGCCTCACCGCCGCGTTCGCGGCCTTCCGGCGCCCCGACCGCTTCGGCCTCGCGCTCTCCCAGTCGGGATCCTTCTGGTGGCCCGACGACGAACGCGGCAGCGAATGGCTCACCGGGCAGTACGCCTGGGCGGGGCGCAGGCCGGTGACCCTCCATCTGGAGGTCGGCCTCCAGGAGTGGATGCTCCTCCAGGAGAACCGCAGGCTCCGCAATGTGCTGCGCGCCCGTGGATACGACGTCCGCTACCGGGAGTTCAACGGCGGCCACGACTACGCCTGCTGGCGCGGCGGCCTCGCGGACGGGCTGGCCGCCCTGCTCGGCGAGGGCTGAGCCCCCTTCCGCAGCCCCGCGTCCCGGCGATGACATGAGTGAGGGGCGGGTGGCATCCCCCCCTCCGGATGCCACCCGCCCCTCACTCGTGTGCCCGCTCAGCCCTTGACGACCGGGGCCTCCTCGGCCGCCAGGCCCTCACCGGGCGGCTCAGGGGCGTCCTCGTCGTCGAACGGCGGCGGCTGCGGGGCCTCGCGCGGCAGCCGCAGCGCGATCAGCGCGCCCACCGCGACGAGCCCCGCCGTCACCCAGACCGCCGTACGGTACGGGCCCGGGTCGGCGGAGGCCTCCGTCACGTGGCCGCCGCCGATCACCGCCGCACAGGCGGCGATGCCCAACGCGCCGCCCAGCGTGCGGACGATCTGGAACAGACCCATCGCCTGCCCCATGTCCGGGGGCGCGATCGACTCGAAGCCGGAGATCTGCACGGTCAGCACCGCCGTCCCCAGCACCAGGCCGATCAGGAACATCAGCCCGCGCACGCTCCACGCGTTCTCCGCCACTCCGGGCACGGCCAGCGCACCGAAGACCGCCGCCGCGACCAGCAGCGCCGGCACGGTCAGCAGTCGGGGGCCGAGCCGCGGCAGCAGCCGGTCCACCACCTGCGAGGCCAGCATCAGCCCCACCGCCTCCGGGAACACGCTCAGCCCGGCGTCCAGCGCCGAAGCGCCCAGGCTCGCCTGGTAGAGCAGGGGGAAGACGAACAGCACGCCCATCAGCCCCGCCGCGGTCACCCCGGCGAGCGCCGAGGCCGACCCGTACACCCGGTCGGCGAGCAGCCGCAGCTTCAGCAACGGCGTCTTCGCCCGCACCTGGTGCAGCACCGCCGCCACCAGCAGAACGGACCCCAGCACCGCGCTCACGGCGACGGTGGGCTCCGTCCAGCCCCGCGAGGGGCCGAAGCCCAGCGCGTACGTCAGCAGACCCAGCGCCGGGGTCGCCAGCCAGAAGCCGACCGTGTCGAACTTCCCCTCGGGGCCCTCGACATGCTCCTGCAGACCGAAGACGCCCAGCACGACGGCCGCCGCCCCGATCGGCACGTTCACGAAGAACAGCCAGTGCCAGGAGAGGTGTTCGGTCAGCAGCCCGCCCAGCGGCGGACCGAGCGCGGGCATCAGAGCCGTCGGCACGATCAGCACCTTCGCCAGCTTCATCCGCTCGTGCGGCGGGAACGCCCGGAACAGCAGCGTCATCCCGACCGGCGTCAACAAGCCGCCCGCCAGGCCCTGTACGGCCCGGGCCACCACCAGCGTGTTCAGGTCCGGAGCCAGGCCGCAGACCGCCGAGGCGACAGTGAAGGCGGCCAGCGCACCGAGGAACACCCGCTTCGTCCCGAACCGGTCGCCCAGCCACCCCGCCACCGGCAGCCCCACCGCGAGCGCGACCAGGAAGGCCGTCTCCACCGTGTTGGCGGCCGACAGCGGACGGCCGAAGTCGCCCGCGATCGTGTAGAGCGCCGGGTTCACGATCGTCGAGTCCAGGCCGTTCATGCACATCGCGGCCGTGTAGACGAGGACGACCGCGACCCGGGGACGTATCCGGGGCCGGATCAGCAGCCCGCTCACCGCGCGGCGGAGGCGACGGGGGCGGACGTGGGACCGGCCCAGTGCGCGGTGATCCAGTCCAGCGCGTCCTGCCGGGCGCACGGGCCGTGCGCAGTCGACCAGCCCTCGGGCACCGCGGCGAACAGCGGCCACAGCGAGTGCTGACCCTCCCCGTTGGTCAGCACGAGGAACTCCCCGTCCGCGTCGAAGGGGTTGGCGGATGCGTCGCTCATCGGTGTCACTTCTCCAGCTCGGTCAGTCGGTCGGCGACCACGCGCGCGATGTGCGCGATCGGCTCGGGCAGGGTCATGTCCTTGTGCGAGCAGGCGACATTCGTGTTGTCGATGCGCCCGCTCACGTACGGGGTCCACGTCTCGGGCGTCAGGGTGTCGTCGATGGTGTCCACCGTGGCCCGGAAGAACAGCACATCGCCCTGGAACACCCGGTGGTCGTAGGCCCGTACGAGGTCGTTGGTGTTGAGGTACACCTCGCCGAGCGCCTCGATCTTCGCGGCGGACAGCGCGGCCAGCGGGGACCCCTCGCGGCGCAGCACCTCCACCACGTTCGCCGTGTTCAGCTCCTTGTCCCCGAGGCTCTCGGGGCCGTAACCGCCCATCGTGAGCAGCGATTCGAGGGCTTCGGCCTGATCGGGCACCGGCAGGTCGCGGAAGCCCTCGGCGGGGTACGCGTCCAGGATCGCCAGCAACTCGACCTCCTGGCCCGCCTCCTGCAGCACCGCCGCGATCGCGTGCGCGATGATGCCGCCGGTCGACCAGCCGAGCAGCCGGTAGGGCCCCTCCGGCTGGACCTCCCGGATCCGGGACGCGTAGTGCGCGGCCAGCTCCTCCAGCGTCGTGGGCAGCGGCTCGTCCGCCGTCGCCTCACCGACGCCCTGGGCCTGGAGCCCGTAGATCGGCACATCGGCCGGCAGATGACGGATGAGGCCGGCGTAGCACCAGCTGAGACCGCCCGCCGGGTGCACGCAGTGAACCGGGGCCCGGTCGCCGGGGCGGGCGGGCCGCAGCGGCAGCAGCACATCCAGCGGGTCCTCCTCGCGAGAGACGTCCAGCGCCGCGTCCAGCGCGGCGGGCGTCGGCGCCTGGAACACCGTGCCGATCGACACCTCGATGCCGAACGCCGACCTGATCCGCCCGGCCAGGCGCACCGCGAGCAGCGAATGCCCGCCCAGATCGAAGAAGTTGTCCTCCACCCCGGCGGACGGCAGCCCCAGCACCTCCGCGAAGATCGAGCAGAGCTGCTCCTCGCGGACCGTGCGCGGCGCGCGGCCACCGGCGGTCACCGGAACGCCCGGGGCGGGCAGCGCCTTGCGGTCCAGCTTGCCGTTGCCCGTCAGCGGCAGCCTCTCCAGCACCACCACCGCCGAGGGCACCATGTGCACCGGCAGCGTGGCGGCTCCGTGCTCGCGCAGCGCCGCCGGGACCGGGTCCGTGCCGGGCGTGGGGACGACGTATCCGACCAGCCGCTTGTCGCCGGGCTGGTCCTCGCGGACCACGACCGCCACATCGGCGACCTCCGGGTGCGCGGCCAGCACCGCCTCGATCTCGCCCGGTTCGATGCGGAACCCGCGGATCTTGACCTGCTGGTCGCCCCGGCCGAAGTACTCCAGCGTGCCGTCGACGCGCCGCCGGGCGAGGTCGCCCGAGCGGTACATCCGCCGCCCGCTCTCCCCGAAGAGATGCGCGAACGGGTCGGCGACGAAACGCCCCGCCGTCAGGTCCGGGCGGCCCAGATAGCCGAGCGCCACACCCTCACCGGCGACGTACATCTCGCCGGTCACCCCGGGCGGCACCGGCTGGAGCCGGTCGTCCAGGACGTAGACGCGCAGGTCGGGGATGTTCACCCCGATCGTGCTGGAGACCGCGGACGCGGCGGTCGCCCGGTCCAGCGCCAGATACGAGACATGGACGGTCGTCTCGGTGATGCCGTACATGTTGACCAGCGTCGGCGCGTTCTCCCGGTGGCGGGTGTACCAGTCGGCGAGCCGCCCCAGCTCCAGCGCCTCCCCGCCGAACACCACGTACCGCAGGGCCAGTTCGTGACCGGGGGCCTCCCGGTCGGCGGCGGCCAGCTGGTAGAAGGCGGAGGGCGTCTGGTTGAGGACGGTCACCCGTTCCTCGGCCAGCAGCCGGAGGAAGGCCTGCGGGTCACGGCTGGTCACATGCGGCACGACGACGACCCGGCCGCCGTACAGCAGCGCGCCCCACAGCTCCCACACGGAGAAGTCGAAGGCGTAGGAGTGGAACAGCGTCCACACGTCGTCCGGCCCGAACGAGAACCAGTGCTCGGTCGCCGTCAGCAGCCGCGTCACATTGTGCTGGGTGACGACGACTCCCTTGGGCCGCCCGGTGGAGCCCGAGGTGTAGATGACGTACGCCGGGTCCTGCGGGGTCAGCGGCCGGGTACGGTCCGCCTGGGTGACCGGCCCGTCCGGGAATCCGGCCGCCTCGTCCACCGTGATCAGCGGCAGGTCGTGCGCGGGCAGCCGTCCGGCCGTCGCCGCGTCCGTGATCAGCGCCGCCGGGCGGGCGTCGTCCAGCATGTACGCGAGCCGGTCGGCCGGGTAGTCCGGGTCCATCGGCAGATACGCGGCCCCCGCCAGCGACACCGCGAGCAGCCCGGCCACCAGGTCCAGGGAGCGCGGCAGCGCGAGCGCCACGATCGAACCGGGGCCGATGTTCCGGTCCGCCAGCAGCCGGGCCAGCGACTGGGCCCGGGAGGACAGTTCGGCGTACGTGAGCGAGTCGCCCTCGCAGCTGACCGCCACCCGCTCCGGGTGACGGCGCGCGGCGGCCCCGTACACCTCGGCCAGGCTGAGCGGCGCGGGCCGGTCGCCCGACGGCACGCCGTTGGCCTCGACCAGGGCGCGGTGCACCTCGTCCTCACCCAGCACGGGCAGCAGACCGACGGGCGTCTCCGGCCGTTCGGCGGCGGCCGTCAGCAGCCGGGACAGCCGGTCCGCCAGGGCCTGGGCGGTCGACCGGTCGAAGAGGTCGGTGCGGAACTCCAGGAAACCGCCGATCCCGCCGCCGGGCAGCTCGCCCGCGTTCAGGGTCAGATCGAACTTCGCGGTGCCCGACGGCACGGCGGTCAGCCGCGCGGTGGTGTCCGGGCCGAGGGCGACGGGCGCGTCCGCGATCGACTGCCAGGCCAGCATCACCTGGAACAGCGGGTGCCGGGACAGCGAGCGCGGCGGGTTCAGCGCCTCGACGAGGTGGTCGAACGGCAGCGCGTCGTGCTCGTACGCGGCGAGCGTGGTCGCCCGCACCCGGTCCAGGAGGTCACCGAAGGCCGGATCGCCGGAGGTGTCGGTGCGCAGGACCACGGTGTTGGTGAAGAAGCCGACGAGCCCGGCCGTGGCGTCGTCGTCGCGGCCCGCCACGGGGGTGCCGAGGGGGATGTCGGTGCCGCAGCCGTGCCGGGTCAGCAGCGCGGCGAGCCCGGCCTGCACGGTCATGAACACGGTCGCCCCGTGCGCCCGGGCGAGCCGGCGCAGCGCCTCGTGCGCCGTGGCGTCCAGCGCGAAGGGCACGGTGTCGCCCGCCGAGGTGGCCACCGGCGGCCGGGGCCGGTCTGCGGGCAGCTCCAGCTGGTCCGGCAGCCCGGCGAGCGCCTCGCGCCAGTGGGCGAGCTGGGCCTCGGCGAGCGCGGTCGGCTCGGCCGGGGAGCCCAGCAGCAGCTGGAGCCGGGCCGCGTGGTCCACGTACTGGCCGGCCAGGGGCGTGAACTCCGGGGCGCGGCCCGCCAGGCGCGCGGTGTAGGCGGTGGCGAGGTCGCGGGCCAGGGGAGTGGTGGAGGCGCCGTCGCCCGCGATGTGGTGGAGCAGCAGGAGCAGGGTGTGGTGGTCGGGCCCGTCGCCGAAGAGGACGGTGCGCAGCGGCGGCTCGGTGGCGAGGTCGAAGCAGTGGCGGACGGCCTCGGTGAGATCGCTGCCCGGCTCCGCGAGGTGCAGCACCGGCCGGGCCGCCTCATGACCCGGAGGAAGAATCAGCTGGTGGGGGGTGTCGTCCCCGTCGGCTCCGGGGCCGTTTCCGGACGCGTTGTCAGTGGGCGGATATACCGTTCTCAGTGTCTCGTGACGGTCCACCAGATCGTGCAGGGCGAGCTGGAGTGCGTCCCGGTCCAGGGGGCCGTTGACGTTGAGCACGAGCGGGATGTTGTAGGTGGGGCTGGGGCCTTCGAGGCGGTGGAGGAACCACAGCCGCTGCTGGGCCGGGGAGAGAGGGAGGGGACCGGTGCGGGGCACGGGGGAGAGCGGTACGGAAGCGGTGCCCGCGCCGCTGCGGGTGCGGACCTGCGCGGCGAGCGCCGCCGGGGTGGAGTTGTGGAAGACGTCGGCGATGGAGAACGGGACGGCGAAGTGCTCGCGGACGCGGGCGGCCAGCCGGGCGGCGAGCAGGGAGTGCCCGCCGAGGTCCAGGAAGCCCGCCTCGGCGGCCGGGGGCTCCGCGATACCGAGCACGTCGGCGTAGAGACCCCGCACGATCTCCGTGTGCGGGTTGCTCTCGCCGGCGGTCTCCGCCCCGGCGGCGGGGGAGAGCGGTTCGGGATCGGGCAGTGCCCGGTGGTCCAGCTTGTCGTTGGCGGTACGGGGGAGGGCGTCCAGCAGCGTCACGGTCGCGGGGACCATGTGCTCGGGCAGTGCGGCGGCCAGATGGTCGCGCAGCTCGCCCGGTGCGGGCGGCGTGGCGGCGTCCTTCGACGGCACGGCGTAGGCGAGGAGTCGCTTGCCCCGGCCGGTGTCGCGGGCGATGACGGCGGCTGCCACGACCTGCGGGTGGGCGGTCAGCCGGGCCTGGATCTCACCGAGTTCGATCCGGAATCCGCGGATCTTCACCTGGTCGTCGCTGCGGCCCAGGAACTCCAGCGTGTGGTCGGCGCGCCGGCGCACCAGGTCGCCCGTGCGGTACATGCGGCTCCCGGGCTCGCCGTGCAGCGCACCGAACGGGTCCGCGACGAACCGCTCGGCGCTCAGGTCGGGGCGGCCCAGATAGCCGAGGGCCAGACAGGCCCCCGCGACATACAGCTCACCCGTGACACCGGCGGGCACGGGACGGAGGGAGGAGTCCAGGACGTAGACGCGTGAGCCGCGCACGGGGCGGCCGTCGGGACGGGAGGCGGTCTCTCCCGGCACCCAGTAGTAGGCGTCGACGGTCGTCTCGGTCGGCCCGTAGAGGTTGACCGGGTGCACGGCGGACGCCTCGGTCAGCCGCTCCCACAGGGCCGGGGGGACGGTCTCCCCGCCGACGACGATGTGGGCCGGGTGGTGGCGGCCCTCGTCCAGCAGGCCTTCGGCGAGCAGCGCTTCGGCGTAGGAGGGGGTGACATCGAGATAGTCGACCAGGTGCGCGTCGACGTACGCGGTGAGGGCCGCCGGGTCCCGGTAGGCGGCGTCGTCCAGCAGATGCAGCTCGTGCCCGTGGACCATCCACAGCAGCGGGTCCCACGACGCGTCGAAGGCGAACGAGGCGCTGTGCGCGACCCGCAGGCGCTCCCGGCCGGTCCGTGCCACGGCCGGGGCGATGTGGTCCGTGCCGTGCCCGGCGCAGAGGTTGGCGAGCGACGCGTGGCTGACGAGGACGCCCTTGGGGCGGCCCGTGGAACCGGAGGTGTGGATGAGATAGGCGGGGTCACCGAGCGCGGGCCCGGCGGGCAGCGGCCCGTCGGGGCCGGCGGCGAGGGCGGCGGCCGTGGCGGGGGCGTCGAGCGCGATCGTCGGCAGCCCGTGTTCGGGCAGCGCGGCGAGCGTCTCCGCCGTGCCGATCACGCACAGCGGGCGCGCGTCCTCCAGAACGGCCAGCGTGCGGGCGGCGGGGTGGCCGAGGTCGAGCGGCTGGCAGACCAGGCCCGCCTTGAGCACGGCCAGCAGCGCGACGACCATGTCGGCGGTCCGGGGCAGCGCCAGTGCCACGGTGCCGCCGGCACCTCCCGTGCTTCCCGCGTTCTCGGTGCCGCCGGATCCGCCCGGCAGACCGGAGGCGGACGTGCCGATTCCGTGCAGCAGGTGGGCCAGGCGGTCGGAGGCGGCGTCCAGTTCGGCGAAGGTGAGGTGAGCCCCGGGCGCGGCGGCTGCCTCGGCGGCGCCCGCTCCCGGCTCCGTGCGCGGGCGCGCTCCGGCGTCCGCCCCGGCATCCACCCCGGAGTTTGTCTCCGCGGTCGCGCCCCGGAAGGTGCCCGCCACGGTGGAGCGCACGGCGACGGCGTCGGGCGTCCGGGCCGCCTGCGCGCTGAACGACCGGGGAAGGGGGAGGGCGGCGGCGGGTTCGGTGCGGCCGGACGTGACGTCGCGCACCTGGTCGCCGGTGAGCAGGTCCAGGGTGCCGATCGGCCGCGTCGGGTCGGTCAGCAGCAGCTCGGCCAGCCCGTCCAGATAGCGCAGCCAGGTGGCCTCGTGGGCGGCGAGGTCCGCGGGGCCGTACGCGGCGGGGTCGGCGTCCAGGGTGAGCCGGAGGCCGCCGTCCGGGCCGGGGGCCGCGCCGACCGCGAGCCCTTCCACGGGGCCGGCGGCGAGATTGCGCACGGTGCCGGTGGTCCCGGCGAAGTCCAGGGCGCCGTCGAACGGCTTGACGTTGACCAGCGGGCCGGTCAGCGGGGTCTCGGCCGACTCCAGGGCGAGATCGCGGCGCAGGTCCGCCTGCGGATAACGCTGGTGGCGGCGGACCTCACGGATCTCCAGCACCACCCGGCGCAGCAGCTCGGCCCCGGTGTCCCCGGGGCGCACGGCGATCCGCAGAGGCAGCACGTTCACGGTCATGGCCGGGGTGCGCAGGGCCGCGGGCCCCCGCCGGTTGGTCAGCGGCAGGCCCAGCACCACGTCCTCGGTGCCGGTGAGCCGGTGCAGATGACCGGCGGTCGCGGCCACCACCAGCTCCGCCCAGGTCGCCTTCGCCGCACGGGCCGCCGAGGACAGCCGCTCCAGGGTCTCGGCGGGAAGGTCGGTGGTGCGGTGGGGGCGACCGCCGTCCGGTGCCTCTCCCGCAGGGGCGGCGAGCGGGGAGCGGTCGGGCACGGCCACGGAGGAGCCCGCCATCCGGGCCGACCAGAACGCCCGGTCCGCCGCGTACTCCTCACCGACCAGATACGAGCCCTCCTGCTCGGTCAGCTCGCTCAGCGGGGCGAACCGGCTCTCGGGCAGCGGCTCTTCGGCCACCAGCGCCCGGTAGAGCTCGGCGACCCGCTGCCCGACGAGGGAGAGGGCGTAGGCGTCGACGGCTATGTGGTGCACACGCTGGTACCACCGGTGACGCCCCTCGCCGATCCGGATCAGCGCCTGCGTCATCAGCGAACCGTCGGCGGTGAGGTCCACCGGCCGGGCCAGGTCCTCCCGCATCCACGCCTCGGCCTCGGCCTCGGTCATCTCCAGCCGGTGCACCACGGGTTCGGTGGCGGGCACGATCCGCTGCATCGGCACGCCGTCGGTCTCCGACACACGCAGGGCGAGGGTCTCCGCCTCACCCACCGCCCGTCTCAGCGCCTCCACGAACAGTCCGGCGTCGAGCGGCCCGTCGATCTCCACGCAGTCCGCCGTGTTGAACTCGGTGCCGAGGGGTGCCAGCTGGTGCGCGTAGTAGATGCCCGACTGGGCCGACAGAAGGGGGAGTCCGGGGGAGAGTGCGCCGCCAAGGTGCGCTGCCGAAGTGCTGGTCGGGCGGTTCGGACGCTCATGCATGTGTGTGACGACTCCCCTGAAGACAACGGACACCGGGCCAACGGGCACGGTGCACACTTAGGTAAGGCTAAGTTAACCTATTTCCGACAGTGCAGGCGACCGCCCCGGGGCGGTCCCGAACGCCAGGAGAGCCCATGACCGTCCCCGCAGCCCCACACCCCGAGACGCGGGCCGACGACGTTGCCGGCAAAGGGGTCGGCGAAGGGGCCGACGAGCGGGTCCGGGCACTCCGGGCCGCCGTGCGGGAGGCGGTCGCCGTCCACGCCCCGGCCCTGCTGGACCTGAGCAGGCGCCTGCACGCCGAGCCCGAGACCGCCTTCGAGGAGCACAAGTCCGCCGCGCTCTGCGCCGAACTCCTCGCCGCGCACGGCTTCGAGGTCACCGCACCCGCCCACGGCCTGGACACGGCGTTCCGCGCCACGATCGGCTCCGGACCCGTCACCGTGGCCATCGCCTGCGAGTACGACGCGCTGCCCGGCCTCGGCCACGCCTGCGGGCACAACCTCATCGCCGCCGCCGGAGTCGGCGCGGCCCTCGGCCTCGCCCCGTACGCGGACGAACTCGGCCTGACCGTACGGGTCATCGGCACCCCCGCCGAGGAGCGCGGAGCCGGCAAGGCGCTGCTGCTGGACGCCGGGGCGTTCGACGGGGTCGACGCCGCGATGATGGTGCACCCCTGCCCCTTCGAGATGGCCGACTTCCGGTCCTTCGCGCTCGGCACCCTCGACGTCACCTACACCGGCCGCGCCGCGCACCCCAGCCTCAACCCGCACGAGGGCCGCAACGCCGCCGACGCCCTGACCGTCGCCCAGGTCGCCCTGGGGCTCCTGCGACAGCAACTGCCCCCGCAGTGGCGGGTGCACGGCATCACCACCGCCGCCGGAACCGCACCCAACGCGATCCCCGACCGGGCCACCGCCACCTACGAGATACGGGCGCTGGCCGCCGAGGACCTGCGGGAGCTGCGGCAGCGGGTCGAGGACTGCTTCCGCGCCGGGGCGCTCGCCACCGGCTGCGACGTGACCCTGGAGCGCCCCGAGCCCGACTACCTGGACTTCCGGGGCGACCCGGAGCTGATCCGGCTCTGGACCGCCAACGCCCGCGAGCTGGGCCGCGCCGAACCGGTCGAGCGCCCGCCGTTCGCCTGCACCGACATGGGCAACGTCTCGCACGTGGTGCCGTCCATCCACCCGGTGCTCGACATCAGCGGGGGAGCCTGCGGCCCGCACGAGGCCGCCTTCGCCGAGGCGGCGATCTCCCCGGCGGCCGAACAGGCCCTCCTGGACGGGGCGGTGGGCATGGCGTGGACGGCCGCCGACTTCGCCGCCGCCAGGACCTGAGAGGCGGGACCGACGCCGTGCGGCCCGGACCGGGGGATCCCGGTCCGGGCCGCACGGCGTCGCCGTCACCCGAAGGTCACTTGGCGGAGAGCGCCTTGACGTAGTCGCCCAGGACGACGTCCGCCGCGAGCGGGCCGCCACGCGTGGACCAGACCGAGCCGTCGACGGTCACGGCCTGGCCGTTCTTGACGGCGCCCAGCTCCTTGTAGGCGGGCTTGGACTGGACGTCCTTGAGCGCCTTCTCGCCGTCCGAGGTCAGCGTCGAGAGGAACAGCCAGTCGCCGTCGATCTCGTTGATCTTCTCCAGGCTCAGCGACGGCGTGTGCGCGTTGCCGTCCTTGTCCTGGGACTTGGGCCGCTTCAGCCCCATCTCCAGCGCGACGCCGCTGGCGAACTGCTTGTTCTCCATCCAGCTGGGGCCGTCCGGGTTCCAGCGGACGATGGAGACCTCGGCGCCCTTGTTCTTCCCGAGCTTCTCCCCGGCGGCCTTGGCGGCGGCCTCGTGGTCGGTGATGAACTTGTTGGCCGCGTCGAGCTTGTTGACGGCGTTGCCGACACCCCGGAAGAACAGCTTCCAGTCATCGGCCGGCGCCATCGTCACCAGCGTGGCCGGGGTGATCTCGCGGAGCTGCTTGAGCACCTGCTCGTCCTGCATGTCACCGGCGAGGATCAGGTCGGGCTTCGCGGCGACGACCTTGTCCATGACCGGCTGGAGGAGGTTGCCGACGACGTTGATGCCCTCGACCTTGTCCGCCAGGTAGGCCGGCGGCTTGTCCAGGCCCTGCCCGTTGGTGATGCCGACCGGCTTGATGTCCAGCGCCAGGACCGCGTCCAGGTCCTCCTGGGTCAGCGTGACGATGCGCTTGGGCTCGGCCGGAATCTCCACGGCCTTGCCCGTGGCGTCCTTGACCGTACGGGTCTGGGAGGAGGCGGTGTCCGCCTTGCCGGCCTTGTCCCCGGAGGACTTGCCCGAGTCGGAGTCCGAGCCGCAGGCCGTCAGGAGCAGGGTGGCGGCTCCGAGTGCGGCGACGGCTTGCGCCGCTCTTCGGGCGGCGGTGCGGGCGGGACGGCTGTGCAGGGTCATCAAGAGCTCCGGGTTCAACGGGACATGAAGCGTCGACGATCGAACGGTCGCGCGGATGCGGCCGTCGGCTCGTGAGCGAGCTAAGGTTAGCCTTACTTTAGCGTCATCGGGCAAAATGCTGTCCAAGTCCTTCGGAAAGGCCGGTCTCCGTGGAAATCCGTGTCGAACAGCTCACCGCTGGATACGCCGGTCATACCGCCGTGGATCAGGTCGACCTGACGGTTCCCTCCGGTCAGGTCGTGGCGATCGTCGGCCCCAACGGCTGCGGCAAATCGACCCTCCTGCGCTCCATGGCCCGCCTCCATCAGCCGCGCTCCGGCGCGGTGTTCGTCGGCGACGCCGACATCTGGCAGCTGCGCCAGCGCGACGCCGCCCACCGCATCGCCCTGCTGCCCCAGGCCCCGCAGGCTCCCGAAGCGGTCACCGTGGCCGGACTCGTACGGTACGGACGCCATCCGCACCAGGGGCTGTTCCGGCAGTGGTCGACGCAGGACGAGGAAGCCGTCACGCGCGCCCTGGAGGCCACCGGCACCGCCGCTCTGGCCGGACGCCGCCTCGACCAGCTCTCCGGCGGCCAGCGTCAGCGCTGCTGGCTCGCCATGGCCCTCGCCCAGGAGACCCCCGTCGTCCTGCTCGACGAGCCCACCAGCGCCCTCGACATCGGGCACGCTGTGGAGGTCCTGGACCTGGTTCGCGAGGTCGCCGCCGAGGGCCGCACCATCGTCATGGTCGTCCACGACCTGGCGGCCGCCGCGCGCTACGCCGACACCCTGGTCGCCATGCGCGACGGCAGGATCGTCGCCTCGGGGCCGCCCCGCGAGACCGTGGACGCCGCGCTCGTCCAGAAGCTCTACGGCATCGAGGCGGAGATCCTCACCGCCACCTCCGACGGCGCACCCGTCGTCGTACCGAGGGTGAGCGTGCCCACGGCCGCCGTCTGACGCCCCGCCCGCCCCACCCCCGCGTCCGTCACGGGCGCCCGCGAACGCCGAGGGGCCCCTCCGTCCGGGGGCCCCTCGGTCCACTTCCTCTTCCGCACCTGCGCCGACGCGTTCAGGCGGACGTGCCCGATCCGCCGCGGAACGCGCCGAGGATCTCCTCGGCGGCCAGCGTCGCCGTCAACGTCCCCTCCCGGACCCGCTGTTCGAGCTCCGGCGCGAGCTTCCGCACCGCCGGGTGGCTGTACAGACTGTCCAGCAGCTCGTCCCGGACCATGGCCCAGGTCCAGTCCACCTGCTGGTCGCGGCGCTTGGCCGCCAGCCGGCCGGTGGACTCCAGAACCGTACGGTGCTGCTCCAGCCGGTCCCACAGCGTGTCGAGCCCGGTGGACTCGCGTGCGCTGCACGTGAGCACCGGCGGAGTCCAGGCCGCGTCCGCCGGATGCATCAGCCTCAGCGCGCCCGCCAGTTCGCGGGCCGCCGAGCGGGCGTCGCGCTCGTGCGGGCCGTCCGCCTTGTTCACCGCGATGGCGTCGGCCAGCTCCAGAACGCCCTTCTTGATGCCCTGCAACTGGTCGCCGGTACGGGCCAGGGTCAGCAGCAGGAACGTGTCGACCATGTTGGCCACCGCCGTCTCCGACTGCCCGACGCCCACCGTCTCCACCAGCACCACGTCGTACCCCGCCGCCTCCATCACCACGATGGACTCCCGGGTCGCCTTGGCCACCCCGCCCAGCGTGCCCGCCGTGGGGGAGGGGCGCACGAACGCGGCCGGGTCCACCGCCAGGCGCTCCATCCGGGTCTTGTCGCCCAGGATGGAGCCGCCCGTACGGCTGGAGGACGGGTCGACCGCCAGCACCGCCACCCGGTGGCCGAGCCCGGTGAGCATCGTGCCGAGGGCGTCGATGAACGTGGACTTGCCCACGCCCGGCACCCCGCTGATCCCGATCCGCCGGGCCGCACCCGCGTGCGGCAGCAGCCGGCTCAGCAACTGCTGGGCCAGCACCCGGTGTTCGGCCCGTGTCGACTCGACGAGCGTGATCGCGCGCGCCACGAACGCCCGCTTCCCGTCGAGCACTCCCTGCACATAACCGTCGATGTCGATCTTCGCAGCCATCCGGTCAGCGGCTCACAGCTCGTGGCCGAGCGCGGCACCGAGCCGCGTCACCAGGTCGTGGGCCGCGTCCGGGATCACCGTCCCCGGCGGGAAGACCGAGGCGGCGCCCGCCTCGTGCAGGGCCTCGACGTCCTGCGGCGGAATGACCCCGCCCACCACGATCATGATGTCCTCGCGCCCCTCGGCGGCCAACTCCTCGCGCAGCGCCGGCACCAGCGTCAGGTGACCCGCCGCCAGCGAGGAGACGCCCACGATGTGCACGTCGGCCTCGACGGCCTGCCGCGCCACCTCGCCCGGCGTCTGGAACAGCGGGCCGACGTCCACGTCGAAGCCCAGGTCGGCGAAGGCCGTGGCGATCACCTTCTGACCCCGGTCGTGGCCGTCCTGGCCCATCTTGGCGACCAGGATGCGCGGCCGACGGCCCTCCGCCTCCTCGAACGCGTCGACCAGCGCACGGGTCCGGTCCACGGAAGGGGACTCTCCTGCCTCTTTGCGGTACACACCGGAGATCGTACGGATCTGCCCCGCGTGCCTGCCGTACACCTTCTCCAGCGCGTCCGAGATCTCGCCGACCGTGGCCATCGCGCGCGCCGCGTCGACCGCGAGTGCCAGCAGATTGCCCTCAAGACCCGGACCGGGGTCGCTCTCGGCGGCGGCCGTCAGCGCCCGCAGCGCCTCCTGGCACGCCACCTCGTCGCGCTCCTCGCGCAGCCGGCGCAGCTTCTCGATCTGCTGCGTGCGCACCGAGGAGTTGTCGACCTTGAGCACGTCGATCTGCTCGTCGGTCTCCACCCGGTACTTGTTCACGCCGATCACCGGCTGCCGACCCGAGTCGATCCGCGCCTGCGTCCGTGCGGCCGCCTCCTCCACCCGGAGCTTGGGGATGCCCGCGTCGATGGCCTTCGCCATCCCGCCGGCCGCCTCGACCTCCTCGATGTGCTGCCAGGCCCGCTCCGCGAGGTCCCGCGTCAGCTTCTCCACGTACGCGCTGCCGCCCCACGGGTCGATGACCCGGCAGGTGCCGGACTCCTGCTGGAGCAGGAGCTGCGTGTTACGGGCGATCCGCGCCGAGAAGTCGGTGGGCAGCGCCAGCGCCTCGTCGAGCGCGTTGGTGTGCAGCGACTGGGTGTGCCCCTGCGTCGCGGCCATCGCCTCCACGCACGTACGCGTCACATTGTTGAACACGTCCTGGGCGGTCAGCGACCACCCCGAGGTCTGCGAATGGGTGCGCAGCGAAAGCGACTTGGGGTTCTTCGGGTCGAACTGCTTGACCAGGCGCGCCCACAGGAGCCGGGCCGCCCGCAACTTGGCGACCTCCATGAAGAAGTTCATCCCGATCGCCCAGAAGAACGACAGGCGCGGCGCGAACGCGTCGACGTCCAGGCCCGCTTCCTGTCCGGCACGCAGATACTCCACGCCGTCGGCGAGCGTGTACGCCAGCTCCAGATCGGCCGTCGCCCCGGCCTCCTGGATGTGATAGCCGGAGATCGAGATGGAGTTGTACCGGGGCATCTTCTGCGAGGTGAACGCGAAGATGTCGGAGATGATCCGCATCGAGGGCGACGGCGGATAGATGTAGGTGTTGCGGACCATGAACTCCTTGAGAATGTCGTTCTGAATGGTCCCGGCCAGCTTCTCGGGCGGTACGCCCTGTTCCTCGGCGGCCACGATGTACAGCGCCAGCACGGGAAGCACCGCGCCGTTCATCGTCATCGACACCGACATCCGGTCCAGCGGAATACCGTCGAACAACTGGCGCATGTCGTAGATGGAGTCGATCGCCACCCCGGCCATGCCGACGTCCCCCGTCACCCGGGGATGGTCGCTGTCGTAGCCCCGGTGGGTCGGCAGGTCGAAGGCGACTGACAGACCCTTCTGCCCGGCCGCGAGGTTGCGCCGGTAGAAGGCGTTGGACTCCTCGGCCGTGGAGAAACCGGCGTACTGGCGGATCGTCCAGGGCTGGTTGACGTACATCGTCGGGTAGGGGCCGCGCAGGTACGGGGCGATGCCCGGGTAGCTGTGCAGCGCGTCCAGGCCCTCCAGGTCCTCACCGGTGTAGAGCGGCTTGACCGTGATGCCCTCGGGCGTCTCCCAGAGCGGGGCCTCGGCACGGTCGGCCGCCTTGGTCACCGTCGCCTGCCACTCCCCGGCCGAAACGGCCGAAACGGCCGAAGCGGGGGAACCGGCGGACGCGGGAGGCGTGAGCGGCACGTCGGAGAAGTCGGGAACGGAGGATGTGCGGTCCGTGGGCGAGGTCGGCATCACGCCACTCCCATGCGGTCGAGAACGGAGGTGAGAACGGCGACCGCGTCGCAGCCCGCGAAGACATAGGAGTCGACATCGGCGTACTCGCCGGGGCGCCCCGCGAGGAACACCTGCGCCGCACCCGCCGACTTCAGCGCACCGGCCACCGGCTCCGCCTGCTCGGCGTAGAGCGCGTCCGACGAACAGAGCACCGCGACCGACGCCCCGGAGGCGGCCAGCGCACCGGCGGCGGTGACCGCGTCCACGGAGACCGGGTCGTGCACCGCCTCGATCCCGCCCGCCCCGAAGAGGTTGACGGCGAAGGAGACCCGCGCGGTGTGCGCGGCGGCCGGACCGAGCGCCGCGACGAACACCTTCGGGCGGCTTCCCGTCGCCGCGAGGTGCGCGTCCGACCGGGCGCGCAGCGCCTCGAACGCCTCGTCGCGGCGGACCCGGGGCAGACCGCCCGGAGTACCGGCGTAGGCGTCGGGGGCGGGCTCGCGCTCCACCGGGCGCTCACCGGGCATCGGGAACTCGCTGACCCCGGTGATCGGTTCCCTGCGACGCGCCAGCTTCGCGCTCCGAGCCGCCCAGGTGGCGGCCAGGCGCTCCGCGACCGTCCCCGAACGCAGGGCGGCGGGCAGACCGCCCGCCCGCTCGGTCTCCTGGAAGAACGCCCAGGCGGCCGCGGCGAGTTCGTCGGTCAGCCGCTCCACGTACCAGGAGCCGCCCGCCGGGTCGATGACCCGCGCCAGATGCGACTCCTCCATCAGGATCGTCGAGGTGTTACGGGCGATCCGCCGCGCGAACGCGTCCGGCAGGCCCAGTGCGTGATCGAACGGCAGCACGGTCACGGAGTCCGCGCCGCCCACCCCCGCGCCCAGCGTGGCGAGCGTGGTGCGCAGCATGTTCACCCACGGGTCGCGGCGCGTCATCATCACCGGCGAGGTGACGGCGTGCTGCCGCTGCGCCCCGGCGGCGGGAGCGCCCGACGCCTCGGCGACCCGCGCCCACAGCCGGCGCGCGGCGCGCAGCTTGGCGATGGTCAGGAACTGGTCGGCGGTGGCCGCGTAACGGAACTCCAACTGCCCGCAGGCCGCCTCCACGCTCATCCCGGCAGCGGTCAGGGCCCGCAGATAGGCGACACCGGTGGCCAGGGAGAGCCCCAGCTCCTCACCGGCCGAACCGCCCGCCTCGTGGTACGGCAACGCGTCCGCGACGATCGCCCGCAGCCCCGGGTACTCCGCTTCGCACCGCTGGGCCCAGCGCACGGCGGGGGCGAGGTCCGCCTCGACGCCGGTCCGGGCCTCATGGCCGAGCGGATCGGCGCCCAGCGTGCCCCGCGCCTCGCTCTTCGCCACGCCGCGCTCCTCATACAGGTGCAGCAGCTCCGTCGCGGCGGCGTCCAGGTCGGCCGGGGCGTCGAGCGAAAGGGGTGCGAGATCGAGGTACACGCCCTCCAGCGCCCGCGCGAGCCCGTCGACAGGGACGCCCGCGGGGCCGCCCACCGTGAACCAGAGCGAGGTGACCCCGTTCTCCAGATCGCCGAGCAGCGCCTCGTTGAGCCGGGACGGGTCGGTCAGGGCATGGCGCTGGCGCACGTCCCAGCCGCCCGCCGCGTTCCCCTCGGGCCTGCTGCCCCGGGTGAAGGGGGCGAAGCCGGGGAAGCCGGTGTCCGGCGACTCGTCGCTCGCGGTGTAGAGGGGGCGGGTGGTGAGCCCGTCCTCCAGTGTGGTGGACAGCGCTTCCTCGGCGGCCGAGCCCGTGACTTCCTTGCCCGACTTGCGCAGTACGCCTTCGACGAGGCTCTGCCACTGGTCATGGGAAGGGTCGGGGAACGCGGCGGCCGGAGAGAGCCCGTCAGCAGGCTGGACCGTCATGCTCAGATGCTAGGGCAGCGCGCCGAAGGAGCAGCAGGGGCACGTGCTGTGACCTTGCCCTCTCGGGCATGTACTTGATCCTTTACATACGGTCGCGTAACCGGCTCGACGGACGGACGAGGGCAACACGACGATTCTCGACATCAGATGAATTCGGGCACTGATGCATATTATGTGCGAAGTTTCCTGTTTTCTTATGCCATCCCTGGAATGCCGTATCCACCCCGGCGCCCCCGCGGCCGCCGGGATACGGAGAGGACGCGACCGTGGCCGTCGGACCTGTGGAACACCTCGTCATCGCCTTCCCCGGCGGTCGCTTCTCCCGGGCGGTCGCCCCCGCTCTCGCCGAAGCCGTGTCGTCCGGTGCCGTACGCGCCGGTGACCTGGCTTTCGTCCGGCGGGCCGAAGGCGGAGCACCGGCCCCCGTGGAACTGCGGGAGCTGGACCCCGAGGGGGTGATTCCCGCCGATACGGCCGAGGGCGGGGCGGCGGCGGTGCTGAGCTCGGAGGACATCGACCGGCTCGACCGGGGCGTACCGGCGGGCGATGTCGTCGCGATCGTCGTCAGGGAGGACCTGTGGACCACGGAACTCGCCCGGACGGCCCGGGAGGCGGGCGGCGCGTTCGTGGCGCACGAGCGCCTCGGGACCCCCGGGGCGGAGGCGGACGAGGCCGCGGGCGACGACATCATCGACCGGCTGGAGCGGCTCACCGGACTGTGGAAGCGCGAGATCCTCACCGACGCCGAGTTCGTGGAGCAGAAGACCAGGCTTCTGTCGGACTGACGCGCACGACGTTGTTCCTGGTCATGGGGAATTCCTGGAATTCATCGGGGAAAGAGGCAGTTCATCGTGCAGACCGCCCGGACCGTTCCGGCCGCCACCGTCGTCAATCTGCGCGACCTGGGAGGCATCGCCCTCGGGCGTGACCGCCGGGTGCGGCAGGGCGTCCTGTTCCGCTCGGGGCAACTGAGCGAGCTCGACCCGGCACGCGACCGCGCGGTGGCGGCGCTCGGCATCCGCACCGTCGTGGACCTGCGCACCGCCGACGAGCGCCAGTGGGCCCCGGACCGGCTGCCGGACCGGGCCCGGCTCTTCGTCGCCGACGTGCTGGGCGACCATCCGGGCGTGGCGCCCGCCCGGCTGCGCTCCCTGCTCGCGGACCCGGTCGAGGCCGAGCGGACACTCGGGGGCGGCCGGGCCGAGGAACTCTTCGCCGAGACCTACCGCAAGATGGTCCTCTCACCGGGCGCCGCGGCCGCCTGTCGGGCCTTCCTGGAGACAGCGGCCGATCCGGCGGCCCGACCGCTGCTGTTCCACTGCACGGCGGGCAAGGACCGTACCGGCTGGGCGGCGGCTGTCCTGCTCATGATCCTGGGGGCGCCCCGCGTGACGGTGCGCGCCGACTTCCTCGCGGTCAACCCCGCCCTGCGGACCGCCTTCGCCCCGCAGGTGACGAAGTTCCTGGACGGCGGCGGCGACCCCGGCGTCGCCGCGGCGATCATCGAGGTCCGCCCGCGCTATCTCGATGTGGCGCTCGATGCCATGGACGAGCGGTGGGGCGGCCTCGACGGCTACGTCCGCAACGGCCTGCGCGTGCCCGACGCCGTACTGGAACGGCTGCGCGAGGGGCTGGTGGTCCGCGGCTGAGGCGGACGACCGAGGCGCCGCCACGTGCGAAGGGGCCGGTCCGGCCGAGAAGCCCTCGGCCGGACCGGCCCCTTCACACGGCTCGTACGAGGCCCCGTCACAGGCGTACGAGACGCTCCGTGAGGTCGCGGTAGTGCTGAAGGGCGATCCGCAGATCCTCGGTGTCCGCCCCGGAGTCCGCACCGCTCCCGTCCTTCCCGGACCGCAGCAGCCGCCCGCGTTCCGCCAGCGCGGCTCCGAGGTCTGCGACGACCTCCTCGAACGTGGCGTCGGCGTCCCGCACCGCCCGGTGAGGGTCCTCCACGAACCCGGTCACCGCCTGCTGGATCCGGGCGGCGAAGGCCTCCTGCTCGGCGGGGGCGAACAAGGGCTTACCCAGTCCCGGGCCGTCCCCGGAGGGCCGCCCCACGGAGTCGGAACCGGCCTCGGGGCCCGTTTCGCCGGGCGCCGTGCGCGGTTCCGGGGGCCTGACGGCTGCGGGGTCCGGGGTGTGCGGGGTGCCGCCGACGGAGGTCTCCTGGGCCCCCTCGGCATGCCCTGCGGAGCCCGGGGCCGTCGTGGGCGGCCGGACCGGATCGGTCTCTTTGCCCGTGACCGTCCTCGTGGCCGGGTCGGGCGTGCCCGGTCGCCTGACAGGCGTACCCGTGTCGATGGGCCCGGCGCCCTTCGGGAGTCCGGTCCCGGCGACAGCGTCCGTCCCGTCGTTCGGTGTGCGCGTCATGACGTACCCCGTCCCTTCACAAGATTCCGGTTGCCGTGTTCACGCCCCGACGGGCCGCCCGCGAGCAGGTCGTCGAAGAGCTTGCGGGCCTCGATGAGGGCCTCGCGCCTGTCCTCGGTGCTCGCGTCCCCGTTCCGCGCGGTGTGCACCCGGCGGTATCCGTCGACATGGGCGGCGTGGTGCACGGAGAGGGCGTCCGTACGGTCCTCGAAGTTCTCGCCGTCCGGAAAGCCACGCTCGCGCGACAGATCGGCCAGCAGCGCGTCGGCCTCGGTGAGCGAGCGCTCCGGCGATTCGACGAACAGTTCCTGGGCGCCCGCCCAGCGGGCGGCGTAGCGGGCGCGGGCCTCCTCGGTCAGCGGGCGCTCCTCGATGGCCCCGTGCCGCTTCACCCGGTCACCGAGCTCCCGCTCGGCCGCCTCGGTGTCGCCGCCGTGCCGGGCGACCACCCGGTCGTACTCCGGCCCGAAGCGGCTGCGCAGCCCCCGGCCACCGGTGAGACGTCCACGGAGGAGGAGGAACGCGGCGATGGCCGCCACGGCGACCACGGCGATGATGATGATCGCTGTCGTCACGGCTACCGCCCCCAACGTTCATCGGCCGGTACGTAGCTCTGCTGTCGCACAGTGGTCAACCCCTCTCGGTCCGGGCCCGGCGGCAATCGCCGGACGGCGTGCAGGAGTTCGTGTACCCCCGGATCCCCGTTCGAGGCGGCCTCCCGCGCCGGAAGGCTCCGCGCGCCGCCCTGTGTAGGGTGAAAAGCGTCGGATCGACGGCAGGCCGGAGGGACACGCGATGACGGAGCGCAAACCACCTGGGGTCAGCTTCGAGTCCTGGGTCGACCGACAGATCCACGAGGCGCAGGAGCGCGGCGACTTCTCACGGCTCCCCGGCTTCGGCAAACCGATCGCCGGCCTGGAACGCCCGTACGACGAGGCCTGGTGGATCAAGCAGAAGATGCAGCGGGAGGGCGTGTCGATGCTGCCGCCCGCACTGGCCCTGCGCAGAGAGGTGGAGGACGTCCCCGCCGCGGTGGCCGCGGCCCGCACCGAGCCCGAGGTACGGCGCATCCTGACCGAGGTGAACGAGAAGATCGAGCGGGCCGTCAGGATGCCCCCCGAGGGCCCGCCGCTGCACCTGAAGCCCTTCGACGTCGAGGCGGCCGTCCGCCGCTGGCGCGAGGAGCGCCGCACCGCCTGAGACCCGCCGCCGCAGAGCGGTGCCTGATAATCGCCATATGGAAGCGAGCAGCGCAGGACGACGGAGCGGGCGCGCCCCGCACCGTGCCGACGTGGTGATCCGCCGGGCCGTGGCGCGCGACGCCGCCCGGCTGACCCGCCTGGTCCGCACGTCACGCGCCTACGAGGGGCCGTACGCCCCGATGGTCGCGGGCTACCGGGTCGGACCGGACTACATCGAGGCACACCGGGTCTTCATCGCCGCGGACGAGGCCACAGGCCAGGTCCTCGGTTTCTACGCGCTGCTCCTCGACCCGCCCGAACTGGATCTGATGTTCGTCGCCGACGCCGCCCAGGGGCTCGGCATCGGCCGGCTGCTCGCCGCCCATCTGCGGGAAGAGGCCCGGAGCGCCGGGCTCACAGGCGTCCGGATCGTTTCCCACCCGCCCGCCGAGGGCTTCTACCGGAGCATCGGCGCCGAACCCGTCGGCACGGTCCGGGCGCGCCCGCCGGCGGTGATGTGGGACCGCCCCGAACTCCTGCTCCCGGTCAGCCGCCGTACGGGCGGGTGATCAGCTCCAGCCAATGACCGCCGGGATCGGGGAAGTACACGCCCCGCCCGCCGTCATTGTGGTTGATCTCGCCGGGGTGCTTCTTGTGGGGATCGGCGTAGAACTCGATTCCCCGCGCCTGGATCTTCGCGAACGCGGAGTCGAACTCCGCCTCCGAGATGAGGAAGGCGTAGTGCTGCGGGGTGATCGAAGCGGCGGGAATCGTCGCGAAATCCAGCGTGACGCTGTTCGCGAGAACGACCGGAATGAACGGGCCCCACTCCTCGCCGACCGTCAGATCCAGCAGATCCGCGAAGAATTCGGCGGACTCGCGGTTGTCCTTGCAATGGACGATGGTGTGGTTCAACTCGACTGACACGGTGGAATGCCTCCAACGGGCATCTCACGGGCTACCTCCACGCCTCACCCGGCCGGTGACCGACGCGCGATGCCGTGTGGCGATCTTAGACGCGCCGCACAGCTGGGTCGAGTGCGTTCGGGCATGGCCCCGCGCCGCCGGGGCACCTGTAGTCCCGAATCGAACGTCTGTATAAGCGCCCCGGTCGGGTCGAGACGAGGAGAACACCGATGACGGAGACCCATGGCAGAGGCCGGGAGGAGACCCAGGAGGAGCGGGCGGACCGGCAGTGGTCCGAACTCCTCCAGGAACTGCGTGTCGCGCAGACCGGGGTGCAGATCCTCTTCGGCTTCATGCTCGCGGTGGTCTTCCAGGAGCGGTTCACGGACCTGGTGGAGGTCGACCGGAACATCTACGTGGTGACCGTGATGCTGGGCGCGGCGACCGCGGCGACGCTCATCGGCCCCGTCTCGTACCACCGGCTGCTCACGGGCCGCCGGATGAAGCCCCAGACGGTGATCTGGGCCTCGCGCATGACCGTCCTCGGCCTGGTCCTGCTGTTCTGCACCATGTGCTCGACGCTGCTGCTGATCCTGCGTGTCGCCCTGCACAACCAACTGGCCCTCTGGCTGGTCGGCGCCATGGCACTGTGGTTCCTGCTCTGCTGGTTCGGCTTCCCGCTGTGGGCCGTCGCCAAGGGGCGCTCCGGTCCGCGCGTGGACGACACGGACGATGGGGACGACCGGGGGAGCGACCGGGCCTGAGGGCCGGTCAGGCGGGGCTGCGCACATCCGTCACCGCGAACAGCGCGCCGTCCGGATCGCGCAGCGTGACCTCGGTGCCCTCGAAGCCGGTGCGGTCCTCGACCAGGGTGCCGCCGTGCCGCTCGGCCGCGGCGACCGTCTCCGCGAGGTCTTCCACGGGGAACTGGACCTGCCAGTGCGGGCGCACCAGCGGGTCGGCCGCGGCCTCCACGGCCCCGGAACTGATCCGGGCCAGCGGATGGCCCTCGCAGCGCACGATGACCTCCTCGCCCTCGTACGCGACATCGCAGCTCCCCGGACGCCCGCTCGCCCAGTCGAGCACCTCGCCGTAGAAGATCGCCGCGTCGAAGGCGTTCCTGGTCCGCAGCCGCAGCCAGGAGTGCGCGTGGTCGGCGGGGGCCGCCGGCGACGTGGAGGGTTCGGTGCGCTCCCACAGGCCGAAGGACGCCCCGTCCCGGTCCGAGGCCAGCACCCCGCGCCCCTTGCCGAGCGTCAGCGGGCCCACCGCCACGGTCCCGCTGCGCTCGCGGATCCGGGCGGCGGCCACGTTCGCGTCCTCCACCGCGAAGTACGGCGTCCAGGCGACCGCGACCTGGAACGCCGAGGAGACGGCGAAGAGGCCGGCCACCGGGACCTGGCCGCGGTAGGCGACCGAGAAGTCCGACCCGAGCCGCCCGGGCCGCAACGACCAGCCGAGGACCTGGGAGTAGAACCGCTCGGCGGTCTCCCGGTGCCGCGTCATGAGGGTGACCCAGCACGGTGCGGCCGGCCCCGTCAGGGGCGCTGCCGAGGAGGCCGTACGGGGATCGCTTCCGGTCATGGTCCACTGCCTTCTTCGGGGAGCGGCGTCCTGCCCGGCCGCTGCGGTCCAGCAACCAGCCTTGACCGGCCCGCCCGGTCCCGCAACGCGGGCCGCGACCGCCCGGGGTCACAGCCCGGTGCGCGGCGGGGCGTTCGTGATGTCGAGGAAGACCTGGTCGGCCTGCGGCCACCGGTCGGCCATCGCCTCCCTGATACGCATCGAGACCTCCTCGACGCGCTCGCTGTCGATACCGGGGGCGAGGTCGATCCGGGCGGCCACCAGGACCGAGTCCATGCCGAGACGCATCGTGAGCAGCTCGGCGACGTTGTCGATCTCTCCCTGGCGCATCAGGAAGCCCACCAGATCGCGGCGCAGCTCCGGATCGACGGCCTCGCCGATCAGCTGGTCGCGGGCGTCCCGTCCGAGCCGGAAGGCCACGTACACGAGCAGCAGCCCGATCCCCAGCGAGGCCGCAGCCTCCCACACCACACTGCCGGTGGCCAGATGCAGCCCCATCCCCGCCATCGCCAGGGTCACGCCGAGGACCGCCGTGCTGTCCTCCGCGATGACGGTACGCAGCGCCGGGTCCAGCGAACCGCGCTTCTCGCCACGCGCCTGGTGCAGGGCGCGGGTGAGGGAGGTGGCCTCGGCGACGAAGGCGACGCCCAGAACGATCAGCCCCGCCGTGTACCCCTCGGGCGACTCCTGCTCGTCCCGGCGCAGCGCGGAGAGCCCCTGGTAGAACGAGAAACAACCGCCCATCACGAAGATACCGACAGCGGCCAGCAGCGCCCAGAAGAAGCGCTCCTTGCCGTATCCGAACGGATGACGGGCGTCGGCGGGACGGCGGCTGCGCCGGAGCGCGGCGAGGAGGAACACCTCGTTCAGGCTGTCGGCGACCGAGTGGGCGGCCTCGGACAGCAGGGCGGGGGAGCCGGAGGCCAGTCCGCCCACGGTCTTGGCCGCCGCGATCACGAGGTTGGCCGCGAGCGCGACCAGGACCGTGAGACGCGTACGTCGGTCGGCGGCCGAGCCGGCCATCACTACCTCCTGGACAGAGGGGGCCGGCGTGACGCGCCCCCCTGGGGACGGGCGGGTCAGTTGCGAGGCTGTTCTTCGTCGGGCGGCATCGGGTGGTTGCCGTGGTCCTTGAGCTCGTACGGCGACAGGGCGTGGCCGTCCTCGGGGAAGCGGTCGGAGGAATGCGGGTCGGTCTGCTCGATGTGCGTACGCCGCTCGGGCTTCTCCGGCTGCTCATGGGGCTGGGGCGGCGGCGGCTCGGCGTCGTGCTTGCGCTTGCTGAGGAGGAAGCCGCCGATCAGCAGGGCCACGACGGCCACTGCCACGACGCCCATGAAAATCCCCAGAGCCCCCGTGCCGTCCGCGAGCGTGGTCCCGTCGGGCGCATCGGCCGCATTGACTGCCATCAGAACATCCATGTCATCGGCATACCCCGAGAGAAGGGCATCAGTCAGCTATTCACAGCAATTCATGTTTTATGGGTATCTCAGAGGAAACGGGTTTCACCACTGCGAGTCAGGACAGCCCTCCTGCCCGCACTCCGGAAGTTCAGGCATCTCGGAAGGAACCACGGTGAACAGCACTCCCGAGCAGAGCGGCGGCGAGGAGCACCCGGCAGGCCGGGAGGTGGTGGTCTCGCTCAGCCGCTGCGACACCGAGGACGCCCGAACCGTGTTCGACGTGCTCGCCACCGGCTTCGCCTCCGACCACCCGATGGGCGAGACCCCCGAGCAGACCTCCGGCCCCCGTCCGACCGTCTGGGTCACCACCGTCGACGTGTCCGAGCCGAAGGCCGACGCCACCCCCGCCCACCTCACCGCACCGGTCACGGTGGACGCCCAGGGCGGCTACTGGGCCGTCGACCGGCTGCGTACGCATCTCACCGGGGCCTTCGCGGTGAGCGTCGTCGGCACGGCCGCCGGCGACCAGGAGCAGGAGGTCCGGCTGCGGCTGCAGAGCCGCTGACCGGCCGGAAGACACCCGAGCACGACCGGGGCGGGACCTGCCCCGTGGCGAAGCGAAAGGCGCGCGCATGGATTCCCTCGCTCTCGGAGCGGACCTCGAACCGGAACCGGTCGTCGACGAACACTCCACCGTGACCCTCTTCGTCAACGGCGAGGAGACGACGCTGACCGTCGACCACCGCGCCACGGTCCTGGAGACGCTCCGCGAGAGTTTCGGCCTCACCGGAGCCAAGAAGGGCTGCGACCACGGCCAGTGCGGAGCCTGCACGGTGCTCGTCGACGAGCGGCGGGTCAACAGCTGCCTGCTGCTCACCGTCACCCAGGACGGCGCCGTGATCACCACGGTGGAGGGGCTCGCCGACGGCGAGAGCCTGCACCCGGTGCAGCAGGCGTTCGTCGAGCGGGACGCCCTCCAGTGCGGCTTCTGCACCCCCGGCCAGATCTGCTCGGCCGTGGGCATGCTCCGCGAGGCCGCCGACGGGCACCCCTCGCACGTCACCGGGCCGGACGACGCGACCGGGCCGGTCGCACTCGACGCCGCCGAGATCCGGGAACGCATGAGCGGCAACCTGTGCCGGTGCGGGGCCTATCCCCGGATCGTCGAAGCCATCGAGGACGTGATCGAGTGAAACCTTTCGGCTATGCGCGCCCCGCCTCCACCGACGAGGCCGTCCGGCTCTGCGCGGCCGGTCCCGGCGCCCGCTTCCTGGGCGGCGGCACCAATCTGGTGGACCTGATGAAGCTCGGTGTGGAGACACCCCGGGTCCTCATCGACGTCTCGGGGCTGCCCCTGCACCGGGTGACCCGGACGGCGGAAGGCGGTCTGAGCATCGGAGCCACCGTGCGCAACAGCGACCTCGCCGCTCACCCCGACGCGACGGAGCACTACCCGGCCCTGTCCCAGGCGCTGCTGGCCGGGGCCTCCGGCCAGCTCCGCAACGCGGCCACCACCGGCGGCAACCTGCTCCAGCGCACCCGGTGCCGCTACTTCCAGGACGTCTCCAAGCCCTGCAACAAACGGCTTCCCGGCTCCGGCTGCCCCGCGCGCGAGGGAACCCACCGCGACCTGGCGATCCTCGGGCACTCGCCGGAGTGCGTGGCCACCAACCCGTCCGACATGGCCGTGGCGCTCGCCGCGCTGGACGCGACCGTGCACCTCCTGGGGCCCGAGGGGGAACGGTCCGTGCCGCTCACCGAATTCCACCGCCTCCCGGAGGAGAACCCCGACCAGGACACCGTGATCAGGCCCGGCGAGCTGATCACCGAGGTGGTGCTCCCGCCGCCGGTGCCCGGGGCGGTCTCCCGCTACCGCAAGGCCCGCGACCGGGCAAGCTTCGCCTTCGCGCTGGTCTCCGTCGCCGCGACGCTCCGGGTGGCGGCGGGCCGGGTCGAGCACGCCACGCTCGCGTTCGGCGGCGTCGCCCACCGGCCATGGCGGGCCCGCAGGGCCGAGGCCGAACTGCGTGACGCCCCGGCCACCCCCGCCGCCTTCCAGCACGCCCTGATCGCCGAACTGGCCGAGGCGCGTCCGCTCCGCGACAACGCGTTCAAGGTGGACCTCGCCCGCCGCCTCGCCCTGGACGTACTCGGCGAACTCACGGAGCGGCAGCCGGCCCGGACCGGCTGATCCGCCGTCCCGGCCGAACCCGCCGGACCGGGCCGAGCGCCCGCGTCCCGGCTCAGCCCGCCGGACCGGTCGCCCTCCCGCACCACCGACCCCCGAGGATCCCCGCCATGACCACGCAAGCCCCGCAGTTCCCCGGTGCGCCCGTCGTCCGCAGAGAGGCCCGGGACAAGGTCACCGGCACCGCCCGGTACGCGGCCGACCGCATCCCCGCCGGCTGCCTGTACGCCTGGACCGTCCCGGCCACCGTCGCCGCCGGACGCGTCACCGCCGTACGGGCCGTCGACGCCCTCGCCGTACCCGGCGTCCACTCCGTCCTCACCCACGACAACGCGCCCCGGCTCCAGGAGCCCGACGACCCGATCCTCGCCGTGCTCCAGGACGAGCGCGTCCCGCACCACGGCATGCCGGTCGCCCTCGTGATCGCGGATTCGCTCGAAGCCGCCCGGACCGGGGCCGGGGAGCTCCACATCGAGTACGAACGCGACCCTCACGACGTCACCCTCACCGAGGACCACCCCGGCCTGTACACGCCCGAGGAGGCCAACGGCGGGTTCCCCGCCGTCCGCAACCGGGGCGACGTGGAGAAGGCCCTGGCCGCATCGCCCGTCCAGGTCGACGCGACGTACCGGATGGACGCGCTGCACAACCACCCCATGGAGCCGCACGCTGCCACCGCCGAGTGGTCCGACGGCCACCTCACCGTCCACGACTCCAGCCAGGGCTCCGACAAGGTCCGCGGCAGCCTCGCCCAGGCGTTCGGAATGAGCCCCGACCACATCACCGTGGTCTCCGAGCACGTCGGCGGCGGCTTCGGCTCGAAGGGCACCACCCGACCCCAGGGAGTCCTGGCCGCGATGGCCGCCCGGCACACCGGGCGCCCCGTCAAACTCGTCTTCCCCCGGGCCCAGCTCGCCGAGGTCGTCGGTCACCGGGCCCCCACGATCCAGCGGGTCCGGCTCGGCGCGGACCTCGACGGCGTGCTCACCGCCGTCAGCCACGAGGTGGTCACCCAGACCTCCACCGTGAAGGAGTTCGTCGAGCAGGCCGCCGTGCCCGCCCGCGTCATGTACGCCTCGCCGAACAGCCGCACCGGGCACCGGGTGGTCGCCCTCGACGTGCCCAGCCCCTCCTGGATGCGCGCCCCGGGGGAGGCCTCGGGGATGTACGCCCTGGAGTCCGCCATGGACGAACTCGCCTCCGCGCTCGGCCTGGACCCGGTGGAGCTGCGGCTGCGCAACGAACCCGCGACCGAACCGGACAGCGGCCGCCCCTTCAGCAGCCGCGGCCTCGCCGCCTGCCTGCGCGACGGCGCCGCACGGTTCGGTTGGCACGACCGCGACCCCCGCCCCGCCGCCCGGCAGGAGGGCCGGTGGCTCATCGGTACGGGCGTCGCCTCCGCGACGTACCCCGTCCTCGTCTCCCGGTCCACCGCGAGCGCCCACGCCGCCCCCGACGGCTCCCTGACCATCCGGGTCAACGCCACCGACATCGGCACCGGGGCCCGCACCGTGCTGGCCCAGATCGCCGCCGACGCGCTGGGCACCGACCCCGCGGCCGTCCACGTCGACATCGGCTCCACCGACCTGCCCACCGCCCCGCTGGCCGGCGGTTCCTCCGGCACCGCCTCCTGGGGCTGGGCCGTCCACAAGGCCGCCGCCGACCTCGCCGCCCGCCTCGCCGGGCACTCCGGGCCGCTCCCCGCCGAGGGGATCACCACCACCGCCGACACCGAGCAGGAGACCGCCGACGAGTCCCCGTACGCCCGGCACGCCTTCGGCGCCCACTTCGCCGAGACGGCCGTCGACGCCGTCACCGGCGAGGTGCGCGTCCGCCGGCTCCTCGGGGTGTACGCCGCCGGGCGGATCCTCAACGCGCGCACCGCCCGTTCCCAGTTCACCGGTGGCATGGTGATGGGCATCGGCATGGCCCTCACCGAGGGCTGCGGCATCGACCCGGTCTTCGGGGACTTCACCGCCAAGGACCTCGCCTCCTACCACGTGCCCGTCTGCGCCGACACCGCCGACATCCAGGCCCACTGGATCGAGGAGGACGACCGCCACCTCAACCCCATGGGCAGCAAGGGCATCGGCGAGATCGGAATCGTCGGCACCGCCGCCGCCATCGGCAACGCGGTCCGCCACGCCACCGGCGCCCGGCTGCGCGAACTGCCCCTCACCCCGGACACCTTGCTGCCCTACCTGCTGTGACCGGGCACCGGCCCCCACCAGCACGGACGGCCCAGCTGTTGCGTGTCCGGCGTACCGGCCTCACCCTGAGGAATGACCCAGAAGTGATAAGTGCTCACGCTTCGTGATCGGGGGTCGTTCGTACGACGGGGTGAAGTACGACGTGGTGAAGCACGTGGGCCTCGTGGTGAGGAGCCTCGACGATGACCGTTCCACTCGACCGGCACTACTCGGTCGAACTGCAGGTGTCGGCAGAGCGCGTGTCCCAGCTGCGGCGGATCGCCGCCGCACACCTCCGTCACTGGAGTCTCGATCTGCACGTCCGGCCGGTGTGCCGGGCCCTGGACGAGCTCCTGACCAACGTCCACCGGCATGTCGGCGACGGCAACACCTGCGTCCTCGAACTCCGCTGGACCGGACGGCACGTGACCGTGTCCGTCGCCAACAACAGTGCCCGGATGCCCCGGCTCCTGCCGGCCGGCGGCGGGCTGAGCCGGGTCATGGCCCTCAGCGACAGCTGGGGCACCTGCCGGACCACGGACGGCAAAGTGGTCTGGTTCACCCGCTACGCCGAGGCGCCGAAGACCGCGGGACTGCTCCCGTACGCCCCGCTGCCCGGCGTCCGCACCGCCCGCGACATCCCGGCGGCGGCGCTCGTGTAGACCGCCCGAGCAGGGCGGCCCGCACACCGGCCGACGCGGATCGTGCCCCCGGGCACGCATGATCCGCGTCGGCCGGGTACGTGCGGGGGAGGGGAGGGCCGCGTTGCGCGGACCGGTGCGGCGCGGCACGGTCGGACTACCGATGCAAGGAGGTCACTGCCATGCCCATCGCGACGGTCAACCCCGCGAACGGCGAACTGATCAGGTCATTCGAAGCCCTCGGCGAGGACGAGACCGAACGCCGGATCACCGCCGCCGCGGAGACCTTCCGCCAGTACCGCACCACCCCCTTCGAGCAGCGCGCGGCCTGGCTGAACCGGGCCGCCGACCTCCTCGACGAGGACCGCGACACCATCGCCCGCACGATGACCCTGGAGATGGGCAAGCCCGTCACCGCGGCCCGCGCGGAGGCGGCCAAGTGCGCGAAGGCGATGCGCTGGTACGCCGACCGCGCCGAGGGGCTGCTCGCCGACGAGCACCCGGACCCCGCCGACGTGGCGGACTCCGGGGCCTCCCGCGCGCTGGTCCGCTACCGGCCGCTCGGTGTGGTCCTCGCCGTGATGCCGTGGAACTTCCCGCTCTGGCAGGTGGTGCGCTTCGCCGCACCCGCCCTCATGGCGGGCAACGTCGGGCTCCTCAAACACGCGTCGAACGTCCCGCAGACCGCCCTCTACCTGGAGGACCTCTTCCACCGGGCCGGATTCCCTGCAGGCTGCTTCCGTACGCTGCTGATCGGCTCCGGCGCCGTCGAGGCCGTCCTGCGCGACCCGCGCGTCGTCGCCGCCACGCTCACCGGCAGCGAACCCGCCGGCCGAGCCGTCGCCGCCACCGCCGGCGACGAGGTCAAGAAGACCGTGCTGGAACTCGGCGGCAGCGACCCCTACCTCGTCCTGCCCTCCGCGGACGTGGAGAAGGCCGCCGCCACCGCCGTCACCGCGCGCGTCCAGAACAACGGCCAGTCCTGCATCGCCGCCAAGCGCTTCATCGTCCACGCCGACGTGTACGACGCGTTCGCCGAAGCCTTCTCCGCGGGCATGCGGGCCCTGACCGTCGGCGACCCGCTGGAGGAAGCGACCGACGTCGGGCCGCTCTCCACCGAGCAGGGCCGCACCGACCTGGAGGAACTCGTCGACGACGCCGTCGGGCGAGGTGCCGAGGCGCTGTGCGGCGGACGCCGCCCCGACAAGCTCGGCGGCGGCCTGGAGAACGGCTGGTTCTACGAGCCCACCGTCCTCGCCGGCATCACCTCCGCCATGCGCATCCACCGCGAGGAGACCTTCGGCCCGGTCGCCACCCTCTACCGGGTCGCCGACCTCGACGAGGCGATCCACCTGGCCAACGACACCCCCTTCGGCCTCAGTTCCAACGTCTGGACCCGCGACCAGGGCGAACAGGAACGCTGCGCCCGCGACCTGGAGGCCGGCGGCGTCTTCTTCAACGGGATGACCGCCTCGCACCCCGCCCTGCCCTTCGGCGGGATCAAACGCTCCGGTTACGGCCGTGAGCTGGCCGGGCACGGCATCCGCGAGTTCTGCAACACCACCACCCTCTGGTACGGGCCCGAGGCCTCCTGACACCCTCCCGAGCCGGGGCCTCTGCCGGCCCGGCCGGGGCGATGCGCGATCATGGACGGCGACCCCTGCCCGGCCGGAGAGAGGCTGCCATGAAGCTGCGCTGCGCCGTCATCGAGGACTTCCAGTCCGTGGCCACCACCGTCGTCGACTGGTCGCCCGTCACCGACGACGTCGAGATCGTGACGTTCACCGAGCACCTCGCGACGGTGGACGAGGCGGCCACCGCCCTCGACGGCTTCGACATCGTGGTGACCCTGCGCGAGCGGGTGCCCTTCCCCGCCGAGCTGTTCGCCCGGCTGCCCCGGCTGCGGCTGCTCGTCGCCTCCGGTATGCGCAACTCCGTCATCGACTTCGACGCCGCGCGGCGGCACGGTGTCGAGGTCTGCGGCACCGCCAGCTCCTCCACCCCGCCCGTCGAACTCACCTGGGCCCTGCTGCTGGGCCTGGCCCGCGGGATCGTCCCCGAGGCGACGGCGCTCCGCACGGGCGGGCCCTGGCAGTCGACCCTCGGGGCCGATCTGCACGGGCGGACGCTCGGTCTGCTGGGGCTCGGGAAGATCGGCGCCCGGGTGGCGCAGGTGGGCCTGGCCTTCGGCATGGACGTGGTGGCCTGGAGCCGGAACCTCACGAAGGAACGTACCGACGAGGTCGGTGCGACCCTGGCCGCCTCCAAGGACGAGCTGCTGGCCGGCAGCGACTTCGTCTCCGTCCACCTGGCGCTCGGCGAGCGGACCCGGGGGCTGATCGGCGCGGCCGAACTCGCCCGGATGCGCCCGACCGCGTATCTGATCAACACCTCCAGGGCGGCCATCGTCGACACGGACGCCCTGCTCGCCGCCCTGGACGCGGGCACCATCGCGGGGGCCGCGACCGATGTGTTCGACGTCGAGCCGCTGCCGGCCGACGACCCGGTGCGGAGCACGCCGCGCCTGCTGGCCACCCCGCACCTGGGCTATGTCTCACGCGCCAACTACGAGACGTACTACGGCCAGGCGGTGGAGGACATCAGGGCGTTCCTCGACGGACAGCCGGTCCGCCGCCTGGGCTGACGGCGCAGCGGCCTCTCCTGAGGGGTGTTCAGTAGCGCAGGGCCGCCGCGATCCGGCCGTGCTCCGCCAGCGAGTCGTCCTCCACGAACACGACGTCGGCGCCGCTGTCCAGCGCCGCTTCGACCAGTTCGTCGACGATGTCCTCGCGGACCGCGCCGTCCGCGCTCTGCGCCGTCCCCTCGGGCACCGGCTCCAGATGCTCGTCGGCCACGCGAACGGTCGCCTGGAAGTGTTCCTCCACCGCGACCAGACCCGCCCGGCCCTCGCGGACGGCGGCCCACACCTCGTCGAGCCCGCCGGCGAAGGTGTGGGCGCTGCGGGCGTTGTCCAGCCGGGTCTCCACCTCGGCCGCCGCCTGATGCGCCCCCTCCTCCAGGGCGGGGCGCAGCTCCCGGAGGACCTCTGCGGGCGGCAGGTCGGCCGGCGCACCCTTGGCGACCCGGCCGATCGCGGACCGCGAGCTCTCGCCGACCTCGTCCAGCAGGGCGAGAGCGGGGGCCAGACCCATCAGATACAGCGGCCGCGGGTCGTCGGCGAGCACCGCGCGCAGCTTCTCGTCGACCTCGCGGAAGAAGTTCCGGGTCTCCTCGTCGGTGAACGTGCTCGGGGTGTCCCCGATCCGCTCCTCGCGCTGCGGGTTCGGCGGCTCCTTCGGCGCGGCCAGCGGGAAGCCGCCGGCCTTCTCCGGCCGGATGCCGTCCCCGGTCCCGATCCACAGTGTGGCGTGGTCGGCGGCGACGGTCACCGCCCGGAACGGCCGCGTCTGGGCCTTGGCCGCGACGAGGTTGCGGGTGAGGAAGGTGTCGCTGAGCACCACCCGTTCGGGTGCGGTACGCGGCAGCCGCCAGATCCGGTAGTCGTCGGTGGTGACCAGCAGCACCAGGGAGTCCAGTGCCCCGCGCGGGTCCACCTCCTCCGCCGCCCGCTCCAGCTGGGCCCGCAGAGCGGCCGCGACCTCACGGCTGACCTCCGGGTCGGCGTCCAGCCGGTGCCCGGCCTCCGCCACCAGGTTCCGCAGCCGGACGGGGTCCTGGGCGTTGTCGGGGGCCTTGCGGTGGGTCGGCATGGTCAGGGACAGCGCCGGATAGGGCCGGGTCGCCCGCAGCTCCCGCAACACGTCGGCGGTCAGGGCGTCCGTATCCATCGTTCCCTCCCAGGGCTCGACCCGCTCCCGTATGAAGCGGATGCTTCGACGAGTCAATTCATACCTTTTGATCCTAATATGGGCGAGTTGTTGCTCGGGAGTGCAGGAGCGGGAGTGCAGGAGGGCGCGCGATGTCCACGCTCACGGTGTGGAAGTTCCGGACGGCCGACGGCGCGGAGAACGTCGAGGAGGCCCTGAAATCCCTTCAGAAGGAAGGGCTGATCAAGATCCTCGACGCGGCCGTGGTCAGCTGGCCCGCCGACCGGGCCAAGCCCCGTACCAGGCAGCTGCTCAACCTCGTCGGCGCCGGAGCCCTCAGCGGCACCTTCTGGGGCATGCTCTTCGGGCTGATCTTCCTCATGCCGCTGCTGGGTGCGGCCATCGGAGCGGCAGCCGGGGCGCTCGGCGGGAAGCTCGCGGACGTCGGCATCGACGACGACTTCATCGCCGAGGTCAAGGAGAAGGTGACCCCCGGAACCTCGGCGCTGTTCCTGCTGACCATGAACGAGGTGCCCGAGCGGATCGGCGCGCAACTGCCGGGTGACGGCGCCGAACTCCTCCACAGCAATCTCGACACCGAGCGCGAGGCGAAGCTCCGCGACATCTTCGGTGACGAGGCGGCCTGACTTCCGCACACCCCACTCCTGGATTGGACGGACCGTCCGTGAAAGCGAACCTCTCCGCGCGCCGGGCTCGTGCCGCGCGCGCCCTGGCCCCCGTCGCGGCCGCGGCCCTGCTGCTCGCCGGTACGGCGGCCTGCGACTCCGACACCACCAGTGAAGGGACCGACCGGGGCGTGCACACCCTCACGCCCGAGCCGGAGGAGTCGCCGAGCGAGTCCCCGAGCCCGCGCACCCAGGAGAGCTTCGCCGCCTCGGTGTCCGCCGAGTCCGAACGCGTACGGCAGGAGGCGACGAAACGCCTCGACGAGGTGGAGGGTCGGGGCAACGCCGTCGCCGACGTCTCGGTCACCGGGCTGCCGCTCAGCGGGTCCGAGGAGGTCCGCAGCGCGCGCGTCCGGGTCACCAACCCCACCGACGAGGCCGCGTTCTACGCCGTGAAGGTGGAGTTCGTCGACGCCGAGGACAAGGTCCTGGACACCGTCGTCGTCGGCATCGAGGACGCGCCGCCGGACCGTACGGTCGACGCCCAGGCCAACAGCCGCAAGGCCGCCGGGGTGAAGACCTTCCCCCGGGTCGCCCAGGCCGAGCGCGGCTGAGGGGCGCCGTCGTGAGCGCAGCAGACGCGGTGACGGACTCGCTGGAGAACCTGCGTGAGCGGTTCATCGGCGTACGGGACGGGAAGCCGGCCGACTACATCCCCCAACTGGCCCTGGCCGACCCGGACGCCTTCGGTCTCGCGCTGGTCAGCATGGACGGACACCGCTACAGCGCGGGCGAGGCGGACATCCCCTTCACCCTCCAGTCCGTCTCGAAACCGTTCATCTACGCCCTCGCGCTCTCCGTCCTCGGCCTCGACGAGGTGAGCCGCTGGGTGGGCGCCGAGCCGAGCGGCGAGGCGTTCAACGCCATCAGCCTCGAACCCGACACCGGGCGGCCCGCCAACGCCATGGTCAACGCCGGCGCGATCGTCACCACCGCCCTGATCCCCGACACCCCCGACGAGCCCGCCTTCGACCGGATCCTGCGCTGCCTCGGCCGGTTCGCCGGACGGGAACTGGACGTCGACGAGGAGGTGTTCAGCTCCGAGTCGGTGACCGGGGACCGCAACCGGGCGCTGGCCTACCTGATCCGCTCCACCGGCACCATGCCCGTCGACCCGGTCCTCGCGGTCGACCGCTACTTCCGCCAGTGCGCGATCCGCGTCACCGCGGTCGACCTCGCCACGATGGCCGCGACGCTCGCCTACGGCGGCGTCAACCCGGTCACCGGCGAGCAGGTCGTCTCCGCCGAGGTCGCCGCCCAGGTCCTCGCCGTCATGGCGACCTGCGGCATGTACGACGGCTCCGGCGACTGGCTGCTGCGCGTCGGGCTGCCCGCCAAGAGCGGGGTGTCCGGCGGTCTCATCGCGGTGGGCCCCGCCCGCTTCGGGGTCGCCACCTACAGCCCGCCGCTGGACGCGACCGGCGGTTCGGTACGCGGCCACGCCGCGCTGGAGACGATGTCGCAGCGCTACGGGCTCCACCTCATGCTCAACCCCGCGCTGCCGGGGTCCACCGTCACCCTCGTCACGACCGCGGACGATCTGCCGTCGGCCCCCTCCGCCGAGCACGAACGGGTCCTCCACGAACAGGTCGGCGTCGTCGTCGCCCAGGGGTCCATCGACTTCACGGCCGCCGAACGCGTGCTGTACGCCCTGGACGAGTCGGGGCCGAACGGCGGCTCCGTCGTGCTCGACCTGCACGACGTCACCGCCGTCGACTCCGTGGCCCTGGCCATGCTGCACACCGGCCTCGCGCGGCTCCTGTCCGACGGGCGGCGCGCGGCCGTCGTCGACCCACGGGGTCTGCTGGGCCCGTCCGATGTCGTCCGGGAAGGGACCGGCCACGACCTGCCGCGCCACGCCACCCGTGAGGAGGCCGTCGAAGGGTGCGCGCGGGCCCTGGCCGGGGAGGGATGAGCCGGGACTACCAGATGGCGCCGACCCACTCGGGGTGGTCGATGAACGGGTTCCGGTTGTGCTGGAACTGCTCGAATATGACGTCGTTGCGGCGCTTCTCGAAGGTGTCCGGCGGGTCCTCCTGGCTCCACTGCTTCAGGACGGACAGCTTGCCCATCTTCGGTGCGGAACCGTTGTTCACCTGGTCGTTGGGTTCGAGGTCGGCGAAGGAGTCGTCGCCCTCGTAGCGCACGGCCATGTAGAGGATCATCCGGGCGACGTCGCCCTTCACCTCGTCGCGCGGCTCGAAGGAATCGCTGTCGGTGAAGTTGCCGGGCGCGGAGCCGAGTTCGCTCCCGCCGTTGTCGAAGTCCTTTTTGCCCCGGGTCGAGTTGACCTGGACGTCCGTGGGCCGCAGGTGGTGGATGTCGGTCCCCGGGCCCGTCGACGTACCGAAGTCGCCGTGCGACTTGGCCCAGACGTGCTCCCGGTTCCACTGGCCCGAGTTGCCGCCGTTGTCGTTCTTGGACTGGGAGCGCCCGGTGTACAGCAGGACGACGTTGGAGGAGTTGGCGGGATCCTCGTCGGTCGCCTTGAGGGCGTCCCACACCTGGCTGTAGGAGAGCTTGGTCTGGTCGCTGATGATCGTGTGCAGGGCGGCTTTCAGCTCGGCGCCGGTCTTGCCGACGGCGTCCTGGTAGTAGGTGTCGTCGAGGGCGGGGGCGGTGGCGGTGTACCGGCCGGGCGAGGCGTCCGCGGGGGCCGCGGCCGCGGTGCCGGCGAGCACGGTGACGGTGGCGGCCGCGGTCAGCAGTGGACGCGCGTAGAACGAGTGACGACGGGACATGTGGGGTGTCCTCTCCGGAACGCGGGCGCCGCGGCGGGACCCTGGGTGGGGGTGCTCGCGCGGCGGCCGTTCGGTAGGTGGTCAGCCGGGAGCCTTCCACACGCACCGTGGCCCAGGTGTGAACACTCTGTACCTATCATGTGCAGGTCAAGAGTCGCTTTGTCGTCGCCCCTCGCGGACGGCCGTCCGCGAGGGGTTGTGCCTCGGTGCTATCCGGCCGCCCAGTCGCGCAGGGCCCGCACCGAGGCGAAGTCGGCCACGTTCCGGTCGAGCGGATCGTCGGTGTACTGGTGGATGCGCCAGTCCGCCTCGATGCGGGGCTTGCCCGCGGCGACGTAATCGGCGATCCACAGCCCGTCGCCCGCGTAGCTCGTGGTGTCGTGGTTGAGCCAGAACGAACGGTTGCAGTACAGCAGGACCCGGTGACCGGGCCGCTCCCGCTTCACCGAGCGGATGAACCGGTCCTTGTCCGCGTTGCTCGCCCGCGTCCCGCCGCCGGTCTCTTCCCAGTCGACCGCGAGCAGATCGCCCGCCTTCTCGGGGGTCCTGCTCAGGAAGTAGTCGACCTGGTCCGCCACGTTCCCCGGCCAGAGGAAGTGGTAGAAGCCGACGACGCACTCGGCGTCCCTGGCGCGCTTCACCTGCGCGTCCATACGCGGATTGACATAGCTGCGGCCTTCGGTGGACTTGATGAGGACGAAGTCGAGACCGTCCGTGTCGTAGGAGGGCTGATAGGCGCTGACGTCGACACCGTGGAGCATGGGCACCCGCCTCGGGAGTTCTGGGGCAACGATCTCCCTCTTCTGCCCACTCCCCGGGCCCGCCAAGGGCTGATTCACCCTTCCGGGTAAGGGGCGCGCGCTCATCGGATGCGGCTGGGTCCGCAGGGGGTGAGAATTGCCGCAAGGACGAGGAGGCGGCATGAGCGAAGAGTCCGAATCCGTATCCGAGGCCCTGGCCGGGCCGGGCGGCATCACGCCCGACCGGCTCCTGCACACGGGCGCGAGCGACCGGCCGAGCCCGGAGGACCTGGTGCTGGCCTCCGGGCGGGACCTGACGCCGGAGACCCTGGAATGGGCGCGGCGCAAGCTGGCCGCCGAGGGGCGGTCGGCCATCGACAAACAACTGCCATGACACACCCCGCCCGGGCCCGCAGGGGCACCCGCCGGGCGGGTGTTCGGAGCCGTACGCCGCTCCGTACACCGAGGTGAACGCGGCCGAGGGGCCGGGGAGCGTGTGGGGCGCCCCCGGCTCCCTCGGCTAGCCTGAGTCACCTATGAACCGCTTGACGATCCCCCAGGGCACGTTCGATCTCGCCCGCTTCCCCGAGCACCCGCGCGACCCCTTCCGGGCGTGGGACGCCGCCGACGAATATCTGCTCCGGCAGCTGACGGACCCCGAGGCGGGCCCGGTCGACCTCTCGGGGACGGTCGCCGTCGTGGGGGACCGGTGGGGAGCGCTCGCCACCGCGCTGGCCGCGCACCGGCCCGTGCAGATCAGCGACTCCTACCTGGCCCGGCGCGCCACCCTCGCCAACCTGGCCCGCAACGGCATCGACGAGGACGCCGTACGGCTGCTGTCCTCGCGCGACACCCCGCCGGACCGGGTCGACGTCCTGATCGTCCGGGTGCCCAAGTCCCTGGCGTTCCTGGAGGACCAGCTCCACCGGATCGCGCCCGCCGTCCACGCCGGCACCGTGATCATCGGCACCGGCATGGTCAAGGAGATCCACACCTCCACGCTGAAGCTCCTCGAGCGGATCATCGGCCCGACCCGCACCTCCCTCGCCGTGCGCAAGGCGCGGCTGATCTTCTGCACCCCGGACCCCGAGCTGCCGCGTACGCCGAGCCCCTGGCCGTACCGCTACGAGCTGCCCGCCGACGTGGGCCCCGTCTCGGGCCTGACCACCGTCAACCACGCCGGGATCTTCTGCGCCGACCGCCTCGACATCGGCACCCGCTTCTTCCTGAAGCACCTGCCCACCCGCGGCGGGGCCGTCCGGGTCGTCGACCTGGGCTGCGGCAACGGCGTCGTCGGGCTCTCCGCCGCCGTCGCCAACCCCGAAGCGCACGTCACCTTCGTCGACGAGTCCTACGGGGCGGTCGCCTCCGCCGAGGAGACCTTCCGGGCCGGGGCCCCGGCCGGCGCGAAGGCCGACTTCCTGGTCGGCGACGGACTCGCCGGCCTCGACCCGGGCAGCGTCGACCTGGTGCTGAACAACCCGCCGTTCCACTCCCACATGGCGACCACCGACGCCACGGCCCGAGCGATGTTCGCCGGCGCGCGGACCGCGCTGCGGCAGGGCGGCGAGCTGTGGGTCGTCGGCAACCGGCACCTCTCGTACCACACGCACCTGCGCCGGATCTTCGGCAACTGCACCACGGTCGCGGGCGATCCGAAGTTCGTCGTCCTGCGCGCCGTCAAGCGCTGACGGCGAACCCCACGCCCCGGCCCTTCCAGATTCTTGCAACAGGTTCTACTGTGTGCGCCGCCGCACACGGACGACGCCGACGCGAGACTCTGGAGGGGCCGTGCACCTCGAATACACGCCTGAGCAGCAGCGGTTGCGTACCGAACTGCGGACCTACTTCGCTGCCCTGGTACCCGACAACGCCTACGCGCGCTACGCGGAGCCCGCCGCCCAGAAACGCTTCTACCGCGACACGGTCCGCAGGCTCGGCGCCGACGGCTGGCTGGGCGTCGGCTGGCCGAAGGAGTACGGCGGCCGGGGCCTGACCCCGATGGAACAGTTCATCTTCTTCGACGAGGCCGCCCAGGCCGGCGTACCGCTGCCCCTGATGGCCCTGAACACCGTCGGCCCCACGATCATGCAGTACGGCACCGACGAACAGAAGGCCCACTTCCTGCCCGGAATCCTGGCCGGGGAGATCGACTTCGCGATCGGCTACAGCGAACCGGACGCGGGCACCGACCTCGCCGCCCTCAAAACGCGGGCGGTCCGCGAGGGTGACACCTACCTCGTCAACGGCCAGAAGATCTGGACCACCAACGGAGACACCGCCGACTGGGTCTGGCTCGCGGTGCGCACCGACCCCGACGCCCCGCCGCACAAGGGCATCACCATGCTCCTCGTCCCCACGAGCGACCCCGGCTACTCCTGCACCCTGATCAACACCCTCGCCTCGCACGACACGACCGCCAGCTACTACGAGAACATCCGGGTCCCCGTCTCCCGCCGAGTCGGCGAGGAGAACAAGGGCTGGCGGCTCATCACCAACCAGCTCAACCACGAACGCGTCACCCTCGCCGCCCACGGCACGATGGCGGTCCGCGCCCTGCACAACGTCCAGCGCTGGGCCGCCGACACCAAGCTCGCCGACGGCCGCCGGGTCATCGACCTCGGCTGGGTCCGCACCCTGCTCGCCCGTACCCACACCCGCCTCGACGCGATGAAACTCCTCAACTGGCAGATGGTCGCCGCCCTCCAGGACAGCACCCTCACCCCGCAGGACGCCTCGGCGGTCAAGGTCTACGGCTCCGAGGCCCGCCGGGACGCGTACGCCTGGCTGATGGAGATCGTCGGCTCCGCGGGCGCGCTGAAGGAGGGCTCGGCCGGCGCGGTGCTCCACGGCGAACTGGAACGCGGCTACCGCTCGGCCGTGATCTTCACCTTCGGCGGCGGCAACAACGAGATCCAGCGCGAGATCATCTCGTGGGTCGGGCTGGGGATGCCGCGCGTGCGGCGGTGATGCCGTGTCGTACGGCCTCGTGGCGGGGAAAGCCCTGTCGGGACGGCCGGACGGCCGGGATCAGCTTTCCGGTCCGTCGGGACTCCAGACGTGGACGACGTCACGGGACGGGGACAGCGTCGACCAGCAACCGCCGCCCAGCGCGGTCGGTTCGCAGGAGACCGGTGAGGGGTAGTCGACCGGCACGAAGTGCCGTGCCGCCGTGGTGTCGACCAGCCAGTGCCGGTACTGCCCGCAGTCCTCGTCGCTCTCGGTGGTCGACGCGATCAGGGTCGTCTCGTCGAGGAAGCCGCCGGCCCAGTCCCAGCAGACGGGCAGTTCGTCCTCCTCGGTGTCGGCGGGAGCTTCCGGGTGCCGGGGTATCGCCGCGCCGGCGTCCCAGTCCAGCGCCTCGACGACGGCGCCACGGGAGTCCCGTACCGCGAGGGAGTCCTGGTCGTGGGAGACGGTCATGAGCCGGTCGCCCGACGGGCTCAGGCTCAGCAGACACAGGTCGCCGTCCAGGGTCAGCTCCTTCCCGTCCCACCGGCCCCAGCGCAGCGGCGCGCCGTCCTGGCCCTCGCCGATACTCAGCCCCATCTGCGCGGGATCCGTCGGATGGGGCAGGTGAGCGCTGCCGGCCGCCGCCGCTTCGGCGTCCGCCCGCGCGAGCACGCGACCGTCCCCGGCGTCGATGACCAGCCACTCATCCGCCGTGTCGGGGCTCAGCTCACCCCCGGGCAACGGGCCGCGTACGTGCGCCCAGACGAGCCTGCCGTCCGCCGAGAAGCCGACCGAGCCGCTCTCGGGGTACCGGTGGTCCCGCCGGTCCGCGTAGGACTCGTACGACTCGTGGATCTCGTCGCAGCGGCCGGACCAGCACCCGTGGCGGACCTCCCAGCGCGTCGCCCCCGACGGATCTACCGCGCGCACGGCATGGACCCCGGCGAAGACGGCCAGGGTCGCGTCCGGCGCCACCTCCCACGTGCCACGGTGCCGCGGCCACGGCGCGGGGAAACGGACGGTCGCTCCGGTGCGGGCGGCGAAGGCGTCGTCCAGAGGCTGGGCCACGATCGCGTCGTCGCTCCGCTGGACGAGCAGTCGGCGCCCCTGCGGCCCAGTGATCTCCGGGGGACCGGCCTCGGGCGAGGGCAGCGGAGCGGGCACGGTGGCACGGAGCCGAGCACGGACGGACAAGCGAATCTCCCCGGGGCAGGTGAACTCGGGGAAGGGTACGACGGGCCTCCGCGCTGCGACCGCTCGCGGTCCTGGTTAGCGTGAGCCGGGGGGACGCACGTCGACAGTGAAGGAGCCCCGCGATGCCCTCAGCACCGCAGTCGGCCGGCGGCGACCTGGGCCGGCGCATCTCGGCACGCCGTCTGCAGCTCGGCCTGTCCCGGCAGGACGTAGCTCTGCGGGCGGGCGCCGCGCCCGGCTACATCGAGTACGTCGAGGAGCAGTCCGCGACCCCGGGTGTCGGCTTCCTGCTCCGGCTCGCCGACGCGCTGGAGACCACGGTCCTGGAGCTGACGGGCGGGGCGGTCGAGTTGCCGCGCGGCGCGGGCCGGGGCGCCCGGCGCGCCCGGATGGCTGAACTCGACGAAGCGATGTGCTGGACGCTGCTGGGTGACCACGGGGTGGGGCGGGTGGCCCTGACCCTCGGCGACGGGCCGGTCGTCCTGCCGGTGAACTACCAGGTGAGCGACGGCGAGGTGGTGTTCAGCACGGCGGAGGACTCCCCGCTGGCCACCGCCGACGACACCGAGATCGCCCTCGAGGCCGACCACATCGACGACGCCTTCAGCAAGGGCTGGAGCGTCCTGCTCGTCGGAACCGTGCACGCCGTCACGGACGAGGAGGCCGCGCGGCAGCTGAGGGAGGCCGCGTACTCGACCCCGTGGGCGGGCGCCGAGCGCGAGCACGTCATGGTCCTCGCGCCCCGGCGGATCACCGGGCGCAAGATCGTCGTCCCCGACGCCCCGGGCGAGGCCGGCTGACGGCGCGGAGCACATCCGCTTCCTCCGGCAGACGGGACGAGCCCGTCTCACGTGACCTCAAGGACCTCCGAGACCGGCCGCCGGGGCGTGGCAGGGCCCCCGGGCCCGTAGCCGAAGCGGAACACCATCTGCACGAAGCCGGTCCGGGAACGCGGATCACGCGCGAGGTCCCTGAGCTCGGGCCATTCGAGAGGCTGCGAGATCAAGGAGGTCGCGAGCCCGTCGAGCGTGGCCTGCAGCAGCACGCGCTCCATTCCCTGGCCCGCCCGCAGCCAGTCCACGGGCAGATCCGCCGCGGTACCCAGCAGGGCCGTCTGCGGCCGTTCCTCGAACACGGCGGCCGCTCGGGCGGGAGAGCTGTGCGGTACGTCGAAGTCCCGTACCGGGGCCGTCGTCCCGTGCTGGCGGGGGCCGAACGCGTACGACGGGACACCCTCGGTGGCCGGGCCCTCCCCGGCCCGGCCCGTGCGGGTCCAGGTGATGATCTCGGCGCGCATCGCGTCGTTGGCCGACTCCAGGAGCTCCGCGTCGTGCACGAGGTCCACGACGGCGTCGGCGTGCCAGGTTCCCGGCACGATCAGCCGGACCCCTTCCAGCAGCGCCGCCGCGCTCAGCTCGTCCCAGATCTCCGGCGGGATCCGCTCGTCCGAGAACGGGAGCCGACTGGTGCGCCGACGCCGCACGGCGGGTTGCAGATCAGCCAGCCGGAGGTCGGTGGCCCCCGGGCTCTCCTCCAGCAGGACGTCGGCGAGATGCCAGGGATCGTGGGGATCGGGCAGCAGCTCGGTGACAGCCGTCCAGCCGCGGTGCGCGGCGGCCACCCGCAGATTCATCAGCGCCGCCCCGCATCCGATGTGCAGGGCGCGCTGGTCCGGGTCGCCGACCGGCAGTGTTCGGTCCGGATCGCCGTACAGGGAGAGGCGGCGGCTGCCGGAGCGGTGGGTGAACTTCCACGGCTGAGCGTTGTGCATGGAGGGCGCGGCCACGGCCTCCTCGACGAGCGAGGGGACGATCGCGGTGGCGCGCTGTTCGGTGGGGATCATGGTCCTCGCGTCTCCTGTCGTCCGGAAGGTCTCCCGATCGCCCGTGCGGCCATTGTCCCAGGAGCGTCCGGGCACGCGCATGCGGTGGACCGCCCCGCCGCGTACACACTCCGCGGACCGGCAGCCATACTGGAGGGCCGGGGAGGGCACAGCACAGCGGTTGGGAACACGGGAACAACGGGGGCGGGAAACGGCAGATGGCGGACACCAGGCTGATCCAGAGCCGGTACCGGCTGCTCGAACTGATCGGGCGCGGCGGCATGGGCGAGGTGTGGCGCGCCCTCGACGAGTCGCTGGGCCGTCAGGTCGCCGTGAAATGCCTCAAACCCATGGGCCCCCAGCACGACCAGGCGTTCACCCGTGTCCTGCGCGAGCGCTTCCGGCGCGAGGCCCGGGTGGCCGCCTCCCTCCAGCACCGGGGCGTCACCGTCGTGCACGACTTCGGTGAGTACGAGGGCGTGCTCTACCTCGTCATGGAACTGCTCGACGGGCAGAACCTGAGCCAGCTGCTGGAGGAGAACCAGCAGCACCCGCTGCCCGTCGAGCATGTCGTCGACATCGCGGAACAGGTCGCCGACGCCCTCGGCTACACCCACCAGCAGGGCATCGTCCACCGTGACCTCAAGCCCGCCAACATCATGCGGCTGACCGACGGCACGGTGAAGATCTGCGACTTCGGCATAGCGCGCCTCGGCCACGACATCGGCATGACCTCCCGGCTCACCACCACCGGCCTCGCCATGGGCACCCCGCACTACATGTCGCCGGAGCAGATCAGCGGCAAGGAGGTCGACCACCGCAGCGACCTCTACTCGCTGGGCTGCGTCCTGTACGAAATCGCCACCGGTGTACCGCCGTTCGACCAGGAGGACGCCTGGGCCGTGCTCGTCGGCCACCGCGACACCCCGCCGGAACCGCTGCGCACCCACCGCGCCGAACTGCCCGGCTTCTTCGACCGGGTCGTCCTCGACCTGCTCGCCAAGGCCCCCGAGGAGCGGCCCGTGGACGCGGGCGACCTGCGCCGCCGCATCGTCCTCGGCCGGACCGGCGAACAGCCCGCGCTCGGACCGGGCCCCCTCGCGCGGCCCGGCGCCGGGCTGCCGCCGGCCCCGCGCGAAAGGGCGCTGCCCGCCTGGACCCGGTCCATGACCGCCGGGCACCGGGCCACCGGAGCGGCCGGCCCGCACGCCGAACGCCCCGACCCGGCCGCCGGGCTGACGGGGCAGTGGACCACCGCGCGCGCCACCGCCCCGCACACCGGTTCCTTCGTCTCCGTGTCGGCCGCGCCCCCCGCCCCGGACCTCCTCGCCGGTCTTGAGGGCCGCCACAGCACGGGCATCGACCTCGGCCGCCTCGGCCGCTGGGAGGAGGCGGGTGAGGTGCACCGCGAGGTCGCCGCCCAGCGCGGCCGCGTCCTCGGCCCGGACCACCCCGACACCCTCGCCAGCCACTACGAGATCGGCCTCACCCTCAGCCGTACGGGCCGGGCCGAGGAGGCGCTGCACGAATTCGCCCGGGTCGCCGAGGGCCGCGAACGCGCCCTGGGCACCGACCATCCCCAGACGCTCGCCGCCCGGCAGGCGACCGCCCACGCCCTGGGCCGGCTCGGCCGGCACGCCGAGGCCCACCAGCTGTACGAGACGGTCCTCGCCGTCCGCGAACGCGTCATGGGCCCGGACCACCCCGACACCCTCCGCTGCCGGCACAACCTGGCCTTCACCCTCTGCCGGCTGGGGCGGCCCGAGGATTCCTGGCGGCTGGCCCGGGAAGTCGCCGACGCCCGCGCCCGCGTGCTCGGCCCGACACACCCCGACACCCTCGCGACCCGTTACGAAGTGGCGTACACCCTGGGCAGGCTGGGCCGCTGGGCGGAGGCACTGGCGACCTACCAGGACGTCGCCCGGTCCCGTGCCGACGTCCTCGGCGCCGACCACCCCGACACCTTCGCCGCCCGCTACGAGGCCGGCATCAGCCTCGGCCGGCTCGGCCGCGACACGGAGGCCCTGGAGCTGTACCGCTCCCTGGTCGCCGACCGTACCCGGACCGCCGGAGCGGCCGACCCCGAGACACTGCGAGCCCGCCACGGCCTCGGGGTCAACCTCGGGCGGCTGGGGCGCTGGGAGGAGGCGCTCGCCGAGGCGCGCGACGTCTGCGCCCTCCGGGAACGCGCCCTGGGCCCCGACCACCCCGACACGGTCGTCAGCCGCCGGGAGGTCGCCGCCGGGCTCGGCTGGCTCGGCCGGTGGAGCGAGGCCCTCGTCGCCTACCGCCAGGTCGCCGAGGCGCGCACCCGGACGCTGGGCCCCGACCACCCCCAGACGCTCGCGGCCCGCGACGACGAGGCGCACTGCCTGGAGCGGCTCGCGCAGGCATAGAGGGCGTCCGGGGAGAGCCGCCGCTCTGGTGGGGACGGCGGGCGCCGTGTTACGAAGGTGCATGCCCGCACCTCAGAGCCCCGCATCCCGAACATCCGCAGGTCAGCCCGGACCCCGGGATGCCTCCGGGCCCGGCGCGCCCGCCCGGGACCGCTACGACGCCGTGATCGTCGGGGGCGGCCACAACGGCCTGGTCGCCGCCGCCTACCTCGCGCGCGCCGGACAGTCCGTCCTCGTCCTGGAACGGCTCGGCACCACCGGGGGAGCGGCGATCTCGACCCGCCCCTTCGCCGGGTTCGACGCCCGGCTCTCGCGCTACTCGTACCTCGTCTCCCTGCTGCCCGACAAGATCGTCCGCGACCTCGGCCTCGACTTCGCCGTACGCAAGCGGACCGTCTCCTCCTACACCCCCGCCGTACGCGACGGCCGCCCCACCGGGTTGCTCGTCGCGGGCGAGGGCACCCGGGACTCCTTCGCCGCGCTCACCGGCGGTGAACGCGAATACGCGGCCTGGCAGCGCTTCTACGGGATGACCCAGCGGGTCGCCGAGCGCGTCTTCCCCACGCTCACCGAACCGCTGCCCGGCCGCGACGCGCTGCGTGAGCGGATCGACGACGCGGATGCCTGGCGGATGCTCTTCGAGGAACCGCTCGGCGTGGCCGTCGAGGAGAACTTCACGGACGACCTGGTGCGCGGGGTCGTCCTCACCGACGCCCTGATCGGCACCTTCGCCGACGCCCACGACACCTCGCTCCTGCAGAACCGGTGCTTCCTCTACCACGTGATCGGCGGGGGCACCGGCGACTGGGACGTCCCTGTCGGCGGCATGGGCGCGCTCACCGACGCCCTGGCCGGGGCGGCCCGGGCGGCGGGCGCCGAGATCCGCGTACGGCACGAGGCGACCCGTATCGAGACCGACGGGAGCGCCGCCGAGGTCACCGTCCGCACCCCGGACGGCGAGCACGTCGTCGCCGCGGGCCGCGTGCTCGTCAACGCCTCCCCGCAGGCTCTTGCCGCCCTGCTCGGCGACGCCCCGCCCCCGCCCGCCGAGGGCGCCCAGCTCAAGGTGAACATGCTGCTCACCCGGCTGCCGCGGCTCCGCGACCGGTCCGTCGACCCCCGCCAGGCCTTCGCGGGCACGTTCCACATCGCCGAGGGGTACGGGCAGCTCGCCGACGCCTACCGGGACGCGGCGGCCGGCCGGCTGCCCACCGCCCCGCCCTCCGAGATCTACTGCCACTCGCTGACCGACCCGACGATCCTCGGCCCCGAACTCGCAGCCCGCGGCTACCAGACCCTCACCCTCTTCGGTCTGCACGCCCCGGCCCGGCTGTTCACCGCCGGCAACGACGCCGCCCGCGCCGCCCTGCTCAAGGCGACGCTCTCCGAACTGGACGCACACCTGGAGGAGCCGATCACCGACTGCCTGGCCCTCGACGCCGACGGTGAACCGTGCATCGAGGCCAAGACCCCGCTCGACCTGGAGCGCGATCTGCGGCTGCCCGGTGGCCACATCTTCCACCGCGACCTCTCCTTCCCGTACGCGGACGAGGGCACCGGGCGCTGGGGAGTGGAGACCGCGCACGCCAATGTGCTGCTCTGCGGGGCGGGCGCGGTACGTGGCGGCGGGGTCAGCGGGGTCCCCGGCCACAACGCGGCCATGGCCGCGCTGGGGGAGTGAGGGGCGCCCGTTAGGGCCTGTCGTCAAATTCCCGCCTGCCGGGCGACGCCTGGCACGCCCGCTCGCGGCGTTGCCGAAATGCCCTAGTAGCTCCGCTACGAGACCATTCCGGCGCCTTGCGATCGCACGCACCATGCGCCGCCCGGCCGCCCTGCGGGCGACGACGGGAATTTGACGACAGGCCCTAACGCAGGTGCCGGGGGTCCACGGCGGCGGCGATCGCCGTGTGACCCTCGGTGCCCGGGTGCAGCCCGTCGCCGCTGTCGTACGCGGGCAGCAGCCGCGACGGGCGGTCAGGGTCGCGCAGCGCCGCGTCGAAGTCGGCGACGGCGTCGAAGACCCGCCCGGTGCGCAGGGACTCGTTGACCTCCCGCCGTACCGCGTCGGCCTCCGGCGTCCAGCGGGTCCACCCCTCGAACGGGGTGATGGTGGCGCCCACCACCCGCAGACCGGCGGACCGTGCGCGCAGGGCGAGTTGGCGGTAGGCGGCAACCATCCGCGCCGGGTCGCGCTCGACCGGCAGATGGTGGAGGTCGTTGACGCCCAGGTGCACCAGGACCGTCCGCAGCCCCGGCAGCGACAGCACGTCCCGGTCGAAGCGGGCCTGGGCGCTCGGCCCGAAGCGCTCGCTGTCGAGCAGCAGCCGGTTGCCGCTGATGCCGAGGTTGGCGACGGCGGAGCCGGACAGCCTGCGGGCCAGCTGGTCGGGCCAGCGGAGGTCCGCGTCGTCGGGCGTGCCGGAGCCCTCCGCGATGGAGTCGCCCAGCACGGCGAGGACCGGGCCGCGCGCCCCGGTCGTCTCGACCCCGGTCAGGAGGAACACGGACCGGGTCCGCACCCCGTCGACGGTGTGCCAGGCATGGGTGTTGCGGTGGAAGGACAAGGGGCCGGTGGGGCCCGGGAGCCGCGTGCCGACGGTCAGCAGGGAGCCGTCCGCCACCCGGAGTCCCGCCACCGGGTCGCTGGTGAGGGAGGCGCCCGCCGCCAGCCACGCCTGCGCCCGCCCGCCGAAGGTGACCGGTCGCCCGTCGGCGGTCACCGGGCCCACCAGCACCTGCGCGGTCCCGAAGGCGTGCGCGTACCGCAGGCGGACCTGGCCGCCCGCCGAGAGCCGCAGCCGGGTCGTGCAGAGGCCGTCCGTGAGACCGGCCGACGCGAGGGGGTCGTCCGCAGTGGGCGCGGTCTGCGCGGTGGCCCACGAGGTGGTCCAGGGTGCGCCCGCGCGCGGGAGACCGGGCGCGGGGCGCGGGGCCGCCGACGCGTGCGGGGCCGCGGTGAAGGCCGCCGTGATCCCGGCCGCCGCCGCGTACAGCAGACTTCGTCTGGCCGGCGCGGGAACCCGGCCGGTCACCGGGAGAGCACCGGGGTGAAGAGGGCGGGGCGCCGAACGCTGCTCATGGTGTGCCTCCTGGAGTCGACCACGGGGAGTGGGTGGGCCGAGCGGCTGGCATGCGGCTCGTGACATCCAACGAGCCCCGGATGAACCAGTGGTGACGTCGGTACACACCGGACGCGACGTCATTGTGGCGGGGCGTCGGGGGG
>NZ_BMRY01000010.1 GCF_014648875.1 Streptomyces parvus | reverse complement strand
GCGCCTCCACACAGCGATCGGCGACATCCCGCCCCACGAGCACGAGACCAACCACTACGCTCAACACCAGCCCCAACCGGCGGCTGGAGTCAACGCATAGAGCCTCCACCGATCCCGGAGCGGTTCAGTTCGCGCACCTCACCAAGGCTCGGGAGGGCATGGAGAGCATCCAGGAACGGTTCGACGCGACCGGTGGGAACGGGTTGCCGCCCGCCTACCTCTTGGGCTTCGATACAGAGAAGAACGGCCGGGCGATTGTTGCCAACGGGAACCCTGATACCGCCGCCCACACGGCCGTCTATGTTCCCGGCACCACGTCGAATCTTGGCGGGATTCATGGAGACATTGAACGCATGACCGAACTCTGGCGCGAGTCCGATGCGATGGCCGGAGGGAAAGAGGTCTCCACCATCACGTGGCTTGGGTACGACGCTCCGCAGAGCGTGGTCAAGGATGCTCCTTTCCGGCACTATGCCGATGACGGGGCCCCGGCGTTCAACCAGTTCATGGACGGCCTCAATGTGGCCAACAGCACCGACTCCGGTGGTCACCACACGGCCATCGGCCACTCGTACGGTACGACTCTGATCGGCTCCGCAGCTCGTCAGGGAGAGCTGAACGCGGATGACGTGGTCTTCGCAGGCAGTCCAGGTGTGCAGGTGGGCGAGGCATCACAGATGGACGTGCCCAAGGGGCACGTATGGAATGAGGAGGCCGAGGGCGATCCCGTCCCCGACTTGGGTCGATTCGGTCACGGTGGCAGCCAGTGGCGGTTCGGCGGAGGTGTGGCCATCATTCCCAGTGACGAATTGTTCGGAGCGAACCAGATGACTACAGGCGGGTCGGAAGGTCACAGCGAATACTGGGATCGAGACACGGACAGCCTCAGGAACCAGGCGGCTGTCGTAACCGGCCAGTACGGAAAGGTGAAAATTGAGGAATAAAATATTCGACAACGTCCTTCTGAGTGTCGCCATACTCACCGTACTTACAGGATGCAGCATGACTGACCAGGCAGATTCCAGCACGCCGAAACCGGTAGGAACGCGAAGCGTCGACGACGTCGATGCCGAAACGAAGCAGATCTCCAGCCAAATCCTCGACATCATGGCCATCAAGGGGACGATGTCCAAGGCGGGCCCGGGTGTGAGTACGTGCGAGGGTGCGGAGCGCGGGAAGCTGTTCCTCATGCGGCACCCTTGGAGTCTTACCGGGAAATCCGATGCTGAGCTCATGAAGGCCATGACCCGTCTCAAGGAAGACCTTCCGAAGCATGGCTGGAAGATCGTCGGGTATGGGCCGAACAGCTCCAAGGCCAAGTCCCTGGAGCTCACAGCGGATCATGCCGCGAAGAAGTTCGCCGTCAAGGTCGAATTCTGGGAGAGGAACAGCGGCGGGGACACCAACGAGCCCATGCTGCTCGTCAACCTGGTCTCTGCCTGCTATCAGGTCCCGGATGGTGAGAAGGTTGATCGGTTCTGACCACCGTCGGCCGATGTTCCTGGACATGAAGAGCGGACCGAACGCAAAGGTGTTCTTCGTATCCATCGCCCTCACTTCTCTCCTGGGGTGCAGCATGGCTGACGCCAAGGGTGCAGGTGAGCTGCCCCCCGCAGGCACGAGCACCTCGCTCGCCGCCGCTGACCAGGCAGAGAAGATTTCCAGTGAGATTCGCGATGTGTTCGGCATCAAAGGGAAGATGTCAGTTACCGGTCCGGGCGTTTCGGAGTGCGGAAAGGACCCGGACAAGTATTTTCAAATCTTTCACCCTTGGAGCTTCACCCCGGAATCGCCAGAAAAGCTCGGTGCCGTGATGGAACGGCTCAAGGAGGAACTCCCGAAGCACGGCTGGAAGGTCGTCGAGTACGGACCCGACGGCAGCAAGAACAAGAATGTCAGGCTCACCGCTGACAACGACGAGACGAGGCACAGCGTCAAGATTTGGCACTATGCCAAGCGAAACCCGGCGAAACTGGGCCTGATGGTTGTGTCCGGCTGCTACCAGGTCCCGGACGGCGAGAAGGTCTACCGGTTCTGAGGGGTTTCGGAACCGACTGTGCCGAGCATTCAGCGGGCGACGCGACGATACTCACCGAACTCGCTGGATGCGGCCCTGCTGTGGAACCACGGTCGTGGGTATTGCCGCCCAGTCCGACATCGCCCGGTCGGGGAAGCTTGGGTCGGCCCCACGCATCGCTGATGCTGTGATCGCCGTTGGTAGTCCCGGAATGCAGGCCGACCATTCGGTGGGCCCGGAAATAGATACCCAGTACGTATGGGCCATCGGTGGCCGCTGGGGCGACTAAGGTGTTCGCTATGGTGGCCGCTTGGCCGGACCCGGCGACAACCTGACGATTCCCCGATGAATGCTTCGGCGGGAACATCATGAAGAGCAGTGCGGGTGATCACGGCGCGTTCTGGGATCCTGAATAAATCATCCTCCGGAATCAAGTAGCCGTGATTTCGGGAAAATATGAAAGAGTCCAGCATGACTAGCAAGACGTGCAAGGTTGCAGCCTATGCAATTCTTTTTTGCTTGATTCTTTCGGGGTGTTCTGAGATCCATGAAAATGACGCCGACGTTCCGGTGCGTCCCACTTCCGAGGTGCAGGATGAGGCCGAAGAGATTTCGAGCTCGATCCTGGAGATCCTTTCGCTGAAGGCGAAGGCGACTGAATCGGGCGCCATGATCTCTCCGTGTGAGGAGGGAGATTATCGGGCGCACCACCCCTGGGGTGTTTATGGGCCTGCCGCCAAGGATCTGGTAGAAGCAATGGATAGATTGCGAAGCCAGTTGCCGAAGAAGGGGTGGAAGATCGTCAAGGACGGCCTGGATGACAGTCAGGCGAAGAGTCCACAGATTGTCGCCGACTCGGCCGATGGGGAATTCTCCGTCGACGCACGTTTCCATGACAGGCAGAACGACGATCCGGCTCAACTTGAGGTCACAGTTCAATCAGCGTGCTTCCGCCTTGGGTCTCGATCCACGTCCTGAGGCCCAGCCGGTGTGGAGGCAGGGCGAAGGTCTGGTCCGTTGAGCGTGGGCCGGTTCAGTGCGGTTGTCCTTGGAGGCGCTCTCGCGGGAAGCGGCGTTCCGGGGGAATCGAAGTATGCGCTGAAATCCCTTGTTGAGCGCGATCCGCCGAGCCCGCTCGCTCATCGCCCGTGCCTGAAGCGTGTTGCAGAACCCGGCTCCACCCGCCCAACGCCCGACTTCTGCAACACGCTTTAGACGTCCTCGCGGTCATTGGCCGGCCGGATTCCCGTCTGCTGGTGGTATTCGTTGATCACGGATTGCGCCGCCCTCAGTGTGTCGGACTCGCTGGTGAGTCCTTCCCGCAGAAGAGCGTTCCGCGTCGAGAGCATGACCTCGGCAAAATGGACAGCAGGGTTCTTGTCCTCGCGCGGCTTCGCAAGCTCAATCTTGGTATCGGGCTTTGCGAAGAAGTTCCGAGTGAAGTTGCCCGTTCTCCCGCAGACTTCAACCTTGGACCAGCCAGTGGTGGCGTTGAGATTCAGGACGAAGCCCTCGTAGCGGTCCCCTTCTACGCTGAGCACGTCCCTGGCCTGCCAGGTCGCCTCGAACTCCTCGCCGTCATCTACCCTTACGCGCTGGAAGTTGTGCTCCGGCCACTTGTACTGAAGGACGCCGTCCATGCCGGGTACCCCAGGCGTTGCCGAGTGCAGTGTGCAGGTGAAGGCGTAGTTCCACTCATCGACGATGGGAAAGCCCGCGGACGCACCCACGCGCGTCATGTTCATCCGGTCCGCGACCCACCACGACTCGATGAGGGCGCCCCGGATGCGGAGCATGGTTCCGAGTTGCTTCACTGCGGCCTTCCTGGCCCTGGCCATCTCCAGCCTGGATCTCGCCCGCCACAGATTGGCAACACGATCGGCGGCGTTCTTGTGAAGCACGGCTACGGCCTCGACCCAGTGCCAGGACTGATCACTGTCGGCTCCGTGGTTGGGCATCTGGGCGATTCCCCGGGCGTGTTCTTCCACCAGCGCCTTGAAGTAGCGCCGTACGTCCGGGTCTGTGCTCGGCCAGTCCGTCTGCATTCCGAATCTTCTGGCCTGGCTGCGAGCGAAGATGCCCATGGAGTCACTCCTCCAGGTTCAGGTTCAGGACGGGATCGTCCACGTCCAAGTGGAAGTATGACCGGGGCCAGCGACGAGCCGGGACGCGAGCTGGCCGGTGCCGGACTGGCAGTGGACCCACTCGACAGCGCCGCCAACTGGCCTCCACGACCGAAGCAACCGGAGAGCCCACCCCACCCACCCACCGTTGCCTGACCTATCGAAATTCGATAGATTCCCATCGTGGATCGATGGAAGAGGGATGGGTCATGGGAAAGCTGACCGTGCGGGCGCTCCGCGCCGTGCTCGTGGTGGTGCTCGCCGGCACCGTGTTCGTACAGGCTCTGATGCTGTGGGCGCTGATCAGCGGGAACGACCCGGAGGACGGGTCCCTGCCGCTCACCCCGCTGCGCGTGATCACGATCCTGGGCATCGGGACGGCCCAGGTCGCCATGGCCTGCGTCTGGCGGCTGGTGACGATGGTGCGGCGCGGCACCGTGTTCTCCCACGCCGCCTTCCGGTACGTGGACGCCATCATCGGCGCGATCGTCGCAGCCGCTCTCGTCTGGTTCGCGGTCACGGCCCTGAACGCACCCGGCCAGCGGGACGATCCAGGCGTCACCCTCATCATGGGCGGGGTGGGCCTGGCCATCCTGGGGGTCGCGCTCATCGTGCTCGTCCTGCGGACGCTGCTCGCCCAGGCCGTCGCCCGTGACGTCGAAGCAGCTGAGATGCAGGCCGAGTTGGACGAGGTGATCTGATGCCGATCGTCGTCGACATCGACGTGATGCTGGCCCGGCGGAAGATGTCCGTGGGCGAACTCGCGGACCGCGTGGGGATCACCCCCGCCAACCTCGCGGTACTCAAGAACGGCCGCGCGAAGGCGGTGCGCTTCTCGACGCTCGCCGCACTCTGCGAGGTACTGACGTGCCAGCCGGGCGACCTGCTCCGCTGGGAGTCGGAGGACGCCGAGGGCGTCGTGGGGGCCGGGGGCGCCGAGAGCGCCGAGGATGCTGCGATCGAATGCGAGCCGGGAGGAAGATCACTACCCTGAACCGGTGCTCTCCTACGACGAGATGACTCCACCGGAGCGTGAGCTTTGGGACGCGTTTCCCGAAGGACGCCCTGTGGACTTTCGTACGGGTGTGCCGGGGGACGACGGTGTCGCCGAGGGCGGGCAGTGGGGCTCGGGCCGTACGGTTCGGGCAGCCGTGATCGTGGCGCTGATGCAAGGTGCCAACCCCGCACAGCCGGGCGACATGGCCGGCCTCAGGCTCGCCGGCGCACGGATCAGCGGCTGTCTGGACCTCTCGGACGCACAGCTGGGTCAGGCTCTCCGGATCGAGGAGTGCTGGTTCGAGGATCCGCCGAACCTCCATGGGGCGTCGACCCGGACGATCCGCATCACGGACAGCCGACTGCCCGGCCTCGATGCCGGTCTGGTGCGTGTCGAGGGGCATCTCGATCTGTCCCGGTCGCTCGTAGCGGGATGCCTGAACCTTCTGAACGCCTCCGTGACAGGCGAGTTGCTGCTGAACGGCACACGGGTGTGCGTGTCCGAGGGCTGGGCCGTGATCGCGGACGGTCTTGGCATGGGAGGCGGCATCTTCTGCATGCACGGGTTCACCGCGCGGGGCGGGATACGCCTCCGGGGAGCGAATCTGCCGGGTGGACTGTTCCTGCAAGGCGCACTTCTGGAGCGTCCCGTTCCTTTGGGGCGCCCCGGCCCGGGTGGTGTGGCCCTGGCCCTGGACGACGTAGCGGCGTCGACGCTCAATCTCTCCGGGGGCTTCACGGCGAACGGCACCGTAAGGCTGCGGGGTGCCCGGGTCTCGGACAGCCTGACGTTCGAAGGAGCCGTTCTGAACGGGCCGCCCGACGGCGGCGGCCCGGCCTTGGCCGGCATGCTGATGCAGGCGGTCGACTTCGACTTCACCCTCGCCCGGCACCCGTCCGGAACCGTGGACCTGCGGGGCGCGCAGGTGTCCTACCTCCACGACAACAACCACAGCTGGCCGGACGTGGTGGAGCTGGATGGCTTCGTCTACGGCTCCATCAAGGTGGACGAGGCGGGCGAGCGGCGGGAGGCGGTGGGGCAGCAGGACTCCGTGTCCCGACGCGTGGCATGGATACGACGCAGCCCGGGCTACAGCCCCCAGCCCTACGAGCAGTTGGCCGGCTGGTACCGGAAGGCCGGCCACGACGACGACGCCCGTCGCATCCTCCTGGCCAGACAGAGACACCGGCGGCGGACCCTGCACCCGGCCGCCCGTGTGTGGGGCCACCTGCTCGACATGACCGTGGGTTACGGCTACCGCCCGTGGCTGGCGGGCGTCTGGCTCCTCGCGCTGACCTTGCTGGGCACGCTGTCCTTCGGCACGCACACCCCCACCCCGGTCAAACGAGACGAAGGCACCCCGTTCCAGCCCCTCGTCTACACGCTTGACCTCTTGATCCCCATCGGCGGCCTGGGCCAGCGCACGGCCTGGTACTGGTCGACCGGCAGCCTCCAGTGGCTGGCCTACCTCCTGGTCGCCTTCGGGTGGGTGCTCACGACTGCCGTCATCGCGGGTGTCACCCGCACCTTGCAGAAGAGCTAGTGCAGCATCAGGCGACCCTGGCGTCGTGACAGCCCGCAGCGTGGGTGGGGTCCTGTGCGGCCGGGCGAGGGCAGACTAATCGGGACCTGATCCGGGCTATTCCTGCGATGGGCCGATGACGGCCTGGCCGATCTGCTCCGCCAGCCAGGAGGCGTGCCGCAGGTCCGACCCGTCGTGATGCGAGCGGCGTACATGGACGAGCACGGTGTGGTCGCCGGAGCGCTCGTCGAATTCCAGGCTGCGGGAGTTGAGCAGCAGCGAAACCCGGGCGTTGTTGGCTTCGCGGTAGATCTCGCGATCCGGTACGTCGGGCCATTCCAGGCTGGACCAGTAGATCTCGCCGATGTTCGGTCCGACCAAGGCGGCGAACTCTTCCTCGATGCTGCCGAGGGGCTGGTCGAGCATCGACGCCCACAGCGGCAGATGGGATGAGAGGAAGCGCGGATCACTGGAGAGCCCGGGCGCGTGGACACCGACGTGCAAACCCGTCGGATCGGCAGGGTCCCGCGTCCAGTCCTCGACATCCTCCTTCCGGAACCAGGCATCCGGCAGCGCTTCGCGTATCCGCAGCACTTCCGGGACGGTGCGCAGTTCGACGTCCACCGACACCTGCGTGGCCTGCGCGTACCGCTCGTCGCCCACGGCCACAAGCTGACGTGCCACGCGCAGGGCCTGTACCGGGTCCGTCGTACGGAAGACCGGGTACCCGATGGGGTTGGACATGCGAGCACCCTGCCACAACCACCATCGGGCCAAGACCTGATGTTCCCCGGTCAGGCGGGCGGAAGGGGGCAAGGAAGGCCGGGATGGTGGTGGTTGAGGCAGCAGACCACCGAGAAGGAGATCAGGCTCTGGGACTTCGTGTAGTGGACCCAGCAGACGTCGACGCCTCGGGGGAGAGCGTCCATCGCGTACGCGATCTTCTGTTCGAGGGTGATGTGGGCGCGCCCGCCGTCGTCCCTGTCGGCGGGCGGATTCGCCTCGTACGTGCTCTGCAGCCAGGTGACGGCGCCCACCGCACGGGTCCAGGTGCGCTCCACCGCGGTCTGGTTCTGCCGCAGGAGCCAGTGCCCGGTCATGAGGGGCGGCAGCGTCGAGGCGACGAACGCGCGGGTCTGTTCGGAGTTCAGTTCCGCACCCGGACGGCGTAGGGCCTCCTGGCCGTACGCGTCCCTGCTGCCGGTCCACGGACCGTATCCGTGCCAGTGTCCTGACCAGGTCATCTGCGCCCTTCATTAGGGGAGACGGGCCGGCCCGGAGCATGTCCGGTCCGGCCCTTTACGTGGTGCTTCGCGCTCAGGAAGGGAGCCAGACTAGAGGCTCAGGCCCCGGGTCCTGACCCACCCGGTGGCGAAGTCGTCGAGCTCGCTCCCGGTGAAGCGCAGCTCCTTGCCGACGCCCTCGGGCTTGCTGTCGCGGATGGCGAAGGAGGCATCCGTGCCGGGAATCGCGGCGAGGCTCACGCAGGTCTCGTGGGGGCCGCCCGCGTTGCCGCCGCAGAAGTCGGCGAAGGCGTCGGCCGTGGGGGCCGACAGGGCGTAGAGGTTCCCGTCCATGGGAAAGTTCCTTCCGGTGCTGATGTCGCGGAGATTCGGTCTCCGCACCGTCGTGCTCCTGCACCCGCCCGGCTGCCGACCGTCCATGGAGACAGCCGGGCGGGGGTCTGTGGGGTGAACCCGGGGCTGAACGTGCGTGCCGGGCAGGGGCGCTGTGAGTCGAGGAGCGCCCCCGGCTACCTGCCCGACCACACCGCCGCAACGATCGACGAGCCGATGGCGGCAAGGCAGACGACGTACGCGATCTGCCGGGCCCGTTCGCTCATCGCCCCGCGCCTCGACCGGGAACCGGCCGTACGGGAAGAGGAGGCCGGGCCGAGCCCGCAGGCCCCGCGCCCCCAACCCTGTTCACGGCGGCGAGCTTTCGCAGGACCCGGGCCAGGGCCCGGACGTGGGAGTAGACCTCGTGCGACAACGCCTCCGGGGATGGAGGGTTGTCGAGGAGATGAGTGACCTCCAGGAGGAAGCCGCGGTCGGCCCCGCTCATCCCCTCCGCTCCGGCCGCCGGATGGCCGACGAGGGCGCTCACCCGTCCGCGGAGGGAGACCACCGCGCTGTCGAGTTCCGCGCGCGTGGTCGTACCGAGCCGGAAGGCGAGCACGCGCCGTACCTCCTGCTCCGCGTCCGCCTTCCCGCCGGCCGCCACCGCACGCGGGCGGCCTGCGCCAGAGGCGCTGCTTGTCTTCACTACGTCGGTCACCAGGCATCTCCGCTCATGGCCGCTTTTGATCGCGTTCTGTGTAGAGATAACTGCGCGCCGTGCTCATCCCGGTACCGTTGGAGACAGGCGTAACCGTGAAAGCCATGAATTTCCGGGGAGTTGGTGTGCCCGTGGCACCTGGGAGCGACCGCAACTCAGGCCTTGAGAACCTTCTTGAACAGGCCGGATGGTCCAGGACGCAGCTCGCGAACGCCGTGAATCGCACGGCTGGTGAAGCGGGCATGACGTTGAAGTACGACCAGTCCGCCGTCTCGCACTGGCTGAGCGGCACGCAGCCGCGAGCACAGGTCCGGCCGGTGATCGTCGAAGTACTCGAACGAAAGCTCGGCCGTCCGGTGACCTACGCCGAAGCGGGCCTGCGCTCGCCGAAGCCGGGCCCGGCAGTGGACTCCACGGACACCACAGACTCCCTCTTGGACCTCGGAAGGGCTGACATGGACCCCTCGCGGCGCGGAGTGCTCGCAGCAGGCCTGTACTCGGCTGCCCTCACCGTCCCCCTCTTCGCAGGTGAGGCCTACGCCGAGGAACGGGAGCGTTCGGTTCGGCCGACCGGCCGCATCGGTGCGGCCGAGGTGGCGACCGTCCGTACGATGACGGACCGCATCGCGGACATCCTGGACGAGCTCGGCGCCGGACACGCTCGGCCGATGGCCGCCGCGTTCCTCGTCAACACCGTCGCGCCGTATCTGAGGGCTTCCGCGACGGGTCCGGTGCGACGCGACATGCTCTCCGCCGCGGCCGACCTGACCTACCTCACCGGCTGGATGGCCATGTACGAGCGGGCTCACGGCCTCGGTCAGCAGTACTACGTCAAGGCCTTGCGCCTCGCCCAGGAAGCGTCCGACCACGTGACGTACTGCCGCACGCTGCGCGGCATGAGCCTCCAGGCGTCCAACCTGCGGTACGGCCACAAAGCCCTGGAGCTCGCCGACTCCGCCGCTGAGGCGGCCCCCGATGCCGGGCCGCGCCTGGTGGCCTTCCTCCGCGGGCAGCAGGCCCACGCCTCCTCGATGGTCGGAGACCGCCACCGGGCCTTCAAGCGGCTGCGCGAGGCCGAAGCGGCGCTCTCCCGGGCCGATTCGAGGCGGGAGTCGATCGGCGGCTACGACCAGGCCGCCTACCAGTTCCACGTGGCCCACGTGCTCTACGAGACACGCGACCTGCCGGGTTCCATCGCAGCGTTGAAGACCTCGCTTCGCGTGCAGCCCAAGCAGGAGAGGCAGGGGCGACTCCACGCCAACGCGGTCATGGCCCAACGGCAATTCGAGTTCGGCCACATCGAGGAGGCCTGCACCACGTGGGGCACCTTTCTCGACGACTACGTGGGTCTGTCCTCCGCACGCGGCGACGAGCACTTCGCGACGATGCGCAAGCGCATCGCGCCGTACGGCAAGCTCCGGACGGCGCGTGAACTGCAGGAGCGGTCGCGGCAGGTGGCGGGGATGAAGGGGTAGGGCGAGTTCTGTGGCGGCTGCCCGCCACAGGGAGACCGCCTCACGGCACCGGCGCGAACACCATGCGGATGATCGACACCAGGATCAACGCAGCGGGTATCGCATACCACCACCGGCGAAGTCGGCCGAGTGAGACGAATGCTGCGGTGATGCCACCGGCCAGCAGCTCGGTTCCCACGCTGAGCACGGCCATCAGCCGCACGGTGGTGGTGACGTTGGAGTCCCACGGCCCCTCGGACTCGGTGAGCACAGCGTTCAACAGGAAGAAGCCTCCGACAGCGTGCAGTACCAGCAGGAAAGCACCGCAAAGGGCCGTCGCGATCACTGTTGTGGGCGGCTTCTGCGGGTGCGTCTTGGTTTCCTGATCAGTCACGGAGAGCCTGCCGGGCATCGTCGAGGTTGTAGCCGAAACCGCGACCGTATGCCTGTGCGTCGTCGGTTCTCCAACCGGGGCCGCCGTTGTACCGCGCTGCCAGCTCCTCATACTGGGCGGGGGTCATCTGGTCAGCCGGAACGTCGGCGAACGAGCTCTCCGCCTTCAACTGTGCGAGGTACTCCGATGCTATATAGACGTTGGTGGCCGGATCCTGAGTCGCTCGCTCGACCTCATCACGCTGTGCCTGGGTCATGTTTTCCGGGTCGTATCCGAGGACCTCTGCCGACCTGCGAATCTGAATCGCTATCGGTCCCATGGACGTCTGATCCGCATCTCCTGTGAGGCCGACCTTGTCCGCCACCCATTGGAACTCGGGCCACACCTCGTGCTGGTTCTGACGGTAATTGTCGCTCACGTCGTCGACCCACTTCGGATCGCCCTGCACCTCTTGCCAGGCGATACCCGCGATCATGTCCGCCGGCAGGCCGGTGTAGGCGGCGGCATCCTTGATGTGCGCGCTATTGGCGCGAATCCATTCCCGTCGCTCAGAGTCGGAGTTGGACGGCAACCATCGGTTCTGGTCGATGGCGGGCCCTAGGCTGTCGAGACGTGAGCGGATGTCCTGAAGCTTCGGCGAGACCCGGTCATTGCCGACGTTCGGTGCTATGCCGTCGACCTTGGGCCCGGACCCCGTCAAGGCCACGTTGGGATCGCGTTGTGCCTCACTTACCTCACGGCGGAACTCCGGCATCCCCGCCAGCAGGACGGACGGGTGAGGAAGGTCGCCTCGGAAGTCAGGGAGTGAACGACGGGCTTTGGCCAACTCCCTCGCACACGTCGACCGCGCTTCGCTCTCTATTCGCAGGGCGTCGCCGAACGCGTTCTTGGCTGTGCTGTAGTGCCCCTCAGCCTCCTCCCGGATCTCGTCGACGTCAACAGTGATCTCCGCGAGCCAGTCGAGGACGCCGGTCCTTTTGCGGAGATCTTCCCACTGCCTCAACGGCTCTGCCAGCTGAGCCTTCTCCGTCACAGGACTGGCAACGGTCGACATGACGCGGGACAGACCGGCCTCGGCGGACAGCCCCTTCGCGAAGTGCGTCTTCGCCCGCTCGACGGCGTCGGCGTAGTCAGTGAGTGCCGCCCAGGCCTTGCGGAATGCCGCCGACAGATGAGTGGCAAGGCTCTCCGCCTCGCGAAGCCGCTTCCGGTACCGGTCGTTGGCTTCGCTCACCCACTCGGTGCGCGAAGCCCTGAGGAATGCCCTGTCCGTCGACTCCAGCAACTCGTGAAGCCTGCGGTACTCCTGTGCGTTGCGTTCTATGAGCGGAGGGTTGCAGAGTTCGAGGAAGTCGACATCGACGCGATAGGCCATCGTGATCACCTGTCCTCGGAAGGTACGTACTGACCGGACACGAGGACCGACTTGAGCGCAACTTCCGCTGCTTGATCAGCTTTCGCATAGTTGCCGCCGGCCGCCTTCAACTTGGTGGAGAGCGCGGCAAGGAGTGAAACCGTGTCCAGGAACTGGTCGTTACTGAAGCGCGCGAACGAGTCGAGCTGCTCCGAGACCTCTCGGTGCGTTCGTGGCATACGCGCCAATACGGTCAGCTTACCGTCGGGACGCCCTTCATAGAGAAGTCCGGCGAGCTCCATCAGCAAGTGGGAGCTCCCGTTGATCGATGCTCCGCTCGCTGCGTAGCCGTCGCTGTGTCCCGTCATATCTCATCCCCCAATTCGATCATGATGACGAAATCATAGGGGAAGCTGTCGAATTGATGCCCCGAGGGGTGTGGCAACGCGATGGGCCGACGCTGCGTCCAGGCCCGCAGGCGACCGCCACGTTATGTACTGCTGCAAGGTCCACGGCGTGGGTCATCTGGTGCCCGACCTTCGCTACCTCAGAGCCTCTGGGGCCACTGTGCTAGGCAGTTGATGCGCTGCGGAGAAGCCGCTTCCGACTGCAGAGGCTACTGGCAGCTGTTCTTGGCCCCCACATGCGCGACGAAACCGGCCCAGGCCGCATGGCCGACGGCTATGCGAGGACCCTCGGGCCTCGTCGAATCGCGTACTCCCACGGTCGCGAACAGGTCGGCGACCTCCACGCACTCCGTACCGCTGCCCCCGCTGTACGACGACTTGAACCATTGACCGACGCGGTGAACCATCAAAGCTCCCTGCCCACTTGATCCAGGAGCGCGGCAGACCGCTCGATGTTCAGGGCCTGCGCGCGCAGATAATTGAACGCCAACTTATAGCGTGACAGTTCCTGGGGCTTCTCCATGAAAAGGCCGCCTCCGATGATGTCCACGTACACGACGTCGAGCTCGGGCGCCGGTCCGCCGAGGACGACGAAGCTGCCCACTGCCGCCGCGTGGGCGCCGGTCTCGAACGGCAGGATCTGCACGGTGACGTGAGGGCGTCGGGCCTGTTCGAGCAGATGGTGCAGTTGTGCCCGCATGGTCTCGCGTCCGCCCACGACGCGGCGGATCACCGCTTCGTCGATCACCGCCCAGATGTGGGGCGGCTCGGGTCGTTCGAGCAGCTCCTGCCGCTTCACGCGGATGTCCACCATGTGGGCGATCTCCTGGTCCGAGCACCGCATCTCCGAGGCGCGGTGCACGGCCTCGGCGTAGGCGCGCGTCTGGAGCAGCCCGGGGACGTACATGCAGGCGTAGTGGTCCTCGCTGACTACCTCGTCCTCCAGGGTCAGCATGAGGTTCATGGATTCGGGGATGGGATCCGCGAGCGAACGCCACCAGCCCTGGATGCGTGCGCCCTTGGCCAGCTCGACGAGTGAGGAGCGTTCGTCGTCCGTGGTGCCGTACTCGCGGCACAGGGCGTCCACGGCCGGCCACTTGACCGCGCCCTCCTTCCGCTCGTAGCGGCTCAGGGTCGCTTTGGAGATGCCGACCAGCGCCCCAGCCTCCTCCAGGGTGAGGCCCTTGCGCTCACGCAGGCGGCGCAGGTCGGCACCGAGCTGGCGCCTGCGGGTGGTGGGTCCGACTGTCATGGCTGTGGTTCCTCACGTCGACGCTTCAGAGCGTGCACGGCTGATCGTTGTACGGGCAAGTGGGCGTGCGCCGGGGGCGTGAGGCACGGGGGCGGGCTCCCGGGAGTCGCTGGTGAGAGTTCCAAAATGAGAGTTCCAGTGACACTCTTCTCATACGTGTTGTCACGCTTGGTGATGACGAGTCTGCTGGGAGCGGTGATCGACATGGACGGCTGTCGTTTCGGTGTGGTGCGCAAGGCCTGGGAGATGCCATTCCTGGCGGAGCCGGCGGGGTTGGCAGGGCTGAGAAACGCCGTCAGGTATCGGCTGGACCTCTGGGGCCTGGCCGATATCGCCCCCGATGCTCAGCTCTGCGCTTCGGAGTTGGCGGCGAACGTGATCCGGCACGTGGGGTCGGGCACGTGCGCACGTCTTGCCGTCTCCATGAACGGTGGTCGCCTGCGCATCGAGGTGAGTGACCCCGACCCGCGCGGTGTTCCCGTCCTCGCCACGCGGGAGGACGGGAACGAGCACGGCCGCGGGCTGGTTCTCGTGGACGCTCTCGCCGACAGTTGGGGTGTCGTCCTCCGGGCCGACTCGAAGGCAACCTGGTGCGAGCTCGTCACCGGGTTGCGGTCGTCGGTCGACCACATGGACGGGCCCCGGGTCGCGAGGGCCGAAGCCCTGCTCGGGCTGCTCGGAGTGTCCGGGCGGGACAAGGGCGTCGAGCGGGGACCGGTGACCGTGGCGCACGCGGAGGAGTCGGCGGTCGATGTGATCGCCGACCTCCTCCACTGGCTCCGGGCCCACGGGTGCGATCCGGACGGGGCCCTGGACCGCGCACAGGCGCACTTCGAGGCGGAATTGACCGAAGCCGCGTGACCGCGGGCTCAGTGATTCAGCACGTCGCTGAAGAATCCGATCGAGGGGTCCTCCGGCGTGCCGACGAGGAGAGCACGGTCGAGCAGGCCGTTGTTGTGCTCGCAACTGAGGCGGGTGCTCAGGAAGGCGGACGGCCGCGCGGAATCTGTAGTCACCCTGCCATTGCAGCACCCGCGCGTCGGTGGCGAGGCAAGATCATCGCAACAGCTGGGGTGACTGCTGCCCTTCGCGCTGAGGTAGTCAGCCGGCGGCGATTGCCGAGTAGGTCAACACGTCGGCCGGGATCTGATGGAAGAGCTTCCACTCGATCGCCATCGGGTTGCTGCCCGTGTGTTTGACGTACTCCGCCGGCCCCATCAGCATCCACGGCTGGGGGCCACCGATATCCGTCTGCTTGTATCGGCGTACGAAGAGTAGGACGTGCGTGCCCTTCTCCTTGTGGGTCTGGTAGCGGACACCGGTGGGTGAGCTCTCCGAAGTCTGGTTCTGTGACTCCCAGTGGAACAAGGAGTCATTGAGGGCGTAGTCCTTGTAGCGGGTCTCGGGTGAGAAGTCCTTCTCGTCCTTCTCCAGGGTGACGAGCAGGGCATCGGTCTGGATGTTCTCGCACCACTTCACGCCTTCGCGGAAGTGCCCGGGCTTCCGGCCATCCACGGAGGCCTGGCCCAGTGCGGGGAGAATCTCTTCGCGGCTGTACGAAGCGTGGATGGTCAGCGGGATGGCGGCGTGCGCCCCGAGGAGCGGTACGGGTACGTGGTCGGCCTGCTGCAGGACGTGCGCGAGCACCTGACGCAACTCGTCCCGGAACGCATGCTGGGGGCGCAGCGAGTCCAGCCCAGCTTGGTAGCTGGGGAAGTCTCCGCCCAACGGCCAGAGCGAGAAGAAGAACATGCGGGCGTACCCCTGTTCCTGCTCGCTGAGGTCGTCGTATGCAGGAGCGTCGTCGGCCAGCAAATTGCTGTACGCCGCAACCCGCAGCGGGTCATCGACGTGCAGGAAAGCCGAGACTCGCTTGAGGAGAGGCAACTCGCCTTCAGGGCCGACCGCGTCCAGGAGCTTCGCTCGACGCAGGAGGCCTGTCCACGAGTTTCCGTTGCCTCGGTAGAGCTCCTTGAGCTCCCGGCCACTCTCCTTGAGGAAGCCCGCAAGGCGTGGTTGCGCGTAGGAAGCGACCTCGCGGGCCAACTGCGTGACATTGACCCCGATCTGCGTGCGGATGTTGTCGATGATCAGATCCTTGGCTTTCGTCTCAAGGATGATCTGGCAGCCAGAGGGGAGTTGAGGGAAGTCCTTCTCGATGTTGTCGAGGAGGCGGTTGCGCGTCAGGTTCGTCAGCGCGCGGAACTGCTCTTCGAACCGGAACTCCTTGCGGTGCTGACCGATGAAGTCCAAGACGGTGAGGACTGCCTTGTCCTCGGTTCGACGCAATCCCCGGCCCAACTGCTGGAGGAAGACCGTGGCGCTGGAGGTGGGGCGCAGCAGGAGCAAGGTGTCGACGTCGGGGATGTCGAGTCCCTCGTTGAACAGGTCGACGGAGAAGATGACCTGGAGTACTCCCGAGCGCAGGTCATCCAGTGCTGCCTTGCGCTCATGCGCTGGAGTCTCACCAGACAGGGCAACTGCGTTGAGGCCCGCGCGTCGGAAGAAGTCGGCCATGAAGTGTGCGTGCGCGACCGACACGCAGAATCCCAGGGCGCGCATAGAGTCAGGGTCGGTGACCTTGTCCTTCACCGCTTGCACCACGAGGCGAGCTCGTGCGTCGTTGCCCGTGAACAGGTTGCTCAGCGCTGTTGAGTCGTAAGCGCCGCGCTTCCACGTGACAGCGCTCATGTCCGTGTTGTCGGTGACGCCGAAATAGTGGAATGGACTGAGGAGCTCATTCTCCAGCGCCTCCCAGAGGCGCATCTCCGCCGCGATGCGACCGTCGAAGAACTCGTCCTGGATGTTCAAGCCATCCATGCGTTCCGGGGTCGCCGTCAGCCCCAAGAGCTCCCGGGGTTGGAAGTGGTCCACGATCTTGCGGTAGGTGGGCGACGTACCGTGATGGAACTCGTCGATCACGATGACGTCGAAGTGATCCGGGGCGATACGGTCCAGAGCCTGTGCCGTGAGCGACTGGACGCTGGCGAACACGTGGGTCCATCGGCTGGGGATCTCGCCGCTGAACAGCAACTCACCGAAGTTCGCATCGATGAGAACGTTCTGGTAGACGCGCAAGGACTGCTCCAGGATCTCCTTGCGATGCGCCACGAACAGCAGGCGTGGGTCACGGCCGAGCGTCTGACGCAGACGCTTGTAGTCCAGCGCCGCCATGACGGTCTTACCCGTACCCGTTGCCGCGACGAGGAGATTGCGGTGTCGGTCGTGCACCGTGCGCTCGACTTCGAGGCGTTCGAGCATGTCTCGCTGGTGCGGGTACGGGCGGACCTCCAGGCCGGAAAGGGTGATGCTCGTAGACCCGGGGCGGCCACTCCCACCAGCACGGGAGAGGGCATCGTCCAGCCGCTGGGCGTCCCTGTCAGGGTCGTACGACTCGAAAGCCGGCTCACTCCAGTAGGCGTCGAAGGTCGCCTCGAACTTGCGGATCACCGAGGGCGTCGCAACGGAGGAGAGACGGACGTTCCATTCGAGCCCATCAAGGAGGGCGGCCTTGGAGAGGTTCGAGCTGCCGACGTACGCCGTGTCGAAACCACTGTCACGGCGGAAGAGCCACGCCTTGGCGTGCAGGCGGGTCGAGCGAAGCTCGTAGTTGACCTTCACCTCGGCGCCGAAGTCTCGCACCAGCCGGTCCAGAGCGCGGCGTTCGGTAGCGCCGATGTAGGTCGTCGTGAGTACGCGGATGGGAATGCCGCGCTCGCGCGCCGACGACAGAGACTTCTCCAAGACGCGGAGTCCGTGCCACTTCACGAACGCGCAGAGGAGGTCGACTCGGTCGGCGGTGGCCAGCTCGGAGCGCAGCTCGAAGCCGAGGCTGGGGTCCTCGGGAGAGTTCGTGATGAGAGCCGTCTCGGACAGCGGGGTCGCTGGGCGTATGGCGTACACACCCGGGGCTTCCTGCTCCGCGACGGCCAACAGCTGTCGCGGCCCATCGGTGACGAGGTCGACCCACTCGGTCGCGCCCTCGATCGTATTGAGCGATTCCAGGATGTGATTGGCCGCAATCACCTGCTCGGCAGGGGAGAGGCCTTGGAGCACCCGACGCACTGTGGCGCCGATATGGCGGGAGAGGACATGGGGCGCCGACTCTGTGCCGACTGAGGCTTCGACGGAGTGCCAGCCCGCGGAGTCGAGTTGCTTCATCCGCTCGGCGAGCCGATGCGTGATGAGTGATTCATAGAGCCCAGCAACTGGCGCTTCAACCGGAAAGTCGTTGGGCATGCCCCGAGTCCCCCTCATTTGGCTGCGCACTGCATATGCAGTTGTATCAAGGAGGTCTGACAGCCGGACCCTACGGCTGGCGAAAAGCAGCAGGGGCCGCCGCCCGAGAAGTCGTGGGCGGCGGCCCCTGCTAGGGACGTACACCAGAGGCTCAGACCCCGTGGCACCCCCCATAAGCCTCCCCCGACCCGCACCAGCAGGCTGCCGTGCGGGACGGGGGCCACGGGATCGCGCGGCCCCGGGCGGCGAGGGTGGTGGCGTACTGGGGGAGGAGGCCCGGGTCGGACGGGGAGGCGGACTCCGAGGCGGCGAACGCCTCGTACGAGGGGACCGTGCCCGTGACGATGCCCAGGTTCGGGGTGCCCGTGGAGTGGAGGTCGCGCAGGGACGCCTCCAGACGGGCCAGGTGGGTCGTGCGGTCCACGTACTCCTCGGTCAACTCCGGGTACGCCGTGAGCAGTTCGCGGAGCTCCTGTTCCGGCCAGTGCAGTACCGCCACCGGGAACGGGCGGGACAGCGCCGTGCGGTACGTGCCCAGCTCCGCGCGCAGACGGGCGATCTCGGCCTTCAGCTCCACCGGGTCCGAGGAGCCCAGCGACCACAGGCGCTTCGGGTCGTGCAGCTCGTCCAGGGGCACCGCGGCCGTGTGCAGCTCGCCGGCCAGCTCGTCCCAGGCGTCGTGCTCCAGGCCCATCAGCCTGCGCACCCGGTGGCGGCCGGTCAGCAGGGACTGCGTGGCGTACGGGACCTCCTCGCCGGGGGCCAGCAGCAGGGTCAGGGCGGTGGAGAGGAAGTCGTGCGCTTTCTCCAGCTCGTCGTGCGCCTCCAGGGTCTCCGCGGCCACCTGCCACGGCGCGGCGTTCAGCGGGCCGGCGGTTCGGATGCCGTCGATGATCGCCCGGGCCTCGGCCTCGTGCCCGTACTCCCAGAGGTTGGCCGCTTTCAGGGCCTTGATCAGGTGCGGGTTGTCGACGGTCGCCTCGGGGGCGGCGAGCAGGTCGTCGTAGAGCGTGCTCGCGCGGGCTCGGTCGCCCGCGAGTTCCAGGTGGGCCGCGGCCTGGAGGATCAGCGGTTCGTGGTCCTCGGGGTACTGCGCCGCGGTGCGGAGCAGACGCTCGGCTTCGGTGGTGTGGTCGGCAGGCGTGTCGGGGCGCATGGACCACACGGTACTGCCGGACGGTGACAGCGGGGAGAAGAGGACGGGGGAGGAGAAGCGGGAGATGTCTGGAGAGTTGTGAGGTTTGCCCCTACCGTGCGCCCCGAGTCTTCAACGGTGTGCGGTCGTGCGCCCCGAGGCTTGCGGTGCGGGAAGGCGACGGTGGCGGTGACGGTGACGTCGATACGGAGGCGGGGAGCCGGGCGAGGGCGTGAGGCGTTGTCCGGAGTGCGTGGCGGTGGCCGTGGCGGTGGGGTGTTGTCCGGTGGGCGTGGCCCTGGCCGTGGCCGTGGTGGCCGCGGGCGCGGCCCTGGCCGTGGTGGTGGGCGTGGCCATGGTCCCGGTCGTGGTGGTTCGCATCTTCTTGCCCGTGGGCTCTGGGTGTCCGCCGAACTCGTCGTCACCCTCGGTGTCGTCCTGCTCCTCCTCGTCGTCCATCAGCTCTGGTGGACCAACCGCGAGGCCCGCGCCGATGCCGGGCGCACCGTCCGGAGCCTTCAGCGGGAGTGGGAAGAGCCCGCCCCCGCGCCCGCCCCCGCCCCCGCGCCCGCGCCCGCCCCCGGCCCGGGTGGTGGTGAGGGCGCGGTCGACGGGGGGCCTCGTCCCTCGGCCTCCGGTCGTGGGGCCGCCCCCGCGCCCGCCCCGGCCGCCCGGCCCCGTACCGCCCCCCGCTGGGACCAGGCCTACGCCGTCCTGCGCATCCCCCGGATCGGGCTCACCGCCCCCGTCGCCGAGGGCACCAGCAAGGGCGGGGTGCTCGACCGGGGGTACGTCGGGCACTACACCCGTACCGCGCAGGCCGGGCAGGCCGGGAACTTCGCGCTCGCCGGGCACCGCAACACCCACGGCGAACCCTTCCGCCGCATCGACCGGCTGCGCAGCGGCGACCGGATCACCGTCGAGACCCGGGACGCCGTCTACACGTACACCGTCGGCAAACGCCTCGCCCGGACCGCGCCCTCCGACAGCGGGGTCATCGCGCCCGTGCCGCGCAGCAACATCACCACCTCCGCCGGCTACAGCGAACCCGGCTACTACCTCACCCTCACCACCTGCACCCCCGAGTTCAGCTCCCGCTACCGCCTCGTCGTCTGGGGGAAGCTCACCGCCATGCGCCCCCGGTGACGATCCCGGGAACCCGAAGGCCGCCCCGGCGCATCGTGTATAACGAAAGAGGGCCGTTCACTCCGATGGGCGGCACCCCGCAGGAACGGCACGAGGGCCTCCGCACAAACGGCACGAGGGCCTGCGGAACGGTTCGAGGAACGGCATTCGAGGAACGGGAGGTGCACATCGTGCGGGACGTCAACGCCCTGCGCCGCGCCTTCGCCCGGCTGCTCCGGCCCGCCGGACTCGTCCTCCTCTTCCTCACCGAGGTCCTCCTCGCCGAAGGCGGCAGCCTCTCCGCCGCCGTCGCGCTCGCCGCCACCGCCGCGGCCGGGTCCGCCCTCCTCGCCTGCGCCGTCATCAGCGCCCGCTGCGCGGCCCCGGTGCCCCGCACCCGGGTCCGTACGGCCATCAGGGACCGGGAGCGGCGCACCGCGTTCCTCCCTCAACGCGACCCCGACGCACGAGGGCGCACCAGGCCCCGGGCACCCGGGTACGCCCTCCTGACGGCCGCCGCGTAGCGCAACCCCGCACCTCCCGCCCGTACCTCGCGTACGTGCGCCGGGCCCAGGACGGGTGCGCCCCGCGCCGGTCGTCATGCCGAGTGATCACCCCCGTACCTCCTCGCAGGTACCTCCCGGCACAACGAGACCCTCGGAGGGCTCACCCATGTCCGCCTTCATGTCCGCTTTCGCGAGCCTGGTCGGCTCCCTCGCCGACCTGCTCCAGCCGATCTTCCAGACCGCGTCCACCGCCGCCGCGATCATCCTGTTCACCGCGCTCGTCCGGCTCGCCGTCCACCCGCTCTCCCGGGCCGCCGCGCGCGGGCAGAAGGCCCGCAGCAGGCTCCAGCCCCAGATCGCCGAACTGCGGAAGAAGCACGGCAGGAATCCCGAGCGGATGCAGAAGGCGATCATGGAGCTGCACGCCGCCGAGAAGGTGTCGCCGCTCTCCGGCTGCCTGCCGAGCCTGCTCCAGATGCCCGCGTTCTTCCTGCTCTACCACCTGTTCTCCAGCAGCTCGATCGGCGGCGAGCCCAACGCGCTGCTCAGCCACGACCTGCTCGGCGCGCCGCTCGGCGGGCGCTGGCACGACGCGCTCGCGCACGGCGGCCTGTTCGGCGGCCAGGGGCTGGTCTACCTGGGGCTCTTCGTGATCGTCGCCGCCGTCGCCACGTTCAGCTACGGACGCACGAAGCGGCAGATGGCCGCCCATCCGATGACGCCCGCCGCCGGCCCGGACGGACAGCCCGTGCCCGGGATGGGCGCGATGACCAAGCTCATTCCGCTGCTGTCCTTCTTCACCCTGATCACCGTGGCCGTCGTCCCGCTGGCCGCCGCCCTGTACGTCGTCACCACGACCACCTGGACCGCCGTCGAGCGGGCCTGGCTCTACCGCGACATGCCGGTCGCCGGTGGCGCCATGGCCACCGCGGCGTAATCGGCGCGGCCGATGCGCCGGTCCAGTGTGTGAACGAGGTCTTGCGGAGTGATCCGATCTCTTGGACGATCAGCCAAGCCCCTCGGCGGCCGCACCCCGCCGAAGGGCTCTCCACCTCGATCAAGAGGAGTTGGACCGTTGAAGCTGCTTCGAGTCGGTACGGCGGGCGCCGAGCGTCCCGCACTTCTCGACCGCGACGGGACTCTGCGTGATCTGTCGGGAATCGTCCCCGACATCGACGGCGAACTGCTCGCCGACGCCTCCGCGCTCGCCCGCGTACGGGCGGCCGCCGAGACCCCCGGTGTGCTGCCCGCCCTGGACGCGACGGGGCTGCGGATCGGTCCGCCGGTCGGACGCATCGGCAAGATCGTGTGCATCGGGCTGAACTACTACGACCACGCGACCGAGACGGGAGCGGAGATCCCGGCCGAGCCGATCCTGTTCTTCAAGGCCCCCGACACCGTCGTCGGGCCCGACGACACCGTCCTCGTACCGCGCGGCAGCCGGAAGACCGACTGGGAGGTCGAGCTCGCCGTCGTCATCGGGCGCACCGCCCGCTATCTGGGCTCCGCCGAGGAGGGGCTCGCCCATGTCGCCGGGTACGCCACCGCCCACGACGTCTCCGAGCGCGAGTTCCAGATCGAGCGCGGCGGCACCTGGGACAAGGGCAAGAACTGCGAGACGTTCAACCCGCTGGGCCCCTGGCTCGTCACCGCCGACGAGGTGCCCGACCCGCAGGCCCTGCCGCTACGCCTCTGGGTCAACGGCGAGCTGAAGCAGAACGGCACCACGGCCGAGCAGATCTTCCCGGTCGGCGAGGTCGTCCGCTACCTGAGCCACTTCATGACCCTCTACCCGGGCGACATCATCAACACCGGTACGCCCGCCGGGGTCGCCATGGGGCAGCCCGAGCCCAAGCCGTACCTGAAGGCGGGCGACGTGGTGGAGCTGGAGGTGGAGGGGCTCGGCCGACAGCGGCAGGAGCTGAAGGACGCCTAGGCGGGGGCGGGGGGAGGGGGTGCCGCCGTCGTCCCGCGTACGTACGGGTGACGGCGCCCCCTTTCCCGTACGGTCTGCTCAGCCGCCCGGCCCGGCTCCCCGTACGGGCTGCTCAGCCGCCCGGCCCGCCTCCCCGTACGGCCGGATCAGAGCCCCGGCGTCGCCGTGAACTGCTCCAGCGCCTCGACCACCATCGCGTGGTCCTCGGCCTGCGGCAGCCCGGAGACCGTGACCGTGCCGATCACGCCCGCGCCCTCCACCGCGATCGGGAACGAACCGCCGTGCGCGGCGTACGTGTCCGGGTCCAGGCGCGAGGACTCCTCGAACGTCGTGCCCTTCGCGCGGAACCGGGTGCCGACCAGGTACGAGCTCTCGCCGTACCGCTCGACCACCTTGCGCTTGCGGTCGATCCACGCGTCGTTGTCCGCGCTCGAACCCGGCAGCGCCGCGTGGAACAGCTGCTGCGCCCCGCGCCGGATGTCGATCGCGACCGGCGCGTGCCGCTCCCGGGCCAGCTCGACCAGCAGGCTGCCCAGCGCGAACGCGTCGTCGTGGGAGAAGCGCGGGAGGGTGAGCCGGCGCTCCTGGGCGATCAGCTCGGCGATGGTGGGGAAGGGGGAGGTGGTGGTCATGCGCGCCGCTCCTCTGCGTCGTGGTGCGGGAGAAGGGTGACCGAGACGCCTTCGCGCGCCGAGCGGCGGGCGGCCTCCAGGACGTCCAGGGCCGCGGCCGCCTGGAGCGCGGTGACCGGGTTGTCGCCCGTGCCGCGGATCGCGGCGGCGACGGCGGCGTAGTACGCGGGGTAGTCGCCGGGCAGCGTACGGACCGGGGTGCCGCCGCCGGTCAGCGGGGACTCGCCGGAACCGACGCGGCCCCACATCTGCTCCACCTCCTCGCCCCACGGCTCGCCGGCCACCGGGCGCAGCCCCTCGCGCAGGGCCGCCTCCTGCGGGTCCAGGCCGTACTTCACATAGCCCGCCGCCGAGCCGAGCACGCGAAAGCGCGGGCCGAGCTGGGCCGTGGTGGCGCTGACGTACAGATGCGAGCGGACCCCGTTCTCGTGCGTGATCGCGATGAACGTGTCGTCGTCCGCCGCCGCACCGGGACGCCGTACGTCGGACTCCGCGTACACCTGGACGGCCGGGCCGAACAGCACCAGCGCCTGATCGACGACATGGCTGCCCAGGTCGTACAGCAGACCGCCGATCTCGTCCGGGTCGCCCGACTCGCGCCAGCCGCCCTTCAGCTGCGGCCGCCAGCGCTCGAACCGGGACTCGAAGCGCTGCACCTCGCCCAGCTCGCCGTCGGCGATCAGCGCGGCCAGGGTGCGGAAGTCGTTGTCCCAGCGGCGGTTCTGGAAGACCGAGAGCAGCAGCCCGCGCTCCTCGGCGAGAGCGGCCAGCTCGCGCGCCTCGGCGGCGGTCCCGGCGATCGGCTTGTCCACGACGACGGGCAGCCCGGCCTTCAGCGCGGCCGTCGCCAGCGGGACGTGCGTCTTGTTCGGGGAGGCGATCACGACCAGGTCCAGCTCGTCCGCGCGCTCCCACAGCTCGTCCGGCGAGGCGGCGAACCGGACCTTCGGATGGGCGGCGCGGGCCTCCGCCCGGCGCTCCTCGTTCGACGTGACGACCGTGTCGAGGACCAGGCCGTCGGTCGCGGAGACCAGCGGGGCGTGGAAGACGGAGCCGGCCAGGCCGTAGCCGACGAGGGCGACGCGGAGAGGGGCGCCGGAGGCGGCGGGGGCGTTGGGGGTCATGCGATCCACTTAAGCAACGCTGTTGCCAAAGTGCAAGCGACCGGCACAATGGGGTGGTGAAGGGGAGTGAGCGGTGAACAGGAGCAGAACGAGGGCCCCGGCGGGGGTGAACCTCCCAGCGCTGCGCCACCACAACGCCGCGCTGGTGCTGGACCTGCTGCGGGCCGCCGGGGCGGAGGGCATCAGCCGGCTGGAGCTCGCCGAGGGCACCGGCCTCACCCCGCAGGCCGTCAGCAAGATCACCGCCCGGCTGCGGGAGGACGGCCTCGCCGCCGGCGCGGGCCTGCGCCCCTCCACCGGCGGCAAACCGCGCACGGTGCTGCGGCTGGTCCCCGACGCCCAGTTCGCCGTCGGCCTCCACCTGGACCGCGACGGGCTCACCGCCGTCCTGGTCGACCTCGCGGGCCGGCCCGTCGCCGTCACCACCGCGCCCCTCGACCTCGGCGCTCCGGCGGAGCGGGTCCTCGCGGACGCGGCCGACGCCGTACGGGACCTGTGTGCGGCCGAACCGCACAAGCCGGTGCTCGGGGTGGGCGTCGCGGTGCCCGGACCGCTCGACCACCGGGACGGCGTGCTGCACCGGGTCACCGGATTCCCGCGGTGGGACGGCTACCCGCTGCGCGCCGCCCTCGCCGAGCGGACCGGGCTGCCGGTGGTCCTGGACAAGGACACCAACGCCGCCGCCCTGGCCCTCGCCCTCGGCGGCGCGGGCGGTGGCGACTTCGCCTACCTCCACCTCGGTACGGGTCTCGGCGCGGGCCTGGTCCTCGGCGGCGAGGTGCACCGGGGGGCGCGGACGGGGGCCGGCGAGTTCGGGCACCAGACCCTCCAGCTGGACGGCCCGCTGTGCGGCTGCGGGGGGCGCGGCTGCATCGAGGCCCTGTGCCTGGCCGCCGAGGCGCGCGGCGACCGGGGCGAGGCGGCCCGGGTCCTGGGCACGGGCGCGGCGAACCTGGTCGGCCTGCTCGACATCGACCGGGTGGTCCTGGGCGGCCGGACGGTGGCCGCCGACGAGGACGCGTACGTACGGGGCGTCCGGGCCGTGATCGAGGAGCGGGCCGCCCGGGGCGGAGCGGGTGCGGGCGTGACCGTCACGGTCGCCGGGGGCGGGGACCGGCCGGTCGCGGAGGGCGCGGCGCAACTGGTGCTCGCGCCGGTGTTCGGCCGGATCGGGGAGGAGAAGCGGGTGGGGGAGGAGAAGGAGGATCGAGGGTAGGGCCTCGCCGGCCGTTGCTCCTTCCGCTCCCCCTGACCCAGGGGGATGCAGTCGGGTGATCCTATTAATCGTGTCGGCATGTCGACTCTCTGAGTTCGCGCGCGCGTGATGACGTCGGAGGTCACCACCGGCGGCCCCCGCCAGGGCCCCGGTCGTCCCGCGAGCAGCGAAGGGTGACCCCCATGCCCCCCACCTCCGGCGCACGGCCACGTGACGGCCGTACGCTCGCCGCCCTCGGGCTGGTCGCCGGGATCACGGTGCCCGCCGCGCTCCTGGGCGGACCGCAGGCGACGGCCCTGCCCGCCCCGGCGGTCTCCGCCTCCTTAGCCGCAACCGCACCCGCGGATGTACGAGCCGTACGCGCCGCGAACGCGGACGACGAGCAGCCCGTGTGCGGTGACCCCAAGGCCAAGGACTTCCCCATCGAGGCCCGGATCCAGGACGCCCCGGGCCGGTACGCCTCCGGCGGCGGCTACGGCACCTGGTTCCTCGACCTCACCAACACCACCGACACGTCCTGCCAGGCCCTGCACCCGGTTCTCGTGCTCGCCGACCGCGACCGCAGGCTGACGTCGGACCAGATCCAGCTGGAGTTCTCCGAACCCGGCAGCCCGGAGAAGGAGCACCGCGTCACCTGGGAGTCCACCGACCACGACGAGCAGATCGGCGTCTTCGGCGACCCGTTCCCCGGGTTCACCGTTCCCGCCGGGGAGACCGTCTCCGTACGCGTCCGGATGGCGTTCACCTCCGACACCGCCCCCGGTCCGGTCACCGCGCACGCGGCCGTCGTCCAGCGCCGCCACCAGGACAAGGGGAAGGGCGGCGCGCGCGAGGACGGTGAGTGGGTGGGGGAGTCGGAGGAGTACCCCTTCGTGATCGTCGACGGCGCCACGGGCGGCATCCGCGAGCCGGACGGCCCCCGCACCGAGCGCCCCGACCCGGAGCGCACCGCCCCCGCCACCGGCACCCGCACGGACCGGCCGGGCGATCCCGACGGCCGCCGCGAGGACCCCCGTACCGACTCCGGCACGGGCCGGGACCCGGCCCCGGACAGCGACTCCGGCCCCCGGCCGCCGGCCCGCCCGGACGGGAACGACCGCGGCGAGGAGAGCCCCGGGCTGCCGGCCCGCGACGGACTCGGCCGCCCGCTCCCCGAACTCGCCCGCACCGGACCGGCGTCGACGGCCTGGACCGGGGTCGCCGCCGGGGTGTTCCTGCTGGCCGGGGCCGCCCTGCTGCGGCACGCCCGCCGGGTCCGCCGCGCGGGGGGCTGAGGGCCCCGGGGTCGCGGCCCGCCGCAACGCCTGACGGTACGGGCACGGGGCCGCGACCCCGTGCCCGTACCGGCGCCCGTACCGGTCCGTTCACCCGCGTCTGCCATCATCGGGCGCGTGGACTACCCGAACGACCAGGCACCTGGCGCACCGATCCGCTCCGGCATCCCCGAGCACGGCCGTATCCCGAAGTACTACGCGGTCAAGGCCCGTATCGCGGTCCTGCTCGACGAGTTGGGCGAGGGCGGACTCCTGCCCACCGAGCGGGAACTCGCCCAGCTGCACGAGGTCTCGCGGGAGACCGTCCGCCAGGCCCTGCGCGAACTCCTCCTGGAGGGGCGGCTGCGCCGGCAGGGGCGCGGCACCGTCGTCGCCGGGCCCAAGCTGGAGCAGCCGCTCTCGCTCGCCAGCTACACCGAGGGCGTCCGCCGTCAGGGCCGGCGGCCCGGGCGCAACCTCATCGGCCTGGACCGCTTCCCCTGCCCCGAGGCGCTCGCCGCCGAGGTCGGCGTCGAGCGGGGCGAGCCGGTCTGGCACCTGGAGCGGGTGCTGCTCGCCGACGACGAACGCGTCGGCCTGGAGAGCACGTACGTCGGTGTCGCCCGCGTCCCCGACCTGGACACGGCGTTCGACCCGGACTCCTCCTTCTACGCCCACCTCCGCGACGCGCTCGGGATCTCCTTCGGCGACGCCGACGAGCGGATCGAGACCGTGCTCGCGACCCCCCGCGAGGCCCTGCTCATCGGGACCCCGCCGGCCCTGCCGATGCTCCTGATCCACCGCCTCTCCCGGGACACCGACGGCCGGCCGCTGGAGCGCGTGCGGACGCTGTTCCGGGGGGACCGGTTCTCCTTCTCGGCGCATCTGCGGGGCGAGGGGCAGGGCTGAGAGCGGAGAGCCGGGAGCCGGGAGCCGGGTGGGCAGGATCGCGGGCCGCTGTCCCATCGCCATCCGTACGGTTCGCCCTCCGTACGGCCCTTCAGGTCACGGAAACATAACGGGTCTGGGCCAAACTTGCGGGGTCGTTCACCGTCCCGTCGATGACCGGACGTGTCCGGGACACCCGTCCCCAGGAGCGTGGCCGACGTGAGAGTCATCGTCGTAGGAGCCGGCGTGGTGGGAACCATGCACGCCTGGCACGCAGTCAGCCGCGGCCACGAGGTCGTACAGATCGAGCGCGAGAGCGAGGCGCGCGGGGCATCGCTCCGCAATTTCGGACAGATATGGATCAGCGGCCGGGCCGGTGGCGAGGAGCTGCAGACCGCCCTGCGCGCCCGTGAGTTGTGGGAGGGCATCGGCGAGCGGGTGCCCGGGCTCGGCTTCCGGGCCTGCGGTTCGCTCACCCCGCTGCGGACCGCACGCGAGGTCGCCGTCGCCGAGGCCGCCGTCGCCCGGTCCGACGCGGCGGCGCGCGGCTACAAGCTGCTCACCGCCGACGAGGCCCGGGCGGTCAACCCGGCCCTGCGCGGGGCGTTCACCGCGGCCCTGTGGTGCGAGCGGGACGCGGCCGTCGAGCCCCGCACCGCCCAACTCGCCCTCAAACGGGAGCTGCTGGCCTCCGGGCGGTACACCTACCTCGGCGGCCGTGAGGTCCGCGAGGTCGTCGGGACCGCCTCGGTGCGCGACGACCACGGGGACGTCCACACCGGCGACGCCGTCGTCCTCGCCACCGGCGCCTGGCTCGGCGGGCTCGTCCGCGAACTCGCCGGGCCCGGGCTGCCCGTGCGCCGCGTCCGCCTCCAGATGATGCAGACCGACCCCCTCGGCGAACCCCTCACCACCTCCGTCGCCGACGCCGACAGTTTCCGCTACTACCCCGCCTACCGGGGCGAGGCGCTCGACGCCCTCAACGCCGGACAGGCCCAGGACCCCGTCGCCGCCGAGCACCGCATGCAGCTCCTCATGGTCCAGCGCCGCGACGGCGGGCTGACCATCGGCGACACCCACGAGTACGAGCACCCCTTCGCCTTCGACACCGTCGAGGAGCCGTACGAGCACCTCACCCGGGTCGTCGAGGCCTTCCTCGGCCGCCCGCTGCCCCGTATCCGCCACCGCTGGGCGGGCGTCTACGCCCAGTGCACCGACACCGCACGCGTCGTCCACCGGCAGCAGGTGCGCGACGGGGTCTGGCTCGTCACCGGACCCGGCGGGCGCGGCATGACGTGCTCGCCCGCCATCGCCGAAACGACCGCCGACCAACTGGGCTGGTGAACCACATGACTTCCCCGACCGACACCCCGCGTGCCCCCTACGACCTCGTCGTCCTCGACATGGCCGGCACCACCGTCGCCGACGGCGGCCTCGTCGAGCAGGCCTTCTCCACCGCCGCCCAACGCCTCGGCAGACGACCTGGATCCGACGAGCACGCCCGTCAACTCGCTTACGTACGCGACACCATGGGCGAGTCCAAGATCTCCGTCTTCCGGCACCTCTTCGGTGACGAGGAGCGGGCGCAGTACGCCAACACCGCCTTCGAGGAGGCGTACGGCGAACTCGTCGACGGCGGCCGCATCGCCCCGCTCCCCGGCGCCCGCGAGGCCGTGGAACGCCTCGCCGCCGAAGGCCGTACCGTCGTCCTGACCACCGGCTTCGCCCGCACCACTCAGGACGCCATCCTCGCCGCCCTCGGCTGGCAGGACCTCGTCCCGCTCACCCTCTGTCCCGCCGACGCGGGCGGCCGGGGCCGGCCCTTCCCGGACATGGTGCTGGCCGCCTTCCTGCGCACCGGGGCCGTGGCCGACGTCCGCCGGACCGTGGTGGCGGGCGACACCTCGTACGACATGCTCAGCGGCGTACGTTCCGGCGCCGGGATCGTCGCCGGGGTCCTCACCGGCGCCCACGACAAGGAGCAGCTGGCCCGGCACGGCGCGACCCACGTCCTCGGGTCCGTCGCCGAACTGCCCGACCTCATCGCACGGGCCGAGGCATGAGCGCACCCGCCCCTGGCGCAGCCGCCGCCCTCGCCGCCCCCAGCGGCATCCGTTTCGACGGCGTCACCGTCTCCTACGGCGGCACCGTCGTCCTCGACCGGCTCGACCTCACCGTCGAACCCGGCGAGGTCATGGCCCTCCTCGGGCCCTCCGGCTCCGGCAAGACCACCGCCCTGCGCGCCGTCGCCGGGTTCGTCCGGCCCGCCGCCGGGCGGGTGTTCCTCGGCGGCCGGGACGTCACGCAACTCCCGCCCCACCACAGGGGCATCGGCATGGTCGTCCAGCAATACGCCCTCTTCCCGCACCTCAAGGTCAAGGACAACGTGGCCTTCGGCCTCAAGGCCCACCGCACCCCGAAGGCCGAGATCCCCGGCCGGGTCACCGAGGTCCTCGAACTCGTCGGCATGGCCGCGTACGCCGACCGCCACCCCCGCGAACTCTCCGGCGGCCAGCAGCAGCGCGTCGCGATCGCCCGCGCGCTGGCCATCCGGCCCGGCGTACTGCTCCTGGACGAACCGCTCTCCGCCCTCGACGCCCGCCTCCGCTCCGGGATGCTCGCCGAACTGGCCCGACTGCACCGCGAGTTGCCCGACGTCTCCATCCTGTACGTCACCCACGACCAGGTCGAGGCGCTCACCCTCGCCGACCGGATCGCCGTCATGGACCGCTCCCGGCTCCAGGACTGCGGCACCCCCGAGGAGCTCTACCGCCGGCCCCGTACGGAGTTCACCGCCTCGTTCGTCGGCAACGCCAACCTCCTCCCGGTCACCGTGGCCGGGGCGGGGGCCGTCGAACTCGGGGACCGTCCCCTGGCCGTGCCCACGGACACCGCCGCACCCGGCGCCACCGCCACCCTCTGCGTCCGGCCGCACCTGGTCGGCCTCGGCGACGGGCCCAACGCGCTCACCGGCAGCGTCACCGAGGTCCAGTGGCGCGGCTCCACCCACCGCGTCCACGCCGACGTCGACGGCCACCACGTCATGGCCGACCTCCGCGAACTGCGCGAGCCCCCGGCCATCGGCGACCCCGTCACCCTGCACTTCGCCACCGAGGACGCGGTGCTGCTCCCGGCGGGGGCGGGGGCGGCGGCATCAGACCCGGCGGGGGGCAGCCCATGACCGCCACCGCCACCACCACTGCCACCACCACAGGCCCCACCGCCACCTTTCCCGCCCCCACGCGGTCCCGGTCCGTCCCCGCCTGGGTCTGGGCGCTGCCGCCCGTCGCCGTGCTCGCCCTCGCGTTCCTCTATCCGCTGGCCCTCGTCGTTCAGCAGTCCGTCACCCCGGACGACGGCGGCACTCTCTCCCTCGACCCGTACGCCGACGTCTTCGCCTCCGAGGTCTTCCGCGACGCGCTCACCACCACCGTGTGGCTCGCCGTCGGATCGACCGTGGGCTGTCTGGTCCTCGGGTTCGTCCTCGCGCTGGTCATCGCGTTCGTCCCGTTTCCCGGCGGGAAGGCGGTCGCCCGGTTCGTCGACGTCTTCCTCTCCTTCCCGTCCTTCCTCATCACGCTCGCCCTGCTCTTCATCTACGGCTCGGTCGGCATGGCCAACGGGCTCTGGACCGACGTCACCGGGGCGGCCGACGGGCCCTTCCACTTCCTGACCACCCCCTGGGGCGTCCTGCTCGCCGAGATCACCTACTTCACGCCGTTCGTGATGCGCCCGCTGCTCGCCGCGTTCTCCCAACTCGACACCGGGCAGCTGGAGGTGGCGTCCTCGCTCGGCGCGGGGCCGCTGCGCGTCATCCGGCAGGTCATCCTGCCCGAGGCGCTCCCCGCCCTCGCGGCGGGCGGCAGCCTCGTGCTGGTGATGTGCCTCAACGAGTTCGGGATCGTCCTGTTCACCGGGGCGAAGGATGTCACCACGCTGCCGATGCTCGTCTACAGCAAGGCGATCCTGGAGTCGGACTACCCGGCCGCCTGCGTCGTCGCCGTCGTCAACATCGCGATCTCCGTGGGCCTTTACAGCCTCTACCGGGTGGTGAGCCGTCGTGCTGGTGCATAGCAGGGCCGGGAAGTGGGCCACCTGGGCCGTCTTCCTGCTCCTCTTCGTCCCGCTGTTCGCGGTGCCGCTGCTCGTCATCCTCGCCGCGTCCCTCGCCACGAACTGGTCCGGGGCCTTCCCCTCCGGGCCCACCGTCGAGCGCTACGCCGCCGCGACGAGCGGCGACTCGCTCCGGGCGCTGACCACGAGCCTCGTCACCGCTCTCGCCGCGAGCGTGCTGGCCCTCACCCTCGGCGGCTGGGCCGCGCTCGCCGCCGCCTCTCTCCGCAACCGCGGAAAGCGCTTCGTGGACGCCCTGTTCATCCTGCCGGTCGCCGTGCCCTCGGTGGTCGTCGGACTCGCGGTGCTGGTGGCCTACAGCCAACCGCCCGTGCTGCTCAACGGGACACGGTGGATCGTGATCCTCGCCCACACCGTCCTCGTCACCGCCTTCGCCCACCAGTCGGTCGCCGCCGCCGTACGCCGTCTGGACCCGATGTACGAACAGGCCGCCGCCGGTCTCGGCGCGAGCCCCGCCCGCGTTCTGTGGCGGGTGAAGCTGCCGCTGCTGCTGCCCTCGCTCACCTCGGCCGTCGGGCTCTGCTTCGCCCTGTCCATGGGGGAGTTGAGCGCCACGATGATGCTCTACCCGCCGGACTGGACCCCGCTGCCGGTGCAGATCTTCGCCGCCACCGACCGGGGCTCCCTCTTCACCGGCGCCGCCCTCGCCGTGGTCCTGATGACGTCGACGCTCCTCGTCCTGGCCGCCGTCTCCCGCATCCGGACCCGCGCCTCCTACCGCTGATCCCCACCACCATGACCTCCCGGAGAATCCTCATGCGCAGCCCCGCCCGCACCCTCGCCCTCCCCCTGGCCGGCCTCACCGCCCTCACCCTCACCGCCTGCGGCGGCTCCTCCGCCGCGTCCGACGCCAAGTCCGTCACCGTCTACAGCGCCGACGGCCTGAAGGGCGAGAACGGCGACGGCTGGTACGACAAGGTCTTCAAGGACTTCGAGAAGCAGACCGGCATCACCGTGAAGTACGTCGAGGGCGGCTCCGGCGAGATGGTGCAGCGCGCCGCCCGCGAGAAGTCCAACACCCAGGCCGACGTCCTCGTCACCCTCCCGCCCTTCATCCAGCAGGCCGACAAGAAAGGCCTGTTGGCGGCGTACGAGCCCAAGGGCGCCGACCAGGTCGACGGCGCCGACCGGGCCGCCGACGGCAAGTGGACCTCCGTCGTGAACAACTACTTCGGCTTCATCCACAACAAGAAGGAGCTGAAGACCCCGCCCCGCACCTGGGAGGAGCTGCTCGACCCCGCCTACAAGGAGAAGGTCCAGTACTCCACACCCGGCGTCGCGGGCGACGGCACCGCCGTCCTCATCAAGGCCATGCACGACTTCGGCGGAAAGGAGCCCGCCATGGCCTACCTGAAGAAGCTCCAGACCAACAACGTCGGCCCGTCCGCCTCCACCGGCAAGCTCGCCCCCAAGGTCGACAAGGGTGAACTCCTCGTCGCCAACGGGGACGTCCAGATGAACTTCGCCCAGTCCAAGGACATGCCCAACCTCTCCATCTGGTTCCCCGCCAAGGGCGACGGAAAGCCCACCAGCTTCGCTCTCCCCTACGCGGCCGGACTCGTCGCGAAGGCCCCGCACAGCGAGAACGGCAAGAAGCTGCTCGACTTCATGCTCTCCGAGCAGGCCCAGCGCGACGTCAGCGCCGTCGGCGGGGGCTTCGCCGCCCGCAAGGACGTCAAGGCCACCGACGCCAACGCCGTCGAACTGGCCGGGCTGATGGAGGGCGTGGAGATCTTCGAGCCCGACTGGGCGGACATCGGCGCCAACCTGGACACGTACATCGACGCCTGGAAGTCGGCCACCGGAAGCTGACCGGCCACCTCTCGGCCACGGATCCCTGCGAACGTCTGGACCCGGCCCGGATATCTCGTAAGAGTAACGGGTCTGGTCCAGAAGGCAGTTCACGTCCCGTGCCCGCTCGGCCCGCCCTCTCCCTGGAGGATCACGTGTCCCTGTCCCGACGCTCCGTACTCGCCACCACCGCCGCCGCGGCCACGGCAGCCGCCGTCGCCCCGCTCGCCACCGCCACCACCGCCCATGCCGCGCCCACGCTCCCGAACGGCACCAGCAAGGACAAGGTGCTCGTCGTCGGCATGGACGGGCTGCGCCACGACGTCATCGCCGCCGCCGACGCCCCGCACCTCACGTCGATGATGGCGAACGGGACGTACGGCACCTCCCTGCTGTACGCCAACCCGATGGCCGCCACCTCGTCCGGCCCCGGCTGGTCGACGATCTCCACCGGCGTCTGGCCCGACAAGCACGGCGTCAAGGAGAACTCCTTCGCCGGGAAGAACTACGCCCGGTACCCCGGCTTCCTCGCCCGCCTCGCCCAGGTCCGCCCCCAGCTCTCCACCTACGCCGCCGTCGACTGGAAGCCCCTGGACGCCCAGGGCACCGTCACCCCGGGCGCCGACGCCAAGCTCGTCCTCGACGGCGACCGCGACGGCTACACCGGCCACGACGCCACCATCGCCGCCGAGACCGAGTCGATCCTCCGGAACCAGAACCCGGACGTGCTCTTCGTCTACTTCGGCCAGACCGACATCGCCGGCCACAACTCCGGGGCCGCCGGCGCCGCCTACCGTCAGGCCATCGCCGTCCAGGACGGCTTCCTCGGCCGCCTCCTCGCCGCGATCAGGGCCCGGCCCTCGTACGCCACCGAACGCTGGACGATCATCGTCACCACCGACCACGGCCACACCGACTCCGGCGGCCACGGCGGCAGCGCGATCGAGGAACGGCGCACCTTCGTCCTCGCCCAGGGGCCGGGCATCGCGGCCGGCGCCCGCCCCGCCGACACCCGGCTCGTGGACGTCGCCGCCACCGTCTTCAAGCAGCTCGGCATCGTCCCCGACCCGGCCTGGGGCCTGGACGGCAAGCCGATCCAGGAACGCTCCACCGACCCGTTCGAAGCCCTCCACCCCGCCCTGTCCGCCCGCGTCGACGAGACCGGCATCCCGGCGGGCGTCCTCGGCTGGACCCACACCGCGCCCAGCGGCTGGTCCGTCGTGAACTCCGCGATGGGCACCGGGGGCGTCACCGAGTGGCGCGGCTGGACCTTCGCCACCGACGAGTTCTGGAGCCGCAGCCAGCGCGACCAGTCCCGGGAGCTGAACGTCCGCTCGCGTGGGGTCTTCGCGGTGGCCGACTCCGACGAGTGGGACGACAAGGCGTCCTCCGGACCGTACGACTCCACGCTCGTCACCCCGGCGTACGCCGTCGCGGGCAAGTCCACCGTCACCCTCGGCCTCACCACCCTCTACCGCCAGGAGGGCAGCCAGAGCGCCCGCATCCTCGCCTCCTGGAACGGCGGAACACCCGTCGAGGTGAAGCGCTACACCGCCGACGTGATCTCGCAGCCCCAGAGCCTGACCCTGAACGTCCCGTCCGGGGCCGCCAACGTCAGCTTCCGGTTCCACTACACCGGCAGCAACAACTGGTACTGGGTGATCGACGGGGTCAAGGTCACCACCTCGTAATTATGCTGGGGGTGCCGGGACGGCGTGGTCCGGGCACCCCCAGCACGCAGTGCGTACGGCAGGAGTCCCGACACATGGCAGAGCGCAAGCCCATCACTTCCTGGCTCACCGACATGGACGGCGTCCTCATCCACGAGGGCACCCCCATCCCCGGCGCCGATGCCTTCATCAAGCGGCTGCGGGATTCCGGGCTGCCCTTCCTCGTCCTCACCAACAACTCCATCTACACCGCGCGCGACCTGCACGCCCGGCTGAAGCGCATGGGCCTGGACGTGCCCGTGGAGAACATCTGGACCTCCGCGCTCGCCACCGCCCAGTTCCTGGACGACCAGCGCCCCGGCGGCACGGCGTACGTCATCGGCGAGGCCGGCCTCACCACCGCCCTGCACGACATCGGGTACGTCCTCACCGACCACGACCCGGACTACGTGGTGCTCGGCGAGACCCGCACGTACAGCTTCGAGGCGCTCACCAAGGCGATCCGGCTGATCAACGCGGGCGCCCGCTTCATCTGCACCAACCCCGACGAGACCGGCCCGTCCGCCGAGGGACCGCTGCCCGCCACCGGCTCCGTCGCCGCCCTCATCACCAAGGCCACCGGCAAGGACCCGTACTTCGCGGGCAAGCCCAACCCCCTGATGATGCGGACCGGGCTGAACGCCATCGGCGCGCACTCCGAGACCAGCGCCATGATCGGCGACCGGATGGACACCGACGTCCTGGCGGGCCTCGAAGCGGGCATGCAGACCTTCCTGGTGCTCACCGGGCTCACCACCGTCGCCGACATCGACCGCTACCCGTTCGGCCCGTCCCACGTCGTGGAGTCCATCGCCGACCTGGTCAGCCTCGTCGAGCTGCCGGACCAGGCCGACCAGCCCACCGCGGGGGACCGCGACTGACCTGAGCGGAGCGCATCCGCAGTCGCCCGAATGGAGGACTGCGGATGCGGGCCGCCACCGCAGCCGTGAACCTTCCCGTAGGAGGTTCACGATGCGTTCCACACCCCTCACGTTCTGTGCCGCGGCGGCGGCCGCGCTCATAGCCGTGCCCGCCCCCGTCGCGCTGGCCGCCCCGGCCGGGGACGAAGACCGGCGCACCGGCACCGTCTCGGTCACCCCGTCCACGATCGCCCCCGGCGGGCAGGTGGAACTGTGGGTCGACGTCTGCGGCAAGGGCCGCCGCGCCAAGGGCAACTCCGACGCCTTCACCTCGGTCGCCCACTTCCGCCCGGCCGACGACAAAGGCCTCTTCGCGGAAGCCCGGATCCGGTCCGACGCCGAACCCCGCTCCTACGACGTCTGGGTGACGTGCGAGGACAGCGACGGCAAGGCCACCGGCACCCTCACCGTCATCCACCACAACCGGCCCTCGCCAGCCGCACCCGTCAAGGCGGGCGGCGGAGGCACCGCCACCCTCGCCGAACGGTCCGCCGAGGACCAGGGCCCCGGCACCCGGCACCCGGTGATCGGCCTGGTGCTCGCCGCCGTCGCGGCCGTCGCCGTCGCCCTGCGCAGCTCGCGCCGGCGTCGCGGCCCGGCCGGCAGCTGACATGGGAGCCCCGGACCGCCCGGCAGGCAACGGGCGACTGCTCACCGGAGTGACCTGGGCCGTGCTGCTGCTCGGCCTGTGGCTCTGGGGCAAGGAGGCCGGCGGCGGGCTCGGCGGCCTGTCGGGCCCCACCACCGGCGACGTGGCCGCGGTCGGCCGCCCCTTCGGGGCCTCGCTGCCCCCGGCCCACGACCCGCTAGACGGGGCCGCCCCCGAGCGCGTCGAGGTCCCCTCCGTCGGGATCGAGGCCCCCGTCGTCGCACGCGGCCTCGACGGTGACGGGGCCATCGACCCGCCCCCGTACGGGATGCCGAGGACCGCCGGCTGGTACGGCGACGGCACCCGGCCCGGGGCGAAGGGCGCGGCCCTGTTCGTCGGCCATGTCGACACCGACACCAAGCCCGCCGTCTTCTACGGGCTCAGCGCGGTGAAGCCGGGCGCCCGCATCGAGGTCACCCGGACCGACGGCAGCGTCGCCGAGTTCACCGTGGACGACGTCCAGCTCGTCACCCGGACACGCTTCGACGCGCAGAAGGCGTACGGGCCCCGCGAGGACGGCCGGGCCGAACTGCGGCTGATCACCTGCGGGGGGACGTACGACCACAAGACCCGCTCCTACACGGCGAACGTGGTCGTCTCCGCCTACCTCACCGGCGCGCGGGGCGTGCCGGACACGGCGGAGGACGGCGGGGAACGCGCCCGGGCGGTGGCCCACGGCCGCGGCTGACCGCCGCGACACGTTCACACCTTCAACCCCGGCCCGGCAGGCCGCCTCTCGCGGGGCGCGCCCGCCGGGCCGGTCCTCGACCGCGTGCGCCCGGCCGCGGGAGTCGCCCGGCGCGGTACGGGAGGTCGGTGCGGTGGGAAAGGCTCCGGTCCTCGCCACTGTAGGGGGACCGGCCGGGCGGATGACCGGCTTTCGAACAGGATGTCCGGAACCGGTGCCCGGGTACGCGCGTTGTACGGGGGGAAGCGTGGACGCCCGGCCGCTGTGCCAGGATGGAACGGACCGGCAGCACATCGGCGTAACCGATGACGAACAGTGCAGGCAGTGCACCCAAGGGGGAGTGGATGTACGGCAGTTACACCGGCCGGTCCCGGACGCGCAGGCGCGTGGCGGGCCTGCGGACGACCGGTGCGGCGGTGGCGCTCGGGGCGGCCCTGCTGCTGGCGGGCTGCTCCGGAGACGGGGACGGCGGCGACAAGAAGAGCGCCCCGACCGTCGAACAGCAGCCCAAGGACAAGGATCCGTACTGGGTCAACCCCGACGGCAACGCGGCCCGCCAGGTCGCCGCGTACACCGAGGACGGCGACGACGAGAAGGCGGCGCTGATCCGGAAGATCGCGCAGCAGCCGGTCGGCGAGTGGGTCACCCCGGACAACCCGGAGTCCCAGGTGCGGGGCATCACCGAGGCCGCCGCCGCTGCCGACCGGGACGCCCTGCTCGTCCTCTACAACATCCCGCACCGCGACTGCGGCCAGTTCTCCAAGGGCGGCGCCGCCGACGGCAACGCCTACCGCTCCTGGCTGGACGGTGTCGCCAAGGGCATCGGGGACCGCAGCGCCACCGTGATCCTGGAGCCGGACGCCCTGCTCCACCTCGTCGACGGCTGCACGCCCCAGGAGTTCCACGAGGAGCGCTACGACCTCCTCAAGGGCGCCATCCAGCGGCTGAAGCAGCAGCCCGCCACCAAGGTCTACCTGGACGCGGGCAACGCCGGCTGGCAGTCGCCCGACGCCCTGTTCCAGCCGCTCCAGCGGGCCGGGATCGCCGAGGCCGACGGCTTCTCGCTCAACGTCTCCAACTTCCAGACCACGGCCGTCTCCACGGAGTTCGGCAAGAAGCTGTCGGAGAAGATCGGCAACAAGCCCTTCGTCATCGACACCAGCCGCAACGGCAACGGCCCCTACACGGGCGGCGACCCCGCCGAGAGCTGGTGCAACCCCCCGGGCCGCGCCCTGGGCGAGGCCCCGACCACGCAGACCGGCGACCAGCTGGTCGACGCCTATCTGTGGATCAAGCGCCCCGGTGAGTCCGACGGCGACTGCAAGGGCGGCCCGAAGGCCGGCGACTGGTGGCCGGAGTACGCCCTGGGCCTGGCCGGCGCCACGAAGTAGCGGAGAGACGGCCGAAGGCCGCGCACCGGAGACCCGAACTCCGGTGCGCGGCCTTCGCCGTGCGCGTACGCCCTACTCGGGCACCTCCACCCACATGCCCTCGGACGGGGTGCCCTCGTCGTCGGTGACGAACAGCATGTACCAGCCGGCCGGTACCAGCGCCGGGTTGTCCGGCACGGTGACGGTGACCCCGTCCTCCGACTTCTCCATCTCCAGCGCGATCGTGCGCTGGTCGGTGTCGGTGACATGGGTGACCGCCGAGGGCCGCATCAGCTTCGCCGAGGTGATCTTCGAGGCGTGCTGGGTGGTGAACAGCCCCGTGGAGCCGCGCTCGATCTTCTTCGGCCCGGCCGTCAGCTCCGGCCGGGAGTCCCGGTAGAGGTAGGGCGGGGTGTAGATCTCGATGCGCTGCTCGAAGACGCCGGGCCGGGTGTTGGCCTTGTCGGAGAAGAGCGAGTCCGAACCGAAGATCATGACCCGGCCGTCCGGAAGCAGCACCGAACCCGAGTGGTAGTTCCGACCGACCGCCGGGTCCGCGACCCTCTTGTACGTGTCGGTCTTCGCGTCGTACAGGCGGGCCTGGAGCACGTCCGAGCCGCTGCGCCCCCGGTAGTCGTTGGAGCCGCCGGTGACCAGCAGCGAGTCGTCGGGCAGCAGGGAGGCGCTGGGGTAGCGGGTGCCCTCGGAGAGGGACGCGCCGTCGGTGAACTCCGGGTTCTTCTGCTGGAGGTCGACCAGCCGGGACTTCTCGCTGGACTTCTCCGACTCGCCGACGCCCCCGCCGCCGATCACCATGAACTTCTCGTCCTGGGCCGGGGGCAGCCGCACCGTGGCCGAGGTCTCCATCTGGTCCGGGTCGCTGAGCCCGGGGATCTTCTTGAACTTGTTCGTCGCGAGGTCCCAGACACCAGGGTCGCGGCCCACGTCCGCCGGACCGTATCCGGCGTTGGAGCCGGAGTAGAACAGCTTGCCGTCGTTCAGCAGGAAGACCGCCGGGTAGGTGGGGAAGCGCCGCTCGATGCCGGTGTACTCCCACTCCTTGGTCTTCGGGTCGTAGATCTCGTCCTTGCCGGGGACGATCTGCCCGATCTCGTCCAGACCCGACAGGGCGAGGACCTTGCCGTCCTCCAGCGTCGTCAGGGTCGGGTACCAGCGGGCCTCGTTCATCGGGTCGACGGGTATGTACTTCTCCGCGACCGGGTCGAACTCGAAGGCCTCCTTGATGCCCTGGAAGTCCTTCTTGTCCAGGGCCAGCTTCTGCGCGATGCCGTAGACGTTGCGGGTGTCCGAGCCGGAGAGGCCCGCCACCCGGTAGTTGTCCTCGGTCCCGGTCTCGTACTTCTTGCCGGTCTTCTGCGCCTCGACGTAGATCCGGCCGAGCCCGGGGTCGTTGCGCAGGAACGCGCCGGTCTCCTTGTCGAAGACCTTGGTGGCCTTCTCGACCAGGATCGGGTCCTTGGAGATGAACGTCTTGCCGTTCTTCTTCCCCGTGAACCGGGTGCCCGCGGGCAGGGTGATCGGCTTGTCCGGGTCCTCGTTGTGGACGATCATCAGGCCGCCGGCCTTGGTGACATCGCCCTGGAGCTTCTCGTACCGCTTGGTGCCGCCGGCTATGAGGAGCTTGCCGTCGGGCAGCTGCGTGTGCCCGGCGCAGAACATGTCCTTGGGGGTGGGGATGTCCTTGAAGACGTTCGTCTTCGGGTCCCACAGCACCGAGCGGAAGCTCTTCGCGTCGAAGTTCTTCTGGTTGTTGCCGGAGCCCGCGACGAGCAGCACCTTGCCGGTGTGCAGCAGCGCCGCGTGGATCGTGTTGATCCGGTGCTCGGAGGGGACGTCCAGGAAGTCCCAGTGGCCGTTGGCCGCCTTGTACTCCGGCTGGTTGATCTTGTACTCGTGGTAGCGCTCGGTGCTGAAGCGGTACAGCCACGGCCCGTTCGCCCCCGCGAGCGCGAGAACCACCGCCGTACTGATCGCCAGGCGGCGGGTACGGCGGCTCGGACGGTACTTCATTTCTTACGTCCCCCAAGGGCGATCTGAGCGATCTGCATGGTCTGGTCGTTGCCCGGCGCACCGGGCAGGGGCTGGGGCCTCGGCTCGGGGGCCGGCCCGCCGCTGCGGTGCGATCCTCCGCCCGACCGGCGTTTCTTCTTCTCGGCGCGGATCGTGTACCGCCAGCCGATGATCGGCGCGGCGGTGATCAGCAGCGCCAGCGTGGCCCAGGTGACCATCGCGGGGTGGCTGTGGCCGAGGAAGAACGAGGAGATCATCGAGGCGCCGAAGACGACGATGAAGAACAGGTGGATGCGGAAGGTGCCGAAGAGGGTGTCCGGGCTGGACGAGTCGCCCTTGGGGGTCACCACGAACGAGCTCTTGCGGCGCAGCACCGCGTCCATCAGGGAGCGGGCGTAGATCGGCGCGGAGAGCGCGGACATCACCATGCCGGCCAGACCGCCGGAGCCCTCGGGCTCGTGCGGCGAGACGTTGTGGCGGCGGTTCCAGATGTACAGGCCGATCTGGAGCGCGGAGGCGTTGCCGTACAGCATCATCCAGATCGTCGGGTCGATCTGGACACCCGAGGCGCCCATGCCGAGGAACAGCGCGCAACTGAGGGCGGCGAGGATCCAGTTCAGCGCCGACATCGGGTAGAAGATGATCATCATCGTGTAGTTGAAGAGCTTGCCGGGCGGCATGGTCCCGAAGCCCTTCCAGAACTGGCCGATGATCGTCTCGTACGTCCCCCGCGACCAGCGCAGCTGCTGGGTGAAGAAGTCCGTCCACGCGGTCGGGCCCTCGCCGACGGCCAGCACGTCCGGGGTGTAGACCGAGCGCCACTTCTTCCCCGTGGCGGGGTTGCGGTGGCGGTGGATCTCGAAGCCGGTGGCCATGTCCTCGGTGATCGAGTCGTACAGGCCGCCGATCTGCTTCAGCGCCGAGATGCGGACCGCGTTGCTGGTGCCGACGAACATGGGGGCGCCGTAGCGGTTGCCCGCGCGCTGGATGAGCGCGTGGAAGAGGAACTGCTGCGACTCGGCGGCCTTGGTGACGAAGGTGTCGTAGTTGCCGTAGACCTGCGGGCCGATGACGAAGCCGACGTCCGGGTCGCGGAAGTAGCCGAGCATCCGCTCCAGGTAGTTCGGCAGCGGGATGTGGTCGGTGTCCACCGAGGCGAAGAAGTCGTAGTCGCCGCCGTGCGCGTCCAGCCAGGCGTTGTAGTTGCCGTGCTTGGTCTTGGCGCGGTGCGGGCCCTTGGCCTGGTTCCAGTGGGCCACACCCTTGCGGGAGAAGTGGTGCACACCGAGCCGGGCGCAGACCTCCTTGACCGCAGGGTCGTCGCCCTCGTCCAGCAGCCAGACGTGCATCAGACCGCGGTGGCGGATCCTGACGGCCGCCTCCAGGGTCTTCGTCACCATCTCCAGCGGTTCCTTGCCGGGGACGAAGGAGGTGAGGAAGGCGACCTTGGTGCCGCTCTCCGGGACCACGGGGACCGGGTCGCGGGCGACGAGGGTGGCGTGCGCGTTGGAGAGGACGTTCATCGTGCGGAACAGCTCGATCAGACCGATCGAGACGAGCATGATCACGTCGAGAACGAGCAGCAGGTCGTTGTCGAGGTTCGGGTCGCGGTCGGTCCAGTGGCTCGGCTGCATCAGCCAGGCGAAGAGACCGAGCGAGACGAGGGGAGCCGCGCCGAGCAGGAGCGCCGCGCGCACGCGGTGCGGCTCCTGCGATATGAGCGAGCGGTACTGGACCTTGTACGGCTTGCCCGCGGGGGGCTGCGTCAGCGGTCCGGCGAGCCGGCTGTAGTGCTCGTAGTCGTAGCGGGGCAGCTCCTTCTTGGCACGCCGCCGTGCCGCGCCGGCCCGCAGCTGTGCCGGTATCCGGAGCTGCGTCGTCCGGGAAGCGTCGTTCTCCTGCCGGTCGCCTGGCGGCGTCGACGTCATGGGTACATCCCCCCGCACGCATGCTGGTGCGTGACTGTTCGGTCTCTCTCGTCGTGCGCGGTGGGTCCCCGTTCTTCACCGGGCACGCACACGGTGGCAGGCCACCGTTCCCACAGACATGGTTCGGCGGCCTTCCGGTTGCATGATGCCCCCTCGGTGTCCGCCCCCGAGCGGGACCCCCACCCCGCGGCACGGACAACCGGAACGTCACGCTCTGCTGTGCCAACTGTACGGATCAGCAGCCCCCTTGGTGCCCCGTCGGGCCCCCAGACAGATTGTCCGACACCGAACGGGATCGCAAGGGTGAAACAGACTGTTTACCGGTCATACGCACGATTTGGTCCCAGGTTGTGGAGGGGGTGTGACGAAGTGCGTAGGTGCGCTCGCGCCCCTGGGTGTCGTCGCATGTCGGACGGGGAATGATCAAAGCCCCCTCACGGAACGTGAGGGGGCTTTGACTGTGCGTGCGCCGTCAGGGACTCGAACCCCGGACCCGCTGATTAAGAGTCAGCTGCTCTAACCAACTGAGCTAACGGCGCCTGCTGACCTGGAGAACTCTACCCGACGCGCCGGGGTGCTCCGAACCATTTACCGGCCGCCACGCCCCGTCAGATAGTCGTTTTTTTCCTTTGTTCCGTCAAAATGCGATATGTCAGGAGAGTTAAGACGCCGATGTCCGTTGCGGCTGCGCCCAAAGATCTTGACGAATGACGAGTGCGGAGGGGAATCGCATGTCTGTTCCGGTCTTCGAGGAGTACGAACCCGCCATCGACTGCGGATGCGCGGGGTGCGCGGTGCGGCGGCGCTCCGCCGCGCGGGCCCTGCCGGTGCGGCGCGGCGGCCATCCCGCCGCGCACGGCGCCCGGCGCGCCCTGGTGCTGGCCACGGCCGCCGGGGTGGTCCTCTCCTGCGGGGCCGCGGGCGCGGCGGCCGCGGCGGGCCGCGCCCCCTGGGCCCCGCGCGCCGACGGGGACGCCGACCCGGAGCCGGCCGCCGCCAACCCGCAGGGGGAGAAGGGGCCGCTGCGGGGCACCGGCGCCTCGGGTCCGCCGTCGCCCGGATCGGCGGCGGCGCCGAAGACGACCCGGGCCGACATCATCGACCGGGCGCAGCGGTGGGTGAACGCGAAGGTTCCGTACAGCATGGAGAAGTACTGGTCCGACGGGTACCGCCAGGACTGCTCCGGCTATGTGTCGATGGCCTGGAACCTCGGCACCAACGAGTGGACCGGCAGCCTCGCCGCGTACGGCACCCGGATCGCCCGCGCCGACCTCCAGCCCGGCGACATCCTCCTCTTCCACAACCCCGCCGACCCGGCCAAGGGCTCGCACGTCACGATCTTCGGCGGCTGGACCTCCGGCGCACGCACCCACTACGTCGCCTACGAGCAGGCGCGCCCGCGGACCCGGAAGCAGTCGACGCCCCTGGCGTACTGGAACAACTCAGATCGTTACGTGGCATACCGCTACAAAGGAGTCACGGGTGGATCACCCGGCTCCGGCTCCTCCACCGCCTTCCCGGGGGCCAAGCAGTTCGGCCCCGGCACCAACAACAAGTACGTCACCCAGCTCGGCCGGATGCTGGTGCAGCGGGGCGGCAAGCGGTTCTACGCGGTCGGCCCCGGGCCCGTGTGGGGAACGGCGGACCGGCGCGCGACCCAGGCGTTCCAGCAGGCCCAGGGCTGGAAGGGCAAGGAGGCCGACGGCCTCCCCGGCCCGCACACCTGGCGCCTGCTGACCTCCGGCGGCGGCCGGAACATTCCGGCCGCCGGGGCGGGCGGCAGCCCGAATACGGCGGTCGCGTTCCCCGGTCGCGGCTATTTCCAGCCGGGTCAGTCCAACAGCCATGTCGACCGGCTCGGCAAACAGTTGGTGAAGAAGGGATACGGCAAGCACTACGTGTCGGGCCCCAGCCCGCTCTGGACCGAGGCCGACCGCCGCAACGTCGAGGCGTTCCAGCGGGCCCAGGGCTGGCGCGGCAGTGCGGCCGACGGTTATCCGGGGCCGGAGACCTGGCGCCGGCTCTTCGCGTGACGGACGCGCACGACGTGACGGAAAGGAATAGGGAACCGGTGACCACCGACAACGACCAGACCCCCCACTCCCCGGACGACCTGGACGACCAGCTCCCCCCGTCCCTCTTCGCCCCACCGGGCAGGGGGACCCCGCCGCCGCTGTTCGGCCCGGTGGACGAGAAGACCCCGCCCCCCGGGCGGGACCCGGAGCCCGTGTCCGCGCCCGCGCCTGTGCCGTCGGAGAAGGGTGGCGGGGGTGTCACTCCGCCACCGTTGGGGAAGACCGGCGGGGGCAGTAGTACCCCGCCGCCGCTGTTCCGCCCGGTGGGCGACGGGACACCTCCGCCGGAGACCGGGCGCGCGCCCGTGGCGCCGGAGAAGAACGGCACGGGGAGCACTCCGCCGCCGGGGAGGACCGGCGCGGGCAGGACCCCGCCGCCGCTGTTCCGCCCGGTGAGCGACGGGACACCTCCGCCGGTGGTCGGGCCTGTCGCCGACAAGGCGGCCGCCTCGGCGGATGCCGAGCCGGCGCGGGTGCCGGACGGCGACAAGGCGGTACCTCCGGCGAGTGCCGGGCCCGCGCGTGTGCCGGGGGGCGGCCACGCCTCGCCTTCCGGGGGCGGCGGCCAACCCTCGCTTACCGGAGGCGGCGGCCAACCCTCGTTTACCGGGGGCGGCGATCACGCCTCGCCTTCCGGGGGCGGCGGCCATGCCTCGCCTTCCGCGGGCGTCACGTCCCCGTCGGCCCCGCCCCGGAGCGCCGCGCCGGAGTCCCCGAACGTGAGCCTGCACCTCGGCCCTACCCCGGACCGCCCCGCCGCCGGGCCGGCCCGCTCGGCCGCGGAGGACCTGGGCGCGGGCCGCCCCGCCCCGGCCGCTGGCGGCCGTGGCCCCGCTCCCGCCGGTGCGGCTGCGGACGGTCCCGCCCCCATCTCCGGCCGCCCGGCCGCCGGGGGCCCCGGCTCAGCCCGTTCGGCCGCTGGCGGTCCCGCTCCCGCCTCTGTGCGTTCCGGCGCCGGCGGTCCGGCGTCGGCGTCGGGCCGCTCGGCCGCTGACGGCCGTGGTCCTGTCTCGGGTCGTCCGGCCGCTGACGGTCCCGCCCCCACGCGCCCCGCCGCCGACGGCCGTGGCCCGGCCTCGCCCCGCCCCGCCGCCGAAGCGGGCGCCCCCGCCCGCCCCGCCCCCCTCGACGGGAACCTGCATCTCAAGCCCGTCCGGCGTTTGAGGACGGAACCCTCGGCGGAGTGGACCCCGCATCCCTCCTACGGGGCCGAGCCCGAGAGCCCGAAGCGTGAGGCCCGGGACATCCCCGCCAAGGGGGCCGACCCGGGGCCCGACACCGAGCTGGACCTCGTTCTCGACCTGGCCCCCGGCGACCGCGCCGCCTCGGCCACCTTCTCCGTGCCCGCACCGGCCTCGGCCACCACCGCGTCCGTGAGCCCCGGCCGCCGCCACTCCGTCATCGCCAACGAGACCACCGCCTCCATCCCCGTACACCTCCTCTTCCGGGACGACCAGGAGCCGGCCGACGGCGCTGCGGCGCTGCCCGGGCCCGGGGCCGTCGTCCACCGGCCCGCCGGGGACCGGGCGCCCGCCACCCGGCGGCCCCCCGTGCCGCGTTCGCCGCAGACGCGGGTACGGCCCTCGACCCGGCCCGCCCCGGTCGCCGACCCCCGTCTCGCCGAGCGGCCCGGACCCGCCCTGTCCGGTTACGCCGCCCTCCTCACCGGTGCGGCCGGAACCGCGGGCGCGCTGGCCGTCCTGTGGTGGCGCGGCGTGCTGCCCGCCGGCTGGCAGAGCGCCGTGGGCCTCACCCCCCGGCCCGACCTCGGCATCGGGGCCGGTTCCTGGGCCGCCCTCGCCCTCCTCGCCACCGTCGTGCTCCTCGCGCTCGGCGGCCTCGGCCGGGGCCGGGTCGGCTACGCCTGGGTGCTGACGCTCTTCGGCGACTACCGGGGCAGCGTCCGCCGCACCGGCCTCGTCTGGGTCTCACCCCTCCTGCTGCGCCGCCGCGTCGACGTACGCCTGCGGCACTGGCGCAGCGAACCACTGCCCGCCGTCGACGCGAACGGCACCGCCCTGCGCGTGGTCGTCCTCGTGGTGTGGCGGATCAAGGACACCGTCCGCGCCGTCCTCGGCATCGAGGACCACGAGGCGTACCTCAGCGCCCAGGTCGAGGCCGCGATGGCCAGGGTCCTCTCGCAGCTGCCCGCCGACGCGTTCCACGAGGACGCCCCGACCCTGCGCGACGCGGAGGCGGTCGGCGACGCGCTGACCCGGATGCTGAAGGCGGACTGCGAACCCGTCGGCGTCGAGGTGTACTCCGCGCAGCCGACCGGCATCGAGTACGCCCCCGAGGTGGCCGCGGCCATGCAGCGGCGGCGGATCGCCGCGATCGACTCCCGGCACCGCGACAGCGTGCTCACCTCCGTGGTGGACGCGGTCGACGACACCGTCAACCGACTCACCACGCGCGGCATCGTCGAGCTCGACGACTACGAACGCAAGGCACTCGTCAAGGACTTGACGGTTGCCTTCTACACCGGCCGTAGCGGGGGAGGGGACGGGGCCTGAGGGCCCGGGGGAGGTTCGGGGCGGTTCCGGAACGGCTCGGAGGGCCGCCGGAATATGACGCTCATTGGTCTGGACATGTTCACGCCGCGTCAATAATCTAAGACTTGGTCTAGACCGCAGCACCCGCGTCACGCACAGCACTCCGTACCAAGCGCGCAGCAGTCGAGCAATGCTCATGGAACCTCCCCCACGTTCTAGAGGAGCGACAGCCCATGCGGAAAAAGGCAAGCGCGGCCGTGATCGGCCTGGCGATAGCGGGCGCTTCGGTGCTCGCGGCCCCCAGCGCCAGCAGTCACGGCTACACGGACTCCCCGATCAGCCGTCAGAAACTCTGTGCCAACGGCACGGTGACCGGCTGCGGCAACATCCAGTGGGAGCCGCAGAGCGTCGAGGGCCCCAAGGGCTTCCCGGCGGCAGGACCGGCGGACGGCAAGATCTGCTCCGGCGGCAACGGGCAGTTCGCCCAGCTCGACGACCCCAGAGGCGGCAACTGGCCCGCCACCCAGGTCACCGGCGGACAGGGCTACAGCTTCCGCTGGCAGTTCACCGCCCGCCACCGGACCAGCGACTTCCGCTACTACATCACCAAGAACGGCTGGGACCCCACCAAGCCGCTCACCCGGGCCGCACTCGAATCGCAGCCCTTCATGACCGTGCCCTACGGCAACCAGCAGCCGCCGGCCACGCTGACCCACCAGGGCACGATCCCCACCCAGAAGAGCGGCAAGCACGTCATCCTCGCCGTGTGGAACGTCGCGGACACCACCAACGCGTTCTACGCCTGCTCCGACGTTAAGTTCTGACGCTCCATCAGTTATCGTGCGGCGCCATGAGGAGTACCGGCACCGTCGCGGAGCTCGTACGACGTCAATGGGGTGACCACCGGCCCGCCCTGAAGCACGGCCCCACCGTGCTCACTCATCACCAGGTGGTCGAGGGCGCCGCCGCACGGGCGGCGCTCCTCGCGGATCTGCTGCCGCGCGGCGGCGAACCGCACCTCGGCGTACTGCTCGACAACACCCCTGAGTTCCCGCTGTGGCTCAGCGCGGCGGCCCTGGCCGGGGCCGCCGTCGCGGGGATCAACCCGACCCGGCGCGGCCCCGAGCTGGCCCGCGACATCCTGCACACCGAAGCAGCCGTCCTGATCACCGAGCGCGCCCACCTGCCGCTCCTCGCGGATCTGGAGCTGCCGGGCGTACGGGTCCTGGTCACCGACACCGAGGCGTACGCCGCCCTGCTCGCCCCGTACGCGGGCGCACGCCCCGGCGACGCCCGGCTCGCCCCGGTCGGCCCCGGCAGCCGCATGCTCCTCTACTTCACCTCCGGCTCCACCGGCGCGCCCAAGGCCGCGATCTGCACCCAGGGCCGGCTCGCCGGGGCTGGCGTCTCCCTCGCCGGGCACTTCGGCGTACGCCCCACGGACACGCACTACATCTGCATGCCGATGTTCCACGGCAACGCGGTCCTGGCCGACTGGGCCCCCGCCCTCGCCGCCGGAGCCGCCATAGCCCTGCGCCCCCGCTTCTCGGCCTCCGCCTTCCTCGACGACGTACGCGGCTACGGGGCGACGTACTTCACCTACGTGGGCCGCGCCGTGCAGTATCTGCTGGCCACCCCCGAGCGCCCCGACGACCGGGACCACCCGCTGCGCCTGGGCTTCGGCACCGAGGCGGGCGCCGTGGACGCGGCCCGGTTCCGGGAGCGGTTCGGGGTGCGGCTGGTGGAGGGGTACGGCTCCTCCGAGGGCGGCGCGGCGATCCAGCACGCCCCCGGCACCCCGCCGGGGGCGATCGGACGGGCCGCCCCGGGCGACGACCTCGCCGTCGTCGACCCGGAGAGCGGCGAGGAGCGGCCCCCGGCCCGGTTCGGCCCGGGCGGGCGGCTGCTCAACGGGGACGAGGCGATCGGCGAACTGGTCAACCGGGGTCCGACGCCCTTCGAGGGCTACTGGCGCAACCCGGCGGCGGACGCGGAACGGGCCCGGCGCGGCTGGTACTGGACCGGCGACCTCTTCTACCGGGACGCCGACGGCTTCCTCTACTTCGCCGGCCGCACCGACGACCGGCTCCGCGTCGACAGCGAGAACCTGGCCGCCGCGACGATCGAGAACATCCTGGCCCGCTGGGAGGAGGCGGCGGCCGCCGCCGTCTACGCCGTCCCGGACCCGGTCACCGGCGACCAGGTGATGGCCGCGCTCGCGCTCCGCACGGGCGGGCCCTTCGATCCGGCGGCCTTCGCCGCGTTCCTGAGGGCCCAGCCGGACCTGGGGACGAAGATGGCGCCCCGGTTCGTCCGGATCCTCGACCGGATGCCGGTCACCGCGACGAACAAGATCCACCGGGTGGCCCTGCGCCGGGAGGGCTTCCGCTGCCCGGACCCGGTCTGGTGGGACCGGGACGGCGACGGCGCCTACGTACTCCTGGACGCCGAGGGGCTCACGGGCCTGCTGGAGCAGTACGAGGAGCGGGGGAGGGCGCTGTGAGCCGTTCCCGGAGAAGCGAAGCTCCCGGAGAGCCAAGATCCCGGAAAAGCGAAGTGGCGGCCTTCGCGAAGAAGACCGCCACCCCGTGTCGTGCGCCGTCAGGGACTCGAACCCCGGACCCGCTGATTAAGAGTCAGCTGCTCTAACCAACTGAGCTAACGGCGCCTGCTGACTCGAAAATAATACCTGGTCCCGAGGGGTGCTGATGACACCCTCCGCCCGGGACCCTCCCGAAGCCCGCCGAAGTCCCGCCTAGGCCGCCCCCGGCCCGCCCACCGCGTCCGGGATCAGCGGCCCGACCCAGGCGGCGAACGGCTCCCGCAGCTCCTCGCCCGCCGAATGGACGATCTCGTTCGGGTCCTCGGCGGCCTCCAGGCCGAAGCGGTCGCGCAGCCAGGCCCGGAACGCCGGGTTCGCCGGGCAGGGGTCGTACGGCTCCTCGTCCCCCTCCGCCGCCTCGCTCTCGTCCGCGTACTCCACGCCGTCCCAGTCGCCTATCGGCTCCCAGCCGGAGGCGAGGACGCGCAGCAGTTCGGGCAGATCGCGGGCGACGACGTGGACGCCGCCCTCGTCGCCGAGGAAGAGCACCGGCAGCGTGGCGAGGTCCGTGCGCTCGTCCCGCAGCCAGAGCGCGTACGTCGAGCCGGAGCCGGTGGCCTGTGCGAAGGGGCGGATGCGGTCGGAGAGCTGCGGATAGCCGCCGTCGTCCTCACCGAAGGGGATCAGCTCGAAGCCGGGAGTGAAGTAGTCGTCGACGCCGTCCTCGAATTCCTTCAGGAGGTTCAGCGCGGGTATCGGTGCGTACATGACGGTGAGGCTACTGCCGGTGCCTGCCGCTAGAGCGCCAGCGACAGCAGCACCGGCGCCGCCCGGCGGCTCAGCGTCTCGGCCGCCGACCGCAGCCGGTGCGCGTCCTCGATCGGCAGCGACAGGGCGAGGCAGCCCGCGGCGGAGCCGGCCGTCAGCGGCACGGCGGCGCAGACGGTGCCCACCGCGTACTCCTGGAGGTCCAGCACCGGGACCGTGACGGACTGGGCGTCCAGCTGGGAGAAGAGGATCTTCTCGTCGGTGATCGTCCGCGAGGTGAGCCGGGCCGTCCGGTGCCGGGAGATGTGGTCGCGCCGCCCGTCGTGGTCGAGCTGGGCCAGCAGACACTTGCCGACCGCGCTGGCGTGCGCCGAGGAGCGGAAGTCCACCCACTCGTTGACCGCGGGGGTGAGCGGTCCGTCCGCGACCTGGGTCACGCTGACCTCGCCGTCGACATACCGGCTGAGGTAGACCGCCGCGCCGACGGAGTCGCGCAGTTCGGACAGGGTGAGCCGGAGGCGGTCCTCCAGAGCCCGGCGGCGGGTCGCCCCGGAGCCGAGCAGCAGCAGGGACGCGCCGATGACGTACGCGCCGTCGCTGACCTGCTCCACATACCCCTCGCGGCGCAGCGTGAGCAGGAGGGAGGCGAGGTGGCCGGTCGGCAGCCCCGTCTCGCGGGAGATCTGGGCATCGGTCACACCGTCGCCGTGCTTGGAGACCGATTCGAGCACGCGCAGGGCGTACTGCACCGAGTGGAACGGCGCCGTCGGCTCGGGCTTCAACGCCACGGTGTCCCCCTACCAGGTTGTGACCGCAAGCTTTCGCCCCACGATAGCCCCCGGAAGGCCCCCGCGGGGCGGCAGTTGACGAGTCAGTAGGGGCGCCCCGGAGCTGTCATCTGGGGCGCACCCGTCTGGCATATGCCACCGTCATGGGCGGTGCGTCAACTCCGAGGTCACAGGACTGCGTTGAGGAACTCGCGCGTACGTTCGTGTGACGGGTCGGAGAAGATTTTCTCCGGGGATCCGGACTCCACGACTCGTCCCGCGTCGAACATGAGGACCTTCTCCGAGACGTCCCGGGCGAAGTTCATCTCGTGGGTCACACAGACCATGGTGATGTCGGTGTTGCGGGCGATGTCCTCCAGCAGCTCCAGCACACCCGCCACCAGCTCCGGGTCGAGCGCGGAGGTCACCTCGTCCAGCAGCAGGATCTCCGGCTCCATCGCCAGCGCCCGCGCGATCGCCACCCGCTGCTGCTGGCCGCCGGAGAGCTGGGAGGGGTGGGCGTCGACCTTCGCCGAGAGTCCGACCAGGTCCAGCAGTTCCCGGGCCCGGACCTCCGCCTCCTCGCGGCTCCTGCCGAGCACGCTGACCGGGGCCTCGGTGATGTTCTCGATCACCTTCATGTTCGGGAAGAGGTTGAACTGCTGGAAGACCATCCCGATCTTCTTCCGGGACTCGCGCAGCTGCTTCTCGCCCGCGGGCTTCAGCGAACCGCCCGGGGTGCGGACGTGGGTCAGCGGGGAGCCGTCGACCCAGATCACCCCGCCGCTGACCTTCTCCAGCGTCATCAGCAGCCGCAGGATCGTGGTCTTGCCCGAGCCGCTGGGCCCGATCAGTGTGACGTGCTCGCCGCGGTCCACGGTGAAGTCCAGCTCGTCCAGGACCACATGGTCGCCGTAGCGCTTGACCACCTTGTCGAACCGGACCAGCGGCTCGCCGGTGCGGGCCGCGGCCGGGACGGCGTCCTCGGGAGCTGCGGCCGGCCCCGGGGATTCCGTCTTCTTCAGGGGGAGGGGTTCAGTGGCCAAGGCGCTTCTCCAGCTTTCTCATCAACAGCGACGTGGGGTAGCTCGCGACCAGGAAGATCAGGCCGGCGAGGGTGAACACCTCGGTGTACGCGAAGTGGTCGGCCCCGTACTTCCGGGCCTCGAAGACCATCTCCTGCACCGTGATCACGGCGAGGAACGGCGTCTCCTTGAACATCGAGATCGCGTAGTTCCCGAGCGCGGGCAGCACGTTGCGCACCGCCTGCGGCAGGATCACGGCCTGCCAGGTGCGCCGGGGCGACAGCGACAGCGCGCGGCACGCCTCCCACTGCCCCTTCGGCACCCCGTCGATCCCCGCCCGGTAGACCTCGGAGGTGTACGCGGCGTAGTGGATCCCCAGCACCGCGATGCCGATGTACAGCGGCTCCACCGAGTTGAACAGGGCAGCCGCGCCGACCAGTTGCACCAGCAGCGGGGTGGACCGGACGAACTCCGTGACGAGGCGCACCGGGACCGTCACGAACCTGCTGGGCGCCCGCCCGGCCATCGCGACGACCAGTCCCAGCACGGCGGCCACCAGGGTGCCGAGGACGGTCGCGAGCAGGGTGATCTTGAACCCGTTCAGCAGTTCGGGCAGGGACTCCCCGACGGCATTCCAGTCGAAGCCGTTCACCGGACACCTCCCGCGGTGGTCGTGGCCGCGCTGCGGCTCTTGAACAGGCTCTTCGCGCCGGTGTCCAGGCCGAGCCGCCGCTTGGCGCTCCGCTCCAGCAGGTTCATCAGCATCGTCAGGGCGTACGCCAGCACGAAGTAGACGGCCAGCAGGGTCAGATAGGCGGTCACCGTCTCACCGGTGCGGTCGCGTAGTTGCTGGACCACCGTCATCAGGTCGGCGGCCGAGAGCAGCCACAGCAGCGGGGTCGCCTTCAGCAGCTGGATCAGCAGGTTGGTGAAGCTCGGGATCATCTGCACCCACGCCTGCGGCAGGATCACCTTCCACAGCCGCCTGGTCGGGCTCAGGTTGAGGGCGATCGCGGCCTCGTACTGGCCGCGCGGTACGGAGTTGACCGCGCCCCGCACCACTTCGGCGCCGTACGCACCGAAGTTGAGACCGAACGCGACCACCCCGCAGATCAGCGGCTCCATCTCGTAGCCGGTCAGCAGCGGCATCGCGTAGTAGAACCAGAACAGCTGGACGTAGAGCGAGGTGCCCCGGAAGAACTCCACGACCACCCGGGAGAACCCGCGGGCCAGGAGCAGCCGGCTGCCCGCCATCAGCCCGAGCGCGAAGGCCAGCACTCCGGCCAGCAGTGCGCCCAGGACCGTGGCCTGGAGCGTCACCCACAGACCCGACCGGACTCTGGGGAGCTCCTCGACGAGGAGGGAGAAGAAGTCGTTCATGCGTGCGCGCCCGCCCGCCCCGTCAGCCCTTGCACAGATCCGCCGTCCTGAGATCGGCGGGCGGGATCTCCGTCTCGCCGAACCCGTACGGCTCCAGCAGCTGCACATAGCGCGAGCGGTCGGAGACGATCTTCTTCAGTTCCCGGTTGAAGGAGTCCCGCAGGTCCTCGTTGCCCTTGCGGAACACCGCGCCGCCGGGGGAGAACTGGTCCTTGCCGTCGAGCTTCGGCACGAACGCCTCGGTGACCTCGGTGTCCGGGTTGGTCTTCGCCAGCCAGCGCAGCGAGATACCGGTGAGCAGGAACGCGTCGATCCGGCCGCCCTTGACGGCGTCGGCCCCGTCCTGCGGCTTCTGCAGAGTCTTGATCTTGCCCTCGGCGATGCCCGCGCCCTTGGCGTAACTCCCCTCGACCGCACCGGACATCACCCCGATGGTGACCCCCGCCTCCTTCGCGGAGTCCAGATCGGTGAGCTTCTTCGGGTTGCCCTTCTTCACCATCAGCGCGGTCGGCGAGATGAACTCCGGCTCGGAGAAGATCGCGTTGCCGCAGCGCTCCGGGGTGATGGCCATGCCCGCACTGACCACGTCGTACTTGCCGGCCTGGAGCCCCGGGATCAGCCCGTCCCACTCGGAGAGCGTCGGCTTCAGCTCGTCCACTCCGAGGGCCTGGAAGATCTCCCGGTGCAGCGTCGGGGCCTCGCCCTTGAGTTCCTTGCCCTCCAGATAGCCGTACGGGGCCTCGTTCGCGTACGCCACCCGCACGAAGCCCTGCTTACGGAGCTTCTCCAGGGCGCCCTCGCCGGTCGCGGAGCCGGAGTCGGTCTTGCTGCACGCGGTGAGAAGGCCGGGAACGACGAGGAGGCCGCCCACGGCCGCCGTTCCGTTGAGGAAACCCCGGCGGGACAGGTTCGGGAATTCAGCCATGGTTCGCAATCTCCTGGAGGTCGAACAGTCCGGACAGGGTGAGCGCCTGCCCGATCCCGTACGTCTATGCGGGTAGCCGGGGGCCTGTAACCCAACAGTGGCCGGAAGGTGACCTTCCCGTGCCCGGATGGGGGCGGAGTGCGACCGGAGGTGCGCGGGGCGTGTTCCCCTGCGGTGGAGGATTCATGACTCCGCGTCCGTCACTTCTGTGATCAGCTGGTGCCATGGTCGCCATATGGACAAGCGTCGTCGCGGTCGGGGGCACGCTCCTGGGAGCCGTGCTCACGCATCTCTTCCAACGCCTCACCGCCGCGCGCACGGAGCGGTTCTCCCGGTCGGAGGCGCTCCGGCAGGAACGCACGGCCACCTACAGCTCGTTCGCCGCCGCGGCGGAGGAGTACCGGCACGGGCAGGCGGGCCGCTGGTACCGCATGCGGCAGAGTCAGGTCTCCGAGGCGTTCATCGAGGCGCGCGACGAGGCCCACCGCCTGCGCACCGCCACCCGGCAGGTGCTCTACCGGGTCAAACTGCTCACCGACGACCCGGAAGTGGTCGGCGCCGCGGAAGAGGCCTACCGGCGCACGCGGGACGTCTCGACCGCCCAGGAGCAGGCCGAGCACGAGGCGTTGGACGCCGCGGCCAGGGAGGCCATCGAGGCGTTCGTCGTCCGGGCCGCGCCGCTCACCCGTTGAGGCCGTCGGACTCGTCGGTGCCGGGGGAGCCGTCGAGTTCGGCGGACTCGTCGACCGCGTCGAGGTCGGGGGAGGGTACGTAACCGCGTTCCTTGTCGACCACGTTGGGCAACGGCTCGCCCCGCGCCCAGCGTTCGTACAGCGCCACGAACTGCTCGCCCAGCCGGTCGCGCCACCCCACCGTGTCCCCGCTCAGATGCGGAGAGACCAGCAGCCCCGGTACGTCCCACAACGGGCTGTCCGGGCCCAGCGGTTCGTCCTCGAACACATCGAGCGCCGCGCCCGCGAACCAGCGGCGGTGCAACGCGTCCACCAGGTCGGCCTGGACCACGCTCGCCCCGCGCCCCACGTTGATGAAGCGCGCCGACGGCTGGAGCAGACCGAAGAAGCGGGAGTCGAACATCCCGCGCGTCGCCTCCGTCAGCGGGGCCGCCGCGATCACCCAGTCCGCCCGCGCCGCCAGCCGGTCCAGATCCGCCGCCCCGTGGATGGTGCGCCGGGCGGTCCGCCCCACCAGGGCCACGGTGACCCCGAGGCCGTGCAGCAGCCGGGTGATCTCCCGGCCGATGGGACCCGCGCCGACGACCACCGCCCGGGAACCGGCCACCCGCTGCCCCTCGCGGTGGCGCCAGCGCCGCTCCCGCTGGAGTGCGAGGGTGCCGGGGAGGTCCTTGGCCATCGCCAGCACCAGCGCCGCCACGTACTCCGCGATCGGCCGCTCGAAGATCCCCCGCGCGTTGGTCAGCACGGTGTCGGAGGCGACCAGCTCCGGGCAGAGCAGCCGGTCCACGCCCGCGCTCGCCGTGTGCACCCAGCGCGGCCGCCGCCCCGGACCCGGCCAGGCCTCCCGTACGGCGTCCGACGCGAAGTCCCACACCAGCAGCACATCGGCGGCCGGCAGCCGCTCGGCGAGCGTGGTGGCGTCCGCGTACCGCACGTCCACCCGGCCGGTCAGCCGGCCGAGCCGCGGGGAGGGGTCGGCGTCGAGGACGAGCAGGACGGGATCCGGCATGGGTGGTCGGCCCTCCGCGGCGGAACGGACAAGACGGAACGGACAAGATCGACCGCCCACGCTCGCAGCAGCTCAGCGCCGCGTCAACGACGCCCGGCCGCGCGCCCCGGCGGCCGCCCGGGGGAATACTGGGAACAAGTCGGGGCAAGAGTGACCGGTCGCGCGGTCACGGCCGCCGGAGCGTCCGGAGGGCCGCGGCGGCCCCGGGGCAGCCCCGTGACGGGCCGCCCGCCGGGATTCCGCGAGGGGACCCGTCCCTCGCGATCCGGCGAGGGGACCCGCCCGCCGCGCGGCGAGCCGTCGACGTACAGGAAAGGGTGGACATGACGACCGTAGGACTTCTCTACCCGGGCCACGCCGCCGAGGACGACTTCCCACGGACCGAGATCCTGCTCGACACCGACATCCGGCTGCCCCTGTTCTCCACCGAGACCGGCGAGGACGTCTACCGCGCCGACGCGCTGCGCGAGCAGGGCGACCCCGACCGGATCGCCGAGGGCGTCGAGGAGCTGCGCCTCGCCGGGGCCGAAGCGCTGATCTGGGCCTCCAGCGGCGGCAGCTTCGGACAGGGCTGGGAGGGCGCCCACGAGCAGATCGCCACGCTCGCCCGCGCGGCCGGGCTGCCCGCCTCCAGCACCTCCATCGGCTTCGGCCACGCGGTACGGGAGCTGGGGGCCCGGCGGGTCGGCGTCGCCGCACCCTACCCGGACGACGTCACCGGGCTCTTCGCCGACTTCCTGGCGTCGGCGGGCGTCGAAGTGGTGGCCGCCGCGTCCGGCGGGGCCGGTTCGTCGGCCGAGGCCGGATCGTGGGGGCCGGACGAGGTGAAGCGGCTGGTGCGCGAGGCGGACCACCCGGACGCCGAGGTGGTGCTGGTCCCGGACACCTCCCTGCACACCACCGCGTACATCCCCGAGCTGGAGGAGCTGCTCGGCAAGCCCGTGCTCACCGCCAACCAGGTCACGGTCTGGGAGGGGCTGCGGCTCACCGACCGCCGGACCTGGGCGCCCACGCTCGGCACCCTGTTCGCCACCCGTGAGCCGGTGCTGCGGCAGCTGGAGCCGAAGGGCATCGAGGTACGGGAGTAGCGCGCCCCGCGCCGGTTCCTGACCCGCCTGGAGCGCGCCGCGCCGGTTCCTGACCCGCCGGGAGCGCGCCGCGTCGGCCCGGACCCCGCCGGGAACGCGCCGCGTCAGCCCGGGTCCCGCCGGGAACGCGCCGCGTCAGCCCGGGTCCCGCCGGGAATAAAACGGAGTCGGCCTCCTGTTGTACTCGTCCGATACACAGACGTACGGACGAGCGCAGCACCGGGAGAGGCCGACACGTGGACGACATCCGAGGCGACGAGACCAGCGGCGACGAGAGCGGCCGGGCGGCCGACGGCGACGGGATCCGGGGCGCCGCAGCCGGGACGGCCACCGTTCCGCTGTCCGTCCTCGACCTGGTCACCGTCGGGCAGGGCCGCACCGCGACGCAGGCCCTGCGCACGAGCGTGGAGATCGCGAAGCTCACCGAGAGCCGCGGCTTCCACCGCTTCTGGGTCGCCGAGCACCACTCCATGCCCGGGGTCGCCTCGTCCTCCCCGGCCGTGATCCTCGCGCACGTCGCCGCCCACACCGAGCGCATCCGCCTCGGCTCCGGCGGGGTGATGCTGCCCAACCACGCCCCGCTGGTGATCGCCGAGCAGTTCGGCACCCTGGAAGCGATGGCCCCGGGCCGGATCGACCTCGGGCTCGGCCGGGCCCCCGGCACGGACGGGGCGACGGCGGCGGCCCTGCGCCGCACGGACCGGCTCAACGAAGGGGCCGATGACTTCCCGCAGCAGCTCATGGAGCTGATCCGCTTCCTGGACGACGACTTCCCGGACGGACACCCGTACGCCCGGATCCACGCCGTACCGGGCCCGGTCCAGGCGACGTCGCCCGGCGGGGTGCAGTCCGCGCACCGGCCGCCCGTCTGGCTGCTGGGCTCCTCCGGCTTCAGCGCGCGGCTGGCCGGGACGCTGGGGCTGCCGTTCGCCTTCGCGCACCACTTCTCGGCGCAGAACACCATTCCGGCGCTCGACCTGTACCGCGAGTCCTTCCGGCCCTCCGCCGTGCTGGACGCCCCGTACGCCCTGATCGGGGTCTCGGCGCTGGCCGCCGACGACGAGCGCGAGGCCCGCCGCCAGGTGCTGACCGGGGCGCTGTCCATGGTCCGGCTGCGCACCGGCCGCCCCGGGCTGATCCCGAGCCCGGAGGAGGCCGAGGCGTACGACTTCTCCCCGATGGAGCGGGAGTTCGTCGACGGCTGGCTCTCCAACGTCATCCACGGCACCGCCGACGAGGTCCGCACCGGCCTGGACGACCTGGCCAAGCGCACCGGCGCCGACGAGCTGATGATCACCGCCAACGCGCACGGCGGGGACGCGCGGCTGCGCAGCTACGGCCTGATCGCGGACGCGTACGGCCTGCCGGCCGCTCCGTAGATCCTGCGGGATCCCGGTCAGCCCTCCAGCGGCCGGGACCCGATCAGCCCGGCGATCTGCTCCGGCGCGACCGCCCGCGAGTACAGCCACCCCTGCCCCGTGTCGCAGCCGATCCGCCGCAGCCGCTCCGCCTGCCCGGCCGTCTCCACGCACTCCGCGGTGACGGTCAGGCCCAGGCGGTGCGCCAGCTGCACCATGGCCTCCACGATCGTTTCGTCTGCCGGGCTCGGATGCGTACCGTCCTCGTACCGGAAGCCCTTCACGAACGCCCCGTCCAGCTTCAGTACGGAGACGGGCAGCCGGCTGAGGTAGGCGAGGTTCGAATAACCCGTCCCGAAATCGTCGATGGCGATCCGGACGCCCATGTCGCTCAGTGCCTGGAGCGCTCTCAGCGGACGGCCGCCGGAGCCCATCACCGCCGACTCGGTCAGCTCCAGCTGGAGCAGCCCGGGGGCGAGTTCGGTCTCGGCCAGGATCTGCGCCACGTCGGCCACCAGGTCGGAGTCCCAGACCTGCCGTACGGCGACGTTGACGCTGATGAACAGCGGCGGCTCGTCCGGATGGTCCAGCTGCCAGCGTCGCGCCTGCCGGCACGCGGTGCGCAGCACCCACCGGCCGAGCTGGACGATCGAACCGTCCTCCTCGGCGATCTGGACGAACCGATTCGGCGGCAGGACGCCGAACTGCGGGTGGTTCCAGCGCACCAGCGCCTCGACCCCGCGCAGCACCCCGTCGGCCATCCCGACCAGCGGCTGGTACTCCAGCGTGAACTCGCCGCGCTCCACGGCGGGCCGGAGCGTCGAGGAGAGGGACTGCCGGGTCATGCGGTGGGCGTTGCGCTCGGGGTCGAACAGGGTCCAGCGGGCCCGGCCGTCCGCCTTCGCCCAGTACAGCGTGGTGTCGGCGGCCTGCATCAGACCGGTGGGCGAGGTGCCCGCGGCGGTCCGCTCGACCACGCCGATCGACGCGGAGACCGAGAGCCGCTGGCCCGCCAGGTCGAACGGCTGCTGGAGCGCGGCGAGGACCGAGCGGGCCAGGTCGGTCAGCTCCTGGGTGCCGGCCGAGTCCTCGACCAGGATCGCGAACTCGTCGCCGCCCAGGCGTGCCACCAGCCGGCTGCCCCCGGCGTTGCGGGAGGCGTCGTTCTCGGCGCAGTCGGTGAGCCGCGCGGCGACGGCTGCCAGCAGCCGGTCCCCGGTGCGGTGGCCGAGGGTGTCGTTGATCGCCTTGAAGCCGTCCAGGTCCAGGTAGCAGAGGCCGATCCGGGCGTGCTGCCGGGACGGCAGGGAGTCGTCCTGGTACGGCGGGGTCTCCAGGGTCGAGGCGAGGCGCTCGAAGAACAGCGTCCGGTTGGGCAGCCGGGTCACCGGGTCGTGCATCTGGAGGTGGCGCAGCCGCTCCTGGAGCTCCCGCCGGTCGCTGACGTCCGCGACCGTCAGGAGCACCCGGGCCGACTCCGCCGCCGACGCCCCCGTCATCGGTACGACGGTGATCTCGGCCCACAGGGAGCGCCCGTCGGGATGCTTGAGGCGGCGCGTGCAGCGGAACCGGGAGCGGCGGCCGAGGAGGACCTCGCGGTACGCGTGCCAGGTCCGGTCGTCGGTGGCGAGGTCGAGCAGTTCGCACGCCTGCCGCCCGGCGAGGACCGCGGCCGGCGTCCCCAGCAGCCCGCCGAGCGCCTCGTTGGCCCGCACGACATGGCCCCGGCCGTCGACGACGCCCATGGGGAGCGTGGCGGCGTTGAACGCCGCCCGGTAGTCGCGCAGCTCGGAGGCGATGGAACCGGCGTCGCCCCCGCCGGGACCGGTCCGGGCGGAATCGGTCCGGGTGGGACCGCTCTCGGCCGGGGCCGTCGTATGACGCTCCGTGACCGGCGCGGCGGGCGCGCCGGGGGCCGTGCCTGCCGAGGCCCTCGGCCCTTCGGAGGTTCCGCTCACCGCTCGCTCCCGCTGTGAAGGTCGTTGTGAACTGGTGGGGTCGGACTGGCCACCGGGTGGCGGTCCCGTTAAGGGGCCCGTTCCACGCGGGAAAGCGTGGTGAAGCATAGAGGGTGGCGCGTCGGCCGTTCCAGCTCGCCGTCCGGTCCGGGCCACCGCGCGCGGCCGGAAGTGAGCGGGAGCAGCCATTCCGCTTTGCCCGGTCCTGGTCGTTTCTGCGCGGATCTGTTGCATCGGGCGGCTGGACTGACTGATGGTGACGTTCCGTGAAGGTGTGGGTGGTGATTTTGACCGCCGACCTGTGTGCCCGGCCTGTGTGCCGACGCGTGTGCCGGCCTGTGTGCCGACGCGTGTGCTGACGCGTGTGCCGGCCTGTGTGCCGACGCGTGTGCTGACCCGTTGCTGACCCGTGTGGGGCAGCACAACAGGGCGTGGCGTGGTGAGGCGGCACAGGGTGGACGGGATGGACCGTGTTTCCCCACCCGGAGGTCGATGTGCCGTGCCGTCGCGGACCCGGGGGAGAGCGGCGGCCGCCCCTGCGCAGTCTGGCCGCCGCCGCCACCTCCCTCCTGGCGCTCGCCGCCACGTCCCTCGTCGCGGGCCCCGCCGCGGCCGCCACGGGGGACGCCGCCCCCTGCGCCCTGCCTCGGACGGCGGCGCACCACTCGCTCGGCCTGAACACCTGGAACGCGGCCTATCCGCGCCCCGACCAGGGCCTCGACGCGGTGATGATCTTTCTGTCCTTCCCGGACTCCGAGCCCGTGCTCACGCCCGGCGAACTCACCGCCGACCACTTCCCGGCCACCACCCGCTTCTTCGAGCGCGCCAGCTACGGCCGGTTCACCCTGCGCCCGCATCCGCAACGGAGCTGGACGCAGATGCCGCGCGACTCCACCTGGTACGCCATAGAGCGCGACTGGAACGCCGAGCGGCGCACGGCCTACCTCCGGGACGCGGTCGCCGCCGCCGACGACGACGTGGACTTCTCCCGGTACGACGTCGTCTATCTGGTGGCCGACCCGGACGCCCCCGGCGTCGACTCCGACGCCACGAAGGTCGTCAACTTCGACCGGCCGCTGCGCGCCGACGGCCATGACATCCGGCGCGTCGTCACGGTCTTCGAGCAGCACCCGCCCGACCGCAACGTCCTCGCCCACGAGACCGGGCACGTCTTCGACCTCGCCGACCTCTACCACCGGCCCACCGACGGCAAGGGCGACTGGGACACGTACGTCGGCGACTGGGACGTCATGGGCAGCCAGTTCGGCCTCGCCCCCGACCTGTTCGGCTGGCACAAGTGGAAGCTCGGCTGGCTCGGCGGCCGGCAGGTCGTCTGCGTCCAGGGCTCGGCCGACCTCACCCTGGAACCGGTCGCCGCCGCCCCGGTGCCCGGCGGGTCGATCGGGACCCGGCTCGCCGTCGTCCGTACCGGCGCCGACAGTGCCCTGGCCATCGAGGCCCGCAGTGCCACCGGCAACGACCGGGACACCTGCTCCGAGGGCATCCTGATCTACCGCGTCCGCAGCGAGACGGCCTCCGGCGGCGGACCCGTCGAGGTCGTCGACACGCATCCGGACACCGGGGCCTGCTGGGACCGCTCGGTCTACCCGCCGCTGGCCGACGCCCCGCTCGGGGTCGGCGAGACCTTCACCGTCCCGGGGGCCGGTACCCGTGTCGAAGTCGCGGACCGCACCCCGTCCGGCTCCTGGACCGTCCGGATCACCGCCGGAGTCTGAGACCTTCTCGCCGGACTTTGGGCGAGCGTTTGGCGCGCACGAAGAAGCCCCCCGCTTTCGCGAGGGGCTTCTTCCGTCTGTGCGCCGTCAGGGACTCGAACCCCGGACCCGCTGATTAAGAGTCAGCTGCTCTAACCAACTGAGCTAACGGCGCCTGGTGACGTCGTAGACATTAGCACCCTGATCCGCCGGAGGAAAAATCGAAAGAGCGGTGGCCCGCGAGGAGGCGGACCGGCTCACCCGCACACACGCCCAGAGCAGCACATCGGGACCCGGCAGCCACGGGCCACGGGTGTCGGGGGCGACCACCCAGCGCGGACCGCCGTCCGACGACGCGCAGGTCAGCGGCGGTACGGTCACGGCGTCCCCGGTGCCGTGACAGAGCAGGGGCGGCATCGGGCCGCGGGCGTCCCCGGAGCCTCCGGACTCCTCGGAACCGCCGGTTCCCCACTCCTCCCAGGCGAGCAGCGAGGGCAGCCGCTGGGCTGTTCCGGGGGCCGCGAACAGCAGCATCCGGCCGCGGTGCGTGGCGACCGGGCCGGAGCCGGGACCCTCCGCCCAGAGCCGCTCCAGCATCCGCCGCCCGAACAGCGCCGGTACGTTCACCACGTCGAAGGCGGAACCGCAGGGCAGCACTCCGGGGGCCGTGGGGCGCTCCTCCCACTGGGCGAGCGTGCTGCGCGGGTAGGGCGTCGCCCCGGCCAGCCAGGCGGCGCCGGCCGCCGTGACCTGTGCGGCCTGGGACCCGGACTGGTCCCGCAGCAAGGCGAAGATGTCGACGCCGTGGTGCGCGACGGCGGCACCGGCCTGCAGGGTCGTTGTGTCTTTCAGCCATGCGCTCATGGAGCAAGGTCTACCGGGAGTGACGGAACTGATTCCGAGAGTTGCCGGAAACCGGGACAGGTGAGGAGGGGGAGGGGTATCTTGCCCGCCGGAATATGCCACGGGACCTGACCCCCGGCCTGACGGCACAGCATCTGCCCCGGCCGTCCCACCGGCCACATCAGCCCCAGAGGCGTCGTAGGCCAGGCTCCGGACCCTCCAGGGAGCCAGGCTCCGGTCCGCCAGCGCGTCAGGCTCCGGACCCCCCAGCGCGTCAGGCTCTCGGGGAGTCCAGCAGCGAGCGGCCGAACTCGATCATCTTCTTCGCGTAGTCCTCGGTCCACTCCGCGCGCTCCGCGACGTCCGCCGCGGTCAGCCGGTCGAACCGGCGCGGGTCGGCGAGCTGCGCCGCCGCCATCGCCTGGAACTCCACCGACCGGTCCGTCGCCGCCCGGAAGGCCTGCGTCAGCTCGGTCGCCCGGGCCAGCAGCTCACGGGGGTCCTCCAGCGACTCCAGGTCGAAGAAGTGCTCCGGGTCCGCCGTGGCCTGAGACGGCTCGAAGAGCAGCGGCGCGGGGCGCAGCCGCTGCCGTTCGTTCCGCTCGGACTCTGTCATGTGCTGTTCCTCCCTCGCACGGCCAGGACGGCCACCCTCCATTGTCCAACCCCGCGCAAGGGCGCCCCCGGGCCTGAACTCCGCAACTCCGCCGGGCCGGCCACCCGCCGCGGCTTCACGGCCTCCAGCGCACCTTGTGCTCCGCGAGATGGGCCAGCACCGCGTGGTTGGCCTCCCAGCCGTCGGGGAACTTCACCGTGACGCCCAGCTGGACCGGCTCCGTGGACGGGTGCTCGTCCAGCAGGTCCGCCACCCCTTCCCGGCACACCACGACGCACGCGTGCCGGTGCCGGGACGCCAGCACGCACAGGCGGCCCGTCTCCAGGTGGAAGGCCGTGGCGTCGGGGCGGCCCGAGAGGGGGTGCAGGACCACCGTGACGTCGAACTCGCGGCCCTGGAGCCGGTTCGCCGTGTCGACCGCGACCCCCGTGACGCCCAGCTCCGCGAGCGCCGCCCGCACCGCCGCCGCCTGGTCCCGGTGGGCCGTGCCGACCGCCACCCGGTCCGCCGTCACCGGCACCGGCTCCTCGGCCCGCTCGCTGGTGGCGACGCCGCCCCGGTCCAGCAGCCGCCGGACCACCAGCGCCACCGCCCGTACCGCCTCGGGGTCGGTGCGCGGGGTGTGCCGGGCGGGCAGTTCCAGCAGCCCCCACCCGGACTCCGCCGCCTCGTCCAGCACCCGGTCGGGCCCCGACCCGTCCGACGCCACCCCGAACGAGAGCTTCCGGTCCCTGTGGCCCGTACCGCTGCGGAACGGCGTGTACGGGTAGAACGCGTCCGACACCAGCGGGGCCGCCGACGCCGGGAGCCGCCAGGAGACCGGCAGCCGGTGCTGCGGCAGCTCCGGATTGTGCGCGAGCAGCGTGGACACCGCGCTCGCCGAGGGGTCGTAGCTCAGCCCCGCCCACTGGTCCGCGCCCACGATCGAGAACGGGTCCAGCTGACCCGGGTCCCCGACGAACAGCGCCCGCTCGAACAGCCCGGCCACGGCCAGCAGCGCGTCCGAGCGCATCTGGTACGCCTCGTCGACGATCGCGTGCCCCCACGGCTCCACGTTCTTCACGTGCGCCCACTTGGCGGCCGTCGAGATCACCACGTCGAGCCCGGCCAGATCGGCGGCCTTCGCGGACTTCGTCACGTTCGCGAGGCCGTCCAGCACCTTGTCGTACGGGTCGGAGTCGCTGCTGTGCAGCCGCCCCACCGGCAGCTCCGGGTCCTTCTCCGCGAGCCGTACCACCAGGTCGTCCACCTGGGCGTTCGTCTGCGCGATCACCATCAGCGGATGGCCGGCGGCGGCCAGCTCCAGGGCCGCCCGGACCACCAGCGTCGACTTGCCCGCGCCCGGGGGCGAGTCCACGACGACGCCCCGGCTGCTGCCGCGCAGGGTGTCGTCGAGGATCGCGCCGGTCGCACGGGCCGCCGCCGCGCCCGGATCGAAGACGGTACTCACGGAAGGTCCTCCCGGATGGCAGTGGTCACAGCAGGTCCTCCGGGGTCACGGGGTCGGGTTGCTCCGCACGCGTCGCGGCGTCCGCGCCCGGCGGCCCGCCGTGCGTCCACGGCGTCTCCTCCGGGTCCGGCAGCTTCGGCCCGCCGCGCTGGTCGTGCTCGAACAGGGTCCAGGCGATCCGGTCCCCCGGCTCCGGCACCGAACCGGGCGCGGGCTCCTTGCCCCGGCCCATCCGGTCCAGGATCCGCAGCACCAGCAGGACGTCGCCGTCCTGGTCCGGCTCATCCTCGGCCCGCACGAACTCCGCCGTCTGCGGCTTGCCCTCCAGCGAGCGGTAGACCTTCGTCCGCTCGCCCAGATGCGGCCGCTCGTCCGTGCGGACGGTGACCAGCGGGCGCGGCGAGGGCCGCTTCGACTCGGTGTACGTCATCTCCACATCGGTCACCGTGGCGAGGAACGCCTCACCCGCCAGCCGCCGCCCCGCCAGCACCAGCGGATCGTCGAGCGCCTCCTGCGCCTCCAGCTGGGCCTGGGCGGTCTCCCGGGAGGCCAGCTTCTGCGCCGCCGTCACCGCGTCGTCGCGGCGCGGCTGCGGCGGTTCGCCCGAGCGCACCCGGTCGCGGTGCGCGGTGAACGACCAGCGGTCCCGGGTCCAGCGGTCCTCGGCCCGGGACCCCTCGGGCAGCTCCCGCAGCAGGTCGAGGCCGCGCCAGACCGCGTCCCAGGTCGGCAGCATGACCCGGGCCAGCAGCGAACGGATCTCCCGCTCGGCGCCGCTCAGCTCACCCAGGCGGGCATCCGCCGCGAGACCGTCCTCGGCCGACGCCAACGCCGTGCGCGCCCGGTCGTACCGCTCGATCGCCGGGGCGAGGAGCCGGTTGTCGAAGTCCGGGTCGGTCGCCGGACCGGCCGGAGGGCAGAGCAACTGGCCCTCCGAGTCGCGGGCCAGCTCCGCCCGCAGCGCCGCCTCGGCCCCCGAGGAGCCGGCGGGCGGATCGATCCAGGACAGCAGCGCGCCCAGGTGCTGGTCCTCCAGGCTGCTCTGCCCGGTCGCCCAGTGCCGGTTCAGCAGATCGGTGGCGGCCAGCAGCAGTGAGGAGCCGGGCACCCGGGCCCGCTCCCCGTAATGCGTCAGCCAGCGGCCGAGCAGCGGCACCCGGGCCGGGGCCGGATAGGGGGTGTCCGGGTCGTCCTCGGCGGTACGGCGGAACCGCATCGACCGGCCCAGCAGCCGCACGAACTCGACGCCCGCCCGGCTCGGCACGATCAGCTGGCCGGCGTCCGTGCACAGCTCGACCTCGACCTTGGTCTTCTTGCCGGTCGCCGGATCCGTTTCGTTGCGCTCGGCGGGCTCGACGACGTCCGCGTACGCCTCGATGTGCGGCAGGACCGCTTCCGCCAGCTCGGCCAGGAACGCGAACCGCAGGTCCCGGTCGCGCGGCTGGGCGACGGCCAGCAGCCTGGGCGCCTCCCGGTCCGTGCCGACCAGCGCCCCGAGCGGGGCCCCGGCCTCACCGGCGGTGGTCAGCGGCACCAGCACCAGCGGCCGGTCGGTGAGATGGCGGTGGCGGACGGTCGCGAGCGGCTGGGCGCGGCCGGTGTCGACGGCCTCCAGCCGGGCCAGCGTGGTGATCAGCGACATGCGGCCGCACCTTCCGGACCGTCCGACGCCCCGGCGCTCGCGACGGAGACGGCTTCCCGCGCCCCGGCGCCCGCGACCGGGGCGGCCTCCCGCGCCCCGGCCCGCAGGACGGCGGCGCTCTCCAGGGCCTCGGCCCGCAGGGCGGCGGCCCGGCGCAGCGCCGCGACCGTCGGATCGGCGGGATCGCCCTCCTTGCCCGCGGCGGCGGCCAGCACCCCGGCCACCGTCGTCAGCCCGCCCAGCTCACCGCGCACACTGCGCCCCAGCGTCTCCACCGCCCCCTCGGCCCGGGACTTCGCCCGGCAGTGGAAGGCCAGCTCGCAGGCGGCCAGGCACTCCGGGGCGTACGCCGGGGGCACCGCCGCCACGGCCGCGTCCAGCTCCTCCGACGGGCATGCCGGATCGAACGTCGTCCCCTCGGGCAGCCCCGCCGCGATGTCCTCGATCCGGGTCAGCCGGGTCAGCTGCCGGCGGGTCACCGCGCGCTGCTTGCGTACGTCCACGACGGAGGCGGTCGGCAGGTTCGAGAAGTCCTTGGGGCAGACCAGCAGCACCCGCTGACCCACCTCCGCACCCTCCGTGACCGCCGCGACCCGCTCCAGCGCCAGCACGTACACCGCGGCCTGCCGGGCGGCGGCACCGACCTTCGACGCGTCGGCCGACGCGTCGATCATGGGAAATGACTTGATCTCGACGACCGTCCACCGGCCGTCGGGGTGCACGACCACCGCGTCGGGCTCCAGATAGGCGGGGGAGCCCGCCACTTCCAGGGCCAGCATCGGATGATCCAGCAGCGCCCAGCCGCCCGCCGCCGTGGCCTCCCGCAGGGCGAGCGCGGTGCGGGCGGCACGGCCCTCGGGGCCCGCGGCGCTCAGATCGGGCGTGGCGACGTCCGGGCCCGGGGCGGCGGAGGAGCCGCCCAGGCGCTCGTACAGCAGGCGGAGCAGCTCCGCGCCGCCGTCGGCCTTGACCTTCGCCTCGAAGGCGTTGCCCCGCATGAAGGCGAACTGGGACTGCCCGAAGGGGGCGGGTGAGCCGAGGGCGGTGGCCAGCACGCCCTTGTCCACCCCGGCGCCGTCGAGCAGGGCCCGCCGCTTGCAGCCGGGGTTGGCGGCGAGGGCGGCCAGGGCTCTGGCGTCCAGCGGATGCGGTGCGACGGACGGGCCGCGCAGTTCAGCGAGCCGCTGCCGGAGCGTCGTCGCTCGCGTCCGCGTCGGCGGCGTCTCTGGCTGCCGCGCCGCCGACTGCCGTGCCGGGGGGATCTGCGGAGGTGGTCCGCTGGCCGGGGATTCGCTCACCCGTGGAAGTCTTGCACCCGGCACTGACATCCGAGGACACGGTCGCGACATCCGGGGGCACGGTCGCCGGAATCGCCGCGGCGGCGGTGCTCGCGCCGCCCCGCTTCCGGTCGCCGGGGAGGCCGCCGAGGAGGCTGTCGGGCAGGACGCCGGCCAGCCGGGCCTTGACCCCGTCGGCGAACCGGATGACGGGCTTGACCAGCAGGGCCCCGAGGCCCATCACGGCCGCGCCCGCGACGGCGTCCAGGAAGTAGTGGTTGGCGGTGCCCATCACGACGATCGTGGTGATCAGCGGATAGGCGATTCCCGCCGCCCGTATCAGGGGGTGGCGGCCGTGCCGCCACAGCAGGATCCCGCACCAGAGCGACCAGCCGACGTGCAGGCTCGGCATCGCCGCGTACTGGTTGGTCATCCCGCTCAGCCCGCGCGGCGCGCTCGCCCCCTCGCCCCACCAGCCGTACGCGCTGTACTGCGCCATCGTGTCGACGAAGCCGTGGCTCGCGTCCAGCAGCCGGGGCGGACAGGTCGGCATCAGCGTGAAGCCGACAAGACCCAGCAGCGTGGAGTTCATCAGCCAGACCCGGGCCGCACGGTACGCCGCCGACCTGCGCCGGAAGATCCAGACGAGGACGGCCGGAGTGACCACGTAGTGCAGGGAGGCGTAGGCGAAGTCGGCGGGTATGCCGATGGACGGGGTGCTGGTGAAGAGACGGTTCAGAGGATGCTCGGCGTTGAGGTACAGCGCCTGTTCGAGCCGGAGGATCGCCAGACCGTGGTCGACCGCCGTCGACACGTCGCCGCGCACCAGGAGGCGGCCCACGGAGTACAGCGCGTACACCACCGCGATCAGTGGCAGCTCCGTCCACCAACGGGGCCGATGACCGGTCGCGGGCGGCGCGGTGGCGTGCGGCATCCGGTAGCTCTCCCCATGTTCATGCGGCCGACGACGAACGTTCAACCGTACGGCGGCACCGTGCCACCGCGTCCCCCGGGGGTCCCCTGCCGGACGTCCCGTACGCAGCGGTCCCGCCGTGGCCCGGGTCGGTGGCCGGGGGGGGACTGCTCAGGAAGGGACGCCCATCAGGGCCGGGAGGTTGCTCGTCCGACCGGTACGGGATGATGGAGGAACCCAGCACCAGCGTTCCAGGGAGAGCCTTCATGGCACCGCGCATCCTGCTCGCCCGGCACGGCCAGACCCAGTGGTCGGTCCGGGGCAACCACACCGGCAGGACGGACATCCCGCTCCTGGACAGCGGGCGCGCGGGCGCGAAGCTGCTCGGCGAGCGGCTGCACCGGGCGCCCTGGGCGGGGCTCCCCGGGGTCGAGGTCCGCACCAGCCCGCTCGTCCGGGCCGCCGAGACCTGCGAGCTCGCCGGGTTCGGGGAGCGGGCGGAGCGGTGGGACGCGCTGATGGAATGGGACTACGGGGCGTACGAGGGGCTGACCCCGGCCGAGATCAAGGCGGACCGGCCGGACTGGCTGATCTGGCGGGACGGGGTGCCGGGCGGGGAGTCCGTCGCCGATGTCACCGCCCGCGCGGACGAGATCGTCGCCTGGGCGCGGTCGGCGGACCGGGACGTTCTGGTCTTCGCCCACGGCCACATCCTGCGGGCGCTGGGCGCCCGCTGGCTCGGCGAGGACCTGTCCTTCGGCGCGCGGATCCGCCTGGAGCCGACGTCGCTGTCGGTCCTGGGCTGGGCGTACGGCCTCCCGGCCGTGGAACGCTGGAACGACACGGGCCACCTGGACCACTGACCTCGCGGGGGCGCCCGCACCTTTTGCGCCTGTGCTGCTCTCTGCGGACGGGCTGGGTGGTCGCCGCTCGACGGGCTGGAAGGGTCTCCGGTCTACGAGCTGGGTGGGCCGCCGGTCTACGGGCTCGATTCGTGGCGGATCAGGAACGACGACACCTCCGGGGCCCCGGTCCGGGGCTTCAGGACCGCCGCCGCCCCCGCCAGCATTCCCCGGATCCGCGACGACTGCACCCGGGTCAGCAGGTCCAGCACCTGGTGTCCCGTCGCCGCCGCCTCGTCCGCCCGGCCCGCCCGGGCCAGGTCGCCCGTGAGCTGGGCCCGGTACAGCGCGAGGTTGCGGGTGAAGTGCGCGTCCTGGAGCAGCACTGCCCGCCGCCCGTGCCGCGCGGCCCGGGACCAGTCGCCCAGCGCCGACCAGCACTGCGCCTCCAGCAGCTCCAGCTCCGCCTCCCGGAAGAAGCTCATCCACTCCGGGTCCGCCCCCGCGGGGCCCCGGTCGAACGCCGCCCGGGCCCGCCCGATCGCCCGGTCGCACCCCGTACGGTCGCCGAGCCCCGCCCGGCCCCCCGCCTCCCGCAGCGCGAGCAGCGCCAGCAGCCGGGGCGACCCCAGCGTGCGGGCGGCCCGCTGGCCGGCCTCCGCCGCCCGGACCGCCTCGCGCGGCCGCCCCGCGTCCCGGGCCAGGAACGACGTGTTGCAGAACGCGTGCGCCTCAAGGCTCGCGTCCCCCGCAAGACGCGCCGTGGCCAGCGCCTCCGCGTAGTGCGAGCGGGCGTCGTCGAAGCGGCCCGAGTCATGGGCCAGCCACCCCACCGAGATGGCCAGCTCACCCGCGCCCGCGTGCAGCCGATCCGAGGTGGCGCGCCGCGCGGCGCTCCCGGCGTCCAGCAGCTCGTACGCCGCGCGCAGCGGCTGGGCGGCCCGCCGGTAGAGCCCGTCACCCCCGTGCCGGTCGTCCAGCAGCCGGATGTCCCGCACGGCCTTCTCGACGGCGAGCACCTCCGCCTCGCCGACCCGGCGCTGTGTGGGCAGAGAGATCCGGGCGGCGGAGGCGGGCGCCCCGCCGAGACCCAGGGAAGCGGCCGCCACCGTGGCGGTGCCGCTCGTCATGAACACGCGACGCAGCACGTCGCTCTCCTCGGGGATGTCGTCGGGATCGGTGTCGCGGGGTGACGGGGGGTGTGGGGACGGCCCCGGGGACGCGTCCCCGGGTGCAGGCAGGGGTTCCGCTACGACCCGGGCGCCCCGGCCCCGTACGCTCTCGCGGGCCGAGAACCCCAGGTCGGTCAGGGAGGCGCCGGGGAACATGTGCAGGAAGACGCGTTCGTAGGCGTAGTTGGGGCAGCGGATCTCCCCGGACTCCACGCGTCCGATGTACCGGGCGTCGCACGCGACCTGCTCCCCGATCTCCCGGGCCGCTCGGCGGACGGCCGCCGCGAACTCCCCGGCGGAGCGCTGTCCGCGCAGCTGACGGAAGGCGAGGTTGGGAACTGCCCCTGTCGACGCCATGCCCGGCCCCTCTCTGGTGCAGCCGGGGGCGTGCCACCCGGCGTCCCCGGGCCTCCCCGGTCGCTCCGGCCTCCCCGGAGTTCCGGTGTCCCGGCGGAGCAAGAACGTACCTGCTGTGACGAGTCGCACACACAGCGTTTCGTTGCGAAACCGGGCATACCGCCCGTGATCCGCCATGAACTGCCACCCTTTGCGGCGGTGTGGGCCCGTAGCCCTTGACGCGCCCACGCGTTGGTCCCTGTGGAGACGGAGTGTGGCTCCGTTCGGCGATGAGAGGAGGGGTTCCCTTGTTGCACCTCGGCAGGGAGACCGGCTCACGGACGACCGCGACGACCCCGGCCCCGGCGGACCGGCCCGTGGACCTCGTCACGGTCCCGGCACGGCAGGGCCTGGAAGCCGTCGACATCCTCCGCCGGGGCGGCGACCAGGAGGCCGTCGGCCCGGTCCTGCACGACGGGACCTGCGACACCCTCGGCTTCCTCGTGCCGCCGGGCACCGCCGACGGCTGGGACGTACCCGGCAGCGCCTGTACGCGGACCGACGGCCGCGGGCTGCGCATCCCCGCCGAGCCGCCGGTCTCCGGATCCGGCTGGCTGCTCCCGCCCGCCGAGGACGCCCCGGTCACCGATCCGGCCGTGCTGCGCGCCGCCCTCGACCAGGCGGCCCGGCTGATCGAGGCGGCCGACAGCTGCCGCTGAGTCCGTAGCCGACGCTGAGCCGACAGCTGCCGCTGAGCCCATGGCCGGCGCTGAGCCCATAATGGCCGGACGGGCGGAACACCTCCGCGCATCTCCGCCAGGCCGGCGACCCCGGGCCCCCACCAGCAAGGACCAGCGAACGTGGCACGTCGAGGAACGCCCGGCCGGGCCAAGGGGAAGGCCGCCGGCGGGGATGCCAGGGCCAAGGGCCGTCAGGAGCGCCCGGGCTCCGGGCGCGGGGCGGGCCGGGGTGAGCGCGAAGCCGTCTCCCGGCCGGTCGGCGGCGGCGTCGCCGAGCTCGTACCCGACCGCGAGCGCCCGCACGGCTGGACGCTCCTGATCGACAAGGCCCCGCAGTCCCACGTGGACCTCGACGACCCCACGCACCTTTCGTTCGCCTACCAGCGCCGCCTCGGCCACGTCATCGACCTCGCCGCGCCCCCGCTCCAGCCGCTGCACGTCCTGCACCTGGGCGGCGGCGCGTTCACCCTCGCGCGGTACACCGCCGCCACCCGACCCCGCTCCACCCAGCAGATCGTCGAACTCGACGCGCCGCTCGTCCAGCTCGTCCGCGACCACCTGCCGCTGGACCCCCAGGCCCGGGTCCGGGTCCGGGCGGCCGACGCCCGCGAAGGGCTCGGCAGATTTCCCGACGGCTGGGCGGACCTGGTCATCGCGGACGTGTTCAGCGGGGCCCGCACCCCCGCCCACCTCACCTCCGCCGAATTCCTCGGCGAGGTGCGCCGGGTGCTGAAGCCCGAGGGGCGCTACGCCGCCAACCTCGCCGACGGGCCCCCGCTCGCCCATCTGCGCGGCCAGGTCGCCACCGCCGCCGCCGTCTTCCCCGAACTGGCCCTGGCCGCCGACCCGGTGGTGTGGCGGGGCCGCCGCTTCGGCAACGCGGTCCTGCTCGCCTCGGCCCTGCCGCTGCCGGTCGCGGAGTTCACCCGGCGGGTGGCGAGCGATCCGCACCCCGGCCGCGTCGAACACGGCCGCGCGCTCACCGACTTCACCGGCGGCGCGGCCGTCGTCACCGACGCGGCCGCCAGACCGTCGCCCGCGCCCCCGCCGTCCGTCTTCGAAAACCCCTGAGCGTCTTTACGGTTCGACGATTTGCACCGTCGGCGGCGTCCCGTTCCACGTGCAGAACACCGAGTACGTCGTGCCGTCCTTCCCGCCCCCGTCGCTGAAGTCCACCCGGATCCAGGCGTCGTTCGTCCACACCTGCATCGACCAGCCCGGCTCGGGCGTCGCCGAGACGAGCTTCGCCGAGTCGGCGCCCAGCTCGAACACCACCCGGCCGCCGTCGGTCCGATAGCCCTTCACCCGGCCCGAGGTCTCCGCCGGAGCGGACCCCGCGGGCGGCTTGGCCGGGGTCGCCGACGGTGTACGCGAAGGGCTCGGGGCCGACTTCGAGGGGCGCGCGTCACCGGTGCTTGGCGAGGCGGAGGCGGACGGGGAGGGCGACGTCCGCTGCGTCGAGGAGACGAGCGGCTCCTCGGTGCTCTGCCCGATGCGCTGCGGGGCCCCCGCGCCCACCGAGATCGGTACGGCGCGGGGCGGGTCGTACGCGGTCCCCGTCATGACCGTGTGCACACCCCACCACGAGAGCGTGACCGCCGCGCCGGTGGCGAGCGACCACGCCAGCGCGTGTACGAGTCTTCGTTGCATCCGGCACATCCTGCACCACCCGGGCCACTCCTGGAACCGCACAGTCCGCTCCGGGCTCCGGAAGCCCGGTACGGGCCGCCCCGCATCCGCCCCTGTCGGAGGGGCAAACACCCTTCTCCGGCCTTTGCGGAGGATTCCGACGGGGCCGGGACCGGGCCCCTCGCCATGGCGTACGGTGCCGCCCATGGCAAGTGTGCTCGTGGTCGAGGACGACCAGTTCGTACGTTCCGCCCTCATCCGGCACCTCAGTGAGGCCTCCCACACGGTACGGAGCGTGGGCACCGCGCTCGAAGCGCTGCGCGAGGTCGCGCACTTCCGCTTCGACGTGGTCATCCTCGACCTCGGGCTGCCCGACCTGGACGGGGCGGAGGCGCTGAAGATGCTGCGGTCCATCACCGACGTGCCCGTCATCATCGCCACCGCCCGGGACGACGAGAGCGAGATCGTCCGGCTGCTCAACGACGGCGCCGACGACTACCTGACGAAACCGTTCTCCGTCGAGCACCTCTCCGCCCGGATGGCCGCCGTGCTCCGCCGCTCGCGCGCCGCCGGGAGCGAGGCGCCGCCCCCGAGGGTCATCCGCGTCGGCGGCCTCTCCATCGACCCGCTGCGCCGCAGCGCCGAGCTGGACGGGGCCGAACTCGACCTGACCCGACGCGAATTCGACCTGCTCACCTTCCTGGCCGGGCGGCCGGGCGTCGTCGTCGCCCGCAAGGAGCTGCTCGCCGAGGTCTGGCAGCAGTCCTACGGCGACGACCAGACCATCGACGTCCACCTGTCCTGGCTGCGCCGCAAGCTCGGCGAGACCGCCGCCCGCCCGCGCTATCTGCACACCCTGCGCGGCGTCGGCGTGAAACTCCAGCCGCCGGCCGACGCGCCGGCCGTGGAGCCGCCCGCATGAGATGGGCCCTGGTCAAGGTCTGCCTGGCGGTCACCGCGATGGTCGTCATCGCCTTCGCCGTACCGCTCGGACTCGTCATCCGGGAGATGGCCAGCGACCGGGCCTTCTCCGACGCCGAACGCCAGGCCGGAACGATCGCCCCGACCCTCTCCATCACCACCGACCGGGAGGAGCTGACCCGGGCCGTCCTGTCCACCGAACCGGGCGACCGGGGCCACCTCGCCGTCCACGTCCCGGCCCCCGAGGAGGCGGCGGGCGGAACCGGGGGCGAGGCGCTGGACATCGGCACCCGCCGCGCCACTCCCGAGGACGTGGAGACCGTGCGCAAGGCCGGGCGGGCCTCCATCACCGAGGTCACCGGCGGGTTCGCGCTCCTCCAGCCGACCGCGCTGAGCACCGGCGAGATCGCCGTCGTCGAGGTGTTCGTCCCCGAGGGCGAGGTCTCCAACGGGGTCGCCACCGCCTGGCTGATGCTGGCGGGCGTCGGCGTCGCCCTGATCGTCGGCTCCGTCGCGGTCGCCGACCGGCTCGGCGTACGGATGGTGCAGCCCGCCCAGCGCCTCGCCGGAGCCGCCCAGGACCTGGGGGAGGGGCGTCTCGGTACCCGGGTCCCCGAGGAGGGGCCCACCGAACTGCGTTCCGCCGCCGCCGCGTTCAACTCCATGGCCGACCAGGTCGTCCAGCTCCTGGCCAACGAGCGCGAGCTGGCCGCCGACCTCTCGCACCGGCTCCGCACCCCGCTCACCGTGCTCCGGCTCAACGCCGCGTCCCTCGGCGAGGGCCCGGCGGCCGAGCAGACCCGGGCGGCCGTCCAGCAGCTGGAGCACGAGGTCGACACGATCATCCGCACCGCCCGCGAACAGCGCCCGCAGACCCAGGGCGGGCAGCCGGAGGCCGGCTGCGACGCCTCCGAGGTGATCCGCGAACGCATGGGATTCTGGTCGGCGCTCGCCGAGGACGAGGGCCGCGAGGTGCGCCTCGCGGGAGTCGACCGTACGGTACGCACCCCCGTAGCCCGGACCGAACTGGCCGCCGCACTCGACGCGTTGCTCGGCAACGTCTTCCGCCACACCCCGGAGGGCACCGCCTTCGCCGTCGACGTCCACCACAGCGGCGACGCGGTCATCGTGCTCGTCTCCGACGCCGGACCGGGGATCGACGACCCGAAGGCGGCCCTCGCCCGGGGCGCCAGCGGGCGCACCGGCGCGGGCGGCTCCGTCGGCTCCACCGGCCTCGGCCTGGACATCGTGCGCCGGGTCGCCGAGTCCACCGGCGGCGATCTGCGCATCGGCCGGTCCGTCCTCGGCGGCACCGAGGTCCGGATCTGGATCGGCCTGCACGGCAACCGCCCCGAGCGCGGCCGGCGCGGCCACGGCCGCCGGGTGGGCCGCCGGATCGGGTGGCGGGGGCGCAAGGAGGCCCGGACCACGACCGGGCCGGGGGCCCAGCATTAACCCGCTCCGATGCGTTCCTTAAGCGGAACCTAAGAACACCAACCCCTGTCCGTAACGCCCCCTTCGCCCGTTCCGCAGGCGATAGCGTGCTCGTGAAGCAACCCCGGGAGTCGTCGAGCCCCCACCTCCCCCCGGGGCCCCCACGTCGGCCCCCGCCGCCACCGTTCGCCCCGGTGGCGGCGGGGACACCGGCTCCCCGACCGCCGTACAGGACAGCCCCCACCGCGCGCCCCGGCCGGACCGCACCCCACCTCCGGCCGGGGCGTTCTCCTCCTTGGAACGGTCCCGGGTCACCCGGCCTGCGCCCGCCACTCCTCCGCGTACGCGTCGAAGATCGCCCGCAGATGGTGGCCGATCTTCAGATAGTCCAGGTCGTCCAGGTTGGCCAGCGACACCCGCACCGACCACTGAGGGCCGTCGAAGCCACCGCCGTTGAGCAGGACCACCGAGGTCTGCTCGGCCAGCCGGAACAGGGGGTCGACCGGCTCGTAGTTCTGCTCCAGGAAGTCGGCGAACGGCTTCCCGTGGACCCGCTCCGCCTCGGCCAGCAGATCCAGTTCGATGTAGTACGCCGCCCGCTTCGGATCCTCCGAGATCTTCATGTGCGCGCCCTCCAGCAGGAGTTCGAGCCGCTGCCGCACGATCGCCCGGATCCGGTGCTTGTACGCCTGCCCCTCGTCCAGCATGTCGAAGAGCGAGAACAGCGCCATCATCACCTGCTGCGGCAGCGAGAGCCCCGCCGTGTGGTTCAGCGCCACCTGCCGGGAGTCCGCCACCATCCGGTCGATGAACCGCATCTTCTCCGGCTCCAACGTCAGTGAGCCGTAACGCCTGTTGAGCCGGTCCTTCTGCTCCTGGTCCTGCTCCGCCAGCATCGCGTCGATCACGTTGTCGTCGTGCAGTGCGATCACCCCGAGCCGCCAGCCGGTCGCCCCGTAGTGCTTGGAGTAGGAGTAGACGAGGAGGGTGTTGCGCGGCAGGTCGGCCGCGAGCGAACGGAAGCCCTCCACGAAGGTCCCGTACACATCGTCGGTCACGATGATCAGGTTCGGGTTCTTCCCGGCGACGACGGACACGATCTGCTCGGAGACCCGGGTGGAGAGCGCCAGCGAGGGCGGGTTGCTCGGGTTGACGCAGCAGACCAGCTTGATCGAGGGGTCCGCGAGCTTGGCGATCTCCTCCTCCGGGTAGCGCCACTGCCGCACCCCGGTCTCGGTGAACAGGCTCGCCTCCACGTGCACCACGTCGAAGTCGTACGTGTCCAGCTCGGGGATCTCCAGGTACGGGGTGAACACCGGCACCATCAGGGCGATCCGGTCGCCCTTCCCCAGGATCCCGTTCTTCATCAGCGAGTCGAAGATGTAGCACATCGCCGCCGTACCGCCCTCGGTCGCGAACAGGCTCAGCGTCTGGCCCTCCGGCGGCCGGTGGTCGAACATCTCGTCCGCGACATAGCCGCGCACGATCTCCTCCGTGTGGCGCAGGATCCGGTCCGGCACCGGGTAGTTGTCCCCGATCGAGGAGTCCGCCAGCTCGTGCAGGAACGCCTCCCGGTCGAAGCCGAACCGCTTCACCGCCAGGTCCACGCTCGCCTTCAGCAGCTCGATGCCCGGCAGCTCCGGGTGCGTACGGACGAAGTGGTCGAAGCGCTCCGCACACCCGGCCTCCTCCGGCATGCCGCCCAGGTTGTCGGCCGTCCACACCCGCCGGGACTCCGAGATCGCGAAGTAGCCGAGCGCGTGGTACGCCTCGCGGGGGCCGGTGGCGACCCAGTTCGGGTTGCCTCGGCCGGCGTTGAGCATGGCCCGGGTCGTCTTCCCCTTCTGGCCCGGCCGGTCGCTCTGCGCGTCCGTCGCGATCCGGATGAACGTGTCCTTCAGCTCGAAGGGGGAGAGCTGGGCGTAGGACCGGATCTCGTCACGGCTGAGGCGGGTCTTCGGCATGGTGGTGTCCGTTCCGTACGGGTCGGTGGGTTAGGGCCTGTCGTCACATTCCCGCCTGCCGGGCGACGCCTGGCACGCACGCTCGCGGCGTTGCCGAAATGCCCTAGTAGCTCCGCTACGAGACCATTCCGGCGCCTTGCGATCGCACGCACCATGCGCCGCCCGGCCGCCCTTCGGGCGACGACGGGAATGTGACGACAGGCCCTAAGGGCGGTCACGTCAGGCACCCAGGACGCCGACCAGGATGGGCCCGGTCAGCGGCAGCAGGAAGTTGGAGAGCGTGTACGTGATCGTGTAGCCGAGAAGCGGGACGGAGCTCTGGGCCACCTGGGTGATGGAGGTGATCGCCGGGGTCGAGCACTGCTGGCCGGCGATGGCGCCGATCAGGAGCGGTTTCTCGATCTTCAGCAGTTTGGTCCCGACGATCAGCGAGATCGTCGCGGGGACCAGCACCATGGCGATGCCCGCGAACGGCAGCAGCGCCCCGTACTCCTTCAGCAGCGGCCAGGCCTGCGGGCCCGCCGCCAGCCCCGTACAGGCGATGAAGACGGCCAGGCCCATGTCCTTGAGCGTGGTCGCGGCCTGCGGCGGGAACGCCCCGAAGGTCTGGCTGCGGGAGCGGAACCAGCCGAAGACCAGACCCGAGATCAGACAGCCGCCGCCGGTGCCGAGCGACATCGGGACGTCCCCGAGCTTGACGACGATCTGGCCGAGCAGCGAGCCCGCCACGATGCCGAAGCCGAGGTAGACGAAGTCGGTGGCGTCGTTCTTCACCACCGCGCCGAGCTTGGCGACGAGCCGGTTCAGCCCGCCCCGGGCGCCGACCAGGGTGAGTACGTCGCCCCGGGCGAGGACGGTCTCGCCGCTGGCGGGCAGATGCTGGTCGTTGCGGAGCACGTCGGTGATGTACACCCCGTCCTTGCGGAACTCCGGGTGCCGTTTCTCCAGCCGGTCGATGGTCGCGCCGATCGTCTCCTTCTCGGTGACGGCGACCTGGCTGGTGGCCAGCGGGGTGTCGAGCCCCGGAACCGCCGGGGTCTCCGGGCCGATCTCCCGGCCCGCGTCGATGATCGCCGCCCGCTCCCCGACCACCTGCACCAGATCGCTGAGCGTCAGCTCCAGGCCGGGGGAGGGCGTCAGCAGCCTGCTGCCGCGCTTGACCCCCTCGACGGTGATCCGGCCGCCCATGGCGCTCTGGAGGTCACCGACGGTCCGGCCGTCCGCCAGCGTCACCAGATACGTGCGGCCCACCATGCCGGGCAGCGCCTCGCGCTCGTCGGACTCCAGACCGGCCTGCCCGCCGCGCATCTTCTCCCACAGCTCGCGCGAGGCGTCCGCCAGGTTGATGCGCAGCAGCATCGGCATGATCTGGCTGGTGAAGAGCACGATGGTGATCAGGCCGAAGAGGTAGCAGACCGTGTAGGCGGTGGCGACATGCCCCTGGTACTGGGTGATCTGCTCCGAGGTCAGGTCGCTGAGCTTCCCGATCGCCTCGGTGGCCGTGCCCACGACGGCGGACTCGGTGGCCGCGCCCGCGAGGATGCCGGAGGCCGTGCCCACGTCCAGGTCGAAGGCCTTGGCCAGTCCGAAGGCGATCCCGAGGACGCAGACCAGCTCGATCAGGCAGAGCGTGAAGAAGCGCAGGCTCTTGCGGTTGAGGTTGGCGAAGAACTGCGGCCCGGCCAGGTAGCCGAGCGAGAAGATGAACAGCGCGAAGAAGACCGTTTTGACGTCGTCGTCGACGTTGACGTGCCGGGTGCCGATCAGCAGCGACACGATCAGGGTGCCGCAGATACCGCCGAGCGTGATCGGGCCGACGCGGAGCTTGCCGACGAGATAGCCGGCCGCGAGGCAGAAGAAGAGGGCCAGTTCGGGATGGTCGCGCAGGACGCCCATCCTGCCTCACTCACCGGGGCTGGGGTCGGCGACCAAGATGATCAAAAGGCGCATAAAGGAGAAATTAACAGGGGCGGTGTGCACCGGCACCTCACCCGGCCCCGGGATGCCCCCGTTCACCTTCCGACGGGAGGGTTGCCCAGGACCCCCTCCGTGACGCGCCGGACATCCCTCGGCAACGGAATCGTCTTCAACTCTTGACACCCACCCCCTGGAGGCAGGAACCTTCCGGCATCGATGCATGGGAGCGCTCCCATGCGCCATTGCCGGATCCCCGGAACAAGGAGCAGTGGAATGCGCATCACCCGCAGCGTTGCCGGTCGACGCCACAGAACCGCCCTCGTGGCCACCACGGGCCTCACGGTCACGGCCCTCCTGCTCACCGGGTGCGGCGGCTCGTCCGACTCGGACAAGGGAGCCGACGCGAACGGCAACATCACCCTGACCGTCGCCGACTTCGGCCAGTTCGGTTACAAGGAGGCCGGGCTCTTCGAGAAGTACCACGAGCTGAACCCGAAGATCACGGTCAAGGAGGACACCACCGCCGAGGAGAAGAACTACTATCCCAAGCTCCTCCAGCAGCTGAACTCCGGCAGCGGCCTCGCCGACGTCCAGGGCATCGAGGTCGGCCGGATCAAGGAGATCGTCGACACCAAGGCGGACTCCTTCGCCGACCTCTCCAAGGTCATCGGCGTGGACGAGTGGGTGTCCTGGAAGGCGAAGCAGGCCACCGCCCCCAGCGGCGCGGTCATCGGCGCGGGCACCGACATCGGCCCCATGTCCCTCTGCTACAACCGCGAACTCTTCGAGAAGGCCGGGCTGCCCACCGAACGCGACGAGGTGGCGAAGCTGACCGAGGGCGGCTGGGAGGCCTACCTCGCTCTCGGCGAGCAGTACAAGAAGAAGGCCCCCTCCGGCACGTACTTCATGGACTCCGCGAGCGCCATGTTCAACGCCGTGGTCAGCTCCAGCCCCGAGCAGTACTACGACGCGAGCGGCAAGCCGATCTACAAGGACAGCGCGAGTGTCGAGAAGGGCTGGGACCTCGCCGCCCAGGCCGCGTCCAAGAAGCTGACGCAGGGCCTGGCCCAGTTCGAGGACCAGTGGCAGGCGGCCCTGCGCAAGAGCACCGTGGCCACCGTCGTCTGTCCCGCCTGGATGGCCGGCCAGATCTCCACGTACGCCGGTGACGCCAACAAGGGCAAGTGGGACATCACCAGTGCCCCCGGCGGTACTTCCGCCAACTGGGGCGGCTCCTTCCTCGCCGTCCCCAAGTCCGGGAAGAACGTGGACGAGGCCGCCAAGCTCGTCAAGTGGCTGACCGCCCCCGAGCAGCAGGCCGCTGTCTTCAAGGCGATCGGCGTCTTCCCGTCCAACCAGGGCGCCTACGAGCTGCCCGACGTGAAGAACGCGACCCTGCCGTACTTCAACAACGCCCCCATCGGCCAGATCTACGCCGACGGCGCGAAGTCCATCCCCGAGGCGGTCCTCGGCCCGAAGGACGGCGTGATCAAGGACTCCATCTCCACCCAGATCAACAACATGGAGCAGCGCGGCACCAGCCCCGACAAGGCCTGGGACGCGGCCGTCCGGACGATCGACAAGGCCATCGGCTGACCTGACCCGGGCCCTCATCGCCCTCCGGGGCGGGCGGCAGCTGTCCCGTCCGCCCGCCCCGTCCGCCCGACTCCCCAGCCGCCCCCAGGGAAGGACTCCCCGCCCGTGGCAACCTCGACCCCCACCCGGGACGCGGACGCGCCAGCGCCCCGCACATCGAAGAAGGAACCGACCGCCGAGCGGCGGCAGTTGTGGCGCAGCCGGCTGTGGCGGTTCGACGACAAGGCGTCCCCGTACGCCTACATCGCCCCGTTCTTCCTGATCTTCGGGGCCTTCGGCCTCTACCCGCTGCTCTACACCGGCTGGATCGCCCTGCACCGGGTCTCGATGACCGGCCTGGACTCCATGGAGTGGGTGGGCTGGGAGAACTTCGACAAGATCCTGCACGACCCCGAGTTCTGGACCTCGGTCAGCAACACCTTCCTGATCGGCGTCATCTCGACCGTCCCGCAGCTCCTGATGGCCCTGGGCCTCGCCCATCTCCTCAACTACCGCCTGCGGGCCAGCACGTTCTGGCGCACGATCATCCTCACCCCGTACGCCACCTCCGTGGCGTCGGCGGCCCTCGTCTTCGCCCTGGTGTTCCGGGCGGACGGCGGACTGCTCAACTGGACGCTGGGCCTCGTCGGCTTCGATCCGGTCAACTGGGCCAACGGGCACTGGACGTCGAAGCTCGCCATCTCGATCATCGTCATCTGGCGGTGGACCGGCTACAACGCACTGATCTACCTGGCTGCGATGCAGGCGGTCCCCAACGACCTCTACGAAGCGGCCTCGTTGGACGGGGCGTCGCGCTGGCAGCAGTTCCGCAAGGTCACCATCCCCTCGCTGCGGCCGACGATCCTGTTCACCATCGTCATCTCCACGATCGGCTCCATGCAGCTCTTCGGTGAACCGCTGCTGCTGGAGGGCGGTGCCCTGGGCGCCACCGGCGGCAACGAGAACCAGTACGAGACGCTCAGCATCTACCTCTACAACTACGGCTGGAACCTCGGACATCTCGGCCCGGCCGCCGCCGTCGCCTGGGCGATGCTCGCCCTCCTGCTGCTCATCGCCGCGGCCAACTGGATCGTCGGCCGATTCTTCCGTACGTCCGCGGTCCGACCGGGAGCGCCCTCATGACCCTCACCAGCACCACGCCCACCACTCCGGTGAAGCTCGCCCCGGCCCCGAAGAGCGGCGGGCCCTCTCGCCCGAGCCGCTTCCGGATGGGCGCCGGACAGCAGATGAAGGGCGGCCCGTTCGCGTACGTCGCGCTCGCCGTCGTGGGCTTCAGCTCGCTGCTGCCGCTCTACTGGACCCTGGTCGCGGCCTCCCGCACCCAGGACGAAGTCCTCGCCTCCACCCCGCCGTTCTTCCCCGGCGGAAAGCTGTTCGAGAACGTCCAGACCGCCTGGGAGCAGGCGAACCTGGGCAAGGCGATCCTCAACAGCGTCATCGTCTCGTCCTCGATCACCCTCGCGACGCTCTTCTTCTGCACGCTCGCCGGCTACGCGTTCGCCAAGATGCGCTTCCGGGGCCGCGGCTGGCTGATGACCGCGGTCATCGCCACCCTCACCATCCCGCCGCAGCTCAGCGTCGTCCCGCTGTTCATGATGATGTCCGGCCTCGGCTGGGGCGGTCAGCTCGAATCGGTGATCTTCCCGACCCTGGTGAGCGCGTTCGGCGTGTTCTTCATGCGCCAGTACCTGATCGAGGCCCTGCCGTACGAGCTGATCGAGGCGGCCAAGATCGACGGCGCGAACAACTTCCGCATCGTGCGCAGCGTGGTGCTGCCGGTCGCGCGCCCCGCGATGATGGTGCTCGGGATGCTCACCTTCGTCCAGGCGTGGAACGACTTCTTCTGGCCCTACCTGGCCCTCAACCAGCAGAACCCGACCCTTCAGGTGGCCCTCGGCCAGCTCAGCGCCTCGTACACCCCCGACCAGTCCATCGTGATGGCGGGCGCGCTGATCAGCACGCTGCCGCTGCTCGTGGTGTTCGTCCTCTTCGGCAAGCGGATCGTCGGCGGCATCATGTCCGGCGCGGTCAAGGGCTGAAGCACCACCCCACCCCTCCCCACACCCCTCACCTTCCCCTAGGGAGCGCTCCCGCATGACAGCCGTCCGACCCGACACGGTCCCGCAGCAGGCACCCGCCGCCCAGGCCCCCTTCCCGACCGGCTTCCTCTGGGGCGCGGCCACCGCCGCCTACCAGGTGGAGGGCGCGGCCGCCGAGCGGGGCCGCACCCCCTCCATCTGGGACACCTTCAGCCACACGCCCGGCAAGGTCCTGAACGGCGACACCGGGGACGTGGCCGCCGACCACTTCCACCGCTACCGCGACGACGTCGCCCTGATGAAGCGCCTCGGCCTCCAGGCGTACCGCTTCTCCGTCTCCTGGTCCCGGGTCCAGCCCACCGGCCGGGGCCCCGCCGTCGAAAGCGGCCTGGACTTCTACCGCTCGCTCGTCGACGAGCTGCTCGGCGCCGGGATCAAGCCCGTCGCCACGCTCTACCACTGGGACCTGCCGCAGGAGCTGGAGGACGCGGGCGGCTGGCCCGAGCGCGCGACCGCCGAACGGTTCGCGGACTACGCGGCCATCATGGCCCGCGCGCTCGGTGACCGGGTCTCGATGTGGACGACGCTCAACGAGCCCTGGTGCTCGGCCTTCCTCGGCTACGGCTCCGGGGTCCACGCCCCCGGCCGCACCGAACCGGCCGCCGCGCTGCGGGCCGCCCACCACCTCAACCTCGCCCACGGCCGGGCGACCGAGGCGCTGCGCGCGAACCTCCCCGCTGCCGCGCAGACCTCGGTCACCCTCAACCTCCACCAGGTGCGCCCGCTGACCGACAGCGCGGCGGACGCGGACGCGGCCCGCCGGATCGACGCGGTGGGCAACCGGATCTTCACCGGCCCGATGCTGAAGGGCGCGTACCCGGAAGACCTGCTGGCCGACACCGAACGCATCGTGAACTGGCCCGAGTTGATCCGCGAGGGCGACCTCGCCGCCATCGCGGCCCCGATCGACGTGCTCGGCGTCAACTACTACACGCCCACCATCGTCTCGACCCCCGCCGACGGCGCCGGGGACACCCGCAACGACGGCCACGGCAGCAGCGACCACTCCCCGTGGCCCGGCTCCGAGCACGTGGCCTTCCACCTGGCCGAGGGCAAGCCGCGCACCGCCATGAACTGGTCGGTCGACCCGAACGGTCTGCACGCCCTCCTCATGGACGTATCCCGCGAGCACCCGGACCTGCCGCTGATGGTCACCGAGAACGGGGCCGCCTTCGACGATGCCCCGGACGCGGACGGCCGGGTCCACGACCCCGAGCGGATCGCCTATCTGCACGGCCACCTGGAGGCGGTCCGCCGGGCGGTGGCCGACGGGGCCGACGTACGGGGCTACTTCCTCTGGTCCCTGATGGACAACTTCGAGTGGGGCTACGGCTATGCGAAGCGTTTCGGCGCGGTGTACGTCGACTACGCGACCCAGCGCCGTACGCCGAAGTCCAGCGCCCGCTGGTACGGCGATGTGATCGCCCGTCACGCGCTGCCCCCGCAGGCCTGACCCTCGGGGAAGCGGTGGGCCCGGTCGTCTCGGCGACCGGGCCCACCGCTCTGCCGTTACCTCTTTTGGGAGCGCTCCCAATACCCTGTCCGTACGCTCGTCGAGGTGATCGATCCAGGACTTGGATTGACGTTACGGCTGTGAGAAATTGACCGGGAACGGGGAGGCGGCCATGGCGGCAGCGCGAGTACGGAGCGGCGGGCGGCCCACGCTCGAAGAGGTGGCGGCACGGGCCGGGGTCGGCCGGGGCACCGCCTCGCGGGTCATCAACGGCTCGCCCCGGGTCAGCGACGCGACCCGTGAGGCGGTCGAAGCGGCCGTGGCCGAGCTGGGATACGTCCCCAACCGTGCCGCCCGCGCCCTGGCGGGCAACCGCACCGACGCCATCGCGCTGGTGGTGCCCGAGCCGGAGACCCGCTTCTTCGCCGAACCGTACTTCTCCGCCATAGTGCGCGGCGTCGGGGCCGCACTGGCCGACACCGAGATGCAGTTGCTCCTCACCCTCGTCGGCAACGACCGCGAGCGCCGCCGCCTCGCCCAGTACCTCACCGCCCACCGCGTCGACGGAGTCCTCCTGGTCGCCGTGCACGCCGACGACCCGCTGCCGGAACTCCTGGAGCAGCTGGGCATGCCGTGCGTGATCAGCGGCGCCCGGCACGCGGCCGAGACGCTGCCCTCGGTCGACTCCGACAACTTCGAGGGCGCGCGGGCCGCCGTCGAGCACCTCGTCGCCCGGGGACGCCGCCGGGTGGCCACGATCACCGGTCGCCTGGAGGTGTACGGGGCCCAGCGCCGCCTGGACGGCTACCGCGCGGCGGTCGCCGCCGCCGGCCTGGCCCCGGACGAGCGCCTCATCGCCCCCGCCGACTTCACCGAGGAGGGCGGCGCGGCGGCCATGCGCGACCTCCTGGCCCGCCGCCCCGACCTGGACGCGGTCTTCGTCGCCTCCGACGTGATGGCCGCCGGCGCCCGCCAGGTCCTGCGCGAGGCGGACCGCCGCATCCCCGGGGACGTGGCCCTGGTCGGCTTCGACGACTCGGTGGTCGCCCGCCACATGCACCCGGCCCTCACCAGCGTCCGCCAGCCCATAGAGGAGATGGGCCGCCGCATGGCCCAGCTCCTCCTGGACGAGATCGCGGGCCGCACCCCGGGCGACGAGCGCCCGTCCGTGGTCCTGCCCACGGAGCTGGTGGTCCGCGACTCGTCGTGAGGGCGGGCGCGCCGGCTCCGATCCGGGGCGGGGCTTCAATGGTATGGACATGACCAAAGGGCAGGGCTAGCCTCCTTCTTGGTCTAGACCAAGCGGGGCGAGCCGCCGCGCTCGGTCCGTCTGTCCGCAAGCTCCACCCCTCACCTCAGGAGCACCGAATGCGCAGAAAGATCACGTCCTTACTCCTCGGCCTCGGTATCGCCGGGGCCTCCCTGCTGGCCACCTCCGGCAGCGCGCAGAGCCACGGCTACACCGACTCGCCGGTCAGCAGGCAGCAGCTGTGCGGCAACGGCACCGTCCGCAACTGCGGACAGATCCAGTGGGAGCCGCCGAGTGTCGAGGGCCCCAAGGGCTTTCCGGCGCGCGGCCCCCGTGACGGTCTGATCTGTGCCGGGGGCAACCAGCGCTTCGCCGAGCTGGACGATCCGCGCGGCGGCACCTGGCCGGCCACCGCCGTGACCGCCGGGGCGAGCCACACCTTCCGCTGGCGGATCACCGCCCGGCACGCCACGACCGACTTCCGGTACTACGTCACCAAGGACGGCTACGACCCGGCGAAGCCCCTTACCCGGGCCGACCTGGAGCCGCAGCCCTTCCTGACCGTGCCCTTCGGCGGCCGGCAGCCCGGCTCCACCGTCACCCACGCCGGCGCGCTGCCGCAGAAGTCGGGCAAGCACCTGATCCTCGGCGTCTGGACCATCGCGGACACCGGCAATGCCTTCTACGCCTGCTCCGACGTGACGTTCTGATCCGAACGCCTCGTTCTCGCCCGAACATCACGTTCTGACCTGATCGCCTGATCGCCCGATCGGCGGAGCGCGTACGCGAAAGGGCCCCGGTCCAAAGACCGGGGCCCTTCCTTCAGGGTGAGTAACGGGACTTGAACCCGCGACATCCTGGACCACAACCAGGTGCTCTACCATCTGAGCTATACCCACCATGTCGTCCGGTCGTTTCCGACCGGCCGAGAAAAAGTGTACAGGGTCCGGGAGGGTGCTCGCGCCCCCCTTTCCCGGAGCCGGTCCGCAGGCGCTCGCGCCCCCGTGACCAGCGGGTTCCTACGGGGCGGTCGAGGCCGCCAGGCGCGCCGCGATCTCCTTGGCGCGCTCCGAGTCCGGTCCGGGCTGCGGGACGAAGACCGCCTCCCGGTAGTAGCGGAGCTCCGTGATGGAGTCACGGATGTCCGCCAGCGCCCGATGGTTGCCGTTCTTGTCCGGGCTGTTGAAATACGCCCGGGGGAACCAGCGCCGAGCCAGCTCCTTGACCGAGGACACGTCCACGATCCGGTAGTGGAGGTAGCTCTCCAGGTCCCGCATGTCCCGCGCCAGGAAGCCGCGGTCGGTACCGACCGAGTTTCCGCAGAGCGGGGCCTTGCCGGGCTCCTTCACATGCTCGCGGACGTAGGCCAGGACCTGCTCCTCGGCCTCCGCCAGGGTGGTGCCCCCGGCCAGCTCGTCGAGGAGGCCCGAGGCGGTGTGCATCTGCCGCACCACCTCGGGCATGGTCTCCAGGGCCGCGTCCGGCGGGCGGATCACGATGTCCACCCCTTCACCGAGCACGTTCAGCTCCGAGTCGGTGACCAGGGCGGCCACCTCGATGAGTGCGTCGTCCGCCAACGAGAGCCCGGTCATCTCGCAGTCGATCCACACCATGCGGTCGTTCATGGGGCCCACCCTACGGGGCACTCCGCTGTCCCGGCAGGGCCGGGCGTCCGGGAGCGAACGCGTCAGGACCCGGCAGTGAGTGCTCCCCGGGCCCCACCGACGCCGCCACGGCGACGGGTGCGGCGGACACGGGTGTGCCCCTGCGACCGGGCGGCGGCCCCTGGCTGGGCACCGTCGTCTCGACCACCGTCGCGGCGCTCTCCGCCACCCCCTGCGGACGACGGGCCCGGTAGGCGGCCCGGTACGCGGCGGGGGAGGAGCCGAGCTGGCGGCGGAAGTGCCCGCGCAGCGCGACCGGGGAGCGGAATCCGCAGCGGCCGGCGACCTCGTCGACCGAGTAGTCGGAGGTCTCCAGCAGCCTCTGTGCCTGAAGCACCCGCTGGGTGATCAGCCACTGGAGCGGTGCGCTGCCGGTGAGCGAGCGGAACCTGCGGTCGAAGGTCCGCCTGCTCATGTAGGCGCGCGCCGCGAGCGTCTCCACGTCGAACTGCTCGTGCAGATGCTCCAGGGCCCAGGCCACGACCTCGGCGAGCGGGTCGGACCCGATCTCCTCCGGTAAAGACCTGTCCAGGTAGCGCTCCTGCCCGCCACTGCGCCGCGGCGGCACGACCAGCCGGCGGGCGAGTGCCCCGGCGGCCTCCGTGCCGTGGTCGGTGCGGACTATGTGGAGGCAGAGATCGATACCCGCCGCCGTGCCGGCGGAGGTGAGCACATCGCCGTCGTCCACGAACAGCTCGCGCGGATCGACGTGCACCGACGGATAGCGCTTGGCCAGCGTCGGCGCGTACATCCAGTGTGTGGTGGCCGGCCGGCCGTCCAGCAGGCCCGCGGCCGCGAGCACGAAGGCTCCCGTGCACAGACCGACGATGCGGGCGCCCTCCTCGTGGGCGCGCCGCAGCGCTTCCAGTGCCTCGGCGGGCGGCGGCGAGGTGATCGACCGCCAGGCGGGCACCACCACGGTGCCGGCCCTGCTGATCGCCTCCAGGCCGTACGGCGTGGTGAGTTCGAGCCCGCCGGTGGTGCGCAGCGGACCTTCCTCGCCCCCGCAGACCAACAGGCGGTAGCGGGGAACTCCCGCGTCCTGCCGGTCGATCCCGAAAACGGAGAGCGGGATGGAGCTCTCGAAGATAGGGCCGCCGCTGAACAGCAGCACGGCAACGACTTCCCGGCGTCGCCGCCCGGTCAGCTTGCGTGCGGCCTCCGTCGCGGTGGCGGAGTCCTGGCTCATGACGCTAAGCCCCCCTCGGTGTTCGCGTCTTTCCGGTCCTTACGGGCCTGCCGCTCCTGCACGTTTCCCCTCGGTCTCGCACGGTTCCCCAGCCCCCGATTTTCAAGATCGAATCTACTGCGTCGCGTGGTCCTGCCGTGACACCTTCCCCCACCGGCTCAATGTCGATAAGGAAACGTGGCGTGAAGCGTTCGATCACGAAGCGTTCCACCTGCGAAGCGCACAGGGAAGTGCCCTTCGCCAACGTGGCCCGTCCGCGTCGGGTGAAAGCGTACCGCGCGGTCCGTTCCTGCCTGGTGGGCGGTGGGGTGTCCGGCCATCCCGCGAAGGGGTCACCCCTCCGGTGAAGTTGGCTCAAAACCATCGGTTGTGTGTGCTGTATCCGGTCACGCCGGGCGCACAACCGCTCTCTGACGACCGCGCCGGTGCGCTCCCTCGCGGCCGCGGCCTCATGGCGTGTCCGGGTCAGGAAGGGCGGTTACGGCGGGCGTTGCGGCGTGGACGGGGTCGAGGCTCCGCCGGTTCCCGTCGCCGGCCGATGTGCCGGGGAACATACGGTCGGCAGGTTTCGGGCGGTCTTCGGCGACGTGGCCAACAGGGACCGGGTGCGGGCCCCGTCATGGCCTCCGACGGCCGGTCGCGGAGCGTCGCGAAAAACAGGACGCCTGACGGTGTTCGCCGCTCCGGAGGCCCGTGTACGACACAACCGGCATTGCCATACCGGACGGGCTCGGGCATGCTCCCTCCAGCGTCGCGCACGCTTTTGCGGGGGTCTGGGCGATGGAGGAGTGACGCCGTACCCTTGGGGGTATGGGGTTGGGAAGATGATTCCCGGACAGAGCTTCACCGTCAGCCGACGCACCTGATGCACATCGAAACCGTTCCCTCCTCACGAGGACTCTCTTCGCCGAGACACCGATGGCCGGTCACGAAATCCCTGAACCCAAAGACCGCAAGCCGCTGACCGACCCCGGGTCGGAGCCGCGCACGGTCGACGAAGCACGCCATGCGTGCGATCCCGCCTTCCGGCACGGAGTCGTGGTCGGTTTCGACGGCTCCACGTCGAGCGAGCGGGCCCTCGCCTACGCCATCGGCATGGCCGGACGTTCGGGCTCCGGCCTGATCATCGTCCATGTCGCCAACCGGCTGCCGACCACCGTCTGGGCGGGCTGCGAGCCCCCCGTCTTCGTCGACGTCCCCGACCACCGCACCGAGGTCCTCGGCCTGGAGCTGGCGTGCGCCGACTATCTCTCCGAGGTCCCCTGGGTGCTGGTCGAGCGCGGCGGCGACATCTGCCACGAGCTGGAGGAGGTCGGCCGGGAGTACGCCGCCGACGCCATCGTCGTGGGCTCCACGCACGGCATCGTCGGCCGGATCTTCGGATCGGTGGCCGGCCGCCTGGCCCGCCGCGCGCAACGCCCGGTCATCGTCATCCCCTGAGGGGGCGTATCCCTGAGGGACCGCCAGAAGGCCCTGTGACGCCACGCGTTGGGCCCCGTACCGCGAGGACGCGGTTACGGGGCCCGACGTACGTACGGGGTCGGCTATTCGACCGTCACGGACTTCGCCAGGTTGCGCGGCTTGTCGATGTCCCGGCCCATCGCGAGGGCCGTGTGGTACGCGAACAGCTGAAGCGGGATGCCCATGAGGATCGGGTCCAGCTCGTTCTCGTTCTTCGGCACGACGATGGTGTGGTCGGCCTTCTCCTGCACCTGGTGGGCCACGGCGAGGATGCGGCCGCTGCGGGCCTTGATCTCCTCCATCGCGGCGCGGTTCTTCTCCAGCAGGTCGTCGTCCGGCACGATCGCCACGGTCGGCATCGCGGGCTCGATCAGTGCGAGGGGGCCGTGCTTCAGCTCGGAGGCCGGGTAGGCCTCGGCGTGGATGTACGAGACCTCCTTCAGCTTCAGCGAGGCCTCGCGGGCCACCGGATAGCCGCGCACCCGGCCGATGAACATCATCGACTTGGCGTCCGCGTACTCCGCCGCGAGCCGCTTGATCTCGTCCTCGCCCGCCAGGATCTCGCTGATCTGCTCCGGCAGCCGGCGCAGCCCGTCGATGATCCGCTTGCCGTCCGCGACCGACAGGTCACGGATCCGGCCCAGGTGCAGCGCGAGCAGCGCGAAGGCGACCACCGTGTTGGTGAAGCACTTGGTGGAGACCACGCAGACCTCCGGGCCCGCGTGGACGTACGTACCGCCGTCGGCCTCCCGGGCGATCGCGGAGCCGACCACGTTGACCACGCCCAGCACCCGCGCGCCCTTGCGCTTCAGCTCCTGGACGGCGGCCAGCACGTCGTACGTCTCGCCCGACTGGGAGACCGCCACGTACAGGGTGTCGGGGTCCACGACCGGGTTGCGGTAGCGGAACTCGGAGGCCGGCTCGGCGTCGGCGGGGATCCGGGCCAGCTCCTCGATGAGCTGGGCGCCGATCTGGCCCGCGTGGTACGAGGTGCCGCAGCCGAGGATCTTGATCCGGCGCACCCCGCGCGCCTCGCGGGCGTCCAGGTTGAGGCCGCCCAGGTGCACGGTGGAGAACCGGTCGTCGATCCGGCCGCGCAGCACCCGGTCCACGGCGTCGGCCTGCTCGGAGATCTCCTTGTGCATGTACGTGTCGTGGCCGCCCATGTCGTACGACTCGGCCTCCCACTCCACGGTGGTCGGCGTGGCCGTCGTGGTCGAGCCCTCCGTCGTGTACGTACGGAAGTCGTCGGCCTTCAGCGTGGCCATCTCGCCGTCGTCCAGCGTGACGACCTGGCGGGTGTGGGTGACCAGGGCGGCGACGTCGGAGGCGACGAACATCTCCTTCTCGCCGATGCCGAGGACGACCGGCGAGCCGTTGCGGGCGACCACGATGCGGTCGTTGAAGTCCGCGTGCAGCACGGCGATGCCGTACGTGCCCTCGACGTGGCGCAGCGCCTCGCGGACCTTCTCCTCCAGGGTGTCGGCCTGGGAGCGGGCGATCAGGTGGGTCAGCACCTCGGTGTCGGTCTCCGAGAGGAAGACGACGCCGTCGGCGGTGAGCCGGGTGCGCAGCTCGGAGGCGTTGTCGATGATCCCGTTGTGGACGACGGCGACCTTGCTCTCCGCGTCCAGGTGCGGGTGCGCGTTCTCGTCGCTCGGGGCGCCGTGCGTGGCCCAGCGGGTGTGGGCGATGCCGGTGGTGCCCGCGAACCGCTTGGGGACCTTGGCCTCCAGCTCACGGACCCGGCCCTTGGCCTTGACCATCTTCAGCGTGCCCGGCTTGCCCGCCGCCGCCTTGCTGGTGATGACGATGCCCGCGGAGTCGTAGCCCCGGTACTCCAGCCGCTGCAGGCCCTCCAGCAGCAGCGGAGCGACGTCACGCTTCCCGATGTATCCGACGATCCCGCACATGGCTTCTCTGCCCCTCCATCGACGTACACGTACACATGCGTGGTGGCGGCCCCGCACACGGGCGCCCGGCCCGCTCAGCCGTAGACGATGCGGCGCAGCTGGCGGAGCGAGAGCTCCGGCGGCGCCACGGCGCGGTGCGGCAGCTCGGCCGCGATCCGCTCGAAGATCTCCGTGTTGACCAGGCCGCCGGACTGCAGTTCGCGGTGGCGGCGCCGGACGAAGTCGTCGGTGCTCTCGTCGAAGTACGCCAGCACGTCGAGGATCACCCGGGCCGCTTCACCGCGCTGGAGCGCGGTGGAGCGTACGAGGTGATCGATGAGGTCGTCGTGCGACGAGCGGCGTTCAAGCACCCGTCGATATTGCGTGCCGAGGCGCGCTTACGCAAGAAATCTGCCCGATATCGGGCAGGGGGTGTGGGAAACCTCGCCCGATCGCGTCACATGCTGCGCAGAACGGCCTGCTTCGCGGTGCTGAACTCCTCATCGGTGAGGACCCCGGCCTTGTGCAGCTCGCCCAGCTCCCGCAGCCGCCGCAGCAGCGCGTCGTGATCGCCCGCGGGCGCTGCGGCGGGCTCGGCCGCCTTGGCGAGGGGCTGGGGCCCCTGCGGGGCGTCCAGGGCCGCACGGGCCCCGGGAAGCCGCATCAGCACGGCCGCCGCGACCAGCACCGCCGTGTGCTCCTTCTTCGACATCCCCCACAGGTCCAGGGCGTACGGGTCGTACTTCGGCGGCGCGGAGACGGGCCCCTCCACCGGCTCGAAGCGCAGAAAGCCGTTCTCCAGGCCGATCGCCGGCAGCCACCGCACCGCCGCGATCCGTGACAGCGGGAAGGTGGACGCGCCCCCGGCGGTCTTGGACTCCTCGGCCTTCCAGTTCCAGGTCAGCCGGACGCTCTCGCCGTCGAAGGACGCCGTGCCGTCGCCGCCCCCGCCGGAGACCGGCAGCGTCGGCCCCGGCAGCAGGAAGCGGTCCACCGGGGTGTCCGGCACCTGCTCGATCAGCAGCGCGTTGCGGACCTCGTCGACGAAGTACTCCGCGACCCCCGTGCGGTCCTTCTCGACGGTCAGCACATAGGGGTCGGCGCCGTCCTTGAGCCGGCCGTCGGCGGCCCGCAGGACCGGGCAGGCGCCGCCGCGCAGCCGCAGCCGCAGCCGGCCGCCCTTGCGGTCCGGTTCGAACGAGACGCCCGCCACCGCCTCCAGGGGGACGGCGATCTCACCCAGCTCCTGCCGGACCGGATGCGCCTTTCCGCCCGGCACGATGCGCACGGTGTCCCCGTCGAACGTCCACGTTCCGTCCCGCTGGATGATTTCTGCCATGGCTCCGATTCTGCCAGCCTGCTGCCCCGGAAACGGGGCGAGCGCCCGAGGGACCGTCCTCGGGCGCTCACCTACCTGGGGCCGCCGCGCGCGGCGGCCGGGCTCAGAAACCGGCGATCGGGTTCTTGAGGCGACCCACCAACTGCAGCGCGCCGGCGGGGTCGTTGAGATCGACCATCTGCTGGTTGTCGCGCAGCTGGAGGCGGTTGAGGCAGGAGAGCGCGAACTCCGCCTCGAAGAGGTCGTACTGGGCGAACTTCTCCGCGAGATACGGCACCGACTCCTGGTAGTCCCGCACACAGGCGGCGACCGTCCGCCAGAAGGTCTCCTCGTCGAGGATGCCCTCGGTGGCCAGGCCCGCGCCCAGGAAGCGGAAGAAGCAGTCGAAGACGTCGGTGAAGACCGACAGCAGCTTCATGTCCTCGGGTACCTCGGCCCGGATCCGGTCGACCTTCGGCGGCAGCACCGCGTCCGGGTCCATCACCGCGATCTCCTCGGCGATGTCCTTGAAGATCGTGCGGGTGACGACCCCGTCCTCCACGACCAGGATCACGTTCTCGCCGTGCGGCATGTAGACCAGGTCGTAGGCGTAGAAGCTGTGCAGCACCGGCACCAGATAGGCGTCCAGGTAGTGCCGCAACCACACCTGCGGGTCCAGGCCCGACTCGGCGATCAGCACACCGGCCACCGAGGTGCCCTCGTGGTCGGTGTGGAGCAGCGAGGCCATCGTCGCGACCCGCTCGCCCGGCTGGAGGCCCGGCACCGGGCTCTCGCGCCACAGGGCGGCGAGCATCTTCCGGTACGGGGAGCCCTTGGCGGTGGCCGCCTCGTAACTGCGGTGGTGGTAGCCGATCGCGGCCCGCTCCCGGATGATCGAGAACCGGGCCCCGCGCAGCAGGTCGTCCCGCTCGATCAGACCGGCCAGCCAGTCGTTGATCGCGGGCGTCGCCTCCATGTACGCGGCCGAGAGCCCGCGCATGAAGCCCATGTTGAGGACCGAGAGCGCCGTTTTGACGTAGTGCTTCTCGGGGTGGTCGGTGTTGAAGAAGGTACGGATCGACTGCTGGGCGAGATAGCCGTCCTCGCCCTCCCCGAGCACCACCAGATGCCGTTCGGCCAGCTCCCCGGCGAAGGTGACCGCGAGCTTGTTCCACCACTGCCAGGGGTGGACGGGCAGCAGGAAGTAGTCGTCCGGGTCGAGGCCGAGCCCGCGCAGCGCGCCGGCGAACCGCTCCCGGGTCGCCTCGCTCAGCTCGTCCTTGACCAGCGCGTCGTAGTCGAGCCCGGCGCCCGCCGTGAAGGTGGCCCGCTCCCGGCGGGCGGCCAGCCACACCAGCCGGATCGGGGACGCCGCCTCGGGGGCGTACGCCCGGTACTCGTCGACGCCGAAGCCGAGCCGCCCGTTGTTGGCGACGAAGCAGGGGTGGCCCTCGGTCATCCCGGTCTCGACGGCCTGGAAGCCGGCGGCGACGAGCTGGCCGGAGGTGGCCGGTTCCTTGGTGAGTTTGTAGGCGGTTCCGGCCAGCGTGGAGGAGATCTCCTCCAGGTAGACCGGCAGGATCTCCTCGGAGATCCCCAGAGTGTGCCGCAGCTCGATGAAGAACTCCACTGCGTCCAGCGGGAGTTCGGAGCCGTGCCGGTGCCGGGTGATCGTCTCGGCCGTGACCTGCCAGTGGTCCAGGGCGAAGACGCGCGCGGTGAAACGGTACTCGGTGGAGGCGTCGTCGCTACGGACGGTGAAGCGGTCGTCGCCGAGCGGCGTGGGCGCCAGTAGCCGCTCGTGGCTGAATTCCGCCAGTGCTTTGCGGACCAGCAGTCGGTTTGCGGTGGCCCAGCGCCCCGGGGAGAGGTGGGCGACGCTGTCGGTGAGGGCGGTCGTCATCGGTCGTTACCTCCGGTTGCTGCTTCGAACTGCTCACGCGTGCAGGCGCTGAGCAGAGCGTCCTTCTCCGGTTTGGCGATCTCGCGGAGCACCTCGAACCCGACGGCCTTGTTGAGGGCCTGGACGGCGCTGTTGGTCACGTCGGGCTCGACGACGACCCGGCGCACCGACGGGTCGTCGAAGAGGAAATCCATCACGGCGGTGATCACGGCCCGGGTGAAGCCGTGCACCGGGGTGTCGGTGGGGGCGACCAGGAAGTGCATCCCGACATCGCCGGGCTCCGCCTCGTACAGTCCCTTCAGCTCGACCTCGGTGGGGTCGTACCGCTCGATCAGGAAGGCGGGTTCGCCGTCGTGCAGCCCGATGAACGCGTCGTGGTGCGGATGGGCGGCGATGGACCGGTACTCCCGCTCCACATCGGCGAGTTCGGCATCCCCCATCAGCCAGAACGCGGCCTTGGGGTGGGTCACCCAGCCGTGCACCAGCTCGGCGTCGGCGGCGGGGTCCAGCGGCCGGACGGTGAACGTGCCGATGGAACGGGACTGCTGTTTGCCGGGGCGGGTCATACGGCGAACTCCTGGAAGGCGATGGACTTCTCGACCGGGTAGACCTCACGGCCGAGCAGCTCGCCGATGATGTAGGCGTTGCGGTAGGCGCCCATGCCGAGGTCGGGCGAGGTGATCGAGTGGGTGTGCACCGAGGCGTTCTGGAGGAAGACCCCGCGCCCGGTGGTGTCGATGCTGTAGTTGCGGGCGACGTCGAAACGCCCCCGGCTGTCGTGGCGCAGCCGGTGCCGGACCGGGTCCAGGAAGGCGGGAGCCTCGTACCGGTAGCCGGTCGCGAGGATCAGCCCCTCGGTGGTGAGCTCGTACTCCTTGCCCTGCTCCTCCTGGCGCAGCCCCAGGCTGTACGCGCCGCCCTCCTCGTCGTGGCGCGCGCTGACGAGGGCGGAGTTGGTGAGCAGCCTGGTCGGCACGGGGCCCGGCAGGTTCTTCTGGTAGAGCAGATCGAAGATCGCGTCGATCAGCTCCCCGTCGATGCCCTTGAACAGCCCCTTCTGCCCGGTCTCCAGCCGGTAGCGGGTCTCCTCGGGCAGCGCGTGGAAGTAGTCGATGTACTCCGGGGAGGTCATCTCCAGCGTCAGCTTGGTGTACTCCAGCGGGAAGAACCGCGGGGAGCGGGTGACCCAGTTGAGCCGGTAGCCGTACGTGTCGATCTCGGAGAGCAGGTCGTAGTAGATCTCCGCCGCGCTCTGCCCGCTGCCGACCAGGGTGATCGACTTCTTCTTCTGGAGCTCGGCTTTCCCTTCCAGGTAACGGGAGTTGTGGATGAAGTCCCCGCCGAGTCCCTGGCAGGCCTCGGGTATGTGGGGCGGCGTGCCGGTCCCGAGGACGAGGTGCCGGGACCGGAACTCCTCGCCGGACACGGTGCGCACGGTGTAGAGCTGGGTGCCCTCGTCGTACGTCACCGTCTCCACGGTCTCGTCGAACCGGATGCTGCTCAGTCTCCCGGCGGCCCAGCGGCAGTAGTCGTTGTACTCGGTCCGCAGCGGGTAGAAGTTCTCCCGGATGTAGAACGAGTAGAGCCTGCCGCGTTCTTTCAGATAGTTGAGGAAGGAGTACGGCGAGGTCGGGTCGGCCATGGTGACCAGGTCCGACATGAACGGCGTCTGGAGATGGGCGCCTTCGAGGAACATCCCGGCGTGCCACTCGAAGTCCGGCTTGGACTCCAGGAAGACGCCGTTCAGTTCGTCGATCGGCTCCGTGAGGCAGGCGAGACCGAGGTTGAACGGGCCGAGGCCGATCCCGATGAAGTCGTGGGGGTCAGGAAGCGCGGTCAAGGGAGTCTCCCAGGTACTTCTCGGCGTGGCCGGAGATCAGGTCGAGGACCGTGGCCATGTCGTGCACGGTCGTTTCGGGGTTGAGCAGGGTGAACTTCAGGTACTGGCGGTCGCCCGCCTTGGTGCCCGCGACGATCGCCTCTCCGGAGGCGAACAGCGCCTTGCGGGCATGGAGGTTGGCCCGGTCGATCTCCTCCGGGGGCGTGACGCCGGACGGGATGTAGCGGAAGACGAGCGTGGAGAGCTGCGGCTGGACCACCACGTCGAAGCGCGGGTCGGCGGCGAGCAGCTTCCACCCCTCGGCGGCCAGGTCGCAGACCTCGTCGAACAGCTCGCCGATGCCGTCGGCGCCCATGACGCGCAGCGTCATCCACAGCTTGAGCGCGTCGAACCGGCGGGTCGTCTGGAGGGACTTGTCGACCTGGTTGGGTATCCGCTCCTCGGCCATCCGGCGCGGGTTCAGATACTCCGCGTGGTACGTCGCGTGGCGCAGGGTCGCCCGGTCACGGACCAGGACCGCCGACGAACTCACGGGCTGGAAGAAGGACTTGTGGTAGTCCACGGTCACCGAGTCGGCGTGCGCGATGCCTTCGAGCAGCCCGCGCCGCTCACGGGAGGCCAGCAGCCCGCAGCCGTACGCGGCGTCCACGTGCATCCAGGTGGCGAACTGCTCGCAGAGCGCGGCGATCTCGGGCAGCGGGTCGATGGACCCGAAGTCCGTGGTGCCGGCCGTGGCGACGACGGCCATCGGGACGGCGCCCTCGGCGACGCACTGTTCCAGCGCACGGGCGAGCGCCACGGTCTGCATGCGCTTGTCGCGGTCCACGGGGACGGAGATCACGGCGTCCGCGCCGAGCCCGAGGAGTTTGGCGGACTTCTGCACGCTGAAGTGGCTGCACTCGGAGGTGAAGATCCGCAGCCGGGTGAAGTGCTCCGGCCGGACCTTCGCCTCCTCCCGCGCCAGCAACAGGGCCTGGAGGTTGGACTGCGTGCCGCCGCTGGTGAAGATCCCGTCGGCGGCCGGGCCGAGCCCGATCCGCTCGGTGGTCCAGTCGATCAGGCGGCGTTCGATGAGGGTGCCGCCGGCGCTCTGGTCCCAGGTGTCCAGGGAGGAGTTGACCGCCGACAGCACGGCCTCGCCGAGCACCGCGGGTATGACGACCGGGCAGTTGAGGTGGCCGAGGTAGCGGGGGTGGTGGAAGTAGACGGCGTCGCGGAGATAGACCTCGCCGAGTTCGTCGAGGGCGGCGGCGGCGTCGCCCAGCGGCCGGTCGAGGTCGATCGCGTCGACGACGGGGGAGAGCTCGTCGACACCGATCCCGCTGAAGGGGCGCTCGGTGGCGGCGAGGGTGGCCGCGACCCGTTCCACGCCCGCGGAGACGGTGCTCCGATAGTGCTCCGCGGTCGTGTTGTTGAGCAGGTGCGCACGCATGAAGGGGTCCTCCCGGTGAGGGGAACTTCATCGCGTCCCTCCGGGCAGGAAGAGGGTACGAGGGCGCGATCTCGAAGTAAGGTGAGCCTAACCTAACTCGGAGTCGATCATTCCACTCGGTCCTCGCGGGCGCGCGGGTTGTCCGCTTTGCCGCCCCTATCGGGCCGCTTGGTCCACCCGCTCCGCTTTGCGGCGGTCTGCCGTGCCGCTTCCGGCGGTCGCGGCCGCCGATTCCGCCGCGAGCGCCTGCTCCCCGCCGCATCCGCGCGTCCAGTACGTGGTGGACGTCACCCGCTCCGGGGCGAACCCGCGCTCCCGGACGAGGTGGTGGCGCAGCGCCCGCACCCCGGACGCCTCGCCCGCGACCCACGCGTACGGCGTGCCCCCGGGCAGCTCGGCGGTGCGGACGGCCTCCACGCCGCAGGCGGCCCCCTCGCCCCGGACGAGCCAGCGGATCCGAGCCTTCGCCGCGGTGTTCAGCGCCTGCCGGTCCTCGGTGCGCGGGACCTCCAGCCAGACCCGGGCCGCCAGTCCGGCGGGCAGCCACTCCAGAACGGCGGCCGCGGCGGGCAGGGCGGTCTCGTCGGCCCGGATCAGCACCCAGTCGGTGTCGGCCGGCGGCCGGAAACGTACCGCGGTGTTGTCCGGCCCGGCGGGACCCGCCACCGTGAGCCGGTCGCCGGGGGCCGCCGCCCGCGCCCAGCGGGAGGCGGGGCCGCCGTCACCGTGCAGCACGAAGTCGAGGTCGATCTCGGTGGAGCCGTCGGGCCGCGACCGCTGGGCCCGCACGGCATAGGAACGCAGCACGGCGCGCTCGTCCCCGGGCAGCGCCCGCCATCGCTCGTACCAGGTCCCGGCCCCGCCCGCCGGGATCACCGCTTGACGCCGCCCCGGACGGGGAAGGAGGAGGGTCACGCTCTGGTCGCGACCGCCACCGCGGAAGCCCTCGGACCCCGGCCCGCCGAGCGTGATCCGGAGAATGGACGGGCTGAGCCGCCTGGTCCGTACGACGGTCAGATCGAAGAGCCGGAACGGGGCGACCTCGGGTGTGGCGGCAGTCGTCGACGTCAACGGGAGCTTCTCCGGGACGGGCCGGAGCGTCGGGCGGACGGGCCCGGCTTCCGGCGGGGGCGATCCGAAGGAAGGTTAGCCTACCCTTGCTTGAAAGAGGGGTGGTGCGGCATTCCCGGGAGTCGCCGGCTCACACCCCGAACTCCGCCCGGCAGGCGTCGAGCCCCTCCACGGTCACGTCCACGCTCCGGTGCGCCTCCCACCGGGCCCGGTCCAGACGCAGCCGCCGCAGCGTGACCGGGGCCCCGCGCACGACACCCGTGTCCAGGCCGTCGTCCACATATCCGAGCCGCCGCGAGACCCCGAGCGAACGGGGGTTGTCGGTCATGGCCGCGGAGACGGCGTACCGCGCGCCGAGCCCGGCGAACGCGAGGTGGAGGGCGGCGGCGCGCATCTCCGTACCGAAGCCCCGGCCCTGGTGCGGGAGCCCGAGCCACGACCCGGTCTCCGCCTCCCGCCGCACCCCGAAGTCGCGCCCCATGAGGTCCTGCCGCCCGACGACCTCGCCCTCGTGGAGCACGGCCAGGCTGAGCGTCCAGTCCCGCACGGACCAGCCGGCGACGGTCCCCAGCAGATGCTGGAACACCGCCCGCGCCACCTCGTCGGGCTTCCCGTCGGTCCACGCCACGCTGAACGGCATCCGGTCCGGATCATGCACCCCGTTCGCCGCCACGGAGGCCAGCTCGTCGAGGAGTCCGGGCCCGGGGAGACGCAGTTCGAGGCGCGGCGAGCGGAGGCGAAGCCCGTAGAGGGGCCAGTGTCGGAGGTCCATGACGGGACTCTGCCGGACGGGTAGGGGAGGCGTCGACCGGAATTCGTGGCGGGGGGCGGCAGACGGCAGACGGCAGACGGCAGGCAACAGACGCCGGTCGCAGGTCGACCGCCGCCTGCCGTACGCCGTACGCGACGGGGGCACGGCCCGCCGGTTGTCCCGGCGACCGTGCCCCCGCTCCCGTGCGCGCGATCAGGACCCGAGCCCGGCGGGCTGCTCGACCCCGCCCGGCGCGTCGCTCCTCTCCGGCCCGGCCCGGTGCCCTCCGGCGGGGGCGCTGTCCGCCCGCGCCCGCCGGGTCCGGAGCCCGGACGCGCTGACGGCGGCGGCGATCAGGGCGGCGGCCAACGGGACGACCAGGGCCGCCCGGTACCCGTCGAGGAGGGCCGCCGATGACGCCCCGTCCGTCGCGGTGATGTTGACGGCGGTCACGGCGGACAGCCCCAGCGCGGCACCGAACTGGAAGGACGTGTACAGCAGTCCGCCGGCCACCCCCTGCTCCTCCTCGGCGACGCCGTCGGTGGCCACGATGGTCAGCGGCCCGTAGACCAGGGAGAAGGCGACACCCAGCAGGAGCAGGCCCGGGAACATCGCCGCATACGTCCAGTCCGCGCCGAGCGGCAGGAACAGGGCGTACGAGAGCGACGCGACGAGCAGCCCGCCGAAGATGACCCGGGCATGGCCGAACCGGGCGACCAGCTTCGGGGTCAGGAGCGGCGAGAGCACCGCGTCCACACCGATGACGATCAGCGCGAAGCTGGTCTGCAGGGACGACCAGCCGCGCAGCTCCTGGAGATAGAGCACGACGATGAACTGGAAGCCGAAGAACCCGGCCGCGAACAGCAGCCCCGCCACATTGGCGCGGACCAGCGACCCGCTGCGGAAGATGCCCGGGCGCACCAGCGGCGAGGACGAGGCGCGCTCGATGACGGCGAACGCGAGGAAGAGGAGCAGCGCCGTGCCGACCGTGCCGACGGTCCAGGCGGCCGGGACGTGCGTGGCCCGCTCGACGCCGAAGACGAGCAGCAGGATCCCGGCCGTGACGGTGACCGCTCCGGCCAGGTCGACGCCCTGTCCGGTGCGGTCCGGGCGGGGCGAGGCGGGGATGAGCGCGAGCGCGGCCAGCAGGATGCCCAGCGAGAGGATGACCGGAGCGAAGAACACCCAGCGCCAGTCGATCGCGGAGAGCAGTCCGCCGACGACCAGGCCGATCGAGAAGCCCCCGGCGGCGGTGCCCGCGTAGACGAGCAGGGCCTTGTCGCGCTGCGGCCCCTCCGGGAAACCCGTGGTGATGATCGAGAGACCGGCCGGGGTCATGAAGGCCGCGGCGACCCCCGTCACGAAGCGCGCGACGATCAGCATCCAGCCCTCGGTGGCCAGTCCGCCCAGCCCGGAGAAGAGCAGGAACACCACGAGCCAGAGGACGAACATCCGGCGACGGCCGAAGAGATCGGCCGCCCGGCCGCCCAGGAGCATGAATCCGCCGTAGCCCAGGACGTACGCGCTCATCACCCACTGGAGGGTGCCGGTGGACAGATCCAGATCGTCGCGGATCGCGGGCAGGGCCACGTTCAGCATCGCCACATCGATGCCTTCGAGGAAGATCGCGCCGCACAGGACGAAGAGCACGCCCCAGGCGCGCCCGGTCATGCGGTCACTGCTCGGTCTCGACGGGGACGGTGTTGAGGACACGGGAGATCTCCTTGTGCACGGACGAATGTACGGACGAATACGCGGGTGAAGGGGCGGACGAAACGGGCATGACGAGCCACCGCGACAGCGGCGGAGCAGAGCAGGGTTTCGCGTGCAGAGGCCTCAAACAGCGCGGAAGGAAAGCGAGTTACCGAACCGGCGGTCGGTTCCCTCTTGTAACCACTCGAAGCTTGCGGCACCGTGGGGCGGTATGGAAGAAGGCACTTCGAAGTCACCGAGTCACTGCGCCGATACCGGTACGGACACCGGCGCCGGTCCGGACTACGACATCAGCCAGTGGGACGTCCGCGAGGGCTGCGAGGTGCGGCAGATCCTCGACCGGGTCGCCGACAAGTGGTCGCTCCTCGCCATCGCCCACCTGGAACGCCGCACCCTGCGCTTCTCCGAACTGCGCCGGCTCATCGAGGGCATCAGCCAGCGCATGCTGACGGTGACCCTCCGCCAGCTCGAACGCGACGGTCTGGTGCGGCGCACGGTGTACCCCGTCGTCCCGCCCCGGGTGGAGTACGAGCTGACGGAGCTGGGCGCGACCCTGCACACCACGATCAGGTCGCTCGTCGACTGGACCGAGAGCCACCAGCAGGAGATCGCGAAGGCGCGGAGCGACTACGACGCCCGGCAGAGCCAGGAGGCGTCGGTCTCCTGAGGCCTCATGTGCGCTTCATGCGCGGGGGGTTGGCGCGGAGCTGATGTAAACCGGTGACCTCACCTCACCTCAGCGCAGCGCCTCGACCCGTGTGGGCGAAGACGACCGTGAGAACGCCGTATGCCGGGTGCGGGAGGCGTACGCCGAACAGCGCCTGTCCCGGGCGGTCATCGCGTACCCGGTCGTCGACATCGAGCTGAGACTCGGCGTCGGCAACGCGGGCGTCACGGTGCCGCGGGACGCGATCGTCGAGGTCGAGGGCCTGACGACCGGGTGGAAGGACCTGCGCTACCGGCCCCGGCAGCCGTCCCGCCCCGACGCGCCGCGCATCCGCATCTCGGGGGAGATGGGGTACGGGCGGCTGAAGATCCGCCACGCCTGGCGCTGAGGAGCCCCGTCCGCCCCGTCCGCCCCGTCCGCCCCGTTCGTCCGGGCGAGGCTCCTGGCTGCAGCAGGGTGACGATTCGTTCCGGTGCGTCACCACGGAGGGCGAAGGGGCGGGTCCTGTGGCCGCAGACCCCATCCGTAGGGTGGTCAGCTGATCCGATCAGCTGATCAGCAGGGGGAAGTCGGTGTCGTTCGACCAGGAACGGGTCGCACACACGGCTGCCGGTGGAGGATGGGAAAGGACATGCCGGACGTGGGATGGAGCAGCAGGCGGCGCGGTGCGGTGATCGGAGGAGCTGTTGCTCTGGCACTGGTGGGCGGTGGGGCTCTCTACGCGACGAAGGGCGGGTGGCTGGACGACCGTTCTCTCGCCTCGGCGTGTGACGGACTGCTGGAAACTTCGGAGCTGAAGGGACTGCTCGGCACGGACCGGTTGCGCGGGGAGGGAACGGCGCCGACCCATTGCCGTGTCATCGACCTCGACGACGGCAGGTCGTCGCTGCGAGCGCAGATATTCCGGGGCGACACCTCTGAGAGGTTGCTCGGAACGATGTCCCGGGCGGATCAGCACCACGGTGGCGCCCTGGTGACTCCGGCTGGGACGGGGCACCCCGTGGTGTTGGGCGCTCAACCGGGAACGGCCAGTGGATTCGTGCCCTGCGGCAAGGGTGAGGGCGGTCCGGTGACCGTGCTGATGCGCGCCATGCCCAAGAGTGGCGACGAGTCTCTCGTGGAACCCGAGGGGCGTGCGAGGCTGGCCCGGGTGGTGAGCGGCACGCTCGACCGGGCGGCCGAACGTTGGGGCTGTCAGGAACCGGGGAAATCGAAGGGGAAGATCACCGAGATCCCCGAGGACACCTCACGTGTCCTGCGACAGGCCGGCAAGGCCACCGGCACGTGTGCGGGCATCGACTCGGCCGCCTACGAGACCTCGGCGGACGATGCCGCCCCGATCGAGGACTGCCAGTTGGCCGACCCTTCCGGCGCGCGGCTCTTCCGGCTGTCCGCCTACTACGGGCCGTATGTGAAGGCAGCCCGGCAGGACACCCTTCGCGGGGAGGAATTCCTCACCGACGTGGGAGGCGGGGGCGGGGTGTGGTGGACCACGGCGGACTGCCCGCAGGGTGACGTCCTGTACACGGTGGAAACGGTGTGGGACGGGAAGAAGAACACCTTCCGCCCGCCCTCTCCCAAGATCCAGAAGGACGCTCTGAAGACGTTCGCCGAGCGCTCCGCCGCCCGCCACGGCTGCTCGGCGCCCGAACCCTTGCCCATGAAGGACGAGCCGTCCCGGTCCTGAAGCCCCCGGTCCGCATCGCTGAGACCGTCCGCCCCGCCCGGCGTGGATCACCTCACAGCGGCCGGGCGGCCGGAGCCGGTCACCGACCTCATCGAGGAGGCCGCGGGACGGGAGCCTCGTAACCCCGTTCCCCGGCCGTTGAATTGCCCGTGGGCGATGAGTACGCGTACTCAAGCGGGGCGCGTGGGGCCGCCGGAGACTCGGCGCATGACACAAATCCGTAGCCCCATCAGCAAGTTCACCCCCGGCCGGCGCCTTCTCGCGGAGACCCACCGGCGCGGGCAAGCCCGATACGGCGGAGCCGGAGACCATCGCCCCCGGGGAAACGCCCCCGGCCGACCCGATCGAGCCCGCCTTCCCCACTGGGCCCGAGGCGGAGTTGGACGACCGCGACTGGTGTGTGAGCGCCCACCACGAACAGCGCGTCATCGCGGCGCTGCAGAAGGTCGCGGACCCCACGCCCGCCAAGGTCCGGAAGACGCTGAACAGCCTCGGCTACACGGACGAGCGCATCCACCACCTCAAGCAGGACGGCAAGAAGACCCGCTTCCACCTCGACCTGCGCGAGGGCGGCGGCCGGCTCTGTGAGTCAGGCCTGGCGGCGGGCGCGGTATCGGACGTCGTCCCGTGCGTGGCGGTCGCCGAGGGACCGTTCGAGGTCGCGTCGGAGGTACGGCCGTAACGCCGGCGGGGCCCGCCCCGGCGAGGACCCCGCCGCATCCCCGGATGGGGCGCGCCACCTCACCGTGATGGGATGACCGCATGAACGACGACCTGTCGCTGCGTGCCCGTATCGAGCAGTACTACGCCACCGTGCCCCTGCTGTTCGCCGACGCGGAGGCGTTCGGCCCGTTGCGACTGTTCGTACGGAACCAGCCGGGAACCCCGTACTACGGCGGCCCGAGTCACGCACAGCCCACCGCGGAGGGCTCTGGGGCCGTCACCGCCGCGGACATCTCCCGGGTGCGCGCACGGCAGCGCGAACGGGGAGTGCCGGAAGCCTTCGAGTGGCTCGCCGAAGCGGCGCCGACGCTGCGCGCCCGGATCGAGGCCGCCGGACTCCCGGTCCAGGAACGCCCGCTGATGGCCCTCGACCCGGACCGGGCGCTGCCCCCGCTTCCCCTGCCGGACGGCGTCACGATCCGCCCCCTGACGGCTGACGACCCGGCCCTCCCCGCAGCCCTCGCCCTTCCCCGCCTGGCCTTCGCCGATGCGGGCACCGCAGTGGGCGTGGCGGGCCGCGCGGAACTGTCTGCGGTGGCCGGGGAGCTGGCCGCGAACGGCACGGTGGCAACGACCCGCCCCGCCATCCGCGCCGGGCACAAGACACTCATGGCCGCCCTCGCCCCGGACGGCACCCCGCTCGCCGCCGGCCACTACCACCCGGCGAACGGCGCGACCGAGATCGGCGGCGTCGGCACGCTGCCCACGGCCCGCCGCCAGGGCCTCGCCGCCGCCGTCACAGCAGCCCTGGCCACCCACGCCCGCGACCACGGGGTGCACACCGTCTTCCTCGCCTACGCGGAGGACGTCGTCGCCCGCATCTACACCCGCCTGGGCTTCCGCCCCGCCGACGTCACCCTCCTGATCGCCAACCAGCCCGCGCGGTCGTGAGCCGAAGAGAGGGCGCTCCCGAGGCATCGAACAGCTCTCCGAACGCGAAGAAGACTTTTAGGCATCCCGAGCCACGAACCGCGAGTTGACGACCCAGCTCAACAGCACTCCGCACCGCCGCCGTTGACCTGTGAACCCAGATACCAACCGCTGGTCGATGGATCGGAGCCTTCACTTCGGGGTGCGAGCAAGTCGGTTCCGCCCGGCGGTCAGGCGGGAACGCCGGCCCGGTCCAGGACGGCGGCCATCTCGTCCTCGGGGAGCGCCGGGTTGGCACCCGCGCTGGATGCCAGGTCGGGGACGAGGAGGGCCTCGCGGAGCCGATGGAACGGGAGGCGCGGGTCGCGGGCCGCTGCCTGACGCGTCCAGACGACGGGGTCGTGGCTGAGCCGTTCGATCAGCTCCGGCGTGGCGGCCGGATCCCGCACGGCCAGCCGGCGGTAGTTCCCGTCGGGGTGGTTCGCGTAGCGGGCGGCCAGGCCCTCGCGGGGGAATCGAGGGTGCGTCTCCGCCATCCAGGCGGAGAACGTCCCACCCAGCCGCGCGAACACCCGCATCAGGACCTCCTCCGGAGTATCGGGGTGGTGAATGCCCAGGAGGTTCTCCACCACCGGGTCCTCGACGCGTGCAAGCAGGCGCAGCAGGTCAGGCGGCAGATGGGGGCTTCGGGCGGCGGCGCGCTGGAGCAGCGGGTGAGCGGAGGTCGCGGCCCGGCGCATTACCTCGGGGTCGGCGAGCCCAACCCGTACCCACCACACGCCGTCGCCCCTGTCGCGGTCCCCGGCCGTGAAGTCGATGGCCATGCGCCGCGTCTCGTCCAGCTCGGGCCGAAGGGAGACGGTGAGCCGTACGGCTTCGTCGGGGTCCACGGCAAGCCGGTCCACGAGGTCGGCGGGCAGCGACGGGTTCTCGGCGAGGTAGGCCAGGTGCGTCCGCTCGGCGATGCACCGCTCGGCGTCGGCACGGTCAAGGAGCCCGCGGCGCAGCGCCTCGGCGGCGGACTTCGGGTCTCGGAGGAGGTCGGCGGTCACGCGGGCGTCCCGCCGGCACTCCTGCAGCCCGGCGACCCGTCGCACCTCGGGGTCGGGGTCGGCCAGCAGCGCCGACTGCTCGCTCGCCGACAGGGCCTGCCATGCACGCACCGCTTCCCGGCGTGCTGCCGCACGGTGATGAGTGGCCATCGATGCCACGAACGGTGGCGCCAGATGGGGCGACTCCAGCAGGGCCGCGCGTACGGAATGATCGGGGTCGTCGAGCAGACGGGCGCACACGGCATCCGAGAGCGGCGCGATCTCTGCGCGCGGAACGTACACCTCGGGTCCACATGCGAGAGCCGCGCGCACCTTGGGAGAAGGATCGTCCGCGAGCCGAGCCCGCTGTGCAGGCTCCGCTTTGGCACTCATGGCGAAATCGATCCGAGCTCCCGGGTTCGGGTGGGCCAGGATCAGCGCGACGGCCGACTCGGGGAGTCCGGCCCGGTGAAGAACGTCACGGGGCGGCCGGTCACCGTCTGCCCCGAAGGCGAGCATGCGCAGCAGCAGCGGCGTCGGCAGCGCCGGATTTCGGGCCACTCCCTCCAGCGCGGATGCGTGGAAAGCCACCATGATGCCTCTGCCCCCCGTGTCTTCCCCGATCGGTCCGCGCCCATGATCTCGTATGCCATGAAAGACATCTGTCGACCACCGTCGCACCGGTCTTTTGACCGACGGGATTCGTTGACCAGCCCGAACGGGGCTTACGCCGGGTTGGAATCCCGCGCAGGTGCCCTTCGTTCCGCCATGGGTACCGGCGTGATCGCAGCCGGCACCGGTGGGGCCCGGCGCTCCGCCGATGGAGCGCCGGGCCCGGTTGCGATCCCCTGTGTCAGGCCGGTTCGACCGGGAGCCACAGCTCGCACGTGGCGGTGCTGAAGTCCTGGGAGCGATCCAGGGTCGCGACAATCGAGGGGCCGGGGCGCAGGCGCCACGGGTTGGAGGGGAACCACTCGGTGGCGGTCGCGGCCCAGGCTGCCTGCAGGGCCTGCGGGTGGGGGCCGTCGGTGCGGAAGACCGCCCACTTGCCCGCGGGTACCTCGATGGCATCGAGGTCCTCGGGGGCCGGGGTGCTCTGGCGGGCGGCCACGCCGTGCAGATAGGTCAGCTCGCTTCCTTCCGTGGCATCTGGCTCCAGACCGTCGCTGATCTGGAGCAGGCCGGCCGGTTCGGTCTCGCTGAGGGACTTGAGCCGGGCGTGCTCGGTGGGCGGCAAGGCGGCGATGTGCTCCTGAATGTGCGGGTTGACGCCTTCGTGGATGAGCGGGACGCGGGCCGCGTGTCCGATCAGGCGGAACGCGGGGTGGTCGACGAGGCGGGTGTCCATGGGGATGCTCCCTTCGACGGTCAGGTGGAACCTGAGCTTGGGCTGGGTACGCAAGGGGCCTCCGTCTCGGCGTACGTCGCTGAGGGTGGCGCCGTGGACCGCGCGGAACGCGCGGCCGAACGCCTCGGTCGATCCGTAGCCGTGCCGGACGGCGACAGTCAGCAGATCGTCCTCGCGTCGCACGACGTCACCGGCGGCGACGGTCATGCGCCGCCGGCGCACGTACTCCGACAGCGGCATGCCCGCCAGCGAGGAGAACATCCGGCGCAGGTGGTACGCGGTTGTGCCGAGCTCTGCTGCCAGTTCGCGGATGTCGAACTCCTCGGCGAGCTGATCCTCCACGAGGTCGGTCAGCCGGTTGAGTGCCGAGATCATGTGGCCTCCTTTCCTTGTCGACCCTGCCGTGCACCGGCCCGTCCCCGCCCGACTACAGCGAACCGTTCCGATCAGGCGCAGTGACGACCGACACGCGCGGCAACCGCCGGCCGGCACACCGGTGACCGGGGCATCGCGCGCCCGGTGCGTCACGGCCAAGGACGGCGCGGCACCGGAAGGTGGGCTGCCCGCCGGTCACGAGCGGGCCAAGGGTCCCGACCAGCATGTCGATGACCAGCCGGTCATCCCCGATCGAGGCCCGCTGCCGGTAGCGCACGGCCTTGCCGTGCGGCATGCGCTCGCGTGATCACGACTGCTCGCCCTTCGTCACCGTCTCCACCGCGAGCACGGGGTTGAGAGGCTCCACGAGTTCCCCGGTGGCCACAGCCACGAGATGCGCGGGTGCGTCACCCGTCAGCAACGCGCTGACGTAGGCGAGGGCCTCCGCGGGCGAGAGCACGGGCAGCCTCCGGCGCAGTACCCGCGCCGCGTACATGCGTCCGCGCGCGGCGGCGGCTTCGCAGAGCGCATCGTGCAGGTCGTCCACCGCCGTGCGCACCGGCAGCCCGCGAATCCGGGCCCGGTAGTCGGCCTCCCACTCCCCGGTCAGCGCGGAGACGACGCCGATCCGGTGCAGGCCGCCGTCGACACGGTCGACCAGGTACGGCCCGTTGCCGGCCAGCATGAACTCCGGGTTTCCGGTGCGGACGAACTCCTCGGAGGTCCAGGAGACGATCCACACCAGCTCGTGCTCCTCGACATCGACCACGGCCATCCGCAGCGCGTCCACTCCGGTGGCCCGCCACTGTAGGTAGTCGCGTTCCAGCTGGGCCTCGACGGTCCGGATGGCGGTTTCTCGCTCGATCACACATGCAGCCTCCCGCACGGACCCCTCTCCCGGACAGTGAATTCGCGGGGCCCCGGGCCCGGACGGGGCCCGATGCGGGAGGTCTGACGGGCGTTCCTCACCGACACGACCGCCCCGTCCGCCGTGGAGTGATCCACGGCGGACGGGGCGGCAGCAGGCAGTGCGGGAGCCGGCAGCTCAGCCCGGCAGCCCCAGCTCCCGGGCGATCAGCATCCGCTGGACCTCGCTCGTGCCCTCGCCGATCTCCAGGATCTTCGAGTCGCGCCACATCCGGGCCACCGGGTACTCGTTCATGAAGCCGTACCCGCCGTGGATCTGTGTGGCGTCCCGGGCGTTGTCCACCGCGACCGTCGAGGAGTACAGCTTCGCGATCGCCGCCTCCTTCTTGAACGGTTCGCCCGCGACCAGGCGCGAGGCCGCGTCGCGCCAGCCGATGCGGGCCATGTGGGCGCGCATCTCCATGTCGGCGATCTTGAACTGTATGGCCTGGTTCGCGCCGATCGGCCTGCCGAAGGCGTGGCGCTCGGCCGCGTACTTCACCGACTCGTCCACGCAGCCCTGGGCCAGACCCGTGGCGAGGGCCGAGATCGCGATGCGGCCCTCGTCCAGGATGCGCAGGAACTGGGCGTAGCCCCGGCCCTGTTCGCCCAGGAGGTTCGCCGCCGGGACGCGGACGTCCGTGAAGGACAGCTCGCGGGTGTCCGAGGCGTTCCAGCCGACCTTGGAGTAGGGGGCCGCGACCGTGAAGCCGGGGGTGCCCGAGGGGACGATGATCGCGGAGATCAGCGGGCGGCCGTCCTCCTTGCGGCCCGTGACCGCCGTGACCGTCACCAGCTCCGTGATGTCCGTGCCGGAGTTGGTGATGAAGCACTTCGAGCCGTTGATGACCCACTCGTTCGTCGCCTCGTCCAGCACGGCCGTCGTCCGCGTGCCGCCCGCGTCCGAGCCGCCGTCCGGCTCGGTCAGGCCGAACGCGCCCAGCGCCTCGCCCGCGCACAGCTTGGGCAGCCACTGGCGCTTCTGCTCCTCCGTGCCGAACAGGTGCAGCGGCATCGCGCCCAGCGAGACCCCGGCCTCCAGGGTGATCGCCACCGAGGAGTCGACCCGGGCCAGCTCCTCCAGGGCGATCCCGAGCGCCAGGTAGTCGCCGCCCATCCCGCCGTACTCCTCCGGGAACGGCAGCCCGAACAGGCCCATGCGGCCCATCTCGCGCACGATCTCGTACGGGAACTCATGGCGCTCGTACAGGTCGCCGATCTTCGGCGCGATCACATCGTGCGCGAACGCCTCGACCGTGCGGCGCAGTTCCTCGTGTTCGGCGGTCAGCCGGTGGTCCAAAGGCATGGGTTGCTCACTCCTTGTGGGAGGCGGAAGAAGAGGGAGGGGTCAGGGCGCGGACCGTGCGGGACGGGCTCGGCCGGCCCAGGTGTCCGGCCAGCCAGACGCTGGTGGCGGTCAGTTCGGCCAGGTCGACGCCGGTCTCGATGCCCAGTCCTTCGAGCATCCAGACCAGGTCCTCGGTGGCGAGATTCCCCGTGGCGCTCTTCGCGTACGGGCAGCCGCCCAGGCCGCCCGCGGAGGCGTCCACCGTCGTCACGCCGTGCTGAAGCGCGGCCAGGGTGTTCGACAGTGCCTGGCCGTACGTGTCGTGGAAGTGGACGCCGATCGCCTCTGTGGGAACGCCCGCCTCGTTCAGGGCTGTCAGCAGCGCCGCCACGTGGCCCGGCGTCGCCACCCCGATCGTGTCGCCCAGCGACAGCTCGTCGCAGCCCAGGTCCATCAGCGCCTTGGCCACCTTCACCACCTGGGCGACCGGGACCGCGCCCTCCCACGGGTCGCCGAAGCACATCGACAGGTACCCGCGCACCTGGACCTTGTCCGCCTTCGCGCGGGCCACCACCGGCTCGAACATCGCCAGCGACTCGTCGACCGTACGGTTCAGGTTGCGGGCTGCGAACGTCTCCGTCGCCGAGCCGAACACCGCGATCGACCGCGCCCCGAGCGCCAGCGCCCGGTCCAGGCCCCGTTCGTTCGGGACCAGGACGGGGAGGGACACGTCCCCCACGTCGGCGATGTCGCCGAGGAGCGGGAACAGCTGCTCCGCGTCGGCCAGTTGGGGCACCCACTTCGGGTGCACGAAGCTCGTCGCCTCGATGGTCGTCAGGCCCGCCACCGCCAGGCGGCGGATGAACTCCGCCTTCACCTCGGTCGGGACGGTCCCCTTCTCGTTCTGCAGGCCGTCCCGCGCGCCCACCTCGTGGATGCGGACCCGGGCGGGCAGACCCGGCGCCGGGACCTTCATGGGGAGTCCTTGCGCGCTCACGCGTCCTCCCCGTCCGCCGACGCCGGAACCACGACCGCCAGGACCTGGTCCATCGCGACCGTCGCGCCCGCCGTGACGTCCAGCTCCGTCACCGTCCCCGCGTGCGGGGCCGAGATCACGTGCTCCATCTTCATCGCCTCCACCACGAGCAGGCTCTGACCCGCCTCGACCTCGTCCCCGACGGCCACCTTCACCACCGTGACCGTGCCGGGCATCGGCGCCGCCAGCGTGTCCGCCCCGCTCCGGCCCGCCCCGCTCAGGGACGCCTCCACCGGGTCGTGGTCCTGGACGTGCCAGGTGTCGCCGTCCCGGCCGAGCCAGTCGCCCGAGCGGTGGAAGTGGGCGACCGTACCTTCGAGTTCGATCGTCACCCGGTCGGGCCCGACCGTCGCGGAGACCGGGGAGCCCTGAGCAACGGGTTCATGTCCCGCTACTCGCAACGGGAACGCCAGCGGCGCCCGCACACCCCCCGTACGCCACCCGCTCGGCACCGAGAACGGGTCCGTCCAGCCGCCCGCGTCCGGCCGGGGGGCCAGGGCGTCGAGGCGTACCGCCGCAGCCGCCGCGTACACCTCGTCCGGGACGCCGTCCGGCACCAGGCCCTCGGCCTCGCGCTCCACCAGACCGGTGTCCAGGTTGCCCGCGACCACGTCCGGGTGCGCCAACAGGCGGCGCAGGAAGCCCGCGTTGGTCGGGACGCCCAGGATCACCGTGTCCGCCAGGGCCGCCCGCAGCTTGCGGATCGCCGTCGCGCGGTCGGGGCCGTACGCGATGACCTTCGACAGCATCGGGTCGTACAGGCTGCCCACCGGCACGCCCTCGCTGAGCCCCGAGTCCGTCCGCACCCCGCCGCCCTGCGGTTCGCGCAGCGCCAGCACCGTACCGCCGGAGGGCAGGAAGCCGCGGGACGGGTCCTCGGCGCAGACCCTCGCCTCGATCGCCCAGCCCGTCAGGCTGATGTCCTTCTGTGCGTACGGGAGTTGCTCGCCCGCCGCCACCCGCAGCTGCCACTCCACCAGGTCCAGGCCGGTGATCAGCTCGGTCACCGGGTGCTCGACCTGGAGGCGGGTGTTCATCTCCATGAAGTAGTACGAGGCCGGGTCGTTGCCCGGGACGATGAACTCCACCGTCCCCGCCCCGACATAGCCGCAGCTGCGCGCCGCCTGGACCGCCGCCTCGCCCATCGCCGCCCGGGTCGCCTCGTCCAGCAGGACGGACGGCGCCTCCTCGATGATCTTCTGGTGGCGGCGCTGGAGCGAGCACTCGCGCTCGCCCAGGTGGATCACGTTGCCGTGGGCGTCGGCCAGCACCTGGATCTCGATGTGGCGCGGGCGGTCGATCCACCGCTCGACGAGCAGGGTGTCGTCGCCGAAGGAGGCGCGGGCCTCCCGTCGCGCCGCCGCGATCTCCTCGCCCAGCACCGCCGCGTCGCGGACCAGGCGCATGCCCTTGCCGCCGCCGCCCGCCGAGGGCTTCAGCAGGACCGGGGTGCCGATCTCCCGTGCGGCTTGCTCAAGTTGGGCGTCGGTCAGGCCGCTGCCGGAGGAGCCGGGGACCACCGGGACCCCGTACGCCGCGACCGTCTCCTTGGCCCGGATCTTGTCGCCCATGAGCGCGATCGCGGCGGCGGGCGGGCCGATGAAGACCAGCCCGGCGTCCGCGCACGCCTGCGCGAACTCGGCGTTCTCCGCCAGGAATCCGTACCCCGGGTGGACCGCCTGCGCGCCCGTGCGGCGGGCCGCCTCCAGGAGCGCCGGCACGTTCAGGTAGCTCTCGGCGGCGGGCGGCGGGCCGATCCGTACCGCCGTGTCCGCCTCCCGGACGTGCCGGGCGTCCGCGTCCGCGTCGCTGAAGACCGCGACCGAGCGCACGCCCTGCTCCCGCAGGGTCCGGATCACCCGGACCGCGATCTCGCCGCGGTTGGCGACCAGCACGGTGTCGAACATCGTCGTCATCTGTTCCTCACATCCGGAAGACGCCGAAGCCGGGCCCGGCCGGGTCCTTCTGGGGCAGCGGGGCATTGGCGCAGGCGGTCAGGGCGAGGCCGAGGACCTGCCGGGTGTCCACGGGGTCGATCACCCCGTCGTCCCAGAGCCGGGCGCTGGCGTAGTACGCGTTGCCCTGGGTCTCGTACTGGGCGCGGATCGGGGCCTTGAACGTCTCCTCGTCCTCGGCGCTCCAGTCGTCGCCGAGCTGGTCGCGCTTGACGGTGGCCAGGACGGAGGCCGCCTGCTCACCGCCCATCACCGAGATCTTGGCGTTCGGCCACATCCACAGGAAGCGGGGGCTGTAGGCCCGGCCGCACATGGAGTAGTTGCCCGCGCCGTACGAACCGCCGACGACGACCGTCAGCTTCGGCACCCGCGTGCACGCCACCGCCGTGACCATCTTCGCGCCGTGCTTGGCGATGCCGCCCGCCTCGTAGTCCCGGCCGACCATGAAGCCGGAGATGTTCTGGAGGAAGACGAGCGGGATGCCGCGCTGGTCGCACAGCTCGATGAAGTGCGCGCCCTTCTGGGCCGACTCGGAGAACAGGATGCCGTTGTTCGCGACGATCCCGACCGGGTGGCCGTGGATCCTGGCGAAGCCGGTGATCAGCGTCTGGCCGTACTCCGCCTTGAACTCCTGGAAGCGGGAGCCGTCCACGACCCGGGCGATCACCTCGCGTACGTCGTAGGGGGTGCGGGAGTCCACCGGGACCGCCCCGTACAGCCCCGCCGGGTCCACCTTCGGCTCCTCGGCCGGCTCGACCGACCAGGGGAGCGGGGCCCGGTCCGGGAGGGTCGCGACGATGTTGCGGACGATCCGCAGCGCGTGCGCGTCGTCCTCCGCGAGATGGTCGGTGACCCCCGACGTACGGGAGTGGACCTCGCCGCCGCCCAGCTCCTCCGCCGTGACGACCTCGCCGGTCGCGGCCTTCACCAGCGGCGGGCCGCCGAGGAAGATCGTGCCCTGGTTGCGGACGATGACGGCCTCGTCGCTCATCGCCGGGACGTACGCCCCGCCCGCCGTGCAGGAGCCCAGCACCGCCGCGATCTGCGGAATGCCCGCCCCCGACATCCGGGCCTGGTTGTAGAAGATCCGCCCGAAGTGGTCCCGGTCGGGGAAGACCTCGTCCTGCATCGGCAGGAACGCGCCGCCCGAGTCGACCAGGTACAGGCAGGGGAGACGATTCTCCAGCGCCACTTCCTGGGCGCGCAGGTGCTTCTTCACGGTCATCGGGTAGTACGTGCCGCCCTTGACCGTCGCGTCGTTGGCGACGATCACGCACTCCCGGCCGGAGACCCGCCCGATGCCCGCGATGACGCCCGCGGCGGGGGCCTGGTCCCCGTACATCCCGTTCGCCGCCAGCGGGGCCAGCTCCAGGAACGGCGAACCCGGGTCGAGAAGGGTGTCCACCCGGTCCCGGGGGAGCAGCTTGCCGCGCGCCTCGTGGCGGGCCCGTGCCTTCTCACCCCCGCCCAGCCGTGCCGTGGCGAGGCGTTCCGCCAGGTCGTCGGAGAGCGCGCGATGCGCCGCCTCGTTGGCCTGCCAGGCCTCCGAGGCGGGATCGGCCGCGCTCGCCAGGACCGGTGCCTGCTGCATCGTGTCGAGCCCCCTTGCCCGTACCGCAGTGGTGAAAAGCGTTGACGTGCTGTTGAGACGTGCCGGTTGTTGAGACGTGCCGGTTGTTGGACGTGCTGTTAATGAGCGTTAACGCGTTTCCCTCAGGTTAACGACCGCTAACGACCCTGTCTAGAATGAATCCTCATGAGCACCCATGCCGCCGCCCGCGTCGCGGCCCCCACCCGCCGCGAGCAGATCCTCCGGGAGGCCGCCCGCCTCTTCGCCGAGCGCGGCTTCCACGGTGTCGGCGTCGACGAGATAGGCGCCGCCGTCGGGATCAGCGGCCCCGGCCTCTACCGCCACTTCCCCGGCAAGGACGCGATGCTCGCCGAGCTGCTGGTGGGCATCAGTGAACGCCTGCTGGAGGGCGGACGGCTGCGGGTGGCGGAGGACGAGGCCCGGGGGGACGGCTCCCCGGAGGCCCTCCTGGACGCGCTCATCGAGGGCCACATCGACTTCGCCCTCGACGACCGCCCCCTGATCACCCTCCACGACCGGGAGCTCGACCGGCTGCGCGACACGGACCGCAAGCGGGTGCGCCGGCTCCAGCGGGAGTACGTCGAGGTCTGGGTCGGCGTCGTCCGCGCCCTCTACCCGTCGCTGCCCGAGAACCGGGCCCGCGTCACCGTGCACGCCGTCTTCGGCCTGCTGAACTCCACCCCGCACCTGGCCCGCCCCGACGCCCTGCCCGGCCGCGCGGCGACCGCCGCCCTGCTGCACCGGCTGGCCCGGGGTGCCTTCGCCGCGGCGGAACCCTCCTGAGCTGCGGCTTTTCCGCCCGGGCGGCTCGGGGTTCCGAGCAACCACGAACGGGGTACGTACGTCTCTCCGGTCGAGTCGACACGTACGACCGGTCAACACGCAACGAATCGGGGAGCCGCACCATGACCGTCTCACTGGGCGAAGAGATCATGCTGCTGTCGCTGGACGACGAGACCGGCGCGGCGAAGGGGGAGTCCGCCGCCCGCTGGGGCGTGGCGGCCGGCATGCTCCTGGAGCTGGTCATGGCGGGGCGCGTCACCGTCAAGGGCGGCCGCGTCGAGGTCTTCGACCCCACCCCGACCGGCGGCGCCCTGCTGGACGGCCGGCTCGGCCGGCTCACGCGCTGGGTCCACGAGACCTCCAGCAGCCGCAAGGTCGTCGCCTGGCTGACCCGGGACCATGCCAAGGGCTCCCAGGACGTCGTGGACAGCCTCGTCGCCCGCGGCCTGGTGACCGAGGAGAAGCACCGGGCCCTCGGGGTCTTCCCGGTGCGCCGCTACCCGGAGGCCGACGGAACGGTCGAGCGTGAGCTGCGTGCCCGGCTGGCCGCCGTGGTGCTGGGTGGAGCCGAGCCGGACGCCCGCACCAGCGCGCTCGTCGCCCTCGTGCACGCCACGGGCATGCACCGCCAGGCCTTCCCCGACCTGCCGAAGAAGCAGGTCGCCCCGCGCATGGCCGAGATCGCCGAGGGCCACTGGGTGGGCGTGAGCGTGGGCGAGGCGATCCGCGACCTCCAGGCCGCGATCTCCGCGGTGACCGTGGTGACGGTCCTCTCCGCGGTGCCGTAGGAGGCACGGGCGCACCCGTGCCGACGGACGCACGGGCGCACCCGTGCCGTCGGACGCACGGGCGCGCCGGGCGGGAGCCGGCCGGGCCCCGCGTCGGCCGAGGGACCGAGAACAGGACGAGACATCCAGACCGAACCGCGAGGGACGCGTGCTGCAACGCCCGGAAACCATCGAGCCCACGGCCGGAGCGGCCCGGCCCCGCCGCATCGTCGAGGTCGACGCCCTGCGCGGCTTCGCACTCTGCGGCATCTTCCTCGCCAACGTCCTGGTGATGGCGGGCCTCGACGGGCAGCGCGGCGGCGGACCGCACACCAGCGGTGTCGACCAGGTCGCGTACTGGCTCGTCATGATGTTCGTGCAGACCAAGTTCTATCTGCTGTTCTCGTTCCTCTTCGGCTACAGCTTCACCCTCCAGATGGACGCCGCCGAACGCGACGGCGCCGCCTTCGCGCCGAGGATGCTGCGCCGCCTGCTCGCCCTGTTCGTGCTGGGGCTCCTGCACGCGGCGCTGCTGTACCCCGGCGACATCCTCGCCACGTACGCCGTCCTCGGCCTGGTCCTGTTCGCCACGCGCTCCGCCGACCCGGGCAGGATGTGGCGGGCCGCGCTCTGGGTGTACGGGGTCGTGGCCGCGCTCTACCTCCTCCTCGGGGCGCTCGTCGCCCTGGTGGACACCGGTGACGACGGCACGCCCCCCGCCACGCTCGCCGAGCAGGCCGCCGCGTACCGGGGCGGACCGGGCGACGTGATCGGGGCCAACATCGCCGCCTGGCCGGAGGTGCTGGCCGGGCTGTTCCTGATGGGCGGCATGGTCGTCGCCGCGTTCCTGGCCGGGTTCACGGCGGGCAGGCGCCGCCTCCTCACCGCCGCCCCGGCCGCCGGCGACCCGGACCGGACGGCCCGGCTGCGCCGGATCCTCGTCGTGGGCCTGGCCGTGGGGCTGCCCGGCGGGGCGCTCATGGCGGCGGGCACGGTGGGCCCGCTGGGCGTCCGCTGGGCCGTCCCGACGTTCATCGTCGGCATGCTCACCGCCCCGGCGCTCAGCGCCGCGTACGCGAGCGGCCTGCTCCTGTGGTTCACCACCCCGCGCGGCGCCCGCCTCGCCGCGAAGCTGGCCCCCGCGGGCCGGATGTCGCTCACCAACTATCTGGCGCAGTCCCTCGTGATGGCGCTCGTCTTCACCGGTTACGGGGCCGCCCTGTACGGCCGGACGGGGGCGGCTGCCGCGTTGGGCGGGGCGCTGCTCTTCTACGTTCTCCAGCTCGCCGCCTCCGCCCGCCTGATGAAGCGCCACCGGTTCGGCCCCGTCGAACGGCTCCTGCGCACCGTCACCGTGTGGGGCCGGCCGGCTCCCCGGGGCCGCCGGGAGCGGTGACCGGCAGCGCGCCCGACTCCGTCAGCAGCCTCTCCAGCCTCGGGGCCAGGACGACGGCCGCCACGTTCGTCAGGTGGGTCTCGTCCCGGTAGAGCAGGATCCGGTCCCGTACGGCGGGGCACGTCGGGCCGTCACCGGGGCACAGCACCGCGTTCACGCCGACGGACCGCACACCCGGCACCGCGCCCGCCGCGATCCGCCGCGCCAGCGGATCCGGGGGAAGCGCCTCCGCCCGGTCGAACGCGCAGGCGGCCGTCTCGTCCGGAGCGCCGGAGACACACGCCGGGATGTCCGTCCCCGGTACGGGCGTGCCCTCGACGTAGACGATCGGCGCGCCCGCCGCCCGGAGCCGCTTCAGCGTCTTCTCCCAGGCGGCGGTGAGGAGTTCGGGGTCGGCGGTGTACCGGTTGAGCGAGGCGATCACGATCAGCCGGGGCCTCGGCCCCGTACGAAGGCGGTCCAGGGCGTCGTCCCGCCAGGTGTCGCACTCCCGGTAGACGCGGCCCAACTGGGGGCTCTTCACGGTCAGTTCCGGCAGCGGGCAGCCCTGCTTGACCAGCTCCTGGAGCGCCCAGCCGCGCCGGGAGGCCAGGGCGAGCAGCGGGGAGAACCACTGCCCGGCGTGCGAGTCGCCGAGCAGGACCACACGGTCCGGGCTGTCCACCGCCCCGAACAGGCACGGCGGGCTGCTCGTCACCGCCGGGGCCACCTGGCAGCCCCCGTCCGGCGGGAAGTCCCCGCGGGCCTGTGCCGGTCCCGGCACCACGGGCCCGTCGGCGAGTACGGAGCCGTCGGCGCGGGACAGCAGGGACGGCCCGCCCGCCGCGCCCGGCGGGAGGCTCCCGACGTCGACGGGGGTGGCCGGGCCCAGCAGACGCAGCGTCGTGGTGCCGACGACCAGCGCCAGCACGACCGGCAGGACCACGGCGGAGATCCCCACCGCCAGCCCCCGGCGCGGGAGTTCGGAGACCGTACGGCTGCGGCGCAGCGGCTGCTCGACCCACCGCATGGTGGCGAGCGCGGGCAGCACGGCGGCCAGCGTCCACGCGGTCTTCGCGGGCCAGCCGAGCGCCCCGAGCCGGGCCTCGGCGAGCACGAGCACCGGCCAGTGCCACAGATAGAGGGTGTAGGAGAGCCGCCCGACGGCCCGGGGCGCCCTTGCGGCGAGCAACCGGCCCACCCCGTAAGCGCCTTGGACGTCCCGCTCGCCCCGGCCCGGTATCGCCGCCAGGATCACCGCGGCCGCCCCCAGGGTCGGCACGAGCGCCGCGTGACCGGGGTACGGGGTCGACACGTCGTACGCCACGACGCACCAGAGGATCGCCGCGGCCCCCGCCCATCCGCACACCAGCCGCAGCGGACGCGGCCCGCGCAGCAGATGCCAGGGCAGCAGCGCCAGCAGCGCGCCGACCGCGAACTGCCAGACGCGCGACGGCGTTCCGAGGTACGCGAGCGAGACCGAGTCCCGCGTCCAGTGCAGGGACAGCGCGAACGAGGCGACGGCCGCACCGGCGGTGACCAGCGCCACGACCGCGCGCACGGCCCGGCCCCGGCGCACCGCACGGGCGGCGGTCAGCACGATCACTGTTAGCAGCGGGGCCCAGACCAGATAGAACTGCTCCTCGACGGCGAGCGACCAGAAGTGCAGCAGCGGACTCTGGTCGTGCCCGGCGGCGAGGTAGTCGGTCCGCTGGGAGACGAACCGCCAGTTGGCCACGGACAGCGCGGCGGCGAGGACGTCGTGCTCCAGGTCGGCGCGGCGCAGCGGCACGGTCAGCCAGGCCCCGGCGACCGCGACCGCCGCGAGGACGACGGCGGCGGAGGGCAGCAGCCGTCGGGCCCGCCGGGAGAAGAAGTCGCCGAGCCGGATCCGGCCGGTGGTGATCGCCTCCCGGACCAGCAGCCCGGTGATCAGATAGCCGGAGATGACGAAGAAGACGTCCACGCCGACGAAGCCGCCCGCCGCCCCCGGTATCTGGGCGTGGAAGGCGAGCACCGCGAGGACGGCGACCGCGCGCAGCCCCTCGATGTCGGGCCGGAAGGCGGCCCGGTGCGGGCTGGGCCCGGACTCACCGCCCGGGCGGCCGGGCGCGACGGTTGCGGGAGCGGACCGCTTCCGGCGGTGGCCGGGTGCGAGGAGGATGGGCATCGGGTGGCGCCTTTCGGGACGGCTCAGCTCAGCCACGGCAGCATCGGGTCGACCCACCCCGAGGCGAGCAGACCGGTGAGCAGGAGGACGGCGGAAGCGGCGAGGGCCTCGGGCCAGCGGCGGGGCAGCACGCCCGTACGGGGGACCGGCCGGGACCGCGACCCGGACAGGTACCTGGACCTGGGCCTGGACCTGGACAGGGGCAGTTCCCGGGTGAGGTCCCTGATCAGGGGCACGTTGATGTGCAGCTGGACCAGGAGGTAGAGGCCGAGCCCCCAGGCGGGCGCCCAGCCGTTGCGGGCGACGGTCAGCGCGAGGCCCGCGGTGGCGGCCGCGTTGGACAGGACGAGCCAGACCAGTGAGACGCCCACGACCCGGCGGGCCATCGAGCCCGGACTCCCGCTGCTGCGCACCCCCGTGGGCACCCAGGCGGCGCTGCGGCCCCGCAGGGTGTGCCAGAACGCGGTGGCGGCGGCCACGCTGGTGAGGACGCCCGCGCGGATCACCTCGACCCGCCACCGGGTCCGGCTGATCCGGGGCATCAGCACGTGCCACAGCCACAGCGGGGCGAGCAGCGGCAGGACGTGCCAGGGCCGGACGTCGTCCGGATACCCGAACATCATCACCAGCGGCGGCAGCGGGGCGGCGAAGGTGTTCACGGCCGTGGTCAGGTAACCGACGACGCCCTCGTAGTAGCACAGCCGCATCCGCCAGGGCGCGCCCATCCGCTTCAGCACCGGGGTGCCGAGGAGGTGCAGATTGCCCATCGCCCACCGGTACTGCTGGTTGACGTACGAGGTGACGGTGTCCGGCGAGGTGCCCTTGGCGACCAGGACGGGGACGTACTGGGTGCGGAACCCCCGCTCGTGCAGGGCGAGTCCGGTGTACAGGTCCTCGCTGTGGTCGAGCCGGGCGAAACCGCCCGCCAGGTCGATCGCGGAGCGCCGGTAGACGGCGTTGCTGCCGCAGCAGATCGCGGCGTCGGCGGCGTCCCGGGAGGGCTGGATCCAGCGGAAGAACCACTCCTGCGCGGCCCCGGCGGCGCGCTGGATCCAGTCCATGCCCGCGTCGGTGTCGAAGCACTGCGGGCTCTGCACGATGCCGACGGCCGGGTCCGCGAAGTAGGGGACCAGATGGCGCAGGAAGTCCGGCCGGGGCGCGAAGTCCGCGTCCAGGATCGCGATGAACTCGGCGTCGGAGAGGGGGAGGGCGTGGTTGAGGTTCCCCGCCTTCTTCAGGTGCCCCCGGTCGGGCCGTACGACGTACCGGTAGCCGTGCTCGGCGGCCAGGGCGGCCACCTCGGCCCGGTCGGCGTCGTCCAGCACCCAGACGGTGAGCGCGTCGGGCCAGTCGAGGGCGGCGACCGCGCGGTAGGCGTTGGCGAGGACGGGGAGGGGTTCGCCGCAGGTCGGCAGGTAGAGGTCGACGGTCGGCAGTGCGGCCGGCCGCCAGGCGCGCACCAGCACGTCGTGCGAGGCCCGGGTCAGCCGGCGCTGCCGCAGGCTGTTCGCCGAGGACAGCAGCAGGGCCACCACGTTCAGCCCGAGGATCGCGAGGAACGCCCAGAGCGCCGGGGTCCGTAAGGCGAACGTGAACATCGTCGCCGCGGTGAAGACGAAGGCCAGCGAACTGCTCACCAGCACCCAGCGGCGTTGTGGCCCGAAGTACCAGTACAGCTCGTCGTCGGACGGAGGTTGCGGAAGATGATGCACGGTCATAAAGCCCCCCACGGCTGCGTATGTGCCCGTTTTTCTGTTCCCGTTCCCGATGGCCCACCCTAATGTCAGAGGTATAGACCACTCGCCCGGAAGGGGTGCGACGAAGGGAATCGGACACCGGTTTGGCGCGACTCGATTGGTCCAGACCTCTGGGTGGTTCCATTCGAGCCCGGCGCCCGCCCGGAGAAGGAAGAGCCAGGTCACGCGGGGGTGAACAGTCCCGGAAGACTTACGGGGGCGCGTGCGGGCCGTGCGGTGGGTTGGCCGCCGAGCTGGGAGGGCGGCCGTTCGCCGGCTCCCCGCCGTGTCCGCCGCACCGGACCGTCCGCCGGATCCGGGCTGTCCGTTGATCAGGACACCGGGCACACCCCGCACACCGGACGGCACAATGGGTCCATGCCGATACCCAGCCGCGCCGCCCTCGTCGACCACCTCGTCCGTACGCGTATCGCGGGGGACGTCGCCACACCACGCGACAACAACCTCTCCCACTACCGGAAGCTCGCCAACGGCGACCGCCACTACTGGCTCGGTCTGGAGCTCGGCGACCGCTGGACCGACGAGCAGGACGTCCTCGCCGTGATGGCCGAGCGCTGCGGGGTGAACGACGACCCCGCCCACCGGCAGGGCCAGGACACCATCGACCCCGAGCTGACGGTCGACGCCCTGGAGCGGATGGCGGCCCGTCTGCGCAAGGCCGCCGACGGCCGGGAGCGGGTCCTCTTCGCCACCGGCCACCCCGGCGGCCTGCTGGACGTACACCGGCAGACGGCGGACGCGCTGCGCCGCGCGGGCTGCGAGATCGTCCGCATCCCGTCGGGGCTGATCGCGGACGAGGGGCTGGTCGTCCAGTTCGCCGACGTCGCGATGCTGGAGCGCGGGGCCACCCTCTGGCACACCCACTCCCCGGCCCCGATGACGGCCATCCTGGACGCCATGGCCCACCTGGGCCGCCCGCTGCCCGACCTCGTCGTCGCCGACCACGGCTGGGCGGGGTGCGCCGGACAGCGGGGGCTGGACGCGATCGGCTACGCCGACTGCAACGACCCGGCCCTCTTCCTCGGCGAGTCGGAGGGCACCCTCCAGGTCACGGTCCCGCTGGACGACCATGTCACCGACCCGCGCTTCTACGACCCGATGACGGACTACCTGCTGCACGCGGCGGGGCTGCTGGAGGAGGAGCCCGCGGAACCGGCCGTCGAGGAGCCTGCGGCGTAGGGATCCCGTCGGCGATGAGTTTCCGGCGCGGCGGGCGTCTGCACTGACGACAGCCGGGGAGAAGCCGGCGGAGACGAAGGGTGCGGGCCGTGAAGTTCAGCACGACGATGTTCCAGACCGGGAACAACACCGGCATCGAGGTGCCGGAGGACGTGGTCGAGGCCCTCGGCGCGGGCAAGCGCCCGCCGGTGAACGTCACGGTGAACGGATACGCGTACCGCTCGACGATCGCCCCGATGGGCGGCCAGTACCTCATCCCGTTCAGCGCGGACAAGCGCAAGGCGACCGGCATCGGCGGCGGGGACGCCATCGAGGTGGAGCTGACCCTCGACACCGCGCCCCGCACGGTGGAGCCGCCCGAGGACCTGGCGGCGGCGCTGGCGGCGGCCCCCGGGGCGGCGGAGGCGTTCGCCGCGCTCGCGCCCAGCCGCCAGAAGGCGCACGTCGCCTCGGTCGAGGGGGCGAAGACGGACGCGACACGCGAGCGCCGGATCGCGAAAGCGGTGGCGGAGCTGACGCCGTGAGCCGGTGAGCCACGGCGGCGTGGCCGCAAGGAGCGGGCCGGCCCGGCCCGCGTCACCGGATCCGCAGGCGGGCGACACCGGGACGGGCAGGGGCCCGTCGCCTCGCTGACCCGGTGTGGTCAGCGAGGCCGGGGACTCAGCGCACGTCCACGCAGTCACCGGTGCCGTTGACCGGAGGCGTGGTGGAGGTGCCCTCGAACGCGTAGCGGTAGCAGCGGTCGGTGGTCGCGGTGCGGGTCTTCTTCTCCACGCCGGCCTGGCTGCCGGTGCCGGTGCGGTGACTGCTGGTGGTGGCGTACGAGCCGGTCAGCGAACGCTCCTGGAGGTGGACGATCTGCTGGGTGTAGCCCGCGTACTTGTACGTGTCCCAGTTGGCCCGCTCCAGCTTGCCGGTGATCGTGATCGTCTTGCCCTTGGCGACGGGCTCGGGGGCCGCGTTGTTGCTCAGCCGGGACCAGCGCTGGAGGTACCAGGTCCTGGCGTTGTCGGTGTCCACGCCGGTGATCGCGTCGGTGACTGCCCAGAGGCTGATCTTCCAGGCTCCGGCATCCTCGTTCTTCAGGTCGATCCGGGGGTTGATCTTGTAGGTGGCTGTGCAGTCGAACGTGGCGTCGCCGGACGGAACGCAGGGTTCGGTGCCCGCATTGAACTGCTCGGAGGTGATGAACTGCTCCGGTCCGCTGGTGATGTCGGTGCCACGCCAGAGCGACGCGTGGCTGCCGTAGAGCGTCGACCCGCCACTGAGCTTCCACTTCACGGTGATCGTCTGCGTGTTCTTCGTTCCGACGGCGGCGCTGTTGCCTCCGTTGACGGTGACGCCGGAGAGAACGGTGGAGCCGGCTGATCTCGCGGCCAGGCTCTTGGGCGCGGCGGACTTCGCCGCCCTCGCGTCGGCGACCGCCGCCTCGTTCTGCTTCAGCGCCTCGGCCGCACCGGTCCCCTCCGCCACCGCGGACGGAGTGACGAGCAGGCCGACGGCGAGCCCGGAGGCAGCCAGTGCGCTGACGCCGAGGATCGCCTTCTTGCCGGACGTCAACCTCTTGCGGGAGTGCTGGGACATGAGGAGTCTCCATGATCGACTGTCGGCGGGCGGATTCGGATCGTGAAAGGGCGGACCCGAAAACGTGTGCGGTCACAACGACCGCACAGTCTTGATCGCCGATGACCCGAAAGGGTTGTACGCGCGGGGAGTTGAGCCCCGTGAGGTGCATCACGCGGCGGTGTCGTGGTCGTGCGGGAAGGGGGTACGGGGCGTGGCGTCCGGCGTCCCGGGGCGTCAGCGCTCGGGGTGCCGCAGCCGCTGCGCCCGCCCCGGCGTCGGGTCCAGATACACCCGCCGGACCGACGGGAACCGCTCGCGCAACTGGTCCTCCGCCTCCTCGCAGGCCCACTCGACCTCCGCCGCGGTGGCCATGTCCCGGAAGTCGATCTTCGCGGCGATCAGGATCTCGTCCGGCCCCTGGATCAGCGTGGTCAGCTCCAGGACCTCCACGATGTGCGGCACCGACAGCAGCTCCTCGCGCACCCCGGACCGCACCGCCTCGGGCAGCGGCCGTCCGATGAGCAGCTGGGCGTTGGACCGGCCGAGCACCCAGGCGACGTACACGAGCAGCAGGCCGATCAGGCAGGACGCGATCCCGTCCCAGACGCCCGAGCCGGAGAGCTGCCCGCCCAGCAGACCGCCCGCTGCCAGCAGCAGGCCGATCAGGGCCGCCGAGTCCTCCATCACGACGGCCTTCACGGCCGTGTCGGGGGTGTGGCGCAGGTAGTACGTGTCCGGCACCCGCAGCCGGGACGCCTCGCGCCGCACCTGCTTGACCCCGGTGCGCAGCGAGTAGCCCTCCAGCAGGAAGGCGACGGCCAGGACGATGTAGGAGACGAGCGGGTCGCCCAGCTCCTCGCCCGCGACCAGGGTGTGCACCCCGTCGTAGATCGAGAAGACCGCCCCGCCGACGAAGGTGGCGATGGAGGCGAGCATCGCCCAGATGTAGCGCTCGGGGCCGTAACCGAGGGGGTGGTCCTCGTCGGCCGGCTTCCCGCTCCGCTTCAGGGCGGTGAGGAGCATGACCTCGGTGACGGTGTCGGCGACCGAGTGGGCCGCCTCGGAGAGCATCGCGCTGGAGCCGCTGATCAGCCCGGCGACGGCCTTGGCCACGGCGATGCCGAGGTTGGCGAGGGTCGCCACGATCACGGTGAAGGTGGACTCCCCACCGTCAGCTGTCTTGTTGGCCTTCGCGTCGCTCATGGTGGGGAGTATGTCGGAATAGCGACTTAAGGGGCTGTTCATCCTCGCGGGATGCGCATCATCCTCGGGGGATGTGCGTCATCCTCGCGGGATACGGACGACGCCTTCCTGGATGACCGTGATCGCGAGGCGGCCGTCGGCGGTGTAGATGCGGGCCTGGCCCAGGCCGCGTCCACCGGAGGCCGACGGCGACTCCTGGTCGTACAGCAGCCACTCGTCCGCCCGGAACGGCCGGTGGAACCACATCGCGTGGTCCAGGCTGGCCCCGACCACGTCCCCGACCGCCCAGCCGCCCCGCCCGTGGGCGAGGAGCACCGAGTCGAGCAGGGTCATGTCGGAGACGTACGTCGCCATGCAGACGTGCAGCAGCGGATCGTCGGCGAGCTTGCCGTTGGTCCGGAACCACACCTGGGAGCGGGGTTCGCGCGGCTCGCCCACCGTGCCGAACGGCGGCGCGTCCACATACCGCAGGTCCACCGCCTGCCGCGCCTCGATCAGCCGGTCTACAACGCCGGGATCGCTGAAGCGGTCCGCGTACCGGGGCAGCATCTCGGCGGCCGTCGGCAGGGTCTCCGGGTCCGGGGCCGCGGGCATGGGGGCCTGGTGCTCCATGCCCTCCTCGTACGTCTGGAAGGACGCGGAGAGGTGGAAGATCGGCTGCCCGTGCTGGACGGCGACGACGCGGCGGGTTGTGAAGGACTTCCCGTCCCGGATGCGGTCGACGGTGTAGACGATGGGCGCGCCCGGGTCGCCGGCCCGCAGGAAGTACGAGTGGAGCGAGTGGGCGGCCCGGTCGGCGGGAACGGTGCGGCCCGCGGCGACGAGCGCCTGGGCCGCGACCTGGCCGCCGAACACCCGGGGCACGAGCGCGCTGCGGCTCTCGCCCCGGAAGATGTCCCGCTCGATCTGCTCCAGGTCGAGCAGGTGGAGCAGATCGAGCAGGGGATCGGGACTCTCGTTCATGGAGTGAAGGTAGTCCCTTACAGGCCCATGGACTTGGCGATGATCGACTTCATGACCTCGCTGGTGCCGCCGTAGATGCGGTTGACGCGGTTGTCCGCGTACAGGCGGGCGATCGGGTACTCGTTCATGAAGCCGTAGCCGCCGTGCAGCTGGAGGCAGCGGTCGATGACGCGGTGGGCGACCTCGGTGCAGAACAGCTTCGCGGAGGCGGCCTCTGCCGCCGTGAGCTCACCGGCGTCCAGGGCCTCCATCGCACGGTCGGCGACGGCCTGGGCCGCGTCGACCTCGGCCTGGCAGGCGGCCAGCTCGAACTTGGTGTTCTGGAACGAGGCGACGGTCTTGCCGAAGACCGTGCGGTCCTGGACGTACTCCTTGGCGAACCGGACGGCCGCCGCGGCCTGGGCGTACGCGCCGAAGGCGATGCCCCAGCGCTCGGAGGCCAGGTTGGTGCCGAGGTAGCCGAAGCCCTTGTTCTCCTCGCCCATGAGGTCCTCGACCGGGACCTTGACGTCGACGAACGCCAGCTCGGCGGTGTCGGAGACCTTCAGGCCCAGCTTGTCGAGCTTGCGGCCGACCGAGTAGCCCTCGGACTTCGTGTCGACGGCGAAGAGGGAGATGCCGAAGCGGCGGTCGTCCTCGCGCGGGGCGGCGGTACGGGCGCAGACGATGACGCGGTCGGCGTGGACGCCACCGGTGATGAAGGTCTTCGCACCGTTGAGGACGTAGTGCGTGCCGTCCTCGGAGAGCTTCGCGGTGGTCTTCATGCCCGCGACGTCGGAGCCGGTGCCCGGCTCGGTCATCGCGAGGGCCCACATCTCCTCGCCGGTCGCGAACTTCGGCAGCCAGCGCTTCTTCTGGTCGTCGGTGGCGAGCATCTTGATGTACGGGAGGCCGAGCAGCGTGTGCACACCGGAGCCGCCGAAGGTGACGCCGGCGCGGGCGGTCTCCTCGTAGATGACGGCCCCGTACTTGTGCGATTCGATGCCCGCGCCGCCGTACTCCTCGTCGACCTCGATGCCGAAGATGCCCAGCTCACCGAGCTTGAGGTAGAAGTCGCGCGGAGCCTGGCCCGCGGCGAACCACTCGTCGTAGACCGGCACGACCTCGGCCGCGATGAAGGCGCGGATGGTCTCCCGGAACGCCTCGTGGTCCTCGTTGAATACCGTACGGCGCACGGGATGCCTCCTAGATCGGCAGTTGATCCGCGGGAAACTCGCGGAAACCGGCTGAACATGTCTAAGCGCTTGCTCAGACTCCCTTCGAAGTTACCCGCCGGTTGTGGTAGCTGTCCAGGGTGATGCTCGGCACGCGACGCACGGGTAAAGGCCAAGGGGCGGCCTCGGCGGAGGCCGAGGGGCGACCCGATTGTCAGTGGCATGGGGGACCATCGGACACAGACGGCGGCGGTATGTATCGGGGGGGCACGATGACCATCACGAACGAACAGCTCGCGGGCCACACCTTCCTGGCTGTGCTGTACGAGGACGACTACTTCCCCGACCATGTCCTGGACAAGGGCACGGCGATCCTGCACGCCCTGTGCGAGCGGATCGAGGCGGAGCGCCCGGCGGACCTCACCGCGCTGTACGCGCTGACCGCGGTGGCGACCGAGGCCTTCAACGACCTGGAGGAGGAGTTCGACGCGGCGGGCAGCGAGATCGAGACGGTCGCCCGCGAGGAGATAGGCGAGGCCTTCTGGACCATCGCCACGGCGTACGGCTTCGAGGACGCGGACCCGGAGGAGCTGATCGCGGAGCGCGAGTGGTGACGGGACCGCGGACGATGGTCCGGGCTGCGGGCTGCGGGCTGCGGGCCGGGCTCCGGGCGCCGTGGGAGGGTGAGGAGAGGAAGGTGAGGGAGTGAGGCTGGAGGACCTGGTCCGGCTCCGTCGGGCCCGTGACCGCATGGACCGCGAGTACGCCGAACCGCTCGACGTCCCCGCGCTGGCCCGCGACGCCCTGATGTCGGCGGGCCACTTCTCCCGCAGCTTCCGCGCCGCCTTCGGCGAGACCCCGTACAGCTATCTCATGACCCGCCGCATCGAGCGGGCCAAGGCACTGCTGCGCCGGGGCGACCTGTCGGTCACTGACGTCTGCTTCGCCGTCGGCTGTACGTCACTGGGCTCGTTCAGCTCCCGCTTCACGGAGCTGGTCGGGGAGAGCCCCAGCGCCTACCGGGCCCGCCCCCACGAGGAGGGCGAGACCATCCCCGCGTGCGTCGCCAAGATGCTCACCCGACCGGTCAGGAATGGAGAAGCGGATCGAAAGCCCCGCCCGTAGCGTGAAAGCCATGGACATCAAGCTCTCGCAGTGCTTCATCGCCGTCGACGACCACGACAAGGCGCTCGCCTTCTACCGCGACGCCCTGGGAATGGAGGTGCGCAACGACGTCGGATTCGAAGGCATGCGCTGGGTGACCGTCGGGTCCCCCGCCCAGCCGGACGTGGAGATCGTCCTGGAGCCCCCGCTCGCCGACCCGAACGCCCCGGCCGCCGACCGGCAGACCATGGCCGAACTGCTCGCCAAGGGCATGCTGCGCGGCGTCATCCTCACCTCCGACGACGTGGACGCGGCGTTCGAGAAGGTCCGCGCAGCGGGTGGCGAAGTCCTCCAGGAGCCGATCGACCAGCCGTACGGCGTCCGCGACTGCGCCTTCCGGGACCCCTCCGGCAACATGCTGCGCATCACCCAGGCCAAGAAGTAGCACCCGACCCCCGCCACCCCGAACCCAGGGGCCGGAGCCCGGCAATTCGGGCCCCGGCCCCCACGCACGGACAGTAGGCTCCGCGCACCAGCAACGGTCAGTTATCCAGTTACGGAGAGACGACGAGCATGGCTCCGAGAACGAAGACCCCGCAGCCGCCCGCGCCGCACGCTGCCGACAGCCACGACCTGATTCGCGTGCACGGCGCGCGGGAGAACAACCTGAAGGACGTCAGCATCGAGCTGCCGAAGCGCCGGCTGACGGTGTTCACCGGGGTCTCCGGCTCGGGCAAGAGCTCGCTGGTCTTCGCCACCATCGCCGCCGAGTCCCAGCGGCTGATCAACGAGACCTACCCCGCCTTCGTCCAGGGCTTCATGCCCACCCAGGCGCGCCCCGACGTGGACGTGCTCGACGGCCTGACGACAGCGATCATCGTCGACCAGCAGCGCATGGGCAGCGATCCCCGCTCCACCGTCGGCACCGCCACCGACGCCAACGCCATGCTGCGCATCCTCTTCAGCCGGCTCGGCAAGCCGCACATCGGCCCGCCCGGTGCGTTCGCCTTCAACGTCCCCTCGGTGACGGCGAGCGGCGCGATCACCGTCCAACGCGGCAACAAGAAGGCGGAGAAGGCGACCTTCAGCCGCACCGGCGGCATGTGCCCGCGCTGCGAGGGCCGGGGCTCGGTCTCCGACATCGACCTCACCCAGCTCTACGACGACTCCAAGTCGATCGCCGAGGGCGCGTTCACCATCCCCGGCTGGAAGTCGGACAGCTGGTGGACCGTCCGGATCTACGCCGATTCCGGCTTCCTCGACCCGAACAAGCCGATCGCCAAGTTCACCAAGAGGGAGATGCAGGACTTCCTCTACAAGGAGCCGACCAAGGTGAAGGTCGAGGGTTCCACCCTCACCTTCGAGGGCCTGATCCCCAAGATCCAGAAGTCGTTCCTGTCCAAGGACCGCGAGGCGATGCAGCCCCACATCCGGGAGTTCGTCGACCGCGCGGTCACCTTCGCCACCTGCCCCGAGTGCGAGGGAACCCGGCTCACCGAGGGCGCCCGCTCCTCGAAGATCAAGAAGATCTCCATCGCCGACGCCTGCTCGATGGAGATCCGCGACCTCGCGGAATGGGTCCGCGGCCTGGACGAACCCTCGGTCGCCCCGCTCCTCGAAGCCCTCCAGCAGACCCTGGACTCCTTCGTGGAGATCGGCCTCGGCTACCTCGCCCTGGACCGCCCCTCCGGCACCCTGTCCGGCGGCGAGGCCCAGCGCGTCAAGATGATCCGCCACCTCGGCTCCTCGCTCACCGACGTCACGTACGTCTTCGACGAGCCGACCATCGGCCTCCACCCGCACGACATCCGGCGCATGAACGACCTCCTGCTGCGCCTGCGCGACAAGGGCAACACGGTCCTGGTCGTCGAGCACAAGCCCGAGGCCATCGCGATCGCCGACCACGTGGTCGACCTCGGCCCCGGCGCCGGCACGGCAGGCGGCACCGTCTGCTTCGAGGGCACCCTGGACGGGCTCCGTGCCTCCGACACCGTCACCGGCCGCCACCTCGACGACCGGGCCGTCCTCAAGGACGAGGTCCGCAAGCCCACCGGCGCGCTGGAGATCCGGGGCGCGACGGCGCACAACCTCCAGGACGTCGACGTCGACATCCCCCTCGGCGTCCTCACCGTCATCACGGGCGTCGCCGGTTCCGGAAAAAGCTCGCTGGTCCACGGCTCGATCCCGGCGGGCGAGAACGTCATCTCCGTCGACCAGAGCCCGATCAAGGGTTCCCGCCGCAGCAACCCGGCGACGTACACGGGCCTGCTGGAGCCGATCCGCAAGGCCTTCGCCAAGGCCAACGGCGTGAAGCCCGCCCTGTTCAGCGCCAACTCCGAGGGCGCCTGCCCCACCTGCAACGGCGCGGGCGTCATCTTCACCGACCTCGGCATGATGGCCAGCGTCTCCAGCCCCTGCGAGGACTGCGAGGGCAAGCGGTTCCAAGCCTCGGTCCTGGACTACCACCTCGGCGGCCGCGACATCAGCGAGGTCCTCGCCATGTCGGTCACCGAGGCCGAGGAGTTCTTCGGCCCCTCCGGCGAAGCGCCCCTCCCGGCCGCGCACAAGATCCTCGACCGCCTCGCCGACGTCGGCCTCGGCTACCTGAGCCTCGGCCAGCCGCTCACCACCCTGTCCGGCGGCGAACGCCAGCGCCTGAAGCTGGCGACGCACATGGCCGACAAGGGCGGCGTCTACGTCCTCGACGAGCCGACCACCGGCCTGCACCTCGCGGACGTGGAGCAGCTCCTCGGCCTGCTGGACCGCCTGGTCGACTCCGGAAAGTCGGTGATCGTCATCGAGCACCACCAGGCGGTCATGGCCCACGCCGACTGGATCATCGACCTCGGCCCCGGCGCGGGCCACGACGGCGGCAAGATCGTCTTCGAGGGCACCCCGGCCGAGCTGGTGGCCGACCGCTCGACGCTGACGGGCGAGCACCTGGCGGAGTACGTGGGGGAGTGAGGCCCGGGCGGGCCTTCTCCGCTTGACCTCCGGGTCAGGCGGAGAAGACCCCGCGCTTGACCGCGTCCACGAAGGAGGTCCACCCGGCGGCGGGGATGAGCAGGGCGGGCCCGCCGGGGACCTTGGAGTCGCGGACGGGGACGGCGGTGGGGTGGTGGTCCTGGACCTCCAGGCAGCTGCCCGACTCGCTACCGCTGTAGGAGGACTTGCGCCAGCGGGTGGGCGAGAAGTCGGTCGGGATGGTCCGCCTGGCCATGCTCTCTGTAGCCCCTCGCTGTTGCCTTCACCACTGCCAAAGAGTCGTCTCGTGACAGGGAGTCGCTCAGGGAAAGAGCGTAACGGCTCTGAAGTGCCTCGACTACGGCTGGCGAGTCGTGCAACCGGCTTACCCGGACCCCTTCGCTATAGGCAACTGGCGGCTGGTCCTCGAACCACATCAACGTCAGCATGCTCTCCAACAATGAGTGGAAGCCGACCGACATGGGAAGCACGTGCGTGCGGATGAGCTTCGCTTCGGTGAGCTCGACGATGTGGTCCAGCTGTTCAGCCATGACCTTCGGTCCACCGATCGGACGTCGGAGCGATGCTTCGTCCAAGACCGCCCAGACCACTGGTGGCTTGGGTCCGTGGAGGATCTTTGCGCGATTCAGCCGTGCGACGACGGCCTTGTCACACTCCGTCGGGCCCAACGGTGGGAACGCCATGCCGAGGACGGCGCGTGCGTAAGCCTCGGTCTGGAGGATGCCCGGGAAGAATGACAGGGCGAACTCGCGGATCATCGTCGCCTGCTGTTCGAGATGCCGCGCCGCGCCGAAGTAGTCCGCGAGCACTCCGTCATCCTCAGCTCCTGGACGGAAGCTCGTGAGCACATTGCCCGTGCCCAGTGCCAAATCCAGCCGCCGGGCATCCTCCTCGCTCGGCATGCGACGCCCCGCCTCGATGTGCGAGATGTGCGACCGCGTCATCAGCGCCAGATCGGCGAGCTGCTGCTGTGTCAGCCCGGCCGCCTCTCGCTGACCCTTCAACCATTCGCCATAGGTATTACTCACAGCCAACTCCCGTGCGACGCAGCTGGTGTCACCACAAACCCTCTGGCGAGCCTAGCCGCGCCGATCGCACGCTGTGAGTGGATCGCTACACAGCGAAGGATTCACCCCCACCGCACACGGAGTTGACGCCCTCATGAAAGAACAGCCGATGAACACCGTCCGCCTGCTCCCCTGGGCCGGAACTGCCGGCAGGCCGTGCTACGTCGTCGGCAACGGCGAAGGCAAGGTCTCGCGTGAGGCCGACAAGGTCGAGGCCATGCAGCTCGGCATGGCGTACGAACTCCTCGACCACGCCGACGACATGGTCGCGGACGACGGGTCCACGGCCGTCCAGCTCCGCCATGTCGCCGCCGCCCTGGCGCACTCACTGCGGGACGTGCACCGAGTCGCCCGGAGCCGTGGCCTGAGGCTGGGGATTCCCGACGCCTTCGAGCCGGAGCATCCGTCGGGCCCGGGGATGGTCCGGCTGCGGCCCTGAGGCGGCGCCGGTCGACCGGGCCGGTCGACCGGCCTCCGGTACGGTCGCGGCATGCCGTTCTACGTGTACGCCCAGGACCAGCCCGATGTCGCGGACCAGTTGATGGAGTGGTGCGAGGAGCACTGGTCCTACATGGACCGGTTCGACGACCGGCTGATACTCCGGGGGCCGACCGTGTCCGACGACGGGGAGGAGCACACGGGAAGCGTTCACGTCGTCGACCTCGCGGACCGGGCGGCGGCGGAGCGGTTCGCGCGGGAGGAGCCGTTCTGGAAGGCGGGCCTCTACCGCGATCTCACGGTCGTCGCGGCGGATGTGCTGGTGAGCCGTGAACCCGAGGCGGACGTCCCGTACACCCTTGTCACCGGACAGTGGCCGCTGTCGGCGGGTGCTCCGGGTGATGCCGAGCAGCGGGGGCTGTCGGGTGCGGAGGCGGACAGTCGGCTCATCTTCGTGGCTGCTCTGATGGACGGCGAGGGGGCCGGTACGACGGGAGTGGTCGCTGTCGTGCGGGCGCTCCCGGACGAGGCACGGGGCCTGGTCCGACCGGTCGCGGAGGGGCTGGCCGGCGGTCGGCCCGCGGCTCTCACGGCGCAGCGCTGGGAGCGTGGCGGACGGAACTGACACACTGGCCGGGGCTGCCGGGGCTGCCGGGGCTGCCGTGACTGTCGGGCCCGTGACCTTGACGTACCGGTTCATCGGCAGGCGATCATGAAGCCATGCCCCGTACGTTGTCGACGCCGTCCACCCTTGCCTCCGGCTGCCTCGCCGGAGCCCCGCAACCCGTACTACCGGTGGCCGGCGGCGGGCTGCTGCTGCGTCCGTGGGAGCGGGCCGACGCGCGGGCGTTCCTCTCCGCGTACGAGGACGCCGAGACGCGTCGCTGGCACACGCACCGCCCCTCGACCGTGGCCCAGGTGGAGGAGTGGTTCGACGGGTACCGCCAGGACTGGGAGCGGGAGAAGGGCTGCCACTGGGCCGTCGCCCGTGGCAGCGGCGAGGTGCTCGGCCGGATGGCCCTGCGCGGCGTGGACTTCGAAGACGGCGTGGCGAACGCGGCGTACTGGGTGCTCCCGGCCGCACGCGGCGCGGGGATCGCCTCCCGCGCGCTCACGGCGGTCAGCGCCTGGGCGCTGGACGACATCGGGTTCCACCGGCTGGAGTTGGACCACTCGACGCGTAACGACGCCTCCTGCCGGGTCGCGACCAAGGCCGGCTTCCTGCTGGAGGGCACCAAGCGCAGTGCGGCCGTGCACGACGACGGCCGGCACGACATGCATCTGCACGCCCGGGTCAGGGGCGACCGCTGATCTGTTCGCTCAGCCAGGAGTTGACGCCGTCGATCGCGGTGGCGGCCAGGGCGGTGGGGTGTCCGGTGAAGCCGTGGGGTGCGGCCGGGTAGACGCGCAGCTCGACGTCGTTCCCGGCGGCCGACAGCCGCCCGGCCAGGGTCAGGTTGTCCTCCAGCAGGATGTCCTCGCCGCCGACGACCAGCAGCGCCGGAGGAAGGCCGCTCAGGTCGGCGTAGAGGGGCGAGACGTCGGGAAGGGTGCGGTCGCGGTCCGGCACGTGGCCGACGTACGCCTGGATGAAGTACTCGTCCGCGATGAGGCGGCCGCTCGGGGTGTGCGCGCTCAGGTCGTAGGTGCCGAAGCGGAGCGCGGCCCCGGCGAACCGGTCGACGACGCCGCGGTCCCGCAGCCGGAGGAGGGTCGCGAGGGCGAGGGTGGCTCCGGCGGAACTGCCGCCGATCGCGAGCCGCGAGGTCCCGAAGCGGGTTTCGGCCTGCTCGACGAGCCAGAGCGCCACCGCTTCGCAGTCGTCGGGGGCGGCCGGCCAGGGGTGTTCGGGCGCGAGCCGGTAGTCGATGCCGATGACGGCGATGCGCAGGGCGTCCGCGAGCGCGCGGTGGCGTTCGTCGCCCTGGGCGGCGGTGCCCATGTAGAAGCCGCCGCCGTGGATGCCCAGGTAGACGCCCCGGGGCGGACCGTCGGCGGGCAGGAAGACGCGGACCGGGACGCGTACCCCGGCGGCCTCGACCGTCTCTTCGAGGGGCGGCGGAACGACGGCACGGGGCACGGGCTTCTTCGCCCGCGCCTCCTTCAGCTCCGCGAAGTCGGCGGGCCCACGGCCTGCCGCCCGCGACCGGTAGAAGGCGCAAGCCTCGGCGACCTGCTCGTCCGGCAGGTCGACCAGCAGTGCTTCCAGCGCGAATCGCACGCGTCGCTCCTTTTCCGTCGTTCTGGCTCAGCGGCTCAGCGGCTTAGCGGTCCTGGCTCATCCTGCCTGCTGCCTGGCAGCCGATGAAGCGGCGGATCGAGGGCAGTTCCTAACCGCTGCGGTGATCGCTGCGGTGATCACCGCCGTCACGACAGGGCGATCGTCCGGCGGAGGTCAAGCGTCCTCCACGTGACCGAGCGCCCGCTCCGTGGAGGCCGTGGAAGCCCGTGTGAGCCATCGGGTTCGGGCCAAGACCCTTTCCGTCACTCTGTTACCGTCGTGGTGTGCCGCATCGCATGGCGGTTTCCCTCACTTCCCTCCAGAGGATCGCCATGTCTTCTTCCCCCGCCGTGCGCACTTTCCGGCGCAGTGACCGCCACCAGCTGACCGACCTGGTGAACCGCCATGCCGCCGCGGTGCTTCCCGGCGTCAGCACCTCGGTCAACACCGTCCTGAGCAGCCTTGAGGCGCGGCCCGACGAGTACGTCGTCGACCCGTGGGTCGCGGAGCGGCTCACGCTCGTGACCGAGCACCACGGTCGCGTCGTCGCGGCGGCCCACCTGCACCGCTACCGCGACGAATCGGACGTCGGCCCCGACTACCGGGGAGCCGCGGTCGTTCAATGGGTCGTGCACCACCCCGGCGACGGCATCGGCCCCGGGTCCGCCGGCACCGCCTCCTCGGAGGCGGCGGACCTTCTGCTCTCCGCGTGCCTGGCGACCGCCAAGCGGTGGCAGGCCCGCGGGGTTCAGGCCGACGGAACACTTCCCTGCCCGGGGGTGTACGGCATCCCCGCTGTCTGGCCGCATGTCCGCTCAGCGCTGGAGCGGGCGGGGTTCGTGCACACGGGCGCCACGGAGGTGCTGCTGCTCGCCGAGGTGCGCGGACTGCCCGACACCGGTGAGCAGACCGGGCGGGAACGCCCGACCCTCCTGCGTACGCTGGGCTCCCTCGGTACCCGTTTCACCGCCTTCGACGGTGACCGTGTGCTGGGCCACCTGGAGCTGGACACCACTCTCGACCGACCCGAACGTGTCGGTCGCGGGGGCGGGTTGGCGGAGTTGGCCGATGTCGAGGTGGACGCCGACGCTCCGGAGGGGGCCGAGCAGACCCTTGCCCGGCTGCTCGCCGAGGCCCGGGACTGGCTGACTCTCTGCGGCATCGACCGTCTCATCACCTGCGCGTATCCCGAGGACGTCGACGAGATCGACGCCCTGCACCGCCACGGCTTCCGCGAGGTCACGCGGACGGCGCGGGGATGGGAGCTGCGCACGGTCTGAGGCCTGATCGGTGCCGGACCATGACGGGGCCGGGCCGGGCCGGGCCGGGCCAGGCCGGACCGGACCTGACAGGACCGTGCCCGCCCCGGCACCGGTCAGGCGGGGCGGCGGGCCATCCAGGTCCGGCGCGTGGACCGTACGACGAGGTCGTCGCGGTGGCGTACGTCCTCGGGCCCGCCGTCGATCAGCCGGTCGAGCGCGGCCAGGTCGTCGGCGTCGACGCGCCCGTCGAGCGAGCCGCGGATCCGCTCGAAGACCAGGAAGGCGTACCGGCCCGCTCCCCCGGGCAGCGGGGCGCGCAGCTCCCACGGCTCGGCGCGCTCCTGCTCGACGGAGAAACCGGCGGCCGTCAGCAGGGAGCCCCAGTCGGCACCCCGGTGCGGCAACCGCTCGGCGTGCAGACCGTCGAGCGCGGCGCGACAGCGGGCCTCCAGTTCGCCCGGCCCACCGCCCGCGGGCAGGAAGGACGGCATCCCGTCCACCTCCGCGACGGCCAGCAGCCCTCCGGGGCGCAGCGCGGCGCGGATGCCGGCCAGGGCGGTCGCGGGGTCGTCCAGGTGGTGCAGGGACGCCGACGCCCAGACGAGGTCGGCGTCGGCCACTCCCGGCAGACCCGCACCGGCGTCGGCCTCCAGCGTGCGCACACGGTCGCCCAGCCCCCGCTCGCGGGCCGCCGAGACGAGCCGCTCCAGCATCGCGGGGGAGCTGTCGACCGCGGTCACACGGGCGGTCGGGAACTGCTCCAGCAGGGCGAACGTGCCGGTTCCGGTACCCGAGCCGAGGTCGACGATGTGCCGGACGTCGTCACCGGCCAGGCAGGCGATACGTCCGGTGAGCGCGGTCAGGTGGGGCGCGAAGAGGGCGGCGTCGAGGTCGAGGATCTCGGGAAGGCCGTCGGGGGTCGCGCCGGAGTCGTGGTGGTGCTGATCGTGGCGGTGCGGGGTGTGGTGGTGCTGACCGTGGTGGTGCTGGTGTGCATGAGCCATGAGGTCGAGCGTACGCTGCACTGCGCCTGACGCCTGCAGTCTTGCCGATAACGCAAGGAGACGGCGCCGGAGCCAGCCGCGCAGGCAACTCCCGGACGTTCACCTCCTGGCAGGCCAAGGGGTGAACGTCCAGGACGGGGGGATGCACAACCATTCGCCGCATGGATGGTCTTTCTGGGCAGACGGAGGGCGGCAGGCCCGCCCGTAGTACGTACGCGCGCATCCGGGGGGATGACCCATGCCGACTTCTCGACTCCGTACCGCTTCGGCGGTCTTCGTGACGCTCGCCGCCACGGCGACCGCCGCCCCGGCCCTCTCCGGTACGGCGGTGGCGGCCGCGCCGTCCTCCGTCGTACGCCAGCCGGTCGACTTCAACGGAGACGGTTACGAGGACATGATCGCCTCGGTGCCCGACGGGACCGTGTCCGGCATCAACAAGGCCGGTTACGTGGTGGTCTATCCGGGCGACGCGAAGGGCATCAACCCGGCCCGGCACCAGGTGATCAACCAGAACACGCCCGGAATCCCCGGCTCGGCCACCGCGAACGCGCGCTTCGGCGGTTCGGCGCCCGCCGACATCGACGCCGACGGCTACACCGACCTGCTGGTCTCGGCCGGAACCGGCCGCCCGATCATCCTGTTCGGCGGCAAGAGCGGTCCAGGCACCCGAGCCGCCGAGTTCCAGGGCCATGGCCAGAGCCAGGGCGAAGCGGTGGGCGACTTCGACGGCGACGGCCGGGCGGACGTGGCCGGGATCGACAACGCCGACTGGGCGGGGAAGATCGTGCTGAGCGAGAACATCGGCGCGGACGGCTCGGTCGGGAACACCCGCACGGCGCTCACCGCCGACGGAGTCACGACCTACGAGGGTGTACAGGCTGCGGACATCAACAACGACGGCAAGGACGACCTGCTGGTAAGCACCGGCTGCAACGACGAGCCGGACTGCGGCGGGACGTCGCTGTACCTGTCGACCGGCACGGGCTTCACCCACACCCCCATCGTCACCGCGCCGGGAACGTACCTCAACCACGCCTCGGTGACGGTCGGTTCGGTCAACGGTGACGCGTACCCGGACCTGGTCCTCACCCGGCAGCCCACCGGCCTGGACAGCGACGTGGACTTCCCGAGCAAGGGCGGCGCGGTGGCCGTCGCCCTCGGCGGCCCCAAGGGCCAGAACACCTCCGTGAAGCCGAAGTGGATCACCCAGGCCACCGCCGGGGTACCGGGCGCCGACGAGCGGGGCGACGCCATGGGTGCGAGCGTCGCGGTGGGGGACCTGGACGGCGACGGCTACGGCGAGGTCGTCGTGGGCCTGCCGGGCGAGGACGTCGGCACGGCGAAGGACGCCGGCGGGGTCCTGGTCTTCAAGGGCCGCGCCACGGGCATCACAGGCGCCGACACGAAGGTGATCGGCCAGTCCACGGCAGACGTCCCGGGCGTCGACGAGCAGGGCGACGGCTTCGGCGGCGAGGTCCACGTGGTGGCCGGAGCCAAGAACGTACCGGCCACCCTGGCGGTGGCGGCCCCCGGCGAGAACACCAACCAGGGCGGCGTCTGGCTCTTCAAGGGCAGCCGCACGGGCCCGGTCACCAAGGGCAGCATCTCCTTCGGCGAGGCGAGCCTGGGCGTGACGCCGTCGGCGGTCCGCTTCGGCAACTGGCTGGGCTGAGGGAGCCTTCCCCACGGGCCACGGGCCACGGGCCACGGGCCACGGGCGTGCCTGCGTGCCTGCGGACATTCGCTCGCTACGCCGGTACGAGCGCGTCGCAGGGGCGGCGCTCGCGATGCGCGGGCCCTGTTCGCCCGGTCCACCGACTGCCTATTCTTGGGATCATGACTGCTCAGTCCCCGGATCCCATGCCACGCCCCGTCCCGCCAGGAGAGCTCCGCGCTTCTCACGACGACCGAGAAGCAGTGGTGGAGCAACTGCGCGATGCGGCGGCCGACGGGCGCATCGACCTCGATGAGCTGGACTCCCGCCTGGAACAGGCGCTGACGTCCAAGACGTACGCCGAACTGGCCGTCCTGACGGCCGACTTGCCGAAGCCGCCGTCAGCACCAGCGGAGAACCTGCCGCCGCTGGTGCTCAAGGGCGGCATGTACGGCGAGTCCCGGGGCCCCGGCCGCTGGGAGGTCCCCGGGCACGTGATCGCGCACGCGGGGGTGGGAGGGGTGAGCCTCGACTTCACCCGGGTCGAGTGCCGCCTCGCGGAGGTCGTGGTGGAGGCGTACGGGGAGACCTCCGGCGTCACGATCGTGATCCCGGACGGCTGGGCCACGGACACCACCGGCATGAACCCCGGCTTCGGCGGCCTGAAGGACAGGACCACGCCCGACCGCCTCCCGGGCACTCCACTGATCCGGCTCACCGGGTCCGGCGGCATGGCCGGCGTGGTCATCCGCCACCCCAACAAGCGGGAACGCCGCAAGCTGGAGGGCAACGCGACGCTGGACTGAGCCTGTCGCTCAACAGCGCAGCCCGACGACGCCCCAGCCGCGCTGCTGGGCTTCGCCGATGACGTCACCCCACCCGCGGAGCAGTCCGGCGAACGTGTCGAAGTCCTTGACCCTCCCGAAGCCGAAGCTGACGTACCGCTCGAACGGCTCACGGAGCGCTGCGAGTTCGGCGTCGACGGAATCCCAGAGAAGGTTCAGCGAAGGGACAGCTTCCGGCGGACACCAAAGGAGGTGATCCGCCGGCGCCGGAGGCAGGACCACAGACTCGTGCGCCGCGGCTCCCTCGCCGTCCTCTCGATCGGCCATGTACTCCAGCCCGCCCCAGAAGAGCGGATCGATGAACCGGTCCACGGCCGACCGCACTTCAGGCGCGACGAACGCCCGGAATTCCTCCCACTGCTCGCTCGCCACGAAATGATCCTTGTACGAGGAGCCGACGTTCCCGAAGTCGAACTTCCCGAACCAGCCGATGGCCGGGGGAGAGGGCCAGAACCACTGAGGCCCGACGGACGGCGAACGGTCCTGCCAGGCGTCCTCGTCGTCGTCCACCGAGATGGCGGCGTCGTGCAGTATCCCGTACCGCTGATCATCGCCCGGCGCGGACATGAGGTGGTCCCAGTCGACGATCAGTACGTCAATGCATATGCCCATGTCGGTAAAGGGTAGAGCCCCCCGGTGTCGCGAGCGACCAGGGGAATCAGCTGGGTAGTCCGCCGAGTGCAGGCGCGCGGGGAGGATGGGCTCGGCACGGAAACTGTTTGCTGTCTAGTTCTGAATCGGTCTTGGAACTCATCCGATATTCATTATCGTAATTCGCGCGATAGGGCCAGGTTCAGCCCCTGGTGCAGGCCACTAGTAGCCCGGCGGCATCGGCTGCTCTGATGCATCGTTGAAAAGATAGTCGTACATATTTCTGAGGTAGATGTGCAGGGTTTCCTTATCTGGGAACTCTATGTCCGTCAAACCTTCGTACTCCTCGGGCCCGAAGGAATTGTCCGACATGATCTGCTCGAACCCATCGCGGATCGATTCGATGTAGGAATCACTGAAGCTCAGCAATGTGGGCCTCAGCTTTCCTGTGTTTTCGTAGCCCCGCTCAAGATCCAGGTATGCCCTGAAAAAATTCCTGATATCTTCGTCCATTGGGGTACCTTCTTCTTGCGGTGGCCTTGGCTCCTTTCAAGCCTCACACTGGTGCGTGATAAAGGACGAGAAAACGCAGATGCACGACCCAAGTCGCCGATCCGGCTCGGGCTCCAGCGAACATTGGCAGCCTCGTCGCACCGCTACGCCTTGGGTTTGCGGTGTCTCCGCAGAGCTATGTGGGTCGGATGATGGGGTGTCTGGCCGAGTACCGCGTAGGTGAGGCCCGATCCCAGCCCGTCGACATTTGACCTCGCGCATGCCCGCTACGGCCTTTGGCCTTCCGAGCGATATTGGTCTCAGGTCGGAAACTCGCCTGCCCAGTCTCGTTCCAGGAGGGCGATGGGGAGATAGTCGGACTCTACGTCGACGGGGACGCCCATGTCGTAGGCGAGGCACGCCAAAGCAAGAGGCGGGAGGGCAACTAGGCCGGTGGCCTGGAGAGCGTTGCCCTCTGTGCTCCAGTACTCCTTGTGCCACTGGATAGCATCCGCCAATGCCCTATTGAATCCGCCGTGATCATCACGGACCAGGCGGTGGAACATTTCCATCGGCGGGTAGAGAAGGTTTGCGGCCGTCTGGGGGGCATTGATCCGGTCGCTCTGGAGATCCGCGCCATCGATTGCTGCCACCAACTTGGCTCCCAGGTCCGGTTCGCCGAGCCAGTACGCCTGGAGAGTCTCCACCCAGTCGTAGAGAAACTCGTCGTGAGATGCCCCGGACTCTCTGAGCAGAGATACCGGAACTTGACACAACTCGGTCAGCCTGCCCTTCTCCCTGCAGACCATCGAGAGGTAGAAGGCTGTCAGCCAAGTTCCCGCATGTGTATAGCTCTGCGGACCTGTCGTCCGGAGTGCCCGATCCTTCTCTGCGATTCGGCAGTGCACCACTTCTTCTGACGTGCTCGTCGTGGCGAACGTCGCAGAGCCTACCTGCATGGCGTTGACCCACGCCTTCCAGGTAGGCAGGAGGGATGCCTCCGTATCCAGAAGACAGTGCGACTTCGCGAGCGTGAGCGTTAGCTGGAATGCTTCACCCAGGCGGGTGGAGTCGGCTTCCAATCCTTCGATCAGCGCTTCAGCGTTGTTCTGGAGTACGGCAAGTCCCTCCGCTGCATTCCCCGTCGGGAAGGAGTGGCGGGAAACGGTGACTGTCAACGTACTACTCCTCAGAAGATTTTGAAGTACTTCAATTGAGCCCCAGCGTACGTTCCGTGGTTTTCGGAAGCGTGGACGAGAACGTACTGCAGAGATTTGTCGTCGATTGCCGACCGGATCTCTGCGGCGTACTTGGCGTCGAGTGGTGATACCAGGGCGCGTGATTCCATGTCCGCGAGTATGGTGCGGATGTATTCCAATGTGCCTTGCTTCACCATGGTGCCACTGTCGAGATCTCCGTTGCCTCGCCGCCAGTCCAAGTCGGCTTTGGGCCCCTTCGCTTCAACGATAACCAGCTTGCCCTCGTTGGTCCGCCAGAGTTGATCGAACCTCTTGGAGCCATTCGGTGTCTGGGGAAGGTCGGTGACCTCCCGGGCGCCCTCGAACCTCCCCTGCAGCATGAGGTGGCGACGGGCCGCCTCCTCGCCCAAAGCCTCTCCAAGCTTGCTGTTGTTTGACACTCCTACGCCAACCGTTCTGTCAAACCTTTCCTGCGCCGTGGCGAGTGCGTTGGCATTGGCGGCGGAGCGGTCGGTTCTGTAGTGCTCCTTCGCTGCCGTGAGGTCCATGCCTGCTCTGCGCTTAGCCGAGACCTCATCCAAGTGCTTCAAGTCGTCAGGCCCGACGGTGGAGCGACCTCGGTGGATGGGCTCCAGCAGAAAGCTTTCACCGCTTGCGTACGGCAGGTCGTCAGCTGCTATCCAGCCACCGCCCTCCCGGCGGGCAAGCTTGGGAAGAAGCTGGCCGTCGACCTTTCGACGTGAACTCTCGCGACGGCCGATCTCGTCATAGTTCTTGTTGAACCAGGGTCCACCCTCGTTCGCCAGTCGTACGTGTTCTCGGGTGATTGCCGCGCGCTGTTCAGGTGTCCGGTCGGAAGGGGGCACCTCACGAGCCGCCTCATACTCCGCGACTGCAGCAGCTTCGTCCGGCGTTCGAGCGGGGATGTTGCGGCTACTGGCGTCCCCGGCGGACGCTCCAGGGATGGCGCTGCCAGTTCCCAAACCACCCGAACCACCCTGACTATTTCCTCCCGTGCGTACTCCCGCTTGGCCGTCTCCCGCGTCGGCGCTGTTTGTGTGGGGTGAGCTGGACGTTCCGCTGTCCAGGCTGTTCGCCGGGATGTGCCCGCCCTGACCGCCCCGCGAGCCGCCGCCGTGCGTGCCGTTGTCCGCGCTGTTCGTCGGCACGTTGTTCGCGGTGCCGCCCGGTGCCCTGTCGGGGTTCGTGGCGTCGTCGCCCGTACGGCCGAGGTCGTCGCCGACCCGCCCCACGTCGCTCAGGTCCGAGCCCAGTCGTACCGTGTCGCTGCCGCCCCGTGCGCCCGCGCCGACCAAGGCCGACTGTTCTGCCGGTGTGCGGGGCAGCGGGCTGTCCGCGTCCGTCCTGGTGGAGGCGCCGGTGGGCGGGTTCCCCTGGGGGGCGTCGGTGTGGTGCTGTTTGAGGGTGCCGTCTGCCGCGAGAATGTTTCCCTCGTGGTCGACGTAGACGGTCTTTCCGTCCGGGGCGGTCAGTTCGACCGCGTTCTCCGGTAGCGCGGTGGTGCCCTCGGGGAGTTTGAGGGTGCCCTCCTGGATCGGCAGTGATCCTGCGGGCGGGGCCATGCCTTCGGGGAGGCGGACGATGCCGTCGCCGAGGTCGACCGCTCCGGTGGGGATCTCCGCCCCGTCCGGGAGCTTGACCGAGCCCTTCGGGATCTCGAACGCGGCCTCCGGGACAGCCGCGCCTTCGGGCAGAGTGAGAGTGCCGTCGGGTGCCTTGTACGCGCCGTCCGGCAGGGTGACAGAACCTGGTGGCAGGGGCGGGATCTCGATGTTGCCCGTGCCCTTCAGGCCGGCCATCACATCGCTGATCTTGGTGAGGCCGGCTCCGGCGCCCTTGAAGAGGTACGTCGTCGGGTCGACGACGCGGCTCGCCTTGTTCGCGAAGGAGAGGGCCTTCGCCGCGGCGGCCGCCTTGCCGGCGCCCGAGGCGCCGCCCCCGGCGCCGCCGGTGAAGACCGTCGTCAGGACGTTGAACGTGACCGCGCCCCCGGCACGCGCCGGGTTCTCGCCCCACTGGTCGTAGGCGATCAGCGCCTTGCCGGTCTCCTTCATCGCGTTGCGCGCGTCCCGGGCGAAGCCCGGCAGGTCCTTCTCCGGGGTCAGCCACAACGCGTGCGGAGCGGCGACGGTGAGGATCACACCCGTGGCGAGGTTCCCCAGGCCCGTCCAGGCCTGCTTGGCGGTGTCCCAGCCCTCGGTTCCGAACAGGGTGCCCAGGCCCTTGACCGTGCCCCAGACGCCGTCGACGACGAAGCCCTTGCCGAAGTCCCAGACGTGCTCGTAGAACTGGTACCAGCGGGTGGACTCCTTGACCGGATCGCCCCAGGGCAGTCCCTTGGCCTGCTTCAGGGCCTCGGCGTCATACCCGTACATGTGCCGGCCGCCCGAGCCGTCGTTCGTCGTGAGCGGCTTCCCTGTGGGAACCAGGGAGATGATCTTGTTGTAGCAGGCGCGCTCCACCGCCTGGAACGCCGCCCAGGTCTCAGCGATCTCGTTGCGGCGGTTGTTGTTCTCCTCGACCAGGTCGCCGTCCTCGCGCCACTCGTCGTCCGCGTTGACCTTGACGAGGAACGCACCCGCGTCCCGCTTGAGCTGCCTCAGCTTCTCGACCAGCGGGTACGCCTCGTCCGAGTACGTGCCAAGCGCACCGGTGATCGTGGCCAGGTCGGACTTCAGCGCCGCCCCGCGGTCGGCGACCGGCTTCGTCGTCGCGAACAGCTGATCGGCCTCGGGGGCCTGGTAGAAGGCCTGCAGACCGCCGAAGCTGCTATGGATGTCGCCCGCGGCCGTGGCGATCTTCGCCCCGTCCTTGGTCAGCTCCTTGACCGTGGCGTCCAGCAGGGCGAGGTCGCCCGTGAAGACCGGGATGCCCTCCAGGACCACCGGCTGGTCATCACTCACTTCGCACCCCGCAGGTCCTTCAGCACGTCCAGACGCACCGACTTCGCCGCGTCCTGCGCCTGCTTCGCCGTGTCGAGGTCGCCCTCCACATACTCGTTCGTCGCCGTCGCCGCACCCAGCACAGCCGCCTGGATCCGTTCCGACATCGACTTCAACTGCGCCTGCCGCGCCGTCACATACTCACCCAGCGCCGCCGCCACAGGCCCCGACGCCGCCCGCGACAACGGCGCCTGCCCCGGAGCCACCGGACCGTGCAACGGCGTACTCGCAGCCGTCCCCGGAACCGCGGTCCCCGCCGACTGCGCTGCCTCCCCGAGGTCCTTCATCAGCGCGTTCAGCGCCTTCTCCAGCTCACCGGCATGCACCCCGACGACCTTCAACTGGCCTTGCACACCCTGCGGCTTAATATCCCACCCGGTCATCCCACATCCCCCCGTACGCACAACAAAGCCGAACCGCCCGCCCACCCGCACAGTGGGCGACCACACGACACCACCCCGGGCGTCAGCCGATGCTGTCGACCGCGGCCTTCGCCCGCGCCAGCGTCTGCGCGGCCGTCCCGTCGTTCTTCTCCAACGTCGTCCGCAGCAGCCGGATGATGTTCCGCACCTCCTGCGACGTCGCGTACCACCGCAGCTCCTTGCCGTGGTACTCATCCGCCACACCATCGGCCGCGAAGTCGTTCATCGCCGCCTTCACCTGCGCGTCGCGCGCCGTGATCACCTGCTCCAAACGGCTGATCACCGACTGGAGTGCCGCCTGCACCTCCGTCGAAGCACCCGTGTCGTACGAACGCCGATCCGTGCTGCCTGCCATCAATCCTCAACTCCCCGTTGAAAAAAGCCTGTACGAAACCGGTCGCCGCGCTCAGTGTCAGCGACCGCCGAAGCGCGCCGCGTCGAAATTCGCCGACGCCATCTGCGTCTTCGCGTTCTCGTCCTGCTCCTGATCACCTGAACCGAACGCCGCGTCCATCCCCGCCTGGCCGCCCAGAATCCCCGACAGCGATGCGTTCAACGCCTTCGTGATCTCGTCCGAGCGCGTCTTGAAGTCATCGAACGCGACCTTCCCCGCCCCGTTGAACTTCCCCTCCAACGGCTCCGCAGCCGCGATCAACTGCTGGATCAGCGTCCCCAGATCCGTACTCGCCAACTGCGAATCCGACAACAGCCTCGACAGGACCGACGCCCCCATGTCGAACTTCATGACATCCCCCGCTCCATCGAACTCCACCGAGCACATCGCATACGTCGAACGAACGTACGCGTACGCCTCTGTCTATCAACCTCGGCATCGCTACTGCAATCTGCAATCGGCCAGATTGCGGCCGACGAAGAACTACGCCCCCTTCAGGTGCCGCACCAGTCTCTCGAAGTCCTGCCACCCCGACAGATCCGAAGGGTCCCCCGGCAACGGGTAGTACAGCGCCTGCCTGGTCTTCGGGCCGAGCGGCACCGGCTGTTCGGCCAGCGGAGTGCGGCGTGCCCGGTCGCCCGGCATGGTGCGGACCTCCTCCGCACCCAGCACGAAGGCCAGCGGGACCCCGGGGCCCTCGAAGCGTGGGGGCACGGCCACATCGCGGCGCGCTTTGCGAAGTTGTACGAGCATCGACTGGAGGTGGTGGCGCGTGGCGAGCGCCTCGGCGGCCGCGGGCAAGGCGTCCAGCGGAGGTTCCTCCCCGGCGCCGTAGCCGAAGGCGAGCGTGACCTCCTCCTCCACCCCCGCCTGCGTGCGGGTGATGCGCACGGTCGCGATCCCCGGTCGCGCGCGATTCCCGACCACGACCAGCCAGGTCGGGGCGGGTGCCCGCTCGTGCGCGACGTCGGTCAGCCGGCGCAGCGACCAGGGGAGGTTCGCCGGTTCCGACGTGCCCCAGCCGGCCGGCGGCTCGCCCGTCAGTTCCCGCCACACCGTCTCCAGGCCCCCGCCCAGCACCAGCCGCTCGTCCGCCGGGTGGACCATGCGGAAGGTCAGGCCCAGTTGGCGGTCGCCGGTTTCGTGAACCTCCTGGTAGGCGGCCGCCACCGGCGTGCGCGGGTCGTCCTCGGTGGCGTCGGGGGAGAGGACCGGGTCGAACGCGCCGTCCTGCCAGCGCAGTACGGCGCCGGTCAGGCCGTCGTAGTAGCCGTCCCGTTCGTCCTGGACGATCCAGCGGGACGGCCGGCCGCCCAGCGCGTCCCGTACGGCAGGGGAGAGCGTGGAGCCCGCCGGGCTGACGATCTGGAGGCCGAGACCGGCCTCGGCCGCCGCGCGGAACGCGTCCGAGAGCCAGGCCGTCATGGCCACCACCGGACGGTCCTGGATGACGACCGCGACCTTGTCGGTGAGCACGTCGATGGCGGGCCGGTCCGCCGCCGGTTCGGGGGCCACGCTCACGCCGTCGGTCTTCACCACGGCGATCGAACCGACCGCGTCCGGCGGCCAGGCGGAGCCGCCCACCAGCGTGGCCAGCCGGGCCGCGAACGTGCCCGCGAGCTGTTCCGCCTCGGCGACGCCCGTCGTGGCGCGCGCCTCCGTCCACCAGTACGGGACCGGGGGCGCCGTGGTCCCGAGCAGCCGCTCGGCCTCGCCCTCGACGGAGACCAGCAGCGGCGCCTCCACGGAGACGAGCGGGCGGCCCTCCGCGTCGCAGAGCTGGATCACGGCCCCCTCGCCCCGCGTGCCCACCAGCTTGTCCGGGCCGCCCGAGAGCAGCCCCGCCAGTACGGCCCAGGGGTCGGGCATCCGGGGGGTGAGGGCGATGACGTCCTTGGTCATGGCGTGGTCGTCCGGTCCTTCGTCGATCGGTGGTGGGTGTGTGAGGGCGTTGCGCCGTGCCCTCGTCTCACATCGGCGCGTACACCGTCTGGATCAGGCGGTTCGGCTGGCCTCTGCGGATGAACACGCCCCGCCCGGGCGCTTGTTGCGAGGCGTACACACCGGGGAAGAGCTGGCCCTCGCTGCGGTCGCCCGCCATCAGCAGCGCCGAGGCCCCCGACTCCCGCAGCCCCTGCACCAGCGGCTCGTACATGCCGCGCGACGCACCGGCGACCCGGCGCGTCAGGACGAAGTGAAGGCCGATGTCGACCGCCGAGGGGATGTACGGGAGGAAGGGCGACAGAGGGGACTGCCCGGCGGTCGTGAGGACGTCGTAGTCGTCGACCAGCACCACGATGCGAGGGCCCTTGCCCCAGTTGCCGGGCTCCAGGTCCTCCAGGCGGGCGTTCTCGTCGGGAAGCCGCTTCTCCAGTTCGGTTGTGATGGCCGCCGAAAGGCCCGCGCACAGCTTCGAGTTGTAGGCGTAACCCCCGTTGAGCTCGTCAGGGACCACGCCGCGCAGCGAGCGCCGCGGATCCATCACGGCGAACACCAGATCGTCCTCGCCGTAGCGGTCGACGAGGCCGTGCGCGACGGTCCGCAGCAGGTTCGTCTTACCGCATTCGCTGTCCCCCAGGACCAGCAGGTGCTGGTCGTGGTGGAACAGGTCGAGCAGTACGGGCGCGAGCGCCGACTGGTCGAGCCCGATCGGTACGCGGGTGGGCTCGGCGGCCGGGCCCGGCAGCGAGTGCGGTTCCAGGACTTGCGGCAACACCCGTACCGGCTGCGCGACTTCGCCGCTCCAGGTGGCCCGGACCGTGCGGGCGGTGCGTTCCAGGACCGCGCCGAGGTCCGTCGTGTCGCCGACCCCGTCCGTACGGGGGAGCGCCACTTGGGCGAAGAGCTTTCCGTCGGTGAGGACGCGACCGGGCTCGTCCGGCGACAGGGTCTCCGCGAGCTTGCGGTCGATGCCGGACTCGCCGGGGTCGTTGAGGCGCAGCTCGACGCGCGTACCGAAGTTGGACTGGATGGCGATGCGTACGTCGTTCCAGCGCAGCATGCCCGCGACGACATGGATGCCGTAGCCGCCACCGCGCTTGAGGATGTCGGCGATCGCGTCGTCCAGCTCGTCGAAGTCGTCACGGAGCGCACCGAATCCGTCGATGACGAGGAGGATCTCGGCCGAAGCCAGTTCGGGGAGCCGGCCGGCCGCGTGCAGGGTGCGCAGCTGATCGACCGAGTCGATGCCGTGCTCGCGGAAGAGGTCCTCGCGCAGCGCGAGCATCGTGCGGACCTCCTCGACGGTGCGCGCCGCCCGCTCCCGGTCGGCGCGGCCGGCTATGCCGCCGACGTGCGGCAGACCTGACAGCGCCTGCAGTCCTCCGCCGACGAGGTCGAGTCCGTACACGCCGATCTCGCCTGGGGTGTGGGTGAGGGCGAGGGAGAGGACGAGCGTGCGCAGCAGGGTCGTCTTGCCCGACTGCGGTCCGCCGATCACCGCCGCGTGACCGCCTGCCACGGTCAGGTCCAGGAACCACTGGCCCTGCCACTGTCTGGCCGGGTCGTCGAGCAGACCGACGGGCACGCGGAGCGGCGTCCGGCGTCCTTCTGCGACCGCTCCCGCCAGTCGCATCCCGTTCGGCCCGATGTCCAGTGGACCGGCGACCGTGTCCAGCGCCGTGGCCGTGGGCAGCGGCGGCAGCCAGATACTCCGTACGGCAGCGGCGGCTCCGGTCAACTGGTCGACCATGACGCCGAGTTCCGTGGGTCCCGTTTCCCGGCGACGGGACGCCGGTTCCGGGGACTGCCGCGCCTCGTCCGGTCCGGCCAGGGTGTTGAACGCCTCGTACGGCAGTGCCAGCGGGCCGGCCTCCTCCTCGTTGTGTCTGCGGACCGGGCCTCGGTAGGCGCCGGACACATAACCCGCCTTGAACCGGGCGTAGTGGCTTGTGTCGACCTTCAGATAGCCGAAGCCCGGCAGCGGCGGCAGGTGGAAGGCGTCCGTGGTCTCCAGGACCGTACGGGATTCGTCGGCGGAGAAGGTGCGCAGCCCGAGCCGGTAGGAGAGGTAGGTGTCCAGGCCCTTGAGCTTGCCGCCCTCGATGCGCTGGCTGGAGAGCAGGAGGTGGACGCCGATGGAGCGGCCGATGCGGCCGATGGAGAGGAAGAGGTCGATGAAGTCCGGCTTTGCGGTGAGGAGTTCCCCGAACTCGTCGATCACCACGAAGAGGTGCGGCAGCGGGTCCAGATCCGGCCGCTTCTCGGCGCGCAGGGCCGCGTAGTCCCCGATGTCCGCGACGTTCCCCGCGTCCTTGAGGGCCTGCTGGCGGCGCCTGACCTCGCCGGCGAGGGAGGAGTGGACCCGCTCGACGAGCCCCGCCTGGTTCTCCAGGTTGGTGATGACCCCGGCCACATGCGGCAGCTCCGCGAACGGCGCGAACGTCGCCCCGCCCTTGTAGTCGACCAGCACGAGCGCCAGATCCTCCGGCGGATGGGTGGCCACGAGGGCCAGGACCAGGGTGCGCAGCAGCTCCGACTTGCCCGAACCCGTCGCGCCCACGCACAGACCGTGCGGGCCCATCCCCAGCTCCGAGGACTCCTTGAGATCCAGCAGCACCGGCTCGTGGGAGTCGCTGATGCCGATCGGGACGCGCAGGAAGGCGCGTTCGCCGCGCGGTGCCCACAGCCGGTCCAGATCGAGCCGGGCCACGTCGTCGATACCGAGCATCGCCGCGAACTCCACCGGACCGGACAACGGAGCGTCCCCCAGGGACTCCGCGGACAGCCGCAGCGGCGCGAGCATCCGAGCCAGACCCTCCGCGAACGGGATGCCCGCCTCGTCCACCGTGCCGTGCGCCTCCACGGGCTCCGGCGTACGCAGGTCCTCGATGGTCACGTCCGCGCCGTCGACCGTGATCCGCACGCTGACGTGCCCCGGCTCCTGCACCCGCTGCTCCAGCAGATGCAGCACGGTGACGCCCATCTCCCGCAGGCCGACGGCGTCGTCCGGGCGCGGCAGATCCACCGCGTCCTCGCCGTGCCCGTCGGTGACGACGAGCAGCCGGGAGTTCATGGACAGCGCGTCCCGGCCGGCCAGGCCCCGGCGGACCTCGGCCGCGTACGAGGCCCGGCGACGCAGCTCCGCCCCGATCTGCCGGGCGAGCTGCGGGGCGGAGGGGGCGATGCGGCGGGCGGCGACCGGGCCGTCGAACTGCTCGGTGTCGAGCAGGTGCGGCAGCCACTTGGCCCATTCCCAGTCGGCCATGCGGTCCCCCGGCGCGGCGAGGGCGACGGCCACGTCGTCGGGCGCGTGCAGGGAGGCCGTCTGGACCAGCAGGGCGCGGGCCACCCGCAGACAGTCCTCGCGGGGGCCGATCACACTGACGTTGCCGATGCGGTCCAGCGGGACGGTGAGCGGAAGTTCGGTGCCGTTACGGAACCGGTTCACCAGCGCCGACGCCTCGTTGAGCATGAAGAGGTCGGGTGGGGTGAGCACCGTCGACCCCGGCTCGGCGATCTGCAGATCCCGTACGGGCATCTCACCGGTGCCGACCCGCACCCTCAGGAAGTCGTCGTCGACCCTGCGCCGCTCCCAGAGCCGCGCCGGGTCCCGCACGATGTCGTACAGGGCGTACGGCGGAGGGTTCAGGACATCGGCGCGCTCACGCCGCTCGCGCTCCTCGCCCGAGAGCTCCTCCCGCAGATCCTCCACGTAGGCGAGATACGCCTCGCGCTGAGTGCGGCGCGTGCGCTGGGCCTTGCCACGCTGAGAGAACAGCAGGGCCACGGAGCCGATCACGGTGACGACCAGGATGATCGCGCCGAGGGCGGCGAACTGGCTGTTGCGGACGACCGTCATCATCACCACGGACGACATGACCCCGGCGACCGGCAGCAACGACATGGCGATGTTGCCCGCCTTCCCCTCGGGAAGGTTGGGCGGGGCCTCGATGGTGCGGGGCGCGGGCGCGGCCGGCGGACGGGTGGTCCGGGCGGGGCGGTGAACCAGTCGGGTACTCATGGGTGTTACCGGCGCTTCTGGGAGAGCTGGAAGACCTCGGCGGCCAGCCGGGTGGCGGCCAGCCGCGTCGGCCGGGCGAGCAGTTCGGTGCGGAGTTCTCCGCCTGCCGCCAGATGCCGGTCGTGAGGGAGGACGTGGACGGCCGCACCGGTGGACCGGAGTCTCTCGGCGGCCGCCTCCACGTCGATCCCGGGGCGGGACGTCGTGCTGGTGAGCGCCACCACGGTCCCGGCGATCATGTGACGGGGCAGCCCCTGCATCCACTGGAGGACCGCGTACGTACTGCTGATGCCGTCCAGCGTGGCGGGGACGGCCAGCACCCGGGCCTGGGCGGCCGAGAGCGCGACGCGGGCGACCTCGGCCGGCAGGGTCTCGCAGTCGACCACGGTCACTCCGAAGTAGCGGCGCAGCGCCACCATGACCCGCTCGTACGCCGCCGTGTCCAGCATCGCCCCGATCCGGCCCTGACTGCCGGGCAGCAGCCAGGCGTTGTCGGGGAGCTGGACGAGATAGCCGGTGACGTCGAGCAGCGACATCTGCGGCTCCACGATGTCCGCCACATCGGCCGTGGTCCAGCGGAGGGACTCGGCACCGAGGCGCAGCGGCAGCGAACCGAGCGCCGGGTCGGCCTCGACGAGGAGGACCGGGTCGTGGCGGTAGTGCGCGTACGCCGTGCCGAGCAGCGCGGCCACCGTCGTCTTGCCCGCACCGCCCCGGATGGAGGTGACGGCGATCTGCCGGCCGGTCGTCACCGGCTGCTGGATCTGCTCCGCGGTCCGGGTCAGCTCGGCGACCTCCCGAGCCGCCGACGAGGAAGCGATCCGGCGTACCGCGCGCGATATTCGCGCGGCCGCCGACTCGCCCGGCTGGGGGCGGCGAGCCGTCCCGGTCAGCGCGCTGTCGACCACGGGGCGGGAGTCGGGGGAGCGGGCGGGGCGTTGCCTACGCGTCGGGGGAACGGAGGGTCCGTGCGAGGCGGCGGCGCTCCGGCCCGGTGGCCGTGCCCCTGTTCCCGCAGGCTCCTGTGGCTGTGGCTGTGGCTGTGGCTGTGGCTGTGGCTGCGGGTGGGGTTGCTGTTGCGCCGGGGACTGCTCCTGCGCCGGGCTGCGACGCTGCGCCTGGGCATGGCTCTGTGCCGGGTCGTTCCCCGTCGCGTGCTGCTGGGGAGGCGTACCCCTCAGGTCACGCAGCACGTCACCCTGCCAGTTGTTCCCGTTCGGCATGTCTGCCCTTCTCCTCCGCCGCTCCGATCCCCCGACCGGAGCCGCCCCGCGCATGAATGTCAGAACTTGTCGAGCAACTGGCCGTACACACCGAACACACCGATGGCGAGCGGGAACAGCCCCACCATGCCGACGGACTCGACGAGGTCGGCGGTGCGCCGGAGCCGCACCCGTACGTGCTCGGGGGGCTCCACCGACAGAACGAGCAGCGGCAGCAGCGCTGCCACGCCGAGCACGACGACGGGGCCCGCACCCCCGGAGGCTTGGTCCATCCACAGCATCACGAGGCGGACGAGAAGCACCGCCGCGGCGGAGAACAGCGCCACCACCTCGGCCACCAGGGGAAACGCACGCGCCCTCGACAGGAGTACCACCGCCACCAGCGAGGGCAGGAGAACCGTCCACACGGTCGGCCGGGCGGCCAGCGTGAGGAGCCAGCCCGCAGCGGTCGCCGAGACCGCGGTGACCACGGTCGCGAGGGCGAGTCCGCGGTGCGTGGCGGCCAGTGCGTCGGCGACGTCGTGGCGGCTGACGGAGACCCCGCCCGACCGCCGATCGTCGAGCGCGGTGAGGCCGGACGCCATCAGGGCCAGCCGGGGCAGCATGCCGAGCAGGACCACGGAGAACACGGCCATCACGGCGCCCAGTCGGGCCGGATCCGACTCCACCGCGGCGACGCCCTCCCACACCGCGGCCACGACCGCCGTGGCACCCGCGCCGATCAGACCGCCGCGGCCGAGCGGCGAGAAGAAGCCGAGCAGCAGCAGAGCCAGGGCCACCGCCGTCGCCACCGCGGCGAGCCGGGCCTGGCCCGACCACGCGTACGCGTCGGCGGCGGTCCAGGCCGTGAGGATGCCGAGGCCGCCGGAGACGAACAGCAGCGCGGTGGCCAGCCCGCGGTTGCCCGTGCCGATCCGGGCGAACAGCGTGCCGCCCACAAGAAGGACCGCGGTGACGACCGTCAGCGCGACGGCCAGGGTGCCCAGGGGGACCTCCCGCCGGGCCAGCAGAGCGGCGATCACCGAGAAGGCCACGGTCGACGCCCCGGCGGAGACCCTGCGTGCGGCAGGACGCCAGCGCCAGGCCTGGAGGTCGAGATGGTCGGCCACCTGGTCCGTGACGTCGTGGACCACCGGGGCGGGCGGCGCCGCGTGGGTCCTGACCAGACGCAGGACGGCGCCGTCGCTGACGCCCGCCGAGGCGAGGGTGCTGTCGTGCGGCAGGGCGGAACCGTCGGAGGTGATCAACTGCCTGGTCAAGGGCCGCGATGCCGCGCGGTCGTCCAGCAACTGGAGTATGTCCGGCAGTAGTTGACCGATCGGGGTGTCCGAGGGCAGCACGATGTCGGCCCGGCGCCGCTCACCGACCAGGGTCACCCGGCTCAGTTCCGAGCGGGACGTCATTGCTGTGCTCACCACTTACGGAAACCTATCATCGTGATATTCCGAAATTTCGGGCCAATTGGGCCAAGTGTGTCGTGCGGTTGGCGCATTTCTGATCCCGGCGAAATATCGCCTGCAACGCCTGCCTGATGCATTTTCGGCCACCGGGTGGTTCCTCGGCCGGAGTTGATCAGGGGCCCTTCTCCGGGCCGGAAGAATGCGTCGGCGGTTCGTACCGCTGCGCCTGCCGCTGTTGCTGCTTCTCCTGCTCGGCCTTCTGTTTCTCCAGCGTGTGCTGGAGAAAGGACCAGCCGACGCAGCCGGCGCAGAGCACAGCGGTGATGGCGATACCCGCGAACGCCTTCCCGAGCCGCTCGTCGGCGCTGCGCCGTGCGCGCCCCGTGCCGAAGAGAAGGGCATCGCGCATCCTGCGGCGGCGTACCCCTACCGATTCGAGCAGTTGACTGTCGTAATCCCGTGCCACGCGATCCCCCTTTGCCACTGCAACATACCGAGAGGCTCTCGTGGAGTACACACCAGGGTGGCCGGGTGTGAGGGGAAGCGGTTTCACGACCGGCGGGAGTGAGGCCGGGGTGGGCGGGCCCCCGCCCACCCCTGGTCACCCGGAAATCCGCTCCTCCAGGCGGACGGTCACGGTGTCCCCCTCCTCCTTGCCGATCGCCTTGCGGACGTCCGCCTTCACGGGCAGCTTGTGCGTGCCGTCCCCCAGGGCCATGAACGAACTCCGGAACGGGTGGCCGTCGACGGTGCCCCGGACCTTCACCAGGCCGCGGGTGCCGAAGAACTCGGCCGACTCGGGCCACACCACATAGGTCCAGCCGCCCTTGCTCGGGCTCTTCCGCAGGGTCGCGGTGAATTCCTTGTCCATCGTCGGTACCGCCTGTCCGTTGTCCGTGAGCTCGCGGCGGGATCCGTCGCGTTGTTCATCAGTAGGACGGGGCGGGCGCCGGAACTCATCGGTCACGCGGGGGTCCGGTCTCTCCCGGTCACCCCTGCCGCAGCGCGAACCACAGCTCTGCCCGTACGTCCATGTCGTCCAGGTCCGCGTCCAGCAACTCCCCGCACCGCCCGATGCGTTGGCGCACGGTGTTGCGGTGGACGCCGAGCGCCACCGCCGTACGGTCCCAGTTGCCGTGCAGGGCGAGCCAGCAGCGCAGGGTGTCGGCCAGCGGTGCGGTGAGCGGGGCGAGGAGGGTGCGGGCGTGGGCGGCCGCCTGTTCGGGCGGGACCAGGGCGGCGAGGCCGCTCACGGGGGTGTCCACCGCCAGCGGGGCGCGGGTCGCCCGGGCGTGGGCCAGGGCGCGGGCGGCCCGGGCGTCGGCGGCGTCGAGCGCGGTGACGGGGGCGGGGGCGGACGCGCCGAGCGTCCAGCCGGGTTGCGGGGTGACCCTGTCCGCCGGCGGCCGTACCGCCTCGTCCTGCGGTGCCATGCCCGGTTGCCGTCGTGCCGGCTCTCCCTCCGCCTCCGGCAGCGGTCGTTCCGCTTCCGCGTCCGGCAGCAGTCGTGCGGCCTCGTCCTCCGGCACCGCGCCCGGCAGCAGCAGCCGTACCGCCTCGCCGCCCCCGCGACCCGCGTCCACCAGCGCCGTGCCCAGCGACGCGCCCAGGGCCCCGGCCGTCAGGGCGTCCGCCGGAGTGCCGTCCGTGCGGCGGGCGTGGATCACCGTCCAGAGGCCGGTGGCGCCGAGCAGCGGGGCCACCTCGGCGGGGTCGGCGCCCAGCAGCATGCGGACCAGGGCCGCCGAACGGCCCGCCGCGTCCGCGCCCTGGTGGGGGGCGGCCAGGAGGGAGAGGAGGACCACCGCGATGCCTGCCACCGTGTGGTCGCCGGACTCCCGCCGCCGGGTCGCCAGCGCCAGGACCAGGCCCTCCGCGCCGCCCAGCGCGTACGCCGACAAGTGCGTGTCGCCGTGCGTGTCCGTGGCCGACGCGGGGGAGCCGGGGCGTTCGCGGGCCACCACACGCGCCAGGCGGGTCAGGGCTCCCGCCGCCTCCGGGGCCAGGGGGTGGCCCGCCGCGTCGATCTCCTCGGCCGGATCGCGGCCCGCCGCGTGGACCTCCTCGCCCCGTGCCGTCAGCAGCACCGCCCGGCCGCCGAGCTGCGCCGCGAGCTGGTGCAGGACCGCCGGTACGGGGTCGGGGCGGGCCGCCGCCGTCGCCAGGGCCTGCTGGGCACGGGTCACCCGGCGCAGTTCGCGGTGGCGCGCCTCGGCCATCAGCCGCCACACCGTCCGCGCGATCGCCGTGAACGGGGTCTCCGGCGGAACCTCCAGCAGCGGCAGGCCCTGCCGGTCGCACGCCTCGATCAGCGCCCCGGGCACCGTCTCGTGCACCGGGCGCACCCCGAACCCCAGCGCCGCCGCCCCCGCCTCCACCAGCCGGCCGACGTAAGTGTCCGGGTCCGTCAGCAGCACCCCGGCGCTCAGCAGCAGCTCGCCGCCGAGCAGGTACGGATACGGGTCCGCCATCTCCGAGGTGTGCACCCAGAGCAGCTCGGCCTCGGCCGGGCCCGCGATCCGGCGCAGGCCCAGGTCCTTGCTCGCCAGCAGCTCCGCCAGGGGGATGGGCGGGGTCGGCGGACCGGGTGGGGAGAGGGGAGAGGGCGGTGTGCTGCCCTCGGAAGGAATCGGCATGGACGGTTCATCCATTCGAGAGGGTGAGAGTGGAGGAAACGTACACTTCAGCGTCGGCTTTCGGCCACCTACCGTCTTCCTCGCACGTACATCTGTTTGCGCGAGACGGAGGGAAGCCCATGGCTGTCGACTACGCCGTGATCGTCGTCTACCTGGCCGGCATGCTCGCCATGGGCTGGTGGGGCATGCGCCGCGCCAAGTCCAAGAGCGAGTTCCTGGTCGCCGGACGCCGCCTCGGTCCCGCCATGTACTCCGGCACCATGGCGGCCATCGTCCTCGGCGGCGCCTCCACCATCGGGGGTGTCGGCCTCGGCTACCAGTACGGGCTCTCCGGCGCGTGGATGGTCTTCACCATCGGCCTCGGGCTCCTCGCGCTCTCCGTCTTCTTCTCGGCGCGGATCGCCCGGCTGAAGGTCTACACCGTCTCCGAGATGCTCGACCTCCGCTACGGCGGGCGGGCCGGGATCATCTCCGGCGTCGTCATGTGGGCGTACACGCTGATGCTCGCGGTCACCTCGACCATCGCGTACGCCACCATCTTCGACGTCCTCTTCGACGTGAACCGCACCGTCGCCATCGTCCTCGGCGGCACCATCGTCGTCGCCTACTCGACGCTCGGCGGCATGTGGTCGATCACCCTGACCGACATGGTCCAGTTCGTCGTCAAGACCATCGGAATCCTGCTGATCCTGCTGCCCGTCGCCGTCGTCAAGGCAGGCGGCTTCAGCGAGATGAAGGCCCAGCTGCCGACCGAGTACTTCGACCCGCTCGGCATCGGCGGCGAGACGATCTTCACCTACGTCCTGATCTACACCTTCGGCATGCTCATCGGGCAGGACATCTGGCAGCGCGTCTTCACCGCGCGCAGCGACACGACGGCGCGGTGGGGCGGGACGGTCGCCGGTACGTACTGCCTCGTCTACGCCATCGCCGGGGCCGTCATCGGCACCGCCGCCAAGGTGATGTACCCGGACCTCGCCAGCGCCGACTCCGCCTTCGCGACGATCGTCACGGACGAGCTGCCGGTAGGGGTGCGCGGGCTCGTGCTCGCCGCCGCGCTGGCCGCCGTGATGTCGACGTCCTCCGGCGCGCTGATCGCCTGCGCCACCGTCGCCAACAACGACATCTGGTCCCGGCTGCGGGGAGCCGTCGGGCGCGGCGGGGACGGCGCCGGGGACGAGCCGCATGACGAGGTCAAGGGGAACCGGGCGTTCATCCTCATCATGGGCATCGCCGTCATCCTGATCGCCATCGCGCTGAATGATGTGGTGGAAGCGCTGACCGTGGCCTACAACCTGCTGGTCGGCGGGCTGCTCGTGCCGATCATCGGCGGGCTGCTGTGGCGGCGCGGCACGGCGGCCGGGGCGCTGTCGGCGGTGTGCGTGGGGGGTGTCGCGGTGGTCGGGCTGATGTGGCACTACGGGATCCTCGCCAATCAGCCGATCTACTACGGGCTGCTGGCGTCGCTGGCCGTGTACGTCGTCGTCTCGCTGGCCACGCCGCCCACGGATGCGGCCGTGCTGGCCGCGTGGCGCGAGCGGTTGGCGGGGCGCGGTGAGCCCGCCCCGGAGGAGGCTCCGGCCCACCCCTCCGGCGTTTGAGGCCGGAACCCTCGGGCTGGATCTGGCCGAGCCCACCGATGTCCTCAATCGCCGGACGGGCTGAGATTGCCGGCTGAGCTCACAGACGTCCTCAATCGCCGGACGGGCTTGGTTCGGCCGGACCGGCTGGGTTTGGCCGGACGGGCTTGATCCGGCCGCACGGGCCGAACGTGGCCGCACGGGCTGACAAGCCCGCACACTTGACACCGTACGAAACCTGTACGAATCCAGAAACGAGAGGCACACCCCCCATGAGCAGCACCGATTCGCCGCGCGGCCCCATCGACTCCTCCCGCGTCCCCCGGTACGCCGGGCCCGCGACGTTCGCCCGGCTGCCCCGGCTCGACGAGGTCGGGCGTACCGACGTCGCCGTCGTCGGCGTGCCCTTCGACACCGGGGTCTCCTACCGGCCCGGCGCCCGCTTCGGCGGCAACGCCATCCGTGAGGCCTCCCGGTTGCTGCGCCCGTACAACCCGGCCCAGGACGCCTCCCCGTTCGCGCTCGCCCAGGTCGCCGACGCCGGCGACATCGCGGCGAACCCGTTCAACATCAACGAGGCCGTCGAGACCATCGAGGGCGCGGCCGACGACCTGCTGGGCACCGGCGCACGCCTGATGACCCTCGGCGGCGACCACACCATCGCCCTGCCCCTCCTGCGTTCCGTCGCCAAGAAGCACGGGCCCGTCGCCCTGCTCCACTTCGACGCGCACCTGGACACCTGGGACACCTACTTCGGCGCCGAGTACACCCACGGCACCCCGTTCCGCCGGGCCGTCGAGGAGGGCATCCTCGACACCTCCGCCCTCTCCCACGTCGGCACCCGCGGCCCGCTCTACGGCAAGCAGGACCTGACCGACGACGAGAAGATGGGCTTCGGCATCGTCACCTCCGCCGACGTCATGCGGCGCGGTGTCGACGAGATCGCCGACCAGCTCCGCCAGCGCATCGGCGACCGGCCGCTGTACATCTCCATCGACATCGACGTCCTCGACCCCGCGCACGCCCCCGGCACCGGCACCCCCGAGGCCGGCGGCCTCACCTCCCGCGAACTGCTGGAGATCCTGCGCGGGCTCTCCTCCTGCCACCTGGTCTCCGCCGACCTGGTCGAGGTCGCCCCCGCGTACGACCACGCCGAGATCACCTCCGTGGCCGCCTCCCACGCCGCGTACGAGCTGACCACGATCATGTCCCGGCAGATCGCGGCCTCCCGGAGCCCCCAGAACGCCGAGGACGCCAAGTGAGCCACGACCACGACGACCGGCCGCAGCTCACCGCCGCCCAGGCCGCCGCCGTACTGAACCCGCCGGCCGGCCGCAACGGCGGTGACCTCGTCGTCGAGTCCCTCCAGGGGCTCGGCGCCACCACCGTCTTCGGCCTGCCCGGTCAGCACGCGCTCGGCATGTTCGACGCGCTGCGCCGCTCCTCGCTGCGGTACGTCGGGCTCCGCGTCGAGAACAACGCGGGGTTCGCCGCCGACGCGTACGGCCGGATCACGGGGGAGGTGGCCCCGCTGCTGCTCTCCACCGGGCCCGGGGCGCTCACCTCGCTCGCCGCGCTCCAGGAGGCGGCCGCCGCCTCCGCCCCCGTCCTCGCCATCTCCAGCCAGATCCCGACGGCGGGGCTCGGCGGCGGGCGGCACGGCTATCTCCACGAGCTGCGCGACCAGCAGGCCTCCGTCCGCGACATCGTGAAGTCCGTGCACACCGTGCGGTCCGCGTCGCAGATCCCGTCCGCGATCGCCGCCGCCTGGGAGTCCGCGCTGACCGCCCCGCACGGGCCGGTCTGGGTGGAGATCCCGCAGGATGTCCTGCTGGCCGAGACGACTCTCCCCGTCGTCAGCGCCATGGACGCCACCCCGCGCGAGCTCTACCCGCGGCCCGAGCTGACGATCGCCGCCGCGCATCTGCTGTCCAACGCCGAACGTCCGGTGATCATCGCGGGCGGCGGAGTCGTACGCTCCGACGCCTCCGGCAAGCTGCGCGCGCTGGCCGAGCAGATCGACGCGCCGGTCGTCACCACCTTCGGCGGCAAGGGCGCGTTCCCCTGGGAGCACCCCCTGTCGCTGCGCTCCTGGCTGGAGGACCGGCACACCACCGACTTCCTGGAGGACGCGGACGTCCTGCTCGTCGTCGGCTCGGGCCTCGGCGAACTTTCCTCGAACTACCACACCTTCCGCCCGCGCGGCCGGGTCATCCAGATCGAGGCCGACGCCGGGAAGCTGGAGTCCAACCACCCCGCCCTCGGCATCCACTCCGACGCCCGCGAGGCCCTGGCCGACCTCCTGGAGGCCGTCGAGCGCCGCGAGGACCCGGCCGCCGCCGATCGCGTACGTACGGTGCTGGAGAAGGTACGGGTCCGGATCGCGGCCCAGGAACTCACCCTGGAGCAGCAGGTCCTCGCCGCCGTCCGCGAGGCGCTGCCCGACGCCGCGCCCAGCTTCTGGGACATGACGATCCTGGCGTACTGGGCCTGGTCCGCGTTCGACGCCCGGCGCCCCAACACCATGCACTCCGCCCAGGGCGCGGGCGGCCTCGGCTACGGCTTCCCGGCCGCCATCGGGGCCGCTGCCGCCGACCCGACGAAGCCCGTGCTCGCGGTCTCCGGCGACGGCGGCGCGATGTACTCCATCGCGGAGCTGGCCACCGCGCGCCAGTACGATCTGCCGCTGACCTGGCTGATCGTCGACGACGGCGGCTACGGCATCCTGCGCGAGTACATGACGGGCGCCTTCGGCGAAACCACCGGCACCGAGCTGGCCCGCCCGGACTTCGTCGCCCTCGCCGAGTCCTTCGGCGTGCCCGCCGTCCGGACCAGCGCGGAGTCGCTCGCCGCGGACCTCGGTAAGGCGCTGGCGGCCCCGGGGCCATCCGTCGTCGTGCTTCCGGCCCTGCTGCGGATGTTCGAGCCGACGCATCTGTAGGCGAGGCAGGCCCATGCCCCGGGAGCCCTCAGCCGGTGGCCGCCGTCCTCTCTGTGCCCGCGTCCGCCTCCGCTTCGGCGGCGGGCGCGGACGCATGTTCCGTGGCAGGCGGCTCCGTGCGGGCCTCCTCCTCCGCGGCCACGTGCGGGATGAAGGAGACCCGGACCACGTCCTCCCCGTCGGGCCGCAGGCTGAAGTCTGCTTCCATCGCCCGGGCGAGCCGAACCAGCAGCGGCACGGTGGGCATGGAGCCGCCCAGCTCCAGCTTCGACACCTGCGGCTGGGTCATGTTCGCGCGTCGCGCCAGCTCGGTCTGGGCCAGGCCCAGCGCCGTACGCCGGTCGTAGACCGCCTGCCCGAGATCCCAGGCCAGATCGAGCTCCCGGCGGCGTCGTACGCGCTCCGCGCTCTCGGCGCTGTCCTCGCCCTCCGAGATGCTCGCGGCGACCTTCCGGTCCCGGGCAAGCTTCCACTGTGCGTGACTCACCATGTGGCTCTTCCTTTCCAGACGTCGCGTCTAGACATCGCGGATGAATGTGTCGTGGGCGGGCCCGTGCTCCGTTTCGCAGACCGCCTTGGCGCGCCTGGCGCGAGCGATCTCCGCATTCTCGCGCTGCCGGGTCTTGCGGAAGACGGTCAGCAGGACCACCCGGCGCTGCGGGGCCAGCCAGTACGAGATCCGCACGGCTTCGCGATTGCGCCCCATCTCGAACCTGAGCTCCCGCACTCCGTCCCCGATGTACCGGGAGTGCGGCTCGTCTAGCGTGGTCGCTTCCTGCGCCAACCTGCCCGCCGCGTGCTCCGCCCTCTCGTAGTCACTCGCCGACAGGTTCGTCAGCCACAGGCGGACCTCCGGCTCGATCTCGATGATGAAGGGTTCTTCCATGTCGAGGAGCGTATATATCCAGCAGTGTATATCCACGGGACTGGGGAGGGAAGTCCGTCGGACGAGTGGCGGGGGCGCGGTCCGTTGACCGGGCCGCCCGGCGAGGGATTGTTGCGGAGGGATGAAATCCGCCCCCCACCGCGTTGGTGCCTTCCGGAAGATCGAACGGGACGGGGAGGCAAAGCGTGACGGGCGCAGAGCAACAGGGGTGGGGCCGGCGGCTGACCGGGTACGCGTGGCGGTACCGGCGGAACGTCGTGCTCGCCCTCGGCTCGTCGCTCGCCGGCATGGCCGTCATGGCCCTCGTGCCGCTCATCACCAAGGTGATCATCGACGACGTGGTCACCGACCACACCCGCTCGCTCGCCGTCTGGACCGGGCTGCTCATCGGCGCGGCCGTCCTCGTCTACATCGCCACCTACATCCGCCGCTACTACGGCGGCCGGCTCGCCCTCGACGTCCAGCACGATCTGCGTACGGACATGTACGCGACGATCACCCGGCTCGACGGGAAGCGTCAGGACGAGCTGTCCACCGGGCAGGTCGTCGGCCGGGCCACCAGCGACCTCCAGCTGATCCAGGGGCTGCTGTTCATGCTCCCGATGACCATCGGGAACGTGCTGCTCTTCCTCATCTCCCTGGTGATCATGGCGTGGCTCTCCCTCCCGCTCACCCTCGTCGCCCTCGCCGTCGCCCCCGCGCTCTGGTTCATCGCCCGCCGTTCCAAGACCCGCCTCTTCCCCGCCACCTGGTACGCCCAGAGCCAGGCCGCCGCCGTCGCCGGAGTCGTCGACGGGGCCGTCTCCGGGGTCCGGGTCGTCAAGGGGTTCGGGCAGGAGGACCAGGAGACCGGGAAGCTCCGCGAGGTCGGCCGGCGGCTCTTCGCCGGGCGGCTGCGCACCATCCGGCTGAACTCCCGGTACACCCCCGCCCTCCAGGCCGTGCCCGCCCTCGGCCAGGTCGCCATGCTCGCCCTCGGCGGCTGGCTGGCCACCCGGGGCGAGATCACCCTCGGCACGTTCGTCGCCTTCTCCACGTACCTCGCCCAGCTCGTCGGGCCGGTCCGGATGCTCGCCATGGTGCTGACCGTGGGGCAGCAGGCCCGTGCCGGTGTCGAACGCGTCCTGGAGCTCATCGACACCGAGCCCTCCATGACGGACGGGACCAAGGAACTGCCCGCCGACGCCCCGGCCGGGATCGAGTTCGACGACGTCACCTTCGGATACGCTCCGCTTCGCTCCGCCTCCGCTACAGACACTGACCCTGGAAGCGGAGCCTCGGACCGGCCCGTACTCGACGGGTTCTCGCTCACCGTCGAACCCGGCGAGACCGTCGCCGTCGTCGGCGCCTCCGGCAGCGGCAAGTCCACCGTCTCGCTCCTGCTGCCCCGCTTCTACGACGTCTCCCACGGGGCCGTCCTCATCGGCGGCCACGACGTCCGCGAGCTGACCCAGGCCTCCCTGCGCGCCGCCATCGGGCTCGTCCCCGAGGACAGCTTCCTCTTCTCCGACACCGTCCGCGCCAACATCGCCTACGGCCTCCCCGACGCCACCCAGGAGCAGATCGAGACGGCCGCCCGCGCCGCCCAGGCCCACGGGTTCATCTCCGAACTGCCGAACGGCTACGACACCACCGTCGGCGAGCACGGGCTCACCCTCTCCGGCGGCCAGCGCCAGCGCGTTGCCCTCGCCCGCGCCATCCTCACCGACCCCCGGCTCCTCCTCCTCGACGACGCGACCTCCGCCGTCGACGCCCGCGTCGAGCACGAGATCCACGAGGCGCTGAAACAGGTGATGGCGGGGCGGACCACCCTCCTTATCGCTCACCGCCGCTCCACCCTCCAGCTCGCCGACCGCATCGCCGTCCTCGACGGCGGGAAGCTCGCCGCGATCGGCACCCACGAGGAGCTGGAGCGCACCTCCGCCCTCTACCGCCGCCTCCTCACCGACCCCGACGAGCTGGGCGCCACCTCGCCCGGCCACCGGCCCACGCGCGCCGAGGCCGGTCCCGAGGACGACCGCGCCCTCCAGGAGGAGCTGGACGCCGAGTTCGACGCGGAGCGCGGCATCACCCCCGAGCTGTGGATCCGCAGGGAGGAGGAGCGGGACACCACCGTCGCCGGGATGCCCGCCACCCCCGAACTCCTCGCCCAGGTCGAGGCGCTGCCGCCCGCCACGGACACCCCCGGGATCGACGAGGCCGCCGCCGTCCGCCCGGAGGAGTCGTACGGGCTGCGCCGGCTGCTGCGCGGCTTCGGCAGGGCCCTGCTCGTCAGCCTCGGGCTCGTCGCCGTCGACGCCGGGATGGGCCTGCTGCTGCCGGTCCTGATCCGGCACGGCATCGACGAGGGCGTCAGCCGCCTCTCCATCGGCGCGGTGTGGGCCGCCTCCGCGATCGCGCTGGCCGTCGTGCTCGTCCAGTGGGCCGCCCAGATCGGCGAGACCCGGATGACCGGCCGGACCGGCGAACGGATCCTCTACTCGCTCCGGCTGAAGATCTTCGCCCAGCTCCAGCGGCTCGGCCTCGACTACTACGAGCGCGAGCTGACCGGCCGGATCATGACCCGGATGACGACGGACGTGGACGCGCTCTCCACGTTCCTCCAGACGGGTCTGGTCACCGCGTTCGTCTCCGTGGTCACCTTCTTCGGGATCATGGTCGCGCTGCTCGTCCTGGACATCCAGCTCGCCCTGGTCGTCTTCGCCACCCTGCCCGTGCTGATCATCGGCACCTTCTTCTTCCGGCGCAGCAGCGTCAAGGCGTACGAACTGGCCCGGACCCGTATCAGCTCCGTCAACGCCGACCTCCAGGAGTCCGTCGCCGGTCTCCGGATTGTCCAGGCCTTCGGCCGCGAGCACGACGGGGCCGCCCGCTACACCGAGCGCAGCGACGCGTACCGCGAGGCCCGGGTACGCGGCCAGTGGCTGATCTCGGTCTACTTCCCGTTCGTCCAGCTGCTGGCCTCCGTCGCCGCCGCCGCGGTGATGATCGTGGGCGCGGGCCGGATCGACAACGGCACGCTGACCGTCGGCGCGCTGGTCGCCTACCTCCTCTACATCGACCTGTTCTTCGCCCCCGTCCAGCAGCTCTCCCAGGTCTTCGACGGCTACCAGCAGGCCACCGTCTCCCTCGGCCGCATCCAGGAGCTGCTCCGCGAGCCCACCTCGACCGCCGACCCGGACGAGCCGCTCGACGTGCTCTCGCTGCGCGGCGAGATCGCGTTCGAGGACGTCTCCTTCGCGTACGGGGACGAGGAGGAGGCCCTCACCGGGATCGACCTGCACATCCCGGCCGGGCAGACCGTCGCCTTCGTCGGGGAGACAGGGGCCGGGAAGTCGACCCTGGTCAAGCTGGTCGCCCGGTTCTACGACCCCACGGGCGGCCGGGTCACCGCCGACGGCACCGATCTGCGCAAGCTCGACATGACCGCCTACCGGCACCGCCTCGGCGTCGTCCCGCAGGAGGCGTACCTCTTCGCCGGGACGGTCCGCGACGCCATCGCCTACGGGCTGCCCGACGCCACCGACGCCGAGGTGGAGGCCGCGGCCCGCGCGGTCGGCGCGCACGAGATGATCGCCACGCTGGAGGGCGGCTACCTCCACGAGGTCGCCGAGCGCGGCCGCAACCTCTCCGCCGGACAGCGCCAGCTCATCGCCCTGGCCCGTGCCGAGCTGGTCGACCCGGACGTCCTGCTCCTGGACGAGGCCACCGCCGCCCTCGACCTCGCCACCGAGGCCCTCGTCAACCAGGCGACCGACCGGCTCACCGGCCGCCGGACCACGCTGGTGGTCGCCCACCGGCTGACGACGGCCGCCCGCGCCGACCGGGTCGTGGTGATGGACCACGGACGCGTCGCCGAGGACGGTACGCACGACGAGCTGCTCGCCCTGGACGGGCAGTACGCCCGGCTGTGGCGCACCTTCACAGGGGAGGGCATAGAGGGCCTGGGGGAGGACGAGCCCGCGGCCGTGTGAGAGCCCGGCGGCCCGGGGTGCCCGTCCCGTGCAACCTCTCGGGCGTCTGCTGCGTCGTAGCCAGGGACGCATGGGCGTACAGATGTCAGGTGGGGGTGAACATGTTCGACGGAACTGTGGGGCCGGTGAGTCGGGACGGGGCAACGGGACCGGCCGGAGCGGTGCGTCGGGGCATGGCGGCGGAACCGGCCGGTGCGGTGAAACCGGTGCGGCGGCGACGGCTGCCGCTCGTCGGCCTCCTCGTCCTGCCCCTGCTGGGCGGACTCGTCCCCCTCCTCGCCGTCCCCGGCACCGCCCAGGCCGCATCCGGCTGCTCCGGCCGCCCGGCGAAGACGGTGGAGTTCTCCACGGGAGAGTTGCGCGTCTACAAGTCCCGCGCCCACGCCTGCGCGGTGACGGTCGCCAAGAAGCCCGGCAAGCGGCGGACGATGAGCGTCACGCTCCAGGCGCGCGGCGGCCGCGTCGTCTCCGACAAGGGCTCGTACACGAAGATGGCGGGACCGGTCACGGTCAACGCGCTCAACCGCTGCGTCCGCGCCACCGGCGCGATCGGCAAGAAGTCCGTCTCCACCGGATGGATCCTCTGCTGACATCGGGTGCTGACATCCGGCGCGACATCCGGTGCTGACAATCTGTGCCGACATTCTGTGCTGACACGGACAACCGGGTCTGGCGTGGCGTGTGTTGCCCCGATAAGTTCACGGCGACTGTTGTGAACAAAGGGGAGAGTGCATGCGCAAGTCACTCACTGGGGTTCTCTCGCTCGCCGTGCTCATAGGCACGGTCGGAGCCACGGGGGCCTCGGCCGGTGCGGCCACCGCCGCGGAGCCGGCCGTGAACCGGAGCAGCGGAGCCGCCGCCGGCAGCGAAGCGAGCACCGAGGACATCAAGGACCGCATCCTGGCGATCCCGGGCATGAGCCTGATCGAGGAGAAGCCGTACGCGGGTTACCGCTACTTCGTCCTCAACTACACCCAGCCGGTCGACCACCGGCGCCCGTCCAAGGGCACGTTCCAGCAGCGCATCACCGTGCTGCACAAGGACGTCTCCCGGCCGACGGTCTTCTCCACCAGCGGCTACAACGTCTCGACCAACCCCAGCCGCAGCGAGCCGACGCAGATCATCGACGGCAACCAGGTCTCCCTGGAGTACCGCTTCTTCACCCCGTCGCGCCCCGCCCCGGCCGACTGGTCCAAGCTGGACATCTGGCAGGCCGCCAGCGACCAGCACCGGGTGTTCACCGCGCTGAAGAAGATCTACGGCAAGAAGTGGCTGGCCACCGGCGGGTCCAAGGGCGGTATGACCGCCACGTACTTCGAGCGCTTCTACCCGAAGGACATGGACGGCGTCGTCGCCTACGTCGCGCCCAACGACGTCAACGACAAGGAGGACTCGGCGTACGACCGGTTCTTCCGCAACGTCGGCACCGAGGAGTGCCGCGACAAGCTGGCCGGCGTCCAGCGCGAGGCGCTGATCCGGCGGGCCCCGCTCCAGAAGAAGTACAAGGAGGAGGCCGCCGCCAACGGCTGGACCTTCAACACCATCGGCTCCCTCGACCGTGCCTACGAGGCCACGGTCCTGGACTACGTGTTCGCCTTCTGGCAGTACAGCCTCCTCGCCGACTGCGTGGACATCCCGGCCGACGCGAAGAAGGCCACGGACGAGGACATCTGGAACTCCGTCGACGGCATCGTCGGCTTCTCCGGCTACGCCGACCAGGGCCTGGAGACGTACACCCCGTACTACTACCAGGCGGGCACCCAGCTCGGATCGCCGGACATCAAGCAGCCCTGGCTCGGCAACCTGAGCCGCTACGGCTACCAGCCGCCGCGCAACTTCGTGCCCCGCTCCATCCCCATGAAGTTCGACCGGCGCGCGATGCGGGACATCGACAGCTGGGTCAAGCACAACGCCCGGCGGATGATGTACGTCAACGGCGAGAACGACCCGTGGAGCGCGGAGCCGTTCCGCCTCGGCCGCGGCGCGAAGGACAGCGCGGTGTACACCGTCCCCGGCGGCAACCACGGCGCGCGGGTCTCCGGTCTCCCCGAGGCCCAGCGGGCCAAGGCCACCGCCGACATCCTGCGCTGGGCGGGCGTCGCCCCGGCCACCGTCGAGAACGACCCGGCGAAGGCGAAGCCGCTGGCGAAGTTCGACACCAGGCTGGACCAGCGCAACGGCGAGGTCGAGCGCGACGAGGCCACGCTGCGCCCGTAGTTGCCGGTCGCAGCCGATCCTCCCGGGCCGCGCCCGTCGGTCACCGTCACCATCCGGTGGACCGGCGGGCGCAGCCCACCGGCCGCTCCCCGCGCAGGGAGACGAACAGGTCCGTGTCGTCCGGGCACCGGTCCCGTCGCTCCACCGCCGACTCCACCCGGTAGCGCGGGGCACGGCCGCCCGCGTCCGCGCAGGCGGTCTCCGTGACCTCGCCCGCGCGGGAGGCGGTGACGCAGTCGCCGACGACGGTCAGCGGCCCGCCGCCCTGCCCCGGGTCGCCCGGGTGCGGGGGTTCCAGGTTCCGCATGCAGGCGTAGCCGGTGGTGAGCCGGGAACGGGCGCCGGTGCCCGTCTCGGAGACATGCAGGACGAAGTCGGTGGCGTCCGGGCAGGGCGGACCCGACGACGGGGTGCCGAGGTGCCGGGCGAGGACGGTGGCCGCGGCCTTCTCGCTGCGGCAGAACACCTCCCGGATCACCGGGCCCCGCGAACTGCAGTCCCCGGGCCCGAGGAACACCACACCGTACGGGGACGGGCCCGGCGAGGCGGGCGCGGGCGCCCGGCCGTCGGTGACCGTACGGCCCGGGGCCTCGCAGGCCGTCGTCAGCAGGAGCGCGACCACGGCCACGAAGGCGGCCACGGCCGGCGCGACGCGGGCCGCCGGGACCACGCGGGCCGGTAACGGGGTGGCGGGCCGTCGGCTCCGGGCCCCCGAGGACGTGTGCTCATCCATGAAAACCCCCCAATACGTCATCGAAGACGTACACCCGGCGCGGCCCGCCGGAGCGGGGCCACGCCAGGTGCGGGGGTGCTTTGCGCCGATGGCCGGAGGCCGGGGCCGTCCGGTCGCCGTAGGGCTAGTACGACAGTCCGTGGCCCACCGGGTACAGCACCTGCGTCGGATCGTCCGCGCGCTGCACCGGAACCGGCAGGGTGCCCTCCGGCTCGGCGCGGCCCGCGATCACCCGGGCCGCCGCGCGCAGTTCGACATCGGTCCAGGAATACGCGGCGAGACTCGCCGCGACGCCGGTCCCGGTGAGGTGGGCGACGTCGTACGGGTTGCGGATCGCGACGGTGACGACGGGGACACCGGTCGCCACGAGCGCGGTCACCAGCGTGCGCTGCGAGCTGCTCGCCGTGACGTTGTACGTCGCCACGACCACCGCGTCCTTGCCCTCGGCGGCGGCGACCGCCTCGTCGATCTTGGCCTGGTTCGGGGCCGTACCGGTCGACAGCGCCCGTGCGCTGAAGCCCAGTTCACCGAAGGCGTGGGCCAGGGTGCCGGTCGGCGGGCCCGTCGTCCCGGAGGGGGAGGCCGGATCGGCCCCCACCACCAGCAGGTTGCGGTGGGTGCGCCGGGAGAGCGGCAGCAGCGATCCCGGATCGGCGAGCAGGGTCGTCGTGCGCTCGGCGATCCGGTCGGCGGCGGCCCGGTGCGTGCGGCTGCCCACCGTGCGCTCGACGCCCCGGTGGCTGACGAACGGGTCCCGGAACAGGCCGAGTCCGCTCTTCAGCCGCAGGATGCGCAGGATCGATTCCTCGATCCGCTCCTCGCTGATCTCACCGCTGCGGACCGCCTCCAGTACGGCGTTCCAGGCGACGGAGAGGTTCGGCGGGTTCAGCAGCTGGTCCACGCCCGCCAGCAGGGCGAGGACCGGAACCCGGTCGTCGCCGTACTTCGTGCGCACCCCCTCCATGCCGAGCGAGTCCGTGACCACCACCCCGTCGTAGCCCAGCTCCTCACGGAGGATGCCGGTGAGGATCGGCCGGGAGAGCGTGGCCGGGTCCTCGGACGGGTCGAGGGCCGGGACCACGATGTGCGCGGTCATGATCGAGTCGATCCGGGCCCGGATCGCGGCGCGGAAGGGCGGGGCGTCCAGCTCCTCCCACTGGGCGCGGGTGTGGTTGATGACGGGCAGTCCGGTGTGGCTGTCGGTGTTCGTGTCGCCGTGGCCGGGGAAGTGCTTGGCGGTCGACGCGATGCCCGCGCCCTGGTAGCCCTTCACCTGCGCCGCGACCAGGTCGGCCACCGCGTCGGGGTCCGAGCCGAAGGACCGTACGCCGATGACCGGGTTGGCCGGGTTGACGTTGACGTCGGCGTCCGGCGCGTAGTTCTGGTTGATGCCGAGCGCGGCCAGCTCCGTGCCCGCGATCCAGGCGGCCCGCCGGGTGTCGGAGCGCGATCCGCCCGCGCCGAGGGCCATCGCGCCCGGCAGCAGCGTGGCGGGTTCGCCGACCCGGCAGACGATGCCGTGCTCCTGGTCGGTGGAGACGAGCAGCGGCACCCGGTGGCGCTCGGCGAGCGCGGCGCGCTGGAGGCCGTTGGAGAGGTCGGCGATCTGGTGCGGGTCGCGGGTGTTGTGCGCCCAGGTGAAGTAGATGATGCCGCCGACGTGGTACGTGGAGATCAGCTCGGCCGCCGTGCGGACCCCGATCTCCTTGAGGTTCGCGTCGACGTCGGCCTGGTCGGGGTCGGTGGCGGAGTGCCCGTAGACCCGCATCACGAAGAGCTGGCCGACCTTCTCCTCCAGACTCATCCCGGCGATGATCCGCCGCAGCCGGCGGTCGGTGGAGGCGTTCGTGGAGTGCGCGGAGGCGACGGCGGGCGGGGTGAGGGCGCCGGTCGCCGCGGCGGCGGTGACGGCCGCGGTGGCGGTGAGGAGGGTGCGTCTTGAGGTGCGGTGGGGCACGTGAGCTCCTTCCCGGGGTGAAAGAAACTTCCAAGGAAGTACGCTTATAGGGAAAATAACTTCCGGTCAAGAGGCCGTGCCGGGGCCGGGAGTGACGTACCGCCATAGGAGTCGGCCGCCGTGGCCGGACTCGCCTCGCCCCGGACGCCTGCCTCACGCCGACCGCGGGCCGGACTCGCCTCAGGCCAGTCCGGCCGCCGCGCCGTGGGCCCGCAGCGCGTCCACCGCTGCCGTGATCGCCGGACGCCGCGCCGCCTCCGTGCGCCACAGCGCGTACAGCCGCCGCTCCGGCACCGGGTCCAGGTGCACCGCCACCACCCCGTCCGGGAGCGGCCCCCGCCCCAGCCGGGGCATCATCGCGATGCCCAGCCCGGCGGCCACCAGGGCGAGTTGGGTATGGTTCTCCTCCGCCCGGTGCCGGATGTCGGGCTCGTACCCCGCCGTGCGCAGCGTCCGCACCAGCCAGTCGTGGCACACCGTCCCGGGCGGCTGGCAGATCCACCGCTCGCGCGCCAGCTCCTCGCGCCGCACCCCGTCCCGCCCGGCCAGCGCATGCCCCTCGGGCACCAGCAGATCGCACCGGTCCAGCCCGATCACCGCCTGGGCCAGGCCCTCCGGGGCGGGCAGCGGCGCGATGTCCCAGTCGTGCGCCACGGCCAGATCGACGACCCCCTTCGCCGCCAGGTCCACCGACAGATGCGGGTCCACCTCGTCCAGCCGGACGTCCAGCGCCGGATGGTCCCGGTCCAGCTCGGCCAGCACCCCCGGCAGCAGCCCCCGCGCGGCCGAGGCGAACGCGGCGATCGTCAGCCGGCCCGTCGGCAGCCCCCGGCGCTCCTCCAGCTCCGTCTCCGCCTGCTCCATGATCGCCAGCAGTCGCTGGGCCGTGTCGGCCAGCCGCAGCGCCTCCTCGGTCAGCGCCACTCCGCGCCCGCGTCGCTCCAGCAACGTCGTCCGGGTCTCCCGCTCCAGCTTGGTGATCTGCTGGGAGATCGCGGACGGGGTGTAGCCGAGGGCGGTCGCCGCGCCCGCGACGGAGCCGTGGACGAAGACCGCGTGCAGGGCGCGCAGCCGGGCCAGATCGAGCACGGTGACCTCATCCTTCAGGGGTGTCTTCCCAGGGCATTCCAGGGACATTCTTCAGCAGCGCTGAATCCCATCATGAAGAAAACCGCGCTGGTGCTACACGGTCATCCTGCTGAATGCTCGCCGCATGCGTCCACGCCATATCGCCCTGGCCGTGCTCGTCGCGGCACTCTGGGGCGTGAACTTCGTCGTGATCGAGCTGGGGCTCGACCACTTCCCGCCGCTCCTCTTCTCCGCGCTGCGCTTCCTCGCCGCCGCCGTGCCCGCGATCTTCCTCCTGGGCCGTCCTTCGGTCGCCTGGAAGTGGGTCGTGGGGGTCGGACTCGTCCTGGGGGTGGGGAAGTTCGGGCTCCTGTTCATCGGCATGGACCAGGGGATGCCCGCCGGGCTCTCCTCCCTGGTCCTCCAGATCCAGGCCGTCTTCACCGCCCTGTTCGCCGCCCTCGCCCTCTCCGAACGGCCCGGCCGGATCCGGGTGGCGGGCATGGCCGTCGCCCTCGCGGGCATCGCCGTGGCCGCCGTCGACGAGGGGGCGGGCGGCCCGGTCCTCGCGTTCGTCCTCGTCGTCGGGGCCGCCGCCTGCTGGGGCGTGTCCAACGTGTTCACCCGGCGGGCCGCGCCCCGGGACGCCCTGACCTTCATGGTCTGGGTCTCGGCCGTTCCCGTGCTGCCGCTGCTGGGCCTGTCCCTCCTCTTCGAGGGCCCGGACCGGGACGCGGAGGCGCTTGCCTCGCTCGACTGGAGCGGGGTGGGCATCATCCTGTTCGTCGCCTGGGTCAGCACGGTGTTCGGCTTCGGCGCCTGGGGCTTCCTGCTCCGCCGGTACCCCGCCTCGTCCGTGGCGCCCTTCACCCTCCTCGTCCCGGTCTTCGGGATGTCCTCGGCGGCGCTGGTGCTCGGCGAGGAGGTGAGCCCGCTGCGCTGGTGCGCGGCGGCACTGCTGGTGGGCGGGGTGGCGCTGACCTCGGGCGTCGGACGCCGGACCGCGGCGCCCCGACCGGAGCCGGACGCCGGGGCCGCTGTGGCGGTCGCCGGGTCCGCTACTGCTTCGGGGCGCCCAGCCGCAGCAGGTGCTCGCGTCCGGCGGCCAGCAGGCCCGGCAGCTCCGCCGCCCCCGGGTGCCAGCGCTTCTCGTACTCCCAGCACACCCACGTGTCCGGACCCAGCTCGTCCAGGCACTCCGCCAGCGGCAGCACCCCGGAGCCCAGCGGCAGCGGAGTGAGGTCCTCCGCGGAGGCGACGTCCTTCACCTGCACATAGCCCAGGTGCGGGGCGAGCACCGCCCGGCCGGCGGCCGGCTCCTCACCGGCGAGCCAGGTGTGCAGGACGTCCCAGATCGCGCCGACCCGGGGGTGCCCCACCGTGGCGACGACCCGGGCGACGTCGAGGCCCGCGCGGTGCGAGTCATGGGTCTCCAGCAGGATGCTCACACCCATGTCGGCGGCGGCCGGGGCCGCCGAGCCGAGCCGCCGGGCGGCCGTCGCGTCGGCCTCCGCCTGCTCCTGGTCGCCGCCGCCGGGGAAGACCCGGACGTAGGACGCGCCCAGATCCCGGGCGAGCTTCACCAGCTCGGACAGCTCCGCGAGGACCGGCTCGTCGTCCCCCTCGGCGGCCACCCGGACGTACCCCGCGAGGGCCAGGATCTCCACCCCGCCGGCCTTGAACGCCTCGACCACGTCGGCCCGTTCCAGCGACGAGAGCCCCAGGTGCACGGGCTCCTCGGGATGGACACGCAGCTCCACCCCCTGGTAGCCGTTACCGGCGGCGAGCCGGACGACCTCGGCGACCGGCGTCCCCGGCACCCCGAGGGTGGAGAAAGCGAGCTTCATCGTGCGTGTCCTTCCCTTGCGCTTCGTGCCCCGTGCGCTGAGCCCTGTGCCTTGTGCGGGCTGTGCCCTTGTGCCGACGCCCCGCTCCTGCCCGCCGGGCCGGTGGGTACTCCCGCGCGCGGTTCCGTACCGGGGCCGCCTCAGCCGACGCCGCGCAGCAGCCGTTCCAGGCTACCCAGCAGCTTCAGCGCGTCCTCGCGTTGCGCGCCCGCCAGAGTGGGCCCGCCCAGGACGGGGTGCTCCTCGGCCTCCCGTACCCGCTCCGGGGTGATCACCCGCAGGGCGGCGGCGGCCTGCCGGGCGAACATCGCGAGCAGATCCAGCTCCCGTACCCCCGACCGGGCCTGCGGGGAGGGGTCCAGCACCTCCAGGACGCCCAGGATCCTGGCGTCGCTGATGAGCGGGGCCGCCATCAGGGCGTTCGGTACGTACGCCGTCGACTCCGCCAGCGAGCGGTCGAAGGACGGGTCGGCGCTCAGGTCGTCGACGACCATCGGCTCGCCGGAGGTCGCCACCCAGCCGGCGATCCCGCGCCCGGCCGGGAACCGGCGGCCCACCAGGAACTCCTCGCCCTGCCCGGACACGGCCTGGAAGACCAGCTCGTCCGCCTCCTCGTCGAGCAGGAACACCGAACTGGCCTCGGCCCCGAAGATGGCACGGGCCACGTCGACGACCGACTGGAGCAGCTCGCTGCGCGGCGCGTCGATGACGGGAGAGGCGGGAGAGACGGGGGACGGGGCGGAATCAGTTCTCTGAGTCATCACGGGTATCTCCTGTATCTCCTGCCGGAGGGGAATAAGGACGCGGCGCGTGGCGCACGTTGGCCGCGGACAGATAGAGGGCGTTCTTGAGCTGGAAGGCCGTCATCCGCGGATGCGCAGACAGCACGCGGGCGCAGAGCCCGGCGACGTACGGCGTGGCGAAGCTGTTTCCCGTGGTGCGGATGGTCCGGCCGCCCAGCCAGGGCACGGTCACGTTCTGGCCCGGCCCGAAGAACTCCACCGGGGGGTCCGGGTTGTACAGGTGCAGTTCGGGGTCGTCCTCCTGGTGGCTGCCCACCGAGATCACGGAGGCGAACCGCCAGGGGAAGCTCTCCACCGGGGTGTTGTGCGCCGAGGCGACGATCACCGTACGGGCGAAGTAGGCGCTGTCGGCCAGGCTGTGCAGCTCCTGCGCGAACCGGGTACGGGTCGTCGACAGGCTGAGGTTGACCACGTCGAACCGCTGCTCCACCGCCCAGCGCAGCCCGGCCATCAGGATGTCGCCGGTGCCGGAGAACCGTTCCCCGAGCACCCGCACACTGTGGATCTCGCACTCCGGGGCGGTCCGGCGGATGATGCCCGCGCACGCGGTGCCGTGGCCGCAGGTGTCGCCGGTCGTGGTCGGCTCGACGGTGATCCCGCCGCTCTCCCCGTCCTTGACGACGACCCAGGAGCCGGCCAGCGGGCCGACCAGCGGATGGTCGCGTTCCACACCCGAGTCCACGACGCACACGCGGACGCCGCGCCCGGTGGCGGGCCCGGCGGGGCGGCCGAGCGGCGGTCCGGCGTCCGCCAGCACCGGTACGTCGTCGGGGCCGCGCCCGCGCAGACTCCAGGTCAGGCCCTGCCCCGGAGCCGTGCGCGCCCCGGGCCGCAGCGGCTCCGCCGGTGCCTGTGCTGGTTCCGTGGTGGTCATCGGTCAGCTCCTCTCCCTCGTCGTGGCCATCGGCAGGGGCGGGCGCGCGAGGAACCCGGAGACCCGGCGCACCCCCGGCCGATGCCCCTTGCCCGTGAAGTGCGCCCCGGCCGCCCGGGCGGCTGCCCCGGCCTCCGGGTGCCGGCCCAGCGCGGCGAGCGTGTGCGCCCGGTCCAGCTCGGCCGTCGCCTGCACCAGCGGGGAATCGGTGAGCAGTGAGGCCCGTACCGCCTGCTCCGCCCACCCGGCCGCCTCCTCGGGCCGGTCCCGCGCCGTCAGCCGGGCCCGCAGCCCCGCCAGGTCCACCGCGTCCGCCCGGCTCAGCCCCGAAGCGTCGCCGACGCCCGCCAGCCGCTCCGCCGCCCGGTCCTCCCGGCCCTCGTCCAGCTCCAGGCGGGCCGCGTCCAGCGCCACCGCCGTCCGCATCCCGGCCGCCCCGGTGCGCCGGGCCGCCGCGTCCGCCCGGCCGAGCAGGTCCAGCGCGGCGGCGCCCCGGCCGGACAGCGCCTCCACCGTCGCCCGGAACATCGGCAGGAAGACCTCCGCCTCGGCGAACCCCAGCTTCCCGGCCAGCCGCTCCGCCTCGGCCAGGCAGCCGTACGCCTCATCGGCCGCGTCCTGGAGCGCGTACAGCACCGCCAGGGGGCAGTTGAGCGTGACCCGGACCGTGGGGCGGCCCGCGCCGTGCGCCGCCAGCAGCGTCCGGCAGCGGATCACCGCGGCGGGCACCGGGACCGGCCCGCGCCACAGGGAGATGCCGATCGCGCCGAGCGCCCCGGCCCGCTCCGGCTCCGCGCCGGCCAGCACGGCGTGCTCCAGGGCCCGCGCCTGGTCCCGCTCCGCCTCCTCGTGCCGCCCGGACCGCTGGAACTGCTGGGCGAGCCGCAGATGGGCGCGTGCCCGGCCGACCGAGTCCCCGGCCGCCTCGAACACCGGGAGCACGGTACGGGCCACGGCGGCGGGGCCGGGTCCGGGGCCGCCCGGGTCCAGCACCGCGAGCGCGAGGCGGGCGTGCGCGGCCTCCACCGGGTCGGCCGCCCCGTCCCGTACCCGGAGCAGCAGTTCGGCGCCCTCCGCGGCGCGGCCGAGCGCCACCCGCACCTCGCCGAGCCGCCGCGTCGCCGCCGGGTCGCCGGGGCTCAGCTCCACCGCCCGCTCCAGCAGGCCGTGCGCCCAGTGCAGGTCGGACCGGGCGGCGGCCTGCGCCCCGGCCCGGCCCAGCGCGGCGGCGGCCCGGTCGCGCAGTCGGCGGGCCCGGTCGTCCAGCAGGCCCAGCTCCGCCCGGTAGCGGTAGGCCCGCTCCAGATGGCCGCCGACCGCACCGTCGCCGCTGCGCAGCACGCTGGGCAACTCGGCCGCCCAGGCGTGGCGTTCGGCCTTGGCCCGTTTGGACAGCGAGGCGTACGCGACCTCGTGCACCAGTCCGCTGCTGAACCGGTAGGCCTCCGCCGCCGCCCGGTCTCCCCCCGGGCCCGACTCGACCAGTCGCCGGCGGCCCAGCGCCTCCAACGCCTCGTCCACGAGCTGCCGTTGAGGGGTGATCCCGTGGCCCTCCGCGTCCCGTACGGACGACTGGAGCCGGACCAGTTCCGGAGCGGTGAACTCCCGGCCGATCACGGCGGCCAGGTCCACCACGTCGCGCTCCGCCCGGGCCAGCGCGCCGATCCGGGCGCCCAGCAACGCCTGGAGCGTCGGCGGCAGTTCCTCGCCGGCCGCCCCACCCGCCCCGGCCTCCGTGCCCGACCCGGTCACCCCGCCCCCGGCGTCCGCCCGGTCGCCGACCAGGAGCTGTTCCAGATAGAGCGGGTTGCCCCCCGCCCGCTCCAGGATCGGGTCGGTGCCGGGGATCCCGCCGTCCGGACCGGCGAGTACGGCGGCGAGCCTCGCCGCCTCCTCGTACGGCAACCCCGTGAGCTGGAGCAGCGCCCCCGCACCGGCGGGCGGACCGTCGCCGTCGTCCGGCCCCTCCGGCCCGTCCGGCCGTCCGGCGCAGAGCACCAGCACGCCCGCGCACCCCGAGCCGTCCGTCAGCCGGTGCGCCGTGCGGACCAGCAGCGGGGCCGCCGCGTGCCAGTCGTCCAGCACCAGGACGACCGGGCGGACGAGGGCCGCCCGTTCCAGGACCGTCGCCAGGGCCGCGCACATGTCTTCGAAGGGCGCGTTCGGCGTACCGTCACGCAGCAGACCCCCGGACAGCAGAGCCATCGCGTCGCCGACCGCCAGCCCGCCGACCGCCGGCCCGTCGGCAGCCTCCTGCGCGCCTTCCGAGGGCTCCGTCGCGGCCAGCAGGGAACGCACCGCGTCGGCCAGCGGCGCGAGGGTGCCGTGGTCCCCGTAACTGCGGCACCGCCCGGCCCCGTACACGAGCCCGCCGGACGCCGACCGCCCCGCCAGCCACTCCCGTACCAGCCGGGTCTTTCCGATACCCGCCTCCCCGGTGACCCGCAGCAGTCCGGCCGTGCCCTCGCGCACCGTCCGCTCCAGCGCGGCGTCCAGCGTCCGCCGCTCGGCATCGCGCCCGACGAAGGGGACGTCGAAGCGGCGCAGCAGCTCGGGGTCGTCCGCGCCCAGCGCGAGCAGCCGGTGGGCCTCGACACTGTCCCGCTTGCCCTTGAGCCGCAGCGGCCCGGTGGGCTCGGCGCTCACCGTCGGACCGGCGGCGAGCAGGGTCCCGGGGCCGATCAGGATCTCGCCCCGGCCGGCGTTCTGCTCCAGGCGGGCGGCGATGTTCACGGTCTCCCCGGAGACCAGCGCCTGCCGGGCGGTCCGGTCCGAACCCGCCACCACCTGACCCGTGTTGACGCCGATCCGGATGGCCAGCTCGATGCCGAGGGTGGCGGCCAGCTCCTCGTTCAGCCGGGCCAGCGCCCGGCGCATCCCGAGCGCCGCCGCCAGCGCCCGGCGGGCGTCGTCGTCCCGGACCACCGGGACGCCGAACACCGCCATCACCGCGTCCCCGATGAACTTCTCCGGGGTGCCGCCGCGCGCCACGATCTCCGCGCTCATCGCCTCGAAGTACCGCAGGGTCACCGTGCGCAGCGTCTCCGGGTCGAGCACGCCGGACAGCGCGGTGGACCCGACGAGATCGCAGAACAGCACGGTCACGGGCTTGCGTTCGTCAGCCGGCGGGGGAGCGGCGGCGGCCGGTCCGGCAGCGGTGACAGCGGCGGGAGCGGCAGCCGAGGCGGTCGCGCACGGCGTCCCGCAGGACGAGCAGAACCGGGCCGTCGGCGGCAGATCCTGCTGGCACGAGAGGCAGTTCATGGCGGGTCCCCAAGAATGGTTGGCGGTCCGGGATGTCGAGCGGGTAAGGGCCCGGCGGTGGGCGCGATCGCCGCCGCCGGGCCCTTACCGCCGGCCGGCCACAACCGGGTCGGGTCGGGGCCGGGCGGGGTCAGAACAGCGCGCCCCCGGCGATCTCGCCGTGTGCCTGGACCTCCGGCCCCACGGCGTCCAGCCGGCTCTTCACATCGAGCAGCAGCGTCAGTTCCTCCGGCGTCAGGCCGCTCAGCACCTCGACCTGCTCCTCGGTGAGCAGGTCGACGGGGAAGCCCGCCTCGTACAACGCGTCGGGCAGCGGCGGCCGTTCGCCGTTTCCGGGTGGTCCGGTCATGGTGTGACTCCCATCGGTGAGACAGGTCCGGCTCCCCGCGGCGACGGCGCCGGCGCGGAGCGCCCGAGCCGGACGAACAGCCGGGTGAGCGCGTCGAGGGAGTGCAGGGCGCTGACCGCCACGGCCGCTTCCCGGTCCCGGCCGAGCGGCAGCCGGTCCAGCAGGGCGTGGAGCTCGTCGAGGTGCTCCGTGTCGAGTACCGAGTGCTCCCGTACGGTCCGCAGGGCGGCGGCGGGCAGCCCGGTGCGCCGGGCGATGCGGTCGGTCAGGCCGGGGGCGGGCGCGTAGCCCTCCAGCACGGCGATGTAGCCGAGCAGGGCCACCGGATGGTGGTGCTCGATCCAGTAGTACTGGGACCCGACGAGCGAGGCGATCAGGGGAGAGGGCAGCGGGCCGAGCGCGTCCTCGGGCGTCCCGCCCGCCGCCCGGAGGTCCTCCAGCAGCCAGGCGTCGTGGCCCTCCTCCTCCCGGATGTGCTCCGCCAGATACGCGGCGAGCGGCGCCGCGAGCGGATCACCGGAGGCGGCCCGGGTGCGGAGGCGGTCGAGAGCCAGCTCCATCAGCGGGACGGAGGCGCGTATGACGGCGTGCATGGTGCACAGATACGTCCGGTAGCGCGGCAACAGCCCCTCGGCGCGCCACATGTGGTGTGTCGCGCCACGGAACTCCGGTTCCAGCAGCAGGAGTTTGGTCCGCAACCGGGCGGACGCGCCGGTGCTCATCGGAGGTCCCGTCCGTCGGTCCCCGGCCGGACCGGCTCGCCCGTGACGACCAAGGGCGCGTACTCCGCGCAGCCGTGGCGGCGCACGACGCCCTGGGCTCCCTCCCGGGAACCCCGCATCGCGGCCGTCAGGTCCAGCAGTGCCCCGGCCGCACCGCCCGCCACCGACCGCGCCCCGGCGGCCACCGCCTCGTCGCCGCCCAGCGCCCGGCAGCCGTCGCAGTAGGAGCCGGGCCGGGGGCCGGAACCGTACCGGGCGGCCAGATGGGCCGGCCCGACCGTGCGGAGCATGCGCAGCATCGGGGACTCCAGCGCCCTGCGGCGCACGGTCGCCCAGTCGTCCTCCGCGATATGGCCGAGGTCCAGATGGGCCGGGGCGGGCCGGCGGTCCACGGTGTCCTGGTTGCAGCAGGCCAGCACCCGGCCGTCGAAGGCGACCACGGGCCAGGCGGCCATCGAGCACGGGGACGCCGCGGCGGGGTCGGGGCCGGTGCGGGTGGCCCGTGCCCAGGAAGCGGCCCGGCCGAACGGCCGCACCTCGTTGACCAGGCACGGCACCCGGCCGTCGAACTCCTCCTCCACCGCCCGGGTGAGGCCGGCGAGATACGGGTCCGAACCACCCGTCCCGGTGAGGTGGAGGCTCACGGCCACGCCCTCCTCCCGGACGAGGTGCAGGGCGCGGAACACGTCGGCCCGCGACACCTCGCGTTCGTGGTGGACGTCGAGCGAGGCCGAGAAATGGTCGACCGAGCGGATGGCGCGCAGGATGGCGGGCGGAAGAGCCCCGCCCCGTCGGCCCGCAAGCCCCCCGCCCGACGCGCCGCGCCCGTGCAGCCGGCCTCCGGCCCGTCGGCTCCCGGCCCGTCGGCTCCCGGCCCGCCGGCTCCAGCCCCGCGCGAAGAACATGCCGCTCAGCAGCGCCGTACGGGATCCGGACGCCCGTGCCAGGGTGCTCAGCCGCTCGGCGAGCGCGGGCAGCAGCAGCGGCTCCCCGCCGGTGAGCATGACCACGTCCGGCCGGTTCTCCTCGGTGAACGAGCCGACGAATCGCTCCAGTTCAGCGGGGTCCGGCTGCTGGCGGGTGAGCGGGCCCGACCCGGTCGAACAGTGCGCGCAGCTCAGCGGGCAGCGCCGGGTGAGGCCGAGCAGCAGACCTGCGGCGGGGAAGGGCCGCCGTGCGACGAGTTCGGCGAGTTCCATGCGGGCCGCCTCCTTCGGGGCCGGGGCGCGTCGGGCGCGTACCCAGGCTGTGGGCCACCGGTTCGAGGACGGTCCGAAGGCGCTTCGGCAGCGGTATGGGACCAGGTCAGCATGGGTTCCGGGGGCGTCGGCCCACCTCGCCGGGGGTGCTTTCGCCGCCGCGAGCTGGGGGCAATACCGGTGCCATACCGGCGGCGAAGCGATCGCCAGGCCAGGCTTCCTAACTTTCTCGGCAACGGCAGGCACCGGCCCGCCGCACCGGACACCGGAGGGCATCCTCCGGGCGTCCCGGTCCCGCAGTGACGAGTGGATGGAGATCACCATGTCCGAGAACACGAAGCCGGCCGGCGACGAGACCAACGAGACCCCCGAGGTCGAGGCGCACTCCGTGCTGGACCTCCAGGAGACGTCCGTCAACGCCGACCGCGACATCATCGCGCCGCCCGGCAACTGCATCAGCGTGCTCAGCGTCGTCGAGAACTGATCTCGCCCGCCGCACACCGCATTTCCGTCACACCGCATCTCGGCACACCGCGTTCCGCACATCGCGTTCTGCACACCGCATACCGCGTACCGCATATCCAGTGGATGGAGATCACCATGTCCGAGAACACCAAGCCGGCCGGCGACGAGACCAACGAGACCCCCGAGGTCGAGGCGCACTCCGTCCTGGACCTCCAGGAGACCTCCGTCCAGGGCGGCGACACGACCGACGGCAACTGCATCAGCGTGCTGAGCGTCGTCGAGCAGCAGCGCTGAACTCAGCGCTGAACCACCGGGCCGCGCGCCGCGGCGGGCCGAGGCCGAGGCCTCGCCCCCGCGGCGCCCGGCCGGCGGACGGGCGGTACGGGGCGGCTCCGCGAACAACGGGAGCCGCCCCGCCGTGCTTGTCCCTCATCTCACGTCCGTCATCTCACGTCCGTACGCCGATCTCCGGGAGCCTGCCGATGGCCACGCCCCTCCGCTCCAACCGGGACTTCCGGCTGCTCTGGATGAGCGGCCTGTTCGCCGTTCTGGGCAGCCAGATGAGCGCCCTCGCGCTGCCCCTGCTCATCCTCAAGGAGACCGGCTCCGCCGTGCAGGCCGGCACCGTGGGGACCGTCTCCATCTGCGCCGTGCTGATCACGATGCTGCCCGGCGGGGTCATGGCCGACCGGGTAGAACGCCGCAGACTGATGCGGCTGTGCGACGTGGGGAGCCTGCTCGCGGTCACCGCCCTGACCGTCGCCGTGTGGAACGGCCACGCCCCCATGGTGCTCGTCCTGCTGGTCGCCACCGCCGGGGCCGTCCTCAACAGCGTCTACGCCCCCGCCGCCTTCGGTCTGCTGCGCGCGGTCGTGCCGCCGGACCAGATGGGCCAGGCGACCGCCCGGCTCCAGGCGCGTACCGCCACGGTCCGGCTGGTCGGCCCGCTCGTCGGCGGCGCGCTCTTCGGCGTCCACGAGGCGCTGCCCTTCACCGCCCAGTTCCTCGGCCTGTTCCTGTCGACCGTCTGCGTGGCCCTCGTACGTACGCGCTCGGCCGCCCACAAGAAGGCCGGCTCGGTCCTCAGCCGCGACGAGCTGACCGCCGGACTCGGCTTCCTCTGGCAACTGCCTTACCTACGTACGGTGTTGCTGGTCTTCGGCCTCGGCATGAACTTCGCGTTCGGCGCCCTCACCTTCACCGCCCTCGCCGTGTTCTCCGAGGGCGGCCGCTCCGGGCTCGGCGGCGGCTTCGTCATCACCTGCGTCTCGGCGGGTGCTCTCGTCGGCGCGCTGCTCGCGCCCCGGCTCTCACCCGACCGGCACATCCGGGCCCTCCTGGTCATCACCTGCTGGAGCTGCGTGCTGACGGCCGGCGTCCTGGCCTGGCTCAGCAGCCCGCTGGTCGCGGGGCTGCTCTGCGCGGTGTGCATGTGCCTGTCGACCGTCGCCAGCATCGGGTTCCTGTCGACCCTGCTGGTCGTCACCCCCGAGGACCGGGTCGGCCGGGTGCAGAGCGCGGCCTCCTTCCTGTCGTCGATCGTCCAGCCGTTCGGCCCGCTCGCGGGTGGCGCTCTGCTGACCGCGCTCGGCCCGCGCAACGCCTTCGTCGTGGTCGGCGCGGTGCTGGCCGTCTCGGCTGCGGTCATGACACTCGCCCCCTCCGTACGGTCCGGGGCCGTCCCGCCGCCCGCGGACCCCGCCGCACCGGAGGCCGACGCGGAGGACTCCGACGCCTCCGCCCCGCAGGCCGCGCCCCGTCCCGTCCCCGACGCCGCCGGTCCCGGCGCACTCTGAGGAGGTATTGCCGTGCCCGGCATCCAGGAGACCCAGCTGTACTGCCTCGCCGACCGCCGGTACTACGACACCCCGGCCCGGCTGCCCGACCAGGAGAGCCGCTACCCCCTCGACACGGCCGAACCGCCCTCCGGGTGGCGGCGCGTGGCCGGCGGGCTGTGGACGTCCCTCCTGCCCGAGGGCGGCGAACCGGCCGAACAGGGCTGGAAGATCCACGTGTCGACCGTTCCCGACGAGGCGGCCCTCACCCTCCGCGACACCGCCGCGATCTGCCTCCGGCACCGGGTCCCGTTCAAGTTCCTCCGCAGCGAGCAGGCGCTCCTGCTGATGTCGGGGAAGTACATGTCCCGGGGCAGTGCGGGGAAGTTCCTCACCCTCTACCCGCCGGACGAGACGGCTCTGGCCCGGCTGCTCGACGAGCTGACCACGGCCCTGTCCGGCCGACGGGGCCCGTACATCCTGAGCGACCTGCGCATCGGCGACGCCCCCGTCTACGTACGGTACGGCTCCTTCGTCGACCGCTGGTGCCGCGACGCCCGGGGCGAGCGGGTGCCCGCCCTGCGCCACCCCTCCGGCGAACTCGTGCCCGACGAACGGGGCGTGGTGTTTCGGACGCCTGCCTGGGTGAAGGTGCCCGAGCTGCTGCGGCCCCACCTCGCCGCCCGCGCCGTCGCCCGCGACGACTCCTTCCCGTACACCGTCACCGAGGCGCTCCAGTTCTCCAACGCGGGCGGCATCTACCTCGCCCGGCACCGGGAGACCGGCCACCGGGTCGTGCTGCGCGAGGCCCGTCCCCACTGCGGGCTCGACGCGGTGGGCGACGACGCCGTGACCCGGCTGGAGCGCGAGCACCGGGCCCTCACGGCGCTCGCCGGGCTCGACTGCGTACCGGAGGTGTACGGCGTACGGACCGTGTGGGAGCACCGGTTCCTGATGACGGAGTACGTGGAGGGGCCCACCCTGCTCGACGAGATCGTGGCCCGCTTCGCGTTGGTGCGCGGAGCCCGCACGGCCGACGAACTCGCCCCCTACGCCGCGTGGGTGCACCATGTGACCGCCCAACTCGGCGCCGCACTCCGCGAGATCCATGGCCGGGGCCTGCGCTTCGGCGATCTGCACCCCTCCAACATCATCCTGCGGCCCGACGGCCGGCTCGCACTCGTCGACTTCGAGTACGCCACCGAACTCGACGACGCGACAACCCCGTTGGCCGGTGCCCCCGGGCTCCAGGCCCCACCCGGCACCCCGGGCGCGGAGGCCGACGCCTACGCCCTGTGGGCGACCTGGCTCACCATGCTGATGCCGCTGACCGAGATGGCCTCCCACGACCGGGTCAAGGCGCTGTCCCTGGAGTCCTGGGCCCGCGAGCGCTACGGTCTCGCTCCCGACGCCGGTCCGGCGCGCCCGGCCCTGCTGCGGGCGGCCGAGCGCGCCGCCGGCCGGGAGAGCGAGATCGCCGCCCTCCTCGGCGGGCCCACGCCCGACTGGGCCGAGCTGCGGACCCGGCTGATCGCGGGCATCCACGCGGGTGCGACGCCCGAGCGGCGCGACCGGCTCTTCCCCGGCGACCCCAAGGGCTTCGCCACAGGCGGTACGGATCTGGCGCACGGGGCCGCCGGTGTCCTCTACGCCCTCCACCGCGTCGGGGCCCCGGTCCCGGCCGCCTGGACCGACTGGCTCGCCGAGACCGCCCGCCGCCGCGACCCCGCGGCCCCGGGCGGCCTCTACGACGGGCTGCCGGGCACCGCCGTGACACTGGCGCTGCTCGGCCGCCCGGACGAGGGGCGCGAGCTGTTCGCCCGAGCCGCCGAGGCCGCCCACCCGTCCCCCTCGGCCGATCTGCTCACCGGGCGCGCGGGCATCGCCCTGGCCGCCGTCCGCCTGGCCGGAGCGACCCCCGGGGCCCCGGATCCGGAGCTGCTGGACACCGCCCTGCGCACCGCCTGGGACCTCGACTGCCTCGTGCGGGGCGAGACGGTGCCGGGCGGGCCCGAGGCCCCGCCGTCGGCCGGGCTGCTGCGCGGGCTCAGCGGCGCGGCGCTGCTCCACCTCGAACTGCACGCGCTCACCGGCGAGGAGTGGCTGTTGCGCGCCGCCCGCACCGCCCTGTACCGGGACTCCGGCCACTGCGTGGCGATGGACGACGGCACGGTCCAGGTCAAGGACGGCCGCCGCCACCTCCTCTACCTCGACCAGGGCAGCGGCGGCTTCGCCCTGGTCGCCCGCGCCTACCTGGCCCGGCAGGAAGCGCCCTCGCTCGCCGGACTGCTGCCCGGGGTGCGCAAGGGCTGCGGCAACGAGTTCGTGCGCGAGCCGGGGCTGTTCACCGGGCGCGCCGGACTCGTCGCCACCGCCCGCCAGTTGGAGGACGAAGGACCGGCCGGGCCCGAAGTCCTGGCCTCCGTGCGCAACCTGTCCTGGCACCTGGTCGCCGACGGGGACCGGCTGCTGGTGCCCGGGGCCCGGCTGCGGCGCTGTTCCGCCGACCTGGCCACCGGGGCGGCCGGGCTGCTGCTCGCCCTGCACTTCCTGGCGGGGCCGGACGCAGAGGAGGCCGCCGCCCCGGAGGGCCGAGGCCCCGGGAGCGACGGCCACCGGCCGCACGATCTGCTGAAGCTGCTCACCCTGGGCTGAGGGCGACGGCGGGCGCACCGGTCCGGTCGCCCGCCGCTCCCTGTCGGCCTGACGCCTCCCGGTCGACCGCCGTCCCCTGCGCGCCCGTCGCGGCCAACTCCGGCTCGCCCGCCGCCGTTTGCTCGCGTGCGAACAGGCAGAGCAGACGCGGCACTTCGTACAGTGCGGCATGCGCGGTGACCTCGCCCGCCGGGGAGGTCACCGCGCCGGCGTCGATCAGCGACTCCACGGCCCGGATCGCCGCCCGCTCCCCGCAGCCCAGCGCCACCGTGGCCCGGTCCAGGGTGAAGCACCCGTCATCGGCGAGCCCGGCCAGCCGCCCCAGCACCCATCGGTCGGGCTCCGCCAGGTCCCGCCAGCCGGACGCGATCCGGTGCCGTACGGAGACGTCACCGGCGACCAGTTCGTCGAGCGCGGCCGACGGATCGTCGAGCCGGTCCGCGTACTCCGCCAGCGGCAGATGCCGCAGCACCGCCAGCCGCATCCCGCTCACCTCCACCGCCAGCGGCAGCCCCCCGCAGGCTCGGACGATCCGCAACGCCGCCGCCGGGTCCGTCCGCAGCCGCCCGGCCCCGATCAGCTTCCCCAGCAGCTCCAGCGCCTCGCCGTCCGCCGGCGCGGGCAGCGCGATCCGGTGCACCGGGGCGAGACCGGGCAACTGCCCCCGGGCGGTGACCAGTACGGCGCACTTCCCCGACCGGGGCAGCAGCCCCCGTACGGACGCCTCGTCCGGCACGTCGTCCAGGACCACCAGGGCCCGGTGCCGGGCCTGCCACTCCTGCCAGGCCTCCGCGAGGACCGCGAGGGCCCCGGCCGTAGCGGGCACCTCGGCGCCCGTCGCCGTCGCGGGGATCTCCGTGCGCGACTCCGCGATCCCGCACCACCGCCCCAGCTCCGCCAGTACCTCCGCCCGGCTGCGCGCCGTGCCGTCCTCCCGGCGCACCCGGACGTGGACCCGGCCGTCGGGGAACGGGTCGGCCAGCAGGTGCGCCGCCCGGACCGCCAGCGCCGACTTGCCCGCCCCGCCCGGACCCGACACGACCACCACGCGCTCCTCGCCGCCGCCCAGCACGTCGAGCAGGCCCCGGAGCTCCTCCCGGCGGCCGGTGAACGCCCCGGTACCGGCGGGCAGCGCCACCGGGGCCGGTGTCCGGCGGGAGACGGCGGGCCGCCGCGCCTCCCGCCCCCGGCCGAGCATCGAGCGGTACAGCGCCGCCATGGCCGGACTCGGCTCAAGACCCAACTCCCTTGCCATCAGCTGCCGGTAGTCGTCGTACACCGCCAGCGCCTCGGCCTGCCGGCCGGACTGGTGCAGGGAGGTCATCCAGGCGGCCCGCAGCCGCTCCCGCAGCGGGTGGCGCTCCACCAGATCCCGCAGCCCGTCCACCGCGACGGCGGCCCGGCCCAACTCGATCTCGGCCTCCGCCCAGTCCTCGTACACCGTCAGACATCGGGCCTCCAGACGGTCCGCCTCCTCGGCCACCCCGGCCGAGTCCCGCAGATCGTGCAGCGGCGGCCCCTCCCACAGGTCGAGCGCCTCACGCAGCAGCCGCGCCGCGCCGGCCACATCGCCCCGCCCGGCCGCCGCCCGCCCGGCCCGGGCCAGCGACCCGAAGCGCAGCGTGTCCAGTTCGCCCTCGGCGATGCGCAGGTGATAGCCCCCGCAGCCGTGCACCAGCCGGTCCGCTCCGCCGTCCCCGGCCGGGCCCAGGAGGGCGCGGGCCGCGCTGATGTAGACCTGGAGGTTCTTGCGGGCGGTGCGGGGCGGATCGTCCGGCCACACGGCGTCGGTCAACACGTCGACCGGTACCGGGGTGTTGGGCCGGGCCAGCAGAGTGGCGAGGACCAGGCGCTGCTTGCGCGGGCCGAGCGGCAGCTCACGGCCGTCCCGCCGGGCGGTCAGCGGGCCGAGCAGTGAGAAGTGCACGGCACCGGCGGCACCGGCGGAACCGGTACGGACGGGAGGTCGGGTCATCAGCGGGCCTCCGGGAGGGGGACGGGCGGCGGACTGGACCGTACGCACGGCCGATCCTGCTGCCGCCCGGACCCCCGCACATCGGGGTCCCGCCCGCATTTTCCGCCCGGGTACCCGACCGAAACCGCCCGGCACCCCCATGTTGCCCGCCCCGGACCCCCACGCCCGTACGCCCGCACCGCCTCGCGGTACGCGGTACGCCCCGCCCCCGCCCCTCAGGCCGGCTCGGTGGCGCACTCGGCGGCGAACTCGCACAGCGCCGCCCGGTCCGCACGGCCGGTCTTGTTCAGCAGGCTGGCCATGTGCTTCTCCACCGTGCGCGGCGAGATCGACAGCCGGCGGGCGATCTGCTGGTTCCCGGGCCGCTCGGGCAGCAGCACGAACACCTCGTACTCGCGCGGCGTCACCCCACTGGTCCGCAGGGGCGACGGGATCCGGTCCCAGCCGCCCCGGTGCTGGCCGACGGACTCCCCGGCCTGCCGCAGCGCCGCCCGGCAGGCGGCGGAGACCGGCTGCACCCCGGCCCCGTAGAAGAACTCCTCGGCGGTCCTCAGCCACGCCACCGGCTCGCCCCAGCCGTCCTCCCGGGCCGCGTCCGCGACCAGCCGCAGCCCCAGATGCCGGGCGACCGGGAAGGGCCCGGAGCGCCGGGCGAAGGACGCCATCATCCGGGCGGCCCCGGCCGGGTCCCCCTGTCGGCCCAGCAGCACCGCGTCGGCCAGCTCCAGGAACTGCCGGTTCCAGGCGAGGCAGCCCCCGGGGGCCGCCCGCGCCTCCTCCAGCTCCGCCCGGTCCGCCTGCCCGGCCAGGACCCGCAGCAGTGGGCGCAGCCCGTACCGCCCGCTCAGGTAGTAGTAGCTCGGGTGGTCCAGTTCCCAGGCCAGCGCCTCGTCGAGACCGGCCGCCGCCCGCTCCCGGTCCTCCTCCAGCAGCGCCCCGAACGCCCGGCAGAGCCCCGACCGCAGCGGCACCAGCAGCGACTGCTCGCCCCCCGCCCGCCGGAACGCGGCCAGCGCCCGGTCCATGTCCCGCCGCCGCCCCCGGTGCGCGGCCATCGTCGCCCCGGCCAGCAGCAGATAGCGGTGGGCGGACAGATCGCCGACCCGGGCACTGGCCTCGGCCGAGCGGTCGATGATCTCCTGCGCCTCCTCCCACCGGGCGCACAGCACCGCGTTCATCGCGAGCAGTCCGTCGACCGTACGCGTCAGCAGCAGCGCGCCGAGATCGGTGGCCGCCGCCCGGGCGGAGAGCAGCCGCGACGCGTCACCGGTCCGCATGAAGGCGTTCGCGCCCAGCCGCACCAGCGCCTCCACCCGCCAGACCGGCAAGGAGTGTTCGGTGGAGATCGACAGCATCCGTTCCAGTGCGGCGTCCGCCGCGTCGAAACCCTCCTCGCGCCGCAGCAGCGCCAGTAACTGCCAGGCCTGGCAGGCCACCACGGGCAGCCCCTCGGCCTCGGCGGTCTCGGCGGCCTTCTGGACGGCCTGCTCGGTCTCCACCGGATCCCGGAACGGCCGCCCGTGCCCGGGGAGCCCGGGGAGCAGCGCCAGATAGCCGTCGACCACCACGAGCGCGGCCCGGCGGCCCGGGGACGGTGCCGGACCGAGCAGCACCCGGGCCGCTTCGACCTGGAGCGCGGCCTCTGCGGTGCGTTCCGCCATGACCGCCGCCCAGGCGAGGTCGATGTGGATCTGGCCGCGCCGGGCGGCGGCCTCGGAACGCGCCGGAACCGGCGGCAGCGCGTCCGCCAGCGCCAGCGCGCCGTCCAGATCGCCGCCCTCGGCCCGGGCGACCGCCAACGACTCGGCGACGGCGGCCCGGTCGGCCTCGGCGGCCAGGGGGTGCGCCCGCTCCAGCAGCACCACGGCGGAGCCGTGCGCTCCCGAAGCGAGCATCCGTCTTCCGGCCTCCGCGAACTGGCGGGCGGCACCGGCCCGGTCGCCCGCCGCCAGTTGCAGCGAGGCCACCAGCTGCCGCCCGTCCTCGTCCAGCGGCTCCCCGGACTGCTCGATGGCCGCGGCGGCCCGGCGGGCCAGGGAAGCGCGCTCGGCCGGCACGAGCGAGGAGATCAGGGCCTCGGCGGTGAGCGAGTGCCGGAAGGTGTAGCGGTCGGGGGCCGCGCCGTCCGGGGCGATGACCCCGGCCTCCACCGCGGACCGCAGATGGGTGAACAGGGCCCGGTCCTCGTAGCCGGTGACGGTCTGGAGCACGGTCACCGAGAACTGGCTGCCCAGGGTGGCCGACGCCAGCAGGAGATCCCGTACCGGCTCGTCGAGCCGCTCCAGCCTGCGGGCCCAACTGCGCACGATGTCCGAGGGGATGGAGTCGCCCGGCTGCTCCACCGCCTCCCAGGCGCCGTCCGCCCGCCGGAGCCGGCCGGTGTCGAGGAGGTCCGCCAGCAGCACTTCCAGCAGGTAGGGGTTGCCCGCGGCGCGCCCGGCCAGCCGCCGGTGCACCGCCTCCGGGATCTCCTGCGGCCCCGCCTCCAGACACGCGCCCGTCAGCGCCCGCACCTGGGCGTCGTCGAGCGGGCTCAACTCCCTTACGGTCGCGGCCTGCCGGCGCTCGGCGGAGCGTACGAGGTCCAGGGCGGCGCCCGGCTCCGGGCGCAGGGTGCCCAGGAACAGGATGGGGAGATCGGCGAGGTTGTCGATGACGTACTCGACGACCGCGACGGTCTCCGTGTCGCAGTCGTGCAGATCCTCCAGCAGGATCGCGCAGCCCGCCTCCCTGCCCAGCACGGACAGCAGCCGCAGCAACGCCTCCGCCAGCTCCACGACCGTCTCCGGGTATCCGGGCGACCCGGCCCTGCGCCACTCCGGGACCAGCCGGGCCAGCGCCGGATGGTAGGGCGCGAGCTCCGGATCGGTCGGGGTGCCGGCCGCCCGGAACCGGGACGCCAGCGCCTCGGCGAGCGGGCGGAACGGCACGACGAGCCCGGTCGAGGTGGCCCGGCCGCGCAGCACCGGCATGCCGAGCCCGTAGGCCCGGTAGGCGCACTCGCCCACCAGCCGGGACTTTCCGATACCGGCTTCCCCGACGAGGAACAGCGCGCGCCCCGAACGCCGTTGCACGGCGTCCAGGGCGCTGCTCAGCAGTCCGATCTCCTCGTCCCGCCCGACGATGACCGGCGAAGTGGCTCGCATGGCCGCAGATTACTGGAGCGGCAACTTCGACGGCAGCGGGCCAATTCGGCTCAATTAAGGTCGAGTTGGCTGGATCTGGTCACCACGGAGCGGTCATGGTGGTCCAAGGCAGGTCGTGGCTGAAGCCGCTCTCGCCCTCCGCGGCGCTGAGGAGTCTGCTGCGCGCACCGAGTCCGCCGGTGGACCCGAGGGAGATCTGCCCGGCCGGGTGCTCCGGGGTGCCCTCGTGAGCGATGTCGCCGGACGCCTGCAGGGCCGATTCGCCGAACTGCTTCATCTCTGCCTCATCCTCTGCTGATCGGTGATGGGTGATCGGTGATGGGTGCTGTGCGGGTGTGCGGGTGTGCGGGTATGCGGGTGGGCCGGTGGCTCAGGGGGCCCGGGAGGGGTCCAGGAGCAGGGCGGAGCCGATCCGTTCGGGGAACCCCGCCCGCAGCAGCCCGTGCCCGATGCCCGAGAGACCGGTGAGCAGCCCCGGGTGCGGTACGTGACCGGGCGTCCCGCACAGCGGCCCCGCCCGGTCCGCCGCGGCCACCAGCGTCCCGGCCCGGCGCACCCACGCGGCCCGTACGCCGGGCAGGAGGGCGGGCAGGGCGCTGTGACCGAGGAGTTCGAGCAGCCCGGACTCCCCGTGGCACAGGCTGTCGTCGGCGAGCGGGTCGATGCCCGCCAGCTCGCCGGAGCGCGCCGCCAGCCAGCCGGACAGCTCCGGGTCCTGCCGCGCGTCGGGGCTGTCGGCGATCGCCAGCGCGACCCCGGCCACGCCGTCGCACCAGGCGGGTCCGTGGTCCGTAGCGGCGTCCGTCAGTGCGGTCGCCCGGCGCAGGGCGTGCAGCCCGGCGCTCCGGTGGCGGGCGTCGCCCCCGGCCTCGGCGAGGCGCAGCAGCGCCCAGCCGATCCCCGCTGCCCCGTCGGCGAAGCCTCCGGTCCCGGGGCCCGGGGCGGCGGCGAGCCGCTCGGCGCAGCGCACGGCGCCCCACCAGGCCTGCGGGCGGCCGGTGGCGCGGTACACCGCGAGCAGCGAGACGAGCCCGCCCGCCGCGCCGCCGCGCACCCCGTACCCGTCCTCGGCCGCGTTCGCCGCACAGCTCAGCCGGACGGCCGGACCGGCCAGGTCCAGCACCTCCCGGTCACCCAGCAGCGTGCCCACCTCGGTCAGGGCGTACGCGATGCCGCCGAGGCCCGCGTAGGCGCCGGAGCCCAGGGCCCCGAGTTCGTCGGCCCGCCCGTGCAGGGCGTCCAGCAGCCCCGGAACCGGCGCGAGTGCTTCGCGGGCCGCTTCCGAGTACCGGGACACGCCGGTGAGCGCGGCCAGTTGGGCCAGGAAGAGCGCGGGGCCGGTGTAGCCGCCCGCGAGGTCCGCCGCCATCGGCGTGAGCCGCCAGTAGCGCTCGCCGAGCAGTTCCAGCCCGATCCAGTTCGTACGGCCCTCGTGCCGGTAGGCGAGGGAGACGAGCTGGTCGCCCACCGACCGTGCGGCGGAGAGCAGTTGCTCGGGCTCCGGCGCGGTCGCCGCACTCGGGGTCCGGCCGCCCGGGCCGGGCCGGTGCGCCGGCTCCGGGGAGGTGCTCACCATGGCGGTCCGGATGATCCGTTCCTGGTCCTGGCGGTCCACGGTGTCCATCGCGCGCACCTTCGCCTCGACGCGCGCCAGACCGGTGGGGGCGACGGCGTCGGGCGCGGACCCCTCGGGTGCCGAGCCCGTGACCGTACGGCCGGTGCCGCTCCACAGCCGGCCGGAGCCCGGCCGGGTGGCGAACACGGGCACGTCACCGCACCACAGCTCGGCGATCTCCTCGTCCTCCACGCCGGACAGCGCAGGCACGCCCAGGAGCGGGGTGCGCAGCAGGGACAGCACCCGGTGCCGTTCGGCGGCGTCCCGCATCAGGTCGGGGTGGGTCGACTCGTCGAGCAGCGTCGTGTACGTCCAGGTGGGCCGGGGGACGACGCGCACCTCGTCCCCGGCGAACCGCCGCAACGGCCCGTCCGGGGCGAGGAGTTCGTCCCGGTGGTCGTGGATCGCGGTGTATCCGGCGCGGAATCCGTCGCAGAGGGCGTCGGTGTACGCGGACGGGTCGGCCGTCTCGGCGCCGAGCCGGGGCCGGTTGGCGGACTCGGTGAACCGCCCCGCTCGCCGTACCAGCCGCATGCGGTCGGTGCCGGTCTCCGCCCAGTCGGCGGTCTCGATGGGGGACGAGGCGGCCCGGCCCCCGCCGATGGCGGACATGTCGAGCGCGGTGGTGTCCCCGACGAGCAACTGCGGCAGCAGGCCCACCCGGTGGACGGAGTCGTGCAGCGCCCGGGCGGCCGGATCGGCGGAGCGGGCGGGCCCCAGCGCCGGATGGAACAGGGTCTCCACATCGACCAGGACCGGGTGCGGGCCGCAGGCGATCAGGTTCTCGTGGTGCAGATCCGTACCGTCCAGCGCGTGCAGCAGGGCCAGCAGCGCACCCTGGCGCCGGTAGAACTGCCGGGTCTCCGCTCCCGAGGCACAGGGTCGCTCCGCCACGAACTCGGCCCAGCCGTAGTCCCCCCGGTCCAGGACGCGCAGCACCCGCAGCTCGGGGGCGCCCGGCAGCGAACCGAACCACTCGACGAGGGAGTTGAAGTGCCGGTGCGCCGCGAGCGGGCGCGGCTTGTAGACCAGCCGGGTGCCGTCGGCGAACCGCAGGAGCATCACCGACCGGCCGCCGCGGTGGCTGTCGCCCGCACCGGCCTCGACACCGGTGAGCGCCCCCGGCCCCGCGGACGGGCCGAGCCCGCCCGGACCGACGTCCGGCTCGCCGAACACCCCGGCCGGGGCCAGCAGATGCCGGTCGGCGGCGAGCCGCGCGACCAGCTCCGCGAAGGCGGACGCGGTGTTGAGGCAGGCCGTCGCGAGGAGGCGGGCCAGCACGGGGTAGCCGGTGACGAGCCGGTCGAGGCCGTCGCGGCGGGCGGTCAGCGCGACGAAGTCCCGGAAGCGCTCCTCGGGCCCCTCCCCGCTCAACCGGCCCAGCCGCCGGGCCTCGTGCAGCTCGGTGACGAGGGTGCGCGCCGCGATCCGGGCCAGCCGCCGGGTCAACTGCCGCCGGAAGTCCGCCATGACGGGAGCCCCGTCGCCCTCGGGCTCCCCGTCCGCCAGTGCGTCCCGGAGCCTTTCCGCGGCGGCCTCGACGAACGGCGCGACGATCGGCCCGAAGCCGCTGAGCCCCGGGTAGGCGCGGTCGGCGACCACCACGTCACGCGGGGCGGCGGCGACGGCCTCCCTGGCGAAGGCGGCCCAGGCGGGTTCGCCGGAGGTGCTGCCCCCGACGACCCCGGGCAGCCACCACGGCTCGGAGGCCGCGTCGTGGAGGGAGGCGACGGAGACGGCGGAGGCGGCAGGGGCGGGGCGGCGGCTCGTACCTCTGTCGATCAGGTTCTTCTCCGCCATCGCACCGCACCTCCCCGGTCCCGGACCGGCCCCGTGCGGGCCGCCCGTGACCATCGTGGCGGGGGAGGGGGTACGGGCACATGGGGGAGTCGCCCCCATCTTTCGCCCTTTGGCTCACAGGCGCCCCCCATGAGCGGCGAACGCGCTGTTCCAGAGCCCGCCCGCCGGACCTGCTCAGTCCCTCGGCGTCGCCGTGGACCCCCGGATCATCAGCTCGGCCGCGATCGTCGCGATGCCTCCGGGCGGCGGGTTCTCCTTGCCCATCGCGAGCCGCCCCGCCCGGGCGCCCGCCTCGAAGAGCGGCAGCCGGACCGTGGTGAGGGCCGGCACCGCGTCCACCGAGAACGGCAGGTCGTCGAAGCCCGCCACCGAGATGTCCTGCGGGATGCGCATCCCCTGGTCCCGTACGGCCGCGCACGCGCCCAGCGCCACGGTGTCGTTGGCGGCCACGATCGCGGTCACGTCCGGTGCCCTGCGCAGGAGTTCGAGGGTGGCCTCGTACCCGGAGCGCCGGTCGTAGGGCCCGTGCACGACGAGCCGGTCGTCGTCGGCCGCCGGGCCGCCGGAGCCGTCGGCCGTACCGCCCCCTGCCGGGGAATCATCCAGCCCCGCCGCGCGCAGCGCCTCCCGGTGGCCCTCCAGCCGGTGGCGGGTGGTGGTGCGTTCCGGGGGCCCGGCGACGTAACCGATCCTGCGGTGGCCGAGCGAGATCAGGTGCTCGGTGAGGCGGCGGCCGCCGCCCCGGTTGTCGAACGTGAGGGCGGCGACGAGCGCGTCTCCCTCGGGCAGCGGGGGCCGCCCGCAGAAGACGATCCGGGTGCCCGCGTCCGCGAGCTTCGCCAGTTTCGCCGCCATCGCGGCCTGGTGCGCCGGGTTCTCGACCGCGCCGCCGGTGAGGACGACGGCGGCGGCCCGCTGGCGCTGGAGCAGCGTGAGATAGGTCAGCTCACGCTCCGGGGAACCTCCGGTGTTGCAGATGACGGCAAGCTTCTCGCCGCCCGCCCGCCCCGAACCGTCCCCGGGGCCGCCGATCTGCGTCTGCGCGGCCCCCGCCATGATCCCGAAGAACGGGTCGGCGATGTCGTTGACCAGGATGCCGACCAGGTCGGACGTGGCCGCCGCGAGCGAACTGGCGGGTCCGTTGAGCACGTAGTCCAGGTCGTCCACCGCACGCAGGACCCGCTCCCGGGTCGACGCCGCCACCGGGTAGTTGCCGTTCAGCACGCGGGAGACGGTGGCCGGGGACACCCGGGCGCGGGCCGCCACATCCGCCAGGGTGACTGTCATCGCTGTCCTCCGTGAGCTCACGTGCGGCCCCCTCTTGTCCGGCCGCTGTCGGCAGGCTAGCGTCATCTTCGATAGAAAGCGCTTGCTACGGCTGTATGGAGGAAACTTCGTGACACGCAGGACAGTGCGCATCGCCATGAACGGCGTCACGGGACGCATGGGGTACCGGCAGCACCTGGTGCGCTCGATCCTCGCGATCCGCGAGCAGGGGGGCCTGGATCTCGGCGACGGCGAGGTGGTGTGGCCCGAGCCCGTGCTCGTCGGCCGGCGCGCCCACGCCCTGGAGGAACTCGCCGAGCGCCACGGTCTGACGGAGTGGTCGACGGACCTGGACGCGGTGCTCGCGGACGACACGGTCGAGATCTACTTCGACGCCCAGGTCACCTCGGCCCGGGTGGAGGCGATCAAGAAGGCGATCGCGGCGGGCAAGCACGTCTACACCGAGAAGCCGACCGCCACGGACGTCGAGGGCGCCCTCGACCTGGCCCGCCTCGCGCGAGACGCCGGCATCAAGCACGGCGTCGTCCAGGACAAGATCTTCCTGCCGGGCCTGCGCAAGCTGAAGCGCCTGATCGACGGCGGCTTCTTCGGCGAGATCCTGTCCGTGCGCGGGGAGTTCGGCTACTGGGTCTTCGAGGGCGACTGGCAGGAGGCTCAGCGCCCCTCGTGGAACTACCGCGCGGAGGACGGCGGCGGCATCGTCGTCGACATGTTCCCGCACTGGGAGTACGTGCTCCACGAGCTGTTCGGCCAGGTCACCTCCGTGACCGCGCATGTCCGTACGCACGTTCCGCGGCGCTGGGACGAGCAGGGCAAGCCGTACGAGGCGACCGCCGACGACGCCGCGTACGGCATCTTCGAGCTGGCGGGCGGGGCCGTCGCGCAGATCAACTCCTCCTGGACGGTCCGGGTCAACCGCGACGAGCTCGTCGAGTTCCAGGTCGACGGGACGCACGGTTCGGCCGTCGCGGGCCTGCGCAACTGCCGTGTCCAGCACCGCTCGTCGACCCCCAAGCCGGTCTGGAACCCGGACCTCCCGGTCACCGAGTCGTTCCGCGACCAGTGGCAGGAGATCCCGGACAACCAGGAGTTCGACAACGGGTTCAAGGCGCAGTGGGAGCTGTTCCTGCGCCATGTCGTCCAGGACGCGCCGTACACCTGGGACCTGCTGGCCGGCGCCCGGGGCGTCCAACTGGCCGAACTGGGACTGAAGTCGTCCGCCGAGGGCCGCCGCCTCGCCCTTCCGGAGCTGACGCTGTGACGGCTCCCGTCCCCCTGCCCCGGGGCCCGTACACTCCCCGCGCCACCCCGCTCGATCTGCCGCCGGGAGCCGGGGCCCCCTCCTCCCGTACGGTCTTCTCGGCGGCGCACGTGGTCGCCGACCCGTACGCGGACATCGGCCCGGACGACCCGGCGGCCGTGGACTGGGAGGCCACGCTCGCCTTCCGCCGCCACCTCTGGTCGCACGGCCTGGGCGTCGCGGAGGCCATGGACACCGCGCAGCGCGGGATGGGCCTGGACTGGGCGGGCGCGGCCGAACTGATCCGCCGCTCGGCCGCCGAGGCGAAGGCGGTGGGCGGCCGGATCGCCTGCGGCGTGGGCACCGACCAGCTGCCGACGACGGGCGAGGTCACGCTCGCGGATGTCCGCGCGGCGTACGAGGAGCAGCTCGCCCTGGCCGAGGGGCACGGCGTCCAGCCGATCCTCATGGCCTCGCGCGCCCTGGCCCGCGCCGCGCGGGGGCCCGAGGACTACCTCGCCACGTACGCCCATCTCCTGCGCCAGGCGTCAGAACCGGTGGTCCTGCACTGGCTGGGCCCGATGTTCGACCCGGCCCTGGAGGGCTACTGGGGCAGCACCGACCTCGATGAGGCCACGGACACCTTCCTCAAGGTCATCGCCGAACACCCGGACAAGGTCGACGGCATCAAGATCTCGCTCCTGGACGCGGCCCGCGAGATCGACGTCCGCCGCCGCCTCCCGGGCGGAGTGCGCTGCTACACGGGCGACGACTTCAACTACCCGGAGCTGATCGCGGGCGACGAACGCGGCTTCAGCCACGCCCTGCTGGGCATCTTCGACCCGCTGGGCCCGCTGGCGGCGCACGCGGTACGGGTGCTGGACACGGGGGACGTGGCGGGCTTCCGGGCCCTCCTGGACCCCACGGTCGAGCTGTCCCGGCACCTCTTCCAGCGGCCCACCCGTTTCTACAAGACGGGCGTGGTGTTCCTGGCCTGGCTGGCCGGCCACCAGGACCACTTCACGATGGTGGGCGGACTCCAGTCGGCCCGCTCGCTGCCGCACCTGGCGACGGCGTACGAACTGGCCGACGGGCTCGGCCTGTTCCCGGATCCCGAGCTGGCCGCCCACCGCATGCGCGCGCTGCTCGCCGTCCACGGAGGCGCACGATGACCAACGGCGACCTGGCACGTCTGAGCATCAACCAGGAGACCATCAAGCAGTGGTCGCTGCCCGAGCTCGCCGAGGGCTGCGTCAAGGCGGGCATCGACAAGGTCGGCCTGTGGCGGGCCCCGGTGCAGGCGTACGGCGTCGAGCGCGCGGCCGGGCTCCTCGCGGACGCCGGGATCGGCGTCACCAGCCTCTGCCGGGGTGGCTTCTTCACCGCCCTCGACCCCGCCGAGCGCGCCCGCGCCCTGGACGACAACCGGGCGGCGATCGACGAGGCGGCAACGCTGTCCACCGACACCCTGGTCCTGGTCTCCGGCGGCCTCCCGCCCGGCAGCCGCGATCTGCACGGGGCCCGGGAGCGGGTGGCCGAGGCGCTGACGGAGCTGGCTCCGTACGCGGCGGCGCGCGGCGTACGCCTGGCGATCGAACCCCTGCACCCGATGTACGCGTCCGACCGTTGCGTGGTCTCCACCCTCGCCCAGGCCCTGGACCTAGCGGAACGCTTCCCGGCCGAACAGGTCGGGGTGGTCGTCGACACCTACCACCTGTGGTGGGACGACCGGGCGCCCGAGCAGATCGCCCGCGCGGGCGCGGGCGGCCGTATCCACTCCTTCCAGCTGGCCGACTGGATCACCCCGCTCCCGGCGGGCGTACTGCTGGGCCGGGGGCAACTGGGCGACGGAAGCGTGGACTTCCGGGCGTTCCGCCGCGATGTGGAAGCCGCCGGGTTCGACGGCCCGATCGAGGTGGAGATCTTCAACGAGGCGCTGTGGGCCCGCGACGGGGCGGAGGTCCTGGCGGAAGTGGCGGAGCGGTACGTACAACATGCCTGCTGAGAGCCCCGCACGGGACCGAAAGTAAAGAGATCGTAAAGGGCTGCAACCTTTGGGTACCCTCCCGGGTCACACATGGCGTCGGGACTTCCGGGGAGGGGTCCGGGGGGAACGGGAAGGCCCGATGGGAGGGGAAAGCGAGGGGGGTCCGGCCGCGAGGCCGGGCCCCATTCCGCTTTCCCGCCCCTCTTGAGCTTTCCGTCCCTCTTACGCTCTCCCGTCGCCCCCCTTACGCTCTCCCGTCGTCCTCCCGCAGGGTGGACAGGGTCATCAGGTCGGGATCCTGGGCGAGGAGCCGCGCGTGCAGGGCGCGCAGGGCGGGCCCCGGCTCGGAACCCAGCTCCGCGGCGATGCGGGCGCGGTGCCCGGCGTAGACGACGAGCGCCTCGTTGCCCCGGTCCGAGCGGTGGAGCGCGAGCATCAGCAGCCAGACGAAACGCTCGCGCATCGGGTATTTGTGAGCGGCGTAGTGCAGCAGCGGAACCCCGTAGCGGTGCCGCCCCAGCTCCATCTCCACCTCGGCCAGGACCTCCATGTCCGTCAGGAACCGCTCCTGGCGAAAGAGCCGCTCTCGCTCCATCATCGGCCCGTCGAGCCCCTCCACCAGCGGCCCGGTCGACATGGTGCGGGCCTGTTCGAGCAGGTCGGCGGCGCGCTCCAGGTCGCCATCGCGGGCCGCCGCGAGACCGGCGACCGCGAGCCGTTCGTAGGCGTAGAGGTCGACGTCCGCGTCGCCGGTGTCGAGCCGGTAACCGCCCCCGGACCAGGAGATCTCAGCGCCCGGCCCGTCGGCGGTGTCCGGTTGCAGCAGGGCCCGGAGCCCCGAGACGGACTTCTGGATGAGGTTCTTGGCGTACGCCGGGTACTCCTGGCCCCACAGGGCCTCGGTCAGCTGGTCGACACCCGTCTCCATGCCCGGGCGCAGGAGCAGCACCGCGAGGAGAGCCCGCTGTTTGGGCGGTCCCAGCTCCAGGGGAGTGGCTCCCCGGCTGACGAGGAGGGGCCCGAAGAGCCGGACGGTCAGGCGCGACGGATCGACGTCGTCCGGCGCCGCCCGCCCGGGTCTCGGGGCGGGCTCGTCCCGGCCGCGCAGCAGCACACCTGACATGTCTCCCCCTGAACGGCCGTGAACGCTTCGTTCCCGCTTTCAGGCTAGGGCCTTTCGTTGCTCCCTCCAGCGCATCGTCCAGCGTTCCGTCCAGCGGCGTACGTGAGGGTGGCCGGGACGCAGCTCGCCGTGCCCGGCGGACGAGCGCCGCTTCCCCCCGGAGAAGAACGTATGCAGCGCAACGGCCGCAGCCGGCAGGACCAGGAACACGGCGAGGGCGGAATCGCGACCGACGACAGACCCCCCGCGCTCCGCCGCTGGGGACACTTCACCGCCGCCCGCCCCCGTCTGATGATCTGGGCCGGCGTCCTGCTGACCGTGGCCGGACTGGTGCTCGCCGCAGGGGCGATGGACCGGCTCGTCCTGAGCCGCTTCGAGAGCCCGAGTTCGGAATCGGTGAAGACCCGGGCGGTCCTGGAGAAGGAGTTCGGCGAGGGCACGCCCAGTGTGCTGCTCATGGTCACGGCCCGGCAGGGCACGGTCGACGACGCACCGGTGGCCGCGGCGGCCCGCGAGCTGGAGGAGGAGCTGGCGCTCCGCGACGGTGTCGCCGACGTGGCCTCGTACTGGTCGCGCGACGGCTCGCCCACCCTGCGCGGGCGGGACGGCAAGCAGGCGCTGATCATCGCCGGAATGGGCGGTACGGTCACCGAGGCCCGTACGGAACTCGCCACGATCTCACCCGAGTTCACCCGTGACGAGGAGCTGTTCACGGTCCGCGTGGGCGGGGGCGACGAGATCTTCCGCCAGGTCGCCGAACAGTCCCGGCAGGACTTCCTGCGGGCCGAGATGATCGTGTTCCCGCTGGTCCTGCTGCTGCTCTTCGCCATCTACCGCCGGTTCGCCGCCGCGGCCCTGACCCTCGGCATGGGCCTCTTCTCGGTGATCACCACCCTGGCGCTGATGCACCTGGTCACCTATGTCACCGAGGTGTCGACGTTCGCCGCCAATCTGGCGCTGGTGATGGGCATCGGGCTCGGCGTGGACTACAGCCTGTTCGTCATCAACCGCTTCCGGGAGGAGTTGCGTCTCGGCCGGCCGGTGCCCGAGGCGGTCGCGTACACGGTGGGCAGCGCGGGCCGCACGGTCACCTTCAGCGGTCTCACGGTCCTGGTGTCGCTCTCCTGTCTCCTGCTGTTCCCCTTCCCCTTCCTCCGCTCCTTCGCGTACGCGGGCGTCGGCACCGTACTGACCGCGGTCTTCGCGGCCCTGGTGATCCTTCCGGCGGCGCTGGAGCGGCTGGGTCACCGGGTCGCCCGTAAGGGGCCGGCGGGCAACTCCCGTACATCGGAGGGCTGGTGGCACCGCACAGCACTGCGCATGATGCGGCACCCGCTCCGCTACGGCGTGCCGGCCCTGGCGGTCCTGCTGGCCCTGGCGGCCCCGGTGCTCGGCCTCACCTTCGGAACCCCCGACGAACGGGTGCTGCCCGAGGGGGTGTCCAGTCGCGTCGTGCAGCAGGAGATCCGTGACAACTTCGCGGCGGAGGAGATGGACGCGGTCCAGGTGCTGCGGCGGGGCCAGGCAGGCACGGCGGCGAACAGCGCGGAGATCGAGGCCACGGCGCTCGCTCTGTCCCGTATCCCGGAGGTCCACCAGGTCGACGCGCTCACCGGTTCGTACGCCGACGGCGGCAGGATCGCCGAACCGGGTGCCGCGGCCGAGCGGTTCGGCCACGAGAAGGACACCTGGTACTCCGTGGTCGCCACGCACGAAGGCCTGAACCACGACGTCGACCGCCTGCTGTCCGACATCCGGAAGACGGCGGCGGGGGAGGGGGAGAGGCCCGACCAGGTCAGGATCGGCGGCTATCCGGCGGAACTGGCCGACTTCCGCGCACAGTTGGTCGACCGTCTGCCGCTCGTCCTCGGCCTCGTCCTGGCGGTCACGTTCCTCGTGCTGTTCCTGATGACCGGCAGCCTGCTGCTCCCCGCGAAGGCCACCCTGCTCAACGCCCTGAGCCTCGGTGTGATGTTCGGAGCCCTGGTCTGGATCTTCCAGGAAGGGAATCTGTCCGGGCTGCTCGGTTTCACCCCGACCGGCACGATCGAACCGAGCATCCCGATCCTGATGTTCTGCGTGGCCTTCGGCCTCTCGATGGACTACGAGGTCCTGATGCTGTCGCGGATCAAGGAGGAGTACGACCGCACGGGCGACACCCTGGGTGCGGTGGCGACGGGCCTGGAGCGCAGCGGCCCGCTCATCACCTCGGCGGCGGTCATCATGGCCGCCTCCTTCGCGACGTACGCGTCCTCGGGCGTCGTCTTCCTGAAGATGCTGGGCCTCGGCATGGTCGCGGTGATCCTGATCGACGCCACCCTGATCCGCGCGGTCCTCGTCCCGGTCCTGATGCGTCTGGCGGGCCGGGCCAACTGGTGGGCCCCGAAGCCCCTGCGCGCGGTCCACCGCAGGTGGGGGCTCTCCGAGACGGAGCCGGCGGCCGCGGAGACGGCCGAAGCCGCCGGGGCCACCGTTCGTTAGGATCTGCCGCCATGACGGAGAGCGCAGCGGAAGAATGGCCCGAACCTCCCCTCGCCGGCACGGAGGTGGCGGCCGTCCTCGGCGCGCTGGAACGCCAGCGGGCCACGCTGGCCTGGAAGACCTCCGGCCTGGACGCGGCGGGACTGCGGGCCACGCTCGGCACGTCCTCCGTCACCCTGGGCGGTCTGCTCAAGCACCTGGCGCATGTCGAGGACAGCCATTTCGCCCGCCTCTGGCTCGGTGTCCCGGTCGGCGCGCCCTGGAACACGGTCGACTGGGACAACGACCCGGACTGGGCCTACCGCACCGCCGCCGAGGACACCCCCGAGCAACTGCGCACGCTGTGGCGGGAGTCGGCGGCCCGCTCCCGGGACGTGGTCGAGGAGGCGCTCAGCACCGGGGGCGGCCTGGACCAGCTCGGTGCCTACGTCACCCGCGGCGGCGAACGCCCCAACCTCCGCCGCATCCTCCTGGACCTGGTCGAGGAGTACGCCCGCCACGTCGGCCACGCCGACCTCATCCGCGAGTCGGTCGACGGCCTGACGGGCGAGGACCCGGGGTGACGCGAGGGTCAGGGGCGGCCGAGGGCCGCCCGGCGGGTGCCGGGCGGCCCTCGGCCTCACAGCGCGAGCATCGCCCGCACCGGGACCGCCGCGTCCGCGAGCGGTCGCAGCGCCAGTCGGACGAGCGCCAGCGCGTTGTCGTCGCCCGCGATGCGGTTTGCGCTGAGCCGTCCGCACGCGAGGCAGTGGTGGATGAGCATCCATTCCCCGTCCTGCCGAACCGACAGGCTCAGGGGCACCATCCGCCCGCGGCATCCCGCCGCCCGGTCACCCGGGACCCGCCCGTCCACGTGCAGGCTGACCAGGCAGGACGGGCAGTGATTGCGGTGGGCGGTGCCCGGTGCCGCCAGCGGGACGTCGAGCCGGCAGCCGACGCACCGGAACGCGTCACCGCGCGCCCCGGCCGGTCCGTGCAGCACGTCCTTGGCCCGCTGCGGACGCCGTCCCGATCCCCGACGGGGCTTGCGCCGCGTCATCGGAGCCTCCCGTTCGCCCGGTTCACAGGTCACCGAAGGCTTCGAGCGGGAAGGGCGGCTGGGCCAGTGGACGTACGGCCATCCGCATCAGGATCAGCTGGTTGTCGTCCCCGCAGACCGGGTTCGAGGTCAGCTCGTCGCACCGGGTGCAGCGGTGGACGACCATCCAGTCGCCGGTGCGCAGCACCGCGATGGAGATCGGGGTCATCCGGCCCTCGCAGTCGGAGCGGCCGCCCTCGACGTGGTCGACGAGGTGCTGCGAGTGCAGACAGCTGGGGCAGTGGTTGCGCCGGCTGCCGTCGGGCGCGTACGCGGCGACGGTCAGTCCGCAGCGGACGCAGGTGAAGGTGTCCAGGGAGGACATGGCTGAGCGGTGCTGGGGGTTGTCGTGAGACACCCGGATACTCCTTGCCGAAGGATGAGGAACGAAGCAGCAGGGAAGTACCGAGCACCCCTCGCGTCAGGGGCGTACGGGGAGCGGGGCCGGACGGCTGCGCGACGGCAGCGGTCCGTGAGGTGTCAGCAGTCGGTCGCGTACGGCGGCCGCGGACGGTCAGGCCCGGTCACCCCGGCGTCACAGGTGCGACGAGGGAGGCTCGGAGTCACTGTCCGGGGCATACATCAACTGCTTTCCAGGGCTCACGCCCAGAGGTCACCCGCGGTCGGAACCCGCGGTCGGGGAGCGAGCACCGTAACAAGGGGGCCGGGAGACCGGCCACCGAATTACGACCCGGGGGACCGGCCGTCCGCCGGGGTCAGTCCCGCAGCTCCGCCAGCCTGGCCAGCGTGTCCCCGGCCAGAACCCGCTGATCCGAGTCGAGTCGGATTCCCTCCGCCTCCGCCAGCAGCTCCGCCGCCCGCTCCGCCTCGCCCATCCGCTGGGCGATGTCCCCGCGCAGGACGAGCAGCCGCAGCCTCTGCACCGGAGTCGGCTCCTCGTCCGTCAGCCCCAGCACCCGGTCGATGATCCTCGCGGCGCCCGGCAGGTCCTGCTTGGAGTCCGCGAAGAGGTCCGCCATGTGCAGCGCGCGGGCGAACGTCTCCTTCGGGGCGGGCCGGTGGTTCGGGTCCTCGCTGATCGGCTGCCCGATCCGGATGGTGTTGCCGGTCGGGTCGGTCACCAGGAACTGCCGCACCCCGTACGACATGTCCTTCAGCGGGCCGATGCGCGGCAGCCCCCGGGTCGGGACGCGCCCGTAGGCCGTCTTGAGCCCCGCGCGGAACGCCGTGTGCAGACCGTCCACGTCCTCGGTGAGGACGTAGCACCCGGAGTGGGACGAGGCGGGGTCGTACTCCTTCATTCCGTACAGCTGGAGTTCGACCGCGCCGCGTTCGACGACGGCGTACGCGTACGGGCTCTTCTGCAGGTACGTCGTGTCGAAGCCGAGGGCGGTGTAGAAGGCGACCACGGAGTCGATCAGGGAGGTCCGGCAGGGAAGCATCGGGATCGTCGTCTCGGTCATGCGATCCAATCTAGTCAAATTTGAATACCTTGGTCAACGGCGTCGGCGGCCTTCAGAAATGAAAATTTTCGCCGTTCCGGCACGTTCTCGCAGGTGAGGAACGGCGGCACAGGTCTAGACCCAAAGACCCCTTTACGCCTTTCCGTGCCCGTGCGTTACTCGTGACATGTGCATGGCATCCGATTATCGGATGCCGCTCGGATGCCGTGCCGTGCGCATCCCGTCCTCGTCAACGTGCCCGGAGGTGGCCATGCTCGCGTACCGTTCTCCGTCCCGCCGACTCAAGAGACCCCGAGGCGCTGTGCTGGCCGGCGCTCTCGGCAGTGCCGTGGCGCTGATCCTGACCGGAACGGGCACGGCAGCCGCCGCGGCGCCCGCACCCGACGAGCCGGTCCGGTCCGGCCAGGCGTGGATGGGGGCGGGCACCCGCATCGAGCAGGGCCCCGCGTCCTCGGCGGGCGGCGTGACGCCGATGGACACCAGCGGTGTCCAGGGCATCGACGTCTCCCACTGGCAGGGGGCGATCAACTGGGGCTCGGTGAAGGCCGCGGGCATCGACTTCGCCTACATGAAGGCCACCGAGGGCACGTCCTTCAAGGACAGCAGGTTCAACGCCAACTACACCGGCTCCTACAACGCCGGCCTGATCCGGGGCGCGTACCACTTCGCACGCCCGAACGTCTCCAACGGGGCGACGCAGGCCAACTACTTCGCGACCAACGGCGGAGGGTGGTCCAGGGACGGCAAGACCCTCCCCGGGGTGCTGGACATCGAGCACAACCCGTACGGCGCCATGTGCTACGGCCTCTCCACGACCCAGATGCGGACGTGGATCAACGACTTCTACAACACGTACAAGGCCCGCACCACCCGGGACGTCGTCATCTACACGACGGCCAGCTGGTGGAACACCTGCACCGGCCGCTGGACCGGCATGTCCGCCAAGTCCCCGCTCTGGGTGGCCCACTGGGGCACCGCCAGCCCGACCATCCCCGCCGGCTTCCCCACCTGGACGATCTGGCAGTACACGGCCACCGGCCGGGTCGGCGGAGTCTCCGGCGACGTGGACCGCAACAAGTTCAACGGCAGCTTCGCGCGGCTCCAGGCCCTCGCCAACAACACGGCGTAGCCTTTCCGCCCTCGCGGCGGCCGGGTGAGCCCGTCGGCGGCTCACCCGGCCGCACCCCCACCGTGTGCCCACCCCTCACACCAGGAGCCCGCTGTGAACCTTCCGCAGCCGTCCCGCCGCCACATCCTCCTCGCCGGTGCCGGCGGCCTGGCCGCAGCCGCCTTACCGGGCACGGCCCACGCCCTCGACGCCGACGTCGTCGAACCGGACATCGACGGTACGGCGCAGTGGCAGGCCCGCCCGCCGCAGACCCCCGTGAGCCTGGTCGGAAAACGGCCGACGAAGATCATCGTGCACCACACGGTCAGCGCCAACACCTCCGACGTCTCCCGCGCCCAGGCCCACCGCCACGCCCACTGGGTCCAGGACCTCCACATGGACAAGAACGGGTGGACCGACACCGGCTACCACTTCCTCGTCAGCCGGGGCGGCTGGATCACCGAGGGCCGCCACCGCAGCCTCAGCACCCTGCGCGGCGGCACCGACTTCGTCCTCGGCGCCCACACGTCCGGCCAGAACGACCAGGGCATCGGCATCGCCAACGAGGGCGCGTACCACGACGGAGCGCAGCCGCCCGGCGCCCAGTGGGAGGTCCTGGTGGCGCTCTGCGCGTACGTCTGCGGGCAGTACGGCATCGCGCCCAGCCGCCTCTACGGGCACAAGGACTTCGGCGACACCCTCTGCCCGGGCGTCCTGCACGACAAGCTGCCGCAGCTCCGGAGCGAGGTCGCGGCGAGCATGGGGTGAGGGGCGGGGCCCGCCGGGCGGACGCGTTGCCCCCACGGGCCACCGCACCGTGTCCCGTACAGCCCTTACCCGGAACCGCCGCACCGGTTAGGCAGGAGGTACACAGCCCTGTCGTCAGCCCCACGAGCGGAAGTCCATGCGCGCGCACGAGCCGAAAGAGAACGAGCAGGAGCCGCACCGCCCCGCCAGGGGCGCCGCCGAGCGGCCGGGGGAGGCGGCGGCCCCGGCCGGCCGGGTGCCCGACACGCTTCTCGCTCTCCAGCGCACCACCGGCAACGCCGCCGTCCTCCGGATGCTCCAGCGCGACCGGCACCGGCACGGCCCGGACTGCGGTCACCAACAGCCCGGCGCGGAGCCGGTGCAGCGCTCCGCCGTGCACGATGTGCTGCGCGCGCCGGGCAGGCCGCTGGACGCACCGCTGCGCGAGGAGATGGAATCCCGGCTCGGCTCCGACTTCTCCGACGTCCGCCTGCACACCGACTCCGCCGCCCGCGCCTCCGCCGCCGAAGTGGGCGCCCGCGCCTACACCTCCGGCAACCACGTCGTCATCGGCGACGGCGGCGGCGACAAGCACACGCTCGCCCATGAGCTGACGCACGTCATCCAGCAGCGCCAAGGCCCGGTCGCCGGTACGGACAACGGGTCCGGGCTGAGCGTCTCCGACCCGGGCGACCGTTTCGAGCGCGAGGCCGAGGCCAACGCGGTCCGGGTGATGAGGCGGACGCCCGAGCAGAGTACCGAGGGCGACCGGAGCGATCAGGACGCGCGCGACACCCCCGTACAGCGGGAAGCGGATGCCACCGCCCGGGACGCGGCACGCGGTACCGACGGCACGGCCGTCCAGCGCTTCTCCGAGGTCGACACCGCCGAACTGGGGAACGTACGGCGCTCGGAGAACGGCCTCTACCTCATGCCGCTCACGCCGGGCGCGGACACCACCGTCATCTGGGTCGCGGAGGGTGCCCCGGCGCCCCGGTACTGCATCCCGACCGGGGAGCGCGGTGACATCGGGGGCCGTACGTACGCGGAGTACGAGCCGGAGACCTCCTTCCTCGCGGACTGCGCGCACACGGCCGAGGAGATCATGCACCGGCAGCGGCTGGCCCTGGGGCAGGACGCCAGTGAGTTCGCCGAGGGCGGTGCCCAGTTCGGCCTGGGCCACCGGGAGAACGTGGCGGGTGCCCGGGCCTACGCGGCCGCCCGGGGCGACCGTACGGACGGCGACGAACGGCCGGCGGCCGGCCAGGCGTACGCCATCGTGGAGACGGCGTGGCGGGGGAGGTACAAGCGGCCCGACAACAGCAGCGGCTGGCCCTACCACGTGGCGGCCGTGGTCGCGGTGGACGGCGACGACCGCATCACGGTGGAACAGGCCGCGGGCAGCGACGACGCCCAGGCACGTCAGGGGCACGAGGGCATCGTCGACATGTACACGGCCGGTACGGATCCGACCAACGGGCAGGCGATCCCGAACAGCTTCCACGGGCGCAACACCGGTGGTCCTGTACAGCACTTCACGGCCGGCGCGATCACCGTCATCCTCCAGCCGATCAACGTCGGCGGCCTCGATGAGGAGACCGGGGAGCGCGGACTCATGTGACCCCGCGGGCCGCCAGCACCGCCGCCAGTCCCTCCCGCAGATCGGCGACGAAGAACTCGGGCATCTCCAGCGACGGGAAGTGCCCCCCGGCCTCGGGCGACCGCCACCGGACGATGTTCCGGTACCGCTGCTCGGCCCAGGGGCGTGGAGTCTTGTCGATGTCCCGGGGATACATGGTGATCGCGGACGGGACGTCGACCCGGAGCGCGGGGTCCAGCGAATTGTGGCTCTCGTAGTAGATGCGGGCCGCCGAGGCCCCCGTCCGCGTCAGCCAGTACAGGGTGACGTTGTCGAGGACGCGGTCCCGGGAGATCGTCTCGAACGGGCTGTCCCCGGTGTCCGACCACTCGGCGAACTTGTCGAGGATCCAGGCGAGCAGCCCGACCGGTGAGTCGACGAGCGCGTAGCCGATCGTCTGCGGGCGGGTCGCCTGCTGCTTCGCGTACGCCGCGCGGTGGCGCCAGAAATGATGGGTCTCCTCGGTCCACCCGCGCTCGGCCTCCGTCAGCCCGTCCGTCGTCAGACCGGGCGGGGCCTCCGCGAACGTGGAGTGGACGCCGAGCACGCGGTCCGGGAACCTGCCGCCCAGAACCGTGGTGATGTTGCCGCCCCAGTCGCCGCCGTGGGCCAGGAACCGGCCGTACCCGAGCCGCCCCATCAGCTCCACCCACGCCGCCGCGACCCTCTCGGTACCCCACCCGGTCGTGGCCGGCTTCTCGCTGAACCCGAAGCCCGGCAGCGAGGGGGCCACCACATGGAACGCCGGTGCCGCCGCGTCCCGCGGATCCGCCAACTCATCCATGACGTGCAGGAATTCGACGACACTGCCCGGCCAGCCGTGCGTCAGGAGCAGCGGAACGGCGTCCGGGCGCGCGGACCGGCGGTGCAGGAAGTGGATGCCCAGCCCGTCGACAGTCGTACGGAACTGGCCCATGCGGTTCAGCCGCTCCTCGAACGCCCGCCAGTCGTATCCGGTGCGCCAGTACTCCACGACATCGGCGAGGTCGGCCAGCGGAACACCCTGGTCCCATCGGCGAGGGCCGGGCGGCGCGCCCCGGACGGTCTCCGCCTCCGGCAGCCGCGCCGCCGCCAGTCGCGCCCGCAGATCGTCGAGATCGGCGTCGGTCGCGTGGGTCTCACAGGCGTGGATGCGTGCGTCGATGTGTGCGCGCATGACGCGCATGTCGTTCTTCGCGCGTACGTCGTTGGTCGCGGGTACGTCGCTGATCGGGCGGGGCATGGGGCCTCCGGGCGATCGTGGGCACCGACGACGGTTCATTGCGAACCGTCTAAGACGGTTCTAACAGCCCCTCGGGACCTCCCGCAACCGGCTAAGGTGGTTCCATGCGTGCTGGCTTTCCCGATTTCCGCCTCGGCAACGTGCTCGCGACGAGCTTCACGGGGACCCTGTCGGAGCGCTTCGGCGACTCCGTGGAGCGCATCCCCGTGCCTCGGCGGCTCATCGACTGGCTGGCGGTGTACGGCCTCACCGTGGACTCCTGTACCCCTGAACAGCTCGACCTGGCAAGGCAGTTGCGGGAGTCGATCCACGCGGCCGCGACGGCCGCCGCGCTCCGGGAGACGCTGCCCGCCGCCGCGGTCCGGATCATCGGCGACCGCAGCATCGAGGGGCGGGCCGCGGCGATCCTGACGCCGGAGGGGGAGCGGCGCTGGCGGCTCGGCTCCGCCTCCGTGGAGGACGCCCTCGGCGTGATCGCCGCCGACGCGGTCGACGTCATCTCGGGCGAACGGGACGGGAAGCTGGCCCTGTGCGCCTCGGCGACCTGCCGGGCCGCCTTCTTCGACACCAGCCAGAGCCGTACGCGCAAGTGGTGCGACATGAACACCTGCGGCAACCGCCAGAAGAAGGCGCGCTTCAACGCCGGCCGGGGCAGGGGCGAAGGCCCACGCTGACCCCGGCCCGCGGCCCGCGCCCGCCTCAGCGCTCCCGGCGCCGGCGGCGGTAGTACGCCGCCGTGACCACCGCGAGCAGCGGGCCCCAGGCCAGCAGCGGGAGATAGCAGGCGGTCATCACCCAGTAGTGCACGCCTTCGGGAGATCCGGGGGCACCCATGTTGTCCGCGGCGTTCCAGTTGAACGCACCGGAGACCGTGATGAGGGTGACGAGCGCCGCGCCGGTCGAGGCGGGGATCACCGCCGCCGGGACGGGGATCCTCCGGCCGCCCAGGAACGGTACCCAGTACGGGAGTTCCTCGCCCCATCGGTGGATCAGGCCCAGGGTGAGCAGGCCGACCGCCTCGGCCAGCAGGCTGAGGCCGATGAGGTAGAAGGACATGGCGCCGGGAAAGTTGTCCGGGTGAAGGTGCTCGTCGGTGAACCCGGAGTCCCAGCCCAGGGCGATGGCGATCCGCCACAGCCCGGACGGCACCAGGGTCAGCGCGGCGGCGTGCGCGGCCAGACGGATGGAGCGGGGGACCCGGGGCGCGGACGGGACGGGCGCCCCAGCGGCGGGGACGCCGGACGCGGCGGCCCGCCGCCCCGGACTGCTCACGGTGCCGGACATGGTGGACTCCCTTGTTCTGGCGGGGAATGACGTTGACCCCGGTCGGTCGAACGGCTCAAGCCTCGCTCTCCGCCGCCCCCGATTCCATCCGCCGATCGGCACAAAACCCCCGCCCCGGTGGCGTCCGCGCCTCCGCCGCCTCTCACCGCCCGGGAGAAGGAGATCGCCCGGCTGGTCGCCGTGGGACTCACCAACGCCGAGATCAGGGAGAAACTCGTCATCACGGCGGGCACCGCCAAGACCCACATCGCCAACGTCCAGGCGAAGTTGAGGGTCCGCAATCGAGTGGGCACAGCCGCCTGGTCCTGGGAGAACAGGCTGGCCGGCCCGGTCCCACGGCAGTAGCGCGGATCCCGGTCACCCCGGTCACTCCGGCGGCCGGGCCGCCGTGCGCTCGCCGAGATCCTTCCCGCGAGCTTCCGGCCCCGCGTCCACCGTCCCCGCTCTCGTCCCCGCCCCCTTACGCGCCTTCGGCGACATGAACAGCGTCGCCGCCAGCGCCAGGAGCAGCAGACCCGCGCAGACGTACCCGGTGACCTGGACACCGACCGCCATCGCCTCGCGTGCCGCCTCCGCCGCCGATGCCGTACGCGGCTGTGCGGCGAGGGCGTCGATCACCGATCCGGCGCTGTCCGTCACCACGCCGCCGATCCGTTCCGCCTCGTCCGTCGAGAGGCCTTCCCGGGTGAGCCGGTCGGTCACCCCGGAGGCCAGAGTGCTGAAGAACAGCGTGGTCAGGAGGGCGATACCGAGGGCCGACCCCAGCTCGCGGGCCGCGCTCTGGATGCCGGACGCCTGGCCGCCGCTCCGTTCCGGTACGTCCACCAGGACGATGTTGGTCACCTGCGCCGTGGCGAAGCCGACACCGATCCCGTACACGAACAACGCGACGGCGATGAGCCACCACGCACTGTCCGTGGAGGCGATCAGCGCCAGCATGGTCAGCCCGGCGGCCTCCAGCACCAGTCCGATCCTGACCTGGGCGAGCGCGGACACGGTCGCGGCCATCGGGAAGCTCGCCCCGGAGGCCGCGAAGCTGCCCGCAGCCAGGGCGACGAGAGCGAGACCGGCCTCGAACGCGCTGTAGCCGAGGGCGAACTGCAGCCAGAGCGGCAGCACCGCGATGATGCCGAACTCGCCGAGACCGACCATCAGCGTCACGAAGTTCCCGTTGCGGAACGAGCGGATGGAGAACAGCCCCACGTCCATGAGCGGCTCGTCCCCGGCCCGGCTCAGCACGGCCTGCCTGCGCCAGAACGCGCCCAGCGCCAGCGCGGACATGATCAGGGCGACGAAGACCGGCGAGAGCCCGCCGGACCAGGAGAAGGCCCCTACCTCCAGCGGCTTCGTCGTCGTCAGCCAGCCGTACGTACGTCCCTCGATCAGGACGAACGAGAGCAGCCCCAGGCCCACCGCCGACAGCACCGCGCCGACGCCGTCGATACGGCCCCGGGTGCGGGGCGACACGTCGAGGTACCGGAGCACCCCCCACACGATGAGGGCGACCAGCGGGATGTTGATGCCGAAGGCCCAGCGCCAGGAGATGTCCGCGAGCCACCCGCCCAGCAGCGGTCCCACGGCCGCCGCCGCTCCGATGGTCGAGCCCCACACGGCGAACGCCTGACCGCGCGCCCGCCCGGTGAACGTGGCGTTCAGCAGGGCCAGCGAGGTGGGCAGCATCATCGCCCCGCCGACGCCCTGGACGAACCGGGCGAGGATCAGCAGGCCACCGCTGGGAGCCAGCGCGGCCAGCAGGCTCGTCGCGCCGAACACGACGAGGCCCAGCAGGAAGATCCGGCGCGCGCCGTGGAGGTCGCTGAGGCGTCCGGTGACCAGCAGGAGCGCCGCGAACGTGATCGCGTACGACTCCTGGATCCACTGGGCCTCCGACGAGCCGATGGACAGGTCCTCGATGATCGGCGCGAGGATCACGTTGACGATCGTCAGGTCGACGACGATCAGGGCCACTCCGGCCGCCACGGCGACGAGGCCCAGCCACTGGCGGGCTGTGGGTGGGGATTCCGCAGGTTCGGTCACGGTGCTTCGACTCCCGAATATTGCTTTGTCGCAAAGATAAATAGCTTTGTGGCAAAGCTAAATAAGGCGGGGTAGGTTGTCAAACCGGAGCCGGAGCCGGAGCCGAAACCGGAAGTGGAAGCGGAAGAGAGCGAGGGGCAGTGCCGATGACGAACGGGCGCGAAGCCGACGGCAGCGGTGCGGCCGACCACGCCGACAGGCACGGCGCTGCCGACCCCGAGGGCGTACGGGTCGACCGCGTGATGGACGGCCTGCGCGCCTTCGGGGCGAACTACACCGAGTTCACCCGCCGCTTCGCGGCCTGGCTCGGGCTGCACTCCACCGACGCCGCCGCCCTCGTCGAGATCCTCTACGCGGAGGACCAGGGCGCACCCCTGTCGCCGGCCCGGCTCAGCGAACGCGTCTCGCTCTCCTCCGGCGCCACCGCCATCCTGCTCAAGCGGCTCGAACAGGCGGGCCACATCGTGCGTACCCGCGAGAGCGCCGACCGCCGGGTGGTGACCCTGCGCAGCAGCCCGGACATCCGGCCGCGCGCCATGGCGTTCTTCGGCCCGTACAGCGAGCGGATGGCGGAGGCGATGGCGGCGTACCCGGCGCAGGAGATCCAGCGGTTCGAGCAGTTCCTCGGCACCCTGCGCTCCACCATGGACGCGCTGTTGGCGAACGAGTACGAGAACGGCGGCCCGACGCCACCCGCCCCCTGAGCCCGCTTGCCGCCGCCCTCCCGCGAACCGGCCTGTCAGTGGCACCGGGTAGCGTCGGGTCATGTCCAACATGGCCGTCCTCGAAGGGGTCCTGGAGCGGATCACCTACGCCAACGAGGAGAACGGGTACACGGTCGCCCGCGTCGACACCGGGCGCGGAGCCGGTGACCTCCTCACCGTGGTCGGTGCGCTGCTCGGCGCGCAGGTCGGTGAGTCGCTGCGGATGGAGGGCCGTTGGGGCTCGCACTCGCAGTACGGCAAGCAGTTCACCGTGGAGAACTACACCACCGTGCTGCCCGCCACCATCCAGGGCATCCGCCGCTATCTGGGCTCCGGGCTGATCAAGGGCATCGGGCCGGTGATGGCCGACCGGATCACCACCCACTTCGGCGTCGACACCCTCGACGTCATCGAGCAGGAACCGAAGCGGCTCGTCGAGGTCCCCGGCCTCGGCCCCAAGCGCACGAAGATGATCGCGGCGGCCTGGGAGGAACAGAAGGCGATCAAGGAGGTCATGGTCTTCCTCCAGGGCGTCGGCGTCTCCACCTCCATCGCCGTCCGCATCTACAAGAAGTACGAGGACGCCTCGATCTCCGTCGTGAAGAACCAGCCCTACCGGCTGGCCGCCGACGTCTGGGGCATCGGCTTCCTCACCGCGGACAAGATCGCCCAGGCCGTCGGCATCCCGCACGACAGCCCCGAGCGGGTCAAGGCCGGGCTGCAGTACGCCCTGTCCCAGTCCTCCGACCAGGGGCACTGCTATCTCCCGGAGGAACGGCTCATCGCGGACGGCGTCAAGCTCCTCCAGGTCGACACCGGGCTGGTCATCGAGTGCCTGGCCGAGCTGGCCGCCGATCCGGAGGGCGTCGTACGGGAGAAGGTGCCGTCCCCCGAGGGCGGCGAACCGATCACGGCGGTCTACCTCGTCCCGTTCCACCGGGCCGAGCTGTCCCTCGCCGGGCAGGTCAGGCGGCTGCTGCGGACGGAGGAAGACCGGATGCCGGCCTTCCAGGACGTGGACTGGGGCAAGGCCCTGGCCTGGCTGGCAACGCGTACGGGGGCCTCGCTGGCGCCCGAGCAGGAGCAGGCCGTACGTCTCGCGCTCAGCCGCAAGGTGGCCGTCCTGACCGGCGGCCCCGGCTGCGGGAAGTCGTTCACCGTCCGGTCGATCGTCGAGCTGGCCCGGGCGAAGAAGGCCAAGGTGGCGCTCGCCGCCCCCACCGGGCGCGCCGCCAAACGCCTCTCCGAGCTGACCGGGGCCGAGGCCTCCACCGTGCACCGGCTGCTGGAGCTGAAGCCGGGCGGGGACGCCGCGTACGACCGGGACCGTCCGCTGGACGCCGATCTGGTCGTCGTCGACGAGGCGTCGATGCTCGATCTGCTGCTCGCCAACAAGCTCGTGAAGGCGGTGGCACCCGGTGCCCACCTCCTCCTGGTGGGCGATGTCGACCAGCTGCCCTCGGTCGGCGCGGGGGAGGTGCTGAGCGATCTGCTCGCGGAGGGCGGTCCGGTCCCCGCCGTCCGGCTCACCCGGATCTTCCGCCAGGCCCAGCAGTCCGGCGTGGTCACCAACGCGCACCGCATCAACGCCGGACAGCCACCCCTCACCGAGGGGCTGAGCGATTTCTTCCTCTTCGTGGAGGACGAGACGGAGGACGCGGGCAAGCTCGCCGTCGATGTCGCGGCCCGCCGCATTCCGGCCAAGTTCGGTCTCAACGCCCGCCGCGACGTGCAGGTCCTCGCCCCGATGCACCGGGGCCCGGCCGGCGCGGGCCATCTGAACGGGCTGCTCCAGCAGGCCATCACCCCGGGCCGCCCCGACCTCCCCGAGAAGCGGTTCGGCGGCCGGGTCTTCCGGGTCGGCGACAAGGTCACCCAGATCCGCAACAACTACGACAAGGGCGAGAACGGCGTCTTCAACGGCACCGTCGGCATCGTCACCGGCCTCGACGTGGATGAGCAGAAGCTCACCGTCCGCACCGACGAGGACGAGGAGATCGGCTACGACTTCGACGAGCTGGACGAGCTGGCCCACGCGTACGCCATGACGATCCACCGCTCCCAGGGCAGCGAGTATCCGGCCGTCGTCATCCCCGTCACCACCAGCGCCTGGATGATGCTCCAGCGCAACCTGCTCTACACGGCCGTGACGAGGGCCAAGAAGCTCGTCGTGCTCGTCGGGTCCCGTAAGGCGATCGGCCAGGCGGTCCGCACGGTTTCCGCAGGCAGGCGTTGTACGGCACTGGATTTCCGGCTCCGGGGCGGCTCCGGCGAAGACTTCTCGTGACCCCTGCACAAAAATGATCGATCAAATCGGTGGGAAACATCACGGAGGTCTTCCGGAACCGCAGTCAAGGGGGCAGGATGAGTAAGTTGGCGGCACTCAGTGCCGCCAGTAGGTCCAATGGACGACCCCGAGTGCACTCTCCTGAGCCGAATGGGGGAGGGTGGAAGACAGTCAGGGCACCTCGAAGAAGAGGCACTACGTCGGTGAGGGATGACGTGAGCGAGCACACCAACAACGCTGTAGTACTGCGGTACGGCGATGACGAGTACACCTACCCGGTGATCGACAGCACCGTCGGCGACAAGGGCTTCGACATCGGGAAGCTCCGGGCCAATACCGGCCTGGTGACGCTGGACAGCGGATACGGCAACACCGCCGCCTATAAATCCGCCATCACGTACCTCGACGGCGAGCAGGGCATCCTGCGCTACCGCGGATACCCGATCGAGCAGCTCGCCGAGCGCTCGTCGTTCCTCGAGGTCGCGTACACGCTGATCAACGGTGACCTTCCCAAGGTCGACGAGCTGGCGGCGTTCAAGAACGAGATCACCCAGCACACGCTGCTGCACGAGGACGTCAAGCGGTTCTTCGACGGCTTCCCGCGCGACGCCCACCCGATGGCCATGCTGTCCTCGGTCGTCAGCGCGCTGTCCACGTTCTACCAGGACAGCCACAACCCGTTCGACGAGAAGCAGCGCCACCTGTCGACGATCCGCCTGCTGGCGAAGCTGCCGACGATCGCGGCGTACGCGTACAAGAAGTCCATCGGGCACCCGTTCGTCTACCCGCGCAACGACCTCGGGTACGTCGAGAACTTCCTGCGCATGACCTTCTCGGTCCCCGCCCAGGAGTACGAGCTGGACCCGGTCGTCGTCTCGGCGCTGGACAAGCTGCTCATCCTGCACGCGGACCACGAGCAGAACTGTTCGACCTCCACCGTGCGCCTGGTCGGCTCCTCGCAGGCGAACATGTTCGCCTCGATCTCCGCCGGTATCTCGGCACTGTGGGGCCCCCTGCACGGTGGTGCCAACCAGTCGGTCCTGGAGATGCTGGAAGGCATCCAGGCCAACGGCGGCGACGTCGACTCCTTCATCCGCAAGGTGAAGAACAAGGAGGACGGCGTCCGCCTGATGGGCTTCGGCCACCGGGTGTACAAGTCCTTCGACCCGCGCGCCAAGATCATCAAGGCCGCCGCCCACGACGTGCTGTCCGCGCTCGGCAAGTCCGACGAGCTGCTCGACATCGCGCTCAAGCTGGAGGAGCACGCGCTCTCCGACGAGTACTTCGTCTCGCGCAACCTCTACCCCAACGTGGACTTCTACACCGGTCTGATCTACCGGGCCATGGGCTTCCCGACCGAGATGTTCACCGTCCTCTTCGCGCTCGGCCGGCTGCCCGGCTGGATCGCCCAGTGGCACGAGATGATCAAGGAGCCGGGTTCCCGCATCGGCCGCCCGCGCCAGATCTACACCGGCGAGGTCCTGCGCGACTTCGTCCCGGTCGAGGGCCGCTGACCCGGACCTCGCCCCGGACCTCGTGTCCGCCCCGTAGTGCCCGGCCTCTTCGGCCGACTGCCTTCGCCCCGCGTACCGCGCTTCGCACAGAGCGCGGTGTCCGGGGCGATTCGGCGTTACGGGGGTGGGTGCGGCGCACAGTGCGGGCGCGGGGCGGTGCAGGGCGGGCGCGGGGCCCTGGCGGGCCCCGGAAAAGGGAGAAGCGCCCCGCCGTCGATCCCCCCACGGGTCGACGGTCGGGGCGCTTCCCATATCCCGGAGCGGATTCCCCCCACGGGATCCGGCCGGGCGTCTGCAGGGAGCCGAAGCTCCCGTTGTTCTGTTGTGCCGCGATCTGCCGGGGTACGTACGCACGGGAGGGCCGCTCAAAGCTCCCCGGTGCACGTGCCCCGGCCAACGCATGCCATCAGGAGCGTCCCCCAAGACACTCCGTCGGACGTCCCCCAAGACATCCATTGGCAATCGCACTCTAAGACTCGCGAACCCACCGGATGGTTACCCTGAAATCGGTGTGATCTAAATCTCTTTGTGGAAGTTACGTGAAGGCACGCAACCTGAGGCTGTTCGTGACGACGAACACGGACGAAAACGCCATGGCGGCTCCCGCGATCATAGGGTTGAGCAGGCCACTTGCAGCCAGGGGCAAGGCCGCGACGTTGTACCCGAAGGCCCAGAAGAGGTTGCCCCTGATGGTGGCCAGCGTACGCCTGGAAAGGCGGATTGCGTCAGCTGTCACCTTGAGATCTCCACGAACCAGTGTGAGGTCGCTCGCCTCGATCGCCGCATCCGTCCCAGTGCCCATCGCCAGCCCCAGGGATGCCGTGGCCAGAGCGGCCGCGTCGTTGACCCCGTCGCCGACCATGGCGACGACCCGGCCCTCGGCCTGAAGGCGCTTGATGACCTCCACCTTGTCCTCGGGGAGCACCTCCGCGCGGACCTTGTCGATACCCACCTCGCGCGCCACGGCCTCCGCCACCGCCCGGTTGTCACCGGTCAGCAGGATGGGCTCCAGCCCGAGGGCCCGCAGTTCGGCCACGGCGGCCGCGCTGCTCTCCTTGACGGCGTCGGCCACCCCGAACACGCCCCGGGCCTCCCCGTCCCAGGCCGCGACGACCGCCGTACGCCCGTGCGCCTCGTCCTCCTGCAGGGCCCGCGACAGCGAGGGCGGGAGCGGGATCCCGGCATCGGCGACGAGGCGGGGCCGGCCGACGAGGACGGCGTGGCCCTCGACGATGCCCTGGACGCCGAGGCCGGGGATGTTGGCGAAGTCCTCGGGGGTGGGGAGCGGCCCGGTGGCGTCGGTTGCGGCGGTGGCGACGGCCTGGGCGATGGGGTGTTCGGAGGCGTTCTCCAGGGCGCCGGCGAGCCGGAGGACTTCGGCCTCGTCGGTTCCGTCGGCGGTGTGGGTGGTCTGGAGGGTCATGCGGCCGGTGGTGACGGTGCCGGTCTTGTCGAGGACGATGGTGTCGACGCGGCGGGTGGTTTCGAGGACTTCGGGGCCCTTGATGAGGATGCCGAGCTGGGCGCCGCGTCCGGTGCCGACCATGAGGGCGGTGGGGGTGGCGAGGCCGAGGGCGCAGGGGCAGGCGATGATGAGGACGGCGACGGCCGCGGTGAAGGCGGCGGTGAGTCCGGCGCCGTTGCCGAGCCAGTAGCCGAGGGTGCCCAGGGCGAGGGCGATGACGATCGGGACGAAGACGGCGGAGATGCGGTCGGCGAGGCGCTGGGCGGAGGCCTTGCCGTTCTGGGCGTCCTCGACGAGCTTGGCCATGCGGGCGAGTTGGGTGTCGGCGCCGACGCGGGTGGCTTCGACGACGAGGCGTCCTCCGGCGTTGAGGGTGGCGCCGGTGACGGTGTCGCCGGTGGTGACCTCGACGGGCACGGATTCACCGGTGAGCATCGAGGCGTCCACGGCGGAGGAGCCCTCGACCACGGTCCCGTCCGTCGCGATCTTCTCCCCGGGACGCACGACGAAGCGGTCCCCGACGACGAGTGTGCTCGCCGGGACGCGCATCTCCCGGCCGCCCCTCAGCACGGCGACATCCTTCGCCCCCAGATGCATCAGCGCCCGCAGCGCCGCGCCGGACTTCCGCTTGGCGCGGGCTTCCAGACAGCGGCCCAGCAGGATGAACGTGATGACCCCGGCCGCCACCTCCAGGTAGATCGTCGAGGTGGCGTCGGCGCGGGAGACGGTGAGGTCGAAGCCGTGGCGCATGCCCGGCATCCCCGCGTCGCCGAGGAACAGGGCCCACACCGACCAGCCGAACGCGGCGAGGGTGCCGAGCGAGACCAGCGTGTCCATCGTCGCCGCCCCGTGCTTCGCGTTGGTCCAGGCGGCACGGTGGAAGGGCAGGCCGCCCCAGACGACGACGGGCGCGGCGAGGGTCAGGCTCAGCCACTGCCAGTAGTCGAACTGGAGGGCCGGGATCATGGCGAGCAGGACGACGGGGGTGGCGAGCACGGCCGAGACGAGGAGGCGCTGCCGGAGTGCGGTGAGGGAGGCCTCCTGGTCCGCCTCGATGTCCCGGGCGACGGAGTCGGGGGTGGGTTCCGAGGCGGGCTCCGAAGCGGATTCCGGAGTGAACGCCGGAGCGGGCGGCGGGGCGGATTTCGGTGCGGGCTCCGAGGCGGGCTTCGGGGAGACCTCCGGCGCGGGGTCCGAGGCGGGCTTCGGGGAGACCTCCGGCGCGGGGTCCGGGCCGGCCTCCCGGGTGCCCTCAGGGGCGGGTGCAGGGGCCGGAGTGGACGGCTGGGCGACGGGGCGGGCCGTGTAGCCGGTCTTCTCGACCGTGGCGACGAGATCCCCCAGCTTCAGCCCCTCCCCGAAGGTGACGCGGGCCTTCTCGGTCGCGTAGTTCACCGTGGCGGTGACGCCGTCCATCCGGTTGAGCTTCTTCTCGACGCGGGCGGCGCACGAGGCGCAGGTCATCCCGCCGATCATGAGCTCGGCCTCGGAGGCGTCGGCGGCCGGGAAGTCGGCTGCTGCTGTGCTGGCCATGTCCGGAACTCCTGGAAAACGCAGATCGGGCCGTACCCCACCAGTATCGACTGGTGGAGCCGGCCCGACGGCGAACGGGGTGGTGCGGCTGGTGGGCGGGGTGGTGAGGCGTGGGGCCGGCGCTCAGGCGGCCGGGCCGAGGAGTTCGTAACCGGCCTCGTCCACGGCGGCGCGCACGGCGTCCTCGGCCAGCGGGGCCTTGGACGTGACGGTGACCAGGCCGGTGGCGGCGACGGCGGCGACCGAGGTGACGCCCGCGATCCCGGAGATCTCCTCCGACACGGCCCCCTCGCAGTGGCCGCAGGTCATGCCCTTGACCTGGTACACGGTCGTGACGGAGTCGGCCTGCCCGATCTGCACGTCGGCCGCGGCGTCGTGGCAGGAGCCGGTGGGCGAGCAGCAGGAACCTGTGGACGGCGTGGTGTCGGTCTCGGCGGTCATGACGTTCTCCTCTTCGCGAACACGTTTCGGGCGGCGCGGCGGGGCACGTGGGACCACAGAGGCCCCCGTGGCGTCCCCGCCTCACTCATACTATACCCCTAGGGGGTATCAGCGTGCTCCGTCGGCGCCGGGCACGACGCGTCGTCGCCGACCAGCGGGTCCAGGTAGCGGAACATCACCGTCTTCAGCTCCTGGATGTAGGCCGCGCGCTCCTCGCCCTCGTTGGCCATGATCAGGTCCAGCCCGGCCTTGAAGACCATGAAGGCCATTTCGGCGATGCGGTGGACCTGGGCGGCGGGCATGTCCGGAAGGTAGTCGGCGAGCACCGATTCGACCCGCGTCAGCATCGTGGCGTGCAGCGTGTCGTGCGCCTCGGTGATCCGGCCGGGGATCTCCGAGCCGTGCATCAGGACGAAGAACGCCGGGTTCTCGCAGTTGAAGGCGATCAGCGGGTCGAGGATGGCGTCCAGCAGGCGGTCGAGCGGCAGCTCCGTGTGGCTCTGGTCGAAGGCCGCGCCGTAGGTGTCCCGCCAGCGGTCCAGCAGCCGGTCGCCGAGCTCGACAGCGATGGCCTCCTTGTTCGGGAAGAACTGGTAGAGCGTGCCGGGCGAGACCCCTGCCTCGCGGGCGATGGCGTTGGTGCTGGACGCGGTGTAGCCGCTCGTGCAGAAGACGTCGGCGGCGGCCCGGAGCAGCTGGGCGATCCGGGCCTCGCCGCGGGCCTGGCGGCGGCGGGGGCGGGTGGAGTCCGCCGCCCCGTCGGTGGTGGTCCCCGCGGCTCCGGCGGCCTCGGTGGCGGCTTCGACGGCGGCCTCGGTGGCGGTCTTGTTGGCTTTGCCCTCCGGCACGGTCAATCCCCAGCTCTCATGACGCGATTGACAAACGCGAGTGGTCGCTCGCATTCTAGAGAAACGCGAGCGACTACTCGTGTTTGCCGCGATAAACGGCAACGACCGACCCATGCTGCCCTGCGCTGCCCGGGTCTCGGTGAAGGGGACACCGCACCATGCCCGAAGTCAACCGTTCCGCGCCGCCCCCGGTCGGGGGCTGGACCCGGTTCGTCACCGCCCGGCCGCGGCTCGCGCTGCTGGCCGCGCTGGTGATCACCACACTCGCCGTGTTCGCCGGAAGCGGGGTGGCGGACCGGATGGGCAGCGGCGGCTGGCAGGCCCCCGACGCCGAGTCGACGTACGCGACGGAGGTGCTGGCGCGGGAGTTCCCCGCCTCCCAGCCCAACCTGCTCCTGCTGGTGGACAGCGGCTCCGCGGGCGTCGACGACCCGGCCGTGGCCGCGGAGGCCGCCCGCCTGACGGAGCGGCTGAAGGCCGAGCCGGGGATATCGGGCGTCGGGTCCTACTGGGAGACCGCTTCGCCCGCCCTGCGCTCCGAGGACGGCAAGGAAGCGATCATCGCCGCCCGGATCGGAGGCGACGAGAAGACCGCGGGCGAGACCCTTGACCGGCTGGCCCCGGCCTTCGCGGGGGAGCGGGGGCCGGTGACGGTCTCCCTCGGCGGGCCCGTCGCCGTGCAGCACGAGATGCAGACGATCATCCAGGAGGATCTGCTGCGGGCCGAGCTGATCGCTCTGCCGGTGACGCTCGTGCTGCTGGTCATGGTCTTCGGCAGCGCCGTCGCCGCGATGCTGCCGCTCGCTGTCGGCATCGTCGCCATCCTCGGCACCAATGCCGTGCTGCGGGGCCTGACGGAGTTCACCGACGTCTCGGTCTTCGCGATGAACCTCACCACGGCCCTCGGCCTCGGACTCGCCATCGACTACGCCCTGTTCATCGTCCGCCGCTTCCGCGAAGAGCTGGCGGCCGGGGCCGACACCCGGACGGCGGTGGGCACGACGCTGCGGACCGCCGGACGTACGGTGCTGTTCTCCGCGCTGACCGTGGCGGTCTCCCTGTCGGCCATGCTCGTCTTCCCGCAGTACTTCCTGCGGTCCTTCGCCTACGCCGGGATCGCCGTGGTCCTCCTGGCCGCCGCTGCCGCACTGATCCTGCTGCCCGCGGCGCTCGTGCTGCTCGGCCCCCGGATCAACGCGCTGGACCTGCGCCGGGTTCTCCGTCGCCGGAAGAAGGCGGCGACGGCGGGGGAGGACGCGGCGGGTGCCGCGGCCGGACGCCCCGGGGCGATTCCCATCGCCGGCGCCGACGCGTCGCCGGGCCGGGGCTGGGCGTGGCTGGGTGCGCTGGTGATGCGCAGGGCGCCCGTCTTCGCCATCGTGACCACCGTCGGGCTTCTGCTCCTCGGACTGCCGTTCCTCGGCGTCAAGTTCGGCACGGCGGACGACCGCCAGTTGCCGGCCTCCGCGGAGTCCCGGGTCGTCCAGGAGCACATCCGCGACGGGTTCCCCGGCAGCCCGGGCGGCGGCCTGGAGGTGCTGGCAGAGGGGCAGGGTTCCCCCGCCGACCACGCGGCCCTGAAGGACCGGATCGAACAGCTCCCCGGCGTGCTGCGGGTCGACGGCCCGGTCGCCGACGGCCCCGTCGCCTACTACAGCGTGCTGCCCAAGGGCGAAGCCGTCGGAGAAGAGGCCCAGCAGCTCGTACGGGACCTGAGGGCCATGCCCTCCGCCTCCTCCCTCGACACCTCGGTCACGGGCACGGCGGCGGTCCTCGTCGACTCCAAGGACGCCATAGCCGACCGGCTGCCCTGGGCCCTGGCGATCATCGTCGTCGTGACCCTGCTCCTGGTCTTCCTGCTCACCGGCAGCGTGCTCATCCCGCTCCAGGCGGTCGTGCTCAACGCCCTCAGCCTCACCGCGATGTTCGGAGCGGTGGTCTGGGTCTTCCAGGACGGGAACCTCTCCGGACTGCTCGCCTTCACCAGCACGGGCGACATCGAGACGACACTGCCCGTCCTGATGTTCTGCGTGGCCTTCGGACTCTCCATGGACTACGGGGTCTTTTTGATATCCCGGATCAAGGAGGAGTACGACCGCACCGGCGACCACGAGCACTCCGTCACCTTCGGGCTCCGGCACACCGGCGGGCTGATCACCGCGGCCGCCGTGATCCTCGCGGTCGTCATGGTCGCCATCGGCACCTCACGGGTCACCAACACCAAGATGCTGGGACTCGGTATCGCCCTCGCGGTCCTGATGGACGCCATGGTGGTGCGCAGTCTGCTGGTCCCCGCGGTGATGAAGCTGATGGGCCGCTCCACGTGGTGGGCCCCCGCGCCCCTGCGGGCCTTCCACCGCAAGTTCGGCCTCAGCGAAGGGGAGGCCGCCCCGGCCGTCACCCCCGCCGCTCCGCCGGACCCGGAACCGACGGCGGAGGCCGAGGAGATATCGGGCGCGAGGAGGGATATCGGCGAGCCGGCGCGACGCTGAGAGCCACGGGGAAAGCCGTCCGGAAAGAGCCTCCGGGGAAGCCGGGAATGCCCTCCAGGCGCAACAGGAAGGGCCTGCCCGCCGCCGAACGGGTGGCGGGCGGGACCCGGGCCCCTCGGCCCGCCAGGGAGGCTCCACAGGCCCGCCGGCGACCTTGCTAAACCACCGCTGACCTGGGCTTTAATGCTCATCCGACCTAAAATTTCCGCAACGGAGAAGGGGGCCCGGATGGACCGGAACGTCCGTACGACGGATGACATATTGGCTTTGATGGACGGGCTGTTCGCCCCGGAAGCGGACCGGTGGACGGCCGACGGAGCGTCCTGGTGGGACGCGTTCTACGCCGACCGTTCGCGGGAGGTGCCGTTCTTCGCGGACAAGCCCGACGAGAACCTCGACGCCCATCTCCGCCAGGGGCGGATCGCCCCGGGGCGTGTGCTCGAACTCGGCTGCGGGCCCGGCCGCAACGCGGTCCACCTGGCCTCGCTCGGCTTCGACGTCGACGCGGTCGACCTCTCCCCGGCGGCGCTGGCCTGGGCCCGGGAGCGCGCCGAGGAGGCGGGGGCCGGCTCCCTCCGGTTCCACCACGGTGACGCCTTCACCCTGACGGCCGCGGGGGCCGCCCTGGCCGGTCCCTACGACCTGATCTACGACTCCGGCTGCTTTCACCATCTGCCGCCCCACCGACGGATCAGCTATCTCGCCCTCCTGGAGCGCTGCCTGGCGCCCGGCGGCCACTTCGCGCTCACCTGCTTCGCCGCCGGGGAGGGCGGGATGGGCTCGGAACTGCCGGACACGGAGCTCTACCTGACGGGTGGTCTGCACGGCGGACTCGCCTATACGGACGACGATCTGCGCAACGTCTTCTCCGGGCTGACGGAGATCGAGCTGCGCCGGATGAACGACGAGGCACCCGAATCCCCGCTCTTCGGGGAGTCGTTCCTCTGGACGGCCCTCTTCCGCAGGGCCGCCGGAAGAGCCGCCGACAGGCCCGCCGGCCAGGGGTAGTGGGGCGTCAGCGCCCCCGGTTGCGGGGGCGCGAGGCTACCCAGGCGCGGACGGTGTCTCCGTACCAGTACGGCTTCCCGTTCCTCACCTGGTCGGGCGGGGGCAGGAGCCCGTGCTTGCGATAGGAGCGGACGGTGTCCGGCTGGACCTGGATGTGCGCGGCAATGTCCTTGTAGGACCAGAGCGTTCTGTCCGTCATCGGTGACACCTCTCTGCACTGACCAAGCCGACGATCACTCAGCCTGTGCTCGGTTGAACGACCCCGGGCGGCAGGCGGGGTGGGGCTGTCGACCGGCTGTGACAGAAATCCCGCGTAACGGAGATATGTGTCCCGAAACGGTTACTGCTGTGACAGAAAGGATGAAGCGCGGCCGGTGTCAGACCCGGGTGCCACGATGAAAGGCATGAGCACTGCCGAACGCCCGATGCCCCCGCTGGACGCCGACGAACGCACCACCTTGGAGAGTTGGCTCGACTTCTACCGCACCACCCTCGCCCAGAAATGCGACGGCCTGCCGGAGGAGGGCCTGCGCGAGGCGTCGGCGGCGCCCTCGCCGATCACCCTGCTCGGACTGCTCCAGCATCTCGCCGAAGTCGAGCGGAACTGGTTCCGACGGGTGCTCGCACAGGAGGACGCCCCGCCGTTCTTCGCCCCTCCGGCCGGCGGCGGGGACGGGAGTCAGGGCCGCGAAGGCGGCTGGGAGTTGGCCGAGGACGCCACCTACGCCGGGGCGCTCGCGCGGTGGGAGGGAGAGGTGGCGGCGGCCCGGAAGAACTGCGCGGCGCGGGCGCTCGACGACACCAGCCCGTTCATGGGCGCGCGGGTCACGCTGCGCTGGATCTACACGCACATGATCGGCGAATACGCGCGGCACTGCGGCCACGCCGACCTGATCCGCGAACGCGTGGACGGACGTACGGGGGTCTGACCTGCTGCTGGACCCCTGGACCCGACCCCGACCCGGACCCGGACCCGACCCCGACCCGGACCCGGACCCGACCCGGACCAGGACCCGGGGTTCGGAGGGGCGAGCCCGGCTCAGAGAGGTGAGCCGGGCCGTCCGCAGGAGCGGAGGAACTCCCGGGTGCGGCGCGCGATGGGGAACGGCTTGTCCGGCGGGCACGGATACATGTCCTGCTCCACGATCGCGAACAGGTCGACGTCCAGGGCGCGCGCCGCGTTCAGCACCGGTTCCAGGGCGGGGACCCCGCCGGGCGGCTCGCACATCACACCCCGGGCCACCGCCGGGCCGAACGGCACCTCGTCCGCCACCACCGCCGCCAGGATCTCCGGGTCCACCTGCTTGAGATGGAGATAGCCGACGCGTTCCCCGTACGTCTCGATGAGCTTGACGCTGTCGCCGCCGCAGTAGGCGTAGTGCCCGGTGTCCAGGCAGAGCGAGACCAGGTCCGGATCGGTGGCGTCGAGGAAGCGGTTGACGTTCTCCTCGGTGTCGATGTGGGTGTCGGCGTGCGGATGGACGACGATCCGCAGCCCGAACCGTTCCCGCACCTCCCGGCCGAGCCGCTCCGTCTGCGCCGTCAGATCACGCCACTGCGCGGGGGTGAGCGTGCGGTCCTCCAGCACCTCGCCCGTCTTGTCGTCGCGCCAGAAGGAGGGGATCACGACCAGGTGTTCGGCGCCCATGGCCCGGGTCAGCGCGGCGATGTCCGCGACATGCGCCCAGGTCCGGTCCCAGACCTCCGGGCCGTGGTGCAATCCGGTGAAGACGGTTCCGGCGGAGACCGTGAGGCCCCGGCCGCGCGTCTCGTCGGCCAACCGGGCCGGATCGGTGGGCAGATAGCCGTACGGTCCGAGCTCGATCCACGCGTAGCCGGCCTCGGCCACCTCGTCGAGGAAGCGCTGCCAGGGCACCTGTTGCGGGTCGTCGGGGAACCACACGCCCCAGGAGTCGGGGGCCGAGCCGATACGGATGCGGGCCGAGGAGGGGACGGAGGGGGTCATAACGGCCAGCCTCCTGGCCCGCGCGGAAAGGTGTCAAGGGTTAGTCCGAATGTCCGGACAAAATGTTGACAGGGTTCCGGGCGGAGGGCTAGACCTGGGACCAGCCGGCCACGGGCGGGGCGAACCGGCGGGGCGAACCGGTGGTGCGAAGGGATGGGCATGCCTGAGCCGTACGACGTGATCACCATGGGGCGGATCGGGGTGGACCTCTACCCGTTGGAGGTCGGCGTGCCGCTCGCCCGGGTCGAGACGTTCGGCAAGTTCCTCGGTGGTTCCTCGGCGAACGTCGCGGTGGCGGCTGCCCGGCAGGGGCGGCGTACGGCAGTCATCACCCGGACCGGGCAGGACCCCTTCGGCGCCTACCTCCACCAGGAACTGGAACGGTTCGGCGTCGACCCCCGCTGGGCGACGGCCGTCGCGGAATATCCCACGCCGGTCACCTTCTGCGAGATCTTCCCGCCGGACGACTTCCCGCTCTACTTCTACCGGCAGCCCAAGGCCCCCGATCTGGAGATCCACGCGCCGGACCTCGACCTGGACGCCGTGCGCGACGCCAGGATCTTCTGGATGACGGGCACCGGACTCAGCGCCGAGCCGAGCCGGTCCGCCACGCTGGCCGCCCTCCGAGCCCGCAGCGAGAGCGCCCCACGGGCCGAGAGCGCCCCACGGGCCGAGAGCCCGGCGGGCGTCCCACGGCCCACGGCGACCGTTTTCGACCTCGACTGGCGGCCCATGTTCTGGGACAGGGGCGACGACAGCCCCGAGGCGCCCGCGCGGTACCGCGAAGCGCTGGCCCATGCCACGGTCGCCGTCGGCAACATCGACGAGTGCGCCGTCGCGACCGGCGAACGCGAACCGTACGCCGCGGCCCGGGCCCTGCTCGCGGCCGGGGTGGAGCTCGCCGTCGTCAAGCAGGGGCCGAAGGGCGTGCTCGCCGTGCACCGCGACGGCACCACCGCCGACTGCCCGCCGCTGCCGGTCGACGTGGTCAACGGCCTCGGCGCCGGGGACGCGTTCGGGGGCGCGCTCTGCCACGGGCTGCTCGCCGGATGGCCGCTGGACCGCGTCGTACGGTACGCGAACGCGGCCGGCGCCATCGTCGCCTCCCGGCTCGCCTGCTCGTCCGCGATGCCGTTCCCGGACGAGGTCGAGGAGGCCCTCGCGGCCGGCGCCGTGACGGCGGACCTCGCGTCGCGGGCCGATTCGGGCACAGCGGCCGAGACCGGCGGTGCGGCCGATCCGGAGACTCGGTCCGCCCCGGGCGCCGCCCCCACGGACCCCCGGACCGGAGCGGGCTCATGACGCCGCTCGCCCCCTCCCTCTCCGCGCTCGTCCGGCTGCGCGCCGAGCGCCCCGAAGCCGTTGCCGAGGCCGCCGGGCGCCGCAAGAGACGGCGGCTGATCCGGCACCCCGGCGACCGGCTGATGATCATCGCGGCCGACCACCCCGCGCGCGGCGCGCTCTCCGTGGGGGACCGGTCCCTCGCCATGGCCAACCGCTTCGAGCTGCTGGAGCGGCTCTGCCTCGCCCTCTCCCGCCCCGGGGTCGACGGGGTGCTCGCATCCGCCGACGTCCTGGACGACCTCCTGCTGCTCGGAGCCCTGGAGGACAAGGTCGTCATGGGTTCGATGAACCGCGGCGGGCTCGCGGGCGCGGCCTTCGAGCTCGACGACCGGTTCACCGGCTACCGCCCCGACGACCTGGTCCGGCAGGGGTTCGACGCCGGGAAGCTGCTGCTGCGCATCGACCATGACGACCCCGGTTCGCTGGACACCCTGCACACCGCCGCCCGGACCATCGACGCGATGGCCGCGCACCGGCTGCCCGTGTTCGTCGAGCCGTTCCTCTGCCGCCGCGTCGACGGCCGCCTCCGCAACGACCTCGGCGCCGCCGCCGTGGCGACCTCCATCGCCATCGCGTCGGGCCTCGCCGGAACGTCCGCGTACACCTGGCTGAAGGTGCCCGTCACCGACGACCCGGACGCCATGGGCCGGGCGATGGAGGCCTCCACGCTGCCCGCCGTCCTGCTCGGCGGCGAGGTCGGCGAAGACCAGGACGCCGCGTACGGGAAATGGCGCGACGCGTTGCGTCTGCCCACGGTGCGAGGGCTGGTCGTGGGCCGCTCGCTGCTCTACCCGGTCGACGGGGACGTGGCGCGCGCCGTCGACACCGCCGTATCGCTGCTCCAGCCGGGTAGGGAAGGGCCATGACGACGGATCACCCCGACCAGGAACAACAGCAGGAACAACACCAGGAACAGAACCGGGGCCAGGCCCAGGAACAGCAACAGCAACAGCACCGGTTCCACCTGCCGTCCGGCAGCGCCGCGCGCGGGGCGTACGCCGTCGACATCGATCCCGGGCGGGCCGGCTGGGACCGTTCGGCCCTGCGCGTGCTGGAGCTGGAGCCGGGCGGTGTTCACACGCTCGTCACCGGAGGCAGTGAATGGATCGTCCTGCCGTTGACCGGTGGCTGTACGGTGCGTACAGCAGGTGGGACTTTTGAACTGCGGGGCCGGGAAAGTGTGTTCAGCGGGGTCTCCGACTTCGCCTACGTACCGCGCGACGCCCACGCAGAGATCTCCTCCGGCGCAGGAGGCTGCTTCGCCCTGGCAGGAGCGAAGTGCGAGCGACGACTCCCCGCTCGCTACGGCCCCGCGCCGGAGGTACCCGTCGAGCTGCGCGGCTCCGGGACCTGCTCGCGCCAGGTGAACAACTTCGCCGCCGCCGACACCTTCGACTGCGACCGGCTGATCGCCGTCGAGGTCCTCACCCCCGGTGGCAACTGGTCCTCCTACCCGCCCCACAAACACGACGAGCACGTGCCGGGCGAGGAGTGCGAACTGGAGGAGATCTACTACTTCGAGGTGCAGGACGGCGGGCTCGGCTACCACCGGGTCTCCCCGTCGCGCGACGGCGGTACGGACGTCCTCGCCGAGGTCCGCGGCGGCGACGTGGTCCTCATCCCCGACGGCTGGCACGGCCCGTCCATCGCCCCGCCCGGCCGGACGCTGTACTACCTGAACGTGATGGCCGGACCGGGGGAGGAGCGCGCCTGGCTGATCCGCGACCATCCGGACCACCGGTGGATCCGCGACACCTGGCCGGACGAGCCGATCGACGCCAGACTTCCGCTCTACACGGCGCATCCGTCGCCCGGCCCGGAGGTAACGCCTTGAGCCCGAAGAGCCCCGCGAGCCCCACCGGCCCAGCACATCCCACCGACCCCGCGGGCCCGAAGAAGCACCACCCGGCCCCCACCCGCCGTCTGACCACCGCTCAGGCCCTGGTCGCCTTCCTGGCCCGGCAGTACACCGAGCGCGACGGCCGCCGGCAGCGGCTGATCAGCGCCACCTGGGGCATCTTCGGCCACGGCAACGTCGCGGGCATCGGCCAGGCACTCGTGGAGGCGGATCACGGAGGGAACGGCACCGCGCACCGCATGCCGTACCTCCAGGGACGTAACGAACAGGCCATGGTGCACGCGGCCGTCGGGTACGCCCGCCAGTCGGGGAGGCTCTCCGCGCAGGCGGTGACCACGTCCATCGGGCCGGGGGCCACCAACCTCGTCACCGGGGCCGCCCTCGCCACGATCAACCGGCTGCCCGTCCTGCTCCTGCCCGGCGACACCTTCGCGACCCGGCCCGCCGACCCCGTACTGCAACAGCTCGAAGTGCCGTACGCCGGCGATGTGTCCGTCAACGACTGTCTGCGGCCGGTCTCCCGCTACTTCGACCGGATCACCCGCCCGGAGGCCCTGATTCCGGCCGCCTTCCAGGCGATGCGGGTCCTCGCCGACCCGGCCGAGACCGGGGCCGTCACGCTCGCGCTGCCGCAGGACGTGCAGGCGCAGGCGTACGACTGGCCGGAGGAGTTCTTCGCCGAGCGCGACTGGCACATCCGCAGGCCGGCGCCCGACACTCACGAACTGGACGCGGCGGTGCGGTCCATCCGCTCCGCCCGCCGCCCCCTGATCGTCGCGGGCGGCGGGGTCCGGCACAGCGCCGCCGAGGAGACGCTCGCCGCGTTCACCGCCGCGACCCGCATCCCGGTCGCCTCCACCCAGGCGGGCAAGGGCGCCCTCCGCCACGACCATCCGGCCGACGTCGGCGGCATCGGCCACACCGGCACCGCCACCGCCGACGACCTGGCCCGCACCGCCGACCTGGTGATCGGCGTCGGCACCCGCTTCTCCGACTTCACCACCGCCTCCGGCACCCTCTTCTCGAACCCCGCAGTCCGCTTCCTCCACCTCAACATCACCGCCTTCGACGCCCACAAGCTGGCCGCCCTCCCCCTGGTCGCCGACGCCCGCGCGGGCCTTGAGGCGCTCACGGCGGCCCTCGCCGGACGCGGATACCGGGTGGATCCGGCGTACGAGACGGAGTACACCGGCGCGAAGGAGGCGTGGGAGGAGCGGGTCGAGGCGTCCTTCGCCACCCCCGACGCCACCGCGCGCCCCACCCAGACCCAGGTCCTCGGCCTCCTGGACGACCTGGTCACCGAGGAGGACATCCTCATCAACGCCGCCGGCTCCCTCCCCGGCGACCTGCACAGACTCTGGCGCACCCGCTCCCGCGACCAGTACCACGTGGAGTACGGCTACTCCTGCATGGGCTACGAGATCCCCGCGGCGATCGGCGTCCTGCTCGCCAACGGAACCGGGCAGCGGACCCGCCCCGTCTGGGCCCTGGTCGGCGACGGCACGTATCTGATGAACCCCACCGAGATCGTCACCGCCGTCCAGGAGAACCTGCCGCTGAAACTGCTGATCCTCCAGAACCACGGGTACGCCTCCATCGGCGGCCTGTCCGAAGCGGTCGGCGCCGAACGCTTCGGTACCGCCTACCGCCACCGCGACGCCGACGGCGGCTTCACCGGCCCGCCGCTCCCCGTCGACCTGGCCGCCAACGCGGCCTCCCTCGGCCTGCGGGTCCTGCGCGCCATCACCGTCGACGACCTGCGCAAAGCACTCTCCGAGGCCCGCGACGCGGAGGGCCCCACTTGTGTCTACGTCGAGACCGAAACGCCCGACACAGTGTCGGGCCCCCCTCCGGCGCAGGCGTGGTGGGATGTTCCGGTAGCCGAAACCGCGAGCCGACCGGCGGCGGTGAAGGCCCGGGAGGAGTACGACCGCCAGGTCGCCGCCCGACGCCGCCATCTGTGAGACCAGCCCCCGCGCCTGCCCGAAGCCTGAAGGAGTACGTCATGACGAAGACCGTCAACCACTGGATCGGCGGCAAGACAGTGGAGGGCACGTCGGGCGAGTACGGCCCCGTCACCGACCCGGCCACCGGCGCGGTCACCACGCGGGTGGCGCTGGCCTCCGTGGCGGAGGTCGACGCGGCCGTGGCGGCGGCGAAGGCCGCGTACGCCACCTGGGGCACCTCCTCGCTCGCCCAGCGCACCACCGTCCTCTTCCGCTACCGCGCGCTGCTCGACGCCCACCGCGACGAGATCGCCGCGCTGATCACCGCCGAGCACGGCAAGGTGCACTCGGACGCGCTGGGCGAGGTCGCCCGCGGTCTGGAGATCGTCGAGCTGGCGTGCGGGATCACCACCCAGCTCAAGGGCGAGCTGTCCACCCAGGTCTCCAACCGGGTCGACGTGTCGTCCATCCGCCAGTCGCTGGGCGTGGTCGCGGGCATCACCCCGTTCAACTTCCCCGCCATGGTGCCGATGTGGATGTTCCCGCTGGCCATCGCCTGCGGCAACACGTTCGTGCTGAAGCCGAGCGAGAAGGATCCGTCGGCCGCCAACCTGCTGGCCGAGCTGGCGTCCGAGGCGGGCCTTCCGGACGGCGTGCTCAACGTCGTCCACGGGGACAAGATCGCGGTGGACGCCCTGCTCGACCACCCCGACGTGGCCGCCGTCTCCTTCGTCGGCTCCACCCCCATCGCCCGCTACATCCACGCCACCGCCTCCGCCAACGGCAAGCGGGTCCAGGCGCTCGGCGGCGCCAAGAACCACATGCTGGTCCTCCCGGACGCCGACCTGGACGCGGCAGCCGACGCGGCGGTCTCGGCGGCGTACGGCTCCGCCGGTGAGCGCTGCATGGCGATCTCGGCCGTCGTCGCGGTCGGTGCGATCGGCGACGAGCTGGTCGCCAGGATCCGCGAGCGGGCCGAGAAGATCAAGATCGGCCCCGGCAACGACCCCACCTCCGAGATGGGCCCCCTGATCACCGCCGCCCACCGCGACAAGGTCGCCTCGTACGTCACGGGCGCAGCCGCCCAGGGCGCCGAGGTCGTCCTCGACGGCACGGGCCACACGGTCGAGGGCTTCGAGGACGGCCACTGGATCGGCCTGTCCCTCCTGGACAAGGTCTCCACCGACTCCGACGCCTACAAGGACGAGATCTTCGGCCCGGTCCTGTGTGTGCTCCGCGTGGAGTCGTACGAGGAGGGCGTCGCCCTCATGAACGCCTCGCCGTTCGGCAACGGCACCGCGATCTTCACCCGCGACGGCGGCGCGGCCCGCCGCTTCCAGCTGGAGATCCAGGCGGGCATGGTCGGCGTCAACGTGCCGATCCCGGTCCCGGTGGGCTACCACTCCTTCGGCGGCTGGAAGGACTCGCTCTTCGGCGACCACCACATCTACGGCAACGACGGCGTGCACTTCTACACCCGCGGCAAGGTCACCACCACCCGCTGGCCCGACCCGGCCGACGCCCCGGCCGGCGTCGACCTCGGCTTCCCGCGCAACCACTGACCTCGTCGGCGGTGCCGCTTCAGGAGGGCTCGTCCGGGCGCTCGTCAGACCGGCGGCCGGCGCAGCGCGACGACGCGGTAGAGCGGGTCCGGGCGAGGCCCCTCCTGGTCCGGCAGGGCCCTGAGGTCCCGGCACAACGCGGCGACCTCTCCGGGCGGCCCGGCCTTCGCCCAGGGGATCCGGTCCGCGACGATCGCGTCGTACCACTTGCGCGGGCCCCGGCCCTGGCCGAGGCCGGGGAACGTGGTCTCGCCGATGAGGCCGAGGCCGTGCCGGCCGGCCAGGCGCAGGACCCGGTCGCTCTGGTCCGTCACCCGGGGCTCGTACGCGCGCCTGAGCGGCTTCGTCAGCTCCGCGATGTCGCTGGGAGCGCCGAAGTACGCCTCGTCCTTGTCGACCGTGGTGATCAGGACGCCACCGGGGCGCAGCACCCGGGCGGCCTCGGAGAGTACGGGGGCGGCTTCGGGCAGCAGATGGAGCAGCCAGATGAGGACGACCGCGTCCAACGACCCGGAGGCGAAGGGGAGGCGGGTGGCGTCGCCGGTCACCACATGGCCCGGCAGCCGCTCGGACGCGAGGGAGAGCATGCCGGGTGACCGGTCGGTGCCGAGGACGGTACGGCCCGGGCGGCGCAGCCGTCGGGTGACGATGCCGGTACCGCAGGCGATGTCCAGGAGGCTGCGGGTCCCCTCCGGCAGCAGCCGCTCGACGGCTTCGGCGGCCACCTCCGCGCGCGGCTCGCCGCCGCGTGAGGCGTCATACTTCTCGGCCTCGGCGCTGTAGTCGATCACGATGCCGACCTGCTGAAATGTCGCCGGTCCACGGTGGTGACTCCTTCGTTGTCCAGGTACTCGAGGATCGCGAGCCCCGTCCCGTCCAGTTCGTAGAGGACACGCCCGCCCGCCCTGCGCCGCTGGACGATTCCGGCGGACACCAGGGATGTCAGGTGTTCGGAGACGGTACTCGCCGCGAGGCCGAGCACCGCTGCGAGAGCGGAGGTCGTCGTGGGCGCGGCGAGGCCGCGGACGACTCCGGCGCGGCTGCGCCCCAGGAGGATCTCCAGGCGGTCCCCGCGCGCCGGGGTGCCGGAGCGCCGGTCGGGTGTGCTCGCGCCGGACAGGATGGCCGCGCCTTTGGCCTGGTAGGAGAAGGCCGCGCAGCCGTCCTCGTCGAGCGCGAAGAGCGAAGCGCCCCGGCCGAACAGGAGGGGCACGATGACGACGCGGTGGACGGCGGGGACGGTCACCAGACCTGATCCCGCGTCGATGCGCAGGGTGGCCGCGGTCCGGGAGAGCCGTCCGTGCAGGGTGTCGAAGAGGCGTTCCTGTCCCTCGGTGGCCAGGACGCGCGAGCGCAGGAGGATCTCCTCCTCGATGGTGGAGCGCAGCGGTGCGGCGTAAGGGGCCAGCGCGGCCTGCCAGTAGCGGGGCAGCACTCGGGTGAGCTCGGCCATGGCGGCCTGCGGGTCGGCGTCCAACGGCCTTACGGCGGACGGCAGTCCGCCGGGGTACCAGCGGCGCAGGGCCGCCTGGACGTCCTCGGCGGGAAGGGCGCGGAGGCCGGCGAGGCCTTCCTCCAGGTCGGTCTTGGCCGACGAGGGCACCGCGGTGAGGAAGGCGGGCAGTGTGCGGCGGCCCGAGCGGTAGAGCTCGTTCAGCCAGCCGGGAATCTCGACACCCGCCCAGGTGAGTGAACGCCGGGCTTCCTTCGCCCAGTTGGCGTAGGGCCACGGCGTCACACCGCCGGTTCCCACCAGCACTCCCAGGCTTGCGAAGGTCTCCCAGAGCCAATTGCTGGATATGCGGACCGAGCTGTGCCCGGACTTCTGGATAGGAATGTGAATCATTGAAATCCCCCTGGTCGTCCCACCCCGAGGCAGGTCGAGCGAGGTACAGACTCGCCATCCGGGATCATCCGCGCAACTGCTGTTCGAAAGCTGAGATGTGGCGTCAGGGGGTGGCCGGGAGGGCGAGTTCGGCCGCCCTGGTGACTGCCGCGCGCACCGCGTCGGCCATCGCGTCCACGGCTCCCGCCGAGAGCAGTCGCCCGAGTCCGGCCTCGGTGATTCCGCCGGGGGTGGCGAGACCGTCCCATGCGGCCGTGGACGTGGGGTCGCTGCCGCGGAGCATGGCGGCTGCGCTCTCCAGCGCGTCGGCGGCGAAGGCGCGGGCCACATCCGGGCTGACGCCCGCCTCGGTCGCGGCCCTGTCGATGCCGGTCGCGGTCAGGGCTAGGAAGGCGGCGCCGCTGCCGAGGGTCGAGGCCGCGGTGTCCTGCTGCGGCTCCGTGATCGTGACCACCCGGCCGAGCCTCCGCAGCACCCCGGTCACCGTGTTCCGTACGGGCTCGGGAACGTCGCGGCCGGGGGTGACGGCCAGCAGTCCGGACCGGTCGATCGAGACGGCGTTGGTGGCCACCCGGAAAGCGTGGACCGGCGTGGCCCCGGCCGGGGCGATGCGGTCCAGCGGGAGGCCCGCGACCAGGGAGACGACCGCGGCGCCGGACGCGAGCCGGGGCACGGTTTCGGCCAGGACGGCCTCGGCCTGGTCCGGCCGGACGGCCAGGACGAGCACATCGGCGCCGAGGGCGGCCCGCGCGTTGTCCGTGGTCACCTCGACGGCGTACGAACGGGCCAGGTGTTCCGCGCGTTCGGCCGTCCGCACGGTGGCGCGCAACCGGTCGGCCGGGTGCCCCGAACCGAGGAGCCCGGCCAGGACGGACTCGCCGATGCTGCCGGCGCCCGAGACGGTGACGAGGGGGTGCGTGTGCGGCTTCCGGTCAGACACGGCGGGCCAGGTGGGACAGGGCGTCGTCGAGCACCTCGGCCGGGGCGCGGTCGGCGTCCAGCACGGTGAACACGCCGCTCCGGTACTCCTCCAGGCCCCTGTAGGCCTTGTGGAACCGGGTGAGGAAGCTCAGCGAGTTGGTGTCGGTGTTACGGGCCCGGACGCGCTCCAGTGCCAGGTCCGGTGCCAGGTCGAGGAGGAACGTCACGTCCGGCGAAGGGAGTTGGCCGTACAGGCGGCGCAATCGGGCCGCGTTGGCCGTCCCGGAAACCACGGCCAGGGCCAGGTGTGTGTAGTAGTAGCGGTCGATCACCATCAGATGACCAGGGCGGGCCAGGTCCTGTGTGAGGTCGACCATGTCGCGCCATTTGAGGACTGCGGCGAGGAACTGAGCCTCGTCCCGGCCGAGCATCGCCGAGCGGTTCTCGTGGCCGCGTTCGCGAGCGATGGCGTCGAGGGTGTCGCGTACCGGCGAGAGGTTCTTGTTCGGGTACCAATCGGCGGAGCGGCCCAAGGCCCGGGCCGCCTCGACGAGGCCGCGGCCGAGGGTGGTCTTGCCGGAGCCGTCGATGCCCTCGACGACGACGAGAGCGGCCCGCCCGGCGCACGGGCCCGAGCGCGTCCCGGCCTGTTCCTGTGGCATCACGCCGCGCTCTCCCGCAGCAGCCCGTGTTCCATCGCGCCGACCAGATCCTCGCGTACGTCGCCGAGTTCGACGCCGCAGTCGGCGAGTATCTCGCCGAGGGGGCGCCTGCCGTCGACGGCGCGCAGGAAGGACAGCCACGGCTCCTCGTCCACGACGTATTCGAGGGTGCCGTCGACGGCCAGGAACCAGGTGTCGTTCTCGCCCGGGGAGCTGAGCAGCAGCACCTCGGGCGCGAGGCCCACGACGAGGTCGGGGGCCAGGGAGGGGGCGACGCCGATCCGCTCCTCCACACCGACGCGTTCGGCGTCCCAGTCGCTCACGGCGAGCGCCTGGGGGACGGGGCCCGCGGACGTGGTGACGAGGGGCGGCGGCAGGTCCTCGGCCATCCGCGCGAGCAGGCCGAGGTTGACCAGGCGCAGGACCAGCTGGACGTCGATCGACGGGGCTTCCGACAGGTGGGCGACCATGGTCCGAAGACCGTCGGCGTCGAGGTGACGACGCGCCTCGTCCGTCGAGAGAGCCTCCTCCAGGAGGGCTCCTCCGTCCTGGGCCAGCATCCGGGAGAAGGTCCGGAAGGTGTGCACGTCACCCGGGCCGTAGAAGAAGGGGACCTTCTCACGCTCGACGATCCGCCGGGGCAGCAGTCCGGTCACGGCGGACCGCAGGATCCGCTTGTCCCACAGCAGCCGGCCCCGGCGGTCGGCGGGGACGGAGGCGCACAGCTCGACGAGCCGGTGGTCGAGGAAGGGCACGCGCGCCTCGACACCGCTGCCCGCCGCGCTGCGGTCCTCGTGCCAGCAGTTGTACTGCTGGATCTTGCGCCATTCCCGCAGCAGGTACTGGGCGTAGGGGTCCTTGGCGGTGGTGCCCAGGTGGTGGTGCACGGCGTCGTCGCGCAGCACCGGGTGCGGGATCTGCTCCCACCACGCGCCGAGTGCGGGAACGTCGAGGAGGGCGCCCCTGCGGGACATACCGCGCAGATGGGCCTCGAAGTCCGGCCAGCCCCCGCCGCCCGCGAGGTCGGGTGAGTAGCCGCCGTTGAACTCGTCGCTGGCCGCCCCGAGCAGCATGCCACGCAGCTCGGGCCTGGCGGCCTTGGCGTACCTGTGCAGCTCGTGCTTGTAGAACTGCTCGGGACCGCACTCGGGGGTCTCGGAGAGCCAGAGCAGGCGCTTCCATTCCTCGACGCCCGGAACCCTGTCGGCGTCGAAGAGGACCTGATGGTTGGGCAGACCGAGGAAGTCGGCGACGAACGCGCCGTTCTCGGCGTCCCCGTTGCGGTACGTGGCTCCGCTGAGCACGGTGAAGGTGTGCAGGGAGTCGGTGTGGCGGGCGGCCAGGGCGGCGACGGAGGCGGAGTCGATGCCGCCGGAGAGGAACAGTCCGATCTCGGTGTCCGCGGTGGCGCACTCGGCGACGGACTGCGCGAACAGCTCGCCGTAGCGTTCGACGATCTCCTCGTCGGAACCGGTGGCCTCGGGGCCCTCGGCCGGGAGACTCCAGTACCGGTGTGTGGTGGTGGCACCGTCGGCGAGGTTGATGCGGACGACGGTTCCGGCCGGCACCAGATGGATGTCCTCGAACCAGGTCACCGGCTCGGTCTCCCTGAGGTGCGGGGCCGCCGTCATCATCGGATGGGTCAGCGCGGCCTTCCAGTCCACCCGGCGGGGTGTGGCGCCGTCGCTGAACAGAGCCTTGATCTCCGAACCGAAGACGATGCGCTCGGCGTTGCGGTGGTAGTAGAGCGGCTTGACTCCGAAACGGTCGCGGGCGAACACCAACTGGTTCGCCCTGCGGTCGTGGATGACGACGGCGAACATGCCGCGGACGGTGTCGAGGAAGTCCGCGCCGTGCTTGCGGTAGAGCGGGAGGAGCACCTCGCAGTCGGAGGAGGTGCGTACGGTCCCGGCGGGGAAGGCCGAAGCGAGTTCCTGGTGGTTGTACACCTCGCCGTTCGCGATGAGGGCGAGGTCTCCGTCCGCGCTGACCAGCGGCTGGGCACCGTCGTCGGGACCTACGAGCGACAGCCGGGTGAAGGCGAGGCCCACCGGTCCCTTGCGCAGGAGTTCACGGTCGTCCGGTCCACGGTGGGAGATGATGTCCGCCATCCGGGACAACAGCCCATCCGCGTCCGGCCTCAGGTCCGAGCCGTCGATCCGGGCCAAGCCGGCCAGGCCACACATGGGAGTACCTCGCTTCGGTTCTGTGCATGAGAGTGTCGGGAGGGGACCGGGCCCTGCGGGCCGGGCCCCCTCCCATCGGCGTCACCCGAAGGAGATTCAGGCGTTGACGCGCAGGATGTTGCTCGAGTCGACCGGCTTGACGGCAGGCTTGTTGTACTTCTTCATGCTGATGCACCTCCTTTCCCCGGCTCTGGGCAGTTCCCAGGAGCCGTATGGCTTTGACCTGCTCTCAGGCAGGCCAAGTCTCAGATGGTTTCGAGGGAGCCGCTCGTGCGGCCGGCCTTCTCGAACACATGGAGCAGCAGGGCGGACAGGACGGCGAAGCCGACACAGACGGCCGCTTCGAGAGCGAGCGGTCCGGCCAGCGTTTCGAAGTCCGCTCCGGCGGCGGCGAGCCGGGCCGCCTCGGCGGCGTGGGTGACCGGCACGAAATCGCCGATCGCCTGCACCCATCCGGGGAGCGTTTCGCTGGGCACGTTGACCCCCGTGAGGATCAGGAGCAGAACGTAGGCGATGTTGGAGACCAGCCAGACGTCCAGCAGCCGCAGTCCCAGCGCCCCGAGTGTCAGTCCGAAGAACGCACAGGTCAGGGAAGCGATCACCAGGGCGGCGGCGATTCCCGGAAGGCTCTGGACGGGCAGGTCGAGTCCGAAGAGCAGCGATCCCACGGTGAGGGTGAACACCGCGACGAACAGCCCGTTGGCGGCGTACGGCAGGGCGCGCCCCAGGAAGACGGCCGACCGGCTGCGCGGAGACAGCAGGACGTTGCCGAGCGTGCCGAACCGGCGTTCGTTGCCCACGGCCATCGTGCCGCCGTAGACGCCCGCCTTGGAGGCTGCCAGCACCGCGTTCCCGACGATGAAGAACGTGTCGTTCGCGACGCCGAGCTGCCGGCCCAGGTACACGAAGAACACCAACTGCGTCACTGGTTCGGCCAGGAGGGTACCGATGAACACCGGGAGCCTCGCCCAGTTGAACAGGGCACGGTAGGCGAGCACGCCGCCCGTTCCCACAAGTCTGAATTTCGCCAGCACGTCAGTCATCCCATCCGCTCACGCAAGGCTCAGGGTCGCGGCGACGCGGGCGCGCCGCTCCATTCGGGTCATCGCGACGGCCCCGATGGCGAGACACAGCAGGCCGAGTCCGACCGCGGCGGCCAGCGACGGCCAGACGGCGCCCCCCTCGGCGGCCTCGCGCACCGCCCGTGCTCCCCAGGTCGTGGGCAGAGCGTTCGACAGCGGAGTGGTCCAACCGGGCAGGACGGACAGCGAGAGCAGCATGCCGGACAGCATCCAGATCGGATAACTCAGCGTATTCGCAAGGGCGTTGGCATTGGGCAGCATGATGAACAGCGAGGCGAGCAGCAGCCCCATCATGCCGAGGCTCGCCACCACCCCGACCACGGCGATCACGAAGGCCGCGGGGTCGGCGATGTCCAAGGGCATCCCGAAGACGACGACTCCCCACAGCAGGGTGGCCAGCAGCCCGTACACCCCGACCACGGCCGTGGCGATGGTGATGGGGAGAAAGCAGACCACCGGCCGACGCGGGGCCAGCATCAGCAGTTCCAAGGTGCCCTGGAAACGCTGCTTCTGGATGGCCCCGCCCGAGCCGAAGAGCACGGAGACCCAGACGGCCATCATGCCCGCGCCTATCGCCGCCTCGATCACCGCGTGCGGCTCGTCGCCGGCCCGGAAGAGGTAGACGGCGAGCGTCGCGTAGACGAGGGGGTCCACCAAGGAGATGACGATCTCCAGGGGGGAGCGGCTCATCTGCTTGGCGTGCAGCAGCACGCCAGTGCCCAGCAGCCGGATGGTATCCATCAGCCCGGCACCCCGGCGGTTCCCCCGGTGCGCTCGTCCGCGTCGCGGTCCACTCCGGTGACGATCGCGATGTACGCGTCCTCCAGGGAAGGTTCGCGTTTGTCGATCCGGCCGACGCGGATGCCGGTGAGTGCCTCCCGCACCTGCGGCTCGATGTCGGTGCCGACGGCGGACTGCACGGTGACGATCTGGCTGAGCCCTCGGTCCTCGACGGTGACGCCGTGTACCGAAGGAAGCAGCCGGATGCGGTCCAGATCCGCCTCGGACGCCCCGAAGACCTCCGCCGTGAGGACGCGGCGGCCGTCGGTCCGGTGCTTCAGCTCCTCGGCGGTGCCGATCTGCTGGATGGCGCCGTCCGCGATGACGGCGATCCTGCCGCACAGTTCCTCGGCCTCGGCCATGTAGTGAGTGGTGAGCAGCACCGTGGTGCCCGAGCTCGCCAAGTCGGCGACGGTGCGTCGCAGCTCGCGGGCGCCCACCGGGTCGACGCCGATCGACGGCTCGTCCAGGAACAGCACTTCGGGGCGGTGGAGCAGGCCCCGGGCGAGGTGCAGACGCTGGCGCATGCCGCGTGAGTAGCCCTCGACCTTCTCCCTCTCACGGCCCGTCAGACCGACCAGTTCGAGAAGTTCGGCGATCCGGGTCCGCTGCTCGCGGGCCGGCACGGCGTAGAGCTCGGCGAAGTAGCGCAGGTTGTCGAGACCGGAGAGCCGGTCGTACAGTCCTCGGTCGCCGCCGAAGACGTAACCGACCCTTTTGCGGACCTCACGGGTGTCCTGGACCACGTCGAACCCCGCGACCCGGGCAGATCCCGATGTGGGCAGCAGTAGAGTGGTGAGCATCTTGATGGTGGTCGTCTTGCCGGCGCCGTTGGGGCCGAGCAGTCCGAAGAGTTCACCACGCTCAATCTCCAGGCTGATGCCGCGCACCGCTTCCGTATGCCGCCAGGACGGCTTCAGCCACCCGTTGCGGGAACGATAGGTGCGCCGCAGCCCTTCGGCCTTGATCGCCAGGTCTGTCATGGCGATGACCATAGACGGCGCCGAACCGCGTGGGCCATCACTTTCGCCCCTCGCCGAATCGCCCCGATTTCCCTTTCGCGAGAGGGGGAATTGGGGCGATTCGGCTCACGCCGAATGCATAGCAGGCCGCCGCCCGGCGTGCATAGCCTCGTGCGACCCGGGCGTCGGAGCCGGGCACGTGCAATCAGCACCCGGTGGAGGTAGCGATGACCGCAGAGTTCGAAAACTGCTTGAGCGAACTGGAGAGGCGCGGGCTGCTGCCCGGCGAGCACCGGGCCGTGTACGTGTCCGGCTCGATCGCGCGCGGTTGGGGCAACGAGACCAGCGACCTGGACATCTACGTGATCACGCCGGAACCCTGGACCGGGGACGGCGAGGCGTCGGCACCCGTCGCCCTGGAGCCCAACTCCGTGCCGATCGGCATCACGCACGTCAACAAGGTGCGCTGGGACATCGAGTACTGGTCCGAGGGTCAGGTCGAGCAGCTGGTCAGAAAGGTCTCCTGGGCCTCCTTCGACAGCAACCCGAAGGCGGCCGACCTGATGACGTCGCCGATGCAGCACGAGCTCAACTTCCTGGAGCGTCTGCCCTACGCGGTGCCGCTCGCCGGAGAGGAATGGCTGCTCGCCCGCCGTGAGGAGGTCGCTTCCTCCGCACTGCGCTCCCTGGCCACGTCGGCGCAGCTGAACCTCGCCGACGCCTACCTCGAGGACGCGGTGGGGCAGCTCAAGGCGAGCGATCTGGAGAGCTCCGTGCTGTCCGCGAAGATGGCGTTCGGCCACTCCGTGGACGCGCTCCTCGCCTACAACGGCGAAGTGGGCCGCAGCTGGAAGTGGCGGGCCCGGCGTTTCCGCGAAGTCGAGCAGGAAGTGCTGACATTCGAGCAGTACTGGGCCCTTGAGACCATGCGTGATTTCGACCCGGAAAGCCCGGCCCGCTGGGTGGAGGAAGTCGTCCAGGTCTGCCGGAGCATCTCGTTCGAAGTGGTGCTCTGATTGAATATGGATGAGAACACGCGTCCGTCGGGCGATGCCATTGCCCGAATGCCGATGGACCTGCGGATCAGACGGACGAAGGACAAACTTCTTCTGATGTACGGGGAGTCCCTCGTGGAACTCTCGGACTCGGCCGCTTTCATCGTCCGGGAGTTCGACGGCCGGCGCACCCTGTCGGATGTCGCCCAGCGGCTCGTGGACACGTACGGTATCGACTTCGACGAGGCGCTGGTCGACGTCACCGATGTCGCCGAGGCGCTGGTCCCCCACGCGATGGTGGAGTTCGTGTGAGACCGGGCCCGTCGCACCTGGACACCGCCCGTGCCGAGATCATCGTCGCCGAGGCCGGCCACCGCGCGGCGGTCGACTACATCAGCCGTTTCGGCAAGTGGGACGCGCGGGCCAGCGTGCGTCAGCGTCCTGCTCGTCGGCTCTCGGGCGACAGGGACGAGTTGGCGATCCCCTTCCCGCCCGAGCTCGCCCCGGTGGCCCTGCACGAGCTGGTCGCCGGGCGCGGGCCGGACACCGTGCGGGAGGTGCTGACCCACAGCCTGTACCAGTACCTCCACTTCACGACCGAGCTGGAGGAGCTGGCCGTCATCCCGGTGGTCGCCAAGATCAGCCGGAACAGGGCGGGGCTCGACCTGCCCGAAGCGATGCGGGCCGACGCGTTCAAGATCTACACCGACGAGGCGTGGCACGCCCAGTTCTCCTACGATCTGGTCCGTCAGGTCGAGCGGTCGTCCGGCATCGCGGTGCGGCTGCCCGAACTGCCCTCGTTCGTCGAACGGCTGGACGCGGTGCGGGCGTCTCTCGATCCCGCCGTACGCGGCCTCGAAGCACTGATGTTCAGCGTCGTGAGCGAGACCCTGATCTCCTCGATCCTCGCCGACATCCCGCACGACGCGCGGCTGCCGAAGACCGTGCGGGAGCTGGTGCGCGACCATGCCGAGGACGAGGGGCGTCACCACGCGTACTTCCGGCAGGTGCTGCACGCGTTCTGGCCGGCCCTGCCCGCCCGGGAGCGACGCGCCGTGGGCCCGCTTCTGCCGCAGGTCATCCTGGCCTTCCTGGAACCCGACTACCGGGCGATCGGCACGGCGCTGAGCGCGACCGGTCTGGCTCCCGACGAGGTGGCGCAGGTGCTGGCGGAGAGTCTGCCGCGCCGCCGTGTCGTCGATGAGGCGGCACGCTCCGCCGGCTCCGCCGTACGTTACTTCAGGGAGGTGGGGGCCCTCGACGACCCCGCCACCGCCGAGGCCTTCGAGGCCTCGGGGCTGCTGCTCGGCGCGGCTCGCTGATACCGAGGTCCCCTCCTACGCGTCGAGCGGACCGCGTTCGTAGCGGAGGACCGAGGAGTCGACGACGGCCCCGTGATCAAGGACGAGCTCGGTGGGGCAGTCGTGGCCGAGGAAGGCGAAGAGGCTCGCGGTGAGCCCGTAGGCGCCGACGTTCGGCACCACCACGTGGTCCCCGACAGCCAGTTCGGCCTGTTTGCCGCGGCACCAGAAGTCGAGGGGGGTGCACAGCGGCCCGACCACGTCGATGCGCGGGAGGCCGCCGGTGGCGAGGGAGCCGGCAGAGCCCGGTGGCCGGCTTGCGTGGAATTCCGGCTGCACGCGGGGAATCCGCCCCAGTCCCGTCATGCCCCCCAGATGGTTGATGCCGGAGTCGAGGACCGCGAACCGCTTCCCCTTGGACTCCTTGACGTCCAGCACCTCCGCGACCAGCCACCCGGCGGCGCCCACCAGGTACCGGCCCGACTCGAAGAGCAGGCGGGGCCGCCCGGGCCCGGCCGGGTGGTGCAGGTCGAACGCCTCCTGGACCGCCGGGCCGATGCCTGACAGATCGAGGTCCTCGTCCTCCTTGGCGTACGCACGGGGGAAGCCTCCGCCCAGGTCCAGGAGACGGGGGCGCAGCCCCAGCACCCGGCAGATCCGGGCCGAGAGTTCGAGCGAGTCGGTGAACTGCCGGGCCAGCGCCGCGGCCGTGGGAACGTTGCTGCCGAGGTAGAAGTGCAGACCGGCGATCGCACAGCCGTCCGTCGAGGTGAACTCCTCCGGGCGAGCCAACAACTGCTCAGCGTCGATGCCGAACTGGGAGGGCACCCCGGTCATGGCGAGCCCCGGCTCCAGGGCGCCCTGCTCGGGGTTGACCCGCAGCAGAACGTCGACGGGGCAGTCGAGGCGGGAGGCCGACTCACGTACGACGGCGAGCTGGGCGGCGGAGTCCACCGAGAACAGCCGGGCGCCGGCCCTGATCGCGGTCTCGGTCTGCGCCCGGGAACGCCCCGGCCCCGTGTACACGACGTCGTCGGGGCTCATCCCCGCGGCGAGTGCAGCAGCCAGCTCGGAGCGCGAGGACACCTCGGCACCGCAGTTCAGCCGCGCGAGTTCCGCGACCAGCGCGGGGTGCGGATTCGCCTTCAGTGAATACAGGACGCCCGATCCGGCGGGCAGCGCATCGGCGAGCTCCCCGAACGCCTGGCGTACACGGGCGAGTTCGTAGACGTACAGAGGACTGCCGTGCGCGGCGGTCAGGGAATCCCAGTCGGGGGCGGCCCGCTCGGCGGTCACCTGCTCGACCGGTGGCGTGAGGGAAGTCATCGGGCGGACTCCAGTGCTGTACGCAGCGCGGCCTTGTCGACCTTGCCGTTTCCGTTGAGGGGCAGGGTGCCGACCACCTGGACCCGGGTGGGCAGTTTGTAGTCGTCGAGCCGGGCCCGGAGGGCGGCCATGACCTCGTCGGCCGCTGATTCGGTGCGGGCCGCGAGCACAGGCCCGGCGGATCCGGTGACCACGAGCGCCGCCGCGTCCACCCCCGGCACGTTCAGGGCCGCCGCCTCGATCTCCAGCGCGCTCACCCGGAACCCCCGGCTCTTGTAGACGTCGTCCTCCCGGCCGTGGAAGTAGAGGTAGCCGTCCTCGTCCAGGGAGCACAGGTCGCCCGTGAACAGCGCCCGACGCCCCTGGTACGTGCGGAACCGGCGCGCTGTCATCTCGGGGGCGCGCCAGTACCCGGCCATCACATGGGGACCGGTCACGACCAGTTCGCCCTTCACCCCCGGTGGCTGCGGCCTGCCGTCCTCGTCGACCACCACGCACGTGGTCCCGGGCAGTGGGCGGCCCACGGAGCCAGGGCGGTCCGCCAGTTCGTCGGGGTCCAGGATGGACACCCGCTTGCACTCGGTGAGGCCGAACATCAGGTGGATACGGGCCGCCGGGAAGAGCCGCCGGAACCCTTCGACGTAGCTCTCCGGGAAGTGGGCGCCGGTGTTGGTGACCATGCGCAGCGGGGGCGGCGCGGCGGTGGTGCGTCCGGCCATCCGTAGCAGGATCTCCGCCATGGAGGGCACGGCCGGCAGGACGGTGACGTCCCACTCGCGCAGCTGACGCAGGAGGCCGGGCCCGGCGTCGGCCGTCGAGCCGAGTGCCAAGGTCGCACCGGCGGCGCAGGACAGGAACACCTGGTAGAGGCCGTAGTCGAAGGACAGGGGCAGAAAGCAGCCCACCACGTCGTCGGCACGCAGCGCCAGCCGGTCCTGGATCGCGGCGACGGCGAACCGCATGCCGGCGTGGGTGCTGACGACGGCCTTGGGCATGGCGGTGCTGCCCGAGGTGTAGATGAGCGCCGCGACGGCGGTGCCGGACACGGCGGGACGGGCGTCCGGAACACCCTGGGCGACGGGCTCTCCGTCCTCCTCCGCGGCAATCGGGTGGACCGGCACTTCGGTGTCCGAGAGGCGCAGCGTCTCGCGGAATTCTTCGTCGGTGAGGACGAGCGCGGGTGCGCAGTCCGCGAGGATGTGCCGCAGCTGGTACGGCTTGACCGTGGGCGAGACCACGACGAACGCCGCTCCCAGCCTGGACAGCGCGAAGAGCGTGGCCACCGACTCGGCGCCTCCCCGCCCGAGCAGGACCACACGGTCGCCGCCGCCGACTCCGAGCCCGCTGAGGCGTCGTGCCGAGGACAGGCTGCGGGCCGCCAGTTCGGCGTACGTCCACTGGGTGTCCCGCGTGCGCAGCGCCGGTGCGGCGGGAGTGCGTCGGGCGGTCTTGTCGAGCAGTCCGTGGAGTGGGCCGGCGGGTGTGGTCAGCACGTGTCACCCCAGTAGACGGAGACGAGGCGCAGTTCGTCCGCCCCGGTGTTGGTGAGGTGGTGCTCGATCCCCGACTCGAAGAGGACGACGTCACCCTCGCCGATCGGGAAGGTCTCCTCCCCCCGGACGAGAACGCCCCGGCCGGTGGAGACGACCCAGATCTCGTGCTGGGGATGGGAGTGCAGAGGCAGTTCCGCGCCCGCCTCGACCACGGCCGTGTTGAGGGTGAACGGCATGTCCTTGCCGATCGCCCTGGGCAGGACCAGATCGTTGAGGGTGACTCCCTCCGCGAGGGGGCGGCCGAACTTGCGGACCGGGCCGGCCGCCCTGCGGGCGCGGGCCGCCGGTCCGTCTGCCGATGCGGTCATGAAGGGGTCCTCTCTTCTCCGTTCGCCCGCACAGCGGCCAGTACGCCGGTGAGCGCGCCCGCGAGTGCGGTGGGGTCGGTGAACGTCTCGGGAGCGTGGAGTTCGGCCGGGAACTCCACACCGTGCGAGGTCTCCAGCATGGCGACGACCGAGATGATCCCCAGCGAGTCGAGCAGGCCGGAGTCGAGAAGTTCGGTGTCGGGGGCCAGTTCGGGCCTTCCGGGAATGACCTCGCGCAGGGAGTCGAGCACCGACTCCAGGACGATTCGCTGTTCGCTCAACACCGCTCCTCGGGTACTGCGGCCAGCTGTTTCAGTGCGACGCGGTCGGCCTTGCCGGTGCCGGTGCGCGGCAGGCCGTCCAGGATCCGCAGTTCACGGGGCACCATGTAGGCGGGCAGCAGCTTCCGGCACCAGGCGACCAGTTCGGCGGAGGCCAGGGAGCCGGGCGTCCGCAGAGTGACGAAGGCGATCAGCTCGTGGGTGCGTTCCGGATGCGGCCGGGTGCTGACCACCACGTCCTCGACGGCCGGGTGCGTGCCGAGGCCGGCCTCGACCTCACCGGTCTCGACGCGGAAGCCGCGGGTCTTGATACGGCCGTCGCGCCGGCCGCGGAAGTGCAGCAGCCCGTCGGCGTCCCACGTCCCGAAGTCCCCCGTGCGGTACGTCTCGTAGGTTTCGCCCCCCGATTCGACCGTGATGCGGGAGGCCGCCGTCATGACCGGGTCGCCCAGATAGCCTTCGCACATCGTCGCGGTGTGCACCACGATCTCGCCCTCGGCACCGGGTTCGGTCAGTACCCGGCCGGCCGGGTCGATCAGGAACACCTTGGAGTCACCGAAGGGCAGGCCGATCGGGATGCGGTCGAGACGCAGATGCTCGGGGCGCACCGCGAGCGCGGTGACGGCATTGGTCTCGACGGGGCCGTAGATGTTGACGATGCCGGCCTGCGGCAGGAGCGCGGCCAGCTCGCGCAGCGGCGGCACCGGGAACTCCTCGCCCGAATACATGAGTGTACGCAGCCGCGGCAGGCCGCCTTCGGCCAGCGAGGCGCTGCGCAGCAGGCCGATCCACGCGGAAGGCACCGCGTACATGCTGGTCGCCCCCTCCTCACGCAGAACGCGGCAGACCGCCTCCGGGAAGAGGATCGTCCGGTCGTCGAGGAGAAGGACCGCCGCACCGCGCGACAGCGTCCCGAACAGGTCGAAGACGTGCATGTCGAAGTGGAGGGGCGCGTAGCAGGCCACCACGTCGTCGGCTCGTACGCCGATGAGATCCTGCGCCCACCGCAGGAACGTCACCGCGTTCGTGTGGGTCGTCAGAACGCCCTTGGGGCGGCCGGTGGATCCCGAGGTGTACAGGATGTTCGCGATGCCGGAGGGCTCCCCGTCGGCCGGACCGCGCGGAGCTTCCTTCTCCAGCCGGCCGAGCGGTACGGCCACGGCGGCGGAGCTCCCGTCCAGGGCGGGGGGCCGCACACCCGGGGCGCCGTCGTCGACGAGGAGCAGCCGGGCACCGCTGTCGCGCAGGAGGAGTTCGCGCCTGGCGGCGGGGACGGAGGGGTCGATCGGTACGTACGGGACGCCCGCGAGGAGGCAGCCGAGCATCGCCGCGACCGTACCGGGGGTCTTGGTGGCGTGCAGGGCCACCGGGGCGGCGGTGCCCTGGACGGCGGCGGCCAGGGCACGGGCCCGCTGCGCGAGGGCGCCGTAGCCGGTGCGTTCACCGCGGAAGATCAGAGCGGTGGCATCGGGGTGCGCGTCGGCGACCGCCAGGATGCGATCGGTGAGCCTTTCCACTGTCAGACCGCCCCCTTGGCATCGAGGTGGGTGAGCAGGTCCCGCGCGAAGGCGGTCTCGGCGTCGGCCAGCCGGCCGGCGACCAGGTCGAAGCTGGCCGTTGAGGGCTTGGCGCCCTTGGCGACCCGCTGGGAGTTGACGAAGGCGAACTGCGAGGCACGGCGCCACGGCAGATCGATCTCCTCGTGGAAGCGCTGCGCGAGGTCTGCGGGCAGCAGGTCCGGCCGGGTCCCGGCGAGTCTGCCCAGCCAGACGGAGTGGCAGGAGCGGGCCCTGGTCACCTCCCAGCAGCCGAGGTCGTAGCGGCCCATCGCCTCGGGGTCGGTGGCGTTGTCCCTGGCCCACTGGGCGTACGTGGCCATGTCACCGCGCTCGCCGACCTGGCGCAGTACCGCTTCGGCGTTGGCCCGCAGCGCATCGGCGGGGTCGGTGGGGTTCGCGGGCACGCGCGAGACGAGGAAGAGCACCTCGCCGCGTTGCCCGGGGCCCAGGGCTGCCACGAGCTTCTCGAACTCCGGCCGCGGAACGCGGGCGGGGCCGGGCACCACGCGCCCCCACGGGGTGGAGTTGGTGTAGGTCTCGACGATGTGGAAGGCGTCGTCGGTGACACCGGCGAGGATGGTGGGGTGCGCGGAGCTGTCGTTGCCGAAGTAGGGCAGCCACGGCATGTGGAAGGCGTCCCCGTAGACGATCAGGGGGGTGCCCTCGGCGACGAGGGCGGCGACGTCGTCGTAGTAGCCGGGCAGGGGGAGTTGCCTGCGCTCGAAGACCAGACCGGTCTCGCGGGCGATCGAGTCCAGGACCGGCACGCGCAGGGTGACCGGTACCTCGTCGGTGGTGCGCAGTTCGAAGCTCCACTGGAGGCCCATGGCCGCGGACGGCTCACTCACTCCGTAGAACTGCTGGAGGGCAGCCAGGTGGGCGTTGTCGCAGTTCAGCCACGGAGCATCCGTAACGGTTTCCACGACGGGTATGACGCCCGGGGACTGTGTTGTCACGTCTATCCACCTTCTTGTGTGCCGCGTACACAAAGAGGGTGTACGCGGAGCGAGTACGGGACGGATGCGCCCGGAGGGGAGCGGGCCGGGGGCTCGCACCGGGTCAGGCGGGCGCGGTTGTCCGGCGCATCCGGTGGATCTGCCGGCTCAGGGCGGCGGCGGAGGCGAAGTTCCCGTACCCGTCGCCGGGTGCGGGACGCGAGGTCAGGGACCGGGCGAGCGGAGCGAGCTCCGGGCCTGCGGGGGCGCCGTCGACGATCCACTCGGCGAGCCGCTTCCCGACGATGGGGGCGGTCTTGAAGGAGCTGCCCGAGTCGCCCACCACGCAGTACAGCCCGGTCGCCTCCGTCAGATGGTCGACGACCGGCCTGCTGCCGGGGCCCATGGCCACCAGCCCGGCCCAGCCGCCGCGCATGGGCGCGCCGCGCAGGCCGGCGAAACGGCCGGCGAGGTGCTGCCGGCAGAGCTCGACGTACCACTGGTCGACCCCCTCGGGGCCGTCGCCGGGGCCGTCGACCGGGAGGGCCCACTCCAGCCCTGCCAGGACCGACGTGCGGGTGTCGGGCCTGAACCAGGATCCGCGGACCTGGTCGAGGAGTACGGGCCCGCCCTGGAAGGCACCGGGCTCGGTCCGGAAGGCGGCGACCTGGACCCGCCTCGTGGTGAGACCCAGGTCGAGGCCGAGGGCGGCGAGAAGCCCGGCCGACCAGACGCCGGCGGCCAGGACCACGGCGGACGCGCCGATCACCGCGCCGGAGTCGGTCTCGACACCCCGGACGCGTCCTTTGGCGACCAGCAGACGGCGCGCCGAGGCCCGCTGGATCTCGGCCCCCGCGCGGCGGGCCCCGTCCAGGTAGGCGCGGGTCGTGAGCAGCGGGTCCGCGTAACCGCCCGACGGTTCGATGACCGCGGCGCCGACGTCGGCGAAGTCGCCGCCGGGCCACAGCTGCCGCAGTTCCGTCGGATCCAGCTCCCTGACGGGGATGCCGGCACTCCGCTGCGCCGCGACGTTGTCCCGCATCGCGGCGGTGAACCGGGCGGGCAACAGGTGGACGATGCCGGTGCGGGTGAGCCCCGTCTCGCCGCCGGTCAGTTCCGGGACCCTGCCCAGTTCCAGCAGCCCCTGGTGGGCGAGGAGCGACTCGGGGAGCGAGGCATGGTGCACAGTGACCATCGCCCCCGACTTGGCCGTCGCCGATCTGGGCGAGGGGGTGTCGAGAAGGACGACGTGGCCCGCGCCCCGGGTGGCGAGATGGAAGGCCGTGCTGGCCCCGTTGATGCCACCGCCGATGACGACGACGTCCGCGCCGCCGGTCATGACCGCGTTGCGGTGTGCCCCGCGCCCGTGTCGGCGGGTGACGGTGCTCCCACGCGCACGTGGGCCCGGATGTCGGCGAAGACGGCGTCCGCGGACCGGGAGGCGTCGATCACCCGGAAGGTGTCGTACTCGGGGAGGGACCGGAAGGCGTCACGGAACCGGGTCAGGAAGTCCGTCGTGTTCGTGTCGGCTCCGCGCCGGAGCACCCGCTCGGCGGCGGTTTCCGGGGCGACGTCGAGGAAGAAGACCGTGTCGGGCAGCGGAAAGCAGCTGAAAAGCCGGCGCAGCAGCGGCTCGTTGGCGGTGTCGAAGGCGCGGGCCAGCGCGAACTGGGCGTGCACATAACGGTCCACGACGACGATGTGACCGGGGCGGCCGAGGTCTTCGTCGAGCTCCAGCAGCTCCCGCCACTTCATCACGCTCGGGATGAACTGCCCGAAGTCCTTGCCGAACAGCTCGAAGCGGTTCTGGAGCCCTTCCTCGCGGGCAAGCCGGTCGAGTGCCTGGCGGACCGGGCGGAAGGTCCGATTGGGAAACCAGGTGACGGAATGCCCGTCGGCGCGCAGCGTCTCGACCAGCCGCAGGGCGGCCGTCGTCTTGCCGGACCCGTCCGTGCCCTCGATCGCGATCAGGTCGGCCCGCTTCTTGATGCTGCCCGGGCCACGTTCCGCTCCGGAAACGGACGCAGGGTCGCTCATTTCTCTCCCCCGTGTTCATGGACGTACGAACGTGTTCCCGCACGTACGAACCCCACGCCCACCCCCTCCGGCGGCGCGAGGACTTCCGGGACAGTACCCGCTCGTAGATCGCCCGGCCAGAGGGTGTCCATCTATAGGGACGGAAGCTCAGTAACCCTCTCTGACCTGGGAGTTGATGGCCCGATGCCCTGGCTCCTCACCAGCCGCGGCGGGGACCTCGCAGGGCGGCGTCGCGCAGTTCACCGGAGTGTGTCGCGACGAGCTCACGGCATATCTCCATGACCGATTCGACCCAGCTCCGGGGATCGTCCGCCCGCAGATCCCGCAGGCATTCGACGGCCCAGTACGTATCGAAATCCATGAAGTCCGGGGCGACTTCGCGGAATCTGCGGGCCCGGAGCTCGGGGGCGCAGGTGCCGTATCCACCGTGGCTCTCCAGCAGGGCGTCGACGGCATGGCCGAACGCCTTCCGGGCGGAGAGCACCGCGCTGTGCAGATCCCCGGAGGCCAGCTGGCCGAGGGTGTCCTCGACGGAACCCTCCGCGTCTCCGAGCGACCGGGTGACGGCGATGTCCCGGAAGGCGCCCGCCTCCGCGCGCCCGCGCCGGTCCGACACCCACTCCGTACCGCTCAGGGCGCGCCCGGTCAGGAGGTTCTCGACGAGCAGCTCCTCGGCCTCGACCAGGAGGGGCGCGGCTCCGACGGCGGCGAGGCGCTCCCGGGTCGTCTTCGCCAGGACCTGGTCGACCTGGCACTCGGTCCAGTACGTCACCACCGAGCGCCGACCGTCCAGACGCAGCGTGATGCCGCCGACGACGGGGGGTTCCAGGGGCACGCGTCCGTTCACCGCGGAGGGCGGACTCCAGGGCGTGCGGGTGACGACACGGATGTCGTGGCTCGCTGCCGGATCCGGCCATCCGCGGGCGGTCGGGCCCCCGCAGAACACCGCGACGGCGTTGCGCGGCAGGAGGTCCCCCGCCGTCAGAAGCGGCAGGAGGCGCGAGAGTTCAGGCACGTTCGCTCCAGGTGACGGAGTGGGCGCCGGCGGGAGCACCCGGACGGGGCCGGGCCAGGGCCGCGGATGGCTGTGACGGGTTGCGCTCTCGCCGTCCGGGCACGCGCGCGGCGCTGGTGAGAAAGACCCGGGCGGCAGCTGCGGATGAACGTACCACCCGCCCGACCCGGGGCCGCGCGACCACCAACTACCCGCTTTGAGCTGCGAGAAGGCGTTCGTACCGCCCCGGTGTACACATGCTGGACAGTGCTCGATCCGCGAGCTGCCCCGTGGGTATAGTGCGGCCCGCCGCTACGGGGAGTACGGCTGTCGGGACAGTTGTGCGGTGTGACGGGGGCGTCGTTCTGCCAGGGGCGGGATCGTGTGCTCGGACCGTCGGCGCCAGAACGGAAAGAGGCACGTTTGCTGAGCCATACCGTCCAGCCCTTCGAACCGGTCAGCACTTTTCGTGACGAGCCCGCCGACTACCGCCGTATCGGCAGGTCCGCCTTCCTGCGCATGCTTTTCGACATGCGGATCGTGCGCCTTTTCGAGACAGGTCTGATCGAACGCGCCGCACGCGGCGAGGTGACCGGACCGGTGCACACCGCGATCGGCCAGGAAGCCGTTCCGGCCGCCGTGCTGCGCCATCTGCTGCCCGGCGACCACGTCATGGGGAGCCATCGCGCGCACCAGCACTTTCTGGTCCAGTCCCTCGCCCAGACCCTCGACAGCGCGTGGGACCCCCTGCGCGACCGGTTTCCCGAGGGGGCCGCGAAGCAGCTCGGCGCGGCGTTCGCCGAGATCATGGGCCTGACCACCGGGGTGAACCACGGCGCCGGGGGGTCGATGCACCTGCGGGACGCGAGCGTCGGCTTCATCGGGTCGACCGCCATCGTGGGCGGGGGCATACCGCTCGCGAGTGGTCTCGCGTTCGCGCACTCCCTCCGGGGGACCGACGGCTGCGCCGTGTGCTTCATCGGCGACGGGGCGGTCAATCAGGGCACGTTCCACGAGACGGCCAATCTCGCCCGGGTGCTGGGCCTTCCCCTGCTGATCGTCGTGGAGAACAACGGCTACGCGGAGGCCACACGTCCCCAGGAGGTGTCGGCCGTTCTGCCGCTGGCGTCCCAGGGCGCCGCGCACGGCCTGCGCGCGGTGGAGGTCTCCTGCGACGAACCGGCCGCTCTCGTCTCGGCCGCCGGCGCGCTCATCGACGGGGTGCGGCGGGGCGACGGGCCCGCGCTGCTCGAAGTGCGGACCTACCGCCACCTGGACCACACGGGCGGCCGCCCGGGCAGCGCCGCGGGCTACCGGAGCGCCGAGGAGGAGGCGCACTGGCTGCGCCGGGATCCTCTGGAGTCGCTGGCTCCGACGCTCCTGCGGGAGGGCCTGCTGGCACCCGGCGAGGAGCGTGCGGTGGCCGAGGCCGCGGCAGCGGTCACCGCGCGGATCTTCGAGGAGGTGAGCACGCCGGAGGCGGCCCCTCCGACGCTGGACCCCTTCGCTCTGCTGCGGGCTCCCGTGCTTCCCCGATTCGGGGAGGACCGGCCCGGCCGTGACACGCCCGGTCCTGCGCGATCCGATGAGCCGGCGACGGAGCTGACCTTCGAGGAGGCGATCGGCGAGGGCCTGGCCAGGGCTCTGGCCGGATCGCCCGAGGTCGTTCTGCTCGGTGAGGAGGTCGGCAAGCCCGGTGGCCTGCTGGCGCGGACTGGCCGCCTGAACCCGGCGCTCGTCGGCTCGCGGATCATCGACACCCCGATAACGGAGGCCTCGTTCGTAGGTCTCGCGGGCGGGGCGGCGATGGTCGGGGTCCGTCCGGTGGTGGAGCTGATGTACGGAAGCTTCGCGCTGATCGCCGCCGATCAGCTCTTCAACCACATAGGCATGGTCCGCGCCCTCTACGGCAACACCGCCCAGGCACCGGTGATCGTCAGGACCAAGGTGCCCGTCGGGCTGGGCTACGGGCCGCAGCACGGGCTGAACCCCGTTGGACTGTTCGCCTCGTTCCCCGGCTGGCGGGTGTACGCGCCCGCCGACGCCCGGGACTACCTGGGCGTCCTCCGCTCGGCCCTGGAGTGCGACGACCCGGTCCTGATCGTCGAGTTCACCCAGCTCTACGACGAAGTGCTGGCCCTGACCGAGGCGGACCTCACCGCCCGGCTCCCTCTGGAGGGGGCCCGGCGGATACGTCGGGGATCCGACGTCAGCATCGTCACGTACGGGCTCGGCGTCCGTTGGGCCATCGAGGCGGCGGAACTGCTCACGGCGTCCGGGATCGACGCCGAGGTCGTCGACCTGCGTGCGCTGGACACCGTGGCGATGGACCGGGCGACGGTGGAGGAATCGGTTCGGCGCACCGGCCGCGGCCTGTTCGTCGACCCGGCCGCACGCGGACAGGCCATCGGCCCGCGTCTCGTCGCCGAACTCGTGGAACGGGTCGCCGGACTCCGCCTCGCCTGTCTGGCCTGCGCGGACGTCCAGCCGGTGGCCCACCAGCTGGAAAGGCAGGCGGTCATCGGGGCCGCCGATGTGGTGAGGGCCGTCGAGCGGCTCGTCCGGAACAAACGATCGGGAGAAGCGGAACAGTGACCCATACGACGGACAGCGCGACGCAACCCGAGCCGACACAGGAATTCCTCGGCGTTCTCCGGGAGTTCCTGCCTGCCCTGCCCGCGGGCGAGGAGCCGGCCCCGGAGGCGACGCTTGCCTCCTACGGACTCGACTCGCTGGGGTCCATCTCGCTGATGCTGGCCCTGGAGGAGACGCTCGACATGACCTTCCCCGAGGAGCGGCTGAGCGCCGAGACGTTCCGTACGATCGGTTCGCTGTGGCAGACGGTCACAGAGATCCGGCAGGCACCGTGAGCACCACGCCCGGCGGGGCCGACGAGCGGGTGCGTGACGCCGACGAGAACGTCCGGCGCGAGGCCGTTCTCGCCCTGGCGCGGCGACTGAGCGACGAGTTCGCCCGGGGAGCCGCGAAGACCGACGAGGCGGCCGCCTTCCCCGCCGCCCACGTGCAGCGGCTGCGCGAGACCGGCCTGCTCGGCCTGCTGGTGCCGACCGCCCACGGCGGGCTCGGCCTGGGACTGCACGACATGACGCGGGTGGGCCGGATCCTGGGCGCCGGCTGCGCTTCGACGGCGATGATCTGGGCCATGCACTGCCAGCAGGTCGCGACGTTGGTGCGGCACGGCGGGGAGGAACTGCGCTCCCGAGTCCTTCCCCGGATCGCCGCGGGGGACTGCCTGCTGGCCTCGATCACCACGGAGGCGGGCAAGGGCGGGCATCTGCTGTCCGCGCTGGCGGCGCTCGACACCGACGAGAACGGGCTGCTCCTGGAGCGCGACGCCCCGGTGGTGACGGCCGGCCTGGAGGCCGACGCCTACCTGGTCACGATGCGTACCGGGCCCGACAGCCCGGCCAACGACGTCTCGCTCGCCTTCGTCCCGCGCGAGGACGCCGAGGTCGCCTTCCGGTCCGGCTGGGAGACCCTGGGGATGCGCGGCACGGCGAGCGTCGGCCTCACCCTGCGGGCGAGGCTCACCGAGGAGCACCTGGTGGGCGGGCCCGCAGGCTTCCCCGCCGTGGCTGTGCGGACACTGATCCCGGTCGGGCACCTTGCCTGGTGCGCGGTGTGGCTCGGCGTGGCGCAGGGCGCGCTGCGCCATGTCGTCGGTCTGCTGCGCGACCCCAAGGTCCGTCGTGAACGGGGCCGTTCGGATCTCGCCTCGCACCAACTGGCCCGGGTCCGGCTGCGTCTCGACGCGGCGGGAGCTTTCCTGGGCGCGTGCCTGACCGAGTACGAGGAACTGGACGCCCTCGATTCGGCGGGACCCGGCCGCCACTCCGACGTCGCCTTCCAACTGCACATCAACGGACTGAAGGTGGAGGTCTCGGAAGCGGCGTTCGGCGCCGTGGACGACCTCGTCCAGATCGCCGGGCTCCGGTACGGCTACACACGTTCGCCCGGCACACCCCTGGAGCGAGCCTTCCGCGATCTGCGCGCGGCGAGACTCATGTACTCCAACGACCGGCTGCTGGTCGCCAACGGGCAACTCGCCCTGCTGGACCGAGAGGTGGGGCTCCTCTCGGTCGACGGCACCTCGGGGTCGGGCCATGCCGCGCTCTTCTCCACGGCCGACGGGAAGGCGTGAGGGTGGCGACCGAGCAGGACTTCTCCACGGTCCCCGTCCTCGAAAGCCCGTCGGTACGCCTGGTTCCGCTCGACGCCGGCCACGTCCCGGGCCTGGTCGAGGCGGCCCGCGAGGAGCGGGAGCGGTTCCGGTTCACCGACGTGCCCGCCGACGAGACCCGTATGGCGGCCTACGTCGAGCGGGCCGTGACGGGACGCGCCAAGGGAGAGGCGGTGCCGTTCGCGGTGACCGACCCTTTCGACGGGCGGGTGCTGGGCACCACCCGGTTCTGCTACTTCGAGCACTGGAAGTGGCTGCCCGAGCACCGGCCCCGTCCCGTGGGCGTGCCGGAGGCCGTCGAGATCGGCTACACCTGGCTGACCGTCCGGGCGCAGGGCACCGGCGTCAACCGGGAGGCGAAGCGGCTGCTGCTCGGATTCGCCTTCGAGCAGTGGCGGATGCGCCGGGTGACCTTCCGCACCGACGTCCGCAACATGCGCTCGCGGCGAGCACTCGAAGGGCTGGGAGCGAGCCTGGACGGGGTGCTGCGCAACGCCCAGGCCGGATACGACGGCACGGTGCGCGACACCGCCGTCTACTCGGTCCTCGACACGGAGTGGGCCCGAATCCGCGACCGGCTCGACGCGAGAACACGGTGACTGCGCCGTCTTCGGCACCGGTGACACCACTGACCGGGCACTTCGGTGCGGCGACCGAGCAGGTGCTGCGCGTCGCGGCACACGAGGGGAACCCCGGACACATCCTGAAGGTGCTTTCCCCGCACGCGGGAAACATCCACGGGATGGGCCCGGGGATCGGGCGCGACCCGCGTGACTGCCACTACTGGGCGCGCGAGCGGTACTTCTACGAGGCGCACGACTCGGGTGAGCTGGGCGTCTGGTCGGACGGCCCGCTGCGGCCGCCCGCACTGCTCGGCGTCACCGAGGGTCCGGACGGCGCGGTGACGCTCGCGCTGGAGGACGTGGCCGAGCCGTACGAACGGTGGTCGCTCACCGACTACCGGGAGGTCGCCGAGCACCTGGGCGCGTTCAACGGTGCTCGCCTGCACGCTGCTTCGCAGGATCCGCCCGAGTGGATGAGCCGCGGCTGGCTGCGGTGGTGGTTCGGCTCGACGGTGCCTGCGACGATCTCGGCCCTGCGCACGCTCACCCCCCGGGCACGAACCGCGGTCTCGGACGTCCTGGACCCCGTGGCGGCCGTCGCGCGGACCACCCGCATCTGGCGGAGCAGGACCGCACTGCTCGACCGGCTGGACGCGGCGCCCGTCGCGCTCGGTCACCTCGACGCCAATCGCCTCAACCTGCTGCGCGTCTCGCCGGACCGCACCGTAGCCGTCGACTGGTCCTACACCGGCATGGAAGCACTCGGCGCGGACGCGGCGCAGCTGTTCGCGTCGAGCGCGGCACGGCTGCTGATCCCGGCCGGGGAACTCGGGATCTATCACGACGCGGTCCTGGAGGGGTATCTGGCCGGACTGCGGTCGGCCGGTGTCCCCGTACGCGTCCTCGCCGGCGTACCGGCCTGGTACGACCTGGCGATCTGCCTGCGGTGGGGCGCGACCCACCTGTTCTGGGTGCGCCGCGTCGCCGACCCGGAACTCCTCGCCGTCCTGGAGGAGCGGTGGTGGAGCCGGACGTACGACAGTGCCGCACCCGGACTCGCGCTGCTCGACGCCTACCTGGCCGCCCTCACCGAGGAGGTCCTGCGGTGACGGTGTTCGTTCTGGTGCACGGCGCGTGGACGGGCGCGTACGTCTGGCGTGGCGTGCGGGAGCCGCTGCGGCAGGCCGGGCACGAGGTCTTCGCACCGTCGCTGACCGGTCTCGGCGAGCGGGTCCACCTCGCGCGTCCCGGGATCGATGTGGAGACGCATGTCCAGGACGTCCTGAACCTGCTGCGGTACGAGGACCTGGACCGGGTGGCGCTCGTCGGGCACAGCTACGGCGGGGTCGTGGCGCAGGTCGCGGCGGTGCGAGCCCCGCACCGGGTGGCCCATCTGGTGCTCCTGGACGCCCTGCTGGCGCGGGACGGCCGCTCCGTGCAGTCTCTCCGCCGCCATCCGGACCCCGGAGGCGACTGGATCGCGCCGCCGCGCCTCCAGGGCACGGACCCGGCGCGGCTGGCCAGGCTGCTGCCCGTCGCCCGACTCTCCCTCCAGCCCGCGGCGACCTTCCGCGAGCCGCTGTCGCTCCCGATGGCCGTGGAGGAAGGCCCGTTCACCCGGACGTACGTGCGTGCCGCGGCCCGTACGCCCTCGTCGGCCTACGCCGCGGCGGCGCGGACGGCACGTACGCACCCCGCATGGAGCTATCACGAGCTGGAGGCAGGCCACGACATGATGCCGGACCATGCGCCGGACGTGGCACGTCTGCTGGGCTCCGTGGCCACCGTCGGGGACCGAGGCGGCCGGACCGCCGGTGGTGCGGGCGGCCCGGCCCCGTCTCAGTGACCGGCGAGTGCGGCCACCAGCGTGTCCGGAAGCGCGAAGTCCACCGTGGGCACGAAGGTGTCACCGATGGCGTGGACCAGCGTCCCGCTCCCGGTGCCCACAACGGTGACCTGCTCGGACAGCGCCCGTCCCGGCTCCACCCGGGCCTGCGGCTTCGGCTCCCCGCCGACGAGCCGCGCGACCGCCAGCTCCTGTGGGACGAGCCGCACGCAGGTCCAGTTGTTCAGGTCGTCCCACACCAAGGGTTGCACCTCGTCCTCGCGCACCAGACGGAGCGGGTGGTCGGTGCCGTAGGCATCGAGTGCGGAAGCGGCCACGGACTCCACCCGGCCGGCGTCCTGCGGGAAGAGCCGGCCGGCGATCCCGCGCGCGTGGGCGACGGTGACCTCGCAGCGCACGTCCCCGTCGGCACCGGTCACCGGCGGCACCGGCTCCGGGGAGAGGGCCGGGGTCAGGCGCGCGATCTGCTCGCTCTGAGCCGGGGTCACCTCGCACCAGTCGCGGACCCGTCCCAGGCAAGTGGCGAGGAACGGCAGCAGACCGGCGTGGTCGAGAGTCGCGTGGACGTACGCGATGTCGAGGTCGCGCTCCAGACACAGCAGCAGGTCGTTGACCATCTTCGCGGTGACGAAGCAGTCCCCTGCCGCGTTGGCGACGACGGCGCACACATCGTCCTCGAACGCGAGCGGACCGCCGGGAGTGCCGTGGCCTTCCCAGGTGCGGCGCAAGGGCATGACCGCGCAGTGGCGCACGGAGTAGGGGCCCGCGTGGATGTCGATGGAGAGCCGGTCACGGTTCGGGGTGGTCAGCCGGATCTGGCCGTACAACTCGCCCGTGGTGACGTCACGCTTGAACCAGGGCAGCTCGATGTCGAGGTATATGTAGCTGTCCTCGCGCAACCGCCGTGCCAGCTTCCAGGCGTCGTCCATGGTGGTGACGAGGACGTCCAGGTCACCCACGTCCCGACGACACCCCTCCGGGTAGAGGGGGCGGAAGGAGAACCCCTTCATCGTCCACCAGGAGACACCCTCCTCCTCGGCGAACCGGGTGACGAGCCGGCCGACCTCGGCGGAACTGCTCCAGCGGCTCGCCATGACGGAGGCGCGCTCGGCGAGGCGCTCGGCGAACTCGGTGAACAGTTCACGGTCCTCGGGGGCCGCGGTGAGAGCCAGGCTCTCAGCGGTGGCCCGGGACATGCTGCTGATCTTGTGACGGAACAACAGGTCCGCGGCCTCGCGGCTGCCCACCTGCCGCAGAGCGTCGAGAAGCTCCGGAGTGCCGTGCCGGGGCTGGAGGATGCCGAAGGAGAGCAGTCGCTCGCGTACAGCGTCGTCGGCCACGTTCTGTCCCATGATTGTCGTCTTCTTCCTCTCGTGCGGTGTCAGGCCGGCAGGAGCCGGGCCAGGGCCCGGTGCACGCCCTCGACACATCCCGTCAGGTCGTCGTCGGCCGCCCCGGTGAAGGACAGCCGCACGGCGTTCTTGTGCCAGCCGAACGCCGACCCGGCGCCGACGGCGAGGCCTTGGACCGCGAGTTCCTCACAGGCCGTCTGTTCCGTCACGCCGTCGGGCAGCACGAGCGACAGCGAGGGGCCGTCACCGTGGCACAGCCGTACGCCGGCAGGCGGGTTCAGGGCCTGGGCGAAGCGACGGCACCGCGCGGCCGGCCCGTACAGGGCACCGGGAAGGAGCAGTTCGAGCCCGCCCCGTCCGATGAAATCGGCCCAGGCGAGCTGCCAGCCGGTCGGTGGCCCGCCCGCGGCGGGGCGGTCGGGTCCGGCACCGCCCGGCGTGACGCGCCAGCCCAGCGAGACACCACCGCCGGCCAGTTTGTGCAGGCTGCCCAGCAGGACGGCACGCCGGGGCCGGGGCGCGTCGGGCGCGCACCAGTGGTACGCCTGGTTGACGACGACCCTCGCGCCGTCCGCGGCCAGGGCGTCCAGCCGGTCGGCCTCGGCCCGGGTCAGGGTCCGGCCGTCGGGGTTGCGAGCGGGGCTGGTGATCCACAGGACACTGTCCGGGGGGAACCCGCGACCCGCCAGGATGTCCTCCCAATCGCGCGAGACGACGCGCTTCCCGTACTGCTCGGCCAGCCTGGGCACGCTGAGGAAAGTGGGCCGTTCCACCACCAGGGTCCCGGTGTCCGCCAGGAGGGCGGCAACCTGGCCGCGGATTCCGGAGGTGACGGCGAGTTCCTCGGGGTTGGCGCCGACGTGTTCGGCCAGTGTGTGCCGCAAGGCGGACGCCCCGGTGCGCGGCGAGGTGTCCCACGCCCCCCGACCCTTCACGGTGCCGCTCAGAACGGTGTCCCAGAGGCGGCGCGCTTCGGGGTTCCAGCCGGGGAACGGGCCCGTGAGGTCGATCAGTGGAGTCTCCTAGCCGTGCCGGTGCCGCGCGGTGAACGTGCTGATCCGGCATGGATTAAAGGGAGTGCGATCCGGTGCTGTCAACGTACGCCCAGACAGTGAGACGAGAGGCGGGGGAGAGGGAATCGCCTCGATTCCACATGCCAATACGGGGATTGACGGCCGACGTGCCGAGTGCTGTGATGATCAGCCGTCATTTGTTCAAAAAGATTCAGTGGAACAGGAATTCGCCGATGATCGATGCCGGGACCGTCATGCTCCGGCTCTCGGATCGGGGGCTACTGCCCGACGATACGGTAGCGGTGTTCTGGGTGGGTTCGGTGGCACGTGGATGGGCCAACTCCACAAGCGACTTCAATTTCTACATCATTTCCGAATCCGCGTGGTCGCGGGAGGGAATGGCCGCGAAATCGGCGCCCCTGAACCCCTCGGTGATCCCCGTTCACGTCCTTCAGGTCGACGGTGTCTGCTGGAAGTTGAAGCACTGGACAACGGGACAGGCCGACCAGATGCTCGCGAAAGTCGGGTGGGAAGCTTTCGCCGCGCACCGTTCCGGCGAACTCCCGCTCGTGGAGATCGAGGAGCTGTTCGTCGAGCGCCTGGAGAGTGGGCTGCCGGTCTCCGGCGCGGAATGGCTGGCCCGCTACCGGCAGCTGGCACGGGAGAGCGCCTTCCGCGCCTTCATCACGACACGTTCGCTGGACGCGGCCGACCGGTGTGCCGAGGACGCCGCGGCGCGGCTCGCGGCCGGCGATCCGCACGGCGCGGTGCTCGCCGCCCGCCGGGCATTCGGGTTCACGGTCGACGCCCTTCTCGACAGCCGAGGCAACCACGGCATTTTCACGCCGAAGTGGCGGGCCCGCCGCTTCGGTGAACTGCGCCCCGATTCTTTGTCGTTCGACGCGTACTGGGGCATCGAGACCATGGCGGATCTGGATCAGGCGCGCCCCGGCGACTGGGTACGCGAGGTACTGGCGGTCTGCCGTCGTGTCGCCGCCGAGATCGGTGACGTGTCGGCACCTGCCATGTGACACGCACGTGCCCGCAGGTTGCAGGTTGCAGGTTGCAGGTCGCGGGGCCGGCCGGTGGTTCGCGTCTGCCGGTACCGCTCCAGGAAGTCCGGCCCGAGAGCCCCCCGGCCCGCGTTCTCGCGAAACCCGGATGCCGTGCCGCGCCCGCGTCCGGCACCCTGGGCCCCATGAACACCCCGCCCCTCCCGCCCCGCCACCAGATCCGCGCGCTCCAGACCGCCACGACGGTCACCGTCTACCAGGCGTACCGGCCGGCCATCGGCCTCCCCGCCGCCCGCGACGGACGGTTCCCCGACGAGTGGAAGCGGGACCGGATGACGTGGATCAAGCCCAGCTTCCTGTGGATGATGTACCGCTGCGGCTGGGGCACCAAGGAGGGGCAGGAGGTCGTCCTCGCCGTCGAGATCGAGCGGGCCGGCCTGGAGTGGGCGCTCGCGAACGCCGAACTCTCCCATTACGTACGCGGTGTGCACCCGGACCAGGCCTCCTGGCAGCGCAGCCTGCGCACCGCCCCCGCCCGGGTGCAGTGGGACCCCGAACGCGACCTCGACCTGAACCCGCTCCCGTACCGCTCCCTCCAGCTCGGGCTGAGCGGCGAGGCGTCCCGCCGGTACGCGGACGAGTGGACCGTCTCCGTACGCGATGTCACCCCGCTCGCCCGCGAGGTGCACGCGGCGGTCCGGGCGGGGGAGCGGGAGCGGGCCGCCGCCCTGCTGCCGGTGGAGACGCCGCTCGACCTGGCGGCGCCCCGGCCGGTGCCTGACGCCTCGAAGGCGCCCTGTATCTGACTTTCGGCAGTGCCGGACGGCTTCCCGGTCTCCGTAACCTCTCCCTCGTGAACAGCTTCTCCCTCGTGAAAAGGACGGCCGGTGGGCGGCCCGGCCTCCGGTGGGCGGACCCGGGAGGTCTGCTGGTGTCGGCGACGGCGGCGTTCGGCGCGCTCAGCCTGGTGGGGTGGTGGTGGGGCCTGCCGACCGCGGTCGCCGCGTTCGCCGCCGGGCGGGGGCCCGGGCGCGGCAGGACCGTCGTCCTGTGCGTGGCCGGGGCCCTGGTGGCCGGGGCGGTGGCGGTGGTCTTCGTGCCGTCCCTGCTCGCGCTCGCGACGCAGTTCGTCGCGGTCGTCGTCCTCGCCGTGCTGGTGCCCTGGTTCGTGGGGCGGTTCTCCCGCCAGTACCGGGAGCTGGTCCGGGCCGGCTGGGAGCGGGCCGAACAGATGGAACGGGAGCGGCGGTTGGTCGCCGAGCAGGCGAGGCTGCTGGAGCGGGCCCGGATCGCCCAGGACATGCACGACGTGCTGGGCCACGACCTGAGCCTGATCGCCCTGTCGGCCGGGGCCCTGAAACTGGCGCCCGGTCTGGACGAGCAGCACCGGCGGGCCGCCCAGGACATCCGGGGCCGGGCGGCGGCAGCGGTGGAACGCCTCGGCGAGGTCATCGGCGTCCTCCGCGAGGAGAGCGAGAGCCCGCCCCGGGGGCCGGGGGACGCAGACATCGCCCGGCTCGTCGGGGACGCTGCCGCCTCCGGGCTCCCGGTCGGACTCTCCGTGGACGGCGACGCCTCGGGGCTGCCGTCCGCCGTCGGGCGCGCCGCGCACCGGGTCGTGCAGGAGGCCCTGACGAACGCGGCCAAGCACGCGCCCGGCGCCTCCGTGCGCGTCGAGCTGTCGCACACGGCGGGGGAGACCCGGGTGGCGGTCCACAACGGGGCTCCTGCGGCCGGGGCCGCCGGGCGGTCGGCGCAACCAGCCGCGCAACCGTCCGGCGCACCGCCCCCCGGGCGCGGCGGTCGCGGGCTCATCGGGCTGGACGAACGCGTCCGCCACGTCGGCGGCTCCCTCGACCACGGCCCCCGCGACGGCGGCTTCACCGTTGCCGCCCGGCTGCCCCACCGGGCCCCCGCACAGCTCCCGCCGAGGCCCGCCGACAACCGGGAGAGTCCCGTACCCCCGGGCTACCGGCGGGCCCGGCGGCGCGTCCGGCGCACCCTGCTCACCGCGCTGACCGTGCCGCTGGCGGCGGGCGCGATGCTGCTCGCCGTGGTCGGGACGTGGGAGACCGTGGCCGCGTCCCGGTCCGTCCTCGACCCGGGCGACTACGCCCGCCTCCGGGTGGGGCAGGATCGGTCGGAGATCCAGAAGGTGCTGCCGGACCGGCAGTCGGTCGAGCGGCCGGCAGGGGCCGTTCCTGAGGAACGTGGAGTGACGTGCGAGTTCTACGCGATGACGGCCGACCGCTTCGACGACCGGTCCGGGGACGCGTACCGGCTCTGCTTCCGGGACGGCAGGCTGGTCTCCCGCGACGCGCTGACACCGTGAGCGCCCGATGAGCCGGGCCGGCACGGCGGCGGCCGGACCCGTCCGGGTGCTCGTCGCCGACGACGAGCCCATGATCCGGGCCGGCGTACGCGCCGTGCTCGCCACCGACCCGGGCATCGAGGTTGTCGCCGAGGCGGCCGACGGACACGAGGCCGTGGAGCTGGTCCGGGCGCACCGCCCGCACGTGGCCGTCCTCGACGTGCGGATGCCGCGGACCAACGGCATCGAGGCAGCCGCCGAGATCCGGCGCACCCTGCCCGACACCGGCGTCGTCATGCTGACCACCTTCGGCGAGGACGACTACATCCTGCGGGCGCTGGGGGCCGGGGCCGCCGGATTCCTGATCAAGTCCGGCGAGCCCGAGGAACTGCTCGCCGGGGTGCGGGCCGTGGCCGACGGCGCCGCCTACCTCTCACCGAAGGTCGCCGCCCGGGTGGTCGCGCACCTCGCGTCCACCGGGGCCGGGGCCCTGGCCGAACGGCGGGACGCCGCCCGGGAGCGGGTCGCCGGGCTGACGCCCAGGGAACGCGACGTGCTGGCGCACCTCGGCGGCGGACTGTCCAACGGGCAGATCGCCCGGCGGCTGCACCTGGTCGAAGGCACGGTCAAGGCGCACGTCAGCTCGGTCCTGGCCCGCCTCGGCGTCGACAACCGGGCCGCGGCCGCCGTCGTCGCCCACGAGGCCGGCATTCTGCCCCCACCACCGCCCTAGCAGCGCTGAGGCGAGCAGCCCGGCGGGGCGCACCAGCACCAGGAGCACCGAGGCGACCACCGCGCCGCCGAGCAGTGCGCCCGCGATCACGTCGTGCGGATAGTGGACCCCCACCAGGACCCTCAGCAGCGCTGCCGCCACCGCCACCGGCAGGGTCACCGCGGCCAGTCGGGGCCGCCGGACGGCCAGCCCGACGGCGAGGGCGGCGGCCAGGGTCGCGTGGTTGCTCGGGAACGACCAGTCGCCCGGTTCCGGGCACGCGGCGACCGCCTCGGCGCCGACCAGCGCCCGGCACGGCCGCTCCTCGTCGACGACCAGCTTCAGCGCCTCGCTGACGGCGTACGCCACGACGGTCCCGGCGCCGATGAGCACGGCCCCCGCCACCGCGTCCGGATCCCTCCGGCGCAGGGCGGTCCAGCAGACCCCGAGCAGCAGCAGGCCGAGGACGATCAGCGTGGCCTCCGACGACAGCTCCAGCAGATGCCCCACCCACCCGGGGGCATCGGCGACCGCCTCCGTCAGCGAGCGGTACGCGGTCACGGACGCCCCGTCCGTGACCTCGGTCGGGCTGGGCCGCCCCAGCCCTCCCGGCGAGAGCATCGTGATCACGGCGGCCGCCGTCGCCATCAGGGCGAACGATCCGAACAGCCGGGCCGGCCAGTGGTGTTGTTGGTGTGTGTGCTGTGCCATGCGGCGAACGTACGGAGGGGCGGCGGCCCGGCGCGGGGGCCGAAGGGCAGGAGCAGCCCCTGACGAAGGTCAGGGTTGACTCGCCTCCGTGCCGCCCCCGAACTCCCACACCAGCATCGCGAACCGCCCGTCGTCACCCGCCCCCGCCGACCGGTACGTGGCGAGCGCCGCCTCGTTGTCCGGCTCCAGGCCGACCCACAGGTCGTAGCACCCCCGCTCCCGGGCGAGGTCCACCAGCGCCCGGGTCAGGGCCCCGCCGATGCCCCGGCGCCGGAACGGGTCGTCCACGGCGAGTTCGTACAGGCACATCTCCGTGCCCTTGTCCGGGTGCAGCATCTCGATGCCCGAGACGAAGCCCGCCGGGACGCCGTCGACGTACGCGATCAGCAGCACATGGCCCTCCGCGGCGAGGAAGCGGGCCGCCCACTCCTCGCGGGGCGGGGCGTCGAAGAGATGGCCGACGGCCAGGAGTTCCGCGACGGTCGTAGCGGGGCGAATGTCCACAATGGCCTCCCGGGGGCAGAAGTTCCGTACCGCGTCCGGAGTACGGGCGAGGCGCACCGTACCTCTCAGGGAGGCCGCGCACTTCACCCTGGCGGCACGCAACCGGCTTGCGCCCTCCGTTTAGGGTCGAGGGATGGAGACCCCTACTGCTCGATGGCGGCGCCTGCTGCCCCGTACACCTGGCCGGTGGGCCGCGGTCGGCGCCGCGCTCGCCGTGCTCGTGGGCGGCGGCACCTGGTCCGCCGTCGCCGACGACGGCTCGCCCGCCGTGCAGCGCGAGGACCGGATCCTGCGCATGGACGGGGTGCCGATCGACACCTCGTACTTCCGTGCCGAGGGTTCCGGTAAGCGGCCCGCCGTGCTCATCGGGCACGGGTTCGGCGGCAGCAAGAACGACGTCCGGGCCCAGGCCGAGAAGCTGGCCGCCGACGGATACGCCGTGCTGACCTGGTCGGCGCGCGGCTTCGGGAAGTCCGGGGGGAAGATCTCCCTCAACGACCCGGACCACGAGGTCAGGGACGTCTCCCGGCTCATCGACTGGCTGGCGACCCGGCCCGAGGTGGAGCTGGACGGCAAGGGCGACCCCCGGGTCGGTCTCACCGGGGCCTCCTACGGCGGGGCCGTCTCCCTGCTCGCCGCCGGGCACGACGAGCGCGTCGACGCCATCGCCCCCGTCATCACCTACTGGAACCTCGCCGACGCCCTCTTCCCCGACGGGGTCTTCAAGAAGCTCTGGGCCGGGATCTTCATCACCACCGGCGGCGGCTGCGAGAAGTTCGAGCAGCGCCTCTGCGAGATGTACGAACGCGTCGCCGTCAGCGGCAAGCCCGACGCGGAGGCGGTCGAACTCCTCACCGAGCGTTCGCCGTCCGCCGTCGCCGACCGCATCAAGGTCCCCTCGCTCCTCCTCCAGGGACAGTCCGACTCCCTCTTCCCGCTCGGCCAGGCCGACGCCATGCAGAAGGCCATCAGCGCCAACGGAGCACCCGTATCGGTGGACTGGATCTCCGGCGGGCACGACGGCGGCGACAACGAGACCGGGCGCGTCGAAGGACGGGTCGGGGACTGGTTCGACCGGTATCTCAAGGAGGACACCGGCACCGCCACCGGGCCCGCCTTCCGCGTCACCCGCACCGGAGGCGTCGACTCCACCGACGGCGCCGCCCTCCTGCGCGGGGCGAGCAGCGACACCTACCCGGGGCTGCGCAGCGGCGGCCGGGACATCGCGCTCGGCGGTGGGACGAAGACCTTCCGCAACCCGGCCGGATCCGTGCCGCCGGCCATCTCCGCCGTGCCCGGCGTCGGCGGCTCACTCGCCCAGCTCTCCTCCCTCGGCGTCGGGCTCTCGCTCGACTTCCCGGGACAGTTCGGCAGGTTCGAGTCCGCCCCGCTGGACAGCTCCGTACGCGTCACCGGCACGCCCACCGTCACGGTGAACGTGAAGGCCGACGGCGACCGGGACGCGGTGCTCTTCGGCAAGGTGTACGACGTGTCGCCGGACGGCAGGCAGCAGGTCCTGCCCCACCAGCTCGTCGCCCCCTACCGGATCACCCCCGACCAGCAGGGCAAGCCCATCGAGCTGGCCCTGCCCGCCGTGGACCACGAGTTCGACGCCGGACACCGGCTGCGCCTCGTGTTCTCCGCGACGGACCTCGGTTACGCCTCCCCGGCCGAGCCGGCCACGTACGACGTGACCCTCGACGGACCGCTGACCGTCCCCACCGCATCCGCCGTGACAACTGCCGCGGCCGCCCTCCCGTGGTGGACCTGGGGCCTCCCGGCCGCCGCGCTCGTCATCGCGGCCGCGCTCCTGATCACCGCCCGGCGGCGGACCGCGACACCCGCCCCGGACCCGGAACTCACCGACGTACCGCTCCAGATCACCGGGCTCTCGAAGAAGTACGCCAAGTCCGTCGACCGGTACGCCGTGCGCGAGCTGTCCTTCCGCGTCGAGAAGGGCCAGGTGCTCGGGCTGCTGGGACCCAACGGCGCGGGCAAGACGACCACGCTGCGCATGCTCATGGGGCTCATCACCCCCGACGAGGGCGAGATCCGCGTCTTCGGGCAGGCCATCCGGCCGGGAGCGCCGGTCCTCTCCCGGGTGGGCGCCTTCGTCGAGGGCGCGGGCTTCCTGCCGCACCTCTCCGGGCGTGCCAACCTCGACCTGTACTGGCAGGCCACCGGCCGCCCCGCCGAGGACGCCCACATCGACGAGGCCCTGGAGATCGCCGGTCTCGGGGACGCGCTCGCCCGTGCCGTACGGACGTACTCCCAGGGCATGCGGCAGCGGCTCGCCATCGCCCAGGCCATGCTCGGCATGCCGGACCTGCTGATCCTCGACGAGCCGACCAACGGGCTCGACCCGCCGCAGATCCGCGAGATGCGGGACGTGATGATCCGGTACGCGGCCGGAGGCCGGACCGTCATCGTCTCCAGCCACCTCCTCTCGGAGGTCGAGCAGTCCTGCACGCACCTGGTCGTCATGGACCGGGGCCGGCTCGTCCAGGCCGGTCCGGTCGCCGAGATCACCGGTTCCGGCGACATGATCCTGGTGACCACGGCCGACGAGGTGTCCGAACCGCTCGCGGAGAAGGTCGCCGCCCTGCCCGGCATCGGCTCCGCCGTCCGCACCGACGACGGGCGCGGGCTCCTCGTCCGCCTGGACGGGGCCACCACCTCGCGGCTCGTCGCCGACCTGGTCCGGCTCGACGTCCCGGTCACCGGCGTCGGACCGCACCGCCGCCTGGAGGACGCCTTCCTCACCCTGATCTCCGGAGGAGCAGCATGAGCGCCCCCGTCCAGCCGCCCGGGGCCCGGGTGGAGACCGCGCACCCGGAGGCCGCGGGCTACCGCGCCGGGCGGACGCTCCCGCTCCGTGTCGAGGCCATGCGGCAGCTGCGCCGCCGCCGCACCCTGCTCATGGGCGGCGTGCTCGCCGCCCTCCCGTTCATCCTGATCATCGCCTTCGCCATCGGCGGCACGCCGGACGGCGAGGACGGCGGCGGGGGGCGGGGTGGCGGCAGCCGGATCAACCTGATGGACGTGGCGACCGAGTCCGCCGCGAACTTCGCGGCGACTTCGCTGTTCGTCTCGGCCGGATTCCTGCTGGTGATCCCGGTGGCCCTGTTCTGCGGGGACACCGTGGCCTCCGAGGCGAGCTGGTCCTCGCTGCGCTATCTGCTCGCCGCGCCGGTGCCGCGCGTCCGGCTCCTCTGGTCCAAGCTCGTCGTCGCGCTGGGCTTCAGCCTCGCCGCGATGGTGCTGCTGCCGGTCGTCGCGCTGGCGGCGGGTACGGCGGCCTACGGGTGGGGGCCCCTGAAACTGCCGACCGGGGGAGCCCTGTCCGCCGGGGACACCGTGCCGCGCCTGGCGATCGTCGTGGCGTTCATCTTCGTCTCCCAACTGGTCACGGCGGGGCTGGCGTTCTGGCTGTCCACCAAGACGGACGCGCCGCTCGGCGCGGTCGGCGGAGCGGTCTTCCTCACCATCGTCGGCAATGTGCTCGACGCGGTGACCGCGCTCGGCTCCTGGCGCGACTTCCTGCCCGCGCACTGGCAGTTCGCCTGGGCCGACGCGCTCCAGCCGCAGTTGGAGTGGGGCGGCATGATCAAGGGCACGGCCGTATCAGTGACCTATGCCCTGATCCTGTTCGCGCTGGCCTTCCGCGGGTTCAGTCGTAAGGACATCGTTTCCTGAACCTGATGTTCCGCCGGTTTCCCGCCCGCTGTTGCCGCATCGAGATGGTTCCGCAACGCTTTCGTCGACTCCGATCGGCGGCCCCGTACGTCACATTCACAGGTGTCGAGGACACCGTGACGACGTGGGGGGTTACGCATGAATCAGCTGGTTCGACGTGGTGGCACGGGGAAGCGGGTCGGGGCGATGGCTCTCCTGCTGGCGGGCGGGATGCTGCTCACCGCGTGCGGCGGCGGAAGCGACGGGGCCACCGCCGACCGGAAAGCCTCGGGGCGCGATGCCCCGGGGGTGTCCGGCGGCGGTCACCCCGCTCCCGACGCGCCGGCGCCCGGTCAGGGCAGCCGGGAGAGCGAGGCGGACCGGGTGCGGGAGGGGCAGGCCGAGCCCGACTACCGTTCCACCTTCGCCCTGGACGTGGACACCGCCAGCTACGGCTACGCGCGCCGCACCCTCGGCGACGGCAGGCTGCCCGCAGCAGAGGACGTACGGCCCGAGGAGTTCGTCAACAGCTTCCGCCAGGGGTACGAACGGCCGAAGGGCAACGGCTTCTCGGTCAACATCGATGGGGCGCGCATCGGCGGCGGTGGTGGGACCGGAGCCTCCGACTGGTCGCTGCTGCGGGTCGGCCTGGCCACGAAGACCGCGCCGCCCACCTCCGAACGGCCGCCCGCCGCGCTCACGTTCGTCGTCGACATCTCGGGGTCCATGGCCGAGACCGGACGCCTGGACCTGGTCCGGAAGTCCCTGACCATCCTCGCCGACGAACTGCGCGACGACGACTCCCTCTCCCTGGTCACCTTCAGCGACGAGGCCGAGACCCGGCTGCCGATGACCCGCGTCAAGGACAACCGGAACCGGATCAAGGACGTGGTGTCGGAGATGCATCCGGCGCAGTCCACCAACGTCGAGGCGGGTATCGAACTCGGCTACGAGGAGTCGGTCGAGGGCCACCGCGAAGGCGCCACCAACCGCGTGGTGCTCCTCTCCGACGCCCTCGCCAACACCGGCGAGACCGAGGCCGAAGGCATCCTGAAGAAGATCGACTCCGCTCGTCGTGAGTACGGCATCACGCTCTTCGGCGTCGGTGTCGGCAGCGACTACGGCGACGCGTTCATGGAGCAGCTCACCAACAAGGGCGACGGCAACACGACGTACGTCGGTGACGAGACGCAGGCCCGCAAGGTCTTCGTCGACCAGCTCCCCGCCCACCTGGAGATCCGGGCCCGCGACGCCAAGGCCCAGGTGGCGTTCGACCGGAAGACCGTGAAGCAGTTCCGGCTGATCGGCTACGAGAACCGCAAGGTCGCCGACGAGGACTTCCGCAACGACAGCGTCGACGGCGGAGAGGTCGGCCCCGGCCACACCGTGACCGCTCTGTACGCCGTACGGCTGCGCGAGGGCGCGTCCGGCACGGTGGCCAGCGCGACGGTGCGCTGGCTCGACCCCAAGACCCGCAAGGCCCAGGAGGAGACCGGAACCGTCACGACCGGGTCGGTCCGCGGGGCCCTCTGGGGCGGCGAGAACGACCGGCTCCAGGTCGCGGCCGTGGCCGCCTACTTCGCCGACCGTCTGCGCGGGGGCGACCTGCCGGGCGCACCCGGCCTCGGCGAACTCGCCTCCCGGGCATCGGGGCTGGCGGAGTCGACGGAGGACAGCGCGGTGGAGAAGCTGGCCACGGCCATCGGCCAGGCGGACCGCCTGAACCGCGGAGCCGGAACGGACGACGCGCCGGACCCGAGCGAGGGCGAGATCGGCTGAGGCGGACGGCCCGCGCGGGCGGGGGGCGGGCGGGGCGGGGGCGGGGCCGACGTGGGGCCGGCGTGGGCCGGGGCTTGCGCGCCAAGACCCGCCCGTGCCAGGCCCGCCCGCACCGACGCCGCCCGCGTCAGGCCCGCCCGCACCGGGTCCGTTCCCGGTGCGGGCGCGTCGGGCCCCACCGGCGCTCGAAAAGGCGTCCTGCGAGCCGTCCCTCCGGGCCATGATGTCCGCCATGACCTCCCTCCTCCTGGTGCTCGCCACGATCGTCACCGGCCTCTACGCGGGCTTCATGCTGACCTTCCTGACCGGGATCATGCCCGGCCTCGCCGACCTGACGGACGAGCAGTTCGCCTCCGCCATGCGCCGGTTCAACGAGAAGGTCCCCGGGCCGGTCTTCCTGGTCCTGTTCCTCGGCGTCGTCGCGCTGCCCGCCGCCGCGTTCTTCACGGGCCTCGGCGAGCACGACGAGGTGGCGGGGCCGGCCGTCCTGGCGGCGCTGATCTGTTCGGTCGCCGGTCACCTGATCACCGTGGCCGGGAACATCCCGCTCAACAACGCCCTCGCCGCCTCCGAGGGCGGCGACGACAGCGCGGCCCGCGCGGCGTTCGAGTCCCGCTGGAACATGCTGCACCGGGTGCGCACGCTGCTCTCGCTGGCGGCGTTCGTGCTGCTGGTCGTCGCACTGTAGGGCCCCGGGTGGAGCATGGGCGGGGCTACCGGGCGCCCCCGCCCCTATCCCCGTCCTCGCCCCCGACCCCCGCCTCGTCCCGCCCCGGATGCCGGGGGCCGAGCAGCACCACGAGCGCGGCCTTCCCCGGCACGGGCGCGTCGACCCGCCGCCAGCCGGTCCGCTCGTACAGGCGCAGGGCCGCCTCGGCCCGCACCGACGTCAGCAGCCAGCAACGGCCGCCCGGGGCGGGCCCCGTCACCGCGTCCAGCAGCGCCGCGCCGAGCCCGCCGCCGTGCGCCTCCGGGGCGACCGCCAACTCGTTCACCTCCAGCGCCCCGCAGAGCCACGCCCGCGTACGCAGGGGGCCGAGAGCCTCGGCGACCTGCCCGTAGCTCCGGTCGGCCGGAAAGACCTCCGGGGTGATCCACGCCGTGGCGAAACCGGTTACCGTCCCTCCGGCCGTCGCCACCGCCGCCGTGAACCCGGGCCGGAGCGCGTCCCGCGCGAGCCGTTCCACGTAGACGTCGGCCTCCGCCGGATCCTCGTTCCAGGGCGGGGCCGCGAAGGCGCTCGCGTACACGTCGCGGATGCCGTCGGCGTACCGGATCACCTCGCCGGCCCGCACCGTTCGTACCTCGCTCGTCATCGCACCGTCCCTCGGAGTTCAGTCGCGGATCACCGGCGGAACACCGGCAGGTCACCGGTGCCGCGGGGAAACCCTAGGGCGCGGCACGGACGCGAACTGCCGTACGCGGCACAACCCTTCGCCGGGTGAGCCCGTCTGAAGGGGTGCGAGTGGCCACTCGACTTCCTTCCGATCCCGTGTCAGCCAAGTACGCCACGGCGACGGGCGGACAGCGCTTTCCCGCTGACTGTCCGCCCGTCACCGTCGCAGCGAACGTTCCAGCAGAAGGAGTCCCTGTGACATCCCGAGCACTCGGTACCGGTGTGGTCCTGGCCCTCACCCTCGCCACCGCAGTCATCGCCCTGCCCGCCACCGCCCAGGCCGCCCCGGCCCCGGCGCCCGACCCGCACGGGCCCCGCGCCGACTTCAACGGCGACGGCTACCCGGACCTGGCGTTCGCCGCGCCCGGGGCGACCGTCAAGGGGTTCAAGGGCGCCGGCTACGTCGGTGTGGCCTACGGCTCCCGCAACGGGGTCGAGGACTCCGCGAAGAGGGTGTTCACCCAGGCCTCGGCGGGAGTCCCCGGCACGCCCGAGGCGGGCGACGCCTTCGGCACCACCGTCACCTCCGCCGACCTCGACCGGGACGGCTACGCGGACCTGATCGTCGGATCGCCCGGCGAGAAGATCGGCGAGGGGGGCGTCGCGGGCGGCGGCGCCACCGTCCTGTGGGGCGGGCCCGGCGGCCTGGCCGGCGGGGCGGTCCTGCTGTCCGGCGAGGAGTACGACGGCCTCGGGCGCGGCCTGACCGTCGGCGACTTCAACGGCGACGGCGCACCCGACCTCGTCGTCCGGGGCGGCGCCACCCTGCGTACGCTCACCGGGCCGTTCACCCGGGACGGCGCGGCGGCCGCCACGGGCGAGATCCCGAACCTCGACGACAAGCGCTACCTCGATCTGGCGGCGGGCGACGTCAACGGCGACGGGCGCGACGACCTCGCCGTCCTCGTCAACGACGGCGACGAGTTCGACGCCCGCCGCATCCACATCGGCCTCGGGACCCCGGCCGGGCTCGGCCCGGAGCTCACCAGCGTCAAGGGGAAGGACGGCTACTCCCTGGAGGGCGGCGAACACCTCGCCGTCGGCAACGTGAACAACGACAAGTACGCCGACCTCGCCGTCGGGCGCGCCATCGACGGGTACGACAGCGATCTGGACCTGCCGCTCGCCAAGGGCGGCATGCTCACCTACGTACCGGGCAGCGCGACCGGACCACAGGGGACCCAGGCCGTCGTCCTCAACCAGGACTCGCGCGGCGTCCCCGGCGCCGCCGAACACGGCGACAACTTCGGTGCGTCCGTGGCCATCGGGGACACGAACGGCGACGGCTACGGCGAGATCGCGGTGGGCGTTCCCGGCGAGGACCAGGGCACGGTCGCGAACGCGGGCGGCACGGTCGTCCTCCCCGGCACTGCCACCGGCCCCACGGGCCAGGGCGGTTACGGCTTCAACCAGGGCACCCCGGATGTCGTGGGGGCCGTGGAGAAGGACGACCGGTTCGGCGGGGCGGTGTCCCTGCGCGACCTGAACGGCGACGGCCGCACCGAGCTCGCCGTGGGCGCGCCGGGCGAGAACGCGGGCGAGGGCTCCCTGTGGGTGTTCCCGGCCACCGCCTCCGGCCTGGCGGCCAAGGGCTCGTTCAGCTTCGGGCACGGGACGCTCGGCACGGTCGCCACGAAGGCGGGCCTGGGCAGCAGTTTCAACCGCTGACCTCGAACGGCGGCCCGGCTCGCGCTCCGCGGGGGATTCCGGAGGGCGCGAGCCGGGCCGCCCTCCCGGGTGTCACACGTTGGGCACCTTGAGCCGGTCCCAACTGCTCTTCCCGGGAATGCCGTCCGCGTCCCCGCCCGTGTAGCCCAGCTTGCGCTGCCAGGCGGCGTACGACTTCCGGTCGGCCTCGGACCAGGCGGGACCCGGACCCACCGTGTACCGCCCACAGCCCTCGGCCACCAGCCGCTTGCCCATCGCCGTGACGATCGCGCTGTTCCGGCCGACCTTGAAGAACGCGGCCCCCGGGAACGGCTCGTACGTCGGCTTCGGCGGCGGCTTGGAGGGCCCGTCCGGGGCGCCGCCCAGCCGCTTGCCGATCCGCGTACGCATCGAGTTCATCGTGAAGCCGCGCGGGTCGACCTTGCCCGGCTGCCACTCCAGGTGCCCGATCACGGAGCGCTGCGACCAGCCGTGCGCGCGGCAGACGGCGGCGGCGGCCCGCTCGATCGCCAGCAACTGGGCCGCCGGCCAGGGGTCCTTCCCGTCGCCGAGGTTGACGCACTCGAAGCCGTAGAAATGCCGGTTGCCGTCGGTGTTGGCCTCGTTGTCCGGGGGCAGCGCCTTCTCCGCGATGACGGCGCGCAGGACGTCGTCGTCGCCGAGCCCGGCGTGGTTCGCCCGTCCGTTCCCCACGAGGTGGACGGTCCCGTCCTTGGCGATGACACCGTGGCAGAGCGGTCCCGGCAGGGCGGAGTGGCCGTTGTAGCAGAGCTCGACGGAGGACGCGGTGCCCGAGGTGACGGTGTGATGGATCATCACCCCGTGCGTCGGACCCCAGGGACCCTTGTGGTTCCGGTTGTTGGTACGCCAGCTCCGGTGCTCGACGACGTGGAGGCCTTCGTCGCGGAGGGCTTTGAGCAGCTTGTCGGCGGACAGCGGCGTCGCCATACGGCGCTCCTTTCCCTGATCGTGCGTTGTTCACGCAGGCGCTTCGGTGTGCGGGCGGCGGGACCGGGGTGGACGGACGGCGGCAGGGAGCCGCGGATGCCCGCCGGGTGACGGGTGGGGCGGGGGGCCGGTCCCGCGGGGAGGGGATTCCGAGCCTTTCGGAGCCCACCTGATCGATTTGCCCGCTCCCACGCCCTCACGAACGTCCCGCCGGGCGGAAGGTTTCACCGCGCCCCGAACTCCCGTCCGGGTATGTCCGAACTCCTGCCCGAAGGTCGCGGGCATCGGGCGCATCGCCCTACTCCCGCTGTCGTATGCGGCCGGACGCCGTGCCTCCTACCGTGAGGGGGTGATGACCTTGGACCGCCTGGCCGCCCGGGTGCGGGCGCTGCCGCCGATCGTCGCGGATCTGCTGGTGGTGGCGGTGGTGGGGGCGTTCACCACCGCCGACGCGGCCGTCAACGAGCCCGGCTACCGGCAGGCCGACGCGCTGACCTGGGCCCTGCTCGTGGTCTCGCTGACGGCGCTCGCCTTCCGCCGCCGTTGGCCCGTCCCGGTGGTCTGCGTGACCGGGGCGGCCTGCGCCGGGTGGGCGCTGCACGGGCACATCGGCGAGCTGCTGAACCTCCCGGTGATCGTGGCGCTGTACACGGTCGCGGTGCTGGGGCACCGCCGGCGCACCCTGTGGACCGGGGCGATCGCCGCGACGGTCTCCGGCCTGGTGGCGCTGAAGGTCGGCCGGGATGTCGTCAACCCGCAGGGGCTCCCTGTCCTGGAGATGGTCTGGCCGCTCGTCCCGCTGCTCCTGGGCGAGGTCGTGCGGACCCGCCGGGAGCTGCTCGCGGAGTACGCGGCACGCGCGGCCCGGGCCGAGGAGGACCGCGAACGGGAGGCCTCCCGCCGGGTCCGCCAGGAGCGGGTGCGGGTCGCCCGGGAGATCCACGACATCCTCGCCCACACGGTGAGCGCGATGACCGTGCAGGCCGGAGTGGCGCTCGACGCGCTGGACGCCGCGCCGGAGGTGTCGCGGCAGGCGATGACCCAGGTGCGCGCCTCGGGCAAGGAGGCCGTACGGGAACTGCGCGCCACGCTGTCCGTGCTGCGCGCGGCGGAGTCCACGGCCCCGGCACCCCGCCTCGACCAGCTGGACGAACTGGTCGCGGGGGTCGAGGCGGGCGGCGTACGGGTCAGCCTGCGGCGGGACACCGGGGACGCCGCGCTTCCGGCGGTCGTGGAGGCCACGGCGTACCGGATCGTGCAGGAGGCGCTGACCAACGTGGTGAAGCACTCGGCGGCGCGGCACGCCGCCGTGTCGGTGACCTGCGACGACGGCCGGCTGACCGTCGAGGTGGTCGACGAGGGCCCACCGGCGGGGCAGCCCGCGGCCCCGGACTCCGAGCGGGGTTTCGGCCTGATCGGCATGCGGGAGCGGGCGGCAGCGGTGGGCGGCGACGTCCGTCACGGCCCGGTGCCGGGCGGCGGATTCCGCGTCCGCGCCGAACTGCCGGCGGAAGCCGAACCACCGACGGAAGGAGCGTCCAGATGACCGACGGAGGAGCGTCCCCATGACCGACGGAGGAAGCGGCCCGATGACCGACGGAAGGAGCGGGCCATGACCGTCCGTGTGGTCCTCGCCGACGACCAGACCGTCGTACGGGCCGGATTCCGCGCCCTCCTCGACCTCACCGACGACCTGGTCGTCGTCGCGGAGGCGGCCGACGGCGCCCGGGCCGTCGAGGCGGTCCGGACGACCCGCCCCGACGTCGTCCTGATGGACATCCGGATGCCCGGCGTCGACGGCCTGGAGGCCACCCGCCGGATCGCCGAGGACCGCTCGCTCGACCAGGTCCGGGTGGTCATGCTCACCACGTACCAGGTCGACGCGTACGTCTTCGAGGCCCTGCGCCACGGCGCCGCGGGCTTTCTGCTGAAGGACATCGAACCGGACGACCTGCGCTCCGCGATCCGCACGGTCGCGGCGGGCCGGAGCCTGCTCGCCCCCGCCGTCACCCGCCGGGTGATCGAGGAGTTCGCCCGGCTGAAGGCCCCCGAGGCGGCGGGCGCCGAACGGCTCGCCGTGCTGACCGGCCGGGAGCGCGAGGTGATGGCGCTCGTCGCCGCCGGACTGTCCAACGAGGAGATCGGCAGGGCGCTGATCATGAGCCCGCTGACCGCGAAGACCCATGTCAGCCGGACCATGACGAAGCTGGGCGCCCGCGACCGGGCGCAGCTGGTCGTGATGGCGTACGAAACGGGCCTGGTGAGAGCAGGCGAAGGCTGAAGCGGTCCCTACTCCGGCGGGAGTAGGGACCGGCTCCCGCCGGAGGATTCGCGATCGGGGGCCCGCTCGTAGCGTCGGCCGCATGATCGAAGCAACGGAACTCACCAAACGCTACGGCGACCGGACCGCCGTGGACCGGCTGTCGTTCACCGTCCGGCCCGGCCGGGTGACCGGCTTCCTCGGCCCGAACGGCGCCGGCAAATCGACCACCATGCGCCTGATCCTCGGCCTGGACTCCGCGAGCGCGGGACGAGTCACCGTGGGCGGCAAGGCCTACGCGGACCTGCCCGTCCCGCTGCGGGCGGTCGGCTCGCTGCTGGACGCCAAGGGCGTCCACGGCGGCCGCTCCGCCTACCACCACCTGGCCGGACTCGCTGCGAGCAACGGCATCCCGCGCCGCCGCGTCGGGGAGGTCCTCGACCTGGTCGGGCTGCCCGAGGAGACGGCCCGCCGGCGCACCAAGGGCTTCTCGCTCGGCATGGGCCAGCGGCTCGGGATCGCGGCGGCGCTGATCGGCGACCCGGAGGTGCTGATCCTCGACGAACCGGTCAACGGCCTCGACACCGAGGGCATCCGCTGGATCCGGGGACTGATGCGGTCGCTGGCGGCAGAGGGCCGCACGGTCTTCCTCTCCAGCCACCTCATGAGCGAGATGGAGCTGACGGCCGACCACATCGTCGTGATCGGACAGGGCCGGCTCCTCGCGGACACGGCCATGCGCGACTTCATCGAGACCAACTCCCGCGCGCACACGCTCGTACGGTCCCCCGAACCGGAGAAGCTCCGGGCCCTGCTGGAGACCGCTGGAGCGCAGGTCCGCCTGGAGCCCACGGGCGGCTGGCGGGTCGAAGGACCGGACGCCGCCGCCATCGGCGACCTGGCCCGCGACCACGGGGTCGCCGTCCACGAACTCACCCCCGCGCACTCCTCCTTGGAGGAGGTCTACACGGCGCTCTCGCAGTCCTCGGCGGAGTACCGCGCCGATGACCGGTCCACCGATGACCGCCCCGCCGCACCCAGCCGGAAGGAGACAGTCCGATGACGACGACAGCCGCTCCCGGGGCCCAGGCCCTGGCCTACGAGTGGATCAAGTTCCGCAGCGTGCGCTCCACGGTGTGGACGACGGTGGCGACCGCTGTACTCCCCGTCCTGGGCGCGGTGTTCGTCGCCACGACCGGAAGCCTCCAGTCCGACGACACGGTCCTGGGCGGCAGCCTCACGCTCTCCGTCGTCGCCCAGATGCTGGCGGCGGTGGTGGGCGCGCTGGTGGTGACGGGGGAGTACAGCAGCGGCACCGTCCGGACGACGTTCGCGGCCCGCCCCCGCCGCGCCACGGTCCTCGCCGCCAAGGCAGCGCTGGTGGCGGGCGTGATGTACGTCCTCGCCCTGGCCTCCTGCACGCTCGCCTACCTCGTCGGGGACGCCCTGCTGCCCGAGGGCCGGTACGCCCAGGGCGAGCCGCTGCCCGCCCTGTTCGGGATCGCCGCGTCCTTCGCGGTCGCCGCCGTGCTGGGCCTCGCCGTCGGCACCCTCGTACGCCACTCCGCCGGGGCGGTCACCACGGTGATCGGCCTGCTGCTCCTGCCGTCCCTGTTCGGCCCCCTGTTCGGCGACGCGGAACGCTGGATCGCCGGCCTCTCGCCGACGGCCGCCCTGGAGAAGCTCACCCAGACCTCGGACGCCGCCGCCGACGCGGTGGGCAGCCTCGGCCCCTGGCCCTCCCTGCTCCTGGTGGCCGCGTACACGACGGTGCTGATGCTCGGGGCGCTGGTGCTGCTCCGGAGGCGGGATGTGTAGAGGGGCCGGGGCCCGGTCGCTTACGCCGCCATGACGCCGCGCCCGTTAACGTCCCCCTGACCGACGAAAGGCCCTCCTGCGCGGAGGGCCTCACGGTCGTGCGGTCGGTGCGCCCCCGGCAGGACTCGAACCTGCGGCCAAGCGCTTAGAAGGCACCCATTGCATATAGCTCAGACCCCGTTTGACCTGCAACTTAGCCCTTAGCTGACAGGTGATCAGGCGTTTTGTGGGACGCATGTGGGATTCGACCGTACGGGGGACCGGTGGGTCAACGACGGCGGCTACGGGGTTCTGCGCGAGTACATGACCGACGCGGTCGGCGTCACCACCCACACCGAGCTCGCCCGCCCCTACTTCACCGCTCTCGCCGAGTCTTTCGGTATCCCGGCCACACTGTCGTCCCCCGCTACCCCCAGGCTGACCCCGCGTAGTCCCTCGCCACCCCGGCTCCTCCGTCGTCGTCCTCCCAGCTGCCCTGAAGCTCTTCGCCCCGACCCGCCTCTGAGCGCACCTGGACCAAGATCCCCCAAACCCTCCCGCTGGGCCGTCCCGGACGGTATGTTCCGGTCCGCGGGGGCGGCACCGCAGGCCAGGTGCCACCCGCCGGGCCGATGTCAGAGGCCACGACTAGGCTGAATGCGGAGAGGAGGACGGTGTGCTGCTGAGATTCCGCGTGGCGAACGTGCGGTCCCTGCGTGACGAGCAAGAACTGTCCTTCATCGCGCCCGAGGGCGAGAGCGGGGGCGACGGGTCGGCGAACCCGGTGGAGCTGGCGGGCGGCGGAACCGTGGCAGTCTTCCCGCTCCTCGCCGTCTTCGGAGCGAACGCTTCCGGCAAGTCGAACGTGCTCAGCGCCCTCGGCGACATGCGGCACGCGGTGCTCAACTCCTACGCTCGCTGGGCATCCTACGAGGGCGTCCCCCGCCACGTCTTCGCGCTGAACCCGAAGAGCGAGGATGAACCGTCCTTCTTCGAGGTTGACATCGTCATCGACTCCATCCGCTGGACGTACGGCTTCGAGCTCGGCGCCGACCGGGTCGAGTCCGAGTGGCTGCACAGCTACCCGCGCGGCCGCCGCCAGGAGTGGCTGGACCGCGACGCGTCCCGGACCGAGGTCTACAGGTGGCCGGGCGGCCGAGTCCGCGACCGATCCCAACTCGTGCGCCGCACCCGGCCGAACGCCCTGCTGCTCTCCACGGCCGGCACGGACAACCATCCGCAGCTCTCCCCGCTTTTCCACTGGTTCCGGCGCAATCTGTGGTCGATCGACCCGGAGGCCGAACGCCCTCAGCGCGAGGCGTTCACCACCCGGGAGCTCGCCGGGGACCGCGCCCAGCGGATCCGGGAACTGCTCAGGGTCGCGGATCTCGGCATCACAGGGGCCTCTGTCGTGCAGGAGGACCCGGGGAAGAGCTCGGTGAAACTGACCCACCGGTCGGCGGGCGGGGACGTAGCCTTCGACTGGTCGGAGGAGTCCTACGGCACCCGCTCCTGGTTCGCCCTTCTGGGCCCGCTGCTGCTGGCCCTTGACGAGGGCGCGGTGCTGCTCATCGACGAGCTCGACGCCAGCCTGCACTCCCGGTTCGCTGCCGAGGTTGTGCGGCTCTTCCACGACCCCCTCGCGAATCCCAGGGGTGCGCAGCTCGTCTTTACCTCCCACGACGCGACGATGCTGACCACCCCCAGCGGGGGGCGGCTGCTGGAGCCCGGGCAGGTGTGGCTGACGCAGAAGGACAAGGACGGGGCGACCGAGCTCTACCCGCTGACGGACGCGGAACCGGGCGAGGCGGAGGACCTCACCCAGTCCTACCTCGCGGGAGCATTCGGCGGCGTTCCGTCCCTGCTCGAGGGGCAGATCGCGCGGCGGTTGGCGACGGCGCGGGAGACCGGGGCGTACGAAGGGGCGGGACAGAGCTGATGGCGAGGCCGCAGCGGGGAAACGACGCGTTGGGACGGTCCTCGAGGGGGGCGGGACAGCGGAGACGGGTGGTCTTCGTCTTCACCGAGGGCGAGGTGACCGAGCCCTCGTACCTCGACATCATCACCGAGGTGGGGGTACTGAAGAACCCTGCCGCCAAGGTCGAGCTGCGCATCGCCAACCGAAAGAAGAAGAGCGACCGCAAGCCGATCGACCTCGTCGAGATGGCGGCGGACTTCCTGCGCGAGAAGATCCGCGAAGCCAAGCGCGCGAAGCTGAAGGGCGCCGCCGCCCAGCCGCAGGTCTGGTGTCTCTTCGACCACGACAACCACCCGCGTGTCCCCGAGGCGATGAAACTGGCCAAGGAGGCCGGTGTCCATGTCGCCTTCTCGCATCCGTGCTTCGAGGTGTGGCGGCTTGCCCACTACAAAGCGGTCACCGGTTCGTTCGAGGGGGTGTGCGATCTCGCGGCCGACCGGCTGCCCTTCCAGCGTGGCAGTGAGGACGCTGCCAATCCGAAGCTCGTCCTTCCCGGCCAGGTCCTCGGCAGGTTTACACAGGCCCGGGACAACGCCCGACGCATGAACGACCAGCACGGTGACCATGTGCCCAGGTTCGACCGCGACCCGTACACGGACATGCATACCTTCGTCGAGGACGCACTCGGCATCGTCTCCTACTGACGTCCCCTGCAGACCGGCCGCCGCTGATTTCGGGATGGGGCCAGACGGCCATAAGGTCGGACCGTCATCTCAGGTCGTAGGGAGTCATACGTGGCCAAGCTCACGCTCGCCCAGTTGGAGCGGCACCTGTTCGCCGCAGCCGACATCCTCCGGGGGACGATGGACGCCTCCGAGTACAAGGACTACATTTTCGGGCTGCTCTTCCTGAAGCGCGCCAATGACGAGTTCGAGGCGGCCCGGGAGCGGATCAAGGAGCAGGCGAAAAGGGACTGGGGCTTCGACGGCGAAGAACTCGACGCCTTTCTGGAGCAAGAGGCCCCGTACCGCGAACGCGACGTGCTGTTCGTCCCCGAGAAGGCCAGGTGGCACGAGATCTCGGGCGTCACGCGCAACATCAACGAGAGTGTGCTGCGCCCTGCCCTTCAACTTCTCGAAGGGCAGAACGAGAAGCTCACGGGTCTCTTCGACCATCTGGACTTCAACCGCATCGGCGGCTCCGGCGCGGCCGCGGGCACGGCCACGCTGGCCGACAAGCGCCTGGAACTCCTCATCGCGCACTTTGGCCGGGTCCGGCTGCGCACGGACGACTTCGAGTTTCCCGACCTGATCGGCGCAGCCTACGAGTACCTGATCAAGGAGTTCGCTGACTCGGCCGGCCGCAAGGGCGGCGAGTTCTACACCCCGCGCGCGGTGGTGCGCATGATGGTCGAACTTCTCGCCCCCACCCAGGGCATGCGGATCTACGACCCGTGCGTGGGCTCGGGAGGCATGCTCATCCACGCCGCGGAGTACGTGGAGGAGCACGGCGGGGACACCTCCGACATGTTCTTCGCCGGCCAGGACGCCAACAGCGGCTCCTGGATCATGTCCACGATGAACATGGTCCTGCACGGCGTGCGCCGCTTCGACCTGACGACCGGCGACACGCTGGCCAGGCCGACCCACGTCCCGACCTCGGACGCGGACCGCTTCGACGGCGTGCTCAGCAACCCGCCGTTCTCGATGGACTACACGGCCACGGACCTGGCGCACAGGACCGAGCGGACCTACTACGGCCTGACCAGCGAGCGCGGCAAGGCCGACCTGATGTTCCTCCAGCACATGCTCTGGGAGACCAAGAAGGAGGGGCGCGGCGGCATGGTCATCACCGTCATGCCCCACGGGGTGCTGTTCCGGGGCGGCGGCGAGCAGCAGATCCGTACGAAGCTGCTCGACGAGGACGCCGTGGAGGCGGTCATCGGCCTCGCTCCGAACCTCTTCTACGGCACTGGCATCCCGGCCTGCATCCTGGTGCTGCGCCCGCCGGGCTGCAAGGACCGGGACCGGTCGGAGAGGGAGCCGGAGCGCGCGGGGAAGGTCCTGTTCATCAACGCGGACCGCGAGTTCCACGCCGAGCGGGCGCAGAACGTGCTGCTGCCCGAGCACGCCGAGAAGATCACGACCACGTTCCGGACGTTCGCAGAGGTGCCCGGCTTCTCGCGCGTCGTGACCCGCGAGGAGCTCGCGGAGAACGACGACAACCTCAACATCCGCCGCTACGTGGACAACACGCCGCCACCCGAGCCGCAGGACGTCAGGGCGCACCTGGTCGGCGGGGTGCCGCGCGCGGAGATCGAGGCGAAGGGCGAGCTGCTCGGCGCGTACGGGATCGGGGCGGACGACCTGTTCGCAGAGCGGTCGCCCGCCGACACCGACTACCTGGACTTCCGGCCCGCCGACGCCCGCCCTGACCTGGGCGCGCTCGCCCGGCCGCGCGAAGAGGAGCTGCGGGCCGCGTTCGCCGAGTGGTGGGCGGCGGAGGCGAAGCACCTGGAAGCGGTGGCCGCGACACCGGAGCTGCTCGCCGAGTCCACCGCCTCCGAGCGCAAGGCCGCGCTGATGAGGTTGCGCGGCTCGCTGATGGGCTCCTTCGTCGACCGGCTCACCCAGGTCGGTCTCCTCGACCGGTACGCGCTCGCGGGCACGGTCGCCGGGTGGTGGCACGAGGCCAAGTACGACCTGCTCGCCCTGTCGGAGAACGGGTTCGCGGGCGTGATCGACGGCTGGGTGGAGAACGTCGAGACCCTGCTCGCCCCCGAGCAGGACCCGCGCACCCAGAAGTTGCGCAAGCGAACCGCCGCGGAGCGGCGTCAGGCATACGACCACAAGCTTGTCGCCGCGATCGCCCCCGACTTCCTGACGGAGCTGAAGGAAGCGGACGCGCGCAAGGCGGAACTCGACGCGAAGTGGAAGGAACTCAACGGACGGTTGCCGAAGGAGCCGGTGGCAGGGGGTGGCTCGGCGGGTTCGGAGGCCAACGCCGATGCCGACGCTGACGGCGGCGAGGAGTCCGACGTCGACGTCGAGGAAGTCACCCTCTCAGTGGAGGTGTTGGCGGCACTTTTGGCGGAGATCGCCGTCGTGAAGAAGGACCGTGCGAAGGCGGGCGCGGTGGTCAAGCGCCTGGAAACGGACTTCTGGTTCCCCTACCCGAGTGACCCGCCCACCCTGGGCGAGGAGCCGCCCCGGCTGTTCCGCGCCCGCGCGGCGCTGGACCCGGCCGCGGAGCGCCGAGTCGTGCTCGCTCTCCTCCGCGACGACCTCGCATCGAAGCTGAACGACCATGTGGCCCGCTGGCAGCGGGAGTTGGCGACGTCCTACGAGACGTGGGAACACAAGTACGCGGTCTCGCTGGCTGAGATTCGCGCGGATCGCGAGCGGGCGACGGCGAAACTGGACGGGTTCCTGAAGGAGCTGGGATATGAGTGATTCTTCGTTGGGTATCCCCAACCTTCAGAACTGGCCAGAAATGGCCCTTGCCGATATTTGCAAAGTTCTACGACGAGGTACAGCTCCCTCGTATGTGTCAGCAAGCTCAGTGCGGGCAATTGGGCAGCGATGCGTGCAAGATTCGGGGTTTCACGCTGATAAGGCGAGGCCCCATGATTCGAAGCTACTCGAGGGCTCGCTTATTGCGGAAGCGGGTGATGTTCTTGTGAACTCCACCGGCTCGGGAACTATCGGCCGAAGCTGCGTCTTTCGAGCGGACGGGCATTTCATTGTCGACTCGCACATCACGATCGCCAGGCCACGCGAAGGAATTGATCCGGAGTGGATCAATTTGATGATTAGGTCCCCTTGGGGGCAGAGGCGACTGGAATCACATTGCTTCGCGGGTTCGACGAATCAGATCGAGCTATCTCGACACCAGCTAGCACTTACCAAGATCCCAGTCCCATCGTGGGGGGTCCAGCGTAGGATTATTGCTCTTCTTGATTCCTTGTCAGACGCGGAACGCGGCATCGCGGCGTCGATTGCCAAGCTGCGAAGCGTGCGGCAAGGTATTATCTCCGAGCAATTCTCGCGGGCGTACGCGGAAGGTGGGTCGCCGACATCGCGTATGCGTACGCTAGATTCGCTTGCTGACGTTGGTGGTGGCCTCACTCTCGGCGGCGTCTCCTCCGGTGGCACCCTGCTGGAAGTTCCATATCTGCGTGTGGCGAACGTTCAGGACGGTTTTGTCTCGACGCTCGAAATGAAATCGGTGCGCGTTACGCCGGGCGACATGGAGCGTTTTCGGCTAAGGCGCGATGACGTCTTGGTTACGGAAGGGGGGGATTTTGACAAAGTAGGACGGGGTGCTGTTTGGGATGGGCGGATCGACCCTTGCTTGAATCAGAACCACGTCTTCCGTGTCCGCTGTGACAAGAAATTCTTGGACCCCCACTTCCTCAACCTGTATATGTCATCAGCGGCTGGCCGCCGCTACTTTCTAAGAGTTGTCAAGCAGACGACGAATTTGGCCTCGATCAACTCATCTCAGCTCAAGGCCATGCCTATTCCTTGTCCCCCTCTGGAAGGGCAGCGCCGGACGGTCGAACTGGTCGGCTCGTGTGATGAACGGATCGCCCAAGAGGAAGGCGAGCTTGCGAAGTTGCGCGAGCTGAAAGTGGGACTCGTGGACGACTTGCTGTCCGGGCGGGTTGCCGTTGCGGTGGCCGGTGGCTGAGGAGTAGAGGGGCCCCCGCCGGGGGCGGGGGTGGGAAGGGTGGGCGGGGGAGGTGTCGGACTGCAGGACTGACGAAGGCGGACCAGCTTGTCGGGGGATCGTCAGCTCCCGTGTGATGACTTGGCCGCCTGTAACCCCTGGCGAGCCTAGACCGCCCCGTCTCACTCTATGAGTGGATCGCTACACAGGGATGTGCATACATGCGCTCGTCCGGAGGGGCTCCGTCGCATTGAAGCCCCCCCGAGCGTCGCGGAAACGACCCGGGGGCATGGCCATCAACAATGGCCATCAGCACACGGAGTTGGCGACATGTTGCACTTGGCTGCCCTCCCCTATTGCCGCTGCCGCGGTTCCTGTGGCCGCCCGCTGACCACCCCCGTTCCCCGCTCGCGCGGGCCGCGCCTCGTCCAGTCGCTGCCGGGCAGGGGTACGGGATCGTCCGCGAACGCCGAGCGGAGGCCCGACGGCAGCGCGCACGGCGCCGCGCGCTGTGGCTCGCCGTGCACGGCGTCAATGTCGGGCCCCGCTTCATCCGTGGAGGTGGCTGTGTGACCGGCCATGCACGGCAGACCGCCGGACAGATCCCCACGCACGCCGCCCGGTCGGCCGCGGACGCAGAACGGCTCCTGCCCTGGACCACGCCGGAGGGCAAGCCCTGCTAGGTCATGGGCGACGGCACCGGACGCATCTCCCGCGTCGCCGTTACCGTCGAGAACCTCCAACTCGACATGACCGCCGAGCTGCACGCCCACGCCGCCGGCCTGCTGGCCGACAACCGCCTCCGGAGCGGGAAGAGAAGGAGGTCGGGACCCCGCGGAAGCGCCGCCGAGCGCTGGTCGGAGCGTGCCTCCGGGCGGACGTACCATCGCAATCCGGTACGTCTACACCTCTGTTCACCGCTCTCTCTCCCGTGCTCCTGGCGCGCCCCCATGCCGCCGCGCAGAATGGATCTCCAGGGGACGTATGGGGAGAGGCGCGGGTTCGTGGTGATGCAGGTGGAGCGGGACGAGGTAGAGCGGCCGCTGGTCGCGCAGCTCAAGGCGATGGGGTGGACGCACCGGTCGGGCCGCGATATCGGCACCCTCGATGTCGACACGCCCCTGCTCGCCGACCTTCTCGACCCTGCCCTGCGCCGGATCAACACCCGGGCCCTGGACGGCGTGCCCTGGATGGGCGCGAGCGACATCGATCGCGCCATCTCGGCACTCGCCCGTGTTCCGCTGGGCGAGGGGGTCGTTAAGGCCAACCTGGCGGCCACCGGACTGCTGCTTAGCGGACTCGTGCTGAGTAAGCCCTCCGCCGGGCACGGCGGGGCATCGGCCACGGTGCAGTACATCGAGTGGCATCCTGACCGGCTCGGTCTCAACAACTTCACCGTGGTCGACCAGCTCCGGGTCAGGAACCGCGCGGGCAAGGACTCTGTCCTCGACGTCGTCCTCTTCGTGAACGGCATCCCGCTCGTCGCCGTCGAGTGCAAGAGTCCCGACCTCGCCGAGCCCATCCGCGAGGCTGTTCTCGACCTTCGGCACTACGCGGGCAACCCGGTCAAGGAGGAGGGAGCGCGGGCCCGTCCAGGGGAGGGAACCCGGCCCGCCGGCGTACCCGAGCTCTTCCGCACCGTGCAGCTGCTCGTTGCGGCGACCGGTGAGACCGCCCACCTGGGGACGGTTACCTCCGGTCCCGAGCACTTCGACCCCTGGCGCAGCGTCGCGCCCGAGGTCGGCGGCACCCTGCGGCGTGAACTCCTTACGGCGGGGCTCGTGCCGGACGCCGACGGGTCCGCGCCGGCCGCACTCGGCGAGCAGCAGAAGCTGGTGGGCGTGGTACTGCGTCCCGCAGCGCTGCTCAACATCGTGCGGCACTACGTGATCGAGCTGCCCGTCGAGACCGACTCCGGCGCCACGGTGACCGTCAAGGCCGTCGCCCGTCACCAGCAGTACCGGGCCGCAGAGAAGGCCGTACGGCGGCTGCTCGATGGGCGGGCCCGGAGCGGGCCGATGACCGAGGACGAGCGCGGCGGCGTCATCTGGCACACCCAGGGCTCCGGCAAGAGCCTGACCATGACCTTCCTCGTTCGGCGGGTCCACGCGCACCCGAGGCTGAGCGAGTTCACCATCGTGGTCGTCACCGACCGCACCCAGTTGCAGACGCAGCTCACCGAGGCGCTGGACACGAGCGGGTCCGAGGTCGTGACGGCCGACACCCGCACCGAACTGGAGGGCCTGCTGCGGGCGGGCGGCCGGCGGGTCGTCTTCGGGATGATCCAGAAGTACGGGGTCGGGCTCAACTTCTCCGGGGACGCCGAGCAGGACGAGGACGGCCGCGACCTGGCGGAGGAGTACGCGGAGGCCGAGCGGACCCGCGCCGGTACGCGCGCCGAGGTGGCGCCGCCCGTGCCGAACTTCCCGGAGTGCAACACGTCCCCCGCCATGCTCGTTCTGGTCGACGAGGCGCACCGCTCGCACACCAGCGTGCTGCACGCCGCTTTGCGCAAAGCCGTCCCGAACGCGGCGAAGATCGGGTTCACCGGAACGCCCATCACCACTGGGCGGGAGGAGGACACCCGTCGGATCTTCGGGCGCGGTGACTCCCCGCGCGGCTTCCTGGACGAGTACCGGATGGAGGACGCCGAGCATGATGAGGTCGTCGTCCGCATCCGCTACGAGGGGCGCACCGGTGAGGGAGAGGTCAAGGACGGGGCAAGCCTCGACCGCCGGTTCGACGACCTGGTCCGCGACCGCACGCCGGAGGAGAAGGCCGCGCTGCTGAAGCGCTGGCCCACCGGAAGCGACGTCGCCGAGTCCGAGCCGATGATCGCGGCCAAGGCCGAGGACATGCTGAAGCACTGGGTGACCAGCGTGCTGCCTGGAGGCTTCAAGGCGCAGGTCGCGGCCGTCAGCCGGAAGGCCGCCGTGGAGTACCACTACGCGCTGCGGGTGGCCCGCGACCGGCTCCTGGAGGAACTGGACGGTTACGATCCCGAGTCGGTCGCCGGCACTCCGCCGGAGAAGCTGGAGGGCCGGCTGCGCTATCTCCACCAGGCCCACCAGTTCCGGGCCCTGCTGCGCCGTGTCGATTTCGTGCCCGTCATCTCGCCGAGCACCGGCAGCAAGCACGGTCAGTGGGCGGAGTGGACCGACTCCAGGCGGCAAGAGGCGTACATCGCGCGCTTTCAAAAGGCGTTCCCACTGCTGCCCCCCGACTCGGTGTGGGCCCCGACGACTGCTGTGACTCCGCCGGCCCCGACCCTTGAAGCAGAGGCCGCCGAGCGGAACGCGGACCATCCCTGGTCCCACGCCGTCACAGAGCCCCCTGCGTCCCCGCGCGGGGTCGTGCCCGACCCGGTGCACCCCGACAGCCCCATCGCGATGCTGATCGTGAAGTCGATGCTGCTCACCGGCTTCGACGCCCCCCGCGAGCAGGTCCTCTACCTGGACCGCCCGATCCGCGGCGCCGAACTGCTCCAGGCCGTCGCCCGCGTCAACCGGCCGCACCCAGGCAAGGAGATCGGCTACGTCGTCGACTACTACGGCGTCTTCGGCCATCTGAACAAGGCGCTGGCCGGATACCGCAAGGCCGACCAGCACGACACGATGCGCAGCATGTCGGTGGAGATCGAAGGTCTCGAACCCGCTGCCGCTGCCGTGCGCGGCCTCCTTCGGGGCCTCGGCGTCACGGACGCCGACCTGACCGACCCGGTGCGGTTGCGTGCCGCCCTGGACCGGTTCGAGGACGAGGACACCCGGCTCGCGTTCGACACAGCACTGCACGACTTCCTTGACACGATGGAACGCGTACTGCCGCACGAGGCTGCCCTCGACTACGTGAACGACGCCCGTCACTGGGGGCTGCTCCAGAAGCGCGTGCGCCGCCTGTTCCGGGATGCCGAGGGCGGCACGTTCACCCTCCGCAGGTACGGCCGGAAGGTCCGGGCCATGATCGCCGAGCACCTGGAGGGGCCGGAGATCGAGGAAGCGATCCCGCCCGTATGGATCACCGCGGACGGCTTCGACGACGCAGTGCGCGGTCTGCCGCCCCGCGAGGCTGCGGCAGAGATGGGCCACGCGCTGCGGTTCCACCTGGAGGAGCGGGTCCGGCGGGAGGACCCGGAGAAGTACCAGCGCTTGTCGGCACGCCTTGAGGAGATCCTTCGGACGACTCCCGACCGGTTCGAGGAGCAGGCCGAGAAGTTCGCACGCCTGATCGAGGAGGCCAGGCAGGGGCACGAGGAGGACCCGGAGCTCGTCGGCCTCAGTCCGCTAGAGCAGAGGACCTACCGCCTGCTGGTCCAGCTCATGGCGGACAGGAGCGAGGTCAGGAACACTGGGGACGACATCCGCCCGCTCGTCGGTCAGCTGTGCGACGTGGCGGCCGAGACGATGGTGAAGGTGTCCTACCAGGGCCAGAGCCAAGACCTGGCCACCCTGGCCGGGGTCATCCAGGGAAGGCTGCTGGCAGGCGGGCTCCGGCCCGCGGGCAAGGACTGGGCTCCGCTGAAGGCGATGGCTGAGCGACTCGCTTCCTTCGCGAACGACAACCGCCGCCAGTTCCTAGGCAGGGCGAGAGGAGAATAGGCGGGTGACCGCACCCGCCAAGAAGCACGCCGACAGCAGCTGGGACACCCTGGCAGAGGCTTCCCGCCCAGGGGGTGCGTCGATCGACGTCGACGGGTTCTCACTGCGGGTCCGCGCCCACCCCCGGCGCAAGCGGTTCGCGCTGACCGTGGAGCCCGACGCCACCCTGACCCTGCACACTCCGCCGGACCGCACAGTGGAGGAGGCCGAGGACTTCGTCCGGGCTCACCACGGTTGGCTAGCGACGAAGCTCGGCGAGCGGGAGCGGACCAGATCCCTGCACCCGGCCAAGCACCTGGCCGACGGCGAGGTGTTCCGCTACCTGGGCAGGACCTACCGACTGGCGATCTCCGACGGCCCCTCCGAGGACGGCCGGGTGCGGCTGATGGCCGGGCGGCTCGTGATGGCCGAGCACCTCGCCGAGCACCCGCCGGCGGGGCGGGCGGCCCTCGTTGACTGGTACGCCCGGGTTGGCCGCGCCTGGGCCGTCAACCGGTTCCAGCCATGGGCGGCTCGCATGGCGGTGGCCGAACCGGAGCTGGAGGTGCGCGATCTCCAAGACCGCTGGGGGTCGTACCGGCCAGATGCGCGCAGGGGCGGGCCAGGGCTGATGGCCTTGGGCTGGCCGCTCTTCCAGCTACCCATGCACTTGGTCGACTACGTCATCGCGCACGAACTCGCACACGTCCGGGTTCCGGACCACGGGGACGCCTTCTGGCGGCTCCTGGGCCTCGCCTTGCCCGAGTACGCGGCCCGGCGGGCCGAGCTCGACGAGGTGGGGCGGCGAATGTGGATGGGAGACCTGCGCTGAAGGGGGCTCTCTTCATTGACGTCGCAGCTGGTCGGCACGGAAGGTGAAGCCCCTCGAACCGGCGGGGCCGGAGAGGATCCACCAGCGGTCGGACATCCAGGCGGGGCCCCAGCCGAGGACGAGCTGGTCCGGGCCGCCGAAGTCGCCGCCGGCGATGATTCGGGCCGCGCGCTCGCGGGCGGGGACGGGGCTTTCCCGCGTGGCGCGCCGGGCCCAGCGCGTCGACGCGGCGCGGCCGGGTGGCGTCGGGACCCGCCGGCCACGCGTGCAGGATGGCGACGCCTTGTTTGTGCTATATGGCATTTATTTGTCACCGCAAACGACGGGGACGCGTCACGGCTCGAAACCCGTGGCCTCGTTCGTCATCACTCGTCTTCCTCTTCCTCCATGCTGTTGAGAAGCCGCCGGGCGAGGATGGCGAGGGTCTCTCCGTCCTGGGTGGCCCAGCGGGCGGTGCCCTGGTTCGATACGGGGCGCCCTTCCCATTCGGCCAGCTCCCACATCCGTGCGATGAGACCGCTGGGCGAGTAGGCGTTGCCGTCGGCGGCCCAGACGATCGGGCGTGCCCGATTGGTGTTGGTCCATTTCGCAAGTGCCCGCCGCGGGTTGGAGTCGAGCCATGAGGCGAGCGCATCCTTCTCCGGCTGCAGGTACAGGGCCAGATGCAGCGGTGCTCCTTCTTCCAGAGCGCCCTTGTCGACGATGACGTGCACTGCGTTGGGCCTGCGGCGCTTGCGAGCTTTGTTCTGCTCGCGTCGGTACTGCGCGGCGGCGTCCTCGGCTCCGTCGCCTTCGAGAGCTGCCAGGGCCGCGGTCACGAGGTCGGCGGCTTGCCCCGGATCAGCGCACACGCGCTGCAGGCTCGACCGGGTTCCCACTCCGTCCAGAGCCTGTACGAGCGCCGGGACAACATGCTTGACCAGGTCGGGCACCTGTTTCTTGGCTTCGGTGGCCCAGGTGAGTGACTGGTCCGGCTCGCCCATGCCGGCGTCCTGCGCGAGGAGCTGCCGGAACACTAGGTGGGTAATGAGGAACGTGCCGTCGTCGATGACGGCGGCCGCGCGTCCGGCGTACTGTTCGCGTTCCGCACGCAGTGCCGTGCGCACCGCCCGCAGGATGTTCACGGCGTTCCAGGTTTCGTACACGCTGGGCACGGACCGGAAGAGGAGGTCGTAGATGCCGCTGCCGCCTCGTTCCCACAGCACATCGGTGGTGCCGGACGCGACGAGCCGGGCCGCGAACCGGCTGCCGCTGTGGGCACAGGCGAGCGCGCACGTGGCTTCCACGACGGAGCAGCCCTCGTCGTCCTGGGGTTCGAGTTCGCTGCGGCGCACGCTGTACACGAGGCCCAGTTCTGCACGGAACTCCTTGATGAGCACCGCCTGAACGGGCTCGAGCGCGATCCGGTCACGCTCGGTGATGTGGTTCTGCCGGTTGGTGGCCTGGGTTGTGCGGTTGGCGAAATCGGTGTCGCCGCCGGTGACGATGAACCGGACGGTGACCTGAGCGAGCCCCGCTTCATCGGACTGCTCGGCTGCGTCGATGACGGAACGCACCGTCTGGGCGCCGTTCACGACACTTGCGCCCTTGGCGGTGATGCGGACGGGATGGCGCTCGGGGAACTTCTGCGATCCAGGGACTGCTTCGAAGGAATCGCACAGGACGGTGATGCCGTTGTTGAAGTACCAGAAGTGGGACGGCTCGCTGACGAGTGTGTTCAGCAGTTCCTTGTTGATGGGAGTGAGCCCCAGCGGATCGCGGATGTTGCGGGCGAACAGTGCATTGCCGTGCTCGGCCCATGCCGCGACTTCTTCGGCTTGTATGACGCCTTCGTAGGAGAGGTAGGGCGAGGACACGCTGAACCAGGGGTGGAGCGTCGCTGTCAGCGTGACGGGCTCGCTCTGCTGGTCCTTCAAGACCAGGCCGTGGATGCCGGGGGCATGCAGGAAGCGGTGGTCGACGTATTCACCGTGGGAGTTGAACTCGTTCTCGCCATTCTTGATGACCTGCAGCACACCCGGCGAAGGCGGCTTGACGCCCATTAGGGCGATCACCTGGGTGATTCGGGTGCTTTTCTCGCCAATCAGGCCGTGTGCCCGCTTGGCGAGTATCTGTCCGCGGGGGTTGAACTGGGCGGATTCCCCGGAGTCGATGAGGGTAAGCCCCGCGAAGAGCTTGTGCACAGCGGTCTCGTCCGCCTTGGCCGTCCCTTCAGGGCTCCACTTTGCCTGCACGAGGTAGATGTGGGCGTTCGCCTCGTCGATGGCTATGGCGTCGATCCCTTGGTCCTGGCCACCGTCGATGACGCAGTCGGCCGCCTGCTCGGGGCTCCACCCGGTCATGATGCGCACAGCATGCGCTGCCAGAGCGCGGGAGCGGAACGCTGGCTGGATCTTGTCAGGCGGCCGGTTACCGAAGTCACTCATGTCGATGAGGCCGGAGTACGTCATGTCGAAGGCACGCGCGGTCTGGCGGACTGGGGCAGGCACGGCGGGCTGCTGGGGAGTCGCGTTCATGGCTTTCCTGTACGGCTAATGGGGAGCGAGAGCGGCGAAAGAGGGCGGCATGGGAACGAGCGTCAGCTGAGCGAGTTGAGCACGACCTGGAAGCTCCTCTGCGCCTGGCCTCGCGCGTGGTCGAGTTTGAGAAAGAGTAGATATGCGATGTGCTCGGTGAACTCCAGCCGGGTCAAACCTCTTAGGCTCGACCTCTGTTCGAAGAACCGCTGCCAGCACCGGCAGATTCCGTTTGCAGTCCAGTGTCCTTCGGGCCTGCTCGCCCCGATGTGCTCGCGCTCCGTCGCCATGCCCCACCCGCTCTCGAACGTCCTTGTCCGAGTGGATACGCCGACAGGCCGATCCCCTATTCAGGCGTGTCGGATCCGGTGACAAAGCGTTCGGCAATACATCGGAACCGGACGATCGGGCCGCAGGCGATCAACTCGCTTCCAGGGTAGGCGCAACGTCGACTCCTGGAGCCCCGACCAGCAACATTTTCGGCCTGTCAGACCATGTTCTCGTACCGAGGCAAAACCCAGCAGCGAACTTGCGCACCGACCGGCGCTACCCCCGTGACCCGCCACCGTGGTGCGAGCAAGCGACCAACGGCAGCCCGTGCCCCGACTCCACCTCGGGATTGTCGAGCCACTCGTCTCCCCGCCCTGGGAGCACCGGCGGTACGGATCGTGCAGTCTGCCCCGACACCCCGCCTTCGCGGCCTCGCCGCACCACGACGACATGACCCCACTTCAGTGAACAGCAGCCAGGGTTTGTTGGTGAACTACCAGCCTGTCCGCTGGCTCTAGCTCTCGTCGGTCGGTGGCGGCATGTCCTTCTTTGCAAGTCATGTCGGACGGGGTATGGGTCGCTTATGGGATGCGCGGGTCGGGCGTGGCTCGCGGTTTCGGGTTGGCGAGTGCGTGGTCGGCGGTGTCGTCGGCCGAGGTGTTGGCAGCGCGGTTCGCGTGGGGGAGCGGGCGAACGATTGAGCCCTGCCGTGGGAGACGGCGCATAGGGTAGACACCTCTGAGGGGGTAAATCCGGTCGGCGTGGGCGGCGCTTTGCCGGGTCCGTCGGTGAGGGCTTCGCGGGAGGTGGGTCCGTGGATACGTCCTATGACGTCAGGGTGTGGCAGATCGAGAGTCGGCAGGGGCAGCAGCGGGCTTCTTTCGGAGTGCGCTGGTCGGTGGCCGGGCGCAGGCGCGGCAGGACGTTCCAGACGTATGCGCTGGCGGACGGTTTTCGAGCGGAGCTGCTGCATGCGGTGCACCAGGGTGTGCCGTTCGGTGTGGTCACCGGTTTGCCGGTCAGGCGCGGCGTGTCGGCCTCGTCGGTGAACTGGTACGACTTCGCCGTACATTTCGTGGATTCCCGTTGGTCGCAGTCCTCGGGGAACACGCGTCGGAACACCGCTCGAGTATTGATGATCACCACGGAGGCGCTGCTCGGCAGGCTGCCTCGTGGGGTCAGGGGGCAGCAAGTGCGGACAGCGCTGTTCCAGTGGGCCTTCAACACGCGGTGCCGTACTTCCGCGCCGGACGATATTGCTGCCGTGCTGGGCTGGATCAGGCGTCAGTCGCCGGTCATGGAGGTCTGGGAGGACCCGGAGGTGGTGGACGATGTGCTGCGGGCGCTGTACCACCGTCTTGACGACTCCGTCGCGGCGGCCTCGTCGAGGATGCGGCACCGCCGAGTTCTGAATGTGGCGATGGAGTACGCGGTGCGGCGGAGCATCCTGTCGGCCAATCCACTGCCCAAAGGGCTTAACAACCTTCCACGGGTGACCAAGCAGGTGGACCCGCGCCGCTTGCTCAACGGCGTTCAGGCGGCAGTCCTGCTGGAGTGGGTCGGGCGTCGGGTGCGGATGGGCCGCTGTTATCGGGCGTTCTTCGCGACGCTTTATTACGCGGGTCTGCGTCCGGAGGAGGCGCGGGCCTTACGGGTGGGCGAAGTGGTGCTGCCGGAACGGTGCTGGGGTGAGGTGCGGGTGCGTGCCGCGACGCCTGAGGTCGGCTCTCGCTGGTCCGATGACGGTGAGGTGCGCGAGAGCCGGTGTCTCAAGGGGCGGCCTGAGGGTGAGACTCGCGTGGTGCCGCTGCATCCTGAGCTGGTGGAGATCCTTCGTGACCTGATCGAGGTCGACAGCCTGGCTCGTGGGGATTTGCTGTTCGCGGGTGAGCGGGGCGGGCCCCTGGCTGGATCGGTCTACCGCAGGGTGTGGGGCAAAGCGCGTGCAGCGGTGCTGTCCACATCCGAGTACCACTCTTCGGCCGGGCGGCGGGTGGCCGACCTGCGTGATACCTGCTTGACGGTGTGGCTGAACAACGGGGTGCCGCCGGCTCAGGTGGCCGAGTGGGGCGGTACCAGCGTCGCGATGCTGTTCGCGGCGTACACACAGTGCGTCTCCGGGCAGGCCCAAGACGTCCTCCACCGCGTCGAGGCCGCGCAAGCGCTGCCCTGTGTAGAGACGGACGCCCGACAGTCCGGCGTGGCGTGTCCTTAAGAACGGCGACACGGATCCGGCATGTGGCCCGATCTCGGGGAGGACGATTGTGGGCTGGCCGGTCACTGCCATGGGCTTCCATGACGTGGCGGTCTGGGCCGGCTGGTCGTCCGCCAGGTGGAGGTAGCCGGTGCGCATAACCGGGTCGCCTCGGCGATCCGCAGACGTTTGGGAACTCGGGCACTTCGGGAAGCTCACACCATCTAGTCCGCGCAGTACCGAACCGTCCGCCTGCTCCCGAAGTTCCTCGAGCGGCGCGAGGGTGACGGGGGCGATGGCGGGAGTGCGCTCTCGCAGCAGGCTGCCGGCCCTGGCGAAGGTATCGGCCGCGCCGAACACTTCCTCCATCCGCTGCCGCTGGGCGATCTGCGAGAACTGATCCTCGTCGAGACCGCCCCGGCCGTCGCGGACCGAGTGAGGAGACGTCCAGCGCCTCTTCCTCCCGTACGTCGACGCTTTGGGCGGCGGCCGACAGCATGACGAACTTGGCCGTGCCCATGAACCGGGGGTCGAACATGTCCTGGCGCCACCCGGCACGCTCTGCGGCGGCGACCTTGTACGGCGCCTGCGGGCTGTCGGACCTGGGGTCGAGGATCCCGTCCGTTTCCAGGAAGTCGACCAGAGCTGTGACGGCCGCGGGCACGTCCACGCGCTCGTCAGTGAGCGCCGCAGTTTCGCCGCTTGACGAGAGGGAGTTCACACTCGCCGCTCTCGGCCGGGGTGGGGCCGGAGCAACCAGTCGGCCAAGTGGCCCGTCCTGACGCGCTGGTATGGAGCAGGCGTCCGTGCAGCGCCTGCCCTGTCCGTTCAAGGACGCCTTCGAGGGCCTCGGTGACCTGCGCTTTTCTCCGCGTTGAAGGGGGCGTGGCTCCGACAGAGGGGCGTCTGGCGTGGGACGCATGTGGGATGAATACCCGTAGGCGGCCGGTGTCAGTCGGATGCGTCGGCCTCGTAATATCTTGACCACGGGCTTTGACCAGGGAAAACGCGGGAAACGGAGCCCATGCGAACGCTCCGGGCCAGGGGGCCCAGTGAAAGGCACTCGCCCTGCAAACACGGACAAACGCCCTCCCGGGAGACGTGCAGCCACTGCTCGGGTGATCCCATGAAGGGCTCCGCAGGTCGCTGACCTGCGAAATGTTGGCGCCCCCGGCAGGACTCGAACCTGCGGCCAAGCGCTTAGAAGGCGCCTGCTCTATCCACTGAGCTACGGGGGCCGGGAGTCCTGATCGGTGGTTCCGTGGCCGTGCCGGGACAAGGATAGGGCTCCGATCCCCTGGACCCGGTTGCTTCACCTGCGTGGCACGATGTGGAGGTTCAGTGAAGCGAACCGATAATCGCAGGTAGGTGCGATTCCCGCAGCGCTTTTCGCCCGCTGCGCGCCGGGTGTTGTGCACTCGTTATGCCCCTGCCCCACTCGTCCCCTCTGTCCTGACTCTGTCCAGAGGGTGGAACCGCCGCGCAGAGGGGTCTATACGCTTCAAAAAGGCTCCAAAATTGGGCATTCTTCGCATGTGGTGACCATGGACGTACGGCCTCAGCTCATCGACGCACTTTCCGCCCTGCGCGACCGTGTCGCCGCCGTGCGTCTCCCACTGCCCCTGCCGGGGGCCGAACGCGCCCGGCAGACCAGGGCCGAACTCCTCGCCCAGCTCGACGACTACCTCCTGCCGCGCCTCAAGGACCCCGAGGCGCCGCTGCTCGCCGTGATCGGCGGATCCACCGGGGCCGGGAAGTCCACCCTGGTCAACTCCCTGGTGGGGTGCCGGGTCAGCGAGGCCGGAGTGCTGCGGCCCACCACCCGGACCCCGGTGCTGGTCTGCCACCCGGACGACCACCACTGGTTCGCGGACGTACGGGTCCTGCCGCAGCTCACCCGGATCTGGCTGCCGCCGGGCCAGGCCCCCGACCCCGACGGGCTCGACGATCTCGCGGCACGCGGAGAGGACGGCGATGCCGCCCTGCGGGTGGAGACCGCCGTCAGCCTGCCCCGTGGGCTCGCGCTCCTGGACGCCCCCGACATCGACTCGCTCGTCGTCCGCAACCGCGTCCTCGCCGCCGAACTCATCTGCGCCGCCGACGTCTGGGTCATGGTCACCACCGCCTCCCGCTACGCCGACGCCGTCCCCTGGCACCTGCTGCGTACCGCGAAGGAGTACGACGCCGCCCTCGTCACCGTCCTCGACCGGGTGCCCCACCAGGTGATCGCCGAGGTCTCCCGGCAGTACGCCGCCCTGCTGACCCGGGCCGGACTCGGGGACGTACCCCGCTTCACCATCCCCGAACTGCCCGAGTCCACCGGCGGCGGCAGCGGACTGCTCCCCACCAGCGCCGTCGCCCCGCTGCGCGCCTGGCTCGCCCACCGGGCCCAGGACCCCGCCGCCCGGCAGCAGGCGGTGGGACGTACCGCCTCCGGCGTCATCGAGTCGCTCAACGTACGGATGCCCGCCCTGGCCTCCGCCGTCGCCGCCCAGTACGCCGCGTCCGTACGGCTCACCGGGGCGGTCGACGAGGCGTACGGCAAGGAAGCGACCCGGATCCGCCGCCGGCTGAAGAACGGGGCGGTGCTCTCCGGGGACGCGCGGACCCGGTGGCGCGGCCACCCCCTCTACAGCTCGCCCGAGGAACTCCTCGAAGCCCTCGTCGACAGCCTGGTGGCCCTGCTCCAGTGCTCGGTCTCCGCCGCCGACGAACAGATCCGCACCCACTGGCGCCGCGAGCCCGCCGGGGCCCTGTTCCGCTTCGAGGACGCCGGGCGCGAGGCCGGGGGCTGGGGCCCCGCCGAGGACGTCGAAGGACGGATCGCCGTCGCCGTACGCCGGTGGCGCCGGGTCCTGGAGGAGCTGGCCGAGGAAGAGGTGCGCCAGCTCGACCGCAGCGTGGCGCCCGCCCCCGAGAACGTCGCAGCCCTCCTCGCGGCAGCCCTGCTCGGCGGGCGGCGCGCCCGTGCGGCGGGGGAGCAGCTCGCCGAACGCATCGGCGCCCAGGGCGCGCTGCGCCTCCGTGACAAGGGCGGCGAGCTGCTGACGACCACTCTCGACCAGGTCCTCGCCGGCGAACGCGAACGCCGCCTCGCCCCGCTCGACGCGCTCGACGTCGCCCCCGAACCCCAGGCCGAACTGATCGCCGCGCTTTCCGTACTGCAGAAGGAGAGGTGGCAGCGATGACTGCCGTCACGGACGAGGACCACGGCAAGGGCAAGAGCAAGGGCGACAGCGGGGAAAAGCCGGACGGGGCCAAGGACGGGCGCTGGGACGACGGGCTCATCGCCCGGCGCGCGGCGGCGGCAGCGGCCCGCGACGCCGACGAGCCCGTGCCCGTCCTCGCGCCCGCCGACGACGACGCGGAGCCGCAGGTCGAGGCGTACGCCCCCGCCGACGGACCGCTGCCCGCCCGGCTCGACGCCCTGCGCGAACTCGTCGGACTCTCCCGCGCCCGGCTCGACCGCGACACGCTCGCCGAGGCGGGCCGCGTCCTGGACGAGGCGGCGGCCAGGCAGCGCCTCTCCTCCCGGCACACGGTCGTTGCCGTCGCGGGGGCCACCGGCAGCGGGAAGTCGACCCTGTTCAACGCGCTCGCCGGGGCCCCGATCTCCGACACCGGGCTGCGCCGCCCCACCACCTCCCAGCCCATCGCGTGCAGCTGGACCGACGGCGCGGCGGGACTGCTGGACCGCCTCGCCGTCCCCGGGCGGCTGCGGCGCAGGCCCCACCCGGGACCCGCCGCCTTCGACGAGGCGCTCCAGGGCCTCGTCCTGGTCGACCTCCCCGACCACGACTCGGCGGCCACCGAGCACCGCGACCAGGTGGACCGGGTCCTGGCCCTGGTCGACGCGGTCATCTGGGTCGTCGACCCCGAGAAGTACGCCGACGCCGCCCTCCACGAACGCTATCTGCGCCCGCTCGCCGGGCACGCGGAGGTCACCTTCGTCGTCCTCAACCAGACCGACCGGCTGCCCGGCGAGGCCGCCGACCTCGTCCTCGACGACCTCCGCCGCCTCCTCGACGAGGACGGCATCGCGCTCGGCGAGCACGGCGAACCCGGCGCCACCGTCATGTCCCTGTCCGCCCTCACCGGCGACGGGGTCCCCGAACTCCGCGAGATGATCGGCCGGTTCGTCTCGGACCGCACCGCCGCCACCCGCCGCCTCTCCGCCGACGTCGACGCGGCGGCGGCCCGGCTGCGCACGGTGTACGTCGCCCAGGGGCGGCCCGGTCTCGGCGAGCGGGCCCGCGAGGAGTTCGCCGACCGGCTGGCCGAGGCCGTCGGAGCCGCGGCAGCCGGGCAGGCCGCCGAGCGGGAGTGGCGCCGCAACGCGAGCCGGGCCTGCGGGACGCCCTGGCTGCGGCTCTGGCGCTGGTACGAGAACCGGGGCCTGCCCGGCAGCCTCGACCGGCTGGGCCAGGCGCTCACCCCGCCCGAGGAGGAGCTGACGGCCCGGCAGCGGGTCGAGCAGGCGGTGCGGATCGTCGCGGACGACGCCGCCGACGGGCTGCCCGGACCCTGGGCGCAGGCGGTGCGCGAGGCCGCGTTCACCGGGGCGCAGGGGCTGCCCGAGGCGCTGGACGAGCTGGCGGTCAAGGCCGGGGCGCCCGGCGCGGCCAAGCGGGGCGGCGGGACGGAGACGGGGAAGGGGAAGAGCACGGTCGACCGGCTCGGGGGGCGGCCGCCCAAGCCGCCCCGGCCGAAGTGGTGGCCCGCCGCGGTGCTGGCCCAGGCGTCGATGACGCTCCTCCAGATCTTCGGCGGCCTGTGGCTCGTCGGCCAGATCATCGGCGTCCTGGAGCCGGGGCTCGTCACACCCGCGCTCATCATGCTGGGCGGCGTCGTCGGCGGCCCGCTGGTCGAGTGGGCCTGCGCGGCGGCCATCCGGGGACCCGCCAGACGGTACGGGCAGGACGCCGAGCGGCGGCTGCGCGAGGCGGCGGCCGGCTGCGGACGGGCCAGGGTCCTGGACCCGGTCGCGGCCGAGCTGGTGCGCTACCGGGAAGTGCGCGAGCGGTACGTGACGGTGACGGAGTTTTCCACAACCGGCCGGTAGTCCACAGGCCCCGACGCGATTCCTTTCCGGCGCCCACCATGGAGTCCGTACACACCGCCGTACGACGAGGTACGCGCGGTGTGACGCGGCATCACATGGATGACGCGGAAGACGCGGAAGACGCGGAAAGCGGGGGCGGGAAATGAACGAGACGTTGGTGACCCTGGTGGGTAACGCGGCGACGGCGGTGGACTTCCGGGAGACGGCCACCGGAGGAATGGCGCGATTCCGTTTCGCCGTCACTCCACGCCGCTGGGACCGCGAGAAACAGCTCTGGGCCGACGGCCGCACCAGCTTCTACACCGTCTGGTCCTGGCGGACGCTCGCCGCGAATCTCGCCGGTTCCGTTTCGGTCGGGGAACCCCTGGTCGTGCACGGTCGGTTGAAGGTGCGCGAAGAAGAAAAGGCCGGTCAGCGAAGGACGTTCGTCGATGTCGAGGCCGTCGCAGTCGGCCACGACCTGAGCCGGGGAACGGCCGCGTTCCGCCGGCCGCCCAGGATGGAAACTGTTCTGACGGAGCGTCCGGGGCGTGTCACGGACGGCGACGCGGAGGCGCAGTCGAAAGAGCGGGAAGAGGCCGGCGCAATGGCCGCAGTGTCCTGAAAAGGCTGTTCGGCGACGTGCGCGGGGGCCATCCCGCGATAACGATTCCGATTCGGAATGGTTGGCGAAGGGCGGTACGGGGGACTCACCTCCGCCCGTTCTTTAGGATTCCCAGTGCTCACGGGTCACTTGGGTCTGCTGGCGAGGCATTCCCCACACGCGCACCACGCGCGAGGGCCTCGCCCGGAGGGGAATTCTGTGTTTTCTGCGCCTTCAGCGTCCGCTGCGTCGTCCGGCACGACAGGAGCGGATCCCGGCCGCGGGATCCTCCGCCCGGTCGCCGCGCTGCTGGTCTCCGGTCTCGTCGCGGCTGCCGCGCTCGTCGGCGCCGGACCGGCGGCGGCCGCCGACGACACCGGTCGGCACCAGGGCGGCGCGGCCGCCGTGCTCGACGGACTGAAGACCTTCGACAGCGCCGTGCTCCGTATCGCGGGGGAGAACGGCGCACCGGCCCGGACCCAGGAACTGCCCGCCGGACTGTTCGAGATGACCGTGGACGGCGGCGGCAAGCTCAAGACCTACTGCGTCGACCTCCACAACCCCACCCAGGACCAGGCGAAGTACCTGGAGACCCCCTGGGCCGAGACCTCGCTCGGCGCCAATCGGAACGCGGGCAGGATCCGCTGGATCCTCCAGCACTCCTACCCTCAGGTCGACGACCTGGCCGCGCTCGCCGAGGCGGCCGGTACCGGGCCGCTGACGGAGCGGACCGCCGCCGCCGGGACCCAGGTAGCCATCTGGCGCTACTCGGACAACGCCGACGTCACCGCGTCGGACAAGCAGGCGGAGAAGCTCGCCGACTGGCTCCAGCGCAGCGCGCGCCCGGAGAAGGAGCCGCGGGCCTCGCTGACCCTGGAGTCGGCCGCCGTCTCCGGCCGGGCCGGGGAGCCGATCGGTCCCGTGACCGTCCGCACCGCCGCGGGCCAGGTCTCGGTGTCGCCCCCGGTGGACGCGGCGGCCAGCGGCGTCCGGGTCACCGACAAGAAGGGCGCCCTGGTCACCAAGGCGTCCGACGGGGACCGGCTCTACTTCGCCGTGCCGAAGGACACCGCCGACGGCACCGCGTCGCTGACCGTCCAGGCCACCACCTCGGTGCCGGTCGGCCGGGCCTTCGCGGGGACGGGCCGCACGCAGACCCAGATCCTGGCCGGTTCCAGCGAGTCCACCGTCTCCGCCCGGGCCACCGCCACCTGGGCCGAGACCGGCGCCGCCCCGGCGGTGACCGCCCGGAAGAACTGCGCGAAGGGCGGGGTGGACGTCACGGCCGCCAACCGGGGCGACGAGCCGTTCACCTTCGAGCTGGCCGGTGAGGAACACACCGTCGCCGCCGGGGAGACCAGCACGGTCACCGTCCCCGTCGCCGAGGACCAGGCGTACGACTTCACCATCACCGGGCCCGCCGGGTTCAGCCGCACCTTCACCGGGGTGCTGGACTGCGCCACCAGCGGCAGTGTCCTGGAGAGGGAGAGCGAGGAGGCGGGCGGCGCGGGCAACGACGTCGGCACGCGGAGCGCCGAGCGGTCCGTCCCGGCCACGACCGGCTCCGCCTCGTCGGGACTGGAGGGCGACCTCGCGGCCACGGGGGGCTCCAGCGCCACCCCGAAACTCGCCGCCGTCGCCATCGGCCTGCTCGTCGTGGGCGGCGGCGCGGTCTTCGCCCTCCGCCGGAAGAAGCCGCACGCCGACGGTGAGTGAACGCCCGTCCACAAGTGGTGACCGGGGTTCCGGTGCCGGTGGGTGGACGGGTTTCCTTCCGGGGGCGGGTGTCAGGCAAGATGGGTGTATCTGCCCACACCTCTATTGCTGCCGGACGGTTTCTCTTGGCTGAGTTCATCTACACCATGCGCAAGACGCGCAAGGCGCACGGCGACAAGGTGATCCTTGATGACGTCACCTTGAACTTCCTGCCCGGTGCGAAGATCGGTGTCGTGGGCCCCAACGGCGCCGGCAAGTCCACGGTGCTGAAGATCATGGCGGGCCTGGAGCAGCCGTCCAACGGCGACGCGTTCCTGTCGCCCGGCTTCACCGTCGGCATCCTCATGCAGGAGCCCAAGCTCGACGAGTCGAAGACCGTCCTGGAGAACGTCCAGGACGGCGCCGCCGAGATCATGGGCAAGCTCAAGCGCTTCAACGAGGTCGCCGAGCTCATGGCGACCGACTACTCCGACGCGCTGATGGAGGAGATGGGCAAGCTCCAGGAGGACCTGGACCACGCGAACGCGTGGGACCTGGACGCCCAGCTGGAACAGGCCATGGACGCCCTGGGCTGCCCCCCCGGCGACTGGCCGGTCACCAACCTCTCCGGTGGCGAGAAGCGCCGCGTGGCGCTCTGCAAGCTCCTCATCGAGGCCCCGGACCTGCTCCTCCTCGACGAGCCCACCAACCACCTGGACGCCGAGTCGGTGAACTGGCTGGAGCAGCACCTCTCGAAGTACGCGGGTGCCGTCGTCGCCGTCACCCACGACCGGTACTTCCTCAACAACGTCGCCGAGTGGATCCTCGAACTCGACCGCGGCCGTGCGATCCCCTACGAGGGCAACTACTCCACCTACCTCGACAAGAAGGCCGCCCGCCTCAAGGTCGAGGGCCGCAAGGACGAGAAGCGCCAGAAGCGCCTCAAGGAGGAGCTGGAGTGGGTGCGGTCGAACGCCAAGGGGCGCCAGACCAAGTCCAAGGCCCGCCTCGCCCGGTACGAGGAGATGGCGGCCGAGGCCGACAAGATGCGGAAGCTGGACTTCGAGGAGATCCAGATTCCGCCGGGCCCCCGGCTCGGTTCCATCGTCGTCGAGGTCGAGAACCTCTCCAAGGCCTTCGGCGACAAGGTCCTCATCGACGACCTGTCGTTCACGCTGCCCCGTAACGGCATCGTCGGCGTCATCGGTCCGAACGGCGCGGGCAAGACCACGCTGTTCAAGATGATCCAGGGCCTGGAGACCCCCGACAGCGGTTCGGTCAAGATCGGCGACACGGTCAAGATCTCCTACGTCGACCAGTCCCGCGCCAACATCGACCCGAAGAAGACCCTCTGGGCGGTCGTCTCGGACGAGCTGGACTACATCAACGTCGGCCAGGTCGAGATGCCGTCCCGCGCCTACGTCTCCGCGTTCGGCTTCAAGGGCCCGGACCAGCAGAAGCCGGCCGGCGTCCTCTCCGGTGGTGAGCGCAACCGCCTCAACCTGGCGCTGACGCTCAAGGAGGGCGGCAACCTGCTGCTCCTCGACGAGCCCACCAACGACCTCGACGTGGAGACCCTGTCCTCGCTGGAGAACGCGCTGCTGGAGTTCCCCGGTGCCGCCGTGGTCATCTCCCACGACCGCTGGTTCCTGGACCGCGTCGCCACGCACATCCTCGCCTACGAGGGTGACTCCAAGTGGTACTGGTTCGAGGGCAACTTCGAGTCGTACGAGAAGAACAAGATCGACCGCCTCGGCCCGGACGCGGCCCGCCCGCACCGTGCCACGTACAAGAAGCTCACGCGAGGCTGATCGTCTTGGCCCGTCACCTCTACAGCTGCCCCCTGCGCTGGTCGGACATGGACGCCTTCGGCCACGTCAACAACGTGGTCTTCCTCCGCTACCTGGAGGAGGCGCGCATCGACTTCATGTTCCGGCTGGCGCCCGGGGACGGTTCGCCGTCGTTCTCGGGCGGGTCCGTCGTGGCCCGGCACGAGATCGACTACGTACGGCCGCTGGTCCACCGGCACGAGCCGGTGACCGTCGAGTCGTGGGTCACGAAGATAGGCGCCGCGTCCCTGACGATCGCCTATGAGATCAAGGACGACGACCAGGTGTACGTACGCGCCTCGACCGTCGTCGTGCCGTACGACCTGGCGGCGGAGCGGCCCCGGCGGATCTCCGCCGAGGAGAAGCTCTTCCTCCAGCAGTACCTGGCAGAGGAGCCCGCCGCGGCATGACCGTGCCCGTGCAGTCGCTGCTGTTCGCCGACCCGAGGGAGGCGGCGGATCTCGCCGCCTTCCTCGGGCGGCTGCTCCACTACGACCGGGCCGCCGCGGTCCGGTTGCAGGCGGGCGGCGGCGACGCGCTGGCCGTGTTCGGCCGCCCGCCCTCCTTCGAGGTCCTCGCCATCCGCACCGCCCGCCTGGCCCGCCCCGAGACGCTCGACGTCACGGTGTCGGCCGGAGAGCTGCTGGAGTCCCTCGACGTCTCCGGTGAGGGCCCCGGGGAGCCGGGCAGTGCCGGCGCTGCGCTGCCCGCGCCCGTCACCGGGCCGCCCTGGACCGGCGTCCTGCCGCCCCGGGGGCCCTGGCAGGAGCAGGCCGGACTGCCCGGCCCCGACACCCTGCGCGCCGCCCTCGACGAGGCCGTCGCCGAATTCCGTACGCGGGACGAGGCGCTGCCCGAGGAGTCGCGCACCCGCGCCGAGCGCGACCGGATCGGCCGCGAGATCTGGTCCCGGCCCGTCGGCACCACGGACCTGCCCCTGCGCGCCGTGCACGCCGCCCAGTCCCTCGGCTTCCTCCGCCCCGACCCGGACTTCCCCGTCTCGCTGCTCACGGCCGGCGGCTGGCTGCGGCTGCGGACGCCCTTCGGCTCCACCGCGCTGCGCCGCGACCCGGCCGGCGGCCTGGGCGGACCCGGCGGACTCAGCCTGTCCGTGGGGCGCGGCTGAGGCAGCCGGGCAGCGGTCGGGCGCGGCCGAAGGCCGAAGGCCCGCCCGGCTGCCGCTACTTCTCCGGTGCGCCCTCCGCCGGACCGTCCTCCGGCGCCCCGTGCGCGTCCGGCCAGACACCGATGTGGTCCGGCTCCAGCTCCAGCAGCACCCGGTGTTCCATGCCCAGCGCCTGCGTGTAGTCCGCCGGCAGCTGGAGCCGTCCCGCCCGGTCGAGCATCGCGTACTCCCGGGCCACCTGCGACTCCTGGCCCGTCGCCGCGTCCACCTCCGTGCGGCGCAGCACCTCGGAGGACGTACGGCCGTCGCGGATGGCGACCGTACGCCGCACCTCGTTCGCGACCGCCTGGTCATGGGTGACGATCACGATCGAGGTGCCCAGCTCCTCGTTGGCGCGCCGGAACGCCGCGAAGACCTGCTCACCGGTGGCCGAGTCCAGCTCACCGGTCGGCTCGTCCGCCAGCAGCACGGACGGGTTGTTGGCCAGCGCCACCGCGATCGCCACCCGCTGCTGCTGACCGCCGGAGAGCTGCTGGGGCCGCCGGTCGCGGCAGTCCGCGATGTCGAGCATGGCGAGCAACGACTCGGCACGGGCGGCCCGTTCGCGCTTGTTCCCGCCGCCGCGCAACTGCATGGGCAGGGTGATGTTCTGGATCGCGGAGAGATACGGGAGCAGATTGCGGGCGGTCTGCTGCCAGACGAACCCGACCACGTCCCGCCGGTAGCGCAGCCGTTCCTTCGGGCCCATCGACAGCAGATCGCACCCCGCGACCTTCGCCGAGCCCGCCGTCGGCACGTCCAGGCCGGCCAGGATGTTCATCAGCGTCGACTTGCCGCTGCCCGACGCCCCCACCAGGGCCATCAGCTCGCCCTCGGTGACCAGCAGGTCCAGCCCCTGGAGGGCCTGCACCTCCACCCCGTCCGTGGTGAAGATCCGCACCACCCGGTCGCAGGCGATCAGCGCGTCGTGCCCGTAGGAGGGGCGGTCCCGGCGGGCCGCGGCCCTCCGCTCCAGCTCCGCGAGTGTCGTCTCGGCCGCGCGGGCCGTGCCTGCCGTCTCGGTGGACGAGGTCATCGGGAGTCTCCTGCCCTGAGTTCGGTGATCGATCCGCGGCGGCTCGCCCACCACGCCTGGACGCCCGCGACCGCGGCGGCGAGTGCCACCACCCCGGCGGCCGGGAGCGCCAGCGACCAGAGGTCGGCGCGCAGCGTGACGGGGCTCGTGTCCGATCCGGCGACGCCCGCGAGCGCGAGGGGCACCAGATCGATGCCGGGGGAGAGCAGGACGATGGTCGCCCAGCCGGTGAGCAGGCCGCCGCCCGCCGCCAGCAGCGCCTGCGGTGTCGCCTCGAAGGCCAGCAGCCGCCTGCCCTGCCCGGTGGTCAGCCCCATCGTCCGCAGCCGCGCCAGCAGCGTCTTGCGCTCGGGCGCGGTCTGGAGCAGCGACAGCAGAACGGCCAGCAGGGCGTATCCGGCGCCCGCCGCGACGGCCGCCAGATAGATCCGTTCGGCCCCCGCCTGCATCGGGGTGTTCACATACCGCGCGCGCTCCTCGGACCGCAGCTGTACGGCGAACTCCTCGCCGTTCCCGTCGGCCGCCGCGCGCAGCTTCCCCGGGTCGGGGGCGCCGGTGAGCAGCAGCGTGGTGGGCGCCCGCTCCTCCAGGGAGGCGGAGTTGACGATCAGGAAGTTCGTGGAGGCGAGCGACGCCACCCGCCCGACGGTCCCCACCACCTGGACCTTGAAGTCCCCGGAGAGCGTGTCGACCGCGTGCGCCTCCTTGCCCAGCCGGGCCGCCACCGCCGGGGAGGCGATGACCGGCAGCACGCGCTCAGGGCCGGACTGCGCCCCCTTGGGCAACGGCGCCGACGGGCCGGTGGCCTTCAGCAGGCCGCTCGGGAAGTCCGGCAGTCCGGTCGTCCGGGCCAGCCGGGTGTACGAGGCCGGGTCGACGCCCACCATGGTCATGGCCCTCGCCCCGCTCGCCCCGGCCGCGTCGCCGCCACCGATGTCCGCGCCCGAACCCGTACCCGTGACCCTGTCGCCCGTACCGCTGCCGTCCGCATCGCCGGCAGCGGCCGCCGTCTCCGGCATGGTCACGCCGAACTCGATCCGCAGCGGGGCCGCGCTCCGTACCCCGTCCAGGTCGCGCACCGTACGGACCAGCTCGTCGGGCAGCGTGGCCCGCTCGCTCCTGCCGCTGACCCGGGCGTCCGCGCCGACGGCCGTCAGCGCCGCGTCGTCCCGCGCGTCCCCGATCCCGGCGATCACCGAGCCGCCGAACGCCGCCGTGGCCAGCGCCAGCAGCAGGGCCAGCAGCGGCAGGGCCCCGCCGGCCGAGGAACGGCCGGCCCGGGCCAGCGAGAGGAAGCCGATCGCCCCGCGCAGCCGGGCCATGGGGCGCGCGGCGAGACGCAGGGGCAGCGGATAGAGCCGTACGAGCACCAGTGCCGCGATCAGTGCGACCAGCACGGGTGCCCCGCTGACCAGCACATCGGTGCCGCCGGACGTGCCGCGACGGCGCAGCGCCGTCACCGCGCCGACCGCCAGCACGAGCAGGGTCAGTTCGGCGACGGTCCGCCGACGCGAGGGCTTGGCGCTCACCATGTCCTCGCGGGCGCCGTGCAGGGTGGGCCGGATGTGCTGGAGCGTCGTCCGCAGAGGCAGCGCGACGCAGACGAGAAGCCCGACGCCCGCCGCCGCCAGCGCCGCCGGCCACCAGCGGCCCTCGCCCACGGCCAGTACCGCGAGCAGCAGTCCGAGGGCGCTCGCGGGCAGCACGGTCACCGAGGTCTCCGCGAGCAGACGGCCGCCGATGCCACGCAGCGAGCCGCCGCGCGAGCGCATCAGCGCCAGTTCGGCCTTGCGACGGGCGGCGATCAGGGCGCCCGTCATCACCAGGACGACGGCGGCCACGGAGCCGATGCCGAGGGCGGCGACCGCGATCACGGGGCTGATCGCGTCCCGCATCCGAGCGTTGTCCCTCACGATGTGGCCGAGCCCGGTGAGAACCGCCGCGGTGTCCCCGGCGATCGCCCGCACCTTCAGCAGCCCGGGGCCGCTCTCCAGCGAGGCGATGACGGACGTCAGCCGGTCGCCGTCGGGGCCGGTGAGCGCGGAGGGGTCGGGCGGTATCCGCCAGAAGACGGCCGGTTCGGTGGCGGTGGCCAGGAGCGCGGGCCCGGCGTCCTCGGCCAGCAGGACGGTGCCGGTCCAGTAGTTCTGCGGGAATCGGCTCGTCGGGTCCGGGATCAGCGACGGGGTGCGCACCAGCGGATCGGCCGACCAGTAGCTGCCGCGCGGGTCACGGGGGGCGACGATGCCCGTGATGGTCACCTTCAGCGAGCCCCCGGCCGCCGTGGGCAGTTCGAGGGTCGAGCCGACCTCCATGTTCAGCGCGGCGGCCGTCTCCTCGGTGACCGCGCCCCCCACCGCACGCGAGGCGGACGTCACCGCGTCGGGCGTCGCCGGCCAGGCCCCCTCGACCAGCCGGGCATGGTCCTTCAGCCCCGTCTGCGCCGTGTACGAGAGCTGCGGCGGCACCGTGTCGGGCCTCGGCAGCCAGGGCTCGGTCGCGAGGACCGGCTTCGTGGTGCGCAGGCCGTACGCCACGGACGACATGTCCGCGCGCAGCGGTGCGGGCAGGGCCTTGACGAGCGCACCGCCGACCCGCTTCAGCTCCGGGGACCGCACCCCGGCCTCCCGCTGCGCCTGCGGCAGTTCGAGTCCGGGCTGGGGGCGGGCGATCTCCAGGGCGCTGCGCCCCGCGTCGGCCCGCCGGATGTCATGGCGCAACCCCTTCGTCTCGTACGCGTCCACGGCCCGCGGGAACGCCGCGGCGAGGAACGCCGTCACCAGGACCAGCACCGCGAGGGCCACCGCCGCGCCGGGTGCGGTACGCAGCCGGGTCCGTATCCAGGGGGCGCTCGCCGCCCGCTTGCCGTCACTCATGTCAGTGGTCCCCCTGGTGGCGCAGTGTGACCGCCGGGTCGCCGCGGCGCAGCGCCATCGTCGCGACGATCACGAGCGGCAGTGCGGCGACCCCGGCCAGCAGTGCGGCGACCTGCCCGGCGGGCAGCTCGACCAGCACCGACGGAACGGGCCGGTCCGCCTGCCCGGTGAGCACGATGAGCGGGACGACGGCCCGGGTCAGCACGGTGCCGATGCCGAGCCCGATCAGCAGGGCGAGAGCGATCAGCACACCCTGCTCGGCGGCGATCATCCGGGCCAGCTGGCGGCGCGGGGCGCCGAGCGCCCGCAACACGCCGAGCTCCGCCGACCGTTCGCGCCGGGAGCCCGAGGCGCTGACCGCGAAGCCGACCGCCGCGAGCGCGGCGGCGACCACCGCGACGGCGGGCAGCGCCGACTGCGGCCCCGCCCCCAGCGGGTCGTCCACCAACTGCTGGGCGGCCTCGGCCCGGACCAGTACCTGAGCCGGGTCGGTGTCCGGCAGCGCGCGCAGGGCGGCGGCGACCTTCGGGGCGTCGCCGGGGCCGGCGCTCAGCCACCACTCGGTCGCCTCGATCGTGGCCGTCGTCCGCCGGGCCAGGACCTCGGTGACGGCCGTGAGGTCCAGCAGCAGAGCGCCGCCGTACTGCGCCGGGTCCGCGGCGCCGGACAGCTCGGCGGTCCCGGTGGTGGGCAGCCGGCGCACCGACTCCGCCAGGGTCACCCGGACGGTGTTCCCGGCCAGGGTGAGGTCGATCTCGTCACCCAGCTTCGCGTTCGCCTTCTCCAGGTAGTCGTCCGTCGCGACCGCCTTGAGGGGCGCGGCCTCCGGCCGGGCGGCGGTGATCCGCAGGGTGCTGGTGGTCTGCTTCCAGTCGTCCTCGGTCTCCACGCCGGTGTCGTACGTGAAGTCCGGCAGCCCGGATGTCCCGTTGCGCACCGGCGTTTCACCGGGGCGGCTGTCACCGTGCTCGGTGAGCGCCATCGACGCGTCCCAGCGCACCGACCCGGAGACCGGCACCGGGCGTTCCCGTCCTTCGGAGGAGTCGGCACCGGACGCGGGGTCGCCGCCGGGGCCCGTGACGGCGCGTACGTCACTCACCACGACCCGACGCTTCTGCGCCTGGCGGAACGGTGGTGTGTCGTCGACCTCGATACCGGTCACGGCCAGGCCGCCCGCCGCCGACACCGCGAACGACACCGGGACCGGTCGGCCGTCCACGGGTACCGGGCCGGCCAGGAACCGGTAGGGGAGGCCGTAGCGGTCCTCCAGGAGCACGGTGACCACCGGGGGATTCCCGTCCGGATCCACGGCGGACCGGGAGGGCTTCGGCGACACCGTGGTGATCCGCAGGTCCAGCTTCACCCGGGTGCTGTCCTCGGGGAGGACGAGCCCGGGGCGGGGGGCCGGCTTCGGGGCGATGGCGTCGAACACCCGGCGCGGGCTTCCGCCGGCGAGGTCGGAGCGCATCAGCATGTCCTCGTCCGCGTGGGCGGTGTCCAGGGCGAGGACCTCGGCCGTGCGTCCCCCGGAGGCCTCCACCGTCGTCCGGTGGGCGGGGGCCGCCTGCCGTACCCCGTCCAGGCCGCTGTAGATCCCGGCCGCCGCCGGGCCGCTGCCGTGCCCGCCCACCAGCCGGACCGCGGCCCCGGAACCGAAGTCGGCCTGGTCGGACTGCGAACGGTCCCACGAGGCGCTCTGCCCGATCGCCAGCATGCCCATCGCGACCGACAGGACCAGCAGCAGCACCGGACCCGCGCCGCGCAACGGGCGACGGCTGAACTGCCAGCCCGCCAGGGCCGCGGGCAGCCCCCGGCCCTTGGCCGCCCGCCGCTCCGCGAGCCGCGCGGCGGGCGGCAGCAGCCGCAGCGTGAGGACCGTTCCGGCGAGCAGCGCGAGGGCGGGGGCGGTGACCAGCAGCGGGTCGATCCCGAGGTTGCCCGCCCGGTCGCCGGTGAGCGCCCCGCCGCCGGCCTGCCGGTCCAGCTGCCAGTACGCCACCGCCGCGATCAGCAGCAGCCCGAGGTCCGCCCCCGCCCGCACCGGTCCCGGCAGCGACGCGGCCCGGGTCCGGCGCCCGCCCGCCCCGGCCGTCAGCGACGGCGCCACCACGGCCAGCGCACAGGCCAGCGCGACGGCCGCGGAGACCAGCCACACGGTCCCGGTCGAGGCCGCGCCGACCTCAAGACCGATCCGGGACAGGGCGCTGCGCTCGGCCAGCAGCCCGGTCAGCGGCCCCGCGAGCAGCGGGGCGACCACCGCGGCGGGCACGGCCAGCAGCAGCGCCTCGATCGCGGCGAACGAGGTGATCCGGCCCCGCGAACCGCCCCGGGCCCGCAGCAGTTCCCGTTCGCCGTCCCGCTCGCTGTTCAGCAGCCGGGCCACGAGCAGCAGGGCGTACGCGGCGAGCAGCACCAGCTGCACCGCGACGATCATCAGCGTGGACCGGGAGACCAGCAGCGCCCGGTCGAGCTGGTCGAGCACGGTCGGCAGCGACATCCGCGCGGTGACACCGGACTTGAACACGGGCGCGGCCGTCAGCGCCTCCGGGGCGCCGGCCGACGCGTCCCGCAGCCCGTCCATGGAGCCGGTGGTCAGCGTGGCGAAGTCGGCGGACGCCAGCCAGGACGTCTGCCCGCCGCCGAGCGTGCCCGAGGCGAGGACCGAGGGGTCGGTGAGCAGCGGGCCGTACGTCGTGAAGGCGAGCTTGCGCACCCCGCGCCCGCCCAGCGGGTCCAGCTGCCAGTACGGGTCGGACCGGTCGGCGGCCTCGTAGACGCCGGTGACGAGGACCCGCTGCTTCTTGTCGTCGTGCAGCCGGTCGGTGACGGTGAGCCGCGCGCCCGGCTTCAGCTTCAGCGCCTCGGCGGCGACGACGGGCAGCGCGACCTGTACGGGCCCGGTGCCGTCGGAGGCCGCGGGCGCCTTGCCCTCGGTGATCCTTGTCCGGTCGGGGTCGAGGGCGGAGAAGTGGGTGAGGTCCGGTTCGCCGCGCCGGGCCGCCGGGTCCTGGAGGCTCCGCGGCAGCGCGTACGACCCCGAACTCTCCAGCTTCCCCACGGTCACGGGCAGCCCGTCGAAGGCGTCGCGGGATGCCTTGCGGACGGCCTCGTCGGCCTCCGCGCGCTGTTCGTGGTCCACCGACGCGGACACGACGAGAGCGGCGGACGCGGCGGACCGGTGGGTGAGCGTGTGGCGCAGGGCCGCGTCCCCGACGGAACCTGAGAACGCGGTGAGCGCGGCCAGTACGGAGGTGGTCAGCAGGACGGCGAGGACGGCCGCCGAGAGCAGCAGGCGATGAGCCCGCACCCGCAGAAGGACGAAACCCGTCACCTGATCCCCCAGCCCCGGAAACACCGCATGCGCACGCCCCCCGACGTACACGTGATGTTCTCAGAGGGACCGGGGTTTCGGTAACCGCTTACAGGCGCACCTTGATGCGATCGTGATCGTTATCCGGAGGTGGAGCGTCGCATTTCGGTGACGCCCGGTCACGGATCGTTCACATGCCGACTCGTGGACCGCGCTGTCAGTCCGCGGTGTTGACCATCGAGGCGGCGGCGTAGGTCAGGTAGTCCCACAGCTGCCGCTCGTGCTCGGGCGCCAGCCCCAACTCGTCCAGCGCGACCCGCATGTGGGAGAGCCAGGCGTCATGGGCCGCGCGGTCCACCCGGAACGGCGCGTGGCGCATCCGCAGCCGCGGGTGGCCCCGGTGGTCGCTGTAGGTGCGCGGGCCGCCCCAGTACTGCATCAGGAAGAGCGCGAACCGCTCCTCGGCCGGACCCAGATCCTCCTCCGGGTACATCGGCCGCAGCAGTTCGTCACCCGCCACGCCCTCGTAGAAGCGGTGGACCAGGCGCCGGAAGGTCGCCTCGCCGCCGACCTGCTCGTAGAAGGTCTGCTCCTGAAGCGTGTCGCGCGGAATCTCAGTCACCCGTCCATGGTCGCAGACGCACCGCCCGAGGTCAGGAGTCCTAGGACCAAGGTCCGGATTCAGGGCCGTGCGCTCCCTCTCGCCCCCACGGCTCCGGCGCAGGACAGTGGAGACATGGGTGCACACCGGCAGAGCCCCTCCCCGTCCGCCCCCGACGCCGAGGCCGACGCGGCGCGGGACGCCCTCGTGCGGGAGATCGTCGCGCGGGGCGGACTCACCGATCCCGCCTGGCGGACCGCCTTCGCCGAGGTGCCCCGCCATCTGTTCGTGCCGTTCTTCTACGTGCACGGAATCGGCGGCTACGAACGCCTCGGGGCCGAGGACGCGGACCCCGGGCAACGCTCACGCTGGCTGCACGGGGTGTACGCGGACGGGGCGCTGGCCACCTGGCTCAAGGACGGCGAACTCGTCTCGTCCTCCAGTCAGCCGTCCCTGATGGCCCTGATGCTCGACGCCCTCGACGTACGGGACGGTCACACGGTTCTGGAGATCGGCACCGGCCCCGGCTACAACGCGGCGCTCCTCGCCCACCGGCTCGGCGCCCCCGCCGTGACCAGCGTCGATCTGGACCCGGAGATCACGGAATCCGCCCGCTTCCACCTCGCCGCGGCCGGGTACCACCCGACGGTGATCACCGGCGACGGGGCCCTGGGCTGCCCGGAGCGCGCCCCGTACGACCGGATCATCGCGACCTGCACCCTGCCCTCCGTACCGCGGAGCTGGCCGGAACAGTGCCGTCCGGGGGCGTTGATCCTCGCGCCGCTCGCCACCGGACTGGTCCTGCTGGAGGTCCGCACGACGGCGCACGGCCCGCGCGCCGAGGGGCACTTCCTGCACACCCCGGCGTACTTCGTGCCCCTGCGCGGGGCGCTGCCGCTGTCCGACGGGCTGCCGCACCTCGGCGGACTGGCGCGCCGGGTGGCGGGCGACGACCTGTTCCGGTTCCTCCTGACGCTGACCGCGGGCACCCTCGATCCGCACGAGGCCCTCTCCCTCTGGGAGCGCGAGGGGCGGCCGCAGCGGGAGAGATACGGCATCACGGTCGGCCAGGGCCGGCAGTGGGCCTGGCTCGACGACCCGCAGGGCCCGTACACCTGGCCCCTCGCCCCCGGCCGGTGAGCGGCCAGGTGGGCGGGGGACTCAGTCCCGGCGGACCGTGATCGTCGTCCACGCCCCGACGTGCACCTGGTCGCCGTCCTGGAGCGGCACGGGGACGTAGGGCTGGATCGGCTCCTCGGCGCCGTTCAGCGTGGTGCCGTTGGTGGAGTTCTGGTCGACGACCGCCCAGCCGCCGTCCGGCTGCTGCACCAGCACCGCGTGCTGGTGCGAGACGCCCGGGTCCTCCGGGGGCACCGACAGATCGACGTCGGGGGACTCCCCGGTGCTCTGCCGGCGACGCCCGATGGTGACCTGGCTGCCGGTGAGCGGAAGGCGCTGCTCCGGGGAGTACGCGGGGAGGTTCAGCCCGGTCGCCTCGGGGCCGCTGCGCTGCATCATCGCGAGGAAGTACGCACGGTCCGGGGCGATCACGGCGGTCCAGGTGGCGGCCTGCTGCGGCCCGCCCTGGCCGGGCACGCCGCCGTGCTGCGGGCCCTGGTCGTAGCTCTGGTCCTGCCCGTGCTGCTGCTGTCCCTGACCCTGGTGGCCCGGCTGTCCCTGTCCCTGGTGACCCTGGCCAGGCTGTCCCTGGTGGGGGCCCGGCTGCTGGAACTGCTGGGGCGGCTGCTGCGACTGCGCCTGGGAGGGCGGCGACAGCATCCAGTCGTCCCCACCGCCGGTGTGCCCCGACGACTGCGGCGGCGCGGGCGGCGCCGACTGCTGGTGCTGCTGCGGCGGTGCGAAGGGCGAGGCCTGCTGGGGCTCGAACGGCGACGGAGCCGACTGCTGCGGCTCGAACGGCGAGCGCGTCGACGGCGGGCCCTGCTGCTGGAACGAGGACGGCGGAGGACCCTGCTGGAAGGACTGCGGAGGACCGCCCTGGCCGCCGTTCCCCTGCGGACCGTTCTGCTCGGGGGCGAGCGGCTCGGCGGGACGGTTCATCTGCGAGGGCCGCGAGCCCTGGTAGTCGAACGGATCGCGCGGCCGGGGCGCGCCGGGCGGACCGCCCTGCGCACCAGGACCACCAGGACCACCGGGGCCGGGCTGGCCGCCGGGACCACCGGGACCGGGCTGGCCGCCGGGGCCGCCGGGGCCGGACGGTCCGCCGGGGTTCTGCGCCTGGAAGCCGGGCGGCAGGTTGAGGCCGGGCGGCGGGCCGCTGGGCGTGCTGTGCTGCGGGGCCAGCGGGGTGTAGGAGGTCGCCGTGTTGGTGAGGAAGTTCCAGCGGCACTCCTCGCAGAAGGGCGCCATCGCCTCACGCGGCGTACGGCACTGCGGGCAGAGCTCCGCCTGCATGGTGGGCTGTCCGCCACCGGTGCCGGACCCGGGCTGCGGGTAGCCGTATCCGGGCGCGGGCGGCGGAGGAGGCGGCGGGGGCACCGCGCCCGCGGGCGCACCACCGGTCGTCATGCGGTGTCCGCAGACCTCGCACCAGTCCTCGGAACCCGACTGGTGTCCGTTCGGGCAGGTCGGCATGTCGGCGCTTCCCCCTCTCCTCTTCCGGCCGCGGAGGCCGCATGCTGTCGGTCGCGGCGTCTTGACCGCGGGTGATCGTTCCGTGCTACTTCTTGACGCGAACGGTCTTGGTGGAGCGGGTTTCGAGGGTCATCTCGTCCGCTTCCGCGACCTTCGCCTTCAGTCGCACAGTACCTGTCGCGGCATCGACGACGTCGACCACCTTCGAAAGCAGTTTCGCAGTGTCCTGGTTCCCGGACGCCGACGCCAGCTGCACCGCACGGCCCAGCTTCGCCGTCGCGCCGTCGAAGTCGCCCGACTTGCGTGCGTCCAGCCCCTGCTGGATGACTTGTGCCAGTTCCGCCTGACCCGTGTAGTGCGCGACCTGCGGATTGATCGACGTCGACGCCACCATGTCGTCCGTCCACACGGCCCGTACGAGCCCCTGCGACAGCGTCTGCGGCGTACCCGCGCCCGAGGGGTCGGGCAGGATCAGCGAGACCCGGGCCGCCAGCATCTCCTGGCCGATCCCGGCCTCCGGCACCAGGACGCACACGTGGTAGTCGCGGGACTCGTCGCCCCAGGAACCGGTCGGGTAGTCCCCGGCCCGGGCGTTCGCCTCGGTGCGCCGGGCGGTCAGGTCGGCGACGGTCGGCGCGACCTGCTTCACGAACCGGATCTCCACGCCCACCGGGGTCCAGAGCCGCAGCGCGACGTCCGCGACCTCCTTGCCCATGGCGTTCTCCATCATCCGCGTGAAGCCCGCGGCCAGGCCCGAGGGGTCGGCGACGATGTCGGCCGTGCCGAGGAGGGCGGCGGCTATCCCGGTGACCTCCTTCACCTCCCAGTCGGTGCCCACCCCGCGGGCGTCGCAGGTGAACCGGCCCGCGCAGGAGTCCAGGGCCGCCCGCAGATCCTCGGGCGACTCGTGCTCGTTGCGGCCGTCGGTCAGCAGGATGCCGTGCCGGATGGAGACGTCGGCGGCGTTCAGCAGCCGGTCCGCCAGCCGCAGCCAGGTGCCGATCGCGGTGCCTCCGCCCGCGCTCAGCTTCCGCAGAGCCTCTTTGGCCTGGGCCTTCGTCCGAGCGTCGGCGACCGCGAGCCGGCCGTCGCCCGGATAGACGTCCTTCGCCACATGCGTCCCGGCGACCACCGCGAACCGGGTCCCCTCGCGCAGCGTGTCGATCGCCGCCGCCGTCGCGTCGCGCGCGTTGCGCATCTTCGTCGGCGGGTAGTCCATCGAGCCCGAACAGTCGACCATCAGCACCACGGCCGCGCCGGGCCCCTGCCCGGCACCCGGCGCGGACGAGGGCACCGCGTCCGCCAGGGGTATCCCGCCGGTGGTGCCGCCGCCGGTCGAGGTCACCGTGACGATCGCGTTGACCTCACGGCCGCCCTCGGGAAGGAACTCGTTCTGGTACACCTCGACGGAGAACTGCGGCACGTTCGACTTGGAGAAGTTGGCCATCTGGTCGGCTCCTTGAGGCTCAAACGGTTTCGCAGGCCGATCCTGCCCCTTGCGGCCGGACGGCGAACGGCAGAAGTGCCACTGTTACGTTGTCGTGGCCCCCACCGTCGAGCGCGTGTCCGACGAGCACCCGGGCGCCGCGCAGCGGGTGTTCCTGGGCGTCGGCCGGGACCGCGGCGGCCATCTCCTCGGCGGACTCGGCGTAGTTCCACAGGCCGTCCGTGCACACGACCACCAGGCCCGGCCGGTCCGGCTTGAACGCGGCGGTGTGCGGCTCCAGTTCGTACGCGTCGGCGCCGAGCCAGCCGGTGATGGCGTGGGCGCGCTCGTCCGCGTACGCCTCGGCCTCGTTCATCAGGCCGGCCGCCACCATCTGCGCGGCCCAGGAGTCGTCCTCGGTGAGCCGGGCGGTCGGCCGGCTCCGGTCCTGGGGCACCCAGTAGACCCGGCTGTCGCCGACCCAGCCGACGATCAGCAGCTCGCCGGCCATGACCGCGCCGACCAGGGTGCAGGCCGGGGCGTTCTGGTGGCGGTGCGCGTCGTGTTCCATCGCCCCGGCCGGTTCCTGCGCCAGGGCGTTGACCGCCTCGGACGCGGCGACGATCGCCTCGTGCATCGCCTGCTGCGGATGCGTACCGCGCGGCAGGGACTCCAGCAGCGACTCGTTGGCGGCGTTCGCGGCGGCGGCCGACGCCTCGTCGGGGCGGCTCGCCGAGGAGACGCCGTCGCAGACGATCGCGACGACGGCGGGCGAACCGTCCGGCAGGGCGGTCGAGGACACCGCGAAGGAGTCCTCGTTGCGGTGGTGGCGCAGGCCCCGGTCGCTCACCGCGGCCACCGCGTCGAGCTCCCGCTCCATGTGGTCGCGCTCGCGGGGCTGGGCGTGCCCGCAGTTCTCGCAGTAGCCGTCGGGGCCCACCCGGCCGGAGCGGCAGGCCACACAGACCTTCCCCCCGGCGGCGGGTGCGGTGGCTGCTGCGGCGGCGTGCTCCGCCGTACGGGGATCGGGCGCGGCGAGTGCGAAGTCACCGGAGTGCTCGGCGGCGTCCGGGTCCGCCCGGTCGTCGTGGCGCACCGCGGCGGCCGAGGGCTCCGGCGCGCCGAGGGGCTCCGGCCCCGGCCCGGACCCGACGGGCGCGGACCCGACCGGCCAGGACCCGACCGGCGTGCCCGGCTCCTGCTCCTGCTCCGGCTCCTGCTCCTGCTCGGCCAGGGGCCTGCCGCCCGAGTCCGTGCCCGGCAGGTCCGACGGGCGGTGCACGGGCGCGGGCACGTCCGAGCTGTCGGTCTCCGCGGCGGCGGGCCACCGCACGGCCTCGGCGCCCGCCGCTTCCGGGGCGGCCGGGGGCACGGTGATGGCCATCGTGGGCCGGTCACCGGGGCGCGCGGGCACTGCGGAGAGGTCGTAGCCGCACGCCCCGCAGAACAGGTCGCCCGCAGCTGGCGGCTCCTCGCAGCCGGGGCACTTCGACAGGGCGGGCTGCTGCTGGCTCTGTGACATCTTCACACCCACGTCCGGGGGCGGAAACGGTTGGCCCGCTCCACCAGTTCGATCCTCTCGTCGCCCCGCTGCGCGAGCCGGGCGAGCATCCGGTACGAGCGCTCCAGCCCGAACCGCAGTCCCCGCTCGGTCGTTTCGGCGCCGAGCAGCTTCCGTGCATCCGGCGGACCGGCGGCCGGTCCGCCCGGCCCGGGGACACCGGGACTACCGGAGAGTACCCAGTCCAGCGCCTTGCCCAGTACCTCCGTCGACAACTGCTCGTGCCGTACCGGGTCCAGACCGAAGGCGCCCAGCGCGGTCACCTGGGCTCCGGCGGCCGTCAGATCGGCCAGCAGCGGCTCCCGGTGCGAGCGTTCGCGCAGCCGCGCCCGGACGGCGGCGACCCGCGCCGCCGTGTAGTGGATCGAGGCCTCCGGCACCGACTCCAGGGTGCTCACCGCCGCACCCCGCTCCCCGGCGGCGATCTGCACCCGGGCCAGGCCGAACGCGGCGCTGACGAACCCCGGATCGGTCGCCCACACCAGGCGGTAGTACTCGGCGGCGTTGTCCAGCTGGCCCAGCACCTCCGCGCAGATCCCGAGCGCCAGCTTGGGCGCCATCTCGCCGGGGAACGCGTCGTAGACCGCGTCGAAGGAGAGGGCCGCCGTCTCGTGGTCACCGGTCACCAGCGAGGTGACGCCCCGATACCAGACGACCCGCCAGTCGTCCGCGTGTTCACCCTCCAGGGTGGTCAGCGCACGGGCGGCCGCATCCGGCTCCCGCATCTCCAGCCGGGCCCGCAGCTCTCGCAGCCGGGTCTCCGGCGAGGGGACGGGGACCGTGTGCAGGGCGGTGATCAGCTCGGCCGGGGCGGAGGCCATCAGACCCGCGAGGAAACCGGCGTTCGGGTCCAGCGCGTCGACCCGGGGGACCGGCAGCGCCAACGCGGTGGCCGGGGCGTCGAACAGGGCGAGCAGGACACCCCCACCGGGGCCGTACGGTCCGGCCGGGGCGGTCCGGACGTACGGTCCGGCGGAGGCACCAGCGGCGTGCGGGGCCTGGTCGGGCGGCCGGGGCGCCGGAACAGGAGCGTGCGCCGGGGGAGCGTACGCGGGCGGAGCCCCGCCGCCCGGCGCGGAGCCCCGCACATGGGTCGGCGGCACGGCCAGCGGAGCGGCGCCCGCCGTGTGACCCCCCGCCGGGCCGGACGGCTGCGCGCCCACCGGCAGCGCCCCCGCCACCGCGGACGTCACGGCCCCCGGCACGACGGGAGCCGCACCGCCGTGGACCTGCCCGCCGCCCTGCGCGGGAATGCCGGCCGTCCGACCGCCGCGCCCCTTCCGGCGGCCCAGCGGCCCGCCGCGTCCGGAGCCGGTGTCCCGGCCGCCCAGCTGCGAGACGTCGTCCGTCTGCGGGGCGAACAACTCCGTGTCGACCACGCGCAGTTCCGCGCCGAACAGCGTCGACAGGGCCGGGCGCGGCCGGCCCGTCTGGAGCACCACGACCTCCCGCAGCACCCCCGTCAGCTGCTCGGCCATCTCCGCGGCCGAGGCGAACCGCCGGGCCGGGTCCGGATCCGTGGCCCGCACCAGCAGCCGGTAGAACGACTCGTAGGTGCGGAACACCTCGATGGTGTCCGGGTCCGGCAGCGAGTCCACGAAGACGTTCGTGTACCCCTGGAAGTCGAAGGTGAGGACCGCCAGCGTCCGGGCCACCGTGTACAGATCGGAGGCGACCGACGGGCCGAGCTCCGCCACCTCGGGGGCCTGGTAGCCGACCGTGCCGTAGATCGCGGACTCTTCGTCGTCCATCCGGCGCACCGCGCCCATGTCGATCAGCTTGAGCTGGTCCTCGGTCTGGATCGCGTTGTCGACCTTGAAGTCGCAGTAGAGCAGATTGCGGCTGTGCAGATGACCGAGCGCCTCCAGCGCCTCGATCCCGTACGCGCAGGCCTGCTCCACCGGCAGCGGGTCGCGCTTCCCGGCCGGGGTGCGGCGCTCGTTGGCGATCTCCTTGAGGGCCTTGCCGCCGACGTACTCCATGACGATGTAGCCGTCGAGGGAGCCGGTGCGCTGGTCCAGGTGCTCGACGAAGTTGTAGATCCGCACGATGTTGGAGTGCTCGATCTCGGCGAGGAAGCGGCGCTCGGAGATCGCGGCGGCCATCGCGTCCTGGTCGCCGGTGTCCAGCAGGCCCTTGAGCACCACCCAGCGGTCCGAGACGGCCCGGTCCACCGCGAGATACACCCAGCCGAGACCGCCGTGCGCGAGACAGCCGACGACCTCGTACTGGCCGTGCACGATGTCGCCGCCGGTCAGCTTCGGCACGAAGGAGTACGGGTGGCCGCACTTGGTGCAGAACCCCTCGGTGCGGCCCGGCCGCTCACCGCGGGAACGGCCCACCGGGGCCCCGCAGTCCGAACGGGAGCAGAAACGCTTGCGCTCGGGCACCTCAGGCCGCTCCATCACCGCCGTACGCGGATCGGGCCGGGGGACGTCCGGGACCTCCACCAGGCCGACGCCGAGCCGCCCCCGCGCCGAGGCCGCCGACGTCGAGCCGGAGGAGCGCACCGAGACCGAACGGGAGGTCGACGCCCCGGACAGCGAACGCGACAGCCGGCCGGAGACCGAACGGCGCGAGGTCGACGAACGGGACGAGGACCGGGCGGAGGCACGGGAGCCGGAACGCTGCGAGGAACTGTCCCGGCTGCTCGCCCGGCCGCCCCCGGCGATCCCGGTCGGCGGCGAGGAGACCATGCCCGTGGGCGAGACGACCGGAGCCAGACCGCAGGTGTCGCAGTACAGCTCACCGCCGCCCATGTCCTCGTAATCGCCCTCGCACGCCGGGCGCTGGCACTGCGTACTCATCGTGATTCCCCCTGTTCGCCCGCGCCCCGCCCGTCCTGCGGTCCGTCGGGCCGGTGCGGCCGCAACGACTCCGCGACCGCGTGCTGGTAGCGCAGGACGGCCTGCTCGGCGACCCGCAGATCGCACGGCGCACTCCACAGCATGCGCCGCGCCGCGTCGTACCGCTCGATCAGCAGCGGATCCTCCGCCAGGCCGTGCCGGGCCACCTTCGCCTTGTACGCGTCGAGCCGGCCGCGCAGCTCCGCGCGGACCGCCAGCGGCGCGGTCACCGACGTCAACGACTCACGCGCGCGCAGCAGTTCGTCCTCGGCCTCCTGCTCCAAGGCCTCCAGCAGCGGTGACAGCCGGTGCCACTGGGCATGCCGGCGGTGTTCCGACGCGGCCGCCAGGCGCTCCTGGAGAGCGGTCGGCGGACCGCTGACCGCGGGCACCTCGGATGCGGCGATCTTCGCCAGCACCTCGCCGCGCGCCGCGCGCGCCTCCGTCAGCGTGCGGTCGGCCCGCGAGAGCACGTCCCGCAGCCGCACCAGGCGCGCCTCCGCGTCCTGCCGGACCGCGAGCACCGCCTCGATCTCGCGCCGTACGTCCTCCAGGGCGCGGGCCGCCCGGTCGTAGCGCGAGGTGTCCGGGCGCCCGCCGCCGGGCGCGGCGCTGCCGGGACCCGGCAGCCAGAACGCCAGCGGGTCCGAGATCACCTGCACCCGCAGCGTCGTCAGCTCCTCGGTGATCTCCGCGAGATCGTCCCCGGCCGGATGCTCACCGGGCCGCACTCCCACCGAGTGCGCCAGCGAACGTGTGCGGTGCAGCTCGGCCGCGAGCAGGTCGATCCGGGCGGGCAGCGCCGACCAGACGGAGTCGGCGGCGACGACCATGTCCAGGGACCTGGCGTACAGCTCGTTCATCCGGGCGACCAGCTCCTGGAGCGAGAACCGCTCGGAGAGCCGGGCCGGCCCCGCGGCCGAAGGCGGCGGCACCGCACCCGGGTTGGCGACCGTGACCGACTCGCCCCGCAGCAGCTCGGTCAGCGCGGTGAGGTCGTCCCGGTTCGGATGGCGGCGGCGCGCACGGATCTCGCGGGCCTCGGACAGGGCGTCCGCGTACGCGTCGAAATACCCCCACAGGAGGGTGATCGACTGCTCGGTGGCGGCCCAGCGCTCCCGGGTGACGCCGGTCAGCTCGGCGCCCTCCAGGAGCCGGCGCCCGGCATGGTCCTGGAGCGCGAGGAGCGAGGTCTCGATGGCCTCGTGCTCCGCCCCGAGCCGGGCCAGCGCACGGTCCGCCTCCTCCCGGTCCATGACCGGTCCGGAGGACCTCCCCGTGTAGCCGGGAAAGGATCCCGCGACGCCCATCGATCACCTCTCCGCTCTCCCCGCCGGGCCGGTGGGCCCGGCGGGATCGGTCTGCTGTCGGTCTGCTCCGGCCCGCTCGTTCCGGTCCGTACGCCGCTGTGGTGCACGGCCCCGCGGCGCGGGCGCCGCGGGGGGTCACGGGGTCAGTCGGTGCGGTACTTGGGGGCGGGCGGTGCGGTGATCCCGGGCAGGCCGGTCGCCAGCCACTTCTCGTAGGACCGCATCCAGGCGCTGTCCTTGCCGCCCGCCCGGTAGTCGACGAGGACCTTGTTGACCCGGGCCACCAGATCGTCGGAGCCCTTCTTCGTGGCGACGCCGTAGTACTCCGTGGTGAACGGGTCCTTTCCCTTGAGCTCCACCGCCGGGTCCTGCGCCGCCTGCCCGGCCGCCAGGGCGTTGTCCGTGACGACCGCGTCGACCTCACCGAGCTGGAGCCGCACCAGGCAGTCCAGCTGGTTGGGCACGGTCAGCAGGTCCGGGTCGCGCTCGGTACCGTCGAAATCGTCCTTGTAGAGCGCCCCGAAGGACTTCTCCTCCAGCGCCTCGTACGCCGTGGAGCCCTCGGCCGAGCAGACCCGCTTGCCCTTCAGCGAGGAGTCGTAACCGGTGATCGGCGACTCCTTGGGCGCGAGCACCTGCTGCCCCGCCCGGAAGTAGGCGGTGGAGAAGGACACCTGCTCCAGCCGCTTGCAGTTGATCGTCATCGTCCGCACGACGACGTCGACCCGGTCGTTCTCCAGGGCGGCGATGCGCTGGTTGGTGGGGATGGCCCGGAAGATCACCGCGTCGGGGTCGCCCAGGAGGTCGTCGGCGATGGCCCGCACCAGATCGATGTCGAACCCCTCCAGGTCACCGCTCTCCGGATTGCGGTAGCCCCAGCGGAAGCTGTTCTGGTCGACGCCCGCGATCAGCTTGCCGCGTTCCTTGATCCTGTCGATGTTCGGCCCGTCGTCTCCGGACGCGGGCAGGCTCGCCTCCGGCTCGGTGCACGCCTCGGCCCGTGCCCGGTCGGCCGTCGCCACCCCGCCCGACGTGCCCGCCCCGGCCGGCCCGACGCTGTGGTGGGCCAGCGGCAGCAGGGTGACCGCCGCGGTGACCGCGCACGCCACCGCCATCCCCGTCACCCCGCCCCAGCCGCGCAGACGGCCGCGCCCGGGCCGGTCCTTCGACCTGCTCATCGCTGCCCCTCTCACCGGTACTCCGAGAGCCTGCGGTTGACCCCGACGATCACGGCGACCGCCCCCAGCACCGCCAGGGCCGCGGCCCCGGTCGGCAGACCCCGCAGGGCCCCGCGCCCGTCCTTCGCCGCCGAGGTGAACTCGCCCTGCTCATGGGCGAGCGCCTTCTCCAGCGCGGCGTCCACCTGCTGGAAGGACTGCCCGGTGGACTTCTCCGTCCCGATGATCTGCTCCAGCGCGCCGTCGTAGTCGCCCCGGTCGTCCGTGGCCCGGGCCTCACGGTGCCGCACCTGCCACTGCGACACACCGTCCGCCGCTTCGGCCACCGGCGCGCTCCCGCCGGCGTCGTCCGCGAGCCGCCCGGCCTTCTTCAGCTGAGCCTTCAGCGCAGCCATCCCCGAGCTGTAGTCCGCCTCGTACTGGTCGGCGGAGCCGTCGGGCGTCAGCACCGCGCCCCGCGCCACCAGGGTGAGGTTCTCGTTGGCGCGGGCCTTCAGGGAGTTGATCCGGGCGTCGCCCAGCACATCCAGCGACTCCTGCCCGTGCACCATCGCCGACCGCAGCTCCGCGCGGGCCACCGTGTGCCCCACGGCCAGCCAGAGCACCACCACCGAGGCGGCGGCCGTCGCCGCCAGGAGCCCGGGGTTCAGCACCCGGTTCGTCCGGCGGTAGGTGCGCCGCTGCATCCACCCCAGCGCGCCGAGCACGACGATCCCGGCGCCGACCGACCACAGCGGCCACTGCCGCGCGTCGGCGGAGTCGCTCTCCAGCCGGCCCGTCTCCGCCCCGTACAGCCGCTCGGCGGCGGGGAGCATCTCACCGGTCATCTTCTGGTTCGCGTAGCGGAGATAGGCGCCGCCGAGCGGCAGGCCCTGGCGGTTGTTGGCGCGGGCACGCTCGATCAGACCCGTGTAGACCGGGAGCAGCTTGTTGAGGGTGGCTATCTCACGGCTGGACGCACTGGCGGAGTCGGTGGACCCCGACGCCTTCACCAGCAGCCGTGCCGCCTCCTCGATGTCCTTCCGATACCGCTCCTGCACCGCTTCGGGCTCCTGCGCCCCAGCGAGGAACCCACTGGCCGCCGTCGTGTCGGCGTCCGCCAGGAAGCGGTAGATGTCCGCCGCGTCGGCGCTGAGCGGCTGGCTGCGGCTGACCACGTCGTCGGCCGAGGAGGCCCGCTGCGATGTCTCCAGCGTGGTCACCGCGCCGAACGCGATGACCAGCAGGGCCAGGACGGCCCCGATGATCTGGAGCCGGCCGGGCTCGGTCGTCGCCACGGCACGCAGGCGCCGCGCCTGCGCGGTCCACGTGGTGCGCTGTGCGTCCACGCCGACGTGCCCGGACGCCGGGTCCGGCGTCAGCAGCGTCTGCGGGCCGCCGCTCGGCGGGTGTGTCACTCGACCTCCCCCTCGGTCACTGACAGTTGGGTCCCCGTCCTGTCCCCGTCATCAGTCCCCGCATTCGATCAGGGCGGACGCGGCCGATCAAGGCAAGCAGCACAACGTGCCCTGATACATCCCCATAAGCGAACGGACTTCCCATCAGGTACACGTTCCAGAAGCCCGATCGGTTCCCTCGCGCCCCTCGTACGCCGGCCGTTCACCCGTACGAGGAACGTACGAGGAACGCACGAGAAGCGTCCCCCCACGCGGTGTGCGTGAAGGGACGTTTCCCCGACGAGCGGCGTACCGGACCCGGAACCCTCAGGCGTACCGCGCGCGCAGCCTCCGGTGGGCCTCCGGACCCGCGCCCGTCCGGTCCAGGCCCAGCAGCGCCGCGCCCAGCACCGGCGGCTCGGACACGACGCGCACCTCGGCCTTCGGGGCGCGGGCGGCCAGCAGCGCGGCGATCCGGTCGTTGAGCTGCGGGTGGCGCGCGGCCAGCACACTGCCGCCCAGCAGCACCGGAACCTCCTCCTCCAGCAGATCGAGGCGGTCCAGCGCGACCGAGGCCATCGCCACCACCTCGTGCGCCTGCCGCTTCACCAGCGCGGCCGCCACCGGGTCCCCGGCCTCCGCCGTGGCGAACAGCACCGGCGTCAGCTCGTGCCGCCGCCCCAGCGGGATCGCGCCCCGGTGCAGCGCCTCGATCAGGCCGTACATCGAGTCGAGCCCGAAATGGCGTGGCAGCGCGCGGGCCAGCTCCGAAGCCTCGCCGCGCCCGTCCTCGGCGCGCGCGGCGAACCACAGCGCTTCCTCCGCGAGCCCCGAACCGCCGCCCCAGTCACCGGAGATGCGCCCGATCGCGGGGAAGCGGGCGGTCCGCCCGTCCGGGGTCATGCCCACGCAGTTGATGCCCGCCCCGCACACCACCGCGACGCCCCGGGGCTCGTCCACCCCGGCGCGCAGGATCGCGAAGGTGTCGTTGCGCACCTCCACCGAGGAGCCCCACCCGCGGGACTCCAGCGCGGCGGCCAACTCGGCCTCCTCGACCGGCAGATCGGCGTTGGCCAGACAGGCGGAGACATGGCCGGAGAGGACGGGCGGAGCCGGCAGCTCCGCGACCGCCCGTTCCAGCACCCCTGCCAGCACGTCGATCGCGGCGTCCACCCCGATCGCCGGCGGCTGGAATCCGCCGCCGCGCGCCGTGGCCAGCACCGTGCCGTCCTCGCCGATCAGTGCCACATCGGTCTTGCTGTTGCCCGCGTCGATGGCGACGACCGACACGTTCACGCCCACGCCAGGTGCTCCCGGTTGTGGGCGATCAGCCGGTCGGTGAGGCCCTCGGCGTAGTCGAACTGGCCGATCAGCGGGTGGGCCAGCAGCGCCTTGAAGACCCGGTCCCGGCCCCCGCGCACCGCCGCTTCCAGGGCGAGGTCCTCGTACGCCGTGACGTTGGCGATGAGACCGGCGTACAGCGGGTCCAGTGCCGGGACGGCCAGCGGCGTGGCGCCGTCGCGGCCGACCCGGGCCTGCACCTCGATCACCGCGTCGTCCGCGAGGAACGGCAGGGTCCCGTTGTTGTACGTGTTGACCACCTGGACCGGGGAGCCGCCGTCGCCCAGCAGCGAGGCCGCCAGGTCCACGGCCGCCTCGGAGTAGAACGCGCCGCCGCGCTTGGCGAGCAGCTCGGGCTTCTCGTCGAGCGCCGGGTCGCCGTACATCTCCAGCAGTTCCTTCTCCATCGCCGCGACCTCGGCGGCCCGCGACGGCTTGGTGCCCAGCTCCTTCACCACCTCGTCGTGGGCGTAGAAGTAGCGCAGGTAGTAGGAGGGGACGACGCCGAGCCGGTCCACCAGCTTCCGCGGCATGCGGAGATCGTCCGCGATGGCGTCGCCGTGCTCCGCGAGCAGCTTCGGCAGGACGTTCTCACCGTCCGGGCCGCCGAGGCGCACCCCCAGCTCCCAGCTCAGGTGGTTGAGCCCGACGTGGTCGAGGTGCACCTGGCCCGGCTCCACCTCCAGCAGCCGGGCGAACTTCCGCTGGAAGCCGATCGCCACGTTGCACAGACCGACCGCCTTGTGCCCGGCCTGGAGGAGGGCGCGGGTGACGATGCCGACCGGGTTGGTGAAGTCGATGATCCAGGCGTCCGGATTGGTGCGGCGGACCCGCTCGGCGATGTCCAGGACGACCGGCACGGTGCGCAGCGCCTTGGCGAGGCCGCCGGCGCCGGTGGTCTCCTGGCCGACGCAGCCGCACTCCAGCGGCCAGGTCTCGTCCTGGTTGCGCGCGGCCTGCCCGCCGACGCGCAGCTGGAGCAGGACCGCGTCGGCGTCGGCGACGCCCGCGTCGAGGTCGGTGGTCGTCGTGATCCTTCCCGCGTGGTCCTGCTTGGCGAAGATCCGCCGGGCCAGGCCGGAGACCAGCTCCAGGCGGTCGGCCGCCGGATCGACGAGCACCAGCTCCTCGATCGGCAGCGTGTCCCGCAGCCGGGCGAATCCGTCGATCAGTTCAGGGGTGTAGGTGGACCCGCCACCCACTACTGCGAGCTTCATGTCAGCCCTTTACTCCGGTCAGTGTGACGCCCTCGACGAATGCCTTCTGGGCGAAGAAGAAGACGGCGATCACGGGGGCCATGACCAGAACGGTCGCGGCCATGGTCAGGTTCCAGTCGGTGTGGTGTGCGCCCTTGAAGGATTCGAGGCCGTAACTGAGCGTCCAGGCGGCCGGGTTCTCCGAGGCGTAGATCTGTGGTCCGAAGTAGTCGTTCCAGGCGGCGAAGAACTGGAAGAGGGCGACGGCCGCTATCCCCGGCCTGGCCATCGGCAGGACGACCTTCATCAGCGTACGGAACTCACCGCAGCCGTCGACCTTCGCGGCGTCCAGGTACTCGTTCGGGATGGTCAGCAGGAACTGCCGCAGCAGGAAGATGGAGAACGCGTCGCCGAAGGCCATCGGGATGATCAGCGGCCACAACGTGCCGGACAGGTCCATCTGCTTCGCCCAGAACAGGTACATCGGGATGATGACGACCTGCGGCGGCAGCATCATCATCGAGATGACGAGCATCAGCGACAGCTTGCGGCCCCGGAAGCGGAACTTCGCCAGCGCGTACGCCACCGGGATCGACGACACCACGGTGAGGACGGTGCCGAGGCCCGCGTACAGCAGGGTGTTGCGCCACCAGGTCAGAAAGCCCGGGGTGTTGAAGACCCGTTCGTAGTTGCCCCACTCCCAGGTGTTCGGGGTGAGGTCCCGGGTCAGCGCCTGCTGGTCGCTCATCAGCGACGTCAGCACCACGAAGACGAACGGCAGCACGAAGAAGAGCGCGGCGGCGATCCCGAGGGAGTGCACGGCGATCCAGTGCAGCAGCGCCTTGCGGCGGGCTGTGCGGGCGGCGGCCGTCCGCACGGGGCGCTCCGGGGGTGCGGCAGTGGCTTTGCGGACAGGGTCGAGAAGGTCGGTCATGGCTCAGTCACCCGCCGAGATCAGGTTGTTGCGGCCCCGCATCAGCAGCGCCGTGAAGGCCATGGCCAGGGCGAACAGCACGAGGGCGACGACACAGGCGGCGCCGTAGTCGAAGCGCTGGAAGCCCAGGTTGTAGACGAGCTGTGGAAGCGTCAGTGTCGACTTGTCGGGATAGCCGGGTTCGAAGGACTGGCCGGAGCCGCCGATGACCCCGGAGGCGACCTTTCCGGCGACCAGCGGCTGTGTGTAGTACTGCATCGCCTGGATGACGCCCGTCACCACCGCGAACAGCACGATGGGCGAGATGTTCGGCAGGGTCACGAAGCGGAACTTCTGCCAGGCGGACGCGCCGTCCAGCTCGGCCGCCTCGTACTGCTCGGTCGGCACGTCCAGCAGGGAGGCCATGAAGATGACCATCAGGTCCCCGATGCCCCACACCGCGAGCATGGTGAGCGCCGGCTTGGACCAGGAGGCGTCGTTGAACCAGCCCGGTGTCGGCAGCCCGAAGTCCCCGAGGATCGCGTTGACCGGCCCGGTGCCGGGGTTGAGGAGGAAGACGAAGGCGAGCGTCGCGGCGACCGGCGGGGCCAGATAGGGCAGGTAGAACAGGGTCCGGAAGACCCCCGTCCCCGTCTTGATCTTCGTGATCAGCAGCCCGATCCCGAGGCCGAACACGACCCGGCAGGTGACCACGACGAGCACCAGCCAGAGCGTGTTCCACAGCGACGGCCAGAACATCGGATAGTCCTGGAAGACGTACGTCCAGTTCGTCAGCCCGTTGAAGACCGGTGCCCCGAACCCGTCGTAGTCCGTGAACGAGAAGTAGACCGTCGAGACCATCGGGTAGGCGAAGAAGATAGAGAACCCGATCAGCCACGGCGACATGAAGGCCGCGTTCCGCAGCGCCGACCGGCGGCGCTTGGAGCGGAGGGTGTGCGTCGTCATCGTCGGGCTACTTGGCCTTGGCGATGTCGGTGTCGATCTGCCGCGCGGTCTTCTCCAGACCCGCCTGGAGGTCCTTCACCGCACCCTTCTCGTACTGGTAGCCGAAGTCCTGGAGGGTCAGCTGGTACGTGGCCCCGTTGACGGCCCCGTCGGAGGTGCTGGACTCCGGGTGCCGGGCGATGTCCAGGAAGGTCTTGAAGCGCGGGTCGAACTTCAGGTCGGGCGACTTCAGCGCCTCCAGGGTGGAGGGCACGTTCCGGATGCCGTTGGAGAAGTTGACGACCGCCTCGGTGTCGGTGGTCATGAACTTGACCAGCTCCCAGGCGGCGCTCTGCTTCTTGCTGGCCGGGGCGATGCCCACGATGGTGCCGGAGAGGTAGCCCTTGCCGTAGCTGTCCGCCTCGTCGTCCGCGACGGGCATCGGCGCGACCCCGATCTCGAAGTCGGCCCCGGCGTCCTCGGCCATCCCGAGCCGCCACTCGCCGTCCAGCTGCATGGCCACCTGGCCGGTGTGGAACGGGTGCTTGGCGCCCCACTCGTCACCGAAGGTGCCCCGGTACTTCTCCAGCTTGGTGTAGCCGCCGAGGCTGTCCACCAGCTTCTTCTGGTACGTGAACATCTTGGCGAACGCCGGGTCCTTGGCGATGTTGGACTTGCCGTTCTCGTCGAAGTAGGCGTGGTTCCACGAGGGCATGTAGTGGCTGACGACGGTCTCGTAGCCGTGGAAGTTCGGCATGAACCCGAGCTGCTGGTAGCTGTCGCCCTTCTCGACCGTCAGCTTCCTCGCCGCGTCGGCCAGTTCGGACATCGTCTTCGGCGGCGCGGTGATCCCGGCCTTCTTGAACGCGTCCTTGTTGTAGTAGAGGCCGTAGGCGTCCGTGAGCAGCGGCAGGGCGCAGCGCTTGCCCTCGAACTGGGTGTAGTCCAGGAGGACCTTCGGGAAGGTCTTCTCCAGGTCCAGCTTCGACTTCTCGATGAACGGCTTCAGATCGGTGAAGGCGCCCGACGAGCAGAACTTGCCGACGTTGGCCGTGGTGAAGGACGAGACCACGTCCGGCCCGTCCGAACCGCCCGCGCGCAGCGCCTGGTTGAGCTTGTCGTCGTTGATGTTGCCGGAGACCTTCACCGTGATGTTCGGGTGGGCCTTCTCGAACCGGTCGATGTTGTCCTGGACCGCCTTCACCTCGGCGGGCGCGCTCCAGCCGTGCCAGAAGTTGATCGTGGTCTTCGCGTCCGGGTCGTCGGAGGCGCCGGCCTCGGACTGGCCGGTACACGCGGTGGCGAGCACCGATATCGCGGCGACGGCGACAGCGGTGCTGGTGAGACGGTTGGTGCGCATGACGAAACTCCCAGGGACCAAGGACGGGGAAGAAAGCAGACGGCACGAACGGGAAGAAGGGGACGGGCTCAGCGCGAGGTGTCGAACACTTCGTCGCGGGTGTCGGCGAGCGCCCTCTCCAGGGCGCCGCGCAGGACGGGGGTGCGGTCGATCTCGCCGACGACGAGACGCGGCCGGGAGGCGGCCAGCTCGGCCAGCTCGGACTGGATCAGGGAGCGCAGGATCTCGCCGCCCGCCGCGACCGCCCTGCCGGAGAGCACGATCAGCCCGGGGTCCAGGACGGCGGTGACGGAGGCGAGGCCGGTGGCGAGCCGCTGGGCGTACTGGCGCAGCAGCTCGGTGAGCGCCTCGTCCTCCTCGTACGCGTCGGCCGCCCGCGCCAGCAGTTCGGCGGCGACCTTCGCGTACGGCTGCTGCGGGGTGTCGATGCCCAGCGCCTTCGCGAGCCGGGGCACCGCCTGGGCGCCCGCCAGCTCCTGGAAGCCGCCGCTGTTGGCCTTGACGACCTGGCGGACCAGGGGGGTGCCGGGCACCGGCAGGAAGCCGACCTCGCCCGCGCCGCCGGTGAAGCCGCGGTGCAGCCGGCCGTTGATGACGAGGGCGGCGCCGAGGCCCTCCTCGTTCCACAGCAGCACGAAGTCCTCGTGGCCGCGGGCCGCGCCGAGGCGCTGCTCGGCGACGGCGACGAGGTTGACGTCGTTCTCGTACTCCACCGGCATCGGCAGGAACGCGGCCAGCTCGTCCAGCAGGGTGGGGGAGTGCCAGCCGGGCAGGTGCGAGGCGTACCGCAGCCGCCCGGTGCCCGGGTCGAACGCGCCCGGGGTGCCGATGACGATCCGGTGGACGTCCGCGCGGGTCAGCCCCGCCTCCTTCACCGCCCCGTCCAGCGCGTCGGCGACCTGCCGCACCACGCTGTCGGCGCGCCGCCCCGGAGTGGCCAGCTCGAACTGCCCGACGGTCGCCCCGGTCACGTCCGCGACGGCGGCGACGATGCGCTGCCCGTTCACGTCGAGCCCGGCGACATGGGCGGCGCGCGGGTTCACCGTGTAGAGCTGCGCGCTGGGCCCGGGGCGCCCCTCGCTGGTGCCGGTGGCGACGACGAGCCCCGCCGCCTCCAGTCGGGCCAGCAGCTGGGAGGCGGTGGGCTTGGAGAGCCCGGTCAGCTTGCCGATCCGGGTCCGGGAGAGCGGCCCGTGCTCCAGCAGCAGATCGAGGGCGGCCCGGTCGTTCATGGCCCGCAGGACGCGCGGGGTGCCTGGAGTGCCGGACGCGCCGGGTGGGCCCGGAGTGGTTCCCGCCATCGTGGATGCACCGCCCTCTGTCAGGGACTCACGTCCCGTGACGTCCGTCCGCGACGTTCTCCCGTGAGGTCCGCCGCGACTCTGTTAGGAAAGTTTCCTATTCGCTTGGGAGGACGGTAGGGCGCTGGTCACCGGGGCGTCAATGGGTGCCACCCGTCCGGCAATCAAAGCGTTACCTGACACGACGACACCCCCGGCCGCCGTCCTGGGGTCCAGGGGGTGGCCGGGGGCGTCGAGGAGGGGGCTACTTGTTCAGGTTCGCCGGAGGTATCGGGGTCGCCGCCAGCGACTGAGGGGAGACGGCCGAGGCGTAGGCGGAAGGGGCGGCCATCCCCGCCGTCGGATCGGCGCCCTCGCCGTCCGGCTGGAGCGGCAGGGTGCCGACCATCCGGATGCCCGCGTCGTCCAGCGCCTGCTTGATGCGCCAGCGCAGCTCCCGCTCCACGCCGACCGACTTGCCCGGCATCGTCTTCGCGGTCACCCGCACCGTCATCGAGTCCAGCAGCACCTCGTCCAGGCCGAGCACCTCGACCGGACCCCACAGCTGCTCCGACCAGGGCTCTTGCTTGGTCATGCTCTCGGCCGCAGCGGTGATCGCCTTGCGGACCTGCTCCAGGTCCTCGGTCGGGCGCACCGTGACATCGACCCCGGCCGTGGACCAGCCCTGGCTGAGGTTGCCGATCCGCTTCACCTCGCCGTTGCGGACGTACCAGATCGCGCCGTTCTCGCCGCGCAGCTTGGTGACGCGCAGCCCCACCTCGATGACCTCGCCGGAGGCCACGCCCGCATCGATCGAGTCGCCGACCCCGTACTGGTCCTCCAGGATCATGAAGACGCCGGAGAGGAAGTCCGTGACCAGGTTGCGGGCGCCGAAGCCGAGCGCCACACCCGCGACACCGGCCGAGGCCAGAAGTGGCGCCAGGTTGATCTTGAAGGCGCCCAGGATCATCAGGGCGGCCGTGCCCATGATCAGGAACGAGGCCACCGAGCGCAGCACCGAGCCGATCGCCTCCGAGCGCTGGCGTCTGCGCTCCGCGTTCACCAGCAGCCCGCCGAGCGCCGTGCCCTCCACGGCCTGGGCGCTGCGGTTCATCCGGTCTATCAGGTTGGTCAGGGCACGTCGGATCAGATAACGCAGCGTGATCGCCACGGCGACGATCAGCAGGATGCGCAACCCGGTGCTCAGCCAGGTGGACCAGTTCTCCTCGACCCAGCCCGCGGCGTTCCCGGCCTGTTCGGCGGCTTCGCCCAGCGAGCCGACCGGCTCGGGAGACGGGGCTGCGGCCAAGAGGGCGGACAGGGACACGACGAGGACCTCCAGGGGGACGACGGCTGGTCAATAACACTAACGAAGCCGGGGGAGTGGATCCTTGCCGTCGCGGGAGGAGAGACGGGTCTCACCGGGAACACCCGTGCTGTGGCCGATCGCACAGCGCGGACGGCCGCCCTGGTGAGGCACCTGTTCGCCGCCGCGGAACGGCGCGTGGGGCCCGGGGTGAGAAAAATCCTCCCGGCCCGTTACCCGTACGTGGTGGCGCTTTGACCAGGCATGAGGAGAGACTGAGATCGGATCGTCCCGGCGCGAGCCACGCGCCGCCGGCGTACAAGGAGGCATCCACCGTGCCGCACGTCCTGGTTCTCAACGCGTCGTACGAGCCGCTCGGCGTCGTACCGCTCCGCCGCGCGCTCGTCCTCGTCCTCGAGAACAAGGCCATCTGTCTTGAGGAGTCCGGCGCCTTTCTGCACAGTGCCACCCGTGCCGTGCCCGCACCCAGTGTGGTCCGGCTCAAGCGCTTCGTCCGGGTGCCCTACCGGGGCCCCGTCCCGCTCACCCGGCGGGCGCTGTTCGCCCGGGACGGCGGGCGCTGCATGTACTGCGGGGCGGCCGCGACCAGCGTCGACCACGTCATTCCGCGCAGCCGCGGCGGACAGCACGCCTGGGACAACGTGGTGGCGGCCTGCCGCCGCTGCAACCACGTCAAGGCCGACCGCCATCTGCCCGAGCTCGGCTGGCGGCTGCGCCATCAGCCCGCCCCGCCGACCGGCCTGGCCTGGCGGATCATCGGTACCGGGCACCGCGATCCGCGCTGGCTGCCGTATTTGCAACCGTTCGGCGCGGACGACGTGATGGCCCGGATCGACGGCGTGTCCGCCTGAGACCGGGCCTTCGTCGTCCCCGGTCGTCCGGTCGGCTCCCCCGTACGGCTCAGTCCCGGTCTTTCCCGTACGGCTCAGTCGTCCGCGACCGCGTACGCCTCCACCGACCAGAGCGAGTAGCCGTACTCCGTGGCCCGGCGGTCGCCCTGCACCCGGACGAACCGGGTGTCCTTCGCGTCCATCCGGACCGATTCGCGCCCGCCCCGGCCCTCCGTCACGGTCGCGGCGGTGCGCCAGACGCGGCCGTCGGCGGAGACCTGTACGCGGTAGCGGGAGGCGTACGCGTCCTGCCAGCTCAGCACCACCTGGCCCAGCCGCACCGGCTTCTCCAGCTCGGTCTGCCACCAGGCGCCGTCCTCCACCGGCGAGGACCACCGGGTCTCCGGATCGCCGTCGGTGGCCGCCGACGCGGGGAAGTCCGGGGTCTCGTCGCCGGACGAGGAGGCCTTGGCCGTACGCGCCAGATCCGGGCCGCCCGTACGCGGGAAGGCCCGCACGGTCAGCGTGGACTCCTGGCCGCCGAAGGTCAGCGGCACCTCGTACTCGCCCGCCGGGGTGTCCTTCGGGACGGTGATGTCGACGGGCACCTCCGTACGCGATCCGCGTGGCACGGTCGTCTGCTTCGGGACCCGCACCTCGATGCCCTTCGGGGCCTTCGCGGTGAGCTTGCCCTTGACCTCGACCGGACGCCGGCCCGCCAGCCGCGCCGCGACCCGCTGGGGTTCGCCGCCGATCTCCGCGTCGGTCTCGCCGTGCTTCAGGTCGAGCGTGGCCGCGGGCTCGTCGCCGAACCACGGCACCAGGGCCCGCACCTGCGGGGTCCCCGCCACGACAGCGGGTGCGGCGGGCAGCGTCGGGCTGAGATACGGCGGCCGGGCGCTCCGGGCGGCCTCCGGCACGGTGACCCGTACGGCGTCGGCGCGCAGCCCCTTCGCGGCGGTCTGGGTGAAGCCGCTCGGCGAGAGCCGCCCGAGGGGCCGCCACCCCTCGCCGGGCACATGGGCCTCCACGACCGCGTCGGCGAGGGCGTGCCCGGGTTCGGCGAGCGCCGTGACGGCCTCCACCGGGCGGGGCGCGTCCAGCCGGACCGTATAACCGTCGGCGTCCTTGGTGACCCGGCCCGAGGCGCGGTCGGTGCCGTTCCACCCGGCGGCCACCTTCGCCGCCTTGTCCAGGAACGGGTCCAGCACCCCCTTGCCGACCGTGGCCCGGCCCGCCCCGATCTCCTCGCGCAGCGGCTCCAGGGCCAGCTGGATGCGCCAGGCGGCGGCCCCGTCCCCGGCGGCCTGGGCCTGGAGCAGGTCCACCGCCAGCTCACCGGCCCGGCCGTAGCGGGCCAGCTGCTCGGTCCAGGGGCGCACCTCGTCGGTGAGCCGGCCCTCCGCGGGGGTCTTCAGCCGCTCCGGGGCCTGCCGCATCACGGAGAACGCCGCCCGCAGCGTGTCCGCCGCCCGGTCGCGGCGGGAGGCGTCGGCGCGGGTGCTCCAGAAGGCGTCGAACAGGGGCTGGAGGTAGGCGGACTCCTCCGCGCCGAGCACCGAGCCCGCGCTGTTCCCGGCCAGGGCCAGCAGCGCGTCCCGGGCGGACGCGTCCCCGCCCGCCAGATCGTCGATCGCCGCCCGCCAGGACGCGGCGGGGTCGTACCCCTTCGGGTTCCACGCGAAATCGGCGGCGGTGAACAGCGGGATCCGGGAGGCGGACGGCTGCTCCATGGCGTTGGCCAGCAGCGCCGCCGAACCGCTCGCCACCGCCGGATCCCGGCCGGTGTACGGGCCGAGGAAGATGCGGTCCTGGGCGTAGTCGTTGACCGGGTAGTTGTCCATCGTCACGAGCGGGTGGCGGAACGCGGCACGGGCCCCGGCCAGTTCACCCCCGGTGATCTTCTTCGGGACCACCCCGACACCCGTCCAGGCCACCTGCACCCGGTCGTCCAGCTCGGCCGCCAGCGCGGTGCGGTAGTCGGTGGCCCCGTCCTGGTAGAACTCCGTCGGCAGCACGGAGAGCGGGGCCGCGTCCGGGTACCGCTCCGCCAGATGCCGGTCGAGGGCGCCCGCCACCCGGGCCTGGGCGCGGGCCGCCGCCTTCGGGCCGCTGCCGAAGGTCTCGGAGTCCAGATCGCAGTGCCACTCGCTGTAGCTGACGTCCTGGAACTGGAGCTGGAAGACCCGGATGCCCAGCGCCCACATCGCGTCGACCTTCTTGGTCAGCGCCCTGACGTCCTGGTCGGACGCCATGCACATCGCCTGGCCGGGGGAGAGCGCCCAGCCGAGCGTGACGTGCTCGGCGCGCGCCCGCTCGGCCAGCGCCCGGAAGTCGGCCCGCTGGTCCGCGGGGTAGGGCTCGCGCCAGCGCGCCAGCCGGTAGGGGTCGTCGCCCGCCGCGTAGAGATAGCGGTTCTGCTTGGTGCGGCCCATGAAGGAGATCTGGGCGAGCCGCTCGTCGCGGGTCCACGGCTGTCCGTAGAACCCCTCGGCCATGCCGCGTACGGCGGTTCCCGGCCAGTCCCGGACGGTCACCCCGGCCACCGATCCGCCGGCGACCAGCTGACGCAGGGTCTGGACGGCGTGGAACAGGCCGTCCCCGCCGAGCCCTTCCAGTGCGACGGTGGCCCGCCCGGCGGCCTCGCCGACCGCGAGCCGGTAGCCGCCCGACGGCAGATCGGCCCGGTCGGGGGCGCGCAGCGCCCGCAGCGCCTCGCCGGCGCCCGTGCCGCCGAGCCGGATCACGGGGCCACGGCCGGGCAGGCTCTCGTGCAGGGTCCGGACGCCCGCCGAGCGCAGCAGCGAGCGCGTCTGTTCGACGGCGTACGGATCGGCGTCCGGCGCGGCGACGAGTGTGGCCTCGGAACCGAGTTCCACGGCGGGCCCGGTGGTCCTCATGCTCTGCGGGCGGGGCCATACGGACGGCGTCCGCGCGCTGTCGGCACGGTCGGCGGTGTCGGTGACGGGCCGGCCGGGATCGGCGGGGGCGGCCACCGCCGACGGAGCGACGGAGACGGAACCGAGGAGTCCGCCGATCACTGCGGCGGCCACGGCCGTCGCCTGCCTTCTGCGCCCGATCCGCACGTCGCGTCCCCTTCCGTACGTACCCACTGCCGCTGGCGGGCTCCGAGCCCACCACCCGGGCGCAAGGGTGTCAATGCGCTTGGCCGTTCTGCCGGAATTGCCGGAAATCGTGACACCTCGGGCCCTGTGGGGCTGGTGTGACGGACGGGAGTGGCTGAAAACGGCTCATACCTGCCGTACGGGGGAACGGAATGTGACCCAGGGCACGTTGTGCTCGTTGTCATAACGCCTGCATCACGTCCACGTCTGCCGGGGCGAGGCCTGGGTAGGTCTGCTGTGTCCTGTTCTCCACGGCCAGGAGGCCACCATGCCCGCAGCTGCGCAGCTTCTGCTCTCCGCCCTCTCCAAACAGGTACCCACCCAGTCCACGTCCGGGCCGCTGACCAGCGAACTTCCCCTGTCCGACGTCGCCCACCTGATCAGCGGGCCGCCGCTCGCCGATGTCTCCCTGCTCCTCGGCGAATCCTCGTTCGCCGATTCCGCGCCGCTGACCAGCGAGCCGCCGCTCGCCGATGCCACACCTCTCACGAGCGAGCCGCCGCTCGCCGCCGTCGCCCCACTGACCAGCGAGCCGACCGCACCCGGCACCGCGGGGGGCATGGAGTACCCAGGAGTCTGAATGGGCTTGTCCCGGCTCGCCGCACTGCACGGTGTCGCCACCTCCTACTCCCCGTCGCCGGATGTCACGGTGTCCGTCCCCGACGACACGGTCATCGCCGTGCTCGCCGCGCTGGGCGTCGACGCCGGCACTCCGGCGGACGTACGGAAGTGCCTCGCCGCCGCGGAGTCCCGCTCGCGCCTGCTGCCGCCGACCGTGGTGGTCTGGGCCGGCGAGCCCCTGCCGTCCGCTCTGGCCGGCCTGCCCCCCGGCTCGACCGTCACGGTCGAGCCGGAGCCGTCCGATTCCTCGGGACACCCCGCGGGCCGCCCGCCCGCCCCGCTGAGCATGCGGGCCCGGGCGGCGGGCCCGGCCCCCGGCGCTCCCGCCGGCTCCCCGGCTCCTGGCTCCCCGGCCGCCGACGCCCCGGGGGCGGCTCCGGGTGAGACCGCCGAGACCGCCGAGGGAGTCGTTCCGCCTCGGGGTGACGAGGCCGCCGCCCCCGCGCCTCCCGCCTGGTGGATTCCGCCGCCCCACGGCGTCCACCGCATCCACGTCCGTACGCCGGACAACCGCCGGGCCACCGCCACCCTCGTCGCCGCCCCGCCCCGCGTGCCACAGCCGCCCGAGCGCACCCACGGCTTCCTGGTGCAGCTCTACTCCCTGCTCTCCGCCCGCTCCTGGGGCATGGGTGACCTCGGGGACCTGACGGACCTCGCCGTCTGGGCCGGGCGCAGCGTCGGCTCCGGGTTCGTGCAGGTCAACCCGTTGCACGCGGCCGTTCCCGGGAAGCCCACCGACCCCTCCCCGTACCGCCCCTCCTCGCGCCGCTTCCCCGACCCGGTCCACCTGCACGTCGAGTCGATCCCCGAGTACGGCCACGTCCGCGACCGGGCCACCCTGGACGACCTCCGGCAGGACGCCGCCGCGCTCAGCGAGGCCGTGCTGAACAAGGGCGCCCTGATCGACCGGGACGCCGTCTGGGAGCTGAAGCGCCAGGCCCTGGAGCTGGTCGTCCAGGTGCCCCTCACCCCCGGCCGCCGCGCCGACTACTGCGACTTCCTGGCCGAGCAGGGGCAGGCGCTGGAGGACCACGCCCTGTGGTGCGCCCTCGCCGAGGTCCACGGCCCCGACTGGCACACCTGGCCCGAGGCCCTGCGCGACCCCCGCTCCCCGGGCACCTCCCGCGCCCGCTCCGAGCTGCTGGACCGGGTCGACTTCCACTGCCGCCTCGCCTGGCTGACCGCCGGCCAGCTCGCCGCCGCCCAGCGGGCCGCCGAGGACGCCGGGATGGGTGTCGGCATCGTCCACGACCTCGCCGTCGGCGTGCATCCGGCCGGCGCCGACACCTGGTCCCAGCAGGAGGCCTTCGCCCACGGCATGTCCGTCGGCGCGCCGCCCGACGCGTTCAACGCCCGCGGCCAGGACTGGGGCCTGCCGCCCTGGCGCCCCGACGTCCTCGCCGCCACCGGTTACGCCGCCTACCGGGGCCTGCTGCGCGGACTGCTGGCCCACGCGGGAGCCCTGCGCATCGACCACGTGATGGGACTCTTCCGGCTCTGGTGGGTCCCCGAGGGCCGCCCGCCCACCGACGGCACGTACGTCGCGTACGACGCCGAGGCCATGCTCGCCGTCCTCGTCCTGGAGGCCCACCGGGCCGGGGCCGCCGTCGTCGGTGAGGACCTCGGCACCGTCGCCCCCGGGGTCCGCGAGGCGCTCGCCCGGCGCGGGGTGCTCGGCACCTCGGTGCTCTGGTTCGAGCGCGACTGGGAAGGCGACGGCCGGCCGCTCGCCCCGGAGAAGTGGCGCCGGGACTGCCTGGCCACCGCCACCACCCACGATCTGCCGTCCACCGCCGCCCGGCTGACCGGCGATCATGTGACGCTGCGTCACCGTCTCGGGCTGCTCACCCGTTCCCTGGAGGAGGAGCTGACCGAGGACGCCACCGACACCGCCGAGTGGCTGGCCCTTCTGGCCCGGCTGCGGATGCTCCCCGAGGGCGACGGCGACGAGGAGGCCGCCGTCCGGGCCGTCCACCGCTTCCTGCGGCGCACCCCCGCCCGGATGACCGGCGTCTGGCTCCCCGACACCGTGGGCGACCGCCGCCCGCAGAATCTTCCCGGCACCTGGGACCAGTACCCCAACTGGAGGCTCCCGATCGCCGACCCCGAGGGTCATCCGGTCACCCTGGAGGAGATCACCGCCTCGCCCCGGCTGCACGCGCTGATGGAGGTCCTCAGGCCCCGAAAGCCTCATACGGCACCCCCGGGCGAGCGCCGTCCCTAGGCGTTCGCTACGTTGGCACCGTGGACAAGAAGAACGCTATGCGCGCCGGCGTCGTTGCGGCCGGGACGACGCTGATGATGCTGCTCATGTCGGCCCCGGCGCTCGCGCTCACGCCCGACGACGGTGACGACCCGGCTCCGCGCCTGAGCGCGATCGAGACCATCGGTCTCTACGTGGTCGCGCCCATCGCCCTGTTCGTGGTGATCACGGCCCTGGTGATGGTCCTGGACAAGTCCAAGAAGCAGGTCTGACCCGCACACGTACGACACGTCCGATACGTACAACACGCTCGACGGGTGCGCCGCCGGTGAGAACCACCGCGCGGCGCACCGGTGCGTGCGGCCCCGGACGGACATCCCGTGGCCCGCGCCCGCCCGGTAGGTTGCGCCCATGACCGAGTGGGACGTCAAGAAGCTCCGCATCCTGCGCACCCTGCGCGACCGGGGCACGGTCACAGCGACCGCCGAGGCGCTCCTGATGACCCCCTCCGCGGTCTCCCAGCAGCTCACCAATCTCGCCAAGCAGCTCGGCGTGGACCTCCTGGAGGCCCAGGGCCGCCGGGTCCGCCTCACCGACGCCGCCCACCTCGTCCTGCGCCACGCCGAGGCCGTCTTCGCCCAGCTGGAGCGGGCCGAGGCCGAACTGACCGGCTATCTGCGCGGCGAGGCCGGAGAGGTCAGGGTCGCCGCGTTCTCCACCGCCGTGCCCGCCCTCGTCGTCCCCGCCGTCCGGCTGCTGCGCGACGGGGACCGCCCGGGGCCCGACGTACGCGTCCGGGAGGCCGAGGCCGCCCAGGCGTACGAGCTGCTCACCGCGGGCGAGGTGGACCTGGCCCTCTCGCTGGCCGCCCACGCGCCCACCGCCCGAGACCCCCGCTTCAGCCTCTTCCCGCTGCTCGCCGACCCGCTCGACGTGGCGCTCCCCGCCGGTCACCCGCTCGCCGACGCGCCCGGACTGCGCCTCGCGGACCTGGCGGCCGACCGCTGGATCTTCGGCGGCTCCGGGCCCTGGTCCGAGATCACCACCTCCGCTTGCGAGGCGGCCGGCTTCGTCCCCGAGCAGGCCCACAGCGCCGCCGGCTGGACCGCGATCCTCGCCCTGGTCGAGGCGGGCATGGGCGTGGCGCTGGTGCCCCGGATGGCCGCCCGGGAGCGCCGCGAGGACGTGGTGATGCGGGTGCTGGAGGCGGACCGGCCGCGCCGCCATGTGGTGGCGGCGGTCCGGCACGGGGCGGAGAGCGGGCCGGCGGTGGCCCGCGTCCTCGCGGCACTCACCGAGACCGCTCGATCTTTCAGTTGAGCTGAACGGTATCTGCGAAAACTTTCGCTGGACCTGATGGGTCCGGTGGCGTCAGGGTAAGAGACATGACCTTCGACGCGAGCGAGACCACATTCCAGAACTCCGACACCGACCCCCATGCCAATGACGCCGCGCCCTACGGCGGCGGCGACCCGTACGCCGACTACCGCGAGGCCGGGGACCTCGCCTTCACCGAGCTGGTCGACCTCGCCGACCGCCGCCTCGGAGCGGGAGTGATCGCCGCCAACGACGAGTTCTTCGCCGAGCGCGAGAACCTCCTGATCCGCGAGCGCGCCGTCTTCGACCCCGAGCACTTCGGGCACAAGGGCAAGATCATGGACGGCTGGGAGACCCGCCGCCGCCGCGGCGCCGACGCCGACCACCCCTTCCCCGCCCCCGAGGACCACGACTGGGCGATCGTCCGCCTCGGCGCGCCCGGCATCATCCGCGGCCTGGTCGTGGACACCGCCCACTTCCGCGGCAACTACCCGCAGCGCGTATCCGTGCAGGCCACCTCCGTCGAGGGCGCCCCGGGCCCCGAGCAGCTGCTCGCCGACGACGTGAAGTGGGAGGAGATCCTCCCGCCCACCCCCGTACGCGGCCACGCGGCCAACGCCTTCGAGATCACGAGCGGCCGCCGCTACACCCACATCCGCCTCTGCCAGCACCCCGACGGCGGCATCGCCCGCCTCCGCGTGCACGGCGAGGTCGTCCCGGACCCGGCCTGGCTCGCCGCGCTCGGCACGGTCGACCTGATCTCGGTCCTCAACGGCGGTACGTACGAGGACGCCTCCGACCGCTTCTACTCCTCGCCCACCCAGATCATCCTGCCGGGCACCTCCCGCAAGATGGACGACGGCTGGGAGAACCGCCGCCGCCGGGTCCGCGACACCAACGACTGGGTGCGCTTCCGCCTCCCCGCCCAGGGCGCGGTCCGCGCGATCGAGATCGACACCGCCTACCTCAAGGGCAACTCCGCCGGCTGGATCGCCCTCCAGGGCCGCAACGGCGACACCGGCGAGTGGTTCGAGATCCTCCCGCGCACCCGCCTCCAGCCCGACACCCTGCACCGCTTCGTGCTGCGCGCCCAGGCCGTCGTCACCCACGTCCGCCTCGACGCCTTCCCCGACGGCGGCGTGGCCCGGATGCGGCTGCACGGCACCCTCACGGAGTCCGGCGCGGCCGAGCTGACCCGCCGCTACGAGGAGTCGGGCGCGTAACCCCGTAAGGCCTCCTGGCGGCCCCCGGTTCCCGCCCGGCGGACGGTTGCGCATCAGCGCCCGCCCGCCGGGCGGTTTCCAACGGACCCGGCGGCCCGGCGGGTCGGCCGCTCAGGCCGCGTACGCCGTGAAGCGCAGCGTCTTGGCCAGCACCCGCCAGGTCACCCAGGCGAACGCCCGGTTCACCCCGTTGCAGAAGGCCTCGCCCGTGCAGTCGGTGGGCCGGTCCTGCCAGGCCCGGACCGTCATCGTGTGGAAGCCGAGGGTCCGCGAGAACGCGAAGCGGATGTGCATGCCCCGGCCCAGCTGATGGCCCGGCAGCGTGTTGATCTGGAAGAAGTCGTCCCCGATGTACTCGACCTCGACCGGGTTGCCGCCCAGCAGCTCGCACCGCGCCCCGGCCCGGATCCGCCCCGCACACCCACCGCTGACCGGGAACAGCCAGAAGTGGTCGGTCAGCTGCCGCCGTACGGCGTCCGGCCCGGTGAAGGGGTGCAGCCCCAGGGTGTAGCCGTACGTGTAGAGGTCGTAGCAGCCCGCCGGACCGGCCCGGCAGTCGGCGGCGGGGGCCGTGGCGACGGCAGGCACGGCAGCGGCGGGCGCGGGCGACGGGCCCGTCAGCAGCCCCGCGCACAGGGCCAGCACGACCGGCACGGCGGCGGAGCCGGGCATCCGAACCCTCCCGTGGCCTGCGGCCGAAGCATCATGCGACGACCCTTCGGACCGTAGGCCACGGGAGACCCACCCGCGCGCGGACGTACGCCGAAGGGGCGCCCCCTCCGCCGCGACGAATCCGCCGCAGCGAGGAAGACGCCCCTCCGGGGGTGCGGGTCAGGCCGTGGCCGCCGCCGCGTCCGCCGCCTGGGCCTTCAGGGCGCGCTCCACACCGGACCGCGACTCCGACATCAGCCGGCGCAGGGCCGCGCTCGGCTCGGCCGAGGCCAGCCAGGCGTCGGTGGCGTCCAGGGTCTCCTGCGAGACCTGGAGGGCCGGGTAGAGGCCCACGATGATCTGCTGGGCCATCTCGTGGCTGCGCGAGTCCGAGACCTCCTTCACCGAGGCGAAGTACTTCTCCGTGTACGGGGCCAGCAGCTCACGCTGGTCCGGCTGGACGAAGCCGGAGATGACCGCCTCCTGGAGCGAGTTGGGCAGCTCGCCGGACTCGACGACCGCCGCCCACGCCTGGGCCTTGGCCTCCTCGGACGGCTGGGCCGCCCGCGCGGACGCCGCGTGGCGCTCGCCCGCGGCGGTCTTGTCCCGCTCGTACTCGGCGGCGATCTCCTCCTCGTCCAGCAGCCCGGCCGCCGCCAGCCGCTGCACGAACGCCCACCGCAGCTCGGTGTCGACGGCCAGGCCCTCGATCGACTCGGTGCCGTCCAGCAGCGACTGGAGCAGGTCCAGCTGCTGCGGGTTGCGGGCCGTGGCCGCGAAGGCGCGCGCCCACGCCAGCTGGTGGTCGCTGCCCGGCTCCGAGGCGCGCAGGTGCGCCAGCGTCGCGTCGGTCCACTGGTTGAGCGCGCCCTCACGGGTCTCCGGGGCCGCGTACAGGTCGAGCGCCAGCTTCACCTGGCGGTGCAGCGACTGGACGACGCCGATGTCCGACTCCTTGCCGATGCCGGAGAGCACCAGCGAGAGGTAGTCGCGGGTCGCCAGCTCGCCGTCGCGGGTCATGTCCCAGGCCGAGGCCCAGCTCAGGGCGCGCGGCAGCGACTCGGCGAAGTCGCCCAGGTGCTCGGTGACGACCCGCAGCGACTCGGCGTCCAGGCGGACCTTCGCGTACGACAGGTCGTCGTCGTTGAGCAGGACGACCGCCGGACGGGCCTTGCCCACCAGGGCGGGCACCTCCGTGCGCTCGCCGTCGACGTCCAGCTCGATCCGGTCGGTGCGCACGAGCTTGCCGTCCGCGTCGAGGTCGTAGGCGCCGATGGCGATCCGGTGCGGGCGCAGCGTCGGCTCGCCCTTGGCGCCGGCGGGCAGCGCCGGGGCCTCCTGGAGCACGGTGAAGGAGGTGACGACGCCGTTCTCGTCGGTCTCGATCTCCGGGCGCAGGATGTTGATCCCGGCCGTCTCCAGCCACGCCTTCGACCAGGTCTTCAGGTCCCGTCCGGAGGTCTTCTCCAGCGCGCCCAGCAGGTCGGAGAGGCGGGTGTTGCCGAAGGCGTGCGCCTTGAAGTACGCCTGCACGCCCTGGAAGAACGCGTCCTTGCCGACGTACGCCACAAGCTGCTTGAGCACCGAGGCGCCCTTGGCGTACGTGATCCCGTCGAAGTTGACGAGGACGTCTTCCAGGTCGCTGATGTCCGCCATGATCGGGTGCGTGGACGGCAGCTGGTCCTGCCGGTACGCCCAGGTCTTCATGGAGTTGGCGAACGTCGTCCAGGAGTGCGGCCACTTCGAGCCCGCCGCGTCCGCCTGGCAGGCGATCGAGGTGTAGGTGGCGAACGACTCGTTCAGCCAGAGGTCGTTCCACCACTCCATGGTCACGAGGTCGCCGAACCACATGTGGGCCAGCTCGTGCAGGATCGTCTCGGCGCGGACCTCGTACGCCGCGTCCGTCACCTTGGAGCGGAAGACGTACTGGTCGCGGATGGTGACCGCGCCCGCGTTCTCCATCGCGCCCGCGTTGAACTCCGGGACGAAGAGCTGGTCGTACTTGGCGAACGGGTACGCGTAGTCGAACTTCTCCTGGAACCACTCGAAGCCCTGCCGGGTCACGGCGAAGATGTCGTCCGCGTCCAGGTACTCCGCCAGCGAGGGGCGGCAGTAGATGCCGAGCGGGACGGTCTGGCCGTCCTTCTCGTACGTGCTGTGCACCGAGTGGTACGGGCCGACGATGAGGGCCGTGATGTACGTGGAGATGCGCGGCGTCGGCTCGAACGCCCAGACGTCGTCCTTCGGCTCCGGCGTCGGCGAGTTCGAGATGACCGTCCAGCCGGAGGGGGCCTTCACGGTGAACCGGAAGGTCGCCTTCAGGTCCGGCTGCTCGAACGAGGCGAAGACGCGGCGGGCGTCGGGCACCTCGAACTGCGTGTACAGGTAGGCCTGTTCGTCGACCGGGTCGACGAACCGGTGCAGGCCCTCACCGGTGTTGGTGTACGAGCAGTCGGCGACGACCTTCAGCTCGTTGGCGCCCTCGCGCAGCCCGGCCAGGGCGATCCGGGAATCACGGAACACGGCGGCGACGTCCAGCGCCTCACCGTTGAGCACCGCCTCGTGGACGGCCGGGGCGACCAGGTCGATGAAGGTCTCCGCACCGGCCTCCGCGGAGTCGAAGCGCACGGTGGTCACGGACCGGTAGGTGCCGCCCTCCTGCGCTCCGGAGAGGTCGAGATCGATCTCGTACGCGTCCACGGTCAGCAGGCGCGCCCGCTCCTGTGCCTCTTCGCGGGTCAGATTCGTGCCAGGCACGCGGTCATCTCCTTTGATGGTGACGTTTCGGATCATCCTTCCATGTCCGGCCCTGCTGGACGATGGGTAGCGCCTTCTTCCTACCGTTGGTAGCATCGCTGGTATGAAGATCAGTGTGAGCCTGCCTCAGGAGGATGTCGCCTTCGTCGACGAGTACGCGGCGAAGACCGACGCGGGTTCCCGGTCCGCTGTCATACACGCCGCTATCGAGTCGCTGCGCACCGCGGGCCTGGAGGCGGAGTACACCGAGGCGTTCCAGGAGTGGGACGCGAGTGAGGACGCCGCTCTGTGGGACCGCACGGTGGCCGACGGGCTCACGGATGCGTAGGGGCGACATCCACCTCGTGGACCTGGAGCCCGCGCGGGGGAGCGAAGCCAACAAGGTGCGTCCGGCGGTGATCGTCTCCAACAACGCCGCCAACCGGTCGGCCGAGGTGTCCGGTAGGGGCGTCGTCGCCGTGGTGCCCCTGACCTCGAACACTTCGCGGATCCTCAGCTTCCAGGTGCTTCTCACCGCGGAGGAGAGCCGCCTTCCGCAGAACTCCAAGGTTCAGTGCGAACAGATCCGGGCGGTCTCTCCCGACCGGATTCTGAAGCGCCTCGGTGAGGTGCCCCGTCAGCGCATGGCGGAGATCGACAAGGCTCTGCGCCGCCACCTCGCCCTCTGACCCGTACACACAAAGGGGCGGGCACCGGTGCACACCGGTGGCCGCCCCTTTCCGTACGGGTACGGGAGTGCGTGCCGCGCGTCAGCCCTTCAGCTCGGCCGCCACCAGCTCCGCGATCTGCACGGCGTTCAGCGCCGCGCCCTTGCGGAGGTTGTCGTTGGAGACGAACAGCGCGAGGCCGTTGTCCACGGTCTCGTCGACCCGGATGCGGCCGACGTAGGAGGCGTCCTTGCCGGCCGCCTGGAGCGGGGTCGGGATCTCGGACAGCTCGACGCCTTCGGCGTCCTTCAGCAGCTCGTGGGCGCGCTCGACGCCGATCGGGCGGGCGAAGCGGGCGTTGATCTGGAGCGAGTGGCCGGAGAAGACCGGGACCCGGACGCAGGTGCCGGAGACCTTCAGCTCCGGGATCTCCAGGATCTTGCGGGACTCGTTGCGGAGCTTCTGCTCCTCGTCCGTCTCGAACGAGCCGTCGTCCACGATCGAGCCGGCCAGCGGCAGCACGTTGAAGGCGATCGGGCGCTTGTAGACGCCGGGCTCGGGGAAGTCCACGGCCTCGCCGTCGTGGACCAGCTTCTCGGCGTCGGCGACGACCTTGGAGGCCTGGCCGTGCAGCTCGGAGACGCCGGCGAGCCCGGAACCGGAGACGGCCTGGTAGGTGGCGACGGTCAGCGCTTCGAGACCGGCCTCGTCGTGCAGCGGGCGCAGCACCGGCATCGCGGCCATCGTCGTGCAGTTCGGGTTGGCGATGATCCCCTTGGGGCGGACCTTCGCCGCGTGCGGGTTGACCTCGGAGACGACGAGGGGGACCTCGGGGTCCTTGCGCCAGGCGGAGGAGTTGTCGATCACCACGGCGCCCTGGGAGGCGACCTTCTCGGCCAGCGCCTTCGAGGTCGCGCCGCCGGCGGAGAACAGCACGATGTCCAGGCCCGTGTAGTCGGCCGTGGAGGCGTCCTCGACGGTGACCGGGGAGCCCTGGAAGTCGATCGTGGAGCCCGCGGACCGGGCGGAGGCGAACAGCCGCAGCTCGTCGACCGGGAAGGTGCGCTCGGCCAGGATCCTGAGCATGACTGTGCCGACCTGACCGGTGGCGCCGACGATTCCGACCTTCACGAGGACTCCTCTGTTCTGTACACCTGTGCGTCTGTGCGGTCCGTATGCCGCACCATGATGCGTATGTCCCGGCCCGCCTTGTCCAATCCATTGTCCGACCTGCGGACTCTTCCCGCGAGGGCCGCAGAATCTGCAACGTCCGTGCCTGCGTGGGGAAACATCTGCGGCGCCGCGGACGGCCTGTGACGAGGAACACGCACAGCGGGGCGGGTGCTCGTGAGAGCGCCCGCCCCGCCGTCGTACCGCAGGGGATCCGTTACGGCGTGACCTTCTCGATCACGACGCTGCCGGTGCCCGCGGCGGTGCCGCGGGCGTTGACCAGCTGGACCTCACCGAAGAACTGACGGCCCTCGGGAGCCGCCCCGGCGACCACGACCTCGGCGCCGACCTTGGCGGAAGCGCCGTTGGCCAGGTTCACCGCCTTGGAGGAGTCGACCTTGATCGTGCCGAGCGACGCCGCGTAGTACACGTCGCGGTAGTCGTACGTGGTCGACCCGGACGGGACCGAGTAGCCCTCGACGACGACGGTGTACGTGCCGGCGGCGGGCTTCACCAGGCTGACCGCCTCCTCGGAACCGGCGGTGGTGCCGCTGCCGACCTGCGTGGCGCCCCGGAAGACGTACAGGTCGAGGTCGGCGTTGGCGTCCGACGTACCGCCGATGGCGAAGTCGAGCTTCTCGACGCCCGCCCCGATGGTCACCGTGGTCTCACGGGTCTGCCCCGTGGAGATCGACGGCTTGTCCACCTTGGCCGAGCCCAGCGAACCGCCCTGGAGCTTGCCCTGGAGGGCGGCGGCGGTGTTGGTGACCGTCCAGTCGACCGCGGCCGGAGCGCCGACCTTCGCCTCGGCGATGGTGCGCACCGCCGGGTCGAAGGCCGCGCCGAGCAGCGAGACGTCCAGCTTGTACGGGTTGTCCAGCAGCGGCGACGTACGACGCGACTCGACCTCGATCTCCCACACGCCGGGCTGCGGGTCCTTGTAGGAGCGCACGTCCGGGCGGCAGGTGTTGGCCGGGTTCTCGTAGTTCGGGTAGCAGTTGATCGTGGAGGTCGGGTCGACCGGCGTCCCGTACGGGTGCAGGGCGATGAACCGGGTCTGGCTGCCCGAGCGCAGCGCGCTGAGGGCGACCTCAAGGGTCTTCGCGCCCTCCGGCACGTTCACGAAGTACGACGTGGTGCCGTTGCGCTGCACCGAGCCGGACGTCTTGTAGGCGTAGCCGGGCTGCTTCAGGTCGTGGGCGACCACGACCGTGGTCATGATCTGGTGGTCGACGCCGGAGGTCTTCTTGTCGTCGACCCGGAGGATGGCGCTGTGCACCCCGGCGGTCTTGGCCTTGGCCTTGACCTTCAGCTTGACCGGCGTGTCGAGCGGCAGCGAGACGTACCGGGGGCTGCTGAGCTCGAAGGTGCCGTCGTTGTTCTTCCACGTCAGCTTGTGCTGGACGTCGCGGTCCGGGCCCGTGGTGCGGGTGACGACGACGTCGTAGACCTTGGACTCGCCGACCTTCAGGCCGCCCTCGCGGTCGTAGAGGCCGGTGCCGAAGCCCGGGTCCTTCAGCGCGAAGTCGATCGCGGTGTCGACCGGGGCCTTCACCGAGAACTCGTGCGCGGGCTTGCCCTGCTTGGCGATCTGCTTCCAGGCCTTGACGATGTTGATCAGACCGGAGCCCTGGACGTGCGCGGGCACGTCCTTGATGTGGCCCGCGGTGCTGGTCAGCGCCACACGCAGATCGGCCGGGGGAAGCTCGATGCCCTGCTGCTTCGCTTTCGACAGCAGCAGCGCGGCAGCGCCCGCTGCCTGCGGGGAGGCCATCGAGGTGCCCTGGAGCATGGAGTAGCCGGCCGGCAGGTCGTAACCCGCCTCCTTGACCGGACCGCCCGGCGCCCAGGTCTGGGTGGTGTTGATGGACGCGCCCGGCGCCGAGATGATCGGCGTGAAGCCGCCGTCCTCACGCGGACCGCGCGAGGAGAAGGGCAGCATGTCGTACTTCTTGGTGACGTTGGAGCCGTAGTTGGCCGCCCACGTCTCCTTGGAGATCGACGCGCCGACCGAGATCACGTGGTCGGCGAGCGACGGGTCGCCGATGGTGTTGAGACCCGGGCCGCTGTTGCCGGCCGAGATGACCAGCTGCACGCCGTAGATGTCGACGAGGCGCTTGTACAGCTCGGCACGCGCGTTGTTGCCGTCGTTCAGCGGCGGCAGGCCGCCGATCGACATGTTGACGATGTCGACGCCGCGGTTGACGACGAGGTCGATCATGCCCTCGGTCAGTGCGATGTTGGTGCAGCCGCCGGACCAGGTGCAGGCGCGCGAGGAGACGATCTTGGCGCCGGGAGCGGCACCGTTCATCTCGCCGCCGAACAGCCCGTTGGCCGCGGTGATACCCGCGACGTGCGTGCCGTGCGAGCCCTCGATGACACCGATGTTGACGAAGTCGGCCTTGGCGCCGGCCGCGTTGTAGGTGACACCCTTGCGGGTCTCGACGACGAACGGGATGCGCTCGACGACCGGGGTCCGCGGGTCGTCCTCACCGAAGTAGGAGACCTGGAACTTCTCCTTGTACGGCTTGAGGACCTTGTCGTCGGAGAAGTCCGCGTTGCTGTTCAGGTCGACCCGCGTGGTGCCGGTGACCGGGTCGTACAGCACGCCCCAGACGTCGGTGGTGTCACCGTCGCGGTTGAGGTCGCCCGCCATGTCGCCGCCGGTGGTGGCCGACTCGGCGAACGTGGCGAACTTGTAGCTGCCCGCCGGGGCCGCGTACGTCTTGCCGCCGGCCGTGAACGTCGGGCCGCTGACGGACTCGGACATCCGCAGCCAGGTGCCGTCCCCGTCGCTCACCGGGTCGGTGGCGGTCACCCAGTCGACGATCTTGCGCTCGCCGGTGGTGGTCTTCTTCAGGGCCGGGTGACCGAGGTCGACGCCGGAGTCCAGGACACCGATGGTGATCCCGCGGCCGTCGGCCTTCGGGTTCTTCTTGACGAAGTCGACCGCGCCCGTCTCGAACGACGGGTTGTACGGGTTCTTCGCCGGGGTCTTCTTGTTCGGCGCCGCGTAACTGCCCGTCGCCTTCGTCTGCTTGGCACCGGCGGCCCGGTCGCCCTTGGGCGTCGGGTCGTCCAGCTTGATCTCCTGCTTGAGATCGATGCCGAGCACGGAGGAGAGCTTGGAGGCCGCCTTGATGGTGGACTCGGCGCTCTTCGTCGGAACCGTCGCCCGGACGTAGCCGAGCTTGTCGTAGGTCTGGCCGAGCACGGAGCCCTCGACGGCGTCCAGCTGCTTGCTGACCTGCTCGGTCGCCCCGGGGGTGGTGGCGACCATCATGGTGACGCTCTTCTCGCCCTTGGCCTCGGCCTTCGCCAGGACGTCGGCGTCGGCCTTGCCGAGCTTGTCGCCCCGGTCGCTCGTGGCGGCCGGTTTGACGGGGGCCGGAGCCGGGTCGCCGACGGCGAACACCGGAGCGGCACCGGTGGCGGTGAGAGCGGCCACGAGGCCCGCCGCGGCCGCTATGCGGGCCGCTCGTCTCGCGCCCGGTATGGAACTGGGGGATTCCTTGGTCATCAGCATCCCTGTTGGTGAAAGAGAGAGTCCGGAATTCGGTACCGGATGACCGCTCACCCTGTCGTAAATGACAGAGGTTTGTGGAGAGTTGACGGAGACGAGTTGGCGACATGGCAGAGATCCGCCACTGGGGGCAATGCGCCACCAGGGATGAATGAGGTGAAAGTGACCTCCGGAGGGGCGAGTTTGAGACAGGTGGTCCGTACCAGCGCCGGACGGCCGTCCCTGTGTGGAGGGCCTCGCTCCGGATCCCGCGCTCGACACGGCGGCACCCCCGCGCCCGCTCAGCGCGGCAGCACCATCACATACGCGGCCGGCTCCCGGTCCGCCGCCGCCATCAGCGCCGTCCGCACCACCGTCGCCTGCTGGTCGAGAGCCTCGCGCAGCTTCCTCGGCGTGAGGTGGACGACCGTGATCCCGAGCCGCTCCAGATGCTCCCGCTTCGCGGCGTACGCGGACCACTGCGGGTCCTCCTGTGCCCGGCCGCCCCGCCGCCCGGGCGCGCCGTGCCGGGGCGCCCGGGAGTCCAGCTCCACCGCCACCGCGTGATCGGGCCAGTAGGCGTCGACCCCGCCGAGATCCGGCCCGCCCGGCAGCCGCAGCTCCACGTTCCACACCGGCTCCGGCAGCCCGTACTCGCGCACCATCGCGTACAGCCGCGCCTCCGCCACCGCCCGCCCCTCGGCCAGCAGGGCGTCCACCGCGTTCACCACGGCGGTCCGCCCCAGCAGCTTCGCCTCGCTCAACTCGCGTACCACGGCGGCCGGTTCGCAGTGCCCGTCGCGTACCGCCTCGGTCAGCAGCCGCCGGACGTCCGCCGCGTCGACGGTGGCCGCCACGGCGTCCGCGAGCGCCCGCTCCACCGGGGCGACGGGCACCTCGCCCACCCCCACCGGGTCCGGCATCGAGGCGGTCCGCAGCACCTCCACGAACCGGGTGGACCGCAGCCGCCGGGTACGGGGGACCAGCACGTCGATCCGGTGCAGTGTGCCCAGCTCCGCGACCGAGGCGAAGCCGTGCAGCGCGAGCGCGGCGACCCCGGTGACCATCGCCTCCCCGTACCCCGCGTCCGGCGCGCCCGCCGCGGTGCGCCGCGCGGAGACCGGCGGGCGCCCCGCGTACAGCAGAGCCCCGTGCAGCCGCTCCTGGCCGGTGGGCGGGCCCGGGTGCAGCAGATAGACCCCCGGCAGCAGGTGCTGCCAGGGGCCGCCCGGCAGGCACTGGGCCGACGTCTGCGCGGCGGACACGCCCCGCGCCCTCAACTGGGCGGCGGACAGGACACGCTGCGTCACATCGTCGGGGTGAAGGGGGAGGCGCGGGAGACGGGCGGAGAGCGGGGTGTTCTGGGTCATGTCCCGGGGTTTCCCGCCCGCGTAGGGGGCCCTAACCCCTGTTACACGCCCGTCGACATTCCCGGACAACGCCGTCCTAAAGTACGGACGTTCGACAACCGAAAAGGGCCGTCGCGCCGGGAATCGGGGAGGGGCGCCCCGGGCGGGTGTACGAGCGCCGCTTTCACGCCGCACGCACGCCTCACCCGAGCGCCCCTCGCTCACGCCCTCCCGCCTACGCGGACCGGTCGCACTCCTGCCCGCGCAGCGCCCGCGCGAGATCGTCCCGGGCCTCCAGCACCAGCCGCCGCAGTGCCGGGGCCGCGTCCTCGTGCTCGCCGAGCCAGGCGTCGGTCGCCGCGAGGGTCGCGGGGCTGTCCTGGAGACCGGGGAACATCCCCCGCACCACATGCATGCCGATCTGGATGGACCGCTCCGCCCAGATCCGCTCGATCACCTCGAAGTAGCGCTTGGCGTACGGGGCCAGCAGCTCCCGCTGCGAGGACTGCTCGAAGCCCGCGATGGTCGCCTCGACCAGCGCGTTGGACAGCTTGTCCGACTCCACGACCGCCGCCCACGCCTGCGCCTTCACCGCCTCCGACGGCCGCGAGGCCAGGCACCGTACATGGTGACGCTTGCCGGACGCCGTGTCGTCGCGGGCCAGCTCGGCGTCGATGGCCGCCTCGTTCGCCACCCCGTGCGAGGCGAGCGGGGAGAGGAAGGCCCAGCGCAGCTCCTGCTCGACGTCGAGACCGTCGATCCGGGCCGTGCCGTCCAGCAGCCCGCCCAGCAGCCGGAAGTCCTCCTCGGACGAGGCGACCGCGGCGAAGAAGCGGGCCCAGGCCAGCTGGTGCTGGCTGCCCGGCCCGGCGGCCCGCAGCTCGCGCAGCGCGCCCCCGGCCAGCGCCCGGCCGCCCTCCTCGCGCCAGTCGGGGGCCGCGTAGTTGACCAGCGCGGACTGCGCCCAGGCGTGCAGCATCTGGACCACGCCGATGTCGCTCTCGCGCCCGGCGTGTGCCAGCACCAGCGCGACGAAGTCGCGGGCCGGGAGGACGGCGTCCCGGGTCAGGCCCCACAGGGCGGACCAGCACAGCGCACGGGCCAGCGGGTCGGTGATCTCGCCCAGGTGGTCGCGGAGCGTGGCCAGGGAGCCCTCGTCGAAGCGGACCTTGCAGTAGGTGAGGTCGTCGTCGTTGACCAGGATCAGATCGGGCCGCTCGGAGCCGGCCAGCGCCTCCACCACGGTCCGCTCGCCGGCCACGTCCACCTCGGCGCGCGCGTACCGGGCCAGCTCGCCCTCGGGCGTAAGCCGGTACAGGCCGACCGCGACGCGGTGCGGGCGCAGCTCGGGGTACGAGGCGGCGGCCTCCTGGACGACGGCCAGCTCGGTGAGGACGCCCGCCGCGTCGTACACGGGCACCGGGGTGAGCGTGTTGACGCCCGCCGTCTGGAGCCAGGAGCGCGACCAGGCGGTCATGTCCCGGCCCGAGGTCTCGGCCAGCACCGACAGCAGGTCCCCGAGCCGGGTGTTGCCGTAGGCGTGGCTCTTGAAGTAGCGCCGCGCGCCCTCCAGGAACGCGTCCCGCCCCACATACGCCACGAGCTGCTTCAGCACGGAGGCGCCCTTGGCGTACGTGATCCCGTCGAAGTTCAGCTTGGCGTCCTCCAGGTCACGGATGTCGGCCGTGATGGGGTGCGTGGAGGGCAGCTGGTCGGCGCGGTAGGCCCAGGCCTTGCGGTTGTTGGCGAAGGTGATCCAGCCGTTGGTGAAGCGGGTCGCCTCGACCATCGAGAAGGAGCCCATGAAGTCCGCGAAGGACTCCTTCAGCCACAGGTCGTCCCACCACTCCATGGTGACCAGGTCGCCGAACCACATGTGCGCCATCTCGTGGAGGATGACGTTGGCCCGCCGCTCGTAGGCAGCCGAGGTGACCTTGCCGCGGTAGATGTACTCCTCGCGGAAGGTGACCATGCCCGGGTTCTCCATGGCCCCGAGGTTGTACTCCGGCACGAACGCCTGGTCGTACTTGCCGAAGGGGTAGGGGAAGTCGAAGTTGTCGTGGAAGAAGTCCAGGCCCTGCTTGGTGACGAGGAAGACGTCGTCCGCGTCGAAGTGCTTGGCGAGCCCCTTGCGGCACATCGCGCCGAGCGGGATGTCCAGCGTGGTGCCGTCGGCGAACGTACGGCTGTAGTGGTCGCTCACGTAGTGGTACGGGCCGGCGACGACGGCGGTGATGTACGTGGAGATCGGCTTGGTCTCGGCGAAGGTCCACACCCCGCCCTCCCGCGACTCCTCGGCCCCGTTGGACCAGACCCGCCAGCCGGCGGGGGCGGTGACCTGGAAGCGGTAGGGAGCCTTCAGGTCGGGCTGTTCGAAATTGGCGAAGACGCGGCGGGCGTCGGCCGGCTCGTACTGCGTGTAGAGGTAGACCTCGCCGTCCTCCGGGTCGACGAAGCGGTGCATGCCCTCGCCGGTCCGGCTGTACGCGCAGCGGGCGTCGACCACGAGGACGTTCTCGCCCTCCAGGAGCCCGTCCAGGGCCACCCGCGTCCCGTCGAACACGACGGCCGGGTCCAGGGCGTTCCCGTTCAGCGTCACGGCGTCCACGCTCGGCGCGACCAGGTCGGCGAAGGTCGAGGCACCGGCCCGGGCGGAGCGGAACCGGATCGTGGTGAGCGACCGGAACGTCAGCGGACCGCCGTCCCCGTCGTCCCCCTCGGGCCCGCCGACGGCGGACCGCAGGTCGAGAGCGACCTCGTATCCGTCGACGGTCAGCAGCTCGGCCCTCTTCTGGGCCTCGTCGCGGGACAGGTTTTCACCGGGCACGGGCACTCCTTCGTGACGCGCGTCTTGTGTCGTGTTCGAACCCATTGATCCTTGCATGCGTCCTCGCGCGGCGGCAGGCAGGGAATGGGTCGCCCCCGGGAGACGTTCTCCTTCGAAGGCGAACACGCCCTTCGTGTGTCACGCCCTGCTGTGGAACGCGCCCTTCAGAGGAGAGACATGTCCGAGAACACCCCGGCGAACGGCAAGACCCCGGTCGACTTCTGGTTCGACCCGCTCTGCCCCTGGGCGTGGATGACCTCGCGCTGGATGCTGGAGGTGGAGAAGGTCCGAGACGTCGAGGTCCGCTGGCACGTGATGAGCCTGGCCGTCCTGAACGAGGACAAGCTGGACGAGCTGCCCGAGGAGTACCGGGACATGCTGGCGAACCAGGCGTGGGGCCCGGTCCGGGTCGTCATCGCCGCCCAGCAGCTCCACGGCGACGACGTGGTCGGCCCCCTCTACACCGCGCTCGGCACCCGCTTCCACAACAACGGCGAAGGCCCCACCCCCGAGGCCGTGGCCGCCGCGCTGAAGGACGTCGGCCTGCCCGCCGGCCTCGCGGAGTACGCCGACAAGGACACGTACGACACCGAGCTGCGCGCCTCCCACAAGGAGGGCATCGACAAGGTCGGCCAGGAGGTCGGCACCCCGGTCATCGCGGTCCCCGGCGCGGACGGCGAGCAGGTCGCCTTCTTCGGCCCGGTCGTCACCCCCGCCCCCAAGGGCGAGGAGGCCGCGAAGCTCTGGGACGGCACGCTGCTGGTCGCGTCCATCCCCGGCTTCTACGAGATCAAGCGGACCCGGACGCAGGGGCCGGTCTTCGACTGACGCAGCACCCGGTCCTCGACCGACGCGGGCCGGAAATCCGCGAGCGCGGGTATCCGTGTGGGGGCGGCGCCCCCTCGCGGGTACCCGCGAGGCGTTGTCAGTGGTGCGCCGTACGGTGAGGAGCATGCGAATCTCACCGGAGATGATCACGATCGACTGCGCCGACCCCCAGACGCTGGCCGCCTGGTGGGCCGAGGCGCTCGGCGTCGAGGACACCCAGGACTACGACGCGTTCGTCGTCCTCGCGGCCACCCCGCTGGTCCTCGGCTTCCAGCGGGTGCCCGAGCCCAAGCCCGGCAAGAACCGGGTGCACATCGACTTCGCCTCGCCCGACCGCTCGGCCGACGTGGAGCGCCTGGAGAAGCTGGGCGCGACCGTCGTCGGCGAGCAGTCGATGCAGGGGATGACCTGGACGGTCCTCAAGGACCCGGAGGGCAACGAGTTCTGCCTGGCGGACGCGGGCAGCCACTGACCGGCCCCCGGAGTCCCGGGATCCCCGGGGGCGACCGGCCCCGGGGATCCACCGACCCGCCCCGGTCTCCCGCTACTTCATCACTTCATCACTTCATGCCGAGCACCTGCTCCAGCGGATCGATGAGGAAGTACACCAGGAAGAGCGCCGCGGTGCCCCACAGCAGCCAGTGGACCTCGCGCGCCTTGCCCAGGCACGCCTTGATGACCACGTAGGCGACGAAGCCGGCGCCGATGCCGTTGGTGATCGAGTAGGTGAACGGCATGACGACGATGGTGAGGAAGGCCGGGATGGCGACGTCGTAGCGGTCCCAGTCGATGTGCTTGACCTGGGTCATCATCAGGAATCCGACCACGACGAGGGCGGGCGCCGCCGCCTGCATCGGCACGATGGTCAGCACGGGCGTCAGGAAGAGGGCGAGCGCGAACAGCCCGCCGGTGACCAGGTTGGCGAAGCCGGTGCGGGCCCCTTCGCCGACACCCGCGGCCGACTCGATGTAGGTGGTGGCCGACGACGAGGATGTGGCGCCACCGGCGACGGCGGCAGCACCGTCGATGAGCAGGACGCGGCCGAGGCCGGGCACCTGGCCCCGCTCGTCGAGGAGACCGGCCTCCGCGGTGACGCCCACGACGGTGCCCATCGTGTCGAAGAAGTCGGACAGGATCAGGGTGAAGATGAGCAGGACGACCGTCAGCACGCTGACCTGACCGAACGACCCGAACAGGTCGAACTGGAACAGCAGCCCGAAGTCGGGCGCGGCGACGGGGTTTCCGGGGATCGAGGGCGACGTCAGGCCCCACCCCTTGATGTCGGCGATCTCGTTGATGACGATGGCGACGGCGGTCATCAGGACGATGCTGATGAGGATCGCGCCCTTCACCTTCCGGGCGACCAGGACGATCGTCAGGAGCACGCCGAGGCAGAAGACGAGCATCGGCCAGCCGGTGAGCGTGCCGGTGCCGAGCTGGACGGGCACCGTGGAGTTCGCGGCGTCGGGGATACGGGTGACGAACCCGGCGTCCACGAAGCCGATGAAGGCGATGAACAGACCGATACCGACGCTGATCGCCTGCTTCAGGGGTTGCGGGATGGCGTGCATGATCGCCTCGCGCAGCCCGGTCACCACCAGAACGCAGATCAGCAAGCCCTCAAGCACGATGAGCCCCATCGCGTCTTCCCAGCTCATCAGGGGCGCGATCTGGAAGGCCACGACGGCGTTGATGCCCAGACCCGCCGCCAGCGCCAGTGGCAGATTGCCTCCCACACCCATGATCAGCGTCATCACCGCGGCGACCAGAGCGGTGGCGGTCACCAGCTGCACACTGTCCAGCGTCTCGCCGAACTTGTCCTCGGCCCCGCCGAGGATGATCGGGTTGAGCACGAGGATGTATGCCATCGTGAAGAACGTGGCGAATCCACCACGTATCTCCCGTATGTAGGACGAGCCGCGTTCGCTGATGCGGAAGAACCGGTCGACGGCGCCCCCTGATGCGGCGGGCTTCGCGTCGGGCGGCGGTGGGCTGGTCGGGCTGGCGTGCATGACGGAGTCTCCTGGACATGCGGATGAATGAGGGGACGGGTGGGCGCCGGCGGCTGCCCGAAGCGCGTGGCAGGCACTGTGCGAACGCACATACGGCACCTTGCGAGCGGATCATACGCGGCGCTGACGGGAGCGCAACTACCCGCGTAGAGCGTCTCGTTGGCACCCTTTCGCTCCTGTGCTTTCCTACGGAATCGGTGGTGACCTTTGCCGCCAAACCGGCAGGCAGCCGACAGAGGGTATGGAAGTGCCGGTGACAACTCCCCTACTCTCCGTGCGTGCACCCACCACTCCCCTTCAACGCGCGGGCAGCGCGCGCCTTGCGCGAGAAGCTCGGGATGGCCCCCGGTCATGTCGCGTACGGCATGCGCGCGTCCTTCGGCACGACGCACATCACCCCCGAGCACGTGATGGCCTGGGAACGCGGCACCCACGTCCCGGACGCGGGTGAACTGACGGCCCTGGCAGGCGCGCTGTGGTGTCAGCCCAGTGAACTGATGGGCCACCCCGGCACCTTGCTGGAACACCGCATCGCGCGTGGCGTCTCCGCCGAGGACGTCGCACGCGCCACGGGCCTGACCCTCGACGCGTATCTGTCCATGGAGGAGGCCGGTCAGTGGACCGGCGACAAACGGCAGTCCGTCAAGCTCGGCGAGGTCCTCCGGCTGCCCCCGCGCGACTTCATCGCGATCACCAGACTGGAGGAGGAGCTGGCCCGCCTCCTCACCGAGGCGGTCTCCACCCGCTGGCAGGCCCACATCCGCGCCATCGCCAAGCTGGTCTCCATGGACCGCCGCGATCTGAAGGCCCCGTTGCAGGCCATGCAGCAGGACTACCAGGCCCTGATGACGGCCACCCTGAGCCGGGCGGGCGGGACGACGGCGTCCGGTGAGGACGGCCGCCGGTACGTCGAGAACATCGTCGACCACTTCTGGAGCCGGGTGCCGGGGCCTTCCTAGCCGCTGCACCGGCGGGCTGCGGGTGTCTGCGGGGGCGTGGGGCCCCGGCCTCACACCGGAAGGTCCCACCCCGGACCGTCCTCGGTGCCGATCCACACCCGCTGCCGGGCAGCCGAGACCGTGATGCCGAAGCCCTCCTGATGCGGCTCGCCGGCCGCCTGCCAGAGCCGGACCGCCGCCTCGACCCGGTCCCACAGGCGTACGGGACCACGCTGTACGACCGTCCACGCGCCGTCGGGCCCGGCAGCGTCCGCGCCTGGGAACCCGTGGAGACGTCCCAGAGGATCTGCTCCGCGCCCGCTCCCATGCGCTCCGCCGCAGGAGCGGCAAGCTGGGCCACCCAACTGCCGGTCCACGTCCCGATCACCGCCGGGTCGACGAGGCTCGTCCGCTCCTCACCGGGGAGCAGGGCCAGGGGAGGCCGGGGCGGCCGGTCGCGCGGCCGCGCGATCATGAAGCTGGTGTATCCGGGCAGGAACCGTCCTGTCGCCGACCCCGGGCCGGTCACGGTGAGGAGCGCCAGCCCGGAGGCGTAGCTCCAGCCGGAGAGGGTGACCAGGATCTTCCCGCCCGGTTTCACCTGGTGCAGCCAGGCCATGGGGACGTACCGGACCGAGCAGGTGGCGATCAGCCGGTCGTACGTGCCCGCGCTCGCGTGCGGGTCTCCCCGCAGACCGTCCCCGACGACCAGGCGCGGCGCGTACCCGGCCGCCTTGAGGGCGGAGGCGGCGGCCCGCCCGACCACCGGGTCGTACTCGACGCTGGTCACCCGGTCGTCGCCGAGGCGGTGCGCACCGAGGGCGGTCGAGTAACCGGTCCCGGTGCCGACCTCCAACACCTCCTGTCCCGGCTCGACTTCGAGCTGTTGCCACATGCGCAGTTGGAGGGCAGGGGACCGAGTGCGTCGAGGTCGCCCACACCGCCGACGGCGGCCGGGCGGTCCGTGACAGCAAGGACCCTGCCGCCGGGCTCCAGTTCTACGGCCCCGGCCACTGGGCCGCGTTCATCGACGGTGTGAAGGCCGGCACCTTCGGCGACTGAGGGTACGGTCACCAGGACATGAACGACATCCTCCTGCTGCTCGCTGTGTTGGCCGTGTTCGTCACGCCGACCGCCCTGGTGTGGCTGCTGGGGCGACGGGCGGGCTTCCCCCGCTGGATGCTGCTCGCGTTCCTGCTGGCCGGTTGGCTGACTGTGTTCGTCGGATGGTCACTTTCGCAGCGCGCGCAGCCATTCCTGTTTCCCGACACGTCGCCCTGCTTCAGCACGCGCACCACACCTGTCTCGCAGTATTTCCCGCCTGACTCGTTCTGCCGCCACGCGGGCGGAGAGCTGCGGACGGTCAACGGGCCGGACGCCAAGCTCGCCTTCTGGGCTGCCGCGACCACCACCGTGGCCATGGCCGGTACTGCGGTGGTGTGGCGTCGTCGACGTGTGTGATCGTGCTCGTTGAGTCAAGGGCGGCTGAGCCCGAACAGTGATGACCCCGCCGAGCAGTTGGCCTGGCGACGGCTGACCGCTCGGCACGGTGACCGGCTCGGCGAGATCATGGCGGAGCACGGCTGGCCGACGGCGGAACTGGTCGGCGAAGAGGCCGCGCGTGCGGCATGGTTCATCGCTCAGCACGCGGACCGGCAGCTCGACATTCAGCGTCGCGCCCTTCGGCTGATGCAGCAGGCGGTGTCGGCGGGCGCGGCCGGCCCACGCGAACTGGCCTTTCTGCGTGACCGCACGCTGGTCAACGAGGGGCGTCAACAGGTCTACGGCACGCAGATCGCCGGTGTGAAGGACGGGGCACCGGTTCCGTGGCCCTGCGAGGAGCCCGAGCGCGTGGATGAACTCCGGGCGGCAGTCGGCATCGAGCCCTTCGACGAGTACGTCGCCCGGTTCTCGTAGGCGTTACCGTCCCGAAGGCCCGCCCTGCACACCCCCCGGCGCCGCCGCCTCCAGCTCCGCCACCGTGCCCGACATCACCGTACGGATGTGGCGTGTCAGGTGCTCCGCCGGCCAGTCCCACCAGGCCACCGCCAGCAGGCGCGCGATGTCCGCCTCCTCGTAGCGGGTGCGGATCAGACGGGCCGGGTTGCCGCCGACGATGCCGTAGTCCGGGACGTCCGAGACCACCACGGACCGGGCGCTGATGATCGCGCCGTGGCCGATCCGCACGCCCGGCATGATCACCGCCTCGTAGCCGATCCAGACGTCGTTGCCGACCACCGTGTCACCCCGGTTGGGGAGGCCCGTCAGCAGGTCGAAGTGGTCGGTCCAGGAGCCGCCGAGCGTGGGGAAGGGGAACGTGGACGGGCCGTCCATGCGGTGGTTGGAGCCGTTCATGATGAACCGCACCCCCGTCGCCAGCGCGCAGAACTTGCCGATCACCAGGCGCTCCGGGCCGTAGTGGTACAGCACGTTCCGGGTCTCGAACTCCGTGGCGTGCTCGGGGTCGTCGTAGTACGAGTAGTCACCGACCTCGATCAGCTCCGAGGTGACCAGCGGCTTCAGTTGCACCACGCGCGGCTGGCCGGGCATCGGGTGCAGGATGGTGGGGTCCGCCGGGACGGGCGTGGGGGCAGAACTCATGGCGTCATCGTGGCATCCGGGCCCGCCGATCCGCTGACCATTATTGCCCCGGCCACCTCCCTCGGTCGCACTGCCCGCCCCCGCCGCGCCTCCGTAACCGCGCCGCACCGCCCCGCCTCCGTAACCGCACCGCCCCGGCGCCCTCCCGTAACCCCTCTACGCGGCCCCCGCCCCGCACCCCACCCGGAACGGCTCCCCCTGCGACCAGTCCGCCGCCACGCCCCGCATCACCAGCGCGCTGTCCAGCACCGCGCTGCCCGGCGGGAAGCGGTCCGGGTCCTCGAAGAACGAGGAGCGTACGTGGCGCGGGCGGCCCGCCGTCACCTTCCAGGTGTCCGTGGAGAGTTCGAGGACGTCCAGGTGGTCGCTCCCGGTGCGCGGGGAGAGGCCCCGGCTGCCCCGGCGGAAGAACTCCGACGCCTCCGCCAGGTCCGTGAACAGGCCGCTGCCGTGCAGTTCCCCGGCCGGCTCCACCGTGGCGTCCACCTCCACCGCGCCGTCCCGGGTCGCGAAGGCCACGCGTACGGCGTCGGGGTCCTCCCGCACCGTGAAGTCCGCGCGGCCGTGCTCGCCCGGGTAGATCCGGCCGCCCGCGAAGGAGTTGAGGCGGGAGGCGGTGTCGCGGCGCGGGATGTAGACGCCCCGCTCGACGCCGTCCGGGCCGTCCCACTCGACCGAGATCCGGTGCGCCGCGTTCTCGCTGGTCAGCCCGGTCGCGGCCGGGGCCCAGGCGGGGCGGACGCCGCCGATCCGGAGCAGGCAGATTCCGGCCACCGTCTGGCCGCGCACGAGTTGGGGCCGCAGCGGCGAGGGCAGCAGAGCGGCCGCGACGTACGGGTCGACCCGGTAGTTCACCAGGAGGCGGCGCTCGATGACGCTGGACAGCCGGGATCCGATCATGAGGCGTCGCCTTCCGGCGCGGAGCGCCACTTGGTGTTGCGGAGCACGATCTGCTCGGGGCAGACCGTGCTGAGGAAGCGGCCCACGCACAGGGCGAGCCGCTCCTCGGCGAGCGAGTAGAGGATGCGGTTGGCGTCCCGGCGCTCCGTGACGAGCCCGGCCCCCTTGAGTACGCCCAGGTGGCGCGAGATGGACGGGGCGCTGATCGAGAACCGGCTCGCGATCTCCCCGGCGGCCAGCTCGCCGCCCCGCAGGTCCTCCAGGATCTGGCGGCGGGTGGGGTCGGCGAGCGCGCGGAAGGCGCTCGCCTCTTCGTCTGCCGGAAGGGCGCGTGATTCCATGTGTGCATGTTTAGCACATGAGCTAAACGGCTAAGGAGTCGGCATGGGAAGGCCCCCGCGAGTCACGTCCTCGCGGGGGCTCTCCGTTCATCCGCCTGCCGAAGTGAAGGTTGAGAAGACGATCACGAGGCAGGACGATTCCGGCGTGCCGACAGGGTCGGCGTCGCTCAGGGAGCGAGCAGCAGCACGTCCGCGCGCTCCTTGGCGGCGGCGTAACGCTTGGCCACGTCCTGCCAGTTGACGACCTGCCACATCGCCTCGATGAAGTCCACCTTCTGGTTCTTGTACTGCAGGTAGAAGGCGTGCTCCCAGGCGTCGAAGACCAGGATCGGGACCGATCCCTGGCCGACGTTGCCCTGGTGGTCGTAGACCTGCTCGACGATCAGCTTGCCGCTGACGGGCTCGTACGCGAGCACGCCCCAGCCCGAACCCTGGGTGGTGGCCGCGGCCTTCGTCAGCTGGGACTTGAAGCCCGCGTAGGAGCCGAAGGACTCGGTGATCGCGTCGGCGAGGTCGCCCACGCCGTCCGCCGCGAGGGGCTCGCCGCCGCCGTCGCCGGTCATGTTGTGCCAGTAGATCGAGTGCAGGATGTGGCCGGAGAGGTGGAACGCGAGGTTCTTCTGGAGGCCGTTGATCGCTCCCCAGGCCTCCTTGTCGCGGGCCTCTTCCAGCTGCTCCAGAGTGTCGTTCGCACCCTTGACGTACGCGGCGTGGTGCTTGTCGTGGTGCAGCTCGATGATCTGCGGGTTGATGACCGGTTCGAGCGCCGCGTAGTCGTACGGGAGTTCCGGGAGCGTGTACGTGGCCATGGTTCGAACCCTCCGACTGCTGGGAATGCCGTCCAGTTGTTATTGCAACCTATATGCAGGAGCAATCTACGGGCAGGCTAACAGGAGGACGGTCCGCGAAGTGATCAGCCCTTCGGCCTAGGTCCTGTCGTCAAACTGCCGTCTGCCGCGCGACGCCTGGCACGCACGCTCGCTGCGTTACCGAAATGCCCTGGTAGCTCCGCTACAAGACCATTCCGGCGCCTTGCGATCGCACGCACCA
>NZ_BMRY01000009.1 GCF_014648875.1 Streptomyces parvus | reverse complement strand
TGGACGACCAACGAGGCCCCCGAGCAACGTGATTGAGACGTCAGACATCTCGATCAACAGCCCGGGGGCCTCGCTCGTTCCGCTTCACGGACCGTCACCCGATCGGTGGCCAACTCGAAGAAGCTCACTCACCGACGCTTTTCACCGTCAGGCACCATCGGCGTCGGCCATCGGGGGCGAGCTGCTGCTGGAAGTCCGCCAGCTGTTGACGGAACTCGCACCTTCCTCCTGAGGCGCGGGCAGCTCGCCTCCCGTGTGTCCCATGGCTGCGGGCCTTGGACGATCTTTATGGTTCGACGGGCCGTCATGCGCGGCTCGGCGGGAAACCTGGCTCTGTCAGGGGGCGGTTCTGCACCCCCACCACAGCACCGCTCTTGCTACCCGGTCGGCCCGGCTGGATCGGTCACCGTGGCTCTGGGCGGGCGCCCCTGCGCTGGCTGCTCTTGGGCTGCAGGTCGCCGGGGTGGGGCGCTGGGGTGCGCCCCGCCACAGCAGTATCGGCGGTGGGTCAGGTGTTCTGGGCCTGGTCGACGGTGGGGTAGATGCGGAGAAAGGCGTCTGCGCCGACGACGGCGAGGAGGCGTTCGATGGTTTCGGAGGGGGCGGCTATGCGCAGGTCGGTGCGTTGGTGGGTGGTGAGGAGGAGTCTGAGGAACATGGAGTCGGCGAAGGTGATGCCGCTGGCGTCGAGGATCACGCCGGTGTGATCTACCAGGGCGGTGTCAATCTGTGCTTGGAGGGGTGGGAGGGAGTCCAGATCGAACTCGCCGCGGGGTGCTATGACGGCCAGCGGCACGCTGCTGTGTCTGCGCTCGGGGGTCGACATGGTGGTGAGTATCCCCTGCCGTGAGATCTCATCGGTTCCCAGGGGCATACTGCTGTCGTCGCATGACGGCCGCCCGACCCCGCTCGGGGCGGCGTTCGCCGAGTACAGGCGGATCGCCAAGGCCGAACACCTGCTGCGGGTCGTCGACCCGGTGGACGACACCTACTGGCGGCAGATGAACCGGCAGCTCACCGTGCAGAGGTCTCTCCACAAGCTCGCGCAGGACGCGTGTGCCACGGCAAGCGCGCCATCATCCACCAGGCGTACCGCGATGGGACGGAGAATCAGCTCGGCGCGCTCGGACTGGTCCTCAACGCCATCGTTCCCGGGGCTACGAGGTACATCCACGCCGCCTGGAACAGCTCCAGACCGAAGGCCACGAGATCCGCGACGAAGACATCGCCCGGCTCTCCCCGCTCAAGCACCGCAACCTGAACCCGCTCGGCCGCTACAGCTTCACCGCAAGCGTCCCAGCAGGCGAACGCGAGCTGACGTACGACGGCCTGAATGTCGCCGAGGCCAAGGGCAACAAGGGCGGGCGCGCCGCGCCGCCGTCGCGGCCGCGACGGCCGAGGCCGTGCGCACCGGGTACCTGGAAGGCCGTTCCGTCGCCGCCCTCGCCCGCGACCACCGCGTCGGCCGCGTCGCGATCCGCACCGCCGTCTCCGCTATATGACCTGATGCGCTGAGGGTGGAACGCCCATGGGACGGATGACCTGTGTCGGGGTTCGCCGCCGGTCGAGGCCCGAGCGGCGACTACCGGGCAGACTGGTCCGAGGTGGGTCCCTCGGTGCTGTCCTGCAGGGCTATCTGTACGGTCACGCGTTTGCCGACGGCTTCGCGGCGGAGCTCGAAGCTCTGGCAGACCGCGAGCACGAGTTCCAGGCCGTGCTGCCCGACCCGGGTCGGGTCGGCGGGCGAGGGGGACGGAAGGACAGCGCCGGAGTCCCACATCGTGATGCTCAGCATGGTGCCGTCGGATTCGACGTCGAGCAGACACGGACCTGGGGCGTACTTGAACACGTTCGTGGCGAGCTCGCTGGCCACCAGCTGCGCGATGTCCGTCGCCCGCCCGGAGATTGTCCACGCATGCAGTGACTGACCCGTTGCCAGGAACTCCCGCACGAAGCCGCGGGTGCGACCTATGTCCTCCGAGGTCATCTCGTACGCGGAGCTGCGCCGCATGGTGGCCGTGGTGACCTCCGCCAGCCATCTTCGGTCTGCACCCGCGTGAGCATTCGCCAGTGGCATGAGCACCCCGTTCCGGTTGGCCACACCTCGTAGCCGCCAGCGTTAGTACCCGCCCCCGCGCCTTCTAAGCCACCCGGCCCGTATTGAGGGGGACCCTCCGCCCCGAACGCGGGGCCGGTCGTGGGGCCGAGGCAGCTGCCGTGCGTGACGACGTACGGCACGGGTGGCTTCGCGGTGGAAGTGAAGCCGAGTGAGCCGTCGTACTGCTCCGCGTGTTGGAAGCTTCTTGGTTGCGTGCAGATGGTGAGCCCGGCCTGGTCTGGCGCTGGGGCCGTCCGTTCCACCCGGTCTGTGCGTTGGGCTCCACCCAGGCGCTATCGGCCGATCAGGGCAGCAACTTCGAGTCGTTCCCCTCCGTCCCCTGGACGATCACCGAACAGCCTCCGACCGTGCCGCCCGGCACCACCCTGTGGGACAGACTCCCGCTCATCAACGGCAGTGCGTGCAGCGAGGCGTACCTGCTCCCATAGGGCACCTACCAGCTGGTGTGGGTCGTCCCTGCGGGCCCGAAGCAGCGGAGGTTCAAGGTCGAGTGCGACCGCGGTAACCACGGCAGCAAGCCGCACAAGCCGCAGCACCCGCACGGTGCGGGTGCTGCGGCGCATCCGCGGGGACCCGGCCTGCCAGCAGGAGCCCGAGGGTACCTGGTGGCGGTGCTCCCCTCCCCCGGCCGGCCCGCTCACCCTCCGGATCAGCGGCGACCTCTTCGTCGTCGCCGGACGCCTGATCACCGGCAGGGCGTGGGGCCCGGGTGCCGACTGGGCGCTGGACCAGCTGCCGGCGCTGCTCGGTGCCGACGACGAGCCGGACGTTTCCGGCCCCGTCACCGGGTGGTGGCCGCCGCGCACCGCAAGCACGACGGGCATAGGCCGGCCCGGACCGGACTGGTGATGGAGTCCCTTGTGCCGAGCGTGCTGGAACAGCGGATCACCACCGGCAGCGCCCACCACGCCTGGCGGCACCTGCTGAACCGGTACGGGGAGAAGTCTCCGGGCCCGGCACCGGAGGGGATGCGGATCGCGCCCTCGGCGGCGGTGTGGCGGATGGTGCCGAGCTGGGAATGGCACCGGGCCGGAGTCGACCGGTCCCGAGCGGGGGCGATCCTGCGCGCCTGCTTCTACGCCCCGCACCTTGAAGGAGCCGCGGCCACGACCCTGCCGGAAGTGATGAACCGGCTCCAGCTCACACCCGGTGTGGGCCCCTGGACCGCCGCCGGAACCCTGCAACGCACCCTCGGCGCAGCTGACGCCCTCACCCTCGGCGACCAGCACCTGCCCGTCCAGGTCGGCTACGCCCTCACCGGGGATCGGGGAGGCACCGACGAACAAATGCTCCTACTCCTGGAGCCGTACGCCGGACAGCGTCACCGCGCCGCCCGTCTCATCCTGCTCGGCGGCCTGTTGCCGAAACGGCGCGCCCACCGGGCACCGCACAGCCGCATCGCCCCTATGTGACACGGCCGTGCGGCGATGGCCGGGGACGTGTGGATCGAAACGACGACAAGCGGAGCGGAGCTTGCCGCGCTGCCCGCAACTGCCGCACCACGATCACCGGGATGCTCCGATGGCTGAGTGGTGGCAACGTTCCTTACTAGCTGTCACGCGGGTGGACTCGGTAGGAATGTGGCCGGAGGGGTACGTGATGCAGCGGATGGCGAGGCATTCGTCGTCACCTTCGACGGAAAGGGCCCGAGATGGGACGTCTGCCTCCTGCGGACCACGCGTTCGCCAGCCCAGTGCCACCTCACGTTGACCTGCCGGAGTTCTGGCACCTCGGGCCCCAGCAGGTGGCGCATGCCGTCGACGAAGATGTGGTCGGGGCCCTCCAGCGAACGGCCGATTCCGTGTTGGCGGAGTGCGTTGCCGAAGCGACCCTCCACGACTCCGAGTTTTCCGACGAGGTGGCGCGCCTGGTCGCGGACTTTGCTCTGCGTGGTGGCAAGCGGATGCGGCCCCTTTTGCTCTGGTGGGCCATGCGCGCCTGCAGCGGCGCTGAAAGCGAGGCCGCGCTGCGGCTGGGCGTGGCTCTGGAGCTGATTCAGACCTGCGCTCTCATCCAGGACGATGTGATGGACCGTTCGCCCACCAGGCGAGGGCGGCCCGCAGTCCACATCGCGCTGGCGGAGCAGAGGGGCCTTGCGGCCGACGCCGGTGCGCGTGCGGTCTTCGGCGCCTCCGCCGCGGTGCTCGCGGGCGACCTCGCGCTGGTGTGGGCCGACGACACGGTTGATGAGACGTTCCTGCCGCTCGGGCGGCGACGGCAGGTCAGGGCTCTGTGGCGGGCCATGCGCGGGGAGATGATCGTCGGGCAGTACCTGGACCTGCGCGGCCAGATCGACGGCGGAGTCTCGGCGGCGCGGGCCCTGCGCACCGCTTACCTCAAGAGCGCTCTGTATTCGGTGGAGCGGCCAGTAGCGCTGGGCGCTGCTCTGGCCGGGGCCGACGAGTGGACCACCGATGCTCTGTGCTCGGCGAGCCGGTGCGCCGGTGTGGCCTTCCAGCTTCGTGACGATCTGCTGGGGGTGTTCGGAGATCCGGCGGTCACCGGGAAGCCGTCCGGCGACGACATCCGGGAGGGCAAGCCGACCTTCTTGGTGGCGGTGGCCCGTACGTGTGCCGACGCCGCGGGCGACCACCGGGCGCTGGCCGTGCTTGACCGGGCCGTCGGAAACCCTGACCTCGACGAGACCGGCCTTGAGGAGGCGCGTTCCGTGCTGGAGTCCACCGGTGCCCGCGCCATGGTGGAGGACAAGGCGGAGCGCCTGGGGGACCGCGCGGCCCGCAGGCTGGCCCAGGCCGAACTCGACGCACACGGGGGTGAGCAGCTGCTGGGCTTGCTGAACGCAGTGGCGGGGACCCGCGCCGTCCCTCTCACCCTGCTCCAGGAAGGCCGTACTCAGTGATCAAGATCAAGGGACCGGTCGACCATGTCGTGGTGGTCGGCGCGGGACTGTCCGGGCTGTCCGCCGCGCTCCACCTGCTCGGAGCGGGGCGCAGTGTGACCGTCGTCGAACGGGACGCGCTGCCCGGAGGCAGAGCCGGTCTCGTGGCGGAGAGCGGATACCGCATCGACACGGGGCCGACGGTGCTGACCATGCCGGACCTGGTGGAGGACGCCTTCGCCGCCGTCGGTTCCACCATGGCCGACCGCCTGGAACTGGTCCGGCTGGACCCCGCCTACCGGGCCAGGTTCGCGGACGGGTCACAGCTCGACGTCCACACCGACGGTGCGGCCATGGAGGCGGCCGTGGAGCAGTTCGCCGGGGCCCGGCAGGCGGGCGGCTACCGGCGGCTGCGGAGCTGGCTGGAGCGGCTCTACCAGGTCCAGATGCGCCGTTTCATCGACGCGAACTTCGACTCGCCCCTCCAACTGCTGCACCCCGACCTCGTACGGCTCGCCGCCCTCGGCGGGTTCGGCCGGCTCGACGCCCGGATCGGGCGCTTCGTCTCCGACGAGCGGCTGCGCCGCGTCTTCTCCTTCCAGGCGCTGTACGCGGGGGTGCCCCCGGCCCGGGCCCTGGCCGCGTATGCGGTGATCGCCTACATGGACACGGTCGCCGGGGTGTACTTCCCGCGCGGCGGCATGCACGCCCTGCCCACCGCGATGGCCGACGCGGCCGCCGACGCTGGAGGCGACTTCCGCTACGGGCAGACGGTGAAGCGGCTGGAGCGTTCCGGTGACCGGATCACCGCGGTCGTCACCGACCGGGAGCGCATTCCGTGCGACGCGGTGGTGCTGACCCCCGACCTGCCGGTCAGCTACCGCCTCCTGGGCCACGCCCCGCGCCGGCCGCTGCCGCTGAGACATTCCCCGTCCGCGGTGATCCTCCACGCGGGCACGGACCGCACCTGGCCAGATCTCGCGCATCACACCATCTCCTTCGGGGCTGCGTGGAAGAGCACCTTCCGACAGCTCACCCGCACCGGCGAGCTGATGTCGGACCCCTCGCTCCTGATCACCCGGCCCACGACCACCGACCCCTCCCTCGCCCCGCCCGGCAAACACCTCCACTACATCCTCGCGCCCTGCCCGAATACCACGATCGGGCCCGGCGTCCACGAGTGGCGGGAGCTGGGCCCCCGCTATCGGGACGAGCTGCTCGGGTGGCTGGAGCGGCGCGAGATGCCGGGGTTGGGCGCGGCCATCGAGCAGGAAGGGCTGGTCACTCCCGTCGACTGGTCTGCCCAAGGGCACGCGGCCGGTACGCCGTTCGCCGTAGCCCACACCTTCCCCCAGACCGGCCCGTTCCGTCCGCGCAACCTGGTGCGGGGCACCGCCAACGCTGTCCTCGCCGGGTGCGGCACCACTCCGGGCGTCGGCGTGCCGACCGTGCTGATCTCCGGGAAGCTGGCCGCCCAGCGGATCACCGGCCCACCCACCGCCCCAACCCACCGCACGAGAGGCACCGCCGCATGACCGCCCGTGAGCTGGACGCCGCAGGTATTCACGAGCCCGGCCTCCGCGCCGCCTACGCCCACTGCCGCGACCTCAACGCCCGGCACGGCAAGACGTACTTCCTCGCGACTCGACTCCTGCCCGTCGACCGGCGGCCCGCCGTCCATGCTTTGTACGGCTTCGCTCGGTGGGCCGACGACATCGTGGATGACCTCGACTCCACCGCCACCGCCTCGGAGCGCGCCGCAGCTCTGACGGCTCTGGAGGTTCAGCTGGAGAGCGGGCTGCGCGACGGACGGGCCACCGAACCGGTGATCCGGGCGCTTGCCGACACGGCCGGTCGCTACAGCATCGCCCACCGGCACTTCGCCGATTTCCTGGCTTCCATGCGCAGCGATCTGACGGTTACCGGCTACACCTCGCTGGAGGACCTGGGCGGCTACATGCACGGGTCGGCCGCGGTGATCGGCCTGCAGATGCTGCCGGTGCTGGGAACGGTGACCCGGCACGAGGAAGCCGCCGGACCCGCGGCCGCGCTGGGTGTCGCCTTCCAGCTGACCAATTTCCTGCGGGACGTCGGCGAGGACTTGGACCGCGGCAGGCTCTACCTTCCGGCCGACCTGATCGCCGCCCACGGAGTGGACCGGGCACGCCTGGAATGGAGCCGGCGCACCGGCGCGCGGGATCCCAGGATCACCGACGCGCTGCGGGCGTTCGCCGCCCACACGAGGACGGTCTACCGCCAGGCCCTGCCCGGGCTGGGGTTGCTGGACCCGGTCGCCCGGCCCTGCATCCGTACGGCGTTCGTGCTCTACAGCGGCATCCTCGACGCCATCGAGGCCGAGGACTACACGGTCCTGCACCGCCGCGCCGTCGTCCCACGCCGACGCCGGGCGGTCGTGGCGCTGGACGGGCTCGCCCGGGCGCTCGTCGCCCGCGCCCCTGCCCGGCACCGGCCGAAGACGATGACTGCCCGGCGGCCCGCCCCACTGGCCCGTACGGTCATCACCGGCATCGCCGCGCCCGTACGAGGGGAGGCCGCGTGAAGCCATCCGCGCGACGTCGCATCCCGTTGCGACTGCGGCGGGCACCGGTGCCGTGGGAACGGCAGGAGCCGACCTGGCGGGCCGCGAAACCTTCCCTCATTGCCCAGGCCCTGAAACGGGCGCAGAGCCGCCCCTCCGGCAACTGGTACGTCATCGGCGCCTCACGCGGCCTTCCCCCGGGTAAGGCTCTCGGCATCACGGTCGGTTCGACCGAGATCGTTGCCTGGCGCGACGGCGACGGCCGGTTGCGCACAGGCCCCGGGGCCTGCCCCCACCTCGGGGCGCCCCTCCGGGAGAGCCCTGTGCGCTGCGGGACGCTGGTCTGCCACTGGCACGGTCTCTCCCTGGACGGCGGGCCGGTCGCCGGATGGGGGCCTTACCCGGCCTTCGACGACGGCGTGCTGCTCTGGGTACGCCTGGATGGCATGGGCGGTGAGAAGCCCACCGAGCGGCCCCGTACTCCGATCCGGCCGCGCCTGGGCAACGGGGTGGACGCGGTCTACAGCGGGGTGGGGCGGTGCGAGCCGGAGGACGTGGTGGCCAACCGGCTCGACCCGTGGCACGGAGCCTGGTTCCACCCGTACTCCTTCGTCGACCTGACCGTGACCGAAGCATCCGACGACAGTGCCGCCGACGACGGGTTCCTGGTCGAGGTGTCCTTCAAGGTCGCCGGGCGGCTGGTCGTCCCGGTCCTGGCCAGGTTCACCGCGCCCGAGCCCCGCACTGTCGTCATGCACATCATCGAAGGCGAAGGGGCGGGGTCCGTGGTCGAGACCCACGCCACCCCGCTGGCCCCGGACGAGCAGGGCCGGCCCCGCACCGCCGTCATCGAGGCACTCGTCGCGGCCTCCGACCGCAGGGGGTTCGCGGTGGCCCGTGCGGCGGCGCCGATGCTCCGTCCGCTGATGCGGGCATCGGCCGGCCGGCTGTGGCGCGACGACCTGGCGTACGCCGAGCGGCGCTGGGATCTGCGGGCCCAGGGGCGGTTCCCCGGCTGACATCGTGCGGCGACACCGGCCGGGGAACCGCCTGTTCGGGCGTCAGCCGCCGAGTGCGGCGAGCCCCCGCAGCGGCAGGGACCGTCCGGTGCGCGGGACCGTCCACAGGGTCTGCCCGCGTACGCCCCACCGCTCCAGGTGCGCGTTGGCGGCGAGGAACCCGCTGGTGACCGCGCGTTCCATCAGCGCCACCGGCAGCCCGGTGCGCACCAGGTCCCCGGCCACCGTGACAGCGGGATCCGGGCTGTGGACGCCAGGCCGGTCCTGGTAGCCGCCCACCGGGAACATTGGGCAGTCCGCCCGCCATTCGTGGCGCTCGTCGACCGCCCGCGCCCGGGACGTCTCCGGGTAGACCCGGTGCAGCTGACGGACCGCCTCCGCCTGGATCGCGCCCCGGTCGGCGTCCGGAGAGACAGCGTAGGCGTGCAGTTCCAGCACCGAGCCGCCCGTGCGCCGGGCCCAGCGTGCTGCCTCGCCCTCCCAGCGGTCCAGGACGCTCACGTTGTCCAGCGGGCCGTAGCCGCTGGTGCCGAGGAATCCGGGCCGGCCGGGTGCCACCGGGCGGTCCAGCCAGAGCCGTGACACCAGGAACGGCGGGGCGGTCCGCAGCCGGTCGATCCGCGCGCGCCAGTCCGCGTCACCCAGCTCAGGAGAGGAGGCTACGACCTGGCGCAGCCCGGCGCAGTCCAGGGCGAGGACGAGGGCGTCGCAGCGCGCTGTGTCCTGATCGGTGGTGACGTTGAGACCGCCGTCGGGCTGAGGGCGCACCTGCCGGACGGGAGTGCTCGTGCGCACGGAGACGCCGTGACTCTCCAGGTAACCGCGCAAGGGGTCCCACAGGGCGGTGGGGAAGGGCTCGGCGGGTACGTCGAAGAGCAGGCCCTCGCTGGAGCCGAGGAAGTAGATGTGGAACATCAGGACCAGCTCCGCGGCCGACAGTTCACGCGGGTCGGCGAAGAAGCTGCGGGAGAAGACCTCGAAGGCCAGGTGGTGGGCGGCCTCGGGGAAGCGGATGCGGGCGAGGAAGTCGTGGGCGCTGACCCCGTCGAGTTGTTCGTAGACCTCCGGCACCCGTACGTCCAGCAGCGGCAGCGCTGCGCGTGGACTCATCCTGGCCAGGTCGCGCAGGCCGAAGGTCGGGCTGAGCGCGACAAATCCGAGAGCGCTGAGAGGCGGGGTGCGCGGTACGCGGGCGAAGCTGTCGTGCACTCCGGAGCTGTGCCGCAGGGGGTAGTCGGGCAGCGGTGTCAGTGAGTCGAGCCCAGGGTCGACCCGGCGTAGCAGCCCGCGAAGGTTGTAGTACTGCCGGAAGAAGGCGTGGAAGCCGCGGCTCATGGTGACGTTCGAACCGTCCGCGAGCCGTGTCGGCCACCCTGCCAGGCGCCCACCGAGATCCGGCTCGCTCTCGTAGAGGGTGACACGCACGCCTCGCTCGGCCAGCCCGGTGGCGGCCGCGATCCCGGCCAAGCCGCCGCCGACGACCGCGGCCTCGGGCGCCTGACCCGTGAAACGGGCCCGGCCGCCGTACGCCTGGACCACCGCGGCCCGCCGGTCCCTGCCGTGACGGCTGCCGGAGCCGCCCTGCCTCGGCGCCATCACGTCTCCTGCGCGGTGCGGCCGACGAAGGTGTGCGTGATGCCGGTCTGCCAGCCGGGCAGCGGCAGGACGCGGACACCCTGGAATCCGGCCCTTCGCAGCCGTCCGGCGAACTCCGGAGCCGTGTCGAAGGTGTTCACGCTCTCCTGGAGATGACGGTACAGCCGCGCGTCCCCGGCGAGCCGTCCGGCGGGCCGGATGATCGTCGAACAGACCGCGTTCCAGACAGCCCGGTCCACCGGTGAGCCGCCGAGCGTGTACTCGTGCACGGCGAGCCGGCCCGACGGGACCAGCAGCCGGCGCACCAGGCCCAGCACCGCGTCGGCGTCCTGGACGTTGCGGAAGAGGTAGCCCGCGAACACCGCATCGAAGGAGCCCGGCGCCCATCGGTCTGCCAGCGCCTCCGCCGGGGCGTGGACGAACTCGACATGCGTCAGCCGAGGTTTGGCCGCCGCCCGCTCCAACATCCCCGCGGAGGCATCGACACCGGTGACTCGGGCGAGCGGGGCTGCGGCGATCAGCGCCTCGGTGGAGGCGCCGGTCCCACATCCCAGATCCAGCACGCGCAGTCCCGCCCCCCCGTCCGCCAGGCCGAGACGTCTCGCGGAGCGACGCAGGTGCGCGTGGTAGCCGGGGCTGGCCGCGACGAGCCGGTCGTAGGCCGCTGAGCCCTCGTTGAAGGCTTCGGACAGTGCGTCACCGCGCAACAGGGTCATGAGCTGCTCTCTTCCGGACGGACGGGCGGGGGAGGGAGGGGCCGGGGCGGACGGCGAGGGACGAAAGGGAGTTCGGCGACGGTCCGCAGCATGGGAGCGACCGGTGTCCTTGCCCCGATGAGCAGGTCCTCGTGCCACCGGGAGCCGCCGTCCAGGAAGGTCAGCAGGCGTTCGGCGGGTACGCCGCGGAAGAGGCGGCCGAAGAAGTCCGGCCCGTCGATCCTGCCGGTGTCCAGCGCCCGCAGCATCACCGAGTCCATCGCCCGCGCCCGCAGCCCGTGGGCGGGCGGCACCCGCAGAGGCATGCCCGAGCGCAGCCGGCCGGCCACGGCACGGCTCTGCCGTTGGATCGCGGCGAAGGTGTACCCCGTCGAGGGGCGGGTAGCGCCACCCGCGGTCCCGATGCGGTACACCGAACGCCCCACGCGGCGCGGGAAGCGGCCGTCGGTCATGGGGATGACCCCGTGCTCACGCGCCGTCACCTCGAACGTTCCCAGGCGGAGAATCTCCCGGGTGTACCGGTCCAGGGCCCGCCGGTAGCCCCCGGAGGTCAGCGGCGCGGGGGAGAACTCTGTGTATTCGACGAGCGCGGTGTGCGGGTCGAGCGGCAGAACGTATCCGAAAGACAGGCCCCGCTCGGGCTGGGATGTGCGGAAGTCCATCAGGTCCGGTACGGCAGGGTCGAACACGGGCCGTTCCGTTCTGACGAACCAGCCGGTGAAGTGCTGGAGCAGCGTGGTGCGTGCGGACGGCAGAACACGGGGCGGACGGGAGTCGAACACGTAGCGGCCACGCACCAGGGCACGCTCACCGGCCCCGTCCCGGACGCGGACCTCAGCTCCGCCGCCGGGGAGGTCGCGTACCGAACTCACCGTGGCCGCCACCCGTCGCACCCCGGGCGCACCGGAGAGCCTCCGGTGCACGAGAGCCTCGAAGTCGTCGGAACGCAACATCTTGTAGCGAAGCCGAGGCAGCCCGGCCACCACGGTCCTGCCGTCAGCGGCACGCACCCGCAGCCGGGACCAGGAGGCGGTCAGCGACGCGTCGTAGGGGCCCGATTCCGGCTCCCAGAAGCACCAGGTCCGCCGCGGCGGACTCAGCTGACCCGGCGGCGCGTCGACGATTACCACGGACAGCGGACGGCCGCCGGGCGCGCACAGGTGGTGGGCCAGGCTGAGACCGGCGGCCCCGGCCCCGGCGATGACCACATCGACTTCGGCGAAATCAGCAGGCACGGCACCCTTTCCTACAGACTGCGCGGAGACGGTGCGGCGCACCGTCGACGAGCTGGGCGGACGATTTCGGCCTCCTCCTGGGGCATCGTGGGACGTTCGAGAGGCCCACGGGCCGCCTCCTCGCTCACCACACTCACCAGCCTTCCCCTCGTCTACCGGAACTGCATTTCACCTGGCACGACAGCGACGGGTATCCGATTCCCAGCCGGACAAACGACGAGCGCCTCGGTGGTCTGGGGCCCCAGACCATGCATGCTGTATGCCTTCGAGTTATGCACAGAGGGAAGCTTGCCAGTCAGCGGGGCGAAGAGCGGGCGCCGCTTCGCTTGGAATGCCCGTCATAAAGCCGGGTGTAGCAGAAGGCCCGGCTTTCGAGTCGGCCTGCTGAGCTTCCCCGGTGGGAACCACGACGATCGGGATGTGCCCCGGGCGTGCTCGGGACAGCGTAAAGCGGGGGCCGGCTCAGTTGGTCGGCCAGAGCGTGAGGTTGAGAGCCGCTGCGTAACTGACCCAAGCAAGATAGGGCGTCAGCAGCCAATACGCGCGGCGATCCACCCGCGCAGCAAGCAGTACCGTGGCACCGAGGGCTGCCAGCAGCAGACAGATGTCGACGAGGGCCAGGCCGTACTTGTCGGCGCCGAAGAACAATGGGGTCCACAGTGCGTTGAGCAGCACCTGAACACCCCAGGCTGCGAACGTCGGCCGTCGGGCAGGGACGGGGGCGCGGGCGGCCAGCCAGCCCGCGACCACGATCATCCCGTACAGCACGGACACCGGAGCCGGCACGTCGCAGGCCGCCGGACCAGCGGCTTGCCGTTCCTGCGCAGCGCCGCGAGAAGCTCGCTCAACGCCGCGGGGTCCTGCGTGTCGAACCCGAAGTGCAGGTGAAGCACGTCGAAAGTGGCCGTCCTCCCCGAAACCGCACCGGTCACCGAACCCGACCTGCGGCAGCGTGGAGAGGAGCCCCTGGGCGGGACACCGCCGCCAAGGCCGACGCGCACCCTGGCTGAGGAACGCAACGGCGGCAACGGCCCAGGTCCGGCCACCGTCATGGTGTACGTCACACTGGCGCTGCACGCGGTGGCGTCGCTGGGCGCCGCCCTTACGCAGCTGAACCTGCTGGGGGACACCTTTGAGTCGTCCACCGAGCCCGAAGCTCTGACCTTCACCTGGACCATCATGCAGGCCGGTGCCGCCGTCGCGCTGGCCGCAGCCTGGCTGATCTGGTGTTCCAGAACGCGGGCCGCCGCCGAGGAGTTCGCGCCGGGACGACTGCGCTACAGCCCTGCGATGGCTGTCGGCTCCTGGCTCATCCCGTTCGGCAACCTCTACCTTCCCAAACAGATCGCCGACGACGTCTGGCATGCCTCCAGCCCTCCCTCCCCGACCGGTGCGACGGCTCCGAGGACGAGACTCAACATCTGGTGGGGCTGCTGGGTATTCACCATGCTGACCTCGCCGCTGCACTACTGGGAAGCCATTGTGTGGGCGGACGCTGACAACCTGAAAAGCGAGAGCAGCGGGACCAGCGGAGTGGACTATGACTGGTGGTACACGCACGAGCTGGGGACGACCGGGTGGTTGGCAGTGACCCTGCACCTCCTTGTCGTACCCATCGTCGTGGCGACCGCCTTGTACGTCTCGCAGCTGACCACACTCCAGCAGGCGCGCCGCGGCAGTCTGACGTCCTAGGACATGAACGCCGAGCCCACGGGCCTGTTGCAGGTCAGCGACGGCCTCGATCCTGATGCCGCCGCGGGCAGCGAACGCACCTACCCGCACGGAATTGTCCTGAGCAAGTACACGTCCGCCCCCGACAACCTCGACGTCATCGAGGTGCCGACCGGGCAGTGGGCCGCCTTCCGAACCAGCGGACCGCACCCCCAGACCCTGCAGACGACCTCGGCCGCCACTGCCACCGAGTGGTTCCCCTCCAACCCATAACAACTGCGGCCCGGCCCCTCGATCGTTGCCATCCTGGAGCGCGCGAACGACTTCAGCACCGCGACCTGCGAACAGTGGCTCCTGGTCGAACCGGCGTGATCCACTCCCCGGCCCGCGGGAGAGTCGAGGCGGTTCCTGCAATGCCGGGTCCGTAGCGGGTTGCGGCCTTGTCGAGGGCGGTTTCGAGTCGGCGGAGCTTGTCGTCGCGGCCGTCGAGGGTGAGCTGGTGGACGGTCTCTTCGGCAGACCGGAGGCGCTCGGCGCGGAGGGTGAGGGTGCGGACCCGGGCGCGCTGGAGGCCGAGACCGGTGAGGAGTTCGCGGGCGGTGCCGGCCAGGGCGGGGGTATGGGCGGTGGGTTCGGCGAGGGTCCGGGTGCGGGTGGTCTGGGTGCGGTCGGCGTAGGTGACGGTGAGCGTGAGCGCCTGGGCGATCTCGCCGCTGGTACGCAGCCGTCCGCCGAGGTCTTGGACCAGGCCGAGAACCGCGCGGTGGTGCTGGTCGGGGTCGAGCTCGTCGCGGTCGAAACGGCGGCTCGCGCTCATCGTCCTTGGCGCGGCACCGGGGACGACGGGGCGCTCGTCGATACCGCGGGCGCGGTCGTGGGCCAGGCGGGCGGCGGTGGTTCCGAGGATGCGCTGGAGGGTGGGGAGCTGGGTATCGGCGATGTCGCCGACCGACGTGATGCCGTAGCGGGCGAGCGTCTTGGCGGTCTTCGACCCGATGCCTGGCAGGGCCGAGGCAGGTTTGGTGCGCAGGAACGCGGCGATCTCGTACGGGTCGTCGCGGACCACGGTGGCGGCGCCCGGCGGGGTGGCGTCGGCGGCCATGGCCGCGATGGAGCGGGTGGGCCCGGCGCCGGCGGAGCACTGCACGCCGTGGAGGGCGAGCAGGCGTAGCCGTAGGACGGCGACCAGGCCCTCGGTGTCGCGGCCCCAGTAGGTCAGGGCGCCGGTGAGGTCGATGTAGGCGGACCAGTCGGCGGGCAGGGGTTCGACGCGGGAGCTGATGCCGTCGACGACGGCGAGGAGTTGCCCGTAGAGCTCTTCGGTTCGTTCGGCGGGGTGGAAGTGGATCCGCAGGATCGCGCGCGGCCGCGACCTGGTGGTGCCGTTCATCCGGCGCTCCCGGGGCTTCTGTGGCCGAAGCGGGTGAGGTCGGCCGAGCGCGTTCCGGCGGGCTGGAGGTCGCTCCAGGGGTGGAGACGGGCGCCTGCGGTGCCGTCGGGGATTGTCCGCCCGGGTGCGGGCTGGGCGGGGGTGGGGGAGGGGGCCTGGCCGAGGAGGTCGAGGACGGCCTGGGGCCCGTGGGTGGCCCGGGCGGTGGCGAGTTCATCGAGGTCCCAGGCCATCTCGCCGACGACGGTGCGCCGGGGGCCGCGGGCTTCGACGGTGCCGCGTACGAGGAGCAGGCCGTGGTGGAAGACGGTGTGCGCGCAGCGCTCGTGGGAGTCCTCGAAGAACGCCAGGTCGACCAACCCGCTGCCGTCTTCGAGGGTGACGAAGATGACGCGCTTGCCGGAGGCGATGGGTGGGGTTTGGGTGGAGGCGCGGACGCCGGCGACCAGGACGCGCTGCCCGGGATGCATCGCCTGCAGATGCTTTGCGTCCGTCGCGCCGACCTCGCACAGGAGGCGGTGGTGGTCTTCCATGAGGTGCCGGGATACGTCGATCTTGAGGACGCCGAGCTCGGCGTCGAGGCGTTCGCGGGCGGTCATCTCCCGCAGCCCGGACGCCCCGGCGGCGAGCGGGGTGGCGGCCAGCGGCAGCTGCCCGGCCCCGGGGCGGGTGTGGGCCTGGCGGTGCAGCTCGGTCGCCTGCAGCAGCAGATCCCGACGTGACGCCTCGCCCTTGACCTGGTTGAGGGCGCCGATGCTGATGAGGCGCTCGACGGTGGGGAGCTTGGGGTGGGCGCGGGCGTAGAAGTCCTGCAGGGAGGTGTAGGGCTGGCCTGCGGCGATCCGGGCGACTTCGTCCTCGGAGATCCCGTGGACCGTGGACAGGGAGATCCGTACACCCCACCCCGATCCGGTCCGCTCCACCGCGTACTGGGCTTGGGAGGTGTTGATGTCGACGGGCAGGACGGGGACGTCGTGGCGGCGGGCGTCGGCGACGATGACGCGGGCCGGCCACATGCCCGGGTCGTGCTCCAGCAGCCCCGCGTAGAGGGCGGCGGGGTGGTGAGCTTTGAGCCAGGCGGACTGGAGCGCGGGCACGGCGAACGCGACGGCGTGGGCCCGGCAGAACCCGTACGCGCCGAACGAGGCGACCACGTCCCAGACCTCGTCGAGGACCTCCGGACTGTACCCGCGTGCGCCGGCCTGCTGCCGGAACCACGCCTCGACCTTCGGCAGGCGTTGTTCGTTGCTGAGGGCGCGGCGGGCTACTTCGCCGAGGGCGCGGTCGCAGCCGGTCATGACGGCGAGGATGTCGATGATCTGCTCGTGCCAGATCGTCACCCCGTAGGTGTCGCGCAGGACCGGTTCCAGGTCCGGGTGTGGGTAGGTGGGTGCGGCGCCGTGGCGGGCGGCGATGTAGAGGGCGGGCATCCCGCCCTGCACGGGGCCGGGGCGGAACAGGCTGATGTCGGCGATGACGTCCTGCGGATCGCGGGGCTGGAGCCGGCCGACCAGGTCCTGCTGGCCGGGGGACTCCAGCTGGAACATCCCCACCGTGTCCGAGGCCTGGATGAGAGCGAAGGCGAACCGGTCGTCGAGCGGGACGTGGTCGGGGTTGTCGAGGTCGATGACTCTGCCGGTCGTACGGCGGATCTCGGTGACGGCGTGCGCCATCGCCGACTGCATCCGCACCCCCAGCACGTCGAGCTTGAGCAGCCCGAGGTCCTCGACGTCCTCCTTGTCGGCCTGGAGCATCGGGTACTCCCCACCGGGGGTGGGCTGGACGGGCAGCCGGTCCAGCAGGCTGGTGTTGGAGAGGATCACGCCGCACGGGTGCATCGCGATCCCGCGCGGCAGCGCGTCCAGGCTCTCGGCGAGCTCCCACAGCGGCCCGTACCGCCCCGCCTCCGCCGCGAGCTCCCGCAGCTCCGGCAGCTCGGAGAGAGCGGAGCGGATGTCGCACGCCCGAATGTGCGGGAACGACTTCGCGATCCGGTCCACCGTGGCCGGGGCGATCCCGAGCGCGAGGCCGGTGTCCCGCAGGGCGTGCCGGGCCCGATAGGTCTCGGGCATCCCGGTGACCGCGACCCGCTCCCGCCCGAAGCGATCGATGATCCGGTCGTAGACCTCCAGCCGGCGCGCGGACTCCACGTCGATGTCGATGTCCGGCAGCGACGAGCGCCGCTCGGACAGGAACCGCTCGAACAGCAGGTTGTGCTCCAGCGGATTCGCCGTGGCGACGAACAGGCTGTGGTTGACCATGGATCCGGCTCCGGAGCCGCGGGCGGCGACCCGGATGCCCATGTCCCGTACGTCGGCGACGACCTGGGCCACGGCGAGGAAGTACGGCTCGTAGCGGAGCCGCCCGATCACGCCGAGTTCGTGGTCGAGCTGGTCCATCGAACGGCGGTCCCGGTCGAGACCGCGGGCGGCCATCCCGCTCTCGCACCGCTGCCGCAGCAGCCGCATCGCCCCGCCCGCACCCGCCTCCGCGCCGACGACGGACGGCTCGGGGAAGTGCGGCACGCCGAGCCCCAGGTCCTTCACCGGGTCGACCTCGCATGCCTCCGCGACGGCCACGGTGTCGGCGAGCAACTGCACGGCGCGTGCCCGGCCGCCCCCGTACGCGGCCGCGACCCGATCGGCGATCTCCGTCATCGTCGGCCCGTCCTTGAGCCAGCGTTCCCCACAGTCGAGCCGCCGCCGGTCGACGGGCCGCAGCAGCCGGGCCGCGTCCAGGACGTCCGCGACCCGGTGCTGGGACCGGTCGGCGTACCGTACGGCGTTGGTCAGCACGGCGGGGATACCGAGGCGGTCGGCGAGCGCCAGAGTGTGCGCGGCCAGGCGGACCGACCCCGGGCCGGTGCCGGACCGGCCCCAGCACACGGTCTCCAGCCGCAGCCCACCACCGACGGCCTCCCGCCACGGGGCCAGAAGCCGCTCGGCGATGTCCGGGCGGCCACCGGCGAGCGCCCGCAGCGGCTCCGACGCCGGACCGAGCAGCACCACCAGCCCCTCACCCGCGTACCGGCCGAGCACCTCCCACGAAGCCGCCGGCGGGGTACCTGCGGCGAAGGCCTCGGCGTGCACGGCGGACACCAGCCGGCACAGCCGCGCCCACCCGGCCCCGTCCCGGGCCAGGAACGTCGCCCGGAAGGGGGCCTCGGCTACGTGGGCCCCGCCGCGCACCGGGGTACGGCGGCGGGCCTCGACCGAGGGCAGATGAGGGGCGATGCCGAGGTCGACGCCGAACAGCGGCTTCACCCCGGCGGCCGTGGCGGCCTTCGCGAAGCGCACCGTGCCGGTGACCATGTCGCGGTCGGTCAGCGCCACGGCGCTGATCCCGCGCTCGGATGCCCGCGCGACGAGGTCCTGGGGGTGCGAGGCACCGTAGCGGGCCGAAAATCCACTGCTGACATGCAAGTGAGGGACGCTTTCCCGCATGGCATCCTCCGCCCATAACCCCCAAAGTGTCACCAATCGACTTCTTCTCCATCGACTGTATCGAACATTAATTCGAACATGCGAGTTCGAGGCACGTGAATTTAGGCCAGCAGGACAGCTGTGACTGAGCGCCGTAGTCGGCCAGTGAGCGTTCTGGCTGGGCGATGCGAGGGTCGAGGTTGGCCGCGGAGCGTATCTGTCGCCTACGGCCCGGGGATGATCCTGGTCTGCGTCGCGATCGATGCCATGGAGGGCCTGCTGGTCCGGCTCCGGGAGGTCGAGCTGATCGCCAGGGTGCCGTCCCGGGCCCGCGCGGAGATCGGACACCTCGCCCGCCGCGAGGATGCCGCAGTGCGGGTGAACTGGAGCGGTGATCCCGAGATCGCGGCGTGGGGGGTGTCCATGGGCACCGCGGTGGAGTACGGGATCTCCTTCACGGGGCACTCTGGGCGGAAGGACAGGATGATCACCTTTGCCCTTTTCGTCAGTGCCGAGCTCGCCGAATCGCCCTACGAAACCGGGCCGGTCCTGCATTGGCGCGATGTCCGGGAGTGGGAGAAGAACAGCGGCTCCTGGCCGGTGAAGACCGACCAGGAGCGCTCGCACTGGGACTGGTCTCCGCTGAAGGCGGTCGGTCCGCTGCGGTTCGGGATGACACCGCGACAGGTGGCGGACGCACTGGGCGGCGAGGTCCCTGCAGGCCGGCAGGGACACTTTCCGTACTGGTGGTGGGGCGGGGGAGCAGCCGGGCCATGGACGCTGACCGATGACCGGTTCGAACAGACCGGGGCGACCGCGCACTACTGGTACCCGGACAGTCTCCCTGTGCTGGGAGCAGTGGCGGTCCACGGCCGGACCGGACCGCAGATTGCCCACGCCGGGGATCCCCCTGCTGACTGGGAGCTCTGACCTGCACGCGGTCCCGCACCTCCGCCTCCCGTCCCGCGGTGTGCGCGTAGTTGGCCACCGAGCGTCCTACTTGGCCGGATTCGAGCGAAACGGGCCGGGCCGGTCCGGAGGCTCCCCATAGCGCGCGAGTCCGGGAAATGGAGGTGCCGGATCCAGGCCTGTACAGGCAGGATCTCTTCATGTCGACCGACGTCAGCGGAATGATCGAATGCCGGCCGGGGGCCCGCCTGTGGGGCCCCGACGACGAGGACTCCGTCTGGGAGGCGGGCATCGATCTCTTCCTCCTCAACAGGGGCAACGCCTACGACGGCCTGGCGTGCCTCTTCGGAGTCCGGAACTCCTACGGCTTCCGTCCCCTGGCAGAAGATCGCGGCTTCCCCGACGACGCCTCGGACGGGCTGCGAGCCGAGTTCGCCGGCTACGGCGGCCCTCACGATGTCCACGGGACCACCTGGCTGACCTGGGCCGAGCTCGACGCCGCGGACTGGCAGGAAACCAATGCTTCAGGAACACGAACCCGCGCCTCGGCCGCCGGGACCGGCACTGACTGGAGCCGGGTCTGGAGCGTCATGCGCATCCTCAGCGAGATCCACGGGGCCGAGAACGTACGCCTTGTCGTCTGGTTCTACTGACTCGCGGCTGCGAAACCGGTTGGCCACTGGGCGCTGTAGTTGGCCGGAGACGCGCAACGGCGTCCCCGGTCGCTCCGGAGCCTCGATCAGGGCTGTGTGGGCGAGCGCGGGAAGGAGGGGCCCGGCTTGGTGCCGACAGGACCTCTCGGGACAGCTATCCGGTCGCTCTGGCCGAGCGGGATTGCGCGCGCAGGGCAGGCAGCCGGGCGGCGTCTTCGCCTCCGGCCAGGCTCTCGCCCAAGGTCAGCAGCGAGAGAAGTCGCACCGGGCGGCGGGCGGTGGCAGCGGCTTCCAGTTTGTGGTGGCCGTCGAGGAGGAAGTGGGTCAGGCCCCAGTGCGCGGCGGGGTCATCTGCCAGGCCGAGGGCGGACTGGCACACGTCCAGCGTGGAGATCGCCACCGCGGTGGGAACCGTTCCCCGCTCCATGAGCGCGACGTACTCCTCGACGCGCCCTCTCTCGTTCCAGGTCGGGGGAACCATGGGCACGACGAACTCGTAGAGGTGGGCGTTCGCATCGACCACGGTCTCGAAGGTCCGGTAGTACGGCGTGTGCGGGTACTGCGGGAGTCCCCAGAACTGGTCGAGCCCCCACGCCGTGACCTGTTCGCCGCTGAAGTAGTCGCCTTCCTTGCCGGGGATGACCAGCCGGGGTTCCACGTCCAGGAGGAGCGGAAGGTACTCGCCCTCCGGCAGCAGAGCTCCGAACGCTTCGGTCACGCCGTTGTCGTCCGGGTCTTCCAGCGGCCCGCCCAGCCGTTCCTGCATGTCCTCCAAGTGCAGCTTCTCGTTCGCGGTCTCCAGCCGGCGAAAGAGGAGCGGGCATGTTCCGCAGTAGAAGCTGAGCTCGAAGGCAGGCTCGTCGTCGACCATGAGCAAGCGGCGACGTGGCCCGCCGCCGCGTTCCTTCAGTTCCGTCCCGAAGCGCAACCGCGCCTCGGGAGAAGGGACACCGACGGTGCGGGGGCCGCCCGCTCTGATCATCACGGACCGACCGTACGGGACGCCGCGGACGGGCTCCACCGTGTTCTGAGCGTGCATCTGACCGGGCAGGCCAATAGAGCGCTCAGTCACAACAGCTGTGGCCGGGCGTCTTACTTGGCCCTTGCGCGTTCTGGGCCGTGTAGCGAAAGTGGATCACTCCCGGCGGCAGTTGATCGACAGCATACGGTTCCCCCGCCCGCAGTCCCTGGCCGACGCGAAGAGCGCGATCGTGTGGGACCTGAGCGTCGACTCCACGGTGTGCCGCGCCCACCAGCACGCGGCCGGGGCTCGCAAGCAGGGCGACTTGCGGAAGGAGCCACCGGGCGGCGTGTTCACCGAGCCCGGTGATCACGGGCTGGGACGTTCGCGCGGCGGGTTCACTACCAAACTGCACTTGGCCGTCGAGCAGGGCCAAGATCCCATGCCGATCGTGGTGACCGCTGGGCAGCGCGGAGACTCGTCGCAGTTCGAACCGGTGCCGGAGAAAGTCCGCGTGCCCCGCATCGGGCCGGGGCGGCCACGCGTCCGCCCCCATCGCGTGCGGGCCGACAAGGCGTACGCCGAGGACACTGTCCTCGTCGCGGCCATCAACGAATGGCTGTAGTCCGCATGCGCCTGCCGTTCGTGGGGCACCTGGGATCGAGCGCAGTAGTGCGTTACCTGCCGATGGAACCGTCAGCCTGCTCGCGAAGGATGTCGGCGTGGCCCGCATGACGAGCCGTCTCTTCGATCATGTGCACCAGCACCCACCGCATCGGTCGCACAGCACCCGCTTGGCCTGCCGCCCGAGCACACGGACGGTTCAAGTTGTCACAACGCTTGATGATCTCGTTGGACCGTTCAATGGCAACGAGGTAGGCAGCAAGAAGACTGTCCACGGTGTCACCCTCGTAGAGATCCATGCTGAAATCCGGATGCTCGACATCGGCACCCTCGAAGGCCCAGGCGAACCAGTAAAGTTCCGCCGCCGTCAGGTGCTTGACCAGGCCGAAAACGCTGGTGCCAGAGGGCACCCCGGGCGTTCGCCCCTGCCTGTCATCAAGGCCCTGCGCCTTCGCGACCACTGCTTCACGGACATAGTTCAGGAACGTGAGCAATGTCGACTTCTCGTCGGAGTCGCTGCCAGGCGGGCCTACGTCGCGGCGTCGTCGCGTCTGTGTCATCGGGGCACACTAGCTTGATCCACTTTCGAAACGCTCCCTGGTTTGGCACGTGAGCGTGATAGCTGGCCCCAGCCTTGTTGGAGGGGGACCGCCCGCGATGGCGCTGGAGCCCATCACTAGGCTCCGGCGCCATGACCAGCGATTTCGGTTTCACCTGTACGTGCTGTGGGGCCCACCACTCCGAGCTGCCGATGAACTACACGGTCGGGGCGCCGGCGGTGTGGGATCCGTCCTTCGCCGACGCGGATGACTGCCTGCTCTCCTCGGACCAGTGCGTGGTCCAAGCGCAGCACTACTTCGTCAAGGGCATGATCGAGATACCGGTCATCGGTAGCGACGAGGTGTTCTCCTGGGGCGTCTGGGTATCGCTGAGCCGCGAGAGCTTCTCCCGGGCTGCGGATCTGTGGGACACCCCCGGCCGCGAGGCCGAGGAACCGTACTTCGGCTGGCTCACCACCGACCTGCCCGTCTACCCGACCCCGACCCTCAACCTGAAGACGCACGTGCACACCCGCCCGGTCGGTGAACGCCCCCTCGTCGAACTGGAGCCCACCGACCATCCCCTCGCCGTCGAGCAGCGTACCGGGATCACACTGGACCGCGTGCAGGAGATCGCTGCGGCTGTTCTCCACTCCGGTGACGGCGAGCAGCGGTGACGGCTGACGAGCCCGTGTCCCCCGTTGCGGTCGGGCCCGGCGGTCTGAGCCGCCGAGCCCAGGCGTTCGTCGCGGCGGACGGTATCCGTCTTCCTCGACAGGACCTCCGGCAGCATGGCGATGCGTGGACCGGGTACGGCATCCCAGCTGCCGAGGTGGAACGGGCCGCAGCATTCCAAGACCGTTGGGGCGGCCTCGCCCTCCCACCGGCTCCGTTCTATGAGGGCGGCCCGCGCATCCTGGGCGCCGACCTCCCCGAAGGGTCAGCCGCGGCGGGCTGGTTCTTCCCGGCGGGGGACTGCCGGGTGTCCATGGCCTACGGATTCATGATCGGCCCCGATGGGGCATTCGGGATCCACGCCCACCGCTGGACACCCCTGCACGCGACCACGGACGGATGGGTGGAGTCCCTGGCACTTGCCGCGCATGCCCGCCGGTGGGCCAAGACCGTCACACGGCTCACGGGCGAGGTCGCGGCGGCACTGGACCTCGGCGGCTACGAACCGGTGCCCGAGGTACAGGGCGTGACCGATACCTGGTGGCGGGGCAGGGACTCGCTCGTCGCCCTGTACCGAGGCGAGGCCGTGGGCCTTGACGCCCCGCAATGCCTTGAAGCGCACATCTACGGGGGTCTCGATGCGCGGGGTCTCCACGGAGGCTGACCCGCGCACGGGCCTGAGCCCTACTTGGCCAGCAGGGCCAACTATCCTGCTCAGTCACAACAACTGTGACTGCGCGCACCCCCGGGCCCGAGCAGGCCACTGGCCGGCAGGCCCTCGTGGACCCCGGAGAGGCCCCCCCTCTACCCTGGCCTCATGATGGATGAGGGGGACTTCCGGGTTGGTGACGTGCTGTCGGTCGCGTGCCCCTTCACGGACACCAGAGTCGAGCAGGGTGTCACCTGGGATCACGTGTCGGTGCGATGGCCGTGGTGGGAAATCGACAGCAGTAACGAGTTCGGGCAATGGAACGGGATCGTCGCCCTCGGCGTCGACAGCGGCGTGCCCGAGGCGGAGTTCGAGCTGTTCCGAACGGACCCTCCCCCCGAACAACTGAAAGCCGGAGACGTCTGCCGGGTCGGCGTACCGCCCACCGTGGTGCACGTAACGGCCGTCGACCACCATGATCCCCCGCTGGAGACGGTGTGGCTGCCGCATCCCGCCCGGACCGTGACCGTGCTGCGCCGAGGCCTGTCCTATCGCGAGTTCCCAGATGAGAGCCATCTCAATGGCTCGGGGTACACCATCCACCCCGGCGACGGGATCCCCTTCACCTTCGAACGGCTGATGCGTCCGTACGCGACTCTCCAGGCAGGCGACGAGGTCGCCGACGCCGCGGGCCGGGCATGGCGGTTCGACGGCCCCTGGGAATGGACTGCCTTCGACGACGAACCCGCCGGCGCAGGGCCTACCTGGCCACTCGTTCTGCTCTCCCGAGCAGGGGCGCCGTGCTCCGCCGGGGACGCTGAAGCGGTAGCTGCGAGCACGGCGAGCGGCTCGCACCAGCAGACGATCCGAAACTGGATGGCGCTCACCGAGGCCTCGCCCACACCCTGACTTACCGGGACGTCTGCGGGGCCGCTCCGTGGTGAGCGCGGACATGGCCCTTCGGGCCAGCTGACGTGCACGGTAACAACCCCTCGCAGTGAAGGCTGAGCATTCTCATCGACGGTTGAGCGGACGCGCCGCAGGATGTCCCCACGGACGGCCGCCGCCGGACGCGGCGGTCAGCGCAGCCCGATCAGGCCCCAGCCGCGACGGGCGGCCTCCTCGACAGGCACGCTCCACTCCTGGACGAACGCGGCGAACTGGTCGAAGTCCCTGATCCAGCCATGAGGATCCTCGGCGTGCTCCGCGTACGGCGCGCGCAACGTGTCGAGCAGCGGTGCGGCGCGCTCCCAGGCTTCGGCGACCGCGGGCAAGTCGGCCGGCCGGCACACGGCGAGCGGCTCCGGGTCCCACGGGTCGCCGGGGAAGACCGGGCCGTCGTGCCGGACGTCGCCGTCGGGCCCTGCCCACACCAGCGCGAGCAGATACGTGTCGAGAGCCAGCCGCAGTTCGGGATGGGCGGCGTCCCGGACGTCGTCCCACCTACGTCCGGCCCAGAAGTGTGGCTTGTACGAGCTCATGGTGAAGGCGTACCGCGCCCAGTGCTGCTCGCCCGGCCCCTCCGGCCAGGTCCAGCCCGACTGGTACTCCTCATGCGGCGGCCACTGGTCGTCGGGCCACGCGGCGTCCTCCAGCCACGCGGTGCGCGCGTCGGCCGGGATCGCGCGCAGGTGGGCCCAGTCGACGGCGAGCAGGGTGATGTCCAGTCCCATACTGGAAAGGCTAGGACGCGGTCAGGCGGGGCTGTCGGCCAGATACGGTCCGAGGTGTTCGTCGCACGGACCACAGCCCCCGGCCCCCGGGCCCGGCGCCATCGTGGTACCGATGTTGCTACGTGACTGCCGGGAGGCCCCGCTGACCGATCAGCCGACCCGTAAGCGGCCGTCGACGCATCCTGATGTCCATCGAACGAAGCGGACTCACAGGGACGAACTGTGCTACTCGATAAAGGATGGCCGGAGCAGGAGGAGCGGGTGGTTCCTCGTTCCCAACGTGACTCGGCCGTGGTTCTTCTGGGCCGCCCCGGGGCTGTCCGCGACCTGGCCAAGGCTGGTGTCCGTGGCATCCTCCAGGATCTCCGGACCCTGTTGAAACACGGCTGTGAGGGCGAGGAGGGTTTCCTGGCGCAGAATTCCGGTTCAGCCGGACGAGTCTCCGCGCGTGATTCTCTCCGGCAGATGCTGACCATCGTCGAGAGGGGGTCAAGCCTGGGCGAAGCAGCAGCGACTGTCCGCCGGTTGAGGTCGCTTGGTCGGATGCAGGCGAGGCCCCCTCCTTGGCCGCGGAGGGGGCCTCGCACGTTCAGGCGGCGAGGTCGAGGTTCAGGATCCTGGCGGCGCGGCCGATCGAGTCGGGCATGAGGTGGCGGCAGATCTTGAAGGTGATGTCGAGGCTGCGGTGGCCCATCCAGTCCGCGACGTCGGTGAAGGGCATGTTGGGGGTGAGGCAGTCCGCTGACCCGAGGGCCTCTCGGGAGTGAGGGGTTGACGAGCGGCGGGTGGCCGGACCTGGCTCCCGCACCGGCCCTGATGCCTGTGCCGCGTACGGGCGGTGGACGTCGGGATTCCGCCAAGTGCGCGTTGCCCCTGCTCCTCGGTCCGTGACTGCTCCGGGGCGTCCGGCGCAGCGCTCGTCCCGCTCTAGTCGTCCAGCTCGCGCGTCCCTTTCCGGCCCGGCCCTCCCGCCCGCCGGCCCCCTTTCACCCATCACGCACCAGCCGGTCGCCGGCCTGAACTCCCCAGGCCGAGCCGTACAGGCGGCGTCGCTTTTCAGCCGTGGTAGGGGTCCCGTGACGGTAGGGCGGGGCTTGACGGAATCGCCGCGCCCATGAGTGGGTCTGGAGGCACGCATGGGGCGGGTGAGAGGAAGAATGTTGGCTGACCGGCGCGGTATCGGCGAACGGCGCGGCGGCGGGTTGGCGCTCGCGCCGGAGACGTCCCGACGAGCCCGACGAGGGTGCGCATGAAGCGCTTCCGCTTACTCGTCCTCGGTAACGGCCTGTCTGCATACGGCAGTTATCTGAACATGGTGGCGTTGAACGTTTTCGTCTACGACGTGACGGGCAGCGCCCTCGCCGCGGGTCTCTTCATGGCGGTGCGGCTCGGCACGAGTGTCGCGTCCGGGTTCGTCAGCGGGCGTCTGGTCTCCGCGTACGACCGCAAGCGGCTGATCATCTGCGCGGATCTCGGCCAGGCGGTGGCCCTGCTGGCCCTGCTGGTCGCCCCGGAGGCCGGCCGCCTCCCGCTGCTGTACTGCCTCGCCGTGGTCACCGGCAGCTGTTCGACGCTCTCCCAGGTGGCCCTGCGCAGCAGCATCCCGGAGATCGTGGGGGCCGAGCATCGAGCCCGAGCGAACGGCCTACTGGTGACCGGTCGTTCGCTCGCCATGATCGCGGGATTCTCCTCGGCCGGCGTCGTGGTCGCCCAGTTCGGCTACACCTGGGCCTTCCTGCTGGACGCGTGCACCTTCCTGATCTCCGCCTCGATCCTCGCGCTGCTGCCTCTGCGCACCAGGTCGCGGGCCGAGGAGGCGTCGCAGGACACGGTGAAGACCCCGCCGAGCGCCGGGTACGGCTCGCTGCGGATGCTGCGGGCCGCGGCACCGGTACTGATGGCGATGATCGCCCTGCGCGCCATGGACGGCCTGGGATCCTCGTCGCACAACGTGGCGTTGCCCGTGCATTCCAGCTTGCTAGACCCGGACCATCCGGCCACGTTCATCAGCCAGTTCTGGGCGACCTGGGCGGTCGGCAACATCATCGCCCAGCAGGTGCTGGCCCGGTACACCCGGCGCACCGGCCGGACCCCGGGCGAGCGGGCCTTCGCCATCGGCGCCTGCGTCATGTCGGGCGCCTTCATCATCGTCTTCACCGGGCTGCCGATCGGGATGACGCTGGCAACGGCGCTGATCGCCGGAGCGGCCGACGGGGTGACCGAAGTCATCTACGTCTCCAGGCTCCAGGCGGTCCCGGACGAGCAGCGCGGTCGGCTCTTCGGGCTCTCCGCATCGGTGGAGAACGCCGGGTTCGGGCTGGGAATGCTGGTCAGCGGCTTTCTCCTGGAGGCCTTCTCGCCCCTCCAGGTCGTCGCCTCACTGCACGGTCTCGCCATCGTCGGGAGCCTCGCCCTGCTGGCCTACCTGGTGCTGCGCCGGTCCCCGGCCGGACCGGAGGAACAGGTGCCGTCTCCGGCCGACAGCGTTCTGAGAAAGGAGCACAGGTGATGGGCGCCGAGCAACGGGACCCGAGCATCGCCGTGGTCGGCATGGCCTTCCGCCTCCCCGGAGCGGACACCCCCGAGGACCTGTGGCGTGTCATCCGCAACGGCGAGAGCCGGTTCACCCGGTTCACCCGGGACGACCTCGAAGCGGCCGGTGTCCCCGAGGAACTGTACGGGCGCGAGGACTTCATCGGCACGTCCGCGATCCTCGACGACATCTCCGGCTTCGACGCCCGGCACTTCGGGATGACCGCCCGCGAGGCCCGCCTCACCGACCCCCAGCAGCGGCTCTTCCTGGAATGCGCGCAGCACGCGCTGGAGAACGCCGGTTACCCCGACGAGCGGGACGGCAGGAGGATCGGGGTCTACGCCAGCGCGGGTTACCACCTCTACAACATGCAGTCTTATCTGATGAACAACGTGCTGCCGAACGAGGACATCGGCGACTGGCTGGCCGGGATGCAGGTGATGGTCGGCAACTTCACCGACTTCAACGCCACCCGGGTCGCCTACCGCCTCGGCCTCACCGGCCCCGCGATCAACGTGCAGACCGCCTGCTCCAGTTCCCTGGTCGGCGTCCAGCTGGCGGCCAACTCACTGCTGTTGGACGAATGCGACATCGCGCTGGTGGGATCCGGATCCATCCACGTCCCGCAGGTCCTCGGCTACCACTACGTCAAGGGGTCGATCCTTTCCAAGACCGGCCGTCTGCGGGCGTTCGACGCCTCGGCCGACGGCACGGTGGGGGGCACCGGCATCCTCGCCGTCGTCCTCAAGCGGCTGGACCGCGCCCTCGCCGACGGCGACACCGTGCACGGCGTCATCCGCGGCTGGGGCGTCTGCAACGACGGCTCCGACAAGAAGACGTTCGCGGCACCCAGCGAGAGCGGCCAGCAGAAGGCGGTCCGCCGCGCCCTGGACCACGCGGGCGTCGGCGCGGACACCATCGGCTACCTGGAGACCCACGGTACGGGGACGCTGAAGGGCGATCCGATCGAGCTCGCGGGAGCGAGCGCGGCCTACCGCCAGGACACCGACCGCACCGGATACTGCGCGCTCGGCGCGATCAAGGCCAACATCGGGCACCTGGACGTCGGCGCCGGGCTGGCCGGACTCGTCAAGACCCTGCTGGTGATCAAACACGGAGTTATCCCGCCGATCGCGGGGTTCAGCACCCCCAACCCGCTGCTGGGACTGGAGTCCAGCCCGTTCTACGTGCCCGACGCCCTGCGGCCCTGGCCGGAGACCGGCACTCCTCGCCGGGCAGGCGTCACCTCGCTCGGCGTCGGCGGCACCAATGTCCACATCGTCCTGGAAGAGGCGCCCGAGCCCGCGCCGCGCACCCCCGGGGCCGCCCCGCCGCCGGACGTGCTCCTGGTCTCCGCGACGAGCCGGGAGGCTCTCGCCGACAACGCTCGCTCGCTGCGCGACCACCTCCGCCGGCACACCGCCCTGCCGGTGGCCGACCTGGTCACCACCGCCGCCCTCGGCCGCACCCACGGCCGGCACCGGATCGCGGTCCGGGGCACCACCCCCGTCGACCTGGCCGAAGCCCTGGACGACTGGCTGGCCCGCGCCGAGAAGTCACCCGAGCCCGCAGGTGACCATGCACCGGCACCGGACGCCGCCACCCGGGTGGTGTTCCAGTTCACCGGCCAGGGGTCCCTGCGCCCCGGCGCGGCGGCGGCGCTGTACGAGCGGTTCCCCGTGGTCCGCGAGGTGCTGGACATCTGCGAGGAACACCACCGCCACCGCACCGATGAATCGTTACTGCCGATCCTGACCACCGGGGACACCGACGCCTTTGACGGCGGCCTGTCCACCGAGACCGCGCAACCTGCCCTCTACGCCCTCCAGTGCGCCCTGGTCCGGCTCTGGCAGGAGGCGGGCATACAGGCGTCCGCGGTGACCGGGCACAGCGTGGGGGAGTACGCGGCGCTCCACGCGGCCGGGGCGCTCTCGCTGGAGGACGGCCTCGCACTGAGCGCGCATCGCGGCCGGCTGATGCGGGACCACTGCAAACCCGGCCTCATGGTGGCCGTGATGCTCGGACGGGAGGAGGCGACGGAGCTGGCCGCTTCCTGCCCCGGCGTGGAGCTGGCGGTGACCAACGGGAAGCGCTCCCAGGTCCTGGCGGGCCCGGTCGCGGACATGGAGGCCCTCTGTGCCCGCCTGACGGACCGGGACATCGCCCACGAACGCCTCGGCGTGGACCGGGCCTTCCACACCGCGACCATGGATCCGATGCTCGACGGGTTCCGGGCGGTCCTGGCGACGACGCGCTTCACTCCCGTCCGTACCCCCTTCATCAGCTCCCTGGACGGACGCACCCGGCCACCAGGCTGGACCCCCGACGCCGAGTACCTGTTGCGCCACGTCCGCCGGCCGGTCCGCTATGACGCGGCGCTCGGCTCCGTGGCGGCCGAACACCCCGACGTACTGCTGGAGATCGGGCCCCACACCACGCTCAGCGGCCTGGCCCGTCGCGCTCTGCCGACCGTGCGGGCGACCCCGTCGCTGCACCGGGGCTCCGGGCTGACCGCGCTCTACGGCGCCGCCGCGGCGCTGCACCGCGCGGGAGCGGACGTCCGCTGGGAGCTGTTCCTGGCGGGCACCGCCGGGCGGCGCGTCCCGCTGCCCGGCTACCGCTTCCAACACCGCCACTACTGGGTCGGGGAACCTCCCCGGCCGCGCGCCACCATGAATCCGGTCAGAGAGGAACGCATTGTGACGGCAGAGACGACGGAGACCACGCACCTTCTGGACGGCATCCTCGGGGTGCTGTCCCGGGCCTTCGGTGAGGAGCTGACCTCGGTCGCGGCCGACACCCCGTTCTTCGACCTCGGAGCGGACTCCCTCCTCATGATCAACGTGCTCCGGGAGATCGAGGAGGAGCATCAGGTCAAGGTCACCATGCGTGAACTCTTCGACGAGACCGGCACCCCGCGCCTCCTCGCCGAACTCATCGCCGCCCGGCTGCCCCGCGAGCACCGCACGACCATCCCCGCCCCCGTGCCCGCCGCCCCGTCGCCCGTGCCGCAGCAGCGGTCCGCCGAACCCTCCTCCGTACGGCAGCAGAGCGTCGCCGCCCCGTCCGCCGAAGCGCAGCTGCCGGCGTCCCCGCCGCCGTCGGCCGGCCCGGAGTCCGCCCCCGACGCCGACGACAGCGCGTTCATCACCCGGAGGGAGTACCAGGAGCTGGCGGGGCGAGTGGAGCAGCTCTCCCGGATCCAGCTCCAGATGCTCACTCAGCTCTCCCAACTGCTCACCCTGCAGGCCGGCGCGACCGTGTCCGCCCCGGCGCGCGAGGGAGTCCGGTGAACGAGCAGCGAAGGCTCACCGCCACCCTCGACCAGGACCTGGCCGCGATGGCCGGACTCGTCCAGCGCATCAACGAGCAGATGAACGCCGGACCGGCCGCGTCCCCCGCCGCATCACCGGCCGCGTCCCCCGCCGCATCACCGGCCGCGTCCGCCGCGGTGGAGAGCGCCGAGCAGCCCCGGATGCACGGGCCGCGGGTCGAGGTGGCCCCGGACGCGGGCATGGTCCGCACCGGCTCCTCCCGCTCCCAGCAGCAGCACCTGGACGACCTGATACGCCGCTACACGGCACGGACGGCGGCCTCCAAACAGCTCGCCCAGCGCCACCGCCGACGGCTCGCCGACAGCAGGGCCATCGTCGGATACCGCAGGTCCACCAAGGAGATGCTGTACCCGGTGGCCGCCCGTCGTGCCGAGGGTGCGCGGATCGAGGACATCGACGGCAACAGCTACACCGACATCACCATGGGATTCGGGGTGCTCCTCTTCGGCCACGAACCCGCCTTCGTCCGGGAGGCCGTCCGCGAGCACCTGTCCCGGGGCATCCGGCTCGGCCCGCGCGGCGTCGAGACCGGCCAGGCCGCCGACCTGCTGTGCGAGCTGACCGGGATGGACCGGGTGGCGTTCGCCAACTCGGGCACCGAGGCCAACGCGGCGGCCATCCGGCTCGCCCGTGCCGCCACCGGGCGCGACCGGATCGTCACCTTCCAGGGCGCCTACCACGGCCATGCCGACCAGGTGCTGGGCCGCCAGGCGGGCAAGGAGGGGACCGTTCCCGTCTCCCGGGGCATACCCGGCAGCGCCGTCGCGGAGCTGACGGTGCTGGAGTACGGCAGCGAGTCCGCGCTGCACGCGATCGAACAGGACGCCGAGCGCATCGCCGCGGTCATCGTGGAGCCGGTGCAGAGCCGTCATCCCTCGCTCCGGCCGGCCGAGTTCGTCCGCCGGCTCCGCGAGCTGACCGCCCGACACGGCATCGTCCTGATGTTCGACGAGATGCTGACCGGGTTCCGTCCCGCTCTGCGCGGTGCGCAGGACCTCTACGGGGTCACCCCGGACCTCGCCACCTACGGGAAGCTGCTCGGCGGCGGCTTCCCGATCGGCGCCGTCGCCGGCCGCGCCGACATCATGGACGGCGTCGACGGCGGCTACTGGAGCTACGGCGACGACAGCGGCCCCACCGCCGACACGACCTTCTTCGGCGGCACCTACCTCCAGCACCCGGTGTCGATGACGGCGGCGCACGCCGTCCTCACCCACCTCAAGGAGCACAGCCCCCGCCTCCAGGAACGGCTCAACGCCCGCACCACCGAACTGGCCACCGGACTCAACGCGTTCTTCGAGAACGAGGACTTCCCGCTGCGGATGGGCTGGTTCGGCTCCCAGTTCCGCTTCGAGCACCGCGCCGACATGGAACTCCTCTACCCGCACCTGATGCTGCGTGGCGTGCACGTATGGGAGTGGCGGAACTTCTTCCTCTCCACCGCCCATACCGACAGCGACATCGAGCACGTGGCCGACGCCGTCCGCGGATCGCTCACCGACCTGCGGGAGGCGGGGTTCTTCCGCACCGCCACCACGACCGCGCGCCGGTCCGGCCACGACCGCCCCGCCCCCGCCACGGCACCGCGCCAGGCCCCCGGGGCCACGGCCACCGACGCGGTCGCGGCCGGGGAACCGGCCGCACCCGCGCCCGGGACGGAGCCCCGCCCCACGGCCCCCGCGACACGGCCGCCGGGGCCCGCCGGCCCGGCACCCGTCCCCGTCGCCACCGCGTCCACGCCGTCACGGCGCGCCGACTTCAGCCTCTACTTCTTCGGCGACTATCCGCAGGAGGGCTCCGGGCCGCAGGAGGGGCGCTACGAACTCCTCATGGAGGCCGCCCGGTTCGCGGACGAGCACGGCTTCGAGGCGCTGTGGATGCCCGAGCGGCACTTCAACTCCTTCGGCGGTCTCTTCCCCAACCCCGCCGTGCTGGCCGCCGCCCTGGCCCGGGAAACGCGGCGCGTCCGCCTGAACGCCGGTTCGGTCGTCATGCCGCTGCACGACCCGATCCGGGTGGCGGAGGAGTGGTCCATGGCGGACAACCTCTCCGGCGGACGCGTCGGTCTCGGGGTGGCCAGCGGCTGGAACGCCGACGACTTCGTCTTCTTCCCCGAGCGCTTCGGGCAGCACAAGGAGGAGATGTACGACCGGCTGGAGGAGGTCAAGCGCCTCTGGCGCGGTGAGGCGCTGCGCCGCACCACCGGCGACGGGGAGCGCGACATCCGCCTCTTCCCCCGTCCCGTACAGCCCATGCCACCGCTCTACACGGCGGTCGTGTCGAACCCGGAGTCCTATGAGCGGGCCGCCGAGCACGACCTGGGCATCGTGACCAACCTGATGACCCAGGACGTCGACCAGCTCCGGGAGAACATCGCCCGCTACCGCCGGGCCCGGAGCCGCCACGGCCTCGACCCGGACGCCGGGCGGGTCGCCGTCCTGCTGCACACCTACCTCGGCGCAGACCACGAGAGCGCCCGCGCCGACGCCTTCGAACCGATGGCCCGTTACATGCGCGCCTCCCTGGCCCTGTTCAGCGGCGTCACCAACAGTCTCGGCCTCTCCGCCGACCTCAAGGCGCTCAGCGAGGACGACCTGGACGTGGTCTTCCGCCGGGCCTACAGCCGCTACTGCGACCAGCGGGCCCTGATCGGCGATGTGGACTCCACCCTGCCGGTGGCCCAGGCGGTGGCCGACGCCGGCGCGGACGAGATCGTCGCCCTGGTCGACTTCGGCGTCGGCGCGGAGCAGTTGCGCGCCGGCCTGCCCCGCCTGGACGCCCTGCGCCGCCGCCACCGGGAGCGGCGCCCCGCCGCCACCCCGCAGGACGCTCCCCTCTCCTCCGGCCAGGAACGGATCTGGTTCCTGGAACGCCTGCTGCCCGGACGCACCGCCTACAACGAGGTGAAGGCGATCCGGCTGCACGGCCCGCTCGACACCGGGGCCCTGCACGGTGCGGTGCGCCGGCTCGTCGACCGCCACGCCGGACTGCGCACCGTCTTCCGGGCGGCCGGTGACTCGGCGGTGCAGGTGGTCCGGGACACCCTCGAACCCGACTTCGCGGTGGTCGACGGCGTCCGCGGGGACGGGCGCACCGTACGGGACGTCCTGACCGAGGAGAGCGACCGCCGGTACGACCTGGAGAACGGGCCGCTGTTCACCACCCGGGTGGTGCGGACCGGCGACGACGAGCACGTCCTCGTGATGGCGTTCCACCACATCGTGGTGGACGCCGCCTCGGCGACCATCCTGTGCCGGGACCTCTCCGCCCTCTACCGCTCGGAGCTGGACGGCACCGGGGCCGGCCTGCCCGAACCGGACTGGAGCTACGCCGACTACGCCCGCGACCAGCGCGAGGCCGCGGACGGGCCGCGGGCCCGGCAGGACCTGGCGCACTGGCTGCGCGTGCTCGACGGCGACCTCCCCGTCCTCGACCTGCCCACCGACCGGCCCCGCCCGGCCGTGATGAGCTCCCGGGGCCGGGCCGTCTTCCATTCGCTCGACGCCGGACTGAGCGACCGGCTGCGGCGGCTCGGCCGCGACCGGCGGGCCACCGTCTTCATGACCCTGGTGGCCGGATGGGCGGCGATGCTGCACCGCGTCACCGGCCAGGACGACATCGTCATCGGTGTTCCCGTCTCCGACCGGCCGCGGCGGGCCGAGGAACTGGTCGGCTTCTTCGTCAACACGGTGGCCCTGCGGGTCGACCTCACCGGAGACCCCGGCTTCACCACCCTGCTGGACCGGGTGCGGGCCGTCGCCCTGGACGCCTACGACCACGCCGAGACACCCTTCGAGGACGTGGTCCGCGCCCTGGCACCGCCCCGGAGCACCGACCGGACCCCGGTGTTCCAGGTGTTCACGGAATTCCAGTCCGACGAACCCTTCCGCCTCGACCTGCCCGGAGTGCGGGCCGTCCCGATGGAGGCCGGCCCCGACAAGGCGCTCACCGATCTGACGGTGTACTTCACCGACCGGCCGGAAGGCATCCGCTGCCACCTGGAGTACAACACCGACCTGTTCGACCCCGGCACCGTCGACCGGTTCTTCGAGGTCTTCCAGGATCTGCTCGCGGCCGCCGCCGACGGCCCCGGCACCCCGCTCTCGCTCCTCTCCCGGGTACCCGCCGAGGGAGACGAGGTACCGGAGAGCTGGGGGAACGGCCCCCGGCGCCCGGTTCCGGACATCACCGTCCACGACCGGTTCGCCCAGCAGGCGGCCGCCCACCCCGGCCGGACCGCCGTGCTGGACGGCGACACCGCCGTGACCTACGCGGAGCTGGACGAGCGCTCCCGCAGGCTTGCCGCCGCGCTCACCCCGCTCGCGGCGGCCGGGGACCCCACCCCGGTCGTGGCGGTCTGGCTGCCGCGCGGCGCGGACTTCGTCAGGGCCGTGCTCGCCGTGGCCCGGGCCGGGTGCGCCGCCGTGCCGCTCGACCCCTCGCTCGGCACCGTACGTGCCGCGCAGGTCATTGCCGAGAGCGGTGCCCGGCTGGTGATCAGCGGTCCCGACGGGGCACGGCAACTGTCGCTGCCCGCCGCGGTACGGGTCGTCGCACCGGACGCCGAACCGGCCCCGGGAACCGTCCCCTCCACCGCCCCCCGTGTCACGAACGCGTCCCCCTGCTCCGTCATCTACACCTCGGGCAGCACCGGCACCCCCAAGGGGGTGGTGCTCAGCCACCGTTCCCTGGTCGACCTCTGCCGATGGCACCACGACCGCTTCGGACTGACCGGTGAACACCGTACGGCCGTCGTGTGCAGCCAGAGCTTCGACGCCTCGCTGCTGGAGATCTGGCCCACGCTGACCGGGGGCGGCACGCTGGTGGTCGCCGACGACGCCACCCGCCGTGATCCGCTCGCCCTGGCCCGCTGGTTCGCCGACCGGGCCGTCGACTTCAGCGTCCTGCCGACCGCCCTGGGCGAGGAGGTGCTGCGCCTCCCGGCGGCCGACCAGCCTCCGCTGCGTCACCTGCTGCTGGGCGGCGAGGCGCTGCGGACCCGGCCGCGACCGGAGGCCCCGTACGAGACGGTCAACGTCTACGGCCCGACCGAGACGACGGTCCTCTGCCTCACCGAGACGGTCGAACCCGCCGTCGGCGACGCCCCCGACGGCAGGACCGAGGCCGTCCCGATCGGCCGGCCCGTCGACAACGTGACGGTGCGTGTGGTGGATCCGTCGGACAAACCGGTTCCCATCGGGGAGGTCGGTGAACTCCTGGTCGGAGGTCCCGGCGTGTCCGACGGCTATCTGCACCGGCCCGACCTCACGGCCGAGCGGTTCACGACGTCGGCGCCCGGCATGGCGGAGGGGCCCGGATACCGCACGGGGGACCTGGTCCGCTGGCGGCCGGACGGACGGCTGGAGTTCGTCGGACGCACCGACGACCAGGTCAAGATCCGGGGCTACCGGGTGGAGCCGGAGGAGGTGGCCCGGGTGCTGAACGGTCTCGACGGTATCCGCCGGGCGGCCGTCGTCGGTCGCCGCCGTGGCAACGGCGAGGCGTATCTCGCCGCCTACGTGGTGCCCGCCGAGCCCGACACCGGGGACGCGGCGGACGACGAGCGGCGCACCGAGCGGTGGGCCCGCGAGCTGGAACAGCGCCTGCCCGAGTACATGGTGCCGCGCTCCTGGCGGACGCTGGACCGGCTGCCGCTCAACAGCAGCGGCAAGCTGGACCGCGACCGGCTCCCGTCGGTGGAACCGGCCGCCCCGGCCGGGGCCGAGCCGGAACCGGGCGCGGACACGTCGCCCACTCCGGCCGGCTCGCCCGTCGACGTGGCGCGGGGGCTGCGCGTGCTCTGGGCGGCCGAACTGGACCTCGTCGCAGACCGCGTCGACCTCGATGCCTCCCTCTTCGACCTGGGCGGGCACTCGCTCACGGCGATGCGCCTGATCAACCGGATCAGGGAGAAGTGGGGCGTGGAGTACCCGCTGTCCCGGCTCTACCAGGAGCCCACCCTGCGCGCCCTGACCGCCTTCCTGGCCGGTGGTGACACCGGGACGCGGACCGTCGTCCGCGTCGGCCCCACCACCGAACAGCAGGCCCGTTTCGCGAACCTGCACTCCCAGCACGCCAGGCCGCAGGTCTTCAACGTCGGGCTGCGCGTCGACCTCTCCGGACCGCTGGACACCACCGCTCTGCACGGGGCGATCCAGAACCTGGTGCGGCGTCACGAGTCGCTGCGCACTCGACTGGTCCGGGAGGACTCCGGCGGCTGGCGGCAGGAAGTGCTCGACCACGAGCCGGTCGATCTGCCACTGGACGACCTCACCTCCCGGCCGGAGGCCGAGCGGGCCGAGGAGGTGCGCCGTATCGTCGAACAGGCGTCGGACACCGCCCTCGACCCGTCCACCGGCGACGTCCTCGCCGTCCGGCTGCTGCGCACCGCCGCCGAGGAGTGGATGCTGCTGTTGGTGACACACCACTGCACGTGCGACGGATGGGCCGTGACCACCCTGCTCAAGGAACTCGCCGCCTTGTACCGCGCGGCGGTCACCGGGGACGGGCACGGGCTGCCCCCGGCCCCCCAGCAGGTGGAGTTCGCCCGATGGCAGGCCGCCCACTACGAGGCGACGGACGAGCGGCGCACGGACTACTGGATCGAGGAGCTGGCCGACGCCTCCTTCACCCTCGGCCTCCCCCTGGACCGGCCCCGGCCGGAGAAGCTCAGCGGCAGGGGAGGCGTGGTCCGGTTCACCGTGCCCGCCGAGGTCCGGGCGGCTGCGGAGCGGCTCGCCGCCCGTCGGTCCACCACGCCCTTCGCGGTGGCCGCCGCCGCGCTCAGCCGCCTGCTGACCACGCGGGCCGAACAGGACGAGGTGGTCCTGAACATCTCCTACGCGGGCCGGGACAGCCGTGCGTTCGAGTCCCTGGTCGGCTGTACGGCCACCGGATTCGCCCTGCGGGTCCGCGACGCCCGCGACGGCACGCTGGCGGAGCTGGTGGACCGGGTGGGCCGCACCACGGTCCTCGGCATGGAGCACGCGATGCCGCCGCGCAGGGTGGTCCCGGCGATGCTCCGGCGCAAGGGCATCCGCATCCCGGACCGGTTGGACATCGGCCTGGCCTACGAGAGTTCGCTGGACACCGGGCTGGAACTGCTCGGACTCACCGCCACCGTGGCGGAGATCGCCCCCGAGGCGGCCCGGTCGGAGTTCATCATGGTGCTCACTCCGACCGGCGATGTGCTGGAGGGCGCGGTGGAGTTCTCGGCGGACCTCTGGGACGCCACCACCATCGAGGAGTGGACCCGCGAGTACGTGCGGTTGCTGGGGGAGGAGGTGGGTGAGGCGCCCCGCGAAGCGGGGGCCTGACCCGGAGAAGGGCGGTCGGAGACTACGGCCGCCCTTCAACCCCCGCCCAGTGCCCGGCGCAGCACCGCGATCTGTTCGCGGGCCGCCCGGCGCGGCAGCGTGAGGTGGGGGAGCACGCCGTCGAAGCCGTGGAACGCGCCCGGCCACAGATGGAACTCGGTCGACACCCCCGCCTCGATCAGGCGCAGCGCGTACCGCGCGCACTCGTCGCGGAAGACCTCCAGCTCGCCGACGTCGACGTACGCCGGAGGGAGTCCCGACAGGTCGGTCGCGCGGGCGGGTGCGGCGTACGGAGGGACGTCGTCGCTCTCCGTGAGCGGGCCGAGCAGCGCTGCCCAGCCGTAGAGATTGTTGGCGCGTGGCCACTTGACGGCCTCGGTGAACTCCCGGCTGGAACCGGAGGTGTTGCGGTCGTCCAGCATCGGGCAGAGCAGGAACTGGAAGATCAGACCGGGGCCGCCGCTGTCCCGGGCCAGGAGTGCGGTGGCGGCCGCGAGCCCGCCGCCCGCGCTGATCCCGCCGACCGCCAGGCGCCCGGGATCGAGCCCCAGCGGTTCCGCTTGGTCCGCCGCCCAGCGAAGGGCGCGGTAGCAGTCCTCCACGGGTGCGGGATACGGGTGTTCGGGCGCCAGCCGGTAGTCCACCGAGACCACGGCGCAGTCGGCCTCCAGGGCGTACGCGGAGACCCGGGCGTCGTCCGTCTCGGGGGAGTCCAGCACCATGCCCCCGCCGTGCATCCACACCAGACAGGGCAGCGCGCGGGCGCCCGCCGCCCGTGGCCGGTAGGTCCGGACCCGGAGCGGGGTGGGGCCGGGCAGCCGGTGGTCGGTCACCACGACGCCCTCGGCGGGCGGGCCGGCGGACCGGGCGGCGCGCTCGGCCCGCAGCGCGTCCAGTTTCTCGTACGGCAGCCCGTCGAGCACGGTGGGCGGCGGCGGGTCGGCCGCGAGCGCGGCGGCCATCTCGGGGTCCAGATTGGGGTGGTGGGGCATGGCGGGCCAAGCCTTCCTCGGTGCGACAAGGTGCGGGTGTCCGTGGTGTGGCGTACAGCGTGGGGGTGTGCGGGGACAGGCGCCCCCGCACACCCCCGCGCTCCCGTGTCAGCCGCGGGCCACGCAGATCGAGCCCTTCAGGCGCTCGCCCGCCTCGTAGACCATGTACGGCACACCCCGGTCCGTACCGAAGCTGGGCGCGGCGGCCCGGCCGTTCTCCGGTGCGGCGTTGCTCGAATCGTAGAAGAGGCCGAGGTGGTTGCGGCGGGAGAAGTCGTTGCCGACCTCGGTGATCAGCATGTTCCCGCCGGTCTCCTTGCCGGTGTGGTAGACGACGTAGGTGCTGTTGTTGCGGGTCAGCAGGTGCGCGCCGCTGATGTTGTTCGCGCCGACGTCGGAATGCCGGATCAACGGCTGTTGCGCGAACGTCCAGTTGCGGCCGTCCTTCGACCAGCCCCAGCCGATGTCACGGTGGTTCGACTGGTTGTTGACCATGAAGAGCATCACGTAACGGGCGTCGCGCGCGGGCAGGTTGTGCCGGAACACCCGTGCGTACGACGTCTCGCTGGTGCCGGCCGGAAGCATGTCCTTGGTCAGCACGGTCTTGTCGTACGTGAAATTGATGCCGTCCTTGGAGCGGGCGAGCCGGGTGGTGTGGTTCTCGCCGTGGAAGTACAGCCAGAGCTCCTTGACGTCCTCGTTCCACAGGACGTGCGGCGAGGAGACATGGCTGACCTTGTAGTGCGGCTGCCAGTTGTTGGAGACGATCGGGTTCGCCGGGTACTCCGTGAACGGGCCCTCCAACGAGTTCCCGTAGGCCAGGCAGATGCCGCCGGGGGCGTCGTGCGGGGCGTAGTAGAGGTAGTAGCGGCCCAAGGGGTTGGCCAGCCGGTCGTAGACGCCCCGGATGCAGGGGAAGATGATCTCACCCGTCGGGTTGTACTTCAGCTGGGAGGGCGTCAGGAGCGGCTTGAGGTGCTTGTAGTCCGGGAAACCGCCCGGTGCCGCGGCTGCCGGGCTCGCCGTCGCTCCGGTGGCGGCCAGTCCGGCGGTCGCCGCGATCCCGGCGACCGTCCCGCGCAGGAAGAACCGGCGGCTCGGCTGTTCCGCGTCGGGCGTGCGGGGTGAGTCCTGGTGCTGTGTCATGTCGTTCTCCGTCCCGAGAAGTGATGGATCACAGGTAGGTGGCGGCGGTGACGCAGAAGCCGCCGAGCGCGACGGCCCAGACGTACGGCAGGGTCCGCAGCATCACCTGCTGCGGGGTCACCCCGGCGTACTGCGCGCTCCACACGGTCTGGGTGCTGGTGGGGTCTGACACCCCGAAGACCTGGTTGTACGAGGTGGCGAGACCCAGCACCGCGACGGCCGGGTAGATGCCCGCCGCGATGAGGACCCCGGCGATCCCCGCGCCGAGACCGAAGACGTTGAGCGGACCGCGGTACAGGCAGAGCGGTACCAGCAGCGTGAACACCAGCACGAACAGCACCGGGTTCTGCGGGCTGACCGCCTTGACCAGCGGCTCCAACGACTCGACCGCGCCCGGCAGTTTGACCGCCGCGAGCAGGATGCCGATCGCGATGAACAGCACCATCGGGGCCGCCGCGACCTCGAACGCCCCGTACAGGGTGCGCAGCAGCCGCTTGTTCATCTCGCGCGGCCGGGTGGTGGTGAGCAGCGCGTACAGCACGCCGGCCAGCATCGACGGCAGGATCGCCACTTCGAAGCCGAGGGCCAGCACCAGCGGCACGACCGGCGTGAGCAGCGCGTACCACGGGGCGTCGCCGAGCTGCTCACGGCGCGAAACGGGCTTCGCCGAGGCCGACTTGAGCGACCAGGCGTGCTCCACGCCGCGCCGCCGCGTCTCGACGAGGACGAACAGCACGGCGGCGGCCAGCGCGAACGGGAACAGCTTCAGCATGAAGCCGCGCACCGTCGGGACGGGCAGTTCCAGCGCCGTGGAGAAGAACTGCCAGATCGGCAGCTCGAAGGGCATGCCCGCGGCGATACCCATGAGGATGGTCCCGGCGGCGGTGACCTTGGGGATGCCGACGGCGATCATGGCGGGGATGCCGATGATCCCGGCGAGCATCGCCGCGGGGGCCGACCCGGTGACCGTACCGACCAGCGTGGAGACCGCGAGGACGCCGAGGGCGACCACCACCGGCCGGTCCCCGCCGAACTCGACGATCTTGCGGACCAGGGTGCCCGCGATACCGGTCTCGTCCAGCAGCTTGCCCAGCCAGGAGCCGAGCAGGATGGCGACCATCGTCGCGGCGAGCGCCGGGGCGCCCTCCTGGAGGACCGTGTCCAGGACACTGTTCTCGCCGGTCAGCGGTGCGCCCGCGATGAAGGCGATGGCGACGGCCAGCAGGACGAGCGCGAAGCCCGTGGGGAGCTTGCGGGTGAGCATCGCGGCGACACCGGCCGCCATGACAAGAAGGATGACGACGCCCATGGCGTTACTTCTCTCTTCCGTGCGGGGATCCCTGCGGGGACCCGTGCTGCGGCTCGGCCGCCGTGGCCAGCGCCGCCGTCAGCAGGAGGGGGCTGCGGCCGAGGCCGCAGACCGTGCGGGCGTGGGCATGGGCGGCGATCTCGTCGGCGCCCGCGACATGGCCGTACAGGGTGTGCCGTCCGGCGCGCAGCACGACGTGGTCCAGGGCGCGCTTGAGGTCCTTCTTCCGCGGCCCGTGGTGCAGTTGCTCGTGCACCGCCTCGTGGGCGACGGCCGCGGCACGCACCGACCCCGCCGGATACCAGTGCCGCCAGCCGAGCAGGTCGATCAGCTCGTCGGCGAGCGCCAGCGTGTCGGTGAACAGCTCGACGGTCGGCACCGGCCGCGAGGTGTAACGGGCCAGCAGCCCCCTCGCCAGGCCCCCGTCGCTCTCCACGATCCGCGCCGTGGCGGCGACCGGCTCCAGCCCCGCCCCGAACGCGTCGGCCGTCGCGGCCCAGTGGCGCAGCAGCGCCGGATCGCGCCGCTCGTGCGTGGGCGTGTTCCGCAGCAGCCGTACGCCGAACTCGACGTCGTCCGCGGCCTCCAGCTCCGCGATCGCCGCGCGCGCCGCGCGGTCCAGCAGGGCGGCCGTCACGACCGGACCTCCACCACGGCCACGACCGGCTCGTCGGCCGCCCGCGACCGCAGTTCGCTGCGCGCCAGCGCCAGCAGCGGGTCCGGATCGAGCACCCCCGACAGGTCGGCGATCCGGGAGCCGAGCAGCAGCCGCAGCGCCGGAGCCCGTACCCCGCCGTCCCCGTACGACGTGGCCTCCTTCACGAGGCCCGCCAGCATCTCGGGGGCACGCCCCACCGTGGTCGTCTCGACCCGGGCGTCCGGGGCGTGCAGCCGTACGACGCCGTCCGCGTCCACCACCCGCACCGGGTGCCGGTCCGCGCGGAAGCGGCGGCGCACCTCGGTGCCGTACACCGTGTGGGCGGGGGTGCCCGCGAGGACCCGCACGGACGCCGGGTCGGTGCGTAGGCTCGTCGCGGCGGCCCGCAGCCGGTCCGCGTCGTCCGCCCGGTGGGCGCGGTCCTGGGTGCGCAGCTCGGTCGCACCGGTCGCGACCGCCCGTACGGTGCTGGTCTGCGGGTCGACGGTGACCTCCACCTCCACCCCGTCGGCGGCGGCCCCCTGGGCGATGACGGCCGCCTCGGCCTCCGCCCGTACGGCGAGGATCTGCTCCTGGCCGGCGCCCGGGATGATCCGCTCGACCTGCTCGCGGATCAGGGCGAGGGCCACCCCGATCGGGCTGATCACCTCGTTGTGCCGGGCGATCCGCCCCTCCTGGCCGGTGACGGCCGCCAGGTGTGGGGTGACCGAGGCGGCCCCTCCGCCGCCCCCGACGAGCACCGCGGTGTCCTTCTCCAGGCGGTAGTCGCGCATCATCGACTCGACCACCGACTTCACCTGGTCGGTACCCGCGTCCAGCAGCTTCGTCGCCGCCGTGGCGACATCCGTGCCGAGCGCGGCGGCCAGCGGGGCGAGCGCGGCCCGCGCCACCTCCTGGTCGCAGCGGGCGAAGTCGCCCTCCGGCACCCTCCCGAGCGCGTTCGCCGCACAGGTCATGGTGATCGCGAACCGGCCGCCCGCCGCGTCCAGCACCGCGTAGTCCGCCGGGTCGTCGGCCATCGGCCGGATCGTGGTCACCCTCGCGTCCCGCAGGTCCTCCGCGTCCGCGAAACAGGCGTACGGCAGGCCCGCGATGTGTGCGCTGCGCGGCCCGACGCCGACGACCTTGCCGCCGTCGATCCGGACCATCGAACCGCCGCCCACGCCCACCGTGCGTACGTCGAGCGCCGAGAGGTACGACGACCTGCCCAGCATCGTGGCGTGCCGCACGGCGACCTTGCCGCGTCGCACGACGCTGATGTCCGTGGACGTGCCGCCGGTTTCCAGGAACAGGCCCTCACTGACGCGCTCCTGCATCAGCGCCCCGGCGACGCCCGCCGCCGGACCCGACAGCACCGTCAGCAGCGGTCTGCGCCGCATCTCGTCCAGCGACATCACCCCGCCGTCGCAGCGCATCACCATCAGCGGCGCGCTCACGCCCGCCTTGGTGATCGAGGCGTCGACCAGGTCGGCGGTGGCGAGCATCCGCGGCAGGATCGCCGCGTTCACCACCGCCGTCCGGGTTCGCTTGTGGAGCCCGTACAGCGAGGTGATGTCGTGGGCGGCCGTCGTCGGCAGCCCACGCTCCCGGGCGGCCACCGCCACCGCCTCCTCGCCCTCCGGGCGGTCGACACTGAACGGCTGGCTGGCGACGACGACTTCGGCCCCCTCGCGGACGACCTCGTCGAGCGCGGCGCGTACGGCGGGGGCGTCGTCCGGGTCGGCGACATGGGCGTAGGCGAGCGGCAGCCGCTTGCCCGGGGTCAGCTCCAGCTTGCGGAAGGCGGCCAGCCGGCGGGTCAGCGTGGCGCCCGGACCGGTGCCGATGCCGATCAGCCCGACGGTGGCCACATCGCCCTCCAGCAGGGCGTTGGTAGCCTGGGTCGTCCCGTGGGCGAGGAACGTCACGTCCTCGGGCGTGTGGCCGGTCTGCTCCAGCAGCCGGTCGAGAGCTTCGACGATGCCGTGGGCGACACCGTCCTCGTGGTGGTGGCTGGTGGGTACCTTCACCTGCCCCAGTAGTTGCAGGGTCGTGGCGTCTACGGCCACGGCGTCGGTGAAGGTCCCGCCCACGTCGATGCCGACGCGGATGCGGTGGGTGTTCATGGCTGGGCACCTCCTCGTGCGGGTGGGCAGGGCGAGGGCGGCAGGACCGGGTGTCGGCAGACGCCGTGGGTCCTGGGCCGGGCGGGTACAGGTGGAGCTGCGCCCGCCCGGCGCTCCGCGACCGCCCCTGGGGGCCGTGCGGTGAAACAGGTCGTGCAGATGGAGCGGGCCGGGACGTCCCCGGAGCGGGCCGGGACGTCCACGGGGCGGGCCGGGGCGTCCCCGGTCAGTAGCCGCGTACGTCCGGCCAGTGGCGCTGGATGCCGTCGCGTTCCAGCAGCCGGGCGAACACCTCGAACCGCTTGTCCTCGGCCTGCACCCGGTGCGGCTCGACGTTCTCGGCGACACAGTGGGCGGCCAGGGCGCCGGCGACCTCGCCGATGTTCCACTCCACCGGGTGGAGCCGGTAGCAGCCGTTGGTGATGTGCGTGGTGCCGATGTTCTTGCCCGCGGGCAGCAGGTTGCGGACCCGGCGGGGGATGAGCGCGCCGAGCGGGATCTCGAACGGCACCGAGCCGATGTCGATGTAGTTGTCGCCGCCGGTCGACGGGTGCAGATCGATGCGGTAGTTGCCGACGCCGACCGAGTCCCGGTGGCGGGTGCCGCCGTACGGGCCGACGATGTCGATCGACACGTCGTGCTCGGTGACCGTGGTGACGGCCTTGATCCGCCGCGACTCCCGGACGTACGGGGCCTTCGCCAGGCCGTCCGCCGTGCCGGTGACGTCCGGCCGCAGCCGCAGCCCCGGGAAACCCCGGCCGCCGTCGGCCCGGGGGGCCTCGGTCTGGAGCCAGTACAGGACCGACAGCGACAGCTGGCGCGCCCCGTGCAGCGCGGCGGCCGCCGTCTCCTCGCCGTCGCCGATCAGAGGCTTCAACCAGTAGTCGTTCAAGGGCCAGTTGACCAGCGTGATGTCCGAGTCGAACGCGCCGGGACGGTGCAGCTTACGGGCCAGGATCCGGCGGAAGCCGAACAGCTCCTTGTCACCCGCGTCGGCGGACTGGTCGGCGCTGACGTCCAGCGGGTCCAGCTCCGGGTTCGGCACGAAGGTGCGCGGGACCGCCTCCAGGCTGCGCGGGTCCGGGGCGAGGAAGCCCAGCAGCGGACCGGGCCAGAACTCCGGCTGGTAGGTGCGCCAGAAGTCGTAGTCGGCCGGGCGCTCGATGGTGTGGTCCTCGCCCTCGTGGTGCGAGAGCGCGAAACACACCGTGATGCCCTGCTGGTTGAGGGGCTGCGCCTCCTCGGGGGCGTGCGGCTCGTCGAATTCGCTCCGCGCCTCCGCGCCGATCACATGCTCCACACCGCCGAGTTCGAGCAGCTCGCCGGTCTCGGTGGCGTCGATGACGTAACGGGCGCTGATCGTACGACGGTTGCCGCTGCGTGTGTCGGCGAGCGTGACGGACCGTACGGTGTCGTCGTCGCCCGCCTCGGCGGCCACCGGCCGGTGCTCGGTGAGCAGCGTGAGCAGTCCGGCGGAGCGGTACGGGGCGATCATCGCCTCCATCACCGCGAGCGCGACGCGTGGCTCGTGGCACAGCTTGCTGACGCGGCCCGCACCAGGATTGAGGGTGCGCAGGGCCAGCGCCTCGGACCGCAGCGGGTACCACTGGCGGTAGTAGTCGCGGATGGACTCGCGCAGGGTGCGGTACGAGGCGGTGGTGCCGAACTCCTCGACCCACGGGTGCTCGTCCGGCGGGACCGCCTGCGAGGTGAGCTGGCCGCCGATCCAGTCCGTCTCCTCGGTGAGGACGACGGTGCGCCCCACCCGGCAGGCGGCGATGGCGGCGGCGACCCCGCCGAGTCCGCCGCCCACGATGAGGATGTCGGGTTCGGGTATCACGGTTCTCCTTGAAGTGCTGGATGTACGTGGTGCGGTGACAGGCCCTCAGGTCTGGAGGTCAGTACCGGGCGGGGGCCGGGCCCGCCGTGGAACCGGGCCGGAAGGTGCAGGCGACCAGGGGTTCGGCCGCCTCCTCCCCGGAGACCAGTGCGGCGAGCATCCGGACGGCCGCCGCGCCCAACTGGGGCCGTGGGATGTCGAATCCGGTGGGAGCGGGCTCCTCGGCCAGGTCCGGCGGCGGGCTGCCGAGCAGCGCCAGCGAGGCGTCGCGCGGGCAGTCGATCCCGACGAAGTGGGCGGCTCCGTGCAGGGCGCGCCAGGCGTCCCCCGTGTCGGTCTCCTCCGCGACGAACGCGGTGACGCCCTCGTCGAGCCAGCCGCGCAGCCGCTCCGCGGTCAGGTCCCGCTCGGGGTCGGCGGAGCGGAAGACGGCGGCGGGACCGCCGGGCAGCCCCGCCTCCTCCAGGCCCTTGAGGAAGCCGTGTTCACGGTCGGTGGAGGCGGGCGCATCGTCGTCCTCCCGGACCAGCACGATGCGCCGGTGCCCGAGCGCCGTGAGATGGCCGACGACCTCCTGGCTGGCGCTGATGTAGTCCGCGCCGACCCAGGCGAGCCCTTCCAGCTCGTCCCGGCGGCCCAGGTGGACCACAGGGAAGCCGTCGGCGACCAGCCGCCGCAACTCCTCGGCCGGCGCGTGCCGCCCGAGGAACAGACAGCCGTCGGCGAGCCGGACCCGGGCCAGGGCGTTCGGCCCGGCAGCCCCCGCCCCGCCCGTGCTGGACCCGGTGAAGAGCACCAGGTCGTAGCCGCGGGCTGCGGCTTCCTGCTCGACGCCGACCAGGAACGGGTAGTACGAGTGCTGCACGTCGGTCGGGAACGTGGACGTGAAGCTGAAGACCCCGAGCAGATTGTTCCGCGCGGCGGCCAGCCGGCTGGCCGCCGGATCGGGGACGTAACCGAGCGCCCGCACCGCGTCGAGCACCTTGCGGCGCGTCTCCTCGGAGATCGTCACGCCCTGCTTCCGGGCCCCGAGCACCAGCGAGACAGTGGCCTGCGAGACCCCGGCGAGCCGGGCGACCTCGGCCTGCCGCGGCCGGGACGTACGGCCCGCCGGTGCGGGCGCGCGGCCCGGCCTGGCCCGCTTCCTGGGTTCTTCCACGGTGTTCCTCCGGATCACTAATGCGTATTAGTAATGCGCATTAGTGAGTCACTGTGGACCTTCGTCTCACACCGGTCAAGGGATCGCGCAAGACTTCTTTCGGCCCTTCTGTCGTCAGGGCGCTACAGCACACGATCGGGTGGAACCCATGCAGGCCCATGTGTTTCGCGCGGGCGGGGGTCGTGCCCGACGCGATCATGCGGCGGTGATCTCAACGATTCGGACGGCCTACCGTCCCCACTCCCTGGTCCCGGCCGGGATCGCCGCACTCGCCTTACTCACGATCCTGCCCGCGCTCCCGGCCACCGCCGCACCGGCCCAGGACCCCGCCGCCCCGGCCGCGTTCCGCGTCACCACCCCGGCCGAGCGCAGGACCGCCGCCCGTCTGGACGCGCTGCGCGACGACCCCGCCCGCCTCAAGGGCTTCTTCGCGGGACTGCCCAAGGGCGGCGACCTCCACAACCACCTCTCGGGCGCGGTCACCACCGAGTACCTGATCCAGCTCGCGGGCGAGAACGGCCTGTGCATCGACGCCACCGACACCGCCGTGCGCCCGCCCTGCGGACCGGGCACCCGGCCGGCCGCCGACGCCCGCACGGACGCCGAGTTCCGGCAGCGGATCGTCCGCGCCTGGTCCATGCAGGACTTCCCCGCCGACCAGTCCGGCCACGACCACTTCTTCGACACCTTCGGCAAATTCGGCGAGGCGACACGCGACCGCGGCAAGATGCTCGCCAACGTCGCCAACACCGTCGTGGAGCAGAACCAGTTCTACCTGGAGACCCTGGTCACCCCCGCATCGGACGCCGCGAAGAAGCTCGCCGAATCCGTGGGCTACGACGCCGACCTCGCCGCCTTGCACCGGAAGCTGGTCGCCGGCGGAAAGCTCGACGGGGTCGTCGACGAGGCCGTACGGGAGGCGGACGCCGCCGACGCCCAGTTCCGGGAGACGGCGCACTGCGACACCGGCCGCCCCGACCCCGGCTGCCGTCTGCCCGTCCGGTGGATCTCCCAGGTCTCCCGCGGCAGTTCGAACGAGCGCGTGTTCACGCAGATGGCCGTCGGTATGCGGCTCGCGGAGCGCGACTCGCGATTCGTCGCCGTCAACCTCGTCCAGCCGGAGGACGGGGAGAGCGCCCTGCGCAACTACCGCCTCCAGATGCGGATGCTCCAGTACCTGCGCACTCAGTACCCGGACGCCCGCCTCACCCTGCACGCCGGTGAGCTGACCCCCGGCCTGGTCAAGCCCGAGGACCTGACGTTCCACATCCGCGAGGCCGTCCACGTCGCCGGAGCCGAACGCATCGGCCACGGCGTCGACCTCGTCCACGAGGACGACTGGCAGCAGCTGGCCCGGACGATGGCCCGGCGCGGTGTCGCCGTCGAGGTGCCGTTCAGCAGCAACAAGCAGATCCTGGGCGTGGCGGGCGACGACCACCCGTTCAACGCCTACCGCCGCTACGGCGTCCCGGTGGTCCTCGCCACCGACGACCCCGGCGTCTCGCGCATCGACATCAGCCACGAGTACCAGTACGCCCGCGCCACCTACGGCCTGAGCTACACCGAGCTGAAGGACCTGGCGCGCGCCTCGCTGGAGCACGCCTTCCTCGACGGCGACAGCCTGTGGGCCTCCGGCTCCGCGCGCACCGGTTACCGACCGGTCCGCGCCTGCGCCGGATCGCAGCCGGGCGTCGCCCCGCCGGCACCGGCCTGCGCCCGCCATCTCGCGGACAACGCGAAGGCGGCCACCGAGTGGCGCCAGGAAGCCGCGTTCGCCGGATTCGAACGCCGCCAGGGCGGAGCGCGCTGACCCCGCACCACCGCTGACCGGCCCATGACCGGGGGCGGGACCGTACGGTGTCCACCGGACGCGTACGGCCCGCCCCTCGGGCGTGTACGGGTCCCGCTCCCGCCCGCAGGACGCGCGGCCCGCCCGGCCCGCGGTTACCCTCGCGGCATGGGAGAGAGCGGAGAGGACGAGACCGCCGAGCCGGCCCCGGACCGGGGAGGGCCCGATACCGACCACGCCCGGCTCACCGCGATCGTCGACGACTGGGCCGCCGCGATCGTCGCGAACGACGCGGCACGGATCGCCGACTTCATGGCCGACGAGTGGGTCATCGTCTCCGAGTCCGGCATCACGGAACGGGAGGCGTTCCTCGACCACGTCCGGTCCGGCGACCTGACCCACTCCGCGATGGAGGCCGTCACCCCGCCGAGGGTCCGGGTCCACGGGGAGACCGCCCTCGTCACCGCCCGGATCACCAACACCGCCCACTACGGCGGTCAGCGCTTCGACGCCGACGAATGGACCACGGACGTCTTCGTACGGCACGACGGGCACTGGCGGTGCGTGCTGAGCCACATCACCCCCGCGGCCCCGCCCGCCGGTTCATGAGCCCCGCGCCGCGGAGCGGGAAACGCCTCGGCTACCCGGCCGCCGCGGCCGTCTTCGCCATCGGCATGGCGGGCACCACGCTGCCCACCCCGCTCTACGGTCTCTACCGGGAACAGCTCGGCTTCTCCGAGCTGATGGTGACGGTCGTCTTCGCCGTCTACGCCCTCGGAGTGATCGCCACCCTGCTGCTCGCCGGGAACGTCTCCGACGAGGCGGGGCGACGGCCGGTGCTCCTGGCCGCCCTGGGCTTCTCGGCGGCCAGCGCGCTCTGCTTCCTCTTCGAGGGCGGGCTCCCCGCCCTGTTCGCCGGCCGACTCCTCTCCGGGTTCGCCGCCGGACTGCTCAGCGGCGCGGCGACGGTCACGGTGATGGAGCTGGCCCCGCCGGGGCGCGCGGCGCGGGCGGGGCTGGCCGCGACCGCCGCGAACATGGGCGGCCTGGGGTGCGGGCCGCTCCTGTCGGGGCTGCTCGCCGAGTACGCCCCCTGGCCCCTGCGGCTCCCCTTCCTCGCGCACCTGGCCCTGATCGCCGTGGCCGCCGTGCTGGCCTGGTTCCTCCCCGAGACGGTCGCCGCCGCCCGCGTGCGGGGACTGCGGCTGCGGCCCCAGGGCCTGGCCGTCCCGCCCACCATGCGCGGCGTGTTCACCACCTCTGCGCTGGCCGCCTTCGCCGGATTCTCCCTGCTCGGCCTCTTCACGGCGGTCGCCCCCGCGTTCGTCGCCGAGACGCTCGACGTGCACAACCTGGCCCTCACCGGGCTCGTCGTCTTCTCCGTCTTCCTCGCCTCGACGGCCGGGCAGGCGCTCATGGGGCGGGTCGGCGAGCGCCGGGCCCTGCCGGGCGGCTGCTTCGTCCTCGTCGCCGGACTCGTCCTGGTCGGCTCCTCGCTGCTGTTCACCTCGCTGCCTCTGCTGGTCGCCGGGGCCCTGTGCGGCGGCCTGGGCCAGGGGCTGGCGTTCCGCGGCGCGGTGGCGGCGATCAGCGCGGCGGCCCCGCCCGAGCACCGGGCGGCGACCGTGTCCGCGTTCTTCGTCATCGCCTACCTGGGCATCTCCCTGCCCGTCGTCGGCGTCGGCGCCCTCACCCTCGGCATCGGACTGCGGAACGCCGGACTGACCTTCTCCGGCTGCGTGCTCGCCCTCGCCCTGGGCGTCGGCCTCCACCTGGCCCGCAGGCAGCCCGCACCCCGGTGACGTAACGCCGCCTGTGCGCACCAGGGCCTCGTCGACGTACGCGAAAACCCTTGTCGTACCCGTCGATCATGGTGCGAGACTGGCCGGGTGGACACAGCGACGCGCTTGAGGCAGGCGGTCATCTCCTGGGCCGCGGACGACAGCGACACTCCGGCACCCGCCGAGGCCGGGGCCGCCCGTGACCTGGCGGCCGGTCTGGGGCTGCGCACGGTGGTGCTCGTCGAGGGCGTCAGCGACCGTGCGGCGGTCGAGGCGCTCGCCGAACGCCAGGGCCGCACCCTCACCGCCGAGGGCGTCGTGGTCGTACCGCTCGGGGGCGCCACCAGCATCACCCGGTTCCTGCGCCTCCTGGGACCCGACGGGCTCGATGTCCGGCCCGCCGGGCTCTGCGACGCGGCGGAGCAGCGCTTCTTCCTCCAGGGCCTGGAACGCACCGGCTTCGGCGCGGGCCTCGCCCCTGACGACCTGGAGACGCTGGGCTTCTTCACCTGCCACGCCGACCTGGAGGACGAGCTGATCCGGGCGCTCGGCACCGACGGCGTCCAGCAGGTCATCGACGACCAGGGCGACCTGCGGACCTTCCGGCTCTTCCAGAAGCAGCCCGCCCAGCGGGAGCGGCCGGTCGAGGCCCAGCTGCGGCGCTTCATGGGAACGATCGGCGGACGCAAGGAGCACTACGCCCGGGCGCTCACCGAGGCCCTCGACCTCACCCGCCTGCCCCGCCCGCTCGACGGACTCCTCGCCCACGTCTGACCGTCGGCCGTCTCCTCAGCGAGCGGCGAGACTGGACCGCCGCACCACCAGCTCCGGCTGCAGCACCACACGCCGGTGCTCGTGCGCCCCCTCGGACGCCCCCGCCCCGGTCTCCTCCAGGAGCAGACCGGCCGCCAGCGCCCCCATCGTCGCCGCCGGCTGCCGCACCGACGTGAGCGGCACCGCCGCCGCCGCCGCGAACTCGATGTCGTCGTACCCCACCAGGGCCAGATCATCGGGTACGGAGACCCCGGCGGCGAACAGCGACTGCAACACCCCCAGCGCGAGCAGGTCGTTGGCGCAGAACACGGCGGTCGGCCGGTCGGACAGCCCCAGCAGCCGGGCCCCCGCGTCCCGCCCCGCCGCCACGTCCAGCCGCTCCGTGGGCAGCTCCCGCAGGGCCTCCGGGCCGAGCCCCGCATCGGCGAGCGCCGCCAGCGCCCCCGTACGGCGGTCCCGGACCTGGTTGAAACCGGGCGGCCCGCTCACGTAGGCGATGGAGCGGTGCCCGGCGTCCAGCAGATGCCGCACCGCCAGCGCCCCGCCCGCCACGTCGTCGACCGACACCGAGCACTCCGTGGTCCCCTCCGCGACCCGGTCGACGAGGACGAACGGGATGTCGTGCCGCCGGAACGCCGCGATGTTGCGCCCGGTCGCGTCGGCCGGGGTGAGCAGCACCCCCCGGACCCGCTGTTCCGCGAAGAGCGACAGGTACTCCGCCTCCTCGCCGGGACTCTGCGCACTGTTGCAGACCATGACACCGAGCCCCGCCTCCCGCGCGGCCCGCTCCGCCCCGCGCGCCACGTCCACGAAGAACGGGTTGCCCATGTCGAGGACCAGCAGCCCCATGATCCGGCTGCGCCCTGCCCGCAACTGCCGCGCCGACTCGCTGCGGACGTAACCGAGCCGGTCGATCGCCGACAGGACGCGGGCACGGGCATCGGGACCGACCGTGTCCGGGCGGTTGATGACGTTGGAGACCGTGCCCACCGATACTCCGGCGGCCCGGGCCACGTCCTTGATCCCCACCGACCGGGCCATCAGACGGAGACCTCCACAGGGGCGAGGGACGCGGAACGGACCCTCAGCCTATCCGCGCCCATCAGAAGTCGAAGTCGTCGATGTTGTCCTTGTCGAACACCGTCGGCTTGCCCAGGTCGACCACCCCGTCCTTCCCGATCGTGTATGTTCCCAGCTCGCCCGCCTCGAAGGTCTGCCCCTCCTTGCCGGTGATCTGCCCGGACGCCAGGGCGACCGAGGCGTGGCCGGCCAGCTCGCCGAGCTTCGCCGGGTCCCACAGCTCGAACGCCTCGACCGTGCCGTTCTTCACGTACGACCGCAGATCGTTGGGGGTGCCGAGGCCGGACAGCTTCACCTTGCCCCGGTACTTCGAACCGGACAGGTACTGCGCCGCCGCCTTGATGCCGACGGTGGTCGGCGACACGATCCCGGCGAGCTTCGGATACTCCTGGAGCAGCCCCTGCGTCTGCTGGAAGGACTGCTGGGCGTCGTCGTTCCCGTACGCCACCTTCACCAGCTTGACGTCCTTGTACTTGGGGTCCTTCAGCTCGTCCTTCATGTAGTCGATCCACAGGTTCTGGTTCGTCGCCGTCTGGGCGGCGGACAGGATCGCGATCTCGCCCCTGTAGCCGATCTGTTCGGCGAGCAGCTGGACCTGTGTGCGGCCCAGGTCCTCGGCCCCCGCCTGGGACACGAACACGTTGCGGCAGTCGGGCTTGGTGTCGGAGTCGTACGTGACGACCTTGACGCCGTTCTTCATGGCCTGCTTGAGCGCGGTGCACAGGGCCCCCGGGGCCTGCGCGGACACGGCGATGGCGTCGACCTGCTGCTGAGTGAGGGTGTTGACGTAGGAGACCTGGCCGGAGGTGTCGGTGGCGCTGGTCGGGCCGACCTCCTTGAAGGTGGACCCCAGCGCCTCGACGGCCTTCTGCCCGCCCTTGTCGGCGGTGGTGAAGTAGGGGTTGTTGACCTGCTTGGGCAGGAAGCCCACGGTCAGCCCCTTCTTGGTGGGAGCGTTCGGGTCCGCCTCGCCGGCCGAGGCGGCCGAACCGCTCTCCTTCTTCACATCGCTCTTGGTGGTGCCCCCGCAGGCGGTGACGGCGAGCGCGAGGGAGGTGACGGCGGCCAGCGCCGCACAGGTTCGGCGGATCGATGACGTACGCATGGCAGGGTCCTTTGCGGAAGAAGGTACGGGCACGGGGTCAGGGAGTCGGGGCCGAGGCGGTCCGCCGCCCCGCCCTCGCGGCGGAGATTTGGCGGGCGACGCGCGGGCCGAGCACGGAGAGCACGAGCAGCACGCCGGTGACGACGATCTGGGACTGTGCGGAGACGTCCCCGAGGCTCATCACGTTCTGCAGCGCGCCGAGCAGGAACACGCCCGCGATCGCGCCGCCGAGCGTGCCCTTGCCGCCGTCGAAGTCGATGCCGCCGAGCAACACGGCGGCCACCACGGACAGTTCGAGACCGGTGGCGTTGTCGAATCGGGCGCTGGCGTAGTGCAGTGCCCAGAACACTCCGGTGAGCGAGGCCATCAGCCCGGTCACCGTGAACAGGATCAGCTTCTGCCGCTTCACCCGTACGCCCGCGAACCTGGCCGCCTCATCGTTGGCGCCCGTCGCGAACAGCGAGCGCCCGAACGGCGTTGCGTGCAGAGCGAGTACGGCGACCGCGAGCAGGGCCAGGAACGGCAGGAGGGCGTACGGGACGAACGTGTCGCCGATCCGCCCGGCGGCGAAGTCCAGGTAGGGGGAAGGGAAATCGGTGACCGCGTCCGAGCCCAGCACGATCTGCGCGATGCCCCGGTAGGCGGCCAGCGTCCCGATGGTGACCGCGAGGGACGGCAGCCCGAGGCGGGTGACCAACAGCCCGTTGACCAGCCCGCAGACCACACCGAGCAGCAGACAGATCGGGATGACCGCCTCGATCGGCAGGCCCTGGTTCCACAGCGCCCCCATCACCGCCCCCGAGAGTCCGGCCGTGGACGCCACCGACAGATCGATCTCCCCGGAGACCACCAGGAGGGTCATCGGCAGGGCGATGAGCGCGATGGGCAGGGTGTTGCCGATCAGGAACGACAGGTTGAGGGCGTTGCCGAAACCGTCGACGAAGCCGAAGGACAGCAGCAGCACCACGATCAGGAGGGCGCCGACGACCGTGTCCCAGCGGACGGCGCGCGCGAGTGCGGAGTCAGCCATGGCGGGCGTTCCTCTTCTTCAGGGCGGACGCCACGCGCAGGGCCACGATCCGGTCCACCGCGATGGCGAGGATGAGCAGGATTCCGTTGATCGCGAGCACCCACACGGAGCTGACGCCGAGCGCGGGCAGCACGCTGTTCACCGAGGTCAGCAGCAGCGCACCGAGCGCCGCGCCGTACACCGTGCCGGAGCCCCCGGTGAAGACCACCCCGCCGACCACGACCGCGCTGACGACGGTGAGTTCGTAACCCGTGCCCGTGCCGGAGTCGACATTCCCGAAGCGCGCCAGATACAGCGCCCCCGCGAGCCCGGCCAGCGCCCCGCAGAAGGTGTAGGCCAGCAGGATCCGCCGGCGTACGGGAATCCCGGCCAGCCGCGCAGCCTCCGGGTTGGAGCCCAGCGCGTACAGCTCGCGCCCGCTGCCGAAGTGCTTGAGGTAATACGCCGTCGACACCAGCACCGCCAGGGCGATCAGTGCGAGCCACGGCACCGCCGAGACCCCGCCGGAGCCGAAGTCCACGAATCCGTCCGGGAGATCGGCCGCCGTGATCTGGCGCGAGCCGACCCAGATCGAGTCGATGCCCCGGATGATGTAGAGCGTCCCGAGCGTCACCACCAGGGCGGGCACCTGGCCGAGGCTCACGAGCAGCCCGTTCAGCAGGCCGAAGCCGACGCCGAGCAGCACGGCCAGCACCACGGCGACCACCGGGTGCCCGCCGCCCTGGAGGTACGTCCCGGCGGCGAAGGCGCTGATGCCCAGCGTCGAGCCGACCGACAGGTCAACGTTGCGGGTGATGACCACCAGCGCCTGGCCGGTGGCGACCAGTACCAGGATCGTGGCGTTGAGCAGCAGGTCCTTGACGCCCTGCTCGGAGAGGAACGCGCTGTTGCCCAGCTGGGTCAGCGCGAGCATCGCCAACAGGAGCACGAAGATGGCGAGTTCACGCATCTTGAAGACGCGGTCCACCAGCCGGGTGCCGCTGGAGGCGGGGACCGGCGCGACGGGCGCCGGTTCGGTCGTCGTCACCGTCATGCGGCGGCCCTCCCCGTGGCTGCGGCCATCACGGTCTCCTCGGTGGCGTCGGAACGGGGGATCTCGGCGGTCAGCCGCCCCTCGTGCATCACCAGCACCCGGTCGGCCATGCCGAGGATCTCCGGCAGATCGGAGGAGATCATCAGCACCGCCACCCCGTCGGCCGCCAGCGCGCTGAGCAGCCGGTGCACCTCCGCCTTGGTGCCGACGTCGATCCCGCGCGTCGGCTCGTCGACGATCAGCACGGAAGGCCCGGTCGCCAGCCACTTGGCCAGCACCACCTTCTGCTGGTTGCCGCCGGACAGGGTGGAGACGGCATCGGCGATGCGGGCGTACTTCACCTGGAGCCGGACCGCCCAGTCGAGCGAGCGGCTGCGCTCCGCCCCCCGGTCCATCAGCCCCGCCCGCCGGGTGGCGCGCAGCCCGGTCAGCCCGATGTTCCGCTCGATGGACATGCCCATCACCAGGCCCTGCGCCCGCCGGTCCTCGGGGACCAGGGCGAGCCCGGCGGCCATGGCGGTGGACGGGGCACCGTTGACGAGTGCCCGCCCGGCCACCTCGACCTCGCCCGCGTCCCACCGGTCGACGCCGAAGACGGCCCGCGCCACCTCCGTACGCCCGGCGCCGACCAGCCCCGCCATGCCGACGATCTCGCCGCACCGCACCTCGAAGGAGACGTCGGTGAACACGCCCTCGCGGGTGAGCCGCCGGACGCTGAGGGCGACCTCGCCCGCCTCCACGTGCTGCTTCGGATACAGCTCGTCCAGTTCCCGGCCGACCATCCGTCGGACCAGGTCCTCCTCCGTCATGCCGGCCAACGGTTCACCGGCGATCAGCGCCCCGTCCCGCAGGGTCGTGACGCGTTCGCAGATACGGAAGATCTCCTCCAGCCGGTGCGAGATGAACAGCACGGCCGCCCCCTGCTCGCGCAGCGCCCGGACCACGCGGAAGAGGCGCGCCACCTCGCTGCCCGTCAGGGCGGCGGTCGGCTCGTCCATGATCAGGACGCGGGCCTCGAAGGAGAGGGCCTTGGCGATCTCCACGATCTGCTGGTCCGCGATCGACAGGCCGCGCGCCGGGCGGTCGGGGTCGAGCTCGACCCCGAGCCGGTGCATCAGAGCGGCCGTGGCGGTCCGGGTGGCCCGGTGGTCGATGCGGCCGAGCGCCCGGCGGGGCTGACGGCCCATGAAGATGTTCTCAGCGATGGACAGGTCGGGGAAGAGCGTCGGCTCCTGGTAGATGACGGCGATACCGGCGTCGCGGGCGTCGGCGGGACCGTGGAAGGCGACCGGCTCGCCGTCCAGCAGAACCCGGCCGCTGTCGGGCCGGTGCACTCCGGCGAGGGTCTTGATCAGGGTCGACTTGCCCGCGCCGTTCTCCCCGGCGAGCGCGTGGACCTCGCCGGGGAACAGGTCGAGGGACACGTCCCGCAGGGCGCGCACGGCGCCGAACGACTTCGAGATGCCCCTCAGGGCCAGCACGGGGGCCGGATCCTTGGCGGACCGGTGGGTCATCGGTGGCTCCTCGACGATGCGGAGGGCGTCCTCACGGCATCGTGAAAGGTTTCAAATGAGTTGCCGGGACGTTAGGCAGGTCCCTCGGGGCGCGTCAATGGGGCTGAACGCAAATTCTCAACTGCCCCTTGAAGTCATCAGGTTCTGCAGTGTCAGGTCTGCCGGAAGGGTTGACAGCCCCTGGGGGCGCTCCTACCTTCAACCTCGCATGAATCGTTTCAGATTCATTCGCGTTCACACCGACGTCACAGGAGCGACGAAGTGACCGAGCACGCCACGGTGAAGGCCGCCCTCACGTCCCAGGCCATCGAGACGCCCTCCTGGGCGTACGGGAATTCGGGGACCCGCTTCAAGGTCTTCGCCCGGCCCGGCGTGCCTCGCACCCCCCAGGAGAAGCTGGACGACGCGGCGAAGGTGCACGAGTTCACCGGAGCCGCACCCACCGTCGCCCTCCATATTCCCTGGGACACGGTCGACGACTACGCGGCCCTCGCCGAGCACGTCCGCGACCGGGGGCTGGCCGTCGGGGCGATCAACGCCAACACCTTCCAGGACGACGCCTACCGGCTCGGCAGCGTCTGCCACCCGGAGGCCGCCGTGCGCCGCAAGGCCCTGGAGCACCTGATGGCCTGCGTCGACATCATGGACGCGACGGGGTCCCGGGACCTCAAGCTGTGGTTCGCGGACGGCACGAACTACCCCGGCCAGGACGACATCCACGAGCGGCAGGACCGGCTCGCCGAGGCACTGGCCGCCGTGTACGAACGGCTCGGCGACGACCAGCGCATGCTCGTGGAGTACAAACTGTTCGAACCCGCCTTCTACACGACCGACGTCCCGGACTGGGGGACGGCCTACGCCCACTGCCTCAAGCTGGGCCCGAAGGCGCGGGTCGTCGTGGACACCGGGCACCACGCGCCCGGCACCAACATCGAGTTCATCGTCGCGACCCTGCTGCGCGAGGGCCGGCTCGGCGGGTTCGACTTCAACTCCCGCTTCTACGCCGACGACGACCTCATGGTCGGGGCCGCCGACCCCTTCCAGCTCTTCCGCATCATGTACGAGGTCGTCCGCGGCGGCGGGCTCACGGCGGACGTCGCCTTCATGCTCGACCAGTGCCACAACATCGAGGAGAAGATCCCCGCGATCATCCGCTCGGTGATGAACGTCCAGGAGGCCACCGCGAAGGCGCTCCTCGTGGACCGCGCGGCCCTGGCCGGCGCCCAGCGCACGGGCGACGTCCTGGAGGCCAACGCCGTGCTGATGGACGCCTACAACACCGACGTACGCCCCCTGCTCGCCGAGGTCCGCGAGGAACAGGGCCTCGACGGCGACCCGATGGCCGCCTACCGGCGCTCCGGCTGGGCGGTGAAGACCGCAGAGGAGCGGATCGGCGGGCAGCAGGCGGGGTGGGGGGCGTAGGCCGTTCCGGATGCGCGCCGCACGCCCCGCCCCATGAGGCCCACCCGGAAAGCCCGTCGCCCCCGAACCCCTCCCCGCCCCTCCCTCAGCGAAGGACACCGAGGAACCCCATGCCACTCCACCCCGAAGCCGCAGCGCTCCTGGCCCGCTCCCACCGGCTCGGCTCCGACCCCCGCAACACCAACTACGCGGGCGGCAACGCCTCCGCCAAGGGCGCCGCGCCCGACCCGGTCACCGGCGACGACGTCGAGCTGATGTGGGTCAAGGGCTCCGGCGGCGACCTCGGCACCCTGACCGCCGAAGGGCTCGCCGTCCTCCGCCTCGACCGCCTGCGCGCCCTGCGCGGCGTCTACGCGGGCGAGGAGCGCGAGGACGAGATGGTCGCCGCCTTCGACTACTGCCTGCACGGCAAGGGTGGCGCGGCCCCCTCCATCGACACCGCCATGCACGGACTCGTCGACGCCCCGCACGTCGACCATCTGCACCCGGACTCCGGGATCGCCCTCGCCTGCGCGGCCGACGGCGAGAAGCTGACCGCCGACTGCTTCGGCGACACCGTCGCGTGGGTCCCCTGGCGGCGCCCCGGATTCCGACTCGGCCTGGACATCGCCGCGGTGAAGGCGGCCAACCCCGAAGCCATCGGCTGCGTCCTCGGCGGCCACGGCATCACCGCCTGGGGTGCGACGTCCGAGGAGTGCGAGGCCAACGCGCTCCACATCATCCGCACCGCCGAGACCTTCCTCGCCGACCACGGCAGGCCGGAACCCTTCGGGCCGGTGATCGAGGGGTACGAGGCGCTGCCCGAGGACGGTCGCCGTGCGCGGGCCGCCGCCCTCGCCCCGTACGTACGCGCCCTCGCCTCCCGGGATCACACCCAGGTCGGCCACTTCGACGACTCCGACGCGGTGCTGGACTTCCTCGCCCGCGCCGAACACCCCAGGCTCGCGGCCCTCGGCACCTCCTGCCCGGACCACTTCCTGCGGACGAAGGTCAGGCCCCTGGTCCTCGACCTGCCGCCGACCGCCGAACTCGACGCGGCGGTAAGTCGGTTGAACGAGCTGCACACCGCCTACCGGGAGGAGTACGCCGCCTACTACACCCGGCACGCGGAGCCCGGCTCGCCCCCGATGCGGGGCGCGGACCCGGCGATCGTGCTGATCCCCGGGGTGGGGATGTTCAGCTTCGGCAAGGACAAGCAGACCGCTCGCGTGGCGGGGGAGTTCTACCTCAACGCGATCAACGTGATGCGCGGCGCGGAAGCCGTCTCCTCCTACGCCCCGATCGAGGAGTCGGAGAAGTTCCGCATCGAGTACTGGGCCCTGGAGGAGGCCAAGCTCCGGCGGATGCCCCGGCCCAAGCCGCTGGCCACCCGGGTCGCCCTGGTGACCGGCGCGGGCAGCGGCATCGGCCGGGCCATCGCCCGCCGCCTCGTCGCGGAGGGCGCCTGCGTGGTCGTCGCCGACCTCGACGCGGCGAGCGGGGCCGCCGTCGCCGAGGAACTGGGCGGCCCCGACCGGGCGGTGGCCGTCACCGTCGACGTCACCAGCGAGGACCAGGTGGCCGGCGCCTTCGCGGCGGCGGCACTCGCCTTCGGCGGCGTCGACCTCGTGGTCAACAACGCCGGCATCTCCATCTCCAAGCCGCTGGCAGAGACCACGGTCCGGGACTGGGACCTCCAGCACGCCGTCATGGCCAGGGGCTCCTTCCTCGTCGCCCGCGAGGCCGCGCGCGTCATGCGGGCCCAGGGCCTCGGCGGCGACCTCGTCTACATCGCCTCGAAGAACGCGGTCTTCGCCGGTCCCGACAATGTGGCGTACTCGGCCGCCAAGGCCGACCAGGCCCACCAAGTACGCCTGTTGGCAGCTGAGTTGGGCGGCGACAGCATCCGCGTCAACGGAGTCAACCCGGACGGTGTGGTGCGCGGCTCCGGCATCTTCGCCGGTGGCTGGGGTGCCCGGCGTGCCGCCACGTACGGGATCGAGGAGGAGAAGCTCGGCGAGTTCTACGCCCAACGCACCCTCCTCAAGCGGGAGGTGCTGCCCGAACATGTCGCCAACGCGGTCTTCGCGCTCACCGGGGGCGAGTTGACCCACACGACCGGCCTGCACATCCCCGTCGACGCCGGGGTCGCCGGGGCCTTCCTGCGATGAGCGGCGCCGGCACGAAGACCTTCGCGGCCGTCGACCTCGGCGCGTCCAGCGGGCGGGTCATGACCGGCCGCGTCGGCCCGGACACCCTGCACCTCACCCAGGCCCACCGCTTCCCCAACCGGCCGGTGCACCTGCCCGAAGGCCTGCGCTGGGACATCCTCGGCCTGTACGGGGGCGTGCTCGACGGGCTGCGCGCGGCGGGCCCGGTCGACTCCGTCGGCATAGACAGCTGGGCGGTCGACTACGGACTCCTCGCCGCCGACGGATCCCTCCTCGGCAACCCCGTCCACTACCGGGACCGGCGCACCGAAGGCGTCCCGGAGCGGGTATGGGCCACGGTCCCGCCCGACGCCCTCTACCGGGCGACCGGAATCCAGTACGCCTCGTTCAACACGCTCTACCAACTCGTGGCGGCGCGGGGAACACCACAACTCGCCTCGGCCCGCCACCTGCTGTTGATCCCGGATCTGATCGCGTACTGGCTCACGGGAGAGCAGGGCACCGAACTGACCAACGCCTCCACCACCCAGCTCATCGACCCGCGCACCGGCGACTGGAACCGCACCCTGGCCGACCGCCTCGGCATCGACCTGGCCCTCTTCGCCCCGCTGCGCCGCCCGGGCGACCCGGCGGGCACGCTGCTCCCCGCCGTCCAGGAGCGGACCGGGCTGCCCGGCCCCGTACCGGTGACAGCCGTGGGCTCGCACGACACCGCCTCCGCCGTCGCCGCCGTCCCGGCCGGGAGAGGGGAGCGGTTCGCCTACCTCTGCACGGGAACCTGGTCCCTGGCCGGCCTCGAACTCGACGCGCCCGTCACCACCAGGGCGAGCGGCGCCGCGAACTTCACCAACGAACTGGGCATCGACGGCACCGTCCGCTTCCTGCGGAACATCATGGGCCTGTGGCTGCTCCAGGAGTGCATGCGCACCTGGGAGCTGGCCGATGTCACCCCCCTGCTGGCCGAAGCCGCTCGCATCCCCGCCCTGCGGTACGTGGTGGACGCCGCCGCACCCGAGTTCCTGGCCCCCGGGGACATGCCCGGGCGCATCGCGGCCGCCTGCCGGGCGGCCGGCGGTCCGGTGCCCCACAGCCCGGGGGAGATCACCCGCTGCGTCCTCGACTCGCTGGCCCTCGCCCACCGGCAGGCGATCCGCGAGGCGCAGCGCCTCGCCGACCGCGAGGCCGACGTCGTGCACCTCGTCGGCGGCGGGGCGCGCAACGCCCTGCTCTGCCAACTCACCGCCGACGCCTGCGGGGTGCCCGTGGTCGCGGGCCCCGCCGAAGCGGCCGCGCTCGGCAACGTCCTCGTCCAGGCGCGGGCCCACGGCCTGCCCGGCGATCTGGCCTCCACCCGCGAACTCATCTCCCGCACCCAGCCCTTGACCCTCTACGAGCCGTCGGGTGACCCGACGGTCTGGGAGGCGGCGGCGCGCCGCACCGAAGACGCCCGCCCCCTGCCCGCCTGACCGACCGACCGCCCCACCTGCCCCATCCCCCGTCCCTTCCCCTCGCCGAATCGGAGCCGAGTGTGATCAGCCGACGACGACTGCTCAGCACGACCGCCACCGCCCTGGGAACCACCCTCATCGCCGGAGCCATTCCCCCCGCACAGGCCGCGGAACGCGGTGTGCAAGGGGCAGGCAAGGGCCTCCGGGTGGGCGGCTCGACCGCCGAGTACGTGAAGAACCCCCTCGGCCTCGGCGCCGCCCGCCCCCGCCTCGGCTGGCCGCTCACCGCCGCCGCACCGGGCCGCACGCAGAGCGCGTACCAGGTCCGTGTCGCGCTGAGCGAACGCGCCCTGGAACGGCCCGACGTATGGGACAGCGGCAAGGTCGAGTCCACCGACTCCACACAAGTCCTGTACGGGGGGCCGGAGTTGCGCTCCCGTACCCGTTACTACTGGACCGTGCGGGTCTGGGACGACGAAGGTCAGGTCTCGGGCTGGTCCGAGCCCGCCTGGTGGGAGACCGGCCTCACCGAGGCCTCGGACTGGTCCGCGCGCTGGGTCGGCGCCCCGGCCGCCCTCGTCGGCGCACCCGCCCTGGACGGGGCCTCCTGGATCTGGTTCCCGGAGGGCGATCCGGCGTCCAGCGCGCCCGCCGCGACCCGCTGGTTCCGGGGCGCGTTCGACGTACCGGACGGGGTGACGCGGGCCCGCCTCGTGCTGACGGCCGACGACGGGTACGTCGCCCACCTCGACGGTACGGAGGTGGCGCGGGCCGAACCGGACGAGGTCGCCAGGGCCTGGAGCCGCCCCTCGGTCACCGACGTCACCGAACGGCTGACGCCCGGCCGCCACGTCCTCGCGGTCGCCGCGACCAATGAGGTCACCGGCCCCGCCGGGCTGCTCGGGGCCCTGGAGCTGACGACCGCCGACGGCGTGCGGACCGTCACGACCGGCGACGGCTGGAAGTCCGTTGACGCCGAACCGGCAGAGGAATGGCGGGCGTTGGACTACGACGACAGCGCATGGCCCGCCGCGAAGGTCCTCGCCCCGTGGGGAACGGGCCCCTGGGGCAAGGTCGCCCCCGCCTACGCCCCCGTCGCTCAACTGCGCCACGAGTTCCGGCTGCGCCGCAAGCCCGTCGCACGGGCCAGGCTCTACTCCACGGCCCTCGGCCTGTACGAAGCCCACCTCAACGGCAAGAAGGTCGGGACGGACCGCCTCGCACCCGGCTGGACGGACTACGCCAAGCGGATCCAGTACCAGACGCACGACGTCACCGAGCTGCTCTCTTCCGGGGCCAACACCCTCGGCGTGGAGCTGGCGACGGGGTGGTACGCAGGCAACGTCGGGATGTTCGGCCCGCACCAGTACGGCGAACACCCCGCATTCCTCGGCCAGTTGGAGGTGACCTACCGGGACGGCACCACAGAGCGGGTGCTCTCCGGCACGGACTGGCGGGCCGCCACCGGCCCCATCACCCTGGCGGACCTCCTCACCGGCGAGAACCACGACGCCCGCCTCGAAACCACCGGCTGGCTCCGCACCGGCTTCGACGACTCCGCCTGGGCGAAGGCCGTGCCCGCCGAGGACGAGGTCACCGGCGAACTGGTCGCCGAGCCCGACGGGCCCTGCCGCGTCATCCAGGAGCTCAAGGCGAAGAAGATCACCGAACCCCGCCCAGGCGTCTTCGTCTTCGACCTCGGCCAGAACATGGTCGGCACCGCCCGCCTGCGCGTCACCGGCCGCGCCGGCACCACCGTACGGCTGCGCCACGCGGAGGTGCTGAACCCCGACGGCACCGTCTACACCACCAACCGCCGTACCGCCGCCGCGACCGACCACTACACCCTCAAGGGCGGCGGCCGCGAGACGTACGAGCCGCGCTTCACCTTCCACGGCTTCCGCTACGTCGAGGTGACCGGCTACCCCGGCAAGCCACCGCTCGACGCGGTCGTCGGGCGGGTGATCCACACCGACGCGCCCCTGACCATGGAGTTCGAGACGAACCTCCCGATGCTTAACCAACTCCACAGCAACATCACCTGGGGTCTGCGCGGCAACTTCCTCTCCATCCCCACCGACACACCCGCTCGCGACGAACGCCTCGGCTGGACCGGCGACATCAACGTCTTCGCGCCCACCGCCGCGTACGCGATGGAGTCGGCCCGCTTCCTCTCCAAGTGGCTGAGCGACCTCCAGGACGACCAGACCGCCGACGGAGCCTTCACGGACGTCGCGCCGCACGTCGACGGCCTGGGCGCGGGCTCGGCCGGCTGGGGCGACGCCGGGGTCACCGTTCCCTGGGCCCTCCACCAGGCGTACGGCGACACCCAGGTGCTGGAACGGGCCTGGCCCTCGATGCTGAAGTGGCTCGACCACCTGGACGCGCACAGCACCGGACGGCTGCGGCCCGCCACCGGCTACGGCGACTGGCTCAACATCGCCGACGACACCCCCAAGGACGTCATCGCCACCGCGTACTACGCCCACAGCGCCGACCTCGTGGCCCGTACCGCCCGGGTCCTGGGCAAGGACCCGGGCCCGTACACCGCACTGTTCGCGGAGATCCGCGACGCCTTCCGTACCGCTTACGTCACCGACGGCGGCCGGGTGAAGGGCGACACCCAGACCGCCTACGTCCTGGCACTCTCCATGGACCTCCTGACCGCCGAGGAACGCACCACCGCGGCCGACCGCCTCGTCGCCCTCATCGAGGCGAAGGACTGGCATCTGTCCACGGGCTTCCTGGGCACCCCGCGCCTGCTCCCCGTCCTCACCGAGACCGGGCACACGGACGTGGCGTACCGCCTGCTGCTCCAGCGGACCTTCCCGAGCTGGGGCTACCAGATCGACCGCGGGGCCACGACCATGTGGGAGCGCTGGGACTCCATCAAGCCGGACGGAAGCTTCCAGGACGCCGGGATGAACTCCTTCAACCACTACGCGTACGGCTCGGTCGGGGAGTGGATGTACGCCCACATCGCGGGCCTCGCCCCCGCCGCCCCCGGCTTCCGGAAGGTCACCGTGCGGCCCCGCCCCGGCGGCGGCATCACCCGCGCCCGGGGCCGCTTCGCCTCGCTCCACGGCCCCGTCACCACCGACTGGAAGACGGAGAAGGGCCGCTTCCACCTGACCGTGACCCTGCCCGTGAACACCACCGCCGAGGTCTGGATCCCGGCCGCCCGCGCCGAGGACGTCACCCACCCCGGCGCCCGCTTCCTGCGGTTGGACGACGGCTGCGCGGTCTTCGCGATCGGCTCGGGGCAGTACCGCTTCACGGCCTGAGCCGGCCAGGACGAGGAACGTGCGCCGTACCGGAGGCCCGTCCGCCACCGGTACGGCGCACGCGCGCTCCCGGGGCGGGTTCCTCAGCCGCGATCGAGCGCCTCAGCCCCCTCGGCGAGCTCCCGCACCTGATCCCTGGTCAGGTGCCGCACCTCCCGGATCAGCGCCGCGATGTCGGCCACCTCCGGCGAGGGGCCGTCGCCGCGCGCCGAAGGGCGCACGCCGGTCAACGAGGCCAGGACGGCGACCGGTACGCCGAGCACCGCGGCGAAGCCGTCGAGCAGCTCTGCGTCGAGCGCCTTGGCCCCGTCGCGCACCATACGGATCGTCGAAGCGGCCTTGCAGACCCCGGACATCAGGCACATCGTCTTGGCGACGGCCGACTCGTTGAGGTTGCGCAGAGCGAGCAGGTGCACCAGAAGCGAGCCGAACCCCGGTGGGCCGGGCGGCCGAGGGGGCCGCTCCGGTGTTCGCGCTGGACGCGGTCGCTCCGCCATCGCCCGGGCTCGTACACGCAGGCGCTGCCGGTCGGCGGGGGCGAGGGGCAGCGCGCGCTGCACCAGCATCGAGACCCACGAACCCGCGGTGCCTTCCAGGTCCAGCGCCTCCGGGGGCAGCGGGAGCCCGGCGATGACCAGCAGGTCGTTGCCGTCCAGGCCGACCCGCCCGGCGAGGTCCCGCAGGAACTCCTCGCTCAAAGGACGCTCAGGTGGAAGCGCGATCCCCGCCGTCCGCGCCAGGCGCGCCACGAGGACGTCGGGGGTGGGGTACGCCGCTGTCTCCATCGACGTCACCGTATCGGAGGGGGGACGCGCGAGGAGCCCCGCGTCCGCAAGTCCGGACGTCCTGGGGCTCCCCACGCGGCCCTCAGCCCTCTCGCCTGGACCGCCAGAGCAGCCAGATGAAGTACGGGGCGCCGATCACTGCCGTGAGCAGGCCGACCGGTATCTGCGCCGGGGCGATGACCGTCCGGCCGACCGTGTCGGACACGACCACCAGCAGCGCGCCGAGCAGCGCGCTGACCGGCAGGACCCGCGTGTGCCGGCGGCCCACCAGGGCACGTGCCGCGTGCGGGGCGACGAGGCCGACGAAGCCGATCACGCCGACCGCCGCCACGGCCCCCGCCGTCAGGACGACGGCGAGGCTCAGCAGGCCCAGCCGGGTGGGCCCGAGCCGCACGCCCAGCAGGGCGGGCGTCTCGTTGTCCAGCCCGATCAGGTCCAGTTCGCGGCGCATCACCGCGAGGACGGGCAGCGCGACGACCAGCGCCACCACCACCGGGATCAGTTCGGGGAACGTCCGCCCGTACGTCGAACCACCCAGCCAGGCCAGCGCCTTCGTCTCGTTGTACGGGTCGGTGAGCACGATCAGCAGACTCACGAACGCGCCCGCGCCCGCGTGCACACCCATACCGATGAGCACCAGCCGGTTCTGCTCCAGACCGCGGCGTGCGGCGAGCCCGAACACCAGCGCGGCGGCCGCCGCCGCACCGGCCAGCGCGGAGCCGCCGATCAGCCAGAAGCTCGCCAGCGGCACGAGGGTGAGGACGGTGACCGCACCCACCCCGGCCCCGCTGACGACGCCGAGGACACCCGGCTCCGCGAGCGGGTTGCGCGACACCGCCTGGACGACGGCCCCCGCGACCGCCAGCGCCGCACCGGCCAGCAGAGCCGCGGCGACCCGGGGAACCCGCGTGTCCAGGACGTAACTGACGAACTGCCCCGACCGGCCCGCGAGCCAGTTGCCCACATCGCCCAGCAGCAGTGTCGCGTCGCCGAAGAGCGTCGCCACCACCACCGCGCCGAGCAGCCCGACCGCCGTCGTCACCAGGGTGACGACGAACGCGCGCCGGCTGCGGAGCCGGGCGAACGCCGTCGAGCCGCTGTCCGTGCCCATGTCCCGGGAGCGGTAGGCGAGGACGATCAGGACGAGCGCCCCGAAGCAGGTCGTGACGATGCCGGTGGGCACCTCGGCCCCCGCCTGGGCGCCGAACACCGCGCGCAGCAGCACATCCGCACCGAGCACCACGAGCACGCCCGCGAGCGCCGACGCCGGGATGAACGCCCGGTGCCGGACCAGCCCCGGGATCCAGGTGCTGAGCAGCCGGACCGCCGCGGGCGCGCACAGGCCGACGAAGCCGACCGGCCCCGCGACCGCCACCGACACCGCCGCCAGCAGCACCGCGAGGATCACGGCGATGGAGCGCGTCAGCCGGGGGCTCACGCCGACGACCGCCGCGCCGTCGTCGCCGAGGGCGAGGATGTCGAGGCGCCGGCCCAGGAGCATCAGCCCGGCGAACGCCACGAGCGCGAGGGGGGTGAGCCGGTCGATGGACTGCATGCCGATCTGGGCGAGCGAGCCGTTGCCCCAGGCGAACAGCCCGGTCGTCTGCTGGGAGCGCAGGAGCAGCAGCATCCCGCTCAGCCCGGAGAGTGCGAGGGTGAGCGCGGATCCCGCCAGCACCAGCCGGATGGGCCCGGCCCCCGCCCGGGACAGGCCGAGCACGACGGCGGCCGCGAGGAGTCCGCCGAGGAACGCCGTGGCCCCGGCGGGCAGTGCGGGCAGGGAGATGCCGAACGCGGCGACGGTGACCACCGCGAGATACGCGCCCGCGTTCACGGCGAGCGTGTCGGGGGACGCCAGCATGTTCCGCGACACCGACTGGAGGGCCGCGCCGGCCGCGCCGAGCGCACAGCCGACAAGGAGCCCCGCGGCGAGCCGGGGCAGCCGGGAGTCCAGGACCACGGCGGCCGTCTGCTCGTGCGCGGTCCGGTCGGACGACGAGCCGGTCGCGAGCTGCCAGAGCGTGTGCAGATCGACGGCGGCGGTGCCCTGGCTCACGTGCGTGAGCGCGAGCGCTGCCAGCGCGACGAACCCTGCGAGCGCGAGGAGGAACATCCGGCCGCGACGGGCCGGTGGGCCGGCCGCCGCCGGGGACGCCGCCCCGGCAGGACCGGCCGCGCCCGCCACCGTCTTCACGGGGGCGGGCGGGGCGGTTGTGGTGCGGGTGCTCATCGTCAGGCGGTCAGCGCGCCGACGAGGGCGTCGATGTACTCGCGCATCGACGCGGTGCCGCCGAACATCCAGATGCCGTCGGGCAGCCGGTGGACCTCGTCGTTCTTCACGAACGGGAGGGACTTCCACACCGCGTTGTCCTTGAGGCCGCCGGCGAACGGGTCGCCGCCGTCGGCGTCGTTGGCGATGTACGCGAACTGCGCGTCGCCGATCTTCGTGAGGCCCTCGACGTCGGTCGCGGCCAGGCCGTAGGCCTTGTCGCCCTCCAGCTTCCACGGGTCGACGAGACCGAGCTCGGTGTTCACGTCGGAGAGCAGCGAGCCCTTGACGTACGGGCGCACCGAGACCTGGTTGCCCTCCTGCCAGCCGTCGGCGAAGGCGACCTTCTCGCCGTCGAGACCGGCGTCCGCCAGCTTCTTCTTGCCGTCCGCGACCGCCTTGCGGAAGGAGTCGATCTCGGACTTGGCCTTGTCCTCGGTGCCGGTGGCCTGGGCGATGAGGTTGACGGTGTCGACCATCTGGTCGATCTGCCGGCTCGCGTCGGCCGAGCGGACCACGGCGACCGGGGCGGCCTTCGACAGCTGCGCGATGGCCGAGTCGGACAGGTCGGTGGTGGCGACGATGAGGTCGGGCTTCAGACCGGCCACGGTGGCGACGCTGGGCTCGCCCCGGGTGCCTATGTCCTTGACGCCCTTGGTGAGCGGGGCGGCCGTGTCGTACGCGGTGTAGCCCTTGACGTCGGCGACACCGACCGGCTGCACGCCGAGGGTCACCAGGGTCTCGACGACGTTCCACTCGGTGCCGACGACCCGCTTGGCCGGTCCGTCGAGCGTGATCTTCTTGCCGCGGGAGTCGGTGACCGTGACGGCCTTGTCCCCGGCGGACTCCTTCTTCGGAGCCTCGGTGGTGCCGCACGCCGTCAGGGCGAGCGCGGCCGCGGCAGCGAGGACGGGCCACGTCAGGTGCTGGTTCTTCATGAGGGTGTTCAGGGCCTTTCGGTACGAAGGTGGTGGCGGCCGACCGCGCGGGTGCGCGGGATGCCGGTGGGGGAGTCGAGTTCGACGTCGATACGGATGCCGTACGCGTCGGTGAGCCGCTCGGGGGCGTACACCTCGGCGGGCGTGCCCGCGGCGACGATCCGCCCGGACGAGAGGAGGACGACCTGGTCGGCCACGGCGGCGGCCTGGTCCAGATCGTGGAGCACGACCCCGACGGTGACGCCGTGGGTGTCGGCGAGATCGCGGACCAGGTCGAGGATCTCCACCTGGTAGCGCAGGTCGAGATAGGTGGTGGGCTCGTCGAGCAGGAGTACGTCGGTGTCCTGGGCCAGGCAGCAGGCGAACCAGACGCGCTGCAACTGCCCGCCGGAGAGGCTCTCCACCCCGCGGTCGGCGAACTCGGTGAGGTTCGTGACGGTCAGCGCGTGCTCGACCATCCGGGCGCCGTCCGGGTCCGCTCCCCGGATCCGGCCCCGGTAGGGGTGCCGGCCGAAACCGACCACGTCGCGCACGCTGAGTCCGGCCGGTGCGTGGCGGCTCTGCGCGAGCAGGGTGACGCGGCGGGCGAAGTCGGAGCGCGACAGGGCGAGAGCGTCGACGGGCGCGGCATCCCCGGTCTGTCCCGCCACGGTCACACTGCCGGTCCGGGCCTTGTGCAGCCGGGCCACGGCCCGCAACAGGGTGGACTTCCCACTGCCGTTCGGCCCGATGAGCGCGGTGACACGACCGCGCGGCAGCCGGAGGTCGGCGCCGTGCACGACATCGGTGCGGTCGTACGCGACCGTCAAGTCGCGGGCGTCGAGGCCCGCGTCGGCGGGCGCTGCGGTGGCACCGGCGGCGGGCGCGGAGCGCGGCGGCGGCGGGTCTTCTCGGTCGAGGGCAGGAGCGATCACGAGCGTGAGGTTAGCCTAACCTAAATTGCCCTGGTCAAGGGGGATTCGGAATCGTGTCCTCCGCGTGATCTCGAACGGCTCGCCGATGACGCGTCCGGAGGGGTGGCCGGGTGTGCCGGGGGCGTTCGCGGCCTCGGATGGCGGTAGTTTCCGGCCGAAGCGGCGGATTGGCGCATCGATGCGCTCTGGAGTATTCGCAGGTCAGAAGGTCGTTTCGGATTGAACCGCTGGGATCCGTCCATATGCTGGACGATTCGCGCGAGGTCCCTGAGCTGCCCGAATGACCATTCGGTCGGTTCGAACGCCCGTCTGCGGCCGGAAGCTGGCCGTCGATGTGCGCCTACTTTCCGCATGCGCAAGACTCCTGACCGCAATCAGGCACCCGAGCAAGGAGTTTTCACCAATGCGACGCAACCCTCACGCCATCTTCGCAACCATCACCGCGAGCACCCTTCTGCTCGGTGGTTTCGCGACCGCCACCGCGCAGGCCGCACCGGCGAAGGCGGAGAGCCTCTACGCACCCTCGGCACTCGTCCTCACCGTCGCCCGCGGCGAGGACCCGATGACCGCCACCGTCGAGCGGGCCGTGACTCTCGCCTGTGCCCCCACCGCCGAGGGGACCCACCCCGACCCGGCCGCGGCCTGCAAGGAACTGGCGGCGGTACAGGGCAAGTTCGCCGAACTCGCCGCCGGCCCGTCGAACCGCACCTGCACCCGCCAGTGGGACCCGGTCGTGGTGACCGCCCACGGCGTCTGGCAGGGCAAGCCGGTCCGGTTCAGCACCACGTACGGCAACACCTGCGAGATGGCGGGCAGCATGAACGACAACGCCGTCTTCGCCTTCTGATCCACCGGGGCGTGCCGACGCCGGGCTGACGGAGCACCTCACCGTCCCGTCCGCCGCGTCCGGCCCTCAGCCCCGTCCGGCGTGCCCCGCACACGCCCCCGTCCACGACGACCGGGCCTGCGGTCGCCCCAGCCGTTTCCGCCGCGGCAGGCAGCGACGCGCCCCGGTCGGTTGGTCACGACCCCCGTGACCCGCTCACTGCCCGGAAGGCTCCTCCTGCGTCACCCGGGTACCCGGATGGCGCAGCGAGATCAGGAACGCGATCCCCAGGGCGATGGCCATGCCGTAGAACACCCACTGGTTCGCCTCGGCGAAGTCCATCCGGATCGCCGACATCGAATCCCGTACGGCCTCGGCCACCGGTCCCGAACCGGACGGCCCCCGGGAGTCCCCCTGCCCGGTCACCGACTGCGCGATGGACTCGGCGATGCCGTGCGACTCACCGCTCGGCACGCCCTTGTCCCGCAGGGTCTCCTCCACCTTGGTCACCGTCGTGTGGGTCAGCATCGTGCCGTAGACGGCCAGGCCGATACTGGCCGCGAAGTTCCGCACCGTCTGGGTGATGCCGGTGACCTCGCCGTAGCTGGCGTCGATGGCCCGGTTCACCGCGTCCGTCGAGGCCGGCGCCAGCAGCAGCCCGATCCCCGCGCCCGCCATGGCCGCGTACAGCCACTGGTCGTGCATGGAGAGCGTCGTCAGCTTCCCCGCCCACAGGGCGAACCCGACCGCGCCGAGCGCCGTGCCGAGCTTCATCGCGGGACGGGCGCCGCGCTTGTCGAGGATCCGGCCGCCCCACTGGGAGGCCAGCCCGAAGCCGATGAAGAAGTACAGGAGATACAGCGCGGCCTGGTTCGGTGACGCGCTCAGCGAGACCTGCGCGTACACGGAGGCGAAGAAGAACACCGGGACGAACGCCATCATGGCGAAGAACAGCACGGCGTTGTCGACGCTGAACGCCAGATCGCGGAAGACCCGCAGTTTGATCAGCGGGAAGCGAGTGCGCAGCTCGAACCGGCAGAAGACCGCCAGCACCACCAGCCCGACCGCGATACAGGCCCAGGTGGCGACGGAGTCCCAGCCCCAGGTGGACGACTGCTGCAGTCCCAGCACGGTCAGCCCCATGCCGACGGCGACCAGCGCCGCCCCGGGCAGGTCCAGCGGCTCGCGACGGGCCCGGTCCGGAATACGGGCCAGCAGGGCGAGGACGATCGCGATGACGGCCACGGGGACGTTGACCCAGAAGATCGCCCGCCAGGTCCACGCCGTGAGCCAGCCGCCGAGCAGCGGCCCGATCGCCGTGAGCGCCCCGGAGACACCGAAGAAGAGCGCCAGCGCCCGCCCGCGCCGCTCCACCGGGAACACGGCGATGACGACGGCGAGCGCGGCCGGGAACATCAGGGCCGCGCCGATGCCCTGGACGGCCCGGAAGCCGATCAGCCAGGCCTGCGCGATGTCCCCGGAGGGCACCGCACCGCACAGTGCGGAGGCGATGACGAAGACGGGTGTGCCGATCAGCATCACGCGGCGGTGCCCGAAGATGTCGGACAACCGCCCGCCGAGCGCGAAGAAGGCGGCGAGCGTGAGCAGATAGGCGTTGACGACCCACTGCATCTGCGAGGAGGTGAGCCCGAGTTCGTCGATGATGTCCGGGGCGGCGATCGCGACGATGGTCTGGTCGATGAACGTCATCGACACGGCGAACAGCATGGCCGCGAGAGCGAGGCCCTGGTTCGGCGGGCCGCCCCGTCGGCCCGCTGTTCCCGGATCCGAAGACCTCGGACCGGGGGCGCCCTTCGCCGGGATGTCTCTGCCCATGCGTCCATGGTCCCCGGGGGGGCGGCCGTGGTGCATCCCGAGGCGCGGACGCGGCCCCCGCCGAGGGCGGATTCCCGGGGGCGGGGGCCGTCACGCGTTACTTGCCCGCCGCGGCTCCGGAGTAGGGCAGCAGGGCCATCTCGCGGGCGTTCTTGATGGCCGCGGCCATCTGGCGCTGCTGCTGGGCGCTGATCCGGGTGACGCGGCGACTGCGGATCTTGCCGCGGTCGGAGATGAAGCGCCGCAGCAGATCGGTGTCCTTGTAGTCGATGTACGTGATCCCGGCGGCATCCAGGGGGTTCGGCCGGTTCTTGAGCGGCTTGCGGGGGTCCTTCTGACGGGCCATGAGATGTCCTTGCGGTCGGTGGGCTGGGTATGCGGTCGGCGGATACGGACCGCGGGACTACGGGGTACGGGGGTGTCGGCGGGCCCGCCTCAGTGCACCGGGTCGAGGAGCGCGTCGAACGCGGCGGGCAGGCTCTTCCACGCCTCCCGGCCCGACCCGTACTCCTCGTCCGTGAGGAGGCAGGAGTCCAGCAGCCCGGTCAGCCCCTCGCGGTCGAGGCCGGGGGAGACGAAGACCAGGTGCTGGCAGCAGTCGCCGTGCTCGGGGTGCCAGTCCAGCGCGGCGGCCGCCTGCCGGTAGGGCGGCACCATGGACCAGGCGGCGTCCGGGAGCGAGGCGAGCCAGGGGCCGGTGTCCTCCACACAGAGCGCGCCGCCCGCCGCGTCCCAGGAGAGCAGGGTGTCGGGCCGGTCCGCGAGCCAGAAGCGGCCCCGGCTGCGGGCCGCGGCACAACTGAGGTCCTCCAGCGCGTCGAGCAGGCGCTCGGGGTGGAAGGGCCGGTGCCGCCGCCAGACGAGCGTGCCCACCCCGGCCTCCTCCGCCTCCTGCGGGAGCAGCGCACAGGCCGGGTGCTGGCCGGCCGCGGCCGCCTCCACGTCGAATCCGGCGAACGCCAGCCGGGCCAACTCTCCCGAGCCTGCCGCTGCCTGACGGGCGGTCGGGTTCAGCTGCCGGATCAGTGCACGGTCCTCGTCGTCTGCCGCCGGATTCGGTGCCACGGCCAGGACGGGGGCGTACTCCACCTGCCGGGCCCAGGTGTCGCCGATGGTCCGCCGGTCGGCCGGCGCCGCCGCGAGACCGGCCTCGGCCAGATCGTCGCCGTTGGAGAGGCAGGGCAGGACGAGCGTGGGGTCGATCGCCGTGAACACGTTGGTGACCTCGGCGGCGTCGGTGTGCGCGGCGATCACCTCGGCCATCGACTTCGGCTCGACGGAGTCCCAGAGCTCCAGGACGGCGAGCCGGGTCACCCCGTCCCCCGCGAGCCGTTCGAGCTCCGGGACGAGGTCCTCACGCAGGGCGCAGCAGGTGCACTCGTTCACCAGCGGCGCCTCGCCGGAGGCCAGCTCGCCGCCGGCGTCCCGCAGGAAGCGCCGGACCGTTCCGCCGGTGGCCGTCGACAGGTCGTGGTGCAGCGCGACGCTGTGCGGCACGTCCCGCAGCAGCCCTGCCACCACCTCGCCGCGCGCCTCGGAGTGCAGGCCGCAGACGATGACGACCGGCAGTTTCGTGCGGCGCCCGCTCACCGGGCATCACCGCGTCCGTAGCGGCGCTCGAATCGCTCGACGCGTCCGGCGGTGTCCAGGACGCGGGCGGTGCCGGTGTAGAAGGGGTGGCTCGCGGAGGAGATCTCCACGTCGACCACCGGGTAGGTGTTGCCGTCCTCCCAGGTGACGGTGCGATCGCTGGTCATGGTCGAGCGGGTCAGGAACGCGAAGTCGGCGGCCTTGTCGCGGAAGACGACGGGGCCGTAGGAGGGGTGGATTCCGGGCTTCATGGCGGTGTCCTCGGGTGGGGCTTCAGGGGTTGCGGAGCGCGGGGTGCCGGGCGGGCGTCAGCGGTCCTCGCGGAAGTCGACGTGGCGGCGGGCCACCGGGTCGTACTTGCGCAGCCTCATCCGGTCGGGGTCGTTCCGCCGGTTCTTACGGGTGACGTAGGTGTAGCCGGTCCCCGCGGTGGAGCGGAGCTTGATGACCGGGCGTACTTCGTTGCGAGCCATGGGCGCTACTATATGGCAATGGTTTCCATTTTCAATAATGGATGCGTCGAAGGAGAGGCAGGTAACTTTCATGTCCGCCCACTGCCAACTGGCCGGCTCGAAGCCGGGATTCGGCAACAAGATCTCGCACTCGCACCACCGGACGTCCCGCCGGTTCGACCCGAATGTCCAGCGCAAGCGGTACTGGCTCCCCGGTGAGGGGCGCTACGTGCGTCTCACGCTGAGCGTCCGGGCGATCAGGACCGTCGACAGCATCGGCATCGAAGCCGCGGTGGCGCGCATCCGCGCGCGGGGGGAGAAGGTCTGATGGCGAAGAAGAGCAAGGTCGCGCGGAACGACAGCCGCCGGGCGACCGTCGAGCGGTACGCGGCCCGCAGGGCCGAGCTGAAGGAGATCATCCGCCGGCCCGGCACCCCGGAGCGCGAGCGTCTCGCCGCCGTGGAGGAACTGCGCCGCCAGCCGCGCGACGCCAGTGCCACCCGGGTCCGCAACCGGGACAGCGTCGACGGCAGGCCGAGGGGATATGTGCGCAAGTTCGGCCTCTCCCGGGTCCGGATGCGGGAGCAGGCCCACGCGGGATTCCTGCCCGGAGTGACCAAGTCCTCCTGGTGACGCCGGGCTGATCCGGCAGGACGCGGCGGGCGGTGGCGCGGCGAGGTTCGCCGGGCCACCGCCCGTCATGCCGGTCCCGGCGGGGCGCGGCAGGTTCCGCCGGGCCGCCAGTCGGCCCGCCGGTCTCAGCGGCCGACCGGGTCGGCGTGCGCTCCGTCCCCGGGCGTCACGAGGGCGAGATGGCCCCCGTCGTCCAGGGGTGTCGGAACGGCCAGGGTCGAGACCAGTGCCGCCTTGTCCGCGTCGAAGACATGAACCTCTCCATGGCCTCCCCGGCTGACCGCGACCAGGTTCCCGCCGGGAGAGGCGGCGACCGCCCGCCGCTGCACGCCGTCCCAGGGGGTCCCGCCGCGCCGGGGCGCACCGGACATGGCGGGCAGGGGCAGCCGGGCGCCGACCTCCGGGCGGGAACCGGCGGCCGGGGGAGCGGTGAGCAGGATCAGCTCGTCGCCGTCCGGGTGGACCCGGGTGAACGCGATGTGCCGGGCGGTCACCGCGAGCCGGAAGACCAGCCCGGGCCCCAGGCCGAGCCGCCCCGTCGCGCCGCTGTCCAGGTGGTGCCACCAGGCGTCGTTGGACCAGTCCGGCCACTGTCCGGGGTCGCCCGGCCCGCCGCGCACGCACGACCAGAGCATCCGCCGTACGGGATCCAGCCGCAGGTAGTAGCCGCGCCCGCCGGAGCGCCCGTCGGCGGACCAGGGCAAGAGGGGCTCGGGCGTCAGGTCGTCCCCCTCCTGCCGAACGCGGTGCACGCCCGAGCCCGCAGCGGCGAACAGCCGCCCGGTGAGCGGGTCGTGAGCGTCGCCGTGCCCGTCGTCGTCCGGCAGGGCGATCCGCCGCACCGGAACCGCCGGCGGGCAGGAGGGGGCCGACCGCATCAGCTCCCGGTGCCGGTGGACCAGTAGTTCGCCCGGCTCCCGGTGGCGCACCACCACGAGCGGGGACGCTCCGCCGAGGACCGTGACCCCCGGCTCGCCGGTCCGTTCCCGGACGCGTACGGCGACGGCGCCGTCCGGGGCGTCGAGGTCGACGGCTGTCAGCAGTCCGGTCCACGCCTCCTCGTTGCGGCCGTGGCCGGTGGTCACCGCGATGCGCCGTCCGCCCGGGGCCGCCGCCAGATGCTCGGCGGGAACCGCGACCGGTATCCGACGCCGGACCAGCGGCCGCCCGGAGCCCGGGCCGTAGGGGTCGAGGACCAGCAACTCGCCCGCCCGGTCGTCCACGCAGGCGATGAGGCCGTCCGGCAGGGCGAGGAAGCCCGCGTGCTCGGCGAGGTGCCGGTGGTTCACCTCCGCCCGCTCCGTGCCGTCCGGGAGGTCGAGCAGGCTGACCCGCCCCGCGACATGGTCGGAGACCAGCAGGCGCGGCGGCGCGTGGGGAGCGGGGGGCGAGGCGTGGGGCATGGCGAACTCCTGGGACAGGCAGGGCCGGTGAGGGCGGCGGGGGAGCTGGGGTGTTCCGGAGGCCGGTGGATCCCGGCCGAAACCCCGCTCACTTTATTGGGAATGATAATCATGTGTAAGGTTTCGGCTTGTGGTGGGGATCGCTCCCGGGGCTCCGCCGCCAGCTCTGCCGCATCCCCGGGACCGCACAGGAACGTTGAGGGACCCGTCGATGCCACGAACCGCGCTGAGAGTCCGCCGCTGGGCCGCGATCGCCGTACTGGGAGGCCTGCTGGCCGGCTGCGGTACGGAGAACGCCGACCCCGACCCCGGGGAACCGGCCGCGGCGGCGGGTGCCGGAGCCCGTACGAGTACGGAGGTGCGGCCCATCGAGGCCGCCACCCGGATTACCGACGCCAAGGGGGTCACGGTCTCCCTGCCGAAGCCGCCGGAGAAGATCGTCTGCCTGGTCGCCCTCTGCGACGACATCCTCGTCGAGCTGGGCATGACGCCCACCGCCACCAACTCCCAGGTGCTCGCGCACCCGAAGTTCCTCGGCAAGGAGAAGGCGGCGAAGATTCCGGTCGTGCCCGGCGGCTTCCTCAGCCCCGAGGTCGAGGCGATCCTGTCCCACAAGCCCGACCTGGTCATCGGCCTGGAGGACACGCACGGCAAGCTCGCCCCCGCACTGAAGGGCGCCACGGCCTTCTGGCCCGTCCAGCCCGGATCCTGGCAGGACAGCGTCGGCTATCTGCGGGACCTCGCCGCGCTCACCGGCCGCACCGCGCAGGGAGAGAAGGCCGAGAAGACCTTCCGCACCCGCCTGGCGGAGGCGGAGAAGCAGAAGAGCGACAGGACCGCGCTGATCATCTACGGCAGCGACGAGAACTTCGGCGTCGCCACCCCGGAGACCGACGTGGCGGCCGGACTGTTCCCGAAGATCTCCCACTACCCCTGGAAGAGCCGGGGCATCGACGGCAGTTATAGCCTTGAGGAGATCCTCGCCCGGGACGTCGACGTCCTGTTCGTGGAGACCCTGTCCTTCGGCGCGCCCGACGGGAAGCTCTCCGACAAGCTGGCGAAGAACCCGCTCTGGTCCCGGATACCGGCCGTCAAGAACGGCAAGGTCATCGAGGTCGACTCCGAGGTGTGGGCCAAGGGGCGCGGCACCCGCTCCCTGGGCCTCGTCCTCGACGAGGCGACGGCCGCACTGCGGTGAGGCGTCCGCCCGTGGCGCTGCTCTGCCTGGGCGCGGCGGCCGTGGCGAGCGTGGTCTGCGCGCTCAGTCTCGGCACGCCGTACGTCCCGCCCGCCCGGCTCCCGGCCACGCTGGGGTCGGACGGGCTCGCGGGGCTCGTCGTCACCGAACTGCGCCTGCCCCGCATGGTGCTGGCCCTGATCGCGGGGGCCTGCCTGGGCGCCGCGGGCCTCGTCCTCCAGGAGGCCCTGCGCAACCCGCTGGCCGTGCCCGAGATGCTGGGGGTCTCCTCGGGGGCGGCCCTGGGTGTCGCCGCACCGCTGGTCCTGGCCCTGACCGTGCCCCTCGGGCTCCAGCCGTTCCTCGCGCTGGCCGGGGCGGCGCTCGGCGGCCTGCTCACCCTGGTCGCCGCCGGGTTCGGGCGGAGCCCCTCGGCGGTCCTGCTGACCGGGGCCGCCGTCGCCGCCGCGCTCCAGGCCGCCCTGCTGGTGCTCATGGTCATGGCCGACCAGCTCGACCTCCAGCTCATCTACCGCTATCTGCTGGGCAGTCTGTCCGCCCGCACCTGGGACGACGTCACCGGTCTGCTGCCCTGGCTCGCCGTGGCCGTCCCGGCGCTGGTGCTGTGCGTGCCGGTCCTCGGGGTGCTGCGGCTCGGCGACGACGACGCCCGCGCGCTGGGCGTACGGGTGGAGAGGGCGCGGGTGGCCGCCCTGGGCATCGCCGTCGTCCTCATCGCCCCCGTCGTCGCGGTCTGCGGACCGGTGGCCTGGGTCGGGTTCCTCGCCCCGCACCTCGCCCGCCGCCTCCGCCCGGACGGTGGCGCGGCCGGGTGGCTCGTCCGGTCCGCCGTGTGCGGCGCGATCGTCGTGCTCTGCGCCGACCAGCCGGCCCGGCTCGCGCTCGCCCCGGTCGAGACGCCCGTCGGCGCCTGGACCGCCCTGGTCGGCGTACCGGTCGGGGTCCTCCTGCTGAAACGGGGGAGACGCCCCGCCCGGGACCGGGGACCCGTGTCCCTGCCCGCACCGGTGATGTCGCCGGACGTCCCCGCTCCCGTACTGCGGAAGGCGGAACGATGACCTTCGTCGACACCGCGCCCGGACCGGCCCGCCGCGCCCGCCGGACCCTGCGCGCGCCGGGCGTCCGGATGGGCGGCCTGGTGCTGCTCGTCGCCGTCGTCGCCTGCGCCGGACTCTTCGCCGGCCGGGGCGTCACCCCCGAAGGCGTACGGGCCGTGCTGCTCGGGGCCGGCGACGACCCCACCGCCGAGCACATCGTGCTCCGACTCCGGTTGCCCCGCGTGCTGGTGGCCCTGGTCGCCGGGGCCTGCCTCGGAGTGGCCGGACTCGTGCTCCAGTCGGCCCTGCGCAACCCGCTGGCCGGACCCGAGGTCACCGGCGTGACACCCGGTGCGGTACTCGGTGCGGTGACCGCGACCGGCCTCGGCCTCGCGGGCTGGGAGTCCCCCACGGCCGTGGTCGTCGCGGCGTGCATCGGCGGCTTCGCCGGAGCGGGACTGCTGTGGGCGCTGGCCGGGCGGGACCGGGGCGACCCGGAGCAGACCGCCGTCTACGGGGTCCTCGTCTCGGCGGTGCTCGCCGGACTCACCGCGGTCGTCCTCCTGGTGGCCCCCGGTGAACTCGGCAGCGTCGTCCAGTGGTTGATCGGCTCCACCGAGGGCCGGGTCTGGCAGCACTGGAATCTGCTCTGGCCGTGGGCCGCCTGCTGGGGCGCGGCGGCCTGGCTGCTCGCCGGGCCGCTGACCCTGCTGCGCTGCGGCGACGAACAGGCCGCCGCCGCGGGCCTGTCCACCGGCCGGGGGAGGGGCGCGGCGCTCGTCTGCGCGGTGGCGCTGACGGCCGGCGCCGTGTCGACGGTGGGCGCCCTCGGATTCGTCGGGCTGCTGGTTCCCCATCTGGCCCTGGCCGTCTTCGGCGCCGATCTGCGCGTCACGCTTCCGGGCGCCGCACTGCTCGGAGCGGCGGTGGTGTGCGGGGCGGACGCCGCGGCCCAACTGCTGTCCCGGCTGCTGGCCACCGTGCTCGACGCGGACCGGCTGACCCTCCCGGTCGGCGCCCTGACCACCTGTGTGGGAGCGGGGCTGCTGCTGGTCGTGGCACGGCGACGGGCGGACGAGAGATGAGGAGGAGAACAGTGGAGACGAGTGCGACGGAGAGCGCGATGAACAGCGGTGTGCCGAAAGTCCCGGACGTCGTCCGGGCGGAGGGGCTGGCCTTCGGCTACCCCGGACGCCCGGTGCTCCGCGGGGTGGACCTGAGCATCCGGGCCGGTGAACTGGTCGCCCTCATCGGGTTGAACGGCTGCGGCAAGAGCACCTTCCTCAAGCTCGCCGCCGGACTGCTCACCCCGAGCGCCGGGCGCGTCCTGCTCGACGGCGACGACGTGGCGCGGCTGCCCCGCCGCACGGCCGCCCGGCGCGTGGCACTGCTCCACCAGTCGGCGCCCTCCGTCCCGGGACTGACCGTGCGTCAACTCGTACGCCAGGGGCGCTATGCCGCCCGGGGGCCGCTCGGGATGCTGCGGGAGGGCGACGACGAGGTGACGTCCCGGGCGCTCGCGGACGTCGGTGTCACCGCCTGGGCCGACCGGCCCGTGGACGCGCTGTCCGGCGGCGAACGCCAGCGTGTCCGCCTGGCCATGGCGCTGGCTCAGGACGCGCCCGTGCTGTTCCTCGACGAGCCGACCACCTATCTCGATCTGCGGCACCAGCTGGAGGTGCTCCAGGCGGTCGTACGGCTGCGCGCGGAGCGTCGGCTGACGGTGGTGATGGTGCTGCACGACCTCAACCACGCCGCCCGGTTCGCCGATCGGATCGTCGCGCTCCGGGAAGGCCGCATCGCCGCCGACGGGCCCCCGGCCGAGGTGGTCACCCGGCATCTGCTGGCCGAAGTCCTCGGCGTGGACGGCCGGGTGGGGGCCGACGACGTGGGCGGCTGGCCCGTCTGTTACCCAGATCACCCTCTCGACCCGCTCCAGCTATTGCGTAATGAAAATCGTATTCATTAATGTCTGTGCTGCGGCACGCGCCAACGCCGCGAACCACACCCAACCGATGTGAATGGAGGCTTCAACTCATGGAGCAGAACAAGGTGTTCACCCCGATCGCCGACCAGGGTCAGCTCGCTCACCTCTCCGCCACCCACTCGAACGCCCTCGTCGAGAACCCCTTCGACGACGCCGTCGAGGCCGACACCGCGGCCGAGAAGTAAGCGACTCCTGCCGCTGAGGGCAGGTCTCCCGCGTGGCGCGGGGGCGGGCCCGCCCGGTGACAACCCGGGCGGGCCCGCCCCCGTTCGGCCCGAGCATGCCGTCCCCGCCTTCCCCGCCTTCCCCGCCTTCCTTCCCTTCCGACCCGGAGGATTCCGTGACCCGCAGTCGACTCGCTCCCGGTGCCGGGATCGTCACCGTTCCCGGCGCCGCCCCCGTGCTCCGGACCTCCGGAGGGGAGTTCCTGCGCATCGACACCGGCGGCGTCACCGGGGAAGCCCTGGCGCGCCGGCTCGTGGGCGAAGAGGCACCGGACGAACACCCACAGTCCGCCGAACTCGCCCGGCTCGTCGAGGCGTTCGAGACCGGTGGGCACGCTGTGTCAGCCCCGCCCCGGGCTCCGCTCGCCGGCCGCACCGTCCATGTCCTCGGCGACCCCCTGCTCGCCGGGCCTGTGGCGCGCTGTGCCGGGGCGGAAGGGGCCGAGGTCCAGCCGATCACCCCGGACAAGGTGGCGGAGCTCGTCCGGGCCACCCCGGACCACCGCACCGAAGGCCGTCTCGCCGTGGTGTGGTGCCTGGACTCGCCCGTGGCCGAAGGGCTCTGGGACGCGGCGGACCGGTTGCCGGATCGACGTATCGCCTGGCTGCGCTGCCACCGTGAGGGCTCCCACGTCTGGACCGAGCCGCTTGCCGCGGCCGCCGGAGACGTCACCTCCCGGCATGTCCGACTCCGCAGACTCGCGGCCACCCCCGCCCATCGCGAACTCGCCGCGTACTGGGCCGGACACCGCACCCCCGACACCGGGCCGCACCCCACCGCAGCGTCCGCCGCGCTGATCGCGGCGCTGCTCACCGCCGACCTGATCGCCTGGGCCGAAGCCGAAGCCGAAGCCGAAGCCGAAGCCGAAGCCGAAGCCGAAGCCGAAGCCGAAGCCGAAGCCGAAGCCGAAGGCGAAGGAGTGGGCGGAGTGGGTCGGCAGTCGGCCGGTCTCCCGGCCCGCCGTCGGCTGCGCCGGATCGATCTGCGCGATCTCACCTTCACCGAACACCCCGTGCTCCCCGTTCCGGACGTCGCGCCGCTGCCCGCGTCGGCACCGGCGGGGACGCGTTCACGGTCCGACACCGCCAGGGCCCGCCCGTGAGCACCCGTACCGTGTCCGTCCTCGCGCCGGACGGCGCCCCGCTCGCCACCGAGGTATGCCTCCCGGACGGGGACCGCCCCCGCCCCGCCGTCCTGATCCGCACCCCGTACGGGCGCGACGCCCACCGCGCCGAGCTGCGCGGCTGGGCGGCGCACGGATTCGCCGCCCTCGCCCAGGACGTACGCGGCCGCCACGGCTCACCGGGGGAGTGGCACCCGTACCGGGACCACGAGAAGGAGGACGGCGGGGCCACGGTCGCCTGGGTGCGCGCACAGGCGTGGAGCAACGGAGAGGTCGTCGCCGTCGGCGCCTCCTACGCCGCGTACTGCGCCCTCGTCAGCGCACTCGACGCCCCCGGCGCTGCTCCCGGTCCCGAACACCGCGACGGAGTCCCCGACGCCGTCATCGCCGCCGTTCCCGCGCTCGGGCTCACCGAGACCGCGCGCGAGCCCGGGGGGCCGGAGCGGTTGTGGGCCCGGGCCGGCTGGTGGGCGGCCCACGGCGACCGGAGCGACTCCGACCCGGACGCCCTGGAGCGCGCGCTGGCCGACGACCCCCGGCTGCTCGAACACCTTCCGGTCGCCCGCCTGGCGGAGCGGCTGGCCACGGGTCTCGGGCGTGAACTGCCGTCCTGGCCGCGGCTCTGGGCCGACCGGCAACGCGGCCGCCTCATCGCGCTCGGCTCCGCCGCCCGCCTGCCGCTGCTCGCGGTCGGCGGCACCCGCGACCCCTTCGCCGACGACACCGTGGCCCTCTGGCGCGACTGGGGCGGACCGGCTCGTCTGCTGCTCGGCCCCTGGGGACACCGCCTCACCGCCGACCGGTCCGCACCCGCCCGCGCACGTGTCAACCTCGGTGCCCTGTACGTACGGTGGGCCCGCGCCGCGCTCGCCGGGCACCTGGAGCCGACCCGCCACGGGGCCATCGCCCTCGGCGACAGCGGCCGTTGGCACAGCACCCACCGGGCGGATTCCCCTCCCGAGGCCGAGCATCGCTGGCCCTTCGGTTCCCCCACCGGTCTACGGCTGCTCCACGGAGCCGAGTTCAGCGCGGACCCGGAGCGTCCCGTGCGCTCCGACGACCTCGCCGTACCGGTCGGGGACGGCCACGCCGACCGCTGTCTGCTCCTCTCGCCGCCTCTGCCCCGCCCTCTCGATCTGGCGGGGGCCGCCGTCGCCAGGATCAACGCCACCGCCGACACGCCGTCGGCCGACTGGGCCGTACGCCTGACCGCGCTCGACCCGTCCGGCCGGGCCGACCCGGTCGCCTTCGGCATCGTCCGGCGCACCGGACCTCCCGGCGAAGCCGCCGACATCACCGTGCCGCTCGGCACCCTCGGGCGCAGGCTGCCCGCCGGGACCAGGCTGCGGGCCGAGATCGCCGGACACCACTTCCCCGCCCACGCCCGCAACCCGCACACCGGCGACGACCCGGTCACGGCCACCCGGCTCGCCCCGTCCCGCCGCGCCGTGAACCCCCGGGGCAGCGCCCTCCACCTGCCCGTCGTCGCCCGACGCCGCTACGTCGAGCCCGTACCGGAGATATGCCGTTGACCAGCGCCCTGCCCCTCGAAGCCCTCGTCGACCCCGTCAGCGGGATCGTCCGCGCCGTCGCCCCCGTCGAACACCCCGCCGGTGCACCGCCCCGCTACACCGCGATGACCGCCGACGTCGCCGACGCCCGCCGCCTCGGCGCCTGGCCCGCCGACCGGGTCTCGCTCGGCACCACGTTCGGCGACCCCGGGGGCGCCTGGATCGCCGCGGTGGCCGAGGCCGTGGAGCGCTACTGCGGCAACCGCCTCCCGCCGTCCGGCCACCCCCAGGAGCCCCGGCGGGCCACCGCGGCCGAGCTGACCGCCGAGGGCGCCCGCCTCTACGGCCCCGGCGCGCTGCCGGCCTACGCACCGTGGCAGTACGGCCGCCCGGGCTTCCCGTACGCCGAACTCACCCCCGAAACACCGGCGCTGTGGACCCGGGCCGTCGAGAACGGGGAACCCTGCTGGGCCCCCGTTGCCCTGACCCACCTCAACTGGCGGCAGGGAGAGCTGCGTTCACTGCCGCGCACCCACCACCTCAACTACGCGGGCATCGCCACCGGGCAGGGCCTCGACGACGCCGTCGAGCGCGGGCTCCTCGAAGTCGTCGAGCGCGACGCGCTGGAGCTGTGGTGGCACCTGGACGGACCCACCCGCGGCATCGACCCGGCGAGCGTCCCCGGGCTCACCGAGGACCTGGCCGGCTGCGGGCTTGACGTGCACATCGTGGAGATGCCCTCCGAGTTCGCCCCCTGTGTCGCGGCCCTCGTGCGCGACCCCGGACGCGGTATGTACGCGGCGGGGTTCGCCTGCCGTTACGACCCGGCGGAAGCGGCCCGCAAGGCCGTCCTGGAGGCCGTGCACACCTGGGTGTTCACCCAAGGCACGGTCGATGCCGACGGGTGGGTGTACCGGGCGATCGAGGCCGGGATGCTCGCCCGCGGACTCTACCTCGACCACCGGGCCGACCGGCGCTATCTCGACGACTGCGGGCCCGAGTTCGCCGCCGTCCGCGACCTCGGCGCCCATGTCCAGGTCTGGCTGGACGACCGGATGGCCCCGCTCGCCCGCCGCTTCACCGAACCCGCCCTGGGCGTCGTCCCGGTCACCGCGATCGCACCGGGCAGCCGCACCGCGCTGGACGCGGCCCTCGCCGCCGGGGGCCACCGCGTCATCACCGCGGACCTCACGACGGAGGACGTCGCCGAGACCACTCTGCGCGTCGCCCGGGTGCTCGTCTCCGGGCTGATCCCCAACGCCCCGGCAGCCTTCGGCTACTTCGGCTGCCCGCGCTTCGCGGAAGCCGCGCTCGCCCGGGGCTGGCGCACCCAACGGCCCGCCGGGCCACAGGACTTCACCCTGGCCCCACCCCCGCACATGTGATGGAGCGCGCCAGCATGCCCGACACGCCGGACCGTCCCGCCGGGCCCGCTCGTGGGGCGGTTGCCGTCCCGCCCGCCGCTCCGGACCTCCTGCGCGCGGCACTCGCGGACGCCCGGTCGCCACGCGTTCCGGGGCTCGCCCCGTACGCGCCGGAGCGACCGTTTCCCTGGAACGCGCCCGTGACCGCGAACGCCGGCGAACTCGGGGACGCGATCGACCTGGACCGTGTGCTGCGGCTCTCCCTGGCCGCGCCCGTCGGCACACCGGGCCGGCTGCGACCCGTTCCCTCGGCGGGCGCCCTGCACCCGGTGCGTGCCCACCTCCTGCTCGGGCGGGGCTGTTCGCTGCCGCCCGGGCGCTATGCCTACGACCCGCGCACCCACCGGGCCCACCTGCGGGGCCCGGCCCCCGACGGCGTGCCCCCGGGCGCCCTCGTCGTGCTCGCCGTCGTCGCGTCCCGGACCGTCGCGCACTACGGTCACCGGGCCTGGCCGCTGCTGCTGCTCGACACGGGTCATGCCGCCGCCGCCCTCGCGCTGGCCGGGGCCACGACCACCGATGTGCTGGTCTCCCTCGACGCGGACGGTTCCCTCCTGTCCGCCGCCGCCGGACTGCCCGACGCCCCGGACTGGCAGGACGCCTGGCCGGGCACCGAGCCGGAACTGGCCCTCGCGGCACTCCTGTTGACGCCCCCGGGCGGCCCGTCCGGCATCGAGCCGCCGCTGAGAGCCTGGGCCGCGCTGCCCCGCGGCTCGGCCCCGATGCCACGACCAGGAGCCGACACCACACCACCCCGTGAACTGGCCGCGGCACGGCACCTGTTGCACCACATCGGCGAAGCACCCGGGCGGCCCGGCGGCACCTGGCACCCGGCGTCGCGCCCCGGTCAGGTGACCGACGAGGCCCTGGAGTCGCGCCGCAGCGCCCCTCCCGAGGATCTGCACCGCCCGCCCGGCAAGGAGCTCCTGTCCCGCATCCTGGCCACCGCCGGGAACGTGCGGCCGGACGGGCCCGCGTGGACCGTGGCCGTGGGCAATGCGGCCCCAGCCCTGTACGCAGCGGCACCCGGCGGGCCGGGCCTCGACGTCCGTGCCGCGGGCGACGCGCGCCCCACCCTCGCCCACTGGGCCGCGGGCCAGAAGTGGATCGCGACCTCGGGCGCGGTGCTCCTGGCCCACGGCTGCCCCGACGACGCCTCGCACGCCACCGTCCGCAGCAGCCACCTCGTCGCCGGATACGCGGCCGGCGCGGCCCAGGCGCACGCCACCGCACTGGGCCTGCGCTCACGCCCCGTCGGCTCCTGGCAACAGGCGGACCTGGGCGCGGCGTTCGGCGACACCCCCGGACACGACTGGATCGTGCACGGGCTGGCCCTCGGCGCACCCCCATCGGCAGCGGACTCCCTCACGACCGAAGCCACTCCAGCCACCCCACCCACGGCATCCGCCGCCCCGGCGGCCTCGTCCGGCGAGGAAGAACGCCCATGATGCTCCACCCCGAACTCCTGCGCGCCGCGCGCACCGCGCGGCGCCCGCTCGGCCTCGCCACCGCACTCCTCGCGGCGGTCACCGCAACCCATCTCGCCCAGGCCGTCCTCCTCGCCCTCGTGCTCTCCCGGATCGCGCAGGGGGAGACGGGCGCCCTCGCCCCCCTGCTCGCGGCCGTGATCGCCGTCGTCCTGGTCCGCGCCGCCCTCGGCCGCGCCCAGCGCCTGACCGCCGTCACGGCCGGCGCCACCGTACGGGTGAGGCTGCGCGACACCCTGATGGAGCGGCTCGGCGCGCTCGGCCCCACCGCGATCACCGGTGCGCGGGCCGGAGCCGTACGGGCCACGCTGGTGGACGGGGTCGAGGGCGTCGACGCGTACCTCTCGCGCTATCTGCCCCAACTCCTCATCACCGCCGCCGTACCGCCGCTGCTGCTCGTCGCCGTCGCTCTCGTCGAGCCGTACGCGGCCCTCGCCCTCGCGCCCGCCCTGCTGCTCGCCCTCTTCGGGCCGCGCGCGTGGGACCGGCTGCTGGCGCGACGCGGCAAGGAACACTGGGACACCTACGAAGCCCTCGCCGCCGACTACCTGGAAGCCCTCCAGGGGATGCCGACGCTGCGCAACGCCGGTGCCGTGGGCCGCGTACGGGAACGGCTGGAGCGGCGGTCGACCGCCCTGCACCGGAGCACCGTCGCCAAACTGCGGGTCTCGCTCGTCGACACCGGCCTCACCGACCTGGCCGTCCAGGGCGGCACGGTCGCCGCCGTCCTCGTGGCGTGCTCCTCGGCCGCCACCGGCCGCACCGCCGCCACCGGCACCTACCTCCTGCTGCTGCTCGCCTCCGAATGCTTCCGCCCCGTCCGCGACCTCTCCCGCGAATGGCACGCGGGCTACCTCGGGGTGTCGGCGGCCGACGGCATCGCCGCCCTGCGGACCGCCGAGGCCGCCGTCCCGGACCGGGGCACCGTGACCGCAGCCTGGGAGAGCGCGCCCGAAATCCGCTTCCAGGACGTGCACTTCACCCACCCCGGGGGTGCCCGGCCCGCCCTCGACGGCGTGTCCTTCACGGCCCCCGCCGGGCGCACGACCGCCGTCGTCGGCCCGTCCGGCGCGGGCAAGTCGACCGTGCTGAGCCTCCTGCTGCGGCAGCGGGACCCGGACGGTGGCCGCGTCACCGTGTCCGGCACGGACACCGCCGCGTACACCCTCGCCTCGCTGCGCCGGGGCATCGCCGTCGTCTCGCAGGAGACCTACCTCTTCCACGCCACGATCGCCGAGAACCTCCGCATAGCCCGCCCGTCCGCCACGGACGGACAACTGCGCGCCGCCGCCCGCACCGCCGGGATCGACGAGGAGATCGCCCGGCTGCCGGACGGGTACGCCACGCTCGTCGGTGAACGAGGCGCCACGCTCTCCGGCGGACAGCGCCAACGGCTCGCCCTGGCACGCGCGTTGCTCGCCGACGCCCCGGTCCTGATCCTCGACGAGGCCACCAGCGCCGTCGACGAACGCGGTCAGGCCCGGATCGTCCGGGCACTGGCGACGGCCGGCCGCGGCCGCACCTGCGTCGTCGTCGCCCACCGGCTCGACGCGGTCCGCCACGCCGACCACATCGTCGTCCTCGACGCGGGCCGTGTGGCCGCGACGGGCGATCACACCACCCTGCTCGCGGGCGGCGGCGTCTACGCCTCGCTCGTCGCGGCCGGACACACCGCAGAGGAAGAGCGCGCCGCATGACCCCGACCCAGGCTCCGGACCCGGCCCAGGCACCGTCCCTTGCCCCGCCCACTTACAGGTCCCCTGACTCGGCCCCGACCGGCGCCCTGCGTTCCCTCCTCCCGGTCCTCGGCGCGCACCGCGCCACCGTGCTCCGCACCTGCCTGGCCGCCCTCGTCGACCAGGCCGCCCTGGTGGCCCTGGTCACCCTCGCCGCGCACACCGTGGGCACCGCCGTCATCGAGCACCGCCCGCCCGCCCCCGGGACCGTCGCCGTCCTGATCGGGCTCGTCCTCCTCCGGGCGCTGGCCACCTGGCGCGAGATGGACCTCTCGCACGACCTCGCCTACCGGGTCCTGGCCGGACTGCGCGTGCGGGTCTTCGACGGACTGGCCCGCAGCGCCCCCGCCCGGATCGCGGGCCGGCGCAGCGGCGACCTCGCGGCCACCGCGCTCGGGGACGTCGAGGCACTGGAGTTCTTCTACGCCCACGCCATCGCCCAACTCCTCGCCTCCGGCGTGGTCTTCACGGTGTCGGCGGCCCTGCTGGCAGCCCTCGGGCCCTGGCTGCTGCTCGCCGTCGTACCCGCCGCCCTCCTCCTGGTCTGGTCGCCGCTGATCGAGGCGCGCGGACGGGCCGAACGCGGGCACCGCACCCGGAGCGCGCTCGCCGAGCTGTCGTCGGAGACCGTGGAGAGCGTCGACGGACTGCGCGAGCTCCTGATGACGGGGTCGCTGAACCGCAGGCGGGCCCGGCTCCGGTCCGCCGGGCGGCGCCTCGCCCGCGCCCAGCGCGCCGAACAGTCGTGGGAGACCGGTGCGGGCGCGGCCCGCGACCTGCTGGTCGTCGCCGCCGTCATCGGGGTCGTGGCGGCCGCCGCCGACGCCGCGTCCGCCGGACGCCTCGACGGGGCATGGGCCCCGGCCGCCATGGCCCTCGCCCTGGGCGCCCTGGCCCCGGTCGCCGAATCGGCGGCCGCGCTCGGCAGGGCGGGTGGTCTGCGCGCCGCCGCGGCCCGGGTCCGGGCCGCCGTGCACGCCCCTGCGGGAGCGCCCGCCGCCACCGACCCCCGCCCCGTACCGCCCGGCCCGCTCGGCCTGCGGCTGCGCGGCGTACGGTTCGGCTACGGCGGAGCGGCCGTGCTGGACGGCGTCGACCTCACCGTCCGGCCGGGGGAGACCGTGGCCCTCGTCGGAGCGTCCGGGGCCGGCAAGTCGACCTGCGCCCACCTCCTGGCCCGCTACTGGGACCCGGCCGAAGGCACCGTGGAACTCGTGCCCTCCGCCCCGGCCCACCCCGTCGACCTGCGGGACCTCGCCGAGGACGACCTGCGCGCCGCCGTGTCCGTCGTGGGGCAGGAGGCCCCGCTCTTCCACGGCACGCTCGCCGAGAACCTCCGCCTCGGCGCCCCCGACGCGACGGCGGACGAGCTGGACGCGGTGGCCCGGATCTGCGGCGTCGACACCGTTGCCGACGCCCTGCCCGACGGTCTTGACACCGCCGTCGGCGAGCGCGGCGCGACCCTCTCCGGCGGTCAGCGCGCCCGGGTGGCCCTGGCCCGGGGTCTGCTGAGCGGCCCGCGCGTCCTCGTCCTGGACGAGACGACCGCCCACCTGGACCACCGGGGCGACGCGGAACTGGCCCGGGCACTCGCGGCCGACTCCGCCACCCGGGCGACCCTGGTGATCGCCCACCGCCCGGCCACCGTCCGCAGGGCCGACCGGATCGCCGTCCTGGACGGCGGGCGCATCGTCGAGGAGGGCACCTGGGACGAGCTGATCCGGGCCGACGGTCCACTGACCCGCCTCTTCGCCCGCGAGCAGTCGCCGGACGCGGGGCTCAGGGAATCGGCTGCTCCGCCCAGATGATCTTCCCCTGAGGCGTATAGCGCGTGCCCCACCGATGGGCGAGCTGCGCGACGAGGAACAGGCCCCGCCCTCCCTCGTCCGTCGTCCTGGCGTGCCGCAGCCGCGGCGAGGTGTTGCTGGCGTCGGACACCTCGCAGGTCAGCGCCGCCTGGAACAGCAGCCGCAGCCGTACCGGCCCGGAGGCGTACCGGATCGCGTTGGTCACCAGCTCGCTGACGATCAGCTCCGTCGTCATCGACAGCTCCTCCAGCCCCCACGCCTCCAGCTGGCGCGAGACCTTCGCCCGGGTCTCCCCGACCGCCGCGGGGTCGACGGGGACGTCCCACGACACCAGGTGCTCCGGGCTCAGGACATGCGTCCGGGCGAGGAGCAGCGCGATGTCGTCCGGCTGCGGGACGGGCAGCAGTTCCTTCACCACCGCCGGGCACAGGTCCTCCAGCGGCAGTCCGCCCCGGGACACCTCCCGGCCCAGCCGCTCCATGCCGCTTTCGACGTCCCTGTCGGTCCCCTCGATGAGGCCGTCCGTGTAGAGGCCGAGGAGGCTTCCTTCGGGCAGGACCACCTCCAGCGACTCGAAGGGCAGCCCGCCGAGCCCGAGCGGCGGCCCGGAGGGAAGGTCCGGGAAGGTGACCGCCCCGTCCGGCGTGACGATCACCGGCGGGGGGTGGCCCGCCCGCGCCATGGTGCAGCAGCCGCTCGTCGGGTCGTAGACGGCGTACAGACAGGTCGCCCCGACCACCGTCGAGCCGCCCCGCTCCGCCGGACCCCCCGCGCGCTCCTCCTCGCTGAGCCGCAGGACGAGATCGTCCAGGCGGGCCAGCAGTTCGTCCGGCGGCAGATCCATGTCGGCAAGGGTCTGTACGGCGGTACGCAGCCGGCCCATGGTCGCGGCGGCCCCGATGCCGTGCCCGACGACGTCGCCGATGACCAGGCCTACCCGGGCTCCGGACAGCGGGATCACGTCGAACCAGTCCCCGCCGACCCCGTCCTTCGCGTCCGCGGGGAGGTACGACCACGCCACGTCCAGTGCTGTTCCGCCGCGCAGCGTCTGCGGCAGCAGGCTCCGCTGGAGCACGAGAGCCGCGGTGTGCTCCCGGGTGTAGCGGCGGGCGTTGTCCACGCACACGGCGGCCCGTGCCACGAGCTCCCGGGCGGGCGCCACGTCGTCCTCGTCGAACGGCACCGGATTCTGCGACCGCATGAAGGTGGTCAGCCCCAGCACGGTGTCGCGGGCCCGCATCGGTACGGAGATCAACGAGTGCAGCCCGAACTCCCGGATCCGGGCGGCCCGCGCCGGGTGCTCCACCGTCCACCCGTGACTGTCGGGGTCGAGCACCGGCAGCAGCACGGGGGCGCCCGCCAACAGGAAGTGCGCGTCGTGCGGAGGTGGCACGAAGTCCACCGCGTCCCCGACCCGGACGACCGCCTCCGGGCAGCCCTCGCGCACCGAGCTCATGCCAGCCCGGCGCATGGCGGGCCGCTCGCCCTCGGCGGGTGTGGCCGACCCGGGCCGGTCACCGCCGAACGGGTTCTCCAGCAGGTCGACGAAGACGAAGTCCGCGAACCGGGGCACCGCGAAGTCGGCGAGCTCCTGCGCCGTACGCTGTACGTCCAGGGTGGAGCCGATGCTCGCCCCGGCCTCGTTGACCAGCGCGAGCAGCCGACGCGCGTTCCACCGGTCGGTGACGTCGCGGACCATGTAGCCGACGCCGATCCGCCGGTCCTGGGCGTCGGCCAGCGGGAAGAACGAGCTCGCGTACGCCCGTCGGCGGTGCGGATCGGCCCAGCTCCACCCCAGGTACTCGTAGTCCGTGACGGCCTCGCCCGTCGACAGGACCTGCCGCATCAGCCGCTCGATGGGCGCCGCCAGGGCCGTCGGCAGCACGTCGCCCGGCCGGCGCCCCAGACGCTGCTCGCGCGGTACGCCGCCGAACCGCTCCAGGGTGTCGTTGAGCCAGAGGTAGCGCAGACCGGGGTCGAGCACGGCCATCCCGACGGGGGACCGGGACATGAAGTCGTCCAGCACGGACCCGCTCATCGTCCAGTGCGGGGTGAGCTCCCGCCCGGACACCAGGAATACCTCCTGCCCGGCGATCCGGAACGAGGCGGTGACCCGCACATCGATGTCCAGGGACCGGCCGTCGCGGCCCCGCAGGGAGACCAGTCCGCTCCACGCCGACCCGGTCCGGCAGCGCGCGGCCACCGCGGCCGTCCGGCGGGGGTCCGGCGGGCCGGACAGCAGGTGGGCGGCGGACCGGCCGACCACCTCGGCCGTCGGATACCCGAGCAGCGCCTCGGCCCCGCGGGTCCAGCCGATGACCGTGCCGTCCCCGGCGACCACCGCGGCCGCGTCGTCGGCCATGCGAACCGGTCCCCGCCCGTCCCCGGAGGGCAGCGGGCCGGGCTCCGCCGGGAAGCCCTCATCGGCGGATGCCATTGCACCTCACCACCCTCTGTAGGTTTCCATGGTCGCGCGTCGCCCCGGACCGCGCCCGGTGCGGCGTGACCGGGACACGCGCGAGCCGTCCCTCGTTCGGCGGCGTGACGGAGCGGGACGTGCCCGCGTTGGTGGGGTGACAAGCGGTTGCTCGTCCCCCTGCCCCCGCGCTGGACCCGTGTGGGTGGACGGCTCCGGCCCCCGACCGGCGGGCCGGAGCCGTTTCCATGCCCGGGGTCAGTAGCGGAAGCAGATCTCGCGCTCCGGCAGCCACGGCCCCAGCCACTCGGCGGACGGCAGGGTGACGCACCACCGGCGACCGGGCGGAGTACCGGCCCCCGGCGACGTGGGCGAGGGGGACACGGGCGGGGAGGGCAGGCCGGACGGCGGGACGGTCGGCGACGGACTCGGGTCCGCCGGAGTGGGGGTGGGTGTCGGCGTCGGGCTGGGGGAGGGCTCGGCGGGCGCGGCCATCTCGGTCATCATCGTCCGGAACACCTCCGAGGACCGCGGATTGCTCCCGCACTGCCAGACACCGTGCGGGCAGTAGTCCGTGACCGTCTGGTAGAGCGGCTCGTGCCGGTCGATCCACTCCAGCATCCGCCGCATGTACTCGGGGTTGTCGCCGTTGCGGAAGAGCCCCCACTCCGGGAACGAGATCGGCTTGCCGCGCTCCGCGGCGAAGTCGACGTGTTTCTGGAGCCCGTACGGGTCGGTGATCTGGTCGTCGAAGGTCTCACCGGGAGGCTGGTCGTAGGAGTCCATCCCGATGATGTCGACGACGTCGTCGCCCGGGTAGCACTCGGTCCACGGCACCGCGTCCCGCCCCCGGCTCGGGGTGAAGTCGAAGCGGAACTCCTGACCGGGCACCGCGCGCATCGCCGAGACGATCCGCTCCCAGTACGCCTTCCAGGACGTGGGATCCGGGCCGCACCGGTGCGTGTACGTGGTGCCGTTCATCTCCCAGCCGAGCACGATCACGGTGTCCGGAACGCCGAGCTCCACCAGGCGTTCCGCCAGCCGGGTGAAGTGCTGGTCGTAGTCGCCCGCCGCACCCGCCCGGAGCAGGGTGCGGACCTCGCCGTCCGGGACCCGCTCCTCGTTGCGCTCCAGCATCGGTACGTTCAGGACGAACATCCGGTCCGGGTCCGCCCGTCTCCACTCCGCCCAGGAGTCGAGGAAATCGGGGGAGCCCTCGATGTTCACCCACAGATCGCCCGGCAGATACGTGTGCCCCACCCGCAGCTCCGCCCCGTCCAGCCAGCGCGAGAACTCGGCCATCCGGCTGACCCCTTCGGGCCCGTAGTCCAGATACGCCCCGTGCGCCGTAGCGCTCCCCGCCCTCGGCCCGCCGGGGGCCGCGCCGTCGACGGAATCGGTGCCCGGAGGCGACTGGCCAGCGATGCCGCCACCCGCCAGGAGGCTGAGAGCAAGCGCCGCGATACACGAAACGAAGAGTCGGCGCTTGGCCGGCATTGCTCCTCCTGGCTGTGATGAATTCCGGCCCGTCCGGCCCGGTGGGGAGAGAGTTTCATCATCATGCCCCGGCGGCATGCGGAGGGAGTCCATTTATCGTATTCGGCGTTGCGGGCGTGCCGTTCAGGTGAATGTGGGGCCGAACGTGAACGGCAGCGATCCGACGCGGTTGTCGAAATTCGAATCGACGAGTCCCGGGTCTCCCAGATCCCGCATGACGGGGCGTCGGTCGATCAGCTCCCGGAACAGGGCCGTCATTTCGAGGCGAGCCAGATGCGCGCCCAGGCAGTGGTGCGGGCCCCCGCCGCCGTATCCCAGATGGGGATTGGGCGAGCGGGTGATGTCGAAGCGATCCGGATGGGTGAAAACCGCCTCGTCGCGATTGGCGGAGGCGTAGATGAGTGCGACTTTCTCGCCCGGGAGGAATGTGCGACCGCCCAGTGCGCATTCTTCGGTGACCGTTCTGCGGAACTGGATGATCGGAGTCGAATGCCGCACGATCTCGTCGACGGCCCCGCCGATGTACCGGTCGAAGTCGGACCGCAGCAGTTCCCGCTGATCCGGATTCCGGTCGAGCAGGAACAGCCCGTGCGCGATGGCGTTGCGGGTGGTCTCCACCCCGGCCACCAGCAGCAGCGAGAAGAAGGCTCCCAACTGCCGCCCCGACAGCGCCTCACCGTCGATGTCCGCGCACACGAGCGCCGAGACGAGGTCGTCCCCGGGACGACGGCGGCGCTCCGCGGCGAGCCGCCCCATGCCCCACTGCATGCGGGCCAGGGACGCCAGCCCCCGCCCGGGGATCCGGATCCGGGCCCGGCCCCGTCGCTCGACGCCGACATGCTCCGACGCCTGGTCGATCTGCTCGGAGATCCGCGCCCGGTAGGCCTTCGGGACGCCCATCAGGTCGCAGATCACCTCCAGCGGCAGCCGCGAGGCCGCCGACGGCACGAAGTCCCGGGGCCGCTCGGCGATCAGCTCGTCCACCAGCCGCCCGGCGAGCCGCCCGACGTTCTCCTCGACGCCCGCCAGCAGCCGCGGGGTGAACCGCCGCGAGATGATCCGGCGCAGCGCCGCGTGCTCGGACCCGTCCATGTTGACCATCGAGTTCCCGAACAGCGCCTTCGCCCAGCCGGCCGGCTCCGGAGTGGTGACCCCGGGAGCGCTCGCGAACACCCCGGGCGTACGGCTCGCCGTCCGCACATCGGCGTGGCGCACCAGGGCGTAGAACGGCTTTCCGGCGGTACGCGCGGTACCGGGCCGGGGCGTGAACAGCACCGGCGCGTCCAGCTCCCGCAGCAGCGCGAAGGCCCGCAGCCGCTCGGGGCGCGGCAGCCGCCAGAACGCCGGGTCGGCCAGGTCGACGTCCGCCGCGCGCTCCACACGGTCCCCGGACGGCTGATACGGAACGGTCATGCCCACCACCTCCACGGTTCGCCAGGCCATGTTCCGGTCCGCCGGTCACCGGAGCCCCCGCGACGCGGCCCGCCGCCGCCGATCGCCCCGCACCCTCACGCGTTTGCCGGAACGCGCCCCACTTGTGTGCGCCGTACGCCCCACGCACGAGAACTGTTTCGCCACCGCCTCGTTGTCAACATCGCCATCAGAAGCACCTCGGACGAGTTAACGAGAGGCAGGTAGTCATCTCATGAGCCCCACCCCCGCGAAACCGGGCGGCACCCGCATTCCCTCCCGCCGGACCGTCCTGCGCGGAGCCTTCACCGCCGCCGTGGTCACGGGTACCGCCGGCGCCCTGCTCCCGCTGCTCGACCGCGACCCGGCCGCCGCGGACGGTCCCGCACCGGCGCCCGGGCCCGGCTCCGGATCCGGCTCCCGGGCCACGACGGAGGAGTTCGCCGAGATGTACCGGGGCCGGGAGATCCGGGGGACGACGACCGTCGTCGTCCCCGCGGGCGCCCCGGCCGACGACCGGGGCGCGGTCGCCGCCGAACCGGTCACCGAGATCCGTATCGACGGCAGGCCGCTGCACGTCATGAGGAGGGCGGACGGCACGTATCTGAGCGACGTCCGGCACTACGAGTCGTATCCGACGCTGCTGGAGACGGCCCGTGCCGCCGTCGACGAACTCGGCACCGCCCGGCTCGCACCGCCCGCCGCGCACCACATGTGAACCAGGAGGAGCAGCACCGGTGTACACCCGCAAGAACCAGCGCGACCTCACGCGCACCGAGAAGCGCCGGCTCGTCGACGCGATCCTGAAACTGAAGCGCTCGGGCCGCTACGACGACTTCGTCGTCATGCACCGGGAGTACTACGTCATGGACACCGAACGCCGCCCGCGCCCGGCGCACATGACGTCCTCGTTCTTCCCCTGGCACCGCCAGTACCTGCTGGAGTTCGAGAAGGCGCTCCAGCGCGTCGACGCGGGCGTCAGCGTCCCCTACTGGGACTGGACCCGTGACAACCGGACGACGTCCTCGCTCTGGGCCGAGGACTTCCTCGGCGGAAACGGCAGGCCCGGCGACCGCCGGGTCACGACCGGCCCGTTCGCCTACGCGGCGGGCAACTGGAGCGTCGGCAGGGGCGTCACCGACGAGCACTACCTCACCCGCAACTTCGGCAGGCCGGGCAGCGACCCGGTCTCCCTGCCCACCGCGAACGACCTGGCGCGGGCCCTCAAGGACCCCGTCTACGACACCGCGCCCTGGAACAGCGTCTGCACCGAGGGCTTCCGCAACCGCGTCGAGGGATGGGGCATCCGGGGCGTGCGCACGGTCGGCCTGCACAACCGGGTCCACCAGTGGGTCGGCGGTCCGATGGCGGGCGCGGCCTCCCCCGAGGACCCGGTGTTCTGGCTCCACCACTCCTTCATCGACCTGATCTGGGACCGCTGGCGTAAGGCGCATCCCAAGTCGGCCTACCGGCCGGGCCGCAAGCCCGCCTCACCCGGCCCGGACCGCGACTACGTCTTCGGCCTCGACGAGGCGATGCCCCCCTGGCGGGTGACCCCGAGGAAACTCCTCGACCACAGCAAGGTCTACCGCTACGCCTGAGGCCGGACGCAGGAACGGCCGGCCCCCTCCGCACGGAGGGAGCCGGCCGTTCCGGAACTACGGCAGATCAGCGGCCGTAGCCGTAGTCGCCGCCGTTGTGGTGGCCGCCGTCGACGTTGGCGCAGGTGTTGCCGAAGGCCGGGTTCAGCAGGCCGATCACGTTGATCGTGTTGCCGCAGACGTTCACCGGGACGTGCACGGGAACCTGGGCGACGTTGCCCGAACCGACCCCGGGGGAGCCGGCGGCGAGGCCCTGCGCACCGGCGTCCGCGGACGCCATGCCGGCGCCGCCGGCGATCAGGGCGCCGGTACCGGCCATGACAGCGGCGACCTTCGTCATACGAGACATGGAGAACTCCTAGTAAAGAAGGGGGTTGTGCTGCGGACACGAGGACCGCACCCCCTGACAACGCGAAAGACGCCGGACGGTAACGGATCTGTTCATAGGTGATATCTCCGACGCCGCCGTCCGGCGTACGCCCGGCGAGTCAGCGTCCGATCATCGGCAGCCCCGACAACCGCTCGTGCCAGTCCCGCGCCGCCGGGAACCGGGCCTTCACGGTCTCCACCGCCCGCTCGCGCACCGCCACCTGCGACTCGCGCAGCCGCAGCAGCGGCTCCAGACCCGGCCGGGCCAGCAACAGCCGCTGGTTGACCACCGGCACCGGTCCCCAGTGGTTCTTGTAGCTCTCCGCGCCGCGCAGCAGGCTCAGCACCGTGCGCCCGCCGTCCGAGGCCTGCTGGGCGACCTCGCGGAGCAGCATCGTCGACACATCGACCTTCCTCTCGCGCAGCGCCGGATCCGCACCGTACAGATAGCCGCCCGTCAACTGCCCGGACTGCAACGACAGGTTGGACGCCACCACCTCGCCGTTCAGCCGGAACTCGGTCATGGCCGCCGTACCGTCCCCCACCATCCGCCCCACCGACCGGATCAGATGGTCCGAGAACCGTGCCCGCAGATGCTCGGGGTTGACCGTCCGGCCCTCCCACTGCCGCTCGTGCAGCCGCAGCAGCGTGTTGATCGCGGCGGGGACCCCGTCCTGCGGAATCCGGTGCACCTCGATGCCCAGGGCGTCGACCTTGCGCAGCTTCGACCGCAGCCGCTGGCCCCGCGAGCCCGTCAGCCGCGCCACGCGGTCGTCCAGCGGCTCGGCCGGCAGCTCCATGCAGGTCGAGTCCGTGAGCCTGCTCCGGGCCCCCGGCCACCGCCCGAACAGCAACTGCGCCGACGCGTCAGGACGGACCTCCCGCAGGTCCACCACGGTGTGCCGGGCCGCCCGGTCCAGACCGCGCCCCAGCGCCCCCACCGCGTACCCGGCCTCCTCCTGGTCCAGGAGGATGTCGAAGAAGTCGGAGACGGCCCCGCCCATCGGGACGAGCAGCGGCATCGGACGGTGCACCAGCATCAGCGGCGCCGCCCCGATCAGCCGCCCCGCCCGGCGGACCAGCAGCACCCGCAGCCGGCCCTCCTGACCGTAGGAGATCCACCACGAGTGCAGCCAGGCGTGGCTCTGGAACGGGGTGGGGGTGGCGCAGCGGCGGTGCAGCGCGTCCCACTCACCGGCGAGTGCGCCGAACTCCCGGAAGTCCCGGCACAACGTCACGGCCAGGCCGCCCGGCCGGTGCGCCGTCATCGGACGAGCTCCCGCTCGTCCTGAACGGCACCGGTGCCCCCGGCCGCCGGACCGGGCACCTGGGCCGAGACGCTCCAGCCCTCCCGGCGCGGACGCACCAACAGGACCAGACCGCCCAGCAGCCCGCCCGCCGCCGCACCCACCGCGGCGCCCAGCGGCACCGACGGCGAGACCGGCTGGTCCGGCGTCATGGCATGGGTGAACTTGATCAGCTTGACCCCGGTGTCCTTGGAGACGTGGCCGCTGCTCACGATGACGGCCTCGATGACCGCGTTGGCGATGTCCGCCGCCTTGTGGCGGTCCGAGGAGGTCCCGGTCACGGCGATCATCGGCGAATCCGGGGACGTCTCCGACGTGACGTGGGACCGCAGTTCGCGCACCGGCTCGCCCGCCGCGCCCTGCGCGTACGAGAGGGTCGCGTCGCTCGTCGTCAGCCGCCCGTACGACTGGGCGTACCCCAGCGCCGCCGCGGGGTCCGTGTCCCCTTCCGCGACCGCCATCGCATAGCTGGTGGCCTCGTACTGCGGGGTGGCGAGCGCGCCGTACGAGAGCCCGGAGGCGGTCCCGATCAGCACGCTGACGGGCAGCGGCCACCAGTGCGGCAGCCGGGCGAGGGCGGTGCGCAGCCGACGGGCGACGAGGTGTCGCTGCTGCTCGGGTGAGTCGGTCATGAATGAGCTCTCCGGTTCGGTGGGGCGGTGTCGAGGGCGTACGCGTACACGTCCATCAGGCGCTCGCTGCTGCGCCGGATGTCGTAGTGGCCGACGGCTCGGGGCGGCGAGCGGCGGTCCGGGCCGGCCTGTATCCGCTGCCGCAGCCGGTCCGTCAGCTCCTCGGGGCTCCCGGCGATCCGGGTCGCCCCCGGGGCGTGGGCGGCGGGCAGGTCGTCGATGGCGGGGCAGGCGTCGTGGAGCACGGGGAGTCCGGCGGCGAGCGCCTCCACGGCGGCCAGCCCGAAGGACTCCTCGCGGGAGGTGGAGACGAAGACGTCCAGGGCGCTCAGCAGCGCCGGAACACCCGGGACCGGTCCTTCCCCGTCCTCGTCGCACTCCCCGAGGAACCGGATCCGGTCCACCGCCCCGAGGCGCAGTGCCAAGGCCCGCAGCGTCCGGGCCTCGGGCCCGTCCCCGGCCAGCAGCAACCGGGCCTCCGGCAGGGCGGCGACCGCGCGGATCAGCACGTCGAACCGCTTGCCCGGCACCAGCCGGCCGACCCCGCCGACCACGAACGCGTCCTCGGGGACGCCCAGGGCGGACCGCACGGATGCCCGCCGCTCCCCGTCGAAGCGGAACCGGTCCGCGTCGATGCCGTTCGGCACCAGCCTGATCCGGTCGGCGGGCACGCCCCAGTCCCGCAGTCGCCAGGCCACGGTGGAGGAGACGGCGACGGTCGCCGCGCCCAGCCGTTCGGTGGAGAGGTAGAGGGCGCGGATGGAGCGGGTGAGCGGGCGGCCCTCGATCTCGGCCCGCCCCAGGGAGTGTTCGGTCGCCACGGTGGCCCGCGTCCCCGCGAGGCGCGCCGCGATCCTGCCGTACACACAGGCCCGGTAGAGGTGCGTGTGGACCAGGTCGTAGCGGCCGTCCCGGATCAGCCGGGCGAGCCGTCCGACGGCCGACAGGTCCCGGTTGCCGCGCATCCCGAGGTGTGTCACCCGGATCCCGTCGGACCGCAGCTCCTCGGCCACCGCCCCCGGGTTGGTGAGCGTCACCACATCGCACTCCACCGGCAGATGACGCAGCAGCAGCCGCAACTGCCGCTCGGCGCCGCCGACCCCGAGCCCGGTGATGACGTGCAGCGCCCTCACCGCGGACCGCCCGCCCGCACCGGCACGGCGGTCCGGGAACCCGCACCGGGCACCGCCACCTGCCGCAGCCCGTGCCGCAGATCCTTCGCCCACAGCCGCACCCCCCGGTCCGCCTGGCTGATGTGGGTACGGGGCAGGGCGAACCGGCTGAGCAGCGGACCGGGCGTCAGCGCACACGCGTAGCCGTAACCCGCCCGGCGCGCGGCCCGGGCGACCCGGCGGTCGAGAAAGCCGTACGGGTAGCAGAAGCCCTCCGGGAGCGAGCCGGTGAGATCACCGATCAGCGCCCTGCTGTCCGCGGTCTCGCGCCGCAACTCCTCGTCGGACAGCCCCGTCAGGTCCTGGTGGTACAGCCCGTGCGAGCCGACCTCCATGCCCGCGGTGGCGACCCGACGGATGTCGTCGTGGGTGAGCAGCGGCTTGCGCGGACCCAGGGGGTCCCATTCGTTGACCCCGCCCGGGCGGCCGGGCAGGACGAAGACCGTCGCCCGGCAGCCGTGCTTGCGCAGCACCGGCAGCGCCTCGTCGAGGAAGTCCGCGTACCCGTCGTCGAAGGTCAGCCCCACCAGCCCGCGCCGCCCCGATGCCCCGGCGCGCAGCAGCTCCGACACGCCCACCCCCGTCAGCCGCCGGCTGCGCAGCCAGGACAGCTGCTCGTCGAGCCGCTCGGGCGAGACCGTGATGCCGTACGGATCGTCGCTGGGGTCCGTCACCGAGTGGTACGTGAGGATCCACGGCTGACGGCGGGTGTGCGGGCGGAGCCGGGACGAGCGAGCGTCGGCGCGATGTGCCGAGGATTCAGCGGCCATCAAGGAACCTCCGTCGGATGAGTGCCAGCAGGGAAAGGACCTCGGGCGAGCGCAGGGCGAGGCCGGTCAGGAAGAACACGGCGGGGACGAGGAGACACCCGGCAGCCAGGCTCAGCACCGGATCGGGGACGAGCGGGGCACACGCCCAGCCCGCCGCACCAGCCGCCAGCGACGCCCCGGCGAGCCGGCTCAGCGACAGCGCCACGTCCCGGGCCCTGATCGGTACCACCCGGGTGCCGAGGCCCATCAGGAGCAGCAGGGCCGTGGAACTGATCCCGATCGCGTTGGCGGTCGCGATGCCGTCCACGCCGAAGCGGTACGTCAGCGCGTACCCGGCCCCCATCGTGACCAGCAGCCCGGTCCCCATCGCGAACGCCGGGAACCAGGTGGGCCGCCCGGACGAGAAGAACGGCCGGCTCAGCGCGCCGACGAGACAGTGCCCCAGCAGCCCCAGCGCGTAGACCCGCATGACCTGGGCGGTCGACGCGGTGTCGGCAGCGTCGAACGCGCCGCGCTGGAAGAGCACTTCGACGATCTGGGGTGCGTAACCGAGGACGACCGCCGTGCCGAGCAGCACCACCATCCCGGCGAGACCGAGGTCCCTCTCGACCCGCCGCCGGGCCTTCTCGTGCTCCCCGGCGGCCATGGCCTGAGCGACGACGGGGAAGGTCACCGTGCAGATCATCAGCGACAGCACCATCGGCATCTGCGCGACCTTCTGCGCGTAGTTCAGATGCGAGATCGCCCCGGCGGGCAGGGTGGACGCCAGGAACCGCTCCACCAGCACCTGGGACTGACGGCTCACCACGAACACGACCACCGGGGCCAGCACCGCGAACCCCAGCAGCGGAGCACTCCGCGCCGCCCGCCGCCCGAGCCGCGGCAGGCGCGGCCGGGCGAGCGGCACCAGCCGCAGGAGCACGGGGAGCTGGGTGAGGATCATCAGCGCGCTGCCCACCGCGACGCCCGCCGCGGCCGCCCGCACCCCCCACGCCGCGTGCAGGGCCAGCGTCATCCCGATGATGCCGAGGTTGTACGCGACATAGACTCCGGCCGGCGGCAGGAAGCTGCCGTGCGCGCGCAGCGCGGCGCTGAAGTAGCCGGTGATCCCGAAGGTGAGGACGGTGACCGCGGTCAGCCGGGTGCAGTCCACCGCGAGACGGGGATCGGCGAGCCCCGGGGCCAGCACGCCCACCACCCACGGCGCGCCCGCGATGAGCAGCGCCGCGCCACCGGAGAGCAGCAGGAAGAGCCGGGGGAGTGTGGCCGCCACCAGCTCCCGTACGGGGTCGGCGCCTCCCTCCGTGTCGCCGGAGGCGCGACGGGTGAGAGCGAGGCTGAACGCGGGGACGAGGAGGAGCGCCATCCCGTCCTCGATGAGCAGCGTCGCCGCCATCTCGGGCACGGTCCAGGCGATCAGGAACGCGTCGCTCGCGTCGCTCGCCCCGAAGTACCGGGCGATGGCCTGATCCCGCACCAGACCCAGGACGGCCGCCAGCACGGTCAGCACCGCCGTGCCCGCCGCCGCCCGGGCGAGGAAGGCCCCGAGCCGGGGCGCCTCGCCGCTCCCCGTCTCCGGTGAGCCGCCGGGGGACCGGGGCCCTTCCGGTCCTGACCCCGGGGCCGGCAGCAGCGAAGGGCCCGCCGTCGCGTCCGCCGGCCGCGCCCCGGCCTCCGTGCCCGTACCGGTATCGGTCATGCGGCGCTCACCCGGTCCGGCTCGGCCAGCGCCCACCAGGCGGCCAGCCCCAGAACGACACCGCTGAGCACCGTGGTGGGCCCGCCGATGTCCGCGTACAGGAAGTTGACGCTCTGCCAGGTCATCAGGGCGACCGCCACCAGACCGCAGTCCAGCGCGGCGTTCGCGCGCGAGCGGGCGAGCCACAGCCGGCGGATCGCGCCGACCAGGATCGCCGCCCAGCTGCCGACGAGCGCGGTCAGCCCGATGAGGCCCTGCTCGCCGAGGACGAGGAGATACATGTTGTGCGGGGAGAGGAGGGCCTGCCGGCGGAACTCCTGTCCCGCCCCGGCGGTGTCGCTCCCCGACGAGAGCCCGATCGAGGCGTGCCCGTCCCGGTGGTCGGGGAAGCCCTTGAGGCCGACCCCGGCGGCCGGCTGCTCGCGCCACATCGCGCCCGCCGCACTCCACATCGCGTAGCGGTCGCTGACCGACCGGTCAGGGGTGCTGGTCACGCGGGTCACGCTGGCGGCCCGGTCCGCGATCATCTCTGAGCCGATGCCGAACCCGCCGACCAGGACCACGCCCGCCGCACCCAGCACGGCCAGCGAGGCCAGTGCCTGCCGCCGCCCGCTCAGCGCCAGGGCGACGAGCACCGCGGCGGCCGTGGCGATCCACACGCCCCGGCTGAACGACAGCGTCAGCGGGACGATCAGCGCGACGGCGAGGACGGCGGCGGTCGGTCGCAGCCAGGCCGGGGCGCTCCTGGGGGTGCGCAGGGCGCAGGCCGCCGCGGCGAGCAGCCCGTAGGCGACGACGGTCGCCATGCCCATGATGTCGCTGGGCCCGAAGGTGCCGACCGCCCGGATGTCCTCGCCCATGTACGAGGCGCCGGTCCCGGTGACGTACTGATGAACGCCCGTGACGCCCTGGACGACCGCGAGGAGGACCAGCGAACCGGCGACGATCCGGAACCCGTACGCGTCCCTGAGCAGCAGGAACACCGCAGCCGGTACCAGGACGAAGACCTGGAGGTAGCGCACGAGCCCCGGCAGGGCGGCCGCCGGGTCCGCCGCGGCGACCGTGGCCACCGCGAAGCCCACCGCGGGCAGCCCCAGGACCAGCGCGGCGCCGGCGCTCAGCGGCCGCTGCCGCAGATACAGCAGCCGCCCCACGCACACCAGCACCGCGATCCCCGAGGCCACGTCGGCGGGGCCGCCCCCGCCCGACGTTCCGTAGGGGAGGGCGGGCAGCAGGACGGTCGCGACCAGCGGCAGCAGCGGCCAACGGCCGCGCCAGGCGGCCCACGGGGAGCGGGCGGCGGCGGGCGGCCCGGCCGCCGGTGACGGTACGGGCCGGGTCAGGACAGCGGTCATGGTCAGCTGCCTCCGAGCCGGAACAGGGAGCCCGCCGTCCGCGCCAGCACGCACGCGTCCTGCCACAGCGACCAGGTCTCGATGTAGTGGTTGTCGAAACGGGCCCGCTCCTCGATCGAGGTGTCGCCGCGCAAGCCGTTCACCTGGGCCAGCCCGGTGATGCCCACCGGCATTCGGTGACGGGCCTGGTAGCCGGGGTGGGAGCGGCTGAACTGCGCGACGAAGAAGGGGCGTTCGGGGCGGGGGCCGACCATGCTCATATCGCCGCGCAGGACGTTCCACAGCTGCGGCAGCTCGTCCAGGGACGTCCGGCGCAGCATGCGGCCGACCCGGCTGAGCCGGCCGTCGGACGCGACGTTCCAGCGGGTGGCCGACTCCTGGACGTCGGCGGGCCGCAGTGTACGGAACTTCAGCAGGACGAAGGGACGACCGTGCCGGCCGACGCGCTCCTGGCGGAAGATCACGCCCGGTCCGTCGGAGAGCCGCACGGCCAGCGCGCAGGCCGCCATCACCGGGGCCGCCAGCACCAGCCCGACCGCCGCCAGGACGGCGTCCATCGCCCGCTTCACCCCGTGGCCGAGGGGGCGGTCCGTGCCGTCGCGCAACGGCTGCGCCGTGAAACCCCACAGATGGTCGGGCCGGCCGGCCGCCGGGGTTCCCGCGAGGGTGCCGGGCCCGGTGATCAGCCACACCCGGCAGCCATGCCCGGTGAGGAGGGTGAAGAGAGCGGCGCCGTCCGGGGTGGCCTCGGGCGGGGCCGTGAACACCGCGTGCCGCACACTGTTCTGCACCACGGCCCGCCCCACCTCCTGGGGCGAGGCCAGGACCGGCAGGGGTGCGGCGTCCGCCCCCGTCACCTGCTGCTCGTCCCCGGTTGCCGGGGCGGCGACCAGACCGACCGGCCGCAGCCCGTAGGCGGGGTGGTCGTACAGCGCGGCCGCCACCTGACGGGCGGACGGTCCCTGGCCCACGACCAGCGTGGACTGCGGGCGGCGGCCGGCGGCCCGCCGCCGCGCCCGGTAGACCGCCGCACGCCCGGCGCAGGTCAGCGCGGTCTGCGTACCGGCCCCGTACGCCAGCACCGCCCAGCCGAACCCCTGCTGCGGGGCCCAGACGTCCAGCGCCTCCATCGTCACGTACCACTGGAGGAGGGTGAGACCGAGCAGCGCGGGAAGGTCGGAGAGGACCGAGGGGGACAACCGCATCCGGTACAGGTCGCGCCAGGCGAACAGCGCGACCTGAGCCACCGCCTGGACGGCCATCAGCAGCCAGGGCCATGCGACCGGGACCACCAGGGCGAACGTCACCGCCGGAGCCAGGGCGTCCACGCACAGCAGCGGCGCGGGACGGCCGTACCGGACGGCCCGCCGCTCACCCGGCCGCGCCTGCGCACCGCCGCCGCTTCTTCGCGGCGGATGAACCGTGTGAGCCTGCACGGCTGTTGCCTGGCCGGATCCGGGAACCGGTGCACTCTCCATCGTCATCGCTCGGTGCGCTTCCTCGTCGTGGGGCCGGACATGCCGACAAGTTCCTGGTAGAGACCGGCAACCGCGCCCGCGGTCCGTCGGACGTCGAAGGCCGCCCGGGTGTGGCGCAGGGCCCGGCGGGACACCGCCTCGCGCAGATCCGGGTCGGTGAGCAGGGCGGTCAGCGCCGCGGCCAGGGCCGCCGGATCCTCCGGTGGTACGAGGCAGTGGTCCTCGTCACCGGGCGGCAGGCTCTCCCGCGCGCCGTTCACGTCGGTCAGCACGACGGCGCGTCCGCAGGCCATCGCCTCCAGCGGGGCCAGCGCCATGCCCTCCCAGCGGGAGGGCAGTACGAGGACGTCCGCCGCGTGGATCCACGGCCGTACGTCCTCGCAGGCGCCGGTGAACAGCACACCCGGCGGGGCCGACGCCTCAAGACCGTCCCGGTCGGGCCCGTCGCCCACCAGGGCCAGCCGCGCCCCCGGCGCCGCCATCCGGCGCCAGGCCCGCAGCAGGACGTCCTGACCCTTCTGCCGGGTCAGGCGGCCGACGCAGACGACCAGCGGGGCGTCCGGGTCCGTGCCCTCCAGCAAGGGGAGGGCGGCGCGGGCCTCCGCCCGGACCGTGTGGTCGCCGGGGCGGAACCGGTCGAGGTCGATGCCGTTGTGGATGACCGACCAGCGGGCGGCGATGCCCGCCTCCTGCCCGGTGCGGCGCTCCGACTCGCTGACGCACAGGATGTGATCGGCCCAGCGCGCCCCGAACCGCTCCCAGCCGAGCGCGAGTTCCGCGGTGCGTCCGCCGACGGCCTCGAACGACCAGGCGTGCGGCTGGAACACCGTGGGGACCCGGCCGCGTACCGCGATCCGGCCCGCGAGGCCCGCCTTGGCGCTGTGGGCGTGCACCACGTGCGGACGGCTCGCGCGGACGATCCGGCGCGCCGCCGCGACCTCACCGGCCAGCCGGGGCCCGGGGGCACGGGTCGCGGACCAGCCGTGGACCTCGGCGCCGGCTGCCGCCGCCCCGATGGCCAGCGGGCTCCCGGGCGGACAGGCCACCACGGGACGCAGTCCGGCACCGGCCTGGGCCCTGACGAGATCGGTGACGACCCGGGCCACTCCGCCGTCGACGGGCTGAACCACATGAAGGACCGTCAATTGTCTTTCTGGAGTTCGACGCATGTGCAGCACGCACGGCTCTCTTCGCTCAATACGGTGAGTAAAGCCGAGGTGCACTTTGGCAGATATGTGGCGATATGGTGCGTGTGACTCGCTCATACGACCACATGGGGATTGCATGTCCGGTTGGGCCGTCCGAGTGGCCGCGCGGCAGACCGGCGCAGGCCCGGGTGTCCTTCACGGGCCCGTGGCGAAAGGGCTTTCGGGGGTCAGGCGCGGGGAGCGGCTCAGGTGTTCGGTACGGTGCGCGCCGGTTATACGGTCAGCCTTTTCCGGTGGTGCACACACCGCCGATCGCCGCAATGGATGGCAGCGCCAACTATCGGTGCCGTCGTCGGGAACAGGAGCGCCCCGGACGGTGTCCGGGGCGCTCCTGACGACGGGTCGGCCCATGCGGTCCATGAGCCGCCGAGTGTCAGCCGGTGCGGTCCACGAGATACGGGATCAGCGTGAGCAGATCCCCCTTGGCCTCGTCGGCCAGCGGCACCCGGTCCAGACAGGCGCGGGCCGCCGTCAGGTGCTCCTCCGCCTCGGTGACCGTCGCCCGCCGCCCGCCGGCCTCGTCGATCAGCTCCGCCGCCCGGCCCGCCGCCGCGTCGTCGAGCGGCCCGGCGCAGGTGAGCAGCGCGTCGAGACGCCCGGCCGCCGGATGGTCGGCGGACAGCGCCGCGAGGACCGGGAACGTCTTCTTGAGCCGCCGAAGATCGCTGCCCACGGGCTTCCCCGTCACCTGCGGGTCGCCCCAGATCCCCAGCAGGTCGTCCACCGCCTGGAAGGCCACCCCCACATGGCGCCCCGCCAGATCCAGCGCCTCGACGGTGGACGCCGGAGCGCCCGCCAGCACCGCGCCCAGGGCGGCCGCGCAACCGAGCAGGGAGCCCGTCTTGTGGGTGGCCATCGCCCGGTACTCGTGCGGCAGAACGGCACCGGGGCCGGACCACGGCCGGGACTCGAAGAGCAGGTCCTGAGCCTGACCGTGCACCAGATCACCCAGCGCGCCCGCCAGTTGCCGCACCGCCGCGGGACCGCCGGGACCAGGAGCCTCCGCGAGGGTGGAGACGGCCAGCGCGAACAGGGCGTCCCCCGCGAGGACCGCAGGGCCGGTGCCGTACGCCTTCCACAGCGTCGGCCGGCGGCGGCGGGTCTCGTCGCCGTCCATGATGTCGTCGTGGATCAGCGAGAAGGTGTGGATCAGCTCGACGGCGACCGCCCCGAGCACCCCGTCCTCGCCGCTGCCGCCCGCCGCCCGGGCGCCGAGCACCGCGAGCGCCTGGCGGACCCCCTTGCCCTGCGATCCGGGCACCGGTTCGCCGTCGGCGCCGCGCCAGCCGAGCGAGAAGGCCGCTGTCTCCGCGTGCCAGGGGTGCAGCCGGCCCACCGAGGCAACCAGGGCCGGGCGCACCAACTCGCGGCACCGGTCCAGTATCTGCGGCGCGCTCGCCCGGCGGGTCGTGGAGAGCGTCATCGGCGGTCGCCCCCGGCACCGGCCGACGCGGGTTCCACGCCGAGTTCCGCGTACGCTTTCTCGACCATCTCCCGGGCGTTCAGCAGCCCGATCCGGTCGAGCCTGCCGCGCAGATCGTCCAGGTCGGCGGCGGTGGCGTCGCGGTCCCGGCCGAGCCTGGCCCGCGCCTTCACCAGGCCGAGCGAGGCCAGTGCCTCGCCCCGGGGCTCGTCCATCGCGCGGAACTCGCCGAGCGCCTGCTCGTACACCTCGCGCGCCTCCTCGTACCGCCCGGCGCGGAACAGCACGTTGGCCCGCATCTTGTGGTTGTACGCCAGGGCGCTGGAGAGCTTCATCTCCATGCAGGTGACCTCGGCCTCGGCGAGCAGACCGAGCGCCCGCCCGGTCGCGCCGTCCCGGAGGGAAACGATGTCGGCGATCCCGCGCAGCGCCCACGCCCGGCCCCGCCGGTCGTCCGCGTCGCCCGCCAGGGCCGCGGCCTCCTCGAACATCTCCAGCGCCGTGTCCAGCGAACCGGTGTTGCGGTGGATCTGCGCGATGCCCTCCAGCGCCCAGACGGTGTGCCGGGCCTCGCCCCGGGCGCGGGCCTCGGCCAGCAGTTGTTCGTGCAGCGTCGCGACGGTCGCGTAGTCGCCCTGGATCCGCCCGGTCTCGGCGAGACCGGCCAGCGAGTAACCGCGGGCGACCACGTCGCCGCCCCGCTTCCCCAGCTCCGCGGCCAGGCCGAGCAGCCGGAACGCGAGGCGCAGCGCACCGCGCTGCCGCGCCAGCGTGCCGCCGCTCCACAGCGCCCAGGCCATCGCCCCGGTGTTCCCGGCCGACCGCGCCGCCCGGTAGCTGGCCTTCCAGGCCCGGTCGGCCTCCGCCACCTGCCCGAGCCTGCGGTGCGCCTCGGCCACGGCCAGGCCGGCGCGCGCCACCTCCTCCTGCGATCCGGAGAGCTCGGCCTGCCTCAAGTGGCGTACGCCCTCGGCCAGTACGTCGGTGAGGGAGGCGTTCACCGACATCTTGGTGAGAGCGCCCTGGTACTCGGGCGCCAGTGCCTTGGTCTGCATGGGTGCCTTCCGCGCGGTGCCGGGCCCGGAGCCGGACGACTATACCTGCTCTGTATACATGGAGGGTATAGTCGGCCGGTCGTGCAGGCCCGGATCATGTGGGGGTGGGGCGCCGCCCGTCATGTGCGGCGAACCGTCCTGTCGTCGATCAAGACGGCAGGTGGATGCGGAGGGTTGCTCGGGCGGCCCAGGTCGTTCCGGACCGCCCCGTCCATGTCCCGTTACGCCCCGCCCTGCACCTTCTCCGTGCGTCGCAGCCGGTGACGTACCGCGCGCCGGGCCACCGGGCCCAGTTCGTCCAGCACCCCGGCCAGGGCGGCGAGCTGCTCCAGAGCCTCGAAGGCCCGCTCCGCGCCCCCCGGATCGACGCCCTCGTACATCTCCAGGCCCACGAACGCCCCCGTCACGGCGCGCGCCAGGCCCGCCGGATCGGTGAACTCGCCCAGCGGCGAGTCCGCCAGAATCCGGACGAGAACCTGCTCGATCTCGGCGGTCCACAGGTCGAGGCCGGCCGCGGTCGCGGGCGCCAGCCGGGGCTGGGTCTGGGCGCCCGCCAGCACCTGGGCCAGGAAGGCGACATGGCCGCCGGCCCGCTCCTCCTCGTGCAGCTCGCGCCCGCAGCGCAGGAGTTCGGCGAGGGTGGTGACGTCGGCGAGCCGGTCACGGTGGCGGGCCACACGCTGTTCGGCGCCGTACCGGCAGGCCGCCGCCAGCAGTTCGTCGACCGAACCGAAGTGGTAGAAGACCAGCGCCTGGTTGACACCGGCCGAGGCCGCCACCGAACGGGCCGACGTCTTCGCGATGCCGTGCTCGGCGAGCGTGCGCAGCGCGCCCTCCAGGAGCTTCGTCCGGGTGTCCGCCCCGGTCGCGCCCGCCGTCATGCCCGCACCTCTTCGCGGACCGGGCGCAGACCGGCGCGTACGCCGTGGCGCAGGGCGTCGACATAGCGGGCGCGGAACGCTCCCTCGTACCCGAACAGCGGGCCGAAGCGGCGGTTGGTCACCGCGACCCGGACACGGAAGCGGCCCGTGGCGTCGTCGAAGGACTCGCGGACCTCGGCCTCGCCGCCGATCAGGTCCGGGACCCGCAGGTCGAGGGGCCCCTCGCGGAAACGGTGCTCGCCGGAGCGGATCAGCAGCGAGCCGTCGGGCTCCGCGGTCAGCCGCAGGTCGGTGGCCAGGTGCTGGTGCGTACCGAGGTAGTCCAGTACGCAGGACCGCTCGGGGCTGTGCACCATCGTGGCGTCGAAGCGGCGCGGCCCGCCCGGCAGGGCGAAGGTCCGGACGAAGGTCACGGTCTCCCGGCCGAAGGCGTCGGTGTACGGCACGTTCTCGATGGTGAACGGCACATCGCGGCCGGTCCTCGGCACCAGGATGTTGCGCCTGGCGCCCAGGGCGAGGAACGGCTTCACGAACGCCCGGCCGTGCCAGATCCGCTCCATGGACCCGCGCCCCACGCACGCCTCACCGCTCTCCAGTCCGACCGAGAAGCGGCGCTGCAACTGGGGGTGGAGCCGCGTGAAGTCGTCTCCCATCGCACGGGCGAATATCGAGGTCACGGGCGCTCCAGACGGGCGAGGGCGGACGGGGCGGCGGCCGGTCGGCCGGGTGGTCTGCGCAGGCAGCGCCGGGCGGCGGGCGTGAGCGGCGACGGAGGGACCAGCAGCGCGGCGAGGGCGGCGGGCAGAACGGCCACCGGACCGAAGGGGAGGGCCGCCGCCACGACGAGGAGACGTACCAGCACCTCCGCCAGGGCGTACGTCAGCGACCGGGCCGGGCTGACGCCGCGCTCGCACCACAGCCGCAGCCGGTCGAAGGACCAGGCCGTCGCCCAGCCCATCAGCGGCCGGAACGCCAGCCGGTCCGCGACCGTGCCGAAGCGGCCCCAGCGGGTCCGGTAGTCGTACCCCGTCAGGAAGCGGATGCCGTCGGCGGTGGGGACATAACGCCAGTAGCCGCTGCCCTCGGCCAGCAGGGACAGCCGCTCCGGCGAGGCGAACCGCAGGGCGGAGACCCGCTCGCCGTCCGCCCGCTCCCGCTCGCCCGCGCTCGTCCCGGTCCCGGCCACGGTCAGGAAGGGCAGCACCCGGGTCGCGTACCGGAACCGCTGGGCGGAGCCCGGCGGGCCGGGCAGGGGGCTGATCTCGGTGAAGCGCAGATCCCACCGCTGGTGCTGGGCGGGATCCTGGGTCCGGTCCCACAAGCGCTCGGGATCGGTACGGATCAACGCCTCTATGTACAGCCCCATGTATGCCCCCCGGTCCTTATGCGTGTTTGAGCGAGTACTCAAGTCCCGCCGCGTTTCAGGACGCTATCAGAGGGGGTTGAGCAGTCGCTCAACCCCCTCGGACGGTTCGTCCTCAGGCCGCGGCCGGGGGCCAGGGCACCTCGGCGAGCAGGGGCAGGATGTGCTCCTCCTCGTAGTCGAGGTGGGCGGTCAGTTCCTCCGTCATCCGGGCCAGTTCGGCACGGAAGCGGTCCGGTTCCGCGATGGCCGCATCGGCCAGCAGGTCCGCGAGCGCCGACTGCACGGCTCCGATGGAGCGGTGCTCCTCCCGCAGCCGGTCGAAGACGTCCCGCAGATGGGGGTGGTAGCCCTCCATCGCGGGGAACATATGCCCGTCCTCGGCCGTGTGGTGGAACTCCAGCGCCTGGCAGAACGCCAGACAGCGCTGCCGGATCTGCAACCCGAGACCGGGGGCGGGCGGTTCACCGGCGCCCCCGTGCCCCGCGCGCTCGGCGAAGTACGCCTCGGTCTCGTCGTGCGCGTGGCGCAGCTGGTCCCGCAGCCAGGTGTGCACCTCGACCAGCTTGTCGGCGAGCGAGGTGACCGGGGGAGCCACCGCGTCGGGGTCGGGGAGTTCCAGCACCACGACCGGCAGCACCCGGTCGGTGGCGTCCTGGTACTCCGCGTACCCGGGCGCCTCGGCGACGACCCGGGCGAAGAGTTCGTCGCGCCGGGCCCCTTCCGCGGGTACGGCGAGTGACTCGAACTCCTCGCCCCCCAGCTCGACCCGCACGGTGGGGTGGGCGAGGAGGTTGCGATACCAGTCGGGGTGGACCGGTGCGCCGAGGTTGGAGGCGACGACGAGGAGCCGGCGGCCGTCGCGGACATGGCCGAGCGGGGTGGTGTGCGGCTTTCCGGAGCGGGCGCCGGTGGTGGTGAGCAGGAGGAGGTCGGTGCCCTCGAAGGGGCCGCCGACCTTCCCCGCGTTGGCACGGAATTCGGTGATGACGGACTGCTGGAAGGTCTGGGGCATGGAGGTTCTGGGTCTCCCGGAGGAAATGCGGGCGGGTGAAAGGCCCGACGCGTCGCGGAGCACCGGCCGTTGGGCGCGCAGAGGCGGGCATGCGGCCGGGGCAGAGGTGCCCGAGGGCGGAGATGCTCAGAGGCAGGGGGCGATGAATGGACTCATGGCGTCATCCCTGGAAGAAGGTGCTGGCTTGATCGCCGGCCGGCCCAGATCTCTTTGGCCAGCGTCACGCTGCACGGACAGCATGAGAACCCGAGCCGCCCGCCCCTGTCAATGCGGGGGCGGGCAACTTCAACGCGAGGGCGGGCAACGGAAGGGCGGGCAACGCCGGGAAAACGCGTTGCCCGCCCTGGGGAAGCCTGCGACGCTTCCGGCCATGCCCACGGAACAACAGACTCTTGCGCCGCTGCCCCCAACTCCTCGGACGCACCCGGTGGAGGCGCTCTTCTCGCACGGCCGCCTGGTCGCGATCCCGCGCAAGGAGGCCCGCCGGGAGCAGCTGCTCGTGCACCTCGCCGACACGCTGTTCGAGCGGGAGCGCTCGTACACCGAGCGCGAGGTGAACGAGGCGCTCCTCACCGTCCACGAGGACTGCTCCGCGCTGCGCCGCTATCTCGTCGTCGCGGGGCTGCTGGTCCGGCCCCGCGACGGCAGCAGTTACCGCCGCGGACGCTGACCCGCTGCCGGTCACCGCAACGGCCCGCCGAACCTCGTCAGTTGAGGATGTCGGGGTCCGGTCCGGTGCGCATGCCCCGGTCCAGGGCGGCGACGGCGTCCAGGTCCGTGGCCGACAGCTCGAAGTCGAAGACGTCGATGTTCTGCCGGATCCGCTCGGGCGTGACCGACTTCGGGATCACGATGTTGCCGAGCTGGAGGTGCCAGCGCAGGACCACCTGGGCCGGGGACTTGCCGTGCCGCTCCGCGATGGAGACCAGGGTCTCCTCCTTGAGGAGGGCTCCCTGGGCCAGCGGGCTCCAGGCCTCGGTGGCGATGCCGTGCCCGGCATGGAAGGCACGCAGCTCGCTCTGCTGAAGACCCGGGTGCAGCTCGATCTGGTTGACGGCGGGGACGAGCGTGCCCGTCTCCAGCAGTCGGCTCAGGTGGGCGGGCTGGAAGTTGGAGACCCCGGCCGCGCGGATCCTGCCGTCGGCGGCCAGCTTCTCCAGGGCGCGCCAGCTCTCGGGGTACAGGTCGTGGGCGGGCGTCGGCCAGTGGATCAGGTAGAGGTCCACGTGATCGAGGCCGAGCTTGGCCACGCTCGCGTCGAACGCCGCGAGCGTGGCCTCGTAGCCCTGGTCGGCGTTCCACAGCTTCGTCGTGACGAAGAGCTCCTCGCGGGGGATCCCGGACGCGGCCAGTGCCCGGCCCACGCCGACCTCGTTGCCGTAGATCGCCGCGGTGTCGATGGACCGGTATCCGGCCTCCAGCGCCGCGGAGACGGCCACGGTGGTCTCGTCGTCGGGCACCTGGAAGACGCCGAAGCCGAGCTGGGGGATGGTCACGCCGTTGTTGAGCGTGACGGTGGGAACGGTGGGGGTGGTGGGCATGGGGGGGCCTTCCGTGGCGCGATGCGCGCCGATATGAACGGCGTGCGACATTTACTGGCGTCCACAATAGTTGCACGCGCGGGCTATGGGCAAACGCGGGCAAGGTGACGACGGGGACGGGGACGGGGACGGGGGCGGGGGCGGGGGCAGGGGCGGGGGTGCGGGTCGGCGTCCGGCCCTGCGTGCATGCCCCCTTCGCCGGACCGGGGCGGTCATGTGCTGGACTGGCGCTTTCGCCCGGATCAGCCAGCACCCCGATTCAGGAGTTCCCGTGACCAGTTACCGGCAGCCCGGCGTCGTCCTCACCGACCGCCGCTTCACCGTGCCCCTCGACCACAGCGACCCCGGCGGCGAGCAGATCGAGGTGTACGGCCGGGAAGCGGTCGCCGCATCCCGGGCCGGCGAGGAACTGCCCTGGCTGGTCTACCTGGAGGGCGGTCCCGGCTTCGGCGCACGCCGGTTCGTCGGTACGGAGGCCTGGCTCGGCCGGGCCCTGCGCGAGTTCCGGGTGCTGCTCCTCGACCAGCGGGGGACCGGTCTCTCCACCCCGGCGAACCGGCAGACCCTGCCGCTGCGCGGCGGCCCGCGCGAGCAGGCCGACTACCTCGCCCACTTCCGCTCCGACTCCATCGTCCGCGACTGCGAGCTGATCCGGCAGCGGCTCACCGGCGGAGCGCCCTGGACGGTCCTCGGCCAGTCCTTCGGCGGCTTCTGCGCCGTCCGCTACCTCTCCGCCGCCCCGGAAGGGCTCAAGGAGGTCCTGATCACCGGCGGGCTGCCCTCGCTGGACGCGCACGCGGACGACGTCTACCGGGCCGCGTACCCCCGCATCGAGCGGAAGGTCGCCGCCCACTACGCCCGCTACCCGCAGGACGTCGAGCGCGCCCGCGCCATCGCCGCCCACCTCGCCGAGCACCGGCCCGAGAGCGCCGGACACCGGCTGACCCCCGAGGGCTTCCAGTCGCTCGGCATCCTGCTCGGCACCGGCAGCGGCAGCCACCAGCTCCACTACCTGCTGGAGAACGCGTTCGTCCGCACCCCGGGCGCCACCGAACTCTCCGACACCTTCCAGGAAGCGATGCGCACCGCGGCCTCCTTCGCCGGGCACCCGCTCTACGCCCTGCTGCACGAAGCCATCTACGGGCAGGGCGAGCGCGCCACGGACTGGGCCGCCGAGCGCGTACGAGGAGAGTTCCCGCAGTTCGACGCGGCGACCGCGCTCAAGGGCGACGGCCCCGTCCTCTTCACCGGCGAGACGATCCACCCCTGGCACTTCGACGTCGACCCGGCGCTGCGGCCCCTGCGCGAGACCGCCGAGCTGCTGGCCCGGCGCACCGACTGGCCGGTGCTGTACGACCCCGAGCGGCTGGCCGCCAACGAGGTTCCGGTCGCGGCGGCCGTCTACCACGACGACATGTACGTCGACACCGCGGACTCGCTGCGCACGGCGGCGGCGATCCGGGGGCTGCGGACCTGGGTGACGGACGAGTACGAGCACGACGGGGTCCGCGCGGGCGGCCCCCGGGTCCTGGACCGGCTGCTGGCCCTGGTGCGCGACGAGGCCTGAGCCGGCCGGGCCGCCGGGGCCGGCTCAGGCCTCGTCGCGGCCGGTCCCGGGGCGGGCGGGCCGACCGACCGGGCCCCGGCCCGCCCGGGCTCGTCGGTTCAGCGCTGGAGCTCCTCCAGCGTGGCGTCCAGGTCGCCGGCGGCCCGGGGGGCCCGGTTGTGCGGCAGCTTCGAGAGGACCGCCGCCATTCCGCAGGTGTTGCTGAGCGCCGAATAGACCAGGCCCGTGCCGACGCCCGCGGAGAGCCAGCGCGCCGCCGGGAAACGGATGCCCGCCACCAGCCCCGCCACCACCAGCGAGCCCGCCGCGAGCCGCACCTGGCGCTCCATGGCCCAGGTGGTGCGCGCTCCCTCGGGGCGGTCCAGGCCGCGCCCGTCACCCTCCCAGGCGGACGTGCCGCCGGTCAGCGTCACGGCCTCGATGTCCGCGCCCGAGAGGATCTCGCACGCCCGGGTGGACCGGACCCCGGACGCGCACACCACCAGCAGTGAACCGCGCGCGGACGCGGACTTGAGCGCGGGCAGCGCGTCCGGCAGCTTGTCGAGCGGGATGTTCAGGGCGCCGGGGACATGCCCGGCAGCGTACTCGCCCGGAGCCCGCACATCGATGACGGTGAACTCCTCCAGGCGGGCTGCGGCCTGGGCGGGGGAGAGGGAGGCGGGGCTGGGCACGAGGGCTTCCTTTCGTTCGGCCGGACTCCAGCGTCGCACGCCCGCCGCCGGAGCCGGAGGTAGCCTGCCCGTATGACGCCGCAGCGACTCGAGCCCATGCCCGTCGACTGGCAGCGCGCCCTGGCCGTGGTCGCCCACCCGGACGACCTGGAGTACGGGGCGGCCGCCGCCGTGGCCGAGTGGACCGATGGCGGGCGCGAGGTCGTCTACCTCCTCGCCAGCCGCGGCGAGGCCGGGATCGATACCCTGCCGCCCGAGGAGTGCGCGCCGGTGCGCGAGCGGGAGCAGCGGGCGAGCGCCGCCGTCGTCGGCGTGACGACCGTGGAGTTCCTGGACCACCGCGACGGCGTCATCGAGTACGGCACCGGGCTGCGCCGCGACATCGCCGCGGCCATCCGCCGCCACCGCCCCGAACTGGTCGTCACCCTCAACCATCGGGACACCTGGGGCGGGGTCGCCTGGAACACTCCCGACCACCGCGCGGTCGGGCGTGCCACTCTCGACGCCGTCGCCGACGCCGGCAACCGCTGGATCTTCCCGGAGCTGGGCGAGCGGGGACTCCAGCCGTGGAACGGGGTGCGCTGGATCGCCGTGGCGGGCAGTGACCGGCCCACCCACGCGGTCGACGCGACGGCCGGTCTCGAACGCTCGGTCCGGTCCCTGCTGGAGCACCGCACGTACATCGAGGCGCTGACCCAGGAGGACCCGGAGCGGTACTGCCGGACCTTCCTGACCGGCATGGCCGAGGCCGCCGCCGAGCGGTTCGGTGGCCGGCCCGCCGTCACCTTCGAAGTCTTCGCGCAGTAGTTTCTAGGTCTTCGCGCACCTTCGGGGTCTTCGCGCAACAAGGCGCGTCGCCGTGCGTCGCCGCGCGCTTCGCCCGGGTGCGCTTTGTCCGGTTGACAAAACGGCTTGCCGATTCTGCAATGGCCGGATGAAGGAACGCGACCGGGACGATCCGGAACTGGAGTCCGTCCTCTCCGGCGTCGGCCCCCGACTGCGCCGGCTGCGCAAGGACCGTGGGGTCACCCTCGCCGCTCTCTCGGCCGCCACCGGTATCTCCGTCTCCACGCTCTCCCGGCTGGAGTCCGGCGGCCGCCGCCCCAGCCTCGAACTGATGCTGCCGATCGCCCGCGCCCACGAGGTGCCGCTCGACGACCTCGTGGGCGCCACGCCGGTCGGCGACCCCCGGGTGCGGGCCAAGCCGATCGTGCAGCACGGCCGGACCATGCTGCCGCTGACCGCCCGGCCGGGCGGTCTCCAGGCGTACAAGCTGATCCAGGAGCCGGGCAGCGGCGGCCCGCCGGAGCAGCGCACGCACGAGGGGTACGAGTGGCTGTTCGTGCTCTCCGGGAAGCTGCGGCTGCTGCTGGCCGAACACGATCTGGTGCTGGAGCCCGGAGAGGCCGCCGAGTTCGACACCCGGCTGCCGCACTGGTTCGGCCCCGCCGAGGGCGAGAGGGTGGAGTTCCTCAGCCTCTTCGGTCCGCAGGGCGAGCGGATGCATGTACGGGCGAAGCCCAGGCGCGGCTGAGGTCCGGAGCCTCCCGAGGCCGCGCCCGGGGTGTTCCCAGATCGGCAAGCGACCGCTTAGTATGCGGCGCAGCAGTGGTAATGCCGACCGCTCCGGCGGTTGACGCCGACAGTGTTGTGGAGGCCCCTCATGCAGGCATGGCGAGTGCACCGGAACGGCGAGCCGGGCGAGGTGATGCGGCTGGAGGAGGCGGACCGGCCCACGCCCGGCGACGGGCAGGTGCTCGTCGAGGTCCGCGCGGCGAACGTCAACTTCCCCGACGCCCTGCTCTGCCGGGGCCAGTACCAGGTGCGGCCGCCGCTGCCCTTCACCCCGGGACTGGAGGTGTGCGGCACCACCGAGGACGGACGGCGGGTCCTCGCCAACCCGGTCCTGCCGCACGGCGGCTTCGCCGACTGGATCGTCGCGGACGAGGCGGCCCTGCTCCCGGCCCCCGACGCCCTGGACGACGCCGAGGCGGCCGCTCTGCACGTCGGCTACCAGACGGGCTGGTTCGGCCTGCACCGCCGCGCCCACCTCCAGCCCGGCGAGACCCTCCTCGTCCACGCGGCGGCCGGCGGCGTCGGCAGCGCCGCCGTCCAGCTCGGCAAGGCCGCGGGCGCGAAGGTCATCGGCGTCGTCGGCGGCCCCGACAAGGCGGCAGTCGCCCGGGAGCTCGGCTGCGACCTGGTCATCGACCGGCGGAGCGAGGACATCGTCGCCGCCGTCAAGGAAGCCACCGGCGGGCGCGGCGCGGACGTCGTCTACGACCCGGTCGGCGGCGACGCGTACACCAAGTCCACCAAGTGCATCGCCTTCGAAGGACGCATCCTCCTCATCGGCTTCGCCAGCGGCGTCATCCCCACCCCGGCCCTCAACCACGCCCTGGTGAAGAACTACTCAGTTGTCGGGCTGCACTGGGGTCTCTACAACACCAAGGACCCGGCCGCGGTCCGCGCCTGTCACGAGGAGCTGACCAAGCTCGCCGAACAGGGGATCGTGAAGCCACTGATCAGTGAGCGTGTCGCGATGGCCGATGCCGCCCGCGCCGTCCAGCGCGTCGCCGAAGGCACCAGCACCGGCCGCATCGTCGTCCTGCCCGGAGGCGCCCGATGAGCCCCGCGGCCGACGCCGCCGAGGTCCGCCGCCGGACCCGCGAGCTGCTCGCCGCGCACCCGCCCGCCACCACCGGCCGCACGGACTTCCTCAAGGCCCGCTTCGACGCCGGACTCGCCTGGGTCCACTACCCGGTGGGCCTCGGCGGGCTCGACGCGCCCCGCTCCCTCCAGCAGGTCGCCGACGCCGAGCTCGCCGCAGCCGACGCGCCGGACAACGACCCGCGGCGCATCGGCATCGGCCTCGGCATGGCCGCCCCCACCATCCTCGGCTTCGGCACCGACGAGCAGAAGCGCCGCTTCCTGCGCCCCCTGTGGGTGGGGGAGGAGGTCTGGTGCCAGCTGTTCAGCGAACCGGGCGCCGGATCCGACCTCGCCGCCCTGGCCACCCGGGCCGTGAGGGACGAGAGAGGCGACTGGATCGTCGACGGCCAGAAGGTCTGGACGTCCAGCGCCCACCTGGCCCGCTGGGCGATCCTCATCGCCCGCACCGACCCCGACCTGCCCAAGCACCGGGGCATCAGCTACTTCATCTGCGACATGACCGACCCCGGCGTCGAGGTCCGGCCGCTGCGCCAGATCACCGGCGAGGCCGAGTTCAACGAGGTCTTCCTCACCGGCGTACGCATTCCCGACAGCCACCGGCTCGGGCCCGTCGGCGACGGGTGGAAGGTCGCCCAGACCACCCTGATGAACGAGCGCGTCTCCATCGGCGGCTCCCGCATCCCCCGCGAGGGCGGCATGATCGGCCCGGTCGCGAAGACCTGGCGCGAACGACCCGAGCTGCGTACCCCCGACACCCACCAGCGCCTGCTGAGCCTCTGGGTGGAGGCCGAGGTCGCCCGACTCACCGGCGAACGGCTGCGCCAGCAACTCGTCGCCGGACAGCCCGGACCCGAGGGCTCGGGCATGAAGCTCGCCTTCGCCCGCCTCAATCAGGAGATCAGCGGCCTGGAGGTCGAACTCCTGGCCGACGAGGGCCTGTTGTACAGCGACTGGACCATGGTCCGCCCGGAGCTGGTCGACTTCACCGGACGGGACGCCGGATACCGCTATCTGCGCTCCAAGGGCAACTCCATCGAGGGCGGCACCAGCGAGGTCCTGCTGAACATCGTGGCCGAACGCGTCCTCGGCCTGCCCGCCGAGCCCCGCAACGACAAGGACGTCGCCTGGAAGGACCTGAGCCGATGACCGCCCCCACCCGGACCACCGTCACCCGACCTCCCGCCACTCCCGACCTGCTCTACTCGCAGGACGAGGAGGATCTCCGCTCCGCCGTGCGCGCCCTCCTCGCCGACCGGGCCGACGCGCCGACGGTGATCGCCGCCACCGAGTCCGACACGCCGTACGACCCGCGGCTGTGGTCCTCGCTGGCCGGCGACATCGGAGCGGCCGGACTCCTCGTCCCCGAGAAGCTCGGAGGCCAGGGCGCGTCCCACCGCGAGGCCGCCGTCGTCCTGGAGGAGCTGGGCCGCAGCGTCGCCCCCGCCCCCTACCTGACCAGCTCCGTCGTGGCCACCGAGACCCTCCTCGCGCTCGGCGCCGAGGACGGACCGGCCGCCGCGCTCCTCGGCGAACTGGCCTCCGGAGCGCGTACGGCCGTGCTCGCCGTGCCCTTCGCGACCCCGCCCGCCGGGGCGGGGCCGGTCCTCGCCGCGCTCGACGGCACGGTCCGGGGCATCGCCGACGCGCCGGCCGCCGACGTCCTGCTGGTGCCGACCGCCGAAGGGCTGTACGCGGTCGAGACCTCGGGCCCCGGCGTGACCGTCGAGGCGCTCGTCCCGCTCGACCTGACCCGCCCGCTCGCCGCCGTCACCCTGACCGGGGCGGCCGGGACGCTGCTCGCCGACGCGGACGCGAGCGCCACCGCCGTACGGCGCGGACTGCTCGCCGGAGCCGGACTGCTCGCCTCCGAGCAGCTCGGGATCGCCGAGTGGTGTCTGACCGAGACCGTCCGCCACACCCGCGAACGCCACCAGTTCAACCGGCCGGTCGGATCGTTCCAGGCGCTCAAGCACCGGATGGCACACCTCTGGCTGGAGGTCGTCTCGGCCCGCGCCGCCGCCCGCAACGCCGCCGACGCGCTGGCCACCGGCAGCCCCGACGCCCCGCTCGCCGTCGCGGTGGCGCAGGCGTACTGCTCGGGCGTCGCCGTGCACGCCGCCGAGGAGTGCGTCCAGCTGCACGGCGGGATCGGCATGACCTGGGAGCACCCCGCGCACCTGTACCTCAAGCGGGCCAAGGCGGACTCCCTGGCCTACGGCTCGGCGGGCAGCCACCGTGAGGAGGTCGCGGAGCTGGCGGAACTCCCGGCCCCCTAGGGGGTGTTCGGCCGGCCCCCGGGACTGTTCCACCGGCCGACCGGCAGAATGTACTGGAGCGGCCGGTCGAGGTCGTCCAGCGCGAAGACCTCGTGGGCCAGGTCGTCCCGGAAACCGCCGAGCGGTGTGGCGGCGAGGCCGAGCGCGGTCGCGGTCATCAGCAGCGACTGCGCGAGATGGCCCGCCTCCAGCAGCCCCAGCCGCAGCGCCCGCAGCCCGTAGCGCTCCCTGAGCCGCCCCAGGTCCACATGGAGACCGAGGAGCACGGGGAGCGCGTCCGGCACGATCCCCTCGGGGTCGTCGTCGGCGCGCGAGAGGTACGAGGACAGCGCCCTGACCTCGTCCGGGGCGGGCGCCGGCCCGACGTACCGCAGCGAACGCCGCTCCGGCAGACACCGGTAGGTGCCCGGCGCCAGACCGTCCACGTCCAGCGCGATCAGCCGCAGACCGGCGGTGTAGAGGGCGCCCGCGCTCGGATACGGCCGGTGGTGCACGATCTGTTCGCCGCCGCCCGCGAACCGCTGGACCGACTCGTGCCCCGGGGCGTGCGAGCCCCACAGCAGCGTGCCCAGGGTCCGGGCGTCCAGCGGACCGGTGAGGGCACCCCGCCGGGAGATCCGGCCGGTCATCACCGCGTGCAGCGGGGTGTCGGGGAACGGGCCTGCGGGAAGCGGGAGTTCGGGGACGGACGGCCTGGAGCGGGGTACCTCCTCACGGGCCGGGAGGGGGCGCGGCGCCGAATCCTGTTCCCGCCCGATGTGGAACTTGCTCCGCTCCAGGTACTGCCGGTCGGGGGAGGTGTGGTCCTCCGGGAAGTACGACGCCGACCCGCCCGGGTCGAGCAGGGCGCGCGCGGCCAGCCGGCACACCGCCCGCTCCTCGTCGGGCGCCAGCCCCAACCGGTTGAAGGCCATGTGCAGCTGGGAGGCCCAGATCCGCGGGCGGTCCACCGGAGGGGAGGCAGCCCGCAGCGCCCGGTCGACGTCGCGGACCCCCTCGTACCAGTCGGCCTGCGGGCCCGGGGCCGTGCCGTCCGCCAGCGCCCGGCGCACCGCCCGCGCCCGGCTCACGAACGCCTCGCGTTGCAGCGCGTAGACACCGTTCACCTTCGCGTGGACGTGCTGAGGGCCCAGCAGGGGTACGTTCTCGGCCCACCGCCAGCCGGCGGCGTGCCCCCGCAGCCACCGTGCCGCCGCCGGCCGGTCCATTCCGCAGGCGAGGGCGGTGCCCTGGGCCAGGTCGATGCCCAGGGCCAGCCGGGCACTGCCGCGCGGGGTGTCCCGGACGGCCCGCACGGCCATCCGGCTGGACAGGACGAACACCTCCTCCGCCGTCGGAAGGGCGGCGGGCCCTCCGTAGCGTCCGGTCTCCGGGACGTACGGCACCAGGCGAACCTCGGCGTGCTCCGCCCGCCCGGCGGCGGCCCGGCTCCGCACGGCTTCGGCGACCGGCACCCGGGCGGCCAGACGGCCGAGAACCGGCGGAAGGGAGGCCGCCCGGGCCTCCGTCACCCCGCGCACCCGCAGCCGCAGATGGTGCCCGCCCTCGTCGTAGCGGATGAAGAACCAGCCGGTCGCCCCGCCCGCACCGACGAGCCCGTCCAGGAGCGGGGCCACGTCCTCGGTGAGGAAGGCGTCGACGTCCTCGGGGGCGGACCGCAGGAAACAGTGGAGACTGAGCCAGGAGGCTCGGGGTCCGTTCATCACGTGCTGGCTTCCTGTCCGTGTCGGAGCTCGGGTAGCGGTGTCGTGGCCGGTGGCCGGTGGCCGGTGGCCGGTGGCCGGTGGCCGGTGGCCGGTGGTCGGCGGTCGTGCGGAGGGCAGTCGGCCAGGGGGGCGCCTCATGGGAACGGGTGCGGGTGCAGCGCGAGTTCGTCGTGCCGGGGGACCCGCGCCGCGCGCCCCAGCCGGAACGGCACCTCCAGGAGCCGTTCGAGTCCGAGCGTGCGCCGGTTGACATGCCCGAACGTCATCGGCAGGGAGCCCGGAACCACCACCTTCGCCGTGTGCAGCCCCAGCCGGTCGCGTACCGAGGACTCGCTCAGCGGGACGACGACGACCTCCAGGCCGAGAGCGGCCAGCCGGGCGACGGTCTCCTCCAGCAGCGCGGTGACGTCGGTCGAGGGCGGCCGGGCCGAAGCCCCGGGCCAGAGCTCCCGCCAGTCGGCCTCCGGCCCGTCGGGGTCGAGGAAGTCCAGCCGGGGAAGCGCCTCCGGGAGGGTGTTGACGGCCACATGGTCCGTGAGCGTCCTGACCCGCTCGGGCCGCTCCAGCATCGGCAGCAGCCGCCGCCGGTCGAACAGCTCCGGTTCGGCCCGGTGCCGGTGAACGGCGTTGACCACGTTGGTCACGACCTCGGCGACGGCCGAGCGGACCGCCGCCGAAGGGTGGTGGTGGCTCCCGGCGGCGACGAACGCCCGGGGAGCGGCGGCGGGCCGGCCCCGGTGCCGGGCGACGGCGACGACGGCGGGCACCTGGAAGTCGTTCGTCGCGTCGAACAGGGTCACCCGGTATCCGGCGAGCGCCGCCCGGTCCACCAGATGCGCCACCTCCGGGTCGTCGTCCGGCACGGAGAGCCGGCGCAGCGGGGTGCGCGCGTACCACGCCATCAGGAACGCGTCCCGCTCGGCCACCTCGAACAGCCCGTACAGCGCGGCCTCCGCCGGGCTGTTGCCCAGCCCGCAGCCGTTGGAGCACTCGTACACCACCCGGGGGCGGCCGGGGCTCGGGTCCCAGTAGGCCACGTGCTCGGGCACCGCCGTCGTCCGGTCGCGGGTCAGGGACCAGCCGTGCACCCAGTCCAGTTCGAGATCCGGTGTGTACGGCACGGTCGCCGATGCCGGGTGACCGTGGTGGGCGGGGTCGGGCAGCCCGAGCCGCACCGGGTCCACCGCCCGTTCCGGGCCGAGTTCCGCGTACGGGGCGCGCAGGACGGTCCGGTGGCCGGTGGGGCTCATCGACGCCAGCCGTTCGGCGGCCTCGAACAGGGCGACGCGCTCACTGCTCCCGAAGTCGGGGCCCCGCCCGTAGCCGCCGTCGCGCGTATGCCGGCCGTACGTCACATAGGCGCTGGTCAGACTGTGGACGGACTCCTCGGTGCGCAGGATCTGGTGGACCGGCCCGAAGCGATCGTCGAACAGGGCCCCGCGCAGATCCGCCACACCCGTACGCGCGTTGGGCTCGCGCAGCGACACCGGATCGCAGGACGGCCGGGGAGCGCGGCGCGCGTCCGGCCCGAAGACCGCCTCGGGTACCCCGGGGCCGTCGGGCGGGAGAGGCCCGCAGACCGCGCAACCGCCCATGGGCGCGAGGCGATGGGTCGACCAGGTGCCCCGGGCGGTGTGGACGACGTGGACGACCGCCCCGTCACCGTCCAGGAGCGAGGCGGCCAGCACGGCGGCGGCGTCGGCGAACGCCGGGGACGGCCGGCCCTCCAGCCGCAACCCGGCGCTGTGCCACGGCACCCGGCCGCCGATCGTCGCCAGCCGCCGGTACTCGCCGCACGCCAGACAGCGCCGCGCACCGGGCCGCAGCACGGGTCCGACGACCGTCAACGCCCCGTCGCCCCGGACGGGGACGAGCGACACCGGGTGGCGCAGCGCGTGCCGGGACAGCTCCTCCGCCGTCCCGAGGGACCAGGAGTCCAGCACCACGACGGCTGCCCCCTCGGCGAGGCGCAGGGCCCCCGCCGGGTCGAGAACCGGGACGGACGTCTCCTCCACCAGGGCCCGCCGCAGCGGGTCGGCCCCGGTCACCGGAGCCCTCCGGTGTCTCCGCGGTGTTCAGCGGGCCCGGGCGGCGCGGACAGCACCGAGAACCCGCACTGCTGGAGTGCCGACCACAGTGCGTGTACGCCGGCCGGGGCGTCGGCCGACGGCTCCCAGGGCCGGGGAGCGTGTCCGGTCGGAGCCGCCCGGGCGGTCAGGGCCTGCTGGAGCTCCGGCTCCCGCGCGGCCGATGCCGCCAGCCACGCCGTCGTCCACCCGGCGTCCTCCCACGGGGCGGTGTCCGCTCCCCGGGCGAGTACGGCCGACGCCCCGCCGGGCGTCACCAGGTGGCGGACCCCCGGGAGCTCGACGGCCGCCCGCACCCCGACCGCGGCGGACAGCGCCGCGTAAGCGACGGCGTCGTCCGCCGACGCCTCGACGGCCGTCCCGAGCAGGTGCCCAGCCGTACGTTCCCGGACGCGGGCGCGGAACACGCTCGCGCCGAGCCGTGCCACCGCCACGTCCGCGTCGACCCCGAGCCGCCGCACCAGCACCGACCACCAGTGCAGAGCCTGCGGACACCGTCCGGGGCCGGGGCCCCAGGACACCGGCACGGCATCCCCGCCGACCGCCGTACGCCGCAGCGCGCGCCCGCGTGCGTGTTCCGGGCCCGCCCCCACCACCGGGCCTCCCTCCCCGCCCTCGCCCAGCCGGAGTTCGGCCGCACGGCAGACCGCCTCCAGCCGCGCCAGGTCGGCCCGGGCGGCCCCGGAGAGCAGCACCCCGTCCGCCACCTCGCAGCGCACCAGCGCCACGGGCAGCTGGGGGAGCGTCCCGGGGTCGGGGGCGTCCAGCACCCCGACGAGCCGGTCGGTGAGCACCGGGATGCGGGCCAGTGCCTCGGCCAGTGTCCGTAACGCCGGAGCCGGGCGGGCCCGGTCGGCGTCCACGAGCACGGGCCCCGCCCAGTTCCGGTACTCACCGCGCAACGGCTCCCGCTCCGCGACGAGCACCGTCGGCACCCCGGGAACGAGCCGGGCGTCGTCCGCCTCGGCCGACGGGTCGCGCAGCCCGGCCACCGCGCACACCAGTCGATGGGCAGCCGAGGACGCCAGGAGTGCGGGCAGCCCGGCCTGTTCCGGCGGGCCGGGCGCCCCCCGCGCGCGCAGCTGCCCGGCCAGCGCGTCGGCGTCGGCGAGTGCCTGCGCGACGCTGCCCACCGGGGTGACGAACCCGATGCCCGACCGCAGGCCGACGGCCACCGCCGGCTCTCCACGGTCCTGCGGCGGGCCGACGGCCACGGCGGGTTCGCCGCGACCCCGCTCCGGCCCATCCGGCACGGCGGGTGACGGGGCGCCGCCCCCGGTCGCGGTCAGCAGGACCCGGCCGTCCGCCGAGGCCGCCCCCGCCACGACCTCGGCACGGAGACCGGCTCGTTCCAGGGCCCGCGCGGCGGAGCGGGCGAGGGGACCCTCCGGGTCCGCGGCGATGACCCGGGCCCGGCTGCGGCCGAGCGCGGCGGCGGCCGTGGCGGGCCGGTCGGCGACCGCCCCGAGCCAGGGCCCGGAGGTTTTCTCCGTAGTCCCGTCCGGCTGTTCGGCGAGGCCGGCCCGCTCGACCAGGAGGTGGTGTTCGTGGAGCCGGGCGATCACCGTGAGCAGGGCGGCCCGGACCGGAGAGCCCGCCGGAGCCGACCGGGCCAGCCGCGCGCTCCGGTCCGCGGCGAGCGCGCCGGCGGCGGTGAGCGTCTCGGCCAGGCGGGACCACAGCACCCGCAGCCCGGGCCCGCCCTCCAGGGTGACGCCGGTGATCCAGCCCCGCAGGTGGACACCGTCGGGCAGTTCGGTCACCGCCACCCCCGGACGTAACGTCCACCGTCCCAGCGTCTGCACCGCGTCCGGTGCGTCCGCTGCGTCCGGTGTGTCCGGTGCCGCCTGTGGTCCCGGCCGGGTGGCGGCCGCGTCGGGTGGCGCCTGTTCGACGGTCATCGCTCGTCCCTTCGTCTCACGAGTTCGCCGCGTGCGGTGAGGTCTTCGCCGTCCGTGCCGTCCGTGCCGTCCGTGCCGTCCGTGCCGTCCGTGCCGTCCGTGCGGTCCGTGCCGGCCGTGGGCCGTCCGGCCCGGTAGGTCTCCACCGCCAGTTCCACCGCCGCGCTGCCCGGCCCCCGGACCGGCGCGGGCAGCGCCTCCTCCAGGACCGCGCCGCCGGGGTGTCGGGCCAGCCATCTGGCCAGGCAGCGCAGATGGAGCGCGTCGCCGAGATCGAGGTACTGCGGCTTGGGCCGGTCCAGGGCGCGTAGCAGGTCCTCGTCCACCCGTGCGCTCCGTCGCGGGGGCGCGGCGCGCAGGAACAGCTGATCGGGCACGCCGAGCAGCGCCCGCCAGCGCGCCACCGTCCGCACCGGCACCTCACCCTCGGCCGCGAGCTCCGCCGTCAGCGCCGCCACCGTGCCGCCCGCCAGTTCCCACCGGCGGCGGCGCAGCACGAGGTGGCGGTGGCGCAGCCGGGGCGTCCGCACGAGCCGTCCACCCGGTACGTCGGAGACGTGCCGGGGCACCAGCGGTCCGAAGTCCGTGATGCCGTGCGGGTGGTCCATCACCAGCGGCGCGAGTCTGGGTTCCAGGAGCAGCGGCGCGAGCACCCCCGCGTAGAGCACGTCGACCCACGCGCGGGTACCCCTGACCCGGACCCGTACGTCGTCGCCGACCGGGTCGTGGACCAGTTCCACGTCCTCCACACCGACGGAGGCGAGGGAGCGGTCCTCCCCGATCTCGTCCGGTACGAACAGGGGGTGCAGGTTGGCGTTGAAGCCGTTGACCGGCCGCACCTGGGCGACCCGGGCACCGGGGCCGAGCGTGGCGGACACGGCGGCCCCCGTCTCCCGGGAGGCGGCGGGGGCCAGAGTGTCCAGGAACCTGCTGCCGAACCGTCCCCAGCCCCCGTACAGGTGGTTCACACACAGCTCCCCGTCCGGTCCGCGCTGGAGGAAGGCGGTGTACGACGAAGGGCGCCGGGCCGCCCACGGCGGCATCCGCGAGCCGAGCGCGGCCACCGCGCCGACCGGCAGCACGACCTCGTCGTCGGGCCCGCCGCCACCGGCGGAGTGCGCCTGGTGCACGGCGTTCACCAGCCCGGCCCGGAGTTCCGCGAGCCGCCGGACGCCCCCCGCGGCCGTCTGCCCGTCGCCGTCCGCGCCGGGCCGGGCAGCCTCGGCGGCGGCCCGGGCGGCCCGCTGCCACGCCTCGCCCGCGGCCGCGCCGAAGTCCCACACGTGCGCGCAGACCCCGCCGGGCCCGTACCGCGCGACGAAGGCGTCCCGCACCTGCCGGCGCACCTCCGGGCCGAGGTCGAACACCTCGGCCAGGGAGGCCAGTTCACCGAGCGCCTGGTGGTCCGCGGTGTCGAGGAAGCCGTCCAGTCGGACCGGCCGCCGCAGGACGACGTCCTCGCTGAGCACGGTGAGACGGGCGGGCGCGGGGCCGACGGGACGGCCCGCCTCGCCGAGGAGCGCCGCCCAGCGCTCCCTGAGGGAGGCGAGTACGGCGGACCGGTGGTCGGGGCCGGCCGTGGCGAACGCGTCGGTGTCCGCGGCGACTGCCTCGACGCGCCGGGCGAGCGCGCGGTCCCGCGGTGATCCGGTGCTCCGGAGCCAGTCGGCCAGCCGGGGGAGCGGCGCGGGGTCCTGCGGGTGGAAGGGCGGCACGGGGACGACCAGCCCGGCGTCACGGACCTGCCGGACGAAGGCGGCCGCGGCGTCCGCCCGTTCCGGGCTCGCGTCGTCCGCCTCCGCTCCCGCCGCCGTTCTCGCGAGCAGTGCGGCCAGGACGTCCGGCCGGGCCGGCGGGTCGCAGAGCGCGGCGAGCCGCTGGAGCGGTGCCGACGCGCCGAGAGCGACCTCGTCGTCCTCCACCGCGAGGAAGCGCGCGGCCGTGAAGGCCGTACGGGAGCGGGCGAGGGCGGCACGGCCCTCGGTGACGCGCACGCTGCTGCACATGCGGTGCGGCAGGGTCGCGCGTCGGCGCGGGTCCGAGGCCAGTGCGGCGAACAGCGTGTCCACGAGTGTCCGGTTGGCGCGGACGACGGTGCGGGACGCGTCCAGGGGCAGATCCGCACCGTGCCAGGAAGCCGTGCCCCGGTCCGGGGGCGAGGGCGCCGGCAGCAACCCCCACCCGACGCCCGTGAACGCGGAGAGCGGTGTGGTGCGGGCGAACGCCCGGGTCGCGTGCCGCACCACCCCCGCCTCCTCCTTCCGTGCCCGGCGGTCCCGCCGGTCCTCCCCGGCCCGGGTCACCGCCCGCAGCAGGTCGGCGCTGGTGAACGAGGCGGCGCGTAGGAACGAGGGGTCCCGGCAGAGCCCGGCGAGCTCGGACCGTGCGGCGGCGAGAGCGGGGCCGGTGGCCCGCCGCAGTGCCGTGAGCGCCTCCTCCCGGCGGTCGCGCACGGCGAGCCAGGCGCGCAGTTCGGGCAGCCGGCCGGGAAGACCGTCCAGAGCGCGCAGCAGCACGGGCCGGGGCTCGCGCCCGTTGTGCACGGCACGGCGGAGCGGCAGCACCACGGCGCGGTGGAACTCCTCCGTGTGGCCCGCCCGGCTCGCGTACAGCGCGTCTCCGAGATCCGGTGCCAGCGCCGCCAGCTCGCGCTCCAGCACCACCAGCTCGGCCAGCGCCGCGCGGAAGGCGGCGCCCGGGGCGGCTTCGGCGGGCCGGTGCAGCAGTGTCGAACGGATCAGAGCGCCGGGAGCGACCCGGGGGAGCGGGAGATTCACAGGGGTCCAGTCGACAGGGGCAACGGCACGGACACGGGCACAGGAACTGCCCGACAGGCAGCAGACAGCAGGCAACAGACAACAAGCAGCAGTCAGCAGGCATTCACGCGAGCAGAAGTGGACGGGCTTCCGCGCCACCGTGCCGTGGAACGGGCGGACGGAGCCGCGGAAGCCCTCACAGGTTCCGCGTCACGCGGCGTCGATCGACGTCGGCGGCTGCACGCTGCATCCGCTGCATCCCTGGCAGGACGTCGAGGAGGAGGACGACAGGGAATAGGTGGACTCGCCTATGCCCGCGGTGTCGCGCATCGCGGTGACAGTGATCTCTCCGAGGTCCAGCGAGTCGAGGTCGAAGGCCGTGGCCATCTCGGGAAGTGACATGTGTGCTCCGGGAGTTGAAGGCCGAATCGGTGGCGGTCGCGCACCGGCTCGGAAGATTAGGACGGGGTGCGGGGCCCGGAGCCGCGCTAATCGGCCAAGGTGCTTCGGGAAGAATGTCTCAAAGGCGGGAGGCCGTGAGTGTCACCGCTTCAGGTGTTCCTTCGGCGTATTTGCTCACGGGAAACTCCCGGGAGGACATATGCCTTCCTGTGGTCTTTTCTTCGTGAAAGCGATATCGGAAAGCTAATCAACCTTTCCGGAGCGTCTGAGTCCGAATGGCCTGGGAGTGCACGAAGGATGCGAGGAGACAATTCTTACGTTTCGTTCCCGAATCATCCCGTCCAGGAGCAGCCGGACGTCCGCCGGCCCGTCGGCCGGACCCGGTGCCCCCGCCGGACCCCTCGGTGGACCGGGTGGGTCCCGGCCGGAGCGATGCGGCAGGAGCATGCGGTTTAATTGCCTGCTGTTCGCAATAGCAGCCGATCTTCAACAGGGATGTGCAGAGATATGACGGCCCGATCGATACGGGTAGCGGTCGCCGCCACACTGGCGACCGCCCTGTCCCTGACCGCGGCGGCCTGCTCGAACCCGGACAGCGCCAAGAGCGGATCCGGTTCGGGCTCCACCTCGGCCGTCGTCGGCATCGCCTACGAGCCCGACAGCCTGAGCCCGCTGCTCGGCTACGGCAAGGACGGCAACTCCAAGATCTTCGACGGGCTGCTCGCCCTGGACGGGGACATGAGGCTCCGCCCCGCCCTCGCCGCCGCGCTCCCCGAGGTCAGTGCCGACGGCCTGACCTACACGTACAAGCTGCGCCAGGGCGTGAAGTTCAGCGACGGCAAGGCGTTCAGCGCCAAGGACGTCGTCTTCACCTACCGCACCATCCTCGACGAGAAGACCAACAACCCCTCCCGCACCGAGTTGGACGCCGTCAAGGACGTCACGGCGAAGGGCGAGGACACGGTCGTCTTCACGCTCAAGTACCCCTACGCGCCGTTCGCCCAGCGCACCGTCCTGCCCATCGCCCCCGAGCACATCGCGGGCAAGCAGGACGTCAACACCGGGGCCTTCACCACCAAGCCGATCGGCACCGGGCCCTACGTCCTCACCAAGTGGTCCAAGGGCGAGAAGCTCAGCTTCACCGCCAACCCCGACTACTGGGGCGGCGCACCCGAGGTGAAGAAGTTCACCATGGCGATCATCAAGGACGACGAGGTGCGCGCCACCCGGCTGCGCTCCGGCGACCTCGACGGCGCGATCCTGCCGCCCAACCTCGCCAAGGGCTTCGCGAATGACAAGGCCAAGAAGACCTACGCCGCGAACAGCTACGACTACCGCACGGTGACGCTCCCCACCAACAACAAGGTCGCGGGCGACACCGACGTACGCCGGGCCCTCGATGTGGCCGTCGACCGGCAGACCATGGTCGACGCGATCCTCAACGGCAGCGGCAAGCCCGCCTACGGCCCGGTCCCCACCGACAGCGAGTGGTTCACGAAGGGCACGGAGCGCAAGCACGACCTCGCCGCCGCGAAGAAGATCCTGGACGAGGCCGGATGGAAGCCCGGCAAGGACGGCGTCCGCGTCAAGGACGGCGTGCGCGCCACCTTCCCCCTCTGGTACCTCAGCGGTGACAAGCTCCGCCAGGAGCACGCCCTCGCCTACGCCTCCGACGCCAAGAAGGCGGGCATCGACATCCGCACCGAGGCCGGTACCTGGGAGGTCATCGAGCCCCGCATGAAGCACGACGCCGTGCTCGCGGGCGGCGGCTCCCCGGCCGACCCCGACTTCGACCAGTACACCCTGCTGAAGTCCTCCCTCGCGGGCGACGGCTTCAACAACATGGCCTGGTACGACAACAAGGCCGTCGACGCCGCGATCGAGGCGGGGCGCAGGAGCGGGGACAAGGCCGAGCGGAAGAAGGCGTACGACACCGTCCAGCGCGAGCTGGTGAAGAACCCGGGCTACACCTTCCTCACCCACATCGACCACCTCTACGTCGTCGACGACCGCTTCGGCGCCCTCACCACCCAGGTCGAGCCGCACGACCACGGGCTGGCCTCCGGCCCCTGGTGGAACGTCGAGAAGTGGTCCACCAAGAGCGCCGGGGACGCGAAGAAGTGAGCCGGCGCCTTCCCTGGGGGCCGATGGCGCGGATGGCGGGACGGCGGACCCTGTTCGCCGTCCCCGTCCTCGGCGTCGTCACCTTCGGCGTCTTCGCCGCCGCCGCCGCCTCCCCCTTCGACCCGGTCAAGGCGTACGCGGGCACCGCCGGGCTCACCGCGTCGCAGGAGAACCTCGACCAGCTGCGGGCCAACCTCGGCGTCGACCAGCCGCTCGTCGCCCGGTGGTGGGACTGGCTCACCTCCGCCCTCCGGGGCGACCTCGGCGACTCCAGCGTGATGCGCCAGCCCGTCGCCGACGTCATCGCGGAACGCATGGGCTGGTCCGTCCTGCTCGCCGCCACCGCCTTCCTCGTCGCGATCCTCCTCGGCACCGGACTCGGCGTCCTCGCCGCCCGCAGGCCCGGCGGCTGGCTCGACCGGTGCGTCAGCTCCGTCGCGTACACCCTGGAAGCCGCCCCCGCCTTCTGGCTCGGGCTCCTCGCCATCTGGTTCTTCGCCCTGAAGCTCGACGTCCTGCCGGCGGGCGGGCTCACCGACGCCGCCAGCGACGTCGTCACCTTCGGCCAGGTCGCCTCCCACCTCGTGCTGCCCGCGGCGGTCCTCGGCATCTCCCAGCTGCCGTGGTTCTTCCTGTACGTACGCCAAGGGGTCGCCGACGCCCTGGCCGAGGACCCGGTCCGCGGCGCCCGCGCCCGGGGACTGAGCGAACGCACCGTCCTCCTCGGCCACGCCCTGCGCTCCGGGATGCTGCCGATGCTCACGCTCATCGGCTCCCGCGTCCCCGAACTCATCACCGGCGCCCTGCTCGTCGAGACGGTCTTCAGCTGGCCCGGCATCGCCGCCGCCACCGTCGAGGCTGCCACCTCGGTGGACTTCTCCCTGCTCGCCGCGCTCACGGTGCTCGCCACCGCCGCCGTCCTGCTCGGCAACCTGCTCTCCGACCTCCTCTACGGACTCGCCGACCCCCGGGTGGCCTTCGATGGCTGAGACCGCACTCGCCCGGCCGGGGCGCACCACCCGGCGCGTCCGGGTCGTCACCTCGGCGGTGATCGTCACCGCCGTGGCGCTCGCCGTCCTCGTCGTCCCGCCGCTGGCCCAGCTCGACCAGCAGGCCGTCGACCTGGCCAACAAACTCGACCCGCCGTCGCTCGCCCACCCGTTCGGCACCGACGACGTCGGCCGCGACCTCCTGCTGCGCTGCGTCTACGGGCTGCGTGTCTCCCTGCTCGTCGGCCTGGTCGCCGCCCTCACCGCCACCGTCATCGGCACCGCGATCGGCGCGCTCGCCGGGGCGTTCGGCGGCTGGACGGACCGGATCGTCATGCGGGTCGTCGACGCCCTGTCCTCCATCCCGCACCTGCTGCTCGGCATCTTCATCGTCGCGATGTTCCGGCCCGGCGTCTGGCCGGTGATCGTCTCGGTCGCCCTGACGCACTGGATCTCCACCGCCCGGATCGTCCGCTCCGAGGTGCTCTCGCTGCGCTCGCGCCCCTTCATCGACGCGGCCGTCTCCGGCGGGGCGTCCCGCACCCGGGTCATCGTCCGCCACCTGCTGCCCGGCGTGCTGCCGCAGGCGGGCCTCGCGGCGGTGCTGATGGTGCCGCACGCCATGTGGCACGAGTCGGCGCTGTCCTTCCTCGGCCTCGGCCTCCCGGCCCACCAGGCGAGCCTCGGCAACCTCGTCCAGTCCGCGCGCGGTTCGCTGCTCGCGGGGGACTGGTGGCCCACCCTCTTCCCCGGCCTCTTCCTGATCATCCCGACCCTCGCGCTCGCGGGACTCGCCGGAGCCTGGCGCGACCGGATCAACCCGCGCCGGAAATCGGAGCTGATGCTGTGATCGCCGACCGAGCGACGACCAAGGCCCCGGATCCCGTCCTGGACGTCCGGGACCTGTCCGTCCGCTTCCGGATGCGCGGCGGCCGGGACATCGCCGCCGTCACCGGCGCCCGCTTCTCCGTCGCACCGGGGGAGTGCCTCGCCCTGGTCGGCGAGAGCGGCTGCGGCAAGTCCGTCCTGGCCTCCGCCCTGCTCGGCCTGCTGCCCGCCAACGCGGCCACCACCGGAAGCGCGGTGCTCGGCGGCGACACGGACCTGCTCACCGCCGGGGAGCGCACTCTCGCCCGCACCGTACGGGGACGGCGCATCGGCCTCGTACCGCAGAGTCCCGCCGCCCACCTCACGCCCGTGCGCACCGTCCGGGCCCAGCTGGAGGAGAGCCTGCGCGAGCTGACCGGGGTGCGGCGGAGCGAGCTGCCGAAGTCCGCCGTGGCGGCCGCCGCCCGCGCCTCGTTCCCCGAGGGCCACCTCGACCGCTACCCGCACGAGCTCTCCGGCGGACTCGCCCAGCGCGCCGCGACCGCCCTCGCCCTGATCGGCGACGCCCCGCTGCTGCTCGCCGACGAACCGACCACCGGACTCGACCGGGACCTCGTCGAGCGGACCGTCGACGAACTGCGCCGCCACACCGACGAGGGCCGGGCCCTGCTGATCATCACCCACGACCTGGCCGCCGCCGAACGCATCGCCGACCGGGTCGCCGTGATGTACGCGGGCCGGATCGTCGAGATCGCGGAGGCCGAGGCCTTCTTCGGCGCCCCCGGCCCCCGCCACCCCTACGCCAAGGGTCTGCTGGACGCCCTGCCCGAGCGGGAGTTCACCCCGATCCCCGGGATGCCGCCGGAGCTGGGCGCGCTGCCCGACGGCTGCGCCTTCGCCGACCGCTGCGCGTACGCGGACGCCCGCTGCACCGGCGAACGCCCGGCCTTCACGGCGGGACTGGCCTGCCACCACGCGCCGACCGCCCGGACACCCTCCCCGACGAAGGAGTCCGCCGATGCTTGAGCTGACCCGGATCACCGCCGGCTACGACCGCCGCGCCCCCGTCGTCCACGATGTGTCCCTGCACGTCGGAGCGGGCGAGGCCGTCGGACTGCTGGGCCCCAGCGGCTGCGGCAAGTCCACCCTGGCCAAGGTCGCCGCCCTCCTGCACCGCCCGGACGCCGGAACCATGACCCTCGACGGCACGGTGATACGCGGCTGGCGGCACCGCGCCCCGCGCGAGCAGCGCACCGCCGTCGGCGTGGTCTTCCAGCAGCCCCGGCTCTCCGCCGACCCCCGCCTCAGCCTGCGCGAACTGATCGCCCAGCCGCTGCGGTCCACCGGCCGCCGCCGGGACGTCCCCGAGCGGGTGGCGGAGCTGGCCCCGCTGGTCGGCCTCTCCGACGAGCTGCTGGAGCGCCGGCCGCACGCCGTGAGCGACGGCCAGCTCCAGCGCGCCTGCCTCGCCCGCGCCCTGGTGCTGCGGCCCCGGCTGCTGATCTGCGACGAGATGACCGCGATGCTCGACGCGTCCACCACGGCAGCCCTGGTAGCCGTCGTCGAGCGCTACCGCGCCGAGTCCGGGGCGGCCCTGCTGGCCGTCGGCCACGACCGGGTCCTGTTGGAGCGCTGGTGCGACCGTACGGTCCGCTGGGACGAGCGCGACACCGAGAAGACACCGGCCGCGATCGCCGGGGTGAACGACTAGGAGGCCAGCGAGTCGACGACCACGGAGGCCGCTTCGGCGATCAGCCGGTCGTCCGGCTCCGCGTCCTTCGTACCGCGGTGCGACAGGACGGCGATCACGATGGGGGCGGAGTCCGGGGGCCACACCACGGCGATGTCGTTGCGGGCCCCGTAGTAGCTGCCGGTCCCGGTCTTGTCCCCGACGACCCAGTTCTCCGGCACCCCCGCCCTGATCACCGCGTCCCCGGTGGTGTTGGTCCGCAGCCATGTCGTCAGCTGTGCCCGCTCGGGTGCGCCCAGGGCCCTGCCCAGGACGAACGCGCGCAGATCCTCGGCCAGCGCCCGGGGAGTGGAGGTGTCCCTCTTCTCGCCGGGAACCCAGCGGCTCAGCTCCGGCTCCTCCCGGTCCATCCGCGTGACGTCGTCGCCCAGCTTCTCCAGCGAGGCGTCCAGGCCCCCCGGGCCGCCGACGTGGTCGAAGAGGAGGTTGGCCGCGGTGTTGTCGCTGTACCGCACGGAGGCGTCGCACAGCTCCTTCAGCGTCATGCCGGTGTCGACGTGCTTCTCGGTCACCGGGGAGTTGGCGACCAGGTCCTCGCGGGCGTAGGTCACCCGCTTGTCCATCCCGTCCAGGGAGTAGGTGCTGAGCACGACCGCGGCCTGGAGCGCCTTGAAGGTGGAGTTGTAGGCGAACCGGTCCCGGTCGTTGTGGGTCACCTCGCGTCCGGTGCCGGTGTCGATCGCGTACACACCCAGCCGCGCGTCGAACTCGCGCTCCAGCTTCTTGAAGTCGCCGGTGTACGGCTTCGCGGCGGCACCGGAGGCCGGCGCGCTCGCGGCGGGCTTGGCGGAGGAGGGCGGCTCGGCGGAGTCGCTCTGCCCGCAGGCCGCCAGCGGTACGAGGCACAGCGCGGCGACCAGTCCGGCGACGGCGGTCCTGACGCGGGGGTGATGCATGGGCGAAACCTCCTGGCGCTCCGGTCCGGAGCGCATCGGGGACGGAGGCGCACGGCTCCGTCCCGGTACGTGATCTTGCCTGCCGCAGCCACCTTCGTCCCCCTCCCGTCATGCGGTCCAATACCCTCATGGGCGTTTCCATGCCGAAACCGCATAGGCTCGGGGTGTGGATCTGGTCGGAGCATGTCGGGCGTTCGTGAGCGTCAGCGAGTACGGCGGCTTCACCGACGGGGCGGCCGTCGCCGGAATGTCCCAGTCGGTGGCGAGCCGCCGGGTCGCGGCGCTGGAGCAGCGCTTCGGCGAGCAGCTGTTCGAGCGCACCTCCCGGCGGGCGGTGCTCACCCCCTTCGGGCGCGACATGCTGGCCGCCGCGAGGCAGCTCGTCCAGGCCGCCGACGTGCTGCTGGAGGAGGCCGAAGCCGTCAAGCACAAGCCCTGGCGGCTTGCCGTCCCCGCCATCTGCTCCGCCTCCGCCCTGGCACACCTGGTCGCCGAGGCGCGGGACCACGGCGTCCGGCTCGACCTCCGGACCGCCGGACCCGCGCGGCGCAGGGAACTCCTCCAGGCCCAGCAGGTGCGGGCCGCCCTGCTCGCCGTACCCGCGGAAGGGGCGCCCTGGTCCGTACCACTGGGGCTGGCCGGGGCGCGGGACGGCGGGGTACGGCGGATCTACGTGGAGACACTTCGGCTCGGGCGGGGTGCGCCGGGGCCGGCCCGCCGCGTCTGGATCCAGCCGGAGGACGACGTACCGCACATCCGCGACCCCCTGACACGGCTGCGGGACGCGGTGGGCCTGCGGCCCGCACAGGTCCTCGCCGCACCGGACCTGACGGCCGCCGCGGCCGAGGTCCTCTGCTCCGACGACCTGCTGCTGTGCTCCCGGGCCCAGGCGGCGGAACTCGCGCTCGCCTGGCACCCCATCGGTGAGATGACACCGCGCCGGGGCTACGCCCTCACGGTCGTGGCGGACGGCAACCCCCTGCCCATGGAAGCGCGGCTGGGCGAGGCCATCACCCGCTGCCTGGGCGCGGACGAGCCGGCCGGCGCCGGGGAAGGGAAGGCGGCATGAACACCGAGGCCCTGGTGCGGGACGTGCGTACCCGGCTGTCCGAGGGCGGCCTGCGCGCGTGCCTGCTGGTGCGGGACCTGGGCACGGGGGAGGAGCTGGGCATCGATCCGGACACGGACCTGCCGTCGGCCTCCCTGGTGAAGGTCCCGCTCGCGCTCGCCACGCTCGAACGCATCCGGCGCGGTGAGCTGGACGGCGCGACCCTGCTGGATGTGGCGCCCGGCCGCGTCACCACGCCCGGCCCGACCGGACTCAGCCGCTTCCGGCACCCCGCCCGGATCGCGATCGACGACCTGCTCTACCTCAGCACCTGTCTGAGCGACGGCACCGCCGCCGACGCGCTGTTCGACCTCACTCCGCCCGCCCGGGTCGCCGGCCTCCTCCGGGAAGCCGGCCTGCGCGGGATCACGGTCCGGCACCGCACGGAGGAGCTGTTCGACACCCCCGTGGAGCGCTTCGACGCCGACCAGGTGCACCTCGCCCACGCGCTGGCCATCGACGCGGGCACCAGCGGCCGGGGCCACCGGGTTCCCCAGCTCGACACGACCCGTGCCAACACCGGCAGCGCCCGCTCCTTCGTCGACCTCCTCCAGGCTCTGTGGACCCCGTCGAAGATCCATCCGGAGGTGGTCGAACGGCTCCGCGACCTCCTGGCCCACAACGTGCTGCGCCATCGGCTGACCCCGGACTTCAGCTCCGACGCGAGCCGGTGGTCCTCCAAGACGGGCACCCTGCTGAACCTGCGACACGAGATCGGCGTAGTGGAGCACGCCGACGGACAGGCCTTCGCCATCGCCGTACTGACCGAGTCGTCGGTCCCGGCAGGCGCGCAGCCGGGCGTCGACGCGCTGATGGCCGAAGCCGCGCGGCGGCTGCGCGACCATCTGCGACAGCTCTAGCCAGAAGATGTCCGGCCGACCACCCGCCCCCGAGATGGCCATGGCGTGAAACATCGCCGAACACCTGTCAGGTACCTGACGGAAGGGCTGGTCGCGCCCCCATACTCGTCGCGACCCCGTCCGCCGCTCAGGGAGTCCCCATGGCCCACGTCACCCGCCGTCGCGTGCTCACCGTCGCCCTCGCCACCGCCGCCGCGGGCGTCGCCGTCCCCACCGCGACGGCGGCCGCCGCACCCGCCCGCCCCCGCGGCCCGCGCCCGATACGCCACGCCCACGCGCACAACGACTACCTCCACCCGCGCCCGCTGCACGACGCGCTCGCCCACGGGTTCACCAGCGTCGAGGCGGACATCTTCCTCGTCGACGGCGAACTCCTCGTCGCCCACGAGCCCGCCACCCTCGACCCCAACCGCACCCTCGCCTCGCTCTACCTCGACCCGCTCGCCGCCCTCGTCCGCGCCGGACACGGCAGCGTCCACCCGCACCACCGGGCCCCGCTCCAACTCCTCATCGACATCAAGGCCGACGGCGTCGCCGCCTACCGGGAACTGGACCGGCAACTGCGCCGCCACCACCGCCTGTTCACCCGCTACCAGCACGGCCGCGTGGTCCCCAGGGCCGTCACCGCCGTCATCTCCGGCGACCGCGCAGCCCGGGCCCCCATGGAGGCCCAGCGCACCCGCCTCGCCTTCTACGACGGCCGCCTCGACGACCTCGGCACCCCGGCCCCCGCCTCCTTCGCCCCGCTCGTCAGCGCCAACTGGACCCAGAGCTTCGGCTGGCTCGGAGCCGGCCCCTTCCCCCGGGCCGAGCGCGACCGGCTCCGCTCCCTCGTCACCACCGCCCACCGCGAAGGCCGCCGCATCCGCTTCTGGGCCACCCCGGACGTGGCGGGCCCCGAACGCGAGGCCGTCTGGTCCGAACTGCTCGCCGCCGGGGTCGACCACCTCAACACCGACGACCTGGCAGGGCTCGAACGGTTCCTGCGCGCCCGGCGGAACACCATGCCGACCCCGTAACGCGCCACCTCCCGGAAGTACCCGTTCGGCGGACACGCCAGTGCGCCGAACGGCCCCTCCGTTACGCCACACTGGCGGCCGAAAGCCGCAAATCAGGCGCGGCGGAGGAGGTTGGTCATGGCCATTTCGATCTCACTGGTGCTGCTCCTGGTGATCCTCGCGGTGATCTTTCTGCGCAACGGCGGACTGAAGGTGTCGCACGCTCTGGTCTGCCTCCTGCTGGGCTTCTTCCTCGCGGGTACGAGCATGGCCCCGACGATCCACGACGGCGTCGGGGCCACCGCCGACCTGGTCAGCAGCCTGCACCCCTGACCGTCCGCATCCACCCCGGACATCCCGCACAATGGGCAGATGTCTTTTCCGCCCTCCGGCCGGCACTCGGGCGCCGCCCACCACGAGTACTGCAACACCGCTCTGTGCTGCCGGTGCCAGATGCGGACCTGGACGACCAAGGCGGGCAACGAGCGGCTCTGCGGGCCGTGCGCCGCCTGCTGCCACGAGTGCGGCCGGGCCCCCGCGCCCCATCTGGACGGGCTCGACGGCGGGCTGTGCGCCGAGTGCCGCGGCCTGTGCGGCCGCTGCCAGGCGCCCCGGCGCCCCGACGGCTCCTGTTCCTGCGACCGCTGGCGGGAGAACGCCCGGAGCAACCCCCGCGGCTATGTCCTCCAGGCCCTGCCGCACCAGCTCCTCCAGGCCCTCGGCGGGCGGGTGCCCAGCACCGTCCACGACCTCATCCACCAGGAGATCGCCGTCCGCAGCGCCGCCCAGCTCCGCGAGCGCGTCGAACGGCGCTGGAACCTCCGGTGGGCCCACGCGCTGGGCGAGCTGGACGAGGACGGCCGCCGCCGCTGGAGCGCCCAGGACATCGCCGAACAGCTCCTGCGGCCCGGCTCCTGCACCGATCCGCTGTGCGAGGACGGCTACCACCTCACGACCGACGCCCCGTGCGCCCACTGCCGGCAGCCGCTGCACCGCTTCGTGCCCTCGGTCGCCGACCACATGGCCACCACGGAGCACGCACGCTCCACGGCAGCGGAGATCCGCCGGGCCATCCAGGAGAACCGCTCCCGCCCGAAGCGCCCGCAGCGCTGAGGAACCCACCCCGGCCGGGCATGTTGCGGCAGCGTGTCGGGCCCGCGAAACCCTCCTCGTTTCCATGGACACTTCACGGAGCTCCTCCTAACGTCGGGCGGCGGCGCGACCCCCGTCCGTAACCGAGGAGCCCGATGCCCCCGCCGTACCGCAGTGCGCTCGCCCGCGCCCTGGCCCTGACGCTCGCCGTCGCCACCCCCACCCTGGCCGGGCCCACGGCCCCCGCCCTGGCCGACGACATCCCCAAAGCCCCCGGCCACCGCCTGGTCAAGGGGTACGAAGGCGCTCCCGCCACCGCGTCGCCGGTCCCCGGGCAGGCGCCTCCGCAACACCCCTACCTCGCCCCTCAACGGCCGCAGCGGCATGCACGCGGACGCGGCGGGCAGCGGCACCCACCCGTACGCCGGACCGCTCGGCCGGAGCCCGGAGGTTATCAGCGAGAAGATCGCCCCGGTCGGCGGCGAGTGCGCCACCGCGACCTTCGACGCGGGCGGCCGGCTGATCACGGTCTGCGGAACGTTCACCGGCTTCCTGCTCAAACTGCTCGACCCGCTCACGCTCGACACCCTTGCCGAGTACAAGCTGCCGCAGCGGTCCTCCACGGTCGAGGCGATCACCCGGCTCGACTTCGGCAAGATCTTCAAGGACACCTCGGGCGGCGCCTACTTCTACCTCGACGACCAGGACCGGGTCGTCCTCGCCGACTCACGCCAGCACGTCCTGCGCATCGCCCACCGGCAGGACACCGACGGCCGCTGGGAGTTCGTCGTCGAGGACGACTGGGACCTCACCGGACACGTCCCGCACGACTGCGTGTCGTGGACCAACCTCTTCCCCAGCGGCGACTGCGACCCGGTGACCTCCGTGATGCCCGACTGGCAGGGCCGCATCTGGTGGGTCACCCGGCTCGGCCGGGTCGGCACGGTCGACCCGGCCACCTCGGCGATCCGGTCCGTCCGGCTCGACGGCGAGGAGATCCAGAACTCGTTCTCCGTGGACCGGGACGCGGTCTCCATCGTCTCCGACCACGCCCTCTACAGCTTCACGGCCGAGGCGGACGGAACGCCGCGCATCCAGTGGCGGCAGACGTACGACCGGGGCACCGGCACCAAACCCGGCTCGGTCAACCAGGGCTCCGGCACCACCCCCGACCTGTTCGGCACCGACGAACAGTACGTCGCGATCACCGACAACGCGGACGACCGGATGAACGCCCTGGTCTTCCACCGGGACGTCGACATCCCCGCCGACCGCCGCCTCGTCTGCTCGGTGCCGGTCTTCGGCCACGGCCGGTCCACCACCGACAACTCGCTGATCAGCTGGGGCAACAGCCTCGTCGTCGAGAACAACCACGGCTACGAGAACCCCACCTCCCTGCTGCTGGGCCGCAGCGTAGTCGGCGGCGCCACCCGGATCGACGTACGGCCCGACGGCAGCGGCTGCGACACGGTGTGGGAGAGCGCCGTCCGCTCGCCCTCCACCGTCCCCAAGCTGTCCACCGCCAACGGGCTCCTCTACTTCTACGAGAAGGAGCCCAACGCCCTGGGCGTCGACGCCTGGTACCTGACCGCCGTCGACTTCCGTACCGGCGAAAGCCGCTGGCGCACCCTCACCGGCGCCGGGCCCGCCTACGACAACAACTGGGCGCCCATCACGATCGGCCCCGACGGCACCGCGTACGCGGGCGTCTTCAACGGCATCGTCGCGGTGCGCGACACAGCCTGACGGGCAGCACCCTTCCTCATCCGTTCCCCTCCACCAGACGGGAACGGATGAGGAAGCGCACCCCTTCCGGAGCCTCCAGGGAGAATCCGCTGCCGCGGCCCTCCACCACGTCCACGATCAGCCGGGTGTGTGCCCACACCGCGTACTGGCTCCGCGACATCCAGAAGGGCACCCTTTCGGACATTCCTTCGACGGCGAGTTCCGCCAGCAGCACATCGGAGCCCCCGGTGCGGAACTCACCCGCCGGATAGCACATCGGCGCGCTGCCGTCGCAGCAGCCGCCCGACTGATGGAACATCAACGGACCGTGCTCAGCCCGCAGCCGCCGCAGCAGAACGGCTGCGGCGGGTGTCAGCTCGACGGCGGGTGATCGTGGGTCACACTCCATGGACCTGCCCCTTTCCGGCCGCGGCAACGCTGCGACAACCGGACGCAAGTCAACTCGACCGGACGTTGCGACCGGGTTGCACAGCCTAGGCTGGCGCCCATGGAGCAACGGGAAGTCGTGAAGCGCGTGATCGGCATCCTCACAGAGGCGCGCGAAATGCAGCGTCTGCTGGAGGCGGACCTCGAACGAGAAGATCTGGACGCGGGAGCGGGCGCCGTCACCGCCCTGCTGAACGAGACGATGCCCCACATCGCCATCCCCGACGACTTCTCCGTCGAGGAGGTGGTCGCCGTCGTCGGGCGCGAGGTCGGCGGCGCGGTCGAACAGCTCGTGAGCGCCTTCACCCTCGCGTTCACGATGCTCGCCCAGGTCCATGACTCCGGGCAGACCGACGTGTCGTCGGCCGACGTCCTCCAGGACCTCGCGCTGCGGGTCGAGGGCGGCGGACCGGAGGACGAGGATCCGCTGCTGTAGGCCCCTGCGTTCCGCGGCGCGCGTATGCATAGTGGAGGGAGGAAGCGCGTATCTCCCTCGCGGCATGGAGGCAGCTGTGGGAAAGAGCACCGAGATAGCCCGCGCCAAGGCGCGGAGGCTCAAAGGCATGATCAAGGAATCGGACGGCATCGCCCTCGAGAACGAGCGGCTGAAGGCCGAAGGCAGGAGGGAACAGGCCGAGGCCCGCCGTGAGGAGGCCCTGGCACGCGCGTCGCGGGCTGCTTCCGACCGCTGAGAGTGAGCGGGGCGCCCGCGGCCGTCACCGTACGGCCCGGGCGCCTTCGCCATGGCTTGGGCTTTCGGGAGGCCGCGCGGTGGTCACTCCTCCGCGCGGCGGTCACTTCCCGGCGAGGGCCGCCTCCCGGACCGTCTCGGCGGTCTCCCGGTCGAGAGCCGCCCTGACCAGCGCCGCGGCGAACGCGGCCCGGTCCCGGTCGCGCACCGCCTCGGACAGCTGGCCGGCCGAGGTCGGCAGACCGAGCCGCTCGGCCCCCTGGATCCCCTTGGCGCCGACCCACAACCCGGTCTCCGGCCACACGCCTTGCACCTCGCGTACGAAGATGTCGGCTCCCGCCGGGCCGATGCCCGGGACACGCCGGAGCCCGCGCCGCAACGCCTCCGTGTCGCCGTCCGCCTCCGCGCGCAGCCGCCGCAGGTCGCCTTTCCAGACGTCGAGGACGAGGTGGGCGCCCTCCCCGAGCTGGGTGGAGGTCCGCTCGTCGTAGCGGCGATAGCCGCCCTCGCCCAACGCGTCCACGCGCTGCTGCCAGGTCGCGTCCGCCATCCGGCGCGGCGTGCGCATCCCATGTGCGAACAAGGCCCGCGCGGCGGCCACGGCGACCGAGGCACGGATCCGGGCGCTCAGCAGATGGCTCAGCACCAGCAGCTGGTAGAGCGGCTGCGGGGTGTCGCGCAGCCGGATCCCCGCCTCCGCCGCGTACGTCCGCCCACACTCCTCCAGCAGCGCGTCGGCGGTCCGGCGCGCCGATGCGGACGCCTTGCCGGTCATCCGTAGCCGAAGATCCGGGCGAGGAAGAATCCGGCGACCACGAGCGCTCCCAGCACGATCAGCGCGGTCCACACGCCCGGGTGCTCCCACAGCCCTCCGTCCGCGCGTTCCTCGTGGGCCTCGCTGATGGAACCCTCGGCCGGCGGTGTCTCTCCTGGGGGATTCAGTAGTAGAGCCATGCCTCCAGGGTCCCTCCGACCGCGGCCCCGCGCACGCCGTGCGGGTTTCCGCGCCGGGATGCGGGGCCGTACGGCGGAGCCCGGCCGGGAGGAGCGCTGCGGCGGGGCGAATCGGGGCACCGTCAAGGAATGCCCCGAGTCTCCGCCCCCGTCGTCAAACTCGTGCAGCGCACCACCGAACCCGCCGGGGTGCAGACGCTGCGCTCGACGGCCGCCGCCGTCATCGCCTACTCCGTGGCCGTCTGGCTCCTGCCCGAACCGGCCCCGCTGACCGCGCCGCTCACCGCGCTCCTGGTCGTCCAGGTGACCCTCTACGCGACCCTCACGACCGGTATCCGCAGGGTGAACTCCGTCATCGTCGGCGTACTCATCGCCATCGGCTTCAGCTCCCTGGTGGGGCTGAGCTGGTGGAGCCTCGGCCTCACCATCTTCACCTCGCTGCTGATCGGACGGCTGGTCCGGGTCAACGAGTTCGTGCCCGAGGTGGCGATCAGCGCGATGCTCGTCCTCGGCGTCTCCCAGGTCGCCGACACCGCCTGGGACCGGGTGTGGGAGACCCTGATCGGCGCTGTGGTCGGGCTCCTGTTCAACCTGCTGCTCGCCCCGCCCGTCTGGGTCGGGTCGGCCGGCTCCTCCATCGAGTCGCTGGCCGCCCGGATGGGCACGATGCTGCGCAGCATGGGCGAGGAGGTCGTGGGGAACAACCCCGTCTCCCGGGCCGCCGCCCGGCTGCACGAGGCCCGCAGACTCGACCACGACATCGTGGAGGTCGACGCCTCCCTGCGCCAGGCGGAGGAAAGTCTCACCCTCAACCCCAGGGTGAGACAAGGGCTGCTCCACCGGGTCGTCCTGCGGACCGGGCTCGACACGCTTGAGATCTGCGCCGTCGTCCTGCGCGTCCTGTCCCGCACCCTCACCGACCTGGCGAAGGCCCGTACCGAGGAATCACTCTTCCCCGCCGATGTGTCGGAACTGCTCCAGGAGCTCTTCGGCCGCCTCGCCGAAGCCATCGAGAGCTTCGCCGTCCTGGTCACCACCCAGCTCGCCGCCGACGCGGAGGCGGCCGAGGAACGGCTCACCGCCGCACTCGTCCGCAGCCGCGCCACCCGCGACCGGGTGGCTGACCTGCTGCTGGAGGACGTCCAGGAGCACCCGCGCCAGTGGCAGCTGCACGGGGCTCTGCTGGCCGAGATCGACCGGGTGCTGGCCGAACTCGACATCGAGGAGCGCACCAAACGGCTCGGTGAGGAGCTGGACCGCCGCTCGGGCGAGGCGCACGCGCGCCACCCCCGGCTGCGCGCGCTCCTGCAACGCCTCGGCCGTCAGCCCGCCTGACCGTCCGGGACGCGGCGGCACCGCCGATTCCGGCGATCCGCCCCCGGGCACGTGGCACGCGGGATGCGGAGACGGCGGGTCGCTGGTTCGCTGGGGGCAGATGTCCCGTACCCGGCGCCCAAGGAGTGGTGATGAGCGGTTCGGACGAACCCGCCGACCTGGCTCGGCAGATGCGTGAGAAGGCCCAGCAGCTCCACGAGCAGGCAGAGCGCGCGAGCGATCCGCAGGAGCGCGAGCGGCTGGAGAAGAAGTCCCGGACGATCCGGGACCGGAGCGAGCAGCAGAGCGCCATGGAGGCGGGCGACATCTACCCCCAGAAGTAGCACCGCCGACGCCTGCCCGTCCGCCCGCCCCCGGAGGACGTACACACCTCCGGCGGCGGGCGGGCGCGTGCGGTGCCGAGGGTCCGGCGGGCGCGTGAGGATCAGCCGGCCCACTCCAGGAGCTGTTCCGCGCTCCAGGTCGTCACCACCCGGTTCGCCGGCACCCCGCACTCCTCCGCACGGGCGCACCCCGACCGCTGCCAGTCGAGCTGGCCCGGGGCGTGCGCGTCCGTGTCGATCGCGAACAGCGTCCCCGCCGCGACGGCCGCCCGCAGCAGCCGCAGGGGCGGGTCCCGCCGCTCCGGGCGGCAGTTGATCTCCACCGCCGTCCCGGCCTCGGCGCAGGCCCCGAAGACCCGCTCCGCGTCGAACCGCGACTCGGGGCGGCCACGCCCGTCCAACAGACGCCCCGTGCAGTGGCCGAGCACATCGGCCCGCGGATGGCGCACCGCCGCCTCCAGCCGCCGGGTCATCGGGGCCGGGTCCATCCGCAGCTTGGAGTGGACGGAGACCACGACCACGTCGAGCCGTTCCAGCAGCTCGTCCTCCTGGTCGAGCGAGCCGTCCGGCAGGATGTCGCACTCGATCCCGGTGAGCAGCCGGAACGGGGCCCACTCCTCGTTGAGCCGTTTCACCACCTCCAGCTGCTCCCGCAGCCGCTCCGGCGACAGGCCCCTCGCCACCGTCAGCCGGGGCGAGTGGTCGGTGAGGACGGCCCACGCGTGCCCCAGCTCCGCGGCGGTCCGGCCCATCTCCTCGATCGGGCTGCCCCCGTCCGACCAGTCCGAGTGCACATGGCAGTCGCCCGACAGCCGTGCGAAGAGGTCCTGCCCGCCCTCGACGGGCGGCTCGGCCTCGGCTTCCCTCTCCAGCCGGTCCAGATACCCGGGCGTCTCTCCGGCGATGGCCTCCCGGATCACCTCGGCCGTACGCGGTCCGATGCCGGTCACCCGCTGCAGGGATTTCGCGGCCACCCGCTCGGCCGCCTCCCCTGGAGCCATCGCGTCCACCGCCGCGGCCGCCGTACGGAAGGCCTTCACCCGGTACGTGGCGGCCTGCGAGCGTTCCAGCAGGAAGGCGATCCGCCGCAGGGCCGTGACGGGATCCATCGGCACCTCCACCAGGATCGTCTGCGGCCGACACCGGTCCGCCGGGCACGCCGCCCGTCCCACCAGCATGAGCGCCCCCGGCCCCGCCCGCCTCCGCGCCCCGGTCACCGGCTCAGGACCCGGCCTCGTCGTCCTCCACCACGGGCGCCCAGCGGCCGGTGGCCGTGTCGTAGTCGAGTACGGAGTGCCCGCGCACCCCGCTCGTACGGAACGGCCGCCCGCCGTCGTCGATGCGCACCGTGCCGGACCGGCCGCCGCTGTTCCAGGCCAGCTCCGCGACCCAGGAGCAGTCGCAGCCGACCGTACGGCCGGTGATCAGGAAGACCTCGGGGTCGGTGACCGATACGCGGTACGGGAAGGCGACCGCCTCGATGGGTTCGCCCGAGTCGTTGCCCGCGACCGAGCGGGCCACGGGGCGGGAGGCGTCGAGATCCACGTCGAACATCCTCGGGGTGAGGGACCCGCCGCAGCCGGAACTCATCCGGTAGACCCGGCCCGGGGCCGGTGAGCCGCGCTCGACCACCCGGATCCGCAGGGACTCCAGCACGACGGCCCGGTCGTCCCGGCCCTGCAAGGTGATCCGGACCCCGGTCTCGCCCGCGTGCACCGCGCCGAGCGCCCCGGCCCAGGACGCCGCGTCGGCCTGCACCGGGGGCGGCGGGACGGCGGTGGGCGCCCGGTCGAGGAGATAGGAGTGGTCACAGCCGTTCTTCCAGACGTGATCGTCACCGGTCCAGGTGAACGGAACCCGCCCGGCCGCCGGGCCGGACGAGGGCCCGGAGGACCGGGGGAGGCTCTCGTCGCGCGGCCCGACCTCGGGTGACGTGGTCGGCGAGGGGCTGCCCGAAGGCGTTCTCCTCGCGGACCCGCTCGCGGTGCCCTGCGGCTTCTCGGGCTTCGGGGAACCGGACGAGGGGGACCCCGGGGTGTCCACCGGGGGCGCACCCGGGACCTGGGCCACCGACGAGCGCCCGTCGGGGCCCGACGACCACGGCCGCACGAAGGCCACGACCAGGGCGAGGACGAGGACCGCCGCGGCGAGGACGCCGAATCCCTGCCCGTACCGGCGTGCGCGAGGTGACCGGAGTGCCGGAATCCGGGGCGCGCGGCGGCCGATCGCGCTGGACTGCCCGGAGACGGAGACGGAGACGGAGACGGAGCCGGAGCCGGGGGTCGGGGTGAGGGCGGGGAGGGGCACGGCTTCGGGTGCTGTGCCGGGGAGCGGCACCGCGTGCGGCGGCTCCTCGTCGGGCGGCCCGGACCGGGCCCCTTCCGGCGGCGACCCCGCCACGCCCTCCGACGGCGCCCCGGCCACCTTCGCCTCCGCGCCCTGCTCCACCGCCCCCGACGCCTCCACCACCCCCTGCCGGTCGAGGCGTTCGCCGTCGGCCAGGAGCCACAGGCGGTGCAGCGCCTCCCGTTCCTCGGCCGGTGCGCCGCACAGCCGGGCCAGCCGCTCCACCGGGGCGAACTCCGCGGGCACCGTCTGCCCCGTGCAGTACCGGTGCAGCGTCGAGCCGCTCACCCCGATGCGGCGGGCCAGCGACGCGTACGTCCGGCCCGATCCCTCCCGCAGCGCGCTCAGCCGCTCCGCCAGCACCGCCCGTGCGGCCCCCTCGGCGTCACCCGACACGCTCGTCCTCCCCTGCCGCCGTTCCAGGGCGTTCCAGCCCTCCGAGAACACCCACGTCAACGGGGGTGGGACGGTTCCAGCCCGGCCGCAAGCCGTGTCGCGCTTGTCCGGATCCGGGGCTGCGGCCCAGGCTGGTGCCCGTTCCACTCCGCCGCCGTCCGGCCCTCACGGGGCTCCGTACGCCTCGGCGCCACGCCGTACGTACGAGCGAACGGCCGCACGGTACGCACCACCTGACCGCACCATCCGAAACGGGGAAACCTCACCATGCGCAACCTCCGCACCGCCCTCGTCACCGTCATGGCCACGGGCCTGGCCGTCACCGCTCTGGCCCAGGTGCCCGCCGCCGCGGCCCCGGCCGCCGCTCCCGCTCAGCCGAAGTTCCTGAGCGCGAGCCAGCTGCCCGCCTCCCACACCCCCTGGACGGCCGGGCCCATCCGCAAGGGCGTGCCGGCCGAGGGGTCCGTCTGCACCACCGGGATCGCCCCGGCGGCCGGCACCCGCCACCGGGACTTCCGTACCGAACTGGACACCAACGCCCGCCAGACCATCACGGTCGCCCCCACCAGCGCCAAGGCCAAGGCGCTCGCCGCCGAACTGCGGGGCGCCCTGGAGACCTGCCTCGACCGGCTGAAGGAGCAGGACCCCGGCCTGGAGGGCGAGGCGCTCTACCAGGGCCGGATCACCATCGAGGAGGGGGCGCACGTCTACAGCATCGACACGTCGTACCCGGAGGTCGGCTCCACCGACATCGGGCTGTTCTCCGTGGGCCGCGACGGCCGGGCCGTCACCGTCGTCGAGTGGGGCCAGCTGGGCGAGCTGGACGGCGCTCCGCTGGAGGGCTTCAAGAAGACGACCCGTACCGCCGTCGCCAAGCTGTACTGATCCCGCCTCCGACGACCGGCCGCCACAGGGGAGTGGCCGGTCGCCGGAGGTGCGAGGCACCCCGGATCGGGAGCATGCTGGCTCTGTGACCCGGCACGATACGCCCCGGTCTTCCCCGCCCGCCGGACATGGGACCGTCGCCGGGGCGGCCGACGCTGGCCGTGCGCCCGACGAGCTGTCCCTCGTACTCGCCCAGGCCCTCGTCAGCGCCGTCGAGTCGAGCGACGGCTACGCGGGCGGTGTCTATCTGCGCAGCGGGACGCCCGGGCTTCTCCGGCTCGCGGTGCTCGCCGGACTGCCGGGCCCGCTGTTCCGGCCCTGGTGGCGGATGCATGTGAACCGCCCCTTCCCGGTGTCCGAGGCCTACCGCTCGGGGCGGCCCGTGCTGCTCTCCGACGCGGAGGAGGCCATGCGCCGCTTCCCGCAGCTGATGGCCGGGCTGCCGTTCCCGTTCGGTTCGCTGTGGGTGCCGATCACCGGGCCCCGGGGCAGCATGGGCGTGCTGGCGGTCCTGCGGGCCTCCACGCCGGGGGAACCCGTCGCCCCCGCCGACGGTGAACGGCTCCACCGGCTGGGCCGCCGGCTCGGCGCCGCGCTCACCGATCTGGAGCGAAGGGGCGTCGACTGCGTGTGGGACGCCGAGCCGGTCCCCGTGCAGCTGCCCGCCGCCCACACGCCCCCGGTACGGGTCGGCCGCTTCGACTGGGACCTGCACTCCGGGAGGGTCTCCGCCGACGACGAACTCTGCGCGATCCTCGGCTCCGAGCCCGACGCCTTCCCGGGCACGGTCGACGCGCTCGCCGAACGGCTGGTCCCCGAGGACGTGTACGGGCTGTGGGCGCTGGCCCGGCAGACGGTGGAGTCCGCCGAACCGGTGGTGCGCCGGATGCGGCTGCGCGGCCCCGACGGCCGGTCCCATCTGCTGGAGCTGTCCGGCCGCTGGACCCACCCGGACGGCGATGTGTCCGCCGGCCACCTGACCGGCTTCCTGGTCGACCTCGGTGCGGGCCCCGTCGTGCCGGAGGCCGCCGACCGGCTGCCCCGGGGGATCCTCTCCCTGGACCGGCTGGGCCGGATCACCTACGCCAACGGCCTCGCCGAGGAACTCCTCGGCCACTCCCGTACCGAACTCGTGGGCCATCCGGTGTGGCAGGCCCTGCCGTGGTTCGGGCACGAGGCATACGAGGACCACTACCGGGCCGCCCTGATCGCCGACGAGCCCGTTCACTTCCTCGCCCGGCGTCCGCCATCGCTCTGGCTATCGGTGTCCCTGTACCCGGGGCACGACGGGGTGAGCGTGGTCCTCCAGGCGACCGACCAGCCGGCCTACGCACCCGGCTCCGTCACCACGCCGGGCCTTGGCATCGGCTCGACCGCCGACCGTTCCTCCGCGCTGTACCGCCCGGTGGCCCTCGCCATCGCGCTGACCGAGGCGGTTACGGCCCGTCAGGTCTCCTCGGTGGTCACGGACGAGCTGCTGCCTGCGTTCGGCGGCCGTCAGCTGGCGATCTATCTGCTGAACGAGCGCCATCTCCACCTGGCCTGGGAGACGGGATTCCCCAAGGGCTTCCTCGACCGCTTCGACGGGGTCGGGCTCGACGTCAGCATTCCCGGGGTGGAGACCCTCACCACGGGCCGCCCGATCTTCTTCGAGTCCATGCAGCGCCTGGCCGAGGCCTATCCGGGCATCCCGATCGACGCGGACGTCGGGGCGCGGGCGTTTTTGCCGCTCATCGCGTCGGGACGGCCCGTCGGCTCCTGCATCCTCGGCTTCGACCGGCCCCGCGGCTTCAGCCCGGAGGAGCGTACGGTCCTGACGGCCCTGGCCGGACTGATCGCGCAGGCCCTGCAACGCGCCCAGCGCTACGACAGCGAGTCGGCCCTCGCCCGCGGGCTCCAGGACGCCCTGCTGCCGCACCGGCTGCCCGAGGTGGACGGGGTGGACACGCTGGGGCGCTATCTCTCCGGCACCCAGGGCATGGACGTGGGCGGCGACTGGTACGACGTCATCGAGACCGGCCGCGAACTCGCCCTGATCATCGGGGACGTACAGGGCCACGGTGTCTCCGCCGCTGCGACAATGGGCCAACTACGCAGTGCGGTACGGGCGTTCGCGCTGAGCAATCATGATCCGCGGGAGGTGATGAGCGGCACCAACCGGCTGCTGATTGACCTCGACCCGGGACAGTTCGCGAGCTGCTGCTACATCGCCCTGGACCCGGTGACCGGCGTGGCGCGTGCCGTACGGGCGGGGCATCCGCAGCCCGTGCTGCGGCGGCCCGACGGCCGGACGGAAGTGCTGGACCTGCCCGGCGGCATCGTGCTCGGGGTCGACGGGGACGCCGCCTACCCGGTCACGGAGATGCGGCTCGAACCGGGGGCGATGCTGGCCCTGTTCACGGACGGGCTGATCGAGCGCCCGGGGACGGACATCGACGAGGGGATCGAGCGGCTGCGCGCCACCGTCGAACACATCGGCGCGGTCCCCCTGGCCGAGACGGCCGACCAGGTCATCGGCGAGGCCCGGGCGGCCACCGACCGCCCCGACGACATCGCGCTCCTGCTCGCCGCCCGCTGGACCGCGACTGCGGAGGCCCGGCGGCCCCGGACGGAGCGGGAGTCCGGGCCCGATCTGTGGCGCACGTTCAGGAGGCCGGACCCGGGGCGTGCGACGGGTGCCCCGGATCCGGCCTCCTAGAAGGTGCCGGGAAATGCGTCCTGCCGGTCAGGCGCCGGAGGCGTCCAGCATGCCCTCGCGCTCCACGACCTTGATCCGCTCACGGCCCTGGGCCGCACCCAGCGCCTGCTCGTGGGCGTCCAGCTTGTGCCAGCCCTCCCAGGTCGTGTACCGGACGCCCCGGTCCTGGAGGAACGCCTCGACGGCCTCCGGAGCGGGCGTCGCGGGCTCGGGCAGACGGCCGGCGGCACGGTCCTCCAGGACGCAGGCGACCGTCTCGTTGGCGTCGCCCTTCGTGTGTCCGATCAGACCGATCGGGCCGCGCTTGATCCAGCCCGTGACGTAGACCGAGGCCATGTGCTCGTCCCCGGCGATGACGCGGCCCGCCTCGTGCGGGACGGTGCCGGAGGTGACGTCGAAGGGGAGCTTGGGCAGCTCCTCGGAGTAGTAGCCCACGGCACGGTAGACGCTCTGCATGTCCCAGTCGGTGAACTGCCCGGTGCCCCGGACGTTGCCGGTGCCGTCCAGCTCGGTGCGCTCGGTGCGCAGCGCGGTGACCTTGCCGTCCTCGCCGAGGATCTCGACCGGGGACTCGAAGAAGTGCAGGAACAGCTTGTGCGGGCGGTCGCCGACGTCGCGGATCGCCCAGTTCTCCAGGGTCTGGGCGACCATGTTGGCCTGCTTGTTCTCGCGGCGGGTCGCGATGGAGCCCTCGTCGTACTCGATGTCCTCGGGGTTGACGATGACCTCGATGTTGGGGGAGTGGTCCAGCTCCCGCAGCTCCATCGGGCTGAACTTGGCCTGTGCCGGGCCACGCCGCCCGAACACATGCACCTCCAGCGCCTTGTTCTGCTTGAGGCCCTGGTAGACGTTGTCCGGGATCTCGGTGGGCAGCAGCTCGTCGGCCGTCTTGGCCAGGACCCGGGCCACGTCCAGGGCCACGTTCCCGACGCCGAGCACGGCGACCTTCTCCGCGGTGAGCGGCCAGGTGCGCGGGACCTCGGGGTGTCCGTCGTACCAGGAGACGAACTCGGCCGCGCCGTAGGAGCCGTCCAGCTCGATGCCGGGGATGTCCAGCGCGCGGTCGGCCTCGGCGCCGGTGGAGAAGATCACCGCGTCGTAGAAGGAGCGCAGGTCGTCCAGGTCGATGTCGTTCGGGTAGCTGACGTTGCCGAAGAGCCGGATCTGGGGCTTGTCCAGCACCTGGTGCAGGGCCTTCACGATGCCCTTGATCCGCGGGTGGTCGGGGGCCACGCCGTAGCGGATGAGGCCGAAGGGTGCGGGCATGCGCTCGAAGAGGTCGATGGAGACCCCCGGGTCCTGGCAGACCTCGGATTTGAGCAGCGCGTCCGCAGCGTAGATACCGGCGGGGCCGGCTCCGACAATGGCGACGCGGACGGGGCGTGTCATGGCGTGGTGATCCTTCGGGGCGGGCGAACGCGGGCAGGTACAGCGTACGTCGGAGGTAAGGGTTGGCTTACTAGTCTCCACCCCACACCGTAAGCGATCGCCGCGCGGGCCCTTCGACCGCCCCCGCCTGGAGTGCCCGATTAGCCCGTTTTGTTATTCCGAAATGGTCGATTTGACCTCTATGGGTCTCCTGATCCATAAAAGGCTTATCGGGGGTACTGGGGGTATTTGCTGAGTCTCGTTTTCGCCATCGCCGCGAGGGAGTGGTGAGCGTCACGTCCGAGGGTCCGGACGTCGAAGCGGACGTATCGGTTCCCTTCTGTGCGAAGAAAGTTGACGCCATGACGGCGCGGCCCGATCGGGAAATTCCGCAATTCGATCATGCGTGGAAAAGGGAATCAGGAATGCGGGGCTTGTTCCGTCCGATGTTTCTCGCCTACGGTCACCGTCAATCCGGATGGAACGCCGAATCCTGCCGCCGTCCGGGAATCCGAAACCCACTCACGTACGGCAGGAGCGGGGGACCCAGGTAAGTCGCCGATCCGTAACCGGAACGGCTTGGGGTGAAGTCGCACGACCGTGCGGCCAGACATCTCCCGTCTGAACCCGACAGCTCACCTCGCAGGCGCCGGAGAGGAAATCCCCCATGCCCGCACAGGGTAAGCACCGCCGCCCCAAGTCCACCTCGCTCGGCCGCGGCCTCGCCGCCGTGACCACCGGTGGAGCCGTCCTCGCCCTCCCGGTGATCGGTGCCACCAGCGCCTTCGCCGCTCCCGCACCCGCCGCAGCCCCGCAGGCCGTGGCGCCCGCCGCGGTGGTCGCCCAGGCGAATTCCGCCGCGAAGGCCGCCCCCGCCAAGCATTCCGTGGTGGCCGGCGAAACCCTTTCCAAGATCGCCCGCGAGCATTCCGTCAGCGGCGGCTGGGAGCAGCTGTACGAAGGCAACCGGAAGATCATCGGATCGAATCCCGATCTCATTCACCCGGGTATCAAGCTGGTCATCGGGGCCAAGTCCGACGCCTCGTCGGACGACAAGGCGTCCAAGGCTTCCCCGTCCGCAGCGCGCGGCGCTTCGGCGGACCGCGCGGACCGTTCGGAACGTATCGACGCGGCCCCCGTGGCCAAGGCCGCTCCGGCCGCCGCGAAGGAGGTCGTCACCTACACGAACGACCTCGACGGCTGGATCAGGGAATCGCTGGCGGTCATGGCCGAGCAGGGCATCCCCGGCACCTACGAGGGCATCCACCGCAACATCATGCGCGAGTCCTCCGGCAATCCGAACGCCATCAACAACTGGGACTCCAACGCGGTCAAGGGCACCCCGTCCAAGGGTCTGCTCCAGGTCATCGACCCGACGTTCCAGGCCTACCACGTGCCCGGTACCTCGACGGACAGCTACGACCCGGTCGCCAACATCACGGCCGCGTGCAACTACGCCGCGGACCGCTACGGCTCGATCGACAACGTCTTCGGCGCCTACTGATCCCAGCGCGACCGAACACCACGAGGAGCCCCGGACCGCACGGTCCGGGGCTCCTTCGTCGTACCGGGGTGTCCCCGGGAAGTTACCCCCAAGTTTCTCGTGACTTACCACGCGAACAGCAGTAGAACCTGTTGCACTCTGCCGAGAGTGAGGTGTGTCACATGAACGACACTACCATGCAGAACAGCGAGACCAAGGGTGTTTCGCGACGAAGATTCATCACTGGAACAGGTTCTCTTCTGGGTGCCGCGGCGATCGCCGGCCACGCTCCACGGGCATGGGCGGACGTCCGTGCGGCGGCGGCGCCGATCGGATCCGGGGCTCATGTACCGGTCCTGGTCGTCGGCACCGGATACGGCGGCTCCGTGGCCGCCCTCCGCCTCGCCGAAGCCGGCACGGACGTCCACATGGTCGAGATGGGCATGGCTTGGGACACCCCCGGCGCGGACGGCAAGATCTTCGCCAACACCACCAGGCCGGACGACCGCTCCTTCTGGCTGCGCACCCGGACCAAGCAGCCGCTGAGCAACTTCCTCGGCTTCCCCATCGACAAGAGCGTCAACCGCTACACCGGCATCCTCGACGCCGAGGAGTTCGGCGGCATCACGGTCTACCAGGGCCGGGGCGTCGGCGGCGGTTCCCTGGTCAACGGCGGTATGGCCGTCACCCCGCGCCGGGAGAACTTCGGCGCGATCCTCCCGACGGTTAACGCCGCGGAGATGTACAGCACCTACTACCCGCGCGCCAACAGCGGACTGGGCGTCACCACCATCGACCCCGCCTGGTTCGACAGCGTCGGCTGCTACCAGTACGCGAGGGTCGGCCGAAAACATGCCCAGCGCTCCGGCTTCCCGTTCCTCTTCGTGCCGGCCGTCTACGACTGGGACTACATGAAGCAGGAGGCGGCCGGGGCCGTCCCGAAGTCAGCCCTGGACGGGGAGATCCTCTACGGCAACAACCACGGCAAGAAATCGCTCCAGAAGACCTACATCGACCGGATCAGAGCGACCGGCCGGGTCACCATCTCCCCGCTGCACAAGGTCACCACGGTCACCCCGGCCCCGGGCGGCGGCTACACCGTGCTCATCGACCAGCTCGACACCGGCGGCCGGACCACCGTCACCAAGACCGTCACCGCCGACAAGGTGTTCTTCGCCGCGGGCAGTGTCGGCACCAGCAAACTGCTCGTCGGCCTCAAGGCCACCGGCGCGCTGCCCCTCCTCAACGACGAGATCGGCCGGGGCTGGGGCGACAACGGCAACGTCATGTGCGGCCGGGCCAACCACCTCTGGGACCCGACCGGGAAGGTCCAGTCGTCCATCCCCACCGGCGGCATCGACAACTGGGACGCCGGGGGAGCGTTCGCCGAGATCGCGCCGCTGCCCACCGGCATCGAGACGTGGGCGTCGTTCTACCTCTCCATCACCAAGAACCCCCACCGCGCCCGGTTCACCTGGAACGCTGCGGCCGGGAGGGCGGAACTGGACTGGCAGACGGCGTGGAAGCAGCCGTCCATCGACGCCGCGAAGACCATCTTCGACAAGATCAACCAGAAGGAGGGCACGATCTACCGCACGGACCTCTTCGGGGTCTACAAGATCTGGGGCGACCACCTCACCTACCACCCGCTCGGCGGCGCCGTCCTGGACAAGGCCACCGACAACTACGGCCGGCTGCACGGCTACTCCGGCCTGTACGTCATCGACGGGGCGCTGATCCCCGGCAACACCAGCGTGAACCCGTTCGTCACCATCACCGCGCTCGCCGAGCGCAACATCGAACGGATCATCGCGACCGACCTGTAGGCGACCCGCGCACGTCGGGGAGCCCACAAAGAGCCCGGGGCCGGGAGTGCCAACCCGGCGGCCCCGGACTCCGTCAGTGACCGGGCAGAACGCACACCGCGTCGATCCCCAGCACATGGTTGAGCCGCCCGAACGCCAGCCACGAGCCGATGCTCATCGTCAGCTCCACGATCTCCGCCTGGCTGTAGTGCGCGGTCATCCGCTGCCAGAACGCGTCGTCCAGACCGTGATGGTCGAGCGTGTACCGCTCGGCGTACTCCGCCGCGAGCCGGGTCCGCTCGTCGAAGGCCTCGGTCGTACGCCACCGGGTCACCGCCTCGGCGAACTCCTCCTCGACCTTCGTCCCGTCCCTTTCGGTCCGCCAGTCCAGGCAGAACAGGCACCCGTTGATCTGCGCCACCCGCAGCCGGGCCGCCTCGAACTCGCGGAGCCCCAACGTCGTGTGCTCGTACACGGACATCGAGAACGTGGCGGCGGCGACGCCGATCCCGGGGACCATCTCCCCCCACACGTAACCGATGGGCTCCTGGCCCTCCGGAACATCGATGATCATGCCGGTCTCCTTCCCAGCCTGCCGACCGCAGGCCGCAGCGGTACGTCGAGTGCGTCGTACAGGCCCGGTTCCGCGTCCACCAGCCAGTCGATCGCCGAGACGAGCCGCCCGACCGCCGTGGCGTTGCCGCCCGCCGACCGGTTCTCGCCCTCGTCCGAGGCCTCGACCGTCACCTCGATACGGGGCCGCCCCTCGATCACCACCCGGTGCGCGCCCACCCCGTCGGGCGGGGTGGGCCAGTCCGGGGCGCACGAGGGGTGGATCCGGGTGATGTGCTCGATGACGATGCGGGCCACGCCGTCGACGACGCCCTGCACCTCGAAGCGCACGGCGCCCTGACTGCCGGCCGCGAACTCGCCCATCGTGCGCGTTGTCACCGTCGTCTCCAGCGCCCGGCGGTCCAGCGTCTCGCGGATCTCGTCCAGCTCGACGCCCAGCGCCCGCGCCATCAGACGTATCTGACCGCCCCACACCATCGTCGGAACGCCCTCCGCCAGCATCAGTGGCTGGTAGTCCATCGGGTGCCCCATCCCGATCAGATGGCGGACCGAATCCTCCTGCTCGTACGTGGAGTAGTCGAAGATCTCCTGGCAGCGGATGACGTCCACCTCGGTCCCGAGGCCGCTGATCAGCAACGGCAGGACGTCGTTGCCCCAGCCGGGGTCGACACCGGAGACGAAGAGGGAGCCGCCGCCCTCGGCGACGGCGGCCAGGATCGGGTCCCGCAGTTCGGGCGGAGCGTTGCGCTGGTCGTAGAGCGGATAGAGGGAGGGCGTGACGACCACCGCACCGGACCGGATCGCCCGCCCGATGTCGGCCAGCGCGTCATCGGGGCGGATGTCGCCGGACGCCGCGTAGACCACCGCGCGGGGGCGGGCGGCCAGGGCGGCGGCGATGTCGTCGGTGGCCGCGACCCCGAGCGTGCGCCCGAGACCGCCGAGCTCGCCCGCGTCACGGCCGACCTTGGCGGGATCGTGCACGAGGACGGCGGCGAGTGTCAGTGCCGGATGGGCCTCGACGGCGCGGATCGCCGCGCGGCCGACGTTGCCGGTACCCCAGACAACCGTGGGAATCATGCGCGGAGGGTAGCCCCGGGGCCTTGCACTTCCCAGAGCCGTGACACCACCGAATCGGCCGTGTCCGACGCGGATCCCGGCGGTCGGGGTGTACCGGTGCGAGGGCGGGCGCACGACGATCCCGGTTCGGCGGTGACGCGTAAGGTCGGTGCCGTACGCGGGATTGCCGACGCCCTGGTCCGGGCACCGAGGAGCCGTCGATGCTGGACCGGGATTCGTGGCGCGCCGCGCGGCTGGCCGGCTACGGGACCGTGAGCACGCAGCTCTCCTTGGTGAGCGACCACCGGCTGAAGGCGGTCGTGGCAGCCGCTGCCCCGTTCGGGTCGGGCATCGGCGGCAGATCGGCGGAGCTGGACGTCGACGGAACGCGCGTCTTCGTCAAGCGGATCCCTTTGACGGACATCGAACTGCGCCCGGAGAACGTGCGGTCGACGGCGAATGTCTTCGATCTGCCGATGTTCTACCAGTACGGCGTGGGCTCGGCCGGGTTCGGCGCCTGGCGGGAGCTCGCCGTGCACACCATGACCACGAACTGGGTTCTCGGCGACGAGTATGCGGGATTCCCCCTGATGTACCACTGGCGGGTTCTGCCCGACTCGCCTCCCGAAGGATTCACGGACGAGTTCGGGGGCCTGGAGGGGGCCGTCGCTCACTGGGAGGGATCACCCGCCGTTCGTGACCGGTTGGAGGCCATCGGCCGGTCATCGTGCAGCCTGGTGGTCTTCCTGGAGCACGTGCCGCACACACTCGCCGGATGGCTGGCCGACCACCGCGAACCCGCCGTGCAGGAAGGCGGGGACGGCTCGCCCTTCGGCTGGGTGGAGAAAGCTTTGATGGACGGGACTGATTTCATGAGTTCTCGCGGACTCGTCCACTTCGATGCTCACTTCACCAACATCCTGACCGACGGCCGCCGGCTCTACTTCGCCGACTTCGGACTCGCCCTGAGTTCCCGCTTCGACCTTTCGTCGGGTGAGTCCGGCTTCCTCTCGGACCACCTCGCGTACGACCGCTGCTACACCGCGAGCCACCTGCTCCGACACCACGTGCTCGACGGCGTGCGCGGTGACACGGAACGGAAAGCCTTCCTGCACGACTGGATCGAGGGCCGGCGACCCGGCGACGTCCCACCCGCGATCACGGCCATCATCGACCGGCACGCACGCCCTACCGTCGTCGTGGACTCCTTCTTCCACCGTCTGTGCACCGAGAGCAAGCAGACGCGGTTCCCGGCCGCGGAGATCGAGCAGCAGCTGGGCGCCGGAACCACAACCCCCAGCTGAACCACGCCTCCGGCACCGTTACCGGCGAGAAGGCTCTGTCCTACCCGCTCCAGGAAATTCCCGGGCCGACGGGGGATCCGCCGGCCCGGGAAGCGTTCAGGAGCTTCAGCGCTTCGCGCGGGCTCCGTTTGGTGTGCCCGAGACCGTGAACTGCGAACCCGGCTCGATCAGCACATGGCCGTCGCGCGAGTCGGTGATCGTCACGTCGGTGAGCGTCGCGTTGCCGCGCGCGCCGCCCATCGCGAGGATGCCGGAACCGTTGTTGGACTTGTCGATCCGCACGTTCTGGATCTTGACGTCCGGCATCAGGCCGCCGCCCGTCTTGAACTGGATCCCGTCATAGGTGGAGTCGACGATGTCGGTGTCGCGGATCGTGACCCCGGGGATCGGCAGGTTCTGCGGGAAGAGGGTGATCGCACCGAACTCCTGGTCCTCGTTCCAGAAGGCTCCGCCGGTGCGGTACAGGCCGTTGTTGGCGATCAGCGTCTGCCCGGAGAAGGGCAGCGGGTCGTGGTCGGTCGCCAGCATGATGGCCGGGTAGTTCATGGTGTCGGAGATGAGGTTGTTCTCGATCTTGTTGTCGTAACCGCCGTAGATCGCGATGCCGTTGGCGCGCCACGGGAGCTGGATGGTGTTGTTGCGGAAGCTGTTGTCGTGGCCGATGTCGACGGACTGGTCCTTGACGTACTTGCTGGACCAGACGGCGAGCGCGTCGTCGCCGGTGTTGCGGAACGACGAGTTGTAGACCGTCGAATTCCGGGTGCCGTTGGCGAAGTTGATGCCGTCCGCGTACGTGTTGCGGATCCGCATCCCGGTGAACTCGACGCCGTCGCCCGGGTTCCACAGCTCGGGGATGTTGGTGAAGTCGCGACCGGCCCAGACGCCCACGTTGGCGTGCTCGATCCAGACGTTGCTGATCTTCGTGTCCTTGCCGAAGCGGCCGTTCAGCGCGACACCGCCCTCGTGGTTGCCGTCACCGCCCCGGATGGTGCCGGAGCCGAAGATGGCGATGTCGGAGATTTGCGTGTTCTCGTCGATGTCGAAACCGAAGTTGCCCTCGTGCGGGTGGTTGATACCGCCCGCCTCGTGCGGCGGGGTCAGCGTGTAGAGCTGGGAGTGCCACATGCCCGCGCCCCGGATCGTCACATCACGGATGCCGACCTGGTTGGACTGACCCCGGTCGAGCGGGTCGTCGGTGAGGATCTTCTGCTCCTGGCGCCACTGGCCCGCCGGGATCCAGACGCAGTCGATCTCGCCGTTCTGGTTCGCCGTCACCGCGCGCTGGATGGCGGCCGTGTCGTCGAGCCCGTCGTTCGCCACCGCACCGTACGTCGTGATGGAGACACAGCCGGACGGCTGCGAGGTCGGCGCGGCCACCTGCTCCAGGTCGATCAGGTCGATGATGTAGAAGGCGGCGTTGTCGCTCGCGTCCCGCTGGAGACGGAACTTCGTTCCCACCGGGTAGGTCTCGGTGAGCAGGGCGTGGGACTCGTCGAACAGCCGCCGCGCGTCGCCGCCCGGTGTGTTGGTGAGCCCCTCGGGACTGTCGGTATTCCCGTACAGCCAGCTGTGCTTCGAGGAGAGGTCGAGCTTGCGGACGAACTCGCCGTCGGCGTACAGGCTGATGGTCGCCTCGCGGCCGCCGCCACCCGGCGCGTCCGGGATGGAGTTGCGGACGACGATCGAGTTCGCCGGGGCGGTCGAGGTGAACTCGACTTACTCGCCCGTTGAGTTGAGCCGCACCGACTCGCATCCCGAGGACTCGGTGGCGAAGTTGGTGTGCCCGAAGGTGCGTTCGGCGTCGGACTGGAGCAACGTGCCCTCGTAGTCGTCCTTCTCCGCCTCCAGTTCGGTGTACGGGACGGCCGCGCCGCGTCCGAGACGATGGACCGGGCGAAGGTGTTGTTGGTCTCGCTGGTCTCCGCGACGAGGTTCGTGGCGTCGGCGGTGGCGGTCAGGGTCGCGCCGCCGCTCGCGGCCGTCCAGCTGCCGCCGAGGGTGACGTTCGCGGTCGCGCCCGGGGCGATGGCCGGGGTGGTGCCGCCCAGCGTGGTGGAACCGACGGTCAGCCGGGTGACCGTGCCCGCGCTCACCGCACTGGTGCCGCGGTTGTGCACCGCAACGGTGAAGGTGACCGTCGCGCCGACGGCCGGACTGGCCGGGGTGGAGGAGATGGAGCGGACCTCCAGGTCGGGGCCGGGGCTCTGGCCGACCACCAGCGGGGAGGCGGTGGTCAGGCTGTTGTTGGTGTCGTCCGACTCGACGACCGTGTCGGTCGGATCCACCAGCGCCGAGACGGTGTACGACCCCTGTGGCCGCTTGCCGACCTCGACCGAGACCGGGGCCGAGGCCCCGGCCGCGAGGGGGCCGACCGGCGCGCTGCCCACGACCACGCCGCCCAGGCTCACATTGACGGTGGTGGCGGGGGAGGCGGCCGAGCCGGCGTTGCGGACGGTCCCCTCGACGGTGATGTCGTCCGTCTCGGACGGGGACGACGGGCTCCAGGACAGCGCGCTCACGGTGAGGTCCGGGTTGGGTGCCGCCGTCCCGAGGACCTGGATCTCAGCGATCTGGGCGCCCGGTGCCTCGGTGTTGGAGAAGAACTTCAGCCGGACGTCGGCGACCCGGGCGTCCACCGGGATGGTCACGGTGTTCTGGTTGGAGCCGGGGTTGAACACATGGCCGGCGCGGTCCCGCAGCGAGGAGAACGCGGTGCCGTCCTGCGTCCGGCCGAGCACCTGGATGTCCTGCGTCCGGGTGGCCCAGACCGGATCCGGGTTGAGCTTGACGACCACGGACTCGACGTCCGCGTCCGCGCCGAGCTTCACCGTCAGGTCGGCGGGGTGGCCGTTGGATTCCCAGTAGCTGTCGATCTTGCCGTCATTCGCGTTCGAAGCCGGGTATCCGCCGTGGGATCCGCTGGCGGTGACGGACTTGCCCCGTGCGAGGTCGGTTGCCCCAGCCGCGCTCGCGGTGACGGGCAGGAGTCCGGCGGAGATCAGTCCGGCTGTCAGCAGTCCGGCGACCGTCCGTCCGGTGAGTCGCTTTTATCTCATGATGTCCTCTGCTTCCACAATATTTGAGTCCACAAGTCAATCTTTTGCGGCCAGAAGTTCACAGATTTCTGCGCTGTTTCGGATTTGTCAACGGTCTTTGCGTGGCCATGTCATTCGCGTGCGTAACATGACGAGGCGTCAGGCGCCCCCTTAGGCAGCCCCGTTCAGGCCGCCGCCACGCCCCGGACCAGCAGCAATGCCAGATCCGCCGCTGCCACGGCCACCGCTCCGACCAGCGCCGCCTTGCGCCAACGGCGGCCGAGCGCCGGGCCCATGAGCGCCGCCGCACCGGCCAGGACGAGCGCCGCCGCACCCCAGGCGTCCACCGGTCCGGGCGGTCCGACTGCCAGCACCGCGGTCGCGCCGAGGAGCGGCAGAGGCAGCAGCAATCGGGTCCCCGTGTCGCCGAGCCGGTGCGGGAGGCCCCGGATCCCGGCCGCCCGGTCCACCGCGATGTCCGGGAGCGTGTCGGCCAGATGTGCCGCGAACCCGAGCAGGGCCCCGGCCGCCACCGTCCACCACCGGGGCCCCGGTCCGCTCGGCAGGGAGAGGGTGACGGCGGCGGGAAGGGCGCCGAACCCGGCCACGTACGGCAGCCAGGACAGGGCGGTCGCCTTGAGCCGCAGGTTGTAGAGCCAGGCGGCCGCGACCGCGGCGAGGTGCACCGTACCGGCGAGAACGCCGCAGGCCAGCGAGAGCGGTACGCACACGGCGAGCGCGACCGTCGCCGCCGCCCACACCGCGCCCGCCCCGACCGTGCCGTCGGACGCGGGCTTTCCCCGGCGGCCGGCCCGGGCGTCACGGCGCGCGTCGTGCGCGTCGTTGCACCAGCCCACCGAAAGCTGCCCGGTCAGTACGGCCGCCGTGACCAGCGCGGAGCGGGCGCCGCCGAGGCCCGAGCCGAGAGCGAGGGCGCAGGCGAGCGCGGTCACCGCGAGCGCGGGGCCGGGGTGGCAGGCGAGCGCGAGCCCCAAGGTCCATCCGCCTCGCCGCCCGGCACCGGCCGGACCTGCGGCGACCGGACCGGCACCGGCCGGACCGGAACCCGCCGGACCTGCGGCGACCGGACCGGAACCCGCCGGGCTCACCCTCTCCGTGGCGTCCATCGGGCGATCGTAGGGGCCTGTCGCCCCGTCAGTGCCGCGACCTGGCGGGTCTTTTACGCCGTTTCGCACCACCTTGTGGGCAGGATGGGCCCATGACGCCACCGAAGCAGGAGGCAGGATGACCCGCATCGCCGCGGTGCACGGGACTCTGCCGTCGTACCGTCACACCCAGCGCGAGGTCACCGACATGGTGGCCCGCACCTGCCTGCCGCCCGGTGCCGACCGCCGTGTCCTCGACCGGCTCCACGAGAACGCCCGGGTCCGCAGCCGGCACACCGTGCTGCCGCTGGACGGCTACGGCGACCTCGACGGCTTCGGTCCGTCCAACGACGTATTCATCCGGTCCGCCGTCGACCTCGGCGCCCAGGCCGTACGCGGCGCGCTGCGGACGGCGGGCCTGCGCCCCACCGATGTCGACCTGCTGATGTTCACCTCCGTCACCGGCATGGCCGCCCCCTCCGTCGACGCCCGGCTCGTCACCCGCCTCGGGATGCGGTCCGACGTCAAACGGCTGCCCGTCTTCGGCCTCGGCTGCGTCGCCGGAGCCGCCGGAACGGCCAGGCTGCACGACTACCTCCTCGGCCGCCCCGACGACGTGGCCGTGCTCCTGTCCGTCGAGCTCTGCTCCCTCACCTTCCAGCGCCACGACAGCTCGCCCGCCAATCTCGTCGCGACCGCGCTGTTCGGGGACGGAGCGGCCGCCGTCGTCGCCCTCGGCGGCCGCCGGGCCGTCGCCGGACCCGAGATCGTGGCCACCCGCAGCCGGATGTACCCCGACACCGAGCACGTCATGGGCTGGGACATCGGCTCCACCGGATTCCGCGTCGTCCTCGATCCGGGCGTGCCCGACGTTGTACGCCACTATCTCGCCGACGACGTACGGGAGTTCCTCGGCGAACACGGACTCAAGCCGAAGGACATCGCCCACTGGGTCTGCCACCCCGGCGGCCCCAAGGTCCTGGAGGCGGTGACCGAGGTCCTCGACCTGCGCGACGGGGCGCTCGACGTCACCTGGCGCTCGCTGGCCGACATCGGCAACCTGTCCTCGTCCTCGGTCCTGCACGTCCTCCGGGACACCATCGAACAGCGCCGGCCGGAGCCGGGCACCCCCGGGCTGCTGCTCGCCATGGGCCCGGGATTCTGCTGCGAACTGGTGCTGCTGCGCTGGTAGGAAGGAACGGCCCATGCCCTGGTACACCGTCCTCGTGCTCGCCGTCGCCGCCGAGCGCCTCGCCGAACTCGTGGTGGCCCGCCGCAACACCCGCTGGAGCCTCGCCCGGGGCGGCGTCGAATCGGGCCGGGAACACTATCCGGCGATGGTCGCGCTGCACACCGCGCTCCTGGCCGGCTGCCTGGCGGAGGTGCACCTCGCCGATCGCCCCTTCCCGCCCGTCCTCGGCTGGGTCATGGTCGCCGCCGTCGTGGCCGCGCAAGCGCTGCGCTGGTGGTGCATCCGGACGCTCGGCCCCCGCTGGAACACGAGGGTCATCGTCGTACCCGGCCTGCCCCGGGTCACCGGCGGCCCCTACCGGTGGCTGAGCCACCCCAACTACGTCGCCGTAGCCGCCGAAGGCCTCGCGCTGCCCCTGGTCCACGGGGCGTGGGTGACCGCCCTCGTGTACACCGCCCTCAACGCCGCGCTCATGGTCGTACGCGTCCGCTGCGAGGACGGGGCGCTGGCCCGCCTCCCGGCCCTGGACGCACGGGCGTGATCGACGTCCTCGTCGCGGGCGGCGGACCGGCCGGCCTCGCCGCCGCGATCCGTGCCGCCTCCGCGGGCCTGGAAGCGGTGGTGGTCGAGCCGCGCACCGCCCCCGTCGACAAGGCGTGCGGCGAGGGCATCATGCCCGGCGGCGTCGCGGCCCTGCGCGACCTCGGCGTCCGGGTGAGCGGCCACGAGCTGCGCGGCATCCGCTACACCGACGGCCTGCGCAGCGTGGAAGCGGCCTTCCGGGGCGGCCCGGGCGCGGGCGTCCGCCGCACCGAACTCCACGCGGCTCTGCACGCGCGGGCCGCAGCCCTCGGCGTACGCGTCGTCACCCGCAAGGTGGGGGAGGTGCGGCAGGACGAGCACACCGTCACCGCCGCCGGGCTCACCGCACGCTGGCTCATCGCCGCCGACGGGCTCCACTCGCCGCTGCGCCGCGCCCTGGGCCTGAACCACCCGGTCCCCGGCCCCGGACGCTACGGCCTGCGCCGCCACTACCCGCTGGCCCCCTGGACGGACCACGTCGAGGTGCACTGGTCCCGGCACGGCGAGGCGTACGTGACCCCGGTCGGCGAGCGCCTGGTGGGCGTCGCCGTCCTGAGCCGCGACCGCCGCCCGTACGACCAGCACCTGGCCGCCTTCCCCGCCCTCGCGGCCCGCCTCGCGGACGGCCGGGGCGCCACTCCCGTACGCGGGGCCGGTCCGCTGCGCCAGCGGGCGCTGGGCCGACGGGCCGGGCGTGTCCTGCTGGTCGGCGACGCCGCCGGGTACGTGGACGCCCTCACCGGGGAGGGCATCGCCCTCGCGGTCGCCACCGCGACGGCCGCGGTCGACTGCCTGAGCGCCGGGCGGCCCGAGGACTACCCCCGCCGCTGGGCGCGGGTCACCCGACGCTACCGGCTGCTCACCGCGGCCCTGCTGAGCGTGGCGGGCCACCCGTCCTCGGGCCGGCTGATCGTCGCCGCGGCCCACCGGGCGCCCGCCGTCTTCCGCACCGCGGTCCGCGCGCTCCAGTGAGGTCGCGGCGGCGGGTGCGGCAGGCCGCCCGCTCGAATGGCAGGGTCCCCGGTTCCGGCCTAACGTCGATCGGGTGAACGCCCGCGCTCACGCGGGGCACTGCCCTCGGCACGAGAGACGAACTCCACCATGACGGGCTCCCGCGCGACACCCACGCCCACGGCCACCGCACACGACCGGCACCGGAGCGGGCTGGCGCTGCTGGTCATCGCCTCGTGCCAGCTGATGGTGGTGCTCGACGTCACCATCGTCAACATCGCGCTGCCGCACATGCAGAAGGACCTGGGATTCTCCACCGAGAACCTGTCCTGGGTCGTCAACGCGTACACGCTGACCTTCGGCGGGCTGCTCCTGCTCGGCGGGCGCCTCGGCGACATCCTCGGCCGCCGCAGAGTCTTCATCTTCGGCGTCCTCCTCTTCGTCTTCGCCTCGCTGCTCGGCGGACTCTCTCAGGAGGGCTGGCAGTTGCTGGCCGCCCGCTCCCTCCAGGGCGTCGGCGGGGCGATCGCCTCGCCGACCGCCCTGTCCCTGATCACCACCACCTTCCGCGAAGGCCCCGAACGCAACCGCGCGTTCGGGGTGTTCGCCGGTGTCTCGGCGGGCGGCAGCGCGATCGGGCTGCTCGCCGGCGGCATGCTGGTGGAGTGGCTGGACTGGCGCTGGGTCCTGTTCGTCAACGTCCCGATCGGCCTGCTGATCGCCTTCGCGACCCCGCGTTTCATCCCGGAGTCCGAACGCCATCCGGGCCACTTCGACGTCATCGGCGCGCTCACCTCGACGGTCGGCATGGTGCTGCTCGTCTACGGCTTCATCCGCGCTTCCGAGGACGGCTGGACCGACGGACTCACCCTCGGCTCGTTCGCGGCAGCCGTAGTGCTCCTCACGGTCTTCATCATGATCGAGCGCGGCTCGAAACAGCCCATCACCCCTCTGTGGATGTTCCGCGACCGCAATCGCGCCGGGTCGTACGCGATGATGCTCAGCCTCGCCGCGGCGCTGTTCGGGATGTTCTTCTTCCTGACGCTGTTCGTGCAGAACGTGCTCGACTTCAGCCCGCTGCGGGCCGGACTCGCCTTCCTGCCGGTCAGTGCCGCCATCGCGGTCAGCGCCGGCCTGACCTCCCAGCTGCTGCCCCGCTGGGGACCCAAACCCTTCATGGTGACGGGCGCGCTCCTGGCGGCCGTCGGCCTCGGCTGGTTGACGCTGACCGACGTCCACAGCTCCTACCTCGGCTCGATCCTCGGCCCGATGCTCGTGTTCGGCTTCGGTATGGGCATGCAGTTCGTCTCGCTGACCCTGATGGCCGTCTCCGGCGTCGCCCCGAAGGAGGCGGGCGCCGCCTCCGGCATCCTCAACGCCACCCAGCAGGTGGGCGGCTCGCTGGGGCTGTCGATCCTGGTCACGACGTTCGGCACGGCCAGCCGTAACGAGGCGTCCGACCAGGTGCCGAAGTTTCTCGAGGAGGCCACACCCGCACAGAAGCTGGAATTCCGGAGGACCGAGGTGCTGCCCCCGCCCTGGGGCGACGAGGTGCTCACCTCCGGCGTCTCCAGCGCCTTCGTCGTCGCGGCCTGTTTCGCCGTGCTCGCCGCGCTGGTCGCCCTGTTCGTCATCCAGGTCCGGCCCGCCGACCTGGCCCGCCTCCAGGGCGGCGCGACGCCACTCGCGGCGGAGGGGGCGGGCGACGCCGAGGCGGACGGGCAAGCGCCCGGCTCCGACGCACCGCCACCCGGCCCTGGCGAGCCCCGGCCCGGCCGGGACGCACCACCTCCCGGCCCGGACGATCCACCGACCGGCTCGGACTCCGACCGACCCACGAAAGGCCTGTGACCCATGGACTGGACCCTCGAAGTGATCGTGCTCCCCGTCACCGACGTCGACCGGGCCCGGGACTTCTACCGGGACAAGCTCGGCTTCCACGTCGACATCGACGACGAGGTGATGCCGGGCGCCCGCGTGGTCCAGCTGACGCCGCCCGGCTCCGGCTGTTCGATCGCGCTCACCGACGGCCTGCCCAACCCCACGGGAACCCCGCAACCCGGCAGCTACCACGGCCTCCAGCTCTGCGTGACCGACATCGACGCCGCGCACGCCGAGCTCGTCGGCCGGGGCGTCGAGGTCTCCGAACCGCAGCGGTACGCCCCCGACGACGGGGCGACGTTTATGTACTTCACCGACCCGGACGGCAACGGCTGGGCGGTGCAGGAGTACCGCCGCCGGGAGACCGAACCCCTGTACAAGCTCCTCGCCGACCAGGCCGCGAAGAATGCCGGGAACGCCGGGAACGCGGGGGACACGGTGGGGTGAACCGGATGTGGAGGTGGATCGCGCCGCGTCCGGTCCACCAGAATGCTCCCCGTATCGAGTGCAGAGATCCATCAGCGCAAGGGAGCGGCATCCACATGGGCGGCAACGCAGACATGGTGGCCTTCGTCCGGGCGCGGCTCGCCGACGAGGAACACGTCGCACTGGCCGCCGGCGGGGACCGATGGCGGTGCCCGGCCGACGTGCCGGGCGAGGTCCACGACCGCACGGGCGGGGTGGCGTTCACGGTGCGGGGCCGGGGCTTCGACCAGCACATCGCCCTCCAGAACCCCGCTCGGACCCTGGAGCGCATCGAGACGAACCGGGTCATGGTCGGCGAGTACGTCGAGGTGGCCGACCTGGACACCGACCGCCCGGCCGAGGACTTCCGCTCCGGCCGGGCGGTGGGCCTGGGCTTCGCCGTACGGCAGCTCGCCGCCGAGTACGCGGGCCACCCGGACTACCAGGCACGTTGGCTGCCCCGGTTCATCCAGTAGCCGACGTCCCCTGAACGGGGGGTGGCCACTGCCGTACGAGCCGGTGACCTTGAGGATGATCCACGCCAAAATGGCGTTGCTCTCTGGTGAGGAGTGATCCCGCCGTGTAGCGTCGCCGACAGATGTCGTGGTTCGCAGTACCTGCCCGCGCCTGGCGCGGGCGTTTTGCTGTGCAGTGCCTGAGAACCAGGGCGATCACCTCCGGGTCCGCGCGGTGCGGATCCGTTTACTGCTGAGAGGTACAGGCATGGCCAGCGGAACCGTCAAGTGGTTCAACTCGGAAAAGGGCTTCGGCTTCATCGCGCAGGACGGCGGCGGCCCCGACGTCTTCGCGCACTACTCCAACATCAACGCCACCGGCTTCCGTGAGCTCCAGGAAGGCCAGGCGGTGACCTTCGACATCACCCAGGGCCAGAAGGGCCCGCAGGCGGAGAACATCACCACCGCCTGATCCGGGTTCGACCGACCCTGGAGCCCCGGAGCGCGACGCGCTCCGGGGCTCCAGGGCGTCGTGGGCCGGTGGGTCAGCGGGATGGGCCGTCGCCCTCGGCCTCCACGGCCGACAGAGGAGTGGCGATGTCCGCAGAAGTGGGCCCCGGAGCAGGCCCCCGCCACATACAGCGCTGCCGCGACGCCGGTGGGTCGAGCAGCGCGCGCGGGCACCACTGAACCCACGACATGCCGGTGCCCCAGCCCTTCCGGAAGGGCTGGGGCACCGGCATGCCGTGCGGGGCGAAGGCGGTGGGTCAGCCCGTCGCCTCGTCCGGGGCGGGGTGCTCATCGGGGTGCGCTCCCGCATTGCGCGGCGCGTTCCGGCCGGCGCCCGCCTCGTCCAGCTCGGGCCCCTCGTTCTGGCGGGCCACCCGGTCCGGCACCGGTATGTCGAGGGCGTCCTCGCCCTCCTGGTTCTGCTGGTCCGGCATGTCCGCCGGCACGGGGGGCGGGCTGCCGGAAGCCCCGGTGTAGGCGGTGCCTTCCGGCCTGCGGTCGGTCATGAGAGCTTCCTTCCGTACGGCCCCGGAACGCCCGGGGAGGAGTGATGCGCCCAGGTGGGTACCCGCTGCCGGGCGAAGCAGTCACCCCACCCGATGAGGCGGGGAACACAGGGGCGCGGCCTCGCACGCCACGGTCCGGGGAGGCGGATGAGAAGGTGCGGGGCCCGTGCGGTCCCGCCATACTAGGAGCTCCGGGCCACCTGCCCGGCACGTGCCGCGGGAGTCGGCGGTGGAAGCGCCGTCCGCGGAGTGTGATCTGCCCGGGCGTGGGTACCCGGGGCGATGCCCCTCCCGGGCACCATGTCGCCCCACTCGGCCGCGACAACACCCGACTGACCCGGCGGAAGGATCCCCGCATGCTGATGGCCCACCCCACGGTGCTGCGCAATCTGATCGAGCAGTACGAGACCCTGCGTGTGCTGCACGCGGAGAACGGCGGCCAGGAGGCCCGGCAGCGCATGGACGACGTGGCGTACACGCTGTGCGTGTCGACCGGCACGAGCGACGTGGACAGCGCGCTGGTCGCCGCCCGCCACCGGCTGCCCGGCGCCCGGCCCGAGGACGACTCCGTCCTGTCCGCCTGACCTGCCGAGTGCCGAAGGGGAGGCCCCGTGGTCCGCACGGTGGGTGTCGAGGAAGAGCTGCTGCTGGTCGACGCGGACAGCGGGGAGGCCCGCGCGCTGTCATCGTCGGTACTGGCGATCGCCGAGAAGGACACGGCCGGGGAGTCACCCTTCGAGGCGGAGCTGCACCGCCAGCAACTGGAGTTCTCCACGCACCCCTGCGCGGACATGGGAGAGCTGGCCGACTCGGTCCGCCGGTGGCGTGCCCGGGCGGTCCGGCACGCCGCCGACGCCGGGGCGGCGGTCGCGGCCCTGGCGACCTCTCCGCTCCCGGTCAGCCCGAAGATCGGCACGGGGGAGCGGTACCGGTGGATGGCCGAGCGCTTCGGCCTCACCGCCCAGGAGCAGCTGACCTGCGGCTGCCACGTCCATGTCTCGGTGGCCTCGGACGAGGAGGGCGTCGCCGTGCTCGACCGGGTGCGCTGCTGGCTGCCCGTCCTGCTCGCCCTGAGCGCCAACTCGCCGTTCTGGCAGGGGCAGGACAGCCAGTACAGCAGCTACCGCAGTCAGGTGTGGGGCCGGTGGCCGTCGGCCGGTCCGGTGGACGTCCACGGCTCCGCCGAGGCGTACCACGCGGGCGTGCGGTCCCTCGTCGCGACCGGAGTGCTCCGGGACGAAGGGATGGTGTACTTCGACGCGCGCCTCTCGCACCGCTACCCCACGGTGGAGGTCAGGATCGCGGACGTCTGTCTGGACCCGGCCGACACCGTGCTGCTGGCCACCCTCGTACGAGGACTGGTGGACACGGCCGCCCGGGAATGGCGCGCCGGTGAACCGCCGTCGGCGTCCGGTACGTCCCTGCTGCGCGCGGCCTCCTGGCAGGCGGGCCGCTCCGGCCTGGAGGGCCTGCTGATCCACCCCCGGACCTGGCGGCCCGAGCCCGCCCCCGCTGTCCTCGGGGCCCTGCTGGACCATGTGCGGGACGCCTTGGAGGAGAGCGGCGACCTGAAGGCGGTGGAGAGCGCCCTCGCCACCGTGGTCCGGCGCGGGAACGGGGCACGGATCCAGCGCGAGACCCTGGCGCGGACCGGGAGCCTGCGCGACACGGTGGCCGAATGCGTTCGCATCACTGCCGAATGACCCGCCCACTCGTCAAACCCCGTCAGCCATCACAGGAACGGAGCAGTCCATGTCCACCACCGCTCTCGACGACCGCCGGATCCTGGCCGTCGTCACCAACTACGGCGTCGAGCAGGACGAACTCGTCGTCCCCGTGAAGCACCTGCGTGACCACGGAGCGCAGGTCACCGTGGCGGCGGTCTCCACCGAAGAGATCCGCACCCTTGTGGGCGACCGCGATCCCGGCGAGACCGTGCGGCCCGACACCACCCTCGACGACGTCGACCCCGCCGCGTACGACCTCCTCCTGGTCCCGGGCGGCACCCTGAACGCCGACTCGCTGCGCCTGGAGGACGCCACCACCCGGATCGTCAGCTCGTTCGCCGCTTCCGGCCGGCCGGTGGCCGCGATCTGCCACGGGCCGTGGGCGCTGATCGAGGGCGGCTACGTCCGGGGCAAGACGCTGACCTCGTACGCCTCCCTGCGCACCGACATCGCCAACGCGGGCGGCACCTGGGTCGACAAGCCGGTGGTCCGCGACGACGCCGAGGGCTGGCCGCTGATCACCTCCCGCAACCCGGGGGACCTGGACGACTTCATCGGCGAGATCGACGCCGTGCTGGCCGAGGACTGAGCCGGCCCCGCGGCCGGTGCGGACCGGCCGCGCGGTGCTCTTCCCCGCCTGCCGTCAGTCCAGCGTCTGCGTCACCTCGCTGCGCGTGGCGGTGTGCACGACCCGGCACCGCGCCCCGTTGACCAGCGGCAGGTACGGGGGCACATGGCCGCACTCGACGTCGGCGACGATCGGCACGTTCAGCGGGCCGAGCGCGTCCAGCACCGCCTGATGCTGGGTGAGCGAGGGGGTGTCCGGGGCCGCCGTCCGGCCGACGAGCACGGCGTTCGCCGCGTCGAAGAAGCCGGCCAGGCGCATGCCGTGCAGATAGCGGCAGATGGCGAGCGCGTCGTCGCCGGCCGCCTCCACGTCCACGAGAAGCCCCTCCGGGGCGTGGGCCCGGGCGAACGCCGAGGTGTCGAGGTAGGGCGTTCCGGTGAGGTTGCACAGCATCTCGACGCAGCCTCCGATCAGCCGGCCCTCGACGTCCACGTCGCCGCTGCCGTCCAGCCGGGTCCACCGGCCCGGGATGTCGAGCGTGAACGTACGGGAGCCGGGGTGCTCCGCCCAGTCGTCCCAGCCGGAGGCCCGGTGCTGTTCCGGCGGGGTCTGGGTGAAACGGTGGCCCGGCGGGGCGGCGACGATGTCGAACCAGGAGGCCAGTCCCTCCGGCACCCGGTACGGGGTGTCCATGAGGTTGTTGCCGTGCACGGTCGCCACCCCGGTGAGCAGGGTCAGCGGCGTCATCACCGTCGACATGTCCGAGTAGCCCACCACCCAGGTGGGCTCCGCCGTCCGCACCGCCCGCCAGTCGATCAGCGGCAGCAGGTCGATGGCCGTCTCCCCGCCCCACGGCGGCACCACGGCCCGGATGCCGGGATCCGTCAGCATCGCCGTCAGTTCGGCCGCCCGCTCGGCCGCGGGCGCGCTGACGTGCCCGGAGCCGTCCATGCACCGACCCGTCGCGACCCCGTACCCCCGTGCCTCCACATCGCGCACCGCCACGGCGAGCCGCTCACGCAGCTCCTCGGGCACTCCGCTCGAAGGGGAGGTGACACCGATGCGGTCGCCGGGGCGCAGGGGGCGCGGATATCGAACTGGCATGCGGTGGACTTTGGCACAGCGCGCCCGCGCCGCGTCAGCGCATTCCCCGGGCGTGAGCCGCGCGCCACCGGGGCCCCGACCGTGAAGCGGATGCTGCCGTCAGGGCGGTGCGGTCTCGAACCGCCGCGAGTGGAAGGTTAGGCTGGCCTAAGTCAATTCGGTTCTCTCGTCCCCGTGGGCGAGGCGCTCAGGCCGACCACGCGTACGAAGGGGCAGTGTCCATGACGATCCACCGAGCCGTCGTCGCCCGAGTGCAGCCGCTCACCCCGAGCATGACCCGCGTCACCCTCCACGGAGAGGGTCTCGCGGGCTTCCGGACCACCGGGGTCGGCGACGAGTACGTGCGGATCTTCCTCCCGCACGGCCCGGACCGCACCGACGTCTCGCTGCCCCGGACCACCGAGCAGGGCGGCTGGGAGACCCCCGAGGGGCAGCCCGTCGCGCCGATGCGCACGTACACGATCCGTGCCGTGCGTCCGGAGGCGGGCGAGGTCGACATCGACTTCGTGCTCCACGAGGGCGGTGTGGCGTCCGGCTGGGCTGCCGAGGCGCGTCCCGGCGACGTGGTCGGCGTCAACGACCCCACCGGGCTCTACAGCCCTCCGGAGGACCTCTCCTGGCAGGTGCTGGTCGCCGACCAGACCGGTCTGCCCGCCGCCGCCCGGCTGCTGGAGACCACCCCGGAGCATGTCCGGACCCGGGTCGTCCTGGAGGCGCCCGACCCCGCGGCCGTGCTGTCGCTGCACGAAGCGGCCGACTCCAAGGTGACCTGGACCTACGGCGGAAACGGCCACGGCCCGAGCCGGCTGGCCGACCTGGTGGCCGCCGCCGTTCCGCCCGGCACGGACCTCGCGGGCGGGTACGTCTGGGTGGCCGGAGAGACCAACGCCCTGCGTGCCGTGCGCCGCTACCTCCGGCGCGAGCTGGGGCTCCCGGCCGATCGCTTCAAGGTCGTCGGCTACTGGATACCCAACTCCGACACCTGGTCCGAGCGGTACGAAGCCCTGCCCGAGTCCGTCCGCTCCGAGCTGGAGGCCCTCTGGGACAACCCGGCGACGGGCGGAGACACCGAGGACCTCACCATCCGCTACGAGGCACGCCTCAGCGAGTTCGGTCTCTGACCCGCCCCCGTTCTCCGGCCCCGCGTCACGCCCGGCGCCGGGCCGGGGCCGCTGTCCTCGGCCGCCGCGAACTTGGGTAAGGCCAGCCTTGCTTAGCGGGGGCTCCTCAGGATCGCTCGATCGCCAACCGGTGTGTACGGCAGCCCGGTTGACGGTCCGTTGCGCCGCCGCGACGACAGCGGACGCGACGGAAGGCTGCACGATGCGCGTGGTTATGTTCGGCTCTCGGACCTGGAGGCCTCACGTGCCCCGGGCCTTACACGAGAGCCCCCCTCGGCCGCTCCGGACGGGCGGGACACCGACATGACCGCCGCCCCGCCCGCCGCCGTCGGCCGCCGGTCCGCCGCACGCAAGCCGCAGCCCGAACCGACCCCCGTCCGGTCGGTCCTGCGCGGCGGCGGACTCCTCGTCCTCACCGGGCTGCTCCTGCTCCTCGTCGTACTGAGCACCTGGATCGGCACCAAGGACACCACGCTCGGCCAGGTGTGGACCGCCCTCTGGAACGACGACGGCTCCTACGCCACCGACGTCATCCGCCAACTGCGCCTGCCGCGCACCCTCGTCGGCCTGATGACCGGTGCCGCGCTCGGGGCGGCGGGAGCGGTCATGCAGGCCGTCACCCGCAACCCGCTGGCCGACCCGGGGCTCCTCGGCGTCAACGCGGGCGCCTCGGCCGCCGTCGTGTTCGGCATCGGCGTCGTGGGCCTGGCCGGTTTCGGGTCGCTGGTGTGGTTCTCCTTCGTCGGCGCCGCGCTCACCACGGTGATCGTGTACGTCCTCGGCGCCTCCGGCAGAGCCGGACCCACGCCCGTGCGCCTCGCGCTCGCCGGGGCCGCGGTGAGTGCGAGCCTCGGCGGCGTCATCGCCGGACTCACCGTCTTCGACTCCGCGGCCTACGACTACCTGCGGTTCTGGATGGTCGGCTCGCTCGCCGGACGCGAACCCGAACTCGTCGTGCAGCTCCTGCCGTTCGTGGCCGTCGCCCTGCTGCTCGCCCGCCCGCTGAACTCCCTCGCCCTCGGCGAGGAGCTCGGCCGCGCACTCGGGGCGCGGATCGCCCGCACCAGGATCGCCGCGGTGGTCGCCGTGACCCTGCTCTGCGGGGCGTCCACCGCGGCCGCCGGGCCGATCGGTTTCGTGGGCCTGGTCGTTCCCCTCGTCGCTCGCTGGCTGACCGGACCCGACCTGCGCTGGGTCCTGCCGTACTCGATGCTCCTGGCCCCCGTGCTGCTGCTGGTCTCGGACATCATCGGCCGAGTCGCCCTGCCCGGCGACGAGTTGGAGGTCGGCGCGGTGACCGCGGTGATCGGCGCTCCGGTGTTCATCGCCATGGTGTGCCGGCGCAAGGAGGCTTCGCTGTGACCACGACGACCGAAGTCCGTCCGGCCGCGGAGGGGAGCGGACGTGCCCCGGCCGCAGCCCGGCCGGTGCGCTGGTGGTCCGGACGGGTCAGCTTCCGGATGCACCGCCGTACGGCCCTGGTGAGCGGCGGTGCCCTGCTGCTGGCGGCGCTCCTGCTCCTGGCCAGCCTGTGCGTCGGCTCCTACCCCGTGCCCGTACCGGACGTGGCGCGCGCCCTGTTCTACGGGACGGGGGACCGGCTCGCGGTCCACTTCGTCAACCAGGAGCGTTTGCCGCAGGCCCTGTTGGCGATTCTGGCCGGCTGCGCGCTGGGCATGAGCGGCGCGATCTTCCAGAGCGTGTCGCGCAACGCGCTCGCCAGCCCCGATGTCATCGGCTTCAACAGCGGGGCGGCGACCGGCGCGATCCTGGTCATCGTGACGTTCGGCGGCGCGGCGGCCTCGGTGGCCGCCGGAGCGATCGTCGGCGGCCTGGTGACAGCGCTGCTCGTCTCCGCCCTGGCGAGCCGGGGAGGGCTGCACGGCATCCGGCTGGTCCTCATCGGGCTCGGCGTGACCGCGATGCTCGGATCGGTCAACTCCTACCCGCTGACCCGCTCCTCCCTCAACGACGCCCAGAACGCGCACATCTGGCTGGTGGGGACGCTCAACGGGCGTGGCTGGTCCTCCGTGCAGATCATGGCCGTCGCGCTGCTGCTCCTCGTGCCGCTGGTGCTGCTGTTCGGCAGACGGCTGCGGATGATGGAGCTCGGCGACGATCTCGCCACCGGCCTGGGCGTCCGGGTGAACCGCTCACGGCTCGCCCTGACGGTGCTGGGGATCGGCCTCTGCGGGGTGGCCGTGGCGAGCGCCGGGCCCATCCCGTTCATCGCCCTGGCCGCCCCGCAGATCGCCGTCATGGTCAGCCGCAGCCCCGGGGTCAGTCTGGTCTCGGCGGGCGCCGGACTGCTCTCGGCCGCACACCTTGCTTCCAGCCAGTTCTTCCCCACCCTGGTGTGGGCCGACCGGCAGGTCGGATGGGTCCAGGTGGTGGAGGAGTCCCAGCGCAACAATCTGCTGCCGGTGGGCGTCACCACCGCTGTGCTGGGCGGGGTGTACCTCGCCTGGGTGCTGTTCAAACGGCGCGGCACCGGGACCGCGTGACGGAGGAGCCCCCGGGCTCCGAGCCGTCCGGAGGCCTCCGGGAACATCCCTGCGGCGCCGAATTTCAGCCAACAAGTCCTCTGGGGCGCACGTGAGTTGTGGGATTCGGTGAGTCAACCGCGAGATGGGTGGGTAGGGTCGCTATCGATCAAGTAAAGATAGCCTTGCCTAACTCTCTGGAGGACGCGATGAGCAATCCGTTCGAGGACGAGGACGGCACCTACCTGGTGCTCGTCAACGACGAGGGACAGCACTCCTTGTGGCCCGCGTTCGCCGAGGTGCCCGGCGGGTGGACCGTGGCCCACCCGGAGGACACCCGCCAGGCCTGCCTGGACTACGTCGAGCAGAACTGGACCGATCTGCGGCCCAAGAGCCTGATAGAGAGCATGGCGGCCGATCCCACATGAGAACTCCTCCCAAGCTGTCGGACCTGGTCGCCCGCCGGGGGTTCCTCATCGGAGCCGGCGTGGCGGCCACCGCCGACATCGACCCGGAGACGGCGCGCACCCTGGAGACCGCCATCGACACCCTGCGCACCGACCGCACCCTCATCGTCATCGCCCACCGCGAAGCCACCATCAAACGGCTGCCCCGCATCATCCGCCTCGACGGGAACGCCCTGCTGGCCCACAACTGACACCCGCCCGCCCGATGGCCCCGCACCCCGTGTGCGGGGCCATCGGCGTGCTCGCCGCACCCGTACGGGCCAGCGCCTAGGCTGCGACCGGCACCGGCCCCGACGGATTCAGGAGCGCACCCCCGCATGAACCACCCCGTCCGCGACATCCCCCTCCCCTTCCCCGACGCGCTGACCAGCGAGGCTTCTCCCGCGCCCCATCCGCTGCTCGCCCCGGTGACCGGATTCCTCGGTACCTGGCGCGGCACGGGCAGTGGCGGGTACCCCACCCTGGAGGCGGACTTCACGTACGCGCAGGAGGTCACGTTCAGCCACGACGGGCGGCCCTTCCTCGCCTACGAGGCCCGGGCCTGGCTGCTCGGCGCGGACGGGAAACCCCTGCGGCCCTCCGCCCGGGAGACCGGCTGGTGGCGGCTGCAGCCGGACGGCCGGATGGAAGCCCTGATCACCCAGCCCACCGGCATCGCGGAGATCCTGTCCGGCCACGCCCGCGACGGCGCCGTCGACCTCGCCACCGAACAGGTCGCCCTCGCCCCCACCGCCAAGCAGGTCGACGCCACCCGACGCCGCTACACCCTCACCGACCCGGACACGCTCGCCTTCGTCCACGATCTCGCCGCGGTCGGCCGGCCGCTCCAGCACCACCTGTCCGCCGAGCTCCGCCGAACAGCGCCCGGTCAGGCCGGGTAGTTGCCGGAGCGTGACCGAAACGGCGGCATAGCGGCCGGGTCACGGGGCAGGTGGACGGGAAGCACAGGAGAACAGGAGCACCATCCCGATGTCCCTTCCCTCGTACCCGGATTCGCCGTACTCGGCGCCGCCCGCGGCCGATCACGACCCCTGCGGCGGTCAGCCGCCCGCCCGGACGAACGGTTTCGCCGTCGCCGCCCTGGTGCTCGGCCTCCTCGCCTGCCTGTTCTTCTGGACCGTCGTCGGCGGACTGCTCCTCGGGCTGCTCGCCGTCGTCTTCGGTATCATCGCCGCGCTCCGCACCCGCCAGGGCCGCGCACCGCGTCGCGTGATGGCCATAGTCGGCGCCGTGCTCGGTGCCCTCGGGCTCATCGGATCGGCGATCGTCCTCGTGGTGGCCGTCTCCGTGTTCGACTCCCAGGAGTTCAAGGACTTCGAGAGCTGTATGGACCGGGCCAACGGGCGGGCCGCCGAGGACCGGTGCACCGAGGACTTCATCGACGAACTGAGCAACTGACGGATCCCGCAGGAACCGCCGCCCCGCGGGGCGGCGGCGTACGCTCGGCCCATGGTGCATGTACTGGGCAGCAGGATCCTGCTGCACCCCACCGACCCCGACCGTTCCCGCGCCTTCTACGGCGAGGCTCTGGGCCTCGCCGTCTACCGCGAATTCGGTACGGGCCCAGAGCGCGGCACGGTCTATTTTCTCGGCGGCGGATTCCTGGAGGTCTCCGGCCGGGGCGAGGAGCCCCCGTCGTCGGCCGTCCGGATCTGGCTCCAGGTCGACGACGCCGAGGCCGCCCACGAGGAACTGCGGGCCAAGGACGTCACCGTCCTGCGACCCCCGAAACGCGAGCCCTGGGGGCTGGTCGAGATGTGGATCGAGGACCCCGACGGGGTGCGGATCGCCGTCGTCGAGGTGCCCGACGACCACCCCCTGCGCTACCGGCCCTGACCGGCGGTCCCCGCACATCAGTCCACCCCCGCCCGGCACCGCACCGCCGGTTGCACGCGCACCGGGTGTTTGCCACGGTGTGGGTGGGTAGGCGGGCCGGTGATCACCGGGTGACCCCGCCCGCTGGACCGTCCGCAATGGAGCACCGAGCAGATAAGGAGGGTTCGATGTCCTCGAAGCGACGTCGTAAGAAGAAGGCCCGCCGCAAGAACGCCGCGAACCACGGCAGGCGGCCGCAGAGCTGAGACGACGCTGCGGCCCCACCGGACTCCTGAGCCCGGTGGGGCCGCGGCGGTTTCCGTGGGCCGGGGGAGGGCCGTGCGGAACTCGGGTCCACCTCGTGATGCCCGGTGGACGCCCGCTTCACACCCCAAGCGGGGCCGTGGGTTCCGTTCCCGCCCCGGCGCAGACCGAGGCGGCAGTCGCCGCCGCGTACTCCAGCATCGCCCGCGTCTCCGGGCCGGACAGCTCGGTCCGCCACCCGGTCTCCGCCCCGAGCCAGGTCAGCATCCCGGCCATGAACGCGTCACCCGCGCCGATGGTGTTCACCACCCGCACCGGACGGGCGGGGACGGAGACGGCAGGGGCGTCCTGGACGTACGCGGTCGCGCCCCGTGCACCCCGGGTCAGGACCACCAGGCGCCCCTGCCCGGCGAGCCTCCGGCAGCTCGCCTCCGGCTCCGCGTCCGGCCACAGCCGCACCAGATCCTCGTCGCTCGCCTTCACGACCCGCGCGAGCGCGCACAGCTCGCGCAGCCGCTCCACGCTGCGTACGGGGTCCAGGGTCCGGTCCTCGCGCACGTTGGGGTCCACCGCGAGCACACCGCTCCGGGCGGCCGCCCGCGCGGTGGCGGCCACGACGGCCGCCGCCGGCTCGACGACCGCGGCGAGCCCGCCCACGTACACCGCGCCGAAACGTCTCACCTCCGCCGTGCGGTCGGGTAGCGCGAAGGTCGCCGTGTCCCCGAGATGGAAGCGGTACGTGTTCCCGTGCTCACCCGGGTCGGCCACCGCGAGCGCTGTCGGCAGCGGCGGGCGGGCGCTGAGCGAGAGATCGACGCCCGCCCCGGTCAGCCACGCCTCGATGCGGCTGCCGAAGGCGTCGTCGCCGAGCCCGCCCACGAAGTACGGCTGCCCGCCGAGACGGGCCAGCCCCACCGCGACGTTCGCCGGAGCACCGCCCGGCTGGGCCACCCGGACCGCGGCGTCGTCCCCCTCCGGCACCAGATCCACCAGCGCCTCACCGAGCACGAGGACCGAGCCGGGGTCCCGCCCGGCGAGCGAGGTGTCCGTCACGGCTCCACCACGATCTTGCGGCCGATCCCCGCCTGGAAGCGCTCGATCGCCTGGGGGTACTGCTCCAGCGGCAGCCGGTCGCTGATGAACACCGACGCGTCCAGCACCCCGCTCGCGAAGAGCGCGGCGGCCCGCTCGTAACTGTGCAGGACCGCCATCGACCCGGTGATGGTGATCTCCTGGTTGTAGATCCGGTACGGCTCGATCACCGCCGTCGTCGCGTAGTCCGAGACCCCGAACTGGAGGAACGTACCGCCCTTGGCGACCCTCCCCAGCCCGTCCTGGATCGCCCTCGCGTTGCCGGTGGCGTCGATGACGACATCCCAGCCGCCGGGGCGGTCCAGCTCCTCGGCGCGGGCCGCCGAGCCGGTGCAGCCGAGCGTCTTCGCGGTGGCGAGGCGCTGGGGATTGACGTCCAGCACGTCCACCGAAGCCGCGCCGGTGCGCTTGGCCAGCTCCAGCATCATCAGCCCCATGGTCCCGGACCCGTAGATCAGCACCTGGGCCCCGAGATTGCCGTTCAGGACGTCGTAACCGCGCACCGCGCAGGACAGCGGCTCGATCAGCGCCGCGTCCCGGACGTCGATGTGCTCCGGCAGGCGTACGCAGTTGGCGACGGGCGCCACCGCGTACTCGGCCGCGCCCCCCGGCACGGTGACGCCGATCGCCGCCCAGTTGTCGCAGAGGTTGCCCCGGCCCGAACGGCAGTAGCGGCACTCGTGACAGTGCAACGAGGGGTCCACAGCCACCTTGTCGCCGACGGACAGCTCCGTGACGTCCGCACCCAGGCCCACGACCTCCCCGGCGAACTCATGCCCCGGAACGATCGGCAGCGTCGGCGCGAACTCGCCCTGGAGGATGTGGAGATCGGTCCCGCACAGCCCGCACGACGCCACCTCGACGACCACGTCACGCGGGCCCGGAGCGGGGTCCGGCACGGTGGTCACGGAGACCTTGCCGACGGCTTCGACGATGGCTGCCCTCATTTGACTGCTCCCAGCGAGAGGCCCTGGACGAGTTTGTCCTGGGCGGCGTAGCCGGCGACGAGCACCGGCAGGGACACGACCACGGACGCCGCGCACAGCTGGGCGAGGAAGAGACCCTGGCTGGTGACGAAGGTGGTCAGATGGACGGGGGCGGTCCCGGCGACCACGCCGGTCAGCACCCGTGCGAACAACAGCTCGTTCCAGCTGAAGATGAAGCAGATCAGGGCGGTCGCGGCGATCCCGGGACCGGCGACCGGGGCGACGACCCGGCGCAGCACCGTCGGCAGCCGGGCCCCGTCGACCTGCGCCGCCTCGATGATGGAGACGGGCACGTCCGCGAGGAAGGACTGCATCATCCACACCGCGATCGGCAGGTTCATCGAGGTGTAGAGCAGGACCAGCAGCCAGATGTTGTCCAGCAGCCCCGTGTTCTTCGCGAACAGGTACACCGGCAGCAGCCCGGCGACGACGGGCAGCATCTTGGTGGACAGGAAGAAGAACATCACGTCCGTCCACTTGCGCACCCGCCGGATCGACAGCGCGTACGCGGCGGGCAGCGCGAGCAGCAGCACCAGCACGGTCGAGAAGAACGAGGCCGCCAGCGAGTTGACCAGCGGGGGCCACGGCGTCGGGCCGCCCCCGCCGCCGAAGAACGTGCGGTAGCCGTCGAGCGTCAGGGCGGCGGCGAGCGACGGCGGGTTGGTCGCCGCGTCCGCCTCCGCGTGGAAGGACGTCAGCACCATCCACAGGGCGGGCAGACAGAAGCCGATGCCCACCACCCAGGCGACCACACCCAGGGCCGCGGAGCGCCGACGCGCCTTGCGCTCGGGCCCGCCGGCGGACGACGTGACGGACGGGGAAGCGGACGAGGTGACGGACGGGGAAGTCGCGGTCGAGGCGCTCATGCGCGGCTCGCCTCCTCACGGAAGAGGGAGGAGACCACCCGGAGCGCGAAGGTGGCGATGATGATCGTGCCGATCACCACGACCACGCCCGCCGCCGACGCCAGCCCGTACTCATGGGCCCGGTAGAAGGTCTCGTAGACGGTGTACGGGAGGTTGGCGGTGCCGAGGCCGCCGGAGGTGATCGTGAACACCGCGTCGAAGTTCTGCACGATGTACACCGACCCGAGCAGGATGCCGAGTTCGAGGTAGCGGCGCAGATGCGGCAGGGTCAGATGGCGGAATATCTGCCAGGGCCCGGCCCCGTCCAGCCGCGCGGCCTCGATGATCTCGGCGGGCCGGCTCTGCAGGCCGGCCAGCAGGATCAGCATCATGAACGGCGTCCACTGCCAGACGAGCGACGCCTCGATGGCGATCAGCGGCATCTCGGACGTCCACTCCGGCTGCGCGATCGACTCGATGCCGAACAGCTCGCCGAACCAGGTCAGCGCCCCGTTGAACAGCCCGTACTCGGGGTTGTAGAGCGCGTGCTTCCACAACAGCGCGGCCGAGACCGGCACCAGCAGGAACGGGGTGATCAGCAGCGTGCGCACGAACCCCCGGCCGAAGAAGGTGCGGTCCAGGAGCAGCGCGAAGACGAGCCCCAGCACGACGCTGACGATCACGACCGTCGCGGTCAGGACGACGGTCGTCACGACCGATTCGCGCAACGCCTCGTCGGTGAAGACGGACGCGTAGTTGGACAGACCGGTGAAGTGGCGCTTCTCCGGCTTGAGGGAGTTCCAGTCGAAGAGCGAGATCACCAGGGTGGCCACGAAGGGCAGTTGGGTGACGGCGATCAGGAAGATCAGCGCGGGCAGCAGCGGTGCGCGGGTCGCCCAGGCGCGTCGCCGGCCGCCGTCGGGCTTCTTGGCCGGAGCCTGCGGAGAGGCAGTGGCCTCTCTGGTCGCGGTGACGGTCATCGGTACTCCTCCGCGACCTTCTCGGCCAGCTTCTGGGAGGCGGTGAGCGCGGCGTCCACCGACTGGCGGCCCGCGATGGCGGCGCTGATCTCCTGCGCCACCCGGGTGCCCAGATCGGTGAACTCCGGTACGCCGACGAACTGGATGCCCGCCGTCGGGCGGGGCTGGGTGCCCGGGTTCTTCGGGTCCGCCTCGGAGATCGCCAGCTCGGTCACATCGGCGAACGCCCCCGCCTCCGCGCGGTAGTCGGGGTTGGCATAGGTGGAAGCCCGTTTGCCCGCCGGGACGTTGGACCAGCCGCTGGTGGCGCCGACGAGCTCCTCGTACTCCTTGCTGGAGGCCCAGGACACGAACCTCCAGGCGTCGTCGGACTTCTTGGACGCCTTCTGCAGGCCCCAGGCCCAGGTGTAGAGCCACCCGGAGCTCTTGGTCCGCTCGACGGGGGCGGGGACGTAGCCGATCTTCCCCTTCACCGGGGAGCCCTTCGCCTCCAGGGATCCGGCGCCCGCCGTGGCGTCATACCACATGGCGGTCTTGCCCTGCGTCATGTTGTTGAGGCACTCCGCGTACCCGGACTGCGGCGCGCCCAGCTCCCCGTGCTCGCGCACGAGATCGACGTAGAACTTCGTCGCCTTCTTGAACTCCGGTGCGGTCAGGCGCGGTTCCCAATCCTCCGTGAACCAGGTGCCGCCCATCGTGTTCACGACCGTCGTCAGCGGGGCGATGACCTCGCCCCAGCCGGGCAGCCCGCGCAGACAGATCCCCTTCATCCCGCGCTCCGCGCCGTCCGTCTGCTCCGCGAGCTTCGCCACCTGCTCCCAGGTCGGCTTCCCGGGCATGGTGAGGCCCTGCTTCTCGAAGACGTCCTTGCGGTACATCAGGAAGGACGATTCGCCGTAGAAGGGCTGAGCGTAGATCTTGCCGTCCTCGGCGGTCAGCGACTCCCGCAGCGGCGCCAGGATGTCCTCCTGGTCGAAGGCGGTGTCTGCCTTCGCGTAGTCGTCGAGGGGGTGCAGCCAGCCGTTCTTCGCGAAGAACGGCAGCTCGAAGTTGCTGATGGTGGCGACGTCGTACTGACCGGCCTGGTTGGAGAAGTCCTGGCTGATCTTGTCGCGCACGTCGTTCTCGGGCAGCACCGTGAAGTGGACCTTGATACCGGTCTCCTTCGTGAAGTGCTTCGCGGTGAGCTTCTGCAGTTCGACCATCTGCGGGTTGTTCACCATCAGTACGTTCAGCGCGTCGCCGCCCCCGAAGGAGGTCCCGCCCGCTCCGGCGCAGCCGGTGGCGAGCAGGGCCAGTGCGGCGGTCACGGCGCACGTCCGGCCCCGCATACGTGGTCGAGGGCGTCCTGGATGAGGCATGGGGGCTCCTGATCAGTCGTAGCGGCTCGGTGATCGGGTGGACGAGGGCACGGCGAACCACGCCCCGGCGGGTGGGGGAGTGCAGCGGTGGTCCGGGCGGGCGGTGGGGACGGTCAGACGCGGATGACCTGGGGGCCGAGCAGGGAGTAGCGCTGGGCCTCGGCCGAGGGGAGTCCGGCGTCGGTGACGATGGCCTCGAAGTCACCGACCCCGGCGAACCGGCAGAAGCTCACCGCACCGAACTTGCTGTGGATCCCGGCGAAGATCCGGCGGCGGGAGCTGCGCAGCGCCTGCGCCTTGACCTCGGCGACGGCGGGGTCCGGGGTGGTGAGGCCGTACTCGCGCGAGATGCCGTTGGCTCCGACGTACGCCAGGTCGATCACGAACTCGGAGAGCATCCGGGAGGCCCAGTGGTCGACGGTCGCCATCGTCGAGCCGCGCACCCGCCCGCCCAGCAGCAGCACCGAGGTCTTCTCGACCCCGGCTAGGGACGTGGCGACGGCCAGGGACGCGGTGACCACGGTCAGCGGCCGGTCCTGGGGAAGCGCCTCGGCGACGAGCTGCGGGGTGAACCCCTCGTCGACGAAGACCGTCTCGGCGTCACCGAGCAGATCGGCCGCGGCGGCCGCGATACGCGACTTCTGCGGAACGTTACGGGTGGTGCGGACGGCGAGCGTGGTCTCGAAGCCGGCCGACTCCACCGGGTAGGCGCCGCCGTGGGTCCGGCGGACGAGTCCGTGCTCCTCCAGGACGTGCAGATCGCGGCGGACCGTCTCCCTGGCGACCTTGAAGAGGTCCGCGAGGGCGTTCACCCCGACGGACCCCTCCCGCCGGGCCGTGTCCAGAATTCCCCGACGGCGTTCCTCGGTGTCCACGGCGCACTTCCCTGGTCGCTGCTGCGCCCGTTTCGGGCGGAGCCCGATAGTCCGTTCGGGCTCATGTGTCGTTTGTACAAGCAGTTCAGGGGTCACGACCAGCCGCTTCACTAAATCCCCTCGGCCCGTTCGTGCCCGTTTCGTGGGTGCAACGGCGCAGGTCAGGCCCGGACAGCCGCCGCGTCGGCTGTCCGGGCCGCCCGCTTTCGCGCGTTCGGCGCCCGTATGGTGCCCGAAGTGTGGAATCCGGCGTGCGCAATGCCGAGAGCCCCGGCCCACCCCACCCGGTTCACGCGGGTGCGGCTCAGGACGGAACGGTGCTGTCCTCGCCCTCGCTGCGGTGTGGCCGGGCCACCACGCCGTTGCCGGGTGCCTCCGGATAGAACCGCCTTGCCCAGCGCCGGAACGGGCCGATCGGTCCGTCACCGGAGGCCAGCCTGGGCGGCTGCTGATACTGCTTGTGGTGCCAGATCGGAAAGTCGGCGGCGGTGAACTCGCAACTGGACCGGAAGACGGGGCGGTCCAGGAGGCGGGCCGCGGTTCGGCTGACGATCCGGGCGAGCCCGGCCGGCAAGGACCCCGGCTCGTCGAACGCGATCCGGTTGAGCTGCCGGAACTGCATCCTGTTGGGTCCGATGGCCGTTGGCATCACCATCGTGCACATCCGCAGCCCGAAGCGGGATGTGTGGACGTCGGCGTGCAGACAGCCGAGTCCGTAGCCGTCCACCTTGACGTCGACGGTGAAGTCACCGATGAGGGGCGCCGACTCGTGGGCCCGCATGGCGACATGGAACGTCGCGTCGTCGTAGGTCACAGGACCCTCGATCTCGGCCCTCGCCCAGCCGTGCAGGGTGGCGAAATGCCCGAGGTCGACCGAGTTCTCGATGACTTCCTGGACGTTGCCGGCCAGCTCCCAGGCGGCCGTACGGGCGGGCCTGTGCCCGATCTCGTGCCACTGCGGTACCGACCAGTCCGGAGCCCGACCGTCGTGGTGCCGCCAGACGAAGACGCCGCCGTTGACCTCCTGGACGGGCAGTCGGGTGAGCTGGGTCCGCGGTGGAGGTGTGCCGTACCCGGTGCGGACACAGGCGCCGTCCGGGCCGAACGAGAAGAAGTGGAAGGGGCACGTGAGATTCTCCCCCTCGATCTTCGCCAGACCGAGATGGGCGCCCAGATGCGGGCAGTACGGGTGGACGGCGCGGAGCGCTCCCGCGCTGGTCCGGTACAGGACGACGTCGCGCCCCGCGAGCGGCCGGGTGAGCACGGTGCGCGGCCGCAGCTCGTGCGAGAAGGCCACGGCGGACCAGCCACTCGGAAAAGGCAGTGCGGGTGCTCCCGCCGCATCGGCCGGGGTCGGCCCCTCGCTGATCGCCTGTCCGTACCTGCGTGCCACTCCCACGGGTCCCCCTCCACGATCGGTCGCACGGAGCCTGCCCGGAGTCGCCCCGGGATCCTCCCCGCACACCGCACATGACCCGGACGGGACGGCCAGGGCGCGGTGTTGACGCAACGAGCGCCGAGGGAGAGCGAGGAGGCGCCGGGGAGTGAGGAGGCGCCGGGGGAGTGCGCCGACGGATGTGGGCGCGCTGCGGGGCGCGCCCACAGCCCGTCAGAGTTCCTTGCCGAAGGCGTCGGCCAACTGCCGCCATTCGGCGCGCGGCAGGCCGGCGCCGCCCTCGTCGGCGGTGAGGACCTGCAACGCGACATGGTCCGCGCCCGCGTCGAGGTACTCCCGTGTCCGGCGCGTCACCTGCTCCGCGTCGCCCAGCGCGAAGAGGGCGTCGAGGAGCCGGACACTGCCGCCGCCGTCGAAGTCGCCTTCCGTGAACCCGAGGCGCAGCAGATTGGCGGTGTAGTTGGGCAGTTGGAGATACATCCCCAGCATGGTCCGCGCAGTGGTGCGGGCCCGGTCGAGGTCCGTGTCCAGCACCGCGGTCAGTTCCGGGGCGAGCAGCGCGCCCGGGCCGAGGGCAGCACGGGCCTCCGCCGTGTGCTCGGTCGTGACGAGGTAGGGGTGTGCGCCCAGCGACCGGTCGGCCGCGAGCTTCAGCATCTTCGGTCCGAGAGCCGCCAGGACCCGATGGCCGGAGCCCACGGACGGTTCGGCGGCGTCGAGCGCGTCGAGGTACTCCACCATCGCGCTGTACGGCTTCGCGTACTGGGCCACCATCGGGCCGTGGCTGACACCCAGTCCGAGGACGAAGCGGCGGCGCGCGTCAGGATCGATCGCCGAGACCGCGGCCGCAACTTCCTCCGCCGTGTGGCTCCAGATGCTCAGGATGCCGGTGGCCACGGTGATCGAACGGGTGGCGGCCACGACGGCGGCGGCGTCGCCGGGCGTCGGACTGCCCCCGATCCAGACGGTTCCGTATCCCAGTTCATCGAGTTCGGCGAGCGCCTCGGCGATCGCCTTCCCGCCCGCGTCGTCCACGCGTGACGCGTGCAGGGCGCTGCTCCAGATGCCCACGCGTCCGAAGGGGCTGCCCGTTCCTGCCGTCTCAGAAGTCATGGTGTGATCAACAACGATCCGCCCCGGCTATTCCTGCCCCGAGGGCCTTTCACCCGACCGGATGCGCGGGCCCGACCCTGCCTGGTCGGACCGGGCCCGACCCTGCCGGGTTCGGTCCCGCCGGGTCCGTGATGTGCGGTCCTCAGTCCTCGGGGACGTCCTTCATGAACACGATCCCGTCGACGCGGGCCAGGTGCGCCGGGTCGAGCGGGGCATAGCCGAAGTACGGTGACGTGCGCCGTACGGGGTCTGTGGCGGTGAGGGCGGCGGCCGCCTCGGAGGCGTTCACCAGGCAGGTCTCCGCCGGGAGCGCGTACAGGGCGCCTTCGAGGGTGTCCGGCGGCGGGACGTCGACGCCCTGGTGCCGCATCGTGCCGAAGGCGGTGGCCAGAAAGCCGTACTCCTCACCCAGGCAGGTGTGCGCGATGGCGCCCGCGCTCCACCACTCCAGCCGCTGCCCGCCCATCCGCATGGAGCTGATGTCGCGCTGGAGATGACTGTTGTGCGCGTGGACCAGAACCGGCCCCCGCTCCGCGAGCGCGAGGAGGTTGTCGGCCATCATCCGGTCCCGCAGACCCGTCAGCCGCGCCAGCCGGCTCGGTGAGGCGTCGGCCATCGCGTGGTGGTACCGCAGCAGCCCCGACGCGGCCCGCGCCCGGAGCCGCGCCCGGTCGAACGCGTCCCGCGAGGTCGCCGCGATCAGGTGGGGCGCCCAGGCGTGGAGCAGCGCCCCCAGGTCATCGGCGAGCAGCCGCAGTTCCCCTGCCTCGGCCGACCGCCCGCAGGATGCGGACGGATCCCACATCGCCGCGGGGTCGGTCCACCGGTCGTCGGGGCCGAGCAGGCGGTCGAGCGTATCGGCGGTGCAGGGAATCAGCCCCGGGTCGACGTGGACGGTGAGGGTGCGGTGGAGAGCGGTGAGGGTCTCCCGGGGGCTCGCGGCCCAGGCCATCTCCAGCGGCCCGTCGAAGCCGGCGAACCGGACCTGGTCGGAAGCGGGCCGGCCGTCGTTGAACGCGCGCATCCAGCAGACCAGTTCACGGTTGGCGGCGGACGCCCCGAGACCGTGGCTGAACCCCCGCGCCAGTACGTCGTCCAGGGCGCCCGCGCCCGTCGTCACGTAGTCGTCCACGAGGAGCCCCGCCACACAGTCGCTCTCGACGGCGACGGTCCGGTACCCCTCCTGCTCGACGAGCTGCCGGAAGAGGGTGTTGCGCAGGCGGAGCGGGGCGTCCACTCCGTGGGTGGGTTCGCCCAGGGTCAGCATCCGGGGCGGGGAGGCGAACAGCCTCATGACGGAGGCCGCCTCGACGGCATGGGCGATGTCCTTGATGTCGTTGGCCATGGCTTCCACCGTATCGCTGAACCTTCGGTGGAAACTCTGACGCGATATCCTCGGCCGAATGAGGCAGAACCCTCAAACGGCAGGTCGTCTGCGACCCGTCGACCTGGCCCGTCGGCACGGTCTGTCGACCCAGGCGGTGAGGAACTACGAAGCGGCGGGGATCCTCCCGGCCGCCGGACGCACCGCCCACGGCTACCGCACCTACACACCGCTGCACGCGGCCGCCCTGGGGACGTTCCTGGCCCTGGTCCCCGGCCACGGGCACGCGACCGCGACGGCGCTCATGCGGGCGGTGAACCGCGACGATCCGGCCGAGGCGCTCCGCCTCGTCGACGAGAGCCATGTCCAGCTCCTGGAGGACCGCAGGACGCTGGACGCCGTGGAGCGGGCCCTTCACGGCCTGGGGCCCGGGACCGTGCCCGTATCCGACGACGGGGCGGGCCCCGGGGCGATGTTCGTCGGACCGCTGGCGGGAAGGCTGGGCATCCGGCCCGCCACGCTGCGGAAGTGGGAGCGCGCCGGGATCGTGACCCCGCGCCGCGACCCGAGGACGGGATACCGGGTGTACGACAGGGCCGACGTACGGGACGCCGCCATGGCGCACCAGCTCCGGCGGGGCGGCCACCGCCTGGAGCAGATCGCACCGCTGATCGCCCAGGTGCGGGCGGCCGGCGGTCCGGAGCCGCTGGCCGCAGCCCTGCGCGACTGGCACGACCGGCTGGCCGCCCGAGGGCGCGCGATGCTGGCCGGGGCCGCCGAGCTGGACGCCTACCTCCGCGAACGCGAGCGGCCGGTGCGGGCGCAGGGCCGGCACCGGCCGCAGGACACGTGAGCGGATCGGTCAGACGGCGTGCCGGGCGCACGGCACACGACCGGTTCCTGTCAGGCGGCGCACCGGCCGCAGGACACGTAACCCGTTCGGTCAGGCGGGCAGCCGCCCCAGCAGGCCCGTGAAGTCCGTGCCCGCCGGAAGGGTGCCGAACGCGAGCCCCTGGTCCCCGGCGAGGCGGGACGCGCAGAACGCGTCGGCCACCGCCGCCGGGGCGTGGCGCACCAGCAGCGAGCCCTGCAGAACGAGAGCCGCCCGTTCGACGACCCGGCGGGCCCGGAGCTGTGCGTCCTCGGGGCGGGCCAGCTCGGCCCGCAGCTCCCGCCAGGCCGAGTCGAGGCGCGCGTCCGCCCCGGAGGCCGCCCCGATCTCGGCGCTCAGGGCCTCCAGCGATTCGGGCTCCCGGGTCAACGCCCGCAGCATGTCGAGGGCGTTGACATTGCCGGAGCCCTCCCAGATGCCGTTGAGCGGGGCCTCGCGGTACAGCCGGGGCATCCCGGACGCCTCGTCGTAACCGTTGCCGCCGAGGCACTCCAGGGCCTCGGCCACCGCGACGGGCTGCCGCTTGCACACCCAGTACTTGCCGATGGCGGTGGCCAGCCGGAGGAAGGCGCGCTCCCCGGCGTCGCCCCGGTGGGCGCGGTCGGCCGCCCCCGCCAGGCGCAGGGCCAGGGTCGTGGCGGCCTCGGACTCCAGGGACAGATCCGCCAGGACGTTGCGCATCAGGGGCTGGTCGATCAGCTCGACGCCGAACACCGAACGGTGGCGTGCGTGATGGGCCGCCTGCGCGAGCGCGGCACGGATCCCGGCGGCGGATCCGAGCACACAGTCGAGCCGGGTCATCGTCACCATGTCGATGATCGTGCGCACGCCCTTGCCCTCGTCCCCGACGAGCCAGGCCACGGTGTCGTCGAACTCCGGCTCGCTGGAGGCGTTGGACCGGTTGCCGAGCTTGTCCTTGAGCCGCTGGATGCGGAAGGTGTTGCGGCTCCCGTCCGGCAGCACGCGCGGCACCAGGAAGCACGACAGACCGCCGGGCGACTGGGCGAGCACCAGGAAGAGGTCGTTCATCGGCGCACTCGTGAACCACTTGTGCCCGCGCAGCCGCCAGGTGCCGTCGGCCTGCTCCACGGCGGCCGTGGTGTTGGCGCGCACATCGGTGCCGCCCTGCTTCTCCGTCATCCCCATCCCGGCGAGCAGACCGCGCTTGGCGGTGGGGGCGCTCAGCCCGGGCTCGTACACCCGGCTGGTGAGCAGCGGCTCGTACGTCTTCGCGAGATCGGGGGAGCGGCGCAGCGCCGGGACGACGGCGTACGTCATCGAGATCGGGCACAGGTGCCCCTGCTCCAGCATCGTGGCCACCATGAAACCGCCCGCCCGGGCGACATGGGCCCCGGGCCGCTCGTCGGCCCAGGCGGCGCCCGCCAGACCCGCCCGCACCGAGGCGCCCATCAGCGAGTGATAGGCAGGGTGGAACTCGACCTCGTCGATCCGGTGGCCGGAACGGTCGTGGGTGCGCAGCTCCGGCTCATGCCGATTGGCCTGGTCGGCCCAGTGCTGCGCCTCCTCGCTGCCGACGTAGCGGCCGAAACGGTGCAGCTCGTCGATGTGCCACTCCGCGCCCTCGCGGCGTACCCCGTCGAGCAGCACCGCGTCGTCGGCGGCGTCGTGCCCGGTGAGCGGCGGGGCCTGGTTGGTCACCTCGTGCGTCACGGCGGTCGGGTTGCTGCGTGGTGCGGTGGGCGCGGACATCGGATCTCCTCCGAGAAGCGGGACGGCGGGGCGGGGCCCACCGGATGCGGGACGGGCGGGGCAGGGACCGGGTCAGGGGGCCGCGCCGGCGCAGCGCAGGGCCACGGCGGTCAGGCCGGCGATCAGCAGGTCCGCGTCCTGTGCGGCCGAGGTGCTCAGCGGATGGACGAGGACCTCGCCGATGGCGCCGGTGAGCGCCGCGGCGGTGATCTCCGCGTCCTGGCCGGGAAACCGGCCCGTGGTGACCCCCTCGTCGATCACCGAGGCGAACAGCGCCCGGTAGCGGCGGCGGAAGGCCAGGCGTTCCGCGCCTACCGCCGGCTCGGCGGGCGCCGCGAGCAGCGCGTACGCCAGACCGGGGTTCTCCAGGGCGCGGCGGGCGAACACCTCCACGCCCCGGCGCAACCGGTCGGCCGGGTCGCCGTCGCCCTCCAGCACCTCGCCCAGCACGTCCACCTCGCGCTGCGCGGCGCGCCGGAAGACCTCCACGGCCAGCGCGGACTTGGACGAGAAGTGCTGGTAGACGGAGCCGGCGGCGATGCCGGCCGCGTCGGCGACCGCGGACACGGACGCCTGCGCCCAGCCGACGTCCGCCACGACCTCGGTGGCGCAGACGACGAGATGCTCCCGGGCGGCTTCGAGCCGACGAACTTCGGCTGGGGTCTTGCGGTAGGCCATGGAAGAAGTGAACCACCATTCAGAGGTTCCCGCCATGGGCCGGTTCCCTCCGGTTGGAGGACGTCGAGAAGACGGTCCTGCGGGCCCGTTCGCACCGTTCCCGCGCGGGCTCTGTTCACCTGCTCCCCGTCGTTGTCCCCGCGCCCGCCGTAACTGCGTCACCAACCGCACGGGCCGCACGACGATGAAGCGCCTCACCGCCTGGACGACGGCCCCGTCGCCGATGAAGCTGCTGGGCATCCTCGCCTCCGCGCCGCGTGGCTGACACGCCGGAGATCCGGTCCGGCCCGGGCCGCCCTCCGCCGTCAGGACGCGGCGGACCCCTGCGGGGACCGGAGGACCAGCAGGGTGATCTCGCTGGGGGCGAAGACGCGGAAGGGCGGGCCCCAGAAGCCGGTGCCGCGGCTGGTGTAGAGGAGGGTGCGCGCGCCGTGGCGGCTGAGGCCCGCGACGGCCGGCTGGTCGATGCGGACCAGGTAGTGGAACGGCCAGATCTGGCCGCCGTGGGTGTGGCCGGAGAGCTGGAGGTCGATGCCGTGGGCCGCGGCGCGGTCGATGAACTTGGGCTGGTGGGCGAGGAGCAGGACGGGGAGATCGGGATCGGCGCCGTCGAGGGCTCCCGCGAGATGGGCACGGTGGCCCGCCAGACCGGAGGACTCGGCGGTGACGTCGTCGACCCCGGCGACCACGAGGCTGTCACCGCCGCGTTCGAGCAGCAGATGCCGGTTGCGCAGGGGCTCCCACCCCAGCTCGTCCATCAGGTCGACCCAGCCCTGGGCCTCGCTGTAGTACTCGTGGTTGCCGGTGACGTAGACCCGGGCCCGGGTCGCCCGCACCGTACCCAGGGGAGCGGCCTGGGCCCGACGGCGTTCGGCCGTGCCGTCCGCGATGTCGCCGGTGTGGCAGACGAGATCGGCCTCCAGGGTGTTCACCGTCTCGCAGACGCGTGCGGACCAGCGGGCACGGTCGAGCGGGCCGTAGTGGGTGTCGGTGATGAGGGCGACCCGCGTGCCGTCCAACCCGGCTCCCAGGCGCGGGAGTTCCACGTCGAGCCGGCGGACACGCGGTACGCGCCGGGCTTCGGCGTACCCCCAGGCGAGCAGCACGGCGGCAACACCGAGGACGGCCCAGGTGACGATGCGCGCCCGGTCCTGTCCGTCGCCGACACCGGCCACCGTCAGGGCGAGCCGCAACAGGACACCGAGCAGAACGGACCAGGTGAACAGAACCCATATGCCGCCGAGCAGCGTGTCACCGACGATCGCCGCCCGGTCCTGCTGGCGCCGGCCGTGGCCCCGCGCCATCGCGAACGGCATGCCGACCAGGCCGAGGACGAACAGCGCGGTGCCGGCCAGGGCGACGGGCAACGGCCAGCGCTGACCGGTGTGCAGGAGAACCCAGCACGGCACGGCCCACAGCAGGACGGGGGCCAGCAGGGGGATGTAACGCATCAGACGCTGCAGCCGACTCCGCGGCGCTTCTGGCGCCGCACCGCCTGCCGCGCCGTCCGCGGATCCGGTGTCGCTGGTCTCGGTCACGCTTGTCCTCCTGAGGTTCTGACCGGGCGGATCCCGTGGCCGACGCCCTGCTTCTGCTCCGGCCCCACTGCCGGATTCTCTCGCAGGACGCGGGATCCGCTTCAGGGGGTCAGCCGTGCGATCCGCGATCCGGGCCCGAGGCCTGCCCGGCGCTCTTAGGATGCCTGGATGTCCAAGCCGATACGGATGAGGCGCCGCGCCTGGGCCGTCGCGTGGGCGGTGCTGTGCGCGGCCGGTCTCGCCGCCACTGCCGCACTGCAGAACTCCTCAGCACCGGACCCGCGGCCCGCCAGGACTGTCAGCGCCGAGTGCGACGAACTCATCGCCGAGGTCAAGAAGCAACTGGCCAAGCCCGGGCAGCAGCGCGAGGAAGAGGGAATCCTGGCCTTCTCACGAGGCTCGGCCAGCACCCTCGAGGACTGCGACGACGAGCTTCGCCGCCATCTTCTCGGCAACCAGTGACGCCCCTGCGCCACTGACGTACGGCAGCGAGCCGTTCCTTTAGGTAGGGCTACGTATTGATAGGCGCCGTGCGAGCGCCGCAAACTCTGGGCGGCAAAGCCCATCACAGGCCGTCCCCGCGGCCGCCCGGCCCGATCTCTCCCCGTCACCACGGCTCCCTTCCGTGGTGCCCGCACGCCGGGCGGTCCACCCCCACCCAGGCCCGACAGGGCCTGTGACGCATCAAGAGGAGAAGCTGTGGATCGTCCCGTTCGCACCTTGCGGAGACTGCTCGCCGTCGGCGCCGGTGCCGCCCTGCTCGTCGGCGCCGCCTCGACCGCCGGGGCCACCGCCGCACCCGTACCGCCGGGCGGTGGCGAAGGCCGCATCGTCGGCGCGGACCGCCCCGACGCGGTCGAGGGGTCCTACATCGTCACGCTGAAGGACTCCGTGGCCCGTACGGAGATACCCTCCGTCGCGCGGTCCCTGTCCCAGCGCCACGCGGGCCAGGTCAGGAGCACCTACACCACCGCCCTGCGCGGCTTCTCGGTGAAGATGAGCGAGGAGAAGGCGAAGCGCCTGGCCGCCGACCCCTCGGTGGCCAGGGTGGAAGCCGACGGCGCGGCGTACGCCACCGGCACCCAGCCCAATCCGCCCAGTTACGGCCTGGACCGCATCGACCAGCGCAGCCTCCCGCTGGACAGGAACTTCACCTACCCCGGCGACGCCTCCGACGTCACGGTGTACGTCGTCGACTCCGGAGTCCGGATGAGCCACGGTGACTTCGGCGGCCGGGCAACCAGCGGCTACGACTTCATCGACAACGACTCCAACGCCTCAGACTGTCATGGGCATGGCACACATGTCGCCGGGACCGCCGCGGGCAGCTCCTACGGGGTCGCCAAGGGCGCGAAGATCGTCAGCGTTCGCGTGCTGAACTGCCAGGGCAGCTCCGGCACCAGTTGGGACCCGGTCCTCCGGGGGATCGACTGGGTCACCAAGAACGCCAAGAAGCCCGCCGTGGTCAACATGAGCGTCGGCGGCGGCAAGACCCAGTCCATCAACGACGCGATCAACAACTCCATCGCGTCCGGCATCACCTGGGTCGTCGCCGCGGGCAACAACAACGCCGACTCCTGCCAGTACTCACCCTCGTCCACCCCGGCGGCGATCACGGTCGGCGCCACGAACAGCTCGGACGCCCGCGCCACCGGCTGGAGCAACGGCCAGGCCTCCAACTACGGCACCTGCCTCGACATCTTCGCCCCCGGTGACAAGATCATCTCCACCTCCAACGCGGGCGACAGCGCCAACCAGTCCATGAGCGGCACCTCCATGGCATCCCCGCACACCGCCGGCGCCGCCGCCCTGCTCCTGGCCGCCAACCCGTCGCTCACCCCCGCCCAGGTCCGCGACAAGCTGGTCGCCGACGCCACCCCGAACAAGATCAGCGACGCCCGCCCCGGCTCCCCGAACCGCCTGCTCTTCACCGGCACCGGCGGCGGCGAGGACCCCACCGACCCGCCCGGCAAGAAGTTCGAGAGCACCGGGCAGGTCCAGATCCGCGACAACGCCACCGTCGAGTCCCCCATCACCGTGACCGGCATCGACGGCAACGCCCCCGCCGACCTGTCGGTCACCCTCGACATCCGCCACACCTTCCGCGGTGACCTCAAGGTCGAACTGCTGCCCCCGGGCGGAGGCGCGGCCGTCCTGAAGAACTTCAACTCCAACGACAGCGCCGACAACGTCCAGGGCACGTTCACCGTCAATGCCTCCAGCAGCGCCGCCAACGGCGTCTGGAAGCTCCGCGTCACCGACAACTGGGTCAACGACACCGGCCACATCAACTCCTGGTCCCTCCAGTTCTGAGCGGGCCGACGCCTCCCGGGCCGGTGAGCCTCTCTCCGCGAACCTCACAGGCCCGGGACGGGGGCGTCTGCGGCTGCCCGCACACGCGCCGCAGACGCCCACTCCTCTTTCCAGCGCCGTCGGAACGAGCCATCATGAGGCCGTCCCGACGGCCCGGTCGCATCACCCACCCGCACATCCGTCATACCGATACCGCTCAGGAGCGCGGAAGGAAACCGTGAACACCGAGCCGTCGTCCTCCGCCCCCGGTCTCCTGACCGGACGCTCCGCCCTCCTGGACGGCATGTGCCCGGAGCTCGACCGGCGACCCGCCGTCGCCGTGATCACCGGCGAGGCAGGGGCAGGCAAGAGCCGATTCGTACAGGAACTCCTGAGACGGACCACGACACCGGATGCCGTCACCCTGGTCGCCCGCTGCCAGGAGGCGGACACACCTTTTCCCTTCGCGCCGCTCGTCGAGGCGCTGAACCGCTTCCGTTCCGGGCCGCTCCCGGCGGACCTGCCGCCGGTGACCGGGGCCCTGCACGCGCTGCTGCCCGACCTCGCTCATCGCCTCCCGCCCGCGCCGCCTCCTCTGAGAGACCCGCGCGCCGAACACCACCGCGTCCTGCGCGCCCTGAACGCGTACACGGCAGCGCTGGGGAAGGCCGTCCTGGTCGTCGAGGACCTCCAGTGGGCCGACGCATCAACCTGCGCATTTCTCCGTACGGTCGTCGCCGACCCGCCGCCCGGACTGGGCCTCGTACTCACCGCCCGCAGCCCTGCCGCTCCCCATACCGACACCGAGGGGAGCGACGGCCTTCCCTTCCCGTTGCGGACACCGGCCCACGTGACGGTGGCCGAGCACCACCTCGCACCGCTGTCGGCGGCGGAGACCGGCGAACTGGCCGCCGGGCTGCTCGGCGTGCAGGCGGTGACGGAGGAGTTCGCCGACCGTCTGCACCGGTGGACGGGCGGTCTGCCGTACGTGGTCGAAGAGGTGATGCGCGGATGGCCCGGCTCCACGGAGTGCCCCGACGGCGTGGTGGGGGAGCCGCCCCTGCCCGCGTCCGTGCGCCGGGTCGTGGTGGAGAGGCTGCGCGGCCTTCCTCCGGCGGCGCGGCAGGTGGTCGCCGCGGCGGCGGTCCTCGGCGAACCCGCGCCCGTGGAACTGCTGCGGTCCGTCGCGGGGTTGGGCGAGCCGGAGACGCGTCGAGCACTGGCGGCGGCGCTGAGGGAAGGGGTCCTCCACGGGCCCTTCCGCGATGGTGGGTACGCCTTCCCCTACGGCCTGGCGCATCGCGCCGCGTACGAGGCGGTCGCCGAACCGGAGCGGCCTGTTCTGCACCTGCGTGCGGCTCGCTCCCTGGCCCGGCACACGAGCCCCTACCCGCTGGCGGGGATGGCCGGGCACTACCGGCGCGCCGGCCGCCCCGTGCAGGCGGCACGCTGCCTGGAGGCGGCCGCCGACCGGGCGGCGGGGCACGGGGACGCGGGCACGGCCGCCGCTCACTACCTCGACGCCCTGCGCGACGGCCCCTCGCCCGAGGCCCGCGACCGGATCGCACTGAAACTGGCCCGCGTCGCGCCGAACGCCCGGCCCGGCCCGCAGGTGCCCGCAGCGCTGCGGCAGGTCCTCGGCCGGCACTCACTGGGGCCGGGGCCGAGCGGCGAGATCCGCTTGCTGCTGGGCCTGTTGCTGCGCAACCAGTCGGGTTCCGGGCTGGAGGCGCTGGAAGAGATAGCGCGAGCGGTCCCCGACCTCCTCGTCGTCTCCACCGGCCAGGCCGCACGGGCTCTGGCGATCACGGCCATCCCCTCCCTCAAGGGCTGGCCGGTCGGCGAGCACGGCCGTCTGCTGGCCGAGGCGGAGCGGCTGCTGCCCGGGGTCGAGGAGGAGGACCTGCGCTCCGCCGTGCTGGCCAACCGTGCCACCGCCCTGGCTCTGATGGGCGACCCGTCGGCGTGGGAGGCGGTGGCGGATCTGCCCGACACCCTCACCGGTGAGGCGGCGGCGAGGGTGTACGCCAATCTGGCGGGCGCCGCGAACTCCCTGGGCCACCCGCGGCGGGCCCGTGCCTTCCAGGCCCGGGCGTGGCAGGCGGTGCGGACGAACCACGCTCCCTATCTGGAAGCGTTCGTCGAGACGACGGACGTGGTCGCGGCCTTCACCAGGGGGCGGTGGGAGGGGCTTCTGGGGCGCGCCGAGCGGGCCGAGACGCAGTACCAGGACGTGCCCGACTTCCACGCGGAGGCCCTGCTCGTCTGCGGACTGCTGCGCCTGCACACCAAGGGCCAGACGGATGTGGCGCGGCGGCTCCTGGAACGGGCCGTTCGTACGACCGCGCTGGACACCGGCGTCGTGCTGACCGCTGCCGCGGCGGCCGTGGCGCGGGTCCATCTGGCGGCCGGTCGCCCATCGCGGGCCGTCCAGGCGGTGGAGGAGGCGCTGCGGCACGTCCGCCGTACGGGCGCATGGGTGTGGGCGACCGCCCTCGTACCGCCGGCGGTCGAGGCCCTCATCCGGGACGGCCGCCCGGGCGAGGCACATCGCCTGGGCGCGGAGCTGGCCGCGGGCATCGCCGACCGGGACGCGCCGGCGGCCCGGGCCGCGCTGCTGACGTGCCGGGCCCTGCTCACCGCGACGGATGCCCCGCAGTCCGTACAGGCGCCGTCCGATGCGCTGTACGCATCCGCGGCGGATGAGTGGACGCGGCTGGACCGGCCGTACGAAGCCGCGTACGTGAAGGAGGCCCGGGGTCTCCATCTGCTGGCCTCGGGCGTGCCGGGCGGGCGCACGGTGCTGCACGAGGCGATCGCGGCCTACCAGGGCATCGACGCCGTATGGGATGTGCTGCGGTGTCAGCGCGAACTGCGGGAGCACGGGCAGACCACCGTCCGCAGGCCGGGCGCCCTGGGATACGGCGACCACCTCTCGCCCCGGGAGCGAGCGGTGGCTCACCTCGCCTCGCTCGGTCTGTCGAACCGTGAGATCGCGAGCGAACTGGTCCTCTCACACCGGACGGTCGAGCACCACGTGGCACGTGCCCTGCGGAAGCTGGGGGTCTCGTCACGCACCGAGATCGGCTCACACCTCGGCATGTGACCGGACACGCGCGGGAGGGCGGCGCCCTCGACAGTCCATTTTCCGCCATCCCCTTCCCTGCTCAGGTCAGTAATCCACCGATTTGTTGAGGTCTGAAGCTCGTCGCAAGAGCTACTTGTCGGCCAGCCCGGGTCCGGGGGTCTTGTGCGGGTCCATCGGCCTCTCCAGCATGAATAACGTTGTCAGGGACACGTCGGATTGATCGTGTTCCCGATGACGAGTCATGGGCGTCCACCCAAACGCCCCGAGTTTCCCCCCACGATCTGGAGGAACACAGTGCGACTCTCTCGCCCCCACAGCCTCACGAGACGAGCACGACTCATCGCCGGGGCCACCGGCCTCGCCGCCGCGGCGGCGCTCGCGGTTCCCGCTACCGCCGCATCCGCCCAGCCGGCCCCGAAGACGTTCAGCGCCACCGAGCTCAACCAGACCGCCGCCTCCGTGCGCACCGCCGACGTCGGCGGCACGGCCTGGTACGTCGACGCCGCGTCGGGCAAGGTCGTCGTCACCGCCGACAGCACGGTCAGCAAGGCCGAGATCGCCAAGCTGAAGAGCGAGGCCGGTGTGAACGCCGATGCTCTCGTCGTCAAGCGAACCCCCGGCACGTTCTCCAAGCTCATCGCCGGTGGCGAGGCCATCACCACAGGCGGAGCCCGTTGTTCCCTGGGCTTCAACGTGCAGGACAGCTCGGGCACCAAGTTCGCCCTGACCGCCGGGCACTGCACCAACATCGGCAACTCGTGGTCCATCGGCACCACCACGGGATCGAGCTTCCCCGGCGACGACTACGGCATCATCCGGCACTCCGACCCGGGCGCGGCCGACGGCCGAGTCTCCCTCTACAACGGCAGCTACCAGGAGATCGACGGTGCGGCCGACGCCACGGTCGGCCAGTCCGTCCAGCGCAGCGGCAGCACCACCGGCCTGCACGGCGGCTCCGTCACCGGTCTCAACGCCACCGTCAACTACGGCGCCGACGGCATCGTCTCCGGTCTGATCCAGACCAACGTCTGCGCCGAACCCGGCGACAGCGGCGGCGCGCTCTTCTCCGGAAGCACCGCGCTCGGCCTCACCTCCGGCGGCAGCGGCAACTGCTCCTCCGGCGGCACCACGTTCTACCAGCCCGTCACCGAGGCGCTCAGCGTCTACGGAGTGAGCATCATCTGATCCCGCACGGACCAGGGTTGCGCCAATCGGCCCTGAGCGCTGTCCCCGCCGGTTCGTCGGCGGGGACAGCGTTTCGTTCATGTGCCGTCGTGTCCGGCCCGCGGACCTCCCCGGCTCAGCGGAACTCGTGGACCACCCGGATCTCACCGACGATGTGGGCGTTGAAGTCGTCCAGTTCCCCGGCCGGAACCCAGAGCTCAAGGATGGTCCGCCCGCCGGCCTGCTGGACGGGGTACCGGCTCAGGAACTCGGACTCCACCTCGAACCGGGTGACGAACCCGGCACCGTCATGCTTCACGTTCCAGTCCCGCGCGATCCTGACCGCGTAGTCCTCGTTGAGAACGGGGTAGAAGATCGGCTGCTCCGGCAGACGCGGCGGCCAGGCACGCCAGTTCGACTCCCGGACCAGCTCGAGCTCCTTGGGGCCGGTGGGCCGCCACAGGGTCGTCGTTGCCTGCGGGCTGGTCATCTGCATCGTTCTCCACACGAGGCCCACCGGTACGGCAGGCCGGGAGACGGGACGATACCGGCGCCACGGGCGCGGCCGCGAGGCGGTTTCCGCTCTTCTTCACGTCGCACTCCAAGAGCGATTCCGTCGACTGCTCCACGAGCAGCACATTCGAGCTCGACCTGTCCCTCATGTTCGACGCCGATGACGCACTGCGCGAGTACGCGCAGACAGGTGTTCCTGGACTTGAGGCGGACGGACGCATTCAGATCGGGTACATCTACGCGACGATCCGGTTCGAGTCCCTCATGCACCCCGGCTACACGTCAGTGGAGTGCTGGGCAGCGACGTCGAGGATGAGCCGTTTGTTCGCACGATCGGCCAACATCCGAAAGGTGTTCACCGACCTCACCGCCGACAGCGGCGGAGTGTGCTGCCTGTTCGACACGGGCGACGGAGCCCCCGAGCAAGTCTGCTGGCTCAACGGCGAACCCACCCAGGAGACGGTCTCCGGTCCCCTCTTCCCGGATCGGCGGGCGCTCGTGGCGACTTGGCCCGACCCTGGGGAGTAAGGAATTAGGCGCAGCCGAGTTCGTCGTCCGGGCCGCACCGGCCTGCTCACGCAAGCACCAGGGCCACCCGTCGGGATACGGGTGGCCCCAGCCTCACGCCTGAAATCGCCGCACCGCGCGCCGGCTACCGCCTTGCGCGCGTCACCGTGCCCGACGCCTCGGCCGTGCTCACATGGAGCCAGTGCTCCGCGCGGTAGTGGACCTCGTCCCCGGCGTAGCCACGTCCAGGAAACTCGACGGGATGGCCAGGGCCTCCCGCGTCTTAATCGTGTGCAGCCAGAACTTCGTGCCCTCCTGGTTGGAGGTCACGACGAAGAGCTGTTCTCCGTCCCCGGAGAACTCCATGCCGCGAGGGACGACCCGCCGGCCCGCGTCCTCGTCGTCAAAGGCGATCTGGAGCGCCTGTCGCTCGACGGCCGGGTCGGCGGACGCCACGGTCAGGTCTGCTGCATCGCCCGACCCCGCGCCGCCCTGGGCGAACCACTTGCCGTCGGGACTGAAGGCGACGGCCGTGGGAGCCACGCCCTCCGGCAGCGGCGCGTAGACGTTGTCGAGGAAGCGGGCGTCCTGGCCGCCGAGCAGCACCGTTCCCCGGACCCCGTCGGCGACCGCGAGGACGGAGCCGTCCGCGGAGAAGTCGGCGTCCCGGAAGTCCATTCCCGGGCCCGTGCCGCCCTCGGCGAACCGGCGTTCGCCCAAGAACTCCAGCACGTTCCCGTCCGCCCCGTCCGTCACCCGGTAGATCCCCAGGTCGGGGTCGTCGGTCGGGGACCAACGCTCCGGGGCGGTCACGAGCAGCCCCCCGGGCCCGCCCTCGAGATGGACCCTGGTGTACGAGTACATGACCTCCCCGGCGCCGGCGCCGTCAGCGGTCGCGGCGACGCCGACACTTCCGATGCCCACCGGGTCGTCGCAGCCCTCGGGTGACGCGGGGGCCCGGCTGGTGAAGAACAGCCGTCCGCCGGTGTGCACCAGCTCCCGCCCGCAGTCGTCGGCCGGTGCCGGAATCGGGTCGAGTGGGGACAAGGACCCGTTCTCGTGCGAGTAGTTCGCGATGTGGTCCGGCTGCCCGGCATAGACCTTCGATCCGGTCGGGTCCACCGCGACGCCCGAGAGAGGGGCGGCCGTGTCGGCGCTCGCGACGGCGGGCCCCGCGCCCCCGTAGAGCACGCCGGTCAGCTCGCCCCGCCTCGACCCGTCCGGATGGACGCGGTCGCCGGCGATCCACACGCGCCGACTGGCATCGTCCACCGTCATCTGGGTGAACGACGCGGTCGGTAGCTCCCAGCCCGGCCCCGCCGGCACCACCGCGTCCGCGGCTCCCCCCGAGGCCGCGGACGCGGTACCAGTGACCGCGATCGTCGACCCGGCCAGCGCGCCGGCCAGCAGCACCGCCGTCAGTCTGCTGCCTCTTCCTAACGACTTCTTCAACGCTTGTCCCACCCCTGATGTCGGTGCGCCACCGCGGATCACCGTGGCGCTTGTGTTGATACGAAAGCGTCATCGGTGGGCTGAGACAAGTCATTTGCGGTCATCGCGGTCCGTCTGCGCATGCAGTGGTTCGTCTGCACATGCAGTGGGGCGGCGGCCCGTTGCCGGGTAGAGGCCCCCACGGGCCGCACGCACCTTGAGGCTCTAGAAGAACCCGAGCTTCTTCGGGCTGTACGAAACCAGGAGATTCTTCGTCTGCTGGTAGTGCTCCAGCATCATCTTGTGGTTCTCCCTGCCGATGCCCGACTGCTTGTATCCTCCGAACGCGGCGTGGGCCGGGTACGCGTGGTAACAGTTCGTCCAGACCCTGCCCGCCTTGATCCCGCGCCCCGCCCGGTAGGCCGTGTTGACGTCGCGGGTCCAGACTCCGGCGCCCAGCCCGTACAGGGTGTCGTTCGCCGTGCTGATGGCGTCGTCGAAGTCGGTGAAGGACGTCACGGCCACGACCGGACCGAAGATCTCCTCCTGGAAGACCCGCATCCGGTTGTCGCCCTCGAAGACCGTCGGCTGGACGTAGTAGCCGCCCTCCAGCTCACCGCCGTGCTCGACGCGCTGACCGCCCGTCAGGATCTTCGCGCCCTCCTGCTGGCCGATGTCCAGGTACGAAAGGATCTTCTGCAGCTGGTCGTTGGAGGCCTGGGCGCCGATCATCGTGTCGGTGTCCAGCGGGTGGCCCGGCACGATCTGTTCCGTACGGGCGACGGCCGCCTCCAGGAACGCGCCGTAGTGGCCGCGCTGGATGAGAGCGCGCGACGGGCACGTACACACCTCGCCCTGGTTGAGGGCGAACATCGTGAACCCTTCGAGTGCCTTGTCGAGGAAGTCGTCGTCGGCCCGCGAGACGTCGTCGAAGAAGATGTTCGGCGACTTGCCGCCGAGCTCCAACGTCACCGGCTTGATGTTCTCGGAGGCGTACTGCATGATCAGCCGCCCCGTCGTGGTCTCACCGGTGAAGGCGATCTTCGCGACGCGCGGGCTGGACGCGAGCGGCTTGCCGGCCTCCGCTCCGAAACCGTTGACGATGTTGACGACGCCCGGCGGCAGCAGATCCGCCACCAGGCTCAGCCAGTAGTGGATCGAGGCGGGCGTCTGCTCGGCCGGCTTGAGGACCACCGCATTGCCCGCGGCGAGCGCCGGCGCGAGCTTCCACGTGGCCATCAGGATGGGGAAGTTCCACGGGATGATCTGCCCGACCACGCCCAGCGGTTCGTGGAAGTGGTACGCGACGGTGTCGTCGTCGATCTCGCTGAGCGAACCCTCCTGGGCGCGCAGCGCTCCCGCGAAGTAGCGGAAGTGGTCGACGGCGAGCGGGATGTCGGCCGCCAGGGTCTCCCGTACGGGCTTGCCGTTCTCCCAGCTCTCGGCGACCGCCAGCTCTTCCAGATGGGCCTCCATCCGGTCGGCGATCCTGTTCAGCACCGACGCCCGGTCCCCGGCGGACGTGGCGCCCCAGCCCGGAGCCGCCGCATGGGCCGCGTCCAGGGCCCGTTCGACGTCCTCGGACGTGCCGCGTGCGATCTCGGTGAACGGGCGGCCGTTGACGGGGCTCGGGTTCTCGAAGTACTGCCCCCGGGCCGGCGGCACGTACTCCCCGCCGATCCAGTGGTCGTAGCGGGACGCGTACGTGACGATCGCGCCCTCAGTGCCCGGCGCAGCGTAACGGGTCATCTGTGTGGCCTCCCGGATCCGGTGCCGCCCGCCGTTGGACGGCCCTCGGCGCGAGGCTAGGAACGCGGACGTTGCAAGGGCGTTGCAACGGGGGCGTGCGGCAGCTCTCAGCCGCGCTGCTCGGCGTCGAGGCCCCGCACCCGTGCCTGCAACGCCGGCCGCTGGCCCGCCGGGACCGCCCCGGCCAGCGCGCGCCACACCGGCAGGTCCTCCTCGCCCCACGGGCTGTACGCCCAGTCGGCGAGCAGCCCCGGATCACCCCGGGCGATCAGCGCGGCCCGCAACTGCTCCTCGATCCGCCGCCGCAGCCGTACGACCGCAGGGGCCCCGGAACCCGGCAGCAGCGGGCCCGCGTACGCGTCCAGCGCCGCCGCCACCGCGCCCGAACCCAGCCGGCGCGTGACCGTGTCGAAGTCGGCGTCCACCGGAACGGCCAGCCGGTACGGGCGTGACTCCAGCAGATCGGGCCCCAGCAGCCGCCGGAGGCGGGAGAGCTCCGCCCGCAGCGTCACCGGGGTCACCGACTCGTCCTCGTACAGCTCGACCAGCAGTTCGTCTCCGCTCAGGCCCTCCGGCCGACGGGCCAGGGCGACCAGGATCTCGCTGTGCCGACGGCTGAGGCGCAGCCGTCGCCCGCGCGCCACCAACAGCGCCTCGTCCCGGCCCAGCGCGCTCAGCCGCACCGCGTCGACGTCGGAGGCGGGCGAGGGTGCCAGCAGCGCGAGATGCGACTCGGCGGCCCTGGCCACCGCCTGGACGAAGGCCAGACTGTGCGGATGGGCGAGCCGGTCCCCGCCCGTGATGTCCACGGCTCCCAGCACCCGGCCCGTACGGGGATCGTGCAACGGTGCCGCCGCACAGGTCCACCGCTGGACCGGCCGCAGGAAGTGCTCGGCCGCGAAGACCTGGACCGGACGGTCCACCGCGATGGCTGTTCCCGGCGCGTTCGTCCCCGCCACGGACTCGGCCCAGCGGGCGCCCTCCACGAAGTTCATCAGGCCGGCAGCCCGCCGCGCCGCCGTGTGGCCCTCGACCCACAGGAGGCGGCCGTGGGCGTCGCAGACGGCCAGCAGATGCTCCCCGTCCGTGGCGTACGCCCCCATGAGTTCACGGATCACCGGCATCGCCCGGGCCAGGGGATGCGCCGCCCGGTAGGAACTCAGCTCATCCGGTCCCAGCTCCACGACGGGGGCCTCGTCCGGGCTGACCTGCGCCCGGGCCGAGCGCCGCCAGGACGCGCCGACCACCGCGCGCACCGGCCGCTCCAGCCGCCCCGCCGAGGTGAACACATCGTGGGCGCGGCGCAGCGCGCCGCTCCGTTCACCGGGATCGGTGTCCGCCGCCAGAGCCACCCAGGGATCCGTCAACTCACCCTCCGTTCAGGGCCGTCGTGCTCTCCCATCGTCGTCGCCGTCGGCCTCCGCGACAACCTCGCTGCGGAGAGTCATCAACACGAGTGGCGGTGGAGGGGTGGAGGGAGAAAGGGGGAGGGGGCTCAGCCGGCGTCGCGGACCAGCCGGAGATAGCGCTCCCAGTCCCAGTGGACGCCCGGGTCGGTGTGGTCGCTGCCCGGCACCTCGTGGTGGCCGACGATGTGCTCCCGGTCCTTGGGGATGCCGTGGCGGTCGCAGATGTCGGCGGTGAGCCCGGCGGACCGCAGGTACATGACGTCCGTGAAGAACTCCGGGCGGTCCACCCACCCTTCGTGCTCGATACCGATGCTCCGGGTGTTCCAGCTCCAGTTGCCCGCGTGCCAGGCGACGTCCTTCTCCCTCACGCACTGGGCGACATGGCCGTCGCCGGAGCGCACCACGTAGTGGGCCGACACCTGCTTGGAAGGCGTGCTGAAGATGCCCGTGGTCGGCGTGAACAACTGCTGGGCGACGTGGATGACGACACGGTCGATCCGGCGCTCGGAAGGGCGGGAGGGGACGGTGTAGTTGGCGGCGGCGGCCGGAACCCACAGGGCCGTCGCGTAGTCGGTGGGGCCCTTGGGCGCGGCAACGGCCCGGACCGACGACGGCAGGACGACCGCCGCACCCACCGTCGCGGCGGCGTACTGGATGATCCTTCTGCGGTGCAACAGCGCTCCTGGGACTGGGCTGGACCAGCCGGGGCCCCGGTTGGTCGATCACTCCTGTCGCAGCACATGACGAGTGCGTCGGATGTCCGGTTCCGCGCAGCCGTCACCGGACGCGGGTGCGGCTCCCGCGCCTCCGGACCACGCCGAAGCGTTCCCGGTTCCCCGGAGGGACCCAGCCCCCCGGGGAACCGGCCGTGTCAGATCAGATCGCCGTGCCCGCCCCGCTCGTCCCGTCCGCCGCTCCACCCTCCTCGGCACCCGCCAGTGCCCCTGCCGGATCGTCGTCCGCCGGCCCGGCAGGGACCCACCGTCCGCGCTCCTTGCGGTAGGGCCACCACCGCCCGTCCCGGTCGAGGCGGAGCTGGAGATCGGCGCCCGCCACGGTCCAGCGGGCCCGTCCGCTCGCCCGCAGTGCCGGCCGCTCGCCGGCCGCCCACGCCTCGTCGAGCCGCACCCGGGCCCGCCCCAGATCCTCCGGGTCCGGTGCCCACTCCTCGTCGAGCACGGCGAGTGCCGGCACCCCGCCGTAACGCCAGGCGCGGACCGCCGCGTCCAGACCCGCGGGCGTCCGGCCGGACCCCGAGGCCAGCCGGGCTCCGACCCGCGCGTCCGGCCGGGCGTCCGCGGCCAGCCGCACCGCGTCCTGCCGCGGGGTCAGCTCCACGGGGAACGGCTGCTCCTCGTGCCCCGGGGCCAGGGCGTCCAGCAGCATCCGGTGGGCCCGCACCGCGCTGTCGGCCGCCAGCACCTCCAGCGCCGCCGGGTCGATCCCGGGCGCGGGCGGGGTCTCCGTGTCCAGCGACGGCCCCAGCCCCGGCGTGTCGGGGGCCGACGGGGGAGCGGGGAGCGGCGGAAGTATCCCGGCCGCCCCGAACGCTTCCCCGGCCGGAACCCCGCCAACCTCCCGTTCCGCGTCGTCGGTGGCCTCTGCCGCCCCGCCGTCCCCCAGCCGGATCGCACGGGCGGCGCTGCGCACCTGGAGTTCGTCCAGCAGCCGCCGTTCGTCGCGCCCCCGCATCAGCAGCAGGACGAACGGGTCCTCGTCCAGCAGCCGCGCCACCTGGTAGCAGAGGGCACCCGTATGCGGGCAGTGGTCCCAGGCTCCGCAGGTGCACTCCGGCTCCAGGTCCCCGATGCCCGGCAGCAGCTCGACCCCGGCGCCCGCCGCGTCCTCCACCAGATGCGGCGGCATCTCCCGGTCCAGCAGCGCCGCGATGTGCCCGGCCCGGTCCACGGCCATGTCCAGGAACCGGTCCCAGGCGCCCAGACCGAGCTGCTGGAGCAGGACGTCGCTGCGGTGGGCCGTGCCGTCGCGGTCCCGCACCATCGCCGTGATCCGCCCCGGCCGTACGGAGACCGCCCCGACCCCGCCCTTGCGGGCCAGTTGACGGCCCTGCTTCAGCTGCTGCCCGTCCAGCGCCGTGTCCTCCAGGGCCTGGAGCCAGGCCCGGCCCCACCAGGACGTGGCGAAACCCCGGCCCTGTGCGGGGGGCAGCGCCGCGAACGTACGCTCCTGTCCGCGCCCGCCGTCCCGCGACGCACCGGCCCCGTCGGCCCCGTCGGCCCCGTCCGGGACGTCCGCGTCGCCCGCTCCGTACTCGGTCTCCGTGCCGTACGGGGAATCGTCCTCGTATCCGTAGTCGTCGCTCATCGTGCGCCCCCTCGCAGCTCGACCAGGTCGGCCAGTTCCGCGTCGGTCAGTTCGGTCAGTGCCGCCTCGCCCGAGCCGAGCACCGCGTCCGCGAGGCCCTGCTTGCGGGCGAGCATGCCGGCGATCCGGTCCTCGATCGTGCCCTCGGCGATCAGCCGGTGGACCTGCACCGGCTGCGTCTGGCCGATCCGGTACGCACGGTCCGTCGCCTGCGCCTCGACCGCCGGATTCCACCAGCGGTCGAAGTGCACGACATGACCGGCACGGGTGAGGTTGAGCCCGGTACCCGCAGCCTTGAGGGACAGCAGGAACACCGGAGCCTCGCCCGACTGGAAGCGGGCCACCATCTCCTCGCGCCGGGCCACCGGCGTACCGCCGTGCAGGAACTGCGTGTCCACGCCGCGCGCCGCCAGGTGATCCTCCAGCAGCCGGGCCATCTGCACGTACTGCGTGAAGACCAGCACCGAGCCCCGCTCGGCCAGGATGGTGTCCAGCAGTTCGTCGAGCAGCTCGACCTTCCCCGACCGGTCCGCGATCCGCGGCTGTTCCTCCTTGAGGAACTGCGCCGGGTGGTTGCAGATCTGCTTGAGCGACGTCAGCAGCTTCATCACGAGCCCCCGCCGCTCGAAGCCGTCGGCAGCGGAGATCTCCGCCAGGGTCTCGCGGACCACCGCCTCGTACAGACCGGTCTGTTCCGGCGTCAGCGACACGGCCCGGTCGGTCTCGGTCTTCGGCGGCAGCTCGGGCGCGATGCCCGGATCGGACTTCCGGCGGCGCAGCAGGAACGGCCGCACCAGCGCGGATAGCCGCTCCGCGGCCCCCGGATCGTTGCCGCCCTCGACCGCGGCGGCGTAGCGCGTACGGAAGGCGCCGAGCCGGCCGAGCAGACCGGGCGTCGTCCAGTCCAGGATCGCCCACAGCTCGGAGAGGTTGTTCTCCACGGGGGTCCCGGTGAGCGCGACCCGGGCCCGGGCGCCGATCGTCCGCAACTGCTTGGCCGTCGCCGAATGCGGGTTCTTGACGTGCTGGGCCTCGTCGATGACGACCATGCCCCAGGAGACGGCGGCGAGCCGGGGCGCGTCGAGGCGCATCGTCCCGTACGTCGTCAGCACGAACTCACCGTCCACCAGCCCCTCCAGGGAGCGCGACGCGCCGTGGAAGCGGCGGACGGAGGTGCCCGGGGCGAACTTCTCGATCTCCCGCTGCCAGTTGCCCATCAGCGAGGTCGGACAGATCACCAGCGTCGGTCCGGCGGCGTCGCGATCGGTCTGCCGGTGCAGATGCAGGGCGATGAGCGTGATCGTCTTGCCGAGGCCCATGTCGTCGGCGAGACAGCCGCCGAGCCCCAGCGAGGTCATGGTGTTCAGCCAGTTCAGGCCGCGCAACTGGTAGTCGCGCAAGGTCGCGGTGAGCGCCTCGGGCTGCCCGATCGCCTGCTGCGCCACGGATTCCGGATCGGCCAGCCGGTCCCGCAACCGCTGGAGCCAGCCGGTCGCCGCCACCTCGACACGCCGGCCGTCCATCTCCGTCGTACCCGTCAGCACCGCGCCCAGCGCGTCGATCGGGGTGACCTTGCGGTCCTTGGTCTCCCGCGCCCGGCGCGCCTCCTCGGGGTCGATGAGCACCCATTGGTCACGCAGCCGCACGATGGGCCTGGACGACTCGGCGAGCCGGTCCAGCTCCTCGCGGGTCAGCTTCCGGTCGCCCAGGGCGAACCGCCAGTCGAACGAGAGCAGGGCGTCGGCCGAGAGGAACGAGGGTGTGTCCGCGGCTGTACGTCCGCGTGCCTCGGCCCCCTGCCCGTCGTCCTCCGAGTCCGTGGTGTCCCGGGCCGTGGCGTCCCGGTCGTCCGGGCCGATCACGGCGCGCGCGGTCAGCTTCCTGGCGAGCTCCTTGGGCCAGTGCACCTGCACACCGGCGGCGGCCAGGGCACGCGAGGCGGACCCCAGCAGTTCGGCGATCTCCTCGTCGGCGGGTTCCACCCAGTCCGGTACGGCGGCGGAGAGCAACGGCGCCAGCGGGGGCCACGCGCGGGCGGCCCGCCGCAGGGTGAGCAGGGCGTCCATCCGGGCCCGCGGCCCGAACGCGGCGGCCCGCGAGCCGCCCGCCCACAGCTCCGCCGCATCGGCGACCAGGGAGGGGTCGCTGACGCTGTGGATCTGCAGCACGGCACGGAACGACGGCCCGCCCGCGCCCGCGTCCGTACCGGATCCGGAGAACTCCTGGCCCCGGGGGGTCTCGTGGTCCGCATCCACGCCGCTCGGCCGCGAAGCGAGGCCCGTGACCTCGATACGCAACGAGAGCCGTACGCCCGCGTCGTGACCCGCCGCCACATCGGCCGCCCAGGCCCGCGCCTCGGGCAGGCGCTGGGGCTGGTGCGCGGTGAACGCGGGACCGGCGGCGGCCAGCTCCGCTGCCGGGGTCCGGGGCATCGCGTCGGCCACGGCGTCGAGGAAGGCACGCAGCAGCTGCTCCGGTTCGGGCAGCAACGGTTCGCCGCTGCCGTTGCCGTTGCCGTTGCCGTCGCCGCCGTTCGCCGTTGCGTCCGGGACCGGAGTGGCATGCGCCGCGGGCGGCATCGACGCCGCCAGCTCCCGTACCCGTTCGAGGTCCTCGGCGCTCAGCGGTCCGATCCGCCAGGCGTCATGGCCGGCGGGGCTCAGCCCCGGCAGCAGCAGGCCGCGCGCGACGAACTGGAGAGCGAGGAGCGCCCCGGCGCCCCAGAAGGCGGTTGCGGGGGAGGCCTGCGCGGTGGCGCGTGCCCGGGTCAATACCGGAAGGGCGTCCAGGACGGGGAGGAACAGCGCCGAAACCGTACGGGGCCGCAGGTCGGCTTCGATCACGGTCAGCTCCGACACGGTCCCGGAAGTGTCGCAGGGGGTGCTGCCGTCCGGGCCCCAGAACGCGATCATGCTGGTACGAGCCGGATCCGCGGGGACGAAGACCGCGGAGCAGCGGGACAGTTCGGCGATCTCGGAGGGCTTTGCCGCAGGGTGCCTGTGCACAGGAATGGCTGATTCCTCAAACTTGACTAGCGGGCGGAGTCGCCGAGGGTACTCCACTTCGCCCGGCGGTGCGCCGCTTGAAAATGTGGCGTGAGTCACATCCTTGGGTGGTCGGTTTTCGATGGTGCAGCCAGCCCTACCGCCGGACACGGGGGTCTGCCCCAGGGGGATCAGGGTGGTGGCCTCATGGTTCCCGCCCGCCTCCTGTCCGTACGTTCGATGAGGTCAGCGCCCCAGAGGTTCCAGAGACCGGAGACGTCCATGCCCCAGGCGACAGCCACTGTTGCGGATCCCGCCGACGAAAGCGGCCCGGACCTCCCGGCCGAGAGCCGCGCCGCGGCGGCCGGGAGCGACTTCGCGCCGCTGCTGCGTGCCGCGAGGGACCAGGGTCTCCTGGAGCGGCGCACGGACCGGTACGTTCTCGGCATCGCCACCAACCTGGCGGCCCTGGGTGCGGTGGTCACCGGCTTCGTCCTGGTGGGCGACACCTGGTGGAGTCTGCTCCTCACCCTCCCGCTGGCGGTCCTGTGGACCCGTACGGCCTTCGTCGCCCATGACGCGGGGCACGCGCAGATTTCCGCGGACCGCAGGACGAGCAGGCTGATCGGTCTCGTGCACGCCAATCTGGTCCTCGGTATGAACGCGGCGTGGTGGAACGACAAGCACATGCGTCACCACGCCAACCCCAACCACATCGACAAGGACCCCGACGTCGGCGTCGGTGCCCTGGTCTGGACCCAGAAGCAGGCGGAGCAGCGGGAGGGCTTCGCGCGTTGGCTGACCAGGAACCAGGCCCGTCTCTTCTTCCCGATGCTGCTGCTCGAAGGCATCGCGCTGAAGATCTACGGATTCCAGTTCCTGCGCCGTCAGCCCCTCCGGGAGCGGGCTGTCTCGGCGCTGCTGCTCACCGCGCACTTCGCGCTCTGGGCGACGCTGTTGTTCAGCACGCTGTCCCCGGGCAAGGCGATCGTCTTCGCCCTGGTGCTGCACGCGCTGTTCGGCCTCCACCTGGGCCTGGCCTTCGCGCCCAACCACAAGGGCATGGAGATGCCCGACCCCGACGGCGAGCGCTGGGGGCATCTCCAGCGGCAGGTCCTGACCTCGCGCAACGTACGCGGCGGCGTTCTGACCGACTGGTTCCTCGGCGGGCTGAACTACCAGATAGAGCACCACCTCTTCCCGAGCATGCCCCGCCCCCACCTGCGGCTCGCCCAGCCCCTGGTCAGGGCGCACTGCGCGGGCATCGGCATGCCGTACACGGAGACCGGACTGATCGAGTCCTACCGTCAGGCGCTGGCGCACATGCACGATGTCGGTGAGCCGCTGCGATAGTGCGGGGAGCAGGGGAGCAGGGGAACGTAAGGGAGCGCGGAGGCGTTCACACAACAGGAGCGGCGCCGGCCGCGAAGGAGGCGTGGACCATGTCGAATGGTGCGAAGGTCGCTGTCGGGGGCGTGCTCGCGGCAGCCATCCTGTGGCCCCTGATCGGATTCTGGTGGGCACTGCTGGTCGTGATCGGCGTCCCCGTGGCGGGCTATCTGCTGCTGGACCCCTCCCAGCGGAGCAGGCTCCGCAGGATCAACCGCAAGGAAATCGGTCGCTGACCCAGGGCGTCGGTCTCGTCGTGACAGGGGGCCGGGAAGTCACAGGCCCTGGGCGGCCAGCCCGTCCAGGGCCGTGAGCAGGCCGGGCAGCGAGGTTCCGCGGCCGACGGGAATGACCGTGCCCGGCTCCTCGTCCAGCAGGAACAGGGCGATGTCGTCGGTCCGAGCCACCATCGACCAGCCCGGACCGTCGACGCGAAGGGTACGTGCGTCGGCCGAGGCGTAGGAGGATCGGATCCGCCCGGGAGGCGGCGGAGTCTTCGTGTAGGCGGTCGCCTCCGACAGGGCCCTTCGGACACCGGGGTGCCGGGGAAAACGGGAGGGGTCGTTTTCCTGATGCCCTCCGGTGTTGTTCCCCGCATCCGCCCCGGCGTCGTTCGCCACCTGGCCCTCGGCGTCACTGTCCGGCTTCCCGGCGGTGCCGGGCAGGGGGAACTGCGTGTCGTCGATCTGCTCGCGCCACGCCGACCACTGCGCGGCGATCTCGTCGGCGCCGAGCCGGCGCTGTGCCGGACCCCAGGCCTCCGCGTCGGGCGGGGCGAGTGGTGCCGGGCCCTCCCCGTCCGTATCCGGATCGTGCGGATCCGGGACGCCGGGCGCCGAGACGGCCAGGTCCATCGGCCAGCCCGGCAGGGCGCACACCATGGAGCGCTCGTGGGGGGAGAGGTCGTGCTCCATGCCGCAGTCCCACGCGGCGATGGCGACGGCCACCTGGGAGGTGTCCTCGACGACCACCGTCCACCGCGCCCCCGCACCGTCCTGCCCGAGGATGAGCCCGTACCCCTCCTCGTACGGTTCGAGCGCGAGCGCGTCGCACGCGGCGACATAGTCGTCCCCCAGCACACCGGGGAACCGCGAGGGTGTCAGCAGCATCGCGGTCAGCACCAGCAGCGCATCGTCGGCGGCCGCATCATCCGCACCTGCCACGGTGCCCTCCCCATCGCTCATCGCCTGCCGCTCCTCGCCGAGTCCCGCGCTTCTCGGTTCGCCGTTTCCGGGGCCGTCGTTCCTGGATCCCGTCGTTCCCTGTCCGTCGGCGCACCCTAACTACTCGGTAACCTCCCCGTCGAGGGGCTGACATACAAGAGGTGCACCGGAGCGGACCCACTCCGTCCGGGTACGGAGAGCCGAAGAGCGAGAGCGTGCCGGAGGCCTCCGCGTAGGGTTGGACATCCGGCCGAACGAGGGGGAAAGCATGGTGACGCGGTACGACCGGCTGAAAGAGATTCAGCGACTGGACCCAGAGCGGGACTTCCTGGAGATCTACCGGCTCACCGTCACCTACGAGTTCCCCTGGGACGTCACCCGCGCGCTCGAACTTGCCCTCTACCGCACCTATGCCGTGCCCAGCATCGGCCGACTCCTCGACGAGACGGCGGAGTTGACGGAGCGCTCCCAGAAACGCTACGACGACACCGCCCTGCTGCTCGACACGGTGGTGGAACACGGCTTCGACACCGACGAGGGCCGCACGGCCGTCCGCCGGATCAACCAGATGCACCGCAGCTATGCCATCAGCAACGACGACATGCGCTACGTCCTTTGCACGTTCGTCGTCACACCGAAGCGGTGGCTGGACGATTTCGGCTGGCGACGCCTCTGCTGCCACGAGCTGGCCGCCTTCGCCGCCTACTACCGCACGCTCGGCGCACGGATGGGCATCAAGGACATTCCGGAGACCTACGAGGACTTCGAGCGCACCCTCGACGCCTACGAGGACAAGCATTTCGGCTGGGACGAAGGAGCCCGACGGGTCTCCGACGCCACCTTGGCCCTGATGGGCTCCTGGTATCCGGCGCCCCTCGCCCCGGTGGTGCGCGGCGCCAGCCTCGCGCTCCTGGACGACTCGCTGCTCAAGGCGTTCCGCTATCGCCGGCCGGGCCCGGTGGCTCGCGGACTGACGAGGGGCGCGCTGCGGATGCGGGCCCGTGCCGTCCGGCTCCTGCCGCCCCGGCGAAAGCCCCACTACGCGCGCCAGAATCCCGAGATCAAGGGATACCCGGACGGGTACGAGATCGCGCGGCTCGGCACGTTCCCCACCCCCGGGGTCCGCGGCTGCCCGGTCCCCGGCCACCGCCCGTCGCAGACCCCCGCCGAGTGACGGCGACTGCCCGGGCCGGTACGCCGTCGAGCCGGGGACGCGACGTGACCGCCCCGGCCGGTACGCCGTCGAGCCGCGCCGAGGGCGGCCGGACCGGGCGCCGCCGACCTCAGCCCTGCCTGGAAGCGAGCGCGAGGAAGCGGTCGTCCTCGTCCGTGTAGGACTCCAGCCGCCACCCCGCTCCGGCCAGCAGTTCACGCAGCCTGGGCTCGGCCCGCAGGTCGTCGTCGGTGATGGCGCGCCCTTGGCGCGCGGCGAGGGCCGCCCGGCCGATCGGGTGGAACAGGGCGAGGACCCCGTCCGGCCGGACCACGCGCGCGAGTTCCGCCATATCGGCCCCGGGCCGGGCCAGATGCGAGATCAGCCCGGCTCCGAACACCGCGTCCAGGGCCCCGTCGCGCAGGGGAAGCCGCGCGACATCGGCACGCACGAGCGTTCCGCTTGCTCCACGCCCCGCCCGTGCCGCCGCCTCCAGCATGGCCGGGGTCAGGTCGGCGCCCAGCACCGTGCCCCCGGGCCCGACCACCGCTCGCAGCGCGGGCAGTGCGCGCCCCGTCCCGCAGCCCGCGTCGAGCACGGTGTCACCGGGGCGCAACCCCAGCAGGCCGGCCGCCGCCGCGTAGGCGGGGCCGTCGTCGGGGAACCGGCTGTCCCAGTCGGCCGCACGCGGGGTGAAGAAGTCCAGGACATGGGTGTGGGTGTGGTCGTCGGTCATGAGGACATGCTCGCGCAACCGGCGGAGACGTGCGAGCGCCGCAACCCGGCCCGTCCGGTCAGACGTTGACCCCGTAGTCCGAGGCGATGCCCGCCAGGCCGGAGGCGTAACCCTGGCCGACGGCCCGGAACTTCCACTCGGCGCCGTGCCGGTACAGCTCGCCGAAGACCATCGCCGTCTCGGTGGAGGCGTCCTCGCTCAGGTCGTAGCGGGCGAGCTCGACGCCGTTCGCGCGGTTCACCACGCGGATGAACGCGTTCCGCACCTGGCCGAAGCTCTGGCCGCGGCTCTGGGCGTCATGGATCGAGACGGGGAACACGATCTTCGCGACCTCGGCGGGCACCGACGACAGATCGACCTCGACCGACTCGTCGTCGCCCTCGCCCTCACCCGTCAGGTTGTCACCGGTGTGGCGGACGGAACCGTCGGGACTGTTGAGGTTGTTGTAGAAGACGAAGTGGCTGTCGGAGAGGACCTTGCCCGCCGCGGAGCACAGCAGCGCACTGGCATCCAGGTCGTGATCGGCCCCGGTCGTGGTCCGTACGTCCCAGCCGAGCCCGACGGTCACGGCGGTGAGGCCGGGGGCCTCCTTCGACAGGGAGACATTGCCGCCCTTGGCCAGCGTCACACCCATGAATTTCCTCCAGTCTTCGGTCGGTCCGCACCTGTGATCCGGAAATCCGCGGCTTCACCGCATCCGAGTCCGGTGACCGGATCCGTTCTGCTGTCACTTGTCACTCTTTGTTGGCCGCTATCCGTTACAAACGCTCGGCGCGACGTTCCCGGTTCCCGGATCGTCAGGGCGTGCTCTCGTCCTTCATCGCCCGGGCCTCGCTCTTGAGGATGCGCATGGACTTGCCCAGCGCGCGGGCGGTGTCCGGGAGCTTCTTCGAGCCGAAGACGGCGATCACGACGACCGCCAGGATCAGCAGGTGCCAGGGTTGCAGGCCGTTGCGCAGCATTCCGGTCCCGCCCTTCTTTTCGTACGGGTCTCTCCGCGGCAGCAACACTTGCCGCATTGCGCAACTGTACAACTAGCGCATACGGCCGGAACGGGCGCCCCTCGACGCCCCGACGCGCTCTTCCGGGGCGTCGGGCACGTCGGCCAGGTGGCGGCGCTCGTAGCGACGGCGGGCCGCCGTGAGTCCGACCGCGTAGAGCCCCAGGACCGAGCCGAGCAACGGGTAGTAGAGGGGCGGCAGGGCGCTCATGCCCAGCAACGGCCCGAGCGGAGTGAGGGGGAGGGCGACCCCGACCGCGGCGAGACCCGCCGCGGCGGCCCGCAGGGGCCCGCCCGCCCGCCGTTCGGCGGCGCTGCGGCCGGTCCGCAGCAGAACCATCACGAGGGCCTGGGTGAGCAGGTTCTCCGTGAACCACCCGGCGTGGAACGCCGACTCCCCGCCGTCCCCCGACGCATGGTGGACGGCGAGCGCGAGCACCCCGAACGTGGCGAGGTCGGCCGCCGCGTTGAGCAGACCGAAACCCGTGATGAAGCGCAGGAAGTCACGAGGCCGCAGAGCGGTGGGGCGGCGCAGGACCGACGCCGGCGGGCGGTCGAACGCGAACGCCAGCTGCGCCGCGTCGAAGCAGAGATTCTGTACCAGCACCTGCGCCGGGAGCATCGGGAGGAAGGGCAGCATCAGTCCGGCCGTCAGCATCGCGATGACATTGCCGAGGTTCGACGAGAGAGTGATCCGCAGATAGGCGGCGATGTTCCCGCTGCTGCGCCGACCCGCCAGCACCGCACGGTCGATCGCGGTGAGGTCCTTCTCCGCCAGGACGACGTCGGCCGCCTCCCGGGCCACGTCCACGGCGTTGCGGGGGCAGATGCCGACATCGGCGGCGTCCAGGGCGGGCAGGTCGTTGACGCCGTCGCCGAGGAAACCGGTCGTGCGACCGCCGGCGCGCAGGGCCGAGACGATCCGGGCCTTGTGCTCGGGGGTGCAGCGCGCGAACACGACGGCCCGGTCCGCCACCTCGACCAGCTCCGCGTCCGACAGGGTGTCCACCAACTCGGCTGTCACGACATCGTCGGGACCGGAGTGAGCCTCGGGGCGCAGACCGAGGTCCGCGCACACCCGGGCCGCGGTGCCCGGATGGTCGCCGGTGAGGACTTTGACGCGGACCCCCCGCCGGGCGAGCACCGCGAGCGCGTCGGCGGCGCTCGGAGCCGGAACGTCCCGTAGCGCCACCAGGCCCACGAAGGTCAGGCCCCGCTCGTCCGCGGGGGTGTACGCGCCTGCCCGGGACGCCCGGTCGGCCCGGGCCACGGCCAGCAGGCGCAACCCGGACGCGGCCTTCCGGCCGGCCAGGGCGAGCAGCCGGTCACGCTCGTCCCCGTCCATGGCACACCGGTCGAGCACGGCCTCGACGGCTCCCTTGGTGGCCAGGGTGTGCATACCGAGCCGGCCGGGCCGCTTGACCACGGCGGTCGCGACGCGGCGCACCGGATCGAAGGGCAGGACGGCGACGCCCTCGTACGCGTCCGGCTCCACCGACCCGGCAGCGGGCGGACCGTCCGTGCCGACGGCGTCCAGGACCGCTTCGTCGAGGGCGTCGGCGGCGGGCAGTTCCGCCAGCTGGAGCGTCCACAGCGCGTTGACCGCTGCCCACCGCAGTACGTCGGGATCGGGCCGGTCCCGGCCGTCGGTCGCCGCCGCGACGACCGGCCGGTCCTCGGTCAGCGTGCCGGTCTTGTCCAGGCACAGCACATCGACCGCTCCCAGGTCGTGCAGCGCCGGGAGCCGTTTGACGATCACTCCACCGGTACGTGCCAGCCGGGCCGCGCCCCGCGCGAGCGCCGTCGTGACGATGACCGGCAGCATTTCCGGGGTGAGCCCCACCGCGACGGCCACGGCGAACGGCAGCGTCTCCAGACCCCGGCCGCGCAGCGCCGCGTTGGCCATCAGCACCAGGGGAGGTGTCAGGAGCATGAAGCGGATGAGGGTCCAGGAGATCCCCCGGACGGAGCGGTCGAAGGCGCTCGCGTCCCGCTGCCCGACCCGGCCGTCATGGGCGGCGGCGAACCGGGTCTCCCCGCCGGTGGCCACGATCACCGCCGTACCGCTGCCCGACGTGACACTGCTGCCCTGGAAGCACCACTGCGGTTGTGCGAACGGTCCGGCCCCGGACAGCGCCGGGTCGGCGACGTCCATGGCCCGCTTGGCCACCGGCGCCGACTCGCCGGTCAGGGCCGACTGATGCACGGTGAGGCCGTCGGCGCGCAGCAACTGCACATCGGCGGGCACGAGATCGCCCGGCCGCAGCCGGATCACGTCCCCCGGTACCAGGTCGCCGACGGGCACTTCCCGTTCCCGGGAAGGGGAGTCGTCCGAGGCGCGGCGCACCACGGTCGCGGTGGTCGCCACGAGTTCGCGCAGCGCCGCGGTCGACCGGTCGGCGCGGTGCTCCTCGGCGGAACGCAGCAGACAGCTCACGGCGACGAGGGCCAGGATGACGCAGGCGGTGCCCCAGGCGGCAACGAGGGCCGACACCAGACCCAGGCAGAGGAGTACGGAGGTGAAGGGGTCCCGGAGGCTGCGCAGGAAACGGCGGGTCCGAGGAACGGGCCGCCGGGAGGGCAACACGTTCTCGCCCGTCCGGGCGAGCCGGATCTCGGCCTCTGCCTCCAGCAGCCCGCGCGGCCCGCTGTCGAGGGAACGCAGGGTCTGAAGGGGGGTGGGCACGGTGCCGGGGAACGGTGCGACGGAGGCCGGTGTGCCGATGGTGACGTGTCCGGGGCCCGCGGCTGGACTGCTCTCAGGCACCGAGTTCACGCAGGCGGACGGGGGCGGGGGAGGGGTGCCCGGCGCGTGCGGCCAACTGGCCGACCATCAGCCGGACGACTGTCACCACATCGGGATCGTCGACCAGATAGACCTGCCTCCGGCCCTCACGGCGCGACCGGACGAGACCGGCCAGCTTCAGCTTCGTCAGATGCTGGCTGACGGAGGGGAGCGTACCGCCCACACGTTCGGCGAGCCCCGTCACATCACTCTCGCCCTGGGCCAGTGCCCACACGATGTGCAGCCGTGCGGGTGTCGCCAGCAGCCCGAACGCGGCAGCGGCCTCCGCCAGCACCTCCGCGGGCGGATCCTGGAAACCGCCGCCGGAACCTGTCGACACGCTCGCATCCCCTCGTCCCCGGGCCCGCCGGCACGGACCCGGCACCGCTGCCCGTTCCGGACGACCGAAAAGACCAGTGTAGGGGCCGTGGCGCAAGCGGTCGGGGCCCGTCCGGAACGGCCTGCCCGCATCCGACACCTTCGAGAGAGACGCAATGAGGTCGAGATACGGCAAGGAGCGGCGGATGCGGAGCCTCATCGGTCAAGAGTGATCAACCCACTCGAACGAAGCCGAACGGTTGCCATGCTGTCCGCCCGACCGGATTCCTGCAGCCCCAAGCGGCCCGTGCACTCCGCCGCGAGTCCTGAAGAGAGAAGGGACGTATGCCCTCCGAGCCCGTCCACAGCGACGAGAATCCCCGTGCCGCCCACCGAACCTCCGCGAACGTGGGCCGGACCATGATCGGAGAAGACATCGCGCTCACTCTGAAGATCGTCGTGGCGGGCGGTTTCGGTGCCGGGAAATCGACCCTGATCGGCTCGGTCAGCGAGATCCGCCCGCTGCACTCGGAAGAGACCCTGAGCGAGAGCGAGACCGGGAGTGCGCCGGACCGGAGTGACACCGGCGGGGTGGAACGGAAGACCAGCACGACGGTGGCGATGGATTTCGGCCGTATCACCGTCCATGCCGGCCTGTCGCTCCATCTGTTCGGCACGCCGGGCCAGGACCGCTTCCGGTTCCTCTGGGAAGAGCTGTGCGAAGGCGCCCTCGCCGCCGTCGTGCTCGCCGACACCCGGCGCCTGGAGGACTGCTTCGCCGCCGTCGACCACTTCGAGCGCCGACGGATTCCGTTCGTCGTCGCCGTCAACCGCTTCCCCGGCGCTCCCGACCATACGGAACACGACGTCGCGCAGGCGCTCGACCTCGACGGAGGTACGCCGGTCGTGCTGTGCGACGCCCGCGACCGGGCCTCGGGAAAAGAAGTCCTGATCCGTACGGTCGAGTACGCCGGCCGCATGCACACCGCCCGGCTCCTCGCCGCCGTCGGCTGACGGTCCCGCGCCCGGTCCCTCTCCGTCAGTCGGCCATGTCGGCCATCGCGACCACCTTGTCGATCCGCACCCGCACGACCAGTTCACCGGGCACCCCGTTGCGCCGGCCGAACTCCTCGGCGGCGTCGGCCTCCACGTAGCGGCCGGCGATCCGCGTCGCCCACCGCAGGAGTTCCTCGGGGGCCTCGCTCAGCTCGGCATGCCCCTGCACCACCGCGAACGCGTACGGCGGCCGGTCGTCGTCGACGCACAGGGCGACGCGCCCGTCACGTGCGAGGTTGCGCCCCTTCACGCTCTCCTTGCCGGTGTTGAAGACCACCGAGTCGCCGTCGAGAAGGAACCAGACGGGTGCGATGTGCGGGCGGCCGTCGGCCCGAACCGTCGAAACCTTCGCCGTGCGGGTTCCCTCCGAGAGGAAGGCCCGCCATTCTTCATCGGTCATGTGGTGTGCCATGGGCTCATCCTGAGGCCGAACGCCGCATGGCGCGAAGCGGCACCCCGGGCGGTGAGGGCCGCTTGCCCCCACGGGAGCGGTGCGCGAGGCTTACGCGCGTAGCGGGGGAACGGGGAACGAAAGTACGGGGAGGACGAGCACATGCCGCTTGACCGGGGACTTGACTGGCTCCTTGACGACCTCACCAGCAGGGTGCAGTACATACGGCACGCGTTGGTGCTCTCGAACGACGGACTGGTCACCGGGGCCAGCAGCGGCCTCGCACGGGAGGACGCGGAGCACCTGGCGGCCGTCTCGTCCGGCCTGCAGAGTCTGGCGCGCGGATCGGGGCGCCACTTCCGGGCGGGCCGAGCCCGCCAGACGATGGTCGAGTTCGACGAGGCCCTGCTCTTCGTGACGGCCGCGGGCGACGGCAGCTGCCTGTGCGTTCTGACGGCGGCCGAAGCCGATGTCGGGCAGGTCGCCTACGAGATGACCCTGCTCGTCAACCGGGTCGGAGAACACCTCGGAGTCTCCGTCCGGCAGGGCGGACCCGAAGGTGTCGAACCCTTCTGAGCTGCAGTTTCCGTCGGCACTGAGGAGTTATCCACAGGGCTGACGGGTTATGACTCCCTCGGGCTACCGTGATTACGGAGAGTATTCGAGCCGACAGGGGAGAACAGTCATGACGGTCAAGGAAGTGCTCCGGGCGCACATCACCGACCACCGGGCGCACAACACCGACCAGCGGAACGCGAGCGCGGAGACGCAGGGCGAGGACAGGCACGATTCGTCCGCCGCCCCGGCGGCGACGGTCGCGGCCGGGCGAGCCTCCCAGGAACTGGGGATCCGGCGTGCGGAGTTCGAGCTGGCGGTCCACCTGGGGCTGATCGCCGTCGTCGGTGCACCGGGCGGCGGGCGACCACGGGTGCACGAGGAGGAGATCGCGCGCCTGCGGGAGCAGCCGGACTTCCCCGATGTGCTGGTCGAGCGGGTCCGCACTGTCGGTACGGCGCAGGGGGCGGCCCTGCTGGACATCGCACCGGCACGCTTCACCCGGCTGGCACGGGCGGGCTGTGTATCGCCGGTCACGTTCTATCTGAACCGGTATCGCGCGGTCGTCTGGCTCTATCTCGCGGACGAGCTGGCCGCGTTCGCGGCGCGGGAGCCCGAGCTGCTGGCCGGACGGACACCCCCGGGGATGCGCGCGATGCTGGAGTCGGGTGCCGACTGGCGTGCGCGCAACTGGCGTTCGCAGCGCATCGACCGGCTGCTGGACCGCACGACGGACCCGTGGGCGCGAACGGCGGTCCAGGCGTCGGCGCTGGACCCGGTGCAGGTGGCGCAAGTGGTGGACGATCCCTACGAGCGCGCCTATCTCGTACGGGTCCGGCCGGAGCCGGTCTTCGGGCGTCCGGGTTCCATGGCGGCCAGGGAAGCCATGGCGGAGCTGATGCTCGCCGACGACCCCGACGAAATCCTCTGGCGGCGGGTCAACCTGACGCTGGAGCTGGACGCGGCCCGCGAGGACAGGCCCGCCCCGCGCCCCGGCGACGACGGAGGAGCCCGGACGGCAGCGCCCGCCCGGACGGCAGCGCCCGCCCGGACGGGAGCCCGGCCTGGGCCCGTGCGCCGGGCGCCCGCCATCGAGTCGACGGCACCGCCCGCCGGTACAGGGGCGCCACCTTCCGCCGCGGGGGGCCGAACGACAAGGAAAGGGCTGCTGGCCAGGCTGAGGTGGCAGGGCCGGGGCACCGGATAAGGGTTCGCGACGATCACCCCGATGGGCCATCCTGTCCGCATGTTGATCAGGGAAGCAACCTCCGAGGACTGGCCCGCCATCTGGCCGTTCTTCCATACGATCGTCTCCGCGGGCGAGACGCTCACCTATCCGCTCGACCTCGGCAAGGAGGACGCGGAGGGATGGTGGTTCGTCCCGGCGCCGAGCCGGGTGGTCGTCGCTGTCGACGAGGCCGGGACGGTGCTCGGCACGGCGAAGATGAATCGCAACCACATGGGCAACGGGTCCCACATCGCCAGCGCCACCTACATGGTCGACCCCGCTCGCTCGGGCCGGGGCGTGGGGCGCGCACTGTGCCAGTACTCGGTCGACTGGGCCCGTGCGGAAGGGTATCGAGCCATGCAGTTCAACGCGGTGGTCGAAACCAACACGCACGCCGTCAAGCTCTATCGATCGATCGGCTTCGACGTGATCGGCACCCTTCCCGAGGGCTTCAACCACCCGACTGAGGGCTACGTGGGGATTCACATCATGCACAAGACCCTGTGACGATCAGGTGGTGGGGTGATCCGGTGCCGGTCCCGTCCCCGGGCCCGGCAACGTACGACCCGCAGGGCCGCCGTCCGCCACACCGCTCGCGGTGACCGCCGGGACGACCGTCCCGGCCCAGGAGAGGGCCGTCCAACCCGAGTCCGGTGATCCCTCGACCACCACCACACCCGTGTTGTCCAGGCCGTGCCGGGCGGCGAAGTCGACTGTCACGTTCCGTGCGCGGGCGGCTGCCCACACACGGATGGCGGCACCGTGACTGACGAGCGCCACCGTCCTGTGCTTCTCGGCCTCCGCCGCTTCGGCCACCACCGCGTCGAAGCGGGCCAGAGCCTCCGTCCCGTCCTCGCCCCCGGGCAGTCGGCGGGCGAGGTCCCCGGCCGGCCAGGCGAAGACGGTCGTCAGGTACTGCCGGATCGCTTCCTCGTCGGCCCGCATTTCCAGATCACCCGCCGACAGTTCCCGGATTCCGTCACGGATCCGGACCTCGATGGCCCGCTCCGCGGCCAGCGGCGCGGCCGTGAGCTGCGTACGCGTCAGCGTGGAGGCGTACAACGCCGCGATGTCCTCCCCGGCGAGCGCTCCGGGCAGGGCCGCCGCCTGTCGCAGACCGAGGTCGGTCAGCCCGGGGCCGGGCAGCGCGGTGTCCAGGAAATGGCCGAGGTTGGACGGTGTCTGGCCGTGACGGATCAGCAGCAATCGCATAGAACGGGTCATGCTCCAGGTTCGGGTGCGCGGGTGGCGTCACATAGATGCATGTCCCACCCTCTCATTCGGCCACCTCCGGAGGACAGCCTGACAGGGGTCTGTCCGCCTTGCCGGAAGTAGCGCGGATATGCCCGGAGTTGATGCGACGGATTGGGCGGAGGGCGACTGCGCCGCTCCGGGGCGATGGCAGTACTGTGCGCCCCACCGCCATTCGGGCGATGAGATGTATCTGGAGGAAGAATCCATGACCATACCCAGGAGATCGTGGCGTGGCGCGGGAGCACTCGTGGCCGCTGCGGTCGTCGGTCTGACCGGAGGCGTCATCTCCGCCGGTCCGACCGTCGCTCACACCCCCACCTGGGCCGTGACCTGCTCCGAGGTGACCGTCGACCTCACCAACTACACGAGCGACGTTCCCAACACGGTGACCGTATCGGTGGACGGCAAGGACCTGCTGCCCACCGAGACGTTCGGCCGTGAGTTCCACAAGAAGCTGACGCTTCCCGACCACGACAAGCCGGTCACCGTCCGACTGGTCGTCAAGGACGCCGACGGCGACGGCAAGCACTCGATCGACCAGACGAAGACGGCGGAGGTGTGCGAGGGCGAGCCCAGCCCGACGCCGACCGAGCCGAGCCCCAGTGAGCCGGCTCCGAGCGAGCCCGCCCCGTCGGAGACGCCGTCCACCGGGACGCCCGAGCCGAGCGCCACGCCGAGCGACGAACCCTCGGAGTCCGCGCCCGCCGTGCCCGCCCCGAGCCCGAGCTCGCCGGACCTGGCCGAGACCGGTTCGTCGTCGTCGACGCCGGTCATCGGCGGCGCCGCTGTCGCGGTGCTGCTGGCCGGTGGCGGCATCCTGTGGGCCGTCCGCAAGCGGCGTACCGCCCAGGGCTGACGTTCCGTGTGAGCCGCGGTCGAGGCCGTACGGGCCGTGGTCAGGGGGTTTCTCGCATCACCGCGGTGATGCGAGAAACCCCCTTCGCACATCAGACTCTCTCCGCAGATCGGCTCTCCTCGCCCGTCACTCCGCCACGAGCGTGGGTGGCGGCGCGGTGGCCGACGGGGGAGCGGGGCCGATCTCGCACCAGACGGCCTTGCCCTCGCCGCGGGGCTCGATCCCCCACCGCGTGGCGACCGCGTCGAGCAGGAGCAGTCCCCGGCCGGAGGTGGACGTCTCGCCCGGGGTACGCCGACGGGGCCAGGCGCTGGACCGGTCCTGGACGGACAGCCGGATCCGCCGCACCGGTTCGGGGAGTACTTCCAGGGTCAGAACGGCCCCGCCCTCGGTGTGGAGCAGCACGTTCACCAGCAACTCTCCCGTGACGAGCTCCGCATCGTCGGCGAACTCGGCCATGTCCCAGTCGGCGAGGGCCTGGCGGACGATCGCGCGCGCGTCCGAGAGCCCTTCGGGGTCCGCCTGGTGGATGTACTGGTGGAGCCGTGGCGCGTGCGACGAGCCCACGTCCGGGCTGCGGCGCAGCACCAGAAGCGCCACATCGTCCCCCGACCCCCACCGCTCCCACAGCCGTTCCGACAGGTGATCGGCCAGCGCCTCGGCCCCCGCGGGCCCGGCACTCACCTCGTTGCGGAGCGCGTCGATCCCGGCGTCGAGGTCGGCGCCGGGCTCCTCCACAAGACCGTCCGTGTACAGCACGAACGTCTCACCGGGCACCAGATCGAGCCGGGTCTCCGGATACTCCTCGTCCAGGAGGTCCGTGGAGGTGCCCAGCGGCAGCCCGCCGCGTACCTGCGGACTGCCGACCCGCCCGTCGACGTGGCGGATCAACGGGCCGAGATGCCCGGCCCGCACGACCTTCACCGTCCCGGACGCCAGGTCGACCTGGGCGTACGTACAGGTGGCGAAGCGCTCGGTGTCCAGTTCGGAGAGGAAACGGGAGGCCCGTGCCAGCACGGTGGCCGGAGGGTGCCCCTCGGAGGCGTAAGCGCGCAGGGCGATGCGCAACTGGCCCATGATCGCGGCCGCGTGGGTGTCGTGACCCTGGACGTCCCCCACGACCAGCCCGTAGCGGTTCTTGGGCAGAGTGATCACGTCGTACCAGTCGCCGCCGACCTGCCGGCCACTCCACGCGGCGTGGTAGCGGACCGCGATGTCCCCGCCCTCGACATCCTGTATCCGGGGCGGGAGCATCGCCGACTGCAGCTGGGTGGCGAACTCCCGCTCCTCGTCGAAGAGCATCGCCCGTTGCAGGGACTGGGCCACGATCGCGGCGAGCCCCAGGCACAGAATGCGTTCGTCCGCGTTGAAGACCGTGCGCTCGCGGTAGAAGAGGGCCATGCCGCCGAGCGACCGCGCCTGGGCCACCAGCGGGAGGTACGCCGCCGCCCGGAATCCGAGCCGGCCGAGATGCGGCTCCAGTTCCGGGTAGCGGCGGGCCAGCGCGGCGAGCGAGGTGATGAACCGGGGGCGTCCGCTGCGGATGGTGTCCGCGAGGGGAAGGTTGCGGTCGAGGTCACCGGAGCCGAGCCCGTCGAGCACTTCGAGCGACTCTCCGCTCAGCGCGACGATGTTCAGCGCGGAATTCTCCACGAGCCCCAGGGCCAGACCGTCCGCCCCGAGCCGGGCCAGCCCGCCGGGCCCGGTGAGGGCGGCCGTCACATCGTCCACGGTCACCGCGCGGGACATAGCGCTCGTTGTTCGTTCAACGATATTTGTCTGGCGCTGCCGCCGCTTTTCCAGATCGAGCACGAAGGCCGAATGGGTGACTTCCGCCGTCGCGTCGCGGACGACCCCCACGATCCGGTGGGCCATTCCGTCCTTCGAACGCAGGATGCGGGCCTGGGCATGGGTCCACTGCGTGGTCCCGTCGTCCAGCGGTACGCGGAAGTGGACGCTGAAGGAATTGCTTCCGCCGGTGATGGCCTCGTCGATCGTGACGTCGAGCCGGGCCCGTTCCGCCGGTTCCAGGTGCTCCAGCAGGGCACCCGGGCGGGCGTCGAACGTCGCCGGATCCACGTTGAACACCGTGAGTCCGGCCTCGTCGATGTCCAGGGTCCGGGTGTCCAGGTCCCAGTCGAAGCTGCCGGTCCGGTTCATGGCGAGGCGTTCCGTCGGCCGGATCTCACCGTTGGTCTTCCGGTCGATCCGGCGGAGCGGAGAGGCTTCGGCGTCCTGCCGCCGTTCGTCGTCGGTCATTCCTGCTCCGGAGGTCGTCCGGCGGGGCCGGGCGTCGGCGCATTCCGTAAGCCTCAATTGTCGAGCCGCATCCGGCGGAGTGCCACAGCGGCCGATCCGGGGGCCGAAGAAGGGCAGCCGGGAGCCGTCCGCGACCATGGAGGCGTCCTACGCATCGACGAGCCCAGCGAGCGGAGCGCACCCATGAACGACGACCGGCCCGTCCTGCTGGAGACGAGGGGCACATGCATGCACCTCACACTGAACCGTCCCAAGGCGCTCAACGCCCTCAGCCACACCATGGTGCGGCTGCTCGACGAGGCCCTGGCCCGAGCCGAGCAGGATGAAGCGATCGAATCGGTCCTGCTGTCAGGGGCGGGCGAACGGGGCCTGTGCGCCGGCGGCGACATCCGGGCCCTGCACGACGACGCCAGGGCCTCGGGGCGCGCGTCCCTGGAGTTCTGGCGCGACGAATACCGCCTCAACGCCCGTATCGCCCGATTCCCCAAGCCGTACGTCGCGCTGATGGACGGCATCGTGATGGGCGGCGGGGTCGGGGTGTCGGCCCACGCCGGAATCCGTGTCGTCACCGAACGATCACGCGTCGCCATGCCCGAGACCGCGATCGGTTTCGTGCCGGACGTCGGGGGCACCGGCCTGCTGGCCGCCGCCCCCGGCGAACTGGGCACCCATCTGGCGCTCACGGGCCGCTCCGTCGGGGCCGCCGACGCCATCCTCTGCGGCCTGGCCGATCACCATGTCCCCGCCCGCCTCCTGCCTGCCCTGACCGAGGCACTGGGGAGGCAGACCGGACCGGCCGGACCGGGCGCGTCCGTCGCGGACATCGTCCAGGGGTTTGCCACGGACCCGCCCGCCGGTGAGCTCGCCGCGCAGCGCGACTGGATCGATGACTGCTACGCGGCGGACACCGTCGAGGACATCATCCGGAAGCTGCGCGCGAGCGGTGTCCCCGCAGCTCGGACGGTGGCGGACGAACTGCTGACCAAGTCGCCCCTCGCCCTCAAGGTCACGCTGGCCGCGGTCCGCCGCGCCGCCCGGCTCGCCGGTCTGGAAGCCGTACTCGACCAGGAGTTCCGCGTCTCCAGCCGGGCATTCGAGCACCCGGATTTCGTGGAAGGCGTTCGCGCCCGGATCATCGACAAGGACAATGCCCCACAGTGGAAGCCGGGCTCCCTCGCCGAGGTCGACGACCAGGAGGTCGCCCGGTTCTTCGCACCGCTCGGCCCCGGCGAACAAGAACTCGCTCTCGCTCCGGGGCCCGCGGACACCTCCGCACGGGACGGACAGGATGAACAGGGCGGGTAGGACGGACGCTGCCCGTCGAGCCCGGCACAGCCCCGCCCCGCCGGGCGCTACCTGTCGCTGCCGGAAAGACTCGGCTGCAGGGCCCGGACGAGAGCGAACAGCCGGTCCTCGTTGCCCGTCAGTCCCGCGCTGCGCAGAGCCTGGTCGGCCTCCCGCATCGGAGAGGTGAGCAGCGGCAGATAGACCGGCACGTCGTCGGGGTCCGCGAGCGCAGCCCGGGTGGCCTCCAGCAAGCGGACGTACGCCTGCGCCGCGGCGAGTTCGTCGCTGTCCATCTCAGCATCTCCTCCTCAGAGCTGTCGGACCGTCAAGCATCTCTCATGGGTCTGACAACACCGCCTCATGACCGGGCGCGCCCGCCGGACAACCCGCTCGGCGGCTCCACCTCCAGGTAGCGCCGTCTGCGGGGCCCCCGGTAGAGCAGCACCGTCCAGCCCGCCTCGCGCAGGGCCGAGGCACAGCCGGCCAGCGCCTCCTCCTCGTCGTGTGCGGCACCGCTGCCGGGCGGCCCGGTCCACTCGACCCGGACCGAACCCGCCGACTCCCCGTCGCTCACCCGGTATCCGGCCGATACACGGCGCCCCGACGGGTCGACGGCCGAAGGCGTCGCGCCCGACCTCTCCAGCACCAGCGCGACCGCCCTCACCGGACGGTTCAGTTCCCACGGAGCCGGCGCGGCCTCGGGGTCCGGCCGGCCCGTTCCGGTGAGGCGACGGATCTGCAGCAGTCCCTCGAACGCGGTCCGCACGGAAGCGGCCCGTGCCGCCGCGAACTCGGTAGTCGGCGGCCCGTCGCCGGTCGCCGGCTCGAACCCGGTGCTCTCCTCGGTGCCCATGCGCCCCCCAGGGCCTTCAGTGTCACGCGGCCGCCGGCCGGTCAGTCTCCGGTTCCCCGTGCGTCCGACTCCAGCGCCGCCTTGAGACGCTTCAGCGTCGTACGGATATTGCCGGCCTGGAACTGCGCGAAGGTCTTCCCGCCTGTCGCCACCCGGTCGAAGGCGTTGGCGAGAAAGTCCGGCCAGCGGCGGCGGTCGTCGGACCAGGTCTCGGTGACCCGCGTCGCTCCGTCCACCTCCTCGAAACGGTACTCCCACGTGGCGATCGGACCCGGCAGCAGCGGGCGCCGCAGACCGATCGCGTGCACCCGGAAGGCGAACCGCTCGCCGGGGTCGGCCGCCGTCACCGTGCACCGGGTCGTCCAGCGTGCCGCTCCGCGCTTGTTCCGGCCCTCGAAGACCATGCCGACATACGCCTCACGCCGATCGCCCCGCACGGTCGCGCCCCGGTTCTCGGGGCTCCAACGCCCCATCGCCGTGGGGTCGCTGAGCTGTGCGTAGACCAGTGCCGGGGAGGCGTCGACGATGATGCTGTCCGCTACGGACATGGTGCGGGACATGACGCGACTCCTAGTCCACGGTCGTCGAAGGGCCACGCCCGGGCGCCGGACGGACCGTGGAGCCGTCGTCCCGGAAACCACACCTTACTCGCGGGTAGATTCCCGTCGGGAGGGTGCCGTCCGAGGGCGGCCGGTGATCCGGCCGGGCGGAGACCCCCGTTTTCCGCCCGGCCGGAGTGTTCCGACCGGTCCTCCCTCACGCCTGACACCATGGTGTCAGGCGTGAGGGAGGACCGGTGTCAGGCGCTGAACTCCGCCGGGCGCTCCGGCGACGCCTCCGACAGCGCCTTCACGATGGCATCGACGTCACCCCGGTTGCCGTACACCGGTGTGCCGGGCTGCTGGCGCCACGACTCGTCCAGGCCGCCGCTGTCGACCGTGTCGAAGCCCAGCTCGTCGATGAGGTCGCGCACCGCCTGCTTGGCCGCCGGGTCGTCGCCGGCCACCGGGAGCGCCTGGCGGTCCGGAGTGCCCTGCGGGCGACCCCGGTCCAGGATGTCCTGCGCGTACGTGCCATTGAACGCCTTGATCACGGGGTGGCCGATCTGCTGCTCCGTCCAACGGCTCTCGGGCAGCCCGTCCTCGATGGCGTCGATGCGGCCGTCACGCTGCTGCGGGTAGTAGTTGCCGGTGTCGATGACCGCGAAGCCCTCCGCCGCACCGTCGAGAAAGCCGGCGGGCAGGTCCGGTACGGCCTTCAGCGGCACGGTGACGACGACCACCTGGGCGCCCTTCGCGGCCTCCGACGCGGTCACCGGCTTCGCCCCGGTCTCTTCGGCGAGAGTGGTGAGCGTCTGCGGTCCGCGGGAGTTGGCGACCGAGACCTCGTGCCCGAGGGCGGTGAGACGCCGTGTCAGGTTGCCGCCGATGTTGCCCGCGCCGATGATGCCGATCTTCATGGATCAGACCTTCCGTAGCTTGCCCGGTGAAGAGGAGTGGGTACTGTCGCTTCACCAACTCCGGCTCCTGAGGAGCTATTCCGGTCTCCGCGAAGGAATACCCGATCGGCCCCTGGGCGTTGATATGCCCTTCGCGTTGCGCCAATCGAGGCCGGAGCGTTCTCCGTAGGCCATTTGAGTGTCCTTGTCGGCCGCTCGCGCCGGACGGGGAAGGATGTCCCACCGCGCCGATCGCCGCGGGTCCATCCTGGTCGCCGAGTCCACACGGGCCGTCGACCGAAGGAGCGTCGTAGTGACGACGAGGGGCATCTCGCAACCGGTGGAGACCGATACCGCCGAAGAGGACGAAATGCCGGTACGGAGCGGAGAGCCCGGCAACGTGGTCATCAAGTGGATGACCACGACGGACCACAAGACGATCGGTACGCTCTACCTCGTCACCTCCTTCGCGTTCTTCTGCGTGGGAGGGATCCTGGCTCTGGTGATGCGGGCCGAGCTGGCCCGGCCCGGCATCCAGCTGATTTCGAACGAGCAGTTCAACCAGGCGTTCACGATGCACGGCACGATCATGCTGCTGATGTTTGCGACGCCGCTGTTCGCCGGATTCGCGAACTGGATCATGCCGCTGCAGATCGGCGCGCCCGACGTGGCGTTTCCGCGGCTGAACATGTTCGCGTACTGGCTCTATCTCTTCGGCTCGCTCATCGTGGTGGCGGGCTTCCTCACCCCGCAGGGCGCGGCCGACTTCGGCTGGTTCGCCTATGCCCCGCTGAACGACGCGGTCCGTTCGCCGGGTATCGGCGCCGACATGTGGATCATGGGCCTCGCGTTCTCCGGCTTCGGCACGATCCTCGGCTCGGTCAACTTCATCACCACGATCATCTGCATGCGCGCCCCCGGCATGACGATGTTCCGCATGCCGATCTTCACCTGGAACGTCCTGCTGACCGGCGTATTGGTGCTTCTGGCCTTCCCGGTCCTGGCCGCAGCCCTGTTGGCGCTGGAGGCCGACCGTAAATTCGGCGCCCACGTCTTCGACGCGGCCAACGGCGGCGCACTGCTGTGGCAGCACCTGTTCTGGTTCTTCGGTCATCCCGAGGTCTACATCATCGCCCTCCCGTTCTTCGGCATCGTCACCGAGATCTTCCCGGTCTTCAGCCGCAAACCGGTCTTCGGCTACATCGGACTGATCGCGGCCACCATCGCCATCGCCGGGCTGTCCGCGACCGTGTGGGCGCACCACATGTTCGTCACGGGCGCGGTGCTGTTGCCGTTCTTCTCGTTCATGACGTTCCTCATCGCCGTGCCGACAGGTGTGAAGTTCTTCAACTGGATCGGCACGATGTGGAAAGGGTCGTTGTCCCTGGAAACCCCGATGCTGTGGGCTGTCGGATTCCTGGTCACCTTTCTCTTCGGCGGTCTGACCGGAATCATCCTCGCCTCACCGCCCCTGGACTTCCACGTCTCCGACTCGTACTTCGTCGTCGCTCACTTCCATTACGTGGTGTTCGGCACCGTCGTGTTCGCGATGTTCGCCGGATTCCATTTCTGGTGGCCGAAATTCACCGGGAAGATGCTGGACGAACGGCTCGGGAAGATGACGTTCTGGACGCTGTTCGTCGGATTCCACGGAACGTTCCTGGTGCAGCACTGGCTCGGTGCCGAGGGAATGCCCCGCCGTTACGCGGACTACCTCGACGCCGACGGCTTCACGGCGCTGAACACCATCTCCACCATTGCCTCGTTCCTGCTCGGCCTGTCGATCCTGCCGTTCTTCTACAACGTCTGGAAGACCGCGAAGTACGGCAAGAAGGTCGAGGTCGACGACCCGTGGGGGTACGGGCGTTCGCTGGAGTGGGCGACCTCCTGCCCTCCGCCGCGGCACAACTTCGTCACGCTGCCGCGGATCCGGTCCGAATCCCCGGCATTCGACCTGCACCACCCGGCGGTGCGCTCCCTGGAGGAGGCCACCAACCGCCCCGACGCCTCCACCATCGTCGCTCCGGGGGACCGGCACGAGCAGTGACGTCGCCCTTGGACCTGACGGCCTGACGGCGTGACGGAGAGGAGGACAGGTGAAACCCGACAAGGACAGTGCCAGAGGCCTGGCACAACTGGAGGGCTTTCTGCTGTGGAACGCCGAGGTCGAGCGGGCGCGACGGCAGGCCCGCCGCTTCACGGACCAGTTGCCCTGGCTGACCACGGCGCAGCGTGAGGATGTCGAGCGGGTGTTCATCACCGAACGCGTCGCCGTTTCGCGGGAATCGCTCACCCGCATCCGCGACCGCGCAGAAGAACTGCGTGAGGAGTACACCGGGCGCTACGCGCGGCTCCGGGCCCGCTGTGTGGCTGTCACGGTCGGTGCGGTGGGCGCCGTGACCTGCCTCGGTACGGCGGTGACCCTGGCCATCCGCTGACCCCGCAATCGCCCTCTCGCTCCCCGGCGCTCCCCGGTGCGGCCGGTCAGCAGGCCGCACCGGACGGGCCCGGGGAGCGGGAGCGGAGGCGGATACGTCAGTGACGTACCAGGCAGAAGGGATGCCCGGCGGGGTCGGCGTACACACGCCAGCCACGCTTCTCGTCCCCGGCGTCGAGCAGCGAGGCCCCGGCGGCCAGGACCTCCTCGTGCGCCCGTTCCTGGTCGGTGACCCCGAAGTCCAGATGGAACTGCTGGGGCACCTCCTGGCCGGGCCAGCGCGGCGGCCGGTAGCCCGCCACCCGCTGAAAGGCGAGGACGAGCCCACCGGGCGTGTGCAGCGTCGACCACTCCGCGTCGCACGCCCACCGCCGGTCGGGACGGTCGATCTCGCCTCCCAGCAACGACGCGTAGAAAACGGCCAGTTCCCTCGGGTCCGCGCAGTCCAGGACCACGCACTCCAGTTCAGCGATCATGACCGCATCGTAGGCAACCGCGGGCGAAGCCGCGGCCGCCGCGCGGGCTCAGCGGGCCCCGAACACCTGCGTCCACACCGGGCCGCCGCCGGAGTCCACCTTCCCCATGCCGATTTCCTTGAACGAGCAGTTGAGGATGTTCGCACGGTGCCCCGGGCTGTCCATCCAGGACCGCATCACGTCGGCCGGGGTCCGCTGGCCCTTGGCGATGTTCTCACCGTACGTCGACCAGCGGTATCCGGCGGCGGTGATCCGGTCGCCCGGGTCCCTGCCGTCCTGCGAGGTGTGGGAGAAGTAGTCCTGGGCCGCCATGTCGGCGGAGTGCCGCTGCGCGGCCGTGTTGAGCAGCCCGTTGACGGACACCGGCCCGCAGCCCTCCTTGGAGCGCTCGGTGTTGACCAGCTGGGCGACCTGCTCGGCCATCCCCGACGGGGCGGGCGGCGCGGGCGCGGGCGGGTCCGGCTTCGGAGCCGGGGCGGCGGAGCTGGGCGCGGGCGGCGGCGTCGTGCTCTTCTTCGGCTTCGGCTTGGGCTTCGGCTTCTTCGAAGGGCTCGGCGACTTCGAGGCGCTGGGCGACGTGGACGCCGAGGGGGAGGGGGACGACGTCGGGGCGGCCGACGTGGGCGCCTCCGTACGAGGAGCGGGCGCATCGGCCGTGACGGTCGTCGCGTCCCGGTCGTCGCCGTCGGTGTAGAGGTGCACCGCCGCGCCGCCCGTGCCCAGCGCCGCGACCGCGACGACGGCGGCGACGGCCGAGTTGCGGCGGCGCCGCCGGGCCTGCACCCGTCTGCGTTCGGCGCGCCCCGCCCCGGCACTGTCCGCACCCGGAACGGGTGCCTGGAGGTGCGCCGCCGTGGCGAGCAGTTCGGGAGCGGCTCCCGCCCCCGCCGCCGCGGCCACCGGAACGAGCGCGAGACCCACCAGCAGCCCCTCGGCGGGCACCAGCCCCGAGCCATGACCCGAGCAGACCGTGCACTCGCGGGCGTGGCGGGCGAGCCGCTTGCGCCACAGGGCGGAGGGGACGCCGTCCCAGCCGGCGGTGATGTCCTCCAGCAGCACGCACGGCGGCTCCGCGGCCAGCGCGCCCACGACGACCCGTGCCGCCTCCAGCTGGGCCTTCATCCGCTGCACCCGTACGGCGGTGTGCTGCGGGGTGAGTTCGAGAGCGGCGGCGACCTCGGCCCGGGACAGATGCCCGGCGGTCTCCAGCCACCACAGCGACAAAAGGGCGCGGTCGTCCTCGTCCAGCCAGCGTGTGGCCTCCGCCACCTGCCGCCGCTGGCCGGTCAGGCCGAGCTCCAGGATCGTCACCTCGACGAAATCCGCGCGGGGATCCGGCAGGTCGTACGCGGCATCCAGCCGGTCCGCCGGTATCGCGCCCGCCTGCTTCTCGCGCCAGTGCGTGCGTACCTCGTTCATGGCTATCGCCACGAGCCAGGAACGGAAGCGCTCCGGGTCGCGCAGTTCGGGCAGTCCCCGGAGCATGTGCAGCACCGTCTCCTGCACCACGTCGTCCACGTCCGCATGGCCGTCCAGCGCGCGTCCGACGACGTTGTACAGCAGCGGCAGGTACGCCGAGACGAGCTGGTCCTTGGCCTGCTGGTCGCCGCCCTGCGCTGCCGCGATCAAGACCGTCGGGTGATCCTTGCCCATGCTGCGCTCACTCTTCCGGGGTCCGGTGCTGTCACTTCCCACACTCGGGAGATGGGGTGAGGGCGGGACGATAACAAGAATCCGGCAAGCAACTCCGGAAACCTCTGCCACGGACCCGCGCCGCCCGGCCCCGCCAGGCCTGCGGCGGCACCGTACGCAGCGGCCCCGGCACACTCCGCGCACCGGTCCGCGTCACGGAGGGTGATCCGTGACACAGACCGGTGCGCGGGAAAGGGGGCGACCGTACGCCGGCCGCCCGGTCACCGGCGGCGCGGCTCAGGCGCGGGGCGGCCCGTCCTGGTCGCGGTCCGTGCCCAGCTGCTGCTTCAGCTTGTCCTGGGCGGTGTCGACGTGCCCCTTGTACTTGCCCTGGGTGCGGTCGTCGACCATGTCGCCGGCCTTGTCGATGCCCTTGCCGGCCTGGTCCTCGTGGCCCTTGAGCATCTTCTTGATCTTGTCCAGTGCGGACATGCGTCCTCCTCGTCGACTCTGCGCCCCCCACACCTCAAGGGTCACCGCACCGGGCCCTGCCCGCATCCGCGCCGGGGGAGGGCGAGAGGCCGGGCGACGGACCGGGAGGCGAGGGAAGTGTGAAGCCGCGCCGACTGGGCAGATACCGGTTGACCAGGAGGAGGTGGTGGCAATGGGCCGCATCCGAGTCGTCGTCCGTCGTCCCCCGCCCCCATCGGGGCCGCCGCCGCTGGATCTGCGCACCCCGTCCGGCCGCCCCCTGCCGTACTGACCGCCCCCGCCGCACCCTCGCCGGGCGCGTCGGCGCGGGTCACGGGACGTCCGTGCGCTTCACGGGTCATCCGGGCCTCCCGGAGCATCCGGGTGCGGGCCGCCGTTCAGCGGGCCGTGCCGCCGCGGCCTGTCCTCGTACCGCCCCGGGGCAGGCCCCGACAGCGGCGCGAGCTGCTCCACCAGGGCCTCCAGCTCCTCGACGGCGTACTCCGTCTCCCGCCGGATGTTCTTGTGCTCCGCGACGATCGCCCCGAGCAGCAGCGCGGTGAGCGCGACGCAGCCGTTCAGCAGCGACAGATTGGCCATGATCTCCATCAGGCTGTGCCCGGCGAACGGCCCCAGCGCGTCCGTACCGGCGAGAATGGCGAGCACCGAGACGACCAGGGCGCACGGCGCACTGCCCGGCAGCTGGAAGCGCAGGGCCGACCAGATGATCACCGGGAACACCATGTAGATCATCGACAGCGAGCTGCGCGTGGCGATCAGCGACACCACGATCACGACGACCGCGAGAACCGACGCCTCCAGCCAGCGGTCGCTCCGGCGGGGCCACCGTGCCCCGCGCAGGACGAGCAGGAGGGGGGTGACCACCAGCACGCCCATCGCGTCCCCCGCCCACCAGGACGCCCAGACCAGCCAGAACCGCCCCGGCGGAACCTTGTCGTCGAGCAGCAGCGTGAAACTTCCGATGGTGGCGCTGATCAGCATCCCCGCGAAGGCTCCCAGGAATACCAGGCAGACCCCGTCCCGCAGCCGGACCAGCTCACGGCGGAAGCCGACCCTCCGCAGCAGGGCGTACGCGGTCAGTGGGGCGACCGTGTTGCCGAGCATGATGGCCAGACGGCTCACCGTGAACGCGTCACCGATCTCGGTGACCGTCACCAGCGTGCCCAGCGCGATGCCCGGCCAGACGCGGGCGCCCAGGCACAGCAGCGAGGCCAGGGCGATACCGGTGGGCGGCCACAGCGGAGTGACGACCGCGCCGTCGATCACGACCTGGCGCATCAGCCCGAGCCGCCCCGCCAGGTAGTAGGCGCTGGCCACGCCGAGGATCTGCGCCACGTACACGGCCCGACGTCTGGCTTCCTCGCTGCGGATCACATCACTCATCAGACACCGACCGCGGTGGGAGACGGCGGCTGACACGCGCGGTTCGGTCCGGCGTCACCGGGCTCCGCGGCGGGCGGCGGCATGCCGCAGGACCAGGACGGCGGCGTCGTCCTCGTGGCCCGTCATCTCGGTCGCGCCCAGGACCTCGTCGGCCAGCTGCGCCGCTTTCGCCCCGGCGCGCGCGGCCACGAGCTGCCGGACCCGCTCCAGACCCTCCTCGATCAGCAGCGACGGCCCCTCGACGACCCCGTCGGTCAGCAGCACGATCGCCCCGTCGCAGTCGAGAGTGCGCCGGGTGACGGGGTAGCCCTCGCCGGGCTCGATGCCCAGCGGCAGGCCGCCCGGGTCCTCCGTGACGCCGGACCGGCCCCCCGTGGTGGCCCACACGGACGCCACGTGCCCGGCCCGGGCGCTGTGCAGCTCCCAGGTCGTCGGGTCCAGCCGCAGGAACGTACAGGTCGCGAAGAGCCCCGAGTCCACGGAGACCAGCAGATCGTTCGTCCGGCCCAGGATCTCGCCCGGATCGGAGGCCGTGCCGGCGATGGCCCGCATCGCGATCCGGACCTGGCCCATGAAGGCGGCCGCCTCGACGTCATGACCCTGTACGTCGCCGATGGCGAAGCCGAGCGCCCCGTCCGCGAGGGGAAAACCGTCGTACCAGTCGCCGCCGATGTCCAGACCGTGACGGGCGGGCGCGTAGCGGGCCGCGGACTGGAGACCGGGGAGCGTGGGCAGGGCCGCCGGAAGCATGTCGCGCTGCAGGGCCTGGGCGAGTTCCACCCTGGCCTGGTGGAACTCCACCTCGCGCCGAGCGCGCGCGGTGAGGTCCTGCAAGGTGTTGAGCAGGTCCTCGGCGCTGGCTGAGCGGGGAGTCCGACGCCGGTTCATGTGCCGCTCCGCGGTGCGTTAAGTCCCTGAATCATATGGCGGGCCACCCCGGGCGGCGACTGCGGCGACGGGCGGCGACATCCGCGCACCCGACGGCCGGGGCGGCGCGCCGCTCAGGACGGACGGGCGCGGTACAGATCGCGGAGGAGGGCGATCTCGGCACCGTGGTGCAGCACCTCCTGGTTGACCCACCAGACGACGTCGGCAAAGAGATCCTCGGCGTCGCTGCCGTTCGGATACGCGCTGTACCCGACGGTGTCCAGGGCCGTGTCGTCGGCGCTGAGCAGCGCCTCGCGCCAGGCTGCGGACGCGGTCTCGAAGGCGGCCACCGCCCCGGCGGCGTCCCCCGGGGTGCGGTAGTCCTCGCGGGTGAGCGTCCTGCCGCCGTGGGTGTGGTCGGCGCGGAGGGCGAGCATCTCGGAGAGATGGCTCAGACGCCAGGCGATGGTGGTGAACGGCGGGGGAAACGGATGCGGGAAGTCCGCAGTGTCCCGTCCCCAGTCACCGGCCCCGGCCAGAGCGGTCGCCCGAGCCCCCGCGCCGTCGCCGCGACGGCGTACGGACCAGCAGTCGGGCACGGGTTCCCAGAGGTACTCGTCGTCGCCGAGCGGGACGACGCCGATCTCGACGCCGTTGCCGCTGTCCATGACGGGACCGGCCAGGCGGGCGAGGAGCCGCTCGCAGGCGAAGTCGAACTGTTCCAGCAGGGGGGTCAGACGCGGTGGGATGGTCACCGGGGGAGCGTGCCACAGCCGGCAGGCGGGCGCCCGCCGATTTCCGGCGACCCGTCAGCCGTGGTCCGCGCCGCACGGCCTGCCGTCGGGCGGCCCGTCGTCGGGCGGTGGCCGGATGGACGCTCGTGCCGAGCCGTTGTCAGTGCTCGGTGGGATGCTGCCCGCATGGACGAGCTGATGAGGCAGCGACGCGTTTACGGCACCGACCACGACGACCCCCGCCCGGGACCGAGGCCGGGGCACGACTACCGCGAGCTGGTGGGCGGCCCCCTCGACGGGCTGCTGCTCGACGTCACCGGCTGGGACGAGGCGGATCTGCGCGACGGCGTCGGGCTGGTCACCGAGATCGGCGCCTACGGGCCCGGCGGACGCGCCGAGTACGGGCCGCGGTCGCCGGACAGCCACCAGTGGGACTGGCGCGGCGACGTGCGCTGACGGAGGCCGGGTGGTGATGGCAGGGGCGGCAGGAATCGAACCTGCGACATACGGTTTTGGAGACCGCCGCTCTGGCCGCTGAGCTACGCCCCTTGGGTACGGGCTGAAGCCTGGCACGCCCCCCGGCTCGCGCCAACTGGTTTACGCGGGCGCGGCATCCAGTCACCGTGCACGAGGGCTCCGCACCGGACCGGGCACGCGTCGAGTGGTCCGGCACCTTCACCCCGGACGGGATCGGCGACGACGAGGCCGCCGCCCTCTTCCACGGCATCTACGCCGACGGCCTCGCGGCGCTCACACAGTCGCTCACCGGCTGACCGCCACGGCGCCCGGACACCTCCGGGCGCCCGGCAAGCCGGGGGAGGGGCCGAAGGCCGGTCCGGGCCGTCCGATAGGTTGGCCGGTCATGTGGGCTTTGAGCGCGGCAGGGTTCCGGCGGCTGGGTGCGGTGGGATCCCTGGCGATCGTCGGCGGCGGTTGGTTCGCCGGAAAGCTCCCGGTTCACGACCCCTGGGGCGTGTGGACCGACCACGGGTCCACCACGAAGGCCGTCGCCGCCGCCGTCGCCTACGTCGGGCTGACCGTGCTCGTCGTGGCCTGGTGGCAGTACGGGAAGACCGCCTCCACCGTCCGCGACACCCTCGTCACCCTCGCCTGGTGGACGGCCCCGTTCCTGCTCGCGCCCCCGCTCTACAGCGCCGACGTATACAGCTACATCGCCCAGGGCTCGATGGTCGTCGAAGGACTCGACGTCTACACCGTCGGCCCCTCCGCCCTGGACCCCGGCGGAATCGGCGGCGACGCCGCCGCGAGCGTCGGCAACCACTGGCGCGACACCCCCGCCCCCTACGGGCCGCTCTTCCTGCTGATCTCCGCCGCCGTCGCCCGGACCACCGGCGGCACGATCGTCCCCGCCGTCCTGGCGATGCGGCTCGTCGCCCTCGCCTCGCTCGCCCTGATCGTCTGGTCCCTGCACCGCCTGGCGCGCGAACACGGCCTGAGCGGGAGCCGCGCCCTGTGGCTGGGCGCCCTCAACCCGCTCCTGCTGATCCACGTGGTCGGCGGCATGCACAACGACGGGCTGATGATCGGCCTGATGCTCGCCGGTTTCGTCCTCGCCCTGCGCGGAAAGTGGATCGCCGGCAGCGCACTGGTCGGACTCGCCATGATGGTGAAGTCGCCGGCGGCCGTGTCGCTGCTGTTCATCGGGGTCCTCGTGCACGCCGCCGCGGCGGGCCCCCAGTGGCGCCGCTGGGCCAAGGGACTCCTCGCGCCCGGCCTGATCGCCTGCGCGGTCGCCGGAGGTGCCACGCTGATCAGCGGCACCGGATTCGGCTGGCTCACCACCCAGGGCGTCGCCGCGAACATCCACACCGCGCTCTCCGTCACCAGCGACGTCGGCCTCGGCCTGGGAGAGCTGGCCCACCTGCTCCTGGACATCGACGCGGAGCCGGTCAAGTCCGCCGTCCAGACACTGGGCCTGGCAGTCGCGCTCGGCCTGATCCTCGTCCTGGGCCGCCGTGCGCTGCGGGGCACCGTGACCCCCGCCCACGCACTCGGCCTCTCCCTGCTCGCGCTGGTCGCCCTGTCGCCCATGGTCCAGCCCTGGTACCTGCTCTGGGGCATGGCCGTCGTCGCCGCGACCGCACCGTACGGCCGTCTCTCCGCCGTACTGATCGTGCTCTCGGCAGCCCTGGTGTACGAGACGCACCCCATGGGGGCCACCCCGCCCTACGGGTTCGCCCTCGCCGGTCTCGCCGTCGTCCTCGGCACCCTCGCGATCCGCCGGACCCCCGTCGTCCCACCCGGAGTCCGGCTGCCCCGTCGGCGCAGCCCCGAGGACGCGGCGGAACACCAGGAGACCCCCGCACCCGGCGCTGCCCCGGCTCCCGTCCCGGCCCCGCAGAACGCCCCGTAGACAAAATCCCCTCGACGCTCCGCAGGATCTTCCGTTACGCTGGGGCGGTCCTGTTGTCTCCGATAGAGGTGGACGTTGCGCATCTGAGGTCCGCGATCATCGCGCGGTACGGCCCTGGCCCGTACACGGTCACGACCCTGTCGGCATTGCTGCCGTCCGTGACTTCCTCGTGGATGCGACCTCGGTGCTGAGCCGTCCCTCACCTTCGCAGGACTGTTCCCCACCACCTTCCGGCCCCCGGCCGGGTCGCCGCGTGCTGTTCGCATACGAAGCCCGCTTGTTCCTCCGCTTCCGACTGCGAGAACTCCCATGAGCCATCCCACCGAGCCCGGCGCCTCCGTCGCCGCCTCCAACCTCACCTTCCAATGGCCCGACGGCACGAACCTCTTCGACGGGCTCTCCCTCACCGTCCCCCGGGGCCGCACCGGTCTGGCCGGGGCCAACGGCGCCGGCAAGTCGACCCTCCTGCGCCTGCTCGCGGGACTCCTGCGTCCCGCGTCGGGATCCGTCACCATCGGCGGAAACCTCGCCTACCTGCCCCAGAACATCACCCTGGACACCGGCCTCCGGGTCGACGCCGCCCTCGGTATCGCCGAGCGGCGGACCGCCCTGCGCGCCATCGAGTCCGGCGACGTACGCGAGGAGCACTTCGAGACCGTCGGCGACGACTGGGACGTCGAGGAACGCGCCCTGGCCACCCTCGGCTCCCTCGGGCTCGGCGCCGTCGAACTGGACCGCACCGTCGGGCAGTTGTCCGGAGGCGAGACCGTCCTGCTGCGCCTGGCCGCGCTGCTCCTGGAACGCCCGGACGTCCTCCTGCTCGACGAACCGACCAACAACCTGGACCTGTTCGCCCGCCGCAGGCTCTACGAAGCCGTCGACTCCTGGCGCACCGGCATCCTGATCGTCGTCAGCCACGACCGGGACCTGCTGGAACGCGTCGACCGCATCGCCGAACTCCGCTCGGGCTCGGTGAGCTGGTACGGGGGCGGCTGGTCCGCCTACCAGGAGGCCCTCGCCGTCCAGCAGGAGGCCGCCGGCCGGATGCTGCGGGCCGCCGACGCCGACGTACGCCGTCAGCAGCGCGAACTGGAGGAGACCCGGATCAAGGTGGCCCGCCGCCAGCGCCACGACAAGAAGCTGGACGGTCAGCGGAAGGCACCGCGCATCGTCGCGGGGGAGCGCAAGCGTTCGGCCCAGGAGTCCGGGGACCGGCTGCGCGGACTGCACGAGGACCGCCTCGACGAGGCCCGCGAGCGCCGGGAGGAAGCCGCCGAAGTCATCCGCCACGACGCCGAGATCAAGGTGAGCCTGCCCCATACCGCCGTACCCGCGGGCCGCACCGTCCTGACCGTACGGGACCTGAGCCTCCCGTACGGACGGCTGCGCGAAGGCAGCCTCCATGTGCAGGGACCCGAGCGCATCGCCCTGATCGGCCGCAACGGCGCAGGCAAGACCACCTTCCTGCGCACGCTCACCGGGGAGCTGGCGCCGAGCACCGGAGAGGCCACCGCAGCGGTGCCGCTGAAATTCCTCCCGCAGCGGCTCGACGTCCTCGACGACGGGCTGAGCGTCGCCGACAACGTCGCCCGCACCGCCCCGGGCACCACCGACAATCAGATCCGCTCCCAGCTCGCCCGGTTCCTCTTCAAGGGCGCCCGTGCCGAGCAGCCGGCCGGCACGCTCTCGGGCGGTGAACGCTTCCGGGCCGCGCTCGCGGCGACGATGCTCGCCGCCCCGGCCCCGCAGCTGCTCCTGCTGGACGAGCCGACGAACAACCTCGACCTGGCCAGCGTGCGCCGGCTGACGAGCGCCCTGGAGTCCTACGAGGGGGCGCTCCTGATCGCCAGCCATGATCTGCCGTTCCTGGAGTCCGTGGGCATCACCCGGTGGATCCTCCTGGACGACGAGTTGCAGGAGACCGACGCCGACGAGATCCGCGAACTGTTCGGCAGCGTGGAATCCACCCGGGCGGGCACGGTATGACGGGCGTCGACCTGGGGCCCTGCGTCGTCCTGATCACCGGGGTGATGGCCGCGGGCAAGTCCACCGTGGCCCAGCTCCTGGCGGAGAGCCTGCCGCGAGCGGTCCATGTGCGCGGCGACGTCTTCCGCCGCATGATCGTCTCTGGCCGTGCGGAGATGACCCCCGACGAGGCCGAGGAGGCGCGGCGCCAGCTCGACCTGCGCCAGCGGATCTCCGCGCAGGTGGCCGACGCCTACGCGGACGACGGATGGACAGCCGTAGTCCAGGACATCGTGCTCGGCGAGGACCTGCCGCGCTACGTCGACAGGGTCCGCACCCGCCCGCTGCACGTCGTCGTGCTCGCGCCCTCGCCGGGGGCCGTGCGCGAGCGGGAAGAGGGGCGGGGAAAGACCGGGTACGGGGCGTGGACGGTCGAGGCGTTCGACGCGTATCTGCGCAGCGGGACGCCGCGTATCGGGCTGTGGCTGGACACGTCCGGCCAGACGCCCGAGGAGACGGTTTCGGCCCTCCTCGACGGACTGCGCGGGTGAGCCGCGGGGCCCGGGCCGCCGTGGGGTGACACGGAGGGGCAGGGCGGGTGCGGTGCTGGTGGCGGCGGGCTCTCAGGCCGCCTCGTAGCTGTGGGCCCGCCCGCCCCGCCACTCCACCCAGACCGGGTTGTCGAGGAGCCGGTCCGCTTCTTCGAGGCCGGCCTCGCTCAGGAACACGATCACGTCGTGGTCGCTGTGGGCCAGCCCGAGTATCTCGTCGCGGCCTTCGTAGTGCACGGTCACCCGGCGGCCGCCCGAGGGGGTCGGACGGTGGATGACGATCGGGGGATTTGCCATGGGTCCACCCTGCGACGCGCCCCGAACCCTCGCATCCCCGGCCGGACCTCTTCGCGAGCGGTCCGACGACGGCCCGATGACGGCGCGACGACGGCCCGACGACGGCCCGGAAAAGGCCCCCGCACCGCCCCCCGGGGCGCGCGGGGGTCCTCACCGCCCGGCCGGCGCGAGTTCCACCGTTGTGGTGACGCGGACCAGGGAAGGGCTGCGCGGGGCGGAGCCGAAACCGAAGGCGACCGGTGGATCGAGCGGGGCGAGCGCTCCCAGGCTCACCCCGTCCAGCAGGGCGTCCGCTGCCACGACCGGCCGCAGCCCCCGAGCCCCGTACCATTCCCGCCGCCCCGGGCCCGCCCGGCCCAGGGTGCGTACGCCGGGCATCAGCAACCGGGCCGGTACGTCGCACAGAGCGGCCCAGACCGGGCTGCGGGCGAACGCGGCAGGAACGGCGGACAGCAGCAGCCCCAGGGCCGGCCGGCGTCCGGTCCGCAGCCGCAGGCGCAGCGGCCCCGCCTCGACGAGCCAGGCGGAGTCCCCGGCCGGGGCGTCGGCGGTGACGGACACGGGCACCACCTCGATCCGGTCGAAGCGGTAGGTTGCGGCGACGAAGTCCGCGATCCGCCGGGACGGGGCCAGCAGGACCCGTTCGCCGTCCGGATGCTCGACCATGACGTCGCTGAACGCCCCGAACGGCGAACGCGGCCAGTGCCCGACCACCAGCCGGGTCCCCGAGGAGGTCCCCACACCGGCGATCCAGCCGTCGAACCGCAGTCGCTCACCCGTCACGACCGTCAGTCTGCCCCGCCACCGCCCCGGATCACTCGAAACGGGACGTGTCCCCGGCTCCGCGGCGGACGATCTCGGGCTCGTCGCCGGAGAAGTCGATGACCGTGGTCGGCTCGGTGCCGCAGTCGCCCGAGTCGATGACGGCGTCCACCTCGTGGTCGAGCCGCTCCTTGATCTCCCAGCCCTGCGTCAGCGGCTCCTCCTCGTCCGGCAGCAGCAGGGTGCTGGAGAGCAGCGGTTCGCCGAGCTCGGAGACCAGCGCCTGGGTGACGACGTGGTCGGGGATGCGCACGCCGACCGTCTTCTTCTTCGGGTGCAGCAACTGACGGGGGACCTCCTTCGTCGCGGGGAGGATGAAGGTGTAGCTGCCGGGTGTCGCCGCCTTGACCGCGCGGAACACGTCGTTGTCCACGCGGACGAACTGCGCCAGCTGCGCGAAGTCGTGGCACACCAGCGTGAAGTGGTGCCGGTCGTCGAGATTCCGGATCGACTTGATCCGGTCGATGGCGTCGCGGTTGCCCAACTGGCAGCCCAGGGCGTAGCACGAGTCGGTGGGGTACGCGACGAGCGCACCGGACCGGATGCTGTCGACCACCGTGCCGATGGTGCGGGGCTGGGGATTTGCGGGGTGCACGTCGAAGTACTTGGCCATTCGCCGAGCTTACGCGTTCGGGCAGGGCCGGGAGAGCCCTGTGCACGGAAGCGTGAAGGGGCGGACCGTCGCACGACGGTCCGCCCCTTCTTCCGCTTCGTACGCCGGTGTTCACCGCCGGGCCGGTCAGACCGCGGCCGCTCCCACCAGCTCGTCCAGGACGTCCTCCATGGTCACGAAGCCGATGACCGTGCCCTTGCCTCCGGTGACCGCAGCGAGATGCGTACCGGCGGCACGCATCGCGGTGAGGGTGTCGTCGAGCGGGGTGTCGATCTCGACCCGGATGACCGGGTGGAGGGCGCTCTTGGGGAGCGCCTTGGTGCGCTCGGCGACGCCGAGGGCGTCCTTGATGTGGAAGTAGCCCAGCAGCCCGTCGTCGGGGCCGGTGACCGGCAGCCGGGAGAAGCCCGAGGCGACCGCGGCCCGCTCCAGACCCTGGGGGGTGATGCCCAGGTCGACGGTGACGGTCCGGTTCAGCGGGACCATCACCTCGCCGACCGGCCGGGTCCCGAGCTCCAGGGCGTCCCGCAGCCGCTCGCCGTCGGCCGGGGCCAGCAGCCCGGCGTCACTGGAGTCCTTCACCAGCCGCACGAGCTCGTCGTCGGTGAACACCGAGGCGACCTCGTCCTTGGGCTCCACCTTGAGCAGCCTCAGCAGCATGTTGGCGAAGGCGTTGATGCCGAAGATGACCGGACGCAGCGCCCGGGTCAGGGCCACCAGGGACGGCCCCAGCGCCAGCGCGGTGGCGACGGGGGCGGCCAGCGCGATGTTCTTCGGGATCATCTCGCCGATGAGCATGTGCAGATACGTCGCCAGCGTCAGCGCGATCACGAACGCGATCGGGTGGACCAGCGCGTCGGGCACGCCGACCGCGTCGAACGGCGGCTCCAGCAGATGGGCGATGGCAGGTTCCGCGACGGCACCCAGCACCAGCGAGGAGATGGTGATGCCGAGCTGCGCGGTGGCCATGGCGGCCGACAGGTGTTCGAGGCCCCACAGGGTGCTCTTGGCACGGCGGCTGCCCCGGACGGCCTGCGGCTCGATCTGGCTGCGGCGGACCGAGATGAGCGCGAACTCCGCGCCCACGAAGAACGCGTTGGTGAGGAGGGTGAGCGCGCCGATGGCGAGCTGAATCGTGGTCATCGGGCGTCCTCCTCCACGAGGGCCAGCGCCGGAGCGGGCGCGGTGATCCGGACCCGGTCGGCCCGGTGGTGCTCGATGTCGAGCACGTCGAACTGCCAGCCGTCGACCTCCACCCGGTCCGCCCGGACGGGGATGCGGGCCAGCTGGTTGGCGAGCAGGCCCGCGAGCGTCTCGTACGGGCCTTCCGGCGCGGTGAACCCGATCCGGTCCAGCTGGTCCAGCCGGATGCTGCCCTCGGCGGCCCAGGCCTGGCGGCCGTCGCCGAGCGGCTCGGCCGGTGCGAGATCGGGGCGCTCATGGGGGTCGTGCTCGTCGCGGACCTCGCCGACGACCTCCTCCACGATGTCCTCGACGGTGGCGACCCCCGCCGTCCCGCCGTACTCGTCGATCACCACGGCCATCGTCCGGTGCTTGCGCAACTGAGCGAGCAGCCGGTCGACGGGCAGCGAGTCGGGGACGAGGAGCGGCTCGGTGGCGAGCGCGGTGACCGGGGTCCGGGGCCGCTCCGACTCGTCCAGGGCGAGGACGTCGCGGATGTGGACCGTGCCGATGACCTCGTCCAGGCTGTCCCGGTAGACCGGGAAGCGGGACAGGCCGGTGGCCAGCGTGAGGTTGGCGGCGTCGGCCGCGGTCGCGTGGGCTTCCAGCGCCCGGACGTCGACGCGCGGCGTCATGACGTTCTCGGCGGACAGCTCGGCCAGGTGCAGGGTGCGGACGAAGAGCTCGGCCGAGTCCTGCTCGATGGCGCCCTCTCGGGCGGAGTGCTGTGCGAGCGCGATCAGCTCCTGCGGCGTACGGGCGGAGGCCAGCTCCTCGGCCGGCTCCAGGCCCAGTCGCCGCACGAAGCGGTTCGCGGTGTTGTTGAGGTGCCGGATCAGCGGGCCGAAAGCGGCCGTGAACGCCCGCTGCGGGGTGGCGACGACCTTGGCGACCGTGAGGGGGCTGGAGATCGCCCAGTTCTTGGGGACCAGCTCGCCGACGACCATGAGGACCACGGTGGAGACGGCGACGCCGAGGAGCGTGGCGACCGTGGACACGGCACCGGACGGCAGGCCGACGGCGCCCAGCGGGCCGCGCAGCAGCACGGCGAGGGACGGCTCGGCGAGCATGCCGATGACCAGGGAGGTCACGGTGATGCCGAGCTGGGCGCCGGAGAGCTGGAAGGTGAGCCGCTTGGCTGCCTTGAGGGCGCTCTCGGCGCCGCGCTCACCGGCCTTCGCGGCGCGTTCGAGCTCGCTCCGCTCGATGGTCGTGAGCGAGAACTCCGCCGCGACGAACACCGCACAGGCCAGTGTCAGCGCGAGGGCAAGGAGAAGAAGGACCACTTCGCTCACCGTGTCACCTCCGTTCCCTGGTGCGCGGGGTCGGGGATGACACGGTTCGTACTGGGAGGCTCACCCATTGCGGTGCCGCAGCTCCTTCTCTGTTCGGGTCGTCGGTGTCGACGGCGGGGGACGGGTGCGAAACCCGTCTGATAGATAGTAAAGGGACCGCAAAGCAATGGGGAGTGGCGGGTGTCACACGGGGTGCCGTCCGGGGAGAACGCCTCGCGGTGCGCGAGGGTACGGGCGCGGGGCGGTCGGCCGCGATCTTGATGGCCGGAACTGTGCGTAGCGGTCGCGGGCTTGGGAAATCCTTTACCTCCCGGGAGCTTCTGCCCGGCGAGGCGGCTCACGCCCCCTCGATCGCCCATCCACAGAAGGAGCGGACGCCGCACATGGTGTTCAAGAAGTTGCTCGGAGCCCTCGGGGTCGGTGGCCCCTCGGTCGACACGGTTCTGCAACCCGGCCCGGCCCTGCCCGGTGGTCTCCTCTCCGGAGAGGTCCGGCTGCGGGGCGGCGGGTCGGACGTGACGGTCGACCGGATCTCCCTTCTCCTCGTCGCCCGGGTCGAGAGGGAGGGCCAGGAGGAAGAGGACGAGGGCACGGTCGTCCTCGAACGGTTCACCGTCGGCGGAGGCTTCCGGCTGGCGGAGGAGGCCGACCACACGGTGCCGTTCACCGTCACCCTGCCGTGGGAGACGCCGATCACCGAACTCCACGGGCAGCACCTCGGCCCCGTGCTCGGCATCCGGACGGAGCTGGAGATCGCGGGGGCACGCGACAAGGGCGACCTCGACGCGCTCGCGGTGGGACCGCTGCCCGCGCAGGAAGCGATCCTGGAGGCCTTCGGGCAGCTCGGATACGCGTTCAGGTCCGCGGACCTGGAGCTCGGCCACATTCGCGGCACCGGTCAGCAGCTGCCCTGCTACCAGGAGATCGAGATCCTCCCACCGGCCGGCCACGCCCACGCCGTGAACGAGATCGAGGTGACCTTCATCGCCGCACCGGGCGGCCTGGAGGTCGTCATCGAGGCGGACAAAGCCGCCGGGCTCTTCACCGAGGGCCACGACACGGTCCACCGCTTCACCGCATCCCACCACGCGGCCCCGCAGACCGACTGGAACGCCCGGGTCGACGCCTGGCTGAAGGAGGTCATCGCCGGCCACGAGTCCCACGGAGCGCCGCCCCCGTACGGTGACGAGCACGGCGACCGGCACCGCTCGGGCCCCGGCGCGGGCGCCGTGGTGGCCGGGGTAGCGGCGGGCGTGGCCGTGGGTGTCGTGGGCGGCATGGTCGCGGCCGAGGTCGTCGACGAGATCGGTGACGCCTTCGAGGGCGAGGAGGACGAGGAGAGCGAGGACGAGGGCTGACCCGGGGGAGCCCCGGGCCGGAAGGGCGGGCTGCCTCCCCCTTCCGGCCCGCCCCGTCTCCAGCCGGGCGGACGCTCCGCCACCTCGCCGATCCGACCCGGCGGGAGCGGCGGATTGCGGGTAGGAAGGGGGAGCGAACGGCCGCCCGTGTGGACAAGGAGAGTCCCGTGAACCCTGGAACCCCTCCGCCCGATCCGCGGCACCGGCGCCCCGAAGGCGTCACCGACACGACCGTCGAGGCGCTCGGTGCCCTTTCGAAGGCGCTGGAGACAGCGGAGCGCGCCAGGGGTGCCCTGTACGACTTCCACCAGCTCACCGGGAGCGCCGACCTGGCCCTCGACGATGCCGTACGGCTGCTCCGCGCGGCGGGACACGGGCGCCGGGCCGATCAGGTCGAACGGGAGATCCTCGGCCGCAACGTCATTCCCGGCCACTGGACGTTCCAGATCGTCGAGGAGTACAACGCCACCTACTACGACGTGTTCCGGGCGGTCGAACGGGAGATCAGACAGGAACTCGCCGAGGGCCGCGACCACCTCTACGAGGCCGAGATGAAGGCGGCCCGGCGGACCGAGGGGCATCCGGACCACACCGCCGACTGACGGCTTGCCCCCGCGAGTTGGGGCAGGCGCACCCCGGCGTACGTCGCGCGATCCCGGGCACACGGAGGTCACCGCTCGGAAGGAGCTCCCCATGCTCGGTATAGCTGCCGCAGTGCTGTTCTTCATCGCGTTCCTGATCAACGCGGCCGACATCTCCACCAACGACGTGTTCGCGTCGACCAACGTGATGCTGCTCGGCCTCATGCTCCTCGCCCTCCATGTCGCGGGCGTGGGCGCGGGCACCCGGATCGGCAGCTCGCGCCGACGCTGAACCGTCCCCCATCGGCCCCACCGCCGACCGACCGGCGGTGGGGCCGATGCCTGCCGTCGGACCGGGGACACCTGGCACCGTCACCGAACGTAGCCGCACGAGATGCGGACCGCACCGACTCCGGTGACGCTGGGGCTCCGATCGCGCACGCAACGCCGGTCGCCGACGGAGGACCCACGACGGAGGACACCCCCATGAACCTGTACGACAGCCCGGTGGAACGCGCCCGCCGCACCCGTGAACGCGCCGAGGAACTGGGCCGCGCCGCCGACCGGGCCACCGACCCCGAGCACCGCCGGCGGCTGCGGGCGAAGGCCCTGCGACTGCTCCGGGAGGAGCCCACGCCCGACCCGGGCCGGTAGCAGCGGACGTACGGGAAAAGCTGATTGCCCGGGCGCGTGCCGCCCGGTAGCGTCACGCGGCGTGACCCCCACTCTGCGCACCGAGAGGCTCCTGCTGGAGCCGTACGCCCCCGAGGACGAAGAGGACTTCGTCGCCCTGTTCCAGGACACCAGGGTGTCCCGATGGATGGGTGACGGCCCTTCCTCCGAGGCGGAGGACCGGGCGCTGTTCGGGCGGGTCTTCACCAAGGTCTACTCCCAGGACCTCTTCGCCGTCTGGGCCGTCCGCCGCGACGGCCGGCTGGTCGGGCACGCCGAGATCAAACGGACCGACACCGTGGACGGCCACGAGATCATCTACGCCCTCGCGCCCACGGCGTGGGGCTCCGGCCTGGGCACCGAACTGGCCCGGGCCGTCGTCGCCCACGGCTTCGACACCCTCGGACTCGACGAGGTCCACGCCACCGTCGCCGCCGCGAACGAGGCCTCGCTGACCCTGCTGGACAGGATGGGCTTCGCGTACGTGAGGGACATCGAGGAGGACGACGGCAGCACCACCCGCGTGCTGACCCTCCGCCGCTGACCCCGCCCGGCCCCGGGAGCAGCGAGGGATCGACTACCTGGCTTCCACCGAGATCTCCCGGGCGGGGGCCACCGACGCGCCCTCGACGCCATGACGCCTGAGAGCGTCCGCGACGAAACCGTCCGCCTTCATCTCCTCCACGAACGACGTCAGCAGCTCCTGCGCCGCCGCCCCTCGGCCGGCCGGCACCCCCATCGCCTGCTGGATCACCATGAACCGCCCCGGCAGCACCCGTACACCCGCCTCCCGAGCGGCCTCGGCCTCCAGCAACTGCCGGATCCCTGCGGCCACCTCGACCTCGCCCGCCCGCAGCGCCGCGAGCGCGCGCGGAGCGCCCTCCATCCTGACGACCTCGGCATGGCGGATCTCGCGGGTGAGGAAGAGGTCGTAGGCGGAACCGGCGCCGACCGAGATCCGGGTGCCCTCGCGATCCACCTGGTCGTTCTCGGTGACGGTGGCACGCTCCGGCACCAGGTAGCTGCCCTCGATGAGGACATAGGGGGCGGTGAACCGCAGCCCCTCGCCCCGCGCCGGGTCGGCCGCGAAGAACCCGATGTCCGCCCGCTCGGCCCGCACCGCGTCGACCGACAGCGCGGCCCGCTCGAAGGCCACCAGCTCCACGGGCACCCCGAGCCGCCGCCCGAACTCCCGGGCGAGGTCGACGGAGACCCCGGCCGGCTCGCCGCTCGCCGGATCCCGGTGGGCCAGGATCGGGTTGCCGAGGTTGATCGAGGCGCGCAGGGCGCCGTCGGGCGCGAACACGGAGGCCAGGGCAGGGGGCGTCGGCTGCTGAGTCATGGGGCCGAGTCTACGAGGGAGCCCACATCGGTCGACGGGCGTGCTGGACCGGGCGCGGCCTGCGACGCCTCGGGCCCCCGGGCCGGCCGGGTGCCCACCTCACGTACTCAGGCGCCCACCGTGCCGTCCACCCCTTCCCGCAGCAGATCCGCGTGACCGTTGTGGCGGCCGTACTCCAGGAGGACGTGCACCATGACCATCCGCAACGAGACGTCCTTCTCCCAGCGCGGCTGACGCCCCACCAGGTCCAGCGAAGCCGCCTCCCGTTCGATCCGGCGCGAGGTCTCCACCTCGGCCTCCCACGCGGCGAACGCCTCGGCCCCGGTCGAGGCGCTCGCGTCGTACGCCGCCTGGAAGTCGAAGGGCTTCTCCGACCACACCATCGGAGCCGCCTCGTCCTCGAACACCCTCCGGAACCAGGCGCGTTCCACCTCCGCCATGTGCCGGAGCAGAGCCAGCAGCGACAACGTGGACGGCTCCATCGACCGCTCGCGCAATTGCTCGTCGCTCAGCCCGGCGCACTTCATGGCCAGAGTGTCGCGGTGGTAGTCGAGAAAGGCCCGCAGCGTCTCGCGCTCACCGCCCAGGAGCGGGGGTCCGACCCGGTCGTCTCTCTTCATGATCATCATCCTCGGTTCCGTGGTGCCGGCCGACAGTATGTCCGGCGCGCGTTCACCGGGCAGCCGGGTTTCCGCCCGGTGACGCCTGGGCTCCGAGGCATGGACGTACAAGAACTGCTGCGGCGTTCCGGAGGACCGGTGACACGGGACCGGATGGGGGACGACCTGACCGCGCTCGGCCTCGGACCGGGCGACACCGTGATGTTCCATACGCGCCTCTCCGCGATCGGCTACGTCCCGGGTGGCCCCCAGACCGTCATCGACGCCCTCCTCGACGTCGTCGGCCCGACCGGTACGCTGATGGTTTCCTGCGGCTGGAACGACGCCCCGCCGTACGACTTCACCACCTGGCCCGGTGCCTGGCAGGACGCAGTGCGCGCCCACCATCCCGCGTACGACCCGGAACTGAGCGAGGCCGAGCACACCAACGGCCGCCTCCCCGAGGCCCTGCGCCGCAGACCGGGGGCGGTGCGCAGCCGCCACCCCGACGCGAGCCTCGCGGCGCTCGGCCCGTCCGCCGCCGCGCTGATGGCCGACCACCCCTGGGACGACCCGCACGGCCCCGGCAGCCCGCTGGCCCGCCTCGTCGCCCTCGGCGGGCGGGTGCTGCTGCTCGGGGCGCCCGGCGAGACGATGACCCTGCTGCACCTCGCGGAGTCGCTGGCCCGGGCGCCCGGCAAGCGGTTCGTGACGTACGAGCAGCCCGTCCGCGTGGACGGCGTCCGGGAATGGCGTACCTTCCACGACATCGACTCGACGGACGGCGCGTTCGACTGCTCCCGGGTCGTGCCCGATGGACAGGACCCGTTCGCGGTGATCGTCCGGGCCATGCTCGATGCGGGCCTCGGCCGGACCTGCACCGTCGGGGCAGCCGACAGCCGCCTGTTCGATGCCGGCCCGGCCGTGGACTTCGGCGTCCGCTGGATCGAGGAACAGCTCAACGCCCCGGGGTGACGGCGCTCGTTCAGGCCAGCCGCACCTTGACCGTCTGCGTCGCGCCGCGCGTCCCTGACAGATCGCCGAAGACGAGGCGCAGCGACCCGCCCGTGGTCGCCGACGTCACCGTCGCCGGCTTCGACACGACCGAGGCGACGGCCCGGTTCCAGGTGAGAGTCAGGCTGGTGCGCGCCCGCATGGGGTCGCTCACGCACACCGTCGCCGTCCCGTCGCCGTGCTCGGTCACCATCACCGAGCACGGGGCGTCCGCCACCAGCGGCCCGACGCTGCCGCCGAACCAGAAGTTGACCGCCGTCAGCCCGAGCGAGGGGACCGCTACCCCCTGCTGGTCGTCCGTGTTGGCGAGCACACGCAGCCAGCCGCCGTCCGCCGCCCGCGCCGCCGTGCGCTGTTCGGAAGCGCCGGGCAGGAGCTGGTACGCGTACGTGGCGTCCGACGGGTCCGTACCGTGGTCGAACCAGAGGGTGAGGTACTTCCGCGAGACCGGATCCGTGGAGCCCGCCCGGTTGATGTCGCGCCAGCGGCCCGTCCGGTTCTCCCGCACCGCCTTCACCGTCGCCCCGCCGGGGAAGACGTAACCGCCGTGCCCGGCCAGGTGCGCCCAGGACGCGCCGGACAGCGTCGCCGACCAGGGGGCGGCGACCGGTTTCGCCGAACCGTCGACGGTGAACGGGGCATTGCCCGTCGGTCCCAGGTTCCGGTTGTCGACCGTGGTCTCCACGGCCGCGCCGTCGCGGCCGTGGATGCCCGCCCCCAGACACACCACGGTGTCGTCGAGGAAGAACCACGACTTCTTCGCCATCAGCGTGCTGGTCAGCCCCTTGAGGTACTGGCCGACGGCGGCGCGCCTGCTGTCGGTGACGCCGCCGACCCAGTTCACATCCGGGAGAGCGACACCCCAGTCACCGCCCGCCCCGTCGGCGAGCACCTTGCGCGAGACCGTCGTGCCGGGCAGCCGGTACGGGTCGACCGTGGGCCAGAACGCGTCGCTGTACTGGCCGTTGGCGAAGGTGTCGCCCCACCAGTAGAGCATCCCGTTCCCGGTGTGCCAGCCGCGCAGATTCTCGCCGTTGCCGGTCTCGTAGAAGGTGATCCGCCGGTCGGCCATGCTCAGCGACGCCGCCCAGCCCGGACGGCGGTGGGTGGCCCGGGCCATGTCGGGGAAGAGCCGGTGGCCCGCCGGCTCGGCGACCGGGGTCAGGGAGGTGTCGTCCAGGACGCTCTTGATCCGGGCCAGCGCGGTGAGCCCGAGCGAGGGGTTGCCCAACGGCGGGCTGTAGTAGTCGCGTTGCGCCCAGCCCTTGACGAGCGCCCGCCACCGGGCGTTCTCGGCAGCCGACGCTCCCTGCCCGAGCAGCACGATCGAGGCCATGATGGGGTGCCCGCGCCGGTGGTCGTCGACCTCGCCCCGGCTGATCGCGCGCCCCGCGACGGAGTCCATGACCAGACCGTTGTAGAGGAACGGGGCCCAGGCGTTCTCCACCGCGTCGAACACCACCTGCCGCTTCGGGTCGGTGACCTCCCACGTGGTCCCCTTCAGCAGCGCGAACAGCAGCCCGAGCCCGCCGAGCATCACCGATCCGTAGCTGCCGGTGTAGGGCACGGTGGTGTGCTGGATGAACGAGCCGTCGGCGTACAGCCCGTCGCCCTTCGTCACCAGCGGGAAGACGGGGGAGAGGGCGTCCCGGGCCAGCGCGATCTTCGCCGCGGTCCCGCCGACGGCTCCGCGCAGGGCCAGCACCCGGCACAGGTCGACCCGGTTCGCCCCGGTGCTGGTCCCGGTGTACGAGGCGACGGCGGAGTCCGGTACGAAATGGTCGACGGCGGCGCAGTAGCGTGCCCGCGCCTGAGGGGCGATGGCGTCGTACATCAGCACGCACACGTCCAGCAGGGCCTGCGGCGCGCCGATCTGCCAGCTGTACCAGTTGCCGTACCGGGTCTGCCCGTCGTTGTAGACCTGGGTGCTGAGGTGCTCCAGCCCGGTGAGCACGGCGTCGCGCAGGGCGGTGTTCCCGGTCAGCCCGGTGCCCTGCTGGCGGTAGGCCTGGGCCATGGTGTTCAGGCGGATGAAGCTGTCGGCCATGCGCCCCGAGAAGACGTACGACTCGGGGTCCGTGTCCGGGTCCGGATCCGCGAAGACGGCGTCGGGCCAGAGCGAGCCGTCCACCGGGGCCATCGTCTCCAGCCACTGCGACGCCTTCGCGCCGAGATCGGCCAGCCGGCTCTTGAAGGGCTCGGCGGTCGGGCTGAACCCCTCACCGAGGATCAGCTCGCTCCATGTGGTGCGGAGCGCGGCGTACGGATCGTCCTCGGGGGCGGCAGAGGCGGCGCCGGGCGCGGCGAGCGTCAGCGCTCCGCCGCCCGCGGCGGTGAGTACCGCGGAGGTGGCCAGGAAGGTACGGCGGGACCAGGCAGAAGTCATGGGAGAGCTCCGGGTCGATGACGTGTCTCCGGCGGGAACCCGGCGCGCGGTGGGCACCGAAGGGACGGGCGCTGAGCCGACCCCGGGATCCGACTGTTCTGAGCGGGCGGGCACTTTCTAGCAGCCGCCTGACGATTCGCTCAATAACTTTGGCCGAATTGATCGTATCGATCGGTTCTCTGGGTGTGTATGTCACTCCCGAGGGCGAACCGACGTGTGTCCGTCGCGCGGGGATAAAAATCCGCTCGGATCGTTTCGAGCGGATGTGATCGATATGGTTGGGGGCTCAGCCGTCTCCGAGTCCAGGGGGATCCATGCGACTGCACGTCGACCAGCGCCACGAGCGGGTGCTCGAACTCGTCCGCGAGCGCGGCAGCCTGCGCGTCGCCGAACTCGCCGAGGAGCTCGGCATGTCCGCCGTCACCCTGCGCCGGGACGTCGAGGCGCTGGCGGCCCAGGGCCTGGTGGAGCGGCTGCACGGCGCGGTGGTGTGGCCCTCAGGACAATCCCGCCCCGCCCCGGCCCCCGCGCCCTCCGCCGAAGGGCTGGTGGTGGGCATGGTGGTGCCGACCACCGAGTACTACTACGCGGACGTGGTGCGCGGCGCCCGGGAGGCCGTCGAGGCCGCAGGTGCCCGGCTGACGATCGGGCTTTCCCACTACCTCCCCGACGAGGACGCCGCCCAGGCCCGGCGCCTGCTGTCCACCGGCGCCGACGGGCTTCTGCTCACACCGAGCTGGGAGCGCGGCTGCCCGGAGCAGGGCGAGGGGCTCTGGACGGTCGAGCAGAAGACCCCCGTCGTCCTGGTGGAACGCTCGGCCCCTCTCGGCCACCCGGCGGCGCGCCTGGACCGGGTGCGCTCGGACCATGCCCACGGGGCCGCCGAAGCGGTGGCTCACCTGGCCGGGCTCGGCCACCGGGCGATCGCGCTCGCCGTGCAGGACAGTCCGACCGCTCCCCGGCTCCGGGTCGGCTACCGGGCCGCAGTGGAGGCGCTGGGACTGACCCCGGTGTCGACCTCGCCGCTGGACGAGGCCCCGTCACGGTCGGAGGCCGATCGTTTCGAGCGCACGCTGGAGTACCTGTGCCAGGGCGTGGCGAGCGGCAACGTGACCGCCGCGATCGTGCACAGCGACGCCGACGCGATCGTCCTCATTCCCCGGCTCCAGGCCAGGGGAGTGCGGGTGCCCGAAGACCTCGCGGTGATCGCGTACGACGACGAGGTCGCCTCGCTCGCCGACCTGCCGCTCACCGCTGTGGCCCCGGACAAGCACGCCGTGGGTGCCGCCGCGGCCCGGCTCCTGCTGTCCCGCCTCGGTGTCGACGACCCCTGCGCGACGGGCGCGACGGGCACGGGGGCGCGCGCCCGCCGGCATCTGGACATCCTGCCCACCCTGCGGGTCCGGGTCTCCTGCGGGGCGGCCGCCGCCGCTCCCTGACGCCGAGAGCATCGCGCCACGAGCCGTGGCCCGGGCCAACAGGCCGTGTGGGCACGGCTTTTCGCGTTCGTGGGGCTCGACGGGCGTCATGTGCGGACCCCGGTCCCGCAAGTGATCGATTCGATTGAATTGGTCATTCGCTCTTGACGGCGATCGGTTTTGCGCAAAATGATGTGTGCCGTTCACCTCATCTCCCGCAGTTCGAGGTCTCGTAGGAGCCGGCCCATGCCCTGTATCGCCCGCACGTCCCGCCTCGCCCTCGCGGCGTCCGCCGCCTCACTAGCCCTTCTTGCCACCGCTTGCGGCGGTGGATCGGGTTCGGACGCCTCGGGTCCCGGCGACGGCAAGCCCGTCACGCTCACCTTCTGGTCGTCCGCCCTGGGCGCCAAGGAGACGGCCGACGCGTTCAACAAGACGCAGACCGGCATCAGGATCAAGTTCTCCCTGGTCCCCGCGGGCCCCGAGGGCGTCACCAAGCTGTCCAACGCGGTCAAGGGCGGCAACGCCCCCGACGTGGCCACCATGGACTACTCCGCCCTGCCCGAGTACGCCAGCGAGGGCAACCTGGTGGACCTCACGCCCAGCTCCGGCGAACTGGTGAAGGAGGAGTTCCCCGAGGCGCTCCAGTCCCTGGTCAACCTCGGCGGCTCCACCTGGGCGGTGCCGTTCGACGTCACGCCCATCCAGCTCTTCTACCGCAAGGACCTGTTCAAGAAGCACGGCGTCGAGGTGCCGACGACCTGGGCCGAATACCGCACGGCCGCCGAGAAGATCCACCGGGCCGACCCCGACGTCACCATCACCAACTTCGGCGGCGGCGACCCCGCTCTGCTCTCCGGCCTCGCCTGGCAGGCCGGTGCCCAGTGGTACGGCACCAACGGCGACGCCTGGAAGGTGAACATCGACGACCCGGCGTCCCGCAAGGTCGCCGCCTACTGGGACGACCTCCTCGCGGACGGCCTCGCCTCCAAGACCCCGCTCTGGGGCGAGGGTGAGGCCAAGGAACGCTCCACCGGCAAGGTCGCCACCGTCATCGGCGCCGCCTGGAGCGCGGGGACCTTCCCCGTCAGCTACCCGGACAGCAAAGGCAAGTGGGGGATAGCCCCCCTGCCCACCTGGGACGGCAAGCCGAGCACCGGCATGTACGGCGGAACGTCCTACATCGTGCCGAAGGGCAGCGAGCACACCGAGGCGGCCGCCGAGTTCATCAAGTGGGTCACCACCGACCCCGCGGCCATGACCGCCCGCCTCAGCTCCCTCAAGGCGCCCAGCAGCGCCCTGCCCGCCAACGAGGGCATGCGCGCGGCGGCGGCGAAGGAGTTCGACACCTCCTATTTCGCCGGCCAGGACGTCTACGCCGTGGCCGGCGAGGCCGCCGACACCATCGTGCCCGGCTGGACCTGGGGCCCGGTGCAGCAGCAGGTCGTCTCGGCGCAGATGGCCGCGGGCAGCGACCACACGAAGATGCTCAGCTCCGGTCAGGCGAAGGGCGAGACCGCGATCACCGACCGCGGCCTCAAGCTCGACAAGTAGCCGCACGGCTGCCCGGGACACACCGTGCCGGGCAGCCGCCTTCCCTCCCGCCCACCCCAACCAGCCGAAGGAGCATCAGGTGGCAGCCCCACTCGCCCGGCCGGCCAAGACCCCGGCACCCCAGGCAGCGCCGCCGCTCACGGGGCCCGCCGGTCCGGCCGTTTCCGCCGGACCGGGAAAGCCGGGCGGCCCCGGCGCACGACGCGGACAGCGCCGGGCCGTCGCCCTGTTCACCGTCCCGTTCTTCGCACTCTTCGCCGCCGTCACCGTCCTGCCGATGATCTACGCGGCCTGGATGAGCCTCTACCGGGAGGAATCCTCCGGCCTGGGGTTCGGCGGAACCGAGCGCGTCTTCGCCGGGTTCGGCAACTTCACCGAAGCCCTCGGCAACGAGGCGTTCCTCCGATCCTTCGGGAACATCGCTCTCTACTGCGCCCTCTACATCCCCGCGATGGTCGGCGGCGCACTCGTCCTGGCCCTGCTCGTCGACTCCACCATGGCCCGGGCCAGGCGGTTCTTCCAGATCGCCTACTTCCTGCCGCACGCGGTGCCCGGCCTGATCGCCTCACTGATCTGGCTCTACCTCTACACACCCGGCCTCAGCCCCGTCACCGACGCCCTCGACGCGTTCGGCGCCAACTGGAACTTCTTCGGCGAGGACGAGGCGATCTTCTCCGTCGTCAACATCTCCGCCTGGCAGTGGACCGGCTACAACATGATCATCTTCTACGCGGGCCTCCAGGCCGTCCCCCGCGAGGTCCTGGAAGCCGCGACCGTCGACGGAGCCGGGGCCCTGCGCACCGCCCTCCAGGTCAAGATCCCCATGATCCGGCCGACCGTCGTGCTGACCCTGCTGTTCACCTGCGTCGGCGCCATCCAGCTCTTCGACGCCCCCAAACTCGTCCAGCTCCGCGCCAACACCATGGGCGAGGACTGGTCGCCGACCATGTTCATCTACACCGTGGCCTTCAAGGGCCACGACTACGGCCTGGCCGCCGCGAGCTCCCTGCTGCTCGCCCTCGTCGCCGGCCTGCTGTCCTTCGTCGTCACCAAGCTCGGCAACCGGTGGAAGGCCTCATGAGCACCCAGACAGCCCACCGCGAGGCACCGGCCGCCGGCGCCCGGCGCGACGGGACCGGACGCCGCACCGCACCACGGCCGCCCGCACGCCGGAACCGTACCGGCGGCCTCACCTCCCGGGTGGCGGTGAACACCGTGCTTGCCGTCGTCGCCGTCTACACCCTGATGCCGCTGACCTGGCTCCTCATCGCCTCCACCAAGAGCTACCGGGACCTGTTCGCCACCAACCCGTTCAGCCTCGGCGACTTCGCGTTCCTGTCCAACCTGAACGCCCTCCTGGAATACAACGACGGCGTCTTCGTCCGCTGGATGCTCAACAGCCTCCTCTACACCGTCGTCGCCTCCCTGCTCTCCACCCTCATCTCCGTCGCCTGCGGCTACGCCTTCGACAAGTACGCCTTCCGCGGCCGGGAGAAGTGGTTCGGCGTCGTCCTCGTCGGCGTCCTCATCCCCTCGACCGTCGTCCAGCTCCCGCTCTACCTGATGGCCTCCGAACTGGGCCTCGTCAACACCTACTGGGCCGTCCTGATCCCCAGCCTCGTCAACCCCTTCGGCGTCTACCTGGCCCGCGTCTTCTCCGAGGGGTACGTGCCGGGCGAGGTCCTCGAAGCCGCCCGCGTCGACGGAGCCGGCGAGATGCGGACCTTCGTCAAGGTCGCCCTGCCGATGCTCGCGCCCGGCTTCGTGACCATCTTCCTGTTCTCCTTCACCGCGAGCTGGAACAACTTCTACGGCGCGCTCATGATGCTCAACGACGACCGGCTCTACCCCGTCAACCTGGGCCTGTTCATGTGGAACCAGAACGTCTACCAGCAGCCGGAGCTCTACCCGCTGGTCATCATCGGCTCCCTCGTCGCCGTCGTCCCCCTGATCGTCGCCTTCCTCTGCCTCCAGCGCTTCTGGCGCTCGGGCCTCACCGCAGGAGCCGTCAAGTGAGCCACCCCGCCACGCCCCGGGTGACCCGCCCCCGCACCGTCCTGGCGATGAGCGGCGAAACACGGGCCGCGATCCTCGCTCCCGAAGCCCTGGACCGGCTCGCCCGGGTCGCCGACCTCGACCCCCGCATCCTGGTCACCGACTTCGGCGCCGACGACCCCGCCCAGCGCACCGGACTCCGCCAGGCCGAGGTCCTGTTCACCGGCTGGGGCTGCCCCCCGCTGGATCCGGCCGCCCTGAGCGCCATGCCTCGGCTGCGCGCCGTCGTCCACGCCGCAGGATCCGTCAAACACCACATCACCCAGGACGTCTGGGACCGTGGCATCACCGTGAGCACCGCCGCCACGGCCAACGCGCTCCCGGTCGCCGAGTACACGGTCGCCGCGATCCTCTTCGCCAACAAGAACATCCTGGAGAGCGCCCGCGTCTACCGTGCGGCGCGCTCCCGGGTGAACCTCCTCGAACGGTTCCCCGGCGTCGGCAACTACCGCCGCACCGTCGGCATCGTGGGCGCCTCCCGCATCGGCCGCCGCGTGATCGAACTACTGCGCCCCTACGACCTGCGCGTCCTGGTCCACGACCCGTACCTCGACGGGACGGACGCCCGGACCCTCGGAGTGGAACGCGCCGAACTCGACATCCTGGCGGCCGAGAGCGACGTCGTCACCATCCACGCTCCCGAACTCCCGGACACCCGGAACCTGTTCGACGCACCACGCCTCGCGCTGATGCGGGACGGGGCGACCCTGATCAACACCGCACGCGGCTCCCTGGTGGACACCGAGGCGCTGGTGAAGGAAGCGGCCACCGGGCGTCTCAACGCCGTACTCGACCACACGGAACCGGAAGTCCTGCCCGCCGACTCGCCCCTCTACGACCTGCCGAACGTCTTGCTCACCCCGCACATCGCAGGCTCCCAGGGCGGCGAACTCCACCGGCTCGCCGACGCCGCCGTCGACGAACTCGAACGGTACGCGCACGGCCTGCCGTTCGCCCACGCGGTGGACCCCCGCACCCTGCACCAGCAGGCCTGAACCCGTCCCCGTACCCGCCCCCGTACCTCTTCCGGGAGACCTGCCGGCGGTCCGTCGTCGGCCTCGCCGCGCCGGGTGGTGGACACGGTCCTGCGCACCCTGGGAGGCGAGGCGTTCCGTACGACGGTGGCGGACGGCGGGAGCGACCGCTCGAAGCCCTTCCCGGACCTCTATCCCAAGGCGGCGGGCTGCCGGGTGCCGGCCGTGCCCACGGCGGCGCCGATCGCACCGGCCCCGGGGCGGCGGGTACGGGCGCACCTCACGGCCCTGCTGCGGGAATGGGGCCGGAGGAGCGGGTATGACGTGGCGTCATGAGGACGCCGGGGCCGGCGGGCGGTGCGCCCGCCGGCCCCGGCGTCCTCGTCGTCACGCGGCCTGTGCCCGCCCCGGGGCCAGCACCGCCATCAGTCGGGTCACGGTGCGGGCCATCGCGTCCCGGCCGTCCGCCAGATACCGGCGCGGATCCACACCCCGGTCGTCCTGGGCCAGCCGCTCCCGTATCGCCCCGGTCATCGCGATGTTCAGCGCGGTCCCGATGTTCACCTTCCGGATCCCGCCCGCCACGGCACGGGCCAGCTCCTCGTCGGAAGCCCCGGACGACCCGTGCAGCACCAGCGGAACCGGCACCGCCGCCCGCAGCCCGCCCAGCAGATCGTGGTCGATGACGGCGTCCCGCGAGGTCATGGCGTGCGAGGTGCCGACCGCCACGGCCAGCGCGTCGACCCCGGTGGCCGCGACGAACGACCGCGCCTCCTCGGGATCCGTACGCGCCCCCGGCGCATGGGCGTTCAGCGGCGGCTCCCCGTTCTTCCCGCCGACCTGTCCGAGCTCGGCCTCCAGCCACAGACCCCGCTCGTGCGCCCAGACGACGGCGGCGCGAGTGGCCGCCAGATTCTCGGTGTACGGCAGCCGCGCGGCGTCGAACATCGCCGAACTGAAACCGCAGTCCGCCGCCCGGTGCAGCAGCTCCGTCGACTGCACATGGTCGAGGTGCAGGGAGACGGGGACGGCGGCCTGGTCCGCGACCTCCGCGGCGGCGCGCGCGATCGGGCGCGGCCGGCCCCGGTGGTAGGCGACGGCGTTCTCGCTGATCTGGAGGATCACCGGCGATCCCGCCGCCTCCGCGCCCTCGGCGATGGCTTCCGCGTGTTCCAGGGTGATGACGTTGAACGCGGCGACCGCACGATGCTGTGCGGCGGCCTCGGCGATCAGATCGCCGGTGGCGGTGAGGGGCATGGCGACTCCGGGACGGGGCTGAGGAACTGAGGGGCTGAGAACCGGCGGGCGGGGAAGAGGCGGCCCGATGCGTCGGGCCGTGCCGTTTCCGTCAGGCCGCGGTGCTGAGGATGACCGAGCGGGTGAGGTGGCGCGGCCGGTCCGGGTCCAGGCCCCGCGCGTTCGCGATGGCCAGTGCCAGCCGCTGCACCCGGACCAGCTCCGCCAGCGGGTCGAGGCCGCCGGCCACCCACCGGGCGCCGGTCGCGTGCACCTCGTCCATCAGCCCGGACGGGGCCTCGCCGAGCATCCAGGTCGCGGTGGAACGGGTGGAGATGCTGATCGGGCCGTGCCGGTACTCCATCGCCGGGTACGCCTCGGTCCAGGCGAGCGCGGCCTCGCGCATCTTCAGCGCCGCCTCGTTGGCGAGCCCCACGCTCCACCCCTGTCCCAGGAAGGTGAACTGGCTGCACTCCACCAGACCTGCGGGCAGCGGCTCGGCGAGCGCGACCTGGGCGTCCTCGACGACCGCGTCGCTGTGCAGCCCCAGATGGGCGCGGAGCAGGGTCAGCGCCGACGTCGCGAAGCGCGTCTGGACGACGGACTTCTCGTCGGCGAACTCGAGCACGATCGTGTCGTCGGCCATGGCGGCCATCGGGGTGTCGGGGTCGCCGATGACCACCGTGCGGCGGGTCGTGTCACCGATCCGGCCGAGGAGCCCGAGCACCTCCGTCGTGGTGCCCGAGCGGCTGAGTGCCACGACCCGGTCGTAGGGCCGCCCGGCGGGGAACTCCGAGGCGGCGAAGGCGTCGGTCTCGCCCTGGCCGCTGCCTTCCCGGAGGGCCGCGTAGGCCTGGGCCATGAAGTACGAGGTCCCGCAGCCGACCACGGCGATGCGCTCGCCCGCCGCCGGAAGCCGGTGGGCCAGCCCGTCCGCCATGCCGGCGGCCACCTGCCAGCAGTCGGGCTGGCTGGCCAGCTCCTGAGCCACGTGCGTCATCTGTGCTCCCTGTTCGCGGCGAACGATGCTCGAAGCTGCATATTAGGCAAGCGTTTCACGCAATATCAAGCAGACGGAGGCCTGGTTCGTGCGCCCGGCGCGTCCCGGCCCGTCCCGCCCACGGGGGCCGGTCGCCGTCGGGGCGCCACCGCAGGCGGCGGGGCGGGCGCCACTTCGCGGTCGCGCATTCCGTCGCGGTCGATGGGTAGGGTGAATGCGTTTCGCGAGATCTGCGGAAAGGCCGAGCCAGAGGGAACGATTCATGAGTTCACTGACGGGAAAGGTCGCGTTGGTCACCGGTGCCAGCCGCGGCATCGGCCGGGCGATTGCCCGGCGACTCGCGCGTGACGGGGCCCTGGTCGCCGTTCACTACGGTGTGCGGGGAGATGTGGCGCGGGAAGTGGTCGAGGAGATCACGCACACGGGCGGACGGGCTTTCGCGCTGGGTTCCCTGCTGGGGGTGCCGGGAGACGTCGAAGCCCTGTACGAGGCGTTCCGCGCGGGAATGGCCGACCTGGGAGAAGAACCCGTGCTCGACATTCTGGTCAACAACGCCGGTGTGAGCGGATCGGGTCGCATAAGTGACGCCTCACCCGAGGTTTTCGACCGCCTGTTCGCAGTGAACGTGAAAGCGCCGCTCTTCCTCATCCAGCAGGGATTGACCCTGATGCGGGACCGGGGCCGGATCATCAACATTTCGTCGGCCGCCGCCCACCGGTCCTTTCCGGAGTCCGTGACCTATGCCATGACCAAGGGGGCGCTGGAGACACTGACGCTTGCTGTGGCAAAGGAGGTGGCGGAGCGGGACATCACGGCGAACACCGTGGTGCCCGGTTTCGTGGAGACCGACATGAACGCCCGGCGACGCGAGACGCCCGAGGCCGCGGCGGTTCTGGCCGCCCACTCCGTGTTCGGCCGCATGGGGCAGCCGGCCGACATCGCCGACGTCGTCGCTTTCCTCGCCTCGGAGGACTCCCGCTGGGTCACCGGCCAGAGCATCGACGCCACGGGCGGCACCGGCCTCTGACAGGCTGACGGGCCGGGCCCGGAGCGGCCGAGGGCGCGGCGCCGGAAGGACAAGCCGGTGCCGGGGCGGCTACGACCGCCCCGGCACCGCACACCACCCCTACGCGCCCGTGAGCAGCGACTCCCACGCGATCGCGGTATCAGGGTGGCGGGCCGTCAGCACCGCGCCGACCGGGCCCGCCGGGCAGTCGTCGGCAGCGGCCCACGTACCGTCGCAGCCCAGGAGTTCCGCGACCGCGTCGAGCGTCCCCGGGTGGGCGAAGAGCAGCGCGGCGCCACGGCTCCCGCCGCCGGCCGCCCCCGTCCGGCCGCCGTCCGGCCCACCGGCCTCCACAACCTCCCGCCATGGCGGCACCCACGTGTCCAACGCCGTCAGCCGGGCCGGGAAGATCCGCCCCGCCTCCCGGACCAAGAGCGGGGCCAGGTCCGCGGCTCCGGCGCGCAGGGTCGTGATCAGGCTCGGCAGCCACGGCAGCAGAACCGGGTCCGGCAGCCGCCCGAACGCGTTGGACACGGCCTCCACCACCACGTCCGCCAGCCCCGGCACCGGCACCAACGCGTGCACGAAGCCGCTCAGATAGCGCGGATAGGCGGGCACCACCATCGGGTTGGCCAGCAGCTCACCGCAGCGCTCGCGCAGCTCGGCCCGCGACAGTGCGCCGAGCTGCACCTGCGCCGCCCACAGCAACGCCGTCCGCTCCGGGTCCGTCGGGCGGGACTGGGCCACGGCGAGCTCCAGCTGGGCCCGGTCACAGCCCAGGGACAGCGCGAGGCTCTCCATGCTGAACAGGAAGCCCAGCATCGCCGCCACCTGCCCCACGGTCGCGTCCTCGTCCGTGAACGCCGTCGGCAGCAAGGTGCAGTAGTGCGCGTAGCCGGCCTTGACGAACGACTCCACCCACGGCGGCAGCACCGGCTCGGCGGTACGGTAGTACGCCAGCAGCCCCCGCACCCGGCGCAGCACCTCCGGGGCCCCGTCCGCCGTGCGCTCGGCGGCGAGGACCTCCAGGGCACGGGCGCCCAGCTCATCGGAGAGGCGACGGCTGCCGAGATACAGCGTGGCGTCCTCGACGGCCGCGAGGACGACCGCCGTCGTCGCCCGCGGCCCGTACGCATCACGGCGCAGGCGCTGTTCGAGAACCTGCTCGATGCTCACGCCCTCGTACCCGAGCTCGATGAGTGCCCGCTGATGGGTGCCCAGCGCCAGGTCCCACGACTCCTGGATCGACCGCTCGCCGAGCTTCCGCTCACCCATGATCGGCCGGGCCGCGCCGTGCGGCAGCAGACGGCGCAGCATCCACAGCACGTCCGAGCACGCCCCCAGCTCCGGGCGGGAGCTCAGGTCCAGCAGGGCACGCTGCACTCCCCGCTGCTGGAGCTTCAACTCCAGCGGGGCGAGCCGGTCGTGCACATCGCGGGCCAGCGGCGGCAGCGCGTCGTAGCCGACCCGGCCGATCCGGTCGCCGCCCATCATGATCTCGACGAGCCGCCGCACATCGCGCCGCCCCGGCACCGAATCCTTCTCGATGCAGGTGACCGCCGCGTCCTGGAAGTCGTACGGGGTGGGCTTGGCCCGGTCCCGCATCCCGGCGAGCAGGATCGACGTCTCGAACACCGCGATGGCGTCTGCGGTCGACGCCAGATAGCCACTGCGCCGTGCAGCACGCACGATGTCCACCGACCAGCCCAGCAGTTCGGCCTCGTCCAGCGTGTCGAGGACGGGCGGCCGCCGCAGGAACCCGGAGAGCCGGTCCTCGGCTGCCTCCGGCGGGGGAGCGGTGACGGCGGGGGCGGCCTTCTTCGTCGCGCGGGGCTTCTTCGCGCCGTCCTGTCCCGCGAGCCGGTAGGGCTGCACCCGGGTGCGCTTGAGGTTCTTCGCCCACTGCGTCGCGGCGATCGACACCGACCCCGAGGCCAGCCCGAACTGCGCCTCGATCGCCGCGTGGCTGGACGGGATCAGCCCGTGTTGCCAGGTGGTGGCGGACCGGGGGGAGATGGTGAACGGTCCGCTGCCCGCCACCCCGAACTCCTCCACCCGGCTGGCCGCGTGGAAGGCGCCGCACACATACAGGCAGTCCTCCGGGTCCGCCCCGCCTGCCGCCAGGTGCTCGCGGATCCGGGTCCACATGTACCGCTCGCGGTCCTCGTCCACCCGGACCCGGTCCCCGTCGCCGGGAGCCAGCCGCCGGAACAGGCTGCCGACGAGGAACATCACCTGGCGGTAGGCCTCGTGATCGCTGTCGCCGAGCGGCACCTCGACGTACTGGTGCCACCACTCCGACCAGTGCCGCACCTTGCCGTGGCGCAGCAGATGCTCCTCCAGCTCGGCGAAGCGGGGCCGCAGGTCGCCGATCTCCACGCCGACCGCCTCGCCGTGCAGCGCGGCTTCGGGCTCCGGCACTCCGTCCGCCGGAGCGGGCGGATCCTGCGGGGTCCGCTCGCCGTGGCGGCTGTCCCACTGGAAGACATGGTCCGATGACCGGTCGACGAGGACCAGCTCGACGCCGGGGGTGTCCAGGGCGTACGCGATGGCCTGGTACTCGGCGGACGCCTCGGTGATCGGGGCGACGACCGACAGCGGCGCCCACTCGGCGGGGAACCCGTCGACGTCGCTCGCGAAGGCCTGGACCGCCACCGGCAGGCGGCAGTTGCGCAGTTCGCCCAGGAGCGGCGCCATGTCCTCGCACAGCTCCAGATACACCACCTTGGGCTGCTTCTCGCGCAGCCGGCGGGCCATGGCGAGCGCGGAGGCGGGCGAGTGATGGCAGACCGGGAAGATCTCCAGCGGCTCGCGCACCGCCCGGTCGACGTCGTCGACCATGCCGAGGAGGATGCCCTCCAGGGCGCGGGGCCCGTCGGCGAAAGCGGTCGCCGCCTCGTGCAGCTGCTCGCGCAGCGCCGCGAAGGACGCCTGCCCGGGGCTGTTCGCGGATGCCGGGGCGGACCCGTTCGGGGAGGGTGCCCGGCCGGGCCCGTCCACAGCTGTCTCCTCCGGCCCGTTCGTGGCGGACCCGGTCATGACAGCGTGGCGATCGTGTCGCGGCCGCCGTCCAGGAACTCCGGCCAGGAGCCGCCCTCCTGCTTGCTGCGCGGCTCGACCACACCGTGCAGGTACTTGTTGAAGATCGCCAGGTCCTCGGGGTCGCGCCGGGCGAGGGAGCCGACGAGCGAGGAGGCGAGGGTCCGGGCGGTCAGCGTGCGCTCGCCGAAGAAGTTGCTGTGCAGGACGGCGTCCTCCAGTACACCGATCTGCTCCGCCGTCGACAGCGAGGACTCCAGCTTCTCGTCGTCGCTGCCCGCCGCAGCTGCCGAGGCCCGCAGATCGGCGAAGCTCTGGAGCAGGACGTCGAGGAGCGTCGGCGGCACGTCCAGGTCGATCGCGTGGCGGCGCAGCAGCTCCTCGGTGCGGAACCGGACGATCTCCGCCTCGCTCTTCTTGTTCGTCACGACCGGGATGCGCACGAAGTTGAAGCGGCGCTTTAGCGCGGACGACAGGTCGTTCACACCCCGGTCGCGGCTGTTGGCGGTCGCGATGATCGAGAAGCCGGGCTTGGCGAAGACGATGTTGTCGCCGGCGTCCGTGCCGTCGCCCTGCAACTCGGGGACGGAGATGTACTTCTCCGAGAGGATCGAGATCAGCGCGTCCTGGACATCGCTGGTGGAACGGGTCAGTTCCTCGAAGCGGCCGATGGCGCCCGTCTCCATCGCGGTCATGATGGGCGACGGGATCATCGACTCACGCGACTGTCCCTTGGCGATGACCATGGACACGTTCCACGCGTACTTGATGTGGTCCTCGGTCGTGCCGGCCGTACCCTGCACCACCAGCGTGGAGTTGCGGGAGATCGCCGCGGACAGCAGCTCGGCCAGCCAGCTCTTCCCGGTGCCGGGGTCCCCTATCAGCAGCAGACCCCGGTCGGAGGCGAGGGTGACGATCGAGCGTTCGACGAAGCTCCGGTCGCCGAACCACTTCTGCGAGATCTCCCGGTCCAGGCCGTCGGCGCGCTCGGAGCCCAGGATGAACAGCCGCACCATCTTCGGGGAGAGCCGCCAGGAGAACGGCTTCGGGCCGTCGTCGATCGACTCCAGCCAGTCGAGCTCCTCGGCGTACTTGGTCTCGGCGGGGGCACGCAACACGTCGGACATCGGAAAGGCCTTTCTGAACAGGCGGGAAAGGGAAAGAGGAAAAGAGAGACACGGCGGGGGGGGGGCACGCGATGACAGGCGGCGGTCACACCCCGCGGGGCCTCAGGTGAGGAACGTCTTGAGTTCGTGCACGAGCTTGTTGATGTGCCCGGAGACCACCGGTGTGCCCAGGGCCTTGAACCGCTCCCGGAACCACGGATTGACCTCCTGCCGCCCGGAGCTGGTCACCGAGCCGACGGGGATGAACTTCACCCCGGAGCGGTGAACGGCCTCGATGCCTTCGAACAGCGGCTGGGAGCGGTCGAACTCGTAGAAGTCCGAGATCCACACCATGACGGTGTTCTTCGGCTCGGCTATCTTCGGGCGCGCCATCGCCATCGCGACGGGCCCGTCGTTCCCTCCGCCGAGATTCGTGCGCAGCAACACGTCGAACGGGTCGTGCACCCACGGCGTCAGATCGATCGAGCGGGTGTCATAGGCGATGAGATGCACGTCCACCTTCGGCAGCCCGGCGAAGATCGAGGCGAGAATGGTGCAGTTCACCATCGAGTCGACCATCGAACCGGACTGGTCCACCACGACGATCAACCGCTGCGGCGTCGTCCTGCGCACCGTGTGCCGGTAGTAGAGGCGGTCCACATACAGCCGCTCCTCCTCCGGACTCCAGTTGGTCAGGTTCTTCCAGATCGTGCGGTCCAGGTCGAGATTGCGGAAGACGCGCTTCGGCGGCACCGAACGGTCCAAGTCGCCGACGGTGGCCTTCTCCACCTGCGTACGCAACACCTCGGCCACCTCTTCGACGTAACGGCGGATGAGGGACTTCGCGTTGGCCAGGGCCACACCCGACAGATTCCCCTTGTCCCGCAGCAACTGCTCGATCAGCGACATGCTGGGCGTCAGCCGCGCGGCCAGCGCCGGATCGGCCAGCACCTCCCGCAACCGCATCCGCCCCACGAGATCCGCTTCGATCGCCGCCAGCTCGGGGCCGAGACCGCCGCCGTCCAGGCCCGCGCCCGGCGCCCGGCCGCCGCGAAGCCCGCCCGGCGGACAGCCCAGCGCACGCTCCAGCCAGCCCGCGTCGGACTGCCAGCGCGCCAACTGCTCCGCGGTCACCGCGCTCGAACCGGTCGCGAAGACATTGAGCAGCACCTTCGACACCAGCGCGGCACGCCGCACCTCCGCCGCCCGGTCACGGGAGCCGTCCGCGTCGTCCTCGGGTGTCATCAGCCCGTCGAACTCGGCGGCCAGCTCCGGATGCCGCTGCACGACCGAGTCGAGCGACGTCCCCGGATCCAGCAGGGCGGACGGCAGGCCGATGTCCTCGACCACCCCCAGGCTCGCCGACTCCAGGGCGGGCTGCTCCTCACCATCGAGGAGACGGGCCAGGAGCCGCCAGTACAGCACCTGACGGCGGTTCTCGTACGGGTCGGGACCGGCAGGGGACGGGCCGGCCACGGGGCCGGGCGTCTGCCCGGTGAGGTCCTCGGTCATTTCCGCAGCAGCCTTCCCGCGCGCTCGCGCAGCACGGCGACGGCGTCGGTGGCGGCCTTCTCCGCCCGGACACCGGCCTTGTCGGTGGTGCCGCCCGCCCACGCCCCGGCGTGCACGGCGACGGTCTTCTTCCGCACGGTGGTCTCGACCGCGAGCGGCTGGAGGAGGAACTCCCCGGCATCCCAGCGCAGCAGTCCGACACAGGCGTGGGAGGCGGCGACCGCCTCGGGCGTCAGCGGACCGGCGGCGGGTATCCGGTCGGTGTCCACGGCCAGCGGCCGTCCGGCGAGATCGAACGCGAGACCACCCTCTTCGCTGTGCGCCGCATACCCCTCCAGCAGCACCGGAACGGCGATCCGCACGGGATGCCGGTCCAGGGGGGCCACAGGGGCGGCCGTCGCCGCGGACAGCCTCACCCGCGCCGTGGCGAAGGGGTCGGCCGGCTCACCCGCACGGGCCCGCTCGTCGTCCCAGACGAGATCCCCCTCCGCGGTCACCGGCATGGCGTCCAGCTCCATCGAGCGGCCCTCGCTCACGGCACCGAGCAACGACATCCGGGGACGCAGCAACTGCCACAGCCCCGCTCCGACGACCGTGTCGGGCTTCGGCGCCGACACCCCGGCACGTACCAGCCGGGGAGCGCCCCCGTCCGCCGGCTCGAACACGGCATGGACCTGGGCCTGAACGGCCGTCGCATGCTCCTGCACATCGACGCCGAGCGGCAGCAGCCGACCCGTCACCGAGCCGTCGGACCGCTCCCCGGCCGAGCCCGGCACCGTCAACAGCAGGCCACGCGACCACAGATCGGCCCAGCGGCGCACCGGAACCCGCTCCAGGGTCGCCCCCGGGCAGGACGCGGCGAGCTCGGCGGCGAACCCGTCGAGCAGCGTCGCCCGACGGCGCAGCCCCGGATCGGGCAGCATCGCGGAGACCACCGGAGCCGCCCCGGAGACCAGCTCGTGGTCGATACCCCGCCAGCCGCTGCGCGCGAGATCGCACAGCCAACTGCGGGCCGCCGCGAGGAGGTTGGCCCCGTGTTCCGGCCCGGCAGCGGTCGGAGCGGACTTCTCCCCGGCGACGACCGGAGAAGACTCCACCCCGGGCGCGGGCCTGCCGACAGCCTCGTCGATGCGCTGCGCCAACGCGTCGTGCACGGAACCGAGCAGCGCACTGCGGGCGGCGGCCAGCGCCACGAAATGATCCTCCCCGGCGGCCCCGGCCGCCGCACGCTCCGCCGCCTCCGCGACCCGCGCGGCCAACGGCGTCCCGGCGACGGCCTCGGCGAGCCCGGCGACCGCGGCCGCCTGCGCGGCCCCCGGCCGCAGCAGACCGGCCACCAGCGCCCCGTCGAACGCGTCCACGGCGGCGAGCGCCTCGTCGAGCCCCTCGACCGGATCGGCCAGCAGATCCCCGCGCATCAGGCCACCGCCCGCGTCGGCGGGAACCACTGCATCTCGGGCAGCGGCGACGTGACCGGGGCCAGTTCGAGATAGGCGAGGTGCCGCAGGAACCGGCTGAACACCTGGGCGGCCGCCGAGGAGTCGTCCTTCACCGGCCGCGTGGCGGTCATGGCGGCGGTGAGGGACTGCGCGTCCGGCTCCCCGTCCGGGGGATCCACCGCGAGACCGCGGGCGACGCGCTCGGCGCCGTACTGCAGCACCGCCTCGGCGACGAGCGCCTGGATGTGCTTGCAAAACATGCCGCGCGCACCGCCGCAGGGCCGGTTGTTGTTGGTGCTGCACGCGAACGCGTACGACCGCGCCGCCACCGACGACACATATACCCGCCCGATGTCCGACCCGCTGGAGACGACCCCCTGCAACCGCCCGTCGGCCAGTTCGACGAACGGCACCTTGGCCAGCTTCCGCGGGCGCGCGGGCGCCATCACCCGCGCGGTACTCGACTGCTCCCAGACCGACAACGCGCCAACTCCCATGCATGCGAAAGGGGACGTCCACGCCCTCGTGGCGGGACATCAACGAACTTAATCCCGACCACTGACAACGCCGTCGATCACCCCCGGACCGATGGTGCGGGTGAGGAGGTGCAGGGGCGCCGCCCGGATGCCCGCAGCCTCCGCCGCCTCCCAGTGGGCAAGCCCGGTGGGCGCGTCGACAGGGCCGTGGACGAGCGGCACCGCGCAGCCCGAGGCGTGGAGCAAGGACTCCAGCCGGCAGGACGCGATCGCGTCCGCCACCATCGGCTGCGCCAGATATCCGGCCACCGCCGCGGCCGGCAGCCCCTCGGCCACCTCCCGTTCGGCGGGCCCGGCGCTCAGCAGCCCGCCCCCGACGACCAGGACATCCTTCGCCCGTTCCATCCGCTCGAAGGCACGCGTCGTGTCGAAGCAGTGCGGGAACGAGTCGTCGACCACCGTCGTACCCGGGGCGAGAGCGTCGATGTCCAGGAGCGTGCCACCCCCGCTGACCGCCGCGACGATCAGACGGGCCCCGTACACGGCGTCGGGCAGCCCCTGATCCGACTCGACCACCTCCACGACCGCGGCGAGGCCGCCTTCCACCAGGCCGTCGGCCAACTCCTTCAGACGCGGCGAGCTGCCCGGCACGTCACAGAGCAGCAGCCGGGCGGGCGGTTCCTCGGCCAGCGTGAGCAGCAGCTCCAGCGACGAGGAGCCGATCGAGCCGAGACCCACGAACGCGACGGTGAGAGAGCCCAGCTGCTGGTGCGTCGCGTCGAGAGCGGCGTGCACGGTCCTGACGACGGACACGACGGTCGCCGCGTGACCGGTGGTGACGGCAGGAGCCGCTCCGTCCGTCCCGACGGCCCGCAGGACGTCGAAGCCGTAGCCGGTGAGCGACGGGATCATCCCGGCCAGGGACACGGCCCGCGCCCCCAGGGACGAGGCGAGCTCCACCCCGCGTGTGGTGTGCCCGAGCAGGGCGTCGCCGGGGGCGAGTTCGTCCGCGAACAGCGGGACGCTCACGAAGCCCGAACGGCCCAGCGGTGTACGCAGCGTCTCCAGGAGCCGCGGCCGCCCGTCGGGGAACAACAGGCTCCGCAACTCCTCGCGGGGCAACGCCGCCTCCGGCAGCCCCGCCATCCGGGCGAGGTCGGCCGGGGACGGCAGATAGCCGACGAGCGCGGCGTCCACCGGCGCGTCCGAGGCCGCCGCGTGCGCCAGACCGTGCTGTACCGCGTCCGCGAACGCGGCCAGCGCCCGAGGCGTGAACGCCGTGGCCGCCGCGCGGACGGTGATCCGCAGCCGCCCGCCCTCCGGAACGGCGGCCAGGAACACATCCGTACCGGCCGGAGGCGGCGTGAACACGCTGTCACCGTCCTCCCGGGCGACCGTCAGAGTCTCTCCGCTCTCCGGGCCGAGAGCGGAGAAGTCCAGATAGGTGAAGAAGAACTGGGAAGCCAGGGGCAGCCCGTTGGGCAACGACGGCACAGCCCCCTCGTACGTCCGCGCCTCGGCGGCCTCCGCTGCGAGACGGCGCAGATCGTCCTCGAACCCCGTGCCGTCCGTCCGCCCCGACGCCGGACCCGAGGGCCGGAGCGGAACCGCCGTGGCGTACGGGCCGAACACCCGGTGTACGTCGGGCAGGACGTCGTCCCGGCCGCTCACCGCGAGACCGAGCACCAGATCCGCCCGGCCGGTGGTGGCCGCGAGCGCCCGGTAGTAGGCGGTGAGCACGGGGGCGTAGAGGGTGGATCCGGTACGCACGGCGAGAGCGCGCAACGCCTCCACTCGGTCCGCGTCGACCGTGAACCCGTGCGCGTGGAAGAGCGGGCCCGCCGCGGTCTCCGGCCGGGCACCGGTGTCCGTACCGGCGTAGAGCACGGGAGGCCGGTAGGGGGCGCTCAGCCGGGCCCAACGGTCGTCGCGGGGCGGGACCCCGGGATGCGTCATGGCGGCTTCCGCGCGCTGCGCGAGGCGGACGGCGTGGTCGCGGAAGGTACTGCGCAGGGCGCCCTCAGCCGGCATCTCACCCCGGGCCAGGGCGTCGTACGTGGTCATCAGCTCCCGTACCAGCAGCGCGGCGCTGTAGCCGTCGCCGATGATGTGGTGGGCGTGCGCCACCAGGACGTGTTCGTCGGGAGCGAGTGTGAGCACCCGCAGCCGCAGCAGGGGCCAGGCCCAGGGTTCGAAACGGCGCGCCCGCTCGGCGGTGACGCGTTCCTCCACCTGCCCCGGGTCGGTGAGGGTCTCGAAGTCGACCGGCAGGCGCAGCGAGGGCGGCAGCTCCTGCTGGACGGCCGGGCGCGCGCCGGCGGGAAAGACCGTGCGCAGCATCGGATGGCGCCCGACGAGCGTGTCCACCGCGCGCTGGAAGCGGGCGGTGTCGAGGCGGCCGAGCAGGCGGAACCGGGTGAGCCAGGACGACGTCGTGCCCGGTGCGATGGCTTCGGCCAGCAGGAAGCCCCGTTGGGTGGGGGTGAGCGGGAAGGGAGCGGGCGCCCCGGTGCCGGCGGCCGTTTCGACGACGGCGGCCTCCGCGACTTCCTCCGCCGCCGCGTCCACGGCGGAGGCGAGGGCCGCGAGCGTGCGGTTGCGGTAGATGACGGTGGGCCGGGGGAGTGGGCCGCCCTGCTTCTCCAGCCGGGCGAACACCTCCAGAACGAGCAGGGAGTCACCGCCCAGGACGAAGAAGTCGTCCTCGCGGCAGACCTCGTCGGCCTGGAGCAGGGCGGACCAGACGGCGGCGAGCCGGATCTCGGTCGGCGTGCGGGGTGCGGTGCGGGCCGCTGCCGTGCGGGACGGTGAAGGGGGAGGCGCTTCCCCGAGAGCCGTCAGCGCACGGCGGTCGATCTTGCCCGTGCCCGTGAGGGGCATCGCGTCGACACGGGTGATCCGGGACGGAATCATGTACGCGGGCAGCGACTCCGCCAGGTGCCGCCGCAAGGCCGCGGCATCCGCCCGTGAGGCTCCGGATGCTCCTGAGGCTCCGGACGAACCGGAAGCTCCGGATGCTTGCGACGAACCGGGCCCGGGGGTCACGAAAGCGGTGAGGCGTCCGTCCTCCGCGAGAACGACGGCATGGGTGACATCGGGGTGCGTCTGGAGCACCGCCTCGATCTCGCCCGGCTCGACCCGGTTGCCCCGGATCTTCACCTGGTCGTCCAGCCGCCCGAGGAACTCAAGGGTCCCGTCCTCCGAACACCGCACGCGGTCGCCGCTGCGGTACCAGCGCCGCCCGCGCCGAACGGTGAACGCGGCCTCGGTCAGGGCCGGTTCGCCGAGGTATCCCGGGGTCAGACCGATTCCGGCGATGAGGAGTTCGCCGGCCTCACCGGGCCGCAGCACCTCACCGTCGGGCCCGACGACCTCCACCTCCGTACCCGACACCGGGCGGCCGATGGGCAGTCGCCGCACCTGGTCGCCGGGCCGGTCGCGGATGATGTGGCAGCTCGTGTTGATGGTGGCCTCGGTGGGGCCGTACAGGTTCGCGATGCGCTGACCGTCGCCGAAGAGGTCGAACCAGCGGCGCACGTGCGCGGGCGACAGGGCCTCGCCGCCGACGTGGACCCACCGGAGCGCGGACAGGTCCGGCAGCGGCGCACCGCTTCGTACGCGTGCCTCGGAGGCGCTGAGAAGCTGTTCCCAGAGTGTGGGGACGGAGCTCCAGACGGTGATCCGGCGGCGTTCGACGTGCGTCAGCAGCCGGTCGGGATCGCGCAACAGGTCCCAGCCGACGGTGACCACGGTGGCGCCGACGAGCAGCGGCGCGAGGAGCTGGCGGACGGAGGCGTCGAAGCAGGGCGACGCGGTCTGGGCGAGCCGGTCGTGCGCGTCGTACCCGAAGGTGTCGATCGCCCAGTCGAGGTAGTTCTCCATGGACCGGTGGGTGACGGGCACGGCTTTGGGCCGGCCGGTGGACCCGGAGGTGAAGATCACGTACGCGATGCCGTCGGCGTCGGCGTCGGCGTCGATCGGGGCGCTCGGCGTGGGCGCCCCGTTCCCGTGCCGCACGGAATCCGGATCCCGTGAGAACGGCGACGCCGGTACGTCGACGGGCACCAGGGTCACCTCGCCGAGCGCTTCTCCCACCGCGCGGGTCGCGGCATGACAGAGCACCGCACGAGCCCCGGAGCGCGTGAGCTGGTCCACCAGGCGCGCGGTCGGGTGCCCCGCGTCCAGCGGAACCCAGCCCGCCCCGGCGCGCAGGGCGGCGACGACGGCGACGACGGTGTCGGCGCCGGGTTCGGTGAGGAGCCCGACGAGGCTGCCCGGGGTGACGCCACGGGCGAGCAGAGAGGCCGCGAGGGCCTGCGAGGCACGGTCGAGTTCGCCGTACGTCAGGGTCGCGGTGCCAGTGTCGACAGCGACCGCGTCCGGGGTGGCCCGGAACCGCTCGACCAGCCGGCGCACGAGCGTGGCGGACCCGGTTCCTGAGGCCGGGAGGGGCGGGGCCTCAGGCAGGGCCGGGGTCCCCTTCAGGGCCGTCGCGGCCAGCTCGTCGTGGAATTCACGGTCCAGGCGGGCCACCGTCTCCGGGGCGAAGAGCCGGACGGGAAAGTTCCACGAGAAGCGGAGGACCGCCTCGTCCTGCCAGCACAGCAGACTCAGCCGGGTCGCGGCGGTGGCGGTGCCGGCGGCGGTCGGCCGCACGCTCACCGGACACCGCTCGTCGAGGGCGGAGGGGAAGCGCGAGAAGCTGAAGCCGGCCGGACCGACCGTCCGGGGTCCGGACCCGGCCGGGTCCGTCGGCAGCAGCCGTGCCAGGTCCAGGCCGGTGAGCCCGGCGTGCTGCTCGCTCTCCAGCCAGATCCCCGCCAGCCGTTCGGCCAGGACCCCGACCGGCTCGTCCGGGTCCGTCGAACACACCAGGGGGAGAGTGTCGGCGAGCGGCCCCACGAGCCGGTCCAGGCCCGCCGGCCGGCCGTCCCTCCGGGCGCGGGCGACGTTCACCGTGATCTCCCGCTGCCCGCTCCACCGGGCCAGACAGCGCACGTGCACGGCGAGCAGCAGATGGAACAGGCTCACCCCGTGGTCCGCGGCCCGCTTCTCCAACGCGCCGGTCAGCGCCGGATCGAGACTGCTCTGATGCGTGGTCAGCGGAGCCGAGGGAAGGGCCCACGGATCACCGTCGTACGGCAGGCGCAGCGGCTCGCCGCGGGAGGCCAGCCGGTCCGCCCAGTACCGCCGGTCGACGGCGAGCACTTCCACGCCGTCCGTGGAGGACCGTTCGTCGGCGGCAGCGGTCGCGTACCGCGCGAAGTCGGTGCCGAGCGCGGGCAGTGTCGGGGTGTCCCCGTGGGTGAAGGCGGTGTAGAGGGACCAGAGTTCCCCGGCGAGGACGTTGAGGCTGTATCCGTCTCCGGCCGCGTGGTGGATCACCAGCACCAGATGGGACAGCTCCGCGCTCTCCCGCGCGAGGACCGCGCGCACGGGAGGCTCGGCTGAGAGATCGAACGGCCGGTTGCACAGGGCCGTTTCGAGCTCCTCGATACGACCGGGAAGCTCGCGGATCTCGTACCAGGTGGACAGGTCGGAGGGCGGCGCGACGTACTGCACCGGTGACGCGGAACCCGTCCCGTCGTCGGTGCCGGCGGAGTTCTCGATACGGATCCGCAGCATGGTGTGCCGGTCGGCGAGCGCGGCGAGCGCCCGGCCCAGGAGCCGGGTGTCCAGGGGGCCGCGGACGGTCTGGCGGACGTAACCGTGAGCCGGGACTTCAGGGTGGAGCCGGCTGCTGGTGTGCAGGGCCAGTTGGACGGGGGTGAGTGGGAAGGGGGACCCGTCCGGGACGGGGTCCGGCGTACGGGGGAGGGCGGGAGCGACGACGGCGGGTGTGCTGTCGAGGTGTGCGGCCAGTTCGGCGACGGTCCGGTACTCGAAGAAGAGAGTGGCCGACAGGGACCTGCCGAGTTCACGTTCGAGCTGCCTGACGAGGTCGACGGCGGCGAGCGAATCGAGGCCGAGAGCGAGAAACGCCTCGTCGTCCGGAACGTCGGCGGCAGGCAGCCGCAGTGCCGAGGCCAGCAGCCGCCGAAGCAGCGCGGCGGTGCTGGTGTCGGTGCCAGTGCCCCCGGCGCGCGTCCTGCCGGAGGCCGCCGATCCCGTTCCCGTGGATTCCGCTGTGGAGGTCGGGGGTTCCGGTGACTCCGGGGCCACGGGCGGCGAGGGCGGTGTCAGATCGGCGAGCAGCAGCTGAGCCGCGTCGACGCCGCACGCCGTGCGGAGCGCCGTCAGTGCGGGAGCGAGAGCAACGGGCCGCTCTCCGGCGTTCCGTACGGTGATGGAGCCCGCCGCCGTCCCGGTGCCGAGGACCGCCGCCATGCCCGTACCGGCCAATGCCGCGAGGTTCACGGACTGCCAGGGCCTGCCCGCGTGTCGCTCCGACGCGGCGAACGCGTCCAGGAAGGCGTTGGCACCGGCGTAGTCACCCAGTGCGCCGGCCAGCCCGGGCAGCACGGCACTCACGGAGGAGAAGGCGACACGGACCGCCGGGTCGAGCCCGTGCCGGCGCAGGGCCAGCGAGAGCAGCAGGGCGCCCCGGGCCTTGGCGGCCAGGGCGTCCGCCGTCTCCTCGGGACGCCGGTTCCGCAGGGTGCCGGGCCGCACGACCCCCGCGGTGTGGAAGAGGGCGTCGAGGCGCGGCAGTCCGGAGAGGAGCGCGTCGACATCCCGCTCCACCGAGGCATCGGCCACGTGGTAGTGGACGGTGGCGCCGAGCGTACGGAGTTCGTCCGCCAGGCCCACCGGAAGCTGGGGGGAGCGCCCGGTGAGGACGAGGGTGGGCCGGCCCCGGCCCGCGAGGTCCCGGGCGAGCGCGGCGCCGATCCCGCCGCCGCCCCCGGTGATGAGGAAGGTGCCGTCGGGCGGCAGCGCCGACTGCCCCGCCGTGTGGGCGTCCGCCGGTTCCGGCAGGGGTACGAGATGGCGGGTGAGCCGTCGTCCCGCGCGCCGGGCGACGATGGTCGCGCTGCCCGGGGCACCACCCGACCCCAGCTCGGCCAGCACGGCCGTCAGACGCTGGGACGGGGTGTCCAGCGAGCAGAGATCGAGGGCGGTGGCCGCGGCGCCCCGAGTCTCCTGCGGCAGCGCCAGCAGGAGCCCGCCGAGGACGGCATGGGCGGGCCGTGGCCTTTCCCGTACGGTGCCCGTGGCATGCACGTCCTCGGTCACCACCAGCAGCCGGTCCGCGTGGGTCTCGTCGAACCGTGCGAGGGCCTCGCCGAAGGCGGCCGACGCGGCAGCGTGGGCCTGGTCGAGGGCATCGCCGGTGTCCTGGACGGGAGCAGGCCCGGCCACCAGGACCACGGCATCCGGCCGCCCCTCGTCGCCCGCTTCGTACCGACGCACCCCCGCGGCGCAGAGCTGCGAGGCGAGCCGGCCGACCGACGCGGGATCGGGCCCGGTCAGCAGCACCGAACGCACGGACCCTGCCGCCTTCGCCTCCTTTCCGGGCAGGGGGTCGTCCTCCCAGAGAACCCGGTGCAGCAGAGGACGCGGCGCGGGCGGACCGGCCCAGTAGCGGCGCCGCTGGAAGGGGTAGGTGGGCAGGGGAATCCGGCGGGTGCCCGCGTCGAGCGCGGTCCGGTCCAGCGGCATGCCGAGCGACCACAGCCGGCCGACGGTCTCCAGAAGGTCTCCGCGCCCGCCGTGCCGTTCATCGGGCAGCGGTGCGTCATTCGTCCAGTCGGCGGCACACCCCGGCAAGGCGGACATCACCGTGACGCCGCCGCCGGACTCACCGGGCGCGTACGTCTCCGTCGCCGACCGGACCGCACCCGACAACGTCGCCCCGTGGCCGACCTCCACGAAGGTGTCGTACCCCTCCCGGGCCAGGCGTTCCACGGCCGCCCCGAACAGCACCGGGCGCTCGGCGTGGTCGCGCAGGTACTCCGGATCGAGGACCGGCTGCCACGCGCCGGTGACCGTGCTCATGAGGGGCACCGACGGGGCCCGAGGGGTCAGCGCACGGGCCGCGTCGGCGAGCCGGCCGGCCACCGGCCGCATCAGCGGTGAGTGGAAGCCCCGCGAGACCCGCAGGCGGCGCGTGGGGACACCCTGAGCCTCGAGAGCGAGAGCGGCGTGTTCGACGTCGGCGACGGTCCCGGACAGGACCTGGAGTCCGGGACCGTTGTACGCGGCCACGGTGAGGCTCCCGCCCGACTGCGCCACCGCCGCCGCGACTGCCTCCTCACCCCCGCGAACGGCGAGCATGGCGCCGGGATCGGTGAACGCACCCATGAGGCGGCCCCGTTCGGCCGCGAACCGCACCGCCTCCGGGAGCGTCAGCACCCCGCTGACGCAGGCGGCGGTGATCTCCCCGACGCTGTGCCCGGCGACCGCATCGGGCTCCACCCCCCAGGAACGCAGCTGGCGGGCGAGCGCCACTCCGGAGGCGACGAGCAGCGGTTGGGCCACCTCGGTCACGGCCTGCGTGGCTGGATCCACCTCCGGGTCCAGGCCCCAGTCCAGCAGGGGCCGTCCGCAGACAGGGCCGAGGACAGCGGACGCCTCGTCGAACGTGTCCCGGAACACCGACGCCGTCCGGTACAGCGCCCGGTCCTGGCCGGGGGACTGCGCACCCTGCCCGGGAAACAGGAAGACCACGCGCGGCCGGGAACGGACGACGCTCGCCCCGGGCACGCCGGATCCCCCGGTCCCGGCACGCCCGCCCGCTTCGCCGGTAGTCGTGGGCCTGTCCGCTCCCCCCGGTCCGCCCGTCCCGGCGACGAGGGCGGTGAGCCGTGCCCGTAGATCACCGTCGGCGATGACGGCGAGCCGGTGGGGCCCCTCGTCCCGGGACGTGCTCGCGGTCCGGCAGACATCGCCCTCGCGCAGTTCCGGACGGCTTTCCAGGTGCTTGGCGAGGCGGCCCACCGCGCCCCGGAGCGCATCCGCACTCCGCGCCGAGAGAGTCAGCAGGTGCGGTCCCTCGGCGGCGGATTCACGCGTGGCACCCGGCGACGGCGAGACCGAGGCAGCCTCGGGGGGCAGAGCCGGGGCCTCTTCGAGAACGGCATGGGCGTTGGTGCCGCCGAAACCGAACGCGTTGATCCCCGCGACGAGGGACCCGGCGGACGTCCAGTCCCGGGCCTCGGCGACCACGGAGAAGCCCGCGGGGGCGAGTCCCGGCGCGGGCGGGGCGTGGTGCAGCGAGGGCGGCAGCCGACGGTGGACCAGCGCCAGCACGACCTTCACCAGCGCGGGCAGCGCGGCGGCATTCAGCAGATGCCCGATGTTCGTCTTCACCGAGCCGAGCAACCGCGGCTCGCCGCCGGGCCGTACGGGAAACGCGTGGGCCAGCGACCGCAGCTCGATCGGGTCGCCCACGGCCGTGCCCGTCCCGTGGGCCTCCACGTAGGTCACCGATGCGGGATCGACGCCTGCCGCCTCGTACGCCCGGGTGATGACCTCGCGCTGCCGCAGCGGATTGGGCGCCATGAGGCTCATCGACCGGCCGTCGTTGTTGACGGCCGTGCCCCGCACCACGGCGAGCACCTGATCGTCCGAGAGCCGGGCCGCGTCGAGCCGGGTCAGGACGATCGCCGCGCCGCCCTCACCGGGTACGAAGCCGTCGGCATCCGCGCTGAAGGCGCGGCTGCGCCCGGTGGGGGACAGGGCCTGGGCGTCTTCCAGAAGCCGGTGCGGGGTCGAGGTCAGGTGGAGGTTGACCCCGCCGACGACGGCGAGGTCGCACTCTCCGTCCAGCAGGCTGCGCCGGGCCAGATGCAGGGCCACCAGACCCGACGAGCAGGCGGTGTCCACGGCCAGTGCGGGCCCGTCGAGGTCCAGGCTCTGCGAGACCCGCGCGGCGATGAGGGCGGGCAGATTGCCGGTGAGCGAGGCCGGCAGGGGGGTGCCGTCGGCCGAAGCCCGGTCCAGTACCTCGCGGTAGCCGCTTTCGCCGACCGCCGCGAACACGCCGATCCGGCGACCGCGCCGGCGGGGCCCCGCGTATCCGGCGCGTTCGAGGGCCTCGTGCGCGAGTTCCAGGAAGAGCCGCGCCTGCGGGTCGATCGCGCGGGCCTCGTCCTCGCCGATACCGAAGCAGTCGGCGTCGAAGGCGGCCGGGTCCTCCAGGAGCGCCGCCCAACGCTTCCGGGGAGCGGCCCGACGGTCACGGGCGTCGTCGTCCCAACGCCCGTACGGTACGGGGGCGACGGCGTCGTGCCCGTCGATGAGCAGGTCCCAGAAGGCCTCGGGGGTGTCGGCGCCGGGGAACCGGCACGCCATCCCGATGACGGCTGCGACGGCTTCCCCGTCTCCTCCGGTCTTCCCGGCTTCGGTGGCGGAGGACAGTGGCCCGGGGGCCAGGGACAGCAGGTGCCCGGCGAGGGCGGCCACCGTGCCGTGGTCGCGGACGACCGCCGGCGGCAGCGTCACACCGAAGGAGTCCTCCAGCGCCACCAGGACCTCCATCGCCTTGAGCGACGTCCCCCCGAGGCTCCCGAACGGCTCATGCAGACCGATCGACTCGGCGGGCCGCTCCAGCACGCGCGCCCATACCTCCCGGACGGCCCGGACGGCCTGGGCCCGCGCCCGGGGCACGTCCGCGCGGGGTTCCGCAGACGGAGCACCGTCACCCGTCGGCTGCCCACCCGTCGCGAACGCGTCAGCCCCGAACGCACCCGCCTCGAAACGCTCCCGCAACCGCCGACGCTGGAGCTTGCCACTCGTCGTACGGGGGAACGCCCCCGGCGGCAGGGCCAGCACCCGCACATCGTCATGGAACAGCGCCTCGCGCACCCGGGCCGCGACGCGTGCGAGCACCTCCGCCGCCTCGCGCGGGGGCCGCGCCCAGGGGACGAACACCACGACACGCTCCGTACCGGTGACCGGGTCGGTCGAACCGACCACCGCAGGGGCGCCGGGAGGCAGCCCGGGTGTCGCCGCCACGACCTCTTCCAGGTCCGTGGCATGGAAGGTACGGCCGTTGAGGAACAGCACGTCCTTGTGCCGGCCCGTGACGCACAGCCGGCCGTCCCGCAGGAACCCGAGATCACCGGTACGCAGCCACCCCTCGGTGAACGTCTCCGCGCTCATACCGGGAAGTCCGTCGTAGCCACGGGCCAGTTGGGGACCGCGCACCAGGATGTGCCCGACCCGCCGGTCCCCGAGGACATCACCCCCGTCATCGACGATGCGCACGGCGCAGCCGGCCACCGGCCGCCCGACGTCCATCAACTCGACCGCACCCACGCCCGGTTCGGTGTCCACGGCCACGCCATCGCTCAGCGACGCCCGGTCCAGGACCAGCGGTTCGGCCACTTCCCCGGGCGGCGGGAAGGTCACCGCGAGCGTCGCCTCGGCCAGGCCGTAGACGGGCTGGGCCGCCGCCGGATCCAGCCCCGCCGGCCGCGTCTTGACGGCGAAGGCACGCCACACAGCGGGTGCGATGGGCTCCGCCCCGACCAGGAGCAGCCGCACGGCCGAGAGGTCCAGCCGGGCCAGGACGTCGTCGGGAACGCGGCGTACGGCCAGCGCCAGGGCGAAGTTGGCCGCGGACAGCACCGTCGCCCGGTGCCGGTCCGCCACCTCGAACCACAGGCGGGGCCGCTTGGCGAAGGACAGCGGGCCGATCTTGACCTGCCGGGCCCGGGCGGCCAGCGGAGCGAGATGCGTACCGATGAGCCCCATGTCGTGGAAGTACGGCATCCAGCTGACCACCACGTCGTCGGCGCTCAGCGCCGAGGCGGCCCGTATCTGCTCCAGATTGGCCAGCACCGCACGGTGCGTCACCTCCACGCCCTTGGGCGCACCCGTGCTTCCCGAGGAGAACTGCAGGAACGCCACGTCGTCGCGACCGCCGGGTGCGGGTTCGCGCAGCGACGGCCCCTCGCGCAAGGCGTCGATGGCCAGGGCGCGTGAGCCCTCGGGCAGTTCATCGACCAGCGGCGCCGTCGAGGCGTCCACGACGACGGGCGGCCGCCCCAGGTGCTCCCAGACCGGCAGGACCCGACGGGCATCGGCGGCCAGCGGAACGGGCACGAGACCGGCCGCCACCGCGCCCCAGAACATCGGCTGGAAGTCCTCGCTGCGATCGGCGAGCAACGGCACACAGGTCCCGGGCGCGACGCCCGCCTCCCGGAAACCGCCGGCCACCCGCAGGGAATCGTCCAGAAGCTCGCGCAGGGTGACTGTCAGCTCGCTTCCGTCGCCGCGGACGTGCACGACGATCTGCCCGGGGGCTTCACGGACCGCGTCCAGCAGTACATCCAGCAGCGTCATGTGGTGCTCCACCGGTCGATCCGTCCGTTCTGCGCAGGTTCTCCGAAGAATGATCTTAAAAACGCGCGGGACGGGGGGAATCAACCGCCGGGAGGAGACCGCGTGCACCCTGGGAGTGACATGGCCGAGTTCGGCCCCGGGCCCGGCCCGGGGCCGCTAGCGTGATCGCCGTGAAGGTGGGCACGGAAGAGACCCGGCTGATCGTTCTGCGCGGCAACAGCGCTTCGGGGAAGTCGACCGTCGCCGCCGCTCTCCGCCACAGATTCGGCCGCGGGCTGGCCGTGGTCGGGCAGGACAACCTCCGCCGCACCGTGCTGCGCGAACGCGACCGGCCGGGGGCGGCGAACATCGGCCTGATCGAGCTGACGGCCCGCTACGCCCTGGACGCCGGCTACCACGTGGTGGTCGAAGGGATCCTCTACGCCGACCACTACGGCGACATGCTCGCCCGGCTGCGCGCCGACCACCGGGGCCCGACCCACGGGTACTACCTGGACGTCCCGTTCGCCGAGACCGTGGCGCGGCACGCCACCAAACCCATCGCCGACGAGGTCGACGAGGACCAGCTGCGGGACTGGTACCGCCCCCGCGATGTGCTGCCCGACGGACGGGAGACCGTGATCGGCCCCGACAGCATCCTGGACAGGACCGTCGACCGCATCATGCTCGACACCGGCCTGGCCGGACTGCCGCCCGTCGACCGCTGACGCACCGGGTCCCGGCCCAGCGGCCTCGCTGCCCCGTACACACGGGGGAGCGACCTGCCCGGCCGGTCATGATCCGGCCGGGCAGGGGCGTACACCGGTGCGGGCGCGCCTACGCGCCCTTCGGCGCGGCCTGCTGCACGACCTCGAAGGACCACACCGTGGAACCGCTCGCCGCCGGCTTGGGGCGCTCGCCGCCGGAGGCGTCGCCGCCCTGGTGGGCCGCCTTCATCGGACCCTCCATCCACGCCTGGAAGGAGGCCTCGTCACGCCATCGCGTGTAGACGAGGTAGTCGTCCGTGCCCTCGACGGGCCGGAGCAGCTCGAACCACTCGAATCCGTCGGAGCTCTCCACGGCATGGGCGCGGGACGCGAAGCGCTTCTCCAGCGTCTCGCGCTGTTCCTGGGGGACGGTCAGCACATTGATCTTGACTACGCTCATGGCACCATCCTGCCGTACGGGGTCCGGACCTCGTCGCCTCAGGGGGAGGGAAGAGTCCGCGCCGGTCCCCGATCGCCACTCCCGCAGGCCGAGGGAAGTTCCACCGTGACGCGCAGTCCGCCGCCGGCGCGCGGGGCGAGGACGAGCGTCCCGTCGTGCGCGCGCGTGATGGTCTCGACGATGGCCAGGCCGAGGCCGACCCCCGCGTGGTGGGTACGCAGCCGCTCGGCGCCCCGCTGGAACGGTTCGGTGAGCGTCGAGACCAGCTCGGGGGAGAGGGGGGCACCGGTGTTCTCGACCGCCAGCACCACGCGCCCGGCGCGGACGCTCGTCGTCACCTGGACGGTGCCCCCGTCCGGCAGGTTGTGGACGATGGCGTTGTGCACGAGGTTGGTGGCCAGCTGGAGCAGCAGCGTCGGCGATCCGGTCGTGGCGGCGATGTCGCCCCGCGTCTCCAGAGCGATGCCGCGCTCTTCCGCGAGAGGTAGGAAACTCTCGGCGGCCTCCTCGGCGATCAGTGACAGATCGACGCGTTCCGGGGTGAAGGAACGCCGGTCCGCCCGGCTGAGGAGGAGCAGCGCCTCGGTGAGGTCGATCGCCCGGCTGTTGACGGTGTGGAGACGGTCGATGATCTCCTCGGAGTCGCGGTCCGGATCGGCTCGGGCCACTTCCAGCAGCGTCCGGGAGACGGCGAGCGGCGTGCGCAGCTCGTGGGAGGCGTTGGCCGCGAAGCGCTTCTGCTCGGCGACGTGCGCCTCCAGGCGGGCGAGCATCGCGTCGAAGGCATCGGCGAGTTCACGGAACTCGTCCTTGCGGCCGGGCAGCCGGATCCGGTGGGAGAGCGATCCGTGCGTGGCCGTGCGGGTGGCTTCCGTGATCCGGGTCAGCGGGGCGAGCATCCGGCCGGCCAGGAACCATCCGCCCACGAGCCCGAAGAGGAGAAGGACCGCCAGCACGGTGCCCGCCGCCGGGGCGAAGGTGTACGCGAGGAGCTGGCGGTTGGGGTTCTCGTGCAGCATGCGCTGGTCCCAGTCATCGGGAACGTACTGCAGGAGGTACACCCACACCGCCCCGAGCAGGAGGATCCCCGCGACCATGAGGAACCCGGCGTAGCTGAGGGTGAGCTTGAGGCGGACGCTCAACCCGGGCCGCCTGACCACGGCCCCCTCGGCCCCTGCCGCAGTCCGCTCGCCCCTAGGTCCTGTCGTCAAACTGCCGTCTGCCGCGCGACGCCTGGCACGCACGCTCGCTGCGTTACCGAAACGCCCTGGTAGCTCCTTCCCCAAGCTCTCAAATGCGTTCGAGCGGGGGAGGCCCCATCCAAGACCATTCCGGCGCCTTGCGGTCGCACGCACCAGACGCCGCGCGGCCGCCCTTCGGGCGACGACGGCAGTTTGACGACAGGACCTAGCCACGGACCTCTCCCTCTCCCCGTACGGCGTCGGCACCCGGCTCGATGCGGTAGCCGACGCCGGGCACGGTCGCGATGATCCCGGGCTCTCCGAGGCGTTTGCGCAGGGCCGATACGGTGATGCGCACGGCGTTGGTGAACGGATCGGCGTTCTCGTCCCAGGCGCGTTCGAGCAGTTCCTCGGCGCTGACGACACCGCCGTCGGCGCCGATCAGGACTTCGAGCACGGCGAACTGCTTGCGGGTCAGCGCGACGTACCGCCCGTCCCGGTACACCTCCCGGCGGAACGGGTCGAGCCGCAGCCCCGCGATCTCCCGCACGGGAGGTCTGCTGTGGGCGCGTCTGCGGTCGAGCGCCCGGAGCCGGAGGGCGAGTTCGCGGAGCTCGAAGGGTTTCGTGAGGTAGTCGTCGGCACCGAGTTCGAACCCGGACGCCTTGTCGTCGAGCCGGTCGGCGGCGGTGAGCATGAGGATCGGAGTGCCGCTGCCGGAGGCGACGATGTGCCGGGCGATCTCGTCACCGGAAGGACCGGGGACGTCACGGTCGAGGACGGCGATGTCATAGGCGTTGACGCTCAGCAGCTCCAGCGCGGTGTCGCCGTCGCCCGCGATGTCGGCCGCGATCGCTTCGAGACGCAGACCGTCGCGGATGGCTTCTGCCAGATAGGGCTCGTCCTCGACGATCAGCACACGCATGTCCCCGATGGTAGGAGTCGCCGCATATCGTCGGCGTATCGAAAAGCGCATACGCGCCGGCAACTCCGCACTGCCTTGACTGGCAGTATGACTCGACCCCCGCCGTCGGCGCGTACGTCGGCCCTCCGGTTCCGCAAGCCCCTCGTCATCGGCCTGGTGGCCGTACTGGCAGCGATCGTCGTGGCCCTCGGCCACCCCCTGCTGAAGACCTCTCCGACACCCTCCTCGGACTCGGCGGCCACCCCGGGCCAGGACTCCGCGCCCCTCCTGCCCGCCCCGTCCCTCTCCGACCGGCCGCCCTCGCACGCCCCGCACCGCGAGAGCCGGGGCGCGCTCGACGAGACCGACGGTGTCGTGCCCGACGGTGCGACGGTCCTCGACGACGAGGTTCCGGCGGTGGCCAACCTCGACGCGGAACTGCTCGACGCACTTCGGCAGGCCGCACGGGATGCCGCGCCCGACGGAGTCACGTTCACCGTCAACAGCGGCTGGCGTTCGGCCGCATACCAGGAGGAGCTGCTCCGCAAGGCGGTCGCGCAGTACGGCTCCGAAGCCGAGGCCGCCCGCTGGGTGGCCACCGCGACGACCTCTCCCCATGTGTCGGGGGACGCGGTCGACATCGGGCCCGGCACGGCGACGGACTGGCTCTCCGAGCACGGCTCCGCGTACGGGCTGTGCCGGATCTACCGGAACGAACCCTGGCACTTCGAACTGCGTACGGACGCTGCGGACCGAGGCTGCCCGCGCATGTACGCCGACCCCACTCAGGACCCGAGGATGCGACAGTGACCGGCAGCGAACGAGGACAGACGACGGCGACGCGGATGGACACAGGGAACACGGCAGACGTGGCCGAGAGGGTTGCCACATCGGGAGCAACCGAACTGTCCGAACCCTCCGAGCCGTCCCGTCCCTCCGAGCCGTCCCGTCCCTCCGGTCCGTCCAGCATCTGGCGCCGCGGCCGCGTGCTCGCGACAGCGGCGCTGCTGCTGGGCCTGCTCCTGCTGCTGCACGCGAGCATCCCGAACCGGATCGGGAACCTCGGCAGCCTGGTCGAGACGTTCCTGCCGTGGTGCGGCCTGTTCGTCCCGATGCTGCTGGCCGGGGCACTGCTGCGCCGCTCCGCCACCGCGGTGATCGCGCTGCTCCTGCCGGTCGTGGCCTGGCTGAACCTCTTCGGCCCACTGCTCACCGACAAGTCCCACCCGGGCGGCGACCTCACGGTGGCCTCCCACAACGTCGGTGCGGACAACCCCGACCCGGTCGGCACCGCCCGCGCCCTGGCCGGCTCCGGTGCGGACGTGCTGGCACTGGAGGAGCTGGCCGCCGAGGCCCGGGGGACGTACGAGAAGGAACTGGCGCAGGCCTACCCGCACCACACGGTGCAGGGCACGGTCGGACTGTGGAGCAGGTTCCCGTTGTCCGACACCCGGCCGGTCGACGTCGCGATGGACGCCGGACCGCTGGGGGACGCCAAGCCCGCCGAGGCCAAGATGGCCTACAACCGGGGGATGCGGACCACGGTGGCCACGGACCACGGGCCGCTTGCGGTGTACGTGGCACACCTCGGGTCCGTACGCGTGAACCCCAGGGCCGGGCTCTCGTCGGGCCGGCGGGACGGCGGCGCACAGTCGCTGGGACAGGCCGTCGCCGCCGAGAAGAACGAGCGAGTGGTGCTTCTCGGCGATCTGAACGGGACCCTGGACGACCGCGCGTACGAGGGCCTCACCTCGCGGATGGCATCGGCCCAGGAGACCGCCGGGGCCGGCTTCGGCTTCAGCTGGCCGGCCACGTTCCCCGTGGTGCGGATCGACCAGATCCTGGTGCGCGGCGTGGAACCGGAGAGCGCCTGGGTACTGCCCGCAACCGGCAGCGACCACCTGCCCGTGGCGGCCCGCATCAGCTGGTGAACGAGGTCGACGCGGTGAACGCCGAGGACGTCCCGGCCCTCCCCGAAACCGGAACGGACGTACGCGCTAGGCTGCGGACTCGTCACGGGGGAAGTCCGGTCGAAACCCGGCGCTGACCCGCAACGGTAGACGGACCCCCGGTCCGTGAGCCCGATCACCCGCGGCACAGAAGGCTCCTGACCATTCGCCGTGGACTGCGAAAAGGGCGCTGCGCGGGACGGCCGCCGTCCGGGGCCGCTTCTCCTTGTGCGACGCACGGCCCGAGGCGAAAGCGACCGGCCCGTGGCCACGTCTCTCGACCGCATACCCGCCAAACCGCCACGCCCCGCGCGGGGCGGCACCGGACCGGCGCCGCCCCGCCGCGTCCCCCTGCCGCTCCTCCTGACCGGTCTGGGCCTCGCCCTTCCCCTCTCGCTCGTCTGCGGAGCGGCACTCGGGGCGTCGGGGCTCTCCTGGGCCGAAGTGACGCGCTACCTCTGGGCAGGAATCACCGGCGGAGCCATCGGCTCCGAAGAGGTCCCGGCCTACACCATCGTCTGGGAACTGCGCCTGCCACGAGCGGTTCTGGCCGCGGTCGTGGGCGCCGGTCTGTCGGCCATCGGCGTCGCAGTCCAGGCCATGGTGCGCAACGCGCTCGCCGACCCGTTCGTGCTCGGCATCTCCTCGGGCGCGGCGGTCGGCGCCAACGCCGTCCTCATCTTCGGGGCCCTGGGCGCACTGGGCATCTGGGCGCTGTCCACGGCGGCATTCGGCTCCGCGCTCCTCGCGATGCTGCTCGTGTACGCGGTCGCCCGCACCGAACGCGGTCTCACCCCGCTCCGGCTCGTGCTGACGGGAACCGCGATGTACTACGGCTTCTCCGCCGTCACCACCTTCATGGTGTTCGCGGCCGAGCGCGGGGAAGCGGCCCGCTCCGCGATGATGTGGCTGCTCGGCAGCCTGAGCGGCGCCAACTGGGCCGCCGTGCCGATCGCCGCCGGGGCGGTGCTCGCCGGCCTCGCGCACCTCGGCTGGTCGGCGCGGCGCCTGAACGCCCTCGCCATGGGCGACGAGACCGCCGCCGCGCTCGGCGTCGACCCCGGGAGACTGCGCAGGGAACTCTTCCTCGTCTCCGCGGCCGTCACCGGGGCGGTCGTCGCGGTCAGCGGGGCGATCGGCTTCGTCGGCCTGATGGTCCCGCACGCCACCCGGATGCTGGTCGGCGCGGACCACCGGCGGCTTCTGGCCGTCGCACCCCTCGCCGGAGCCGTCCTGCTGATCTGGGTCGACATCCTCTCGCGCGTGGTGCTCGCCCCGGCCGAACTGCCCGTGGGCGTCCTCACCGCGGTCATCGGTGTTCCCTGCTTCATCCTCCTCATGCGCCGGCGCGCCTACTCCTTCGGGGGCATCTGATGCGGATCGACATCGACGAGCTCACCGTCGAGATCGCCGGCGCACGCCTGGTGGACCAGGTCACCCTGGGCGCGGCCGACGGGCAGCTCGTCGGCCTGGTCGGCCCCAACGGCAGCGGGAAGTCCACTCTCCTGCGCTGCGTCTACCGGGCTCTGCGGCCGTCCGCCGGCGCCGTCAGGATCGGTGGTGAGGACCTCCACGCCCTCACCACCCGGGAAGGCGCCCGACGGCTGGCCGCCCTGCCTCAGGACGCGGTCGCCGAATTCGACTTCACCGTCGCCGAGATCGTCGCCATGGGCCGTCTGCCGCACCAGGGGCCGATGGCCCGGACGACCGACGAGGACCGCCGCCGCTGCGACGAGGCGCTGGAAGGGGTCGGGGCGGGACACCTGGCCGAACGCGGCTTCCTGACCCTCTCCGGCGGCGAGCGGCAGCGCGTCCTCATCGCCCGCGCGCTCGCCCAGCAGCCCCGGGTCCTCGTGCTAGACGAGCCCACCAACCACCTGGACATCGCCCATCAGTTGGAAGTCCTCGCCCTGGTCCGCGACAGCGGCCTGACCGTGCTGACCGCCCTGCACGACCTGAACCTCGCCGCCCTGCACTGCGACGCCGTCCACGTCATCGACAGCGGCCGGATCGTCGCCTCCGGACCCCCGCACGACGTCCTGACCACCGAACTGCTGGCCGACGTCTTCGGCGTACGGGCACACCGCGTCACGCACCCCGCGACCGGGGCGCTGCAACTGCTCTTCGACCTTCCCCCGGCCCGTCCCACCCCCTGAAGGAGCCCCGCCCCATGCCCCACCCCCTGCGCCCCGCGGCCTTCGTCCTCGCCGCCGCCCTGGCCCTCACCGGTTGCGGAGCGGACGTCACACCGGAAGCCGACGGGAAGGACAGCACCGCACAGGCCGACCGCCACTACCCGGTGACCGTGGAGAACTGCGGTGAGAAGAAGCGCTACGACAAGGCCCCGCAGCGGGTCGTGACCAACGACGTCGGCATCACCGAGATCATGTTCGCCCTCGGCCTCGAGGACCACATGGCCGGATACGTGATGCCCGACGACAAGGGCGACATGACGTCCGTCCCCTGGAAGGACGGCTACAAGAAGACCAAGTGGCTCTCCAAGGAGCGCATCAACAAGGAGTTGGTCCTCGACGCCCGGGCCGATCTGGTCTTCGCCGGCTGGAACTACGGATTCAACGAGGGCGAGGGCTTCACCCCCGCCGAACTGAAGCGCGTGGGCATCGACTCCTACCTGCTCAGCGAGTCCTGCCGGAACGGGCAGGGCAAGGCCCGCGGCGTCATGCCCCCGCTCGAAGCGCTCTACACCGACCTGCGGAACCTCGGAAAGATCTTCGACGTCGAGGACCGGGCGAACACCCTCATCACCTCGTTCCGGAAGGAGGTCGCCGACGCGCGCTCCCGGGCGGCGACGGGCGACGACCGCCTCCGCGTCTTCCTCTACGACGACGGCAAGGACAAGCCGCTGACCTCGGGCGCGTACGCCGGACCGCACGACATCATCACCAAGGCCGGCGGCGACCACATCATGAAGGACCTCAAGGACAGCTGGACCACGGTCGGCTGGGAGACGGTGGTCGACCGCGATCCCGAGGTCATCGTCATCAACGACTACGGCGACACCGGCGCGGACGAGAAGCGGAAGTTCCTGAAGTCCTACAAGCCCCTCGCCGGTGTATCGGCGATCAAGAACGACCGCATCGTCGTCCTCGACTACGTGGACCTCGTCGAGAGCCCGCGCAATCCGGCGGCGATCAGCTCGCTCGCCGAGGACCTGAGGAACTTCGCACGGTAGTAGGGCCCTGGGTGCGCGTACGCGGTGGGGATCACCGCGTACGCGCACCATGCCGCCGGGCCGGGTCAGCCGTTGAAGGTGTCCGGGTCGGGCCCGGTGCGTTCGTCACGGTTGAGTGCGGAGATCTCGCCGATGTCGCCCCCGGTGAGCTCGAAGTCGAAGAGCGCGAAGTTGTCCTGGATGCGCTTCAGCGTCACGGACTTGGGGAAGACGATGTCCCCGCGCTGCAGATGCCAGCGCAGCACCACCTGTGCGGGCTTCCTGCCCACCCGCTCGGCGATCCGCGCGATCGTCGGATCGGAGAGCACCTTGCCCTGGGCGATGGGCGACCACGCCTCCGTGGCGATGTCGTGCTCCGCCCCGAAGGCCCGCAGAGGCTCCTGCGTGAGGTACGGGTGCACCTCGATCTGGTTGACGGCGGGCACCACCGTGCTGTTGTCCAGCAGCCGGCGCAGATGGTTCTCCTGGAAGTTGGAGACCCCGATCGCCTTGGCGCGCCCGGACCGGTAGATCTCCTCCAGCGCCTTCCACGTCTCCACGAAGTCGCCCGAACCACCCGGCAGGGGCCAGTGGATGAGGAAGAGGTCCAGGTAGTCGAAGCCCAGCTCCTCCAGGGAACGGTCGAACGCCCGGAGTGCCTCGGCGGGCGCGTGCGCCCCGTTGTTCAGCTTGCTCGTGACGAAGACGTCGGCGCGGTCGAGCCCGGACTCCCGGACCGCCTGGCCGACCTCCTTCTCGTTGCCGTACATCTGCGCCGTGTCGATGTGCCGGTAGCCGGTCTCCAGAGCGGCGACGGTGGTCTCGCAGGTCTCGTCCGGCGGGATCTGGAAGGTCCCGAAGCCGAGCTGGGGGATCGCCACACCGTTGTTGAGGGTGATGGACGGTACTGAAGGCACGGTTGCTCCTTGCTCTGTCGACGGCCTCGGAAGGCGGGGAGTTACCCATAAGCATCTATATCGGTAATGTCCCGCGTGCGCAGAGTGACGGAGAGTGATGCTGGGGTCGGGAGAGCGGTGTGCGTCGTCGGCTAGGCGGGCTCTGCCGCCGTGTCGGCGGCATGGGCGGGGACGTGAACACCGAGTCGGCCCGCCGCGGCGGTGAGAGCCGATCCCAGCGGAAGGGCGATACGGGTCACGGCGTGCCGGTCGCCCCGGGTCGCATCCCGGTTGACGATCAGCACCGGCGTACCGGCCCCGGCGGCCTGGCGGACGAAGCGCAGCCCCGACATCACGGTCAGCGAGGAGCCCAGGACCAGCAGGGTGCGCGCCTCGCGGACCAGCGTGCGGCAGTGCTCGACCCGCTGCGGGGGCACGGCCTCGCCGAAGAACACCACGTCCGGTTTGAGGACCCCACCGCAGGAGGCGCAGGGCACCACGCGGAAGTCCCCGACCTGCTCGTCCGTGAGGTCCGCGTCGCCGTCCGGGTTCAGCGCGGAGGCCACCGGCGCGAACCCCTCGTTGGCCGCCTCCAGCCGGTGCGCCAGCTCGCGGCGCGGGCTGAAGGTGCCGCAGGACAGGCAGACGACCCGGTCCAGACGGCCGTGCAGGTCCACGACGTCGTTACTGCCCGCGGCCTGGTGCAGCCCGTCGACGTTCTGGGTGATCACGCCTGAGAGCAGGCCCTGCCGCCCGAAGGCGGCCACGGCCCGGTGCCCGGCGTTGGGCCGGGCGCGGCCGAACGTACGCCAGCCGAGATGGCTGCGCGCCCAGTAGCGCCGCCGGGCACCGGCGTCGGCCGTGAAGTCCTGGTAGGTCATGGGGGTGTGGCGGCTCAGGCTCCCGCCCTCGCCCCGGTAGTCGGGGATGCCCGACTCCGTGGAGAGGCCCGCCCCGCTCAGGATCAGGACACGGCCACCGCGCAGCGCCCCGGCGACCGGCTCCAGGTCCGTCGTGCCCGGCGGCAGCTCCTCGTCCGAGGTCCAGCTCAGGGTCGGTCGCATGCGCATGCCCCCAGGGTACGGAACAGGCCCCGGCGCCGTCGGCCTAGCGCCACCACGAAGCAAGGGGCGGTTTCCGGCCTCATTTCGTGACAGGGGCATGACCAAGCTCTGTTCGCGGCATAGGTCCTGCGGCCCGGGAGGAACGGCAACCGGCCATCGAGGCCGCCCGGTTCCCCGCGAACCGGCCGTTTCCCCCACTCGCCCGGCTCCGCGAGGAGCCGAGCCCCCCATGAATGAAGGGACGAACAATGCTGGATTCCAGATGGTTCAAGGCGGCCGGTGCCGCCGTGGCGCTCACCCTGGCCTCGGCCACGGCGGCGCACGCCGCTCCCGCGCCGGACCCGGCCGCGGAGAGCACGGCAGCCGTGGTGACGCTCCGCTACGACGACAGCAGGGCCGGCGGCTGGGAGGCGGCGATCGCCGCAGGGGTCGCCTCCTGGAACGGAAACGTCGGCAACGTCAAGCTCGTCGAGGCCGCACCCGGCACGCGGGCCGAGATACAGATCGTGGCCACCAGCGGCTGGCCGCAGGCCACGCTCGGCCCGGTCCGCCCCGGCGGCCAGGCCCGGGTGGAGCTGGGCAGCCAGGCGGTCACCCAGGGCCACGACAAGACCCGTATCGCGGCCCATGAACTCGGCCACAGCCTGGGCCTGCCGGACACCAAACCCGGCCCCTGCTCCCAGCTGATGTCAGGCTCCAGTGCCGGAGCGAGCTGCACGAACGCGGTTCCGAACGCGGCCGAGCGGGCCCGCGTGGAATCCGCCTACGCGGGCGGCCTCGCCTCCCGCGTTCCGGCCGACGGCCGCATCCTGGTGGACGCTCCGTAACCGGGCGTACGGCGAAAGGCGGGGAGCCGGGCTCGTCCCGAACCGGCTCCCCGCCGACGGCCGACGGCGCGCTCGGGAGTCACCGCTCCTGCGCGGCGAAGGGTCCACCACGGCCGAAGGCGTGCCGGGCGAAACGCTCGGCGATACGCCGGTGGGTGGCGGGATCCGGGTGCAGATCGTCGGGCAGCGGGAACTCGGCGTGGTCGTCCGCGCCGTAGAGGTCCAGGCCGTCGAGGTGGTGCAGCTGGGGATCGGTGGCCGAGCGCTCCTTGACGATCCGGGCCAGCTCGTCCCGGATCACGGTCAGTGTGAGCTTCCCCGCGGCGACCTCCGCCGGATCGCCGGTGGCCGTGAACCCCACCCGGCCCTCGCTCATCGCGGTGAAGTCCGGGGCGAGCGGCCCCGGGGTGTTCTCGTGGATGGGGCAGCAGATCGGCGAGATCACCAGCAGCGGTGCGGTCGGGTGCCCGTCGCGCAGGGTGTCGAGGAAGCCGTGGACGGCCGGGCCGAACGCGCGCAGCCGCATCAGGTCGGCGTTGACGATGTTGATACCGATCTTGACGCTGAGCAGGTCGGCGGGGGTGTCGCGCATGGCCCGGGCGGTGAAGGGGTCGAGGAGGGCGCCACCGCCGAACCCCATGTTGATCAGTTCGGCACCGCCGGAGGCCGCGGCCAGGGCGGGCCAGGTGCCGGTCGGGGTGGCGGCGTTGGAACCGTGGCTGATGGAACTGCCGTGGTGCAGCCAGACCGGTCGGCCGCTCGGCCGGGGAGTGTGCACCGGAGCGTCGGTGCGCAGGGCGACCAGGAGCGTCGTCTCGTCGTGGGGCAGCCAGATCTCGACGTCCTTCTCGCCGTCCGGCAGACCGGTGAACCGGAGCGTCTCCACGGGGCCCGGCCGGGTCCGAGCCGTCCCCGCGGACATGTCGATGGTGAGCGTGTCGCCGCCGGAAGCGCCGGCCCGGCCCGCGAGGCGGCCGTCCACGAGGAGTTCGTACACCCCGTCGGGGCGCGGCGGAGCTCCGACGTAGACGCGCTTGGTGGCCACCACGTCCAGTTCGACGGAGGTCGCCCGGGTGCGGAACGCCAGCCGGACGCCGGCGGGCTGGGACTCGGCCATGGCCAGCTGTCCGTCGGCGATCTGCCGCCGCGCACGGGCGGGCAGCCGGTGCGGAAGCACCCCGCGCTCGGTCTGCTCCAGGTCGAGCGCGCCCCGCAGGATGTCGGTGCTGATGGGGGTGGTCGTCCAGTCGTGCCGGGTGGTCATGTGCGTGTTCTCTTCGTTCGTTGTGAGGGGGATCCGGGTCAGGAAGGGGCCGGCCAGTTGCGCAGCAGGGAGTCGAGTGCGTCGAGGATCTCCGTCCAGCTCTGATCGGAGGAGGGGGCGCTGTGGCTGAAACCGCCCGCCATCTCCAGCTCCACGTAGCCGTTGAAGACGCTGCCCAGGAGCCGTACCGCGTGTGTCTCCTGAAGCTCGGGCAATTCGTAGCCGCGCAGAATCGCCCGCATCATCCGGGAGTGGCGCATGCCCGCACTCGCGGCCGCCGTGTCCGCGTCGAGGCGGAACCGGGCCGCGGCGAAGCGGCCCGGGTGCTGGAACGCGTAGTCCCGGTAGGTGTCGGCGAACGCGCGGAGAGCGTCCCGGCCCGCCCGTCCCGCGATGGCCGCCGACGCCTGGTCGGCGAGTTCCTCCAGGGCCAGCAGGGCGATCCTGGTCTTGAGGTCGTGGGCGTTCTTGACGTGCGAATACAGACTCGCGGTCTTGATGCCCAGCTTCCGGGCGAGCTCCGAAGGGGTCACCTGCTCGAAGCCGATCTCGTCCGCCAGCTCGGCGCCCGCCCGCACCACGCGCTCCGCCGCCAGCCCCGCTCGTGCCATGCCACCCTCCGAACGCTTCCCCATGATTACCTAAAGGAATATACGTTTGCCTAATGCTTTTAGGCAACTTAGCGTGGATCTCATGAAACCCCTGACCGAGCGAGAGATCCGCAGTGCCTTCGTGAACTGCACCAAGGGCGAGGCCAAACGCCTGTCCGTCCCCCGTGACCTGGCCGACCGGCCCTGGGACGACCTGGACTTCCTGGGCTGGCGCGACCCTCAGGCCCCTGACCGGGCCTACCTGGTGATGCCGTCCGGCGTGAGTCATGTCGGAGTCCAGTTGCGCTCCTCCGACACCGGCTCCTCGCAGACCCGCCGCAGCATGTGCTCGATGTGCGTGACCGTCCACACCGGGGGAGTCTCCCTGCTGGTGGCCCCCAAGCCGGGGAAGGCGGGCAAGCAGGGCAACTCCGTCGGCGCCTACATGTGCAGTGACCTCGCCTGCTCGCTCTACGTACGCGGGAAGAAGGACGCCGGCGTGGGCGGGCGACTGCGTGAGTCCCTCACCCTGGAGGAGCAGATCGACCGCACCATGACGAATCTCGCCGCGTTCATCGCCAGGGTCACCGCGTGATGCGCCGGGCGTCCCGCAGCCGCTCGGCGAAGGCGCGGGCAGCGGCCAGGTCGTCGGTGTCGGGCCTGTGCCTGTTGAGCCCGCCGACGAGTTTGAAGGGCGCCCAGGTGTCGAGGGCCCGGCACGCGAACGTTCCGGCCACATCGAACCCCTTCCCTTCGAGAAGGCGCACGAGGCGGCGGGTGAACGGCATCACCGGCGTTTCGGGGAGACCGCTGCTCGCGAACACGAACGCGTGGGCACCCGGCCGGTCCTGACGCGGTCGGGAAGGGAGGGCGCGCACGAAGTCGGTGAGCCGCGGGTGAAGCGCTCCGTAGAAGACGCCGGAGCCGAACCCCACGAGGTCGGCGGCGGCCAGTTCCCGCGGATCGGCCTCCTCGGGGCTGACGATTCCCGCTCCCAGCGGCTGAGCCATGGCGTCGGCGACGCGCAGGGTGTTGCCGTGCGACACGGAAACGCACACGATGACGGCCTTCATGGCAGCAGTTCCTCTCTCCGGACCCCGCGGTGCTTCCACGGTGTTTCCGTAGTGAAGACAGCTCAGCCACGCGGGATCTGACACCGCGCCGGTGTTACGTGAGCCACATGCCCGGAGGAGTACGGGGGCCCCGGCCAGGGCCGGGGCGCGGGGCCACGGGGCGGACCCGGCGGGGGAGTCAGGCGCCCGTCCCGCCGGGTCTCGGCCGCTACGCGGCGGGGGCCGGGTTGACCGTCACCCAGCCCGTGTCGTTGCCGCTCCCGCCGGGGCGTGGGATGCCCCGGCAGCCCGTTTGACGATCAAGGAACGCCCAAGGCTGTCCTGCGCCCCACTTGAACCGGACGGGCCGTCGGAGAAGAGCCCTGATCACTCCGACGACCCGTCAGACGGGTCCGCCGCCCGGCCACGAGGGCCGAGTCGGTACGGCACAGAATGGCTCAGAGGCCGAACTCCTGCGGGGAGACACCGAGCGCCGTGCACGCCTCCCGCAGAACCTGCGCCTCGGCCGGGGCGATGTACCCGTCCGCGCCGGCGATCACGAAGCCGGTCTGGACGACCGCCTTGGCCTCCACCGGCTTCTTCGCAGCCTTGGCGATCTCCTGCATGGCATCGGCCTTGCCCTGCTGGAAGTTGAACATCAGCTGGTCGACGTGCTTGTTGAACCGCTGCCGCAGCTGCTCGGGCGGGAAGTTCTGCAGGACGTCGTTCTGCAGGATCAGGTTCTCCACATGGTGCCGCTCGGCGGGGTCGACGGACCCGTCGGCGGCCGCGACCAGCGCGCACATCGCCATGCTGGCATCCCGGTAGGCCCCGCTCTTCAGCTCTGTCTTGAGAGAGCCGAGCTGCGACTTGAGCAGCCCGACCAGCTTCTCCTTCGAGCCCCCGGAGCCCCCCGAGGCGCCCGGGCTCCCTGTTCCCGGCTGCTGCTGACCGGCAGGGCCCCTCGCGCCCTGCGCCTGCTGCTGCAGCCCCTTGGCCTGGTCCTTGATGCGGTCCCACATTGCCATGCCTGCCACCTTGTCCATCGGTTCGATGGGCCGCGCACCGTACGCGGCCCCTTGAGGGTCATGTCGGTAGAACGGTCATACGTGGTTCGTCCGGCGCTCGTCCCGTCGGGCACGCACCCTGCGGACGACCCACACGACGAGCCCCGCGACGACCAGCCCGAGTACCACCTTGGAGAGCACCCCGACGTAACGCTCCACGAGGTCCCATTGGTCACCCAGCAGATATCCGGCCATCACGAGGACGAAGTTCCATATGAAGCTGCCCAGCGTGGTGAAGAGAACGAAGATCGGCAGGGGCATCCGCTCGACGCCCGCCGGGACGCTGATCAGGCTGCGGAAAATCGGAATCATCCGGCCGAAGAAGATGGCCTTCCTGCCGTGCTTGAGGAACCATCGCTCGGTCTTCTCCAGGTCGGACACCTTCACCAGAGGGAGCCGCTCCCACAGGGCGTACATGCGTTCCCGGCCGAAGAGCGCCCCGATCCAGTAGAGCGCGACAGCGCCCACCACCGACCCCAGCGTCGTCCAGAAGAGGGCGGAGAACAGGCTGATCACTCCCTGCCCCGCCGCAAAGCCCGTCAGCGGCAGAATGATCTCGCTCGGCAGCGGAGGGAAGAGGTTCTCCAGGGCGATCGCCAGCCCGGCCCCGGGGCCGCCCATGGTGTCGACGAGGCTGGTCGCCCACCCTGCGATGCCGCTCGTCGGTTCCGAGGCGAGGGGGAAGTGGTACATGTACGTCTGCTCCAGGACTGAGTCATAGGTTTCGGGTATCCCGTACGGCCCGCAGCGCGAAGGAATTCCACGGTCCACGGACTGAGAAAGGGCTCAGAAATATGAAAGACGAAATAGGGAACGCGCATGCGTGATGCGGCGGAAAAGGGTGCGTCGACCCATGTCTGCGAGCGGAGGATCAGCGCTCGCATTCCGGGCGATCACCGGGTGAAGGGACGGCCTCGCTCAGCAGCGAAGGATCAGGGCCCGGGCAGGGCTTTGCGACCCCGATGACGAAGCATGGTGCCGGGAGACGCCGGCCGAGCAGTCGTGCAGATCCGGTACCGAGGAAGGAACGCCTGCCTGAACGGGGGACGAAGCCGTCGTGCTTCCCGCCTTGTGGCGCTGCTGGAGAGTGACGTCACCGTCCATGCCGTCCAGCGCGGCATTCGGCCCCGAGGTGTCGAACACGGACACGGCGTGAGTCGGGGAATGCGCTGCCGCGCCGACGGTCCCCAGGGACTGGGAGGAGGAGCCGAGGGCGAAGGCGGAAATCATCAGGAGCACGGCGATACCGGCGTAGAGGGCCAGCATCTCCCTGCAGCGCATTCCTACGCTCCTTGTCCCGGTCGATTCGGCCCGTAGAACGAACTGTGTAAGCCGCTCGGCGAATTACCGCCGCAGGCTGCACTCTAACAGCCCGAACTGAAGCGAACCTGAAGCCCATTTCGCCCAGCGGTCACAGGGTCAGTACGGCAGGCCCTCCGCCGCGGCCCGCAGCGCGGCCAGGACGCATGCCGTGATCTCCTCACCCGACGCCTCGGGATCGTCCGCGTAGCGATGCGCGAACTCCTCCGCCGCCGCGCGCAGCGCGCCGTTGACCGTCGCCGCGTGCACCTTCGTGCGCAGGTCGTCCGCGCTGCCGCCGGATCTCCGGGCGAGCAGTTCCGCGAGCACCGGCAGGGCGTCGTCGTGGGCCTGCAGCCAGACGGCCCGGAGCGCGGGCTCCGTGGATGTCATACGGATCAGATCGAGGATGGCCGGGGCCGCCGGGGGCAGGGTGCCGCTCCGGCCGGCCCGCGTCACGAAGTCCACCAGCGTCATCCCGGACGGCCATGCGGCCAGCTGGTCCACGGCGAACTGGAGCCCCGCCGAGAGCACGGGCAGGACGCAGCTCTCCTTGGTGGGGAAGTGCCGCCACAGCGTGCGGGACGAGATGCCCACGGCCCGGGCGATCTCCTCGCCCGTGGTGCCGGTGACACCCTGCGAGGTGAACAGGCGAACCGCCTCGCCGGCGATCTCCAGGCGGAGGGAAGCCCTGCGCCGCTGGGCCAGCGACGGCTTGCCGACGGCCCCCGCCTTGAGTCCGACCGCCTTGAACCCGCCCTCTGCGGAAGGCAGTTCGTGCACCTTCGCCCCCGGCTTCCGTTCCCGTCCCTGGCCTCGTTCCGTCCCGGCAGCATAGCGACCGATGGAGAAAATGGCGTACGCAGACGTCTTGTCACTGAGTGACACGCAGACCTACGCTGCCGTAACTGACCGGTAAGTAACAAGGCTGCTCCGAAGGGGACTCGGCGTGCGCCGCCACCCCCTTCTCCCCTCCTCCCACAGGCTCGGCCGCCCCGGCCGCCTTCACAACCCTCAACCCTCCGTACGAGAAACGAGGAACACACCGTGAGCCGCACGAGAACCCGTTTCCGTTCCACCGCCACCGCCACCGCCACCGCCACCGCTGACCTGGGCTCCGGCCAGGGCGCCGCCCTACGCCTCCTGGCCTGCGCCCTGGCCGCCGGAACCGCCTGCGCGGGCCTGTCGGCCGTCCCGGCATCCGCGGCCGAGACCCCTCCCGTGGTCTCCCGGGGAGTCACCATCCCGGAGTTCTACACGCCCCCGGCCGAACTGCCCGCCACCAACGGTACGTTGATCCGCACCGAGGCCCTGCCCCTCGGGTTGGACATCCCCGGCCTCGACGGCCGCCCGATGCCCGGCACCGCGACCCGCCTCATGTACAAGTCCACCGACTCGTCCGGGCAGCCCGTCGCCGTGACCGGTGCCTACATCGAGCCCTCGGCAGCGTGGAAGGGATCCGGTCCGCGCCCCCTGGTCGCCGTCGCCTCGGGCACCATGGGCCAGGGCGACCAGTGCGCGCCCTCCTTCGCCCTGCAGCACCCGCTCACCCTCAGCGGCGACACCGTCTCCGTGGGGTACGAGGCGCTGACCATCTACCGGATCCTGGCCACCGGGGCGGCCGTCGTCGTCACCGACTACGTGGGCCTGGGCGCCACGGACCGCCTGCACACCTACGTCAACCGTCTCGACCAGGGACACGCCCTGCTGGACGCGGCCCGCGCCGCCCGCTCCGTGCCCGGCGCCTCGGTCACCGCTGCCTCCCGGACCGGCCTGTACGGCTACAGCCAGGGCGGCGGCGCCAGCGCGGCGGCCGCCGAACTCCAGCCCTCCTACGCCCCCGACGTACCGCTCGCCGGGACCTACGCCGGCGCTCCGCCCGCCGACCTGACCTCGGTCATGAAGGGCATCGACGGCAGTGCGCTCGCCGGTGCGCTGGCCTGGTCGATCAACGGTTTCGCCCAGTCCGACCCCGACCTGCGCGCGGTCGTCGAGGCGAACATCAGCACCACCGGGAAGGCGGCCCTGGCGGACGCCTCCACCATGTGCGTCGGTGACGCGATCTTCGGCTACGGATTCACCAAGAGCAGCAAATGGACCACCAGCGGCAAGTCCATCGGAGAGATCATCGCCGCCGAGCCCCGGGCCCGGGCCGCCCTGGACAAGCAGCGCATCGGAACGCTCAAACCGTCCGGTCCCGTGCGTCTGGCCACCGGCGTCAACGACGACATCGTCCCTCACGCCCAGGCCCGCCGACTGGCGGTCGACTGGTGCCGCAAGGGCGGCGACATCACCTACGACGCCGTCGTCCTGCCGAATCTCGGTGACAAGATCCTCACCAACCACCTCGTGCCCCTCCTCACGGACCAGGGCGAGGCGATCGCCTGGCTGACCGACCGGCTCGCGGGCAAACCGTCCACCTCCAACTGCTGGTCCATGCCGATCCAGCCCTGAGCCCCGCACCGGCACTCCGCGCACCCCGGCGGGTGTCCCGCCGTGCACCGATCGGCCTCGGCCACGGCGAGCCTCGGCCGTACGGACGACGGCCGGTGAAGGATGACCGCGGGCGGCCCCGGTCCGGGGCCGCCCGTACCACCCTGTCGCGTGGAGAGGCCCGGCCATGGAACTGCCCGACGACCCCTCGACCCCCACCGTCGGCGACCGAAGGCCGGGACGGAACGAGGGCGCCCGGCCCGGTGCCGTACCGGTGACGCCGTGAACTCCTCTCCTCCCGGGGGTGCCCCGGGCGAGGGCCGCTACGGCGAGGCGTTCTTCCGCCCCGACCGGGCCGGGGAGGCCGAGCGCATCGACTTCGGTGCGCTCGCCTACGACGACATCACGATGGCCCGGCTGCGAGCGCTCGGCGCCGGACCGGGGTGGAGCTGCCTCGACATCGGAGCCGGCACCGGCACCGTCTGCCGCCGGCTGCTGGGCGAGGCCGGGGTGGCGAGCGTGCTCGCCGTGGACCGCGACGTACGGTTCCTGGACGCATGCCCCGCCCCTGGCCTCCGGACGCTTCAGGCGGACGTCACCGACCCCGGTTTCGCCCCCGGCTCCTTTCAGCTCGTGCACGCGCGGTTCGTCCTGATGCATCTGCCCGAGCGGGACCGCCTGATCGGCACGCTCGCCGAACTCCTCGCGCCCGGCGGTGTGCTGGTGCTCAGCGACGCCGTCGACCTGACCAGCGAGCGGGGACCGGCCACCCCGTACACCACGGCGATGCGGGCGATGTGGCAGGGACTGCGGGCCACCATCGGCACCGACGTCTCCTCCGTCCCGGCGTACCCACACCTCCTGCGCGGGGCGGGGCTCGACCAGGTGGCAGCGGAGATCCACGTGCCGCCGCTGGTGCCGGGCAGCGCCATCAGCCGCTTCTGGGCCGACACCTGGCAGCGCAGCAGGCAAGCCATGCTCTCCACCGGCCTGATCGACGACGCGGGCATCGACGCCGCGGTCCGGTACCTGGAGAGCGACGCATGCGCCGCGCTGTCGGCCGGGATGCTCACGGCGTGGGGGTGGAAGCCCGGAGGAACCACCGGATGACCGCACGGGGCACCGTGCGGTCGGCTCGTTTATGCTCCCGCTGGGGGGCGGGCGAACCGGAAGGCATGCGGATACATGACAGGGCAGCGCGACCGTTGGGCGGAACTGACCGGTGGACAGGCGGGGGAGGAGTACGCGCGGCGATTCGCCCGGCTCGCCGCATCGGGCCATGACGTCCACGGCGAAGCCACTTTCTGCACCGCGCTGCTGAAGCCCGGGGCCCGCGTGCTCGACGCGGGCTGCGGCACCGGCCGTATCTCGATCCGCCTCGCCGAACTGGGCCACCACTGCACCGGCGTGGACGTCGACTCCTCGATGCTGGCCGTCGCACGCCGCGAGGCTCCCGCACAGGACTGGCTCCTCGGTGACCTGGCCCGGCTGGACACCCTCGGCCTGGGGGCGGACTTCGACCTGGTGCTCGCCGCCGGCAACGTCATCCCTCTGCTGGCCCCTGGCACCGGAGCGGCGGTCGTCGGGCAACTGGCCGGCGTACTGCGCCCGGGCGGTCTCCTGGTGACGGGCATGGGGCTGGACGCCGCCCACCTGCCTCTGGAGGAAGCACCGGTGACCCTTTCCGAGTTCGACCAGTGGTCCACCCGGGCCGGACTGACCCTGCGGCAGCGCTACGCGACCTGGAGCGGCGACCCCTACAACGACGGCGGTGGCTACGCGGTCAGCGTGCACACCCGCCCGGCCGCCTGACCCCTCACCGGTGACGGGGTGCGACCGGGCGCCACTCGCCGAACCACTGCTCCGCGCCGAACTCCTCGAACCGGGACACCTCGGTGAAACCCAGCTTCAGAGCGAGGCGCGCAGAAGGGACGTTGGCGATCTGGGTGCAGAGCACCACCGGCTCACCGGGGCGCGCGACGGCGAACCAGTCGAGCGCGGCGGCGCAGGCCTCGGTGGCGTACCCCGAACCCCATGCCTCCGGCAGGAACATGTAGCCGAGTTCGGTGCGGCCGCCCTCCGGACGGAGCCCGCCCGGACGCTCGGCGTCCCGCTGTTCAAGGGTGACCGTGCCGATCATCGCTCCATCGAGCTCCACGACGAAAACGCCGGGCCGCCGCCCCGGCACCTCGGGGACGGCACGTTCGAGCTCGTCCCGCGGATGGGGGCCACCGAGATAGGCACGCACTTCCGGCGACGCGAACAACTCGACGAACGCCGCACGGTCCCGGGCCTCGGACTCACGGAGCACGAGCCGTGCTGTTTTGATCGGGGCGGGTGGCCAGGTGTACGAGTCGAGTCCCGTCATGACAGGAATCTAGCGCACACTCTCTGCGCGGACGAGGGTGGCTCCATGGCCCAACAGGGCCCGGCGCCTGCCGGGTTGGGCCATGGAGCCACCCACAGCTCTCGGCCCCGACCGACCGCACGACGCCACTGGAGCGACCCGCATGCCCACCCGCGTACACATTCTCGCCCGCCGACCACTGACGCCCGAGGCGATCGCGGAGTTCGTCGCACTGCCGACAGGGCCACCGGTGGGCGACGACTTCGAAGCCCTCGACGTGGAACTGGCACGCCGTGGATGGGACTGGGAGCACGAACTGGTCTGCGACTCCTTCCGCACGAAGCACGGACACGTGCTCTGCTCCGACGACCGGAACCCCTTCGGACAGACCGACGCCCGAAGCTTCCTCGTGTTCGGAGAGCTGTACCCCTTCGACGAACACGACGACAGCATGGCCAACGCGCCCTGGCTGCGCGGAAAGATGGATCTCTGGTGCGGGACGACGGGCTGGGAACGCCGCGAGCCCTGCACCGAGCAGGACTGCGAGGCCACCCTCGCGCAAGCCGCCCAGGCCGTGACCGGACATCTGGGCGCGGGCCCCGAGCGGACCCTCCTGTCCGACGCCGCCGTGGTCACCGGTCCGGCGATGACGCACCGCGTCTGGCGCACCCCCGCCCATGCCCTGGTCCTCGGCCCGGCGGCCGACAACGGCCCCTACGGCTACCTCACCCACCTCCAGCTGTCCCTCACCCCTCTGAGCTGCGCGCCCGAACTGCCGCCCGCAGCCGACGAGAAGGCGCTCGAGGCGTGGATCACCGCACACATCGACTGGTGACCGTCCGGCAACGCCCCCGCTCACCACGCGTCGACGACCGGCACCCCCGGGTCGTGCCGCCGCCATGCCTCGTCGAGACGCGTGAGACGCTGCGCCGCGGCGATGCCGTACAGGGCGGAGACCTTCCCGTCGCCGACGTCGAACGCCACGGCCCCCACGACCCGCTCCCCGACCACGGCGATGACGGCCGGGGAGCCGTTGACCCGCGCGAGATACATCGTCGTGGGGCCACCGGCCAGCCGGCGCTTCGCCGGGGTGGGCTTGAACCCGGCCCGTACGAAGGAGGCGACCCGCTCGGGCGTCCGGTACCGCAGCAGCCGCCTGGCCAGTCCCGCGCCGTCCGAGACCGCCGTCACGTCGTCGGTGAGCAGCGCCACCAGCCGGTCGGTGCGCCCCGACGTGGCGGCGGCCAGGAACTCCTCGACCACCCGCCGCGCCGCCGCGGGGTCGGCCGCACCGCCGCTGCGGCGGCGTTCGTCCGCGAGCCGGGTCCGGGCCCGGTGGGCGTGCTGCTGGCTCGCCGCCTCCGTGATGTCGAGGATCGCGGCGATCTCGGCGTGGCTGTACGCGAAGGCCTCCCGCAGGACGTACACGGCCCGCTCGTTCGGCGAGAGGCGCTCGACGAGGGTCAGCACGGCCAGGGACACCGACTCCCGCTGCTCGAACGTGTCGGCGGGACCGAGCATCGGGTCGCCGTCCAGGAGCGGTTCGGGCAGCCACGCACCGGCCGTCCGCTCGTGACGCGCCTGCGCCGAGCGGAGCCGGTCGAGACAGAGACGGGTGAGGACCTTGGTCAGCCACGCCTCCGGCACCTCGATCCGCGCGCGGTCCGCGGCCTGCCAGCGCAGGAAGGTGTCCTGCACGGCGTCCTCGGCGTCGGCCGCCGACCCGAGCAGACGGTACGCGAGCGAGGCCAGCCTGCCCCGACCGGCCTCGAACGTGTCGACCGCTGCGCTGTCCATGCGAAACAGCCTAGGCGGCGACCCGCACAGCGGCCCGGTCGGACGCCGGAGCCGGCCGCCGCCTGCGCGTCGGCAGGCCGAACGTAGGGTGGGCGATGCCCCATTCGGCCCCCTTGAGAATCCCCGACTTGAGCCGCGCGGCCGTCCGGCCGCCCAGGTACCAGGGCTTCGACCGGACGTCCTCGCCCACCATCTGGAAGATGGCGTCCCGGCGGCCGAGGCTGATGTGGTTGCCGAAGTACTTCAGCCCGGTGACCGGAACCTCGTCGCCCGTCAGACGCGCGATGATCGCGGCGGTCGCCTGCATATTGGTGAGCCCCGCCGAGGCGCAGGACATCGGCAGAGGCCGGCCGTTCTCGCCGATCGCGTAGGCGCAGTCGCCGGCGGCGTAGACGTCCGGGTGCGAGACCGAACGCATGGACCGGTCGACGACGATCTGCCCGGTGGCGGCGACCTCCAGGCCGGCGGCCGCCGCGATCGGGTGCACGGCGAACCCGGCCGACCACACGGTCACCCCGGCCGGCAGGACCGTACCGTCGGCGGTGATCACCCGGGCCGGCTCTACGGCTGCGACCGCGGTGTGCTCGTGCACGGTGACGCCGAGCCGGTCGAACGCTTCCCGCAGATGACGCCGTGCCCTGGGGGAGAGCCAGGCGCCCAGCTCGCCCCGGGCGGCGAGCGCGACCGAGAGACCGGGCCGCGACTCGGCCAGCTCGGTCGCGGTCTCGATACCGGTCAGCCCCTCGCCGACGACCAGGACGGACCCGCCCTCGCCGAGGTCGTCCAGGCGTTCCCGCAGACGCAGCGCCGAGCCCAGACCCGTCACGTCGAAGGCGTACTCGGCCACGCCGGGGACACCGTGGTGGGCGGCGGAGCTGCCGAGTGCGTAGAGCAGAGTGTCGTAGGACAGTTCCCCGGGCCCGTCCTCGCCGGTCACGGCGACCGTCCTGCGCTCGGGGTCGAGACCGGTCACCCGGGCCAGGCGCAGCCGCACCCCCGTGCCCGCGAACACGTCCGCGAGCTTGCGGCGCGCGATGTCCTGCCCGGCCGCCACCTGGTGGAGCCGCATCCGCTCGACGAAATCGGGCGCGGCGTTGACGACGGTGATCTCGGTGTCGGCGGGGGAGAGCCGGCGGGCCAGATTCCCGGCGGCGAAGGCCCCGGCGTACCCGGCGCCGAGGACGACGATGCGGTGCTTCATGAGCGTCATGACGGGCTCCTGTCTCGTTCGCGTACCCCTAGAACGGGACAGCCCTCCGATTGCTGACAGAACACGGATGTGACGCGGGTCACCAGGGAGAGGTGGTGCGGGCCCGCCGATGTCACCCGCGCCGCGGAACGTGCCGGGACAAGCTCAGCGAGCGGGTCCCCGCACCGCGAACGGGTTCGGCACCGCACCCGTCCACCGGTGCAGCACCGCCCGGCCGGTCTGCAGCGTGGTCCCCCCGGAATCGACCGTGCCGGCCTCGGCCACGTAGTAGCGGCCGTCGTCCAGCGAGACCAGACCGTACTGACCGCCCGACTCGTAGCCGTACACACCGGACGGCTCGTGGTGCAGCCCGCGCGGGAGAAGGGAAAGGATACGGCCGGACTCGGGGCGCGGCTGCCCCTTCACCTCACCCCGGCGGGCGGGCTTCGAGCCGTCCAGCACATAGAGCCCGTAGTTGGGGAAGGCCGCCTTCTTGCCCTTGTACACGGCCATCAGCCAGTTGCCGCTGTCCCCGTCGTACTCCAGGTTCTGGACCCCGTAGGTGGTGTTGCCGGTGTAGGCGAAGAACTTGCCGTCGGGAGATGCCGGGCCGCTGGTGTGCAGCGCGTCCTCGCCGAGCGGCCGCTCGTACTTCCGCCAGTCGCGCACGTCGTACTGGAGCAGCACCTGGTGGTCGTTATCGGTGCGGGTGGTGTTGGAGTACACCCCGTACGCGACCGTGAGCCGTACGCCGCCCCTGCCGTTCAGACCGGGACCGAAGGCGACGCCGTCGATCCCGCTGCAGCCGTAGCGGTGGTCGGGAGTGTTGCCGGTGTCCCCGTCGAAGACCCCGTCGCCGTTCATGTCGGCGGTGTAGTCCCGCACGACCTCCCGGAGATGGACGGTGGAGAGCACATCGGTGGTCCGGGCGTCCATGTTCATCCGGGTGATCTGGGACCCGTCGAAGATCGCCACATAGAAGGCCTGGGCCGCCTTGTACTCCAAGGAGCCGTACACCCGCCCGTCCGCGCTGTTGAAGTCCAGATCGCCCAGGTGTCCGGTGAGACCGGTGACCGAACCGATCGGTCTGCCCGCCAGGTCGGTCTTGACCAGCAGATTGGTGAAGGAGAAGTACATGTGGCCCCGGCGGCGGTCGATGGCTGTGCCCTGGAGATGCCCGGACGACCAGGCCCCGCCGTCCACGGAAGCGGGCGGGCGGAAGGAGGAGGACGGCGACGCGGACGGGGACGGTGACGGTGACGGTGTACGGGCGTGGGCCGTGCCCCCGCCGACCGCGAGGGCGGCCGACGCGAGGACGGCGGACAGGAGCAGGGTGGCGACGTGCGTGCGTGCTCGGCTTCGCATGGTTCCTCCGAGATCGTGATCCTGGGGTGTGCGGGCGTTGCCGGATACGAACGGTGTCTCAGGCCCTGCCGTGGGAGACCCGCGACCGCCGGGCGACCGCGTCCAGCGACACCGCCAGGAGCAATACCCCGCCGGTGACCATGAAGCGGTAGGCGGAGTCGAGATTCAGCAGAGTGAGTCCGCTGGAGATGGACTGGATCACGAGGACGCCGAGCAGAGCGGCGAACGCGGTGCCCCGGCCGCCGAACAGACTGGTGCCGCCGATGACGGCCGCGGCGATGGCGTTGAGATTGACGTCACCGCCGCCGCTGCTCTGGTTGGCCGCCGCGAGCCGCGAGGCGGAGAGCATCCCGCCGATGCAGGCGAGCGTCGTGCACAGCACGAACGCGGTGGTGAGGACGGCCTTCACGTCGACGCCCGCACGCCGGGCCGCCTCCATGTTGCCGCCGACCGCGTACATCGACTTGCCGAACGAGGTGCGGGACAGGACGTAGTGCAGCGCCAGCACCAGAGCCAGGAAGAACACGAACATCCAGCCCACCCCCCGGTCCCGGTTGAGATACCAGACCGCCGCGCCGAGACCGGCCAGCAGCGCCAGGCTCCGCCCGACGAGCAGCCGCCGGGACGCGGCGGCCAGGCCTGCCCGGCGGCGCTCCGCGGCACGGGCGGCACCGGTCGCGTACAGGACCGCCGCGCCCACGACGACCAGCGTGTACGCCAGCCAGGGCGGCAGGAACTGGAGCTGGGCGAAGGCCACGAGACCCGAGTCGAAGGGCAGATTGATCGAGCCCTTGGGCCCGAGGATCCACAGCTGCACACCGAGGAACCCGAGGAGGCCGCCGAGGGTGATGACGAAGCTCGGCACCCCGATCCGGTTGTGGACCTGGGCGTAGAACCAGCCGATCAGAGCCGCGAGGGCCAGCGACGCGGTGACGGCGAGCCAGGCCGGCAGCCCCCGGTCCACGAAGAGGACCGCCAGGACGGCGGCGCTGAGTCCGCTGACCGAGCCGACCGACAGATCGATCTGGCCGACGAGGAGAACGCAGACGACCCCCAGGGCGATGATGCCGACCGGCACGCTCTCGAGGGCGAGGTTCGTGAGGTTCGCGCTCGAAAGGAAGACCGGGTTGAGGATCTGCATGACGACCCAGATCACGACGAGACCGGCGAGGACGGGCAGCAGGCCGAGGTCCCCGCCGCGCAGCCGGTCCGACACCGTCCGTCGGCGACTTCGTGCCCGGCCGGACCAGGTCGTCGGCTTGCCGGCCCCGGCGGGGGCGAGTTCCGGGCTCGTGACAGCGGCCGGCTCCGTCATGATGCGTCCCCCTTGTGCGCCGTTTCCGTACCGCTGTCCGCTGGTCGCTCGCCCCCGGCCCGCTCGCCCCCGGCCCGGACGCTCCGGTCGCCCATGGCCCGGTCCCGTCCGGCGCGGCGGCTGACCACGTTGTCCGTGGCCCCGGTGATGGCGGCCACCAGGTCCGCCGCCGTCGCCTCGGCCGCGTCGAAGACGCCGTTGTTCCGGCCGAGCCGCAGGACGGCCACGGTGTCGGCGACGGCCCGTACGTCGGCCATGTTGTGGCTGACCATGATGACGCCCAGGACGCGCTCCCTCAGCCGCTCGATCAGGTTGAGCACCTCCGCCGTCTGCGCCACACCCAGCGCGGCCGTCGGCTCGTCGAGGATGATCACCTTGGGGTCGCCCAACAGGGTCCGCGCGATGGCCACCGTCTGGCGCTGCCCGCCGGACAGGGCCGCGACCGGGACCCGTACCGAGGGGATCTTCGCCGACAGCTCCCCGAGAAGAGCGCGGGAGCGGACCTCCATGGTCACCTCGTCCAGGCGTAGCCCTCGCAACTCCCGTCCGAGGAAGAGGTTTTCGACCACGTTCAGGTTCTCGCACAGGGCGAGGTCCTGGAACACGGTCGCGATGCCGAGCCGCTGTGCCGTGGCGGGGGAGGGGATGGAAACGGTCCCGTGGCCGAAACCGACGGTTCCGGCGTCCGGCTGGTGCACTCCGGAGAGAACCTTCACCAGGGTGGACTTCCCCGCGCCGTTGTCGCCGACCAGGGCGACGACCTGCCCTGCGAAGACGTCGAGGTCGACATCGGTGAGGGCGGCGACGGCGCCGAAGGATTTGCTGATCCCACGCAGCGAGAGCAGCGGGCCTCCTGACGGCTCGTGAGGGGAGGACAAGGACTCAGCGGTCATGACCGGCCTTCCGAGGCAGGCGCGCAGACGGGCAGAAGGTCAGGCGGAGAGGGAGAGCGGAAGGGGGTCCGTGACTACGTGACGCCCACGTCGGCGCAGGCGGCCGCGTACGTCGCCGTGCACACCTCGGCGGTCTTCAGCGGCTTTCCGTCGCCCACCAGAACCTTCGCGATGTTCTCGCGGGTGACCACGGTGGGGGTGAAGAGTTCCGAGGGGGTGTCGAAGAGCGTGGTCTCGCCCTTGGGCTTCTTTCCCTGGGCGAAGGAGAACGCCGCGACGGCCGCGGCTTCCGCCACGGTCTTGATGGGCTTGGAGATGGTGTTGTACTGATCGCCCTTGATGATCCGCTGGGCGGCGGCGAGTTCGGCGTCGTTCCCGGTCACGGGAGGCACGGACACTCCGGCCGCCTTGAACGCGGCGATGGAACCGCCGCCCGTGCCGTCGTTCGCGGCCACCACTCCGGCGATCTTTCCCGGGAACTTACTGATCTGGCCGCTGACCCAGCTCTGCGCCTTCCCCGGCTCCCAGGCAGGGGTGTCGTACTCGGCGAGGAGCTTGAACCCGCTGGAGTCGACCGCGCTGTGTATGCCCTTCTTGATCAGGCCCGCCGCCGCGTCGGTCGGAGATCCGTTGACCTGGAGGAGGCCGCCCTCGGCCGAGGTGGCCTTGAGATGGTCCACCAACGACCGGCCGATCATGGCGCCGATCTTCTCGTTGTCGAAGGATACGTAATAGTCCGCCCTGACCGCCGGGATCGGCCGGTCGTACGCGATGACGGGGATACCACGGCTCTGTGCCGTACGGACTGTGCTGGCCGCGGCGGCGGAGTCCACCGGGTCGATCACGAGGACGTCGGCCCCCTGCGCGAGAGCGGAGTCGGCCTGCTGCTGTTGCTTCGAGGCGTCGCCGCCCGCGTTCTGGTAAAGCACCTCGCAACCGCCGCACAGATCCTTCATCTTGGCCTTGAAGAGCGGCGCGTCGTACAACTCGTAGCGGGTGGAGGCGATATCGGGCATCAGGAACGCGATCTTCGCGTCCTTCGACGACTTGCCCTCCGAGCGGCTGGGCTCTTTCGTCGAACAGGCGGCGGCGGAGACGATCACCGTCATCACCGACAGAGCCGCGGCGAACGATCTGACAGAGCGTTGCTTCACTGGAATCTCCCGGTCTTCAGGCGGAGAGCCTCCTTCGCGTCAAATTAACAGCGAGCATGTTATGAGTGTCAATGGTCATGTCATAAATAACAGAACAGGTGGGGTGCTCAGAGGGGCCCGGGGTGTCCGGCCGGCCGCGCGTGAGACCCCCACGCGGTCCGGGCCGTCGCCAACTCCGCCCGGTAGCGCTCGTATCCGTCCTCGTACAGCGCCCGGACGTCCTCGCGCGGATCGACCACCTGATGGCGTCCCGGCGGCGCCTCGTACCCGGGGGCCAGCGAGGCCCTGGCGACGGACACCACACCGAGCGCGCCGACCTGTTCCTCCAGCGGGATGCGTACGGGCCGGCCGAGGACATCGGCGATCAGCCGGGCCCACGTCAGCGACCGCGTGCCGCCGCCGCACAGGGCGAGGGTGCCGCTCAGCCCCGCCGCGTCCAGGCAGTGCCGGGCCGCGTAACCGATGGCTTCGCAGACGGCCCGGACCGCGTCCGCCCGGCCGGTCGCCAGGCTGAGCCCGTCGAGCCTGCCCTGCGCCGACGGCTCGACGAAGGGGGCCCGTTCGCCCGCCTCGGACAGGAAGGGGAAGGCGCGGACGCCCCGGGCGCCGGGCGGGCTGTCGACGAGCAGGGCGTCCACATCGGCCGTGGTCGCGCCGACGAGGGCGAGCACCCACTCCAGCGCCGCCGTCCCCACCATCGCCGGCATGGCCCGCAGCCACCGGTCCGGAGCCGGTGTGCACAGCCACATGCCGGCGGGCTCGGCGAGCGGATCGAGGTCGACCCGGTCGGTCAGCACCTGGCTCGCGAGGGTTGTACCGAGAATGAGGACGCCGTCCCCCACATCACGCACCCCGCTGCCGATCGCACAGGCCGGCAGGTCGTACGGCCCCGCCACGATCGGCAGCCCCTCGGGCAGACCAAGGAGTCGGGCACCGTGACCGTGGAGCGCGAGCACCGTGCCCGGGGCCGCGGGAGCCGGCAGCAGCCCCGCCCGCTCCGCCACCCCGCAAGCCGCCAGCGCCTCGGGCGCGTAACGCCGGGTACGGGGGTCGAGGAACGGCAGCGTCGCGTCGGAGGCGTCGAGGCACACCTGGCCGGTCAGGCGTTGGGCGACCGCGTCGACGCAGTACCCCGCGACGGCGGCCCGGTCCAGCGAGTGGGGCTCGTACTCATCGAGCCAGTTCAGCAGCGGGCCGTGGCACCCCGGGAACATCCCCGAGCCGGTGTGCGCGTACGCCGTGCCGATCGTGCCGTCCGCCAGCCAGCGGGTCACCAGGTCCGAGGCCCGCGCGTCCATCCACGAGATGGCGGGCCGCACCGTGCGGCCGCCGGAGTCCCGCAGCCACAACCCGTCCCCCTGCCCGGTGAGCGCCACGGAGTCCGGCAGCCGGCCCAGCTTCGCGGCGACCTCCCGTACGACGTCGCCGACACCGGACACGACATCGTCGAGATCCTGCTCGACGCGGCCGCCCGGCAGCATCTCCAGGTGCGAGCGCCGGCTCGCGGAGGCCAGGGCCCCGCCGCCCTCGTCGAACGCCACCGCCTTGGTGACCGACGTACCGATGTCCACGCCGATGATGGTCCTCAACCCCGCTACCTCCTGTGCGAGCCGATGGATTCCGGGGCGCCGGTGGCGAAGGCGGCCGTCAGGAACGGCCGTTCACCAGGACGTCCCCGTTCGCGAGATGCCGCAACTTTTCCCCCCGTACGAAGCGGCCGACCTCGGCGGCGGTGATGGCCGCCGCACGGTGCGCCGTCTGCCGCGTCGCGCCCGCGAGATGAGGCGTGGTGATCACGTTCGGTACGTCACGCAGGGCCCAGTCGGCGGGGATCGGCTCGATGTCGTACACATCGAGGGCGAGCGCCCCGAGAGCGCCGCTGCGCAGCAGCCGAGGCAGCGGAGCATGGTCGAGCAGCCCGGCGCGGGCGGAGTTGACCAGGACCGCCCCGGACGGCAGCAGCCCGAGACGGCGGGCGTCGAGCAGATGATGGGTCTCCTCGGTCAGGCGGGCGTGCAGGCTCACCACCGAACTCCGGCTCAGAAGGTCGTCCAGCTCGACGAGTTCGACACCGTCCGCCGCGACCGCCTCCGGATCGGCGTACGGGTCGGCCGCGAGCACATGCGCCCCGAAGGCGCGCATCACCCGCGCCACGATGCGGCCGATGGCCCCGTAGCCCACGAGCCCGACCGTGGCCCCGCCGAGCTCGCCGCCGACCTCCTCGTACGCGTAGAGATCGCCCCGCCAGACGCCCCGCTTCAACTCCGCGTCGGCGGCGGCGATGCGCCGCATCGCGGCGAGCATCAGCCCGACGGCGAACTCCGCGGCGGCAGGGGCGTTGCGGCCGGGGGCGAAGCTGACCCTGACCCCGTGTCGCGTGGCGGCGGCCAGGTCCACATTCACCGGCCCGCCCCGCGAGACGGCGACGAGCCGCAACCCGGGCGAAGCGGCGAACACCCGCTCGGTGAACGGGGCCATCTGCGTCACACAGACCGACGCCCCGTCCAGCGCCTCCACGAGCTCGTCCTCCGTACCGCTCGCCTCACGGACCTCCGCGACCGGACCGAAGGGCTCATGGGGCCAGGGGAGAGTCAGCTCCGAGAACTCCGGGAGCTCCCCGCCCGCGTGGGACAGCTCCTGACTCACCGCCGCGCGAATCAACGCGGGACGGACGAAGTGGTCGCCTGCGGCGAGGATGCGCATGACGTCGGATTCCTTCTGCGAGGAGAGCCGCTGGGGTGGATGCCGAGCAGGTCGGAGCCTTGATTCACGTCTGATCCGAACCTGATCCGAACCTGATCCGAGCCGTGAAGGGCCGGTTCCCGGCTGTGGAATTTCTGTTAAATTTAACAGCGCCTGCGTGAACCGGCAATGCACCCGGCCGACACGGGCCACGACAACCCGGCAACCCGGTGCGCTTCGCCTCGACTCGGCCCCGACCCAGCGGCCCCGACCCGGAAAGGGCGGTCTCCATGACCACTCGCCTCCTGCTCGTACGGCACGGCGAGACCGAGTGGCACGCGGAGAACCGGTACGCCGGCGTCACCGACGTCGCCCTGACACCCCGGGGCGTGGCCCAGGCGACCGGCCTCGGAGCCTGGGCCACGCGCAGCGGCGTGGACGCGGTCGCCTGCTCCCCCCTCAGCCGCGCCCGCCTCACGGCGAGTCCCGCGGCGGTCGGGCTGGGCCTTGCGGTGGAGGTCCAGGAGGGGCTGCGGGAAGTGGACTTCGGATGGGGTGAGGGCCGAACCATCGAGGAGATGGCCGAGGAGGACCCCGAAGCCGTACGTCGGTTCCGCGAGGACGCCGAATCCGGTGCCTTTCCCGGCTCCGAACCCGTCGCCCGTGCGGCGGCGCGGGCGACGGCGTCCCTGCGCGAGCTGGCGGACCGCCACCCTGGGGGCAGGGTGCTCGTCGTCGCCCACAACACCCTGCTGCGCATCGCGCTGTGCGAACTCCTCGGACTGCCGCTCGGGCGTTACCGGCGCATCTTCCCCCGGCTGGACAACGGGGCTGTCACGGAGATCGAGATCCGCGGCGCGGAAACGGCGCTGCGATCGCTCAACGTCCCCACAGCCCCGCCACCCGCCCCCGCGCCCGGTCCGAGCCCTGCGGGAGACTGACCCCCATGACCAAGAGATCCGCCGAAGAGCGCCGACGGCTCATCGCCGACCATGTGGTGGAGCAGGGCACGGCCACGGGTGCCGCCCTCGCCCGGCTCACGGGCGTGAGCCTGATGACCGTCCACCGGGACCTCGACGACCTGGCGCGGCAAGGGGTGCTGCGACGCTTCCGCGGCGGCGCGTCCGCCCTGCCCTCCACGGTGTTCGAATCGAGCCTCGACTACCGGCTCGGCGTGAACACGGCGGAGAAGAAGGCCGTCGCGCGGGCCGCCGCCGCACTGGTGGAGCCCGGCATGTCGGTGATGCTCGACGACTCCACCACCGTGCTCGTCATGGCGGGTCTGCTGGTCGACCTCGCCCCGCTCACCGTGGTCACCAACGCCCGCCGGGTGCTGGACGTCTTCGCCGGATGCGAGGGCATCCGCCTGATCGCCCTGGGCGGCGAGTACTCACGCACCCATGACTCCTTCCTCGGCATGCCCTGCGTCGAGGCGGTGGAGGCGCTCTCCGTCGACCTCGTCGCGGTCTCCACGTCGGCCCTCGACGCCAGGACGGCCTACCACCAGGAGCAGGACGTGGTGCTGGTCAAGCGGGCCATGCTCACGTCGGCGGCGACGAAGGTGATGCTCATGGACCACACCAAACTCGCCCGGACCGCGCTGCACCGGGTGGGTCCCGTCGGCGATCTGGACCATCTCGTGGTGGACGACGGAGCGGATGCCGAACTGCTGGGGAAACTCCGCGAACGGACCCGGGTCACGGTGGCGACCGTCGCATCATGAGCCCGCTCCTCCCACCACGATGGAACAGATGTTGACTTCACATACGGGCCATCACGGCGATGGACGGCCCTCTCCGACCGGTGGACCGGCGTGGACACGTGAGGCCCACGGGGAAGGACGCTCTCCGCATGAACAGTGAATCCCCTCGCTCCGCACCCCCCTCTCCGGCCGTGATCGGTATCGATGTGGCGACCGCGTCCGTCCGCGTGCTGTGCGTGGACGGACAGGGGCGGACACTCGCCGGGGCACGGGCGGATCTCCCGCCCGCCGTGCGGACCGCCGCGGGAACGAGCGAGCAGGACGCCCGGTCGTGGTGGCCCGCCGTACGGTCGGCCCTGCGCCGCGCCACGGCCGCGCTGCCCCGGGGCGGACGCGAGGTGATCGCGGTGGCCGTGTCCGCCACATCCGGCACCATCGTGCCCACCGGGACCGATGGCGAACCGCTCGGCCCGGCGCTGATGTACGACGACCGGCGTGCCGCCGACGTCAACGCCGAGGCCCAACGGGCGGGCAGCGCCCGGTGGGACGGGCTCGGGCTCTCGGTGGGCCCCACCGCCGCGCTCGGCAGGGCCGTGTGGTGCCTGCGAACGTACGGCTCCGCCCTGCACCAGGTCCTGCACACCCCCGAGGTCATCGGCCGCGAGCTGACGGGCCACCCTGTGCCCACGGACTGGAGCCACGCGCTCAAGTCCGGCTACGACGCCCGTGCGGGGGAGTGGGCGCACGAGGTCTTCGACGCCCTCGGCCTCCCGCTCGCCCTGCTCCCCTCCGTAGGCGCGCCCGGGACCGAGGCCGGGGTCGTCGGCCCGGAGGCGGCCGAGGCCACGGGCCTGCCCGAAGGGTGCTCCGTACGCCTCGGGATGACGGACGGCTGTGCCGGCCAGATCGCCACCGGGGCGGTCGAGCCGGGCCGGTTCGTGGGCGTCATCGGTACGACGTACGTCCTCAAGGGGGTGTCCGAGCACTTGGTGCGCGATGCGACCGGGGCGTTCTACAGCCACCGCCACCCCGACGGCTGGTGGCTCCCCGGCGGGGCGTCGAACACGGGAGGGGAGTGCCTGGCCGACGTCACCCCGGCCCGCCTGCCCGCGCTGGACGCAGCCGCGTCGGCCCGGGGTCCCGCGTCGTACGTGCGCTACCCGTTGCGCCGCGACGGCGAACGGTTCCCCTTCGTCTCCGGCGCGGCACGCGGCTTCGCACTGGGCCGCCCCTGCGACGAGACGGACGCCCACCGCGCCGCACTCGAGGGAGTCGCCTTCCTCGAACGCCTGGCCCTGGAACGGGTCGAGCGTCTGGGCATCCCGGTGCTCGGCCCCCTGCACGCGGCCGGCGGGGGCATCCGCAGCGCCGTGTGGACGGCGATCCGGGCCACCGTTCTGGGCCGTCCGGTCCGGGTCGTCGAGCGCGCGGAGACGGCGTTCGGCGCCGCACTGCTCGCCGCGGCCGGCACGCTCCACGAGAACCTCACGGCGAGCGCCGCCGCGATGGTGCGCACGGGGGCGCTCGTCGAGCCCGTGCCACGGGAACGCCCTGCCCTGGAGGAGTCTCACGGCCGCTTCGTGGCGGCGCTGCGCGAGCGCGGCTGGCTCCCCGACGACTGACGCGACCGCGCTCCGACGGCGCGAACACGGCCCGGGTGCTGTCTGCAGCCATCCACGGCGTGCCGCGTGCCGGGCGAGCTGAATACGGGTCGCGGCGTCGGAGCGTTCCAATGAGGCCCTGGATCCGGCGCTGGACGGTACGGCGCAGAATGAGCTGATGGCGGAAGGGGTGTCATGCGAATCCTGTGACGCAGGTGGGACATGCCGCAAGAGCGACAGCCTGGCCCGATCTTATGTTGATGGATCAACCTTCCTTGGTTAAGGTGAGGTCACGGTTGACGGGTATCCGTCGAACCGGTCGTGAGCAGGCTTCTGGGAGGAAACATGGCGGTCGAAGTGAGGGACGCGCCCGGGGCGAACCGCTATGAGGCGTACGTCGACGGGGAGTCCAAGCCGGCGGGCATCGCGCAGTACATCCGTACGGCGGAGCTCGTCGCGTTCGTGCACACCGAGGTCGAGCCGGCGTACGAGGGCAGGGGGGTCGGGTCCGCGCTGGCCCGAGCCGCCCTCGACGACGCTCGCACGGCGAACCTGCGGGTGCTGGCCACCTGCCCCTTCTTCGCGGGCTGGATCGCCCGGCACCCCGACTATGAGGACCTGCTGTACCAGTCCCGAAGCAGGGTCAGCGACTGAGGAAGCGGCTGGGAAGTCGGCTGCGAGGGCGCGGGGCGCCCGCCGCAAAGATAAGTTGATGCATCAACTGCATGGATGGCGGGCCTCCCCGGCAAGCCGCCACCCTTCAGGAGGGCGGCGGTGCGGCAGTCATCCCGAGGAGGGAACCATGGAAAGCCACGTGACGGACAACCCCGACGAATCGCGGTACGAGATCTCCGACGGCGGTGAGCGGGCCGGATTCGTCGAGTATCACCGATTCCGGGACGAGATCGCCTTCCTCCATACGGAGATCGACCCGCGGTTCGGCGGCCGAGGCCTCGGGGGTGCGCTGGCCCGCTCGGTTCTCGACGAGGCCAGGAAGCAGGAGCTCAAGGTGCTCCCCTTCTGTCCCTTCATCCGTGGCTGGCTCCGCAAGCACCCGGAGTACACCGACCTGGTGCCGGAGACGCAGCACGCGCGGTTCGGTCTCTGACGCGCCGGACGCCGGAGGGGGCGGGAGCGGGGCGCCTCCGCCGGCGGACGTGCCCCGCTCCCGCCTGATCCCGAATCAGTGGAGCCGGCGCTCGTGCTCCTCGGCGAGATCCAGGTTCGCGGACACGCCCCGCAGCGTCACCAACGCCCAGATCGCGGCGACGACCATCATCCCGGCGCCGGCGATACCGGTCACCATGGCCGCCTCGGTGAACGCTTCCTTCGCGGCCTTGAGGACGAGGCCCCCGGTGTCGCCGCCGACCTCTCCGGCCACGATCAGGGCTTCGGCCGGCGCCGATCTGGTGGGACGGGATGTGCCAGGCGATGGCGAGGACGGGCGCGCCCGAACGGTGTGCGTCGTACAGCCCCTGGATCAGGTGCGTGTTTCCCGGGCCGCAGCTTCCGGCGCACAGCGAGCCTGCCGGTCAGCTGTGCCTCCGCCGCCGCGGCGAACGCGGCCGCCTCCTCGTTCCGTACATGGACCCACTCGATGCCGTCCGTGCGGCGTACCGCGTCGACCACCGAATTGAGGCTATCGCCCACCACGCCGTAGATCCGCTCCGCTCCTGCCTGGCGCAGGACGTCCACCATCTGCTGGGCCACGGTCTGATTCCGTATCGCCGGACTGCTCCCTTCGATTTGCACACCTGTCTCGTGACGATCGGCGGCTAATATAGTTGACGCATCTACTTCATGGTGGCCCGGGCGCCGTCGTGCCGGAGGGGGATGTGGCCGAGGCCGGATCGGCCCGGTCGTGGAAGCCGTCGGCGACCGGGCCGCCGACAAGCGCGGAGGAGGGGTGATGTGTACCGTGCGTATGCCGTGGGCGACGGGCGTCGCCGGGAGGCGTCGGGCGGGGCGCAGAGAAGGCCGAGGCTTCTCCGCCGACCGCGCCGGTGTCAGGCCTCCTTCACCGGATGCCCACTCATGATCGACACACGGTTGAACGCGTTGATGCTGATGGCGACCCAGAGTACGGCCGAGATCTGCTCGTCGGTGAGAGCGTCGCGTGCCGCGACGGCCGCCCCGCCCCGCGCGGATCCGTTCAGGCTGGTCGTCGCCTCGGCCAGGGCCAGTGCGGCGCGCTCCGAGGGGGTGAAGACCTCCGTCTCGCGCCAGGCCGCCAGCAGCCCGAGGCGCTGCGGGTTCTCCCCGGCTTCGAGCGCCGCCCGCGTGTGGGCGCGCAGGCAGTAGGCACACCCGTTGATCTGGGAGACGCGGAGATTGACCAGTTCCACCAGCGTGACCGGCAGGCCGGCACGGGCGGCCGCCGCCCCGGCGGCCTGTGCGGTCCGTGCGAGAGCGCGGAAGGCTTCGGGGTCGAACTTGTCGATGAATATCTTCTTGTCGCGGCTCGATGCCGAGGTGATGGTCACTGGAAGCTCCCTGCGATCGAGATAAAGTTGAAGTATCAACTACACGTGTGGAGAGTAACGCATGAGCAACATCGAACGCGATCCCGTCAGCATGAGCCGCCCAATCGGACCGGAAGCGGCTGAGTCCGCCGTCCGTCGCGTCGAGATCCTGACGCCGCGTGATGTCCCCCTGGGTGGACCCCGGTCCATGAGCGTGCGCCGCACCCTTCCCCAACGGGCCCGCAGTTTCGTGGGCGCCTGGTGCTTCGTCGATCACTACGGACCCGACGACGTCGCCCGGCGCGGCGGGATGGATCTACCGCCGCATCCCCACACCGGCCTCCAGACGGTCACCTGGCTGTTCGACGGCGAGGTGGAGCACCGGGACAGTCTCGGCAGCCATGCCTACGTGCGCCCCGGCGAGCTCAATCTGATGACGGGGGGCCGCGGCATCTGCCACTCCGAGGTCTCCACCGTTCGCACGACCGTCCTGCACGGCGTGCAGCTGTGGGTGGCGCTGCCGGACGAACACCGCGAGGCGGAAAGGGACTTCCAGCGATACGTACCATCGCCGATCCGCATGGACGGCGCCGAGATCAGGGTGTTCCTCGGCTCCCTGCAGGAAGCGGTCTCGCCGGTGCACACCTTTACGCCGCTGCTCGGCGCGGAGCTGATTCTCGAGGCCGGCGCGTCCCTCACCCTCGACGTCGACGCGACGTTCGAGCACGGCCTTCTCGTGGACGAGGGAGACATCGAGCTGAACGGGACGACGTTGAGCCCCGCCCAACTCGGATTCCTCGGTCCGGGCATCGGCTCGTTGACTCTCCGCAACACATCTCCCGCTCGGGCCCGAGCCGTTCTGCTGGGTGGGCCGCCCTTCGAGGAGGAGATCGTCATGTGGTGGAACTTCATCGGCCGCAGCCACGACGACATCGTGCGGGCCCGCCAGGACTGGGAGGAGCGGTCCGAACGCTTCGGCGCGGTGGAAGGGTACGCAGGAGACCGGCTGCCCGCCCCGAAGCTGCCCAACGCCACGCTCACGCCCCGCCGTAATCCCCCCCAGCTCCTGAACCGCAGTCCGCGGGAGCCGAGGCCCCGCGGGCAGCCGACGTCGAACGGGGACGCGCAACGCGAAAGGCTTGTCGTGGCGCATCCCGAAGCGGCCGCCCCTGGGACCGGCGACGGAAAGGGCCGGACAGGCCTCAGCCGAGGAAGGCGCGAAGGGCCGCGTTGACCTCGTCGGCATGCGTCCAGAGCAGTCCGTGCGGGGCGCCCTCGATCTCCACGTACTGCGCCTCGGGCAGCTCACGGCGGAAGCGGCGGGCTGTCGCGTCGATGGGCAGGATCTGGTCGGCCGTTCCGTGCAGGATGAGAGCAGGCTTCCCGCTGTCGCGGACCGCCTTGACGTCCGCGCGGAAGTCCTCGATCCAGGAGGGAACGACCGCGTAGGCCGCCACGGGAGCGCTCGACGTTGCGACGTTCCAGCTCGCGGTCACGGCCTCCTGGCTGATCCGGCTGCCGAGGTTCTCGTCGAGGTTGTAGAAGTTGGCGAAGAACTGGGTGTACCAGGCGTACCGGTCTTCCTTCGCCGCTGTTGCGATTCCGTCGAACACCTCCTGCGGCACCCCTTCGGTGTTGTCGTCACGGGCGACGAGGAAGGGCTCCAGCGCGGCGAGGAACGCCAGCTTGGCGACCCTCTCGTGCCCGTACCGTGCGACGTAGCGAGCAAGCTCGCCCGTGCCCATCGAAAAGCCGACGAGAACGACATCGCGGAGATCGAGGTTCTCCAGGAGGACGTTGAGGTCGGCGGAGAACGTGTCGTAGTCGTATCCCGTGCCGGCCTTCGACGATCGGCCGAAGCCGCGACGGTCATAGGTGATGACGCGGTATCCGGCGTCCAGCAGGTCCCGCGTCTGACGCTCCCAACTGTGGCCGTTCAACGGATACCCGTGGATCAGCACGACTGGCTGACCCGCACCCTGGTCTTCGTAGTAGAGCTCGACCGGAGTGCTGTTCTCACTGCCGACGGTGATGTACCCCATCGTCTTCTCTCCTTCTGATACGGATGAACGTGCTGGTGAAATGCCCTACTCGCCCGGTGCCGAGCGGCCTGCTGTGACACGCCGGCCTCCAGGTACGACTGGGCGGCATCCCTGAACTCGATGACGCGGCCGTTCCGGAAGGGGCCGTTCTCGAACCGGAAGATGTCGACGAGGGCCGCGTCCCCGCCGGAGTGTCAGCCGCTGACCCGAATATGCGCGATGACGAAGTCGCCACCCTCGAACGCCCGCCCGGAACTCCGCTGGAATCCCTCCGCTCATGCGGAAAGACTGGATTTCTCTTCCGAGGATGTTCGTGAAGGTTGGTTGAACTCGCAACTCGCCGATGGGCCCAATAATACGAAGACTTCACGGTTTGGCAAGCCGGAAGAGGCGGTTGGCTGACTGTCGGAAATCACGTCGCCGCAGCCCGGCGGGCAGGCAGGCGAATCCGCTCAGGCCGCCCTCGCGTGACTCTTTCTCGGCCCCATGGAGCTAATTCCTTCTCTGCAGGTGGGCCGCTGCGGGCAAGTCTCTAGTTGACACGTCAAGTTCTGGTGCTAATGTACGGCGACATGTACAGGCCGCGCCGAACCGTGGGGCGCTGACTACCGCGAAGAGGGATCCCCCATGAGCAGGGAAGTCGAGGCCGGGATCGGCGCACTGCCGACGCGCGAGGAAAGCATGGCCGATCCCGCGCGGCCGCACGCTCATCAACGCTCGGGAGGACCGGCGCCTCGTCGTGATCGTCAAAACGGCCGGGCCCAAGGAACGGATCCTCGCCGGGGCCGCAGCCTCGGCCCTGACAACGCGTCCGCTCGCCCGGGCCACTTCGCCAAGTATGCGATCGGGACGATTCGAAGACGACCATCTCACTGCCTACGTATGGAAGACAGATTTCCCGAAAGTCATGAAGCGAGACCCGATTCGGTGTGAAGGGTGAACGGGGTCGGCTCAGGGTTTTGCCGGCCCGGTTCCAGGGAACCTCCGGCCACGACGTCGGCCGATTCAAGGAAACGCCCCGACATACCGTCGTGTCGCCTCCACGCCCACCTTCCGGAAGGCTTGTCTCTCCTGTGCAGAAGCGCTGGAAGCAGAGTAGGCCCGTACTCGCGCACCACCTGCCGACGACCTGCCGCGCCGGAACGAAAGGGTCGGCTCTCAGGGCCGACGGCACCGAACACCCGGAAGGACCACCGCGATGAATGCTCCCGTGATCGACAAGCCCGACTTCAGCGGGCTGAGCGCGATGTACATCAACTGCACCCTGAAGCGGTCTCCCGAGCGTAGCCACACCCAGGGTGTGATCGACCGCAGCGTGGCCATCATGGAGGCGAACGGAGTCGGCGTGGACCAGATCCGCGCCGTCGACCACGACATCGCCACCGGTGTCCGCCCGGACATGACCGAACACGGCTGGGACACCGACGAGTGGCCCGCGCTCCTTCGACGGATCCTCGCCGCCGACATCCTGGTCATCGGCGGATCGATCTGGCTCGGGGACAACAGCTCGGTGACCCGACGCGTCATCGAGCGGCTCTACGGCTACTCCGGCGTGCTCAACGAGCAGGGCCAGTACGCCTACTACGGACGTGTCGGCGGCTGCCTGATCACCGGCAACGAGGACGGCCTCAAGCACTGCGCCATGAGCATCCTCTACAGCCTCCAGCACATCGGCTTCGCCGTCCCGCCCCAGGCCGACGCCGGCTGGCTGGGTGAGGTCGGGCCGGGCCCTTCCTACCTCGACGAGGGATCCGGCGGGCCGGAGAACGAATTCGCCAACCGGAACATCTCGTTCATGACGTACAACCTCCTTCACCTCGCGTCGATGATCCGCGACGCCGGTGGCATTCCGGCCTACGGCAACCAGCGCTCGGCCTGGGACGCCGGCTGCCGTCCCGACAACGCCAACCCCGAGCACCGCTGACCCCATTGAAGGCACTGACGAGGATGTGAGACGCGATGACCGCACCAGCTTCCACGAACTGGCCGAGCCTGAGGGTCGCCGACTGGACCGCGACCCGCGACACCCTGCACATGTGGACCCAGATCGTGGGCAAGATCCGGATGGCCCACGCCCCGCTCGTCAACCACTGGTGGCAGGTGACGCTGTACGTCAGCCCCCGCGGACTGACGACGTCGACCATCCCCTACCGTTCCGGGGCGTTCGAGATCGAATTCGACTTCGTCGGCCACCGGCTCGAAGTCCGCAGCAGCGACGGCGGAGTGCGCGGCTTCCCACTCAGGCCCATGGCGGTGGCCGAGTTCTACGCCCAGGTCCTGCACACGCTCGACGAGCTCGGGATCGAGGCCCCGATCCACCCGTGTCCCAACGAGGTCGAACCGGCCATCCCCTTCGCCGAGGACCACGATCACGCCTCCTACGACGGTGAGGCGGCGACCCTGTTCTGGCGACAGCTGCTGCAGGCGAACCGGGTCATGGGGGAGTTCCGGTCGCACTTCGTGGGCAAAGTCAGCCCGGTGCACTTCTTCTGGGGAGCGATGGATCTCGCCTGCACCCGCTTCTCCGGGCGGGTGGCTCCTCCGCACCCCGGCGGCGCACCCAACTGCGGGGACTGGGTCATGGTCGAGGGCTACTCCCGGGAGCTCTCCAGCTGCGGATTCTGGCCCGGCGGCGGCGAGGAAGGAGCCTTCTACGCGTACGCCTACCCCGAACCCGAAGGATTCGCCGGCTACCCGGTCGCTCCCGAAGGCGCCTTCTTCAGCTCCGAGTTCAAGCAGTTCCTGCTGCCCTACGAAGCTGTCCGCTCCGCACCCGACCCCGATCGCGCGGTCTCCGAGTTTCTGCACACCACCTACGAGGCCGCCGCGGTGCTCGGAGAGTGGGACCGCGCCGCGTTGGAGGACGACCCCTTCCGGTGGGACGGAGTCTCCACGCCCCGTTGGTCGCCCCGGTAACCCGTCGCAGTCTCTTGGCCTCTGACATCTGTCATTCGCGGCGATGACGGCTGTCACCGGCAGTCGTGACGGCTCGCCCTGCCACAAGGGCATGCGCAGCCATGCTCCGCGGCCACCGCATTCTCGTCGAGCACGCGCGGGCCGTCGTCGGCTATACCCGCCAGTGTTCCGTGCTGGTCAGCACACGCGATCTGGCCATGATGGCGGCGACGTTGGCGAACCGCGGGATGAACCCTCTCTCGGGCGAGCAGGTGGTGCCGGAACCGGTGGTGCGCCAGGTGCTGAGCGTCATGTTCAGCTGCGGAATGTATGACGCGGCCGGCGACTGGGGCACCCAGGTCGGCATCCCCGCGAGGAGCGGGGTTGCCGGGGGTCTGATCGGCGCGCTCCCCGGACAGATCGGCATCGCCGCGTTCTCACCGAGACCGGACTGCCACGGGAACAGCGTTCGGGGGGGTGTCACTGTTCGAACGGTTCTCCTCGGACATGGGTCTGCATGTGATGGAGGTCCCCGCCACCGCGCGTGCGACTCTGCGAACCAGCCAGGTCAACAGCAGCGGACCGCATACCCTGCGCGCACTTCAGCTACAAGGCGGCATCGGATTCGCCGGAGCCGAGAGGATCGTCCGGGAAACCGTGGACACCTCGTACGCGGAGACCGAGGTGGCTCTGGATCTCACGCGGGTCCATTCGATCGACGACGTGGCCCGGCGGATGCTTCTGGAAGTCATGCGTCGGCTGACGCCAGACGGCCACGAGGTCTACTTGGTCGACCCGGACTCGGTCATGCCCGCCCCCGATCCAGGCGAAGGCGGCCGAGTGACCGTAGTGAACAGCCTGGACGAGGCCGTTGCCGCACAGGAGGGGCTGCCCCGGGGCGGGAGCCGACCGTAGGGGAGAGGGGCTCGACGATGCCGTGGCGGAAACCGCGGCAGTGCCGCCACCTCGGTGAACGGATCAGTTGGATGGTTCGGGCAAACACCCCCGGCCGGATATCAGGCGATCGAAGGCGCAGCGCCCCTGCACGTCGAGCACGTCCGCCAACTGTTCATCGGCGCCTTGACGAAGGACGAGCTGGACGCGCTCACCAGGATTTCGAGCCGCGTCGTCGCTCACCTGGAGGCGCATCCCGACTGAGGCTCCGGCCCTGGGCCGGGTGGCGTACGACGGCTCAGTCGTGACCGGGTCGGGCGATTCAGCCGGCGGTCCGGCTGAAGTCGGAGGCGTGGTCGCGGGCCCACTGCGCGTAGGAGCGGCCCGGGCGGCCGAGGACGTCGGTGAGCGAGCGGTAGGCGCTGTCGGGCGGGGGAGTGGACTCGAGGGGCTCGTCGGTGGCGTCTTCCACCCCGTCGTAGCTGGTGAGGCCGTACAGCCAGTCGGCGTTGTCGGCGGCGAACCCGCCTTGTTCGTGGTAGAAGTTCCGCGCCTGCTCGGGCGTCACCTCGTCGAGGGTGATGGGGTCTCCGACAGCCGCGGCGATGGCGGCGACCTGCTCGCGTTTGGTGAGTGTGTCGGGACCGATGATGGTGTCGACGCGTCCGCGGCGGCGCGGATCGAGAAGGTCGGCGACGATGACGTCGGCAATGTCTTCCTCATGAATGGGGTTGCCGGCCTGTTCGGGGTACGGCTCCACCACCCGTCGGCCGGAGCGGATGGACGGCCCCCAGATGAGCAGGGCGTTGGTGGCGAACTCGCCGGGTCTGACGATCGACCAGTCGAGCCCGGACTCCTGCACCGCACGCTCGACCGGCAGGTTGTAGGTGGTGTCGTAGCCCGCGGTCACGGCGGCGGACGACACGACCACGATGTGCTCGATGCCCGCTGCCCGCGCGCGGGCCACGACGTCGACGGCGGTGTCCGGTACCGCGATGAGCACCAGAGCGGTAGCCGCTGTGAAGGCGCTCTCGAGCGTTGAGGGTTCGTGGAGATCACCGGCCACCACGTCCACGGGGGCAGGCAGATTGCTGTGCCGGGGACGCCGGGAGACAGCCCGGACGGGCCCGTTGCGGCGCAGTAGCCCGTCGACGACGCGCCGGCCGAGTATACCGGTCGCGCCGGTCACCACGGTGAGAGGCAGTGTCTGATCATTGTGAGACGTCATAGTCTCATAATGGCACTGTGTCTTATGATCCGGCAATGGAACTGTCACCGCAGAAGCAGCGCACACGCCGTGCCATCCTCGATGCGGCGGCCGGGGAGTGGGCTCGGGATCCCGCTGTGAGCCTCAGCCGTATCGCCGCCGCGGCCGGAGTGGGCCGGGCGACCATCCATCGCTACTTCCCGGACCGTGAGCATCTCCGGTCCGCACTCACCAGTGACTCCTGGTCGTCCCTGCACGCGGCGATCGTCGAAGCTGCTCCCGGTACCGGATCGGTGCTGGAGGTGATCGACCGGATCGTCAGCGCCATGGTCCACGTCGGTGACCGTGTGCTGTTCCTGTTCGCCTCGGCGGAGGGAACGCCTTCCGACGCGGACACCTCGGTCGCGAGCGCGGTCGACGAGATCCTCCTCGCGGAGATCGAGCGAGGGCAGCAGGAGGGTGAAGTCGACGCCACGGTCCCGGCCCCGTGGATCCAGCGCATGGTGTGGAGCATCGTCTACACGGGCCTCCACGCAACCGGCGATGGGCTCGTTGCACGCCACGGTGTGGATGACCTGATCCGCTGGACGCTGCGGGGTGCGATCAGCGCGCGGTGAGGCGCGGCCGCGAGCCTGCGCCGCTACCGCTGGGAACTGCAGGGCACCGCCTATGCTCACGCTGCTGATCCAGGTGCCCAGCCGGACCGGTCCGTGAGGTGCCTCTTCAACGTGGGCTCGGGGTACGACGACCCGGCCCTCCCGTGTGGCGTTCTGGGTGAGCGCGGTGATGCCCCGCTCGAACGCCGCGCCCTTCCCGGCTGGGGCGGCGGGAGCGGTGTCGGTCCGGGGCTTGAGCCCGAGTTGTGGCTGTCTTTGGAGGGCGGGTGTGCCGGCGGGGTTGTCGCTGTTGTTCTTTCCGGCCGGTTCGTGTGTGCCGTGGCCGGGGTGGCGGGTGGTCGTGTCCTCGGGTGGGGGCTGCGGTTGTTGTCCGGGGGCTGCCGGGTCCGGGGCGGTGCTGTGTGCCGTGGCTCTGGCGTGGTGTCGGTGGTGGGGTGTGTTTGCGTTGGGGAAGGCTGGGTGGGGTGGGTTTTTGGGGTTGTGTGGTGTGGTTTGTGGTTGCTGGTGTTTTTGTTGTTGTGGTGGACGTGGTGTTGTGCTGGGCGTTAGTATTCTTTTGTGTTTTCGGCGTGTTCTGGGCTGGGTGGTGGTCTGCCTGGTCCGTCCCGGGTTCTTCGTTGGTTGCGGGGGGTTGGCCGGTATGAAGGGTATTGTTCTGGCGGGGGGGAGCGGGACGCGTCTTTATCCGCTGACTCATACGGTTTCCAAGCATTTACTTCCTGTTTACAACAAGCCGATGATTTATTATCCGTTGTCGGTTCTGATGCTCGGTGGTATCAGGGATGTTCTGGTGATATCGACTCCGTCGCATGTCGGTATGTTCCGGGGGCTGCTGGGTGACGGGAGCCGGCTCGGTCTTTCTATTGAGTATGCTGAGCAGTCGCAGGCCAATGGTATCGCGGAGGCTTTCGTTATCGGCGAGAAGTTCATCGGTGATGATACGGTCGCGTTGATTCTGGGTGACAATATTTTTCATGGTCCTGGTCTTTCGGGTCTGTTGAGTGAGCAGTGCCGGGATGTTGACGGGTGTGTGCTGTTCGGTTATGCGGTGAAGGATCCGGAGCGTTATGGTGTCGGGGAGGTCGATGGCCGGGGCGGGCTGGTGTCGCTGGTGGAGAAGCCGGCCGATCCGAGGTCGAATCTGGCGATCACCGGGCTTTATCTCTATGACAACGGGGTGGTGGACATCGCACGGTCGGTCAGGCCGTCCGCGCGTGGTGAGCTGGAGATCACGGATGTCAATAAGGAGTATCTCCGGCAGGGCAGGGCCAGGCTGGTCGATCTGGGCCGGGGGTTCGCGTGGCTCGACACCGGTACGCATGATTCGTTGCTCCAGGCCGGGCAGTACATACAGGTCCTGGAGGAGCGTCAGGGCGTACGGATCGCTTGTCTGGAAGAGATCGCTTTCCGTATGGGGTTCATTGATTCCGCTGCTTGTTACGCGTTGGGCGGGCAGCTGGGTAATTCGGACTACGGTGCCTATCTCATGGCCATCGCGAGTGCGGATCGCTGAGGGGGCGGCATGCGTATCGTTGTGACCGGCGGTGCCGGGTTCATCGGGTCCCACTTCGTCCGGCAGTCCCTGACCGGTGCGTACACCGGTGGTGTGGTGCCCGAGGTGGTGGTGTTGGACAAGCTCACCTATGCCGGGAACCGGGCGAACCTGGCCCCGGTCGCGGATGATCCGCGGCTGGACTTCGTGCACGGTGATATCGGTGACCGCGCACTGGCGGCGGAGGTGCTGCAGAAGGGGGACCTGGTTGTGCATTTCGCCGCGGAGTCACATGTGGACCGCTCGATCAACGGGTCCGAGGATTTCATCCGGACGAATGTGCTCGGTACCCAGGTTTTGCTGGAGGTGTCGCTGCGTGCCGGGGTCGAGAAGTTCGTCCATGTCTCGACGGACGAGGTCTACGGCTCGATCGATGAGGGGTCGTGGAGTGAGGACCGGCCGCTGGAGCCGAACTCCCCCTATTCGGCGTCGAAGGCGTCTTCCGATCTTCTGGTACGGGCGTTCCACCGCACACACGGGCTGCCGGTGTGTGTCACCCGGTGTTCCAACAACTACGGGCCGTACCAGAACCCCGAGAAAGTGATTCCGCTTTTTGTGACGCGGTTGCTGGACGGGAGCAGGGTGCCGCTCTACGGGGACGGCGGCCATGTACGGGACTGGCTGCATGTGGATGACCACTGCCGGGCCGTCGCGCTGGTGGCGGAAAAAGGTGAGGCGGGCGGGGTGTACAACATCGGTGGTGGTACCGAGCTGGCGAACCGTGAACTCACGGAACGGCTGCTGCGTATGACTGGTGCGGATTGGTCCATGGTGGAGCGTGTGGCGGACCGCAAGGGTCACGATCGCCGGTACTCGGTCGATATCACGAAGATTTCCACGGAACTCGGTTATCGCCCGCAGGTCTCTTTTGACGAGGGACTGGCGGAGACCGTCGAGTGGTACAAGAAGCGGCGCGACTGGTGGGAGCCGTTGAAAGGGCCCGGGGCGCCGTCCAGGTAGACCGGGGCCGGGCGGCCCTGTGTTCCGGATGATCGTGCTCAGCCGCTACGTGTCCGGTCCGGGGCGGATGGAGAGGGCGGAATGCATGACGTCGCCGTGGCGGCACTTCCGTATTTCCGGCCGGCCGGAAATACGGGTGGAACCCTGTGCGGTGGCCGGTGGCTGTGAAGTAATTCCTGTCCCGTCGGCGAGGTAATTCCTGTCCTGCCGGTCACGGGGCGGTGTGTTTCCGGGAGCCGGTGCCGCGGCGGGGTTGATTGCTGCCGTGAAGGTTTCTGCGCGGCCCGCCAGCCCGCCGACCCGCCGACCGACTACAGGTGCCTGTCGCGGCGGGACACGGTGTCTGCGCCGCACCTGCCGGGGTGTGCGCCGCGTGCCTGTTGTTCCTGCCCGTGCGTGTGAGCTGTGGGGGCCGCCTCGTTCTCGCCGAGGCTGTCGGTCCACCCGGCTCTCCGCGTCAGGGGCCGGGGCTGGGGTGGGTTCGTGTGGGTGGTTGTCCGTCTGTCTTGCGGTGTGCTGCTGGTCCCGTGGGGTTGCCGGGGCGGTCTCAGCGTTCGGTGGTGGCGGGAACCAGCCATGCGGCGATCTCCTCGGTCACTGCCGGGGCGTGGGTGTTGAGGTAGAAGTGACCGCCGGGGTAGACGGTCATGTCGAACCGTCCGGTGGTGTGGTCGGCCCATGTGCGTACTTCGTCGGTGCTGGCTTTGGGGTCGGTGTCTCCGGTCAGGGCGTGGAGGGGCGTTGACAGGGGCGGGCCGGGCTCGTAGCGGTAGGTTTCGGCGGCTTTGTAGTCGGCGCGGATCGAGGGCATGACCATGCGCTTGATCTCGTCGTCCTCGAGGAGTTGGGACTGGGTGCCGTCCAGACGCCTGATTTCTTCCAGCAGGCCGTCGTCGTCGCGCAGGTGGACTCGTTCGTCCCGGTGTGCGCTCGGTGCCCGCCGCCCGGACGGGATGAGTGCGGCGGGCACGATGCCCTGTGCTTCCATGCGCAGAGCCACTTCGAAGGCGACCGAGGCGCCCAGGCTGTGTCCGAACAGTGCCAGCGGTTTGTCCTGCCAGGGGGCGATGACGTCGACGATGCGGTCGGCCAGGTCCCGTACCGTTTCCAGGCACGGTTCGTTCCTGCGGTCCTGCCTGCCGGGGTACTGCACGGCCAGGGTCTCGACGCGCGGAGCGAGACGCTGTGAGACGGGGTAGAAGTAGCTCGCGGAGCCTCCCGCGTGCGGGAGGCAGAGCAGCCGGACGGGTGCCTGGGGTGCGGGATGGAAGCGGCGCACCCACAGGTCGGCCGCGTCGCTGTTCGTCGCCATCGCGTTTGTCGTCCCTTCACACCGGTGGGTGTCCGCCCCCGAGTGGGAGAGGTCCCCTTCGAGGTTCGCCGTCTGCGCCGCCGCCGGCGCGCGGCCGCACACAGGTCCAGGCCCAGACGATCCCAGCGCCACCGGCCGCCGACAACCCCTAACGATCGCGGACGGCCACCCGCCCCCTCCCGCCCGGGGTGCGGTCCGCCCGGGGTGCCGTCGGCCCCGGTTGCCGTCGGCCCGGGTTGCGGTCGGCCCGGGGTGCCGTCGGGTTGTGGTTGTACTCCGGTGCGGGTTCGTGATCTGTCCAGCGGGTTCGCCGGTGGACCGTCGTCGGCAGTGGCTGCGCCGGGTTGTTGCCTGGTGGCGTCTGCGCCAGGCGGACCGGTACGGCGGCCTGGCCACGGACATAGCCGGTGGGATCAGGAGGACGGTGAGCAGGTGGCGGATTTCCGGGGCGGTCGACGCGATCGGTTCGCGACTGCGGGTGGGGTGGTGCGGATCGGCGGGCCGGTTGGGAGCCGCGCCGGCTGCGATGGCGGGCCAGGAACGCCGGGGCGGCCGGCGGGGGTGTCCGCGCGGACACCGGGTGCGTCCCTGGTTGATCCGGACCCTGGTGGAGCGGGCCACGGCCAGGACGTGGCCGGTGCTGCTGCCCTCCGGACGGGCACGCAGGTGCGGGTCCTGGCCGCAGGCTTCGTCGCCGGTCACCCGGGAAGCGGTGATGCCCGCTTCCAGCGCGGCGGCGGTCATCTCCCCGGTGGCGGGGCGGGGCTTGGCCGCCAACTGCACCTCGTCGGGTATCCCGGCAGCGCGGCGGCGCTGCGGATCACAGCACCGGGAATGCTCGGGAAGGCAGAGCCGACGGCCGGTCAGAGCCCGTCCCCGGTCGGTGGCGTAGGCGGGGAGCACCCCTGCCCGGCTGTTCTCGATGCGTCCCGCGGTGCCGGTGTACTGCCGCTGCACCCCGCCGAGGCCCGGCCCTTCTGCAGGAAGCCGGTCTCGCCGACGAGAGCACCGCCGTCGCTGCCCGGATGTCCGATGGCACAGGTGCGGACGTCGTCGCGGGGCGGCATCCGCGTTCCGACGGGCGTAGCGCAGCAGGTGCTGCACCGGCCCGGGCCGGGCACGGCCGGCCTGTCCGGTCGGCCGGCGGCAGTTCTTCCGCCCGGCACCCGGCAGCAGCCCGGGCAGGTGGGCGCGGGCGGCCGCCCGGGGCTCCACTCGCCCGGACCGGCCCGCGATCCGGGCCATGACCGGGTCGGACACCGGCCGCCGGCGGGCAGGGGCGACGCCATGGCCCGCGGCCACCGCACGATCTTCAGGAGTCCGCACAACCCTCGATGATCACGCGGTGGCCTTACCCGTTCCCGGCCGGGCCCGGCTCAGGACCGCGAAGCCGGACCGTAGTACTAGGGGGGCGGGTGAGTAGGGGTGTGGCGTGGGGCTGTGGCCGGTGCCCGCCGCGGGTCGGGTTTCTCCTTCCGGGACAGAGAGCGCCGGGTTTCTCCTTCCGGGACAGAGGGCGGGGGCGGTGGGTGTGGGTCGGCCCGGTGTCTGCCGGCCGGGCCTGCGGGCAGGCTGGTTCATGCCATCGGCTCGGCCAGTGCCAGGAGCCGGTTCGGGAGGTCTGTGCGGCTCTTGACGTCGAGCTTGCGGTATACCCGGGTGAGGTGTTGTTCCACCGTGCTCACCGTGATGTAGAGCTCGTTGGAGATCTGCCGGTTGGTGCGTCCCCGGGCGGCCAGTACGGCGACCCGGCGCTCGGCCTCGCTCAGGAGGCTGTCCGGGTCCAGGGCCTCGAAGCCGTCCTGAGCCGGATCGGGGGGTGCGTCCGCCGTCGACGCCGTGCCGGGTGCGCTGTGTTCTTCCGTCCGCTGGGGCAGTGCCGGGGTCCGGGCCGGCAGGCCGGCGCGGCGGACGAACAGCCGGGCAGGTGTGGGGTCGCCGGCCCGGGGGAGTGTCTGGCCCGTGTCGGACAGGGCGTGGGCCAGCTCGTGCTGGTCGCGGCACGACTGCAGCACGGTCACCGCTTTGGACAGCAGCTTGCGCCGGTGGTCCGGGCCGGCCGTGGAGGCCAGGAGCCGCAGTGCCCGGCCCCGGGTGCGGTCGTCCAGTCCGTGGGAGACCTGGAGCTGTTCCTGCAGCAGCTGCGCGGCGTGTGTTCCGTTGCCGAGGCCGAGCTGTACGCGGGCCAGTTCCAGGCGCCAGGGAAACAGTGCGGCCACGTCGATGCCCCAGGAACGGACCAGTTCACCGCACCGGTGCAGATCGGTGGAGGCGGCCTGGTGCTGTCCCACGGCCAGGTGGTGCCGGCCCCGGGCGATCAGGTAGTGCGCGCCCACCGGGGTGCGGAAGACGCCGGCCGGCACCGGTCGGCGCAGCCAGCGGTCGGCCTCGAACAGCCGGCCGCTCTCGGTCGTGCAGGTGATCAGCGTGCCCAGCGGGCCACCGACGGCGACGCCCCACGCCGGTGCGGGCAGATCCTCCAGGGCCGACCGCGCGCCCCGTTCCGCCACGTCCAGGTCTCCCAGGCGCAGTGCCGCTTCCGCGTGGATCGCCCGCACGACGCCCCGCCAGGCCGGTGTGTGCTGGAGGCCCGGCCGGGCGAGCAGCCGTCCGCCCCAGACCGCGACCCGGTCGGAGCGGCCGGCGCACAGCAGTGCCAGGAGGGGGGCGGTCAGCAGGCCCAGGGAGCCGCTGTCCGGATGGTGCTGCTCCAGCAGCTGTTCCGCGGCGGCCACCGTGTCCGCACCGTCGGCCGGCATCAGCGCGTTGCCGAGCACCGATACGGCCTGCAGCTGCGGACTGCCGGGGTGCTGCGCTGCCGCCGCCCGTATCCAGGAGCCCGGATCCTCCCGTACCGTCCTGAGGTGGTCCGGATGGGACAGGGCGAGCAGGAGGCGGTTCAGGCGCAGTTCGTCCGACGCGGGGCCGTGGTCGTCCGCGCCGCAGCCGCTGATCGCCTCGGCCGCTTCTTCCGCCCGTCCTTGCCACAGCAGGTACGGGACCGCGGCCAGCGCTGTGGAAGGAACCGATTCGTCGGTCCGTGCCGCTTCCACGAGCCGGCTCACCTGACCGTTCACCGCCAGGGGGTTGACCTGCCAGCGGGCGGTGATCATCATCGCGGCCAGCGAGTTGCGCCGGCCCTCGTCGGTCTCGGCCCGGATGCCCAGGCGCAGACACGCGGCGGCGTGGTCGGGGCGGCCGGAGGACAGTGCGTGCGCCGCGGCGTCCCTGAGGACGGGTGCCACCCAGGCGCCGTCCGTCCACGCGGAGGCGACCAGGTGCTCGGCGACCACGCTCGCCTCCGCGCCGTTCTCGTGCAGCATCTCGGCCGCCCGCTGGTGCAGCCGGCGGCGTTCCTCGGCCGGGATGTCGCAGCGCACCGCGTGCAGGATCCGCGGATGGCGCAGCTGGCCGGTGCTGATGAGCCCCGCGCCCTGCAGGGCCCGGACGGCGGGCACGATGGAGTCGGGCAGGACGTCGAGCAGCTGGCCGAGCAGGTCCTGCGAGGCCGGGCCGTTCAGCACGGCGAGGGCCTGCGCCACCCGGCGTACGGCCGGCTCGTGGCGGTAGAGGCAGTCGAGCACGGCCCGGTCGAAGGTGCCGCCGGCTCTCGCTCCGGTCGAGGGGGCGCTGTCGGTCTCGCGGTTCGCCTGTTCGTGGAACAGCGCCTGGGTCAGCAGCGGATTGCCGCCGGTCACCCGCAGGATCCGCCTGGCCTCCTCGCGTATGTCCTGTGCCCCGGCCTTGTCGCCGCGTACGTCGAGCACCCCGGCCTTGCTGCCGAGCAGCCGGGAGAAGGAGTCGAGGGTCAGCAGCGGCAGGCTGACGCGGGCGAAGCGCGGCAGGCTGCGCAGTTCCGCGTGGAACAGCGGATGCGCCGGATGGAGCGTGGTCGCCTCCGAGAGCACCACCATGATGCGTGCGTTTCTCAGTCTGCGGGTGACGTACAGCAGACAGTGCAGCGAGGCGGCGTCCGCGTGCTGGAGGTCGTCGACCGCCAGTACCAGGGGCCCCCGCCCGGCCAGTGCCAGGAACGTGTCGAAGGCGGTCCGCAGCAGCGGTGCCCAGAGCCCGTCCGCCGTCAGGGACTCCGTTAATATCTCGGCCGCCGTGTCGCGCCCTGCGTCCGACGCGGGCACCGACAGCGCGACCTCGCGTATCAGCTCCTCGACCTGCCCGATCTCCTCAGGTCTGACCCGCGCGCTGTGCAGGAGCTGTCCGAGCACTCCGAAATGGAGCCCCTGCTCGGCCCGCGACCCGGCGGCGCTCAGCACCTGCCCGCCGGCGTTGGCGGCCCACTCCCCGAAGGTCTCCAGAACCTGGGTCTTACCGCTTCCCACAGCGCCGGTGACCAGCACCACCTGTCCGTGTCCGTGTTTCTCACAGGTACGGAAAGCCCAGTGTAGATGGGCCAGTTGTTCGTCTCGATGGACCAGCATGACTGGCGTCTGCCTCCCCGCTAGCAGTTCCGAACGGGGGTCGCCAGGCACTGGCCGGCACAGCTTCCGTGCCGCCCCCGTTCGCACGTGTCCGAGCGCGTACAGGGGTTTCCCCCGGGCCGTGTGTGCGGTGGCCCTTCCAAACTGTTTCGAACCGCACTTGCCCTCGACAAGGGCAAGTGTTGGTAAATCTTTCACAAGTACCAGCCGGGCCACAACGGCACCGGCTAACAACATGGCCGATGCTGCGGCGAGTTGCCGACAAGATGCCGCGGCAGCCCCGCGAAGCCCCTGGCAGACGTGCTGCCGCAGCCGACCGTATATCCGCGCCGACTCGGATTGAAATTTAACCTTTACACGTTTTGAGTTTTTATGTTCGGCGATGTTCTCGGGGCGTTTGTTTGTTTTCCGGCAGAGTGGCCCGCCGGGTGCCCGCCCCGGTGCGGGCACCCGGCGGCCGTGCGCACCGCACGGCGGCGATGCGGTGGTTCGGCGGGAAGGGCCGTGCCGTGCCCTCCCTTCCGCGAAGCGGGCGCACCGTGCGCCGCCCGGCCGCCCTTCGGGCGACGACGGCCGTTTGACGGCAGCCGGCAGGGCTTGGTCATGCCGGTGCGGGCTCCGGCATGCCGCGGTGACAGGCGGGGGCAGGCCCCGGTCCGGGGCGCGAGGAGCAGTTGCAGCTCGCGGACGACGCGGTCGAGGCTCAGGCCGACGCCGTCTCTTTCGGGGACCGGCTCGGTCGCTGGAGGGTGCAGAAGGTGGGCGGCCGGGGCGGGGGTGACGTGGTGGTGCCGGCCTGGCCAGGTTCGGCCTTCGACGTGGCCGGGCCGAGGGCCTGACGTGGCCGGGTCCGCGTTCCTCCGGGCCGGACCGGAAGGCGGCGGTGTGACCGTAGCCGCGGTCGGCGATGACCCGGGGCACCTCGATGCCCCGGGACCGCGTCCTGTCGATCATGCCGAGGGCCGGCCGCCGCTTCTCGGCATGGCCCACCCGGGCAGGGAGGGCGCACTTGTCACGGCGGGCCGCTGCGGCGGGATCGGCCTTCGGTGAGGCGGGATCCCGGCTCCCGGGCAGGAACAGGCGCCGGTTGACCGCAGTCCAGGCGCCGTTGGAAGCCAGGTGCAGGGAGACTCCGGCCCGGCAGTTGGCTGCCTTGCCCGTGGTGCCGGTGCACTGCCGGGCCACGCACGCCGATGCGTCCCCGTCCTCGAGGAACCCGGTGTCATCGATGAGCCGGAGCCGTGGGCCGGCGACCGGCTGCATGCGCCAGGCCGACCGGGCCCGCACATGCGCCGCGTCCCACGGGCTGGAAGTGACGAAGCGGGCCAACGCCTGCCGGTTGCCGTCCTCGCCCGGGCGGGCGGCCACCGGCTCCACCGGCTCGCGCCCGCCGTCCAGCGGCAGACCCCGCAGACAGACCCCGCCCCACCGGTGCTGATCCGCCCGCGCGAACGGCTCGGACATCTCTGCCGCGAAGTCCTCCGGACAGACGGCACATGACCCAGCGCTACTAGGGGCACGGGCGGGCGATTAGATTAGGGGTGATGCCGGCGGCCCGCTTCCAGGAGGATCGCAGGCAGGGGTCGTCATGTTTGGAAGGTAGGGCTGGTATGTCGCTCCAGGAGCCTGTCTCACCGGTCGAGGAGTCCCCCACGTCCACGGCCGACCGCATCGCCGATCTGGCCGCCCGGCACGAGGAGGCCGTCCTCCTCGCCGAGAAGAAGGCCGCGGACCGGCAGCACACCAAGGGCAAGCTCACCGCCCGCGCGCGCATCGACCTGCTGCTCGACCCCGGCTCGTTCGTCGAACTCGACGAGTTCGTGCGTCACCGGACCGTCGAAGGAGGCATTCCCCGCCCCTACGGCGACGGGGTGGTGACCGGCCACGGCACCGTCGACGGGCGCCAGGTGTGCGTCTTCTCCCACGACTTCACCACCCTCGGCGGCAGCATGGGCGAGGCCTTCGGCAGCAAGGTCATGAAGATCTACGACTTCGCCATGAGCGTCGGCTGCCCCGTCATCGGCATCAACGACTCCGGCGGCGCCCGCATCCAGGAAGGCGTCAGGTCAATCGCCTACTACACCGAACTGGGCGTCCGCAACGTTCATTCCTCCGGTGTGATCCCGCAGATCTCGCTCATCATGGGCCCCTGCGCGGGCGGTTCGGTCTACTCGCCGGCCATGACCGATTTCACCGTCATGGTCAAGGACATCTCCTACATGTTCGTCACCGGCCCCGAGGTCGTCTCCGCCGTCACGGGCGAAAAGGTGACCGCCGAACAACTCGGCGGTCCCGCCGTCCACGCCCGGGTCTCCGGCAACGCGCACTACCTCGGCGACGACGAGCAGGACGCCATATCCTGGGTGCAGACCCTCCTCGGCTACCTGCCGTCCAACAACCTGGACACCCCCCCGGTCTACGACCACGACTGCGATTCCGGCATCACCGGACAGGACCTGGCCCTCGACTCGGTCATCCCCGACAGCGAGCAGCAGGTGTACGACATGACCGACGTCATCGCCGCGGTCCTCGACGACGGCGACTGCCTCGAGATCCAACCGGACTTCGCCCGCAACATCATCTGCGCGCTCGGCCGTATCGAGGGGCACTCGGTGGCCGTCGTCGCCAACCAGCCCAGCCACCTCGCCGGTGTGCTGGACATCGACGCCTCCGAGAAAGCCGCCCGCTTCATCCGCTTCTGCGACGCCTTCAGCATTCCCGTCCTCACCTTCATGGACGTCCCCGGCTACCTCCCCGGCGTCGAGCAGGAGCACCAGGGCATCATCCGCCGAGGCATCAAACTCTTCTACGCCTACGCCGAGTCCACCGTCCCCAAGGTCACCGTCATCACCCGCAAGGCCTACGGCGGCGGGTACGCGGTGATGGGTTCCCGGCAGATCGGCGCCGACCGCGTGATGGCCTGGCCCACCGCCGAGATCGCCGTGATGGGCGCCAGGAGCGCCGTGCCCATCCTGCACCGCCGCGAGCTGGCCGCCGCCCCGCCCGAGGAGCGCGCGGCGCTCAAGAGCAGCCTCATCGACGACTACCGGCGCAGGTTCGGCAACCCCTACGAGGCTGCCGCGCACGGCTACGTCGACATGGTCATCCCGCCCTCCCGCACCCGGATCGAGGTCGCCAGGGCGCTGGCGAGCCTGCGGAACAAACGGCAGGCGCGCCCGGAACGCAAACACGGAAACATTCCGCTGTGACGCCGCCTGCCGTCCCGGCCACCTTCCTTCCCGTATAAGTAGCTGTTTCCGATCCAAGGTTCTGGGTAGATTTGCCCCCTAGCCTGGACCGGTGTCTGAGGGTGCCGAGAGGGCCAGAGTGAGGGACTGTCGGGCTTGTGGTGAACGGCTGAGGCCGGACGCCCGGCCCGAGGCGGTGTTCTGCTCGTCGGTCTGTCGTTCCAGGCAGTGGCGCAAGGAACAGCGGCTGCGGAAGCGGTTGGCAGCTGTCCGGGACAAGGTCGGCCTGGTCGAGTGCCCCGAGTGCGGGGCCCGCTGGGTGGCGGGTGTCGACCGTCGTTCGGACGCCCGGTTCTGCTCGCGGCGCTGCGTCGTGGGGGCCTGGCGGAAGCGGAAGGATCCGTACGCGGATCGTGCACAGTGACCACTGAGCGAACACATCCTTGGACCAGTTTCGTTCACGGAACGGTCAATTGCGGTCATTCCTTGCGATCTTCGTATTTACGGTCTGACTCTCGGAAACAGATGCGGTCCTTGTCCTGTCACGGCCCGAAGTGCCGCGCCTGGGAGCGCACTTGGATGGTGAAAGCCATGTCCGAGGAGAACGAGACCATCGGCGCCGTCAGCCAGTCTCGCTACGAGCAGATCGTGGCCGAGCTGCGGGACGTCGTTGAACAGCAGACCCGCGGCCAGTTCACGATCGGGGACCGGGCCCTGGAGGTCGAACCGATGCGGCAGCGGGGCGGCGAAACCGGGGACAGCGAGTACACGGTCGAGGAATCGCTGACGCGCCTGGCCGAGGACATCGGCCTGAGGTTCTCCACGGTGAAGACGGCCAGGTGGGTGGCGTCGCGGTGGCCGAAGGAACGACGCCGTCCCGAGCTCGCGTCCTACACGGTCCACCGGTCGCTGGCGAGTATCGAGGACGAGGAGAGGCGGTTCGCGACGATCCTGACGCTCCCGGAGGGAAAGGCCCGCTGGACCAAGGACGACGCCAATCGACAGGTCGGCCAGCAGGTCGAGACGCCCATCACCCCGCAGGAGAAGGTTACCGCGATCCACTCGCTGGCCCGGGACGCCGAGGTCGCGGCTGCGGTGACCACCGACTTCCTGAAGCGTCCCCAGGTCGCGGCCAAGGTGTCCTCGGAGGACAAGGTCCGGGTGGTGGAGGAATTCACCCGCGACGAGCAGGTCGCGACGACCGCCGCGACCAGCCTGCTCCGCAGGCCGGACGTCGCGTTCAAGGCGATGAGCGATGACACCGCCCGCTTCCAGGTCAACTCTGCCCAGGCCGAGCGCAGTCGGCAAGCCCTTGACCACTTCGAGCGCACGAACCCCGTCGCCCCGGCAGTCCGCAACATCGACCGGGCGGTGGAGTTCCTTGACCTGGTGACCGCCTTCCACGCGTTCGTCGCCGCAGCTGGCCGGACCGTCCCCGGCCTGCGCGACCGCCAACTGTCGGAGGACGAACGCACCATCGTCCACCAGAACGTAGCCAAGGTGAAAGCGACTCTGGACTGGATCGAAACGGCGGTCGACACCGGCAAGGTCGACATGGACGACGAGCTCGCGGCGATCCTGCGGGGCGAGTAGTCGTGCCCCGCGCCTCCCGGCGCAAAGGGGACGCGGCCAGACGGCACGCGGACACCGTCCGCTTCGTTCTGTTCGAGGCCCGCCCGGCCGGGCTGGAGTTTCACCAGCTGGTCCGTGCGAGCGCGCTCTCCCCGCACCAGGTCCGCTCCGGCCTGGCCGCGCTGAAGGACGAGGCCGCGTCCAAGGGCTGGCCTCCGCTGATCTGGAACCGTCTCGACGGCTACCAGCTCGGAGCGGAGCGGGCCGCGCTCGAAGCCTACGAGCGGCAGGTCGTGGGCGAGAAGCTGACCCAGTTCCGGCGGTTCATCACCGGCACGGTCGCCCCGCACGCCGCCGCCCACCCGAACGACAAGTGGGTACGGCACATCGTCGCCCAGCTCAACTCCATCGAATCCACCCTCGACCTCATCGCCAGCGCCTGACCGATCCACGGGGCCGACCGGCGAAGCCGGCCGGCCCCGCAGCAGGTCACAGACGGGAGGGGAAGTGCGTCAGCGCCGCTATCCGTCGGACATGACGGATGACGAGTGGGCCCTGATCGAACCGCTGCTGCCGCTGCCGGCCTGCGACACCGCCCGCGGCGGCCGGCCGGAGAAGCACCCCCGGCGCGAGATCGTTGACGCGATTCGATATGTCGTGGACACCGGCTGCAAGTGGAGGGCCCTACCCGCGGACTTCCCCCCCTGGAGGACCGTTTGGGGGTTCATGGCCCGCTGGGCTGCCCGCGGTGTCACCGGTCAGATCCGTGACGCCCTGACCCAGCGGATCCGCCGCGAGGTGGGCAAAGGCCCCAGAGCCGTCGCGACGATCATCGACTCGCAGTCAGTCAAAGCGGCATCGACCGTCGGCAAGGACTCCCGCGGTTACGATGCAGGCAAAAAGATCAATGGCCGCAAACGGCATCTCGTGGTCGACACCCGCGGCCTGCCGCTGCTGGTCATGGTCACCCCGGCCGATCTGCATGACTCCGCCGCGGCCAAGGAAGTCCTCTTCCGTCTCCGTCTCATGCACCCCGAGATCACCATCGTCTGGGCCGACCGCGCCTACGCGGGCAAGCTCATTACCTGGGCGAAGAAGCATCTGAACCTCACGATCAAGACCGTTTCCCGCCCGAAGGACTCCTCCGGGTTCGTCCTGCTGCCCCGCCGCTGGGTCGTTGAACGCTCGCTGGCATGGATGATGAACGCTCGCCGGCCGCGAGGGACTACGAACGGCTCGTCCAGCACTCCGAAACACTGATCACCTGGGCGGCGATCACGCTGATGACCAAGCGTCTGACCCGCAACGGGGCGGGCTCCGCCTGGGCCAGCAAGCCCAGTACGTGCGCCTGAACTGGTTATTCGCCCGGCTCCGGGCCGGGCCACGCGTACAGGTCGAAGGCTGCTGATCAAGGACCGCCAGGGGCATCTGGGTGGAGGAAGCACGGTCCGCAGCCTGCGCCTTGGCTGGCCGGGTGAACGTGCCGCTGGCCCGAGAGACCGCAAGCTCTTTTCGGGTCCGGAGCACCGGTAGCGGTCAGCCATGAGGTCGAGGAGGGCCAGTGTGCTTGCACGCCCGTCGTGTCCGAGCTCATCCACCGTCCGCGGTCCGCTGCGCCACCGGGGTACGGCAGAACCGGCGCCAGCGCAACGAGTCGGCGTTTAGTAACACAGTCGGTGCGGCGCTTGAGATACAGCAGTCGCAATCGCGTCTCCCGCCGTACCGACGACCGACGATGAAGCGCTGTCCAAGAAAGCATGGACCCCAGTCAGCTCGGCGGATAACGGCCGCCCGCTCCGGCAACGTCTTCTACCAGGAGTCCTGCACTGGCGCGAGGCACAGCGCCGCCCACACCTCCCGCCCACCTGTCGCGGTCGGCGACTGCGCTGCGGCGGCACGACCTTCTTCCAACCGATGGCTGATGCGCTGAGCGCCTACGGCGTCAGCGTGTACCAACCGTCCCCTGGGGCACCTGGGCAGTCCGTCGCGTTGTCGGGGGTGACGGACTGCCCACTACGCCGTCGCTTATGAGTTCGCAGGGACGGATGAGGGCGGGCCTCAGGCGGGAATGAGGCCGTGGGGGTCGATGATGAACTTTTCGGACACTCCTGTGTCGAAGGTCGCGTAGGCGTCGGGGGCGTCGTCGAGGCTGATCACCTTCGTGTTGAGCATGGCACTCAGGTAGGGCAGGCGGTCCCACAGGATCGCCATCATCAGCTCGCGGTTGTAGTGCATGATCGGTGCCTGCCCGGCGGCGATCCGCGGCGACTTGATCCAGGCCTTGCCGAAGTCGAGCGGGTACGTTCCCTCCTGCTCGGCCTTCGACTTCGCGAGCGGGTCGGCGCCGTAGACGCCGATGACTCCGGTGGCCCCGCCCGCGCGGGTGGCGTCGAGCACCTGGTTGAGGGCGTAGGCCGGGTCCATGTCCTCGGCCTCACGCCCGATGCCGTGTGCCTCAGTGCCGACGTAGTCAACTGCGCAGTCGACCATGGGTTCGCCCAGGATGGCCTCGATCTGGTCGGTGAGCGCTGCGTCCTGGCTCAGGTCGATCGTCTCGCAGCCGTTCTTCTTCACCAGCTCCAAGCGGTCCTTGTGGTAGTCGCCCACGATGATGCAGGACGCCCCGAGGAGCCGCGCCGCTGCTGCGCCGCAGCGGCCGACCGGGCCGGCGCCGGCGATGTACACGGTCGAGCCCGGCTTGGCACCGGCCTCCATGAGACCGTGGAACGCGGTGGGCAGGATGTCCGAGAGCAGCGCCAGGTCACGGATCTTCGCCATGGCCTGGTCCCTGTCCGGGAAGCGCAGGAGCTGGAAGTCGGCGTACGGGACGAACAGGTACTCGGCCTGGCCGCCGGTCCAGTCGCCCAGGTTGAAGCCGTACGCTCCGCAGGACACCTTGGGGTTCGTGGTCTCGCAGACTTCGGTCCGGCGCGCCCTGCAGTTGCGGCATCGGCCGCAGGCGACGTTGAACGGGACGGAGACGAGGTCGCCCTCACTGAGGAACTCGACGTCGGGGCCGACCTCGATGACCTCCCCGGTCATCTCGTGCCCCATCACCATGCCCTGGGGCACGGGGAAGGACCCGCGGTAGATGTGCAGGTCGCTCCCGCAGATGTTGGTGGCGACGATCCTGAGGATGACTCCGTGCGGGGCCTTCTTCCCGTTCGGCATCTGAAGCTTCGGGAAGTCGAGCGACTCGACGCGCATGTCTTTCGGGTTTTGAAAGGTGACAGCGCGGTTGCTGCTTGCCATGACGATCTCCTCTGCTGATTCACGGTGACTCGGCCGAGTGAGTGTCGGCGGTCATTTGGGCGACTTTGCGACGTCGGCTTTCCTAAACGTAGGGCTACACCCGAGGTATGCAGGCCAGCGCCACACCCTCTTGCGTGCCATCGCACTAACGCTGCGTGCCACGCGCCCGGTCAAGCGCGTCTTCTGCCGATCAGGCGGGTTGCGGTGCGTTGGCGAAGTGTTCGATGATCGCCGCGCAGAAGGCGGGGAGGTCCTGCGGGCCGCGGCTGGAGATCAACTGGCGGTCGATCACGACCTCCTCGTCGACGACCTCGGCGCCGGCGTTGCGCAGGTCAGTACGAATGCTGGGCCAGGAGGTGAGGCGGCGACCGTGCAGCACGTCAGCCTCTGCCAGGGTCCAGGGTCCGTGGCAGATGGTGGCAACGGGTTTGCCGGTCTCCACGAACTCCCTCACGAAGGCGACGGCGTCGGGGTCGGTTCGCAGTTGATCGGGGTTCATGGTGCCGCCGGGCAGCAGGAGCGCGTCGTAGTCGCTCACGCGTGCGTCGGCGACCTTCTTGTCCACGGTGAAGGTTCCGGCCGGGTTGATGTCCATCTGGCGCGCGTTGATTTCGCCGGTGTGGAGGGAGAGGAGTTCGGCCTGTGCTCCGGCGCCCAGCAGTGCGCCGAGAGGTTCTTCGAGCTCGACGCGCTCCACGCCGTCGGTGGCCAGGATGGCGACCTTGCTGCCGTGCAGTTCGTTGGTCATGGTGCTCTTCCTTCCGGTGATCGGCGGAGGACCGGTTCGGGTCCGTGCCCTCCGCTCAGCTGCCGTCGGGGAGGAGGACCTTGGTCCTTGCCCTGCTCGATCAGCCTGGTTGGCCTGGCCCGTCCCCATGTCTGGTGGGCACGTCACCCACGGAACGACCTCACCACTCCCACTGTCTCACCCTCACAAGACACGTCAAAAGGTGCAAGTTGTCTCGCTTGGCCGGTGACGCGCCGGGAACCCGGCCTGCCCGGCCCACGACAAACCACGGCAGGAAGGGAGATGCGGCCAGACGCCGCGGTGACACCGTCCGCTTCGTGCTCCTCGAAGACCGCCCGGCCGGGCTGGGCTTCGGCCAGTTCGTCCGCGCGAGGGACCTGTCCGCCTACCAGGTCAGATCCGGTCTCGGAGCGTTGAAGGACGAGGCCGCTGGCCGCCGCTGATCTGGACTCGCGAGGTCGGCTACCGGCTCGGCGCTGACCGGGCTGGAGGCATATGAGCGGGCTGTCGTCTCGCAGAAGCTCAACGAGTTCCGCCGGTTCATCACGGGGACCGTCGCCTCGGACGCCGCCGTCCAGCCGAACCACAAGCTGGTCAATCACATCGTCGCCCAGCTCAACTCTTTTGAGCGACCCTCGATTTCATAGCCGGTCCCGGAGATCTTGTCCGCAAGGGGACCGTCCGTCGCCGATCGGACGGCCTCCGTCACATCGCTGGGGCGGCCGTCATGCGTCATCCTCGCTATCCGTCGGATACCACTGATGCCACTGGGCTCTGGTCGAACCGCTGCTGCCGCCGGCGGCCTGCGACACGGCTCGCGGTGGCCTGCCGGAGAAGCACTCCCGTCGCGAAATCGTCGACGCGATCCGATACGTCGTCGACGGCATCACTGAACCCGCTCCCGAACCGCCAGGAATTCGGCCTCGACCGCTTCCTTGCCTCCCTCACCGGCCACCTCGATGAAGGCGTGCCCCTCCCCGAGACTCTGCGCCGCCTCATGCACAGCCACCACGGACACCTCTGCGACGACGCCACCACCGTCCTCCTCCAGTGGCACGGCCCCCAGCCCTTCGCCCCACCCTGAAGCCCTCGTCGGACTCCCCACATCCGGCACCGCCCCACCAGAACGTCAACCAAGCCCTGGCTCTCCACCAACTATCCGCGACAGCTACGGCTGACCACGCCGCCCCGCGGGCAGCACCTGCTCTAGGCGGGCGGCTTCTCCACGAGGACATCGATCTGCTCGATCGTGGGCTCCTCGAAGAGCTCACCCGTGTTCTCAGCGAGCGCTTGCGCGACCTCGCCCGACAGATGCGCCTGGCGTCCGTCGTCGTCGGGAAAGGCGTCGAAGATTCCGAACGACGAGGGTCCGAACTGGATTCCGAACCACCTGACGGTCTTGGGTTCCCCCTCGACGATCGACAGCCCCTGGTTCAAGAAGTCCTGGACGTCGTCCTCCCTGCCGGGCAGTGCTTCGAGGCGTACCAGAAGTGCTTTGCTGACCTGTGTTGCCATCTTGGGTCTCTCCTCTTCCTTTTCCTTGGTTCGCGTCGCCGCGATCATCAGAACGCCGCTATGGCCGCCTCGGCGACCGTCTGATCTTGCTCGCCGCTGCCCCCCATCACTCCTACCGAGCCCCAGGACCTGGCCGTCGTGGGGGAGCGGGATGCCACAAACGAAGATCATCATCAACGTCGGCCGAGGTGGCGGCACACCCGCATTTGCCCGTCATGACGACTCCTCTGCTCTCCTACGCGGCTTTCGCACGACTCCTGTGCTCTCCTGCGCGGTGCGGGACGCGGGCGGGCGGGATACGCGGGGGTTACAAGCCTGCGGCAGCCGCCTGAGCGACGCTCTGGTCTTGGTCCCCTGACCCTCCGCTCACCCCGACGGCGCCCACCACCTGTCCGTTGCGGTGGAGCGGCAGGCCGCCGGCGAAGATCATCACGCGGCCCTGGTTGGAGCCGCTGATGCCGTAGAACTGCTGCCCGGGAGCGGCGTTCGCGGCGAGGTCGGCGGTGCTGATGTCGAAGGCGCGGGCGGTGAAGGCCTTGTTGATGGAGATGTCGACGCTGCCGAGCCATGCGTCGTCCATGCGGGCATGGGCGACGAGGTTGCCGCCGGCGTCGACCACGGCGATGTTGCTCGGCTGCCCGAGCTCCTGCGCTCGTTTCTCTCCCGCGTCGATAACCCGCCGAGCGTCCTGAAGGGAGATGCTCTCGATGCTGGTCATGGTGCGAGCTCCTTCTTGACGTCGTTTCCGGGGTTATGGGCCAGCGCTTCAGCCGCAGTCGGGGTGGAGCAGGACCTTGGTCCAGCCGTTGTCGCGCTGGTCGACGTCCTGGTAGCCCTCGGGGGCTCGGGGAGCCGTCCGTTCGCAGAGACTTCGTTCGGGGGACGGTTGATCGTCACCGTGTGCCAGCGATCGCTGTGCCCACCTGGCGGACGATCTCGGCGATGTCCAGGGCGTTGTGGAAAACGCCCGCGTTTTGCAGGAACAGTACGACGCCCTCTGCCGCCATCGGTGAGGTCGGGCCACCCGGCTCCTGGCGGAGCCCGGTCGGGCGCGCTGCAGGGGTGTCACAGCATCTCCAGCGGCCGTTTGCTCCCCGGCGGCGGGAACGCCCGGTCCAGGGTCGCGAGGTCCTCGGCGGTCAGGTCCACCTCCAGAGCCGCTCTGTTCTCCTCGACGTGCGCGCGGGAGGACGCCTTCGGGATCGCGATGACGTCCTCGTGCCGCAGGACCCAGGCCAGGGCGATCTGCGCGGGCGTCGCACCGTGGGCGGCTGCCACGTCCCGCAACGCCGTGTGGCCGAGCAGACGGCCCTGCTCGACCGGCGAGTACGCCATGACGGGGATCGACAGTTCACGGCACCTAGGCAGCAGACTGTACTCAGGCCCTCGACGGCTGAGGTTGTACAGCACCTGGTCGGTCTGCGGCCCGGCTCCGGGCGGCAGGTCCGCGAGATCATCCACATCCAGGTTGCTCACCCCCCAGGAGCGGATGGCACCCTCCCGCACCAGGGACTCGAACGCCTCGATCGTCTCCTCCAGCGGCACGGCTCCACGCCAGTGCAGCAGGTACAGATCGATCCGGTCCGTGCGCAGACGACGCAGGCTCCCCCGGCATGCCTCGGCCACTCCACCGGCGTCCGCATGGGAGGGGAGGACCTTGCTGACCAGGAAAACCTCGTCCCGCCGTCCGGCCACCGCCTCGGCAACCACTTCCTCCGCCGCGCCGTCCCCGTACATCTCCGCGGTGTCGACGAGGGTCATCCCCAGGTCCAGCCCGGCGCGCAGGGCCGACACCTCGGCCGCGCGGCGCCCGGCATCCTCCCCCATCCCCCAGGTGCCCTGACCGAGCACCGTGACCGCAACCCCGCAAGGAAGGACGACCGTCCGCAGATCCGCCATGGCTCCTCCTGGATGTAACGGTAGCCAAAAACTGCTAACCGCCAACAGCACCACGATCGCGCATCGGATGGCACCGCGATCACCGACGTAGCTACCAACGTCGTCGGAGCACAATGCGCCGACTGCTGGGGCTTTCAGCGGGGCTGGCCAAGTGCTGCCGCCGGCCGCAGGTTCTCCTCGAGTTCACCGCCCATGGCCGCGCAGGCCAGTGCCCGTCCCAGTCGAGGTGCCTGTTTGAACAGGTTGTGCCCGGCGGCGAAGAAGATTCTCTCGGCTTCCCAGACCGCCATGCCGTCCTCACTCCACGGCAGGCTTGTCACCCAGCAGTTGAGGCGCTCGACGGGCTCGGGGTCAAGGCCGGGCAATGCGCGGGAGACGTACGCGCGGGCGCGGTCACTGAGTGCCGTCAAGGCTTCGGCGTCCGCGAAGCTGCCGTCCTCGCGCACCTCGACCGTTTGGCTGAGGCCCACCGCATACCGGCTGTTTCCCGGATAGGGGGCGGCGTAGACACCGACCTCGCCGAAGTCGCCGCTGCTGTCCTGCAGGCAGGCGACCCGTTCCGGGGGCGCTCCCCTGACCTGGAAGGTGAGACGGACGTGGGCTGCCGGCTGTACCGGCAGCGAAAGCCCCACGTTGCGCGCCAGCCGCGCGGTGCAAACGCCCGTGCACACCACGGCCGTCGCGTACTCTTCGCGGCCGACGCTACTGACCACCTCCACCGTGCCGCGGCCCGTCGGATACAGCGAGATGACTTCGTCGGTGACCAGCGAGTCACCCAGCGCATCGGCCAGCCGCTCGACCGCGGCACGGGTGCGGATGGCACCGCCGCCCTCATCGAGCATCGCGGGACCGCGGTAGTCGGCGAGTAGCGGCATGCGCGCGTGAAGCTCGGCGCTGTCCGCCGTGCGGGCCGGTATGCCGGCATCCTGCAGAATGCGCAGTTTCCCAGGAACGGTACTGCCCAGTGCGACCACTCCGTCCCGGGAGACCAGTTCGGCGCCCAACCGGTCGGCCCACTCGTCCCAAACGGCGCGGGCCTCCCGGGTGAATTCCACCAGGCGGGCGTCGTCGTGCGCGTGGCGGAATATGCGGGACTGGCCACCGGATTGCCCGTGGCCTGGAACGCCGCTCTCGTAGACCCGCACCGCCGTTCCGCGTTCAGCTAGTGCGTAGGCGGTGCAGAGTCCGACGATGCCGGCCCCGACCACGGCCACCTCTGGAACCCGGTCCATTCGATCGCCTCACTTCGCGTCCCGGAGCTATACCCCTGCGGGCCAGGGACTAAGTTCATCTGTCGCCGCCACGAACTGGTGGGTGACTGGACCCCATGAGCATTGCCAGTTCTACGTGACTCGGCGGCGCAACCCTGCCTCCTCCAGCCTCACACCGGTACGAAATATGTCAACCGGTCACCTCGGACAATGATCGTGACCCACCGGCGGAGAGCCGCGGGTCGGACGTCCGGTCAAGGCACGGCAGGAGGGGTCTGAGCAGTACATCGGCCGGCTGGCGATTCCGTCGCTGTCCAGACCAGCGGGCAGCAGGGGTTCCGCTCGGCCGAGATGTCGACCCGCCGGACGTGGTGACGGCAATCGGAGCGATGGGTGCGGAATGACCTTGCATCATGATCGGCCTGGCAGCTTCCGCAGCCAGGACATCCTGCACATCGGAGTCCAGGCTCATCGTGTCGTTCCCCGTGCTCTGGCCAGCCCGTACGGTGCGCGAGGGGGAGGCCCTTGCACGCCAGTCACCGGCCAGGCGAAGTCGTACATCAGGACGGGCAAACGACAGAGTTCAGGGCTACCGGCAGGACCAGTGCGGCCTCGGTGGCCTGGTCCGGTCCAGGGTGGGCGTGACATGCCGAGCCCCACGAGGCCCGGGGCGGCCAGGTGCCAAGTCGCCCACTCCCGGCCTACGCCTCGTCAGATCACTCAGGACGACGTCAAGCGGGCCATCGCGCGCTCTGCGGCCAGCTGGCGCGATCAAGGGCCAGCTATCGCGCTCAGTCACACCTCAGACGCTCCGAGATCGAAAACAACTTCTAACCGCCGCTTCCGTTCCCGTGAACAGCCGCCAGTTCATCCCGCACGCACCGCTGTGGTCCTCGGTGGACGGGAAGCCGTTCACCGGCCCGATTCCGGGGCGGGAAAAGCCGTTGCCCTCCGCGGAATACCGCCCCGCGGCACCGTTCCGCGGTTCTCTGTGCGCCGCTCGCACCGTCGCGAGTCACGCCTCGCCCCGAAAATCCCCGCGTGCGGGCGTCCTCGCCACGGTCCTTCCGCTCGCTGCCGCTGCCGCTGCCGCTGCGGCTGCCGTTGTCCGCATCCCGGCCGCCGCGGGCCCGCGGCGCGCACGTTGCTGCCGGGTGTCCCGCGCGGGACACCCGGCTCCTCACCCCGCTGCCGGACGTGCGCTCCCCGTCCCGCAGCCGCGTCCCGGCCGCACCCCGGGGGGCCTCAGCCGGCGCACGCGGGCCGCCCGCCCGTCACCGGCCCGCCGGCAGGGCCGCGAGGTCGGTCAGCTCGCCCTCCTCGTACAGCGTGCGGCAGGCGCGGCGTTGCACTTTGCCGCTGGAGGTCTTCGGTATCGCGCCCCTGCGGACGAGCAGGACGGTGTCGGCCGTCAGACGGTGGTGGTCGTGGACCGCGCGGACGACCCGTTCACGCAGGCTCTCCGTGCCGTGAGCGCGCACCGTCCGGCCGTCGGCCTCGACGACGACCACCAGGCGTTCTTTCCCGTCGCGTTCGACGGCGAACGCGACAGCGCAGTTGGGGTGCAGGCCGTCCGCGGATCTCTCCGCGGACAGTTCGACGTCCTGGGGGTAGTAGTTGCGGCCCTGGTGGATGATCAGGTCCTTGAAGCGGCCGGCGACATGCAGTTCACCGGCGTGCAGGAAGCCCAGGTCCCCGGTGCGCAGGTAGGTCCGCCCGTCCCCGGGGCGCCCGTCGGCGTCCCTCATCCGTGCGCCGAAGGTCTCCGCGCTCGCTTCCGGACGCCCCCAGTACTCCGCCGCCACGCACGGTCCGCTGACCCAGATCTCGCCGATGACGTCCGGCGGGCAGGCGCGTGACGTGCCGGGATCCACGATCCGCACCTCGGTGCCCGCGACGGTGCGGCCGCTGCTGGTGACCGGGACGGCGCCGGGTGTCCGCGCATCGACGATCTCCACGCGGCCTTCCCCCAGCGCCGCCGAGGACAGCCACACGGCCGTCGGTTCGCGGTCCTGGCCGCTGCCGGTGACCTTCAGGGTGTTCTCGGCGAGCCCGTATCCCGGGCACATGGCTTCGGGCCGGAAGCCGTGCGGCGCGAACGCCTCGGTGAAGTCCCTGATCGCACGCCAGCGCACGGGTTCGGCGCCGTTGGCCGCCACCCGCCACGAGGAGAGGTCACCGACCCCGTCGGCCTTCCCCTCCGCCGCCGCCCGCGCGCACATCTCGTACGCGAAGCTGGGCGCCGCGGAGTGGGTGGCCCGGAACCGGGCGATCGCCTCCAGCCAGCGGGCGGGCCGGCGGATGAAGGCGGCGGGTGCCATCAGGTACGAGGGGATACCGGCCCACAGCGGCATGACGACCCCGAACAGCATGCCCATGTCGTGGAAGAGAGGCAGCCAGCTGACCACGGTGCCTTCGGGCGCGCACGGCCACAGGGCATCCGTCTCGGCGACGTTGGCGAGGAAGTTGGCGTGGGTGACGACGACACCCTTGGGGTCGCCGGTGGAGCCCGAGGTGTACTGGAGCAGGGCCACGTCGTCCGGGCCGGGGGCGGGGACCGGCCCGGACGGCCCCGGCACGCCGCCCCCCGCCGCGGGGAGGCCGGCCGTGTCCAGGACCGTGAGGCCCAGCAGGTCCTCCAGGTCCCCGAACAGGTCCTCCAGCTCGCCTCTGAGCGAGGTCTCGGTGAGCACGGCCGTTGCTCCGGAGTCCCGCGCGATGCGGCGGATGCGCTCCACGTCCTTGAGGTGGCGCGGCGTCTGGACGGGCGCCGCGGCCACCCCGGACCCCATGCACCCCAGGAGCGTGACGATGAACTCCAGCCCCGGCGGATACATGAGCACGGCGCTCTGCCCGCTCATGCCCCGGGCGGCGAACCACCGGGCCCGGACATCCACCGCACCGGCGAGCTCGCCGTAGGTGAGGGACTCCTGGGGGTCCTCGCCGTTGTGGAGGAAGACGTAGGCGGTGTCGTCGGGCTGCCGCTCACCGCGCAGGCGCAGCAGCCCGGTCAGGGTCGGTGTCCCGCCGTCCGGGCGGACGCCGTCGAGAACAGTGGCCATGGGTCAGGTCTCCTTGTTGTCCTGGTGCCGGAAAGCCGCCGGACGTGCCGGAGCCGCTTGAGGCCGTCCTGCCGCCCCGGCCGTGCGGCGGCACGGCCCGACGGGCCCGGACGGAAGAACGTGAGGCAGGATCACGGCCGCCCTCGCGGTGACGCACGGATGCCCGGACGCGGCCCGCACGACCCGCACCCGCACCCGCACCGGCGGGAGCGACCGGGCGACGGGAGAGGCCTGGCGGGCGGGGGAGACCGGCGGGCGGGGGAGGGTCCGCCGCCGGCGGCGCACCGGGCGCGGCAGGGGAGGGGACGGCGCCCCCGCCGGGCAGTCCGGGACCGGACCGGGCCCCGCGCACGCACACGTACCGGCCGCGTCAGCGACGCCGGTCGCCGGGAAAAGCCCGTGACGGGCGATGGGGGCGCTGGTGAAAAGACTGGCCGTACCTCACCTCGCGACGGCAAAATCCCCCCTCACCGGCGATCGGGTACCGCTTCCGCCCCGGATAACCGGGCGGCCGGCACGCTTCGGCATGAGCACGAATGATGAAGAGACCAACGGCGTCGAGTTCCGTCACCCGGCCTCACATCAAACACAGGCCGGGACACCGGTATGGCAGCGCCCCCGCGGCAGAAGAACGCAAGAAGCATACGTCCGGCCACCTCTCCGTCCCATTCCTGATCACCCCTATATTGAAATGGCGCAGCCCCTACACGGAGCCGAAAAGACCGATGCGCCCGCACACCGGGGAACGCGACCGCCCCCCCCGGCGGGCGCGGGGCACCGGGCCGCTCACCCGCGGGAGAACGTGAACGAAACCCGCCGCCGGGCAGGACTTCCCGGGCGGCACCCCGGGGGCAGGGCGGTTTCAAAACATATCGGGCAGCCGGCCGTTCACGGACCGGCCGGTATCCCTCCGGAGGAATCGAGGTGAACGCCAGGCCGAATACGCCGGAATGCCGGGTGCGGACCGGAGGCTTCCACAGAATGGAGAAAACACCATCCCATTTCCTACCCGAAAGTAGCTTCGGGGCGGTCCGGCCGACGGGCGGTCAGGAAACCACGGACCGGGCGGACACGGCGCCGGCGAAACCGGACACTGGGGTGGCGCCGGTCAGGTTGTAGGGGAGGTAGGGGTTGTTCCCCGTTCACGGCAGTCCCTAGGTTCTCAGCGTGAACCGAGCATGAGAAACGAGTCCGGACCGTTTCCGTCGGCGGGCCCGCCTGGAGGACGACAATGCGCATACTCTTCGTCGCGCATGCGGAGAAGACGCACTTTTTCAGCATGGTGCCGCTGGCCTGGGCGCTGCGCACAGCAGGCCACGAGGTCCGCACCGCCACCCAGCCGGACATGGCGCAGGCCGTCACCGAGGCGGGGCTCACGGCTGTCCCGCTGGGGTCCGACCACCGGTGGAAGCAGGTCATGGAGGCCAACCAGGACGAAGGCTGGCCGGCCCGGGTCGCCGAGGCCGTGACACACTCCGCGGACCTGGGGCACGACGAACTCCTGCGGTTCTTCGACGAGACGACCTCCCGGTATTTCCGCACCATCAACAACGACGAGTTCCTCGACGCACTGGTCGAGTACTCCCGGTCGTGGCAGCCCGATCTGATCGTGTGGGAGCAGTTCTCCTGGGCCGGCGCCGTCGCCGCCCGGGTCACCGGCGCCGCACACGCCCGCATGCTGTGGGGAGCCGACGTCGTCACCCGCTCCCGCAACGACTTCCTGGCCCGGCTCGCCGAGCGCCCCGAGGACCAGCGGGTGGATCCGCTGCGGGAGTGGCTCACCGAGTCCCTCGCCCGGCACGGCGCCACGTACGACGAGACTGTTGCCAACGGGCAGTGGACGATCGACCCCAACCCGCCCAGCCACCGGATCGACAACGGCCTGCCCGTCGTCAGCGTGCGGTATGTGCCCTACAACGGGCCGGCCGAGCTCGCCCCGTGGCTGGCTGCCGAGCCCGCCAGACCCCGCGTCGCCGTGACCGCCGGCATCTCCGTCCGCGGCTACTTCGGATTCGACATGTTCGGCATCAGCGCCCTGCAGGCGTTCACCGGGCTGGACATCGACCTGATCGCCACACTGCGGCCGGGACCCGGGGAGTCGGTGGACCAGGCACCGGAGAACGCCACCGTCGTGGAGTTCGTGCCCATGCACGCCCTGCTGCCCACCTGCTCAGCCGTCATCCACATCGGCGGCGCGGGCGTACAGTCCACCGCCGCCTACTACGGCGTCCCCCAGATGATCCTGCCGGGCCTCTGGGACACCCTGGTCCGAGGCGACCTCCTGGAACAGTCCGGCGCGGGCCTCTCGTTGCCCGTCGATCAGCTCACCCCCGAGCGGGTCCGGGACAGCCTCGTGCGGCTGCTGGAGGACCCGGCGTTCCGCGAGGGAGCCGCCGCACTCCGCAAGGACGTACTCGCCGCGCCCTCACCCAACGAGATCGTCCCCGTCCTGGAGGATCTCACCATCCGCCACCGGACCGCCGGCTGAAAGGAGGGACGCGGCCCTGCGCCCCCCAGGGGCCGGCTTCGCCGCCGCCCACCCCCGGCCACGAGGCGGACCGCCCTGCCGGCCCGGAAGGAAGAGACACGGCCATGACCACGCGCGTATGGGACTACCTCGCCGAGTACGAGGCAGAGCGTGAGGACATCCTCGACGCTGTCGACCAGGTGTTCCGTTCCGGACAGCTGATACTCGGACCCTCCGTCAGCGGCTTCGAGGAGGAGTTCGCCGCCTACCTCGGGACGGCGCACTGTGCCGGCGTCGACAACGGCACCAACGCCCTCGTTCTCGCACTGCGCGCCCTGGGCGTGGGACCGGGCGATGAAGTGATCACGGTTTCCAACACCGCCGCACCCACCGTCATCGCCATCGACCAGGCCGGAGCCACCCCCGTCCTCGTCGATGTCCGCGAGAACGACTACCTGATGGACATCGCCCAGGTCGAGGCCGCGATCACGCCACGCACCCGCTGCCTGCTGCCCGTCCACCTCTACGGTCAGTGCGCCGACCTCCCCGCCCTGGAAGAACTCGCCGCCCGCCACGACCTGGTGATCCTCGAGGACTGCGCCCAGTCGCACGGCGCCCGGCAGAACGGCCGGCCGGCCGGCACCACGGGCAGAGCCGCGGCCTTCTCCTTCTACCCGACGAAAGTCCTCGGCGCCTACGGCGACGCAGGAGCGGTGGTCACCGACGACGCCGACACCGACACCGCGCTGCGCAGACTCCGCTACTACGGTATGGAGCAGCAACGCCACGTCATCCAGACCCCTGCCCACAACGCCCGCCTCGACGAGGTGCACGCCGAGATCCTGCGCCGCAAGCTGCGGCGGCTCGACGGCTACATCAAGGCCCGCCGCCGGATCGCGGCCCGCTACACCGAGGCGCTGGCCGACACCGACCTGGTCCTGCCCGCGGTCACACCCGGCAACGACCACGTCTACTACCTCTACGTGGCACGGCACCCCCGCCGCGACGCGGTCATCGAGGCCCTCCAGCCCCAGGGCATCCACCTCACCGTCAGCTACCGCCGGCCGGTGCACACCATGGACGGGTTCGCCCACCTGGAGCAGGCCAAGGGCTCGCTGCCGGTCACCGAGGCACTGGCGGACGAGATCTTCTCCCTGCCGATGTACCCGTCGCTCAGCGAGGAACAGCAGGACAAGGTGATCGCGGCCCTGCGGGAAGCGCTGCGCACCCTCTGATCCCGCAGATACCGCCGGTGCCAACCGGACAGCGCCGCGCGCCCGCACCCCGGCCCGGGTACGGGCGCGCAGCGGATGCGGGCCCTCAGCGGGAGAGCCGCAGGGGAAGCTCCAGCAGCCCGTGCAGGTTGAAGTGCTTGTTCACCGGCAGATCCTCGCGGAGCAGCTCGATCTTCGAATACCGCTCCAGCAGTTTCGAGAACACGGTGGCCGCCTCCAGACGCCCCAGCACCGCGCCCAGGCAGAAGTGCGGGCCGGCGCTGAACGCCAGCGTCTTCGGCTCGGTACGGCCCAGATCCAGCCGATCGGGGTCGCGATAGCGTTCCGGGTCCCGGCCCGCGGCATCCAGGAAACCGATCACATGCGAACCCGGCGGAATGACCTTGCCGCCGAACTCCATCTCCGCGGTCGCGATCCGGCTGGACAGGGTCACCGGCGGATCGAACCGGGACAGCTCATCCACCGCCGTCGTCATCAGCCCCGGGTCCGCCCGAAGCGCCTCCAGCGCCTCGGGCTGCTGCAGCAGAGCCAGCATCCCGTTGCCGATCAGGTTGACCGTCGTCTCGTGACCCGCGTTGAAGATGAGCAGGATGTTGGCGACAACCTCCTCCTCGGTGAGCTGCTCGTTGCCCTCCGCCGTCATCAGCACCGACAACAGGTCGTTGTCCGGGTCCGCACCGCGCCGGGAGGCCATCAGGTCCAGCAGGTACGCGCGGAACTCCGGCTCCGCCTTGTTCATGGCGATACGCCTGCGGGGCGTCACATCGGGATCCAGGATGTAACCCACCTTGTCGGTCCAGTCACGGCACCGCGCCCGGTCCTCGACGGGAATCCCCAGCAGCTCCCCGACCACCGTGACAGGCATCGGCAGCGCCAGGTCCCGGATCAGGTCGACCTCGCCCTCACCCATGCTGTCGAGCAGATCATCGACGATCTCCCCGATACGCGGCCGCAGACGGTCGATGTAGCGCGGCGTGAACACCCGCGCGATCAGTTTGCGCAGCCGGCGGTGCTCGGCCCCGTCCTGCAGCAGCAGCCACTTGCTGACACTGCGCATGGCCGGACAGGTCGGCCCACCCCGGCTCATCGCCCAGCCCGGGTCCTTGGGGAACGCGCTGGAGGAGTGCGGGGAGCGCAGCAGCGCCTCCACGTCGTCGTACCGGGTGAGCAGCCAGTAACCCGATGCGATCTCGTGCACCGGATCCGCCTCGCGCAGCCGCTTGTAGTAGGCGAACCTGTCGGCGGCAAGGGCGGGATCGTTCGGGTCGTAGAGAACGCTCATGCCGTCCATCCCTCTACGTCGGTGGTTGCCGTGCCTGCGGGGCGGGAGATCCGCGTGCCCGCCTCTCCGGCCGAAGACCCCGGCCGACGCGTACACGGACACCGGCTCCGGAGCCGTCACACAGCCCCCTGTCTCGCACAGCCGGTGTCTGCCCCACAGGCTATGGGGGCCGCCGAGACACGGAGAACCCCTAACTTGCCGGCCGAGTCCCGGCGCCCGGTCCCGCAGGACAACCCCGCCGGACACCACCACAGCGCCGCGCAAGGGACGCTGACGCCCGGTGTCCGCCCGACCGCCGCGCGGGAACCGCCCGACGCTCACAGGGCACCCCGGGGCGCACCCCGTACGGCTCGCAGCACCCGCCGCCCAGCAGCCGGGCCGGACGGCGACCACCGGCCGCCGCGGCACAGGAAGAGCGGACTTGGCCCGCGACGACAGCCCGCCGCCCTCCGCCCGCCACACCCCCGCCGCACGCGCCGGTTAGGGGTTGAGGCTAGGGGGGCGCTCTCTCATAGGGTGACGGCCGGTGCAGAGGGACTGCCCGACGCGGGGGGTGAGGGCATGTCGGAGCTCGAGGCGGAGCACAAAGCCCACTACCAGGCGACCGTGGTACAGGAAGCCCTGCGCACAGCGGCCGCGGACGGCGACCCGTACGCCTCGATCCTGCTGGTACCGGACGATCCCTATCCGCTCTACGAGCAGCTCCGCGAGCGCGGCACGCTCCACCGCAGCGCGGTCGGTGTCTGGACGACCACCAGCCACCGCCTCGCCAACCAGATCCTGAGGGACCGGCGCTTCGGCGTCCGTACCCCCCAAGGCGAGAAACCCCCCGAGTTCATGCCGTTCGACAACTCGATGCTCGGACTGGACCCGCCCGACCACACACGGCTGCGCAAGCTCGCCACCCCCTCGCTGAACCCGCGCCGGCTCGCCTACTGGCAGCCGCACGTCGAACGGTTCACCGACGAACTCATCGACGAAATGCTCGCGGGGCGCGGCCAGGTCAACTTCATGCGGGCCTTCGCCCAGCAGCTCCCGCTGCGGGTGATCGGCGACCTGGTCGGCATCCCGCCCCACCACCGCCAGCTGTTCTTCCGGCTCAGCCGCCGCATGGCCTACCTGCTCGACGGCGTGGCCACCGCCCCGGCCGCGCGGGGCGTGGTGGCGGCCATCGCGGAGATGACGGCGCTGTTCCAGGAGATCATCGCCGAACGGCGGGCCGACCCGCGCGAGGACTTGATCAGCGATCTGCTCCCGGCGGTCGAGGACGGCCGGATGACCATGGACGAGATGGTCCCGCTGTGCATGTTCCTGCCGCTGGCCGGTACCGAGACCACCGTCAACCTCATCGGCAACGGGCTCCTGGCACTCCTCGAACACCCCGGGCAGTGGGACATGCTGGCCGCCGACCCGTCACTGGCCCCCGCCGCCGTACGCGAAACCCTGCGCTACGACCCCTCCGTGCAGCAGTACCGCCGGATCGCGCACACCGACCTCCAACTGGAAGGCGAAACGATCGCCGCGGGCGAGGAAGTGGCGATCTGCGCAGGCGGCGCCAACCGGGACCCGGAGGCCTATCCCGACCCCGGAAGGTTCGACATCACCCGGGACCCGGGACCGGAGAACCTGGCCTTCTCGGCGGGCATCCACTTCTGCCTCGGCGCCGCCCTGGCCCGCATGGAAGCGGAGACCGCGCTGGCCGCCCTCGCCGCCCGGCTCCCCGGGATCCGCCGGGCCGGACCGGTGCGCAGACGCGGCTCCTTCATCGTCCGCGGAATGCTCCAGTTCCCCGTCAGCCTGCGCTGAGAACCGGCAGGTGACCGGGCCACGGCCCGGTCACCGGAGATAAGGGGCGGCGTCCTCACCCCATAGGGGTTGTCCGCCTTCGCGAGGCGTCCATAGCGTGCGGACGCGGATGTGCGGATGTGCTGGGACACGGCACCCGCGGCACGGCGGCCCCGGGTGGACCGTGGCCGAGCGGGAAGCCTGGGAGGCACTGGCAGATGGCAGAGGACGAGACGCTCCGGGACTACCTCAAGCTGGTCACGATCGATCTGCGCAGGACGAAGCAGAAGCTGCGCGACCGGGAGGCCGCCGACCAGGAGCCGATCGCGATCATCGGCATGAGCTGCCGCTACCCGGGCGACGTCCACACGCCCGATGACCTGTGGCGGCTGGTGGCAGGGGAACAGGACGCGATCTCCCCCTTCCCCCAGGACCGGGGCTGGGACCTGGGCCGGCTCTTCGACGGCGACCCGGACACCGAGGGACACAGCTCCGCACGCCAGGGCGGATTCGTCCACGACGCGACCGAGTTCGACGCCGGCTTCTTCGGCATCTCGCCGCGCGAGGCACTGGCGATGGACCCCCAGCAGCGGCTGCTGCTCCGGGCGGCCTGGGAAGCGTTCGAGGACGCCGGCATCGACCCCCAGTCGGTCCGCGGCACCCGCACCGGGGTCTTCGCCGGCGGCAACGACCAGGGCTACCTACGGCTGCTGGCGAACGAACCGAGCTCCGTGGGACACCAGCTGACCGGTGGCGCGACCGCCGTGATCTCCGGCCGGGTCGCCTACACCCTCGGCCTGGAAGGGCCCGCGGTGACCCTGGACACGGCGTGCTCGTCGTCGCTGGTCGCCCTGCACCTGGCCTGCCGGTCGCTGCGCAGCGGCGAGAGCACTCTCGCACTCGCCGGCGGCGTCACCGTCATGGCCACACCCGGCGTTTTCACCGAGTTCACCAGACAGCGCGGACTGGCCGCCGACGGCCGCTGCAAATCCTTCTCGGCAAACGCCGACGGCACCGGCTGGTCCGAGGGCGTCGGCGTCCTGCTCGTCGAGCGGCTCTCCGACGCCGTGCGCAACGGCCACGAGGTCCTCGCGGTCATACGCGGCAGCGCGGTCAACCAGGACGGCGCCTCCAACGGCCTCACCGCACCCAACGGCCCCTCCCAGCAACGCGTCATCCTCCAGGCACTCGCCGACGCCCACCTCACCGCGTCCGACGTGGACGTGGTCGAGGCGCACGGCACCGGCACGAGGCTCGGCGACCCGATCGAGGCGCAGGCACTGCTCGCCGCATACGGCCAGGACCGCCCGGAGGGACGCCCCCTGCTGCTCGGCTCGGTCAAGTCCAACATCGGGCACGCACAGGCCGCGGCGGGCGTCGCCGGCGTCATCAAGATGGTGCAGGCCCTGCGCCACGAACAGCTGCCCCCGACCCTGCACGCGGACGAGCCCTCCACCCAGGTCGACTGGTCCACGGGCGCGGTGGAACTCCTGACCGAGGGCCGCCCCTGGCCCCGGGGACAGCGGCCGCGCCGGGCCGGTGTGTCCTCGTTCGGCGTGAGCGGCACCAACGGCCACATCATCATCGAGGAGGCACCCGGCACGGACACCGGCCAGCCGGCCACCGGGACCGTGACGGACGATGAGACCGGACTGCTGGCATGGCCGGTCTCCGGCCGCTCCGCCAGTGCGCTGCGCCGCCAGGCCGGGCTGCTGCTGCCCGTGGCCGCCCAGGCACACCCGGCCGATGTGAGCCACTCGCTGGCGACGGGCCGTGCGGCACTGGAACACCGGGCGGTGGTCCTCGGAGACAGCCAGGAACAGCTCCTGGCCGGGCTGCGGGCACTGGCCGAGGGCGAGGACACACCCTCGGTGGTGACCGACAAGACCCACCCCGGCTCCCTCGCGCTGCTGTTCTCGGGTCAGGGGTCGCAGCGGCCCGGGATGGGCCGCGAACTGTACGAAGCGTTCCCGGTGTTCGCGGATGCTTTTGATGCGGTGTGTGCGCGGGTGGATGTGGGGCGGCCGTTGCGTGGGGTGGTGTTCGGGGAGGATGCGGGGTTGCTGGAGCGGACGGTGTTCGCTCAGGCGGGTCTGTTCGCTGTGGAGGTGGCGCTGTTCCGGCTGGTGGAGTCGTGGGGTGTGGTCCCGGACATGCTGGTGGGGCACTCGGTCGGTGAGCTGGCTGCGGCGCATTGTGCGGGGGTGCTGTCTCTGGACGACGCGTGTGTTCTGGTGTCGGCGCGCGGCAGGCTGATGGACGCGTTGCCGGCCGGTGGGGCGATGCTGGCCGTGGAGCTGGCCGAGGAGGCGCTTGTCCTGCCGGACGGGGTGGATCTCGCGGCGGTGAACGGGCCTGCCTCGGTGACGGTGTCGGGTGACGCGGAGGCCGTCGGCGGCTTGGAGGAGCGGTTGCGCGGCGACGGTGTGCGGGTGAAGCGGCTGGCGGTCTCGCACGCGTTCCACTCCCGTCTGATGGAGCCGATGCTGGCCGAGTTCACCACGGTCGCCGAGTCGCTGACCTACCACGCCCCGCAGATCCCCGTTCTCACCACCGCCCCTGGTGACCTGGCCACCCCCGGTTACTGGGTGGGGCAGATCCGCGAACCCGTCCGCTTCGCCGACGCCGTCCGCCGGTCCCATGACGCCGGTGCCGGCACGTTCCTCGAACTCGGCCCCGACGGCGCCCTGTCCGCCCTCGTACCGCACCTCACCGAGGACACGACCGCCGCCCCCGCCCTGCGCCCCGGCCACGACGAGCACACCACACTGCTGCGCGGCATCGCACGCCTCCACACACGCGGTGCCGATCTCGACCGGCCCGCCGTGTTCGCGCGCGGCGGTGGCCGGCGTGTCGCACTGCCCCTGTACGCCTTCGCCGCCGACCACTACTGGCCCTCCGGCATCTCCTGGACGGGCGATGTCGCGTCCGCCGGCCTCGGCGTCACCGATCACCCGCTGCTGGGCGCGGGTGTCGCGCTCGCGGAGGACGACGGATACCTCTTCACCTCCCGGATCTCCCCGGCCACCCAGCCGTGGCTGGCACAGCACCGGGTGCACGGCCGCATCGTGGTGCCCGGCACGGCGTTCGTGGACCTCGCGATACGAGCCGGTGAGCAGGCGCAGACCGAACAACTGGACGAGCTGGTCCTGGAAGCACCGCTGATCGTGCCCGAGAACGGTGCCGTGCAGGTACAACTGGCCGTGGGCGCAGCCGACGACGACGGCAGACGGAGCCTCACCGTGCACTCCCGGCGCGAGGACGGGGGCACGGCCGACGGCTGGCCGGACCGCCCCTGGACCCGCAACGCCACCGGTGTCCTCGCCCCCCGGCCCCACACCGTCACCGAGGACCCCGAACTCGTCGGCGTATGGCCACCCCAGGACACCACCCCCACCGACCCGGCCGCGCTCTACGAGCGGCTCGCGACGGCCGGACTGGAGTACGGCGACCTGTTCCGCGGCGTATCCGCCGCGTGGACGCGTGGCACGGACGTCTTCGCCGAACTCACCCTGCCCCAGAGCGCCGCCACCGGCTTCGGACTGCACCCGGCCCTGCTCGACGCCGCGCTCCAGTCGGCCGCCGTACAGGGGGACGGCACCGGGACGGGCCTGCCCTTCTCCTGGTCCGGGGTGACCCTCTGGGCATCCGGGGCGACCCTCCTGAGAGCCCGGGTCTCGCCCGCGGACGGCGGCGACGGCCTCCGGGTACGGGCAGTCGACCCGGCCGGCAGCCCGGTTGTCACCGTGGAGCGCGTCGTCACCCGGCCCACACCGGTCCTCACCGACGAGGCACGGCAGCCCGACGACCTCTACCGGCTGGAGTGGACGCCCCTCCCGGCGGCCGGCCCCGGACCCGGCGAGCTCGCGCAGTTCGGCGGCGGCGAAGCGCTGGTCGGCCGGGCGGGCACCCTCGACGCCCTCGCCGGCAACGGCCGACCCCCCACCCATCTGGTGCTGTCCGCCTGCCCGGACGCGCACCCCTCCACCGACGCGCAGGCTGCGCTCGCCCGCACCACCGCGGTGCTCCGGCAACTGCGGTCCTGGCTCGGCGACGACCGGTACGCGGACAGCACCCTGATCGTCGCCACCCGCGGCGCGGTGCAGGCCGACCCCGCCGACACCCTGCCCGATGTGGCGGGGGCCGCCGTATGGGGTCTGGTGCGCTCGGCGCAGTCGGAACACCCCGGCCGGATCGTCCTGGCCGATCTGGACACGGCGGCCGGGGACGACGCCCGGGCACTAGCCCTGGCCGTCATGTCCGGTGACCCACAGACCGCCGTACGCGGGGACACCGTGCTCGCGGCACGGCTGACGGCCGCGGACCGCGGCCTCGTGCCGCCCCCCGGTGAGGCGTGGCGGGTGGGAGTGCCCGAGCGCGGCGCCGTGGAGAACGTGGCGTTGCTCGCGGCGCCGGACGCGGCGGGAGAACTCCGGCCGGGCCAGGTGCGGGTGGCGGTGCGCGCGGCGGGGGTGAACTTCCGTGACGTGCTGAACGTACTGGGGATGTACCCGGGCGAGGTGCTGGTGGGCGGCGAGGCCGCCGGCGTGGTCGTGGAGGTGGGCCCCGGGGTGTCCCGCTGCGCGGTGGGGGACCGGGTGACGGGGTTCTTCGACGGTGCGATGGGTCCGCTGGCGGTGACCGACGAGCGGCTGGTGGCCCGGATACCGCACGGCTGGACTTTCGCGCAGGCGGCGTCGGTGCCGATCGCCTTCGTGACGGCGTACTACGGACTGGTGGACCTGGCGGGGCTGCTCGCCGGCGAGTCGGTGCTGGTACACGCGGCGGCCGGTGGCGTCGGGATGGCGGCGGTGCAGCTGGCACGCCACCTGGGCGCGGAGACGTACGGGACGGCGTCGCCCGCGAAGTGGACCGCCACAGGACTGGACGCGGAGCATCTCGCGTCGTCGCGGGACACCGGGTTCGAGGAGACGTTCAGGGAGCGGACCGGCGGGCGCGGAGTCGACGTGGTCCTCAACGCGTTGGCCGGTGAGTTCGTCGATGCCTCGGCACGCCTGCTGGTGCCGGGGGGACGGTTCGTGGAGATGGGCAAGGCGGACGTGCGGGAGGCAGACGCGTTCGCCGGGCGTGCATACCGGGCGTTCGACCTGCAGGAGGCGGGGCCGGAGCGGATCGGGGAGATCCTCACCGACATCCTGGGGCTGTTCGCGGCAGGAACGCTGGAGCTGCCGCCGGTGCGGGTCTTCGACGTGCGGCGGGCACCGGAGGCGTTCCGCTTCATGAGCCAGGCCCGGCACGTGGGCAAGGTCGTGCTGTCGGTGCCGGGCGGGTGGAACGCGCACGGCACGGTCCTGGTGACCGGCGGCACGGGAGCACTCGGCGCCCTCACCGCCCGACACCTGGTCACCGAACACGGCGTGCGCCACCTGCTGCTGGCCGGACGACGGGGAGCACAAGCCGACGGCGCCGGCGAACTGAGCGCCGAACTGGCCGCCCTGGGAGCCGAGGTCACCGTCGCGGCCTGTGACGTCACCGATCCCGAGGCACTGAAAGCCCTGCTCGCCGAAGTCCCGGAGCAGCATCCGCTCACCGCCGTGGTGCACGCGGCCGGCATCCTCGACGACGGCCTGGTCGAGTCGCTCACCGAGGACCGGCTCGAGGCCGTCCTCGCACCCAAGACCGCCGCCGCCGCCCTGCACGAGGCAACGGCCAACGCCGACCTGGCCGCGTTCGTCATGTACTCCTCGATGTCCGGGACCTTCGGCAGCCCCGGGCAGGGCAACTACGCGGCGGCCAACGCCTACCTGGACGCTCTCGCCCGGCACCGGCACGCCCGCGGACTGCCCGCGCTGTCCCTTGCCTGGGGCCCCTGGGCCGGCGCCGGCGGCATGGCCGACACGCTCACCGAGTCCGAGGCGGCCCGCATCGGCCGCTCCGGATTCCCGCCGCTGAGCCCCGAGCACGGCCTCGGCCTGCTGGAGACCGCCCTGGCACTGCCCGACCCGGCACTGCTGCCCACCGCGCTGGACACCGCCCGTCTCGCCGCTTCCCAGACGACGCTGCCCTCGCTGCTGCACGGCCTGGTCCGACCCGCACGGCGGGTCGCCGACCGTTCCGTCGCCCCGGGCGGCCTCGCCGACCGGCTGCGCCGGCTGCCCGCGGAGGACCGGATCCGCACCGTGCTCGAACTGGTCCGCGGCCAGGTCGCCGCGGTGCTCGGCTTCGCCTCGCCGGACGCGGTCGACCCGTCCCGGCCGTTCAAGGACCTCGGCTTCGACTCGCTGACCTCGGTGGAGCTGCGCAACCGCATCGGCCAGACGGCCGGCCGCAGACTCCCCGCGACCCTCGTCTTCGACCACCCCACCCCCCAGGCCCTCGCCGCCCACCTGGTCACCGAGGTCCTCGGCGACCTCGCCGCGCCCGCACCCGCCGAGCCCGCCACCACCCGTGCGGAGACCGCCGGTGACCCCATCGCGATCGTCGCCATGGCCTGCCGCTTCCCCGGCGGCGCCGACACCCCCGAGGCACTGTGGCGACTCGTCGCCGACGAGACCGACGCCGTCGGCGACTTCCCCACCGACCGGGCCTGGGACCTCGCCCACATCTACGGCGAGACCGAGGACCGGCACACCTTTGAAGGCGGCTTCCTCCAGGACGCCGGCGGATTCGACCCGGCGTTCTTCGGCATCTCCCCGCGCGAGGCACTGGCGATGGACCCGCAGCAGCGGCTGCTGCTGGAAACCTCCTGGGAGGCCTTCGAGCGGGCCGGCATCGATCCGGCCCGGCTGCGGGCCAGTTCCACCGGCGTGTACGTCGGCACCGCCACCTCCGGATACGGCCTCGGCCGGTTCGACGTGCCCGAGGGCTCCCGCCCCCACGTCCTCACCGGCACCGCGACGAGCGTCATCTCCGGCCGGCTGGCCTACACGTTCGGCCTCGAAGGACCCGCCGTGACCGTGGACACCGCGTGTTCGTCGTCGCTGGTGGCACTCCACCTGGCCATCGGGGCACTGCGACGCGGAGAGTGCGCGATGGCACTGGCCGGCGGTGCCACCATCATGTCGATACCGGGCATGTTCACCGACGCCGCACAGGGCGGCGCGCTCGCGCCCGGCGGCCGTTGCCGCCCCTTCTCCTCCGACGCCGAAGGCACCGGCTGGGGCGAGGGCGTCGGAATGCTCCTGGTGGAGCGGCTCTCCGACGCACGCCGCAACGGACACCCGGTCCTGGCCGTGGTGCGCGGCAGCGCGGTCAACCAGGACGGCGCGTCCAACGGCCTCACCGCTCCCCACGGCCCCGCCCAGCAGCGGGTCATCCGGGCGGCGCTCGCCGACGCGGGCCTGGACACCACCGACGTGGACGCGGTCGAGGCGCACGGAACCGGCACGGAACTCGGCGACCCCATCGAGGCCCAGGCCCTGATCGCCACGTACGGGCGCGGGCGCGACGAGGAACAGCCGCTGTGGCTGGGATCGCTGAAGTCCAACATCGGGCACACCCAGTCGGCCGCCGGCGTCGCCGGGATCATCAAGATGGTGATGGCCCTGCGCCACGGCGTGCTGCCGCGCTCCCTGCACATCACCGAACCCACCCAGCACGTGGACTGGGAGGGCAGCGGGGTCCGGCTGCTGACCCGGCAGGTGGAGTGGACCGACGAGGGGCGTCCACGCCGGGCCGCCGTCTCGTCGTTCGGCATGAGCGGGACCAACGCCCACACCATCCTCGAACAGGCCCTCCCGGAGCCGCAGCCGGCCCCCCTCCCGCACGCGCCCAGCACCGGCACCGGCACCGGTACGGGTCCAGAGGCCGGACTGCCCTGGCTGCTCTCCGCCCGCACCCCCACAGCCCTGCGCGCCCAGGCACGACAGCTCGCCGACCGCCTCGACGCCGACCTCGCACCCGCCGACCACGACGTGGCCCACTCCCTGGCCACCACCCGCTCCCGTTTCGAGCACCGCGCCGTCCTCCTCGGCCCCGACCACCACGCCCAACTGACCGCGTTCGCCGAGGGCACCCCCACGCCCGGACTGGTCACCGGGACAGCGGACCGGACCGGCCGGGTGGCGTTCGTCCTTCCCGGCCAGGGCTCGCAGTGGCCCGGCATGGCCGACCGGCTGCTGCAGGAGTCTGCGACCTTCCGGAACACCCTGCGGACCTGCGCGCAGGCACTTCAGGAGCATCTCGACTGGTCGGTCGAGGACACACTGCGCGGCCTGCCCGGGGCCGGGAACATGGAACGGGCCGAGGTCATCCAGCCCGTGCTGTTCGCGACGATGGTGGCGCTCGCCGCGCTCTGGCGCGAGCACGGCGTCGAGCCGGAGGCCGTGGTCGGCCACTCGCAGGGAGAGATCGCCGCCGCCCACCTTGCCGGCGCACTGTCCCTGGAGGACGCCGCACGGGTCGTCACCCACCGCAGCCGTCTGCTGTCCCGTGTGGTCGGCCAGGGAGCGATGGCCTCCGTCTCGCTGCCCGCACAGCAAGCGCTGGCCCGACTGGAACGCTGGGGCGACGCACTCAGCATCGCCGCCGTCAACGGGGTGACCTCCGTCTCCGTCGCGGGCGACGAGGCACCGCTGGACGAATTCCTCGCCGAACTGGAGGCCGAGGGCATACGCTGCCGCAAGCTCCGGATCAAGGGCGCGGCACACTCGGCCGTCGTCGAGCCGCTGCGCGAGGAAACACTCGCGGTGCTGGCACCCGTACGGCCACGAGCCTCCCGCATCCCCTTCTACTCCACCGTCACCGGCGGACTGCTCGACACCACCGAGCTGGACGCGGAGTACTGGTACCGCAACATGCGCCAGACCGTCCAGTTCGCCCCGGCCACACGCGCACTGCTCGCCGACGGGTTCGGCGTCTTCATCGAGTGCAGCCCCCACCCGGCGCTCGCCGGGGCCGTACAGGAGACCGCGGAGGACGCCGGAGCGTCCGACCCCGTACTGCTGGCCTCGCTGCGCCGTGAGGAGGGCGGCCTGGAGCGGTTCTCCGTCTCGCTCGCCGAAGCGTTCACCCGGGGCGTCGGCCCCTCCTGGGCCTCCCGCGGCAGCACCGTCGACCTGCCCACCTACCCCTTCCAGCGGGACCACTACTGGTGGGAGCCCACCTCGCACGACACAGCCAGCCCCGCCCGGAGCGGCACGGCCGAGGAGAACCGCTTCTGGGCAGCGGTGGAGGGCGGCGACGCCGAAGGCGTCGCCGCGTCCCTGGGCACCGACGCCCTCGCCCCCGCACTGCCCGCACTCGCGGCCTGGCGGCGCCGCTCCCACGACCGGTCCACCGTGGACGGCTGGCGCTACCGGGTCGAGTGGAAGCACACACCCCTCACCGGGCCCGGCCGGCCCGCACTGACCGGCACCTGGGCCATCGTCGCCGGCAAGGAACAGCAGGAACTGGCCGGCCGGCTCGCCGCACTGGTCGACCAGGCCGGCGGCACGGCCCACGTGACCGCCGAACCGCCCCAGGAACCGTCCGGGCACCAGCCGCTGTCCGGGGTGATCTCGCTCCTCGCCCTCGACTCCCGCCCGCACCCTCTCCACACGGGCGTCAGCGTCGGAGCCGCACGCAACCTCACCCTGCTGCGCACCGTCACCGCCCGCCCGACCCCGGTCCCGATCCACCTGGTCACCAGCGGCGCCGTCTCCGTCGGCCGTACGGACCCGGTACGGGACATCGCACAGGCCGCCACCTGGGGACTGGGCCTGGTGGCCGGACTGGAACGCCCCGACTGCTGGGGCGGCCTCATCGACCTGCCGGAGCAGCCGGACGACCGGGTTCTGAACAAGCTGCTGCGGCTCCTCGCACAACAGCCCGGGGACTCCTCGGACTCCGCTACGGAGGACCAGCTCGCGCTCCGCCCCGCCGGAGTGTTCGTACGCCGCATGGTCCGCGCCCCGCAGAGCACACCGGTCCGGTCCTGGCAGCCCGGTTCCACCGTGCTGATCACCGGCGGCACCGGCGGCATCGGACGCCACCTCGCCCACCACATGGCCGACCGGGGCGCACACAAACTCGTCCTCACCGGCCGCCGCGGCCCGGACACCCCCGGCGCCCCGGAGCTGGCCGCCGAACTCACCGCACGAGGCGTCGAGACGATCATCACCGCATGCGACGTCACCGACCGGAACCAGATCGCCGCGTTGCTCGCCGAGCACCCCGCCGACACGGTGATCCACGCCGCCGGTGTGGCGCAGGCGACCGCGCTCGCCGACTGCGAGGAGACCGACCTCGCCGCGGTGACCGCCGCCAAGACCGAAGGCGCCCGGCACCTGGACGAACTGGCCGGTGACGCCACCACGTTCGTGCTCTTCTCCTCCGGCGCCGGCGTCTGGGGCGGCGCGGGCCAGGCCGCCTACGCGGCGGGCAACGCCGTACTCGACGCACGCGCCCAGAACCGCCGGTCCCGGGGCCTGGCAGCCACCGCCGTCGCCTGGGGAGGCTGGGCCGGAGCCGGCATGGCCGACGACGAACAGGCCACCGCGGAACTCGGCCGGCGCGGACTGCACACGATGGATCCGCGCCTCGCCCTCGAAGCGCTCGACCAGGCACTGGACGCCGACGACACCTGCCTGACCGTCGCCGACATCGACTGGGCACGCTTCGCACCCGGCTACACCGCCGCCCGCGCCCGCCCCCTGATCATGGACATCCCCGAGGCCCGGGCCGCACTCACGACCCCCGACACCCCGGCCGACCACCCCGGCGAGACCGACGAACTGCACGCCCAGCTCGTCGAGTTGACCGGACCACAGCGAACCCAGCACCTGCTCGCCCTCGTGACCGAGCACGCCGCCGCCGCGCTCGGCTACGCCGACTCCGCCGCGATCGAGGCCGGCCGCGCCTTCCGGGACCTGGGCTTCGACTCACTGATGGCCGTCGACGTGCGCAACCGCCTGCAGGCCGCCACGGGCCGCAAACTGCCGCCGACGCTGGTGTTCGACCACCCCACCCCCGCCGACCTCGCCGAACACCTGCTCACCGAGGTGCTCGGCGAACAGGACCCGGCCGGGGACACCACGGCCCGCACCATCGGCGCCGCCGAGGACGAGCCGCTGGCCGTGATCGGCATGAGCTGCCGCTACGCCGGCGGCGTGAACTCGCCCGAGGACCTGTGGCACCTGGTGCTGGACGGCACCGACGCCATCGGGCCCTTCCCGCAGGACCGCGGCTGGGACGTGGACAACCTCTACCACCCCGACGCCGACCACCCCGGCACCTCCTACGTCAACGAGGGCGGATTCCTCACGGACGCCTCCCACTTCGACGCCTCCCTCTTCGGCATCAGCCCCCGCGAGGCAACGGCCACCGACCCGCAGCACCGGCTGCTGCTGGAAGCGACCTGGGAGGCGATGGAACGGGCCACGATCGCCCCGTCGTCCCTGCGGGGCAGCCAGACGGGCGTCTTCGTCGGCACCTCCTTCGTCGGCTACGGCATCGGGGCCCAGCAGCCAGGCAACGAGACCGAGGGCTTCTTCCTCGCCGGCACCGGAACCGCCGCCGCGTCCGGCCGCATCTCCTACACCTTCGGCCTCGAAGGACCCGCCGCCACCGTCGACACCGCCTGCTCGTCCTCCGCCGTGGCCATCCACCTCGCCTGCCAGGCGCTGCGGAACAACGAATGCGACATGGCCGTCGCCGGCGGCGCCGCCGTCCTGGCCACCCCCGCTTCTTTCACCGAGTTCAGCCGCCAGCGCGGCCTCGCCGCCGACGGCCGCTGCAAGCCCTTCGCCGCGGCCGCCGACGGCACCGGCTGGGGCGAGGGAGTCGGCGTGATCCTCCTCGAGCGCCTCTCGGACGCGCTGCGCGCGGGACACCCGGTACTCGCGCTCATCCGCGGCACCGCCGTCAACCAGGACGGCGCCTCCAACGGACTGACCGCCCCCAGCGGCCGTGCCCAGCAGAAGGTCATCCGCCAGGCGCTCGCCAACTCCCGACTGGACGCCACCGACATCGACACCGTCGAGGCGCACGGCACGGGCACCACCCTCGGCGACCCCATCGAGGCCCAGTCGATTCTGGCGACGTACGGCCAGAACCGCGCCGAGGACCGGCCGCTGTGGCTCGGCTCGGTGAAGTCCAACATCGGTCACACCCAGTCGGCGGCCGGCGTCGGTGGCGTCATCAAGACGGTCATGGCGCTGCGCGAGGGAGTCCTGCCCAAGACCCTGCACATCGACGCACCGACCCCGCACGTCGACTGGTCGACCGGCGCGGTCAGACTCCTGACGCAGACCACCCCCTGGCCCGACACCGACGGACGCCCCCGGCGGGCCGGAGTCTCCTCCTTCGGCGGCAGCGGCACCAACGCCCACCTGGTGCTGGAGCAGTACGTGCAACAGCCCGAGCCAACCGCCCAGGACCCGGAGCGCGCCCCCGACCCCGCCGGCACCCCCGAGCTCGATGGCGTGGTGGCCCCCTGGATGCTGTCCGCCCGCAGCGCGGAAGCCCTGCGCGGTCAGGCCCTGCGACTCCTCGAACACCTGGACTCCGCACCCGCCGCCCACCCCGCCGACCTCGCCCACTCACTGACCGCCACCCGTGCCCTGCTCGGACACCGCGCCGCCGTGGTCGCCGCCGACGACGCGGACCGCCGGGCCGCGCTCCTGGCACTCGCCCGCGGCGACGCCGCACCGCACCTTGTCCAGGGCGTCGAACGACCCGGAAAGGTCGCCTTCATCTTCCCCGGGCAGGGCGGCCAGTGGGAAGGCATGGCCGTCGAACTGATGGACACCTCCGAAATCTTCGCCGCCGAACTGTACGCGTGCGCAGAGGAGTTCGCCCATCACCTGGACTGGTCACTGATCGACGTGCTGCGCGGCGCCGAGGGCGCCCCGCCGCTGGACCGGGTCGATGTGACCCAGGTCGCACTGTTCAGCGTGACCGCGGCGCTCGTCGCGCTCTGGCGGGCCCACGGCGTCGAACCCGACATGGTCCTGGGCCACTCGCACGGCGAGATCGCCGCCGCCTACGCCTGCGGCGCGCTCACACGCGCCGAGGCGGTCCGGGTCGTCGCCCTGCGCGGAAAGGTCCTCCTCCCGCTGTCCGGCAAGGGAGGCATGGCGTCCGTGGCCCTGCCGTCGGCAAGGACCCGCGCACTGCTGGAGCCGTGGGGCACACGGCTCTCGCTGGCCGGCATCAACAGTCCCGCGTGGAGCATCGTCGCCGGAGAACACGAGGCACTGGACGACTTCCTCGCCGCCTGCAAGAAGGACGGCGTCCGCGCGAAACGCCTCCAGATCGACTTCTCCTCCCACTGCGCCCAGGTAGAGCCGGCGGCACAGGAGCTGGGAGAACTGCTCACCGGCCTCAGCCCCAGCACGAGCAGCATCCCGTTCCACTCCACGGTCACCGGAGAGCGGACCGACGGCGAACTGCTCGACGCCGCCTACTGGCAGCAGAACCTCGCCACACCCGTCGACCTCGACCGGGGCATACGCGGGCTGGTGGAACAGGGCGCCCGGTTCCTGGTGGAGATCGGCCCGCACCCCGTCCTCGTACCCGCGCTCGGCGAAATCCTCGACGACATCCCCGACCTCACCCCCGGCGACGTCACCGTGCTCGGCACGCTCCGCCGCGACCACGGCGGCATCGAACGCTTCCTCCTCTCCGTCGCCGAACTCCACACCCACGGAGGCACGGCCGATCCCACCACACCCCTCACCGGGCTGCCGGTGCGGACCGTTCCCCTGCCGGTGTACCCCTTCCAACGAGAACGGTACTGGCTCGACACCGCGTCCCCGGGCGTCGGCGACCTCGGCGCAGCAGGCCTGAGCAGCACCGGACACCCGCTGCTCACCGCCACACTGACGCTCGCCGACGGCGCGAGCACCGTGTTCACCGGGCGGCTGTCCACACGCACCCACCCCTGGCTGGCCGACCACGCCGTTCTCGGCGCCGTCCTGCTGCCGGGCACCGCCTTCGTGGAGATGGCTCTGCACGCCGGCACCCGGGTACAGACCCCGGTACTGGAGGAACTCGCCCTGGGCGCCCCACTGGTGCTGGGCGAGAACCACACCGTGGAAGTGCAGCTCACGGCCGGCGCTCCCGACGGGACGGGCCGCCGAGAGGTGTCCGTCCACGCACGCGACGCCGACCTCCAGGACACATCATGGGTCCGGCACGCCACCGGCACCCTGGCTCCCGCCGCCGCCGCGTCCACCGCGCACTCGCTCACCACCTGGCCACCACCGGGCGCCGAACCGGTCGAACTCACCGGCTTCTACGAGAGCATCGCCGACGCCGGCTACAACTACGGCCCCGCCTTCCGGTCGCTCACCGGAGCCTGGCACCGCGGCGACGAACTCTTCGCCGAGATACGGCTGTCCGAGGAGGCGTCCGACAAGGGCTACCTCCTCCACCCGGCGCTGTTCGACGCGGCCCTGCACGGCATCGGCCTGCTGCGCCGCCTGCGCGACGACGCCGACGCCGGCCGCACCGCAGACCTCCCCTTCATGTGGCGGGAAGTGACGCTGCCCGCCACCGGCGCCGCGACACTCCGAGTGAGGCTCACCGAGTCCGACGACGGCATCGGCCTCGAACTCTTCGACGACACCGGAACCCCGGTCGGCGGAGTGGGAGCCCTGGTGGCCCGGCCGGCGGGCGCCGAACTGGCAGCTGCCCGCCACGGTCTGGCCGACACACTCCTGCACGTCGACTGGGACACCGAGATACCGCTCCCCGCCGCCGTCTCCGGCCGGCTCGCGCAGCTCGGCGGCGACACCTGGCTGGACGGGGCGTTCGGGGACACCAAGCCCGACGAGGCCGACATCGTCCTCGTGCCCTTCGTCGCCCCCGCCACCGGACCCGACACGGCCGACGCCGTGGAAGAGGCCGTCACCCGGGCCCTCGGCCTGATCCGCGACCGGATCGCCGACGAACAGCACACCGGACAACCCCTGGTCCTGGTCACCCGAGGCGCGGTCGCCACCGGCGACGACGACCTGATGGACCTGGTCAACGCGCCCGTACGCGGCCTGGTGCGCTCCGGACAGGCCGAGCACCCCGGCCGGTTCCTGCTGCTCGACCTCGACCCGGCGACCGAGCCCGACCCCGCACTGGTGCACCGGGCCGTCGTCGCCGCACTGGAAGCGGAGGAGACCGAGGTCGCCGTACGCGGCGGTCTGCTCCTCGCGCCCCGGCTGGTCCGGATGCCTCCGCCCGAAGAACCGGCCGACGAGACGGAACCGGGGCCCCGTACCGGCCTGGAGACAGCCGACGGCACCGTACTGGTCACCGGCGCCACCGGCACCCTCGGCAGCGCCCTCGCCCTGCACCTGGTGCGACACCACGGGGTGCGGCACCTGCTGCTGATCAGCCGCACCGGCCCGGCCGCTCCCGGCGCCGACGAACTGGTCGCCGAACTGGCGGATCTCGGAGCCCGGGCAACCGTGGCAGCCTGCGACGTCGCCGACCGCGAAGCGCTGGCCGACGCCCTGGCCCGGATCCCCGCACGGCACCCGCTGACCGCGGTGGTGCACACCGCCGCCGTCCTGGACGACGGCGTACTCACCCACATGACGGATCAGAGCCTCGCGCGCGTACTCGGGCCCAAGGTACGAGGGGCGGTCAACCTGCACGAACTCACCCAGGACGCGGACCTCACAGCGTTCGCCCTGTTCTCCTCCGCGGCCGGTGTACTCGGCGGAGCGGGACAGGCCAACTACGCGGCTGCCAACGTGTTCCTGGATGCCTTCGCCGCGCACCGCCGCCGGCTGGGGCTGCCCGCGGTGTCGCTGGCCTGGGGGCCGTGGGCCGAACGCACCGGACTGACCGGAACACTCACCGAGGCCGACGTACGCCGGGTGACGCGCTCCGGCATGAGCACGCTCACCACACAGGACGGCATGGCCGCCTTCTCGGCAGCCTGTGCCGCCGGCCGGCCCCTGGTGGTGCCGATGGCGTTCCGGCCTGCGGCTTTGCGGGGGAGCGACCAGGTGCCCCCGCTGTTCAGGACACTGGTTCCCCGCCAGAAGCAGCGGACGGAGGCCGGCCCGGCAGACCCCGCGGCTCTGCGGGCCGCCCTCTCCGCAGTGACCGAGGCCGACCAGCGGCGCATCCTGCTCGACCTGGTCCGCAGCCAGGTGGCCACCACCCTCGGCTTCGCCACCGCCGGGCACATCGACGTCGACCGGGGCTTCCTGGAACTCGGCCTCGACTCCCTGACCGGCGTCGAACTACGCAACCGGCTTGCCGCCGGCACCGGGCTGCGACTGCCTGCCACGCTCGTCTTCGACCACCCGAACTGCACCGAACTCGCCCGCTACCTCCGCAGGGAACTGAAACCCGAACCGGTACGGGAGGCCGACAGACTGCTGGCCGAACTCGCCCGCCTGGAAACCGACCTGGCCCGGGTGGACGGCGACAAGGAAGGCCGGGCCCGGGTGGCGGCCCGACTGCGTGCCCTGGCCGACCGATGCAACGGCGAGCAGACCAGGCCGGAAGAGAACCTGGACTCCGCCTCGATCGAGGACGTCTTCGACCTCCTCGACACCGAGTTCGACACGCCGTGAGAGGACACGAACACCAGACCATGAGCGACACGGACCCGGACCAGCAGGAAAAACTCCTCGCCTACCTGAAGCGAGCCACGACGCAACTGCGGGACGCCAACCGCCGCGTACGCGAACTGGAGGACCAGCCACGCGAACCGATCGCGGTGATCGGCATGGCCTGCCGCTTCCCCGGCGGCGTCCGCTCCCCGGAAGACCTGTGGACACTGGTCGAGTCCGGCACCGACGCGCTGGGCCCGCTGCCCACGGACCGGGGCTGGGACCCGGCACGGACGGCAGCCGCGCCACGCGGCGGATTCGTCCACGACATCGGCGACTTCGACGCCGGGCTCTTCGGCATCAGCCCGAGGGAAGCCGCCGCCACCGATCCGCAGCAGCGCCAGCTCCTCGAGGCGTCCTGGGAGGCGTTCGAGCGGGCAGGCATCGACGTACGCACCCTGCGCGGCGGACGCACCGGCGTCTTCGCCGGCGTGATGTACCACGACTACCCGTCCGTGGTCGACCCCGAAGCCCTCGACGGCTACCTGGGCACCGCCAACGCCGGCAGCGTCCTCTCCGGCCGCATCGCCTACACCTTCGGACTGCAGGGGCCGACGGTCACCGTGGACACGGCCTGCTCCTCGTCCCTGGTGGCGCTGCACCTCGCCGCGCAGGCGCTGCGCGCCGGCGAGTGCGACCTCGCCCTGGCCAGTGGGGTCACCGTCATGTCCGGGCCGATGATGTTCGCGGGATTCGGCCTGGAAGAGGGCAGCGCCGCCGACGGCCGCTGCAAGTCCTTCGCCGCCGCCGCCGACGGCACCGGCTGGGGCGAGGGCGTCGGGGTGCTCCTGGTGGAGCGGCTCTCCGACGCGCGCCGCAACGGGCACCGGGTGCTGGCGGTCGTGCGCGGCAGCGCGGTCAACTCCGACGGCGCCTCCAGCGGCCTCACCGCCCCCAACGGACCCGCCCAACAACGCGTCATCCGCCAGGCCCTGGCAAGCGCGGCCCTCGCACCCACCGAGGTCGACGCCGTCGAAGCACACGGCACCGGCACGAGGCTGGGCGACCCGATCGAAGCGCAGGCGTTGCTCGCCACCTACGGCCAGGACCGCACCGAGCCCCTCTACCTGGGCTCCATCAAGTCCAACATCGGCCACACCCAGGCCGCCGCCGGGATGGCCGGAGTGATCAAGATGGTGGAGGCGATCCGCCGGGGCGTACTCCCGAAGACGCTGCACGTCGACGAGCCCACCCCCCAGGTGGACTGGTCGGCGGGTGAGGTGGAACTGCTGACCGAGGCACGCCCCTGGCCGGAGACCGGCCGACCCCGCCGGGTCGGAATCTCCTCGTTCGGTGTGAGCGGTACCAATGCGCACGTGATTGTGGAGGGGGTTGCGGCTGAGGAGCCCGAGTCCGGGTCGGCGGCCGGGCCCGGGGCTGGGGTTGGGGTTGGGGTTGGGGTTGTTGGTGGGGGTTCGGGTTCTGCGTCGTCTGTGGGTTTGTGGGTGCTTTCGGGGCGGGACGAGCGTTCTTTGCGTGCTCAGGCTGAGCGGTTGCGTGGGTTTGTTGTGGCGCGGCCGGAGTTGGCGGTGGTGGATGTGGGGTGGTCGCTGGCGACGACGCGGGCGGCGTTGGAGCATCGTGCGGTGGTGCTGGGTGGTGGGCGTGAGGAGTTGCTGGCCGGGTTGGGTGCGCTGGCCGGGGGTGTGCCGGCTGCTGGTGTGGTGAGCGGGGAGGTTCGCTCGGGCAAGTCGGCGTTGTTGTTCTCGGGTCAGGGGTCGCAGCGGCCGGGGATGGGCCGGGAACTGTATGAGGCGTTTGGGGTGTTCGCGGATGCTTTTGATGCGGTGTGTGCGCGGGTGGATGTGGGGCGGCCGTTGGGTGGGGTGGTGTTCGGGGAGGATGCGGGGTTGCTGGAGCGGACGGTGTTCGCTCAGGCGGGTCTGTTCGCTGTGGAGGTGGCGCTGTTCCGGTTGGTGGAGTCGTGGGGGGTGGTCCCGGATGTTCTGGTGGGGCATTCGGTCGGTGAGCTGGCTGCGGCGCATTGTGCGGGGGTGCTGTCTCTGGACGACGCGTGCGCTTTGGTGTCGGCGCGCGGGCGGTTGATGGAGGCGTTGCCGGCCGGTGGGGCGATGCTGGCCGTGGGGCTGGCCGAGGAGGCGCTTGTCCTGCCGGACGGGGTGGATCTGGCGGCGGTGAACGGGCCGGTGTCGGTGACGGTGTCGGGTGACGCGGAGGCCGTTGCGGGCCTGGAGGAGCGGTTGCGCGGCGACGGTGTGCGGGTGAAGCGGCTGGCGGTCTCGCACGCGTTCCACTCCCGTTTGATGGAGCCGATGCTGGCCGAGTTCACCGCGGTGGCCGAGTCGTTGACGTACCACCCCCCGCAGATTCCCGTTCTCACCACGGCCCCGGGGGCGATCGACACCCCCGGTTACTGGGTGGGGCAGATCCGTGAGCCGGTGCGTTTCGCGGATGCGGTCCGCCGGGCCCATGACGCCGGGGTCACGCGGTTCTTGGAGCTGGGCCCGGACGGGGTGTTGTCGGCGCAGGCGGGGCTCTGTCTGGCTGGGCACTCCGAGGTGACGGTGGTGCCGTTGCAGCGTTCGGGCAGCGACGGTGTGGGGGCTCTGTTCGCCGGGATCGCGGGAGCGCACGTCGCCGGGGTGCGGTTCGACTGGGGCGAGGTCCTCGGCTCCCTGGGCGGTCACGTCGTGGACCTGCCCACCTACGCCTTCCAGCACCAGAGGTACTGGCCGCTACCCGCATCCGCAGGCGCGGCCGACGGGCAGGGCGCCGATGACGCCTTCTGGGCCGCAGTGCGCGTTGGCGACGCGGACGCCGTTGCCGGACTCCTCAGCATCGACCACACCGAGGACCGGGAACAGCTCGACGACACGCTGGCGAAACTCGCGGGCTGGCACGACCTCTACTCCTCCCAGAGCCTTCGATACCGGGAGGAATGGCAGCCCGTCTCCGTCCCGGTGGACCCGGTTCTCGTGGGCAACTGGCTGGTGCTGGCACACCCCGAACACGAGGCGACCGCCGCCGACTGCGCCGAGGTGATCCGCCGCAGCGGCGGAACCCCACTCGTCCAGGTGGTCGACCCGGCTGACGCGGCGGCCGAACTCCGGCAGCTGGTGGAGAATTCCTCCTCCGGCCGCCTCTGGGCGGGAGTGCTGTCACTGCTCGGACTGGCCGAGGACACCGCCGTAACCACCGGACTCGCACTCGTCCAGACGCTGGCCGACACCGAAACCCGCCTGTGGTGCGCCACCCGTGGCGCCGTGGGGCTACCCGGCGAGGAGCCCCCCGGGAAGGGCGGCCACGCCCTGTGGGCGCTGGGCCGGGTGGCGGCGCTGGAACACCCCCATCTGTGGGGAGGACTGATCGACCTGCCCATGACCGGGGTCAGCGACGCCTCGCTGGTCGCGGTCCTCTCCGGGGTTACCGCCGAGGACCAGGTCGCCCTCCGGGACGTACCACTCGCACGACGGCTGGTCACCGCGCCTCCGGTCACCACCACGCCCTGGCGCCCCCAGGGCACGCTGCTGATCACCGGCGGAACGGGTGCGCTCGGCTCCCGCATCGCCCGGTGGGCCGCCCTCGGCGGTGCCACACGACTGGTACTGGCCGGCCGGCGAGGTGCCGCCGCACCGGGCGCCGGCGAACTGGTCACGGAGTTGACGGAGCTGGGGGCGGAGACCACGGTGGTCTCCTGCGACCTCGCCGACCGGGACGCCGTCGCCGCGTTGCTGGCCGAGCACTCGCCGAACGCCGTGGTGCACGCCGCGGGCGTCGGCGGCCTGGGAAGGCTGTCCGAACTCACCGAGGAAGACCTCGCGGCGGCCCAGGCGGGAAAGGCAGCCGGCGCCGAGAACCTGGACGAACTCTGCGGCGACCTCGATGCCTTCGTGCTGTTCGGGTCGGTCGCCGCCGTCTGGGGCGGCGCCGGACAGGGCGCGTACGCCGCCGCCAACGCCCGGCTGGAGAACCTGGCCCTGCGACGGGCGGCCCGCGGGGCACCCGCGACCTGCGTCGCTTTCGGCGCTTGGGGCGGCGAGGGCATGGCCGAGGGCGCGGACACCGAACTCGCCCGCCGGGGAGTTCTGATGATGGAACCGGACCAGGCGCTCGCCGCCATGGCCGACGCGGTCGCGGACACGGCCCCCACGGTCACGGTGGCCGACATCGACTGGCCGGTGTTCGCACGGACGTTCACCTCCTCCAGGCCCAGCTCCCTGCTGGCCCGGCTGGAGGGCGGCGCAGCCTCCCACGGGGCGGAGGAGGCCGCAGCACCCGGCGACCTGCGCACCGACCTTCTCGCCCTGCCGCAGTACGAGTGGTCCGACACCGTCCTGGACCTGGTGCGGGCACAGACCGCACTGGTGCTCGGGCACCCGCACGGCGGTGACATCAAACCCGACCTGGCTTTCCGGGACCTCGGCTTCGACTCGCTCACCTCCGTGGAGATGCGCAACCGGCTCACCGCGGTCAGCGGCCTGTCGCTGACCGCCACGGTGGTCTTCGACTACCCGACGCCCGCCGAACTCGCCGAGCACCTTCTTGAAGAGTGCGGCATCGCCCCGGACAGCGACGAGGGCGAGGCAGACGAGGAACAGCGCGTTCGCGCCGCCCTGGCCACCGTACCGACGGTCCGGCTCCGGGAGGCCGGACTGCTCGAACCCCTGCTGAGACTGGCGGGAAAGAAGACTGACGACGTGGGAGAGCCGACCGCGCACGCGGTGGACGAACTGGACGGCGAGGCACTGCTGAAGCTCGTCGAAGCCAACGACGGGGAGCACTGATCATGGCGGCGTCCGCCGACGAACGTTACGTCGAAGCCCTGCGCACCCTGATCAAGGAGAACGAACGGCTCAAAACCCGCAACCAAGAGCTGGTCGTCGCCGCGCACGAGCCGATCGCCATCGTCGGGATGGCCTGCCGGCTGCCCGGCGGGATCGACTCGCCCGAGTCGCTCTGGGACCTGGTGTCCGCCGGAGGAGAGGGCATCAGCGAGTTCCCCGCCGACCGTGGCTGGGACCTCGGCTCCCTGTACGACCCGGACTCCCGGGTCGAGGGCACCTCGTACTCCCGGCAGGGCGGCTTCGTCCACGACGCGGGACGCTTCGACGCGGACTTCTTCAGCATCTCGCCCCGCGAGGCCGCCGGGATGGACCCGCAGCAGCGCCTGCTCCTGGAGGCCTCCTGGGAGGCGTTCGAGCGAGCCGGGATCGACCCGAGAAGGGTCAAGGGCAGTCCGGTCGGCGTGTACGTCGGAGCCGGGACCTCCGGCTACGGCATCGGCGTCCCCGTCGCCGAGGAGGCGGCGGGCTACGCGCTGACCGGTACCGCAACCAGCGTGCTCTGCGGCCGGGTGGCGTACAGCTTCGGCTTCGAGGGGCCGGCGGTCACCGTGGACACGGCCTGCTCGTCGTCCCTGGTGGCGCTGCACCTGGCCGTACGCGCGCTGCAGGCCGGCGAGTGCTCGATGGCCCTGGCGGGCGGAGTCACCGTCATGGCCACCCCGGCCGCCTTCGTCGAATTCAGCAGGCAACGCGGTCTGGCACGTGACGGCCGCTGCAAGGCGTTCGCCGCCGCCGCCGACGGCACCGGCTGGAGCGAGGGCGTCGGGGTGCTCCTGGTGGAGCGGCTCTCCGACGCGCGCCGCAACGGGCACCGGGTGCTGGCGGTCGTGCGCGGCAGCGCGGTCAACTCCGACGGCGCCTCCAACGGCCTCACCGCCCCCAACGGACCCGCCCAACGACGCGTCATCCTGGACGCGCTGGCCGCTGCCCGGCTCTCCGCCGCTGACGTCGACGCCGTCGAAGCACACGGTACGGGCACGAGGCTGGGCGACCCGATCGAGGCGCAGGCGTTGCTCGCCACCTACGGCCAGGACCGCACCGAGCCCCTCTACCTGGGCTCACTGAAGTCCAACATCGGCCACACCCAGGCCGCTTCCGGCGTGGCCGGAGTGATCAAGATGGTTCAGGCGATGCGGCACGGCGTGCTCCCCAGGACCCTCCACATCGACGCGCCCAGCCCGCACGTCGACTGGACCTCGGGCAGCGTCGAACTGCTCACCGAGAACCGGCCGTGGCCCGACTCCGAAGAACCCCGCCGGGTCGGAATCTCCTCGTTCGGCGTGAGCGGTACCAATGCGCACGTGATTGTGGAGGGGGTTGCGGCTGCGGAGCCCGAGTCTGGGTCGGCGGCCGGGCCCGGGGCTGGGGGTTCGGGTTCTGCGTCGTCTGTGGGTTTGTGGGTGCTTTCGGGGCGGGACGAGCGTTCTTTGCGTGCTCAGGCTGAGCGGTTGCGTGGGTTTGTTGTGGCGCGGCCGGAGTTGGCGGTGGTGGATGTGGGGTGGTCGCTGGCGACGACGCGGTCGGCGTTGGAGCATCGTGCGGTGGTGCTGGGTGGTGGGCGTGAGGAGTTGCTGGCCGGGTTGGGTGCGCTGGCCGGGGGTGTGCCGGCTGCTGGTGTGGTGAGCGGGGAGGTTCGCTCGGGCAAGTCGGCGCTGTTGTTCTCGGGTCAGGGGTCGCAGCGGCCCGGGATGGGCCGGGAACTGTATGAGGCGTTTGGGGTGTTCGCGGATGCTTTTGATGCGGTGTGTGCGCGGGTGGATGTGGGGCGGCCGTTGCGTGGGGTGGTGTTCGGGGAGGATGCGGGGTTGCTGGAGCGGACGGTGTTCGCTCAGGCGGGTCTGTTCGCTGTGGAGGTGGCGCTGTTCCGGCTGGTGGAGTCGTGGGGTGTGGTCCCGGACATGCTGGTGGGGCACTCGGTCGGTGAGCTGGCTGC
>NZ_BMRY01000008.1 GCF_014648875.1 Streptomyces parvus | reverse complement strand
GCTCCGACAGCAGACCGTCGACATCCTCACGGTCCAGCGTCAGGTCATCGGCGAAACGCCGGTCACCGGTCGCGTCGGGCACGTACTTCACACAGACAACGATCCTCAAGCTCACGCCGGCTCTCCTGCCTACCTGGGTGTGGTCCCACCTGGGTGTCATTCGTACTGATGAAGAGACTATGGCACTCAGTACCCTCTGTAAAGGTACCCAGTGCCAAACCCCCTCTTCCGGTGCTACGTTTCGCCGCATGAGCGAGGCGCGAGGACCCGAGAAGAAGGCACCCATGCGGGAGGTGCTGGCGCAGGCGGCCTTCCAGCTCTTTCTGGAGCGGGGCTTCGAGCGGACGACCGTGGACGACATCGTGGCGCGGGCCGGCGTGGGCCGGCGTTCGTTCTTCCGCTACTTCCCGTCGAAGGAGGACGCGGTCTTCCCGGACCACGAGCGCTGCCTGGCGGAGATGACCGAGTTCCTGGCCGCCGCCGACGACGGCGATCCGGTCGGCGCGGTGTCCGACGCCGCGCGCATCGTGCTGCGGATGTACGCGGCCAACCCCGAGTTCTCCGTGCAGCGCTACCGCCTCACCCGGGAGGTGCCGGGGCTGCGGACGTACGAGCTGTCCGTGGTGCGCCGTTACGAGCAGACCCTCGCCGGCCATCTGCGGAGCCGGTTCGGTGCGGACGGCGACGGGGCGTTGCGGGCCGAGGTGATCGCCGCGTCCGTGGTCGCCGCGCACAACAACGGGCTGCGGCTGTGGCTGCGTTCGGGCGGGGAGGGGGATCCCGAGGTGGCGGTCGACCACGCGCTCGCGCTGGTGCGCGAGGTGTGGGGGCGCCCCACTGCCCCCGCCGCCCCGGCTGCCCCCGAGGCCTCAGTCGTCCCCGCTGCCCCTCTTGCGGTCTCCGGTGGAAGTGGCGGCGACGGTGAGGTGGTCGTGATGGTGGCGAGGAAGGGCACCCCGATGTGGCGCGTCGTGCAGCAGATCGAGTCGGCCGTCGGCGAGAACTGAGTATCAATGGGCACTCAGTGCCTAGACTGTCCGGCACTCAGTGCCATATGGTGCGGACGCGCCGGCAGTGCAGGTGCGGCGCGTCCGAGTCGAGCGCAGGGGGTCGAGCCGTGTCCCAGACAGGAATGGGTACCGTCCAGAAGGCGCACGAGGAGTGCGGCCTTGCCTACCACCGCTGCCGCTGGTGCGGCACCGCCTCCTTCCGGCGGCTGCTGTGCCCGGTGTGCGCGTCCAGCGAACTGGAGCCCGAACGCACCACCGGCGACGGCGTGATCGTCCGGACCGCCGTCATCCACCGCTACACCGAGGCGGCCCGCAACGAGTCCCTGGTCCGGTTCTCCGAGGGCTTCGTCTTCCGCTGCCGGATCGTGGGGGCGGCCCCCCACCTGGTGACGGTCGGCGCACGCGTCCGGCCCGTCTCCGGCGACGAGCCGGAGACGGGCGAGGTGGTGCTGGAACTCTGCGAGCCGCCCGCGCGGCAGGACTGGATCTGAGAGGCCCGGCCGCCGAGTGGGCGGTCAGCCGAGCCGGTTGACCAGTTCGGTGGCCAACGGGGCGGACGAGGCAGGGTTCTGGCCGGTGATCAGATTTCGGTCGGTGACGATGAACGGCGCCCAGGGCTCACCCTCCTGGAACTCCGCGCCCGCCGCCACCAGCCGGTCCTGGAGCAGCCACTTCGCCTTCTCGGCGAGTCCCGCCTGGGTCTCCTCGGTGTTGGTGAAGCCGGTCAGCCGGTAACCGGCGAAGGCGTTCTTGCCGTCGGGGCCGGTCGCGGCCAGCAGCGCCGCCGGACCGTGGCAGACCACGCCCAGCGGCTTGCCCGAGGCGAGAGCGGCGGTGAGCAGCCGGCCGGAGGCCTCGTTCACCGCGAGGTCCTCCATCGGGCCGTGGCCGCCGGGGTAGAACACCGCGTCGTAGGCGTCCAGGTCCACGTCCTCCAGCGCGACGGGCCGCCGCAGCTCCTCGAACGCGTCCAGTGCGGCCGCGACCCGGTCGGCGCCTTCCTGGCCGCCGTTGAACTCGGGCGCCAGGCTGCCGCGGTCCACGCTCGGGACGACGCCGCCCGGGGTGGCGACGACCACCTCGTGGCCGGCGGCGGTGAGGGTCTCGTACGGGGTGACGGCCTCTTCGGCCCAGAAGCCCGTGGGGTGCTTCGTGCCGTCCGCCAGGGTCCAGTGGTCCGCGCCGGTCACCACAAAAAGGATCTTCGCCATGTCGTACGTCTCCGTAGATCAGAGGGGTGTCGAGGGGTCGGTCGGGGGATCGGGTAGTGCTGACCTCTGCGACGGTAGGCGGGGTCACCCATAGGTTTCCAATAGGCTGGCAGCTATGAGAAATAAGGATCCTGATGGGTTCGCGGGGCTGGGCCGTACGGCGGACGCGCCACCGGGTCCGGCCGATCTGAATCTGCTGCGGACCTTCCTCGCCGTGCACCGGTCGGGGTCCTTCACCGCCGCCGCCCGGCTGCTCGGCCTCTCCCAGCCGACCGTCACCGCCCAGATGCGCTCCCTGGAGCGGCAGGTGGGCCGGGAGCTGTTCGAGCGGCTGCCGCGCGGGGTCGCCCCCTCGCCGTACGCGGACGAGCTGGCGGCCCGGGTCGTCGCCCCGCTGGACGCCCTCGCCGAGGTCACGGGCGACACGGTCCCGGCCGGGGAACGCCCGGCCGACCCCGTCCACCTGGCGGGCCCCGCCGAGCTGATGTGCCTGCGGGTGCTGCCCGCGCTGGCTCCGCTCGTCGCGGACGGGCTGCTGCTGCGCGCCGCGACCGGGCTCACCGATCCGCTCCTGGACGAGCTGCGGGCGGGCCGCCACGACCTGGTCGTCGCGACGGCCCGGCCGCGCGGCCGGGCGCTGTCCGCGGTGCCGCTGATGGACGAGGAGTTCGTGCTGACGGCCGCCTCGCACTGGGCCGCCCGTACCGGGGGGCCGGAGAACCTCGCGACCCGGGGGCCGGGCGCGCTGCACGGCGTGCCCCTGGTGACGTACGCCGAGGACCTGCCCATCGCCCGCCGCTACTGGCGCCACGTCTTCGGCCGCCGCCTCGACTGCCGGGCCGCCGTCACCGTGCCCGATCTGCGCGGAGTGCTCGCCGCCGTGGTGGCGGGGGCGGGCTTCTCGGTCCTGCCGCGCTATCTCTGCGCGGCCGAACTGGCCTCGGGCGCCCTCGTCGAGCTGTACGCCCCCGAGGACCCGCCGATCAACACCGCGTACCTCGTGCAGCGCCCCGGTTCCGCCGTCAACCCTCAGGTGGCGCGGGTGCGCGATCTGCTGATCGGGGCCGCCCGGGCGTGGTGAGCGGCTGCCGATCCCCGGACTGCCGCCCCCGAGGCCGTCACTCGCCGGGGTGGTGTCGGTGCTGCGTACGTCGTGCAGCCCTGGTCTCCCCGCACACGGCGGCACGGCAACGGGCGTGCACCGGCGTGGCGGCTCCGCCCGCCTCCGGACATCGGCGGGGCCCTCGTGCGGCTGCGGGCCGGATGGTCCCGCACAGCGGGCGGCTCGGGAGCGCGCCAAGGCTCACCAGGTCACCGACGTGGCCCTGCCGCTGAACCAGAGCTGACGCGTACACACCACCAGCACCAGCCACCGGGCTGACGGAGGCCCCGAGTCGGTGAAGACGACTCGGGGCCCGGCCCGTTCGGAGTCTTCCGCGCGGTGCGTGGGGTGTGCGTCAGCTCTTGGGCATGAGGACGGTGTCGACGATGTAGACGGTGGCGTTGGCGGTGGGGACGTTGCCGCAGACGACCTTGGAGGTGTCGTTGACGGTGTAGTTCTCGCCGGAGCCCTTGGTGGTGAGCGAGGACTTCTGGAGGGTGTCGTAGGTGCCGCTCTCCAGCTGCATGGGGGAGAGCTTCTCGCCGACGACGTGGTAGGTGAGGATGTTGGTGAGCATCTCCTTGTCGGCCAGGACCTTGTCGAGGTCGGCCTTGGGGATCTTGGCGAAGGCGTCGTTGGTCGGCGCGAACACGGTGATGTTCTGGGCGTTGTTGAGCGTGTCGACGAGACCGGCCTTCTTCACCGCGGTGACCAGGGTGGACAGGGCCGGGTTGTTGGAGGCGGCGGTGGCGACCGGGTCCTGGGCCATGCCGTCGAAGGAGCCCGCACCGTCCTTGGGGACGGTGGCGCAGGCCGGACCGAACGGGCCGTCCGCGGGGGCGGCGCCGTCGGCCGGCGCGCTCGACTTCTCCTCCGCGGGGGCGGAGGACGAGGCCTTGTCCGCGGCGGCGTCGGAGGAGCTGTCGTCCCCGCCGCAGGCGGTCAGCGTGAGGGGAAGGACGGCGGCGGCGGCGAGGGCGAGGGCGGCGCGGCGGTAGCGGAAGGCAGTCACGAGATATCTCCTGCGTGTTCGTTTGGTGGCACTGCGTGTTCGCCGAGGGGTGTGATTCGGCGATCAGATGCTGATGATCCGCAGTGCTGACGTCGGGTCAGGCGTCGCCCCGGTGCGGGGCGACTCGGGTCAGAGCGCTCGTCCGTGGAGCGGGTCGGGGGCGATGTCCGCCGGCGGGCGGATCGGTTGTGCCGCTCTGATCGTCATGTCTGCTATCCGGAGCCGCCGCGCGGCCGGATTGGTCGGCGGGGAAGAAACTTCATCCGGTCGCGTCACGGCGTCCGGTGGTCCACCCCCGGGATTAGCCCGACCGGGTGCGGTCCCGGGGCTGACCAATCCGACGTCCTGGCGGTGGCGAATACCCGATGTGAGCGGCTGTCAGGAGGAGGCACCGCGCACGACGAGGTTCCCCGGCGGCTGCGGGGATCCTCACCTCGCTCCCGCGGTGGAAGGCCCGCGGAGGGCGGCTGTTGTGGGGCGCCACTCTCCTGGGCGCCCCACAACAGATGGACCGGTTCTCAGCTGCGGCCGGCGGCGAGAGTGGCGTGGGCGACCACGTTGCCGCGGGAGCCGGGGCGGTGTCCCGGTCGCCGGCGGTGCGCGACGCTGCCGGCCGGCGCCTTCGCACCGAGCTGACCAGGGCCCTCGAACGCCCGGCGGCAGCCTCGCCGGGCGACCGTGATTGGGTGGAGCCATGATCGATGACTTCCTGTACGGGACCGCCGGGGACACCGGACCGCTGGCCGAGGTCGAGGCCGCCGTGCGCGCCGCCGCCGCGGCCGAGATCGTGCCCCGCCACCGGAAGCTCGCCGCCCACGAGATCATCGAGAAGAGCGGCCCGCACGACCTGGTCACCGCCGCCGACCGGCTGGCCGAGGAGCACCTCACCGCCGCCCTCACCAAGCTGCTGCCCGGCTCGGTCGTCGTCGGCGAGGAGTCCGTCCACGCCGACCCGGCGGTCTACGACGCCCTCGGCGGCGACGCCCCCGTCTGGATCGTCGACCCGGTCGACGGCACCCGCCAGTTCGTCCGGGGCGAGGCCGGCTTCTGCACGCTGGTCGCCCTCGCCCAGCACGGCGAGATCCACGCCTCCTGGACGTACGCACCGGTCCTCGGCGAGATGGCCGTCGCCGTGCGCGGCCGGGGCGCCACGCTCAACGGCGCCCCGATACGCTCCGGGTCGCCTGCCCCCGGCGCCGTCCTCAACGTGGCGACGTCGCACCCCGACTACACCACCGACGCCCAGAAGCGGGCCCTGCTCGGCCTGCGTACCGACGGCATCGCGCCCCGGCCCTGCGGTTCGGCGGGCCTGGAGTACCTGGCGGTGGCACGCGGGGAGCTGGACGCCATCGCGTTCAACTGGGAGTACGCCTGGGACCACGCGGCCGGACTGCTTCTGGTCACCGAGGCGGGCGGCGCGCAGGCGACCCTTGCGGGCGTCCCGTTCCGGATCGCGGGCGGCAACGACCTGCCGTTCACGGCGGCCCGGGACGAAGCCACCGTCGAACGGATCCTGACGGCGCTGCGCGCGGGCGGCTGACGGGGAGGGGCGTCCGGGCCCGCCGAGGACCTGACCGGCGGACGCGCGGCTCCGGGCCCGACCGGCGCGCGGCTCCGGGCCGATCGGCACGCGGGACCGCGGGGGTCCGCGTGCCGCGCTGTCGGTGGGGCCGCATACCCTGGGGGTCCGACTGCCGGCCGACGAAGGAGTCCCAAGGTGCCGTCGATGCTCGATGCGGTCGTGGTGGGCGCCGGACCCAACGGACTGACCGCCGCGGCCGAACTGGCGCGCAGGGGCTTCTCCGTGGAGGTCCACGAGGCGCACGACACCATCGGCGGCGGAGCCCGCACCGAGGAGCTGACCCTCCCCGGGTTCCGGCACGACCCGTGTTCCGCCGTGCACCCCCTCGGGATCGGCTCGCCCGCGTTCCGGGCGATGCCCCTGGCCCGGCACGGCCTGGAATGGCTGCACCCCGAGGTCGACCTCGCCCACCCCTTCCCGGACGGCACGGCTGCCGCCCTCACCCGGTCCGTCGGCGAGAGCGCCATGACGCTGGGGGCCGCCGACGCCGGCGCCTACCGCCGCCTCATGGCCCCCTTCCTCGGCCGCTGGGACACCCTGGCCGCCGACTTCCTGCGCACCCCCTGGGAGAGCCTGCCCCGCGACCCGTACCGGCTGGCCCGCTTCGGTCTGCTCGGCCTCCAGCCCGCCACCTGGGTCTCCCGGCGCTTCCAGGGCGAGAAGGCCCGCGGCCTCTTCGCCGGGCTCGCCGCCCACGCCATAGCGCCCACCAGCGGCTTCGCCACCTCGGCCATCGCCCTCGTTTTCGCGCTCGCCGCCCACGAGAACGGCTGGCCGGTGCCGCGCGGCGGCTCCCAGGCCATCTCCGACGCCCTCGCCTCCCTGCTCCGGGAACACGGCGGCACCATCCGCACCGACAGCGAGGTCAAGCGGCTGGACGAACTGCCGCCCGCCCGCGCCTACATCTTCGACACCTCGCCCTCCGCTCTCGCCCGCATCGCCGGACTCGGCAGCGCCTACCACCGCTACCGCTACGGCGCCTCCGCCTTCAAGATCGACTACGCGCTGTCCGGCCCCGTCCCCTGGACCGCGCCCGAGGCCCGCCGCGCGGGCACCGTCCACATCGGCCCCACCGCCACCGCCATCGACACGGCGCTGCGGGCCGCCGTCGACGGCCGCGACCCCAGCACGCCTTTCCTCATCACCGCCCAGCCCACCCTGACCGACCCCTCACGGGCCCCCGAAGGGCGCCACGTCTTCTGGGTGTACGGACATGTCCCGGCCGGCTGGGAAGGCGACGCCACCGACGTCATCGAACGCCAACTGGAGCGCTTCGCCCCCGGATTCCGCGACCTCGTCCTCGCCCGCGCGGTCGCCGGACCGCCCGAACTCGCCGCGCGCAACGCCAACTACGTCGGCGGCGACATCGCCTGCGGCGCCTTCGCCGGCCTCCAGACCCTCATCCGCCCCAAGCTCGCCCGCGTCCCGTACGCCACCGCGCACCCCGCGGTGTTCCTCTGCTCCTCGGCCACCCCGCCCGGGCCGGGGGTGCACGGCATGTCCGGTCACCACGCCGCCAAGGCCGTATGGCGGCGGCTGCGGGCGGCCTCCTGAAGCGGCCGCCCGGCCCGGAGCGCACTGCGGGTCCGCCCGGCGGGTCGCCCCGACCGGGCGGCGCAGGCCCCCGGCGCGCGGCATGATGTCCGCATGAGCACCTCTGTCTCTCCCGCCGTACGTCTGGTCCGCGGCGACATCACCGACCAGTCCGTCGACGTCATCGTCAACGCTGCGAACTCCTCGCTGCTCGGCGGTGGCGGAGTCGACGGCGCCATCCACCGGCGCGGCGGACCCGACATCCTCGCCGCCTGCCGTGAACTGCGCGCCTCGCAGTACGGAAAGGGGCTGCCCACCGGACAGGCCGTCGCCACCACCGCCGGACGCCTCGACGCGCAGTGGATCGTGCACACGGTCGGGCCGGTCTTCTCCGGCGCCCAGGACCGGTCCGCCCTGCTCGCCTCCTGCTACCGCGAATCCCTGCGCCTGGCAGCCGAGTTGGGGGCCAAGTCCATCGCGTTCCCGGCGATCTCCACCGGTATCTACGGCTGGCCGATGGACGACGGGGCCCGGATCGCGGTGCGCACGGTCCTGGCGGAGACCGTCGAGCCGGTCGAGGAGGTGCGCTTCGTGCTCTTCGACGCGCACGCGTACGTGGAGTTCGAGGAAGTCCTCGCGATGCGCTGACACCGCGCCCGGCGGCTGCCGCCAAGGGGCGCACGGCTGTCGGATTTCCGCGCGACCTCCGTGTCGGATTTCCGCCAGCCAAGCCCCTGACCGGTGCACCATCCTGGAACCATGCACACCGACACCGAGCGCTGCGTGCGGGCCGTCCAGTCGAAGGACGCCCGCTTCGACGGCTGGTTCTTCACCGCGGTCCTCACCACCCGGATCTACTGCCGCCCCAGCTGCCCCGTCGTGCCGCCCAAGACCCGCAACATGACCTTCTACCCGAGCGCCGCCGCCTGCCAGCAGGCCGGATTCCGGGCCTGCAAGCGGTGCCGCCCCGACACCAGCCCCGGATCCCCGGAGTGGAACGCCCGCGCCGACTCGGTCGCCCGCGCGATGCGTCTCATCCAGGACGGGGTCGTCGACCGCGAGGGCGTGCCCGGGCTCGCCGCCCGGCTCGGCTACTCCGCCCGCCAGATCGAACGCCAGCTGCTGGCCGAGCTCGGCGCCGGACCCCTGGCCCTGGCCCGCGCCCAGCGGGCACAGACCGCCCGCCTCCTCATCGAGACGACCGAACTGCCGATGGCCCAGGTGGCGTTCGCCGCCGGTTTCGCCTCGATCCGCACTTTCAACGAGACGGTCCGCGAGGTCTTCGCCCTGGCCCCCGGCGATCTGCGCACCCGCGCCGCCCGGGGCCCGCAGACCACCGCCGTACCCGGCGTCATCGCACTCCGCCTGCCGTACCGGGCCCCGCTCAACCCCAGCAACCTCTTCGGTCACCTCGCCGCGACCGCGGTCCCCGGCGTCGAGGAGTGGCGCGACGGCGCGTACCGGCGCACGCTGACCCTCCCGTACGGGCACGGCGTCGTCGCCCTGACCCCGAAACCCGACCACATCGCCTGCCGGCTCTCCCTCACCGACCCCCGCGACCTCACCCGGGCCATCAGCCGCTGCCGCTGGCTCCTGGACCTGGACGCGGACCCGGTCGCCGTCGACGCCCAGCTGCGCACCGACCCGCTGCTGGCCCCGCTGGTCGACGCGGGCCCCGGCCGCCGGGTGCCGCGCACCGTGGACGGCGCGGAGTTCGCCGTACGCGCGGTGCTCGGCCAGCAGGTCTCCACCGCCGCCGCCCGCACCCATGCGGCCCGGCTGGTCACCGCCCACGGTGTCCCGGTCGACGACCCCGAGGGCGGGCTCACCCACCTGTTCCCGACCCCCGAGGCACTGGCGGGGCTCGACCCGGAGGCCCTCGCGCTGCCGCGCACCCGCCGCACCACCCTCACCACTCTCGTCGCCGCCCTCGCGGAGGACCGGCTGCGGCTCGACACCGACACCGACTGGGAGCGGGCCCGCGCCGAACTGGCCGCGCTGCCCGGCTTCGGCCCCTGGACGGTCGAGTCCATCGCCATGCGGTCCCTCGGCGACCCCGACGCCTTCCTCCCCACCGACCTGGGCATCCGCCGCGCCGCCGAACGGCTCGGCCTGCGGGCCACCCCCGCCGCCCTCACCGCACGGGCCGCCGACTGGCGCCCCTGGCGGGCGTACGCCGTGCAGTACCTCTGGACGGTGGACGACCACCCCATCAACCACCTGCCCGCCTGAAGGAGGCTTCTCCATGACCCCCGCAACCCCCACGACCCCGGCCAAGCAGCACACGGTCGTCGACAGCCCCTACGGCCCGCTGACGCTCGTCGCCACCGACGGCGTCCTGTCGGCCCTCTACATGACCGACCAGCGTCACCGCCCGCCCGAGGAGACCTTCGGCGTACCGGACCCGGAGCCCTTCGGCGAGGTGATCCGGCAGCTCGGCGAGTACTTCGCCGGCGACCGCACCGCCTTCGACCTCCCGATGAACCTGGCGGGCACCCCGTTCCAGCGGAGCGTCTGGGCGGAGCTGCTGAAGATCCCGTACGGCGAGACCCGGACGTACGGCGAACTGGCCGAGGAGCTCGGCAAGCCGGGCGCCTCGCGGGCCGTCGGCCTGGCCAACGGCAAGAACCCGGTCGGGATCATCGTCCCGTGCCACCGCGTGATCGGCGCCTCCGGGAGCCTCACCGGATACGGCGGCGGCCTGGACCGCAAGCAGCGGCTCCTCGCCTTCGAGAGCGGCGGTACGGGGGAGGAGGCGCCGGCCCTGTTCTGAGCGCGGGGCGGGGGCGCACCGAAAGCTGCGAGCGGGGGCACATCGAAGACCGCGCGCGGAGGCGCACCGAGAACCCGCCGGGCGGGGGCGCCCGGAACCGGAACGCCCCCGCCCCGCCGCGCGCCGGCCTCAGCCGGTGAAGATCTCCACCGCCGTCCAGATGGCGAGGCCCAGCATGCAGAGACCGCCGATGCGCTGTACGGTCTTCAGCGGTACGCGCTTCGCGATGAACTTGCCCGCCAGCAGCGCCAGGGCCGACACCGACATCAGGGCCGCGGCCGAACCGATCGCCGTGGACCAGGTGCCGTTGCTCGCCGCGAGGTTGGCGGTGGTGATCTGCGTCAGATCGCCCCACTCGCTGATGAAGACCGCCATGAACGCGGTCGAGTAGACCGGCCAGAAACCGGTCACCGTCTTCACCTCGGTCTCGTCATCGTCGTCCCCGCCGCTGCCGCGCAGCAGGAGGAACGCGCCGAGCGCGAAGAGCGAGGCCGAGACGAGCTTGACGATCCAGTCGGGCAGCAGCCCGATGAGGCTGCCCGCACCGACGGCGATGGCGACGTGCACGATGAACGCGGACGACGTGCCGAACCACACGTAGAGCGGGCGCATCCGCGTGCCCATGGCCAGCGAGGCGAACATCGTCTTGTCGGGGAGCTCCGCGAGGAAGATCAGCCCGAAGGCGGTGAGGATCGCCAGGAGGTCGAGATGCATTCCGGGTGGCTTTCTGTGCGAGCCGGGCCCCGGATCTTCGCGAAGCGCCGCACGGGCTTTTCGGAGGACCACTCGGCCCGGCATGACGGCATCGCCCACAGGGTGTGGGCGTGTCATACAGGACCGAAGGTCTCGCCCGCCCGTGAAGTCCTTCGCAGGATCCACGAGCCCGGCCACCGGGAACCCGAGGGCTCCAGTGTGTCGACGACCGGTTTGCGGGGCTACTCCCCTTCGCAGCCGTCAACGATACCGCACCCGGCTCGGCGAGGGTGCTGGTGTTCGAACGGCGGACGTCTCGGTAGAGTCGTGGTGATCACCCGGACCGGCGGTGGTCCTCACCAGACATCACCCCCTCCTCTCTCCGTGACGGGAAGTGCCCCGATGAGCCGCCGCCCCCGCAAGGACGTGCCCGCCCAGGGCGCCGGCCGCCCCACCGTCAGCGTCTGCCGGGGCTGCTGCTGCGGCACCGAGAAGATCCCGGGCATCGACCACGCGGCCCAGCTGGCCCGGCTGCGCTCCGGTCTCGAGGGCGCCGCCACCGTACGGGCGGTCGAGTGCCTGGACGCCTGCGAGCAGGGCAACGTGATCGTCGTCCAGCCCTCCGCGGAGGGGCGCAGGGCCGGTGGCCGGCCGGTCTGGCTGGGCCTGGTCAACGACGAGCACGCCGAGCAGGACATCGTGACCTGGGCGGCGGCGGGCGGCCCGGGAGTCGCGGACGCCCCGGACATCCTCGACCTGTACGTCTTCAAGCCCTCGCGCCGGGTCTCGGCGGGCCTGGACGGCTGAGAGCCTTCCCCCGAAGGGATGCGGCCCCTCACAGCCCCCGGGTCAGCCGGTGCAGTCGCAGGGCCAGTTGGATCTCCAGTGTCCGGGCGGGCGAGTTCCAGTCCGGGCCCAGGAGCCGGCCGATGCGCTCCAGCCGCTGCACCACCGTGTTCACATGCACATGGAGCAGCGTCTTGGTCCGGGTCAGGCTCGCGCCCTCGGCGAAATAGGCGTCCAGCGTCGTGACGAGGTCGGTGCCGCGCCGGCTGTCGTAGTCGAGCACGGGCCCCAGCGTCCGCTGGACATAGCCGCCCAGGTCCGCCTGGTCGCCCAGCAGTACGCCGATGAATCCCAGGTCCGCGACGGCCGCGCCGCTCCCGGTGCGGCCGAGGGCACGCAGTGCGGAGAGGCAGCGGTCGGCCTCGCGGTGAGCGTCGGGCAGCTCGGCCGGGCCCGTGGCCGGACCCGCGGCGCCGACCGTCACGGGGAAGCCGACCGCCTGGCCCAGTTCGGCGGCGAGTGCCTGCGCGGACGGCCCCGGCGCGTCCGACGGCGCGATCAGGACCACGTGGTCGTGGTGGAGCCCGGCAAGACCGTTGAGGGCCTGCGCGCTGCGGGCGGACGCGGCCAGCAGCCGGTGGCGGGGGGCCACCTCGCTGTGCGCGACGAACACGCTGTGCCGACGGTTCAGATTGACGCCGAGCCGGCGGGCGCGCGCCGCGAGGGTGCCCGGGTCGCCGGTGCGCGCGAGCAGATCGCCGAGCAGCTCCCCCCGTACCCGGTCCTCCGTCTCGGCGACCGAGCGGCGCAGCAGCATGAGCAGCGCGGTGACGACACTGGCCCGCTCGAACAGCAGCCGGTCGGCGTCCGCGAGCCCGGCCCGGCCGGTCAGGGCGATGGAGCCGAGGAGCTCGGGCCCGGCGAGGACGGCGCAGACCCAGGTGCCGTCCAGCGGCACCGCTCGGCCCCGGGCCCGGGAGGCCGACACCGCCGGGATCGGCTGCGGCAGCGGCTCGGTGCGGGCCCGGGCCAGCTCGGCGCCGTCCGCGTCATGGATGAGGATCCCGCCGTCCAGGATGTCGGCGAGCGCCGCCGCCACGTCGTCGGCGCCGCCGCCCCGGAGCACCAGGTCGGTGAGCTGGTCGTGGGCCTCCTCGGCGCGGCGCATGGCCTCGCTGTGGGTCCGGATGGTCTCCGACGCGGCGTTCAGGTCGACCAGCGCGGCCCGGGTCTCCTCCAGCAGCCGGGCCCCGTCGATGGCGATCGCGGCATGGTCGGCCAGCGAGGACAGCAGCGCCACCTCGGTCGCCGTGAACTCGCGGGGCGACCGGTCGGCCGCGTACAGCACGCCGATGATGCGGGCGCCGAGGCGCAGCGGTACGCCGAGGATCGCCCGCAGCCCCTCGTCCAGGACCGCGCTGTCGATGGTGGTGGTGTGGTGGAACCGGGTGTCGGCCTGGTAGTCCCCGGTCGCGTACGGGCGGGCCGTCTGGGCCACCAGCCCGCCCAGGCCCTCGCCCATGCCGAGCCGCACCCGCTGGAACGCCTCGGCCACCGACCCGTCGGTGACCCGCATGTACGTGTCGCCCGCGGCGTCGTCGTTGAGCGAGAGATACGTGACGTCGGTGCCGAGCAGCAGCTTCGCCCGGTGGACGATGGCCCGCAGCACGGCGTCCAGGTCCCGCAGGGCCGCCAGGTCGCTGGCCGTGTCGAACAGGGCGGTGAGCTGCGCCTCGCGCACCCGGTGCTGGCCGAGCGTGCGCCGGATGCGCAGCGCCACGGCGGCGGCCTCGGCTATCTCGGCCAGCTCGGCGGCGGAGGCACCGGCCTCCCGCGCGGCGGCGGCCGGCCGGTCGAACTCCTCGGCCGCCGCACCCTGCGCCAGCAGGTCGAGGAGGAGCCGCAGGGCGGACGCGGAGTGCTGGGCGGGGCGTGTCACGCCGGTGAGCATACGGTGATCGCCTCCCGGGAGGGGCCTGCGGGAACAGCCCTCCCGCGCACCGCGTACGACGCGGTCCGGCACGCGGGAGGGCGGGGGATCAGCGGCCGAGCGGGACCGAGTCCTTGACGGTCGCGTCCGGCGCGGGCGGGACGGAACGGTTCAGCCCGTCCTTCGTCAGGTCGCGGCCACGGGTCTCCTTGGCCACCCAGACCGTCACCGCGGTGACCAGGGAGGCGAAGCAGAGGTAGACGGAGATCGGGACGGACGACTCGTAGTCCTTGAGCAGTTCGACCGCGATCAGCGGGGCGAGCGCGCCGCCGATGATCGAGGCCAGCTGGGAGCCCATCGAGGCCCCGGAGTAGCGGACCTTCGTGTCGAACAGCTCCGAGATGAACGCCGCCTGCGGACCGTACATCGCGCCGTGCAGCAGCAGGCCGAGGGTGACCGCGAGAACGATGACGGGGAAGGACTCGGTGTCGAGGAGCGCGAAGAACCCGAACGCCCAGGCCGCCATACCGACCGCGCCGATCAGGGTGACCGGGCGGCGGCCCAGCCGGTCCGAGAGCGCACCCCACAGCGGGATGGTGACGAAGTGCACCGCGGAGCCGATCAGGACGGCGTTGAGGGCGTCGCTCTTGGACATCTCCAGGTGCACGGTCACGTAGACGAGCAGGAAGGCGGTGAGGATGTAGTACGAGATGTTCTCGCCGAAACGCGTGCCGATCGCGAGGAGCACCTCGCGCCAGCTCTTGCGGAACACCTCGACGACCGGGGGCTGTTCCTTCTCGCCCCGGTCGGCCGCCTCGGCCGACCGGCGCTGCGCCTCCAGGAAGACCGGGGACTCCTCGACCGAGATCCGGATCCACAGGCCGATCATGACGAGGACGCCGGACAGCAGGAACGGGATGCGCCAGCCCCAGGCGAGGAACGCCTCGTCGGACTGGACGGCCGCGAGCAGCGCCAGGACGCCGGTCGCCAGCAGATTGCCGCCGGGCGCACCGGACTGCGGCCAGGAGGCCCAGAAGCCACGCCGTTCGTCGCCGCCGTGCTCGGAGACGAGCAGCACCGCGCCTCCCCACTCGCCGCCGAGCGCGAAGCCCTGCACCAGGCGCAGGACGGTCAGCAGGATCGGCGCCCACACCCCGATGCTCGCGTGGGTGGGCAGCAGACCCATGGCGAAGGTCGCGCCGCCCATCATGAGCAGGCTGAGCACGAGCAGCTTCTTGCGGCCGATCTTGTCGCCGTAGTGGCCGAAGACGATGCCGCCGAGCGGACGGGCGGCGAAGCCGACCGCGTACGTGAGGAACGCGAGCAGCGTGCCGACCAGCGGATCGCTGCTCGGGAAGAAGAGCGAGTTGAACACGAGCGCGGCGGCCGAGCCGTAGAGGAAGAAGTCGTACCACTCGATGGTGGTGCCGACGAGGCTGGCCGCGACGATGCGCCTGATGGATCCTGAGGATTTCGGGGAGGGAGTTGCGGCGACCATGTGCACCACTTCCAGGCGTGTGCGGGGACGATTCGGTGTCGCCATACCGTAGAAACACGCAGTTCAGAGGCGTATATGGCAGAACACCATAGTTATGGGGGAGAGAGTGAGTGCCCCCACCATGGCGATGCCGCTCCCACGCCGTCGGCGAGGCCGCGGGGGAGGCCGGACGGGGCCCGCCGGTAGGCTGCCGGGGTGGTGGAGCACAGCGAGCAGCACGGGCGACGGCCCGCGAACGACGGGCCGAAGGCCGCCGCCCGGAACCGGTCCGCTCTCGTCACCGCCGCCCGGGAGGTCTTCGCGGAGCACGGCCTGGAAGCCCCGCTCTCGGCGATAGCGCGCCGGGCCGGGGTCGGGCAGGGCGTTCTCTACCGGCACTTCCCCGACCGGGCCGCGGCGGTCGCGGCGGTCCTGGAGGAGAACGTGCGGCAGATCGAGCAGGAGGCCGAGGGCCGGGACGCGACCTTCGCCGGGGTGCTCGGGGTGCTGACGTGGCATCTCGCGGACTCGGCGGCCTTCATCGGCCTCCTCCACGCCGAACGGGCGGGCAGCCGCTCGGGCATCCGCCGTCACGTCCTCGGACTGTCCGAGCGGGTGGAGCGCGCCCTGCGGCGGCACCTCCCCGCCGAGCACCGGCTCGGCGCCGGGGACGACCTCGCGCTCGCCGTCGCCATGGTCTCCGCCGCCGTGATCGGCCCCACCCGCGCGGAGCGTGAACTCCGGGCGCTGGCCGCCTGGCGGCTGCTCGGCGTCGAGGTGGGACCGGTACGGGCCTTCGCCGGGTGAACCGGGGCCCGGCCGGTGGACGCTCTCAGCCGCCGTTGGACTGCCGGGTGCCCTCGGCGAGAGCGTCGAAGGTGTAGAGGTAGCCCCCGGCGGGACCGCTCACCGTCAGGTACGCCTTCGTCCCGCCGGGCGTGATGGCCACGTTCGTCGCCGACTCCAGGCCCTTGGCGTGCGCGGGCAGTTCGACCGTCGCCAGCCGCTCGCCGTGCGGGCTGAAGACGGCCATGGCCGCCCGGCCGTGCAGCCCCTGGTAGAGGTTGCCGTCCGCGTCCACGGCGATGGAGTCGGTCTGGGCGATCCCTCCGTCGACGCGGACGGCGGTGTGCCGGGACGTCACCGCGCCCGCCCCGTCGAGGCGCAGGTAGGTGATCCGGTTCTCTGTGAGCTCGCTGAACCAGAGGCCCCGGTAGTCGGCGTCGAAACTGATGCCGTTCGGCGCTGCCAGGTCGTCGGCCAGCACGGTGGCCTCGCCGCTCTTCCGGTCGATCCGGACCACCCGGCCGCGTGCCGTGCCCTCGGACAGGCCGCGTGAGTCGCTGACGTACAGGTTGCCGCTGGGGTCGAAGGCGATGTCGTCGGGGTTCATCGACGCTCCGTCGACGTCGCCGGAGAAGACGGTCCGCGGGTCACCGCCGCCGGGGGCCAGGCTCACGATCTCGCCGTGCGCGAAGTCGCTTAGGTGGAGCCGCCCGTCGTACGGGCTGAACTGGGCCGAGGTGTAGGTCCCTCGGGCGTCGGTGTGGACCGCCCGGGAGGTCTTCCGCCGGACGTCGACGCGCATGACCTTGGGCTTGCCCTCGGGTGCGGTGACGTCGACGACGTACAGGCCGCCGTCCTCGCCGAACACCGGCCCCTCCAGCAGGGTCATCCCCGTCTCGCCGTGCACTTCGGTCAGTTGCATGAACTGCTGCGCCCGGATCGTCCGGCTTCCGGAGGCGGAGTGGGTCTCCCCTCCGGGCGTGCCGCTCTGGGTGCCGCAACCGGTGAGGAACAGAGCGCCGATGGTGACGAGAGCAGAAAGGGGCCGGGCCGGTCGTCGCTGGGTGAGCCGCATGGGGGATCGCTCTTCCTGTCCAGGGGGAGGGGGAGGGGGGCCGGAGTGCGGAGTACGGGGGCCGGGGAGCCCCTGAGCCGGACAGCGCCGGGCTGCCGGACACCAACCGGACAGTGCTGTCCGGTAGTTGCTACCGTAGCGGACGGCGGCCCGCCCCGGGCTGCTCCACCGCACGGAATGAGGAACCCCCATGACGACTCCTCACACCCCGGACCCCCACGAGCTCGCCGCCCTGCGGGAGCGCTACCGCCTCGAACGGGAACGGCGCGTCCGTCCCGACGGCGCCGCCCAGTACCGGGACGCCGACGCCGAGTTCGGCTACTACGCGGCCGATCCCCACACGGAGGGACCGGCGGACCGCGCCCCCCTCCACGACCTCGTCGACGTCGCCGTCATAGGCGGCGGGTTCGGCGGCATCCTCACCGGGGCCCGCCTGCGGCAGCAGGGGGTGGCCCGGGTCCGGATCGTCGAGAAGGGCGGCGACTTCGGGGGCACCTGGTACTGGAACCGCTACCCGGGCGTCCACTGCGACGTCGAGTCCCACGTGTATCTGCCGATGCTCGACGAGACCGGGTACGTCCCCGAGTGGAAGTACGCCCCCGGGGACGAGATCCGCCGTCACGCGGTACGGATCGCGACCCGGTTCGACCTCTACGCCGACGCCCTGTTCTCCACCGGAGTCACCGCTCTCACCTGGGACGAGGCGTCGGAGACCTGGCTCGTCTCCACGGATCGCGGCGACGACTTCCGGGCGGCCTACGTCGTCAGCGCCACCGGCACCCTCACCGACCCGAAGCTTCCCGGCATCCCCGGCATCGAGGACTTCGCCGGTCACACGTTCCACACCTCGCGCTGGGACTACGCCTACACCGGCGGAACGCCGGAGGGCGGCATGACCCGTCTCGCGGACAAGCGGGTGGGGATCGTGGGGACCGGGGCCACCGGCATCCAGGCCATCCCGATGCTGGCCGAGGACGCCGGACACCTCTACGTCTTCCAGCGCACCCCCTCCACCGTGGACGAGCGTGCCAACCGCCGCACCGTCCCCGGGGACGTGGGCGCCGGCCGCGCGGGCTGGGCCAGCGAACGGCGGGACAACTTCCTGCGCATCGTCTCCGGCGAGAGCGCCGGGCGGGACCTCGTCGCGGACCGCTGGACCACGTCGGCGGGGCTGCTGGAGAAGCTCCTGCCGAGCTTCCGTCGCCACGGCGACCGGCACACCTTCGAAGCGGCCTACGAGGCGGCCGACGCCGCCAAGATGAACGAGCTGCGCGCCCGGGTCGACCGGTGCGTCACGGACCCGGAGGCGGCGGAGAAGCTCAAGCCCTGGTACCGCTACGCCTGCAAGCGGCCCACCTTCTCCGACCTGTACTACCCGGCGTTCAACCGCGACAACGTCACCCTGGTCGACACCGCCGACACCCACGGCATCGAGCGCGTCACCGCGGACGGGGTCGTCGTCGGCGGCACCGCGTACGCACTGGACTGCCTGATCTTCGCCACCGGTTTCAACGTCGGGACCTCCGGCATCCACTCGGGCAGGCTCCCGGTACGCGGCCGGGGCGGCGTCCACCTGCTCGACCGGTGGCGGCGGCAGGGCCCCCGTACGCTGCACGGGTTCACGAGCAACGGCTTCCCCAACCTCATCCAGCTGGGGACCCTTCAGAACGCCAGCAGCGTCAACTTCACCCACATCCTGGACGAGCAGGCCGTCCACGCCGCCGCCCTCGTCGCGGCGGCCGAGGCGGACGACGCCCTCATCGAGCCCTCTCCCGCGTCCGAGGACGCCTGGCTCGCCGTCCTGGCCGAAGGGGCTCCCGACCACGAGTGGTTCCACGCCGAGTGCACCCCCGGCTACTACAACCGGGAGGGCCGGGGCAGGCCCAACGGCCCGATCGCCTATCCGCACGGGGCCGTCGCCTTCCACCGCCTCCTGGGGGAGTGGCGGGAGAAGTCCCTGTCGGAAGTGCTGCGTTCCCGGACCGTTCCGCGAGCCTGACCCGCTCCGTTCCGCCCTCGCCCGGACAACCCCCCGACCATCGAGAGGACTTCACCATGAAAGCAGCAGCATCCGGCAAGGACGCCCCCGCCCGCCCGTACCGCGGCGTGATCGTCACCGGGGCCGCGTCCGGCATCGGCCGCGCCGCCGCCCTGGCCTTCGCCGCCCAGGGGGACCACGTCCTGGCCGCCGACCTGGACGCGAGCGGGGTCGAGGAGACCGTACGGCAGATCACCGCCGCCGGGGGCGCCGCCCTGACGGCGATCGGCGATCTGGCCGAGCAGCGGACGGTGGACTCCCTGGTGGAGCAGGCGGTGGCGGAGTTCGGCGGGATCGACGTCCTGGTCAACAACGCGGGCGTCATGGACCGGATGTCGGCCGCCCACGAGACCGACGACGCGGAGTGGGAGCGGGTGCTGCGGGTCGACCTCACGGCCCCCTTCCTCCTCACCCGCGCCGTCCTTCCCCACATGCTGGCCCGGGGTAGCGGGTCCCTGGTCTTCACCGGCTCCGAGGCCGGCCTGCGCGGCGGTGCGGCCGGAGCCGCGTACACCGCCGCCAAGCACGGGGTCACCGGTCTCGTGAGGAACCTGGCGGTGATGTACCGGGGGCAGGGCATCCGGGCCAATGTCGTCGCGCCGGGCCCCACCGCGACCGGCATCGGCGTCGACGCCCGCCCCGACGCGCACGGCCCCGCCGTCGTCAAGGGCCTCATCGGCGCCGGCATGGGACGGCTCGGTTCGGCGGACGAGCAGGCCGCCGCCATCGTCTGGCTCGCCTCCGAAGCGGCGTCCTTCGTCAACGGCGCGGTGCTGCCCGTGGACGACGGCTGGTCGGCCGTCTGATCCGGCCCGGCGCTCCGGTGGCCGCGGGCGGGGGCAGGTCAGGGCTTGCGGGCGACCGCTCCGTACATGGCGATGTCCCGGCCGTCGATGTTGTTCTGCTCCGGGCCGGGGTGCCACCGGTGCACCTGGGTGATCCCCGGTTCCGCCAACTCCAGGCCGTCGAAGAACGAGGCGGCGGCGGGCAGGTCGCGCAGGACGAAGGGCATGCCCTGCCGGCGGTACTCCCGCGCCACCCGGTTGACCTCGTCCGGTGCGAAGTCCGCCGTGCCGATGGTCATCGCGAGATGGCTGCCCGACGGCAGCGGGTCCAGCAGGTGCTGGACCAGCCGCCGGTCGTCCGGCGGCTCGATGAAGTGCATGATGCCGATGACCATGAGACCGACGGGCCGGTTCAGGTCGATGAGTTCACGGAACTCGGGGCTGCCCAGGATGGCGTCCGGGTCGTGCATGTTCGCGTCCACGTAGGCGGTGGCGCCTTCGGGGGAACTCTGCAGGAGGGCGCGGGCGTGAGCCAGGACGATGGGGTCGTTGTCGACGTAGACCACATGCGACTCCGGCGCCGCCTCCTGGACGATCTCGTGCAGATTCGGTGAGGTGGGCAGGCCGGTCCCGATGTCCAGGAACTGCCGGACGCCGCACTCCTCCGCGAGGAAGTGGGCGGCGCGGTGCATGAACCGGCGGTTCTCCATCATGTGGACGGGAAGGGCGGGCCAGTGCCGGCACATCTCGTCGCCCGCTTCGATGTCCGCGGGGTAGTGGTCCTTGCCGCCCAGGATGTAGTCGTACACCCGGGCGGAGTGGGCGCGGGAGGTCACGAGTCCGGCCGGGGGGTCGTTCGGCGCGTTCATGCGGAGCTTCTTTCGTCCGAGGACGGCTTCGAGGACGGCTTCACCGAGGGTAGGGAGACACTCCGGCGGCCGCAAACGGTGTCGCCGTCGTCCGAGGCGCTCATGCGTCCGGCTCCGCCTGCAGGGCGATGACGGCGATGTCGTCCCGGCGGTGGTGCGGCGAGGGCAGCAGGCCCCGGATCAGGGACGGCAGTGCCAGGCCCCGGCGGACCAGCGCGTCGGAGCGTTCGCGCAGGCGCCGGAGGTTGTCGGTGATGTCCGTGTCCGGCGTCTCCACGAGACCGTCGGTGTAGCACACCAGGATGTCGCCCTTCCGCAGGGCCGCGTGGAGCGTGGTGCGGGACAGGCGGTCGGCGACGCACAGCGGCGGGTCCGGAGCCGTGGGACCGTGCAGGAACCGTGACGGCGCGTCGGCCGGGATCAGCAGGGGCGGCGGGTGGCCGGCGTTGGACAGGGCGATGCGCCAGCCGCCGTGTTCCCTCCGGTGCAGGATCGCGTGCACCACCGTGACCATCGACGGACTGTCGAGCGCCTGGACGATCCGGTCGAGCCGGCTCAGCGTCCTCGCCGGGCTGGCGGCCGGACCACTGTCGTACGCGAGTCCCCGCAGGATGCTGTTGACCCGTCCCATCGCCGTGGCCGCGTCGAGGTCGTGGCCCGCGATGTCGCCGACGGACAGGGCGAGCGAATCGGCCGAGAGCCGGACGGCGTCGTACCAGTCCCCGCCGACCTCCGCCGCCGAGTCCGCCGGGTGGTAGAGCGCGGCGATGGCAAGACCGTCGACGGACGGCGGCGGAGCCAGGAAGGACTGCTGGAGCGCGAGCGCCGTGCCGCGGATGCTCTGCAGCTCCATCGTCCGGCGCAGCGGCCCGCTCATCTGCTGGAAGACGTCCCGAAGCAGGGAGAGGTCGGCCTCGTCCGGCGGCGGGTTGCCCCGGCAGGTCGCGATGGTCGCCAGCGCGACGGTCCGGCCGTCCACCACGACGGGCAGCAGGGCGACGCCGGTCGCCCCGGCCTCGCGCAGCCACCGCACGGAGACCTCGGAGAGTCCCTCGCCGGTGGGCCCGCCGGGCGGGAAGACCAGCAGCCGCGCCTGCTGGCTCTCGATGGCCCGCCGGGCGATGGGCCCGAGCAGGAAGTCGGAGTCCAGCGGGGGAAGGGCGGGCAGCCCGGGAGCGAGGCCCACCCGCTCCGGCAACGCACCGGCCGCTGCCCCGGAAGGGCCGCCGACCGCCTGGACACCGTCCCGTACGCGGAAGACGGCCACGGCGTCGGCGAGTTCCGGCACCACGGCCGCCGCCGTCGTCAGGAAGGCCTCCGAGAGATCGTGGGCCGCGGGCACCGCCGCCATCCTGGCCAGCAGCTTCTCCCGCATACGGCTGCGCCAGTGCTCCTCGGCGTCGGTGGCGGTGCCGACCCATTCCACCTCCCCGTCCCCCTCGACGACGGGCGCGGCGACGATCTTGACGTGGCGGAAGCGGTCGAGGACGCCGTCGAGCCGCACCCGGACGATCGTGTCGAGGGGGGACCGCTGCCGCGTGGCCCCGCGCCAGGCCCGCTGGAACCAGTCCCGGTCCTTGGGGTGCACGGCGTCCATCCACGAGGCGCCGGCGTCGGGGTGCCAGAGCTTCTCGGCGATGCCGCCGCCCGCCAACAGGGTGACCTCACCGCCGGGCGACATCACCCACACGGACTGCGGCACGGCGCCCATGAGCGCCTGGTACCGCCTGAGGAGCCGTTCCTCGTTCACGGCCGCGCCCTCTGCCGCCCGGCCGACGGGCCCTTGGGCCCGGCCGGTGGCACGGCGTGCCCTCCCGCCGTCGCTGCCCGCCTCCGCCCGGCCGGCTCTCCGGCCGGGACCAGGGGATCATCGCCGCTCATACTCCGATGATCCCCCGCATCGGGGACCCCGGCACCCCTGCGCGTCGCCGAGGGCGCCCGGCCCGGCCGGCACACCGGTGCCGGGCGGTTCAGCCCGGTGTGACGCAGCGGGCCTCGAACGCGGCCCGGACAAGATCGAGGAGGAGGGGGCGGGCCCCGAAGAGGGGCGAGTCGCGGTGCACGGCGAGGAGATGTCTCCCGAGCAGCGGGTCGCCCGTGAATCTGCGCATGACCACACCCTCGCGCGCCCGGGCGGCCCCCTGTGCCAGAGAGACGCCGACGCCCTGGGCGATCAGGTCGCAGAGGACACTGAGGTCCCCGATCCGGTGGGGCGACACCCGGGGAGCGAAGCCGGCCGGGGCGCAGGCGTCGGCCAGGGCGCCGTAGTCGTCGCAGCCCGCGTCGTACGGCGGGAGCAGCCAGGTCTCGTCGGTCAGGTCCGCGAGGCCGACACGGTCCTGTCCGGCGCGGGGGTGGCCCGCCGGCAGGATCACCACGACGGGCTCCAGTCCGATGACGTCGACGACGACCCCCTCGGGCAGGGGCACGCCGAAGCCGTCCAGGTCGACCATGCACCCGGCGTCGACGGACCGGTCCGCCACCGCGTTCATCGCGTCCCCCGTGGACGGGAACTGGACGAAGGTCACCGGATTGCTCACGGCGGCGGGCAGGTGCAGCGTCAGATGGCTCAGCATCGGCCCGGAGCTGCCGCCGACCGTCACCGGCTCCGCGCCGTCCGCCGGGCGGAGCCGGTAGCCGCGGATCCGGTCGGCGCTGGCCACCGCCGTCCGCGCGTGCGTGAGCACCAGTTCGCCGGCCCGGGTGGGCACCACGCCCCGGGCCGAGCGCTCGAAGAGCGGCTGACCGAACGACGCCTCGATCCGCCGCAGTTGGGTGGTCATGGCCGGCTGGGAGAGAAACAGGGCGGCGGCCGCCCTGGTCAGGCTGCCCGCTTCGGAGATCGCCAGCAGAATGCGGAGGTGCCGCAGTTCCAGGTCCATGGCTGAATGAGGCTAGTTCACTCGCGCATGTCATGTCCATGTGTGCGGCGTGTGTGGGTCGGGCGGATCGGGCGGGCCGGACAGTCGCTCGCCCGGCCCGCCTCCGCGCCGTGACTACAGCGCGCCGGTGTACTGCTGGATCCAGGACCGCCAGGCGGCCAGGTCCGTGTAGACCGCACCGCCGACACCGCAGGTGCTGCTGTTGCTTCCGCTGCGGCTGGTGGCGCCGGCCAGTTCGAGGCGGCCGTTCCGGTTGACCAGGGCGGGGCCGCCGGAGTCGCCGTAGCAGGCGGTGTTGGCGGTGGTGCCCGCGATGCACAGCTCCCGGCTGTTCACCATGCCGGAGCAGGAGCTGTCGGGCAGCACCTTGGTGTCCAGCTGCTTGAGGTAGCGGGGCGCCGAGGAGGAGCAGCCGCGCTGCGGGCAGGTCTGGCCCCAGCCGAGCAGGCGGGTGGCGGAGTTGTCGGCGGGGGTGGCGCCGGTGATCGGCACGGGCGTGTTGGAGACCTGGCTGCTGAGACGGAGGAGGGCGATGTCCTGACCGGGCATGCTCTGGCTGCTGGACGGGCGGACGATCTGCGAGACGCCGGCGAGGGTGCCCCCGCTGAGGTGGTCGTTGGAGCCGATCCGGACGCGCAGGGCGGAGGCCGGAAGCGGTCCGTTGCCGTACGTACAGTGCAGCGCCGTGACCATCCAGCCCGGGGATATCAGCGAGGCGCCGCAGTAGTGACGGCCGTTGACCTGGATGGAGCCCATGAACGAGTAGGTGGAAGTGGCCTGTTCGCCGCCGACGATGGGTTTCGGGGCGGCCGACGCGGTGCCGGTGAAGGCCGGGGCGGCGACGGCCACGCCGAGGGCGATGCCCGCGGCGACCAGGGAACGGGGCAGGAGCATGGGAGATCCTTCGTGAGGGTGGCATGGGGGGTGCGGGGATGACGGGCCGGTCCTTCGCTCGCGGTTCTTTGTTCGTGAACCGTCAACCTGCCGTCCACAGGAGTATGTGAGGCCGGCGAACCGGCCCGCCAATGTCAGCGGCCCATAACGTCCGGGAGTACCGGGCGGTAGAGGCCTTTCGGTACTCCCGGTCCATCGGACGGTCCCGGTCCTCCCGGCCGAACCGCCCCGTCGCCCGGCCTCGTCAGTGGGCGCCCCAGCCCCCGTCCACGGGGAGCGAGGCGCCGGTGATGTATCCGGTGTGCGGGCCGCAGAGCCAGAGGCAGACCGCGGCGACCTCGGCGGGCTCGATCAGCCGCTTGATCGCGGAGCGCTCCAGGAGGATGCCGGTGACGACCTCCTCCGGAGGGATCCCGTGCGCGGCGGCCTGGCCCGCGATCTGCCCCTCCACCAGGGGGGTGCGGACATAGCCGGGATTGACGCAGTTGCTGGTCACCCCGTGCGGGGCGCCCTCCAGAGCGGCCACCTTGCTCAGTCCCTCCAAGCCGTGCTTGGCGGCGACGTAGGCGGACTTGAAGGCGCTGGCCCGCAGCCCGTGCATGCTGGAGACGTTGACGATCCGGCCCCACCCACCGGCGTACATGTGCGGAAGGCACCGCCGCATCAGCAGGAACGGGGCGGTCACCATCACCTGCTGGATCAGCGCGAAGCGGGCCGGCGGAAACTCCTCGATGGGGGAGACGTGCTGCAACCCGGCGTTGTTGACCAGGACGTCCACCCCGGCCGGCAGCGTCCCGACCGCCTCCGCCTCGGCCAGGTCCACGACATGGGCCACCCCGCCGATCGCGGCGGCGACGGACTTGGCGCTCTCCGCCTCCCGGTCGACCACGTGCACCAGGGCCCCGGCGGCGGCGAGCGCCTCGGCGGTGGCCCGCCCGATGCCGCTGCCGCCGCCGGTGACGAGGGCGGTGCGCCCCCGGAGGTCCACGGCCCCGGCGCCCGGCGCCGGGGAGGCGGAGGCTGCGTGAAATTGACTCGTCATGGCCGGAACGCTAGAGACGCCCGGCCGGACATCCCATGGCGTGAATCTCCACAGTGGGCGGGAAGGAGGTGGTGGACTTCGCCACCAGGCCGGCCACCCGGCCGCCACCCACCCGGCCACCTGGCCGCCACCCGCCCGGTTACCCGTCGAGCGGGCAGCGGGCGAGCCGCTCGGCGGGCGTGGCCTTCGCGGGCAGCTTCAGGGTGCGGCTCGACGGGGGCCGCCGCCCGTCGTCCAGCCACCGTTCCAGCGCTTCGGCCGCCGAACGGTGGCACGGCACGAGCGGACGCAGCCGCTCGGGGAAGGTGTCGACGAGCGAGTCCACATGCGTACCGCCCTCGACGCGGTAGTAGCGGTGCAGCGCGCCCCGGCCCTCCTTCCGCACCATCCGCGCGTACGTGTCCGAGGTCCGGGAGATCGGGAGCAGCACGTCCAGGGTGCCGTGGAAGCTGATCAGCGGCTTCCCGATACGGCCGGTCAGCGCGATCTTCGCGACCGCGTCGCGGACCTCGTCCGGCCGCTCCGCGTACGCGTAGTCGGCGTCGCAGGCGGGGGTCCCGGGGGCGCAGAAGGGCGTGCCGGCCTCGGTCGCGCCGTCGAAGGCGGGGTCGAGCTCCTCCCGGTAGATCCGCTGGGTCAGGTCCCAGTAGTACTGGTGGTGGTACGGCCACAGGAACTCCGAACCGGCCGGATATCCGGCGGCCGTCATGGTCCGGTGCGCTTCCCCGGCGCCGGCGCCGGCGCCCCCGGCCGCGTAGCGCGGGTAGGCGCGCAGGGCGGGCGGCAGGAAGGTGAGCAGATTCGGCCCGTCCGCCCGCCAGAGCGCCCCCTCCCAGTCCACCCCGCCGTCGTACAGCCCCGGATGGTTCTCCAGCTGCCAGCGCACCAGATAGCCGCCGTTGGACATGCCCATCGCCAACGTGCGGGAGGGAGGCCGCAGATAGCGCTGGGCGACCACCAGCCGGGCCGCGCGGGTGAGCTGGGTGAAGCGGGTGTTCCACTCGGCGACGGCGTCACCGGGCGCCCGGCCGTCCCTGTGGAACGCGGCCGAGGTGTTGCCCTTGTCGGTGGCGGCGAACGCGTAACCCCGGGCGAGCGCCCAGTCCCCGAAGGCCCGGTCGTTGGCGTACTGCTCGCGCACCCCCGGCGAGCCGGCCACCACCAGACCGCCGTTCCAGCGGTCGGGGAGCCGGATGACGAACTGGGAGTCGTGGTTCCATCCGTGGTTGGTGTTGCCGGTCGACGTGTCGGGGAAGTGGCCGTCGATCTGGATGCCCGGTACGCCGCTGGGGGTGGCCAGCCCTTCCGGCGTGAGCCCCGCCCAGTCGGCCGGGTCGGTGTGCCCGGAGGCCACCGTCCCCGCCGTCGTCAACTCCGCCAGACAGTCGGCCTCTTGGCGGTCGGCCCCGGGCACGCGGAGGATGTCCTGCCGGGCGCAGTGCCCGTGCCCGCCGGAGTCCCGGTCCGGCGGTGCCGCGGCGGACGGGGCCGCCGTCCAGGCCGTCAGCACGGCCGCCGCGACCGCAGCCCCGCGCAGCCACCGGCCCCGGGGCGGGCGGCGGGCCTCGTCGTGTCGTGGTCCGGCGCGCCGGGGTGCCGGTGGTGCCGGGGGTGGGGTCAGCATGAGAGGTGCCTCCGTCGGGATGGGCGATGTGCGGGTGGCCGGTATGCGGGACGGCGAGACGCGGGTGGCCGATATCCGGGTGGCCGGTATCAGGGGCAGGAGCCGTCGGCGACGGCGTAGTGGCCCGCCGGGGACTCCTGGAGGGTGTGGGTCACGAAGGTGTTGTAGAGCCCCAGGTGCTGGCCGGAGCCCTTGGCGTACACCTGGCCGCCGGTGGTGGTGGCCCGGCCGGCGCGTACGTGCTCGTAGTTGTTCGCCGACCAGCAGGCGGCGGGCTCGGTGGGCGGGTCCACGGGCGGCTCGGGAGTGGTGGTGCCGTCGAGGCCGAAGAACCGGGTGATCCAGTAGGAGGAGCAGACCGAGTCGATGAAGTGCTGGGTGCCGGTCGCGCCGCACTGCTCGGCGCCGCTGCCCGGATCGACCGGGGTGCCGTGCCCGATGCCGGGCACCCGGTTGACCTCGACGGCACTCGCGCCGCCGTCCGCGGCCAGGTACTCGCTCCTGCGGGTGCTGTTGGGGCCGATCGTGGAGGTACGGTCCGGGGTCTGGCCGAGCCCGTGCACCGCGGTCCACTGGTCCCGCAGCTCGTCGGCGTTCCTCGGGGCGACGGTCGCGTCGTTGTCCCCGTGCCAGATCGCCACCCGGGGCCAGGGGCCCGCGAAACCGGGGTGCGCGTCCCGGACGGCCTGCGCCCACGCCGCCGGGGTGCGGTCCACGCCGGGGCTCATGCAGCCGAACGCCGAGACGACGTCGGTCCCGCAGCCGTACGGGATTCCGGCGACGACCGCGCCCGCGGCGAACACGTCCGGGTAGGCGGCCAGCATGACGGAGGTCATCGCCCCGCCCGCCGAGAGGCCCGTGACCTGGACCCGGCCGGTGTCCACCCCGTAGGCGGTCGCGGCGTGCGCGACCATCTGCCGGATCGACGCGGCCTCGCCCTGGCCCCGCCGGGTGTCGCCCGGCTGGAACCAGTTGAAGCACTTGTTGGCGTTGTTGACGGTGGTGGTCTCGGCGTACACGACCAGGAAACCGTGGCGGTCGGCGAAGGTGTTCAGACCGGAGTTGTCGGAGTAGACCTGAGCGCCCTGGGTGCAGCCGTGCAGGGCGACGACCACGGGCGCGTTCGCCGGCAGGGCCGCGGGCCGGTACACGTACATGTTCAGGCCACCGGGGTTGGCCCCGAACGAGGTGACCCGCTCCAGGGCCGCGGCCGCCCGCGCCTGTGCGGGTTCCGCGGCGCTCGCCCCGGCCGCCCCCGGTCCGGCCAGCGCCGCGCCGGTGGCCAGGGCGACGACGGCGACGAGGCGGCGGGCGGTACGGTTCCACCTTCCGCCGCGCCGTGCCCCGGGGGGCCGGGCGCCGGGCGGAGCAGGGTGCGAGGGAACGACGTACGACATGGTGACCTCCCGTGGGACGGTGCACGGGATCGCCCGTGATCCCGTGACCCCGGCCGGGACACGCAGGGTGGCGGCGGATGCGGCCGAGGTGCGGTCACCGTAGGAAGCGGGCGGGAGGCCGGGTAATGGCGATGCCCTCCACAACCGGCCCGGGAGCCGGGGGCCACGACCTGTTGCCGGGAGGACGCCCGGCTGCTACGGGGGAAGCCGAAGGGCTTTCGGGTCAACACGCCGACCGCTCAGGTCACTTGGGTCACCGATGTCAGGCCGGGCGCCACGGTCAGCTCCGCCCCGGTCGCGGCCCGCACCTGATCGACCGTCACCCCGGCCGCCACCTCCCGCAGCAGGAAGCCGTCCGGGGTGACGTCGAGCACCGCGAGATCCGTGATGATCCGGTGCACGACGCCCCGGCCGGTCAGCGGCAGGGAACACTCCGCGAGGAGCTTGGGGGAGCCGTCGCGTGCCGTGTGCTCCGTCAACACGATGACGTGCCGGGCCCCGTGGACGAGATCCATGGCGCCGCCCATCCCCTTGACCATCGAGCCGGGGATCACCCAGTTCGCCAGATCGCCGGAGGCGGACACCTGCATCGCCCCCAGGACCGCGACGTCGATGTGCCCGCCCCGGATCATCGCGAAGGAGAGCGCGGAGTCGACGCAGGACGCCCCGGGCAGCAGCGTCACCGTCTCCTTGCCCGCGTTGATCAGGTCGGCCCTGACCTCGGACGCGACGGGGGAGGGGCCGACGCCGAGGATCCCGTTCTCCGACTGGAACACCACCTCGACGTCGTCCGGCACATGGTCCGGGATGAGCGTCGGCAGCCCGATGCCGAGGTTGACGTAGGAGCCGTCGGGCAGCTCCCGCGCGGCACGGGCCGCCATCTGCGTACGAGTGAGGGGCATCTCAGCCGGTCCCTTCATGAACAGCGGGGGCGGTGCGGACGGTCAGGCGCTCGATGCGCTTCTCGGCGCGTGGGTTGTCCGCGCCGATGGGGACGACCCGCTGGACGAAGATCCCGGGCAGATGGACGTCGTCGGGGGCGAGTTCGCCCGGCTCGACGAGTTCCTCGACCTCCGCCACGGTGATGCGCCCGGCCATCGCGGCGAGCGGGTTGAAGTTGCGGGCGGAGGAGTCGAAGCGCAGGTTCCCGTGCCGGTCGCCCACGGCGGCGCGCACCAGCGCGAAATCGGTCGTGATGCCCTCCTCCAGCAGATGCTCCCGACCGCCGAAGACCCGGGTCTCCCTGGGCGGCGACGCGACCGCGACGGAGCCGTCCGCGCCGTGCCGCCAGGCCAGACCGCCCTCGGCGATCACGGTGCCCGCCCCGGCCGGTGTGTAGAACGCCGGGATGCCCGAACCGCCCGCCCGCAGCCGTTCCGCCAGGGTGCCCTGGGGGACGAGCTCCACCTCCAGCTCCCCCTGGAGGTACTGGCGCGCGAACTCCTTGTTCTCCCCGACGTAGGAACTGGTCATCCGTGCGATCAGCCCCGCCCGCAGCAGGAGCCCCAGGCCCCAGTCGTCCACCCCGCAGTTGTTGGACACCACCCTGAGCTCACCGGATCCCCGCTCCAGCAGAGCGTGGATCAGCACACCGGGTATCCCGCACAGCCCGAACCCGCCCACGGCCAGGGACGCCCCGCGCCCCACGTCCGCGACCGCGTCCGCCGCGTCGGCGACCACCTTGTCCCTGCTCATCCGTACACCTCTCGCCGTATCGACTGCGACGAGACTAGGAATCCGTGACGGCCCCCGGCGATGGTGGACGGCCACACTTCGGGGCCCGCCCGGATGGTGGCGACGGCGGCCCGGCACCTGGTACGACGCGGTGCTCTTCGGGGAACCGGGCCCCGGTCGGAACACGCCGGGGTAAGGTCCGCGCATGGCCAAGGTGACCGTCAGTCTGGATGCCGAACTCGTCGTCGAAGCGATGGTCCTCGCGGGGGTGGGGAACCCGCAGGACGCCGTCGAACTCGTGGTGCGCGACTACATCGCGCGAGGCCACCGCACCGAGGCTCTCGTCGCCGAGAAGGAGAGTGCGGCGCGCGAGGTGGAGATCAAACCCGAGGCGCAGCAGGGCTGACCGCCCGCCCGGCCACCGGTATGCGGCCGACGCCCTACGCGACCGGCTCGCCGTCCTCCAGCTCCGTCGGCCCGCCGCCCGACGTCAGGGCCTCCAGGGCTGCCCTGACCCGGCCGCAGAGCGTGCCCAGCAGGTAGGCGTCCAGGTCGGCGGGGTCCACCAGCCGCCAGGACAGCAGCTCCTCCTCCTGGAGCCGGATCGCCGCCAGCTGCTCAGGGGTGAGCACCCCGCCGTCGTACAGATACGCCACGATCGGCGGGCGGCCGGGGCCCCGCACCCAGTCCACGGCGAGCAGCCGTCCCGGGGCCACGTCGAGTCCGATCTCCTCGGCCGTCTCGCGGCGGGCGCCCTGCCGGGGGCCTTCGCCCGTCTCCGACTCGACGGTGCCGCCGGGCAGCGCCCAGCCCTTGCGGTAGTTCGGCTCGACGAGCAGGATCCGCCCGTCCGCGTCGCGGAAGAGCGAGGCGGCACCGGCGAGGACCCGGGGGAGCCCGGCGATGTACGTGAGGTAGTCGGCATCGGGAGTCGTCACGGCGACAGCGTAGTGGTCCGGCTCCGGACCGTACGGCCGTGGACGGCCATGGGCAGATCAGGGGTCGTGCGGATAGGGTCGGGGCGGCGCGACTGCCTGTTCGAAAGCAAGGGATGCAAGGTGACGGACGGAGCAGATGTGGAGACCGCCCGCGTGCTCGTGGCGGCGGACAAGTTCAAGGGCTCGCTCACGGCCGTACAGGTCGCGGAGCGGGTGACGGCCGGGCTGCGGCGCGTCGTACCCGGCCTGGCGGTGGAGACCCTGCCGGTCGCGGACGGCGGCGACGGTACGGTCGCGGCGGCGGTGGCCGCCGGATTCGAGCGCCGCGAGGCGCGGGTGACCGGTCCTCTCGGCGACCCGGTGACGGCGGCGTACGCGCTGCGCGGGGACACCGCCGTGGTGGAGATGGCCGAGGCCTCGGGGCTCCAGCACCTGCCCGACGGGGTGTTCGCCCCGCTCACGGCCACCACGTACGGCTCGGGCGAGCTGCTGAAGGCGGCCCTGGAGGCGGGGGCGACGACGATCGTCTTCGGGGTGGGCGGCAGCGCCACCACCGACGGCGGCGCGGGCATGCTCGCCGCCCTCGGCGCCCGCTTCCTGGACGCGGACGGCAAGCCCGTCGCCCCCGGCGGCGGACCGCTCGCGACGCTGGCCGAGGCGGACCTCTCGGGGCTCGACCCGCGCCTGAAGGACATCGACCTGGTCCTGGCCAGCGACGTGGACAACCCGCTGACCGGGCCCAAGGGAGCGCCCGAGGTGTACGGGCGGCAGAAGGGCGCGAGCGAGGAGGACATCGCGGTCCTCGACGCGGCCCTCACGCACTACGCCTCGATCCTCGGCCCCGACACCGCCGCGCTGCCCGGCGCGGGCGCGGCCGGAGGCATCGGCTACGGGGCGCTCGTCGCCCTCGGCGCCCGCTTCCGCCCCGGTATCGAGGTCATGCTCGACGTGCTCGGCTTCGCGCCCGCGCTCGCCCGCGCCACGCTGGTGATCACGGGCGAGGGCTCGCTCGACGAGCAGACCCTCCACGGCAAGGCCCCGGCCGGGGTCGCCGCCGCCGCCCGCGCGGCCGGGATCGAGGTCGTCGCGGTCTGCGGCCGCCTCGCCCTGCCCCCGGAGGCCCTGGAGCAGGCGGGCATCCGCCGCGCCTACGCCCTGGCCGAACGGGAACCGGACCCGGCGGTCTCGATGGCCCAGGCGGGCCCGCTGCTGGAGCAGGCGGCGGAGTCGATCGCCCGGGACTTCCTGACGGGCTGACGACGGTGCGACCGGCTGTCGTCGGCCCCGCCCCGTGGCGGCCTCCCCTCACGGCGGGGCTGACGACAGCCGCAGCACCTCCAGCGCCAGCACCAGGTCCACCAGTTCGCGCGGCCGGGACAGCGAGCGTGCGGTCAGTCGTTCCAGGCGGCGCAGCCGGTTGAAGACCGTGTTGCGATGACAGCCCAGCCGGGCAGCCGCCCGCCCCACCGAACCCCCGCACTCCAGCCACGCCTCCAGCGTCTCCACCAGCAGTGACCGCTCCGCCGGTACGAGGGTCAGCAGCGGGCCGAACACCTCCGCCAGCAACCGGGTGGACAGCTCCGGGCGGCTCACCAGCAGGGCCGTCGGAAGCCGCTCGTCCAGCCGGACGATCTCCCGGCTGCCCGGCTCGCACGTCAGCAGCGCCGTACCCGCCAGCCGGCGCGCCGCGCCCAGCTCCGCCAGGGAACCCACCACCGGGCTCACACCCCCCGGCCCGGCACCCAGCTCCCTGAGCCGCGCCACCGCCCGGGCCGCGCCCGCCGGTCCCAGCAGCACCACCGCCACCTCCCGCCCGCCCTCCCGGACCTCCGCCGCGCCCGGGGAACCCTCCGCCGAGCCCCACCACCAGCGCGCCCCGTCCACGTCCGGGCCATCGGCCACCGCCGCGTCCGGCACCGGCGCGCCCAGCACCACCACGGCGTAGCGCCCCCGCTCCGGCAGCCCGAGGCCGCGCGCCGCACGCGTCACCAGGTCCGGCGTGGCCCCGCCCGCCAGCAGCGGGCCGAGCAGCGCCCCGTACCGCGTTCCACGCCGCATCCGCCGCTCCGTCCCCGGGTCCGGGCGCTCCTGATGACCGACGAGGATGCCACCGGCCCCGGCGGTGGGCCCCGGCCCGTCACGGCGTCTGTGCGCGTGCACAACGCGGTCCTTCGTTCGCTGGTCGCCCGCATCGAGTCCGCCCCGCCCCGTGGACGCACGTCCCGCCCGGTGCTGGTCTGTGGCACCACCCCCACAGATGAGCACGACAGACCAGCACGACACACGACTTGGCGGAAGGAGGAGGACGCATGGCAACGCTGGAGATCCGCGCGCTGTCCGTCGGCTACGGCCCGGTCCGGGCACTGCGCGACATCTCGGTCGATGTGCCGGACGGCGGGATCACCGCCGTGCTCGGCGGCAACGGCGCGGGCAAGACCACGCTGCTGCGGGCCGTGTCGCGGACCCTCGGCTTCCACCGCGGGACGGGCACCGGGACCATCCGGTTCGACGGCCGGCCCCTGGAGGGGCTGCGGCCCGCCCAGGTGGTGGCCGCGGGAGTGGTCCAGGTACCGGAGGGCCGGCAGGTCTTCGCCCGGATGACGGTGGCCGACAACCTGCGGGCGGGCGCCCTCGGGGCACGCGGCGGGCGCAGGGAGACCGGCGCGGCGCTCGCCCGGGTGCACGAACTGTTCCCGGTGCTCGCCGACCGCGCGCACCAGCGGGCCGGGCTGCTGTCCGGCGGCGAGCAGCAGATGCTGGCCATGGGCCGGGCCCTGATGGCCGGGCCCCGGCTGCTCCTGCTGGACGAACCCTCGCTCGGCCTCGCCCCGCTGATGGCGGCCAGGATCGCCGAGACCGTGCAGGAGATCAACGCGGGCGGCACCTCCGTCATGCTCGTCGAGCAGAACGCGGCGATCGCCCTGCGCCTCGCCTCCACGGCGTACGTCCTCGACGTCGGCGAGGTCGCCCTGTCCGGGCCGGCCGGTGAACTCGCCGCCTCCGACGAGGTGCGCCGCCGCTATCTCGGCGTCGTCGACGAGGACGCGGCGGCGGACGCCGACCCGGCCGCCCGCACCCGGCGCACCCTGAGCAGGTGGTCCGCGTGACGACCACCACGTCGGCCCGCCAGGACATCACCGCGGCCGCCCTCGCCGTCCAGGACGTCACCGTCCGCTTCGCCGGGCTCACCGCCCTCGACGCCGTCTCCTTCACCGTCGAACCCGGCAGCGTGCACGCCGTCATCGGGCCCAACGGCGCGGGCAAGTCCACCTGCTTCAACGTCCTGTCCGGTGTCTACCGCGCCGCCTCCGGACACGTCCGCCTCGGCGACACCGAGCTCACCGGACTCCCACCGCACGCCATCGCGGACCTCGGGGTCGCCCGCACCTTCCAGAACCTGGCGCTGCCCCCGCACGCCACCGTCGCCGACAGCCTCCTCCTCGGCCGCCACCGGCTGACCCGCTCCGGGTTCCTCGCCACCGGCCTGCGGCTGCCCTCCGCCGTCCGCGAGGAGCGGCGCCACCGCGAGCGGGTCCGTGAGATCGCCGAATTCATCGGGTTGGAAGGGCAGTTGGAGCGGCCCGCGGGCTCGCTGCCGTACGGGCAGCAGAAGCTCGTCGAGCTGGGCCGCGCCCTGTGCATGGAGCCGAAGGTCCTGCTGCTGGACGAGCCGATCGCGGGCATGACCGCCGACGAGCGCCGCCGCACCGCGGCCGTCGTCGCCGACGTACGCGACAGTCTCGGCATCTCCATCGTCATGGTCGAGCACGACATGGGCGTGGTGATGCGGCTCGCGGACGCCGTGACCGTACTCGACTTCGGACGCAGGATCGCGGGCGGCACCCCCGCCGAGGTCCAGAACGATCCGGCTGTCGTCCAGGCCTACTTGGGAGCACCTCAATGACCACGTTCGTCGAACTCCTCCTCGGCGGCCTGTCGATCGGCTCGGTCTACGCACTGATCGCGCTCGGATTCGTCGTCATCTTCAAGGCCACCGAGGTCGTCAACTTCGCCCACGCGTCCCTGCTGTTGGCGGGCGGCTACGTCACCGCCGTGCTCCACGACGACATCGGGTTCTGGCCGGCCCTGCTCGTCGGGATCGCCGGCGCCGCGACCGTCGGGGCGGCCATCGAGTTCTTCGTGATGCGCCGCTACCGGGGCAGCGACCACAGCGTCCTCGCCATCGTCACCATCGGCGTCGACATCCTCCTCATCACCGAACTCACCCGCCGCATGGGCACGGACGTCCTCGCCCTCGGCGACCCCTGGGGCAACGAGGTCGTGAACATCGGCGGCATCACCCTCGCCCAGACCCGCATCGCCGCGTTCCTCGCCGCCGGGCTGCTGATCACCGTGTTCCTCCTCGCCTTCCGCTACACCTCGTGGGGCGTGTCCATGCGGGCCGCCGCCGAGAACCCGCAGACGGCGGCGCTCATGGGCATCAGACTGGGACGGGTCTCGCTCGCCGCCTGGGCGGTCGCCGGGGCGCTCGCCGCCGTCGCCGCGCTCTTCCTCACGGTGTTCCCGACCCCGGGCCTGGAGCGCGCCACCTCGCTCGCCGCACTCAAGGCGTTCCCCGCCGCGATCCTCGGCGGGCTCGACTCCACCACCGGGGCGCTGGCCGGCGGACTCATCGTCGGCGTCACCGAATCGCTCGCCACCGGCTATCAGAGCGATCTCTCCTTCCTCGGCCGGGGCATCGGCGATCTGGCGCCCTACCTGGTGATGGTGGCCGTCCTGCTGATCCGCCCCGCGGGACTCTTCGGCACGAAGGAGCTGGCCCGTGTCTGACACCACAGCCGAAGCCCCCGCCGAAACCCCTGCCGTGACCGCATCCGTACACGGCGGCGGACCCGAGAGCCTCACGGACCGGCTGCGCAGCCCCCGTACGTACGCCGTCCTCGTCGGCTCACTCCTGCTCCTCGCCCTCCCGTTCTACCTGGACCGCTTCTGGCTCCAGGCCGGACTGTTCGCGATGGCTGCGGCGATCGGCGCCATCGGGCTCAACATGCTCACCGGCGCCACCGGCCAGCTCTCCATGGGCCACGCGTTCTTCCTCGCCGTCGGCGCGTACGGTTACTGCGTCCTGGCGGGGGAGAGCAGCACCGAGAACGGCCACACGCTGACCGGCCTCGGTCTTCCCACCTGGCTGGCCGCGATCCTCGCGGTGCTGCTCGCCGGGGCGGCGGGCGGGATCTTCAGCCCCATCGCCGGACGGCTGCGCGGCGCCTACCTCGGAATCGCCACCCTCGCGCTGATCTTCATCGGGCAGCACGTCCTGTTCAACGCGGGCTCCCTGACCGGCGGTTACAACGGCCGGGCCGTACCGCCGCTGTCCGTCTTCGGGTTCACCTTCGACGACTCCGAACTCATCGTCGCAGCCGTCCCGTTCGGCTCCTCGGAGAAGCTCTGGTACGCGGGTCTGCTCGCGCTCCTGCTGAGCGCCCTGTTCGCCCGGGGCGTGCTGCGGGGCCGGCCCGGACGCGCCATGAACGCCATCCGGGACCACCGCATCGCGGCCGGGGTGATGGGCGTGCCGGTGGCCCGCTACCGGGCCGGGGTCTTCGTCCTGTCCTCGATGTACGCGGGCCTCGCGGGCGTCCTGCTCGCCCTGGTCTTCCAGCGGACGGTACCCGAGTACTTCGGCATGATCCTGTCCCTCGAATACCTCGCCATGATCGTCATCGGCGGTCTCGGCAGCGTCGCGGGAGCGGTGATCGGCGCCGCCTTCGTCTCCCTGCTTCCACAGGTGTTCACGCACTACAGCGACTCCCTGCCGCTGGTCTCCGCCCCCGGCACGGGCGGCCTGGCACCCGGTGAGGCGTCCCGCTATCTGTACGGCGCCGCGGTGGTCGCGGTGGTCCTGTTCCTGCCCGGCGGCCTCGCCCGCCTCGGCCTCGCCCGCACGAAGAAGCCGCAGGCTCCGAAGAATCCGGCTGTTCCGAAGCAACCAGCGGCTCCGAAGAATCCAGGGGAGAAGTCATGAAACTGAGAGTGCTCACGGCCGTCGTCGCGGCCCTCGCCGTCACCCTCGTCGGGTGCAGCGGCAAGGCGACCGAAGGAAAGGCGGGCGAGGAGGGCGAGGGCGGGATCAAGACGGGTCCCGGGGTCTCCTCCTCGACGATCTCCCTCGGGGTGCTGACCGACATGACCGGCGTCTACGCCTCGCTGGGCAAGAGCGTCACCCAGGCCCAGCAGCTGTGGGTGAAGCAGACCAACGACGAGGGCGGCATCTGCGACCGGAAGATCGAACTCACGGTCCGCGACCACGGATACGATCCCCAGAAGGCCATCGCCGCCTACACCGAACTGGTCCCTGACGTGGTGGGCTTCGCCCAGTTCATCGGCTCCCCGTTCGTCGCCGCCGTCGAACAGCGCGTCGACGGCCAGGACAAGGGGCTGGTGCTGCCGCAGGCCTGGTCGGCGAATCTGCTGGGTTCCCCGTACATCCGGGTCATCGGCGCCACCTACGACGTCGAGACGATCAACCTCATCGACTACCTCCTCGCCGAGAAGCGCATCGCGAAGGGCGACAAGATCGGTCACGTGTACTTCGAGGGCGACTACGGCGAGAACGCGCTCGTCGGCTCGAAGCACGCGGCGAAGGAGGCCGGGCTCACCGTCGTCGAGCAGAAGATCAAGCCGACCGACAACGACATGACGGCCCAGGTCGCCGCCCTCAAGCAGGCCGGGGTCAAGGCCGTGGTCGTCAGCGCAGGACCCCGCCAGGCCGCCTCGCTCGTCGGCGTCGCCGCGGCCACCGGCTTCAACGTCCCGGTCGTCGGCAACAACTCGGCCTTCGCCCCTCAGCTGTTGAAGACCCAGGCGGGCCCGGCCCTGCTCAAGGACTACTACGTCGCCTCCTCCACGCTGCCCATCGGCGACCCGGGCGACGGTCCGGCCAAGCTCGCCAAGGAGTACGCCGCCCAGTACCCGAGGGACGTCCTCGACAACGGCGTCGTCGCCGGATACACGGCGGCCTCCCTCTTCGGCGAGGCCCTGTCCAAGGCCTGCGACGACAAGGACCTCACCCGCGAGGGCATCGACAAGGCGCTCCTCACGATCAAGGGGTACGGGACCGAGTTCGGGGTGACGCACGACTTCTCGGACCCGAAGGCGCCCTCCACCCGCGAGAGCGTGATCATGAAGCCCGACGCCGGTGCCGCCGGCGGGCTGAAGGTCGTCCGCCCGGCCGAGGTCGCCCCGGCGGCCGAGTCCTTCGCCATCGGCGGCTGAGCACCGCACGGAGAGGGTTGCCGGGAGGTCCGACCGGGGTGCCCCGGTCGGACCTCCCGGCCGTCCATCCCGATGGGCCGGGAGCGTCGGTCACCGGGCGACGTGCTCCGCTGCCATCACACGAGGTGAACCGCAGGCTCCGTCATGATCGCGCATGGCCCTTCGCCGTGAACGTGGCGCTGTCCAGCAGCCGGCCCCGTAGGTCCCCGGGCGCCTGACCGTGGTCGTCCAGCGCCTCCACGAAGCGCGCGACCTCGGAGATGCGGATCGCGTGGAGATCGCCCGGCCGGACGACGATGCGGAGCTCAGGCGTGTGCCGCTCGGACCGGCTGCTGGCCAGGAAGGTGTCGATGATGAGGATCATCAGCTGCTCGAGCTCCAACTCCACCCGGGCCAGCCCCGATCCCACCAGCGGAATCGCCGTCGGCTTGCGCAGGCCGTGCACGGCGACGTCGGCCCACAGGCACTCCAGGCTCAGGCGCAGGGCGTCCCGGTCGGACCGGGTGACGAGGTCGTTGCCCTGTCGGCAGTGCACGAAGGCGAAGACGCGGCGACCGGGCAAGGACAACGGAACGACCGATCCGATCGGGTACCGGATCCGCTTGCCCTTCGGCTTGTCCCGTACGTGTTCCGTCCCGGAGGGTTCGACCCGTTGCAGCCCCTTGCGCAGCGCCCGGTCGAGAAGTCCCCGGTCGCCGCCGTAGACGCGGTCGAGCAGTTGCCCCTGCACGCTGTCGCGACTGATGATCACGTCGTTCTCGGTGGCCGTGTCGAAGGTGTCGCAGAACCCCACGGCCATATTGGCGTCGTGCTGGTCGAACAGGTCGCCCGCCTTGACCACCAGCCTGGTGGAGATCCCGGTGAACTCGCGCCGCAGTATCTCGTCGCCGCGGCGAGCGCGAACCCGTCGGCGCAGTGAACGTACGGCGGCCGCCGCGGCCGAATCGTCGGGCCGGCCCGCAGCCCGCACCTCGGCGACCGGCAGCGCCAGTTCCGGATGTCCCAGATCAGCCTGCGCCCGCACCAGTTCCCCGCGAGCCGTGTCCAGCGTTCCCATGAGCCGACGCACCAGCGGCTCGGCGAAATCCGACTCGGCCACCTCCTGCAGCGGCCTTCCCTTCCAGAGGCCGAGCGCTCGGTTCAGCAGCACGACAGCCGTCGCGGGATCCGAACAGGTGGCCTCGTTCACCAGCTCGATGAACTCCGTGCAGTCCAGCCGGTCACGGTCCGGTACGAGCCGGTACGCCGACTCCGGATACGGGCCGCTCAGCATCTGCTCCGTGCGCACGAGCGGCGAGGCCGAGTCCTCGCCCGCATCAACGGCCTTTCGCAGTTCGCTGATTCGCTGCTGCACCTGGGTACGGTGAGCCCTTGTCACCTGGCCGTCGTGCGGCAGTCCCCACAGCTCGCGATAGAGCCGGGTCACCGGAACGGCTTCCCCCTCGGCCGCGACGAGCCGCAGCAGGAGCTTGGTCGTGAGGGGCGGCATGCGCACCCGCGTACCGCCGACGGTGAGCGCCGTCGAGCCCAACACGCATATCCGGACACGCGTCACCTGGTTCTCCGGCTCCGTCGACTGGCGTCCCGCAGACTCCGCCGAAGGGCGGCAACGTGACTTTAGCAACGAGGCGTTGGGCGTATCCAGAAAAACTGTGAAGCAAGCCTGAAGCACCTGGGAAGCGGAAAGACTCCTCCGTACGGGCACTTTGTCCGATGCAATGGCGGCATGCGGGGGGAACCGGTGGGGGAACGCGAGGATTTGCTCGATGCTCTGTGGGCGCGGGTATTGGCGATCCCCGAAGAAGGATTCGACCAGGTGATGGCCGACGAGGCGCTCGCCGAGGCCGAACGTCTCGCCGCGCTGGTCAAGGCGGACCGCGACGATGTGAAAGCCAGGTACTGCCTCGGCTGGATCCACCTTTCCCGCTTCCCCGGTCTTCCCGAGGAGGAGGGCAGGATCGCCCTGGCAGAGGCCGTGTCCATGTTCGTGCCCTGCTTCCTCAAGGGCGCGACCCCGGACCTGCCCGCCGTCTCCCTTCCCGAGTCAGTGATGCCGCGGGTCCTCATCAGCGCCGCGCTCCATACAGCCGTGCTGGCCCAGGAGAGCAAGGAGGCTGCCGACCCGGACGGCCTGGCGACCGCGGCCACCCAATGGAAGCTGATCGTCGACGCCACCCCGCCCGATGACCACGACCTGCCGTCCTACCTCAACCACCTGGGCACCACCCTGACCGGCCTCTACCGGCTCAACGAGGACCCGGACACCCTGGACGCGGCGATCGAAGCGTTCGAGCGCGCGTCGGCGGTCATGGCCGCCGACGATCCCCAGCGCGCCGTCGCACTGGGCAGTCTGCGCGACGCCCTGCGGCTCAGGTACGAGCGCACGAAGGCCGCAGCGGACCTCGACGCGTCGGTCGAGGCGGCACGGCGTGCGGCGGACGTCCCTCTCTCGTCCGCCACCGGTGACCGGAACCGAGCCCGCCTCGCCGATCAGCTGAGGGGCCTGGCGGACATGTTCCAGAAGAATGCCGAGGGCGAGGGCGAGGACGACACGTCGGAGGTCTACCGCGAGCTCGGCCGCCAGTTCAGGCAGAAGGCCGCCGACCTGGGGTCCGACGACGATCTGCGGGGGGCGAGACGGTGGGAGAGCTACGCGTCGGCATTGGAGTACCGGTTCGATCTGGGGAGCGACCTGGAGAGCCTGGACGCCGCGATCAGCGCCTACGAGCGGGCGCTGGAAGGTACGGCCACGGGCGAGGACGAGCGCGCCGAGCTGATGAACAGCCTGGCAGTGGCCCTGACGAAGCGCTTCCTCCAGACGTCGGTGCCGGCGGATCAAGCGCGCTACACGGAGCTGATACGGCAGTCGCTCGCCACCACGACGGATGCCGTCGACGCGGCGCGCTACCGCGGGAATCTCGCGGTGGCGCTGCTGGTCACGTCGGCGCAGCGAAGTGACCTGGAGGGGGTGGACACCGCGGTCGACATGGCCAGGCGGGCACTGGCCGACCTCCCTCCCGGCCACCCCGCCGAGGCCGACGTCCGGAGCGGCCTGTCGCTGGGGCTGCGCTTCAGGGCGCAACTCATCCAGTCCTTGGCGGACGCGCAGGAGGCGGTCGAACTCGGTCAGGCATCGGCGACCGCCTCCGAGGACCTTCCCAAACAAGCCCAGCGTGTGGCCAACCTCGCGTTCTCGCAGACCCTTCTCGCGCAGAGGACGCTTCAGTCGGCCGGCCTGGACCCGGCCATCTCGGTGGGCAGGGCAGCCGTGGCCGCCTGTCCCGAAGGCGATCCGACGCGCTTTCTGCTGCTGGGGCACCTGGCCCAGTTGCTGCTGATGCGCTACCGGGCGGAGGGCCGGCCGGCCGACCTGGAGGAGGCCATCGGCACCGGACGCCTGGCCCTGGCAGCGGTCTCGGCCTCGCCCCGGCACGGGGAGCTGGGCTCGGCTCTGCTCAACCTCGGCATCGCCCTCCAGACCCGCTTCGAGCAGGAGTCGGACCCGGCGGACCTGGACCAGGCCATCGAGTGCTTCCGGAAGGGACGGAGCAGTCTCCCGATACCGGCGCTGCAGGTCGCCTGCATGGCCCTGCTCGCTTCCGCACTGGAAACGCGCGGAACCCGCGCGGATCGCGCGTCCGCGGTGCGGCTGCTGACCGCCGCCGCCGAAGGGGAGGAGTTTCCGCCGACCGCGCGGATCATGGCGGCGCGCGAGGGGGCGAGGCTTCAGGCGGCGTCGTCTCGGCCGGCGGCGTCCGACCTGCTGAGAGGAGCCGTTCTGCTGCTGCCCCGCGTGGTGCCGCGTCGGCTGGAGCGGGACGACCAGCAGTACGCCATCGGCCAGTTCGACGGACTGGCCGCGGACGCCGCCGCTCTCACCCTTGCCGACCGCACCCTGCCCCCCGGCAAGCGGGCCGTCCGGGCACTGCGCCTGCTGGAGGCCGGCCGGGCCGTCCTGCTGAGTCAGGCGCTGGAGACGCGCACCGACCTGACCGAACTGGGCAGTGAGCACCGTGAGCTGGCCGACCGCTACGTCGCGCTCTGCACCGAGCTGGAGAGAGGTTCAGGAGCAGCTGCCGACCGGACCGCGCGGGCCTTCGCCGAGCTGCAGGAGCAGATCAGGGCCCTGCCCGGCTTCGCGTCCTTCGGGCTGCCGACGAGGGGCGAGGATCTCGTCGCCCAGGCGCGCGGCGGCCACCTGGTGGTGTTCAATGTCAGCCGCTACCGCTGCGACGCCCTGGTGGTCACCCCGAAGGGGGTCAGGACCGTTCGGCTGCGTGGCCTCACATACGACGCCGTGACGCGCATGGTCGACGTCTTCCAGCAAGCGTTGCGGGACTGCACCGACGAGAACTCCGATCCCCGAACCGCTCAGTCGGTCCTGGCCCGGATCCTGCGGCACCTCCACCACCGGGCGACATTCCCGGCGCTCGCGGCCCTGGGCCACGACAGGGTGCCGCGCAAGGGCCTTCCGCTGCCCCGGGTGTGGTGGGCTCCGGGCGGGCGTCTCGGGCAACTGCCGATCCACGCGGCCGGTTACCACGGCGTCACGCCGGGCAGGTACCGCTGGGCCGTGATGGATCGCGTCATCTCTTCCTACACACCGACGATCGGCGCCTTGCAGCATGCCCGGCAGCGGGCCGCGAGGGCCCCGAGCCTGCCGGACCGCGCGCTGGTGGTCGCGCTGGCCACGACGCCCGGACTGCCCGGCACCGCTCGGCTCGCGGCCGTCGCCAAGGAGGCCGCTCTCGTACGGGGGCTGCTGCCTGATCCCGTTCTCCTGTGCGAGCCGGGGCTGTTCACGGGCCCCTCCGCAGGCGCCGCGGACCTTCCGACCACGACCAATGTGCTGGAGAACCTGCCCGGCTGCACGATCTCGCACTTCGTCTGCCACGGGACCAGCGACCCGGCCGACCCGTCCAGGAGCCGCCTGATCCTGCAGGACCCGGACACGCCGCTCACGGTCTCCGCGCTGGCTCCCGTGGACATCGGCAACGCCCGACTCGCCTACCTCTCCGCCTGCAGCACGGCCGCCACCGCGGGCACGGACCTGCTCGACGAGTCCATCCACCTCACTTCCGCCTTCCAGCTCGCCGGATTCCCGCACGTCATCGGCAACCTCTGGGAGGCCAGCGACGGCGTCGCCCAGCGGATCGCCGAACGCTTCTACGCGGGGATCACCACCGGGGACGGCCCCGACCCCGGCCGGTCCGCCGCTTCCCTCCACAACGCCGTCCAGGAGATCCGCTCGGACAACCCGGACCATCCGTTCCTGTGGGCCGGATACCTCCACGCCGGCGCCTGACCGATCCATCAACCGGAAGGACCACGGATGCCGAGAGGACTGTGGAAGCGCGGCAAGGACGACGACCCCGCGCGGGCGTCCGCCGTGCGCGAAGACGCAGCCGAACTGCTGCGCAGAGCCCGCGACTGGGAGTTGTCGCCGACCAGGTGGAGCGTGCTGGACGAGATTCTGGACAGCATCTCGGCGGCCGAGACCGCAGGCGATCTGAAGCAACTCGCCGAAGCGACCGGGGATCTCCGGCTGCTGGACCCCCTGCGGCTCACCCCCCTGGGACCGCCGCCACCGGACGCCCCGGTCAAGACGCAGGCGCCCGAGCGCACCCGGGAACGTCTCAACGTCCTCGTGCACCGGCTGTCGAGCGGCAAGGCAGGGGGGAACCGGTGACCAGGGTGGTCGGCCAGGAGTTCGTCGTGCACCTCTTCGCTCCGTCGGAGGGGCCGCACGCCGCCGAGGCCGCGCACGCGCTGCGGACGGTCTGGCAGGAGTGCCGCAGGCAGTTCAACATGAACGAGCCGGTACCGGGCACCTGGTTGCCGGACGTTCCGCCCGCGGAGTTCGAGGAATCCGTGGAAGCGGACGGCGGGGAGCGGACACTCGCGGCGCAACGGCATCACACGCTCGGCCTGCAGGCCGTCCTCCGCGTCCACCACGACGTACTGAACCTGTCCGTGTGGTGCGCGGCGCCTCCCGGCACCGAGGCTCCCGAGCCGTGGACCTGGTGGCGTGACCTCGATCGCCGGTGGAGCCGTATCGTCGACCGGCACGCACCGTACTTCCTGGGGGAGGCCCGGCTCTACTTCGCGCGGCTCGGCGACGGCCCGGTGTCCGCGGACCCGGCGCTCTACGCCGAGCTGAAGGGCCTGCTGCCGGACACCGCGCACGGACTCTCCTCGGCCGGCGTCGCCTCGCCCGGAGGCTTCGCGCTCTGGGAGACCGCGCTGGAGCCCGACGACCGGGCCCTGCGGCGCTTCGTGGTGGCGCTGACGAGCGAGGCCGACGAGGCCGCCAGCGCCTGGGCCTGGTCCGACCGCGGCGGCACCGAACTGCCCTCGTTGGCCCGCTATCTGCTGCACGCCGCCAAGCTCAGGTACCAACTGCTGGTGTGGCAGCGGGACAGTCGGGCGCGGACCCTGCGGGCGACGTTGGAATCCCTGAGCGCCGGCATCCGTGAACGGCGTGCAGCGCCCGGGGCGAAGGGCGGGCCGGCGACGGCCCAGTGGGCCGAACAGCTGGCGGAGCACCTCGCGGACGCCCGGATCCTCCGGTCCGAACTCGACACGCTGCGGCGGACAGTCGACATCGCCTCAGTCAATCTCGGGCGGTCCTTCGACCTGACCGGCATGCTGGTGCCCCGGGGCCCGTTCACCGACGACCGCGCCCTCGCGCGCTCGATGCTGGAGCGCCTGGACGACGAACTCGGCTACCTGTCAGCGGCGATCGACAAGGCCGAGCAATCGGCACCTGCGAAGAGGGAGACACCCATGAGTGCAGATGACACGTCCACGGCAGACACCAGCGACCGCGCCGACCGCGCCAGGAACGTCTTCGTCGTCCACGGCCGGGACGAGTTCGCGCGACGTGAGATGTTCGCCTTCCTGCGGTCGATCGGACTGAACCCCCTTGAGTGGCCCGCTCTGCGAGCGAGAGGCGGGAACGCCTCTCCCTACCTCAGCGAGGTGATCCGCGGGGGACTGGCCAGTGCGCAGGCCGTGGTGGTCCTGATGACCCCCGACGACATCGTGCGGCTGCACCCGGACCTCAGCAAGCGCACCGCCGAGACCCTCCCGTCCATGCAGGCCCGGCCCAACGTGCTGATCGAGCTGGGCATGGCCCTGATGACCCACCCGACCGGGACGCTGCTTCTCAAGCTGGGCGAACAGCGGACGATCAGCGACATCGACGGACTGAATTACATCGATCTCGACGACTACCAGTCCTGTCGCCAGAACATCGTCAGCGGACTGCGCGCCGCCGGGTGCCCGGTGGACACGATGGGGACGGACTGGCTGAGCCAAGGCGACTTCAAGGGCATGGTGGCCCGGATGCGAAGGCGGGAGGAGCCGCCCGCCCCGGCCCGGTCATCCCGGCCCGCAGCAACCTCGACGTCCACAGCGCAGTCTGTCTGAACATCGCCACCGGAAGCCCCCTGCGATATGCCCGGGTGCAACCTCAGCGATGCGGCCGAACATTCGAGCGACTCTCCATCGGAAAGCCAAGAAAATCCCTCAAGTATCGTCCGCTTTCCCGCCCCGCACACCAATGCGCCTGCGGCCTGAAGCAGGTCTGAAGCGGGGCGGGGCTTTTCCCGGAAGCGCCTTCCGCGATCTCCTGCGAAGGTGATCGGAATTGACGAACCGTCGAAAGCCTCGTCCCCCCTGGAAAATACCGGAACGCCTCTGCACGTCGCCGTCGTGGCCGGTGACCAGGCGCTCCGGCACGGCCTCGTGCGGCTCCTCGCGCAGGATCCCCGTCTGCGACTGCTGGACCCGGTCGCCGACCTGGCCGAGCTCCGGACTGCGGGCCTCCAGTACGACGCGTGTGTCCTCGGCCTGCCGGAGACCGGGTTCAGCGACACGGTGACTGAGTTCATGCGGGCTGTTCCCTGCGTCGTATGGATACCGGCCCTCGGCATACCCGTCCTGGGAGAGCAGGCCGACGGGTGGAGGCACTGGGTGGCCTCGTGGGTCCAGGGGGCCCGTGGCGTCGTCGGGCACGACGTGGCGCGAGTGGCGTTCGCGGACGCGGTGCTGAGTGCGGCGCGCAGTCCCCACGACCTTCACCCCCATATCGCCCGCGCCCTGCTGGAAGCCACGTCTGCCACGGACCTGGGAGTGTCGGCCACGCTCGCCGGCACCCTCGGCGAGGTGGCGAAGGGGCGGCGTACGGCCGCGGCGATGTCCGCGTCGGGGACGTCGGCGGCCACCCACGCTCTCGACCTGGCGCACCTGCGCGACGCCTGTGAACGTGCCGGGCTCGGTGTGCCTCGCCGGAGCGGAGACGGCCGACGTCGCCACGACCGCGGCGACGCGTTCGAGCCCGGGGTCATTCCGCCCGAGGCCCTCATGCTGAGCAGCCGCGTACGCGAAGTGCTCCGGTGCTACGCGGACGGATACGACTACGAGGAGATCGCGCAGCACCTGAACATCTCGGAGACGACCGTCAAGTCTCATGTTCTGTCGGCGATGGACAAATTCGGTATCACGCACAACCGCTCGTCCGAGGTCCGGCAACTGTTCGCGATCTACATCTCGGGGCGTCACAGCCGGCCGGACCTCCTGCTGCGCCGCCTCGACCGAATCCGGAGCAGCACCCCGGCGGTCTCCGCCCGTCTCCCGGTCGTATCGCTGTAGGACGGACGCAGCGGGAATTCACACCGCTGAGGGACGAAATACGACAGGCAACGACGGCATTCTGAACTCCGGGTGCAGGAAAGACGCAACCGCGGGAACCACTCGGCGAGGACCCAGAAGGAGACACCGTGCACGTGGGGCTACGAAAGGCGACGAAGAGCCTGGCCGATCAGGCATCGGTCAGCATCGCGACGATACGTGAGTTGATGGGCGATCTGGTCGACGCTCTCCAGGCCCTCTCGCAGGGACGCGCACCCTACGTCGACGCGTTGACCATGCCCGACGTGGTCCGCTTCTTCGTGGAATCGAAGGAAGCGGTTCCCGCCGCGGCTGCGGCGGCTGTACTGCGGCATCACGAGGGAGGTACCGCACAGCCGGCAGGCGGCGGGCACGGCCCGGACACGTACCTGGTCCACCTGTTCTTCCTCGACGACGCGGGGCGTCCGCTCATCGAGGCCGACCAACCTTGGCGTTCCTATCTGACACAGCGTTTCGACGACGAACTCGCCCGGTCGTTCGGCGCCAACAACGTCATCATCTTCAACTGACTCATCTGCGGGGGATTCGCATGATCGAAATGCTGGTGATCGCCGCCCTCGTCGGGCTGGCCGCGGGTGCTGCCATCGCCATCGCGACACTCACCCTGGGTTTCCTCGTCGACTGGTTCCGCGAACGGGCGGCACAGGTCAAGAACGACCCCGACAAGGTGGCGGTCACCGTCGCCGAGGCCATCGATTCCGGCGAGGTGTCGTTCATCCAGGGCATCTTCGACACCGAGGACGGCAAGTTCAGCGACGTGAGGCGCATCAAGGCGGAGAACGCGGACGGCGACGTCCACCGGGCTCACGCCCGGCACAAGGTCGCGATCTGGGAGTAGTCGCCATGTTGTTCGCATCACTGGCGGTCGTGGGCATGCTGCTCGGCATCGGTGTCATCGCCTGCCTGACGCTCAGCCGGGTCAGGAGCGCACTGAGCCGACGAACCGCCACCCGGTACGGCAGGCTCATCAAGCGTGAACTGGAGAACGGGGATGTGGAGGTCGTCGCGATCGGCCTGACCGACGCCGGAGTCCGCACCGTGGAGAAGACCTACGTGGCGAAGGAACTCGCCCCTGACCTGAACGACGCCTTCAAGCACAGGCAGACAGCGAGGATCGAGCTATGACCCGCCATCAGGCCGATGACACCGCTCCGGACACCGCGTTCCTGCGCGGACTGCGCGCCGGAAGCACGACGTTCCGGGTGCGCGGGCTTCCCGCCGACGCCGACCCGGTGGCTGCGGCGCTGCTGCGCAGCCGGCTCATCTCGGCGGCCGACTCCTTTCTCACGGAGTACACCCGCGCGCCCGGGAGCCGGAGGGGCGGCCCTCTGGGTTTCACCGTGGCGAACGGGGAAACGGCACCCCCCGGTCCGGTCGCCGATCAGCACGACGGGTCGCGCGGCTCGGGTCCCGATGCCCTCTCGTTGGCGGAGCGGGCGTCACACTTCCCTGCCACCGACCCGCTCCACGACTTCGACTTCCTGGTGCTGCCAGAGGCGACGATGGACCAGTTGCTGCTGGCCGTGAACGTGATCGAGGTGCGGACGCTCGTCTTCGGCACGTGGGGTCTCCAGCGAATCGAGCCCCACCCGAGTTCGGCGATCAACCTGCACGGGCCCCCGGGGACGGGGAAGACGCTGGCCGCCCACGCCATCGCCTCCCGCCTGAACAAGAAGATCATCCAGACCAAGTACTCCCAGCTGGAGAGCAAGTACCACGGCGAAGGGCCCAAGAACCTGGACGCCCTGTTCCACGCGGCCCGCGAACACGACGCCGTACTGTTCCTGGACGAGGCGGACGCGCTGATGTCGCAGCGTTTCGAGACGACCGGCCAGGGTTCCGAGCACGCCGTCAACGCCATGCGCAGCGAGCTGGTGATGTCGCTGGACCGGTACGAGGGCCTCGTCGTCTTCGCGACGAACCTGGTCCACAGCTACGACACCGCCTTCGACTCCCGCGTCAGGCACATCGAGTTCCCCGCCCCCGATGCCGCAGCGCGTGCGGTCATCTGGCGGAACCACCTGCCTGCGGAACTCCCCCTGGCCGCCGACGTCTCGCCCCCGGACCTCGCCGCGATCGAGGAGATCACCGGACGCGACATCCGCCGCGCGGTCATCGACGCCGCGACGGCGACAGCGCTCCGCGGTAGTGACCTGGTCACCCAGGCCGATCTGCGCAACGCTGTCGAGCAACTCAAGGCGCAGCGCATCTCCCGGTCCAAGGACGGCCGAACCGCCACCGCGACCCCGATCGAGCCCGGAAGCCCTCTGGAGCGGGCGATCAGCAAGGCCGTCGGCGATGCGAACGTCAGCACCATGAACGACACCGCACCGGCTGCCGTACGGGATTGATCATTCCCGGGCCCGGATCAGGTCCGCCGCAACCCGACGCGCCCGAGTCCGTCACCACCGGCGACTGAGCGAGCTCTGCCGGGAGGTCCGACCGGGGAAGCCCGGTCAGACCTCCCGCCCGTTCATCCCGATGTACCGGAAGCGGCCCCGCTCCACCCGGTAGATGAAGACCCCGGTCCCGGTGTACATCCCGTTGGCGGACTCGAAGGCGTAGCTCTTGGAGACGCCCTTGTACGAGGTCGTCCGCAGCGCGGGCAGCAGGTCCTGGCGGGTCAGCTTCTCCCGGCCCAGCTCCTCGGCGCAGGACGCGATCAGCCCGACCGCGTCGTACGCCTCGGCCGCGAACAGCGGCGGCGCGTGGTCGAACCGCTTGCGGTAGGCGGCGGCGAACGAATGCACCGAGGGTACGGACGCGGGGTCGGCGGCCGTCGAGACGAGGAGCCACCCCGCCGCGTCCTCGCCCGCCTCCGCCAGGAACCGCGGATCGTGCGCGGCCTGGGTGGCGATCTTCGGCCCCAGGAACCCGGCCCGGGTCAGCGACTTCGCGAACCGTCCGGCGTCGCGCCAGCCGCCCCCGTACACCACCGCCCCCGGCCGCTTCGCGGCGATCCGCTCGGCCTCCGCGTCCAGGTCGCGCGTGCCTTCCCGTACGGTCTCCGCGAACACGGTGCGGCCGTTGCCGCGCAGCCCCGCGTCGAGGAAGCGGGTGGTCTGCCGGCCGTACTCGGTGCCGTCGTCGACCAGCGCCACCTGGTCGATCTCGTACGCCCCGAGGAACTCCGCCACCGGCAGCATCTGCATGTCGTTGCGCGGCCGGGCGCACAGGAAGATCCGGTTCAGATGCCGGATGTCCCCGTCGACCACGCTGAGCAGCGGGAGCCCCGCCTCGTCGTACGCGACCAGCGCCTCCCGGGCCGCGTCCGTGCCGGTCGCGCCGATCGCGGCCACCAGGAGCGGGTCCTCGGCGAACCGGCGCACCGCCGCCTTCGCCCGGTCCTCGTCGCCCCCGTCGTCGACCGTGGTCAGCCGCAGCGTGAACGGGGCGTCGCCCCGCGCGTTGTGCTCGGCGACCGCGAGCCGGGCCGCCCGGTCCTGGCCCTTGCCGACGGCCGCCGACGGGCCGCTGAGGTCGGCCTGGAGCCCGATGTGCAGCTCCGGGCGGGCCGTCTTCCCATCCTCTCCCTCGCCCTTGCCGCCCGGGTCCTTGTCGTCGCCGGAGACCAGCCACGCGGTGGAGCCGCCCGTCGCCGCGAGGGCCACGCCCCCGGTGACGTACGCGAGGAAACGACGGCGGCCGGGGGAGGGGGACACGGCTGTCGCGTCCCGGCCTCCGCTCCCGGCCCCGGCACCCGTGTCAGGGCCGCCGAACGAGCCGCTGCCCGGACCGCCGCCCCCGCCCGCGTCCAGGCTCGTCGCGTCGATGTCGGGCAGGGCGAGCATCCGCGCCGAACGCTCGGCGATCAGATGCGTGACCGGGCCGGGCAGCCAGCTGCCGCCCGCCAGGTCCTCGGCGAACGCCTGCCGGATGTCCGCCGCCGCCGGACGGTCCCCGGGCTCCTTGGCGAGGCACGCCCCGACGACCGGGAGCAGCCCGGGCGGCAGCGCGCTCAGGTCCGCCGTGTCGTGCACGGTGCGGAACAGCATCGCCTCCACCGGCCCGGTGCCGAACGGCCGCCCGCCGGTCGCCGCGTACACGAGCACGCAGCCCAGCGAGAACACGTCGCTCGCCGGGCCGATCCGCCGCCCCTGCGCCTGCTCGGGCGAGAGGAAGCCGGGGGAGCCGACGATCACGTCCGTCGCCGTGAGGACGGTGTCGTCCAGGGCCCGCGCGATCCCGAAGTCGATCAGCCGGGGGCCGTCCAGCCCCAGCAGCACGTTGCCGGGCTTCACGTCCCGGTGCACCAGACCCGCCGTGTGGACGGCCTCCAGCGCCTCCGCGAGCATCGAGCCCAGTGCCCGCACCCCGCGCTCCGGCAGCGGCCCCCCGCTGCCCACCGCCTCGCTCAGGGCGGGCCCCGGCACGAACTCGGTGGCCAGCCACGGGGCCGGCGCCTCGGTGTCGGCGTCGACCACCGGCACGGCCCACCGGTTGCGGACCTGCCGGGCGATGGCCACCTCGCGCCGGAAGCGGGCGCGGAAGCCGGTGTCGTCGGCGTACTCCGCGCGGATCAGCTTGATCGCCACCAGTGCGCCGCCGGGCGACCGGCCCAGCAGCACCACGCCCATGCCCCCGGCGCCGAGGCGGCCGAGGACGCGGTACCCGGCGATCCGTGCCGGGTCGGTGGAGCGGAGCGGTTCCATCAGGGGTCAGTGCCTTTCGTCCGGGCCGGCGGTCACTTGGCTTCCGGGCCCGCGGTCACTTCAGTTCCAGTTCGACGCGGTAGAGCACCTTGGCGCCGCCCTCGGCGGCGATCCGCAGCAGGTCGGTGTTGGTGTAGCCCTTGGCGCCCTTGACCGACACGGCCGTCGTCACCGGGCCGATCCGGGACTTGGACCAGACGTAGTCCTGGACGCCGCCCGACTGCGGACCGGTGTACTTCCCCGCCTCGAACAGCGAGGCGTCCGCGTTGCGCACGTCCTTCTGGTCGAACTGGAGGGACATCAGACCGCTGAGCCGCTGACCCCCGCCCAGCTCCTGCTCCGGGCAGCGGAAGCTCTCCTGGACGGTGTCCTTGATCTCCCGGTCGGCCCCCGCCTCGGTCCGGTGCACGGTCACCGTCACCGCACCCTGCACCCGGCCCTTGCCGCCCTGCGCCGGAATGTCGAGCCGCCGCGTGAAGCTGTCCAGGATGCCCGACGGCAGCGCGGAGCGGGTCCAGACGCAGGAGTCCGGAAGCACGGTCCAGCTGCCGGCGCTCTCGTACGGGGTGTGCCGGACCATCCCCGCCGTCCAGTCGTTCTCCCCGAGCGCGGCGTTACGGGTCAGCTTCCGCGCCTGGGCCGCGTTCTTCGGGACCCGGTCCGGGTTCGGCGTGAAGTCGTAGGCGCTGGGCAGCGCGCCCGGCAGCGTGGACTGCTTCGGGTCGGGCTTCTCCGACGCCCCGGTCTTCTCCCCGCCGGTGGCCGGGCCGCCCTGCTTCGCCGATCTGCTCGGCTTCGGGTCGGGCCCGTCCTTGTCCTTCGACGCCGACCCGCCGCATCCGGCCAGCAGCACCCCCGCCGCCGCGACCGCCGCCACGCGCGTCCCCACCAGCATCAGCTTCATCTCGGACCCCCCCGGTCCCCCGGACCGCCCCCTGGCCGAAATGGCCCGGGTGTCGGTTGCGAGGAGATTCTAGAAGCCGGTTCCGGCGGAGGGACGGGAACCTGGTACTCACCCCGATGCCGAAAATTCTCAGCCACGGGGAGGGCATCGCCTCTGGCGGCCGGACGCGCGCGGTGGTAAGGGCCCCCTGCGCGGCGGAAACGCACGAGGGCCCGGATGCCGGGGAGCATCCGGGCCCTCGCCCCTGTGTCGCGTATCCGCCGCTACGGCAGCTGTGCCGCCCGCGCCTCGCGGCGGTTGTCACGGAACGTGTTCACCCGTCGCGCCGTGGCGAACAGCGGGATCACCGCGCCGAGCACCACCTGGAGCGCGCAGCCCGTCTGGAGCAGCAGCTGACCGCCGGGGGCGTCGAACGCCCAGGCGGCGAGCAGTCCCATCGCGGCCACGATCCAGCTGAGCATCGCCACCGCGAGGACACCCCGCGGCTTGGGGTACTCCACCCGGCTCACCATCAGCCACGCCACGCCGATGATCGCGAGCAGGGTCGGCACGAAGGGCAGCTCCAGGAGCACGATCGAGACGACCGTCAGCGCTCCGAAGGGGCTCGGCATGCCCTGGAACATGCCGTCCTTCATGGTCACGCAGGAGAATCTGGCCAGCCTGAGGACCACCGCCAGCAACACGACGATCGCCGCCAGCGCCGAGACCCGCTGATGGGCGTCGTCGGCGACCATGCCGTACACGAGCACGAAGTAGGCCGGCGCGAGCCCGAAGCTGATGAGGTCCGAGAGGTTGTCCAGCTCGGCGCCCATCGGCGAGGAACGCAGCTTGCGCGCCACGAGTCCGTCGAACAGGTCGAAGATCGCGGCCATCAGCATGAGGATCACGGCGGTGGCGGCAGAGTGCCGGGCCATGCCCGTCTCGTCGCTGCCCGTGAGGTGCGGGATCAGAATGCCCGTGGTGGTGAAGTAGACCGCCATGAACCCGCACGTCGCGTTACCGAGCGTGAGCGTGTCCGCTATCGACAGACGCATCGACAGCGGCATGTCCTCCGTGCCGTCGACGTCGTTCTCGTCTTCGGCCTCCGGCACCCAGCCGGCCTTGGTATCAGGATCAATCACGGTCAATTCGAGTCACCCCCGCGGTGGTGGCCTGACCGACCTCGACCGCGACATCGATCCCTTCCGGGAGGTAGATGTCCACGCGCGAGCCGAAGCGGATCAGGCCGATGCGCTCGCCCTGCTCCACCTTCGTGCCCTCGGGGAGGTACGGCACGATCCGACGGGCGACCGCTCCCGCGATCTGCACCATCTCGATGTCGCCGAGCTCGGTGTCGAAGTGCCAGACAACGCGCTCGTTGTTCTCGCTCTCCTTGTTGAACGCCGGAACGAAGCCGCCCGGGATGTGCTCGACCGACGTCACGGTGCCCGCCAGCGGCGCGCGGTTGACGTGGACGTTGAGCGGGCTCATGAAGATCGCGACGCGGGTGCGCCCGTCCTTCCACGGCATGATGCTCTGCACCACGCCGTCGGCCGGGGAGATGACCCGGCCGTCGGTGATCTCGCGCTCGGGGTCACGGAAGAACCACAGCATGCCCGCCGCGAGCGCGGTGGTGGGCACAGCCGCTGCTGCCCAGCGCCCCGACTTGCGGGCGCGGGCCAGGCTGAGGGCTGCGGTGGCGACGGTCGGCAGGAGCCACGGGGAAGCTCCGCGGGCGATGCGGACCCCGCCGCGGGATGCGGAGGAAGTGCTGTCGGGCATGAATGACCTTCGTAGCGGATGATGCCGCGCTGGCAACGGGGGACGGCGGCTTTCCGAAGATGCTATCGGTTGCCGGGCGCAACTGGGCAAGCCAGCAGCCGAGTCGGACTGTCGAACGCCGCCCGTCGAGGGTGACCCGGTGTGATGTTCTTCGCCACCAAATCACCCTGAAACGGACAATCAGCCCTGGAATCGGTACTCCTCCAAGAGGCGCCGGCCAATGATCATTTTCTGGATCTCGGCGGTACCTTCACCGATCAGCAGCATCGGTGCCTCGCGGTAGAGGCGCTCGATCTCGTACTCCTTGGAGAAGCCGTAGCCGCCGTGGATACGGAAGGCGTCCTCGACGACTTCCTTGCAGTACTCGGAGGCGAGGTACTTCGCCATCCCTGCCTCCAGGTCGTTTCGTTCCCCGGAGTCCTTTTTGCGTGCCGCATTCACCATCATCGCATGAGCGGCTTCGACCTTGGTGGCCATTTCGGCCAGTTTGAACTGGATCGCCTGGTGCTGGGCGATCGGCTTGCCGAAGGTGTGGCGCTGCTGGGCGTACGAAACGCCCAGTTCGAACGCACGCTGCGCGACGCCGCAGCCACGGGCGGCGACATTCACCCGGCCGACCTCGACGCCGTCCATCATTTGGTAAAACCCTCGGCCCGTCGTGCCCCCGAGGACGCGATTGGCCGGAATGCGCAGGTCGTCCATGATGAGCTCGGTTGTGTCGACGCCCTTGTAGCCCATCTTGTCGATCTTCCCGGGGATGGTCAGACCGGGCCGGACCTCTCCGAAGCCGGGCTCCTTCTCCACCAGGAAGGTCGTCATCGACTTGTGCGGGGCGGTGCCCTCGGGGTGGCCTTCGTCACTTCGGGCCAGAACGGCCACCAAAGTAGACGTTCCGCCATTCGTCAGCCACATCTTCTGGCCGTTGAGAACGTACTCGTCGCCGTCCTTCACGCCCTTCGACGAGATCGCCGAGACGTCCGAGCCGAGCGCCGGCTCGGACATCGAGAAGGCCCCGCGCACCTCGCCGAGCGCCATCCGCGGCAGGAACGTGTCCTTCTGCTCCTGCGTGCCGTGCTGCTTGAGCATGTAGGCCACGATGAAATGCGTGTTGATGATGCCCGACACGCTCATCCAGCCGCGCGCGATCTCCTCCACGCACAGCGCGTAGGTGAGCAGCGACTCACCCAGCCCCCCGTACTCCTCGGGGATCATCAGCCCGAACAGGCCGAGTTCCTTGAGCCCCTCGACGATTTCCGTGGGGTACTCGTCGCGGTGCTCCAGCTGGGTCGCGACCGGAATGATCTCCTTGTCGACGAAATCCCGGACCGTGGCAAGGATTTCCCGCTGGATGTCGTTCAGACCGGCGGTCTGGGCGAGTCGCGTCATGGCTGCTTCTCCTGTGGCTTCACGCGGATGGCCTCAATGCTTCACTCGGTTACTTGGCGGGCGTCGGGCGGCCGGGCTGCTCGCCGCCGCGCTCCTTGATGTACGTCTCGGTGGGAACCATCACCTTGCGCCGGAACACGCAGACGACCGTGCCGTCCTGCTTGTAGCCCTTGGTCTCCACGTACACGATGCCGCGGTCGTTCTTGGACTTCGACGGGGTCTTGTCCAGCACGGTCGTCTCGCCGTAGATCGTGTCGCCGTGGAAGGTCGGCGCGATGTGCTTGAGCGATTCGACCTCCAGATTGGCGATGGCCTTTCCGGAGACGTCCGGCACCGACATGCCGAGCAGCAGCGAGTAGATGTAATTGCCGACGACGACGTTCTTGCCGAAGTCGGTCGTCTTCTCCGCGTAGTTGCTGTCCATGTGCAGCGGGTGGTGATTCATGGTCAGCAGACAGAAGAGGTGGTCGTCGTACTCCGTGACCGTCTTTCCGGGCCAGTGCTTGTAGACGGCACCGACCTCGAACTCCTCATACGTGCGTCCGAACTGCATGATCAGGCCTCCGGGGCTTCGAACTTGGATGTGCGCTGCATTCCGGCGGCCCGGCCCTTGCCCGCGATGACCAGGGCCATCTTGCGGCTGGCCTCGTCGATCATCTCGTCGCCGAGCATCGCGGAGCCCTTCTTGCCGCCCTCCTCGGAGGTGCACCAGTCGTAGGCGTCGAGGATCAGCTCGGCGTGGTCGTAGTCCTCCTGCGAGGGCGAGAACACCTCGTTCGCCGCGTCGACCTGGCCCGGGTGCAGCACCCACTTGCCGTCGAAGCCGAGGGCGGCGGCGCGGCCGGCCACCTCGCGGTAGGCGTCCACGTCACGGATCTGGAGGAAGGGGCCGTCGATCGCCTGGAGGTCGTGCGTACGGGCGGCCATCAGAATGCGCATCAGGATGTAGTGGTAGGCGTCCGCCGGGTAGCCGGGCGGCTGCTGGCCGACGACCAGGGTCTTCATGTTGATCGACGCCATGAAGTCGGCCGGGCCGAAGATCAGCGTCTCCAGGCGCGGCGAGGCGGCGGCGATCTCGTCGATGTTCACCAGACCCTTGGCGTTCTCGATCTGCGCCTCGATGCCGATCTTCCCGACTTCAAAGCCCATCGTCTTCTCGATCTGGGTCAGCAGCAGATCCAGCGCCACGACCTGCTGGGCGTCCTGGACCTTCGGCAGCATGATGCAGTCGAGGTTGGGGCCCGCGCCCTCGACGACCGTGATGACGTCCCGGTACGTCCAGTGCGTCGTCCAGTCGTTGACCCGCACGACCCGGGTCTTGCCGCTCCAGTCACCGTTGTTGAGCGCGTCCACGATGGTGTGGCGGGCGCCCTCCTTGGCGAGCGGCGCGCAGGCGTCCTCCAGGTCCAGGAAGACCTGGTCGGCCGGGAGGCCCTGGGCCTTCTCCAGGAAGCGCGGGTTGGAGCCCGGCACGGCCAGACACGAGCGGCGCGGGCGCAGACGGTTGACCGAGGGGGTGGGCGTGGTCATGCGGGGACCTCCAGAGGGTCGAGCTTGTTCGCTTTCCGGATCTCGTCGACGATACGGCCGATGATCTCCGTGATGCCGAAGTCCTTCGGGGTGAAGACGGCGGCCACTCCGGCTTCGATGAGTGCGGCGGCGTCGGCCGGCGGGATGATGCCGCCCGCGATCACCGGGATGTCCGGCGCCCCGGCCTCGCGCAGCCGGTGCAGCACGTCGGGGACCAGCTCCGCGTGCGAGCCGGACAGGATGGACAGGCCCACGCAGTGCACGTCCTCGGCGAGCGCCGCGTCGGTGATCTGCTCGGGGGTGAGCCGGATCCCCTGGTAGACCACCTCGAACCCGGCGTCACGGGCCCGTACGGCGATCTGCTCGGCCCCGTTGGAATGCCCGTCCAGGCCCGGCTTGCCGACCAGCAGACGCAGTCGCCCGACGCCCAGGTCGGCGGCGGTCCGGGTGACCTTCTCGCGGACCAGGGCCAGCGTGCTGCCCGGCTCCGCGGTGACCGCGACCGGGGCCGAGGAGACCCCGGTGGGAGCGCGGAACTCGCCGAACACGTCCCGCAGCGCCCAGGACCACTCGCCGGTGGTGACGCCCGCGCGGGCGCACTCGACGGTGGCTTCCATCATGTTCTCGGTGCCCGCGGCGGCCTTCTTCAGCGCGGCCAGCGCCTCCGACGCCCGCGCCTCGTCGCGGTTGTCCCGCCACTCGTGCAGGGCCGCGACGACCCGGGCCTCGTTCTCCGGGTCGACGGTCATGATCGCGCCGTCGAGGTCGGAGGTGAGCGGGTTGGGCTCGGTGGACTCGTAGATGTTGACGCCGACGATCTTCTCGTCGCCCGCCTCGATCCGGGCCCGCCGGGCCGCGTGCGAGGAGACCAGCTCGGACTTGAGATAGCCGGACTCGACGGCTGCCATCGCGCCGCCCATCTGCTGGATCCGGTCGATCTCCGCCAGCGACTCCTCGACCAGGGCGTCCACCTTGGCCTCGATGACGTGCGAACCGGCGAAGATGTCCTCGTACTCCAGCAGATCGCTCTCGTGCGCCAGCACCTGCTGGATCCGCAGCGACCACTGCTGGTCCCAGGGCCGGGGCAGCCCCAGCGCCTCGTTCCAGGCCGGCAGCTGCACGGCGCGGGCCCGGGCGTCCTTGGAGAGGGTGACGGCCAGCATCTCCAGGACGATGCGCTGGACGTTGTTCTCCGGCTGCGCCTCGGTCAGGCCGAGGGAGTTGACCTGGACGCCGTAGCGGAAGCGGCGCTGCTTGGCGTTGGTGATGCCGTACCGCTCGCGGGTGACGCGGTCCCAGATGCGGCCGAAGGCGCGCATCTTGCACATCTCCTCGATGAAGCGGACGCCCGCGTTCACGAAGAACGAGATACGGGCGACCACGTCACCGAACTTCTCCTCGGGCACCTGGCCCGAGTCGCGGACCGCGTCGAGCACCGCGATGGCGGTCGACATGGCGTACGCGATCTCCTGGACCGGGGTGGCCCCCGCCTCCTGGAGGTGGTAACTGCAGATGTTGATCGGGTTCCACTTGGGGATGCGGTTGACCGTGTACGTGATCATGTCCGTGGTCAGCCGCAGTGAGGGCACCGGCGGGAAGACGTGCGTCCCGCGCGAGAGGTACTCCTTCACGATGTCGTTCTGCGTCGTCCCCTGGAGCTTGGAGGTGTCGGCCCCCTGCTCCTCCGCGACCACCTGGTAGAGCGCCAGCAGCCACATGGCGGTCGCGTTGATCGTCATCGAGGTGTTCATCTGCTCCAGGGGGATGTCCTGGAACAGCCGCCGCATGTCACCGAGGTGCGAGACGGGAACACCGACACGGCCCACCTCACCGCGGGCGAGAATGTGGTCCGGGTCGTATCCGGTCTGCGTGGGCAGATCGAAGGCGACCGAGAGACCCGTCTGGCCCTTGGCGAGGTTGCGGCGGTACAGCTCGTTGGACGCCTCGGCGGTCGAGTGACCGGCGTACGTCCGCATGAGCCAGGGCCGGTCCTTCTGACGTTCGTTCATCGGGGAACCTCAGACGTTGCGGAAGCGGTTGATGGCGTCGATGTGCTGCTCGCGCATTTCCTGGTCGCGGACGCCCAGACCCTCGCGGGGGGCCAGGGCGAGGACGCCGACCTTGCCCTGGTGGAGATTGCGGTGGACGTCGTACGCGGCCTGCCCGGTGTCCTCCAGGGAGTACGTCTTGGAGAGCGTCGGGTGGATCTTGCCCTTGGCGATGAGGCGGTTGGCCTCCCAGGCCTCGCGGTAGTTGGCGAAGTGGGAGCCGATGATGCGCTTGAGGGACATCCACAGGTAGCGGTTGTCGTACTCGTGCATGTAGCCCGAGGTGGAGGCGCAGGTGGTGATGGTGCCGCCCTTGCGGGTGACGTAGACGGAGGCGCCGAAGGTCTCGCGGCCCGGGTGCTCGAAGACGATGTCGATGTCCTCGCCGCCGGTGAACTCGCGGATGCGCTTGCCGAAGCGCTTCCACTCCTTCGGGTCCTGGGTGCGCTCGTCCTTCCAGAACCTGTAGCCCTCGGCGTTGCGGTCGATGACCGCCTCGGCGCCCATGGACCGGCAGATCTCTGCCTTCTCCGGGGAGGAGACGACACAGATCGGGTTGGCGCCGCCGGCCAGTGCGAACTGCGTGGCGTAGGAGCCGAGCCCGCCGCTGGCTCCCCAGATCAGCACGTTGTCGCCCTGCTTCATGCCCGCGCCGTTGCGCGAGACGAGCTGGCGGTAGGCGGTGGAGTTGACGAGGCCCGGGGCGGCGGCCTCCTCCCAGCTGAGGTGCTTCGGCTTCGGCATCAGCTGGTTGGACTTGACGAGTGCGATCTCCGCCAGGCCGCCGAAGTTCGTCTCGAAGCCCCAGATGCGCTGCTCGGGGTCGAGCATCGTGTCGTTGTGGCCGTCGGAGGACTCCAGCTCGACCGAGAGGCAGTGCGCGACGACCTCGTCGCCCGGGTTCCAGGCGTTCACGCCGGGGCCGGTGCGCAGGACGACGCCCGCCAGGTCGGAGCCGATGACGTGGTACGGCAGGTCGTGCCGCTTGGTGAGCTCGCTGAGCTTCCCGTACCGCTCCAGGAAGTTGAAGGTCGAGACCGGCTCGAAGATCGACGTCCAGACGGAGTTGTAGTTCACCGAGCTGGCCATCACGGCGACGAGGGCCTCGCCGGGGCCGAGTTCGGGGACCGGGACGTCGTCCAGGTGGATCGACTTGCGGGGGTCCTTGTCGCGGGTCTCCAGACCGGCGAACATCTCCGCCTCGTCCTTGTGCACGGTGACCGCGCGGTAGGACTCGGGGAGGGACAGGGCCGCGAAGTCCGCGGCCGTGCTGTCCTGCGACTGAATGGCGTCCAGGATTTCCTTCACGGTGTTGCCTCCGGTGATGCGGCGTCGAGGGAACGCTTGAGGGGCCCTGCTGGCAGGGGAGTGGTGCGGTGTGGAGGTGTTGCCGTCGGTTCGGCAGATGGAGCGGGCTTTGCTCGGTGGAGCAGAAGGTGCCTGTGACGCAGGCGTCCGGGCGCGCAGCACGGTGGTTGCGGGGACAGCCGGCGTACGTGTGAGTTCGCAGCACGCCGGCCGCCCGGACACCTTCAACGTATGGCACTCCGTGACACCTGGCAAGGCACCCAGTGCCAACAATTTCTCTCACTTGTCATCTCGTGGGCACGCATGAGCAACACGATGGGCGTTACGAGACGTTCTGTCCTGCTGGCAGGCGGTTACCGCCCCGCTCGATACACATACGGCGTCGTCGTCCCGAGCGCCGTGAAGCCGAGCCGGGCCAGGATGGGGGCCGACATGTCGCTCGCGTCGACCTGGAGGTAGCGGTAGCCGCGCTCGGCGGCGATCCGTGCGCGGTACGTCACCAGCGCCCGGTAGACCCCCTTGCCGCGCCACTCCGCGACCGTGCCGCCGCCCCAGAGCCCGGCGAATCCCGTGCCCGGGTACAGCTCCATCCGCCCGGAGCAGACCGGCTCCCCGTCGCCGTCCACCGCCATGACCGCCACGAAGTCCTCGGGCGCCTCCTCCAGCCGCCGCACCATCTGATGGAGGAGGCGGCTCCCGTCCGTGCCGAACGCCCGCTCATGGGCCCGGGCCATCAGCTCGGCCCCCGCCGCGTCCGTCACCGGGCGCAGCGTTACGCCGTCGGGCAGGGCGACCGGGCCGGTCAGCAGCTGCGCCGGGGCCACCAGCAGCGTCTCCGGCGGCTCCGGGACGAACCCGGCCGCCCGCAGCCGGTCGCCCAGATCGGCCGGCCCGTCGTGCGCGTACAGCTTCCACTCGAACTCCGGGAGGCCGAGCGCCGCGCAGTGGCCGATCTGGGCCGCGATCGCCGCGTCGGCCCCCGCCGCGTCCAGGCCGGGGGACGACCAGACGACCCCGTTCCAGTCGTCGGGGCCGCCCACCTGGCGCACGAGGGGCCCGTCCCGCTCGACCCGGACACCCGGGCCGTCGGGACGGGCCCGCTCGCGCATCGTGCGGTCGTACAGGGCACGTACTTCGTCGGTTCGCATGCCGGAACCCCACCACGGGGCCGTGACGGCCGCGAACGGTTTACGGCCCCGTGCGCCGCGGGGCCCGCGTCCGGTCTCAGCGGTCCTTCAGCGCCTGCTGGATCGTCCGCATGACCTCGTCCAGCGGGGCGTCCGTACGCGCCACCGCGACGAGCACCTCGCCGTCCGTGGTCACCGAGGCGGCCTGGGAGCGCTCGGGCTCGGCCTGGGCGGTCCGGCCGGCCCCGATGCCCGTGCCGAAGGTGTCGCGCACGATGGCGAACGCCCGGTCGAGCTGGGCCTCCACATCACCCTGGCCGCCCGCCCGCAGCCAGCGGCGCAGCACATGGTTGTGCGCGGTGACGACGGCGGACGCGGCGACCTCCGCGAGCAGCGGGTCGTCGTTGCCCACATGGTGGTCGCGCTCGTCGAAGTGGCCCAGGAGATAGCGGGTGAACAGCCGCTCGTAGCGGGCCACCGACGCGATCTCGGCCTCCCGGAGAGTCGGCACTTCGCGGGTCAGTTTGTAACGGGCCACGGAGACGGCGGGCTTGGCCGCGTACATCTTCATGACTTCCTTGATGCCGCGGCAGACGGTGTCGAGCGGGTGCTCGTGCGCGGGGGCGGCGTTCAGGACGGCCTCGGCCCTGACGAGGGTGTCGTCGTGGTCCGGGAAGATGGCCTCTTCCTTGGAGCGGAAGTGGCGGAAGAAGGTCCGGCGGGCCACGCCCGCGGCGCCCGCGATCTCGTCGACGGTCGTCGCCTCGTAGCCCTTCGTGGCGAAGAGTTCCATCGCGGCGGCGGCCAGTTCGCGGCGCATCTTGAGCCGTTGGGCGGCCGCCCGCGTTCCCGCGGTGGTCTCCGGGGCGTCGGTCGCGGCGGTGGCACGGGGTGACTTGGCGGGCTGGGACATGGCATGAACGTAACGCATCGGTGCAGGAGAGCGCGCCTGCGGGGGCGGGCCGCCGGAGGATCCCAGCAGCCCGCCCCACCCGGCTCCCGGGTCAGCGACGGGCATATTCGCGGAAGCCGCGCCCCGTCTTGCGGCCGAGGCAGCCCGCGGCGACCAGGTGCTCCAGCAGCGGCGCGGGCGCCAGGCCCGGGTCGCGGAACTCCTTGTGCAGCACCTTCTCGATGGCCAGCGAGACGTCCAGGCCGACCACGTCGAGCAGTTCGAACGGGCCCATCGGGTAACCGCCGCCCAGCTTCATCGCCGCGTCGATGTCGTCCAGCGAGGCGTAGTGCTCCTCGACCATCTTGATCGCGTTGTTGAGGTACGGGAACAGCAGCGCGTTCACGATGAACCCGGCCCGGTCCCCGCAGTCCACCGGGTGCTTGCGGATCTTCGCGCAGACCGCGCGGACCGTGGCGTGCACATCGTCGGCGGTCAGGACGGTACGGACCACCTCGACCAGCTTCATCGCGGGCGCAGGGTTGAAGAAGTGCATCCCGATGACGTCCTCGGGGCGCGCGGTCGCCCGGGCGATGGCGACGACCGGCAGCGAGGAGGTGGTGGTGGCGAGCACCGCGCCGGGCCGGCAGACCTTGTCCAGGGAGGCGAACAGCTGCTGCTTGATCTCCAGGTCCTCGGCGACCGCCTCGACGGCGAGGTCGACCTCGGCGAACGCGTCCAGCGAACCCGCCGCCGTGATCCGCGCCAGCGTCTCGTCCCGGGCCTCGGCGCTCAGCCGTCCCTTGGCCACCGAGCGCTCCAGGGACTTCGCGATCCGCACCTTGGCGAGGTCCGCCTTCTCCTGGGTCCTGGCCGCCAGCACCACGCCGTAACCGGCCTTCGCGAAGACCTCGGCGATCCCGGACGCCATGGTGCCGGAGCCCGCGACGCCCACCGACGCCACCGCGCGCCCCGCGCCCGCCTCGGCGCCGGCCGCCGGGGTCAGCGCGTCGGGCACCACGTCCTGGCCGCCCGGGGCGTCGTACGTGTAGAAGCCGCGCCCGGCCTTCCGGCCGGTCAGGCCCGCGCTGCTGAGCTGCCCGAGGATCGGGGCCGGGGCGTGCAGCCGGTCGTGGGACTCGGCGTACATGGCCTCCAGCACCGTACGCGCGGTGTCGATGCCGATCAGGTCGAGCAGGGCGAGCGGGCCCATCGGCAGCCCGCAGCCCAGCTTCATCGCCGCGTCGATGTCCTCGCGGGACGCGTAGTTCGCCTCGTACATCGCGGCGGCCTGGTTGAGGTAGCCGAAGAGCAGCCCGTCCGCGACGAACCCCGGCCGGTCGCCGACGGCGACGGGCTCCTTGCCCAGCTCCCGGGCGAGCGTGGTGACGGCTTCGACGGCGGGCGGCGCGGTCAGCACCGAGGAGACCACCTCGACCAGCTTCATCGCGGGCGCCGGGTTGAAGAAGTGCAGGCCGAGCACGCGCTCGGGGCGCTGCGACTCGGCGGCCAGCCGGGTCACCGACAGGGCGTTGGTGCCGGTGGCCAGGATCGTGGTGGGGGAGACGATCGCGTCCAGCTCCCGGAACACCTGCTGCTTGATCTCGTACGACTCCGGCACCACCTCGATGACCAGCTCGGCATCGGCGGCGGCCTGGAGCGTGTCCGCGGTACGGAAGCGGGCGAGCGCGGCGGCCCGCTCCTCCTCGGTGATCCGCCCGCGGCCCACGGCCCGTGCGGTGGACGCTTCGAGGGAGGCGACGGCCCCGAGGGCGGCCGCCTCGCTGATGTCGATGCCGATGACCTCGCGGCCCGCCAGGGCCAGGACCTCGGCGATGCCGGTGCCCATGGTGCCGAGGCCGACGACGGCGATGGTGGAGAGAGGGGTGTCCATCACGGGACTCCAGGGTGAGTGACGACTGTGGGAGCACAGCGCGCGCGGCGATGAGGGAGCGGCGCGTGGTGTACGGAAGCTGCGTGTCGTGGAGCGCGGGGCCGGGGCGCGAGGAGCGCGCGCCCGGCCGTGAGGGGTGACGGACTCTGTCCCGGAGTCGCGTCGCACGTAAAGCCGAACCGACAAGCTCTCCGGGTGGCTGCGTCACCAGGCCACCGGAGCCTGCGGGGAGTGTGCCCCGCTCAGATGAGATTAACCGGCGAGTAACGAGCGCGCCACCCCTGGGTTCGTGTGCCCTGGACCACACCGGCTCGGCCGTCCCGCCCCGCACGGAGCGTGTCCGTCGATACGCTGAGCGTCATGGATGACGTGATGGACGAGGAGTTCCGTTCGCTCGTGGACCGGCTGGAGTCCGAGGCGGCCGGATCGCCGCGGTACGCCCGGCTCGTCGCCGCCGAGGACCCCGAGGAGCTGGCCCGGGTCCTGGTGGAGCCGCACCAGCCGCTGTGGGCACGCGAGATGGCCGCCTTCCGGCTCGGCTGCGCGGGCGACCGACGGGCATTCGAGGCGCTGGTCCTCCTGCTCAACCACCGCGACCCCGAACGCTGCGTCTCCGCCGCCCACGCCCTGGCCCGCCTGAACGACCCCCGCACGCCCCGGGCCGCCGCCGCGCTCGCCACCAACGCCCTGCGCACCGCCTACGCCCTGCACCCGGTGCGCCTGCTGACCGACCTGCGGGCCCCCGAGTCGGTGCCCGCCCTCATCGCCACCCTGCGACGCCTGCTGGCCCCGGGCGAACCGCACTGGCGCGTCGCCCTGGCCTGCGTCGAGGGCCTCGGCCGGCTCGCCGACGAACAGGCCCGCCCCGTCCTCACGGCGGCCCTCCCGCATCCACGGCTCGGGGCGGCAGCGGCGGCGGCGCTCAGCCGGCTGCCGGGGGAGTGAGCGGGCGGACGTCCGGGGGAGTGAGCCGGCGGACGTAGCGCACTTCCGTCACCAGGGTCCCGCCCGCCAGGAACGTGTCCTCGCCCCCGTCCGGCCGGAATCCGGCCCGCTCGTAGAACCGGCGCGCCGGAGCGTTCTCCCGGAGCACCCACAGCGCCATGTCCGCGTGACCCGCGGCGGCGGCCCGGGCCGTCAGCTCGGTCAGCAGGGCGCGCCCGGTCCCGGTCCCGATGTGCTCGGGCAGGACGTAGATCGCGTAGAGCTCGCAGCCGGGGAGCCCGTGGTCCTCGGCGCGGTGCGGGCCGACGCAGGCCCAGCCGGTCACGGTCCCGTCGGGCTGCTGGGCGACCACGTTCACGGCCTCGCCGCGTTCCTCGAAGTACCGGCGCCGCTGCCCGGTCTCCTCGGCGACATCCATCGTGTCCAGATACGACTGCGGCAGCAGGCCCCGGTAGGCGTGCTGCCAGCCGCGCACCCGGATCGTGGCGACCGCCCCGCAGTCGTCCAACCGCATGTCGCGGATCATCACGCCGGGCGGGTGCGGGGGAGTCGTGGAGAGCCTCATGCCGGGCCATCCTCGCCGACTCCCGCGCATCCCGCCCGGGGTTTTCCCGTGGCTTACCGGCTCAGGGGCGGAAGCCCAGCAGGCCGTGCAGACGGCTGCCCTTGCTGTTGTCCACCGACTGGGCCGCCGCCTTCTCGGCGGGCAGCGGCTTCGGCTCCGGCAGGGCGGCGCAGACCGCGTCCGCCTCGCCCCGGCCGCGCGGCACCGTGCCGTCGGTCAGATAGGCCGTCAGATGCTTGTCCAGGCAGTCGTTGCCGCTCAGCGTGATGCCGTGGTTGCCGCCGCCCTCCTCCACGACGAGGCTGGAGCCCTTGAGCTTGCGGTGCATGCTGACCGCGCCGCCGTACGGGGTCGCCGCGTCGTCCGTGGCCTGGAGGATCAGCGCCGGGGGCAGCTGCCGGTTGTTCACCGGGAGGGGCCGCAGCGAGGGCACCGGCCAGTTCGCGCACGGCGCGTTGTACCAGGTGTTGTTCCAGGTCATGAACGGCGCCTTCTTGTGGATCCGGCGGCTGTCGTTGCGCCAGGTGCTCCAGTGCTCGGGCCAGCCGGCGTCACGGCACTGGACGGCCGTGTAGACCGAGTAGCCGTTGTCGCCGCTCGCGTCGACCGCGCCGAAGTTCTCGTACACCTCGACCAGCGCCTCGGCGTCCCGGTCCTTCACGTACGCGGCGAACGCCTCGGCGAGGTACGGCCAGTAGCCGTTGTAGTAGCCGCCGGGCAGGAAGGTGTCCTCCAGCTCGCTCGCGCCGACCGTGCCGCCCGCGGGCTTCCGCGCCACGTCCGCCCGCATCCGGTACCAGGCGGCCTCGACCTTCGCGGGGTCGGTGCCCAGGCCGTACGCCGCGTCGTTCTTCGCGACCCAGGCGGCGAAGGCCTTGTGCCGGGCGTCGAACGCGTAGTCCTGGCCGAGGTTGCCCTCGTACCAGACGTCGTCCGGGTCGACCACCGAGTCCAGGACCAGCCGGCGCACGCGCTCCGGGTACAGCTTGGCGTAGACCGCGCCGAGGTAGGTGCCGTAGGAGTAGCCGAAGTAGTTGAGCTGCCGGGAGCCCAGCGCCCGGCGGATCACGTCCAGGTCCTTGGCCGCGCTCACCGTGTCCATGTACGGCAGCACGTCGCCGTGCTTCTCGCCGCAGGCCCGGGCGAAGGACTCGGCCCGGTCGCGGTTGATCCGCTCCGCCCGGTAGGACGTCGGCACCGAGTCCGGGCGCACCGGGTCGAAGTGCCCGGGCAGGCAGTTCAGGGCGGGCGTGCTCTTGCCGACGCCGCGCGGGTCGAAGCCGATCACGTCGTACTGCGCGGCCACCTTCTTCGGCAGCGAGGACGCCACGAACCCGGCCATCGACAGACCGCTGCCGCCCGGACCGCCCGGGTTGACCAGCAACGGGCCCTGGAAGGTCTTCGCGGTGTGCGGGACGCGGGACAGGGCGAGCGTGACCTGACGGCCCGACGGGCGGCGGTGGTCCAGCGGGGCGCGGACCTTCGCGCACTGGAGCGTCGGGTAGCTCTCGGTCGGACAGTCGGTCCACTTCGGCTTCGGGGCCGGCGGCGTGCTCGCCGCGGTGGCGGCGGCCGGGCCGGGCGCCGCGGTCAGCAGACCGGCGACGGTCGCGCCGACGGCGACCAGAATTCCTGCGCGTTTCGTCATGGGGCCTCCCGGAGTGGCGGGACGCGGCTCCGGATCACCGGTCCCCGCCGCATGCTCCCCGAATTCCCCTGCGGAAGGGCCCGTTCCGCGCGGAGTCGCCCCGTACGGTCACGCCATCGGCCCCACAGACCCCACCGGCCACCTGGGCCCCGCCGGCCGCGCCGGTGTCCTTCGGACGGCTCTCAGAGCAGGGTCAGCTGGGTCGGGCCCGGTTCCGGTGCGGCGGCCGGGGCGGGTGGGGCCTGGGCGATCCGGCGGGCCGCGCCCCGGTGCGCCGGGCCGATCCCGAACTCGTCCGCCAGCTCGTGCACCTGACGGGTGATCCGCCGCTGGTACCAGGTGGGGGCGTACGCCCCGCCCGCGTACATCCGCTCGTAGCGCTCCACCAGATGCGGATGGTGCTGCCCCAGCCAGTGCATGTACCACTCGCGCGCGCCGGGGCGCAGATGGAGCACCAGCGGGGTCACCGAGGCCGCCCCCGCCTCCGCGACGGCCGCGACCGTGGCGCGCAGCTGCTCGGGGCGGTCGCCGAGGAACGGAATGACCGGGGCCATCAGGACCGAGCAGCCGATCCCGGCGTCGGTGAGGGCGCGCACCACGTCGAGCCGGCGGTCGGGGGAGGGGGTGCCCGGCTCGACCGTCCGCCACAGCTCCCGGTCGGTGAAGCCCACGGAGACCGAGACGCCGATCTCGGTGACCTCGGCGGCCTGCCGCAACAGCTCCAGGTCCCGCAGGATCAGCGTGCCCTTGGTCAGGATGGAGAACGGGTTCGCCCGGTCGCGCAGGGCGGCGATGATGCCCGGCATGAGCCGGTACCGGCCCTCCGCCCGCTGGTAGCAATCGACGTTCGTCCCCATGGCGATGTGCTCGCCCCGCCAGTGCCGGGAGGCCAGCTCCCGCTGGAGCAGCTCGGCGGCGTTGGTCTTGACGACGATCTGCGAGTCGAAGCCGATCCCCGTGTCCAGGTCCAGATAGCTGTGGGTCTTGCGGGCGAAGCAGTACACGCAGGCGTGTGTGCAGCCCCGGTACGGGTTCACCGTCCATTCGAACGGCATCCGCGAGGCCCCGGGCACCCGGTTCAGGATCGAACGGGCCCGGATCTCGTGGAAGGTGATGCCCCGGAACTCCGGGGTGTCGAACGTGCGCGTGGTCACCGCGTCCGCGGCGAAGAGCGCGCTGTTCCCGGTCGTCGAGTCCTTCTCGACCAGATTGTCCCAGCGCATGGACGCCTCCTCGGTAGCACTCCCCGCAGAATAGAACATGTGTTCCCTTGATCGTGCGGGGCGGACCCCGCGACTACCGTGTGGCTCCTGGAGGAACCGCTACGTGACCGGGAGGCCCCGACCATGGCCAGCAAGTTCACCGAGCTCGCGATCGACTGCGCCGACCCCATGGCCCTGGCCCGCTTCTGGTGCGCGGTCCTCGACTACGAGGTGCAGGACGTCGAGGAGGGGGAGGAGGTCGTCGCCATCGGCTCGCCCGCGGTGCCCGAGGGGAAGAGTCGCCCCGGGCCGGTGCCGCCGACGCTGACCTTCGCGCGCGTCCCCGAGGGCAAGACCGTCAAGAACCGGCTGCACATCGACGTCAACCCCACCGACCGGGAGCAGGGCGAGGAGGTCGAGCGGCTGCTCGCGCTCGGCGCCCGGCGCGCCGACGTCGCACCGGACGGGGCGGGCTGGGTCGTCCTCACCGACCCGGAGGGCAACGAGTTCTGCGTCCTCGGGACCCGCTGCCCCTGATCGCACCCGGCCTCGCCCGGCCGGATCCCCTCCGGACCCCGATTTTGAGCGGCCGTGCCCGAGGTGGTTGGCTCAGCTGACCCCCCGGAACCACGGATTGCTGGAGGAACAGCCATGGCGCAGGTCGAGGCCACCACGGAGCGGATCATCGCGGCGGACGCAGAGGCGGTGTTCGACGCGCTGGCCGACTACAAGGACGTCCGCGGCAAGGTGCTGACCGGGCACTTCAGCGAGTACGAGGTCCGGGAGGGCGGCGACGGCGAGGGCACCCTCGTGCACTGGAAGCTCCAGGCGACCAGCAAGCGCGTCCGCGACTGCCTGCTGGAGGTCAGCGAGCCGACCGACGGGCAGCTCGTCGAGAAGGACCGCAACTCCTCCATGGTCACCACCTGGACCGTCACCCCGGCCGGTGAGGGGAAGTCCAAGGCCGTGGTGGTCACGGTCTGGGACGGCGCCGGCGGCATCGGCGGGTTCTTCGAGCGGACGTTCGCCCCCAAGGGCCTCGCCCGCATCTACGACGAGCTGCTCCAGAACCTCGCCACCGAGGTCGAGAAGTAGGACCCACCGGCGATCCGGGGGCCGGTCCGCCCGGCCCCCGCACGTCGGCCGGCCTCACCGGAACGGGTGGTTTTCCGGGGCGGCCGGTTGTGCGCGGTAGCGGCTCCCACCGGCGCATAAGCCCTCCGTACGCGCCGCGTACGCCCCTCGTCACGTTTGCCCCGCCTTGCCGCGCGATGCGACAAATGGGCGGCGCAGGTGCAACGAGGGGAGCGTTACGTGGTGGGCGGAATCACGCTGGTGAAGGACGGGCCGGACGGCACCGGACCCGACGGCCCGGATCCGGACGGCACGACGGCGACCGTCGAAACCGCCGCACCGCCCCCGCCACCCCCTCCGGCCGGACCCGGCACCGGGCAGACGGCCGTGGAGATCAGCCCCCGCAAGGTCCGCATGGTCTTCCTCGGGCTGATGCTCACCCTGCTGCTCGCGGCGCTCGACCAGATGATCGTCGCCACCGCGCTGCCCCGGATCGTCGGTGAACTGCACGGCCTGGAGAAGATGTCCTGGGCGGTCACCGCCTATCTCCTCGCCTCCACCATCGTCCTGCCGCTCTACGGCAAACTCGGCGACCTCTTCGGGCGCAAGAGCGTCTTCCAGTTCGCCATCGTCGTCTTCATCATCGGCTCCGCCCTCGCGGGCTGGTCGCGGACCATGGACGAGCTGATCGCCTTCCGCGCCCTCCAGGGCATCGGCGGCGGCGGCCTCATGATCGGCGTCCAGGCGATCATCGCGGACATCGTCCCCGCCCGGGAGCGCGGCCGCTACATGGGCCTCATCGGCGCGGTCTTCGGCCTCGCCTCGGTCGCCGGACCCCTGCTCGGCGGCTTCTTCACCGACCACGCCTCCTGGCGCTGGTGCTTCTACATCAACGTCCCCTTCGGCCTGGTCACCCTGGCCGTCATCGCGGTCGTCCTCAAGCTGCCCCGGCCCGCCGTACGCCCCCGGCTCGACGTCCTGGGCGCGGCGCTCCTCGCCGCCGCCTCCACCTGCCTGGTGCTGGTGACCAGTTGGGGCGGCACCGAGTACGCCTGGGGCTCGCGCACCATCCTGGGCCTGACGGCGGGCGCGGTCGTCACGACGGCGCTCTTCGTCGCCGTGGAGCGCCGGGCCGCAGAACCGATCATTCCGCTACGGCTCTTCCGTGACTCCGTCTTCAACGTCACCGGCCTGGTCGGCGCGGTCGTCGGCATCGCGCTCTTCGGGGCCGCCAGCTACCTCCCGACCTATCTCCAGATGGTCGACGGGGTCAGCGCCACCGAATCCGGGCTGCTGATGCTCCCGATGATGATGGGCATCGTCGGCGGCTCCATCGTCTCGGGCCAGCTCGTCACCCGCACCGGCCGCTACCGGATCTACCCGATCGTCGGCAGCGCCGTCTCGGTGGTCGGCATGGGCCTGCTGTCCCTGCTGGAGGCGGACACCTCCCCGCTGGTGTACAGCCTCTACCAGGCCGTTCTCGGCCTCGGGATCGGGCTGGTCATGTCCGTCCTCGTGCTCGCCGTGCAGAACTCCGTACGCCCCTCGGACCTCGGTACCGCCACCAGCGCCAACAACTACTTCCGGCAGATCGGCGGCAGCGTCGGCGCGGCGATCTTCGGCACGCTGCTCGCCGGACGGCTCTCGGACGCGCTCGGTGTCCGGCTGCCCACCGGCGCGGAGCTGCCCGACCCCGAGTCGATCACCCCGCAGATCGTCCACGCGATGGAACCCGCCCTGCGTGACGCCTACATCCAGGCGTACGTCGACGCGATGCCGCGCATCTTCCTCTACCTCGTGCCGGTCCTCGTGCTCGGCCTGATCCTCGCCTTCTTCCTCAAGGAGAAACCGCTGGTGTCCCACCACAGCCCCGAAGCCGCCGCCGAGACCACCACCACGCAGATCCCCGCCGCCCGCGCCGACTCCGGCCACCTCGCCGGGGTCCCGGTGCACGGCAGCGTCCAGCACCCCGACGGCACGACCGTCCCCCGGGCCGCCCTCACCCTCATCGACGTCCAGGGGCAGCAGATCGGGCGTGGGGCCAGCGGCGAGGACGGGCGGTACGCGCTCAGCGTCCCCGGCGCCGGCTCCTACGTCCTGATCGCCGCCGCGGGCGGCCACCAGCCCCAGGCCGTCAGCGTCACCGTCGGCGAACGCCCCGTCGAACTGGACGTGGTGCTCGGCGGCGCCGGACGCCTCGCCGGATCCGTGCTCACGCCCGACGGCGCCCCCGTACGCGACGCGGCCGTCACCCTCACCGACGTTCGCGGCGAGGTCGTCGCCTCGACCCGTACCGGCCGCGAGGGCGGCTATGTCATCGGCGAGCTGATCGCGGGCGAGTACACCCTCGCCGCCAGCGCCCCCGCCTTCCGCCCCGCCGCCCTCCCGGTCAGCGTGCAGGCCGCCCGCGAGACCCGGCAGGACATCGAGCTGGCGGGCGGGGCCGTCCTGCGGGGCGTGGTCCGGGCCACCGGCGGACGGCCCGTCGAGGACGCCCGGGTCACGCTGCTCGACGCGGCGGGCAATGTGGTGGACACCCTCACCACCGGGTCCGACGGGTCGTTCCGGTTCGTCGACCTGTCGTCCGGCGAGTACACCGTGATCGCCGCCGGATACCCGCCGGTCGCCACGGTCCTCCAGGTCGCGGGCGGTGGCCGCACCGAGCGCGACCTCCAGTTGGGCCACGAGGACTGAAGCGTACGGGGACGGGGACCGGCCCCGGGGTCGCCGAGGCTCCGGGGGCCGGTGCGGCTCCGGGGGGCTGGTGGGACCCACGCCTCAGACTTGATCCCGCACCGGCTCCCGCACCGGGTCCTCCCGCACCAGCCGCATCAGCGACCGCGCCCCCGGGCTCAGGCTCCCCGCCCCCGGCAGCACCACCACGCTCTCGTACACCGGCCGGTGCGCGCCCGCCAGCTCCACCGCGACCAGCCGGGCCGCCTCCGGCTTACGGGAGAAGTGGTGCGGCACCACCGCGATCCCCAGCCCCTCCTGCACCAGCTCCAGCAGGCTGTGCACATCGTTGACCTCAAGGCCCACCGTCCGCCGCACCCCCGCCGCCACGAACGCCTCGTCGGCGGCCCGGCGCGGCCCCCAGTCCGGATGGAAGTCGATGAACGACGCCCCCGGCAGCTCCTCCCACCCCACCTCGGCCCGCCCCGCGAACGGATGCCCCGCCGCACACAGCAGCACCATCGGCTCCCGGGCCAGCGGCACCAGCTCCCCGCGCCACTCCGCCGGGCCGACCGTCGCCGCGAACGCCAGGTCGAGCCGGCCGCCCGCCACCCCGTCCAGCAGACTGCTCGTGCCCTCCTGACGCAGCCGCAGTTCCATCTGCGGATGCTCCCGGTGGAACGCCGCCAGCAGCCGCGCCGGACTCACCCCCGCCACACACTGCTCGACCCCCACCGTCAGCGTCCCGCGCAGCAGCCCCCGTACGGCGTCGACCGCGTCCCGCGCCGCCCGCGCCCCGGCCAGCGTGCGCTCCGCCTCCACCAGCAGCGCCCGCCCCGCCTCCGTGAGCCGGACCGTGCGCGTGGTGCGGCTGAACAATGGGGTCCGCAGCTCCTGCTCCAGCGCCCGTACGGAGGCGGAGAGTCCGGACTGCGAGACGGCGAGCCGCTCCGCGGCGCGGGTGAAGTGCTGCTCCTCCGCCACGGCGACGAAGTGCTCCAGCTGACGCAATTCCATGATTGAGCAATGTAGGCGATGAATTCGAGCAGAATCTCCTGTTGGACTGCTGGATCGATCTGCGGAAGCCTGGAGCCGTCTCCCTCAGTCCCCGGATCTCTCCAGCGGAGCCCGCCCATGTACCTGCCGTCCCCCGACCGCTACTCCGGCATGCCCTACCGGCGCACCGGCCGCAGCGGTCTCCTGCTGCCCGCGCTCTCCCTCGGCCTCTGGCACAACTTCGGGGGCGACAGGACGCCCGAGACGCAGGGCGCCATCCTGCGCCGCGCCTTCGACCTCGGCATCACCCACTTCGACCTGGCCAACAACTACGGCCCGCCGCCCGGCTCCGCCGAAGAGACCCTGGGCCGCGCCCTGGCCACCGACTTCGCCGGGCTGCGCGACGAACTCGTCATCTCCACCAAGGCCGGCTACCACATGTGGGAGGGACCGTACGGGGAGTGGGGCTCGCGGAAGTACCTCCGCTCCTCGCTCGACCAGAGCCTCAAGCGCCTCGGTGTCGAGTACGTCGACATCTTCTACTCCCACCGCCCCGACCCGGACACCCCGCTCGCGGAGACCATGGGCGCGCTCGACTCCGCCGTACGGCAGGGCAAGGCCCTCTACGTCGGCCTCTCCAACTACTCCGCCGCCCAGACCCGTGAGGCCGCCGCGATCCTGAAGGACCTCGGCACCCCGCTCCTCATCCACCAGCCCCGCTACTCGATGCTCGACCGCCGCATCGAGGCCGACGGGCTGCCGGACGTCCTGGACGAGCTGGGCGTCGGGTCCATCGCCTACTCGCCGCTGGAGCAGGGCATCCTCACCGACCGGTACCTCGACGGCATTCCGGCCGGGTCCCGGGCGGCGGGCGCGAGCCCCTTCCTGTCCGCCGACGCCGTCACCCCGCAGCTGGTGGAGCGGCTGCGCGCCCTGGACGCGCTGGCGAAGGAGCGTGGCCAGTCGCTCGCGCAGCTCGCCCTCGCGTGGGTGCTGCGCGGCGGCCGGCTCACCTCCGCCGTCGTCGGCGCGAGCAGCGTGACGCAGTTGGAGAACAGCGTCGAGGCCGCCCGGAACCTGGACTTCACCGAGGACGAACTGTCCCGGATCGAGGAGCTGCTGAGGGACGCGAAGGCCGCCTGACGCGGATCAGGTGCCGGAGATCGGGACGGGCGGTGCGGCCGGCAGGACGTGGTCGCCCGCCTTGTCCGTACTCAGGCAGAGCGAGCAGACCACGGCGTCGTGGGCCGGGCAGGCGGCCAGGTCCGGGCGCTCGAAGGTCTGCCGGCAGACGTGGCAGTCGTACGTGACCGCGCTCGGGTTGCCCTCGTCGTCCAGCAGCGGCACCGGGATGCCGTCGTCGCTCCGCCGCAGGTAGTACCGGCCGCGGGTGACGACCGCCATGACCGGGGTGAGGACGAACGCGATCACCACGGCCGCGACGGGGGAGTAGGGCTGGACCGTGTCGCCGAAGGCGTGGAAGTACATCGCGATGGACAGCCCGGAGGCGGCGGTGAACGCGGTCACGCCGACCGGGTTCACCGCGTAGAGCATCCCCCGGCGGAACTCCGGTGCGTGCGGGGAGAGCTTCAGCAGGTACTTGTTGACCCCGATGTCGGTGGCGACGGTGACCACCCAGGCGATGGCGCAGTTGGAGTAGAAGCCCAGAACGCTGTTGAGGAAGCTGAACATGTCGGCCTCCATCAGGATCAGCGCGAAGGCCAGGTTCACCAGGACGAAGATCATGCGGCCGGGGTAGTGCTTGGTGACGCGGGTAAAGGAGTTCGTCCACGCCAGTGAGCCGGAGTAGGCGTTCGTCACGTTGATCTTGATCTGGCTGATGACCACCAGGACCACGGCCAGCGGCACCACCAGCCAGGACGGCATCATCGCGTCGAACGCCCCGCGGAACTGCTGGATCGGCTCGGTCGCGGCCGCCGGCCCCACCTCGGAGAGAATGTAGACGGCGAGGAAGACCCCGATGGCCTGCTTGATCGCGCCGAGCACCACCCAGCCGGGCCCGGCCATGACCATCGCCGTCCACCAGCTGCGCCGGTTCGCCTCGGTCTTCGGCGGCATGAAGCGCAGATAGTCGATCTGCTCACCGATCTGCGCGATCAGCGAGAGGCAGACGCCCGCGCCGAGCAGCACGGAGGCCGTGTTCAGGCTGCCCCCGCCGTCGGTGCCCGCGTAGGCGAGGAAGCTGTCGACCGTGCCGGGGTCGGTGGCGACCAGATGGACCAGCGGGCCGACCATCAGCAGCAGCCAGATGGGGGTGGTCCACACCTGGAGCTTGCTGAGCGCCTTCATCCCGTAGATGACGAGGGGGATGACCATGAGGGTGGAGACGGCGTAGCCGAGCCACAGCGGCAGCCCGAATCCGAGCTTTAGGCCCTGGGCCATGATCGCCCCTTCGAGGGCGAAGAAGATGACGGTGAAGCTGGCGAAGATGACGCCGGTGAGGACCGAGCCGTAGTAGCCGAAGCCGGAGCCCCGGGTGATCAGGTCCAGGTCGATGTTGTAGCGGGCCGCGTAGTAGGCGAGCGGGAAACCGGTGATGAAGATGAGCGCCGCCGCGACCGTGATCGCGACCAGGGCGTTGCCGGTGCCGTGGGCCATGGCGATGCCCGCGCCGATGGAGAAGTCGGCCATGTAGGCGATGCCGCCGAGCGCGGTGGTCGCGACGACCATCGGGGTCCAGCGGCGGTAACTGCGCGGCGCGAAGCGGAGGGTGTAGTCCTCCAGCGTCTCCCGCACCGCCTGTGGTTCGTCGGGTACGGCGGGCGGTGCGGGGTCCGGCGGGGACGGCTCGGCGAGTTGCGTGCGGGTATCCATGGCGGGGGACGCTAGGCAGCCGCCGTTTCCCTTGCGTACGGCCGGTGTGAAGGCGGCGTTACGGTATACCAGCGGGGTGCCAGGGGTGCCAGGGGTGCCAGGGTCGCGGGAGGGCAGCGGTCTCCTTTCCCGCGCCTCAGGGGGCGATGCCCACCCCGTCGATCCGGCTCCAGGCCTGTTCCTGACCGGCCGTCATGGCCGGCCAGTCGAGGCCGCCCGGCCGGGGCAGCACCCGGGAGGCGTACGAGGAGGGCCGGAACCCGGGATCGTAGAAGCACCCCGTGCCGTACGTCCGGTCGAAGGCGGCGCACGATTCGGCCAGCGAACGCGCGGTGGGCTTGCGCCCGGTACGGGACCAACGGTCAAGTGCATCAATGGAGTTGGCGTACTCCGCGCTGCTCAGCCCGCTGTGCTCGCTCTCCCGGGTGAAGGACTGCACGAGCCGGTGCTCCCGGCCCGCGCCCCGCAATGTGGCCCGGTAGGCGGCCTCGTGCTCCACGAACGCCGTGGGGTCGTCGATCGCGTGCAGGGTCAGGACGGGCAGGGACACCCGCCCGGTCAGGTCGCTGTCCCACGAGAGGTCCCGGCGCGCGGTCGGATCCGCCGAGAACCGCTCCACGCCCGCGTTCAGCGCCCGGTCGTCGTGGGAACCGGTATACCGCACGCCCCGGTTGGAGAAGGGGTTACGTCCCTCCAGCCGGGTCGCGACGATGTCGCGGAAGGTGAACGTCGCGAACCGCAGATGCGATTCGAGCGACTGCTCCGGAATCCCGGTGACGGCGAGGATGTCGTCCAGGTTGCGCTGCTGGAGGGCGGTCCGGGCGGCCGGTTCCGCGTCGAACCCCGTGCACTCGCGCAGCCGGGAACTCAGCCCGGCGGACGTCATCGTGGAGTCCGGGCGCAGCCCCTGCCACAGCGGGTACCGCGGCTCTGTGGGGCGCGGGTGGTTGCGGCAGTAGTACTGGTAGACCACGCGCAGGTCGACCCGGTAGTCGTAGCCGCGCGAACCGCCGCCCAGGACGCCGTTGGTCAGCAGCACCCCGTCGTACGCCCCGGGCTTCCTGCCGTACGTCTCCGCGACCTTGGCGGCGACGTTCCCGCCCCAGGACTGGCCGTGCAGATAGGTCCGTTCCGGCTTCCCGAACCGGTCGGCGAAGACCCGGCGCACGTTCTCGGTGTCGGCCGCCGCCATCCGCGTCCCGTAGCCGCCGCGCCGGTACGGGGAGCCCGCCCATGCGTAACCCTCCTCCACCATGACGGCCCAGCGCCCCAGGTCCTCCGTCGAGCGGGCCGGGTCCGACGCGTCGCCCAGGTCGGGCCCGCCGTGCGCGTGCACCACCAGGGAGCCGTTCCAGCGGGTGGGGATGGCGAGCGCGTAGTGCGCCCCGTTCCCGTCCCGGCCCGTGTAACACCGGGCCTTTCCGGCCAGCGCCTCCGGGCAGTCGGCGGCGACCGGGGCGGCGGGCAGGGCGGCGGGCGGGGATCCGGCCGGGCTTTCCGCCGGGGCCCGGCCCGCCGACCCGAGGAGCAGGGCCGCGACCGTGGCGGCCAGCGCGGCGGAGCGCAGCCGGTGGCGGCGGTACAGCGGCAGGGCCCGGACGGGGGCGTGGGGGGAGTTCACGGGGGCGGCTCCTGGCGTTCTGCGCCGGTGGCAGCGCCTGCGGGCGCTGCCACCGGAACGGTCTGTGCGGCTGCTCCGGCACGGGGTGCGCCGGGATGCCGGGATGCTAGGAAGCGCCGCACCCGGGGGAGAAGCCCCGCGCGCATTGCGTTCATAGTGTTCGCCCCGGCGGGCCGCACCGCACCCCTGCGAGCCGCCGCGCCGGGATCCCGCCGCGCAGCTTGCCGCCGCGCCGCTCAGCCGGTGGCCGTCACCGCCGTCCGCACCAGCTCCCTCACCTGGCCCACGATGTCGGCGCGGTTGCGCTCGAAGTCCGGGTCGGTGACCGTGCCCGTCTGCGGGTTCGTGTTCTCCGCGCCGAACTGGAGGACCGGGGTGTGCAGATGGCCGCCCGGCAGGTCCGGCAGACGGAGCCGGTCGCGCAGGAGGGTGACCCGGTAGGCGATCTCGTTGGAGAGGTAGTCGCCGCCGCCCCCGGCCCGCGCCGCCGAGCCCGGGGTGGGGCCGTCGGGCCTGGTCACGGGCTGGGTGCCGCCCGCCGGTATCTCGGTGACCTCGGTGTTGTCGTACACCGGGAAGCGGCCCGTGTCCGCCTCGGTGAGCTGCCGGTACGGGAGGGTCGTGGACGTCCACTGCGGCTGCGTGGCGGGATCGGCGACGGGGACGAGCCCGGTGCTGGAGGCGTTCTCGTTGTCGGCGAAGCCGCCGCGCCAGGCTCCGTTCGTGCGCTCCACGTCGAAACGGCCCTGACGGCCCTGGCTGACCGTGGTGAACAGATCCAGATGGGGCAGATGCCGGGAGAGGGCCCGCTCGACGACGCCCTCGGCGAAGTCCGCCCAGCGCACCGGGAAGACGACGGTCTCGATCCGGGCGGGCCCGTCGGGCGTCTGCACCAGGGTGCCGTCCAGGGCGAGCGCGGTCGCCCCCGAGGGGTTGCCGATCCGGACGTCCCGGTCCAGCGTGAACGGGTCGAAGCCGGTGACCAGGACCCGCTTGGTCCGGTGGCCCTGGTAGTGGATGTCGCTCTGGCCGCGCGACGCGGTCTCCAGGGCGGAGTGCAGGGCTTCGCGCCGCCGGTCGTCGAGGTCGAACCGGGGCGTCCAGGCGCGCAGTTCCCGGCTGAGCGCGAGCCGGGCCCAGTAGAGCGGGCGGTCGTCGCCCCGGCTCAGATCACCCGTGGCCGGTCCTCGCCCCTGAGCCCGGTCCACGGCGCGCCGCCACAGCGCCGAGGCGTGCCGGGTCACGGTGCGCTCGGCCTGCGCATAGCTCTTCGCGTGCTTCAGGGCTCGCTCGAAGCGCGGGGCGAAGGCGTCGAATCCGCTGCGCCGCAGGATCTCCTGCGGGGCGGCCCGGTCGAGGCGCTGCTCCTCGACGGTCGCCTCCACGGGGGTGCGGGAGGTGTCCGCGGGGGAGGCTGCGGCGGGCAGGGCGGAGCCCGCCAGGACGAGCAGGAGCGCCATACCGCCGAGACCGATCCGGGCCGTTGCGGGGAGTTGGTGGGTCACACGGGTCCCTTTCGTTTCACCGGGTGGGGCCCGCAGTATCCCGGGACGGTCCGCAGCGGTGCCATAGGGCAGTGCGCGGCCGGGGCTCGTCCGACGTCACCGGACCAGACCTCTGACGCGCCCGCCCCTCCCTGGCCCGCGCCGCTCACGGGGCGTACGGTGTGGCGGCATGAAGATCCTCATCAGCGCCGACATGGAAGGCGCCACCGGAGTCACCTGGCCGGCCGACGTGCTGCCGGGGACCCCGCAGTGGGAGCGCTGCCGGTCGATGTTCACCTCGGACGTGAACGCGGCCGCGCTCGGCTTCTACGACGGCGGCGCCGACGAGGTCCTGGTGAACGAGGCCCACTGGTCGATGCGGAATCTGCTGCTGGAGCACATGGACGAACGCGTTCAGATGCTGACCGGCAAGCACAAGTCGCTGTCCATGGTGGAGGGCATCCAGCACGGCGACGTGGACGCGGTGGCCTTCGTCGGCTACCACACGGGGGCCGGCACGGAGGGCGTCCTCGCCCACACCTACCTCGCCAACTCCATCACCGGCGTCTGGCTCAACGGCGTCCGGGCCAGCGAGGGCCTGCTCAACGCGCACGTCGCCGCCGAGTACGGGGTGCCCGTCGTCCTCGTCACCGGCGACGACCTGACCTGCGTGGACGCCGAGGGGTACGCCCCCGACGCCCGGAAGGTCGCCGTGAAGGACTACGTCTCCCGGTACGCGGCGGTCTGCCGTACCCCGGCCCGTACCGCCGCCGACATCCGGGCGGCGGCGAAAGCGGCCACTGCGCTCGCGTGCCGCCGGGACCCCGTGACCGGCCCCTCGTTCACCGTGGAGCTGGAGTTCGACGCCGAGCATCTGGCAGCGGCGGCGACCGTCGTCCCCGGCGTGGCGCCGAGCGGCGAGAGGCGCGTCGCCTACACCAGCGCGACGATGTACGAAGGAATCCGCACGTTCAAGGCGGTGACGACGATCGTGTCGGCCGCCGTGGAGGAACAGTATGGCTGAGGCCCCCGACCTGCTCGGACCCGTCGACCGGCAGGCCCTCGACGAGGTGGTGGAGTTCACCTCCGGGCTGATCCGCATCGACACCACCAACCGGGGTGGCGGCGACTGCCGGGAGCGCCCGGCCGCCGAGTACGTCGCCCAACGGCTCGCCGACGCCGGGATCGAGCCGACACTGCTGGAGCGAACCCCCGGTCGGACCAACGTGGTCGCCCGGATCCCCGGCACCGACCCCTCGGCCGACGCGCTGCTCGTCCACGGCCACCTCGACGTGGTGCCCGCCGAGCCCGCCGACTGGACCGTGCACCCCTTCTCCGGCGAGGTGCGCGACGGCGTCGTGTGGGGGAGGGGCGCCGTCGACATGAAGAACATGGACGCGATGGTCCTTTCCGTCGTCCGGGGCTGGGCCCGCGAGGGCTTCCGCCCGGCGCGCGACATCGTCATCGCCTACACCGCCGACGAGGAGGACAGCGCCGCCGACGGCTCCGGCTTCCTCGCCGAGCAGCACGCCGACCTCTTCGAGGGCTGTACGGAGGGCATCAGCGAGTCCGGGGCCTTCACCTTCCACGCGGGCGACGGCCTCGCGCTGTACCCCATCGCGGCGGGTGAGCGCGGCACCGGCTGGCTGAAGCTGACCGCCGAGGGCCGGGCCGGGCACGGCTCCAAGGTCAACCGGGAGAACGCGGTGAGCGCGCTGGCCGCCGCCGTCGCCCGGATCGGCGAGCACGAGTGGCCCATCCGCCTCACCCCGACCGTCCGGGCCGCGATCACCGAGATCGCCGCCCTGCACGGCATCACCGCCGACCTCGACGACCCCGGCTTCGATGTCGCCCAGCTGCTCGGCAAGCTCGGCCCGGCCGCCTCCCTCGTCGAGAACACCATCCGCAACAGCAGCAACCCGACGATGCTGGACGCCGGTTACAAGGTCAACGTCATCCCCGGCCACGCCACCGCCTACGTCGACGGACGCATGGTCCCCGGCGGCGACGAGGAGTTCCACGCCACCCTGGACCGGCTCACCGGCCCGCTCGTCGACTGGGAGTTCCACCACCGCGAGAAGGCCCTGACGGCCCCGGTCGACTCCCCGACGTACGCCAAGCTGCGCGCCGCCGTCGAGCGGTTCGACCCGGGCGCGCACACCGTCCCGTACTGCATGTCGGGCGGCACCGACGCCAAGCAGTTCTCCCGGCTCGGCATCACCGGCTACGGCTTCACCCCGCTGAAGCTGCCCGTCGGCTTCGACTACCAGCGGCTCTTCCACGGGGTGGACGAGCGCGTCCCCGTCGACGCCCTCCACTTCGGCGTCCGCGTCCTCGACCACTACCTGCGCACCGCCTGACCGCCTGCCGACCGACCGTGCCCCGGGGGGGACCGTCCCACGTGAAACCGTCCTACGCGAACACCGTGCCCGCAGCAGCGCCGTACGGCACCTGGCCGTCGCCGATCGACGCGGCGCTCGCCGCCTCGCGCGACGGCCGGCCCGACCATGTCGGCACCGTCGGGGACGAGGTCTGGTGGACCGAGCCGCGCCCCGCCGAGGGCGGCCGCCGCGCGCTGATTCGCCGCCGCGCGGACGGCACCACCGCACCCGCGCTGCCCGCCCCCTGGAACGCCCGCAGCCGGGTGATCGAGTACGGCGGGCAGCCCTGGGCCGGCACGGTCCGCGAGGACGGCGAACTCCTCGTGGTGTTCGTCCACTTCACCGACCAGCGGCTGTACGCCTACGCCCCCGACGGCCCGGACGAGCCCTGGCCGCTCACCCCGGTCTCCGAAGTCGGCGGCGGGCTGCGGTGGGTGGACCCGCAGGTGCGCCCGGAGCAGGGTGCGGCGGGCGAAGTCTGGTGTGTGCTGGAGGAGTTCACCGGACCCGCCCCCACCGACGTACGACGGGTCGTCGCCGCCGTACCGCTGGACGGCTCGGCGGCCGACGACCGGGCGGCGGTGCGTGAACTCTCCGACGGGCGGCGCCGGTTCGTCACCGGACCCAAGGTCTCCCACGACGGGCGGCGGGCCGCCTGGATCGCCTGGGACCACCCGGCGATGCCCTGGGACGGCACGGTGGTCATGCTGGCCGACATCACCGAAGCGGGCGAATTGACCGGCGTCCGGCCCCTCGTCGGGGATCTCGACGAATCGGTCTGCCAGGTGGAGTGGGACCGCGACGGCAGCCTCCTGTTCGTCTCCGACCTCTCCGGCTGGTGGGAGCTCCAGCGCATCCGCCCCGACGCCGTCGCGGGCGGCGTGGTCCCCAGCAGCCGCCTCCTGCCGCCCCGGGGCGAGGAGTTCGGCGGGCCGCTCTGGAAGATCGGGCTGCGCTGGTTCCATCCGCTGGACAACGGGCTGATCGCCGTCCTGCACGGCAGGGGCGACCACCGCCTCGGCATCCTCGATCCGGAGACCGGCGAACTCGCCGACGCCCCCGGCCCCTGGACCGTCTGGTCCGACACGCTCACCGTGCACGGCAGCCGGGTCGTCGGCGTCGCGGCGAGCCCCCGCAGCGCCCCCGAGGTCGTCGAGCTGGACACCACGACCGGACGCACCCGCACCATCGGCGCATTCCACGAGGACGCGGTCGACCCCGCCTACTACCCGGTCCCCGAGCACCGCACCTTCACCGGCCCCGACGGTCGGGAGATCCACGCCCACATCCACGCGCCGCACCACCCCGAACACACCGGCCCCGAGGGCGAGAAGCCCCCGTACGTCGTCTGGGCGCACGGCGGCCCCACGGGCCACTCCCCGCTCGTCCTCGACCTGGAGATCGCCTACTTCACCTCGCGCGGCATCGGCGTCGCCGAGGTGAACTACGGCGGCTCCACCGGCTACGGACGCGCCTACCGCGAACGGCTGCGCGGTGAATGGGGCCTGGTCGACGTGGCGGACTGCGCGGCCGTCGCCTCGGCCCTGGTCGAGGAGGGCGCGGCCGACCCGGACCGACTCGCGATCCGGGGCGGCAGCGCGGGCGGCTGGACCACCGCCGCCTCGCTGACCAGCACCGGCCTGTACGCCTGCGGGACGATCCTCTACCCGATCCTGGACCTCGAAGGGTGGGCCACCGACGAGACCCACGACTTTGAATCGCGGTATCTGGAGTCCCTCGTCGGCCCGTTCGCCGAAGTGCCCGAGCGCTACCGGGAACGCTCCCCGATGAACCGCACCGACCGGCTCGCCACCCCGTTCCTGCTGCTCCAGGGCCTCGACGACGTGATCTGCCCGCCCGCCCAGAGCGAGCGGTTCCTCGCCGCCGTGGCCGGCCGGGGCATCGCCCACGCCTATATCGCCTTCGCGGGGGAGAGCCACGGATTCCGGCGCTCGGAGACCTTGATCCGCGCCCTGGAGGCCGAACTCTCCCTCTACGCCCAGACGTTCGGCTTCGACCGGTCCGACGTACCGCCCCTGGAGCTGACCACGTGACCCGCCAGGACCCCGGCCCGGCCACCCCGCTCGCCCGGCCGGCCCGGCTGCGCCCCGGCTCCCGGGTCGCCGTCGTCGCACCCAGCGGACCGGTACCCGCCGACCGGCTGGAGGAAGGTCTCGCCGTCCTGCGCGACTGGGGCCTCGAACCTGTCGTCGGGCCCCATGTCCGCTCCACACATCCGGAGTTGGACTACCTCGCCGGGACGGACGCGGACCGTGCGGCGGATCTTGGGGCAGCGTGGTGCGACCCGTCCGTGGAGGCTGTGTTCTGCGCCCGGGGCGGCTTCGGCGCGCACCGGATGGTGGACCTGGTCGACTGGGCGGCGATCCGGGCCGCCGGGCCCAAGGCGTTCGTCGGCTACAGCGACATCACCGTGCTGCACGAGGCGTTCGCCCTGCGGGCCGGGTTCGCCACCCTGCACGGGCCGATGATCGCCACCGAGACGTTCCTCAAGGACGCGCCGACCCGTGAGCACCTGCGGGCCACCCTCTTCGAGCCGGAGAGCGCCCGCACCCTCGGCCTCGCATCGGCCGGTGCCCTGGTCCCCGGCCGAGCCGAAGGCGTCCTGTACGGCGGGTGCGTCAGCCTGCTCGCCGCCGACACGGGCACTCCGAGCGGCCGGTCCCACGCCCGGGGCAACCTCCTGGTGATCGAGGACACCGGGGAGGAGCCCTACCGGCTCGACGGCATCCTCACCCGGCTCCTGCGCTCCGGGGCCCTGGCCGGGGTCGCCGGAGTGGCCTGCGGCTCCTGGCAGGAGTGCGGCCCGTACGAGAAGATCCGCGCCGTGCTCGCCGACCGGCTGGGCCCGCTGGGCATACCCGTGGTCGAGGAGCTGGGATTCGGCCACGGGACGACCGCGCTGACGATCCCCCTGGGGCTGCCCGCGGTGCTCGACGCCCCGGCGGACGGCGGGCGTTGCACGCTCACCGTCGAGGCGCCCGCCCTTCTCTGAGCCTCCTCGGCCTCTCCCTGATCCGCGCCCGCACCGTCTTCCGTGCGGGCGCGAACGTGGTGTGTGCTTTCGCGCGCGGAACGTGAACATCCGTCAAGAACCGCTGTCCGATGCTGTGACACAGTTATGACCTGTGTCACAGCATGAGCGCGACCCAATACTTACCGGTCGGTAAGGTGCCCTCGGTGTGGAGGTCTTCGTGTCAGGTGCTGTTTCCAGAGTGCGCGGCCCGCTCGTCGCGGTCGCCGGGGCGGCCCTCGTCGCCCCCCTCGTCCTCGCCGGCCCGGCCCGGGCCGACGCCGCCCCGTACACCGTCACCCCGCTGACGTTCACCGTCGATGCGGGCGACCGCACCTGCACGGTGGACGCCGATCTCTACCGGCCCGCCGGGGCCGACGCCGACAACCCGGCCCCCGCCGTCCTCGCCACCAACGGCTTCGGCGGCAGCAAGTCCGACGGGTCCACCGACGCCATCGGCAAGGCCTTCGCCGAACGCGGCTACGTCGGGCTCGTCTACTCGGGCCTCGGCTTCGGCAGGTCCGGCTGCCTGATCACCCTCGACGACCCCGCCGTCGACGGACAGGCAGCGAGCGAACTCCTCGACTTCCTCGGGGGAGTTCGCGCGGCCGACGACGGGACCGAAGCCGACTTCGTCACCCGGGACGCCGACGGCGACCCCCGCGTCGGCATGATCGGCGGCTCCTACGGCGGCGCGATCCAGCTGGCGACAGCCGCCGTCGACCCCCGCGTCGACGCGCTCGTCCCGCTGATCACCTGGAACGACCTCGCCTACGCGCTCGCCCCCAACAACACCGGGGCGCGCACCGGCGTCACCTCCGACACCCCCGGCGTCTTCAAGTGGCAGTGGGCCAACGGTTTCTACCTGATCGGCGAAGGGCAGCCGCTCCTCAACCCGAGCCTGGACCCCTCCCGGATCAACCGTCTCGACTGCCTTCACTTCGCCACCCGCGCCTGCGAGACCATCCGGCTGCTCAACTCCGGCCGCTACCCGGCCGACAAGGCGAAGGAGATGCTCGCGTACGCGCGCAGCGTCTCGCCCGTCTCCTATCTCGACCGGGTCAAGGCCCCCACCCTCATCGTCCAGGGCCAGGCCGACAGCCTGTTCAACCTCAACGAGGCCACCGCCACCTACCGGACGCTCAAGGACCAGGGCACCGAGACCAAGATGATCTGGCAGTCCTGGGGGCACAGCGGCGGCCAGGTCCCCGGCGAACTCGACCTGAGCCAGGGCAACCTGGAGACCAGCCACGTCGGGCAGCGGGTGCTGGCCTGGTTCGACCGCTACCTCCACCGGGACACGGCCACCGACACCGGCCCCGCCTTCTCCTACTACCGCGACTGGGGGAGCGGCTACGGCACCGCCGCCGACGTCCCCGCCCTCTCGCAGTCCCTCTACCTCTCCGGCGACGGCAAACTCGTCGACAACCGCTCCAAGGTCGCGCGCGGCAGCCGCCAGTACACCAACTGGCTCGTGCCCACCAGCCACTCCGAGAGCTCCATCGCCCCGCTGATCGGACTGCCCGACCCGAAACCGTACGACACGAAGGGCACCTACCTCGGCTGGCGCAGCGAACCCCTCACCGCGCCCCTCGATGTCGTCGGCGCGCCGAAGGCCACCCTCAAGGTCGTCTCGCCGAAGGCGGAGCGCGTCCAGAACAGCGGCGACGCCTCGGACAAGCTCGTCCTGTTCGCCAAGGTCTACGACGTCGCCCCCGACGGCAGCCGGAAGCTGGTGAACCGGCTCGTCTCCCCGGTCCGGGTCCCCGACGTCACCCGGCCCTTCACGGTCGAGCTGCCCGGCATCGTCCACCGGTACGAGAAGGGGCACCGCCTGGAGTTCGTGATCGCCGCCAGCGACACCGCGTACTTCGGCAACCGGGGCATCAAGCCCGTCACCGTCCTCCACGCCCCCGAGGACACCGGCGTACTGGAGCTCCCGGTGGTCCCCGCGGGCTGATCCCCGCCCCCTCCCGCTCACCCGAACGGCCCAACAGCACCGCCCCCCGCCCCCGGCATCCGCTCATGCTGGGACCCCGGGGGGCGGTCGCGTGCACGACGGCGGGCCGGACCGGGCGAGGAACGAGCGAAAGGGCCGGACCATGAGCCCCAAGGACGTATCGAGCGACAGCGGGCGCGCCCAGGGATGGCTCACTCCGGGGCGCATCGCGGTCGGTGTGGTGGTCGTGCTCGTCATCGTGTTCATCTGCGTGAACACCAACGACGTCACCATCCGGGTGCTGATCCCCGAAGTGACGATGCCCCTGTGGTCCGCGCTGGCCGCCATGTTCCTCATCGGGCTCGGCTGCGGCGGCTATCTCTTCCGACGCCGGGGAAAGTGACGCGACGGGGTCACGGCCGTTCCGGACGCCGGACGCCGGACGCCGGACGCCGGACGCCGGACGCCGGACGCCGGACGCCTCCTCGCGCCGCGTCCGCCTCGACGTCGTGGGCGCAAGTGTGACCGACGAGACTCTGGTCCACCCGGCCACCTGCGTGTTCCATGGTCACCGGGGGCGCCCGGACCTGCGGCGGCCCGCCGCGAGGGAACGAGGGTGCCTTGGCCACGACCGTACGACGTACCGTGCTGACCCTGCCCGGCGCGCCGCTCGGGCCGGAGAACCCGCTCCCGCCCCTGCGGACGCCCGCCCCGCCACCCGTGCTCGATCCCCGTGAACGCGCGGGCCTGCCCCGTGACATGGCCCGGCAACTGGGCCACTGGCCGCTGCGTACCCTCCTGCCCACCCGGCTGCTCGACGGCTACGGACGCGAGCGCACTCCCACCGGCCTCGACGCCGTCGTCATCGAGAACGAGCGGCTGCGCGTCACCGTGCTCCCCGGACTCGGCGGCCGGATCCACTCCCTGCACCACAAGCCCACCGGCCGCGAACTGCTCCACCGCAACCCGGTCCTCCAGCCCGCCGCCTTCGCCCTCAACGGGGCCTGGTTCTCCGGCGGGATCGAGTGGAACATCGGGGCCACCGGCCACACCGCCCTGACCTGCGCACCCCTGCACACCGCGCTGGTGCCCGCCCCCGACGGCGGGACGATGGTGCGGCTCTGGGAGTGGGAGCGGCTGCGCGACCTGCCCTTCCAGGTGGACCTCTGGCTCCCCGACGACTCCGACTTCCTGCACGTCGGCGTACGGATACGCAACCCGCACGAACAGAGCGCGCCCGTCTACTGGTGGTCCAACATCGCCGTCCCCGAGACGCCGGACACCCGCGTCCTGGTCCCGGCCGACGAGGCCTGGCACTTCGGCTACGACCACACCCTCACCCGGGTCGCCGTCCCGGAGTCGGGCGGCCTCGACCACACCTATCCGCTGCGCTCCGAGTACCCGGCCGACCACTTCTACGAGCTGCCCGACGGGGCCAGGCGCTGGATCGCCGCGCTCGACGCGGACGGCCACGGGCTCGCCCAGACCTCCACGGACCTGCTGCGCGGCCGCAAACTGTTCCGCTGGGGCCACGGGAAGGGCGGCCGCCGCTGGCAGGAGTGGCTGAACGGGCCCGAGGGCGGCGGCTACGCGGAGATCCAGGCCGGTCTGGCCCGCACCCAGCTGGAGCACGTCCCCCTCGAACCGGGCTCCGCGTTCAGCTGGCTGGAGTCCTACGGCCCGCTCTCCGCCGACCCGGCCGCCGTGCACGGCGACGACTGGGCCACCGCCACGAGGGAGGCCGCCGCACGGCTGGAGGAGGCTCTGCCGCGCGCGGCGGTGGAGGAGGCGTACGCGGCCTGGCTGCCGTACGCTGACGCCGAACCGGGCGAGGTGCTCGCCACCGGCTCGGGCTGGGGCGCGCTGGAAGCGCTGCGGGGCGGCCACCGGCTGCCCGGAACCCCGTTCCCCGCCACCACTCTCGGCGAACAGCAGGAGCCCTGGCGGGAGTTGCTGGAGCAGGGGACACTGCCCGAGCCGGCCCCGGACGGTATTCCCGGCCCGACCCCGGTCTCACCGCCCTGGCGCGACATGCTGGAGACCGCCGACGCCGACCCGCACACCGAGTACCACCTCGGCATCGCCCAGTGGCACGCCGACGACCGGGCCCAGGCCGTCCGCAGCTGGGAACGCGGACTGGAGCTCGGCCCCGCACCGCGCTGGCCGCTGCTGCGCTGCCTCGCCGTCGCCGCCGAGGAGAGCGGCAGGCCGGACCACGCCGCCGAGCTGTACGCCGAGGCCTTCGCAGACCTCGACGCTCCCGGTGCGACGGATCCCGCCGCGCCGGCGGAGGGCGGCGCGCTCCTTGTCGCCCTCGCCCGCGAGACCGTCGAGGCGCATCTGTCCGCAGGCCGGCCCGGTGCGGCCCGGGCGCTCCTCACCGGGCTGCCGGAGGCGGTCCGTGAGCGCGGACGCTTCGGGCTGCTGCTGGCCCGGACACTCGTGGCCGAGGGCGACACCGGGGCGGCCCGCGCGATCTTCGACGCCGGATTCGAGGTCGCCGACCTGCGCGAAGGGGCCGGCGTCCTCGGTGAGCTGTGGGCGCGGATCAGCGACGAACCACTGCCGGACGCCTACGACTTCCGCATGAGCCCACCGGAGGAGTGAACAACGCGCCCGGGCGGCCGATCGGACGGTTCAGTTGGCTCGGAGGGCTCAGACAGTGACCTTGCGGTCCACGTACTCGAAGACCGAACCGTCCGGGTGCAGTGCGATCAGGTTGCGGCCCGCCGGCGTCGGCACCGGCCCCGCGATCACCCGCGCGCCCGCCCGGGTCAGCGCCTCGTTGGCCTCGTCGACATCCTTGACGGCGATGGTCGCCCCCACCTTGCGCAGCACCTCCAGCTCCGACTCCGGCCCGCTCATCAACAGGAAGCAGCCGATCGCGGCCACCGACACCCCACCGCGCTCGAAGCGCAGGGCCGACGTGCCCGTCAGCCCCTCGTAGAAGGCCACCGAGGCCTCCAGGTCGTCGACGCAGATACGCAGCGTGGTTCCCAGGATCTCCATGGGTACGAGGGTAGTTGGCGGCCGCGACCGGTGTGATCGATTCCGGGCGGGCCGGAGCCCCGCTTCACCTCACACCCGGCACAGCACCTCACCGTGCGGGACCATGAACCAGCCGTCGCCCTCCTCGCCCCAGGAGCGCCACGCACCGGCGATCTCCGTGAGCTGCCCTGCGCTCGCATGACCGCCCGCCACCGCCAGCTCGGCGTAGACGGAGTCCGTCGTACGGTCCGCCCACAGGCCGCTCCACCAGGCGCGGCTCTCCGGGGTGGCGAAACACCAGGCGGCCGCGGTCGGGGTGATGTCGGTGAACCCGGCCTGCCGCGCCCAGGAGAGGAGGCGGCGCCCGGCGTCGGGCTCGCCGCCGTTGCCGCGGGCCACCCGCCCGTACACGTCGAGCCATGTGCCGAGGCCGGGTGTCTCCGGATACCAGGTCATCGCCGCGTAGTCGCTGTCCCGGGCCGCGACCACACCGCCGGGCCGGCAGACCCGCCGCATCTCGCGCAGCGCCTGGACCGGGTCGCCCACGTGCTGGAGCACCTGGTGGGCGTGGACCACGTCGAAGGAGTCGTCGGGGAACTCCAGGGCGTGCACATCGGCCACGGCGAACTCGACGTTCTCCAGGCCGCGTTCGTCCGCCACCGCGGCGGCTCCGCCCAGGATGTCGGCGGCGGCGTCCACCGCGGTGACCCGGCCCGGGGCGACCAGCGCGGCCAGATCGGCGGTGATGGTCCCCGGACCGCAGCCGACGTCCAACACGGCCAGGCCGGGGCGGAGTTCGCCGAGGAGGTAGGCGGCCGAGTTGGCGGCGGTCCGCCAGCGGTGCGAGCGCAGGACCGACTCGTGGTGGCCGTGCGTGTACACGGCGGTCTCCTTCGGCATGACGTAACGCCTTCCCTCTCCCGGAAGCCCCGCGCCGACGGGCGCGGCGACGGAACCACCGTACGCCGCGATGTCGGATGATGAGATGGGCGTCTTGCTATGCGGACGGGGTGCTGTTCTGATGTGTCAGACCGGCATCGGGCAGTACACCGTCAGCGCTTCCGGCAGCTTGTCGATCATCAGCTCCGTTCCGGAGTGGGCCACTTCGCCGTCGTACGCGTACGGAGTCCCCGGCGCGAGTCCGCCGATCCGCACCCGGCGCCGCCGCACCGCGGCATGGGCGGGGGAGCGGGTCAGCGGTCCCGCCACCGCCGCCGCCAGCAGGCGAAGCGCGGGTCCCCGGCCGCCGTGGATGACCCGGACGTCCAGCAGCCCGTCCGCCAGGTTGTGGCGGCGGCCCGGGTTGGGGCCCACGCGCCGGAAGAGCCCGTTGCCGACGAAGACCAGCCACAACGGCCGCCTGCGGCCCTGGAATTCGGCCTCCAGGGGGCGCTGCCCGCGCAGCACGTGGAATGCCGCGAGGACGCCCGCCGGCCAGCCGCCGATGCGCGGCGACCAGTGTTCCCGGGTGCGCACCAGGTCCGGATAGACGCCGAGGGAGAAGGCGTTGAGGAAATAGCCGTCGGCACCGTCCGCGCCCTGGGGTCCCGGTCGGAAGCGGCCGAGGTCCACCCGGATGGCGTCGCCCGCCGTGAGGGCGGCGGCGGTGTCGTGGACGGTCTCGATGCCCAGGTCATAGGCGAAGTGGTTGAGCGTGCCGCCGGGGAAGACCGCCAGGGGCAGCCCGTGCGTCGCGGCCACGGAGGCCGCCAGGTTCACCGTGCCGTCGCCCCCGCAGACACCGAGCGCCCGGCCCTGACGGGCCGCCTCGTCGAAGGCCGTCGGCAGATCGGCGGGTGCGACCTCCATGACGGTCGCCATCGGCAGCGCCTCGCGCACCAGCGACGCGGTCGCGGTGGCCGTCCCGGACTCCCGGTTCACCACCACGACGAGATCCTTGCCGGCGGGCAGCGCGGGTGCCTCCCCGGGCGGGCGGCCGGGAGCGGGCAGCTGGCCCCGGGTCGGCACGACCCCGCGCAGGGCGAACGCGGCTCCGACGCCGAGCGCCGCACCCGCGAGGACATCGCTCGGGTAGTGGACCCCGGTGTAGACGCGGGAGGCCGCCACGGCCACCGCGACCGGGGCCACGACCGCGCCCCAGCCCTTGGACTCCAGGGCCACCCCGGTGGCGAAGGCGGCCGCCGAGGCGGCGTGGCCCGAGGGGAAGGAGGTGGTGACCGGCTGCCTCTTGAGCTGCCGCACCACCGGCACCAGGTCCGCTATCGGCCGCTCGCGGCGTACCGCGCCCTTGCCGACCGTGTTGATCGCCGCCGACGCCACGGCGAGGGACGCCACCCCGCGCAGCGCGGCCCGCCGGGAACGCGCGCTGCTCCCGAGGGCCGCGATCCCGGCCGCCGCCCCGAACCAGAGCAGCCCGTGGTTGGCGCTCCGGCTCAGCCGCGGCAGCAGCGGATCGGCACCCGGCCAGTGCCGGTCCGCGACGCTCCGGAAGGCGGCCAGGTCGCGCCCCTGCAGCCAGCCGCGCAGCCGGGCGACGGCGGGGGCTGTGGAGGCGGTGGGTGAGGTTCTCGGTGTGGACATGGGTCAGCGAATACCCCTCCGGGCCACGCTGAACCAGCAGGCGCGCTGAGACTCCGGCCACGCGCCGCCGCCGACCGGCGAAACGGCCGACTCGGCGACGGACTCCGGTGCGGGCGCGCGACTGGGCGGGCGGGCGGCCCGGAACCTCCGTATAAAGAAGCCAGAGGCCGTCTGCCGGGCCCGCGGCACCCCGGGCCCGGACAGGCCGGAGGCCGACCCGCGCCCGGATGCGCCGGACGCCGGACCCCGGCGCCCGGACGCGCCGGACGCCGGATCCCCGGGCGCGGGTCGGCCGACGGGGACGACGACACGGAGCGACGAGCGCCGAGCGGCGGAGGAGGCCCGGATGCAGGGGACCGAGGACACCGGCCCGCCGGGGAGCCGGGCGGGCGGACAGGGCCCGGCTCAGGGGCCGCAGGACCCGGCCCCTGGGCGGGAGCGTTCCCCCGAACGGGAGCGGGCCGGTGAGCGGGAAGGCCGGGCCCACGGCCGGGAGCGGGCCGGCGCCCAGGACCCGCCGCCTGGGCGGGAGCGTGCTTCCGAACGGGAGCGGGCCGGTGAGCCGGAAGGCCGGGCCCACGGCCGGGAGCGGGCCGGCGCCCAGGACCCGCCGCCTGGGCGGGAGCGTGCTTCCGAACGGGAGCGGGCCGGTGAGCCGGAAGGCCGGGCCCACGGCGAGGACCAGGCCCGACGGCCGCACCACCGGGCCCATTCCCGGGAGGACCGGTCCCCCCGGCCCGGTCCCCCGGCCGCCCGGCCGCACGAGGATCACGGCCCCGTCCGGTACGGGCCGCCCGCCCCCGATCCCGGGCTGCCCGTCCTTCCCGAGCTGGCCGCCGTGCTCGCCGCCGCCTCCGCCCGGACCCGCCCCGAGCCGCCAGGCGGCGGGCCGGTCCTGCGGGAGGCGGCCCGTGGCTACTGGGACCGGCGTGGGCTGCACGGCACGGCGGGCGGGATCGCCGCCGCCCCCGGGGCCCAGCCGCTCCTCCTGGCCCTCATCGGCGCACACGGCGGCGACGTCCTCATGCCGCGCCCCTGCCCCGCCGCCTGGATGCCGCAGGCCAGGCTGCTCGGCCACCCCGCCTACCACGTGCCCACCCCGGCCGAATGCGGCGGCATCCCCGACCCGTACGCCCTGCTGGAGACCGTCCGCCGGGTCCGTGCGGAGGGCGGCCGGCCGAAGCTGCTGCTCCTGTCCGTCGTGGACGACCCCACCGCCACCGTCGCCCTGCCCGAGCTGGTCCGCGAGGCCTGCGAGGCGGCCGTCGACGAGGGGCTGCACATCATCAGCGACGAGACCTGGCGCGACACCGTGCACCGCCCGCGCGACACCGTCCTGCTCAGCCCGGCCGAGATGTGCCCGGACGACGTCACCGTGCTCGCCGACCTGTCCGGAGCGCTCCTGCCGGCCGCCTGGCCGGTCGCCGTCGCCCGCTTCCCCGACACCGCCCGCGCCGCCGTCCGGCACGCCCGCACCCTGGACATCCTCACCGCACTCGGCGCCCTCGTCGCCGGTCCGGTCGCCCACGCCGCCGCCCACGCCCTCGGCGAGCCCGACTCCGTACGCGACCGGATCCAACGGGCCGCGGCGCTCAACACCGAGGTCGCCGCGGCCGCCCACCGCGCGGTCCTCGGCTCCGGCGCGCTGGCCCGCCCCCCTGAGGCGGGCTGTCACCTCTACGCCGACCTCGGTCCGCTCCGCTCCCGGCTGGCGGACCTGGGCGTCACGGACTCCATGGAACTGGAGGAGTACCTCACCGACCGGCTCGGCGCTCCGGCCCCCGGCGGCCACCGGTTCGGGGACGAGCTGGGCGCCCTGCGCGTACGCCTGGGCACCGGCCCGCTGCTGGGGGCCACGCCGCAGCAGCGGGCGGAGTCCCTCGCCGCCGCGAAGCCCCTGGAGCTCGCGCATGTGGCACGGGCCCTGGACGACTTCGCGGCGGTCTTCGCCGATCTGCGCTGAGCGGACTGCCGAGCACGGCTGGCGGGTACGGCCGGCGAACATGGCTATGGCTATGGCTATGGCTAAAGCCACTGCCACAGCCACAGCCACAGCCACAGCCACAGCTACGACGCCGCTGGCCCGAACCGCTTCCGCAGCCTGCGCCACACCGCCGGTGCCCCGCTGATCAGCAGCGTCAGAGCGACCGCCGCGACCACGCCCTGCCACGGCTCCGGGAAGAGGGAACCGCCCAGGATCCCGATCAGCTGGTACGTCGCCGCCCAGGCCAGACACGCCGGAACATCGCCCCGGGCGAACTGCCGCAGCGGCATCCGGCCCAGCAGGCACGCCAGCATCACCGGGATCCGCCCGGCCGGCACCAGCCGGGACAGCACCAGCACCGTCCCGCCGTGCTCCGCCAGCTTCTCCTGCGCCTGGGCCAGCCGCTCCGGCGCGGCCCGGCGGGATATCGCCTCCAGCCACTTCGAGCCGTGATTCGAGCGCACTCCGCGCTGCCCCAGCCAGTACAGGCAGATGTCCCCGAGGAACGCGGCGGCCGACGCCACCAGGAAGACGAAGAGCAGTGCGAGAGGCGACGTCTGGTGGAAGGCCACCACCGCCGCCGAACTGACCAGCGCCCCCGTCGGCACCACGGGCACCAGGGACCCCAGCGCCACCAGGGCGAACAGCGTCGGGTAGCCCACCGCCTGCTGGGTCGACTCGGTGGGCAGCTCCCGCACCACCTGCTGGATCTCCTGGATCACCGGCCGGCCTCCGGTCTGACCCGCTCGCCGTGCCCCAGCAGATGCACGGCCACCTCCGGCGCCCGCTTCGCCGCGTGCCGTACGAACTCGTCACCGGGTGCGTGGAACTCGTGCGGGCGCACCGCGTCCATGCCGATCGGCCAGTACGTGCCGTAGTGCACCGGCACCGCCGACCGGGGCGCGAGCCGGGTCAGCGCCTCGGCGGCCCGGGCCGGGTCCAGATGGCTGTGCCCCAGGTAGGGCCCCCAGCCGCCCACCGGCAGCAGCGCCACTTCCACCGGCCCCACCGCGTCGGCCATCGTGTCGAAGAGCCCGGTGTCCCCGGCGAAGTACGTCCGGGCCTCGCCCTCGACGACATACCCGAGCGCGGGCGACCGGTGCGGCCCGACGGGCAGCCGCCGCCCGTCGTGCAGCGCGGGGACCGCCCGTACCCGCACCTCGCCGATCCGCACCGTGTCACCCGGCCGCACCTCGGTGACGTGCAGCTGCCGCACCCGGCGCAGCATCCGCAGCCCCGGCACGGCCGCCACCGCGCCGCTCGGCACGATCAGCCGGCTGCCGGGGGCCAGCCGGGCCAGCGACGGCAGGTGCAGATGGTCGGAGTGCAGATGGGAGACCAGCACCACCTCGGCGACCGCGGCCTCCGGCGGCGGCACCTCGCCCCGGCGGCGGCGCAGATGCGCGAAGCGCCGTACGAACAGGGGGTCGGTCAGCACCCGCACCCCCGAGTCCTCGATCGTGCAGGTGGCATGACCCCACCAGGTGACCTCCACCGGCACGTCCGCCCTCCTCGCTCGATCCCCGGACGACCCTCGTCCGACCCCCGGACGATCTCCGGACGATGTCCGGGGCGATCCTCGTCCGGTCCGCGCGGCCCGTCACCGGGTGCGCTGCCGGTACGAGCCTATGCGCCCCCCGTACCTTCGCGCCGACCCTCCGGGGCTCCCGCCGTAGCCCCTGACCGGGAGCGACGCTGTGAAAAGCTGAAGGGCGGGCCCCGGACATACCGGGCCCGGGGGCGGAGAGGGCGCGAGGTGGACCGGCGTGGGTGACGGGAAGTGGCGGACGGCGGGCAGGGCCCTGATGCGGGTGACCGCGGTCTGGGCGGTGTCCACCCTCACCATGCTCGTACTGGCCGGCGCCCTGCCCGACTTCCAGCTCCAGTCCGACGACGGCGACACGATCACCAAGACGGCGTTCACCGCGGCCTGGGGCGCGGGCGCGTTCGGCCTGCTCTCCGCCCTGGTGTGGCCCGTCCTCGTCCGGTCCCTGCTCATCGTGCCCGCCCTGGTCCTGGGCGCCCTGGTCTTCTTCCTCAACGGTTCGCTGCTGCTGATAGCGCTGCGCCTGATCCCGGACGGCCGCGGCGACGCCGCGCCGGAGACCGCGGTCGTCGTCGCCGCCGTGATGTCCGCCGTCGCCTCCGCCACCTCCACCGCCCTCGCCGTCCGCGACGACGAGGCCTACCGCCGACGGCTGTCCCGGCTCGCCGACCGGCGGCGCAGACGCGGCAGATCCCCGGACCCGGCCGAACCCGGCCGCGACGGACCGCCCGGCACGGTCTTCCTCCAGCTCGACGGCGTCGGCCACGACGTGCTGGTCGAGGCGGCGGCCGACGGCCTCATGCCGACCGTCGCCGGATGGCTCGCCGACTCCTCCGGACACCGCCTCACCCCCTGGCGTACCGACTGGTCCAGCCAGACCGGCGCCAGCCAGCTCGCGATCCTGCACGGCAGCAACCACGACGTGCCCGCGTTCCGCTGGTACGAGAAGGAGACCCGCACCGTCATGGTCTCCAGCCGCCCCGCGAGCGCCCTCGAAATGCAACGGCGGGCCATCCGGCGCACCCACGACGGCGGCCTCCTCACCGTCGACGGGGCGAGCCGGGGCAACCTCTTCAGCGGCGGCGCGGGACAGCTCGCCCTGGTGCTCTCCATGGCCGCCCGGCGCGGCAAGGGCCGCCGCTCCCGGGCCGGATACTTCGCCTACTTCTCCGACCCCGCCAACGCCACCCGGACCGCCCTCTCCTTCGTCGCCGAGGTGTTCCGGGAGATCGGCCAGTCGACCCGGGCCCGCGCCCGTAAGGTCACCCCCCGGATCAAGCGCGGCGGGCTCTACCCCTTCATCCGCGCCTTCGCCACCGTCGTGGAGCGCGATGTGGTCGTCGCCGCCGTCCTCGGCGACATGTTCGCCGGACGCACCGCCGTCTACGCCGACCTCGTCGCCTACGACGAGGTCGCCCACCACTCGGGGCCCCACAGCCGCGACGCCGAGAAGGTCCTCGTACGCCTCGACCGCTCCCTCGCCCTGATCGCCAAGATCGCGGACCACACCCCGCGCGCCTACCGGATCGTGCTCCTGTCCGACCACGGCCAGAGCCCCGGCGAGACCTTCGCGGGGAAGTACGGGCTCACGCTCAAGGACCTCGTCCGGGCGGGCTGCGGACTGCCCGTGCCCCGCCGCGCCCAGCGCACCCGCAGCGCCTCCGAGGCCCGCGACGCGGTGCGCATCGCCCTGCACCGCCCCGTCGAGGGGCAGCAGGACGAACACCCGGCCAAGCTCTCCGACCCGATCGTGCTGGCCTCCGGCAACCTCGGTCTCATCTCCTTCCCCGACATCGAGGGCCGCGCCACCCGCGAACAGATCGAGCGCCGCCACCCGGCCCTGCTCTCCACGCTGGCCAACCACCCGGGGATCGGCTTCCTCCTCGTCGGCGGGGAGGACGGCTCCGTGGTGCTCGGGCGCGGCGGCGAGGAGGTCCCCGTCGCCGAACTGACGGACGGCAAGGGCCCGCTCGCGTCCTTCGGCGCAGGGGCTGCCGACGCCGTACGCCGCACGGACACCTTCCCGCACGTCGCCGACGTCATGGTCAACTCCATGTACGACCCCGCCACCGGCACCGTGCACGCCTTCGAGGAGCAGATCGGCTCGCACGGAGGCCTCGGCGGCGAACAGTCCCGGCCGTTCCTGCTCTGGCCGCGCGGCCTCACGGACCCGCTCGACATCGTGGCCGCCGAGACCGCGGAGGGCGCGCCCCCGCCGCCGGGCGGCGGCCTGGTGGGCGCCGAGGCGGTCCACCGGGTGCTCACCCGCTGGCTCCAGGAGTCCTCGGGGCCCCAGGTCCCGGTGCGCGCGGAGGGCTTCGCCGGGGCCGACCTGGCGGACGAGCCGTTCCCGGCCGGGGCTCCGGTGCCGGACGCTCAGGCCGACTGACGCCGTACCAGCGCCGGCGGGAAGAGCACCGAGGGCGAGGGGCCGCCCGGCTCACCGATCTGCTTCAGCAGCAGCCGGGCCATCTCCGCCGCCATCTCCTCCACCGGCTGCCGGACCGTGGTCAGCGGCGGATCGCAGGCCGCGGCGGCGCTGCTGTCGTCGAAGCCGACCACCGCGACGTCGGACGGTACGTCGCGACCGGCCCGGAGCAGCACCGGCAGGGCCCCCAGCGCCATCAGGTCGGAGGCGATGAACACCCCGTCCAGATCCGGGCGGTCCGCCAGCAGCCGGCGCATCGCCGCCGCTCCGCCCAGATGCGTGAAGTCCCCCTCGGCGCAGGCCACGTCCTCGATGCCGTGGGCGGCACAGGCCTCCAGGAAGCCGGTCAGCCGGACCTGTCCGGCGGGCATGTCCTGGGGCCCCGTGATCGTGCCGATGCGCCGACGCCCCTGCGCGGCCAGGTGATCGGCCGCCAGCCGCGCCCCGGCGTGCTGGTCCACCTCCACATAGGCCAGCGGCGACGGCTTGTGCGGACGGCCCGCGAGGACGGCGGGCATCCGGGTCTCCTGGAGCAGTCCGGGCAGCGGGTCGTCGGCGTGCGTCGTGATCAGCACGACCCCGTCGACATGGCCGTGCCGCAGATAGGAGAGCAGCTGGGTCCGGGACGCCTCGTCGTCGGCCAGCATCACGACCATCTGGATCCCCGCCGGGCGCAGCACCTCCAGCAGTCCGCTGACGACCCGCCCGAAGTACGGGTCGGAGAACATCCGGCCGACGAACGGCTCGGACATCGGCCGCCGTTCCCGCTCGGAGACGACCAGGGCAACCGAGTCGGTCCGCCGGGTCACCAGCGAACGCGCGGCCCGGTTGGGCACGTAGCCGGTGGTCGCCACCGCCTGTTCGACGACGGTGCGCAGGGCGGGGTCCACCGTGGTCGCCCCGTTGATCACCCGGGACACCGTCGCCCGTGACACACCGGCCACGGCCGCCACGTCCTCCAGGGTCGTGGGGCGTACGGGCTGCGGCACTTCGGCTGTCATGCAGCCCTTTATACCCGCAGGCAGGCCGCCCCGTTCAGCCGAGGGCCCGCCCCGCGCCCGGCAGCCGTTCCAGTTCGGCGAGGGACGCCTCGCGCGCCGTCACGAGGGCGGCGGCCAGCTCACGGGCGTCGGCCCGGCCGCCCGAGGTGATCTCCGAGCGCGACACCTGCGCGGACTGCCGCAGATGGTCCCGGATCTGCACGAGGACGAGCCGGTCGAACGCGGGCCCCTCGGCGGCGCGGGCCGCCTCCAGGTCCCGCACCGTCACCATGCCGGGCATGTCGTGCCCCGCGTGCACATCGGTCCCGGGCAGCCCCATGCGGGTCAACAGGGCACGCAGGCGGTCGAGTTCGGCCTTCTGCCCGGTGCGCAGCCGAACCGCGAAGTCGCGTACCCGCGGTTCGGCCGCCCGCGCGGCGGCCAGGGTCAGGAGCTTCACCGCCTGCTGGTTCATGGGGGTCATCAGCTGGACCCAGCCGACGTCGGTGGCGGTCGAGGCGGGGGTCGCGGTGGGGGTGCCGGTCGGCGAGGACTCCCGTGCCTGTTCCTGAGGCGTACGGGGCGCGGAATCCGCCGCCGTCGAACAGCCGGCCGCACCGCCGAGGGCCAGCGCGCCGAGCAGAGCGAGGGCGGCGACCCTGCGGAGCGGCGGGAGCGGAAGGCTGACGGGGTTCATCGGGGTGTCCTCGGTGTCCTCGTACGGGGAGGGTGTCCGCCCCGGAGCCGGCGCTCCGGGGCGGACACGGTGGTGCGTGGGGGGTGGGCCGAGCACGGTGGTGACGGCCGGTCAGGGCTTGCCGTCGAAACCGCACTTGACGATCGCGTTGATGCAGTCGCGGACGCGCTGCGCCATCTCCTCCTCAGGCCATACGTTGAAGAAGTCGCCGTGCATGGTGTAGCCGGGCCCGGACGCCAGCCGGAAGCGGGCCGGGTCACCGTTCACCGGGTAGCGCAGCACCTGACGGAGCTTGGGCACCGGTACCGGGTGGGTGGCGGGGCAGCCGCCGTTCACCGGGTAGGCCATGTGGCTCTTGTGGTCGGGGGAGTCGAGGTCCGTACCGTTCCAGCACTGCGGGAAGTCCAGGTAGGACTCCATCATCGTGCCGGGCGGACAGTTCACGAAGTTCTGCGAGGGGTTCACCTCACCGGCGTGCAGGCACGACCAGCGGGCGATCGTGTTGTCCTGCGGGCCGGTCGCCTTCGCGTTGCCCGCCACGATGCGCAGGCCCCGGGGGAAGGGCTTGATCCGGCGGATGACGTCGTCGCTCACGCCCTCGCCCAGGTAGTAGAAGGTGGTCCCGGTGGGCTCCACCTCCTTGTCGCCGTCGTAGAGGGTGGGCACCCAGTACGACGACAGGTCGGTGTCGGGGGCGCACGAGGTGCGGCCCTTCTCCAGGGAGGCCAGGTCGGAGCCGGCGTGCGTGGTGTCGTTGCCGAAGAAGCTGTGCATGTGGGAGGCGCCCGGCAGTCCGGGGAAGACGATCGGGTCGTCGGGGAGCCGATGGGTGTAGGGGCACTCGGCGAGGAACTCGGCCACCCGCACCACATCCGCGGCGGCCTTCGGCGTGGCGTCGGCGGCGGCCCGCTCAGCCGCGGCGTTGCCGACGTTGGCCTGGAGGAAGGAGAGGGCGAGGGCTGCCGCGGCGAGCCCGGCGATTCTGTACCGCCAGGACGGCAGGGATCGTGGGCGGCGGTGGTCGGGGTTGCGTCGATGGCGGAAGAGCACGGCACTCCTGTTCGGGGAAGTGGGGGATTCCTGGGGCAAGACAGAGAGCGCTCTCTCGAAGGAACGTAGAAGTGCCTCCTGTGCATGTCAAGAGCTTGCGCAGCCTCGCGAAATCCGCACGGTGGAAGAGGAGTTGTATGCGACGACGAGGGAGAGCGCTCTCCTGAGAGTGGCGCGAGAAGGGGATCGGAGCCGTTGTCAGTGGTGGCCGGAAGAATGGTGGTCATGACGAACTCAGCTGCTGTGCTCGCCGATGCCGCCGCCTATGCCGCCGCGGTGGAAGAGGCCTCCGTCGCCGCCGCCGCGTACTACGCCACGGGCGAGAGCGGGTTGGACGACGACGCCTACGACCGGCTGGCGCGCGGCATAGCCGCGTACGAGGCGGACCACCCGGAGGAGGTGCTCGCCGCCTCGCCGACCGGCAAGGTCGCGGGCGGGGCCGCCGTCGGCGACGTGCCGCACACGGTTCCCATGCTCTCCCTGGACAACGTGTTCTCGGCCGAGCAGTTCGCGACCTGGACCGCGTCGCTGGAGCGGCGCATCGGCAGACCCGTGACCGCGTGGAGCGTCGAGCCGAAGCTCGACGGCCTGGCGGTCGCCGCGCGCTACCGGGACGGCAGGTTCGAGCGGCTCATCACCCGGGGCGACGGCACGGCGGGCGAGGACGTCTCGCACGCGGCGGGCGCCGTCGTCGGACTGCCGGAGCGGCTGGCCGAGCCGGTCACCATCGAGGTGCGCGGCGAGATCCTCATGACGAACGACCAGTTCGACCAGGGCAACGCGATCCGTACGGAACACGGCGGCGCCCCCTTCGCCAACCCGCGCAACGGGGCGGCGGGCACCCTGCGCGCCAAGGACCGCGCCTACCGGGTGGAGACGACCTTCTTCGCCTACGGCGCGCTGCCGCTGCCCGACTCCGGGGAGCTCGGTGAGACCCTCGCCGAACTGCCCCACAGCGAGGTCCTGTCGTACGTCGCCGGCCTCGGCGTGCACACGGCCGCGGGCACGGACGTCGCGCCGGTCCTGGCCGCCACGGTCGAGGAGGTCCAGGCGCGGGTGGACGCCATAGGATCCCTGCGCGCCGCGCTGCCGTTCGGCATCGACGGCATCGTGATCAAGGCCGACCTGGCAGCCGACCAGCGCGAGGCGGGCTCCGGCACCCGCGCGCCCCGCTGGGCCATCGCCTACAAGCTGCCCGCCGTGGAGAAGATCACCCGCCTGGTGTCCGTCGAGTGGAACGTCGGGCGCACAGGCATCATCGCGCCGCGTGCCGTCCTGGAGCCCGTGGAGATCGACGGCTCCACCGTCGGTTATGCCACCCTCCACAACCCCGCCGACATCACCCGCCGTGACCTGCGGCTGGGGGACCAGGTCATGGTCTACAAGGCGGGCGACATCATCCCGCGCATCGAGGCCCCCGTCGTCCACCTGCGCACCGGCGACGAGACACCCATCGACTTCCCCGAGAGCTGCCCGCAGTGCGGCTCCGCCATCGACACGAGCGAACAGCGCTGGCGCTGCACCCGGGGCCGCAACTGCCGCCTCGTCGCCTCCGTCTCGTATGCGGCGGGCCGCGACCAGCTCGACATCGAGGGCCTCGGCGCCACCCGGGTCGTCCAGCTCGTCGACGCCGGTCTCGTCGCCGACTTCGCCGACCTCTTCACCCTGGAGCGCGCACAGCTGCTCGCCCTCGACCGGATGGGCGAGACCTCCACGGACAACCTCCTGGCGGCCATCGAAACCGCCCGCACCCGGCCGCTGTCCCGGGTCTTCTGCGCCTTGGGCGTACGGGGCACGGGGCGCTCCATGTCACGCCGCATCGCCCGCTACTTCGCCACCATGGACCGGATCGTCGCCGCCGACGTGGACACGCTCCAGCAGGTGGACGGCATCGGCAAGGAGAAGGCCGCCGCGGTGGTCGCGGAGCTGGTGGAGCTGGCACCGCTGATCGCCAAGCTCGTCGCGGCCGGGGTGAACATGACCGAGCCGGGCGCCACCCCGCCCCCGGAGCCCGGGACGGAGGAGGCGGCCGGGGCGGACGCGGAGGCCGGTGGCGACGGGGGCACCGGCCCCACGCTGCCTCTCGCGGGGATGACCGTGGTGGTGACGGGCGCCATGACCGGGGCGCTGGAGAAGCTGTCCCGCAACCAGATGAACGAGCTGATCGAGCGGGCGGGCGGAAAGTCGTCCTCCAGCGTCTCCAAGCGCACCAGCCTGCTGGTCGCCGGGGACAAGGCCGGGTCCAAGCGCACCAAGGCGGAGGACCTGGGGGTCCGGATCGCGGTGCCGGAGGAGTTCGCGGAGCTCGTCGGCGCGTTCCTGGCGGCGGGGGAGAACGCCTGAGCCGTTGACCGCCGTGCAGGGCGGGTCGGCGCGCCTGTGAATCAGTGAGGAAGTGGCGTTCCACCACCCCGTATTGCATAGTGAGGGCTCGGTCGTGCCTCACTATCAGTGGGCCGACGGGTGCGTGGGCGGCGGAGACGGCCGGCCGGGGGTGAGGGACGATGCGTTCTGTGCACGACGGACAGCGACCGGGGCGCGCCGTCTCCCCGTGGTCCGGACCGATCCGGAACGTTCCGGCCCTGAGCGCCGCCACCGTCCCTTCCACGCCCCGTCGTGCTCCTGCTCCGGCCGTCCCGATCACTTCCGCAACCGGCGAGCGGCGAGGGCCGTTTCGCCCGGGTGCGGGCCCATGGGGGAAGGGCCCCGGACCGCTTCGTGACGGAAGCGGTGCCGGGGCGTTCGGGGCGGAGCGTTCCGGGGATGCCCGAGGGGGACTCCGAACACGTCACCGGCACCAGGACCAGCACCGGGAGCAGAACCAGCACCAGGGGGTCCGGAACGGCGCGCCGGTCGCGCGGGGACTGGCCCTGGACCTCGGCAGCTCACGCACCCGGGCCTGGGTGCCCGGCCGAGGCCTGCTCCCCGACCCGTTCCCGGGCTCCGGCCCGCACGGGCGCGCCGAGCGACCCGTCCGGCGCGGGCGCATCGTCGACCCCGAGTCCTGCGGCCGGCTGCTCGGCCGGATCGCCGACGCGGCGCTGGGCCCCGACCGCAGCGACAGCGTGATCGTGCTCAGCCACCCGGTGCTCGCCGGCGCCGAACACCGCACCGCCGCGCGCGCCCTGCTCGCCGGGCTCGGGACGACGCGCGTCGTGGTCCTCAGCAGCGCCCGGGCGGCCGCCGCGTACGCGGGACCGAGGGAGACGGGCCCTCTTCTCGTGGTCGACATGGGAGCCGAGCTGACGGAGGTCACCCTCCTCGTCGGCGGCCTGGTCGCCGACGCCCGGCAGGCCGAGTGCGGACTCGACGACCTCGACGGCCTCGACCCGGCGACGCTCCCGACCGTCCTTGTCCGTACAGTGCTGGACATGATCACGTCGATGTGGCGCCACGACCGGCACGGCGCGATCCGGGGAGCCCTGCGCAAGGGCCCCGTGCTCGCGGGCGGCGGCGCGCTGCGGTCCGACGTCACCGATCAGCTCGCCCGCTGCCTCGGCACCCGGGTGCGCCTGGCCGACGACCCGTCGACCACGGTCGTCCGTGGCGCCGGGCAGATCCTCAGCTCCGTGCTCCGCCACCGGCCGGCGCCGCCCGAGCGATCCGGCCGCCCGAGGTGACCCCGTACCGGGGACGGCCCCGGGTGCGATGTGTGCTGGCCACGCTCCTCCTCACCGTCCTCACCCTGGTCGGCGGTGCCGCGACGGCGAGCGGTGCGGCGCCCGCCGCCCTGGCAGCCCGAAGCCTCGCGCCCGCCGCCACGGTCGCCGCGGCTCCGCCGCCCGCCGCACCGCAGGTCCACGACAGCGCGCTCGTGTCCCGGTACCGCCCAGGGCATGAGAGCGCACTCGCTTCCCGGGACCGCACCGGCCACGACGGCGCACCCGACTCCCGTCACCACCACGCCGGGCCCGGTACCGCACACGACGTCCGGCACGTCGTGGCGCAGGCGGGGCACGAGCAGCCCAGGGCGGCGGCCGATCCGGCGCAGGCTCCCCGGGCGGGCACCGGCCGGGCGTATCTGCTCGTCCACGCGCCGCCGCCGCACGACGCACTGACCCCCGCTCCGGCAGGGCCCGCCGAGCCACGCGGCGGCGTCCGTCGTGTCGCCGCGGAATCCTTCGACGCACCCGGTAGCCGCCGGGGTGCGCTTCCCGGTGTCCGGGGGCCTCCGGGCAGGACCACCGGTCCCACGACCGGTCATTCGCCGTCCTGTTCTGCCGTTCTGGCGTCGCGTCCTCGCTGAGGTGAGGGCGCTCGACGCCCCACCGGAGGATTTCCATGACTCGCGCCACCGCGGTGCGAGCGGTCCTGGCTGTCGCCGTGCTGCTCGTCTCCGTCTTCATCAGCCTGACCATGTCGCCCAGACTCGGCCTCGATCTCCAGGGCGGCACCCGTATCGTGCTCCAGGCCCGGGACACCGCCACCGTCGAGGCGGACCGGGAGACCACCGACCGCACCCTGGAGGTGCTGCGGCAGCGGATCGACTCGCTGGGCGTCTCCGAACCGACCCTGACCCGTTCCGGCGAGGACCGGATCATCGTCGAACTGCCCGACGTACAGGATCCGCGCCAGGCCGCCGAGGTGATCGGCCGGACCGCCCAACTCACCTTCCACGCGGTGGAGGGCCCGGGGACCGAGAAGCCGGAGGAGAAGACCCCGGACGGAGAGCCTTCGGACGGGAAGACCCCGGACGGAGAGCCTTCGGACGGGAAGACCCCGGACGGAGAGCCCTCGGACGGGAAGACCCCGAAACCTGACACCGTCCCCGACCCGGACCGGCTGACGCTCCCCGACGAGCAGGGCCGTCTCCTCGCCCTCGGCGAACCCCGGCTCTCCGGCGCGGGCGTCGAGGACGCGAAGGCCGCGTTCGACGCGCAGGGGGGAGCGGGCTGGGCCGTGTCGCTGGAGTTCCGCAAGGGCGCCGGCCAGGACTGGAAGAAGCTGACCGGTGAGGCCGCCTGCCATCCTGCCGGGGACGACCGGCGGAGGGTCGCCATCGTCCTCGACGAGAAGGTCATCTCCTCGCCGCAGGTCGACCCCTCGGTCGGCTGCCGGGCCGGACTGCCGTCCGGGGCCACCCAGATCACCGGCTCGTTCAGCGCGGACGAGGCGCGTGACCTGGCACTGCTCGTCAAGGGCGGGGCTCTGCCCGTGCCCGTCGAGATCGTCGAGCAGCGGACCGTCGGCCCGACGCTCGGCGCGGCGGCCATCGACGCGAGCGCACAGGCGGCTCTCATCGGAGCGGCCGCCACCGCGCTCTTCATCACCGTCGTCTACCGCCTCTTCGGCGCGCTGGCCGCCGTGGCGCTGGGTGCCTACGGGGTGATCTCCTACGCCGCGCTCGTCGCCCTCGGCGTCACTCTGACCCTTCCCGGGCTCGCCGGGTTCGTCCTCGCGATCGGGATGGCGGTCGACGCGAACGTCCTGGTCTTCGAACGGGCCAGGGAGGAGTGCGCCGACCGGCCGAAACGCTCCCTGCGCTCCGCGTTGACCACCGGGTTCCAGAAGGCGTGGAGCGCGGTCGCCGACTCCAACGCGACCACGCTGATCGCGGCCGGTCTGCTCTTCTTCCTGGGCTCGGGCCCGGTCAAGGGCTTCGGTGTCACGCTCGCCATCGGGGTCGCCGCCTCGATGTTCTCCGCCCTGGTCATCGCCCGCGCGCTCACCGAGATCGCGGCGAACTCCCGCTTCGTCGGCGACTACCGGAACGTCAACGGCATCGCGCGCCCCGGTGCCGTACGCACGTGGCTGGTCCGCAAGGACCCGAAGCTCTTCCGCAATCCGGGCCGGTGGCTCGTCGTCTCGGCGGCGCTGGTCGCCGTCGCGGTGGCCGGGATCGTGGTGCGCGGGGTCGATCTGGGCGTCGAGTTCACCGGCGGCCGGCTGGTCGAGTACTCCACCAGCCGCCCGGTCGACGTGGAAACGGCCCGGGACAGCATCGCCGCCGCCGGGTTCGGGGACGCCGAGGTCACCACGGCGGGCGACGGCGACCTGTCCGTACGCACGGGAAAGCTCGACAACGACGGCGAACACGCCCTGCGCACCGCCCTCGCCGAGGAGGGCGGTGAGACGACGAAGGTACGGGACGAACTCATCGGCCCGAGCCTCGGCGACGAACTGCGCCGCAACGCGCTGATCGCCCTGGGCGTCGCGGTCGCCGTGCAACTGGCCTACCTGGCCGTCCGGTTCCGCTGGACGTTCGCGGTGGCGTCCGTCGTGGCGATGGCGCACGACGTGATCCTGGTGGTGGGGGCCTTCGCCTGGCTGGGGCGTCCGGTGGACGGCATCTTCCTGGCCGCCCTGCTCACCGTGATCGGCTATTCGGTCAACGACTCGGTGGTGGTCTTCGACCGGGTACGGGAGCTGTGGGGGGCGAACCGGCGGACCCCGCTGGACACCATCGCCCGCAGGGCCGTCCTGCAGACCGTTCCCCGTACGGTGAACACCGGGATGGGCGCGCTGTTCATCCTGGTCGCCCTCGCGGTGCTGGGCGGCGACTCGCTGGCCGACTTCGCGCTCGCCCTGCTCATCGGCATCGTCGTCGGCACCTGGTCCTCGGTGTTCACCGCCGTACCCGGGGCCCTCGCCCTGGAGCGGAGCGCCAAGGCCCCGCCGCCCGCACCGGGGAAGGGGAAGGGCACACCGCGCGGCAAGGCCCGTGCGACACGCCGGGACCCGCTCGACAACGGAGCCCGCGTCTGAGGGATCCGGGGGAGGGGCCGGGTCAGGACGGGACGTGGGCGTGCAGATAGGCGGCGGTCTCCCGGTCCGCCGGGAGGAACGTCTCGATGGCCAGCTCGGCCACCGTCACGTCCATCGGCGTGTTGAACGTCGCGATCGACGACACGAACGACAGGACCCGGCCCCCGTGTTCGAGCAGCATCGGCAGCGCGAACGCGGCGCCGGCCCCCTTCCGGCCCGCACCGCCCGTCCCCTCGGCGGTGCGGGCCGGGCCGTCGGCCCGGGCGGGGGCCGGGTACGCGGCCACCTCGTCGTACAGCTCGCGCAGGGCCGGTGAGCGTACGAGGGCGATCTGGCGGTCCATCTGCGCCAGCAGGTCCGCCCGCCACTCCGGGAGGTTCACGATGCGCGGGGCGAGCCCCTCCGGATGGAGGGTGAGCCGCATGGCGTTCAGGGGCGGGGCCAGCAGCTTCTCCGGTACGCCCTCCAGCAGCAGTGAGACCCCGCGGTTGGCCGCCACCACCCCGTAGGTGCCGTCCACCACGAGCGCCGGATACGGCTCGTACGCCGTGAGCAGGCGCTCCAGGCTCTCGCGCAGGGAGGCCATCGCGGGGTCGTCGAGGGATGTCTGCGGGTAGCGGGGCGCGTATCCGGCGATCACGAGGAGGGCGTTGCGTTCCCGGACCGGGACGTCCAGATGCTCGGCCAGCCGCAGCACCATGTCCTCGCTGGGCCGGGAGCGGCCCGTCTCGATGAACGAGATGTGGCGGGCCGAGGAGTCCGCGCGCAGGGCCAGTTCCAACTGGCTGATGCGCCGCTGTTCCCGCCAGTCCCGCAGCAGTGGCCCTACTCCCGTGTCGGGCAAGACAGTCGTCATGCCCAGACCGTAACGTCACCGGCGGGCCGGGGACGGTGCCGGTACGGGCCGCCCGGGCCGACCGTGACGTACACGCCGATCCACCGAGACCCACGGGAGCCGTCCCATGAGCGCCGAACCGCTGTCGCCGTCCGAGACCGAAAGCCGGCTGGAGAGCCTGCCCGGCTGGGCGCTGGAAGGGGACCGGATCACCCGGACCTTCCGGCTGCCCTCCCACTTCGCCGCCGCCGCGCTGACGGTCCACATCGCGCGGATCCAGGACGAGCTGAACCATCACTCCGATCTGACGCTCGGCTACAACACGGTGGCCCTGGCCGTTCACACGCACTCCGCGGGCGGCGCGATCACCGAGAAGGACCTCACGCTCGCCGCCCGGGTGGCGGCCGCCGCCCCGGCCCACGGGGCCGAATAGCCCGGTGTGTCCTTCGGCGCGGCCCCGCCCGCCCCTTCCCGCTCAGGCCACCGTGCCGAACCGCGGGTGCGCGCCGAGCCACCGCGCATAGCCCGGGCTGCGTGACACCGCCTCCGCGTACGCCTCGCGGGTCGCCCCCGCCACCGTCCCCGCCGCCGCGTCGGCGGCGGGGGAGTGCGGATGCCAGCCCACCAGATGACGCCAGCTGAGCGGGGCGCCGGCCAGCGGCCTCGTCACCAGGCCCGGCGTCGGCGGGAACGTCGCCCGGCACAGTCCGATCGCCCGCCCCACCTGCACCAGATGGACGACGGACGAGGTGTCCGTCTCGAACACCGACACCGGGGTGAAGCCCGACCGCGCGCAGGCCGCGGTGAAGCAGTCGGCGAAGCAGCCGTCCCCCGGCACATCCGCCCAGCTCTCGTCCGCGAGGGCGGCCAGATCCAATTCCGCTTCGGCGGCCAGGGGGTGGTTCTCCGGCAGCATCACGAAGACCGGGTCCACCCCGACGACCTCCCAGACCAGCCGGTCCGCCAGCGGCGGCGCACTCTCGCCGCACGTCCCGATCAGCGCGAAGTCCAGCCGCCCGTCGATCACCAGCGAGGCGATCTCGTCCACCGACCAAGCGGTGTACGTCGACACCGCCGCCGCCGGGTGCGCGGCGGCCATCCGATCCACCAGACCGCCGAGCAGCGGACCGTGCGTGCCGCCCAGCCGGAACCGGTCCAGCGCCCCCCTGGCATTGGCGAACCGTACGGCCTCGGCCTGCAGTTCACTGACCGCGGGCAGCACCACCCGGGCCCGCTCCAGCACCAGTTCGCCGAGCGGCGTGGCACGGGCTCCGGTGTGGTCACGCTCGAAGAGAGCGCCCCCGAGGGCCTTCTCGATCCGCCGCAGCTGAGCGCTGAGAGCGGGCTGGGCAAGCCCCAGCGTGGCGGCGGCCTTGGTGAGGCTGCCCGTGTCGGCTATGGCACGGACCGTTCGCAGATGGCGCAACTCCAGCTCCATAAGGGCAAGTTATGGCCCCTGAAGCACCCCGGCAATATGTGTGCTCCGCCTACCGTTCGGTCGGTGTACACGGCCCGTACGCCGCCGGGCCTGCCCGGCTCGGCGCGAGGTTCCGCTTAGCCGTGCCAGGCGCCGTCCCGGGCGGCCGCGCGGGCGAAGCCGGAGAAGTCCTTCGGCTCCCGCCCCAGCACCCTCTTCACGTCGTCCGTCGTCGCCGCGTTGTGTCCGTCCAGCAGCGTGGCGAACAGCTCGGCCAGGAATCCGGCCTCCGCCTCGGCCACCCCGAACTCCTCCAGCAGCGAGGCGTACGCGGGCCCGGTCACCGGTACGTACCGGACCGGCCGGCCCGTCGCCCGGCCCAGCTTTTCGGCCGCCTGCTCGAAGGTCAGGGACCGCGGGCCCGTCAGCTCGTACACCGCCCCCGCGTGCCCGTCCCCGGTCAGCGCGGCCACCACCACGTCGGCCAGGTCGTCGAGGTCCAGGAACGGTTCCGCCGCCGTGCCCGCGGGGAAGACCAGCTCGCCGCCGATCACCCCGTCCAGCAGCGCGCCCTCGCTGAAGTTCTGGGCGAAGAACGCCGACCGGACGACCGTGACCTCCGCCCGCCCGGCGGCCCCGCGCAGCGCCTCCTCGGCGACGGCCGCCTGCGGTTCGCCGCGCCCCGACAGCAGCACCACCCTGCGCACCCCGCACGCCGCCGCCGTCCGCCCGAAGGCGGCCATCGCCTCCGCCGCCCCGGGCACCGCCAGGTCCGGGTAGTAGGCCACATAGGCGGCCTCCGTGCCGCGCAACGCCGCCTCCCACCCCGTGTCGTCCTGCCAGTCGAACGGCACCTCGCCGGTGCGCGAACCGGAGCGGACCGGCACACCGAGGGCCGTCAGCCGCTCCACCACCCTGCGGCCGGTCTTGCCCGTGCCACTCGTCACCAGAACCGTGCCCGTCATCCGTCCCACGCCCTTGCTTCCGTTGTCGCCGTCGTCTCGTCGTGTGTACGCGTTCTCCGTCATGCCTCCAGACTCCCGGGCACGCCTCCGCCGGGACATGCTCGAAAGGCTCAGGCGCCTACTCGTGCGTCCACACGTCTACGCTGGCGGGCCATGGACGCTCTCGCCGGACTTCTGGACGGACCCCGGGCCCGGGGCGCTTTCCTGCTCCGCATGGTGATGGAGCCGCCCTGGGCGGTGCGGATCGAGGACCGGGCGCCGATCTGCCTCATGTCGGTCCGGCGCGGCGCGGCCTGCCTCGTTCCGTCCGGCGGAGGCGAACCGGTCCGGCTCGGCCCCGGGGACATCGCGGTGGTCCGCGGCCCCGATCCGTACACCGTCGCCGACGCGCCCGGGACGACACCCCACGCGCTCGTCGGACCCGGCGGTGTCTGCACCACGCTGCACGGCCGTCCGCTCGCGCAGGACATGGTGCTGAACGTACGGACCTGGGGAAACGCTGCCCATGGCGGTACGGCCGTCCTCGTCGGCACCTACCTGCTGGACGGGGAGATCAGCCGCCGGCTGCTGGACGCCCTGCCCCCGCTCCTCACGATCCCCGCCGACGCGCGGACCCGGCCACTGCTGGACCTGCTCGACGCGGAGATCGCCCAGGACGAGCCTGGCCAGCAGGTCGTCCTGGACCGGCTGCTGGACCTGCTGCTCATCGCGGTGCTCCGCGCCTGGTTCGCCCGGCCCGGGGCCGACGCGCCCGCCTGGTACCGCGCGCTGGGCGACCCGGTGGTGGGCACGGCGCTGCGGCTGCTCCAGGACGACCCGGCACACCCCTGGACGGTGGCCGCGCTCGCCGCCCGCGCCGGGGTGTCCCGGGCCGGTCTGGCCCGCCGGTTCAACGAGCTGGTCGGGGAGCCGCCGATGGCGTACCTCACCGGCTGGCGGCTCGCCGTCGCGGCCGACCTGCTGCGCGAGAGCGACGCCACGGTGGAGGCCGTGGCCCGGAAGGTCGGCTACAGCACCCCCTTCGCCTTCAGTGCCGCGTTCAAACGGGTCAGAGGAGTCAGCCCGCAGGAGTACCGCGTCAGTCCGCCGGAAGACCCCCTCGATTTGCCGGATCGGCAACGAACCTTGCCGCGCGACCGGCCCGTGGGGAAGGTGGGCCCATGAGCAGCCACGCCGGTCACGGCCACCACGACACGCACGCCGCCGATATCGACTGGGACATTCTGGGTCCCCTGTTGGAGCAGGAAGCCGAACTCAACGGTACGCAGTACGAAGAGGCGGCCCGCTGGATCGCCGCCCTGCCCACCGCCCCGAAGGTCCGCCGGGTCCTCGACATCGGCAGCGGCCCCGGCGTCGTCTCCTGTCTGCTGGCCGAGGTCTTTCCGGAGGCCGAGGTGGTGGCCGTGGACGCCACGCCCGCTCTCCTGGAACGCGCGAGCAACCGGGCGCGCCGCCTCGGGGTGATCGACCGCTTCCGGACACTCGAAGCCGAACTCCCCTCGGACTTGGACCGGTTGGGGGAGGCCGATCTGATCTGGGCGGGCAACTCCCTGCACCACCTGGGCGACCAGCGCGCCGCGCTGGCGGGCTTCGCCGGGCTCCTGCGGCCCGGCGGCACGGTCGCGCTCGTCGAGGGGGGCCTGCCCGCCCGGCGGCTGCCCCGTGACATCGGTATCGGGCAGCCCGGTCTGGAGGCCCGTATGACTGCTGCCGCCGCCACCCGCTTCGAGCGCATGCGGTCCGAACTCCCGGGCGCGAAGCGGGAGATCGAGGACTGGGCCGCGCTCTTCACCGAGGTCGGCCTCGCCCCGCAGGGCACCCGCAGCTTCCTCCTCGACCTGCCCGCCCCGCTCTCCCGGCCGGTCCGCGACCACGTCGTCGCGAGCATCGCCCGCGAGCGCGACGTCCTCGGCGACCTGCTGACGGCCGAGGACAGCGCCGTACTGGACCGGCTGCTGGACCCCGAGGACCCCGAAGGCCTGCACCACCGCCCCGACGTCCACCTGCTCGCCGCCCGCACGGTGCATCTGGGCCGCCGCGGCGACTGAACCAGCGATGCCGGGCCCCGCGAGCCCGGCATGATCCGAACGAAAGGCCCTACCCCACCGGCTCCAACTGCCACCACTGGAAGGGGGAGTCGGTGTCCTCCCACTGCTGAACCGTGCCCCCGGCCTCCGTGGAACCGTCCGCGACCTCCATGACCAGCCCGCTGATGAAACTCACCAGCGTCACCGTCCCGGGCGCCTCCGGATGCTGCTCGATCAGCCACTCCTGGGCGCCGAAGTTGTTCGCCTTCCACTGCTGGATCCGGGTGCCGTTCGACGTGTCGGCGTTCGCCACGTCCAGCCGCTTCCCGCTGTGCTCGTTGACGAGGTGGAAGAGGGCCGCGCCCTCGTGCACCGGGGACAGCCGCCACACCTGCGCGGCCGTCCCGTCGTCCGCGCCCTGCTGGACCCGGGCCCCGCTGCCCTTCGCCGCGCCGTACACCTCCAGCACCAGCCTGCTGCCGACGTTGCGCAGGCGGTACGGGCCCGCCTCGACGACAGGCGCGAGTTCGCCGCTCATGTTCCCCGTCTCCCCGATGGATGCGTGATGCGGGCTGCCGCCCGTCCGGATGCCGACGACGGCGCCCCCACCGGGCGGTGGGGGCGCCGTCGTCGGCCGGGCGCGCTCAGGCGCCGACGTTGAACTGGGCCGGGTCCGGGCCGAGGCGCTTGCCCTCGTCCAGGGCCGCGAGGGCGGCGAGGTCGTCGGCGTCCAGCTCGAAGTCGAACACGTCCAGGTTCTCCTTGATCCGGGACGGGGTCACGGACTTCGGGATCACGATGTTGCCGGTCTGCAGATGCCAGCGCAGCACCACCTGGGCGGGGGTGCGGCCGTGCTTCTGGGAGACGGCGACGACCGTCGGCACCTCCAGCAGGCCCTTGCCCTGGCCCAGCGGCGACCAGGCCTCGGTGGCGATGCCGTGATCGGCGTGGAAGGCGCGGGCCTCGGCCTGCTGGAGCTGCGGGTGCAGCTCGATCTGGTTGACGGCCGGGACCACGGAGGTCTCGGCGAGCAGCCGCTTCAGGTGCTCGGGGTGGAAGTTCGACACGCCGATGGACTTCGCGCGGCCGTCGGCGAGGATCTTCTCGAACGCCTTGTACGTGTCCGTGTACGCGTCCTTCGCCGGGACCGGCCAGTGGATCAGGTACAGGTCGACGTAGTCCAGGCCGAGCTTGTCGAGCGAGGCGTCGAAGGCGCGCAGCGTGCTGTCGTGGCCCTGCTCGCTGTTCCACAGCTTCGTGGTGACGAAGAGCTCGTCGCGCGCGACGCCGGATGCGGCGATGGCCTTGCCGGTGCCCGTCTCGTTCTCGTAGATCGCGGCGGTGTCGATGCTCCGGTACCCGGTCTCGATGGCCGTGGCGACCGCCTTCTCCGCCTCGTCGTCCGGCACCTGCCAGACACCGAAACCGAGCTGCGGCATGTCGAGGCCGTTGTTGAGGGTGATGGAGGGGACCTGGCTCACGAGCGGTCGATCCTAACGTCGTCGGTTGATAACTCCCCACGACAACGACCGGGCGGGTCCAGGCATTCCCGTCGCCGCCGGCCGGTCACAGCATTTCCGTTGCCGCCGGTCAGTGGTAGAGCGCGTCGACTTCGACCGCGTACGCCGTCTCGATCGCCTTCCGCTTCAGCTTCAGCGAGGGCGTCAGCAGCCCCAGGTCCTCGGTGAAGGGATGGGCCAGGATCCGGAACGTACGGATGGACTCGGCCTGGGACACGGCCGTGTTGGCGGCCACCACCGCCCGGCGGACCTCCATCTCCAGGTCCGGGTCCCGCACCAGCTCGGCCGGGCCGAGCGGGGAGCGGCCCTGCATCGACAGCCAGTGGTCCACGGACTCCTGGTCCACGGTGACGAGCGCCGCGATGTAGGGGCGGTCGTTGCCGACGACGATGCACTGCGCCACCAGCGGATGCGCCCGTACGCGTTCCTCCAGACCGGCCGGGGAGACGCTCTTGCCGCCGGACGTCACCAGGATCTCCTTCTTCCGTCCGGTGATCGTCAGATAGCCGTCCTCGTCCAGCGAACCGAGATCCCCGGTCGCCAGCCAGCCGTCCTGGAGCACCGCCCGGGTGGCCTCGGGGTTGCCGAGGTAGCCGGAGAACACGTTCGGCCCGTGCACCCACACCTCGCCGTCGTCCGCGATGTGCACCGACGTCCCCGGGATCGGCTGCCCGACCGTGCCGTACCGGGTGCGCTCGGGCGGGTTCGCCGTCGCGGCGGCGGTGGACTCCGTCAGCCCGTACCCCTCGAAGACCGTCACCCCGGCGCCCGCGAAGAACAGCCCGAGCCGGCGGTCCATGCCGGAGCCGCCCGACATCGCGTGCCGCACCCGGCCGCCCATCGCGTCGCGGACCTTCTTGTACACGACCTTGTCGAAGAACTGGTGCTGCATCCGCAGCCCGGCCGACGGGCCGGGACCGTCCCCGAACGCCTTGAGCTCCAGGGCCTCGGCGTACTTCACCGCGATGTCGACGGCCTTGTCGAACGGTCCGGCCCGCCCTTCCGTCTCGGCCTTGCGCCGGGCCCCGTTGAACACCTTCTCGAAGATGTACGGCACGGCCAGGATGAACGTCGGCCGGAACGTCATCAGGTCCGGCATCAGCGCGTTCGCGGACAGCTCCGGCTGGTGGCCGAGTTTGACCCGGCCACGGATCGCGGCGATCTCCACCATCCGGCCGAAGACATGGGCCAGCGGCAGGAAGAGGAGGGTGGCCGCCTCGTCGCCCGGCTTGGAGTGGAACACCGGCTCCCAACGGCCGACCATCGTGTCGCTCTCGAACATGAAGCTCGCGTGGGTGATCACACACCCCTTGGGGCGGCCCGTGGTCCCCGAGGTGTAGATGACGGTCGCCACGGAGTCGGGCGTCACCGCGCGCCGGTGCCGCTGCACCACCTCGTCGTCGATGCCCACGCCGGCCCCGAACAGCTCGTCCACCGCTCCGGCGTCCAGCTGCCACAGCCGCTTCAGGCGCGGCAGCCGGTCGATCACCGAGCCGACCGTCATGGCGTGGTCCTCGTGCTCGACCATCACCGCCACCACCTCGGCGTCGTGCAGCATCCACAGGACCTGCTCGGCGGAGGAGGTCGGGTAGACGGGCACCGACTGGGCCCCGACGGTCCAGAGCGCGAAGTCGAAGAGCGTCCACTCGTACCGGGTACGGGACATCAGCGCGACCCGGTCGCCGAACCGCACGCCGTGCGCGATCAGCCCCTTGGCCAGGGCCAGCACCTGATCACGGAAGTCCCCGGAGGTCACATCGCGCCACTGGCCCCCGGCGTCCTTGCGGCCGAGCGCGACGCGGTGCGGATCATCCTCCGCGTGGTCGAAGACCACATCGGCCAGACCGCCGACCTGAGGCGGCGCCGCCATGGGTGGGACAGTGAATTCGCGCAATGACATGCTCCTCGTGGCGCTCCGCACAGCGCCGCGACGCTACCCCAAGCGGGGGCCCGGCGGGAGAGGTCCGGAACCTCCGCACACCAGGACGAGCCCCCAGGTCAACCGTCGAAATCCGGCCAGATGGGCAAGGCTCGGGCGCACGGACGCCCAGTTCTGCCGGAGGGGTAACCGGCTCGCGCCGGAATCTCCACCGAATCCGACCGCCGCGAGCACCGGGGCCGATGCCGGTCCGGTGAGCGGCCGGGGCCCCGGCCGCGCCGGCTGTGCCACCGCCGGTCCCACCACGGCAGCCACCAGCGGCCCGGCGGGCCGCTACGGCACCCTCGGTGCTGCCCGTACCGTCCGTACCGCCCGTTCCGCGGTGCAGCCGGTCGCCGCCCGCCAGGATCGCCGAGGCCAGGGCGTCCGCCGCTTCCTGGGCCGGGCCCCGCCGGTTCCCGTGCAGCAGGACGAAGTCGACCCCGCCGAGTTCGGGCAGCCCCGACCTGGCCGGAACCGGCACCAGACCCGGCGGGATCATCCCCCGGGAGTGCGCCATCACCCCCAGGCCCGCCCGCGCCGCCGCGACCAGACCGCTCAGGCTCGTACTCGTACAGGCGATCCGCCAGGCCCGCCCGTGCTCCTCCAGCACCTCCAGGGCGCGGGCCCGGGTGATGGCGGGTGGCGGAAAGACGACCAGCGGTACCGGGCGCTCCGGATCGAGGCGCACCTGCGGCGCGCCGATCCAGTCCAGGGCGTCCCGCCACATCAGTTCGCCGTGGGTGTCCCCGGTCCGCCGCTTGGCCAGCACCAGATCCAGCCGGCCCGCCGCGAGCTGCCGGTGCAGCGTCCCGGACAGCTCCACGGTGAGCTGGAGCTCGACCTCCGGATGATCGCGGCGGAAGGACTCCAGGATCTCGGGGAGCCGGGTGAGCACGAAGTCCTCGGAGGTCCCGAACCGCAGCCGCCCGCGCAGCCGGGTGCCCGCGAAGAACGCGGCGGCCCGCTCGTGGGCCGACAGGATCGACCCCGCGAAGCCGAGCATGGCCTCGCCGTCGTCCGTGAGATCGACGCGATGGGTGTCCCGGGCGAACAACTGCCGCCCGGCCGCCTCCTCCAGCCGCCGCACATGCTGGCTGACCGTGGACTGGCGGATCCCGAGCCTGCGCGCGGCCTGCGTGAAGCTCAGCGTCTGGGCGACGGCGAGGAAGGTCCGCAGCTGGGCGGGGTCGTACGTGGCGTCCGCGCGGTGCACGTTCATCCGGTCCGCGCCCACCCTGTCCGCGTTGTTCATGACTGCACGTTATCGGGATCCATGATGACAGTCAGAATGGTGTGCGGGATTCCCGATGGCGGAGTGCGGGAGCAGGATGGACGCCGTAACGGATCCCGACCGCCGGAGCACCACCGCACATGTCCCGCCGTACCCCGCGCCTGCCGTCCTGGCTGCCGTTCGACGCCTACCTCCTGGCACTGGCCGCCACCGTGGCCCTCGCGGCGCTGCTGCCCGCCCGCGGCACCGCCGCCGAGGTGGCGGGCGGGGCCTCCACCGGCGCCGTCGCCCTGCTGTTCTTCCTCTACGGGGCGCGGCTCTCCACGGCCGAGGCGCTCGACGGGCTCAAGCACTGGCGCCTCCACCTCACCGTCCTGGCCTGCACCTTCGTCGCGTTCCCGCTGCTGGGGCTGGCGAGCGGCGGGCTGGTGCCGTACGTGCTGACGCCCGAGCTCCAGGCGGGCTTCCTCTTCCTGTGCCTGGTCCCGTCCACGATCCAGTCCTCCATCGCCTTCACGTCGATCGCCCGGGGCAACGTGCCCGCCGCGATCTGCGCCGGATCCTTCTCCAGCCTCGCCGGAATCCTGGTGACCCCGCTGCTCGCCGCCCTGCTCCTCGGCTCCACCGGGGGCGGTTTCTCCGCGGACTCCCTGCTGAAGATCGTGTTCCAGCTGCTCGTCCCGTTCCTCGCCGGACAGCTTCTGCGCCGCTGGATCGGCGGCTTCCTCACCCGGCACAAGAAGGTGCTCGGCCTGGTCGACCGGGGGTCGATCCTGCTCGTCGTCTACACCGCGTTCAGCGAGGGGATGGTCGCCGGCGTCTGGCACCAGGTCACCCCCGCCCGGCTCGGCGCGCTGCTCGCCGCCGAGGCGGTCCTGCTGGCGCTGATGCTCACGCTGAGCTGGTACGGGGCACGGAGGCTCGGGTTCGGCCGGGCGGACCGGATCGCCATCCAGTTCGCCGGGTCGAAGAAGAGCCTGGCGGCCGGGCTGCCGATGGCGAGCGTGATCTTCGGGGCGCACGCGAGCCTCGCCGTACTGCCGCTGATGCTGTTCCACCAGATGCAGCTGATGGTCTGCGCCGTGATCGCGAAGCGCCGCGCGCGTGACCCCGAGGAGCCGCCGTTCCGGGACGACCCGGCAGGCGCGGCCGATTCCGGCCCACTGTCCGACCCAGCCGCTACGGTGGGTAGCCGGTAGCCGGTAGCCGGTAGCCGGTAGCCGGTAGCCGTAGCCGGTAGCCCGGGTGGACCCACAGCGAGGACGTGCCATGAGCGACAAGGGCGGGACGCCTGCCGACGACTTTCCGCACGGGGCGGGCAACCCGGCCCGCGGCGCTCTGCGTGCGGCGGGCTACACCCGCCTCGCCCAGCTCACCACCGTGACCGCGGCCGAGGTGCTCGCCCTCCACGGGGTCGGCCCGAAGGCGATCCGGGTGCTCCGCGAGGCGCTGGCCGCCGAGGGCCTGGCCTTCGCGGGGGAGTGAGCGAAGGCCCCGTACAGCCCCGGTCGTGCGGCGGGCCCCGGGCTCAGCCTCGCCGGGCCGTCGCCTCCAGCGCGATCCGGTGCTCACCGGCGTACACGTTCATCGACGGTCCGCGCAGGAAGCCGACCAGCGTCAGTCCGGCCTCCGCCGCCAGGTCCACGGCCAGCGACGACGGTGCGGAGACCGCCGCGAGCACCGGGATCCCCGCCATCACGGCTTTCTGCGCCAGTTCGAACGAGGCCCGCCCCGACACCAGCAGCACCGCCCGCGACAGGGGCAGCCGCCCGTCCGTCAGCGCCCGGCCCACCAGCTTGTCGACCGCGTTGTGCCGGCCGACGTCCTCCCGTACGTCCAGCAGCTCGCCCTCCTCGGAGAACAGGGCCGCGGCGTGCAGGCCGCCCGTCCGGTCGAAGACCCGCTGCGAGGCCCGCAACCGGTCCGGGAGGGCGGACAGCAGCTCGGGCGTGATCCGCACCGGGGGAGCGTCGGCCACCGGGTGCCGGGTCGTGGTGCGCACCGCGTCCAGGCTGGCCTTGCCGCACAGACCGCAGGAGGAGGTCGTGTAGACGTTGCGCTCCAGCGTGATGTCGGGGACCGGGACCCCGGGCGCGAGCTTCACGTCCACCACGTTGTAGGTGTTCACGCCCTCCGCCGTCGCCCCGGCGCAGTAGACGATCGACTGGACCTCGTCCTTCGCGGCGATCACCCCTTCGCTGACCAGGAAGCCCGCGGCCAGCGCGAAGTCGTCGCCCGGAGTCCGCATGGTGATGGCCAGCGGCCTGCCGTTCAGCCGGATCTCCAGGGGCTCCTCCGCCACCAGGGTGTCCGGACGGGAGGAGACGGCACCGTCCCGGATACGGAGGGTGCGGCGGCGTTCGGTGACCCGTCCCATAGAGCTGAACCCGATTCTGTCCGTGTGCGGCTGTTGTTCGTGTACGGCTGTTCGTTTCTCCGGGTCATTGTCCGGCACGCGCACCGGCGTGTCGCAGCGAGCTGTTCAGCACGCTGACCAGGCTGTTGTCAATGCTCCAACGTGTGGGCCCGATTCCTGTGGGATCACGTGCCCTCGTACCCGGCGGTAGCGACCAAGACTGTGTTTGTTTCCTGCCCCCACCCGACGATGGGAACCCGTATGACCGGCTCACGTGTCGTGGCGCTCGGCCACTACCAGCCCGCCAAGGTGCTCACCAACGACGATCTCGCGGCGATGGTCGACACCAGCGACGAGTGGATCACCAGCCGGGTCGGCATCAAGACCCGTCACGTGGGTGGGCCCGACGAGCCGGTGGACGAGATGGCCGCGCACGCGGGAGCCAAGGCGCTGGCCACGGCCGGTCTCGGGCCCTCGGACATCGATCTGGTCCTCGTGGCCACCTCCACCGCCATCGACCGGTCCCCGAGCATGGCGGCCCGGGTCGCGGCCCGGCTCGGCATGGGCTCGCCCGCCGTCATGGACATCAACGTCGTGTGCTCCGGCTTCACGCACGCGCTGGCCACCGCCGACCACGCGATCCGGGCCGGTGCGGCGACCCGGGCGCTGGTCGTCGGCGCCGACAAGATGGCCGACATCGCGGACTGGACCGACCGCTCCACCTGCGTCCTGCTCGGCGACGGCGCGGGCGCCGCGGTCGTCACCGCCGACCCGTCCGCCGACGACGCCCCGGGCGGGCCCGGCATCGGACCGGTGCTGTGGGGTTCCGTGCCGGAGATGGGCAACGCCGTCCGGATCGAGGGGACGCCGCCGCGCTTCGCGCAGGAGGGGCAGTCCGTCTACCGCTGGGCCACGACGCAGCTCCCCCCGATCGCCCGCCGGGTCTGCGAGAAGGCGGGCATCGCCCCGGAGGACCTGGGCGCCGTCGTCCTGCACCAGGCCAACCTGCGGATCATCGAGCCGGTCGCTCGCAGGATCGGCGCGGTCAACGCCGTCATCGCGCGGGACGTCGTGGACTCCGGCAACACCTCCGCCGCCTCCATCCCGATGGCGCTGTCCAAGCTGGTCGAGCGCGGGGAGGTCGCCTCCGGCGCGCCCGTCCTGCTCTTCGGATTCGGCGGAAACCTCTCCTACGCGGGCCAGGTCATCCGCTGCCCCTGACCCCCGCCGCGGACCTCCGCCACCCGTCCCCGTCGATCGCCACGATCCCTCTCCGTCGATCTCCGTGACCCTTCCCCGCCGACCTTTGTCCTGAGTGTGGAAAAAGTTGGGGCGGATTCCCGCGCAACTTCTTCCCACTCCGGGAAAGCGCTGCTACGTTCCCCTCGAAAGCCCGACGGACTGGCCGATGTGGCGGGGAGGGACGCGTGAGACGTATGACGGCACGACCCGCGAACGCGCATCAGGCGCGGCTGCTCCGGCTGTTGCGCGACGGGGGTCCCAATTCCCGTGCGCAGCTGGGCGATCAGGTCGATCTGTCGCGCTCGAAGCTCGCCGTCGAGGTGGACCGGCTCCTGGAGACCGGTCTGGTGGTGGCCGACGGACTCGCCGCATCGCGCGGCGGGCGCCGCTCGCACAACATCCGGCTCGCCCCCGAACTGCGCTTCCTCGGCGTCGACATCGGTGCCACCTCGGTCGACGTGGCCGTCACCAACGCGGAGCTGGAGGTACTGGGACACCTCAACCACCCGATGGACGTGCGTGAGGGGCCCGTCGCCGTCTTCGAGCAGGTCCTGTCACTCGCCGCCAAACTGCGGGCCTCCGGGCTCGCCGAAGGCTTCGACGGCGCGGGCATCGGGGTCCCCGGCCCCGTCCGCTTCCCGGAGGGCGTGCCGGTCGCGCCGCCGATCATGCCCGGCTGGGACGGGTTCCCGGTCCGCGAGGCGCTCAGCCAGGAGCTGGGCTGCCCCGTCATGGTCGACAACGACGTGAACCTCATGGCGATGGGGGAGCAGCACGCGGGCGTGGCCCGCTCCGTGGGCGACTTCCTCTGCGTCAAGATCGGTACGGGTATCGGCTGCGGCATCGTCGTCGGCGGCGAGGTCTACCGCGGTACCACCGGCAGCGCCGGGGACATCGGGCACATCCAGGTCGACCCCGACGGCCGGCCCTGCGCCTGCGGCAACAAGGGCTGCCTGGAAGCCCACTTCAGCGGCGCGGCCCTCGCCCGCGACGCGGAGGACGCCGCCCGGGAGGGCCGCTCACCCGAATTCGCCGCCCGGCTGGAGACGGCGGGCCGCCTCACCGCGGCCGACGTGGCCGCTGCCGCCGCTGCCGGGGACGCCGCGGCGCTCGACCTCATCCGTGAAGGCGGAAACCGGCTCGGCCAGGTGATCGCGAGCCTGGTCAGTTTCTTCAATCCCGGTCTGGTGGTGATCGGCGGCGGGGTCACCGGCCTCGGTCACAACCTCCTCGCCAGTGTCCGCACGCAGGTCTACAAGCAGTCCCTGCCTCTGGCCACCGGCAATCTCCCCATCGTCCTGGGTGAGTTGGGGCCCACCGCCGGAGTGATCGGTGCGGCCCGGCTCATCAGCGACCACCTCCTCTCCCCGGCCTGACCCCAGGCCGTACGCACCCCGCTCCACGCACCACGGAACCACCCCGTCAGCAGCCGTTCGCTCCACGCGCATCGCAAGCACCTCCCGTCAGCAGCCGTTCGCGGTGCCGCCGGCTCCACGGCACCTCCAGCCCTGCGCCCTGTCCGCTCACCGGCCCTCCCCGGCCCTCGGCACCCGCCCGAGCAGGGGAGACCCCATTCGCCGAGGGGATTCGTCATGGCACCAGAACCACCCCTGCTCACCATGTCCGGCATCACCAAGCTCTTCCCGGGCGTCCGCGCCCTGGACGGCGTCGACCTGGAGGTCCAGGCCGGCGAGGTCCACTGCCTCCTCGGCCAGAACGGTGCGGGCAAGTCCACCCTCATCAAGGTGCTCGCCGGAGCCCACCAGCCAGGCGACGGAGAGATCACCTGGCGCGGCGAGAAGGTCCAGCTCAAGTCGCCGATCGCCGCCATGCGCCTGGGCATCGCCACCATCTACCAGGAACTCGACCTGGTCGAGGACCTCTCGGTCGCCGAGAACGTCTTCCTGGGCCACGAGCCGACCAGCGCCGGCTTCATCGTCCGTACGGGCGAGGGGCGCGCCGCCGCCAAGGCGCTGCTGGCCCGCCTCGGGCACCCGGAGATCGACCCCGCCCGGCACGTCGGCGACCTCTCCGCCGCCCAGCAGCAGATCGTCTCCATGGCGCGGGCGCTCTCCCACGAGGTTCGGCTCATCGTGATGGACGAGCCCTCCGCCGCCCTCGACCCCGACGAGGTCGACAACCTCTTCCGCATCGTCGAGGGTCTCACCGCCGACGGGGTGGCCGTCGTCTACATCTCGCACCGTCTCGAGGAGATCCGCCGCATCGGCGACCGGGTCACCGTCATCAAGGACGGCCGGACCGTGGCCGTCGGACTGCCCGCGGCCGACACACCCACACGCGACATCGTTGCCATGATGACCGGCCGTGACGTCGCCTATGTCTTCCCGCCCCGCCCCGAGGAGCCGGCCGCCACCACCGGCGAACCCGTGCTCCGGGTCCAAGGCCTGTCCCGCAAGGGCGAGTTCGCCCCTGTCGACCTCGAACTGCGGCCCGGCGAGATCGTCGGTCTGGCCGGACTCGTCGGCTCGGGCCGCTCGGAGATCCTGGAGACGATCTACGGAGCCCGTAAGGCGAGCACCGGAACCGTCACCGTCGCGGGGAAGCAGCTCCGCCCCGGCAGCGTCCGCGCCGCCGTCGCCGCCGGGATCGGTCTCGCCCCCGAGGAACGCAAGGCGCAGGCCCTGCTGATGACCGAGTCGGTCACCCGTAACGTCTCCGTCTCCTCCCTCTCCCGCTTCGCCCGGATCGGCTGGATCGACCGGGGCGGGGAGCGGAAGGCCACACGGAACGCCACCCGCGAACTGCAGATGCGGCCCGACAACCCGGACGCCGCCGTCCGCACCCTCTCCGGAGGCAACCAGCAGAAGGCCGTCCTCGCCCGCTGGCTGCTGCGCGGCTGCCGGGTGCTGCTGCTGGACGAACCCACCCGTGGTGTCGACGTCGGCGCCCGCGCCGAGCTCTACGCCGTGATCCGCCGGCTGGCCGACGAAGGCCTCGCCGTCCTGCTCGTCTCCAGCGAAGTGCCCGAAGTCCTGGGCCTCGCCGACCGGGTGCTGGTCCTCCGCGAGGGCGAAGTGGTCCACACGGCCCCCGCCCAGGAGCTCGACGAGCACCGCGTACTCGACCTCGTGATGGAAGGGAGCCCGACGCCATGACACAGCCCGCCCCGTCGGCGCAGCACAACGGGCCGGACAAGGGGGCCGTCGCGGCCCCCTCCGACACGCCGCCCTCGAAGTCGGGCGGGGGCATGCCGACTCTCGGTCTGCGGCTCGACGTCCGGATCCTGTCCCTGCTCGGCGTCCTTGCCGCGCTGATCCTGGTCGGCGGCATCACCGAACCGGACACCTTCCTGGACACCGGGAACCTCCAGCTGATCCTGACCCAGGCGTCCGTCATCGGTGTCGTCACCGTCGGCATGACCTTCGTCATCATCAGCGGGGGCATCGACCTCTCCGTCGGGGCGATGGTCGCCCTCGCCTCGGTGTGGGCGACGACCCTGGCCACCCAGGAGTACGGCTTCGCGGGCATCGCGTTCACCGCGGTGATCGTCGGCCTCGCCGCGGGACTCGTGAACGGCGTCCTCATCGCGTACGGCAACATGGTTCCGTTCATCGCCACGCTGGCCATGCTCGCCTCGGCCCGCGGACTCGCGCTCCAGATCACCGACGGCAAGACCCAGATCGTCACCGTCGACTCGGTCCTCGACCTCGGTCTGCCCGACTCCTACATCCTCGGGATCCCGCCGCTGGTCATCATGTTCGCGGTGGTCGTCATCGTCGGCTGGCTGATCCTCAACCGGACCACCTTCGGCCGCCGCACGGTCGCCGTCGGCGGCAACGCGGAGGCCGCCCGGCTCGCCGGGATCGACGTCCGCCGCCAGCGCCTGTACCTCTACCTGCTGTCCGGGCTCTGCTGCGGCATCGCCGCCTTCATGCTGATCGTGCTGGCCGGCTCCGGCCAGAACACCAACGGCAACCTGTACGAGCTCGACGCCATCGCTGCCGCGATCATCGGCGGAACCCTGCTCAGCGGCGGCCGGGGCACCATCGTCGGCTCCGTCCTCGGCGTCCTGATCTTCACCACGATCACCAACATCTTCGCGCTCAACAACCTCCAGAGCGACGTCCAGCAGATCGCCAAGGGCGCCATCATCGTCGCCGCCGTCCTCGTCCAGGGCCGCACCATGCGCGGTCGGGAGACCTGACCGCCCGCGCAACGGCCCCGAGCGCCCCACAACGAACCCCCCGCACCCGCACCTCGTACGCACCCACCGGATGAAGGGTCAGACCGTCATGCCAGAAACCAGCCGCAGAGGGCTGCTGTTCGGAACCGCCGCCGTCTCCGCGGGCGCGCTCCTCACCGCCTGTACCAGCAACGAGCCCAAGAAGACCGAGTCCGCGGCCAACAGCGCCCCCGCCGACGACAAGCCCGGCAAGGCCGTCACCATCGGCTTCGCCGGACCGCAGGCCGACCACGGCTGGCTGAACGCGATCAACGTGAACGCCAAGTCCCGGGCGGAGACGTACTCCGACGTCACCCTGGAGATCACCGAGGGCTCCAACGACACCGCCGCCCAGATCGGCCAGGTCAAGACCCTCATCAACAAGAAGGTCGACGTCCTCGTCATCCTCCCCGCCGACGGCAAGGCGCTCACCCAGGTCGGCCTGGAAGCGATGAAGGCGGGCATCCCCGTCGTCAACCTGGACCGCATCTTCGCCTCCCCGCAGGCCTACCGCTGCTGGGTCGGCGGCGACAACTACGGCATGGGCCTCAACGCCGGGCACTACATCGGCGAACAGCTCAAGGACAAGCAGAACGCCAAGGTCGTCGAGCTCGCCGGAATCGACAACCTGGAGCTGACCAAGCAGCGCAGCCAGGGCTTCGCCGACGCCCTCAAGAACTACTCCAACATCAAGCTGGTGGCCCGTCAGGCGGCCGACTTCACCGTCGAGTCCGGCCAGGCGAAGATGGCCCAACTCCTCCAGGCGCAGAAGCAGTTCGACGCCCTGTGGAACCACGACGACGACCAGGGCGTCGGCGCGCTGCGCGCGATCAAGCAGGCGGGCCGCGACGAGTTCATCATGGTCGGCGGCGCCGGCGCCAAGTCCGCGATGGACGCCATCAAGGCCGACAACTCGGTCATCAAGGCGACCGTCCTCTACCCGCCGACGATGGCCGCTTCCGCCATCGACCTGGCCCGGGCGCTCGGCCAGTCCAAGGGCATCAGCGGGCTCTCCGAGATGGAGATCCCGACCTCCCTGACCCTGTACTCCGCGGTCGTGACGAAGGACAACATCGACCAGTACCTGCCGACGGGCTTCAACTGACCGGGACTCCGGGGGAGGCGGCGAGCGCGTCCCCCGGCCCGTTACCGCACACCGATGAGGAGGAAGTCCGCATGGCCCGTAGTCAAGAGACGGAAACGCAAGCCTCAGCACCGCCGCCGCGGCAGGCGCCGGGAACGCTCGGGGTCGGCATGGTCGGATACGCGTTCATGGGCGCCGCCCACTCCCAGGGGTGGCGCACCGCCGGACACGTCTTCGACCTGCCGCTGCGGCCCGCTCTCGCCGCGATCTGCGGACGCGACCGTGCGGCGGTCGACGCCGCCGCCGCCCGGCACGGCTGGGCGGCGGCGGAGACCGACTGGCGGGCCCTGATCGCCCGGGACGACGTCCAGCTGATCGACATCTGCACTCCTGGCGACAGCCACGCGGAGATCGCCATCGCCGCCCTGGAGGCCGGCAAGCACGTCCTGTGCGAGAAGCCGCTCGCCAACAACGTCGCCGAGGCCGAGGCCATGGTCCGTGCCGCCGAGGCTGCCGCCGCCCGCGGCCAGGTGGCGATGGTGGGCTTCAACTACCGCAAGGTGCCCGCGATCTCCTACGCCCGGCAGCTCATCGCCGCGGGCCGGCTCGGACCGCTGCGCCACGTGCGGGCCACCTACCTCCAGGACTGGCTGGTCGACCCGGCCTCCCCGCTCACCTGGCGGCTCAAGCGCGAGCACGCGGGATCCGGCGCGCTGGGCGACCTCGGGGCGCACATCGTCGACCTCGCCCAGTACCTCGCGGGCGAGTTGCTGACCGGGGTCTCCGCCGTCAGCGAGACCTTCGTACGCGAGAGGCCCCTGCTCGCCGGGGCGTCGGCCGGGCTCTCCGGCGGCGCCGACACGGTGGAGCGGGGAGAGGTGACCGTGGACGACGCTGCGATCTTCACCGGCCGTCTCGCCTCCGGCGCTCTGGCCTCCTTCGAGGCGACCCGGATGGCCGCCGGGCGCAAGAACGCCCTGCGCCTGGAGATCAACGGGGAGCTGGGCTCGCTCGCCTTCGACCTGGAGCGGCTGAACGAGCTGTCCTTCCACGACCACACCGAACCCGCCGCCACCGCGGGCTTCCGGCGGATCCTCGTCACCGAACCCGAGCACCCTTACCTGGAGGCCTGGTGGCCGCCGGGCCACGGCCTCGGCTACGAGCACACCTTCGTCCACCAGGCCCGCGACGTGGTCCGCACGATCGCCGAAGGGGCCCCGCCCGTACCGTCGTTCGCGGACGGCCTCCAGGTGCAGCGGGTGCTCGCCGCCGTCGAGGAGAGCGCCGCCAAGAACTCCGTCCACACCCCGGTCCCCGCCTAGGAGGTCGCCGCCCATGCCCCGCCCCTTCACCCTCTTCACCGGCCAGTGGGCCGACCTCCCGCTGGAGGAGGTCTGCAAGCACGCCCGGGACTTCGGCTACGACGGACTCGAACTCGCCTGCTGGGGAGATCACTTCGAGGTCGACAAGGCGCTGGCCGACCCCGGCTACCTGGACACCCGGCACCAACTGCTCGACAAGTACGGGCTGAAGTGCTTCGCGATCTCCAACCACCTGGTCGGGCAGGCCGTCTGCGACAACCCGATCGACGAACGCCATCAGGGCATCCTGCCCGCCCGCATCTGGGGCGACGGGGAGCCCGAAGGCGTACGGCAGCGGGCCGCCGCCGAGATCGCCGACACCGCGCGGGCCGCCGCCGCCTTCGGGGTCGACACGGTCATCGGGTTCACCGGCTCCTCCATCTGGCACCTCGTCGCGATGTTCCCGCCCGTCCCGCCGCACATGATCGAACGCGGCTACGAGGACTTCGCCGAGCGCTGGAACCCGATCCTGGACGTCTTCGACGCCGAGGGGGTGCGCTTCGCCCACGAAGTCCACCCGAGCGAGATCGCGTACGACTACTGGACCACCAAGCGCGCGCTGGAGGCGGTGGACCACCGGCCCGCGTTCGGGCTGAACTTCGACCCGAGCCACTTCGTCTGGCAGGACCTGGACCCGGTCGGCTTCCTCTACGACTTCCGCGACCGGATCTACCACGTCGACTGCAAGGAGGCCCGCAAGCGCCTCGACGGCCGCAACGGCCGCCTCGGCTCGCATCTGCCGTGGGGCGACCCCCGGCGCGGCTGGGACTTCGTCTCCGCCGGCCACGGCGACGTCCCCTGGGAGGACGTCTTCCGGATGCTCCGGTCCATCGGCTACGAAGGCCCGGTCTCGGTCGAATGGGAGGACGCCGGAATGGACCGGCTGACCGGCGCGCCGGAAGCGCTTGCCAGCCTCAAGCGGTTCGACTTCGACCCGCCGTCCGCCTCCTTCGACGCGGCCTTCGGCGGCGGCGAGTAGCGAGAACGCTTCAGCCCCGGGGGCATGTCGCACCGCGCCATCTCCCGCCCCCGGGGCTGCCTCGCCCTGCCCGGAAACCTCTTTGTCCTGCCGGAAGCAGAAGTTCGACTTACCTGTTGCACAAGGGCTTTCCGTCGAGGACGAACAGGTCTACCGTCCATTTCGTGTACACGACATGACTCGCGTCACCGGGGTCTCTCCTGTCTCCGGTGACGCACGCGCGGCAGTCCCCGCGCGGCACGGCACGGCTACACCCGCCCGTACAACCGGCACTCTCCGGAGGACCTACGTGCACAGAACCAGAAAGCGGCTCCTGGCCCGGACCCGCGTCCGAAAGACCCTCGCGCTGTTCACCGGCGGCCTGCTCGCCGCCGCCACCCTGACCCTCGGCTCCGCCCCCGGCGCCACCGCCCACCCGGGCCACCCCGGGCACGAGGAGCCCGTGGCGGAGGACTTCCAGCAAGTCACCCTGGCCAAGGGCGCCGAGGAGACCGGCGAGCCCATGTCGCTCGCCGTCCTCCCCGACCGCAGCGTGCTGCACACCTCGCGCGGCGGCGAGCTGCGGATCACCGACAGCGCCGGCAACACCAGGATCTCCGGCACCCTCCCCGTGTACACGCACGACGAGGAAGGCCTCCAAGGCGTCGGCGTCGACCCGGACTTCGCCGAGAACCGGGCGATCTACCTCTTCTACGCGCCCCCGATGGACACCCCGGCGGGCGACGCCCCCGAGACCGGCACCGCCGCCGACTTCGCGGAGTTCGACGGCGTCAACCGGCTCTCCCGCTTCGTCCTCAACGAGGACGGCACCCTCGACACCGCCAGCGAGAAGAAGGTCCTGGACGTCCCCACCTCGCGCGGCATCTGCTGCCACGTCGGCGGTGACATCGACTTCGACAAGGACGGCAACCTCTACCTCTCGACCGGCGACGACACCAACCCCTTCGCCTCCGACGGCTTCACCCCGATCGACGAACGCCCCGACCGCAACCCGGCGTTCGACGCCCGCCGCACCTCGGGCAACACCAACGACCTGCGCGGCAAGATCCTGCGCATCAAGGTCGCCGACGACGGCTCGTACACCGTCCCCGAGGGCAACCTCTTCGAGCCGGGCACGGACAAGACCCGCCCCGAGATCTACGCGATGGGCTTCCGCAACCCCTTCCGCTTCTCCGTCGACCAGGCCACCGGCACCGTGTACGTCGGTGACTACGGCCCCGACGCGGGCGCTGCCGACCCGGGGCGCGGACCGGCCGGGAAGGTCGAGTTCGCCCGGGTGACGAAGGCCGCCAACTTCGGCTGGCCCTTCTGCGTCGGCGACAACGAGCCTTACATCGACTACGACTTCGCCACCAAGACCTCCGGCGCCGCCTTCGACTGCGCCGCCCCGAAGAACGAGTCGCCGCACAACACCGGACTCGTCGACCTGCCGCCGGCCGAGGCCGCGTGGATCCCCTACGACGGCGGATCGGTGCCCGAGTTCGGATCCGGCTCCGAGTCCCCGATGGGCGGACCCGTCTACCGCTACGACGCGGACCTCGACTCCCCGGTCAAGTTCCCCGAGGCCTACGACGGCGACTTCTTCGCCGGTGAGTTCGGCCGCCAGTGGATCAAGCGCATCGAGCAGGACGCCGACGGCGCCGTCCAGTCCATCAACGACGTGCCCTGGTCCGGAACCCAGATCATGGACATGGCCTTCGGCCCGGACGGGGCGCTGTACGTCCTCGACTACGGCCTCGCCTGGTTCGGCGGCGACGAGAACTCCGCCCTCTACCGCATCGAGAACGCCACCGGAGGCCGCTCGCCCATTGCCGAGGCCTCGGCGAACAAGACCTCGGGCACCGCGCCGCTGAAGGTGAAGTTCTCCTCGGCCGGCACGGCGGACGGCGACGACGACCCGCTGACCTACTCCTGGGACTTCGGTGACGGCGGCACCTCCACCGCGGCCAACCCCACGTACACGTACAAGAAGAACGGCACGTACGTCGCGACTCTGACCGCCGAGGACCCGACGGGCCGCACCGGCTCCGCCAGCGTCCACGTCACCGTCGGCAACACCGCCCCAACTGTGGAACTGGTGCTCCCCGAGGACGGGCAGCTCTTCGAGTTCGGCGACTCCGTGCCCTTCAAGGTCAACGTCAGCGACCCGGAGGACGGGACCATCGACTGCACCAAGGTCGAGGTCAAGTTCACCCTGGGCCACGACAGCCACGGCCACGACATCACCACCGAGCACGGCTGTGAGGGCACCATCAAGACCGCCATGGAAGGCGGGCACGACCCCAACGCCAACATCTACGGCGGCATTTCGGCCTCGTACACCGACAACGGCGGTGGCGGCCAGGCCAAGCTGACCGGCAAGGACGCCTCCCGGCTCCAGCCCAAGCACCGCCAGGCCGAGCACTTCGACGACTCCTCCGGCGTCACCACACCGAGCAAGTCCAGTGCGCACGGCGGAAAGACCGTCGGCGACATCCACAACGACGACTGGATCTCCTTCAAGACCTACGTCCTCGGCAACACCACCAAGCTCACCGCCCGGATCTCCTCGGCCGGCTCCGGCGGCTTCCTCGAAGTCCGCGCGGGCTCGCCCACCGGCAAGATCCTCGGCTCCGGACCCGTCCCGGTGACCGGCAGCTGGGACACCTTCCAGGACGTCGACATCCCGCTGCGCGGGGCGCCCAAGAAGCAGACCGAGCTCTTCCTCGTCTTCAAGGGCGGCGACGGCGCGCTCTACGACGTCGACGACTTCGAACTGTCCAACACCCCGGTCGACAAGACCGCCAAGCGCGTCCTGGTCTTCTCCAAGACCGCCGGCTTCCGCCACGACTCGATCCCCACGGGCATCGAGGCCCTGAAGGAGATCGGCAAGGACACCAACATCACGGTCGACTCCACCGAGTCCGCCGCCCAGTTCACCACCAGCAACCTGGCCCGCTACGACGCCGTCGCGTTCCTCTCCACCACCGGTGACGTGCTGGGCGCCGAGCAGCAGAAGGCGTTCGAGAACTACGTGGCCACCGGCGGCGGTTACGTCGGCATCCACGCGGCCGCCGACACCGAGTACGACTGGGAGTTCTACGGCGGCCTCGTCGGCGCCTACTTCGACTCCCACCCGCAGATCCAGCCCGCCACCGTCCGCGTCGAGGACCACGACCACCCCGCCACCGCCCACCTGGACGAGGAGTGGGAGCGCACCGACGAGTGGTACAACTACCGCACCAACCCCCGGGACAAGGCCAAGGTTCTCGCCACCCTCGACGAGACCACCTACACCGGCGGGAACATGAAGGGCGACCACCCGATCTCCTGGTGCCAGACCTACCAGGGCGGCCGCTCCTTCTACACCGGCCTCGGCCACACCAAGGAGTCCTACGCCGAACCGGCCTTCCGCAGCCACGTCCTGGGCGGGCTGCGCTACGCCACCGGCCAGGTGAAGGCCGACTGCAAGCCGGACACCGACTACCGGCCGATCTTCAACGGCAAGACGCTGGAGGGGTGGAAGCAGGCGGGCCCGGGGAAGTTCTCCGTCAGTGACGGCGCCCTGCACTCCGAGGGCGGCATGGGTCTCCTCACCTACCAGGCCAAGGAGCTGAAGTCGTACTCGCTGAAGCTCGACTGGAAGATGGCCGGCGACGACAACTCCGGTGTCTTCGTGGGCTTCCCGGAGTCCGACGACCCCTGGTCGGCGGTCAACAACGGGTACGAGATCCAGATCGACGCCACCGACGCCGCCGACCGCACCACCGGCGCCGTCTACGGGTTCAAGTCCGCCAACATCAAGGCCCGCGACCGCGTCCTGCGGCCCCCGGGCCAGTGGAACAGCTACGAGATCAAGGTCCAGGGCGAACGTCTGCAGATCTTCCTCAACGGAGCGAAGATCAACGACTTCACCAACACCGACCCGGCCCGCAGTCTGAAGGACGGCTACATCGGCCTCCAGAACCACGGAGCCGACGACCAGGTGTCCTTCCGCAACATCCAACTGAAGGAGCTGCCCTCGAAGTAGGGCAGCCGCCTCTGCCGACGACGGGCGGGGGAAGCACGCACCTTCCCCGCCCGTCGTCCTCCACCCCGACCCATCCCCCAGGAGGCAGCCCCGTGACCGCACACGCCGATCGTGAAGGCCGAACCGACGCCCCAGGCCGCACCGACGCGCCGCTCACCTCCGGGGCCCCCGGCCTCGCGGGGACCCCGGGCCGTCCGGAGGCCCTGGGCCTGGCCGGTGCCGAGGACCGTGCGCAGGTCGCGGGCCGCACCGGCGTCTGGTTCATCGGAGCACGCGGCTCCGTGGCGACCACCGCCACCGCGGGCTGCGCCGCCATCGCCGCGGGCCTCCACCCGCCGACCGGCATGGTCACCGAGACGCCTCCCTTCGCCGACAGCGGACTGCCCGCTCTGACCGACCTGGTCTTCGGCGGCCACGACACCCTCGACTGCCCGCTGTCGAAGCGGGCCGAGGCGCTGGCCGACGGCGGCGTCCTCCCGCACGGGCTCCCCTCGGCCGTACGCGCCGAACTCGACGCCGCCGACGCCGAGATCCGCCCCGGCGGCCCCCTCCCCGGCGACACCCGCACCGACCAGGAACTCATCGCCGCGTTCGCCGCCGACCTCACCGACTTCGCCCACCGCCACGACCTGGCCCGCACCGTCGTGATCAACGTCGCCTCCACCGAACCCGCCCCAGGACCCGGCGACACCCGGCTGCCCGCCAGCTCCCTCTACGCGGCCGCCGCCCTGCGCGCCGGCTGCTCCTACGCCAACTTCACCCCGTCCACCGGGCTGCGCACCCCCGCGCTCACCGACACCGTCGCCGCCGCCGGACTTCCCCACGCCGGACGCGACGGCAAGACCGGCCAGACGCTGCTCCGCTCCGTGCTCGCCCCGATGTTCCTCCAACGTGCCCTCGCCGTACGGGCGTGGTCCGGGTCGAACCTCCTGGGCGGCGGGGACGGGGCGGCACTGGCCGATCCGGCGGCGGCCGCCGCCAAGAACGCGGGCAAGGAACGCGTCCTCGCCGACACCTTCGGCACCGCCCCCGAAGGCGAGGTGCACATCGACGACGTGCCCGCCATGGGCGACTGGAAGACCGCCTGGGACCACATCGCCTTCGACGGCTTCCTCGGCTCCCGCATGATCCTCCAGACCATCTGGCAGGGCTGCGACTCCGCCCTCGCCGCCCCGCTGGTCCTGGACCTGGCCCGGCTGCTCGCCCGTGCCCACGAGGCCGGGATCGGCGGCCCCCTGCCGGAGCTGGGTTTCTACTTCAAGGACCCGGACGGCGGCACATCGGCGGCACTCGCCGAGCAGTACGCCACCCTGCTCACCTTCGCCGAGCGACTGCGGGACCAGGCGTGAGGCGGCGGGGGCGAGCCGTTCCGGCGGCGCTGGTGGCGGCCCTGTCGCTGCTCCCGGCCGGGCGGCGGAACGGTTTCGCACACGGCGGCCCGCCGGCTGCCGTGACCGAGGACCGCCTGTCCGGTGCGGGTGGGACTGCGCCCGCACCGGACAGGCCCGGACCGCGCCCCACGGGCCGGACCGGAGAACGGGGCGCGGGCACCGGCGGGAGCCGCCCCCACGAGGCCCCCGGCCGTGGCGCCGACCGCGGCACGCCCCGGGAACGCCTGCGGGCCTGGGCCGAACTGCTGCGCGTCTCCGCCCTGTTCTCCGTGCCCGGGGACGCCCTCGCGGGCGCCGCGGCGGTGGGCCGCCGGCCCGGCCGGGGCACCGCCCTCGCGATCGGCGCGTCGCTCTGCCTGTACGAGGCCGGCATGGCCCTCAACGACTGGGCCGACCGCGACGAGGACGCCATCGACCGCCCGCACCGCCCGATCCCCTCCGGCCGCATCAGCCCGGCGGCGGCCCTGGGCGCGGCCGGGGTACTGACCGCCGCCGGCCTCGCCCTGGCGGCCCGGGCCGGCCGCCCCGCACTGACGGTCGCCACAGGCCTGGCCGCCACGGTCTGGGCGTACGACCTGCACCTGAAGCACACGAAGGCGGGCCCGGCGGCCATGGCGGCGGCCCGCTCGCTGGACCTCCTGCTGGGCGCGACGGCCACGGCCGATGTCGCGGTGCCGGGGACCGGTACGCCGGGTGGCGGAGGGCTGTCCGACAACGTTGCCGGGGTGACGGCGGCCGCAGCAGCGGCAGCGGTGCCGACGCCGGGCACGCTGACGGCATCCCTGCCCGCGCTGCCCGCCGCCCTGGTGCTCGGGGCACACACCTACGGCGTCACCGCCGTATCGCGCCACGAGGCGCAGGGCGGTTCCACGGGCGTCCCGCTCGCGGTGCTGGCCACCACGACGGCACTCGCGGCGGCGGTGCTGGGGGGTGGAGAACGTTCCAGCCGGGCCACCGACCGCAATGCGGTCCCACAGCCCGGCGGCACCCCGGGGCAGGACCTGTTCGGGCAAGACCTCTTCGGCCAGGGCATCCTCGGGCGGGGCCTCCCCGGCCGGGCCACCGACCCCCTCCGGCTCCTCGTCATCGGGCTCACCGGCGCCTACCTCCGTACCGCCGGACCACCCCTCCTGCACGCCACGCTGAACCCGTCGCCGCCCCTGACCCAGCGGGCGGTCGGCGGGGGCATCCGGGCCATGATCCCGCTCCAGGCCGCCCTCGCCGCCCGCGCCGGATCGCCCGTCACCGGTCTCGCCGTCATGGGGCTCGTCCCCCTCGCCCGCAGCCTCGCCCGGAAGGTGAGCCTCACATGACCCTCCACCTCGGATACGGCACCAACGGGCTCACCGACCTCCGCCTCGACGACGCCCTGGGCCTCCTCGCCGACCTCGGCTACGAGGGCGTCGGCCTGACCCTCGACCACATGCACCTGGACCCGATGGCCCCGGACCTCACCGAGCGCACCCGCCAGGTCCGCCGCAGGCTCACCTCCCTCGGGCTCCGGGTCACCGTGGAGACCGGCGCCCGCTATGTCCTCGACCCACGCCGCAAGCACGGTCCCTCTCTCCTCGACCCGGACCCCGACGCCCGGGCCGCCCGCACCGCGCTGCTGGTCCGCGCCGTCGACGTGGCGGCCGAACTCGGCGCGCACGCCGTCCACTGCTTCAGCGGCATCACCCCGCCCGGCACCTCGACGGACACCGCGTGGAAACGGCTCACCGAAGCGCTCACCCCCGTACTCGAAGCCGCCGACCGGTCCGGCATCCCCCTCGCGATCGAACCCGAACCCGGTCACCTCCTCGCCACCCTCGCCGACTTCCACCATCTGCGCGGCCTCCTGGGCGACCCGGGACCGCTCGGCCTCACCCTCGACATCGGCCACTGCCAGTGCCTGGAGGACGCCTCGCCCGTCGAGTGCATCAGGGACTCCGCCCCCTGGCTCCGGCACGTCCAGATCGAGGACATGAGGCGCGGAGTCCACGAACACCTGCCCTTCGGCGACGGGGAGATCGACTTCCCACCCGTGCTCGCCGCCCTGGCCGCCTCGGAGTACCGGGGCCTCACCGTCGTCGAACTGCCCCGCCACTCCCACGCCGGCCCCGAACTGGCCCGTACCTCGATCGCCTTCCTGCGCGACGCGGTGACGCGCGGTAGCACGCCGAAGGGAGCCGCCCCGTGCTGACGTCCCGCAACTCGCTCAAGTCCCGCAAGGAACTCGACGCCGAACTCGGCGGGGCCGCCCGCGCCTGGCTCGACGAGGCGCTCGCCGAAGCCGCCCACGACGCGGCCGACGCGACTGCCACGCCCGGCGCACCCCGCCCGGGGGCGAGCCCGTACGCCTCCCCGCCCTGGGAACTGCGCTACGCCGCCGCCGGTCGGCACTGCGGCCAGGAGAACGCCGACTCCGTACGCTCCCTCCTGCTCGTCGAGTCTCGCGCCTCACTGCCTTCCGTCACCCGGCTCTACGACCAGGGCACCGCCGCCGAACGCCGCGCCGTCCTGCTCACCCTGCACCTCCTCGACCTCGGCGACACCGCCCTCCCGCTCATCGAGGACGCCCTGCGCGCCAACGACACCCGGCTGGTCGCCGCGGCCGTCGGCCCCTACGCCGCCGACCACCTCGACCCGCACGCCTGGCGGCACGCCGTGCTGAAGTGCCTCTTCACCGAGGTGCCGGTCGCGGCTGTCGCCCGGCTCGGCGAACGTGCCCACGGCGACGCCGAACTCGCCCGCATGCTGAACGACTTCGCCGCCGAACGCACCGCGGCGGGCCGCCCCGTCCCCGAAGACCTGCGCACGGTCCTCGCCCTCACGGCTCCGGCCGGCGAGGGCGACCACCCGGCACGGCCGAACGCAGCTCCCGCAGCCCCCGCCCCCACGGAGGAGTCCTGATGCGCATCTTCGACCCCCACATCCACATGACCTCCCGCACCACGGACGACTACCGGGCGATGTACGACGCGGGCGTCCGCGCGCTCGTCGAACCCTCCTTCTGGCTCGGCCAGCCCCGTACCTCGCCCGCCAGCTTCTTCGACTACTTCGACGCGCTGCTCGGCTGGGAGCCCTTCCGCGCCTCCCAATACGGCATAGCCCACCACTGCACGCTCGCCCTCAACCCCAAGGAGGCGAACGACCCCCGCTGCACCCCCGTCCTGGACGCGCTGCCCCGCTATCTCGTGAAGGACTCCGTCGTCGCCGTCGGCGAGATCGGCTACGACTCCATGACCCCGGCCGAGGACCACGCGCTGGCCGCCCAGCTCCAGCTCGCCGCCGACCACGCTCTGCCCGCCCTCGTCCACACCCCGCACCGCGACAAGCTCGCCGGTCTCCACCGCACCATCGACGTCATCCGCGAATCGAACCTCCCCCCGGAGTTCGTCCTGCTCGACCACCTCAATGAGACAACCGTAGAGGCCGCCACCGACAGCGGCTGCTGGGCCGGGTTCTCCATCTACCCGGACACCAAGATGGACGAGGACCGCATGGTCACCATCCTCCAGAACCACGGCACCGAGAAGATCCTCGTCAACTCGGCCGCCGACTGGGGCAAGAGCGACCCACTCAAGACCCGCAAGGTCGCCGACGCCATGCTGAAGGCCGGGTTCACCGAGGACGACGTCGACCAGGTCCTGTGGCGCAACCCGGTCGCCTTCTACGGCCAGAGCGGCCGCCTCCAGCTGGACGTGCTCACCCCCGACCCGCTCCACGAGGGCAACTCCATCCTGCGCGGCGGGGAGTGAGGCGGCCATGCGCTTCCGCCACCCCGACGGCTCCACCGTCCACCTCGCCTACTGCACCAACGTCCACCCCGCCGAAACCCTCGACGGCGTCCGCGCCCAGCTCCGCGACCACTGCGAACCCGTCCGCCGCCGACTCGGCCGGGACCGGCTCGGCATCGGCCTCTGGCTCGCCCGGGACGCCGCCCGCACCCTGATCAACGACCCCGCCGAACTGCGCGCCCTGCGCTCCGAACTCGACAGCCGCGGCCTCGAAGTGGTCACCCTCAACGGTTTCCCGTACGAGGGGTTCGGCGCCGACGAGGTCAAATACCGGGTCTACCGGCCGGACTGGACCGAACCCGACCGCCTCTCCCACACCACCGACCTCGCCCGTCTGCTGGCCGCCCTGCTCCCCGACGACGCCACCGAGGGCACGATCTCCACCCTGCCCCTCGCCTGGCGCACCCCCTACGACGGCGACCCCGAGGCGGCCCGCACCGCGCGCTCCGCCCTCACCACCCTCGCCCAGCGCCTCGACGCCCTGGCCGAGATGACGGGCAAGTCCATCCGTATCGGCCTCGAACCGGAACCGGGCTGCACGGTCGAGACCACCGCCGACGCGATCGCCCCGCTCACCGACGTCGGCCACGACCGCATCGGCATCTGCGTCGACACCTGCCACCTCGCCACCTCCTTCGAGGACCCCGCGACCGCCCTCGACGCCCTGGCCGCCGCCGGCATCCGCATCGTCAAGTCCCAGCTCTCCGCCGCCCTGCACGCCGAGGACCCGCATCTGCCCGAGGTCCGCACCGCGCTCGCCGCGTTCGCCGAACCCCGCTTCCTGCACCAGACCCGCACCAGCACGGCGGCCGGACTGCGCGGCACCGACGACCTCGACGAGGCCGTCGCCGGCCGGGCGCTCCCGGACTCCACCCCCTGGCGCGCCCACTTCCACGTACCGCTGCACGCACCCCCGGCGCCCCCGCTGACCTCGACGCTGTCCGTGCTCCGGGACACGCTCGCCCGGCTCGTCGGCGGACCCGCGCCGCTGACCCGGCACCTGGAGGTGGAGACGTACACCTGGCAGGCGCTGCCGGCGGAGCTACGGCCCCGCACCCGCACCCAGCTCGCCGACGGCATCGCCGCCGAACTCACCCTCGCCCGCGACCTCCTGGTCGACCTCGGCCTCAAGGAACTGCCATGAGCGCGCCCGAACCCGGAACGGAATCCGCACAGGGGACCGGTGGCCCCACCCCCCTCCTCGTCCTCGACGTCGTCGGCCTCACCCCCCAGCTGCTGGCCCACATGCCGAACCTCCGGGCCCTGGGGGAGCGGGGTGCACAGGCACCGCTGTCCACGGTGCTGCCGGCCGTCACCTGCGCCGCCCAGTCCACCTTCCTCACCGGTGCGATGCCCGCCGAACACGGCATCGTCGCCAACGGCTGGTACTTCCGCGAACTCGGCGACGTCCTTCTCTGGCGGCAGCACAACGGGCTCGTCGAGGGCGACAGACTCTGGGACGCCGCCCGTCGCGCCCACCCCGGCTACACGGTCGCCAACATCTGCTGGTGGTACGCGATGGGCGCCGACACCGACTGGACCGTCACCCCGCGCCCCGTCTACTACGCCGACGGCCGCAAGGAACCCGACTGCTACACCCGGCCGCCCGCCCTGCACGACGAACTGACCGACAAACTCGGCACGTTCCCCCTCTTCCACTTCTGGGGCCCCGGCGCCGACCTCGTCTCCTCCCAGTGGATCATCGACGCCACCCGGCACATCATCGCCACCCGCACCCCCGACCTCGCCCTCTGCTATCTGCCCCACCTCGACTACGACCTCCAGCGCTTCGGCCCCGACGACCCCCGATCCCACCGGGCCGCCGCCGACCTGGACCGGGCGATCGCCCCGCTGCTGGCCGACGCCCGGGCCGAAGGCCGTACGGTCGTCGCGCTCTCCGAATACGGCATCACCCGCGTGAACCGCCCGGTCGACATCAACCGGGCCCTGCGCCGGGCGGGCCTGCTGGAGGTCCACACCCAGGACGGCATGGAATACCTGGACCCGATGGCCTCCCGTGCGTTCGCCGTCGCCGACCACCAGCTCGCCCACATCTACGTACGCCGTCCCGAGGACCTGGAGGAGACCCGGGCCGCCCTCGCGGACCTGCCCGGCATCGAGCAGCTCCTCGACGACGAGGGCAAGAAGGAGCACCACCTGGACCACCCCCGCTCCGGCGAACTGGTCGCCGTCGCGGAGAAGGACGCCTGGTTCACGTACTACTACTGGCTCGACGACGCGCGCGCCCCCGACTTCGCCCAGCTCGTCGAGATCCACCGCAAACCCGGCTACGACCCCGTCGAGCTCTTCATGGACCCCGAGGACCCCTACGTCCGGGTCAAGGCCGTCTCGGCGGTCGCCCGCAAGAAGCTCGGCATGCGCTACCGCATGGCGGTCGTCCCGCTGGACCCCTCACCCATTCGCGGCAGCCACGGCCGCCTCCCCGAGAGCGACGACGAAGGTCCGCTCATCCTCTGCTCCACCCCCCACGCGTTCACCGACCGGGTCAGGGCCACCGAAGTGAAGTCCCTGCTCCTCCAGCTTGCCGGACTGCACTGACAGATCCCGGTCACGCACCCCGGCACCGCACGCACCGCACCACTCACCCCGTCAGGCCAGCAAGGGAGACATCCGAACATGAGCCGCACCTCCAAGGACACCGAACTCGCCCGCAGACTGAGCCGCCGCAACATCCTCGGTGTCGCCGCAGGAGCCACCGCCGCCACGATCATCGGCACGGCGAGCGCCCAGGCAGCCGACCGGGGCCAGGGCCACGGGAACGGCCACGGGCACGGTCATGGCCACGGTCATGGCCACGGCCATGGGCACGGCCACGGCAAGGGCGAGCCCGTCCTGCCCCCCGGCCGCCTCGGCATCCAGCTCTACAGCCTCCGCGACCAGATCTCCACGCTGGGCTTCGCACCGGTCTTCGCCGAACTGGAGAAGTACGGCTACGACGAGATCGAACTCGCGGGCTACACCCAGGGCTCGGCCGGCCCCATCACGCTGGACCGGCTCAAGCGGCTGGCCCGGGACCACGGCCTCAACCCGATCGGCAGCCACGTCGGCTACTACGACGACAACAACCCCGCCGCGTACACCTTCGCCCAGAACCTGGAGAAGGTCCTCGACGACGCCCAGGCGCTCGGCCTCAAGCACATCGGCACGGCCTCGGGCCCGTTCCGCTACGGCTCCACGGTGGACGGCTGGAAGCGGGCGGCCGACGACTTCAACAAGTACGGCGCCGCCGCCCGCAAGCGGGGCATGAAGTTCTACCAGCACAACCACGCCGAGGAGTTCTCCTTCGCGACCGACAAGCCGAACGTGCGCCTCTACGACGTCCTGCTCGCCGAGACCGACCCGGACCTCGTCTACCTGGAGATGGACATCTACTGGGCGTACTGCGCCCAGTTCCGCTTCAGCAAGCGCGTGGACGGCACCGCGGCCCCGCTCGACCCGCTGAAGTACGTCCTGAAGTACCCGAACCGCTACCCGCTCTTCCATGTCAAGGACGGGGTCCGCGACGAGACGACCCGCGACGGCTACCGCATGTCGGACGTGGGCGACGGGGACATCGACTACAAGACGTTCCTGTCCAAGGTCACCAAGCGCACCCACCACGGCCGGAGCTACCACCACTGGCAGGCCGAGCACGACAACCCGGTGGACTCGCTCGCCTTCGCCCGCAAGTCGAGCGAGCACCTGCACTCGCTGCGTGAGGGCCGCTGCGGCGACTGACGCGCCAGGCCCGGCCCGCCGGAGGGATCCCGGCGGGCCGGGCCGCCCCGCCCCGTGCCTACGGTCCTACCCGATGCCCTGCCGGTCCGGAAGCAGGGCGAACGCGCGGTCGGCGGCCACCGGAACGGCCCGCTCCATGGTCTGGACGAGCAGCTCACGATGGCGGGCCGGCGATTTCCTCCGGTCCTCGGGAACGATCAGCAACAGATCGTCGAGTCCCGCCATGAGCCGCCGCGAGACCTGAGGGCTGCCGGCGACACACCAGCGGATCTCCTCGAAGGCGAGGTCCACCAGGTCGTCCCAGCCCGGACCGTCCTGCACGAGCCGCACCCGCCCGGCCCGGTCCCGGTGGTACACGGTGCCGAGCGGCAGACGCGCCACGGCCGCGAGGAACTGCACGATCCGGTCCAGGCACTGCACAGCGGTGGTCGGATCGTTCACGGACGTGGAGAGCGCCCGCAGCGCGATGTCCGCGAGCTGACGCAGCCCGAACGCCAGATCCTGGTGCAGTGTGCGCTCCACCGAGACGGAGACGGCGGACCGCAGCCGGAGCCGGGGCGGCACGGCCCCGCCGTGAACGGCGAGCATCGGCGTCCCCGGCACGACGAAGTCCCCGATCCGGGGGATCACCCGCAACACCACGCCCTGCCGCCGCGCGGCCCGGACCAGCCGCGCCGTGTTCACGTCCCGCAGCACCCCGGCCCGCCCCTCGTACACGACGCGCGCCGTCTCGGGCCCCACCTCGTCGTCCCCCCGCGGCCCCCGAGGCATCCTGCCGAGGACCCGGAACGAGTCCCGCGCGATCCGGTCGACGACCGGCCCCACCTGCATCAGCCGCAGCGTCGAGCTCACGTAGACGACGAAGAGCAGCAGGCTCATCCCGACGAGCACCAGGATCAGCAGGCTCTGCACCAGCGGGACCGACACCACCCGGCGCGGGTCCGTCTCGCTCTCGTACGAGGAGAGCACCAGCAGCGACACGAGGAACGTCGCCAGGAACACCGTCATCGTGAGCTTGCTGATCCGGCTCCTGACGAAGATCCGCACCACGCGGGGGGTGAGCTGACCGCTGGCCATCTGCACCGCGACCAGCGAGATGCTGAACACGACACCGATGAACGTCATCATCGCCGAGCTGACCGTGGTCACCACGGTCTTCGTGTCCTGGGAGAACCCGATGAGATCCCCCAGCTCGTCGTACGCCTCCTCCCGCTGGAACAGCCGGACGATCGCGTCGTCGAGTTCGGCGGCGACGAACCACAGCACGAACACGCAGACGAACCCCATGGTCGGGGCGAACCAGAACGTGTCGCGCAGATGCTCGCGCAGAGGGGACAGCGGGCGGGGCCGGCGGTAGCCGCGATCACTCATGAACGCGAAGGTAGCCCCGCGACCCCCACGGACCGGGGAGGCCGACCGCCCACCGGCCCGCCGCACCGCACTGACCACCGGATATGCGGGTGAAGGGCACGCCGAACCCCTGGTATTGTTTTCCATGTCGCCGCGGGGAACACACCGCGAACGACAGACACCTTGTCCGGGTGGCGGAATGGCAGACGCGCTAGCTTGAGGTGCTAGTGCCCTTTATCGGGCGTGGGGGTTCAAGTCCCCCCTCGGACACCAGTGCGGGACCTTAGCGAGATCGTCCTGAAGCGTTCACGAATTACCGGTCGAGTCATGTGACTCACCGGTAATTCGGCGTTTCTGGGGCCTCGAGCCTCATGATCGGCTCGATGAGGAGGTGAGGCGGTGGCGGTCCAGGTACTGAGCCTCTCACCTGCGGAAACAGGACATGCCTGCGCGACGGCCGGTAGCCGTGGCGCAGGCATGTGGGGTTTTCAGGGGCGGAGCGCGGCGGAGGTGTGTCACGCGCGTGGCGGAGGCTCGACCTGCTCGGTCGGAAGCGGTCGCGCCAGGGGCGGGTCGGAGGGCTCACCGGGTTGGGTTGCGGCGCTCTGACACCTCCCGGTTGCCCTCCCACCTCGCCGCTGCCGCGCTGACGGTCCACATCGCGCCCGGGCGGGCCTGCGAGAAGGCCGCGGGGACCGGGAATGAAGGGCCGGTGCCTCGCATGCAAGTGGCCGCGGGTTGCCGCCACGCAGGACCGTGAGCGGTAGTGCCGCGATCGCGGGTACTGCGGTTGCGATCGAGCGGTTCCGGGCTTTCTCGCACGTCACTATGACCGCGCACAGGCACCGATCTCCTCGTACGCGGCACCGCCGTCCACCAACTCACGCACCTGCTCGACCCGGTCGTCGCGTTCAGCCTCCTCCATCTCCGCCGCGCGGACGCGTGGCCCGAAACCGTGCAGGGCCGAGCGGGGTACGCGACGCCCCTGGCAGGCGAAGGTGGTTTCGCTCGGCCGCAGTTGGCCCTTCTCGGCAGTTGATAGCGTGTGTGTGGCGGAGCACACACAGGCTGGGGGCAGCATGGGGCTGGCAAACCAAAGGATCGCTTCTCAAATCGAGGACCTGCTGCAGGGCAAGGTCGTCATCCCCTCCATCCAGCGCGACTTCGTCTGGATGAGGCCCGACGTACGCGATCTCTTCGACTCCCTCTACCGCGGCTACCCCGTCGGTGCCCTGCTGTTGTGGAAGACCAATCTGACCGTCCCCTTCAAGACGGCTGCTGTCGTCCAGGCCGACAAGTCGGCGCACCAGCCTCTCTACCTCCTGGACGGGCAACAGCGGTTGACCTCCCTGGCCTGGGTGTACCGGCCGGAGTCAAAGGCGGACGGCCGACTGATCGACCTGCGCTTCGATGTGCGCACCGAGGAGTTCGTCAACCCGAGCGCGATCCAGAGCAAGGACCCGCTCCTGTTCCGTGTTTCCACCTTGCTGCAGGAGAACGTGCAGTACCACGAGGTGCTCAGAGCGGCCGGGGTCGATTACTCCGCCCCGCAGTTCGGCGCATGGATGCAGCGCTTGCAGAAGGTGCACGACATCCGTAAGCAGGAGATCGCCGTCATCACCTACGAGTCCGACGACTACGAGGAAGTCGCCGAACTTTTCGCCCGGTTGAACAAGGGCGGTCGAAGGCTGTCCAAGGGTGACCTCGTCTACAGCGCCATCGCGGCGCGGTGGTCCGACGGCCTGGACACCATGGACGCCTTCCACCAGGAGCTGCAGGACAGCAACTTCGCCCTGAACAGGGAAGCCGTGCTGCGTCTCACGAGCCTCCTCGCGGGAACGGGCGCTCATCACATCAAGCTCATCGGGGCGGACATGGACGAAGCCGCGCTGAAGGAGGCCTGGCACGCCACCGAGAGGGCGCTGCGCTTCGCCATCGACTTCCTGAAGGGCGAGTGCGCGATCCCCCGGTCCGAGGTCCTCTCGTCACCGAACGTCACCATCGTGCCCGCCCTGCTGCTGCACCACCGGGACGGCAAGCTGCGTCCGGGGGAGGCTCAGCTACTGCGTCGCTGGGTGTACACGGCGATGGCGTTCAGTCACTACTCGCTGCAGGTCGAGGGCAAACTCGACTCGGAGGCAAGGCTGATCAAATCGCGTGAGGGAGAGGGCCTGTTCGCCGAACTCATTCGCCGGGCCTCCGGCACCCGGTCCCGGGACAGCGCCCTCCACCCGAGGGACCTGGAGCAGAAGTACTCCACGCACCCCTTCTTCAAACTGCTCTATATCGCCGCGTTGCGGGGCACGGCGCGGGACTGGGCGACCAACATCGCCATCAGCGACCAGCCGATGAACAGCGGCGCCAAGATCGAATTCCATCACGTCTTCCCGCGCGCCCGAGTCCAGGGGACATACGCGAAAGAGGAGTGGAACAGCCTCGCCAACCTTGCCTTCGTCACCGGTCAGACGAACAAGATGATCTCCTCCGGTCTGCCCGTCGACTACATGGCGGGGATCGCGCCGGAGCGCCTGGCCGAACAGTGGATCCCCGGCGACCCAGAGCTGCGGTCCCTGGACCGCTTCCCCGACTTCCTGGCCGCACGCCGGAGTCTGCTGGCCAACGTCCTCAACGAGTTGCTCGGTCTTCCCAGCTACGACGCACAGGTCATCCCCCGGGACATCGACGAGCTGCCTGGCGACGAGCAGCTGATCGTGGAGGGCCCGACCGCACCCACGCTCGTCGGGGCAGAGATCCAAGAACTTCGCACGAAGCGCGGTGTCGAAATCCACGCGGTCTACGAAGGCCAGCGCGTCGACGCCTACTACGATCCCCTGTCGCGCGTCGTGAGGATCCCCTCCGGTCCGGGACGAGGCGAGTACGAGACTCCCAGCGGGGCGGCGGTCGCCGTGGTCCACGCCCTGAACCCGCACGTAAATCCGAATCGGAACGGATGGAACTTCTGGACCGTCACTGCAACGGAACGGTTGTTGCAGAGCATTCGGTAGTGAACGGCACCTCCATTCTCCTACCTACGTCGGGCCTCCGCGCTCGTGAGGTTTGACGTAGGTGTGTCCCTTCGGCAGCTGATGGGTCCCGGTCAGTCCGGCGCTGCGGTGAGCTTCGGCGTACGCGGCCTGGGCCGTAACGCTGGCCTGCTTGCCCAGGTGCTCGATCTTCATCAGGTGCCCCGCGACGCCGTGCTGTGAAGAGGCGCTCGGCAGGTGTACGACCCGCTGGTTCTTCGGCTTGGGCAATACGAAGGGCGTGTAGCAGACGAGGCGGACCGTTCTCTCGCCCGGACGGGCCGGAAAGTGAAGAACGCCGTCGGCCGCACAGCTTCCTGTTTCCCAGGTGAGGCGGCTTCGGTTGATGAGCCCGTTCACCGAAGCGCGGATCGCGTCGCTCGAGTACTGGTGGGACGTGCCACGGCTTCGAACGCCGCGGATCAGGTTCTCCACCGGCAGAAGCGCGCTGCCCAACTCGTCGAGATAGCCGAGTTTGCGGATTGTCTCCTGCACCAGCACATCGAGCGAGACACCGATGCCCGCTGGGCTGTGGGCCAGGCTCATCGGGAGTTCACGGGCGATGATGCGGGGGTCGTACGCGTAAGAGAACCGTTTCGACCCGATGAAGACGGGACGTTCCAGTGGGGTGAGAGACAGACGCAGCCGGCTGCGGTCCAGTTTGGCCGTGATCCGCGTGCCGGGCAGGAGTTCCGCGCCCTGCCAGCGGATCCCTCGGAGGTGCTCTTTGGTGACCTTCTTGCGGAGCGAATCCAATAACACTGTCGGGAAGCCCCCGCCGTGGTCAAGGTGCACGACTTTGGCCGTCCGGATCCGACGTGCGGCCTGCGAGGGGAGCGGACACTGCCCGTGCTCCACGTGATGTCGGCGGATCACGAACGTCCACTGTAGTTCGGAGGCCGTCTCGACTACGTCATGGGGTTGGCCCGGGTCCGGTTGCCGGATCAGTACCGTCTGGTCGGGCCTGGAGGTTGCTGCACCTTTTGCACCGTCAGGAGCCGAGGCAGTGCCGACGACCGGGGCATGAGGCTCATGCGTACTGGCCACGTTGGTGAGTCTATGAAGGTGGCAGTCCGCGCAGTGGGCGAGTTTCCGGCCCGCACTCGTGGTCTTGATGGCGACCACCGTGTCCGTGGTTGCCCTGCCGCATTGATGGCACGAGAACGAAATCGGTGCGGAAAGCTTCTGCAAGGTCCAGCGGACATGAGTACGTGTGCTCTGCAAGATCTCTGCACCCTGGAAGTGCGTTTCCTGAGCACTCACGATCGGCCCCCTTGCCGCGCGAACTCCGCCGTGCCCCGCCTTGCCCCTCCGGTCGCGACGGTGCGCCACGTCAGCGTCGGCGGCGGAGGCGCCACGGGTGGCGATCGCCTTGTTCCATGTCCGTGTCCTGTGCGGGACACGAAGCTCTGACGAAGAGTCTGCCTGACCCATGCCGGCAGAACCAGACAGTGAGGAACTCGCTCTGCACTCCTGCCTCCACCCAAACGGACTGGGCTTGCCCGGCCAGCAGACGTACAGGCTGTCGCGGGCCCTTGTGCAGGCGACGAACAGCAGGCAGCGCTCCGACAGCATGTCCGTCTCGTGTTGCTTGGAGTCCACCTCGGGCGGTGTGACCGCCTTCGGGAACGGCAGCGCGTCCTCGGTGACGCCGATGACCGCGACGCAGCGGAACTGACGGACGGCAACATCGACGGCCTCGGGGTCGCAGCCCAGCTTGAAGAACACCACGTCTGGGTCGGCTCGGAGAAATTCCGCAGCGCGGTCGCGGCGGCCTCCCTCTTCAGCCGGATGAAGGAAGGCGTCTCCGCCCAGCTGCTCGACCTGACCGACTCTTCGGCTGGGGCGGCAGCACCATCGACGTCACCGTCCTCGAATACGGCGACGGCCTCTTCGAAGAGCAGACCTCCCGTGGCATCACTGCCCTCGGAGGCCTGGAGTTCGACAACGCGCTGGCCAAGATGATCGGCGGGGCCTCGCAGATCCCCCAGGCGCGTCATGCCTTGGGCGAGCTCCTCGGCCACGATCGCATCGTCGACAGCGGCCCGTGTCGGCCCATGACCGCCGTCGCCCGAGGCGCACTCATTTGTGCGGCCTCCCTCGACGGCGAACTCGGCGACGACAGAGACTTCTCCTTGGGCACCAGCTACGACCTGGGCACGGCTGTGAGCGCGGGCGAACGGGAGGGCTTCGGCGCCATCATCCGACGCAATGCCACGCTTCCGGCGGAGGGTTCGGCCGACTTCTACCCGCACGCGCCGGGTGCTCTCTTCGTTCGGGTGCCGGTGATCGAGGGCGAGGTCGGCTACTCCGCAGACAGCGACCGTGCCTTCCCCCTGCCCAACGCTGAATCAGCCGGCACCCGCCCCGCACCGATCGACACGTCTGTGCGTGTGGTGGAGGTGCATCCGGCCGTAACGGGCAACGGCGAGTTGCGGGGCGTGGTGACGCGGCCTTGCCGGACGATCAGCCGGCTCGGTGGTACTCATTGATCAGTCCGACGACGGCTTGCCGGTGTTCGATCCACTTCGCATGGGGTCTTCTGCTTTGCCGGACCGGTGGCATGCCCCGGTGGGCAGAGTCCGGATGCGCTGCGGAGCCGATCACCCGATGGAGAACCACGCAGCCGCCGCCAGGACCAGGGGAACCGGACAGGCCAGCGCTCCCAGCAGGAGACTGCGCGCGTCACCGGACATACGCCGCACCGCCGGTGCCCGGCAGACCGCGACGAACATGCCCGCGCCGACGCACAGGACCGCGAAGCAGCACAGCAGAAGGCCGCCGACCGGCGCACCGGCCGCCGCTCCCCACAGCGCTGTCATCCCGACCAGGAAGCACAGCCAGGAGACGGACAGCGACGTGAGCAGCCACAGCACCGCGGACAGCAGCACCACACCGGGGCGGCGAGGCGGAGGTGTGATGCGGGCCGGTCCGTAGAGCGCGTCATAGGTGCGAGAATCCATGCCCTGATCCTCACCGGTTCGCCGCCGCCGGACATGAGACGGATGACTCAACCGAGCGTGGCCCCGTACTCACTCCAATGACGAGGACGCCGTCCCCGAGCTGCCGACGACCGGTGAGCGGGCCCGCGCTCCGAGCGAGGCTCCGGTGCCGGTCATTCGCCGTCCGGTGGCCAGGCCGCCCGGTCACGATGGTGGTCGAACTCCGCCAGTTCGGCGGCGAGGACGTTGAAATGGGGGAGAGTGGCCCACAAGCTGCGCTCCCCGACGACGTAGAGGCGGCGCTTGGCGCGGCTCGCGGCGACGTTGAGCAGATGCGGTGTGCCGGCCGCCCACTCGCGGGCTCCGGGGCGCCCTCCGCCGAGCACGAGGACGACCACGTCGGCTTCCTTGCCCTGCGCACGGTGGACGGTGGCGCAGCGTTCCTCCAGGAGGTCCGCGGTCCAGCCCGCACGGCCGCGGCAGACCTTCTTGCACTCGGCGACGAGCGCCCGGAACGGAGCGATGACGCGAATGCGTTCGACACCGACGCCGTGCCGCTCCAGGAGATCGAGGACGAACTCGAAGGCACGGCGATCGCGCTCGCCCCATGGGGCGTCGGCCGGGCGGGTGGGGTCGTCGGTGTTGAGCCAGCGGCTGGGCAGCAGCCCATCGCGCTCCCTGTCGGGGAACGCCTGTGGGGCGGTGCCGTGGACCATGAGGCCGTCGTAGGCGACGGCATTGCTGACGGTGAACATCGGGTCCTCGCATCGGCGGTGGACGCGCAGAGGTGATCCCACCCAGACATGCTCGTCGCTGCCCGGGGCCGGCAGGTAGGTGCCGTAGCGGTTGGTCCGATCGGCCACGGCCTGGGCGGACGTGGCCGAGGGCAGCCACCGTTCGTCGACGCCGTAGGCGCGCAGCAGCCGCCGCTGCAGAGCCGCGGGCATGGTGACGACAGGCTCCAGTTGGAGGGGGTCGCCGACCAGAACGGCTCGGCGGGCACGCCACAGTGCCCCGACGGCGGCCTGCGGCGTCGCCTGCCCGGCTTCGTCGACGAGCAGCCAGCCGATCGACTCCCGGCCGAGGCGGGCGAACATGCTGCCGACGGACGAGAACGTGGTGGAGACGACGGGCACCAGGAGGAAGAGGGTCTGCCAGGCATGCTCGACCTCCTCGTCGGGGAGCGGCCCGTTGGTGCCCGCCATCAGCTCCACCAGGACCTGGAGATTTCCACGGACCTTCTTGGCTGCCCCGGCGACGAAGGCGCGGTGCAGGTCGAGGGCGCGCAGGAACAGGTCGCTGCGTGCGGTGGACCAGGCCTCGTCGGACCAGGGGGAGCCGAGTTCCTGAGCCGATTCGTCGAGGTGCTGCCAGCCGAGCGGCAGCGAGGGCAGCAGGCCGGCCGCCTGCTGCAGCGTCTGGTGCTGTCCGTCGAGCTCGGCGATGGCGGCCCGCACGTCGTGGCGCGCCGCTTCGGCGGCCCGCCGGGCACGCCGTACGGCGGTGTCCGCCGCGGCCTGCCGGGAGCGCGTGGCTTCTTGACGCGCGCGGGCGGCGGTGAGGCGCGCGGCGGCCTCGTCGACGGCGGTGGCGGCCTGGGCGTTCCGGTCTTCGGCAAGGGCCTCGGCGCGAACAGCCGAGGAGATCTCTGCCAGGGAGTCGTCGAGGGCGATGCGCTGCTGGACGAGCAACTGTGCGATCTCGGCCTGGGTATGCTCCTGCTGCCACTGGGCGGCCTGCCGGTCGGCCGAGCTCTGGAGCAGGCGCCGCAGTCCTCCGCGCAGGCCCCTCTCGACGACAGGCGGAGCGTCCCGGCGGGCAGTGAGCGCGGTGACGTAGTCGCGGTGATACGTGGCCATTTCACGGGCGGCGGAGAGGTCGGCACGGGCAGTGGCCAGCTCCTGCCGGGCCCGTGGCACGTGCGCGGTGGCCGCCCGGTGCAGGGCCTCCGCCCCGGCGGCGGCGCTCCGGGCTCCGTCGGCGGCGGTGATGGCCCGTTCGAAGGCAGTCGTAGAGGCAGTGACCTCTTGGTCCGCGCGGCGCACGGCGGCTTCCAGGTCCGCGATCCGCTGGCCGGCCGACGGGGATTCGACGGCCGCCAGCGCCGAGGCCAGCCGGGCGCGCTCGGTGCGCAGACGCTCGACCTCGGCCTGGGCGGCGCGGAACGCGGCGACGGCGGCAGCCCACGACGGTACGGGCTCGGTGGGTCCGGCCGGCCCGGTCCGATCCGCCGGGGCCGGGGCACGCCGACCGCCGGGCGGAGTCCGCGGCGGGATCCAGTCGGTCAGGACGGCCTGCATGCCGCGCAGAGGAGGCTGTCCTGCCTCGGACCGGGCTTCGGCCTCCTTCTCGGGGAGTCGGCCCCACCAGAAGCGTTCGCTGAACTCCTTGCGGTTGGTCTTGTTCCCGAGCACCGCTGCCACCAGCCCCCACGCGCGGCCGCCGAGGAGGGCGGAGGCGAGGTCGGAGAAGTGACCGGGGCCGTCGCGCCAGTGCTCACCGAGCGCGTCGATGCCGGGCAATTCGGCCGTGATGTTCTCGACCGCGCCGTTGTTGGAGGAGGCGACCACGATCTCGAAACCGGTCAGCCGGGGGTCGAGCCGCGCGACGAACCGCGCGTGTTTGCCCTGCCGGTCCTTCCCCCGCCACGCCGGACCGGTGAATGCCTGTCCGGGACGGTCGAACGTGGCCAGCACCGCTGCCCGCTCGACGACCAGAGCGGCGACCAGGTCACGCAGCATTGTCGTCTTGCCGGTGCCGGGAGGGCCGTTCACGGAGAACATGCCACCCTCGGTGCCCGCCCGGTCGGCCAGCATCCGGTCTACCGCGAACTGCTGGCTCAGGGCGAGCGGGTATTGCGCCGGTGAGGGCCACCGCCCCGACGGAACCAACTCCGGACCGACCCCGGCCAGCACGGCTCCGCGCTCCCGGCGCACATCCGTCCGCTTCCGGACGGAAACAGCATCGTGCTCGGTCAGATACGCCTCCAGAGCAGGTCCGATTCCCTTCCCGGCGGCCTCGGCCACCCGGGCGAGATCAGGAGGGAGCAGGCTGTTCAGGAAGGGCGCCACGGCGGACTTCGTCCGGGGGTCCTTGGGCCGGTAGACCAACGTGCTCCGCACCCGGATCACCTCCGGCCGCAGTCGGTCCCGCACTCCGCACAGATCGGCGATCTGCGCGGTCAGGGCGACGAGATCGGCCAGCCCGAGCGCGCGGCGACCGGAGCTGTCCTCGTCCCGCTCCGACGGTTCCGCCGAGCCGCCCGACGCCCGCTCCGGAACACCGTTGCCACCTTCCGGACCTTCGTGGTCCCTCTGACTCTCGACGAGCTTGCGGGACGCCACCCAGTCCGCGGCGCGACGTACCAGGGGTTCGGCCGCGCCCTGCAGAGCGAGCCCGACGACCTCCCCGAACAGCGCCTCGACCGCGCCGACGGCGGCGCCGCCCAGAATCTCACCGACCAGCCGTTGCCAGCTCCCACTGTCGGCCCCGGCCCCGGCTTCCGGCCCAGGTCCGGAGCGGGGCCGCTGCTCGTCCGTCGTGCCGGGGCGGGCGGCGGAGCCATAGGGAATCGTGGTAGCCGTCAGCTCGTCGATCGCCGCGCCGAACGCGTCGTCGAGATCCTCGAAGCCGTCCAGCCACCCCGGTGTCGAAGGTCCCGGATCGAAGAGACGACCGGTCGCCCAGGCGCAGGCGGAAATCACCGACGTTTCCTCGACCGGACGCCCCTCATCGTCCAGGACCAGGGCGAACATCGCGCTCTGGCCCGACAGCTTCAGCTCGGACTGTGGCACCCCGGGATCCGGATCGGTCCCCGCAGGCAGTACCGAGACCATCGCCTGACGGAGCAGCTCCAGATCGAAGACCCCGCAGTAGATCTCGTGCCGCCACATCCGGCCGCGCGGTGCCCGGCGTGCGGCCGTCTCCGGATGATCGGCGTCCCACGGCAGGCGCGACGGCAGGCGTCCCGGCTGCGGCGTCAGGTCGACGATGTACTCGTCCCGGGGCCCGGACCGTGCGGCGGAGCGCCGTCGGCGCGCCGCCGGGATGCTCGGTGGACCGAACAGCTCGATCGCGCGCCAACACTCCAGCAATGCTCCCCGGTGGTGACCCCGGCCCCGTTCGCTCCGCAACCCGCCCCGCCCCTGTCACACCCGCGGCACCCGTCCGCTTCCGTTACTGATCAGCTGCCCGTCGAATCTACCGGCCCCAACAGGTCGAGCCGCAGCGGAACCGGTGACCTACGAACCGGAAGCTGACCGCCCCCTCCCGTCACGATCCGGTCTCGGCCACGGGAGGGGGTCTTGCTTTCGGCCATGTAATCGATTCCAATCATCCGTGTAATCGATTCCACGGCGTCGTGAACCGGTCCACCACCGGTCGGTCACCGGGTTTCGAGGTGTACGGAAACCACAAGGAGGTGGTCCGGACATGGCGAGCATCAAGGATGTCGCGGCCGAGGCGGGAGTGTCCGTCGCCACGGTCTCGCGCGTGCTGAACAGCCATCCGTCCGTCAGCGCAGAGGCGCGCACCCGTGTCCTCGCCGCCGTCGAGGCGCTCGGCTACCGGCCCAACGCGGTGGCCCGCTCGCTGCGCACCGCCCAGACCCGCACCCTCGGCCTGGTCATCAGTGATGTGCTCAACCCGTACTTCACCGAGCTGGCCCGCTTCGTCGAGGAAGAGGCCCGCGCGCTCGGCTACAGCGTCATCATCGGCAACGCCGACGAGCGGCCCGAGCTCCAGGACCACCACATCCGCACGCTCATCGACCGCAGGATCGACGGGCTCCTCGTCTCGCCCGCCGACGGCGGCTCCCCGCTGATGCGGGACGTCGCCCTGGGCGGTACGCCGATGGTCTTCGTCGACCGCTGGATCCCCGGCATCGACGTGCCCGTCGTCCGGGCCGACGGTACGGGCGCGGTCAAGGATCTCGTCGCCCATCTGCACGGACTCGGTCACCGCAGGCTCGCCATCATCGCCGGGCCCGCCGCCACCACCACCGGCAACGAGCGGGTCGAAGCGTTCCGGGAGGCCCTGCGGGGGCTCGGGCTCGCCCTGCCCGACGCCTACATCGGGCAGGGCGACTTCCAGGCCGCCAGCGGACGCCGGGCCACCGAGCGGTTCCTCGCCCTGGCCGAACCGCCCGAGGTCGTGTTCGCCGCCGACAACCTCATGGCACTCGGCGCCCTCGACGCGATCCGGGCGCGCGGCCTGCGGGTCCCCGACGACATCGCGCTCGCCGCCTTCGACGACATCCCGTGGTTCGTCCACACCGATCCGCCGATCACCGCCATCGCCCAGCCCACCGCCGACCTGGCACGGGCCGCCGTGCGCGCGCTGGCCGACCTGATCGAAGGACGGACCCCGCAGTCCGTCACCCTGCCCGCCCGCCTCGTCGTACGCCGCTCGTCCGGCGGGGCCGCAACGAACCAGAGGAGCGACCGGTGACCGCACCGGAGGAGCAACCCACCACCGCGCCCGACGAGTTGCTGCGCATCGAGGGTCTGCGCAAGACCTTCCCCGGCGTCGTGGCGCTCGACAACGTCGACTTCGACCTCCGCAGAGGCGAAGTGCACGTCCTGCTCGGTGAGAACGGCGCGGGCAAGAGCACCCTCATCAAGATGCTCTCCGGCGCCTACCGCCCCGACCACGGCCGCATCCTCGCCGAGGGCCGCGAGGTCCGCATCGACGGCGCCCAGGACGCCGAACGGCTCGGGATCGCCACCATCTACCAGGAGTTCAACCTCGTCCCCGATCTGACGGTGGCCGAGAACATCTATCTCGGCCGCCAGCCGCGCCGCTACGGGCTCGTCGACCACCGGCGGATGCGCCAGGACGCGGCAGAGCTGCTGCGCCGGGTAGGCGTCGACGTGCGCCCCGACGCCAAGGTCCGGGAACTGGGCATCGCCCGGCTCCAGATGGTGGAGATCGCCAAGGCGCTCAGCCTGGACGCCCGCGTCCTCATCATGGACGAGCCGACCGCCGTCCTCACCTCCGAAGAGGTCGACAAGCTCTTCGCGATCGTCCGCCAACTCCGCGAGGACGGCGTCGGGATCGTCTTCATCACCCACCACCTGGAAGAGATCGCCGCACTCGGCGACCGCGTCACCGTCCTCCGCGACGGCCGCAGCATCGACCAGGTCCCCGCCTCCACCCCGGAGGACGAACTCGTCCAGCTCATGGTCGGCCGCAGCATCGAGCAGCAGTACCCGCGCGAACGCCCCGACACCGGCGACGCGTTGCTGTCCGTGCGGGGGCTGACCCGTGACGGTGTCTTCCACGACATCAGCTTCGACGTGCACGCCGGCGAGGTCGTCGGCCTCGCCGGACTCGTCGGCGCCGGGCGTACGGAGGTGGCGCGCGCGGTCTTCGGCGCGGACCCGTACGACGCCGGCACCGTCGACGTACGCGGCGAACGCCTCGCCCGGCACGACGTCCCCGCCGCCATGAGCGCCGGGATAGGCCTCGTACCCGAGGACCGCAAGGGCCAGGGGCTGGTGCTCGACGCCTCCGTGCAGGAGAACCTGGGCCTGGTCACCCTGCGGTCCGCCACCCGCTCCGGGCTCGTCGACCTCAAGGGCCAGCGCACCGCCGCCGCCCGCATCGCGAAGCAGCTCGGCGTCCGCATGTCCGGCATCGGCCAGCACGTGCGCACGCTGTCCGGCGGCAACCAGCAGAAGGTCGTCATCGGCAAATGGCTGCTGGCCGACACCCGGGTCCTCATCCTCGACGAGCCCACCCGGGGCATCGACGTCGGCGCCAAGGTCGAGATCTACCAGCTCATCAACGAACTGACCGCCTCCGGCCACGCCGTCCTGATGATCTCCAGCGATCTGCCCGAGGTGCTCGGCATGAGCGACCGCGTCCTCGTGATGGCGCAGGGCCGGATCGCCGGGGAACTCCCCGCCGAGGAAGCCACCCAGGACGCGGTGATGGCCCTCGCGGTCTCCACCCCGACGCCGCCCCACGCACACCCCGCACCGAAGAACGAAGAGGAGGGCCCCCGTGGCCACTGAGACACTCAAGAGCGACACGGGCGCAGGGGGCACCTCCGTGATACGCCGCGTCCTGCTCGACAACGGAGCGCTGAGCGCCCTCGTCGTCCTCGTGGTGGCGATGTCGCTGCTCTCCGGAGACTTCCTCACCACCCAGAACCTGCTGAACGTCGGCGTCCAGGCGGCCGTCACCGCCATCCTCGCGTTCGGCGTCACCTTCGTCATCGTCTCGGCGGGCATCGACCTGTCCGTCGGCTCGGTGGCCGCCCTGTCCGCGACGGTCCTCGCCTGGTCGGCGACCTCGGCGGGCGTACCCGTCGTCCTGGCCGTCGTCCTCGCGATCGTCACCGGCATCGCCTGCGGCTTCGTGAACGGCGCCCTGATCTCGTACGGCAAACTCCCGCCGTTCATCGCCACGCTGGCGATGCTCTCGATCGCCCGAGGTCTCTCGCTCGTCATCTCGCAGGGCAGCCCGATCGCCTTCCCCGACTCCGTCTCGCGGCTCGGTGACACGCTCGGCGGCTGGCTCCCCGTACCCGTCCTCGTGATGATCGCGATGGGCCTGGTCACCGCGCTGATCCTCGGCCGCACCTTCATCGGCCGCTCGATGTACGCCATCGGCGGCAACGAGGAGGCGGCCCGGCTCTCCGGTCTCCGCGTCAAGCGCCAGAAGATCGTCATCTACGCCCTGTCCGGCCTCTTCGCCGCCGTCGCGGGCATCGTCCTGGCCTCGCGTCTCGTCTCCGCGCAGCCGCAGGCCGCCCAGGGGTACGAACTCGACGCCATCGCCGCCGTCGTCATCGGCGGGGCGAGCCTGGCCGGCGGCGTCGGCAAGGCGTCCGGCACCCTGATCGGCGCGCTGATCCTCGCCGTCCTCCGCAACGGCCTCAACCTCCTCTCCGTGTCGGCGTTCTGGCAGCAGGTCGTCATCGGCGTCGTCATCGCGCTGGCCGTCCTGCTCGACACCCTGCGCCGCAAGGCCGGTTCGGGGGCGGCCTCCTCGGCCGGTACGGCACCCGGCGCACCGGGGTCGGGCCGCAGGGGAGCACTCAAGTTCGCCGGGGCGGCCCTCGCCGTCGCCCTGGTCGTCGGCGCCGTCTCCTACTTCAACTCCGGTTCGTCCGGCTCCACGAAGAAGATCGGCATGTCCCTCTCCACGCTCAACAACCCCTTCTTCGTGCAGATGAAGGAAGGCGCACAGGCGGAAGCGGAGAAGGCGGGCATCGACCTCACCGTCACCGACGCCCAGAACGACGCCTCCCAGCAGGCCAACCAACTCCAGAACTTCACCAGTTCGGGAGTCTCCTCGATCATCGTCAACCCGGTGGACTCGGATGCCGTCGGACCGGGCGTCCGCAGCGCCAACAAGGCGGACATCCCCGTGATCGCCGCCGACCGGGGCGTCAACAAGGCAGACACCGCCACCCTCGTCGCCTCCGACAACGTGGCGGGCGGCAAGCTCGCCGCCGACGCGCTGGCCGACAAGCTCGGCGGCAAGGGCAGCATCGTCATCCTCCAGGGCACGGCGGGCACCTCCGCCAGCCGCGAGCGCGGGGCCGGATTCGCCGAGGGGCTGAAGGCGTACCCGGACATCAAGGTGGTCGCCAAGCAGCCCGCGGACTTCGACCGCACCAAGGGCCTGGACGTCATGACGAACCTGATCCAGTCGCACCCCGGCGTCACCGGCGTCTTCGCCGAGAACGACGAGATGGCGCTCGGCGCGGCCAAGGCGCTCGGCAGCAAGGCCGGGAAGTCCGTCTCGGTCGTCGGTTTCGACGGCACCCCGGACGGCCTCAAGGCGGTCGAGGCCGGCACGCTCTACGCGTCGGTCGCCCAACAGCCCGCCGAACTCGGGAAGATCGCGGTGCGGAACGCGGTCAAGGCAGCGAAGGACGAGAAGGTCGCGAGCACGGTGAAGGTGCCGGTCAAGGTGGTCACCAGGGAGAATGTCGCCGACTTCTCCTGAACCCACTCCGCGCACCGGCTTGTTGATCCCGGACCGACGAAAGCAGGAAGCACGCCCATGCACGACAACGCCCCCGACGACCGGTACGACCTGCTGGTCGTCGGGTCGGCCAACGCCGACCTGGTGATCGGCGTCGAGCGCCGCCCCGCCCCCGGCGAGACGGTCCTCGGCTCCGACCTGGCCGTCCACCCCGGCGGCAAGGGCGCCAACCAGTCTCTGGCCGCCGCCCGCCTGGGCGCCAGGACGGCCCTGCTCGCCCGGGTGGGCGACGACGACCACGGGCGCCTGCTGCTGGAGACCCAGCGCGCGGCGGGCGTGGACACGGACGGCGTCCTGACCGGCGGAGCCCCGACCGGAGTCGCGCTGATCACCGTCGACCCCTCGGGCGACAACAGCATCGTGGTGTCGCCGGGGGCCAACGGACGCCTCACACCCGAGGACGTCCGGGCGGCGGCCCCGCTGCTGGCCGCCGCCCGGGTCATCTCCGTACAGCTGGAGATCCCGCTCGACACGGTGGCCGAGACGGTACGCGGCCGGGGGCCTGACACCCGGCTCGTCCTCAACCCGTCGCCGCCCGCCCCGCTCCCCGGGGAGGTGCTCGCCGCCTGCGATCCGCTGGTGGTCAACGAGCACGAGGCGCGGTACATCCTGGGCGAGGACGCGGGGGAGGGGCCGCACGACTGGGCCCCGGCCCTGCTCGCGCTCGGCCCCCGCTCGGTCGTGATCACCCTGGGCGCCGCCGGGGCCCTGGTCGCGGACAGCCGTACGGGCTCCCTGGACCACCTCGTCAGCCCGAAGGTCGAGGCCGTCGACACGACCGGCGCCGGGGACGCGTTCACGGCGGCCCTGGCCTGGCGCCTCGGCCGGGGCGACGATCTGCGGGAGGCGGCGGCCTTCGCCGTCCGGGTGGGCGCTGCGGCGGTCACGGCACGAGGGGCGCAGGAGTCGTTCCCGACGCTGGAGGAGGTCGACGCGCTGTGAAGAAGTCGGGCATCCTCAACCGCCACCTGGCGGGCGCGATAGCCGAACTCGGCCACGGCGACACCGTCCTGGTCTGCGACGCCGGCATGCCGATACCGTCCGGCCCCCGCGTCGTCGACCTGGCCTTCCGTGCGGGCACCCCGTCGTTCGCCGAGGTACTGGACGGTCTGCTCGACGAACTGGTCGTCGAGGGCGCGACGGCCGCCGAGGAGATCCGCGACGCCAACCCGGCGGCCGCGGCGCTCCTGGACACCCACTTCCCCTGGCTGGAGTCCGTCCCGCACGACGACCTGAAGGCGCTGACGGCGACGGCCCGCCTGGTGGTCCGTACGGGGGAGGCGCGGCCGTACGCGAACGTGCTGCTGCGGTGCGGGGTGTTCTTCTGACGGGCGCCCGGCCGAGGAGCTGTTCTCAGCCGGGCGAACCCGGGGTGAGCCCGCAGGAACCGGACCTCTCCGCCCCGTCCTGTCCCCTCAGCGTCACGACCCCCCGCCCGTCCTCGGCCTGGTTGTATGCGATCGTGCAGGTCAACTGGCGTACGGCCGTGGCGTCCAGCCCCTGCACGGCGAGGGGCAGGCGGGCGGTGACCCCGCCGTCCGACGAGACCTCCACCTGCACCGCTTCCTTCGCGCGGACAGCGGGAAGCGCCGTGGTCAGACCGGCCGCCCGGTCAGCCTCACCCGGGCCGGCGAGCAGCGCCAGGACGACCTTCTCCGTGGGTGCGGGACCCGCCGGCCCGGAGGGGTCCCGTGTGACGGCACCGGGTTCGATGTACTCGTCGCCGAACCCGGCCGATGGCCTGGCCTCCCGGATCACGGCACTCACCCCGCCGTCCGGGGAACGGAAGAAGAGCAGCATGTCGGCGTCACGGTTGAGGAAGGCCTCGACCGTCGCGGGACCGCCCGCCTCGACCACGTCGGAGTCCTGGATCCCGCAGCCGCCCACCAGCGGTACGCCGACCGCGGCGACGACGGCCGTGGCGAGGCCGCGCCACCCCGTGCGCCTCATCTCGGCACCGCGCCACCCCGTGCGCCTCATCTGCTGGCCTCCTCGGCCCGGAGCGGTATCTCGACGGTGAAGACGGCACCGCCGCCGGGGAGGTTCCCCGCGCGGATCGTGCCGTCGTGCAGAGTCACGTTCTCCAGGGTGATCGCCAGGCCCAGGCCACTGCCGGGCGAACGCGTACGGGCCGCGTCGGCCTTGTAGAAGCGGTCGAAGATGTGCGGCAGAGCGGCGGCGGGGATACCGGGGCCACGGTCCGTGACCTCGATGACGAGCACGAGCGTGCCCGAGGAACTCGCCTCGGTGCGCAGGTGCACGGTCACGGGCGCGCCGCCGTGCCGCAGCGCGTTCCCGACGAGGTTGGCGACCACGACGTCGAAGCGGCGCGGGTCGAGCCGGGCCCGGACCCCTGCGGGGAGCTCGGTGCGGATCCGGTCGTCGTCCGCCCAGTGCCGGGTCTGGAGGGTCTTGCGGATGGCCTCGGCGACATCGATCTCGTCGGAGTTCAGCTCGGCCGCGCGGGCGTCGAAGCGGGAGATCTCCATCAGATCCTCGACGAGGACGGCCAGCTTTCCGGTCTCCGCGCTGACCAGCCGGACCGCCTGGGCGGTGTCGGCGTCCAGCCGGTCCGCGTCCTGGTCGAGGACCTCGGTGACGGCGAGCATCCCGGCGAGCGGGGTCCGCAGTTCGTGCGAGACGTCGGAGGCGAAGCGGCGCGCACGCGCCTCGGCCTCACGCAACTCGCTGACAGAACGCTCCAGTTGGCCAGCCGACTCATTGAACGTGTCGGCCAGGTCGGCCAGTTCGTCACTACCGCGTACCGGGATACGGGTGTCGAGTCTGCCGCTGCCCATGCTCCTGGCCGCACGGCGCAGCTCCCGCACCGGACGCAGCACGCTGCGCGCCGCGAGCAGGGCGGGGACGAGCGCGACCGCGAGGCCGGGCAGGGCGCCGTTCCGGGCGGCGACGAGGAGGGCGTCCACGTTGATCTGCTCGTCGGTCATCCGCATGACGGCGTACAGGACGAGCCCGGTGGGAAGCGTGCTGTCGGGGCCGGTCCTGAAGACCGTGGGCATGCCGATGGTCAGATAGGGGACGCCGTCCTTGACCACCCGCTCGAAGCTGCCGTACCGGTGGGCCGTCGCCGCCCGGCGCAGTTCGGGGGTGATGACGGAGGAGACCGGGTTCTCGCCCGAGGACGCGCGGACCGAACCGTACTCGGCGAACACCACCCAGGGACGCGGCTTGCCCGTGCGGGCGAGGTCGCGCAGGATCTCCTCGATCCCCTCCTCCTCGACGGGCAGCCTCCAGCCCGTCCGCTCGACCTGGTCGCGGAACGTCGAGACGGCCGTGTCCTGGGCCGTCTTGAGCAGCGCGTTACGGGCCTCGCGGTAGGTGAGGGCGGACGTCGTGCCGGCGCTGACCGCGGCGACCAGAAGGAAGGCGGCCAGCAGCCGGGTGCGCAGACCGAACGCCCTGACCCGCGAACGTCTGCGACTCGGTGCGGCGGGCCCCGGGCCGTCCGCTCGCCCGCTTCCGCCGCCGCGCGTACGGCGGGGACGGGGGAGGGCGATCACAGCGGGCCGAAACGGTAGCCGAAGCCCCGCAGCGTCTGGACGTACCGCGGGTTGCCGACCTCGTCCTCGACCTTGCCGCGGAGCCGGGCGACGCAGGCGTCGACCAGCCGGCCGTCGGCGTGGAAGGTGTGCTCCCAGACGTTCTCCAGGAGCTGCTGCCTGCTGAACACCTGCTCGGGAGCGGCGGACAGGTGCAGGAGCAGCCTGAGCTCGGAGGGAGCGAGCGTCAGTGGCCGGCCGGCTTTGGAGACCGTCAGCCCGACCCGGTCGATGGTGAGATCGCCGTAGACCTCGATCGCCGGGCGGCCCGTCGAACCGTCGTCCATGCGGCGCAGCACCGCCCGGATCCGGGCGTCGATCACCTCGGTCCGGGCGGGCTTGACGATGTAGTCGTCGGCACCGGCCTCAAGACCGATGACCACGTCGAAGTCGTCGCCACGCGCGGTGAGCATGATGATCGGCAACTGGCTGTGGGCACGGACCTGCCGGCAGACCTCCACGCCGGTCATGCCGGGCAGCATCAGGTCCAGCAACAGCAGGTCGGGGCGGAAATCGGCCAGCGCGGCGAGGCCGTCCTCGCCGGTTCCGGCTGCGCGTACGTCGTGGCCGCGCCGGCGCAGACCGAGTTGGACCCCCTCACGCACGAAGGGGTCGTCCTCGACGAGGAGCACGCGGGGCATCGGCTTTTCTCCCTGGGCGGTCGGCGGTCGGCGGTCGACCGTGGGTGGCTGGCGGTGGGTGAACCGGTGGGGGACGTCTCGGCGTCATCGGCGGTTCAGGTACGCCTGGAAGGCACGGTGAAGCGCATGGTTGGCGCTGCCGCCCACTGGCCTCTCCCATTCCCCCGACGTCTCGACGACCTGACCACCGGTGCCGAGCTTCCACCGCAGCAATCCGTACTCACGTTCTTCCGGATCGAGAGTGGAGGGTACCCCGCGCATGTCGTAGACGTCCGCTCCGGTCGCGTGGGCGTCCAGCAGCATCCGCCACTGAAGGGCGTTGGAGGGCCGGACCTCGCGGCGGTGGTCGGCCGACGCGCCGGTCTGGTACCAGGTCCGGCGGCCCACGGTGATCATCGTGTGCGCGGCCAGTATCTCGCCCCGGTGGCGGGCGAGGTACAGCTTCATGCGGCCCGGTTCCTCGGCGTTGAGAGCGGCGTACTGACGCTCGTAGTAGGCGAGTGAGCGGCCGAGACGGAATCCGTCGCGACGCTCGGTGAGGGTGAGCAGACGGCTGAACTCGGGAAGGTCCGCCGCACTGCCGACCACCACCTCCACACCCTCCTTCCGGGCCCGGCGCACATTCCGGCGCCACTCCTGGTTGAGCCCGGCCCACAGATCGTCCGGGGTACGTCCGGCGAGCGGCACCTGAAAGACGTGGCGGGGCTGGGCATCCCCGCCCTGCCCCGTCCCGTCTCCACCGCAGCGGCGCCAGCCCCTGGCCCGCAGCCGGTCGGCGACGGCGGAGCCGAGGGGGTCGACCTCGCTGGCCAGGACGTCGCCGATGCGGCGGCCCGGGCCGGCGAGCGGCTTGAGCCGGGCCGCGTCCCAGCGCCGGTGGGCGGGCGACGGGCCGATGCGCACGGCGAAGGCGCCCGCACGGCGCAGGTGCTCCAGCAGCGGATCGAGCCAGTCGTCGACATCGGGGTCGCTCCAGTCGGCGACGGGCCCTTCGGGAAGGTAGGCGAAATACTTCCGCGTACCGGGGAACTGACGCAGCAGCACCAGGGCCGCCCCGGTCAGCGCCCCCGCCTTCGGATCGGGCCCCCAGCCGATCAGCCGGGAGTGCCAGCCCTCCTTGACGCCGGCCCAGGACGGGCACTGGAGGAAGCCGGGGCCGAGGGCCTGGCCTTCGGGGGACGCGAGGAAGGCGCGGTAGCTTTCCGGAGTGATGGTGTCCAGGGCCACGCCCCGGCTCCGTGCGTGGCGCACGGGGCTGGACGACGACGGCACGAGCAGCGCTGACACGGTCTGGCCTCTCCTTCTCCCCGGCCTCTGCCGCGGGGACGGTTCCCCGGAGCTTCCGCGGGGGCGGCTCCCCTGGCTGGGCGGGGATGCCGAGGATGCTCACAGCGCTTCATGACCGCTCGGAGCGGCGAATGTGACCGGACCATGACCGTTCCTCACCAGTCGCCGTCACACCGCTCCACAACGTCTGAGCTGGGGTTTTCCGGCTCTACAGTCGCAGCATCGCCGACTCGTCCGGCACTCTCGCGGCTCTTGTGGAGGTTCCGTTGTCCCGCTCGTCACACATACCCGTACGCATCCACGCCCGCTTCCGGGCCGCCGCGGTCGCCGCCCTCGTGGCACCGCTCGCCGCCTGCTCGTCGAGCCCCTCCTCCGGTGCACCGGCCGCCGCGGCGACGCCGAGCCCCGACGACCGGCCCGTCACCGTCGCCGTCACGCCGACCGGCAAGCAGGCCCCCGCCGGTGAGCCCGTACGGGTCACCGTCTCGGGCGGCCGGCTCACCTCGGTGACCGTCACCGACGCCGAGGGCCACCGGCTCGCCGGAAAGGCCGCGGCCGACGGCCGGTCGTGGGTCTCCGACCGCAAGGCCGTACCCGGTACGGCGTACGAGGTGACGGCCGCGACCCGCAGCGCGGGCGGAACCGCCCGGAACGCCCGGGCCGCCTTCACCACGGCGAAGGCGGACAAGGTCAACAAGGTCGACTGGCGACCGGGCACCGGCACCACCGTCGGCGTCGCCCAGCCCATCTCCCTGGTCTTCGACCACCCCGTCAGGAACCGGGCCGAGGTCGAGAAGCAGCTCAGGATCACCACCTCGAACGACACCGAGGGCTCCTGGGGCTGGATGCGCGACTGGTCGGGCCGGGACCGGGTGGACTGGCGGCCCAGGACGTACTGGAAGCCGGGGACCGAGGTCACGCTGAAAGCCGAACTGAACGGCACCGACTCGGGACCCGGCGGCGGCTGGTTCGTACGCGACTACACGACGGCCTTCACCATCGGTGACGAGCAGATCGCGAAGGTCGACCTCGACCGCCACCAGCTCGCACTCGTCCGCGACGGCGAGACGATCCGCCGGATCCCGGTCTCCGGTGGCACGCCCGGCGGCGACAAACGATCCTGGCGCGGAACCGCCGTCCTCATGTCCAAGGAGGGCACGATCAACATGAACTCCGAGACCGTGGGCCTCGCCGACGCCTACGACAAGATGGTCGACCACTCGATGCGGCTGACCTGGTCGGGCATGTACGCGCACGCCGCCCCGTGGAACGCCCGCCATCTCGGCAGGGCCAACCGGAGTTCCGGATGCATCGGCATGAGCGACGCGGACGCGGCCTGGTTCTACGGGCAGGTGCGGCCGGGGGATCCGTTCGAGATCACCGGCGAGGACACCAAGGGCGTGGTCGCGCCCGGGAACGGATTCGGCGCGTGGAATCTCTCGTGGGCCGAGTGGCAGCGGATGAGCGCGTTGCGCTGACAGGAGCCCCGGCCGGGCACGCGAACCCGAACCGCGATGCGGTCCGGGACGGTGCGGCGAACGTGCCGGGGGTGAAACGACCGGCGTGACACGTCTCGTCGTTCACACCCCGGCCTCCACCAGGAAGACACTGGGCTCCCCGGTCCACGAGACGTACAAGTCGTCCCGGGCTCGTGTGCATGCGACGAAGAGCAGGCAGCGCTCCGCCAGCAGATCCGAGGCGTGCTGAAGGCGGTCGACCTCGACCGGTGTCACCGCCTTGGGGAACGGGAGGGCGCCGACGCTCGCACCGATGACCGCGACGCACCGGAACTCCAGTCCCTTGAAGGCATGCATGGTGCCGACCTGGACGGCATCCGCCTCAGCAACGCTGTCACCCCGCAAACGAGCCGCGGGAATGCCGGCCTGCCTGAGCCGCTCCACCGCCTTGTCGCCGTTCTTGTTGAACCGGGCGCTGACCCCGATATCGCCTGCGGCGATCCCGCTGTCGAGCCAGCCGCGCACCCGCTCCACGAGTCCGTCCAGTTCCGCTGCCTCCGATTCCGCTCCGAGCATCTCGGGCCGTGTGCCGTGAAGAGACGAGCGGTAGCCCAGCAGGGTCTCGTTCCGCGCGTCATCGGCGAGCTGTTCGAAGGGCCGCCCGACCAGCAGAGCCGTCGACCAACTGAGGATCTCGTGGGTGGAGCGGTAGTTCTTGCGCATCTTCGTCGACCGGCCGGCGACCCTCACTCCGACGGCCTTCAGCGACACCTTCGAGTCGTAGATCCGTTGGTGCGGATCGCCCGCGATGAACAGGTCGTCCGGGCGGGACGGGGCGGCCGCCCGCAGCAACCGCCACTGCACGGGGTGCAGGTCCTGCGCCTCGTCCACGACGACGTGCCGATAGCGCGGGCCGCCGGACTCCAGCAGATCCGCTGCCTCCGCACAGGTGCCGAGGTAGGTGCGCAGCCCGTCGGCTGCCAGCCGGCCGGTGAACTCCTCGACTGTGCGCCACACGAGTGCGCGGGAGGCGGTCGGCAGGGCGCTGCCCCGGCCTCGCCGCTCACAGTCCTCGTACTCCTCCAAGGTGCGCAGATTCTGCGCCAGGACGACGTGCTTGTACTCCTGAGCCAGAAACTGTCCCGTCCCCGGGAATCCGGTCGCCCGCGCGGCCTGCTCCCACCGCGGCTCTTCCTCGCCGCCCCGCAGGGGGCGCCGCGAGGTGGACACGACACGACCCGCGAACGCGTCGACCGTCATGATGTCGACACGGTCGCGCAGCGTCTCGTCCTCCACCAGGGAGGCGAGTCCGCTCCGCAGCGCGGCCACGAGTGCGTTGGTGTACGTGGTCAGCAGGATGCGGTCGCCATCGCGCAGGTGCCCCAGGAGATGCCGCACGCGATGCAGCGCGACAACGGTCTTCCCCGTGCCCGGGCCACCGGTGACCTGGGCGGGGCCGGAGTACGAAGCCCGATAGGCGATCCGGTGCTGGGAGGGGTGGAGAAACACCCGCCAGGCCGCGAACGGCTTGCCCAGGATGTCCCGCAACTCCTCGGACGCGGTCACCAGCGCGATGCGGGTACGGGTCCGGTGGATGGCCGTGGCGAAGTCGTCCGTGTCCACAGGAGCGTCACCCGGCGAGACCTGGGCGAGACTGACGGAGACGACATCCCGCCACACCTCCTCCACGCTGAATCCTGCCGCCAGGTACTCCAGGACCTCACGTTGGTCCTGCGGGAAGTAGGGGGCGAAGACCTCCAGCTGCTCCACATCGGTGAGTGCACGGGCCTGACGCAGCGTGGTTTCGTCGATGCCCAGCGCCGCGAGGTCTCCGTCGGACACCTTGGCGAACAGCCGCTGATCGGCAGCCGGAGCGATCCGCTCGTAGGCGGGCGTGAGCTCGTCCAGCATGGCGATGTCCCGGATCTCCACCGCCCGGGTGACGGTGTTGATGCTCGCCTTCTGCTTGATCGCCCAGTCGATCGCCTTGTCGTGTGGCATCACCCGGAGCAGCACGTAGGTGTCACCGCTGTCGGGCGCGAGCACCACGCCCCGCGTCCCCTGGTCGATGCGGATGGTGCGGATGTGCGGATCGCGAGCGCGCTTCAGCGACTCGAGTTTCAGCCCCGGGTCCTTGAACAACTGGTCGAGCGTGAGTCGTTCGAACTTCTCCCAGGCGTCGAACACCCCTTGTTTGACGGTCCCTTGAAGCTTGCCGAGCTGGGAACAGAAACCGATGTCGAACGCGAGGTGGGGCATGGGTGGACTCTCCCGTGGTGCGGGCGGAACGGAGTGAGGGGGTGGGGGCAAGGGGGAAACGACAGAAGACCGGGCCCTCAGCCCGCGGTCCCGTCGAGGTTGAGACGTATCAGGGCCAGGGCCTCGGCTACCTCCTCCGTCATCTCGTCGTCGGAGCCGAACACCAGGCACAGGTCGTCGTAGAGAGGTGTCAGGATCCGCTCGGCGTCGGTCGCCAGTCCCTGGGCGAGCAGCAGCATCCCGATGTCGCGCCGCAGCTCGACGGCCTCGTCGCTCACATCGCCGTCGACGGCCCGGACGACATCCAGCACGCTGCGCAGCGAGACCAGTGCGTCGGTGACCTGCCCGAGCTCCCCCCGGCAGCGGGCAGCCTGTGCGCGGCAGCCGCGCGCCCGTTCGCCCATCGGCCCGTCGGTTCGCGCATAGGCGTCGGCGAGGGCCTCGAACTCCGGCAGCGCTGCCCGGAAGTCTCCGCCGAGCAGCCGGATCGCGGCCCGCTGCCGCCGTAGGCCCAGCACTCTCCTGCTCTCCTCGCCGAGAGCGCGGGCGGCGGGCTCGATCAGCTCTCCGAGCACCTCGGCGGCCTGGGCGTACCGCGCCTCCTCCAGCAGCGCATCGGAGTGCTGGTAGGCCTCCTCGATGTCCGCACGCAGCTGTTCCGGTACGGGGACGGGCGCGGCGGCTGCGACGCCCGGGTCCACGGCGGTCGGCGTGGGGCGGCGGCCCCCACCGGCACGGGCGCGCGGGGCGTACGGATTGCGGAAGATGCCGGTCGGGTCGGGCGCACCGTTCCACTGCTCCTCACCGGGCGAGGGCTTCTCACCTGGAGGCGGCAGGAAGGGACGCAGCCGCTCGTACACCTCCTGCACATCCGCAGGCCGGGCCTCCGGCGCCTTGAGCAGCAGGTGCAGGACGAGGTCCTCCAGTGCCTCGGGTACGTCGGTGCGCAGAGTCCGCAGCGGGGTGGGTGCCGCGTTGACATGCTGAGACATCACCACGTACTCACTGGCACCGCTGAACAACAGACTTCCGCAGAGGAGCTCGTGGAGGATGCAGCCGAGCGCGTACAGGTCGGTCTGCGTGCTCGTGCGCCCGCCCCGCACCTGCTCCGGCGCCATGTACTGGTAGGTCCCGATCGGGGTGCCGGTGGCGGTGAGCTTGGTGGCGTCGCTTCGCAGGATCGCCGCGATCCCGAAGTCCAGGACCTTCACGGTCCCGTCCCGGGCGACCAGAATGTTGCCCGGCTTCAGATCACGGTGAATGACCGGCACTTCGTGTGCGTACGACAACACGGTCGCGACCTGCGCGGCGACTGCGGCCGCCCAGCTGACCGGCAGCGGACGTTCCGGGTGGATGTACGAGGACAGGGCCACCCCGTCGACCAGCTCCATGACCAGGTACAGCTGCTCGAACGAGTCGTCCAGCACCGCGTCGTAGACCTGGGGAACTCCGGGGTGCCGGATCTTCGCGGTGATGCGGGCCTCGCGACGGAAGCGCTTCGCGAACTCCTCGGCCAGTTGCGGCGAGCCGAGAACGGCTTGCTGCCGGATCAGTTTCACCGCGACGGGCCGGTCGAGCACAGCGTCGTAGCCGCGCCACACATCGCCCATGCCACCGCTGTCGAGCCCTTCCAGCAGTTCGTACCGACCGGCGATCGCCTGTGGTGACACCGTTCCCCCGGGGTTGTGCGGATGCGGTCGACGTGCAGGGGGCCGACCACGGCATGGTTGGGGACGAGTCTGGCCGGTGGGGGTGTTCCAGGTCCACCGGAGGCGCGCAGCGAGGGATGAGCCGTCTTGTTCCGGTCACCGAAGTGGCTCGTTAGTGCTGCTCAGGGCCGTGCGGGCGTCCCGCATTCGTCCGGGCGTCGCTCCGTCGGCGAAGAAAGTCCTGGCGGATCCCGGTCACCGGAGCTAAGCTCCCCGCGATGACTCACTCCATGAACAGATTGGGGGACCCGTCCGCGCAAGGTGAGTGCTGATGCTCACTTCGACCGCGAACCGGGATTCCCGCCCGTCCACTCTGCGTTTCCCCTCCTTCTGGCCGCGCGTGCGCGAGTTCGCCGTGCCGCCCTCGATGATCGAGACTGCGACCGCCCGCCGCGAGGCCGGGGACTGGGCAGGAGCGTGCGCCGCGGCAGGCGTCGACGTCGATCTCCAACTCCGTTCCGTGGCACGCAGTCACGGCCGGGCCCTCGCCGCCCGCATCCGGGCGGACCTACGCCACCTGGCACCTGACCTGCTGCGCTGGCACATGCCGAGAGTCGCCCCGCACGGGCTGCTGCGCCCGGGGCTGACGATCGACCTGGCCCGCTACGACCCACCGGAGCGCGACGGGCCGGGCCCGTTGCACCTGGTCGTCCGAACCCCGCCCGCCTGGGCGGACGCCGGGCAGCGGATCAGCCTCGCGCTGTGGGACGGCTCGCACACCGAGCCCACCGCCCGCCGTCACCCCCACCCGCATCCGAACCGCCGCTTCCGCCTCGATCTGCACCGCCACCTGTGGGATGCGCGCAGGGCCGATGAACTGCCGCTCCGCTCCGGGGCCGACGACCCGTCAACCGGAAACTCCGATCAGCCAGTTGACCCGTACCTGTGGGCCGTCGTGCCACCGGACCGCCGCTGTGCCGTCGACCGGTGGGCGGCGGAGGCGGCGACCCTGCTCCGAGCGGAGGGGCGAGGACCGGGCGGGACGGTGAGTGTGCGACTGGGCGGCCGACGCCGACTGCTTCTCCGCGTGGAGGCAGACGAGAACGGCCCTGGCACGCCGGTCGCGCGGATCGCGGCGGCGCTGCCGGACCCGGGTTCGTCCACGGCACCCGTGCTGCCGGACGCGGCCACGTGGGTGCTGCCCGACCTCGACCTGCTCCGTACCGGGGCGATCGAGGCCGGACAACTGCACCCGCTGGTCGCGCGGGCGCTCGTGCCGGACCTCCCGGCACCGGCCTCCGCCCCGGCCCGTTCACGTACCGGCGACCATGCCGGGGCCGTGCGCCTGGTGGACTGCCGGGGATCGCGGCACCGGATCGGCCTGGTCGACGGGGCCCTCGCCCCGCTGGACCACGACCCGGCCGAGATCCGGCGCGAAGAACTGCTGGTCGCCCTCACCGGAACGCCGTTGCCCTGCCTCCAGGCCGTCGACGAAGCTCACCGACGGCCCGACTGCCTCACCGGTGTGCGCGAACGCCTCGATCACGGGGACATCGCCGGCGCGCTCGCCGTCGTCGAGGGGCTCCTCGGTCCCGAGGCGGTGCTGCGCGAGGGCCCCTTGCGGGACGAACTGGAAGCCGCGGCTCTACGGCGGATCACCTACGGACTGTTCCGGGCCGACCTGCTCGGCCCCGGCCCGATCCGCCGCCGCAGGGACCCCCGCCGCATCGTCGACGCCCGACCGCGCAGGGCCCGTCGACCGCGCCACACCACCGTCAGCTGAACCCGGGGCCTCCGCGGCCGCTGCCGCGCTCCCAAGGCTGCCCCCCTCATCCACCCTCTCGCACACCCTCAGGTGATCACCCATGCTCACGAACACCCCGTCCTCCGCACTCACGGACCCCGCTCCCGGCTCCCAACTCGCCGTCGCAGAAGCGCTGATGAACCTCCTCCGCGACACCACCACCGAGCCGCGCCCGGACATCCAGCTGGAGGCGCTGACCCTGGCGGTCTCCGCCGACCTGCCCGTCCTGCTGTGGGGCGAGCCGGGCATCGGCAAGACCGCGGCCCTCACCCAGCTCGCCGCCTCCCTCGACCTGCCGCTCACCACCGTGATCGCCAGCGTGCACGAGCCGTCCGACTTCTCCGGGCTCCCCATCGTCGGCGACGACCCGGCCGAACAGGGCGTGCCGATGGCCCCGCCGGACTGGGCCGTCCGCCTCGTACGGGCGGGAAAGGGCCTGCTGTTCCTCGACGAGCTCTCCACCGCACCGCCCGCCGTCCAGGCCGCGCTGCTGCGCCTCGTCCTGGAGCGGCGCATCGGTGCACTGCGGCTCCCGCCCGGCGTAAGGATCGTGGCGGCGGCCAACCCGCGTTCGTCGGCGGCCGACGGCTGGGAGCTGAGCCCGCCGCTCGCCAACCGGTTCGTCCACCTCCAGTGGACCCACGACCACGAGGTCGTCGTACGCGGCCTCGCCGGCACCTGGCCCCGCGCGACGATGCCCCGCCTCGACCCCGAAAGGCTGCCCGAGGCCGTGGACTTCGCCCGGCGCGCCGTGTGCGGGCTGCTCTCCGCCCGCCCCACGCTCGTCCACCGGCTGCCCACCACGGAGACCCGCCGGGGCGGCCCGTGGCCGTCGCCGCGCAGCTGGGACATGACGCTGAACCTGATCGCTTTCTCCACCGCCGCCGGATCCTCCCGGGAGGTGCTGTCCCTGCTGGTCAGGGGAACGGTGGGAGACGGCCCGGGCCTCGAACTGCTGGCGAGCCTGGACCGGATGGACCTCCCCGACCCCGAGGACCTCCTCGCCGATCCGGCGGGCGCCGTCCTGCCCGAGCGCGGCGATCTCCGGCAGGCCGCACTCGACGGGGTCGTCGCCGCGGTGCGTACCCGCCCGGACCGGGCACGCTGGGACGCGGCGTGGGCGCTGCTCGTCCGGGCGCTGGAGACCGGAGCCCCCGATCTGGTGGTCGTTCCCGCCACCACCCTCGCCTCGCTGCGCCAGGAGGACTGGGACGTACCGGCCGCCATCGAGCACCTCGCCGGAGTGGTCTCCCTGTCCCAGCGGGCGGACCGGGCGGCGGACCGGGTGGCCCGCGTCGGGGCGAAGGCGGGCCGATGACGACGGCGGACGCGCCGGGCGCGCTCGACCTGGACCTGGACAAACTCTTCGCCGCACGTCTGCAGGCCGCCCGAGCCCGCCCCTATCTGGCCACAGCCCTGTTCGCCCTGCACACCGTGGAGTCGCGGGAGGTCCCGACCATGGCCGTCGACCGGTACTGGCGGTGCTACGTCTCCCCGTCCTTCGTCGCCCGCACCCCGGTCGAGGAGCTGGCCGGGGTCTGGGTCCACGAGGTGTCGCACCTGCTGCGCGACCACCACGGGCGCAGCGACCGGGTCGCCCGGCAGCGCGGGCTGACCGGCCCGGGGGACCGGCTGCGGATGAACATCGCCGCCGACTGCGAGATCAACGACGACGTGTACGGCGACGGCCTGGCCCGGCCGAAGGGCGCCGTCTACCCGTCGACGCTGCACCTGCAGTCCGGCGAGCTCATGGAGGACTACCTGTACCAGTTCCGCCTCGGCCCGCGTACCCAGGACCTCGCCTGGCTGGACTGCGGAAGCGGCGCCGACGGCCTGGAGAGGGAATGGGACCTGGGGCCGGACGGCGCGCACGGACTCAGCGCACACGAACAGGACGCCGTCCGCTTCCGGGTCGCGCAGGGCATCACCGGCCGGCCGGGCAACGCCTCGAAGGGATGGAAGCGGTGGGCGGAGGAGGCGTTCCACCCTCCGCAGCCCTGGCGGGAGCTGCTGGGCGCCGCCGTCCGCTCGGCCGCCTCCGGCCCGGGCGCGGGGGAGGACTACAGCTACGGGCGGCCCGCGCGCCGCTCCACCGGACTGCCCGGCGTCGTCCTGCCGAGCCTCCGCCGCAGACCGCCCCGGGTCTCCGTCGTCATCGACACCTCCGGCTCGGTCAGCGACGCCGAACTCGGCAGCGCCCTCCTCGAAGTCGCCGCCATCTCCCGCGCGGTGGGCGGCCGCCGCGACCTGGTCACCGTCCTCGCGTGCGACGCGGCGACCCGGGTGGTCCACCCGCTGTGCCAGGCCGAGGGCATCCCGCTGGTGGGCGGCGGCGGCACGGACCTGCGTACGGGATTCGCCAAGGCGCTGCGGTCCCATCCCCGCCCCGACGCCATCGTCGTCCTGACGGACGGCCAGACGCCGTGGCCGAGCGCTCAGCCGGCGTGCCGCACGGTCATCGGCCTGTTCCCGAGGGACCACAGGCGCGGCTCCTGGAACGAGGACAACCCCGACTACGTTCCTCCCCGGCCGCCGGCGTGGGCGCGGGTGGTGGAGATCGGTTAGCTCGGCGGCTCCGGAAGCCCGTCGGAGGTTGGCTTCGGCGGCGGCTCCGGTGCTGGCTCCGGCTCCGGTGTTGCGTCTGAGGGGGGCGGGATGTTCCCCCTCGTGGCGTTGCTGTTCGGCGGGCCTGTGGTTTCAGAAAGGGCAGGGGTCGAACCGCCCGCCTGCTCGTAGATGTGCACGCCCCCGTGGATGGTGCCGGCTTGGATGATGCTCCTGGCTGCTGCGTGGGCCACGGTGTTTTCCACAGTGCTGGAGGTCGGATTCGAGTGAGAACTCGATGGAGCCCGCTTGGGCCGCGACAGCACCTCGATGGGCCATGCGAGCTCCCGCCAGGCCAGCATGTCCTGGGGACTGAGGGGCGTCAGGTCGAACTCCCGTGCGGCATCGACGATTGCCGCTCCCAAGCTCAGGTGCTGCCCCAGTTCATCGATCTTCGCCTTCAGTTGCCCGATTCTGCTTTCGATCGCGCGCTCTTCCTCGATCAGGGCTGCTAGTCGGACCACTACGCTGTCGCTGTTGGGATATCCAGCGTTCAGTTTGGCAAGGGTGCGTCGCAGCCTTCTCGGCACACGTCCGTGGATTCCGGCTTCACTGAGCAGGCGTACAAGCGTGCGCGCCGACTTCTGTTCCTCGTCCGTGAGTGATGTGTTCTGACCAAGGCGCCGCGCCATCCAGCGACAGAGCGAGGCGTCCTCGTCGTACCGTTCCCCCGCAATGCTGACCAGTTCGGAGGCCAGCCGTGTCACATGCCAGTTCCAGTTCGCGCCCAGACTGTCGGCCCTCCCGCGCAGGTTGCCCAAGGCACCGTCGGAGCGGAGGGCGATCCGGGCCTCCTTCGCCCGGGCCAGTTCCGCGTCCCGCTTGTCGATCTCCGTGGTGACCGGCTCCAGCCCGATCTTGATCTGTTTCAGCAGGACATACAGGCTGGGGACGTCGTTCAGCGCCAGGGCGAACGCCTTTTTCTCCTGCAGGGAGACGATGACGGCACAGGGCAGGAGCTTCTCGGAGACGCCGAAGAACTTCCGCATCTCGGTGGCCGCTGCGGAGAGCGCGTCCTGGTGTTCACGCACGGGGCGGGTCAGAACCGGCATGAGGGTCATATGTTCCTCTGCCGGCCGCGCATCCATCCGGAACGTTGATTCCGCATTCTCCCCCGGTGTGTTGAGCCGCTTCTCCTCCCCGAGGCAGGCGACGCCGTCGACGGCAGAGGCGAACTCCGCCCGCCTCCAGTGACGGTCGTCGATGACTATGACGGACGGAGCCGGTGTGATCACTCCGAGATACCGTCGTGTGACATCGTGCGTGTCAGGCCATTCCCGGAACAATCTTTCATGGAGGTCCGGGTTGTCGGCAGAACGTGCCAGCAAGAAGACGAGACCGGCGTATCCGCCGTCACCCAGGGACCGGAATCGACTACGAAGGAATTGGCCCACCGGCATCCTGCTCATGGCATAGCCCAATGCTGCCCCCTGAAGTCGGCGCCCGTGTCCGACGAATTCTGCCCGAGACCGCGCCGCTACGCGCTCAGTCTGACGTAATCGCAGCCGTCCCGGCGCGAGGAGTCCTGGCCCTGCCATGTCGGCAGGGCAAGTTTCGGCGCCCGTGGGCGATTCGGTAGTGGGTCAGAGCGGTCGTACGTCCAGCGAGGCCCAGACGGTCTTGCCGGGGCTGTCGGGGCGGGGGAACCAGCCCCAGTCGTCGGCCAGGGCGGCTACGAGGAGAAGCCCTCGGCCGCCTTCCTGGTCGGCGGCGGAAGGTTCGGTGAGCGTGGGGAGGCGTTCGCCACGGGTGTCGGTGACCTCCACGCGTACGGTCGTGGCCTCGGCGGAGAGCCGGAGGCGGAAGTCCCGTCCCGGTACGAGGCCATGACTGACGGCGTTGGCGCTGAGCTCCGCCACGATCAGCGTCAACGCGTCGTGGGCGTCACTCCCGTACGGGACGCCCCAGGTGTCCAGCCGCTCGCCGGCCAGGTGCCGGGCGAGGCGTGCACCGCGCGGTGTTGAGCTGAACAGCATCGTGAAGTGGTGCCAGGTGAAACGGGGTTGGGCGGGGCGCGCCATGCGTACGGGGAGGGGTGACGGGTTGCTGGTCATGCCTCCACGGTGACGACTCGTGGCGTAGCGTGACCAGAGGTGACGCGCCGTCGTGAGGTGGTTGTACGCGACGGCGCACGGCGTGTACGTACGTGGGACAGGCGGTGGCGACGATGGCACAGGACGACGAGCCGGGCTCGGGGGCGGGGCGAGCGGCGGGCCCGGAGCACGGGGGACGGCCCGAGGACGAGCCCGGGTCGGGGGTGATGGTCGCGTTCGGCCGGCAGTTGAAGTTGTTGCGGATCCGGGCGGGGATGGACCGGACGGAGTTCGGCAACCGGGTCGGGTACGCGGCACAGTCGGTGGCCTCGTTCGAGCAGGGGAGGCGGATCCCGCAGCCAGGGTTCATCGATCAGGCGGACCCGGTGCTGGACGCGGGTGGATTGCTGCTGGCGATGAAGGAGGAGGTGGCGCGGGCGCAGTATCCGGCGTTCTTCCGGGATGCGGCGCGGTTGGAGGCGAAGGCGGTGGCGCTGTGCGTGTATGCCCTCTACGCCGTTCCCGGGCTGTTGCAGACAGCGGACTATGCCCGAGCAGGGTTTCGCATGGAGCGGCCTTTGCTGGACGACGAGGCTGTCGAGCAGGGCGTCTCGGCTCGGCTGGCCAGGCAGGAGGTCTACGACCGCCGCCCCGCCCCGTTGCTGAGCTTCATCCTGGACGAGGGGGTGCTCCGCAGGCCGATCGGCGGTAAGGCGGTGCTTCGCGCCCAGTTGGAGCAGATCATTCGCATCGGCGAGAAGCGCAACGTCGAGATCCAGATCATGCCGTTCGACCGAGAGGACCATGCCGCGCTGGGCGGCCCCTTCACCCTGATCGACACCGTCCAGGGACAGCGCATTGCCTATGCTGAGGTGCAAGGTGAGAGCCGTCTCTACACGGCTCGAACCATGGTGCGCGACCTTGAAGCTCGCTATGGCATCATCCGGTCTCAGGCGCTCACTCCATGTGAGTCCTTGGAGTTCATCAGGAAGCTACTGGGAGAGCTATGACCGTCCAACGTTCCGTGTCGGCCCTACCTGAGTCGGCGTGGACCAAGAGCAGTCACAGCACGGGCAATGGCGGCGAGTGTGTTGAGGTTGCGTCCTCCAACACGCAGGTGCACGTGCGGGATTCGAAGCAGCTCGGTGGTCCTGTCCTGACTGTAGGCCCTGGGGCTTGGAACGGATTCGTTGGCTTCGTGGCGGGCTGAAGCCACGGACAGGGCCCCACCGCAAACGCCTGGGCGGCGCTCACGGCGGGGCCCCTCCACCTACGGGGCGACTATTCGTCCACGCCCTCGTCGCGGCGGATCATCCGCCAGGCCGCCCGGCGGGCGCTGCGGTCCAGGTTGGACCGGAAGCTCTTGTCGGGGCCGAAGTACTGCCGTCCCATGCCGGCCGTCGACTCGATGTGGTCGGCCATCTTGTCGGCGAAGACCTTGTCGAAGACCTTGCCGAAGTTGTTCTCGTCGTTGACGACGGCGGCGGCCCGCACCTTGCCCTCGGCCAACGCCTCGTTGAACGGCTTCCGCACGTCCTCTTCGGTGAAGTCCGTGCCGAACTTGGCGTTGAACTGGTCGATCAGCTCGGAGAGCAGCGACTTCTCGGCCTCCGCGGCCCCACCCGTACCGTCGCCGAATCCCCTGAGCTCGGCCGGTCCCTCCGGGGAGAGGGAGACGTCGTGCTCGCCCGTCTTCTCGACCCGCAGATGGCTGAGGTCGATCTCGCCGATGTCGACGCCGCCGTCCGCCCGGCGCGGGAGCCGGTTGAGGAGGTAGCGGCCGTACAGGTGCAGGCGTTCCAGCTCGGCGTCGCGGTAGGGCACGATCTGGGCGAGGAAGCCGTACTTGCGCACGTAGTCGTTGAGGTCCGCGCGGAAGTCCTCCGCCGTCTCCACGTCGTCCTCGTCCTCGCTCTCCAGGAGCGGGGTGAAGCGGGCGACGGCGGGTGAGAGGAGCCGGTACAACTCGGCGTGCAGCTTCTCCCACTTGGCCTGCGAACCGGCTGCCTTCTCCTTCGCCTCGAAGTACGCGGCGGCGAATTCGTCCATCTCCGGCTCCGAGATGATCGGCGCCGACATGACCCGGCTCTGCGCGGTGTAGAGCAGGTTCGGGTCGGAGGGGAGGGTCATCGCCTCCTCGAAGTACGGGCGGAACGCGTCCTGGATGTCCTCGGCCTCGTTGGCGAAGTCGAGCACGGCCAGGTCCGCCTGGGTCTTGCGCTCGGCGGTGCGGTTGAGGCGGGAGAGGGTCTGCACGGCGGAGATGCCGGTCAGCTTCTTGTTGACGTACATCGTCGTCAGCAGCGGCTGGTCGAAGCCGGTCTGGTACTTCTCCGCGACCACCAGGATCTTGTACTCCTGCTGGCCACGCCCGCCGGCTTTCGCCGCCTTGTCGTCGGCGCGGGTGTACGCGAACGCCTTCGGCAGGGCGCCCTCCGAAATGCCGCCGTTCTCCTTCGGCTCGGTCGTCTCCTCGCCCTCGATGGTGAGCGAGCCGGAGAACGCGACGAGCACACCCAGGTCCGGGTACTTGGTGTCGTAGTCGAGGTCCTTGATGTAGCTCTTGATGGCCCGGGCCATGTGTGCGGCCGACTCCCGAGAAGCCGTGACCACCATGGACTTGGCCCGCCCGCCGAGCCGGCCGCGCGAGTGGGCGAGGAAGTGCTCGACGATCACCTGGGCGTGCTGGGAGACGGTGTGCTCATGGGTGAGCGCGTACCGGGCGAGCAGGCCGTTCGCCTTCGCGGGGTCGACCTCGCGCTCGTCCGGGTTCTGGTTCACCAGCTTCCAGTACGTGTTGTACGTGACGTAGTTCCGCAGCGGGTCGAGGATGAAACCTTCCTCGATGGCCTGGCGCATGGAGTACGTGTGGAAGGGCCGGTAGACCGCCTTGCCGTCCACTGTGTGTTCCGTGCCGAAGAGTTCGAGCGTCTTGGCCTTGGGGGTGGCGGTGAACGCGAAGTAGGAGAGGTTCGCGGCCCGCGAGCGCTCGATCGCCTTCTTCTTGAGCTTCTCGTCGACCGTGACGGTGGTGGTTCCCTGGTCCTCGGAGTCCGAGTCCAGACCGAGGTCCCGGAGGGCTGCTCGTACGGCGGTGGCGGCGTCGCCCGACTGCGAGGAGTGCGCCTCGTCCACGATGATCGCGAAGCTGGTGCCGGTCAGCTCGGTCGGGTTGCGCTTGATGTAGTCCAGCAGAGCGGGGAACGAGTGAAGGGTGACCGTCACGATCTTGCCGGTGTCCCGGGACAGCGCGCGGGCGAGCTGTTCGCTCTTCGCCCCGTGCTTCTCGTCGACCTTGACGACCAAGCCCTCGGTCTGCGAGAAGCTGCCGACGGTTTCCCGGAGCTGGGCGTCCAGGTTGCGGCGATCGGTGATCACGATGACCTTGTCGAAGACCGGAGCCCCCGGCGTGACCCGCCCGGCCGCGAGGGCCTCGGTGTCGAGGGTGCGCGGGTCGGTGTCGGCGTGCAGGTCGCTCAGGCGGTGGGCGAGCCAGCCGATGGTGTTCGACTTCCCGGAACCGGCCGAGGCCATGACCAGGTAGTTCTGCCCGACACCGTGGGTGGCGGCGTGGGTGGTCAGCCGCTTCACCACGTCCCACTGGTGGAAGCGCGGGAAGATCGTCGCCTTGGTCGTCCCGCCACCGGGCGTCTTGGTCTTCTGCTGGTGCACGAACCGCTGGAGCAGGTCGAGCCAGTTGTCCCGCGCCCAGACCTGCTCCCAGAGGTAGGAGGTGGCGTACGTGCCGTACGCGGTCGGGTCCGGGTTTCCGGCCCCGCCGGGCTGGCCGGCGCCGTTGGAGCCGGTGTTGAAGGGCAGGAAGCGGGTGTTCTTGCCCCGGAGCTGGGTCGCGACGAAGACCAGGTCCGGGTCGACGGCGAAGTTGGCGATGACCCGGCGCGTGAAGATCAGCTCGGTGGGGTCGCGGTCGGTGCGGTACTGCTCCTTGGCCTGTTCGACGCCTTGGCGAGTGAGGGGGTTCTTCAGCTCGGCGGTGGCGAGAGGGATGCCGTTGAGGAACAGGGTCAGGTCGAGCTTGTTGCCCCAGTCGGCCTGCTTGGTGGCGTAGACGAGTTCGCGTACGACGGTGAGGCGGTTGGCCCGGTAGCCGTCGAGGACGGAGTCGGCGGCGACGAGATTCGGCTTGAAGTAGGCCACGCGGAGCCGGACGCCCCGGTCTTTGACGCCGTTACGGAGGACGGTCAGCAGGCCGTCGTCGCTGATGGCCCGGTCGAGGCGCTGGGCGAAGCCGCGCTGGGCCTCGTTGACGTTGTTGCCGTAGACGGCGAGGAGGTCGTTCCACTCGTCGATCTGCGTCTCGCCGATGAACGTGAACAGCTCGTTGGTGTCCAGGCCGAGGTCGGCCTGGTAGTCCTCGGGCCGGGCCTCGCGCCAGCCGCGCTCGCACATGGCGGCGACTATGGCCTCGCCGAAGGCGGACTCGTGGTGGATGGGGGCCATACCTACACTCCGTCCGTTACGTTGCGGCCGCTGGCGGTGGAGACGTCGAACTGGCCGGTTACGGCGGCGGTGATGAGGGCTTGGCGGCGTTCGGCGAGCACACCACTCTGACGTGTCAAGGCTGCCCTCGTGCGAGTAATCGTCGAGCGGAGCTTTCTGTACTCGTCAACGACTGCGGCCTGTTGGGCGAGATCCAGCAGAGGGACGGGGAAAGCGAGCACCTTAGAGCTGCTTGTCGTGGCGATTCCCACCTGATTTGAGGTGAACCGAAAATATCGTCGCCCATGGTTGGAGGCCAGCAAGGCGGACAAGTATTCAGGGATCATCTTGTCCTGGTCGACTCGAATGGCGAAGACGTGATTCTGGTGCACCATATTGGCGACTGCACCGCTCCAGACTGCACCTCGCCCGAGGTTGTCCGGATTCCCGTTTGCTTCCGTCATGACCACGTCTCCGGCGCGGAGTGTCGAACGCCGCGCCATGTTCCGCGGAATGATGATGGTCTTTGTTTCGGTGAGATCCACCCATTCTCCCTGCACGTTGGCCACGCGGAGGTAGGGAAATTCTGCGTCGTCAGGGCCAGGTTCGCGGGCGTTGTGCACCGTGACACCCGTCTGTACCCGGGCCATGTAGCCGAGCCGGGCGGTGGTGAGGGACCGGGGGAGCCAGGGCCAGGTCGTCGAGCGGACCCGGCCCGAGCCGATGCCCGGTGTGGTCAGCTCTGAGACGGCCGAGACGTAGCGCTCGTCCAGAGTGGAGGCCTGTTGAAGCCGAAGAGACGCGAGCTGGTCGATGCGGGCGGTCTCGGCGTCGAGGAAGTCGGCGATGCGGTGTTGTTCCTTGAGCGGGGGCAGTGAGATGGGCAAGTTGCCGATTTCGGACGCGTTGATCGCTGGATAGCTTACTCCGGTCGAGCGAGCGACAACCTCATCAACGAATGGTTGTGAACGGCAGTGATATCCGAGAAATCGTCCGCTGACGCCCGGTTGGGCATCCAAGACTGCGAAACCCGTCGAGAAAACGAGTGGTGATTCATGTTTAGGTGCCACGGCAATCGCGCGTAGATATGTCCTGACCGTCGACACCAGGACGGATCCAGGAAGCGCCTTACGACGTGCGCGGGACGGAGCGGAAGAGAAGATCGAGTCTTCATCTGGGATGGTTACATTCCCGATGTTATCTACTGCTCCGATATCGATGTATCGAAAACGAAAGTTGGGGTCAGTGCTTTCCGGGAGTACATGTTGATTGATGCGTGCAACATCTTTGATGCGTTGTAGTGTCACTGAGTCACCTCGCCCAACAGTGCCTGGATTTCCGCCTCAAGCGCCTTCAGTTCCGCATCGATCTCCGTCAACGGCCGCGGCGGCTTGTACACGTAAAAGTGCCGCGTGAACGGAATCTCATACCCCACCTTCGTCTTCGTATGGTCGATCCACGCGTCCGCCACATGCGGGCATACCTCCCGCTTCAGGTACTCCTCCACGTCCTCACCCAGCGGCACGTTCTCGTTATCCCGAAGCTCCGCGTCCGGCTCCTTCTGCCCCTTCGCCATCTGCACCTCGCCCCCCGGATCCCGCACCCCCACCGCCTCCCGCAACGCCTTGCTGAACGGAGCCCCGGTCGGCCACGTCGTGCCGGCCGCCACCGCCGCGTCCTTCAGCGCCACCCACGCCTCGGATTTCGTCGCCCAGGACCGGGCGCCCTCCATCGCCTTGAAGGCGTCCACCAGCGCCGCCGCGTTCGGCAGCTTCTGGATCGCCTTCGACGCCTCCAGCGCCGCCAGCGTCTCCTCCGTCAGCTCGAACCGGAGCTTCAACGGCCGCTCCACCGTGATCCGCTGGTACCCGAAGGCCGAGTTCTCGAAGACCTTCACCTTCCCGTGCAGCGGGTGATCCGCGTCCGCCGCAGCAGCCACCGCGTCCCCGTACAACCGTGTGATGTCGCCGATGTGGTTCGGCCTGCCACCCGACCCGTCGCCCAGTTCCTTGCGCTTGTCGCCCAGCGACTTCCGCATCTTCACCCACTGGTCGCGCGCGTCCAGCAGCACCACCTTGCCCTTGTGCTGGGCGTCCTTCCGGTTCGTCAGGATCCAGAAGTACGTCGAGATGCCCGTGTTGTAGAAGAGCTGGTCCGGGAGCGCGACGATGGCCTCCAGCCAGTCGTTCTCCAGGATCCAGCGGCGGATCTCCGACTCTCCCGAGCCGGCCGCGCCCGTGAAGAGCGGGGAGCCGTTGAAGACGATGGCGATGCGCGAGCCGCCCCCGCCCTTCGCGTCCACCGGCTTCATCTTCGAGATCATGTGCTGGAGGAAGAGCAGCGAACCGTCGTTGATCCGCGGAAGGCCCGCGCCGAAGCGGCCGGAGTCGCCGAGGTTCGTGTGCTCGTACTCGACATCCTCCTTCACCTTCTTCCACTCCACCCCGAACGGCGGGTTCGCCAGGAGGTAGTCGAACCTCTCCCTCGCGTGACCGTCGTCCGAGAACGAGTTGCCGAACGCGATGTTCTCCGGGTCCTGCCCCTTGATCATCAGGTCGGACCGGCAGATCGCCCACGACTCCGGGTTGAGCTCCTGCCCGTGCACCTCCACCGTGGCGTCCGGGTTGAGTGCCTTGATGTGCTCCTCGGCCGCGCTCAGCATGCCGCCGGTGCCGCACGCCGGGTCCATGACCGTACGCACGACACCCGGCAGGCTCAGCGCGTCGCCGTCCGGGGCGATCAGCAGGTTGACCATGAGCCGGATGACTTCGCGCGGCGTGAAGTGCTCACCCGCGGTCTCGTTGGACTGCTCCGCGAAGCGGCGGATCAGCTCCTCGAAGATGTAGCCCATGTTGTGGTTGGACACGACCTCGGGGCGCAGGTCCAGGTCCGTGAACTTGCCGATCACCTGGTACAGCAGGTTCGCGCTGTCCAGCTTCTTGATCTGCTGCGCGAACTCGTACTTGTCCAGGACCTCGGTCGCGTTCTCCGAGAACGAACCGACGTACACCTGAAGGTTCTTCGCCGCGTTCTGCGGGTCGGCGGCGATCATCTTCAGGGTCAGCGCGCTCTTGTTGTAGAACGAGTGACCCGACGCCTTCCGGAGGAAGTAGTCCCCGTCGATCTCCTGGCTCTCGTACAGGGCCGCCGTCTCGGCGACCTTCGCCCTCGTCGGCTCCAGTACGCATTCCAGGCGGCGCAGCACGGTGAACGGAAGGATGACCTTTCCGTAGTCGGACTGCTTGTAGTCGCCGCGCAGGAGGTCGGCGACGGACCAGGCGTGGTTCGCCAGCTCCGTGTGCTTGTTGCTGTTCAAGGGTTCCCCGGATTCCTTTCGGACTCCCGCCCAACGTGCCGGGACGGGTGCGTACAAGTGTGGTCGGTACGTGGCGTTCTTGGTGCCGATTCAGGCCGAAGCGTCGGATGTGTGCTGAGCCGGGTCCGTGGGCGACGGCCCGTCCGCCCCCGGCGGCGGTACCAGCCCGCCCCCCGTCAGCCCGCCCGCCAGCAGCCCCGCCATGCGCTCGGCCAGTTCTGCGGCGTGCCGTGCCTCCGACCGCAGCTCGTTCACGCGGCGGAACGCCTCGCCGTAGCGGCGCTGTTCCTCCAGAGGCAGGAGCGGTACGCGCAGCCGGCCGGGACTGACGTGCACGATCGTGCTGCCGGTCGACGCCGCGGCGATGTTTTCTTCCGCGCCCAGGAAGCCGGCGAGGAACCAGGCGTCGAGGCGCGACGGATCGGGACGGAACAGGTGGACCTGGGGGCCGAGCAGTGCGCCTTCGTCCGCCTCGTCCGCCACGCGGGCCATCGCTCCGCCGCCGCCTGCGACCGCTCGTACGACCACATCGCCCACCGCCACCACCGGCGCAGATTCCGTACGCAGGCCTGTCGGGTCGCCGGTCGGTCCCGTGCCCCGGGCGATGTCCCCGCCCGTGAGCACGGGGAGCGCCGAGACTGCGGGATCGGGCTCCCGCGTCTCCGGCGCGGTACGGAGCAGGGTGAGCGCGCCGCCTCGGGCCAGGTCCGCCGCCGTGGCCGTACGCCACTCGCGGGGCGACGGGCCGGGGGCGGCGCGCCAGTCGGTCGAGCGCGCCGCCTCGCCCAGGGATTCCGTCCGGGCGATGAGGCGGCGTCGGGCCTCGTCCGCTTCCCGCGCCAGCTCCGCCGGTTCGACGTCGGTCCGTGAGACCCGCACATGCCGGGCGGGGGAGAGGTCGACGACATCGTCGAGCAGGTCGACCACGGGGACCGCGCGCGCTGCGCCCGGCTCATCGGCGAAGTCGTCGGGAGCCTCCGTGAACGCTTCCCAGTGGGTCAGCACGGTCCCCGACAGCGCAGACCAGTCCAACGTGGAGCGGCTGGTTCGAGAGGAGCCAGGGTTCGGGCCTCCGCCACGTCTGCCCGCACTCGTCACGCCGGAAGAGGGGGCGTCGCCAGGGCCGCCCGTCACCCCCGCCACCGTCGTGTCGACGAACAGCACCGACTTGCGTTCGGGGCCCGCCGGTTCGGGGCGTTGCAGCACCCAGATGTGGAGACCGACGTGGAAGGGGGCCGCCGCGCCGGGCGGCAGGGCCACGATGGCTCGTACAGCTCCGCTGCGTACGAGGTCCATACGTACGCGGCGGCCCGACGCCCGGGACGCCGTGGCCGGAGGGAGGATCATCACCGCGTGGCCGCCCGGCTCCAGGTGCGCGAGCGCGTGCTGGACCCAGGCCAGCTCCGACTCGGCGCGCGGCGGCACACCGTAGGCCCAGCGCGGGTCGTAGGCCAGCTCGTCGTGACCCCAGTCCCGGTCCCCGTAAGGCGGGTTGCACAGGACCGCGTCCGCGGTGAGCTGCTCGAAGGCGTCGGCGCGGAGGCTGTCCCCGATGCGGACGGTGACCGTCGTGTCCGGGGCCGCCAGCATCAGAGCGACCGCGCTGCGCCGGGCCTGCACGGGGACGCTGTCCTGACCGTACAGCTCGCTCGCGCCCCGCCGGGACGCCGCCGCGAGCAGGGAGCCGCTGCCACAGGCGGGGTCGAGGACGCGGGCGGGTCGGCCGGGAACCAGCCGGGCCACGAGGTCTGCAAGCCGGAGCGGGGTCACGTACGTGCCACTCGCGGCCGTGTCCTCCAGCTCCCACTCCGCGAGGACGCCGAGGGCCGCCTCGCCGCCCTCGTCCCGTACGCACAGGGCGAGCGCCCGCAGCACCGCCGTGTCCTCCGGCGAGAAGCGGACCGCTTCCGGGCCGGGGACGCTGTCGGCGAGCTGGGCGGCCGAGCCGTCCGCGTGGGTGACGAGGCCGGCGTCCGGCAGTTCGGCCAGCGCGGTCAGCTCATCCGGAGCGCGGCGGGCCGCGGCGAGTACGAGCGGGAGCAGTTTCGCCACCGCGACGCTGCCCCGGGGGTGCAGGCGCAGAGTGGTGCGCAATTCCTCCAGGGCGTTCGTGGCCGCCGCGTGGCCGCGCGTGGCCAGCCAGGCCCGAACCGCCGTCAGGTCGTACAGCGGGCTGCTCTCGTTGCCTCCCGTCGGCGCCGGGAAGTCGTCGTGCCGACGGCGCCAGTTGCTGACGGTGGCGCGCGTGACTCCCGCGATGCGGGAGATCTCGGCCGCTGTGACCTGCGCGGATGGCTGGGGCATGGCGGAATTCCTGGACCTCTCGGTTGCGATCGACAACGGACGACAACGGACGCCCCGTCGGTGATGGGCGGCCCCCTGGCGACGGCCGAAGACGCGGTGGACGACTCCTCGTGATCAGGCGCCGCTTGCTAGCGAACAGCTCACAACCTACACCAGTCCACATGCACGTCAATGTGTTTGACAGTGCTTTCATGGGGATGCTTATGTTGAGATGCTTCCGCAGTGGGAGCGTCCGTCTCAGGGGGGAATCGCCATGCGCATCACCATGCCGACAGCGGTCATCGAGGGGACCCAGCTCACCGTCATGCCGTTCCGGGCCGACGCGGTGATCGGGACCATGTCCGTACCGACGCTCGTCCAGCTCGTTCCGTCGCCTCGCCGCGAGGAGGACGTGAAGATCTTGAAGGCCGCGTCCGGGGCCGTGCGCCGCCATGCCGAACTGCGATCACTGGTCCAGCGGGCGCTGAAGTCCACGCAGAAGGGGAAGAACGTCGGCTCGTACGCCGATTACATCGCCGACGGCGTCAAGGGCGAGCTGGGCGCCGGCTGGTCCACCCCGCCCATCACGTTCTGGCACGCGGGACCGCTCGCCGCCCTCAGTGACGAACTGGTGGCAGGCACCGGACTGCGGACCCTGACGATCGCGCCCGGCACCTCGATCGTCGCCATCGACGGCGAGACGCAGACGACCGCCTGGCACGAGCTGTACGACGATCCGGAGCGCTTCGGCCTCACGTACACCGAACTCGCCCGCGTACGCGTCCCCTTCGAGCTGTACGTGGACCTGTCCGTGGCCGACGCCCGGCAGATCTTCTACGACCGGAACGTGCAGGGCGTCGTGGTGGCCAAGAACCTGGCCATGTCGATGGACCAGCGGGACTTCGCCACACGTCTCTCCCACCGTGTCGCCGACGCCGTGAAGGTTGAGATCGACGACAGGACCTTGCCGTTCGCCAAGCTGGTCAACGCGAGCAAGCGCCAGGTGGGAAGGACCGATCCCGAGGTGATCACCCTCTCCGCGCTCCGGGCCCTCGTGATCACGACGATCTACGGGCGCGGTGGTCTTTCCCGCTCGGCGGAGACCGTGCACGAGGACGAGCTGCCCGCCGGGACGGATGCCCAGCAGGTGGAGGCGTACGTCCAGCCGCTTCTCGCGGGCCTGATCTCAGACCACAGCGCCCACTTCCTCGCGCGGAGCGCCCTCACCGCTCCGGCCGTGCTCGCCGGACTGGGCATCGCGGTGCACCACACAACGCCCTGGGCCGAACCGTCGAACGCGCTCGGTTCCGATCAGCTGAACCGGCTGCTGTCCGGCGTCCGGTGGGAGCGGGACGCGCGCTACTGGGACGGGGTGGCGGCGAAGGCGGGCGCCTCCGGGCGGCTCAACTTCAGCGGTGGCGTCAAGGACTCCGGGGGGCGCGTCGCCGACGCCATCCTCTACCCGGGAACCGAGGCCGGGCGTCGGATCCGCGGACAGTAGGCCGCCCGTCCCAGCCTGCCGTCCGCCGCCCGGCGCAGTGGACGAGGAGTCCCCTGCCTCCCACCTGTTGTCGCATAACCAAGACCTGGAGCGTACGCATGAACCCGCAACAGCCCGACGAGCACCAGCACCAGCACCCGGGGGCGCCCGGTGGGTATCCGGGGCAGCCCGGACACCCCGCTACGCCCTGGGGAGCGCCCACGTCAGGGACTTCGCCCGCGCTCACTTCCCCGCGGAAGCCGTCGCGAGGCAAGGCCTGGGTCACCCATGGTGCCGTGGGGGCCGTCGCCCTGTTCCTCGGAGTCGGCATCGGCATCTCGGACGACGAGGCCCGCGCCGAGGCCTCGGACGCCGGTCCCACCCCGAGGATCACCGTCACCAAGGAGGTGGAGGTGCCCGGGCCGGAGGTCACCGTGACGAAGACAGCCACCGTCACTGCCAAGCCGCCGAAGCCGCCGAAGCCCAAGGGGCCGCCCACCACTGTGGCCGGGGACGGTGAATACCTGGTGGGTGAGGAAATGCGCGCCGGTACGTACAGGACGGGCGGTCCCGGTGACTCCTTCGGGTGTTACTGGGAGCGGGCGAGGAACTCCAGCGGGGAGTTCGACGCCATCATCGCCAACGGCAACCTGGAAGGCAGCGGACGGGTCACCGTCAACAAGGGCGAGGTCTTCAAGTCCAACGGATGCCAGGACTGGAAGAAGGTCGGCTGAGCGATCCCACCAGCTCCGCCAGCCCCTCCGCCAGCGTGTCGAGGCCCGGACCCGCAGGCCCGCCCGGCTCGGTCATGTATGCGTCGCGGCGGATCTCGATCATCAGCGCGGTGACCCGGCGGTCCGACCCGTAGTGCCGGAGAGGGACGTACGTACCGGCGAACGGGCTGTCGTGCCCGATGCCGTCGTGGCCGAAACGGTCACCGAACGCCGTCTCCGCCGCCGCGAGGAGTTCCGGCGGGGTGTGGAACGGGTCGGTGCCCAGGCAGACGGGCGGGCGGGGGCCGGTGCCGTGGAGCTCGTAGGGGAGGGGGTCGGTCGGGTACGAGTGGACGTCGATGATCACCGCGCGGCCGGCGGCGGCGATGCGTGCCTCGACCGCCTCGGTCATGGCGGTGGCGTACGGGTGGAAGTACGCCTCCAGCAGGGGAGTGGGGTCGTCCTCCGGCGGGCGGAGCGGTTCGCGGTGGGTGGTGCGGGTGTAGACGGCGCCCATGCCGACGGCGAGCATCTCCTCCCGTTCGTCCGGGAAGCGTTCGGGGTCGACGACCAGCCGCGACAGGTTGTTGACGAAGCGCCAGGGGGCGACCGGGGCGAGCTTCGCCGCAGCCGCGGCCAGTTCGGCGGTGTGGGCGTCGGTGATGTGGTCGAGCTCGCGCTCCAGGGAGGTGTCGTCCAACGCGATCCCCTCGCGCACGTGGTGGGGGATGCGGCGGGAGCCGTGCGGTACGTGGAGGAGGACCGGGGAGTCGGCGGCGCCCGGGATGAGGGTGAAGGGCTGCTGGGGGTCGCTCACGGGTACTTCTCCTCCGTTGTGCCGTCTTCGTCGCACACCAGTCTCCCGCGCCCGCCCAGGCGGTGGTCCCCCGGCGCCTCACCGGGGGACCACCACGTCAGAGGACGGCTACTGGCCGGAACCGATCACCGGGTAGTGGTCGGAGAGGTTCGTGTACGTGTACTTCTTGCCCCAGCTGGACACCGTCCACGGGGCGCTCTGCTCCTTGACCACATCGTTCTTCCAGTTCGCCGGCTTCGCGTGGCCCGTGCGGTGCAGGACGTGGTCCAGGTCCTCGCGGGGGTCGTCGGGGTAGCGCTCGGAGGCTATGGAGTTGTCGCGGGTGTCGAAGGAGTACGTGTGGCCCGTCCGGGAGTCCGGGGTGGTCAGGCCGGCGTCGGAGAGGAACGACGCGTACTCCGCCGAGTGCCCGTCCACGTTGAAGTCGCCCGCCACGACGACCTGTTCGGAGGCCGGGATGTTCTTCGCGTCGAGGAACGCGTCCATCTGCTTGAACTGCCGGCTGCGCATCTGTGCCGCCTCGCCCGCCGAGCAGCCGGGGTCGGTCGACTGGGCGTGGGTGCCGACGACGTGGACCCGGGCGCCGTTCACGTTCAGAACGGCGTAGGCGAAGCCCTTGTTCGAGAACCAGTCACCACCGCACGCGTCCTTGAAGACGAACTGCTCCTTGCGGACGATCGGCCACTTGCTGAGGATGGTGACGCCGCCGTCCTCCGGCGTCGTCGCCGAGTAGGAGCCGCCCGTCGCGTCCCAGCCGCTCTTGCTCCGGCCGATCACGGGCGTCTGGTGCGGGTACTGGGCGGCGGCGTTGCGCAGCAGCGCGTCGGAGGCGCCGTTGTCGAACGCCTCCTGGAGCACCACGACGTCGTTGCCCTGGAAGAACGACGTCTTCGGGATCTCGGCCGCCCGGTGGTCCTGGCCCCAGTTGGGGTACAGCGTCTTGCTGAAGATGAACGCGTTGTACGAGAGCACCCGCAGCGACGGGGTCTCGGCAGCCGCTGCCTGGGGAGCGTTCGCGGCGAGGGTGGCGGTGGCGAGCGCGGCGGACAGGGTGACGCCGGTCAGGCGGCGGAGCGCGGTGTTCGGCACGAGGTCTCCTGTGGTCGAGTGGGGGGCGTACCGGGCGACCCCCATCCAAGCAGCGGCAGTTACCCACGGGTAGACATCGGATGGCACGAGTCTGTCGGATCGGCTGCCATCCGGATCCCGGCCGGATACGCCGCATCGTGCCCGGCGCCGTTCAGGCGAGGTCGCCGTAGACGATCAGGTTGTCCACCGGGTGGCCCTCCGCGTCGAACTCCCCGTCGCAGGTGATCAGCCGCAGCGTGCTGCCCTTCGTCGGGCCGTAGACCTTCTCCGTGGGGAACGCCTTCTTGCTGACCGCTTCCTTCCCCGTGACTGTGAAGCGCAGGGTCTTCCCCGCCCCGTCGCGGACCAGTACCTCGGCGCCCTCGCGGATGTCCTTCAGGTCGTGGAAGACGGCCCGGCCGAAGCGGGTGTCGTTGTGGCCGATCAGTACGGCCGGGCCCGGTGCGCCGGGTACGGATCCGCCGCGGTACCAGCCCGCCGTCATGCCCTTCTCCGCCGGCGGAACCTCGACCGTGCCGTCCGCGTTGAGGCCCAGTTCCATGAGGGTGCTCCGTACGCCGATGGAAGGGATGGTGACCTCCGTGGGGGCCGACCGTTCCGTCTCGTCGGCCCGGGACCGTGCGGTCGGTCCGGAGCCCGCATCGTCCCGCGCCGACGCGGAGGGAGCGGTGGCCGTGGCTGCCGAGGGCTCGGCGGACGAGCAGCCGGCCAGAGCGACGCAGGCCGCGACGGCGGTCAGCAGGGCGGCGGTCCGCCGGAAGCGGTGGGGCGTACGGGGCGACGGCACAGGGAGACTCCGGAATCGGGGTGGGAGGGGGTGAACTTGCGGCTCGGGAACTGCGTGTGGCGCCGCCCCTGCGCGGGGCGGCGCCACACTCAACGGTCGGGTCAGCCGTTGCGGCCCGCCGCCGAGCGGCGGCGCAGCACGAACGTGCCCGCGCCCGCGAGCAGCGCGGCCCCGGCAGCCGAACCGGCGAGCAGCGCCGTGCTGTTGTCGCCGCTGCCGGCCGGGCGTTCACCGGCGGCGACACCGCCGCGCGGGGTGACCGCCGGTGCGGCCGCCTTCGGTGCCGGTGCCGGGCGGTCGCCCGCCACGTTGACGCGCGGGGTCACCGCCGGTGCGGCGTTCTCCGGGGCCTCCGCGGCGGCCTCGCTCCGCTCCGGGGCCGGTGTGGCCTCGACGGGCGCCGACGGCTTCGGGGAGGCGTCGGCGGAGGCGGCGGCGGACGGGACCAGCACCGCGCCCGCCGCGACAGCGGCGAGGACGGCGGCGCGCAGTGTGGTGCGCGAGGGGAAAGCGGTCATGCGGATGGCTCCATTCCATACTCGGCCCCGTGGCGGTCCCGGATGCCGGTTCGCACCGGGGGCGGGGCATGGAGCCAGGCTGGCGTGGAGATATGAAGAAGCTGTCAGAACGCTGTGGTCATCCCATCAGGGGCCGGACGTCCCCCGGCTCCGGGCAACTGGAGGGCGAACGTCGACCCCTTGCCCTCGGTGCTCGTCGCCTCCACCGTGCCGCCGTGCGCCTCGACCAGTTTGCGGACGATGGCCAGGCCCAGGCCGCTGCCGCCCGTGCGGCGGCTGCGGGACTTCTCGGCGCGCCAGAACCGGTCGAAGACATGGGGGAGGTCGTCCGCGGGGATACCGGATCCGGTGTCCGTCACCTCGATCACCACCGTCCCGCCGCCGGCCACGGCCGTCCCGCGGCCCTCCTCGGAGGCGTTCGGCCCGGGGGCGTGCGGACCGGAAGCGTCCCGCCCCGCGACGTACGCGCGCAGCGTCACCCGCCCGCCCTCCGGCGTGTGCCGTACGGCGTTGGACACCAGGTTTCCCACCGCCTGCCGCAGCCGCACCGGGTCGGCGCTCAGCGCCGGGCCCGGGGCGGGTGCCGTGACGGTGAGCGTGACGCCCGCGTTCTCCGCCCGCGCCTGGTGCGCGGCGGCGACCTGGCCCAGCAGCTCCCGGACCTCGACGGGTTCCGGATGCAGACGCAGCGCCCCCGCGTCGGCCGCCGCCAGGTCCTGGAGGTCGTCGATGATGTGCTGGAGCAGCACCGCCTCCTCCAGCAGCGAGGAGACGAACGCCGGGTCGGGGTCGGCCAGTCCGTCCTGGGCGGCCTCCAGCCAGCCCCGGATGTTGCTCAGCGGGGTGCGCAGCTCATGGGCGACATCGCTCACCATCGCCTTGCGCTGCTCCTCCAGCCGCGCCCGATGGGCCGACATGTCGTTGAACGCCGCGGCCAGCCGCCCGACCTCGTCGTCCCCCGACACGGGCACCGACGCGGGCTGCTCCCCGTCCCGCATCCGCTGCGCGGCGCCGGTTAGGGCGTGCAGCGGGCGTACCAGCCGGGCTCCCGCGAACACCGAAGCGCCCACCGTGAGAGCCAGCACGAGCGCCGCGGCTCCCGCGATCCTGGCCGTGTTCGCGGGGGAGAGGTCGAAGCCCGGCAGCGTCGCGCCGCCCTCGTCGCCGATGAAGAGGAGAGCGGGGGAGGCCACGTACGAACTGAGCTGTTCACTGCGGGCCGTGCCCACACAGGACGCGATGGCCCGGTCCCTCTCCCCGGTCAGCTCCGGCATCTCCACCGACGGCGCGGCCTGCTCCGCCGGGGCGTCGCGCGGCGCGGGCACCGGCCGCGGTACGAGCGCCCCGGGTTCGCCCGGCACGGCCACCGGTGCCGGATCGCCCCAGGACAGATCGTTGTTCAGCGTGACGCCCTCGCGGCCCTGCCGCTTCAGGCAGGCGTCGGCCAGCTCGGTGAGCGCGTCGAGCGCCTTGCGCTCCGAACGGGTGGGCGCGTCCAGGGCGGCGAGATCGCAGCGGGTGCCGAGCGCGCGTTCGGGGTCGTTGCCCACGATCTGCACCCGGGGGCGGCCGCTCGCGCCGACCACCACGTCCGAGGCGATCCCCGCCCGGTTCAGGCACGCCACCTTGTCGTCCGCCGTCCGTCGCAACGCCCGGCTGTCGGCCGCCGAGAGCCGGAACGGACCCACCGCCCGGGGGTCGATCCGGTCGGCGCCCGTACCCTGCCCGTCGGCACCGCGCGCCGCCAGAACCGTGTCCACGGACAACGGGTCGACCACGGCCGACGCCTGCGGCGGCAGGGCCCGCGCGGTCTCCCCGGTGGCGGAGTCCGCGAGCGGCTGCCGGCCCTGCGTGGTCAGGGCGACCCGGCGGCCCGACTCCCGGGCCAGCTTCCGGACCGTCGCCCCGACCCCGTCCCAGGTAGGGTTGCGGGCGGCGTACTCCAGCAGGGTGTCGTAGATGCGGGCGTCCGCGGTGAGGTTCTGCCCCTGCTCCTGCTTGATCGCGCCCGAGGTGGTCTGTACGGCGATCCAGGCGGTGGCCGCCACCGAACAGGCGGCCACCAGCGCCGAGACGGCGAGCAGCCGCCCCAGCAGACTCCGCCGCAGCGGCAGCCGCGCGCGGTGGACCCGTTCCGGCTCCTGCTGCCGGGCGCCGCGCCCGCGTGCCCTAAGCACGCCGGGCCGCGGCCTTCGCCGGGTCGGTCAGTTTGTAGCCGACGCCGAAGACGGTGAGGAGCCGCTCCGGCCGCCGAGGGGCCCGCTCGATCTTCTTGCGGAGGTTCATGACGTGCACGTCGACGGTCCGGGCGCTGATGTAGCGGTCGAACCCGTGGAGTTCCTCCAGGAGCCGCTGCCGGCTGAACACCCGGTCCGGCCCGGCCGCCAGGGCCGCCAGGATCCGGAACTCGCCCGGGGTGCACTCCACGGTCCGGCCGCCCACCGAAACCTCGTGCCGGTCCGGGTCGACCACGAGCCCGCCGACCCGCAGGACCGGGTCCTCGGCCACCGGCTCCGGGGTTGCGGGCCGCCGGGTGCGCCGCAGCAGGGTGCGGACCCGGGCCATCAGCTCGCGCGGGCTGTAGGGCTTGGTCATGTAGTCGTCGGCGCCGAGGTCGAGACCGAGCAGGAGATCGTCCTCGGTCGACCGGGCGGTCAGCATCAGCACGGGCACCTCGCGGTCCTCGGACCGCAGCACCCGCACCACGTCCAGGCCGTCGGCCCGGGGCATCATCACATCGAGGACGAGCAGGTCGGGTTCCCGGTGCCGGACGGCGTCGAGCACCGCGAGGCCGTCGCCCACGATCCGTACGGCGTGTCCTTCCCGTTCCAGATAGCGGCGTACGAGCTCGGCCTGCTTCTCGTCGTCCTCGGCGACCATGACGTCTGCGCACACGCCCCCGATCGTAGAGCGGCGGGACTGCAGTGCGAGGCCGGGGCGGGGTTCCGGTCCACGGCAGCCGGGAAGGGAACCGACGCCTTCACCCCGCGCCAGCGCGCGAGGGGGTCGCACCGGTGGAAGGAGACGGGTTGCGGCCCGTCGTCGACGGGCAGCTCGCGTCGGTCGACACCTCCGGTGAGGTGACGCGGGCCTGCGCCACGAGCACCTCAACGTCCTGGTCGCCCGGCTGGACGAGACCCGCTGGGCTCCGGACCGGGCAGTGGAGCGTCCGGGTGGCCTTCACCCCGCCGACGCCGACCCCGTGATCGCAGATGTGCGAACAGGGCCCAAGAGTGCACGGAATCTCCTTATAGTGGTGCCGCGTTGATCGTATGGTCGCAACGCGCGAAGTCGCCGCCACTGGAGTCCGTACGATGACGAACCCCTCGTCCGCCACGCCCGCGTCCCCGACCGGTACCGGCGGCGGCTGTCCCATGGGCGCCGGTACGGGTGCCGTCGCGCTCGGCGGACCCGGCTTCGACACCGAACCCCAGGAGCTCTACCGCTCCATGCGGCGCGAGCACGGCCCCGTCGTCCCCGTCGAGCTGCCCGGCGGCGTTCCCGCCTGGCTGGTGATCGGCTACCGGGAACTCCACCAGGTCACCAGCGACGGGGAGTTGTTCCCCCGGGACGTCTCCCTGTGGAACCAGTGGGGCAACATCCCCGCCGACTGGCCGCTGTTGCCCATGGTGGGGACGCCGATGCCGTCCATCTACTTCACCGCCGGGGCCGAGCACCGCCGCCATGCCGACATGGTCGTCCCCGCCCTCGAAGGGGCGGACCCCTTCGAAATCCGGCAGCACTGCGAGCAGTTGGCCGACCGGCTCATCGACGCCGTGTGCAGCCGGGGAACCGCCGACCTCGTCGCCGAGTACGCCGAGCCGCTGCCCGTCCTGGTGCTCGCCCGGCTCGTCGGTTTCCCCGACGACGAGGGCGCCGACATCGCGCGGGTGCTCAAGGACCTGGCCGACGGCGGGCCCGGCGCACAGAAGGCGCATCTGCGCTTCGGCGAGCACATGCAGCGGCTCGTCGCGGAGAAGCGGGCCCGCCCCGGCGACGACGTGACCTCGCGGATGCTGGCCCATCCGGGGCCGTTCACCGACGAGGAGTACGCGCTCGACCTGATGGCCATCACGGCCGCCGGGCACCTCACCACCGCCGACTGGATCAGCAACTCCACCCGGCTGATGCTCACCGAGGACCAGTTCGCCGACGCGCTCTCCGGCGGCCGGCACAGTGTCGCCGAGGCCATGAACGAGGTGCTCTGGGAGGACGGCCCCACCCAGATCCTGGCCGGTCGCTGGGCCGCGCGCGACACCCGGCTCGGCGGCCGGAGCATCGCCCGCGGCGACATGCTGCTCCTCGGCCTCGGCGCCGCCAACGCCGACCCCCACATCCGCCAGCAGGTCACCGCCTCCGCCGTCCGCTCCGGGCAGGGCGGCAACAGCGCCCATCTGGCGTTCAGCCACGGCGAGTACCGCTGCCCCTTCCCGGCCCAGGAGATCGCCGAGATCATCGCCCGCACCGGCATCGAAGTGCTGTTGGACCGGCTGCCCGACCTCGAACTGGCCGTCCCCGCCACCGACCTGGTCCGCCGGCCGTCCGCCTTCCTGCGCGGCACGACCGCGCTGCCCGTCCGCTTCACCCCCGTACGCTCGACAGGAGACGCGTTGTGAACTGCCCGCACGCCGAAGCCGCACAAGCCGGCCGGAACACCGGGGTCATCACCATCGACCCCATGGTCCAGGACCTGGACGGCGAGACCGTACGGCTGCGCGACGCCGGGGTCCTCGCCCGGATCGACCTGCTCGGCGTCCCGGCCTGGACGGTCACCCGGCACGCCGAGGCACGCCAACTGCTCGTCGATCCGCGCCTGGTGAAGGACATCGACGCCTGGGGCCTGTGGCAGAGCGGAGTGGTGACACGTGCATGGCCGCTGATCGGCATGATCGACGCCGGGCGCTCCATGTTCACCGTCGACGGGTCCGAACACCGGCGGCTGCGCACCAAGACCTCGCAGGCGCTGACCCCCCGCCGCCTGGAGGCGATCCGCCCGGACATCGAGAAGTTCACCGAAGAGCTGCTGGACGCCCTCGACGCCGCACAGGGCGAGGACGGGGTCGTCGACCTCAAGGCGGTCTTCGCCCAGCCGCTGCCGATGAAGGTCGTCGGCATGCTGATGGGCGTCGACGAGTCCCAGCACGCCATGCTCACCCGGCAGTACAAGGCGTTCTTCTCCATGCTCACCCCGCAGGAGGAACGCCTGGCGCTGCTGGCGGAGTTGGACGTCTTCTACACCGACCTCGTCCGCGAGAAGACCGCCCGGCCCACGGACGACCTCACCAGCGCGCTGATCCTGGCCGATGAGGGCGGCGAACCGCTGACGGAGGAGGAGGTGGTGGGCAACCTCAAGGCCATGGTCGCCGCCGGGCACGAAACCACCATCGGACTCGTCCTCAACGCCGTACGCGCCCTCCTCGCCCACCCCGGTCAGCTGCGCAAGGTGCTCGACGGGGAGATCGGCTGGGACGCGGTGATCGAGGAGACCCTGCGCTGGGACACCCCCACCACCCACCTGCTGATGCGGTTCGCCACCGAGGACATAGCCGTCGGCGACGAAGTGATCCGCACGGGCGAGGGCGTCGTCATCTCCTACCGGGCCATCGGACGGGACTTCGAGCAGCACGGCCCCGACGCCGACGCCTTCGACATCACCCGGCCCACCCGCAACCGTCACATGACCTTCGGCCACGGCCCGCACATCTGCCCCGGCGCCGCCCTGTCGCGCGTCGAGGCGGGTATCGCGCTGCCCGCCCTGTTCGCGCGCTTCCCCGGACTCCGCCTCGCCGTCCCGGACGAGGAGATCACCAAGCTTCCGGTGATGACACAGAACGACATGGCCGCCTTCCCCGTGCTCCTGGGCTGACGGCGAGACCGGCGGGCCGGGGGAGGGGAGGAGCCGTCATGACGTCCGGGCCGGGCTTCCTGGCGCTCGCGCCGCACCGCTCCGGCACGGCCTCCCTCCTGGCCGACGCGGCCGGCCGACGCGGTATGGAGGTCGCCGTGCTGCCCGCCGACGGGGTGCCCGAGAGGTACCGGGAGCGGGCCGACGCGCACTACTACGGGGGCCCGCGCTTCGCCGCCCGGGCCGCCGGTCCGCTCGGGGTGGCGCTCCTGGAACCGCACGACGGATGGCTGGACGAGCTGCCCCTCGCCTTCACCGGTCGCGACGTCCGCCGGGTGCCCCTCTCCGAGGCCCGCCGCCGCACCGGCCCGCTCTTCGCCAAACCGCCCACCGACAAGAGCTTCCCCGCCGCGGTCCACCCGGACGGCACGTCTCTCCCGCCGCCCCCGTCCGGCTCCGGCGACCCACTCGTCCAGATCAGCGAAGTCGTCACCTGGGAGGACGAGTTCAGGCTCTTCCTGCTCGACGGCGAGATCCGCACCGGGTCGCAGTACGCCGTGTACGGGCGGCTCGACGCCGCCCCGCTGGCGGGCCACTCCCAGGAAGCCGCCGCACGGGCCTTCGCCCACCGGCTCATCGAGGAGTGCGGGGACACCCTGCCCGGAGCCGTCGTCGTGGACGTCGGCCGGATAGGCCGGCCCGGACGCGCCCCCGCATGGGCGGTCGTCGAGGCCAACATGGCGTGGTTCAGCACGGTGTACGCCGCCGATCCGGACCGAGCCCTGGACGTGGTGCTCCGGTCGGCCGGCCCCGGCGGCCTGGTGCCCGGACGGGACCTGGAGTTCCGGCGAGACCGCCGCGCGGCGGCCGGTCCGCGGGTCTGAGGCGGAGGCCGAACGGGGCACGACGAGGCCGGGCAGGATCATGGTCGCCGAAGATTCCACCGAAGTGACCCCATGTCTGGCCGTGTGAGGTGGACCGACTCGGCGGGGGCGCGACCGCCCCGACCGGAAACACCCGCCTGACCTGCACCGAGGCCTCCCGGCGGGAGCCCGGGAAGCGCACCGCCGGGGCCGCCGCGCGTGAGGCGTATCACTCTGCGTGAAATTCTCGGCATACATTTCGCCGGACTGGGGAGGGGTCCAGGCCGCTGGTGCGCCGCATGTCGGCCCGCCATGCGCATGCCCTGGCCGAAACCGGAGGGGGCATTTCAGGCACGGAAGGTTAAACACGACATGCTGGAGCTCAGCACCATCCACATCGACGGCACCTGGCGGGCCGCCGTATCGGGTGAGACCCGCACGGTCCTCGACCCCGCCGACGCCACGGTCCTGGCCGTCGTCGCGGAGGGCGGCGTGGCGGACACCGACGCGGCGATCGCGGCGGCCCGGCGCGCCTTCGACGACGGCCCCTGGCCGCACCGGCCCGTCGCCGAGCGGGCCGGGCTGCTGCGCCGGGTCGCCGAGCTCCTCCAGCGGGACCGCGAGGAGATCGCGATCACCGAGAGCCGCGACACCGGCAAGACCCTGGAGGAGGGCCGGGTCGACGTCGACGACGTCACGAACGCCTTCCGCTACTTCGCCGACCTCGTGATGAACGAGAGCGGCGGCCGGGTCGTCGACGCGGGCGACCCCGACGTCCACAGCATCGTCGTCCATGAGCCCGTCGGCGTCTGCGCCCTCATCGCGCCCTGGAACTACCCCCTCCTCCAGGCCAGCTGGAAGATCGCCCCGGCACTCGCCGCCGGCAACACCTTCGTGCTCAAGCCCAGCGAGGTCACCCCGCTCTCCACCGTCCACCTGATCAAGCTGCTCGCCGAGGCCGGCCTCCCCGACGGGGCCGCCAACCTCGTCACCGGCGCGGGCGACCCGGTGGGCGCCCGGCTCTCCGAGCACCCGGACGTCGACCTGGTCTCCTTCACCGGCGGCCTCGCCAGCGGTACGAAGGTGGCCCAGGCCGCCGCGCCGACCGTGAAGAAGGTCGCCCTGGAGCTCGGCGGCAAGAACCCCAACGTGGTCTTCGCCGACGCCTGCGCCACGGACGAGGGCTTCGACACCGCCGTCGACCAGGCCCTGAACGCCGCGTTCTTCCACAGCGGCCAGGTCTGCTCCGCCGGCGCCCGCCTGATCATCGAGGAGAGCATCCGCGACCGGTTCGTCACCGAGCTGGCCCGCCGCGCCGACGCCGTCCGCCTCGGCCGGGGCACCCTCGACGGCGTCGAGTGCGGCCCCCTCGTCTCCGCCCAGCAGCTCGCCAAGGTCGAGGCGTACGTCGCCTCCGCCCGCGAGGAGGGCGCGATCGTCCGGGCCGGCGGCGAACGCCCGAAGCCGAGCGACGTGCTCCCCGAGGGCGGCTACTTCTACCGGCCGACCGTCCTCGACGGCTGCCACCGCGAGATGAAGGTGGTCCGCGAGGAGACCTTCGGCCCGATCCTCACCGTCGAGACCTTCCGTACCGAGGAAGAGGCCATCACGCTGGCCAACGACACCGACTACGGCCTCGCGGGCGCCGTCTGGACGACCGACGCCGGCCGGGCCCGCCGGGTCGCCGGGCGGCTGCGCCACGGCACCGTCTGGATCAACGACTACCACCCCTACCTCCCGCAGGCCGAGTGGGGCGGCTTCGGGAAGTCCGGCACGGGACGCGAGCTCGGCCCGACCGGCCTCGCCGAGTACCGCGAGTCCAAGCACATCTACCAGAACCTCAACCCGCGCCCCCAGCGCTGGTTCGCCGGCTGACGCCTGCGGGGGCCTCGGAAGGAACCGATCCCGGGGCCCCGCCCGGCTGTTCGCAGCACCACGTACACGCACGAACCTTGCAGAAGGAGCAGTGACCGATGCCCTCCACCCCCCGCAGCACCGCAGTCCCCGACGGCCCCGTGACCGACTACGTGATCGTCGGCGGCGGCACCGCCGGATCGGTCATCGCCTCCCGGCTCACCGAGGACCCGGACGTGACCGTCACGGTCATCGAGGGCGGCCCCACCGACATCGACCGCGACGACGTCCTGACCCTGCGCCGCTGGCTCGGGCTCCTCGGTGGCGACCTCGACTACGACTACCCCACCACCGAACAGCCGCGCGGCAACAGCCACATCCGGCACAGCCGCGCCCGGGTGCTGGGCGGCTGCTCCTCGCACAACACGCTGATCAGCTTCAAGCCGCTGCCCGGAGACTGGGACGAGTGGGCCGAGGCGGGCGCCGAGGGCTGGGACGCGGCCGCGATGGACCCGTACTTCGCCAAGCTGCGCAACAACATCGTCCCGGTCGACGAGAAGGACCGCAACGCCATCGCCCGCGACTTCGTCGACGCCGCCCAGGAGGCGGCCGGGGTCCCGCGCGTGGACAGCTTCAACAGCAAGCCGTTCCACGAGGGCGTCGGCTTCTTCGACCTCGCCTACCACCCCGAGAACAACAAGCGCTCCTCCGCGTCGGTCGCCTACCTCCACCCGCACATCGAGGCCGGTGACCGCCCCAACCTCCGCATCCTGCTGGAGACCTGGGCGTACCGCCTGGAGTTCGACGGCACCCGCGCCACCGGCGTCCACGTCCGCACGAAGGACGGCGAGGAGAACCTGCTGCGCGCCGCCCGCGAAGTCATCGTCTGCGCGGGCGCGGTCGACACGCCCCGGCTGCTGATGCACTCCGGGATCGGTCCGCGCGAGGACCTGACCGCCCTCGGTATCGACGTCCGCCACGACCTCCCGGGCGTCGGCGAGAACCTGCTCGACCACCCCGAGTCCGTCATCGTCTGGGAGACCGACGGGCCCATCCCGGAGAACTCCGCGATGGACTCCGACGCGGGACTCTTCGTCCGCCGCGACCCCGGATCCCGGGGCCCGGACCTGATGTTCCACTTCTACCAGATCCCCTTCACCGACAACCCGGAGCGGCTCGGCTACGAGAAGCCCGAGCACGGCGTGTCGATGACCCCGAACATCCCCAAGCCGCGCAGCCGTGGCCGCCTCTACCTCACGAGCGCCGACCCCGAGGTCAAGCCGGCCCTGGACTTCCGCTACTTCACCGACGAGGACGACTACGACGGCCGCACCCTGGTCGACGGCATCAAGCTCGCCCGCGAGATCGCCCGCACCGAACCGCTGGCCCACTGGCTGAAGCGCGAGGTCTGCCCCGGCCCCGAAGTCACCTCGGACGAGGACATCAGCGAGTACGCCCGCAAGGTCGCCCACACCGTCTACCACCCGGCGGGCACCTGCAGGATGGGCGCCACCGACGACGAAGCGGCCGTCGTCGACCCGCAGTTGCGCATCCGAGGCCTTGAAGGCATCCGGATCGCCGACGCGTCCGTCTTCCCGACCATGCCCGCCGTCAACCCGATGATCGGCGTCCTCATGGTCGGCGAGAAGTGCGCCGAACTCCTCGCGGACCAGGCGCGCGGGACCGCGCCGGCCGCCGGAACCAGCACCAGCACCGGAGGCGATGCCCGATGACCGGAACCGAGACCCTCAAGGCCACCGAGCCCACCGGCAGCACCGGAGCCGACGAGAACCCCGTGTTCGCCGTACGCAACCTCTGGAAGGTGTTCGGCCCCAAGGCCGACCGCATCCCCGGCAGCGAGCACGCCTCGCTCCCGCCCGCCGAACTGCGCGAGGCCACCGGCTGCACCGCCGCCGTCCGCGACGTCTCCTTCGACGTCCGCAAGGGCGAGGTGTTCGTCGTCATGGGCCTGTCGGGCTCCGGCAAGTCGACCCTCGTACGCTGTCTGACCCGGCTGATCGAGCCCACCAGCGGCACCCTCGCCATCGACGGCGAGGACGTCCTCGCGATGGACCGGGCCCGGCTGCGTGAACTGCGCCGCCACCGCGCCGCGATGGTCTTCCAGCACTTCGGACTCCTGCCGCACCGCTCGGTGTTGGACAACGTCGCCTACGGCCTGGAGATCCAGGGTCTGAGCAAGGCCGAACGCCGTGCCAAGGCCGCCGAGTTGGTGGCCAAGGTCGGTCTCGCCGGTCTGGAGGACCGCCGCCCCTCGCAGCTCTCCGGCGGCCAGCAGCAGCGCGTCGGGCTCGCCCGCGCGCTCGCCGTCGACCCGTCCGTCCTGCTCTTCGACGAGCCGTTCAGCGCGCTGGACCCGCTGATCCGCCGCGAGATGCAGGACGAGGTGGTCCGGCTGCACCGCGAGGAGGGCCGCACCATGGTCTTCATCACCCACGACCTCAGCGAGGCGCTGCGCCTGGGCACCCGGATCGCGCTCATGCGCGACGGCGGCATCGTCCAGCTCGGCACCCCCGAGGAGATCGTGGGCTCACCCGCCGACGACTACGTCCGCGAGTTCGTCCGCGACGTCCCGCGCGAGCAGGTCCTCACCGTCGCCACCGCCATGCGGCCCGCGCTCGCCGGGGAGAGCGAGCGCGGCCCCGCCGTCCGCCCCGACGCCACCGTCTCCGAGGCCATCGAAGCGGTCTCCCGCTCCGGCGACCCCGTCGCCCGCGTGATGGACGGCGGCCGGCTCGTCGGCGTCGTCGACCACGCGTGCCTGCTCGACGTCGTCGCCGGAACGACCGCTTCCGCCGCCCCGGAGGCTTCCGGCACCCCCCACGACGCGCCGGACGCACCGGACGGCTCCCGCGAGGTGACCGCCTGATGGCCACCGCACAGGCCACCCCGGCCCGCCCCGTCACCACGGGTGCGCGCCGGGGGCCGCTGGCCGCCCTCCGCGACCGCCCCGCCACCGCGAAGCTCCTGCTCCTCGCGCTCGTCGCCGCCGTCGTCGTGCCCCTCGTGCACGGCCGCTGGGGCGGCGGGATCTGGCCCGAGGCGCTGACCGCCGACCTCTCCGCGCCGCTCGGCGACGTGACGGACTGGATCGTCTCCAACCGCGACAGCCACCCGCTGTTCCTCTACTTCTTCGGCCACATCAGCAACGCCGTAGTCCTCTCCGTACGCGGCGTCTATCTCGTCCTCCTGGGGCTCGGCTGGGCCGGCGTCACCGTGTTCGCCGCCGCCGTCGCCTGGCGCGTCGCGGGGATCAGGCTCGCCCTCACCGCAGGCGTGTCGTTCCTGCTCTGCGGGCTGCTCGGCATGTGGGTGCCGACCATGCAGACGCTCGCGCTGATGGTCGTCGCCGTCCTCGCCTCCGTCGTGCTGGGGCTGCTCCTGGGCCTCGCCGCCGGTCTCTCCGACCGCGTGTTCCGGATCCTGCGCCCGGTCCTGGACACCATGCAGGTGCTGCCCGCCTTCGCGTATCTCCTGCCGGTGGTGCTGGTGTTCGGCATCGGCGTGCCCGGTGCCGTCCTCGCCACCGTCGTGTACGCGGCTCCGCCGATGGCCCGGCTCACCGCGCTCGGCCTGCGCGGCGCGGACAGCGGCGTCATGGAGGCCGTCACCTCGCTCGGCGCGACCGGACGCCAGCGACTGCTGAGCGCCCGGCTCCCGCTGGCCCGCAAGGAACTCCTCCTCGGGCTCAACCAGACCATCATGATGGCGCTTTCCATGGCCGTCATCGCCTCCGTGATCGGCGCGGGCGGCCTCGGCGACCGCGTCTACCAGGCGCTGTCCTCCGTGGACGTCGGCGCCGCCCTCGCCGCGGGCATCCCGATCGTGCTGCTGGCCGTCGTGCTCGACCGTACGACGGAGGCGGCAGGCCGCCGCATCGGCGCCGAGCCCACCGGCCCGGCCCTGCTGCGCGGTTGGCGCGGCTGGTCCCTGGCCGCCGCCGTCACCGCGGCCGTCGCGGTCGCCGGACGGGCGGCCGACGGCCAGGTGTGGCCCGACGGCCTGACCGTCGCCATCGCCGGACCGGTCAACACCGCCAAGGACTGGATGGTCGACCACCTCTACACGGGGGTGCCCGTCGTCGGCGGCACCGCCGACCTCGCCTCCCACTTCACCAGCGGCGTCCTCAACCCGCTGCGCAGCGGGCTCACCGGCCTGCCCTGGTGGTCGGTGCTGCTGATCGTCGCCGCCCTCGCCTGGACCATCGGCACCTGGCGCACCGCCGCCACCGCCGTCCTCGCCATGGCCGCGATCGGCGTACTCGGCGTCTGGGAGCCCTCGATGGACACCCTCAGCCAGGTCCTCGCCGCCGTCGCCGTCACCCTGGTCATCGGCTTCGGCGTCGCCGTCGGCGCGGCCCGCAGCGAACGCCTGGAGCGGCTGCTGCGCCCGGTCCTGGACGTCTTCCAGACCATGCCGCAGTTCGTCTACCTGATCCCCGTCGTCGCCCTCTTCGGTGTCGGCCGCGCCCCCGCCGCCGCTGCCGCGGTCGTCTACGCGCTGCCCGCCGTCATCCGCATCACCACCCAGGGACTGCGGGGCGTCGACCCGGCGGCGATGGAGTGCGCCCGTTCGCTCGGCGCGACCCCGGGCCAGCAACTGCGCCAGGTCCAGATCCCCCTGGCCAGGCCGTCCCTGCTGCTCGCCGTGAACCAGGCGGTCGTGCTGGTCCTGGCCGTCGTCATCATCGGCGGACTCGTCGGCTCCGGCGCCCTCGGCTACGAGGTCGTCCTCGGCCTCGCCCAGGGCGACCTGGCCACCGGCCTCGTCGCCGGAGCGGCGATCGTCTGCCTGGGCCTGATGCTCGACCGGGTCACCCAGCCCACCACCCGCCGCCAGCGACAGGAGAGCTGAGATGAACCGCTCCCGTACGCGCCTGATCACGGCGCTGTCGTCGGCCGCCGCCCTGCTCGCCACGGCGGGCTGCGGCGCCGCCGACATGACCAAGCAGGCCTCCCCGTTCGCGGCCCCCGCCGGGGTCAAGACGGTGACGCTCTCCGTCCAGTCCTGGGTCGGAGCCCAGGCGAACGTCGCCGTGGCCGAGCAGCTCCTCAAGGAGGAGCTCGGCTACCGCGTCGACCTCGTCCAGACCGACGAGGTCCCCGCCTGGGACGCCCTCAGCCAGGGCCGCGTCGACGCGATCCTGGAGGACTGGGGCCACCCGGACCAGGAGAAGCTGTACATCGACGAGAAGAAGACCATCGTCCGGGGCGGCGACCTCGGCGTCACCGGCCACATCGGCTGGTACGTCCCGAAGTACTGGGCCGACGAGAACCCGGACGTCACCGACTGGAAGAACCTCAACAAGTACGCGGACGAGCTGAGGACCGCCGAGAGCGGCGGCAAGGGCCAGCTGATGGACGGCTCGCCGTCCTACGTCACCAACGACGTGGCCCTGGTGAAGAACCTGGACCTGGACTACAAGGTGGTCTTCGCCGGCTCCGAGGCGGCCCAGATCACCCAGATCCAGCAGTTCGCCAAGGAGAAGAAGCCCTTCCTCAGCTACTGGTACCAGCCGCAGTGGCTGTTCAACGAGGTGCCGATGGTCGAGGTGAAGCTCCCCGAGTACACGGACGAGTGCGCGGCCAAGGACCCGAAGGACATCGACTGCGCCTACCCGACGACGCCGTTGCAGAAGTTCCTCAACGCGGACTTCGCCGAGCGCGGCGGTGACGCGTCGGCGTTCCTGAAGAAGTTCCACTGGTCGGAGAAGGACCAGAACGAGGTCTCCGAGATGATCGCCTCGCAGAAGCTCACTCCCCAGGAGGCGGCGAAGCGCTGGATCGAACGCCACCCGGACGTCTGGAAGAACTGGCTGCCGAAGGACTGACGCCGTCCGGCGCCCGGCTCCTTGAGGGGAGCCGGGCGCCGTCCCCGCTACCTCGACCGGACCGTCGCCGTGACGTCCCGGTCCGGCTGGAGCGTCAGGCCGGTCACGGGCGTGATCTCACCGGGGTCGACGTCCAGGGTGAAGCGGCGGGCCAGCACGGCCAGCAGGAGGACGGCCTCCACCATCGCGAAGCGCGTACCGATGCAGACCCGGGGCCCGCCGCCGAACGGGAACCACGCGTACTCCGCGATCTCGTCGCCGCTCGCGGGGTCCCAGCGCTCGGGCCGGAACTCCTCCGGCTCCGGGAACCACCGCGCGTCGCGCTGCGTGGCCCACTGGCTGCTCCACACCCGGGTGCCCTCCTCGATCGGCAGGCCGCCGATCGTTGCCCCCTCCTTCGCGACCCCGGTGATCAGCCAGACCGCCGGGTACAGCCGCAGCGTCTCCTTCACCACGGCCTGGGTGTACGTCAGTTGTGCGTAGTCCTCGAACCCGGGCTCCCGGTCGCCGAGCACCCGGTCCAGTTCCTCGGCGAGCGCGTCGCGCACCCGGGGGTTGCGGGCGAGCAGACACCACGCCCACACCAGCGTCGTGCTCGTCGTCTCGTGACCGCCGATGTACAGCGTGACCGTCTCGTCGCGGATCTCGTCGTCGGTGAGACGGGTCCCGCTCTCGTCGACGGCGGTGAGCAACCGGCTGAGCAGGTCGGGGCGTTCCTCCTCACCGTCCCGGTGCCGGGCGACGACCCGGCCCACCTCGGCGTCGATGACGGCGGCGGCCTTCTTGATGCGCGCCCGGCCCGGCGTGGGCACCCAGTCGGGGAGCAGCGCGCCGATCCCGGCGAACTCCTTGCCGATCTCCATCTGGGCGACGTCCATCGCCCGGCCCATCGCCTCGGAGTCCGCCGGGGTGTCCACCCCGAAGATCGTGCGCACGGCGATCTTCTGCGTCAGCGCGGACATCTCCTGCTTGACGTCGATCCGTTGGCCGTCCGACCAGCGGTCGGCCAGCTCCACGGCGGAGGCCGCCATCGTGGCCGCGTACGACGTGACCTGCTTGGGCCGCACCGAGGGCTGCACCAGCGAGCGTTTGCGCCGCCAGTCCCGGCCCCGCGCCACGAGCATCCCGTTGCCCAGGACGGTCCGGAAGGCGATCCCGAGCTTCGGCTGGTCGAAGGTGTGCTCCGTCTCGGTGAGCAACTCGCCTATGCAGTCGGGGTCGGCGAGGAAGACGCACCGGTTGCGGCCGAACCGCCAGCGCACCATGTCCCCGTGCCCGCGCAGGAGTTCGAAGAAGGCCAGCGGGTTCTTCCCGAACTGCGGCAGGTTCCCCACCAGAGGCAGCCCCTTGGGTCCCGGCCTGAACGCGTGGCCGCGAGGCTGGGTGTCGAGCGCCGGGCCGGTCTGCGTGGACATCGAGGAACTCCGCTCACTGGGGCGCGCGCCGCTGTCGGCGCGCAGCCGTTCGAGCCCTATCGAACAGGATGGGGGCGGCGCTCCACCAGGGCGTCGGCAGGGCCTGACCGAAATCCGTCAGATGTCTTATGGGGCAAGCGAGTTGTCGAGGGGAGCCGCAGTCGCCTCCGGATCCGGACAGGAAGCGCAGGCCGACTTTCGTCCCCGTGCGAGAATCCCGCCATGTCGATGGATCCGCTGGTCTCCCGGGCCCGTGCGCTGTGGCAGGAGCTGGCGGCCGAACCGGGCGCCGCCTTCGGAACTCCCGGCCGCCCGACGGTCCTGGTCGCCCCGGGCTCGGCCCTGGCGCCGCCGTCCTGGGTGGGCGTGGTGACGGTCGGGGACGGGGCGCTGATCACCGCGCCGACGGACCGCGCCGCGGATGCGTCACGTTCCGCGCTGACCGGCCTGACGACCGCCGCGCTCACCGACCCCGCCGCCGTCGCCCGACGGCTGCCGGTGGCCGACACGCTCGGCCCGGCGGCCCTGGGCTACCTCGCCCCGGACGCCCTCCGCCCGATCGGGCGGACCACGGCCGCGACGGCGCGTCTGTCTCCCGAACATGCCGCGGTGCGCGCGCTGTTGACGGAGGTGGGCTCGGAGGACGCGGGCGAGAGCGGGCTGGCGGACGTCACCTCACCGGTGTTCGTCGTCCGCGGCGGCACGGAGGTGCTCGCCGCCGCCGGGTACGAGCACTGGCCGCGCGACACCGCGCACCTCTGCGTGCTGACCGCGCCGCACGCGCGAGGCCGGGGCCTGGCCCGGCAGGTGGCGCACGCGGCGACCGCGCACGCCCTCGCCGCCGGACTGTTGCCGCAGTGGCGGGCCCGGCCGCCCGCGTCCCGCCGGGTGGCGCGGGCGCTCGGCTACCGGGAGGTGGGCCGTCAGTTGAGCGTGCTACCGGCCTGAGCGGGCCCGGAGCCGCAGTTCCCCCGGGGAGTGTCCGGCCGGGGCACCACGACGATCTGGACGTCGTCCTCGTACACGATCCTGCCGGGATCCACGGACTCCAGCCGCTCGCACGGCACCCTGTGAGCGGCCAGCAGCGCGAGATAGCCCGGGATCCGGTCGAGCAGATGGGTCGCCGTCCCCTTGAACCAGGCCACCGCCCCGGGGTTGACGTCGGAGTCGTACACCGTCGGGTCGACCCGCGAGGGGTCCGTGTACGCGGCGTCGTACCAGTCGTTCCCCGCCCGCCAGAAGCGGTGCTGCTCCTCGCTCAGGCGCCCCTCCCGCGCCAGCCCGTTGGCCAGGGCGAAGATGCCCGGGAAATGCCCCCGGGGACTGCGCTCGGTGCTCTGGAACCGTACGTACGTCGTCGTCCCGCTCATTCTGTTCCCCTCCGCCGCGGCGTCCCCGGCCTCGACGATCCGGTGCCCCTGTCGGGAGCCAGGATCGCCGAGACCGGGCTGAGCCGCCAAGCGGGCGCGGGGGCCGAAGCGCCTGTCAGACGCCGGGCGGCACGTGGGCCGGGCGGCCCCGGCCCCGCGTCAGCGAGTAGCCGAACACGGCTGCCAGCGCGGCGAGTACGCCACCGCCCACGGTCCACAGCCAGCGGTCGGTCCACCAGCCCGAGGCCCAGCCGTCCTCGGGCTCACCGGCGGCGACGGTCGAAGGCGCGTCCGAAGCGCGCCCGTCGCCCTCGCCCGCCGAGGCGACCGAGACGCCCGGCACCAGCGGCTCGGCGAGGGTGCCGTCCCCGTCGTGGCCCCCGCCGAGCTCCTTGAAGCTCGTCCGCACCTCGACGCCGACCGGCAGTCCGAGGTCGGCGGCGGGCAGGTCCACGACGGTGAGGCGGATGTAGTAGCTCCCGGGCAGGGGGTCGTTCGCCCACGGCTCGGACCAGGCCCGCACGGGGCGCAGGACGCAGGACAGCTCGACGGTGGCCGCGTCGGCCGCCGCCTTACGGGTCTGGTGCCCGTACATACAGGCCTGGCGGCGGCGCAGCCCGTCGTACACGTCGACCTGCCAGGTGGACGCACCACGCCGGGCGGCGCTCTCGGGCAGCTTCACCGTGGCCTCGACGGTGGGCCGCTGACCGGCGTCGGCCGGGAACACCCAGTACAGGTAGTCGCCGGCCGAGGCCTGAGCGGTGCCCGACCGGCCCTGCTTCAGGGCGGTCGCCGTACGGAACGTGGTGCCGGCCTCGGTGGGACCGGCCTCGTCCCCGGCGGGGCTCGCGCTCGCCGACGGGTCGTCCGCCACCGCCGGGCCGGCCGTGGTGAGGAGGGTGAGCCCGGCGAGCAGCGCTCCGGTGAGCGCGCGTCGTACGCCGCGGGCGCGGCGAGGGGTCCTGGTCATCAGTTGGTCCTCCAGACGGCGATGCGCCAGCGCGAGATCCAGCCGGTCAGCAGGCCCGCGACCAGTCCGGTCAGGACGAGCGCGCCGAGCAGCCACCAGCCGCGGCCGAGCCCGAAGGCGGCGACGTCCGAGGCGTTGTCCGGGCCGTCGACCACGTCCACGGTCAGCTCGACCGGCAGACCGGGGGACCGCTTCACCGAGGCGGGCGCGGAGAAGGAGTGGGCGAGCTGGAGGCAGACGGTCTCGGCGGCGGGCTTGCCGTCGCCGTCGTCACCGTCCTCCGCCTCGGGCTTCGGATAGCGCAGCCCGGACGAGATCACGTCCGTGCGGCCGGTCCCGGCCTCGGAACCCCGGACGATCTCGCGCCCGTGCACGGTCACCGCGCGCAGCAGGACCCCGTAGTCGTCGTCCACGGCACGGTCGGCCGCGACGCTCGCCGAGGCGCGCAGCTCCTGACCGGGCAGCACATCGACGCGGTACCAGCGGTGTTGGCCGATCTCCGAGCGGTCGGTGAAGAGCCCCGGCTTCAGCTCGGGAGCCCCGGAACAGCTCTTCGCCCCCTCGGTCGCCACCGGAGTGACGACGGGCTCGGCGGCCCGGTCCACCAACTGCTTGACGCGGTCGGAGAGTTCTTCCTTGTGCTGGACGGCGGTGTACGTGCCGCCGGTGGCCTCCGCGATACAGGTCAGCTGCTGGCGGATCTTGGCGTTGGGCACCAGACCCAGCGTGTCCACGACCAGGTGGGTACCCCGGGCGGCGATCTCCCGGGCCACCTCGCACGGGTCGAGCGGCCCGCAGGTGTCCTCGCCGTCCGTGATGAGCACGATCCGCCGCGAACCGTCCCCGCCCTCCAGATCGTCGGCCGCGCCGAGCAGGGCCGGCCCGATCGGGGTGAACCCGGTGGGGGCGAGGGTGGCGACCGCGGCCTTGGCCTCCGTGCGGTCCAGCGGACCGACCGGATAGAGCTGCCGGGTGTCCTTGCACCCGACCTTGCGGTCCTCGCCCGGATAGTCCGCACCGAGCGTCCGGATCCCGAGCTGCACCTGCTCGGGCACCGCGTCCAGAACATCGTTGAACGCCTGCTTGGCGGCGGCCATCCGGGACTGGCCGTCGATGTCCCGGGTACGCATGGAACCGCTGACGTCGAGCACCAGCTCGACCTTGGGGGAGGGGGCGGCGGGGGCTTCGTCGGCGGCGGCGGGGATCGCGGTGCCGAGCCCGGCGGCCAGGGTGGCGAGCGTTATGCCCACCCCGGTCGTCAGCCGTTTTCTAGTGATCATCGCCGGATCTTATGGAAAATCAGTTCGTATTCCCAACCGGGGGTCTTGGGCCCCGGCGGCGGTGTTCACCGTCGCGCCTCCCGGTCCGGGTTCGGTGTCGCGACTATCGCCGAAGGGCGGTGACCGGGAGCCGCCCATGCGGAGGCCCCCGGCCGCGAGGAGCCTTTCGTTCAGCCGCCCAGCATCGGCCCCGACGCCCGCTCCAGGACCGACGTGACCCGCTCCCAGGTCTCCGTGTCCCTCTCCACCGCCGGTAGCTGACGGTCCGTCCCGGACTGCTGCCAGGCCGTCGCCAGGGCCACCGGGTCGCCGCCGCCCGCGGCCGATGCGGCCAGTGCCGCCGCGCCGAGTGCGACCAGCTCTCCGTTGCCCGGGATGACGACCGGGCGGCCGGAGAGACGGCGTACCGTCTCCACCCACGTCCGGCCCTGCGCCCCGCCGCCGATCAGCCGCAGCGGGCGGGCGGCGACCTCGGGGGCGGCCGGGTCGAGGCCGCAGGCCGACAGGAGTTCGTCCGTGGCGCGCAGTACGGTGACGGCCGCGCCCTCGTAGGCGGCCCCCAGCAGTTGCTGCCGGGTCGTGTGGTGGCGGAGTCCGGTGAGGAGGCCGGAGGCGGTCGGCAGGTCCGGGGTCCGTTCGCCGTCGAGGTACGGGAGCAGGACCGCCTCGCCGCCGGGCGCCGCGTCCTCGCGGTCCAGGCCCAGCAGGGCCGCCACCTTGTCCACGGCGAGCGTGCAGTTGAGGGTGCAGGCCAGCGGGAGGTACGTACCGTCGGCGGCGGCGAACCCGTTGAGCGCGGGGGACGCGGGGCGGGTGCGGGAGGCTGCGAACACCGTGCCGGACGTGCCGAGGCTGAGGGCCGGGTGGTCCAGCAGCCCCGCGCCGCCGAGGCCGAGGCCCACGGCGGCGCTCATGTTGTCGCCGGTGCCGGCCGCCACCGCGATGCCCGCGGGCAGACCGAGCGCCTCGGCCGCCGCTTCGGTGAGCGAACCGATCCGGGCCGCCCCCGTGGGCGCCACCTCCGGGAGCAGCGCCGCGTCCAGGCCGAGGAGTTCCAGCAGCTCCGGGTCGTACGCGCCGGTCGCGGTGGAGTACCAGCCGCTGCCCGAGGCGTCCCCGGGGTCGGTGGCGGCGACCCCCGCGAGGCGCTCGGTGAGGAAGTCGTGGGGGAGCCGGACGCCCGCCGCGTCCGCCGCGCTCGCCGGTTCGTTCTCCCGCAGCCACTGCCACTTGGAAGCGGTGATGGACGCCACCGGTACGGATCCTGTCCGCGCCGTCCAGGCCTCCGGTCCGCCGAGTGCCTCGGTGAGAGCGGCGGCCTGCGGCGCGGAGCGGGTGTCGTTCCACAGCAGCGCGGGGCGCAGCGGCCGGCCCGCCCGGTCGAGCACGACCAGCCCGTGCTGCTGCCCGGCCACCGCGATCCCGGTGACCGCGCGGCCCGGGAGGCCGGACTCCTTCAGCCCGGCGGCCACCGCCTCGCACAGCGCCCGCCACCAGATCTCCGGATCGCTCTCCCGGGCCCCCGCCTCACCGGAGACCACGTGCGGGGCGCGCCCCACGGCGAGCTGCTCGCCGGTCCCGGCGTCGATGAGGACTGCCTTGGTGGACTGCGTCGAACTGTCCACGCCGATGACGACGGCGGGTGACGGCATGGGAAGCCTCTTTCGCGCTGCGGGGCCGGCCAACGGGTGCTGGCCGACGCGTGCTGATCATTCGGCTGCGGCACGAACAAATTACGGGATGCGCGGCCCTCTGCACAGGGGGTCGAAAACGCTCCCCGCGGCAAGGGGGTTCCGTGCCCGGGGTACCGTGTGCTTGATTAGTCATGACACTGAACAAATAGGGGTGCCGGGCTCGCCGCCGGGCGTCCCGACGGCAGGCGAAGGCGGTCGGACGACGATGACGGAACGCTTCACCCCCACCCCCGAGGACAAGTTCAGTTTCGGTCTGTGGACCGTGGGCTGGCAGGGCAGGGACCCCTTCGGCGACGCGACCCGCGCGGCCATCGACCCCGTCGAGTCGGTCCAGCGGCTCGCGGAGCTGGGCGCCTGGGGCGTCACCTTCCACGACGACGACCTGATCCCCTTCGGCGCGCCGGAGACCGAGCGCGAGAAGATCGTCAAGCGTTTCCGGCAGGCGGTCGACAGCAGCGGCCTCGTCGTGCCCATGGTGACGACGAACCTCTTCACGCACCCCGTCTTCAAGGACGGCGGGTTCACGGCCAACGACCGTGACGTACGCCGCTACGCGCTCCGCAAGACCCTGCGCAACATCGACCTCGCCGTCGAGCTGGGCGCGAAGACGTTCGTGGCGTGGGGCGGCCGCGAGGGCGCCGAGTCGGGCGGGGCGAAGGACGTCCGCCTCGCCCTGCACCGGATGAAGGAGGCCTTCGACCTCCTCGGCGAGTACGTCACCGAGCAGGGCTACGACCTCCGCTTCGCCGTCGAACCCAAGCCCAACGAGCCGCGCGGCGACATCCTGCTGCCCACCATCGGCCACGCCCTGGCGTTCATCGAGCGCCTGGAGCGCCCCGAGCTGGTCGGGGTCAACCCGGAGACCGGACACGAGCAGATGGCCGGGCTCAACTTCCCGCACGGCATCGCCCAGGCCATGTGGGCGGACAAGCTCTTCCACATCGACCTCAACGGCCAGTCCGGCATCAAGTACGACCAGGACCTGCGCTTCGGCGCGGGCGACCTGCGCCAGGCGTTCTGGCTCGTCGACCTGCTGGAGAGCGGCTACGAAGGCCCGCGCCACTTCGACTTCAAGCCCCCGCGCACCGAGGACTACGACGGCGTCTGGGCCTCGGCCGCCGGCTGCATGCGCAACTACCTCATCCTCAAGGAGCGGGCCGCGGCCTTCCGCGCCGACCCCGAGGTGCGGGCGGCGCTGCGGGCCTCCCGCCTGGACGAACTGGCGCGCCCGACCGCGGGGGACGGCCTGGCGGAGCTGCTCGCCGACCGCACGGCGTACGAGGAGTTCGACGTGGACGCGGCGGCGGAGCGCGGAATGGCCTTCGAGGCGCTGGACCAGCTCGCCATGGACCACCTGCTCGCCGTCCGCTGACGTACGGGCTGATGCGCGGGGCGAGCCCGGGCCCGTCGGCGTACCGGACGGGCCCGGGCTCACCGGCGTACCGCGTGAGCACGGGCCGGGGCCTTCGGGCCGCCTCGGCCCACGCCCCCAATCACCCGCCCGACGGCTCCGCGTACGCCACCGGATCGTCCAGCACGTCCTGCACCACGAGCGCCGCCGCGCCCCGCGCCGCGTCGCCCGCCACCGACGACGCCCGGAGCCGGCCGCTGCCGGGCGACCAGAGGCCCGACACCACCCGGCCCGTCAGCTCCTCGTCCGCGGGCGGCGCCAGCCACGGCATCAGGCTCCGGTAGATGCCGCCGAGCACCACCGCGTCCGGGTCGACCAGATTGACCGCCCCCGACAGCACCCGGCCCAGCATCCGGCCCGCCTCACCGATCGCGGCCACCGCACGCGGGTCCTCCGCCCCCGCGCGCCGCTCCAGCTCCAGCACCCCGGAGGCGCCGCCGATCCCCTCGATCCCGGCTGACCGCAGCAGCGCCGCCTGTCCGGCGTACTGCTCCAGGCACCCCCGCGATCCGCACCGGCACTCCGGACCCGCCGGGTCCACCACCACATGGCCGATCTCCCCGGCGAAACCGTGCGCACCGCGCAGCAGTTCGCCGTTCAGGACCAGCGCCCCGCCGACCCCGATCTCACCGGTCAGATAGAGGAAGCTGCGGACTTCCCCGAGCCCGCCGAACCACAGCTCGGCCAGCGCCGCGAGATTGGCCTCGTTCTCCGAGGCGACCGGCAGCGCCGGGTGGCCGGGGCGCAGGGCGGCCAGCGCGTCGGCGAACAGCTCCTGCGCCGGGACCTCGTTCCAGCCGAGGTTGGGGGCCTGCCGCACCGACCCGCCGGAGACGAGCCCCGGCAGCGCCAGCGCCGCCCCCACCGGACGCAGCTCCTGCTCGTACGCCGACTCCAGGGTCCGCGCGGCGAGCCGGGCCGCCCGCGCCAGCGCCTCCTCGGCGGGCGTGCCCCGGTTGTCGAGGTGCTCGGTCTGCCGGACCCGGCCGGTGCCCGCCAGATCCACCACGCACACCGAGACGTAATCGATGTTGATCTCCACACCGAGCCCGGCCGGACCGGTGCGGGCCACCTTCAGCGCGGTGCCGGGGCGGCCGGCCTGGCCGCTGAACGTCTTGCCCGACTCGGTGAGGAACCCGCTGTCCATCAGCTGCTCGACGAGCGAGGACACCGCGGCCCGGGTCAGCCCGACCCGGGCGGCCACTCCGGCGCGCGTGGCGTCGCCGCGCTCGCCCTCGTCCCGCACGGCGCGCAGTACCAGGCTCAGATTGTGCCGTCGCACGGTGTCCTTGTCGGCCTTGGGCCCCAGCGGAGTGAGGATGCTCTTCATATCGTCGCCGAGCCTATGTGATGCGGGGCTCCGCGCGAGCGGTGCGAGTAGGGGCGGCCCCGGCCCTCCGGCCGGAACCACCCCTCGTGATCAGGGCTTGGCGCCCCGGTCCTTCAGCATGTCCGCCATCAGTCCGATCTCCGACTGCTGGCCCCGGACCATGCCGTCCGCCAGGTTCCGGATGACGTCCGTCCTCGCCGTACCGGCGGCGGCCTGCGCCATGTCGGCGCCCGCGCGGTGGTGCACGGTCATCAGCCGCAGGAAAAGGACCTCGGCCTTCTCGCCCTTCGCGGCGGTGAGCTCCGCCAGTTCCGCGTCGGTCGCCATGCCCGGCATCAGCGAACCGTCGTCGGTCGGCGTGAAGGTGTGCCCCATCCACTTCATCGGCGGCCCGGCCGCGCTCTTCGGCAGTCCCCACATCTCCAGCCAGCCCAGCATCATGCCGCGCTGATTGGCCTGGGTGTTGATGATGTCGTACGCGAGCCGCCGCACGTCCTCGTCGTCGGTGCGGTCCCGCACGATGAACGACATCTCGACCGCCTGCTGGTGGTGGATCGCCATGTCCCGGGCGAAGCCCGCGTCCACGGAGTCCTCCGCCGGAGCGGACAACGACGACCCCCCGGACGGGGAGGCCGCGGAGGGGCGGACGACCATCAGCGCCACCAGCCCCAGCGCGACGACCAGCACCGCGGCTCCCGCGAGGATCAGCCGACGGGTGGAGCGGGCGGGTGCGAGGGCGGTCATCCGTCCAGCCCGCCGGTGCAGGCGGCCCCGGGCTCAGGAGTCTGCGGGCCCTGCACGTACTTGGTGAAGAACTGGTCGACCCGGTCGTCCGAGGCGCTCTTGACCGTGACCTGCTTGCCCCAGGCGCTGAGCATCAGCGGGTCCTTCTGGTCCTTGACCGGGCTCATCAGCGAGTACGGGGTCGCCTTGACCTTCTTGGTGAGCGCCTCGATGTCCGCGTCCGAGGCCTTGTCGTTGTACGTCACCCAGACCGCGCCGTGCTCCAGCGAGTGCACGGCGTTCTCCTTCGGTATCTCCTCGGTGTAGACGTCCGCGTTGCAGTTCATCCAGACCTGGTTGTGGTCGCCCCCGACGGGCGGGTTCATCGGGTAGTCGACCTTGTTCGCCACGTGCTCCTGCGTCAGCTTGTCCCAGCTGCGCTCACCCGTGACGGGCGAGGTCTTGGCCTGCTCGTCCTTCTTCTCCTTCTCGTTCGCCTGCACCATCAGATAGCCGCCTCCGGCGACCAGGGCGGCGACCACGGCCACCGACGCCCCGATGGTGATGATGCGGACCCGGCGTTCGCGGGCCCGCTCCTTGCGGCGTGCCTCTTCGAGCTTGGCGCGCCGCGCCGCTGCCGGGTTGTTCTGGTTCTTGGCGGAAGCCATGAGAAGTCCTCGTCGTTCAACCGATGCACAAGAGGTCTGTGCATGAGGGGGTAAGGGATGCGGGGCATACGGAAGACCGCTCCCGTTGAACCGGCGCCGGGGCGCGGCGGGAGAGCGGACCCGGCCTCTAGATCCGTTGGACCTGAAGGCGCAGTTGATCGACGGAACGGACACCGTCGTGCGAGGGACCCCTGATGGCCGCGGACCCCGTGAGCGGGGTGGCGGGGACGAAGGCCACGGGCGAGGGAACGGCCACGGGCGCGGACGACACCGGGAGCACGACGGCCACCGTGTGCGTCGAACCCCCGTGGCACGACGTGCCCAGGCCGCGGTCCGGCGAGGAAGCCAGCACGACCGGTTCGAAGGCCGCTTCGGGCGTCGGGGTGAACGCGCGGACGGCGGCCGCTTCGGCCTCACCCGTCGCGGCCGGCACGGCGGCGGACGACGTGGCGGCCGAGCAGCAGAAGAGCATGGCCAGGAGGAAGAAGACCCAGCCGAGGGCGAAGGGCGCGCGGGAGCCGTACCGGTGTCGGTCGGTCCGCGTGCTCACCCTGTTCATCGCCCGTCATCGTAGTAGGTATGTGAACTTTCAAAGACAGTGGGTCGCGCCGTTCGCGGGACAGTGTGCCCGAGTCGCCGCCGCTGGAACAGAGGTCAAACATTTTACAGGTGTAATACCTGTTAACGTATATGGGTGAGTGATACACCTGTCCGCCCCGGGCGGCCCTCCGTCCGCAAGCTCCCGCAGCTCCCGCCGGCTGTCCGCGGCCTCTCGCCGGCCTCGGCCCTGCGGCTCTCGCCGCCCTCGGACACCTGGTTCAAGCCGGCCCTCAGCGTGGTCGTCGCCTCCGCCGTCCCCCATCTGACGCTTCTCGTCCTGGGCCGGCTGGACCTGGCCGTCTACTCCATGGCCGGGTCGCTGTGCGCGCTCTACGGACACGGCCTGCCGTACGCCCGGCGGGCCCGGGCGCTCGCGGGCGTGGTGCTCGGCATGGCCGCCGGACTCGCCGTCTCCCTGGTCACCGCCTCGCTCACCGGCTCGACCGCCGTGCTCATCGCGGTCGGGGCGCTGCTCGCCGCCGTACAGAAAGTGCTGTGCGACGCCACCCGGATCGGGCCGCCCGGCCATGTGATCTTCACCTTCGTCAGCTCGGCGGCCCTCTTCGCCCCGCAACGCCTCGATCAGATCCCCGGCCACCTCGCCCTGACCCTCGGCGCGGGCGCGTTCGCCTGGCTGGTCGCCCTCGCGCCCGCCCTGGTGCGCCGCGAGGGGCCCGAACGCCGGGCCGTCGCCCGCGCCCTGGAGGCCGCGGCGGTCTGCGCCGCGGACCCGGGCCCGCGCAACGGCAATGCCGTCGACCCGGGCTCGCGTAACGGCAACAATGCCATCGACCCCGGCCCGCGAAACCGGCGCGCCGCGGCCGCCGCCGTGCACGCCGCCTGGCGGTGCCTGCTCGCCTCCGGGCGCCCCACCCCCGTGCGCCGGTCGCTGGAACGCCTGGTGGTGCAGGCCGAAGCGGCCTTCGTGGCCCCGGGCCCCGGGGCGGGGGCGGCGGAGCCGGAGCGGCTGCGCGCCTGGGCCGCCCGGACCCGGGGGCGGGGACCCGTGCCCACGCCCTCGCCGGCCCCCGGAACCGCCGACGAGCTCTACGGGATCGACGCCGAACGCGCCGTCCTGCGCGCCCGGGAAGGCCGTCGCGCGGCCCGCCGCGCCCTGCTGCGCCGTCTCGGTCCCGGATCGCCGCTGCTGCCGGTCGCCGTCCGTACCCTGTTCGGCTGCGCGCTCTCCGGGTACCTCTGCGCCGCGCTCGGCGTCGGCCGCCCCTACTGGGCGATCGTCACCGCCGCCTCCCTCTGCCAGGCCAACCTCACCCTGTCGTGGAACCGCGCCCTCCAGCGCACCCTCGGCAACCTCCTGGGCGTGCTCGTCTTCGCCGCCGTGCTGCCGGTGTCGCGGATCGGCCCGCTCGCCCTCGTCTGCTGCTGCCTCTTCTTCGGCTTCGCCGCCGAGGCCCTCATCACCCGCAACTACTGGCTCGGCTCCGTCGCGGTCACCCCGATGGCCCTGCTGGTCCTGGAGTTCGGCGGCACCCACCCGGCCGGGGAGCTGATCGGCGACCGGGTCCTGGACACCGTCCTCGGCGCGGCCGCCGGCTTCCTGGCGGCGACGCTCGTCACCAACCGGCGGGCGGCGGGCCGGGTCGAGCGGGCCCTCGACGCCACCGACCGGGCCCGCGCCGCCGCGGAGCGGACCGGCGCCGACCCCGCGGCCGCGCCCGCCGAGCGGGACCGGGCCCGCCGGACGCTCACCGCGAGCCTCGTCGAACTGCGCGAGGCGGGTGACACGGCCGCGGGCGAATGGTGGCAGCGCGCCCTGCCCGAGCAGCGTCTTCTCGCGGCCGAGCGGGCCGGACACCGTACGCTCGCCGCGACAGCACAACGGCGCGGGCCCACGGCCCACGCCCCTTCGATCGGAGCGGAGTGACCGACGACATCGTTGCCTCGGTGGTCCGGCAGTGGCAGGCCGTCAACCCCGAGCTCGACACCGGGCCGATGGAGATCATCGGCCGGATCAACCGCTGCGCCGCCCTGCTCCAGCAGGCGGAGGACGCCCCGCTGCGCTCCGCCGGGCTGACCCGCGCCGAATTCGACCTCCTCGGCGCCGTACGCCGTACGGACCGGGAGCTGACCCCCGGCGAGCTGGCCCGCGAGACCTTCTCCTCCGGGGCCGCCGTCACCAAACGGCTGCGCGCCCTCCAGGACCGCGCCCTCGTCGAGCGCCGCGGCGACGACCGTGACCGGCGGGTCGCCCATGTCCGTCTCACCGACGAGGGGCGCGCCCTGGTCGACCGGCTGCTGCCCGAGCAACTGGCGTACGAACGCTCGGTGCTGGCCGGTCTCGACCTGCCCGGCCGTGATGAACTCGCCTCCCGGCTGAGCGAGTTGCTCGTCCAGCTGGAAGGGCGCCTCGGGGGAGCCCGCCGCTGACCCCGACGCCACCGTCGGTGGCGGGCTCCGCATACGCGTCAGTGCGCCGAATTTCCCCATCACCCCTCCGTCGGCCGGGAATCTGCTCCTTTCGATCCGGTTCGGTCACCTGTGCCTCTGGCTGATTTTGTGTGCTGACAGGGGGAGGTGATGGGGTTTTTCACTCGATAAATGGCTTGTCCGGTGGCGAAGGTGTCCTCGTCCTGCGCGCCGACAGGCCAGCGGTAGGTCTATTTTCAGCCGCCGCTACTCCCCGCACACGTTCCACAGCGCTCAGTGCAAAAACTGGTGAGTGTATTCCTCCCGGCGGGCTTCCGCAGGGGGTTGGGTGAATATGCCGAAGCACTGTTCTGATCTGGCTAAGCTCACGCGCAGTGAAGTCGAGTTGAGATGAATTCGAGCACTTGTTCCTGAGTCTCCGCTCCCGTGCGCATACATCCCGGAATCAACCGCCAGAGGGTTTTAGATGGTCCGTGTTGAATCACCGCCGACCGACAGAGAAGTCCCCGTCGTCCGCGTAGTCCTGCCGCCCGTGGTCCTGCTCCTCGGCGCGACCGCCGCCGGGTCGGCCCTGGTCGCACCGGCCGCGCGGATACCAGTCGCCGTGTGCGGCGCGATCACCACGCTCGTGGTCGCCGTACTCACCGTGGCGCTCCACCGCGCCCGACGTGCCTCACGCGTCCAGCGCGCCGAGCACGAACAGCGCATCGCCTACCTGGAACACCGCATCCACTCGCACGACGCCGAGACGGTGCGGCTCACCAAGGAAGTCATGCCCGCCGCCATCCGGCGGCTGCGCGTGGGCAATTCGCCCGACGAGGTGATGCGCGACATCGTCGACGCGGACGCCGCCAACCGCCATCTGCCCAAGGCGCTGCGCGAACAGATCCACCAGGTCCTCGAAGTCATCGACAACGAGGAGGCCCGGCGTGACTCCGCCCAGCGCGCCTTCGTCAGCGTCGCCCGCCGCGTCCAGGCGATCGTGCACCGCCAGGCCAGTGAACTGCGGGAGATGGAGGACCACTACGGGCGCAACCCCGAGGTCTTCGACGACCTGCTGCGCATCGACCACGGCACCGCGCTGATCGGCCGCCTCGCCGACTCCATCGCCGTGCTCGGCGGCGCCCGCCCCAGCCGCCAGTGGCCCAAGCCCGTACCGCTCTTCAGCGTGTTGCGCGGCGCGATGTCCCGCATCCTGGAGTACCAGCGCGTCGATCTGCACTCGATCGCCAAGGTCGCCATCGTCGGCACCTCGGTCGAACCGCTCATCCACGCCTGCGCCGAGCTCCTCGACAACGCGACCCGCTACTCGCCGCCCCAGACCCGGGTGCACGTCACCGCGGTCGAGGTGCAGACCGGCATCGCCATCGAGATCGAGGACGGCGGCGTCAGCCTCAGCGAGGAGGCCCGCGCCCGCGCCGAGAACATGCTCGCCCAGGCCCAGGCCGGCATCAACATGAACGACCTCGGGGAGTCCCCGCGCCTCGGCATGGCCGTCGTCGGCCGGCTCTCCCGGATGTACCAGCTCCAGGTGTCGCTGCGTCAGTCGGCGTACGGCGGCGTCCGCGCCGTCCTCATCGTGCCGCGCGAGATGATCACCACCGGACCCGCCCCGGGCATCGCCCACGGCATCGGCGCCACCTCCCGGCCCACCAGCTCCCTGGACATGTCGCAGCTCCAGCACGTGGTGCCGCCGCCCGGCAAGCGCAAGCCCAAGCCCGCCGCCACCGGCCCCGTGCCGTCCGTGGCCGCACCGGTCCCCACCGGGGCCCCCGCGGCCGCCGCGCGCCCGGCCCCTCCCGCGGCCGCCATGGAGGACGACGTTCCCGTGGTCACCGAGTGGACCGAGAACGGGCTGCCGCAGCGCCGCAGCCGGGGCCGGGCCCCGCTCGGCTCGCACAACCTGCCGCAGCAGCCCACGCCGCCCCCGGCCGCCACGAACGGCTTCCAGCCCGGTCCGGGCGACGGCACGGACGGCGGACGCGGCGAGGAGAAGCCCCCCGGCCTCTGGCTGGAGGCCTTCACCAAGGCCGTCAACGGCGTACCGCAGGAACGAAAGCACGGCGAAGACTCCGATGACGCGTGGGACAAGGGAGACCTGAAGTGATCCAGCAGCGGGGAAACATGGACTGGATGCTCAAGGAGCTGGCCGACGACGTTCCGAGCATCCACCAGATCGTGGTGCTCTCGTCGGACGGTCTGCGCATCGCGATGCACGGCGGCGACCCCGACGTCGCCGACCGGCTCGCGGCGGCCTGCGCCGGACTCCAGAGCCTGGCCGCCGCGGTGGCCACCGAGATCCCGTACAGCGACGGACTGATGAAGCTCGTGGTCATCGAGGTCACCGGCGGGTTCTTCTACCTGATGGCGGCCGGCACCGGCGCGTATCTCGCGGTCCTGGCCGGCGAGACCGTCGACGCCGGACTCGTCGGGGCCCGGATGCGGGACATGGTCGTGCGGATCGGAGCCCACCTGACCAGCCCGCCCCGCCACGGCGGGCAGTCCGGATGAGTGGACCTCGACGAGAACGCCGCAAGACCGACCCGGATCTCCTCGATCCGGAACGGCTGTACGTGATCACCGGCGATCTCGACGACAGCGAACGGGCCGCGCTCGACCTGGTCACGATGGTCGTCGCGCAGGCGGAGCCCTCGCCGACGTTCCAGCCCGAACAGGCCGCGATCCTGCGGCTCTGCCAGGCCCCGTTGTCCGTCGCCGAGATCTCGGCCTACCTCGGCCTGCCGTTCAGCGTGGTCACCTCGCTCCTGAGCGATCTCCTCGCCACCGAGCTCATCGAGTCGCGCGCGCCGATCGTCCGCGCCACTCTCCCCGACAGGTCCCTTCTCGAAGCGGTGATGCATGGACTTCAGAAGCTCTGACACGATCACCGGACCCCGCACCGAGGACGTCCTCCCCACCACGGCCACCGCCGCGGTGAAGGTCGTGATCGTCGGAGGGTTCGGCGTCGGCAAGACGACCATGGTCGGCTCGGTGAGCGAGATCCGGCCGCTGACCACCGAAGAGACCATGACCCAGGCCGGCGTCGGCGTGGACGACAACGCCGGGGTGGAGACGAAGACCGCCACCACCGTCGCCATGGACTTCGGACGGATCAGCCTCAGCGAGGAACTGATCCTCTATCTGTTCGGCACCCCCGGCCAGGAGCGCTTCTGGTTCCTGTGGAACGGCCTCTTCGAAGGCGCCCTCGGCGCGGTCGTCCTCATCGACACGAGACGGCTCGAAGTCAGCTTCGACGTCATCGGCCGACTGGAGGAGCGCGGAGTGCCGTTCGTGGTGGCCGTGAACACCTTCCCCGACGCGCCGCACCACCCGGTCGAGGCCCTGCGCAGCGCCCTCGACCTGCCGGACGAGGTCCCGATGATCGACTGCGACGCCCGGCTGCGGGCCTCCAGCCGCGATGTGCTGATGACCCTGATGCGCTACCTGCACAGCCTGGCCGTCCCCCTCGCCTGACACCCCCGCCCCCGGGCCCGGCGACGGGACCGCCCCGGGGGCGCACGCCATCCCCCGGCGTACGCCCCCGGCCCGGTCCGCACCCGGACGCCCCGTCCCGCCCGCCTGCGCACCAGCCCTGGAATCCTGATCCCTGGAGCCCCTGTGACAACCCCGTTCCACCACGAACCCGGCGCCGTGCCCCCGCCCCAGTGCCCGGCCCACAACCTCGACGTCGGCCCCGGCGGACTGCGCCGGCTCTACGGCCCCGAGGCGGAGAACAACCCCGCCGGCCTCTACGACAAGCTCCGCGCCGAACACGGCACGGTCGCCCCCGTCCTGCTCCACGGCGACGTCCCCGCCTGGCTCGTCCTCGGCCACAGCGAGAACCTCCACCTCACCCGTACGCCGTCCCAGTTCTCCCGGGACTCGCGGCGCTGGCGGGCCCTCCAGGACGGCAGCGTCGCCCCCGACCACCCGCTCGCCCCCATCTTCACCTGGCAGCCCGTGTGCGTGTTCGCCGACGGCGCGAAGCACGAGCGGCAGCGCGGCGCGGTCACCGACAGCATGGAGCGGATCGACACCCGCGGGGTGCGCCGCCACATCAACCGGTTCAGTAACCGCCTCGTCAACGACTTCTGCGAGAAGGGCACCGCCGACCTGGTCAGCCAGTTCGCGGAGCACCTGCCGATGATGGTGATGTGCGCGATCTTCGGCATGCCCGAGGAGTACGACGAGCGCCTCGTCCAGGCCGCCCGCGACATGACCCGCGGCACCGAGACCGCCGTGGCCTCCAACGCCCACGTCGTGGCCGTGCTGACCCGCCTCGTCGAGCGCCGCCGCGCCGAACCGGCCCACGACTTCGCCAGCTGGCTGGTCGAGCACCCCGCGACGATGACCGACATCGAGGTCGTCGAGCACCTGCGCCTCATCCTCATCGCCGCGTACGAGTCCACCGCCAACCTCATCGCCAACGTGCTGCGCATGGTCCTCACCGACCCGCGCTTCCGCGCCCGGCTCAGCGGCGGGCACATGACCGTCCCCGAGGCCGTCGAGCAGACCCTGTGGGACGAGCCGCCGTTCACCGCCGTCTTCGGCCGCTGGGCCGTCGGCGACACCGAGCTGGGCGGCCAGCAGATCAAGGCGGGCGACGCCCTCCTCGTCGGGATCGCCCCGGCCAACACCGACCCCTCCGTCCGCCCCGACCTGGGCGCCGACATGGGCGGCAACCGCGCCCACCTCGCCTTCAGCGGCGGCCCCCACGAGTGCCCGGGACAGGACATCGGCCGCGCCATCGCCGATGTCGGCGTCGACGCGCTCCTGATGCGTCTGCCCGACCTGGAACTCGGCGTGGGGGAGAGCGAACTGCGCTGGGTCGGCAACATCATGTCCCGCCACCTGGTCGAGCTGCCGGTGATGTTCGCCCCGAGTCCGCAGCAGAAGCTGGACGCCGATCCGCTCTCCGTGATGGCCCGCACCCCCCGCCCGGCCGATGCCTGGGAGATCTCCTCCCCGGCCAGGACCGTCCCCGAGCCCCGGCACGAGGCGGCGGCCGGAGCGCAACCCGCCCACGCCCCGGGCGCCGCCCCGCAGCCCGCCCCGGCCGCCGCGCCTCCTGCGGACCGTCCGGCTCCCGCCGCCACCCCCGCTCCCGCGCCGGTCGCGACGATCCCGCGCCAGCGCCGCCCGGCCGCCCCCGCCCGGCTCTGGCAGGCCGTCACCCGCTGGTGGAACGGCTACTGACGCACCGACGCTCCGGCCGCGGCGGCCCCGGATCACGCCCACGGGCCCGGGTCCGCCGCGTCGCGCGCCCCGGGCGCGGCCCGCGCGGGCCGGTCCGGACCTGCCCGTACCATCGAGCAGCGTGAAGCTGACAATTCTTGGCGGTGGCGGATTCCGGGTGCCTCTCGTGTACGGGGCCCTCCTCGGCGATCACGCAGAGGGCCGCGTCTCCCGGGTCACGCTGTACGACACCGACGCCGACCGGCTCACCGCCATCGCCCGCGTCCTCGCGGAACAGGGCCGGGACATCGCGGACGCCCCCGCCGTCGTCGCCACCACGGAGCTCGACGAGGCGCTGCGCGGCGCCGACTTCGTCTTCTCCGCCATCCGCGTCGGCGGACTCGCCGGCCGCGCCGCCGACGAACGGGTGGCCCTCGACGAGGGCGTGCTCGGCCAGGAGACCGTCGGCGCCGGAGGCATCGCGTACGGGCTGCGCACCGTCCCCGTCGCCCTCGACCTCGCCCGGCGCATCAGCCGGCTCGCCCCGCGGGCCTGGGTCATCAACTTCACCAACCCGGCGGGTCTGGTCACCGAGGCCATGTCCCGGCACCTGGGCGACCGGGTCATCGGGATCTGCGACTCGCCGGTCGGCCTCGGGCGGCGCATCGCCCGCGTCCTGGGAGCCGACCCGGACCGGGCCTGGATCGACTACGCCGGGCTCAACCACCTCGGGTGGGTGCGCGGGCTGTACGTCGACGGTCACGACGAACTGCCCCGGCTGCTCGCCGACCCGAAGCTGCTCGAATCCTTCGAGGAGGGCCGCCTCTTCGGCGCCGAACTCCTTAGCTCGCTGGGCGCGATCCCCAACGAATACCTGCACTACTACTACGTCAACCGGGAAGCCGTACGCGCCTACCAGGCGGCCGAACAGACCCGGGGCGCGTTCCTCCGCGACCAGCAGGAGGGCTTCTACGCCCGGATGCGGGAAGCCGGCACGCCCGCCTGGGACACCTGGGACCGCACCCGCGCCGAACGCGAGGCGACGTACATGGCGGAGAACCGCGAGGTCGCCGGGGCGGGGGAGCGGGAGGAGAGCGACCTGGAGTCCGGCGGCTACGAACAGGTCGCGCTCGCCCTCATGCGGGCCGTCGCCCGCAACGAACGGACCTCCCTGATCCTCAACGTCCGCAACCGCACCACCCTGTCGGTCCTGGACGCGGACGCCGTCGTCGAGGTGCCCTGCCTGGTCGACGCCAACGGGGCCCACCCGGTGACCGTCTCGCCGCTGCCGTACCACGCGGTCGGCCTCGTCACCGCGGTGAAGGCGGTGGAGCGGGCCGTGCTGGAGGCGGCGGAGAGCGGCTCCCGCGCGGCGGCCGTCCAGGCCTTCGCCCTGCACCCGCTGGTGGACTCCGTGACGGTGGCCCGGCGGCTGCTGGACCGGTACACCGAGGTCCACCCGGGGCTCGCGTACCTCATCTGACCCGGCCGGGAACACGACCGAACGAGACGGGCCCGACCTGACCGGGCCCGGCTCGTTCGGTCGCGGGCTCTCCGCCCGGTCACCGGGGCGCTACGGCGCGGACACGACGCTCCGCGTACCCGGGGCGTCCCAGCTCGGGGCCACTCCCGTCACCTGGCAGACCATCAGGAACAGCGGAATGGGCGGGGTGTACGGGGTGAGGGCGTCCGGTGAGTGGATCAGCCGGGGCCGGCCACCGGGCACGGCCGCGTCCCGTGCGTACGTCACCTGCTCCGGCCAGTCCAGATCCAGGTCGGAGCCGGCCGGGACGATCCACCACCAGCGGTCCGCGTCGGCGAAGACGCAGCCGGTGCGCGGCAGATGGGACATGAGTCGGAAGCCGTGCCGGGCGGGCACCCCCACCGCGTCGCACCCCAGCGTCGCCGACATCGACGCCGGCAGCGCCAGCCGCACCCGCCCACTGCCGGCCTGCTCGGCCGTCCGGCCCCGGTGCGCCGCGCGCAGCCGGGCCAGCGCGTTCCTCAACACGCCCGCTCCGCGTCGGACAGCTGCTCGGCCCCGTGCGGCAGCTCCGCCCAGACGATGCGCCCGGAGGCGTCCCCGGCGTCGTGCGAGCCCCAGGCGCTGCTCATCGCGTCGACGAGGAGCAGACCACGGCCGTGCTCGTCGTCGGACGAGGGGCGCAGCCGCGGACCGCAGGGCTGGTGGCCCTGGTCCTGCACGGCTATCCGCAGTCGTCTGCCGAACCGGCTCAGCTCGCAGACCACCCGGGTGCTCGCGGTGTGCACGACCGCGTTCGTCACCAGCTCGGAGACGATGAGGACCGCCGCGTCACAGGCGTCCCGGCCCAGCTTCCAGGCGTCCAGCCGGGCCCGCGTCAGCTCCCGCGCACCGGCCACCGACTCGGGGTGCGCCGGCAGCGCGAAGCAGTAACGGAGCGCCTCCGTCCCGGGGCTGAGGTCCGTGAGCCGGGGGATGAGCGCACTGCCAGGTGCCACGACCGATTCCTCACAGTGGGGGCTGCGTCACGCGTCGTTCCCCGGGTGCTCGGGGGCGGGCATGACTGAGCGAACTGGTTCGGAAGTCAACTCTCCCCCTGACGATGACACTTGGCAAGGGGCACTCTGAAATTTCCAGAGTGACTGTGTCGTTGGGGGCGCACGCATGGCACACTGCTCGCAAAACAGCGCATGGGGAGGTCTGAAGTGAGCGAACCGCGGTCCGCCCCGACCGTGGGCCAGGTCGTTCTCGGCAAGCGCCTGCAGGATCTGCGCGAGCGTGTCGGCCTCACCCGTGACCAGGCGGCGAAGGTCCTCCGGGTCGCCCCCGCGACGATACGCAGGATGGAGACGGCCGAGGTCGGGCTGAAGATCCCCTACGTCCAGCTGCTGCTGAAGGCGTACGGCGTCGCCGACCAGGAGGCCGAGGCCTTCGTCGACCTCGCCGAGGAGGCGAACCGGCCGGGCTGGTGGCAGCGCTTCCACGACGTGCTGCCCGACTGGTTCAGCATGTACGTCAGCCTGGAGGGCGCCGCGAGCCTGCTGCGCATGTACGAGCCGCACTTCGTGCCCGGCCTGCTCCAGACCGAGGACTACGCGCGCTCCGTCATGCGGACCGGGGCGGTCGGCCAGACCCGGCCCGAGGACATCGAACGCCATGTGGCGCTGCGGATGGAGCGGCAGTCCCTGCTGGCCAAGGACGACGCACCCCGACTCTGGGTGATCATGGACGAGACCGTCCTGCGGCGGCCCGTCGAGAGCGCGCAGGTGATGCGCGGGCAGATCGACAAGCTGCTCGAAGCCACGGAGCTTCCCCATGTCACGCTGCAGATCGCGCAGTTCGCCTCCGGCCACCACCCGGGAACCTACGGCCCCTTCGTCCTCTTCCGGTTCGCCGTCCCCGAACTCCCCGACATGGTCTACAGCGAGTACCTGACCGGCGCCGTCTACTTCGACGCCCGCCCCGAGGTGGCCTCCTACCTCGAAGTCATGGACCGCATGGCGGCTCAGGCCGCAACTGCACAACGCACGAAGGAAATCCTCCGGGACTTCCGCAAGGAGCTGTGATGAACCACATATACAACGGCATGCCGGCCGGTGACCTCGGCTCCGAAGGCTGGTACAAGCCGTGGAGCGGCGGGAACGGCGGCAACTGCATCGAGGCCATGAAGCTCGCCGACGGGCGGGTCGCCGTCCGCCAGTCCGCCGACCCCGACGGCCCCGCCCTCATCTACTCCAACGGCGAGATCGCCGCGTTCATCCAGGGTGCCAAGGCGGGCCAGGCCGACTTCCTGCTCACCTGACAGCCACCCACCTCTTCGTCCACGGACCTCTGACCACGGAGCGCGCCATGACCGGGCAAGAACCCCACTCCATCGAGATCGACACCAGCAAGCCGCACCCGGCCCGCATGTACGACTGGTTCCTCGGCGGCAAGGACAACTACCCGGTCGACGAACAGATGGCGCGGCAGCTGCTCACCCTGGACGCGCGGGGCCGCGACATGGCGCGGGTCAACCGTGCCTTCATGCACCGGGCGACCCGCTGGCTCGCCGAGCACGGGGTGCGCCAGTTCCTGGACATCGGCACCGGCATACCCACCGAGCCGAACCTCCACCAGATCGCCCAGCAGGCCGCCCCCGAAGCGCGCGTCGTCTACTGCGACAACGACCCCATCGTGCTGGCCCACGCGGCGGCCCTGCTCCGCTCGACGCCCGAGGGGGCCACCGAGTACATCCAGGCGGACGCCCGCAGGCCGGAGACGATCCTGGCCGAGGCCGGGAAGGTGCTGGACTTCGATCAGCCGATCGCCCTCTCCCTGCTGGCCCTGCTGCACTTCATCGACGACGAGGACGGCGCGGCCGCCCTGGTCGGCAAGCTGGTCGACCAGCTTCCCTCCGGCAGCTATCTGGTCCTCTCGCACACCACCGGCGACTTCAACCCGGAGGGCGCCGCACAGGCCCGGGCCATGTACAAGGCGCGCGGGATGACCCTGCGCCCCCGCAGCCGCGCCGAACTCACGGCGTTCTTCGACGGCCTCGAACTGGTCGAACCGGGAGTCTCGCTCTCGGCCGACTGGCATCCGGAACTCGGTGAGGTCATCGACGTACCCGGCGACGAGCCGATCCCCGGTTACGCGGGCGTCGCACGCAAGCCCTGACGCGTCACAATGGACTCATGTCACGACGCACCTCCCGGCCCCGGGGAACCGCCGCCCCGCGGATCACCTCCGCCTCCCCGTGCCCCTGCGGTCTGCCCGCCGCCTACGGGGAGTGCTGCGGCCGGTTCCACTCCGGCAGCGCCGCCGCGCCGACCTGCGAGGCACTGATGCGCTCCCGGTACGCGGCCTTCGTCGTCCAGGACGCGGCGTACCTGCTGCGCACCTGGCACCCCGAGACCCGGCCGCCCGGCGTCGACTTCGACCCGTCGATGCGCTGGGTGGGCCTGGACATCCAGGACACCACCGAGGGCAGCGCCTTCCACTCCACCGGAACGGTCACCTTCCGCGCCCACTACACCGACGACGGGCGCCCCGACTCCCTCCACGAGAAGAGCCGCTTCGTCCGGCACGAGGGCGCCTGGGTCTACGCGACGGCGGTCTTCGTCGACTGACCCCGGGGCTCAGCCATCGGACTGGTCCCGGCTCGTACGGGGCAGACCGGCCCCCGGGGGGCGGACGGGTCAGACCGGGGACCCCACCCGCGACGACCCGCCGGAACCGGCCGCCGGGGACAGCTCCTGGGCCAGGTCCTCCGCCAGCAGCCGCTTGGCGATCACGTCCACGGTGGCCCTCAGCTCACGGTCGTCCGGGCGTGCGCCGTCCTCGGCCAGGCGCTCGTTGAGCCAGCGGCCCCAGGCGTCGGAGATCACCGCCGCCTCCCGCCGGCCGGCCGCCGTGTGCGAGAAGATCCGGCCGTCGCCCGTCAGATAGCCCTCCTCGATCATCCGGTCGAAGACGGGCACCAGTACCTCCGGCGGGATGCGGTGACGGGCCGCGATCAGCCCGAGGCCCGCATGACCGACCATCCTGGTGAACAGGTCCACCTGCATCACCGCCCAGGCCCCCGCCATGTCGAGCCGGGTGTCGCACTCGGCGGTGATCCGCCGGGCGGTCTCCGGACCCGCGCTGTGCAGGATCGTGGCCACGGAGTACTCCAGCACCTTCGCCGAGTCCCCGCTGCCCGGCTGGGCGAAGCCCTCGCCCATGTCCGTCGACCCGAGCCGCGCCGAGTCCCGCAGCTTCACCTCCTTGAGGAACAGCGCGATGACGAAGCCGATCAGGGCGACCGGCACCGTCCACAGGAACACCGTGTGCAGGGTGTCCGCGTAGGCCTGGGCCAGCGGCTCCGACTGGGCGGCGGGCAGCGCGTGCAGGGCCTGCGGGCTCTCCGAAGCTTTGGCCAGGACCGCCGGATCGCCGCCCGCGGCGACCGCCCGTGCGACGCCGTCGGTGAGGTTCGGCTTCAGCGCGTTGGCGTAGATGGTGCCGAACACCGCCGTGCCGAAGGCGCTGCCCAGCGTACGGAAGAACGTCACGCCCGAGGTGGCCGTGCCCAGGTCCTCGTAGTCGACGGTGTTCTGCACGGCGATGGTCAGCACCTGCATGGCGAGGCCGATGCCGACCCCCAGCACCACCATGTAGAGGGACTCCAGCCAGACACCGGTCCCCGGCCCCATCCGGGACAGCAGGAACAGCCCGGCCGCCATCACCAGGGTCCCCACGATCGGGAAGACGCGGTAGCGGCCCGTCTTGCTCACCACGTTGCCGCTGAAGATCGAGGCGGCCAGCAGACCGGCCACCAGCGGCAGCGTCCGCACTCCCGAAAGCGTCGCTGAGTCCCCGTCCACGTACTGGAGATAGGTCGGCAGGAAGATCATCGAGCCGAGCATCGCGAAGCCCACGATGAAGCTGAGGATCGAGCAGACGGTGAAGACCGGGTTCCGGAACAGCCGCATCGGCAGCATCGGCTCCTTCGCCCGCGTCTCCACGACGCAGAACAGGGCGAGCGCGATCAGCCCGCCGACGAAGAGGCCGATGATCACGGCCGAGCCCCAGGCGTACTCGTTGCCGCCCCAGCTCGTCGCCAGGATCAGCGCGCTGGCCCCGACGGTGACCAGCGCGATGCCCCGGTAGTCGATGACCGGCCGGCCGGCCGCCTTCACCGACGGGATGTTCCGGGCGGCGGCGATGACCACCACGATGGCGATCGGCACATTGACGTAGAACGCCCAGCGCCACGTCAGATGGTCCGTGAACAGCCCGCCGAGCAGCGGTCCGATTACGGTGGAGATGCCGAAGACCGCCCCGATCGCGCCCTGGTACTTGCCCCGTTCGCGCAGCGGGATCACATCCGCGATCAGTGCCATCGACGTGACCATGAGACCGCCCGCGCCGATGCCCTGCATACCGCGCCAGATGATCAGCAGCAGCATGTCCGAGGCGAGGCCGCACAGGAACGATCCCGTGATGAAGATGATCGCCGAGACCTGGAAGACCAGCTTCCGCCCGAACAGGTCGCCGAACTTGCCGACCAGCACGGTGGCCACCGTCTCGGCCAGCAGATACGCGGTGACCACCCACGACATGTGCGAGGCGCCGCCGAGGTCCGACACGATCGTCGGCAGAGCCGTGCCCACGATCGTCTGGTCCAGTGCCGCGAGCAGCATGCCAAGCACGATCGTCGTGAAGACGATGTTGCGCCGCCGCCGGTCGAGGACGGGCGGCGGCGCGGCGGCACTCTGCGCTGCGGGGGCTTGCTCGCTGGCAGTCGTCACCCCTGCACCCTCACACCGCCCGTACGCCCCCGCACGCGGGAGCGGGCCGGACGGGCGTAGAGGCGTCTAGCGGGGCAGCGAGGCGATCGACGTCTTCAGCCGGGCCACGAAAGCCTCCCGGACGTCCTCCCCGACCCGGTCGAGCGAGAGATACGGATTGAGGTCCTCCAACTCGACGAGCAGCAGCGCGCCGTCCGCCGTCCGGCAGGCGTCGACCCGCTGGATCCCGTGGTCGAGGGTGTTCCAGGCGATGAAGCGCCGGGCGAACTCCAGGTCCTCCGCGCTCGCCGCGTACGGGTCCAGCACCCAGCGCCGCTCCGGGTCGGGGGCGTACAGCGCGTACTGGAAGTCGTGGTCGACGAAGTAGAACGACACCTCGTGCCGGAAGCCGATCCTCGGCTGGACGAGGAGGGAGCCCTCGGCCGCCGCCTCCAGCTCGGCGTGGGCCTCCGCCGCGGTGACGAACCGCAGCCCGACCGAGTCCGCCCCGAGCTTCGGCTTCACCACGTACTGGGTGACGTCGGGCAGCTCGGCCAGATCCGCCGCCCGGTCAACGGTCGGGATGACCGGCAGCCCGGCCGTCGTCATCTCGACCAGATACTCCTTGCCCGCCATGTCGCCGCGCCCGTCCAGCGGGTTGTAGACGGCTGTCCCCAGCTCCCGGGCCCGTACGAGGAAGGCGTCGTAGGCCTCCCGGTAGTGCAGCACCGGACCGCTGTTGCGGACCAGCACGGTGTCGAACCCGGGCAGCAGCGCGGCCGCGTCCCGGGGGTGGCAGAGCGCGACGTCGAACGCCTCGCGGAGCCGGGAGGAGAGGTGGATGTCCTCGTCGCAGTAGCGGCGGCCGCGCGCCTCGTACGCGAGATCGGTGACGAGCAGGAGGGAAGGGCGGCGTTCGCCGGCGGGTGACGCGGCGGTCATGAGGTGCTCCCGGGGGTGAGGACGCGGACGGACGATCACTATCGCCGACACCCGGGCCGGGCTTCGCGGAGGGGGCGCCCTTCGCCGTATCGTCAGACGGCTTCCGTGGAGCTGCCCCGTACGGCCGCCACCCACTCGACGAGAAGCCGCTCGTACTCCCGGCGGCCCTCCGGCGACACCACACCGCCGTCGGCGACCAGAGCGCGGATCTCCGCGTTCAGCTCGACCATTGGGCGGGCAGGCGTCGGCTGGGTCGAAGTGGAGGTCATGTGAAGAGGCTAGTGGCACGGAGGCGGTCCGGCGCCCGGTCTGACGTGTGGGGCCCGCCACGGGCAGCTTTCGCCCCGGCGGCCATGCGGCGCCGGGGCGCTGTCCCGCCGCCCGGTGAGCCTCTTCACTCCGTCGCCACGTCCCGCCGCGACCGGGCGCCCCCGAACCCTCATCGCCGCACGTGGACGGCGTGTGACGGGGGCCGGCGGTCGGCGGCGCACGCCCCGACGGGCCTCGTGAAGGCCAGGGTGCGCCCGGCCGGGAACGCGATGCGCGAGCCTCTCGTGCGATGGCTGCGTGTGCGTCCGGGGCGACGAGAATCACATGTTTGCGGACCCTGCTCGCACCCTATTCGCAGCCCACTCCGTCGCCGTCACGGTCCAAGTGCCGCCCGTAACCGGGCTGGCCGGACCGGATGGGCGCGGCACCGGCGGCACGGACCGCGTCGCAGTTCTCGTAGTACGCCGATGAGCCGCCGGAGCCTCCGCTGCCGCCGGTGGAGTCGTCCCGCGCGGCGGGCTTCTTCGCGGGCTTCGGCTCCGGCTCCGGGGGAGCGGCCGTGACCGTGACCCGCACCTTCTCGACCTTCGTGACGGTCGGGGCCGGTTCCGGCGTCGCGGTCACCGTGACCGTCGCCGTCTCCGTGACGGTGACCGTCGGCCCGGGCTTCGCCTTCGCCGCGACCGTGCGTACTTCCTGGGGCTGTTCACCCGTGGCGCCGATCCCGACACCGAGCAGGAACAACACGCCGGCCGCCGGGAGCACGACACGCTTCCGCGCCCACCGCGGTCCGCCCGTGGAAGGCGGCTGTGGTGTGAAGCCGCCCCCCTGGCCCCAGCCGGGCTGACGCGACGGGTGCTGCGAACTGCTCCAGTCCATGGTCCCCCCAAGGTGCTGTGTGGAGGCCCGACCGTAGCGACCCGTCGGGGCTCGGGGGAGCGACTTGTTCCGGTGGTGATGGATTTGTGACCAAGATGCGGAGGCGAAGTGTGTGGTCCGTTCAGCGGATCTGCCGCCCCGAGATCGCCCGCGCGATGACGAGGCGCTGGATCTCACTCGTACCCTCGAAGATCGTGTAGATCTTGGCGTCGCGGTACATCCGCTCGACCGGGTGCTCCCGGCTGTAGCCCGCGCCGCCGAGGATCTGGACCGCCTTCTCCGTCGCGGCGACCGCGAGTTCGCCGGCCCGCAGTTTCGCCATGGAGCCCTGGCCCGCGTCGAACGTGCGGTCGTTGCGGGCCATCCAGGCGGCCTGCCGGATCAGCAGGCGAACGGCTTCGATCTCGGTGCGGATGTCCGCCAGCGCGAAGGCGATCGACTGGTTCTCGATGATCGGCCTGCCGAACGCCTCGCGCTCACCGGCGTATTCGAGGGCGTATTCGTAGGCGGCCCGTGCGATGCCGAGGGCCTGCGCGGCCACCGTGGGGCGGCTGACCTCGAACGTCGCCATGGCCGCCTGGCCCTTGGCGGTGGAGCCCTCGCGGGCCCGGGCGAGGCGGGCGTCCAGCTTCTCCTTTCCGCCGAGCAGGCAGTGGCCGGGGACGCGGACGTCGTCCAGGAAGAGGTCAGCCGTGTGCGAGGCGCGCAGGCCGAGCTTCTTGACCGTACGGCCCGCCGTCAGACCCTTCGTGCCCGGCGGCACGATGAACGCGGCCTGCCCCCGGGAGCCGAGCGAGGGGTCGACCGAGGCGACGACGACATGGACCTCGGCGATGCCGCCGTTGGTGATCCACGCCTTCTGGCCGGAGATCACCCACTCGTCGGCCGCCTCGTCGTAACGGGCCCTCGTCGTCATCGCGGAGACGTCGGAGCCCGCCCCCGGTTCGGAGACGCAGAACGCGGCGACCTTCGGGTCGTCCTCGTCGCCGTAGCACTGCGGAACCCACTCGGCGAGCTGGTCCGGAGTGCCGGACGCGAAGATTCCGGCGACCGCGAGCGAGGTGCCGAACAGGGCCATGCCGATACCCGCGTCGCCCCAGAACAGCTCCTCGTTGGCGATCTGGAGGGAGAGCCCCGTGGGGTCCCCGTACAGGTCGGCGAGCGACTCGAAGCCGTACAGGCCGATCCGGGCGGCCTCCTGGATCACCGGCCAGGGCGTTTCCTCCCGGGCGTCCCACTCGGCGGCGGCCGGGCGGACCACCTGGGCGGCGAAGCCGTGCACCCAGTCGCGCAGGTCCCGCTGTTCCTCGGTCAGGGCGAGGGAGAAGAAGCTCATGCCCTCACGCTTTCGGGATGTCGAAGTAGCGGGTCAGGCCGGAAGCGAGGCCGACATCGCCGGCGACCTTCAGCTTGCGCGTCATGAACATCGTGACCGGATTGCCGTTGCCGGAGACGAGCTTGAGGAACTCCGCGTCGGCCATCACCAGCGTGGTGCGGGGTTCGGCGTCGGAGCGGCCCGCGGTGACCCGGCAGGCGCCGTCGGCTATCGCGGTCTCGTAGACCGCGTCGCTCTCCCCGGTGATCTTCCAGCGGATCAGCGCGGTGAGGCCGCCGGCCGCCTCGGGCCGGAACTGCTGCCGCATCCGGCCGAAGACCTCGCCGAGGATCCGGGTGCGCAGCTCGCCCCGCATGACCTCGGCGAGCTGCTTGGCGGACAGGCTCTTGACGATCCGTGCGAACTCCTCGGGGGCGACCGCGGCGAAGTCGAGCGCGGACAGGTCGTCGGTGAGGTTGCCGCTGCTGGTTCCGTCCACGCCAATTCCTTACTCCGAAGTAAACTTACTTGAGAGTAAGGTAAGGGGAGTGGTGGCGTCCCGCAAGGCCGGTCAGAAGGGAGAGCCGGGGAGCACGGCGAGGTGGGGGTGGTGCGCGGCGAGCACCTTGTTGGCGCGGGCCAGATCGGACAGGGCCTGTTCGCGGTCGGCCTGGTCCTCCACGCCCAGCCGTGGCCCGCGGAACCTGCGGACCTCCCGGGCCGCGCAGTCGGCGTCGAACTCCGCCTGGAGGATGTGCGACGGAATGCACGAACCGATCAGCGCGGCGACCCGGTCCGGGATCGGTACGGGGACGAGAAGGTGCGAGGCGGTCATGGGGCTTTCCCTTTTCGCTGGTTGGCCAGGAGGAGGTGCAGGGGAGCCGTCGCCTGGTGGGCGGCGGACTCCCTCCTGTGTACGGGACGCGGTTCCGGGTTTCTCTCCGGATACGTCTCCGTGTCGCAACCGTTTGGGACTGACCGTCTATTTCGCCTTACGCGCCGGTAAGTTGACCGGCCGCGCCGAACGTGATCCGGATCAGGGGGATGTGCCGGTGGCACGGGAGCGCAGCCGCAGCGCGCGCAGCACCGCCTCGGTGGCGAAGCGGCTCTCGGGATCGACGAGTTGGTCACCGAAGATGGTCTCCAGGCTGCGCATGCGGTAGCGCACGGTCTGCGGGTGGACAGCGAGCAGCGCGCCCATCTGCGCCGCGGTGCCCCGGGTGTCGAGCCAGATCCGCAGTGTCTCGACCAGCCGTTCCCGACGGGTCGCGCTGATCCCGGCGACGGCGGCCAGTTCCCGCTGGGCGAGCTGGTCCAGCAGGGCGGGGTCGGACAGCAGCCACAGGGTGAGGAGGTGGTCCTCGCAGCGGATCTGCGGGGCGTCGTCGATCACGCCGGAGTCGACGAGCTCCAGAACCCGGCGGGCCCAGCGGAGCGATTCGCAGGCCAGCGCCGTGGGGACGGTCAGCCCGATCGCCAGGCGCCCGGCCGGCAGGGCCTGGGTCAGCATGGATCTTCGCGCGTCGTCCAGCGCCCCGGGGACGAGCAGGTGCGGCTGCGGGGCGCTGAGATCGACGAGAAGGTCACGGCCCGCGCTCAGCCGGTCCAGCTCCGCCGGCGCGCGCACGGCGATCAGGGTGACCTCCTCGGGCAGCGTCCACCCGGTCTGCTCGGACAGATCGGCGATGGCGCTCCCGGGGGCCGGGCGTCCGGCGAGGATCAGATGGAGCAGCCGGCGGCGCAGGGCCTCGCTGTGCTCGCCCGACTGGGACTGCGCCTCCAGGAAGCCTTCCCGGGAAAGCGATTCCAGTTCGTCGACGTAGGCGAAGAGCGCGTCGGCGAAGCTCAGCATCAGCGTGGGGGAGAGGTGGTAGCTCTGCCCGACCTTCTTCGCCCGCCGCAGGGCCACCCGCGCGCCCAGCCGGTAGGCCCCCTGAAGGGTGTCCATGCTCCGGCCCTCGTACGCCTCGAAGCGTCCGAAGCGCCGGCACATGTCGTCCCGGAGTGTGGTCGGGGAGGAGGGCTCGGCCACCAGATCGACGAAAGAGGCGAGGCTCTGCTCCACGCCCACCCTGATGGCCTGCCCGTTCGGCCCGTCCAGCAGCCGGGCGTATTCGGGATAGGCCCGGGTGACCTCGACGCCGATTTCCTTGATGAGGCTGGGCAGTTCGGGCCGCATGATCGCAGCGAATTCCTGCGGGAGCGGCCCGAGCGGGTCTTCGGTATCCAATGGCTGTATGAGATGTGGCATGACAGATCCCCTTGCTCCCGGCGCCCGGTGGTGGGGTGAGACGGTGGGGGAAAGCGCTCCCACGAACCGACAGGTGCGTACCAAGTCCGCGACGAAGATAGACCAAGGAACAGGCACTGCACACCACTTGGACAAGATCGGCGTGCAGGGGGCACACATCTCGGCCGCACTGTGCGACTTCCGTGCAGGTCGGGCGCTGCTGCGCGCTTTCGGACAATGAATTTCGGCCGCCCGCTCAGACGGTGACAACAATGCGGTCCCGTTGCCGTCGCGTTGTTCGCGGCATGGTCCGGTCGGAGCCGGCCGAGCCGGGGTGCGGGCGGCTCACCACGGCGAACGCGGACGGACGCCCGCTCCTGGAGAGGGATTTCCAGCCGCTTGGCCGAATTCCATGGTGCCCGCCGGAGAGCGGAAGCAGGACTTCCGTGTCTCCCGGAGCGTCGGCCCCGCCTGCGCACCCCGCGCGGGGTTCCGGCCGACGGTGCGTAATTCCCTGCCCCCGGGTGCGCATTCCTTGACAAGAGGAGCGTGTCTCGATGCTCATTTACGGATCAAAAAGAGTGCGCTCCAAAGAATCTTAGCCGGACGGATTGTGTCGCCCTGTTTCCCGCGAGTAACATCACGCTTCGATCAATTCGGTCATGAAATCTGCCCGAAATTTGATGCTCCGATCCTCCGCCTCCGGGCCACCCGAGGCCCCAGCGCCGCAGACGGTCGTCGCGGTGCGGGCATGCGTTGCAGAACCGGTCAACTTCGTGCACGAGGCCGCGCCAAGGCGGCCGACAGAGGGGACGACATGAGATCCGTTTCCAATCGAACCCGCGTAGGCCTGCTCGCGGCGTTCACGGCATTCAGTGCTCTGCTCTCCACCGGCTCGGCCACCGCCGCCACCCAGCTCAACGGCGACTGGGCGCCCTTCGACCGCTGTCCGGTCGACGCGCCCGCCATGCTGGCCGCCGACGGTGTGAACACCATCGCCGCCTGCATCGCGTCGAGTTCGGCCACCGGATCCATCACGCTGGGCAAGAGCGTGGTCTCCACCGGCCACACCGATCTGCAGCTCGGCGTCGTCCAGCGCGCCGACGGCACCGCCTCACTGGTGGCCCCGCCGGAGGGAGCGCTGACGGCGGACCCGGCCGAGATACCCGGTGGGCTGCTCGGGCTGATGTGCCCCAGCGGAATTCCCCTCGTATCGGGAATCTGCCGTCAGTTGGCGGACAACAATCTCAACCGGGTGACGGCCACCATCGAACCGGCCGGAGCGCCACGCGACTTCAATATGAGCGCGGCTTTCTCCACCGGTGAGCCCATTCTCACGATCCCGGTTCGTATCCACCTCAAGAATCCGTTCCTGGGTGACAAGTGCTACATCGGGACCACCGCCAACCCGGTCCTCCTCAAGCCGCAGAACGTGACGGCGCCGACCCTCTCGCTCCAGCGGTTCGGAGCCGACGGGACGCCGAACGACGACGAGGGCGAGATGGGGCGCTACACCTTCGCCGGCGCCGACCAGGGCGACGCCACGTTCGCCGTACCGGGCGCAAGCGGTTGCGGAGCCGGGCTCCTGGACTGGGCGGTGAACCTCAAGACCGGTCTCCCGTCCGCCGCCGGGAAGAACAGCGTCACGCTGGACGCCACCAGCACGTACTTCGGCAGCCCCTACGACCCCGCCGGCCTCGCGCCGGACGAGGGCCGGAAGCTGTCCGAATTCTGGCACTCCGCGAAGCGGTAGGCCGTCCCCCTCCACCCGTAGGAGGTGATGCGGCACCTGTCCTTGGACCCGCCGAACGCCGCACCGTCCGGCCCGGCGAACACAGCGCACGAACCACTCTCCAGTCACGTTCAGCCGAATCCCCAACGGGACGAGAAAAGGGAGTACCCCCATGTTCACGTTCAAGCGAAGCGGTGTCCTCACCGCGATCGGTGCCGCCGCGGCATCCGTCGTACTGGCCGCCCCGTCGGCCGTCGCCGCGCCGACCAGTTGGACGATCACCCCGACCGGCAACTTCAACGGCAGCGCCGGAGTGACCGTCCTGACCGACAACAACGGCAACAAGATCCAGTGCGCGACCTCCGCCGCCTCGGGCAACGCGCCGACCTCCCCGGTCGCCGGCAGCCCGGCCAAGCTCGCGTCCATCTCGGCGATCTCGTTCAACTCGCCGTGCACCGGCCCGTTCAGCTCCACCTGGACGGTGACCACCACGCCGCCGTGGGAGATCTGGGGCCTGGACTACACGGCGGGCGCCGGGACCAACTCCACGGGCCAGGTGACCGGTGAGATCAGAGCGATCAAGGCGAAGGTGTCCGGGAGCAGCATCCTCGGCCCCTGCACCTTCGACGTGACCGGCAAGGTCGCGGCCAAGTACAACAACCCGACCGCGGGCGGCAGCAACGGCACCCTGAACACCGCGGGCGGCGGGCTCACCCTGTCCATCGCCAACAAGGTCGGCGGCGGCTGCGGCATCGTCGGCACCACCGCCAGCTTCCAGGGGCTGTACACCATCATCAGCACCGCGACCAACAAGTCCCCGGTCATCAGCGGCTGATCCCGCGCCGATGACGTACCGCTGACCTACCGAGTCCGAACGTCGTGCCCGGCCGTGCGCACCCGACGGCCGGGCACGATTTCGCGCACCCGCCGACAAGGCGCGCGGCGGCGGATTGTCACCCGCTGCCAAAGTCCGCCCGCCGGTGATCCGACCGCGTACCCGGCCCTTCCCAGAGGGTCGTCGGCGTGCGTACCGTACCCGTCGGTAGGGGCCGTCCGACGTCCGAACTCCGCCCCGAAGCCGCCCGCGGCCCGCCCGGGCCGCCGCCCGCAGAGCCGCCGCCGCACCCACCGGGACCCGCTCCGCAGCCGCCCACCCTGGGCCCACGCGCGCCGGAAGGACACACCCGTATGACCGTCGATGCACGCGCCGCAGCGAGACGACCGATCCACTGGGCCGTGGGCGGGGCGCTCGTCGTCGCCACCGCACTCGTTCCCAGCGCCGAATCGGCCGCCGCGGAACAGAAGTCGGAGGTATCCCTCCGCTACACCTGCCCCTTCCCCTCCGGGCCCGAGGAGGTCGACGTCGTCGTCTCGGCGGTCCTCCCCACCTCCGCCCGTACGGGCGAGGAGATCCGCCCCGCCGAGGTGGCGGTCGAGGTGACCCTGCCGCCGACGGCGCTCGCCCGGTTCGCCGGCCTGGACGCCGCCACCCTGTCGGCCGTCGCACGGCTCACCGTCCGCAACACCGTCGGCGACACATCCGCCGACGCCTCCTGGCAGGACCTGACCGCCCCACCGGCGGACCTCCCCACACCGGGCGAGGGCGACAGCCAGGACCCGGGCGCGCTCACCCTCACCGCGACCGGGGACGTGCCGACGGTCGCCTTCGGCAGCCCCGGGCGCGCGACGCTCGCCCCCGGCGCGCTCGCCCTCGCGCTGACCTCGCTCACGGAGTCCGGCGAGCCCACCACGCCCCCGGGACTCGACGTCGCCTGCACCCCGGCCCCCGGCCAGGAGCCGGAACTGGCCGCCATCGCGATCCGCGGCGACCAGGACCCCACCGCCCCCGCACCCCGGCCCGGCGAGAGCGATCCCGCACCGGATCCGACCCCCACCCGCCCGGCCGAGGGGCTGCCGCCCACCGCACGCGAGAAGATCGACGCCCTCACCGAGAAGCGGCGCGAAGCCCTGGAGGACGACCCGGGCAGCTGCCCGATCGAGATCCCGCCCGAGTGGGTGATGACCACCGCCGAGACCTACGCCGCCGGCTACGCCAACGCCGCCAAGCTGGACGGCGCGGCGGCGCTGGGGCCCGCGTTCATGAAGGTGGTGCTCAACAAGCGCTACATCAACGACTCCTGCGCCTCCACCGTCGACGTCAGCTCCGAGGTGAACTTCGACTACGAGGGGAAGCGTCAACTCCCGCCGACGAAGGCCACGTTCCTCAGCTACGGGTTTATGCCGACCACCGCCACCATGACCCTGGAGCAGGTGGGCCCACCGGCCGCGATCCACACCCACACGGTGACCAACACGCCGACCTACCCGGAGGAGACCACGGTCACGGCGCAGCTCGTCATGCGGCTCTCGGACGTCGAGGTGAACGGTGTGCCCCTGGACGTGGGCCCCGACTGCCGCACCGAGCGCCCCTTCGAGCAGGTGCTGAAGGGGTACGGCCAGAGCTATCCGCCGGCCGGCTACCTCGTGGCGTACGGCGGCACGCTGACCGGCTACGCCCACATCCCGCCGTTCGAGGGGTGCGGTGCGACCGAGGACCTCGACCCGATCTTCACCTCGGCCATCTCCAGTCCGGGGAAGAAGGCCGACAACTACACCAAGATGACCCAGGCGCCCCTGTGCGTGGCCACGAACCCGGAGGGCCCCGACTGCCCGCCGAGGGTGCCCGACCCCGAGCGATGACCTGAAAAGCCTCCGAGCCCTTCCGGTTCCACGGGACCGGAAGGGCTCTTTTCACGCCCGCCGGGCCGGTCCGCCGGCCAGGCGTTTCCTCATCAACCGACAGGTTTGACGAGCGGATTGCTCACCCGGTAACAATCCTTCGCTCCGCATGAATTCTTGCCGAGGAAAATCTGTACCCAGTATTGCGAAGTCAGGTTACCGGCCCGTAGCGTCCCAGACGTGCCGACCGGGAAGGCCCGGCCGCATGCGCAGATTTCGACAAGGCCGGAGACCGGCCTTGTCACCGAATGACAAGTACGCCGATCACCACCCCTGATTCGTCGAAATCCGCTGTTCAACGGCTTGCCCCGGCGGTTTCGGCGGACATAACGTGCGCCCCCGGTGCATGCGTGACGAGCCGCCATCGCCTTTCTCAGAGCCGGAGCGTCAACCGATGAAAACGTTCACCGCCACTTCGAGGGAGGGCCGATGGGAATCGAAGTAGTCGTCGAAGGCCTGACGAAATCCTTCGGCAAGCAGAACATCTGGCAGGACGTCAGCCTCACCCTGCCCGCCGGTGAAGTGAGCGTCATGCTCGGTCCTTCCGGAACCGGAAAGACCGTCTTCCTGAAATCCATCATCGGGCTTCTGAAGCCCGAACAGGGACGCGTCCTCATCAACGGCGTCGACATGGTGAACAGCCCGGAACGCGACATCATGGAGACCCGGAAACTCTTCGGCCTCATGTTCCAGGACGGGGCCCTCTTCGGCTCGATGTCGCTCTTCGACAACATCGCCTTCCCGCTGCGCGAGCACACCCGCAAGAAGGAATCCGAGATCCGTCGCATCGTGATGGAACGCATCGACATCGTCGGACTCCTCGGCGCCGAGGGAAAGCTGCCGGGCGAGATATCCGGCGGTATGCGCAAGCGGGCCGGCCTCGCCCGCGCCCTCGTCCTGGACCCCCAGATCATCCTCTGCGACGAGCCGGACTCCGGCCTCGACCCGGTCCGCACCGCCTACCTCTCGCAGCTCCTCATCGACCTCAACGCGCAGATCGACGCGACGATGCTCATCGTCACCCACAACCTCGACATCGCGGCGACCGTCCCCGACAACATGGGCATGCTGTTCTGCCGCAACCTCGTCACCTTCGGCCCCCGCGAGGTGCTGCTCACCAGCGACACCCCGGTCGTCTCCCAGTTCCTCGCCGGACGCCGCGAAGGGCCCATCGGGATGTCCGAGGAGAAGGACGCCGCCACCCTCGCCGCCGAACAGCAGGCCGACACCGCACCGCTGCCCACCGGGCCCCGCACCGTCGTCCCCCAGCTGGAGCCCTCGCCCGGAATGCCCGTACGCCAGGGAGCGCTGCGCCGGCGCGAGCGGGTCATGTCGATGCTGGGCCAGCTGCCGGAGGCCGCCCGTACGGCGATCCTCGACAGCTACGCCCCGGCGGCGGGAGGTGCGCGCGCGTGACCGCCCCGATGCCGGTGCGGCCGCCCGAGCCGCCCGAGAAACCCCCGCCGGCCACCTCCGGGAAGGCCCCCGGGAGGGCCCCCGCCCAGCGCAGGCCCACCCGGCTGCTCGCCCCCCTCCGCGAGACCGGGAAGCTGTTCGCGCTCGCCGTCGCCGTGGCCCGGGCCATCTTCCGCAGACCGTTCCAGGTGCGGGAGTTCATCGAGCAGTTCTGGTTCGTCGCGAGCGTCACCATTCTGCCCGCCGCCCTCGTCTCCATCCCGTTCGGCGCGGTCATCGCCCTCCAGGTCGGCTCCCTCACCCAACAGCTCGGCGCCCAGTCCTTCACCGGCGGCGCCAGCGTCCTCGCGGTGATCCAGCAGGCGAGCCCGCTCATCGTGGCGCTGCTGATCTCCGGCGCCGCCGGCTCCGCGATCTGCGCCGACCTCGGCTCCCGCAAGATCCGTGAGGAACTCGACGCGATGGAGGTCATGGGCGTCTCGCCCATCCAGCGCCTCGTCGTCCCCCGGGTGCTGGCCACCATGCTCGTCGCCGTCCTGCTCAACGGGCTGATCTCGGTGGTCGGCACGCTCGGCGGCTACTTCTTCAACGTGATCATGCAGGACGGCACCCCGGGCGCCTACCTCGCGAGCTTCTCCGCCCTGGCCCAGCTGCCCGACCTCTACATCAGCGAGTTCAAGGCCCTGATCTTCGGCTTCATCGCGGGCATCGTCGCCGCCTACCGGGGCCTCAACCCGCGCGGCGGCCCCAAGGGCGTCGGCGACGCGGTCAACCAGTCCGTCGTCATCACCTTCATGCTGCTGTTCTTCGTGAACATGGTCCTCACGGCGATCTACCTCCAGATCGTCCCCGCGAAGGGGAGCTGACCGATGGCCATGCTGAACTGGCTCGACCGGTCGGGCGACCAACTCACCTTCTACGTACGGGCACTTGTCTGGATCCCGCGTACCCTGCGCCGCTATCTGCGCGAGGTGCAGCGGCTGCTGGCCGAGGTCGCCTTCGGCAGCGGCGGACTCGGCGTCATCGGCGGCACCATCGGCGTGATGATCGCGATGACCCTGTTCACCGGCACGGTCGTCGGACTCCAGGGGTACGCCGCCCTCAACCAGATCGGCACCTCGGCCTTCACCGGGTTCGTCTCCGCCTACTTCAACACCCGGGAGATCGCCCCCCTGGTCGCCGGGCTCGCCCTCTCCGCCACCGTGGGCGCGGGCTTCACCGCCCAGCTCGGCGCGATGCGGATCAACGAGGAGGTCGACGCCCTGGAGGCGATGGGTGTCCGGTCCATGCCCTACCTCGTCACCACCCGGATCATCGCCGGAGTCGTCGCGATCATCCCGCTGTACGCGATCGGGCTGCTCTCCTCGTACGTCGCCTCCCGCTGGATCACCATCTTCTTCAACGGCCAGTCGGCGGGCACCTACGACCACTACTTCAATCTCTTCCTCTCCCCGCAGGACGTCCTGCTGTCGGTGCTCAAGGTGCTGATCTTCAGCGTGCTGGTGATCCTCGCCCACTGCTACTACGGCTTCCACGCCACCGGCGGCCCGGCCGGCGTGGGGGTCGCGGTCGGCCGCTCGGTGCGCAACGCCATCGTGCTCATCAGCGTCACCGACTTCTTCCTCTCGCTCGCCATCTGGGGCGCCACGACGACGGTGAAGGTGGCCGGCTGATGCGCACATCCAGCACCCGCACCATCCGCCGCCGCCTGGCCGGAGTCGCCTTCCTGCTGGTGCCCGCCGTCCTGGTGTGGGTCTCGGTCTCCGTGTACGAGAAGGACTTCACCGACGACGCCACCGTCACCGTCCGCACCGGATCCGTCGGCAACGAGATGCACACCAACGCCGATGTGAAGCTCCGGGGCGTCGTCATCGGACAGGTCCGCTCCATCGCCACCGACGGCGACGGCGCCCGCCTCACCCTGGCCATCGACCGCGACAAGCTCGGCCGGGTCCCGGCCGACGTCACCGCCCAGATGCTGCCGACCACCCTCTTCGGCGCCCGGTTCGTCGCACTCGTCCCGCCCCGCATCCCCGCGGCCACCACGCTGCGGGCCGGGGCCGTCATCCCGCAGGACCGCTCCAGCAACGCCATCGAACTGGAACAGGTCCTCGACAACGTCCTGCCGCTGCTGACCGCCGTGAAGCCCGAGAAGCTCTCCGCCACCCTCAACGCCGTCTCCCAGGCGCTGGAGGGGCGCGGTGAACGCCTCGGCGAGACGCTGACCACGCTGGACCACCACCTGGAGAAGTTCAACCCGCAACTCCCCACCCTCAACGCCGACATCAAGGAACTCGTCAAGGTGAGCACGCTGTACGCGGACGCCGCGCCGGACGTCCTCGACGCGCTGAGGGACGCCACCGTCACCAGCTCCACCCTCGCCGACGAGGAGGCGCGGCTCGCCGCCCTGCACGGCACCACCACGGCCGCCGCCCAGGACGTCACCTCCTTCCTGCGGAAGAACAAGGACAACCTCATCCGGCTCTCCGCCGCGAGCAGGCCGTCCCTCGAACTCCTCGCGGAATACGCCGAGTCGTTCCCCTGCACCCTGCGCACCCTGGCCGGCTTCGTGCCCGCCATGGACAAGGCGCTCGGCAAGGGAACCGACGAGCCGGGGCTGCACGTGTCGGTCAAGTCCGTTCCCTCGAAGGGGAAATACGTCCCCGGCCGGGACGCCCCCGTCTACAACGCCACCGGTGGCCCGACGTGCTACTCGGTGCCGTACGTCGGCAAGCACGCCCCGACCGCCGACACCCGCCGGGCCACCGACGTCACCGCACCCCCGCCCGCCCGGGACGACGACGGCGACGGCAGCGACACCGCGCTCGGACTGCCCAACTCGCCCCAGGAGTCCCAGCTCGTGAACGAACTGGTCGCCCCCTCGCTGAAGGTCCCGCCGGGGGACCTGCCCGACTGGAGCAGCGTGCTCATCGGCCCGGCCTTCCGAGGTGCGGAGGTGAAACTCAAGTGAAACGCCGCTCGCTCGCGGGACCGATCGCCAAGTCCCTCGTCTTCATCGTCGTGACCGTGCTGGCCACCACCGTCCTCGGGCTCTCCATCGCCAACACGGGCGTCGGCGACACCACCACGTACAAGGCACGGTTCACCGACGCCACCGGCCTCATCCCCGGCGACAGCGTCCGGATCGCCGGGGTGAAGGTCGGCCAGGTCGAATCCGTGCGGGTCGCCGACCGGCGCGTCGCCGAAGTCGCCTTCGCCGTACGCAAGGGCCGCGACCTCCCCGCCTCGGTGACCGCGTCCATCAAATACCTCAACATGGTTGGCCAGCGGTACGTCGACCTCGACCAGGGCGCCGGGCCCGTCGGCCGGACCTTCGCGCCCGGCGACACCATCCCGCTCTCCCGCACCACCCCGGCCCTCGACCTCACCCAGCTCTTCAACGGCTTCCAGCCGCTCTTCGAAGGGCTGTCGCCGCCCGACGTCAACCAGCTCGCCGGCTCCATCGTCCAGGTCCTCCAGGGCGAGGGCGGCACCGTCGACAGCATCCTGCGGCACGTCGGATCGCTCACCACGACCGTCGCGGCGAAGGACAAGGTGATCGGTGAGGTGATCACGAACCTCAACACCGTCCTCAAGACGGTCAACGACCGGGAGGAGGGCTTCGACGACCTCGTCGTCACCCTCCAGAAACTCGTCACCGGATTCTCCGGCGACCGCAAACCGCTCGGCGAGGCCATCACCGCGATGGGCGCGCTCACCACCGTCACCGCCGACCTCTTCCAGGACGGCCGGAAGCCCCTCAAGGACGACATCCGCCAACTCGGACGTCTCAGCGGCCAGTTGGAGAAGGGCACCCCGCAGATCGAGAACTTCCTCCAGAAGACCCCGGCCAAGATGGCGGCCATCAGCCGGCTGACGTCCTACGGATCGTGGCTCAACCTCTACCTCTGCGAGGCCAAGGTCAGCGGCGTCACCCACGACGACGGCAGCAAGCCGCCCACCGGCATCGCGATCACCCAACCGAGGTGCCTGGCATGAGAATCACCCCCATCCGGGAACGCAACCCGGTCGCCGTCGCCGTCGTCGGACTCCTCGTCCTGACCCTCGTCGGCCTCACCGCCTGGCGCGCCGACTCCCTGCCCTTCGTCGACAACGGCACCACCTACAGCGCCGACTTCACCGAATCCGCCGGACTCGACGACGGCGACGAGGTGCGCATCGCCGGAGTGAAGGTCGGCGAGGTCACCGGCGTCTCCCTCGACGGCGCGAAGGTCCGCGTCGACTTCCGGGTAAAGGACGCCTGGATCGGCGACTCCTCCACCGTGGGCATCGCCATCAAGACGCTGCTCGGCGAGAAGTACCTCGCCGTCGACCCACTCGGCGACGCCCCGCAGGACCCCGGCTCCCGTATCGCCGCGAGCCGCACCACCTCCCCGTACGACGTCACCCAGGCGTTCAACGGACTCGGCGAGACCATCGGAGAGATCGACACCGACCAGCTCGCCAAGAGCTTCGAGACGATCTCCGCCACCTTCAAGGACTCCCCGCCCCACGTCCGCAACGCCGCGAACGGGCTCTCCGCCCTCTCCCGCACGGTCTCCGAACGCGACGCCCAGCTCGCCACCCTCCTCAGCAGCAGCAAGAAGCTGACGAAGACCCTCGACGGGAAGAAGAGCAGCTTCGAAACGCTCCTGGAGGACGGAAACCTGCTGCTCGGCGAGGTCCAGGCCCGCCGCGACTCCATCCATCTGCTGCTCACCGGCACCCGCGACCTCGGCACCCAGCTCACCGGACTCGTCAAGGACAACGACAAGCAGCTCGGGCCGACCCTGGCCTCCCTCGGCCGGGTCACCGCAGTCCTGGTGAAGAACCGCAAGAGCCTGGACAAGGTCCTCGCCACGACCGGCTCCTACAGCCGGCTCGTCGGCAACACCCTCGGCAGTGGGCGCTGGTTCGACAACTACGTCTGCGGCGTCGTGCCCAAGAACTACCTCCCCGCCGGCACACCCCCGGGGACCGGATGCATGCCACCGAGGCAGCAAGGGGGCCGCTGACATGAGACGCACCCGCATCACCGGCATCGGCGCCGGACTCGCCCTCGTCGCCGTCGTGGCCGCCACCGGCGTGAGCGCCCTGGAGGAGGACGGCAAGACCACCGTCACCGCCTACTTCGACCGGGCCACCGGCGTCTACGCCGGATCAGACCTGCGGATCCTCGGCGTCAGGGTCGGCACCGTCGACTCCGTCGAGCCGCGCGGCAAGGAGGTGAAGGTCGTGCTCCGCCTCGACCGGGGCATCGACGTCCCCAAGGACGCCCACGCCGTCGTCGTCGCCCCCAGCCTCGTCGCCGACCGCTACATCCAGCTCGCCCCGGCCTACGACGGCGGCCCCCGCCTCGCGGAGGGAGCGGTGCTGCCCGCCGCCCGCAACGCCACCCCCGTCGAGGTCGACGAGCTGTACGCCTCCATCACCGAGCTGTCCACCGCGCTCGGCCCCAACGGGGCCAACGCGAACGGGGCGTTCGCCCGGCTCCTCGACACCGGGGCGAAGAACCTCGACGGCAACGGCAAGGCCATCGGCGACTCCATCGAACAGTTCGGCAAGGCCACCAAGACCCTCGACAAGAGCAGCGGCGACCTGTTCGACACCCTGAAATACCTCCAGGGCTTCACCACGATGCTCAAGAAGAACGACGGCAACGTCCGCAGCGCCGAGCAGCAGCTGAACACGGTCACCACCTTCCTCGCCGACGACAAGAAGAACCTCAGCGCCGCCCTCAAGGAGCTCGGGACCGCCCTCGGCCGGGTCAAGACCTTCATCGCCAAGAACCGCGGCTCGCTCAAGAAGAACGTCGAGGCCCTCGTGCCGATCACCCAGACGCTCGTGGACCAGCGCGCCTCGCTCGCCGAGGCGATGGACACCCTGCCGCTCGCCGCGGGCAACGTCCTCAACGCCTACGACCCGGCCAACCGCACCCTCAACGGGCGGACCAACCTCAACGAACTGTCCATGGGCGGACCGCTCGTGGAGCCCGGGGCCGCAGCCGCGGCGAGCCGGCTCACCGGCCTCGCCCCCGTCGACCAGACCCGCCGCAAGGCGCTGCCCGTCCTGCCGCTGCCGGAGGTCGGCACGGTCTACGGCACCCCCGAGAAGCAGCCCGGCAAGCCCGGCAAGGCGGACAAGGCCCCTCAGGCAGGCCCGTCCGGCGAGACCGGCCGGCAGAAGGGGGCAGGGCGATGAACGACGAGATCCGGCGCAGACCCGCCGCACGGGCGGCCGTCGGCGCGGTCGCGCTGCTCGCCACCGGCGCGCTGATCGCCCTGGTCGTGGTCCGCCCCGACGCCCCCTCCTTCACCGGCATCGAGCAGATCCCGCTGCCCGGCGGCGCGGACCTCGGCGACCGGCCGTACGAGGTCACCGCCGAGTTCGGCGACGTCCTCAGCCTCGCCCCGCAGTCCTCGGTCAAGGTCAACGACGTCTCCGTGGGGCGCGTCACGAAGATCGCTCTCGCCCCGGACGGCTGGCGGGCCCGGGTCACCATGCAGGTCAACGGCAAGGTCGAGCTCCCGGCCAACGCCTACGCCCGGCTCGAACAGTCCAGCCTGCTCGGCGAGAAGTTCATCCAGCTCGCCCCGCCCCCCGAGGGCACCGCCCACGGCACGCTCGCGAGCGCCGGCCGCATCCCCGTCTCCCGCACCAACCGGAACCCCGAGGTCGAAGAGGTCTTCGGGGCCCTGTCCCTGCTCCTCAACGGGGGCGGCGTCAACCAGCTCAAGACCATCACCACCGAGCTGAACAAGGCGCTCGCCGGACAGGAACCGCAGATCCGCTCCGTGCTCAACCGGGTCGACACCCTCGTGACGAACCTGGACGAGAACAAGGGCGACATCACCCAGGCGCTCGACGGCGTCAACCGGCTCGCCACCACCCTCGCCACCCGCAAACAGGACGTCGGCACCGTCCTCACCGGGCTCAGCCCCGGACTCAAGGTCCTGGAGAAGCAGCGCGGCTCCCTGCTCACCATGCTGCGCTCCCTCGACACCCTCTCCACGGTCGCCGTCGACACCATCAACCGGAGCAAGGCCGACATGATCGCCGACCTCAAGGCGCTCGCCCCGACCCTCAAGGCGCTCGCCGACTCCGGCCAGGACCTCCCGAACTCGCTCCAGGTGCTGCTGACCTACCCCTTCACGGACGAGGTGCTGCGCGGCGTCAAGGGCGACTACCTCAACGTCTACCTGGACGTGACGGCCATGCCGGGCACGCAGATCATCCCGGCCCTCACCCCGGACCCCCCGGGGATTCCCCAGCCTCCGGCCGAGGGAGAGGAACCGGCCGCCCCGGCCAGGGGCGCGCTGCCACTCCCACTGCCGCTGCCCGCCGTGTCGGGCACGCCGAAGAGCACCGCTCCGGGCACGCCGAAGACCACGAAGGAGGCGACACCGTGATCACCCTCGCCGTCCGGCTGAAAACCCTCGCCTTCCTCGTCATCGCCGTCCTCGTCCTCGGCTACCTGGGCGTCCGTTACGCCGATCTCGGCCATTACATCGGACTGCGCAGCTACTACACCGTCACGGTCCAGCTCCCGCAGACGGGCGGCCTCTACACCCACTCCAACGTCACCTACCGGGGTGTGTCCGTGGGCCGCGTCGGCCCCATCGAGCTGACCGAGGACGGCGTCGAGGCCGAGCTGCGGATCGAGAAGGACGCCCCGAGGATCCCGGACAGCCTCACGGCGGTCGTCGCCAACCTCTCGGCGGTCGGCGAACAGTACGTCGACCTGCGGCCCACCCGCACGGAGGGCCCCTTCCTGGGCAACGGCTCGGTCATCGACGAAGCCGACACCACCATCCCCGCACCCCCCACCGACGTGCTCACGAGCGTCGACGACCTGGCGAGCTCGGTGAACCTGGAGAGCCTGCGGACCGTCGTCGAGGAGTTCGGGGCCGCCTTCGAAGGGCGCGGCGACGACCTCCAGGTCCTGCTGGACACCAGTGGCGACTTCATCGAGGCAGCGGACAAGGCCCTTCCGGTCACCACCCGGCTGATGGCCGACGGCGAGCAGGTCCTGCGCACCCAGGCCGAACAGGGCAAGGCGCTCAAGGGCTTCGCCAAGGGGGCCAAGGAACTGGCCGCCGAACTCAAGGGCTCCGACGGCGACCTGCGCCGCCTCATCGCGACCACCCCGGACGCTGCCCTCCAGATCAGCGGACTGCTGCGCGACGTGGATCCGGCCTTCGGCGTCGTCGTCGCCAACCTCCTCACCACATCGGAGGTGGCCGTCACCCGCCAACGCGGCCTGGAGGAACTCCTTGTGAAACTCCCCGCCGTCGCCGCCGCCGGGGCGAGCGCGGTCGACGACGACGGCGCCCGGTTCGGGATGTCCGTCACCTTCTTCGAACCCCTGCCCTGCACCGCCGGATACGGCGGCACGGTCTACCGCAACGGCCTCGACACCTCGGCCGGGCCCGCCGTGAACACCGCCGCCCGCTGCACGTCCTCGCCCGGCACCGGCATCAACGTCCGGGGCAGCGCCAACGCCCCCAAGGGCGGCCCCGTGCCGAAACCGGCCGTCCCGGGCTCGATGAAGCTGCCCGGAGCCGTGGACGGCGCCGCCGCGACATCCCAGCCTCCGGCCGAGGGCATGGCCCGCCTGCTGGGCCTGGGAGGCGGCTCATGACCCCCCGCACCCGGCACCTGGGCGGCTGGGCCGTCCTGCTCGTCGCCGCCCTGGTCTGCGGCCTGGGAGCCTGGTCGTACGGGCAGGCGCGCGGCGACCGCTCCCTGTCCTACGCGAAGGCCCGCGACACGGCCCTCGCCGAGGGCAGAGCGCACCTGGCGACGCTGAACAGCCTGGACGGCGAGAACGCGCGGCGGGTCGACGACGGGTTGCGGGCCTGGCTGGACTCCTCCACCGGTCCGCTCCACGACGAGCTGGCGCGGACCCGTGAGGCCGACGCGAAGTCCCTCACGGCGGCGGGCGACACGGCCCGCGGCAAGGTCACCTCGGCGGCGCTCACCGCACTGGACGAGCGCACCGGTACGGCGGAGCTGATCGCCACCGTGGACGTCGAGGTCACGCCGCGCTCCGGCGCGGCCGGCACCCAGCGCAAGCGGTTCGGGGCGACCCTCGCCCGTACGGCCGACGGCTGGAAGGTCAAGGCACTCACGGCGATCGGGACGGGTGGCGGCCGATGAGCGCGATCGGAGGAACGACGACGGTGAGCGGCGATGCCGCCCTCGACCCCGAGGCCGAGGAGACCCGAACGGGCACGCCGGACCCGGAAGACGGCACGGACGTGTCCCGCCGCCGGTGGCCGCGCGTCCTCGGCGCCCTGCTGACGGTCGCCCTGATCGCCACGGGCGGCGCCCTGTACGCCGAAGGGCGCCAGCTGCGCGACACCCCGGCCACGGCGAACCTCGCGCTCACCGACGCGGAGGCGACCACCCGCGTCACGGGCGATGTGAGCAGCGCGCTCAGCAAGGTCTTCTCGTACGGTCCCGGGGCCACGGCCACGACGAGGGCGGCAGCGGAAGAGGTCCTGGCGGGCAAGGCGCTCCAGCAGTACGCGGCGCTGTTCGGCCAGGTCGAGCGGCAGTCCGCCGACCAGAAGCTGACGCTCACCACCGAGGTCGTCCGGTCCGGTGTGACCCGGCTGACCGACGACAGCGCACACCTCCTGGTCTTCCTCGACCAGGTCTACGAACGCCGGGGCCGCACCCCCACCACCGCCTCCGCGCAGCTCACGGTGGTCGCCGAACTGCGCGACGGGCGCTGGTGGATCGTCGAGATCGGCTCCACATGACGGCGGCCCGGAGGCGATGGCGGACGGGCCCGGTTCGGCAGGCAGGGGAGAGGCAGCACATGGCACGGCGGCGGACGACGACAGTGAGCACCGGGACGAGCGGGACCAGGGGAACGAGCAGGACCACCGGGACGAGCGGGACCAGGGGAACGAGCAGGACCACCGGGACGAGGAACCCGACTCTGCTCGCCGCCCTGGCCCTGGTGGTCTGCGCGGCCGGAGCCGCGGGCTGGGGCGGCTGGCAGCGCTACGAGGCCTCGCACGACGACGCGGCGTCCTTCGCGCAGGCGCGGGACGACGCGCTGGCGGCGGGGGAGCAGGCCGTGCAGAACATGAACACCCTGGACCACAAGGAGCTGGAGCAGGGGCTCGACAGCTGGGAGCAGTCCACCACCGGCGACCTGCGTCGCCAACTCGTCGACGGGCGGGACGATTTCGCCCGGCAGATCGCCGAGGCGAAGACGGTGAGCACGGCGAAGGTCCTCTCCGGCGCGGTGACCGAACTGGACGAACGGGCGGGCCGGGCAGGGGTGATGGTCGCCCTGCGGGTCACCGTCACCGCGCCCAAGGGTGAACCGGCCGTGAAGGAGAGCCGGTTGCTCGGAACCCTCACCCGGACCTCCGGGGGGTGGAAGCTCAGCGCGCTGGGCCAGGCGCCCGTCGGCTCCACGGGCGGCTGACCTCCGCGCCGCACCCCGCCCACCCGTACGCCCCGGAGAGGACCCACCCATGTCGACGACCCGTCACCTCGTCAACCGCCGCCGCCGGCTGGCCACGACCCCTTCGCGTACGCCGGGAGCCGGGGCGGAACCGGCGTACGGACAGCCCGAGGCCGGTCAAGAACCGGAGGCAGCGGCAAGCGCCGCCCCGAACACCGACACCGCTGACGACAGCCGCGCGGACGAGGCTCCCCGGCCGTCCCGCCTCCGCGTCACCCTGCCCGCCGTGCTCTGCGCGCTCACCGTGCTCCTCGGGGCCGTCGCCGTCTGGGCGTTCGCCTCGGCGAGCAGTCTCCGCGACGAGCCCGCCCGGCAGAACGCCGCGCTCACCGACATCGGCCGCACCAGCGAGGTGAAGGGCCGGATCAGCGAGGCGGTCGGCGCGGTGTTCAGCTACGACTACGCCTCGCCCGCCCGGTCCGACCGCGCGGCGAGCACCTATCTGACCGGGCGGGCCGTGCAGCAGCACAAGGACATGCTCGCCGACGTACGGGAGCAGGCCCCGAAGCAGAAGCTCGTGCTCACCACCACCGTCACCGAGAGCGGGGTCGAGTTCCTCGACGGCGACCGGGCCCGGCTGCTGATCTTCGCCGACCAGAGCAACACCCGTACGGGCAAGGACGAGGAGACGACGTACGCGGCGGCCATGTTCGCCGTGGACGCCGTCCGCCGCGGGGACACCTGGCTGATCGCCGCCATCGACACGTTCACCCGCTGACACCCGGAGAGGGGAGTCCACATGAGGTTCGACCGCACCGTGCGCCGCCGGCTCGGCGCCACGGCCACCGCCGTCGCCGCGATGACCGCGCTCACCGCGTCCCAGGCCCCGGGGTTCGCGGTGCCCGAGCCCCGGAAGGAGAAGGCGGCGGCCTCCGACGACGTGGTGTGGACCGAGGTGCCGGGGGACGACGTCTACCACACGGAGTTACCGCCGTTGCGGTCCCCGAAGCCGCCCGAACTCCTGAAGCCCGGGAAGAAGCCCGACCCCCTCGTGGTCCGCGCATGGTCGGAGGCGGGCGTCCCCGCCACCGTGCTGGCCGCCTACCGCAGGGCCGAGAGCGCGGTGGACCGCAGCGACCCCGGGTGCGGGCTGCCGTGGCAGCTGCTCGCGGCGATCGGCAAGGTCGAGTCCGGGCAGGCGTCCGGCGGGCGGGTCGATACGCGCGGGACGACCCTCGCGCCGATCCTCGGCCCCGCGCTCGACGGCAACGGCTTCGCCCTGATCCGGGACACCGACGGCGGGGCGTACGACGGCGACGGTACCTACGACCGGGCCGTCGGGCCCATGCAGTTCATCCCGTCCACCTGGGCCGCCTGGGGAGCGGACGGCAACGGCGACGGCCGCAAGGACCCGAACAACATCTACGACGCGGCGCTGGCCGCCGGGCACTACCTCTGTGCCGGGTCCCGCGATCTGACCCGCCGCTCCGACCTGGACCGGGCGATCCTCAGCTACAACCACTCCGACACCTATCTGCGGACGGTGCTGTCCTGGCTGGAGTTCTACCGCGACGGCAGCCACCCGGTCGCCGACGGCGAGGGCGTCCTCCCGGTCAGCCCCGGCCCCGGCGGGAAGACCCGTCCCAAGGCGCCCGTCGGCGGCCCCGGTGCTCCGGAGCGCCCCGGCAAGGGCGACGGAGGAGTCGTCGTCGGCCCGCAGCCGACCCGTCCGCCGAGCCCGAGCCCCACCCCTCCGCACCCCACGAAGCCCGGCTCCCCGAGCCCCACCCCGGGCCCGACCGACCCCGGACCCACCGACCCCGGCCCCGACCCCACCGACCCCGGCCCCGACCCGACAGACCCCGGTCCCACGGACCCGGGCCCCAGCCCCGACCCGACCGGTCCCACCGCACCGCCCGACCCCGGCGGGACCGACCCGGGCTGCCCGGGCGAAACGCCGTCCCCGTCCCCGGCGGACCCCTCGCCGTCCGATACGGCCTCGGGCGACCAGGACGAGCCTGACGATCCGTGCGTACCGGGGGAGGAAGCCGCGGTCTGAGTCACGCCCATTCCCTCCCGTCGGCCGGGAGGGCCGAATCCCGCTTCGCTCCCGGAGCCGCCGGCAAAGCCAGCCGGGAAAAGGTGAGTGAATTTCTGCATCCGCTGGGTACCCGGGCTCATGAGGGCCCGGGGAGGCCCTCACCTTTTCTGGGAGGGAATGCGATGAAGAAGGTCATCCTGGCTGCGGTTTCGGTTTCTCTGGGGGCTACGGCACTGGTGGGGTGCGGCGGTGGAGGTTCCGATGAAGCGTTCGACGGAAAGAGTGCGGACACGATCGCTGAGGACGCGGTCAAGGCGACGCGTGACGCGAAATCCCTGCGGATCGTCGGAAAGGCGAAGCAGCCCGGCGGCAACGAGATCGGCATCGACTTCCATGTCGACGACCAGGACCACTGCACGGGCACCATGACCGGACAGGGCGCCAAGGCAGATGTCCTCCAGGTCGGGCAGAGCGTCTACGTACGGGGCGACGAGAAGTTCTGGCAGAACACGCTGCAGGGGAAGCCCGGCACCGAAGAGGTGGTCAAGCAGGTGCAGGGCAAGTGGGTGGCCTCCGATCCGGCGCAGTCCGGCACGGAGGGGATGTGCGACAAGCAGGCGGCCCTCGCCATGCTGGACAGCGACAAGTCCGAACGCAAGGGAATGAAGAAGGGCGAGACCACGGAGGTCGATGGCAAGTCCGCGCTGATCCTGGAGAAGAAGCAGGAGAATGGCGAGAAGATCACCATGTACGTGGCCACCGAGGGCGAGCCCTATGTTCTCAAGGCGGTTTCCGAAGGCGGCGAAGCGCCGAGCGAGACGGTGCTGAGCGATTACAACAAGAAGGTCGAAGCCGAGAAGCCCGCCGCCGATGAAGTGGTGGACCTGGAAAAGATCAACGCCTGACACATTCCGTTTTCGGGCGCTGCGAGGGAGCGGTAAAGGGGGCTCCTCCACCAGCTGGTGGAGGAGCCCCCTTTACCGGCCCCGTGGCGGAAAGGCGCGGCTCAATCCTGGACGGGATGGTCGCCCGGCCCTTGAGCCCGGCCGGTCAGCGGCGTGGGCGAGAGATCCGCCCGCTCCTCGCCCGGCTCCAGCAGCGTGTCCGCCGGTCCGACGATCAGCGGGTCCGGGTTCCCGACGGCCTTCTCGTCCTTGCTGTCGTAGTCGAACCGCGACAGGAGGCTGCGCATCGCCTCCAGCCGGCCGCGTTTCTTGTCGTTGTTCTTCACCACGGTCCACGGTGCGTCGTCGGTGTCCGTGGCCCGGAACATCTCGACCTTCGCGGCCGTGTACTCGTCCCACAGGTCGAGCGACGCCAGGTCGGTCGGCGACAGCTTCCACTGGCGGACCGGGTCCACCTGCCGGATCGCGAACCGGGTCCGCTGCTCACCGCGGGAGACCGAGAACCAGAACTTCACGAGCAGCACGCCGTCCTCCACGAGCATCCGCTCGAACTGCGGTGCCTGGCGCAGGAAGTGCTCGTACTGCTCCGTGGTGCAGAAGTCCATCACCCGCTCCACACCGGCCCGGTTGTACCAGGACCGGTCGAAGAAGACGATCTCCCCGGCGGTCGGGAGCTGGGCCACGTAGCGCTGGAAATACCACTGGCCGCTCTCCCGCTCGGTGGGCTTCTCCAGCGCGACCACGCGCGCACCACGCGGGTTCAGCCGCTCGGTGAAGCGCTGGATGGTACCGCCCTTGCCCGCCGCGTCCCGCCCCTCGCACAGGACCACCAGTCGCTGCCCGCTCTCGCGGACCCAGCGCTGGAGCTTGAGCAGTTCGATCTGGAGGACGCGCTTGGCCGGCTCGTACTCCTTGCGCCGCACCCGTCGGTCGTACGGGTAGTTCTCCCGCCACGTGTCGATCGGACGGCCCCGCTCGTCCAGCAGAACGGGCTGCTCGGGACGGCTGCCGTCCACGGTCAGCCCCTTCAGCAGCTCCGCCGGATCGGTCCCCGGTCCTTCGGTCATCGCCCTGGCCTCCCCGCTCGCCTCGTCGCCCACCGGCCGGTGCGGGAGAGGACCCACCCCGCCGCGGGTGGGTCCTCTCCCGCACCGGAACGTGCCCCCGGGATCGCCGTCCATGCCCGCGGCCCGGGGTTCAGCCCCCCGCCAGCACCTCCGCGAGATCGTAGGAGACGACCTCCTCCAACTGCGCGTACGTACAGCCGGAGGGAGACCGGTCCGGCCGCCACCGGCGGAACTGGGTGGTGTGCCGGAACCGGTCGCCCTCCATGTGGTCGTAGGCCACCTCGCACACCCGCTCCGGGCGCAGCGGCACCCAGGACTGGTCCTTCTTGCCCGACCAGCGGTTCTGCGTGCCCGGCAGCCGGGACTGCTCGTGCGCCGCCGCGTCCGCCCAGGCGCCCCACGGGTGTTCGGCGAACTCGCAGCGCAGCGGGGCGAGTTCCTCGGCCAGCTCGGCGCGCCGCTTCATCGGGAAGGCCGCGCAGACCCCGACGTGCTGGAGCACGCCCTCGGTGTCGTACAGGCCGAGCAGCAGCGAGCCGACGACCGGGCCGCTCTTGTGCTCGCGGTAGCCGGCCACCACGACGTCGGCGGTCCGCTCGTGCTTGATCTTGTACATGGCCCGGGTGTCGGGCCGGTAGGGGAGGTCCATCGGTTTGGCGACGACCCCGTCGAGCCCGGCACCCTCGTAGCGGTCGAACCACTCCCGGGCGATCTCGATGTCCGTGGTGGACGGGGCGAGGAAGACGGGCGCGGACGCGCCGGAGAGCGCCGCCTTCAGCACCTCCCGCCGGTCCGCCTGCCGGGTGGAGAGAAGCGAGGTGTCGTCGACCGCGAGGACGTCGAAGGCGATGAAGCTCGCCGGAGTCTGCTCGGCGAGCATCCGCACCCGGGAGTCCGCCGGATGGATGCGCTCGCTGAGCCGCTCGAAGTCGAGCCGTCCCTCGTGGGCGATGACGATCTCCCCGTCGATGACACAGCGCGGCGGGAGGTTGTCCCGCACGGCGTCCACCAGATCGGGGAAGTAGCGGGTCAGCGGCTTGCCCGTACGGCTGCCGATCTCGACCTCGTCGCCGTCCCGGTACACGATCGCCCGGAAGCCGTCCCACTTCGCCTCGTAGGCCATGCCCGGCGGGATCTTCGCCACCGACTTGGCGAGCATCGGCTTCACGGGCGGCATCACCGGCAGGTCCATGGCCCGATTCTGGACCCCGCACCCACCCATGTCGCCCGATGTGCGGCATATGTGCGACCCGCCTACGGTGGCCGTCATGGGAGCTGCGGTGGAGCTGGACGCGGGTGGACGGGCCGTGAGGCTGTCCAACCCGGACAAGGTGTACTTCCCGGAGAAGGGCTACACCAAGAGGGACGTGGCCGAGTACTTCCTGGCCGTCGGCCCCGGGATCACCCGTGCCCTGAACCACCGGCCGACCACGCTCCAGCGTTTCGTGGACGGGGTCGAGGGCGACTTCTTCTACCAGAAGCGCGCCCCGAAGAACCTCCCCGAGTGGATCCCCACCGCCAGGATCGCCTTCCCCAGCGGGCGTCCCGCCGACGAGATCTGCCCGACCGAGCTCGCCGCCGTGATCTGGGCCGCCAACCTCGGCACCCTCACCTTCCACCCCTGGCCGGTGCGGGCCGGGGACACCGACCATCCGGACGAACTGCGCATCGACCTGGACCCGCAGCCCGGCACCGACTACGCCGACGCCGTCACCGCCGCCCACGAGCTGCGCTCCGTCCTGGAGGACCACGGCGTACGCGGCTGGCCCAAGACCTCCGGCGGGCGCGGGATGCACGTCTTCGTGCCCATCGAGCCCGCCTGGACGTTCGTCGAGGTGCGGCGCGCCGCCATCGCCGCCGGGCGCGAGCTGGAGCGGCGGATGCCCGAGCGGGTGACGACCGCCTGGTGGAAGGAGGAGCGCGGCGAGCGGATCTTCGTCGACTTCAACCAGACCGCCCGCGACCGCACCATCGCCTCCGCCTACTCCGTACGCCCCTTCCCGCACGCCCCGGTCTCCGCACCGCTGCGCTGGGACGAGATCGACGACGCCGAACCCCGCGACTTCGACATCCGGACCCTCCCGGTGCGTTACGCCGAAGTCGGCGACGTCCACGCCGACATGGACCAGGAGGCGTTCCGGCTGGACGGGCTGCTGGAGCTGGCCGACCGGGACGAGAAGGAGCGCGGGCTCGGCGACATGCCCTACCCGCCGGAGTACCCGAAGATGCCCGGCGAGCCCAAGCGCGTCCAGCCAAGCCGCGCCCGCCACGATGACGACGACAGCGGCACGGCGTGAGCGGAGGCACAGAGCAGGGCGGGAGCAGCGAGCGGCACGGCGCGCACGGGCGGCCGCTCACCCTCCGGGAGCGCTGGGAGGCGTACAAGAACAGCCCGTTCCTCCCCGCGACCGTCCTCGTCCTGATCGTCGCCGCCGCGGCCGGTCTCTTCGCCGGCTCCTACACGTACGCGATGGCGAATCCCACCCCGCACCGCATCCCGGCGGCCCTGGTCACCCAGCCGGAGGTGGAGCGCGGTGAGGCGTTCGTCGCGGGGATGGAGAAGGCCCTCGACGCCTCACTCGAACTCCACGACTACCCCGATGCCGCCGACGCCCGCCGTGCCCTGGACGAGCAGAAGGTCTTCGCCATCGTGCGCGCCTCCGCCGACGGCGGTGTGGCGCTCGACGTGGCCGGGGCCTCCGGCGCGTCCGTGGCCGAACTGCTCGGCAAGGCGGGCATCGAGGTGGGGGACGCCACCGGCGTCGAGGTCACCGTCCGGGACGTCAAACCGCTCCAGCGGGGCGATCCGCGCGGGCTCGCCCTGTTCTACATCTCGCTGGCCGCCGTCATCATGGGCTTCCTCGGCGCGATCCAGCTCAGCGTGCACGCCCACGGCCTCAACCCGGCCGAGCGCATCGCCTTCACCGTCGCCTACGCCCTGCTCGGCGGCTTCGCCATCGCGGCGGCCGTGGACTGGTGGCTCGGCGCGGTGGACCTGCCGTTCGTCCAGTCCTGGCTGATCCTGGCGTTCACGATGTTCACGTCCGGCATGGTCTTCACGATGTTCAACACCCTGATGGGCCGCTGGGCGATGATCCCCACCTGGGGTGTGATGGTGCTGCTCGGCAACCCGTCGTCCGGCGGGGCGGTGTCCTGGCCGCTGCTGCCCTCGGCGCTCGGGCACATCGGCCGCTGGCTGCCGCCGGGGGCCTCGGTCAACGCCCAGCACACCGCCGTCTACTACCAGGGCCACCAGTTCGTCTTCCCGTATCTGGTCCTCGCAGCCTGGGCGCTGGTCTCCTGCACGGTCTTCTGGGTGTGGCGGCACCGACACCCAGGTGGCCGCGCCCGCACGCCGGAGCATGCGGCCGCGGCCACCTGAGACCTTCTCCTCACGCGTTACCGCGCGGCTTACAGCTCCTTGATGCGGATGTCGCGGTACGAGATGACGTCGGTGACGCCGTGCACCTGGAGCCCGATGTAACCGGAGGCGAACCGCCGGCCGTCGGTGCCCGGGTCGTCGCCCCGCGGCGGCTCGAAGAGCTGACCGCCGGTGTTGTCGAACTCGTTGATCAGGACACCGTTGCGGTAGATCTCGTAGTGCTGGTCGACCACCTTGATCTCGTAGTCGTTCCAGGTGCCCTTGGGCGTGACCCCGGCGCCGCCGAGACCCACCCGGTCGAAGCCGTACACCGAACCGGTCTTGTACATGTCGCCGTCCGGCCGGTCGTTGACCTGGATCTCATGGCCGTACTTGATGGCGACCCACTCCGGACGGGACTCCTCCGGGTGGTCGTGGACCTTCGGGAAGCGGACGAAGACCCCGCCGTTGGCGTTGCCCGAGCCCGGGGCGTCGTCCCGCCACTGAAGCTTGAGCGAGTAGTCGCCGTAGGCCCGGTTCGGCAGCCACAGCATGCCCATCCCGTCCACCGTGGTGGAGCTGGTGATCGAGCCCTCCTCCTCGTTCAGCTCGAACTTGCCACCGCCCACGTGCTCCCACTTGGCGAGCGAGGCCGCCGTGCCGTCGAAGAGCTTGGTGTAGCCCTCGGACTGGCCCGGCTTGCCGATGCCCGACTGCTTGGCGGCCTGGTTGATCGCCTTGCGCTCGCGCTGGTCGATGACGCCGTCGGTCTTCAGCTTGTCGAGGACCGCCTTCACGTGCTTGAGGAACAGGGCGTGGGAGGACCAGTCCTTCTCGTCCTCGATCAGCTCGTTGATCGTGCAGCGGTTGCGGGTGATCCGGTTCGGGACACCCGTGTCGACCGTGCCGACGAAGACGGTGTGCCGCTCGTCGAACTCCGCGCAGTTGGGCGCGGGGACCCCGCCGCCCTGGGCGATGGTGAACGACGCCTTCTTCGCCTCGGAGGTGTTGCCCGCCTTGTCCGTGGCCCGGTGGGCGATGGTGTGGTGGCCCACCCGGTCGACGATCACCGGGGCGGTGTACGCGAGGTACGGTCCGCCGTCGAGGCTGTACTCCACCTTCTCCACGCCCGAGTCGTCGTCGGTCGCGGTGACGGTCGCCTTGGCGCTGGTGATGAACGCGCCGTCGCTGTTCTTGTCGCCCTCGACCTTCACCGAGGTCTCCGGAGCCGTCTGGTCCTGCGACGGCGGCTCCACCACGGTGAAGTCGACGGACTTCTCGTCCGCGACGTTGCCCGACCGGTCGGTGGCCCGGTAGCGGACGGTGTGCTCGCCCAGCTCGTGGACCATCACCGGTGCGGAGTACGCCTTCCACTCACCGTCCGCGCCGAGCGCGTACTCGATGGTGTTGACGCCGGACCCGGTGTCGGACGCGGTCACGGTGACCGTGGCCATGCCCAGGTACGCGCCCGCGTCGTCCTTCTCCCCGGTGACGGTCGCCGAGGTCTCCGGCGGGGTCTCGTCGTCGGTCGGCGGGGCCGCCACCGCGAAGTCGACGGATTTCTCCTCGGCCGCGTTGCCCGCCTTGTCGGTGGCCCGGTAGCGGACCGTGTGGTCGCCGACCTCGTTCACCACGACCGGTGCGGTGTAGGGCTGCCACTCGCCGTCCGCCCCGAGTGCGTACTCGACGGTGTCGACGCCCGAGCCCGCGTCGGTGGCCTCGACCGTCACCGTGGCCTGGCCGATGTACGCGCCGTCGCCGTTCTGGTCGCCGTCGACCTTCGCCGAGGTCGCGGGGGCCTCGGTGTCGTCCCCGCCACCGCCTTCGGTGACGGTCAGCACGCCCTTCATCTGCCCGTGGCCGGGGATCGTGCAGTGGTAGTAGTACTTGCCCGGCGTCAGCGTGACCTCGACGCTGTGCTTGCCGCCCTCGGCGTCGCTCGGGTTGGCCAGGATGTTGAGCTGGACGTCCTGGTTGTACTCCGGGTCCGACGTACTGAACGTCAGCGTGTGCGGCATGCTCGTCGTGTTGCCGGTCGCCGTGCTGTTCTCGAAGACGATCGTCGCCTTGCCGGCCACCGCCGTCTCGGGCGCGGTCAGGTAGCGGTCGATGGGGTCGCCCGCGGTCCAGGTCAGCACCTGGTCGGCGGCCTTGGCCTCGGGAGCGTCGCCGCCCTTGCCGTACGCGGCCGTCGAGGTCAGCCCGAGGACCATCAGCAGGGAGGCCAGCAGGGCCACCCAGAAACTCCGCGGACGATGCCGCCTGCGTGCGAGGTAGGGATGGTGTCTCACTTCGCCGCCGCCTTCCCGACGAGATCCGCGGCGGCCGGCGTCGCGCCGCCGCCCTTGTACGACACGCGCCACAGCGCGGACTTGGAGTCGGAGGTGAAGAAGCCCCGCCCGTAGTCCAGGACGTACAGCGAACCGTCCGGCGCGAACTTCCAGTCCATCAGATTGCGGATACCGTCCGCCCCGACCGGGATGATCTTCTTCAACGACTCGGCGTGCGTGGGCAGTCCGCCCTTGCCGACCGTCTTCGGGTCGGTGATCACCGCGTGCCGGGGCTGCGTGTCGTCGTAGAAGTCACCGACGAACCACTTGCCGTCCCAGTAGGCCGGCCACTTGGCGGTGGACTCGCTCTGCGCGTCGTACCGGTAGACCGGGCCGTTCATCGTGGCCTGGCCGCCGCCCTTGAGCCAGGGCAGCAGCTGCTTGCCCTCCTCCGGCTTGTAGCTCGGTACGCCGTTGGCGTCGCGCGGGTAGTCGACCCCGCCGCCCTGCGGGGAGTACCAGATGGTGTTCGGGGTCACCGGCGGCAGCTTGACCAGGCCGTCGTTGTTCGGTGACTCGTTCTTCGGGGCGTTGCAGTCGTACCAGCCCAGCGGCTTCGTCGGGTCCGGCAGATTGCGGTCCCGGTAGGGCTGGTTGTTGCCCATGCAGTACGGCCAGCCGTGGTTGCCCGCCTTGGTGATCGCGGCGAACGTGTCGTACTTCGCCGGACCCCAGGTGGTGGACGGCGCGCCCGCGTCGGGGCCGACCCAGCCCGCGTACAGCGTGTCCGTCGACTTGTCGATCGAGATCCGGGCCGGGTTGCGCACGCCCATCACGTAGATCTCGCCCCGCGTCTTGCCGCCGCCCTCGTCCGGCTCCTTGCCGGTGAAGAGGTTGCCGGTGGGCAGGGTGTACGTGCCGTCGTCCTCGGGGTGGATCCGCAGGATCTTCCCGTTGAGGTTGTTGGTGTTGCCCGCGGTGCGCCGCGCGTCGGCGAAGGAGACGCCCTTGTAGTTCGGCTGCGGGTTGTTGCCGGAGTAACCGTCGCTGAAACCGGAGGAGTTGTTGTCACCGGTCGCGATGTACAGGTTGTCCTTCGAGTCCCAGGCCATGCCGCCGCCCGCGTGGCAGCAGCTGTTGATCTGCACCGGCCAGCCGAGCAGCACCTTCTCCGACGCCAGGTCCAGCTTGCCGGTCGCGGAGTCGAAGGTGAAGCGGGAGACCTGACGGGTCGCCATGCGCCTGTCGCGGTCGATCTTGGCGTGCGGGGTGTAGTGCAGATAAACCCAGCCGTTGGACGCGAAGTCGGGGTCCAGCTCGATGCCGAGCAACCCCTCCTCGTTCTTGACGAGTTCGTCGCCGCCGCCCTTGTTGCCGAAGACGTCCAGCGCACCCGCCAGGGTGACCTTCTTGGTCTCCGGGTCGTAGACGTGGATCTCGCCCTTGCCCTTGCCGATGTTCGGGTCGGCCCAGTCGGTGACGACCGGCTGGGAGCTGTCGGCCCCGCCGCGTCCGATGTAGAAGACCCGCCCGTCCGGTGCGGTCACCAGCCCGTGCGGCTCGCCGATCTGGTCGTTCTGGCCCGGCTGGTTGGGCTGGGTGACCCGCTCGGCGGTGTAGTTCGAGGTGATCGTCGCCTTGCAGTCGGCCTGCGAGGTCCGGTTCGTCCAGGACAGCGCACCGCGCAGATGGTCGCGGAAGTCGGTCTCCGCGAAGCTGTCCGCCGTACCGCCCATCGCCGTGTAGAAGGACCGGCCGCCGTCGTAGTCGCGGCACCAGGAGACCGGGTGGTCCCAGCCGTTGGCGCCCTCGCCCGGCTTGTACGTCAACTCCCGTACCCGCGCCACGGTGTGGACGTCACCGGACGGGTTCTTCGTCCAGTTCAGCCACTTGTCGGGGCGCTTCCACTCCAACGGCAGGTTTTTGGTGGCCGGATGGACCCGGTCCCCGATCTCCACGGTCGCCCGCTGGACGGCCGCCGGGCTCTTCGCCGCCGGACGGGCCCCGACCAGACCGGTGAACCAGTCGGAGTACGGTTCGGTGCGCGCCGCGTCATGGATGCCGAGGAAGCCGCCGCCCGCCTCCATGTACGCCTCCAGGCCGGCCTCCTGTTCCGGATCGAGGACGTCGCCCCCGCCGGTCAGGAAGACGACGGCGTGGAAGGAGCCGAGTCGCTTGCCGTTGGTGAAGACCTTCGGGTCGGCGGTGGCCACGGTGGTGAACCGCTGGGCCTCCGGACCGGTGAGCCCGATCTTCTCGATCGCCGCGATCCCGGCGTCGGTGTACGGGGCCTCGTCACCCGCCGACGCATGGAAGACCAGCACCTTCACCTGGTTCCTGGCCCCGGGCGGAGTCGGCAGCGACAACGTTGTCGTCATCTTCTCCACCAGGGCCCGGTCCGGCGATGTGTCCGCGCTGGCCGGGCCTCCGCTGCCCAGCATGGACACGGTCAGCGCACCGGCCGCCACGGCCGCCGCGAGGCCGCGTCGTGATCTGGACCGGTGATGTGATGCGCGCTGCATGTGGTCACCCACCCCTCTGTGGTCACTGCACCTCTCGGTGACTGTGGCTTGCTCACTCTGCGTCAGAACGTTTCAGCAGCTCTTGATTCACTGCGACAGCGCACGAAGCTAGACCTCTTTTCGCGGTCCGCCAATAGCTACGGCAGCAATCGCACGAACTTTGTCCTGAGTGTGGATAAACGGAGTGGCCCCGGCTACGGTGTGGCCCGTTCCGGGATCCCGCGAGCCCTGTTCCGTACCGGCGGCTTCGCCAGTTTCCTTATCGCAGTGGGGAGTTCGACATGGACCGAAGGACCTTCAGCCGGCGGATGCTGGTCGGCGGCGCGGCGGTCGCCGCGACGGGAGTGACATCGTTGTCGCTCGGGGCGGTGGAGGCAAGCTCGGCCGAGAATCCGCCGCGTACGGCCCCGGCGGGCGGTGTCACCCGCCGACTGAAGATGTACGCCGAGAAGTTGCCGAACGGCGAGCTGGGCTACGGCTTCGAGAAGGGCAAGGCCTCGATCCCCGGCCCCCTCATCGAGCTGAACGAGGGCGACACGGTCCACATCGAGTTCGAGAACCTCACCGACGTCGACGCCAGCCTCCATGTGCACGGTGTGGACTACGACATCGCAAACGACGGCACCCGGATGAACAAGAGCCACGTCGAGCCCGGCGGCACCCGGACCTACACCTGGCGCACCCACGCCCCGGGCCGCCGCAAGGACGGCACCTGGGAGCCGGGCAGTGCGGGCTACTGGCACTACCACGACCATGTCGTCGGCACGGACCACGGCACGGGCGGCATCCGCAAGGGGCTCTACGGGCCGGTCGTGGTGCGCCGCAAGGGCGACATCCTGCCCGACCAGACGTGCACGGTCGTCTTCAACGACATGATGATCAACAACAAGACGGCCCACAACAGCGTCAACTTCGAGGCCACGGTGGGTGACCGGCTCGAATTCGTGATGATCACGCACGGCGAGTACTACCACACCTTCCATATCCACGGTCACCGCTGGGCCGACAACCGCACCGGCCTGCTGACCGGCCCCGACGACCCCAGCCGGGTCATCGACAACAAGATCTGCGGGCCCGCCGACTCCTTCGGCCTCCAGATCATCGCGGGCGAACGCGTGGGCGCGGGCGCGTGGATGTACCACTGCCACGTCCAGAGCCACTCCGACATGGGGATGGCGGGACTCCTGCTGATCAAGAAGCCGGACGGCACGATCCCGGGCTACGAACCCCACCACCACACGGCCGGATCCACCGAGAAGAAGACCGGCGAGAAGGCAGAGAAGAAGAGCGCGGAGAAGCCCGCCGCGAAGGACACCGGGGCGGGCGCGGGGGAACACCAGCACTGACCCTGTCCGCCACCGACCCCGGCCGGCGCGGAGTCCGCGGAGGGGGCGGGCCCGGTCACGCCCGGTCCGTGTCGCCCGCCAGCCGCTGCTGCTCCTCCTCGACGATGCGCCGGGCCAGCTCGGCGTCGGACACGTCCACCGCGTCCGGGGTGGTCTCCGCGAGATCGCTGCGGCGGGCGTACGCGTCGAAGAGCCGGTCCTTGCGGGCCAGCAGCTCCACCAGGCGCTGGTCGACGCTGTCGGTGGCCAGCAGCCGGTGCACCTGGACCGTGCGCACCTGCCCCATCCGGTGCGCGCGGGCAACGGCCTGGTGCTCCAGCGTGGGCTTGATCTGCGGCTCGCACAGGATGACCACGGAGGCGGCCTGCATGTTCAGCCCGGTCCCGCCCGCCTGGATCTGGCTCAGCAGCACCGCGTGCCCCTCCACCGAGGAGAAGGAGTCCACCAGCTCCTGCCGCCGGGCCGGCGGGACGCTTCCGGAGAGCGGCCCGAAGACGTCGGGACCCAGGGCGTCGCCGACCGCCGCGAGCACGTCGCGGAAGTAGGAGAAGACGACCACCTTCAGGCCGTTGTCCCGTGCCTCGTCGACCAGTTCGCGCAGCCGCTCCAGCTTGGCGGAGGCCGCGGGCACGGCGTAGGCGGCCCGGCGCATCCGCATGAACCGCCCGGAGGCGACTGCCTCGGCGTAGGCCTCCCGGTCCTCGGCCCCGAACTCCTCCCACTCGTCCACCTGCACCAGCGCCGGGAGTTCGGCCAGCACGTCCACCTGGTTACGGCGCAGATAGGCGGGGGCGACGGCCCGGCGGAAGGCCCGCGAACCGGCCGCGCCGTGCGTCGTGCTCACCGACGGCGCGAGTTCGGGACGCAGTTGGCGCACCAGACTGCGGAACTCCTCCACCCGGTTCTCCATCGGTGTCCCGGTCAGGAACAGCACCCGCTCCACCCGCTCCGCCCACCCCGCGACCGCCCGGGACCGGCGGGCCTCGGGGTTCTTCACGAAGTGGGCCTCGTCCACCACCAGCATCCCGGACCGCACCTCGGCCGCCGTCGCCTCGGGCAGCAGATGCAGCGCGTCGAAGGTGGTCACCGCCACCCCGCCCGTCTCACGCCAGTCCGCGAACGCCGCCACGCGCTCCGCCCCGTGCACCGGAACGGCGCGCAGGGTGGAGCGGGCCCGGATCTCCCGGGTCCAGTTGATCAGCACGCTCGCCGGGCACACCACGAGGAAGTGGGTCTCGCCCCGGGCGGCGAGATGGGCGAGGGCCGCGATGGCCTGGACGGTCTTGCCGAGGCCCATCTCGTCGCCGATGATCACTCGCTTCTGCGCCAGCGCGAAGCGCGCCCCGAACGCCTGGTAGCCGCGCAGGGACACCCGCAGAAACGTGTCGTCGAGCCGCAGCGCCCGCACCCGGTCCGCGATCCCGGCGGGCAGGAACCCCTCGGCGGCATCCCGGTCGGGGCCGCTGCCGGACAGCTCGGCGAGCAGGCTGTAGTACTCGGCGGACCGCAGCTCGAAGTCCACCCAGGCCTCGGCGGGCGATGCCGGGGAGCGCAGCAGGTCGGCCGACGCCTGCGCGAAAAGCACCGGCAGCTCCCGTTCCACCGCGTCCCCCACGGCCGACCGCACCGCGTCGAGCGCCTCCCGCACCCGCGCCCGGGACCGCCGCCCCGTGAACAGCATCCGCAGCCGGCTCCCGCCCGGGGCGGCCGTCTCCACCCGGGGGCCCAGCAGTTCCGCCAGCCGCCGGGCCGCGTCCACCGCGCGCCGCGCGTCCGCACCTGCCACGACCAGCCGGTGCAGGGCGGTCACCAGCGCGGTGCTCGTGTCGTCCGGGGCATCCACGTCGATCCGTACCGAGACGGTGTCGCGCACCGCGTGGGCGATCTGCGCGGCGGCCGCCAGCGCCTGGTCGGCGGTGTGCGCCCCGACCCCGGGAATCTGCCGGAGCTCGTAGCGGTCCGTTCCGTGGACCTGCCCGACCGTGGCGAGCCCGGCCTGCTCCAGCGCCCCGAGCCGCAGCCGCCCCTCCGTGACGTCCTTGAGCCGCGAGACCGGGATGTGGGCCAACTCCTGCCCCACCAGGGAGTCGAGGAGCGGATCGAGCACGGACCGTACGGCGGCCACGGCGTTCGCCCGGTCCGCCGGCACGGCACGGGCGCTCTCCAGCAGCCGCTGCGCCCGCGCGAGCAGCTCACGGGCCGGGCCGCCGGTGGGCACCGGGCTCCCGGTGGCCCCACGCGCGAGTGTTCCGCCGGCCGAGCCGCCCGCCGCCCCGCTCTGGTTCATGTACGTCCTTCTGTTCCCGAGGGTTGTCCCACCCGCCCGGGCCCCGCTGTTCCGGCCTCCCGCCATCGTGCCACGCCCCGCCGACACCTCCGGCCCGGTCCGCCCGACCGCCGCGCGACGCGCCGGTCCAACGCTTCGCCCCGGCAGCCACGCGCTGCCTAGCCTGGGCCGCACGGCGGACGCGACCACCCGCCGGTGGACCGCGCCCCGGTCGGCCCCGCACGGACTGCGGTGGTCAGTGCCCGGTGCAAGACTCGGAACGGAACGAACCACCCGGCCGTACACGACGAGCAGGACCCCCGGACCGGACCCCGGATCGACTGAGGAGAGCACGCCATGATCAGCCCCACCTTCCTCGACGGAGCACCCAACTGGGTCGATCTCGGCACCCCTGATCTCGACGGGGCCACCGCCTTCTACCGGGGACTGTTCGGCTGGGACCTGATCCCCGGCGGCCCCGAGGTGGGGGGTTACGGGATGCTCACCCTGGACGGGCGGTACGTCGGCGGCGTGATGACGGTGTCCGAGGAGGAGGCGCCGAGCGCCTGGTCGGTGTCGTTCAAGTCGCCCGACGTCGACGCCACCGGCCGGGCGGTCACCGAGGCGGGCGGCAGCGCCGCGTTCGAGGCGATGGACGTCCTCGACTTCGGCCGCATGGGCGGCTTCACGGACCCGGCCGGCGCGTACTTCGGGGTGTGGCAGCCGAAGGAGCACCCCGGCTTCGGCGTGATCCAGGAGCCGAACGCGTTCCTCTGGGCCGAGCTCTACACCCCCGACGTCCCGGCGGCGGCCGCGTTCTTCGACAGCGTCTTCGGCTGGGGGACCGACGAGATGAAGGTGGAGGGCTCCGACTACACCTACACCACGGTCCACCCGGCCGGCGCGGGACCGGACGCGTCCTTCGGCGGTCTGGTCCGGCAGGGCGACGTCCCCTCCGAGGCCGCCCGCGGCCCTCACTGGCTGCCGTATTTCGCCGTGGCCGACGTCGACGCCGTCGTGGCGGAGGCGAAGCGGCTCGGCGGCAGGGAGACGCTGGCCGCCATGGAGGTGCCCGGCGTCGGCAAGATGGCCAACGTCGCCGACCCGTACGGCGCGGTCTTCGCGGTCATGAAGCCCGATCCGAGGCAGTAGCGCCTGGCCGCGAGGAGCGCGGCGCCCTCGCCGATTGATGAATCGTTGATCGGTTGTTTATCGCCACCGGGCAGCGTGTGCCCCATGCTGATCAACACCGTGACCGACGACGCACTCGCCTGGCAGGAGACCGCGTTGTGCGCGCAGGCCGGGCCCGAGTTCTTCTTCCCGGCCCCGGGCAGTTCGACCCGTGAGGCCAAGCAGCTCTGCAACGCCTGCGAAGGGCGGCTGGCCTGCCTGGAGTACGCCCTCGCCAACGACGAGCGATTCGGCGTCTGGGGCGGACTGTCGGAGAAGGAGCGCGAGCGGCTGCGCAGAGAAGGACGCGACCGGGGCTGACCTTCCGCCCCGCACGAACGCCCCGTAAACCCCTGGGGCGTTCGGTCCGTGACCGGCACAATCGGGCCATGACCGACGCATCGCCGCTCGCCCTCGCCGCCGCCCTCCTCGACGCGCTCGAACCGCTGCCCCATACGGAGCGCATGGGCGAACTGGCCGTGCGGGCACGCCGGCTGGCCGCCCAGGGGGCCTTGCGCGCCGTCCTCGACGAACTGGAGGACGGCGACCCGTACGAGCGGCGGATCGCGGTCATCGCCGCCGCCGTCGGCCGGGACGCCGAGTGGATCGGCGTACGTCTCGCCGACGAGGACGCCGTCGTACGCGGACACGCCCTGCGCGCGGCCCGGACCCTCGGGGTGCCGGACCCGCCGTACGAGAGGGCCTTCGCCGACGCGCCCGCCGCCGTGCGCCGCCAATTGGTGCGGGCGATCGTGGCCGGCCGCCGCACCGCGCTCGCCGACCGGCTCGTCATCACGGCTCGCGACACGTACGGCGACATCGAGGCGGCCCGCCTGCTGCCCGGCTGCTCGGCCACCACGGTCGCGGCCTTGCTGCCGGAGCTGCGCCGCTCCACCGACTGCTGGTCCTCGCTCGGCCACCACCACCCCGGACCGCTCCTGGACTCCGCCGAGGAGGAGCTGGCCGGCCTGCCCGCGACGGCGCGGGACGTCTGGTGGCAGGACGACGGGCACACCCGGGGCATCGCCGCCGCCCTCCACGCCCATCCCGACCGGGTGCTCGACCTCCTCGAACGGTTCGGCCCCACCCGTCTCCCGGCCGCTCTGCACGGCACCTTCGGCCGTCTCGTCGCCGCCGACCCGGTCCGGGTCGCCCGCCTCGCCATCAGGCCGGACGTCTGCACGCAGCTGCACCGGGCGCTCAGCGGAACCCAGCTGCGCCGCCTCGTCCGTGCCCTGCCCGCCCCGCTCCTCGTCGAACTGGGCCGCAGCGCGCCGGACCAGTTGCCCGCGTTCCTCGGCGCCCTGCCGCCCGCCCGCCGTGCCGAAGTGCACGAGGCGGTCACCGAAGGCCGGGGCGAGGGAGCCTCAGGGACCACCGTCGACACCGGGCTGCTGGACGCGCTGCCCCGCAACCGGGTCGCCCCCGTCGCCCGGCGGCTGGCCGAGCGGGCCCGCGTCCGCGGGGCCGACGCGGCCGTCCTCCTCGCCATTTCCTACCTCCCCTTCGGCGAGGCGCGCGAGCCGCTGCTCGCCGCCACCCGCGGGCCCGACGCCGACGACCGCGCCACGGCCTGGTCGCTGCTCGTCGGCAGCGCCGGCCGTTCCGGAGACCCGGCGGTCGTCGCCGCCGTGCTGGGGGACCTGCTGCGCCTGCGCAACGAGCAGGACCCCGTCCGCTCCGCCGCCCTCACCTCCCTCGCCGGGGTGAAACCCGCTCTCTTCACCGACGCGGTGGAACCCCTGCTCGACCGCGTCGCCGCCGACGCCGTGGAGGCCCGCGACTCGTCCCCCGCCACCCGGTCCGCCCTGGGCCGCCTTGCCGTCGGCGCGTTGCGCGAGCACGCGGTGACCGGCCAGCGCGACCTGCTCAACTGGGCGCTGCGCACCCTGGTCCGCATCACCGGCAGCAGCGGCAGCGCCGACTTCGGCCGGCTGGACCGGACCCTGCGCAGGGGCCAGGAGCACACCGTGTTCGAAGCGCTGCGGCCCTGGCTGGAAGCCGGCGCGGAACGCTCCGACTACGGACTCGTCCTGGCGCTCGCCCGCGCCGTGGGCCGTCGAGCCGACGCCATGCCCGGCCTCCAGGAGCTGTTGTGGCAGGCGGTGAACTACGGCGAGCCCTCGGCCGCCCGGAGCGCCGCGACCCTCTGGCTCCGCGCCCCGGCCGGCCGCGACGAGCGGGTCGAGCGGCTGCTCGCCCGGCATCCGTCGGCCCTCGCGCTCCCGGAGGTCCGGAGCGTCGTGACGTACCGGCGCACGGACCTGCTGGAGGCCTGCCTCGACGGCACACCGCCGCGCGGCCGGTTCCTGGCGCCCGGCACGCCCTGGACGGTCGAGGTCGCGGGGGCCGAGCGCTGGACGCCCGGCCAGCAGCATGTGGCTCGGATCGCGGTGGAGGGCACGGTGGCTGACGAGAAGCTGCCGCTGCACCTGCGCACCGCCGCCCTGGGCCGGCTCGCCCGCATACCCGGGCGGGGAGCCGACGCCGTACGGCCCTGGACCGACGACGAGGACGTGGTGATCGCCGAGGCCGCGCTCGCCGCCCTCCCGCACACCGACCGGCCCGCCGACGCCCTGCCCGACCTGCTCGCCCACGCCGGTGACGACCGGGCGCGCGTCGCGATGTACGCGGCGGGCCGGGCCGCCGCGCACACCCGGCCCTCCCGGCTCGTCCCGCTGCTCGCCGCCCGTACGGCTCCCGGCACCGGCAAGGTCACCAGCCGCAAGGAGGTGGTGCGCCTCGCCGCCGAGCTGCTGCCCCGCGCGGAGGCGGCCGCCCTTCTGGCCGACGCGTACGGGCAGCCGGATCAGCACGTCGACGTACGGGCCGCCTGTGTGACCGCGGGGACGCCGCTGCTCGGCGACGTACGCATGTGGGAGGTCGCCGAGCACGCGGCGGGCGGCGAACGCGCGCTGCGGGTCGCTGTGTTGCGGGCCCACCCGACGGAGCTGGACCCGAACCTGCGGCCGCGTTACGCCCGGCTGATCCAGGACCTGTGCCGCACCGGCGACGACACCCTGGCCGCCCTCGCCCACACCGCGCTCGTCCCCTGGCTGCCGTGGGCCCCGCACGCGGCGGTGGCCCTGGTCGAGGCGATCACCGATCTGGACCGGCGGGGACGGTGGCGCTCCGCCGCCGACGCCCTCGTGGACGCCGCCCTGACCGTCCCGGACACGAACCGGGCCCTGATTCGCGCCCTGTCCCTGCTGTCCACGGGCGAGACGGCGGATGACGCGGGGGCGGAGCGGGACCGGCCGGCCCGCCGCAGGATCGGCCATCTGGCCAGGACGCTGTCGCTGCGCTCCGGGACGAACAACCGGCAGGTGGCGACGGTGCTCGCTGAGGCCGGCCGGACCCTGGCCGCCCAGCGCGACCTCATGCCGGACGCCGTCGCCCTGCTCGCGCGCTCCCTGGACCTGGCGGCGGACCCGGACCCGCTGCACACCGAGCTCGTCGCGCTCGCCGCCCTGCACAGCGGCCGCCCGGCGCTCGCCGCCAGGACGGCGGCGACCGTCGGCAGGCGGGTCGTCGGATACCGGGGAGCGGAGATCGGCGATCCGGAGACCCTGCTGCTCGTCGTCGCACGGCTGGCGGCGGCGGGGGATCCCGCCGAGGGACTGCTCGCCGCCGAACTGACCGTGGCGTGCGGCCTGCGGACCGGGTGGACCGGGCCGTGGCGCACCCAGCTGCGGATGCTCCGCCAGCACCCCTGCGACGACGTACGCGACGTGGCGTACGCGGAGGCCACCGCCGAGGAGTGAGGTGTCCGGGCGCGGCCCCCGGGGTGCGCCCGGACCGGGAGGATCAGGCGCGGCCGCGGGCCGCCATCCGGGCCTTGCGGGCGGCGAGCTTCTCGTCGAACTTCGACGCCTCGCTGTCCAGCCCGCCCATGTACAGACCGAGCTCCTCCTGGGCCTTCGCACCCTCCGGGCCGAGCCCGTCGATGCTCATGACCTTCAGGAAGCGCAGCACGGGCTGGATCACGTCGTCGTGGTGGATGCGCATGTTGTAGATCTCGCCGATCGCCATCTGCGCGGCGGCCCGCTCGAAGCCGGGCATGCCGTGTCCGGGCATCCGGAAGTTGACGACGACGTCCCGCACGGCCTGCATGGTCAGGTCCGGGGCCAGCTCGAAGGCGGCGCCCAGGAGGTTGCGGTAGAAGACCATGTGGAGGTTCTCGTCGGTCGCGATCCGGGCCAGCATCCGGTCGCAGACCGGGTCGCCGGACTGGTGGCCGGTGTTGCGGTGCGAGACGCGGGTGGCCAGCTCCTGGAAGGCGACGTACGCGACGGAGTGCAGCATCGAGTGCCGGTTGTCCGACTCGAAGCCCTCCGCCATGTGCGCCATGCGGAACTGCTCCAGCTTGTCCGGGTCCACGGCGCGCGAGGTGAGCAGGTAGTCGCGCATCACGATGCCGTGGCGGCCCTCCTCGGCGGTCCAGCGGTGCACCCAGGTGCCCCACGCGCCGTCGCGGCCGAAGAGGGAGGCGATCTCGTGGTGGTAGCTGGGGAGGTTGTCCTCGGTGAGGAGGTTGACCACGAGAGCGATCTTGCCGATGTCGGTGACCTTGGACTGGTCCGCCTCCCAGGCCTCGCCGTCCTCGAAGATGCCGGGGAAGTTGCGGCCGTCGGAGAACGGGACGTACTCGTGCGGCATCCAGTCCTTGGCGACCTTCAGATGGCGGTTGAGCTCCTTCTCCACCACCTCTTCCAGCGCGTACAGCAGCTGGGCGTCGGTCCACGCCTTCGAACTGCCGAGGTGGGGAGAGGTGATCGTCACGGGGAGCTCCTGGGGACGGGAGAATTACCTACGGCTTCGTAGGTTACGAGACCGTAGGTTAAGGCGACCGTAAGGGCAAAGCCAAGCCCGCCACCGGCAGGGGTGGGCGACACAGCGTCATACCCGCAGGTGAACGGGTGGGCGAGGAGTGCTTCGGGGCCCTCTCAGGACCCTGCTTCAGCGGCTTTCAGCTTTCCGGATTCGGTGATTCCACCCCTGGATCCCGGCGCAGATACCGGCCCGTGACGGACGTCGGATGCGCGAGCAGCTCGGCGGGTGTCCCCGCGAAGACCAGCTCCCCGCCGCCCTTGCCGCCCTCCGGGCCGAGGTCGATCACCCAGTCCGCCCGCTTGACCACCTCCAGGTTGTGCTCCACGCAGATCACGGTGTTCCCCGCGTCTACCAGCCGGTCCAGCAGATCCACCAGCGTGCCCGTGTCCGCCAGGTGCAGTCCCGTCGTCGGCTCGTCCAGCACGTACACGCTGGAGGTGCGGTGCAGCTGGGTGGCGAGCTTGATCCGCTGGCGCTCACCGCCCGAGAGCGTGCTGAGCGGCTGCCCGAGCGTGAGGTAGGTGAGCCCGACCTCGTCGAGCGTGCGCAGTTTCCGCAGCAGTGCGCGGTCCTCGAACAGTCCGACCGCCCGCGCCGCCGTCATCTCCAGGACGTCCGCGATCGACCGGCCGCCGACCCGGTGCTTCAGCACGTCGTCGTGGAACCGGCGGCCCTCGCACTCCGGGCAGGTCGTGGTGACCGGATCCATGAACGCCAGATCCGTCGAGATCTCGCCACGGCCCGAGCAGCCCGCGCACGCCCCGGCGGAGTTGAAGCTGAACAGCCCCGCGTCCACCCCGTTCTCCCGGGCGAACACCTTGCGGATGGTGTCCAGCGCGCCGATGTACGAGGCGGGGGTCGAACGGGACGAGGCCGTGATCGCGCTCTGGTCGATCACCACCGCGTCCGGGTACGCCGCCGTGAACACCCGCGACACCAGCGTCGACTTCCCGGACCCGGCCACCCCCGTCACCGCGGTCAGCACCCCGGCGGGGAACGACACGTCCAGCCCCTTGAGGTTGTGCAGATCCGCTCCGTGCACCGGGAGCTGCCCGGTCGGGGAGCGCACGGCCCCCTTCACCGGGGTGCGGCGGCGCAGCGACCGGCCGGTGAGCGTATCGGTCTCGCGCAGCCGCTCGAACGGCCCCTCGAAGACGATGTGGCCGCCGTCGGCACCGGCCCGCGGCCCCATGTCGACGACATGGTCGGCGACCGCCATCACATCCGGGTCGTGTTCGACGACCAGCACCGTGTTGCCCTTGTCGCGCAGTCGCACCAGCAGATCGCCCAGCCTGCCCACGTCGCGCGGATGCAGTCCGACGCTGGGCTCGTCGAAGACGAACGTCAGCCCGGTGAGCGAACTCCCCAGGTGCCTCACCATCTTGAGCCGCTGGCCCTCGCCGCCCGACAGGGTCGTGGTCTCCCGGTCCAGGCTCAGATAGCCGAGCCCGATGCCCACCAGCCGCTCCAGCCGTTCCCGGGCCGCGGCGGCGATGGGCCCGCCCACCGGATCGTCGATCCGCTCCAGTACGCCGACGAGTTCGGCGACCTCCATCCGCCCGTAGTCGGCGGGCGAGAGCCCGTGGACCCGGGTGGCGAGCGCCGCCGCGTTCAGTCGTGCCCCGCCGCAGGATCCGCAGACCCGCTCCACGGTGAACCGCGCGGCGGCCTCGCGGCGCTTCTCGGAGAGAGAAGCGGTGTCGCGCTTGAGATACAGGCGCTCGAAGCGGGTCACGACCCCCTCGAACTTCATGTCGGCCGACCCGGTCCGCAGGTCGAGGCGGACGGTGAACCCCGATCCGTACAGCAGGAGCCGGCGTTCCTCCTCGCCGTACTCGGCCAGCGGCAGGTCGTTGTCGAACCGCCCCGACCCGCCGTACAGATTCCACTCCCAGCTGCCCACCGACAGACCGGGCAGCAGCAGCGCCCCCTCGTTCAGCGACTTCGACCAGTCGATCGCCCGGTCCAGATCCAGCTGGACCGTGCGCCCCACCCCGTCGCACTCCGGGCACATCCCGGCGGGATCGTTGAAGGAGTACGCGGTCGCCCCGCCCGCACTCGGGGCGCCGTACCGGGAGAACAGCACGCGGAGCACCGACCAGATGTCGGTCGCCGTGCCCACCGTGGAGCGGACGTTGCCGCCGAGCGGCTTCTGGTCGATCACGATGGCCACCGACAGGTCCTCGACGGACTCGACGTGCGGCCGCTCGTACTTCGGCAGCCGGTTGCGCAGGAACGAGGTGAACGTCTCGTTCAGCTGCCGCTGCGACTCCACGGCGATCGTGTCGAAGACGACCGACGACTTGCCCGAACCCGAGACACCGGTGAAGACGGTGATCCGGCCCTTGGGGATGCGGAGGGATACGTCGCGCAGATTGTTCTCGCGCGCGCCGGTGATGACGATGTCGCGGTGGGCGGCGCCGGGGGTGTACGGCTCCGCGTCGCGGTCGGGGAAGCGATCCATGAGCGCGACGCTAGGCGGGATACCGGACAATTTCTGTCTGCTTTTTCCGGGAGATCCGGGAGATCCGGGAGATCCGGGAGATCCGGGAGATCCGCGGGCGACGTTCGTACCGGGCGGCGACGTTCCTGCCAGTCGGCGACATTCGTACAAGACCGTGGAGGGGCGGCTCGGCCATCCTCGCCCGCATGGGTATCGATGACAGCACGTACGTGCACGGAATACACGTGGTCCACGACGGTCCCCGGGAGGCGCCGCCGCTCGTGCTCGTCCACGGATCAGGCGCCTCGGGCAACTCCTGGGGCCCGGTGGTGCCGGTGCTGGCCCGTCGGCACCACGTCATCCGGGTCGACCTGCCGGGCCACGGCCAGTCCCCGCCCGCGGCGTCGTACGACGTACCCGGGCAGGCGGCGGTCCTGGCCGCGGCGCTCGACGAACTCGCCCTGAGTTCCGTGACCGTCGCCGGGCACTCCAGCGGCGGATACATCGCCACCGCCCTCGCCGAGCGGCGCCCGGACCTGGTGGAAGCCCTCGCGCTGATCAGCAGCGGCCCGAGCCCCGAAGCGCTCCTTCCGCAGCCCGCCGTTCTGCGGGCGCTCATCGCCCCGCCGCTCGGCCCGCTGATGTGGCGCGTCCGGTCCGACGCGATGCTCCGACGAGGCGTGACCGCGGTGTGCAGCCGCCCGGTCACCGTCCCGGACGACCTGGTCGACGACGTACGGGACATCAGCTACAGCACCTTCAGGACGGTCCTGCGCCGCAACACCGAGTACATCGCCGAGCGGAGCGTCCCCACGCGTCTTGGCGCACTCGACGTCCCGGCCCTCGTGGCCTTCGGCACCGCCGACCCCCGCTGGGATCCTGATGCGGTGCGTCTCTACGACAGGACACCGAACACGCGCGTCGAGCGACTGGCCGGCGTCGGGCACTTCCCCATGCTCGAAGCGCCCGCGGAAACAGGTGAGTCGCTGCTGCGCTTCCTGGCGGCGGCGGGCCGCCGGCCCTTCTAGTCTGGCATCGTGAGGCTCACCGAATCACCCCCCGACTGGTCGGCGGTGGACGTCGCGGTGCCCCGGCACTCGGGCCGGCTCCCGGGAGCCGTCATGGCAGGCTTCCGCCAACTCGCCCCGGTCCACGTGGACATCGCCATGGTCGCGCACCCCTCGGTCACCCTGTTCGTGGACCTGAGCGAGGGCAGCGGCATCGTCCACGACTCCGACGGCGGGCGCGCACGCGGCAGTACGGTCGCGGGGCTGGCGCCGGGAGCCCTGCGGCTCGGCGGCCGGGCGACCGGGCGGATCGAGTGCCTGCAGATCCGGCTGCCGCCGCCCCTGGCGGTCGCGGTGCTCGGCGCGTCGGCCGATCTCACCGGGACGGTCGTCTCGCTGGATGACGTCTGGGGTCGCGACGCCGAGCGGACCGAGGACAGGCTGCGGGCGGCCGGGACGTGGGACGAACGGTTCGCGATCGCGGCCGACGCCCTCGGCCGGCGGCTGGACGTCCGCCGGTCGCCGGACCCGGAGGTGACCGCGGTCTGGGAGCTGATCCTCACCGCCCGTGGCCGGGTGGGCGTCGACAGTCTGGCGAACGAGGTCGGCTGGAGCCGCAAGCGTCTCTGGTCCCGCTTCCGGTCCCAGATCGGCCTCGCCCCGAAGCACGCCGCCCGGCTGGTCCGGTTCGACCATGCCGCCCATCTCCTCGCGGCCGGCCGCCCAGCCGCCGAGGTGGCGGCCTTGAGCGGCTACGCCGACCAGGCCCATCTCCACCGCGAGGTCAAGGCGTTCACCGGCGTGACGCCCACGGCGGTGGCCGCCGCCCCGTGGCTGGCCATCGACGACCTCGCATGGCCGACACCGTAGGAGGCCCCGCCGCACGGGGACCGCCCCACCGCCCCTCGCGCACCGCCCGAGCAGCCCTCGCCCACCGCGTCACCCGCCCTCCCGCACCGCCTCCGCCGTCGTGTCCCGCAGCTCGCCGTCCAGCCGGAGCCAGCGCGTGATCCCGATCGACTCCAGAAACGGCACATCGTGGCCGGCCACGATCAGCGCCCCCTCGTACGCCTCCAGCGCCTCGGTCAGCCGCCGTACGCTCGCCAGATCGAGGCTGTTCGTCGGCTCGTCGAGCAGCAGCAGCCGGGGCGCCGGATCGGCCAGCAGCAGCATCGCCAGCGTCGCCCGGAACCGCTCCCCGCCCGACAGGGTCGAGGCCGGGCGGTCCGCCGCCGCCCCCTTGAACAGGAAGCGCGCCAGCCGGGCCCGCACGGCGTTCTCCGTACGACCGGGAGCCGCCCGCGCCACGTTCCGCGCCACCGACGACTCCTCGTCCAGCACATCCAGCCGCTGCGGCAGGAACCCCGTCGCCACCCACGGGCTCGCCTCGCCCGAGAGGGGCTTCAGCTCACCCGCGATCGTCCGCAGCAGCGCCGTCTTACCCGCCCCGTTGCGCCCGGTCAGCGCGATCCGCTCCGGGCCCCGCACCATCAACTCGCCGCGCAGCGGCGGCCCGTAAGGCGGCACCGGATCGCGCAGCAGCAGCACCTCGCTGCTCGGGTGGACCCGGGTGTCCGGCAGCTCGATCCGGATCTCCTCGTCCTCCCGCACCGCCGACTCCGCCTCGTCCAGGCGCTCTTCGGCCGCCGCCAGCCGCTCGGTGTGCAGGATGCGGTGCTTGCCGGCCGACACCTGGGCCGCGCGCTTGCGCTGCCCCATCACGACCTTGGGCTCCCGCTTGGTGTCCCACATCTTCTGCCCGTACCGCTTGCGGCGGGCCAACGTGACGTGCGCGGCGGACAGTTCGCGTTTCTGCCGCTGTACGTCGGACTCGGCGGCCCGCACCATGCGCCGCGCCGCCTCCTGCTCGACGGCGAGCGCCTCCTCGTACGCCGACAGGTTCCCGCCGTACCAGGTGACCGATCCGTCGCGCAGATCCGCGATCCGGTCCACCCGCTCCAGCAGCTCCCGGTCGTGGCTGACGACGAGCAGCGCCCCCGCCCAGGCGTCGACCGCGTCGTACAGCCGCCGACGGGCGTACGCGTCCAGGTTGTTCGTCGGCTCGTCCAGGAGCAGAACCCCGGGCCGCTCCAGCAGCAGCGCGGCCAGCCGCAGCAGGACGCACTCGCCGCCGGACATCTCCCCGACGGTGCGGTCGAGCCCGATGTGCCCGAGGCCCAGGCCGTCCAGCGTGGCGAGGGACCTGTCCTCGATGTCCCAGTCGTAGCCGATCACCGCGAAGTGCTCCGCCCGGACGTCGCCCGACTCGACGGCGTCGAGCGCCGCCCGCCGCTCCGCGATCCCGAGCACCTCGTCGACCCGCAGTGCGGTGTCCAGGACCACGGACTGGGGGAGATGACCGAGCTCGCCACGGATCCTGACCGTCCCGGAGGCCGGGGTCAGTTCACCGGCGATCAGGCGCAACAGGGTGGATTTGCCGCAGCCGTTGAGCCCGATGAGCCCGGTGCGGCCGGGGCCCACGGCCAGATCGAAGCCGGTGAGGACCTCGGTGCCGTCGGGCCAGGAGAAGGAGAGGGAGGTACAGCTGATATGGGTGTCGGTGGATGACATGCGGAACTCCCGTTGAACGTCGGGAACGGGCAAGGACGGCTGAAGGAACCTGAGATCGCACACGGGCGCTCCGGGCCACGACAGGGCGCGGCGGGCTCTGCACGGTGTGCACAGGACCTCAGATCAGCAACGTCCTACTCCGATCGACGACAACAGGGACGTCTCCGACGGTAGGGCCGGGCCGTGGGCCCGGCAACCGGATTTACGGCCGGGGCGTCAGCACGGACCGCCGAGCAGATCGGTCAGACCCCGGTCCAGGTCCAGATACCGGTGCTCGTCGCCCACCGGAACCAGCTCCTGCGCACGCTGGAGGAAGAGCCGCAGCTCCTCGGTGCGCACATGGACCATCGCGATGCCCTCGGGGGCGTGGAACTCCAGGACGGTCCGCTCGTACCCGAACGGCCGTACGCGTACGTCCCCCTGCCCGGCGGGGGAGTCCACCCCGGTGGTCAGCAGCTCGCGGGAGAACTCCCACGACACCTCGGTGCCTTCCAGGGTCGCCGGGGCCGGGAACGCCATGCGGACGGCGAAGGGGTAATGACGGTCGTAACTGAGCATGGCGGGCAAGGTCTCCATCCGCGGTGCGGACGCGACCATGCGAGCCTGCACGGACTGCTCGATAACGCTGGACAAGACCTGCTCCCTCTCGCGGCTGGGTGAACGGTTCCCGGCACTGGAGTAGACGACGGAACTCCTCGTTTCGTGCACCGGCGCGCGGCGTGAGCTGCGTCACCGGTTCCGTCCGGCTCCTGCCCGTGTCCCCGCGCACCCCCGCTCTCCTGCCCGTTCGACGGCGACGCACCCTGGACGGGTCCCGGCCCGTGGGCTAGCTTCCAGCGCCATGAAGGCCATGGGGAACACGAGACGGCTGATGGCACTGGTGACCGGAGGGGCGGCCCTGGCGGCCGTACTGGTCGCACCGGGCGCACACGCGGCGCAGAACACGGAGGGGAAAGCCACCCCAGCGACCTCCCGTGAGGCCGCCGCGCGCGGGTTCCTGCCCGGATGGAAGCTCACCGGCACCGGCACCGACGCCCGCTTCCGGGGGCTCGCGGCGGTCAGCCGCAGCACCGCCTGGGTCGCCGGGTCGAAGGGCACGGTCCTGCGCACCTCGGACGGCGGCCGCACCTGGCGTGACGTGTCACCGCCGGACGCCGCCGAGCTCGAACTGCGGGACATCGAGGCGTTCGACGGCCGCCGGGCCGTCGCCCTGGCCATCGGCGAGGGCGAGGCATCGCGGGTCCTGCGCACCGAGGACGGCGGGGCGACCTGGACCGAGTCCTTCCGCAACACCGATCCCCGCGCCTTCTTCAACTGCCTGACGTTCTTCGACAGCCGGCACGGTCTCGCGGCGGGCGACCCGGTCGACGGGAAGTTCCGGGTCTTGTCCACCGCGGACGGCGGCCGTTCCTGGCGGGTCCTGCCCGATGCCGGGATGCCCGCCGCCCTGCCCGGCGAGGCGGGGTTCGCGGCGAGCGGCCAGTGCCTGGTCAGCTCCGGCGCCAAGGACGTCTGGCTGACCACCGGGGGAGCGGAGACCGCCCGGGTCCTGCACTCACGTGACCGGGGCCTGACCTGGACGGCGAGCGCGTCGACCCTCCCGGCCGGCGATCCGGCCCGGGGCGTCTTCGCCGTCGCCTTCCGCGACCGGGCCCACGGCATCGCCGTCGGCGGCGACTACCGCCCCGACCAGGCATCCCCCGAGGCGTCCGCCGTCACCGGTGACGGCGGACGGAGCTGGCGGCAGTCCGCCACCCCGCCGCCCGCCTACCGCTCCGGCGTCACCTGGCTCCCGTACAGCCGCACCGCCGCACTGGCCGTCGGCCCCACAGGCACCGACCTCACCCTGGACGGCGGGCGCAGCTGGCGGACGGTCGACCCCGGCTCGTACGACACCGTCGACTGCACCCCCGACCTCGGCTGCTGGGCGGCGGGCGAGAAGGGACGGGTGGCCCGGCTGGGATTCTGACCCCGCGCCGGCCTCACGAGGCGTCCAGCACCTCCCGCAGCCGCGCCGCGAACTCGTCGGGCTTCCCGGGGTAACCGAACTCGCCGTCGAGGAAACCGCCGTGATGGCTCGGGAAGACGGTCACCCGCTGCCCGAGCAGTTCGGCGGCCGCCTCGGAGGTCCGCCCGGTCTGCACGGCCCGGGACTCCTCGCCGACGGCGATCACCACACGGGTGGGGGCCGCGTTGATGGCGTCGACGTCCGGCCGGTGGTCGCTGACCGCCCAGGACCGGTCGGACAGCAGCGGGTCGTCCCGCGAGCCGTCGTCCTCGGCCGGCATGCCGAACGCGGCGGGATCGGGCGCGGGCTGTGCGAAGTAGGCGTCGGTGAACTCGCCCTCCCACGAGGTCATGGCCACGAACGCGGCCATCCCGGCGCCCCACCCCCGCTTCTCGTACGCGTCCCGGACCCCGGCCCGGGCCCGGACGGCCGCCGGGCCGTCCGGGGTGATCGTGATGAGCGGCGGCTCGTGCGCGACGAGGGTGGTCACGTCGTCGGGGTGGCGCGCCACCAGAGCGAGGGCGGTGACCGCCCCGCCGCTGCTGGCGAACATCTCGACCGGCCCGGCCCCGAGCTTCGTGATGACGGCGTGCACGTCGTCGGCCAGGATCTCGGGCGTGTAGTCGACCCGCCCGTCCGCACGACTGGAGCGGCCGAGTCCGCGCGGGTCGTACGTGACGACGGTCCGGTCGGGGAAGCGCGCCGCCAGCGCGGCGAAGCCGCTCGCGTCCATGGGGTGCCCGATCAGGAACAAGGGCGGGTGGCCGTCGGCGGTGGGCAGCGGCCCCCGGACGTCGTACACGAGGTCGGCGCCGGCTGTGGTCAGGGTGTAGGTCTCCATACCCGTACAGACCGGCCCCGCCCCGGAAAGTCATCGGTGGCGGCGACCACAGTCCTTCGCCGTTACGGCAGTTGCTGCCGGTACGGCGCGAGCGCGGGCGCCGTCTTGGTGGCGATGAACTCGGTGATCCGGTACGCGCACACGCCGTGCGCGGCGAACGGGTCGGCCGCCGCGATCTTCTCGATTGCCGCCCGGTCCTCCGCGACGGCCAGGATCACACCGCCGTCCCGGGGGTTCTTGCGGCCCGAGGCGATGAAGACGCCCGCCGCGTACTGCTCGTCGAGCCAGGTGATGTGCTCCGCCATCAGCGCGTCGACGCGCTCGACCGGGGCCGTGTAGGTCAATTCGAGTACGAACATGATCGTCAGGCTACGGGATCCCGGCCGCCGGCCGACGGGACAGCCCGCTCCACCGCATAAGCTCCCCGGTATGACGAGCTCACCCGCCCCCGCCCACGAGACCCCCGCCGACGAAGCCGAGGGCCGGGCGATCCAGGACCGGCTGCGCGACCGGGTGATCCTGGACGAGGCGGGGCCGGAGCCCGGAACCGGCCTGGTCACCGGGGTGGACGTGGCCTACGACGACGAGAAGGACGTCGTCGTCGCGGCGGCTGTCGTGCTGGACGCCGCGACGCTGGAGACGGTCGAGGAGGCCACCGCCGTCGGCACGATCGCCTTCCCGTACGTCCCCGGGCTGCTGGCCTTCCGGGAGATCCCGACGGTGCTTGAGGCGCTGGAGGAGCTGAGCGTCGACCCCGGTCTCGTCGTCTGCGACGGCTACGGTCTGGCGCACCCGCGCCGTTTCGGACTCGCCAGCCACCTGGGCGTGCTCACCGGACTGCCGGTGATCGGCGTCGGCAAGAACCCGTTCACGTTCACCTACGAGGCGCCCGGCCCCCGGCGAGGTGACTTCTCCCCGCTGCTGGACGGCGACGAGGTGGTCGGCCGCGCGCTGCGCACCCGGGAGAACACCAGCCCGGTGTTCGTCTCGGTGGGCCACCGCATCAGCCTCGACAACGCCTGCGCCCACACCCTCCGCCTCGCCGGCCGCTACCGCCAGCCCGAGAGCACCCGCCGGGCGGACGCTCTGTGCCGGCAGACCCTGCGGGAAGCGACCGCCTGACGAAGCCGTAGCGTGCGGTGTCATGAGACGCGCGTGGAGGCTGCCGGCCCTGTTCCTGCTCACTGGCGCGTTCGCCGCGACGGGGTCCGCCCTCGGCGGCGACACCGCCATGACGGCGGTCTTCCCGGTGCTGTTCGTGCTGTTGGCCGTCATCCACTCGCCCCTGGTCTTCCCGGCGCCGGTCCCGGCTGCCGAGGCGGCGCGCCGCAGCGCCGTGGACGGCCGCCCGCTCGTCTACTGGCGGCCGGGCTGCACGTACTGCCTGCGGCTGCGCCTCCGGCTGGGCCGCGACGCCTCCCGGCTGCACTGGGTGAACATCTGGCGCGATCCGGCGGGTGCGGCCGCGGTGCGGGCCGCCACCGGCGGGGACGAGACCGTGCCGACCGTCGTCGTCGCGGACCGGCCGCACATCAACCCGGACCCCGCGTGGGTACGCCGACAGCTGCCGCCCCGCAGGTGATCGTCCCGGGCGTGGAACAACCTGGAACAGTCCTGCAACTGAGTACACGTACGGATGGCATGGATCCGTACGACTGGGCAGGCTGAACACATGAACGCCTCTCGTGCAGCCGTCCGTCCCGCGCCCTTCGACCCCGCCCAGCGCCGCATGGCCCTCGGCATGCTCCTCGGCAGCGCCGTCGGTCTCGTCTGGCTGGGGGCGATGCTCTACACACTGGCCGGCTGGATCTTCTAGACCTGCCGCCCGGCTACCGCACCGCCGCGACCCGGAACCGCAGCCCCGCCGCCGTCAGCCGGTCCAGGAGCGCGTCGCCCATCGCCACCGCCGTGGTGACCTGCCCGGAGGTCTCCGGCAGCTCGTCCAGGGCCAGGCACACCGCCGACTCGGCGAGGATCTTCGCCGTCTCGCCGTAGCCCGGGTCGCCGCCGGACACCTCGGTGTAGACGCGTCGCCCGCCGCCCCCGCCGACGAAGCGGACGGTGAACCAGCTCCGTCCGCGGCGCTCCTCGTCCGGCCCCTGCCCCGGCTCGTAACGGCTCATCAGCCACTCCCGTACGCCTTCCACCTGCGCGGCCGCGACCAGCCCGCCGATCGCCACCGGGGCGCCGAGCGCCATGGGCAGCGTCTTGACCGAGGCGAAGTGGCGGTAGCGGAAGTCGGGGCCGTACCGCTCCAGGGCCCGCGCCGAGCGGCCCACGATCGTCGGGTCGACCGTCGGCAGCGGCAGCGCCCAGGCGTCGGTCTCCCCGCTGAAGTGCGGGGAGCCCGCCGGGGTGCGGACCCGTCGGCCCACCAGACGCGGCTCGTGCAGCCGGCGCTCCCGGGCGGCGGCCAGCATCTGCGGGCCCCGGCCCATCGCGGTCAGCGCCGAGGCGAACGTCCCGCCGGAGAACACCGCGTTGGTACGGACGAAGCCGTCGATCGTCAGGGGGACGTCCTCGGGCAGCTGCTTGACGGTGAAGTACGCCCCGAGGTCGTGCGGTACGGAGTCGAAGCCGCAGGCGTGCACGAGGCGCGCCCCCGTCTCCCGGGCCCGGGCGTCGTGCTCCAGATACATCCGGTCGATGAACTCCGCCTCGCCCGTGAGGTCCGCGTAGTCCGTCCCGGCCTCCGCGCAGGCGGCGACGAGCTTCTCGCCGTACCGCAGGTACGGCCCCACGGTCGTGGCCACCACCCGGGTGGAGGCGGCCAGTTCGGCCAGTGCGTCGCCGTCGTCCGCATCGGTCTCCAGCAGCGGCAGCTCCGCGCAGGCCGGGGCGATCGCCGTGAGCCGCTCGCGCAGCTTCTCCAGCTTGGTCCGGCTGCGCCCGGCCAGCGCCCAGCGGAGAGTGGCGGGCGCGTGGGCCGCCAGGTACTCGGCCGTGAGCGCCCCCACGAAGCCGGTGGCACCGAAGAGGACCACGTCCAAGGGGCGTGTCGCGTCGTTCTGCCTGTTCACGAGTACCTCCGGCTGGGAGACGGGTGCCGACGTGGCAGGCAGAGGGTAGCGGAGAGCGCCGTGGCGGCGTGCGGCCGGGCGGGCCGCGTGCGAGAGGATCGGAGCGAAGAGCTAAGCGCTTGCTCGGCCCGAGGGGTTGTGCGGAGCCGGGGACGTTCTTAGCATCACAGGTGTTACATCGGTTGTGTCACACCCCTGGGGGCTCACAGATGGCGAAAGGCCCAACACCCGGGCACGGTCCGCTGACCGGTGTCCGGGTCGTCGAGCTGGCGGGTATCGGCCCCGGACCGTTCGCCGCGATGCTGCTGGCGGACCTCGGGGCCGACGTCGTCCGCGTCGACCGGCCCGGCGGCGCGGGGCTCGGCATCGATCCCGCCCACGACCTCACCAACCGCAACAAACGCTCCGTCGTCCTGGACCTCAAGGGCGACGAGGGGCCGGCCCGCGTCCTGGACCTCGTCGAACGCGCCGACATCCTCGTCGAGGGCTACCGCCCCGGCGTCGCCGAACGCCTCGGTGTCGGGCCCGACGCCTGCCTCGCCCGCAACCCGAAGCTCGTCTACGGCCGGATGACCGGATGGGGCCAGGACGGGCCGCTCGCCGACCGCGCGGGCCACGACATCGCCTACATCGCGCTCACCGGCACCCTGTCCATGATCGGCGGGCCGGACGAACCGCCCACCGTCCCCGCCAACCTGGTCGGCGACTACGCGGGCGGCTCGCTCTACCTCGTCGTCGGCGTCCTCGCCGCCCTCCAGCACGCCCGCGCCCACGGCGCGGGGCAGGTCGTCGACGCCGCCATCGTGGACGGCGCCGCCCACCTCGCCACGATGATCCACGGCATGCTCGCCGCCGGAAGCTGGCAGGACCGGCGCGGTGCGAACCTCCTCGACGGCGGCTGCCCGTTCTACGGCACCTACGCCACCTCCGACGGCGGCCACATGGCGGTCGGCCCGCTGGAAGGCCAGTTCTACGCGGAGTTCGCCCGGCTCCTCGGTATCGCGGACGCCTTCCCCGACCGGTGGGACCTCGCCCGCTGGGACGAACTGCGCGCCGCCGTCACCGAACGCTTCCTGACCCGGACGCGCGCCGAGTGGACCGAGGTCTTCGCCGGCACCGACGCCTGCGTGGCCCCCGTCCTCTCGCTCACCGAGGCCCCGCACCACCCCCACCTCGCCGCCCGCTCCACCTTCGTCGAGCACGGCGGCCGGACCCAGCCCGCCCCCGCCCCGCGCTTCTCGGCCACCCCCGTCTCCGTACGCACCGGGCCCGCGCTGCCCGGCGCGGACACGGAGGCCGTGGCGGCCGACTGGGACGTACCGGGGCTCCGGCCCACCCCCCGAGACTAGGAGACCCCGTGCAACGGCAGATCTTCACCGAGGAGCACGACGCGTTCCGCGAGACCGTCCGGGCCTTCCTGGCCAAGGAGGTCCTCCCGTACTACGAGCAGTGGGAGCAGGACGGCATCGTCTCCCGCGAGGCGTGGCTCGCCGCCGGGCGGGCGGGGCTGCTGGGCCTGGCCGTCCCGGAGGAGTACGGGGGCGGCGGCAGCGACGACTTCCGCTACAGCGCGGTCCTCGCCGAGGAGTTCACCCGGGCGGGGGCGCCGGGCCTGGCGATCGGGCTGCACAACGACATCATCGGCCCCTACCTCACCGGCCTGGCCACCGACGAGCAGAAGCGCCGCTGGCTCCCCGGCTTCTGCTCCGGCGAGACCATCACCGCCATCGCCATGACCGAACCGGGCGCCGGCTCCGACCTCCAGGCGATCCGCACCACCGCCGAGGACAAGGGCGACCACTGGCTGCTCAACGGCTCCAAGACCTTCATCTCCAACGGCATCCTCGCCGACCTCGTCGTCGTCGTCGCCAAGACCACCCCCGAGGGCGGGGCCAAGGGGCTCTCCCTCATCGTCGTCGAGCGCGGTGCCGAGGGCTTCGAGCGCGGCCGCAACCTCGACAAGATCGGTCAGAAGTCCCAGGACACCGCCGAGTTGTTCTTCAACGACGTCCGCGTACCCAAGGAGAACCTCCTCGGGGAACTCGACGGCGCGTTCATCCACCTGATGACCAACCTGGCCCAGGAGCGCATGGGCATAGCGGTCGCCGGGATCGCCGCCGCCGAACACCTGCTGGAGATCACCACCCAGTACGTCAAGGAGCGCGAGGCCTTCGGACGTCCGCTCTCCAAGCTCCAGCACATCCGCTTCGAGATCGCCGAAATGGCCACCGAGTGCGCCGTCACCCGGACCTTCCTCGACCGGTGCATCGTCGACCACTCCGACGGCGCCCTCGACGCCGTCCACGCCTCCATGGCCAAGTGGTGGGCCACCGAACTCCAGAAGCGCGTCGCCGACCGCTGCCTCCAACTCCACGGCGGCTACGGCTACATGAGCGAGTACAAGGTCGCCAAGGCATTCACCGACGGCCGCATCCAGACCATCTACGGCGGCACGACCGAGATCATGAAGGAGATCATCGGCCGCTCGCTGCTCGCCTGACGCACCATCACCGCGTCGACCACCACCCTCGAAAGGCAGCTGTCTTGAGTACCGAAGCATTCGTCTACGACGCGATCCGCACGCCGCGCGGCCGCGGTAAGGCCAACGGGGCCCTGCACGGCACCAAGCCGATCGACCTGGTCGTCGGCCTCATCCACGAGATCCGGGGCCGCTTCCCGGACCTGGACCCGGCCGCCATCGACGACATCGTCCTCGGCGTGGTCAGCCCGCTCGGCGACCAGGGCTCCGACATCGCCCGCATCGCCGCCATCGCGGCCGGCCTGCCGGACTCCGTCGCGGGCGTCCAGGAGAACCGCTTCTGTGCCTCGGGCCTGGAAGCGGTCAACCTGGCCGCCGCCAAGGTCCGTTCGGGCTGGGAGGACCTCGTCCTGGCCGGGGGCGTCGAGTCGATGTCCCGGGTGCCGATGGGCTCCGACGGCGGGGCCTGGGCGATGGACCCGATGACCAGCTTCGAGACCGGCTTCGCCCCGCAGGGCATCGGCGCCGACCTCATCGCCACCATCGAGGGCTTCAGCCGCCGCGACGTCGACGAGTACGCCGCCCTCTCCCAGGAACGCGCCGCCGCGGCCTGGAAGGACGGCCGCTTCGCCCGCTCCGTCGTCCCCATCAAGGACCGCAACGGCCTCCTCGTCCTCGACCACGACGAGCACATGCGCCCCGGCACCACCGCCGACTCCCTCGCCGCCCTCAAGCCCTCCTTCGCCGCCATCGGCGACATGGGCGGCTTCGACGCGGTGGCGCTCCAGAAGTACCACTGGGTCGAGAAGATCGACCACGTCCACCACGCGGGCAACTCCTCCGGCATCGTCGACGGCGCCGCCCTCGTCGCCATCGGCTCCAAGGAGGTCGGCGAGCGCTACGGCCTCACCCCGCGCGCCCGGATCGTCTCCGCCGCCGTCTCCGGCTCCGAGCCCACCATCATGCTCACCGGCCCCGCCCCCGCCACCCGCAAGGCGCTCGCCAAGGCCGGGCTGACCATCGACGACATCGACCTCGTCGAGATCAACGAGGCCTTCGCCGGAGTCGTCCTGCGCTTCGTCAAGGACATGGGCCTCTCCCTGGACAAGGTCAACGTCAACGGCGGCGCGATCGCGCTCGGCCACCCGCTCGGCGCCACCGGAGCGATGATCCTCGGCACCGTCATCGACGAACTGGAGCGCCGGGACCAGCGGTTCGGTCTGGTCACCCTCTGCGTCGGCGGCGGCATGGGCGTCGCGACCGTCGTCGAACGCATCTGACCTCCAGGGCCTGTCGTCAAACTGCCGCCTGCCGCGCGACGCCTGGCACGCGCGCTCGCGGCGTTGCCGAAATGCCCTGGTAGCTCCGCTACAAGACCATTCCAGCGCCTTGCGATCGCACGCACCAGACGCCGCGCGGCCGCCCTCCGGGCGACGACGGCAGTTTGACGACAGGCCCTGGCCGGCCCCACCTGCTTACGGAGAAAACACCGACATGACGACCGAGAGCACCACCATCCGCTGGGAACAGGACGAGACCGGCGTCGTCACTCTCGTCCTCGACGACCCCAACCAGTCCGCGAACACGATGAACCAGGCCTTCAAGGACTCCATCGCGGCCATCGCCGACCGCGCCGAGGCCGAGAAGGACTCCATCCGCGGCATCATCTACACCTCCGCCAAGAAGACCTTCTTCGCCGGCGGCGACCTCAAGGACATGATCAAGGTCGGCCCGGAGAACGCCCAGGCCGCCTTCGACACCGGCACCGAGATCAAGAACTCGCTGCGCCGCATCGAGACCCTCGGCAAGCCCGTCGTCGCCGCCATCAACGGCGCGGCCCTCGGCGGCGGTTACGAGATCGCGCTCGCCTCCCACCACCGCGTCGCCCTCGACGCCCCCGGCTCCCGCATCGGCCTCCCCGAGGTCACCCTCGGCCTGCTCCCGGCGGGCGGCGGCGTCACCCGGACCGTACGCCTCATGGGCATCGCCGACGCCCTGCTCAAGGTGCTCCTCCAGGGCACCCAGTACACCCCGCAGCGGGCGCTGGAGAACGGCCTCGTCCACGAAGTCGCCGCCACCCGCGAGGAGATGATTCTGAAGGCCCGCGCCTTCATCGACGCCAACCCCGAGTCCCAGCAGCCCTGGGACGTCAAGGGCTACCGGATCCCCGGCGGAACCCCGTCCAACCCGAAGTTCGCCGCCAACCTCCCCGCCTTCCCGGCCAACCTGAAGAAGCAGCTCGCGGGCGCGCCCATGCCCGCGCCGCGCAACATCCTCGCGGCGGCCGTCGAGGGCTCCCAGGTCGACTTCGAGACCGCCCTGACCATCGAGGCCCGGTACTTCACCGAGCTGGTCACCGGCCAGGTCTCCAAGAACATGATCCAGGCGTTCTTCTTCGACCTCCAGGCCGTCAACTCCGGTGCCAACCGGCCGGGGGACATCCCGGAGCGTCCGGTCCGCAAGGTCGCCGTGCTCGGCGCCGGGATGATGGGCGCGGGCATCGCCTACTCCTGCGCCAAGGCCGGGATCGACGTCGTCCTCAAGGACGTCTCCACCGAGGCGGCCGCCAAGGGCAAGGCGTACAGCGAGAAGCTGCTCGCCAAGGCGCTCTCCCGGGGCCGCACGACGGAGGCCAAGCGCGACGAACTGCTCGCCCGGATCACCCCGACCGGCGACGTGGCCGACCTCGCGGGCTGCGACGCCGTGATCGAGGCCGTCTTCGAGGACACCGCCCTCAAGCACAAGGTGTTCCAGGAGATCCAGGACGTCATCGAGCCCGACGCCCTGCTCTGCTCCAACACCTCCACCCTCCCCATCACAGTCCTCGCCGAGGGAGTGTCCCGCCCCGTCGACTTCATCGGCCTGCACTTCTTCTCGCCGGTCGACAAGATGCCGCTGGTCGAGATCATCAAGGGCGAGCGGACCGGCGACGAGGCGCTGGCCCGCGCCTTCGACCTCGTACGGCGCATCAAGAAGACGCCGATCGTCGTCAACGACTCGCGCGGCTTCTTCACCTCGCGCGTCATCGGCCAGTTCATCAACGAGGGCGTGGCGATGGTCGGCGAGGGTGTCGAGCCCGCGTCCATCGAGCAGGCGGCCGCCCAGTCCGGCTACCCGGCCAAGGTCCTCTCCCTGATGGACGAGCTGACCCTGACCCTGCCCCGCAAGATCCGCAACGAGACCAGGCGCGCGGTCGAGGAGGCCGGCGGCACCTGGCCCGGACACCCCTCCGACGCGGTCATCGACCGCATGGTCGACGAGTTCGGGCGGACGGGGCGCAGCGGGGGAGCGGGCTTCTACGACTACGACGAGGACGGCAAGCGCACCGGCCTCTGGCCGGGCCTGCGCGAGCACTTCACCACCAAGTCCGACGCGGACGTGCCGTTCGAGGACATGAAGGAGCGGATGCTCTTCTCCGAGGCGCTGGACAGCGTCCGCTGCCTGGAGGAGAACGTCCTCATCTCCGTCGCCGACGCCAACATCGGCTCCATCATGGGCATCGGCTTCCCGCCGTGGACCGGCGGCGTCCTCCAGTACATCAACGGGTACGAGGGCGGCCTGCCCGGATTCGTCGCCCGTGCCCGGGAGCTGGCCGAGCGCTACGGCGACCGCTTCCTGCCGCCCGCGCTGCTCGTGGAGAAGGCGGAGAAGGGCGAGACCTTCCACGACTGAGCCGTCGACGGGCTCGTGTCCGGGCCGCGTTCACCGTCACTCGGCGGTGAACGCGGCCCGCAGCTCCTCCTTCAGCGACCGCTGAAACGCCGTCACCAGCGCCTGGACCACGATCGGTTGCATATGGGCCGACAGCGACTTCATTGCGGCCACATGCTCCGGATCGCCCTCCCGCTCCCGGTACGGATTCCACACCTCGTCCCGGAACAGCCGGGTCATCTCCTGCGCCGCCGAACGGGTGTGCTCCAGCAGCACGGTCCGCGCCGCCAGGATCGTCTCGTGGGCGATCGGCACGTCCAGCAGCTCCACCCCGAGCCGCAGCAGCCCGAGATCCACCCGGTACGGTTCGTTGTCCTCCTGCGGCCGGACCAGCACCCCCATCGCCGCCAGCCGCTCGACATCCGCCTCCGACAGCCCCCGCCCGGCCCGCCGCTCCAGCTCGGCCCGGGAGAAGTCCTCGGTCTTGTCCGGAGCCCAGGACGCGACCAGCGCCCGGTGGATGGCCAGATCATGGACGCTCAGGTCGGGCGGCAGCTGCTCCAGATAGCGTTCGATCGCGGCCAGCGTCATGCCCTGCTGCTGGAGTTCCTCGATCAGCGCGAGCCGCGAGAGATGGCCGGGCCCGTAGTGCCCGACCCGGCGCGGACCGATGACCGGGGGCGGCAACAGGCCCCGGGTGCTGTAGAACCGCACGGTACGCACGGTGACGCCGGCACGGGCCGCCAGCTCGTCCACCGTGAGCGTCGGCTCGTCGGTCCCCGTCGCCATCTCTGCTCCCCGCCGTCGAATCCCGGTATCGGACAGTTCCGCTGTCTCACCACTACTGCGAAAGTCTCCGGCACCATCGCGCCGCCGTCCACCCCGGGCCCGTTGTCAGTGGCGGCCCGTACGGTGGCGTCATGTCGGAGATCACTTACGTACGGGGGGACGCCACCGCCCCGCAGGGCAAGGGCGTCAAGCTGATCGTCCACGTCTGCAACGACCTCGGCGGCTGGGGCAAGGGCTTCGTGCTCGCCCTCTCCCGCCGCTGGCCCGAGCCCGAGGCCGCCTACCGCCGCTGGCACCGGGAGCGCGCGGGCAACGACTTCGCCCTGGGTGCGGCACAGTTCGTGCAGGTGGGGCACTGTCTCTGGGTGGCCAACATCGTCGGCCAGCGCGGTATGCGCACCGGCAGCAAGGGAGTGCCCGTGCGGTACGAGGCCATCGACACGGCGCTCGGCGCGGTGGCCGCCAGGGCGGGCGAGCTGGGGGCATCCGTCCACATGCCCCGGATCGGCTGCGGGCTCGCGGGCGGCACGTGGCCCCGGATCGAGCCGCTGATCGAGCGACGCCTGATATCGGCCGGCGTGCCGGTGACGGTGTACGACCACGACTGACCCGGCGGCCCGCCCGCCGGGGACCGGGCCCGCCATCACGGCTCTCCCGGCCACGAGGGATCATGGAGGGGAAGGGGACGGGCAGCGCACGGCAGGCCCGCCGGGATCGCGGGAGCACCGGATGAGCAGCGCCAAGGACGTGCAGGGCCCCCGGGCCCGCGGACCGGAGGCAGCGCCGGGCTCGGGTCCCGAGCTGCCCGCGCGCGACCGGGGTGCGGACCCCGAGCCGCCCCCGCCCGGCGGGGTGCTCTGGAGCCTGTCCGGCGACATCCGCGCCCTGCTGATGCTGCCCGCCGCTCTCACCCTCCAGGTCGCCCACCCGGCCGTCGGCGCCGGAGTCGACGAGCACTCCGTCTTCCGCACGGACCCCTGGGGGCGCGGCGAACGCTCGCTGCGCTCGCTCCAGCTCTGGGTGTACGGCGGCGAGCAGGCGGCGGAGGAGGGCCGCAGGCTGCGCGTGCTGCACCGCACCATTCGGGGCACCGACACCCGGGGCCGCCGCTACCACGCCCTGACGCCCGCCAACTACGCCTGGGTGCACGCCACCGGCTTCCCCGTCTACCAGCACGCGGCCCGCTATCTGATCCGGCCCATGACCCCGGCCCAGGAGCGCGCCCTGTACCGCGAGTGGCTCCAGGTCGGCCGGATCCTCGGCATCCACGACCGGGACATGCCGCAGACCATCGAGGAGTTCTGGCCGTACTGGAAGAAGATGCTCGCCGAGGAGATCGAGGCGACCACCGTCGTACGGGAACTGGTCGACGTCGACCAGCCCGTACCCCCGCCGGACCGGGGCCCGTGGCCGCTGCGGACGGTCCTGCGCGCCCTGTGGCCGGTGCTGCTGCCGCCGCTGGCCCGCTTCCGGCGGTTCGTCACCATCGGGCTCATGCCGCCCGACGCCCGCGCGGCCGTCGGCCTGCCGTGGAGCGCGGAGCAGGAGAAGCGGCTGCGCCGGATGTGCGCGGTCCTGCGGGTCGTCGTCCCCGTCCTGCCGGAGCGGCTGCGCTATCTGCCCCGGGCGCGGGCGGCCCGGGCGGTGTGGGCCGCCGAGGCGCGTCGGAACGGCTGAACGTCCACCGTTCCGACGCACCCGGCGACCTGGTGCGGGTCCCCGTCAGCGGTGGTCGTGACCCACGTGACCCCGGTCCGGGCGCTCGCCGTGCCCGTGGTCGCCGTGGTCGTGCACGGTGTTCGTCGCCGCGATCTTCTTCCAGGACGCGGGCCGCTCGACCCGCGCCGCCGACCGCGCCGACAGGGCGGCCTCGGCGAGACCCGCGTCGGCCGCGGCCGGGGCCGACGGCCGCGACGGCTGGTACAGCCAGGTGTCGAACAGCGCCGCGAGCGGCTTGTCCGAGACCCGCTCCGCGTACCGGACGAAGTCGCCCACGTTCGCGTTGCCGTGCGCGTGCTCGGCCGGCCAGCCCTTCAGCAGCTCGAAGAAGGTGTCGTCACCGACCTCGTTGCGCAGCGCCTGGAGCGCCAGCGCGCCCCGGTCGTAGACGGCGAGGGCGAACTGGTCGTCCGGACCCGGATCGCCCGGCTTCACCTTCCAGAACGGGTCGTCGGCCGGGTGCTGGGCGTACGTGTAGTCCGCCAGCTCCTGCGCGGTGCCCTCGCCCTCCTTCTCCGACCAGAGCCACTGGCTGTACCGGGCGAAGCCCTCGTTGATCCAGATGTCCTTCCAGCTGTCGACCGACACGCTGTTGCCGTACCACTGGTGCGCGATCTCATGCACGACGACCGAGACGTTGGCGCCGTTCGCGAACTGCTTCGGGCTGTAGAAGGGCCGGGTCTGCGTCTCCAGGGCGAAGCCGCTCGTCACGTTGGGCACGTATCCGCCGAGCGCGTTGTACGGGTAGGGGCCGAACACCCCGGTCAGCCACTCGGCGACCTCGGTGGTCCGCTCGATGCTCGCGCGGGCCGCACCGGCGTTGGCGCCGAGATCCTTGCTGTAGGCGTTCAGCACCGGCAGACCATCGGCGGTCTTGTCCGTCGTGATGTCGAACTTGCCGACCGCGAGCGTCGTCAGATAGGTCGCCTGCGGCTTGTCGGAGCGCCAGTTGAAGCGGGTCCAGCCCAGCTTCGAGCTCTGCGACTGCAGCACCCCGTTGCTGATCGCCTGGGTGCCGTCGGGCACCGAGACCGAGATGTCGTACGTGGCCTTGTCCAGCGGATGGTCGTTGCTCGGGTACCACCACACCGCCGACTCCGGCTCCTGCGCGGCGACACCGCCGTCCGGGGTCCGCGCCCACGCGGTCCAGCCGTTGATCTTCAGCTCGGAGGGCTTCCCGGCGTACCGGACGACGACGGAGACGGCCTTGCCCTTCGCGAGTTTCTCCGCCGGGGTGACCTCCAGCTCGTGGTCGCCGCTCGTGGCGAAGCGGGCCTTCTTGCCGTTCACCCGCACCTCGGAGACGTCGAGCCCGAAGTCGAGGTTGAAGCGGGACAGCTCCTGCGTGGTGGTGGCGAGGATCGTCGCCGTCCCCTCCAGCAGGTCGGTCGTGGGCTGATACTTCAGCCGCAGGTCGTAGTGGGAGACGTCGTAGCCACCGTTTCCGCTGGCCGGGTAGTAGGGGTCGCCGATACCCGGGGCGCCCACGGTGCCCGGTGTGGCCGCTGCCGGGATCGCCAGCAGAAGGGTGGCCGCCAGTGCGCTGGGGACGATGAATCTGCGGTGCACAACAAGCTCCAATTAGTCGGGACGGATGATCTTCCGACCGGTCGTCACGAGGCTATGCAGCCGCCGGGGCGGGACGGGGCATTCCGGGTGCTTCTGTCACACGATCGCCATTCCGTCGACACGGACGGCAGGACGCGCGAACCCGTGGATGGCGGTGATCGCCCCCTGTTGCCCAGGAGTTGACCGGGGTAACGTCCGCACATCGCCGACAGACCGACGGGCGTCACGGCGCCCGCCCCCACCCGTTCCGGAGGCAGCAGCTGATGACCCGTCGTGTCGCTCGCGCACTCCACCTGCTCAGTCCGCACCCGTGGCTGGCACCGGTGCCCGGCCCCGCGCGGCCGGAGTCCGTCGCCCCGCGCCGCTCGGCGCGGACGATGCGCCGGACGGCCGTGGCGGCGACGCTCGCCGCGCTCGCCCTGCCGTTCGCCATCGCACCCGCCGAGGCCGCGCACCGACCGCCGCGCACCGGGTTCGAGACGAGCGAGGGCGCCCGCTGGACCGGGGAGGCGGAGGAGCGGGAGTTCCTCGCCGCGGTGGACCGGGGGAGCGACCGGGTCTCCGTGGACCGCGTCGGTACGACCGGCGAGGGCCGCGCCCTGCGGCTCGTACGCGTCGGCCAGGAGCGGCCCGGCGCCACGACCGTCCTGCTGATCTGCAGTCAGCACGGGGACGAACCCGCCGGGCGCGAGGCCTGTCTGACCACGATCCGCGACCTGGCGTTCGCCGAGGACCGGGCGACCCGCGCGTTCCTGGCCCGTACGACCCTGCTCGTGCTGCCCACAGCCAACCCCGACGGCCGCGCGGCCGACACCCGCGGCAACGCCGACGGGGTGGACATCAACCGCGACCACATCGCCCTGGAGACCGCCGAGGCGCGGACGATCGCCACCGTGGTCCGTGACGAACGGCCGCAGGTGATCTACGACTTGCACGAGTACGGCGCGACCCCGCCGTACTACGACAGGGACCTGTTCACCCTGTGGCCGCGGAACCTGAACGTCCACGACGGGGTCCACGACGCCTCACGCACCCTCTCCGAGCGCTACGTCCGCCCCGCCGCAACGGCGGACGGCTACAGCAGCGGGCACTACGGCATCTGGACCGACCCGGCCACCGGAGAGCCGATCAAGCAGGTCGCCGGGGACGGTCAGGAACGCATCCTGCGCAACACCTCCGGGCTCAAGCACGCCGTCGGCCTGCTCATCGAGTCCCGGGTCGACGCGCTGAGCGACGCGGAGAAGGCCGATCCGGCCCTCAGCCACCGGCGCAGGGTCGACTCCCAGAAGACCGCGCTCGGCGGCCTCTTCGACTTCACCGACGAGCAGCGCGCCCGGCTCCGGACGGCCACCGCCCTCTCCCGCCTGGCCGGTCTCGCCGACCGGGGGCCCGTCTATCTGGGCGGCGCCGACAACGACCCGGCCGAACCGTCCGAGGTCCTGGTCGACCCGCCGTGCGGCTACCGGCTGGACGCCGCCCAGTACGCGGCGGTGAAGGACGAGCTGGCCCTGCACGGGGTCCGGGCCCGGCCGGAGCGGGATGGCGCATTCGTGCCGTTGCGGCAGTCGGCTCGGAGCCTGATTCCCCTGCTCCTCGATCAGCGAGCGACATATCACCTCACAAACGGTCAAGCCGGAACCGCTTGTTGATCCTTCGAGATCCGGGGCAGGTGTGGTACTGCCTACGGAGAGCGTTTTTCAGACTCGGTGAAAGGTGCCATTTGTGTCCCAGGACGACCAGACAGCGGAGGGGCGGGAGGGGCTGGCGGTCACGGCCGACCTTCCCCCCGAACCGGTCAGTACCAGGACCCCCACCACCGACCGAGTGGTGTTCGGTGTCACGGCGGTCCTCACCCTCGCCTTCGTCGTGTGGGGAGCGACCGCGACCGACTCCCTGGAGAGCGTTTCCAGCACGCTGCTCGAAGGACTGATCCACAACGGCGGCTGGGCCTTCATGCTGGCCGCCTCCGGCTTCGTCGTCTTCGCGCTGTGGCTGGCCATCAGCCGGTACGGCAAGATCTGCCTCGGCCAGGAGGGTGAGGAGCCGGAGTTCCGGACCGTCTCCTGGGTCGCCATGATGTTCAGCGCCGGTATGGGCATCGGGCTGATGTTCTACGGCGTGAGCGAACCGCTCGCCCACTTCCGTACCCCGCCGCCCGGCACCGACCCGGCGGACGCGGCCGACGCCATGGGAACGGCGATGGCCACGACGCTCTTCCACTGGACGCTGCACCCCTGGGCGATCTACGCGGTGGTGGGCCTCGCCATCGCCTACAGCGCGTACCGGATGCGCAGGCGGCAGACGATCAGCGCGGTCTTCGAGCCGCTGATCGGCAAGCGGCACGCCTACGGGGGCTTCGGCCGCTTCATCGACATCCTGGCCATCTTCGCCACCCTGTTCGGCTCCGCGGCCTCCCTCGGTCTGGGCGCGCTCCAGATCGGCAGCGGCTTCGAGGAACTGGACTGGATGGAGAAGACCGGCACCGGCCTCCTCGTCGCCATCATCGCCGTCCTGACCGTCTGCTTCGTCCTCTCCGCCGTCTCCGGCGTCGAGAAGGGCATCCAGTGGCTGTCCAACACCAACATGGTGCTGGCCCTGCTCCTGGTGGTGTTCGTCTTCATCGCCGGCCCCACGATCATCGTGCTCGACCTGCTGCCCACCTCCCTCGGCGCCTACCTCAGCGACCTCGGGCAGCTCGTCGGGCGCACCGAGGCGTCCAGCGGCGAGGGCGTCGCGGACTGGCTCGGCAGCTGGACGGTCTTCTACTGGGCCTGGTGGATCTCCTGGACGCCCTTCGTCGGCATGTTCATCGCCCGCATCAGCCGCGGCCGTACGATCCGTCAGTTCGTCGGCGGCGTCATCCTGGTGCCCAGCACCGTCAGCCTGATCTGGTTCGCCGTCTTCGGCGGCTCGGCCATGAAGCTGGACGAGGCCGGCAAGCTCCAGGGCGCCGACACCCCCGAGGCGCAGCTGTTCGGCGTCCTCCAGGAGTTCCCGATCGCCACGGTCACCTGCATCCTCGTGATGGTCCTGGTCGGCATCTTCTTCGTCTCCGGAGCCGATGCCGCCTCGATCGTCATGGGCACTCTCTCGCAGAAGGGCATTCTCGAACCCGGCAAGTGGGTCGTCATCTTCTGGGGTGTGGTGACCGGGGCCGTGGCCGCGATCATGCTGCTGATCGGGGAGGGCAAGGAGAACGCCCTCCAAGGGCTCCAGAACCTCACCATCCTGGTGGCCGCGCCGTTCACCATCGTGATGATCGGCATGTGCGTGGCCCTGATGCGGGACCTGCGCAAGGACCCGCAGATCGTCCGCCAGGAGTTCGGCGTGGAAGCGGTCGAGTCCGCGGTGATCGAGGGGCACGCCAAGTACGACGGCGACTTCGAGATCCGGATCGGCCCCGGGACCACGCCGGTCACGGACGAGCGCCACAAGCACGAGTCGGGCGGCTCGGGTTCGACGGCCACGTCCGTCTCCACCGAGAAGCGGCCATCGGACCCCACCGAGGACCACCCCTCCGACTGACGTCCCGCCACGCGACCGCACGGCATGCCCGTGTGACCGCACAGCCGCACAGCCGCACAACCGCCTGGAGCCCGCGCCCGCCGACCGGTCGCGGGCTCCGGTGTGTGCTGCGGGGCCGGTCGGGGGCCTGCGCACCGGCGGGCCTCCGGGGCGGGCCCGTGCCCCCGTCAGCCCACCAGCGCCGCCGCCGCACGTGCGCAGCCCCAGGCCACCGTCACGCCCGCACCGCCGTGCCCGTAGTTGTGCACCAGCAGGCCGCCGCCCGGCAGGGCCTCCGCCTCGATCCGTACCCCCGCCTCCCGCGCCGGGCGCAACCCCACCCGGTGCCCGAGCACCCGGGCGGCGGCGATCTCCGGTCGTACGCGCGCGCACCGCGCCACGATCTCCCGTGCCGTCGCCGGATCGGGCTCCGTGCGCGGATCGTCCGCCTCCGCCGTACCGCCCAGCACCAGCCGCCCCGGCTGCGGGAAGAAGTACGTCGTCGCGGCCGACGCCGGATCCGCCTCCGTGTACCACTCCTCGATGCCCGGGTTCTCCACCGCGACCAGCTGCCCCCGCACCGGCCGCACCCCGGCGTCGGGCACCAGCTCGCGCGCCCCGAGCCCCGTGCAGTTCACCACCACCGGGCTCACCGCCGCCGCCTCGCCGAACCCCGTCACCGCCCGTCGCTCCACCGCACCGCCCGCCGCCACGAGCCGCCGCTCCAGCCACTCCAGATGGACCGGCATGTCCAGTAGCGGCAGCGTCACCCGCAGTCCTTCGGGCACCTCCACGGCGTCCTTCAGCCCGGCCGCCCACTGGCCCAGCGCCGCGAACCGCTCCCCGCCGTGCAGCCCCGCCACTCGTCGTACGCCGGTCTCCGCCGGGGCGCCGGCCAGCTCCTCGTACACCGCCAGCGTCTCCAGCGACCAGTCGCCCACCCGCTCGGCCGGCTCGATCCGGTACGGCCACCACAGGGCCCCCGCCACCGCCGACGTGGTGGCCCCGGCCGGATCACGCGACCAGACCCGCACCCGCAGTCCGCGCTCCGCCAGCGTCACGGCGGTGGTGAGCCCGACGACCCCGCCGCCCACCACGATCACATCCGCCACCACGGTCACTCCCATCCCTCGGTCCCTCGGCCCTCGCCCGCCGCTGCCCGGACGCTAACCGAAACCGGAATCCCGGGGCCAGGGGAACCGGAATCCCGGGGCCGGGGCAGGACGCGGCCCGCCCGGCGGGGCACGGGGCGTCCCGCGAGTTCAACAAGTTGAGACAGGTTCGTTGACAGGGGTCGCCTCCCGCAGGATTCTGAGAGCGCTCTCACACTCCAGGTGATGTGCCCCCGCGTTCCTTCCCCGCATCCGCCCGAAGAGGAGAACGAGCATGCCCGCTTTACGGAGAAGTCTCGGCGCGCTGACCGCCGCCCTGGCCCTCGCCCTGGGTCTGACCACCGGCTTCGGCCAGACGCCGGCCGAGGCTGCTGTCCCCGCCACCATCCCGCTGACCATCAAGAACGACTCGGGACGCGCCGACCAGATCTACGTCTACAACCTCGGAACGGAGCTCTCCACCGGCCGCCAGGGCTGGGCGGACGCGAACGGCACCTTCCACCCCTGGCCGGCGGGGGGCAACCCGCCCACCCCGGCCCCGGACGCGTCGATCGCCGGTCCGCGGAACGGGCAGTCGGTGACGATCCGGATGCCGAAGTTCTCCGGACGCGTCTACTTCTCGTACGGTCAGAAGCTCGTCTTCAAGGTCACCACCGGCGGTCTCGTGCAGCCCGCCGTGCAGAACCCGAGCGACCCCAACAGGAACATCCTGTTCAACTGGACCGAGTACACGCTCAACGACGCGGGTCTGTGGATCAACAGCACCCAGGTCGACATGTTCTCCGCCCCCTACTCCGTCGGCGTCAGGGCACCCGGCGGTGCCGTCAAGAGCACCGGCAAGCTCAAGCCGGGCGGCTACAACGCGGTGCTCAACAACCTCAGGAACCAGTCCGGCGGCTGGTCCGGCCTCATCCAGACCCGGCCCGACGGAACGGTGCTGCGTGCCCTGTCCCCGGGGCACGGCGTCGGGAGCGGCGCCCTGCCGTCCGGGATCATGAACGACTACATCGACCGGGTCTGGAGCCGCTACAGCAGCTCCGTACTGACGGTGACCCCGTTCGCGCACGAGCCGAACACCAAGTACTACGGCCGGGTCTCCGGCAACGTCATGAACTTCACCAACGGCTCGGGCGCCGTCGTGACCTCGTTCCAGAAGCCGGACTCGGACAGTGTCTTCGGCTGCTACAAGCACCTGGACGCGCCCAACGACCAGGTGCGCGGCCCGATCTCCCGGACCCTGTGCGCGGGCTTCAACCGCTCCACGCTGCTGACCAGCGCGAACCAGCCCGACAACAACGCGGCGAACTTCTACAAGGACTCCGTGACCAACCACTACTCCCGCCTCATCCACGCGCAGATGGTCGACGGCAAGGCGTACGGCTTCGCCTTCGACGACGTGGGCGCCCACGAGTCGCTCGTCCACGACGGCAACCCGCAGGAGGCGCTGATCACGCTCGACGGCTTCAGCTGACCGTCCCGTTTCCCGGCCCGGTGGCCCGGGCTCCCGGGCCACCGGACCCCGGGACCCTGGTCGCCGCACCACCGACGGGGCCGACCACCGTGGGCACCGGCCACCATGGGTATCGCCCGACACGGGCATCGCGCACCGGCGGCTAGGATCGGCTCCCTGATGACTGCCACTCTCGTCGCCAAGGACCTCGCCGCCGGACACGGCGACCGCACGCTTTTCGCCGGGCTCGACCTCGTCGTCGCCCCCGGTGACGTGATCGGTCTCGTCGGAGTCAACGGGGCGGGCAAGTCCTCCCTGCTCCGTCTGCTCGCCGGGCTCGACCGCCCGGAGGAGGGCGAGCTGCGGCTCTCCCCGCCCACCGCAACTGTCGGTCACCTCCCGCAGGAGCCCGAGCGCCGCGACGGTGAGACCGTGGCCGCGTTCCTGGCCCGCCGCACCGGTGTCGCCGACGCCCAGCGCGTGATGGACGAGGCTACGGAGGCCCTGGTCGCGGGAGCCCCGGGCGCGGACGACGCGTACTCCGACGCCCTGGAGCGCTGGCTCGCCCTCGGCGGCGCGGACCTGGAGGAGCGGGCCGAGCAGGTCGCCGCCGAGCTGGGCCTGGCCGTGGGGCTCGACCGGCCCATGACCGCGCTCTCCGGCGGACAGGCGGCCCGCGCCGGACTCGCCTCGCTTCTCCTCTCCCGCTACGACGTCTTCCTGCTCGACGAGCCCACCAACGACCTCGACCTCGACGGCCTGGAGCGGCTGGAGCGTTTCGTGTCCGGCCTGCGCGCGGGCACCGTCGTCATCAGCCACGACCGCGAGTTCCTGATGCGTACGGTCACCAAGGTGCTGGAGCTGGACCTCGCCCAGCAGCAGATCAACCTGTACGGCGGTGGCTACGCGGCCTACCTGGAGGAGCGCGAGACCGCCCGCCGGCACGCCCGCGAGGACTACGAGGAGTACGCCGACAAGAAGGCCTCCCTCGAAGCGCGCGGCCACATGCAGCGTTCCTGGATGGACAAGGGAGTCAAGAACGCCCGTCGCAAGGCCACCGACGGCGACAAGCTCGGCCGCAACGCCCGCAGCGAGGCCAGCGAGAAGCAGGCCGCGAAGGCTCGCCAGACCCAGCGCATGATCGAACGCCTCGATGTCGTCGAGGAGCCCCGCAAGGAGTGGGAGCTGCGGATGGAGATCGCCTCCGCCCCGCGCTCCGGATCCGTCGTCGCCACCCTGCGCGAAGCCCGTCTCGCACGCGGCGACTTCACCTTCGGCCCCGCCTCGCTCCAGATCGACTGGGCGGACCGGGTCGCCATCACCGGAGCCAACGGAGCGGGCAAGTCCACCCTGCTGGCGGCTCTGTTGGAGCGGCTGCCGCTGGACTCCGGGAACGCCGCGCTCGGTTCGGGGGTCGTGGTCGGCGAGGTGGACCAGGCCCGCAAGCTGTTCCTCGGGGCGCAGTCGCTGCTGGACGCGTTCTGCGCGGCCGTGCCCGACATGGAGCCGGCCGACGTCCGCACCCTGCTCGCCAAGTTCGGCCTGCGCGCCGACCATGTGATGCGCCCGGCGACCAGTCTCTCCCCGGGCGAGCGCACCCGCGCGGCCCTCGCCCTGCTCCAGGGCCGGGGCGTGAACCTCCTGGTGCTCGACGAGCCGACGAACCATCTGGACCTGCCCGCCATCGAGCAGTTGGAGGCGGCCCTGGAGACGTACACGGGCACGCTGCTCCTGGTGACGCACGACCGCCGGATGCTGGAGGCGGTCCGCACCACGCGTCGCATCGAAGTGGCGGACGGTCAGATCAAGGAAGTCTGAGGACGGTTACGGGGGTTGAGCGCGTCGCGCACCCAACCCCCGTAACCCTGCGAGGGAGTGGGGAGGAAAGGCGGGCCGCACCTGGCGACCCACCCTCTCCCCGAGGAATACCGGCTCAGCGCCCCCGGCCGCCGCCACCCTGCTTCGGATCCGCCAGCCCGGCCCGCCGCAACGCGTCCGCCATGGCGCTGTTCGCCGGAGCCGGAGCGCCTTGGCCGCCCTGCCGCGACCCGCCACCGCGCCGGTCCCGGCCGCCGCCGCCCTGACGGCCCTGGCCGCCACCGGAGCCCTGGCCCTGGCGCTGCTTCGGCGGACGGCCGCCCCGCTCGCCACGGCCCTGCTGCCCGCCGCCGGAACCGCCGCCCGCGCCGGGCTCGTCGTCGAGGCGCAGCGTCAGCGAGATCCGCTTGCGCGGCACGTCGACGTCCATGACCTTGACCTTCACGATGTCCCCGGGCTTCACCACGTCGCGCGGGTCCTTCACGAACGTCTTCGACAACGCCGACACATGGACCAGACCGTCCTGGTGGACGCCGACGTCGACGAACGCGCCGAACGCGGCCACGTTCGTCACGACGCCCTCCAGCACCATGCCCGGCTCCAGGTCGCCGAGCTTCTCGACGCCCTCCTTGAAGGTCGCCGTGCGGAAAGCGGGCCGGGGGTCGCGCCCCGGCTTCTCCAGCTCCTTGAGAATGTCGGTCACGGTCGGCAGCCCGAACATGTCGTCCACGAAGTCCGCCGCGCGCAGCGCCCGCAGGGCGTCCGTGTTGCCGATCAGCGAGGCGACCTCACCGCCTGCGCTCTTCCCCATCCGCCGCACCACCGGGTAGGCCTCGGGGTGCACGCTGGAGCCGTCCAGCGGGTCGTCGCCGCCCCGGATCCGCAGGAAGCCCGCGCACTGCTCGTACGCCTTCGGGCCGAGCCGCGCCACGTCCTTCAGCGCCTTGCGGGAGCGGAACGGGCCGTTGGTGTCCCGGTGCGCCACGATGTTCTCCGCCAGCCCCGAGCTGATCCCCGAGACCCGGGAAAGCAGCGGTGCGGACGCGGTGTTGACGTCCACGCCGACGCCGTTCACACAGTCCTCGACGACCGCGTCCAGGGACCGCGAGAGCTTCACCTCGGACAGGTCGTGCTGGTACTGGCCGACGCCGATCGACTTCGGGTCGATCTTCACCAGTTCGGCCAGCGGATCCTGGAGCCGCCGGGCGATGGACACCGCGCCGCGCAACGACACGTCCATGTCGGGCAGTTCCTGCGAGGCGAAAGCGGAGGCGGAGTACACCGAGGCGCCCGCCTCCGAGACCATCACCTTGGTGAGCTTCAACTCCGGGTGCTTGTCGATCAGTTCACCGGCCAGCTTGTCCGTCTCGCGGGACGCCGTGCCGTTGCCGATCGCGATCAGGTCGACCGCGTGCTCCTTCGCGAGCTGCGCGAGCTTCGCCAGCGCCTGGTCCCACTTGTTGGCGGGCACGTGCGGGTGGATCACATCGGTGGCCACCACCTTGCCGGTCGCGTCGACGACCGCGACCTTCACCCCCGTACGGAAGCCGGGGTCCAGGCCCAGCGTGGCCCGCGTCCCGGCCGGGGCGGCGAGCAGCAGATCACGCAGGTTCGAGGCGAAGACCCGGACCGCCTCGTCCTCCGCCGCCGTACGCAGCCGGAGCCGCAGATCGATGCCCAGGTGCACCTGGATCCGGGTCCGCCAGGCCCAACGCACCGTGTCACCCAGCCACTTGTCGCCCGGCCGGCCCCGGTCGGCGATCTCGAAGCGGCGGGCGATCATGTTCTCGTACGCGGACGGGCCCGGCCGCTCGGCGGTCTCCGGCTCCTCCGGTTCCAGGACCAGATCGAGCACGTTCTCCTTCTCGCCGCGCAGCATCGCGAGCACCCGGTGCGAGGGCAGGGCGGTGAACGGCTCCGCGAAGTCGAAGTAGTCGGCGAACTTCGCGCCCGCCTCCTCCTGGCCGTTGCGCACCTTCGCCGCCAGCCGGCCGCGGGTCCACATGCGCTCACGCAGCTCGCCGGTCAGGTCGGCGTCCTCGGAGAACCGCTCGGTGAGGATCGCGCGTGCGCCCTCCAGGGCGGCAGCCGCGTCCGCCACACCCCTGTCGCCGTCCACGAACGCGGCGGCAGCGGCGAGCGGATCGACCGACGGGTCCCCGAGCAGGCCGTCCGCCAGCGGTTCGAGTCCCGCCTCCCGGGCGATCTGCGCCTTGGTGCGCCGCTTGGGCTTGAACGGCAGGTAGATGTCCTCCAGGCGCGCCTTGGTCTCGGCCGCCCGGATGCTCGCCTCCAACGCCGCGTCGAGCTTGCCCTGCTCGCGTACGGATTCGAGGATCGCCGTACGCCGCTCCTCCAGCTCCCGCAGATAGCGCAGCCGCTCCTCCAGCGTGCGCAGTTGCGCATCGTCGAGGGATTCGGTCGCCTCCTTGCGGTAGCGCGCGATGAACGGCACGGTCGATCCGCCGTCGAGCAGCTCGACCGCCGCCCTGACCTGTCGCTCACGTACGCCGAGCTCCTCGGCGATCCTGCCTTCGATGGACGTCGTCACGGTTTTCCCGACTCGCCTTCTCGTACTGGCTGTGCTGGCCGTGCTCGGGTCGCGATGAGCACGTTGTTGCTTGCCGGGGGCATCCCCCGGCCTGCATTGTGCCGCGTGGCCGGGGGCCGTGTCGCGTGACCTCGGGCAACACGCCCGGAAGCCCCCACGCCGTACGCGGGGGTCCGAGCCGTGCCGGGATCTTCCCGGGTCAGCCCCGGCCGGTCGCCGAGGCGGGGAACGCGCCCGCCGCCGCGGCCGTGAAGAGGAATCCGCGGGCGAGTTCCGTGAGCCGCTCCACGCCGTCCGCGCCCAGATGCTCGTACGGGGCGACGTCCATGCGGTCCGTCGCCTCCTCGACCTCGGCGCGCAGCGCGGTGCCGGCCTCGGTCAGCGCCAGTTCCTCGCCGGCCTCCAGCAGTCCGCGCTCCCGCAGCCGCTCGGACGCCGACTCCCAGTCGGTGCGGCGCCAGCCCCGGGAGGACAGGATCCAGCGGATCGCCATGCCCTTCCCGGTGGCCGTGTGGCTGACGAGCGACTCCAGCGGGTCGAGACCGGCCGCGAGCAGGGCGGCGAGATGGGCGTCGCCCCGGTGTTCACGGAGCAGCGTTGCGGCGTGCCAGAACGCCAGGTGCGGTTCCTCGGGCACCGGGAGATCCGCGTGCGCTGCGTACAGCGGGCGGGCGTGCGGGGTGCAGGCCTCGGTGGCGCGCAGCGCGAGCCGGGCCGCCTCCGCCATCTCCTCGGAGGCGATGATCTCCTCGCCGAGCAGCCGCCGCAGCGTCGAGTCCGCCGCCCGCAGCCGGGCATCGAGAACCACCTCGGGGGAGGCGGTCTCCCAGACGGCCGGCACATGGCGGGCCACCAGCACGGGGTTGAAGTTGTAGAAGGTGGCGCTGACGGTGCCCGCGCCCACCGTGCCGAACGCGGCGGCGCGGGTCGCGAAGTAGGCGGCGGAGGGGTCCTCGATGCCGATCTTCGCCATCTCCGCACCCAGGTCGGGGGAGAAGAAGAGGCAGGAGTGCAGCGGGTTGACGGCGTTGTGGCAGCGGCGCTCCGCGCGGGCCGGAAGAGTAGTCATACCAGCACGTTACCGACTGGTCGGTACGGAAGATACCCCGGGGGAGGGCCGGCTCCAGGAGAGGAGAGCGATGGCAGGAAAGGTGGGGTACTCGTCGTTGCGGCCATCGCTGCCCGCCGCTGAGGATGGCAGACGTGAAGCAGCGAACCGTCCTCGTCGTCCTCTTCGACGGCGTCCAGGGCCTCGACGTGACCGGCCCGATGGAGGTCTTCGCGGGCGCCTCCCGGTCGCCCGGCGTCTCCTACGACCTGCGGACCGCCTCGCTCGACGGCGGCCCGGTCCGGTCCACCAGCGGGCTGACCCTGGTGCCCGACAGCAGCCTGGCCGACGCGCCCGCCCCGCACACGCTGCTGGTGCCCGGCGGTCACGGCACCCGGGGCTCCCACCCCGAGCTGACCGGCTGGCTGCGGGAGCACGCGCCACGCGCGGAGCGGCTGGTCTCCGTGTGCACCGGGGCGCTGCTGCTGGCCGAGGCGGGCCTGCTGGACGGGCACCGGGTCACCACCCACTGGAACTACTGCGACCGGCTCGCCCGTGACTACCCGGCCGTCCGGGTCGACCCCGAGCCGATCTTCGTACGGGACGGGCGGCTGGCCACCTCGGCAGGCGTCACCGCGGGCATCGACCTGGCCCTCGCGCTCGTCGAGGAGGACCACGGGCGGGATCTCGCGCTGACCATCGCCCGGCACCTCGTGGTCTTCCTGCGCCGCCCCGGCAACCAGGCCCAGTTCAGCGCCCAGCTCAGCGCCCAGACCGCCCGGCGCGAACCGCTGCGCGAGGTCCAGCACTGGATCACCCAGCACCCCGACGCCGACCTCGGCGTCGACGCGCTCGCGGCCCGTGCCCGGCTCTCGCCCCGGCACTTCGCCCGCGCGTTCCGGGCGGAGACCGGCACGACCCCGGGGCGGTACGTCGAACGCGTCCGCCTGGAGCACGCCCGCCGGCTCCTGGAGGACACCGCCGACGGCGTCGAGCGGATCGCCCGCGCCAGCGGCTACGGCACCCCGGAAGCCATGCGCCGGGCCTTCGTGAAGACCCTCGCGACGGCACCGGCCGAATACCGCCGCCGCTTCCGCACCCCCGCGGCCGACACCTGAACCGCCACCGACCGACGGACCGCCACCGACCGAACGAACGAACCGAGAGGCAGCTCCCGTGCAGATCGCCATCCTGCTCTTCGACCGTTTCACCGCCCTGGACGCGGTGGGCCCCTACGAGATCCTCAGCCGCGCCCCCGGCGCCGAGACCGTCTTCGTCGCCGAACGGACCGGCCCCGTCCGCAACGACAGCGGGAGCCTCGCGCTCGTCGCGGAGAAGACGCTCGCCGAGGTGACCTCACCCGACCTGGTGATCGTGCCGGGCGGCCCCGGCCAGAGCGACCAGATGGAGAACGAGGCCCTGCTCGGCTGGCTGCGCACGGTCGACGCCACCACCACCTGGACCACCTCGGTCTGCACCGGATCGCTCCTGCTGGCGGCCGCCGGACTCCTGAAGGGGCGGCGGGCCACCTCCCACTGGCTGGCGCTGGAGCTGCTGGAGGGATTCGGCGCCGAGCCCACGGGGGAGCGCGTCGTCCTCGACGGCAAGTACGTGACCGCCGCCGGGGTCTCCTCCGGCATCGACATGGGGCTGACCCTGCTCGGCCGGATCGCGGGCGACCACGTGGCACGTTCGGTGCAGCTGCTCACGGAGTACGACCCGCAGCCGCCCTACGACTCCGGCTCGCCGCAGAAGGCCCCGGCCGCCCTGGTCGAGGAGTGGCGGTCCAGGAGCCGCCACATCACCCGGTAAGGGCCTCAGCGCGTCGGCGCGGTGGTGTAGGTGAACCGCGGCGCGCGCCGCTCCAGGAAGGCGGCGACGCCCTCCGCCGTGTCCGTGCTGCCCCGCGCCTCCGCGGCCCAGTGGGCGTCCCGGTCCGTCCGTCCCGCGGCGAACTCCTTCGCCGCGGCCTGGGTCAGCTGCGACCGGGACGCCAGCAGCCGTACGTACTCCTCGACCCGCTTGTCCAGGCCGCCGGGCGGAAGCACCTCGTCGACCAGGCCGGTGCGCAGCGCCCGTTCCGTGCCGATCAGCTCGCCGGAGAACAGCAGGTGCTTCGCCGTGCCCGGGCCGACGAGGGCGACCAGCCGCCGGGTCGAGGACGCCGAGTAGACGATGCCGAGGTTGGCCGGGGTGACCCCGAAGGAGGCCCCCTCCTCCGCGAACCGCAGGTCGCAGGCGGCCGCGAGCTGGCTGCCGCCGCCCACGCAGTAGCCGCGCACCGCCGCCAGCGTCGGCCGGGGGAACGCGGCGAGCGCCTCCTCGGCCTCCACCGTCACCCCGGAGGTCAGCCCCGGGGAGCCGTCCGCGCTCTCCCGCAGCGCCGAGATGTCGGCCCCGGCGCAGAAGGTGTCACCGGCTCCGGTCAGCACCAGCACCCGGACCGCCGGATCGGCCGCCAGCCGCTCCAGCAGCTCCGGCAGGCTCCGCCACATCGCGGTGGTCATCGCGTTGCGCTTGGCCGGGTTCGCGATCACGACGGTGGCGATGCCGCGTTCGACGGACGTGATCAGGCGAGGTTCCGTACGGTCCATGCGCCGGATGCTATCCCCACGGTTCGAACCTATGATCAGGAAGGGGTCGCGAGACGGGCACGCACCGTGAGGAGCTGTCGATGAACGGACCCACCACCGAGGGCAGGAAGCTCAGCCGCAGTTTCGGCTGGCTGGTGCTGCTCGGGACGCTGCTGGTGATCGCGGGCATCATCGGGCTCATCTACACCGGCGTGGCCACCCTCACCTCGATGCTGCTCTTCGGCTGGCTGCTGCTCGTCGGCGGTCTGGTGGGGCTGCTGCACGCGATCGAGTCGCGGGGCACCAGCTACTTCTGGCTGGGCGTGGTGGTCGCGGCCCTCAACATCGCCGCGGGTGTCGTCGTCATCAAGCACCCCGAGGGCACGGCCGAGGCGCTGACCATGTTCGCCGCCCTGCTCTTTCTGACCGGCGGGGTCTTCCGGCTCGTCGGCAGCGTCGTGGTGCGCGGCCCGCAGATGGGGTGGACGTTGCTCCAGGGAGCCTTCGGGCTGCTGCTGGGCCTGCTGGTGCTGTTCGACTGGCCGCACAGCAGCCTGTACGTGCTCGGCTGCTTCTTCTCGCTGGCCCTGCTGTTCGACGGGCTCGGCCTGATCGCCATCGGCATCGGCGGCCGACGTATCGTCAGCATGGTCTCGGAGCGGCTCGATGAATCGGTCCCGGCCGAGGACAAGGCGATCACGGCACCGGAAGACGAGCAGAAGTAGTCACTTGGGCGCCAGCGGCCTACAGGTTTGGTCGAATAGCGCCGATACCTGGCTACTTCCGATCAGTGGCACGGTCCGGACCAAGCCATTCCCAACACTCTTTACTCGACGGTCAGTGCAGTGCGAGTGAGAGCTGGTGCCGGACGATGGAGAGCCTCGGGAGTGCCCCTGCCGACCCCGTGTCGTACGAGGGGGTGTGGCGCTTCACCGCCCCCGCGGTGGAGGCGTCCGTGCCCAGCGCCCGGCACGCCGTACGCGATCTTCTCGGCCGGCAGGGCGTGCCGATCGAGGACGACATCCTCCAGGGGCTGCTGCTGATCGTCTCGGAACTTGTCACCAACGCCGTCAAACACGCGGCGCTCCTCTCGCCCGAGCTGGCCGTCGAGGTGGCCATCGCCGCCGACTGGGTCAGAGTCTCGGTCGAGGACAACCACCCCTACCGCCCCACCGCCCTGGAGACGGACTACGCCCAGACCGGCGGCCGGGGCCTGCTGCTGGTCAAGGTGGTCACCGCGGAGGCGGGCGGCACCTGCGACGTCGAGCACACCGCGAGCGGCGGGAAGATCATCTGGGCGGCGCTGCCGTTGAAGACGCAGCTCTGACCGCCCCGTACACCACTGTCCGGCCCGCCCCCGTGCGCGACCGGGCGACGGGTCACCAGCCGGCCGAGGGCCCCGTCAGCTCACGGATCGCCGGCCGCGCCGCGTCCAGCACCGTCATGAACCACGCCGAGAACGGCCCCTCGGCGTGCCGCTTCTCCAGTTCGGCCGCCGTCACGAAGGCGGTCTCGCCGACCTCCTCGGGGTCCGGCTTCAGCGCCTCCTGCGCCATTCCCACGAACAGGTGATTGAACTCCTGCTCCACCAGGCCCGACGCCGGGTCCGGGTGGTTGTAGCGCACGGTGCCCGCCTCGGCCAGCAGCGACGGCGAGATGCCCAGCTCCTCGTACGTACGCCGGGCGGCGGCCGCGAACGGCGACTCGTCGGGGTAAGGGTGCCCGCAGCACGTGTTCGACCAGACGCCGGGGGAGTGGTACTTGCCGAGCGCCCGGCGCTGGAGCAGCAGTCGCCCCTGCTCGTCGAAGAGGAACACGGAGAACGCGCGGTGCAGCTGCCCGGGGGCCTGATGGGCCGCCAGCTTCTCCGCGGTGCCGATGGTGGCGCCGTTCTCGTCGACCAGTTCGAGCATGATCGGTTCGGCGGTGCCGTTCGACGAGCTGTGCGTCGCGGTGGCTGGTGTGGTCGGCATACCCATCCTTCGCTTTGGTCCCCGGCCTCGTGCGCCGGACCCCTGGAGTCCGGTCAAGTCTGCCGTACAAAAGCCGCTTGTCCGTACCACGGGTCCGGGCATGTCCGGCCCCGTGGGTGCGCCACATCCGGCCACGTGACTCAGTGGCAGAGATGCGCCTCGTGCTCCGCGTGACCGCTCGGCTCCAGCTGGAAGGTGCAGTGCTCCACGTCGAAGTGGTCCCCGAGGCAGCCCTGCAGTTCGTGCAGCACCTTCTCGTGCCCTATCGAGTCGAGCATCTCCTGGCGCACCACCACATGGGCGGAGAGCACCGGCATCCCCGAGGTGATCGTCCAGGCGTGCAGGTCATGGACGTCCAGCACCCCGGGCAGCGCCGTGATGTGGGCCCGTACCTCCGCCATGTCGACCCCCTTGGGCGCGGCCTCCAGCAGTACGTTCAGGGTCTCCCGCAGCAGCTTCACCGTCCGGGGGACGATCATCAGGCCGATCACGAGCGAGGCGATCGGGTCGGCGGCCTGCCAGCCGGTCGCCATGATGATCCCCGCCGAGACGATCACGGCGATCGAGCCCAGGGTGTCGGCCATCACCTCCAGATAGGCGCCCCGCACATTCAGGCTCTCCTTCTGCCCGCGCATCAGCAGCGAGAGGGAGACGATGTTGGCCACCAGGCCGACCGCGGCGAACGCGATGGCGAGCCCTCCCTTCGTCTCGGCGGGGGTGATGAACCGCTCCACCGCCTCGAAGATCAGGTAGGCACCCACGCCGAGCAGCAGCAGACAGTTGGCGAGCGCGGCCAGGATCTCCGCGCGGGCGAAGCCGAAGGTGCGGTTCGGAGCGGCCGGGCGGTTGGCGAAGTGGATGGCGAGCAGCGCCATCCCGAGCCCCAGGGCGTCGGTGGCCATATGGGCGGCGTCCGCGATCAGCGCGAGCGAGTCGGAGAGCACCCCGCCGACGATCTCCATGACCATCACGCTCAGGGTGATCCCCAGGGCGATCCGGAGCCTTCCCCGGTACGCGGCGGCCGCCGTTCCCGTCGGGGGCGGCCCGCCGTGCGTGTGCCCGTGATCGTGGCCAGCCCCCATGCGAAACGCCTCCAGGTCCGTAGGACGTGCCGGGGCACAACCGCCCCGGTCAGGCCCAGTGAACTACGGGTGGGGGGTATGGGGCAACACGGGACTGAACACCGTTGTCATGTGCTCTGACCTGCGGAAACGCTTCGCAGGTCAGAGCGTTGACACGATCAAGGGAGCCACCTGGAACCGATCACGGGCGGGCCCCCGGGTGGTGCAGGCACCAGCCCTCCCAGGCCGACTCGACCATCTCGCGCACACTCCGCCGGGCCGTCCATCCCAGCTCCCCGGTGATCCGCGCGGCCGACGCCACCGCCTTCGGCGCGTCCCCTGCCCGGCGCGGCTCGACCACCGGCTTCAGATCGCTCCCCGTCACCTCGCCGATCACGTCCGCGAGCTCGCGTACCGAGACGCCCTCGCCCCGGCCGACGTTCAGCGTCAGATCGCCCGCGCCCGTCTCGTCCAGCCGCCGCGCGACCGCGAGGTGCGCCTCCGCCAGATCGGCGACGTGGATGTAGTCGCGGATGCAGGTGCCGTCCGGGGTCGGGTAGTCGTCGCCGAAGATCCGGGGGGCCTCGCCGTGCGTCAGCCGCTCGAACATCATCGGCACGATGTTGAAGACCCCGGTGTCCGCCAGCTCCGGCGCGGCCGCGCCCGCCACGTTGAAGTACCGCAGGCACGCGGTCGAGAGCCCGTGCGCCTTGCCGGTGGCCCGCACCAGCCACTCACCGGTGAGCTTCGTCTCGCCGTACGGGTTGATGGGGAGGCAGGGCGTCTCCTCCGTGATGAGGTCCACGTCCGGTACGCCGTACACGGCCGCCGAGGACGAGAAGAGGAAGCGCCGCACCCCCGCCGCGACCACGGCCTCCAGCAGGACGGCCAGCCCCCCGACGTTCTCCCGGTAGTACAGCAGCGGCTTCTCCACGGACTCGCCGACCTGCTTCTTCGCCGCGAGGTGCACCACACCGCTCACCGCGTGACCGGCCAGCACCCGGTCCAGCAGGGCCCGGTCGGAGGCGGGGCCCTCCACCAGCGTGACGGCGTCCGGCAGCCGCTCGGCGATGCCGCTGGAGCGGTCGTCGAGCACCACGACCCGCTCGCCCGCCGCGACCATGGCCCGCGCCACGTGTGCCCCGATGTAACCCGCCCCGCCTGTGATCAGCCATGTCATGCCCGCCAGCCTAAGGGCCCCGCTCGGGCGGCCCGCTCCGCGGGTTTGTGGGCCGGGCCCCCGATCGATGATGATGATCGCGAACGGCGCCCGGCTGCGCAGGTCCACCCGAACGGCGCACAAACGGGTGGTGAACTCGGTCTTCCGTTCATCCGATAGCCTCAGCCGACACACCGCCGGTCCGCCATGTGGCCGTGCCGCCGTGTGTCGTCCACGTCAGTGCCAAGGAGTGAGTTCGTCTGTCGACCGCCATCCTCACCGGTACGCCGGTACCCGGGTCGTCGCTCGCGGACGATCTGAGGTCCCTGGGCTTCGACGTGCAGACCGCCGCCGATGCCGGTGACGCCGCAGCCCTCCTGGCCGCCGTCCCGGCCGGCCGTCGGGTCGCCCTCGTCGATCCGCGTTTCGTCGGCCACGTCCACGCGCTGCGGCTCGGGCTGACCGACCCCCGCTTCGCCGCCGCCACCGTGCCCGGTGCGCTCACCGCCCAGCCCGAGGCGCGCGGCGCCCTGCTGCGCGCGCTCCGGCGCACCACGGCCGCCGTCGGCGCGGGCGCCCCCGTCGTCGCCCCGGACACCGACCCGGCGCCCGAGGACCGCACGGTCCCCGGCCGGATCGCCGTGGCGCTGGAGGCCGAGGGCACCGCCGTCAAGCGCCCCGAGCTCGGATCGCTCACCGCCACCGTCCCCACCGACGCCGGAGCGCGGGCGGCCGCCGAGAGCGCCCGCGACGAGGTCGACGACGAGGCGGTCCGGCTGCGCAGCGCGGTCAAGGCCCACGACGGCTTCTTCACCACCTTCGCCATCAGCCCGTACTCCCGCTACATCGCCCGCTGGTGCGCCCGCCGGGGCCTCACCCCGAACCAGGTCACCACCGCGTCGCTGATCACCGCGCTCGTCGCGGCGGGCGCGGCGGCCACCGGAACCCGCGGCGGCTACATCGCCGCCGGCATCCTGCTGCTGGTCTCCTTCGTGCTGGACTGCACCGACGGGCAGCTCGCCCGCTACTCGCTGCAGTACTCCACGATGGGCGCCTGGCTGGACGCCACCTTCGACCGGGCCAAGGAGTACGCGTATTACGCGGGGCTCGCCATCGGCGCCGTACGCGGCGGTGATGACGTCTGGGTCCTGGCGCTCGGCGCGATGGTCCTCCAGGCCTGCCGCCATGTCGTGGACTTCTCGTTCAACGAGGCCAACCACGACGCGGTCGCCAACACCAGCCCCACCGCCGCCCTCTCCGACAAGCTCGACAGCGTCGGCTGGACGGTCTGGGCACGCCGGATGATCGTGCTGCCGATCGGCGAGCGCTGGGCCATGATCGCGGTCCTGACCGCGCTCACCACCCCGCGCATCGTCTTCTACGCCCTGCTCATCGGCTGCTCCCTGGCCGCCTGCTACACCACCGCGGGCCGCCTGCTGCGCTCGCTGACCCGCCGGGCCAGCCGTACCGACCGCGCCGCGCAGGCCCTCGCGGACCTGGCCGACTCCGGTCCGCTGGCCCAGGGGGTCGCGGCGGTCGCCCCCGGCCTCCGGGGCGCGTTCACGGCTCCGGCCGTCGCCCTGCTCGGCACGCTGGTCATGATCGGCGGTGCGCTCCTCCTCCCGTACGGCAGCCCGCTCACCGTCGCCGCCGCCGCGGTGTACGTGGTCCTCTCCGGCCTCGCCGTCGCCCGCCCGCTCAAGGGGGCGCTCGACTGGCTGGTGCCGCCGTTCTTCCGGGCGGCGGAGTACGTCACGATCCTCGTGCTGGCGGCCCGCAGCGACGCCCCGCACGCCGTTCCGGCGGCCTTCGGGCTGATCTCGGCCGTCGCCTACCATCACTACGACACGGTGTACCGCATCCGCGGAGGCACCGGCGCGCCGCCCCGGTGGCTGGTGCGGACGATCGGTGGACACGAGGGCCGCACCACGTTGGTGGCCGTCCTCGCCGCCGTACTCACCCACGCCTCGGATTTCACCACGGCCCTGACCGCGCTCGCGGTCGCCGTGGCTCTGGTGGTGCTCGTGGAGTCCATCCGCTTCTGGGTGTCCTCCTCGGCGCCCGCCGTACACGACGAAGGAGAACTCGCATGATCGGCCTCGTACTGGCAGCCGGTGCAGGACGACGTCTGCGCCCCTACACGGACACGCTCCCCAAGGCGCTCGTCCCTGTCGACGGCGACAAGACGGTCCTCGACCTCACGCTGGCCAACTTCGCCGAGGTCGGCCTCACCGAGGTCGCGATCGTCGTCGGCTACCGCAAGGAGGCCGTCTACGCCCGCAAGGCCGAGCTGGAGGCCACCTACGGCCTCAGCCTCACGCTGATCGACAACGACAAGGCCGAGGAGTGGAACAACGCCTACTCCCTGTGGTGCGCCCGTGACGTCATCAAGCGCGGCGTGATCCTCGCCAACGGCGACACCGTGCACCCGGTCTCCGTCGAGAAGACCCTCCTGGACGCCCGCGGCAAGGGGCAGAAGATCATCCTCGCCCTGGACACCGAGAAGGTGCTCGCCGACGAGGAGATGAAGGTCATCACCGAGGAGGGCAAGGGCGTCCAGCGCATCACCAAGCTGATGGACCCGGCCACCGCGACCGGTGAGTACATCGGCGTCACCCTCATCGAGGCCGAGGCCGCCGAGGAACTGGCGGACGCGCTGAAGACCACCTTCGAGCGCGACCCCGACCTCTACTACGAGGACGGCTACCAGGAGCTCGTGAACCGCGGCTTCACCGTCGACGTGGCCCCCATCGGCACCGTGACCTGGGTCGAGATCGACAACCACGACGACCTCAAGAAGGGCCGGGAGATCGCGTGCCAGTACTGACCCGGCTCATTCCGTCCCCGGTCGTCGTCGACATCCGACGCGGCGCCATGGACGATCTGGCGGGTCTCCTGGCCGATCAGCGGATCTCCTCCTCGGGCAAACTCGCCATCGCGATCAGCGACGGCTCCGGGCGCGCCCTGAAGGAGAGGCTCGCCCCGGTCCTGCCCGGTGCCGACTGGTACCCGGTCTCCGACGGCACGATCGACTCCGCGGTGAAGCTCGCCGACGGCATCAAGGGCAACCGTTACGACGCCGTGGTGGGCCTCGGCGGCGGCAAGATCATCGACGTGGCGAAGTACGCCGCGGCGCGGGTCGGGCTGCCCATGGTCGCCGTCGCGACGAACCTCTCGCACGACGGCCTGTGCTCGCCGGTCGCCACGCTGGACAACGACAACGGGCGCGGCTCCTACGGGGTCCCCACCCCGATCGCCGTGGTCATCGACCTCGACGTGATCCGTGAGGCGCCCGCCCGCTACGTCCGCTCCGGCATCGGCGACGCGATCTCGAACATCTCCTGCGTCGCCGACTGGGAGCTGGCCCACGAGGTCAACGGCGAGGAGATCGACGGGCTGGCGGCCGCGATGGCCCGCCAGGCCGGCGAGGCCGTGCTGCGCCACCCGGGCGGCGTCGGCGACGACGCCTTCCTGAAGGTGCTGGCCGAGGGACTCGTGCTCACGGGCATCTCGATGTCGGTCGCGGGCGACTCGCGTCCGGCGTCCGGCGCCTGCCACGAGATCAACCACGCGTTCGACCTGCTCTACCCCCAGCGCGCGGCCAGCCACGGCGAACAGGTCGGCCTCGGCGCCTGCTTCGCCATGCATCTGCGCGGTGCCCGCCAGGAGTCCCTCCTGATGGCATCGATACTGCGCCGCCACGGTCTGCCGGTCCTGCCGGAGGAGATCGGGTTCAGCGTCGACGAGTTCGTCAAGGCCGTCGACTACGCACCGCAGACGCGCCCGGGACGCTTCACGGTCCTGGAGCACCTCAACCTGTCCACCGATCAGATCAGGGACGCGTACGCCGACTATGTCTCGACCATCAGTAGCTGAACTCCGTCCGGTCGTGCACCCCCCGGGGGTGAAGGACCGGCGCAGCGGCGAGCACTGGGCCGGGCGCATGTACATGCGCGAGGTCTCGCTGCGCGTGGACCGCTACCTGGTCAACACCCGCGTCACGCCGAACCAGGTCACGTACGTCATGACGCTGGCCGGAGCCCTGGCCGCCCCGGCGCTGCTGGTGCCGGGTATCTGGGGCGCCGTGCTCGGCGTGGTGATGGTCCAGCTCTACCTGCTCTTCGACTGCGTGGACGGCGAGCTGGCCCGCTGGAAGAAGCAGTACTCGCTCAGCGGGGTCTACCTGGACCGGGTCGCCGCCTATCTGTGCGACGCGGCGGTCCTGGTGGGCCTCGGCCTGAGGGCCGCCGACATCTGGGGCGAGGGCCGGATCGACTGGCTCTGGGCGTTCCTCGGGACGCTCGCCGCGCTCGGCGCGATCCTGATCAAGGCCGAGACGGACCTGGTGGGCGTGGCCCGTCACCAGGGCGGGCTGCCGCCGGTGAAGGAAGCGGCGTCCGAGCCGCGCTCCTCCGGGATGGCGCTGGCCCGCAAGGCGGCCGCCGCGCTCAAGTTCCACCGGCTGATCCTCGGCATCGAGGCGTCCCTGGTGATCCTCGTGGTGGCCGTCGTGGACGCGGTCGCGGGCGGCCTCTTCTACACCCGCCTGACCGTGGCGGTCATGGCCGGCATCGCGCTGCTGCAGACCCTGCTGCACCTGGTGTCCGTCCTGGCGTCCAGCAGGCTGAAGTGACCCTGCCCATGAAACTGGGCGCGGTGATCATCACCATGGGCAACCGCCCGGACGAGCTCCGCGCCCTCCTCGATTCGGTCACCGCCCAGCACGGTGACCGGATCGAGGTCGTGGTCGTCGGCAACGGCGCCCCGGTCCCCGAGGTGCCCGCCGGGGTGCGCACGGTCGAGCTGCCCGAGAACCTGGGCATCCCCGGCGGCCGCAACGTCGGCATCGAGGCGTTCGGCCCCTGCGGTGCGGACGTGGACGCGCTGCTCTTCCTGGACGACGACGGGATGCTCCCGAACCGGGACACCGCCGAGCTGTGCCGGCAGGCCTTCGAGGCGGACCCGAAGCTCGGGATCGTCACCTTCCGCATCGCCGACCCGGAGACCGGCGTCACCCAGCGGCGTCACGTGCCCCGGCTGCGGGCCGCCGACCCGATGCGCTCCTCGCGCGTCACGACGTTCCTCGGCGGCGCCAACGCCGTACGCACCAAGGTCATCGCCGAGGTCGGCCCGCTGCCCGAGGACTTCTTCTACGCCCACGAGGAGACGGACCTCGCCTGGCGGGCGCTGGACGCGGGCTGGATGATCGACTACCGCGCCGACATGGTGCTGAACCACCCCACCACCGCCCCGTCCCGGCACGCGGTCTACCACCGCATGGTCGCCCGCAACCGGGTCTGGCTCGCCCGCCGGAACCTGCCCGCCCCGCTGGTGCCGCTCTACACCGGGGTCTGGCTGCTGCTGACCCTGGTCAGGCGCCCGTCACCGCCCGCGCTGAAGGCATGGTTCGGCGGATTCCGGGAAGGCTGGACGGCTCCTTGCGGAATCCGGCGCCCGATGAAGTGGCGTACGGTGTGGCGGCTGACGAGGCTGGGCCGACCTCCGGTCATCTGAGACGCTTACCTCTGAGAGCATGAGGCGTATTTTCTTTCCGGAACCTGTCCGCCTGAGCCGCGCCCGCGACTGGCTGCGCGTGAAGACGAGAGTTTCAACTTGTGAGTGAGACGACCCACGACGGTGGGGTAGCCCTCGGGACCCCGCCGTCCGCCGACGAGGGCCTCGACGCGGCCCAGCTGGCCGCCAAGTACGGCCTGACCGTGAGCGGCGCCCGGCCTGGGCTGTTCGCGTACATGCGACAGCTCTGGGGCCGGCGCCACTTCATCCTGGCCTTCTCCCGGGCGAAGCTGACCGCCCAGTACAGCCAGGCCAAACTGGGCCAGCTGTGGCAAGTGGTCACGCCCCTGCTGAACGCCTGTGTCTATTACCTGATCTTCGGCCTGATCCTGGGGACCAGGGAGGGGATCCCCCACGACGTCTTCGTGCCGTTCCTGGTCACCGGCGTCTTCGTCTTCACCTTCACCCAGAGCTCGGTGATGGCGGGGGTCCGGTCGATCTCCGGCAACCTCGGCCTGGTCCGGGCCCTCCACTTCCCCCGGGCCTCGCTCCCCATCTCCTTCTCGCTCCAGCAGCTCCAGCAGCTGCTCTTCTCGATGATCGTGATGGTCGCGGTCACCGTCATCTTCGGCAGCTACCCCTCGCTGTCGTGGCTCCTGGTGATTCCCGCCCTGCTGCTCCAGTTCGTCTTCAACACCGGCCTGGCCCTCGTCATGGCGCGGCTCGGCTCCAAGACCCCCGACCTCGCGCAGCTGATGCCGTTCGTGATGCGCACCTGGATGTACGCCTCGGGCGTCATGTTCTCCATCCCGGTGATGCTGAAGGACAAGCCGGCCTGGATCGCTGACGTGCTCCAGTACAACCCGGCGGCGATCTACATGGACCTGGTCCGCTTCGCCATGATCGACGGGTACGGCTCCGAGAACCTGCCGGACCACGTCTGGGCCGCCGGCCTGGGCTGGGCGTTGCTGCTGGGCGTCGTGGGATTCGTGTACTTCTGGAAGGCGGAGGAGCGGTACGGCCGTGGCTGACGACAACGCGCAGGGGCGCATCCCCACGGTGATCGCCGACGACGTGCACATCGTGTACCGGGTCAACGGCGCGGGCGGCGGCCGGGGCAGCGCCACCGCCGCGCTGAGCCGCATGCTGCGGCGGGGCAAGGGCGAGCCGCGCGGCGTCCGGAAGGTGCACGCCGTACGCGGTGTCTCCTTCACCGCCTACCGCGGCGAGGCCATCGGCCTCATCGGCACCAACGGCTCCGGCAAGTCGACACTGCTGCGGGCCATCGCCGGACTGCTGCCGACCGAATCCGGCCATGTGTACACCGACGGCCAGCCCTCGCTGCTCGGCGTGAACGCGGCGCTGATGAGCGACCTGACCGGCGAGCGCAACGTGGTGCTGGGCGGTCTGGCCATGGGGATGACCCAGGCCGAGATCCGCTCCCGCTACCAGGAGATCGTCGACTTCTCCGGCATCAACGAGAAGGGCGACTTCATCACCCTGCCGATGCGCACGTACTCCTCCGGCATGGCGGCGCGCCTGCGGTTCTCGATCGCCGCCGCCAAGAACCACGACGTCCTCATGATCGACGAGGCGCTCGCCACCGGTGACCGAAAGTTCCGCATCCGCTCCGAGGAGCGGATCCGCGAACTGCGCAAGGAGGCGGGCACCGTCTTCCTGGTCAGCCACAACAACAAGTCGATCAGGGACACCTGCGACCGCGCCCTGTGGCTGGAGAAGGGCGAGCTGCTGATGGACGGCCCCACCGAGGAAGTCCTCAAGGCGTACGAGCGCGAGACGGGCAAGTAGCCCGAGCCCATCCCGTGGCCCCCGCCGGACCGGTCCGGCGGGGGCCGTGCGGTGCCCTTTGCCGGGCAGGCCCTGCGCAGTAGGGGGCCGGGGCCGATCTCCTCCCGGCGGATGACGTCAAGTCAGCCGTGCCCGGGGAAGGTTGACAGGTACGGCCGGGAAGCGGTGGCGGGCGCTCCACCCCGCCGATCCCCTGTGAGCTGTACAACGTAAGCTGGAGCGGTGCTGATTCATGGCCAGTAGGGCGATACGCCGCTCCACCGACGCTCTGCCGCAGTGCACTCGGAAGACTGAGCGGCGTGTCCGAAAAGGGTTGTTTTGGGTCAGCAGTGTAGAACGGGAGATGTGACGGCAATGGCGGAAGATCTCCAGCTCCGACGTGGTTTTGCCGTTCCCGCGCCGGGTGGTCCGCAGTGACCCCGACCCCCGCAGCGCACATCGGCGACGCCACCCTCGGCAAGGCCGCGGACGAGAACTTCCCCGTGGCTCCCTTCTTCCTGCCCCGCGCCTGGCGCGGGGACCTGATGGCGGTCTACGGATTCGCCCGGCTCGTCGACGACATCGGCGACGGCGATCTCGCTCCCGGCGGCGCGGACGCCCGCCACCTCGGCCTGGAGCCGGAGCAGAGCGACGACCGCCTCGCCATGCTCGACGCCCTGGAGAGGGACCTCCGCCGGGTCTTCGCCACCACCGGCGAGGAGCCGCACCACCCCCTGCTGCGCAACCTGCGCCCCACCGCGAGGCGCCGCGCGCTCACCCCCGAACCCTTCCTCGGCCTGATCGAGGCGAACCGCCAGGACCAGAAGGTCCGCCGCTACGGCACCTACGCCGAGCTCGCCGCCTACTGCGAACTCTCCGCGAACCCCGTCGGCCGCCTGGTCCTCGCCCTCACCGGCACCACCAGCCCCGAGCGCGTCCGCCGCTCCGACGCGGTCTGCACCGCACTCCAGATCGTCGAACACCTCCAGGACGTCGCCGAAGACCTGGAACGCGACCGGATCTATCTGCCCGCCGAGGACATGGAACGCTTCCGGGTCACCGAATCCGACCTGGCCGCGCCCTCCGCCGGAGCCTCCGTCCGCGCCCTGATCGCGTACGAGGCCCAGCGCGCGAGCGACCTGCTGGACGAGGGCCCCGCGCTGGTGGGCAGCGTCGACGGCAGGCTGAAACTGCTCCTCGCCGGATTCGTCGGGGGCGGCCGCAGCGCGCTCACGGCGATCTCGGCCGCCGGGTTCGACGTCCTGCCCGGACCGCCCAAGGCCACCAAGCCCAGCCTGCTGCGTGAAGTGGGAACCGTCTTGCGAAGAGCGCGTGGAGAGAGGTGAGCCGGACCGTGGAGGGACAGACGACGTACATGTCGCCGCCGGTGCAGGCCGCATACAGTTACTGCGAAGCCGTCACCGGACAGCAGGCCCGTAACTTCGCCTACGGCATCCGGCTGCTGCCGAACGAGAAGCGGCAGGCCATGTCGGCGCTGTACGCCTTCTCCCGTCGGGTCGACGACATCGGCGACGGGGAGCTGGACGCGGGGACCAAGCGGACCCGGCTGGAGAGCACCCGCGAACTGCTCGACCGGGTCCGGCACGGCAAGGTCGAGGAGGACGACACCGACCCGGTGGCCGTCGCGCTCGCCGACGCCGCCCGCCGCTTCGCGCTCCCGCTCGGCGGCCTCGACGAGCTGATCGACGGTGTCCTGATGGACGTCCGCGGTGCGACCTACGAGACCTGGGACGACCTGAAGACCTACTGCCGGTGCGTCGCCGGAGCCATCGGACGCCTCAGCCTCGGCGTCTTCGGCACCGCGCCGGGCGCCCGCGGGGCCGAGCGGGCCGCGGAGTACGCCGACACCCTCGGCCTCGCCCTCCAGCTCACCAACATCCTCCGCGACGTCCGCGAGGACGCGGGCAACGGGCGCACCTACCTGCCCGCCGACGACCTGGCCAAATTCGGCTGCTCGGCCGGGTTCCACCGCACCACCCCGCCGCCCGGGTCCGACTTCGCCGGCCTCATCCACTTCGAGGTCCGCCGCGCCCGCGCCCTGTTCGCCGAGGGCTACCGACTGCTCCCGATGCTCGACCGCCGCAGCGGCGCCTGCGTCGCCGCGATGGCCGGGATCTACCGCCGCCTCCTCGACCGGATCGAGCGAGACCCCGAAGCCGTCCTGCGCGGCCGGGTCTCCCTGCCCGGCCACGAGAAGGCCTACGTCGCGGTGCGCGGCCTGTCCGGTCTCGACGCCCGCCACATCTCGCGGCTCACCGCCAGGGGGCGAGCCTGATGCGGCTGCGCGGCTCCCGTCCCCGGGCAACCCTCCGGTGGCCCGACGCGTCACTGACTGCGACGATCTGCAGGGTGAGGACCCGGCAGACAGCCACGACCCGGCGGGAGGGGCAGGCATGAGCGACGAGAGCCCGCGCCCCGTCGGCGTGGTCGTCGGCGGTGGCCTCGCCGGGGTGACGGCGGCGCTCCGTCTCGCCGACGCCGGACTCGACGTGACGCTCCTGGAAGGCCGGCCCCGCCTCGGCGGCCTCGCCTTCTCCTTCCAGCGCGGCGACCTCACCGTCGACAACGGCCAGCACGTCTACCTGCGCTGCTGCACCGGCTACCGCTGGTTCCTCGACCGCATCGACGCCGCGCACCTGGCCCCGCTCCAGGACCGCCTCGACGTCCCCGTGCTGGACGTCGGCCGGGCCGCCGGACCGCGCCTGGGACGGATCCGCCGCACCGCCCTGCCCGTACCGCTGCACCTGGCGGGCGGCCTCGCCGCCTATCCGCACCTCTCGCTCGCCGAGAAGGCGGCCGTGGGCCGGGCCGCCCTGGCGCTGGGCCGCCTCGACCCCGCCGACCCCGAGCTGGACCGGATCGACTTCGCCACCTGGCTGCGCCGGCACGGCCAGTCCGAGCGCGCCATCGAGGCTCTCTGGGACCTCGTCGGCGTCGCCACCCTGAACGCCACCGCCCCGGACGCCTCCATGGCGCTCGCGGCGAAGGTCTTCAAGACCGGCCTGCTCTCCGACCCCGGCGCCGCCGACATCGGCTGGGCCACCGTCCCGCTCGGCGACCTGCACGACACCCTCGCCCGCAAAGCCCTGGACACCGCGGGCGTCCGCACCGAACTCCGCGCCAAGGTCGGCTCCCTCACCCGCACCGAGGACGGCCGCTGGAGCGTCGAGAGCGCGGGGGAGCGGATCACCGCCGACACCGTCGTGCTGGCCGTGCCGCAGACCGAGACCCACGACCTGCTGCCCGCGGGCGCGCTGGACGAGCCGGAGCTGCTGCTCGACATCGACAACGCACCCATTCTCAACGTGCACGTCATCTACGACCGCAAGGTGCTGCGCAGGCCGTTCTTCGCCGCGATCGGCTCCCCGGTCCAGTGGGTCTTCGACCGCACCCACTCCTCGGGCCTGAAGGGCCCCGGGCAGTATCTGGCCGTCTCGCAGTCGGCCGCCCAGGCCGAGATCGACCTCCCCGTCGCCGAACTGCGCTCCCGCTACCTGCCCGAGCTGGAGCGCCTCCTGCCCGCCGCCCGCGGCGCGGGCATCCGCGACTTCTTCGTCACCCGGGAGCGCACCGCCACCTTCGCGCCCGCCCCGGGCGTCGGACGGCTGCGCCCCGGCCCCCGAACCCGGCTGCCCGGCCTCCAGCTGGCCGGGGCCTGGACCGACACCGGCTGGCCCGCGACGATGGAGGGTGCCGTGCGCAGCGGCGGAGCCGCCGCCGACGCGGCCCTCCACGACCTCGGCCGCCCCCCAGGACATCCGCTTCAGGAGGCGGCATGAGCAGTACCACCGGAACAAGAGGAGAGTCTGTGACCCCGGCGAATCCGGCTTACGACACCGTGGCTGACACCGCGGACGTCACCGCGCTTCTGGAGCGCGGACGAGCCCTGTCAGCGCCGGTCCTGCGGGCTGCCGTGGACCGGCTCGCGCCGCCCATGGACACCGTCGCCGCGTACCACTTCGGCTGGATCGACGCGGCGGGCCGGCCCTCGGACGGCGACGGCGGCAAGGCCGTGCGCCCCGCGCTCGCCCTGCTGTCCGCCGAGGCGGCGGGCGCCCCGGCCGAGGCCGGCATCCCCGGCGCCGTGGCCGTCGAACTCGTGCACAACTTCTCGCTGCTGCACGACGATCTGATGGACGGCGACGAACAGCGCCGCCACCGCGACACCGTATGGAAGGTGCACGGCCCCGCCCAGGCGATCCTGGTCGGCGACGCGCTCTTCGCCCTCGCCTACGACCTGCTGCTGGAGCTCGGCACGGTCGAGGCGGGCCGAGCGGCCCGCCGGCTGACCACCGCCACCCGCAAGCTCATCGACGGGCAGGCCCAGGACATCTCCTACGAGCACCGCGAGCGGGTCACCGTCGAGGAGTGCCTGGAGATGGAGGGCAACAAGACCGGCGCCCTGCTGGCCTGCGCCGCCTCCATCGGCGCGGTGCTCGGCGGCGCCGACGACCGTACCGCCGACACTCTGGAGGCGTACGGCTACCACCTCGGCCTCGCCTTCCAGGCCGTCGACGACCTGCTCGGCATCTGGGGCGACCCGGAGTCCACCGGCAAGCAGACCTGGAGCGATCTGCGCCAGCGCAAGAAGTCCCTGCCGGTCGTCGCCGCGCTCGCCGCGGGCGGCGAGGCCTCCGAGCGGCTCGGCGAACTGCTCGCCGCCGACGCCAAGAGCAACGACTTCGACAGCTTCTCCGAAGAGGAGTTCGCCGCCCGCGCGGCGCTCATCGAGGAGGCGGGCGGCCGCGAGTGGACCGCCCAGGAAGCCCGTCGTCAGCACGGACACGCCATCGAGGCGCTGCACGCCGTCGACATGCCCCACCGGGTGCGGGAGCAGCTCACCGAGCTCGCCGACTTCGTGGTGGTACGAAAGAGATGATCGCTCTCTCCATATGACTCGCAGTCGCCGGCCGGCGCCCTCACCGGGGCGCCGGCCGACGGAGACCCCAGCACAGCAGAGAACCGACTGCACGTAAGGGGAAGCTCATGACAGCGACGACCGACGGATCGACCGGGGCCGCGAACATCACCGGGGCTCCCGCCGACGATCCGACCGACACGAGAACCGCTGCCAACGATGTCACCGACATCGCGCGGCGGGCCGCGGAACGCTCCGTGGAGCACCTCCTCGGCAGACAGGACGAGCAGGGCTGGTGGAAGGGCGACCTCGCCACCAACGTCACGATGGACGCCGAGGACCTGCTCCTGCGCCAGTTCCTCGGTATCCAGGACCCGGAGACGACCCGGGCCGCCGCCCTCTTCATCCGGGGCGAACAGCTCGGCGACGGCACCTGGAACACCTTCTACGGTGGACCCGGCGACCTCTCCGCCACGATCGAGGCGTACGTCGCCCTGCGGCTGGCCGGGGACCGCCCCGACGAACCGCACATGGCCCGCGCCTCCGGCTGGATCCGGGACCAGGGAGGCATCGCCGCCGCCCGCGTGTTCACCCGCATCTGGCTGGCCCTGTTCGGCTGGTGGAAATGGGACGACCTCCCCGAACTCCCGCCCGAGCTGATGTTCTTCCCCAAGTGGGTCCCGCTCAACATCTACGACTTCGGCTGCTGGGCCCGGCAGACCATCGTGCCGCTCACCATCGTCTCCGCGAAGCGCCCCGTGCGGCCCGCGCCCTTCGCCCTGGACGAGCTGCACGCCGACCCGGACCACCCCAACCCGCCCAGGAAGCTTGCCCCGCGCGCCAGTTGGGACGGTCTCTTCCAGCGCCTCGACAAAGGGCTGCACCTCTACCACAAGGTCGCCCCGCGCCCACTGCGCCGTATCGCGATGAACGTGGCCGCCCGCTGGATCATCGAACGCCAGGAGAACGACGGCTGCTGGGGCGGGATCCAGCCGCCCGCCGTCTACTCGGTCATCGCCCTGCACCTCCTCGGCTACGACCTCGACCACCCGGTGATGAAGGCCGGCCTGGCCTCGCTCGACCGGTTCGCCGTGCGCCGCGAGGACGGCGCCCGCATGATCGAGGCCTGCCAGTCGCCCGTCTGGGACACCTGCCTGGCCACCATCGCACTCGCCGACGCCGGGCTGAGACCCGACCACCCCGCCTTGGTGAAGGCCGCCGACTGGATGCTGGCCGAGGAGATCACCCGCCCCGGAGACTGGTCGGTCCGCAAACCCGAACTGGCCCCGGGCGGCTGGGCGTTCGAGTTCCACAACGACAACTACCCCGACATCGACGACACCGCCGAGGTCGTCCTGGCGCTGCGCCGGGTGCGCCACCCCGACCCCGCCCGGCTGGAGGCCGCGATCGCCCGCGGGGTCCGCTGGAACCTCGGGATGCAGTCCCGCAACGGGGCCTGGGGCGCGTTCGACGCCGATAACACCAGCGCCTTTCCGAACCGGCTGCCCTTCTGCGACTTCGGCGAGGTCATCGACCCCCCGTCGGCCGACGTCACCGGCCATGTCGTGGAGATGCTCGCCGTCGAAGGGCTCGCGAGCCACCCCCGTACCCGCGAGGGCATCGAGTGGCTGCTCGCCGAACAGGAGGCGTGCGGCGCCTGGTTCGGCCGCTGGGGCGTCAACTACGTCTACGGCACCGGATCCGTGGTGCCCGCACTGATCACCGCCGGCCTGCCCGCGGGGCACCCCGCGATCCGCCGGGCCGTCGACTGGCTGGAGTCCGTCCAGAACGACGACGGCGGCTGGGGCGAGGACCTGCGCTCCTACCAGGAGGAGAAGTGGATCGGGCACGGTGAGTCCACCGCCTCCCAGACCGCCTGGGCGCTGCTCGCCCTCCTGGCCGCGGGACGCCGGGACACCGCCTCCGTCACCCGGGGCGTCACCTGGCTGACCGAGGCGCAGCAGGCCGACGGCTCCTGGGACGAGCCGTATTTCACCGGCACCGGCTTCCCCTGGGACTTCTCGATCAACTACCACCTCTACCGCCAGGTCTTCCCCCTCACCGCACTCGGGCGCTATGTGCACGGCGACCCGTTCGCGGACCGCCCGGACGCCGCCGAGGGGGTCTGATGGGCGATCCGCGAGGGTCCGGGAGCCCCGTGACGCCGTTGCTGGTCGCCTGCGCCCTCGGCATCGAGCAGGTGGCCCTGCGCAGCGGCAGGGGCGCCCCGGGTCCGGTCCGGGTCCTGCGCACCGGAATGGGCCCCCGGGCGGCGGAGGCGGCCGTGGCGCGCCTCCTGGGCCCCGGCGGGGTCCCCGACGCAGCGGTGATCGCCTCCGGCTTCTGCGCCGGGCTCGCCCCGGGGATGCACCCCGGGGACCTCGTCGTCGCCGAGGAGACCCGGGACGCGGACGGCACCACCCCCTGCACGGGCACCGGCGTCCTGGTCGCCGCCCTCACCCGCGCCCTCCCCGGCCGCAGGGTCCACACCGGCCCGCTGACCGGCTCCGACCATGTCGTACGGGGGCCCGAGCGGGCCGCGCTGCGGGCGAGCGGGGCCATCGCGGTCGACATGGAGTCCGCCGCGACACTGCGTACCGCTCTGTGTCACGGACCGCGCCCGGTTGCGGCCGTCCGGGTGGTCGTGGACGCTCCTGAGCATGAGCTCGTCCGTATCGGCACGGTCCGCGGTGGAATATCGGCGTTCCGCGTACTTCGCGCCGTCCTTCCGGCTTTCTATGAATGGCACCGATCTTTACTGCTCCCCAGGAGGTGAGCTAGATGGCCATGCCGCTCCGCCAGACCATCAAGGTTGCGACGTATCTCTTCGAACAGAAGCTCCGCAAGCGTGAGAAGTTCCCGCTGATCGTCGAGCTGGAGCCGTTGTTCGCCTGCAACCTCGCCTGCGAGGGATGCGGCAAGATCCAGCACCCGGCCGGTGTCCTGAAGCAGCGCATGCCGGTCGCCCAGGCGGTGGGCGCGGTGCTCGAATCCGGGGCCCCCATGGTGTCCATCGCCGGCGGCGAGCCGCTGATGCATCCGCAGATCGACGAGATCGTGCGCCAGCTCGTCGCCCGGAAGAAATACGTCTTCCTCTGCACCAACGCGATGTTGATGCGGAAGAAGCTCGACAAGTTCACCCCGTCCCCGTACTTCGCGTTCGCCGTGCACATCGACGGACTGCGCGAGCGGCACGACGAGTCGGTCGCCAAGGAAGGCGTCTTCGACGAGGCCGTCGCCGCGATGAAGGAGGCGAAGGCGCGCGGCTTCCGCGTCACCACCAACTCCACCTTCTTCAACACCGACACCCCACAGACGATCATCGAGGTCCTCAACTACCTCAACGACGACCTGCACGTCGACGAGATGATGATCTCGCCCGCCTACGCCTACGAGAAGGCCCCCGACCAGGAGCACTTCCTCGGCGTCGAGCAGACCCGCGAGCTGTTCAAGAAGGCCTTCGCGGGCGGCAACCGGGCCCGCTGGCGGCTCAACCACTCGCCGCTCTTCCTGGACTTCCTGGAGGGCAAGGCGGACTTCCCGTGCACCGCCTGGGCCATCCCGAACTACTCCCTCTTCGGCTGGCAGCGCCCCTGCTACCTGATGAGCGACGGCTACGTACCGACGTACCGTCAGCTCATCGAGGAGACCGACTGGGAGAAGTACGGCCGGGGCAAGGACCCGCGCTGCGCCAACTGCATGGCGCACTGCGGCTACGAGCCCACCGCCGTGCTCGCCACCATGGGATCGCTCAAGGAGTCCCTGCGCGCGGCGCGGGAGAGCGTGGGCGGCAACCGGTGACGGACGGCGGGCCGGGCGGCTTCGACCTCGGACGGCTCCTGGCCGAACGCGGGGCCGAACGGTACGAGCTTCACGCGCGCCACCTGAACCACCAGCTGCCGCGCATGCTGCACACCATCGGCTTCGACAAGGTCTACGAGCGGGCCGAGGGCGCGTACTTCTGGGACGCCGAGGGCAACGACTACCTCGACATGCTCGCCGGGTTCGGCGTCATGGGGATCGGCCGGCACCACCCGGTCGTCCGCAAGGCCCTGCACGACGTGCTCGACGCCCGGCTCGCCGACCTCACCCGCTTCGACTGCCAGCCGCTTCCCGGACTGCTCGCCGAGAAGCTGCTGGCCCACAGCCCGCACCTGGACCGCGTCTTCTTCGGCAACAGCGGCACCGAAGCGGTCGAGACGGCACTGAAATTCGCCCGGTACGCCACCGGGAGGCCCAGAGTCCTCTACTGCGACCACGCCTTCCACGGGCTCACCACGGGCTCGCTGTCCGTCAACGGGGAGAGCGGCTTCCGCGACGGCTTCGCCCCGCTCCTGCCCGACACGGCCGTCCCGCTCGGCGACCTCGACGCGCTGCGCCGCGAGCTGAAGCGGGGCGACGTCGCGGCCCTGGTCGTCGAGCCGATCCAGGGCAAGGGTGTGCACCCCGCGCCGCCCGGCTATCTGCGCGAGGCCCAGGAGCTGCTGCACCGGCACAAGGCGCTTCTGATCGCCGACGAGGTCCAGACGGGCCTCGGGCGTACCGGGGACTTCTACGCCTACCAGCACGAGGAGGGGGTCGAGCCCGACCTCGTGTGCGTGGCCAAGGCCCTCTCCGGCGGCTATGTGCCGGTCGGCGCGACCCTCGGCAAGGACTGGATCTTCCGCAAGGTCTACTCCTCGATGGACCGGGTCCTCGTCCACTCCGCGAGCTTCGGCTCCAACGCCCAGGCGATGGCGGCCGGGCTCGCCGTCCTGACGGTCATGGAGGACGAGGAGATCGTCGCGAACGCCCGGCGCACCGGTGATCTGCTGCGTGAGCGGCTGGCCGCCCTGGTGGACCGCTACGAGCTGCTGCACGAGGTGCGCGGGCGCGGGCTGATGATCGGCATCGAGTTCGGCCGGCCCTCCTCGCTGAAGCTCCGCAGCCGCTGGACCATGCTCCAGGCGGCCCGCAAGGGACTCTTCGCCCAGATGGTCGTCGTGCCGCTGCTCCAGAGGCACCGGATCCTCACCCAGGTCTCCGGCGACCATCTGGAGGTGATCAAGCTGATCCCGCCGCTGGTCATCGGGGACGAGGAGGCGGACCGGTTCGTCGAGGCGTTCACCTCCGTCATGGAGGACGCGCACAGCGGCGGCGGGCTGATGTGGGACTTCGGCCGGACGCTGGTCAGGCAGGCCGTGGCCCATCGCTGACCCGGCGGCGTTTGCCTCTGAGGCAAGTTATTTGCCTCAGAGGAAAGGTCCTGGCCCAATAGAGGCATGAACCCTCCGGACGAAGGGGTGCCGGACGAGCTCCCCGGCGTCGCTCCCCGACTGCGCGATCTGCGCCGTTCCCGCGGTCTCACCCTGGAGACCGCGGCCCAGCGCGCCGGACTCTCCCCGGCCCATCTCTCCCGGCTGGAGACCGGCCGCAGGCAGCCCTCGCTGCCGATGCTGCTGGGACTCGCCCGCATCTACGGTACGACGGTCTCCGAGCTGCTCGGAGAGCAGCCGCCCGAACGGGACGCGATCATCCGCGGCGGCGGCTTCGAGGGGGCGGAGGCGGACGGCTGGATGTACCGGCGGGCGGGCGGTTCCGGCCGCGCGATGCAGGCGCTGCGGGTGCGTGTCCCTTACGGCGCCCAGGACGACCTGGTCCGGGTCCACCCCGGCGAGGAGTGGCTGTACGTCCTGGAGGGCCGGCTGCGGGTCGGGCTCGGCGACACCGTCCATGACCTCGAACCCGGCGACAGTGCCCACTTCGACTCGCTCACCCCGCACCGGATCGCGGCCGTCGGCCGCTGTGGCGCGGAGCTGCTCTTCGTCCACTCCCTGCTGCAGAGTCCCGCCGCCGAGTTCTGCCTCGGCAGCGGACTGCACCCGCGCTGACGGGCTGTTCCCGCCCGCCCCACCCTTCACTCCACCGGCCGCGAGGCCGACAGAGAGGACCGTCATGTCCGATTCCGAACACTACGACCCGCTGGGCCCCGGGCGCCGCCCGGACGAGGACCCGCAGGAGAAGCGGATGCCGCGCGGCGTCATCATCCGGCTCTTCGCCTACCTGGTGGCGGGCCACGTCATCGCGGCCTTCCTCTACCTGCTCTTCGTGGTGGCCGGGAGCAAGTGACGGCGCGCGCCTTCGCCGTAGGGGTCAGCCCTCGTCGAGCAGCCGCTCGCGCAGCCGCTCCCGGGTCTCGGGGGAGATCTTCAGCCCCTCGGACAGATAGCGGTCGGTCGTTCCCCAGTTCTCCTCGATGGCCGCGAAGGCCGCCGCGAGATAGACGGGCCGCGCCCCGAACAGCGGGTCCAGCAGTTCCGTCACCTCGGCCGACATGCCTGCCCCGGACGGGTCCGAGCGCTTCACCTGGTACCGGCGGTGGAGGTCGTTGGACTTGAGGTAGTCCTCCTCGATCGCCTCCGGTACGACACCGACCGCGAGCAGGGCGACCGCGATCGAGAGACCGGCCCGGTCCTTGCCCGCCGCGCAGTGCATCAGGGCCGGGACGCTGTCCTCGGCCAGGGCGTGCAGGACCCGGCTGTGCTCGGCGGTGCGGTCCTCGATCGTCGCGCGGTACATCCGGATCATGCGGTCGACGCCCTTGCCGCCCGCGAGGACCGAGCGCAGCTGCTCGATGTTCCCGCTGCTCACCAGCCGCCAGAACTCCGCGCCGTCGGCCGGGTCCGAGAGCGGAATGCTGACATTGCGGACACCGGCCAGCTCGATGTCGTACCCGTCGAGCCGGTGATCGGCGGAGTGGCGGAAGTCGAAGATCGTGTGCAGTCCGAGACCGCCGAGGAAGGCGGCGTCCTCGGCGGTGGCGTGCGCCAGATGGCCGCTGCGGTAGAGCCGGCCGAAGGCGGTGCGGCGACCGTCCGCGGTGGGGAGCCCACCCACGTCGCGGAAGTTGCGGACTCCGGTCAGCACGGTCTCTGTCGGCGGGATCTGCGGCACCTGCTGCGTCACGGGGACTCCTCGGTTCTCGGGCGTCGGCGCGGCTCTCCGGCGAGGGCGCTCCCGTGACGATACGACATCGATTCGACGGAAAATCATCACGGTTCCCTCCCCCGGGGGCGGGCGCCGGGCGAGCCGGGCTGACCCGGCGTCAGGGGCGCCGTCCGCAGCATGTCCGTATTGGTGCATTTCGCAGAACATGCCCCGCTAATGGGGGAGATGAGATTTCGGGGGTGAGCGGGATCATATCCGTGACGGTCCGTGGTGAGCGCCCCGTCGGGCATTCCCGTTGCCCGTACGGAAATTCAAGATCCGTAATCCACGGAGTGTGACGGGAAATCCGGAGCGATATCGAATCGATGATTCCGCCGGGCAACCGATGGCTTGTTCCGCCCGTCCTGACCGGTTTACGGTCACCGTCAATCCGGACGGATCGCCTAATCCTGCCGCCGCCCGGAATTCGCACCCACCCACTCACGTGTGGCAGGAGCGGGGGAACCAGGTAAGCCGCCGATCCGGAGTGATCCGGACCGGCTAGGGGTGAAGTCGCCGCAACGCGACCGGGCATCTCCAGCCCGAACCCGACAGCTCACCTCGCAGGCGCCGGAGAGGAACTTCCCCATGCCCGCAACGGGTAAGCACCGTCGTCCGAAGTCCGGCCCGATCTCCCGCGGCGTCCTCGCCGCGGGGACCGGTGGCGCCGCACTCGCCCTCCCGCTCATCGGCGCCACCGTCGCGAACGCCGCGGACCAGGCCGCCCCGGCCGCCGCCTCGGTCGCCGCCGCGCACACCGCTCCTGCCGCCGCCCCCGCCGCGTCGAAGGCCGCCCCGAAGACGTACGCCGTCGTCGCCGGCGACTACCTGTCGAAGATCGCCGCCGAGCACCAGCTCAAGGGCGGGTGGGAGAAGCTCTACCAGGACAACCGCTCCACCGTCGGCGACAACCCCAGCCTGATCCACCCGGGCATGAAGCTGACCCTCGGCGCCAAGGGCTCCGCCCCGGCCGAGAAGTCCGCCGCTCCCAAGGCCGCCCCGAAGAAGGCGGAACCGGCCCCGAAGGCCGCGCCGAAGGAAGAGGCCCCGAAGGGCGACACCATCTCCGCCGACGACTCCGAGGGCTCCGGCGCCTCGGCGCAGACCGGTACCTCCGAGGCCACCGGCTCCGGCTGGTCCGCCCCGCTGGCCAACGCCAACGTCACCACGCAGTACCGGGCTTCCGGCGCCAGCTGGTCCAGCGGCTACCACACCGGCTCGGACTTCCAGGCCGCCTCCGGCACCCCCGTCCTCGCCATCGGTCCGGGCACCGTGGTCTCGGCCGGCAACAGCGGCGCGTACGGCAACGAGGTCGTCATCAAGCACGAGGACGGCATGTACTCCCAGTACGCCCACCAGTCCGCGCTGAACGTCTCGGTCGGCCAGACCGTCACCGGCGGCCAGCAGATCGGCCTCTCCGGCTCCACCGGCAACTCCACCGGCCCGCACCTGCACTTCGAGGTCCGCACCGGCCCGAGCTACGGCTCGGACGTCGACCCGATCGCCTACCTGCGTCAGCACGGCGTCTCCCTCTGACCGAGCGGCGACGAGAAGTGTCCGAGGGGCGGTGCGCGGCGGCGTACCGCCCCTCGCTTTATTCCGGGTTTACCAAAAACTGACCGGGTGGTCTATCTCACCACCCGTCAACCCCGTATTACGGTCGCGTAGGTCACATCGGACGATGCAGGATAAGTCCTTGTGGCAGACGATTCGAGAAACAACCAGCAGCACACCATCGGGTCGTACGCGGCGATCGGCGACAGTTTCACCGAGGGCGTCGGCGACCCCGGCCCCGACGGGACCTTCGTAGGCTGGGCGGACCGCTTCGCGGTGCTCCTCGCCGACCGGCTCCCGGCCCCCGACCCGGCCGGCTCCGAGGACGCCCCGCACGAGGACTCCCCGCACGGGGACTTCCGCTACGCCAATCTCGCCGTACGAGGACGTCTCCTCGACCAGATCGTCGAGGAACAGGTGCCGCGCGCCAAGGAACTGGCCCCTGACCTGGTCAGCTTCTGCGCGGGCGGCAACGACATCATCCGGCCCGGCACCGACCCCGACGATCTCGCCGAGCGCTTCGAGCGAGCCGTCGCCGACCTGAGCAACGCCGTCGGCACGGTCATGGTCACCACCGGCTTCGACACCCGGGGCGTTCCGGTGCTGCGCCACATGCGCGGCAAGATCGCCACGTACAACGTGCATCTGCGGGCCATCGCCGACCGCTACCAGTGCCCCGTGCTGGACCTGTGGTCGCTGCGCTCCGTCCAGGACCGCCGGGCGTGGGACGCCGACCGGCTGCACCTGTCGCCCGAGGGCCACACCCGCGTCGCGCTCCGCGCCGCCCAGGTCCTCGGCCACGACGTGCCCGCCGACCCCGACCAGCCCTGGCCGCCGCAGGCCCAGCGCAGCCCCTTCGACGAGCGGCGCGACAACATCCAGTGGGCCCGCGAGTACCTGGTGCCCTGGATCGGCCGACGGCTGCGCGGCGAGTCCTCCGGCGACCACGTCGAGGCCAAGCGCCCGGACCTGCTGCCGCTGTAGCGGGAGCTTCGGCAGGCTCCTCAGGGCTCCAGCAGAGGCAGCGCACGCCGGGACGGGTTCGGCACGACGAGCCCGTCCGGCGGCGTGCCCGTGCCGTACGCCGCCGGTATCCGCTCCAGGACACCGCCGGCGAACACGTCGTACAGCGGCAGCGACTCCAGATGGACATAGCCGATGTGGCAGTCACACACGGCCAGCGGACACGCCCGCGGGCCGAGCGCCCGGCGGTAGCTGCCGTCGTAGAGACTGCCCAGCTCCGCCTTGACGAAGTGGCAGCGCCGCACCGTGCCGTCCCCGTCCACCGAGATCACCGACTCGCCCGTCCGGCAGGGCAGCCCCGCCGAGCGGTGCGGATCACGGCTGTAGGGGAACAGCGGATCCAGCTCCGTCCACCGCGCCGCCTCCTCGTCGGTGTACGTGTGCCCCTCGGCGGCGTTCACCCAGAGATAGACCGCCTCCGGCAGCTCCGCCCGCAGCCGCCGCGCCTCGTGGAGATGCTCGTCGAACCCGACCACCCCCACGCTGTAGCGGATGCCCTTCGCCGACAATTCCCGGCATTTGCCCAGAAACCGGTCGTACGGGGTCTGTCCCGGGTGATACGTGCACCAGAGCGCGATCCGCTCCGGATCGGCGTCCGCCAGCCAGTCGGTGCGGCCGCTGAGGTTCGTCTGGATCGCGACCCGCTGGATGTGCGGCAGCCGCGACAGCTCGGTCAGCGCCCGCCGGTACCAGGAGCGCACCAGCCCCTCGCCCCACGGCGTGAACAGCACCGACAGCCGGTCGTCCGTCTGCTCCGCCGCCCAGCCGGTGAACCGCTCCAGCGCCTCCCGGTCCGCCGTCAGCTGCGCGCGGCTGTCCCGCCGCTTGGCGAACGGGCAGTAGGGGCAGTCGTAGTCGCAGGAGGCGAGCGGCCCCCGGTAGAGAATCGTCAGGTCCACGGCCCGGTCACTTCCTCTCGTACGCGGCCATCGCCGCCCGCACCCCGGGGGAGAACAGGGCGGGACCCAGCGCGTCGGAGTGGGCGAGACCCGACGGGGACAGTCGCAGGAGACCGTCCGGCGCCGACGCGTCGAGCCAGCCCCGGGCCGCGAACTCCGCCAGCTCGGCCGGGAAGTCCGCGCCCGGGTCCGTACCGAACCGGGCCCGGTACTCCGCCACCGGCAGCCCCGCCGCCTGGAGCAGCGACTGCAACAGGTGCCGCCGACGTGCCTCGTCCACGTCGACGTACCGGCCGACCTCGGCCCGGGAGAAGTCCTCTGTGGCGGTGAAACGGTCGATGATCGACCGGATCTCCCGCATGTCCACCGCGTAGTCGAAGGAGTAGTGCAGTGCGGAGGTGTACGAACGGGCACCGCAGCCGAGGCCGATCATGCCGTCGGTCTGGCAGGCGTAGTCCTCCGGGCCCTCCTGCTCACGTAGGGCATCGGTCCGCCGGAACATCCGCATCGACACCTGTTCGTAGCCGTGGGCCAGCAGATGGTCCCGCCCCACCGCGTACAGCCGCAGCCGCTGGTCGTCCCAGGCGGCGTCCTCCAGGGCCTGCGCCTCGGCGTCGGCCGCCGCACCCAGGCGGTGCAGGCCGGTGAGCGGGCGCACGTACAGCGGATAGAGGTACAGCTCCTCCGGCCGCCAGGCCAGCGCCGCGTCGAGCGAGGCGAGCCAGCTGCGCTCGGTCTGCCCGTCGATGCCGTAGATCAGGTCGATGTTCAGCACCGGGATCCGGGCGTCCCGGATCCGGCCGAGCGCCGCTTCCACGTCGGCGCGGCGCTGCGGACGGACGGCCGCCCGGGCCTCCTCGTCCACGAAGCTCTGCACGCCGATGCTCACCCTCGTCGTGCCCCGGCCGGCGAGCACCGCCAGCCGGTCGGCGGTGGCGGTGGAGGGCGAGGTCTCCACGGAGAGCGGGACCGCGCTCAGGTCGGCGCCCATCCGCTTCTCGGCGATGTCGCAGAGCCGCTCCAGCTCGCCCGCCGTCAGGAAGGTCGGCGTCCCGCCGCCGAACGCCGCCGCCGCGAACCGCACCGGTTCCTCGTCACCCAGGGCTTCCCGCACCGCCAGGGCCTGTCGGTCCAGCGCGTCCAGATAGCGCGTCGTCAGCTCCTCGGGCGCGCCGATCCGGGTGAAGAGATTGCAGAAGCCGCAGCGGACCTCGCAGAACGGTATGTGGAGGTAGAGGGAGAGCGCGTCCTTCGGATCCGCCGCCCAGAGCGACCGCAGGGCGGGGCGGTCCGCCAGCGGACGGTAGGCCGTCTTGTGCGGATAGGCGTAGACGTAACTCTCGTACGGCCGGACGGCGGGCGGCGCGGGAGTGCCGGTGGTGCCGGTGGTGATCGTCATCGGGCGGCCCCCGGTTCGGGTGTTGCGGGTGGTTCGAGGAAGAAGTGGGCGTACGGGACGGTCCAGACAGCCGGGTGGCCGAGCCGGTGACCGGTGTAGCCGTCGTCGCCGTAGGCGGTGCCGTGGTCGGAGCAGACGATGGCGAAACACCGGCGGCGGCTGCTCGCGGCGGCGAAGAGCCGGCCGATGTGCCGGTCCACGTACTCCAGGGCCGCCGCGTGCGTGGCCCTGGAGTCGCCCGCCTCGCGGGTCGCACCGGGCAGATGGAACCAGTTCGGCTGGTGCAGGGCGGACACGTTCACGAAGAGGAACAGCCGCTGCTCCCGGGGGAGCGCCGCGACGACCTCCTCCGCCCGTGCCACCTGCTCCTCGAACGAGGTGGGCGAGGCGACGCCGAAGCCGGGCTCCCAGTGGCTCTCCTGGAACATCCCGGGCAGCACCGAACCGAGCGCCCCCTGGCGGTTGAAGAAGCCGACCCCGCCGATACACACCGTGCGATATCCCTCGGCGGCGAGCCCCGACACCAGATCCGGGGTGTCGAACACGAACGTGCCGTCCGCCGTCGTCTCACTGCCCGCGAACCGCGCCGCGAACAGCCGGGGGTGCGGCCCCGGGGAGGCGGGCGTCGGCAGGAACCCGGCGAACATCGCCTGGTGCGAGGCGTAGGTGAAGCTGCCCGGGGCGTGCCGCTCCTCCCAGCCGCCGCCGGGCAGATGCCGGGCGAGGTGGGGGATGCGTCCGGCGGCCGCCAGCTCGACGGCGACATCGTGGCGCAGGGTGTCCAGGGTGACCAGCAGCAGATCGTGGCTGCCCACGACCTCGCCCATGTCGGGCCGGCCGGATTCGGAGGGCGTGGCGGGGTCAGGAAGCGGTGACGGCACGGTGGTTCCTTGCTCGGTCCAGTACGGCGGCGACCTGCGCCGCATAGGTGTCCAGGCCCTCGGCGCCGCTGCCCGGCAGACCGGTGAGCCCGGGCAGCAGATCGCCGAACGCGTTGACCTCGCCGACGGCGAAGCGCCGCCAGCCGGCCGTGGGCAGAAGGTCGACGCCCACACAGGGCGTCCCGGGGAAGCAGGCCGCCGCCCGCTCGCACATCGCCAGCGCCTCGCGCCAGCAGCCGCCCGCCGCCGCGACGGCGCCCCGGACCTCGTCGAGGTCACCGCGCGCGCCGCCGAGATGCAGATTGGTCATGGGGCTCGTGCTCGTCCGCACGACGGCGTGCGTCGCCCGGCCGCCGACCACCACGATCCGCAGGTCCGCGGCCCGCCCCCGCTGGGACGCCTTCGGGAGCCACCGCTCGATGTGCAGCCCGTCCGGGGCCAGCGCGTCCACGACCGCGCCGACCTCCCGCTCCGAGGTGTAGCGCCGGACCCGCAGCGAATTGAACAGCCGGCCCGACGCGTCCCGTTCCACCGATGTGCTCGCCCGGACCCGGCCGGGGCCCGCCGTCTCCACCGCCAGCACCCCGGAGGCGGAGGAGCCGTGCGCGAGCTTCACGAACGCCCGGGGCATCCGGTGCTCGCGCAGCAGTTCCCGTACGTCGGACCAGCCGCGCACCGGGGCCCCCGCCGGTCCGGACGTCGGCGAGGCGGGCACGGGGACCCCCGCCCGGTCGAGCAGTCCGTGGCACAGCCGCTTGTCGAAGAGCACGGCGATATCGGCAGGGGAGCCCAGCACCTCGGCACCCGCCGCTGACGCCGCACCGGCGACCGCCTCCACCGCCGCGGTGAAGTGCGCGTACCACCGGGCCGAACCCTCCACCCGGGTCGGGTCGTCGACACCGCGGAGCAGCCGGTCCACCTCGGCGTCCTCACCGGGCGAATCGATCCGCACGCACTCGCCGGGAGCGAACGCCGCCTCGCCGCGCAGCACCTGGAGCCAGGGTACGACCCGGGCCGCCGGCAGACCGGCGGACCGCACCGCCTCCTCGAAGAAGGCGACCCGCCGGTTGTCCGGGTTGCCGACGACCGCGAAGCTCGGCTCCGGGCCGCCCCCGGCGTTACTCGCTGACCGCGACATAGCGTTCCGGTTCGTCGTCCTCGTCATCCGGGTCGGCGTAGTCGTCCTCGGCCTCGCCGCCCTCGACCACGGCCGGGGCGCAGGCGGTCCTGATGCGGTCCAGCACCGGCCCGGTGAGGTAGTGGTGGCGCAGGTCGAGCGTGGACAGATGGTTCAGGGGCTGACCGGTGAGCAGGGCCTGGCCGCCCGTGTCGCTCAGGGTGCCCATGGACAGCGCCAGGGTCTCCAGCTGGGCCACGACGGGAGCCGAACCCACCGCGACGGCGATCTCGTCCTGGATCTCGCTGTTCTGCAGCCCCAGGTGGCGCAGCCGGGGGAAGGCCCCGCCCGACAGCAGCGGCCGGATGTCGTCGACCGTGGCGTCGCCGCCGTACCACGAACTGCCGAACCACAGGTCCAGCCGCTCCAGCGCGGGCAGTTCGCTCGCGGCGACAGCCCGCGCCAGCGAACCGGGCAGACCGCCGGACTCGAAGCGCAGCGACTTCAGCGCCGCATGACGCAGGGGGCGCATCCCGAGCCCTGCGTGGCCGCAGCCGCGCACGGCGAACTCCTCCAGCGACGGCAGCGCTTCGAGCACCGGAGTGATGTCGCACATGCGCAGCCAGGAGACCTCGCACTCCTCCCTCACCACATCGGCGAGGAAGAGCCCGCGCAGCGCCGGGAAGGCCGACGCGTCGTCGACGAGCAGCTCCAGCACCTCGTCGAACGGCGTGTAGTCCGTACGCCACCAGGGGCCGATGACGAGCGCCCGGACCTGCTCCGTGTCCACCACGTCCTGGAACTGGTCCCACACGGTGGCGAAGTCCGCCCCCTCGCCGTAGTCGCACTCCAGCCGCCAGGCCACGGCGTCGGCGGCGGGCAGCGGCCCGGAGGACGGCGCCGGGGTGTGGACCGGCAGCCCGTGGAAGCGGTCGAAGTGCCGAATTCCGAGGTACGTCATGCCGCTCTACTCCGATACCGCGGTGTAGCGGCCCTCGGCGCCCCGGTCGCCCCACGGCTCGCACTTCTCCGAGAGGTCGACCCGGACCCCGTGCGGCTCCAGGGCGGAACGGACCCGCTCCGCCACGGCGTCGCTGAGGAAGTGGTGGTGGAGGTCGAGGACTTCCAGGTGGGTCAGCGGCTGCCCTTCGAGCAGGGCGGCCGCCCCCTCGTCGCCCAGCGTCCCGTTCGACAGGTCGAGCACCCGTAGTTGGGCGACGACCGGAGCGGAGGCGATGGCGGCGGCGATCTCGTTCTGGATCTCGCTGTTGCGCACGCCCAGATGGTTCAGCCGGGGGAAACGGGTGCCGGAGAGCAGCGGAGCGAGGTCGGCGACATCGGTGTTCCCCTCGTAGGCGGAGACCCCGAGCCAGAGGTCCAGCCGCTCCAGTGCGGGCAGTTCGCTGTCCAGCACGCCGCGCACCACCTCGACCGGCAGCCCGCCCGCCTGGATCGTCAGTGACCGCAGCCGCCCGTGCTTCGTCGGCGGGAACACCAGATCCGTGCCGCCGCGCACCCCGAGCTCCGTCAGCGCCGGGAAGGCGGCCAGCAGCGCGGTGACATCCGACTGCTCGATCCAGGTGATCTCGGCCTCCTCCGCCTCCAGATCACCGACGAACACCGCCTCCAGCGAGGTCAGCCGGTCGGCGGCGGCGATCACCAGGCTGATCGGAACCGAGGACTTCTCCTCGTACGCCTCGCCCCACTGACCGATGATCAGGGCCCGGACCCCGGCCGGGTCGACCTCGCCCAGGAACTGGGCGAACTCCTCCTCCCAGGACCGGTCCTCGTCGTCGCCGTACGGATCGACGGAGACACGCCAGGCCACGGCATCTGCGGCGGGCCGGGGGCCCTCGTCGGTCGTGTGCCGGAAGTCGACGGCCGGAAGGCCGCCGAACTCGTGCAGATGCTGCGCACCGTACATGGCCCTGAGCTCCTGATCCTGGGGACGGCTGTTGTCCGCAAGGTCTATCAAGCCGCACTGACAACGCCGCGACCGGGACCCGTCCACGGCCTCCGCCCGGCCCGGTTGTCAGACCCTGCCCGTAGCGTTTTGCGCAGGGTCGGCACAGCAAGTGCCGCGACGAGGGGAGACGTCTGTGTACCGGCAGGGCGACGTACTGATCATGGAGCTGGACGAGTCGGCGGTGCCCGCCCCCTTCCTGGAAGCCCCGGGCGAACTGCGCGACGGGCGGGGACGGCTCGTGCTCGCGCTCGGCGAGGTCACCGGACACGCGCACGCCGTGCAGGGCCCCGGCCGGCTCATCCGGGAAGCGGGCCAGTTCGGCCCGATGCTGCTTCATCTCCCCGAGGGCGGCCGGGTGGTGCACGAGGAGCACGCGGTGATCCCGCTGCCCAAGGGCTGGTTCCGCGTCGTACGCCAGCGGGAGTACGCACCGGGCGCGGTCCGCATCGTGGCGGACTGACGCGGCCTTCCTGGGCAGCCGAGCCCAACTCTCACGACCGAGCACAGCCTTCCAGAGCAAGCACAGCAGGGGACGGGGACAACCGATGCAGAACGTGAATTCCTGGCGCAGCGTGGCGGCGGCGACCGGCCGGGCGGACCGGGCGGCGGCCGAGGCCGGGGTGCGGCGCGCCTACCGTACCGCCGGACTGGCCGAGCCGGAGAGGATCATCTGGGCCGCATCGCCCCGGGCCGCCGTCGGGACGGTCGAGAAGCTGACCGACGCCGGACGGTCGGTGCGCGAGGAGGTGCGCACCCGCCCCTGGGCGGACGAACGCCGCCGGATGTACGACGAGCTGGGCCCGGCGGGCTGGTCGGCGCTCTGGTCCGCCACCGGGGCCCAGCTGTGGGAGACCACGGCAGCGCTCGCCGAGCGGATACGGGCCGGTGTCGTCGCCGACCTGGCACCCCGGCCCCAGGACGCGGCGGCCGTCAGGCTGGTGCTCCTGGACGCGGTGCTCGGCCAGCACGACGCCGCATGGCTCGCGGCCTTCGACGGGCACGGCGACCGGCTCACGGGTCTCGCGGAGGTGGCCCGCAACGCCGGCTGGTGGTGGCCCTACGAGCAGGCCGTGGTCATCACCGAGCGGCCCGACGTCCTCCACCGCGACGAGGCGGGCCGGCTCGACCACGGGGAGGGGCCGGCACTCGCGTACGGGGACGGGTTCGCCCTGCACGCCTGGCGCGGTATGCCCGTGCCCGCCGCATTCCTGGAGGAACTGTCCTCCCTCACCCCGGAGCGGATCCGCGCCGAGGAGAACGCGGAGCTGCGCCGGGTGATGCTGGAGTACTACGGCTACGACCGGTATCTCTCCGAGTCGGGCGCCGAGCCCGTCCACCGCGACGAGACGGGCATCCTCTGGCGCATCGCCCTCGACGGCGACGAGGACGTGGTGATGGTCGAGGTGGTGAACTCCACCCCCGAGCCGGACGGCACGTACCGCACCTACTGGCTGCGCGTGCCGCCCACCACCCGGACGGCGAAGGACGGGGTCGCCTGGACGTTCGGCCTGGAGGGGGCGGCCTACGCACCGGTGCGCCAGACCTGACGCGGCGGCCGGTCAGCCGTCGGCCGGGGATCAGGGGTGATGAAGACGGTTCGGCCGGGGATCGGGGGTGATGCGGTCGAAGATGAAGGGTCAGCCTTCGGCCGGCGCGTCCTCGACCGCCGCGCCGGTCAGCTCGGCGAGGTCGACGCCCAGCTCGCGGGCGAGCGCCTCGTCGGTCCACCGCAGCATCGTGGTCCGGGAGAGCGGACCCGCGTACGAGGTCGTCTGCACCGCCATCCCGTCCAGCAGGGCGGTGAGCCGCCAGGCCGCCGACCGGGGGTCCTCGCACCGGAACTCTCCGGCGGCGGCGCCCTCCTCGATGACCTGGGCCAGCTCCGTCTTCCACTGCTGGTCGAGGTCGCCCGCGACCTCACGGAGGGCCGGCTCGCGCAGCGCCGCGGCCCAGCCCTCGATCCACAGCCGCCAGCCCTTGGCCGTTCCGGTCGGGGCGTACCACCGCACGGCCGCCCGCAGCCGCCGCAGGGCGGTGGTGCGGCGGGCCAGCAGCTTGCGGAGGTGGGCGAGATCGGCCTCGGCCGCGTACGCGAACGCCGCGGCGACCAGCTTTTCCTTGGTCGAGAAGTGGTAGAGGACGAGCGCGTTGCTCACACCCAGCACCTGGGCAACATCGGCGATGCGCACGGACGAGACCCCTCGGATCTCGATCTGCTCGACCGCGGCACGCAGCAGCTCCTCACGTCGCTCCGCCACGTTCAACCGGACTCTTGCCACCGGGACACCCTAACGAATCGGCCAGGTCAGCGGCGGCACGGACGATGGCCGGTGACCGGCGGCGACCTGGGAAACGGACGTTCACCAGAAGGACGTCGCGGGGGCCGACGGATGTGACACGACCGGGGGAGATGTGACATGAGCGGGGGAGAGGGCCGGCACCGGAATCCTCCGGCCGGCCCGGACGTTGCATTCTGCATGACGCGAATCGAACCGGCTCGGCAAGCGCTGCTCCGACTCCTCGGCGAGCAGGACGGCGGGGTTCTGGTCACCCTGAAGCAGGACGGACGCCCTCAGCTGTCCAACGTCAATCACGCCTTCTACCCCGAGGAGCAGGTGGTCCGCGTCTCGGTCACCGAGGGCCGGGCCAAGACCCGTAACCTCCGGCGCGACCCCCGGGCGAGCTATCACGTCACGAGCGACGACCGGTGGGCCTGGACCGTCGCCGACGGCACCGCCGAGCTGACTCCACCCGCCGAGACCCCCGACGACGCCACCGTGGAGGCCCTGATCACGCTCTACCGCGACGTCAGGGGCGAGCACCCCGACTGGGAGGACTACCGGCGGGCCATGGTCGAGGACCGCAGGGTCCTGCTCACCCTGCGCATCGACCACGTCTACGGGCAGCCGCGTGGCTGACGCCCCCGTCGGCCGGACCGGCTGCCCCGTTCAGCATCTTCTGCTCGCCCTGTCGTACAGGCCGACGATAATGAGACGACACCGACTCCCTCAGGAGATGTTGTGACCGGCGCTGACTACCTGCTTCCGCTCCGCACGAAACTGCGCTCGATGCGTACCGAGTCCTTCGGGGCCGATCCGGCCGGAGCGCGGATGGAGCGCATCCGCCGCTCGCCCCATTTCGTCGACGGAGCCTTCCAGAACCCGGTGGGGGCCCGGATCAGGCCCTCCGGGTCCACCGTCGAATTCGCCAAGACCTATTTCCAGAAGGAGCAGCGGGCCCTCAGGACGCCGAACGGCGCTGTGCCCGTCCACCCCACCACCCTCGCCGATCTGGCGGCACCGCCCGTCAGCGGGCTCCGGCTGACCTGGATGGGCCATTCCAGCGTGCTGGCGGAGATCGACGGCCGACGGATCCTGTTCGACCCGGTCTGGGGCGAGCGCTGTTCCCCGTTCCCGTTCGCCGGGCCCAAGCGGCTGCACCCCACCCCGTTGTCGCTGGCCGCGCTCGGACCCGTCGACGTGGTCGTGATCTCCCACGACCACTACGACCACCTCGACCTGCCGACGATCCGTGCCCTGGCCGGTACCGACACGGTCTTCGCCGTGCCGCTCGGTGTCGGAGCCCATCTGGAGCGCTGGGGCGTGCCCGCGGCCCGGATGCACGAGCTCGACTGGAACGAGACCGCGACGGTCGCCGGGATCAGCCTCACGGCCACTCCCGCACGCCACTTCTGCGGTCGCGGGCTGCGCAACGGGCAGCACACCCTCTGGGCGTCCTGGGTCGTCGCGGGCCCGGAACACCGGATCTACCACAGCGGGGACACCGGCTATTTCCCCGGCTTCCGGGACATCGGCGCCGAGCACGGCCCTTTTGACGCCACCATGATCCAGATCGGCGCGTACTCGGAGTACTGGCCGGACATCCACATGACCCCCGCCGAAGGCATGCGCGCCCACCTGGACCTCCAGGGCGGCCGCCCGCACGGAGTGCTGCTCCCGATCCACTGGGCCACGTTCAACCTGGCGCCGCACGCCTGGGCGGAGCCGGGCGAGTGGACGAAGGACGCCGGCGAGGAGGCGGACCAGCCGGTGGCGTTCCCCCGCCCGGGCGAACCGTTCGAGCCGGCCGGAATCCTGCCCGTGGCGCCGTGGTGGCGAGCACTGTCGCCCACGCTCGCCCACCCGTGGCGCCTCGACGGAGAACAGCCCGCTTCCGGCCGCGGCCCCGCACCGGCGGCGCGGGGTGATCTCGACCTCGCGGGGGAGCGCTGACCGCGCGCAGGACGTACGGCTCGGGGCCGCCGCCGGTTCGACCGACGGCGGCCCTGCGGCGACTCAGCCGCGCCGGGGCACCGCGTAGACCTCGATCGCGTCCCGCTGGTACTCCGCCAGCCCCGGGGCGATGGCCTCGTACACGGCGCGCCAGTCCTCGTTCTCCACGCAGGAGCGCCCGATCGCCCGGTACTCGTCGGCGGACACGGCGTGCAGGGACGTGAGCGCCCGGTACTGCGCGTCGATCTCGGCCTGCACGGGCTCCGCGTCCGCCGGGGCGCCGCCGACCATGTGCTCGGCCAGCCGGATCATCAGCGCCGTACGCTCGCGCTGTCCGGCCTCGGCCTCGGCCGGGGTCATGGCGGCAGCCCTGCGGCCCGCCTCCTCGGCGAGCGCCGGGAAGTCGCCCAGGTTGCCCTCGTACTGGGAGGGCTCGATCCCCTCGAACAGGTTCTCGGGTCGGTTGATGGCGGTCATGGGTGTGCCGTCCCTTCTGGACTGTTCCAGCTCGGCGATCGTGCGGGAGACGGTCCCGGCCAGGGCGTCCAGCCGGTCCCGCTCGGCGAGCAGCCGTCGGTGGTGGCCCCGCAGGGCCTCCACCGTGTCGACCTGGTCGGCGAGGACCCTGCCGATCTCCGGCAGCCCGACACCCAGTTCCCGCAGCACGAGGATCTGCTGCAGCAGCAGAAGCTGGTGCTCCTCGTAGTAGCGGTGGCCGTTGGAGCCGATCCGGGCCGGCGGCAGCAGACCGATCTCGTTGTAGTGCCGCAGTGTCCGTGCGGTCACCCCCGACATGCGCGCGACCTCGGAGATCGGCCAGTCCATCGCCATTCCTTCACTCCCCTCGCGAGCACTCCCTCACGAGCGCCTCACCGGGCCGGTCTCTCCGGCCCTGGTCAGGACCGTAGAAGCTGCCGCAGCGGCAACTTCAAGCCCGGATCCGCTCCGGATCGACGCCGGTCGGACTCAGCACCCGCCCTCCTCGACGGCGATGGAGAGGCTGACCTCGACACTCGTCATCCGCGGCTCGGGTTCCGGCGGCGACACGCTCAGGCAGAACGTGGTGTCGACGTCCTCCGCCGTGACCTCGAACAGGTCGACGGCGGGGTCCGCGTCCTTGTCGTAGGGGTCGTCCGCGTCCTCGACGCGCAGGCCGCCGGTAGAGGGGCCCTCGCCGCTCTTCTCCAGGGCGTCGCGGATCATGCTGTCGTAATCGCCGGTCCATGCGCCCAGCGTTTGCGGCGATGCCTCCAGGTCCCGCACCGCCACGTTCACGGCGTCGCGCAACTCGCCCTCGCTCCAGGAACTGCTCGCGTGCAGGGAGTACATGAAAATGGCGGCGAACAGCAAGGACCCGATGATGAGGCCCGCCCCGACCGGATTTCTCGGGTTGTAGACATAGCGACTTGTTCCCCAGTTCGAGCGGATGAATATCGGCTCGTCGCCGTCTTGGCCCTTGCTCATGCCCGCAGCCTAGTTGTCGCCCCGACGCGCAACGAACGTCGCCCCGTACGCGTCTCATCGAGCATGAACGATCTTCCTGAGAACCCCGTTGCCGCCGTCGGCTCCGACGACTCCGAGGACGCGGAGGTGCGGCCCGGTCCCCTCTGGCGCCATGCGGTGTGGGTCGTGGCCGTCACCGCCGCCGGTGTGGCGCTGGGATGGGTGGGCGCGCTCTTCCGCATCGGACCGGAGGAGTTCGGCCTGCCGCCCGCCGCTCCGGGAGCGCTCTGGCCCTATCTGCTCGCCTGGACCGCGATCGGTCTGGCCCTGGCCGCCGTCCTGCGCTTCGTGGCCGCCAAGGTTCCCGTCTACGAACCGGAGACGGCCGCCATCGGCGTCGTCATGATCGGTACGCGGCTGTCCCTCGGCTGGCGGCCGGAGCCCCTCGAAGTCGCCGGTATCGCCGCCGTCGGACTGCTGCTCGTGGCCGTCTGGTGCGCCGTCGCCCTGCGCGGTGCGGCCGTCGTACGGCGGACCGAGGAGGTCTCCCGCGCCCGGGGAACCGCATAGGACACGCCGACGGCGGAGACCGGGGGCCCGGCCCGGCGCGCGGGGCACACTGGGGCAGCCCTCGCATCCCCGTACGAGAAGGAGCCTCCCGTGGCACTCACCCGTGAAGAGCGCGAACAGTTCCTCGCCGAACCCCATGTCGCCGCACTCGCCGTCGCGTCGGGGAACGGTGACCGGGCCCCGCTCAGCGTGCCGATCTGGTACGAGTACGAAGCGGGCGGCGATGTCCGAATCCTCACCGGCCGCACCTCGCGCAAAGCCGAACTGATCGCCGCAGCGGGCCGGTTCACGCTGCTCGTCGACCGGCTGGAGCCGACCATCCGGTACGTCTCGGTCGAGGGGCCCGTCGTCGACACCCGCCCCGCGACGCGCGCCGACCTGGAGCACGTGTCGGCGCGCTACCTCCCGGCCGAGAAGGTCGCCGGTTACGTGGACTTCGCCTGGGAGAACCACGGCGAGCAGGTGGTGATCACCCTGCGCCCCGAACGCTGGGTCAGCTCGGACCTCGGCCAGGTCTGAGGCCCGGCCGCGCGTGTGGCGACGCCGACACGGGGGAGGCGTGCCCCATGCACTCCTGGACTCTTGACGACATGCCCGACCTCGGCGGCACCACTGCCGTGGTCACCGGTGCCAACAGCGGCATCGGCGCGGTGACCGCTCTCGTACTGGCCCGCTCGGGGGCCCGAACCCTTCTCGCGTGCCGTGATCCCGAGCGCGGCCGACGTGCCGTGGACGCCGTCCGCCGGGCCGCCCCCGCATCGGACGTGCGGCTCGTCCGCCTCGACCTCGCCGATCTGAGCAGCGTGGCCGAGGCCGCGGAGGCCATCGCGAAGGAGACCGACGGGCGGCTCGACCTGCTGGTGAACAACGCCGGTGTGATGGCCCTGCCGCCCCTCCGTACGACGGACGGTTTCGAGATGCAGTTCGGCACCAACCACCTGGGGCACTTCGCCCTGACGCTCCGGCTCCTCCCGGTCCTCGGGGTCCAGGGGCCGGCGCGCGTGGTGACGCTGTCCTCGCTCGGCCACCGCATCGGCCGCATCGACCTGGAGGACCTCAACGCCGAGCGCTCGTACGGCAAGTGGCGGGCCTACGGCCAGTCGAAGCTCGCCAATCTGCTGTTCACGGACGAGCTGGACCGGCGGGCCCGTGCCGCCGGCCGGGACCTGATCGCGCTGGCGGCCCACCCCGGTCTCTCCGCAACGGAGTTGGGGCAGGCCGGGCCCCGGCTGGCCGGGCGGAACTGGGCCGCGAAGCTGGAGCGGGCCTCTCGGCTGTACACCCAGCCGGCCTCGGCGGGCGCCCTCCCCGTCCTGTACGCGGCCACACTGCCGGATGCCCCGGGCGGCGCCTACTACGGCCCCTCCCGCCTCGGCGAGACCCGGGGAGCTCCCGCACCCGCCCGGAAGTCGCACCGCGCCCAGGACCCCTTCATGGCAAGGGCGTTGTGGGACGAGTCGGCCCGTCTGACCGGGCTGGACGCCGACGCCGTGTGACGCGCCCTGCGTCCGTCGAAAACAAGTCGTGGGCCCCGGGGCGCGTTGGTAGAAAGAGGCGATGGACACCACCGATGCGCTGGATCCTCGGGACCGCCGGGACCGCCCGGAGCTCCTCGGCCGCCCGGATCTCCTGGAACCCGTTGGCCGTCTGATCGCCGAGCGTGCCTGCGAGCGGCTGATCGTCGAGTTCGTCCAGACGCTCGACCTGGGTGAACCCGGCGACGTGGCCGAGCTGTTCACCCCGGACGGGGTGTGGGAGTGGGCCGAGGGGGACCGGCGGATCGAGGGCCGGGACGCCTTGCGCGCCTACTTCGCCGGCCGTCCCGCCGACCGGCTCTCGCGCCGCCTGTGCACCAACATCCTGGTGACCCTGACGTCGGCCTCGACGGCGACGGCGAGCACGTACTTCACGACGTACCGCGTGGACGGCCACACCGGTGGCATGCTGCCGCCGCGCCTCCCCGTGCAGGTCGGGCGCTACGAGGACACCTTCCGGGAGGTCGAAGGACGGTGGCTCCTCACCGTGCGGGAGCTCTTCCTCGACTTCGCCGGGCCCACCGAACGGCTGAGCCCGGAGGACGCCCGTGACGGGGCCTGACGCCCGCCCCTGGGCTCACGCCGGTGCCCGGCAGGCGGACCTGCCGGGCACCGGGCGTCGTACGGAAGGGCGTACCGGAGTCGTCAGACCGCCGGGGCCGGGTAGGTCGGGTACTCCACGCCGGAGACGTGCTGGACGACCCGGATGACCTGGCACGAGTAGCCGAACTCGTTGTCGTACCAGAGGTAGAGGATCGCGTTGTCGCCGTCGACCTTGGTCGCGCCCGCGTCGACGATCGAGGCGTGGCGCGAGCCGATGAAGTCGCTGGAGACCGCGTCGGGCGCGCTGATGAAGTCGATCTGGCGCTTGAGCGGCGAGGCCAGCGACACGTTGCGGAGGTAGTCGAGGACCTCCTCGCGGGTGGTCTCGCGCTCCAGCCGCAGGCTGAGGATGGCGATCGAGACGTCCGGCACCGGGACGCGGATCGAGCTGCCGGTGATCGGCGCCTTCAGTTCGGGCAGCGCCTTGGCCACGGCCGACGCGGCCCCGGTCTCGGTGATGACCATGTTGAGCGCCGCCGAACGGCCACGACGGTCGGAGCCGTGGTAGTTGTCGAGCAGGTTCTGGTCGTTGGTGTACGAGTGGACGGTCTCCACGTGCCCGCGCAGAACGCCGTACTCGTCCGCCATCGCCTTGAGCGGCGGGACGATCGCGTTCGTCGTGCAGGACGCGCAGGACAGGATCCGCTCGTCCGGCTTGACCGTGTCGTGGTTGACGCCGTGGACGATGTTCGGGACGTCGCCCTTGCCCGGCGCGGTGAGCACGACCTTGCCGATGCCCGGCTGGAGGTGCTTGGAGAGGCCCTCGCGGTCCCGCCACCGGCCGGTGTTGTCGATCAGGATGGCGTCCTTGATGCCGTACGCCGTGTAGTCGACCGTCGTCGGGTCGTCCGAGTAGATCACCTGGATCTCGTTGCCATTGGCGATGATCTTGTTGTTCGCCTCGTCCACGGTGATCGTGCCCTGGAACTGGCCGTGGATCGAGTCGCGCCGCAGCAGCGAGGCGCGCTTGACGATGTCCTGGCCGGAGCCCTTGCGGACGACGATGGCCCGCAGGCGCAGGCCGTTGCCCGAACCGGCCTTCTCGATCAGCAGGCGGGCGATGAGCCGGCCGATGCGGCCGAAGCCGTAGAGCACCACGTCACGCGAGGCGCGGCGCTCGATCTTGTTGTCGCCCGTCGCGCCGGCGACGGCCTCCGCGGTGAACTCCTCGACGGAGAGTCCGCGCCCGTCGGACCGGTAGGTGGCGGCGAGCATGCCTATGTCGATCTGGGACGGGCCGAGATCGAGCGTCGTCAGAGCCTTGAGGAAGGGCATCGTCTCGGTGACCGAGAGCTCCTCGCCCGCGATCTGCCGGGCGAAGCGGTGGGTCTTGAGGATGCTGACCACCGACTTGTTCACCAGGGAGCGGCTGTGCAGCAGGACGTTCACGTCCTGCTCGCGGTGCAGCTTCCCGATGATCGGGATCATCGACTCCGCGATCTCCTCGCGGTGCATCCAGTTGGTGAACGAGTCGTCATTGACAGTCACAAGTTTATCTTTCGAGCTAGGCGGCGCTCATATGGTAACCGGCTGCCTTCCCGTCTCTTCGGGGGGTGCCCTACCTGCGAGTAAATCCTGGGCCAGGGCTTGGCAATCGGGCGCGCGTACGAGGGCTCATACCAGAGTGGGACGGATGGCGGGCAAGTTCGACAACTGCCCGTCGCGCATACGTCATTGACGACTACCGTGTGTGCCCGGTGATCAACGGTGGGCTCATGACGTTCGGGCCTGCCCGACCGATGACCCGCGCCTGACCGACCACCGTAGGGGCCACCGCATGGACGCCGGCACGACCGCCGATCCCCGGTGCCCCCTGTACCGAGGACGCTGATGTCTCAACTTCGCGCACCCGACGCGCGACCGGACCGCCGTGAGGGCGGGCGGCACGGCCGCCCCGGCACGCGCGCCCACTCGGCCCCGAGCAGGCCGCGCGCCGCAGGGCCTTCCCCCGACGCCCGGATCCGCCCCCAGCTGCTGCGGACCGCGCTGCTCCCGGCCGTCGCCGCGGTGCTCAGCGGCGCGGCGGCCGTCATCTTCACCGTCCGCGCCGGAGGAGTCGGCTCCTCGCCCAGCCTCTGGGCGGCGCTGGGCGGATCGGGCGCCCTGGCGGTCGCCGCCGTCGCGGCCGCCTACCTCGGCGCCAACCGCGTGGCGGGCCAGGTGCTCGACCGGGCCCTCGCCCTCCGGCGCGCCAGCGCCCAGGGCCAGGCCGAACTGCAACGCGTGGTGGAACAGCTCCGCAACGGGGAGACCGTCGCCGCGCGGCGGTCCGCGCCACCCTCCACACCCGGGGCCGACGCCTTCGACCTGCTCGGACAGGAGATGGCCCGGGCCCAGGAGGCCTCCGTCGCCGCCGTCGTCCAGGCCTCCCAGCTCTTCAGCAGGGCCGGCAACGAACAGAAGGTCGAGGTCTTCGTCAATCTCGCGCGACGGCTGCAATCCCTCGTCCACCGCGAGATCCAGATCCTCGACGAGCTGGAGCACGAGGTCGAGGACCCCGATCTCCTCAAGGGCCTCTTCCAGGTCGACCACCTCGCCACCCGGATCCGCCGCCACGCGGAGAACCTCGCCGTCCTCGGCGGGGCCGTCTCCCGGCGGCAGTGGAGCAACCCGGTCACCATGACCGAGGTGCTCCGCTCGGCCATCGCCGAGGTCGAGCAGTACCCCCGGGTCAAGCTGGTCCCGCCGATGGACGGCACCCTGCGCGGCCACGCCGTCGCCGACGTGATCCACCTGCTGGCCGAGCTGGTCGAGAACGCCACGGTGTTCTCCGCCCCTCACACCCAGGTGCTGCTGCGCGTCCAGCAGGTCACCGCCGGACTCGCCCTGGAGGTGGAGGACCGCGGACTCGGGATGCCGGACCACGAGCAGAAGCGGATGAACGCCCTGCTCTCCGACCCCGACCAGGTCAACGTCGCCCATCTGCTCCAGGACGGCCGGATCGGCCTGTTCGTCGTCTCGGCCCTGGCCCGCCGCCACGGCATCGCCGTCCGTCTCCAGAGCAACATCTACGGCGGTACGCAAGCGGTGCTGGTCCTTCCGCAGTCGCTGCTCGGGGCCGATCCCGACGCCCCGCCGTCGCCCGACGCCGTGCCCGTACCGCCCCCCGGCGCCGTGCACCGGCCGCCCGTCGAGGCCGGGAGCCCGGCAGACCCACCGCAGAACAGCACATCCCGGACCGCGCCCCCGGCCCCGATGCCCGCTGCTCAGGCGCCCGGGGACCAGGCCCCCGTACCCGGGGCGACCACGGCCTCATCGTCGCCCCAGGCATCCACCGGCGTCCCGCACCGGACGCCCGGGCCCGCACGGAACGGACGCCCCGGGCCGCCCTCGGGCGAGGCCCCGCCCCTCCCGCTGCGCGCCGAGCGCATCGACCGGCCGGCACCGCCCGCCTCCCCGCCCGAGCGCGGCGGTCCGTCCGCGGCGGCCGGCCAGGAGCGCGAGGACCGTTCGGCCCCGGCGGCCGTCCACGAGCGCGCCCACGCGGCCCCCTCTCCCGCCCGGCCCGAACTGCCCAGGCGGACGAACCAGGAGAGTCTCGTACCGCAGTTGCGCGAGGCGCCCGCCCCGCGCGTCGAGGACGAGCACGCCCTGCACGACCCGGGTCTCATGGCCGCCTTCCGGCGCGGCGTCGACCTCGCCGAGGCCCAGACCGCCGAGGAGGAGGGGGGCGAGGGCGGTTACGGGAACCCCGACGCCACCACCGGAACCGGGGGGCAGACCGCGCTCGACGCCCCCCTGGAATCCCTCTCGCCCCTCCCCGTACGCGGAGCCACCGCACCGCACGACCGGCCGGGACCGGACCGGGCGTCACGGCCGGACCACGCGCTGCCCGCGGCCGGCCTGCCCGTACCGGACACCTACCCGCCCGACGCGTACCCGCACGACACCGCCACGTACCGGCGCGGCAGCTACGCCGAAGACGTTCACGACCGGGGGACGGGCGAGCCCGGAGCGTTCGCGGGCGAGCCCTTCGTGCCGGGCCGGGCCGTCCCGGAACCCCGCAAAGACACCACCTTCAAGGAGTAGACACCATGACGAGCGATATGCCGTCCGGTCAGGTCTCGGACCTGGACTGGCTGCTGAGCGGGCTGGTCCAGCGCGTGCCCTACACCCGCAGCGCGGTTCTGCTCTCCGCCGATGGGCTGGTGAAATCCGTGCACGGCATGGACCCCGACAGCGCCGACCACATGGCGGCCCTGGCCGCCGGTCTGTACTCGCTGGGCCGCAGCGCCGGGGCCCGGTTCGGGGACAACGGCGACGTCCGGCAGGTGGTCGTCGAACTGGACTCCACGCTCCTGTTCGTCTCCACCGCCGGATCCGGCACCTGTCTCGCCGTCCTCGCCGGACGCGAGGCGGACGCCGCGGTGCTCGGCTACGAGATGGCGATGCTGGTCAAGAGCGTCCGTCCCTATCTGACGACCCCGCTGCGGCAGCCGGCCGGCGCGCCGTTCACCCCGGGGATCTGAGGATGCCGGCCCCGCAGGACGGGCCCCTGCTCGACGACGCGGCCGGCCGGCTGATCCGCCCGTACACGATCAGCAACGGCCGGACCCGGCCGTCCACCGCGTTCGACCTGCTCTCCCTGATCATGGCCACGGGCATCGAGCCGGACATCCCGCTCGGCCCGGAACACACCGTCGCCCTCGGCATGTGCGAAGGGCCGATGTCCGTCGCCGAGATCGCCGCACACCTCCGGCTGCCCGCGGTCGTCGCCAAGGTCATCCTCTCCGACCTGGTCGCCTGCGGCGCGGTCACCGCGCACGCTCCCGCTTTCCACGACATGCCCACCGACCGATCCCTGCTGGAGGCAGTGCTCGATGGTTTACGACGACAGCTCTGACCGCACCGGAACCGCCGAGTTCTTTCCCGTGGCCCTCAAGGTTCTGGTCGCCGGAGGATTCGGCGTCGGCAAGACGACGTTCGTGGGCGCGGTCAGCGAGATCGCCCCGCTGTCCACCGAGGAGTTGCTGACCCAGAGCAGTGTGGGGACGGACAACCTGGAAGGGGTCGAGTCCAAGACGGCCACCACCGTCGCCATGGACTTCGGCCGGATCACCCTCTCCGAGCAGCATGTCCTCTATCTGTTCGGCACACCGGGCCAGGAGCGCTTCTGGTTCATGTGGGACGAGCTCTCCCAGGGCGCGCTCGGAGCGGTGGTGCTGGCCGACACCCGGCGCCTCGCCGAATGCTTCGGCGCGATCGACTTCTTCGAACGGCGCGGCATCGGATTCATCGTCGCCGTCAACGAGTTCGACGGCGCCTACCGCTACGAGCCGGACGAGATCCGCGCCGCGCTCGACCTCGGGCCCGAGGTGCCCGTCGTCCTGTGCGACGCCCGGATCGCCAGCTCCGGCACGGGCGCCCTCGTCACCCTGGTCCAGCACCTCATCAACGCCACCTCGGCGCCCGCACCACTCCAGACCTTCGGAGCCCACCCGTGACATCCTTCGCCACCGGCCGGATGCTCCTCACGCCCACCGACCGGCACGGCCCGGCCCGCGCCAAGCGGCTGCGCAAACTGGACCTCGGTGAACGCCCCGACGCCTCCTACGACAGCTTCGACGCCTTCGCCGACAAGGTGGCCGAAGTCACCGCCACACCCTTCTCGATGGTCAACTTCATCGACGAGAACCGGCAGTTCTTCGCGGGACTGCACACCCCGGCGGGCAACCGCGGTGGACAGGACCTCGGTTCGGCCGCGGCGCGCAGCAACCGCAGCAGCCGCTACATGGCCCGCGACCACGGCTACTGCCCGCACGTCCTCGTCCGGCGCAAGGCCCTCGTCCTCGACGACGTATGCGACTACCCGCGCTTCGCGGGCAATCCGGTGGTCGACGACATAGGCATCCGCTCCTACCTCGGGGCGCCGCTGATCGACCGCACCGGCATCGCGCTGGGCACCGTCTGTGCCGTCGACACCGTGCCACGCCCGTGGGGGCGGGCCGGCCTCGACACCATCAAGTCGCTCGCCCATGAACTCGTCCGCCAGATCGACGACCGGGAGGGCCACCGCACCGTCTGACACGGTCACCCCCGCCGGTGAGGGCGCTCAACTCCCGGGCGGCGCACCGGTACTGCCCCGCAGGACCACGTTCCCCTCGATCCGCAGCACCCGGGAGCGCCCCGCCCGCGACGGCGTCCGCAGAGCGAGGGCGATCACCTGCTCGCCCATCTCCGTGAGCGGCAGTGCCACCGTGGTCAGCGGCGGCGACACCTCCCGTACGACGGGGATGTCGTCGAACCCCGCGAGCGACATGTCCTCGGGGACGCGCACGCCGGCCTCCCGCAGCGCGGCCAGCGCGCCGACCGCCATCACATCGGTCACCGCGAACACGCAGGTCGGCCGGGCGTCCCCGGCGGCCAGCAGCTGACGTGCCGCCGCGTGCCCGCCCTCCCGGGTGAACGCGCCCTGCACCACCCGCCGAAGGGTGATGCCCGCTGCGGCGAGCCCCTCACGGAACCCCGCCAACCGGTCGGCCACCGTGGTCAGTTCGGGCGGACCGCTGAGCACCGCGAAGTCCCGGTGCCCCAGCGCCACCAGCGAGGCCGCGAGCGCCGCCGCCCCGGCCCGGTTCTCCGGCTGGACCGTGTCCACCCGCATGGACCGGTGCCGGCTGACCACCGCGACCCGGCCGCCCGCCCGGACGTACGGCTCCAGCTCGGCGTCCATCGCCCGCTCCCAGGCCCGGTCCTGGAAGCCGGAGCCGATGAGGAGGATGGCCCGCGCCCGCTGGGCCCGCAGCATCGAGACGTACGCGATCTCCCGCGCCGGTTCCCGGAAGGTGGAGGCCAGCATCACCAGCAGGTCCTGCTCGGCGGCCGCGCGCATCACCCCGCCGGCGATGCCCGCGAAGTACGGGTCGCCCACGTCGTGGCAGATCAGCCCCACCGTACGGTTGCCCTCGGCGCTGGCGAGGGCCTGGGCATGGGCGTTGGGGATGTAGCCGAGGAGATCGGCCGCCGCGCGCACCCGGCCGCGCAGATCGTCGCGGACCCGGGTGGTGCCGTTGAGGGCCCGGGACGCGGTGGCGAGCGAGACGCCGGCCTCGCGAGCCACCGCGTCCAGCGTCACATGGGCGGCGGGCGCCCGCCGGCGCGTGTCGGGGTGGACCGGTGTTTCCCGTTCACTCAACTCGACCCCCAGGGGTGCGGTGGTGGCAGGGCCCCGAAACTTCGGGACGACCTCTTGACCGTGCGCGGGAGCAGTCATTAGCGTGGCGGCACCTTACCAGAAAGCGCTTTCTGAAAGCGCCTTCACGGTCAGGACCGCAGCATCGCAGCATTGCACAGCTCTCCACAACTGCCCCCGAAGTTCAGGGAGTTCACCGTGAGTCAGAGCGCGCTCAGCAAGCGCCCCGCCGATGTGGCAGGGGTCGCCCGCAGGGCCGGTCCCACGACCGGGGAGCGGCTCGCCCGTGCGGCGGAACAGAGCTGGCGGCCCCTCGCCCTGCTGCTGGCAGCCCTGGTGGTCTGGTGGGCGATCGCGGCCGCCGAGCTGATCGAGGCCTATCTCGTGCCGTCGCCCGGTGCGACACTCGATGTCCTGACCTCGAAGGCCGGATACCTCTGGCAGCACACCTGGGTGACGACGTACGAGACGCTCCTCGGCTTCGCCATCGCGGTCGTCGTCGGGGTGCTGGCCGCGGTGGTGATGGTCTACTCCTCGACGGTGGAGCGCACGCTCTACCCGATCCTGCTCTTCGCCCAGGTCGTGCCGAAGATCGCCATCGCCCCGCTCTTCGTGGTGTGGCTCGGGTTCGGCATCGCGCCCAAGATCCTCATCGCCGTGCTCATCGCCTTCTTCCCGGTGGTGATCTCGATGGTCACCGGGCTCAAGGCCGTCGACCCGGAGATGCTCCAACTGTCCGCCACGATGGGGGCGAAGCCCTGGCAGACCTTCGTGAAGATCCGCTTCCCGGCCTCCCTGCCGCATCTGTTCTCCGGACTCAAGGTCGCCGTCACCCTCGCCGTGACCGGCGCGGTCGTCGGCGAGTTCGTGGGGGCGAACGAGGGACTCGGTTACGTCATCCTCCAGGCCAACGGCAACCTCGACACACCGATGCTCTTCGCGGGGCTGCTGGTGATGTCGCTGATCGGCGTCGTGCTGTTCGTCGTCGTCGAGATCGCCGAGAAGCTGCTCCTGCCGTGGCACGCCAGCCGCCGGGACACCTCGGCCACCACCACTTTCTGAACCACGCACCGACCTCCTCGTGAGAAGGGCCAGCCCATGCATGCGCGCAGACTCCTGATCGGTGTCGTACCCCTCGTCCTGGTGGCCACCGCCTGCGGCGGCGAGGACGCCTCGACCAGCACCAGTGACTCCGGCAAGAAGCTGGACAAGGTCACGCTGACGCTCAACTGGTATCCGTACGGCGAACACGCGCCGTTCTACTACGGCAAGCAGCAGAAGATCTTCGAGAAGCACGGCATCGACCTGGACATCCGGGCGGGCCAGGGCTCCCAGAAGACGGTCCAGGCGACGGCCGCCGGGCAGACCGACTTCGGCTGGGCCGACACGCCGGCCCTGCTCGCCGGTGTCGACCAGGGCGTGAAGGTGAAGAGCCTCGGCGTCTTCCTCCAGACGACCCCGGCCTCCGTTCAGTCCTTCGACGCGAAGGGCATCGAGGGGCCCGGCGACCTGAAGGGGCGGACGATCGCCGGGACGGCCGGGGACGCGCTGTCCAAGACCTTCCCGATCTTCCTGAAGAAGAACGGCATCGGGGAGTCCGATGTCACCGTCCAGAACACCGACCCGGCGGGCAAGATCGCCGCGGTGATCTCCGGAAAGACCGACGGCCTCCTCGGTTACGCCAGCGACCAGGGCCCGACCATGCAGGACAAGGCCAAGAAGCCGGTCTCCTACCTCCGCTTCTCCGAGCACGGCCTGAACTTCTACTCCAACGGGCTGCTCGCCGGACAGAAGATCCTCGCCTCGAAGCCGGCGGTGGCGGAGCGCATGGTGAAGGCGGTCAGCGAGGCCTGGGCGGCCGCCGCGAAGGCGCCCGAGCCGGCGGTGGCGGCCATGGAGGGAGCCTCCGAGCAACTGCCGCCGAAGACCGTGCTGTCCGAGCAGTTCGCGACGACGCTGACCCTGCTCCACACGGCGGCGACCGAGGGCAAGGCGCCCGGCGTCAACACCGAGGCGGACTGGCAGCAGACCATCGACGTGTTCGCCGAGGCCGGCATGGTCACCAAGCCGAAGGCCGTCGGCGAGTACTGGGACACGAGGACGGCGCTGAAGGGATGACGATGCCGAAGCAGCAGACGACACCGCGCGCCCCGGCCGCCGCAGGGGCGGGCCCGGCGGCCGGGGTCCGGCTCGGGGACGTGGCGGTCCGGTTCCGCAGCAAGAAGCGCGATGTCACCGCGCTCAGCGACGTGTCCCTGGACGTGGCGCCGGGGGAGTTCGTCGCCATCGTCGGACCGTCCGGGTGCGGCAAGTCCACCCTGCTCAAACTGGTGGCCGGTCTGCTCACCGCCTCCTCGGGGGACGTCCTGCTCGGTGGCGAGCGCGTCACCGGCCCCCGGCACGACATCGGTTACGTCTTCCAGCGCGCGGCCCTGCTGGAGTGGCGCTCGGCGCTGCGCAACATCCTGCTCCAGGCCGAGATCCGCCGCATGGAGCCGGCCGTGGCGCGCGCCCGGGCCGACGAGCTGATCCGGATGACCGGACTGGGCGGATTCGAGGACGCCTTCCCGCACGAGCTCTCCGGCGGTATGCAGCAACGCGTCGCGCTCTGCCGGGCGTTGCTGCACGAACCGCCGGTCCTGCTGATGGACGAGCCCTTCGGCGCACTGGACGCCCTCACCCGCGAGCAGATGAACACCGAGCTGAACCGCATCTGGCGCACCACCGGCACCACGGTCCTGCTGGTCACCCACTCCATCTCCGAGGCCGTCTATCTGGCCGACCGGGTGGTGGTGATGAGCCCGCGCCCCGGCACCGTCACGGAGATCATCGAGGTGGGCCTGCCCGCCGAGCGCGACTACAGCGAGACGCTGGGCCGACCGGAGTTCCGGGCGGCGGCGGCACACATCCGCGACCTGCTGGGGGCGGTGTCCGCACACGACTGAGGGCGACACGGCGGCCGGTCCACGAACCGCCCCGCCGCTCGCCCGGGTCCCGGGCGCCCCGCGGCGGATGCCGCCGGGGCGCCACGGGCGGGGTCAGACGCCGAATGCGGCGGGGTACTGAATGGTGCCGGTGGGCACCGGGCGGGTGTCGTCCAGCGCCATGGCCATCATGGCCTCGTCGGGTACGTCGAAGGGTGCGCGGATGCCGAAGCGGGAGGCGGGGGTGAAGCCGAACCGCGGGTAGTACTCGGGGTGCCCGAGGACGAGGACGAGGTTCTCGCCCAGGGAGCGGGCGGCGTCCAGGGCGGCGCGGATGGCGGCGGAGCCGGCGCCGGTGCGCTGGGCGGAGGGCCGTACCGCGCAGGGGGCCAGGGCGAGGGCGGGCGCGCCGTCGACGTGGCAACGGGTGAGCAGCGCGTGCCCGGCCAGGGTGCCGTCGGAGCCCTCGGTGACCAGGGACAGTCCGTCGATCCATGCCTTCGGATCGGTGCGCAGGGCGTCGATGAGGTCGGCTTCTTCCGAGGTGGGGAAGGCGGCGAGGTTGATGTCGCGGATGGCGGTGATGTCGTCCGAGGTCTCGGGGCGGGCGGTCCAGGTGGTCATGGAGGTTCCGTTCTCGGGGGTGTGAGGGGTGTGAGGGGTGCGGTTGTGGGGCTGGAGGAGGTGGGCGGCGGGGGCGCGGCCGGGCGTTTCGGTGCTGCTCACGACTGGCGCTCCCGGAACCGGTAGGTGGCGCGCAGATTCTGCGCGATGCCCTTCCTGACCGCCTCGCGTCCGGTCAGCAGCCGCGCGCCGGTGCGCGAAGCGGCGTAGGCGGTCTCCCGGAGCAGCCGCTGATAACTGTCCAGTCGGCGCTGAGGAATCTCACCGGCCTCGATCGCGGCCATGACCGCGCAGCCCGGTTCCCGCCCGTGCGCGCAGTCCGTGAACCGGCAGTCCCCTGTCAGCACCAGGACCGGCCGCGCACCGCTCTCCCAGGCCAGGGCGAGCAGGCCGCGTTCGGCCCGCACGGTCCGGGACGGGATCAGCCCGGCGCGGCGGTGGGGTGTGAAGGCGTGCTCGCACGCCTCGTCCCAGCCGTAGTCCGCGAGGGAGAACGGCTGAGCGGAGAAGGAAGAAAGGTGAGACAACGTAGAGACCCTTGAACAAGGACCCCGATGAGCGCGAAGCTCCGACGCCTTGAGCCGTCAGGCACGGGCGAGGGTGAACGTCAGGTCAGACCGGGGCCCGGGACGTGAGGATGGTCCGGCGGGCACTGCACACGGCAGCAGCCTCTACGACAGTCATCAACTCACCTCCCCCTTCTGGTCCGCATTCGACCCGGTTGTCTCTGCTCTCCCAACGCTAGCACGGGGAGTGCCCACGCTCCGGGCCGCGCTCTCTCATCGTCGTCCTCCGAGGGAGCGATGGAGATGTTCATGTGCGTTAAGGGATCTAACGAAAGTTATTGCAATCGCCACTCTCGAAAGTTACGGTCTCTAACAGAAGCGAGCACTTCAAGCGGACTGCTTCCGCTTCCCTGGCTGCCTCCGCCCGAAGGGACCTGTCATGACCGCCGCCCAGCCCCTCCACGCCGTCCTCGGCTCCGGACCCGCCGGTACCGCCCTCGCCCGCGAACTCGTCCGCCGGGGCCGCCCCGTGCGGCTGGTCGACCGGTCGGCGAGCGGCCCCGCACTCGAAGGCGTCGAGCGGTACGCCGCCGATGTCGCCACCCCCGAAGGCGCCCGCGCCGCCGTGGCCGGGGCCGCCGTCGTGTACCACTGCGTCAATGTCGGCTATCACCTTCAGGTCGAGGTCATGCCGAAGATCCAGGAGGCGGTCCTCGCGGCCGCCGAGGCGGAGGGCGCACGGCTCGTCGTGCTCGACACGCTCTACCCGTACGGGGAGACGCACGGCGCGGTGATGACCGAGGACTCCCCGTGGAACGCCACCACCCGCAAGGGCCGGATGCGTGCCGAGCTGGACGCCCGCTATCTCGCCGCCCACCGCGAGGGCCGGCTCCCCGTCGTCCTCGGGCGCTCCGCCGACTTCGTCGGGCCCGGGGTCCTCAACTCCACGCTCGGCGGGGCCGTCTTCCCCGCCGCGCTCACGGGACAGCCCGTGCCCGCGCTCGGCGACATCGACCTCCCGCACAGCTACACGTACATCGAGGACGTCGCGGCCGGCCTCGCCACCCTCGGCGAACACCCGGACGCCGACGGCCGCGTGTGGCACCTGCCCACCGCACCGGCCCGCACCACCCGGGAGATCCTCGCCCTCGTCGAGCAACGCACCGGCCGGCCCGTCGACTTGACCGTCATCGCCGAACCCCGCCCCTTCGGTCCGTTCGACGAGACCTTCATGGCGGAGTACGCCGAGATGTTCTACCAGCACACCGAACCGCAGATCCTCGACTCCTCCGCCATCGAGAATGCCTACGGACTGACCCCCACCCCGCTGGAGACGGCACTGGACGCCACCCTCGCCTGGTACGGGGAGTTCCTCGCCGCCCGCCCCTGAGACGCGGTCCGGCCCCGGGCGCCGTACCGCACACCCGGGGCCGGACCGCACGGACGGCGGCTCAGTAGCGCAGCCGGGACAGGTACCGGTAGCTGGCCCGCGCCGAGGCGAACGGATCGGCCGGGGCGTCGTGCTCCACCAGCCACTGCCTCACCCCGCCCTGCCGAGCGGTGTCGAACATCGCCGGGAAGTCCAGGATCCCCGAACCGACGTCCGCGAAGTCCCCGTTCGGCGCCATGTCCTTCACATGGAGGGCGGGGAAGCGCCCCCGGTGGCGGACGAACAGTTCGCCCGGATCGGCCGAGCCGCCGTCGGCCGCCCAGTACAGGTCCAGTTCGAAGCCGACCAGCTCCGGATCGGTCTCGTTGAGCAGGATGTCGTAGAGACTGACGCCGTCCACCACCTCATGGTCGCTGCCGTGATTGTGGTAGAGCAGCTTCAGCCCGGACTCCCGGGCCGCGAGACCTGCCCGGTTGAACTGCCGTGCCACCTCCCGGTATCCGTCCGGCGAGTGCAGCGAACCGGGCAGGCTCGGCACCACGATCCACTGGCCGCCGAGCGTGTGGACGTCCTCCAGAGCCTGCGGAAGACCGGAGCCGGTCACGATGTCGTAGCCGACATGCTCCAGCACCGCCTTGAGCCGGGTGCGGTCCAGCATCCGCCGGATCGCGGCAGGGGAGTTGCCGTGCCGGCCTCTGACGCCGACCGTTGCGTACCCGATCTCCGCCAACCGCTCCAGCGTCCCCGCGAAGTCCGCCGCGAGCGGCGTCCGCATGGTGTACAGGTGCATGCCGATCCCCGACGGCGGGATCCGCCGGCAGCCCCGCCGGGCCGTCGCGGCGGCCGGGGCCGCGCCGAGACCGACGGCGGCCACCGCCCCCAACGCCGTACCGAGAAAGGCTCTTCGGGCTCCGTTCGCGTGCTGTGCTCCCACGGGACTCCTCAATTCGCGTCGATTCACTTCACGTCGATGCGGACGGCGCCGGTGGTCGTGTCGCCCTTGTTGTCGGTGACCGTCAGATGCGCCGTGTAGGCGCCCTCGCGGTCGTAGGTGTGCGTCGCCGTCGGCCCCTCGGCGCCGGACGGCTTCACGTTGTCGCCGAAGTCCCAGTGGTACGAGGCGATCGTGCGGCCCTCGGCGGGCTCGACCGTGCTGCTCAGCGACACGGCGAGCGGAGCGGTGCCGGACGCGGGTCCGGCCTTCAGCGCCACCGTCGTGCCGCCCTCCTTCTCCACGCCCGGGCCGTTGAAGTGCAGCCAGTCGACCGAGAGCAGATCGGCCTTGCCGGGACCCCAGTCCGGGTTGGTGAAGACCGCGTACAGCGTGGTCGAGCCGCCCGGGTCCGCCAGCTCCGTCGTCGGGGAGATCAGTCTGTCGTAGCCGCCCGTGTTCGGGATCTCCACCGATCCCAGCAGCTCACCGGTGGGCGAGCCGGCACGGAACTCCACCGTGCCGCCGAGCCCGCCGGACGACGCGCCGACCGTCACCGAGTCGACGTTCTTGAGGTTCACCGGGTCGAAGCTGACCCAGTCGCCGTCCTCGATCTCGAGCAGCCGCTTCCCGCCCGATGCGTCGGCCCGGCTCCCGATGTCCGCACCGCCGTTGGCGCCGCCGGTAGCGGTGCGGTGCTCGGCCTCGCGGAAGGAGGTGCGCAGCGTCAGCGAGGTGGAGCCGGTCAACGCCGGGGCGCCCGGCGCGCCCTTGTCCTCGTACTGGGCGGTGATCCCGTAGTAGAGGTTCTGCCCCGGACCGTGGCTGTCCCCGGCGTCCGTGACGATCTCCCCGGTGCAGCCGGTGTAGTTGTCCAGCGGATGCAGATGCGTGTCATGGCCGAGCTGCGACTGCACCACGACCCGCGAGCAGTCGATCGGCCCGGCTTCGTCGTCCTCCGCGTCGGTCACCTTCACCGTGAAGGGGATCGTGTCCCCGAAGCTGAACATCCCACCTTCCGGCGGCTGTTGGATCGTCACCTCGGGCCGTGTGTTGCCCACGGTGATGTCCTGCACCGCGAGCGCCGTCAGCTCGTCGGGACCGGTGACGGTGAGCCGCGCGGTGTGCAGCCCCTTCGCGGTGTACGTGTGCGAGGGGTCGGCCTCGGTCGAGTCCGTGGTGCCGTCGCCGTCGAAGTCCCAGGCATAGCTGACCGGTTGATCGTCGGGCAGGCCCGAACCCTCGCTGGAGAACCTCACGGTCAGCGGGTCCGGTCCGCTGTCGCGGTCGACGGAGATCTTGGCGTCGGGCAGCCGGCCGTCGCCGACGTGGTCGATCCGGTAGATGCCCGCGCCCTCGTTGCTGCCGCCCCGGCCGGTACCGCTGCCGAGGCCGAAGTCGATGACGTACAGCGCCCCGTCGGGACCGAAGTCCGCGTCGAAGGGCTGGTTCCACTCCATGTCCTCGAAGATGCCGTTGATCGACTGGAGATCGCCCGCCTTCACCGGGTCGAACCGGGGATCGGTGAAGGTCTGGTCCTCGCCCTGGTAGGAGAACGTCTTGAACCAGCGGCGGGTCAGCTCGTAGTTGAACGCCTTCCCCTCGAAGTACTCGGGGAACTTGGTGCGGTAGGTGTTGTCCGGGTCGTAGTCGTAGACCGGACCGCCCATCGGACCGCCGCCCCCGGTGCCCACCTCGGGGAACTCGGCCGATGCGGAGTAGGCGTACCAGACCGTGGCGGGCTGGGCGGGCGGCAGCTCCCGCAGGCCGGTGTTGTTGGGCGAGTCGTTGACCAGCGCCCCGCAGTCGAACTTCGGGCCGGACGTCTTCGTCGCGAAGTCGTAGTCGTTGAACGGGGTGTTGTCGCCGATGCAGTACGGCCAGCCGAAGTTGCCCGCCTCCGTGATACGGGTGTACTCGACGGTGCCCTCCGGCCCCCGGTCCGCCTTTGCCTCGCGGGCGTCGGGGCCGTAGTCCGCGACCATGAGGGCCCCGCTGATCGGATCGGTGGTGATCCGGAACGGGTTGCGCATGCCCATCGCGTAGATCTCGGGCCGTGTCTTCTCCGTACCCGGGGCGAAGAGATTCCCCTCGGGGACGGAGTACGTCCCGTCGTCCTTCGGCGTGATCCGCAGGATCTTGCCCCGCAGGTCGTTGGTGTTGCCCGCGGTCATCTGCGCGTCCCAGGCGCGGCGGCCCTCGCCCTCGTCGATGGGCGTGAAGCCGTCCGAGGCGAACGGGTCGGTGTTGTCGCCGGTCGCCGCGTACAGGTTGCCTTCCTTGTCGAAGGCGAGCGAACCGGCCATGTGTGAGTTGGCCCGACCCTCGCCGCGCAGCGTCGGCACGGTCAGCAGCCGCTTCTCGGAGGACGGGTCGACGGTGTTGCCGTCAGCGGTGAAACGGGACAGGTTCAGCCGCTTCTCGACCTTGTCGGAGTAGAGCAGGTACAGCCAGTTGTTCTCCGCGAAGCCGGGATCGAGCGTCAGGCCCAGCAGACCGTCCGACTGACTGGTCATCTCCGGGGTGTACGCGAAGTCCAGGGCGGTGGAGACCTTCATCGTCTCCTGGTCGATCACCTTCAGCTTCCCGGTCCGCTGGGCGAAGAACACCCGGCGGTCGGGGGCGACGGCCAGCTCGAACGGGTCCGCCAGATCGCTCGTGGCCAGCGGGGTCCGCTGGAACGAACCGGTGCGCGTCGCGGTGCAGTCGCCCTCCGCCGCTCCGGCCGCCCACTGGATGCCGCCGAGCAGGTGCTGGACGAACGCCTCCTCCTCGAAGGCTGCCTTGTCATGCCCGCCCGCCGTGAACCAGGACCGGCCGCCGTCGTAGTTCTGGCACCAGGAGAACGGGTGGTCGACGCCCTCGTCGAGCCCGTCGATGCCGTCGCGCACCTTGATCTGGGCGAGGGTGTGCACCTTGGACGTGGGGTTGGTGCGCCAGTTGTACCACTCCTCCTGACGCTCCCAGAGGTCGGGAAGGTGCTGGGTCGAGGGGTGCGCGTGGTCGAGGACCTTGATCCGGCCGGTCTGCGGGGCGGGGTGCTTGTCGAAGATCGCACCGACCAGGCCCTCGTACCACTCCCAGTCCCGCTCACTGGCGGACGCGGAGTGCAGCCCGACCCAGCCGCCGCCCGCCCGGATGTACCGCTGGAGCGCGGACCGCTGCTCGGCGTTCAGCAAGTCACCTGTCTCCGGTGTGGAGTTGGTGTTGTTGAAGACGACCGCCTGGAAGCGGCCGAGGTCGGTGTCGTTGAAGACCGAGGAGTCCGCGGTGGCCTCCACCGCGAAGCCGTGCTCGGCTCCGAGCTTCTCGATGGCCGCGACGCCCGCCGGGATCGAGGGATGGTCGGAGTTGGTGACCTCGGAGTAGACGAGCACCCGGTACGCGTCGGCCGCCTGCGCGCCGGTCGGCGACGCGACCAGCAGGGCGAGGACCAGCGCCAGGAGGGAGGTGACGGCGATGAGGGGGGAGGGGCCGCCGGGGGATCGGCCGACGCGGCCGGCCCGGCGTAACGAACGGCGTCTCATGGGGCGCTCCCTGTGCGGTAGAAGCCGACGGTGGGGTCAATAGAAAGCGCTTTCTGGAGTACGCCGTTCAGAGTAGGTTCAGCCCTCCGACGCGGTCAATGGGTCTGCAGGGCCCACGGCGCCGGGCGAGGCGCGGGGCAGTGGAGTTACGGACGTGGGGCTGCGGGGGCACGGTCGCGGGGCGCGGGCGCGGTGTGCGGTGTCACGGTCGTGGGGTGCTGGATGCGGGGCCGGTCGCGGGTGGATCTCGGTGCCGGGCGTTACGGTCGAATCCCGGCAGCGCACCGCCGGGCCCTCGAAACGGAGGCCGGAATGCCCGCCGACGCCACGATCACCGCCGCCGACGTCCGCTCGGCCGCGCTCTCCCTGCCCGACACCACCGAGAAGCTCGCCTGGGGGCAGCCCACCTTCCGGGTGGCGGGCAAGATCTTCGCCTCGCTCGGCGACGACGAGGCGTCGATGGGCGTGAAGTGCCCCCGGGAGGACCGTGCCGAGCTGATCGCCGCCGAGCCGGAGAAGTTCTTCATCCGTGAGGGTCACGACGACCACTACGCGTGGATGCGCGTCCGGCTGGCGGCGCTGGAGGACAGGGGCGAGCTGACCGCCATCCTCGCCGACTCCTGGCGGCAGGTCGCCCCGCGCCGACTGGCGGCGGCGCATCCGGAGGTGGCTGCTCCGGAGCCGGACGTGCCGGGGGAGTGAGGCGGCCGATCGCGGCGGCAGGCCGTCACGGTTTTCCCCCGGTGGCAGTCGCCGGTCAGGGGAGCAGGAATCCGCTGATCCGTTCCCTCAGGCCCTGCGGGTCCAGCCCGTGGGCCGCGAGGTGCTCCTCCATCTGCCCGTAACGCCGCAGCTCGGCCCGGCCCACGCCCAGCCCGAGCACCCGATGGGGCAGATCCATGAGCGCTTCCCCCGCGGCGGCGGAGGACGTGCCCGCGAGGTACGGCTCCACGATCACCACGTCCGCGTTCGTGGCCGCACCGGCGGCCCGCCGCACCCCCGCCGCGTCGAAGGGCCGCACCGTCGTCGCGTACAGCACGGTGACGTCCAGCCCCTCGGTGGCGGCGAGGACGTTGTCGAGCATCGGGCCGACGGCGATCACGGTCCCGCGCTTCCCCTCACGCGCCACGGAGAACCCGGAACCGCCGCCGACCGGCCGCGCCTGCCGGTTCTCCTGGAGCGAGAGCCGTACGTACACCCGGTCGTCGCCGCCGACCGCCTCCCGCAGCAGGGCCTCGGCCTCGTCCGGATGGCCCGGCACGTGCACCGTCCAGCCCTCCAGCGTGTCGAGGAGCGCGACATCGCCGGGTGCCATATGGGTGAAGCCCCCGGCCGGCCAGTCGTACGAGCCGGCGGCGCTCACCAGGATGCCGCCGACGTCCTGGTGCCCGAAATCGAGCTTGACCTGCTCGAACGGGCGCTCGACCAGGAAGCTGGCGAAGGTGTGCACGATGGGTCGCATCCCTGTCAGCGCCATGCCGGCACCGGCTCCGACCAGCAGCTGTTCCCGGATGCCGACGTTGATCACCCGGTCCGGGTGGGTGCGGCGGGCCGGGGCGAAGCCGTCGGCGCTGATGTCGGCGAGGACGACGGCCAGCCGTGGTTCCTCGTCCAGGAGTCGCGAGGTGGTGCTGATGAATCGGTCACGCATGGTGTCCATGAAGGGTCCCTCCCGGGTTCTCGGTCTGCTGCGGTCAGTTCTTGGGTTCGACGCGGGCGACGACGGCCAGCGGCTTGCCCGGGTGGGACGTGGTGAACGCCTGGTGCAGGGCTTCGTGGTCGCGGCCGTCCACGGTCACCGCGTCCCATCCGGCGGACGCGAAGCGGGAAGCGATCCCGCCGGGCCAGCCGTGGGTGGCGGACGCGTTGTCGATCACGAGGGTGTGGAGCTGTTCGAGCCCGGCAGGACCCGCGTGGGCGATGGCCTCGTGGTTGCTGCCCTCGTCCAGCTCCGCGTCGCCGATCAGGACCCAGACCCGGGGGTCGGTGAGGCCCTGGGCGCGCAGCCCCAGCACCGTCCCGACCGCGAGCGGCAGCCCGTGCCCCAGCGACCCGCTGCCGATCTCCGCCCCCGGCACCAGCAGCCGGTCCGGGTGGTGGCCGAGCGGCGAGTCGTACGACCCGAAGCCGGGCAGCAGAGCCTTGTCGAAGAAGCCGCGCGCGGCGAGGACGGCGTAGTAGGCCATCGGCCCGTGCCCCTTGGACAGCAGGAAGCGGTCGCGCCCGGGATCGTCGACCGAGTCCGGTGTGACCCGGAGCACCCGGTCGTAGAGGACCCACAGGGCGTCGAGCGTGGAGTGGGCGGCGGGGGCGTGCTTCTCCGCGCCGGTCATCAGGGCGATGAGGCGGGGGAGATCCCGGAAGTCGGGCGAGGGTGCGGGGGTGGGTGCGGCCTGGCGGCCGGGGGCCGGTGCGGCAGTCGTGTGCGTCATGGCCCCGAGCGTTCAACATCAACCATGGTTGAGGTCAAGAGGGGAATGGTGTTGGTGACCACCTGCCGGAGTGCGGTATTGTTCTCATGCGCGTTCGGCCAGGGGAAACCCCAGGTCAGACGGGCAGCGGGACGTGGCGCAGCTTGGTAGCGCACTTGACTGGGGGTCAAGGGGTCGCAGGTTCAAATCCTGTCGTCCCGACTGGAGACAGTCGTAGATCAGGGCCGGTTTCGGAGCAATCCGAAACCGGCCCTTGATCATTTTGGGGACGGTCGGGGACCAGTCGGAGTTCGTGGCGGTGCCGACCGGGGCGGTTCGCCGGCGGGGATACTGGGGTGAGCCTGTGGGGCGGGGATCAGGGGGGCGTGCCGATGATGTTCGGTTACGGGGACGAGTGGTGGGTGCTGCTGCTCGTCCCGGTGTTCCTGTGGATCCCCTTCGGGCCGCTCGTCATGGCAGGCATGGGAGTGTGGTGCGCGCTGCGGCCCGGTCGATGGCCGCGGCTGTGGTCGTTGCTGCTGCCGCTGCTGCCCGTGGCGGTCTCCGCGATCCTGGTGACCTTCCCCACCGACAGCTGGGGCCGGCCCGGCCACACACGCGACGTCGTCCACTACGTTCTCGGATACGTCGGGGGCCTGACGGTGCTGCCCTGGCTGCTCGGCCATGGCATCGCACGCCTCACCCGCGCCGTGCGCGCCCGCCGCGGCCGGACCGGATCGGATGGGACGGGCGTTCCGGACACGCCCTGAAGGCCGGCGCAGAGCGGTGTCCATGCTGAGTTCCTGCCATCGCGGGTCGGACCAAGTGTCCGCGCAGGCGGTTCAGTTGCAGAACGCGGTGTCCGTCGCGGCCATGACTGCCTTTGCGCTCCTCTCCGCGTCGCTGAAGGTTCCGGGGAGTGCGGTGACCGCCAGGCCTACGGAGCGGCCGTCGTCGGTGGCGCCGCCCCGGGTTTCGTAGCCGTCGATGTCGCCGCCGTGCCCCCAGTACGCGCCGCCGCAGCTCAGCGGGATGCGGAGGACGCCGAGACCGTAGCGCCACCCGGGCATGATCGGGGCGTTGACCGTCTTGCGCATCTCGGCCAGTTGCCCGGGTGCGAGGAGCTTTCCGTCGAGGAGCAGGCGCGTGAACTTGGCGAGGTCGCTCGGCGTGGAGATCAGCTGGCCGGCCGCTCCGCCCCAGGAGGGGTCCATCCGGGTGGCGTCGACGACCTTGCCGTTCTCCTGGCTGCTGAGCGCGTAGCCGCGGGCGTGGGGCTCGGGGACGGTCCGGTCGCCGGGCTGCGGCCAGGAGGTGTGGCGCAGCCCCGCCTTCCGGATCACGCGCTCGGTGATCTGCTCCTGTACGGGCCGTTCGGTGACCTTCTCGATCAGCATTCCCGCGAGCAGATAGTTGGTGTTGCTGTACTGCCACTTGGCGCCCGGTGCGAATTCCGCCGGGTGGGCCAGGGCCGCGGTGAGCAGATCATGCGGATGGAAGAACTTGTGCTGGATCCTCGCGAAGTCCTCCAGGCCGATGTGCTCGGTGTAGTTGGGAAGGCCGCTGGTGTGCTGCAGCAACTGCCGCACGGTGATCTTCCTGCCGTCGATGCCCTCGCCCCGCACCACTCCGGGGAGGTGCGTCTCGATGGGCTCGTCCAGCGCGACCCTGCCCTCGGCCACCAGTTGCAGGACCACGACCGCGGTGAACGTCTTGGTGTTGCTGCCTGCCCGTACGTAGCCGTCGTGCGGGACCGGAACCTGTCCGCCGAGCCGCGCGGACCCGGAGACGAACGAGGAGGTCCGGCCGTCCTTGCGGACCCACGCGAAGGCGGCGGGGAACTCGTCCTCGCTCACCAATGCGTCGAGGCTCCTCTGAAGGGCCCTGTCCTTGCTCCCACGCCCTGGCGTGTCCTCGGGAGGATCGGCCACGGCGGCGACGGTGGTGGCGGATCCCACCAGGCCTGCCGCCGCTATGACCGACAGGCACTTGCGCAGCTTCGACGTCGTCGTCCTCGGTGTCATCAACACTCCCTGATATACGGACCGGCACGGGAAATCCTGCCGGGGACCGCAGGTGGGATCAGTAGCGCCGACCCCCGGATTCCGGCTGGTGCGAGCCCCACCGCGCAGGTGCACCTGAGGACACCGCGGTGGCCCGCCCGCCGGGCAGGCGAGCGCGGTCTGCCTGGCGGGAGACGCCTCGATCTCCGGCCGTGCGTGCCCGACGCTTATGATCACCAGCCGGAATCCGGCCCGAGGAGGCGGAGCAATTGCCGACCGTCGTGCTCGTCCACGGTCTCTACCACCGCCCCGAGCACTTCGAGGCGGTGGCGCAACGCCTGCGGTCCTCGGGGGCCGGAGCCGTCGCCCCCGAACTCCACCGAGGCTCGCTGGCGGCCGACACGGAGGCGGTCCAGGCCGTCGTCGACTCGCTGGATGAACCCCCGCTGCTGCTCGGGCACTCCTACGGGGGATCCGTGATCACCGGAGTGCGCGGGGCGCGGCATCTGGTCTATCTGGCGGCCTTCGCCCTGGACGCCGGGGAGAGCGCGGCCGCTCTGGGCGGAGCGTCCGCCCGACTGCGGGACGCGATCAGGCCCGAGCCCGACGGATCGACCAGCCTGCGTCCCGACCGGGCCGCCGACGTCCTCTACCACGACTGCCCCCAACCCCTCACCGCCCGTGCGGTCGGCCTGCTCCGCCCCCAGGCACCCGGCTGCGGCAGAGGAGTTCCGGCGCACCACAGCTGGAAGGACACTCCCTCCACGTACGTCGTCTGCGGGCAGGACCGGGCCATCGACCCCGCCCTGCAACGGACGATGGCCTCACGCTGCACCGAGGTGCGTGAGTGGGAGACCGGCCATTCCCCGTTCGTCGGGCAGCCCGAACTCCTCGTGGAGTTCCTGCGGGAACGGCTGGTACCGGGGTACCGGCCGTAGTCCGCGACGAGTCCGTGGGCCAGAGTGGGAGCCATGTCCACCACATACGCGACCATGCCGTTCCACCTGGAGACGGAGCGCCTGATACTCCGGCCGTGGGCCGAGTCCGACGCCGCCGCGTTCTGTGACCTCCTCGCCGAACGCGGCAACGGGAAGCCCCCGGTGGAGCGCATCCGGACGTCCATCGCGGAGTTCCTCGCCGCGACGGAGACCACGGGCATCGCGCTGCTCCCCATCCAGCGCCGCGAGGAGGGCGACTTCATCGGCTACTGCGGACTGATCGTCGGCCGCACGACCCTGGAGGAGCCCGAGATCGCGTACGAGCTGTTCCGGCATACGCACGGGCGCGGTTACGCCACCGAGGCGGCCGGCGCCGTACTCGAAGCCGCCGCGTCGACCGGGCGCACGCGGCTCTGGTCGACCGTCGGTACCTGGAACACCCCTTCGCTCCGGGTGCTGGAGAAGCTCGGATTCCATCGGGATCGCGTCTCCATGGAAGAGAACGGCGAAGTGGCGTGGCTCACACGTACGTTGTCGTGAGCCGACGCCGCACGTGCCGCGCGTACCGCCGGCGTTAACCGATGCGTCACGGCCCCTTCCGTTCTGTTCGATTCTCTTGGAGCATCCTGTTCGCTTCGGTTCCCCACGCGTCCATCCGTTCCCCACACTCCAAGAGGCCCCTCACTCATGGCAGATATGAATCGGCGCCGCTTCTTCCAGATAGCCGGTGCGACGGCGGGATTCGCCGCACTGTCAAGCAGCATCGACCGTGCTGCCGCCATCCCCGCCCACCGTGCCTCCGGGACGATCAAGGATGTCGAGCACATCGTCGTCCTGATGCAGGAGAACCGTTCCTTCGACCACTACTTCGGCGCGCTGAAAGGCGTCCGGGGGTTCGGCGACCCGCGGCCCGTGACGCTGCCGAGCGGGAAGTCCGTCTGGCACCAGGCCGATGCGGCGGGCAAGGAGACCCTGCCGTTCCACCCGACCGCCGACGACCTGGGGATGCAGTTCCTCCAGGGCCTCAACCACGACTGGGCGGGCGGCCACCAGGCGTACAACGACGGGCGTTACGACCGTTGGATCCCGGCCAAGACGCCGACGACCATGGCCTATCTGACCCGGGACGACATCCCCTTCCACTACGCGCTGGCCGACCGCTTCACCGTCTGCGACGCCTACCACTGCTCGTTCATCGGGGCCACCGACCCCAACCGCTACTACCTCTGGTCCGGTCACACGGGCAACGACGGCACCGGCGGCGGGCCCGTCCTCGGCAACGAGGAGCGGGGCTACGGCTGGACCACGTACCCCGAGCGGCTGGAGGAGGCCGGGATCTCCTGGAAGATCTACCAGGACATCGGCGACGGCCTGGACGGCCCCGGCGGCTGGGGCTGGATCGACGACGCCTACCGGGGCAACTACGGCGACAACTCGCTCCTCTACTTCAACGAGTACCGCAACGCCCAGCCCGGGAACCCGCTGTACGACAAGGCGCGTACGGGGACGAACGTGGCCGACGGCGACGACTACTTCGACGGGATCGCCGCCGACGTCAAGAACGGGAAGCTGCCGCAGATCTCCTGGGTCGCCGCCCCGGAGGCCTTCACCGAGCACTCCAACTTCCCCTCCAACTACGGTGCCTGGTACATCGCCCGCCTCCTGGACGCCCTGACGTCCGACCCCGAGGTGTGGAGCCGTACCGCCCTGTTCATCACCTACGACGAGAACGACGGCTTCTTCGACCACGTCGTGCCGCCCTACCCGCCGACCTCAGCGAACCAGGGCCTGTCCACGGCCGACACCTCCACCGAGGTGTACCCGGGCGGTTCCTCGTACGGCCCCGGCGTCTACGGGCTAGGGCCGCGCGTCCCGATGCTGGTCGTCTCGCCCTGGAGCACCGGCGGATACGTCTGCTCCGAGACCTTCGACCACACCTCGGTGCTCCGCTTCATGGAGCAGCGCTTCGGGGTGCGCGAGCCGAACATCTCACCGTGGCGGCGTGCCGTCTGCGGCGATCTGACCTCCGCCTTCGACTTCGCCCGCACCGAGCCCGCCCCCGGCGACCTGCCGGACACCGCCGCCTACGAGCCGCCGGACCGCGAACGGCACCCGGACTACCGGCCCACCCCGCCCGCGGTCGGCTCGATGCCGAAGCAGGAGCCGGGCAGCCGCCCCACCCGGCCGCTGCCGTACGCGCCGTACGTCGACAGCGCCGTCGACACGGGAACCGGAAAGATCGCGCTCACCTTCAGCCCGGGGACGGCGGCCGGTGCGCAGTTCTACGTCACCTCCGGCAACCGCACCGACGCCCCGTGGACGTACACCGCCGAGGCGGGCAGGACGATCACGGACGCCTGGAACTCCGCGTACTCCGGCGGCACCCACGACCTCACCGTCCACGGTCCGGGCGGCTTCCTCCGTACGTTCAGGAGCCCGGGTTCGACCGCTGGCCCCGAGGTCACCGCCCGGCACAACGACGGGAGCGGCAACCTCGACCTGACCCTCACCAACCCCGGCGACACCGAGGTCCGGCTGACGCTGGCCAACGCCGCCGCCTACGGGGGAGCGGAACAGACGATCACCGTCCGGGCCGGTGCCACGGTGTCGCGCACGATCGACCTGCGGGCGGGCAAACGCTGGTACGACGTGTCCGTCACGGCCCAGGGCGACCCCGTCTTCCTGCGCCGCTTCGCCGGTCATGTCGAGACCGGGGCCGCCGGGGTCAGCGACCCCGCCACGATCACCGGCTGAGAACGGGAACGGCGGGGCCCGGACCGTTTCCGGTCCGGGCCCCGCCGTCGTCCGTTCCGCCCGGTGCGGGGCGGTGCGGTGTCCGGATCAGACCTCGCCGCCGGTCCCTCCACCGCCGACGGACGCGGCCTTGATCCCGCCCGTGATCTCGTCCAGGACGGACAGCTTCGGCGCGTCCTTGTTGATGTCGAACCCGGACCGGACCACGACGAGCATGTTCTTGGTGACGGGGGAGGGGAACACGAGCGATTCCACGTAACCGTCGTCGCCCTTCTCCGTCACCACCTTCCAGCGCACGACATACCCCTTGCCGCCCGCCACCGTGACGGCCTCGGACTTCAGCTCCTCGTGCGAGGTGATCCTCCCGTAGCTCTTGCCGCCGTAGGACTCCGTGGCGTTGACGGTGATGTCCTTCTTCGCCGCCTCCTCCGGAGTCCCCGCGCTGAGCTTCATGGCGGCCGCCGGGGCGGAGAACACGCCGCCGCGCACACAGGTCTCGGCGGTGTCGCCGGGGCACGCGTGCTCGCCGGTCGTCAGTCCGGCGCCGACCGCTCCGGACGTTCCCTTCCACCCCTTGGGCACGGGCATGCTGATCCCGGCGGCCAGGTCCGTGGCGAAGCCCGGCTCGGTCGGCGGGAGCTGCTGCTCCGGGCCCTGGCCTTCGCCGTTCCCTCCGTCGTTCCCCCCGCCGCCCCGGCCGCCGTCCTTGTCGCCGCCGTCCGGCGCGCCGGGCAGTTCGGGGGCGGCGGACGGCGAGGAGGCCGCGGTGTCCGGCCGGCCGCCGCCACGTTCCTCGCCCAGCAGGTACACGCCGCCTCCGATGGCGGCGAACACCACCACGCCGACCGTCACGCCGACGCCGATGCGGATCCCGCGACGGCGTGCCGCGCCGGGCGACGCGCGGACATGGCCGGTCCATTGCGCTCCGTCCCACCAGCGTTCCTGAGCGGGGCCTTTGCCTGAGTGCCCGGGGTCTGGATGCCAACCGGGCGGGGTCATCTGGGTCACGGGGGAACCATATGCGGATCGGGTGAGAATCACATGAACCGACCGGGTGCGCTCGCCCGGGGCCCACCTGCGCTTACCCGTACGCGTACCGCACGCCCGCGCGGCGGCCCGGTCAGGGCTCGATCAGTCCGGCCCTGATCGCGTAGCGGGTGAGCTCCAGGCGGTCCCTGAGGCCGAGCTTCTGGAGCAGGTTGGCGCGGTGCCGCTCCACCGTCTTGACGCTGATGACGAGCAGCTCGGCGATCTCCTTCGACGAGTGGCCCTCGGCGACCAGCTTGAGGATCTCCTCCTCGCGCTCCGTGATGGCCCGCGCCGGCAGGTCCTCGCCGTCCTTCGCCCGGTCGAGGAAGTTGCGGATGAGAGCCGTCACGGCGCCGGGATAGAGGAACGGCTCGTCGCGCATCGCCGCCCGGCAGGCCTCCACCAGGTCCCGGTCCGCGACCGACTTGAGGACGTACCCGGCTGCCCCCGCCTTCAACGCCTCGAAGAAGTACTGCTCGTTGTCGTACATCGTGAGCATCAGGATGCGCACGCCCGGCATGACCCGGGACAGTTCGCGCGCCGCCTGGAGGCCGGTGAGACGGGGCATCGCGATGTCCAGGATGACCAGGTCGGGCTGTTCGCCGCGGGCCATCTCGATGGCCTCGGCCCCGTCGCCGGCCTCGGCGACGACCGTCAGGTCCGGTTCGCCGTCGAGGATCAGCCGGACTCCGCGCCGTACGAGGGCGTGGTCGTCCGCCAGCAGGATGCGGGTCGGGGCGGCCGCGCCCCTGGCAGGCGTGGCGATGGACGGTGAGGTGGGCATGGTCACTTGCTTCCGTTGCTTCCGTTCGGGACGGGCACATCGAGACGTACTTCGGTGCCGCCCTGCGGTCCGGGACCGAGGGAGACCTCGGCGCCGATCAGCAGGGCGCGTTCGCGCATACCGCGCAGACCGGCCCCCTCGGGGGTGTCACCGAGACCGCGGCCGTCGTCGCGGATGAGCAGCTGGACCCCGCCCGGACTGCGCCGCAGTGAGAGTTCGAGGTGTGTGGCTCCGGCATGCCGGACCGTGTTCGTGAGGGCTTCCTGTGCGATCCGGTAGACGACCAGCTCGGCCTCCGCACCCAGCTCCGGCAGGTCCTTCTCCATCCGGCGGCGGATCGTCAGCCCGTCCGGTGTCGGGGTCTCGGTGATCAGCGCCGTCAACGCGCTCACCAGGCCCAGCTCCTCCAGAACGCCCGGCCGCAGCCGACGCGCGATCCGGCGGATCTCGTCGAGCGACCCCCGGGTGATCTCCTGTACCTGCCGCAACTCCCCGCGGAGCGGCTCCGGAGCATGGTCCGCGACCCGCTTCAGCTCCAGCAGTACGGCGGTCAGCGTCTGCCCGACCTCGTCGTGCAGCTCCTGCGCCACGCGGCGGCGCTCGGCCTCCTGGGCGGAGAGCGCACGGGCACTGCTGGTGGCGCGCTCGGCCTCCAGCCGGTCCAGCATCGTGTTGAACGTCTCGATCAGCGCGGCGATCTCACCGTGCCCCGCGACCTCGGGGCGCGGGCTCGGGCGCAGCAGATCGGTGGTCGTCATCGCACGGGTGACCCGTTGGAGCGGGAAGAGGCCGAGCCGGAGCAGGGCCGCGTTGGCCGCGAGCATGAACGCGATGCCGCCGGTCAGGATCATGGCCTCGGTCAGCAGGACCGGGGTCGAGATGGTGATCGGTCCGAGCAGCAGCAGGGCGCCGGCCGCGACCAGCACGGCGGCGTTGAGCAGGAAGATCCGCCAGAACAGGGACAAGGTCGAACGGCTCCTTCAAAGGGTCGGGGCGTACGGGGTCGGGTCGTACGGGCGCGCTGACAGCCTCCACTATCGCCGCTGCGGCCGGGACGTATGCCATCGCCCGGCCACGGTGTGCACGCTGCCCGGCGGCGCCACCGGGCGAGCGTGCGTCGGCCCGGTGTGCCTCCGCCCGGGCCGCGCCGTTCTCGTCTGCATGGTGCGCACCCCCGGATATGGGTGCTCCCCCTGATGGTCCGCACCTGCCCTCTCCGACGACCATGAGGTCCAGGGCCCGGGGGCCCTTCCCGTGCCGAACCGCGGGGACCGGGTCCCGTGAGGAGCCGAAAGGATTCCGTACCGGGAGGGAGACACCATGCCCACGTACGACGAGCGGCTGCGCGATCTGGAGGAGCAGCTGCGTCACGACGATCCCGGGTTCGCCGAAGCGATGTCCGAAGGGACCCCGCGCCCCCCGCGCGAGTACCGTCGCCGAAACGCCTGGCTGTGGCTCGCCGTCGGACTGGCCGCTCTGGGCATGGGCATCGCCGTGGGTCACGGTCTCCTGATCGCGACGGGCCTGGTCGTGACCGGAGCGGCCGCCCACCTCTTCGACCCGCAGCGCGGGCGCCTGCACGGGCGGGACATCCCCACTACGCGATAGCGCGCCCCACTACGCGATAGCGTGCCAGTCGCTCGCCGCCCTCCGTCCTCGTCCTCAGCTCCCGCTGACGCGGGCCTGAACTCCCATCGGCTCTGTGGTCCGACCACATGTTCCGGGTGACATAGGCTGCATGTCCGGATCCGGCCGAAGGCAGGGAGTGACGGATGCCCGTCGAATGGCAGCCCGTGCAGCAGTCGCGTACCCATGAGCTCGTGCTCCGCAGCATCGAGGAACGGGTTGTCGCGGGCGAGCTCCGGGCCGGTGACCGGCTGCCGCCCGAACGGGAGCTGGCTCCGGTGCTCGGCGTCAGCCGCTCCGCCCTGCGCGAGGCGCTGCGGGTGCTGGAGACCGTCGGCGTCCTGGTGGCGCAGCCCGGCCGGGGGCCCGACGCCGGAGCCCGGATCGTACGCAACCCCGACGACGCCCTGGGCCGACTGCTCCGCCTGCACTTCGCCCTCGGCAGCTACAGCCTCCACGACGTACTGGAGGCCCGGGTGGTCCTTGAGCGGTCCAGCTTCGAGGGCGCCGCCTGTCACGCCCCGATCGAGGACCTCGACGAGGCGGCTGAGCTGGTGGCGGGGATGGCGGAACCGGGGATCGGCGTGAGTGCCTTCAACGATCTGGACACCCGCTTCCATGTGCTCATCGCCCGCAGCTCCGGCAACGCTCTGACGTCCACACTGACTTCTGCCGTACGCGAGTCCGTCCGGCCGCTGATCCTGCGTGCCTTGGAAGCCGTCGAGGACTGGCCTGCCACCGCCCGCGCTCTCAACGCCGAGCACCGGACGCTGCTCACCCTGGTCCGGGAGGGGAGCGGCCCGGAGGCCGCGGATTTGGTCGAGTGGCACATCCGAGGGCTGCACGGGACGTTGGTGGACGGCCCCGACGGCCCCGACGGCCCCGACGGCCCCGACGGCCCCCGCTGACCCCGTCGGCCCCACTGGCCCCCACCAACCGTCCGCTTCGCCCGACTTCGGCAGCGCGCCACACGACGCCGGACGTTCCCTTCAGCCACCCGCACCTAGTATGGTCCGACCATAGAAACCTCAACCACAACTGAATCCGACCAGGGAGGCCCCCATGCGCATCGGACTCTTCGCCACCTGTCTGGGAGACACGCTCTTCCCCGACGCGGTGAAGGCAACCGCGATCCTGCTCACGCGCCTGGGCCACGACGTCGTGTTCCCGCCGGGGCAGACCTGTTGCGGGCAGATGCACATCAATACCGGCTACCAGCGTGAACCCGTGCCCCTGGTACGCAACTTCGCGGACGGGTTCGGGGACCCCTCCATCGAGGCGGTCGTGATGCCGTCGGGCTCGTGCGCCGGTTCCGTCCGGCACCAGCACCGGACCGTAGCCGACCGCTACGGGGACGCCGCGCTCTGCGCCGGAGTGGACGCCGTCGCCGCGAAGACGTACGAGCTCTCCGAACTCCTCGTGGACGTCCTCGGCGTGACCGGGGTCGGCGCCTACTTCCCGCACCGGGTGACGTACCACCCCACCTGCCACTCCCTGCGGCTGCTGCGCGTCGGTGACAAACCGCTCCGACTCCTGCGCGCGGTCGAGGGCATCGACCTCGTCGAGCTGCCCGGCGCCGACTCCTGCTGCGGCTTCGGCGGCACCTTCGCGCTCAAGAACGCCGAGACGTCCACCGCGATGCTCCACGACAAGACGGACAGCATCACGGCCACCGGGGCCGAGGTGTGCACCGCCGGGGACTCCTCCTGTCTGATGCACATCGGCGGCGGGCTCTCCCGGATCCGGTCCGGCACCCGCACTCTGCACCTCGCCCGGATCCTCGCCGCGACCCGCACCACGCCCGACGTCCTGACGGAGGCCTCCGTATGAGCACGTTCCTCGGCATGCCCGCCCCGCCGCCCCGCTCCCCGTACGGCACCGGCAACCTCCGCGGCGACCGGGCCTTCCCCCGCGCCGCCCACGACGAACTGGGCAACGACCAGCTCCGCCGCAACCTCGGCCGCGCCACCGGCACCATCCGCGCCAAACGCCTGAACGTCACCGGCGAAGTCCCCGACTGGGAAGCCCTGCGCGACGCCGGCTCCGCCATCAAGACCGACGCCATGAACCGGCTGCCCGAACTGCTCGAACAACTGGAGCGCAAGGTCACCGAGCGCGGCGGCACCGTCCACTGGGCGCGCGACGCCGCCGAGGCCAACGCGATCGTCGCCCGCCTCGTGACAGCCACGGGCAGCGACGAGGTCATCAAGGTCAAGTCGATGGCGACCCAGGAGATCGGACTCAACGAGCATCTGGAGTCCGTCGGCATCACCCCGTACGAGACCGACCTCGCCGAACTCATCGTCCAGCTCGCCGACGACAAGCCCTCGCACATCCTGGTCCCCGCCATCCACCGCAACCGGGACGAGATCCGGCGGATCTTCCTCGACCACATCCCCGGCGTCGACCCGGACCTGGACAACGTCCCCGCCCACCTCGCCGCCGCTGCGCGCAGCTACCTCCGCGAGAAGTTCCTGACCACGAAGGTCGCCGTCTCCGGCGCCAACTTCGGCATCGCCGAGACCGGCACGCTGGCCGTCGTCGAGTCCGAGGGCAACGGACGCATGTGCCTGACCCTGCCCGAGACGCTCATCACCGTCATGGGTATCGAGAAGATCCTCCCGCGCTACCAGGACCTGGAGGTCTTCCTCCAGCTCCTGCCCCGCTCCTCCACGGGGGAGCGGATGAACCCCTACACCTCCCTGTGGACCGGAGTGACGCCCGGCGACGGACCACAGGACTTCCACCTGGTCCTCCTCGACAACGGACGCACCGCCGCCCTCGCCGACGCGATCGGACGGACGGCCCTCAACTGCATCCGCTGCTCGGCCTGCCTCAACGTCTGCCCGGTGTACGAGCGGACCGGCGGCCACGCCTACGGATCGACCTACCCCGGCCCCATCGGCGCCGTCCTCACCCCGCAACTGGCCGGCATGCACGCGGCGAAGGACGACCCCAACAGCTCCCTGCCGTACGCCTCCAGCCTCTGCGGAGCCTGTTTCGACGCCTGCCCGGTCAAGATCGACATCCCCTCGCTACTGGTGGAACTGCGCCACCAGCACACCGAACAGACCGGCGTCACCCCGGAGAAGCTTGCGATGAAGGCGGCCGCCGCCGTGATGCGCCGCCCGGCCCTGTACACCGCTGCACAGAAGGCGTCCGCGCTCGGCCGGGTCGTCGCGGGGCGCGACGGGACCATCTCACGGCTGCCCCCACCGCTCAGCGGCTGGAGCGACAGCCGCGACACCGCGGCCCCGCCCCGGGAGACCTTCCGCTCCTGGTTCGCCTCCGAGGAGGGCCGGGCCGCCCTGCGGGCCGCGGCCGACGAGCAGAACACCGAGCAGAACACCGAGCAGAACACCGACCACGACGATGAGGACGCGACATGAGCAGCGCCCGCGACACCGTGCTGGGCCGGATCCGCGACGCCCTCGCGCTGGCCCCGACGCCCCCCGTCGTCGCCCCGCGCGACTACCGCACCGGCCGCGCCCTGCCCGACGCCGAACGCCTCGCCCTGTTCACCGACCGGCTCCTCGACTACAAGGCACGGGTGCACCCCTGCACGGCGGACCGCACCGCCGAGGTCATCGGCGGGGTCCTGCGGGAGTTCGGCGTGCGTCGCATCGGCGTGCCGGCCGGACTGGACGCGCGCTGGCTCTCCGGGTACGAGGGCGAGGTGCGGCAGGACCACCCCGACGTCCAGCCCGCACAACTCGACGCCCTGGACGCGGTGGTGACGGCATCGGCCGCCGGCTGTGCCGAGACCGGCACGATCTTCCTGGACGGTTCGCCCGACCAGGGCCGCCGGGCGCTGTCCCTCGTTCCCGATCTGCACGTGTGCGTCGTCGACCTCTCCACCGTGGAGGCGGGCGTGCCCGAGGCCGTGGCACGCCTGGCGCCCGAACGGCCGACGACGCTGATCAGCGGACCGTCCGCCACCTCCGACATCGAGCTGGAGCGGGTGGAGGGCGTCCACGGTCCCCGCACGCTGGTGGTGGTGATCCGCACGGACGCGTAGGGAGGCGTAGGGACGCGTAGGGACCGGGGGAGTCCCTAGCCGTGATTGACCGTCACCCCGTGATCGACCGGCACCCCCTGATCGACCGTCACCGGCACCGGCCTCGTGCCCCGACCGAAGGCGATACGCGTCCGCGCCCCGTCCTCCGCCCAGCGCACGGTGACCGTGTCACCAGCCACCTCCACCCCGTCCACCACTCCGTCCCCCACCACCTCGTCCGACGCCCCGGCCGGCAGAGCGGCTTCCGGATCGGCGGTGAGGGAGGCGAGGGCAACCAGAACCGCCGTGCCGGTCACCTCGGCGCCGAGCCGGGGCACGGTCGCCCAGCGCGCGAACGCCGTGCCCAGCGGGGCCCGTACCTCCTCGGGCGCTTCCCACCCGTGCAGGCCCCGCAGCAGTGAACGCACTGGACCGCCCGGGTCGGTCGCCCAGCCCGTCAGCTCGGCCCGCGCCCCGTCCGGCGCGCCCAGCACCCGGTGCACCCGCAGTTCGTGGCGGCCCCGCGCCACGGTCACGCTCTCCACATGCAGCCCGGGGACGGTGGACGGGCCCGCCGGGAACACCGGCAGATGCCAGGAGGCCGCCCACCCCCAGCCGTCACCGTGTCCGGACCCCAGCGGACGGATACGCCTCCGGGCACTGCGCGCCCCGCCGACCGTCACCGACAGATGGTTGTCCGCCGTGTTCTCCACCGAGGTCGGCCCGGCCACGGTCGAGTACGCGAGGCGCGCGTAGTGCGGGTCCTCGTCGGCCGCCGACTCGCCCTCGTCCGGGCGGACATGGTCGCTGCCGTCGTTGTGCAGCCGCACCACGCCGTCCGCCCCCGTCGACTGCACCAGAAGGCCCGCCGCCGGAACGGACAGCACCCGGTCGGGGCCCTCGCTCGGAGCCGCCTCCTCCGGCGACACCCACAAAGGATGCTCGGCCGGTGCCAGGAGAGCCACGAACGCCTTCGACGCCCAATAGGGGGACGCGGGACCGGAATAGCTCTGCAGCGTCGCCGTGTGCGGACCGTGCCAGCCGAGGTTCAGCAGCCCGTCGTTCCCGACCGCGCCGCGCTCCAGGAAGTACCGCAGCGACCCGCTGACCACCCGCCGGGAGACCCCCGGGGCGAGCGGCGTATGCCCGGTGACCGCGCCCAGACCCACCCCCGCGCTCGCCGCGAAACGGTAGGTCAGCGAGCGCCCGAAGTACAGCGGGGCCCCGTCGCCGCCGAACATCAGCGAGAAGCTCTCCAGATGCTCGCGCAGCCGCGCCCCGTGATGCGCCGACTCCTTCTCGTCGCCCGCCAGATGGGCATCCAACAGCGGATACAGGTGCAGCGCCCAGCCGTTGTAGTGGTCGAAGGCGCGCCCGTCCCCGTCGGCGTACCAACCGTCGCCCCGGTACCAGTGCTCCAGCAGCTCCGACGCCCGCTCCCGGGCCCGGACCGTCTCCGCGTCGCCCCGGCCCACCGACTCCAGGAACCCGGCGACGGTGTACGGGAAGAGGTACCAGTTGTTGCCCGCCGGAACATGCCGCAGCGCGCCCCGCAGCCACTGCTCCGCCCGGTCCTGTACGTCCGGTGCCAGCCGGTCCCAGAGCCAGGGCCGGGTGAGCCGCAGGCCGAGGGCCACGGACGCGGACTCCACCATGGGCTGCCCCTGCACATGGTGGTCGAGGATCAGCGGCCAGGACTCCGCGTCCTCCCGGCCGGGCGTCCGCGTCCCGGCGCCGAGTCCGTCCGCGTACCGCTCCAGCAGACCGTTCGGGTCCTTGCCGCCCGCCCCCGCGACCCGGAAACCGGCCGCCAGGAACGTACGCGCGTACCCCTCCAGGCCGTCGGAGCGAACCCCCGAGTGCGACGGCGGTCCGGGCAGGTCGAGCCGGGCGCCGCCCGGAGTGGCCCACTTCCAGGCGGCCTTCAGCAGACCGTCGGCGGCCGCCTCCCAGTGGGCGCGGGTGTATCCGGTGTACGGGCTCGACGTGCGGTCTTCCGGAGGGAGTCCGAAAAGGTCACCAGCTGAGGCGTTCATGCGGGAATCCTGATCGAACGATCAAGGAGGGTCAATGAATCGATCAGAGATGACCTCAATCGATCAAACGATCAGGTTCGGGGCCAGGGTCGCGATCTGGATCAGGGAAGCAGCAGCCAGTCCGTTCCCACGGCGGCCAGCAGACCCGCCCCCAGCAGCCAGCTGGCCAGCCGGGTGCGGCCGTTCCTGCTCAGCTCGATCATCACGCCGCACAGGATGAGCGCGAGCCCGTAGACGCCGACGACGAGCACCGACGAACGGCTCGCGATGCGCAGCGCGAGTACGACGGCCATCGCGGCCATGCCCAGCGCGGAGAGCACGATCCGCAGGCGCCGGGCCTGACGCGGAGTGAGTCTCTCCTCCCTCCGACCGTCCGATGCGTCGAGCCCGTCGCCCTCCGCATCAGCCGCCTGCGCATCAGCAGCCTCCGCGGCGGTGTCGGCGTCGCTGTCGGCTATCGGAACGTCGGCGTCCCGGCGCTGGTCCTGGTCCTGGTCAGAAGTGCTCATGGAGCCGGATCGTAGTAGCTGTACGGACCCCGGGTTCGCGGACCCGGATCTTCCGCCTGCTGCCCGGTCCCGGCGCCGGCCTTCGGGCTACCCCCGCAGGCGCGGTGCCTCGGCCGCCGCGTCCACCGTCGGCCCCGACTCCACCCTGACCGCCAACTCCCGTGCCCAGTCGGACAGCGCGGCGACCTCGATCCCGTACGGCCCGGACCCGGCGAACGGGGCGAGCGCCCCCGCGCCCCGGCGCAGCAGCCGCGCCCCGCCCGCGGTGTTGCCCCGCGCGGAATGGGTCAGCCCCACCGCGAGCTGGGCCAGCCCCCGCCAGAGCTCCCGTTCGTCCTCCGGCCCGGACTTCCAGGCGTCCTCGAACACCTCGTGCGCATGGAACGGCATCCCCGCGTCCAGCAGCCGCTGCGCCTCCGTGAGCGTTTCCGGAGGCGTCCGGACGACCCCCTCCGGCTGTCGCTCGACGCCCGGCGCCCCGTACGGCAGGGGGCGGCCCAGGCCGTCACGGGGGCGCGCATTGCGCGCCCGTCCCTCGGCATCACGGTCTCTGCGCGTCTCGTTCACTACTCGATTGTGCCCCGCACCTGCAAGGAATCGTGCGAACACTGTCGGCGAGCACCCGCGCACGACTAGGAGCTGTCCGGGCGATCACTTCTGGCCGTTGTGTTCGGGCTCCTGTCCCAGGTCCTCGGTATGTTCGCCGGCATGGGAGCGAGTAGCTGGTTGCACTTCACGCCTGTCCTGCAGAGCGAGCAG
>NZ_BMRY01000007.1 GCF_014648875.1 Streptomyces parvus | reverse complement strand
CTGCTCGCTCTGCAGGACAGGCGTGAAGTGCAACCAGCTACTCGCTCCCATGCCGGCGAACATACCGAGGACCTGGGACAGGAGCCCGAACACAACGGCCAGAAGTGATCGCCCGGACAGCTCCTAGCCGTGGCACAGATGTCCTCGTCCGCACCGACTGCCTGCCGCAGCGCCGGCGAGCTCCGGTCCGCTTGCCGACGTGGCAAGGACGACCCGCCAACCGCGTCCTTCCAGAGTGCGCAACAAGGGCGGCCGCACCCTGGAAGGCCGGAAGGCGTTCGCAGTGTGTCGCGTAGAGGACCGTGTGCGCTGAGCTGATGGCCTCATCCTGTCCGCGGTCCCGGTCAGGCCCCAGGAGTCGTTCGATCAGATCACCGGAGCCAAGGCCGATGGCTCGGTGGATGTCCGGCATCGGCACGGTGTGCCGACTCGCCCGTGCCCGCCCAGTGACGGACTCGCCGTTCACGCTTCGCTTCCTGACCTGCGTCTGACGCCGGCTGGAGTCCTGTCGTACGGTCGGATGACGACCCAGGCGCTGGTGCAACAGGACAAAGCCGGCTGGAACCGCCAGCTGCCTGAGCCCGCCCACCGCGGGCTGCGGGGATGTCCTACCAGTAGTGCCGTCGTCCTCCTACCGCGTGTCCCAGGGCTCCGAGAATCCAGAGAACGCCGCCGATGGCCACGAGGATGATTCCGATGGTCCACAGAGCGCCGATCCCCGCGATCAGGCCAATGACCAGAAGAATGAGACCGAGAATGATCATGATGCCTCCGATCCTGCACTGAGTTTCAGTCTCGCGCCCGGGTGAGCAGCCCACAACCCAGGTGGGACCTGATCAACCAGGGCTTCTGGCTCGCATGTGGGGGTGTTAGGGGCGGCAGGTCTCGGGCACGAGGGGAACCTCCGGTCCACGGCGCTGTCCTCCTGGGCGGCCACACGCAGAAAGGCGATCAGATGACCAAGAGCACTGGCCTCCCATATCGGACCAAAGGGCCGGGAGCCCTGGTCACCGGCGGCTCACGGGGCCTGGGGCTGTTCATGGCCCGGCAGCTGGTGGAACGCGGGTGCATGGTGACCATCGCCGCCCGCGATGCCGAAGAATTGGAGCGGGCGGCGGCGCAGTTGCGCGAGGACACCGGCGCGACCGTGCATACGGCCGTGTGTGACGTGCGCGACCGCACTGCTGTGAGTGCCCTGCTGCGTGAGATCCACGAGCGCGACGGGCTCGACCTAGTGATCGCCAACGCCGGGGTCATTCAGATCGCGCCGGTCGAGGCGGTAGGGGCCGCGGAATTTGGTGACGCCATGGACACCATGTTCTACGGCGCTCTGCACACTTCCCTGGAGTCTCTGCCGTACCTGATGGAGACCCGGGGCCGCCTCGGACTCATCGGGTCCGTGGGTGGTCTGCTCGGCGTGCCTCACTTGTTGCCCTACTCGTGTGCCAAGGCCGCGGTCGGGGCACTGGCCGAGGGACTACATGCCGAGACGGCGGCCTCCGGCGTCAGCGTCACCGTTGTTCATCCGGGTCTGATGCGGACAGGGTCACATCGGCAGGCTGAGTTCGGCGGCGACGTCGATGCCGAGTTCGGCTGGTTCAGCGCAGCGGCGGGCGCTCCGCTCCTGTCGATGGATGCCGAGCGGGCGGCTCGCAGAATCGTGGACGCAGTCATCCAGCGGCGTACCCGGCTGGTGCTCACTGCCCCCGCGAAGGCGGCCCAGGTCGTTCATGGCGTGGCACCCGGCCTGACGACCCGGCTGAGCGGCGTAGCCGCCCGGTTGCTGCCGTCCGCCCCGGGCCGGGGCCCCTTGCGCCAGGGTGCCGAGGCCAATGAGCCGCGCAACCCGATCGCGAAGTTCGTCCGGGCTTGGGGCAGCGCACGCAACGACCGCGCGGTGCCTGGTGCCAATCAGCGCGAGGCAGGTCCACGTACCAGTTCATGAGCCGCCTGTTCTGCCACGACAGCTCCGGCCTCGACAGGTTGTCCTTCGTCGAGGGGAACGGGACGTGGGAGGGCTCCTCCTCGCTGCCCCCGTTCGGCGGTTTCCGGTTCCCAGCAGACGGGACATCCGCGGACATGTCGCCGGCCCGCCCCAGCGCGAGGCCCCCAGCTCTGCGGAGATGGCACCAAGTGCAGCCCGCACTGTAGTAGGCCGACAAGATCCTCTTTGCCCGGCCCAGGCGACGTCACCCGGGGGCCCGTCCTCGCCTCGTGCGTGGGTCCATCTCATCGTCAGAACAACCGGTTGTCGAGGCCAGGCGCGTGCGCGCAGCCTGGCGACGAAGGCGCTCGCCATGCCGATACCCCGGACGCCGCTCGCGTCAGCGCTACCCCCTGCTCCGCCGCCATGCCATGCCGAGGATGCGCGTCTTCGACCCCCGGCCACCGCAATGGAGCAACCATCGCCGAACGCTATCGCCGCCCGTCCGCATAGGTGAACGCTTCGCGGTGGTCGTCGACGCTCTGCACGCCATCACGTGCACGCAGGGTCAGATCGCGGGCCAAGCGTCGGGCCAGCTCGCGCAGCTCGTCATGCGGGGTGTCCCCCTCGATGTATTCCAGGAGCCCGGTGAGTGCCTTCAGCTCTCCGGTGTGGAGCACCACATCAACGATCTCTTGGCCCGCGGTGGTGAGGTCCTCCATCGCACGCCGCTGGCAGGCGGAGCTCCGCAGGCAGGTGAACCGGCTGTCTCCGGACCACGGCTCCACGCACTCACCCGCCGTATCGAGAACGCGGAGCCGCCCGAGCAGTACCTCCGGCTCACTGTGGGGAGCTCGGTAAAAGGGGCGCTCACCGCTCCCGGCGTTCCGGGCGTCCAGCCGCACCTCGGAGAGGAAAGCGGCGACACGCCCGGGTTCCGGTGTGAGACCGCCCCCCATCCAGCGAGCGGAGTCGAGCAGGGACCTGCCCGAGCTCTCCGGTATGTGAAAGAAGGACCACCCGGAGACACCGCACCAGAGAAGTCCCGCGTCTCCCCCGTCCCCCAGGAACGATCTTGTGAAGGCGTGCGTGAACTCGACGCTCCCTTCGACGTCGCCGTCGAAGGCGTCCTGGCTGGGGTCGTCGAAGTCGCCGTACGCCGAGATGGAGGCCACCGGAACGTCCTCATCGAGCAGGGCCCCGGCCACGACGACCATGTAGCCGCCGATGGCGGCTTCGAGATCGCTCCGCACCTGGGTTGCACGGTCCTCGGTGAACGTCACAGTCACTCTCCTGTTATGGCTGTTGCGGCATCTCCGCCTTGATCGCCGTTGCCCGGAAAGCGCCTGTTCACACCGGTGTGGGCCAACCGATCGCACGTCATCACGGGTTCCCGGCTCTCGGTGTCCGCCCAATGGGAACGAGGGCCGGGAGAAGTGTGCGAGGGGGAGCGGCATGCCGGATGATCTGCTGGCGCACCAGAATCTCCTGATGGGCCTGGCGGAACGAGGTCCCGTCCTGCCGATGCGCTTTGGCGTCGTTGCGCCGGACGAGGACGCACTGCTCGCCCAGCTGACCGCTGCGGAGGCCCACCACCTGGCGACCTTGAGGAGACTCGACGGCCACGTCGAGGTCAACGTCAAGGCTCTGCCCGCGCCTGATTCCCTCGCCCAAGTGCTGGAAGAGGAAGCCGCCGTCCGGCGGTTGCGTGAAGAAGCGCGCAGACGCCCCGGATACGAGGCCAGCGTACGGCTGGGCGAAGCGATTGCCACCGCCCTGGCGCAGCGCGCCGCGGAAGCCGGCCGTGAAGTGATGCGCGAACTCGCCCCACTGGCCCGTGAAGCCGCCAAGGGCCCCGACGTCCAGGGATGCACGCTCAACACATCCTTCCTCGTCCCCCGGGACCACAGCGAGCGGTTCCGAGCGGCGGCCGAGCGCCTCGCGGAAGAACGTCGGAACCATGTCGACATCCGATTTGCAGGCCCGCTGCCCTGCTACAGCTTCGTCGGCGAGTCGGGGGCCGGAGGCTGACGATGGGACTGATCTCCGGACTGCTGCTTCTGCCGCTGGCTCCGGCACGCGGCGTGGTGTGGGTGGCGGAGCGACTCCAGGAAACAGCTGAACGCGAGCTGTACGACCCGGGCGTGATTCGTGCGCAACTCTCCGAGCTCAACCGCGAACTCGACGAGGAACTCATCGATCTCGAAACGTTCGAGGCCGAGGAGGAACGGCTGCTCGACCGGCTTCACGCGGCTCAGAAGCGCTCCCGCGCCAACAACGGAAGGTGACCGTCATGGATGACCAGGCCAAGGTGGCGCTGGCAGCCGCCGTAGTGGGCGGATATGTGCTGGGCCGTACAAAGAAGGGGCGGCTTGCCCTGAGCGTCGCGACCTATCTGGCGGGACGACGCTTCGGGCTCGAACCGCGGCAGCTTGCGGCTGAGGGAGTGCGCAGGCTGGGAGAGGTACCCCAGTTCGCGGAGTTGCAGGAGCAGCTCAGGGGTGAAGTGCTGGAGGCCGGACGTCAGGCTGTGACCGTCGCCGCGAACCGAGGCATGAGCACGCTGGCGGACGCCATCAGCGACCGCACCCTGCGTCTCGTCGAGCCCGCCGACGAGGACGAACTGCAGGGAGAGTACGAAGAGGAAGAGGGCGAGGAGCAGGACGGCGTGGGCGAGGCGTACGACGACGAGGATGAGGGCGCTCCCGAGGACGACTACGAAGACGAGGAAGGAGAGCCCGACGTCGCATACGAAGAGGAAGACGAGGAACCCGAGGAGGAGGAAGTGCCGACTCCTCCGACCAGGCGCAAGAGCTCGTCCGCCGGCACCGCCAAGAAGGCTCCGCACCGAAAGCCCCGTTCCGCGCAAAAGCCCGCGCCTTCGGCCAAGAAGACCGCCCCCACCAAGAAGGCGTCCTCTGCGAAGAAGACACCCTCTGCCAAGAGGGTGTCGGAGAAGAAGGCAGCTCCAGCAAAGAAGACGGCGACCAAGAAGTCCGCCCCCGCGAAGAAGACAGCGACCAAGAAGTCCGCCCCCGCGAAGAAGACAGCGACCAAGAAGGCGACGGCGAGGACCGCCAAGAAGTCCGCGGCCGGGAAATCTGCGTCGGCGAAACGTACAGCGTCCAAGCGCTCCGGCAGCGGGAGGTAGTGGGCCATGGCGAAGACCGATCGGGCCGAGACCGACGAAACGCAGGAATCGGGCGTCGACCGCCTGAAGGATGAATTCTCGAAGTACGCCAGCACCCAGGTGCAGAAGATCGCGGAGAAGGCTGGTGAGAAGCTCACCGATCTGACTGGGCAGTTGACTGATGTCGCGGAGAACGGGGGCTCGTTGCCCGCCATCGGATCGCGGGTGCTGAAGGGCGAATCCCCGGTGAAGGCCTTCGTCTCGGAGAAGGCCAAGGGCGCGAAGGACGCAGTCATGGACAAGGCCAAGGACGCACTCGGCGGCGGAGGCAGAAGCAAGCGCAAGTCCAGCGGCAGCAAAGTCATGAACATCATCGAGGTTCTCGATGTGGGCGTGCCCCTGCGCACGGCCTACGACGCGTGGACTCAGTACGAAGAATTCAGCAGCTTCGCGAAGGGCGTCCGCGACGTCTCGAAGAGCGACGACACGGAGAGCGACTGGAAGGTAAAGGTCGGCCCCTCGTCCCGCAGCTTCAAAGCCACGGTTCTGGAACAGATCCCGGACGACAGGATCGTCTGGTCGTCCGAGGGCGCCAAGGGCACAACCAGCGGCGCGGTCAGCTTTCACGAGCTCGGGCCGACGCTCACCCGGATCATTCTGGTCGTGGAGTACTACCCCTCCGGATTCTTCGAGAAAACGGGAAACCTCTGGCGTGCCCAGGGGCGTCGGATGCGTCTCGACTTCAAGAACTTCCAGCGTTACGTGACCCTCACCGAAGAGGAACCGGAAGGCTGGCGCGGTGAGATCCGCGACGGTGAGGTCGTCCTCTCCCACGAGGACGCCGTCGAGCAGGAGGAGGCGGAGGAGCAGGAAAACGAGGATCAGGAGTACGACGGCGAAGACCCGGACGACGAGGAGGAGGACGAGGAGTACGCGGGAGAGGACGGCGAAGACGAGGAAGACGAAGACGGCACGGACGACACGTACGAGGATGCCGACGAGGACGCGGAAGACGAAGAAGAGGAGCCTCCCGCTCCGAAGCGGCGGAGCCGTAGGCGTCGTGCGGAGGCGTCACGGTGACCGATCTCGACTTCCGGCAGACCGGTGAGCCGATTCCAGGGCCTCAAACCACCAACCTTGCGGACATCCTCGAACGTGTCCTGGACAAGGGCATCGTCATCGCCGGCGACATCAAGATCGACCTCCTCGACATCGAGTTGCTCACCATCCGTCTCCGCCTGTTCGTCGCCTCCGTCGACACCGCGAAGAAGGCGGGAATCGACTGGTGGGAGACCGACCCTGCGTTGAGTTCCAAGGCGTCACGCAACGCTTTGGAGGACGAGAACCGTGAACTGAGAGAACGTCTCGCGGAACTCGAGCCGCCCTCCCACAGCCCCTTCGAAAGGGAGAACGACCGGGACAGGGAGGAGAACCGGTGACGACGCAGCACTCGGACTCACGAGCCGCGTCAGCGCGCCCGGACGAAGGCGTCACCTACGTGTTCGCCGTCTGCCGTAGCACACGTGCCACGAGCGCATGGAATGTCACCGGGGTGACCGGCATGCCCGGCGGCGAAGCGGTCCGGCTCCTGTCGTCGGACCTGCTGACCGCCGTGGTGCAGACCGTCCCCGGCTCCGACTTCACCGACACGGTCTGGCAACGCCGGCTCGCCGACCGCGATGAGATCGAGCGATACGCACGAGCTCACCACAGCGTGGTGTCGGCAGTTGCCGCACACACGGCCGTGGTGCCGCTGCCCCTCGCCACGCTGTACCACGACGACACCCGGGCCAGGCAAGTCCTGGACCATGAGTCGGACCGGTTTCATGCAGCGCTGAAACGCATCGCGCACCACGCCGAATGGGGAGTGAAGGTCTATGAGCCCTCGACGCCGGAGCCGAGCCAGGCACACGGCGAAAGTGTGCTGCAGCCGGACGGCGGACGCGGCGCTCCCGCCCCCGGAGCGGGACTCGCGTATCTGAACAGGAAGCGGGGCGTCCAGGTACAACGGGAGAAACGCCGGGAACAGGCCTTGGCGGTCGCGGACTCTGTGGACGCCGAACTGCGCGGTCTGGCTGCGGCGTCACGACGGTTGCGAACCCACGGTGCGGCGCTGTCGGGCGATCAGCGGGTGCACGTGCTCAACGCCACCTACCTCGTCGCCGATGGCAGGGCGGATCAGGTCAGACTTCTGGTGGAGACGCTGGAAGAGCGAACGGGAGCACGCATCGAGCTGTCGGGCCCCTGGGTACCGTATTCCTTCGTGGGAGAGGCGTGACCGTGGCACACGACGTGGTGCCGTGGGACGGCCCGGAACCCTTGAGCGGTCCACTCGGCGTGCCGCTCGTCGACCTGCTGGACCGTGTACTGGCCACCGGCGTCGTGGTCAGTGGAGACCTGGTGATCGCCATCGCGGATGTCCCCCTGGTCAGAGTGTCGTTGCACGCGCTGCTGTCGTCGGTCAACGAACGTGTGCCCTGCCCGTGGAGCGACGGAGGGCCACTGTGACCGGACCGCGTGTAGACCTGTCCTCGGAGCAGATGGGACGGGACCTGGTGGCCTTGGTCCTGACCGTGGTCGAACTGCTTCGGCAGCTCATGGAGAGGCAGGCCATCCGCCGGGTCGAGCAGGGCGACCTCAACGAAGAACAGGTCGAGGAGATCGGCACCACACTCATGCTGCTCGACCAGCGGATGAAGGAACTCTGCGAGCAGCACGGTGTGCGTCCGGAGGATCTCAATCTCGATCTCGGTCCGCTCGGGACCCTGCTGCCCCGCGACTGAAGGCGACGTCCTGCCCGTCGCGCAGCACCACCCGAATGGCGTACGCCTCCGAAGGGGCGCAGAGTGAAAGCGGGGGTCGAGCGGGCCTGGGCCCGTGGCAATGGCTCTCTGTGAGGCAGACATGGCCGACACCGAACTCTCGGGTGTGGGCAATGCGACCGACGGACGTGGACCGCTGGGGGGGCGGCCTCATACATCGCGTTGGGAGAGCGTGAACAGGCCACCGTCCGGATCCTGCAGGGTCCGCGAGAACCCCGAAGGCGCCCAAGTGGCCGGCGAAGGCTCAGGCCTGACGCCTCCGGCGCTCGTGGCGGCGGCTACAGCCCGCTCGACATCATCAACAGCGAAGTTCACCAGCCAGCGCGGACGCAGATGAGCCAGCGGAGAGGTCTGCACACCGCCGCCCCGCAGAGAGAGAATCACCCGGCCCCCGAGCTGCACCAGAACATGGTCCTTCCGGTACGCGACGTCGACGTCCTCACCCTCCGCCCAGCCGAACACCTCCCCGTAGAACACCGCCGCGTCGAACACGTCACGGGTCTGCAGGTCGATCCGGGCGGGCGCCTGCCCCTCCCCCGGCGACCAAGCCGGCGTGTAGCCCTCCCAGAAACCGAACGTTGCCCCGTCCCGGTCCGCCGCCAGACCCACCCGCCCATCGCCCATCGCCATCGGCCCCACCGCGACCGTGGCACCGCGCTCACGAATCCTCGCCGCCGTCACGTCGGCGTCCCGCACCGCGAAGTACGGTGTCCACACGGAAGCCGGTGCGAGGCCGGGCCTCCGGGCCCCGATCCCCGCCACCGGATGGCCGCCGGCCGTCGCAACCAGGAACTGATCGTCCAGGGAACTCGAGCGGAACTTCCAGCCGAGGACCTCGCCGTAGAACGCGCGGGCCACCGCCAGGTCAGCGACCATCAGGTTGACCCAGCAGGGAGCGCCCTGCGCCGACATATACCGCCGCTCATCCGACCCGGACATCCGCTCGCTCCTCCAAGACCTGCACCGTGCCCAAGACCCCACACCTACCCACGGCCGACTGGACTCCCCTGTCAATGATTCCAGAACGAGCCTCCCGAACCGTCGGACGTAGCAGCTCAAACCGGAGCGGATCCCCCGGATCCGTGGCCGAGGGCAGCGTCGTCAGGAAGCCGGGTAGGGGCCGCCGGTGAGCAGACGGGCCAAGTGGGTGGCGTTGGCCGCGAGGGCCTCGGTGGTTGTCGCGACAGCCTCTGGGGTCTCGTCCAGATCCTGGTAGTCGGTGCCCTGCATGGCTTCGCCGACCCAGTACGTGACCGCTCCGGGCGCGAGCGAGAAACCGACGTCGTTCAGTCCCTGGAAGATGTCGGCGCTCACCTTGTCCGCGCCGTCCTCGTTGCCGACGACGGCCACGACGGCGACCTTGCCGTAGGTGTGCGGGCGTCCTTGGTCGTCGGTCTCCGACGATTCGGCGTTGAGGCGCTCCAGGACCCGCTGGCAGACGCTGGAGGGGTGGCCGAGCCAGATCGGCGTGGCGATGAGCAGGATGTCGGCGGCCAGAACCTTCTCCCGGATGGCGGGCCAGGCGTCGCCGTCGCCCATGTCCGTCCCGATCCCCCGGGTGTACGGCGTGGTCGGCGACCCGGACGATCTCTCCCTGTACGTCATGGCGGGCGAATTGGGCCATGACCTGCTCGGCGAGGTGCTGGCTGCTGGAGGGGGCGGGCGAGGAGTTCAGAGTGCAGACGAGAGCGAGGGCACGCATGGCTGGGGTCTCCATTTCGTTGGGGCGAGGGTCCTGGACGGACCTTGTCGGGTACGGCGTCCTGGCCCGGAGCTGCCGGTGTGAGGTGGTCAGTCCTCTTCGGCACGGACCCGGATGGTGTGCAGGGTGGGATCGGCCGGGTCGGGAACGTTCATGCCGGCCGCCACGCCGGAACGCAGGTAGCGCAGGAGGGGCTCGGTGATCCGCTCGCCGGGCAGCACGGCCGGAATGCCGGGAGGGTAGGGCGTCAGCATCTCGGCGGCGACGCGGCCCACGGCCTGCGCAGCGGGAACATCCTCCGTCTCGGCGAAGAAGGCATCGCGCGGCAGACACGTCTGATCGGGGCGGAGTTCGGCCGGTGCGGGCACGTGCACGGCGGGGGCGGGACGGAGCGTATGCGCGTTACGGGCCAGGTCGAGCAGGGCTGCGATCAGGCGCTCAGCGGTATCGGAGTCGTCGGCGTGGGTGAACTGGGCGCTGATCCGCCGGTGGTCCACGAGATGCATGTCGATGTGGTGGTGCCGGCGCAGCCAGTCGGCAGCGCGGTAGCCGGTGGTGTCAAGGGCGGAGATGTCGATGATCACGGGCAAGGGGTCGAACTCCGCTGCGCCACCGGTCCCGCAGAAGTCGTCCGGCCCGTTGACGTGCATCCCCTCGATCTCTTCGATGCGGCGACGCACCGTCGCCACGAGGTCCAGGGCTTGGGAAAGCAAGCCGTGTCCTTCGAGGGCCATCTGCCGGCGCCAGCCGTCGATTCCTGCGTAGAGCAGCACGGACGGGCTGGTGGTGCCAAGGAGGTCGGCCCGTGAGGCGAGGGTGTCGGGGTCGATCAGGTCGCCCTGGAGGTGGAAGACGGAGCCTTGCTCCAGGCCGCTGCCCATCTTGTGGATGCTGGTCACGCAGACATCGGCGCCCGCGTCCATGGCCCAGGACGGCAGGTCGGGATGGAAGGGCAGGTGGGCTCCCCACGCCTCGTCCACGATGAGCGGTTTGCCGCGCCGGTGGCAGACGTCGGCCATCGCGCGCAGGTCCGCCGCCGTGCCGTAGGGGGTGGGGCTGGTAACGAGGGCACCCGTCGCATCGGGATGGTCCGCGAAGGCCCTTTCCAGGGTCTCGGACGCGGGCGGGTGGGCGAGGTGCCGCTCCGCGTCCCACTGGGGATCCAGCCAGACAGGCTCGATCCCGGACAGAATGAGGCCGGCGATGACCGACTTGTGGGCATCCCTGCCGACCAGCAGCTTCTGATGGGGTGCGGCGACGCTGAGCATCGCCGCCTTGACCGACAGAGAGCTGCCGCATGTGGAGAAGAAGGTGTGCTCCGCATGGACGGCGTCCGCCATCAGCTGTTCAGCTCGCCGCAGAACGGAGGACTTCTCCTGACGGTCGTCCAGCCCTCCCGTGGCGAGGAGGTCCCCGAAGAACACTGCGTCGCCCAGCACGGCACGCACCGCTGGAGAGGCACCTCGTGCCTGCTTGTGGCCGGGCGGTGAAAAGCCCAGCTCGTCCCGGTCCCGGTAGGCAGCAAGGGCCTCGAGAACGGGCGCCTCATGATGATCCATGGTCATTTTTGGTACACCTTTCCGCACGACTCTCGGTCTGACCAGGCGTTTTCCCGGTACTAAGGAAGCGGTGTACCGCCGGTGGCGTTCATGATCTCGCCGGTGATGAACGAGGCGTTCGCGGAGGCGAGGAACACATAGGCGGGTGCCATCTCCGCGGGCTGGGCGGGCCGGCCGAGCGGGCTCTGCTTCCCGAACTCGGCGGTGTCAGGGAGGGTCGCCGGGATGAGGGGGGCCAGACAGGGCCAGGGGCGACGGCGTTGACGCGGATGCCGTCGGAGGCCAGCATCTGGGCCAGGCCCTGGGTGAAGGTGCCGATCGCTCCCTTGGTCATGGCGTAGTCGAGCAGGTGCGGGCTCGGCTTGTAGGCCTGAACCGATGTGGTGTTGATGATCGAGCCGCCCGCCGGAATGTGCGGCAGAGCGCTCTTGCAGAGCCAGAACATGCCGTAGAGGTTGGTGCGCACCACGCGGTCGAACTGCTCGGTGGAGATCGCGGAGATGCCGTCGGGCTGCGACATCTGGTAGGCCGCGTTGTTGACCAGCACGTCGATGCGGCCGAACTGGGACACGGCGCGTTCGACGAGTGAGCGGCACTGCTTCTCGTCCCGGATATCGCAGAGCACGGGGACCGCCTCGCGTCCGGCCTGTTCGACCAGGCGGACGGTCTCGTGCGCCTCCTGTTCCTCCTCGGGCAGGTGGGTCAGCAGGACGTCTGCGCCCTCACGCGCGAAGGCCAGCGCCACCGCACGGCCGATGCCGGAATCACCCCCGGTGATCACGGCTTTCCGGCCGTCGAGCAGGCCGGAGCCGCGGTAGGAGTCCTCGCCATGATCCGGCGGGGGGTCCATGGGGCCGGTCCAGCCCGGGTGCGCCTGGTCCTGCTGAAGAAAGTCGGGGCGGGGATGGAGCGTATGGGGGTCTTGCGGCTGTTCACTGCCTGGCATGGCTCTTCCTTCTGGTCGTGGCGGAAGTCTGGTGCTCCGGACACCGCCGCAGCCCGTGCCGCACCGGTGAACAGGTTCTCTGCGGACAGCGCGACTGGCTGACTGGGGCCGCTCAGCCGAGCCTTCGGCCTTTCCAACAGTGCGGTGTTATCGCCCCGGGCGGTGCCAACACCGCGCAGCGGGACTCATGGGCTCAGGGGACGAGCAAGGTTTTGATCATGCCATCGGCCTTCTCCCGGAACGTTTCGTAGGCCTGGGGTCCCTCTTCGAGCGGCAGGTGGTGGGTGGCGAAGGAGTCCACGCCGAGCGGGTCGTCGTCGGTGAGCAGGGGCAGGATGCCGTCGACCCAGCGTTTGACGTTGGCCTGGCCCATACGGAGCTGGATCTGCTTGTCGAACAGAGTGAGCATCGGCATCGGGTCGGCGGAGCCGCCGTAAACGCCGGAGAGGGAGATCGTTCCGCCTCTGCGCACCAGGTCGATCGCCGTGTGCAGTGCGGCGAGGCGGTCGATGCCCGCTGTCTCCATCAGGCGCTGGGCGAGTGCGTCGGGCAGCAGCCCGACCGCTGTGTGCGCCGCCTTCGCCACGGGCGAGCCATGGGCCTCCATGCCCACGGCGTCGATCACCGCGTCGGTGCCGCGTCCGTCCGTGAGGTCGCGGACGGCGTCCCCGAGGTTCTTGCCGTAGCGGCGCAGGTCGAGGCAGGTGGCCCCGTGCCGGCTCGCCCGTTCGAGACGTTCGGGGACCAAGTCCACGCCGATGACGAGGCCGGCGCCCCGGTGGAGCGCGATCCTCGCGGCCATGGCGCCGATCGGCCCGAGGCCGAGCACAGTGACGCTGCCGCCGGGCGGGATGTCCGCGTACTCCACGGCCTGCCAGGCGGTGGGCAGGACGTCGGAGAGGAAGACGAACCGGTCGTCCGGGGGGCCGTGCGGGACCTTGATGGGCAGGTCGTTGCCGAAGGGGACCCGCAGATACTCCGCCTGTCCGCCGGGCACCTGCCCGTAAAGCTTGGTGAACCCGAACAGGGACGCTCCCATGCCGCGCTCGCGCACCTGGGTCGTCTCGCACTGCGAGTGCAGGCCCCGCCCGCACATGTGGCAGTGGCCGCAGGACACGTTGAAGGGGATCACGACCCGGTCCCCCGCGGCGAAGGCGGTCACCTCGCGGCCGACCTCCTCCACTACCCCCATCGGTTCGTGGCCCAGAATGTCGCCCGGATCGAGGTAGGGCCCGAGCACCTCGCACAGGTGAAGATCGGAGCCGCAAATCCCCGTGGACGTGATCCTGACGATGATGTCCGTCGGATCCTGGATCTGCGGATCCGGGACAGTCTCCACGCGGACGTCCCGCTTTCCCTGATAGGTCAATGCGCGCACGGCCCGCTCCCTTCCCTCGCTGGTACTCGTGGACGAGTGCGCCGGGTTCCCATGAGACACCTGATGAAACACGCAGAAAGATCGCGGCGAGCCGTTGAACCGGCATCTACTCCTCTGTGGAGCTTCCGCCCTGGCGTCACCCGCTCAGCCTGCGGAAGGCCCATCCGTTCCTTCGCAGCTACGGGTGGGGCCTCGCCCAGCCGCGCGCCGCCACCGCGGGCCGCGACAAGCCCGCACAAGACCGCTGCCGTCCTGTGCCCCAGGCTGGTCTCACCCTGCCCGGCCTCGACCCTCAGACCGCCCGCACCCTGGCCCGCTACGGCATCACCCGTGTCGGTGAAGACAGGCATGGTCCTGGACCCCGGCACAGCTCTCTGTGGATCATCTGCCCTCTCGCTGCCGACCTGTCCGGCACGTGCTGATCCGGTTCGTGCGACGAGTCCGAGGACACCCAGACGATGCCGGCCACCAGAGGGAACGTCACGCTCAGCGTCATCGTGAGACGGCATGCGCGCGTCGGCCCTCGTCGTCTCCCTCGGCAGCGAGAGCTACGCCTCACCACGAGGCGACGTGCGGACCGGCGCATCACGATCAGCCCCGCGGCGCCCGCCGCCCCAGCAGCCAGCCGCGCACGGTAGTCCTGGCGTTCGAGTCGCTCGGAGCTGACGGGCTCCACGTCCGGGACACCGCCGCCGCCCGCGGGAGTCGGCGGCCGCTCGGTGATCGTCCAGGGGACGGAGGGGAACGACTCGAAGTTGCTGGCCGACAGCACGAACTTGCCGACCTCGACCCCCGTCACGGTTGGAATGTCAGCTGCCCGAGCGGCGCCGACTCACCCGTTTCCACTTCCGCCGGGACGAGACCCGTGGTTACGCCGTCACGCGGTAGCGCCGCCGGCCCCGCCGACCTGCTCTGCGTTCGAGGAATCCGATCTGGACTCCCTCCCACCCCTCCCAGCACAGATCGACACCGCCCTGGTAGATCACACCGGCGTGATCCTCGACGCCAACGGCATCACCTTCGCCGACTCCACGCTCCTCAGGCTCCTCCCCGCCACCCACCAGCGCACCGACCGCGCATAGCCGCCCCCTCCGAGACCGTCGAACGCCACCTTGTCGGCGAGGGGCATGCGCCATGCCCCAGTGCGCATACCCCCGCGCCGGGACGGCTGCCTGCAGGCGCGAGACGGACGCGGCAGACCAAGGCTCATCTTCGAGAACAGCGCCATCCAGAAGGCGGATGGCCACAGCTGCATCGGACAGGTCCATACGCCCCCTTACAGCCAAGACGCGCGCCTACAGGCCAGGCGTTCTACGGTGAGGGGTACGTGGAAGCTCTCAGAGCTGGCGGCACTCGACCGAGTAACGCTCCTGAAGTACGCCTCTCAGGTACGTGGCCAACTGGTCACACGACGGCCAGTTGGTCTGAGATCTGGCCAGAGGCTGAGCACCTACAACCGCACAGCGGCGCAGGGCCCTGGAGGTGGAAGAAATACCTCGGCCCTGGAGGACATCATCGTCGCGAAGGCGGAGGGCAAGCCCCTACCCGCCCCGGCCAAGGACGAGGGGAAGGAGAGGGTGAGGTCGTGGACCTGATGGCCGCCCTGAACGCCCCCGTCAAGGCCGCGGAGGAGTCCCGCGGCGACGATGGCGAGGACACCACCGTGCACGAAATGCGGCCGTCGAAGAAGACCGCCAGGAAGACACCGGCGAAGAAGACGGCCGCGAAGAAGCGCAGTGACTCCTGACCCTCCTCCTGCAGCTGCTGGTGCCGTGCTGCCGAGGATCGAGCCCATGCTCGCAACACCCGGCCCGCTGCCGTCGGCGGGGGTGGAGGACCGGTGGGCGTTCGAGGTGAAGCAGGACGGCCAGCGGGCCATGGTCTATCTGCCGGGCGACGGCACGGTCCTCCTGCGCGCACGATCGGGTACGGACATCACCGCCGCCTACCCCGAGCTCCTCCCCCTCGCCGGAGCCCTCGGCGCGCGGAGCGGGGTGCTGGACGGGGAGATCGTCGCGCTTGACGATCAGGGCCGCAGCGACTTCGAGCGCCTCCAGCAGAGGATGGGCCTCGTCGGCTCTCCCGCGAAGGCCGCACGGATGGCCGGCCGGGTGCCCGCGCGCCTGTTGCTCTTCGACGTCGTGCACCTCGACGGTCGGCTGCTGACCGGACTGCCGTACGCGGAACGGCGGGAACTGCTGGAAGGTCTCGGGCTCGCCGGGCCCTCCTGGTCGACACCTGCGGCGATCACCGGGCACGGGGCTGAGGCGTGGGAGATGGCCCGGGGGGCCGGGCTGGAGGGGCCGATCGCGGAACGGCTCACCTCGCGGTACGAACCCGGGGCACGATCGAAGAACTGGGTGAAGATCAAGGTCCACCGTCTCGCCGACGTCGTGATCGGCGGGTGGGTCCCCGGCCGCGGACGGCTGACCGGGCTGCCCGGTGCCGTCCTGGTCGGCGAGCGGCACGACGGGCTGCTGGACTACGCGGGCAGCGTCGGCACCGGCTGGAGCCAGACCGAACGCACCCGCCTCGCCGCCCTCCTCCAGGCCGCGGCCACCGACGCCTGCCCCTTCGCTCAAGTCCCGCCCGTGACCGGGGCCCGGTGGGTCCTCCCCAAGCTCGTCGGCGAGGTCCGCTACACCTCCCGCACCCGCGCCGGACGCCTGCGCCACCCCTCCTGGCACCGGCTACGCCCCGACCTCGCATCCGACGACCCGACCTGAGACGCGTGCCCGGCGCTCCAGCGTGTCCCGCGCGCAGGCCATCCACCGCACCTCTGTTGTGCCTGAGCGCTCTATTCGGCAGGCACGCTCCTCGGCGGCCGCAGACCCCCGCCAGGAGTACGCCCCTGGCCCTCGACGACACCGGCGACGCGGGCGGGTGATCGGGTTCGGGCGCCTCTTCTTTGCCCCCCACCCAGCAACCCCATGCCGCAACCTTCGGCTTCGCCCTCAACCCAGAGACCTGGGGCGACGGATACGGCACGAGACCGTACGGCTGCCGCTGGCCTGTGCCTTCGAGGACCTGGACCTGCACCGGGTCTGGGGAGCCTACTCCCCCACAACACCGCCTCCGCCCGCACCATGCAGTGCGCAGGGCTCACCGAGGAGGGCTACATCCGCAAACACGTCCCCCGGCCTACGGGTCCAAGCCGGGCGGGGCGTCGGGCGCAGGACAGATGCGGCTGCCGGCGTGATCGAAGACGTACAGCTGCCTCAGATCGACCAGAAGCGGCACCTGTGCTCCGACCTGCGCGCGTTCCCGCGGTCCGATACGGAGCACGAGGTCGCTGGCTACCGTCGTGCGCCGCTCGTGCAAGATGGTCGGGCTGCCGGAACCAGCCCTCGCTCCACGCGACACCGCCGCCCCTCCGTGGAGCAGGGCCGTCAGCCAGTCGGCCATCCGGGTCCCTCCCTGTTTCCTGGGCCTCCTGGGCGATCGCCCGTCCGGGACGAAGCGGGAGGCTTCCAGTTCCGGCACGAACGCCGGACGGGAACCGGTGTTCAGGTGCACGAACGCTTCGTGACCCTGGTACTCGATGTGCTCCACGATGCCCGTCAGTGCCGCCTCGAACGGCCGCGCCTGACTGCGAGGCGCCATGCGGACGGCCTCGGAGCGCAGACCCACGATGACCCGACGTCCTTGCTGAATGCGCAGGAGCTGATGGTCGACGCTCAGCGGTTCGGGGAGCACCAAGCGCTGCCGTCCGAGTTCGAGCGTCATGGGACCGTCCAGGGGTGCGAGGACGACGCCGTCGAGCAGATTGATCCGCGGGGTGCCGACGAACGCCGCGACGAAGACGTTGGCCGGTCTCGCGTACAGGTCGCGGGGCGGGCTCACCTGTTGTAGCGCTCCGTCGCGCATCACCGCCACGCGGTCACCCAGGGACATCGCTTCCGCCTGGTCGTGCGTGACATAGACGGTGGTTACCCCCAGATCCTGTGTGAGGCGTGCGATCTCGGCGCGCAACTGGCCACGCAGCTTGGCGTCCAAGCTCGACAGCGGCTCGTCCATGAGGAAGATGGAAGGTCGGCGGGAAATGGCACGGCCCATGGCCACACGCTGGCGCTCCCCTCCCGAGAGCTGACCGGGTCGCCGGTCGAGCAGGTCCTCGATGGCAAGCATGCGTGCGGTCGCGGTCACGGCCGGATCGGGGTCGACCTGCGAGTCCTGCAAGCGGAGGGGGAAGCCGATATTCTCACGGGCCGTCATGGACGGGTACAGCGCGAAGTTCTGGAAGACCATGGCCATGTCGCGCTCGCTGGGCAGCGTGTGGTTTGCGAAGTCACTCCCCAGGAAGAGTTCGCCGTCGGTAATGTCCTCCAGCCCGGCGATCAGCCGCAGGACTGTGGACTTGCCGCACCCCGACGGTCCGAGCAGGACAAGAAACTCGCCTCGGGCGACGGTGAGGGAAAGGTTTCGGACGGCGTGGGAGCTGCCGAAGACTTTGTTGACCTTGCGGAGCTCGATGGCTCGACTCATGTGGACCGTCCGGGCGAAGAGGAGGACGTTTGGTGACGTCGGGCGAGCCCCGTCGCCGGCCTCATGCACAGCAGACCGGCCGGCGGTTCGCCACGGGTGAGACGGCGGGCACGCAGCGGCGCGGCGGTCCCTTCTACCGAGGGGCCCGCCCGGGCGGCGGGCCCCTCGGTGTTCACTCCGTCCCGGTGGGAACTACTCGATGTTGATCTTGAATGTGCTGGTCCTGTTGCGGACGTCCTCCGCGTTGCCGCTCATCCGCAGATCGCGGAAGGTGACCTCACCGACGGCCGGACCCTGACCGGGCTCGGGCATCTCGTTCGCCCAGATGCCGAAGCCGGACTTGGCGTCGAACTCGTCTCCGCTCTTCTTTGAGTTGGTGATGGAGATGTCGGAGAAGACGGTGTCCTTGACCGGGAACTGCGGCTGGCCTCCCACGTAGTTGGTCTGGAACATCACGCCACCGTAGGTGGAGTCCTCGATGTCGACGTCGTTGACCCGGATGCCCTGGAACACCTTGGAGGCGGAGAAGGCCCAGATGGCCGGGAAGACCTGCCCGTTCCAGAAGTGGCCACCGGTGCGTTCCAGGGAGACGTTCTCGATGGTCGTGGGTTCGGTCCCGAAGCCGTTCATCGGGTAGCCGAAGTCCAGCGAGGAGATGGTGATCCCGGAGTAGACGAGCGTGTCGGCGATACGGATGTTGCGGAAGGTGTTGTTGTAGCCGCCGTACACCGCCAGGCCCGCGGCCCGCCACGTGAGGGTCGAGGTCAGGTTCTCGTAGACGTTGTTCTTCATGTCCGCTCCCCCGGCGTCGATCGCCGAGAACAGCGCGAAGCTGTCGTCGCCCGTGGCGCGGGCGTCGTTGTTGACCACGTGGTTGTCCGTCGAACCGTTGGTCATGTTCAGACCGTCGGCGAACATGTTGCGGATCCGGGAGTTCTTGATGGTGACGTTGTCGGTGTTGGCGCCCCAGTAGAGGCACACCATGTGCTCGTTCCAGATGTTGTCGATGGTGATGTCGGAGACGTTGGCGAAGTCGAAGACCTTGCCGGGGCCGTCGATCCTGGAGACGTAGTTGCCGAAGTAGGCGAACCCGGAGAACGAGGATCCCTTGGCGGTGTTGTCGGCCCGGAAGCCGATGTCCGTGTTCTCCTGCGACGAGGGGGCGTGGAACCGGGTGAACCAGGGCCCGGCCCCGACCACCTGCACGGCCTTGCCGTAGACCTGGAACTTGCTGGACGTCTCGTAGTCGCCGGCGGGCAGGAACACCCCGACCAGCTTGCCGGTGCTGTCCATGCGCACCTTGTCGAGGGCGTTCTGCACGTCCTGGTGCGAGAAGCCGGCCGGGACCGTGTACGCAGCCGGGTCGGGGTTGGCCGCGGCGGTGGCCAGTTCGGTGTTGATGAAGTCGATGGCGTAGTTCGCGCTGTTGCCCGCGTCCTTCTGGAGACGGATCTTGGAGCCCGCCGGGACCGTCTTCCCGAGCTGCAGGTTGGCCTCGTCGTAGATGTGGCGCGGGGCACCTGCACCCGGAGAGTTGCTCGGAGCCGCCTCGTTGCCGTACAGCCAGGCGTACTTCGGGGTGAGGTCGATCGTCTTGAGGAACTCGCCGTCCACGTACACGTTCAGCGTGGAGTCGGGGCCGTCCGGCATGGAGAACCGGGTCACCAGGGTGTTGGTCGCGGCGCGGGTGGTCCACTCGACGTACTGACCGGTCCCGGTGAGCGTCACCGCCTTGCGGCCGCTTGCCTCACCGGCGATGTCACCGATGGTCCGGTTCGGGCCGACGGTCTTGGCACCACCACCGAGCACGCCGTCCTCCGCCTCGTACATGTCGTAGGGCATGCTCGCCCCCCGGCCGACGAAAAGCGACTGCGAGGTGGTGTTGTTGGCCCGCTTGACGGGCAGCTCGTTGGCGTCGTCGGCGATGACGGTCTTGACGGTGTACTTGCCGTTGCCCGCCGTCCACGCCCCCAGGGCGACCGGGGCGGTCGTCCGTCCGGCGGTGATGACACCGTTGTGGGAGGCGTTGAGGGTTTTGACGGTCTCGCCCTTGTCGTCCTGGATCACCAGGCTGACGTCATGGTTTCCGGACGCCGAGTCGGTCGTCCCCTGGTTCTTGATCGCGACGGAGAACTTGACCTCTTCCCCGGCAGCCGGGCTGGAGGGGGCCCAGGAGACCGGTGCCGCGAGAAGGTCGGAGCTGTCCACCGGCTTGACGACGAGGGCCGCGGGCCGGGTGAAGGCGTTGTTCCCCTCGTTCTGTTCGACGACCTTGTTCGCGGGGTCGACCTCGACTCCGACCTGATAACTTCCCTCCGCCTGGGCATCGATACGCGCCGTGACGTTCTTGGACGCGCCGGCCGCGAGCGCGGGCACGTCCGCCGAACCGACCTTCTCACCGCCCAGCGTGAAGTCCAGGGTGGTCGCCGCCGCTTCCTTGCTGCCGCTGTTGGCGACCGCGGCCGTGAGCGTGATCGGGTCGGACTCGACCGGGGCGGCGGGCGCGTGGGTGATGCCCGTGACCTGGAGATCCGGGTTGGCGGCCGGTGTGCCGATCACCTGGACCTCGGCCACCTGGGCCCCGGGGGCACCGGTGTTCTTGGTGAACTTGAGCTGCAGGTCGGCGGCGGACCCGGAGACGGGGATGGTCACCGTGTTGCCGTCGGCGGGCGAGAACGCGTAGTCCTTCGCCGACACGAGGTTCGTGAATGCCGTCGCGCCCTGGCCGCGGCCGAGCACCTGGATGTTCTGGGTGCGGGACGACCAGGCGGCGTCGGGGTTGAGCTTGACGACCACCTGGCTGAGGTCGGCCTCGGAGCCCAGCTTCGTCGTGAGCGTCGTCGGGTAGGAGCCGCCCCCGCCCTCCCAGTAGGTGCTGGTGAGACCGTCGTTGGCGTTCTTCGCCACATAGGTGTCGTGGCTCGACGAGGCCTCGATGGGCTTGCCCTGGGCGAGGTCCGCGCCGCCGCCGGAACCGCGTCGCGTGACGCTGTTACTCGGCGCAGACTCGTTCCCGGCCGCGTCCTTCGCCCGTACGTGATAAGTGACGGTGGACGAGGCGGTCGGGCGGTGGGCGAACGAGGTGACGTCGCCCGCGACGGAGTCGACGCGCTCGTCGTTGGCGTAGATGTCGTAGGCGGTGACGCCGACGTTGTCGTCGGAGGCCTGCCAGGTGAGCTCGACCTCTCCGCCGGACTGCCGGAATGAGAGATTCCTCGGGGCAGTGGGCGCCTGGGTGTCACCGCCCGCGCCCTTCCGGGTGACGCTGTTGCTGTTGGAGGAGGTGTTACCCGCCGCGTCCTTGGCGCGGACGAAATACGTCACGTTCGCGTCGCCGGGCTGGGTGTCGGTGTACGTCAGGGCGCTCGAGGGGAGGCTCGCGCGCAGCTGACCGTTGGCGTAGACGTCGTAGCCGGTGACGCCCGTGTCGTCGGTCGCCGCCTTCCAGGACAGTTTGATCTGCCCGTCGCCCGGCTCGGTGAAGGCCAGGCCCGAGGGCGCGGTGGGCGGCTCGGTGTCGCCGGCGGCGGGACCGTAGACCTCCAGCTCGGACAACTGGCCGGCCGGCCAGCCGGTGTTGGCGGTGATCAGCACACGCACGTACCGAGTCGTGGTGGCGTCGAAGCTGATGCTCGCCGCTTGGTCGTTGCCGTTGTTGAACGCGTACGCCTTGGACTGTGTGAGGTCGGTGAAGTTCTGGTTGTCGGTCGATCCCTGGATCTTCAGGGTCTGGCTCCGCTCGGGCCACCCGCCCGGAAGGCGCAGCGTCACCTGGTTGACCTTGACCGAGGAGCCCAGGTCGACCTGAACCCACTGGGGAAGGGCGTTGTTCCTGCTCTCCCAATAGGTGTTGCGGTTGCCGTCACCGACGTTGCCGGCGCCGTACACGTCGGCGTGTCCGCTGGCGCTGAAGGTCTTCCCCTGCGCGAGGTTGGGGGTGGCGGCCGTGGTGGTGAGCACCTGCAGCTCGGCCAACTGCGCGGTACCCGCCGCACTGTTGGCGCTGAAGTCGGCGCGGACGTAGCGGGCGAGCGTCGCGGGGACAGCGACCTTCACCGTGTTGCCGTTCCCGGGACTGAAGACGTACTGCGCGGACGGCTTGAGCGTGGCGAAGCTCTTGCCGTCGGCGCTGCCCTGGAGCGCGAACGTCTGTTTGCGGGTCTCCCAGTGGGCGGGCAGACGCAGCACGACTTCCCGGACGCGCTTGGCCTGTCCGAGGTCGGTCTGTACCCACTGGGCCGACTTCTTGCCGGCCTGCCAGTAGGTGTCGGCGTCACCGTCGCTGATGTTGGCGGCCACGTGGCGGCCCTTGACACTGCCGGCCTTGGCCGGAGCGTCGGCGGCGGCGTTCGGGCCGCCGGCTGCCTTGGCTCCGAGCGTGGGCAGCCCTAGGACCATGACGGTGGACGCGAGCGCTGCGGCGGCGGTGCGCCACTTCCAGCGGCTCGCTGGGGATGGGGGCATGCGGGGTTCCTCCCTGCGAAGGCTCGCGTGCCGGTGCGGCACACGAGAGCGGCTCGGTCCGGGGCGAACGATGGCTCTTCACTGCGGCGGAAGCAGCGGCTGCGTCGTGCCGCGTCCCTGGGGACGCGCACGGCCCGCACCATCGACGCCATGCTCAGCTTCTTGCGCGGAACGCTCGTAATATTGCAGAGCGCTCGCTTCCCGTCCATGGGTGCGACGGCAGCATTTCGAGAAAGCTCCCATGCACCGAGGGGCCCATCCAACCTGGGGAGAGAAGGGCGACCCTGGAAGACAGAGAGCCCTTCTCCTCGTCGTGCAGGAGAAGGGCCAGGTAGGGGTACGAAGTTTGCAAGCATGCAGATGAATATTCCCATTAATGGACTGTCCGTTGCAGATGAGAGTCGCTTCAGAACCGCTCACGCTGCCCGCACTGCTCCCGGGATCCCGGAGCGGCCCGTGGGCCTCCTCAGAGGAGTGGGGCCGAGCCATCAAGGGCCGGGCGGAGGTAGAAGACCTCGGGGTCACCTTCGTCGAGACCGTGGAGCAGACCCACCGCATGCCAACCGGCGCTCAGGAGCAGTCGCCGCATCGGCTGATTGGAGGCGTTGACCGAGGTGAAGAGCTTGGGAGTGGCGCACGAGTTGGCCATGGCATCCAGCAGAGACCGTCCGACGCCTCGGCCCCGTGCCCGAGGCGCCACCATGAGCATCGTGATGAACCCCTGGTCGAAGAACGTGTACTCCCGCACGCCGTAGCCAAGGAGACCGGACGCGTCCTCCGCCACGAGCGCCAGGCCCTCGCGGCACCACCGCGCGACGGCCGCCCGGCGCGAGAGGCTCCCGTGCACAGCGATCGGGTCGATCGAGGCGATCGCGGCGGCCTCATGGGCGCGAACAGCGCGCACGGTGAAGGTCTTGGAGTCCTGAGTGCTCATATCCCCCCTGTCAGTACATACCTGGCGTACGCCTGCATGGCTGATCGCCCCCGCGGCCGTTCTCGATACTCCGGCCCCGCAGACGTAGCCGAAACTGCTGCCTCGGCTACGGCTGCGTCCCCCGTTCCGCCGGGTCGCGGGGCATGGCTGTGTGCGCCCGGGCGACTGCGGGCGTTCGGTCAGGCGCGGAGCCAGACCGTCGTGTCCTGCGGGAGCCGGCCTTCCCCGTCGAGCGGGCCGCTGCTCAGCAGACGAGCACGGTGAGCCGGCAGTTCGACGGCCTTCGCGGAGAGGTTGACCAGGCAGATGAGTCCGCCGGGGCGGGAGAAGTGCAGTACGCCGCCTGGCCCGGGTTTCCAGGTCAGGGGCCCGTCCCCGAATCCGTTCTCGGAACGTCTCAGGCTCAGGGCCTCGCGGTAGAGCGCCAGCATGGAGCCAGGCTCTCCGGCCTGACGGTCGGCCGCGTAGTCGGACCAGTCCCCCGGTTGCGGCAGCCAGGGCTCCCTGTCCGCGCCGAAGCCGTAATGGGGCTCGTCGGCCGCCCAGGGCATCGGTACCCGGCATCCGTCACGGCCCGGGTCGGCGCCGTCGGAGCGGAAGTGCATGGGGTCCTGGATGCGGTCACGCGGGATGTCCGCCTCCGGCAGCCCCAGTTCCTCGCCCTGGTAGAGGTAGACCGATCCGGGCAGCGCGAGGGTGAGCAGGGCGGCCGCGCGGGCCCGGCGTGTGCCGAGGTCGAGGTCGGTCGGCGTGCCGAATGCCTTGGTGGCGAAGTCGAAACCGGTGTCCTCGCGGCCGTAGCGGGTCACGGTGCGGGTGACGTCGTGGTTGCACAGGACCCAGGTGGCCGGGGCACCGACCGGTTCGTGTTCGGCCAGGGTGTCGTCGATGGCGCGCCGGAGGCAGGCGGCATCCCACTGGCAGGCCAGGAAGTTGAAGTTGAACGCGGTGTGCAGTTCGTCGGGGCGGAGGTAGCGCGCGAAGCGCTCCGCGTCGGGCAGCCAGACCTCGCCGACGAAGACGCCCTCGTACTCGTCCGCGATCTTCCGCCAGGAGCGGTAGATGCCGTGCAGCTCGTCCTGGTCGATGTACGGGTGGGGGTCGACTCCCTTCACAAAGTCGGGCAGGTCAGGGTCCTTGGCCAGCAGCGCCGCGGAGTCGATGCGGACGCCTGCGACTCCCCGCTGAAACCAGAAGCGCAGGATTTCCTCGTGCTCACGGCGGACTTCGGGGTGCGCCCAGTTGAGGTCGGGCTGCTCGGGGGTGAACAGGTGCAGGTACCACTCGCCGTCGGGAACCCGGGTCCAGGTGGTTCCCGAGAACTCCGACGGCCAGTCGTTGGGCGGCAGCTCACCGTCCGCCCCGCGGCCGGGCCGGAAGTGGAAGAGTTCTCGCTCGGGGCTTCCCGGGCCGGCCGCGAGCGCGGCCCGAAACCAGTGGTGCTGGTCGGACACGTGGTTGGGCACGATGTCGACGATGGTGCGCAGACCGAGTTCCCGGGCCTCGGCGATGAGCTTCTCCGCCTCGCCCAGGGTCCCGAAGGCGGGGTCGATGGTGCGGTAGTCGGCGACGTCGTAGCCGCCGTCGACCAGCGGGGACACGTACCACGGGGTGAACCAGACGGCGTCGACTCCCAGTTCGACGAGATACGGCAGTTTCGCCCTGACGCCCGACAGATCCCCGGTGCCGTCGCCGTTGCCGTCGGCGAAACTACGCGGATATATCTGGTAGATGACGGCGTCGCGCCACCAGTCGTCGGAGCGGAGCGGAAGGGGAGCTGCCACGTTGTGTCCTTTCGGGCAGGTCGGTCTTCGCCGCCGGCACGGATAGCGGGGCGTCGGACGTGCCGGCGGCGAAGGTTCGGGGGAGGCGGGTGAGCGGGTTGCCGTCAGGGGGTCGCCCTCGGAGCGCTCAGCCCTTGAGACCGCCTGCGGTGAGGCCGGCCATGATGTTGCGCTGGAAGATCAGGAAGATCAGCAGCGTGGGGATCGAGGCGATGGTGAGTGCCGCGATGAGGACATTGGCGGGGACACCGTTGGAGAGGGAGTAGATGCCGACGTTGAGGGTCTGCATGGCTGGGTCGGGGAGGGTGAGCATCGGCCAGAGGAAGTCCTTCCAGACTCCGACGATGGCGAAGATGGAGACCACTCCGAGGATCGGCCGGGAGATCGGCAGGATGATCGACCGGAGGGTTCGCATCGGGCTCGCCCCGTCCATGGAGGCTGCGTCCAGGAGCTCCTTGGGAATCGAGTCGAAGAACCGCTTCAGCAGGAAGATGTTGAAGGCGTTGGTCACGGACGGCAGCCAGATCGCCCAGGGTGTGTTCAGCAGGTTGCGCTCCACGACCGGTACGTCGAGGACCGTGAGGTACTGCGGCACGACGAGGACCGTCGCCGGGATCATCAGGGTTGCCAGCATCATGCCCAGGATCGCTTTGCCGAAGATCGGGCGGAGCTTGGAGAGTGAGTAGGCGGCAGCCACGTCGAAGATCAGCTGGAAGGCCAGGGCGCCGAACGCGTAGTACAGGGTGTTGAACAGCAGCTTGGCCAGGTCCATGACCTCCCAGGCCCGGGTGTAGTTGTCGGCCTCGAAGGAACCGGGAACCAGGGTCGGAGGGGTCTGGATGACTTCCTGGGCGCTTTTGAAGCCGCTGGTGACCAGCCAGTAGAGCGGTCCGAGGAACACCAGGGTGAAGCCGCCGACGACCACGGCGAAGGAAATCCAGTAGATCAACTTGCCGCGTGGGCGGGCGAGCTGTGCTGGCGAGATGAGCGTGCGTGTGGACATAGCTGGTCTCCGGCTCCTACTCGTTCTCGGCGCGGCTGAGCTTGACGTACGCCGCCGAGAATCCGGCGAGCAGTACGAGCAGGAGCAGGCCGAGAGCCGCCGCGGCACCGTAGTTGTTGAAGTTGAAGGCGTACTGGTAGATGAGGTAGACGACCGTCGTGGTGGAGCCCTCCGGCCCGGCGCCGCCCGTCAGCAGGAAGGGTTCGACGAAGACCTGCATGGTCGAGATGATCTGCATGAGCAGCATGAGGGAGAGGATGAGGCGGGTCTGGGGGATGGTGACGTACCAGATCTTGCGCAGTACCCCCGCGCCGTCCAGCTCCGCCGCTTCGTACAGCTCGCCGGGGATGCCCTGAAGCGCGGCCAGGTAGATCAGCGCGGCACCGCCCATGTTCATCCAGGTGGAGGCCACGACGACCGACAGCATGGACGTGTCGGGGTCCTGCAGCCACTGTTGCTCCGGCAGGCCGAAGAACCCGATGAGTTCGTTGAGCAGCCCGTAGCCCGGGTCGTACAGGTACTTGAAGAGCAGCACAGAGGCGACCGGCGGCAGCATCACGGGGAGGTAGACGAGGAGCCGCAGGTATCCCTTGCCGTGCCGGAACTCGTTGATCACCAGGGCGACCACGAACGGCACCAGGAAGCCGAAGACGAGGGCGAGCACCGTAAAGAGCAGGGTGTTCTTCCACGCCTGCCAGAACACCGGGTCGTTGACCACAGTTCTGAGGTTGTCCAGTCCGACCCAGGAGACCTCGCCGTTGTCGGTCTTCTGGAATGCCAGGAAGAACTCGCGGATCATGGGATACCACGAGAACAACGCGAAGCAGATCAGGGCGCCGATGAGGAAGCCATGGGCGGTGAGATTGCGTCGCAGGTTCTTGGCGAAGCTGCTGCGCGGCGGTACCGAACCCGCCGGGCGTGACGAGATACGGCGGGTAGGGGCCGCCTTGGTCGGGCTCAGGCCGGGGGCCGACATCGATGCTCCTTGGTACGGGCTGCTGGTGCCTGCCCGCTCGCGGCGCTTCGCCTGAGCGGGTCTGTGCGGAGGGGGCCGGTTCCCCCGGCGGGGACGGGCGTGCCGTCCCCGCCCGGCGGTGGTCACTGCGTGGCGAGGACCTGGTTGACCTGCTTCTCGGCCGTGTCGAGAAGTTTGTCGATGTCGGCGTCCTTGTTGGTCAGGATGCTCGACATGACGGTGTCGAGGACCTTGTAGATTTCTTGCGCTTTCGGCGGCTCGGCCTTGCCGGCGACGGGGTTGTCCATGAAGGTCTTGAAGTTCTCGACGGGCATCGTGGCGTGTTCGACCCGGGCGGCGTCGTCCTTTGTCTTGGACTCGTTCAGCCAGAAGTTGGGCTGCGGGATGCCGACGGGCAGCTTGTCCGCCTTGGTGCGGGCCCAGTCGAACTGCCCCTTGCCGACGGTGAGGTTCTTGAAGTTCAGCCAGGCGATCGCCGCCTTGATCTTGTCGGCGGAGATTCCCTTCTTGATCATGTAGCTGTTTCCTCCGGCGAGGGTGTTCTTCTCGCCGGGGATGGGGCCCATCCCGAAGTTGGCGTACTCGGCGCCGAGCTGCTGCACCATGTAGGCGATGTCGTCGGGAGCGGCGAGGAACATGCCGAGCTTGTCGGTGGCGATCTGCTTCTGCAGGTCGCCCCACTGGAGCAGCTGGGTCTTGCCCATGCTGTCGTCCTTCCAGCGCATGTCGTGCATGTTCTGCACCACCTGCCGGCCGGTCTCGTTGTTGAAGGCCGCCTTCTTGCCGCTGGCATCCACCACGTCGCCGCCGAGGCTGTACATCTGCGCGGTGAAGTGCCAGCCCCCGGTGTTTCCGGCGCTGTACTCGCCGAAACCGGCGATGCCGTCGCCGAGGTCGGAGATCTTCTTGGCCGCCGTTCGCAGGTCCGCCCAGGTGCGCGGCGGGGCGTCGGCGTCAAGCCCGGCCTGCTTGAAGAGCTTGCGGTTGATCAGCAGGCCCATGGTGTAGTTGCTGGTGGGCAGGCCGTAGAGCTTGTCCTCGTGCTTCAGCGAGTTCAGGACGCTCGGGTCGATGTCCTTCAGGGCCGGCACGGATTCGTCGTGGACGTAGGCGGTGATGTCCTCGGCGCCGTCGTTGTCGAGGACCTGGGGCAGGTCGGTGAAGTAGGTGTAGAAGATGTCCGGCTGCGACTTGGCCTTCAGCATGGCAGTGAACCGCGGCGGCTCCAGACACTGACCCGGGGTGGAACGACCGTCGATGGTGACGTTGGGGTACGTCTTGTTGAACTCCTTGACGTCTTCCTTCCACTCCTTGAGCTCCGCCGTCTTCGCCGCCGACGGCATGCAGTCGATGGTGAGCGTGACCTTGGTCTTCGGGTCGAGCGGAGCCGTGGGGTCCGAAGAACCGCTGGAGTTTGTTCCGGTGTCGTCGTCGCTGCCGCTGCTGCTCGTACCGCAAGCGGCCAGCGTGGTGAGCGCGAACGCGGAGACGAGAGTCATGGCGCCGACACTGCGGGCACGACGCAGGTGTGCACTTCTCATGGGTGGACCCCTTCGGGCATGAACGAGGAAGGCGCCCCACCGCCGATGCGTTGTGGGGCGCCGCTCACTCAACCACCGCGAACAGATGAACGCAATATCTCTTTCTAATTTCGTAATTGATTGACATCCCAGCGGGAAGCTCGGACAAGTCACCCATCTTCGGTGAAGCCTCCGCGCTACGCTCCGGCGACCGGGACCCCCCTCGGGGCGGCCATGACGGCCCGCAGGTCGGCCGCTTGAGTCGTGGAGGCACGAACGACGAGCTCGGGCTCGAAGAGCAGCTCGGCATGGGGCACGGCACTGCCCTGGATCTGAGCTGCCAGGAGGTCCACGGCGGCACGCCCCATGGCCTCGATCGGTTGACGAACGGTGGTCAGCGGGGGCTCGGTGCACGTCATGAACGCGGAGTCGTCGTACCCCACCACAGAGACGTCGCCAGGCACCCTCAGTCCACGGCGGCGAACCGCCCGCACAGCCCCCAGGGCCAGGGGATCGCTGGCGCACACTATGCCGGTCACCCCGCGGTCGAGCAGGCGCGACGCCGCCGCCTGCCCGCCCTCCAGGGAGAAGATCGACCGCTCCACGAACTCGTCCGCCAGGATGCCGCCGGCGACCCGCCGCGCGGCTTCGAGACGCCGCCGCGAAGGGATGTGATCCGCCGGACCCAGCACCAGGCCGATCCGTTCGTGACCCAGCGACACCAAGTGCCGCCACGCCTGCTCCACCGCGACCGCGTCGTCGCAGGCGACGCAGGGGAAGTCGAGACCGGCAATCGCGGCGTTCACCAGCACCACGGGAATCTTGCGCTCGGCCAGGAGCCGGTAGTGGCCGTGCGGCGCCTCCGCCTGGGCGAAGAACCCTCCGGCGAAGACCACGCCCGAGACCTGTTGCTGCAGCAGCAGGTCAACGTAGTCCGCCTCGGAGACTCCGCCCTTGGTCTGGGTGCACAGCACCGGCGTGAGCCCCTGTTGGGCCAGGGCGCCCCCGATCACCTCGGCGAACGCCGGAAAGATCGGATTCTGCAGCTCGGGCAGGACGAGCCCCACCAGTCGGGCCCGCTCTCCCCTCAGCTGGGTAGGGCGCTCGTAACCCAGCACGTCCAGCGCCGTCAGCACGGATTGCCGGGTGGTCTCGGAGACTCCGGGTTTGCCGTTGAGGACCCGGCTCACGGTGGCCTCGCTGACCCCAACCTTCTTCGCTACTTGAGCAAGTCGTCGCGTCATACACGCAACTCTATCGCAATCATTGCAAGACTTTGCAACATCCATCGGCAGCCGCAGAGATCGCCCGCTGCTTCAGGGCGCGCGGGTCCGGCATCGGCGCGCTACCGCCCCGGACTCCGGCGCGCGCCCCTGCGGGGGGTGACCGGGCAAGCCGGCCACCCCCCGGGGTACTGCTCGGTCAGTCGCGCGCCCCCTTCCGCTGGGCCGGGTTGGCGCCCCCGTTGATGACGAACTGGGAACCGGGCTCGACCAGGATGTCGCCCTCGGCGGAGTCGGTGATGGTCACGTCGGTCAGGTTCGCGCTGCCGCGCGCCCCGCCCATGGCCAGGATTCCGGAACCGTTGACCGACTTGTCGATGGTCACGTTCTCGATCGCGACATTGGGCATCGAGCCGCCACCGGTCTTGAACTGGATACCGTCGTAGGTCGAGTCGTGGATGTCGGTGTCGCGGATGGTGACACCGGGAATGTCCGGTCCCTGCGCGAACAGGGTGATCGCACCGAACTCCTGGTCCTCGTTCCAGAACGCGCCACCGGTGCGGTACAGGCCGTTGTTCGCGATGAGCGTCTTGCCGGAGAAGGGCAGCGGGTCATGGTCCGTGGCCAGCATGATCCCCGGGTAGTTCATGGTGTCGGAGATCAGGTTGTTCTCGATGGTGTTGCCATAGCCGCCGTAGACCGCGATGCCGTTCGCCCGCCAGGGGAGCTGGATCGTGTTGTTGCGGAAGTGGTTGTCGTGGCCGATGTCGACCGAGGTGTCCTTGACGTACTTGCTGGCCCAGACGGCCAGCGCGTCGTCACCGGTGTTACGGAAGGAGGAGTTCGTCACGGTCGAGTTGCGGGTGCCGTTGGCGAAGTTGACTCCGTCGGCGTAGGTGTTGCGTATCCGCACTCCGTCGAACACGACCCCGTCGCCGGGGCCCCACAGCTCGGGGATGTTCGAGTAGTCGCGTCCGACCCAGGCACCGACGTTGGCGTGCTCGATCCACACGTTGGTGATCTTGGTGTCCTTGCCGAAGCGGCCGTTCAGCGCGACACCGCCCTCGTGGTTGCCGTCGCCGCCCCGGATGGTTCCGGAACCGAAGATCGCGATGTCGGAGATCTTGGTGTTGTCGTCGATGTCGAACCCGAAATTGCCCTCGTGCGGGTGGTTGATACCACCGGCCTCGTGGGGCGGGGTGAGCGAGTAGAGCTGGGCGTGCCACATGCCCGCACCACGGATGGTGACGTCGCGGATGCCCACCTGGTTGAACTGACCGCGGTTCTGCGGGTCGTCGGTGAGGATCTTCTTCTCCTGGCGCCACTGGCCGGCCGGTATCCACACGCAGGGGATGTCGCCTTCCTGGTTCGCCGTGACGGCACGCTGGATGGCGTCGGCGTCGTCGAGCCCGTCGTTGGGGACGGCACCGTAGGTGGTGATGGAGACGCACTCGTTCGGCTTGGCCGCCGCGGGGGCGACCTGCTCCAGGTTGATCAGGTCGACGATGTAGAAAGACGCGTTGTCGTCGGCGTCGCGCTGGAGGCGGAACTTGGTGCCGACGGGGTAGGTCTCGGTGAGCAGGGCGTGCGCTTCGTCGAACAGCCGCCGGGCGTCGCCGCCGGGACGGTTGGTCAGGCCCTCCGGGTCATCGGTCGAGCCGTAGAGCCAGCTGTGCTTGGAGGAGAGGTTCAGCTTGCGGACGAACTCTCCATCCGCGTAGAGGCTGAGGGTCGCCTCCCGGCCGCCGCCGTTTGCCGCGTCGGGGATCGAGTTGCGTACGACGATGGAGTTCGACGGCGTGGTGGAGGTGAATTCCACGTACTCACCGGTCGAATTCAACCGTACGGACTCCCGGCCGGAGGACTCGGTGGCGAAGTTGGTGTGGCCGAAGGTGCGCTTGGCGTCCGACTTCAACAGCGTGCCCTCGTAGCGAGCTTCCTCCGCCTCGTGTTCGGTGTACGGCACGGCCGCGCCGCGCCCCACGACCAGGGAGCGGGCGAAGGTGTTGTTGTCCTCGTTGGTCTCGTCCACCACGGAGGTGGCGTCGGCGGTCGCGGAAAGCGTGGCGCCCCCGTTGGTCGCGGTCCATTCGCCGTCGATGGCCACCGTGGCCGAGCCGCCGGCCGGGATGGCGCCGGTGGTGCCGTTCAGAGTGGTGCCGCCGACGGTCAGGCGGGTGACCGACCCGGTCGGTACCGCGGTGGTCCCGCGGTTCTGCACGGTCACGGTGAAGCTGACCTTGGCACCCGGCGCCGGGCTCGCGGGACTGGTGGCGATCTGGGTGACCGTCAGGTCCGGCCCCGGGGCCCGCTCGACGACCAGCTTCGCGGAGGCGTTGCGGCTGTTGTTGCTGTTGTCGAGTTCGGCGACGGTGTCGTTCGGGTCGACCACGGCGGACACGGTGTAGCTGCCCGCGGCCCGCTTGCCGACCTTGACCGGAACCTTCACCGTCGCGTCCGGGGCGAGAGCGCTGACGGCTCCGCTGCCCGCGACCTGGCCTTCGAGGCTGACGTCCACGGTCGTGGCCGGCGCCGCGGCCGCGCCGGCGTTGCGGACGGTCGCCTCGACGGTGATGTCGTCCTTCTCGGACGGGGCGTCCGAGGGCCAGGTCAGGTCGGTGACCAGCAGGTCGGGGGCCGGAGCTGCCGCGCCCACGACCTCGAACTCGGCTACCTGTCCCCCGCCCGCGCCGGTGTTGCCGAAGAACTGCAGCCGCACGTCCGCGACGCGGCCGGAGACCGGGATGACCACGGTGTTCTTGTTGCCGGAAGGGCTGAAGGCGTAGTCGGCACGGGCCTTCAGGGATGCGAAGGAGGATTCACCCGCCTTGCGTCCCAGCACCTGGATGTTCTGGCTGCGGTTGCTCCATGCGGCGTCAGGATTCAGCTTGACGATGACACCGGTGATGTCGGCGTCTGCGCCGAGCGACGTGGTCAGCGTCGAGCTCGGGCCGTTCGCCTCCCAGTAGGTGGAGGTGCTGCCGTCGTTGGCGTTGCCGGCGACGTAGTTCTGCGTGGTCGACGAGGCTTCGATCGGCTTGCGCAGAGCGAGGTTGGTGCCGGCCGGTGGCTCGCCGGGACCGCCCGGGTCCACGTCGCCGGCCTCGCCGTGGATCTCCACCTCGGAGAGCTGGGCGGCGTTCCAGCCGGTGTTGCCGGTCACCTGCACACGCAGGTAGCGCGCTTCGCCCTCGACGCCGAGCGTCACTGCGTTGCCTGAGTCCGGGGAAAAGGACTTGAGCGAACCCGCGGCCAGGGAGGAGAAGTTCTCGCCGTCGGTGCTGCCCTGGACGCTGACGGTCTGGTTGCGCGGCTCCCACGCGGCGGGCAGCTTCAGCACGATGCCGTCCAGCTCGGCCGCGCTTCCCAGGTCCACCTGGACCCACTGCGGGAAGGAACCGGCCGGCCCTTCCCAGTACGAGGCCTGGCTGCCGTCGGTGACGTTGGTGGCCGCGTACTGACCGTGTGCCCCGCTGGCCGTCACCGGCTTCCCCAGCGCCAGGTTCTGCCCTTCGACGGCCGCTGCCTGGGCGGTCTGGGGCAGGAGCCCCACCGTCAGCAGCCCTCCGGTCATCAAGCCGGCGAACCATCGCCTGCCTTGTTGTCTTCCTGTCATGAGGCCCTCTTGTTTCGTGCTTCTGGGCGGACCAGCGCTCGCCGCGGTAGTCGGCCCCGAGCAGGGACGCGTCCCTGCCTGGAGAGCGGTGCCGACGGGTTGTTGCGCGGTTGGGCGCTGGGTCGCTTTGGGTGGATACAGGCTGGACATGGCGAAACGCACACCTCAACGTCAAATTGTTGAGTGATTGCATTCAGCTTTTGCAGATAGCAGGGCACAGGTTTCTATCGCGTGACAGTTTTGTCAACGGATCTGACGCGCTTACGTCATCAACTCGGTTGCTGCACCCACGTGTAGCTGGCCCGGGAACGGCGCGCGGGTTTGTCCCGCGAAGGGCGAACCCTCAGCCCCGCAGGGAACGCCGGGCACCCGGCCAGGCACCACGGGCCTGCGTCTTCACCCGTGTGCGGCTCGATCCGACGGCCCAAGGGGGACGGTTCGCCGGGATGCGTTCGCCATCCATGACGATGGCCGCGCGGCCGGACGGGCGACTTCGATCCAGAGATCCGCGAGAACGGGGGACTGCGTCGGCGGGTCGCTCGCGACGGCGGTCGGCGGCCTTGCCGGAGGCGTTCAGGGCGGCCTCGGCCGGGAGGGCACTGTGCAGGCGCCGCTCGGGTTGGGGCGGTCCGACGCCGGGGAAAGCGGCACATGTTCTGCGCCGGTCAACTCGACACGCGCCGTACACCGGGATTCGCAAATGTCAGGGCACCGGCGACGGGACTGGAGCGCGAACGGCCGCGACGGCTCACGGCGCGCGTCAGGAGGCCGGTCGCACCTCCAGGCCCCCGCAGGAGCGGATCCGTCATGATGCGGGGGTCGTAGCGCGGGTCCTCGTCACCGGCGATGTGGGATCACGCGCTTCCGACCGGGACGCGGCCGCCCTGGCCGAAACCGGGCTCGGCGGCGTCGAGGTCGACCGCCTCGACCTGCTCGGCCCGGCATCGGTCAGCACATTCACCGACCACTGGCTGGAGACGGACGGTCCGTTCCGCATCCTGGTCAACTGCGCCGGCGCCACGCCCCTATGCGACTCGCACGCGATGCGCGTGGGTACGAGGTGCAGTTCGCGACCAGCCATCTGGGCCACTTCCAGTTGACGCGCGCGCTGCCCCGGCGCTCCGCGCTGCCTCCGCCTCGCGCGTCGTCACCGTGGTCTCGGGTGCGCAGCGGCTCCTCGTCGGCAGCGATGCGGCGGGCAGCTTCGAGGCCGTCCATGCCAGGCATACGGATGTCCGCGAGACGCGAGCTACCAGCAGCAACCCGGCTGGGAGGCAGCAGCAAGGACAGCTGTGTACGCCGGCCGGTCCTTCATCGAGGACGTCGCCTCCTCCGTACGGCCAGAGGAAAGCGACGCCCGCTCGGAAGCTGTTGCAGAAGATGGACCGCATACCGCCGCTCCCGTAGCTATGAGCTGCTGTTGCGGGGCAGCCCTGAGAACCACCCGGCCGTTTCGCTGCCGTTAGGGAGAGGCGGGGAGCCTCCAGCCGCGGGTATGGGACTCGATACTGGACGACACGCTGATGTTTCCCAGCGCGTGAGAGCTCCGGGAAACATCAGGTGCGCGTGTGGCGGCTCCGGCGGTGGAGCGGACTTCTTCCAGGGCGTCGACGTGCACCCGGGACGGCTGGTCGTAGTGGGTGCATGTTCAGAAGCGTGTTCCGGCGGCACATCCAGCGCTCACGGTGGCAGGTGCCGATCTGCGCGAGTCGGACACCGCCGTCTCTGACGCGCCGTCTGGCGGGGTTCCTCGCTGCCGTCGAGCCGGCGGTCAGGTCCGCTCGTAGAGGGTCCCCACTCGGATCATTGCCGGCCGCCCATCTGCGGCCGGGTTGAAGAACTGCACGGCGGCGAAGCCTACCGAGCTGCCGAGGTCCATGGAGAACCGGCGACGCTCGGCGTCGGTGCAGATGAGGGGCAGGGCTTGAGCCTCGGCGGTCGGACGGCCGTTCAGCCTGTCCCACGTCGTCAGGCTTGGGGAGGGTACCGTCCGGAGATGGAGTTGGCCGTCGCGCACGTCGACGGTGACCTCGCCGTTGGGGGACCTGTAGACCCCGGTGTATTGCTCTTCGTCGACCTCGACGGCCGGCTCCGGCAGGTACGTGGGAGCGGGGCTGCTGATGTCGAAGCACTCGTTCATCAGTCGTTCGCACAGCGCGGAGTACAGGTTGAATCCGGTCGTGCTGTTCGTGAGCACCGCCAGGACCGCCTTCTGCGTCGGCAGCACGTACAGGACCGAATGCATACCCAGGTTGGCGCCGCCGTGAACGAGGACGGGGTCGTCGCCCGCCTGGACGAGGGCCCAGCCGAGGCCGTAGTTCGCGTACATGGGGAAGCAGCCCCAGAAGCTGTCGAACTGGGGCGTGCGCATCTCGTGAAGTGCCTCGGGGGACAGGAGCCGGTGCCCTTGGGATGTCGTTCCGTCGAGGTGCATGCGTCCGAAGTCGATCAGAGCATCGATGTCGAGCCATAGGCGTGATCCGGCGGGGCCGTTCTCCGGCCATGCCCGCAGCCGCGAGACCGGCGACAGGTTCCCGCTGGCGGGGTTGACCGTGTGGCCCACGGCGACCGAGCGCAGAAGGAGTTCCTCGGCGTCGGAGGTTGCGTTGAGGCCCAGGGGCCGGATGATGCGCGTGCGGAGGGCGGTGTCGTAGCTCTCGCCGGTGATCACTTCGATCAGCCGTCCCAGGGTGCCCATGCCCATGTTGCTGTACGACCAGCGCTCGCCGGGGACGCCGGTGACCGGCAGGGTGGCGAGCTCGCGCATCAACCGTTCGAGTACGTCGTCGCCCGGGGTCAGGTCCGGCATGTAGTCGCCGGCAAGACCCGAGGAGTGGTTCAGCAGCATGCGCACGGTGATGGCTGCCGCCCGGTCGGGCTGTTCGGCTGTGAACTCGGGCAGATAGGCGCGCACTGGCGCGTCGAGTTCCAGCAGGCCGTCCTCCACTAGGGTCATCGCGAGGGAGGCGGTGAACACCTTGGTCACGGAACCGGCGGCGAACAGCGTGTGGGGCAGCACGGGTGCCCCGGTGTGGGCATTGGCCGTTCCGGTCACGGCTCTGATGACCCTGCCGTCGTGCCACAGAGCCGCTGACGCGCCTGCCACGTTGAATTCGCCGGCCAGGTTCGAAAGCCGACGGGTGAGCTCCTCCGACGTCATCATGTTCTCACCGTAGGTGGGGAGACGCTCAGCCACATTCGACGGTGGTTGCGCATTCCTCGGCTCTTGTTTGTCGTTCGTCGCTTCGGTGGCGTCCTGAAGGTCTCAGCTCAGACGAGGCCCAGCAGTCGGCTGACTTTGATGCCCAGGTGGAGGATGAGGCGGTGTTGCCCGTCGGAGAGGTCGAGTCCGGTGACGTCCTCGATGCGCCGCACGCGGTGGTACACGCTCGCTCGGTGCAGTCCGAGCTCCGTGGCGGTCGCCCGTGCGTCGCCGGCCTTGTCCAGGTACAGCTCGGCGGTGGTGAAGAGTTCAGGGTCGGCTGCGAGCAACTGGCGCACCGCCGGGTGCACCGTTTGGTCGCCGAGCGCGGAGGGCCGCCCTGCGAGCAGCGCGTAGATGCCCAGATTCTCATGGCTGACCAGCGGAGCGAACGAGGGGATGACCTCGGCCACACGCAGGGCGTCCAGTGCCTGCGTGTAGGAGGTGGCTGCATCGTCGAGTCGGCGGGCCGGGCTGCCCGTGGCCACATGGACGTCGCGCCATTTCGCCGTTCTGCCCAGCCGCTCCAGCGACGTCGTCCTGAGCAATTCCGGCAGTTCCGGTGTGCGGCGCAGCATCACGCTCGGGATGACGAGGACCGCGTGGTCCGGTCGGACCAGGCGCAGGCTTCCTCGGTCGCCGAGGCGCGTGGCGGCCGTGTTCAGAGCGGCCTGGAGAGCTATCCGGTCGTCCTCGTCGACCGCGGCCCTGTCGCCGGGAGAAGGGCGGGCGACGAGGACCGCGACGTCGCCGCGCGGTGCGAACAGGCCGCCCTCGACCAGCCTTGCCGCGGCCATGCTCCTGACCTGTTCGTCGTCCGAGAGCAGGTCGCGCACCAGCTCGCCCTCGCGGGCCATGCGGAGGTCCGAGAGAACGCGCTCGCGAAAGCAGACAGCACCCGCGTCGGCGGCCGCCGCCGACGCCAGTTCGAGCTGCTCGTCCGTCAGCGAACCCTCCTCGTCGAACAGCCACAGGTAGCCGAAGCGCACGCCCTGGTACACGACGGGCACCACCACTCGCGCCAGGAGTCCAAGGCCGTCGTCTGCCGGGAGCCGAACCGGACCGGTCGCCCTCCCCAGGCGCTGACGCCGCAGCCACGCCAGCGCCTCGGGAGGAGCCTCACGGGTGAGGATGACCCGCGCGCGCATCTCGTCGCCCTCGCCGAGGTGGGCGCTGTAGGCCAGCAGCCGGAAGTCGACGTCGTCCACGGCCACCGCTCGCCCAAGGCGGTGCGCGAGCACTTCCACCACACGCTGCAGCTCTTCGAGCACACGACTCACCGTCCTGCCGCAGATCCGCGGCCTGCTCCCGTCCGCCCACGACTCCCGTCGGCGCCTCTTCAGTCGTACCACGCCCCGCGACACCGGTTGACGGGCTGAAGAGCGGACGTCTCAGTGCTTGGAAGGCGCGCGCGGAGACGGACAGCGAGTCGGACACGCGCGCACTGCCCGCCATGACTCGCAGACGCTGAGACGAGCGGGGCTCCGGGCGACACGCCGCGAGCCGACCGGACGACAGGTGTCGAAGTGACGATACCTATGACACGACGCGGGCCACATGTCTTGCGGCGTGATCCGGGCGAGTCTAGGGGCCGGGGCAGGGCCCCCACCGGCGTACGTCTCAACCGAGGGCGCCGGGACACACCACTGCCGGACTGGAGGCTCCCATGCGCCGCGCATCGCCCAGCACGTCTCCGCCGGGGTTTCGAGCGCCCCTGCCGGGCCCTCCTCGCAGACGGGCTCGCAGTCGCAAGCAACGACGCCTGTCGGGCCGTCAGCGACGCCGGGCCCAGGCTTCGAGCTCGACCAGCGCGCCGAACGGCAGTTCGTGCACCGCCACACAGGTACGGGCCGGCGGTTCGGTTCGGAAGACGGTGTTGTACCGCTCGTTGAAGGTGCTGAAGTCATCCATCGTGGTCAGGTAGATGTTGACCTTGACCACATCGGTAACCGCCAGCCCGGCCGCGTCCAGCACGGTCAGCAGATTGGCCAGCGCCTGATCCGTCTGCCCGGCGGCGCCACCGTCGACCAGACGGCCGTCAGCGAGGCCGATCTGTCCGGCGATCGCCACGAGGTCGCCGGCGTCCACGGTGGAGCGGTAGTTGGGAAGAGAGTTCATCGATTCGCCTGTCTCGGAGGAAGGGGCGCTCGGGCCCCGTTCCGGCTCACTATCTGCCGTGCGCCGCCTGAAGTCGTCCTGCAGCTGTCCGGTGTGGTCGGCCTCGATTTCGACGTCTGTCACACGGGCGGCCGTGGCCCCGCCCCCAGCCAGTCCTCTTGTCAGGAGATCAGCATGCTTCTCACCGAACATCCGGGTCCGGTACGTGACCACGCCGAAGGGGGTGTGCAGCATGGCACGCAGGCCGCCTGAGCGAGTCGCCGTCATCGGAGCCGGGATGGTCGGACTCTCGACCGCTTGGTTCCTCCAGGAGTCCGGGGTCGAGGTGACGGTCCTGGACCGTACGGGGGTGGCCGCGGGCTCCAGCTGGGGCAACGCGGGATGGCTGACGTCCAGCCTGGCCTCTCCGCTGCCCGAACCCGAAGTCCTGAAGTACGGCATCCGAGCCATGTTCAGTTCGTCGTCGCCGCTCTACATACCTCCTACCGCCGATCCACGCACGATCAAGTGGCTCGCACAGTTCGCCCGCAACTGCACGAACGCCCGGTGGAACAGGGCGATGCAGGGCATGCTGCCTCTCATAGAGGGCGCCATGACCGCGTTCGAAGCGCTGGAGAGGGGCGGAATCACGGCCCGAACCCAGCCTGCGGACCCGCTCACTGCGGCGTTCCGTACAGCGCAGGGGAGCGAAGGAATGCTGCGGGAGTTCGCCCACCTGAAGGCCGTCGGCCGGCCGGTGGACTTCGAGATCCTCGACGGCACTGACGCCAGGAGCTCCGAGCCCGTCCTGGCCGACGAGATCACCCGCGTGGTGCGCTTCCGGGGCGAGCGGTTCATCGATCCCGCTCAGTACGTCCAGGCCATCGCCGACTCCGTACGGGCGCGCGGCGGTCTGATCGTCGAGGGTACTGAAGTGAGCACCCTGCACCCGACGAGCGCGGGTGTCACCGTTGCCGGGGAGAATTACGACGCTGTCGTCCTCGCCCACGGTGCGTGGATCAACCGGCTTGCCGACCAGGCGGGCGTCCGGCAGACAGTGCAGGCCGGCCGGGGCTACTCCTTCACTGTCAGGATGGACCAGCTCCCCAAGGGACCGGTCTACTTCACCCAGCAGAAGGTTGTCTGCACCCCGCTCGGCGACCGGGCGCGGATCGCCGGGACGATGGAGTTCAGGAACGTGAGCGCGCCCAAGGACCCGCGTCGCATCCGCTCTCTGGTCACCCAGGCGAGCACCCTTCTGCGGGGCGCGCAGCTCGACGACCGGCAGGACGAATGGGTGGGCGCCCGCCCCTGCACCGCGGACGGCCTCCCTCTGATCGGAGCTGGGCGCAACCCCCGGGTCCACATCGCCGGAGGCCACGGGATGTGGGGCATCTTCCTGGGCCCGGTCAGTGGCAGGCTTCTCGCCGAGCAGATCGTCACCGGTCGGCGTCCCGATGCCCTGCGCGCAGTCGACCCACTACGCTGACGGCCGTCTGCCGGGTCGCCCGATGGAGCGACGGCCAACGTCGCATCGCCCCGCCACTGCCCCGCACCTCACGCGTCCCGCCGCGACGGACTCGTCGCGGCGCAGGGACGAGCATCCGCCCTCCTGGCTTCGAGGAGACAGCCCCACGTGTGCCGATCGCTGAGCAACGAAGAACCCCTCTCCCCCGCGCCGCTCGACCTTTCGCACTGGCAGCGGCGGCTGACGGAACTCGCCGAGCGGCACCGGGTACCCGGCGCGGTCCTCGGCATCGCGCGCGGTGAGCAGCACGCCGTGGCCGCCCACGGCGTGCTCAACACGGGCACGGGGGTCACCACCACGCCCGACTCCCTCTTCCAGATCGGGTCCATCACGAAGGTGTGGACGACGACCCTGGTCATGCAACTGGTCGACGAGGTCGCCCTCGATCTGGACGCCCCGGTCGCCGGTGTCCTGCCGGAGCTGCGACTGTCCGACCCGCAGGTGGCGCAGCAGGTGACGATGCGGCATCTGCTGTCCCACACCAGCGGCGTCGACGGGGACATCTTCACCGACACCGGACGCGGCGACGCCTGCCTGGAGCGATTCGTCGGCCACCTGGACCAGGCCGCGCAGAACCATCCGCCGGGAGCGACCTTCTCGTACTGCAACTCCGGGTTCGTCCTCGCCGGGCGGATCATCGAGAAGCTCACCGGCATGAGCTGGGACCATGCGCTGCGCGAGCGGCTGTGCGTGCCGCTCGGCCTCGAACACACCGTCACCCTGCCGGAGGAAGCACTGCTCTTCCGGACCGCCGTGGGCCATACGGCCCCGTGCGGCCAGCCGCCCCGCCCGGTCCCCGTCTGGGGACTGCCGCGCTCCCAGGGGCCGGCCGGTCTGATCACCGCCGCCGCCAAGGACGTCCTCGCCTTCGCCCGGCTCCACCTGAGCGGAGGCCTCGCCCCCGACGGGACACGGGTGCTCTCGGAGCACGCAGCGCACGTGATGACCGAGCATCAGGCCCCCCTGCCGGACACGCTCTCGCTGGGGGACTCCTGGGGACTGGGCTGGATCCGCTTCGGCTGGGACGGGCACCGGCTGACCGGACACGACGGATCCACCCTCGGACAGTCCGCGTTCCTGCGGATACTGCCCGACCAGGATCTGGCCGTCACCCTCCTCACCAACGGTGGTGCGGCAAAGGACCTGTACCGGCAACTGTTCGCGGAGATCTTCGCCGGCCTGGCCGGGGTGACCATGCCGGAGCCGCCGCGCCCGCCCGCCGAGCCGCCGAAGGTGGACGTCCGTCAGCACCTCGGACGATACGAGCGGGCCGGCACACGCATCGACGTACTCGAAGGCGCGGACGGGCCGAGAATGCGGCACACCACCACGGGGCCACTCGCCCACCTGGTGCCGGAGCCGGTGCATGAGACCGCGCTGGTGCCGGTCACGGAGAGACAGTTCCTGGTGCGCTATCCCGACAGCCCGTCCTGGATTCCGGTCACCTTCTACTCGCTTCCCACCGGGGAGAAGTACGTGCACCACGGCATGCGCGCGACCCCGAAGGATTCCTGACGCCGGGCCGTCGGACAACGCCGTGCCCGCCCGGCCGCCGACGGCGCTCGTGGCGGCGCGTGACGAGGTCCCGCGCTGGTGAGGTCGGCAAGCGGTCCGGTATCTGACATCGTGACGGAGACACGGCATGCGGCAGTGCGACCGGGAACCTCCCGGTCGCACCATGGCCGCGATGTCCAGGCGCGGACTCCAGCCCACGGGCTCCGGTCAGTGCATTCCCGTCACGCAGGTCGGGCAGCCCGGAAGCCGAACACCTTCATGAAGAGCCTTCTTGTAGCGGGCCTCCTCATCGAGCGGAGCAGGTAGATCCGCGGTCAACAAGGGTCGCTCGGGCAGCGCGTCGAGGTCAACCAGGGAGCCCTCCTTGACCACGGCGTGGATGCTCCGGTAGTTGTCGGCGCCCTGGAGCGGGTCCCTGTCGAGAATGACCATGTCGGCGATCTTGCCCACTTCGAGTGTTCCGAGATCGTCCTCGACGCCGTAGGCCCGTGCGATGTTGCGGGTTGTCGCGTGCAACAGGTCCATGGGGGCCATGCCCTTCTCCTCCATGGCGCGCAGCCAGACGAAGTGGCCGGTGGCCAGCCGGCCCAGGGCCTCGTCCTCGGGCAGCCCGTTCCACGTGCCCTTGATCATCGGTTCCTGCATGACTTCCGGGGCAAAGATGCCTCCGTCGTTCGCGAGGAGGATCGTCGCGCCGACGCGGACAAGATTGCGGGCATTGGCGTCCGATGCCTTCCACATCGTCCATTCGAGATCCGAGACGCTTTCCCTCAGGGCTGCCATGCCGCTGTCGGTCAGCGGAAAGATGACGACACCGCAGTTGCCCTGGGCAAGGCGTTCGAGGGTCTCGTCCGGGATCTCGACGGGTCCCGTCATGTTGCCGTGCTGCACGAGGTCGCAGCCCGCCTCGATGGCCATTCTCAGGCCCTCGACCGTTGACGTGTGCGCTTGGGCGGTCAGTCCTGCACGGTGGGCTTCCCCGGTGATGGCGCGTTGTGTTCGCTCGGAGAACTGGAGGAAGGCACCGGCGGAGGTCCCGCCGTGTTCGTTCGACGCGTACTTGACGAAGTCGATGCCGTGCCCGATGTACGAGCGGACCTCTTCGCCGACGGCCTCGGGGGTCAGCCACATCAGGTGCCGACCGGAGTTCTCGACCCACGCGGCGTTCACCCGGTCGACGAAGTGGGAACTGCCGACCCCGGGGGTCCTGCCGATGAAGTCCGGGGAGAACGGGCCGTCGAAGCCGATGATGTTTCCGGCACAGCGGACGCGGCTGCCCACGGTCTCGCCCCGGTCGATCCGGTCACGGACGGCCATGAGCGCGCGTCGCGGTCCCCAGGTGTCGAACACCGTGGTCATGCCGCCCTTGAGGGCAACCTGAGCGGCCTCGACGATCAGGTCCTCGTAGCGGCCCTCGTACCTGACGAGTGTCTCGAAGAGGACGTTGACGAACAGATGCACATTGGCGTTCATCAATCCGGGGATGACGAATTTCCCGCTGAGATCGACGGTCCTGGTCCCCGGCGGGACCGGAATCCCGTCCGGGCGGCCCATCGCCACGATCCGGCCGTTGTCCACAAGGATCGACTGGCCGGCCATGCCCCCGTCGGAGACGCCGTCGATCACCGTCGCACCGGTGAACAGAAGTGACATGATCTTCCTCTCCGGACCGCCCGCGTCCGTCCGTGGACACAGGCGGTCGCCTGAACCTTCGCTCGTTGATTCCGCTCCCGACACCCCAAGGGGCGGCGCGACGTACCGGCTCCAGCCCGGCCCTGGAATCCCGCACGGTGCACGGGGGATCAGCGCCAGGCCGTCTGTGCCACACGGAGGAAGTTCTCTCCGAGGATTCCTCGGATCGATTCCGGTGAATAGGCGCGTTCCGCCAGAGCGGTGGCGATCGTGGGCAGCCGCTCCGGCTCGATGAATTCGATGCGGTCCCACTGGTCATAGCTCGGCGGGAAGAGGTCAGGATTCCGGGTCAGCTCACTGTTGAGGTCGTCGGCGGCGAAGCAGTAGTCGAGGCCGAGTCCCACGTGCTCCCAGCCGACCAGGTCCACTGCGTGATCAATGTGACGGACGAACGCGTCGGTGCTCGTGTCGTTGTCGCCCAGGAAGATCCCCACGCCGTTGATGCCGATGACGCCGCCGGTCGCCGCGCACGCCCGGATCTGGTCGTCCCACACGTTGCGCTCATGGTCGTGGACCGCGCGCGTCGCCGAATGGGACAGCACGACGGGCGCCGTCGACGCGGCGAAGATGTCCATCGATGTGCGATAGGAACAGTGCGTCGCGTCGACCACCATGCCCACGCGGTTCATCTCCGCCACCACCTCCCTGCCGAACGCGGTCAGGCCGCCGTCCGCGTCGTCGTGACAGCCCGAGCCTGCGGCGTTCCGCTGGTTGTAGGTGAGCAGCAGGGTCCGGACCCCGAGGTCGTAGTACGTCTGAACGGTGTCGATGCGGCCGCCCAGCGGATTGGCGTCCTCCAGGTCGAACGCCACCGCGAGACGTCCCGTGGCCTTGGCCCGGCGCACGTCGTCCGCCGATTCCGCCAGGACGTAACGGTTCGGGTTGGTGAGGACGTGACGGCGAAACGCGGACAGGACCCTGACGGTGTCGGCGATGCCGTGCGGCGCGTAACCAACGTTCACCGATACGAAGGAGGCACCCGCCTCCGCGTAGCGCCACAACGCGTCGACGCGGGTGTCCGGGTCGAGCGGAAGGCAGCAATGCTGCTCCCACACCAGCGCTCCGGCATATTCCGGCCCGAAGCCGGGCTTCTTCGTCTCGGACTCCTGATTCATGGATCTCCCTGAAACGATAATCGGGTCTCGGCCGAATGCTAGGAGTACGGCGGACAACCGACGAGCGCCAGTCGTCGAGCAGAACACGATCCTCGTTCGACAACTGACGTAGACGGCTGCCTGCGGCAGATAGAGTTCGCGACGGTGCGTTCAACCTTCCCCTGCGCGGGCTTGAAGTGCAGTGAGGACACAAGGGAGAGGACGCCGGGAAGAGTTTGGCCTCGGCAGATGACGCCGGAGACGCCGCCTCGGAGATCACCACTGCCCACTCCTACCCGGCGGCCATGTCACCGGCGGTGGTGCGCAACGGTCATGGTCAGGCCACGTGTGCGGGGCGGCGGCCCCATCACGGCTGTCTGCCGTGTGTCTCCGCGGCCGAGACGGGGAGACGGTTCCGCTCGGGAAGTGCCTCGACGATCTGGATCAGGGATCTCATAGGGTCCACTCCTTGATCGCCACTGAAATACGCACCACACCCTGATTGCCACTCGCCGCCGGACCAAGGCTCCGCTTTTGCCCCGAGGTGGCGGATCCGCCTGTGCTCACATCCCGCCGGCGATCCTCATCACCGTGCCGGTGGCGTAGGAGGCGTCGTCCGAGAGCAGCCAGGCGACCGCTCCGGCGATTTCCTCGGGCTGCCCGGCGCGGCCCATCGGGGTGATCTCTGCGATCTTGGCGGGCCGCTGCGGGTCGGCGTGAAAGTCGGTCCAAATCGTACCGGGGGCAACGCAGTTGACCCGGATGCCGTCGGCCGCCACCTCCTTGGACAGCCCGACCGTCATAGCGTCCACGGCGGCCTTCGCCGCCGCGTAGTGGACGTAGGTGCCGGGGCTGCCCAGTGTCGCTGCGGCGGATGAGATGTTCACGATCGCCCCGCCTGCCGTCATATCGCCGATGGCCCGGCGGGCGCACAGCAGGTAGCCCAGGATGTTGACTTCCAGGGCCTGCCGCATCCCTTCCGGGTCTGCGCTGGTCAGTGGTCCGACCGGCCCGCTCACCCCGGCGTTGTTCACCAGCCCGGTTACCGGTCCCAGGTGGGCGGCGGCAGTATCGAACAGACGGCCCACGTCCGCCGCGTCGGCGGTGTCGACCGCGACGGCGACGGCCGCCCGGCCCAGCGCGCGCACCCCTTCGACCACGCCCTCGGCCGCGTCGGCGTCCGACCGGTACCCGACGGCGACGTCGTGTCCTTCGGCCGCCAGCCGCAGGCAGATCGCCGCACCGATGCCCCGACTGCCGCCGGTGACCACGGTCACCTGCTGCCGCTCTCCCTGTTCCGCCATGTTCCGGTCCTTCGAGCTGGGCTGATAAATGATCGATCAAATCGCCACTCTACTCAGACTGCTTTCGCGCCGGTCCCCGCCCCCAGCGTCCGTGGGGCGGCGTTTATGCAGGTGGGCGTGGCTACCGCGAGCCAAGGCGGCTTGTCCCGGCCACCGCGTCCGGCCGACCCGAAATACGTCGAATGCCACGGCTCACTGAACTCGCCTGCTTGCTATGCCATGTGCACCCGCGTTGTACAAGAGGCACGCCTTGAGCCCCGCCGTGAGGACGGTTCCCGCAGATTGATCACGACTCGACACAGTCGTAGCGCTCCGCGCGGACGCGGACCAGTCCACCGCAGCCCCTGCCCTCCCCGCCGACGCGGGGACGCTCCGGCCGCTGGATCAACGGGGAACTGTGTCCTGGCGGTCGCCGGCGAGGACTTCGCTGCCGACGAGCCGGGAGTGGTCGTCGGCGGTGGAGTGGACAGGGAGTAGCCGATCACCGGCGAGGCGGGCAGGCCCGTGACCGGACCGATACGGGCCGGTCCGAGCTTGCGGTCCCGACGCAGCGGCAGACCTGCGATGCCAATCAGGAAAGTCAGCAAAGGGGCAGCATCGATCCGATGGAACCCTGACACACAAGCTCGAACACGAAACTCGATACACCACCTCTCAAATCCAGTAGCCCCCGAGCCCCGAGCACAAGACAGGTGCGAATAGGGCAGTCGGCGTAGCGGCCGCCCGTGGAAGCGCGGCCAGCCCGACTTTGGCTTTCCCCAGGTCAGCGCACCCGCCCGCGCGGTTTCAGCGGGGTGGCGGGCAGCTCCGGTGCAGACAGGCGGGCGCCGTCGTAGCCCTGCACCTCACCGAACCTCGAGCCCTCTTCCCAGTCCTTTCGCGCCTGGACGATCTCCTCACCGGACCGGGCGATGAAGTTCCAGAACATCACCAGCTCCTCCTCGAACGGCTCGCCTCCCAGGAGCATCAGCCCGGCGTCGGAGTGGGCGCGCAGGGGGAGTTCGGTACGGCCGCAGCCGAGGTAGAGCATCGAGCCGGGCAGCACGGGTACGCCGTCGACCTCGGCCTCGCCCGACATGGACAGGACCGCGTACTCGAAGTCGGGGTCCAGGGGCAGGCGGGTCCGGGCGCCACCGGTCAGGGACAGGTCGGCGCCGACGATCGGGGTGTACGCCGTACCGGGCGAGGCCGCCCCGTCCAGCTCGCCCAGGATGACGGTGGCGGACAGGCCGGGGGCGGTGACGACGGGCAGGTCCGCATGGTGCTGGAAGTGCGGCTCGACGTTGCGGTGGGCGTCCGGAAGGGCCACCCAGAGCTGCGCCCCGTGCAGAAGCCGGGCGTGTTCCTTCGGGCTCTCCTCGGAGTGGCTGATGGCGCGGCCCGAGGTCATCAGGGCCAGTTCGCGGGGGCGCACCGTCTGCAGGCTGCCGAGGCTGTCCCGGTGGAGCACCTCCCCTTCGTGGAGCCAGCTGACCGTCTGGAGCCCCATGTGCGGGTGCGGCGGGACCTGCATGCCCGGCTCGTCCGCGATGTCGTCGGGCCCGTAGTGGTCGACGAAGGCCCACGCCCCCACCATGCGCCGGCCGAGGTTGGGCAGCAGACGGCGGACCTCGGTGGATCCGCCCAGCTGGACATGGCGGGGAGCCAGCAGCTCACGGACGGGCTCGGCGACGACGAAACCACGCCCGCCGCAGACGGAGGGCGTGGCCTGGCGATCGAGATTGCTCATGGCGCTCAACCTATTCCCGCAGGGGCGTGGAGCATCGGGTCCCACGCCAAAACTTTAGTGGAATGTTCAACCATTGTGCGATGTTGTCATGGCTGAACGTACGGCGGGGCGGTCGGAGACGGCCCGCACCACACGAAGGAGGACACGTGAGCGAGACCGAGACCTACTACGAGTTCGGCACCGCCGCCGACCGGTGGGACCGGGCACGGGTGTTCTTCGAGGCGAAGGAGTACCTGGCGGCCGCCCGGATCCTGGGCGGACTCGTCGGGGAGGCGCCGGAGCAGGTCGCACCGCGGCTGCTGCTGGCGCGCTCCTACTACCACTCCGCCCGGCTGGGAAAGGCGGAGGAGGAGCTGCGGAGGGTTCTGGAGCTCGACCCGGTGGAGACGTACGCGCACCTCATGCTGGGCCGGACCCTGGAGCGCCAGGGGCGCGACGCCGACGCGGCGCCGCACCTGCGGATGGCCGCGGCCCTCACCGGTGACTTCACCCCCGGAACCGACCGCTCCTGAGCCGCCGCCCCACACCACCCCCGGGCCCGCACCCTTCGGTGCGGGCCCGGCCTCCTTTACCCGTCGGTACGAGCATCGGACAATGAGATCTCCGGAACGAAGGGGTGGGGGATGAAGGGATCCAGGAGCGCCGCGTTACGCCGGGCGCGGTCGGCCGCGCTCATCGGGCTGGCGGTGGCGGCCTCGGCAGGCTGCTCCGGCGGTGACGACGACGGCACGAAGGGGGAGGCCGCGGAGCTGAGCGCTCGTCCGCCGGGCGCTCACAGCTGGACCGGCAGACCGTGCGACCTCCTCACGGACTCACCGCCCGCCGAGGGCTTCACCCTCGGCAGCACCACGGACTCCGCCTCCCCCGACGCCCGGGAAGACGTCGGCGAGAACGGCTCGCGGCCGCTCTACCGGCGGACCGGCTGCCTCGCGGACCTCAAGGGGCCGGACGGCGCGTTCTGGAAACTCCATGCCACGGCCTCGGTGTACGAGGACTCCGAGCCCGCCCGTCACGCGTACCGCGTCAAGGAGGACCTCGACCGCGCTCACGGACGCGGGCCCGAGAAGGTGCACGACACCGCCTACGCGCTACCGGCCGACGACGGGGGCCGCCCCGGCCGCACCCTCCTCCTGTGGAACGGCGACCTGGTGCTCACGGTGTCCGCGTACGCACCGCACGGCAGCACGGAACGCGAGGTGCGGAAGAACCTCGAAAGGATCATCGGAAACGCGGCCCACCGCATGGAGAACGGTCTGCGCGACCAGGGCGCCCCCTCCCTCTCCCCCTACGCCTCCCCCTGATGTCAGAGATGTCAGAACTCCGAGGTCCCGGCCTCTTCGGCGCGCGGGCTCCCGGCTATCGGCTATCGGCCTCCAGGGCTCCCGGACTCCAGAACCTCCCTGCCCGACGCCTCCGTTCAGGTCTCCGGGCGAGCGTTCGCGACCCGGTCGAGCCACTCCTTCATCAGCGTCGCCTCGGCGGTGCTCAGACCCGCCCCGTGCTCCTTGCGCAACAGGGCACTCAACCGGGCCGCCACCGTCGGGACTTCGGCGTCCGCCGACGCGCTCGGCGATTTCTCCTGCACCGGCTTCGGCGTGAGCACCGTGGCGTACAGCGCGTCACGCACCCGGTGGGACACCTCGATGTCGTCGAACGTCGCCGGACGGGACACCAGCATCAGCGCCACGCCCACATTGGCAGACATGATCATCTGGGCGGCCAGCTCGGGCGCGACGCGTATCCGGCCCTGGGCGGCGACCCGTTCGAGGTCCCCGGTCAGGATCCGGTGGGACTCCAGCGCCGCGGCGGGCGGCGTGCGCATCGCCGGCGAGTTCATCAGGCGGTAGAGGTTCCGGTTGTCGAGGGCGAAGGCGACGTGACTGTCCCACCCGCGCCGCAGGTCCTCCACGGCGTCGGTCGTCTCGCCGCGCTCCCTCTTCGTCGCCAGGTACTTCTCGAAGCCGTGGTCGACGACGGCCGACAGCAGCCCTTCCTTGTCGCCGAAGTGGCGGTAGAGGGCCGGCGCGCCCACCTTCGCCGCCTCGCACACGGCGCGCGTGGAGATGTCGCCGTCGGGCGACTCCCTCACCAGGGCGGCGGCCACTTCCAGGATGCGTGTCCGGGTACTCGTGCTCACCGGACGGACGCTATCAAGCGGCACGGCAGCCCTCAGACGATGCCGCCGTTGGCCCGCAGCACCTGCCCGTTGACCCAGCGGGCCGGGCCGGCGAGGAAGGAGACCACCTCGGCTATGTCCTGCGGGGTCCCCAGCCGCTCCAGCGGCGGCTGGGCGGCCATCCGCGCCACGGTCTCCTCGTCCTTGCCGTCCAGGAAGAGCGCGGTGGCGGTCGGCCCCGGAGCCACGGCGTTGACCGTGATGTCCCGGCCGCGCAGCTCCCGGGCGAGGATGAGAGTCACGGCCTCGACGGCGCCCTTGGTCGCGGCGTACGCGGCGTAGCCGGGCAGGGACAGCGACAGCACCGAGCTGGAGAAGTTGATGATGGCCCCGCCCGCGCGCAGCCTCCGTGCCGCCTGCTGGTCGACGACGAACGTGCCCCGGATGTTGGTGCGGTGCATCCGGTCGAGCGTGTCCAGTTCGAGCTCGGCCAGCGGGGCGAGCGCCATGACCGCCGCCGCGTGCACCACCACGTCGATCCCGCCGAACGCCTCCTCGGCGGCATCGAAGAGCGCGGCGACGGCCACCTCGTCGGCCACGTCCGCCTGCCGTGCGATCGCCTCACCGCCCGCGGCGGTGATCGCGGCGACGGCCGCTTCCGCCTCGGTCCGGTTGCCCGCGTAGTTCACGACGACCGCGAAGCCGTCGGCGGCGAGGCGTTCGGCGCTCTCACGGCCGATGCCCCGGGACCCTCCGGTGACCACGGCCACCCTGCGGGGGGCGGATGCGGGTGCGGTTGTGGACTGTTCGGTCATGGCTTCGCTCCTGGCGACTGGGGTCGCGGCCGTTCCGTGAATCCCGATGACATCAACGCTAACACCAATGCGTTATCAACGCTACCTTTCGATCGTAGCGACGCTAATCAAGATCGCTACCCCACCGCCACCGAACATCGCCACCCCACCGCTCCCCCCCTTCGGAGCCGACCGCACACGACAGAACCCGCCGGGGAGCATCCGGCGGGTTCTGTCGCGTGCGGGCGGGTCCGTGCGTGCGTCGGTGCGGCTCAGCTCACCGCACCCGCGGCCTGCGGTGCCGTCGCACGCGCGGCGGGCGTCAGAAGCCGTTCGGTGAGGTAGCCGAAGACGACGCCGAAGGTACTCCACAGCGTCGCCTGGACCGCCAGCGTCGAAAGACGGAACTCCCACAGCAGCGTCGCCGGGAAGTCCTTGCCCACCTCGTCGAAGGAGGGCAGGAAGGCGTAGGCGAGGCCGATCAGAACGACGAATCCGGCGACGGCCGCGATGCTCGCGTTCCAGTTGCCCAGGCGGGGTGCGAGCCGCTTGCCGATGATGACGGCGGCGACGGCCAGCAGCACACTGAGGGCGACCATCAGGAAGAACAGGGTGGTGCGCTTGCCGATGGTGTCCGGGTTGCCGACGGCGGGCGGGTTCGCCGGGTACTTGAGGAACGGTACGACGTAGACCGTGAGCAGGGCGGCGCCCGCGACCAGCGCCGCGGTGGCCCGGGGGCCGAAGTCGCCGATGCGGCCCAGGGCGTAACAGAACACGAGGGCGGCGATCCCGCCCACCGCGACGCCGAAGACCAGCACACCGGTGGCGAGCCCGCCGGTGGCCTGCATGGTGCGGCTGACCAATTCCTCGCCGCCGCCGTGGTCATGGCTGTGGGCCTCTTCGAGGGCGATGGCCGCGTCCACCTGGGACTCACCGAGGAAGTAGGCGACGACGAGCGCGAGCGCGCCCGCGATCAGGCCCGCGAGCATGCCGCGCACGAGCAGGGCTCTGACAGATATGGAGTTCACGATGGTTTCCTGGTTTCTCTTGCTTGCCGCTGCCGGCCGCGTCCGCTGTTTCCCCGGCGGATGATGTCCCCGGCGGGGCCTGGTTCCTCAGGTGCCTCAGGGGCAGGTGCTCAGTGGCAGGTGCCTCAGTGGCACGTGTTCAGTGGCACGTGCCTCAGTGGCAGGGGAAGCCGAGCAGGTGACGGCCGTCGTGAACCCACTCGTGGACGCCTTCGCCCGAGACGAGTGCGGTGGCGCCCTGTTCGGCGCCGACGAAGTACAGCAGGACGAGCATGAGAATGCCGAAGAAGACCGCCCAAGGGGCAAGGGCCTTCGCCGAGATCGGAGTGATCTCGGATGTCCCCGTCGCGGGAACGGCGGACTGTGCCATGGCAGAACCTCCTGTGGGAACACGCGTCCCTGTCGTGGTGCCTCGGACGAAGGTGCCGGGTCTGACTCGCCCGCCCGAAGGCGGGTCCACAGTGGCGCGACCGTGCCGGATTCCCACCGGTCTTCCGTCCCACCCTCGTCATGGTCGACGTGACCATACCGCCTGCACGCAGGCACCGCCATGGTCCAATGTGCAGCGTCACGGAGGGCGGATTCCTTGGGGCGACAGGGCTGCGGGACCCCTGGTGCGGATGCGAGAGCAGGGACATGACAGTACGGGTGATGTTGATCTCACCGGCGATGAACGCGGCGCTGCGGGAGGCCCGCTTCGACGGCGACTCCCCGCTGGACCGGTCCGGCCGGGAGAGTGCGCGGGCCGCCGCCGGTGCGGTGCCGGCCACCGGGCTCGTACTGAGCGGCCCCTCCGGCCGGTGCCGCGAGACCGCCGAGGCCCTCGGCCTGGCGGCCCGGACCGAACCGGCCCTGGGCGGCTGGGACCTGGCGGGCTGGGCCGGCCGCCGCCTCGACGAAGTGGCCGCCTCCGAACCCGCCGAGGTGGCCGCCTGGCTCGGCGACCCGTCGGCGGCTCCGCACGGCGGCGAGTCGCTGCGCGACCTGGTGACGAGGACCGGGGCGTGGCTGGACTCCCTCGGCGGACCGGACGCACCCGGCGCAAGCTTCCTGGCCGTGGCCGAGGCCGCCGTCGTCCGGGCGGCGGTCGTCCACGGCCTGCGGCTGCCTCCGGAGGCGTTCTGGCGGCTGGACGTCGCGCCGTTGACGCTGACCGAACTCAGCGGGCGCTCCGGCCGGTGGAACGTGGGGCTCGGGCGCCCCCTCACCGCTCCCCCGGCCGAATGACCGTCACATCCCGTCGTGCTCCCGCCAGTCGGGCCTGACCAGCACCGCCGTGACGACGATCTCGTCCTCGACCCGCCAGCACCCGTGCAGCGTCGTCGGCAGGGCCGGGTCGGTGAGCAGCAGACGGGCGGTGAAGGTGCCCTCGGCGGCGGGGACCGGGGAGCCGTCGCCGCTCCCCGGAGACGGAGCGTCCGTGCGATGGAACGTCAGATCCGCCTCGGTGAAGTCGAGTTCCACACCGGCGACCGGATACCAGGTCTTGAAGACGCTCTCCTTGGCACTGAACAGGATGCGGTCCCAGTGGATCTCGCCCGTGCCCTCCGGCGCGGGCGGACCGATCCGCTCACGTTCGGCGGGCAGGGTCACCAACTCCCTTACGCCGGTGGGGAGCGGGCCGTGCGGCTCGGCGTCGATGCCGAGCGACAGCACGTCCGTCGCCCGGGCCAGTGCGGCCGCCCGGTATCCGGTGCAGTGGGTGAGGGTGCCGACGATTCCCTCGGGCCACAGAGGTCTCCCCCGGTGACCGTGGAGTACGGGCACGGGTGGCAGGCCGAGTCCCGCCATGGCGCGCCGGGCGCAGGCGCGGGCCGTCGCGAAATCGTTCCTGCGTTTGGCGACGCTCTTGGCGATCAACGCCTCCTCCTCCGGGAAGAGGGTTCCGTCCGGGACGGTCTCCGCGCGGGTGGCCGCCGTGGAGACGTCGGCGGGCAGCAGCAGCTCGATCACGAGGCGCCTCCGGTGGTGCGCGGCTGTGCGGACGGCCCGGTTCCGGCCTTCTCCGGCGGGGCGGGCTCACCCTCGTACGGGAGGATCTGCCGCAGCAGGCCGCGCGGGTGCCCCCGCTTGCGCCACTCCCTGGGGTAGCCGATGGACACCTCCTCGAAACGCACCCCGTCGTACCAGGTCGTACGGGGGATGTGGAGGTGGCCGTAGACCACGGCGGTGACGTTGAAGCGGCGGTGCCAGTCGGCGGTCAGTTCGGTGCCGCACCACTGGGCGAACTCCGGGTACCACATCACCGACGTGGGTTCGCGGACGAGCGGCCAGTGTCCGGCGAGGACGAGGGGTATCTGCGGGTCGTGCTCCGAGAGCCGGCGGGCGGTCCCGGCGACCCGGGCACGGCACCAGTCCTCCCGCGTCGGGTACGGGTCGGGGTGCAGGAGGTACTCGTCGTTGCAGACGATGCCGCTCTCGTGCGCGACGGCGAGCGACTCCTCCTTCGTGTGCGTTCCCGGGGCGCGGAAGGTGTAGTCGTACAGGAGGAAGAGCGGCGCGATCGCCACGGGCCCGTCGGGGCCCGGCCAGATCGGGAAGGGGTCCTCGGGAGTCGTCACGCCGAGCTCCCGGCACAGCGCGACGAGGTGGTCGTAGCGGGCCTGGCCGCGCAGCTGGACCGGGTCCTTGGACACGGTCCACAGCTCGTGGTTGCCGGGGGTCCAGATGACATGGGCGAAGCGTTCCGCGAGAAGCCGGAGCGCCCACCGGATCTCCTCGGGGCGCTCCGCGACGTCGCCGGCGACGATCAGCCAGTCGGCGTCGGACGTCGGGTGGAGGGACTCGACGATCGGCCTGTTGTCGGTCACCGCCGCGTGCAGGTCACTCACGGCCAGCAGACGGCCCTCGCCCCTCTGTGGGGATCCGCCGCCGGGTGACGGTGCTGCGGCGGGGGCACCGTGCGGTGCCGGGTCGCTCGGAGGAGTCATGGGCACTGAATTCCTGATCTGTAGGCAGTCGTCCGGCTCCGTCCGCACGGTGTGGAGCCCCTGGGAACGTAGCCTCTCACGCTCCCCTCCAGCTCTCCCCGGGGTTTCCGGTGCGGCCACGCCGGACGGCCTCGCGTGTGTCGCCGACACTGGAGCCGTACCGTCAGTCGCCCTGCTTACGGCGGGAGTTCAGTTCGTTCACCGCTCCCAGCGCGTCGCCGATCGTCGTGTAGTCGACGGCGATGAAGGTGACCTGGCTGCCGCGCTCCGCCTCGCAGGCCCGGGTCCGCTCCAGGACCCAGTCGCGCGCATTGACACGACCGGCGTCCAGGCGGCTGCCGCCGGCGTTCGTGATGAAGTGGTTGAGCAGAAAGAGCTGCTTTCCCGTGCCGCCCCGGTGGGGTGCGCAGGTCATCTCGGAGGGGCTCCGGAAGGCGAACGGGGTCTCCATGCCGTACCGGTAGAAGTTGCGGTACCAGGGGGCCGGGCCGTCGGCCTTCTCCGCGAACACCACCAGCCTGCGGCCGCTGTCGATCATCTCCTCCAGGGTGGGCCACGGGGCGTCCGGGTCCGCGTCGGGGGTGTGCAGGAGGTCGTCCAGGCCGGCCGCGCGGAAGGCCTCCTCGGTGTCCTCGGCGCTGATGTCGTCCTGGACGATGAGCGTCACGATCTCGGTGGGGTGGGCGCGCAGCCAGTCGCCGATGTCCTCCAGGGCCGGGACCAGCTCGATGGCCCCGGCGCGGCAGACGCCGTGGCAGAGCCACAGGCCCTCGCGCGGTGGGTTTGCCTTGTCGACGGCCCCGGCGATCAGGCGCCGCTGCTCCGCGGTGAACTCGGGGGAATCGAGCCGTGCGGCGATGTCCTCGGGGCTCTCCCAGCGGTACGTGTCGAGCTGGAGGGCCCGGACCCCCGTGTTGAGCTGGGTGGTGATGTCGGGGTCCTGAAGCGGGCCGATGAACCGGTCGGCGGTGGTGGACATGGCGTTGTGCGAGGTGAGGTAGGCGGCTTCGTCATAGCGCAGGTCGCACAGGCGGCTGCTGCCCAGGCACTGGCGGGGTGCGGACGGACCGAACACGGGTGGCACGACCAGGACGCCGGCCAGTGCGGCACAGGCCACGCCCGCCGCCGTCGTCCGCACGGCCGTCGGGGTCGGCGCCGGCATCCGGTCGGGGCGCACCAGCAGCGCCCAGCCCGCGCCCGTGAGGAGTACGCCGCCGACGAGGGCCGTGAGGGCGGCGCCGAGACCGGTGGCCACCGCCTGGTTCACGGCGTTGCGCTGGAGATCGTCGACGAGGGAGGTGACGCTCGGGGCCCACGAGGACGGTGTGCCGAGAAGACGCCCGCCGGTGATCAGCCGGGCCAGGAACACGGCCGCGGCGGTCAGGACGCCCGCACAGGCCAGCGCCTGACCGAGCCGCATCAGTCTGCGGGCCGGGGCGGCGGGGCCGGTGAACCAGAGGGTCGCGAGGGCGGCGAGCGCGAGGGTGATGGCGATGACCTGGAGGAGGGTCAGGAACCTGATGGTGTCGCGAGCCTGTTCCAGAGCGGTGAGGTCCGCGCCTGCGGCGGTCAGGGTGCCGGTGAGGTCCCACGTGCCGTCCTGGAGGGTGGCGCGGAGGCCGGCGGCCGCGCTGCGGGAGCCGTCGGAGAGCACGGCGGCGGCGGTGGCGGCCAGCGCGGTCGCCACGTCCCCCTCGCCGAGCGCCACCTCGATCTCGGGGCGCAGCGCCGTCCGCTGCCCCTCCGGTACCGCCGTGAGGAGGGCTTCGGCGGCGCGGTCGGCCTGGTCCTCGGTGAGCGGCAGCCTGGGCAGCTCGGGGGCCCGGCCCTCCTTGAGGTCGTCGAGCCCCGATGCCAGATCGGCGGTGAACCGCTCGAAGTCCGGCTGGTCCCGGCCCTGCACGTTGGCCACCAGGTCGCCGAAGTAGACGCGCGCGAGATCGGCGAGGTTCTCCAGAACCGGGGCCAGGTCGACGGTCAGCCGCAGCTCGTCCCGGTCGCCGCGCAGATAGCCGGTCACCGCGTCGATCTGCTGGTCGGTGAGGGCCCGGACCGTGGCGGGCGGCAGCACGACCTTGATGTTCGAGGTCACCAGCGCCTCGGGAACGGGCAGATGCGCCAGCAGATCGCGGGTGACCGGCGAGATCTCCGGATCGACGAGCACCTCGCCGTAGAGGCGGTCGTAGGCCGACTCCTCGTCCAGCACCGCCTGGTAGAAGCCGGGCGATGCGGCCGTGGAGCGGACGGTCGCGGTGAGCGCGACCGTGCTCACGCACAGGACGGCCAGCAGGAAGGCGAACACCGGCACGAAGCGGCCGAACCTGCGCGGGGGTGTGGGGCCCCGCACGGGCCCGAGCAGGTTCGCGATCGGTTCGGCGCTCACCCACCCAGCCTATGCGGAATATCAGCTTCTATGCATGAATGATGAGAGTTGAGGAGCTGAGGAGCCCGCTGTGCACTCCGTCCATCTGGCCGTGCTGATGACGAGTCACGACCACCGTGCGCGGACGCTGTCCGCCCTGCGCGCCCTGGAGGGGCAGCGCGGTCTCCCCGCGGGGACGACGCTGGGCGTGCATCTCGTGGACACCGGCAGCACCGACGGTACGCCGGAGGCGGTGCGGCTGCACCATCCGGCGGTGGAGGTCATGTCGGTGGGCCCCGACGTCTCCCGTAACCAGGCGCTGCGCATCGCGAGCCGGAACAGCCGCAGTGGCGGCGGGGGCGGCGGCCCGCTCGGCGGCGGCCCGGGCGGGCCGAGCCACGCGTGGACGCATCAGCTGTGGCTCGACGACGGCGTCGTGCTCTTCCGGGACGCCCTCGTGACCCTTTTGCGCACATCGGAAACGGCGGGGGCCGGCGCGGTCGTCGTCGGCGCGGTGCGGAACGCGTACGGGGACACGGTGTACTCCGGACGGCGGGGCCGGTCCCTGACGCTCGTCGAGCCGGGCGCGCACCGGCCCGAGCGCTGCGACACGTACGACGGACGGGTTGTTCTGGTGCCCCGCGCCGTGTACGACGTCGTCGGCGATCCCGACAAGGTCTTCCGTCATCGGATGGGCGACTACGACCACGGCCGGCGCGCTCAGCGGGCCGGGGTGGCCGTGCTCGTCGCCCCGGGCCATGCCGGCGAGTGCGTGGACGGACCGGCGGCTCCCGGCAGCCGGGAGCCGGGGATCGGCGTCCGGGAGGCGCTGCGCCGGGTGACCTCCGTGCGGGAGCTGCCGCCGCGTCAGTGGTGGGCGTACTGCCTGCGGCACACCTGGCCGTGGGCCCCGTATCTGATGGTCTCCCCGTACGCGCGCACAGCGGCCCGCGCCACGCTCGGGCGGCTGCGGGGGTGATCGCGGACCGGGCGGCGTCAGCCCCGTTCGGCCGCGGCCGTGGCGGCTTCGGCGGGGCGGCCGTTGGGCGGGGGCGGCACGGTGGGGTGCCCAGCGGAGGTCCTGGCGGTGCCGGTGGGCGCACCCCGGCCGGGAGCCGAGCCCTTGACGCCCGTCGCGGGGGCCGCGGCGGGGATCGCAGCACCGGCGTCGGCCGCCTCGGTGCGGCGCCGGGCGGTGATCGTACGGTCCTGGGTCGCCCGGGACGTGGCGGTACGGGACGGGGCCGTACGGGAGGAGCCCGTACGGGGCGGGGCAGTGCGGGGCGGGGCGTACGCCGGGATCCTCAGCAGGGCGTACACGGCGGCGGCCGTCCCGGCGAGCGGCAGCAGGAGGAACGCGGGGTGCAGCAGCTCCGCGTACACGAGGGCCCCGGTGGCCACGGGCACGCCCGCCCACAGAGCGGTCAGGACCGCGGCGCCCGGCACGGTCACACGGACCCGGCGCAGCCGGTGCGCGATGTGGTCGTCCGTGGCGCGCAGCGGGGAACGCGCCGCGCGGCGGCGGGAGATCAGGACCAGGGCGCTGTCGGCGAGGGCCACCGTGGCCAGGGCCGGCAGCGCGGCCCACGCGGCGCGGCCGGACGGGGCGGCCGCCTGGATCAGCGCGCCGGAGGCGGCCAGGGCGAACCCGGTGAACTGCGCACCGCACGCGCCGAGACGGAGGCGCGCGGGGTGCCAGTTGTGGAGGAGGAAGCCGGCGAGGCCCGCCACCAGGGTCGCCGGAAGCAGGGCGAGAGCGGGGTCCCCGCCGACGAAGGCGCACGCGAGCAGTCCGGCGGCGGTGACCAGGCCGACGGCGGTGAGCAGCCCGTCGGCGTGGTCGAGCAGGGCGAACGCGTTGGTGACGAGGACGATCCAGACCACGGCCAGGACGCCGGCCGCCGGTGAGAGCCCGGCCAGGCAGACGACGAGCACCGCGGCGGCGGTCTGGACGGCGAGGCGCAGGGCGGCCCACAGCGGCTTCAGATCGTGGACGAGGCCGAGGGCCGCCACCGCTCCCGCCCCGGCGAGCAGCCCTCCGACGGAGCCCGCCGCTTCGTCCGCCGCACCGAGCCACAGGGCCGCACCGGTCGCCGTGCCGATGCCGAGCACTGCCGTCGCACCGCCTGTCCTGCGCAGCGCCTCGGCCCGTGGCGCACGCCCGCCCGGTTCGTCCGGGATGTGGGGGCGGAGCGCCACGCGGCGGGCACTCTTGGCGAGTGCGACCGTGATGAACAGCGCGGCCACACCGGAGGCGATGATCCCCAGCACGTTCACCTGCCCTGCCTTTCCTCGTTCGTGACCTGCGGCGCGGGTGCCCGGCACCCTGCCGGTCGTGGGTCGGGGGACACAGGACGCCACTCGGGTGGCGTGTCTTCCCAACCTACGGGCCAATGCCCTGATTCACCCTAAATAACACGAAAAGGGCGATGTATTGTTCTGCCGCCCGCATGTGGGGCAACACACGTCGACCGTCCGACGGACCTCGATGGACCTCGGTACGGCGGGAGTTGGGAGGCAGTGGGGACCAAGGGGCCGTCAGCCCCCGGATCGCCGTTCGGCGTTGCGCTCGGCGGCGGCGTGCCACCAGCGCGGCGGGGAGGGGGCGGTGATCACGGAGGTGGGCTGGTCGGGGTGCAGGCCCAGGGCACGCAGCGCGTCGGCGTCGACCCGGACCGTGTACCAGCCGCGTCGGCGCCCGTCCGCGCCGATGCCGCAGGCGAGATCGCAGCGGATCAGCTCATCGGCGAAGGGCATCCAGTCGATGCCGCGGTCACGCAGTCAAGCGCGGAGGGCCGCCGGGGGCCGCGGGCAGCCCTGCAGGTTCTCGTACGACACGACGGTCACCCACGCGGCGCCCGCCCCGCTCGCCGCCTTCTCCGTGCTCTCCCCAGGCATGGCGTCGAGCGTAGCGTCAGCCTTCGGCGCGGGCGTCCCGGCCGTCCACGAAGGTCCGGACGATCTGGATGTCCCCGATCCGGGAGGGGTCCACGCGGTGCGGGTCGTCGCCCAGCACCACCAGGTCGGCCCGCATCCCCGGCGAGAGGGCGCCCGCCGTCGCCTCCCAGCGGCAGGCATGGGCGCCGGCGACCGTGTAGGCCCGCAGCGCCTCGTCGACGGTGACGGCCTCGTCCGGGCCGATGAGCCGGCCCGAGGTGGAGGCACGTTCGACCATGAACTGGATCGCGCGCAGGGGCGCCCCGTCCGTGACGGGGCGGTCCGAGCTGCCGACGAGCGCGACGCCGTGGTCCAGGAAGCCCCTCCCCCGGTACATCCAGCCGGCCCGCTCCTGGCCCATCACGGTCGCGTAGTCGTCGCCGAAGCAGCGCAGGAAGTTGGGCTGGACCACCGCGCTCACACCCAGTGCGGCGAACCGGGGCAGCTGGTCGGGGCGGATCAGCCCGGCGTGTTCGATGCGGTGGCGCGCGTCCGGGCGGGGCCGCAGCTTCTGGGCCCGCTCCAGGGCGCCCAGGGCGAGGTCGGCGGCGCGGTCGCCGATGGCGTGGACGGCGAGCTGCCAGCCGGCGAGATGGCCGTCGACGATGAGGGCGGCGAGGCGTTCCGGGTCGTCCTGGAAGCGGCCGACGTTGTCGCTCGTGCCCTCGTACGGGGAGGTGAGCGCCGCCGTCCGGGCCATCATGCCGCCGTCGGTGTAGATCTTGAGCGCGCCGAGCGACAGCCAGTCGTCGCCGAAGCCGGTGCGCAGGCCGAGGTCCAGGGCCTGGGTGAACCCGTCGTCGGTGTGTGCCGCGCGGGGGCGCAGGGTGTCGCCGGAGGCCATGAGCTGGACCCGCAGGGGCAGCCGGTCGCGGTCCCGGAGCAGTTGGTAGGCACCCAGCTCGACGGGGCTGTGGCCGAGGAGTCCGCCGCCGATGCCCGCCTCCGCGCAGGCGGTGATCCCCTCGTCCAGGCAGGCGCGGGCGGCGAGCTCGATCGCGTCGGCCAGTTCCTCCTGGGAGTACGGAAGCCGCAGCCGGCGGGCGGCGGTCATGGCGCTCTCGGCGAGAAAGCCGTCCTCGTGCGGGGTCCCGTCGGGCAGCAGTTCCAGCACCGCGGTGTTGACCACGCAGGCGTGCCCGGAGTCGTGCATCAGGAAGACCTTGCGGCCGTGGCTGACCCGGTCCAGTTCGGCGGCGGTCAGGTGCCGGCCCAGCGCCCGCTGGTCGTATCCGGCCACGTCCACCCAGGCGCCGGGAGGGGCGGGCCGCCGGGCCGCCGCGTCGACGACGGCGAGGATGTCCTCGATCCGTTCGCACGGGGCGACGCTCGGGGTGCCGGCCTTCAACCCGGCCCAGGCGAGGTGGACATGGCTGTCGATGAAGCCGGGCAGTACGGTCGCCCCGCCCAGGTCGAGGGTCTCGCGGGCGGGCAGGGAGGTCACGGCGTCGTCCACGCCGACGATCCGGCCCCGCCAGATCCCCAGGTCGTGGGCGACGGGGTGGCGGGGGTCCATCGTGAGGAAGCGCGCGTTCGTCAGCCTCGTACAGAGCATGGGAGGTCCCTCCCCGTCGCGTTCGGACCCACGGCGCGCGGCCGGAGAGCGGGCCGGGTCAAGTTAACCCGCTCGTTCCCTCCTGTCGACGTCAGGGGGCGTTTCCAGCCGTGATCGGCCGTCAACCTGCCTGTGAATCATGGGCCGTTGTGATCTTAGGTAAGCCTTGCTTTACTGAAGCGCCGGTCACCGCTCTCCAAGGAGGCACCTTCATGCGGGTCGTCATGTTCGGATACCAGACCTGGGGCCATCGCACCCTTCAAGCCCTGCTGGACTCCGAGCACGACGTGGTTGCCGTCGTGACCCATCCCAAGAGCGAGCACGCCTACGAGAAGATCTGGAGCGACTCCGTCGCCGATCTCGCGGAGAAGCACGACGTCCCCGTGATCATCCGCAATCGGCCGGACGACGAACTCGTGGACCAACTGAGGGCAGTGTCCCCGGACATCATCGTGGCCAACAACTGGCGGACGTGGATGCCGCCGGAGATCTTCACCCTGCCGGTCCACGGCACGCTCAACATCCATGACTCCCTGCTGCCCGCCTACGCGGGTTTCTCGCCGCTGATCTGGGCGCTCATCAACGGCGAGCCGGAGGTCGGTGTCACGGCCCACATGATGGACGAGGAGCTGGACGCCGGTGACATCGTCGTCCAGCGGGCGGTGCCCGTGGGGCCGACGGACACCGCGACCGACCTCTTCCACCGTACGGTCGATCTCATCGCGCCGGTCACGGTCGAGGCCCTCGGGCTGATCGCCTCCGGGCAGAGGGAGTTCACTCCGCAGGACCGGTCCAAGGCGAGCTTCTTCCACAAGCGCGCCGAGGAGGACATCCGCATCGACTGGAACTGGCCGGCCGAGGACCTGGAGCGCCTGGTCCGCGCCCAGTCCGCCCCGTACCCGGCCGCCTTCACGTACCACCGGGGGCGGCGGATCGAGGTCGTCTCGGCCGTCGTGTCCGAGGGCCGCTACGGCGGCACCCCGGGCCGCGTCTTCTACCGCGAGGGCGACGGCGTCGTGATCGTCGCCGGAGCCGACGCCCGCACGGGCCGCAACCGCGGCCTGGCCATCACCCGTGTACGGACCGAAGACGGCCGCGAGCTGCCCGCGACCGAGTACTTCACCTCGATGGGCGGATACCTCACCGGCCGCCCCTGACGATCGGGACCTACCCCATATGCGTACCGCACGTGCCCGGCACTACCTCATGTGCCGGCCCACCTACTTCGACGTGGTCTACTCCATCAACCCGTGGATGGACCCGGCGAAGCCCGTCGACACTCCGCTGGCCATCGCCCAGTGGGAGCGGCTGCGCGAGGTCTACCTGAGCCTCGGGCACACCGTCGACACGATCGACCCCGTCCCCTCCCTCCCCGACATGGTCTTCGCGGCCAATGGCGCCACGGTCGTCGACGGGCGGGCCCTCGTGGCCCGGTTCCGCGACGCCGAGCGGATCGCCGAGGGCCCCACCTACCACAACTGGCTGCGTGACAACGGCTTTCCGGAGCTGCGCACGGCCGCCTTCGTCAACGAGGGAGAGGGCGACTATCTCCTGGCGGGCGACTGGCTCCTGGCCGGCACCGGGTTCCGCAGCGACCCCCGCTCGCACGACGAGGCCCAGGAGTACTTCGGACGCCCGGTGATCGGGCTGACCCTCGTCGACCCCGACTACTACCACCTGGACACGGCCCTGACCGTGCTCGACGAGAAGACGGTCGCCTACTACCCGGCGGCCTTCTCCCCCGGCAGCCGGGCCGTGCTGGAGCGGCTGTTCCCGGACGCCCTCCTCGCCACCCCCGCCGACGCCGAGGTTTTCGGGCTGAACGCGACGTCGGACGGGTACAACGTGGTCCTGCCGCAGAACGCCACGGAGCTGGCGGCGCAGTTGCGTGAGCGCGGGTTCAACCCGATCGGGGTGGACCTCTCGGAGCTGCTCAAGGCGGGCGGCAGCGTGAAGTGCTGCACGCTGGAGCTGCGCCGGGACGCCTGACGCGCGAACGGACGGCCTCCCCGCGGAAATTCCGTGGGGAGACCGTCGGCGCGCGGTTAGCGTGGGCGCATGACCACCGAGCCGAGGACCTTCCCTCCCCGACCCCTGCGCGATGTCAAGGTCACGTACGCCCGGCAGGCCGGCTGCCCGTCCTTCTTCGCCCAGGTGGTGGTGGACTTCGAACCCTGGGAGCAGGGCGTGGAGTTCGAAGTGGCGGACACGAGCACGGTGCCGGGCTGGTCGGCCGAGGAGGTGTCCGAACTGCGCCAGGCGTTCGGCTCCGGCGTCCGCGAGGAGCTGGCGGAGCTGGACCCCGGGACCACCGTGGCCGTCGCGGTGATCCTGCGGTCCATCAAGGTGCACGAGGTGGACTCCCACCCTCTGGCGTTCCGCCACGCGGGACGGCTCGCCGTACGCAACGCGCTGGTCGAGGCGTACGGTCCGCCGCCGCGCCCCCGGCGGGACCGGACCTGAGGCGGTGCCATGGCCGCAGGCTCTGCGCGGCGGGCCGGTGCGCGGTGGTTCTCCGTGGGGTGGGCCGGTGCAGGGTTGCCGGCGCACAGGAGTCGGCGCGGCGCGGGCCCGGACTTTGGCGGCGCAGCACCCGCAGGTGGGCCTCGCGGATCTCCGTGCCGGGCTCGTCCCGGCCCCCGAAGCGGCCGCCTCCTGGCTCGGCCCGGCCCGTCGGCGGAAGGACCAGATCCGCGGGCCGACCGTAACGCGTCCGCGTTCCCCGCCCGGACCGCCCTTCGGGTCCGCCGTAGCCGACACCGTCTCCGGCATCTCCGACATGGCATCCCTCTCGCCCGTTGACAGCCAGTTCGGACCGGACCAGTGCGTCCGATCAGAGGATCCGGGACGCCGACGCCCGCCGCTGTGAAGTGACTCACGAAGTAGGGGACTTCAGGACGGACTTACTCGATCATGACCGGATGGACACGCGATTCCTCGGCATCCCCGAGCTGACCGAAACGCCCTCCGTGGCAGTCGTGGTCGATGTCATGCGCGCCTACACCGTGGCCGCTTGGGCCTTCGCCCGAGGGGCGGAGAAGATCGTCCTCGCCGAGTCACTGAACGACGCCCTGGCGCTCAAGGCGCGCCATCCGGACTGGGTGGCACTCAAGGACGGTGCGCCCGCGCCCGGCTTCGACGCCGTCAACTCACCCGGCCGGCTGCGCTCCACCTACCTGGGCGGGCGCACTGTCGTACAGAAGACCACGGCGGGGACGGTGGGCGCCCTCGCGGTCAAGGAGGCGTCGCTGGTGCTGTGCGCCGGCTTCGTGGTGGCGGAGGCGACGGCGGGGCTCCTGCGCCAACGGGGGTGCGACGCCGTCACGTTCGTGGTCACCGGCGAGGACGGGCGCGCGGAGGAGGACCTGGCGTGCGCCCAGTACATCGCACGGAGGGCCACGGGGACCGGGACGGACGCGACCCCGTTCGTGCGCCGCGCCGCGGGGTCTCGGGCCGCCGCCGAACTGACGGGGGGCGTCCGCGAAGGAGCCCACCGCGACGATGTCGCCCTCTGCCTCGAAGTCGACCGGTTCTCTTTCGCCATGGTCGCGACCCAGGAGGACTCGCTGATGGTCCTCCGTCCGCGCGGCGTACCCGCGCCGGACGGCGAGGCGTCGGCCTGATCCCCGGCGAGGCGGCCTCCCACTCGCCCGACGACGGCAGTCCGGCAAGCCGACCGAACTTGGTATTGACTATCGTTTTCATATAACGTTCGAGCGCAACGACGAAAGGTGGTCTCCCATGGCAGTCCCCAAGCGGAAGATGTCCCGCAGCAACACCCGTCACCGTCGCGCCCAGTGGAAGGCCACGACGCCTCAGCTCGTCCCCGTCACGATCGACGGAACCGTCCACCACGTGCCGCAGCGGCTGGTGAAGGCCTACGAGCGCGGGCTCCTGCGTCCGGAGGGCTGACCGGCCTCCTGGCACTCCGGGTTCCGCGCACGCGGGACAATGGAGGCGTACAGCCACCGGCAGACCGCTGCCGGCCCCGCACGCCACCAGGAGTCACGTCTTGTCCGAGCGCACCTCGTACGCCGCCCAGCCCGACCTGCAGTCCGACTGCGGGAGCTGCTTCGGGCTGTGCTGCGTGGCGCTGCCCTTCTCACGCTCCTCGGACTTCCCGGTGGACAAGTCCGCCGGCACGCCCTGCGGCAACCTCCAGGAGGACTTCCGCTGCGGCATCCACCGGCGGCTGCGCGACACGGGGTACAACGGCTGCACGGTGTTCGACTGCTCCGGGGCGGGCCAGAAGGTCTCCCAGGTCACCTTCAAGGGCGTCAGCTGGCGCGAGGAGCCGGATTCGGCCCGTGGGATGTATGAGGTCTTCCCCGTCGTGCGGCAGCTCCAGGAGCTCTTGAAGTACGTCGCGCAGGCCCTGGACCTGTCCTCGGTCGCGCTCGTCCACCGCGACCTGCGTCGCGCGTACGAGCGCCTGGACGCCCTCACCCGGGACCCGGCCGAGACCCTGCTCGCCGTCGACGTGGACGCGCTGCGCAGTGAGGTGAACCCGCTGCTCCTGCGGGCGAGCGAGCTGGCGCGGGCGGCGGTCCCGGGGCGCGGGAAGAACCACCGTGGGGCCAACCTCATGGGCTCCCGGCTGCGCGGTGCGAAGCTGCGTGGCGCCAGCCTGCGCGGTGCCCTCCTCATCGCGGCCGACCTGTCCGGCGCCGACCTTCGCGACGCCGACCTGATCGGCGCGGACATGCGGGACACCAACCTGTGCGGGGCGGACCTGCGCGGCGCGCTGTTCCTCACCCAGCCCCAGCTGAACGCCGCGCGGGGCGACGCCCGCACGAAGATTCCGCCGACCCTGGAGCGCCCGGCCCGCTGGACGGCTTAGGCCTTGCTCGGCGCCGCTGCCCGGGAGGCGTCGTGCCGCCCAGCGCGATCAGCCGGATGGCCGTCTCAGCGTGGCGGGGACGTCCCCATGGAGCGTGGCGGCCCCAGCCGCAGACGGGCGAAGACCTCCGGACGGGCGATGCCGGGCATGACGAGGGCCCACATGGCGCTGACCTGTTGGTGCAGGGCGTCCCGCTCGGCCAGGGCGAGGGACAGCATCTGTACGCCGCTGTAGCAGCCGACGAGTGTCCGGGCGGTCTCCATGGGCTCGACGTGGTCCTGGAGCTCCTCGGCTTCGCGCGCGGATTCGAGAGCGGCGGTGACGGCCCCCAGCGAACCCGCGTAACTCTCGGCGGTCTGGTACGGGCCCGGCTCGATCGACAGGCGCACGGCGGCCCTCAGGACGGGGTCCTCCAGGAGGCCGGCGGTGTAGTGGTGGCTGATGTCCACCAGGGCCTGGAGCCAGAGCTCCGGGGCCGGGCCCGCCACCATCTGCTCGGAGACCTGCTGGAAGTACGCGTGCTGGCGGGCCAGGATCTCGTCGCCGAGGCCCTGCTTCGACGCGAAATGGTGGTAGAAGCCGCTGCGGGAGACGTTGGCCAGCCGGAGGATCGCCGGAGTGGAGGCACCGGCGTAGCCGTCCCGGTCGATCACGATTCCGGCGGCCTGGACGATCCGCTGAAACGTCTGCTCCCCGCGATCCTGCGTCATGGCCACCCTTCCTCAGCCGCGTCCGACGTTACCCGGGGTCCCGGCGGTGCGCTCCCGGGGCGCGGCCGGATGCCCCCGGGCCGGCCGGCAGCAGGCCTCGTCCCGCGCCGGAGGCCCGGAAGCTGAAGCCGGTCGGGCCGTTCCGTCGGATGTACGAGGGATGGCTGGAGCACCTCTCCTCCATCCACGAGGCCCGTACGGGACAGGTGCTCGACGACCGGGACCGGGTCATCGCCTGTATGAAGACCGAGGAGTTCCTCCGTCAGGTACGGGCCGGCGGCTATCGGCCGCGTGCCGGCCACGGCTTCGACTTCGACGATCCCGAACCGTTCAGACAGCCGGTCGGGCAGCGGCGGCGGGCGGTCCGCCGGACACCCCCTGGACCTCCCCCGTCGGGTTCCAGGCTGCCGAGCACAGCGATTCGGACACGGCGGCCGAGTAGCGGGCGGCTGCCAGCCAGTACGCGGCGAAGCCGTCGGTGTCGGCGGGGAGCAGACGGCCGAAGTGGTCGCGTTCGCGCTGGGCGGCCGAGGCGCACAGGGCGGTGAGCAGCCCGGCGGCCGTGGGGAGACCGCCGCGGCGGATCCGGCGGGTCTCGGCGGTGACGTCGCCCAGCAGGCCGAGGGCGGCGCGGCCTGCCGGAACCGTCTGTTCGACCCGGCGCTCCAGGAGGTACAGGGGCGATTGCGCGCCGGGTCCTGCGGGCTGCGGCGGGGCGAAGTGCGCGGGGGCGGCCGGGTCCGGGAGGTCGGCGCGGCGCAGCCGGTCGAGGCCGAGGTCGATCGTGCCCTCGCCGGTGGGGTGCGAGCACGCGAGGAGGGTGAGCCGGGGATGGGTGGCGGGGATCAGGCGGCCGATGATCCTCAGCCGGGTCCCCGGCGCCGCGGCCAGGAGAGCCAGGTTGTCGCGGTGGGCGAGCGCGGGGTCGTCGTCGGCGGCGGTGAGCCGGACGGGAACGCCTCCCTCGCCCAGCGCGAGGAGGGAGGTGCCACCCGGTTCCCGTACGGCGCCGAGGAGTTCGACGTCCAGGAAGAGCAGGTCGCTGCCGGTGCCGTCCGGGTCCGCGTAGCGGGAGGTGGACCGCAGGGCGCGGGCGGCCTGTTCGGCCGGTGCCGTCTCCCACAGAGCGGCGAGGGGCGGCTCCGTCCACGCCGCACCCCGGGCGGTGACGGCCTTGACACTCTTCCCCGCACCCAGTCGGCCGTCGGGCGAGACCGTCGCGCCCGAGACGGCGAGCCCGGCGCGGCCCAGTTCCCGGTGGGTGAGCGCGCTGTCGCCCAGGCGCACGGCCCGGTCGGCCACGCCGAGGGCGCGCCCCACCCCGCCGGGCGCCACGTCGCCGACGGTGAAGAGACGGCCGTCGGCTCCGGCGACCCAGGTGCGGACGCCGCCGTGCCCCGAGTCGGTCACCACGGGTTCGGTGAACAGGCCGTAGAGGCGGAGCGAGCCGTCGGGGCTGTACGGGCGGCGCACGCGCCCTCGGACCGCGGCCAGCTCCGCCCCGGTCGCCGTCGCCACGCGGCGGGCGGTGCCCAGGAGTTCGGCCAGCGCCGTAACGAGCTCGGCGATGCGGTACGACGGGTCTGAGGCGCGGGCCGCGCGCAGCAGCGTGACGACGGAGAGCGCGGCGCCCGCGGCACGGGGCAGGTGCCGGAGCCGGGCGGTGTGCGCGGCGCGCAGGAGGGCCGACTGCGCGACGGCCCCGGCCCCGTCGACCCCGGCCTCCAGCACGGCGGCGCCCGCCGCCCACAGGGCGTCGGCGGCGGCACGCTGGTCGGGGGTCGCGGTCTCCGGCGGGGCGGGGGCGGCGTCGGGGGTGAGACCGGGTGCGGGGGCGGGGCCCGGGCCGGGGGCCGAGTCCGTTCCTGAGGCCCGGTGTGGGTCCGAGGCGGGGACCATCGCCGTGGCCGGGTCCGTGACCGGGGGCGGGTCCGTGGCCACGGACCCGCCCCCGGTCGCGGCATCAGCATCGGCCGAGGCCGTGCCGACGGCCTCCGGGGTGGGCTGTTCGGCGGGCTCCGGCGCCAGGTCCGCCGTGGGAGCCGCGCACGCGGCGGCCGCGCGGTGGACGCAGGCCGGGGCGAGGAGGCAGCCGCAGGTGACGTCCTCCACCTGCGCCACCACGCCGCCCGGGGCGTGCAGGCGCAGCTCGGTCTCGTCGTCGACCTCGATCGTCGTGATGTCCCCGTCGCGGTGCACCGGGCGGGCGGCGAGCTTGGTGACCGCAGCGTCCAGCCGCTTGCGCAGCCGGGGCGAGAGGCCCTCCACGAGCGTGGCCGTGACCTCAGGTGCGACGGGCGGCAACCGATCGGCGTTCATGCGGTCTTCTCCCCTATCCAGCGGGCCAGTTCGAGTGGGCTGAGGGCCGCCACGGGCATCCCGGCGGCCACGAGCTGCCCGGCGACTCCCGTCGAGTAGCGGGGCCGGCCGGCGTCGTCGAGACTCGCGCACCCGAGGACGTGGCAGCCGGTGTTCACCAGCGCCCGCACCTCGGCCAGCAGTCCGGCGAGCGGTGCTCCCTCCTCGAAGTCGCTGATGACGACGACGAGGGTGCGCGAGGGCACCTCGATCAGGCCGCGGGCGTGCCGGAGCCCGGCGGCGATGTGCGTCCCGCCGCCCACGCTCACTTCCAGCAGGAGGGAGAGGGGATCGCGCACATGGCCGGTGAGGTCGACGACCTCCGTGGAGAACGCCAGGAAATGGGTGCTCAGGGTCGGTACCCCGGCGAGCACGGAGGCGGTCAGCGCGGACCAGATCGTGGAGGCTTCCATGGATCCGGAGACGTCGGTGACCAGGATCAGACGCCAGTCGGCCGACCTGCGGGCGCGGCTGCGGAAGACGGGCTTCTCGGGGATCACCCGGATCGTGCCGTCGGCCGTCCGGCGGGCGGTGGCCAAATTGGCGCGCAGGGTGCGCGGCAGGTCCAGCCGGCCGCCGGGGCGGCGGGTGGGCCGGGCCGTCGTCGTACCGGTCAGCGCGGGTCGCAGCCGGGTGGCGAGCTGCCGGGTCAGTTCGTCGACCAGGTGGCGCACCAGCGGGCGGAGGGCCGCGAGGCGGGCCTCGGGAAGACCGCCGGCGTACTGCAGGATCGTCCGGAGCAGCTCGACGGAGGGGGTCGCCGCCGCCGGGTCCAGTTCGGCCAGGACATCCTGCCGCCCTGTCACGGCCGCGGCTGCGAGGACCTCTTCGCGGACGCCGGGGCCGAACAGCGCGGCCAGCTCCTCGGACCACTCGCGGACGCCGGGGAACGACGGCTCCCGGCCGCCGCCCGCTCCGGAGCCGCCGCGGCCGGGAAGGCCGCCCCGGGAACCCTCGCCGTGTCCCGCGCCGTAGAGCTCGTCCAGCGCGGTCGCCAGGCGGGCGGCGCCGGGCGGCAGCCGGTCGGCGCTCCGGCCGAGCACGAGCCGCCAGCGGTCGGCGGGCGCGAGGGTACGGGAGGGAGCCTGCGCGGGGGCAGCCTCGGTGAGGGGCGCGGACGCGGGGTCGTTGGGGTGGCCGGGCGGTGGTGGGAGCCGGTCGTCGTGGGCGGGCGCCGTGACCGGAAGGCCGAGCGCCGTCAGCAGTTCGCGGGCCACGAGGTCGGCGGCCGTACGGCGGGCCAGTTCGGCCGGATCGTCGGCGTCGAGGTCGTCCACCCGTTCGCCCAGCCGCTCCTCGACGGTGCCCAGCAGCCGGTCCCGGGCGGCCGGGCTCAGGGTCTCGAAGCCACCGCGCAGGGCAGGCAGGCGGGCCAGGAACGCGGAGTCGTCCAGCTCCACGACCCGGTCCAGCAAGGGGTCCAGGGCGCCGACGCCGACGGTCAGGAGCGGGCCCGCGACCGTCAGAACGCCGGAGAGGCGGGCGGTGAGCGTGGCCCGGGAGGCGCTGTCCACGGCTCCGTCCACCCAGGAGGCGACGCGCTCCCCGAAGGCCTCGGCCCCGTCGTGGCCGGTGAGCACCCTGACCGCACCGGCGGCCGCGGCGATCAGCGGGGCGCCGTCGGCGGCCAGCCGGGCGAGGGCGTCGGTGAGCCGGATACCGCCCAGCCGGTCGGCCCGCTGGGCCAGTTCGAGCAGTGCGCGGGCGTCTTCCGGCTTCTCCGAGCCGGCCATGCCCTCGACCTGACGCACCGCGGCGGCGGTCAGCAGCTCCGCCGCGTTCGCGATGCGGGCCTTCCTCGCGGTAGGGGCGGCGGCGTCCGGGGCCGCGGGACCTTCGGAGCCTTCGGGCGGTTCTCCGGGGCCGTCGGGCCGGACATCAAGGCCCTCGGGCTCGGTCATGCCCGGCAAATGGCCCGCGTCGATGCGGTCCAGCAGGTCGAGCCCGGCGAGGAGTTCGGGAAGGGTGCCGCTCGCGGGGAGCACGGCCGCGAGTTCAGTCAGCCGTTCGTCGGCCGGTGCGGGCAGCCCGCACCCGGCGGCCGCCGCGAGGCCGCGGACGACCTGGGCGGCCGTCGGACCGCCCTCCGCGCGCTCGGCCGCGTGGCGCTGGCGCAGTACGCCCTCGGCCGCCTGGGCCGGGGTGACGCCGCGGGCACCGGCCGCGGTGAGCATCGCGGCCGTCGCGGGGGTCCACCGCACCTGCCAGCGCGTCGTCAGCCCTTCGCCGCCCGCCGCGCCGGTCACCTCCTGCTCCTGCGCGTAGGGGATGCCACACACGGTCAGCCTGCGCAGCAGCAGTTCGCGGCGGCGGTCCAGGGCTGAGCGTGCCGGGTCGAGCCGGAGGTCGCGCGGTGTCCTCTCGTGCGCGTCCTGCGGGCCGGGGAGCGCGAGTGCCGCGGTCTCGGCCTCGACTGCGGGGCTCAGCCCGCTGCGCGGAGCGGCGGGTGCGGGCCGTCCGGTGCGGGCTCCGACGAGGACGCGTTCGAGGGCCTGGGCGACGGCGCGGCCCGTGCCGTAGGTCTCGCCGCGCCCGAGCACCGTCTGCACGGCCTCCAGGAGTTCACCGCGGCCCGGCGCGGGCAGGTCGCGCAGCCGGGCCAGGTCGCCGGCGACCCGGACGATCTCCCGGCCGTCCGCCGGACCATAGGGGTGGCCCTGTTCGCGCAGGGCGGCGCAGAGGCGTACGGCGGTGCGGACCAGCGCCTCGTGGATCGCCGCCGGGTCCCCGGCGGCCTCCAGGACGGTGTGCTGCCACTCCGGGTCCCGGATGCCGGCCGGGTAGCCGGAGCGGGAGTCGAGCAGGGGGTACGTGTACGGGATCAGGGAGACCGTGCACGCGGCCGCCCCCGCAGCGGCGTCGGCGTGCTTGCCCGCGCTCGGCTCCGGCACGGTGGCCGGGTCCGATGCTGCCGGTTCCAGCGCCGTGCCCGGGCTGGGCGCTGCCGTTTCCGGCGTGGCTGCCGGGGCCTGCGTTCCCGGCTCCGGCATGGCTGCCAGGTCAGGCGCTGCCGAATCCGGCTGTCCGGCGCTCCGGGCGGACCCGCCCGCCCCCGCCGCCGCCGGCAACAGCGCCGGGGTGTGGAAGGCGCCCACCACCACGGCGGGCCGCCGTCCGCTCGCCAGGGCCTGGGAGATGTGGCCGCGCATGCACGCCTCGCGGACCAGGTCCGTGCGCTGCACCCCACCCCGCGCCTCGGCCTCGTAACGCAGGGCCCAGCCGGTGAGCAGGGCGGCACGGCGGAGCGCCTCGGGTGTCGAACCTGGTGCCCGGGTCTCCACCAGCCGGTCCCACAGGTCGTCGCCGTCCCGGCCGGTGAGCCGGGACCGGAGTGCGGTGGACAGCCCGAGTCCCTCACCCGGCACGGGTGCGGAGGCGGCGCCCGGAGCGGGGGCGGGGGCGTCGCCGCCCTCCACCCACGCCCGGTCGGCCAGGGGCAGATCGCAGGCCACGGCCGGAACGCCGTTTTCCGCCGCCCAGCGCAGCGCCACCAGTTCGGGCGAGAAGTCCGCGAACGGGTAGAAGGCCGGGCCCCGTTCACCCGCCGGTCCGGCTCCGGGCCCGTCGGCGGGCACGGCGGCGAGCGCCACCGGGGCCTCGGTCTCCTCGTGGGCGAGCCAGCCCAGCCAGGCCTGGAATTCCGCGGGCAGTTCGACGAGGAGGATGTCGGGGGCCGCCGCGTCCAGCAGGGCCGGCAGGGACGCCGCCAGCGAGGGCGCGTGGTGGCGCACCCCGATCAGGAACGGCGCCCCGGGACCGGCCGCCGCGAGGGCCGCCACCGCGGCCTCCGCGGTGGCCGGTCCGCCCGCCGGGCCCTGCACGGGCGGCACGGGAGCACCGGCGGACGCACCGGCGGCCGACGGCGCCTCGGCGGTGGCGTCTTCCGCCGTCGATACCGCCGTTGTCCCCGTCCCGGTGCCGGCACCGGCCAGGTTCGTTTCGTTCATCCTCAGCTCTCCAGCACCGAACGCAGGTCCCACAGCGCCCGCCAGGTGGCCGAACCCTGCTCAGCGCGCCTGCGCACCGGCCCGTCCCAGTACCCCAGCAGCCGTGCCGCGTCGGCGGGGTCGTCCTTGCGGACGACGCCGAGCAGATGGCCGGGCAGCAGGGAGAGCACGTCCCGGTCCCCTGGGAAGTAGGCGGCGGCCAGGCCCAGGGAGCCCGCGACGGAGACGGCCTCCGCCGTGCTCATCACCGTGGACGGGCGCTCGACCTCCCAGCCCTCCACGGAGCGGCCGTCGCGCAGGTCCCGGAAGGCGGTGACGAGGGCTTCGAGGACCGCGTCGTCCACCTGGTAGGCGGCGCCCACGCGTTCGACGGCGGCCCGGGACTGGCGCCGGACGAGCGCGGTCTCGGCGTCCACGTCGCCGATGGGGCCCACGGTCTCGAAGTTGAAGCGCCGCTTCAGAGCGGCGGACATCTCCGAGACGCCCTTGTCCCGGAGGTTGGCGGTGGCGATGAGGGTGAAGCCGGGGGCCGCGTGCACCTGGGCGCCGTCGCCGCCCGCCAGTTCGGGGACCGCGATCCGCCGCTCGGAGAGCAGGGACACGAGGGCGTCCTGGACCTCCGGCAGGCAGCGGGTGACCTCCTCGACACGGGCGACGGCGCCCCGGGTCATGGCGGTGAGGACCGGGGACGGCACGAGGGCCTGCTCGGTGGGGCCCTGGGCAAGCAGCAGCGCATAGTTCCAGCCGTACTTGAGCTGGTCCTCGGTGGTGCCCGCAGTGCCCTGCACGGTGAGCCCGCTGGTCCCGCAGACGGCCGCCGACAGCAGCTCGGACAGCATGGACTTGGCGGTGCCCGGTTCGCCGACGAGGAGCAGTCCGCGTTCCCCGGCGAGAGTGACCACACACCGCTCGACCAGGGCGCGTTCGCCGACGAACTTCTGCTCGATCACCAGCCGGCGCGGCACTCCGGCGCCGGGCCGGGCCCCCTTGGGCAGGGCCAGTGCGTCACCCGCGCTGCCCATCACGAAAGTGACGACGGCACGGGGGGTGAGCAGCCAGCCGGGCGGTCGGGGTCCGGAGTCGTGCGCGGCGAGGAAGGCCAGCTCGGTGGCGTACCGGTCCTCGGGCGGGGTGATCTGCCGTGGCTCGTTGCCGGGCGCCGCCGCCTGGCCCGGGACGCCTCCGGTGGCGCTGTCCGGCGTGGAGCTGTCCGGTGTGGTCGTGGTGTCGTTCGTCATCGGCGGCGGCCCTTCCGGGTGGCGCGGGTGTTGAGTTCTTCGAAGGCGGGGGCGTCGCCGCCCCGGACCCGTGCCCAAGCGGCTGCGTACAGCGCGGGGACGGGAAGGTGGGGCAGAGTCCGGGCGGACCCCGCCACGGGGTACAGGCTTTCCTTCCAGGTCTCCAGCGGCAGCCCGGGGGCGCCGCGCTCCAGCCAGCCGCAGGGAAGGAACAGGGTGCGGCCGGCGCGGGAGCGCTTCGCCTCCACGACGAGGTCGGTGGCGGCGAGTTCCGCGCGGGCCTTCTTGATCCGGGCCGGCTTCCACTCGGTCCAGCGGACGCAGTTGCGGTCCGTGGGGTCGGGCAGGGTGAGCAGCATCAGGTAGAGCGCGGCGGCGTCCGCGCTCAGGGCAAGGGCGTCGGCCGCCTCGGCCACCAGGTCCGGCACCGCTCGCGTCGGGTCCTGGGCCGGGTGGTGCGCGGAGCCGTCGGGGACGCCCGCCGAGGCCAGGGCGTCGGCCTCCGGGCCCAGCAGGGCGCGCAGGGCGAGGAAGTCGCTCGTTCGGTGCGGGCTGACGATGCCCTCGACCAGGCCGAACGCCGGGTCGTCGGGGCCCGCCAGGCCCGCCGGGCGGATCAGCAGCCTCTCGCTGTCGCCGTAACCGGGGGCGAGGAGCAGGGCCGATCCGGCCCGGACCATTCCGTCGGCCTCGGCCCCGCCGGACTCCGGGAGGCCGTGCGCAGCGCGGATCGCGGTGCCGAGGGAGACCCCCGACTCGGTCCAGTCCAGACCGAGGTCCAGCACCAGTGCGGGGTCCGTGAGGCGGCTGCGCAGGGCCGCGAGGCCGACGGGCAGATGAGCCCACAGGGGGTGTCCGTACGGCAGCGTGTACGCGAGGGTGCGCAGGGCGGTCAGGGCGTTCGAGACCGCGCCGCGCCCACCCACCCGGAGGAGGGCGGGGCGGGTGCTGCCGTCCGGTACGGGAGTGCCGTGGGCGAGCCAGCCGCGGGCGCCGGCGTTGAGGAGCAGGTCGACGGAGGCGGCCGTGGCGCCGCTGAGGTCGAGGTCCAGTTCCTCGGGGACGCGGACGAGGGAGCCCAGGTGTTCGCGCCATGCCTCGGCCCCGGCCCGGACGTCGGGGCCAGTGGACCACAGCTCGGACGGGTCCGCGGGCAGCAGCGCCCGGAGCACGGTGTGCCGTTCGTCGCGGGGCAGGGCGTCCAGCCGGTCCTGGGCCGCCTCGAAGGCGCGGGTCTTCGCACCGAGGAGGGCCAGCGCCTCGACGCCGGGCTCCTCGACGGCCGCCGACAGCAGCGCGGTGGCCTGGAGGGGGCCGATTCCGGTGGCCGTGTGGAACGCCTCGGCGGCCTCCGGACGCCAGGGGGCCGCGCCCTTCTCCCGTACCAGGGCGGTCAGCCGGGTGAGCCGGTCGCGGGCGATGCCCTGCCGGTAGACGTGCTCGCGGTCGAGGGTGAAGCCGGGGACGGGTCCGAAGGCTCCGGTCGGATCGTGGTCGAGGGCGAGCCAGCGGGCGGCGTCGTCCCGGGAGTTGCGGCCGTGGTCGGCCAGGACCACGACGGTGCGGGAGCCCTTGCGCAGGACCTGCCCCATCCGGTGCACGGCCTCGGGGCGTCCGTTCCGCCCGGGGTTGGCCGTGTCGAGCGGCTCGACGAGCTCCACCCGCCGGACCGTGCCGGCCGGGTCGGCCAGCGGGCCCGCTGCGAACGCTTCCAGCAGCACGAGGAGCCCTGCGCGGTGCTCGGCGGAGGTGGCCTCCGAAGCGGCCCGGTAGGCCAGTTCGGGCAGCTTGTCGAGGAGGGTGGTCCAGGTGGTGCCTTCGCCGGGCACCGTGTACTCGTCGCGCTGCCAGCCGTCCACGGGAGTGAAAGGGACCTTCGACGGTGTGGCCGGGCCGAAGGCCGGCTCACCGCCGAGGACGTGGTTGACGGCGAGGATCTGCCGGATCGCCGTCCACCGGTGTCCGCCTCCGTACCAGGAGCCGCGCATCTTCTCGGCGCCCCAGGCTGTGGCGGCCCGCAGGGTCGTGTCGTCGCCGTGCTCGGGCTCGTGGTCGAAGAACATGCCCTGGGTGCGTGCCGTGTTGCGGGGCGTGACCGGCTGCGCGGGTGCGGGCGGTTCCAGGTACTGGGCGACCGCGACGGCCCGGTCCACCGCGTTCCGCACGAGCGCGGTGACGCCCGCGAGGAGGCGTACGTCGGACACCTCGGGCAGGACCCGGGCGACGGCCTCCTCACTCATCTGCCGCGACGAGGGCCCCGTGTACTCCTCGACCGCCCGGAACGCCTTCAGGTGTCGGGCGACCGCGGTGGCGACCTCGTCGAACAGCTCCTGGGCCCGGGCTTCCGTGAGCTTCCGCAGGGCGGCGGAGCCTTGCGCGTCCCTCGGGCGCAGGGCGTGCCAGTAGACGGTGGGAGGCACGTAGGGCGTGCCCGCCGCGTCGTTCCCGCCCGAGGAGTCGGTGCCGACGGACCACAGCCCGCCGCCGGTGCCGTCGGTGTCCGCCGGGTGCGCTTCGACGGACCGGTGGCGCAGGACCGCGACGGGCCGCGACCCGCCGGGCAGGGTGAGGGCGCCGAGGGGCACCACGGAACCGCCGTCGGGCAGGGGGTGCGGCAGGGTGACCGTGTGGCCGTCGGGGGTGCCGGCGACGGTCCGGTCCCCGTCGGCGGGGGCGGCCGTGCCGGGCTCGGTGGCGGTGCGCCGGACCCAGCGGCCGAGGACCGTGCCGTCCGTGCCGAAGGGGGTGGTCTCCAGGCCGGGCTGGAGGGGCAGAACCTGGCAGTGTTCGGCGAGCAGCCGGGTGCCGTCCTGCACTCCGGAGCGGAGGAAGGCGGGGAGGGACGCGCGGCCGTGGGTGCCGTTGGCCGGGTCGTACTCCAGCCACACCGTCCGGGTGCCCTGGTGGCCCTCCCGCCAGTGTCCGGTGCCGTCGGCGAGGACGGCGCGCTGGGGCGGGAGGGTGGTGTCGCCGGCGTGCAGGGCCTTGCCGCCGGTGGCGCGGCCGCCGCCGGGCAGCGGTACGCAGACCTCGTCCGACAGGCTGGGGCGGCCCCAGCGGGGGGTCTGCTCGCCGCCGACGGTGAAGACGTCGGCGGGGCGGTGCGACCAGTAGCCGCGCTGCTTGCCGTCCTCCCACCAGATCACCAGCAACTCGCCGTCGACGAACCGGAAGGCGGGCGTCCGCCACTGGTCGGTGGAGGGAGGCAGACGCAGGGTGTGCCGGACCAGAACTCCTTCCGGGCCCACGACGACGGCCCGCTCCAGCGTGTTCAGGATCAGGGCGGGCCAGGCGCCGGTGACGCCGACGTTCTGCGACCGGTTGTTTCCCCGCCGCGATGCGGTGGCGGCCTCGGCGGCCAGCTCGGCGTAGGTCTCGTCGAGCGCGGCCCACCCCAGTTCGTCGAGGACGCCCGTGCGCAGGGTGGCGGCGAGCAGCGGGACGACGTCGTGCTCTTCGAGCAGCCGCGCGGCCTCCGGGGCGACGTCCGCGACGACGGCGCGGAACGGCGAGAGCTTGTTGAGGGCGATGCGCAGCCCGGGGAGTCCTCGCGCGGCCGTGTACTGCTCGGCGCAGCCGGTCAGCCATTCGCGCAGGAGGACGGAGAGCACCGGGTGCGCGGCCAGCTTCGCCATACCGGCGTCGCTCAGCCGCTGACCGCGTCCGTTGCCGAGGCCGCCGGTGTTCCGTCGCAGCAGGTCGCGGAAGCCCGGGTGTCCGGCGACGGCGGCGAGATCCCGCCGCCCGGGCGCGTCGTCGGCGAGCCACTGGCCCAGCGAGAAGCCGTGCGACCGCCCTTGGCCACGTCCCGTGTCCTCGTCGTCCGGCTCGGCCACGGGGACTCCGGAGGCCAGGCAGAGGTCGAGAAGGTCCAGGTCGGCGGTGGGCTGCCAGCGGCCCTGGAACAGTTCGACGGGGCGCCCGTCGGCGCGCAGCCGGTCCGTCATCCGGGCGGCCAGGTCCAGGGTGCGCGGGCTGCGGCCCGAGGAAGCCCGGTTGCGGCGTCGGTACGCCTCCCAGCGGGCGAGCCAGTCCGCCGGGGAGACGGCCGCCTCGAGTCGACCGGAGGAGTCGGAGGAGGCCGGCTCGGAGGCGGCCGGAAGGGCGGTCAGCAGTTCCTCCGCGCCGGACTCGGCCAGCAGCGCGAGCCAGCCGGATTCGCCGTCCGTGTCCCGGCCGTTCTCGCTGAAGGTCTCCGGGAAGAACCCGAGGAGCCGGGCGCGCACGGACGCGTCCGCCCGGGCGAGGGCGATGAGCGCGGGGCCGTAGGTCGCCCAGAACGAGGCGGGGGCGCGGACGACTCCGGGCGAGCCGATCAGGTCGGCCACCAGCTCGCGTTCGGCGCTCTCGCGGTCCAGCCCGGCGGCCTTGACCAGCGTGCGGACGTCCTGCGGCAGCGCCGCGTACGGCGGCATCCCGGCGGCGCAGCGCTCGACCAGCAGTCGGCGGAACTGTGCCCAGGCGTCCGCCGGGGCGAGCCGGGCCACCAGGTCGCGCACGTACTGGCGCAGCGCCTTGACGGTCAGTGCGCCGGCGAGGGCGAACTCCAGGAAGACGGCGCGCTGCCGGTCCTCGTCCACGACCAGGCCGTGGACCCGCTCGGCCTCACGGGCCTTGCCGAAGAAGGAGGCGGCGTACGTGGCGTTCTCGGCCTGGAGGAAGAGGCGGGCCACCTGCTCGTAGTAGGTGGGGAGGAAGTGCGGGACGGCACGGCCGAGGCGGGTGCCGAGCTCGTCGAAGCCCTCCTTGGCCGCGCCGGCGCGGGTCTTGGCCTGCCGGCCGAGCCGCTCGATGTCCTTGACCAGGGCCAGGGCGTGGTGCCCGTTGGCCGGGTCGTTGACCAGGGCCCAGGCGGGGAAGCCCAGCGTCTCGCGGCGGACCTGCCCGACGACGGGAGCCTCCGCGGTGCGGGCCAGCCCCAGGAACTCCAGGGCGAGGTCCTCGGCTTCGCCGAGCGTGCCGGGGACGAGCCGGACCACCGGGCGGTCCCCGAGAGCGGTGTGCGTGTAGGTGCGGGCGGTCAGCGTGTCGGCGTCGTCCCGGTCGGTGGTCCCGGCCGGGAGGATCGCGCCCGCGTCCAGCAGGCTCGCCACGCGGGCCTCGGCGGGGCCGCTGCCCCGGTTCTGGGCGGGCAGGGCCGTCGAGCCCGTTGCCGCCGTGTTCGCTTCGGTGTTCGTCGTGATGCTCATGCCGCCCGCTCCTCGTCCTCCACGTCGCGGCCGGCGTAGAGCGCCGCCGCCATGCGCATGCCCTCGGACCACGCCACGGGGCCGACCTCGGCCGCCGTCAGAGCGCGCCCCGAGGCGTCGGTCCAGCCCAGCGGACCCGTCTCGGTGTCGTACGCGTCGTATCCGTCGTGTTCGCCGATCCAGATGCGCGCCTCGACACCGGCGCCGTCCTCGACGACCGGGCAGACCGCGTATCCGCCGCGTGACCGGTACCCGAGCTGGGTGACGCGGCCGTGCAGGAAACGCAGTTCCTTGAACACACCGCCGGCGTAGGTGTCCACGGAGCTGGTGTCCGGGGCGAGGCCGGCCGGGCGGTGCCACACCTCGCGGAACAGCTGCTCCACGTTCTGGCGGACTTCCAGTTCGACCGCGAACTCCCGCAGTTCTTCCAGGTCCTCCAGCAGGACGGGGTGGGGCACGTGGACGATGTCGGGGGTGATGCGGACCGTGTCGCCGTCCAGGTCGACGAGGCCGAGGCCGCGCTCGGGATCGACGTCGCGCAGGAACCCGGCGACACCGCCGTCCGCGCCGGTGACCACCACGTCCCGCAGGGCGGCCTGCCACGCCGGGTCGGGCCAGACCCGGGCGAGCACGGCGGTGGGGACGGACAGCGAACGCACCATCCACTGCTCGACGTCGCTCAGGCACCGCCTCTCGTGCCGTTCCAGCCACTCCGTCAGCTGCCGGAGACCGACGACCGCCGGATCGTCCTTCAACTTGGCCGGAACAGACTTCAGCCGCCGGCCCTTCCCGTTGCGGCAGACCACCTTGCCCGCCTCCAGAGCGACTTCGTAGTCGCCCGCCGAAACCCACCCCATGCGCTGTTCTCCCCGTCGTGCCGGACAGTTGCCGCCGTGGCGGCATGCTGATGAATCCCGTCGACGGCAACGCACCGTGACGATTGAGGAATACTCTAGGCGGCACCAGTGACAACGGGTTCGGAGCCCCGGGAGGACCGCGGCCGGAGGGTGCGCCCAGGGGCGGGACGCACTCCGGCATTTCCGGACGGACGGCGATGAGGGAAGACTGGGCCCATGAGAGACACCGTTTTCACCCGCCGGAGCGGCTGGATCCCGAACGTGATCCGCGAGGACGACGGGCTGAAGCTGATGCTGGGCGCCGGGGCCGACGCCAACCACGAGCCCCGCACCTTCACGTTCCCGATCGGGGAAGCCCATCTCGCGGTGATCCAGGAGGATCTGGCAAGGCACCTGCTGCTGTGGAGTGCAGTCCTCCCCTTGTGCGACGCCGCCGGAACGCGGGGCGAGCTCGACGAGAGCGCCGCCGTCGCGCTTCTGGACCCGGTCCTCCTCTCCGCGCCCGCGGACGTCGACGCGCTCTTCCGGCGCATCCCGTGGGACAGGAGCCGGCTCATCGCCCACGGAGCCGACATCGGTCTGCTGGAGCGCGGGCAGATGTGCGCGGCAATGCGCACGGCGACGGAGACGTCCGACGGTAAACGCGCCCAGGAGTACCACGCGAACCGCCGCCGCGCCGAACGCGGGACTGTGCTCGGTCCTCTCGACGCAGGGATTCTCCGGTACACGGGCCAGTACCTGCACGGCTCGACGATTCCCAGGCGGACGCCCGACGCCGTCGCTCCCGCGCTGCTGCCCGAGGTCCTACGGGTGGTCGCCGTCGCGGAGCAGGCGTGCGCCGGGATGCGGATCGGCCGAGATCCGCGCCGGGGAAAGCGCGCCACGGACAAGCGCGCGTGGAACCGGATGGCGACGACGGTGGAGACCGCCGTACGACGTGCCCGCCCTGAGCTGGCCGATGACGCGGTGCGCACCCTGAGCTTCCTGATGTGCTCGGAGGCAGCGGAGCGCTCCAGGAACGCGCCCCTGGAGGATGACGAGGAGGCTGCCGGCGACCGCGCCGTCGGGGGCGGCGGAAGTGCGAGGAAGGCGGCCCTTTCCTTCACCGACGACAAGGGTGTCGAGAAGAAGTGGCGCCGAGGTGGTCCCCGCACGGCCACCGCGGAGTTCTGGGAGTTCGTCGGCGATCGCTCCGCCGCGGACAACGAGGTGTTCACCATCGAGGACGAGGAGATGGGCGAAGGGATCCAGCTCCACTTCTACGCGGACTCCATCGCCCGGGTCACCACGGTACGAGAGGGCGTTGGCGGTTCGGATCCGGAGTACCGGGTCGAGTACGGCCTCGTCGACGGGATCGACGGGTACCGGAAGCTGGTGAGCGCCTTCGTCCTCGGCGGCTGCGCCGCACTCGACGGGCGCGGGCCCTGGATGGCGGATGTCGCGGAGTTCGAACGCGCGCGCCGACGGCGCCGCGCCGAGTAGTCCCGGCCGATCTCGTCCCGCCTGTTCGACGCCGCCGCGCTGAGCAGCTCCCGCAGCGGAGGAGGCGGCACCCGCGGGCACCGGCCGGCCAGGAAGGAGGAGGGGGCGCCCGTCCGTGCGGGCACCCCCGGGGCGGTTCAGCCGGGATCACCCGAGGGCGACCGAACGGCGATGGTGCGCGGCGTCAGAGCGTACGAGCCGCTGAGGCGATGGCGGACGCGAAGGTCGAGACCTCGGCGTAGACGCCCGGGTAGCCGGGCCGGGCGCAGCCGTAGCCCCAGCTGACGATGCCGACCTGGATCCACTCACCGGCGTTGTCCCGGCGGAACATCGGGCCGCCGGAGTCGCCCTGGCAGGTGTCGACGCCACCGGTGTCGGGGTATCCGGCGCAGATCTCCTCGTTCGCCACGAGTTCGTTGCCGTAGGCGGCACGGCAGGCGGCGTCGGAGACGAACGGGACGTTGGCCTTGAGCAGGTAGCGCTGCTGGCTGCCGCCCTCGCGGTTGGCACCCCAGCCGGCGACGGTGAACGTGCCCTGGTTGAAGGCGGTGGTGGTGGCGATCTTCAGCGTGGGCTGGTTGATGGGCTGGGCGAGCTTGATGAGCGCCCAGTCCTTGCCGGTGCCGTTGTAGCCGGGGGCCCGGAGAACCTTGGTGGAGCGGACCTTGATCGCGCTGGACGACTGGAGATCGACGACGCCGCCGGTGGCGGTGATCGAGGTGTTGTTGCCCGATGCGCCCACGCAGTGGGCGGCGGTGAGAACGATGTCCTTGGCGTACAGGGCGCCGCCGCAGCCCATGGAGAGCCGGACCATGAAGGGGAACTCGCCCTGGGCGGCACGGGTTCCGCCGACGACGGGGTTGGGGGCGGCCGAGGCCGTGACGGGCTGGAGGCCGACGACCGCGATGGCGACGGTGGCGACGACGACGGAGCATCTCTTGAGCGCACGCAGGAGTTGCTTCACGGACTGCCTTCTTTCATGGGGGGCTGCTGGGAGAGTCACGCCAGGGGCACGAGAGGATCATGCACCTGTCAATTCATCAGATTGTCGGGAACAGGTCATCGCCGCCGCAAGGCACACTTTTCCGCCACCCTCAGCCGATCGGGCAGGGCTGTTACGCGGTCTGGGCCGACGCCATGAAAGACGGACGGGGAGGTGGACGCTCTGACGGGGCCGGAGTACAACCTGCTGCCGGTGTACGCCGCGGGCCCGGCCATCGGCCCTGTACGCCTCGGGGCCTCCTACGTATCCGCGAGCCGGGCCACCCGCGTCGGAGGGGACCTGTACAAGGCGGTTCCCTCCCCCTACGGCGTACGCCTCGTGATCGCTGATGTCCAGGGCAAGGGACTGGGCACCATTCGCTGCGCGGCCGTGGCGCCGGCCGCGTTCCGCGAGTCCGGTCCGGAGGCCGAGGAGCTTGCGGAGGTCGGCAGCCGCATCGAATCCGCCCTGAATCGCTCAACGGACGGCCAACGGTTCGTGAACGGCATCCTCGCCCGGATCGGCCCGGCCGGGCAGTTCCTCGCCTTCAACCACGGTCACCCCGTGCCTCTGCTGCGCACCGCTGACGGCGGCATCAGGTTCATCGAGCCGGACGAGCCGGTACCGCCTTTCGGGCTCACCGGGCCGGCAGGCTCCGGCAACCCGCGGAACAGTGTCACGCAACTGACCCTGCAACCCGGGGACCGGCTCTTCCTCTACACCGACGGACTGAGCGGGGCCCGGGACGGCGACGGGCGGTTCTACCCCGTGGATGAGCGGGCAGGGCCGCTGCTGGGTGAGAGCACCCCCGAGGAAGCGCTGCGCCGCGTGCGCGCAGACGTCGCCGCCTTCACCGGAGCGCAGCCCGACGACGACTCCGCCCTGCTCCTCGTGGAGTTCGGCCCGCGGGCCGTCCCATAGGATGGCCCATCACCTCGTCGCGGAAGTCGAATCCGGGAGCAGTTGAGCCAGGAACGGCCGCCGGGGCACAGTCCCTGAACAGGTGATCCGATCAGGGGTACCCGGAGGTGTCCCAGCCGCTTCCGGTGCACACTGGGCACCAAGAGGCGTCGAGTCCTGGTGGGAGGCACAAGAGTGAACGCCGGCAGTGGTAGACGGCGCCTGCCCGGCCGGGGCACCGCCGGGCGATCCTCGGCCGGCAAGAACGTGCGGTTCCGCCGGGGCAGAGGCGTCCTGCCGCCGGACCGGTTCACCACCCGCAGCCGGCTTGCCTGGCTGAATTCCGCCAGCTCCCGCATCGGCACGACCCTGGACCTGGAACGCACCGCACAAGAGCTCGCCGAGTTCACCGTGCCGCGCTTCGCCGACGGGGCGGCCGTGGACATCCTGGAGAGCGTCCTGCGAGGTGACGAGGGCTCCCGGAAAGCCGAACCCGGCATCCCGCAGATGCGGGCCACGGCGCTGTGCGCCATCGAGGAGCTCTCCAGCCTGGAGCCGACTCCGGTGGGCGAGGTCTACTCGCACGCCAAGCAGCCGCATGAGACGCTGCTCCACCGGTACGTCCTCCGGCAAGGCAAGCCGGTGCTGCTGAGCAGGCTGCGCGACGACGACTTCATCCGCGTCGCGCCCACCGCGAGCGCCGCCGCGCAATTGCGTACCGCCGGTGTGCACAGTTACCTGGCCGTGCCCTTGATCGCCCGTGGGCTGCTCCTCGGCAGCGTCGACTTCGTGCGCGGCCGCGGAGCCCCGTCGTTCTCCACCACCGACCTGGCGTTGGCGGAGCAGCTCGCTTCCAAGGCGGCGGTCTTCATCGACAACGCGCGTCTGTACGGGCGGGAGCGCGAGCACGTCGTCTCGTTGCAGCGCTCCTTGCTGCCGCGGGTCACCCCTGCGACGCCGGGCCTGCTGGTGCACTCCGAGTACGCGCCAGCGGCGGCGCATCACGGCGTGGGTGGGGACTGGTACGACGTGATGGCCCTGCCCGGCGGAAGGACGGCCCTGATGGTGGGCGACGTGATGGGGCACGGGCTGCCGGCCGCCGCCACCATGGGGCGCCTGCGAACGGTGGCCCGCACGCTGATGACCCTGGACATGGCCCCCGAGCGGATCCTCGCGCGGCTCGACCTGGCCACCCGCGACCTGGAGGACGAGCAGGTCTCCACCTGCCTGTGCGCAGTCTACGACCCCGCCGACTCCTCCTACACGCTGGCGAGCGCCGGGCACCTGCCGCCACTGCTCCTCGACGGGCAGGGCGGCGCCGACTTCGTCCCGGTGCCGACCGGCGCGCCGCTGGGGGCGGGCGTGATTCCGTACGACCCCCTGCGGCTGCGCGTCCCGGACGGCGCCCACCTGGTCATGTACACGGACGGACTGATCAAGTCCCGGGAGCAGGACGTGGACGCCCAGTTGGACCGGCTGCGCACGGGGGCAATGAGCCTCCCGCCCGGATCGCTGGAGAAGGGCGGTCTGGTGGAGCGCGCCCCGGCCGGCGCCGCCCGGTTCGACGAGGCAGTTCTCCTCTTGACCACGAGCGCCGCAATCCCCGCCGGGGACCTGCGGGTGTGGGAGCTGCCGCAAGGCGGCCGGGCCGCCTCGGCCGCCCGTGGTCTCGTCACCGGCCAGCTCTCCGCATGGGGCCTCGATGAACTCGCCGACGTCTCCGAGCTCGTCGTCTCCGAGCTGGTCGGCAACGCACTGCGCTACGGGAACGGCCCCGGCAAGCTGCGGCTGCTACGCGGGGAACGCCTCGTCGTGGAGGTGTCGGACACCGGCCCCGACCTGCCTCAAATCCAGCACGCGGACCTCAGCGACGAGGGCGGACGGGGCCTTCAACTCATCAACATGCTGTGCCGCCGCTGGGGTTCGTCCCGCACGGCCACCGGCAAGGTGGTCTGGGCGGAACAGAACATGCCGTCCTCGTCCTGAAGGCTGTCCTCCAGGCCGTCGCGTCAAAACCCCTCCCGCTGTGTGTACTCGACGGCAGTTCCTACCGAGGCTGAATTCGTGGCGTCGTCCGGGAACTGGGGTCAGGGGTTGATGGTCAGGCCGGTCTCGACGAGCCGACCCTCTATGAGTCCGCCGCGGTACTGGATGTGCCGGATGAGCACGATCGGGGCCCTGGCCGCTGGTGTGCGGCGGTCAGCAGGGCCCGGTAGTCCCCCACAGTCGACGAGCCGTCAGCCCCTACGACCCCGCGAGTTCGACCTCACTGTCCGCGAAACGACTCCAGCAGCCGCAGCCACACCTCGCTGATCGTCGGGTACGCCGGAACCGCGTGCCACAGGCGGGCGATGGGGACCTCCCCCGCGACCGCGACCGTCGCCGAGTGCAGGAGTTCACCGATGCCCGGGCCGACGAAGGTGACGCCGAGCAGGATCTCGCGGTCCAGGTCCACGATCATCCGGGCGCGGCCCCGGTAGCCGTCGGCGTAGAGCCCGGAGCCGGCGACGGCGGCGAGGTCGTGGTCGACGGCGCGGACCCGGTGGCCGGCGCGTTCGGCCTCGGCGAGGGTCAGGCCGACGGACGCGGCCTCGGGGTCGGTGAAGACGACCTGGGGCACGGCCGCGTGGTCGGCGGTGGCCGCGTGAGCACCCCAGGGGGCGGTGTCCACAGGGGCCTTCGCCGCGCGGGCGGCGATCGCCGCACCCGCGATCCGGGCCTGGTATTTGCCCTGGTGGGTCAGCAGGGCTCGGTGGTTGACGTCCCCGACCGCGTACAGCCAGTCCGTGCCCTCGACGAGGCAGCTGTCGTCCACGGTGAGCCAGGAACCGGGTTCGAGGCCGATCGTCTCCAGGCCCAGTTCGTCGGTGCGCGGGGCCCGGCCGGTGGCGAACAGGATCTCGTCGGCCTCGACACGGTCGCCGTCGTCCAGCTCGACGGTGACCGGGCCGTCGGGTGCGGGGCGGTGTAGGGCGGTGACGGAGACGCCCGTACGGATCGTGGCCCCGGCCTCCCTCAGCGCGTCGGCGACCAGCTCGCCCGCGAAGGGCTCCATCTTCGGGAGCAGGCCGCCGCCCCGGATCAGCAGCGTCACCTCGGAGCCCAGCGCCTGCCAGGCGGTGGCCATCTCCACGCCCACGACTCCCCCGCCGACGACCACGAGCCGGCCGGGAGCCTCCTTGGCGCTGGTGGCCTCGCGGCTGGTCCAGGGGCGGGCCTCCGCGATGCCGGGGAGGGCGGGGACGATGGCCCGGGTGCCGGTGCACACGGCGACGGCGTGCCGGGCGGTGAGCCGGTGCTCCGTGCCGTCGGGGGCGGTGACGGTGACCTCCCGGGGGCCGGTGAGCCGGTGCTCCGTGCCGTCGGGGGCGGTGACGGTGACCTCCCGGGGGCCGGTGAGCCGGCCCGTACCGCGGTGGACGTCGGCTCCGACGCTCTCCAGCCAGGCGACCTGGCCGTCGTCCTTCCAGTGGCTCGTCTCCTCGTCCCGTTTGGCGAGGACGGCTCCCACGTCCAGGGGTCCCTGCACGGCGGCACTGAGTCCCGGCACCCGGCGGGCGTCGGCGCGGGCGACGACGGGGCGCAGCAGTGCCTTGCTCGGCATGCAGGCCCAGTAGGAGCATTCGCCGCCGACCAGTTCGGATTCCACCACCGCCGTGGTGAGCCCGGCGGCGCGGGCCCGGTCCGCCACGTTCTCGCCCACGGGCCCCGCGCCGATGACCACCACGTCGTAGGACGAGCCTTCGGAGATCTTCCCTGCATCTGTCATGGAAACAGTGTCCTCGTGGGTGTGCCCACCGGCCACATGGGCAGGCGGAATAGCGCAAGTGCAGTCACCGTTGTGCCGGACAGGACCCGACAGGACCCCCACGGGCACAGGAAGAGGTATCCCCAGCATGAGCACCGTCGAGCTCACCAAGGAAAATTTCGATCAGGTCGTCAGCGACAACGATTTCGTCCTGATCGACTTCTGGGCTTCCTGGTGTGGCCCCTGCCGGCAGTTCGCGCCGGTCTACGACTCGGCCTCCGAGCGCCACCCGGACCTGGTCTTCGCCAAGGTCGACACCGAGGCACAGCAGGAACTCGCGGCGGCGTTCGACATCCGCTCCATCCCGACGCTGATGATCGTCCGTGACAACGTCGCGGTCTTCGCCCAGCCCGGCGCGCTGCCCGAGGCGGCTCTGGAGGACGTCATCGGACAGGCCCGGAAGCTGGACATGGACGAGGTCCGCAAGTCCGTCGAGGAGCAGAAGCGGGCGGCCGAGGCGGGGCAGGGCCAGACCGAGCCCCAGTAACCGCTCCGAGCCCGCCTACGCGTTCGGACGGCGCTCGCCCTCGGCCCCGGCGACGCGGACCGACATGCCGTAGTCGAGTTCCTCGCCGTCGATGAGCACGGCCTCCACCGTCCGGGTCTCCGGATCGACGTCCGCCTCCATGCCCTCGCCCGCGTACCGGGGATAGCCGGAGGCCCCCGTCTCGCCGGTGGCGGCGACGACCGCGGACCGGATCGGCCGGCCGGGGGCTCCGGACCGCGTCCTGCTGTGGTCGGGGATCAGGAGCAGCTCGTAACTCTGCGGATGGCTCATGCCTCCGACGCTAGACACGCGGCGTGCACCGCGCATGTCCGGCGTCGGAGGCGCTCAGCTGGATTCCCGGTGGACGGCGCTGGTGCGGAGCAGATCGTGGTGGACCGGTGGCCCGCCCGGGTGCTGGACCATGCGGTCGATCGTCTCCGCCAGCGGCTGCGGCATGGACAGCTCCATCCGGACGGTGCTCAGCCGGGGGCGAAGCAGCCTGCCGATGAGGGAGTCGTCAGCGCCGATCACCGCCGTGTCGGCGGGCACGGCCACCCCGGCGTCCTGAAGGGCTCGCATCAGCAGCATGGCGTACTCGTCGTTGTACGCGAACACCGCGTCCAGCCCCAGTTCCGGCCAGCGGGCGGCCAGCCGCTGCGCGGACTCCTCCTCGTACCCCAACGGCAGCGGGCAGACGCGGGCCCCCGCGGATCGGGCGGCACGCCGTGCGCCGGCGAGGCGGGCCTCGGAGAAGGACTCCCGGCAGGGTTCCTGGGGCATGACCACGCCGATGTGGCGGCGGCCGCGGGCCACCAGGTGTTCCACGGCGCTTTCCCCGACCCGGCGTTGGTCCATGACCAGGCCGTGCGCCCCCGGCACCGGATCGGGCCCCAGGGTGATCACCGCCTTGGCCCCGGAGCGGGTCAGGATGCCCGTGCCGTGCGGGGTGAGGGTGATGCCCGGCGGTACGACGACGGCGACGGGCCGCAGTTCGGCCCAGGCCGTGGCGGCCTCGTCGGCGGTGAGGCCGACGCTGCCGTACTGCACGACGGTGTAGTCCAGCCGGCGCAGGCCCGACTGGAGTTCTTCGAAGAAGTACTGGTGCAGTGGCCCCCCGGGTATGTGGCCGGAGGGCAGCAGGACCATGCGGCTGTGTCCGGCGCGGAGGCTGCGCGCGGCCGCGTGCGGCACGTATCCGAGTTGGAGGGCGGCCTCCCTGACCCGGCGTCGGGTGGGATCGCTGATCCGGACGGTGGCGTTGTTGTTCAGCACGTACGACACGGTGGCCCGGGACACTCCGGCGAGGCGGGCCACATCGGCGCTGGTCGGGACGGAGACTTCGGCGGGCTGCTTGGGTAACTGGCTCATGGCGTCGGGCAGTCTTCCAGACCGGTGGGAGCGGGTTTCGGCCCGGGGCCCGCAGCTTTGGTCACGGTGGCCGGAAGGCCGCCCCGCGGCCCCGCTCCGACGCCCCCCTCCCTTGATCCGGGGCCGGGGGTTCTACGGTGTGGTGATGACGTTCCACGACAGCGCCTACCGTTCCGACAACCCCTTTGACGTGCCCGGCAGCAGCGGGCCGAGCGCCACGGTGCAGGCCGATCCCGCCGAGGTGGGATCCGTGCGCACCTCCTACGCCCCCGATCGCGACGGCGATCCCGACCCCGGCGAGATCGTCTGGACCTGGGTGCCCTTCGAGGAGGGCGACGGCCGCGGCAAGGACCGCCCGGTGCTCGTCGTGGCCCGCGAGGAGGCGGGCACACTGCTGGCCGTCCAGCTCTCCAGCAAGCAGCACGACCGGGACCACGAGTGGGTGGCGCTGGGCGCGGGCCCCTGGGACAGCTCGGGGCGGCCGTCCTGGGCCGATCTGGACCGGGTGCTCCGGGTCCACGAGGACGGGATGCGCCGGGAGGCGTGCGCGCTGGACCGGGAGCGCTTCGACCGGGTCGTCGAGCGGCTGCGCGAGCGGTACGGCTGGAGCTGAGCGCCGAGGGGCGTGTCCGGCGGATGGCGAAGGTCCGGGCTCCGGGCTCCGGGCTCCGGGCTCCGGGTCAGGCGAAGGTCCGGGTGAAGGCCGCCCGGACGGCGGAGTCGGGGTTCCGGTCCAGGATCCCGAAGACGATCTGCTCGAAGTGGCCGCCGAACCGGCCGCCCTCGCCGATCAGCGCCCGGAACGCCTCCGCCACCTGCCCCGGATCGTTCGCGAAGACTCCGCAGCCCCAGGCGCCCAGGACGAGCCTGCGATAGCCGCGTACGGCCGCGACCTCCAGGACCCGTTCGGCGCGGGAGGCGAGTGCGGCCGGAATCCGGTGGGCGTCCTCGGGGGTCTGCCGTCGGATCACTCCGGCGTTCGGCGCGGGCGAGGTGAGGAATCCCGCCGTGTACGGGGCGTCCAGGAAGTCGCCGCGGTCGTCGCGGAAGACCGGCACGGCGGGCGAGTGGATCACCCGGTCGGTGTAGAAGGCGCTGCGCTCCGCGCGGTGGTGCGCGTAGTACTCGGGGGCGCGCAGCAGGGTCGTGTGGAGGGCTGATCCACGGCACAGAGCCTCTTCCTGGGCCTGGGCGCCGTTGAGGTAGCCGCCGCCGGGGTTACGGGCGGAGGCGTAGTTCAGGACGGCGACCCGGCCGGGGGCCTCACCGGTCATCCGGCGGGCCGCGGCCAGGCTGCTCTCGGCGGTGACCTCGATGTGCGGGGTGCGGTCGGTGTCCAGGGCGGCGACGGGCACCGGTTCCGGGCCGTGGAGCCGGGTGCCGGAGCGCGCGGCGGCCACCGCTCGCTCGATGGACACGTCCTGACCTGCTGCGTTGCGATATCGCCCGGCTTCGACGACTGCTTCCGTCTCGCGCGCGATCCCGCGCAGCCGCGCGCTCACCGGCGCTCCCCCGTGTGGTGCATACGGGGCATGCTGGCGGGGAACCCGGCCTGGGCGCAAGCGGATTTCCTGGCTCGGGGGCACCCTTGTGCGATCTCCGGGTACGGGTTTGGCTGGTAGGCAGGCAGCTGAGAAGGAGGCCCTCATGGCCTTGGACATTCCCGGCGCAACCGGCTCGCGCCCGGACGCCACACCGCTCGACGAGAGCGGGGCAGAGGATTTACTGCGCGGCATATGTTTCAAGACGGGTCCGCCCCGAACCGTGGGCGTGGAACTCGAATGGCTCATCCATGACCGGGAACGTCCGCACGTCCCGGTCGGCCAGGAGCGGCTGGACAGCGCCGTCGAGGCGGTCCGGGCGCTGCCGCTGAGCGCCGCGCTGACGTTCGAGCCGGGCGGGCAGCTGGAACTCAGTTCCCAGCCGGCCGGTTCGTTGATGGAGTGCGTCGCGACGACCGCGGCCGATCTGGCGGCGGTCCGTGCGGCGCTGGGCACGGCGGGGCTCGCGCCGGTCGGGCTCGGCGTGGATCCGTGGCAGACCGCGCACCGCAGGCTGCGGGAGCCGCGTTACGAGGCGATGGAGGCCGCTCTGGACCGGACGGGGCCGGCCGGGCGGGCGATGATGTGCACCTCCGCGTCGGTCCAGGTCTGTCTGGACGCGGGCGAGGAGGAGCCGGGGCCGCTCGGCTACGGGCGGCGCTGGCAGCTCGCGCACCTGCTGGGTGCGGTGCTGGTGGCGGCGTTCGCGAATTCGCCGTTCCAGCAGGGCCGCCGGACCGGCTGGTCCTCCACCCGGCAGGCGCTCTGGGCCGACCTCGACCCGGGCCGGACCCTCGCCCCGGGCACCGGGCGCGCGCCCCGCGAGGCCTGGGCCGCGCATGTCCTGGACACGACCGTGTTGTGCATCCGGTGCGAGAGCGGCCCGTGGGACGTCCCCGAGGGGCTCACCTTCCGCGAGTGGATCCGCACCGGGGTGCCCCGGCCACCGGTGCAGGCCGATCTCGACTACCACCTGACCACGCTGTTCCCGCCGGTCCGGCCGCGCGGCCATCTCGAACTGCGGATGATCGACGCCCAGAGCGGACCCGACGGGTGGCTGGTGCCGCTCGCCGTCGCCACGGCCCTGTTCGACGACCCGGAGGCCGCCGAGACCGTGTACCGGGCCGTGAAGCCGCTGGCCGAGACGGCAGGCGCGGCGGCGGCCCCGCGCAATCCGCTCTGGACGGCCGCCGCGCGCGAAGGTCTCGCCGATCCGGAGTTGCGGGCCGCGGCCGTCACCTGCTTCGGGGCGGCGCTTCCGGCGCTGGAGCGGATGGGCGCGAGCGACGCGGTGCGCGAGACGGTGGCCGCCTTCACCGACCGCTATGTCGCCCGGGGCCGATGTCCGGCCGACGATCTGCCCGAGCCGGGCGACCTCACCGATCTCAGCCTGCTGACCGAGCAGAAGGCGGCCCCCGCATGACCCAGCACCGTGGACACGAAGAGCCCCGCGAAGAGTCCGAGCCCCGTCAACTGTCCGACGCGTTCGATCCCACCCAGGTCTCCGGCCCCGCCGCCACCGGTTTCCCCTTCGCCTCCGGTGTCGATCCGGAGGCCCTGCGGCGGCGTGCCCTGGATGCGCTGCTGGCCGCGCGTGACCGCACGACGCTGCTCACCGACAGTGTGGACGACGGTGAACTGACCGCCCAGCACTCCCCTTTGATGTCGCCGCTGGTCTGGGACCTGGCGCACATCGGCAATCAGGAGGAGCAGTGGCTGCTGCGCGCCGTCGGCGGGCGGGAGGCGCTGTGCCCGGAGATCGACGGGCTGTACAACGCCTTCGAGCACTCGCGCGCCTCGCGCCCCTCGCTGCCGCTGCTGGCCCCCGCCGAGGCCCGGACGTACGCCTCCGACGTACGGGGGCGGGCACTGGAACTGCTGGAGGGCACCCCCCTGCACGAGGGCGGGGGCCCGCTGGAGCGGGCCGGGTTCGCGTTCGGGATGATCGCCCAGCACGAACAGCAGCACGACGAGACGATGTTGATCACCCATCAGCTGAGGGCGGGACCGGCAGCCCTCACAGCCCCTGCCCCTCCCGCTCCTCCCGAGCCCGTCGGCGCCGGGACGGTTCCGAGCGAAGTGTTCGTCCCCGGTGGCCCGTTCACGATGGGGACGTCCGCCGAACCGTGGGCGCTGGACAACGAGCGCCCCGCGCACCGGCGCGACGTGGCGGCGTTCCACCTGGACGCCTCGCCGGTCACCTGCGGCGCCTACCTCCGCTTCATCGAGGACGACGGGTACGGGGACGAGCGGTGGTGGGCGCCCGACGGCTGGGCCATGGTCCGTGAACACGGCTTGTCCGCGCCGCTGTTCTGGCGCCGGGAGGCGGGGCAGTGGCTGCGCCGCCGGTTCGGGGTGACCGAACCGGTGCCGCACGACGAACCGGTGCTGCACGTCAGCTGGTACGAGGCGGACGCGTACGCCCGCTGGGCGGGACGGCGGCTTCCGACCGAGGCCGAGTGGGAGAAGGCCGCCCGGCACGACCCCGTCTCCGGCCGCTCGCGGCGCTATCCGTGGGGCGACGAGGATCCGACGCCGGAGCGGGCCAATCTGGGGCAGCGCCATCTGCGTCCGGCGCGGTCCGGGGCGTATCCGCAGGGCCGGTCGCCGGCCGGGGCGGGGCAGTTGATCGGCGATGTGTGGGAGTGGACCTCCAGCGACTTCCTGCCGTACCCGGGGTTCGTGGCGTTTCCCTACCGCGAGTATTCGGAAGTGTTCTTCGGCCCGGGGCACAAGGTGCTGCGCGGCGGGTCGTTCGCCGTGGACCAGGTCGCCTGCCGGGGCACCTTCCGCAACTGGGACCTTCCGGTGCGACGGCAGATCTTCGCCGGTTTCCGTACGGCGAGGGATGCCTGATGTGCCGTCATATCGCCTACGTGGGCGAATCTGTGGCGCTGGGCGAGGTGCTCGCCCAGCCTCCGCACTCCTTGGTGCGGCAGTCCTGGGAGCCGCGCCGCCAGCGCTACGGCACGGTCAACGCGGACGGTTTCGGCGTCGGCTGGTACGCGGAGGGCGACCCCGCACCCGGACGCTACCGCCGCCAGGGCCCCATATGGGGCGACGAGACCTTCACCGATCTGGCCCGGGTGGTCCGCAGCACCGCGCTGCTCGCCGCCGTACGGGATGCCACCGAGGCGGGTGCGGACGGGGAGGCCGCAGCCGCGCCGTACACCGCCGGGCGGCTGCTGTTCAGCCACAACGGGGCGGTGAAGGGCTGGCCCGCGTCGCTCGCCGGCCCGGCTGCCGCCCTGCCCGCCGAGAAGCTCCTGTCGCTGGCCGCCCGGAACGACTCGGCACTGGTCTGGGCGCTGATCCGGCACCGGACCGACCTCGGGGACGATGTGCCGCGTGCCGTCGCGGAGACGGTCCGCGAGGTCGCGTCCGCCGCCCCCGGCTCCCGGCTGAATCTGCTGCTCACCGACGGCGCCACCATCACGGCGACCGCGTGGGGCGACACCCTCTGGTACCGCACGGAGCCGGGCCGCCGCACCGCGGTCGCCTCGGAGCCGTACGACGACGACCCGCTCTGGCGCGAGGTCCCCGACCGCACCCTGCTGGTCGCGACCGCCTCGGACGTCCTGCTCACCCCGCTCAAGGAGCCCCCCGCGTGAGTCCCTACTCTCTGACCCGCACCCTGCCGGTGGACGCGACGGACGCGGCGCTGCGCGCCGATGTCCTCGGCGGTCTGACCCGGCATCCCAAGACGCTGCCGCCGAAGTGGTTCTACGACGCCCGCGGCAGCGAGCTGTTCGAGGAGATCACCCGGCTGCCGGAGTACTACCCGACGCGCGCGGAGCGGGAGATCCTCCAGACCCGGGCGGAGGAGATCGCCGCCGCGTCGGGCGCCCGGACCGTGATCGAGCTGGGCTCGGGGTCGTCCGAGAAGACCCGCCATCTCCTGGAGGTCCTCCCCGACCTGCACGCCTACGTCCCCGTGGACGTGAGCGAGAGCGCGCTGACGGGAGCGGCGGAGTCGCTGCTCGCCGAACACCCCGGCCTCTCCGTCCACGCGCTCATCGCCGACTTCACCGCCGGGCTGGTTCTGCCTCAGACGCCGGGCCCCCGGCTGGTGGTGTTCCTCGGCGGGACGATCGGCAATCTGCTGCCGGAGGAGCGCGCCACGTTCCTGCGGTCGGTGCGCGGGATGCTCTCGCCCGGTGACGCGCTGCTGCTGGGCACGGATCTGGTGAAGGAGGAGGAGACGCTGGTGGCCGCGTACGACGACGCGGCCGGGGTGACGGCGGCATTCAACAAGAACGTCCTGAGCGTCGTCAACCGTGAGTTGGGGGCCGACTTCCCGCTCGACGGCTTCGATCATCGCGCGGTCTGGAATCCGCGGGAACGGTGGATCGAGATGCGGCTGCGGGCCCGGCGGGCGCTGAGCGTCAAGATCCGGGAGCTGGATCTCGTGGTGCCGTTCGAGGCCGGTGAGGAGCTGCGTACGGAGGTGTCGGCGAAGTTCCGGCCGGAGGACGTCCGCGAGGAGCTGGCCGCCGCCGGTATGCGGTTGGCTCAGTGGTGGACGGACGCGGCGGGCCGGTTCGCCCTGTCGCTGGCCACGGCGGTCTGACCGGCCTGGAGGAGGTCTCCCGGTCCGAGGACGGCCGCTCGTGCCCTGCGGGCCAGGGCGCGGCGGGCGTCCTCGGCGTCCGCCGGGATCGGTGCGAGCACGTCGACGTGGGCGGTGAGCCCGGCCGCCCGCACCACCCGCCACAGGGAGGCTGCGAGCGGGTCGGCCCCGACGAACGCGACCGCGCCGGCGGTGAGCCCTGGCCCGTGCGGGTCAGTGCGATAGGTGATCCGGACCGGCCGGACCGTCGCCCCGGCGTCGATCGCCGCCTGGAACACGGCGGGCCGGAAGGCGCCGCCGCCCCGTCCGCACCAGGTGCTGCCCTCGGGGAACACCACGACCCGGGAGCCGGAGCGCATGGCCGTCGCGATCTCCCGGACGGCGGCGGGCAGGGCGCGCAGCCGGTCGCGGTCGATGAACAGGGTGCCGCCGCGCGCGGCGAGAGGCCCCAGGAGTGGCCAGCACCGGATCTCGCGCTTGGCGACCGTCCGGCCGGGCAGCACGGACGCGACCAGCGGTATGTCGAGCCAGGAGATGTGGTTGGCGACGACCAGTTCGCCGCTGTCCGGGGCGCTGGCCCGGGCACCGGACGGCAGGTGCGGCCGGACGATGACGCGTACGCCGAACGCCTGTGGAACGGCGCGCGCCCAGCGCCGGGTCAGCCGGTGTCGTGGGCCGGCCCCGAGCAGCCGGACCAGCGGGACGCAGGCCACCCCCAGCAGGACCAGCGCGCAGCCGGACAGCAGAAGGAGGGCGGCGGGCAGCAAAGCGCGTACGGCTCCGGTGTGCCGGGCGCAGCCGTCCGGGGTGCACGGGGCGACGGGCAGCCAGCCGGTCATCGCAGCGGGGCCGGGAACACCGGTCATCGCAGCGGGGCCAGGGAGAGGAAGTGGCGCAGATAGCGCGGGTCGGTCCGGCGCAGCGAGAGCAGGACGTACAGGTCGGCGACGTTGAAGTCGGGGTCGTACGCGGGGGCTCCGCAGATCTGGGCGCCGAGCCGGAGGTAGCCGCGCAGCAGCGGCGGGAGGTCCGCCCGGGAGCCGGTTTCCGGGCCGTGCGCGGAGGAGTCCCAGAGGCGGTGCGGGGTGACCCAGTATTCCTGGGGGGCGAGGTGTCCCGCGCGTACGGTGTTCCAGCTGCGGGCGGCCGAGGCGCCGCCGTCGGCCAGCGGGAGGGAGCAGCAGCCCGCTATCCAGGTGTGGCCGGTGCGCTCCATGTAGCGGGCGAGTCCGGCCCAGACGAGGGCGATGACCGCGCCGTCGCGGTGGGCGGGGTGGACGCAGGAACGGCCGACCTCGACGAGGTCGTCGCGGATCGGGGCGAGCCTGCTGAGGTCGAACTCGCTCTCCGCGTAGAGGCGTCCGGCGATCCGGGCCCGGTCCGGCGGCAGCAGGCGGTAGGTGGCGACGACCTCCCCGGTGGCGGTCTCCCGGACCAGCAGGTGGTCGCAGTACGCGTCGAAGGCGTCGCTGTCCAGGCCGGGTTCGGGTCCCTCCAGCCGGGCTCCGAGCTCCCCGGCGAACACCAGGTGGCGCAGTCGCTGCGCCGCGCGTACGTCCTCCTGGCAGGTGGCGAGGGAGACCCGGTAGGCCGGTTCGGTGGCGGTGGCACGGGCGGCCTCGGGGGCGGGTGCCGGGGCGGGGACGGCGTGGTGCGGGGCGACGGGCAGCACGGTCATGGCGGTCTCCGGTGACGGAAGAGGTCAGGGGCCGGACCGTCGCGGGTGCGACGCACCGACCCCTTACTTCTTCCGTCACCGGCTGGATTCGACGTGACCGCCGTGGGGAGCGCGGATGTGCGACGGCTGAATCCCCAGGGACGGAGCGTCCCCGGCCGCCGCCCGGATGGTCCCCGGGCGGGATCAGCCGGTGCCGGTGAGCAGGGCGGTGATGCGCTCGGAGGCGGCCTTGGCCTCCCGTGCGGGATCGCCGCCCTGGAGCACGGCCGTCATATAGGGCTTGATCGGGTTCTCCGCCTCGACCCGGGCCCACTGGGCCGAGTTGGGGGTGGCACGACCGCGGGTGGCGCCTTCCGCCATCGCCGCGGTGCCCTCCTCGCCCTCGATGACATGGGCGAGGCTCGGCTTGTTGGGGACGTAACTCATGCCCCGGGCCAGCTCCGTCTGCCACTTCTCGCTCGCCAGCGCCTTGACGACGGCGATGCCCGCGCTGCGCTCGTCGGCGTTCTTCGGGACGATGAGGTCGGAGCCGCCGGTGAATACCGAGCCGGGCTCTTTCGCGGTCTTGCCGGGAATGGGGAAGTAGCCCAGCTTTCCCTTGAGTTCGGGATTCTTCTGCTCGATGAGCGCGGCGCTGCCCGGCACGGAGATGATCTGGGCGACGTCTCCCTTGGCGAATACGTCGGTCTGCGGGGGCTTCTCCTCGTCGGCGTCCTTGGGGCCGTCGCCGAGCGCCTGGAGTTTCTGGTAGAACTCCATGCCCGCGAGGGCCTGAGGGGTGTCCAGGGCGCCCTGCCAGTCGCCGCCGTTCTCGTCGGCGAGCTCGCCACCCTCGTCCCAGATGAATCCGGCGAGCACGTACCAGTTCTGACCGGCCAGGTAAATGCCTTGGTTTCCGCCGTTGTTGAGCTTCTCGGTGGCGGCGATCCACTCGGCGCGCGTCTTCGGGACGCCGTCGATGCCCGCCTCCTGGAAGATGTCCTTGTTGTAGATCACCACCCGGTTGGCCGCGTACCAGGGGATGCCGTACTGCACCCCGTTGATGCTGCCGGGCTGGGCCAGGCCGGGCAGCCAGTCCTCGCTGCCCAGGTCGCGCATCGACTCGAGGGTCAGATCCCGCAGGCCGCCGCTCTCCGCGTACTGCGCGACCTGGGTGTTTCCGACCTCGATCACGTCCGGGGCGTCATCGCCCTCCAGAGCGGCGATGACCTTGGGGCCGATGCCGCTCCACTCCTGGATCTGGAAGTCCAGCTCGATCGAGGGGTTCTCCTCCTCGTACGAGCGGGTGAACTTGTCCAGGAAGCCGGGCGAGACGCTGTCCTTCATCAGCCAGACCGTCACTGTCCGGTCACCGCCGCCCGCCCCCGATATCAAGCCGCATCCGCTGAGTGCGACGGTCGAGACAAGCGCGACGGCTCCGGTCAGGATGCGGTTCTTCACGTGGTCACCTTCTGCGAAACGGCACAACGAAATCGGGACCCGGTGTGGGGGGATTGCGGGCGGCGCTCGCACGGGTGGTTGGCTGAATTTTGGTATGGACCAATGGGTAGGTCAAGGCGGACGCCTGTGCCGACTCACCCCACTCTCCCCCTCGCGGGACGCCCCGGATTGGGGCACCGTGGTCACAGGAGAGGAGACAAACAATGGCGAATCACACCTATCGGGTCACCGAGATCGTAGGAACCTCCGACGAGGGCGTCGACGCGGCGATCCGGAACGGCGTCGCAAGAGCGGCGGAAACGTTGCACAATCTCGATTGGTTCGAGATTAATCAAGTTCGCGGCCATATCGAAGATGGCCGAATCGCGCACTATCAGGTCGGCCTGAAGGTGGGCTTTCGGCTCGACGAAAACACCTGATCAGGTACGCCCCTCCCGCTCCTGGGCGTCCTTCAGGACAGCCGATGGATCGGCCCAGCGGGCCCGCACCACGGCAAATCCGGCCACCTCGGCCGCATCGCAGACCAGCTCGTCGTCATCCACGAGCATGCGCACCTGCCCCGTCCGCCCCAGCCGCCGGAGGATGTCCAGCTTCGTCCGGCGGGCGGGGCGCCGGTCGTCGTTGCGCCGCATGAACAGCGTGCCCTCGGGCAGCCCCTGGCGGCTCAGCCAGCGCACGGTGTCGCGACGGCACCGCTCGGGGCGCCCGGTCAGATAGACGATTCGGCACTCCTCGGCACTCGCGTGCACCATCCTGACGCCCTCCGGGAGCGGCGGGTCGTCCACGGCCGCGGCGAAGAAGCCGGCCCAGTCGCGCTTGGCGCCCTCCAGGAAGTGCTGCCGGTGGGCGGTGCCCGCGAGTGTGTTGTCCAGGTCGAATACGGCCAGCGGCCGTGCGTCGTTCTCCACTCCCCCAGCTTAGGAAGCACCTCGGCTCAGGGGGGCGCCTCAGCCCAGGGAGCACCGCGGGAATCCCTGGGGAACGAGCGCGTTGAACAGAGCGTGAGCTCTGTGATCGCGTCGACCCGATTCTCCGTCCTGGACCGTTCCCGCACCCGTGAGGGTCACGAGGCATCCCGGGCGCTGCGCGACACCGTGGATCTGGCCCGGGAGGCGGAGGCGCTCGGCTTCCACCGCTTCTGGGTCTCCGAGCACCACGGGGTGCCGGGGGTCGTGGGGTCCGCTCCGACGGTGCTGGCCGCCGCCGTCGCCGCCGCGACCTCCACCATCCGGGTCGGCACCGGCGGAGTGATGCTGCCCAACCACCGGCCGCTGGTCGTCGCCGAGCAGTTCGGGGTGCTCGCCGCCCTCTTCCCCGGCCGGATCGACATGGGGCTCGGCCGCTCCGTGGGCTTCACCGACGGCGTACGCCGGGCGCTGGGCCACGGCAAGGAGGACGCCGAGGACTTCCCCGGACGGCTGGCCGAACTGCTCGGCTGGATCGACGGCACCCAGCAGGCTCATCCCCGGGTGCACGCCCACCCGGCGGAGGGCCTGCGGATCCCCGCGTACGTCCTGGCGATCGGGGAGGGCGCGTCGGTCGCGGCCGCCGCCGGGCTCCCCCTCGTCATCGGCGACCTGCGCGGCCGGGAGAAGGTGCTGCGCGCCATCGAGGTCTACCGCCGCGATTTCCGCCCCTCCGCCCGCGCCGAGCGCCCGGAGGTGATCGTCGCGGGCACGGTGGCCGTCGCCGCCACCGAGGACGCGGCCCGTCGGCTGCTCGTACCGGAGGCGTGGGCCATGGCGTACTCCCGCACACACGGGGACTTTCCGCCGCTGGCCCCCGCCGAGGAGATCGAGCGCCGCACGATGACGGCGAAGGAGCGGGAGCTGTACGAACGCGGGCTCGACGGTCACATCCACGGCACGGAGGAGCAGGTCACCGAGCAGCTGGAGCGGGCGATCAAGGAGACCGGTGCGGACGAGGTGCTCGTGACGACGAGTACGTACGACCGTGAGGCGCTGGTGGATTCACTGCGACGGCTGGCCGGGATCGCCCCGCGGGCGAGCTGAGCGAACGTTGGCTCCGAGCAGGCGAAGGAGGTCACGCCTGCTGCCGCCGGTGGGCGGCGACGCGTTCGCGAGTGGCACAGCGGCGTGAACAGTAACGGCGGTCCGGGCCACTGCCCTGGTTGATGAAGACGTCGGGGCAGCTCGGCGAGGCGCAGATCCGCCCGGGCGGACGCTGACGGTCCCAGACGAGCACCGTCAGCGCCAGGCAGGACGAGGCGAGCAGCCAGGCGCCCCAGGGCGCTTCGTCGTCGTGGTCGATGTGGGGGTGCCATGGGCTGTCGCCCTCGTGGGAGGTCAGCCGGAGCGGACCGGTGTGCTCGCGCAGAAGACCGTTGAGAGCGGCGGCCGCGCCGTCTGCGTCGGTGGCGGCGAAGACCTCGCGCAGCCGGGCAGCCGCCGTGCTCATCTCCGCGAGGTCCCGGGCGGTGAGGTCGATGGTGCCGCTCTCCCCGTACGCGTACAGGATCTCGGCGACCTCGCCGGGGTCCGGGGGGCCGCCGGTGAGGGCGTTCACCAGGGCGGCGGCGCGGCGGGCGTTGGTGAGCACGGAGTGCCGGGTGGACCAGTTGTCGGCGGTGGAGGACATCCGCCAAATGTAACGTATCTTGCGCAGTTTTACGTTACTTCCGTACGGTCCCTCCCATGGCAGACCGTCACCCCTCCTCCCGCTCTTACCTGGTGGGCGCGCTCCTGGCCCGTACCGGGGACGAGACGGCCGGTCCCGCGCTCCTGCTGGCCGGGCTCGCTCTCACCGGCTCGGCCACGGGGGCGTCCTCGCTGCTCGCGGCCGTCACCGTCTCCGCCGCGATCGGCGGGCCGGTGCTCGGGGCGCTGCTCGACCGTTCGCCCCGGCCGGGCCGCCTGCTGGCCGGAGCGCTCGTCCTGTACGCGACGGGACTGGCGGTCGCCCTCGGGGCGCTCGGCCGGGGCCCGGTCGCCGTCACCCTGCTGGTCGCGGTCGTGACCGGGCTGCTGGGGCCCGCACTGTCGGGCGGCTGGACGGCCCAACTGCCCCGGACCGTCCCGGCCGGCCGGCTGCCCCGGGCGAACGCGCTCGACGCGATGACCTTCGGCGCGGCGGGCCTGGCCGGTCCGGCCCTCGCGGGCGGTGCTGCCGAGGCACTCGGCGCACCGACGGCCGTGGTGGTCTCAGCGGTGCTCATCGCGGCGGCCGCGCCCGCCGCCTGGCGTCTGCCTCCGGTCTCCGGACCGGCTCCGGCGCCGGTCTCCGGGCCGACCGCGAAGTCGCGGGCCGCACCGCTGACCGGTTTCGTCGCCTCGGGCGTCCGGGCCATCGCCGGCAGCCGGCCCCTGGCCCGGGCCACGCTCACCTCGGTGCTCTCCTGCTCGGCCCAGGGCATGATGACCGTCTGCCTCCCGTTGCTGGGCGAACGCGCGGTGGGCGGAGCCGGTTTCGGCGCGGCGCTGCTCTCCTGCGCGGCGCTCTCCGCGCTCCTGGCCAACGCCGTCCTCGCCCGGCACCCGCACGCCGTCGCCCCCGACACGGTCCTGTGGGCCGCCCCGCTCCTCCAGGCCGCCGCCCTCGCCCTGGCCGCCACAGGAGGACCGGTGGCGCTCGTCGTGGCGGTGGCCGTCGTGGGACTCGCGGAAGGACCCCAGCTCACCGCCCTGTTCGCGGTACGCCACCGGGAGGCGCCGGAGCGGCTGCGCGCCCAGGTCTTCACGACGGGCGCCAGCCTGAAGATCACCGGTTTCGCCGTGGGGGCCGCCGTCGCCGGGCCCCTGGCGGACCGGTTTCCGCCCGGTGCGCTCCTGGTCGCGGCGGGCATCGCGGCCCTCGCCGTACCGGCCTGCTGCGCCGTACGCCCAGGTGGCGGACCGGCCCGGCCCACCACCCACGCCTAGAATCAAACCGTTTGTCCCCTCATGTACGGAGCCGAGCCCCATGCACTCCCCCCACGACCCGTACGTCCGGGTGCGCGGCGCGCGCGAGCACAACCTCAAGGACGTCCGGGTCGACATTCCGCGCGACACCCTGACCGTCTTCACGGGCGTGTCGGGATCGGGGAAGTCCTCGCTGGCGTTCGGCACGATCTACGCCGAGGCCCAGCGCCGCTACTTCGAGTCCGTCGCCCCCTACGCCCGTCGGCTGATCCACCAGGTGGGCGCACCCGCCGTCGGGGAGATCACCGGGCTGCCGCCCGCCGTCTCGCTGGAGCAGCGGCGCTCCGCACCGGGGGCCCGGTCGTCCGTCGGGACGGTCACCACGCTCTCCAACTCGTTGCGGATGCTGTTCTCCCGGGCCGGGGACTATCCTCCGGGGGCCGAGCGGCTGGACTCCGACTCCTTCTCCCCCAACACGGCGGTCGGGGCGTGCCCGGAGTGCCACGGGCTGGGGCGGATCCACCGGACGGACGAGGAGCTGCTCGTCCCGGATCCCTCCCTGTCGATCCGGGAGGGGGCGATCGCCGCCTGGCCGGGGGCCTGGCAGGGGAAGAACCTGCGCGACGTGCTGGACGCGCTGGGCCACGACGTCGACCGGCCCTGGCGGGAGCTGGACCCGAAGGACCGCGAGTGGATCCTGTTCACCGACGAGCAGCCCGTGGTGACCGTGCATCCGGTGCGGGACGCGGGCCGGATCCAACGCCCTTACCAGGGAACGTACATGAGCGCGCGGCGCTATGTGCTGCACACCTTCGCCGATACCAAGAGCCGGTCTCTGCGGGCGAAGGCCGAGCGCTTTCTGACCAGCGCCCCGTGCCCGGTGTGCGGCGGGAGCCGGCTGCGGGCCGAGGCGATGGCGGTGACCTTCGCGGGGCGGACCATCGCGGAACTGGCCGGGCTGCCGCTGTCCGTGCTCGCGGCCGTGCTGTCGGGTGCCGAGGCCGACGGTGCGGGGGCCGGCGGCGAGGAGACGGCCCGGGTGCTGACGGCCGATCTGCTGGCGCGGATCGGGACGGTGACGGAGCTGGGGCTCGGCTATCTGAGCCTGGACCGGACGGCCCCGACACTGTCCTCCGGTGAGCTGCAACGGCTGAGGCTGGCGACGCAGTTGCGGTCCGGGCTCTTCGGTGTCGTGTACGTCCTGGACGAGCCGTCGGCCGGGCTGCATCCGGCGGACACCGAGGCGCTGCTCGGGGTGCTGGGGCGCCTGAAGGAGGCCGGGAACTCGGTCTTCGTGGTCGAGCACCAGATGGACGTGGTGCGGCGGGCGGACTGGCTGGTGGACGTGGGCCCGCTGGCCGGGGAGCACGGCGGGCGGGTGCTGCACAGCGGGCCGCCGGAGGGGCTCGCCCAGGTCCCGGAGTCGGCGACGCGCCGCTTCCTGTTCCCCGAGGACGGCCGGGACACCGCACCGGTCCGTGAGCCGCGCACCCCGTCCGGGTGGATCCGGCTCACCGGCGTGGAGCGGCACAATGTGCGCGGCGTCGACGCGGCGTTCCCGCTCGGGGTGTTCACGGCGGTGACCGGGGTGTCCGGCTCGGGCAAGTCGACCCTGGTCGGCCAGGTGCTCGCCGGGGTGCTGGCCGACCGGCAGTCCGGCGAGGAGGCAACCGGGGCGGGCGAGCGGTTCTGCGCTTCCGTCACCGGTCTTGCGGCGGTGGACCGGCTCGTCCAGGTCGACCAGAAGCCCATCGGGCGTACGCCCCGGTCCAATCTGGCCACGTACACCGGCCTGTTCGACGCCGTACGGAAGCTGTTCGCGCGGACGGAGACAGCCCGCGAGCGCGGCTACGGGGCGGGGCGGTTCTCGTTCAACGTGAGCGGCGGACGGTGCGAGACCTGCCAGGGCGAGGGCTTCGTCTCGGTGGAGCTGCTGTTCCTGCCCAGCACCTACGCGCCCTGCCCGGACTGTCATGGTGCGCGCTACAACCCGGAGACGCTGGACGTCACGCTGGACGGCCTGACGATCGCTCAGGTCCTGGATCTGGCCGTGGAGTCGGCGGCCTCCTTCTTTGCCGGGACGCCCGCCGCCGAACGCGCGCTGAGGACCCTGCTGGACGTGGGGCTCGGCTATCTGCGGCTGGGGCAGCCCGCCACGGAGCTGTCCGGCGGTGAGGCGCAGCGCATCAAGCTGGCGGCGGAGCTCCAGCGCACCCGGCGCGGGCACACGCTGTATCTGCTGGACGAGCCGACGACCGGGCTGCATCCGGCCGATGTGGAAGTGCTGATGCGGCAGTTGCACGCGCTCGTCGACGGTGGGAGCACGGTGGTGGTCGTGGAGCACGACATGGCCGTCGTGGCGGGCGCGGACCATGTCATCGACCTCGGCCCCGAGGGCGGAGACCGGGGCGGCCGGATCGTCGCGGCCGGCACCCCGGCCGAGGTGGCGCGGGACGCCGGGAGCCGCACGGCCCCGTATCTGGCGAAGGCGCTGGGCGGCTGACATCGCCGATCCCCTACGGCTCCGATCCCGTACGGCTCCGGACGTGATCGGAGCCGTACGGGATCGACTCCCCCTGTCAGCGGCGGACTTTACGGGTGGCCCGCAGCCACTCCTTGTTCATCGCGGCGATCGACGGCAGCGGGATGCCCTTCGGGCAGGCCGTGGCGCACTCGCCGGCCAGGGTGCAGCCGCCGAAGCCCTCCTCGTCCATCTGGGCCACCATGTCCAGGACGCGGGTCTCGCGTTCGGGGGCGCCCTGCGGCAGGACGTTGAGATGGTTGACCTTCGCCGAGGTGAACAGCATCGCCGAGCCGTTGGGGCAGGCGGCGACGCAGGCCCCGCAGCCGATGCACTCGGCGTGCTCGAAGGCGAAGTCGGCGTCCGGCTTCGGCACCGGGGTGGCGTGGGCGTCCGGAGCGGTGCCGGTGGGGGCGGAGATGTAACCGCCGGACTGGATGATCCGGTCGAACGAGGAGCGGTCCACGACCAGGTCCTTGATGACCGGGAAGGCGGAGGCGCGCCAGGGCTCGATGTCGATCGTGTCGCCATCGGAGAACGACCGCATGTGGAGCTGGCAGGTCGTGGTGCGCTCCGGGCCGTGGGCGTCGCCGTTGATGACGAGGCTGCACGCGCCGCAGATGCCCTCACGGCAGTCGTGGTCGAAGGCGACGGGCTCGTCCCCGGCGAGGGTGAGTTCCTCGTTGAGGGTGTCGAGCATCTCCAGGAACGACATGTCGGCGGAGATGTTGTCGACTTCGTAGGTGGCCATGGCGCCGGGCTCTTCGGCGTTGCGCTGACGCCAGACGCGCAGGGTGAGCTTCATGCGTAGCTCCGCTGGGTGGGGTGGACGTACTCGAAGACGAGGTCTTCCTTGTGCAGGACGGGGGCGCCGCCGGTGACGGTGAACTCCCAGGCGGCGGCGTAGGAGAACTCCTCGTCGCGCCGTTCGGCCTCGCCGTCCGGGGTCTGGGACTCCTCGCGGAAGTGGCCGCCGCAGGACTCGGCGCGGTGCAGGGCGTCGAGGCACATGAGCTCGGCGAGCTCCAGGTAGTCGACGATGCGGTTCGCCTTCTCCAGCGACTGGTTGAACTGCTCGCCGGTGCCGGGGACCTTGATGCGGTGCCAGAACTCCTCGCGGATCTCGGGGATTCTCGCGAGCGCCTTGCGCAGGCCGTCCTCGGTGCGGGCCATCCCGCAGTACTCCCACATGAGTTCACCGATCTCGCGGTGGAAGGAGTCGGGGGTGCGGTCGCCGTCGACGGAGAGGAGCAGGTTGATGCGGTCCTCGGTCTCCGCCACCACCTCGGCGACGGCGGGGTGTTCGGCGTCGACGTTCTCGGTGTGCGGGTTGCGGGCGAGGTAGTCGTTGATGGTGGAGGGCAGGACGAAGTAGCCGTCGGCGAGCCCCTGCATCAGGGCGGAGGCGCCGAGCCGGTTGGCCCCGTGGTCGGAGAAGTTGGCCTCGCCGATGGCGAAGAGGCCGGGGATGGTGGTCTGGAGGTCGTAGTCGACCCAGAGGCCGCCCATCGTGTAGTGCACGGCGGGGTAGATCCGCATGGGGACCGTGTAGGGGTCCTCGTCGGTGATCCGCTGGTACATGTCGAAGAGGTTGCCGTACTTGGCCTCGACGGCCTTGCGGCCCATGCGCTGGATGGCCTCGGCGAAGTCCAGGTAGACCCCCTGCCCGCCGGGGCCGACGCCGCGCCCCTCGTCGCAGACGTTCTTGGCGGCGCGGGAGGCGATGTCGCGGGGCACCAGGTTGCCGAAGGCGGGGTAGATGCGCTCCAGGTAGTAGTCACGCTCGCCCTCGGGGATCTCGTTGGCCGGGCGGGTGTCGCCCTCGGCCTTGGGGACCCAGATGCGGCCGTCGTTGCGCAGCGACTCGCTCATCAGCGTCAGCTTGGACTGGTGGTCGCCGGTGCGCGGGATGCAGGTGGGGTGGATCTGGGTGAAGCAGGGGTTGGCCATGTAGGCGCCGCGCCGGTGGGCCCGCCAGATCGCGGTGGCGTTGGAGTTCATGGCGTTGGTCGACAGGTAGAAGACGTTGCCGTAGCCGCCGGTGGCCAGGACGACCGCGTCGGCGAAGTAGGTGTCGATCTTCCCGGTCACGAGGTCGCGGGCGACGATGCCGCGCGCCTTTCCGTCGACCACGATCAGGTCCAGCATCTCGGTGCGGGCGTGGAGTTCGACGCCGCCGGTGGCGATCTGCCGGGACAGCGCCTGGTAGGCGCCGAGGAGGAGCTGCTGTCCGGTCTGGCCGCGCGCGTAGAACGTACGGGAGACCTGGACGCCGCCGAAGGACCGGTTGTCGAGGAGGCCGCCGTACTCGCGGGCGAAGGGGACGCCCTGGGCGACGCACTGGTCGATGATCTCGACGGAGATCTGGGCGAGCCGGTGGACGTTGGACTCCCGGGCACGGAAGTCGCCGCCCTTGACGGTGTCGTAGAACAGCCGGTGGATCGAGTCGCCGTCGTTGCGGTAGTTCTTCGCGGCGTTGATGCCGCCCTGGGCGGCGACCGAGTGGGCGCGCCGGGGCGAGTCCTGGAAGCAGAACTGGACGACGTGGTAGCCCTGTTCGGCGAGGGTGGCCCCGGCCGCACCGCCGGCCAGGCCGGTGCCGACGACGATGACCGTGTGTTTGCGCCGGTTGGCGGGGTTCACGAGTCTGGCTTGGAAGCGGCGGGTGTCCCAGCGTTCGTTGACGGGGCCCTCGGGGGCCTTCGTGTCGACGGCGGGCTCTCCCGTGCGGTACTGCGTGTAGTCGGGCATGTCAGCTCACCACTCCGGTCATGACGGCGACGGGTACGGAGACGAAGCCCAGGGTCAGCACCGCCGCGAGCGTGTTGGCGAGGGTCTTCAGGATGCGGTCGCGGGTCGCGTTGCCGACGCCGAGGGTCTGCGCGGCACTCCAGAACCCGTGCTGGACGTGCAGGCCCATGGCGAGCACCGCGACGATGTAGATGACGTTGCCGTACCAGGTCGAGAAGGTGTCGATGACGTTCTGGTAAGGGTGCCCGGCCTCGAAGCTCGTGTGCACGGTGCCGGTCGTCAGGTCGAGGATGTGCCAGACGATGAAGAGCGCGAGGATGATGCCGCCCCAGCGCATGGTCCGGGTGGCGTAACTCGCGCGGGGCTTCTTGTGGACGTACTTGGCCGGGCGCGCCCTGATGTCGCGGCGGCTCAGCTGGTACGCCGAGACGCCGTGCAGCACGACGGCGGCGACGAGCCCCACACGGACGATCCAGAGCGCCCACTCGTAGTGCAGGACCGGTTCGCCCAGGGTGCGCAGCCAGTGGGCGTACCCGTCGAACTCACCGGGTCCGAAGAAGATCTTCAGGTTGCCCACCATGTGGGCGACGAGATACCCGAGCATGACCAGACCGGTCACGGCCATGATCGTCTTCTTGCCGACGGTCGAGTCCCAGAGCGTACGCGTCATCGACGGCCGTCGGTCCGTCCGCGTTGCCAATGCCATGGACACGACGGTAGGGGCGGAGGGCCCGATCAGTCCAAGACATGGCCCGGCTGATCTCCATAGGCAGCGCCTATCGGTGAGGTCTATCGTCGGCGTATGCACTTCCAGCAGCTCACCTACTTCGTGGCCGTCGCCGAGACCCGGCACTTCACCCGGGCCGCCGAGGCGGTGCATGTGTCGCAGCCCTCGCTCTCCCAGCAGATCCGGGCGCTGGAGGCGGAGTTGGGCGCGGATCTGTTCAGCCGGGCCCGGGGCAACATCACCCTCACCGACGCCGGTGAGGCGCTCCTGCCGCTGGCCCGGCGGATCCTCGCCGACGCGGAGACCGCGCGCCACGAGGTCCAGGAGCTGGTCTCGCTGCGCAGCGGCCGGGTGCGGCTGGGGGCGACGCCCAGCCTGTGCACCGGGCTGCTGCCGGATCTGCTCCGCGCCTTCCACGACCGGCACCCGGGGGTGCGACTGCTGCTGGAGGAGGGCGGCTCGCACGATCTCGTACGTCAGCTGGCGCGCGGGGCGCTCGATCTGGCGCTCGTGGTGCTGCCGCTGCCGGCCGCCTCGCCCGCGCTGACCACGGTGGAGCTGCTGCGGGAGGACCTGGTGGTGGTGTCCGCGGCGACGGAGCCGCCGCCGGGGCGGGACGGCTCGATCCGGATCGCGGATCTGGAGGGGGCGCCGCTGGTGATGTTCCGGCACGGGTACAACCTGCGGGAGCTGACACTCGCCGCGTGCCGCGCGGAGGGCTTCGAGCCGACGTTCACCGTCGAGGGCGGCGAGATGGACGCGGTGCTCGGTTTCGTACGGGCGGGGCTCGGCATCGCCGTGGTGCCGAGCATGGTCGCCGCCCGGGCCGGCCACGATCTGCGCAGGACCGCGCTGGCAGGGGGCGGGCTGCGGCGCACGATCGCGCTGGCGCACCGCAGTGACGTGGACCCGCCGCGGGCCGCGCGCGAGCTCCAGCGGATGCTGCTGGAGCACCGGCCGGTCCCCGGCTGACGTGGGCCCTGCGTGCCGGGCGGGGTCTCCGCCCGGCCGCGGCTCAGACCGCGTCCGCGAGCAGCAGGGAGTGGATGCGGTCCGGGGCGCCGGGGCGCGCGTAGTACCAGCCCTGGGCGGTGTCGCAGCCGATCCGGCGCAGCTGGTCGGCCTGCGCGCCGGTCTCCACGCCCTCCACCGTGACGGCCAGCTCCAGGCTGTGGGCCAGCGACACGATGCCCTCGACGATCTTCAGGTCGACCGGGTCCGCCGGGTGCTGCTGCATGCCCCGGGTGAAGGACCGGTCCAGCTTGAGGACGCTCACCGGCAGCCGGCGCAGGTTCGCCAGGTTCGAGTAGCCCGTGCCGAAGTCGTCGAGCGCGATGTCGACGCCCATCTCCGCGAGCTGCCGCAGTGGCTTGAGGAGATCGTCGTCGGCGCCGATCAGGGCGGACTCGGTCACCTCCAGGCAGAGCGCTCCCGGCTCCAGACCGGAACGTTCCAGCACGTCGACCGTCTCCGCGACCAGCCGGGGGTGGTGCAGCTGGGTCGGCGACAGGTTGACGTTGATACGCAGCGGGCCGCCGTCGCTGTGCCGCTCCTGCCAGAAGTTCGCCTGCCGTACGGACTCCTCCAGCACCCAGCGGCCGAGCGGCACGATGAGCCCGGTGTGCTCGGCGAGCGGGATGAACCGGTCGGGGCCGAGCACCCCGTGCTGCGGATGGCACCACCGTACGAGCGCCTCCGCGCCGTGCACCGTACCGTCGCCCAGGTGCACCAGCGGCTGGTACTCGATGAAGAACTCGCCCCGGTCCAGGGCGGCCGGGAGCGCGGTGGTCAGCCCGTGCCGGGTGATGGCGCGTTCGTCCGCCTCCGCGTCGGCGAGCTGGAAGCGGTTGCCGCCCGCCGCCTTGGCCCGGTACATCGTGATGTCGGCGCTGCGCAGCACCTCGGCGGCGCTGCGCTCCCCGGCGGGCCCCTCGACGATGCCGATCGAGCCCCGGACGGAGAGTTCCCGCCCGTCGAGGCGGATCGGGGTGGCGAGTGCGTTCAGGATCCGGCCGGCCAGTTCGTGCACCTCTTCGGCCGTGTCCGGTCCGGTGGTCAGGGCGACGAACTCGTCGCCGCCGAGCCGGGCGACCATCTCGCCGGGCGCGGTGGCGCAGCTCTGGAGCCGGTCGGCGACCTCGACCAGGAGGCGGTCGCCCGCGGCGTGGCCGAGGCTGTCGTTGATGGCCTTGAAGCCGTCGAGGTCCAGGTAGCAGAGGCCGAAGCGGCCGCCTTCCTGGGCGGTGAGGGCCTTCTCCAGGCGCTCGAAGAACAGGGTCCGGTTGGGCAGGCCGGTGAGCGCGTCGTGAGTGGCCTCGTACCGCAGCCGCAGATTGAGCAGCCGACGCTCGGTGGTGTCCTCCATCAGCGCGAGCTGGTACTCGGGGCGGCCCTCGGAGTCGCGCAGCAGCGAGACGGTGAGGTTGGTCCACAGGACGGTGCCGTCGTTGCGGTAGTACGCCTTCTCGACCCGGTAGTGCTCGCGTTCACCGCGTACCAGCTCGTCGTAGTACTTCCACACCTGCGGGGAGTCCTCGGGGTGGACCCACTCGTTGACCTTGTGGCTGCGGACATGGTGTTCGAGACCGCCGAACATCCTGGTGAGCGTGTCGTTGATCTCCAGGATGTTGCCGTCCAGGTCCGCGATCCCGATGCCGATGGCGGCGTCCTTGAAGACCGCGCGGAACCGGGCCTCGGTGGCGTGCAGGGCCTCTTCGGCGTGCGAACGGGCCGTCAGCGCCGAGCGGGCGATGGCCTCCTGCTCGGCGAGCGTGCGCTCGCGCAGGGCCCCGGTGAACCCGGCGGCCAGCGTGTGCTGGATCCGGGCGCAGCGCGCCCGGCCGTCCTCGATGGACAGCGGGCCGGGTCCGTTGCCGCCGCAGTAGAGGACGAGGTAGGAGTCGACGACGCCGAGCGTGGAGCTGAGGGCGTCCGGATCGGTGCAGTGCGCGTCGATCAGGGCCGCGCCGATCCGCTGGGCGGGCGAGGCGTCGAAGGGGTGGGCGTGCAGGATGCCGTTCAGCTCGCGTGCCAGGGGCAGCAGATGCTGTTCGAACTCCGGCCGGGTCAGGGAGGTGGCCGTCAGGGGGAAGATGGCCCGGCTCCAGATCCTGGCGAATCTCCGGAGCCGGCCCTCGGGGCCGTCGGGTTCCGCGTCCGGCTCTCCGGACGCCTGGGCGGGAATGCTCACGCCTTGCGCCCGACCCCGCCGAAGCCCGAGAAGGCGTACGGGTCTTCCTGCTCCGGCGACTGCGGGGTGTCGGGCCGCCATTCGGGCATCGACACGAGACCCGGTTCGACCATCTCGTAGCCCTCGAAAAACCGGCCGATCTCCTCGTGCGAGCGCATGATCAGCGGGTTGCGGATGTTCTTGTAGACGCCGACCGTGCCGGCCGCCTCTGCCTTGGGCAGCGGGATGCCCTCGTACGACGCGTGGGTCAGGACGAGCAGGCTGCCGGGGGCCAGGGCCTCGCGCAGTTCGGCGACCGCGGCGTACGGCTCGTCGGCGTCCTCGATGAAGTGGAGCACCGCGACGAGCAGCAGGGCCACCGGTCGGTCCAGGTCGAGCAGTCCGGTGATCTCCGGATTCGCCAGGATCTCCTTGGGGCGGCGCAGGTCGGCGGCGGCGATGACCGCGCGGTCGTTGCCCTCCAGCACGGCCTGGCTGTGGGCGACGGCGACCGGGTCGTGGTCGACGTAGGCCACCTTGGCGCCGGGGTCGGCGGCCTGGGCGACCTCGTGCACGTTGCCGAACGTCGGGATGCCGGAGCCGATGTCCAGGAACTGGTCGATGCCCGAGTCGACGGCGTGGCGGACGGCCCGGCGCATAAAGGCGCGATTGGCCTGCATGATCTTGGGAAGGCCCGGGAGGAACTCCATGGCCTTGCGCGCGGCTTCCCGGTCCACCTCGAAATTGTGCGATCCGCCCAGATAGAAGTCGTACATGCGGGACACGCTCGGCACCGAAATATCTATGCCCTGCGGTGCCCAGGCGGGACGCTCCATCGATGTCTCCAACAAGTTCGCTACGGCGATCCGGCCATGTTCATGGTCAGTGTTGACCAGAGGCTACTGATCGGCCGCCAAGAGAGCGAGTGGAAACGGAAATTAGCGATCCGTTATTGGTCACACTCCGGTGGCATACCCGGCCGGTCCGTCGCTGCGCGTATGCGGACAGCGACGGACCGGCACTCCGGGCGCCGTTTCCCGGTGGTTCGGGGCCACTTGGGGCTCCTGGGCGATTGTTCTGCGGAGTCCGGGATTACTTGGTGGCTCCGACGAGTTCGGAATCCGGGGAAACGGCGTACCAGGTTCCGCCGACACCCTGCCCGTTGGTGTCTCCGGGCTTCTTGTCGCCCGCGAAGGTGTAGATCGGCCAGCAGTCGATGGTCTGCTGCTTGATGCCGTCGGGGCGGTCGAAGGTGACGAATCCCTTCGTCGTGACACCGTCCACCGCATTTTTGGCCATGGGGGCGACTACCGGCCACTTCTTGAGGCACTCTCCGGTGCAGGCGGTCTTCATCGGCCAGGCGGAGTCCTTGGTGAAGCGGTAAACCGTCATGCCCCGGCCGTCCACCACGATGTCGCCGAGCTCCGGGTCCTTGCGGACCGAGAGCCCCGCGGGATCGGCCGGCTCGGCGACCCCATCGCCGTCTTCGGCGACCCCTTCGCTGTCGGCGTTCTTCGCCGCCTTCTTCCCGTCCGGGGCCGCGGCGAACCAGGTGCCGCCGACCCCCTGGCCGTTGATCTGGCCGGGGGCGATGTCCTTCGCGTACCGGTACATCGGCCAGCCGTCGACGGTGAGTTGGCTGGTGCCGTCGGGGCGGGAGACCTCGCCGAGCAGCTCCTCGTCGGTGCCGGCCGCGGCGGTGGTGTCGCCCGACGCCACCACGGGCCAGATCGCGGCGCACTCGCCCTCGCAGTTCGACTTCGGCGGGTTCGCCGTGTCCTTGTCGAACCGGTAGAGCGTGAATCCCTCGCTGTCGGTGAGTACCTTGCCGAGCTTCTTGGTTTCCTGGACGGCGAGTTGGCCGGCCTCCTTCGGTTCCGCCGCCTCCTTGCCGGCCTCGGATCCGTATCCCCCGCCGGCCGATCCGTACCCGCTCTCGGCGGGCTGCTGGGCCGGGGCGGCGTTGCCCACCGACTGGCCGTTCGGCGACGTGCCCTGCTCCTGACCGCACGCCGTCGTGAGCGTCAACAGAGCCGCGGCGGTGACCGCGAGCGAGGCGTTGCGCCAGGTGTTCATGTCGACTCCCGTGGTACTTCGTCGTAACGCTGGTGATGCCGGCGCGGGACCGCGCCGTTCATGGCCCTAGGTACGGGACACCGTCGGGGTCGTGTTCAAAGGAAGTCCGAGAAGAATCCGGCGGGTCGGGGCGACCGGGCAAACACGAATGGCCCATTAACCGCACGATCAGGCGAATCGCCTGCGTCGACCGCGTGTTCCCCGGTGGCGTGGATCATGCTCCCCGTCGTGCACGGATCACGCATCGCGCGGCTCACGGCAGCCGCCGCACTTCTCTGGCTGACAGCCGTACCGCTGCCCGCCACCGCCGACAACTGCGCGGTGGCTTCGATCGGGCAGGGCGGGAGCGGTTCCTCGGTCGCCGTGGCGGGCGACGGGGGCTGCGTCGCGGTCTCCGAGCCGGAGCCGCCGCCTCCGCCCTCGCCGAAACCGGCCCCTCCACCGCCACCACCACCGCCTCCCGCGCCGCCACCGCCTCCTCCCGTGGTCGCGGAGCCCCCGCCTCCACCGCCGCCTGCACCCCCGCCCCCTCCGCCGCCGGCCCCACCCCCGCCACCACCGCCCCCGAAACCCTCGCCGAAGCCCCCGGTGCGGACCGAGCCGCCGGAACCCCGGCCCGTCGCGCTGCCGACGTACCGCAAACCGACCCGTAAAGAGCCGCGGAGCGGGCCGTCGCTGGTGTCGCTGACGCTGCTCATCACCGCCCCGGCGGTGTTCGCCGTTGCCGTGCTGCGGCCGCGGTCATCCCGCTGACCAGGAGAGATGTATGTCCGAATGGCTCGTACTGAGCATTGCCATGGCGTCCGCCTGCGCGGTCGTCCTGATCATCGTCGTGCTGAACAACCGGCGGATCGGGGACGACGACGATCCTTCCGAGACCCCTGATGTCATCGAGTACATGACGATGATGATCGGGGTGGTCTACGCGATCGTCCTGGGGCTGGCCATCGCCGGGGTCTGGGAGGGGCGCAGCGCCGCCCAGGAGTCCGTACGCATCGAGGCACAGGCGCTGCACGAGGTGCAGGCGCGGGCGTCCGTCTACCCGGCGGAGGTCCGCGACCGCATCAGGGCGGACGTCGACGCCTACGTCCGTCATGTCGTCGACGACGAGTGGAAGGTGATGTCGGAGCGGAACACGCTCACCGAGCGCGGCACCGAACTGCTGGACAAGGTGCGGGCGGACGTCACCGACTACGAGCCGAAGACCGATCACGAGGGGCAGGCCTACCAGCCGCTGGTCGACCAGGTGGCGGCGGCGGACGACGCCCGCAGCTCACGGGGGCAGAACGCCGGGGCGACGATGCCCGGGGTGGTCTGGTTCGGGCTGATCATCGGGGCGCTGGTGACCGTGGGGCTGATCTTCACGCTCCAGATCCGCAGAACGTTCCGCGAACTGCTCCTGGCGGGCCTGTTCAGCGCGTTGATCGCCTTTCTGCTCTTCCTGATCTGGGACTTCGACGCGCCCTTCGGCCGGGGCATCTCGGCCACCGCCGAACCGTTCCTCGACACGTTCCCGGGCATCAGCGGCTGACGTCCGCTCCCCCGGCCGGACAGCAGACCGGTGCGCCGGTCGGGGGACAGCGTGACCCGTTCGCCGGACCCCGATCGCGGGCCGGGGGGACCCCTCCTAGCGTGTCGGGCATCGAGGTGCATTTTTCCTGCTATGTGGAAATTGGTTCCGCAGCTGCCCCTCGGGGAACCCGGAGGATCCACCATGCGCGCGATACGTGTCGCACCGCTCGCCCTGCTCGGCGCCGGTGCCCTGACGCTCCTCGCCCCGTCCGCCGCCTTCGCCGCGCCGGACGGGGCCTCCAGCACGTTCAACCCGACGATCACCCCCTCGGTCATCGCACCGGGCGGCCGGGTCACCCTCGGCGCCGGTGGCTGCACGGGCGAGACGACCGTCAGCTCGGGCATCTTCGACACCGCCACCATCCCGAGCGGCAGCACGACGGCCACCGCCACCGTCGACTCCGACGCGCGGCGGGGCGCCGTCTACGCGGTGACGTTCACGTGCGGCTCCACCGGCACCTCCCGGAACGTCAACCTGACGATCACCGGCGGCGCGACGAGCAGCCCCACGCCCACCCCGACGCCCACCACGGTCCCGACCGCCAGCTCGACGGCGCTCGTGCCGGGCGGGGTGCGCGGCGGCCTCGGCGGCAGCTCCGGCACGACCGACACGGTGGAGGTCGCCGCCGGCGGGGCCCTGGTGGTCGCGGCGGCCTCGGGCGCCCTCTACTTCGCGCGTCGCCGTAACGCCGACCGCCGCCACTGACCGCGAGCATGCGGCGCACGGCAGTCGCCCCGGGTCCTGATCCAGGACTCGGGGCGACGGGCGTATCGGGCCGGGCGGGAGGTTCGACGCCTTAGAACGCCGCATGGCTGGTCCGCCGGCGCCGGACGAGGAAGACCGCGCCGCCGACGGCCGCGGCCGCCACCAGACCGCCGCCGACCTGCATCTCGACGGAGCTCGGGCCCATCGAGCCGCCGAGCCCGCCCTGCGCGCCGTTGCCGGCGAGCACGGTGAACTTGTGCGTCGCGATCCGGTTGTTGTCACTGCACTTCACGGACAGGTGGTACTGCCCCGGGGTGGTGTTGTCCCGGACCCGGGCGTGGGCGTAGTTGGTGCCGTCACCCGCGGAGAGGGTGGTCGTCGGGAACGCGTTCGACCAGACCTTGCCGCCGTGGCCGCAGCCCTGCGCGGTGATCTTCAGCGTGCCACCCTGGTGGACGGACTGAGGGTTGACGGCGACGTTGACCGGGCCGTTGGTGGCGGCGGCCATGGGGGCCGCGAGCCCGACGGCCGCGAAAGCGGTCGCGGTGACCGCGAGAGCGCGTGAAGCACGCATCGTGTGAACCTCCAGCGGGAAACGCCCCCGGGGGCTGGTCCCCCGGTGGATCGACGAGAACGTCTCCCATGACGAACACTCACCAGTCGACCGGCGGCTCGCACTTCGGCACTGCTCCACCCCGGTGATGCGACACGCCGTACGGGAGCCTCCGAATCTGACGGATCCGCAGGTCACGGGCCGTCAGAACTTTTATCTGCTCATTACTCCGATGGGCAGTCAGCCATCAGGGGCACCCCCCGGGGACCGGCCCCCGCCGCCACCCGTTCGCCTCTCCCTGATCGCCGACCCGGCGCAACGCCCTTAACGTTCACAGCGTCGCGACGAAGGGAGAACCATGGGCCGGGACTACACCGGGGGCGAGCGGACCAGACGGGTGCCATGGGGTGCGATCGCTCTGGTGATGCTCAGCGGCCTCGCTCTCATGCGCAACGGCACGGAGTTCTCGGAGGCAGGCCCGCCTCAGCCCGCGGCCGCCGCCTCGCTGGACCTGAGCCAGGACGCCCCGGGGCCGCCGGTGGAGGGCGAGCCGGTGCAGCCGCTGCCGTACGCCCCGGCCTCCCGGGTGAAGATCGGCTCCATCGACGTGGACGCGCCGATCATCGACGTCAACCTGGACGCCAACGGGTGGATCGACGCCCCGCCCGCAGAGGACCCCAACCTCGCCGGCTGGTACCAGAACGGCATCGCCCCGGGCCAGCGGGGCACCGCCGTGGTCGTCGGCCATGTCGACAACACGTCCGGCCCCGCGGTCTTCTACGGCCTCGGCTCCCTCCAGAAGGGGCACCGCGTCGAGGTCTCCCGCTACGACGGCCGGGTCGGGATCTTCGAGGTGTACGGGGTGGAGGTCTTCGCCAAGAACGACTTCCCCGGCCCCCGGGTCTACGGCGACACCGGCCACGCGGAGCTGCGCGTGATCACCTGCGGCGGGGGCTACTCCAAGGCGGGCGGCTACGACGGCAACGTGGTGGTCTTCGCCCGGCTCGTCGACACCCGCTGACCGGGCACGTCCCGCGATGGTGGTGTCCCCGGCGATCCGCCGGGGACACCACCCTGTGCACGCGCGCTCAGACGCGGTGCGGCACCGTGATGCGGTAGCCCTCCTCCAGCAGCCGGGGGAGGTAGCGGCGCAGAGCGGCGACGCTCTGCGAGCGGTCGCCGCCCGCGTCGTGCGAGAGGACGACGACACCGGGCGCCGCCCCGTCCAGCACGCGGCGGACGATCGTGCCGGTCCCGGGCTCCTTCCAGTCGAGCGTGTCCACGGTCCAGGCCATCGGCTCCATGCCCAACTCGGCCCCGATCTCGAAGGAGTTGCGGTTCCACGCACCGTAGGGGGCGCGGTACCACAGCGGCGGGGCGCCGAGCGCCCGCTCCACCACTTCGCTGGTACGCCCCAGCTCGTCGCGGATCGCGGGGCGGGAGAGCTTCGGGATCAGCGGGTGGGACCAGGAGTGGTTGCCCACCACATGTCCGTCGTCGGCCATCTCGCGCAGCAGGTCGGGGTTGCCCTCGGCCATCTCGCCGCAGACGAAGAACATCGCGCGGACCCGGTGCGCGCGCAGGGTGGCCAGGATGTCCGGGGTGTACCGCGGGTCGGGGCCGTCGTCGAAGCTGAGGACCATCGAGTGTCCGAGGTCGGGAAGGTGCTCGAAGGGCCGGGTGCGCACGGGCGGCCTGGCCGGTCTGAACCGGGCCGGGGTGCCCGCGGTCATGGGTTCGAGCCGGTACGGGGAGGGCCGGCCGCGGACGTTCGCCGGGGGCCCGGCGGCCGCGGCGGGCGGGGTGCCCGCGGTGCGGGCCGGGCTGCCGGGCGTCGACGCCGGATCGGCGACGACCAGGTGCACGGCGGTGGCGGTTCCGAGGCCGAGGGCGACCCTCAGCAGGGTGCGGCGCTCGGGTCCGGTGTGATCACGTGTCATGGCCAACTGCTCGCACGGCCGGACGTCCGCTCCTGCCGTCGACACGGAAGCCGACACGGACGCCGACCGTTTTGTACCCGATCGACGCAGTATGTTGATATTCACCGAGCCCTGCCGACGGCCGGGACGACCCCCCTCCGGACGAGCCGATAGCCTCGGAGCCGTGACAGAGCAGCAGCCTCATCGGTTCGAACGCGGTACGGACGGCCCCAAGGTGATCGTCGCGGGGCTCGACGGCTCCGATTCATCGATGCGCGCGGCGGCCTACGCCGCCGGACTGGCCCGTCGGCAGCACGCCATGCTGGCCCTGGTGTACGTCCAGCCGGTCCTGACGGCGGGCGCCGCCCTCGGCGTACCGGTCGGCGACACGACGGGTGAGGTCGCGGACTCCCTGGTCTCCGAGATCCGGGAGGCGACGGAGCGCTTCAGGGACGCGTGGGACGTGCGCTGGGAGTTCCACACCTTCCGGGGCGACCCCTACAACGGGCTGGTGACCGCGGCCGACGAGCTGAAGGCGGACGCGGTGGTGGTCGGGGCCTCGGAGTCGGCCGGGCACCGCTTCATCGGTTCGGTGGCCGTACGCCTGGTGAAGGCGGGGCGCTGGCCGGTCACCGTGGTGCCGTAGGACCCCGCCGCCCGCCTCTACTCGCCCATGAGGAGCCCGTCCCGGTCCGCACCCCGGCCGAGGACGACGGTACGGATCCGGTCGCGGACCTCGCGCAGGTGCTCGGCCCCGCCCTCGGGAGAGTCGAGGGAGGCGTTGAGGTTGACGGCGCGTCCGGTGACGGTGTCGTACCACTGCGGAACGAACTCCGCCTTCTTCACCTTCCAGCGCTCACCGGGTTTCACGGGCGGCGCGAAGGTGAAGCGGCCCATCGAGCTCTGATTGCCGCGCGGGTCCTGCGCACCCTCGTAGTTGATCATGTCGCCGGCGATCTGGTCGCCCATGCCGTAGACGACCCAGGTGCCGTTGACCTTCTCGTACGCCTGGGGCACATGGGCGTGGGTGCCGATGATCAGGTCGATGTCGGGTCGGCCCCGGTCCGTGGAGGCGGTGAGCCGCTCGGCGAGGTCCAGTTGCCCCGCGTCGGGCTCGTCCTGCCATTCGGTGCCCCAGTGGGCGGAGAGGACGACGACATCGGCGCCGGCCCGGCGGGCCGCCCTGGCCTCCTCGATGATCTTCCGCTCGTCGGTGACGTTCACCGTCCAGGGCCGGTCGGCGGGCAGCGGGATGTCGTTGGTGCCGTAGGTGTACGCGAGGTGGGCGACCTTGGCCGCGCCCTTCCCCGGTCCGGCGGACAGGATCGTGGGGCGGGCGGCCTCGGCGGCGGTGCGGGCGGAGCCTGCGTGCCGGACGCCCGCCCCGTCCAGGGCATCGAGCGTGCGCCGGACCCCCTCGGCCCCGTCGTCGAGGGTGTGGTTGGAGGCGGTGGAGCAGGAGTCGAACCCCGTGGTGCGCAGGGCGGTGGCGATCTCGGGGGGCGACTTGAAGTTCGGGTAGCCGGTGTAGGGGCCGCCCTCCTTCCCGTACACGGTCTCCATATGGCAGAACGCCAGGTCCGCGCCGGAGACGACCGGGGCGACACCGGCCAGCATCGGGGCGAAGTCGTGGCCGGCGCCGCCCGCGTCGACGGCGGCCTGGTCGATGACGGAGGAGTGCGGCAGGACGTCGCCCGCGGCGAGCAGCGTGAACGGGCGGGGCCCGTCGGCGCCCTGGCCGCCCGCGCCCCGGGCGGCGGGCGGTCCGCTCGGCTCGGGGGGCCCGGGCTGCTGCCCGGTGCAGCCGGTGGCCGTTGCGAGCAGGAGGGCGAGGGCGGCCACGGCGCCCGGTCGGATGCGCTGCGTCATCTGCTCGACTCCATGTTCGGATGATTGCGACCATCCGACTACACAGATCTTCATATCGCATAAGCAAGGAGCATTGCCGCATATCTAGCTGAACTGGTCGTACCGGCCGACCCCGACGGCCCCTCGACCGTTCACCGCACCATTCGCCGCACTGAGCGACCGCTCGTCGCACGCCTCGGTGCACCGGGTGTTCCCGCGCCGCCGAATGCGTTCGTATACGCCAGTCGGCAACGCGGCCGTCAGGGGCCTCGGCGGGAGAGGACGTTCATGAAGACCACCACGACGACCGACGAACGGACCCTGGCGGAGTTGCAGCGGGAACACGGGCCCGCCCTGTTCCACTTCCTCCTCGGCCTCACCTTCGGGGACCGGCAGCGGGCCGAGGACCTGGTGCAGGAGACCCTCGTACGTGCCTGGCAGCACCCCGAGGCGTTCGACGCGCCCTACGACTCGATGCGGCCGTGGCTGTTCACCGTCGGCCGCCGCCTCGCCATCGACGCGCGGCGCTCCCGCCAGGCCCGTCCCGTCGAGGTCAGCGACACGGTGCTGGAGAGCACTCCGGACGTCCTGGACACCGCGGACCGCGCGGTGCGCTCCCTGGACGTGCGGGAGGCGGTCCGCACACTGAGCCCCGAGCACCGCGCGGTGCTGGTGCAGATCTACTTCCGCGGACTGAGCGTCGGCGAGACGGCGGAGGTGCTGGGGATCCCGGCGGGGACCGTCAAATCCCGTTCGTACTACGCCCTGCGGGTCCTCTCCCGTACGCTCCCCGGCTACTCCCGCAGGTCCTCGGCCCGGAGCAGCGCCAGCAGGGCGGAGGCCTCGGCCACCTCCACATAGACCTGGGCGCAGCCGTCGCAGCCCTGGAGGTGACGGGCGACCCGGCAGGTCTCCTCGGCGTCCAGGGCGTCCAGGACGTACGCGCCCAGCAGCAGGCGCACATGCGGGTCGTCGCCTGGGTCGGCACTCATTCGCAGCCTCGCATCTCCTGGGCGATCCTCCCCTTCTGCCCACGCGGGGCGTCCGCCCCCGGTTCAATGCTGCGTGAAGCCCGGTACCGAGCAAGGAAAGAGGCGAGACGGGATGCGTCCCGAGGATACGGATGAGGCCGGTGGGAACGGGCTCCGGGTGCCGATGACCTGGCTGACCACCGAGTATCTGGCCGACGAGCTGTTACGGACCGGCGATCTGATGGAGCCGACGACGCTGGAGTTCCGCGCGGGGCGTGACGCCCTCGCCCTGACGATGTTCCTGTGCGAGTTCCCCCGCGACGCCCCCGCCCCCCGGGCCCTGCCCGAGCCGCGGGTCGACGAGCTGCGCGTCCTCACGGCGTACGAGGGCACCTGGCGGAGCTGGATCTGCGAGCGGCTGGCGGAGTCGGAGCGGTGCGCCGGGCCCGGCGACCCCGACCTGGCGCTGGCCCGGTCGGCCTGGCGCTGGCTGGAGGAGACCGAGTTGCTCGCGGCGGACCTGGACGCGATCGGCCCCGCCCCCTGGGAGGCCCCGGCCGACCCGGCGGACGACGGCCAGGAGGTCCGGATCTGGACGCCCGCCTGGCAGCTGGGGCTGCCGCTGGGGCACCTGGCCGTCCATCTGTGCTGACGGCCCATCCCTTCGAAGCTTGAGCCCCGTTCTCAGGAACCGTGCACGCCCGCACGGTACTTGGGCAGCCGCAGCGTGATCTTCATGCCCGCCCCCACCCCGGTCTCGATGACGAGCCCGTAGTCGTCCCCGTAGACCTGGCGCAGCCGCTCGTCCACGTTGAGCAGGCCGATACCGGTGGAGGCGCCTCCCTCGCCGCGCAGGATCTGCCGCAGCCGCTCGGGGTCCATACCGGTCCCGTCGTCCTCGATGACCACCTCGGCCTCCGAACCGGCGTCCAGGGCGCTGATGGTGATCCGGCTGCGGGTGACCGCCCCTTCGAGTCCGTGTTTGACGGCGTTCTCCACCAGTGGCTGGAGGCACAGGAACGGCAGCGCGACCGGCAGCACCTCGGGGGCGACCTGGAGGGTCACGGAGAGGCGCTCGCCGAAGCGGGCGCGGACGAGGGCCAAGTACTGGTCGATGGAGTGGAGTTCGTCCGCCAGGGTGGTGAACTCCCCGTGCCGGCGGAACGAGTAGCGGGTGAAGTCGGCGAACTCCAGGAGCAGTTCGCGGGCCTGTTCGGGGTCGGTCCGGACGAACGAGGCGATGGCGGCCAGCGAGTTGAAGATGAAGTGCGGGGAGATCTGCGCCCGCAGCGCCTTGATCTCGGCCTCGATCAGCTGTGTACGGGAGCGGTCCAGCTCGGCCAGTTCCAGCTGGACGCAGACCCAGCGCGCGACCTCCCCCGCCGCCCGGGCCAGCACGGCCGACTCGCGGGGGGCGTAGGCCACGAGTGCGCCCAGGACCCGGTTCTCGACGGTGAGCGGGACGGCGACGGCCCAGCGCAGCGGGCAGTCGAGGTCGCCGCAGCCGCTGTCGAAGGCGGTGTCGCGGCCGTTGTCGAGGAGCACCTTCAGGTGCTCCATCACGTCCTTGCCGTGGTGGTGCCCGGCCCCGTCCCAGACCAGCACCCGTTCCCGGTCGGTGAGGCAGAGGGCGTCGGTGCCGAGGAGGGAGCGCAGCCCGCGGGCGGAGCGCCGGGCGCTCTCCTCGGTGAGCCCGGCCCGCAGCGGCGGGGCGGCCAGCGACGCGGTGTGCAGGGTCTCGAAGGTGGCGTGCTCGACGGGCGTGCCGACGTCGCTGGGGCGCACCGGGCGGGCGGTACGGCGCCCCAGCAGGTAACCGGCGCCGAGGAGCAGCCCGGCGAGGACGACGACCACGGCGACGGCGGCCCCGGTCATCGCTCCCTCCCCGCGGCGGCCCGCGCCGAGGAGAGGGCTTCGGGGAGGTGGAAGCGGGTCATGGCGGCGTTGGTGCCCGGGGGGATGCGCCCCGGGGTGGCGAGCGAGACGAGGATCATCGCGAGGAACCCCACGGGGACGGACCAGACGGCGGGCCAGGCGAGCAGGGCGTGCGGCCAGCCCGGCGGGCGTACGGCTCCGCTGACGGTGATGGCCACGGCGAGGAGCGCGGACCCGCCGCCGAGCAGGAGCCCCGCGACGGCCCCGGGCGGGGTGAGCCGCCGCCACCAGATGCCGAGGACGAGCAGCGGGCAGAAGGAGGAGGCGGAGACGGCGAAGGCCATGCCGACCGCGTCGGCCACCGGCACCCGGCTCACCAGCAGGGAGCCGGCGAGCGGCACGGCGATGGCGAGGACGGTGGCGAGCCGGAAGTGGCGTACCCCGCGCGAGGGCAGGACGTCCTGGGTGATGACCCCGGCGACGGCCATGGTGAGCCCGGAGGCGGTGGACAGGAACGCGGCGAACGCCCCGCCCGCGATCAGCGCCCCCAGGAAGTCGCCGCCGAGTCCGCCGATGACCCGGGCGGGCAGCAGCAGGACGGCGGCGTCCGCGTCTCCCCCGTACCGCAGTTCGGGGGTGTAGAGCCGGCCGAGCGCCCCGTAGATCGGCGGCAGCAGGTAGAAGAGGCCGACCAGGGCGAGGACGGCGACGGTGGTGCGGCGGGCGTCGCGGCCGTTGGGGCTGGTGTAGAAGCGGACGACGACATGCGGCAGGCCCATGGTGCCGAGAAAGGTCGCCACGATCAGCCCGTACGTCGCGTACAGCGGGTGGTCGGCGCGGAAGACGGCGAGCTGGTCGTCGAAGCTGACCCGGGGCCGGCCGTCGCCCTGCCAGGCGAGGACCAGGAAGAGGGCGGGGACGAGGAGGGCGGTGAGCTTCAGCCAGTACTGGAAGACCTGGACGAAGGTGATGGAGCGCATGCCGCCCGCGGCGACGGCGGCCGCCACGACGGTGGCGACGAGGACGTCGCCGAGCCAGCCCGGAGCGCCGGTGAGGATCTTCAGCGTCAGCCCGGCGCCCTGGAGCTGCGGTACGAGGTAGAGCCAGCCCGCCCCGACGACCAGGGCGCTGACCAGGCGGCGGACCTGCCGTGATTCGAGCCGGCCCTCGGCGAAGTCGGGCAGGGTGTACGCCCCGGAGCGGCGGAGCGGTGCGGCGACGAAGACCAGGAGCACCAGGTATCCGGCGGTGTAGCCGACCGGGTACCAGAGCATGTCGGGGCCGTGGACGAGGACGAGCCCGGCGACTCCGAGGAAGGAGGCGGCCGAGAGGTATTCGCCGCTGATCGCGGCGGCGTTGAGGCGGGGCCGCACGGTGCGGGAGGCGACGTAGAAGTCGGAGGTCGTACGGGAGATGCGCAGGCCGAAGCCGCCGACGAGGACGGTGGCGAGGACGACGAGGGCGACCGCCACCCAGGACGCCATGTGGTCGGGGGTGCTCACGGGGCGGGGCGGCCCTCCACCAGCCGGGCGAAGTCGCGTTCGTTGCGCTCGGCCCGGCGGACGTACCACCAGGCGGCGAGGGTGAGCGGCGGGTAGGTGGCGAAGCCGAGGACCGCCCACACCAGGGCGGAGCTGTTCAGCGCCTCGAACAGAAGCGGCAGGGTGCCCGCGACGAGGGCGAGGACGCCGAAGACGGTGAGCCCGGCGCGGAGCTGGCCGCGCATCAGCGAGCGCACATAGGCGCCGCCGAGGGCGGTCTGCTCGTCGATCTCCGACTGGGTGCGGTAGCGGGGCAGCGGGCGGACCCGCCGCGGCTCTCCCGTGACCACTTCGCGCCGGGGGGTTGGCTCTGCGGACATGGGCTCGGAGTGTAGGCGTCGCCGGGTGGTGCTGGGAAGGGCTTCCGGGAGGTCTCCCCAGGTCAGCGGCGGGCCGACGGCTGTGGTCAGCGACCGCCCTGGCGCATCAGGAGGTCGCGCAGGGCGCGGGTGTGACGGCGGCTGACGGCGAGCTCGGCCTCTCCGATGCGCACGCTCATGCTGCCCGCGTCCAGGCGCAGCTCGTCGATCCGGCTCAGCGCCACGAGGTGGCGGCGGTGGATCCGGACGAAGCCGCGGGAGCGCCAGCGCTCCTCCAGGGTGGACAGCGGAATGCGGACGAGATGGCTGCCGGCGGCGGTGTGCAGGCGGGCGTAGTCGCCCTGGGCCTCGGCGTAGGCGATCTCGTCTATGGGGATGAAGCGGATGACGCCGCCGAGCTCGACGGGGATCTGGTCGCCCGCGCTGTCGTGGACGGGCGCGGACCGGTCCCCCACCTGTTCGGCGACCCGGCGGACGGCTTCGGCCAGGCGTTCGCGGCGGACCGGTTTGAGGACGTAGTCGACGGCCTTGAGGTCGAAGGCGTGGACGGCGAAGCCCTCGTGCGCGGTGACGAAGACGATGAGCGGGGGCGCGGCGAATCCGGCGAGGAGCTGGGCGACGTCGAGACCGGTGAGACCGGCCATGTGGATGTCGAGGAAGACCACGTCGATGGCGGACGGGTCGTCGGGGCCCGCGTCCACGGCGCTGCCGATGCGGCGCAGTGCCTCGGTCGCCCCGGTGGCACCCTCGGCGCTGCGGACACGGGGGTCGGCGCGCAGGAGGTAGAGGAGTTCCTCCAGGGCGGGTTGTTCGTCGTCGACGGCGAGTACGCGCAGCATGAGGCCGGAGTTTAGGGCGTATCCAGGCTGATGGCTTGAGTGATGCGTGGCTTGTTCCCGTACCGCAGTACATGCAGACGACCGAACCCCACATCCGGGTGGGGGCCTATGCGCTGGGTGTGCTCGGGAGCGCCGACACCTTCCGCTTCGAGGAGCATCTGGCGGACTGCCCGCGGTGCCGGCTGCGGGCCGGTGAGTTCGCCGGCGTACGGGACGGACTGGCGGAGGCGGGGCCGCCGGTGGACCCGGGGCCCGGGCTCGCGGAACGCCTGACGGCCGCGGTCGCGGCGGGGCGGCGCAGGTCGGGCCGGCGGCGGCTCGCCCTGGTGGCGGCCGCGGTGGTGCTGGCGGTGGGCGGCCCGGCGGCGGTGGCCGGGCGGTCGGGCGGTCCGGCGGAGGGGGCGGGCGCGCAGAGGTGGTCCGGGACGGACGGGGCGTCGGGGGTGGCGGCGGTGGTGACGGCGGCGGGGCGCGAGTGGGGGACGGCGGTGGCGCTGGAGGTGGCGCGGGTTCCGGTGGTGGGGGCGTGCGCGCTGGTCGCGGTGGGCCGGGACGGCAGCGAGGAGACGGTGGGCAGCTGGTCGGCCGGGGGCGCGGAGGACGGGCCGGTGGAGGTGTCGGGCGGGGCGGCGCTGCGGCCGGAGGGCATCGACCACTTCGAGGTGCGCACGGCGGACGGGCGGCGGCTGGTGACGGTGACGCGGTAGACCGGCGGATCACTCAGGCAGGCGGCGCGGTAGACCGGCGGATCACTCAGGAACGCGGGCAGCCGCTACTTCAGGAATTTCGACAGTCTGCGGTCGGCCAGCGGCTTGCCGCCCGTCTGGCAGGTGGGGCAGTACTGGAGCGAGGAGTCGCTGAAGGAGACCTCCAGGATGGTGTCCCCGCAGACCGGGCAGGCCTCGCCGGTACGCCCGTGGACCCGCATCCCGGTCTTCTTCTCCGCCTTGAGCTTGCCCGCCTCCACCCCGCTGGAGCGGTCCACGGCTTCCCGCAGGGTGGTGCGCAGTGCGGTGTACAGCCGGGTGACGTCGTCGTCGGTCAGGTCTGCGGTCCGTTTGAACGGGGACATCTTCGCGACGTGCAGGATCTCGTCGCTGTAGGCATTGCCGATGCCCGCGATCAGCGACTGGTCGCGCAGCGCGCCCTTGATCTGGCGGCGGGCCCCGGCGAGCAGTGCGGCGAACGCGTCGCGGTCGAAGGCGTCGGCGAGGGGGTCGGGGCCGAGGGTCGCGATACGGGGGACGGCCATGGGGTCGTGGACGAGGTGGACCGAGAGGCTTTTCTTGGTGCCCATCTCGGTCAGGTCGAAGCCGTCGCCGTCCGTGGTCACCAGGCGCAGGGCGAGCGGGCCTTTGCCGGGGCGGGGCGGAGCGGCGGGGAAGGAGTCCTTCCAGCGGAGCCAGCCGGCCCGGGCGAGGTGGGTGCACAGGTGGAGCCCGCCCGCCTCGATGTCGAGGAACTTGCCGTGCCGGGCGACCGAGGTGACCCTCGTGCCCTCCAGGGCGGTCAGCGGCGGGTCGTACGTCTTCAGGACGCTGATCGCCAGCGGGCGGACGCGGGCGATCTCCTTGCCGACCAGGTGGTCGTCGAGGAAGACCCGCAGGGCTTCGACTTCTGGCAGTTCGGGCATGGCTCAAGCCTGCCGCAGCCGGTGTGCCGCTGCCTGTCAGGACACCGGTGTACGGTCCGTGCCGGTGACGAGGGCGTACAGCTCGGTGAACTCGTCCTCGACCGCGGCGGCGAGCCGGTCCAGGTCGGGCAGAGCCTTGCCGTCGGCCACCAGGCCCACATGCACCCGCCCGCCGTAGGTGGACAGCGCGACCGCCAGGGACTGGCCCCGGGCCAGCGGCGCCATGGGGTAGAGGGCGGTCAGCGGGCAGCCGCCCAGCGAGAGTGCGGAGCGGGGCAGCGGCACGCTGGTGACGAGCACGTCGAAGAGCAAACGGGCGGCGTTGGCGGCCAGCGGCGCGCCGAACCGGTGCGCCAGCGGCGGCAGTTGGTCAGCGAGCACGGCGACGGCTCCGGCGCCCTTCAGCGGGCCCGCCGCCTTGTTGCGGTCCATCGCGCTCCGGACCGCCCGGAGCCGCTCGCGCGGGTCGGCCGCGGTGACCGGCAGACCCAGCAGATAGGCGGAGAGCCGGTTGCCGGAGGCGGTGGCCCCTCCGGGGCGGCGCCGGGAGACGGGCACCAGTGCGCGCGGGTCGGCGGCGGGCAGGGAATCGCCCCGCTCGGCCATCCAGCGGCGCAGCGCCCCGGCGACGACGGCCAGGAGGATGTCGTTGGCCGTGCCGCCCTCGGCGCGCCGGATCCGCTGGAGGTCCCCGGCGTCGAGGTCGGCGGTGGCCAGGCGCCGGGTGCCGCTGGAGGGCGCGGTGAGGGCGGAGGGGCCCCACAGGTCGAGACGGCCGGCGCGGACGACGGAGGCCCCCACGCCGAGCGCGCGGCCGACCTCGCCGAGCCGGCCGAGCGCCATGCCCGCCATCTCGCGGGGGTCGGGCAGCCAGGAGCGGGGCGGGACGGCTGTGCGGCCCCGGGCGGCGGTTCGGGCGCTGGTGACGGCGGCGATCTCGTCGAAGATCCCGGCCCCGATGGCGACCGCCCGCATCCCGTCGGCCAGGGCGTGGTGCAGCTTGACCAGGACGGCGAAGGGCCCGCCGTCCGCTCCGCAGATCAGGTACATCCGCCAGGGCGGCAGCCCGCGCCCGAGCGGCCGCTCCATCAGTTCGCCGGCCAGGCGGGTGGCCCCGGCCATGAAGTCGGCGTCGGCCACGACGACCCGCTCGACGTGCCGGTGCACGTCGAAGTCCTTGTCCACCGTCCAGGCCTTGCCGCCGACCGGCAGCAGGACGTCCCGTACGGACATGCGCAGCCGGGGGATCGCGGCGGCACGACTCCCGAGCAGTTCGAGGATCCGCCCCGGGCCGACGCCGGGCGCCGGGGCGAAGACGGCGAGCGCGCCCAGGTGCATCGGATGGGCGTCCGATTCGAGGTGCCAGAAAGCAAGATCGAGCGGGGCCAGAAGCTCGGTACTCAACGGGGCCTCATGTCGTCGAAGCGGCGGGGCCGGGGGTGGGCAGGTCCCCCGCAGTCAATCGTTTGCGGTCGGTCACGGTCAAGCACAGACATATTACGTACTGTTACATCGGTGCGTCGGTCACGGTCGTGCGGCATGCCCCGGGCCGGCCTTCAGCGGGTCGGCCTTCAGCGGGTCGGAATGAGGAACTCGCACCACACACACTTGCCGCTCCCCCGCGACTCCACGCCCCAGACGTCGGCCAGCCGGTCGACCAGCATCAGGCCGCGCCCCGACACCCCGTCCTCCCCCGCGTCGCGGCGCCGGGGCAGGGCGCTGGAGCGGTCCTCCACGTCGACACGCAGCCGCCGCTCGGTGCCGGCGAGCACCCGGATCGTCACGACGGCCCCGCCGTCGGTGTGCATGAGCGCGTTGGTGATCAGCTCGTCGGCCGCGAGCTCGATTTCGTCGGCCCGGTCCTTCGCGCCCCAGGCCCGGACCGCGGCCCGGATCATGTGCCGGGACGAGCTCAGCGCCTCGGGGTCGTTCTGGGCGACGTGCTGCTGGAGCCGGCCGCCCGGCTGCGGGGCGTGCGCGGCCCGGCGGCGCAGCAGCAGGACCGCGACATCGTCCTGGCCGCCGCGCCCGTCGACCGCGTCGCAGAGCTGGTCGGCCAGTTTCTGCAGGTCCTGGGGGCCGTTGGCGACGAGGGCGGTGAGCCGCTGCATGCCTTCGTCGAGGTCGGAGCCCGGCAGTTCGACGAGACCGTCGGTGAACAGGATCATCGTCTGGCCGGGGTCCAGCTCGACCGTGGAGACCGGATACTCCAGCCGGCCGAACTCCGCCGAGAGACCGAGCGGCAGACCGCCCTCGGACACCACGCGGCGGCAGCTCCCGTCCACGTCCCGCACCACCGGGTCCACATGCCCGGCGCGCACCAGCTGCACCACCCCGGTGGTGAGGTCGGCCTCGGCATAGGTGCAGGTGGCGAAGCGGTCGGTGTCCAGTTCGTGCAGGAAGACGGAGGCGCGCGCCATGACCGTGGCGGGGCTGTGGCCCTCGGCGGCGTACGCGCGGAGCACGATCCTGAGCTGGCCCATGACGGCGGCCGCGTGGGTGTCGTGCCCCTGGACGTCCCCGATGACGGCGCCGACCCGGCCGCCGGGCAGCGGGATCAGGTCGTACCAGTCACCGCCGATGTCCCGGCCGAGGCGGGCGGAGCGGTAGCGGACGGCGACCTGTGCCCCGGGCACGGACGGGATCCGGCGCGGCAGCATGGCCTGCTGGAGGCCCTCCGCGAGGTCGTGCTCCTGTTCGTAGAGCATCGCGCGCTGGAGGCTCTGGGCGATCGACGTGCCGAGCGCCATCAGCAGATTGCGTTCGTCGGCGGTGAAGCCGCCCTTGTCCCGGTAGAGCAGACCGAGCGCGCCGATCGGGCGGGCCTGGGCGATCAGCGGCATGTAGGCGGCGGAGGTGATCCCGAGGTGGCTGATGTTGGGCCACAGGATCGGGTAGGAGGCGGCGAAGTCCTCGGCGGACTCGATGAAGCGCGGGGACAGTGTGCGGACCACTTCGCTCATCGGGTACTGCTCGTCCACCCGGGTGTACCGGGTGCCGGGGACGTACGCGCCTTCGGGGCCGTCGGCCACCAGGTGGATGCGGCCGGACTCCAGCAGGCCCATGACGAGGCTGGTGGCCCCGAGGTGGGCGAGGCCCTGGGAGTTCTTGAGGACGGCGATGACATCGTGGACCGTACGGGCGTGGGCCAGGGCGGCGGTGGTGCCCTCGACGAGGCTGGTGCGCCGCCGGCGCTCCTCGTCCAGTTCGCGCCGGGCGGTGGAGTCGGCCAGTTCCTGGGTGGCGTCGCGGACGATCCCGATGATGCGGCGCGGGCGTCCTGTCCCGTCCCGGCGGACGAAGCCCTGGGTGTGGGTCCAGCGCAGGGTGCCGTCGCGCCGCTGGATGCGGAAGTACGCGCCGTAGTTGGTGCGTCCGCTCTTCAGGGCGTGCGAGACCATCCCGTCCAGGCGCTGGGCCTCGTCCGTCGGAACGCGCGGCGACAGTGAGGCCGGCCGGTCGTCGTATTCGTCCGGGGTCAGATCGAACACGTCGAGGGCGGTCCGGTCCATGTGCATGAGGCCGGTGTCAAGATCCCAGTCGAAGCTGCCCATACGGTTCAGGGCGAGGCTGAGGTCCGGGTGGGCGGGCCAGTCGTCGGGGAGTGACAGGGCACCCGCTACCCGATCATCCATGTGGGCCACTCTGCCACCATTTTTCCGATTCCTCTTGTCCGATTCCGCCGGCCGGACCTCGTCCGGTCAACCAGCGAACACGTCACCGAGATCCGCTTCCATGGGCGCGTCCGACTGCGCGGGCCCGTCCGGCCCGGCCGGCTCCTCCGGATCGGCGGGGAAGACCTGGGTCGGCTCAGGCACCACCTCCTCCGGGTCGCCCTCCTCGTACTCCCACGGCTCCTCGGGCGGCATGTCGCCGAAGTCGTCGGACGACTCTCCGGGTCCGGGGTCCGTCGGCGCCTCCGGCTCGGAGGGGGCCGGCCCGGACGGGGTGGAGTCCGGGGCCGGGGGCTCGGACGGGCGGCCCGGGGACGGGAAGAGCAGGTCGGCGTCGGGCTCGAAGGGCGGCGGGTCGTCCGGGTCCCGGTCACGGCCGCCGCTGTCGCCCATGGCCCGCTCGATCCAGGTGTTGTCCTCGGCGTTCACGATGATCAGGCTCGTGGCCGCCTTGACGCCGGGCTCGACGGCCACGATGCGCGCCGGGTCGTAGCCGGGCCAGCGCTCGCCCCGGTGGGCGACCTTCCCTTCGGCAACCACGGGCGGGCCCAGCGGGTTGCCGCAGGCGCAGCGGACCCTGGGCATCCCGCGGCTGTCGACGAGGACGGCGGTGCCCGCCTGGAGCACGGCCTGGAAGGCGGTGGCCGATCCGGCGCTGTAGCCGTGGTTGGTGACCTGGGCGTCGGCGCGCAGGACGACCGGGGTGAGGGACTTCAGATAGCCCGGGATCTGCACCGCCTCGATGCCGGCCGCCTCGGCGAAGGCGTTCGCCTTGCCCTTGTCGTCGGTCAGGAGTGTGCTCTGCTGCTCGACATCGCAGGCGGCGACCGACCGGGTGCCGCCGTAGAGACCGGGGACGGCGCCGGAGACCGGATGGACCGTCCGGGTGGCGGAGCCCGGTTCGCCGTCCGGTGCGCCGGTGGGGGACGGGGTGGCCGCCGCCCGCGCCGTGGACGCGGTGAACGGTCCGGGGCCGGGGGACGCGAGCGGCTGGAGCAGGACGTCCTTGGCCTCCGCGGTGCCCGTGGTGCCCTTCGCCGTGCGGTCGGCGTCCTCGCCGCAGCCGGCGACGGCGAGCAGCACCCCGGCGGACAGCGCGGCGAGCGCGGTACGCCGGAAACGTCCTTGTGAGCGCACAGAGGTCTCCTGCCTGTCCCTGGGGATACGGATCGGGTGTCACCATCTGTGCCGCACCGAGCACGGACCCGCAAGCGGACGGGCGACCGCCACCCCCGCATTGAACGCGTTCAATTAATCCTCTACGCTCACAACCGTGAGTTGAACACGTTCAAACAAGGGGGGAAGCCGTGTCCGCACTGGTCAATGCCATCGTCATGCTGGGCATGCTCGTCGTCGTGCCGGCGGGTCTGCGGCTGACCGAGCAACCGGAGCTGGAGCGGATCCGCCGGCTCTGGCCGCTCTTCGCCGCGCCTGGCGCGCTCGCCCTCTGGCTGCCGCGCGGCGCCACGGCCACGGCGCTCGCCTGCGTCTACGCCGCAGGGACCGTGCTGCTCGCCCTGCACGCCCCGCGCCGGGCGGCCCGGGGCCGGGACCTCGACCCGGCCGGGATCGCCCTGCTCACCGCGCTGGTCACCCCGTCCGTCGCCGCGACCGCTCTGGTCGCCGAGCGTTCGGGGCACGAGCTGTTCGGTTTCGACCTCGGCATCCTGGCGCTGACCGTGCCGCACTTCCACTTCGCCGGATTCGCCGCCGCCCTGATCGCCGGGCTGGTCTGCCGGGTCTCCGACGGCCCTGCGGGCCGCTTCGCCGCACTGAGCGTGCCACTGGGCACCCTGCTCGTCCTCGTCGGTTACTTCATCGGGGACTGGGCCGAACTCGCCGGGGCCGTCGTCCTGACAGCCGGGATGTGGACCGTGGGGCTGCTGACCTGGCGCATGGGGCACGAGGAGGGGCGGGACCGGACGACGCGGTTCCTGCTGCTCTGCTCCGCCGCCGTCCTGGTGGCGACGATGCTGCTCGCGCTGAGCTGGGCGCTCGGCGAGGCCACCGGGCTCCCCCACCCCACCCTGACCTGGATGGCCGCCACCCACGGCCTGGGCAACGCGCTGGGCTTCGCGCTCTGCTCGCTGCTGGCCTGGCGGCGCATCCACACCCACGATGCCGCCCGCACCGAAGCACATACCGACGCCGTACCGACGGCCCATGCCGACGCCCGCACCAACGCCCTCACCGACGCCCTCACCCGAACCGAAGGCAGGACCTCATGAGCACCCTCACCTACCCGGAGGTCGGCGCGACCCGCCTCGGCCCGCTCCCCCGCGGCTACCACCACCTCCACCACCGCACCCGGGTCGGCCGGGGAGAGGCGGACTTCGCGGCCGCCGGCGCGGCGATAACCGAGTGGCGGATGCACCGTGCGTCGGGCGCCCGGGTGGAGGCTTCGGCCCGGCGCGCGGAGCCCGGCGGAGGCGTCCGGGTCTCCCTGGGCCTGGGCCCGCTGCGGTTCACCGCCCCGTGCGAGGTGATCTGGACGGCGTACGGGGAGGACGGCCGCACCGGCTTCGGCTACGGCACCCTGACCGGGCATCCGGAGCGCGGCGAGGAGTGCTTCGTGGTGGATCTCGCGGAGGACGGCACGGTGTGGTTCACCGTTCTGGCGTTCTCGCGCCCCGCCACCTGGTACGCCCGGATCGCCGGGCCGCTGGTGCCGGTCGTGCAGCACTGGTACGCGCGCAGGCTCGGCCGCACGCTCCGCCGGATCGTCGCCGCGGGCTGACCGCCCGGCCCGCGAGCGGAGGGGCCCGGGCGGGACCTGCCGGTTGCGGCCGGCGGGGAGCCCCGGGCCGCCGGTCGGCCGATACTGGCAGGGATGGAATGGTTCACCGCGGACGGCTACTGGCTGAGCCGGCTGATCTTCCAGCGGGCCCTGGCCGTGGTCTATCTGGTCGCCTTCCTCTCCGCCGCCCTCCAGTTCCGGGCGCTGATCGGCGAGCGCGGCATGCTGCCCGTCCCCGAGCTGCTGCGGCGCACCCCCTGGCGAGCCGCTCCGGGGCTCTTCCGGCTGCACTACTCGGACCGCCTCTTTGCCGCTGTCGCCTGGGGCGGCTGTGCCGTCTCGGTGGCGCTGATCGCCGGGCTCGACGGTCTGCTGCCGCTGTGGGGCGGGATGCTGCTGTGGGCGCTGCCGTGGGTGCTGTATCTGTCGATCGTCCAGGTGGGACAGGTCTGGTACGGGTTCGGCTGGGAGTCGCTGCTGCTGGAGACGGGGTTCCTGGCGATCTTTCTCGGCACCGGGGACACCGCCGCCCCGGTCCTGGTGCTGTGGCTGCTGCGGTGGCTGCTGTTCCGGTTGGAGTTCGGCGCGGGGCTGATCAAGATGCGCGGCGACGCGTGCTGGCGGCGGCTGACGTGCCTGGACTTCCACCACGAGACCCAGCCGATGCCGGGGCCGCTGAGCTGGTTCTTCCACCATCTGCCCCGGCCCGTGCACCGGGTGGAGGTGGCGGCCAACCATGTCACCCAGCTGCTTGTGCCCTTCCTGCTGTTCACCCCGCAGCCGGTGGCGAGCGCGGCGGCCGGACTGATGGTCCTCACCCAGCTCTGGCTGGTCCTGTCGGGGAACTTCGCCTGGCTGAACTGGCTCACCATCGCGCTTGCGCTCTCCGTGATCGACTGGACCCCGCTGGCCGGGCCGCCGCCGGCCCAGGCCGCGCCGCCCCTCTGGTACGAGGTGGTCGTCTTCGCGGTGACCGCCCTGGTGCTGGCGCTCAGCTACCGCCCGGCGCGCAATCTGCTCTCGCGGCGGCAGGCGATGAACCGGTCCTACGATCCCCTGCACCTGGTCAACACCTATGGCGCGTTCGGTTCGATCAGCCGGATGCGGCTGGAGGTCGTGGTGGAGGGCAGCGCCGATCCGGTGATGCACGAGGGCGCGGAGTGGCGGGAGTACGGCTTCCGGGGCAAGCCGGGAGATCCGCGCAGGCTGCCGCGCCTGCTCGCCCCGTACCACCTGCGGCTCGACTGGATGATGTGGTTCGCCGCGCTCTCCCCCGCGTACGCGCGCTCCTGGTTCGGCCCCTTCGTCGACCGGCTGCTGGAAGGCGACCGGGACACGCTCCGGCTGCTCGGCCACAACCCGTTCCCCGACGGACCGCCCCGCCATGTGCGCGCCCGGGTGTTCCGCTACCGGTTCACCGGGCTCCGGGAGCTGCGGACCACCGGATGCTGGTGGCACCGCTGTTACGTCCGGGAATTCCTGCGGCCCGTCTCCCGGCCACTGCCGCCGGAGCGGAGGGGCGGGGGGACGGGCCGCGGGTCGCGCTAGAAAGCCTCGGGGTCAGTCGATGCCGGGCAGGATGTGCGGCTCGGCGAGGTCGTCCTCGTATCCGGCGAGCCGGATCGGGGCGGATCTGGCCCAGACCTCGATGTTCCGCAGCTGCTCGGGCCGGCCGGGCCGCCCGTGGGTCCGTTCGGCGGGGCGCATTTCGCGTTCGGTCAGTTCCGGTGTCGTCACCGCGCACTCCTCTGTGTCGCGTCACCCAGGGCGTCGCCGACGCTCCGGCATCGATGCCGGGGCACGACCGCCCCGAGTGGGGCAGGGATGGTGATATTTCGGTCGCGGTGGCGCCGGTTCGGGGCGGAACAGCGGCCGGGTTACCGACCGTGTCCCAGGACGGTCCAGGAACCTTCGTGGGCCCCTCGATGGCGTCCGTTCGCCTCAGCCTAACCAAATGAGCGACGCCGCGCTCGATAGAATGTGTGCGGTAGGTCACTTTCAGCCACCGGGGACAGCGAAAACCCGGCCCAGGAAACATCCTGGGCCGGGTTTGCCGCCGCCGCGCGGAGACCGTCCGGCCGGTTGGGCCGTTCGGATTACCAGTTGGCCGGGGCGTAGTCCTTGAGGAAGCAGCCGAAGAGGGCCTCACCGCTCTCGCCGCGCACGATCGGGTCGTAGACCCGGGCCGCGCCGTCGACCAGGTCCAGGGGGGCGTGGAAGCCCTCCTCGGCGAGGCGCATCTTGTCGGGGTGCGGGCGCTCGTCGGTGATCCAGCCGGTGTCCACGGCCGTCATCAGGATGCCGTCCTTCTCGAACATCTCCTGGGCGCTGGTGCGCGTCAGCATGTTGAGCGCGGCCTTGGCCATGTTGGTGTGCGGGTGGCCCGCGCCCTTGTAGCCGCGGCTGAAGACGCCCTCCATCGCGGAGACGTTGACGACGTACGCGTGCTTGGCGGCGGTGGCCGCCATCGCCGGGCGCAGCCGGCTGATCAGGATGAACGGCGCGGTGGAGTTGCAGAGCTGGACTTCGAGGAGCTCGATCGGCTCGACCTCGTCGACCGTCTGGATCCAGCTGTTGGTGTCGTGCAGGTCGGGGACGAGGCCGCCCGCGTCGATCGCGGTGCCCGCGGCGATCCGGGCCGGCGATGCGGAGCCGGTGACCAGGGCGAGGTCGGTGACCTCCTGGGCGCTGAGGCCCTCCTTGCGGGCGGAGGGCAGGGCGGCGACCCGGTCGACCGAACCGCTGTTGAAGGTGCCGATGACCTCGGCGGCGGGCAGCTCGCCCGCGGGCAGCGGCGCCGACTCCGCGCCGACCAGCTCGCTGTAGGCCCCCGGGGAGCGGCGCACGGTCTGGGCGGCGTTGTTGATCAGGATGTCCAGCGGCCCCTCGGCGGCGACGGAGTCGGCCAGCGCGACGGCCTGGGCCGGGTCACGGAGGTCGATGCCGACGATCTTCAGCCGGTGGATCCACTCGTCGCTGTCCTCCATCGCCTTGAAGCGTCGGATCGCGTCGTTGGGGAAGCGGGTCGTGATGGTGGTGTGCGCGCCGTCCCGCAGCAGCCGCAGCGCGATGTACATGCCGATCTTCGCCCGGCCGCCGGTGAGCAGCGCCCGGCGTCCGGTCAGGTCGGTACGGGCCTCGCGCCGGGAGCGGTTCTCCTTGGCGCAGGGCTGGCAGAGCTGGTGGTAGAACGCGTCGACCTCGACGTACCGCGTCTTGCAGATGTAGCAGGACCTGGGGCGCTGGAGGATGCCCGCGATCTCGGCCGTGGCGGAGGAGGAGGGCAGCACGCCCTGTGTCTCGTCGTCGATGCGGTCGGCCGAGCCGGTCGCCGTTGCCTCGGTGACGGCCCGGTCGTGGGCGGTCTTCGCGGCGCGGCGCTCCTGGCGGCGGCGCTGCTTCACGGTGCGGTAGATCCCGGCGGTCGCGCGGCGGACGAGGATGGCGTCCGGGTGGTCGACCTCGATCGTGTCGAGCTCATCGAGCACGCTCAGGCAGACGGCCAGCCGCTCCGGGTCGATTCCGGGACCGAACTCCTCGATTCCGGGAGCGAACTCCGCGCTGTCCTCTGTCACCGTCATCGCCGTTCCTCTGCCGTCTTCTCACCGCGGGTCGTGGGTCACCGCAGGCCGAAACACCCCGCTCAAGTTTGCCATGCGCGGGCCACTGCTCCATTCGGGCGGCCGAGCACTGAGGACGGAGCGTGCGGAGACGATCGAAAGAATCTCAAAAAAGATGCGCATGACTTCGCGAAGGCGGGGCATGCGCTGGTCCGACACATCTGCATCGGTAACAGGGAGGGCGTCACCATGACGACGATGTCGGCGCGAGCCACCGGAAGCACGACGCCGTTGAGCGACGGCCGGTTCGGCACGCAGGCAGCGGACGTCACAGGGGAACTGCCCTGGATCGAGGACGCCGGCAAGGTCGCCCCGCAGGATGCCCGCGCCCTCTCCAAGATCTTCTTCGACCGCCTCCAGACGCTGGAAGAGGGCACGCACGAGCACCAGTACGCCCGCAACACGCTGATCGAGATGAACCTCTCCCTGGTGCGCTTCGCCGCGTCGCGATTCCGCAACCGCGGCGGCGACGACACCGAGGACATCATCCAGGTCGGCACGATCGGGCTGATCAAGGCGATCGACCGGTTCGACCTGTCCCGCGAGGTCGAGTTCGCCACCTTCGCCGTCCCCTACATCGTCGGGGAGATCAAGAGGTTCTTCCGCGACACCACCTGGTCGGTGCATGTGCCGCGGCGGCTCCAGGAGCTGCGGGTGGACCTCGCCAAGGCGAAGGAGCAGCTCTCCGCCGAGCTCGACCGCGACCCCACCGTCAAGGAGCTGGCCACCCACCTCGACCTTCCCGAGGAGGAGATCATCGAGGGGCTCGTGGCCGCCAACGGCTACTCGGCCGGTTCGCTCGACACCCCGTCCGCGGACAGCGACTCCGGCCAGGAGCAGCGGGCGTACGCCGATGTCCTGGGCGAGCCGGATCCGGGCATGGAGACCGTCGAGAACCTGCACACGCTGGCCCCGCTGTTGGATCAGCTCGACGACCGGGAGCGCCGGATCGTGCAGATGCGGTTCGGGGCGGAGATGACGCAGTCGCAGATCGGGGCTGAACTGGGCGTTTCTCAGATGCATGTGTCCCGGTTGCTCAGCCGGATCGTCCAGCAGTTGCGCAAGGGTATGAGCGTCGAGGCGTGAGACCCCGCACACCGTTCGGGTCCCGTCCCAAGTCCGAAGCCGTCCGCCCCTCCGGGCGGGCGGCTTCGTGCCGTCCGCTCTTCCGGGCGGGCGGCTTCGTGCCGTCCGCTCTTCCGGGCGGGGGCCGACGAAGTGCGTTCCTCGCATATGCTTTCCGATGATCAGGCCGGACGCACCGTGCCGTCGCACGAGAGGGTGAGGGCTTGAGCGAGTCACCCGTGGGCACGTCGCAGATCCCTGCGGGCATCCCTGGCATCCCCACCCAGCAGGTCGGCATCCCTCACCGCCCCGAGCCCCCGCTGTGGAACCTCGACGCGACGATCCTCCTGGTGGAGGACGACGCGGGCGACGCGCTACTCGTCGAGGAGATGCTCTCGGACAGCGAGCTGGACTCCGCCCTCACCTGGTGCAAGACACTGGGTGAGGCCCGCACGTTCCTGCGCGCCTCGACCGCACCGGTGTGCGTGCTGCTCGATCTTCATCTTCCCGACGTCCACGGCCTGGACGCCGTGCGCCAGATCCTGGAGACCGACAGCGAGGCCGCGATCGTCGTCCTCACGGGCTTGGAGGACTCGGGCACCGGGCTCCGCGCGGTCGCCGGAGGCGCCCAGGACTACCTGGTGAAAGGCCGTCTGGGCCCCGAGGTCCTCTCGCGCGCGATCCGCTACGCCCTGCAGCGCAAGGAGGTCGAGCGGGCCGCAGCGGCGTTGCGCGCCAACCAGCTGATGGCCCAGGAGAACGCCCGGCTGGAGCGCGGTCTCCTGCCCGTACCGCTGCTGCGGGACGACTTGTTCCGCGCCCGCGCCCGTTACGAGCCGGGGCGTGTCCACGGGCTGCTGAGCGGTGACTTCTACGACGTCGTGCAGACCGCGGACGGCACGGTGCACGCGGTGATCGGCGATGTCTCCGGGCACGGTGCGGCCGAGGCCGCGCTCGGCGTGTGTCTACGGGTGGCCTGGCGTACCGCCGTACTGTGCGGCACGTCCCACGTCGAGCAGATCGCCCTGCTGGAGGAGATCCTGGTCGCCGAGCGCTCGGACGCGCACGTGTTCGCCACGGTCACCTCCCTGGTGTTCCCGCCGGACCGGCGAAGCGTCCAGGTCCTGCGGGCCGGTCACCCCGGCCTGCTGCTGCGCCAGGGCACCGGTGTGAGGTGGGCCGAGCCCGAAGGCGGCATGGCGCTCGGGCTGCTGCCCGGAATGGGCCGATGGCCGACGGTGGACATTCCGCTGTCGCCCGGGGCAGGCCTGGTGCTCTTCACCGACGGCCTCTTCGAGGGGCGCAACGGACCGGAAAGCCGCCTGGGCGAGGAAGGGCTGCTGGCGATGGCGGAGGCCAACGGGCATCTGCCCGCCTCCGCGTTCGTCGACGCCCTGGTGGCGGGAGCCGCCGAAGGGGCCGCGCCGTACGGCGGGCTCGCGGACGATGTGGCCGTGCTGCACCTGGCCTGGGGATCGGAAGACGATGAGCACTGACAGCACCAAGGGGATACCGGCAACGAGCCTCGCCGCTCGACTGTCGGTGCAGTCCTGGGTCCATCTGATACTCGGCGGTTTCGTCGTGGTCGTCTGCGGCTGCCTGGTGGTCGGCGGACTGGTGCTGTCCCGGATGTCGGAGCGCACCGACGAGCTGGTGGACCGCATCCAGCCGGCGCGATCGGTCTCCTTCCAGCTGCAGAACGCCCTGCTCGACCAGGAGACGGGGGTCCGTGGGTTCGCCCTGACCGGTGACCGCTCCTTCCTGGAGCCGTACGAGGCCGGGAAGAGCGCCGAGCGGGAGCGGCTGGCCCAGGCCCGGGAGCTGGTCGGCGACGACGAGCGGCTCGCACATGACCTCGACGCCATCGAGGCCGCCGCCGGCCGGTGGCGGCAGGACAAGGCCGAGCCGTTGATCGCGGCGGTTCGGGAGAGCGGTCCCAGCCGCTCCGGCACCACCGCGCAGCTCCAGAGCAGCAAGACGGAGTTCGACAACCTGCGGCGCGCGTACACCGCACAGCAGGGGCATCTGGCCGAGGCCCGTAACCGGGCCCGGGCCGACCTGAACGCCGCGCGCTCCACCCGCGACTGGGTGGTGGGCATCCTGCTCGGTGTTCTCGTACTGACCATCGTGACGCTGAGCGTGCTGCTCCACCGGGTGGTGGGCGGGCCGCTGAACCGGCTCCGCGCCGCCTCCGAAGCGGTGCGCTCGGGCACCTTCGACCGCCGGATCGAGATCCAGGGTCCTTCCGATGTCCAGGATGTGGCCGGGGCCGTCGAGAACATGCGCCAACGGCTCTCCGACGAGCTGGCCGAGACGCAGAAGCGCGAGGACCTGCTCGCGGACCAGACGCAGGAACTGCGCCGCTCCAACTCCGAGCTGGAGCAGTTCGCCTACGTCGCCTCGCACGACCTCCAGGAGCCGCTGCGCAAGGTCGCCTCGTTCTGCCAGCTCCTGGAGAAGCGGTACGGGACGGAGCTCGACGACCGGGGCAAGCAGTACATCGCGTTCGCCGTGGACGGCGCCAAGCGCATGCAGGTCCTCATCAACGACCTGCTGACCTTCTCGCGCGTGGGCCGGGTCCACGAGGGCTGGAAGCCCGTCGACCTGGGACGGTCGCTCGACCGCGCCTTGGGCAATCTGGCCGCGGCGGTCGAGGATTCGGGGGCGGTGGTCGAGCGGCCCGAAGAGCTGCCGGAGCTCGTCGGGGACGCCACCGCCCTCACCATGGTCTGGCAGAACCTCGTCGGCAACGCGGTGAAGTTCCGCCACCCCGACCGGTCGCCCCGGATCACCGTCGACTGCATGCGCGAGGACGAGAACTGGCACCTGACCGTGTCGGACAACGGGATCGGGATCGCGCCCGAATTCGCGGACAAGGTGTTCGTCATCTTCCAGCGGCTGCACGGTCGCGACGAGTACGACGGCACGGGCATCGGCCTCGCACTCTGCCGGAAGATCATCGAGTTCCACGGTGGCCGGATCTGGCTGGAGCCCGAACCGGTCGAAGGTACCCGGATACACTTCACCCTGCCCGTCGCGCCCGAGGCGCCCACCCACACCACGGCGGAGCTGCTCGCTCACGCCCAGCTCACCAGCCAGTCGGGAGACGCTTCGTGAACACCCCTGTGCAGCCCATCGAGGTCCTGCTCGTCGAGGACGACCCCGGCGACGAGCTGATGACCCGTGAGGCCTTCGAGGACAACAAGATCCGCAACACCCTGCACGTGGTGCGCGACGGACAGGAGGCGCTGGACTTCCTCTACCGGCGCGGCGAGTACACGGAGGCCCCCCGCCCCGACCTCGTGCTACTGGACCTGAACCTGCCCAAGTACGACGGTCGGCAGGTGCTGGAGCAGATCAAGGGCGACCCCGAGCTCTCCCTCATCCCGGTGGTCGTGCTCACCACGTCGTCGGCCGAGGAGGACATCCTGCGCAGCTACAAACTGCACGCCAACGCCTACGTGACGAAGCCGGTGGACCTCGACCAGTTCATCGCCGCGGTGCGCCAGATCGACGAGTTCTTCGTGACCGTGGTGCGACTGCCCGGACGTGCGTAGGATCGGTCCGGATCTCCTGGAGTGGGATCCTTCGCCACGGGTAGACGATTGGCGGAAAAGGTCTCCGACCTCACTGCGGCGCCCTGGCTGGAGCACATGAACGAACAGGTCACCTCCCCACCGGAAGAACCGGGTCAGGGGCCGGCTTCCGTCGAGGTACCGTCCTCCGCCGAGGTCCTGCTCAGCGCCGAGGTCTTCGACGGCGAGCCGGGCTGCATCGCGCTGGCCCGTGCGCTCGCCGACCGCTTTCTGACGAGGCTCACGGTGGAGTGCCTCGCCCGGATCGGCGAGCGCACGCGCAGCGATCTGATGCTGGCCGTCAGTGAGCTGGTGACCAACGCCGACCGCTACAGCCACGGGCCCTACATGCTGGAGTTGGAAGGCAACGCGGAGCACATCAGCGTCACGGTGTACGACAGCAGCACCGCGATGCCCGTGCTGTACGCCCCCGACCCGTCCCGCCTCGGCGGCCACGGCATGGAGATCGTCGTGGCCCTGTGCGACCGGCTCACCGCCGAGCGCGTGCCGGTGGGCAAGCGGATCCGCGCGGAGTTCCAGCTCAGCACCTGAGCCCGGCCGGTGCTCCTCTCAGGAGTCGAGCACGGCGGTGGCCTCGACCTCGACCAGGTGCTCGGGGACATCGAGGGCCGCGACGCCCACCAGTGTGCCGGGCGGTACGGGGGTGGACCCCAGGCGAGCGGAGGCCCGGGCGACGCCTTCCATGAACTGGGGCATCTTCTCGGGCGTCCAGTCCACGACGTACACGGTCAGCTTCGCCAGGTCCTCGAAGGTGCCGCCGACCGCGGCGAGGGCCGTGCCGACGTTGACGTAACACTGCTCGACCTGCGCGGCGAGGTCGCCCGCACCGACGGTGGCGCCCTCCGCGTCCCAGGCGACCTGCCCGGCGATGAAGACCAGCTTCGTTCCGGTCGCGACCGACACCTGCTTGTACGCGCCGATCTCCGGCAGCCCGCTCGGGTTCACCAGGGTGATGGCCATACTGCCCGCCTCCTCGTTCCGGGGGCCGTGCCCCCGATTCTCCACCGGACCGGACGACTCCCGGTCACTTGTGGTTACTCAGGAACCGTAGGAGAGTGTGAGCTGACATGGAAGAACGCACTTTTCGGTGACAGGGGAACCTGATGGTGACCAAGCAGTTCAGCGGTTCGCCCGAGGACTCGGATCTGCGGCGCGCGGACTCGCTGGCGCGGGAGATCTTCTCCGACGTCGCCAACAAGTGGGCGCTCCTGATCATCGAGGCGCTGGGCGAGGGCACCCTTCGCTTCAGCGAGCTGCGGGGCGAGGTCGAGGGCATCAGCCACAAGATGCTCACCCAGAACCTGCGGATGCTGGAGCGCTACGGACTCGTCGAGCGGTGCGTGCACCCCACCGTGCCGCCTCGGGTCGAGTACACGCTCACCGAGCCGGGGCAGGGGCTGCGCCGGACGGTCCATGTGATGTGCGACTGGACCCATGAGCACATCGGCCACATCGAGGCATCCCGCCGCGCCTTCGACGCACCCCAGCCCTAGTGTCTGACGCCCCCCTGGTCAGTCCTTCTGCCGGCCGAACCAGTCCAGGCACAGCACGAGCGCGTCGTCGAGCGTCTCCGTGACCCGGTACTCCGCCAGCTCGCCGAGCATCGCGCGCGGGACGGTGGCGGCGGGCAGGAGCCGGGTCGACTGGATGGCGCGGGCCAGCATCCGGTCCCCGTACGCCTCGCCGAGCGGGGACACCGCGTCGTACACGCCGTCGCTGAACAGCAGCAGCCGGTCGCCGGGCTCGACGTGGAACTCCTGAACCGTGTACTGCGACTCCTCGAACATGCCGAGCGGCAGCTGCGCCTCCAGCTCCATCCGGCGGACCGAACGGCCGCGCTGGATCCACAGCTGCGGCGATCCCGCGTCGACGACGCCGACCCGCCCGGTCGCCAGCTCGAAACGGAGCAGCAGGGTCGAGACGTGGGAGGCGCCGCGGTGCTGGTCGTAGAGGGCCTGGTCGGCGAGGGCCGCCTGGTCCGCGATGCCGATGCCGGCCCGGCGGGCGTTGCGCAGGGCGTTGACGGCGAGGTTGGTGAGGAGGGAGGCCTGTATGCCCTCGCCCATGCCGTTGGTCACCGCGAGGGTCAGCTCCTCGCCGTCGGCGGCCCAGTCGAAGTTGTCGCCGTGGATGGCGTACGCGGGCTCCAGCTGGGCCCCGATGGCGAACTCGGCGGCGGTGCAGGCGCGGGCGGGCAGCAACTGCCACTGCATCTCGGCGGCGAGGGTGAGGCGGCTGGTGCGCCGGGCCCGCTGATAGAGGTCGGTGTCCCGTTCGGCGACCAGGATCTCGTGCCCCAGCAGGTCGGCGACGTGGGTCAGCTCGCCGACCAGCTCCGGAGTCGACAGCGTTTGGGGCAGCCGGACGGTGAGGATGCCGAGCCGTTCGCCACGGACGGTCACGGGCAGGTAGTGATCGACTGCGTCGTCGTGTCGGACGTGCTGTTCGCGGGGTTCCTGGCTGCCGAAGGCACGGCCCTCGGGAGTGTTGTGGAGGGACAGCGGCTCGCCCTCGCCGTCGGGCCCGTCCAGCGAGGTGAGGACCCGCAGACCGTAGTCGGCGAGGTGCAGCTCCACCGCGAGGGCCCCGTAGGCGCTGATGAGCTCGGCGCGCAGGGCGGCCAGCAGGGCGTGCGGCGCGGCGGCCCGCACTGCGGCCTCGATGTGGGTTCGTCTGTTCACGGTCTCTCGCGCATTCTTCGTCCTGCGATGTGGTCGGGGCCGGGCCCGGGCTGACAAGGAGGGCTGACGGATGACAGAGTGGCTGAATGCCCCACCGAGGATTCCGCCCCCGCGAAGGCGAACAGGCCTCCGTCTACGCCGTCGCCGCCTCGGAGCTGCTGGAGGTGCTGTGGGGCCGGGGCCAGGAATCCGCCGCCCCGGGAACCGTATCGCCCTCCCAGCTCCGCGCCCTGCTCGTGATCGAGAAGCACGAAGGCGCCAATCTGCGGGCCCTGGGGGAAGCTCTGGGTTCGCGCGCCCCCTCCGTCAGCCGGCTCTGCGACCGGATGGAGGCGATGGGGCTCGTGCTGCGAGCACCCAGCCCGACCAGCCGACGCGAGCTGGAACTGCGGCTGAGTCTTCGTGGCCGCGCCCTCCTCGAAGAATACCGGGCCCTGCGCGCCGCTGAGCTGAACGCCGTGCTGGAGCGGATGGCTCCCGCCGACCTCGCCGCGCTCACGGACGGACTCGCGGCCTTTCATGCCGCGGCTTTGGAGCGCCTTTCCCCGGAACGGGATACGGACACCTCGCCGCTCCGCGATGATGTCGCCGACAGCGCCTAGCCTCATCCAGCCCCTGCTTCCGCATCCATCGGCACTCCGCCGTCGGCAGTCCGACGATCAACCGTCGGGGATCAGATTGTTACCCGATGGAGAATGTTGTCAAATGGCAACTGTTACTTCTATCGTTATCGCGCTATCCCGCCGCGACCAGGGACGGAGTGCTGCCGACCCCTCCGGCGGGGCGGCTCTCCGCTCCCTTCCGATCCCGCCCGAGGTGCCTTCCGTGCTTTCATCGCCCAACGAGGACAGAGCCGTCAGAATCACCACCCGGCAGGAGCGGGGCGCTCTGGTCCTCACCGTCTCGGGTGACCTCGACATCGACACGGTGTCCCCCCTGGGCCTGGCTCTGACCTCGGCGGCCGACGACGGTTCGGGCCCGGTCGTCGTGGATCTCTCCGGCGTCGGCTTCGCGGACTCGACGACGGTGAACGTGCTCCTCCAGGGACACACCGCGCTCGGCGACCGTCTGCGTCTCGCGGCCCCGTCCCCGTTCATGCAACGCCTGATCGGCATGATCGGGCTCGACAGCGCCCTGCCCGTCCTGCCATCCGTGGACGACGCCATAGACGCCGTGCTGCCTTCCTGACCTTCTCCCGCCTGTCTTCCTGACGTCACGCCCCGGCCCGTGCGGAACCGGGCGCCCGGTCGAACACGCAGTCGCCGCACAGTCCGCCGCCGGAACAGCGCCAGTACAGGCAGCAGCTGCGCCGCCGGAACGCCGGGCCGTGCGGGGTCCCTGTGTCGCGCAGCGTCTCGTCGTCGAAGAGCTCGGCCGCCAGCGCGCGGGCCCGTGCGGCCACGTCCGGCCGGTCGTGGGCGCGTGCGAAGGCGACGAGTTCGCGTACGGCCCCGGCGAGCGCGGATCCCGCGTTACCGCGCAGCAGTTGCGGCGAGATGTTCCCGTCACGCCGGAACGCCTCGGCCAGGGGGACCAGATGCCCGTACTGGACCTCCTCACGGATCCGGGCCGCCGTGCCGGGATGTTCGGCCGTCCCCGCCAGCCACAGGTCGTCCGGCGAGGTGGACGCCGGGTCCCAGTGCAGGTCGCCGGGGGCCAGGGCGGGGATCCGCCCGAACAGCGCGGCCGGGCCCAGGGCGATGGACCAGAGCCGCGCGGCGAGCCCGAGATGGGCGATGGAGGCGGCGACCCGGCGCTCGGGGGCCTGGAGCCGCACCGCGACCCGGTCGACACGCGCGGCGAGCGGAGCGTTCTCGCCCGCGTACAACCGCTCCAGCGGCCGGTGCCCGCCGTCCGGCACCGGGGTGGTCCGGAGCGCGAAGAACCCCCCGACCGGTGCCAGTAGTGCCAGGTCCATGGCCCGCTCTCCCTCCGTTTCCGGTCCGCCCGCGGTCCCGTTCCTCAGGCCGCCGCCGCGGACACCGCCTGTGGCGTCCCGGCGGCTCACCGTATCCGCCGGGCGCCAACTTCTGACGGCCGGGGGCGGCAGGACTACCGTCGGGAGGAGGACGTCGGTCCGACGGGCGTACTACTGGGGCAGTACGCCGAAGTGAAGACTCAAGGGCGACGACGTGGGGCCCCGGACGGGACATCGTGGTGTACATGAGCTCCCTTGCGTTGTCCGTGCTGCTGTCACTGATCTCCGCGGTCGCCTACGCGGCCGGGGCGATCATCCAGGAGCGCGTGGCCACGACCGATGACAACGCCTGGTACGCCCTGCTGCGCAACAGCGTGTGGTGGGTCGCCGTCGTCCTCAACGGCATCGGCGCGGTCCTGCACGTGGTGGCGCTCGCCTACGGTCCGCTCAGCCTGGTCCAGCCCCTCGGGGCGCTGACGATCGTCTTCGCCCTGCCGATGGCGGCCCTGTTCGTCGGGCGGCGGGCGGGGGCGACGGCGTGGCGCGGGGCGCTGATGGCGACGGCCGGGCTCGGCGGACTGCTGGCGCTCACGGGGAACGCCGAACCGCACACCCTGAACGGTCCCGAGCAGGCGCTGCTGGCCTCGGTGACGTTCGGGGCCGTCGGAGCGCTGGTCGTCCTCTCCCGTACGCTGCGCCGGCCGGTTCTGCGCAGCATCGTCCTGGCCACGGGCGCGGGCGCGGCGTTCGGTATGGCCTCGGTGTTCACGAAGACCGTGGCCGTGGAGTGGACGTCCGGTTCGGTGCGCTCGGGTGCGTTGCCGCTGCTGGTGATCGCCGGGCTCGCCGCGGCGGGCCTGTTCCTGTCCCAGGCCGCGTACCGGGGCGCCGGGCTCACGGCCCCGCTCGCGACGGTGACGGTGGTCAACCCTGTGGTGGCCGCCGCCATCGGCATCACCCTGTTCGGCGAGCACTTCCGGCTCGGCGTCCCCGGCACTGTCCTGGCCCTGTCCTCCGGGGCGTTGGCCGCCGCCGGTCTGATCATGCTGACGCGGGAGCGGATGAACCGGGAACATGCCGAGGAGGCGCGGCCGGCGCCGGAGCCGACGGGCCCCGGCGCCCGGCTCGCGGTCCCGGGCGCGGGGGATACGGTCCTCGGCGCGGAGGGGCAGGAGGACGGGCGCCCCTCGGCGTCGCCCGATGCGTCTGCTGTGCCGGACGTGCCGGAACCGGCGTCGGGTGGGCTGCCCCCGGCGGCCAAGTCGTCGCCCCTGCCGCCGGGGCGCTCCGTGCCGCAGGTGGAATTCGGCACGCCGGGCCCGCTCGCGGAGCAGCAGCGGCGAGGGGGAGCCACCTTGCGGCGCTCCCGCTCCGAGCGGAGGGTGGGGACCCTGATGCCGCCTGCCCGGAGGTAGGCGGACGGTCGGGCCCGACGCCGACTGCTCTCAGGCGAGCACGGGGTCAGACCCTGACGCCGCCTGCCCGCAGGTAGGCGAGCGGGTCGATGTCCGAGCCGTAGCCCGGGCCCGTGCGGATCTCGAAGTGCAGGTGGGGCCCCGTGCTGTTGCCCGTGGAACCGGAGCGGGCGATGCGCTGCCCGCCGGAGACGGACTGGCCGGCGCGCACGTGGAGCGCGGAGAGATGGGCGTACTGGCTGTACTTGCCGTCGCTGTGCCGGATGACGACCTCGTAGCCGTACGCTCCGGCCCAGCCGGCCGAGACGACGCGGCCCGGGGCCACCGACTTCACGGACGTCCCGGTGGGCACGGGGAAGTCCACACCGGTGTGGTAGCCGCTGGACCAGGAGCCGGCCTGGCGGTACGGGGTGCCGGTGCCGGCGGCGACCGGGGCGCTGAACCCGGAGTGCCGCACGGCCTGTTCCGGAGCCGGCTGCTCCTTCTTGGGGGCGGCCTTCTTCGGCGCCTCCTGCTTCGGGGCCTGTTGCTTCGGCGCTTCCTTCTTGGGCGCCTGCTGCTTCGGCGCTTCCTTCTCGGGTTCGGCCTGGCGCCTGTCCGCCTTCTTGGCCCCGGACGCGGTGGCCGAGGGCTTCGGAGCGGTCTGCCGTGCGGGCTTCCCGGTGCTCGTCCCCTCCCCCGCCTTCGGCGCCCGGCTTCCGTCCAGACTCAGCCGCTGCCCGGGGAAGATGAGATTCGGATTGTCTCCGACGACGGTGCGGTTGGCTGCGTAGAGGCCCTGCCAGCCGCCGGGGACCCGCTGCTCGGACGCGATCCCGGAGAGGGAGTCGCCGGTCGCGACGGTGTACGCATCGCGCTTGCCCGGCACATGGGTGGGCGTCGCCTCGGCGGGACGGGCCTGCGCCTTCCTGGGCGGTGCGCTCTGCGGCGCCGCTGCTGCCTGGGCCGTCCAGCTGCCCGCGCTCTGTGGGGCGGTCCCGGTCCCCGGGGTGGTCTCGGGTGCGTCGCCGCCGCGCGTGAGCCCCGCCCGTACGGAACAGGTGGGCCAGGCCCCGGGCCCCTGGCCGTCCAGCACCCGTTCGGCGATGGCGATCTGCTGATCCCGGGTGGCGAGGTCGGCGCGCGGCGCGTACTGCGTGCCGCCGAAGGCGGCCCAGGTGGAGCCGCTGAACTGCAGCCCGCCGTAATAGCCGTTGCCGGTGTTGATGGCCCAGTTGCCGCTGGACTCGCAGGCGGCGACCTTCTCCCAGACCTCGCCCGACGCGGCCCCGGCCGAGGCCGCGGTGATGAGCGGGAGCGCGATGCCCGCGCCGCCCGCCGTCACCGTGAGCGAGGCACGGTTGATCCGACTGGGCTGATATCTGCGGTGCCGTCCGGTCGCGGCCATACGTGGCTCCCCCACTGGCTTCGGTACATCTCGCAAGGGGCAACGTAGGTCCGCACAGTGACTGATCACAAGCAAAACGTGATACTCGGCCGCCCCCGGCCGGTCCATGGCCGAATACCGCCGCCCTGAACTTCCCCCTCGTCCGGCCGCGTTCAACCCTCCTGGGACTTCTCGGGCCAGGCAAGCGTGGCCGCCTCCGCATCGGTATCGACAGGAAGACCGTTCCATGGAGAGCGCTCTCCATCAGTGCTATAAAGGCGCTCATGACGGATGATCTGCGGTCGGCCGGAGCGCCCACCCTGGAGGACGTGGCCCGGGCGGCGGGCGTCTCGCGCGCCACCGTTTCCCGGGTCGTCAACGGGGTGCGCAATGTCGACCCGGTGATCCAGGAGGCGGTGCGCCGGGCGGTCTCCGTGACGGGCTACACCCCCAACCGGGCGGCCAGGTCCCTGGTCACCCGGCGGGCCGACGCCATCGCGCTGGTGGTGTCGGGCGCGGGTGTCGAGCCGGGGGCGGCAGAAGAATCCGAAGACACCACCGAGTCCGGGGACGGGAGCTCGTTCACCGCGCAGGTCCTCGCCGACCCGTTCTTCGGCCGGGTGGTGACCGGGGTGGTCAACTACCTGCGGCCGCGCGGGATGCACCCGGTGCTGATGTTCGCGGAGTCCTCGCGGTCGCGCGAGGAGGTGGTGGCGTACCTGCGGCAGGGCAGCGCGGACGGCGCCCTGGTCGTCTCCACGCACGCCGAGGACCCGCTGCCCGCCCTCATCGCCGAAGCCGGCCTGGCGGCTGTCCTGTTCGCACGCCCGGCGCGGCCGGTCCCGGTCAGCTACGTCGATCTCGCGCACCAGGACGGCGCACGGCTGGCGGCGGAGCATCTGCTCGGCCGGGGATGCCGCCGTACAGCGACGATCAGCGGTCCGCTGGACGTCCCGGCGGGGCAGGCTCGCCTGACGGGGTTCCGGGACACCATGGCGCGCCATGGGCACCCGTACATCCCTGTCGTCGAGGGGCAGTTCACCCAGGAGAGCGGCGAGGCGGCGATGGAGCGGCTGCTGGCGGAACACCCTGACCTGGACGGGGTCTTCGCCGCCAACGACCTGATGGCGCTCGGGGCCTGCCATGTCCTGCGGGAGCACGGCCGCTCGGTGCCGGGGGACGTGGCGGTGGTCGGCTTCGACGACAGCAGCGCGGCGCTGGCCTGCCGTCCGCCGCTGACCACGGTCCGCCAGCCGGTGGAGGGGATGGCGGCGGAGATGACCCGCCTGCTGCTGGACCGGCTGGCGCGGCCGGACGGCCCGGTGACCTCGGTGATCTTCGAACCGGAGCTGGTGGTGCGGGGGTCGGCCTGAACGACGGCTCCCCTGAGGCCTGTCAGGCGGGGGCTCACGGCTCCCCGGCGTGCGCGAGGATGCCGTTCATGGCCTCTTCCTCTCCCTCTCCCTCTTCCTCGCCCCCTCTCCCGCCTCGCGTCCGGGTCGCCGCCTATGTGATCCGGCGTCACCCCTCCCCCGCTCTGCTGGTGTTCGACCAGCCGGCCTTCCCCGAGGCCGGCACCCAGGTGCCCGCGGGCGGTGTCGCGCCCGGTGAGGATCCGGAGCGGGCCGTCCTGCGCGAGGTCGCCGAGGAGACCGGGCTGACCGGGGCCCGCGTCGTCCGGCGGATCGCCGTGGACGGGCGGCCGCACCCCGGGACCGGGCAGCCCCGGCTGACGACTTATCTCCTGCTCGACGCACCGCCGGAGGGACCGGAGGAGTGGGAGCACCGGGTCCACGGCGATGGCGGCGACGCGGGCATGCGGTTCGTCTGCCGTTTCGTGCCGCTTCCCCTGGCGCACCCGCTCGCCGACGCCCAGGACGCGCACCTGGGCCGGGTGGACCAGGGCTGGGTAGCGCAGCGCGAGGCGGCAGGCCGAGGGCGGCCCGGCAAGGCACGCCCCCTCAGTTGACCGGGGTCCGGTGCCGTTCCCGTACCGCTTCGAAGGCCGTACGTGGTGGGGTGCCCGACCCGCCCGGCTCGGGGCGGCTGCCGCCCCGGGTCAGGAAGTCCGCGAGCGGGAGCGTCGCCGCGCCCACGGTGACCGCGTCCGGGCCGAGGCGGCCCATCTCGATGGTGGTGCGGGCAGCCGCGTGGCTCAGGGCGTACTCGTTGGCGTACCGGCGGATCTCCGGGAGCAGGCGGGGGCCGAGGAGCAGGCCCGCCCAGCCGCCGATCAGGATCCGCTCGGGCAGGAAGAGGTTGACCAGGTCGGCGAGGGCCGCGCCGAGGCATTCGGCCGTCTCGTCGAGCAGCGCGAGGGCCACCGGGTCCGGGGTGGCACGGCGCCCCGGGTAGGCGGCGGCGAGCAGGGCGGCGAGAGCGGTCTCGTCGTCGGCGCCCTCGGGCAGCGGGCCGCCCGCCTCCCGCCAGCGCTCGCGCAGGGCTTCCGCGCCCGCGTACGCCTCCAGGCAGCCGATGGATCCGCAGCGGCACCGGCGTCCGCGGAGCTGGACAGTCGTGTGGCCCCATTCGAGGGCGAGGCTGGTGCGGTCCTCGTCGAGGATGTCGCCGTGGTCGACGCAGGCGCCCACACCCGAGCCGATCAGGGCGATGGCGGCGGCGCCCGCGCCCCGGCCGCCGCCGAACCACATCTCGGCCTGGCCGAGCGTCTTGGCGCCGTTGTCGATGAAGAGCGGCACCTCGGGCGGTACGTCGACCGCCTCGCGCAGCAGCTGTTCGAAGGGGACCGCGCGCCAGCCGATCGTCTGGCCGTGCACCACCGCGCCGCGGGTGCCGTCGGGGCCTTCGGGGCCGTCGCGCTCGATGATGCCGGGGACCCCGATCCCGATGCCGAGCAGCCGGCGCGGATCGGCGCCCGCGTCGCGCAGCACGTCCGCGACGCCGGTGCGGACATGGGCGACGATGCGCTCGACGTCGTAACCATGCTGGGCCAACAGCCGTTCCGTACGGGCCAGTTCGGTGAGGGAGAGGTCGAACAGCTCGACCCGGACGCGGGTCTCGCCGATGTCGATGCCGACGAGGAGGCCGCCGTCCGGAGCGACGCGCAGCAGCGTACGGGGGCGGCCGCCGTCCGAGTCGACGACGCCGGCCTCCTCCAGCAGGCCCTCGGCGGACAGCTCCGCGACGACGTTGCTGATGGAACCCGAACTCAGGCCCGTGACCGGGCCGAGCTCCTGACGGCTCAGCGGCCCGTCGAAATACAACCGTTGCAATACCCGCGCCCGGTTGCCCCGCCGCAGGTCACGCACGGTTCGTCTGTTGCGCTCGGCCATGGTGCTCCTTCCCGTCCAGGAACATACCCCGGCCCAAGGCCTTGACGCGACCTTCTCTCACCTCTTAAATCACGGCATAAATTAAGTCATGGAGGCCGTTCGGTTCCCGAACGCAGCCATCCCCGGAAAGGGGCCACCTCTCATGCGTCATCTCAGAGCCGCAAGCGCCGTCACCCTCGCCCTCTCCATCGCCGTGGCCGCCACCGGCTGTGGTGGGGGAACCACCTCGGGCGGCAGCAACGAGTCGCCGAAGACCCTCACCTACTGGGCGTCCAACCAGGGACCCAGCATCGAGGCCGACAAGAAGATCCTCACCCCCGAGCTGAAGAAGTTCGAGAAGGAGACCGGGATCAAGGTGAAGCTGGAGGTCGTGCCGTGGGCCGACCTGCTGAACCGGATCCTCGCCGCCACCACCTCCGGTCAGGGCCCGGACGTGCTGAACATCGGCAACACCTGGTCGGCCTCGCTCCAGGCGACCGGCGCGCTCCTGCCGTGGGACGAGGCGAACTTCGAGGCGATCGGCGGCCGGGACCGCTTCGTCGACTCGGCGGTCGCCTCGGCCGGCAAGGAGGGCGAACCGCCCGCCGCCGTGCCGCTGTACTCGCTGGCGTACGCCCTCTACTACAACAAGAAGATGTTCGCCGAGGCGGGCATCGAGAAGCCCCCGGCCACCTGGGACGAGCTCGTCGCAACCGGCAAGAAGATATCCAAGGACGGCAAGTGGGGTCTGGGCGCCGAGGGCGGCAACCTCTCCAACAACATCCACCAGACCTTCGTCCTGGGCCAGCAGCACGGCGCCGACTTCTTCGACAAGGACGGCAAGGCAACGTTCACCTCGGACGGTGCGGTCGCGGCGGTGAAGCAGTACATCGACTTCATGGCCAAGGACAAGATCATCGCCCCGGGCAACGCGGAGTACGCCCAGAACCAGTCGCTCACCGACTTCGCCAAGGGCAGGACGGCGATGGTGCTGTGGCAGGCCGCCGCCTCCACCTTCGCCGCCCAGGGCATGAAGCCGGACGACTGGGGCGCGGCCCCGGTGCCGGTCCCCTCGGGCGCCCCGGGCACGGGCCGGCAGGTCAACTCCATGGTCGCGGGCATCAACATGGCGGTGTTCAAGAACAGCAAGAACATCGACGGCGCGAAGAAGTTCGTGAAGTTCATGACGAGCGACGCCGAGCAGAAGCTGCTCAACAAGACCTACGGATCCATCCCTCCGGTCAAGGCCGCCCAGGCCGACGCCGCGTTCGGGGCCCCCGACCTCAAGGTCCTGCGCGACACCCTCGCCACCAGCGCCGCCCCGCTCCCCCAGGTCCCCAACGAGTCGCAGTTCGAGACGGCCGTGGGCACGGCCGTCAAGGAGCTGTGGGCGGACGCGGCGGCCGGACGCCCCGTGACCGAGGAATCCGTCAAGGAGCGCCTGGAAAAGGCCCAGCAGACGATGCAGCAGTGAGGCCCTGATCCATGACCGCCACCGTCATCACGGACCCCGAGGTCGACAAGTCGACCGGCAGGGGTGCGAGCCGGGGCACCGGGGGTGCGCGCAGGAGACTGCCGCGCATCCCCGACCGGATCCGCCAAGGCGGACTGCCCTATCTCCTGCTTCTGCCCGCCGTCCTGCTGGAACTCCTCATCCACATCATCCCGATGGTCATCGGGATCGTGATGAGCTTCCGGCAGCTCACGCAGTTCTTCATCAACAACTGGGGCGCCGCGCCCTGGTCCGGCCTCGACAACTACAGGATCGCCGTCGACATCGACGCGCCGATCGGTGAGGCCCTGCTCCACTCGTTCTTCGTCACCTGCGTCTTCACGTTCTTCTCCGTCGGCCTGGCCTGGCTGCTCGGCACAGCAGCAGCGATCCTGCTCCAGGAGAGTTTCCGGGGGCGGGGCGTCCTGCGGACGATCTTCCTGGTCCCGTACGCCCTGCCGGTCTACGCGGCCGTCATCACCTGGGCGTTCATGTTCCAGCGGGACAACGGGATGATCAACCACGTCCTGCACGACCAGCTCGGCATCACGGACGAGCCGTCGTTCTGGCTGATCGGCGACAACAGTCTCTACACCCTGATCATCGTCTCGGTGTGGAAGGGCTGGCCGTTCGCCTTCCTCATGCTGATGGCCGGGCTCCAGAACATCCCGCGCGAACTGTACGAGGCCGCCTCGATCGACGGCGCGGGCATCTGGCAGCAGATCCGCCGCATCACGCTGCCCTCGCTGCGCCCGGTCAACCAGGTGCTGGTCCTGGTGCTCTTCCTCTGGACGTTCAACGACTTCAACACCCCGTTCGTGCTGTTCGGGAAATCGGCGCCGGAGAACGCGGACCTGATCTCGATCCACATCTACCAGTCGTCGTTCGTCACCTGGAACTTCGGCACCGGTTCGGCGATGTCCGTCCTGCTGCTGCTCTTCCTCCTGATCGTGACGGCCGTCTACCTGTTCTTCACCTCGCGCGGAAGGAAGGGCGCCGATGTCTAGCCTCACACGGCCGACCCGGACCACCAGGTCGCGGGCCCGCTCGCCGATGGCGGCCCCGCAGTCCTTCCTGTGGACCCGGCGCATCATCCTCACCCTGCTCGCCGGTTTCGTCCTGCTGCCGGTCTACGTCATGGTCAGCAGCTCGCTGAAGCCGCTCCAGGACGTGTCGGGGAAGTTCCAGTGGCTCCCGTCCACGCTGACGATCCAGCCGTACTTCGACATCTGGGAGACCGTCCCGCTCGCCAAGTACTTCGTCAACTCGCTGATCGTGGCGGGCTCGGCGACGGTGCTGTCGGTGACCATCGCGGTGTTCTCGGCGTACGCGGTGAGCCGCTACCGGTTCCGGGGAAAGCGGGTCTTCACCGTCACGGTGCTCTCCACGCAGATGTTCCCGGGAATCCTCTTCCTGCTCCCGCTGTTCCTCATCTTCGTCAACATCGGCAACAGCACCGGCGTCGCCCTGTACGGCTCGCGCGGCGGACTCATCCTCACCTACCTCACGTTCTCGCTGCCGTTCTCCATCTGGATGCTGATCGGCTACTTCGACTCCATCCCCCGGGACCTGGACGAAGCGGCCCTGGTCGACGGCTGCGGACCCGTCCGCGCTCTGCTCCAGGTCGTCGTACCGGCCGCCGTCCCGGGAATCGTCGCGGTCTCCGTCTACTCCTTCATGACGGCCTGGGGCGAAGTCCTCTTCGCCTCCGTCATGACGAACGACGCCACCCGGACCCTCTCCGTCGGCCTCCAGGGCTACGCGACGCAGAACGACGTGTACTGGAACCAGGTCATGGCCGCGTCCCTCGTCGTCAGCGTCCCGATCGTCGTGGGCTTCCTGCTGCTCCAGCGCTACCTGGTGGCCGGTCTCACCGCGGGAGCCGTCAAGTGACTTCCACAGAAAGGCAGTACGTGTCCGACCTCACCGCACTCCCGGCCGACTTCACCTGGGGCGTCGCCACCGCCGCGTACCAGATCGAGGGAGCCGTGGCCGAGGACGGCCGCTCCCCCTCCATCTGGGACACGTTCTCGCACACCCCGGGCAAGGTCGACGGCGGCGACACCGGCGACACCGCCTGCGACCACTACCACCGGGTCCCTGAGGACATCGGCCTGATCAAGCGACTGGGCGCGGACGCCTACCGCTTCTCCATCGCATGGCCGCGCGTCGTGCCCGGCGGCGACGGGCCGGTCAACAAGGCGGGCCTGGACTTCTACGACCGGCTCGTGGACGGCCTGCTGGAGGCGGGCGTCACCCCGTTCGCCACGCTCTACCACTGGGACCTGCCGCAGGTGCTCCAGGACCGGGGCGGCTGGACCGTACGGGAGACCTCGGAGCACTTCGCGGCGTACGCCTCCCATGTGGTGGAGCGCCTGGGCGACCGGGTCAAGGACTGGGCGACGCTCAACGAGCCGCTGTGCTCGGCGTGGATCGGGCACCTGGAGGGCCGGATGGCACCGGGCCTCACCGACCTCACCGCCGCCGTGCGCGCCTCCTACCACCTGCACCTGGGCCACGGTCTCGCCGTCCAGGCGATCCGGGCGGCCTCCTCGGACGCCCGGGTCGGCATCGTCAACAACCTCAGCCCGATCGAGCCGGCGAGCGGGAGCGAGGCCGACCTCGCCGCCGCCCGCCGCGCCGACGGCCACATCAACCGCTGGTGGCTGGACCCGATCCTGGGGCGCGGCTACCCGCAGGACATGGTGGAGGAGTACGGCGTCGAACTTCCGGTACAGCCGGGCGACTTGGAGACGATCGCGACCCCGCTGGACTGGCTGGGCCTGAACTACTACTTCCGGCAGCCATGGTGGAACTGACGTGGGCAGATGTGATCCGCGGAGGCTTCTCAGGCCCTTGACCTGCTTCCTTTGAGTTCCCGCGAGTTCCCTTGAGCTTCTGCGAGTTCCATTCCTGAGTCTCCCCGTGGCCTCCCCGAACGGGCTTCACTCCCCAGATTCTCCCCAGAGACTCCCCGGGGAGGGGCCCTCTGAACTGGCCTTCAAGGGGGAAACGGCGCTCCTGCGTGCCCCGGCTCGTAGTCGTAACCCAGCTCCCGGGCCATCTGTTCACGCTCGGTCTCCATCGACAGCACGCACCGCTCGCAGGCGCGCACCGTTTTTGCAGGTCCGGAGCGAGGATGCAGTTCCCTGACGACCGCGGTCTCCATCACCCCGTCTGCCGGGTGCCGGAAGCAGGCGCCCGCCGTCCATGTGTACAGGCTCAGAATCTCGTGCTTGCTCATGTGCGCTCTCTCGTGCTCGGTCGTGAATGAGGGTGGGGTGTCGCTCTCGTTAGCTGATCTTCAAGCTGAGCGGCCTCCTGATATATCAGGAGGCCGTCCCACTTCATAGGTTCGAACTTCACTCGATGATCATCGATCGATGTAAGAGGTTCGGATGCCAGAAGCGGCGCACAGGCGCATCGCCGCCGACATCCGCCGCCGCATCCGGGCCGGCGAGTGGACCATCGGTCAGCCGCTGCCCTCGCGCCGCGACATGGCCGTCGAGTACCGGGTCCACGAGCAGACGATGCGCCTCACCTACGACCTGCTCCGCAGGAGTGGTGTTCTCGACGGAGAGAAGGGTCGTCACGTCACGGTGGCGCATCCTCCTGCTGTGCGCACCCTCACGAACGCCGACCTGCCCTGGCCGTACAGCAGCGAGACCACCGACACCCGCCCGCGGCCCGCGACCGAGGAACTTGCCGCGCGGCTCGGCGTCCGGCCCGGGTTGATGCTGCACCACGAGACCGTGGAGTGCCTCGATCCCGGTGGCCATTCGGCGATGATCGTGTCGTCGTGGTGGCGCGGGCAGCGTAGGGCTCACGTCAGCCATGTGGTGGAGGTGGGCACAGCACCGCTGACCGCGGATCAGGCTCACGCTCTGGGCCTGCTGGTGGATATGACGGCGTTTCGTCTGGTGCGGACTCGCCTCGGTGAGGACGGTGCTCCGGTGGAGACTGCTGATCTCGTCCTCCCCATTGATCGCTGGTTGATCCGCTTGCGCGGCCGGTGACAGGCTGCGCCTACTGACTCTGGGGTCAGTCAGCCCATCGAGCCTTGCTCACTTTTGACCAAAAAACTAGTGTCCTGCGGAAACTGATGGCCTAACCACCCGTCAGGTTCACCGCGCGTATAACCGCAGCCCAGAGGCAAGGAAGCCCTTACCGAGGGACTCGTCGGTGGGCTTGTGACCCTCCGGTGCCCGTGGCCGAAACCGATTCGCTCACACCCCTCCCCCAGCACAGCACGGCCCGGCCCACACCTCGGTGTCCAGGACGTGCGCCCCGTCCCGCTCCCGGATCACCCCGGCCGGCACGGCGCCGCGGTCGAGGGGCTGCTTGCACCACACGCAGGCCCGGCCCGCGGACTGGTCCCACGTCAGCTCGGCGAGGGCCGGCAGTTGGCGTTCGGCTGCCATGTCGGTCACCGGCGGACCGCTGCGGATGCTGCGTCTTCCAGTGCGGCCCGGAGTGCGGCGGTGTCGGTGAGGAGTCCGTCGTCGCCGGGGCAGATCCGCCAGTGCGGGCCGGGTCCCTGTGTGCGTCTCGGCGGGGGGAACACCACATGCGACCCCGCCCCGAGGATCCGGGCGCCGGGCGCATCCTCGGGCTTCCAGGAGTCTGCGGTGCCGGGGGCGATGAAGAAGTACAGGCATCCTTCGTGCGGGTCCTGGAGGGCTGCTCCGGCTCGGCTGCCGAGGATGGCGACGGCGTCGCTGCCGACACTGCGGGGGACGCGGACGGCATCCCAGGTGTCTCCGGCGGGCTCTAACCGGCAGTTCTTGATCGTGGTGGTGGATGGCACTGGGTTCTCCCGGTGGCTGGGTGATCGTCCACCAAGGTTGGACCTACGAGTGCGGGTTTCCGAGGGCTCTCAGAGGACTCTTGCCGTCACAGAAGAGGACTTTGATGCGCCCATCGGGAGTACGACTGGCCACCCGCAGGGCCCGATGTGAAACTGGGCGGCACTTGCCACGATGGAGGACCAGCGTGCCGCCGAAACCCAGCAACACCCGACTCAAAGCCGCCCGCCTTGCCGCGGGTTACCACTCTCAGCAGGCCCTCGCCGATGCCCTCGGTGTCGGTGTGCGTCAGGTTCGCCGGTGGGAGTCCGAAGCGCCGCCGTGGCCGCACCCCGACCTTCAGCAGGCTCTCACACGGGTCCTCGGCCAGGACCTCGAAGCCCTCGGATTCACCCCGCCGGCCGGGCATGACCCGGTGCGCCGCACCCTCATCGCCGGAACCGCCGCCGCGGTGGGCCTGGCCGCGGTGCCGTCGCAGGCCTCCGCGACGATCCAGCCCGCGTCCGTGGCTGCCGACTACGAGGCGGTCACCCGGTCGCACCGGCGCCTGTACTGGTCGGTGGCCCCTGCGACCCTGCATCCGGCTGCGGTTGCTCACGCCACTCTCGGGTGTGCGCTGCTTCCCGAGTCCGCGGGCCGCACCCGGCAGGCGGTGGCTGCTGCCCTTGCGGAGACGTGGCTGCTCGCCGGGCGCATTGAGTTCTTCGACCTGAGTGAAGCCGACCGGGCCGGCGCCACCTGGCACCGGGCGCTACAGGCCGCCGGTGAGGCTGACGACAGTCTGCTGGGGGCGGCGATCCTCGCCCACACCGCGTTCATCCCCGCCTGGACAGGCCGTCGGGACAATGCAGTGGAGCGGATGACCGCGGCCCGTACCTATGCCCGTCGCGGTCCCGCCTCGGCGGAGCTGCTGGCGTGGCTGGACGCGGTCGAGGCCGAGTGCGAGACCCGGTGCGGGAACTCGAAGACCGCCCTGCACCTGATCGGTCACGGCGAGGACGTGCTGGCCGCAGGCGGCGAGCACGAGTCCCCGCCGTGGTTGGACTGGTTCAGCCCGGTCCGGCTGGCCGCGTTCAAGGGCAACACCCAGTTGAAGGCCGGGCACCTGCCGCAGGCCCGCACCACCCTCCAGGGTGTCCTCGACGCACTGCCCCCGGCGGAGGAGAAGCAACGGTCCGTGATCCTCGGCGACCTGGCCGCGGTCGAGGTCGCCGCGGGGAACCCGGAGGCGGCATGCGGGTACGCGTGCGAGGCCCTCGATCAACTGGAGGTCACCTGGTACGCGACGGGCATGGAGCGGGTGCGGGACGTGCGGAGGGCGCTGGCCCCGCACCAGCATCAGCAGTGTGTGCGGGACCTGGATGAGCGCCTGTACGGGTGGTCGACGACCGTCAGCGCCCTTGCCCGTTGAACTGCTGAATGAGCGGGGACAGTTCGAGGAGGCTCTCCACCCGGAAGGTGGGGAGTTTCTCCGCTTCCTCGGTGTGCCATTGGATGGTGGCCCAGGGCCCGCGGTGGATGAGCGCGGTGTGCATGCCTGCGGCGGCGCCGGGGCGGAGGTCGTTGTCGACGCGGTCGCCGACGTAGAGGATCTCGTCGGGTTCGGCGGGGACGACGGCGGCGACGCGGTGGAAGAACTCGGGGTCGGGTTTGCTGGCGCCCCAGTCGTCCGAGGTGCCGATGAGGTCGACGTCGTCGGTGAACAGTTCGCGGAGGATCCCGCCGGCGCGTACCGTCTGGTTGCCTGCGATGCCGAGCCACAGCCCGTCGGCGCGGAGGGCCTTGAGGCTGTCGCGGACGTCGGGGTAGAGGTCGGTTTCGTCGAAGTGTTCGGGCTGGCCGGCTGCCGCGCGGGCGTCGCGTTCGGCGTAGAGGTCGAAGCCGGGGCGGAAGGCCTGGAAGGTTTCGCGATAGTCGCGGCCTTGGGCGATGACGGCGCCGAACATGGCGGCGAAGGTGTGGCGGGGTACGCCGAGCCAGTCGGCCCAGGTGCCGTACTCCCGGGTTTCGTCTACGAGGCATTCTCCGACGTCGAACACGACTGCACGAATCATGTGGGCATCCTACGAGCTGCGGGCTGGGCTGATTGTCACACCTCGCCCGTAGACTGCGGGCATGCCGACTCCTCCGACCCAGCCGCCGCGTGCCCGCTCGTTGGCTGTGGTGAATGAGGAGATTCGGGGGCTGCTGGAGGCGGGTGGTCTGGTGTCCGTGGAGGGCCGCCTGCGGTATCAGGAGCTGTTGGTGGAGTGGGCTGCGGCGGTGCGCGGGGATGTGGCTGAGGCGGCATGATCGCGTGCGCGGTGCTGCGGAAGTGACGCCCTGACCTGCATGGCAGCCCGGCCGTTGTCAGACCCCTCGTTTAGGCTTCCGGCCGTGGCGAATCCGAGTGAGAACCTGATCGAGCTGTGCCGTGCCTCTGTCGAGGCGCAGCGCGTGGCAACCTCCGAGCCGTATACACAGGAAGGCTGGCGGCCGTGGCTTGAGGCTGCGGAAACGTTCCAGGCTGCGGTGACAGCCGAGGCCGCACAGGAGCCGAAGCAGAGCCGCCTGAAGCTGGAGCAGGCGGCAAAGAAGATCGTGCTGCACCCGGAGGACGCCACGGACGGTTGAGGTGACCTTCCGCTGGCGGGCCCGTTAGCGGGGCATGACGACCTTCGCAGAGGCCCACGCCGCCGCCCAAGTCGACGAGGACGCGGTGTACACCCTGTACTTCACGAAGCGCGAGCTGCGTGCGGCGCTCAACGTGGCACGGCCCGACGGATCACCGTCCCAGGCCGACAAGCAGGCCGCCGCTGCACTGTTCGAGCGGATGACCAAGCGCCTGGGCGCTGTCGAGAAGCCCCGGACGCAGCCCCGCCCCCGTCCCGGGAGCAGCCAGGATGGGGGCGGTAAGCAATCCCCTTGTTCGCGGGCCGTGAGCCCTGGGGGTTGATGTGACAAGCCTACGACCGAGCGCTGACAGGCCGGGCTTGATCAGTCCTGGCGTGGCGTGGGCGGCAGGGTCGTGGCGATCTGGGGTGCAGGCACGGGCTCCACGGCAAGGTGCAGAGTCACCGTCTTCCCCTCGCGTTCCCAGAGCACCCGGACGCGCGGGTTGTTCGTCTCGCTGATGCCGCAGTCGTTCACGGTGTCCTCCTCGGGGTGCCCCCGTCGACGGGGGAGGCGACGGGGGCAACGCCAGTGTGGCAGGGCAGGCGCGGGCAGGGTGGGCGATACGCTGACACGGCGACGCCCCGGCCAACTAGACCTTGGCCGGGGCGTCGCGCTGCGCGTTCAGGCCTTGTCGTTCCAGCCGATCGCCTCTACGCCGGACTGGAACCCATGACCGGCAGACAAGACGCCAGTCGGAGCCCAGCCCTCCTCAACGAACTTCCTGGCCACATCACCAGGCACCCAACGGTCACCGCGCGCCGGGTCCGACATCCACCCAGCCAGACCGTCCGCCGAGTCGAACACGGGGCTGATCGGAGAGCCCTCGCTGACCGTCTCCCACAGCTGCCAGCCTTCACCCTCGGGAGGGTCGGTCGGCTCCCACGCTTCAGCCTCAGCGCGCTGCCCCTCGTACCTCTCCAAGCCAGCGTGCCCATCGCAGGTCGGGCAGGTATCGGTTACACCCTCTCGCTTACAGCGGGCCTTGATGACGACGTGGGCGTTGATGCTGTCGTGTCCCATGCTGCGGAGCGACCACTCGTTGACCTCGGCGGCAGTCGGCGCCACAGGGGTGGGCTTGGGCTGCCACCCCTTGCCGGGAACCACGTCGTGCGTGAAGTCGTAGAGCCGTCCGCCCGCTACCAGTGCGTCGACATCGTCCTGCGAGAGGTGGCAGGACCACTGCCCGTTGAACAGGCTTGCCAGCCTCTGCGCCTCGCGAACGATGGAGATCTCGCCGGTCCCGTAGTAGTCGGGGGCGTTGCCGACGTTGCGCTCGGCGAACGCTCGGACAGCAGGGCTGTCGTGCCGCCACGGCGTCGATCCGGTACTGGCCGGGTCGAAGGGGATCTTTCCGTACCAGAGGTCGTACAGGTTCTGCGCCTGCGGCGAATAGCCGCTCTTGCAGTCGGGGCAGGGGTCCTCGTCGAACTTGTCGGGGCTGAGGAACCCTTCCCAGACCTTGTTCTGCGGCCAGTCGAAGCCGAGCGGAACTCGTCGGACTTCACGTCCCATGGTCGTGCCTCCTTGTGGTGGGGTGAGTTACCAGTCGCGGGTGGGCTTGTTGGCGGCGTACTTGAAGGTCTCGACGAGGTCGTCGGGGATGAGGTAGCCGACGACCTTTCCGAAGCCGGGGCCTTGCGCCTGCACCGGTGACTCAAGGCTGTCCGGCCACCAGCCTTCGCGTGCCCCACGGTCGACGGCTCGCTTGATGGCTGCGCTGTGGCCGCGCAGGCTGCTGTCCTCTCCGCTGCGGAGGTCGTCGGCGGAGACGTATCCGCCACGGTTGGCGGCTTCCTTGATGATGCGGCGCGCGTTGGTCGGCAGGGCCAGGTAGAGGCGCTCGGCGCGCTCCTTGGTCCAGGTGGCGTCGGGTTCGATGTCGGCGGCGTGGTCGGCGAGCAGGGTCAGGAGCTTCTGCTGGAAGTCCCCAGTGGGCTGCTCGACGGTGATCGTGATCTTCACCAGTCCTCGTTTCTACAGACATGGATTAATGCCTGCCTTACGAGAGTAGCGCGGCGCGACTCATTTGTCTGCCGTTAGGTCACGTTAGTTCTCGGTCTACGTGAAGCGGGACGCGGGCCACACTAGACTCGAACGTATGTACGATCTGCCGCCCGACCTCGACCGCCTCCGCACCCTAGAAACATGGCTCACCCTCACCCTCGACCGCGTCCGGCAGCAGATCAAAGACGTCGAACAACAGCAGCAACCTGCACCCGAACCCCCGCCAGCCCCACCACGACAGCCACGCACCCCCGACTGGGGCATCGTCCAAGCAGGCATCGGCACACCCACCACCCAAATCCACCGAGGCGACTGCTGGGCAGCAGGAAAAACCCTCCAACCCATCACCACCGAACGCGCCCGCGCAGAACTCGGCGACGGAGCGAAACCCTGCGACGCATGCCGCCCAGACAGGCCACTCGGCATGCCACCACCACAACCCTGACGCACCCTGAACACGTGGAACACCCCGTCCGGCCCGCCCTCGCCAAAGCCGTCCCCGTCATCCCCCACGGGCCGAACTGGTGGTACGAACCGAAATTCGACGGGCACCGCACCATCCTCCAGCGCACCGACGACACCGTCACCCTCTACGCCCGCTCCGGCAGGGTCGTCACCAGCCACTGGATGGACCTCGCCGTCGCCGCCATGCAGCTACCATCCGGGACCACACTCGACGGAGAAGCCGTCATCTGGCGAAACGGCCGCATCGACTTCGCCGCAGCCCAATCCCGGGCCGCCTCCACCATCACCCGGGCACGGGCGCTCGCCGCACAACACCCCGCCAGCTACGCCACCTGGGACATCCTCGAACACCCCCAGCACGGGCAGACCGCAGGACTCCCCTACACGGAACGGCGGCAGCTGCTCGTCGAACTCCTCCACGACATCCCGCCACCCATCCAAGCCGTGCCCGCCACCGACGACCGGGCAGTGGCCATCGCCTGGTACGACGGGCTCCAAGAGCAGGGCATCGAGGGGATCGTCTGCAAGAAGGGGACAGGCAGCTACCCCGCCGGCCGCCGCGGATGGACCAAGGTCCGGCATGCCGACACCGAAGACGCGCTCGTCGTCGGATACCTCGGCCCCCGGCGCCGGCCACACCGGCTCGCGCTCGCCATCGGTGATGAGGGCGGGCCCATCCGGCTGTCCGCGCGACTCAACCCCGTACTCGTCGGCAGGATCGGCGAGGCGCTCGCCGCGGCCGAGGTTGTTGGGGAGCGGCGGGCGGACGGGGAGACGTACACCCGGGTCGAGAGCAACCTTGTCGTCGAGGTCCTCGCCGGCACCGGCAGGCACGGGACGCTCACCGTCACCCGCATGCGATAACGAGCTGCCGCGCCTACCACTCCGTCCGCATCATGGAGACATGGCAATCCCAGTGAGCATCGGCAACGAGCACTTCCCAACCAAGGCAGCAGCCATCGCGCGCTGCCAGGAGATCCTGCGCGCCTACCCGGGGACACCGGGCTCAGGCCCTGGCCAGCCCCAGGCCGTCACGGATCCTGCACACATCGCATTCCTTCAGGCGCTCATCGCGCGGCACCCGGATGCGCAGGAACGGACCAAGCCGGGCGTTGCCGGGTTCAAAGTGCAGGTGAATCCGGAGGGGATCGGGAACACCCGCTGCTTCTATGTAGTCCACCCGGACGGTTCCAGCATCCGCTTCTCGTTCAAAAGCTGCCTGTAGCCAGAGCCCGGGCAGCCGCTTGGCCTCCCGTGGGGAGCCGGGAGGAGCGGCAGGCCCCGCCCACGACGGGGGGCGCGGGCAGGGCCTGAGGGTGGAAACCTCGCCCTGGAAGGAGGGGTCTCACACAGGCAACGATGCACCTCTTCAGGCCACAGGGGTAGAGGTGTGACCGGAAACTGTTGGTGCTACTTCGGCTGGGCGAGGTCGTCGGTCATCAGCGTCATGCCGAGAGTGGCCGCGCCGACCGTGATGGAGCTGATCCCCCAGCAGTCCGAGTCCGGGTCATCCGCCGCCGGATCGCCCTGGCATCCCTCGTCCACGTACTTGTCCGTCGCCGCCTGCATCTTCGCGATCTGCTTCGTTGACTCGCGGTACGGGCCGCGCCCCGGAGCTTCGATCTCGCCCTCCAGCTCGTTCACGACGATCATGATGTCGGTGAGAACCTCGGCGCAGGCGTCGCTACTGGGCGTCTGACAGGTGGCCACAGCTCCCTCGGCTGCGGCGTCGAGCTTCGGCTGCCAGGCGGGCGCCAAGGCGGACAACTTGCTCGCCGTGGGTGTCGGCTTCGTGCTGGGTTTCGAGTCGGGCTCCTGGCCGCCGGAGCAGGCGGTGAGCGCGGTGGCGAGCAGCGCGGTGACGGCGAGCATGCGGATTCTCATGAGTCCCCCTGAGCGGTGCGGATGAGTGAACAGTAGGGTGTCGCAGTGACGCCCCAGCCCGCTTTCCTCGGGCTGGGGCGTCGCGCTGTGTCAGGTCACGCAGCAGCGGCAGCCAGGCACCAGCAGCCTTGGACTTCGGGGCCGCTTCCGGGGTGGTGCTGGATCCAGAGCTTGTGCTCTACCCAGTCGGCGAGATTCCCCTTGGCCAAACAGTCAGGCGTGCTGCACTCGCTGGTTCCGTCGTGGTGCACGGTCTTCGTGCCCTCGCAGTAGAAGTAGCGGCGCCGCCCTTCCTCGGCGGCGGCCCAGCGCTCGTCGTAAGCCTTCATAGAGCCTGCGCAGCCGTTGCGCGTGTGGAAGACAGCCGAGTCGTCACCGAGGTCGGGGCGGATCAGGTTCGGGCCGGGGAACGCGAACGACTTCTGGCGGCTGCTGATGGGTTCGCGGCACCCGTGGCAGACGCCCGGCATGATCGCCATCTCCTTCTCCATGCGCTCAGCGGCACGTTCCATGACGGCTTCGTTGTGGACGTGCCTGCACGGGGGCAGCTCTTGGCAGGTTCGGCACACCCAGTAGTGCTCGGGCAGGACGTACCAGTAGGTGCTGTCCGGGCACAGGAGGTGAAGGGGCTTGGATTGTGGCTGGTCGTCGTGCCGGAGTACGGCAACGCGAGGCCTGTAGCCCCAGGTGGCGGGGTCGGGCATGCCGTGTTTCACCCATGCGTCACGGTAGTTCTGGGGCCAGTCAGCGTGGTCACGTTCGCGGACTTCGATCAGGCGGTAGGGCTGGCGGTCCCATACGAGGATGCTGCCCGGCTTGAGTCGGCCGGTGTTGGCGCGCAGCCGGGAGTGGCCCTGCGCTGGGCGCCATTCGTCGGGGTCGTAGCGAAAGTGCATGTCAGCCCTCCTTGGAGAGATGGCGGTAGATGGTGGGCCTGCTGACGCCGAACTCGTCGGCAATCTGCTGGACGGTGTACTTGCGCTTCCCGTCGGCGCCGAGCTCGTCGTACATCTCCTGGGCGAGCTTGATCTGGCGGGCCTTGAGCTTCGGCTTCTGCCCGCCGGTCCGTCCGCGTGCTCGGGCTGCTTCGAGACCTTCGATCGTGCGGTCGGACATGAGGGAGTGCTCGAACTCGGCGATGGCACCGATGATCTGGAAGAAGAGCCGTCCTGCCGGGGTGGCGGTGTCGATGCCCTGATCCAGGACGACGAGGCCGATGTCACGGGACCTCAGTTCCTCGGACAGCTCGATGAGGTTCTTCAGGGAGCGGCCGAGGCGGTCGAGCTTGGTGATGACGATCTGGTCGCCTTCGCGGGCGACCATGAGGGCTTTGTCGAGTTCGGGGCGGCGGGCGAGCTTGCCGGACGCCTTGTCGGTGAAGACTTTCTCGCAGCCTGCGGCTCGGAGTGCGTCTTCTTGGGCTTCGGGGTTCTGGTCGCGAGTTGAGACTCGCGCTACGCCGATCCTCATGCTTGATTGTATCGCAAAGGGAGCTAGGCGTTACATAGATGCGTACACGAGTTGCGTAACAACAAAGGTCCAGCGTGGCGAGGTTGGGTTTCGACTGTCTCGCAGACGATCGTTTGTGGACGCCGTGATGGAGTGCTTCCGGCGCGAAGAAGGGCCCCGCTCCGAGAGGAGCAGGGCCCGCGATACGGCATGTTATCGAGAGTAGGTCAGCGCCAGCTCCGGCGAGCTCTCCCGAATCCGAAGCCTTTGTCAGTGCCACGCTGTACGGTCCGCACCATGACTCGATCCGTAGACGATCCTCGCGAGCTCCCTCCGCTCGGCTGGTGCGCGGAATGCATCCGAGAAGCCACCTGGGTTCGCGCCGCCACCATGTGGCAGGGCACCGCCCTCTGCGCCCAACACACCGTGTACACCGCCGGCGTCGGCGACATCGACATCGAAGAGGACTTGGCACCCCTCGGCAAACCTCAGGCTGTAGTCGACGCCCTCCGGCGAGGAATACACCAGAAGGCCGTACAGGCAGGCTTCTGATCGCTGCGCCCCGCCCTCATCCGAGGGCGGGGCGCAGGCGCGTCGCGGTCAGGCCACGTGACCCCACGTGACCCGCCGCAAGATCAAGCCCACGGCATTCTGGGAGATCCCGTAGTCCGCAGCAAGCCCACGTTGAGTCACGCCGCCAGCGGCGTACCGCGCACGCATCTGAGCAACATCGCCCTCCGTCAGCCTGCTCGTAGCCGCAGACCCTCGCGGGCGAGGAGCCTCGCGCTGCTCCCTGAGAGCTTCCCCGTGCGAGATGTGCGGGTTGCCCGCCCCGTAGGCCGCAAGGTACTCCTCCGCCGTGGAGCGAAGCGCCTCGAAGATCCCAAGCTGCCGGTTGCACTTCACGCACAGGAGGCCCCGCACAACACCCGTTGAGTGATCGTGGTCAACGGCCAACTGGCGGCCTGAAACACAGGTCTCCCGGCACATGGCGCATACGCCACCCTGAGCCGCAAGCATGGAGTCGTACTCGGCCTCCGTGAGGCCATACTGCGAGAGCTTGAAGCGACGGCGGTAGACCGACTGCTTCTCGCGGTAAGTCTCCCGCCACGTCTTCCGGGTCGCTGCTCGGCAGGAGCGGCACTTGCGGGAGCCCCCGTCCCTGTCAGGCCGATGGAACTCGGTCAGCGGAAGTGGCCGGTCGCAGTGCATGCACGTCTGGATCTCGGTCTCGCTCAATGGTCCTCACGCGACATAGAGCCCGCCCGTGTCATCGACACGGCGGGGTGCGCCTCCCGAGATCCAAGGTCGTTTGGCTGCTAGCAGATCGCAGCCTTCGCACCGGGAGTACCTGGGGCAAGTATTCCACCTGGCAGCAGATACGCGAAGCGACAACGCCACGGCATTACCGTGCCGCCACGCCGTGGTGCGCCAGGACGCGAAAGTGGCCCCCTCCCGTGAGGGAGGGGGCTGTTCACGGCTCTTCGGCCGGCGGTAGGTCGGGCTCCAGGAACAGGCCCTGGTACTGGGGCACGGGTTGTTCTTCGGCGAGGCCGAGTTCGATGAGCGTTTCGAGGTCCCCCGCACCCTCGTCGAGACGACGCTCGACTTGTCGTGCTGGCATGTCTGCCACGGTCACACTCCAGTTCGGTTGTACTCGGTGATCCGTTCCGGCGGTGCAGGGGGTTCGATGCCGTGGCTGCGCATCTGGGACGTCAGCTCACCGACGTACCCGGCGAACGCCCGGACCAACGATCGCAGCGACCGGGTCTCGTCCCGCATCTTGGTGATCTCACCCTTCATGTCGTCCCTGATCGCCTGAAAGGACGCCAGGTCTGCGGCCCGCTGGTTGGGCTCAGCCTGGGCGAGGGCGGCAGCTCGGGTCGCATCAGCTGTCGCCCTCGATGCGGCCCGCGTCGCCTTGGCTGCGAAGGCAGCAGCCAGAGCCGTCCCCACCATGCCGATCACGGCTACCCAGATGTTCACGACGGCGCCTTACCTTTCCTGGCGCGCCGCGGAGCTGGGGGGACCGAATGCTCGGGCACCGTGGCCGCCCACAAGATGACCCCGACGTGCGAGGTGCAGTACCAGATTGCGACGAACCCGCCGCGGGAGTACTCGCCGCTCAACGCGGCGGAGGTGTAGGCGGTTGCCCAGATTGCGGGGGGAATGAGTGCGGCGATGAAACCGAAGCGGTCGCGGCCGATGCGGAGCCACGCGGACACGAAGGTGACGAGCCCGGCGATGATCCACAGCCAGGACCAGTGGCGTATCGAGCATAGCTGGGTAAGAAGCCGGAGCCCTTCGGCGCTTGGCGGATCGACAAGGAACGAGACGCCCCAGCAGGTCTTCCCGATCCCGATGATGGCCAGGAAGATGCCACGGCGACCCAGCCTCCGGTGCAACCACCGGGCCGCACGGCACGGCACCTAGCCGCCTACGGCAGCAGGCGCCTTGACGGGGCTGGACTGTTCCAGGCCGGTCGTGGGCACGGGGGCGGTGACCTTCTCGCGGAGCCACAGGGCGAGGAGGGCGGCGACGGCGGCCATGACCTTGCCCTGCATGTCGGTGGACCAGTCAAGGCCGAAGCCGACGGCGAGCGCCATGCCGGACTGGGCGAACCCGAGGAGTGCCGCGGCGAGCGCCCCGGTCTTGAGGACGACTGCGGTGATGACGCCGACGACCGCAGCGGCGAACGTGTTGACAAGCGTCTGCTGGGTCTCGGTGACGTCGAGGCCGAACGCGGTGAGCGCCTGCAGGGCGGCTGCGAGGAATCCGAGGATGTAGACCGGTTCTCTGCCGAAGATGCGCATCAGGACTCCTTCTTCTGTGCGGCCACCAGGTCGGCGACCGCCTTTTGTGTGTCGCGGACCCGGCGCACCAGGTCTGCCATCACCTGCCGCCCGGACCAGTAGTGGCCGGGATCGGTGACGGTGGGGCTGTAGTCGGGTGCGTCGGTCGGAGCGAGGTACACGCCGTCGGACTTGGCCATGACCTTCCAGACCTCGTCGGCGGTAGCCTTCGCGATGCGCTGCACGTCGGCATCGGACAGGGCCACAGGGTTCTCCTTCGGGGGGACAGGCTTGCTGGGGGTGGCCGGCTTGCTCGGCGTAGGTGTGCCGGGCTTGGCGGCGAGCTGGGCGCGCACGTCGGCGCGGAACTGGGGCATGGAGAAGCTGCCGCCGCCCTCGATGGGGCCGCGGGGGTCGATCTTTCCGGGCTGCCATTCCTTGTGGCCGATGACGGACTTCTCCGACCAGCCGTGTGCTCGGCACAGGGCGGCTGCCCACAGCACCGCAGCCCGGTACTGGCTCTTGGTGTAGGTGTCCTTGTTGTCGCCGAGGTTGACGATCTCCAGCCCGTAGAAGTGCCGGTTCCCGTCGGTGTTCGCCTCGTTCGGTGCAGGCAGGGCGGTTTCGTTGATGACGGCGCGCAGCACATCCCCGTCACCGGAGCCAGCGTGGTTCGCGCGGGCGGACGACACGAGGGCGACCACGCCGTCGTTGCGACCGACGCCGTGGCACAGGGGCCCGGGCAGAGCCGAGTGGCCGTTGTAGCAGAGCTCGACCGAGGAGTCGTCGCCGGAGCTCACGGTGTGGTGGATCATTACCCCGTGGGCTGGCCCCCAGGGGCCTTTGTGGTTGCGGTTGTTGGTGCGCCAGCTGCGGTGCTCGGAGACCTTCAGGCCCTCGTCGCGGAGGGCCTTCAGGTGCTTCTCGGCGGAGAGCGGTGTGGCCACGATGGCCTCCAGACGTGAAAGAGCCCCAGGCCATGGGTGGCGTGGGGTGGTGTTGGGGTTCAGGTGGTGGGGGTGGCCCAGTGGCGGACGATGAGCTGCCCGTACCCGTCATCGACGGTCAGCAGGTCCTTGCCGCCGTTGATCGCCCACTTCGTCGAGTGGGCGTCAGCCTGGAGGACGATGACCATGCGGTGGCCGGGCGGCCAGTCGTCGGGCACCTGGTACAGGCAGCTGATGTGCAGCGGCATGTGGTGCCGGATCGCATCGACGTTGTCGCCCATCAGGTGGGAGATCTGCCACCACGGGCCGGCGTCCCGCAGCGGGTCGGTGTACGAGTACGCCCACAGGTGCCAGCCGACCCCGATCGTGTACCGGGTGCCGCCGTCCCTGCCGCAGTCGTTCGTGACCCGGGCATCAGCATCGATGTCCAGTAGGTCCCCGGGTTGCAGGCTGCCGGTGACGAGCCGGTACAGGCGCCGCCACGTCTGAGACGTGCCGTCCACGGGGAGGTCACGGGTGATGAGCTGGGTGTCGGACTGGGCGCCGACCAGAACCCGGCCCGCGGTGTTGAGCGCAACCATCAGACCTCCCGGACTGTGAACGCGGCGGGCAGGGCGACGCTGGCGGTGACCTCGACCGTTCCGGAGCCGGCGCCGCGGGCGAGGAACACCGTCCATGTGGTGTTGCCTGCTCCGGGGGTGTCGAGGCCGCGGCCGACGAGGGTGTCGCCGGAGGCAGCCAAGTAGGCCTTGATGCTGCCGCCGCCGACCTGGGTGGCCCCGGTGGTGGTACCGCGACGAATACGAAGCTCGATCCGGTCCCCGGTGTTGCTGGAGCGGGCCAGGCAGGACGCGGTCAGTTCGTACTGGACGCCGGCCCGGGTCGGCAGGGTGATGACCATGCCGGTGGTGACCTCGGTCGTTGTCGACGGGGATCCGGCGGTGACGAGGCTGCTGGAGGACTGGCCCTTGACCGGCACCCAGGTGGTGCCGTCGTAGTAGTCGAAGCGTTTCACGTCGACGAGGTAGGTCAGCATCCCGGCGGCGGGCGACGTGATCGTCGCCGTTCGCGCCGAGGCTGACGCGTGCCGCATCGCGAGCCGTTGGATGACGGCGTCGGTGATGCCGCGGACCAGGACGGAGGCGTCGGGTGGGTCGGACAGGGTGGCGAGTGACGCCCCCTGGTTCAGTTCGTCGCTGGTGGCCACACGGGCCCCCTGTTCTATGCGGTCTGGTAGGTGAGGTTGAGGCGCAGGATGTGGCCGTTGGCGAACGTGGCGGGGGCTACCTGCGTCATGTTCGCGGCGGTGGCCGGGGTGGCCGAGGCGGGGAAGGTGGCGTTCATCGTGGTCGCCGTTGGGGAGGCGAAGCACTGGCCGATGTACGTGGATCCGGCGGTGAGCCGGGCCGTGCCGACGTACTCGACGATGTCGTCGGCGACAGGAAGCGGCAGGCCGAACAGGTACGCCCCGGACCCGAACGCGGTGGTGCTGCCCGGCACGAGGCGAATCGCTACGTGGCATGTCTTGCCGAACAGTTGGTAGCGGCCGGTTCGGACCGCGTTCCCGACCGTGGGGTTCGTGGTGCCCGCTGTCCACGTCGGGGTGTACGTCGTCCAAGGCGGGTCGATGACCGCACCGGCCACCCTCCCGGGTGTGGTGCGGTCCCCCAGGGCGTTGCTGTCGACGCGGATTTGGTCGCCGATCGCCGGGTTCGTGTACGTCTCCAGGCGGCGCGCCACCGTCCCGTCGGTCGTGACAACCGTCCCGTTGCCGATGACGCTGGCGACGGTTGCCTGCCGCCAGTCCCCGCCCCGCACCGTGGGCTCATCGGCGGCAGCCTGAACGGTTCTGCGGCGGAGCGCCCCCAAGAGCTGCTGGTCGGTGGAGGTCACGAGTCTCCCTTCGCGCTGATCGTGGCGATCGGGAAGTCCCCGGACTGGGAGAGGGGAACGGTGAACGACTGCACCTGGTGCAGCTCCCGCAGCCCTCCGGGGTGAACAACCCGGATGACGTCACCCGGCTCCAAAGCTGGGTTCGGCATCGAGCTGAAGTCCCCTGTGGCGTTCGGGGCCTTCGCCGACCTGAGTTCCAGCTCGGCGGCGTTCCGGCACGCCGACTGGGAGATCAGCGTCGACGACGAAATGACCTTCGGGCGCCGCCCATACGGGCCGCCCCAATAGGTCGCCGAACCCGTGTCGTCGTCCGTTGCGAGCCACGACACCGGGGCCACCCCGTCTGCGGCGTTCTCCCCCTGGGCGAGGACCCCGTTGTGCACCCCCGCCGAGGTCATGCCGCGGGTGCCCTTCACGTAGACGCCGCCCTCCCCCGCAGCCACCGTCCACACAGGGTTCGTGGCAAGCAGGTCCGGGAGTTCCGCGACGATGAACGACCCGTCGGCTGTGGTGTAGCACTGGGCGCCGGCAACCGCCGCAATTTCCTGGACGGCAGCCCACGGGTCTGCGCCGGCATCCCAGGTGCGGGAGCCGATCGTCGGGTTCGACGCGGTGAAGATGACGTCGGCGTCCGGGATCGACCGCTGAATCAGTTCCGTGATCGCCGTGGATACGGTGCCTGTCGCCCGATACGGGACGGTGAACAGGTCGTCCTGGACGATGCACTCGATGGCTTTCCCGGTCAGGGTGACGGGCCCGAGCAGTGGGTCTCCGTCGACGGTGTCGAGGCGGAACACTCCCAGCGGCACCATTTCTGGGCTGCTGCCGTCTTGGTAGTCGATGCCGCGGGCCAGCCGCAGCCGGGCCCCGTATACGGCGAGCTCGTCGGCCGGGCTGGTCGGGATGAGCGACACATCGGGGCAGGTCACTGTGCAGGTGCGGCGAATGGCCTGTCCGCGGTCCACCGGCACTGACCCGCCTGTGTGTGGGAGGTCGATGACTTCCCCGTCGGTGCGGAACAGGGTGACCTGGGTGACGACCCGGTGCGCCTGTCCGAGTGTGTCCAGGAACCGGGAGGTCACGGGGTACATGTCAATCCCTGCGCTGGTCGAGGAGAACGGCTTCCCAGGTGGCGTAGGTGTCGCGCACCGCTTCCCACGATGCGAACTCGGTGAGGATGTCCTGCCAGGTGCGGCCCGCGCTGCCCCCAACACCAACGGTCGTGGGCATGTCGGCCTCGGACAGAGGCAGCGACCATTCCCGCCAGGACTCCGTAGCCGGCCCGCCGACACGGTTCTCGGAGGCCGCCCCCACCGACACGTACAGGTCGTCGACGCCCATGCCGGGTGCGGCCTGCCACAGCAGGACACGGCCGGGGTCGAGGAGCCAGTGCAGGTTGCGGCGCTCCTCATCGGAGCGGGTCCAGATGACCAGCTCGCCTTCCAGGCCGCCCCGCACATCGGAGAGGACCACCGCGTTGCGGCGGCCCGCGACCCGGTAGACGCCCTGCTCAACAGGCCGAGCCCAGTTCGGGGCCTGCTTGACCATCACCTGCATGTTGCGTTGCGGAGCAGACGGGTCTTTCAGCCACGCCACGTTGATGTCGGAGTGAGGGATCGTCGCCCAGGAGGAGTTCCGGATGGCGGTGCTGCCGCCGGGGCTGGTCATTTCCACCCGGTAGGACACGGGGGTGGCCAAGGGGGCTTCGTAGTCGTCGATGACCATCAGGTCCGAGGTGATTGCCACGGTCCCGTCGAGGAGCCCGGACGGGCCCCGGGCCAGGGTGCGGGTTCCATCCTCGGCGACCCGCCACACCTTGATCAAGTCATCGACGGATAGCTCCCGCAGTGTCAGCCGCAGAGAAGCCGTCGCCTCTGACGCTGTCAGCGTGACCAGGGGTAGGGCCTGCCACAGGGCCACCTTGTCCACGTTGACAACCGAGTTGGTGGACGTCGCCGTGAGTGTCAGCTCCACAGCCGCCTGAGTGGCCGCTGCGGGTGCTGTGTGGTCTGCGGAAAGAGACCACCACCCAGGCCCTGGAACAGTGCCCGCCGACGTTGTCGTCAGCCCCAGGTCCGTGTTCGCTGCGTCGTACCAGCGGATTCCCCGTGTCACCGTCCAGCCGCCGGCCGTGACCGTCTCGCCGAACTGGAGGCGGAACCCGAGCCCGCCAGAGCCCGCCGGCAGCGGGAAGCGGGCGGAACGGATCGTCGATGCGGCGGTGGTGCTGGAAGTGACCGTCAGGGAGTAGCTGCCGTCCAGGGCGGCCGAACCCCACGGGGTTGACCGGGCGATGGTTGCCACTCCGGCGGTTTTCGTCCACCCGGCGACACCTTGCTCGAACGAGGCGTCGGCGTAGGGCAGCACCGACCCGGCCTGGACCGTGGGCGCCACCTGGATGACGGACTGCTCGACGCGCAGGACTTGTGCCGCCGTGGCGCTGTCCATGCCGACGGCCAGGCGGCAGGTGGCCGCACCGGCGGGCGCGACTGCCGAGACTCGCTGCCGGTGGTACCCGGTGCTGGCCGGTGCCAGGGTTCCCCGAGTGGCCGACAGTTGGGTCCCGGTCCCGTCGAAGAACCGCAGTTCGAGCCAACAGTTCGAGCCGGTCGTCGGCGGCGCAAGGTACGTGTAAGCGAGGTACTCGACCCCTGGTGTCACCACAGGATTCTCCACCGTGGTCGCCGACACGTTGCCTGACCCTGTGGCAGCCAAGGCAAGCACATGGGCTCCGGCCCAGTACCAGTTGACCGACCACGACATCATCGGAACTTGACGCGAAACGGTGGTGTTCGCTCCGGCTGCCCACGCCGACGTGTCGATTTCCGGGGTTTCCGTGGCGAACGACAACAGGTTCCCTGTCGTCCGGTACGGCGCCCCGAGGTACACGTTCTCCCAGTAGTGGGAAACCGCCGAACCGGCAGCCGTGGACGACAGAACGATTCGGACCCTGGAAGCCCCAGCCGGGGCTATCCCGGCGACACCAACCCGATGCCAGGACGAAGACGCAGTAGCCGTCGGCAGAGACCACAGGATCGAACCGACAGGGCTGCCGAGGTTGGTGAGCCATTCCAGGCCGATGCGTTCGACCTCGTTCGCGGACGACGAGTCGGCGAACACCTGATAGGTCTGGCCGGCTGTCACCGAGTACATGGTGACGGTCTCGGCCTGCACCTCGCCCGCGGTGGTTGATTTCACGGACAGGCTTTTCGCCCCGTTGCGGCCTCCGGTTCCGGAGAGGAGGGTGCAGTTGAGGCGCACCCTCCACCCGGTGAACGTGGGGTCCATGGACTCTGTGGCAGCCGACAGCATGTTCCCGGGGATCGGCATCAGAGACCCCCTCCCGCATTCAGTGCCTGCGTGAGCTGCCCGAATCTGCCGTCGACGACCTGGTTGGCTTCGCCGCGGACCCGGCCGAGGAACTCGCCGGAGTCGAGGTACAGGTCACCCTCGAACGTGGACGGTCCACCGACGGTGCCGCGGCTGAGCGCGTTGGCCTGTGCCGTGGTGAATACGGGCTCGGGCCGACCGGTGCCGTTGTAAGCGAGGTTGAGGCCGGGCTGGAGGTAGCCTCCTTGGTCGTAGGTGCCCTTGTAGGCGTACTGGTGGGTGTACAGGCTGTCCTTGTAGGAGCGGGCCTTGGAGCCGATGACGACACCGTCGCCGCCGCGGCTTTCGACGTTGACGCCGTTGATCGTGCCGGAGGTGTGGCCGACACCGGCGTTCGTGATGCCGATCATGTACGGGGACTTGCCGCCGAGGACCCAGCCCGGCGGGGCGGTCTTCCCGGAGAACGCGCCGGTCGCCCACCTGCGGTGAGGCTTCTGCCCGCGAATCACGGACTCGATGGCGCTGACCAGCCCGGAGCAGTCCCAGCTGGGGTTGCCGTTGCCGCCCCACTGGTAGGGCAGGCCGTGCTGAGTGCGCACCCACTTCAGACCGGCCTTGAACCCGCCACCGCCGATGCCAGCGGCCTCCATCTTGCTGTCGGCCTTGCCGGAGAAGTCGAGGATCGTGCTGATCATCTTCTTCGGGATGCCGGAAATCATGTCCCGGTACACCGACTTCGACCCGGCGATCTTGTCCAGTAGTGGCTTGACCACCTTGTTCAGCCCCGCCTGAGCGGACGCCTTGATGCCGTCCTTCAACCAGCTGACACCAGCCTTCGCCAGGTCGACACCCTTCGACGCGGTCTTCCCAATCCAGTCGAAGATCCCGCCCTTCGCGAACCCCTGATACTGGGACAGCGACTGCCCGCGCATCGCTGCGGCGTTTACCGCATGCAGCCGGGCCCGCTCATACGGGTCCCGCATGGCCTCGGATACGTAGACGCCTTCGCCGCGGCGCATCGGTACCAGTTGGTCGTCACCCTGCCGGAACGTCGACTGGCCGGGGAGGATGCCGCCTCTCGCGAACCCCTTCGCCTTGTCTAGGGTCGGGGCCCCGAAGGCGGAGGCCACCTTGTTCCAGGTGGGCACCAGGTGGTCGTTGTAGACCGTGTTCACCAGGAACGCGACGGGCTTCTTCGTGATCGCCGACAGTTTCGACCACTGCTCGCTGATGTAGTTCTTGGCGGTGCCGAAGCCGTCGGCGACCAGCTTCAGCCCCTTCTTGATCCCGTCGAACTGGGGCTTGAGCCCCTTGTCCCAGAGCCACTTGCCCTTGTCGGCGATCCAGTTGAAGGCGGGCTTGACTGCGTTGTTCCACAGCCACTTCGCCCCGTCGCCGACGAGACCGAACCCCTTCTTGATCAAGTCGAACTGGGGCTTCAGCGCGTTGGCCCACAGCCACTTCGCCTTGCCGCCGATCCACCCGAACACCGGGCCGATCACGGACTTCCACAGCCACATGCCGACCTTGGCGAGCTGCTTGAACACCCCGATGATCGGCAGGAAGACGGTGATCACAATGATCGTGAGGAGGATCTTCGCGGCCGTCCAGATGAACTTGAAGGCAGGGCTGATCGCGTTCTTCCACAGCCACATCGCCCACCGGCCGACCGTCTGCAGAGCCGCCCAGATGTTCTCGAACGCGGGCTTCAGGGCGTTCTCCCACACCCACAGCACCACGGTCTTGATGCCGTTCCACGCCGCGTCCACTGCGGTGCGGAACCAGCCGAAATTCTTATAGGCATACACGACGGCGGCGACGAGCGCCACGATCGCAATGATGATCAGCGTGATCGGGTTCGCGGCCATGACCAGGTTGAACGCGATCATCGCCAGGGTCCACAGCTTCGTCGCGATCCACACCGCGTAGAACAGCTGGATCAGCCACGGCAGCTGCTCGGCGATCGTCCCGACCACTCGGGCCACCGCACCAAGCGCCAGATAGACGAGCGTTGCCGCAGGGGCGAGCGCCTTCGCGATCCGAAGCACCGCACCCAGCATGTCCCGCAAAGCGGAAGCCATGATCGGCGCCATCTCAGCCGAGTACGCCAGGAAGTTCTCGAACGCGGGCGACCCCTTCAGGTTTGTCGCCCAGTTCGCGAACCGCCCGGTGAGCCCCTGCAAGGTCTCCGAGATCGACCCCATGTGCGGCAGGAACGCCTGGACGATCCCTCCCATCCCCTTGAACAGGCGGCCGAAGGCCACACCGAGCCCCGTGATGGCCGGCTCGACCGAACCCGCCAGGTCCTTCTTGAAGCTCCTCCACCACGGCGACTTGAAGCCGGCAGATACCCGGTCCTGCAGTCCGCTGATCGCCTTCGCCGCGGCCAGCACGAACGGGGTGAGGCCCGGCAGGCTGTTCTTCAGCCCGTTGAGCGCCCGGGTGAACAACGGCATCACCTGCGGCTGCAGCGACTCCGACCACGACTTGAACGCGGTCCGCAGCGACATGAACGCGTTGAACGTCCCCCGGGCCGCAGGAGTCAGCTTCGCCAGCTCGGCCTGGTACTTCGCCTGCGCGACGGCAGCCTGATCCACACCCCCGGCCGCAGACTGCGCGGCGGAGGCAACCTGACGCTGAGCCGACGCCACCGAATCCGCAGCAGACTGCTGGGCGGCGGCCAGGGACTCCTGGGCACGCTGAACCGACCGCGCACCGTCCGCCTGCGTGGTGGCGACGTTGCGCTGCGACTCGGCGACCTTCTCCTGGGCCTCCGCAATGTCCTGCTGGGACCGAACGTTCTGGCGGGCCGCATCCTCCCGGGCCTTCGCCAAAGCCTTGTCCTGGTCGGCGACCGCCTTCTCCGCCGCAGCGATGCGTTCCTGGGCTTCCTTGACCGTGTCCGAGCCCTCGACGCCGGCCTTGTCGGCCTTCTTCTTCTCGTCGGACAGGGCCTTCGTTTCGGCCTTCTGCTCCTTGAGTCGCTGCACAGCCTGGTCGTAGGCCAGCTGGGCGCGCTGCTGCTCCAGCAGCGTCGCCTTCGAACCGGCCGCCTGGACAGCCTGAAGCCGGGCGCGGGCCTCCTGCACGTCGAGGACCGCGTCCCGCTCCGACAGCTGGGCGTTCGCCACCCGGTCAGCGAGCTCCGCCAGCTGCTCAGCCGCATCCCGGCGGGCCTGCGTCAGATCCTGCTGGGCCTGCCGGGCCGTGCGCTGGGCATCCGCAAGGGACTCCTCGGCGCGAACGACGGCCTCAACCGATTCGCGCTGCCGGTCCGCGGCCTGCTGCACCGCATCCGCCAAAGACTGCTGGGCCTGCTTCACCTGCTGGGCGGCCCGCCGGTTCGCCTCCGACGCCGACCGGACCGCATCCTCAACACCCTGCTGGGCCTGCGTGATTTGCCGGGCCGCATTCCGGTGCGCCGACGCCAATGCCTGCTGGGCGCCAGCCATCTGCAGGGCCTTCGAGGCGCCCTGCCCGGACGTCTGCGCACCCTTGATCGTGGCCGCCGAGGCGGCGTCCTGGGCGGCCTTCTGCGCCTGGAGAACCCCCGCAATGCTGATGATCGCCGGAACAGCCACTGCGGCCAGAGCGCCGACACCAACCGCCGCAGCTACCGCGGCCGAGCCGATCGCACCGATACCCGCGGCAAGTACAGGGATCGCTGGGATCAAGGCCAGACCGCCGATCGCGACCGCTAGGTGCAGGATCGCCCCCACAGCCCCAGTGGTATTCACGTTGACCCGGGCGGTTTTCCCGTCGACAGCGGCGATCTGCGCCCGCACAGCAGTCAGCTCGGCGATAGCCCGCGCCGTGTCGGCCCGCACCTGCACGTTCGGATGCCTCGCCCCGAGACGGGTCAGCTCAGCTTCGATCAGCTTGATCTCGGCCTTCGCCGCCCCGGCGTCGATGTCGATGCCGATGCGCTTGTTCGCAAGGGTCTCCATGCGGACCCGGAGCGCCTGCAAGTCGGCGTCCGCCTCGCTGGTGTTCGCATCAATGGTGATCTTCGGGAGGGACCGGAACGCAGCCTCCAGCCGAGTCTTCAACGCACGGGAGAACGCACCGCCCGTCTCATCACCCTGCCGGACCGCCGACGCCCGAGCCGCCGCCCCACCCTGAGTGACACCCTGCCGCAACGACCCACGGATCTCCGCAGTGATGCGCGCCGCGATCTGCTGCCCGATCTGCTGACCGATACGGAGGCCGATGTCGCCGACCTGCCCCTGCATCGCCGGGCCGAACGACCGGCCCGCCGCGTTACCGGCGTCCTCACCGGCGCGCGTCGCAGCAGGCACAAGACCACGCTGGAGCCGCTGGTAGATACCTCTCGTGTTGGGGATGACGTCGACTTCGACCGAGCCCACGCTGATCGCCACGGAGCCTCCTCCCGCGCATCAGGCCGCGCCGCCGTTGATCAGCTTGAAGAGGGTGTCCGCCTGCGCCTCATTGATCTTGTCGCGCTTCTTCGGGCCGCCCACACCCGGGCGACGCATCGGCTCCGGCCGCTTCGGCTTCGGCCCCTTACTGTCACTATTCGCGCGCACGAGGATGTACTGAATCTGCTGCAACGAATCCGAGACCCCCGCCAGAAGATGCTGGTCCATGGACCAACGGCCCTCTTCAGGCTTCCCCGACTTCGCCTGCTCCTCGTACTCCTCCGGAGTCAGGGCGTTCCGCAGGCCGGTCATCGTTGCCGACTCAGGCGGCAAGTGCTGAATGAGGACCCGTACCTGCCGCCAGGACATGCTGCCGCGGTACACGTCGAGCAAGTCGCGCTGGTAGTAGCGCCACAGGTCGCTCTCTACCGCCTCCGCGTGCGCCTCGACGATGCGGCGGGTCCACGCGATTTCCCCAGGCTCTCACCGCCGCGCCGGGCGGCCTCCGCGACGAACGCCTCGAACTCGTCGTTGGTGGGGTCGATCTCGAAGTACAGGTCGAGGTCGTCGGGGTGAACGACCTGCTCGGCGAAGAACTGGAAGTTCGCGTTGGAGAGCGCCGTCTGCCACGACTGCCGCCACGCCCCCGGGGGGACGATGCGGATCTCCTCGTCGGCGAGGACCGCCGTCACGTAGTGTCCCTCGGCCTCGATCTCCTGCGCCTCGGCAGGGGTGGCCTCGTCGTCGAAGTCGTCCTCACGAACCGCAGGGGCGAGCTCGCGGGGCGTCCGGGCAGGGCGGGCGGTTGTGGTCCTTCGGGTGGTGGTGCGGCTGTTCGCGGCCATCGGCGCGGGCCTCCTCAAATTGTGGCGCGGGCAGAAGAGTGAAGGGCGGGCGGGCCGGGCCCGCGCCAGCAGAAATGGCCCGCCCACCCAGCTCAGGAGCCCGTGTACTCAGGCGTCACGGGCAGCTTGTCGACGTGGTAGACCGTGTTCCCGGCCTCGTCGGGGTACGTGGTGATCGTCCACTCGTAGCCGGACATCTCGTCCTGCTTGAACGTCACGTCGGACCGGTCGTTGATCTCCCCCTGCGGGACGTAGAAGCCCTTGTAGGCGTCGCCGTCGATGACGAGGAACCAGAACGCCCGCCGGTCCGGGACCGGGCTGGCGGTCTCCGCGTACTTCGTCAGCCCCTCGCCGTCCGGCTCCAGTTCCGCCGCATCCAGCCGGTACTGCAGGGACTGCACGATGACCCGGTTCGTCTCCCACACCGTCAGCCCGAACGTCCGGATCGACTGGGTGATCTGGGTACGGAACGGCGACGTCAGACCCCACGGGGTGAACGTCTGCGAGTCCTCGTCGAACCCGTAAGTCAGACCGTCATCCGAGATGGCCCCCAGCGGCTCCCACGGGCCAGCGGGCTGGGCGAGCGGAGACACAGGCGCCGCCGTACCGACCGGCGCCACCCACCCCCCACCGTTCGCCCCGACGAGCGCCAGGTCAGCGGCGCGGGTGATGTTGACCATGATGAGTCTCCAGACATGGAAGAGCCCGCGCACGGGCGGGACAGAAGGGCGCGGCGCGGGCTATGAGCCGGTCAGGAGACCGGGTGAACGAAGAGCTCGTAGGTGCCGCCAACGCGACGGAGACCAACGTTCTCGTAGGGGCGAACAGCGGGCAGGATCAGGCAGCCCACGCGGCCGATCACGGCCGTGTCGCTGGTGCTGCCCCGCACTGTGCGGGTCAGCCAGTTGTGTACCTCAATGGCCAAGGTGAAAGCCCCGGCCCGGGTGCTGGCGTAGATGTTCGTGTCGACGAGGGCGCGGGCAAGTCGCAGCCCGTCCTCGCTGCCACCGGGGATCTGCTCGAACTGGATCGTCGGCAACTCGGCGAGCAGGTTGTTGTCGAGCTCGTCACGGACCACAGCAGCAGGCCATACCGGGGTGGCCCTGCCGATCAGTTCCGCCTCGATGTCGAGGAGTGCTGTCACGGAACCTCCTCTTCGAACTCGCGGCCGTCGAGGGAGGCGTGGACGTAGGCCCAGGCGATCAGCCCGCCGACCTCAACCGACACGGTCTGCGGGCCGCAGACGCACGACGGTTCTTCGCTGTCGGTGTCGTGCTCGATCAGGTCGTTCAGCGGGGTGACGTGCACCGTGGCGGCCATCAGCGACCACCGCCAGCCTGAGCGGCCCGCAGCAGCACATGGTGCGCCGGGACCTTCTCTGTGCCGTACTCCACCCACCGGGCGTAGTAGGCGGTGTTCGTCACCGTCGCCGTCGCCCGGTCCTTACTGCGGCCACCACGAGCCGTGGTCGTCACCGTGAAGGCGGCCTTGTACCGGCCAGGGTGCGGATCCGACGGCCCACCAACAGGGGCAATCGCGATAGCCGCATCCTCGATCGCCTCGGCCCGGCCCAGCATGTCCGCCTGGATCATCCGAGACCTGAGCAGCTGCCCGACACCCTTCTTGGACATCTTGAACTTCGCGGGCATCATGACCACCTCGACTCACACAGGGGGCGGCATGCACGTCAAAGGCGTCATGGGATCCATCAACTTCGACGGCGAATGGATCACCATCACCAAGAAGGAAGTCGGCCAGCAGCAACGCGACTACCGAATCCGGGCTGCTGACGTCACCGGCACCCGACTCAAGCCGGCCACCCGCCTCTTCCACGGCTACGTGCAGTTCGTGCTCCCCGGCAGCGCACCCGCCATCGAGGAGAAAGGGCTCATGGCCGGAGGGCGACCGCCCCAATCCGACCCGCACAGCCTGTCCATCCGGCACAGCGCCAACGACGCAGCCGCGATGCTGGTCGAGGCTGTCGAGCAGGCCCGCGGTTAACCGGTCACCCGGTCCGCAGCGAACTGCACCGGGCCGCGGGTGCCCGTGAACGGAGACCGGCCCCAGTCGCCCGGGAACCCGGTGATCTCGCACGTCTCGTCACGGATCCGAACCCGGTCCGTCGTCAGGACAACACTGCCCGGCGGGGCGTACACCGTGTACCCGACGATGACCGTGTCCCGGGCCTGCTGCTGATCCCCACCCACCTGCGGAGTCTCCGCACGGGGAGCCACCACACACCCAGCCAAGTCGAACGACTCATCTGGGCCGGGCAGAGGCTGGCCGCGCGGATCACGCCCCGGAGACGTCCCGGTGCGCAGGATCCGCACCGTCTCCCCATACGGGTACGGGGCAGGCACTACGACCACCCCGGCTCGAACCCGTTACCGAAGTACGTCTCGTCAATCGGCCACGTCGGAGACGGATCCGCCGAAGTCGGCGTCGGATCCACAGTGAACGCACCACCACGACCCGCCAGCGACTTCAACGCCGCCTTGTCCGCCTTCGTCAGGTACAAGCCCCCCGACCCAGTCGGTCGCTGCACCGACATCGGGCCGATCGTCTCGTAAGACACCTGCTGCGGATTCACGTAAGCCCTGCCGGCCACCGACAGAACGACAGCAGTCGCCTGCTCAGGGAGAGGCTTCACCACCGACTCGGCCAGCGACACCGCCTGCTGAATCAGCAAATCAGCCCGGTCGCCGTCGATTTCCGGAAGCCCCAGGTACATGCCCAGTTGCTCAGCGGTCGGGGACACGAACGCCATCGGGACCTCCTAGTGGGCCAGGCCCTCGATCGCAGTGCACCACTCTGCCAACTCGGCGGCCGGATCCAGCTCCGCAGACCGGGCCTTCGCCCGCTTCGACGCCAGCCGGTACTCCGGAGCCGTCAGTAGCTTCCGGAGAACCGCCTCATAGCCGTCCAGGTCCTCTCGGTCCACGAACACCCCGGCCTCGCCGAGCGACTCCGTGAGCCCCGGGGTGGGGTGAGCCACCACCGGAATGCCGCTCGCCAACGCCTCGACGCCGGCCCGCCCCCACGACTCGTAGGAAGACGGCATCAGCAGGACGCGGGTGCGGGCGTACACCTGCTCCCGCATGTCCTCCCCGCGGACGTGGTCGACGATCTCCACGTTCGGCAGCAGGTCCGGGAGGATCTGCTCCCCGTAGGCGCCTTTCACAGCAAGGAACTGCTGGTCCGGCATCTTCTCGGCGAGGGCCTTCAAAACCTTGCCGCCCTTCTCCGGGTTGCAGTTGACCAGCGTGATTGCCTTGCCGGGTTTCGTCGCGTAGTCCTCGGCGAACACCGGCGGACGCACAATCAGGCTGGACGCAGGGCGCACGGACTTCGGGAACTCGGCGAAGAACACCTCCGCCTCCCGCTCCATCCACCGAGAGTTGTACACCGCCAGCGCAGTGCCCCCAGCGGCCATGTCCCGGAACGTCGGCCGATGCGTGTTGTGGCACACCACCACCAACGGCACCCCATATCCGCGGGCCAGGGAGGCCGTTGATGGCACCGTCTCCAGATGCGCCACCAAGGCGTCCGCCCGACGGACCGCGGTCGGGAAGTCCAGGCGGGACTCCAGTGGGATGACCCGGATGCCGCGGTACTCGTACTCCTTGTGGGCCTTCCCGTACCGGGACAGCCACACCTGCACGTCGTGGCCACGCTCGACCAGCGGCCGGAGCATCGACACGAGCATGTGCTCGGCGCCCGCGTTGTGCTCCGGCGGCATCGCATGAACGCGGGCGACGATCGACAGCGGCTTGGCGGTCCCGCCCGGCGCGGAAGCCGGGACCGCAGCCATCAGGAACCGCTCGGAGTGCCGGTGTACTTCACGAACGCGTCCGCGTCACCCTGCACGTAGCCGTAGTACGCCTCGGCGAGCAGCAGAACGAGGTTGTTCTGGAACGCCGACACGACATTGTCGTCCTCGTCGATGTACGTCGCTTCCTTCGAGATCCGCACGGTGATGTCCATGCCGACCCCGTAGGCCGCCTGCGACCAGTCGCCACCGATGGCCCGCAGGCCCGAGTCGCTGGACGCCGACTGCCGGCGCTGCTTGCCGGACACCGACCGGGAGTAAGCCAGCGGCTCCCCGATCAGCGTGCCCGCCGCCGCCATGTTCGTGCCCGGGGTCTGCGTGTCGACGAGGATCGGCCGGCCGGTGGTGTCCGTTGCGAGGAGAAGCTTCGGCTTCAACCGGTGGTCCGCGACGGTTCCGGTGTAGTCCCAGTCCTCGTCGATGACCTGTTCCATGCCCTCGACGAGGTCGGCCCAGATGCCGCCCTGGCCCTGAGCATTTGTGCCCAGCGCCACCGCGTTGGAAGTCATCGTCAGGTACTCGGTGAAGGGGCCGGTGGCACCCTTCATTGTCTTGCCGTGGATCGCCGCGTGGTCGAAGGCCCGCGCGAACGCGGTCGGCAGGTCGCGCTGGAGCTGCGTCCACAGGCCACCCGCGTTGGTCATGACGACCTCTTCAGCGACCGGAATGAGAACGGCCAGCTTCTTCGCCGTCATCTCCTTGATGCCGACACTGCCGGACGACAGCGGCTTCCGCTGCGCCTGGCCGACCCAGTCGGCCGTCGGCACGTCCATCGGGATCGGGACGGAGGTGGTTGCGTCGATTGCCAGCGGGGCGGGGCGGGCGAGCGCCATCACCGCCGACTGCTCGACCGACTTCTCGAAGATGGGGCCCGCCAGCGTTCGCGGGAGGAGTGACGCGTGAACGTCAGAGAGCTTGATTGGGGCCGTAGCCATGAGGTCCTACCTTCTCCGCAGCTACTGCTTGAGCTGCGGTGCGAGCCACCCGGCGAACTCATCGCCAGGGGCGGGGGGCCTGGTCTTGTTGGCGCCGGACGCCTGTGTGCGATCCGGTGCGGGACGCCGCGGGCCCTCCTGGGGCTGGCTCTTCGCCCAGTGCGGCTTGCGCTCCAAGAGCGCGTCGAGGTCCGCCTTGATGGCCGCCTCGTCGATGTCACCGTCAGAGTCGATGTACGAGTCGAGCTCCAGCGCGCCGACCGCGTCCTCCGGGTCCGCGAACCCGGCCATCGCCAGCGCCTGAACTTGGGAACGCACCAGACGCTGACGCGTTTTGGTGATCTGCTCCTGGGCTCGGGTCAGCTGGTCGTTGAGCCGGTCCGTGTCGGACTTTTCGGCGTCCTTCCGCTTCTGCAGCTCAGCGAGCAGAGGCTCCTGCTCCTTGAGCCGCTTGCGAAGGTTCGCGGCCTCGCTGTTTTTCTTCCGCAGCTCAGCCTCGAACTTCTTCCGGTCGAACGGCTTGTCCTCGTCGCTGTCCGCCTCCTGGGCGGCCTCCGCGGACTCCGTACCGTCCTCCACCTCGGTTCCCGTCTCCTCGACGGTGTCCTCAGCGCCGGTCTCGCTCTGCTGCTGTTCGGTACTCTCGGTCTCTTCAGGCATGACGAATCGGCCCTCCAGGGGCTGTCGAAATGAGAAAGGCCGCCACCAGGGCGACCACATCAATCAATGAGCAACGGCCTCAGCCGTGCTCGGCAATCGCGCGCCGAAACCGGCGCAACTGATCACCCGGAAATGGGGCCGCGTACTCGCGGTACAAGCGGTCCCACTCCTGCGCATGGGCGGACAGCTCAAAACGCTGCCCGCGGAAAACGGGGATGATGCCGCAATGACAGTCGTCGTGGAACTTGGCCACCGACGCATCCCCTGAGAACCGGTCGTTGGCATCCCGTCCAGCAGTGCCAGCCGACTTGTAGGCCATCCCGCGGGAGGCCATCAAACGACAGAAGGCGCAAGCCTTCAGGGCAGCGGCGCGGGCATACCCGACAGCCTGGCGGTCCTCGCGGACCGCACGCCGCACCGTCTCCCGGCCCTGATCCGCAACCAGCTTCTGCGTAACCGCCTCGGTACGACGCTCAGCAACCGCCAACCGCGAAGCCAACGGATCACGGCCCGCCTCCGCCTCGCCCTCGGCCGGCCACACATCGTGCGTCGCCCACCGCAGAGAAGCCTCGGCCTGGTCCGGAACGGCATCCGCCAACGGCACCGTGAACGCACCATCAACATCAGCATCGGCCCGCTGAGCGTCATAGAACTCAGCCGCCAGCGACGCCGACATGTCGCCATACCGGGCGACCACCTCGCTGGCGGCCTCCAGCCAGTCCGGGAACAACGCTGGCTGGGCCGGGCTGAACAGACGCCACAACCGGCCGACGTCCCGCAGCAGAAGGCGCGTCAAGCCTCGCTGCGCACGCCGGTACCGGTCTGCGGCACCGTCCCCGTCAGAGACCGTCGACGCCATCAGTCACCCCCGACGGCACACTCTCCGTGCCGTCGAGCTGAGCCAGGCGGTCCATCAGCCCGGTACCAGCAGAGGAGCGGCGACGATCCGCGCGCACCCGCTGACGCTGCCCCTCGGACAGGCCCGCCATCTCCAGGGTGACGTCCGACTCCGCCGGGATAATGCCAGCCTGGACCAGCTTGACCGTCGCGTCCGCCTGCGCGGCCACCGTCGGCGTCGCCGGGTTCCGCCACACCGTCTCGATACGACGAGCCTTGTCCGGCGGCTCACCATCCCGCACCCACAGCGCCAGACGCATCGCGTCCTGCCAGGAACGGCCGAAGCGTCGGATGCGGCGCTCAGATCGCTTTACCAGCTTCGCCTCGGTGCTCCGGATCGCGTCCGCGGAAGCCGGGTTGTCCGTGGTGTACCCGAGCATGTGCGGCGGCAGACCGAACTGGCTGGACATGATCCGCGCAAACAGGTCAATGATCTTCGTCATGCCCGTCGGGTCATGGGCAGCGAACTGGCCGACAGTCGGAACCGCACCGTCCTCGTCCCGCTCCAAGGCGAGCACACGGCCGATGTACGTCTCCCACGCCGACTTCGCCGTACCATCCGCATCCTGAAACGCCGACTCACTCGCTCCGAGGATGTACCGCTGCGGAGCCCCGAAGAACTCCGCCGCCACCTCCATGCCCATCAGTCGGCGGCAAGCCGCATCCGTGATCGACATGACCTCGGGGGTGATCTCGCTCTTGCCGACCCGGTCCGCGGTGCGCTGGCGGTTCGCCATCCGCACCACCGGCACCGCGCGCAGGTTGTGCTTGTCCCGGTGGATGACCTCCCAGCCACCAGACTCCGACGGCAAGCACATCACCGTCTGATCCGGCAAGTACAGGACCAGCATCCGCTCTTCAGGGCCCGACTCGATGTAGCTGTCGGCCGCGCACTCGCGCAGGGCCGCCGTGCCCATCCGAAGCCGGGCATCCCACATCAGCGTCATGTCCAACGGCGACTCGGCAGTGATCAGCGGCGGGGAGTCATCTGTGCCTGAGCCCACCGCGAGGTACTCCCGGCCGTACACCAGAGCATCCAGGTGAGCCAGCGACGACTCGTCGAACAAGTCGTTCGCCTCGGCGATCTCCGACAGCTCCGACGAATCCCTGCCATCCGCCCACCGAAACGCCTCCAAGTCGAGACGCTCCTCCAGGGACTCCACACCCACCCGCGGCCAGCCGATGACCGTATGCAGGCCCTTCAGCTGCGGCGGAATGCTGATCCCCAGGTCGCGGACGAGCTGCTCGCCGTTGAAGTAGGCGTCTCGCAACTGGAGCGCCCACCGGTCGCGCATCATGTCCGCGCGCAGCACCTGGACCAAGGCCATCTCGTCGTCCGACAGATGCAGCAGCGGCAGCTCAGGGATGGAAACGGTCATCGCAGCACCACCACCCGTCCACGGCCGCGCGCAGTGGTGCGCTTCTGGTTCTTCGGGCTGTTCAAGACAGTGCGACGCAGCATCCGGGCGCCGATCATGCAGACCGCAAGGTCGATCTTCCGGGCGCTCTCGCGGTGCTCCTTACCGATCGTGACCCCCCAAGCATTCGTTCGCCGCCGGGCGTTGATCACGTGGGTTCGCATCACCTTGTGCCCGTCGTGGACGAGCTGCCGCTGCAAGATGTCCTCACGGGTCCGCTTCACCGCATCGGTGAACGTCTCCTGGTTCCGCCGGTCACGCATGTCCCACCGGACCGCGTGTGCCTTTGGGCCAGCGACCACAGCGCGAAGCAACAACTTCTTGCCATAGGACTGCCCCCACCGGTCCAGGAACGCATCCCAGTACATCTCGCCGTCCTCGTCCTGACCCGACCCCGGGTCGGCGAAGAACGCCAGCACCTTGAACCGGGCGAACGCGTTCTGCACAACACCGTCGACGTCCTCCCGCGGCACCTGCCACGGCGCATACCCCGGGGACTCCGGTGCCGGCCAGTTCGGCGGCCTCTGCCACACCCCCAGCGTCGACACCAGACCATCCGACATGCGGCAAGCGCACAGCCCGGTCGCGTCGTCGCTCTTAGACCCGTCGAAGAACATGACGACCTCGTCGCCATCCGCCAGCGAAAGATCCTCGCGCTTGCAGGCGTCCCACTCGTAGCGGGCCATCCACGCGTCCTCAGCTGCGGCGATCTGGTTGTACCAGAAGCGCCGGCTGCGGCTCGGCGGGTTACGGGTGTCGAGGATCGACGACTTCAACCGTCCGATGTCCAACCACGTCGAGTCGCCGCGAACCGCCCGCAGTGTCGGCTCGATCCAGGCCTCTGTCAGCTTCGCCTCAGGCGGGGCTTCCAGCGAGTCGTAGAACAGGCCGGTGTCCGCCGCACGGCCCGCCTCGACAGCCTCGTAGGCGTCACGCGTGCGCTCCGCCACCGAGTCCTCGCCGGGCTCGAACGCGTTGGTGTCCGCCAGCGTCCGGGACTGACCGTCTGCCGACTTCGTCGCGTTGCGCTCGATGACCGCAGCCATCTCGTGCCCGGAGTTCGACTCCAGCCAGTGGTGCGTCTCCCCCATCGACGTGAACGTCGGCCGTCCGCCCTCCAAAGCCCGCGGGGAACTCGTCACGGCCTCCATGCGGGCCCGACCCTTGTCGGCGTAGATGATCTCCTTGCCGAGGTCGATCCGGTACTCCTCGATCGCCCGCTTCGTGAAGATCGACGGGAACAAGGTCATCGTGTTCCGGGTCTGATCCTGCGACACCGCGGCGATCTGAACCCACGCCGCCGGATGCTGGATGCCGAGCGGCTGCCCCGGCGGGACACCCCACTCGTTGGCCTCGTCCGCCACCCTGTCGAACCGGCACGGGCCAACGAACTCGAACCCCGCCCACGTCGCCTTGACCGGGTCCTTACCCCAACCCTTCAACCTCTGGAGCACCCCGTCACGCCACAGGAACCGATTCGTCACCGGGTCCATCGCGTACCACCACAAGGTCAAACGCGCCTGCTCCGGGGTGTACTGCCACGGCCGGCCGACATAGTGCTGCAGGTACGTCTTCGCCCACGCCAGCGCATGCCAGCCCAGCGTGTACTCCGGCAGTACGAAACGGCCGTCCTCGCCGCGCTGCCACGTGGGGCCGAGCGTGAAGGGTTCGACGACGTTGGGGGCCTGCTCCTCAGCCTCCTGCGCCATAGTGGCCAGCCAGAGGTGACGGCATCTTCATCTCGCAGCGCTGCAAAACCGCCTCGATCTGTTCCCGGTCAGGACGGTCGAAGAAGCTCCGCAGCCGAACCACCGCAAAGTCTCGTAGGCCATCCAGCGTCCGAACTGAGCCCGCGTAGATGCACTGGCGCTCTGGAATCCCGTGCCCCCTCGCCCAGGCTCGCGCCTCATCGTTGCGAGCAGCACAAATCACGTACTTGAGCACGTCAGCCCCCCGCTATGTCACGGTACGAATCGAGAGGGCTCACCGACGCCAGCGTGGGGCCGTCAGGCTTCTTGCGCTCCAGCTCCATCCGGGCTCGGCGGCGATCGCCTTCCGTCGTGAGCAGCGACGACATCACGCTGTTCAGCGCCGCCACCAGCTGCCCGTTCGGACCGCGGTCCGACAGCAGCACCTGCGACATCACATGCGCCGCATACCGGGCCATCTGCCAGTCCGACGGCTCATAAAACGCCGACTGCCCCGACTCCCGCAGCGACAGATACCAGTCTGACGCGATCGGGTGCCACAGCGGATCAGGGCCGGGCAACTCCGGCAGATCATCAGGCGCCCCGGAAGGGGCCTGGACAAGCTCAGGGCCGTCATCCTTGTTACGGCGACGACGCTCCTCGGAACGCTTCGGGATAGGTCCGTGCGCGCCCATGACGACCTCCAGGGTCAAAGCACGCCACCAGGACGCGCGAAGGGCTGAATCAACGACAACGCCCCCTCAGGGACGCCGCCAGGGCGTCACACGAGCGAGGCAATCACACCGGCCGCATCAGGCAGCTCGGCAAGCTCAAGAGGCGTCCCGGACACCCGGTCGCCGACGATGATGTACCGGCGGTCGGAGTACACCTCAACCGCCAGCCCGCCCTTCCGGATCCGCCGGCCAGCAGGAACCTCACCGCGGAACCACAGGTGCAGGCCAGCGCCGGACCGACCACGCTCCATGTACGTCGGCGGCAGAGCGTCCACGATCTGCTGTGCCCACGGCAACACCCGGCCGTCCTCCACCGCATGGTCCAGGTCCACGACAACAAACCGGTCATGAGGGGTGAGCACGAAGCCCATCCCCTCGCCGGCCGTCGAAGTGACGGCTGCATCGAAGTCCGACCAGGACGACGGATCGTTGACCGCAGCGAACCTGCCGTCCACCCGCAGCGGAACCTTGCGCGAGCTGAAGCGAACCCACCTGGGACGAGACGTCAGCTCCGTCGGGACGCGGGCCGCCTGCTCAGAAGCCACACGCTGACGGTCGGCCGAAGTGCGCGCCCGATGCGCACGCTTCCGGCACGTCGCGCCGCAGAACCGCGCATCAGCCCGAGCCAGAAGCGGCATCGGGCCAGCGCAGTCCTCGCAGCAAGTGCGGCGCACGGTCGCGGTCATGGGGCCAGTCTAGCGCACCGATGTCACGGCTACAGCCTCTTGACCTGCACAGATGTGACCGGTACGGCTCACCCCGAAGAGCGGCCTAAGCGCTTGGTCACGCGTTCTCGCAGGCCAAGGGCCTTGGGAACCCGTACAGACAGGCGAGAGCTATACGGCCCCGATGTCCCAGAGGCCGGGCGGGGGGAGGGGCCGCCAGGGTGCTTGGCTCCATCAAGCGGCTGGCTCGCCACGCGGGACCCACTCGCCATCGCTCTTGATCGTGTTGCACCAGTAGTGCGCGAGCTGGACGTTCGCCGGCTCATGCGTTCCGCCTCGTGCAAGCGGAATGATGTGGTCAATGGTCGGCGCTTGAGGGTGTGGAACGACCTGGTCGCGCGCCACTGGCTCACGGCATAGCTGGCATGTCCACTGGTCCCGCTCGTACACCTGAGGTCGACTCACGGGTGCGACGAAGGCTTGCCGTTCCAGGGCTCGCCGCTTGTCCTTGGCTGCTCGCCGGCCGCACTGCGGCGAGCAGTTCTGGTCTCGGGGGTTGTCCGTGATGAACCACAATCGGCACATGGGGCAGCAGGCGCTGAACCACCGCTTCCGCAGTGGTCGCAACACGGTCACGCCGACGGTGCATGTTGGCCTGAGCGTCGGCTTCCAGGCGACCTCTACCTGAGAATGGCGAGCGCGACTGGCCTTTCGGCTTGACTCGTACCAGCAGGCGAGCGAGCAGTATCTGGCGTCAGCTCTGCTCACTAGGGCCTCGACCCCGCACTCGGCGCACGTGATCCGGTGTCTTGCAGCCTGCGGCTTGTCGTACTGCCGGCTGTAGCTGCGTCCTGTTGCCGTGCGGTGCTTGGCTTGGAAGTCGCGTTGCCGTTTGTTGCGGTACTGGCGTTTGCATTCGGGTGCCCCGCATTGAACTCGGCGGGGGTTGGTGAGGGGCGCGCTGCAGTAAGGGCAGGCGTGTGTAGCCTGGGTCATGTCGGTCCTGTTCGCTCAGGTCGGCCATGCCCCGGGAGTGTTACCAGCACTCGCCGGGGTTCTTCATTGTCCCACCTATGCCGCTCTGTTGGTCGGGTTTAGCGGCGGCGCCTCCGTCCGGTGTTGCGGCGGTCGCCGGGCCAGACGCCGGTCATTTGCCGGTGGAGGGTGGCGCAGTAGGCGGGGGCTCGGCCGCCGAGGTACTTGCGGAGTTGGCGGGTGCAGCGGGTGTGGTCGCCGGGTGTGTTCCACCGCACCTTGGTCGTGCCGCCCTTTCCGGGGCCCCAGTACGCCTTGAGTGCGGCGGCGTTGCCTCGTCGGCTTCGTCCCTTGGTTGCCACAGTTCTCACTCCTTCTGCGGCGCGGGCTCGTGCTCTGGGGGTTGGTCGACGCGTTCGATGTGGGCGCCGGCCTCGGATGGGATGGCGAGGCAGGTGCCGTCCGTGTCGGTGAAGACGGCCCAGTTCCCGGTGAAGGTGAGGGTGAGCGGGTCGTCCTGGATGAGGATGTCGTCGCGGGCTTTGCCGGGGTGGCGGATGAGGTAGGCGGTCATGGTCACCGCCTTGTCAGAGGAGGCCGGGGTGTTGCTCCGGCGGCCTGGTGCGGCTGGGCCGCCCTTTGGCCTTGGCTGCGGCTGCGCCCTCTCGGGCTGACTTCTGATCATGGCATGGTCCGCACACGCCCTGGAGGTCTGCTGGCCCATGCTGATCGGCCATGGCGACGATGTGGTCGCAGAAGGCGGAGGGTCGGACGTTGCAGATCTTGCAGATCGGGTCGCGTTCGAGGATCCGCGCCCGGATCTTGGCCCATCCGGCAGGGAGGCGTTGGCGGCGTCGGGATCCTGCCCACCCTCCGCTCATACCCGCCTCCTAGTCGTCGTCTTCGGCGATGTTGACGTAGCGCCCGTTTTCGATGGCGAGGTCGGCGGTGACGCCGAGGGTGTCGAGGAGTTGCCCGATCTGCTGGTCAGCCATGGGGAGCCTCGGTGCGGCTGGGGTCGTCCTTCTGGCCGGGCCGCCAGTCCTGGACGAGTTCGAGGGTGAGCGTGTAGTCGGTGGGGTCGTAGCCAGTGATGCGGTAGACGACTTGATCGGCGATGACAATGTCGCCGCTTTCAACCCGCAGGTACGTGCCGGGGTGCGCGAGGTAGTCGACCGCCATCTTGGCGTGTTGGGGCGCGACGTCGACGGTGGTGCCCTTGCCGAGGTGTCGGGTCAGCTGGATGGCTTCGTGCTCGGGTTGCGGGACGCGTCGTCGGGCCATCAGGCGTCTCCTCGGCTGAGGTGTTCGCGGAGGATGTCGCCGATTTCCAGGAGGGCTTGGGCGGTGGCGATGGTGGCGATGGCTTGGGCTTTGGCGGCGCGGGCTTGGATCTCGGCGCTGGCGACGTTGCCCTGCGGCATGGCGTTGAGGTCGTCGGCGGCTTGGCCGAGGGTGCGGGCGGCGAGTTCCCGGTAGCTGGGTACGGCGGCCATCAGTCGGTCGCCGTCTCGTCGTGGATGAGGATGCTGCGGATGTTCGCGGTGGGGGCGAGGTAGATCGTCCGCTTCTGGGCGTCCAGGACGAGGAAGACGCCTGCGGACCATTCGTGGCCGGGTGCGTTGGTGACGGTGTCGGTGTTGCCGTCGAGGTAGTTGATCTCGTATCGGGCCATGGCGCGGGCTCCTGTGTGGTGGGTTAGGGCTTCCAGCGGGGTCCGCGTAGTGCTTCTGGCACGTCGCTGGTGGTGATGGCTGAGGTGGGCCAGTGGGTGACGCGCATCGTGTATCCGCTGTTGCGGTCAGGCTCGGGCGTCTGGGGCCGGTCGAGTCCGGCGAGCATGTCGGGTGTGATGCCGTGGGCGTGCGCGAGGTCGAGCAGCTCGGGGCAGTCGTTGAGGTTGTCGGTGACGGGGTCGTAGCACTCGCCTTCGGTGCCGCATCCGTGGCAGGCGGTCGCGAACAGGCGGCTGTCGGCAGCGTCAGGGTCGACCTGGTGCCGGGCGAGGATGCGGCGATCCGCCTCGCAGCGGCGCAGGATCGGCGTGGGGTCGATGAGCATCGCTCGCCCCTCAGCTTCGGTCGCCTCGACTTGCTGGGTGATCCAGGTGTGGAGATCCATGGCGCGGGCTCCGATGAGGGTCAGGTGGTCTCGGGCATTTCCAGAAGGTGCCAGACGAGCTGCCCGCCGGGCGGGATTGCCGTACCCACGTAGGTAGCGTCGCCGGGGATGGGGTGACCGGTGCCGTAGACACGGAACCCGCGCCGGACGACGGGCTGGTCGCCGTGGACGGCCCACACCTCGACGGTGTGCACACTGCGGCTGGCGACGTGGACGATCGGGCCGGTCAGGTCGAGTGCATGCCAGCAGTCGTCGACTGGGACCTCGTACCTGAAGATGGCGGTCGGCACATGGACCTCCGTCAGGAGTCGAGTGCCCGCCGGATGCCCTCTTCCAGGGTCACCGTGGGCTGGTAGAAGCCGAGCATTTGTGTCGGGTCGCACACCCGGTGATGCACCCCCTGCGGGGCGCCGGGCAGGTGTTTGATGCGCGGGGTGTAGCCGGCGGCTTGGGTGACGTAGCCGGCGAGCTGGTCGAAGCTGGTGGCCCGGCCCCAGCCGAGGTTGACGGGGCCGGTGATGTCGTGGTCGATGGCGGCGAGGGTGGCCCCGACGATGTCGTCTACGTGGATCCAGTCGCGGGTTGAGCTGCCGTCGCCCCAGACTTCGAAGGGGTCTTCGCGGCGTTTGGCCCGGCCGATGAAGGCGGGGAACGGGTAGCAGTCGTCTTGATCGGCCCCGTACCCGGACATGGGCCGGAGGACGTGGACGCGGCATCCTTCGGCTTCGGTGTACTGGGCGAGCCGTTCCCCCGTCACCTTGGCGAGGCCGTAGCTGGCGTCCGGGAGGCGGAAGTTGTCCAGGTCGATGTCGTCTTCGACAAGCCGGTGGATGTCGCCGGGCTGCTGAAGCTCAACGGGGTAGGCGGCGCTGCTGCTGAAGAACACGGCGCGCGGTGTTCCGGTGCGCACCAACCACTGGAAATACCAGGCGTCGAGGGCAAGGTTGGTGGCGACGGCGAGCGGGGAGCCGTCGATGCTGGCCCGGCCGCCGACGTTCGCCGCCGCGTGAATCGCGAGGTCGAAGCGCTCGTTGTCGCGGCGGAAGAAGTCGAGGGCGTCACCGCTGTGAGCGAGGGGAGTCGGGTTGAGGTCGATACCGAACACCTGGTCGCCTCGGTCGAGCAGCGCCCGGTGCAGGTGCCGCCCGATGAAGCCTGACGCTCCGCTGAGGAGGACGCGCATCAGTCACCCTCCTCGTCGGTTGCGGCGCATGGGCAGGGTTCGAAGCTGGGGCACTCGCAGGGCAGCCCGTAGCTGTCAGTTCCGGTGCAGGGCCCGTTGGGGTGCTGGTCGGCTTCGTGATGACAGGTACATCTGCGCGAGGTCACGGCTTGATGGCCCGGTAGACGCCCCACGGTAGGTCGCTGTCGACGGGCTCCAGCCCGATGGCGGCGCACGCTTCGTCTTGTTGTTCGCGGGACCAGGTGGTGACGCCGATCCAGCCGTCGGTCTCGGCGGGCGTCTCGGAGAGCGGCCAGTCGAGGACGAGGATCCCGCCGAGCTTGGTCGCCGCCCGGAGCCGCCCGATGATGTGCAGGCAGTCGGTGTAGCTGTGGTGGATGAGGACGGCGAGGCTGTAGACGGCGTCCATGCGGCGCCGTCCGAGGTGCCCGGCGATGCCGTCAGCGTCGGCCTGGGCTGTGGCGATGTCGGGGTCGCGTTCGCCGAGCCGGTCGAGCATCCGTTGGGAGGCGTCGACGGCGGTCACCTCGAACCCGAGTCCGGCCATGGGGATGGCGACGCGACCGTCCCCGCACCCGAAGTCGAGCACCTTCGCCCCGTCGGGGATGACCGACGCGAGCATGGCGGCCTGGCCCTTCCCGGACTCCCAGTAGGCGTCCTCGGACACGTTCCGCAGGGGGTGGATTGCGGTGGGGTCGGCCTGGTCCCACGCCCGGATGACGTCGTCGGCGGTCACGATGCCCCCTTCTTCTCAGGGGCCGGAGCTCCCGGAGGGTAGCCGCAGCCTTCAAACCAGGCACCGCAGGTGCATTCGTGCGGCATGGGGTGGTCAGGGGCCAGAGAGCAGACGCAGGTCTCGCCGCCTTCCTTCCAGATGGGGCCCACCCACCAACCGCAAGGCTGATTCACGACGCCTCCTCGACAAGCTTCCGGAGCTTGGCCAGATCGGTGTCGAGCCCGCCGCTGTCCCGGTAGTCGTAGTAGGCGGCGCTGTCGGCCGACACCTGCTCCGGGCTGTTGCACTCCTCGTAGCCCTGGTCGACCTCCGCCTTCTCTGCGGCCGGGTGCAGGTGCTCGATGACCATGTCGTCGAGGTAGGTGATCCGTGCCATGCCCCGGCCCCACTCCAGCCAGCACAGGTCCAGGCACAGGTGCACCAGGGCCGGAGGGCTGAAGTAGCCGAGGGTGCGCACGATGTCGGAGGTCATGGCGACCGCCGTCGGCATCCGCTCCCCCATCAGCAGGTCGTTGCCGTACACGATCCCCGGCCCGCCGGACAGGCACTCCCGGATCCGCGCATCCCACGGCATGGCTGCCGGGCGCGGCCGGTGGTCGTCGCCGAGGAACGCCAGGTAGCGGTACTTCTTCGCCGCCTTGACCGCCTGCTGGTTCAGGGTGCCGCACAGCCGGAGGCGCTTCCCGTAGACGAACCGGAAGCGCCCGTCGCCCTTCAGCTTCGCGGCCTCGCGCTTGTACGCGTCGAGCTCCGGGTCGTCGTTGTCGACGGCGAACAGCAGGTCTGCGGTCGCCCCCGTCTCGTCCCACGCCTGCACGAGCGCGGGCATCGCTTGGGGGCGTCCTCGGGTCGGGATGATGACGAGCAGATCGTCGGCCATGGCGCGGGCCCTTCTACAGCTGGGTGATGATCAGATTCCGCCAGTAGGGGCGGGTGTTGAGGTCGGTGATGCTGCCGTTCGACAGCCCGTGATACCCGCCCCGGTAGGTGGTGTCCGCGATGGGCCCGGTGGTCCACCCGGTGCTGTCCGTGCGGCGCAGCTCGACCGTGGTCGGGGTGACGTTGATCTGGAACGAAATCGCACCGTCCGCGACAGGCGCGGTGGTCGCGATGGTGCTGCCGATCTGCGTTCCCGCCGTAACCCCGGGGGTGTGCCGGTACAGCTGCATGTCCCCCGACGCACGCATCACCACGTGATACCCGCCGGTGGTGTTCGCCGTACCGAACCGGTACGCGTCGTCGCTCGCCTTGCCGAAGTAGTAGCCTCCGTGGACCGTTGCCCCGGGCAGGACCTTGTACTTCATGTCGAACGCGATCCGGTAGCCGGCCGCGCTGCCCTGGATGGGGCTGTAGGTGCCGAGCCCGTAGGACTGGTTCGGCAGGGCGTTGATGCTGACCCAGCCGGCGTCCGCACCTTCCCCGAACACGAGGGCGTAGGCGGTGTCGTAGTCCAGGGTGGGGGTGCCGCCGGACTCTTTCACAGCGAGCCCCCACCGGCTGAAGGTGCGCTGGGGGACGCTGGTGGACACGTACCGGGGGTCGGACGACATCATTCCGACGACACCCAGCCCGGTGAGCCGGGCGACCTGGCTGCGCCGGTAGACGGGCCAGGCGAAGACCGGCTTGCCACGGGCTACAACCTGCTGGATGCGCTGGTCGGTGAACGTGGTCGAGACGCCCCAGTAGTCCACCATGGAGTCCTTGCCGTCCATGGTGGCGTCGGTGGTGTTGGAGTCGAGGTACACCCACGTCCGGTAGCCGCGGGCTTTCGCCCACGGCAGGGACAGGGTGCCGATGTGCGCTTTCCAGATCACCGACCGCGGGGCGTGCGGGTACGAGGTGTCGAGCAACGTCTGGCAGGGCACGACGGCGTCGTTACCCTTCGGCTCCAACAGGATCGGGATCTTCCCGAGGAACTCGTCGAGAACCTGCCGCAGGGGCACCATCCGCTGGTCGGTCCACCCCGGCCCCAGCAGGGTCCGCCCGTTGGTGAGGACGGCCTGGCCGACCTCCTCCGTTGTGTACGTGTTCAGGGCCCCGGTCTGGTACGTGGTCCGGTCCAGGGTGAGGTCGTGGAGGCACCACAACTCGCCGGACGCGTCCACGTTCACGGACACCTCCAGGGGAAACCCCATGGCGGCAGTGGACCGGTAGCCGACCAGGGTGTGCTCAGGCCGCACCATGCCACCGCCGCGGTGTCCGAAGAACCGCGGATCCGACGGGGTGGCGCCGGCCAGGTAGGCGTCGACGGTCTGGATGGCGTTCGGTAGGTACAGGGCGGCGGCCGACGAGGCGGCGGTGGACACTGCCGCGGTCTGCGCGTTGCCTGCCTTCGTGGTGGCGTCGCTGCTGGCTGCACTGATCGCCGCGCTTTGCGCGCCGGCGGCCTTGGTGGTGGCGTCCGTTGCTGCGGCTGCGATGGCGGCGGCCTGTGCGGCGCTCGCCTTCGCCGTGGCATCGGCGGCGGCTGCGCTGATCGCTGCCGTCTGGGCCGAGTTCGCTTTGGTCGTGGCGTCGCTGGCCGCGGTGTTGATGGCGGCGGTGCGCGCCGCAGTCGCGGAGCCGGCCGGGTCATATGCCGCGTTGGCGCGGGTGATTTCGGCGGCGAGGGCGTCGTCGGTGTACTGCTCGGCGTCCGCGTTGCTGCCGTCTACGCCGGGCTCTCCCTGCGGCCCGGGTTCGCCGTCGGCACCTGCGGGGCCAGCTGGCCCTTCCGGTCCTTCGGGCCCGGTGATGACGACGTAGTCGCCGTCGGACGGGGTGGCCGGGGTGATGGCGGGGAGCTTGACTTCGGGTGCGGCGGCGGGGAGTTCGATGGTGAATTCGTCGCCGGGCGCGTCGGGGAACGCGATCTTCACTTGGTAGGTGAAGTTCTCCGGGTTGATGCCAGGGGCGTCGGTCGCCAGGACGGTGAGGGTGACGCGCCCGTCGTTGCCGATCTTCTGCTTGGCTCGGCCCTGGATGGTGAGCCCGCTGTCGGCGGCCACGACCTTCCCGGGGGTGGGGGTGACGCTGACGGAGCCCTTCATCGGGGATCCGTCGGGGTGGGTGTAGGTGCCGGTGAGGGTGACGGTGGGGAGGTCGTCGGGCAGTGCCATGGCGGCCTCCCCTCGCGGTTTGTGGCCCCGCCGTCGAACGGGGGAGGTGTCGACGGCGGGGTCACGGCGAGGCTGGGGGCCTCGGGTCTGTGTCCGCCCGGACCCTCGACCGGGCGGACAGAGTGGGCCGAGCGCAGTGGCGCATCAAGGCCCGACCTGCGCCCACCAGCGCAGGGGATCAGGGGTTAGGCGGCGTGGACATGTGGGCCACGGCTATTGAGCCACGGCGTGGGGTGCCTGTGGGCGGCCCCGCCCTCAGCCGCCTGCTTGACTGTGGGCAGATGGAAGATCGGCCCTGCCGGGCCGGTGAAGACCGGTTCGATCTTCTTACGGCTTACCCAGACCTGGATGGTTCCGGGTTTCACCCCGGCGGCCAGTGCTGCCGCCTCCCGGTCTCCGAGTTGACGTTCGCCGCTCTCGACGCTGGCAAAGTGGATCTCGTCCGCGGGCGGGTTGGGGTAGGCGACCACAGCACCTCCCATAGGTACGCGAAAACCCCCGCCGGATGCTTCACGGCGGGGGTCTCAGTGGCTTTTGTGACGGAGGTTTCGAGCCTCAATTACGGAAGATACAGTCCCGTTGATCTGCTGGCAAGTAGATCCAGTCAACCCGTTATGGGCCCGGCGCCGTCAGCCTTCCTCAGCTCATTGATCAGCTTCAGCAGTTCGGGTCCGGGCTCGAACCATTCGCCGTGCCGCCGCAGTGAGGCGAACCGCTTGTGCATGCGCGCCTCTTCGCTATAGCTGCCGGGGGTTTTGGCCAGGATCACCGCGTTGAGTACGGCGGCCCGCTGCTTGAGGTGGTACGTCGTGCCGATCTTGATGAGCCTCTCGCGCTGCATGAAGTACACCCAGGGCTGCGTAAACTCCGGGCTGACGCGCGCGTAGCTGTCGAGCGGGCGCGACCATTCGTCGCCGTTCAGGCTTCGCGCCTCGACCCAACCCTTCATCACGCCCTTGGCGCTTTCGTGCACGACGAGCCGCGCCGTCTCCTTCTCGTGCTCGTGGCATAGCTGGATGGGGTCGGCGGTGGTGGCGAGGATGCTGCATCCCTTGAACCAGCACACGCGCTTGTCGGGCTCGGTGATGGCGGCGTAGATGCGGGCGCCACAGCCGCAGCGGTAGTGCCTAGCGCCTCTTCGGTTCTCTGGCGCCATGGTTCGCCCGCAACCGCAGCGGACGGTAAGTTGCTGCATGTCGATCTCCTGCTTAGGTCGACCATGCCCCGGGAGGTCTAGCCACCTCGCCGGGGTCTCAACTGCCCCAATTCTACCGAGCTTTCATGCTCTGGCCTTGCTTTGCGCTGGCAGTTCTGGGGGTGCCTGCCAGCACTGGTCGGTGCAGGTTTCGCCGCTGTCGTGGGGTAGCCCGGCATCGTCGAACCTTGAGAAGGGGACGCCCTTCGCCGCATTGAGGAACCAGGTTCCTTTCTCTGCGAGCCAGGATCCGTTGATGGTGGAGCCGTGCTCGATGAGGCCTGCGGTATCGAGTGTGGACATGACGATGTGGTGGGCGGGGCCGCCTCCGGTGAGCTCCTGGGCTTTCTCCCAGCGCTGCTCTTCGTAGAGGGGGCAGAGTTGGAGCAGGTCTCGGACGAGGTCGTAGGCGCCTTCGGGGTCGCCGCATCCGCAGAGCCCGAGGTCGACATAGAAGATCTGGTTGAGGTGTTCAAGCCGGTCCTGCTTGTTCATGCCGCGACCCCCGCGTCTTCCCGCAGTACGGCGTCTTGCTGTTCCCGCAGCTGCTTCCACTCCCCCAGCGTTTCCCACCGTGCCCCGCAGGCCCCGCAGTGGACGCGGTGGCTGCTGGCGGTGGCGGTGAGGTCAGCCCGGCACAGGTTGCCGTCGTCGCCCCGGGTGGGGCATCGACCGATCTGAACGCGTCCGGGCCGGTGTTCGTTGGCGGCCACAGCAACGCATTCGGCGTGGAGGCGGCGGAGGTCGTCGATGTCCTGACCGACCGACTCGTAGCTCGACACCGCCCACGGCAGGTTGTTGGCCAGGAACGTGAGGTGCCCGGGGACGGCACTGCTGGCGGTTTGGGTGCGCCAGTGCGGGTAGACCCGGTCGCCCTTCACCGGCCGCCCAACCTGGGTGCGCCCGGCGGCGTCCCGGGTGACAGGGAACGTCGTCCGCCCCTCCACCGTCGGCGACGTCTCCCAGCCGAGGGCTTGCCGCCACGAGTCCTCGATGGCCTGCAACCGGGTGGCGACTCCCCCGTTCGCGGTGAGAGCCAACACTTCGAGGCGCGGGGGTATCGGCGGGGTACGGGAACCAGACGTGGCACCGCCGGGCCGGCGGGCACCGCGCATCAGGGTGGCGGTTTCGTTGAGCAGGCGGAACAGCGGCCCGAGTTCGGCGAGACGCTTGGCCGTCTGGTCCTCGCAGGGGCGACAAACGAGTCGCCCTACTTCTGCGGCCCAGAGCTTGTGGCTGCGCGCCCCAGTTTCGGGTCCTGCGGCGCATGTGGGCCACGAGTAGCTGTCGTCGTCATAGTTGTCGTGCACAGCGGCTCCTCGTGGTGGGTGCGGGAAGCAAGTGGCTTGTAGGCCAATTGTGCGCTGGCGGGATGACAACCCTGGGCCAATGGTGGTCTCGGCGCGCCTCGGGCCCGCCTGCTGGTTCAGGACGGGCCCAGGGTGGGGGATGGCTAGGCGTTGCGGAGGATCTGGTAGCGGCGTTCGGCTTCGGGGTGGCGGTCGTTTAGGGTGCCTTCGCCGTGCTGGTCGCAGTAGTGGGAGTCCTCTTCGCTGCCGGGGTAGAGGAAGCAGTGGCCGTGGGCTTCGACGCGGGGGCAGCATCCACAGGTGGCCTCGCAGCAGTCGTCCTCGCCGTGGATGTGGTCAGGGTCCGGTGGTTCGCAGTCGGCGCACCGGTCGCCGGTGCAGTACGGCTCGGCGGCCCCGTCGCGGGTCTGTCCGGGCTGGATCATCGCGGGGGCTCCTCGCACTCGTGGTCCTCGTCGAGACGCAGTCCGTCGTCCTCGTCCCACCAGCCGTCTCCGGATGCGCCGCAGGTACCGCACTCCCAGCGCCCGGCGAGGCTGATCCCGGCGTATCCGTGGTCGGTCATCAGCCCTGCTCCTCGGCGGTGTCGAGGTTTACGCAGACTTGCGTGTCCAGCTCCGGGCTGTACCCGCAGTAGCCGGTGTCCCCCATACATGTGGGTACGCCGTCTTCGTCGGAGGGGCAGGCCATTCTGTGCACCCCGTTCGGGTAGAAGTAGGACGCCTTCAGGTCGGCGCGCTCCTGCGGTTCCACGGTGTTCTCCTTCGGGTTGTGGGCCGCCGTGCCGTACACAGCGGCCCAGGGGCGGTTAGGACGTGCGGTTGGCGGCTCGCTGGATCCAGGATGCGATGGTGGCGACGGTGGACCAGTCCTGGCCGGGGGACTCTGTGAGTCAGTCCACGATGCGGTGGTCGTAGTCGCCGAGGTCGACGCTGGCGTCGGCGAGTACGGCGAGCATCTGCTGGTGTTGGTCCGGCCCGGAGACGAAGCCGCGAGGAGCTGTGTGGACGGGGCCCATGGGTACAGGGTCGGGAGTCATGGCCGGTCCTCCTTGCGACGAATGATGGTGGCGGCGGCGAGGAGCGGGCACGTCACAGCAGTCCCTCGAATCTCCCGAACGGGGCCTTCGTTGATGATGGTTTCGGCGGGGCGGTGATCGCGTTGTCGGGGAGCCGGCTGCGGAAGTGCGCGGGGATCTCGCCCTGGCACATGACGTCGTTCGATGTGATGGTGCGCCCGTCGTGGAGCCGGAACGTCCACAGGGCTCCCCCGAACCCCAGAGTTGAAGGCGGACTGGTTCGGTCCATGGGCTTGATGATGTAGTGCCAGCCGTTGACTCTGGCCACCGGGGCGGCGGCGTCCCGGCCTAGGGCGGGCGCCTCGTCCCCGTTCGCAGCCCAGCGAACCTTCTCCTCCCAGAACTCACAGGTAAAGCAAGTACCGGTCTTACAGCAGGTGCGGTGCGTAGACGTGCCGGTCATCAGGTGCTCTCCGTCTGCTGATCGACCGGAGCAGTGTCGGGGGCGACGGCCGGGAGCAGCACTTTCTCGCACGGGTTGAGTTCCCGCCCGTCGCGGTAGTACGTCGGACCTCCGTGCCAGTAGTCCGCCTGAATTCCTGCCTGCTTCAGCTGGGCTTCGGTCATCTCTCGCACAATGTGCTCGGTCGCGTCGTGCACATCGCTGGGGCGGGCGCTTTCGGTCATGGTCAGTCTCCTTCGGGTGGGGTGCAGTGTGTGAGTGTTGTTGGCTGGCCGGATGGCACTTTCAGAGGAGGTTCCCGTCGCAGTCGATGTGCTCGCCGTCCGGGGCGAGGTGGGGTCCGATGCACTCGCTGTGGTCTGGCGGCGAGGGCTGGTCGCTGAGCGCGACGCACACGAGGGCGTAGGTCTCGGCCTCGCTGGTGTGGTCGGAGGTGGCGTTCGCGTCCGGCCCGGTGATGATGACCCGCCACGGGTTCCGGGACTTCCTGGTGGTCATCGGTCTACTCCTCGTTGTCGATGCGCTGGTGTTCCCCTGACAGGCAGAGGACGCAGAACCGGGTGTCGGGCCCGGAGTGCCGGATGCGTTCCGTGCGGGCTGCCCGCCGGGCGCGCATCCGGTTCTTGATCTGGTCCTGGGTGGGCTGGGTCCAGGTGTGCCAGCCAGTTGGCGGCTTCCACTGCTGCATGTGTTCCCGCTGGTCGATGCCGCACCAGTGGCAGCCCATCGGGTTGGGTGCGGTCACTGCTGGTCGCCGCCGGTCGGGTAGTTCACGGCGCAGATCAGGTCTTGCCGGGCGTGGGTGCATTCGCCGGAGAGGCAACGGCGGGACCGGTAGCGGACGCAGCGGTTGGGTTCGTGGTCGCAGCGGTTGTTGCGGCACTCGGCGGGCAGGTACGGGTACTCGTTCATGTCATTCCTCGTTGTCGTTGTCATAGTCCTGGTCGAACCAGTGCCGGTCCCAGGCTTTGATCTCGTCCAGGGTTTCCTCCCACGGCGGCAACGGGGCCGGGGCAGGCGGCGGGGTCACTGGCTGGCCTCCGTGTTCCAGGGGGCGTTGGGGTGGGTGCAGGGGTTGTTGGTGCGCCCGCCGTCGCAGCCGGCTTTGCAGCAGGCGCAGTCCGGGCACCACTCGTCGGGCACGTCACCGCAGGTGAAGCAGGCGCCGCGGCGACGAAGCATCCTGCGGGCCGCTGCGGCGCCCGAGCGAAGGTCGCGCGTGGCGGGCGGCTGGTACTCCTGGTACGTCCGGCCTGCGCCGTCCACGTCGGGCTCGGTGGCATCGGCCAACGCCGACCCCAGTTCAGCGACACGGGCCCGGAGATCGGCCACCTCCCCGGCGAGCGTGACGGCGATCTGGTGCAGGGCCCTCTCCGTGCCGTCGTTGTACGTGGCCGTCGACCAGGTCGAGGTGCGCTCCCCGTACTGGCGGAGACGGGCCAGAGCAGCGTCCGAGGTCATCGGGGTGTCGGTCATCGGGTGCCCTTTCTGAACGTTTCGAGAGCGAGCACTTTCCGGAGCGTCGCGGTGAACTCGGCGACCGCGCCCGGCACATCAACGGCGTGCATCAGGCTCGTCGCCGCAACGACCCGGGCCGTGCCGTCAGCCGGCCGCCAGGCGATGACCGCCCGCGAACCCCACTGGCCGGCCGGGATCGCAGTCACGGTGATGAGGCCGGCGCCGACAGGGACTGTGTCGAGGACGTCGCCCAGGCGGTCGGCCGGGATGGTGGCAAGCAGCGGGTGCGGGGTCATCGGAGTCCTCCGGCTTGGGATGGTCATGCGGGGTCGCCCCACAGCCGGTTGGCGGCGATGCCGTGCGCGGCGGCCAGCAGCCGGCGGGCGGGGCGGGCGCCGAGCTCGGCGGCCATCTCGGCGTTGACCGCGGCCTCGTTGATGCCGGGGGTGAGGAGGAGGTCCGCGAGCTGCTCGGCGGTGAGCGCGGGGGCGGTGTGAATCATCGAGGTCCTTCCGGAGACAGGGCAGGGGGCGCAGGAGGCATTGGGTCGACCTGCGTGCGGGAAGCCATACGCTCGGCCTTCTTGCGGGCGTTGTATCTGCGGGAGCTCTCGGCGCTACAGGCTCGGCAGGTTCGCTGCCCGCGGCTGTACTTGGTGTTTGCCTCGTCGTAGGCGTGCCCTTGCGGGCAGTGAGTTCGATCGGCTGGCGGCGGGCGCAGAACGCGACCTTCCTGCTCGGCCTTTGCCAGTCTCAAGCGTCGATCAGATTCGCGATGGCAGACGTAACAGGCCCTGCCACCCCCACGCCGCTCGTAGAGGTCGGGCCCTTCCAGGCGGTGACCGTTGACGCACTCGGTCCTGACGGCATGTTCAGCCGCCCACGAAAGACTCGTGAGGGTGTTCTCGCGGGGAGTCACGGGCTTCAAGTGCATCGGGTTGACGCACCGTCGGTGCAAACACGTCCCCCCGCCGGCACACTGGCTCGCTGCGATTGCTCGCGTGTGGCATTGGTGGTCGAGGTGCAGGCCCTCGGCGATCGGACCTTGCAACGCTAGGTAGGCAAAGCGGTGAGCCCCGAGTGAGATCCGCTGGACCTTGAAGAATCCGTAGCCAGCCGGGCCGAGGCTGGCAGTCCATCGCCAGCAGCCGTCGGTCGAGATTTCTATCTTCTCGGCGAAGCGCCGGATGACCTGCTGGGTTACGAGCCGTTCGGACCCGTTGGCCATAGTGATCGCCTTCGGGGTCCAGTTGTCTACAAGTTCGCGTAGTTCGTCGTGCATCGTCCATCCACTCCTGGGGTGGCCAAAGGGAATGAAGTTGGTTTAGGCGGCCTCCGCAAGGTCGGACTGGACTAGGTGACGGGTGCGGGCGTAGCTAGCGACTGCGGCATGCAATGCCTGGTCACCGGGCCGGTATGCAAAGACGTGCACGTAGCGGCCGCGGGCGTTGCAGATCCACACGCGCACCGGCTCGCCGCGCCCGTCCGCCCGGTGCGCCTTCACCACGTGCTTACCGAAGGGAGATCCGTAGCGGTCGATGAACTCGTCGTCGAGGCCAAGGCCGGTGAGGTAGGTGCTGACCCGGATGAGGGTGCCGGCGTCGACGGCGACGGCGATGAGGCCGGAGAGGCACCGGTAGCGGAGGGCCTTCGCGGTGTGGCGGGCGGCGGTGTGGATGCGGGCGATACGGCGACTGATGTTCACGGGTCCCCCTCGTTCGTTCTTGTGGCCACAGCGTAGTACGCACTGTGGCCACATAGCAACACCTGTGGGACCATTACTGTGGCCACAAAGCAACCCACAAGGAGGACCCGTGACGCCAGCAAAGGCTCCGTCGAACTACCGGAAGTTCCGCGCACCCACTGACCTGTGGAAACGCTTCGGCGACGCAGTCGAAGCCAGCCCCGATCCCGAGGCCGACATGTCGAAGGTGCTCCGCCAATTCCTCCGCTGGTACGTCCACGAGGGCGGCGCCAAGCAGCCCGACAGGCCAGCAGCGGGCTCATGGTCGACACCCGGCGGATCCGAGGAAGCCTCATGAACGTCGCCGAGGTCGACGCCCTTGCCGCCGCGCACTACTGGTCGATCAAGGCCCTCGCCGCCGTCTACGCCGACCACCCGGACTACCTTTCGGAGTGGCGGCCTTAACCGTTCCCGCCCGCCACCCCCACTCCCCCGGCAGAATGCCCCCATGGCGAGGTTCACGGTCCACGGCCGCACCCAGCAGGAATGCCAGCAGGCGTTGGATGAGCTGCGCCGGCTGCTGGACGTCGAGGTGACCCTGCCGCCCACGGACCGGCTCGGTGGAGCATGGATCGCCCGCGCAACACGCAAGGCCCCGGACCAAGAGGTCCGGGGCCTTGTTGTGCGGTGAACCGGTGAGGCAACTGCGGAGGCGTGACAGCCGTCAGAGGTCGAAGCGCTCAGCTACGTCCGGTGCGGTCTCCAGGCGGGTGAGGCTCTGCCGTCCGTCGTGAGGCCAGATCCAGCAGGTTCGCGGTCCGGTGTAGTAGGAGTGCCCGGCGCGGTTGTCTTCGACGAGGTGGGCGGCCAGGTCGGCGGTGTCGGGGTCTGGTCCGGCGGTGATGACGCCGGAGCTCATGCGGCGGCCGTTGTCGGCGCTCTGGATCAGGTAGGCGAAGCGGGGCATGCAGATGGTCCTCTCAGTTGTGGTTCCGGGTGTTGGCGATGACGCCGCGGGTGGTGCTGGTGACGGTGCGGGTGTCGTGGTGGACGTTGCCGTAGTAGTTCTGCACGACGGGCTGGGCGGCCTGGTTGGCGTCCTTGACCTTCGCGACGAGCCGGGCCACGGCGAGGGCTGCGACGGCCGGCGAGCCGAGGATGATGCCGAGGGTGAGCGGCTCGACCTGGCCGACGATCCACAGGGCCCCACCGATGGGCAGCGAGGCGACGGACACGGCCTTGAGGACTCCGCTGACGTCGATCGCCCACTGCGACATCGGAGGCTGACCCGGCTGCGGTACGGGCGGTGTGTCGCCGACCGCGGGGAGCTCCGTGTCGTCCCGGTGGTAGGTGGCCATCTCCTCCAGGAGGACGGTCTCGACGGCGTGGGCGAGCTTGCGGACTTCGGCACGGTCGGTGGGGTCGGGCTGCCCGGCGACGGGCTGCTCGGGCAGCTGCATGAGAGGGCTCCTTCGAAGTGAGTACGGGGGTGCTGGACCCTGCCTGGACCGTGCCCGGCGGTCATGTTTCCGCAGGTGGCGACCCTGCCCGGCCCCTGCCTGGTCGGGCTGGGTGCGGTTCCGGTCCTGGGTGACCCTGCCCGGACGGGGCAGGGTCGGGGCAGGGTGCTCGGTTCGTTGACCTGCGGTGACGCGAGTCCGGGCAGGGTCGGGACAGGGTACAAATGTGATCTATAGGGCGGCATGGAGGGCGGCGAGCTTGAACCCGCGCCCCTCCCCGCCGTCCGCCGTCGACACCTTCACGGCCTTCAGCTCGACCTCGTCGGCGTCCAGGTCGGCGGACAGAAGCTTCCCGGCCCGCGACCCGTACTGGGCGTCACTCTCCGAGTCACCCCGCTCGTACCGCTCGTCGACCGTGGCCAGGTAGGCAAAGACCTCGCCGCGGGTCGCTTCGCCGCGGCCGGTGGCGGTGACGGCTTTGACGATGTGGTCGAGGATCGTCGGCTCCTCCTCGGCCTGGACCGCGGTGCCTTTTCCGGTGGGCCCGCCGGCGACCATGCTGATGCCGGTGTCGGCCTTGAGCTGGTCTTCGATCGGGTCCGGGCAGTGCAGGGGCAGCCGGCCTATGGCCTGACGCAGCGCCATGCCCGCCTTGGCGGCCTTGCGGAGGTCGCCGCCTTCGACGTCGACGAACAGGCTGCGGGCTTCGATGAACCCGGTGTCGGGGGTGGTGAGCCAGCCGCGACCCCGGGTCGACTTGCTGTTCTCGATGTCGCTGGCGTCGTACCCGTCGCCGGCGACACCGTCGCCGAGGATGGTGTTGGACGCGGTCGCGGACTCGACGCGCATCGACCACCGGCCGTTGCAGTTGCCGCGGAGCCGGGACGGGATGACGTCGACCTTGGGGTGCTGGGTGGCGAGGACGAGGATGATGCCGACTGCGGCACCGACCGCGGCGGTCTGGGCGAGGAGTTCGACGATCTCTTCGGCGTACTGGCCGTTGAGGCCGCCCTTGACGGTGTAGGTGGCGAGCTCGTCGACGATGAGCAGCTCGATGCCGCCGAGCTCCTCCAGGAGTTCCTCGGTGGCCTTGGACACCCCCAGGTCGACGAGGATCTCCGTGCGACGCTCCAGTTCGGCAACGAGAACCTTGAGGAAGTCGCGGAGCCGTTCGGGGTTGCGGCGGACGAACGTGTCGAGGGCGGGGGCGATCCCGACGTACTCGCCGGTGCCTTTGCCGTCGAAGAGGCGGACACGGATGCGGGGGTCGAGCATGGCGCCGACGAGAATGTTCGCGACGGCCATGCCCTTCCCGGAACGGGTGGTGCCGCCAACGAGCAGCGAGTAGTCGGAGATGGTGGCGAGGATGATGCTGCCCCGCTTGTCGAAGCCCAACGGGAGCCCGTCGCGCCAGGCGTTCACCTTGTCGGTGGTCCCGATGAGCGGGTTGGTGATGGTCCGGCCAAACGGGTCGGTCATGGACACCCACAGGCTGAGGTGGTCCTCGCGGCCTTCGTGGCGGATGTCCATCTGGTGCCGGGGGATGCCAAGCGCGGATGCGAGGGGCCCGGTCTTCTTCTGGACGCCGGCGACTTCGACGCCGCCGGTGACCTCGATGTGGGCAAGCCAAGCCTTCCCGTCCTGGATGACCGGGGAGCGGAAGATGACGGCCTGGTCGCCGCGGATGATGCCGGCGTCGCGGAATGCCCGGTCGATCATGTCGTCGGTCATGCGGTCGCCGTTCCCGATCTTCGCGTCGCGGTCGTTGTAGACCTCGCCGCCCATGGTGCGCCGTCCGATCAACGCGAAGGCGAGGAGGGCGGATCCGGTGGCAATGACACCGCCGGTGCCGCCGATCAGGTAGATCCCAGCCCCCTCGGGGACCACGATCGCGGCGGCGGCGAGTGCGCCGCGCACTCCGCGCTTGGTTCGGGCGTCCTTCTGGGCCGTCTTGTACTTGCCCATGGCGGTGACGGATCCGGCGAACGCCTTCTCCATGGCGACGCGCCGCTTCTCCTTCTCCTTGCCGGGGATGAGCCGCTTGTCGTGCCCCCACTTCGCCGTCTTGTAGTCGGCCTGGGCCTGCTGGACTTCGCGCCGGGCGGTGGCGACCTGGACACCTTCGGTGCCCTGAATCCACAGGAACGTGCGCCGCACGCCCCGGAACAGCTGGGCGGTGTGCCCGTGCTCGGTGGACTGCCGGCGCACCCACCGGCGGAACGCCCGGGTGGAGTTGACCTTCCCGACGGCGGCCCGGGTGCGCCACCCGGCGGAGGTTCGCACCCACTCCGGGGTGAGAGGGGTGTCGCCGAGGAGGTCTGGGCGGTTGACGGTGTCGGCGGTCTTCTGGAGGAGCGGGCTGTCGGCCGTGTCGGAGAGGCCGGCGACGAGCCGTTCGAACTCCGGGTCGGGCGAGCTGGCGGGGGTGGTCTCGATGCTCACTTCTGCTCCTCGGTCGAGGCGTTCTTGGCGGCGATGGAGGCCTGCTTGCGGGCGGCCTGGACGTACTTCGGGGTGTCGCCGGGGCGGCGCCGGCCGGGGCGCGCAGGGGGGTTGTAGACGCGGGGCGTCTTGCCCGCCGGGATTTGCGATGCACGCTGCGACGATGCCTTGTCACCGAGGGTGCTGACGGGCTTGTTGAGGCGGGCCGCTTCGACCTTCTCGGCCGCCCTGTTTCGCATGCGGAGAATCTCGTCGGACTCTCCCGGCGGAGCGCCGTCGACGTCGAGCTTCGCCTGCTTCCAAATCGCCGGAGTGATGGCCGTTTCGCCGAGGTCTGCGGCGAGCTTCAGGGCGTGCGCGTGGACGCGGGGGAACATCTGCTTGCGGTCCGCGTCCAGCTTGTCGGCGGTGTCACGCGCGGCGTTCTCCAGGTGAGCCTGACGCTCGGCCTCGAACAGCTCCGCTGCGGCCTTCTCTTCGGCCGCCCGCTTCGCCGTCTTCTTCGCCGCGCGCCGCTCCCGCCGGGTGAGCACACCGTCACGTCGCCGGATGCGCCCGTGCTCGTGGAGGTCCCAGACCCCGGGGCCGGCGAGGGATGCGAACGCGGTGCCGAAGGCGGTGGCAGGGTCGAACGCGTCCAACCCGTGCTTGAGGTTGATCCCGGCGGCGATGAACGCAAACAGCCAGGAGACAGTGCGGTAGTGCCAGTGCGGCCGGTTCGCAGCGACAGCTGCGGCAGCGCCCTTGGTGACGACGAGCGCAGCCCCTTCGAGCATGAGCGGGGCGATCACCAACCACCATGCGTCGCGGTCCCAGAACGCGGCGATCTGCACCGGCAGGGCGACGACCGCACACACGGCGTAGAAGAAGATCGCGTACCTGCGCCACGTCTTCGTGGCCTTGGCGACGTCAGCTTCGGCAGCTGCCTCGTTCTGCTTCTGCTCCTGGTGGGCGCGCTCGTCTTCCTGCTGACCGCGCTCGGCTTCGGCACGCTCGCGGTTGGACTTGGCGATTCGAGCGTCCCGTGCGGCCTGCTCTTCGATGGCCCGCGCCTGCGCTTTGTCGTTGGCGATCTTCAGCTTCCGGGCTTCCTCAGCAGCCTTGATCTCGGCAGCCTTGGCGTCACCCTCGGCCTTGATGCGCAGGGCCTCAGCCTCTGCTTCTGCCCGGGCGCGCTGCTCCTCGGCGTCGGCGTAGGCCTTGGTGCGGATCGCGTCAGCCTTGGCCTCGGCAACGAGATCGACAGCAGGTTCAGCCGACTCGGGCTGGGGCTCGGGGACGGTGGCGACGGCCGGCTCCTCGGCAGGCGCCAGAAGCGTCTGCCACTCCGTGATCACGGGGATGCGGCGGCGGTGGCCGTTCACCTGGGGCGGGCTGGTCGTCACGACGGTCGGTGTCCTTTCGGTTCAGACGTTGCGGGTGGGCCGGATCAGAGCTGGTCGGGCGTGAGGGAGAAGAACAGAACCACGAAGTTCGCCCCGTACTTCTCTTCGAGGTAGGCCTGGATGTTCTGGTAGATGGTGGTGTGGGTGTGAACCCCAGGGACTGCGGTAACCGGGCCGTCGTCGGTCGCGATCTGACCTCGGGCGGTCTGGATGGTGGCGATCCAGTGGTAGGTGACGGGCTCGGGGGTCTCGGCCTGCGTGGTCACGGCGGGGTCCTTTCGGGTGCGTGGGGGGGGCGGTCAGGCGGGCTTGGGGATGGCGCGGCAGGTCTCGGCGTGGGACTGCGCCCACTGGTGAACCCGGGGCGTAACCCACTGGCCGTTTGCGTCGAAGTCGGCAGGCTGCTCCCGGCCGTACTCGTGGGCGCTGATGCTGAAGCCCCACTCCTCGATCTGCTCCTCGCCGCAGCCGTTGCAGTGCGCGCGGGTCTGGGTTGGCGGGGTCGGGATGTAGTAGCCGGACTCTTCGAACATGTCGACGGTGGCGCCGCCGACGGTGAGGTAGCGGGCGATGACGTTCTCGGGCCAGGCGGTCTCGGTCTGCGTGGTCATGGCGGTGGGCCTTCCGGGTCAGGTGCGGACGGTGGCGGGGTTCTTGCCGCGCAGGTGGGCGATGGTGGCGACACCAAGCCCGAAGCCGAGCAGCACCGGCTGGGCGGCAACGAACTGCACGGTCGCGGCCAGCACGGCGGCGGTCGCCTGGGCGAGGCCGGGGAACAGAATCAGCAGCGCCAGGGCTGCGGCGATCAGCATCAGCTTCTTCACGGTTCGGCCCTTCCTGGGCTCGGTGGTGAGTGAGGTCGGTCGGTGGCGCCCCGGGCCGGATTCGAACCGGCAGCCTCACGCCGTAATCCGGGGCGATGGGTCAGCGGTTCAGCCAGCCGGCGCGCCGACTGTCGCCTTCCTTGGCGACGACCTTCTCGACGTAGTCCGCGACCTCCTGGCCGCGGGCACTGCAGCCCTTGGTGGTCAGCGCAGCCGCGAGGGTGCCGGTCCGGAACGTGGCCGCAGCCTCCTGGTCGCCGCCCTCGACGGCCTTACGGATGTCCTTGCTGAGTGCGGCGTGGCCACTGACCTCGGTCGCAGTGTCGGTGATCCGGCTGAACAGCCCCATGCAAGCCTCCTCCTCAGGTGTTGGGTCCGGGTGGTTCCCGGGCCACTCCGCCGCCACCAACCCGGGGGTTGGGGGCGACAGGGCAGGCCGGGGGTCAGGCGGCAGCCGGCGTCGACAGGCCGCGGATCTCGTCCATCAGCCGCGGGGCCCCCGGGGCCGACCGGTCCAGGTCGATCGCCGCGAGCATCACCGCCGACATCTGGTCGTGGTCGCCGGTGGACCAGGCGGCACGGAACTCGGTCAGCAGGTTCACGCTCAGGCGGTCCGGATCGGCGACCACGGCGGCCAACTGGGCCTGGGCGACAGTCGTATTGGCCCGACGGCGGGCGGCGAGCTCGTCCGTAGCGGCGTCGTCGCCATCGGAAAGAGCAGCGAGAGCAGACGCGGTCATCAGGTACGGAGACATGGGGGTGCCTATCTGTGAGGTGGTGGGGTGAGCAAGATGGGTGGAGAGCCGTGCTGGCGGAGGCCGCGGGGGAACGGATCGTCCCCGCCAGCACGGCGGTCAGTGGGGTGTTACTTGCCGCTGTTGTTTCGGCTGCGCTCGTTCGCCTCGGCGACCTTCCGGCGCAGCGCCTCGTACTCGGCGGCGGTCACAACCGCCAACCCTCATCGGGCTGAACCGTGTGCGCGGCGGCCGTCTCGAACGCGGCCCGAGCAGACTCCTGATACAGGTACAGGGAGCCGGCCGACGGGTGGTCGGGGGTGGTCGCGATCTCCTCGGCGCGGACTGCGAGGCCCTCAGCCCGGTACTGCTCATCGAACGCGAACGCCGGAGCCAGCACCATCACCACCCCCGCTGCGCAATAAACCGGCGGCGAGCAGCCGGGTCCGCGGGCGGAGTCGGGGAGTCCTGAGTGACCTGGGCCGGGCGGCGGACATACGAGCCGGCCTCGTGGGCGGCGATGTCGGCCGGGGACAGGTCGCTGAGCGCGGGGCGCTCGACGGTAGAGTTCTGCACAGCCATCGGGGTCTCCTTCATAGACCTTGGCGGTGAGGGTCGGATGCTGCGCGATGTAGGAGTCGCAGGCGTCCGGCCCGTTTTTTGTTGTGTGCTGCTCGCGGACGAATCCGGTAGGAGTGAACAGCACCTCCTCTCAAGTCGAGGCTTGAGAAGTGGTTACGAGGTAGACAGTAGGCGGCTCGACACATCCAGTCAAGACGCATCTTGAGAGAGTGTCGGAACACCTCTACTCTCAGGACATGACCGACTCCCTGGACACCTCCTTCGCCCCGCTGAACGCCCACCTCAGAGCCATCGGCGATCTCAGCGAGCGCTACAGGACCATCCGGGAAGCCGAGGAACTCTTCGAATCCCTCAAGCGCACCCACCTCCAAGAGGTCGCCCAAGGGCTGCGCGCCGAAGGGAAGAAGTGGAAAGAGGTCGCCGAGATCATGGGCGGCGTCTCCTACCAGCGAGCCTTCCAGTACGGCCAAGGCGAGTAGCCGAGTGTCTGTCATGCCCTCAAGTCAACCGGCGGCCGGCTTACCGGAACATGAACCGCCAGTGCGGTGGCAGTGCACCGGATCGGCCCCTAGTGCAGTAGCAGTGCAGCAGTGATGCAGAACCGCAGCGCCACGACCCGGGGAGCCGGATAGTGAACGTCACCACGTGGACCGGCCGCACCGCCTGCGCCTTGCAGGCCGCGCTCCGCATGACGAACGAGAGCTTCGCCGCCAGGCTCGGTGTCGCGGTTCGCACGGTCGCCGGCTGGCACAGGAACCCGGAGATCGTCCCGCGCACCGAGATGCAGCAGGCCCTCGACACCACCTACGAGAGGGCCAACGAGCACGTGAGACGTCGCTTCTCCGTTCTGTCCCGCCCGCCCGAGGAGCCCGCCGAGGCCGAGACGCAGGCGCTGCGGGTCGCGATCGCCGTGGTGTTGCGTGGCACCGAGGTACTCCTGGTGTGCCGCCGCGGCGACGACGCGCTTAGCTGGCAGTTTCCGGCGGGCATGTGCAAGCCCGGCGCCGCGGCCACGACGGTGGCGGTGCAGGAGACCCACGCTGAGACCGGGGTCCATGTGGCGGTCCGCGAGGAGCTCGGCACCCGGGTCCACCCGAAAACCAGGGTGCTGGCCAGCTACGTGCTCTGCGACTATCTCGCCGGCGAGGCCAGCAATCTGGACGCGGTCGAGAACATGGACGTCGCCTGGGTGCCACTCGCCGCCCTGACCCGTTTCATCCCTGCCGAGAACATCTACCCGCCGATCTTGAGTGCCTTGGAGGCAGCGTGACCGAGCAGAGTGTGCAGCCCCCCGTCTCCACGGCGATCATCGTCGACGGCGGGAAGGTGCTGATGATCCGGCGCCGGCAGCGGGAGGGGAAGTTGCTGTGGGCGTTCCCCGGCGGCGGCATCGAGGCCGGGGAGACTCCGGAGCAGGCCGCGGTGCGGGAGACGGCGGAGGAGGTTGGCCTGGAGGTCAAGGCCGTGCGGGTTCTCGGTGATCGGGTGCACCCTCAGACGGGGGTGCCGATGACGTATGTGGCGTGCGAGCTGATCTCCGGTGATGCGATCGTCGGGGACGCGGAGGAGATCGCCGCGGTGGCGTGGATCACGCACGGGGAGATTCCGGAGTACGTGCCGTGGGGGCTGTTCGGGCCCGTGCAGGACTACCTCGACGCCGCTTTGAATGGGAGCTAACAACGCATGCACCAGGACGATTTGCAGGAGCTGCGCTCCACCACCATGGAGCTGTTATCCGACCCGCGACTCGACAACCTGTGGACCTACTTGGCCAACAGCACCATCCAACACGAGAAGGCTGGTCGCCCGGGCCCGGTCCTGAGGCAGGTCTTCCTACGAGGACTCTCACTGGCTTCCATGCGCCGGATGACGCCGGATGAATGTCAGTTGGCAGAGCTACAAGCAGTGTCCTACGAAGGGAGCCTCACATCACCCTTCCCGCACGGCCTGGTTCTCTTCGATGAGCCCGTAACGATGCTTCGCGTAGCGGGCAACGCTGAAGTGGGCGAAGTTCGCGTGGACATGAGCGGCCTGCTCTGGACCGACGTACTGGCACAGGACAACCGTCACTACGTAGGCGTGTACGCACTCAAGGACGAAGTCCTGATGCCCGCCATGGCGGAGTTTCGCCCATACGGTCAGAGGCTTACGGCCGGGGCCGCAAGGCAGTCGCTGCTCGCCAACTTTCTGCCGGCTTGCTGGGCAGCAGAAAGCGGCTGGCTAGCTCCACCCGCCTAGCCCTTTGCCGCCACCCGCCATGTCGGCTCGAAGGCGGGTGGCGGCGGCCTAGATCAGACCCCGCCCCTTGAGGGTGTCAAGCGTCCGCTGGGCCATGGCGTTGATCTCTGCCGACGTCAGGTGGTCACTGACCGCGAGGGCTGCCTGTTGCACAGCGTGGCGAACGGCTTCGTCCCGGTCCTCTGATGACACGAACATGGCGGCCTCACCTCGGAGTACCGAGATTCCGTGCCCGGCGGGCCAGCCTAGAGCTTCTTCGATCTTGGGAAGTGAGGGCGGGATTCGCTTGCGCTGCATGCCGCTTTCGATGCTGTGCAGCGTCATCCTGGAGATCTGCGCCTTCTCGGCGAGCGCCTCTTGGCTGAGCCCATCGCGCTCGCGCTCGCGCCGGACCTCTTTCCCCAGCCCCTTCCAGTCCATGTCCATGTAGCCATCCTGCCTCACGGATGGACATTCGGTCTAGGAAGTCGTTGCGCAATGTCCAACGAATGTCTAACGTGGAACCGTGAGTGAACGTCGGCGGAAGCCGGTGGCCACGCATGCAGAAGGCCGGACGGTTGGACCCGTCCGGCCTGATTGAACAGCGAGTTTGCCCCTCGCTGATCAGAGAACCCACTGTGAAAGGTTCACCATGACTGTAGCGCACAGCACCTCGTCCCTCCCGGTCCTGTCGGCTCCGGTTCCCCCTCCGCCGCCGGCTCCGTCCGCTCCGACCGCGCATCCGACGGCGTGCCCGTCGTGGTGCAAGGACCGGAACTTCCCGGCGGGTCACAACTCGTCGCCGCGGGACACCGCCCACCGGTCGCGCGCTCTCGAGCTGAAGCTGTCGGGTGAGACCGACACGGTGACGTTGGTCCGGGCGGAACTGTTCCGCCTGGATGAGCTGGACGACATCGGCGAGACGGTCCTGTACGTGCAGGGCGAGGAGGAGCAGGGCTCGTCAGGTCTTGATGTGGAGATGTTCGTGGCCAGCCTGATCGCGTTCACGGACAACGTGCGGGTGTTGCACCGCCAGATGGGCTGATCAGCCCCTGCGGTTTCTCACGGCCGGGCAGCTGGTGCTGCCCGGCCGTTTCCAGATCGGCGGGCGGGTCCCGCGTTGTCCCCGTAGGAGTGCTGTGTTTGTGCTGTCTGTTGCCGTGCCAGGCCTGGCGAGAGGGGGCCGGTTGTGGGTGTGCGTCTGATCGTTGAGGTGTTGGATCACTGGCAGGACGCCGGGTTGACCGCGGGCGAGCGGAGCGACCTGCTGCTGCTTGCCGAGAACGCGAACGACCAGAGCCGGCTGACGTGGGGTCCGGTGCATGCGGAGTACGTGCTGCATCGGGCGAACAAGTCGGCGGCGGGGTGGAAGAACTCGATCGGCAAGCTGATCAAGAAGGGCGTCCTGGTTCAGCACGCGCAGGGGCATGTCGGCCAGGTCGCGGTGTACCGGCTCGCGCAGCTGTGCCCGGAGGCTCCGCATGATGGCTGGAGAGGACACTGCACCCGGCCAGAGAGGGTCACCCCGGAGGTGACCCTTTCGGAGGACGGCCCGGAGAAGGGTCACCTCTCAGATGACCCTCAGGGTCACTCCTCAGGTGACCCTCTTGAGCGAAAGGGTCACCTGACAGGTGCGGAAAGGGTCATCTCTCAGGTGACCCCTACTCCTCCTGTCTCCTCTTTTAAGACCCCCTCTAACACCTCCTCCTCCCCTGCGGCGGAGTCGTTGCCTGCAGCCCGGGAGTCGGCCACCGAGGGAGGCGGCGGTGGCGATTCCTTCTTCGAAGGGCCAGCCACGACTGGGCCTTCCGTCGGGCAAGGGGTAGCGGTGGCTCCCCCTTCGGCCGAGCTGCACCCACTGGCCGAGCCGTTCGTGGCCGCCCTGGACTTCCGGGGCCGCCCGCCGGGGTCGATGCAACGTGGCCGGCTGGTCGCCCTTATCGCTGCCGCCCTGGACGCCGGCTGGGCGGAGCAGGACTTGAAGACCTACCTGGATCTGGGTGGTGCGGCGGTGAACTCTGCTGCCGCGGTGTACGCGCACCGGCTGGGCGCGGACGAGCTCCCGGACTCAGTCACGTTCCGCGAGGCTGCGAGACGCCCCCTGGAGGGCACGGACGCAGTCGTGGACGGGTGGATGCAGCTCGCCGGGCGTTCGGGCCCGCACAGGCCGTACCAGGACTCGTGGCGGCGCCTGGAAGAGGAGGGGCGGAACGGGGCACGGCCGCAGGGGTGGGAGAAATGGAAGCACTGCGGGGAACCCGAGTGTGACGAGGTCACCCGGCGGCGAGACGAGGCCGGCTGGGACGGGTTGCTTGCCTCGGTGCCGTGCCCGAAGTGCCACCCCGCCATGAAGTTCTAACGCCCGCGGCCTACGCCCCTGCCTGCGTTTGGGCGGTGCTCGACCTGTAGCGGGTCAGCGCCAGGGGTCGACGTTGCGCCAGGCGGTGGGGAAGCCGGGGGTGTCGGCGTAGAGGTTGGCGATGGGCGTGAGGACGCCTTCGAGGATGCCTTCCCGGAGCTTGGTGACGATGGGGTCGTCGAGGGGGTGGCCCATGTCGAGGAGCTCGGTGCAGGTGGTGATGGCGGTGCGGTGTGCGGCGGCTTGTGGGGTGGGGTCGTTGGCGAGGACGGTGTTGAGGTGCTGGGCGAGTTCGGCGTAGGGGGTCATGGGGTTCTCCTGGTTGTGGTGTGGGCGTGGTGAGCTTGGCAGGTTGGTGGCTGTGAGCTGGGGTTTCTGATGGGTTCTCACTCTTCTGGGTGACACCCCTTCCCATAACGCCTCACCGTGAGGCATTATGGAGTCATCGCCACCGAGGGAGACCCGATGAACACCACCGCCGCCGCACTCCAGGCCCACGTCACCCCCGCCACCATCCGCACCTGGGCCCGCCGCGGCATCATCGCCGCCACCAAGACCGCCGGCCGCTGGATCATCGACGCCGCCTCCCTCGCCCGCCGCATCGCCATCGGCAACCGCCGCACCCGGAAGCAGGTCAACATGATCGACCTCACCGCCACCTACGCCATCACCGCAGGCCCCCACGCCGGCGCCACGATCACCCCGAAGGTCCGCACCCGGCAGCGCGGCGACGAGACCATCACCGTCATCCGCGGCCTGGCCCCGCTCCTCGCCGACCGCATCGACTCCATCACCGACCTCGGCGACCGCCTCCACACCCTTACCGTCCTCATGAACGCCTCCATCGCCCTGTCCAACCTGGAGGGCGACTTCGGTTCCAACGGGGTCTACTCCCGCGACAACGGGCGCATCTCCACCAGCTACGCCGGAACCCGCGACCTGCCGGTCGAAACCGTCCTCGACCTCGCCGAGCAGCTCCGCGACCAGCTCGCCAAGTAACCAGTTTGCGATCCGAGAGGCCCGATCATGCCCGTACAGTTGCCCCCCGTCCCGGTCGACGTGCCCGTCCTCGTCGAGAGTTCCTTCTCCGCCAACTACGGCCCTGAGCACCACGGTGTTGACGTGGCTGCCCAGTGGTGGTGTGAGGCGACGCGCCGGCCCCGCCGCGGTGATGCGGTGGCTTCCGTGTTCGCACCCGGCGCGGTCTTGCACCAGCCGCTGGTTCAGCTGACGCTGAACGCGGACGACCTGGATGAGACCGAGGCCGTGGGGCACTACGCCATCCGCATCGCTCGTCCTCTCATGCGGCTGGTGGCTGATGGGGGCGACAGTGCGGCACTGGCCGAGCTGAAGGGGCTGCTGTCGTCGTCCGGGCCGCTCGGTGGCGGTTCATCGGCTGCCTGGCATCGAGTCAACGAGTGGCTGCCCGCCGCCCGGACCGCGGCACGGGTGCAGGACATTCCCGAGCTGGAGCTGCTCGGCTACGGCCGCCCTGTGGAGCTGTGGACGGTGAGCATGGTCGCGAAGTTCCTGGGCTTCACTGGCCCGTCCGCGAACGGCAGCGCCCGCAAGCAGCTGTCGCGGTGGGGTATCGAGTCGCAGGGCCGGGAGCCGGGCCGGCGCGGAGAGTCCCAGTACTCGGCTGACGAGGTGCAGGCGAAGCACGCTGCCCGGCCGGGCCGAGGGCGGCATGGCGCGGCCCGTGACGGCGGTCGGTTCGCGGGACCCCAGGGCGGCTAACCCAGCACGACAAAGCGGCCCCTACCCGTCTGGGTGGGGGCCGCGGCGTGTCCGGGGTCAGTTGTGGTGGCAGCGGCACTGGCAGCTGGCCCCACAGAATTTGCAAGCCGCCGGCTTCTTTGCCCCGGCCTTCCCGGTCTTCCCCTGGCAGTACCCGTGCTCCCCGTGCAGGCAGCCCGTGGACAGGTAATGGTGGGTGCCGTGCCGGTGCGCGAACCGGGTGAGGGCCGTGGCGAGACGGCCAGCAAGACGGGGGATCATGCGGTCGCCTCGGCGTCATTGTCGATGGCCGCGAGCACAGCGTCGGCGATCTCTTGGCGAACGCTGAGCGGCAGGTGCCGGTCGTGCTTGGCGAGGACGGGTTGGACGGCGTTGAACGCCAGGGCGCGGCGGCGGGTCATGGCCGCATGGTCGGCGACGGCCTGGGCTTCCCACGCCTGCCGGGCTTGAACGTCTGCGAGGGTGTCTGCCGAGACCGGGAATGGCCCGAGGGTCTTGATGCCCCGAACCTCTTCCGGTGTCGGCCCATGCCGGTCCCCGAACGGTCTCGGCCAGGCAGCCGGGTCGACCATGAACGCGTGCGCCCAGTCCTGCCGGTAGTCGCAGGCCGGGTCAGGGCAGTACCACCCAGAGTGGGACGGAACCAGGCTCGGCGACTGGGTGTGCTGGTCGGCGCCGCAGGTGAACGGGTGCATGCCGCTGGCGGTCTGGAACTGTTCGAGGGCGGCGACCTGTTCGCTGCTCCACGGGGCGGTGATCGTGTCGGTCATGCTGCCTCTTTCAGTCGGCCGGCGCGTTGGGCGACGGCGTGTTCGGCGTTGGCGGCTTTGCAGGCCGCGCAGGCACGCTCGTCGCGGCGGAGGTGCCGGAGGTAGGCGGCCCGGTCACCGCAGTCGGGCCGGCTACCGATGAGGTGCTGAAGGTGGCCGAGGTGGACGGCGTGGGTGATGTTCGTGGCCCGCAGGGTGTGGCAGATGATCCGTTCGTGGTAGCTGATCGTGGCTACCGCAAGGTGCATGGTGTGGGCGATCTGCGGGCCGGTGAGACCTTGGGCTCGGTGCCAGAGGATGGTTCGCTGCCGCGGTGACAGGGCGTTCATGGCCGCCTCGGCTTGACGTTGCCTGCCGCGTCGAGGTGCCCGTCGGCGGTCGCGAGTAGCCGCACCGCCCGAGCCAGGACGGTGGCCGGCGACTGGCCGCGGTACAGGCGCAGCAGGCGGGACGTCTCCGGGGTGAGGAGGACGGTGAGTTGGCGGATCATGCGGGGCTCCTTCGGTCAGAGGTAGTCGCCGACGGGGACGGTTTCGGTGTCCCGATCGACGGGCGGCGGTGGCGGGTCTTCGCAGGGGCAGGCCCCTGCCTCGTCGTCGTAGAGGCAGGGGTGCCCGTAGGCGCAGGGCGGTCGGCCGTTCACGTGGCCTCGTGCTGTTGCGCCGTATCACTGGGGCTATCAATGGCGGCCCGCCGCCGTACCTTCCGGCGGGGTGCGGTGCCGTCGGCTATGCGTTCCGCGATGGCCGCGAGGGTGGCCGCGCTGGGTGGGGTGTTGAGCTTGGCGGCGTAGGCGTCGGCGGCTTCCCGCTCTTCGGCGGTGAGGCCAGTCGGCGGGTTGAGTGCGGCGTGGATGAGGTGGGCGCAGCAGGGCCCGACCGGCCCGGCGTCGACGGCCTGCCGGACACGGGCCACGGTGGCCTCGGCGCGGGCAGCCTGCCGCTGGAGCCCGGTGTTGGCCTCGTTGAGGTCGCCGACCACCACCTCCTCGTAGCTGTGCAGGTCGGCCTCCATCTCGCCGACGATCCCTGCCAGCTGTTCGCCTTCGGCGGGGAGGATGACGCCGCGCCGGGCCCGGTCGAGGAGGTGGTGGAGACGCTCGGGCTGGGTGGTCACCGGGTCTCCTGGTCTGCTTGGTCTGCCCAGTCGATGAGTTGTGCGGCCAGGCGCCGGGCCTGGGCCGGGTTGATGATCGCGGTCGGGTCGCCGGTCATGGTGATGTGGATGCGCAGCCAGGGCCACGGCTTCATGTCGTCGGGCTGGTCGTCACGCCCGTCGCGGGTGATGTGGCTGGGGATCAGGGCGAGGCCGATCTCGCCACCACGGGGGTCTTCCTCATCGGGGAGGATGTGTGACCCCTGGTAGATCCACGGCGGGCCGCAGGGGGCCTCGGGGTCGATGCCGGGGATGGACGCGTAGATACTCATCGGGCCTCCTCGCTCTGGCCGCACGCGTTCTCGTGGCGGCGCAGGTCGGCTTCGCGGGTGCCCGGGGGTTGGCGGTCACCGCACCTGCCGCACTCCCAGACGGGGCAGCCGTTGACGTAGATGGACCGGTAGCGGGCGGGGCGTCGGGGCATGGTGGTCCTTCCGGGGTTCGGGTGTGGCCGCCTGTGGTGGGGCGGCCACACAGCAGGGGCAGTCAGGCGGTGGCAGCGCGGAGCAGCGCCGCGACGTCGGCTCGGGTCCTTCCGGGCTGCCGTTCCCAGGCGACGGTCATCTCCTCGTTGAGGTGGGTGACGACGGCGTCCCAGAGGTCGGTCTCGTCGGGGCGGCTTCCGTCGCGGGGTGCTGCCTGGTTGAGCAGGGAGCAGATGCCAGGGCCGTTGGGGTCCGGCGTCCAGTGGGTCTCGGCGAGGTCGGCGGCACGGTGCAGTGCGGCAGCGAGCTGGGTCATGCGGTGTCTCCTTGGGTGGGCCGGGATCACCCTGCAGCAGGGGCGGGGGCGGTGGTGCGCAGCGCGAGGCCGAGCACGACGGCGGAGGTGCAGGGCCAGGGGACGTAGCGGCGATGCGCGGGCCGGTTCCCTATCTGGGGGTAGCTCCAGCGGCAGCGGGCGCATACGACGGCCCGGTTGGGCCAGTCGCCGCCGACCTCTATGGGCTCGTGGCCGAACGCCTCGGGCGTGGTCATCGTTTGACGTCCTCCCAGCCCTTTGGGGGCGGGGATTCCCTCACTGGCGCTCGTTGTGGCGGAGCGCCTTGAGCTGGGTTCCTGTTTCATCGGCCGATGCCTCCGCGAGCGGAGGTGTTACTCAGCCTCCGCAGGCGTTTACGGTCTCCGCCCGTCCGGCGGCGACCTTGCGTCCTTCGGTCTTGATGTTGCGTGCGGCGTTGACGTCGCGGTCGTGCACAGCCCCACAGTTGAGGCAAGTCCACGTCCGGACCTTGAGGGGCTTCGGGCCGTCCTTGAACCCGCAAGCCGAACAGAGCTGCGAGGAGGGAAAGAACCGGTCCACCCGTGCGAAGGTGCGGCCGTAGCGCGTTGCCTTGTACTCCAGCATTCCAACGAAGGTGGACCATCCGGCGTCGTGCACAGACTTCGCGAGACGGGTCCGTCCGAGGCCGCTCACTGCAAGGTTTTCCACGTGCACCGCTTGGTTCTCGCGGATGATCGCGGTCGACAGCTTGTGGTGAAAGTCCCGGCGGGCATCCGTTGTTCGGGCGTGCGCCCGTGCAACCTTGACCACGGCCTTCTTGCGGTTGCTGCTTCCCTTCGCCTTCCGGGAAAGGTTCTGCTGCGCCTTGCGGAGGCGCTTCTCTGCCCGCCGGAACAGCTTCGGAGCAGCCACTTTCCGACCGTCGGAGAGGACCGCGAAGTGCGTGAGACCCAGGTCGATCCCCACCTCGCCGCCCGCTTCCGATAGCACCTCGGACGGGTTGGTCTGGACAACGAACGAGACGAAGTAGCGTCCGGCCGCATCCTTGATCACGGTCACTGACGAGGGGGTGGACGGCAACTGCCTGGACCAGCGCACCGAGACGTCGCCGACCTTCGGCAGACGAAGCTTCCCGTTCGGCAGTACCCGGAAGCAGTCCGACTTGGTGTACCGGGCTACTTGCCGGTTGTCCCGCTTCGACCTGAAGCGGGGCTCGCCAACCTTGGGTCCTTTCCGCTTCCCCGACATGGAGTCGAAGAAGTTCCGGTACGCCGCGTCGAGGTCGCGCAGGGCTTGCTGCATGACACCGACGGGAGCGTTGACCAGCCACGCTCGTTCGGGGGTGCGCTTTGCCTGGGTGATGAGTGTCTTGGACAGCTCGCCCGACCTGGGGAAGGGCATCTTCGCGGCGTGCGCATCCTTCCGAATGCGCAGAGCGTCGTTGTACACCACCCGCGCGCACCCGAACGTCCGGGCGAGCGCTGCTCGCTGGCCGGACGTCGGGTAGACGCGGAAGTTGTACCGAAGCTGCATGGTCCCATTCTAGCTCCAACATGAGACCAGTGCCAGAATGGGACCATGACGAAGCACGTGAATCTCCGACTTCCCGACGACGTACACGAGAAGGCCGTGGCTGCCGCCGCCTCCGACGATCGTTCCCTGAACTCATGGCTGATCTCCGTAGTGCGACGTGCCACTGAATCCTCCGGTGCACCGGACCGCCTCGACGACGATCCGACCTGAGGTCACTGGGGCTCCTCGGGCGCGGCAGGGGCAGCGGGCTCCTCGTCTACCTCGGGCGCGAAGTCGGCGGCCGTGTACGGATGGAGCCGGTGGCGGACGGTGACACCGACCCCGGTGTCGACCCCGTCGTCGTGCCGCTCGCTCAGCTCGAAGTGCTCGTCGTAGTTGTCGCCGTGCGGGGTGGGGGTCCACTCCAGGCGGTCGGCGGTCTTGTCCGACTGGGACAGGACCCAGGCGATCGCTGCGCCCTTCGCGGCAGCCTCGGTGTTGGCGTAGCCGATGAGGTAGTCGGACACGTTGCCCGGCTCGTAGACGGCTTCCCATTCGGGGATTGCGGCGGCGAGGGCGGTGTCCGCCTCGGTCGTGGTGGGCGGCTGCACCCCGGCGGCAGCGTCAGCGGCCAGGGCGGCGAGGACCGCGTCGGCGCGGCGGAGGTACCGCCCGATGACGCTGCTCGTGAGACTGTCGTGGCCCGGACCCCACTCCCAGCCATCGGCGGCAGCGAGTGCGTCAGCAATCCGGTCACGGAGGGCTCCGGCCCGGTCGGCAGGCGCGGGCGCGGCGGCGGGGCGCTTCGGCGGCATCCACTCGCAGGCGCAGTCCTCGGCGCACCCGTAGACGCTGTGCTCGTCGGCCGGGTGCGGGCAACCGCAGGAGGTGGTGCCGAGGAGCTGCCGGGCCACCGCCAGAGCCGGGTGCACCACGGTGGCGACCGCCCCGTACTCCCCGGTGGTGTGGTGGTCGGACGCGTCGGCCAGCGTCGTCAGCAGACCGGCCAACGCCGGGTCAGGGGCACGGTCAGCGGCGGCGCGCAGCAGGTCGGCGGGGCGGTCGGCGGGGCGGTCGGCGGGGGTGGTGTCGGGCATCAGGGGCCTCCTGGTGGTCGGTACGATGTGCGGTGGGCGCCCGCCCCGGGTAGCAGCCGGGGCGGGCGTACTGCTGGTCATGCGGCGGGGAGCGCGAGTTGCTGCAGCCGCTGCACGATCACGGCCGCCGACTCCTCGGACTGCTCGATCAGGACCGCCCGGCGGCCGCACATCACGGCGGCCTCCGCGACGGTGCCGCTCCCGGCCATCGGGTCCAGGACGAGACCACCCGGCGGGGTGCACTCGCGGATCAGCGGCTCAACGGTGGCCAGAGGTTTCTCGTCCTGGTGGCGCTTGCGGTAGCGCACGGACGGAGCCTCGATCAGGAACGACACGGAACGGGGCTGACGGGTACCGTCGTCCTGCCACGACGTGGCGCGCCCGTCGCGCTGGTGTTCGGCGGACCGGGACGCCTTGCGGACGGTGCCCTTGTTCGCGGTGGTCCGCTCGCGCTCCCACTCGTGGTACAGGTCGCCCCAGGCGCCGCGGTACCAGTGGTAGGCCCACTCGTGGACCTTGACGAGACGGTCCCGGCTCCCGGGACCGGATCCGTTCCGCTTGACCCACAGGGCCTCCTGGGCGAACCGCCACCCGGCGAACTCGTCGCGCTGCTCCAGGAACATGCGGGCCGAGCCGAAGCACCACAGGGATGCGGCCGGGGGGAGAGCCTCGGCGACGGCCTGGACCCAGCCGGTGGGCCACCGGTCCCACGCGGCGGCGGTCTCCCCATAGGGCGGGTCGGTGACGCACGAGACGGGCTGCTCGGGGAGACGGGGCAGGATCTCGCGGCAGTCCCCCACATACAGGGTCACGTCGTTGTCAGGGGCGGCGTAGTACGGCACGAGCTCAGCCGAGGCGGGGGCGGGTGAGGTGGGCTTGTCCACCCGGACCGCCCACCCATCACACCCCGGGCACAACACAGCCGGCGTGTCCGTCGGGGCGTGCATCGTGGCGTCACAAGGGGTACAGCGGTACATCATCAAGAGCTCCAGGTGAGTGCAGGTACGGTGGGCGGGCCGGCTGCCCCCGATAGCGACGGGGGCAGCCGGTACTGCTTTGAGGCCGGCGGTCACAGCGACCACAAGGTCGGCTGCATGGGCCGGAGTTCTAGGGCGGTTTGACCGGGGATCTGCTCGACACCCGGGGCCGGATCGGCTGTGCGGGCCCCTGTGGGGCGTTCCCGGGGTCGCACGGACTCCGGAGCCTCGGCGGCCTGTTCGGGCGCGAGAGGGCGGGTTTTGGGCCGCGACGGGGCCTCACGCCCGCGCCCCGGCCGCCGACCGGTCCCCCGCGGGCCGGCCTTCACGCCGCCTGCTTCTGCCGGTCACGGGACCGCCACCGCTCGACGGTCCGCTTGTCGACCCCGACGATCCGGGCCACCTCCGCCGCGGGCACCTGCCGTTCGGTCAGGCCGCGGGCGACGAGGACTCGTTCGAGCCGGGTGAGCCCTTCGGCCGGCCGCTGCTCGGTGACGATGAGCTCGACGTCGACCGGGTCGGCGGTGCCCCACTGGGTGAAGTGCGGGTCCCCGTACCGGGCAACCCTGGCCCGGTGGCCGTGGCACAGGCGCCGCTGCGGGCGGGCCTGCCGGGTGCAACCGTCAACGCTGCACTGGCGGTTCATGCGGCACTCCGGTCTGCCTCGGTGTGCCGAGCGGGGTGGACGGCCCCGTTGTCGAGGGCCCTCCCCGCGCTGTGGCACGGAACGGTCGGGGTGACCTGGCAGGTGGGGCAGCACGCCACCAGTTGGGCGCGGGCGTCGATGCGCTGCTGGTGGACCTGGGCAAGCGGCACACCCCGGGACGGAATCCGGCACGGCCGGTGGGCGGCAGCCCCACAGCGAGGGCACGGGATGGACCGGGCCGGGTGCTGGCCGGTGCGCATGAAGTGGCGGATGCTGTCGGGCATCGGGGCGGGCTGGCCGTAGCGGGTACGAGTCACAGGTTTCTCCTCGGGGTGCAGGCGGGGCATCCGCACGTTTGGCGGCTGGCAGTCGGGTTGGTGAGCTCGACGTGGTCGGCGGCGGTGAACCAGTCCCGGTACTCGTCGAGGGCCGTCGTCCAGGCGGCGGGCGGGTGGTGCTGCGGTGGCGGGTCGGGCGGCCGGGTTCCGGCGGGCCAGGCCCCGGCCCGGTAGCCGGGCGGCTTCGGCGGCGGCACCGCGGCGGGCTGGGTGGTGCGCTTCGCCCGGCCGACCCGCAGCTGGTCGCGCATGAAGCTCCGGAGGTCGCCCTCCTTGCGCATCGCCGCAATGTCGGCGGCATCGAAGTCCGTCACGACGCCTCGTTCGGTGTTGCCGGAAGGTCAAGGCAGTCGGCGTCGGGCGGGCGCCAGCCGGCGTCGAGCAGCCGGGCGATGATGCGCCGGGCCGTCTCGTCTGCGGTTCCCTCACCGAAGCCGGGGAAGGCCGCCGGGTTGTGGGAACGGCCTTCGGTGACGGCGAGGAGCGCTTCGATGTGGGAGACGACCCACTGTTCGGCGATCTGGATGCCGGTCTGGCCGTACAGGTAGCCGATGCGGGCGATGGCGCAGTCGACGTTGGCCATGCGGGGGTCGTCGGCCTTCATGCGGCACCTCGCCGACGGTCGGCACCGACCATGTCGACGATCTTTGTCATCTGGGAGAGTCGCGAGGTGATGCGTTCGCCGAGCTTGTCGACGAGGTCCGGGCCGTTGGGGTCGGACGCCGGAAGGTTGCTCGTGATGATCAGCGGGCGGCATTCGTTGTACCGGTAGTTCAGGAGGCGATAGGTGGCCTCCTCGGTGAACTCGCTGATCTTCTCGGTACCGAGGTCGTCGATGAGGAGCAGCGGGATACGCATGAGCCGCTTCACTTCGTGCTCGGGGCCGTTGTCGCTGCCGCCGGGCCGCATGAGGGCGTACATGTCGGGCGCGGTGAGTGCGAGAACTTCGTACTTCTCGGGTCCGGCGTCGGCAATCCGGCGGAGGGCACCGTAGGCCTCGTGCGTCTTGCCGGTGCCGAACGTTCCGGTGAGGAAGAGAAATCCGGCCTTGCGCGGGTCGGCTGCGACCTGGTCGGCCCAGGCGATGACGTCGGGCTGGGAGGCGACGGCCTCCTGGTACCGGTAAGGGGTGGCGGTTGTCCACCGACGGAGGGCCCATTCGGCCCGACGCTGGCGGTGGAACTCGGGGTGGCCGGGCTCGTCGGGGTCGGGGGTGTTGTCGACCGGGCCCGGGGTGACTGGTGCGAGACCGCGGGCTTCGAGCTGGGCCTGGATGCGGCGGGTGAGGTGTTCACCGCCGAGGCGCTGGGGGTCGGGCATGGTCAGAATCCGTTCGCGTAGGCGGAGGGTGCGGTCTGTTGCCGGTAGGGCGTGTGGTTCTTGCCTCCGACGGCTTTGAGGTCGGGCTTGCCGTTCGGGGCGGGCGGAAATTTGTCTTCGTAGCGGCGGTCGCGGATCCAGCCGGCGGACTGCTTGATGAACTGGAAGTCCTGGCCCGCCATCTGGCGGGCGTATGCCTCGGCTGCGGTGGTGATCTTCTGCGGGTCGACGCCGCTGAGGACTGCGGCGATCCAGGCTTCGCGCGTCTTGCCCATGTCGCAGCTCTTGGGATGCAGGAGCCAGAAGCGGCCGAACTCGGCCTTCTCTTCGTCGGTGATTTCGCGACCCGCACCAGAAGGGGGAGCCGCTGCTACCCCTAGGCCGGTAGTAGCTACTTCTTCTTGAGGGGACTGAGGGGCTGAGGAGAAGGGGGGAGCCCCGGCTCCTTCAGAACGAGCCCCGGCTCCTTCCGAAGGAGCCCCCGCTCCCCCTTGGGGTAGCCCCTGCTCTCCCTTAGGGGTAGCCGTGGCTTCTTCTGAGTGAGCCCCCGCTACCCCTTCAAAGGGCGGAACGAGGAAAGTCATCCGCCGGCCGGGCACCGCGTACATGATCCGACCGTCCTTGCCCTTGCCGATCGGGACGCGGAACTCCCAGCCCGCCGCAGAGAGCCGCTTGAGAGCGTTCCGGACCACGTCGACACTGCCCGCACCCGTCCAGCGGGCAAGGTCCGGGAGCTCGACATAGCTCTCCCTGGTGGCGTCGTTCGCGTCGTCGGCGATCTCCAGGGCGACAGCGCGCTGTAGGCCAGTGACGGCAGGCCCCAGCGCTTCGCGCAACTGGCGACGAAGCTCGTAACCCATGGAATCTCTTCTCTACGACGTGCGGGTGCGGATAGGTTCGGGCTGTCTGCGGTGTGGGGCCCGCGGTCGGGTCAGGTGGGGGCGGGGTCCGGGCGGGGCGTCACGCTGCGGCTGCCAACTGGGGCTCGGCGTACCGCTCCAGCTCCTCGCCGGTGACGGCTTCGACGAGGGCACAGAGGATGACCTCGGCGGCGTTGGGGGTGACGGCGTTGCCGTACTGGCGGACCTTGTCGCGCTTGGAGCCGAGGACGATGTAGTCGTCCGCGAAGGACATTGCGCGGCCGATCTCGTGGGGTTCGAGCATCCGGAAGCGCACGTCGTTGATGTCGACGTCGCCGCGGACGAGGGCGTACCGGTCGCGGGTGGAGAGGGCGCCGATGGGTTCGCGGACGGTGCGGGCTGTGCCGTTGGAGTAGTAGGGGACGAGGATGTCGTTCCACGTGACGAGCGACTGGTGGCCGGCCGTGGTGAGGGCCCGGACGGGTTCGGTGACCGGGGTGCTGAGGTATCCGGCGTCGCCGCGCACTGAGTTGTTCCGCATGACCATGGCGGGCAGTTCGGGCGTGACGAGCCCGTGGTGGTTGCCGGAGGCGGTGACGGTGGCGAGGGCGTCAGTGACGGACCGGGCGACGGATCCGCCGCCGCGGAGTTCGGCGATGAACGGCAGCCAGGCGAGCCCGGTCTCGTTGCGGGTCGTCATGGTGCGCAGCGGGTCGTTGACGGAGCGGGCTTCCTTGCCGTCGCGGCCTTCGACGGGGATGAGGAGCGGCGGGACCATGAGCCCGTCGTTCTCCCGGGTGGTGCGGGCGCCCATGGGTTCGCCGACGCTGACCGCCGTGTTCCTCCAGGTGCCTCCGGCTGGGACCATCATCGGGACGGGCTGGGAGAACTTCTTGAGCCCGGCCTGGATGCGGGCGAGGGTCTTGTCGGCGAGGGGCTTGGCCCGGTCGCCGATGCGCTGTCCGGGGATGGACCAGTCGATCGCTGCGGCGGCGGGGAGGGCTTCGGGTTCGACGATCTGGTTGCGGCAGGTGGTGGAGGGGCAGCGGTAGACGTACTGGGTGCGGTAGCGGCCCATGTCCCGGCCCGGGGTCTTGAAGACTTGCATGGCCTGCACCCAGGCGTCGCACCCTGTGCACCAGGCGCGGGGGCGCAGCCACTTGTCCCAGTCGGGGGTGCGGCCCAGCGACTTGTGCCAGTAGCCGACGTAGAGGCGGTCGCGGGACTGGGGTGCGGCGTGCACGGACCGCGGGTTTGCGTGCATGGAGTTGAGGGCGATGATGCGGGTGCGGTAGCCCATCTTGTGGAGCTCGCCGATCCACCGGTCCCACTGGTCCCAGGCCCGGACGTCGGTGACGTTCTCGACGACTCCGGCCTTGACGAGGCCGCCGCGCTCCTGGACGCCGCGGAGGTACAGCGGCACCTCCTCCATGAGCGCCCGGGACTCCTCCTCGGCGTCGGCCGGCTCCTCCTCCGTCTGCTCGATGAGCAGGTCGAGGAGGCTGCCCTGCATGGCGGTGTCGAAGTTGCGGCGCTTCCCCTTGGCCACGGACCAGTTGGTGCACTCCGGGGAGGCCCAGAAGATGTCGGTGACAGGCCAGTCCCAGACGGGGGCGGTACGGATGTCGCCGCGGTAGTGGCTGGCCTCGGGGAAGTTCGCCTCGTGGGAGTCGATGGCTTTGGCCCAGTGGTTCGCAGCTCTGGTCACCTTGACACCGGGGACGGAGTGGGCGCCCTGGCTGGAGCCGCCTGCGCCGCAGTTGCCGGTCCAGTGCACGAGCCCATTGCGGCGGCACAGCCAAGTGCCGTGCTCCACCGTCGGGCACCACACGGTGCCGGTGTACGTGGTCCACTCGGCGGTCGCCTGGCGCAGCGGCTTCGCGGTGACCCGTTCCAGGATCGAAACGCGCCACATCGGGTAGGCGGCTCCCCTGTGCTGCATCTCCCAGCGGTGGATGGACGTGGCCCGCCCGGCCAGGATGGCGGCGAATTGAAACGCTTCCGCGCGGTCCTTCCGGTTCTGTGACAGGGACGAGTCCCGGGCACCGTTGCGGACGCGGGTCGTGCCGTCCGCAAGCATTGACACCTCGACCAGGAGGTTGAGCTGGTCGCCGGTGAGGGTGAGCAGCCACGCCTGGTCCAGGACGTGGTCCGGGGCTGCGGCGATGATTGCGCTAGCCGCAGCGACGTTCAGCCGCCAGTAGCGGGTGCCCTCGTAGTCGGCGACATTCCAGGCCGGGACGCCGACCTGGCGGCCAGCCCGCCCCATCGGCGGCCCGTAGAGCGCTCGCAGCGCTTGATCGATGCGTTCGCACTTCGCAGGGTTCACCGAGGGGGACTGAGACAGGTGCAGACCGCCGTTGGATCGGTAGCTGCCCTCTGTCCATGCCCACCCGACCAGTTCCACCAGCGCGTCATCGTGATCACTGGCTGCGGGGTGTTCGAAGCGGGCGCTGCGGACGACCGATGACTCAAGGGTGAGCTGGTCCGAGGTGCGAACCTGCCACTCCATTCGGCGGCCTGTCGGGGTGTTGACGCGCTGCTGGACGGGCCAGCGGTGCCCAGGCGTGACCAGCGCGGAGATGGCCTTGCCATCAATGCTGAGCACCTTTTCGTCGGTCAGGTTGAAGGTGTTCATCCGCTGGATGGGCACCCAGCGGGCGATGCCTTCCGCCGTGTTGAGGCTGGCGACCGTGTCGCCGACCGCGACCTGGTCGTAGCGGCGCCACCCGCGCGCGGTGAGGATCTCGGTCTCCGTGTCGGCACAGAACCAGTCCATGACGGTGAGTGCGTTGCCGTCGCTTCGGTACATCAGAGCCCTCCCGTGGGCTGTATCTGCCGAATCCGGGCGCACGGAACCAGGCCCTGTCGGGCCGCGGTTTTCGTGATTCGCCGTCGGCAATGTCTGGCGTTCCTGGGGTCTACTCTGCCACACTTCTTTAAAGGTTGGCCAGGATGAACAGGAAGGAAGTGTTGGAGATGGCTTACACTCTGGCCATGGCTACTGGGAAGGGCATCGAGTTCGCGGAGGACGGCGTCGCCACGGTCGGTATGACCGACGCGCGCGCACTCCTCACCAGCCTCATTCGCGAGGTGCGCTACGGCGGAGAGGTGGGCGCATTCACCGAGCGCGGGGCCCGACAGGCCTATGTCGTGACGCCCGACTTCTACGAGACGGCAGCCCGTGACGCAGCCGTACTCCAAGAGCTGCGCAAGCACCTCGCAGACCTCGGCGCAGGAGACAAGCCGTCGGACAAGTCGCAGGCACGCATCATCGGCGAAGCCCTGAGCAGCGCCGAGCGACGAGCCGACGAGGCGAGCGAGCCCAAGAAGCCCAAGATCCGGATCGTCCGCAAGAAGCCGGCCGCCGAGGACTGACGTCACTTCCCCTCCTCCCTCCCCCGCCCCGGCGGGGTTGTTGTGCGTGTGGGCGGGCCACGTGTGGTGGCCCGCCCTTGTCATGCGGCTGTGACTGTCTTGAGGACAGCGCGGTGCTTTCGGTAGGCCTGGCGGCAGGGGTCGCAGAGAGGGACACCGGTCGGGTAGTGGGCTCGGTAGCCCTCCGGGGTTCCGCAGTGCCCGGTCCAGTCCGGGAAGGCCGCGGGGTCGTCGATGGTGTCGTCGTCCCAAGCCCCGACCGGGGCCCACCTGTGTTCCGCGGCGATCCGCCGGGTGCGTGCGACGACGTAGTCGCGGACACCGTGGTCCCGCGGGTTAGCCCGCCACAGCTCGTCGTACAGGGCGATCGCGGCCCGGGCGGTGCTGGCCAGGACGGGCTTGTCGCCGCGGATGGTGGTGTTGAAGTTCTGGATCCCGATGCGTTCGGCGATCCGGATCTGCGGCCAGCCGGCGGCGACGAGGGCTTGGAGGCGGCGCCGGGTGCCGGTGCCGTCGGTGTAGGCCCGGTCGGCGAGGTTGTCGAGGGTGGGCTCGATGGCGAGGAGCGCGTTGGCGTTCTTCGGCAGGAGGCGCTTCGACGGACCCATGTTTCGCTTCGGGTCGCCGTACAGCAGCTTGGAAACCGTGCCGCGGGGCACACCGGCCAGCTGGGCGAGGCGCATCCACCCGATCCCGAACTCGTTCAGGGCGACGATGTGCTGGCGGACGGGTTCGGCGTCGACGTAGGGCTGCCAGGTGCCGTAGGCGATCGCGCGGGACCGGTTGGCCCGGTATCGGGTTTCGCCGTCGCGGCAGGGCTGGCAGCGGCAGCCGTCGACCTTGTACTTGACGTAGGTGCCGTGCTCGCGGGTGCTCATGCCGCCGCCTTCGACCGGTCGCGGCGCTCTCCGGCTCGGAGCTCCTTGACGATGCCCTTGACCGTGGACTCGGCCATGCCGAGCCGGTGGGCGATCTCGTCCGGGGAGACACCGAACTTGTCGAGGTGCTCGACATCCGCCCTGCGGATGGCTGCGAGTTCGTCGCGGTTGAGGGAAGTCTCCGGGCTCAGTTCAGGCTCGGCGGACGGGTCATCGATGACCGCACCGTCCCAGGCTGCGGCAGTCACCCAACCCTTGCCGAGAGCGGTCCGGCGGGCAGCCTGCGATGGGCCGGGGCGCATGGAGTGCGTGCGGTACAGGGCATCGATCGCGTCGCGGTAGGTGCCCTTCACAGACTTGGTGCGGCCTGCGGAGAGGTCACGCAGCCCGGTGAAGGACAGGCCTGCTTGTTCCGCGATCCACGAGAGGGGCCAGCCCATGGCGGCAAGAGCATGCACCCGGCGCCTTGTGCCGACGGAGGGGACGGTTCCGTCGGGGCGGCGGGTCGGAGTGAGGGCGAGAACGGCGCGGGCGGTGTCGTGGCGAACTGTGGTGACGTCGGAGTTGAGGATGTTCCACACGGTTTTGCGGTTGATGCCGGCCGCGTCGGCGACCATCTTTCCGGTCCACCCGTTGTCGAGGAGGGTCCGCAGGTGTGCGGCGACGATGTGCCTGCTGAGGAAGCTGTTGTGGCCGCGGCGACGCCGGAGGTCTCGGATCTTTTCGGCTCGGCGGACTGCGGTTCGGCAGTCGGTGCAGCGGCAGGGCGTCCAGTCGTCGTGGCGTCGGGGCCCCTGGTAGCGGGCGGGTGTTCCGTGCGGGGGTGTCTGCCGGTTCGGGGTGCGGGTGGTGGTCATCGGCCCTCCTCCGGGGCGAGGTTCGGGGTGGCTGCGAGCTTGTTGTCGAGGTAGCGGTTGAGGTCGTCGGCGGGGATGGTCATGACGGCGTCGGCACTGTCGGCGACGCGGCAGAGCCGGAACGCGCGGGCGGTGTAGGTCCGCCGGTCGGCCCGGTCCTGGGCCGCCTGGTGGTACCGGTCGGCGGCCCACGCGCACACCCGGAACGCGGCGATGGTGGCGGTGAGAGCCAGGGCGCCGGGGCCGTAGTAGAGGGCGGCGTTGATGACCTGGCCGACCGCGGTGTGGACCGCGGCGAGCGCCTGGCCGGCGGCGAGGATCGTGTCGATGCTCACGCGGATGCCTCCCGCCGTGCCGCGGCGGTGCCCTTCCACGTCCTGACGCCGCTGTGGTGGGTGGTGGGCCGGTCGGAGCAGGCCCATCCGGCGGTGCGGATGTAGCCCTCGTCGCGGAGGAGGGTGATCAACCTGCCCCAGTGCGCCTGCGGGTTCGGCGGGTTGGGGAGCTTGTTGGCGTCGGCCACCGAGTAGCAGGTGAAGGTCTTGCCGGTTGCCGCGGCGGCTATGAAGACGGGCCACACGGCGGCCAGCCACGTCTCGTAGTCGACAGGCTCGGGAGGGACGTTGCCGTCGAGGGTGGGTTGCACGGTGGAGGTCATGAGACGTTCTCCCTCTGCCTGGGGATGAGTGGCCAGGCGCCTTCGACGGCGGCGTCGGGCCGGGTCTTGCGGAAGTGGTCCTGAAGCGATGCGGCCTGTTCGGCGGCCCACGCGACCTGTGCGTTGTGGAGTTCGTCGAGGGTCATGGCGGCGAGTTGCGGGTACCGGGTGGCCTGCCGCCATGCGACCCGGCATGCGGCGACCGCGTCCGCGTCGGCGCTGTGGGCGGCGTCGAGGCGCACGTCGTAGTGCTGGCACAGGGCGGTCAGGGTGCGCTTCCCGGACCGGTAGCGGTCGACCTGCTTGTCGATGACGAACGGGTCGATGCCCACGGCGTCGGCGAGGGGCTGGAAGCCGTACCGCTGCGCTTCCCGGTCCAGGAGAGTCAGGTCGTAGCGGGCGTTCATAGCGACGACCGGGATCCCGGAGAGGATGACCTGGGTGAGGGCGCCAAGGATTTCCTCGACGGCGAGCCGCAGGTCGACACCCTCAGCGTGGGCCTTTTCGGTGCTGATGCCGTGGACCGCGGCGGCCCCGGCGGGGATCTCTTCGCCGTCGACGTCGGTCAGCCAGTTCGCCGCGGTGGTGGGCTGCTTGGCGCCGACCTGGACGATGCAGGCGGTGACGATGCGGGCGGTCAGTGGATCGGGGCCGGTGGTTTCGAGGTCGAAGCCGGCCATGCGGCCGAGGTGCCAGCTCACCAGGCCACCGCCGTGTCCTGCCGGAGGGCGGCGTTGATGGTCTCCTCGGCGGGCGTCCAGAACCCGAGGGCACCCTTCGCGGGGACCGGCTCGGGGAGCGCGACGACGTCAGCGAGGGTCCAGTGGTACGTCTGGTTGAACGCCCAGGGGCCGCAGCAGACCCACTCGTCGGCCCAGTGGCAGTCGGTGATCGTGGCGACGCCGACGATCGCCGAGTACACGTCGAGGTTCGGTCCTTCGACTTCGGCGGTCTTGTCGGGTTGGGCTCCGGCGTGGATGAGGATGCGGGTCCCATGGTGGGCGGCAGGGAGCTTCCAGGTGCGGTTCTCAACGTGCTTCGTCTGGTGGACGATCGCGTCGGCCCAGGGCTGGCGGATGGTCAGTGCTCGCATGGCATGGTCTCCTGTTGGGGTGGGGCAGCCCCGTATGTCGGGTACGGGGCTGCCCCGAAGTGCGGGTGGGCTAGAACGGCGGGTCCGACGGGTCGGAGCCGAGGGTCAGGTCGGTGATCCGTTTCTTGATCGCGTCGCCGAGGTCGAAGCCCTCGCGCTTCAGCTCGAACGTGATGCCGCGCGCCCATTTCTGGACGTCGTCCGCCTTCGGGTCGAGGAGCATTTCGGCGAGGTGCCCGGCGAGCACCCGGCGGACCGGTTCCGGAACGTCGGCGGTGATGTCTGGCTTGGATGCCCACGGCTCGGCGTGCGGGGTGAGGCTTGCCGGGGTCTTGTACGCGGACCGCGGGTCCCAGCCGTTCTCTTCGAGCCAACTGTCGACCAGCTGGTCGACGTTGCAGTGGGCTTCGTCGAGGGCCTTGGACAGGTTGCGGGCGGCGTTCCAGCGTTCGCCCTGCCTGCTGGCGAGGCCCTGGGCGATGTGGGTGGAGACGAGGTTGAGGGTGTCGTTGAAGCGGCGCCGGAGCGACAGCAGTGCCTCGTTCATGTCGGCGGCCGTCGCGGTGGTCTCCTCTCTGTGGGCGAGCGCGGCGTGCCCCTGACCGATTGCAGCGGCCACTTCCGCGATCCGCATGTCGCCGGGGTGCTCGGTGAGGTGGCGGGCCGCGGTGTCGAGGTGCTTCTCGGCTTCGGCCCGGTGGTTGACGGTCATGGTCGTGGTCTCCTTGGGTGGCCGGGGCCCGCCCGTTAGCGGCGGGCGGGACCCCGGTGTACGGGTGAGCTAGGCGGCGGATCCGGGCTGGGCGGTCTCGGGCCAGTCGACGGAGTCCTCGGCGGCCTCCGCGTCCCAGATCCCGTCGGCCGGGGGCTGGTCGTCGCGGGCGACCTGGTGGGTCTCCTCGGCAGCGGCCGGCTCAGGTGTGGAGGCGGGGGCCGCTGGGGCGGTGAGGGCGGCGACGCTGAGCGGGGCGCGGGGCTGGGCGATCTCGCCGTGGACCGTGCCTTCCAGTTCCTCGGACACGTAGGCCATGCCGTGCAGGGCGTCGGAGGCGATGAGGCGGCTCAGTTCGCCCGTGGTGCGGGCGACGAGCATGCCCTTGGGGTTCTTCTTCCACTGGTCCTTGCCGAGGAGCCCCATCAGCCGGGCCCGGTCGATGGTCCACTCGATGGTCTGCCAGGTCTCCGAGCCCTTACGGCGGCCCCGCATGATGCAGTGGGTGTCGGTGGACTCGACGAGTTCGATCTCGTGTCCCTGCCGCTGGACGACGGCTCGCATGGCGTGGGCTCGGAGGGCCGGGGTGCCCTGGATGATGTCGATCGACTTGAGGGTGGCCATCGGCTTCATGCCGAGCTCGGAGCCGGCGAGGATCGCCGCGGCGATGTCGCCGGGCTTGCCCCGCAGGGACTGGGGGACGAACGAGGTGGCGGCGAGCTTCTGTGCCATGTCGTAGGCGAGGCTGGCTTCCTGTGCCCAGGCCATGAGGGCGGTGGTGCCCTCGGTCGGTGCCGGGGCGGGGAGGGTGTTGGGCTGCTGGGTAGCGACGGTGTGCTGCTCGTCGCGAGTGGCGATCTCGTTGGTGCTCATGACATGTACTCCGAGGTTTCGTTGAGGACCGCCCATGTGGGCATCGAGATGGTGGGGATGTCGGTGACGGGCCCGGTCCAGTCGGGCCACACGCCGGTGGCCATGCAGTCGGCGTAGGTGCGGAGGGCGCGTTCGTTGCGGGCCCTGCCGATGTCCCGGTCTTGGTCGGCGAGTTCGCGGACGGTGATCAGGTAGGGCGCGGTCTTGCTCTGAAACACGAAGATGAAGCGGACGTCTTCGGGTTGGAGTGCGGCCCAGATGCCGTCGGTGTAGAGGGCGTCCTGTTGGTGGTACGCGTGGTCCCGGATGGCTTTGGACACGGTGTCCGGGTCGGCCGACTTGATCGTCTTGTAGTCGACGCACAGGGTCAGGCCAGGCAGTTGCTTCAGCCAGTCGGGGCGGATCCGGCAGCGGACGCCGGTCGCCGGGTCGGTCCAGAAGATCGACTGTTCGGCGACGCCCGTCCCGGGGGTGAACAGCGGGCCGGCGAGCGGGTGCTGGCGGATCGCCGCGGCCATGGCTTCGATCTGCTCGTACTCGTGGCGGAGGAGCGGGACGGCTCCCATGTGGCGGGCTTCGTCGCGGGCCGTCTTGGCGGCCTTGGTGAGGTAGTTGTCGAAGTCCAGGACGTCGAGCTCCGGGCCTTCCCCGAGCACCATGAGGTGCGCGGCGTGCCCGAGGTCGAACTCGCGCTTCGGGGCCTGGGGGTGGTCGAGGTCGTAGCGGAGCTGGGCGGGGCAGCCGGGGGCGAGGATCTTCCGGAGGCCCGTGGACGAGATGCTGTTCCGATCGGCGTGGTAGTCCTCTGCGGTCATGCCGTCGATGACGACGGGGGCGGTGACCGGCGGTTCGATGAGGGTCGTCATGACGCCAGCCCTCGCGCGATGTTGTTGACGATGCGGGCGGAGCTCTCGCAGCCGGGGACCGTGCGGAGCGTGTTGGCGGCCCGGCCGAGGACGGTGGCCGCGTAGGCGTTCATGAGTCGGCGGGCGTTGTCGTCGAGCCATCCGCCGTCTTCGAGGGCGCTGCGCAGAGCTACTTCGGCGTCCGCGAACGACGCACAGTTCTCGCAGACCGGCAGTTTGCCGGGCACGAACGGGCCGTCGGTGTCGCCGCACTTAGTGCAGGTAATGGGGCTCATGTGGTTCTCCTGGTTCGGGGTTGCTGCGGGCCGCCAGTGGGGTTGGCGGCCCGCAGCGGGCAGACGGAGCCGGGCTCACACGCCTGCCGGTCGGTGGGTCAGGTGGCGTCGGGGTGGGCGTTGAGGAAGATGCCGGGCGACTGGACCAGGGCGTCGCGGACGATCCCGCCGTCGGTGTCGGCACGGATGTCGTCGACTGGGCGGGTCCAGTCGGTGATGTCGCGGATCGCCCACGCGGCGTCGTCGGCGTCGCCGGGGTACTCGAACTTCGCGATCTGGTAGCCGGAGTGGTGGCCGAGCCGCCACACGTACCGGTCGCCCTGCTTGAGGAGCTCGTCGGGCTGCCGGTACACGAACAGGCCGGGCTGGGGCTCGATGGCCTGGACGAGGACGGGTGTGGCGTGCTGGCGGGCGATGACCTCGTGGGTCACGACTTTCTGCGCGGTGGATTCCATGGCGTCCTTCTCTGGGATGCTGGTGGTGGACGCCCCGCGACTTCTCCTCGCGGGGTGTTCTGGTTCGCCGGGCCGGGGGCCGGTGGCATCCGCCGGCCCGGCGGGTTTCAGGCGGCCGGTGCCGGGATGTGCGTCGGGTCTGCGGCCTGCGGGGAGTGGTGCAGCGACACAACCGGGCCTGCGGCGAACCGGTTGCGGAGTTCGCGGACGTCGATCGGGGCGGTCGCCTGGTCCTCGAACCGGCTGCTGTCGCGCTCCGAGGGCGGGACGGTGATGGCGTTCGCGTTGGCGTCTGCCGCGAGGTACGGGGCGAGCTGGGCGCGGAGCCGGCCAAGCTCGGCTTCCTGCTTGCAGAGACGGTGGTCCTGCCACACCACGGTGTCTTCGGCGCGGGCCGCCTTCGCTTCGGCGTTCTGCCACGCCTCGTACACGTCGGCCCGGTCGGCGAGGAGAACGGCGAAGTAGTCGTCGGCCGCAGCCTGCCGGTTCATGAGGCGGGTGACGTCGGCGCGGAGCTTGTTCTCGGTGCTCATTGCGTGCTTCGGCTTGCTGCGGGATATGCCGGGGATGCGGCTCATGGCTTGCCCTTCCGGGTCCAGAGGCTGGGGGCCACCGCCATCGCGCAGAAGATGACGCCGATGACAGTGGCGGTGACGTTCACGGGGCGGGTGTGCGGTGCTGCTCGCACTTCCAGTTGCTGGCCAACTCCCGGCGGTACCGGTCCGTTGTGATCAGCTCCCAGCGGTAGCCGAGCCGCGCCTCGCGGTCGCGGTCTCGCTTCCGGGGGCTGTGGTCCTTGTGCGCCTGCTCGGCGGTCGCGAGGACGAGGCTGTCGATGACGGCCATGGTGATCGCGACCATGCACCCGCACTCGGCCCACATGGACCAGTTGCAGTCCGCGAGCGGGACCGTCTCGCCGTCGATTTGCACCATCAGGTCAGCCATCACCAGCACCGGCCGATCTCGTGCAGTTCGCCAGTGCGGTCGCGGACCGTGCTCGACGGCTCCGCGTCGCCAGGGAAGATGGCCAACGGTGCGACCCAGCGGACGTTGCCGTACCCGGTGGACTGGTCCAGCCAGCCGTTGCCCTGGCCGTCGATGTAGATCCGGCGCCGCTTGTCGGCCGGGCTGTCCGGGCGCTCGCCCGTCGCCGCCTCGCGAACTGCGACGGCCCACTCCGGGACCGGCCGCGGGTTCTTCCGGAGGATTGCCTGGGAGGCGGCCTGGTCGCACACCTCCAGCACCGAGTTCAGGCACCGCTGGAGGTAAGCCATCTCGTCGCGGACCGTCGGCTCCTTGCCCACGTACTTCTCCAGCTGGGCTTCCAGCTCGGCGTTCTCCTGCTCCAGCGTCACCGCGATCCGGCGGGCCTGCTCCAGCTGGCTACGGAGCTCGGCGACGTTGTCGGTGTCAGCCACGGCGGGCTCCCTTGATGGTGTTGAGGAACCCTCGGAACCCGGTCTGTTCCATGGGGCTGGGGTTCAGGTGGTGGGCGGTCAGCGCCGGGGCCGGGGTGATGCGAGCCCCGAACTCGGCCGGCGTCTCGACGTACCCGGCAGCCACGGTCGCCGCGTAGTCGACGTCGACCGCGGCCCGGTACTGGGCGGCCGTGGGGCGGGGGCTGATCGGGATGAGCGGCCCGTGGTCCCGGTACACGTCCGGGAGCGGCACCGGGGAGTCGGGCAGGCCCGGGGAGACGAGGAGCGGCTCACCGGCCACGTTCCGCTGGCCGCGCCATTCCCACTCGACGCCGACCACGTCGACGAACGAGCGAGTCAGGTCGAACTCGATGCCGTCGTGCAGGTAGGTGCTCATGCCGCCACCGGCCCACGCTTGAAGGGGACGCCAATGCTGCGGACCCCGTCCTCGGCCGCGACCTCGTCGGCGACGTCGGCGGAGGCGTCGCGGGCCTCGGCCCACTCGGCGAGCTCTTCGAACCCAGCCGCGAGCTTCCGCAGGACCTCCGGGGACGCGTCGACCACGTCGATACCGAGGGCGTTCCCGACCCGGAGGGTGGCGAACTGGCGGCCCCGGTAGCCGGTGCGGTACGCGGTTTCGATCTCGTCGTCGGCGTCAATGCTGACGGCCACGACTCCAGTTACGCGGCTCATCGGTTCCTCCGGGCTGCGGTGTTGAGGTTCTGCTGCTGGGCGATCCAGGCGTCGAAGCCGGGGTAGTCGGCTCCGGTGGAGCACAGTCCGCGGTGGGTCAGCAGGAACAGGTCGTGGGCGTAGGCGATCCGGTCCGACGGGGAGCTCGTCCTCGCCATGGCCTTGCGGGTCGTCTCGCACACGATCTGGAGTTCCACGTCGGCGAGCGGGACGTCCAGGCGGGACAAGTCGGCGGCAGTCACGACGTCACCTCGATCGGGTCCAGGTGCGTGAGCTTGATGTAGCTGGATTCGTTCTCGACCCGGGCGACAGGGGTGTGGCCGTGGACCGTCCACGCCCGGCTCGTCGTCCACGTCGTGAACCCGTCCTCGCCGTGCACTCCTGGGTACGCGGTCACCCGCGTACCAGCCGGGTACTTGGCGTTCCACTCGGCGGCCGTCAGCTCACCCGTCGGCTCCTGCGTGGGACGGACGGAGTGCTTGCCGCCGAAGTGGCGGACGATCGTGTTGCCGAACTTCGCGACAACCCGACTCGCGTCCTGACCGATCCGGAGGCCGGTGACGATGTTCTCGCCGTCGACGTACTCCCAGAACTGCTTGGCGAAGACACCAGCGTTGTCGAGCCACGTGTCGACGCTGTACAGATTCGACGGGGTCAGGACCCAGCAGCGAACACAGGTCTTGTCGTCGCAGCCGTCGGCGTGGAGCTCGGGGATGTACGGGGCGGCGGCCAGCGCGGCCAGGTGTTCGGCGGTCTCCCGGTCGATGCGGGCGGCGGCGCTCACAGGGCACCTGCCTCACGCTGCGACGGGGCGGTACGCGGCTCCGTCTCGGCGGGCCACGCGACCGGCAGACCGAGGCGTTCAGACAGCTGCCGACGGGACTCCGCGTGCCCCTGCCACCGGTAGTAGTCGTGCTTGTTGTCCGGGTGGCAGTTCAGGATGCTGGTCACGTACTCGGCGCGCTGGGCGGCGAACGCGGCCACCTTGTCGAGCTCGGCGCGGAGGCGCTCGATCTCCGCGACAGCCCACTGAAGGTGCACGAGCGTGCCCTTGAACGAGTCAGCAGGGGTGAAGTTCACCGCCGACTCGGCGTACTTGGCCCAAACCCAGGCCGTACTGAAGCGCTCATCCGGCGACATGAACGCGAGGTGCTCCAGGGGGCCGATCTCCGGTGTCAGGTTCGTCGTGGGGTTCGTGTCACCCGCAGCAGCAGGTGTGGGATTCTGGGGCACAGGGCCCGCCTTTCGTCATGAACGGTGAGGGTGGGTCTCAGAGGTCGCCTCGGGGCTGGCGTTTCGGGGCGGCCTCACTTGCTGCCGTCAGGCAGCGGCGGGGTCGAGCTCGCGCCGGCCGTGCGCCCTCGTCGAGGCGCGGGGCAGCTTGCGGGGCTCCGGAGGCCGGCTGTCGTGTTCAGCGGTCGCGTCGGGGGCCGGGTTCCGCTGCGCGGCCACCCAGGCGTTGACGACGTCCAGCTCGTAGGCGATCTTGCGGCCGATCTCGAAGGACTTCGGCCCCTTGTCCTGGTGCCGGTAGTTGTAGAGCGTCTTCACGCTCAGCCCGGTGAGCCGGGACGCCTCCGCGATCCAGACGCATCCGGGCGGCGCGTCCTGTGGGGTAGGGCTGGACCTGGGCACTCGATTTCTCCTTCCGATAAGGGTTACCTCATTGACGAATCGTCCCTAGTTCGGGGACGACGGGGGCATGAAGAGAACCAGCACGGCGACCCCGAGGGCCTCCGATATGCGGTGCGCTTCATGGACGGGCAGGTCAGGCAGCTCCCCACTAACGAGGCGGCCCACCTGGGATCGGGATACGTCACTGGCTTCGGCGAGGGTTCGCACGGAGTACGGAGCCCCGCGACCAGGGTGTTCCATGACCCATTTGAGGACTGCAAGGTCTCTGAGTTCGTAGCGCACGCTCAATGGATCTCCAGTGTTACGGCGGTGCCCTTCACTGCCCTTGAGTTAAGCGTCTCAGGGACGATTCGTCAACATTTCAGGGACACCCTAGCCCCGACTATCAGCCTCGCGCGTGGCTGGATAGCATTGATCTATGGACGATCCGTCCCAGATCCAGGATGGTTGTGCTGACTGACCTGCAATTTTCTCGGAGCCCCACGCAACCTGGAGAGACAGTTGGTGCCTGACATGACACGAAAGGAAAACGACACGATGCCCGCAACAACCGCCGAGGAGACCCGCCCCACCGAGGCTCCACCCATGGGCGCACTGTCGCGGCTCATCCAAGAAGTCCAGGAGAGCGGCGTCTCCTACCAGGAGATGGCGAACAAAGCCGTGGACCCCGAAACCGACACCCGCCTGGTCAAGCAAGCCCTCCAGAAGCTCGTCAAGACACCCCCCGTAAACCCGCCGCTCCCGCCACAGCTGCGCGCCATCGCCAACGGCACAGGACTACCCCTCCGGCGCATCGCCGAGGCAGCCGCCGAACAGTGGCTCGGATACCAGGCCACCGAACTCGCCGGCTACGGCGACGAAGTCCGCATCATCCTCGGCCACCTGGGCGGCATGTCCCCCCAGGAGCAACGCCGTTGGCGAGCGATGATCGAGGCCGACGAACGCACCAAGCGCGAGGACTCCTAGCACACCCGCACCCGCCGGTCCGCAGCAGATCGAATGGCGCAACAAGTAGACCTTTTCTGAACTTATTGTCGACCACCCGTAACTAGTCGTACCCTTCCACAACGTGCGCATCCGACTAACCCGTCACATGTGCACCGACCAACGGGAGGGCGCTCTATGCTGCGCGCTGTATACGAAGCTGCCGACCTCAACACCGGGGTCATCTCCACCTGGCGCGAAGACCGCGGTCTCCTGCAGATCAGCGTCGCCCGCCACTCCACACCCCACCAGTTCACGCGATCACTCAACGACACCCTCGCGAACATCCTCAGCCATGCGCACTGGTACCAGGTGTGGAGAGGCGAGATCATCTCCGTCGCCTCCCCTGCCAGCCCCCTGCGCGTCACCTTCGAGGTCTCCGAGTTCGACCCGGCCCCCCTGGTTCAGATACGCGAGCGCAAGGGCCTCGTCACCGTCCACGTCTCCCGCACGGCGACAGCCGATGAGTTCGCCCACGCCCTCAACCCCGCACTGGAGGAACTCCTCGCCGGCGGCCAGTGGTTCCAGCTCTGGCAGGGAGAGATCATCACCGCGACCGCCAGCGAGGTGGCGTTCGCCTAGACGGCCCAGGAGGCCACAGGATGCCGGGATACATCGAGGACCGCTGGTACACCAAGCGGCCCGACCCTGCGACCGGCAAACGGCGCGAGACGGCCCGCCACGGGCAGGGCAAGCGATGGCGCGTCGCAGGGGTACCCGGCGTCCGCGACAGGTCGTTCAAGAACCTCGAAGGACCCGGCGGGGCCAAGGCCTGGCTCAAGGAAGCCGCCACCGACACCACCCGCGGCGCCTTCTACGACCCCCGCAACGGGGAGATCACCCTCGATCAGTACGTGCGCGAGCACTGGTGGCCGAACCTTCGCCGGTCACCGAGCACCAAAGAGGCGATGCAGCGCAGGGTCTTCAACCACATCCTGCCGTTCATGGGCTCCATGCCGCTCAACAGGATCGGCCACGACGAGATCAAGCACTGGGTCACCCTCGCGGAGAAGAAGGGGCTGGATCCCACCACCATGCGGGCGACGTGGGCCCACTTCTCCACAATCCTCCAGGCAGCCCACAAGGCCAAACGCATCCCCGAAAACCCCTTCCGCGACCAGGACTTGAAAGCTCCGGTCCAGCCGAAGTCCCGCGCCAAGGCCTGGCCGGTAGAGACCGTAGCCCTGGTCCGCAAACACCTCGACGCCCGCTACCGCATCCTCCTGGATGTGGCCTTCTGCGCCGGGCTCCGTCAGGGTGAGGCTTTCGCCCTGTCCCCGGACGACGTGGAGATCACCGGCTCCGAGGACGATGTGATCCAGGTCCAGAGGCAGATCGTGAAGCTCAACCAGGGGCTGGCCTTCGCCCCACCCAAGGGGAACAAGACCCGTGAAGCGCCATGCCCACCCGAACTGGGACGGGCACTGCAGCAGCACGAGAAGCAGTTCCCGCCCGTTGAGGTCACGCTCCCGTGGATCGACCCCGACAGGCCGAACCTGGCCTGGGAGGAGCGGCCCCTGAGGACGGTCAGGCTCTACGTGGCAACCTCGCACTCAAAGAAGGCCCTCAAGCGGGACACGTTCAACGACTTCTTCTGGAAGCCGGCACTGGCCGATGCGGGCCTGATCCCGCAGCCGGTGGTGGAGCTCGTCGCCGGGAAGACCGATCGTCCGTGGCGTCGCACGAAGTGGGAGATGGGCCGCGAGGACGGCTTCCACGTGCTGCGGCATACGTTCGCGAGCGTGGTGCTGCACGAGGGGGAGACAGTGGGGCGTCTCGCCGAGTGGCTTGGGCATGCGGATCCGGCGTTCACGCTGCGGACCTACGTGCACTTCATGCCGCGTTCCGGGAAGCGGGCCGTGGCGGCTCTGGGGCGTCTGCTGCATACTGCGATGGAGGGCGTTGCGCCTGTGAGCGCGGCTCGTGTGGACTCCGAAACCGGCCCTCTGGCGTTCTCCCCAGATTCTCCCCAGGGGCCTGACGGACAGGCCGCTTGACTCTTCCTTAGCAGGTCAGAGCAGGTGTGGACCGTGTGGGGTTACTCAACTACTACTTCCGGCAGATCGTCACCGCGGACCCGGATGGAACCGCACCGCACGCCCGGCAGGTCTCCGTCCCCGGCGCCCGGCTCACCCACATGGACTGGGAGGTCCACGCGGAGGGCCTGGAGCAGCTGCTGCTGCGGCTGACCGAGGAGTACGGCGTGCAGCGGATCTACGTCACCGAGAGCGGTTCGGCGTACGAGGACGTCGTCGCGGCGGACGGCTCGGTGCACGACCCGGAGCGCGTCCGCTATCTGGAGGAGCACCTGGCCGCCTGCGCCCGCGCGGTCGCCGGGGGCGCTCCCCTGGCCGGGTACTTCGCCTGGTCCCTGATGGACAACTTCGAGTGGGCGTACGGCTACGACAAGCGGTTCGGCCTGGTCCACGTGGACTACGCGACCCAGCGCCGTACGGTCAAGAGCAGCGGGCTCCGGTACGCGGAGCTGATCCGGGAACACGCGGCGCGGCGCGCCGGCCGGTCGGCCGCCTGATCCTCCCCCACCAGCACTGCCGGCCCATCCGGCCGCGGCGAATCCCCCGCCGCGGCCGGATGCGTACCGCTGACTGATCCCGCACCGAACGCACGGGGGCGTACGGTGGGTCGCCGCCGCACGGGGCGCACCGAAACGGGTTGTCGCCCGTTTCGGACGTCGGGGAGGATCCACCCCGTGACGACAAGAAAGAGCCATGGCGTCCGGGCCGCCCTCATGCCCTACGCCCGCCTCCCCCGAGCGCACCACAGCCTCCACGTCCTGACCAGTACCGTCGATGTCTTCGGCGCGACCCACTGGCTGCTCGGCGAACACGCTCCTCAGCCCGGCGGCGATGTCCCGCCCTTCGACGCCCTTGTCGCCTCCGTCCACCCGGGTGGCAGCATCGAACGCACCGAGCTGAGCGCCGTGCGGGCCCGCCGGCCGCACCTGGACCGCCTGCCCGACGGCGGGTTCGTCGTCGCCGCGCCTCGCGCCCGGCGATACGAGGACGCGAACCAGGTCCAGGTCTTCGGCGCGCACGGCCGCGAGATCTTGTCCTTCTCCGTCGGTGACGCCATCGAGCATCTGCTCGTGGACGAGGCCGGCCAGATCTGGGTGGGGCACTTCGACGAGAACCCGATCGGAATCCGCCGCTGGAGCGCCGCGGGCCGGCCCACCTGGATGTCGGACGACGCCCACATCCCCGGTCTCTTCGACTGCTACGCCCTGAACGTGTCGGGCACCGCCGCCTGGGCTTGCCCGTACACGGACTTCCCCCTCGTCGAGATACGTCCCGACCGTCGTGAACGGCCCGTGCGAGTGTGGGAGAACCAGGTGCGGGGAGCAAAGGCGGTGGCCGTCCACGGTGATCGAGTGGCCTTCTACGGCGGCTACGGCGAAGAGCAGGACCGACTCGCCCATGGGGAAATTGTCGGGACATCCGTCGAGCAGACCGACGTCGGCCTGCTCACCATGCCCGACGGATCCGTCGTCGGCCGACGACGGGTCGTCGGCCGGGGCAGCAGGATCTACGTCCAGGCCGAACCTTTCATCGATTGGGGCGTCTTCGACCTCAGCAGCTGACAGCGGGCAAGGGAAAGACCGGTCCGCGCCGGTCGTCTCCCGGCGACCACACGTCTCTACGGCGCACGGTCCATCGGGTCGTCGGCCGCTTCCCCGCCCCGCCAGCTCTTGTCCGCGGCCCGCCACCCCGCGCGCGCATGGGTCCACGGCAGGGAGTCGACGGGGTGCAGGCGCGAGTGCCGGAGCACGGCGCGCAGGGCGATGAACCCCGGCCCGGCGTCCGGGCGGACGGGCACTCCCGCCGCGAGCTCCTTCGCCGTGGGGAGGGGCGGGCGATCGAAGTTGACGTTCCGGCGTCCTGCTCCGACCAGCCACAGCAGTATCCCGTCGCTCACCGCCTGCGCGCACTCGGCGTCGATGTCCTCCGGGCCGAGCGGATTGACGAAATCGAAGCCGAGGCGCCCGTCCGGGAGCGGCTCGAAATCCACGGTGAACCAGGCGAACCCGCCCATACAGCTTGGCCGGGTGTAGCGGACGTGGACGTCGCGGCGCGCTTCGGCGGGGAATCGCATGCCGGAAGCGTGCCCGTTCGACGGACGCCGGGGCAACGGGATTCCAGGGCCGATGTACCGACGCCCCGCCGGGGGGAACGCCTTCGCCTCGCGCGGCGAGCCGGTGGCCGATCGGCCACCGGCTCGCAGGTCACATCGCGGACACGCCTACGGCGCCCACGGCTTCAGCATGTCCTTCATCGCGTCCGTCAGCGCGAACTGCAGCAGCGGACCGTAGGTGATCCGGCCGACGCCGAGGCGGCGGAAGCGCTCCAGGTCGTGCTTCACCGGGTGGGCCGTGGTGTTCACCGGAACGGCGACGGCCGCGGTCACCGCCGCGAGCAGCTCGTCGTCGTCCTGGATCTTCACCGGGTAGACGCTGTCGGCGCCGGCCTGTTCCAGGGCGCGCAGTCGCTCGATCACCTCGTCGAGGACGCCGGAGGGGTTCTCCGCGTGCGCGAAGAGGTCGGTGCGCCCGTTGACCCAGACCGGGACGCCCGCGTCGTCGGCCGCAGCGCGCAGACCCGCGACATAGCTCGCGTGCTCCTGCGTGCTGCGCACGCGTCCGCCCTCCGAGTGGACGGTGTCCTCGATGTTGAGACCGACACCGCCGGCCTCGATCAGACCGGCGACGAGATCCGCGGGCTTCTGGCCGTAGCCGGACTCCAGGTCCACGGAGACGGGGACGTCGACCGCCGCGATGATCGGCCTGACGGCGGCGAGCACCTCCTCGAAGGTCTGGCCCTCCTGGTCGGCGGCCCCCCGGGAGTCGGCGAGGGGGTGGCTGCCGATGGTCAGCGCGGGGAAGCCCGCGGCGACCGCGGTCCGCGCGGACCAGACGTCCCATACGGTGGGCAGCACGAGCGGCTTGTGGTCGGCGTGCAGTTGCTTGAGGCGCTGGGCGCGCTCAACGGTGGTTCGAGAGTCCATGCCGACGACGCTACCTCGCATCGCCCCTGAACGACGTGGCAAGCCCGCGGCGGCCACGGATGCCCGTGGCCGCCGCGGGCTCCCGCCGCGCCGACAGCGGGGATGGGACGGCGCGGAGGGCTTGCGGGCCCCGCCGGATCAACGCCGGTAGACGCCGAACTCGTAGAGCGAGTAGCCCCACGGGGTGCCGCGCTCGGAGGCGCTCACGCGGACGTAGCGCGCATTGCCGGTGACCTGGATGTCGTCGATGCCGCCGTTGCCCGCCGTCTCGGTGTGGACGGTGTTCCAGTCCTGCCCGTTGTCCGAGGTCTGGACGGTGTACGCCTTGGCGTAGGCCGCCTCCCAGGCCAGTTGGACGTGGTCGAAGGAGGTGGTCGCGCCCAGGTCGACCTGGATCCACTGCTGGTCGGCCCACTCGCTGGCCCAGCGCGTGTCGAAGGAGCCGTCGACGGCGCCGGCCGGCGGGCAGGGGCAGCCGACGCTGTCCGGCTGGAAGGACGAGGCCTCGGCGGGCTTGCCGGAGGCCAGGTTCACCCCGTCGACCTTCGGCGGAACCACCGTGAAGGACTTCGTCTCGATGCCGACGTTGCCCTTCCCGTCGGTCGACTTGAGGTAGACCTTCCAGACGCCGAGCTTGTCCGGCGCGGTGACCTCGAAGGTGCCGTCACCGCGGTCGGTGAAGTCGGCGTCCGTCAACTGGCCGCTGTCGTCGATGTACTTGGAGTTGACCAGCACCTGGTGGGTGAGCGCGTCGCCGTCTGGGTCGGAGACGGACGCCCTGAACGTGAACGGCTTGCCCGCCTCGACGGCGGAGGCGTTGTCGACGGTCATGCCGCTGATGACCGGCGGAGTGTTGTCGCCGGAGGTGTCCGCCCCGTACGCCTCCTTCACCGCGTAGTACGAGAGCCGCTTCTGGCCCGCCGGAAGCAGGTTGAACCAGACGCCGCCGAAGTCGTACTCGGTGCCGTAGTGGAACAACGTGGCCCCGAGCGACACCCCCTGATGCCCGTTGACGCAGTCCCAGGCCCGCTGGTAGCCCTCCGCCTTTGCCACGTCCGTGGGTTCGTCCGGGATGCCGTTGGCGTCGTCCGGGACCTCCCACTCGCCGGCGGGCCCGCCCTCGGTGACGATGTAGGGCTTGTCGTAGCCGCCGCTCTCCCAGGTGGCGCGGATGTCGCAGACGGCGTCGTAGGAGTTGACGGCGTACAGGTCGAGGTCGGGCGCGTTCTTCTTGTAGTACGGCCAGGCACCGGTCCAGGCGTCGGTCGAGGTGACCGGGTGGTTCGGGTCGACCGCGTGGATCTTCTTGGCGATCTCGTTGACGAAGTTGGTGTACGCGTCGCGCTGCCGCTCCAGCTCGTCGCCGCTGTAGCAGTTCTGCAGACCGAGCACCGACTCGTTGCCGACGTTCCACATGAGGACGCCCTCATGGTCCTTGTAGGCCTCCACCCACTTCGGGAACTCGGCGAGCATGTCGTTCTTGTACGCGGTGTCCGTCAGGTAGTTCACACAGCCGCCGCTGCCGGGACCGCCGCCCGGCTGGAGCCAGAACCCGGCGATCACCTTGATGCCGTTCTCGGCCGCGCTGTCCAGCAGGGGCTTCGTGGTGGCGTCGGTGCCCCACGTACGGATCGTGTTGACGCCCATAGACTTCACGTCGGGCATGTACTGCCCGGCGTCCGCGACGGACGGACCCCAGGTCAGGCCCTTCACGGTGTACGGGGCGCCGTCCACGGTCAGCTGCCAGGCGCCCTGGGAGCCGGTCACTTTGACCACACTTCCGGCGGCCTGGGCGGTCGGGACCGGAAGGGCGGCGGCCGTGGCGGCCAGGAGCCCGGCGACGGCGAGGCGTGCGGTGGTACGGCCACGGGGGCGGGCCGGTCGTCGAGAACGGGACGTGATCATGGGGGGAGAAGCTCCTCACGGGAGTCGGGGTGCGGGTGGGGGTGCCGAGGTACGGGAAAACTTGGAGAGCGCTCTCCCTCATGGGCGCGGTGCGTCCATGAGGGAGACGCGACGGGGAGGGGTCAGGGCCGGGGCAGTTCGTAGTTCTCGTCCAGGGCCGCGCCCTCGCCCGGGTTGTTCTCGTCGTAGCCACGGGCGTTGCACTGGAGAGCACCGACGATGCAGTGGTCGACCAGGGCGTCGAGCGTTGCGTTGTCCCAGGCGTTGAAGAAGTCGTAGTGGAAGGAGTGGCCGGTGCCGCTGGCCAGCCTCACCTGCGACATGTCACCGTTGACCGGCCACGCCATCTTGAACTCGATCATCGGCAGGGCGACCGGGTGGCTCGGCGGGCAGACGTCCTGGTTGGCCCCCATCACGACCGGGTAGGCCATGTGGGCCTTGTGGTCGGGGGTGTCCAGATACTTGCCGTCCCAGCAACTGGGCGCCTGCATACGCAGGTTGAGCTGGGTGTCCTGGCTGGTCGGGCAGACGGCCGGGAAGTCGTAGTTGTGGTAGCTCTCGCCGCACTCGTACCCCTCGACCATGCCGGGGTGGTCGCGGAACTCCTCGGCGGTCTGCGTGGGGCTGCCGACGACGAACCGCAGCCCCTTGGGGAAGGGCCGGACGGTGCGGTAGTCCGTGACTCCGGCCTTGTAGTAGGTGGTCTGGGGACCGATCGGGCGGACCTCCTCGTCGCCGTCGTAGAGGGTCGGCATCCAGTACGCGGACAGGTCGCCGGGTGCCAGGCACTTCGTGCCGCCCGCGCTCAGGGATGCGGTGGTGCTGTTCGCGTCCGTGGTGTCGTTGCCCATGAACGTGTGGTCGTGTGAGGCCCCGGCCTGCCCCGGATAGACGATCGGGTCGTCCGGAGCGGTGTGGTTGACCGAGCAGTTGGCCTGGAACTCGTGGAAGTAGCGGTGCGGCGGGATCTCGTCGGACGGCTCCACGCCCGTGACCGGCGGGTCAGCGGGTATGTAGCCGTCACCGTCGGGGTCGTCCCCGAAGGCCACGGGTTTGGCCGGCGCCATCTTGTGCCCCTGCATGGCGTGCGAGGCCGCGGCGGGCTCGCCGGCCGCCTTCGGGGCCGCACCTGCGGCGGCCGGTCCGGCGTTCGCGATCACGGACAGCCCGAGCGCGACCAGCGCCAGGGCGGTGGCCACGACGAGCGCGGACACCAGGGTTGATCGGTTGAGTCTTGTCACCATAGGGACCTCCATGCCGCTCTTCATCCCTGCACTTCGGGTGCACGGTGGGGGGAAAGGGTGAACTGGACGGTGCAGCCGGGAAGAGACTCCACCCTGCGCGTCACGAGGCCGGCGGACCGCGGGATCCCTCCGGGAGAGCGCTCTCCAAAGCGGTGTCAGTGTTGCGCCGAGGCTGAGAGGGTGTCAATAGCTTGTGAACGATGCGCTGCCCAAAGGCTGTTGGGACAACGAAGCGGCCCCGCACACCGGCGGGGCCGCTCAATGGTCTTGCGTCGCACTGCCGGGAGCCGCTCCGCCGGGGAGGACGGCGGGACGGCTCCCCCGGATCAGGCGGTGTGCAGCCTCAGTCCGTACCGGTTGAGGATCTCGTTGATCGGCTGATACCAGGTCTCGCCGCCGCTGGTGCAGTTGCCCCAGCCGCCGGAGGTGACACCCTGGGCCTGGTCGCCGCTGATGAACGAGCCACCGGAGTCGCCGCCCTGGGCGCAGACGCTCGTCTTGGTCATCTGGTGCACGGCGCCCTGGCTGTAGTTGACGGTCTCGTTCTTGGCGAGGACGCGGCCGCAGTGCCAGCGCGTGGTGGAGCCGGAGCGGCAGATCGAGGCGCCGATCGGGGCCTCGTTCGAGCCACGGACGAGCTGGTCCGGGACGGTGCCCCAGCCGAGCACGACCGGGACGGTCCACCAGCCGCTGCCGACGTTCACCCAGGCGTAGTCGTCACCGGGGAAGGACGAGCCCTGGAAGTTGCCGATGTAGGAGTTGTCCCAGCCGCGGACCTGCTGGCCGGTGCCGCCGCAGTGCCCGGCGGTCACGAAGCCGCCGTGCACGGAGAAGCCGATGGAGCAGCGGACGTTGCCCGTGTAGTACGGGTCGCCGCCGACCGTTCCGGCTGCGAAGGTCTGCGGAGCCTGGGCGGTGGTCTTCACCGTGACGGGACCGGCCTTGCGAGCCTTGGCGACGAAGGCGCGGACATCGTTGTCAGTCTGCTCTGCTGCGACGACGTTCACGACGACGCGGCTGGTGGCCGGGTCGACGTGCCAGCTGCTCACGCCGGACGGGGCTTTCAGGCTGTCGATCCGCGCCTTGGCCGCGTCGAGGCTCTTGGCCGAGTGCTCGACGAGCCGGGTGTCGGCACCGGTCGCCCGTACGGCTTCGGCCTTCTCGGCGGTGGTGACCGCGATGGTGAGCTTGCCGGTCTTCGCGTCGAGCCAGGAGCCCCCGAAGGCGGAGCCGGCGGCGCGCTGCGCCTTCTCCTCCAGGGCGGTGGCGTCCTTCTCGTCGGCGAGCCGGGTGAGGGCCTGCTTCTCGGTGAGGCCGAGGTCGCGCTGCATCGCGGAGAGCAGGGCGGCGGAGGCGGCGGGTTCGGCGGGGGCGGGCGCGGCGGAGGCGGACACCGGACCGGCGGCGGTCCAGGCTCCGACTACCAGGAGCGCGGACAGACCGGTCCGCAGCAGGGTTGCGTGTCTCAAGGGAGTGACCCTTCCTGTTGTTCCAACGACGTGGGGGTGGAACGGGAGGCGTCCGGGAGCGCGATCCGATCGTGCCGATTGAGAGCGCTCTCAGATGTGCCGTTCCCGGACTGTAGCGGAGTTGCAGAGTCAGGTCCATGCCAATGACGGTAGGTGCGTCGGAGGTGTTCGGGGCGCTGTGCGCACCGGGGTTGAGTAGGCGTACTCATCCGGCCCGCCGAGACTGGTCCTACGGTCACAGGAACACGGGCAGAAGCAGGTGGCAGGACCGGATGGCAGGACCAGGTGGAGGAGCAGATCATGGCCGGATCACGCCGTAGACGGTGGAGAGCCGCGCTCACCGGCGCGCTGGCGGGTTCGCTGGTCGTGGCGCTGGGCGCGTGCGGCGTCGTGGACACGAAGGACGACCGCAGGGCTGCGGAGGAGCTGGCCGAGAAGCACTTCCCCGGGCAGCTCAAGGCGGTCGAGGCGCGCACGCTCTTCCCGGGTTCCGGCGGCTCGGAGGTCACGTTCGCGGTGACCGACGACCGCGACGCCGTGGTCCGGCTCCGCATCGACACGGACGCCGCGGACGGGCCCATGTGCGACCGGAAGGAATGCGCGGGCGTGCTGGCCGAGGCCGTGCAGCGCGGGCGGCAGCAGGCCAAGGAGTTCCGTACGCTCCGGGGCGCCTTCGACGCCTGCGGCTACGAGGTCGTCGCCCTGGGCACCACCGGCACTTCGCCCTACGTGGTCGCCGAGCTGACGAACGCCACCGTGACGAACGTGCTCGGCGAGATCGGGGAGTGCGTCCAGCGGTGGGTCACGGCGAGCGGGGCCGGCAGCGCGTTGGCGAAGGCTCAGGCCTCGCACGTGAACGTGGTCACCCCGTCGGTCGCGGACCGCCGCGACCGGGGGAAGGACTCCTGGCCCACGGTGATGCGGCTGACCCGGTCGGACCTGCTGGCCTCACTCAACAAGCACGCCTACGTCTCGACGAGTTACGAGATCGAGGCGGGCCGGGTCGACACGACGGGCCGCGCCCGGGTGGTCCGCCCGTTCCGGGAGCGCGAGAAGTTCGGCGAAACGGTGCAGAACGCGGTGAAGGAGCAACTGCGGGCCACCTACCCCCGGGTGGTCATGACCACCTTCCAGTGGATCTGGCAGCTGGAGCCGGGTCGCGTGGACCGGCAGACCGGCTACGTCCTGTTCTGCCCCGAGCCGGGGGCGCGCGGGCAGTGCGTCAACCCCGACGACGCGGCCCTGGTGACCACGGACGGGCGCGGCAATCCGGTGGGGAAGATCCGCCTCGTCCACGACGTCCGCGAGGGCACGGGGGCGCTGCGGCTGCCACCGTACTGACGGACCGGCCGTGCCCCTCCCCCACACCGGTCGGGATCGGCACCGGACCGGCTCGCTAGGGTCACAGGCATGACGACACCCCTTGCAGGCAGCGCTTTCGACTCGCTCCGCCTCGACGCCGTGACCGACCAGGAGGCGCTGCGCCGGGCCTACGAACTGCCCGGAGCCGCGGCCATCCGCAAGCAGATGACCGAACTCACCGAGCAGACACAGCGGTTGATCGGATGCTCGTCACTGGTCCTGGTCGCCAGCGCGGACGCCGAGGGCAACTGCGACGTCTCGCCGCGTGGCGGCCCGGCCGGATTCGTCTCCGTCCTGGACGCACGGACGGTGGCCATACCGGACGCGACCGGCAACAAGCGGCTGGACACCCTGCAGAACGTCATCGCCACCGGACGGGCCGGGCTGCTGTTCTTCGTACCGGGGCGCACCACGACGCTCCGGGTGAACGGCCGGGCGTGTGTCTCCACTCGTCCGGAGCTGCTGGCGCAGCTCACCGCCGTGGGCAAGCCGCCGGCCAGCGCCCTGGTGATCGGGATCGAGGAGGTCTACCCGCACTGCCCGAAGTCGCTGCTGCGCAGCGGGGCCTGGAAGCCGGAGCAGTGGTTGCCGGTGGACGCCCAGCCGACCTCGGCCGAGGTGACCCTGGCGCAGCTGCGGATGCCGGAGCTGACGATCGCCGACATCGAGCAGCGCGAGGCGGAATCGCTGAAGTACCGGTACGAGTAAGGAGCCTTCCCTCACCGAACAACACAGCTAGGGGGTGTCGTCATGCCGGGCCCACGGCCGTAGCTTCTCCGGGTTGCGGACCGCCCAGATCCGGGTGACGCGGCCGTCGGCGATGTCGAACGACGCCACGGTCATGACGACGCCGTCGCGCCGGGCCACCAGGCCCGGCGTGCCGTTGACCGACCGCTCCAGGAGTTCGAGTCCCGGAGCCTTGTCGGCGATGGCGACCATGTACTGGGCGATGCGCGCGCCGCCCTCGATCGGCCGCAGGGCGGCTCCGGCCAGGCCGCCGCCGTCGGCGGTCATCACCGCCGCCGGGTCGAGGAGGCCGACGAGGGCGGCAATGTCCTGGCTCTCCCACGCCTCTTTGACCCGCCGCACCGCGTCGGCCCGCCCGGCCGCCGCCACCGACACCGGAGCCCGTGCGGCGCGGACCCGCCGACGGGCGGACGCGGCCAGTTGTTTGCAGGCCGCGGAGGTACGGCCGAGGACGGCGGCGATCTCGGCGAAGGGGTAGCGGAAGACGTCGTGCAGGACGAAGGCGACGCGCTCGGCGGGGGTCATCGATTCCAGGACGACGAGGAAGGCCATGGTCACCGACTCGTCCTGGACCATCTGGTCGGCGGGGTCGGCGAGGTCCGCGCCCGGGCCGTGGCGCCACTCGGAGTGGTCGGGCAGCGGATCGGGCAGCCACGCACCGACGTAGCGTTCCCGCCGGGCCCGCGCCGAGCCGAGCACGTCCAGGCAGATACGGCCGGTGACGGTCGTCAGCCAGGCGCCGGGGGACGCGATCTCGTCCTGCCGGCCGGGCGGCAGCGCGTACCAGCGCGTGTAGGCCTCCTGCACGGCGTCCTCGGACTCGGCGACCGAGCCGAGCAACCGGTAGGCGACATTCATCAGTTGGCGCCGCTCACCGGCTGTCCGGTCGTCACCGGCTGTCCGGTCGGCACTCGCCCCGGCTGTCCCCCCGCTCACGGCCACCCCCTCGCCTTACCTTTCGCAGGCCCGCGTCGTCGGGCTGGTGAGACCTTATCGATCTACCGCCCACGGGCGGGAAATGGGGCCCGGCATGACCACCCGAGTGACGACGCAAGCGGCGCGGACGGCACAGCAGAGCGGCTTCTCGTTCCTGCGGATCGCGATCGCCCTGCAGACCCTGACCATCTTCCTCCAGGCGGTCTCCTCCGGACTGCTGATGACCTCGGCCTACGGAGAGATCCTGCACAGCGTCGGGGCGCGCGTGATGTACGGGGCGTCGATGCTGTACGTGCTCGCCGCGGTGCTGGCGTGGAAGCCGGGCGGCGGCTCGCCCCGGCCCGTCGGGCACGCCGTCGGCTTCCTGGTCCTCGCCTCGATCCAGGTGGCGGTCGGCATCGCGCACATACCGTCGGTCCATCTCCCCCTGGGCGTCCTGATGTTCGGACTGAGCGTGCTCGCGCTGGCGCGGCGCTGACGCGCGCGGTGCCGCGTCCGGGGTGTGTTCGCCGTGCCGCGTCGCCGGCTGTCCCGATTCCGCGATGCGGTCACCCACGCGGGTAAATGCCCTCTACAGCTACCCTTCGTGCGGCACTGACCGATGCGAAGGGGATGGCCTGCTCCATGGACGGGAACACCGGCACCGGCCACGGGCGTGTGGTGGCTGCCCTCGACGGCGTGAGCATGCGCCGCCACGCCGGCGGCCGGTTCATCCTCGACGCCGTCGACTGGACCGTCCGGGCGGGCGAGCACTGGGCACTGCTCGGACCCAACGGGGCGGGAAAGACCAGCGTTCTGCGTCTCGTCGGCGCCACCGCCTTCCCGACGACCGGCACGGTCGATGTTCTCGGCCACCGGCTCGGCCACGTCGACGTGCGGGACCTGCGCGCCCTCATCGGCCACGTCTCGACCTCCCAGCGTGTCCCGGGCGACCTGACCGGCCACGCCGTCGTCCTCACCGGCCACACCGGCACGGTCCAGCCGCTGTGGCGGAAGTACGACGACGAGGTGCGCGAGCGGGCCCACGCGCTGCTCGCGGAACTCCGGATCAAGGACCTCGCCGACCGTGAGTACGGCGTCTGCTCGGGTGGCCAGCGCGCCCGGATCCTCATCGCCCGCGCCCTCATGGCGGACCCGGCGCTCCTGCTGCTCGACGAGCCGTTCAACGCGCTCGACCTGCCCTCGCGCGAGGACCTCATCGACACCATGCACCATCTCGCCTCGGCCCGGCCCGAGTTGTCGACGGTGACCGTCACGCACCACCTGGAGGAGCTCTCTCCGGCGATCGGCCACGCTCTGCTCCTGCGTGAGGGGCGCGTTCTGGCCCGCGGCGCGATCAAGGGCGTCATCACGGCCGAGCTCATGACCGCCTGCTTCGGCCGCCCCATCGAGGTGACCCGGCACGCCGGCCGCTGGCTGGCGCGCGCCGACGGCAACGCGTAGGCAGGGCCCGAGCGCGGTCGTCCGGCTCAGGGAGCCAGCAGCGGCAGTCCCGCGGTACGCCACAGATCACGGAAGCCGTCCCGCACCCCGGAGGCGGCGCCCCCGGCCGGTCCTTCCGCCGCCGTGCGCCAGACCCGTACCGCCCCTCCGCTCCGGGCAGATCCGTCGAGCGGCTCCCAGCCCGGGTCCCCGTGGGCGGCGAACTCGGCCCACGCACCGGTCATACGCCGGGAAAGCTCCTCGTCGGCCTCGCCGGGCGGGCCGCCGACGAGGAACTGGACGCTCTCCTCATGCAGGTTGCCGAAGGCGAACGGGATGTCCGCGCAGTGCCAGGCGCGGACCCGTCGTCCCGTCCGGTCCCGGCGGCGGTCGAAGCGGGCGAGGAAGGCCCGGCCGCCCGCCCGGGCGTGGGCCTCGGCGAGGCGGGCGCTGTACTCGGCGAAGAGAAGGCCGGAATGGAGAGCCAGGTGGACGTCGGGCACCGGGGCGTCCGGCAGGCGTTCGCGGTGACCTTCGACCAGCGAAACCGGGAGCCCGAAGTCGGCGGCGAATACGGCCAGTTGTTCCTCTGTCGTGATCTTCGCGCTGCTGCCGACCGCGTCCAGGAGCCAGTACTCCTCGGTGGTGTGACAGACCAACAGCTCCACCGCGCCCCCCGCGCCGACCGCCAGCGCCTCCAGCGGATCGGCGGTCAGGAGGACGCCGTCGGCGACCGGGCCGTAGATCGCCGGGTCGTAGTGGCGCTGCCCGGCTGCGGGGTCCTGGGCGTACCGCGCGCACACCCGGTCCGTGGCGGCCACGAGGGCCTCGGGCGGGGTGGCGAGCAGCCCGGCGCGGGTGGCGGGCACCCCGGCCTCCGCCGCGACCTCGGCCGTGGTGCGGGCCGCCTGCTCCTGCGTGGCGAAGGCGTTGACGGCGCTGTGCAGCACGGCGCGCCGGAACAGGCCACGCGCCCGGTCGGCCACCGCCAGGCAGGCCACGGAGGTCGCACCCGACGACTGCCCGGCCAGGGTGACCCGGTCGGGCGAACCGCCGAACGCGGCGATGTTGTCGCGGACCCATCGCAGGGCGGCGATCTGGTCGAGAAGCCCCCGGTTGTCGGGAAAGACCGCACGGTCGCAGCCGTCGGGCACATGGCCGAATCCCTCGAAGCCGAGACGGCTGTTGAGCGTGACGACGACGAGCCCTTCGCCCGCCAGCGCGGTGCCGTCGAAGTCGGGCTGGGCCGAGGAGCCGAAGACGTACGCGCCGCCATGGATCCAGACCAGCACGGGCAGATCGCCCGGTCCGTCGGCGGGCGTCCAGATGTTCAGCGTGAGGATGTCCTCATCACCGGGTGACCAGACCGGCGCGCCCGGCAGTTCGGCCGACTGCGGGGCCACCGGGCCGAATGCGGCGCAGTCGCGCACGCCGTCCCAGGGGTCCGGCGGCTGCGGCTCCCGGAACCGGAGGGCACCGAACGGCGGGGCCGCGTACGGGAGTCCGCGTACGACGACGATGCCGTGGTCCCGGGCGGCGCGCCGCCCCCGTACCGTGCCGGACTTCGTCGTGAAGACGTCCTCAGCCACCGGTTCCCCCGCTCCTGCCCCGTCCGGCGTTCGGCGCGGCCGGGTCAGCATCGCAGGTCACCGGTGCCGCCGCCAGTGAGTTGATCTTGGTTGCGGTCAGGGGGTGCTGTCGACGAGCCGGACCGTACCCAGGATCTTCCGCACGGTCGGCTCGGGCACCTCGTCGTCGACGCCGCGGACACCGACGAACGTCCAGGAGAGGGTCTCCCCCGCCGGGTTCTCGAAGGCGAAAGCGGTCGCCTTGCCGTCGTGGGCGCAGCGGCCCGTCCCGTCGACTCCGGTCGAGGTGGCCGTCGCCACCTTCCCGGTGAGGCCGGACTTCGTGGTGAACGGCTTCGCGGCCCCGGTGGTGACCTTCTCCTTCGCCGGCTGGGCGTAGCTGCCGTAGACCCAGAGGCGGGCGTTCTCCCGGGCCGCTTCGGTGGTGTCGCGGGCGTCGGGCTCGGCCCGGGAGCCCACGGAGGCCAGCGGGGTGTCCTCCTGGGTGCCGTTGCCGTCGTCGTCGGACCGGCACCACTTCTCCTTGAGGATCGCCGGGGCGGCGAACCCGACGAGCGGGGTCTCGTCGGGGTCGCCGTTCTCCGCGACGTACGTCACCCATCCGGACGACTTCACCGCCCAGTCCACCGGTACGTCGAAGGCGATGCCGCGCTTGGGGTTGATCACCGTCTTCCAGCCGGGCACGAGGGGCGCCGTGCCGTCCCCGGCTCCGCCCCGGGGCTCCCCCGGGGACGCGGACGGCGGGACGACGTCCGCTCCGGTGGGTCCCGCGTCGGGCTTCCCGTCGTCCCCGTCGTCGCCGAGCACCAGGAATCCGGTGATTCCGGCGGCCAGCACGACTGCGGTGGCCGCGACGACGGCGATGACCGAGCTGCGGCGACGGCCGCCGCCGGACGGGGAAGGGGGCGGGCCGGTGTGCCCGCTCCAGGGGCCGGAGGCCCCGACGGACCGCCCGGCCGGCTCGGTGGGCGCGTTCCAGGGGCCGGTCGGCGCGCCCCCGGGAGCCGGCGGCTGTCCCGTGTGCGGCGGCCATGGTCCCTGCTGGTGGTGATCGCCCCCGGGCGACTGCTGTCCGTACCCCATGGAGGGCCACCCTATGCCGAGCTGTTCGACGATTCGAAAGGCCCGGCGTCCCAGGAGTCTCCGTGCGCCGGGGAACCGGGCGCGACCTGCGTACGGACCGTTTCACGCCACCCGTGCGGGGCACCCGAATCCGATCTTCCCTTTGCGGCCGGAGCAGGACCGGAGTGGAATTGCGTACAGGGGACAGTGGAATTCGGTACTCCCGGAGATCCCCGGAGGAAAGGACGCGCCATGAGCGACAGCGACTGGGGGGACGACGTCTACCAGCCCCAGGAACCCGAGGCTTCCGACCCCGCCGAGCAGCTCGGGGCGGAGGACACGCTCATGGACCCCTCCGGCACCGGCGATCCGCTGGACGAGGGCTACGCGCCCCCGGACCGCCCGTGGGTGGTCGAGGGACTCGGCACCACGGCCAACGAGCGACACACCGGCGAGTCCCTCGAAACCCGCCTCACGAGGGAGGTTCCCGAGCCGGACGGCTCGCTCGGCGACGGTGTGGGCGATCTCGTGGACGGCGACGGCGAGCCCTGGGACGACGAGGTGGGCGTCGCCCGTGCCGGGCGGCTGACCCAGCAGGCGGACGGGACGGTCCCGGCCACCCTCACCGCCAGCGACGTGGGCATCGACGGAGCGGCGGCGTCGGCCGAGGAGGCCGCGATGCACGTGATCCCCGAGCCGGGGGACGACGACGCGCTCCTGGAGCCCTCGCCGGTCCCGGGCACTCCCGGGTCCGATACCGCCACCGGTGGCACGACCGCCCCGCCCTCGCCCTGAGCGGGCCGCGCCTGGGCCCCTGAGCGGGCCGCCGTGAGCGCCCGCACCTGAACACGGCTGTCCCCGGACCCGTACTCCTGCGGCCGCACCACAGCCCCCGAAGAGCGGCGCCCACCGCACCCCACGCACTCGCATCCCCAGGAGCACACACATGAGCGGCACTGCTCGGATCGGCGTCACCGGACTCGCGGTCATGGGCCGCAACCTCGCCCGGAACTTCGCCCGCAACGGCTTCACCGTCGCCCTGCACAACCGCACCGCGTCCCGCACCGACGCCCTGGTCGAGCAGTTCGGCGACGAGGGCACGTTCGTCGCCGCGCACACGCCCGAGGAGTTCGTCGCCGCGCTGGAACGCCCCCGGCGTCTGGTGATCATGGTGAAGGCGGGGGAACCCACCGACGCGGTGATCCAGGAGTTCGCGCCGCTGCTGGAGGAGGGCGACGTCATCATCGACGGCGGCAACGCCCACTTCGAGGACACCCGCCGCCGCGAGAGGGAGTTGCGCGAGCGCGGGATCCATTTCGTCGGGGTGGGGATCTCCGGCGGCGAGGAGGGCGCGCTGAACGGGCCCAGCATCATGCCGGGCGGTTCGACGGAGTCCTACGCGTCGCTGGGCCCGATGCTGGAGAGGATCGCCGCGCAGGCGAAGGACGGCACGCCGTGCACCGCGCACATCGGCCCGGACGGCGCGGGTCACTTCGTGAAGATGGTCCACAACGGCATCGAGTACGCGGACATGCAGCTGATCGCCGAGGCGTACGACCTGCTGCGCTCCGTCGCCGGGTACTCCCCCGCACAGATCGCCGACGTCTTCCGTACGTGGAACACCGGCCGGCTCGACTCGTACCTGATCGAGATCACGGCGGAGGTCCTCGCCCACACGGACGCGGCGACCGGGAAGCCGTTCGTCGACATCGTGCAGGACCGGGCCGAGCAGAAGGGCACCGGGCGCTGGACCGTACAGATCGCGCTCGATCTCGGGGTCCCGGTGTCGGGGATCGCCGAGGCGGTCTTCGCCCGGTCGCTCTCGGGCCACGCCGATCTGCGGGAGGCGGCGTGCGGCCTGCCGGGGCCCACACCCGAGCCGCTCGACGAGGCGGGAGCGGCGGCCTTCGCGGACAAGGTGGAGCAGGCCCTGTACGCCTCCAAGATCGTCTCCTACACGCAGGGCTTCCACCAGATCAGGGCGGGCAGCGAAGCCTACGACTGGGACATCGACCTCGGGTCCGTGGCGGCGATCTGGCGGGCGGGGTGCATCATCCGGGCGGCGTTCCTCGACCGTATCCGCGCCGCTTACGACAGCCGGCCCGACCTGGTCAGTCTGCTCTCCGACAAGGAGTTCGGGCAGGAGATCGGCGCGGCGCAGGAGGACTGGCGGGCGGTGGTGGCCGAGGCCGTGCGCCAGGGAGTGCCGACGCCGGGCTTCGCCGCCGCGCTCGCGTACTACGACGGGTTGCGCGCGGAACGGCTGCCCGCGGCGCTCACGCAGGGCCAGCGGGACTTCTTCGGGGCACACACGTACCGGCGTACGGACCGGGAGGGTTCGTTCCACACGCTCTGGGGCGGCGACCGGTCCGAGGTCGGGGCGAGCTGACCCGGAACGACCGGTCCGGGGGTCGAGGCGGGCTGCCCCGACACGACCGGTCCGGGGATCGAGGCGGGCTGCCCCGACACGACCGGTGTGCGGCCCGAGGCGGGCTGACCCGGCAGGGCGCTCCCGGCGTGCGGGCGGGGGCGGGGCCATCCGGGCTGACCCGGCCGGACCACTGCGGGTGCGGGGGGCTGTGGGACGTGGCTTAGTGGCTGCGAGTCCTGTTCTCCTGTCACCTTCGTCCTGGAGTGCGCGCGTGTCCGACGCCGTCCCCGATCCCGTCGCCGTACAGCCCGTCGTGGCGCCGTTGACGAACGCGGCGCTGATCCTGGTCGGCACGATCGAGCCGGGCGGCGAGAGCGCGGTACGGGATGTGCTGCCGGATCTCGCGGCCGTGGCCCGGTCGCTCGGCTTCCGCTTCCCGGATGCCAATCTCGCCTGTGTGGCGGGGTTCGGCTCCAGCGCCTGGGACCGCCTGTTCACCGGGCCCCGCCCCGCACACCTGCACCCGTTCCCGGAGTTGCGGGGGCCGCTCCACCACGCGCCCGCGACGCCGGGCGACGTCCTGCTGCACATCCGGGCCGAGCGGATGGACGTCTGCTACGCGTGGGCGGCCCAGCTGCTCGACAAGCTCGGCGGAGCCCTGCGGATCGTGGACGAGACGCACGGCTTCCGCTACCTCGACCACCGGGACCTGCTCGGTTTCGTGGACGGTACGGAGAACCCGGTCGGCGACGACGCCCGTGCGGCGGCGCTGGTCGGCGCGGACGACGACCCGGACTTCGAGGGCGGCAGCTACGTCGTCGTACAGAAGTATCTGCACGACCTGACGTCCTGGAACGCTCTCACCGTCGAGGAGCAGGAACGCGTCATCGGCCGCACCAAGCTCGACGACGTGGAGTTCCCCGACGAGGACAAGCCCGCCGACTCCCACCTCGCCCTCAACACCATCACCGACCCGGGCGGCACCGAACGCGACATCCTGCGGGCGAACATGCCGTTCGGGAGCTTCGGGAAGGGCGAGTTCGGTACGTACTTCATCGGGTACGCCGCCGATCCCGACGTCACCGAGCGCATGCTCCGCAACATGTTCCTCGGCGATCCCCCCGGGACACACGACCGCATCCTCGACTTCTCCACGGCGGTCACCGGCTCCCTCTTCTTCGCTCCGCGCGCCGACTTCCTGGACGCCCCGCCGCCCCTGCCCTCCCTGGCCCGCTCCGGGAACCGGCCGGAACCGGTCGCCGCACCGGTCAGCCCGGAACCGGCGCCTGACCCCATCCGGCAGGAGCCGGTCCCGGCCGCATCCGACCACGGTTCGCTGCGCATCGGCAGCCTGCAAGAAAGTGCCCAGTGATGAACAATCTGCACCGCGAACTCGCACCGGTCACCCCGTCCGCATGGGACGAGATCGAGGAGGAGGCCCGGCGCACCTTCCGCCGGCATGTGGCCGGCCGCCGGGTCGTCGACGTGTCCGATCCGGACGGTCCGACGCTGGCCGCCGTGGGCGACGGCCATCTGCGCGACATCGATCCGCCCACCCCTGACGTGCTGGCCCGGGCCCGCACGTCGATGCCGGTCGTCGAGTGGCGGGTTCCGTTCACGGTGAGCCGCCAGGCCGTGGACGACGTGGAGCGCGGCTCCGCCGACAGCGACTGGCAGCCGGTCAAGGACGCGGCACGCACCTGTGCCTTCGCCGAGGACATGGCGATCATCGACGGGTACGGGGCGGCCGGGATCACCGGGCTGCGGGACGGCTCCTCGCACGAACCGCTGCCGCTGCCCGCCGACGCGCGGGACTATCCGGTGGCGGTCAGCCAGGCAGTGACGCGCCTGCGGCTGGCCGGTGTCGACGGACCGTACCGGCTGCTGCTCGGCGCGGACGCTTTCACCGAGGCGGCCGAGACCTCGGACCACGGGTATCCGGTCAAGACGCATCTGAGCCGGCTGGTGGACGACGAGATCCTGTGGGCGCCCGCGGTCAAGGGCGGGGTGCTGCTGTCGACGCGGGGCGGCGACTTCGAACTCTGCCTGGGGCAGGACCTGTCGATCGGTTACGCGGACCACGACGCCACCAGCATCCATCTCTACTTCCATCAGGCGTTCACCTTCCGGATGCTGACACCGGAGGCCGTCGTCGGCCTGATCGCCTGACCGCTTCCGGTCGGGCCGAGCCGAAGACCTGGGGGCAGCCATCAGGGACTCTGGCCGTATGACGCAGACGACTTCCGCACCACATCACGAGCACGGCACTGCACCGCCCGCCGCCCGCTTCGACGCCGTCGTCGAAGCGGCCGTCCAGCAAGGGCTGCTGGACGAGGGCGATCCGGTCGCCGGGTTCATCGACACGGAGGGGGTACGCGCCTCCGTCGGGGCTCTGCACGACGCCTTCGCCGCCACGCCCGGGGTGCTGCACACCTTCGCGGCCAAGGCCTGCTCCCTCATCCCGGTGCTGAGGCTGCTGGCCGACTCCGGCATGGGGTGCGAGGTGGCGAGCCCCGGTGAGCTGCGCCTCGCCCTGGATGCCGGGTTCCCCGCGTCCCGCATCGTCCTGGACTCCCCCGCCAAGACCCGCGAGGAGATCCGGCTGGCGCTCGCCCTCGGCGTGGCCGTCAACGCCGACAGCCTCGCTGAACTGCGCCGCATCGACGCGTTGCGGAACCCGAGCACGACCTCCGTGCTCGGGCTGCGGATCAACCCTCAGGTGGGCGGTGGCTCGATCGGGCCGATGAGCACGGCGACGGACACGTCGAAGTTCGGGGTGGCCCTGCGCGACCCGGGGGCCCGCGAGGCGATCGTGGAGGCCTTCCGGGAGCGGCCGTGGCTGACCCGGCTGCACGCCCATGTGGGTTCCCAGGGCTGCCCGTTGGAGCTGATCGCGGCCGGGGTGGCCCAAACGTACGAGCTGGCCGAGGAGATCAACGGCACGCTGGGCGTCCGGCAGATCACGAGCCTGGACATCGGCGGCGGGCTCCCGGTCAACTTCGCGGACGAGACCGTGCGCCCCACCTACGCGGACTACGTGGCGGCCCTGACGGCGGCCGCCCCCGGCCTCTTCTCCGGGCACTACGCGCTGGTCACGGAGTTCGGCCGGTCGCTACTGGCGAAGAACGGGTTCATCGGGGCCCGGGTGGAGTACACGAAGGACGCCGGAGGCCGCCGGATCGCCCTCACCCACGCGGGGGCGCAGACCGCCACCCGTACCGCCCTGATGCCGGACGCCTGGCCGCTGCGGATCGGTGCGTTCGGCCCGGACGGCGTCCCCAAGGGCGGCCCGGTGCTGGCGCAGGACATCGCGGGTCCGTGCTGCTTCGCGGGGGACGTGGTGGCGTACGGGAGGGAGCTGCCGGAGCTGGCCGAGGACGACGTGGTCGTGCTGTACGACACGGGGGCGTACTACTTCTCCACCCCGTGGGCCTACAACAGCCTGCCCCGCCCGGCGGTGTACGGATTCCGGGTGGCGGGGCCCACGGGGGCGGTGACGTTCGCGACGGTACGGGAGCCGCAGTCGCTGGACTCGATCGCGGCGGAGAGCGGGCTGGCGCACGTGGACGCCCTGATCGAGCGGGACGGCTGAGGCCCTCGTCCGACGCCGAGGAGCCCCCGGACGACGCTCATCGCCGCCCGAGGGCTCCCCGGTCACGTCCCGGCCGACTGAGGCTCCGGTTCCTGATCCTCAGGTCCCGGCCGGCTGAGGCTCCGGTTCCGGATCCGGTACGGGGTCGGGGCTGGGCCCCGGCGGCTGCGGGATCGGGTCCGGTGCCGGACCGGGCGGCATCGGACCGGGCCCCGGCGGCACGGGAGGCGGGCTGGGCACCGGCGTGGGCGGTCCCGGCACGGGCGGAGGGGTCGGCGAGGGCGGTACGGGGTCGGGGTACGGGTGGGTCATCGCGATCCTCCACAACGGCACGAAAAGGACAGATGGAGCTTTCCTCCACCGTCTCCCGGTGCGGCTGCCCGCGCCTGCCGAGTCCACACATGCGCCCGGTGACCACGGCACGTACGGGCCCAGGTGCGAGGCGGTCCGGAGTGGGCAGGCTCCGGGCACGACACCCGGGCCCGCCCGGATCCGGGACCGTCGCCACTGCCGCGAAAGGTTCCGCCATGCCCCTGCCGAGTGTTCTCGCCGTCCACGCCCATCCGGACGACGAGGCCCTGTTCTGCGGCGGTGTCCTGGCCCAGCACGCGGCGTCCGGGGCCCGTACGGCGGTGGTCACCGCGACCTGGGCCAAGGGCACGCACAGGGCCGCCGAGCTCGCCCGGGCCCTGGACGTCCTGGGCGCGGGCCCACCGCGGCTGCTCGGCTACGCGGACGCCCGCGTACCGGAGTCGGCCCCGGGCCGGGCCCGATTCCTGGACGCGCCGCTGGACGAAGCCGTGGCGGCCCTGGTCGGCCACATCCGGGACGTACGCCCGGAGATCGTGATCACGACGGACGCCTACGGGGGCATGACCGGCCACCCGGACCACGTCCACGCCCACCGGGTCACCGCGCTGGCGGTGCGGTCCGCCGGACTACCCGGGTTCTGTCCGGGCGCGGGCAGCCCCTGGCAGCCGAGCGCCCTTCACCTGGCCACGCACCCCCGCTCGGCGGCCGTCGCGCTGGGCCGACGGCTGGCCAGGTCGGGCACCCCGGCCGAGGCGCTGTACTGCTCGGAGGACGCCTGGATCACGACGACCGTCGACGTCCGCCCCTGGTTGCCGCAGAAGCTGGCCGCGATCCTCGCGCACCGCAGCGAGGTGGAACGAGGGGCGGTACCCGGCCGGATCGCCGCTCTGCCGCCGGCCGTTCAGCGCGAGGTGCTGGGCACCGAGTGGTACATCCGGGAGGACCTGGGGCGCCGGGGCGGATCGGCCACGGAACTGAGCGCGTGATCCGCCCCGGGCCGCCGTCCCGGGCTGCCGCCGGGCGCTCCGCCCGGGACGGTCAGAACAGCTCGGGGTGATGCCCGAGCTGCCGCTCCGCCTCCCGGACGAGCTCGGCCGACGTCTCGGATGCCTCGTCGGGGTGACGCTTCGCCCACTTCGCCGCGTACGGGCACAGCGGGACGACGGGCACGCCCTCACGGGCGGCCATCGCGTAGAACTCCCGCACGAGCGCGCCCGCGATGCCCTTGCCCTCGTGCTCGGGCCGGACGACGGTGTGGACGGCCACGAGCGCGCCGGGAGCCGGGGCCGTGACGAAGTACGCGATGATCCCGGCCGACTCACCGCCCTCGTACGCCACGAGGTTGCCGTGCTCCCGGTCGTCCCTGATCTCCACAGCAGCGTTCTCCGCCATCGGCTTCCGCCCTCTCCTGGTCCTGGACCCGGACGGCGCTATCGGCCGCCCGCGACGACGGCCTGCGGGCTCCGCTCCGTACCGCTCCCGGGGACCGGCGCCGAGGCGTCGGTGCCGAGCTCCACGATCCGGTTGTCCGCGTCCACGTGCACGACCCGCGGCACGAGAGCACGGGCCTCCGCATCGTCGACCTGTGCGTAACTGATCAGGATGACCAGGTCACCGGGGTGCACGAGGTGAGCGGCGGCGCCGTTGATCCCGATGACGCCGGAGCCGCGCTCGCCCTCGATGACGTACGTCTCCAGGCGGGCGCCGTTGTCGATGTCAACGATATGGACCAGCTCGCCGGGCAGCAGGTCGGCGGCCTCCATCAGAGCGGCGTCGATCGTCACGGATCCGACGTAGTGCAGGTCGGCCTGGGTGACGGTGGCCCGGTGGATCTTGGACTTGAATATTGTACGCATCATCGAGGTACTCCTGGTCATAGGCTCCCTGCCTGTGTATTTGCAGGTCAAGGGCTGTTTCCTCACTCTACAACGAGTCGCATGTTCGGGCGGCGTTCCCCAGGTTTTTCAGGACTCATGCTGACCACTTGCTGACTTTTCTGACGGTTCATCAGATGAGATCGGGGGAGGACCACTCACCCTCGCGAGCTCCACCGCGACCCCTCCCCCGCATGTATCCGTGATCACCATCACTCCGATCAGTCGAGAGTGGTTGCACGCCTCCACGCCCCCTGGCAGGGACTTGCGAGCACACGGGAGCACTATGCGGCGGGGCAACCTAGCAGCGAACGCCGGGCCAGCAAAGCCGCCGACCCTGAGGACCATGGCCACCACCCGCCCGACAACTCTCTGGAGCAGCACGGAGCGGGCGCCATGAACCTTCGAGATCCGGCTGGACCCGAATGCGACCTGATACAGCGGTCAGCCTCGACCCAGCCTCAAGGAGCCATTGTGCCCATGGAACCGCAGTCGCACTCCAACGGAAGCTGCACCGACAACAGCCTGTCGCGCAGGCACCAGTCCGTCGAGCCTGTCCTCGTAGACACCGCCGAAGTCGCCACAATGCTCAGCATGTCCACAAGCTGGGTGTACAGGGAGGCGTCAAAACTGGGCCTGAAGGGCTACAAACTCGGCCGAGGCAGGAATGCCAAGGTGCTGTACAAGAAGGCCGAGGTCTTCAAATGGCTGGAGCAGCAGAAAATTCACTAACGCCTTCGCCGTGCTCAGCGCTCGCCAATACCCCTCCAATGAGATTGGCGCCAGACTTTCTTCGTGCGCACTACACATCGGAGTCGTATTACCCGTACGAAAATTCGACCCCACCTGAGAAGAAGGAGACGGCCCCGGGGGGGGCTCGCGGTGAACATCATCGAGTACTAGGCGGACGAGCGCGGAACAGCGCATTCGCACCTTTCAGTGCTGTCAGGCCTCCCTGCTTATTCGGCGCAAAGTCCCTGAGATGTCCCCGCCGCGCTTCGGTCTTGAGATGCTTTGCGCCGTCGCCTCCGAATTGCAGTGCCGACTCGTCGCGGGGCACGCAGCCATGTCACGAGACCTATGCATTACGAGACCGAGGGAGTTCATTTCGGATGGTGCGGCGTGGCGCTTCCCGGTGACGTTATCTCCGAACAGGCCATGTGCGGCAGTTTCCCTTATGTAGCCTCGTACTGGCTCGCCCCAAGGCGTCTGTCCACCGGCTGTCCACCGGAGTACATTTCCTCGCAGGTCGCAGTGACCGCCTGCTTGCGCGGCTGGAGCGGCAGTCGGAGTCTCACAACCGCCACGTACCGATCGCGTCAGTCTCACGGAGGTGCTCCCCCGAACTTCGTGGACGGTTCCAGGTATGGCCCATGCACCTTCGGGAGGCTCCAACGGCTTCCGCATCGACCTATGATGTGGGCTTGGGTGCGAGTGTGAAGGGGTCGGGCATGCGGCGGCTCGGGGAGCTCGAAGCCGAGATCATGGACTGCTTGTGGAAGTGGGGCAGGCCCGCGACGGTCCGTGAGGTGGTCGACGACATCAACCACCGTCGTCCGGTGGCGTACACGACCGTGATGACGGTGGCCACGATCCTCTACAACAAGGGCTGGCTGACCCGGGAGAAGCGGGGGCAAGCGTGGCTCTACACCCCGGTGCGCAGCCGCGCGGCGTATTCGGCGGCCCTGATGGAGGACGCGCTGGGTGCGAGTCAGGACCGCTCCGCGGCGCTGGTCCACTTCGTTGAGCGGATGACGGACGATGAGGTCGCCGCGTTGCGCGAGGCGCTGCGGTCCACTGGCCGTGGTGAGCTGTGAACGCCGCTCCTGCCCTGTTCGGGTACGCGGCCGTGGTGGGTACGTTGGCGCCGGGGGTGCTGGTCCGCAGTCGATGGACGCAGCGTTCGCCCTCGCTGGCGATTGGGGTCTGGTTCGCTCTCGCGGTGACCTTCTCGCTCAGCCTGTCGCTGGGTGCGCTGAATCTCGCCGAGCCCGGTGCGCATTTGCATGGGCTGGTCTACTCGTGTCGGGCGGCACTGGGGCTTGGTCCCTCTGCGGACGATACTCTCGCCCGTGCGGGAGTCGCGTTCGCCGTGGCCCTGGTCGTCGCTCAGCTGGGCAGCTTCGCCTTCCACGCCGTACAGGCCCGTGCCGCTCGGCGCGAGCACCGCGAGGTGCTGGACAAGGTCGGCCGCCGCTCGGCCGACCTGGACGCTACCGTGGTGGACCATGCGGTCCCTGCGGCGTACTGCCTCCCGGGCCACCGTCCCCGGATCGTCCTGAGCACGGGTGCAGTGGATCTCCTGACCGGTGCCGAGCTCGAAGCTGTCGTCGAGCACGAGCGGGCCCACGTCCTGGGCCGCCATCATCTGGTTCTGTCGCTGGCGCATGCCCTGAGCTGGGCCTTCCCGGGGTTGCCGCTGGCCCGCCAGCTACGGAAGCAGGCCCCGCTCCTGCTCGAAATGGTCGCCGACGACCACGCGCTGCGGCGCTTTCCGCGCACCACGCTGGCCACGGCGATGTTCACCATGGCCTCGGGCGAAGCACCCCAGGGCGCTCTGGCGGCCGGAGGGCAGACGGTACTGGTCCGCCTCAAAAGGGTTCTGGGGCCGGCGCGCGCCGCGCATCCGATGCTGCGCTGCTGTGTCGGTGTGGGCGCCCTTGTGGCGCCGCTCCTGCCGGTGCTGCTGGCATGCCCTGCCGGCCTGGGATAGTCCCCGACCAGGCCACACCTCGGGGCCGCCGTCCGTCCCAGCTGAACCAGCCAACTGCGTAGTGCGGGCCTGTCAGATGCGTACGCCCCACATGAAGGGCATGCCGCTGCGGGCGATCGACTCGTAGCGGACCTGGGCTCCGGGCTTGGGCGAGTGGAGGATCTGCCCGTTTCCGGCGTAGAAGCCGACGTGGCTCAGGTCGGTGCGCATGATGATGAGGTCGCCGGGCCTCAGCGCGCTCAGAGAGTTGATCCGGGTGCCCGCGTTGGCCTGGGCCTGGGAGGTACGAGGCAGGGACACGCCGGCCTGCCGGAACGCCCAGGAGGTCAGGCCGGAGCAGTCGAAGGAGCCGGGGCCGGCCGCTCCCCACACGTAGGGCATACCGACCCGGCTCTTGGCGGCGTTGAAGGCCGCAGCCGTGATTCCGGACGCGCTGGTTTCGTTGCCGAGGTCGACCCGTTCGCTGGAGCGATTGGCACGCTCCTCCTTCTCGGCGATCGCGGCCCGCTCCTTCGCGGTCAGCGTGTTGAGGAGCTTCTGTGCCTGGGCTAGCTTGCCCTGGATCTCCTTCTTCTTGCTGCCCAGTTCCTTCCGGGTGTCCTGGAGGTTGGTGAGCTTCTCGCCGGCCTGGGTGCGCTGCTGTTGCAGGGCGCGCTGCTGGGAGAGGAAGCGTTGGAGGGTGTCGGACTGGCGCGCGCTGAGGCGGTCGAGGCCGGACGCCTTCTCCAGGTAAGCGTCGGGGTCGGCCGAAAGAAGGAGTTGAAGGGAGGGGTCGAGGCCGCCGCTGCGGTACTGGGCGGTGGCCACGGAGCCGAGCTGCTGGCGCAGTTCGTTGAGGGCGCTCTGCTTGCGGGCGACCGCTTCTTGCAGGTTGTCGGCCTCCTCCTGAAGCTTGTCGGCCGATTCCTTCGCTCCGTTGTACTTCTCCGTGGCCTGAGTGGCTTCCTCGTACAGGCGGTCGATCTGGGCCTGCACGCCCTTCTTGTTCGGGTCAGGCAGCGGGTCCGCCGAGGCTGACTGCGCGGACATCGCGACCGTGACCGCCGCGGTCGCGGTCAGTACGGAGGTGTACGCGTGATTCGGCTGCTTGGGACGACGGTGGGACGCCACTGAGGCGAGCTCCTTCTTCCTCGGCCGCTGCCCGACGGCGAAGTCGACCGTCAAGTTCCGCAGGCGTGCGGCGAGTTCAGCGACACCTCCACCGACACCCCGGGCGGGTGATCGACCGTGCGGAGACTGGACACTCATACTAATCAACTTAGTGACTTAGGGCCAAGCCCTGGCCCACCAGCTGGCCGTCGCCGCGCGTCCGAGGGGCTCGGTGCGGGCGCACCTCGTGACATGCCCGCCCGGGCTTGTGCTGGCCGCGCAGTTCGAGGCGCAGGGGCCCCGGTGGGCCGGTTTTTCTGTGCCGGATGCCCAGGCCGAGGCAGTAGGCCACGGTCAGCAGCGCCCCGCGCCCGGCGCTGGCCTCGCTGAATGCGAACGCCTGGACCGCGGCGAGGGTCGGCCCGATGCACGGCGTCCAGCCCAGGCCGAACAGCACCCCGAGCATCGGGGCCCCGGCCAGCCCGGCGGCGGGCCGCCGGTGCAGGCGCCACTCCCGCTGCACACCGGGCAGCACGCCCATGAACGACAGGCCCATCACGATGGTTAGCGCCCCCAGCACCCTGATCAGCAGGTCCTGGTGGGCCAGCAGCGTGTTGCCCGCGTAGCCGAACGCGGCGCCGAAGGAGACGAACACGGCTGTGAATCCGGCGAGGAACAGCAGCGTGCCCGCGACGATGCGGCCTCGGCGGACATAGGCCAGGTCCGCGCCGCTTACCCCGGTGACGTAGGAGAGGTATCCGGGCACCAGGGGCAGCACGCACGGGGAGAAGAAGGACACCAGCCCTGCGAGCGCGGCGACGGGGATGGCGAGCAGGACCGACCCGGTCAGCACGGTCGTGTCGAACTCGGCGGCGAGGACCACCTTCTCAGCCCTCCTTGAGCACGGGGTCGACCATCGAGCGCAGTTCCCGCTCGGAGAGGGCCTTCATGACGCTGGCCGCGATACGGCCCTGCCGGTCGATGACCAGGGTGCTCGGGATCGCCGAGGGCGAGATGGTGCCCCGGAACTTCAGCAGCAGCTTGCCCGCCCGGTCCCAGAAGCTGGGATACGTCCCCTCGAAGGCGAGCGCGTTGGACTGGGTGGCGTCGCGGGTGTTGATCCCGAGGAAGGCCACCCCTTGCTCGCGGGTGTCCTCGTACACCTTCTGCAGGTTCGGGGCCTCGGCCCGGCACGGCGCGCACCACGATCCCCAGACGTTGAGGACCCCACCTTGCCCCGGTGGTCGGCCAGCCGCAGCGGCTTCCCGTTCAGGCTCTCGCCCTCCAGATCGGGCGCCTGCTCCCGGTCGGCCACCGGTATCCGCACGATCGTCTGCGCGGCGGCCTTCGCCGCTGCGGGCTGCGGCTCTGCGTCCGAGCCGCAGCCCGCAGCGCCGAGCGCCACCGCCAGCACGGTGACGGCCACCGCTGCCGGGCGGGCCCCGCGCACGTGCGGGCTCACAGACTGGTCCAGTACAGCCAGAACCGCTGAAGGATCAGGACCCCGATCAGCAGGTACCAGGCCGTGGGCACCACCCCGTGCAGGGAGGCAACGGCCCGCACCCCGCCGCGCAGTTGCTCGGGTACCGGCAGCAGACCGCGGCTCAGACCGTGCAGCGTCGTGTACCAGAAGATCGGGATCATGACCGCCCACACGGCCATGCAGTACGGGCACAGGGCGTCGATCCGGTACAGGCTCTGGAAGATCAGCCAGTGCACGAACACCACGCCGAAGGTGACCCCGGCCTGCATGGACAGCCACATCCACCGGGGCAGCAGCGCCCCGGTCAGCAGCACGACCCCCAGGGCGGTGACCACGGCGAACCCGGCGATCCCCAGCAGCGGATTGGGGAAGCCGAAGGCTTCCGCCTGCTCGGTGGTCATCACCGACCCGCACGACAGCACCGGGTTGATGCTGCACGACGGCTTGTAGGAGGGGTCCTTCAGCAGCGCGATCTTCTCGACCGTCAGCGCGAACGCCGCGATCAAGCCGATAGCCCCGCCGACGGTGAGGACCAGGGCGAGCAGCCGGACTCCCGGCCCTCCCCCCGCACCGGCAGGACCGGCCGCACCACCCGGATCTGGTGCGGGGCGCTGTGCGGTCGCGGTCACTTGTTCAGCTCCGCCTCGATCGCGGCCTTGAAGCTGTCGTAATCGGTGATCTGCGGGCGCTTGCCGTTGATGAAGAACGTCGGCGTGCCCTGGACACCGAGGCTGATCCCGTCCGTGCGGTCCTTCTGCACCCGCTCAGCGGTCGCCGGGTCCTTCCACGCCTTCTCGAACTTCGGCATGTCCAGCCCCAGCTCCTGGGCGAACCCCCGGAACGTCTCCTCGTGCGAGACCTGCTGGTCCCCCCAGCTCTCCTGGGTCTCGTACATCTTCGTGTACATCTCCTCCAGCTTCCCCTGCGCCGCAGCCGCCTCTACCGCGGTCGCGGCACGCTCGGCGTTGCGGTGGCTGGGGATCGGGAAGTAGCGGATCACGAACGTGACCCGCCCCTCGAACTCCTTGCGCAGCCGCTCCACATGCGGGAACGCCGCCCGGCACGACTCGCACTCCAGGTCCAGGAACTCCACCACAGTGACCTTGCCGTCCTTGGCCGTCGACAGCCGGTGACTGTCCTCACGCACCAGCGCCGAGGAGGGTGCGGACCCCGAGGCATCCGCCCCGTCCTCCGCCGGCGACGCGTCCGGCGCACGGTTGGCCGCCAGTAGCGCGGCGACCACGGCCAGCACAATCGCGACCAGCCCCAGAGAAATCTTCAGGTTCTTCGTCATGTCCATCCGGCGATCAAGAGGAAACAGGCAGCGGACAGCCCCCGGCCCCCGCACGGGACGCAAAGCCATCTCAACAAAATAACGGACGTTGATATGGGATAGACACGGGCTCCACCCCACCACGTCCCGCCGCCCGCGCAGTCGCCTCGTTTCCGGTCTGCACGCCTCGCGCGAGCCGGTGGGTAGACGAGGGCTGGCGCCATGCGCAGCCCGCCAGGTCAGTGGCTGCGGTGCGCTTTTGTGAAGACGCCCCCATCCGCATACATCCATCCCTCTAGCGCCGCCTAGCTAATCGGGCAGGCTACCCAAACGCGGAATATCCAGCGCGTGCGTTCGATTGGCCTCTTTGCGGAGATCATGGGAGGGGCGCTGGTGGCGGAGCTGATGTTGTTCCGGCGAGACGCGGGCGGGCAGGATGTCGAGCTGACCGGTTCGACGGTGGCGCTGGAGGTGGAGCTGCAGCGGCGGGTCGAGGCCGGTCTGGAGCAGATGCTCGGCATCCGGTTCCTGGCGTCGGAGTACCCGACCGGTCCGTGGCACCGAGGGCGGATCGACACCCTGGGCCTGGACGAGAACGGCGCCCCGGTGGTTATCGAGTTCAAGAAGGGCTCCGACAGCGGAGTGCTGTCGCAGGCCGTCTCCTACCTGTCCTGGCTGGACTCGGCGCACCACGAGTTCGAGGCGCTCGTCCGGAGGGTGCTCGGTGCGGAGGTCGCCGCGTCGATTGACTGGCGTCGACCGCGGATGGTCTGCATCGCGGCCGGGTTCTCCCACCACGATCGCGTGGCCGTGCAGCGACTGCCCGAGCGGATCGACCTGGTGCGCTACCGCGTCTTCGACGGCGGCCTGCTGAGCCTCCTGCTCGTCGACTCCTCGCCCGGCTCCCCGAACCCCGCTGCGACCCGGCGGCACCGGGAGCGGGACGCCGCAGTCGTCAGCGCGCCGACGGTGCCGGCGGGTCCAGCGGCGGGAAGTGCCGGCTTCGTCCCGGAGTGCCTGCGGGACCTGTACGCGGAACTGGACGACGCCCTAACGGCATGGGGCGAGGTCGAGGTGGCACCGCTTCGGCACTACATCGCCTACCGGCGGCTGGTGAACGTGGCATCGGTGCTGTTCCGTCCGAGGCACGAGGCGATCCTGGTCTACCTCAGACTGGACCCGGGCTCGGTCGTGCTGGAGGAGGGCTTCTCCCGGGACATGCGCGGCATCGGGCACCTGGGCACCGGAGACGTGGAGGTGCGCCTCGCGTCGGCGGACGACCTGGAGAAGGCAACGCCGTTGATCCGGAAGGCATTTCTGGCGGCCTGACGTAACGAGAAGGGCGGCTGGAGCATCGGTTCTCGATGCTCCAGCCGCCCTTCGGCGTCTGCGGCCCGTTGGCCTCGGGCTCTCTTCGCTCTCATGATCATGCCTCCGGTCCGGCCAGGGCGACGTCGTCCTGCGTCAGCTCGGCGCGCAGCCGCTGTTCGGCCACGTCGGCGTAGTGCGAGGACAGTTCGACGCCCACGAAGCGGCGGCCTTCGCGCAGGGCCGCGACGCCCGTGGAGCCGCTGCCGGCGAACGGGTCGAGCACCGTTCCACCTTCGCGGCAGATCTGCACGAGCTGCTGCATGACCTCGACCGGCTTCTGGGTGATGTGTACCCGGCCCTTGCGCGGCTGGGACGCGATGAAGTGGCCGGGCAGGTACAGGCCCCGGCCCTTGGCGAGACTGCCCTTGACTCCCCAGGTGATGAATTCGGCGGACTGCTTGAACCCGCCCTTGCGGGGCCGGCTGGCGGGCTTGATCCACGGGATCGTTCCGCTCCAGGTCCACCCCGCCATCTGCAGGGCGTCGGACGTCGTCGGTTCCTGGCGCCAGTCCGAGAAGACGACGGCGACCGCGTGCTCGGTCGATGCCCGGTATGCCTCGGTCAGCAGCTCGGTCAGCCAGGAGCGGTACGAGCGCTGGTCACGGTTCTCGCCGGGGAAGGTGGCGAGGTCGTGCGCCGAGTTGCTGGTGACGTACTTCGCTCGCGCCGTACGACCGGTGCGCTCGGAGCTGGTTCGGCCACCGCTGTTGTACGGGGGGTCTGTGATGACGGCGTCGACGCTCTCGTCCGGGAGGGTCTTCATCACGGTGAGGGCGTCACCTCGGTGCAGCGTGTAGCTCATGTGGAGGGCCTCTTTCAGGGCATGACGGGACTGTTCCCGCTCCGGACCATGCTCAACAGCGTGCATCTCGGGCGGGGTTGTGCCGGAGGTTAGCCGTGATCTCCGGCCGGGCCCAACGAGGTGTGCCGTGCTGCGGCCCCGGGGCCGGGAGGCGTTTGGTGCGGCCGGATTCCCGGTCTACTGTCTCGCCGTGTCACCGGGACGAAGCCTCGCTTCACCCCTGCTGAACTGTGCTTATCCGTGTTGTCTCGTCCTATCGAGCACCCCGGCGCGGCACGCTTCCCCCCTCGTTCCACTCGCTGTCAGGAGGCCAGGTGTACCGCCTGAGATTACGAGCGCGGCTCGCTGCCGCGCTTGACCGGAGACCGGTGTCCGGGAGCTACCAACTCCCTTGACCCGGGCCCGCCCTGGTAGGCGGACGCACATCGGCGCGGTGCCGACGGCTTTGCACGAGAGGTCGGCACCGCGCCTCCTACGAACACGAGGAGCCGCTGCGATGCAGCATGCCCTGATACGCCCGCACCCCTCCACGCCCACGTCGTGCGACGAGCCCCGCCCCGCTGCTGACCGGCGGTCGCGATGAAGAAGGCCCTGGGAGCCGTCGCCGGTCTCTGCGCTACCGGATCCCTGCTGGCCCTCCCGCTTCTCGGCTACGCCGCCAGCAACGCCTCGGCGGCCACCTGCCCCGTCGGTGGTGAGCAGTCGGTGGACAGTGCGGCCGTCGCCAAGCAGGTGAAGGCGATTCTGGACGGGGGCGAAAAGGACTCGGTGTCCGTGCCGGGTCTGGACGCGCCCGCTGAGCAGATCCCCCACGCCAAGACCATCCAGGCAACCGGCGTCGCGATGAACGTCCCTCCCCGGGGGCAGGTCGTTGCCCTGGCCACCGCTCTGCAGGAGAGCGGCCTGCGGAACTTGAACTACGGCGACCGTGACTCGTTGGGGCTTTTCCAGCAGCGCCCGTCCCAGGGCTGGGGCTCGGCGACCGAGGTCCTCGACCCGGTCCACGCGAGCACCAAGTTCTACGAGGGGCTCAAGAAGGTCTCGGGCTGGGAATCCCTGTCCGTGACCCAGGCCGCCCAGGCAGTGCAGCTGAGCGGTTACCCCGAGGCGTACGCGAAGTGGGAGCCGCTGGCGACCGCTCTGCAGCGCGCGATCGAGCCGCTGCTCACGAAAGGCGACGACGCGTCGTCCGCTCCCTCCGGCCCCGGAGGAGTTCCGGCTGCTGCGGGGGGCTGTACGACCGGTTCGGACGGGACCGACTTCGGAACCATCCCGCCCGGGTCGGTACCCGACGAGTACCGGATCCCGGCGGACGCTCCGGCCAAGGTCCAGACGGCGATCCGCTGGGCTCTGGGCCAGCTCGATACCCCGTACCAGTGGGGTGGGAGCTGCGCCGACTCTCACGGTAAGGACCCGATGGGCCGGTGCGACTGCTCGTCCTTGATGCAGGGCGCCTACAAGGCCGCCGGGGTCTCGCTCACGCGGACGACCTACTCGCAGGTCAAGGAAGGCAAGCCGGTAGAGGTCGGCTCCGTACGGGCGGGGGATCTCCTGTTCACCGAGGGGTCCGCCGCCACGCCGGAGCACGTCGGCATGGCGATTGGTCACGGGCTGATCGTGCACGCGCCGAAGACCGGTGACGTCGTGCGCATCACGACCCTCGCCTCCTGGAAGCCGCAGATCCTCGCGGCCCGCCGCGTCGTCTGACCCGGCCTCTCCCTCCCCTCTTCTTCTCCTCTCGCGTCGTCGCTCCACCTCTCGGGCTTCGGCGTGCACTAAATCGAACTGGAGTTCGCTATGTTTCTGGCCGACAAGGTCATCCAGCTCGCCTACGACCCCGGCATCAAGCCGAACGAGGGCGGACTTCCCGGCCTGTCCGTCCTCAAGCAGGTGATGGGCTCCATCAACCTCTTCGGCCTCGTCGCCATCGTCGGCGCCCTCGCCGTCAGCGCGGGCGTCTGGGCCTGGGGCCATCACAGCGGTGGACACCAGGCGGAGGCGAACGGCAAGAAGGGCGTGCTGGTCAGCTCTGGAGCGGCCCTCCTGTTGGGGGCGGCGAATGGGATCGTCGCCTTCTTCAGCACGTTGGGAACGCAGGTCCGCTGATGCCTGCCCACTCCTCGAACCCCGGCGGCGCATCTCGCGTGCGCCGCCGGGCGCTGCTCGGCACCGCCGCCCTGGTGGTGCTCGTCGCCCTCGCCGGCCTGCTCGCCTTCCTCACACGCGACGCCAGGGGCCCCTCCACGCCCGCACCACATAGCAGTTCGGCGACACCGCCTCCTTCCAGCGCGGCGCCGTCGGCATCGCCGCCTCCGCAGGAGAATCACCGGGCTCTGCCCCACCCGCCGAAGATGCACGACCCGATCGCCTACGGAAAGGCGGCGGCAGCGGCGCTGTGGTCATACGACACCCGGGCCTACTCCCAGCAGGCGCTGCTGTCCGCGCTGCGCGGGTGGATGACCGGAGAGAAGAAGTACGTCGACACCGCATCGGTCGCCAAGCTCGTCCCGTCGCCCGCGCTCTGGAAACAGATGGCGGACAACGGTCAGCGCGCCAAGGGAGTCGTGAACGAAGGGCACTTCCCCGACTCGTTCACCCGGGCTCTCCAGGACGACCCCGGAGCGATCACGCAGACCTACCTGTACGCCGTGACGGTCTCCGGCAAGCAGTCGATCGCGTGGAAGGGCTCCCCGGCCGGAGGCGCGGAGAGCCGCGTCACCACCCTCGCGGTCCAGTGCCGCCCCTCCTCTCCCTGCACGCTGGCCGGTGTTCTGCCAGCCGTCGCGCCCTGACCCCACCCTCAGAAAGGAGGTATCGCCATGGGAGTCTGCGACTTTCCGCTGATGGACAAGGTCTGCGGCGCCGTCGATTTCGCCAGCAACCCGGCCGGGGCCGTCACCGACGGCATCGGGGCGTGGATCGCGAAGTCCGCGGGTGAACTCGCGGCGAGCGCTGCGGATCTCGCCGCCGACGCCGTGAACTCGACCACCGCGATCGACCTCAACGCTCAGTGGTTCCGGACCAACTACGAGCTGCTGCTTCCGATCGGCCTCGCGCTCACCGTCGGCTTCTTCTGCATCGCCTTGGTGTCCGCCGCCTGGAGGCGGGACGAGCGCGCCCTGGCGCAAGCTGCGGTCGGCACGATGACCGGTGTCCTGTTCAGCTTCTGCGCCGTCGCCTTCACCTCCGTCGCGATCACGGTCGTCGACGTGCTGTCCGACGGCCTGTTCCAAGCCGCGAACACCTCGGTGGACGACGCCATCCGCCGCATCATCAACGTGCAGCAACTCGGAGCGATGTACGGCCTGGGCTGGGGCGTCCCGTCCCTGGTCGCCTTCGGCTGTGCCATCGGCGCGTTCATGTACTGGTGCGTGATGGTCGCGCGGAAGGTCGGCGTGCTCATCCTCGTCTCCCTGGCAGTCTTCGCCGGGGCGGGCGGCGGCTGGGAGGTCGCGAAGCGCTGGCGGCGCGGCTGGATCGAGGCCACCGCAACGCTCGTCGTCTCCAAGCTCCTGATGACCGTGGTCTTCCTCATCGGCGTCTCGGCGATGGGCAAGGCCGACTCCCAGGACGGCATGGCCGCTCTCTCCGACGCACTGGCCGGACTCGTCGTCATGATCTTGGTGCTGCTCTGCCCCTACGCGACGTACAAGTTCATTCACTGGGCCAGCGACGGCGGCGGCAACGACGATCTGCACCGCACCGGCGTCGCCGGAGTGGCGGTTGCCGCAGGCGCCGCGAAGACGGCCAGCACCCTCGCGATGCAGGCCGGCACCGGCACCCCCGCCCCGCAGGGGCCCAGCGAGCTTCCCGGCGCGGGGAGCGACGGTGTCACCTCCGGCATCAACCCCACCGGCGGGAACCTGAGCAAGGAGGGCATCGACTCCGGACCGCCGAAGGCACGGACGAACTTCCGGTACGGCGAAGACCCGGACGCCACCGGTGACAAGGGACGAGCCCTCATCCAGCGGCCCGGCATCCCACCGCTGATCAACCGGCCCGGCGGCACCGAAGCCGCCGAAGGCGAGGACGGCTCCGCAGCCCAGCCCGCTGCGGTGTCAATTCCGGGCGGGAGCATGCCACGCGTCGGCTCGGCGTCCCCGGGCGGCCCCGGGTCTCCGCCTCCGACCGGCGCCGGTCCATCGCCCACCGGGTCCGACACGAACTGGGTCTTCCCGACCCGTCCACCGTCCGGATCCTGACCCGCCACAAGTACGGGGGCGGGCTGCCACCCAGCAGTCCGCCCCCGCCTCCCCCGATCACCAGCGAAGGAGCCCTGCCATGTCCTCCAGAAGAGCGCCGCGCCCTCCGCCCCGCCGCACTCGCACCCACCGTCTGGACCCGCCATGTCTGCCCGATCCCAGGCCGAAACCGCCACGGCCACCGTCAAGTTCCCGCACCGCAGTCGCCGAGGCGTACTGCTCGGCCTGACCGTCCCCCAGCTCATCGTCACCGGGCTCACCGGGCTGCTGCTACTCGCCGTGATCATGACCCGTGGCGTCGTCGGCGCGCTCCAGCTCATCCCGCTGTGGAGCGCCATCGCCCTGCTCGTGTTCGTCCGCAAGCGCGGTCGGTCCCTGGCCGACTGGACGCCGATCGTCCTCCGGTACGCGCTGCGCCGGATGCGGGGCCAGTTGATCTGGCTCGCCCGCCCGTCCCGACGTCCCGTACGCGAAGGGCACCTCAATCTGCCGGGCACCTCCGCCAGCCTGCGTGTAGTCACCGCGCCCGACCGGCGGTACGGTGCCGTGCACGACCCCCACACCGGTTCGCTGACCGCCGTCGTCAAGGTCTCCTCCCGCGCCTACGCGCTCCTGGACCCGGGCACGCAGAGCGCGAACGTCGCCGGGTGGGGCCGGGCGCTCGCCGCGCTGGCCCGTACCGGGCACGTCGCCCGCATCCAGGTCGTCGAGCGTACGGTCCCCGACAGCGGGGACGCCCTTCGCCGGTACTGGGAGGAGCACGGCCGGCCCGACACCCCTCTCGCGGGCGCGATCTACACGGAGCTGATCCAGAGCGCGGGCCCCGCCGCCGCGCCGCACGAGGCGTACGTCGCCATCAGCCTGGACGCCAAGGCCGCGCAGCGGCTGATCAACCGGGCGGGCGGCGGCCTCACCGGCAGCTTCAGCGTTCTGGCCCAACTGACGTCGACCTTCGAGCAGGCCGCGCGGACCGCCGGGCTCAACCCCACCGGCTGGCTCACTGCTCGCGAGATAGCGGCCGTCGTGCGCACGGCGTACGACCCCAAGGCCCTGCCCGCGCTGGACCGCTGGTCCGCCTCCGGCCGGCCCGAGGCCGAGCCCGCTGCCGCCGGCCCCGTCGTGGTCGTGGAGAAGGGCAACCACATCGTCTCCGACTCCGCGTTCCACTCCACCTACTGGGTGGAGAACTGGCCCCGCACCACAGTCGGAGCCGGATTCCTCCACCAGCTCCTGTTCACGGCAGGCGTGCGCCGCACTCTCTCGCTCGCCTACGAGCCGGTGAGCGTGGACGCTGCCCTGCGCGATATCCAGCGCAAGAAGGCGAGCGTGGTCGCGGACGCCGCCGAGCGCGCGCGGCGTGGCCAGGTGGAATCCGAGGCGGACGCGATCGAGTACCAGGACATCCAGGCGCGTGAGCGTCAGCTCATCGCCGGTCATGCGGATGTGGCTCTGACGGGTCTGCTGACCGTATCCGCCGACTCCGAAGAGGAGCTGCGTACCGACTGCGCGGTGGTGGAAACCGCGGCGGTCGGTGCCGGACTCGACCTGCGTCCGCTCACCTGGCAGCAGGCCAGCGCCTTCACCGCTGCTGCGATGCCGCTCGCGCTCGCGGCCTGACGCCCGCACCTTCACCGCGTCCGGAAAGAGCACCCACATGTCCCGCACCACTTCCCCGTCCGCGCAGGACTTCGTTCCCTTCGCGACCGCCGCGCTCGACTTCCACCGAGCGCTCAACCTCCCCGCCGGCCCGCTCGTCGCGTCCCGGGAGGAGTTGGACGCCCTGCACGCCCACCTCGTCTCCCTGCACGGGCTGCTCGACGCGCACACCTCACGCACCGGTCCCCTCGTACAGGTCGAAGGCGATCACCTCCACGGTGCGCGCACCCGAATCTGGCAGGCCGCCGACCAAATCCACCGCGCCTACCACGCTTCCCCCCGGCCCGGCTCCGGCGACCTTCCCACCCGGGAAGCGTGCCGCCCCGGCCTGCCCGAAGGCGCTCCGGAACTCACCATCTGCCAACGCCACCAGCGCACCGCCCGCCTGGTACGGCGCCACTCCACCCCCGCTGACCTGCGCGCGCCGTTCACCGGCCTGATCCGCCACTGACCACTCACCCTCTGGAGAAACGTTCATGCCTAGGACCCGCGCCAGCGCCTCCCACCTGTTCGTCCCCCGCAAGGCATCCCGCGCCCAACAGCGCGCAGCCCGCGCCGGGTTCGCCGCCGCCCGCCGCCAGGCACAACTGGCCGGGGCACCGCCCAAGCACCGCAAGGAGGCCGCCCTCGACCCGGAGCTGCGACCGGTCTACCCGGCGTCCGGACGCCCCGGACCTGCCTCGGCGCGCGGCAGCAAGCTGCGGCTACCCGCTCACCGGATGACGACCGCCACGGTCAGCGGGGCCTATCCGTTCCTTGCCGAGGGTGGTCTCGGCTCGTCCGGGATCTTCATCGGCAGGGACGTGCACGCGGAGGCCGCCTTCTGCTACGACCCTTTCGCCCTGTACACCAGCGGGCGGATCGAGGGCTTCACCAACCCCAACGCCGTGCTCGCGGGAATCATCGGCATGGGAAAGTCGGCGCTGGCGAAGTCGATCGCGACGCGGGCCGTCGCCCACGGGTACAAGATCTATGTGCCCAGCGACCCGAAGGGTGAATGGTCGAACGTGGCGCAGGCTCTCGGCGGCCACACCATCGCCCTGGGACCGGGGCTCCCCGGACGTCTTAATCCTCTGGATGCCCCGGCGCGGCCCGCGTCGGTGACCGAAGAGGACTGGTCCGTCGAAGTACGCAAACGGCGTCTCGCGCTGCTGGCCAGTCTTGCCCGCACCGTGCTGAACCGCGATCTGCTGCCGATGGAGCACACGGCTCTCGACCTCGGCCTGGACCTGGTCGTCGCCGAGGCCAAGGTCCGCGGCACGGTGCCGCTCCTCGGCGACATCGCCGATGTCATGGGCTCGCCGGACCGCCTCGACCGCGGCTTCGGCAGCCCCGCCGGCGGGATGGGTCACGCAGCTCAGGACCTTGCCCACGCCCTGCGTCGGCTCGTGCACGGCGACCTCAGCGGGATGTTCGACGCCCCCTCGACCGTCGCCTTCGACCCGACGACGCCGATGCTCTCGATCGACCTCTCCCGGCTCGGTAACTCAGGCGACGACACCGGCCTGGTGCTGGCGATGACCTGCGCCAGCGCATGGATGGAGTCCGCTCTCGCAGACCCTGCCGGCGGACGACGCTGGGTGATCTACGACGAAGGATGGCGCGTCCTGAAGCACATCGCGCTGCTGGAACGGATGCAGAGCCAGTGGAAGCTCAGCCGAGGGCTCGGCATCGCGAACTTGCTGGTCATCCACAGGCTTTCCGACCTGCTCAGCGCGGGCGACGCCGGATCGCGCGGCCGGGTACTGGCCGAGGGGCTCCTCGCGGACTGCAGCACACGCATCATCTACCGGCAGGAGAGCGATCAACTGGCGGCAGCGGCATCGCTGCTGGGGCTGACCGGAGTGGAGACCCAGGCCGTCTCCTCCCTTACCAAGGGCAGGGGCCTGTGGAAGGTCGCCGGACGAAGCTTCGTCACCCAACACCTCCTCCACCCTTCCGAACGCGAACTCTTCGACACTGACGCACGCATGACGGGATAGATCAACCGCTGCTGGCCGCAGTGGAGTTGCTGACCTCCACGGATCGCCCCCTTCCCGAGGCGGGCTGCACCCCTGCGGCGATTCTCAGGGTCGGCGAACCGCCGGACAACTGGAAAGGGCGGCCCATCCCAGCTCACCTCCGGGCCGCCGTGCCGAAGCTCGCGTTCGGACGCGGTTCCGCCGGCCCGCAGAGGAACCCGTCGGCGTCCACCCGCCGCCAACCCCCTTCGCTGCCGCCTTCGCGGTGGCGCCGCCACCGGAACCAAGGACTTAACGTGCCCACTTCGTCCAGCTCTCCCTCACCCAACGAAGATCAGTCACCGGCAGGCAACGACCACATGGCGTGGCGGCAACACGTCCCGGCACTGGCCTCCGCTTCTGCCGGCATCAGGCAGGCAGAAGACGCCTGGGACGCCGTCTCGGACTACTTCTGCGACCACGACGGTTGGCCGGTGGACGAGAAGGGCTACGCGGACGGCAAGGTCGTACGCGACGCCCAGGCGTGGAAACACGTCGAGGTCTTCCTCGCTCACGGCCCCGACGTATTGGCCGGGGTCCGCGCCGCAGCCACCGGTGCCGATTACCTCGGGGGGCCGATCAGCGAGGATCTCCGGCGCCTGAGCAGCATCGATGCCGCCCTGAAACGAGCCGGACAGATCCAGCGCGAGTGGGATGACGTCATGACGATCATGGACGGCTCCCTCCCCGGCACCCGGGCGCTCTACGAGAGCCGGGCCCAGGAAATCCGCAACGCCGAGGGCTGGCACGACGCGCACGAGCTGTCGCTCCACGGTCCGGCGCTGGTACGGGCCGCTGAATACGTGACCAACCGGCCCGAATCCGAGCAGCCCTCGCAGACCGAGCGGGCGCGAGTGGCTCTCAAGCGATCCGCCTCCGGCACCAGCACAGCTCCACCAACCCCGCCCCCTGTACCTCCGGCGTCGCCGACGCCGCCCCATCGGTCCCGCTGACGCCACTACCACCGCATTCCGGCTCGGCCAAACCTGCCGATCTCCGGATCCTCATAACACCGGTACCCATACACGCGCCCCTCACGTTGACCCGTGTCGTCGACCATGGGGCGCTCGACCACGGAGACCACCAATGCCCCCCGATCAGCCCCTGGTTACCCTCCAACGGGAGGGCGCGCGTATCACCGCGCGTGCAAGCGGGGCCGCTGCCTCACGGGCGCCGGACAGCGATCCGGAGCACGAACGCGGGTACGGGCACCTCACCTCCCCCCTTCGGCAACGCGGCCTGGTCTGCACCGTCGAGTACGGCCTCAGCGACTACTTCGTCCATGCCTCGCTTCCAGACGGCAGCGACGTGATCATCTCGCCGCCGCAGGAACCGTCCAGCGAGCACCCACCCGGGTATCCCGAGAGCTGGCTCGTCACCCGCCACCGCAGCGATGAGCCGGCAGCCTACGAAGTGATCTACGACTCGGAGCCGGACGGCCCGCACGCCCAGCACCGCGGCGACGTCACAAGGTTGCTGGCCGCCGTCGACACCCGTCTGGATCAGCTCGGCGTACCTCCACGACCGGAGCCGAAACGGTTCGCTCACGACGTCGCCGCCGACGCGGTTCTCCACCGCACGGGCTTTGTCCCCGCCGTCGAGTTCGGCGGTGAGCACTACCACCGGCTGCCCTCGGCCATGACCGACCCGGAGGAGCAGCGGCTGGTGGTGACCCGGGCCTTCGACATGCTGCGGGCCGACGGCTTCGATGTCTCGTGCGACCCTGACCTGCTGGAACACGACATGCCTCCCCCCTGGATCCCGGAGACGAGCCTCGGCGACCGCCTCGGGTTTCTGGCCAAACACATCCAGGCGTCGACGCATACGCGCGACATGGTCGCCAACCTGAGCGAAGTGACCGCCCCGGGCGACGGCGTTCTTCAGCGGGTCGTGGAGATCCTCGACACGACGGCCGAGTGGTGGGAAGGGTTCGGCGAACCAGCCGATCACCGCTACGCACAGCGTCTGCGTACCATCGCTGAGAGCCTCGACTCCTACGCGATCGAGCTGCGCGCGATACGCGGCGATCTGGCCGACCGCCATGCCGTGCACCCCAGGAAGAACCGGGTCCGCGAGAACCAGGTCGCTGCGTCGACGCCTGCGCCACCACGGGTACGTGCTGCTCTCGCCCCCTCGCCGACGGCTGCGCAGCGTTGTGCTTCCCCGGCGCTCCCTGCCACAGCGGCGGGCGTTCGTCCCGTACCTCCGGCCCGCCCCTCGTCCGCCCCCGGTCGCTGACCGCCCCCCTTCTCGGAGTCCTCCGTGCCTCGTACCACCAGAACCATCCCGGACCTGGCCCCTGCCCTGCACGCCCACACCGGATGGATCAGCCATGCCCACCCATTACCAATCACTTCCCGATGTCGCCTTCGGTCACCACCCTGACCACGGCATCGTCGCCGCGAACCCGAAGCAACTCGTCTCCACCGCGTGGATGTTGGCTCGGCTCGACTTCCACCCCGTACCGGACCAGCCGACGCTGTACGCACTGGCTGATCAGCAGCGTGACGGACCGGGGCGTACCTCCCGGGCAGTCGCGCTGCTGCGCGAGGCCAGCTACCAGGTCGACGTGGACGCCGCGTACGACCCCTCGCTGGCCTCCCGTGCGAATTCCACCCGTGACCGGGCCCCGCGCACAGATCCCGAGGTGGCGTTCGCCGAGCATCCGCAGCTCGGCATCGTTGCGGCCACCAGCGACCAATCCTCGGCGCTCGGCGGCCAGCTCATCCTGGAGGAGCACGGCTGGCGGCTGGACCCGAATCTGGACATTTACACGCTGCCCGTCACCGCCGACCGCACCGAGTCCGTGCAGAAGGTCGCCAGCGCCACGGTGGCGATGCAGCGGTCCGGTCTCCAGGTCGCTGTTCATCCCCGCCTCGCCCACGACGCGGCGCTGCGCCGCGCTCCCGCGCCCACGAGCGCCGAGCGCCTCCTCCCCGTTCAGGGCGCCACGCCCAACAAATCTCGCAACGCCGCCGCGCTCGCAGCGAGCCCAGCGCGCTCGGGCCTCCGGGACAAGGCGCCGACTCCCGCCGCCGCTGCCTCCGGGGCTTCGGGTCGCCCCGTCGACCCGCGCATCGCGTTCTCCCGAAATCGCTAACTCACCTTCCATAAGGAGCAGTTCTCATGGCTGTGAAGACCATCTGGCCCATCACCCACTCGTGCGGCCACCACACCGAGCGCGACCTGTCCGGCCGGGCAGCCGATCGCCGCGCGGGCTTCGCCGAATGGCTCGCCAAGCAGGAGTGCACGGACTGCTGGCGGGCCGCCAAGGAGGGGGACGAGCAGGACAAGGCGGCCTGGCTGGAGACCAAGCGAGCCGAAGAGCAGGCCGAGTCGGAAGCCTGGTCGGAGCAGTACCGGATGCCTCCGCTGGAGGGGACCGAGCGGGCCGTCGCCTGGGGCGTGCGCTGTCGTCACCAGGTCCTCGCCGCTGCCTACACCGCCCTGGTACTCGAAGGGGAAACCGATGAGAGGGAGTGGGAGGCGATCGAGGAGGCCGCGCGCTTCGTCACTCGCGCCGGTTGGTGGATCGACCAGCGCTCCTCCGAGCCCGGAGACCTCGCCGAGCTGCTCCAGGCCGCCAGCGAGGCCGACCGGCCAACGGAGAACCCTCACTTCTGACGGCCCCGCCACCGCTCCTCGCCACGTACCAGCGGAAGCCGGGCGCACTCGAACGTGTCGCCTTACGTGGCCCCGATGCCTCGGGATAGACGGCGGCATTTACCAGCGAACTCCGGCCGGTCCAAATCGCGGATTCTGCGGATCCTCTCCGTCTGACGGCCCGAACGCCCGGCTCGTGTCCACTACTCCTTCGAGGTAGACGCCGTGATCGCTCACCTGCAGCGTGCCAGCAACACCATGGGGCTGCTCTCGTACCTGTACGGTCCCGGCGAACGTGGCGACCACGTCAGCCCTCGGCTGATCGCGGGCGAAGGTCACGGAGCCCCGATCGAACTGCTTGCCGAGCCCGGCTCGCTGCCCTACTTGGCGCACGCCCTCGACGCACCCGTCGAACGGCTCGGTACTCGTGTACCCGCGCAGCCGACGTGGATCTGCTCGGTTCGCTCCGATCCTCGGCAGCCGGACCTCACCGACGCGCAGTGGGCCGCTGTCGCCCGGCGTTTGGTGGACGTCACCGGGATCGCTCCGGAAGGTGATCCGGATGCCTGTCGGTGGATCGTCGTACGTAACCGGCCACGGCAGGTGCACGTCGTGGCCACCATCGCTCGCGAGGATGGAAGCCTGCACAACGGCTATCGCGACGCCTTCCGTCTGCAATCCGAGTGCCATCTTCTCGCCGAGCTGGGCCACCTGCCCATCGCTCCGCAATCGACGCCCCGCACCCAGGAGACCCGCATGCCTTCTCCCTCCATCACCATCACCGCCGAGCCCAGCGGCAGCGTCTCGGCCAAGGGCGCCAGCGACGACCTGTCCGCCACGCTCCTCAAGCACGCCGGCTTCCAGCAGATCGACGACTGGTACGGCCGACGTCACCGCCTCCCCACCACTACCCCGACCGATGACCGGGCGGCCATCGCCACCCACGCTGCCGAGATGCTCCGCGCCGCTCGCTACGGTGTCGACCTCGACCCTGCCCTGGACACCACCAAGGCGTTCACCTCTGCGAATCCGCTCGGGCCCTACGCCGCCGGGGCGGAACTCCTCCGGCTCACCGAACAGATCAGGTCTGCCGAGACCGGCGCCGACCTGAAGCAGGCTCTCGACCACCTCCTTGATCCCGAGCACGGCGCGCTGGAGCGCATCCGGGAGGCGCTGGAGGCGGCAGGGGAGCAGATCACCGATCTCGACGATGGGGCGTTCCAGCTCGCCGACCGGTTCGGCTTCGCCGAGGACTTCGTCCACTCGGCCATGTCGGAACTCGTTGATTCAGACGACGAGTTGCTCGGTGTCGGCCGTCCACAACAGCCCTCGGACCAGGCGCAGACGCGCTCTCGATGGCTCCCCCAATTCCGAGGCGCCGCCGTCGCCGCTTCACCTGCAGCGGCCAAGGCTCAGGTCTCCGCGTCTCCCGACGCTCGATCGACGCAGCCCAGCGCGGCCAGCATCCCGCCGCGCGCGCCAGGCCCTCGACTGTGACTCAGGTCGTCCTGGCCGGCGTCGAGATCAGTGCTCCGGCGCCCGCCACGCCGCCCCCGCCCATGGCCCGGCCTGCCAGCCACGAGCGCTGAAACGTTCCCCTCCGGCCGTCAAGGAGCAGACCCGTGAACGACACGAGAGCCGAGCGCGCCCCGCCGTCGCCCGCTCTCACCCTCAAGGAACCGCCGTGCCCCCACGTACCAGTGCGCCCTCGACCACCACCGGGTCGGACGCGCTCCTCTACCTCCTCTTCGGCGTCCTCGGCGCCGCCATATCCTTCGGCTCCCTCGCCTGGCTGACCGGCAACGTCACCAACTCCCTTGTCGGCAGCGGACCGTGGATCCCGTTCCGCGCGACGGACGCCCTACTGCACCCCGAGATGCTGTGGCCGACCCTGAGCACCACAGCGCTGCTGGTCGGCGTGCGCTTCGTCCCCGGCCTGATCACTCTGGCCCTGGCCACCACCGGCCTCGTGCTGTGGATGCGCTGGCGCTCCGGCTCCAGGACCGGCCTCGCCCGGAAGGGCGAGCTGGCACCGCTGCTGGACAAGGAGAGCACCACGAAGGCGAAGAGTCTCCGGCCCTCCCTCAGCGACCGGGAGCGTAAAAGAGGTCGCGCCCGCCGACCGCGGCATCCTGCTCGGCACCCTCGACCCCGGTCGCGCCGAGGTCCGGGCCTCCTGGGAGGACGTGATCGTCGCGATCATGGCCCCGCGCAGCGGGAAGACGTCCGGACTGGCGATCCCCGCGATTCTCTCGGCTCCCGGCCCGGTCCTGCTCACCAGTAACAAGGCCGCGAACGACGCCTTCACCGCGACGGTGGACGCCCGCGCCGAGGTCGGCACGCTCTGGGTCCTCGATCCGCAGCAGATCGCTCACCATCCGCGAGAGATGTGGTGGGACATCCTGGCCGACGCCCGCGACCTGGCTGGGGCGAAACGCTTGGCCGGGCACTTCGTCTCCGCGAGCGTGGACGAGTCGTCGGGCTCCGACTTCTGGTCCACCGCCGCGAGCAACACCCTCGGCGCGCTGTTCCTGGCCGCCGCCAGCCACCGGCGGCCGATCACCGACGTCCTGGCCTGGCTCGCCACCCCGGCCGACCGCACCCCGGTGGACCTGCTCACCGACGCCGGCCACGACGCGGTCGCCGCCCAGCTCCAGGGCACCGTCTCCGGCGCAACCGAAACCCGCGATGGCATCTTTGAGACCGCGAGGCAGTACGCGAGCTGCCTGCTCGACCCCGACGTCGCCGCCTGGGTCACCCCGAACGAGGACCTCCCCGAGTTCAAGCCCTTCGCCTTCGCCACGTCTCGCGACACGCTGTACCTCCTCAGCAAGGACGGCGGCGGCAGCGCGAGCGCGATCATCGCGGCGGCGGCCGACGCCGTCATGCGCGCGGCGGTCATCGTCGCCGAGCGCTCCGGCGGGCGACTCGACCCGCCTGCTCTGTGCGTGCTCGACGAGGCCGCGAACGTCTGCCGCATATCCGATCTCCCCGATCTCTACAGCCACTTGGGCAGCCGGGGCGTGATCCCGATGACGATCTTGCAGAGTTATCGGCAGGGCCAGCGGTGCTGGGGCGAGGCCGGGATGGACGCCCTGTACTCCGCCGCCACCGTCAAGATCATCGGTTCGGGCATTGATGACGCCGACTTCGCCGACCGTCTCAGTCGGCAGGTCGGTGACCACGACGTCCAGACCACCTCGGTGTCGACCAGCGAGGGTGGCAAGTCCACCTCGGTGAGCATGCGTACCGAGCGGATCCTGCCGCCCGACGCGATCCGCGCCCTCCCGAAGGGCAAGGTGCTGCTGCTGGCCACCGGGATCCGGGTCGCCATGCTCAACCTCAAGCCCTGGTACAAGGAGCCCTCCGCCAAGGTCGTCGGGCCGGCCTCCGCCCGTGCCACGAAGGCGATCACCGAGCGAGCCCTCGCCAAGACCATCGGCCACGACGACTTCGAGCTGTCGGCATGATCGCCCCCGCCCCCGAGGCGCTTCTGCATCGCAGCCGGCGGCCTCTGGATCAGGCACCGATCGACCGGGGCACCGTCCACGAGCGGTCGGGGCGACGGTCGACGTCTTCGACGCCGTCGCGGACGCCACCCCGGAGAACGGCAAGCCGGACCGCTGTTCCCTGCCGATCCGGCGCCCTCGTCCAGGCAGTCGGGCGCCCCCACCTCTCCGCGTTCAGGAGTCCCATCGTGTCCCCGCGCAGTAACTCCTCCTCCGTGCCCTTCTCCGTGCCTCGCTCCGGACGGCTCGCCGGGTCGCCGGCCGTACGGCGTGACGGCAAGTGGTGCCTAGTCGTCGGTTCGGGTTCGGTCATCGCTACCGATCCGGCCTTCACCGGCGAGCTGGACCGCTTCGCGGCGTTGATGGCCGCCGCCGACCAGTCGGTCGCCGTTCTGCGCACCGCGCAGGGCGATCCGCTGGCTTCTCGTAGCCGAGGGCGACGATGAACCCGCTGTTGCGGGCGGAGCAGGCAGTCCTCGGCTCGGTACTGCTCGACCCGAACCAGCTCGCGCACCTGGACTGGCTCGCGCCCGATCACTTCGACCGTCCGGTTCACCGGGCCTTGTTCACCGCGCTGCGGAAGCTCCGACACGACGGTCACCCGGCGGCAGCGGCTGATGGTCCGGTGCCTCTGTCGTGGGTGACCGACTCCGTCGTCGAGGCCGACCGTCACGTCCGAGGGCTGACCGCGGTGTACGCCCACACTCTGGTCTCGGCCTGCCCGCGTCCCGAGCATGCTCCGGTGTACGGCCGCATGGTGCTGGAGGGGGCGATCCACCGGACCGTTGCCGAGCACGCGATCCGTCTTCACCAGGCGGCTCGGACCGACGCCCTGCGGGGAGAGGTCGAGGGTGCGCTGCGGTCGGCGGATGTCCTGGCCGGGGTGCTCACCGATCTCGCGCGGCGCTGGGGTACCGAACCGCGTCCGGTCGCGCCGCCAGCCCCGCCGACCACCGTTCCGACCACGCCGACGGTTCAGGCCGACCAGGTTGCCGAGGACGAGCGTTTCCTGCTCGCCGTCCTCGCGGAGCAGCCGAAGGGCATGGAGGAGGTGGTGGGCTGGTTGCGGCCGGGGGACTTCGCCGACCCGGGCCATGGGCGGCTCTACCGGTGTCTCGGTGCCCTGCACCACCGGGGCGAGCCCATCGACCGGGTCACGCTGCTCTGGGAAGCCCAGCGGCGGGGCCTCCTGGCGGACGGCACGCTGTCGGGCGAGCAGCTCACCGCGATCTGCGACGGCGTAGGCCCCGGCAGCGCGGAATGGCTGGGTGAACGGGTCATGCGGTCCTCCGTGACCCGCACCGCAGCCGCTTCCGCGCGCGCCGTCCGAGCCTTGGCCCAGGACGAGGCCCTGGGCCCCGGGCCACTGATCAACCACGCGCTCTACGTACTCGGTCCGCTCGACGAGGTGCGCACCCGCTGGCAGTTGGCGACCGGCGACCCGCCTCCGGCGCCGAAGACCCCAGCTTCTTCGGGCAACGTGCCCCGCCCCGCCCAGGTGCAGGCGGCCCTCGCCCGCAGCTCACCGAGCCTCCCCTCGCCACCCTCGGCACTATCCCGAGGTGCGCCCAGGTCAGCCGCCGTACGACCACGGTCCCTCGGCCCCAGCTGAAGCCTCCCCCACGCCACTCCCTCTCCACTGGACTCACCATGAACACCACCCCCGTATCCGACGCCCGAGCCCTGCGCACCGCAGCCGAGAACTTCGACGCCCTACGCGGCAAGCTCCCGATCCCCGGAGATCCTCACCGCGGACCGGACAGCGTGACGGTCGCCAAGCAGATCTCGGAACTCGGCAAGAGGATCACCGCCCTGGGCGACGAGATCCTCATCCGCACCGTGTCTCCGGATCTGGACGCCCACACGGCCAGGGTCATCAGCGACTTCGCCGCCGCTGTAGAACCTGCCGGGGAGGTGGCCTCCGCGCTCGGCTCGGTGGCCCACCAGCTTTCCTTCCTGGAGCGAACCGAGCACATGCGCGACCAGCCCGACGCGATGGATGCGCGCGAAGCGGCCACGCTGGTGATAGGTGACGCGCTCGGTCTGGCGGACGCATCCCTCCGGGACGCCTCCTACTCCCTTTACGCTGCGGCAGCAGCGGCGCCGCCTCCGCCCCGGCAGCTCCGGGCCGCCCTCAGCCGGTCCACAACCGCAGCCCCGCTTCCCGCCGCAGCGCCCTCCACCGTTCCACCGGCTGCTGTTGCCCCGAGCCGGACCACACGGGGGCGGTGACATGCGGACCACCATCGTGCGCCCTCCGCTCATCGGCTCGCTCTGCTCGGGGTACGGGGGGCTGGACCTGGGCGTGCAGTCCGCCCTTGGCGGGACGCTGGCCTGGCACGCCGAGGTTGATCCGAACGCCTCGCGCATCCTGGCCCGCCACTGGCCGGGCATCCCGAATCTGGGCGACATCACAGCCGTCAACTGGTCCCTCGTTCCCCGGGTGTGTGTCCTGACGGCCGGCTTCCCCTGTCAAAGACGTCTCCGTTGCTGGCCGCCGGGCCGGTCTCAACGCCCAGACCCGCTCCGGGCTCTGGCTGCACGTCGCCCGTGCGGTCGATGCCCTCCGACCCTGCCTGGTTGTGATCGAGAATGTGCGCGGCCTCCTCACCTCCCCCGCCGGTTCCCCTGGCGACGTGGAATTCTGCCCGTGGTGTCTGGGAGACACCACAGGTCAGCCTGCTCTGCGGGCACTCGGTGCCGTACTCGGATCCCTGGCCGACCTCGGGTACGACGCGACATGGCTCGTGCTTCGTGCCTCCGACGTCGGGGCCCCGCACCGCCGCGAACGGACCTTCCTCGCCGCCTGGCCCACCGGAGACCCTGCTGAAGACGCCGACCAGCAACATCGGCAAGAACGGCGGCTCGCAGCATCCGTCGAAGAGGAAGAGCGGGGGGCACGGTCCGAACCTGGCCGACGAGGTCGAGTGGCTGCTGCTGCCGACCCCGAAGGCGTCGGACGGGATCAAGGGCTCGCCGAACCAGCGTCACGGCAACGGGGACATGACCCTGCCCAGTGCGGCAGCGTCGCTGCTGCCCACGCCGAGGGCCAGCGACACGGGGACTCCGGGCCGCCGCCCGGGGAAGGGGTGGCGTCCTCCCCTGTCGGCGGTGGTCCTGCCGCTCTGGACGGAGGAGTCGACGGAGTCCGCGGAGCGGACCGGCGATGGGGGCCGTACGCAGCAGCGATCACCCGATGGGAGATGCTCACCCGTCCCGTCCCCGAGCCCACCGACGCGGCCGGACGACTCCGCGCCGACTTCGTGGAATGGATGCAGGGCCTCGACGACGGCTGGGTCACCGCCACGCCGGGACTCGGACGACCGGCGCAGCTCACCGCGCTCGGCAACGGCGTCGTCCCTCAACAAGCCGCCCGTGCCTTGCAGTTGCTGGCACCGCCCTTCCCTCGTTGTCCTCGCTGCGCGGGCGGGTAGCGCCCCACTACCGGACTTTTCCGGCCGCGCCAAACCGCGGATTCTCCGGATCCTCTCGGGCATGTCGCCGTCTCACAGATGGAGCACGCCCCGATGTCCGACACCAGCCCGACCACCCCCAACCCCGAGCCGTTCCGCATCCCCGACGGGGATCTCGACGACCTTGCCAGCACCCTCGCCAAGACCATGGCCGAGGTCAGGCAGCACGGCGCCCTCCTCGACCGCCTCGGCTCCGACCCCGTACCCGTTGCCAGCCAGCACACGGATGACGTTCCGGAAGCCGAGGCGGCCGACGCCGCGCAGGGGGAGGGCCCCGCCTCGGTGTTCATCCTCGCCCTGGGCGGGGAAGCGTACGCCGCCGAACTCACCGCACTCAGCGACTGGGTGAACTACCTCTTCCTCCCCGTCTACGGCCGAGAGATCAGCTCCTCCCGTCCGTGGTGCGCGCGGTGGGACGAACACCCGGAGGCCGTCGCCCGGCTGCACGCGCTCTGGCTCGCGTGGCAGCAGCTCACTGATACCGAGGCCGGCCTGTCAGGTCCTTCGACCTGGCACCGCGACCACCTGGACCAGGCGCTGGTCCACCTCCGGGCCCCCGACGGCCCCTTCGCCGCGTGTACGACGAGCCCGACCCGGCCGAACCACCGAGTGCTGGTCACCCCGGCGCCCGAACAGTCGGGAGCGACGGAATGAGCACGGAACTCGACTTTCACCTCGACGATCTTGCACCCGCCGACGCTGACTCGGAGTACGCGGAGCAGCAGTTCTGGTCCGGTGACCTGACGGTCCTGACCGAGCACCACACCGCTCCTCACGGCTCACACTCCTACGTCGTCGCTCACGACGGGTCGGTCACGTGGGGTGTCCCCGGCGAGCCGCAGGTAGCCGCGATCAAGGTGGCGCGGGATCTCAGCCTCAACACGTTCACCATGGAGACGGCCTACCACGCCACGGTCCCCTTCGCCCAGAACTGGTTGATCGAGCACGGCTGCCCACCCGAGCAGATAACCGAAGTAGGTGCCGGATTCTCCACTCCCGCCGACGATCTCACCGTTCGTATCGAGGCACAGATCCGGGAGTCAGGCACGCGGTACGAGGTCATCGAGAGCCAGACCTCGGACTACGACCCGTGCGAAGCATGGACGTTGACCCGTGACAGTCAGGCCGCTCAGGCACCTGTTCGCCTCTTCCTCGAAGAGGGGGACTCCAACGCCCACACGTACACGCTGCGCGAGGGCACCTTCCCCGATGAGGAGACCGCTCTCCGCTGGCTGGACGACCGCAGCACCCCGCTGCCGCAGCCACCGGACCACCTCGGTGAAACTGCCGCCCTCCGGACCCGTGCCGCCCTCGCCCGCTCGGCCGGCAGCTCCGAGATACCGAAGACCGCCCCTGGAGCCCACCAGTCCGCGGCAGCCGTACCGGTACAGCGTTCGGTACAGGGGAGGCTGCTGTGAGCGCACGCTTCGCCTTCGCGGCGCATCCCGACGCCATTGAGGATCTGCGGAACCTCCCCGATCGCATCCGTGATCTGGCGCTGCTGGAGCTACAGAACCTGGTCCACGGAAGCGACGACTGCCTACCCCTGAAGGGGCGTCTCGCCGGATACCACAAGGTGTACGTGGATCCGTCCGTCGCCTACCGGATGGTCATCCAGTTCCGCCCGGCCCCGCCCGACTCGAACCACAAGCGCGAGGTCTACCTCGTTGCCGCCGGAAGCCGGAAGGACTACGCGGTCTACCGCTCCGCTCACCTCCGTACCGGCCCTGAGCGAGGTACCGAGGCGGACTCCCGTACGGCGGCCCGGGTGCAGGCCGCCCGCGCCCGCTCGCCCCTTGCGAACCAGTCGGCGGCTGCTCCGTCGACCTCTCCAGCAGCAGTCCAGTCTCCGGCCGCTGCCTCTCGAAAGGCTCCCCAGCGATGACCCCCGATCACGCCCCGCTCACGCGTGCCGAACTGGCGAGCCTGCTCACCGATGCTGCGCACCGCGTCTCCGGGATCCTCACCGCCGACTATCCGACGGCCGCCAGCCGCTCCTACCTGCATCCCGTACTCGGTGCTCTGTCCGCCGGGCCCCAGGTGATCTGCGAGCTGAACGACCGGCTCGAAGAGTTCGTGGCCGACGATCCGCTCCCCGCGACACCGGCAGGTCTCTTCACCCTGGCCTCCTACGCCTCCGCCCTGGGATGGCTCACCGAGTCCCTGGCCGAGCTGACCGCTTCGGTCGACCGGATCTGCACACGCGTCGGCATACCCACGGAACCACCGGTCTCCGCCTTCTCCGCCCCGGCCAGCATGAAGCAGGGCCATGACTTCGACTTCAGTTTCAGCGCGCTGGAGTTGGAGGCGATCCGTACTGCGGCCGACGCCGCCGGTCTCGCGCCGGACGACTACGTCGAGGTGCTCTCCGAGTCCTTGCTCGCTGCCTCCCGGATCACCGACGCCTGCATGGAAATCTCCGGCGGTCTTCTCGAAGACGCCACGTACGTCCTCGACGAGGTGACTGACCACGTCCGGCTCGGCGACGGTCCCGACAGCCTTCCCACCCTGGTCCGCTCCCTGCTCGCCCGGATGGAGACGGCCAAGTGAACCCCTACGACCCGAACACCGAGCCCGGTACGCACTTCGTCGCCGACGCGCTCGGTATCTCGAACGTCAACATGCTCAACACCACGTATCGTCCTGCCGATCCGCTGTACCGAGTCTCGACTCGGGTGATCACGTCCGCGTACAAGCTGAACGAGCAGCACGACCGGGTGACGGTTGCTGCCAGGGATGCCTTCCGGCTCCTCGAATCCATCGGGCGCGGCGAACTCGGCAGGGCCCGCACTTCGTACGCGTTCCTGCGGACATCGATCCCGAAGCTCGGAGAACTCCTCACCAAGCAGGATCGGGCCTACGACCAGCTCATCGAGGCCGTCTCCGCGTACCAGCGCCTTCTCCCCGATCCGGATACCGAGCCCTCGGCGACGAAGACCCACGAGGAGAACCGGGAACAGCGTGCCGGCCGGGACGACGACTGGGCGATAGATGTGAAGCGCCAGCTCAGGGCTCTCGAAGTGGTCGAACTTGGCGATCTACGCCTGTGCCGGACCGCGCTCGGCAAGGAGCCCTTCCTCTCTGGCGGGACGGGCCGACGTCCCCAGGTGCTGCCCTCGACCGTCCGGCGGAAGTTCGCCGACGGGCTACTGCACCAGGACACCAGCGAGAGCCCGTACCGGCTGGGGCAACTCCTCTCGCTCACGTCCCGCGGCGAGGCCGCCCTTGGTGCGGCTCGTACGGCGACGTCGCGTGTGGCCGCTGCCCTCGGCCGCAGCGGTGCCCCGGCGAACCTTGGCCGCCCTGTCCACCCAGATGCAGCCCCCTCCGCCGGTATCTCCAGCACGGCTTCCCACCCCCGCTCCCGATGACCCCTACCGGAGAGAGCGCACTCATGCCCAGCCCCACGCAGCCCCCCGCCTTCTGCTTCGACTCGGTCGACCCTCAGCGCATCGACCACGCGATTGCCCGGATCGGGCCGAAGTGGACCACCTGGTCCACGATGATCCTCGCCCAGGAAAACCGCCCCATGCGGGTGCGCGAGATCTCCGCCCAGCTCCCCTTCGTCGGCGAGCAGTCAGTAAGCCAGCGGCTGATGTACATGCAGGCCGACGGCTTGATCACCCGTTCCGATGTCCGTCGTAGGGGCACCTACCAGCTCAGCGCGCTCGGCGAGTCGCTCGCCCCCGTGCACCGCACCTTGTCGGACTGGTCCCGGGCCCACCTGCCGCTCCAGACGATGGCCGAAGCCGAACGCGTCGAGGACGCTCTGGGCCGTCTAAACCTTCGGCACACGACCGGCGTTATCCAGGCCCTCGGCACTAACGGCCCTCTGCGGTTCAGTCACATCGCCGAGGAGATCGGCGTGGACCGCCCCTCCGCCCGGCACCGGCTTCTGCGGATGCAGGCCGACGGCCTGGTCGGACGCGCCGGTTCGCACCACGGCGCCCCCTACGTCCTGACCGATGCCGGCCAGTCGCTGGGGGCCGTCTACGCAACCATCGAGCACTGGAGCGAACCCTTCACCGCGCTCAAAACCTCGTCGAGCCCCGCTCGCGTCGCGGCGGCAACGCGGACCCATACGAATGTCCCGCTGACGGGGGACGGTGCCCGGACCGCAGCAGCCCTGCGCCGGAGTGCCGCGCCGAATGACCTGTTCAGCCACGCGACGCAGCCCCAGCCCCGGGTGTCGGCGGCTGTCACCGCCCGGTCGGCCCCGGGCCGGGGGCGGTGAGCCGGGTGGCGGTGCTGAGAACCAGTGCCGGCTCGCCGCTGCTACCGCGTCCGCGTGCGCCCCAGCACTTCACCCTCCCGCGCACGCGGGCGCGTTCCCCTCCTACGTGCCCGGAGTCTCGACCATGAGCGTCCAGCAGCCCACCGACAACTATCTGTACCAGGAGGTACTGGTCAGCCCGATGTACCTGGCCGGTTCCAACGGAGCCGGAGACGCCGGCTTCGCCCCTGTCGCTCACTGGCCGCACCACTACCTCGATGATGGTCCCTGCCAGCTCCTCGTCACGTCGCCCGACCAGAGGATCCGCATCGGCTGGTTCGGCGACGACTTCGAGCTGTGGAAGATCGCCGCATCCGAGGAAGCCGTCTCCTCACCCCGCTGGACAGCGACCTTCAACCATGTCACCCCGGCCGAGATCGTCGCCAGCCTGACCACCGCTCTCGCTCACGACTACGCCGAAGCCGATGCGTACGAGGGCAACGGGCGCTTTCTGGCGAGCCCGTCATACCGCTGGGCCGACGCCGTCCAACCGCTGACCGATGCCGGCTGGCCCCGCCACGGCGGGGCCGAACTCGGCACCGTCGAGATCATCGCCCCGGACGGACAAGCAGGCGTCCTCATCGACAACCGTCTCTCCCGTCATGATGACGAAGCCGTCACCCTCTGGTCGGGTCCACCCGGTTGGGGCACCCGTGCGGAGGCCATCTTCTCGGCCCGTACGCCCACCCACTTGATCGCCGCGACGGCAGCCGTCATGGCCGATCCAGCCCCGGTGGTACGCGAGCGCCACCAGATCCACCGTGAGGTGGCACACCTGGTCTCGCTCACCGCTGTCACTCCGAGCACACCCCAGGTTCCCCGGGCTCCCACTCCCCTCGACGTACGCCGCACGGCTGTCACGCAGGCCGTCCAACGCGCCGCGCGATTCCCCCGGACGGCCGCCGACCTCCGGGTCATGGCCGCCCGAAGCCGCACGTCGGCTTCGGCCCTGAACCCGTCCGGGAGTCCCGCGCCTGCTCTCGCGGCCCGGCCGTCGGCCAGCGCGTCGACCCCGCGCCGCAGCCGCTGACCCCTGCTCCTCTTCCGGAGCACCGCATCCACCCCCCTTCGAATTCCGGGAGTTCCCCCATGCCCGACGCCACCGCACTCGACCAGGCCACGGCCATGATCGAGGAAGCCTGGGGCGGTCCGATCGAAGCTCTGGAGTCGATCGCCTTCCGCCGCCCGACCGACGACCCTCTCCTACGCTCGGCCATGCACATCCGCTCGGCCCTCCTGGTCACCGCCGACAGCTCCGTGGCCGTGCACCAGGAGCGCCTGCACGCCCTCACCCGTCCCGGCCACGCACCGGCCTTCTACGACCTGCAACGGATCACCAGCTCCGCAGCCGACCTTCGCGTCGCCCAAGCCGAAAGCAGTACGGCCCTTCAGGCGATCAGCCATGTGGTCCAGGCGCGTGAAACCGCCGCGACGGCGGACCGTGCCCCAGCAACCCGGTTGGCGCAGGCCGCTGTTGCCCGCTCCGGGCGCGATCAACACGTCCTCGGCCAGGTACCGGACCAGGCCGCTCCTCCGGCCGTCGTCGGGCCGCTGGCGCCTGGCCCGGGGCCAGGTCGCTGATCGATCAGTCGTGGTCCTCGTCGCGGTGGGCGGGATCGCTCTGGCCCTCCGTGCGCATCCAGATGCCGGAGCCCACCGCGCGGGCCAGCTCCTCCACCGTCAACTCGACGCGATGTCCGTCAGCGCTGCGGTCCAGGACCACCTCGCCGTCGTCCCACCGCGCCTCGGTCTGGACGCCGACAGCCCACTGGCCGTCGGCGACCATCACCATGTCGCCCACCGTCCACGGCCGCCCGGCGGCACGGACCTTGTGCTCCAGTCCGGTCCCGACCTCGTGTCTGCTCGGCTTCGCCATCCCTGCTCCCCCTTCGGCCCCGTGCGGCCCTTTGCCGCAACCCCAGTACGACAACTCCATTCGCCGTTCCATTCCCGGCGCACGGCCCTGATGGCGTCGGCCAGTTCGCCCACGGCAGACGCCACTTCCTGGGAATCGACTACGTACTCCGCCACACCCCATGTCAACGTACGGGTGTTGGGAAAACCGCAGGTCAACGAAGGGATCGTTCAACCGTGACCACCTCCGCCACCCTCCTGCCCGCCGTCGTCCGCCCGGCCCCGGAAGACCGCTGCTGGTTCTCCTCCGACCACTGCGCCGGTCCTGTTCTCGACCTCCTCGACAGCCTCGGCTGGGCCGTCGTCGACACCCCGGAGGCCAACGTCCACGCAACCAGCCCAGACGGTCACGTCTACGTCGGCTGGCTCCCCGAAGACCCCGCCGCATGGAAGCGCGACATCGTCTGGCGCGTCCAGGTGCTGCCCGCCGACGGCGCTCCGTGGGTTCAGGAGTTCGGCATCCACACCCCCTCCGAAGCCGTCGCCGGATTCCTCGCCGCCCTCGTCGCCCACTCCTCGCACTGACCGCCGAACAACCAGAGCAAGCCGACAACGACCCGCCCACCGGCACCCGCACCGCCCACCCCGGCAGACCCGCCGAACCTCTCTTGTTCCTGACCGAAAGGCGTTGAAATGACGTTCTACTCCGATGACCTCGTGAGAATCGCGAGCCACATCGTCGGCTCCGGCACCGCCGTCCTCGCGGCGTACGACGCCATCGCGGGCTCCGGCACGGCCTCGCGCGGTATCCCTCAGGTCTGCTGCGGGGTGTTGCTGCTGTACACCGCCGGGATCTTCCAGGACTATCTCCGCCGCCGCGACACCCGTGTCGTCGCCTGCCTGTCCGAGAACCCCAACGCACCCCTCTCCAAGATCAGTTCCGCTACTGGGCTGAACCACGATCGCGTCGCCAGCTCGCTTCAGCGCCTGATCACCGACGGCCTGGTCATAGCGGAGACCGGACCCTCCGCTCCGGCCCGGCTCTACCGGCTGGCCCACTGACTCCTCCGTCACCGGGCCGCCCGTCGCGCCGTGGCACGCCAGCGGCGGCGCGACGCCTTCGCATGACGGCACGCTTCCCACACCTGTCGCTCCGGATGCCCGTCTACCCCTCCCACGAGGAGCCGCCTCACCATGACCTTCCGCGCCCCGCTCACCAACCATCACGCCGACGGGACTCTCTGCCCGGCGGACCACAAGCACACCAGCTCCGGCAAGCCGCTCCACACCGACTGCCCCGGCCGCGCGTACACCCGTGCCGTCTGCTCCTGCGGCTGGAAGAAGGAGGAGTCCGGCAAGGGCTACGTCAACGAGTGCCGCAAGCGGCACCTCGCCAGCCACGCCGAGGGGCAGAACGCCCCCTCGGCATCCCGACCCCTCATCCCGTACCGCTCTCGGAGGTCCTCTTGCCCCACTACCTGACCGTCGGACACCTGCTTCGCCAGCTCCAAGACCTGGACCCCGGCCTGCCGATCCGCCTCGCCATCAACCCCGACTTTCCCTTCACCCACTACCTGGGAGCCGAGATCGTCGTCCGGGACGGCAAAGCGTTCATCGCCGACGACGGCCAAGAGGACTACCTCCCGCCCTCCGTCAGCGATGCCCTGGCCTGGGCCTGACCGTTACACGAACCACCTCGGAGGCTCATATCCCGTCGCGATCCCGCTCACCGCAGACCCTTCCGCTGCACCGCCTTGCCGTACGCCCGATGCCAGACGACGTGCGCGGTGCGCTCGTCCAACGCGTCTCCGGCCTGCCCGACGGGCCACTCGACATCTCCTGGCTCGCCGCTGGTACCCCGAGACTCCCTCAGGGCCGCGTGCGCCTGCACTGGGAGCCCGCCTCCCACACAGGTTGGGACGTCACCGCCCACCTGGGCCTGGCCACCACCGAGGTGCACCTCGCTTCCTGGCCCGCCGCCCCGGACGACTGGCCGCACCTGGTCCGCCCCACCCTCCACGAGGTGCTCGGCCTCTGCGCCGCCCTCTCGGTCGCGACCGCCGCCCTCGACCTCTCGCACCGCCTCGCCCACGTCTGACCGAACCGCAGAAGGCCGCCCCACGCCGATCAGGCAGGGGCGGCCTTGCCGTACGCCCAGCCACCTGATGCGTACTCTCGTCCTGACCGACATGGAGGATCCGATGTCCGACGAAATGCGGCTCTGGGGATATCGAGGCGGCGCTGCCCACCGGGGCATCAGCGTCCGCACCGCCCGGAACCGGAACAGCCTGGGCAGCCTGTCTCCCTCTGGCTCAACACCGTCTCTCGCACGAGGGATCTCATGACCAGGCTGTTCATAGGCTCGGCACTGCTCAGCGCTGCCGGGGCGGTCACCGCCATCGTCGCCGCTGTCCAGGACAACTACGCCGTCTGCAGCGTCGCTCTGTTCGCCGTAGCGTCCGGTGGCATCGGTGCCTACGTCGTCAGCCGGTACCAGGATGCCGCGAACGACCGCGCCGTCCTCCACCGGCTACGAGCGTCTCCCCACCAGCCCGTCGACGTTCTCGCGAGCGAACTGGGGCTTCGCCCTGCTGCAGTTCGGCTCAGCATCTACCGTTTGACCAGTTCCGGCGAGCTTCGCTCGAACGCCGGTTCCTCTGAATAGGGCAGGTTGGGCCTCTAGGCTCAGGGCATGACCGCCTCACCCATGCCATCGCCCCCCTTCCCCTCACTGGACAGCGCCGTGCTCCGACTGGTCGTCGGCAACGCCATCGCGTCGGTCAGAAGCGGTGAAGCCTCGGTGGAGGAGGCGATTCTGCACGCCGCTGTCCACGGATGGTACGAGGGCCATATTGAGGGCGAGGACGAGTGCCCTGGCTGCAGCTTCCGGGGTCAGCTACCGAGAGACGGAATCGACAGCTGACCAGTTATGACGAGAAGGGGCGACACCCGTCGGTGTCGCCCCTTCTCGTTCTGCACTCGCGCTCGCCTAGTCGAGGTACGTGCCGGCGAAGGCCCCGTCGAACCCCAAGGCGGCCAGGCCCTGCTCGACGCTGGGGTAGATCGTTCCGTCCGGGATCGCGATCAGGGCGTCGAAGTCGGCGCGGCTGATCTCGGGTTCGAGCCACTGGTTGCTGCAGCGGCAGCAGACCCAGACGTTGCGCCCGTGGTTGATGAGCAGCCAGTCGCGCCGGGCGCGGCAGGCAGTGCACGTCACCGGGATCCCGCCAAGGGCGAGTTCGCGAGGGTGGCTGAGGCAACGCGTCGCGCCGGGGCCGCTGGGCGGCTGCGCCTCGTATGCGAGTTGCAGCAGGGGATCGGTGCCGGCGGGGAGGACCGGCTGCGCGGGTGTCGACCCCGCGGGCCGGTCGGTGGTTCTGAGCACGAGCGTCATCTCCCGGTCGAGGTCCTTCTGTTTCCATCCGTAACAGCCGGTGGAACCGGTTGTCCAGGGACTTCTCGGAGTCCGGCGGGCCGATGGCCAGCCCGCCGGATCTTCGTCAGCGGCGTGGTGGGCGGTTTCGTGGAGTGGGGGCGACGGGGCGAACTCCGGTCGCTGGTGTCGTTCGGTTGCTGGTGCGGTTGGCCGAGGATTTCGGGTTGCTGGTGCTGTCCTTCGGGCGGCGGGGAGTTGCGCCCGGGTGGGCGGGGAGCTGGGCGATGCGGCGCAGGCGCCAGACCAGGACGTCATTGACGTCTGTGGCGGTGTCGAGTTCGCGCATGTCGATGGCCTGACGAAGGAGAGCTTCGGGGTCGTGGCCTGCCTTCTCGGCCTGGGCGAGGGTGGCGACCAGAGCGTCGGTCTTCGCCGGTACGCCGTCCTCTCGTACGCCATGGTTCGGTAGGGCGGCGCGGATGGTCGTCTCGTACGCCCGCCGTTGGGCGTCGGGAAGGGCGCGGCCTTGCTCGTGCAGCGTTCGCATCGGGGTGGTGGCGGCCTGGCGGTAGGCGGTGCGCAGGTGCTCGGCGGTCTGCCGGGAGGCGTGGGCCTGCTGGGCATGTCCCCGGGCGGAGTGCCAGTGGGCGGCGGCGAGGGTGACCAGGACCAGGGTGGAGAGGAGCATGGCGGTGGTGCCGCCGTCCTCGCCCCGGCCGAGCGCGCCGCCGGCCCGGATGATTCCTCGTGCGGCGGAGCGGAGTGCTCGGGTGTCGGCGCGTTCCGCCTGGACGTGGCTGCGGGTCGCCCGTTCGAAGGTTCGGGCGGCGGCAGCCAGCTCGGTGCGGGTCGCGGCCGGTGAGGTCTGCGCGACGGCGTCGAGGAGTTCTCCGACGCCGACGAGCTGGGCGGCGGCCTCTCCGTCGCCGCCGCTGTCGAGGAGGACTGCGGCACGTTCGGCGATGGCGGTAGCGCTGCGGCGTTCTCGGGCAGGCGGGGACGAGTCCGCCCGTCCCCCGGAGGCCGGGGTCGCAGTGCGTTCGACGGTGCCGTCGGCCAGCCTGCGGCGGATCTTGGGAAGGGACAGGTCGGGGGAAAGTTTGGAGCCGGGATACCAGACCGGTTCGCCGTCGCGGTTGCGGTCGCCGGGTAGGGCGACGTTATAGCCGAGCGCATCACCGGACGGGGCGTGGCGCACTTTCACCCGCAGGCCGGCCTCGTGGAGCCGGGTGAAGAACTCCTTCTCGTCTTCAGCTCCGGCGAGGGCCCGGCGTACGGCTTCGCGGAGCGTCTCCCGGGGGGTTTCGGGGCGGCCGGTGCGTTCGGCTTTGAACTTCTCGGCGCTAGTGGGGTTCTTCGCTGCGGTGCCGTCTCCGGCGTCGAGGCGGCGCAGGCCCATCTCTTTTTCGATGCGGCGGCATTCGGCCTGGGCCTTGTTGAAGTCGTAGTTCAGGCGTGGGTTGCGCAGGTCTCCTCGGACGAGGGTGGCGACGATGTGGATGTGGTCTGCCGCGTGGCGTACGGCGATCCACCGGCAGCCGTCGGGATCCCCGTCCGGTGCGATGCCGGTGGCGTGGACGATGCGCTGGGCGACGGCGTTCCACTCCTCGTCGGAGAACCGCCGGTCCCCGGGGGCCGTGCGGACCGAGCAGTGCCAGACGTGCTTGGCGGGCCCTCGGTCTCCGGCCTGCTTGACCCGCAGGTCCAGGGCGGCGGTGAGCCGGGCGAGGGTGATCTTCGGATCGGGATCGGGGCTGGTGTCGCGGCCGGGATCCGGGGCGAAGCCGTCCCACGAGCCGACGAGGTGGGCGTCGGTGTGCTCCTCCCGTCGCCCGGGGCCGTACAGGTAGACGAGCAGGCCGTGGGTCCGGGAGCCGCGTCCGATGTCGGGAACCATCACAGCCGCCTGTTCACCAGGTTGTTCGCCGCGTCATCGAGGGAGGCGAGGAGCCTTAGCAGCACGCTCAGTGCATGGTCGAGTTCGCCGGGGCGGGGCCGCCCGCCAGCATTGAGGACGTAGGCGATCTGGTTGATGTTGTTGCCGATTCGGGCCAAGGCCGTTCGTAGGGAAGCGAGTTCGTCGATAGCCGTGTCGAAGTGTTCGTTGGTGTGCAGGGCGGTCGAACCGCGGGCGGCGGCGAGGCCGGCACCAGCGAGGAAGCGGGCGACGGTGATGCCGCGCTGCGTGGCAGCGGCGGCGATCTCGGCTTTCTCGGTGTCGGAGAGGCGGGTCGTCGTCTTACGGGTGCGCTCGCTGGGATTGCGGGTGCGACGGCGCGGTTTACGGTCGGGGAAGGGGGGCGTGCTCGCGCTCTGCGGCGCGCAGTTGGCTTCTCCTCCGGTGACCGGCGCCCCCTGGTGCCGGTCGCCCGGCTGGTCCCCGTGCGCCCTCGCTCGGGGACCAGCCGGGCTTCCCCCGCTCTCCTGGGCGGGGGCAAGTGCGTACGACGGGCCGTAGGACCGTCGTACGCGATAGCTTGCTCCGCCAGGAGCCGTGGTGGGGTCACGCTGCTGCCCAGCCGTGACCACCGCCGGGTCGTCGGAGGTCACCGGCTCGTCTCCGGGTCCTGCTGCTGGATTTCGTGGACGAGGTCCGCGATCCAGTCCATGGCCAGGACCGGGTGGTGCAGGGTCCACGGGCGGTCGTGCTGCTCGCGTTGCACGATCCAGGTGGTGTCGGGTCCGGACTGGGCGCGGTGGAGGTGGCCGCGCTGGTGCAGGACGGTCAGCCAGGAGTCGACTTCGGCGGGGGTGGCCGGGTGAGTGCGCATCGGGTGTACTCCGCTTTTGCTCTGGGGAGGGGGAAGGTGGGGCGGGTGTGCGGAGCGGGTGACCGGCCGAGGTGACCAGCTCGGTCACCCGCTCCGTGGTGTCCGATCAGGTTCGGGCGGACCTGACCGGCTGTCCGTTCTGCTTGCGGAGCTGGGCCATCAGGGTGGTCAGGGTGTCGCTGGAGAGCGTCATCTGCTGGTCTCGGATTGCCTGGCCGACCACCTTGCGGGTCAGTTTGCCCTCGGCCCTGACCGCTGACCGAGCGATCTTCAGTAGCTCCTCGGTGTCCTGGTCGGATCGCCGGTCACCGGCTGTCCGGGCCTGCCGGTCAGTGACCGACGGGGCGGTGACCGACGGAGTGACCGGCAGGGCGGTGGCCGACCCCCGGCTGTCCTCGTCGCCGGTCGCCGAGGTGGTGTCGTCGGGGCGGTCAGTGACCGGGCGCGCGGTGTCCGGCTGTCCGGGCAGGTCAGCGGCCTCGTGCCGCTGACTCCGGTCACCGGTGACCGGGGCGCTGCTGTCCGCCGGAGCCCTGCCCCCGCTCAGCGACCGGGGGGCGGAGACCGGCTTGTCCAGGGAGAGCGGCTGCCGGTCGGTCCGGGCGGAGACCGGCCGACCGGCCTCCGGCTGCTGACCGACCCGGTCGGTCCGGGTGACCTCTGCGCCGTCGCTCCGGTTGGCCTGACCGAGGTGACCGGCCTGACCGAGGTCCTCGCGATCACTGTCCTTGACCGGCCCCCGGGCGATGAGGATGTAGAGGTGGACGGCTCCGGCCAGGGCCAGCGGGGCGATGGTGGACAGCACCGCGACCACGGTGTCCCCGAGCCGGAGGCCGGTGCCGGCGACCGCGTCCTGGTTGATCCGCACCGCGTGGAGCGCGTTGGCCCAGATGCTGGCGGCGGTGGCCGTTCCGACGAGCGTCCAGACGTAGAGCCGGGCGCGCAGCGGGGCATCGCGCAGGACCAGGAGCGCGCGGACGCCGTAGGCGATGAACCCGTCGATCACCAACGGGAAGACGAAGGTCAACAGGCCCCGGACATGTATGGCGACGGCCATCTGCTGGAGGGCGTCGTACGACAGCGCGCACCCCGCGCCGCCCAGGGCGATGACCACCGCGCGGTCCCAGGCGGAAATGTGCGCCGTCTTCGGTGTGCTCGTAGTGGTCATGCCGCCGTCCCGAAGTCGTCGCGGACCGGGTGCTCACCGTCGACCGCGGGTGGCAGGGCGGTCTCCTTGGGCTGGTTCAGGGTTCGGTTGCGCTCGGCCCGGCGGATCTCGCGGTATCGCTTCTTGGCGTGCTCCTCGGTGACCTTCAGAAGCCAGGCCAGGCGCTGCTCGCTCACCCCGTGGCGGTAGGCAGCGTGCTCGACCGCGCGGCGCTCGGTATGGGTGAGGTGCACGTCGCGCCCGGCGATGGTGGCGTTGACGCGGCTGTAGTCGAGGCGGCTGGGGAGCTTCTCGTGCAGCGGCCCGCGCTCCTCCTCCGTCAGGCCGCCTCGGATCCCGTCGGTGTCACCTCCTTCTAGAGCGGCGTCCAGGCAGGTTCGGCGGACCGGGCACTGGCCGCACAGGGCCTTGGCCGTGGCGATCTTGGCGGTCTCGTCGGGGTCGGGGAAGAAGATTTCGGGGTCCACCGGGTTGTACTCGGTGCTCTGGCAGACGGCGTCGGCCTGCCAGGTCTGGTCGCCGAGCTGGCGGTGGTGGACAGGGCTGTTCGTCGTGCTGGTCATGCAGGTTGCTCCGATCGCTCTCCGCGCGCAGGGGCGTCGGCGGAGAGGTGCGCTGGTCGTGAAGTGGCTCGTGGCGGCGCGCAGAGGGGCGCGGCCCGGACGTGGTGACCTGCGGCAGGTCAGGCTGCTGCTCGGTAGCGTCTGCGGTCGAGCGGCTCGAACTCGACCCGGGTGGTCATCTCCGCGAGTCGGGAGGCGACGCGGTCGCCGAGGTAGGAACGGAGCTCCTTGATCGCCAGGTTGGTGGTGATCAAGGTCGGGAGCATGAGGTTGTACCGGCGGTTGATCAGCCTGTACGTGATCTCCTCGACCCACTCGCTGGCCTTGGCCGCGCCGAGGTCGTCGATGATCAGCAGCGGGCACCGGCTGACGGCCGCCAGCTCCCGCTCGCTGTCGGCCCCGGGCCGGGGGCGGAGATCGGCGTACAGGTCGGCGGCGGTGGTCGCGCGCCAGCGCACGCCGACCCCGTTCTGCACCAGCGCTCGGATCGCGCCGTACGCCTGGTGCGTCTTGCCCGCGCCGACGACTCCGGCCATCAGGAGGCTGGGCCCGGTGGTGACTTGCCGCCGGGCTCCCCGGCTGGGGGCGACGGCCGCCTCGGTGACCATCTGGACCCAGTGCAGGACCATCGGGTGGTCGGCGGCAGCCGACTGGTAGCGCGGGGGCATCCCGGCCAGGAGGGCGTCGAGCGGGGAGAACGGCTCGGGGTCGTCGGGGAGCGCGGCGGCGTCGGCCGGGTCGATGTTGCGGGCGGCCAGGATCCGGGCCATGCGCTCCAGGGTGCCTTCGTGGCCGAGGAGCTGGGGTTCGCGGTGATGGGTGTGCATCACAGCTCCTCGGCGTAGGCGGCGGAAGCGTTGGCCGGGTTGGTCCACGCCTGGTGAGCGGGCACGTTAGGCCGGATTTCCGGCCGCGCCAAGCCGCCGGGGCGAGCGTTCATTGCCTCGTTGACCATGCTGGTCAGCACGCTCGGGTGCTTGGGGTTGGCCGCGAAGTTCGCCAGCCCGGCCCGGATGTGCGCCGGAGCGATGCCCTCGTCCAGGAGCTTCTTGGTGATCCGCCCGAGGTGTCCGATCACGTCGTTCGGGGGGCGCTGGTCGCACCCGGCGACGTACTCGCCGACGAGGTCCTTGGCGGAGACGCTGGGTGCGGGCGCTGTGCGCCCCGTAGGGACAAGAGATCCAGGATCCAAGATCCTAGATCCAGGCGCCGAGCCTTCGGAGAGGCTTCGGGGAAGGTTCGGGGAGTCCTCGGAGAATCCCGTCTGACCTGCACTCTTAGCATCAGCTCGCCCCGCTGTGCCGATCGCGCCGTCGGCAGCCTCCTCCCGGTCGGCGACGGACTCGTCTGCGTGGCCCGGCGTCTGGGAGGCGGGTGCGGCAGGCAGATCGAGGGTTCGGGGAGACCTCCCGGAGGTCTCGGAGAGTCCTCCGGGAGCCGTGTGCGAGCCCTCGGTCCGCCGGGTGCAGGAGCCCTTGCACGGTGCGCACCGGTCGGCAGCCTGGTGCTGCGGGCACGAGGGCAGGCGCGACTGGCTCGGCTTGTCGATCTTCTGGTGCTCGGACCAGGTCACGATGTGGAGGTAGCGGCGGCCGTCGCATCCGGTGTACCGGCAGATCAGTCCGGCGTTCGCGAGCTGGTGAAGGTCGTCTTCGACGTGGACCGAGGTGTGCTCGGCGCGCAAGGGCCAGAGGAGCCCTGCGATGATCGCGGCGTTGTCCCGGTGGCGACCGTGGTCGTCGGCCTGGGTGAGCATGCCGAAGAAGGTCCGCTCGGCCGTCACGGTCACTTCGGCGAGTGACTCGGAGGTGAACGCCTCCGGCTTGATGGTTCGGATCCTGGGCATGTCAGCGGCCCCGCTCGGCGGCGATCGAGTCGCTGCGGGTGAGGGTGGCGTCGGCGAGGCGGAAGGTGTGCGGGCAGGTCCAGTCCTCGTCCGGCCAGACCCTCAGGATCCAGCGGGCGGCGACCCTGGATGTCGTCCGGCCCAGCTCCATCGACCGACCGGCCTCGTCCTGCACGATCGTGTGCGGGTGGGGCCACGCCTGCGCCGGGTCGGTGAGGCTGACCCGGATGGTGACTGCGCCCGGGATCATGTCGGCGAGTTGGGCGGCGAGGCGGTGTCGGCGGCTGGTGTCCGGGCAGGCTGGGATTCCGCTCGGCATGGCAGGCATGCGATACTCCGTGGTTTGTAGGAGCGCGGTGCGGTGGTTCTCGTGCAAAGCCCCGCCGCCCGCGAGATGTGAATCGGCGCCCTTCGGGGTGCCGGCCCGGCGCTTGGGAGCTGGTAACTCCCGGGCGCCGGTTCTTCGTTGCTTCGTCGCGTTACGGGCCCTTGGCGTGCATCCCCTGCCCCTCCCTGACCCGCGTTCGGTCGGCACCCCCTCTTGCCGGGCACGCTGAAGGAGGTGTTCTCCTCCTCAGCCTCACGCCCTCGGCAGGCACGCAGCCTGGCCGGGAGGGATGCACGGCACCCCGTTTTTCGGTAGTCTGAAGCTATCCCGGTTCGCGCGAAAGGTCAACGAGCCGATAGTTCTTCGACTCGCACGAAAAAGAGGTCTCGATGTCAGCTCGCCACTTCGACAGAACAGTGGTGCGCGCCGTACGGCGAGCTGCAGAGATCCCGCAGGCCGAGGTGGGGGATGCCGTCGACGCTGCGGACTCAACCGTGGCGGGGTGGGAGTTGGGCTCAAGCGTCCCGGACCAGGAGAAGCTGCCGGGCATCGCGCGTGTACTCCGGAAACCGTTGGATGAGCTGTTCCCCCGTAAAGGCGCGCCCGACCTGATCGACCTGCGGTGCGACGCGGGCCTCTACCGGTACGAGGTGGCGAGGTTCATCGGCACGAAGAGCGACGGCCCGGTGGCTGCGGCGGAAAACGGCGTACGGCGGCTCAAGGAGAAGTACGTGCCGAAGCTGGCAGCGGCGTACGGCGTATCGGAGAAGGCGCTGGAGCAAGCTCAGGAGCGCTCGTTCGGAAACGTCGTCGAAGAGGACGGGGACGAGAGCGTCGCTGCGGCCGAGGCCGACGAGCATCCCCGTGCTCTCGGGGAGAAGATCAGCTTCCTACTGGAACACTCCTACCCGGCGGGCGCAGTTCCGGGAGATGGAGAAATCGCAGAGGCGGTGAACCGGCATGCAGGGGCGGAGGTTGTCACGTCCAAGGAGGTCGAGGCCCTCCGAACAGGCGCCGGTGACGCCGACGGCCCGGACCCCGTTGTCTTGGAGGGCCTTGCCGAGTTCTTCGGCGTCGAGCGCATGTACTTCGAGCCGGACGAGGCCGTCGCCCGTCAGGTGTACCAGGGGATTCGTGTGTTGCTCGCATCCCGGAACGGGACGATCGGACGGGTTCGGGCTCGTGGCCTCGGCCCGGAGGGTCTGTCGCCCGAGGTTCTCTCGCTCCTGACGGACCTGCAGGCCGAGTTCGAGAAACAGGTCGGCTCCACGGACGACGAGTAGGGCCCTGCCCTCCGGGCCTCCGGAGGCTCCAGAGGGCAGGGCTCGGTCAGCCCCGACTACTCGACTGGTGCCTTCGGATCGTGCCGCCGACCGGAGGCGAATACGGCCGTGACGTTCTTGAGGGCGTCGAGATCCGAGAGCGGGTCTCCCCCGACAGCGATGAGATCCGCGCGGTAGCCCGGAGCGATACGGCCGGTTGTGGAGCCGAGCCCGAGGGCCGTGGCTGCGGCGGTTGTCGCCATGTTGATGATCTCGGCGTTCGCCAGGCCGAGGTGGGCGTAGAACGAGAGGGCCGGCACCAGGCCGTTGAAGGTGGCACGCTGCACTCCGGCGTCCGTGCCGGCGACCAGCTTCACACCCGCGTCTGCCATCTGACGTACCAGGTCGAACATCCCGGCGGCGCGCTCCTCGCCGAAGATCGCGGGGAGCATCCGCCAGTGAGGGCTTACCGCTGGGCAGACGGTGATGTCGCGGTCGATGATCTGCTGCACCACGTCCCGGCGGAAGTCGAGGCCGTCGCCGGTCATCCACGTGCAGTGCTCGATGGTGTCCACTCCGGCCTCCACGGCTGCGGCGATGCCGTCGGCTCCGTGTGCGTGGGCCGCGACGGGGACGCCTGCCGCGTGAGCCACATCTACGAGAAGGCGCAGTTCCGTTGCGGAGAACTGGGATTGGTGACTTGCGGGCCCGCCCCGGGTGAGGCCGCCGCCAGTGACCATGCACTTGATGACCCCAGCACCTCGTTCGAGGTTGAGACGGATGAGAGCGCGGATCTCGGCTTCGCCCGACACCTCACCCCCGAGGAAATGGCAGTGCCCGCCGGGGGTGGTCAGGGGCGTGCCTGCGGAGACGATCCTCGGTCCTGTCGTGCGCTGGTCGGCGATCTCCGCATCCAGGCGAAGTGCCAGTCCGTTCCGGTCTCCGAGGTCACGGGCCGTGGTGACGCCGCTGAGCAGCAGTTCCTCCGCGCGGCGGCGCATGTCCGCGAGCAGGGCCTCATCGGTCGAGGTCTGGAGAGCGGATACCGGGTCGGGGCCCCCGTCGAAGACGAGGTGTACGTGGGCGTCGATCAAGCCGGGCAGAAGCGTGCCGTCGAACACCGACCGCGGCACGTCGGCGGCGGTCTGCTCCTCGATCTCCTTGCGCGGCCCCACAGCCACGATCGAGTCGCCCTCGATCAGGACGGCGCCGTCGTCCAGATACGTGCCCGTGTCGACGAGCACACGTCGTCCGCTAATCAGCATGGTGCCTCCTTGATCGTGAGGGGGGTTGCGTGGTCTGTCACCAGCGCGTCGGACACCGCAATCAGTTGTTTCACATCTGCCGCTCGATCGCTCCCCAGCGTCATGGCGAGGGGGACCGCCCGGCGGGGCACGGGGGCTCCTTCCACGATCCGGGCAGAAGCGCGCCGTAGCCGAGCTGCCAGCTCATCCGAGTCGGCGTCGGGCGCTGTGATGCCGGTGTCGTCTACCAGGAGGTACGGGCTGATGGCGACCAGGCCGTCTCGGATCTCCACGATGCGGCGGTGGTAGCGGCGGTGGACTCCCCGAGCGCGTCGTCGGTCGTGGGCGGACGAGGATGCCGGCGGCAGAACGTTGTCGGGGAACGCCTCGGCTAGCAACTCCCAGAGGGCGGCGAGGCGGCGGTAATCACGTCGGTGCTGGAGCCAGAGTTTCGAAGAAGATACTCGGGCGCGGACCCCCGAGTAGGTGATCCCGGCCGTGAACAGAAGGATGGATGCGACCAACAGGAACGCGACCGCAGCCATGAGACGCTGGGGTACCTCGATGTCCGCCCAGCGGACGGCCACGATGACAGCCCTGATCGCGCAGGCCACGGCCATCGCGCCGAGCCCAACAGCCGCCATCCACAGTCCTGTTGCGTGGGGGCGCCGGGACATTCGGGCGTAGGTGCGGGTCCACCTGGCGGCGAGGCCCAGGACGTACGTCAGGTAACACCCGGCTCCGCCGTAAAAGACGGCGATCTGCGGGATCGTCATGTCCGCGGTGCTGAAACTGCCGGCGAAGACCTCGTGCGGCACCGATACGGCAGCCAAGGTGACGACCACCACGACGGCCACGACGGCGACCGCCTCCTTGTTCGCCCTGCGACGGCTCGCCTCCTCGTCAGCCGCAGAGTAGAGGTAGAAGCACATCAGGAAGTACATCGAGACGATCAGCAGCACGTTCTGGACCAACTTCGCCGCCCCGTGCCCCGCCACCGTGTCGACGCCGGTCGCGCCTCCCGGCATAGCGATGGGGTAGGAAAGAGTGGCGCAGAGGAGGCAGAGAGTCACCGACCGCAACGGCGCGTCGTGGGGGGTCCGCCACAGCTTGTAGAGCTTCCAGGCAAGGGCACCCACGAGCCCCAGGAGTAGCAGTTCCACGGGTTACAGCCATCCTCGCCGGTCTCCGAGGGCCGACTGCACACGCCGCAGAGACGGGTCCTCCGAGAGGGGCGTCGAGTCGTCCAGCAATGACGCCCACTCCAGGACGATCGTCGCCGCGAGTTCGACCGAGCACTCCTCGCCGTCGTCGTACGAGCAACGACGCGCGACGCGCTTGATCGTCTTGGGGTCGAATACCGGGAGCATGGCGGCCCAGCCCTCCACGAGGACGGCCGACTCTTCTTCGGGATCGAGCGCGGGGGTCTGCTCCGCCGCTTCGGCCGGCGCCTGCTCGGCGTCCTCGGCCTCCGCCACGAGGATGTGTCCTATCTCGTGGAGCTTGATGTGATCTTGATGCAGGCGGGTCGTCTCCTGCTGGTACAAGATCACGTCATAGTCGTCGTACTCGACCCACATCCCCGTCGGTCCTGGCTTCGGCAGCGGCGCCTCCCTCAGATAGAGGGGTCGCCCGCGCCGACTGCTGAGCGCCGAGCACAGCTGCTCCACGTCCAGCGGCGGATGAATACCGAGATCTCGCAACTCCCGACGGAGGAAGCGATGCAGGTCCTTCTCCACCGCCCGACGGCGGCCCAGTCCTCTTCGGGTCTCTCCGCCCTGGGTCGATCCCGTGAGCTCAGCACGAAGGGTCTTTTCAGACCACATGACAAATCCCTTCTACCAGTTAGCTCCCCCCGAGCTGGCGCAACCGCGCCGCTGCCTCTCGGTTCCCTCCACGTTGGCCCGGCGCGCGGCGCCGCCCTTCGGCTCCATCGAGCACGACACCGCGACAACGCACAACAGGACCGGCGACACATCGACGCCTATGTGTCGCTGTAGCGAATGAGCAACGTTCTCACCATGCGCTGCACCGAGGCTTCGGCAACCTATTGGACAGTACGCGAAACCCCGAGCGGATCTTGACCGAAAACTGACTAGCGGTCCGTATAGCGGGGGCTTCCACACTTAGGAATAAACTACGCAAAAGTCCCCACTGGCAGATCGATCAAGGCTTTGACATGCGGTTTCGCAAATCGTTGCGCATGCCACATTTCGCCGCCCCGCGCACCTGGCTCGTTGTCAATCCGAGATACCTCACACCCAAAACCCGACGTTCGGTCGGTTATTAATTCCACAAATGCGACAAAAATAACATTCAGCTGATATCGCCAACAGCTTGAAGGGGTCAGCGGCCCCGTTACCGGGCTTGGGGAACATCGGTACAGCGGTTGGCGCTGAGAACGATCATGGTTCCTGGGTGGCGGTCTCCGAGTTCGGGTGAGGCTGGGTCTGGAGTCGCTGGCGGAGGTCGGCTTCCTCCGGCGTGACCGGGTCGCCGGGGCGTCGGATACGGACCCGGCGGGGACGCGGGATGTCGTCGACGTCCTGGAGGTCGACGAAGTCGGCGTGCGCCTGGGTGACGGCCTCGGGGTACGCCTCCTGCTTCTCGTGCTCGGCGAGCGCGCGGTAGATGCTCGCGACGCTGGGGGCCCGACCTTTGCGCTTGCCGGTCGGGATGATCAGGTCGGGCTGGATCTGCTCGACCGACTCGCCGTTCGCACGGCGTCGGAGCACGGTGTGCAGCATGTCCTCGGTGATGACGGGCGGGCGGCCGCCGTGCTTGCCCTTGCGGGCCGCAGCGTCGAGTCCTTCGAGGGTCGACTCACGAATGTTCTCCCGCTCGGTCTCCGCCATCGCCGCGAAGAAGGCGAACAGCAGGCGGCCGGGGCCGCTGGGGTCGTACATCCCGGGCAGGGGCCCGGCGAGCATTTCCAGGACCAGGCCGTGGGCGGTGAGGTGGTCGGCGAGCGCGGCGAGTTCGGCGGCGTCGCGGCCGAGGCGCTTCATCTCGTACACCGTGAAGATGACCCGGCAGTGCGGGGCGTGGGCCTTGATCTGGCGGGCCAGCGCGAGCGCGGCCTCGAACTGCGGACGGACGCGGACGCGGGTGCTGATCTTCTCGGAGAACACCTTGTCGCGCTCGATGCCGTGCTTGGCGAGGGCGTCGAGCTGCGACTGGAGTTCCTGGGTGAGCGTCGAGCAGCGGGCGTACCCGATGCGGATGTCGGCGGTCGGGGTGTCCGGCGCGAGGGCGAGTGGGACCGGGGTGCCGGGGCGCCACGGCTGGCCGGGCCCGCGGTCGGCGGGGGTGGGCACGCGCAGGGGCTTGGCGAGCCTGGGCACCTTGGTGAAGCGGCCGGTGTGGTAGGTGCCGGCGACCGCGCCGGAGCGCGAGCGGCACGGCGAGCCGGGGTCGGCCTTGCAGCGCGGGCAGGGGTGGCGCTCGACGTCGTCGGCGTCGCTCGGGGAAGCCTCTTGAGGGACCGTCATGCCCCCGGATGCTGTCACAAACGATTCTCAGAAGTACCCCGAACCCACCTTTGAGTGAGAACGAGTTCTGCGAACCGAACCGGTACTTTGCGATCTCCGTACGACTCTATTTGATCTTACTCGGGCAAAGGACCGTTTGTGAGAGTCGGCTCACGCGTCACCGGGGACGAGGATGGTGCAGATGTCCGCCTCGGTGCAGGTGGCCGGGTCGGTGGTGGCGGCACGGCGGGCGAGGCCGTGCAGGGCGTCGCGGGTCTTGGCGAGTTCGGCCAGGCGGAGTTCGATGTCGGCGAGGTGTTGGTCGATCAGTGCAGTGACGTGCCGGCAGGGCGACTGGCCTGTGTCGCGGAGCGCCAGGACGGAGCGGATCTCGGTCAGGGTGAGGCCGGCGCGCTGGGCGTCGCGGATGAAGGCGAGCCGGGCGGTGGTCTGCTCGGGGTAGTCGCGGTAGCCGCCGGGGGTGCGCGGCGGAGCGGGCAGCAGGCCGGTCTGCTCGTAGAAGCGGATGGTCTTGGTGGTCAGCCCGCTGGCCGTCGCGAGGTCGCCGATGCGCATACCGTCAGGCTACGCCTTGACCTTCCAGTGCACTGGAAGGTCTAGCGTGCGGGGCAGGACGATGAGCTGGGAGGACGGCATGGTGCGGATCACGGTGCTGACGGTTCCGGGGTGCCCCAACGCCCCGCTGGCCCTGGAGCGGGTCGCCGCCGCGCTGGCGGGCCGGGCGGCGCGGGTGGAGCTGGTCGAGGTTCACGACCAGGCGCAGGCCGCCGGGCGCGGGATGACCGGCTCGCCGACGATCCTGCTGGACGGTGTGGACCCCTTCGCGCCGGACGGGGCGGTGCCGAGTGTGTCGTGCCGGCTGTACCGGGAGGCGGGCGGCGCGGTGGCCGGGGCGCCGAGCGTGGCCGCGCTGCGCGAGGCACTCGGCGGCGCCACCGGTGGGCAGGAGACGGCCGCGGCGGGTGACTGCTGCCCGACGGACGAGGCGCTCGACGCGGTCGGTCGGGGCGGGCGGGGTCGGCGTGCGCCCGCCGAGCGGGGCCTGCGGGCGGTGCACCAGGCGGTGCTGCGGCACTTCGCCGACACCGGTACGGCTCCTTGGTGCGAGGAGCTGGAACCGGTCGCCGCGGGAGCGGGCCGCACCGCCGGGCAGGTGCTTGCCGAGTTGGCCGCCGAGGACTTCCTGACCCTGGACGAGTCGGGGCGGATTCGTGCTGCGTATCCCTTCTCCGCCGCTCCCACCCGCCACCGCGTGCGGATCGCCGACGACGTGGAGGTGTGGTCGATGTGCGCGATCGACGCGCTCGGTATCCCGGCGATGCTCGGCCGGGACGTGGTGATCTCCTCCACGGACCCGGTGACCGGCGAGGCGGTCACCGTCGCCACCCGGGACGGGGCAGCCACGTGGGAGCCGAAGAGTGCGGTGGTGTTCGTCGGGCAGCGACCCGGCGGAGGGTCCGCGGCCACGGCCTGCTGCGACGCGCTGAACTTCTTCACCTCCGACGCTTCCGCCCGCGCCTGGGCCGCCGAACACCCGGATATCCCTGGCCGTGCCGTCCCCCCGGCACGGGCCGAACAGATCGCGGCACAGACCTTCGGACCTCTGCTGGCTCCCTGACCACGACTGCCGGGCCCGGCTACGACTGTGCGGGCCGGGACCGGTCGGCGCGCCAGGACAGGGCCACGAGCAGCAGGCCGCCGCAGACGATGAAGACGTCGGCGAGGTTGAAGGTGGGCCACCAGCCGGTGTGCAGGTAGTCGGTGACCGTGCCGTCCGGCGCGCGGTCGATCAGGTTGGCCGCGGCCCCGCCGAGGACGGCGGCCAGCGCCCCGCCCCACAGCCGGGAGGCCGTCGGGGCGGTGCGCCACAGCGCGGCCGCCACCACCAGAGTGATCAGCCCGGTGACGGCGATGACCGTCCAGGCGGGTGCCTCGGCGGCGAAGGAGAACGCGACCCCGGAGTTGAAGGCCAGCCGGAGGTCGAGGGGCCCGCCTTCCATGGGCCCGTCGAGCAGGGCCTGCTGTGCCCACGCCTTGAGGCCGAGATCGGCGGCGGCGAGGACGGCGGCCAGGGCCAGCAGCCCGGCCCGGCGCTTGATGGCGCCGGGCCGGGCTGCGGCCTCGGTGGTGGGGGCGGTCACTTGCAGCCGTCCGAGCAGGAGGACGCCTCACCGGACGCGACGGGCTTGTCGTCCTCGCAGCCGTCGTCGCAGACCAGTTCGCCTTCCCAGGCCTCCTTGCCCTCCATGACGGCGAAGGCGGCGATCACGAATCCGGCGACCGGGTCCAGCCAGGTCCAGCCGAAGAGGGCGAACGCCAGCAGGCCCGCGAACGTCGAGACGGACAGCCAGGCGCACAGCTTGGTCTCGGCGGCATCCGCGACGACCAGGCGGGAGTTCATCTCCAGTCCGGCCTTGCGCTTGGCGCGCGCCAGCCACGGCATGATCACGATGGACACGCCGGTCAGGACGATGCCGACCAGGGAGGTATCGGGCTTCTCGCCGCTGAACAGGTCGCGGACGCCCTCGACGGTGACGTACGCGGCGAGCGCGAAGAAGGTGATGGCGATGAACTTCAGCGCCCGGCGTTCCTTGGCCTCGTCCGGCTCGCCGCCCTTGATCTCCGCCAGCAGCCGGATCAGGACCACCACCGCGGCGGCGACCTCGATGCCGGAGTCGATGCCGAACCCGATCAGCGACACCGCTCCGGCGACCGCGCCGGCCGAGATGGCGATGATGCCCTCGATGACGTTGTAGCCGATGGTGAACTTCGCGTACCGCACGGCGCGGTGCGCGGCCGGCCCGGTCACATCAGGCGTGGCGGCGGTCGGGGTGGTGCTCATCGGGCGGACTCCTCGGCGGCGGGGGCGGGGATGGTGGTTCCGTAGGCGGGGCACAGGTCGACGGCCTCGCCGGTCGCGGCGAGCAGCTGCTCGGCGGCGGCCAGCAGGTCCAACAGCTCGGGGCGGGCCAGCGCGTGCAGGGTGGCCCGGCCCTGCGGCCGGGAGGTGATCAGCCCGCAGTCGCGCAGGCACGCGAGGTGCGCCGAGACCGTGGACTGCGCCAGGCCCACGCAGGCGACCAGGTCGGTCACCCGCGCCTCGCCCTCGGCCAGGCGCCGCAGGATCGCCAGGCGGGCCGGGTCGCCCAGCGAGCGGAACAGGGCGACAGCCGCCGAGGGTGCCCCGCACGAAGTGGTGGCCGACGGTGCGGCCTCCGTGCTATTCATCGTCATGGAGCGATGATAGCTACAGTCACCGATGTCATCTATGGGGGTCGCGTCATGCTGATGAACCGGATCGAGAAGGCGGCGGTCAACAACCCCGTCCGCCGGGCCCTGCAACGCTTCTACGAGGTTCCGGCCCTGCTCGGCCTGGCGGGCGGCCCGCTCCCGCCGGGGTCCCGGGCGGTGGAGATCGGCTGCGGCTCCGGGTACGGCACGCGGATGATCCTCGACCGCTTCCGCGCCGCCCGGGTCGACGCCATCGACCTGGATGAGACGATGGTCGCCAAGGCCCGTTACCGACTGGCGGACCGGCCGGGCCGGGTCCGCCTGGCCGCGGGCGACGCCACCGACCTCAAGTCCGCGTTCGGCGCCGAGGACGGCAGCTATGACGCGGCGTTCGACTTCGCGATCATCCACCACATCCCCGACTGGCGCTCGGCGGTCGCCGAGATCGCCCGCGTCCTCAAGCCGGGCGGGATGTTCGTCTTCGACGAGGTCACCTCACACGCCCTGGCCCGGCCCTCCTACCAGAAGCTGTTCGTCCACCCCACCCGCGACCGCTTCAGCGCGCAGGAGTTCCTCGCCGAACTCCCCCATCACGGCCTGGCCGTGCGGGGCGCATTCACGAAAATCCAGGGCGACTACCTGCTCGGCGTGGCGGTCAAGCAGGACCCGGACAGGGGCTGATCACCATGGCACTCCTGGCCCTGGGCCTGTTCGCGCTGTTCCTGCTGCTGGACGGCGGCGTGCGGATCGCGGTTCAGCGGCGCCGTACCGGGGAGAGCGGGGTGCGGCGCCCGGTGGGGGCCTTCCACTGGTGCGCGCGGCTGGCGAGCGCGCTCGGCGGTCTCGCCGCCGGCGTCGCGGCCCCGATCGCAGAGCTTGCCGGGCTGGACCCGCTGTCCGCGCCGGACCGGCCGACCCTGCGTGTGATCGGGGCGGTGCTGGCCGGGCTGGGCATCGTTGCGGTCTTCGTCTGCCAGCTCGCCATGGGCGCCTCCTGGCGCACCACGGTCGACCCCGCCGAGCGCCCGGCACTGGTCACCACCGGCCCGTTCCACCTGGTGCGCAACCCCATCTACACCGCGCTGACCGCAATGACCGCCGGGCTGGCGCTCGCCGTCCCCAACATCGTCGCCATGGCGGGCCTGGCGGCCATGGTCATCGGCAACGAGCTCCAGGTCCGCCGGATCGAAGAGCCCTACCTGGACCGCATCCACCAAGCGGCTTGGCACCAGTACGCCGCCCGCACCGGCCGCTTCCTGCCCGGCCTCGGCCGCCTGCGCTGACCGGCGCCGGGCGGTCAGGTCTCCCTGTGGGGCAGTGCCGGGGCCGATCTGGCTTCCGGGGCTGTCCACTCGTCCTCGTCGTCGTCGAGCTCGGGGGCGTCGGGGTCACGCAGCGGGCGCAGGCCCTGGGGCGGGGTGGAGGGGGTGAAGCTGTAGCGGCCCAGGACGTTGAGGTTCTTGAACTTCAGCGGGGACAGGCGGGCGACATCCTCATCGCTGATCTCGTGGCCCTCGGCGCGCAGCTGGGCGACCGCGGCGTCGATGTACTTCGTCGTCCAGAGCACCACGGCGTTCAACACCAGTCCCAGCGACCCTAGTTGATCTTCCATTCCGTCCCGGTACGCCTGGTGGATGGTGCCGCGCTTGCCGTGGCAGATGTCCCGGGCGAGGGTGTGGCGGGACTCCTGGACGCTGAGCTGCTTGCCCATCTGCCGCCGGTAGGTGTCATCGACCGGGTCGACGACCTGGAGCAGGTGCAGGGTCTTGGCGATGCGTCCGTACTCGGCGAACGCCTGCCCCAGCGGCGTGGGCCGTCCATGGTTGCCGAACATCCGCAGCAGGTCATAGGCCCTCACCTGGTTGGTGACCAGCGAGCCGGCCACCTTCAGCATGTCCTCCCACTGTGTGGTCACCTTCGTCAGGTTCACCTTGTTCGTGCGGGCCAGGTCCGTGAGCAGCCCGTAGCCGCCGGTCTCGATCCCGTCCATCTCCGCCCGCCAGAACCTTTGGTCGTCCAGGTCCTTGAACCGCGGGGAGAAGTTGTAGCCCAGGATCTTGAACAGGCCGAACACCATGTCGCTGTACGAGGCGTTGTCGGTGGCGACCATCTCCGGCTTCACCCCGCCGTCGAGGTTCAGCAGGGCGTCCAGGATGTGCAGGGAGTCCCGCGGCGTGCCGGGCACCACCATCTGCCCGATCCCGAAGACCTGGTCATTTACTGCGTTCAGCCAGGTGATGCCGCGCTTGAACCCGAAGTACTTCGGGTTCGGGGCGGTGCTGATGGACCTCACCGGGACGACGAAGCGCAGGCCGTCGACGGAGGCGAGCAGCCCGTTGCCCCAGTGCGCCACGATCGGCACCTTCGCCTGGGCCTCGATCAGGGCGGCGTTGGCCGCGGCGATGGCGTCGCCGCGCAGGTAGTACTGGTCGACGTGGACCAGCCGGGAGCGGGTCAGCGCCTCGTGGCCGGGGTTGGTAACCGGGGTCATGCCGATGTTGCACGCCTCGCTCACCAGGAGCGCGACGACCGATGTGGTGAGGTCCTTCATGCGGGTCTTGCCGTCGCCCAGGTGCACGAAGGCGTCCAGGAACCCGGTCCAGGAATGGACCTCGAACAGCAGGTCCGGCAGGTCGATCTTAGGGAGCATCTTCTCGACCCGCTTGCGCAGCCAGGCCAGCGACTTGGGCACCCCGAGCGCCCCGAGCGCGTCCACATTCAGCTTGGCCCGCCCATTGGGCTGCACCTCGATGCTCACCTTCGCGTCCGCGCCGGCCTCTTCGAGGCGTTCGACCATCTGCTTCCACGCCGCGTCCAGCACCCGCACCAGCTCCGCCAGATGCTCCTCGACGGGAGCCTCCAGACTCAGGCCGGCCAGTACGTCCTCGCGCACCGCCAGCCACGGCTTGCCGTCCAGCAGGCGGGCGCGCGGGTTGGAGAAGCGGTGCGAAGGGGAAGCGAAGACGGCGCGGCTGACCAGCGCCCTGTACAGCTGCTCCAGCACGCACACCACATACGCGTCGCGGTCCACCGAGCCCTGCGGCAGGTCCTTGTTCGCGTACACCGCCTTGCGCCAGTACGGCGGCACGACCTTGTCGTCGACCTCCCGCTTCAGCAGCGGCTTCTTCGTCACCTGGCGGCGGCTGAGCGCGGGCAGGCCCTTGACCGCGGCCAGGACCCGCTCCCCGGCCGGGGCCGCGCCGAGCATCCTGGTGTCGCCGAGCAGCGACAGGAACGGGCGCACCGTGTTGTAGCGGTTGGCCAGCGCCTCGCGGATCGCGATCTCGGCGGAGTCGTCGTCCTCCGGGACCAGGCTCGCCACCGTGGTGGCCGCGCTCCACAGCTGGGCCCTCGGCGCGACCTCCTCCAGCACCTTCCACATCGCGGCCGCGTCCACCGCCTTGCCGCTCTCCTCGATGTGCTCCAGCTCCTCCATGAACACCTTCGAGATGCGGGCCGTGATGCGCGACGCCTTCTCCAGCTGCGGCAGCGTGGAGAGCCGGTCCTTGTTCGTGAGCCGCTTCGCGGTGCTGAGCAGCTTGGTCGACATCAGCACCGTGAACAGCTCCAGCGCGTCGTCGATCGCCTTGGCCTCCAGATGCCGCATCACCGCGGTCAGCATCGCGGTCCGCTTCGGCTCCGGGGCCCGCTCCAGGCTCGTCGCCTTCGACCCCAGCCCGTACCGGGCCAGCGCGGCGAGCCGGTTCGGCGGGAGCTTGTCCAGCTTCACCCGCCCCAGCCGGTACACCGCGATCTCGTCCACCCGCTCCAGCGCCCGCTTCATCGCCGTCCCCGTCGTCTTCGTCGGCGGCCGGCGGAAGGTCTCCAGGTACGAGTACCGACGCCCTTCGGGAGTCTCCAGCAGCGCCACCAGGTCGGCGGGCAGCGAGGGGTCCGCCCGCCAGGCCGCCCTGGCGACCGTGGTGTGCAGGCGCTTGTCCGCGATCTCGCGGACCTCGGACACCTGCCGCGCCAGCACGGAAACACCAGGCAGCAGCACCCGGTGCTTACGCAGCCAGCCCACCGCATAGTCGAACAGAGCCTTCGGCCCCTCCGCATGCGCGGTCCACGCCCGCCCGTGCAGGAACGTCCGGAACTTCCGCCCCCACTCCGGATCGTCGTACTCGTGATACTCATACGCGTCCCGGATCTCCCACGCGTGCTCGTACGCGGTCTTCGGCCGCTCGGTGTACCGCTTCACGACCGCGACATCCTCGATGCCGAGCTGCTCCGCCAGGTGTTCCAGCACCGGCCACGGCACACTCAGCGGATCGTCCGGAAGGAACCTGCCGATGTAGCGCACTGTGCACATCTGTAGCGCGAAGCCCAGTTGGTGGTACTGCGTACGCCGCAGCGCGATCAGATCGCGGTCTACGTCGTCCAGGAAGAAGAAGCGCTCCAACTCCGGGCGCGTCGGCTCCTCGACGAACTTCCCGTACGCCTCGGCCTGGTCATCCGTCAGAAATTCCACCGGCATGCGGCGGAGCCAACCATCCGCCGCTACAGAACGTGGATCTTTGGCCGAAGGGCCCCAGGAAGCAGACCACCCGTGCTAGAAGTTCACCGCTCACTGCTCATGATCGTTCTCAGCGCCAACCGCTGTACCGATGTTCCCCAAGCCCGGTTACGGACTGGAGCAATCCAGCCACCACCCTGCCCGCGACCCGGCTTGTCGACCTCGCCACGTAGCGGCAAACAGCCCTCGCTTGCTCCATTGCCAGTCGCAAACTTCGCCGAGCGGAAACTCGGGAGCGTAGAGTGCGCGGCAGTCGCCCCAATGGTTCCGGCTGGCGGAGGGGTCGCGCAGGCTCACGCTTCTTGCAGACGGACGGTAGCCCTATCGGCCTTAGCCGGAGCACCTCCGCCAGGACTTCGGCCGCCTCGGGCCCTGGCCGCCGGTGAGTTCTTCCCGGGCCCCGAGCAGCGTGACGCGGAGGGTCTGGCAGTCGCGGATACGCCGCAGGCGTGGAGCTCGGGAATGTGAACCGGCTTTTCAACGTGCAGGGTTGGGGACTTCGCTGTCTCTGGATTAGTAGGTCGTCCCGGGTGCGAGTAGGCAAGCCCCGGACCTGCTTCGCTAGAAGGGGTAACGGGAGCTCTCCGGAGATCGGGCACGAGTGCCAGATGACGTGATTCCCCGATCCGTCCCCCGCGTACGGGCCGATCGGCCGTACTGATCGAAGAGGCGTTCGACTCGCGCCAGATCCTCAGGGGTGTCTACGGCCACGCCGTCGTCCACGACAGGAACCATCTGCACGGCGTGGCCGTGTTCTACGAAGCGCAGCATCTCCACCCCCTCGGCTCTCTCCAGGGGCCCCTGCTGGAGTTGACGGAAGCGTTGGAGAGCCTCACCAGCGAAGCCGTAGAGACCCAGCTGGCGCAGATACTTCGGGCGGTCGCCCTTCGGGTAGGGAATGGGCTGACGCGAGAACATCATGGCCTCGCCGCCGGCAGTGACGACGACCTTCACGACGTTGTGGTCCAGGACGGCGCCGACGTTGACCAACTCGGTGTAGGCGTTCACGGCCAGCGTGCCCGGTGGCGTGTACAACAGGGCCTCCGAGACGTCATCGATCGCGGTCGGCGATATGAACGGCTCGTCGCCCTGGACGTTGATGTACCCGTCGGCTGGCAGGCGTTCAGCGACCTCCGCGACGCGGTCGGTGCCGGTGAGGTGCTCCCCGGTGCGGATGCAGTCGATGCCGAGTTCGCGGCACGCCGCTTCGATGCGCTCGTCGTCCGTGGCGACGATGGCCCCGTCAAGGCGTTTGGCTTCCAGGCAACGCTGGTGGACGTGCCAGAGCAGCGGCTTGTCGCCGAGGAGGGCCAGTGGTTTGCCGGGGAAGCGGGAGGCACCCCAGCGGCACGGTATGACGGCGATGTGCCGGCGCCGTTGGGCGGCGGTCTGGCGGGCTGTGGTGGCGGCCACGGCGTCCTCCTGGTGGTCGGGTTGGGGCAGGCTTGAGGTGAGCTGGGCGAGCTTGGCGCGGACGGTGGGTGAGGAAGTGGTCGCGAACGGCCGCCACTGGTAGCCGTCGACCTCCTCCTCCTGCAGCGTCACCGCCTGATCGGTCACGAGTTGGAAGGCCCAGCGGAAGTCCACGTGATGGTGGGCCGGCTCGTTCTTCGACGGGTTCGCGTCGATCGCGTGCACGTCGATGTCGAGGGGGATGTCCTCGTGGCCGACGAGGGGGACCACGGCGCTCGGCGGGATGCCGGCCTCCTCGTGCAGTTCGCGCAGGGCGGCGTCGCGCAGGCGCTGGTCGGACGGTTCGTTGTGCCCGCCGGGCGCCAGAAGTTTCCCGGACGCCTTGTGCAGGATGTGAAGCACGTCCCGTTCACCGTTGATGACGATGGCGCTGCAGGTCACGTGTGCGGGGAGGGTCTTGCGGCTGGTGGGATCGTCCGTGCCCGCGAGTACGTCGAAGAGCATCGTCAGGGAGGCGCGCTCGTCAGGGTGGCGGGCGAGGTACGCCTCGGTGACGGTGCGGACGTGTCCGGTGGAGGGTGGCAACGAGGTCACCTTTCGAAGTGGCGGAGCCAGGTCCTGGCGATGGTGTCGCGGTCGGCCGCCGGCATCTCGTGCAGTCCGGGCTGGAGCCGCGCGTGGCTGAGTGCGGCGGTGGCGGCGAGTATCTCGGCCTGGACGAGGTGGATGTAGGTGCCGACGGCGGCGCCGTGCACGAAGTTGACGGCACCGCCGTCGGCGAGAACGTAAAAGTAGTGGCCGGTGACCTCGTACCGGGTCAACTGGGGTCCGACGGGCTGACGTTCGTAGAGGTCGTCGAGGCTGCCCAGTTCGAGTTCGTCCTCGGAGGAAGTCACCGATCCGAGGTACGCGCCGTTGCGCAGGGCGGCGAAATCCTCGTGCCGGAGGGCGAGATTGCCGGTGGCACACAGGACGAGATCCGCGTCGTGAACGGCCTCGGTGGTGGAGGCGCTGGTGTGGAAGCCGAGGGCGTGCGCCTGTACCCGCTTGACCGCGTCGTTGTCGTACACGGTGACGCGCAGGTCCTGGGCACGCAGGGTCTGCGCAATCGAGCGACCGATCTTGCCGAAGCCAATGACGCAGGCGCTGCGGCTCGTGAGGATGTCCCCGCGGGCGCGGACGAGGGCGTCGGTAGAGAACACGATGGACCGGCCGACGAGGTGGTCCTCGCAGTCCTTGAGCGGTGAGCGGGCCACGGACAAGACCGGGCACGGGAGCGAGCCGAGGGCGGCGTACCGCTGGTGTCCGTTCTCAGTGTCTTCGACGACGCCGAGGATGCGGCCGGAGAACTTGTCCACGAGGGTGTCGAGGCTGGCTGCGAAATACCCGCCGATGTCGACCAGGACGACGTCCTGGCCGCCGGCCGTGTCCTCCAGGTAGTGCAGGGCCTGAGTCTCGTCGGTGAACCGCTCGCGGCTCAGGTCGTGGACCGGCAGGGTGCGGCGGACGGTGTCGAGGGTCGGCTGGTGGATCGACCGGGGCTTGGGGAGAACAGCGCCGATCGTGGACACCGCGGTCATCGCGCGCAAGAACGCAGGTCGTTCCTGGAGCAGGTGCGTGATGACCAACGTCGTGATCGGCTGGCCAGCGGGGAACTGCGCGGTGATCCTTCGGAAGAAGGCGTCCAGCCGCGCTCGCTCGGGGGCCTCCATGAGCACTCCTCTCGTGATCCGACTGGTGCGCCTAGGCGGCATGGCTGTAGTCCGGCACCGGGGAGGCCAGCGCCTGCATGTGAGCGCGCAATCCGCTGTGGAGGTCGACGCGCGGCTGCCAGCCGAGGACCTCTCCCGCACGGCCGGGGTCGGCACGCGTGAGCAGGACGTCCCCGTTGCGCACGTGGTCCTGGTGGAGCTGGATCTCGCGGCCGGTGAGGCTGTTGGCGATGTTGATCACGTCCAGCAGGGACGCGTTCGAGCCACCGCCGACGTTGATGGTGCCGTGCGCGTTCGGGACGGTGCCGGCGGCGATCGTGGCGGCGACCACGTCGTCGATGTAGGTGAAGTCGCGGCGCTGGTGGCCGTCTCCGTAAAGGCGCAGGGGTTGTCCGGTCAGGGCGGCGTACAGGGCGCGGTGGGTGAACATGTCGGCACGCTGCCGGGGGCCGTAGACGGTGAAGTACCGCAGGGCGACCACGCTGGGGCCGACGGGGCGCTCGGCGTAGGCGAGACAGAGCTGCTCCTCGGCCAGCTTGGTCACGGCGTACGGGGAGGCGGGGTTGGGGCGGTCGGTCTCGCGACTCGCGTCGCCGTCGGTCGGGCCGTAGACGCTGGAGGAGGAGGCTACGACTAGCCGGGATACGCCGATCCGGGTGGAGGCTTCGAGGACGCGGTGGGTGGCCAGCACGTTGGACGCGAGGTAGTCGCCGAACTGCGGTCCCCACGAGGGCCGTACGCCGGGGATGCCGGCGAGGTGGAAGACGGTGTCGGCGTCGATCAGGATCGGGTCGATCGCGCAGTGGAGGAGGTCGGCCGTGACGTGGTGGTATCCCGGGCGACCCCGCAGCGCGGCGAGGTTGGCGGCGGCCGTCGGGTCGGTAGACGGGTCTCGGCGGTCCACGCCGATCACGGTGGTGCCGGCCTGGACGAGGGCGTGGGCGAGGTGGGAGCCGATGAAGCCGGCGGAGCCGGTCACCACGGCCCGTCGGGGGGAAGCGTTGGTCGGGGGCTGCTCGTGCTGTGGCACGGAGATCTCCAGAGTGGTGTCGTCTAAGGGGCTGGTCAGGCGAGCCGCGACAGGACGGTTCTGCCGTGCGCGCTGAGCGCGGCGTCGTTCTCCTGGTGGCCCTTGACCAGGGCTGTGGCCGCCTCGATGGCGCCGAAGGACTCCAGGAGGCGTCGTTCGAGGTCGTTGGGTGAGCGTCCGTAGCCGTCGAAGAAGGCGGTGCGGAGGTGGGGGGCGGCCTGCCAGCGTCGGAATTCGAGCCGGGCGAAGTCGCGGACCCTGGCGTCGCGTCGCATGTGCTCGAAGTCGTAGATGCCGAAGGTGTCGCCGAGAAGCCAGTTGCGCGGCTGGTAGTCGAGGTGGCAGATCGCGCTGTCCATGTGGCTGGTGCCCAGGATGACCGCGTGGTGCTTCAACAGGTTCTCCTCGACCGCGTCGAGCAGATCGGCGTGGACGGCCCGGTCGATCCACCCCTGGAACCGCTCGGCGAGTGAGGCGCCGACGGCACCGCCCTGGGGCATGGCCGTGGCTCTGTGCAGCTTGCCCAGCACGTGCCCGGCCTCGTGGTGGGCCAGCTCCTCCTCCGGCGAGCCCGGAGCGAAGGCGTCCGCCCGGTCACCTGCGAGTGCGGTGAGCAGCAGGGTGCGGGTGGCATCATCCCGGCCGACCAACACCGGTGCATGGCCGGTCAGATGGGTGACCCACGCCCCGTAGGCGTGGAGTTCTCCGGCGTACCGGTCTCGCTCCGCGTGCTGCTTCGCGATGTACTGACGCCCGTCACCGGCCACCAGGCGTACGACGCGGGGCGGGAGCGCGGGGTCCGCAGCGATGTCGACTGTGCCGAGGCGGAGGTGCGCCAGTTGTATCCGGGGGTCGCGCGAGGTCGCGATCACGGGGTCGGCTCCGGCGTGAGGAGGCTGAGGTGCTCGGTGTCGTTGTGCCGGTCGAGCATCCAGCGGGTCTGGCCCAGGCGGTTGCGGTGGTGCTGCCAGCGGGTGATCGAGGCGTGGTTGTGGGTGAATCCGGCGGGCGAGCCGATCGGGATGCCCAGCAGCAGGGTGTGTGCGGTGATCACCGTCTCCCCGTGGGCGGCGAAGACGACGCGCTTGCCGTGGTTCTCCTTGATGAGCTGGCTCAGGTTCCTGCTGGCGCGCTTCAGGAACCCGTTCCAGGTGTCGGAGCCGTTGGCCCAGGGCCTGTCGGGGTGGGCGTGCGGCCCGCCGTCGGCGGCCGTCTTCACCGCGTCCCAGGGCTGGCCGTCGGCGTCGCCGTGGACCGGGCCGTCGAGTCGCTCGTCGTGGAGCACGGGGATCTGGAGCGTCTGGGCGATGATCTCGCCGGTCTGGACGAGGCGGATCCGCGGGCCGGTGTAGATGACGTCGAAGGGCTTCTTCAGGTGCTCGGTGGCCAGGCGGCGTGCGGCCTGTTCGGCTTGGGCGTACCCGAGGTTGGTCAGGCCGGTGCAGGTGCGCGGGCCCCCGACGAGGCCGTCGGCGTTGCACTGGGCCTGGCCGTGCCGGACGAAGACGAGTTCGGTGGTGATCATGAGGCTCCTCGGTGCGTGAAGCGGAGGGGCAGGCTGTAGTGGTAGCCGTTGCGGCCGACGTACGGTGCGGTGAGCACGGCGTGCAGGCCCAGGAAGCTGTCGAGCTGGCCTCGGTCCGTCGTGCCCAGCCGGGCGTCGTAGCGTCGGGCTGCCGCGTTGTACGCGAGCAGGGCGGTAGTGACGGCTTGGTCCGAGAGCGGCCCGTAGGTCAGGTGGAGCGTCGCGATGAGCTTGGCGAGGTCGTAGCCCAGCGGGGCGAGGGACAGGTCGTCGGTGTCGACGGCGACGATGTCTTGTGCGGTGATGATGAAGTTCCGCGGGTTGCTGTCCTTGTAGAAGGCGCACGGGCCCTCGGCGGTCGCCTGTAGCAGGCCGAGCATCGCGTGTAGGGCCGTCTTGTTGGGCAGGTAGCCCTGCTCGTGGCGTCGCCGTAGAGCGATCTTCCGGGGCCCGAGGTAGTCGTCGAACTGCGTGCCGTCCTCGAAGTGGTGCGGGGTGTCCAGCGACGCGGAGTGCAGGTCGCTGGCCCAGGCGGCACCGTGGGCGTGGCCGAGCAGTTCCGCCACGCGAGGGAGGTCCTCGGGACGTACGGGGCGGCCCGCGATCCGTTCGAACGTCAGGAACCGCGGTCCGGCAGTGTGGAGGGCCGGCTGCCGCAGCGGCTTGGCGTGCGCGGTGAGCCACCGGTAGTGGCGCACCGCCCCCGCCGCGCGTTCCGGTTCCGCGTAGTGCTTGGTGAACGAGGCGGGGCTCATGCCGGCTCTCCTCCTTCCTTCGGCTGGGCGACGACGAAGGTGATCCGGGACCGGGTGGTCAGCGGCTGGTCGGGAAGGAACTCGTGCAGTGTCGCCGCCAGGGCACCGGGGTTGCCGTACAGGCCGGGCGCCAGGTCGTACTTGGGGTTGGTGGCCAGGTACTGCGCCGTGTGGTCGTGGCCGTCGAAGGTGAAGACGTGTTCCTCGTCCAGGACGGCGATCACGTCGAGAGAGGAGGCGGCCACGTCGGCGAGGTTGCCGCTGTGGGCTGCGGTGTAGAGGCTCTCGTGCTGGGCGGCACGCGGATCGAGGCCGGCGGAGGCGACCAGCTGGTCCATCTCTCGGTAGCTGTCGAGGCCCTTGGTGACGAGCACGGCCACACCACCGGGGGCGAGGACCCTGGCGATCTGTCCGACGACGTCCTGGGGGCGCGGCGAGTGGTAGAGGCAGAACGCCGCGACGACGATGTCGCTCGACCCGTCGGGCAGAGGGAGGTCGTGGAAGTCGCCTTCGACGAAGTCCACCGTGCTGTCGGGCAGGCCCTTGGCGCGCTCGCGGGCCTGGGCGAGCAGGGAGGGGGCGGCGTCCAGCCCCACTAGGCGCTCGGGCCGGAGCTGCTCGGCGATGACGCGGCTGCTCGTGCCACGACCGCAGCCGATGTCGAGCACCACGCCGAGCCGGTCGGGCCGGGCGTGATGGGTCTGCACCAGGCTGACGATCGTCTCGGGCACCGGGTGGCCGGCGGTCTTGGCGCGCATCAGGGCGCTGGTGCGCCCGGCCAGCCGAGAGGCGTGTCCGTACAGCTCCGACTGTCGGGCGGGGTCCAGGAACGGGTTGGGCTCGTTCATGCCGCACCCCCTGGCCGGGGGCGCGGGCCGGTCAGGACTGCTCGGCGGCTACCTTCCGCAGCCAGCGGCGCGTCTGACGCCGACTGGCCAGCAGCACCACATCGGCACCGGAGCCGAACTCCTCGATCTTCGCCATCACGCGGGGTCGCATCTTGCGCCGGTACGTGGCGACGTACTTGATCACGCCCCAGTGGATGCGGTTGTGCACCCCGTTGCCCTTGTGCCCGGCCCCGTGCCGGATCTGCCGGGAGAAGATCCCGTACAGCGCTGCCACGGTCGACACGTCCATCAGGACCACCGTGTCGCAGGCTTCGAGCCGTACCTGAAGCGTCGAGTTGTAGTTGCCGTCGATCACCCACCGCGGCTGCGCGACCAGCTCGCGCTGGACGTCGGTGAACTTGTCCATGGGCAACGCGTTCCACTCGTCGTCGTAGAACGCGGCGTCCAGGTGCGTCACCGGGGCGTCGAGGATCCTGCCCAGTTCGCGGGCCACGTGGGATTTGCCGCTGCCTCCGCAGCCGACGATGGCGACCTTCTTCATGGTGCTCCAGCGTAGAGAGGTTCGGGTGTCCGGCGGACCCATCCTCCGGGAGAGGCCCGGAGGGTCCGCGCGCCGTGGTCGATCGAGCGGTCTGCATCAGGCAGCTCCCCGCTCGGTCGCCGTGGTCTGGAGGAGGCCGTGCAGGACGGACTCCAGGGTGTTGACCTGCCGGCACAGGCCGAATAGACGCAGCCGGTCCACGCACGCGGCGATCAGGGCGGCGTGCTGCTCGGTGCCGGCGATCTCGCGCAGGTAGGAGAGGCGTTCGAGGACGTCGTTGCCGGAGCGCACGACCAGTTCCTTCGGGACGAACCGGTCGGCGAAGCGGATGTCCGCCGGGGCCAGCGGCAGGCAGCCAGCGAGCACGGCCTCGAAGATGCGCTGGGTCATCTGCCCGACGGCGGCGTACCGCTCGGGCAGCATGAGCACCGTGGCCAGGGACCGGCCGTAGACGCCGGCGGCGTCCTCGAACGGGATCCGGCCCGCGAAGCGGACGTGCGGCCAGCGGCCGGTCTTCGCCCACTTCCCGGCGACCAGGTGCTCGACGCGGGCGGCTGCCGGGGCGAAGAAGCGGTCGAAGGGCTCATCGCGGTCGTACTGGTTGCCCACGTAGCCGAGCGTGAGATCCCGGGGCCGCGCCGCCAGGGTGAGGGGATCAGCCTGGGCGAGGAGGTCCTCGGCGACGGGGAAGAGCAGCGAGTGCGCGCCGAGCGTCGGGGCGAGCGCGGCCTCGCAGACGCGGGTGTGGGCCGTACGGCGCCACACGCTCTCGGCGCGCAGGGTGCGGTCCTTGTCCCAGATGACGGTGGGCGTCTGGGACCGGGCCGTGTAGTGGTTGATGAGCTGTGCCTGCCGGTGGAGGTCGCAGGTGTGTCCCTCGCTGCCGCACACGGTGGTGTTGCGGCCGGGGATGGCCCAGCGCCACTCCAGGAACAGGGCGTCGATGCCGGGCAAGCCGTCGTCGAAGGTGTACGGGCCGCCGAGGTCGTCACCGGCTTCGAGGCGGTCGCGGTCGGGCTGGAGGAAGACGATCTCGTGACCGCGGGCAAGGAGGGCGTCGATGAAGGGGCGGCGGTGGCTGCGGCCTCCGTCAGGGGTGTCGGTGACGCCGTTGCCGAGGAAGCCCCAGAAGCTGTACCCGATCTTCATTTGGTGATCCACCGCCCTTCAAGGAGCAGGGCGTCGAGGCCGGAGTTGGCCAGGCAGTCCAGGGCCATCTCGGGCGTTCCGCAGATCGGTTTCCCCTTGACGTTGAGGGAGGTGTTGATCAGCACGGGGATGCCGGTTCGGCGGCCGAAGGCGGTCAGCACCGCGTGCATGAACGGGTTCTGCGACCGGGTGACGGTCTGCAGGCGGGAGGTGCCGTTGGCGTGCACGATGGCCGGCACCCGCTCGCGCGTCAGGTCTGTCACCCCGGAGGCCATGGACATGTATGGGGCCGGCTGGCCGAGGGTGAAGAACTCGGCGGCGCGCTCGGCGGGGACCATGGGGGCGAAGGGCCGGAACGGCTCGCGGAACTTCACGGTGGCGTTGAGCCGCTCGACGACGCCGGGCTCCAGCGGGGAGGCGAGGATCGAGCGGTTGCCCAGGGCACGCGGCCCGGCTTCGACCCCTCCCTGGAAGAGTCCGGCGATCACGCCGTGGGCGAGCTGGTCGGCGAGGAACTCGGCGGTCTCGATGCCGAGGGTCTTCTGGTGGAGGCCGGGCCAGGGGGTCAGGTCGAGGGGCTGGTCCTCGTAGGAGGGGCCCAGGTAACAGTGGCGGGCGATGCCGGCGACCGGGCGAGGCGTGCGCGCGTCGACGTGGACGGCGAGCGCGGCCCCGATCGCGGTTCCGGCGTCGCCCGGTGCCGGCGGGACGAATACCTCGTCGAAGATGCCGGCTTCGATGATCTTCCCGATGCTCACGCAGTTCGTGGCGACGCCGCCGCCCACGCACAGGCGCCGGGAGCCGGTGAGCACACGGGCGCGGCGGGCAAGGTGAACCATCACCTGCTCGGTCCGCTCCTGAAGGGCAGCCGCCAGGTCTCGGTGGACGTCGGTGAGCGGCTCGCTCGGATGCCGCTCGGGGCAGGTCTCGGCGACGAACCGCCGGGATGTTCTCGGGTATCCCGAGGTGAGGGTGCGCGTCGGGAAGTAGCCGGGGTGGATGCGAAAGCCCGTGGCCGTCGTGCGGACGGCCGTGCTGAACAGGTGCCGGAAGCGGGCTGGGTCGCCGAGGGCGGCCAGCGCCATGACGGTGCCCTCCTCGTCGCCCCGCCGCCAGCCCAGGTGCTCGGTGACGGCGCCGTACACGTAGCCGAGGGAGGCCGGGTCGTTGATCGCTTCCAGGGTGTGGACGCGGGGGTGCTGAACGCCGTGGCCGTGGGCAATCGTGGTGGTCTGCCGCTCGCCGAGGCTGTCGACGACGAGTACGGCCGCTTCGTCCCAGCCGGAGGCGGCGTAGGCCGTGAGCTGGTGGGCTCGGTGGTGCAGGACCGATGTGACGCGGGCCGAGGGGAACTGGCTGCCGAGGACGCGCAGCCGCCGCCGGGCGCGCAGGGCGACCTTGGCGAACCCGTGGGCGCGAGCCAGGCTGCGGTCGCGCGTGGCCGACGAGAACGCCATGCGCAGGGCGACGGGCGACTCGGCGAGGTAGCGGGCGGGCTGGAAGTTGTAAGCGACGGCGTCCACGTCGCTGGCGCTCAGCTTGGCCTGGTCGAGGAGCCAGCCCACGGCGCGAGCCGGGTAGAGCTTGGTGTGCTTCTGCTCGGAGAGGCGTTCCTCCTCGACGAAGCCGACGAGTTCACCGTCGACGAGAAGGGCGGCCGAGGAGTCGTGAGTGTACGAGCACAGGCCGAGGACGACGGAGGGGGTGCGCTTCATGGCGGCGGTCACCTTGCCCCGGCCGTCGCGGCGCGATTGGTCGAGCGCCGCTCCAGCTCTCCGTACCAGGCGGTGAGGGCTTGGCCGAGGGGCCCGTCGATCGTGTCGGCCGCCCGCCCCGCCTGCTCGCGCTTGCCGTCCTTCCACAGCCGGTAGCTGCGCAGCGTCTCGGCCATCGCGTCCCAGCCGGGGTGGCCGGTCACGTCACGGGCCTCGACCTGGTCGAGCAGGCCGCCGAAACTGTTCCAGGGTGTTCGCAGGTCGGGCATGATCGCGCTCGCCGGGAGCGAGGTGAGCATGTCGGCCTGCTCGATGTGCTCGTCGTAGATGTGCAACGAGCCGATGTGCAGGTGAAACTCGCCGAGTTCGGCGTCGAGCCATCCGGCGACCAGCTCGTGCAGCACGGTGTAGAAGAACACGTCGTACGGCATGCCGATCCATACGTCTTGGCCGCGCATCATGGTCGCCATGTGCAGGCGGCCGGCGCGCAGGTGGAACCGGAACCCAAGGGTGCACGGCACGTCCTTGTGCCCTGCGGCGTCCTGGGCCGGGTCGTAGAGCTGGATTAGGGCTCGCCGGGAGTCGGGGTCGGCTTGGAGGATCTCGACGACGCGGGCGAGCTGGTCGACCTTGCCTGCCCAGTTCCGCATCCTGGGGCCGTACGCCCCCAGGAGGACGCCTTCGTCGGCGAACTGCCGCAGCCGGTTGTTGTAGTCGAAGATCCACGGGGCGTCGGAGCCGGACAGGTGCCAAACCGTCTCGGCGACGGCGAAGGCCGGATTCACGATGCGGGCGGGCGGGGCGTAGAGCAGGCGGGCACGCGGCTGGGTGAGCAGCAGGTGCACATCGCGGACTTCGTGGGTGGCCATGCCCCGGGGGCTGATCTTCTCGCCGGACTTGGCCAGCGTGACGGCGCCGGAGAACAGCTCGGCGATGCTGTCGGCCGTGAGGGATGTCATCGGATGGATGCTCCTTCGTCCTTGGGCGACGCAGCGGCGCCCGGGTGGTGGTGGGTGGAGTCGTCGGCCCTCGGGCCGGAGGTGGCGCGGTCGGTGATGAGCTGGGCGATCCGAGTGGCGCTGTCGCCGCGCCACCGGCAGACCGCGTCCAGGGCCGCCCGCGGAATCGGCGCAGGGCCCGCGCGCAAGCCGGAGAGTGCTTCGGCGACCTCACCGGCGGCTTCGCACCGGGTCGCCAGTCCGTGACTGGTCAGGCCCAGGGTGCGTTCGCCCGGCGGGCCGATTTCGAGGACCGGGATGCCGAGCAGCGCGGCTTCGATCCCGCACGTCGAGTACGCGCTCGCCAGGACGTCCGCGCCGGCGAGGCAGCCTCGGGCTCCGACTCGGGGATCGGCCACCGCGATGGGCGGTCCGGCGTCCCGCTTCACCAGAGCGGTGAAGGCGTCGGCTCCCTGCGCCGGGTGTGGAGCGATGACGAGCCCCCAGTCGCCGCCCGCCTCGGCGAGCCCGTCTAGGAGGAGGTCCGCGTGGGACTCGAGGTGATCGGGGTTGAAGGGCTGGCAGGCCCACACCGCGATCCGGGTCGGCGCGCGTCGGCCCCCCGGAGCGAGCAGGTTCTCCAGGTACCGCCGTTGTGTCTGGCGGCTCAGGCTGGTGAGGACGTCGAAGCGGGGCTGCCCGAGGACGTGCACCTCGGCCTCGGGGTGGCGCGCCCACCCTCGGCCCAGGGCAAGGTCCCGCTCGCCCATGACGATGATGTCGCGGCTGTGCAGGGCCGGCCAGGCGACCGATTCCGGCGTCCACGCCCCGTGCTGGACGTGCACCGAGTTCGCTCCGTGCCGCTCGGCGGCGTGCGCGGCCAGCACGCCCAGTGGGCTGGTGTCGTTGCTCAGCAGGACGGTGTGCGGCCGGGTGGTCGACAGGATGTCGTCGAGCCAGCTCTCCGCCCGCACCACCGTGCGCCACGACGGTTGGGTGCAGCCCCCGCTGGTCTCCAAGAGAACGGACAAGAGCCTTACGAGCCGGGCAAGTTGGATGCTGTGGCCTTCCACTTGGACGACTTGCTCGTCGTCGGGGCGGTGGAGGCCCTCGGCGGTGCCGGAGACGGTGAACAGGTCGCTTGGAGCCGCGCGCAGCTCGAAACCCATTGCCGGTCCCGCGCTGCATCGCTCGGCGGCATCAGTGGCGAGATCGAGCAGGAGGCTCCTCTGCCCGCCTCGCGCCAGCTCGGCGAGAACAGGGGTCAGCGTGGCGGCATGGCGGGAGGTCCACGACAGCGCCAGAACGTCCTGCCGTCCGAGATCCGTGGGGAGCGGACTCGGCTCCGTGTTCGCCGTACTCGTCCGGGCGCGGTTCCGGAGCTGGGCGGAGCGGGTCGGGTTGTGCGGTGCCGCAGCACCGAGCACGTACGCGACGCCGGACCATGTCACGGTATAGGCGAGGTACTCACGCGAGCTGCTCGAACGCAGTCCCACGAGTCCTTCGTAGGGGGCCAGGGTCAAGGGCCCTGGGGCGGAGGCGAACGGTGCCCAGGAGTTCAGGGTCAGGAGCTTGCGCACGATCTCGGCGACGAAGCGTCGCACGGGGACGTGCTGAACGTGGAGCCAGTCGGCTCCGCCCGGGGTGGCGGCCCACTTGGCGCTGTAGCGGTCGACGGCCTCCACGACGTCTTCGACGCCGGAGCGCAGTAACTGCTTGTCGACGGTCGTCGCATCAAGGTCCGTCGTGTGGATGTGGTCGGTTCGCGCGTGCGCCAGAACGCCGGTTCCGACGAGAGTCCACGTCGGCTTCCCGACGTTGGAGGAGCGGACCAGGCCGAGGCCACCAGTGGTGCGGGGGCTCACACCGTGCTCCCCTCGACGAGCTGCTTGGCGGGGAGGAGGCTCAGCAGTTCCCTGGGGGACGAGACCGTCTCCGGGGCGGGAGCCGTCGGCCGCCCGTAGCCCCACCCAGCGTGCACATAAGGGACGCCAGCGCGTGCGGCCGACTGCTGGTCGACCGCCATGTCACCCACGTAGACGGCGGAGGCGGGGTCGACTCCCAGGTCGACCAGCGCCAGGAGGAGCGGGTCCGGGGCCGGCTTCGTCCGGCCCGCGCCGGCGGGCGTGCGGATGGTCGCGAAGGGACACCCGAGGCGCGCGAGGAGCGGGGCCGCCCGGTCGACGTGCTTGGACGTCACGACGCCCAGCCGCCAGTCGGCGGCCACGAAGGCGTGGAGCGTCTCGACGATGCCGGCGAACTCCTCCGCGAGGTGCGCGGTGGCCACGGACTCCGCCTCGTAGGTCCTACGGACCGCCTCGGTATCGGTCACGCCCAGGCGCTCCATGATGTCCCCGAACTCGCGACCCACGTGGCGCTCGTAGTCACGGAACGGGAGCGCGATGCCATGGACCTCCCGGACCCTCTGCCACGCCCTCCGCATCACGGGACGCGTGTCGAGGAGGACCCCGTCGAGGTCGAGGAGAAGTGCGCGCGACCCGTGGTCGCTCGGCTCGGCCGGAGCGGATGGCGATCCGCAAGCGGGAACGGTCATGATCGTCCTCTCGTCAGGGTGTCGTCGTGCCTCAGAGGGCCGAAGCCGGGGCAAGTTCCAGCTCGGGGTACTGGGCCGGACCGCCGGCCTCCTCGAACGCCGCGTCGAGCAGCGCCACGTGCAAGCGGTCCCATCGCCCTCGGGACTGCAGAGCACGCCCGTGGCGGGTCAGGGCCCACGCCTTGAGGGCCGTCGGGTCCTGCATGAAGTTCCGCGCGTTCTGCCGCAGGATGGCGGGGGTGAACACCCTGAGATTGAGGCCGGTGCGCCAGAACTCAAGCCACCACTGGCACATCAGAAGCGGACCCGATTCGTCGTCCTTGACGTGATCGGGATGGTTGCGAACCCAGATCGGATCCAAGTCCGGGTGTGTGGTGGCGACTTCGAGCATGCGGCCGTGGGCCTGGTGCACCGCCAACTCCAGGGACTGGCGGTGCTGCAGGTGACGCTGGGCGATATGCACCGCGGACGCGAGCGCGATGGTGGTGGCCAGAGCGAGAACGGGACGGTTCATCTGCGACCTTTACTCAGGAATGGATGGGACGGTGTAGGGCAACCGGCGAAGGCATCCGGGCAGCGGTGGTCGCCGTCGTGCTCGCTTGAGGAGAGTCAGGCCGCGTCCGGCGGGCCGTCAGCCGATGGCGAGACCGATCCGCTCGGCTCGGCCGGAAGGCGCGAGAGCCGGTGAAAGCGCGAGAGGTCGAAGCCACGCCCCTGAACCTCACCGGCAGGCACGGCGAAGAGGTCGATGCCCTCTTCGCTGGGCGCCGACGGGGCGGCCTCCCGGATGGCGAGGAGCGCTTCGCCCTGCTCGCGGTGCGGCAGGAGACGCGGCGCACGATCGGTGTGTCCCTCGAAAGTCGAGGTCAGCCCTCGGTCAGGTGTATTTGAAGGTGAAGACGAGCACGACGCTCACGGTGGCGATCAGGGCGATCTGGGCGCTGATCTGCCGCCAGCCCCAGCCCTTCCTGTCCATCCAGCGCAGCGGACGCCTTCAAGTCGGCGCGACGGGCTCCTCGGAGATCACGAGGTGGAGAAACGCCCGGCAGTGCTCGCCCAGATGTTTGATCACGGCGTGGTACTCGTCGTCATCAGAGCTGATGTTGTGCCGGTCGAGAACGATCACGCCGTCGGCCAAGCCCTCTCGGAGCTGCCGCTCGGCTTCCCGCCAACCAGGTCGATCCCAAGGCGGCGTGTAGACGCCCTGGCTCGCACTGGATGCCGGGAAGTACGTCGTGGTCACCGGGACGGCCACATCGTGGAGCCGGGCGGCGATCGCGTAACCGCACTGCTCGGCCTCAGCCTGTAGCGTCCCCCAGTCCTCGTCAGGCCGGGCCCTCGGACTCGGTACCAAGCTGTACCCAAGCACGCGCAGCGGCTGATCGTCCCTCCCGAGATCCTTCGTGTCGACTACCTGCCGGAGGAAGTGCTTGCGGACACTTCGGAGTTGGCCAGCTCGGGAGTGGCGCTCCACCCGGGGAGGGGTGCGGGGCCATCTCGTGTGGTCATCGCCAGCAATCGGCGACCCACCGCCCATGTGCTTCTTACGACCCCGGCCGAAAGCAACGAGGCTCAACACGTCGGGTCCGAGCTTGACTGCGTGGTGCGGCGACATGGGGATCCCTCCGTAAGAGTGGGGATGACCGCGTAAGTAGTCCGGCCGCCGTCCGCAACGCCCCACCGAATCGACAGGCAGGCAACGAGGTGCAGCCCTCGACCACCAAGGCCATCGGCACCCGCACGTCGTCGCCTGGCCGGTGTGGTGCTGTCGTCGGTCACTCGGATCTGAAGCTCGTGGTCGTCGTGTCGCAGTCGCAGTCGGACGTCCCCAGAGCCGTGGATGATCGCGTTGGACACCAACTCCGAGACGATGAGTCGGGCATCCTCTGCCAGGGCGTCCGGCAACGACCACTGCTTGAGTACGGTGGCCGTGGTTCGTCGTGCTTGAACAACGTGCACACCCACCGGCTCCACGGCCATCTCGAAGACGTGAGAGGCCAGCGGATGCCGAGTGGTTGCGGCGCCGACGACGTGGGCGCCACGGTCGTCGCGTCCAGGTCGGGGTGGCGTTGCTGTCCGGTGCGTGTTCATGTGCACATCGCACCGTGGCTGCGCGATCCGGAACAGGGGAAACCGGAGGGGGAAATCTTTGTCAAGGGGGGAAACTCAGGGGGAGTTGAGGGGAGGATTGGATTTCTCCCACGGATAGGGGTCAGACTCATGGCAGTGGATCCATTTGCCGAGCTGCTCCGTCACCTGCGACGTAGCGCGAATCGGACGCAGGACGAGCAGGCCGGTGCGATCAACGCTGCTTCCGGCCGGGCAACGATGACCCGCCGAGAGGTCAATCGGTATGAGAACGGTGCCAACGTTCCGACGGACCACACCCTGGGGAGCATCGCTTTGGCCTGCGGCGTCCCGCTGGAGCCACTGCTGCGCGAGGCGAAGGCCGCCCGCGCCAGGCGACGAGAGAAAAACAAGGCCGAAGCGGAGGACCTGGACGACGTGAAGCGCCGAACGCTGCTGGGAGGCGCAGTCATCGGTGCGGCTGCGGCTGCCGAGCCGTGGGGCCGGCTGGCCTACGCACTCAGCAAGGGTTCCAAGATCGACCCAATGTCGGCGGGCGTACTCATTGATCATGCAGCCCGATTGCACATAGACGAGCTGAGCGAGAGCGCGCTCAATCTGCAGGCTCGGGTCGAGGCACACCTGGACGCGATCACCGCAGCCCTCCCCCGCGCCGGAACCCACGAACGAGCGCTCACCATCGCGGCGGGAGAGACCGCAGCTCTTGCCGGATGGGTTGCCTGGGACCTCGGCGAGCACGATAAGGCCACGTCCTACTACGGGGTGACCGCGGAGTGCGCGAAGAAGGCTGGGCACCCCCCTCTGCGCGCCCTGGCACTGGGCTACGCAAGCTACGGTGCCCCCACCCCTTCGAAGGCGCTAGAGATGCTTTCGCAGGCAGCTCAGGACGTACGCGGACGTGGCAATGCAACCGCCGCAGCGTGGGCCCTTGGCCGGTACGCGGAGGAGGCCGCTCAGTCAGGCGATGACGTTGGCGCACTCCGGGCCCTGGAACAGGCTAGGTTCGCATACGACTTCGCCGACCCTACGAGCGAGCAAGCGTGGGTCCGTTTCGTGACGCCGTACCGGATGGACTCTCTGACGCTCTCGGTGTACGGCGAACTCAAACGGCAGGAACTGACGGCAACGGCGGACTCCGCAGTCGAGCGCCTCGGTGGAGAACTACCCGACTCCGGAGTGGTCGTCCTCGGGGACCTGGCGTCGGCACTTCTGCGCGGTGGCGACGTAGACCGCGGGACCTACGTCGCGCACCAGTTCGCAGCGGCAGCGGAGTCCAAGCCCAACACCATGGGCCGTCAGCGGGCGCAGGCCATCGCTGCCGGACTCCCCGACACGGAGCATGATCTGGCCAGCCACCTGCTGACGTTCGCGACGGTGTGAACGTTTGCAGCACCTAGGCACGGCAAGAGCGATGTGCTAGACGGCGTGCCCTTGCTGGGGGCGTGTCTCATCGACGACCCAAGTCAAGTACGCGTCCGACCCTCCGGTCACGGGTAGCGTGACCCACTGGGGGACGTCATACGGGTGCCGATCGTGCAGCCAAGCCTCCAGCGCGGGAAGGCGGTCCGACGATGTCATATAGGAGATCCGCCACTCTTGAGCCGCTTCGATCTTCCCCTGCCACCAGTAGAAGGCGGTGATGGGCGCATCGATGTGAACACCCGCTGCCAGATTGCTCTCAACAGCGCCTCTGGCGAGCGTCTTCGCCAGTTCCTCGTCGTCACTGGTCGTCTGCGCGATCACGATCTCGTGGTCCATGCGGCTACCTTTCCAGCTCGGGTACAGCGACCCTACCCAGATGTTCGGCACAGGCTGGCGGGTGGTCGTTGCCGCGAGACCGGGCGAACCCACCTTCACAACCTGTCAAGACGCCCGCAGCGCCCGGAGTTCATGAGTTCCTCGTGTCAGAGCTGGGCTGGATCGGGACCAGCGTGCCCTGCTTGACTTCGAACGCCTGATCAGTGGCGCAGCCCGGGCAGCATCCAGCCCCGGATCCCGGAGCCGCCAGCGACTTTGAGGAGGGCAGAGGGGCGGTCTCGACGCGTGCGGTGATCAGTAGCAGATCCCCCTTAGGCGTGGTGCTGGTGGCACCGGAATCGGCCGAGCACCGGTCGCAGCACCCCTCGTCACTTTCACTGGCCCCGCCGCCTGCCGCTGCCATGACGGCTTCATTCGACGCGGGTGAACCGGGCGTTGCCTGGCGCACGGCCGGGGCGAAGGCGGTGGCGTCTGGCAGCGGGGTGGCTTTAGCTGCGCGGATGGCGTTGGCGATGATCAGGACTTCGGCGAGCTCGTGGATGAACACCACCGTGGCCAGACCCAGGACACCGAAGGCGGCCAGCGGGATCAGGGCGGCGATGATGGCCAGGGACATGCCGATGTTCTGCAGCATGATGCGGCGGGAACGGCGTGCGTGGCGCAGCAGTTGGGGCAGGTGCCGTAGGTCCTCGCCCATCAGTGCGGCGTCAGCGGTTTCGATTGCGACGTCGGTGCCCATGGCGCCCATCGCGATGCCGACGTCAGCGGTGGCCAGGGCGGGAGCGTCGTTGATTCCGTCGCCGACCATGGCCACGCCGCCTCGACCGACCCGGGCGCGGAGCTCGGTGATGAGAGCAGCCTTGTCTTCGGGCCGCAGGTCGGCTCGGACGTCGTCGATCCCAGCAGCCTCCGCGAGTGCGCGGGCGGTGCGGGTGTTGTCACCGGTGAGCATGGCCACCTTGACGCCCAGGCGGCGCAGTTCGCGGACAGTGTCCGCCGCTTCGGCACGTAGTTCGTCGCGGACTGCGATGGCTCCGAGCAGTACGTCGTCGCGCTCGACGAGCACGACGGTCGCACCCCGGCCCTGCAGCCGCTCCACCTCCTCTGTGAGGTGGGCGGGCTCGATGAAACCGGGCCGCCCCAGGCGAACCTGAGAGCCATCGACGTCGCCGCGCAGGCCGTGACCCACCACCGCCGAGACGTTGGTGGCTTTGGCAACGTCGGTGCCGGCGGCGGCGATGATCGCGGCTGCCAGGGGGTGCTCGCTGCGGACCTCCAGGGCGGCGGCCAGCCGCAGTACCTGGACTTCGGTCGCCCCGTGCGCGGTCAGGGTACCGATGACGCGCGGTTCATTGCGTGTCATCGTGCCGGTCTTGTCCAGCGCCACGGTGTGTACAGTGCCCAGTTGTTCCAGGGCCAGGCCGCCCTTGACCAAGGCTCCGGTGCGGCTGGCGGCACCGATGGCGGACACCACGGTCAGTGGCACGGCGATGGCCAGCGCGCAGGGTGAGGCCGCTACCAGCACAACGAGCGCCCGCTCCAGCCACAGCAGCGGATCGCCCAGGACCGCGCCGAGTCCGGCGATCAGCGCGGACAGGATCACGATGCCCGGCACCAGCGGCTTCGCGAGCCGGTCGGCCAGCCGCTGACCCGCACCTTTGCGTTCTTGGGCCTCTTCCACGATGTGCACGATGCGGGCCAAAGAGCTGTCCTTGGCCAGAGCGGTGACCCGGACCTCGATCGCCCCGCCGCCGTTGATCGCGCCCGCGTACACCGCTTCGCCCGGCCCAGCCTCCACCGGCATCGATTCACCGGTCACCGCGGACAGGTCCAGGCTGGTGCGGCCCGTGCTGATAACCCCGTCGGTGGCGGCCCGCTGCCCCGGACGCAGCAGCATCACATCGCCCAAGACCAGGTTGTCCGGGGAAAGCTGCATCTCGCGCCCGTCGCGCAGCACGGAGGCGGTATCGGGAACGAGATCGAGCAGCGCGCGCAGGCCCCTTCGCGTACGGACGACCGCGTAGTGCTCAAGCCCTTCTGCGATCGAGAACAGCATGCCGAGCATGGCGGCCTCGAAGAACTGGCCGAGCGCCAACGCACCGATCGCCGCGATGGTCATCAGTGTGCCCACGCCGATATGCCGATGTCTGAACAAGTTGCGTACGGCTGCGGGCACGAAGGTCGAGGCCCCAACCGCCACCGCGGACAAGTCCAGTACGGTCCGAGGGGCCTCGGCCCCGGCACGGCCCGTCAGCCAGGCCGCGAGCAGGAGTGCACCGGCCAGAACCGCGAACTGCAGCTCACGAACCTGCCATAGCCGCTCTGGCCCTTGTTCACGCTCCTCAGGCCCGGCGGTGTTGTCCGACTCGGCTGGCGCGCAGCACTCCGCACCCATCGAGATCCCCTTTCCCTGTCCCCGAACTACATCTCTATGGCGACATCGATGTCGCCACCGAGGAGCACTCCCATCAGCGCCCGTCCGTGCGCGGTGAGCGTGTACATCACCAGTCGCCCATCCCGGCGTGAGGTGGCCAGCCCCGCGCTGCGCAGCTGGCGCACGTGGTGGGAGACCAGGTTCTGGGCCTGCCCGACGATCCATGCAAGATCACAGACACAGAGCTCGTCACCGGCTGCCAGTGCTGCCGCCACCTTCAGCCTGGTCGGGTCGGCCAGACCCTTGGCTGCCGATGCCGCAGGTTCCAGAGCGCCCAGCACCGGCAACTGCTCGCGGATCTCTTCCGCGTGCGGCAGGTCGAGGCAGAGCAATTCGCAGGAATCGGCACGTTCCTCGGTCACACTAACATCCTAACGTTCATTGATATGTGCCGCCAGGGGGCTCCCCCGCCGAACCTGAGCCAGCTGCTCCTGCGGCTGGGTGGACCCCTCTGCCAATGTCATCCGCAGAGCACGGGCGGCCCAACGGGCGACCGGCATGGGCGCACCACGCGCCGGCGCACAGGAGGTGAGGTCCGACAGCGAGCGAGAACGGACCTGGAACTGATTTTCACCTCACCAACTTACTTGAAGATGATTTCCATAGTGCAGTGGTGGATGCAGGAGCAGCCGGATGGGCCGTAATGGCTCGGTGCTCGTTCGGGCTAAGAGCCCGGACTTGGGGGCAACCCGGAGAGGGGGTCAGGCCGCGGGACATGTGCGCGCACCGCGATGACAGTCGCTCTGATGAACGGCGTTTCGGCCAAGCAGGCTGGCTCCGGCGGGTAGCCGCCGGTACAGCCTCGTCGGTCGTCGATCCGGGAAACGGACTAGTCGCCCTGTGGCGACGGAACGCCGATGCCGCGGAACGCGCCTCGGGGGCTATGGGTAGCCCCGGACGCCGATCAGGGCTTCCGGTGACGAATAGCTGGAACCGTAACCCGATGGAGTCGCATGGGCTCGGAATGTTGCGATACTTCTGGTCGGTCATGCGCGGAGCTGAATAACGAGGGTTGCGGCGGTCGCGGTCCCCAGGGGGCGTTCGTCGTAGCGGGTGGATATCGCTCTGGCGTGCTTGGCCGGTTGATGGCCCGTTCGACGATGGAATCTTCTCCAGCACGAGCTCGAACTGCGTGCAGTCCGCCCACTGTCCCGGAGTGACAATCAGGGGCAGCGGGCGGCAGCGGCCGTGCGCGCTCAGGCGGAGCTTGGTCCGCCCATGAGCCGATCTGTGTCAGGTGGGGGTGTGCGGTGGCCGGACCAGCAGCGCCGAACTCTCACGCGTCGGCTTGATCGCTGCGTCCGAAGGACAGTGCGACGCAGGCGATACCACCGAGCACGATGAAGACATCGGCGAGATTGAAGGTGGGCCACCAGCCCGAATGGAGGTAGTCGGTGACGAGGCCGTCGGCTGCCCGGTCGGTGAGGTTCGCCGCTGCGCCGCCCAGGATCGCAGCGAGGCACAGCCCCCAGAGGAGGCGTTCTGTGTGAGCCGTCCGCCAGAGTGCCACTGCTATCGCGGTGGTGATCAGCCCGGTGACGGTGAGCACCAACCAGGTCGGGGCATCGGAGGCGAAGGAGAACGCCACGCCCGAGTTGAACGCAAGGCGCAGATCAAGGACGTCACCCTCGATCGGAGCGTCGGGAAGAGTGCGCTGTGCCCAGGCTTTGATGGCCAGATCTGCCACCGCGAAGACGGCGGCGAGAACCAGGAGAGCGGCGGCGCGCGCGTGCCCGCGGAAACGGCGTTGCACGGAGGGCGTTGTCGAGGGGGTGGTGCGGGGGACAAGCATTCCGGGGCTCCCGAGCGGTACGAAGTGACCTGGTGGCTCGCGCCGTGGCAGCGAGGATGTGGCCGGGGGTCAGACTCCGGCGTAGGAGTGCAGGCCGTTGATGAACATGTTGACGCCGTAGTAGTTGAAGATGAAGCACGCGAAGCCGATCAGTGCGAGGTAGGCGGCTTTGCGGCCCTTCCAGCCTGCGGTGGCGCGGGCGTGCAGGTAGCAGGCGTAGGCCACCCAAGTGATGAAGGACCAGGTCTCCTTGGGATCCCATCCCCAGTAGCGTCCCCAGGCTGCTTCGGCCCAGATCGCGCCGGCGATGATGGTGAAGGTCCACAGAGGGAAGATCACCGCGTTGACGCGGTACGCGAACCTGTCGAGGCTTGCGGCTGCCGGCAGCCGCTCCAGCACGGAGGCGGCGAGAGCACCGGGCTGCTTGCCTTGTGGGTCGGTGAGCTTGCTTTCGTAGCGGTCGCGGAAAAGGTAGAGCACCGTGGCGAGCGCACCGAGGTAGAACATGGCGCCGGAGATGATCGCGCAGGAGACGTGGATCCACAGCCAGTAGGAGTGCAGCGCGGGAACCAGCTGGTCACTTTCGGTGTACAGGACGCTGACGGCCAGGCCGAGGTCGAGGAGGACGGTGGTGACCAGGGGCAGGCCGATCCAGCGCACGTTCTTGCCGCGGGCGAGGAAGAGGAGGTACGCACTCACGGCGACCATGGAGAAGGTGGTCGAGAACTCGTACATGTTGGCCCAGGGGGCCCGTTGCACCGACCAGGTACGGGCGACCACGCCGCCGAGGTGGATCAGGAAGGCGAGCACTGTCAGGGACAGTGCGATGCGCCCGTACAACTCACCTTTCCTGCTGCCGGCTGCGGCTCCGGGTCCGTCGGGGAAGTCGCGGCTGCCGGGCGCGGGTTGGCGGGTAATCACCTCGGTGTGCTCCAGCACGGTGGTGCCGCTGGACTTTCGCTTGGTCATGGTGGCCGCCGGAGCGGGAGCTGTGGAGGAGTGGTGGGTCAGTGCGGCGGCGGTCCGTCCGACCTTGCTGCGGCTACCGAGCACCCATTCTGCGGAGTGTGCGGCGAAGGCCAGGGTGTAGACCGCCATCGCCGAATAGATGAGCACGTTGCTGATGTAGGCCATGTCCTCGTTGGCTGCGGCTGCGATGTTCACGCACGTGCTCCTTCAGCGGTGTCGGCATCGGCGGGATGGTTGGTGTCCTGCGGGGGCATGGGTCGCGGCGGAGCCTGGGGCCGGAGGGCAGTGGCCAGACCGGCGAGTTCTTCCGGCAGGCGGGGCCATTCGTTACGGCCCAGCCCGCCGAGCTCGACGACGGTGGAACCATCGGTATCTGGTGTGGCCCGCACCCAGATCCGCCGGCGCTGGATGAACAGCGAGGCCGACAGGCCGAGAAGGGCGGCAACGGCGCCGACGAGTACGGTTCCGTTGCCAGGCTTGCTGGAGACTTGAAACGTGGCCCATTCCTTGATGCCGTCGAATGTCAGCGAGCCGGCCCCGTCGGGCAGGGTGAGCGTTTCGCCCGGCCGGATCATCTGCCGGAATTTCCCGCCGTCTGGGTTCGTGAACTGCTTCATGTTTTTGCTGTTGAGCTGGTAGACGCTCTGGGGCAGCCCGGAGTCCAGGCCCAGGTCGCCGCGGTAGGCGGTCAAGGCCATCACGGGATAGTCCAGTGCGGGGAACTGCGAGAACATCGATCCCGAGCCGGTCCCTGCGAACGTCGGCACGAAGAGTCCCTGGAAGCCCAGGTCGCTCTCTTTGCCGTTGCGGTCCCGGTAGGAGGGCACTTTGATCACGCCGGCCGAGGTGACGTTGCTGTCCTTCGGAAGGAAGGGCACCGGCCCTTGGAAGGCGATGTCGCCCTTGCCGTCCCTGACCGTGACGATGGGGGCGTAGCCATGCCCGAGGAGGTAGACCTTCGATCCGCTGACCTCCAGCGGGTTGTTGACCGTGATGGTGGTGCGGCGCGGTGCACCGTCCGCGCCTTCCCAGTACGAGACGCGCGCCTCGAAGGTACGCGGGGTGCCCTTCTGCGGTCCGGTGCGTTCGTACGTTCCCTCGAACTCGTTCAGGGTGAATCCGAAGGGCGGCAGGCTGTCGGGGTCGAAGAGGGTTCCGGACTTGAAGTCGTCATACTGCGTCCGGGTGTTGGAGAAGCCATCCCCCTCGACAACCAGTTTGCCGCCTTCGGACCGCCACAGCTGGCCGGTGGCGAAGGCGACGAGCATGACGATCAGCGCGACGTGGAAGACGAGGTTTCCGGCCTCGCGGAGGTAACCCTTCTCACAGGCCACCGCCTCGTCATGAGTGTGGACCCGGTAGTGCTGCTGCTTGAGGAGTACGCGGGCGGCCTCGCGGACCTGTTCGGGCTCAGCGTCGGTGCGCCATGTCGCGTAGGCGGGAAGACGTTGGAGACGTCGGGGCGCTGCCGGCGGGCGGGCACGGAGCTGTCCGATGAACTGCCAGCTGCGCGGCAGGATGCAGCCGATCAGAGAGATGAACAGCAGAAGGTAGATCGCGGAAAACCAGATCGAGCTGTAGACGTTGAAAAGGCCGAGCGCCTCTGCGACCGGTCCGAACGTTTCGTTGTTGCTCTTGTACTGGTCGACCTTGGCGGGGTCGGTGCCGCGCTGGGGCAGCAGGGATCCGGGGACCGAGGCGAGCGCGAGCAGGAAGAGCAGGATCAGCGCGATGCGCATCGAGGTGAGCTGCCGCCAGAACCAGCGCAGCCAGCTGATCACCCCGAAGGCGGGTGCGCCGTTGTCGTCAGCCGGTGCGGTGGACAACTGGTCTGCAGATCCCGCACCGGACTCTTCGGCCACACCGGCCGTCAAGCCGTACGGGGAGTCGAGCGCCGTGCTGCGGGACGGTGCGGTGCGTTTGGTCATCGACGGGATCCCAACGTGGACGCGGCGCTTTGAGATCCGTATTGGCGGATTTCCCGCATCCGGGGGTGTGAGCGCGAGGCGGAGGTGGTGGCGCGGCGGCGGCTCCGGGGACGGGCGGCCGCAGCGACGGCGGACGCCGCAGCCAGGACACCCAGGGCTGCCTCGGGCAAGGAGACCCGGCGCGTTGCGGGAGTGAGTGAGAAACGTCGTGGGACCTGGGCGAGCGGCGCATCAGCGGTGCGTTGCTCTGTGCGTTGGGTGAGAGTGCCGTCGGACAGGACGCCGGACAGCACAGCGAGGACCGGTCGTATCAGTCCTCGCAACCGACCGGCCCGGCGCAGGGAGCGCGTCATCGCAAGGAGTCCGTTCTCGTATCGGGGGTACTCAGATGCCGACGGTGAAACCGGCGGACCAGGACTGCATCTGGCTGATCAGATAGCTCCACACCCCGGTGACCATCAGCAGACCGGTGGCGATCATCATTCCGCCGCCGATCCGCATCACCCACTGGTAGTGGGACTTGACCCAGGCGAAGACTCCGAGCGCCTTGCGGAAGGTGAGCCCCGCCACGAGGAAGGGCAGCCCCAGCCCGGCGCAGTAGGCGACGGTGAGGACCGCGCCGCGTCCGGCGCTGGCCTCGCTGAAGGCGAGCGCCTGTACGGCGGCCAGGGTGGGGCCGATGCATGGTGTCCAGCCGATGCCGAAGAGCACGCCGAGCATGGGGGCGCCGGCGAGGCCGACCGAGGGGCGGCGGTGCCAGCGCCACTCGCGGTTCATCCCCGGCAGGACGCCCATGAACGACAGGCCCATGAGGATCGTCACCGCACCGAGGACGCGGATGAGCGGATCCTGGTACTCGAGCAGCGTGTTGCCCGCGTAGCCGAACGCGGCACCGAAGGACACGAACACCGCGGTGAACCCGGCAAGGAACAGTAGCGTTCCGCCCAGAATTCGCCCACGCCGGACGTCGGCCAGGTCTGCGCCGCTGACCCCGGTGACGTAGGAGAGGTATCCGGGAACCAGCGGTAGCACGCACGGAGAGAAGAAGGAGACCGCTCCTGCCAGTGCGGCGATCGGGAGGGCCAGCAGTAGTGAGCCGCTCAGTATGGTGGCGTCCACTCCGGCCGCGATCAGCACGGCTCAGTCCTCCCTCAGCGCCGGATCGATCAGGGCACGCAGCTCTTCTTCGTTCAGGGCCTTGAGCGCCCGGGCGGCAATCCGCCCCTTGCGGTCGATGACGACGGTGCTGGGGATGGCGGAGGGCGACAGAGTGCCCTTGAACTTCAGCAGCTGCCGCCCCGCCGGATCCCACAGGCTGGGGTAGGTGATGCCGTATTCCTTCTCGAAGCTGTACGCATTGGACTTCGACGCGTCACGCGTGTTGATCCCGAGGAACTCCACCCCCTGCTTGCGGGTGTCCTCGTAGACCTTCCGCAGATACGGAGCCTCAGCCCGACACGGCGCGCACCACGACCCCCACACGTTGATCACGACGACCTTGCCGCGATGATCTGCCAGCGCCGCCTTCTCACCGGTCAGGGTCTCGCCCCGCACGTCGGGGGCGGGTTCCCGGTCGGTTGCCGGGATCCGCAACAGCAGTTGGTCCGACGCCTTGCCGACCGTGCCGGAGGAGGCATCCTTGCTCTGCGGAGCGCATCCGATGGACGCCAGGACGACAAGAGGAACGGTCAGGAAAGCGGTGCGGCGCATGGTCCGCGTCAGATTCTTTGTCATGAGCCTCAACCATTTGAGGTGGCAGGAACACGGCACGCGTGTCGCGGGCTGCCGCAATGGTTTACGCCTCGGACAACCCATCGACACACTAACGGACGTTGGAATGGGGTCGAACTGTGGGGGTGGATGGAACGCGCTCCGCCTCATGGCCCCCGGGCGCCGGCCGCCGATCGGCCAGGCGGCGGCCCACCGCGGCCGTTCAAAACACCAGGACTGGCACACCCAGCCAGCGGTATCCCCAGCACGTTTCTCGTCGTGGCGCCCTGGTGGTCGGGGAATGCAAGACGCAAGGGTGCGCGGCGCTTGGGGTCTGCCGGTGTGAGACCCGTCGGCTGTTGGGGTCAGCCACCGATGCTCGACCAGGCCCGAAGGACGGACGGGGATTTACGCCGGGTTCCTGGCGGCTTGCATGAGAACACGCCTCCGACGCCGAGGTCGTCGCCCAACTCAGTTTCTTAGTGCCCCTGTTCGCAGTGGGTGTCCTGTCGCGTCGCACCTTGAGGGTGCGACGCGACAGGCTTGGCTACGTCAAGTGACGGCCAGGGGCCGAGAGGTTGTTCTCGACCGGGGGGTCAGCTGGCGGTCTGGACAATCCGGGGTGCGAGTCGTCCGCTGCGGGCCAGCGCGATGACCGACACCGCGCAGGCGAAGCCCGTCGCGACCAGCGCCCCCCACGTCAGCCAGAGCATCTGGCGGCTCTGCGCGAAGCCCCACATGGCCCCGATCGCCAGGTTGCCCAGGGTGATGCCCAGGCCGGAGACGGTGTTGTACAGCCCGTAGTGAGTAGCGACCAGCCGGTTGTCGCAGAGGGCGACGACGGTGTCCATCTCGAACGGATAGACGATCGCTCCACCAACGGCGAGAAGCACCACCGCACTCACGAGCGCGACCAGCGTCATCGCGGCAAAGCCCCCCGGGGTGAAGGCGAGCGGGACGAAGGCCAGGCCCATGCAGGACAGACCGACGGCCAGGGCTTGATGCGGCCTCCAGCGGCTCTTCGCCCACGACGTCAGGCGCAGTTGTCCGGCCACGGCCACCGCGGCGGAGATGACGAACAGGCCGCTGGTGGCCTTGGTGGCGTCCGCCCCCAGGGAGTCCGCCGCCGCCAGGGGGAGGGCGAGGTAGACCTGGAAGGTCAGCACGTAGGAGCCGATCATGGCACCGGAGAACAGCAGGAACGGGCGGTTCGCCAGGACCGATCGCCACTGCCGCAGGACGCTCTCGGCCGGTGTCGAGGTGTCGTCCGCGCTCGTAGCGCGCCGGTCGGGCAGGGCGCGCCACTGCAGCACGGTGAGTACGGCGAAGATGGCGGCGGCGACGGTACACACGGCCTGGAAGTCGGCTGCGAGCAGGGCGAGGCCGACGAGGGGGCCCAGGAACATGCCCGCCTGGTAGTAGACGTTGAAGGTGGCGAAGGCGTCCACCCTGCGCTCTCCCGCCTCGGCGGCGAGATAGGCGCGTACGGCCGGGTTGAACAGCGCGCCGGCGAAGCCGGTGGCGGCGGATGCGGCGATCAGCGCGGGCAGGTTGTCGACCCAGCCGAGGAGCCCGAACCCGGCGGTGCGCAGCAGGCAGCCGGCCATGATCGGGGCCTTGTAGCCGTACCGGTCGGCGATGGTCCCGCCGATGAGGAACATGCCCTGCTGGGAGAAGTTGCGTACCCCGAGGACCAGCCCGACGGCCCAGGCGGCCAGCCCGAGGGGACCGGCGAGGTGGGCGGCCAGGTAGGGCATGAGCATGTAGAAGGCGAGGTTGATGGCGAACTGGTTGGCCATCAGCAGCCGGGTGGGGGCGGAGAAGGAGCGGGTCTGCTCCCACACGGCCTTCACCGCGCGGCCTCGGCGAGCAGCCGCGCATCGAGTGCGAGGGGGTCGGTGACGTGCGTGCACCGGGTCCAGCGGGTGACGACCCGGTCCTCGGACCGGTCGATCTCGTCGGGGTCCTCGGCGGGCAGGTGGTCCAGGAGGCCGTGCTCGCGGCAGTACATGTCGTCGAAGACGGTGCCGATGTACCGCTGCGGCCCGTCGGGGAACACGGTCAGGATCCGGTTCTCCGGCGGCAGGGTGCGGGCCAGCCAGCGGGAGACGAGTGCGACCGCGCCGACGCTCCAGCCACCGGTGGCGTAGTGGTCGCGGGCCAGCCGCCGTGCCGCCCAGACCGCCTCGGGGGCAGCCACCCAGTGGACCTCGTCGAACAGGCCGTAGTCGACGTTACGGGGGTAGATGCTGCTGCCCAGACCGCGCATCAGCCGCGTCGCGGCGGGCTGCCCGAAGATGGTGGAGCCGGTGGTGTCGACGCCCACCACCCGCAATTGCGGGAAGTAGCCGCGCAGCACGGAGGCGATTCCGGCGGAATGGCCGCCGGTGCCGACGGAGACCACCAGGGTGTCGATCCGGCCAAGCTGGGCGACGAGTTCGTGGGCGAGGGGAGCGTACGCGGCGACGTTGTCGGGGTTGTTGTACTGGTCGGGGCACCAGGCGCCGGGCTGCGCGGCCAGGAGTTCCTCGACGCGTTGGCGGCGGGCTTCCTGCCAGCCTCCGACCGGGTGCGGTGTGTCGACGCGCTCCACCTCGGCGCCGAAGGTGGTGAGCATCCCCGTCATGAACGGCTCCATCCCGGGGTCCGTGACGACGGTGACCGGGTGTCCGTATGCGGCTCCTGCGAGGGCCAGCCCCAGGCCGAGGGTGCCGGAGGTGGACTCGATGATCCTCGCTCCGGGCAGCAGTTGCCCGCGCTGCTGGGCTGCCAGCACCATGTGCAGGGCGGTGCGGTCCTTGATGCCGCCGGGGTTGTGGCCCTCCAGCTTGGCCCAGAAGCCGCGGCCGGGTGCAGTGAAGGGGTCCCCGATCCACAGGACGGGGGTGTCGCCGACCAGTCCGGCCGGGGTGTGCATCGGGCGCTTGGTGTCGGCGAGGAGTCCGGCCGGCGCAGCGAGCGGTGAGGTGCGGGTGCTCTGGTTCATGGCGTGCTTCTCCTGCAGCCGGCGCCGGTAGGCGGTCGGCCGCTGTGCAGGGGTACGGGACGGGAGACCGTGGCACCGCGGCAGGCAAAAGCCCGCACCGCGGCGGCTCACAGACCGGTCACGTCCGCCATACCCCCAGACAGGCACGCTTCTGCTGAGCGGGCAGCCCCCCAGAGCAGGTGGGGGGCTGCGGTCGATGCCATGCGCAGTCGGTACTGCTGCCCGACGGCACTCCGGGCAGCAGTACGTCGCACACGGCCGCGTCGGCCTGCTGCACGGCGCGCGATACCTGCACGCTCGGCTCGTCCCCGCCCACACACGGCCGGTCCCCGCCCTCTTCAGGCTCCGGCGCCTGCCCGGCGGGATACGTCAGCGGCGGCGGAGGGTCGTCGCACGACGGGGTGGAAAGCGCGGCGATGCTGTCGGCCCGCTCTGCGCCGACGAGGACGGGGCCGTGGGCGCAGGCCAGCAAATGGACCAGGATGGCGAGCAGCACGACGAGGACCGCCTCGGGCCACACCCCGAGGCGGCTGCCGCGATGCCCAGCCCCCATCCTCATGAGCACGGAATGTAGTCGATCAAGCACATAAAGTGCGTGTATGGAGGTGGGCGGTAACCCTGCCGATCCGGCCACCGGGCAGGTTCACGGGCCTCTGTGCGGAGCTGAGTGGCGTGAAATCTTCCCCGGCCTGCTTCCCCAGATCGAGTGAACCAGGGCGGAGAATGCCCCCTTCGCCATGCGCACCGACGCTTCAGCCGGTTTTCTTACGGTGCAACAGCCCGAGGAGTTCGCGATGCGGCAGACGCCAGCCAGCGGTACACCGGCGGCAGCCTGCGGCCTGAGCGCCGCCGTGCTGCTGGCCGTACTGGCCGTGCTGCACGCCGCCTGCATCTTCGGACCGGCGCACGCATCCCAGCCCGGAGCGGACGACTGCCGTCAGCGCACGACCGCTACCCAGGAACGGACGTGCGCACCCGCCCCGCTGACACTGGCGGCCGGTGAGAAGGAATCGCACCACCAGGACGGCGAGGGTTCGCAGTCCTGCGACGCACCGGGGTACGCGACGCCGCAGAGCGTCCGGGACGGCGTCGCGCCCGCGACCGCGTGCACCGCAGCGGACCACGGGATGCCGGAGTGCGCCCACCCGGCCGTCGGGCGTGGCACTCCGCCGGACAACGGGGCTGCTGCGGCCAGATCGACCGTCCTGCGCTGCTGACAGGTCCCCAGCCGCCACGAGCCCCGGAGCGCGGGCTCGGGTGGTCTGTCGCCCTGCCATCTCCCTCGCTTCATCAACAGTGCCGGAGCCCCGCCGTGCCCAGGGACAACTACGCCGTCGTCAGCGCGCTCGTACGCGCCGAGCCCGCCCGGACCCCATCCGCCGACCACCCTGCCCAAGTCGTCCCCTCACCCGCCTCTTACATCGGGAGAGCCTCGTCGAACTGGGGTGATTACCTGGTCAGAGCCCTGGGCGGTGTTGGCCATGTCACGCTGCCGGTGGGGAAGTTCAGCGTGAACGGGCGACTGAGGCGGGTAGCGTTTTCGCGTCGGAGCATTCATTCGTCCGGGAGTGGTTCAGTGGCGATACCGCGCATGATTGCAGCCGTCGCGCTGCTTGCGGCGGCCCTGCTGGTCCACGTCGCCCTGCCGCACCACACTCCGGCCCTTACCGCCGCGGGAGCTGTCCCTGCCGTGGAGTCCGACCCCCGCCAGACACACGGTCTGACGCCGTCGGTGCCCCTCGCGCAGACCGGTTCCGAGCACCAGGGGGAGAGTGCCGACCTTCCGGCGCTTCTGCCGCGCGCAGCGCAGACGGTCGCCGATCCCGCCGAGTTCAGGGACATCGAGAACCTCCCTGCCTCCGGGCCCGCCGTGCCGGGACAGGTCCAGTGGGCCACCGCCAGAGATGCCTGCAATCCCAGCGTTGGCATCACGCCTTCGCCGAGCAGCCTGCAGACCTTCCGCTGCTGAGGGGCTGCGCACCCGCGCGCCCTGTCCTCCGCCCGTCCCAACGCACTCGCCGCTGTGCTGCGCCGTGCGCCGGACTGGTGCGGCCGAACGGGGACGCGGTCGCGCCCACCGCCTCATCGCCCCTGCCCTTTCCTGCCGAGCACGAGGTCGACCATGAAGTCGCTCATCGAGCATGCCCGAACATTCCCGTCGCGGATCCATGACCAGAAAGAGGAGTTCGCACTCCTGGCGCAGGGCCAACGGCCCCAGGCGCTGTTCATTTCCTGCTCCGACTCCCGCGTGGTGCCCGCGCTGTTCACCGGCGCCCGCCCCGGGGACCTGTTCGAGCTCCGTACCGCCGGGAACATCGTTCCCCGCCACCGTCCACAGGCCGCCTGCGGCGTCGCCGGATCTCTCGAATTCGCCCTCCAGGTACTCCAGGTACCTGACATCGTCGTGTGCGGGCACTCGCACTGCGGAGCCGTCCAGGCGCTCATGCGGGCCCCGTCGCCGCGGAACCTTCCGCTGCTGCGGCGCTGGCTCAACGGTGCCGGATACCAGCGCGGTTCACAGACTCCGTGGCAGTTGCAGGGCCTGGGCGAAGACCCGGGCCAGGTCACGCAGCGCCACGTTCTCACTCAGCTGGAGCACCTCAAGAGCTACCCGTCCGTGGCCCGCCGGGTCACCTCCGGGCGGCTGCGGCTCCACGCCTGGTTCTACACCGTAGAGACCGGTGAGGTCTTGGCGCGGGTGCCGGGAACCTCGGTCTTCAAGCCGCTGTGATCCCCACACGTCACGGCCGGCGCACCGCAGGCAGCGGCCCGCACCCGACGTTGCCTCCCCCCACACGAAAGAACGCCATGACCTCACCATCCTTGCTGATCCGGCGCGTGCTGCGCACGGACCTCACGTCCTCCCTCGTGGTCTTCCTCGTCGCCCTGCCCCTGTGCGTGGGCGTCGCCGTCGCTTCCGGCGTGCCGGCCGAACTCGGTCTCATCACCGGCATCGTCGGCGGAATCGTCACCGGGCTGCTGCCTGGCAGCAGTCTCCAGGTCAGCGGCCCGGCCGCCGGCCTGACCGTCCTGGTGTTCACCGCCGTAGCGGACTACGGGCTGCCCGCGCTCGGCGTAATCGTCCTGACCACCGGCCTGCTCCAGCTCGGGCTCGGCGCTCTGCGGCTCGGACGCCTGTTCCGCGCGATCTCCTTGTCCGTGGTCCACGGCATGCTCGCCGGCATCGGCCTGGTCCTGATCGCCGGACAGCTCTACACCCTGGCCGATCGGAAAGCCCCCGGCAGCGGCATGGCCAACGTGGCGGGGCTTCCCCGGCTCGCGGCCGACGCTCTCGCCTCCGGGCCGTCTCTCACCGCGGCCGGTATCGGCGTGGGCACGGTCCTTGTCATGGTTGCGTGGAAGAGGCTCCCCGCCCATGCGCAGCTGCTGCCCGGCCCGCTGGTCGCCGTGGCCGCCGCAACGCTCACCACCGTGATGCTGGGCCTGCCCGTCGACCGGGTCGAGGTCAGTGGCCTGCTCCAGGCTGTGCAGCCTCCGCAATTCTCCGATGCCGGGCAGCTGGCCACCGTCGGCTTCGCGATCACCATCGTCGCGTTCACGCTGATCGCTTCCGCTGAGTCCCTGTTCAGCGCGGCAGCGGTGGACCGGCTGCACGACGGGCCCAAGACCGACTACGACAAGGAGCTGATGGCCCAGGGGGCCGGCAACACCGTGTGCGGGCTGCTCGGCGCTCTGCCGATGACTGCGGTGATCGTGCGCAGCGCGGCCAACGTCCAGGCCGGGGCGCGCACCAAAGCGTCCCGGGTCCTGCACGGGGTGTGGCTGCTGCTGTTCGCCGCGCTTCTCCCCGGGGCTCTCGGCCTGATTCCGACCGCCGCGCTCGCGGGTGTTCTCATCCACGCGGGCTGCAAGCTCCTGCCGGTCAAGGAGCTGGTGCCCATGTGGCGCGATCACCGCGGCGAAGCCGTGGTGCTGGTCGTCACCGCCGCAGCGATCCTGGTGACCAACATGTTCGAGGGCGTGGTGATCGGCCTTCTGCTGGCGGTGGCCAAGACGGCGTGGGACACCTCACACGTCCACATCGAGATCCACGACCAGAACGAAAGTCCCATCCGCGTCCAACTCACCGGCAACGCCACCTTCCTGCGACTGCCCCGCATTCTCGATGCCCTGGAGCAGTTGCCGGCCCACCGTCCCGTCCGGCTCGACCTCGGCGGGCTGCGACATCTCGACCACGCCTGCATGAGCGCCCTGCAGAACTGGTCCGATCAGCACAACGACCTCCGCACCGTAGGACTCGATCGTCTGAGCTCGCGCGCGTAGGGCCGGGCCCTGTGGGGGCGGCCGTCGCAGCCGCCCCCACAGGGCTGTCCGTTCATACTGTCCGGAGTCACCGGGCAGGAGCCGGAGTCAGTTCTGCGGAGTCCCCGACCGGCGCTTCAGCGCCCACCACGCGACACCCGCCGCTGCCAGCAGAGCGATGACGACTCCGCCGACGAGCAGTCCCGTATTTCCCCCGCTCTCTTCGTCCTTGTCGGCGGCCTCGGGCGCCGGAGCGGCCGGGGCCGCCGAAGTGGTGGCCGGAGCGGGGGCAGGGGTGTCGCTGGCGCTCGGGCTGGGAGCGAGGGGGCTAGCGCCGGGGGCCGCTGCCTTCAACTCCATTACAGGCGCGGGCTGTTGCGGCTTTTCGTCTCCCTTGGGGATCTCGATCCATCGGGAGATCTTGCCGTCGCTGTACGTCTCGATCGTCTTGAAGGCCAACTCGTCGGCGTCGGGAAGTTGGGGCACCTTCACGGTGAAGACAGCGTTCATACCGACGGCGACCGCTGGTCCGCCGACCGTGAAGCCGTCGGCCCCGGCCTTGAGCTTCCACCCCTTGGGCTGTCCTTGCAGGGTGACGCCGGCGGGGTCGATGCCTTCGGGAAGGACGACGCGCATCTCAGTGATGCCGGCGCTGTCCGACTCGGCCTCAGCCTCGAAGGTGAGGCTCACGTTCTGGGCGAGTGCCTGCGGAGTGTCGGACTTGACCTCTACGTGCGCGAGAGCGGGCGCCGCCGAGACGAACAGGGCCGTCAGCGCGAGAGCGCCCGCGGCACTGATCCGGCGAGCGGTGCAGGGGGACGTGAACATGCTGGGCTCCTCCGTGGGAGAGAAGGACGAAGAGGGATGACGTGGTGACGGTGATCGGTGCGATGGAGGTACCTGGGCCCGCTCGGAGTTCCGCTCCAGGGGCCTTGTGCGTGCCAGGAGATGCGTTACAGCAGCTGTGCGTCTGTCACTTCTCATCCCCCTTCTCCTCGGTCCGGGCAGCTCCCCGGATTGCCGCTGCGAGCCGCTCGGGGGACCGGGTGGAGATGTAGAGGTAGGGAGTGGGATCGTCCGGGTCGAGGACATCGACCCGGACTGCGCCGCTGATGTAGCTGCGCATGACGAGGAAGGCCCGGGTGTCGGCCTTGTAGGTACGCCAGGCGCGGGCCTCCTCCCCCACCAGGGCCTCGGGTTCGCCCAGGGCGTTCAGTGGAAGACGGGCGTCACCCACGACGAGGAGCGTCGGGGTGACCCGGATACGCATCGATCCCTGGGACGAGGCGAAGCTCGTGGCGAGGCCGCCGCCGGCCGCGAAGGCGATGAGTGCGGCGATCAGCCCGTACGGGAAGAAGACCATGGCCATGGCCAGGCCGAAGGCGAAGACGATGACCCACCAGGTGCGGGGGACCGTGAGGCGTTCGTCGTAAGCGAGTGCGTTGTCCGTAGCCACGGGGGTCACCTTGTCGTATACGGCGGGGGTACGGGGGGCGTTCACAGCGGCAGGAACGTGCTGGCGCGCGGGTCGTAGCGGGCGGTGGTGCCCGCGTCGATGTCGTAGAACCAGGCGTGCAGACGCAAGGTCCGGTCGCTCAGCCGGGCTTGGACACACGGGTACGCGCTGAGTGCGTCGAACTGCATGAGGGTGTGCCAGTGTCCTGCGGCCAGGTGGAAGGGTGCTGCTTCGGAGTCGGGGTGAAGAGCGTCGATGACCCCGCAGCGGGAGTGGCCGCACACGATGATGTCGGTGACGCACAGGACGTCGACCGCGTGCTCGATGGTCTGGGCCTCGCTGGTCGGCTCGTGTTCCGTGTAGGGGGAGATTCTCCCGCCGTAGGTGCGCAGTTCGTACAGGTCGCCGGGGCGGCTTCCGGTGATCAGGGCGGGCACCACATGGGCATCCGAGCAGGCGATGAACATGGCCTGGGGTGTGGCGCTGGTGGTGTGCGGGCCGAGGTTCACGCCGTGTGCGGCGGCGCGGGCGGGGAAGGTACGGGCTTCGTCTATGAGAGGTTGCATGCTGGCCTCCGGGTCAGTCTGCGAGGCGGTCGTCGATGAGCTTCTTGAACTCGTCGTACGAGGCCGGGTTCTGGATCTTGGTGCCGTCGATGACGAAGGTCGGGGTTCCCTGCACGCCGAGGCCGAGGCCGTCGCGCTGGTCGATCTTGACGCGTTCGGCGGTGGCGGGATCGGCGAGATCCGTGTCGAACTTGCCCATGTCGAGGCCGAGCTGCTTCGCGTAGCCGCGGAAGACGCTCTCCTTGCTCTCCTGCGCCTCGCCCCATTCCTTCTGCGTGGTGAAGAGCTTGCTGTACATCTGCTCGAACTTGCCCTGCCGGGCCGCGGCTTCGGCGACGCGGGCGGCGAGCTCGCCGTTGCGGTGGCCTGGCATGGGGAAGTACCGGGCGACGAAGGTGACCCGGTCGCCGTACTCCTCGCGGAGCTTCTCGACGGCCGGGTAGTACGCGCCGCAGGCTTCGCACTCGAAGTCCAGGAACTCGACGACGGTCAGCTCGCTGCGTTCGGGCTCGCTGAGGCGGTGGCTGGTGTCCCGTACGGGCAGGGCCTGCGCGGCGGGCTGCACGTTCGTGGCGCTGTCGGACGGGGTGTCGGGACGCAGCAGGAGGTAGGAGCCCAGGGCTGCCGCGAAACAGGCGACCAGGACGGCGGCGATGATCAGATTCTTGGTCAGTTTCGTCATGATTGCCTCTTGGTGGTTTCGCGGGGGACGGGGCGCCGGTCGCGGGCGTGGAGACCGGCGAGGTAGGCGTTGTAGGCAGCCAGGGGATCTCCAGCGTCGCCGCGGTCAATCTGCCGGTCGACGCGCCGGGCTTCTCGGCGGTCGGAGCGGACCCACTGGATCGCCAGGATGATCGTGGTGATGAGGACGGGGATGTCGCCGGTGGCCCAGGCGATGGCTCCGGCGTCGTACTGGTCCTCCAGCGCGTCGGCGACCCAGGGGCGGTCGAGCCGGGACCACCAGCCCGCGCCGATGAGGGTCGTGGAGCTCATCAGGGAGATGCTGAACCAGGAGTGGAACGGCATGGTGAGGATGAGCGTGAACAGACGGCCCAGATGCGGCGGGCGGCGTGGTCCGGGATCGATGCCGATGATCACCCAGAAGAACAGCAGGCCCACCACGAGGAAGTGCACCAGCATGACCATGTGCCCGAGGTGGGTGCTCATGAGGGTCTCGAACAACGAGGTGTAGTACACGGCGAAGGCGCTGCCGATGAACAGCACGCTCGCCACCACCGGGTTCGAGATGACGCGTACGTAACGGCTGTGGAGCAAGGCGATCAGCATCTCGCGCGGCCCGGCCGGGGAGCCCTTGGGCGCGGCGGGCAGCGCACGGAGCGCGAGGGTGGCGGGGGCGCCCAGCACGAGGAGGATCGGCACGCTCATCGCGAGGATCATGTGCTGGCCCATGTGGACGCTGAACAGCACCTTGCCGTACACCGCCAGCCCGCTCATCGTCGCGAGCACGGTCACGGCCAGGCCCGCGAACCAGGCGACGGTCCGCCCGACCGGCCAGCGGTCCCCCCGCGCGTGCAGCTTGCGGACACCCGCCACGTACAGCAGCGCGGCGGTCGCCGTACCGAAGGCGAACAGCGGGTCGAAGTCCCACTGGGTGAACAGTGGCGTCCAGGGGAAGTCCCCCAGCGCCGGAGGCATGGCGAAGCCCAGCAGCTCCTCCGCCGGGGAGAGCGCCGCGTCCTGCGTACCGGGAGCGGGGGTACGGGACAGCCCGACCGCGAGCCCCATCGCCGCGGCCATGATCAGCAGTTCACCAGTGGCGAGGCGGACGAAACCCCGCCGCCGCCCCGCCGCCAGCAGCGGCATGGTCCGCTTGCGGTGCCACCATCCGGCCGCTCCCAGGAGCAGGAGGGCCGCGGTCTTGGCCAGGAGGAGCAGCCCGTACCGGCTGGTGAACACGTCGCCGGGTGAGGGCAGTCGTACGGCGGCGTTGACGATGCCGCTGGCCCCGACCGCGAGCAGCGACCATGCTGCCAGCGGGCTGAAGCGCCGCACTGCGGCCTGCGTCTGTTCCTCTCTCCGGAAGGCCGCCACCAGGACGAAGAGCAGACCGCCGACCCAGACGGCGACGCCGGCCAGATGCAGGGCCAGGCTGAGCACGGCTGCGTCGTGGTTACTCGCGGCCGAGGAGTGTCCGGTGAACGCGGGCGGGAGGAGCCCGGCGACCGCGAGCAGGAGCGCGACCCGTGCCCAGCGGGCGGTGCCCAGCCCCAGGCACACGGTGGCGATCATTCCGGCAGCCGCCGAGGACAGCGCGAAGGAGCGGCCCTGCGGGTCGGTGAGGACGTAGTCCGCCACCACATCGGGGGCGAGGACTGCTCCCAGCGGCTGTGCGAAGAGGTCGGAGAGGGTGAAGACCACGGTGGCCGCCGACGCCGCCGTCCACACTGCGGCCGATGCGGCAGCCCAGTTCAGGAAGCGCAGCTGGTCCTCCCCCAGCCGTCGGCCGCCCGGCAGGAGAACCACCACCATGAGCAGGGCTCCGATGGTGGCCACGGCGGCGGCGTCCGCGAGCGTACGCACCACCGGCAGACCCCAGGTGGTCACCGCTCCGGGGCCTTCGATCCCCGGCACGGACGACTCGGTTCCGCCGCCCGCCCATACGGTGGCCACCGTGGTGATCACCGCACCGGCCGCAGCGACGGTGAGCAGGAGTGGCAGCCGCGGGAGGAACCTCGGCTTGGTCACCGCGCCGTCAGTCGTCACGGCTGACCCGCTTGCGCCGGAACAGGATGTAGCCGGTTGCCCCGGCCGCCAGCAGCACTCCGGCCGTGGTGACGGCAGCGGTGCTGAGACCTGGCGAGCCGTCGCTGGCTGCGGCCGCCGGGGCCCCCGCGGCCGGAGCCGGCGGCTTCGATGGGTCGGTCGGCGCTTCGGACGCCGAGGCCGTCGGGCTCGGGGACGCCTTCTGCGTCTGAACGGTGAAGGTGTAGGAGCCGGAGACGGGGTGACCGTCGGCGGACACGACCCGGTAGCCGACGCTGTACTCGCCTGCGGATGCCCGCGGGTCGAGAGCGATCGTGACGCGCTTGCCGTCGACCTGAGGCGTTCCCTGGCTGACGACCTGCTTGTCCGGGCTGGTCACGGCGACCTTGGCGTACTTCTGGTCCATCGGGTCGCTGAAGGTCAGCGTGACGCTCTCCGGCACTTCGGCGAGCGACGCCTCGGCCACGGGGGTGCTGCTGTCGAGATCGGTGTGTGCCGCGGCCAGGGGAGCGCCCATGAGGAGGGTGCCCAGGGCGGCGGGTACGACGAGGGTGCGTGCCGCAAAGCGGGCACGCCCATGGGTGTAGTGCATGGGTGGAGGGGACTTTCTGTGCAGCCTGCGGGCTCAGCCGCGGGAATACGCGCGGACCGGCACGCCGGTCGTCCCCTGCATGGGTACGTCTGTCAGCACACGACAGGGCGACCGACCGGCATCAGCCGGGAACGGACGAGAAGACCACCTGCACGCGGAGGTGCCCGGCCGGAGCGCAGCCGTACCAGGACGGCCGGTTTAACTGGTGTCTCGGTCGCCCGAAGCTCGTCCTGCGGGCCGTTGCCGCGAACGACGAGGAGGGGCCAGACGAAGGCCAGCAGGCGCAGCACCACGTCCAGCAGCGGCCTGCTCCGCCACAACATCTGCTCAGTCACGCCCAGCACCCGGGCGGCCACCAGCAAAGTGATCACGTGGCCGGAGATCATGGAACCCGCAGGCAGTTGCAGGGTTGCGCCGTGCTCCACCCACGACGGGAGGTTCGAGGTGCCGTCCACGCCGGCCGCCGCCCGGCACATCCCGGGCAACGCGTACGTCGCGTGGTGGGCGACCTGCGCCGCGACCAACACCACGAGCAGTTGCCCGTCGGTGAGCCTGCGCCGGGTCAGGAATACTGCCCCCGGCACGGCCACGAGCCCCACCATCGCCACGACGACCCACTGCGGCGCGTGCCCCAGGGTCAGTACATGTCCGGCCATGGGCAGCAGGACACACAACATCGCGAGAACCGCAGCTCGCGCACCGCGCAGCACGCCGGAAGCCGGCGAGGCGGTACGGGGGAACAGCAGCGGTCGCATGAGCGGAGTTCCGAACGTCAGGAAGGTGAGAGACAACTCTGGCGAGAAGAAGGCTACCCGTAGCGAGGTGCCTGCCCCCTTTCGGGTGTTCTCGTGTCGATCCTGGTCGGCGTCGGCCAGCGGCGCGTGGAGGGCGGTGGATCTCCGGTTCGGCGTACACCGCTTCGAAACCCGCCGACGGGCGGCACGAGCCCTTGCTCCATCAGGTCGGCAGCCAACGGCCCCATGCGCCCTTGACAGCACAGAACGTCCGGCTGGGAGGCAGGAGGTGAGTCAGCGCGCCACCGGCCCGGAAGACGTTCACCGTGAGGACACCGATACCAGCATGACGAGTCTCCGCCCTCACATTGCCTGATCCCATGCGCTTCTTCCACCCGATGCATCCGAGGTAAGGGAGAAATAAAACATGCAGGTCAGAGGCTTTTTATCGGAGATGACAACGGACACCGATGCAGGCTTTGCACGCCAGGTCACACCCGTGTTCTCCTGCGGATATCGGCACGGACTCAAGGGGGACTGTCATGGGTCACAACCACAGCCACAGCGTGGGACCGAACGCGGGAGGCCGGCACCGTTGGCGGCTCGCCGTGTCGTTCGCGCTCGTCGGCTCCTTCTTCTTCGTCGAGCTGGCCTACGGGCTGATCTCCGGATCCCTGGCGTTGCTCTCCGACGCCGGTCACATGGCCGCGGATGTCGTGGCGCTGGGCGCGGCCCTCGTGGCCACCAGGATCGCCACCCGCCCGGACACCACCGGTCGCCGCACCTACGGCTCCTACCGGGCGGAGGTCTTCGCTTCCCTGCTGTCGGTGCTGCTGATGATGGGCGTCGCGGTCTACGTCGTCTTCGAGGCGGTACGCAGGATCGGGGCAACGGCCGAGGTGTCCTCCGGGCCGATGCTCGTGGTCGGGGCAATCGGCCTGGCCGTCAACGTGGTGGCGCTGCTCCTGCTCCGCGCCGGAGCGGCGGAGAGCCTGAACGTGAAGGGCGCCTACCTCGAAGTGGTCGCCGACACCGCCGGCTCCGTCGGTGTGATCGCGGCCGGATGGCTGGTGGCCGCGACCGGGCAAGCGGTCTGGGACACCGTGATCGCACTTGCCATCGGGCTGTTCGTCGCGGTCCGCGCCATCGCGCTGGGCCGGGAGGTCTTCGCGGTCCTCGGACAGCACGCTCCGTCGGGAATGGACCCCGTGGCCGTGTCCGGGGACCTGGCGGACCTCGACGGCGTGGACCAGGTGCACGACCTGCACCTGTGGACGCTGACGTCGGGCATGAACGTCGCCACCGCCCACCTGGTCACCGCCGACCAGGCCGACGGCCACAGCGTCCTGGACGAAGCACGCGACCTGCTCCGCGACCGGTACGGCGTCGCCCATGCGACCCTGCAAGTGGAACCGGCCAGTCACACCGGTTGTGACCGCGTCGGCTGGTAGTACATCGCCGGCCCTGCTCGCGCCAGGCCCTGTCCGCCCCGGGAGACCCCGGGGCGGACTCGATGTCACCGGGCCGCTGCCGCCCCGCGCTGAGTGAGCATGGTGGCCATCAGATCCATCTCGGCCTGTTGGCCGTTGACCATGCTCTGGGCGAGGCGTTTGACGTCGCTGTCCTTCGCAGCCTTTTCTGCGGCGCGAGCCATGTCGACACCAGCCTTGTGGTGGGCCGTCATCAACTGCAGGTAGAGGATCTCAGCTTCCTCGCCCCGGGCCTTGTTCAGCTGGTCGATCTGGGTATTGGTGGCCATCCCGGGCATGAGGGAACCGTCCTTGGCCTGGAAGGCGGAACTGTGCCCCATCCAGGCCATGGGCGCCTGATTCGTGCTCTTGTCCAGCCCCCACATCTCCAGCCAGCCCAGCATCATCCCTCGCTGGGCGGCCTGGGTGTTGATGATGTCGTACGCAAGGGTGCGTACCTCCTCGTTCCTCGTCCTGTCGCGGACGATGAGGGACATTTCCACGGCCTGCTGATGGTGCACGGCCATGTCCCGGGAGAACCCCGCCTCCACGGACGCACCTCCCGGGGCAGCGACGTCGCCGACCGGGTCGTCGTCCTGTCCCCAGAACGCGAACACGGCACCCGCAGCAAGGACAGCACCCAAGGCGAGGCCCGCCAAGATGCGGTGCAATCGGGTGACCCTCATGCCGCTTTGCCTCCGCTGCACGTGGCACCGGGCTCAGGCGTCTGCTTCCCCTGTACGTACTTGTCCAAGAACCGCTGGAGTCGCGGGTCGGAGCTGGAGTCCACATTCAGCTGCTTACCCCACGCCGACACGCTGATGGGCGAAGACTGCTTGGCGTAAGGACTCATCAGTGTGTACGGGGTGCTCTTCACCTTCTCATTCAGGGCTTTGACGTCCTTAGACGTGGCCTTGTCGGTGTAGGTGACCCACACGGCCCCGTGTTCCAGCGAGTGCACGGCGCTGGTCTCGCTGACTTCCTCGCCGTAGACGTCACCGTTGCAGTTCATCCACGCCGGGTCGTGGTCGCCGCCCGCAGCCGGTGACATCTTGTAGGAGACCGGAGTGGTGACGTGGTTGCGGCCGAGGTCCTTGAAGGTCTTCTCGCCCTTGACCGGTGCGGCGACGGCCTGCTTCTTGGCCTCGGCCCGATCCCGGGTCTCCTGGACGGCGTACCAGCCGCCGCTGACCACTGCGGTGACGATGACGCCGCTCAGCGTCCAGGTGATGATCCGGTTCCGGCGTTCGCGGGCAGCTTCGGCCCGGCGCATCTCCTCTATCTTCGCCTTACGGGCGGCGCGCTGCGCTTTGGCTCCGGCAGAACCCATGGCATGTCCTATCCCCGCCGCGGCATCCAACGTCGGCGGCGCAATCGAGAGGTTGTAGGTCCCGCGCCCTCGGCAGGGCACGGGCAGGAGCGGAAGCACGGCTCGGAGAACCGCGCTCTACCGGCCTACGTCCGTTGGACCTGCAACTCCTCGATGCTTCGCGCCCGCTTGCACGGATCCGCAACCTGGCACAACACCGGCGCAAGAGGCACCCATGTCGTATCCACGGCCACTCTGCGCTCACGGTCGGCCACCTGCGGGGATGGGACGCTCGCGGCGACGGACTCTCCCCGACGGCACTGAACGTGACCGGTGGCAGGACACAGGTGCCCAGCCACCGACCCACCGCCCCAGCCCTGCTGCGGGACGTGCGCGGCAGCCGAGGCCATGCCGCCGGACGACGGGAACGCTTCACCCGCGGAGTCCGCGCACACCGGGATCAGCGACAGCAGCACGACCATGAGCGCCACGCAGCGCACCACGAACCGGGGGACGTCCCACCCCCGGAGCCTCGCCGAACCGTCGCATCGGTTTGCCATCGCCGCTGATCGTAGCCAAACGCAAGCCGGCAAGGATCAGCAATACATCATTCAGCCTTCTCTGAATTCAGGATTTCTTGTACGCTCGCTGCATGTTGACCATCACCACCGATGTCGACGGACTCGCCCGGTTCGGCCGCGCGCTCGCCGATCCGATCCGCTGCCGCGTGCTGCTCGCCCTGGGCGAAGCCCCGGCCTACCCGGCCGATCTCTCCGACGCTCTCGGCATCTCGCGGACCCGGCTGTCGAACCATCTCGCATGTCTGCGCGACTGCGGGCTGGTCGTAGCGGTGCCCGAAGGCCGCCGCACCCGCTATGAACTCTCCGACCCTCGTCTCGGCCACGCCCTCGACGACCTGCGTACTGCAGTGATCGCTGTCGAGACCGACCTCACCTGCCCGGACGCCGAAACGACTGGCTGCTGCTGACGCAAGCGTCCAGACCTGTGGGAGCGCCAGCTCCTTCACGCCGGAAGAATGCCGCCCTGCGCGCCCGAGGCTTCCGGTGAGTGCACGGAACTTGCTCGGCAGGAAGCTCAGCCCAGCGATGCCGCCCCCCTGACGAGGACGCGACCTCCGGCAAGGAGGGGGTGCCGCACCGCTGCACCGTGGTTGCACCAGCGGCAGCAAGTCCATGACCGCAGCCCGGACTCCACACGTTGTGCTACGACTGAGAAGGGACATGGCCGATGAATGGTTGGGCCTGGACAGCACTGTCGATGTTCGCGGTTTGGCTTCTCACCGCGTTCGGTCTGCGTACGGCATTGCAGGTTCGCCGGACGGGCGACTCGGGGTTCCGAGGGCTGTCGGGGCCACCGGGATCGGCGTCGTGGGGGGCAGGCGTCCTCTTCGTGGTGGCGATCCTCGGCGGTATCGCGGCTCCCGCAGCGGCCTTGGGCGGCCTGCCGGCGCTGCTGGACGGTCCTGTGGGACTGCACATTGCGGGCGCAACCCTGTTCGTCGCCGGTTTCGCAGGAACTCTGGCCGCCCAGGGCGGGATGGGGTCCGCGTGGCGAGTCGGGGTCGACCCCGATGAACGCACCGATCTCGTCACGTCGGGAGTCTTCTCACTCGTACGCAATCCGATCTTCACGGCGACCATCGTCACCAGCATCGGACTGACGCTGGTGGTACCCAACGCCATCGCGGTCAGCTCCCTGCTCGCCTTGATCGTCGCCATTGAACTCCAAGTGCGCGTCTCGGAGGAGCCGTACCTCGAAGCCACACACGGGGCGGCCTATCGCGCTTACAGCAAGAAGGTCGGCCGTTTCGTCCCAGGGATAGGCCGGCTGTCTTCCAAGAACGACTGCGAGGCGGAAGATCCGCCTAGGTGAACACGCAGGTGTCGCCCTGCGGAGATAGGCCCGACCCGGCTGTCGCGGGATGCTGGTCGGCGCGGTGGTCCGCACATCTACTGCCCGCCGAATGCCCTGCGGGTTAAGGCTTGTTCTGTCGTCGCCCGGAACACGCGACCTCCCAATGTCATACCGAAGTGACTCAAGCGACTACCGGTAGCGATCAGTCACCGCTACTCTGCACGGGAACGCTCGGGGGGAATATGCAGTACGAACAGAGAATGTACGCCCGGCTCAAGTTCCTTGAACTGATGGCCGAACTGAACGAGACGACGTTCGAGGCGTTCTTTCACCGTTTGATGTGCGCCCGCTATCCCGAGTTCCTGGATGTCAGGACGCACGGCAATCTCGGAGACCAGGGCTCCGACGGGCTCATGCTGCATGAGTCCAAGCTGTACGCCTCCTATGCACCCCAGACCGTGAGCGCGACCGAGATCCGGCAGAAGATCAGGTCCGACCTCGCCAAGGCCTTGGAGAAGCGGGCCGATCAGTTCAACACGTTCGTGTTCGTTCACAACGACCGCCGCGGCATGCACCCCGAGATCGCGACGGAGCTGTCCGATCAGCAGCGTGCCCACCCGGATCTGCAGTTCCAGCAGATGGGCTCGCGCAAGCTGTGGCACGAGTGCATGCAGCTGGACGTCGCCCTGGCCGAGGATGTGCTCGGCTGCCAGATACCGATCCAGCCGGTCGTACACGGCATCGGCATGGAAGACCTTGCGCCACTTCTCAAGCATCTGCGTGACCAGCGCAGGGCGGCGGATCCGCTGATGCCGCTGGCCGAGGTGGATCCGCGCAAACTCGACTTCAACGGGATCCAGGAAGAGGCCCGCGAGGATCTGCTTCGCGGCATGCGGCAAAGCCATCTGGTCGAGGCTTTCTACGCCGGCACGCTGCGGGCCGTGGAGCACGATGAGGTCGCCCAGGGCTTTCGCGTGTACTACGAGCAGGTCCGCCGCGACTTCCCTGATCCCGAAGACGTGCTGTGGCAGCTGGAGATGTACGTCCTGGGCAACGGCAGCGTTCCTCCGCGCACGCAGCGCGCGGCCTGGGTGGTTCTCGCGCACTTCTTCGAGCGGTGCGACATCTTCGACGCGCCCCCTCCCGGATGGTCTGGGCCGCTGGGGATCCCGGCATGATCACCCCAACAAAGGGCATCGCTCCCGACCGGGCCCTCCTGGCCGTGGGAGCGCAGATCCTCCTGCAACTCGACGAGCCCCGATCGGTCAGTCAGGCCTGGGCCCGGTTGAGGAAGTGGCGGACGGATCACGGCCATCACGCACCGGTATCGTTCGCCTGGTTCGTACTGGCCCTAGACGTCCTGTACAGCCTGGGCGCAGTCGAGCTGCGCAGGGACGTCCTAGTCGCAAGGAGTGTCGATGCTGCGGCGCTTGGACGCTGACGACCCACGTTTCAAGGGCGCGGTGTTCACCCCCGGGCTCAACCTCGTGGTTGCCGATCGCCTGCGCGGTTCCGCCACCACCGACAGCCGCAACAGCGCCGGGAAATCGAGCCTGATCGAACTCATCCACTTCCTACTCGGCAGCCGCGTCACAAAGACGTCCCTCGTAGCGCGAAAGCCGCTGCGCGAGATCACGTTCAGTCTGGAGATGTCCTGGCCGAATGTGGACTCCCTCAGGGTGTGGCGCACCGGCGGCCGTCCCAACGTCGTACGCATCTCGCCCGACATCGCCGACGCCGACAGCCGTGAGCCCATGGTCCTCGACCTTGGTGACGACCTTGCCGAGATCCCCGTGGAGACGTGGAACCGGCTGATCGAGCGCGACCTGTTCCACCTCGGGGCAGAGCACGACGGCGTCAGTGGACGCACTCTGCTCTCCTTCCTCGCTCGGCGCGCCTCCTCCCACGGTTTCAATGAGGCGACCCGTACCTTCGCGCGCCAGGCGGAGGCCGACGCCACCACCAACCTCGCCTACCTCCTCGGCCTGGACTGGCAGCTCGCCAACGGCTACCGCGAACTCGCCGCGCGCAAGGCAACCCGCACCCAGCTCCGCAAGGCAGTCAACGATCCGGTCTGGGGCCGCATCGTCGGCAGCATCGCCGACCTGCGCGGACAGATCGCTCTCGCGCAGGGCCAGGTGGACAGGCTGCGCACCCAGATCGCTGACTTCCAAGTCGTTCCGGAGTACGAACGCGTCAAAGAACAGGCAGACGCCGTCGCCCGTCGCATCAAGCAACTGTCCCAGGACGATGTGATCGACCGCGACAACCTGGAAGAGCTCCAGCAAGCCATCACCGAAACCAGCGACGTCGACACCACCTACCTGGAGCCGGTGTACGAGGAGCTGGGAGTCGTGCTCAACGAGCAGGTACGCCGACGTTTCGAAGAGGTGAAGGACTTTCACCGCTCTGTCGTCCGCAACCGCCGCCGGTTCCTGGACGCGGAGATCGCAGAAATCACCGAACGCCTTGAGGCCCGACGAACCGAGCGCAGCCACCTCGGCGAGGAGCAAGCGCGCCTCCTCCGTGTCCTGAACGACGGCGGCGCGCTGGAAGCACTCACCGCTCTCCAGCAGGCCATGGCCCGCGAGCAAGCCACCCTTGAAGCACTACGTCATCGCTACGACGCCGCGCAGACCCTTGAGGCCAGCGGCCGGCAGATCACCACGCAACGCCTCCAACTCCAGCAGGCAGTCTCCACCGACCTCGACGAACGCTTCGAGCACACAAGCGAAGCAACCCTGCTGTTTTCCCAGTACGCCCAACGCCTCTACGGCCAGGGACGCGAGGCCTACCTCGCCATCGAAGCCGGCCCGAACAGCCTGCAGATCAGACCCCACATCCACAGTGATGACAGCCGCGGCATCAGCAGCATGGTCATCTTCTGCTTCGACCTCACCGTGGCCGTCCTCGCGCACCGGCATCACCGCGGGCCTGACTTCCTGATTCACGACAGCCACCTCTTCGACGGCGTCGACGACCGTCAGCTGGCAGCCGCCCTCCAGCTCGCAGCCGACGTCACCGAGGAGGAGAACATGCAGTACATCGCCACGTTCAACAGCGACGACCTCGACAAGGCCGCCCGTCAGGGCTTCAATGCTGCCCCCTACGTGCGCGAGCCACACCTGACCGACCGACTCGACGATGGCGGCCTCTTCGGGTTCCGCTTCTGACCCGAAGAGCACCGATCCTCCGGCAGTAGTCGGCCCTCTAGGGTTCCGTGAGGAGTTCCAGCACCCTCCATGGTTCGTCGGCGGGCACGGTTCCGTCCTGCACCATCCGGTCGACCGCCGCCCGGACCACGGCCGCGGTCTCCACCGGCAGATCTCGCACCCCGAACACCGACTCCAGCGGCGCCGTCCCCGCCCTCGTCGGCTCCCCGGTCTCCGCGTCGAACCAGCCCTCGGCCAGCTCCGACAGGTGTCGCTCGAGTACCGCGAGGATCACTCCGAGCGCCGTCGCGCTGTTCCCGATCTTGTACGCGGCCCGCGACGTCTCTCTCGTACGCTTCACGGTTACCCGAACCGAGTCCCCGGACTCGGCGGGATGGGCGCTGCCCACGGGCCTGCCCCCAGCGGCTACTCGGACCGCACGCCGGACTCCGAACAGGCGACAGAAGGTGGCGTGAGGGCACTGCTGTCCACTGATCTGCCCCCGCGTCCACTGTGTGTCCACTGGATCTTGGTCTGAACGAATGAACGGGGGCCGCCACTCTGGAGTGGCGGCCCCCGTTTCACGTTTCCGCAGGTAGAAACGGTTCTCTACGAGATCCGAAGAGTGGGGCGGGTGGGAGTCGAACCCACGGCCGACGGATTATGAGTCCGCTGCTCGACGGTGCACTTCCTCAACGCTTTTCGGCCGCCGACGACGCCCGGAGGCCCACTACTGGACCGAACGAGGTCTGTGGCTATGCCCCGTCGAAGTCTGGGGACCAGCGGCACGTGGAGGGAGCGGTCAGGCATGTACCACCAACAGACGATGAACGCTGTTCCCTCACATCCGGAAATCAGGCTGCTTCCCAGAGGCCGGCGTCGAGGATCCGGGCGGCCTTGGTAATGCTGCCCGGCATCAGGTGCCGGTAGGTGCGATATGTCTCTTCAATGGACTTGTGGCCCATCCATTCCGCGACGTCGGTGATAGGAATTCCGTTTCCAAGGGCGTTCGAAGCGAAGTAGTGCCGGAAGCCATACATCCCAACGTCTTCCTCTGGCGGTAGGTTCGCGAAAAGCCTCTTCACGCGGCGCCGCTCCATGCCTTCGGTGAAGTATCCGCCCGGACCGCGCAGCAGGTAGCCGTCCTCCGTGGTGCCGTGCTTCTCTTCATAGCGCTCGATCGCCTCCCGCACCGATCGCGGCAGCGGCACTTCACGGAACTCGCCCACTTTGCGATGCTTCAGCTTCGCCGGCTTCAACGTGTTGGAGTGGATCTGCTCCCGCACCCGGTATACATCCTGCGCCACAACATTGTTGACGTTCACTGCCCGCGCCTCCCCGTTTCGCAAACCACACCCAGCCATCACGACGATCTCGAGCGCGAGCTCCTCGTCGGCGACGACCAGCGCCTGCTTCACGTAGGCGAGGGACGGGATAGCGACCTGCTCGCGCACGTACTCCGGTTCCTGGACTCCCTTCACCGGGTCGTCCGCCATGGCCCCCTTGGCATACGCGTCCCGCAGGATGGTCTTGAGGACACGGAAGATGTTCACCTGATTTCCGCGGCCGACCCCGTCGTCCTCCATCTCGTCCAGGAATCGCTCGACCACGATCGGTGTGACCGAGTTCAGCTTCCGCGACCCCAGACGCGGGACAATGTGCACGTTGATCGAGCTGTCGACGTGCTCCCCCGTGGAATACTCCGTCATTTTTCGCTGCCGAGGCCGCCACTTCTTCGCGTACTCCCCGACCGTCTGCTGCCCCAGTTCACGACGGGCCGCCGCCACCGACGGCGCCGTCGTCTTCTTCTCGGCGTAAAGCTGGCTAAGACGCTCGATCGCATCGTCCTGCGTGCCGTAACCGGACTCCTCACGCTGCTTGCCGAGCGCGTCCCGAAAGCGAATCGAGTACAAGTGGGGGCAGCGGGTGGGCTTCGCGCAGCCACACTCCTTGAAGAAGGACCCCATACCGCGGGCGAGCTGTCGGGCCATGTGACACACCATCCGTTCCGGCCCAAGAATCATGCTCAGGCGCCGCACTGCAGGTCGCAGGTCAGCAAGCGGGGACACGTCCGGGACGCATGCTGACCATTTGCTGACCTGAGGGGGGCACATGATGCCCCTGACCTGCGGCAACGCCAAATAGCTAGATCTTGGACTTGAACATGGTGCGCATCATCGAGGTACTCCTGGACGTAGGCTCCCTGCCTGCGTTTTTGCAGGTCAAAGGCTGTTCCGACACTCTACTGCGAGTCGCGTGCCCGGGCAGCGTTCCCGAGGCTTTCCGGGACTCACGCTCACCCCTCGCCGACTCTCCGGCGGGTCGTCGGGCCGTACCGAGAGCTCCGCTCGCTCTCCCGGCTGCACCGCGACGGCCCCGCAAGCCTACGCAGCACGCGCTCAGGAGCCGCCGTGATCACCGTCACGCTCTCGGAGCCGCGCGGGAAACCGTCCCGGACGGTGGAGGTCGGGGGACCGCGCGCCGGCTCGCGGAGGGCGGTTGCGAAGAGCGGTCGGGCACACGCATGCGCGCCGTTCCCCCTTGGGCCGTCGAGTGCTGCGGTCGCTGCCCGTCCGGTAGGGTTCGTGGCGCTGACGAGGCGTGCAGAAAGCGCGGCCCGAGCGTGAACGGCCCGGAGATTGTGTCGCGGGAAGAATGGTTAGCGGCCCGGAAGGAACTGCTGGCACGGGAGAAGAAGTTCGACCGGGAACGGGACGCGCTCAGCGAGCGACGCCGCGCCCTGCCGATGGTCGAGATCACCGAGCCGTACACCTTCGAGGGCCCGAACGGCGCGGCCTCGCTCATCGATCTGTTCGACGGCCGCCCCCAACTGATCGTCTACCACTTCATGCTGGCACCCGAGTGGGACGCCGGCTGCACCGGGTGTTCCCTCCTCGCCGACAACATCGGCCACTTGGCGCATCTGCACGCGGCCGGGACATCCTTCGCCGCCGTCTCCCGCGCGCCTCTTGCGACCATCACGAAGTTTCGCGAGCGCATGGAGTGGAATTTCCCCTGGTTCTCCTCTCACGGAACGTCTTTCAACTACGATTTCCACGTCACCATGGATGAATCCGTGACTCCCGTTCTCTTCAACTTCCGTACGAAGGAAGAATTGCGGGACGCCGGAATCGGTTCCTGGGCCCTGACCGGGGAGCAGCACGGCCTGAGCGTCTTTCTCCGCCAGGACGACCGCGTCTTCCACACCTACTCGACGTACTCACGCGGCACCGACCTGCTCAACGGCACCTTCAACTACCTCGACCTGACTCCCCTCGGGCGCCAGGAAGAGGCCGGGATCATGAACTGGGTCCGTCACCACGACGACTACGGCGACCGGACCACCGAGGACGGCTGCCGCCACCACGACTCCTGACGCCACCGGGCGGCCGAGGGACTCACCGTCCTGCGCCCCGCCGGCCATCGGCCCGAGCGCGACCGCGGGAGCTGACCGTTCGCTCGCCGAACGAGGTCGGCCGGTGGGTCAGTTGGATGTCGCCGTTCTGAGCGACCATGACCGCGTCACCGGCGAAGTGAGCTCGGAGATGCTCCAGCTCCGCTCAGCGGCCCGGCCCCACCGGGTGACAGTCCTGCGTACCGTCGGGTCCGGTCACTTCCCACCGCAGATGAACGGCATCGCGCGGGATGAGCGGGTCGATCCACTCGACGACGGTGGCGAAGAGCACGTCCTCGAACCGCGTGGTGGACCAGGCTCCGGGCCGTTCAGGAACGGCCGGTTCCCAGCCGTGCTCGGCCCAGACGACCGTGAAAAGCTGACGATCGTCGCCGACCAGCCGGTCGAGGGCGAAGGAGTCCGCTCCCCTGAACCGCGCCCAGACGGCGAATGTGCCGTCGCCCTCCTGGTCCGGGAACACGTCGATGGTCACACCGTCCGTCCGCACCGTTGCCGCGTCTCGCACCCTCTCCAGCCGGCGCACCACCGACGGCGAGGCCGCATCGAGCACGCGCCGGAGTCCGGAACGGTACGTGGCGGTGTACGCATCCTGGTGTTCGTCGCGTCGCACGGTCACAAGATAGCGGGGCGCACGGAGGCTTTCCGCCCACTCAGGCGACGCCCACCCCGAGGAGCCGACCCGGGCGGCGGCATTTTCCCTCAATCGGCCATTGGTCTATACCTTGACTGGATCATGTCAAGACGCTTGAGTGTGTTCACACCCCCTTCACGGTCGTGACCGGACGCCGCGCACCCCGGTCCGGGCGGCCGTCATGCGTAAAGGAGTGATCGAGTGCTCAGACATCGCATCGCGAGAACGCTCATGACCCTGCTGCTGGTGACCGGGCTCGCGGCGGCGTTCGCCCCCGCCGCCTCGGCGGCCCCCCTCAAAGCCGCCGCCAGTCTGTGTGACACGGCACCCAACTGGCAGGCGGGTTCCTGGTACACGGCGGGGACCGTCGTCCGTTTCAACGGGGCCTACTACATCGCCGAGCACGACAACCCGGCCTACGATCCGACCATCAGCACCTGGTACTGGGACCCCTACACCTGCGGCGGCGGCAACCCACCGACCACCGGCTTCCCGGTCAGCCAGGCACAGTTCGACCAGATGTTCCCGAACAGGAACTCCTTCTACACCTACAGCGGACTCGTCTCCGCGCTGAGCGCGTACCCGGCGTTCGCCAACACGGGCAGCACCGAGGTCAAGCGTCGCGAGGCGGCGGCCTTCCTCGCCAACGTCAGCCACGAGACCGGCGGCCTCGTCCACATCGTGGAGCAGAACACCGCCAACTACCCGCACTACTGCGACTGGAGCCAGCCCTACGGTTGCCCGGCCGGACAGGCCGCGTACTACGGCAAGGGACCCATCCAGCTCTCCTGGAACTTCAACTACAAAGCCGCGGGCGACGCACTCGGCATCGACCTGCTGAACAATCCCTGGCTCGTCCAGAACAACGCCTCCGTCTCCTGGAAGACCGCCCTCTGGTACTGGAACACCCAGAACGGCCCGGGGTGGATGACCGCGCACAACGCGATCGTCAACAACCAGGGCTTCGGTCACACGATCCGCGCCATCAACGGCAGCATCGAGTGCAACGGCGGCAATCCCGCCCAGGTGCAGAGCCGCATCAACAAGTTCCAGCAGTTCACCCAGATCCTGGGCACCACACCCGGTTCCAACCTGAGCTGCTGACGCGCTTCACGGCGATCGCGGGCCGGGGCCGACGCCTCCGGCCCGCCATCCCCCGGCACGGCCGCGTCGCGGCGCCAGCGGGGGCGTCTCCGCGTACGGTCGGGGGCGGCCCGGACCCAGCAGGGCCGGAACCCCGGATCAGGAGCAGCGCCGTGCAGCCGACCTCAGGTGGAGACCCTTTCGACGGAGAGCCGGAACAGCAGGCCCTCTTCGGCTGGGCCGACACCGCCCCCACCGCTCCCCCGGAGGGCGATGGGGCCTTCCGGAAGAGCGCGACGGCCCGGCGCATGCTGGACATCCGGGAGGTGTACGGAGAGCCGGCCGCGCTCGCGTCCCCTCGCGGGCAGCAGATCCTGGCACGGCTGCCAGGAGTGCCCGTCACCGAGGTGGCGGGCCACTGGCGCATTCCCTCCCTCCACGGGAACGCCGGCAGTGTCGCCCGCTGGACCCGGATCAAGCGCGAGACGCTGGTCCTCGGCGTCCGGCAGAGTCTCACCACCCGTCCCAACGGGAGGTCAGCCGACTTCATCGCCCCCGGTGCGTCCAACGGCTGCGCGATGGCCTGCGCGTACTGCTATGTGCCGCGCCGCAAGGGTTACGCCAACCCGATCACCCTGTTCACCAACATCGAGGCGATCATCGCCCACATCCAGCGGCATGTCCGGGCCCAGGGGGCCAAACAGGAGCCCAACCAGTGCGACCGGGACGCCTGGGTGTACGACGTCGGCGAGAACGGCGACTGCTCTGTCGACGCCCTGATCTGCGACAACACCGCGGATCTGATCGCGGCGTTCCGTGCGCTGCCCACCGCGAAAGCATCGTTCGCGACGAAGTTCGTCAATCCCGACCTGCTCGGTCTGGATCCGGGGGGCCGCACACGGGTGCGATTCTCCTTGATGCCGCAGGACGACTCCCGACTGCTGGACATCCGCACCAGCCCCGTGGCCCGGCGCATCGCGGCCGCCGCCGACTTCCTGGACGCGGGCTACGAGGTTCACTTCAACCTCTCCCCCGTGGTGCTGCGGCCGGGCTGGCAGCGGGACTGGGCGGAGCTGCTCACCCATCTCGACGACGTGGTGCCGGCCCGGGTGAAGGAGCAGGCTGCCGCCGAAGTCATTCTGCTGACCCACAACGAGCAACTCCACGAGGTCAATCTGGGCTGGCACCCCCGGGCCGAGGACGTCCTGTGGCAGCCCGACGCGCAGGAGACCAAACGCTCGCAGAACGGTGCGATCAACGTCCGCTACGAGCTCCAGGTCAAGCAGCGGGCCATCGGCAGGCTCCGTGAGCTGATCGCGTCTCACGCTCCTTGGATCCGCATCAGATACGCGTTCTGATCACCGTCACCCTGTCTCCGGGGAGGGGCGGGCAGGACGGCCTTCCGTTCGCGCTCCGCCTCCGACCCGGCCTGTACGCTGCGGTCATGCAGCCGTCCGTCCCCTCCTCCTCCCCGTCGGGGTCCGCCCGGCGCGGGCTCCTGACCGAGCGCATCGCCCGTGAGCTGGAGCACGACATCCGTTCCGGCGAGATCGCCGTCGGGACGAAGCTCCCCTCCGAGCGGGAGCTCGCCTCCCAGTTCGGCGCCAGCAGGAACGTCGTGCGCGAGGTGCTGCGGCGACTGGAGGCCCAGCACCTGATCGAGGTGGCTCCCGGCCGCGGCTCCTTCGTCCGCGAGCAGTCCTCGGGGCAGGCCCGGGGGTACGACGCGCTGTACCGGGCGGGGCGGCCCACCGTCCGGCAGCTGATCGAGGCGCGGATCCCGCTGGAGGTCGAGATGGTCCGGCTGGCGACCGAGCGGGCCACGGACGAGGACATCGCGGCGATGCGCGCCGCCCGGGACGGACTGGAGTCGGCGACCGACGTCGTGGTCAAGGCCCAGGCGGACATGGAGTTCCACGACGCCATCGCGGTGGCCGGCAAGAATCCGGTGCTGAGGATCATGCTGTCGTCGATCGGCGGGATGATGTTCGAGATGATGCTCCGCTCGAACTCCGACCCGTCGATCGGGGAGCCGGGCGTACCGCACCACCCGGAGATCTTCGAGGCGATCGAGGCGCGGGACGTGGACCTCGCGTGCGCGCGCATGCGGGAGCACCTGATGCTCGGCCTGCGGACGTACGGGGCCGATCTCGACGTACAGGTCGACACCATGGCGCGCAACCACATCGAGACGCTGCTGGGGCAGACCGAGAGCCACCGGGCCTCCTCGGGCCGGTAGCCCCCGTCTCATCGGCCGAGGACGGAATCCTCCCGTCCGGTCCATGGGAACTTGACCTCAGGGTCTGGTCGGGGAGGTCTCCCTGCTGTTACGGTCCCGCACAGTCCAACTGGTCCTACCAGTTGGACCAGGTCGGAGCAGCCCGGTTTCCCCATGGGTCGGCATGTGACACGTACGCAGAGAAACGAGGACGAGGATGTCCACGAGCAGCCGGCTCCTGAGCCGGCGCGCCGTTGCGGCTGGGGCGGTCTGATGGCCGCCGCGGCCCTCATCACCGTGCCCGTGGTCCTGGCCGCCCTCCTCGGGCGGAAGTACCTGGTGGCCGGACTGACGTCCGGCGCCTCCAAGGGCTGAAACCTTCACTCCCCCACCTGCGGAAAGAGCACACGCATGAAGATCGTCGACGCCGAGGTCGTCGTCACCAGCCCCGGCCGCAACTTCGTCACCCTGAAGCTGACGACCGACGAAGGGCTCACCGGTCTCGGCGACGCGACCCTCAACGGGCGGGAACTGGCCGTCGTCAGCTACCTCACCGACCATGTCACCCCGCTGCTCATCGGGCTCGACCCGCATCGCGTCGAGGACACCTGGCAGTCGCTGTACCGGGGTGCGTACTGGCGGCGCGGCCCGGTGACCATGGCCGCCATCGCCGCCGTCGACGTGGCGCTGTGGGACATCAAGGCGAAGGCCGCCGGGCTGCCGCTGTACCAACTGCTGGGCGGCGCGAGCCGGGAGCGCATCGGGACGTACGGTCACGCCAACGGGCGGGACATACCCGAGCTGCTCGACTCCGTACGGGCCCGGCTCGCCGAGGGCTATCCGGCCGTCCGCATCCAGTCCGGCGTCCCCGGGCTCAAGGCCGTGTACGGGGTCTCGGACACCGACGACACCGGTGCGCCGGTCCTCCACCAGCAGGCCCGCCCCCTGGTTGAGGACTGGGACACGGCGGCGTACCTGCGCCATGTGCCGACCGTGTTCGAGGCGGTACGCGCGGAGTTCGGGGCCGAGCTGCCGCTGCTGCACGACTCCCACCACCGGCTCACCCCGGTCCAGGCCGCCCGGCTCGGCAAGGACCTTGAGCCCTACCGGCCGTTCTGGCTGGAGGACTGCACCCCGGCCGAGAACCAGGAGGCGCTGCGCCTGGTCCGCCGGTCCACGACGACGCCGCTGGCCGTGGGCGAGGTCTTCAACACGGTGTACGACTACCAGACCCTGGTCACCGAGCAGTTGATCGACTACGTCCGCTCGGCGGTGACCCACTTCGGCGGCGTCACCCCGCTGCGCAAGCTCTTCGACTTCGCGGCGCAGTACCAGATCAAGAGCGCGATCCACGGCCCGGAGGACATCTCTCCGGTCGGGATGGCCGCAGCCGTCCATCTCGACCTGGCCGTGCACAACTTCGGCATCCAGGAGTACTCCGGCCACACCGCGCTGACCGACGATGTGTTCCGGCACGCCTACACCTTCTCCGACGGCCACCTGCACCCGGGCGACGCGCCCGGCATCGGGGTGGAACTGGACGAGGAACTGGCCGCCGCCCACCCGTACGCGGCCGCGTATCTGCCGGTGAACCGGCTCCACGACGGGACCGTGCACGACTGGTGACGCCCCCTGCGCCACGGGCGCGCCTACCACCTGACACGCAGGGACCGGGGGCTGCGCGAGGTCGTCCCGGTCCGCCACACGATCGTGTCCGCCGGGGCGGCCAGGCGCAGATCCGGGAAACGGGCGGCCAGGCGGTGCAGGGCGAGCTGGAGTTCCGTGCGGGCCAGCCAGGCGCCGAGGCAGTAGTGGGGGCCGGCGCCGAAGGAGAGCGTGGGGGCCTCCAGCGGGGCGAACAGGTCGTGGAGCGTGGCGGGCGGGAAGACCTCCGGGTCGCGGTTGGCCGTGCCGCAGTCGGCGAGCACGATCGCCCCGGCCGGGATCGTCACCCCGCCGACCTCGATGTCCGTGGCGGCGTGCCGGGTGCTGCCCCGGTCGTCGCCCAGCGGGACGAGGTGGACGAGCCGGTCCGCCAGACGTCCCGCGGCCTCCTCGTCGGCCCCGAGACGGGGCCAGGTGTCACGGCGTTCCCCCAAGAGGTAGAGCAGCGCGTTGCCGAGCATGGTCATCGTGCTGTCGTGGCCGCCGACGACCAGCCCGCACACCAGCGTCACCAACTGTGCCTCGGGGATGCCCTCTTCCTCGTCGGCCGCCGCGACGAGACCACTGACCAGGTCCTCGCCCGGGGCCCGGCGCCGCTCCATCAGGAGGTCTGCGCCGAACGCGCTGAACTCCTCGCGGGCCGCCACCACTTGTCCGCTCTCGTGGGTGCCGTCGGAGAATGCGTGTTCGCTCCAGTGCCGCAGCCGGTCCCACGCGGACTCGTCGAGCCCCATCAGCCGGCTGATCACCGCCACCGGCAGCGGGACGGCGAACTCCGCCACCACGTCCGCCGGTTGCGGCTTCGCCTCCAGCCGGTCGAGGAGTTCCTCGACGATCGCGGCGATCCAGGGCCGCCAGCGGGCGACCGCCCTCGGGGTGAACGCCCGCCGCAGGGTGCGGCGCAGCCGAAGATGGTCCGGGCCGTCCTGGTTGAACATCAGGTCGGGGTCGTTGACGAGGTCCGGCACGTCGGAGAGGGCCGGGGCGTCGGGGGCGTACAGCTGCGCCCGGCCGAAACGCGGGTCGGACAGCACCTGGCGGACGTCCGCGTACCGGCTGACCCGCCACGCGGGCGTGCCGCCCGGAAGCTCGGTGGGACAGGGCGGCCCGGGTTCCTCGAAGCGCAGGCGGTGCATCGGCTCCGGTGACGGGGCCGGCACCGCGGGGTCGCTGGTGGGCAATGTGCCTCCTGGGACGGGGCGTTGGAGCCGTTGGCGAGAAGGGGGCCATGCGCTCAGAGTTCGACGAGGACCTTGCCGCGGTTGGCAGCCCGGTCGCTGTAGAGGCTGGCGTAGGCGCCGGGGATGGAGTCGAAGCCGTGGTGCAGGGTGTGGTCGCAGAAGACCTCGCCGCGCCGGACCCGGCCGCCCAGCTCGGTGTGGAGGTCCTGCCAGTTGCGTTCGGTGAACCACTCCAGGGAGAAGATCCCGCGGACGGTGGCGCGCGGGAACATCAGGTGGGGCAGGAGCCGGGGGCCGGTGTCCTCGTTGCCGACCTGGGTAGCCCACTGCCAGCACACCGCCACCTGGCTGCCGATGTTGAGCATGGGGAACACCGCGTCGGTGACCGTGCCCCCGAGGTTGTCGAAGTACCGGTCGACGCCGTCGGGGGCCGCCCGGGCCAGCGCCTCGCGCACGGTGTCCGCGCCGTCCCCGTGGCGGTAGACGATCACCGCGTCGAACCCGAGCCCGGTGAGGTAGTCCGCCTTCTCCGGGGACGAGGTGGTGCCGATCACCCGGGCTCCGGCGAGCGCGGCGAGCTGGCCGACGAGGGCGCCCACCGCACCGGAGGCGCCGCTGACCACGAGCGTCTCGCCGGGGCTGATCGTCATGTACTTGGAGAGGGTCCCCCACGCGGTCATGCCCGGGCCGCCCATCACGCTGAGGGCGGTCGACAGCGGCAGGGCGTCGTCGTACCACCGGGGGTCGAGTCTCCGGTACGCCGGGAAGACCATGGGGAACGTGCCGGTCTGCCAGAGTTCGGGGACGCCGGTCGAGATCACATGCGTACGCCAGCCGCCGAAGCCCTGGACGAGATCGCCGACGCGGTGGGCGGCGCGCGGTCCTGCCTCCACCACCTCCATGATCGAGTCGGCCCCCATGTGCCGGCCGATGGGGGTGTCGAGGGTGATGCCCTGGAGGTAGGGGTCGACGGACACGTACAGGGTGCGCAACAGCATCTCGTCGGGGGCCAGTGCGACGTCGATGTTCTCCACGACCTTGGCGTAGACGCGGTCCACGTCGGGGACGCCCTCCATGTGCTCGCGGACCACCCATTTCGCGATCTTCATGACTTCCTCTCCGTCGGTGCGGTGGGGCGGACGTGCACGGGGATGACCCGGTGGGTCGGTGGGGGTGCGGTGAGGTCGACCGACGCGGTGAAGGGCTTGCCGTCGTCGCGGCAGACGAACTGCATGACGTGGCGTCCGGCGGCGGCGGCCCGGATGAGGCCGCCGGTGGTGGCCCAGACCCCGGACTGGTAGAAGTCGCGCAGCCCGGGGAGGCCGGGGCCGTGCTTCTTGACCAGCTCTTCGAGCTTCTCCCCGCTCTCCACGAACGGCTGCCAGCCGAGCACGGTCCCGTCGTAGTTGCCGGTGTAGCGGACCTGGGTGAGGGGGCTGGAGACGTCCCGGACGACGATCGCGTCCCGCAGGCCGGGGTGGCGCTGTTCCAGGAAGCCGACGAGTGCCTCGCGGGCCCGCCGTTTCGCCGCGTAGTAGCCGCGCCCGTGGCGGACGGGCAGGGTGTGCAGTTCCTGGCCGCCGCGGGTGCGGGTGACCTGTTCGGGCCCCTCGTCCAGGGCGCGCCAGGGGGCGATGTCGCAGAAGTAGGTGGCGTAGACGACGGTGGTGCCGTCCGGGGACAGTTCGGGGTAATGGCGGCTGCGGAACTGGACGTTGATGCTGGGGTGCCGGATGCCGGTCAGCTCGGCCGCCAGGGTCTCGTCGATCAGGTGCGTCGTGCAGGGGTCGCCGTCGGGGAAGGGGCGGGAGAGGCCGAGGAAGAGGGTGAAGTAGCCGGGGAAGACCATGCCGGGTTCGTGGATGGTCTCGGTGTAGAGCTTGCGGTAGTCCTCGCCCAGGTAGGCGCCCTTCAGGAACTTCATCGTGGTGGTGTAGCCGTCGCAGGCCGAGACGACGATGTCGGCGCGGAGTTCGCCGCCGTCGCTGAGCCGGACGCCGACCGCACGGTCGTCCTCGACGATCACGGAGTCGACCTTCGTGTTGTACGAGACCTCGCCGCCGAGCCGTCGGTAGCGGGCCTCGATCGACTCGGCGAGACCGAGGGAGCCGCCTTCGGGGACGCCGGCGGAGAGGTTGGCGTGCGAGGCGAGCTGGAAGTGGAACGGGAGGACGGGGAAGGCCGGGTGCTTCTCGTACAGGATGAAGTTGAAGGCCTCCCGCAGGAGGGGGTCCTTGAACTTCGCGGAGAAGTCGGTCATCAGGACGGTGATCGTGGTGCGTACGGCGTTGAAGTACGGCAGGAACGAGGCGAGCATCCGCCAGCGCTCCCGCCGCCCCATCAAGCCGACGGGCTTGAGGAAGGGGTAGACGGCCAACGCCTTGCGGAAGCTGCGGAGTTGACCGCAGAACTTCCGTACGAGGCGGGCGTCGGCCGGTGAGAGGGCGATGAGGTGGGCTTCGAGGCGGTCCGGGTCGGAGTAGAAGTGGACGGCCCTCCCGTCGGTGCCGCGCACGATGTTGAAGACGTCGAAGTGGCGGATCTCCTTGCCCTGGAGGGCGCCGAGCTCCAGCCAGATCCGGTGCATCTCGTTGCCGGGGCCGCTGCCGAGGAGCCAGCTGACGCAGGCATCCAGGGTGAAGCCGCCGCGCTCCCAGGCGGTGCAGCAGCCACCGGGGATCTCGTGCATCTCCAGGACGCGGGTGCGGTAGCCGTTCATCTGGGCGTAGCAGCCGGTGGAGAGGCCGCCGAGCCCGGCCCCGATGATGATCATCGTCTCGCGGGGGCGCGTGGTGGCCGGCCGGGTCTGCTTGCGGGTTGCGTTCATGAGCCCTCGCTCTCCCGTGCCGACCACCGGTCGAGCTGGGGCAGGTGTCCCAGCTTTCCGGGGTGCCAGGGTTCGTCGCCCTTGCTCTCCCAGGCCCGGAATTCCAGGCCCAGTTCGCGGCAGAGGTACTGGACGGCGAAGCGGCCTGTGGAGGCTGCGCGGATCAGGCCGCCCATGCCGACCCACTGGCCGGCCATGGAGAAGCCGCTGAGTCCGGGCAGCCGCATCCGGTCCTTGCCGACGAGCCGCGCGGCGACGTCGTCGGCGTCGGAGAACGCTTTCCAGGCGAGGATGGAGCCGCCCAGGTTGCCGGTGTAGCGGTGGGTCGTGGCGGGGGTGGCGACCTCGACGATCTCGATGCGGTCGGCGATTCCGGGGGTGCGGCGCTCCAGGAAGTCCCGTACGAAGTCGGCGACTTCGCGTTTGCGGCGGCGGTATTCCTTGCGGTTCCTGGTGCGCAGGTCCTTCCAGTGGGCGTAGTCGCTGAAGTAGGTGCAGTGCAGGACGGAGCAGCCGGGGGGTGCGAAGCCGCCCGAGTAGCGGGAGCGGGCCTGGACGACGAGGCTGTCCTGCAGCGCGCCGGGGAGGTGGCCCGCGTCGTCCGGGCCGAGGAGGTGGGTGGTGCTGTGCGCCTCGTCGGGGTCCAGGTCGCCGCGCAGGCCGACGAAGGCGGAGACGACGGCGGGGAAGAGCGTGCCGGGCCGGTGGAGGAGGTCGGTGTAGAGCTTGTCGATGCGGGGGCCGGTGTACCGGCCGCCCAGCAGCCCGTAGACGGTGGTGTGTCCGTCGCAGGCGGAGACCACGTGCTCGGCGAAGTACCGCCTTCCGCCGCGTAGTTCGATGCCGATCGCCCGGTCGTTCTCGACCAGGATCCGTTCGGTGCGGGCCCGGTAGGTGATCGTGCCGCCGAGGTTCCGGTAGCGCTCCTCGATCGAGCGGGCGAGGCCGAGCGACCCTCCTTGGGGGAAGCCCGCGTTGCCGTGGTGGGCGGCGGCCATGTTGAAGAGGTACGGCAGCAGCGGAAAGCCTCCCGGGTCCTGGAAGAAGATGTTGCGGAACGCCTTGCGGAGCAGCGGGTCCTGGAACCGGTCGGCGAACACGTGCATCGGGGTCGCCGCGTTCCGCCAGAACAGCCGGAAGGCCGGGAGCACGGTGCGCAGGGTCTGTGCCCGTTCCCGTACGGTCCGCAGGGCGGGCGCGGTCAGGAACGGGTACAGCTCGATGTCGACGAACCGGCGCAGATCCCGGGTGAAGGCCCGGATGAGCGGGGCGTCGGCGGGTGAGACGTCCAGGAGATGGGCCTCGAGCCGGTCGGGGTCGTTGTAGAACGTCACCGACCGGCCGTGCTCGTCCTCGACCTTGTTGAACAGCTCGAAGTTGGTGACGGACTTTCCGTCCAGCGCCCCGAGTTCGGCCCATACCCGGTGCGCGTCGTTGCCCGGGGCGGTGCCGATGAGCCATTCGATGCAGTAGTCGAAGAGGTAGCCGTCCCGCGACCAGGCGGTGCAGCAGCCGCCGGGCAGCACGTGCTTCTCGAAGACGCGGGTCCTGGCGCCGCTCATCTGCGCGTAGCATCCGGTGGAGAGGCCGGCCACGCCAGCGCCGACGACGATGACGCGGGGCGGGGTGCCGGGGGTGCGTTCCCTGGTGGTCCAGTCGGAGAGGTCGGCCGGGGCGGATTCGGCGGCCTCTGCCGTGTCGTCATCGGTCATGGGGCGCCTCCCCGGCGATGACCGAGCGCACCATCCGGGCGTTGCGGGCCAGGTGTTTGGCGTCGAGCATGTCGGCGTGGACCCCGGAGCCGCGCAGGACTGCGGTGGCACCGGTGGAGCTGCCGTGCCAGGTCCCGTGCTCCCCGGCGGCGTAGAGGGCGGCCTTCTCCTCGTCGGTGATGACGGTGACCGTCGCGGCGACCGTGCCGGTGTTGGGTGTGCGACCGCAGAACGCGAGGTACTCGGCGGCGTGGGCGAGGGTTTCACGGGTGACGGCGTCGGATCCGGTGTGTTTGCGTACGTGGTCCGCGAGTTCGGCCTCGAACGCGGCGATTCCGGATGCGTCCGGTTCATAGGCGGTGAGGATGCGGCGGGAGTCGAGGATGACGACGTGGTCGACGCGTCGGCCGCGCCGCTCCAGCTCCTTGGCGGTCTCGAAGGCGAGGTTGCCGCCGAGGGAGTAGCCGAGGAGGACGTAGGGCGCTTCGGGGCGGTCGGCCTCGATCAGGTCGGCGTACCGGGCGACCTTGTCGTCGCCGGGGAGGTAGTTGAAGCCGATGACGCGGTGGTCGGGGAGCTGGGCGGCCAGGCCCCGGTAGACCAGCCCGTGGCCGCCTGCGGGCGGGAAGCAGAAGAGGGCGGGGTGCTGTCCGGCGTTGAAGGTCAGGCTGGGCAGCTCGTCGGCGCTCGCCCCGAGCAGGACGTCCTGCACCGTGGCGGCCATCCCGTGGAGCGTGGTCACCTGATAGAGCCTGCTGACGGGGACGCCGACGCCGAACTCGGTGCGCAGATGGTGGAGGAGTTCGATGAGCTTGATCGAGCTGCCACCGAGTTCGAAGAAGTCGTCGCCCAGGCCGATCTGTTCGCGCCCCAGGAGCGTCTTCCAGTGCCGGGCGACGCTCACCTCGTACAGCGTCACCGGCTCCTCGTACGGCCGGTCGCCGGCCTCGGCCCGCGGGGCGGGCAGGGCGGCCGTGTCGACCTTGCCGTTGGCGGTGAGCGGCAGGGCGGGCAGCTCGGTGAAGTGGGACGGGATCATGTACGAGGGCAGCGAGCGGGCGAGATGGCGGCGCAGGGCCCGGACGTCCAGGGCCGCTCCTGCCTCCGGTACGCAGTAGGCGCACAGGGCCGCGTCTCCCCCGGTGTCGGTGCGTACGGCGACGACGGCCCGGGCGAGCGGGGGCCACTGGGCAAGGTGGGCCTCGATCTCGCCGATCTCGATGCGGTGGCCGCGCAGTTTGATCTGTCCGTCGGTCCGGCCGAGCAGATGGACCCGTCCGTGCGCGTCCCAGCGGGCGATGTCGCCGGTTCGGTAGAGCCGTTCGGGGCGAGCGTCGCCGGCCCCGGAGAGCGTCCGGGTGACGAAGCGTTCACCGGTCTGCTCGGGGTCTCCGGCGTAGCCGAGGGCGACGCCCTGGCCGCCGATCCAGAGTTCGCCGGGCACGCCGGGCGGGACGGGTTCGCCGTGGGCGTCGAGGATGTGGAGCGTGCTGTTGGGGAGGGGGCGGCCGATCGGGACCATCGCGCCGGGTTCCAGGTCGTCGACGGGCCCTTCGAAGTACGCGCTGTCGATGGTGGCTTCGGTCAGGCCGTAGGAGTTGACGAGGCGGGTGCCGGGTCCGCACAGCTCGGCCAGTCTGCGGTACTCCCCGACGCTCCAGGCGTCCGAGCCGACCACCAGCAGCCGCAGGAAGTCCAGCCGCAGCCCTTCCCGCGCGCAGTGGTCCATCAGTCCGCGGATGACGGCGGGGACGAACTCGGCGCAGTCGACGCGCTCCTGGCGCATCGTGCGGTAGAGGCGGGTGGTGTCGAAGAGGAGGTCGCGGTCGGCCAGGACGAGCGTGCCGCCCGAGCACAGCGCGCGGACCAGGTCGCCGGTGAACACGTCGAAGGACGGTTCGGCCATCTGGAGGTGGGTCGTCACGTCGGTGTCCAGCCGGTACGCCTGCCGCCATGCGGCGTGGGCGGAGGCGAGGTTGCGGTGGCTGACGCGGACGGCCTTGGGGCGGCCGGTCGAGCCGGAGGTGGTGATGACGTACGCGGGCGAGTCCGGGGCGACCTGGGCCGCCGGCCCGTCCGGGTGCGGTTCGGTGCGTGCGAGGGCGGCGAGGGTGAGCGTCGGGACGGTCAGCGCCGCGTCGGTCGCGGTCGCGCCGGTCGTACCGGTGGCCCCGGGCCCGGCGTCGTCGGCGACGAGGACGAGCTCCGCTCCGGTGGCCGACACGAGGTGGGCGAGCCGGTCGGCGGGCTGGTCGGGCCGGATCGGAAGGTAGGCGGCGCCGGCCTTGAGCACGGCGAGCAGGGCGACGATCAGCTCGGGCGACTTGTCCAGGCACAGCACGACCGCCGAGCCTTCGCCGATCCCGAGCGTACGCAGCCGGGCCGCGGTGTCGGCGGCACGCCGCTCCAGCTCCGCGTAGGTCAGCCGGTGTGCCCCACCGTGCGGGGAGGGCGTGGAGACGGCGACGGCCTCGGGGTGTTCGGCGGCGGTGCGGGCGATCAGCACGTGGACCGGAGTGAACGGGTCGTCGTCGCGGTGGCCGGCGTACGGCAGGGCCGGGCGGCTCCACTCCCCCACGAGCCGCTCCCGCTCCCGGTCGCCGAGCATCGCCAGCCGGGAGGCGGGCCGGTCGCCCGGGGCGCGGGTCATCCGGTCGAGGAGGCGGGTGTAGTGGGCGGCCATACGGCGCATGGTCTCGGGGAGGAAGAGGTCGGTGTTGTATTTGAAGACGCAGTGGAACCGGCCCTCCGCCTCGTCCTCGTAGGCGGACAGCGTTATGTCGAACTGCCCCTCCTCCTCCGGTAGTTCGATGTACTCCAGGCGGTATCCGTACTGCTCGGTGGCCACCTTGTGGGTGAGGAGGATGAACATCGCCTGGAAGACGGCGGAGCGGCTGGGGTCGTGCTGGAGGCCCAGCTCCTCGACGAGGAGGACGAAGGGGTACTCCTGGTTGTCCAGGCCGCCGAGCACGGTGCGGCGGACCTGTTGCAGCAGTTCGGCGACGGTCGGGTCGTCGGACAGGTCGGCGTGCAGGGGCAGCGGGTTGACGAAGTAGCCGTAGACGGACGCGAAGTCCTGCCGGGTGCGGCCGGTCACCGGGCTGCCGACGACGATGTGGTCCTGCCCGGAGTAGCGGTGCAGCAGGAGGTAGTAGGCGCTGAGCAGCACCATGAACGGGGTGACACCGTGCGTCCGGGCCAGGGCGTGGACGCGAGCGCTGAGCGCGTCGTCCAGGACGAAGAACTCCGAGGCCCCGTTGTGGGTCTGGACCGCCGGGCGGGGTTTGTCGACGGGGAGGTCCAGGAGCGGGACCTCGGCCGGCAGATGGGACCGCCAGTAGTCGAGCATGCCCGCGGCGTCGGGCCCGGCCAGGAAGGCGTTCTGCTGGTTGAGGAAGTCGAGGTAGCGGGCCTCGACCGGCGGGAGCCGGTGCTCCTGGTTGCGGCGCAACGCCTCGTAGACGGCGAGGAGTTCCTCGATGAACGTGAAGGTGGAGATGGCATCGGAGACGATGTGGTGGACGGCCTTCATGATGATCCAGCGGTCCGGCCCTCGCTTGAAGAGGCGGAAGCGGATCAGCGGATCGTGGGCGAGGTCGTAGGGCTTGCGGTACTCCTCGACGATCGTGGCGTGGATGGTCTCCCAGTCCTCGCCCCGGACGTCGAAGAGGGCGAGGTCGGTCCTGGCGTCCTCGGAGACCTGCTGCACGGCCTGCCCGTCCACCAGAAGGAAGTTGGTGCGCAGCGCGGGGTGGCGGGCGATGAGCCGGCGTACGGCCTCGAACATCAGGTCGGGTTCGAGGGCGACGTTCACCTCGACGGCCCCGCCGATGTTGTACGCGTAACCGTCGGGGTTGAGGTGCTTGAGGAACCAGAGCGCCTTCTGGTTCTGGGTCAGCGGGTACCGCCGTTCGTCGGTGTGGAGCCGGACCGCGCCATCCGCCCGTTCAGGGTCCGCCGCAGAAGCCAGAGCCGTGAGTCCGTCGTGGAGCCGGTCGGCGAGCTCCCCGGCCGGGGCGCCGCTGAGCAGGGCGACCACCGGTAGGGCGACGCCGAGTTCGGCGTGGATCCGGGCCCGTAGCTCCATGGCGAGGAGCGAGTCGAGGCCGAGTTCGCCGAGGCCGGTGGCGGGGTCGATGCGGTCGGCGCCGGTGCGCAGCACGGTGGCGGCCAGGACGGCGAACCGCTCGGTGACCAGCGCGCGTCGGGCATCCTCCCCGGCGGTACGGAAGGTGTCGAGGAACCCGTTGCCGGAGGTGTCCGTGGGTGGGGCGGCGGCTGCCGCGAGGTCGGCGACCAGCGGCGGTGGAGATGGGTACCAGGCGAGGAAGACGGGCCAGTCGACGACGGTGGCGACGACGAGCTGGGCGTGGTCCTGGCCGATGACGCGCTCCAGAACGGCCATGCCCGCTTCCGGGGAGAGCGAGCTCATGCCGCGGCTGTGCAAGTAGTGCTCCGCCAGGCCGAGTTCCTCGATCATTCCGGTGGCCCACGGACCCCAGTCCAGGCTGAGCGCGGGCAGGCCCTGGGCGCGGCGGTGGTGGGCGAGGGCGTCCAGGAAGGCGTTCCCCGCTGCGTAGTTGGTCTGGCCCGCCGTGGTCAGCAGGGAGGCGATCGAGGCGAACAGCACGAAGTGTTCGAGGGGTTCGTCCCTCAGGTGCCGGTGCAGGAGGTGGGCGCCGACGGTCTTGGGGTCATGGACGGCGTCGAAGGCGGCCCGGTCGAGATCGGCGACGAGCGTGTCACGGACCTGGCCGGCGAGATGGAACACCCCGCGTACGGGCGGTGCTCCGCTGCGCCGGTGGGCGTCGAGCCAGCCGGTCAGGGCGTCCTCGTCGGTGATGTCGAACGTCGCCGGGACCGGGTGCGCGCCGAGCGTCTCCAGCTCGCGGAGCAGGGCCACGGCCCGGCCCTCGGCGGTGGCGGGGTCGGTTCCGGCCCACTTCTCCCGGGGCGGTACGGGGGTGCGCCCGACCAGCACGATCCGGCGGGCTCCCCGGCGTACGAGGGTGCGGCACAGCAGTCGGCCGAGCGCGCCGAACGCGCCGGTGACCAGGTAGCTGCCGTCGGCCCGCAGGCGCGGCGGCAGGGGCCGGGTGAGGCTCTCGGCGGGGCGGAGGCGGCCGGTGCGGCGGCCACCGTCGCGCAGGGCGATCTCCGCTTCGTCGTCGCTGAGCGCTTCGGCCAGGAGTGCCTCGGCCTCGGCCCGGTCGCCGTCGGGGCCGGGGTGTCGGCGAGGATCGAGGTCGATGAGTTTGCCGGGGTGGTCGGTCAGCTCCTGGTGGCGCAGGACGCGTCCGATGCCCCAGGCGGGTGCCCCGAGGGGTTCCGGGGCTTCGCCGGGCAGGGCGGGCTGGGCGCCCCGGGTGACGATGTGCAGGCGGCCTCCCCCGCCCCGGGCGGACAGCAGCCGGGCCAGCACGATCAGGGAGTACGCGCCCGCGCCGGTGTGGTCACGGAGAGCGGTCCGGTCGCAGGCGGCGAGGGCGGGGGTGTCGAGGTTCCACAGGTGCAGGACGGTTCCCCGGAAGGGGCCGCCGTCGCGGTCGAGGTCGGCGAACAGGCGTCGTAGGTCGGCGTCGGATGCGGGGTCGACGGTGTAGGTGCGGCCGTCGGCGGAGGCGGTGTAGGCGGTGTCCCGGCGCACCAGGCGGCAGCGTTCGCCCCGGGTCTCGGCCAGGGCCGCGAAGGCGTCAGCGAGGCCTCCGGTGTCGGCGAGGAGCAGCCAGCTCACGTCCCGGGGCGGGGTTCCGATGTCCTCGGCCGGCAGCGGTGGGCAGTCGGTCCAGACGGGTTCGGCGAGCCAGGAGTCGATCGTGGTGCGGGCGACGGCGGTGGCGGCCTTCTCGACGTCGGCGGCGCGGAACCCTTCGATACGGCCGAGGGGGGTGCCGTCGTCGGCGTACAGGGCGATGTTGCCGAGGGTGGTGTCCGAGTCGGCGGGCAACAGGGTCGCGTGGGCCCAGAACGGCTGGTCGCCGACGGGTTCGAGGGCGACCTCGTCCAGGGAGAGCGGCAGCCTGATCCCGCCGGCCGGGGCGGGGGCCTCGGGGTTCGCCGGGATCAGCGGGAGAGTCTGGAAGCAGGCGTCGAGCAGGACGGGGTGGAGGTGGTGGCCGGCGGCGTCGTCGTCGAGCGCCCGGGGCGGACGGATCCGGGCGAGGACCTCGTCGGCGCCGATCCAGACCTCCTCGACGGCCTGGAACGCGGGGCCGTAGTGGTAGCCGAGGGCGGCCAGCGCGGTGTAGCAGTCGGGTCCCGCGAGGTGGCGGCGGGCTCGGGCCCGGATCGCGGCGGCGTCGAGCGGTGCGGCGGTGCGGCGGCGCTGGCCGGTGCGGACGATGCCGCTCGCGTGGACGGCCCGTTCGCCGTCATCCCCGGTCGGGGAGGCGATGGTGAAGGCGGCGTCCTCCAGGGAGAGCGACACCTCCACGGTGCGGTCCTCGCCGTCGGGCAGGAAGAGCGCCTTGCGCAGATCGATGTCGGCGAGGACGGCGGTCGTGGAGCCGGTGAGGCGCAGGACGGCCTGGGCGGCCATCTCCAGGTAGCCGGCGGCGGGGAAGACCACGGTGTCCTGGATGCGGTGGCCGGCGAGGTAGGGCAGGTTCTCGGTGTCCAGGCGGGCCTGCCAAGTGGGTTCGGTGGCGTCGGTGCGGCGGCCGAGGAGCGGGTGGTCACGGTGGCCGAGCCGGACCTGGGCGACCGGGCGGGGCTCGGTCCAGTGGCGGTCGCGGCGGAAGGGGTGGCGGGGCAGGGTGACGGGGCGGCCGGTGGGCTGGAGCAGGTCCCAGTCGATGGGAACGCCGAGGGTGTGGAGCGTGCCGAGAGAGGCGGCGAAGCGCTCGGTCTCGTCCTCCTTGCGGCGGATCGAGGGGAGGGTGAGCGCGGACCTCCCGCCCGCGTCGAGGCATTCGCGGATCGCGTGGCCGAGGACGGGGTGCGGGCCGATCTCCAGGAAGACGCGGTGGCCGTCGTCGGCGACGCGGTCGATCGCCGACCGGAAGCGGACCCGGTCGCGGACGTTCTTCCACCAGTAGGCGGCGTCGAGTTCCTCGCCGCGGGCGGTTCCTTCGACACCCGTGAGATACAGCGGCACCTGGGCCGCGCGTGGCTCCAACGGTGCGAGTTCAGCGAGCAGTTCGTCCTTGATGCGTTCCATACCGACGCTGTGGTACGGCACTTCGACGGTGAGGAACTTGGCGAACTGCTGCTCGGCCCGCAGCTCTTCGGCCAGCAGGGTGAGCGCCGCCTCGTCCCCGGCGAGGGTGATCGCGGTGGGGCTGTTGACGGCGGCGACGGACACCCGGTCGCTGTAGGGGCGCACCCGGCGCTCGGCCTCGTCCTCGGAGAGGCTGACGGCGAGCATGGTGCCCGTGCCGGCCAGGGTCTGCTGGAGACGGCTGCGGTGGACGGCGATCCTGGCCGCGTCCCGCAGGGAGTAGACGCCCGCCGCGTGGAATGCGGCGATCTCGCCGGTGCTGTGGCCGACCACGGCGTCGGGGCGCACCCCGTGGGACCGCCACAGGGCGGCCAGCCCGACCTGCACGGCGAAGTTCGCGGGCTGGGCGAGCCAGGTATCGTTCATCCGGGAGACGGATTCCCCGGCGGTGAGCTCCTCGACGAGGGACCAGTCGGCGAACTCCCGCAGCGCGCGGTCGCATGCGGTGACGGCGTCCCGGAAAACCGGTTCCTCTTCGAGGAGTTGGCGGCCCATGCCCCACCACTGGGGGCCCATGCCGGTGAAGACCCAGACCAGTCGGCGGTCGGCGGCGTCCCGGGCGCGGCCGTGGACGACCCGGGGGTGCGGCTCGCCGCGCTCGTGGGCGGCCAGGGCCTCGTCCAGGGAGGCGCGGGAGGAGTGGACGACGGCCAGCCGCTCGGGCAGGTGCTGGCGGCGGTGGGCCAGGGTGTGGCCGAGGTCGTCGAGGGCCACGGCCGGGCCGTTGTCGCCCGCCAGCTCGGCCCGGATCCCGGCGGCCATCTCCGCCAGGGCGTCCGGGCGGCGGGCGCTGAGCGGGAGGATGCTCCAGCGCCGCCCGGCGGCAACGTCGTTCGGCCGGTCCGGCGGAGTCGGCGGCGGCGCCTCCTCCAGGACGACATGGGCGTTGGTGCCGCCGAAGCCGAAGGAGTTCACCCCGGCGCGGGCGGGCCCTTCGTGGGCGGGCCAGTCGGTGGGCCGGGTGGGGATCTCGTACGGCAGGGTCGCCGGGTCGATGGCGGGGTTGAGGTTCTCCAGGTTGATGTGGGGCGGGATGGTGCGGTGCTCGATGCTCAGCACGGTCTTGATCAGCCCGGCGATTCCGGCGGCGGATTCGGTGTGGCCGATGTTCGTCTTGACCGAGCCGACGTAGGCGCGGGCGCCCGGGGCCCGTCCGACGGCGAGCGCGCGGGCCAGGGCGTTCGCCTCGATCGGGTCGCCGACGGGGGTCGAGGTGCCGTGCGCCTCCATGTACTGGAGGTCGCCGGGGGTGATGCCCGCCTCGGCGCAGACCCGGCGGATGAGGTCGACCTGGGCGTCGGGGTTGGGCACGGTGATGCCGTTGGTGTGGCCGTCCTGGTTGACGCCGCTGGCCAGGATCACCGCGTGGATCCGGTCCCCGTCCCGTACGGCGTCGTCCAGCCGTTTCAGGGCGACCAGCCCGACGCCTTCGGCCCGTACGTAGCCGTCGGCGGCGGCGTCGAACGTACGGGAGCGGCCTCCGGGCGACAGGAACCCGCCCTTCGTCTCGGCGACGGTGTACTGCGGGGCCATGTGCAGCAGGGTGCCGCCGGCCAGCGCGAGGTCGGTCTCACCGTTGTGCAGCGCCTGGCACGCGAGGTGGACGGCGACCAGGGAGGAGCTGCACGCGGTGTCGACGGACAGGCTCGGGCCGCGGAAGTCGAAGCAGTACGAGATGCGGTTGGAGACCATCGTCATCATGGTCCCGGTCGCGGTGTGGGCGGCCAGCGAGGTGAAGCCCAGGTCGGCGAATTGCAGGATCTTGTAGTCCAGGGTGAACGCGCCGACGTACACGGCGACGTCGCTTCCCGCGAGGTCGGCGGGGCGCTGACCGCCGTCCTCCAGTGCCTCCCAGGCCACTTCGAGCAGCTTGCGCTGCTGCGGGTCCATGTGGTCGGCCTCGCGGGGGCTGATACCGAAGAACGCGGGGTCGAACTCGTCGAAGCCGTCGATGTATCCGCCGCGGCCGCCGACGAGGCGCCCGGGTTTGTCGCGGAACCGGCTGCCGAGGGTGCGGACGTCGTACCGGTCGGGCGGGGTGGGGGTGATGCAGTCCTTGCCCGCCACCAGGTTCCGCCAGAACGTGCGGTGGTCCGAGGCGCCCCCGGGCAGGCGGCAGCCCATCCCGATGATCGCCACCTTGTCGCGTAACGCCCGGCTGTTCGCGTCGGCCATTCGAACTCCTCAAGTCGTGGTGCGGTGAGTCGTGGTGAAGCACGGGGCAGCGGTGCCGGTCACTCCGGGCCGGGGCGCGGTGCGGGTCTGCGCCGCCAGGGGTGCAGGAGGGCGGCGAGGATCTCGCCGGTCGCGGGGAAGGAGGCGGGATCCTGGAGGCCGACGGCGGTGGGTTCGCGGCCGGGGCGCCAGGTGAAACTGCCGAAGAGGTGGTCCCAGCACGACAGGTCGGAGCCGTAGTGACCGGCTTCGGACAGATCGGTGCTGTGGTGCAGACGGTGCTGCTCGGGGCCGGCCAGCAGATGGTTGAGCGGACCGATGCGTACGTCGATGTTGGCGTGGACGAAGTAGCCCTGCGCGGCGACGAAAAGTCCGGCCACCAGCACGGCGGGGCGGGAGAAGCCGACGACGGCCAGGGCCAGTTGGACGAGACCCTGCGCCAGGACGATGTCCAGCACATGGTTCACACCGTTGTTGGCGACGTTGACCTTCTCCGGCACGTGGTGCACGCCGTGCAGTCGCCAGAGCAGAGCGTTCCGGTGGCCCAGCCGGTGCACCGCGTAGCTCACCAGCGATCCGGTGAGGATGGCGCCCGGGATCTCGGCCCAGAGGTGGTGGGCCGGATCCTCGGGCGAGACCAGCCCGACGGCCAGGGCGACCAGCAGTTGCGCCAGTCCGCTTCCGGCCATGGTGAGCAGGAAGTAGATGCCGTACCAGCGCCATTCGGCCTTTTCGGGGTGCCAGTTCCGGTCGTAAGGAATCAGCCGTTCCAGGAGAGCCAAGTAGGCGATCACCCCGATCAGGAAAATCGGACTGACCCACGCCGGATCCCATCGCAGGCGCAATGCGAACGCCGCGACGCACACGACCGCGAGGAGGAGAACGGGGTAGGCGACGACACAGAGAATGCGGGATACCGAATTTCCTGTCGTCCCCTTCCCGGGAACCGAATAGTCGGCCGAATGAATTTCGCCATCGGCGGCGCGCTCGCGCTCGTCCATACGTGACCCCCCACAAGGGAACGCAACCGGGAGAGACCAATTTTCCGCATCAGCGCAGGCCAGACCGTACTGAGAGTCTCGATGAACTCCGGGGCGACCAGGGCCCCGCGCTGATGTCTTTCAGACACCCGGCTCCGATGGAATTCGGCCGTGGCGTGAACTGATGCCCCCGACCCCATCAGCCCAGATCATCTATTTCCCGATCCCGCGGCTTTAATCACGCCCGACCCGGAGAAATCGACCGACACCTTTTACACGGAATACGATACGGAAAGGATCGCACAACCGAGCGAGCTCACGTTTCGGAGAAATTACTTCGTAGGATCATCGCGATGCCGGGCGACGGCGCATTCCGATGCACTGGGGGGAGAATTCCCACGCCCGGGCGTGCATCGGAGCCGGGAGCCGTGCGCCCGCGCGCGAGCGGCCTCTCCGCGTGCTCCCCGCCCTGCTGCTGACCTTCGAGGGCCGGGGCGCGGCGGACGCCCACCGCCCCCTCGCCCGCTCCGGGGTGCACGCGCCCGGCGGATCGTTCCACGCCCTGGAGGCCTCCCGGCGCCTGGGGCTCGGCGAGAGCGGCGGCCTGCGCGTCGGGCTGTCCGCGCACAACGACGCGGACGATGTGGAGCGGCCCCTGTGACGGGGCCGGCGGACTTCCTGGGCTACCGACAGCCGTCAGAGCGTCCCCAAGGTGTCCACCGCGTCGCCCAGCCCGGACAAATGCCGGGCCCCCGGCGGCTGTCGCCCCGCCCAGCCCGGTCCGGCCACGCAGACGACGGGACGTCTGCGCGCACCCCGTACGCCCCACTCGATCGCGTCCAGCCGGGCCACGAGCGCGGGGCTCGCCGTCCTCCGGGACTGCGCCCAGAGCACGACCGCGGCGGGGCCGGTGCGCCGGACCGCGTCCTCCAGGGCCCCGGCGGGCACGGCGGCGCCGAACATGCGTACCGGCAGGCCCTGTTGGGCGAGGGTCGCGGCGAGCGCCTCCAGGGCGAGCGTATGGGTCTCGCCGGGCGCGCAGGCCAGCAGGGCGAGGCCCGCTCCGGGAGCGGGGGCCCGTCCGGCCGCGACCCCGCGCAGTGCGCCGGAGACGTGCCACGACAACAGGTGCTCGACCTCGATGTACCGCTCCCCCTCCGTCTCCCACTTACGGCCCACCGCGTGCAGCACCGGCATCATCACCTCGTCCCAGGCGGCCGGGAGTCCGTAGCGGTCGAGCACCGCCGTGAGCAGCTCGTCCAGGGCCGGCGCGTCCAGCCGGACGGCGGCCCGGGCCAGACCGCGGCACTCCTGGCGGGCCCGGCCGACCGGAAGCGGCCCGGAAGCCCGGGAAGCGTGCGCCGGCCGGGGTGTTTCCGGGGAGCCGGCCGCCCCGGCCAGGACGGTGCGGGCCGCCTCGGCCGGTGGCAGGCCCGAACTCGTCAGGGCGCACATGTGCCGCAGAGCGGCGATGTCCGCCCCGGTCCAGCGGCGGTGCCGGCCGTCCTGCCGTGCGGCCGGGCCGATGCCGTAGCGGCGGTCCCACGAGCGCAGCGTCGTCGGTGCGACGCCCAGGAGGCGGGCCACCGCACCGGTGGTCAGACCTCCGTCGGCCGGGGCTTCCGCAAGCAGGTCGCCTGTGAGGTCCATAAATCCACCATACGACGCAAAAACGACGCATGTTGTCCGGCGGGCCCTCGGGCGGTTCGCTGAGACCCGGGGACAGGAGCGACCGGGACAGGAGCGAGAAGAAGAGCGGCACGGGAAGCGACACGAGACACAGGAGACGGTCATGAAACTGAGCGACGAACTCCCCGTCGATCACCGGCTGGCGTCGGTGTACCGGATCGGTGCGGGCCTCTGCGGGGTGATCCTCGTGGTGTTCGGGTCTCTCGGCTTCGCGAATCAGCTGAGCTTCTTCGACACCGACGGCAGCAGCATCGCCGGACTCTCGTCCAACGGGCTCCTCAGTCTGATCTCGCTGCTCGTGGGTGCGGTCCTGATCACCGGGGCGGCGGTGGGCGGCAATGTCGCCTCCACGGTGAACATGACCGTCGGCTCACTCTTCCTGCTCAGCGGCTTCGTCCACCTGTTCATCCTCGACCGGTCCGCGAACATCCTGGACTTCAGCATGGCGAACGTCATCTTCAGCTTCCTGATGGGGCTGCTGATCCTCACGTTCGGGATGTACGGGCGGGTGACCGGCGGCCTGCCGCACGACAACCCGTACTGGCGTCGCCGCCACCCCGAGCAGGCGGCGGCCGAAGCCGCCGCCCGCAGAAGGGCGACGGCGGGCGGCCCGCTGCGGGACGGATCCGCTCAGACCTTGCGGTAGCGGGCGTTGAACCAGGAGAACACGCCGAAGGCGACCAGTCCGAGGGCGATGAGCACCAGCAGCCACGGGCCGGCCGGGGTGTCGGCGAAAGAGCGCAGGGTGTCGTCCATCCCCTTGGACTTGTCGGGCTCGTGCTCGATGGCGGCGGCGATGGCGAACGCCCCCGCCGCGGCGAAGACGCTGCCGCGCGCCGCTCCGCCGAACACCCCCGTGACGTCCACGGCCCGGCGGACCCGGCGGGACATCTGCGACAGCTTCAGGTGCTTGTGGTACTTGCGCAGGAGGGCCCGGACCGCGATCCAGAGGCCCGCACCGGCCACCACGGCGCCGCCGATCCCGACGATCCACTGACCGCCCGGCCAGCCGAGTGCCTTGGCGGTGATGTCCTGCGACTGCTGGTCGGACGAACCGCCGCCACTGCCGGAGTCCCCGGCGGCGAAGGACAGCACGGAGTAGGCGACGAAGGCGTAGAAGACCGCACGGCCCGCCGCCATGGCCCGCTTGCCCGGCCTGTGCTCGTCGGGTCCGGCGCCGCCGAACAGCGCTTCGGACAGGCGCCACAGCGCCATGCCCGCCACGGCTGTGCCCAGTACCCACAGCAGAACCGTCCCGAAAGGCTTCTCGGCTATCTCCGCGACCGCGCCGCCCCGGTCGGCCTGCTTCTTGTCGCCTCCGGGGAACGCGATCCGCAGGGCGAGGAAGCCCACGAGAACGTAGATCACTCCGCGGGCGACGAAACCGGCGCGGCCCGCCGCTTCCATGGCGTCGCTGTTCGCGGCACGCCGTGCCTGGCCACGTCCCTGCGCTGATACTGAACGGCTATTCATGTCACCCGGTTGCCCCCGTGCGGCGGATCAATGCAGTGCAGGTCCGACACGGTGAAGGTCTTGGACCGACGACGTGACGATCCCCGGCCGATCCGGTGAGACCCGGGAGTCCGATTCGACGCAGATTCACCGTCCGTTTCGACGCAGAATCGATGCGGCAGGCGGAGCGGACGGAAGCGCGTCAGCGTGGGATGACGGAGAAGACCCGTGGGGCGATGGAGAAGCCCCCTCGATCGCCGGAGGAGACATCATGACGACCACCCGTCTGCAGCGCACCGCGGCGGCCGCCGCGGCCCTCGCCTTTCCCGCCTCTCTGGCGTTCTTCGCCCCGCAGGCCCAGGCCGAGGCCCCCGCCGACCCGTACGGCCCCGCCTGCGCCTCCGTACCGAAGGAGGGCGCGGGCAGCCTGGAAGGCATGGCGAAGGACCCGGTGGCCACCGCCGCGTCCAACAACCCCGAACTCTCCACTCTCGTCGACGCGGTGAAGCAGGCCGACCTGGTCGACACCCTGAACAACGCGGAGAACATCACGGTGTTCGCGCCGACCAACGCCGCGTTCGAGAAGATCCCGCAGGCCGATCTGGAGGCGCTCCTCAACGACAAGGACCAGCTCACCAAGGTGCTGACGTACCACGTGGTGGGCGAGAAGGTCACCACGCAGCAGATGGAGGACGGCACCTTCAAGACGCTGGAGGGGAGCGACCTCACCACGAAGGGCTCCGGCACCGAGTTCACGGTGAACGACTCCTCGAAGATCGTCTGTGGCGACGTGCCGACGGCCAACGCCACGGTGAACCTCGTCGACACGGTGCTGATGCCGCCGTCCTAGGAACACCGCGTGGCCCCTGAGCGGGGGTTCTATACGCTGAGGGCGTGAGACACGCCGACGACCGACCGACCCGGAGCGGCGCCTCGGAATCCGAGGCGCCGCTCGCAGACCTTCAGGCCTTCGCGGTCGAGCTGCGCCGGATGAACGGCGAGATCAACCGGATGACCCACGGCTTCGCGGTGAACCAGCAACTGCACCCCACGGACGTGAGCGCGCTCGGTGCCATCCTCGACGCCCCCTCGCCCCTGACGCCGGGGGCGCTGCGGGAGCATCTGGGGCTCACCTCCGGTGCGGTCACCGCCTGCCTGGACCGGCTGGAGCGGGCCGGGCACATCCGCAGGGCGCGGGAGAGCGCCGACCGCCGGGTGGTGCACGTGTACTACGAGCCGAGCGCCCGGACCGTCGCCCGTGACTACTTCATGCCGCTCGCCGAGGCCACGGCACGGGCCAGGGCGCGCTTCAGCGAGGACGAACTGACGACCGTGCTGCATTTCCTCGCCGCGATGAACGAGGAACTGGCCGAGGTACCCCCGACGCGTCGCTGAGCTTGCCCCGAGCCCGGTCCGTCCCGCGGGGAGGGGCCGGCCGAAGGCCACCCCCGTACGGATCACCGGGACGAGTCCCGTAATGTATTTCAACGATTGAGATTGTTCATCGACGAGATATCTCCACCCCTCGGGAGAGACATGCCCACCCCTGCACGGTCGGTCCGCTGGCTGGTCCCCGTCGTCCTGCTGATCGCCTGGCTCGGCATCGGCGGCGGGCTCGGACCGTACGCCGGAAAGCTCGGCGAGGTCGCCACCAACGACCAGGCCGCCTTCCTGCCCCAGAACGCCGAGTCCACGCAAGTCATCGACGCCCAGAAGGCGTTCCAGCAGAACGAGACCCTGCCGGTGATCCTCGTCTGGACCTCGGCGGAGAAGGACGCCCCGGTCGACGACGGACAGCGCGAGGCCGCCACCGGAGCCCTCGCCTCGCTCGCCGGGAGCGACGGGGTCGTCGGAACGCCCTCCCCCGCGCTGCCCTCGAAGGACGGCCTCGCGCTCCAGGGCATCGTGCAGCTGAGCCCGGACCTCGGGGACGAGCTGCCGGCGGTGCTGGAGGAGGTCGACAAGGCCGGCGCGTCGGTGTCCGGTACGACGGTCCGGCTGGCGGGGCCGGCCGCCAGCCAGGCGGATCTGTCCGACGCCTTCGCGGGCATCGACGGGCTGCTGCTCGGGGTCGCCCTGATCACGGTGCTGGTCATCCTGCTGCTGGTCTACCGCAGTGTGCTGCTGCCCTTCGTCATCATCCTCGGCGCGGTCTTCGCCCTGGGCCTGTCCTGTGCGATCGTCTACGTCCTCGCCGACCACGACATCGTGCGGGTGGACGGTCAGGTGCAGGGCATCCTGTCGATCCTGGTGATCGGCGCGGCGACGGACTACGCGCTGCTGCTCACCGCCCGGTTCCGGGAGGAACTCGCCGTCCACGGCGACCGGTTCGCCGCGATGCGCGTCGCGCTGCGCGAGTCCTTCGGTCCGATCACGGCGAGCGCCGCGACCGTCGCGGCCGGTCTGCTCGCGCTGCTGCTGAGCGACCTCACCAACAACCGGGCCCTCGGCCCCGTGGGTGCGATCGGTATCGTCTGCTCGGTCCTGAGCGCGCTCACCTTCCTGCCCGCCGCACTGGTCCTCCTGGGCCGGACCGCCTACTGGCCGGCGAAGCCGAAGCCCGCCGACGACAAGGTGACCGGCGGCCACGGAATCTGGCACAAGGTCGCGGCGCTCGTCGACCGGGCGCCCCGCAAGGTCTGGGCGATCACCCTGGCGGCCCTGATCGCCTGTGCCGCGTTCGCCCCGACACTCACCTCCAAGGGCGTGCCGCTGGACGAGATCTTCGTCAACGACGCGCCGTCCGTGGCGGCCCAGCAGACACTGAGCGAGCACTTCCCCGGCGGCTCGGGCAATCCGGCGGTGATCATCGCCTCTTCGGACCGTCTGTCCGAGGTGACCGAGGCCGCCGAGCGCACCGACGGGGTCGCCTCCGCCGCACCGGTGAGCGCGAGCGGCCGGCCGGGCGGCGAACCCCTCGTCGTCGACGGCAAGGTCCGTATCGACGCGACCCTCGAGGACGCGGCGGACAGCGACGGGGCCAAGGAGGCGGTGGCCGCGCTGCGCACCGCGGTCCACGCGGTGCCCGGATCGGACGCCCTGGTCGGCGGCTACACCGCGCAGCAGTACGACACCCAGCGGACGGCCGAGGACGACCGCACGCTGATCGTGCCGGTGGTACTGGCGATCATCCTGGTGATCCTGGTCTTCCTGCTGCGGTCGCTGCTGATGCCGGTGCTGCTCGTGGCGACGGTGGCGCTGAACTTCCTGGCCACGCTGGGCATCTCCTCGCTGGTCTTCACCCATGTGTTCGGCTTCAGCGGTACGGATTCGTCGGTTCCGCTGTACGGATTCGTGTTCCTGGTCGCCCTCGGCGTCGACTACAACATCTTCCTCATGTCCCGGGTCCGGGAGGAGTCGCTGCGCCACGGCACCCGGGAGGGCGTTCTGCGCGGGCTGACCACGACCGGCGGGGTCATCACCTCGGCGGGCGTCGTCCTGGCGGCCACCTTCGCGGCGCTGGGGGTGATCCCGCTGGCGTTCCTGCTCCAGATCGCGTTCATCGTGGCCTTCGGTGTCCTGCTGGACACGCTGGTCGTCCGGTCGCTCCTCGTCCCGGCGCTGGTGCGGGACATCGGGCCGAAGGCGTGGTGGCCGGGGGCGCTGAGCCGCGAGAGGTCCTGAGAACCCGAGAAGGGGTCTCAAGGGCGCCGCAGTGCGTCCCCGGGCACCCAGCCCGGGTCCCGGTAGGCGGCGAGCGCCCAGATCACGAAGATGTCCAGGGCGATGACGATCACCGACCAGAGGGGCGCGTACGGCAGGAAGAGGAAGTGCGCGAAGAGGTTCAGGGAGGCGAAGACGATGCCGGTCACCCGTGCCCAGCTCGCCCCCTTGAGCACTCCCGCCCCGGCGACGGCGACACAGGCGCCGAGCACCAGGTGGATCCACCCCCAGCCGGTGAGGCTGATCCGGTAGGCATACTCGCCGACATCGCCGTAGACGTCCCCGTCGGCCAGGGCCGCGATGCCCTCCAGGGCCGCGACGACGCCCTGGCAGAGCATCAGGATCCCGGCGAAGAGCACGCCGCCGGTCACCCAGAGGCTGTCCGGGTCGGGCGCGGGAGCGCGCCCGGCCGGACCGTCGCCGCGCTGCCACGGCGTCTCGCCCTGACCTGGCCCCGGCCGGGGCCCCTGCCCGAAGCCGGCCGGGTCGGTGGGGTCGGTGGGGTCCGCGGCCCGGGACGGGTCATGGGCCCGGGACGGGCCAGGGGCCCGGGACGGGCCAGGGGCCCGGGACGGGTCCTCGCTGCTCATCAGGACGTCTCCTGCTGCTGATCCGCCTGCCCCTTCGCCCGCCTGCCGACCACCGCGGCGGCCGCGGCCGCGCTGCCGGCGAAGGCCAGCGCGACCATCCAGGGGCGGTCGAAGACATGGCAGGTGGCGTGGTCCACGGAGTAGCGCCCGGGGCCGGCCAGACCGATGGCCGCGGCGGTGAACCCGAGGAACGCCGGGTACTCGTAGCCACCGCCCTGGGCGAAGAAGCCGGCCGGTGCGTGCACGGCCACCGCACCGGCCATCGCCCCGGCCGCCGCCGCGCCCGCCGCCGGAGTGGCGAGGCCCAGCGCCAGCAGCACACCGCCGCCCGCCTCGCCGAGTCCGGCGGCCACGGCGCTGTGCTTGGGCGGATGGAACCCCATCGCCTCCATCGCCGCCGTGGTGCCCTGGATGCCTCCGCCGCCGAACCAGCCGGCCAGCTTCTGGCTGCCGTGGGCGGCGAGCACCGCGCCGGTGCCGACGCGCAGGGCGAGCAGACCGAGATCACGCCGGTTGAAGCAGACCATGAGGACTCCCGGGGCGAGGGGTTGGCGATGGGGTTGACGAGGGGGTTCCGGTACGGATCCCACTCTCGTCGGCGGGTGTTCGGCGGGCGCGGCCGACTACGCCGAACGGGGCGCGGGCCGGACGCCGCACGGCGCCTCCTGCGACACAGATCATTATGCAACTTGTTGCATAACCGGTTCGAGGTGGTCTACAACTGACGCGACGCCCCCTGCGGAGGAGATCCCGATGAGCCCCTACCGGACCCTGCTGAGCCCGCTGGACCTCGGGTTCACCACCCTTCCCAACCGGGTGCTGATGGGATCGATGCACATCGGCCTGGAAGAGGCCGAGCGCGGTTTCGAGCGGATGGCGGCCTTCTACGCCGAGCGCGCCCGGGGCGGCGTCGGCCTGATGGTCACCGGCGGCATCGCCCCCAGCGAGCGGGCCTGCTCCTTCCCCGGCGGGGCCAAGATGACAGACGAGGCGGAGGCGGAGCAGCACCGGGAGATCACCTCGGCGGTGCACGCGGCGGGTGGCCGGATCGCGATGCAGATCCTGCACTTCGGCCGGTACGCGCACCACCCCGACCTCGTGGCCCCGAGCGCGATCCAGGCCCCGATCAGCGGGTTCGTCCCGAACGCCCTCACCGACGAGCAGGTCGAGGAGACCATCGAGGAGTTCGTCCGGGCGGCGGAGCTGGCACGGTTCGCCGGGTACGACGGCGTCGAGATCATGGGCTCCGAGGGCTATCTGATCAACGAGTTCATCGTCTCCGCGACGAATCACCGTACCGACCGCTGGGGCGGCAGCTACGAGAACCGCATGCGCCTGCCCGTCGAGATCGTGCGCCGGGTCCGTGAGCGGGTCGGCGACGACTTCATCCTGATCTACCGGCTCTCCATGCTGGACCTGGTGCCGGGCGGCTCGACGCTGGACGAGGTCGTGACGCTCGCGAAGGCCATCGAGGCGGCGGGCGCCACGATCATCAACACCGGCATCGGCTGGCACGAGGCGCGCATCCCGACCATCGCCACCTCCGTTCCCCGCGGCGCGTTCAGCTGGGTGACCGAGAAGGTGCGCGGCGCGGTCTCCGTACCGCTGGTGACGAGCAACCGCATCAACACCCCCGAGGTCGCCGAGGAGATCCTCGCCTCCGGCCGCGCGGACATGGTCTCGATGGCCCGGCCGTTCCTGGCCGACCCGGAGTTCGTCGCGAAGGCGGCGGCCGGGCGGGCGGACGCGATCAACACGTGCATCGGCTGCAACCAGGCCTGCCTGGACCACATCTTCAGCCTCAAGATCACCTCCTGCCTGGTCAACCCGCGCGCCTGCCACGAGACGGAGCTGGTGCTCAGCCCGACCCGGACCCGTAAACGCGTCGCCGTGGTCGGCGCCGGTCCGGCGGGACTCGCCTGCTCGGTGACGGCGGCCGAGCGGGGACACAGGGTCACGCTGTTCGACACGGCCGACGAGATCGGCGGCCAGCTCAACGTGGCCCGCCAGGTGCCGGGCAAGGAGGAGTTCAACGAGACGCTGCGCTACTTCCGTACCCGGCTGGCGGAGCTGGACGTCGAGGTGCGGTTGTCCACCCGGGCCGACACCGGGAGCCTGGACGGCTTCGACGAGATCGTCCTCGCCACCGGCGTCGAGCCGCGTACGCCCGCGATCCCCGGCACGGACCACCCCAACGTCGTGAGCTACCTCGACGTGCTGCGCGACGGGGCGCCGGTCGGCGACCGGGTCGCGATCGTCGGCGCGGGCGGCATCGGCTTCGACGTCGCGGAGTTCCTGACCGACGGCGGCGCCGCGGCGAGCCTGGACGCCGACACCTTCTTCCGGCAGTGGGGCGTGGATACGGCGTACGAGGACCGGGGCGGGCTGCGCGCCCCCGAGCGCCCCGAGTCGCCGCGCACGGTCCACCTGGTCCAGCGCAGGACGACCAAGGTGGGTGCGGGCCTGGGCAAGACGACCGGCTGGATCCACCGCACCGAACTGCGCCACCGGGGCGTCGAGATGATCGCGGGAGCCTCCTACGACCTCATCGACGACGAGGGCCTCCACCTCACTGTCGACGGTGAGCGGCGGGTGCTGCCGGTCGACACGGTCGTGCTGTGCGCGGGGCAGGAGCCGCGCCGCGAGCTGTACGAGGAGCTGAGCGCGGGCGCCGTCCCGGTGCATCTGATCGGCGGCGCGGACGTGGCGGCCGAGCTGGACGCGAAGCGGGCCATCCGCCAGGGCACGGAGCTGGCCGCGGCGCTGTGAGCGCTCGCCCTGCGGCCCTGCGAGCCCTCGTCCTTAGGATGCACGTCATGTCACTGCCGCACGCGATTCTCACCGCCCTGCTGGAGAAGCCGTCCTCGGGTCTGGAACTGACCCGCAGGTTCGACCGGTCGATCGGCTACTTCTGGTCGTCGACCCACCAGCAGATCTATCGCGAGCTGGGCAGACTGGAGCAGGCCGGACGGATCAGGGCGCTGCCCACGGCGGTGCCGGCCCGCGGGCAGAAGAAGGAGTACGAGGTGCTGCCCGCGGGCCGCGAGGAGCTGGCGGCCTGGGTGGCGCTCCCCGAGGACCCGCGCCCCGTCCGCGATCCGCTGCTGCTGCGGATGCGGGCGGCCGCGGTCGTCGGCACGAGGGGCATGGGCGCGGAGCTGCGCCGCCACCTCGCGCTGCACGAAAACCAGTTGGCGGAGTACGAGGAGATCGAGGGGCGGGACTTCACCCCGCCGCCGACGACGGACGAGGGGCGGCTGCGGCATCTGGTGCTGCGGGGCGGCATCGACCTGGAGACGTTCTGGATCGGCTGGCTGACCCGGGCGATCGCGGACCTGGACACCGCCTGACCGCAGGGAGCGTCACGGGTGCGGCGCACAGCGTCACACGTACGGCCCGGTGTTACGGGTGACGCCCGGCGTCACGGGTGCGGCGCGCCGCCCGCCCGTACGGCCACGGGTTCCGGGACGACCGCGGGGCGAGGGCTCCCGATCACGACCCGCGAGGGCACCGGATCCACAGGCACCCGATCCACGAGCACGGCCCCCTCGGCCACGCCACCCGGGTCCGCGTTCCGCGCCTGGGCCCGGCTGAGGAGGATCACGCCGCGCACGGCAGCCGCCGTACCGAGCAGGGCGAGCACCAGGCTGACCGGCCCGCCCTGGAGGCGCTCACCGAGCAGGGCCAGGCCGATCGCGGCGGCGGCGACCGGGTTGGCGAGGGTGACCACGGCGAGCGGTGCGCCGAGCCCGCCCCGGTACGCGGTCTGGGACAGCAGCAGGCCGCCCATCGCGAAGGCGGAGACGAGCAGCGCCACCGTCAGCAGCCGCCAGCTGAACAGCGGGCCGCCGGAGTGGTCGGTGACGGCGACCGTGAGGGTCTGGGTGAGCGCCGAGGCAACCCCGGAGGTGATCCCGGACGCCGCCGCGTGCCGCAGTCCGGGGCGGGCCCCGGGCCTGCTGAGCCCGGCGACAACCGCCATGGTGGCCGCACCCACACCGAGGGCCTCGGGGAGGGTGAGCGTCTCGTGCGGGGCGGAGCCGCCGGCGGCTCCGAGCAGCGCGCCGAGGCCGAGCAGGGTCAGCGCGGTGCCCCGCCACTCGACGCGGCCGACCCGGCGGCCGGCGGCGCGCGCCCCGAGCGGGACGGCGACGACGAGGGTGAGCGCCCCCAGGGGCTGGACCAGGGTGAGCGGGCCGTAGTTGAGCGCGGCCACGTGCAGCAGCGCGCCCGTGGCGTTGAGGCCGACCGCCGACCACCAGGCGCCCCGGCCCAGCATGCGCAGGACCCCGGTGCCGGGGTCGGTACGACCGGCGAGCCGGGACTGGGCGACTGCGGCGGCAGCGTAGGCGCCGGCGGAGACGAGGGAGAGCGCGACGGCGAGCAGGGTGGCGTTCATCGGCCGACCCCGCTCGGGGTGAGCTCCGGGGCGGGTTCCCGGGTGCCCTCCGGGGTGCCCTGCGCGACGGACCGTACGTCGGTCGCCCCAGCGGGCACGGGGTTCGGCGGCGAGGCCGGGACGGGCCCACCCGGCAGCCGCGCAGGAACGGTCCGGGCGGACAGCGGCAGCCGGAACGCGGCGAGCGCGACGGCGAGCAGCGCCACGACGACGATCGCGTCGAGCCAGTAGTGGTTCGCCGTGCCCACGACGACGAACAGGGTGATCGCCGGGTGCAGCAGCCACAGCCGCCGCCACCGGGAGCGGGTGGCGGCGATCAGTCCGACGGCGACCATCACGGCCCAGCCGACGTGCAGCGAGGGCATCGCGGCGAACTGGTTGGCCATCGTGTCGGTCGCGGGCGTCTGCCCGTACACCGTCGGCCCGTAGACCTGACCGGTGTCGACGAGTCCGGCGGCCGGGAGCATCCGGGGCGGCGCCAGTGGGAACAGCAGGTGCAGCCCCAGGGCGGCGGCGGTGAGCGCTGCGAGCACGCGGCGCGACCGGACGTAGTGGGCGGGGCGCCGCCAGTAGAGCCAGACCAGGAAGAGGGCCGCGGCCGGGAAGTGCACGGCGGCGTAGTAGGTGTTCGCCGCGTGGATCAGGGGCTGGCTGTGCAGCAGGAGCCCCTGGACGGCGCCCTCGCCGGGGAGGTGCAGGGCACGTTCGAGGTCCCAGACGCTCCCCGCGTTGCGGAACGCCTCCTCGACATGGCCGTTGGCGGCCTGACGGCCGAATTTGTAGGCCAGGAAGAGTCCGGCCACGAGAAGGAACTCGCGGACGAGGGGCGGTCGGGCACGTATGTCCGGCTCCTGGTCCGTGGGCTCGGTGCGGGCGAGTCTCACCCGTGCCCCCTTGGATGCGAAGCGGTAGCGGACGGCCCGGTTCCATCGATCCACGCCGTATCGATACGCCAGTGTACCGATACGTTGGCGTATCGGTACACGCGCGTATCGGTACACTGGCGTATCGAGAGCCTCACCGCACCGCCGCTGGAGGTAGAGCCCATGCCGTCGCCCGATTCCGTACCGGAGTCAGCCCTCTCCTCGCCCCGGTCGAAGATCACACCGGAGCGAGCGCAGGAGCTGTACGCGGCGGTGCTGGAACTGTTGCGGGAGAGCGGTTACGAGTCGCTGACGATGGAGGGTGTCGCCTCGCGCACCCGGTGCGGGAAGTCGACGCTCTACCGGCAGTGGGGTTCCAAGCCGGAGCTGGTGGTGGCCGCGCTGCACGGCACCCGGCGGATGCGACTCCCGAAGATCGACACCGGGACGCTGGCCGGGGATCTGCTGGAGGCCGCGCGGGCGATCGGCGAGGCCTCGGGGAGCGACACCCCACTGATGCACGCCCTCAGCCATGCCGCGCTGCAGAGCCCGGAGCTGCTGTGCGCGCTGCGTGAGGCGCTGATCCTGCCGGAGGTCGCGGCGATCGACGCGATGGTCCGGCGGGGTCAGGAGCGCGGCGAGATCGCGGCGGACCTCCCGGCGGCCGACTTCGTGGCGGCCCAGCTGCTCGGCGTACTGCGCGCCCGGCCGCTGCTGGAAGGGCGTTACGCCGACGCCGCGTATCTGACCCGGTTCGTGGAGCGGGCGATCCTCCCGGGCCTCGGACTCAGGGCGGGAGCGCCGGAGTCCTGACAAGACGTGGACCGCCCGTCCCTGCGGATGGGGACGGTCCACCCGCGCCGCACCGTGGGGACGGGGGCGGCGCACCGCCCGGCCGGCCGGTGACCTCTCGGAGGTCACCGGCCGCCCGTGTATACGCACCCACACCCCCTCTATCGCACCTAACAAGCGCTTGGTAGATTCCGCTCAGGGAGGCCGACCATGGACGACGACCAGCTCCACTTCACCGGCCGGGCCGTACTCGTCACCGGCGGCACCAGGGGCCTGGGGGCCGCGATCGCGAGAGCCTTCCTGGCGAGCGGTGCGGACGTCATGGTCTGCGGGCGCTCGACACCGGCCGACCTGCCGTCGACGGGCGGGCGCGAGGTCGCGTTCCGGGCGGCGGACCTGCGGGACCCGGAGGCGGCGACGGATGTCGTCGAGGCGACCGCCGAGCGGTTCGGGCGGCTCGACGTGCTGGTGAACAACGCCGGCGGCTCCCCGGACGCGGAGGCAGCGACGGTCTCGCCGCGCTTCGTGGAGAAGGTGGTCGCGCTCAACCTCCTCGCCCCCTTCTACACGGCTCAGGCGGCGAACCTGGCGATGCGGGAGCAGCCGGGCGGCGGAAGCGTGATCAACATCGGCAGCGTCTCCGCCCACGCTCCGCAGCCGGGCACCGCCGCCTACTCCGCCGCCAAGGCGGGCCTGCTCGGGCTGACCCGGGCGCTGGCCCTGGAATGGGCACCACGGGTCAGGGTCAACCACATCACTGCGGGCCTCGTCCGGACCGAGAACGCGGCCGCACTGTACGGAGAGGACGGCGGGGACGCGGTGGCGGGCGTCGTCCCGATGGGGCGACTGGCGGAGCCGGACGATGTGGCACGGGCCTGCCTCTGGCTGGCGTGCGACCTCTCCAGGTACGTCAACGGCGCAGACCTCGCCGTACACGGGGGCGGCGAGATCCCGGCCAGGTACACGGTCGCCCGCCACCCCGGATCCCCTTAATAGTCATCTTGACTCTAATAACATCCACCCCTTATCGTCGTTATGACGAAATCAAGGGGGTCCCCATCATGGCCGACATCACCCGGCGCTTCGGCTGGCGCCACCTGCGCTCCGCGCCCACCGCCCACATCCGCCACCACAAGCGCGGCAAGCTCGCCCACGACGGCCAGGGGCTCAGCTTCTGGTACCGGTCGCTGTCGGCGGCGCTCTCCGAAGTGCCGGTCGACGACCGGGAGCTGGCCATGGCGTTCCACGCCCGTACGGCCGACTTCCAGGACGTCACCGTGCAGGCCACCGTCACCTACCGGATCAGCGATCCGGCCGAGGCGGCGAACCGGCTCGACTTCTCCGTCGACCCGGACACCGGCAGCTGGCGCGGCGCGCCCCTGGAGCAGATCGCCACCCTCCTCACCGAGACCGCGCAGCAGCACACCCTGGACGTCCTGGCCCGCACTCCACTGGCCGCAACCCTGGTCGACGGCGTCGCCTCCGTACGCGAACGGGTCGCCACCGGCCTCGCCGCCGAGCCCCGCCTCCCGGCCACCGGCATCGACGTGGTGGCCGTGCGCGTCGTCGCGATCCGCCCCGAGGCCGAGGTCGAGCGCGCCCTGCGCACCCCGGCCCGCGAGCAGATCCAGCAGGAGGCGGACCGGGCCACCTACGAACGGCGGGCCGTGGCCGTCGAGCGCGAACGCGCCATCGCCGAGAACGAGCTGGCCAGCCAGATCGAACTGGCCCGGCGCGAGGAGGAGTTGGTCGACCAGCGCGGCACGAACGCCCGCCGCGAGGCCGAGGAGAAGGCCGCCGCCGACGGCGTACGGACCGAGGCGGAGGCGGCCCGCAAGGTGCGCCTGGCCCGGGCGGAGGCCGAGGCGGCCCGCGAGACGGGCGGGGCCCGGGCCGAGGCGCAGGCCGCCTGGCTGCGGGTGCACGGCGAGGTCGACCCGGCCATACTGCACGCCCTCGCGGCGACCCGGCTCGCGGAGAACCTGCCGCGCATCGAGAGCCTCACCCTCTCCCCCGACGTCCTCACCGGGCTGCTCGCCAGGCTCGGCCGTCCGGAAGGCGGGGCGGGAGCGTGAGCCTGGCGCCCCGGGCGGTGATCGTCCACCGGCGGACGGAGTACGAGGAGCTGCTCGCGCGGCACGGGACGCACGGGCAGGCCGCGTTCTTCCTGTCCAGCCGGGGCCGCTCGATCGACGAGGTGGCCCGCCGCCACGAGGACACCCGGCAGGCGCTGCGCGAGGTGGCGGCGGCGGTGCCGCTCACCTGGCGCAGCTCCCGGGTGGAGCGGGCGGACCTGGACCGCTTCCTGTTCGCCCCGGAGGACGTGGTGGTCGTGGTCGGCCAGGACGGTCTGGTCGCCAACACCGCGAAGTATCTGTCCGGTCAGCCGGTGGTGGGCATCGACACCGCCCCCGGGCACAACCCGGGCGTCCTGGTCCGCCACCGCCATGCCGACACGGCGGCCCTGCTGCGCGCCGCGACCGCCTCCGCCGGCAAGGCGGAGGAGCTGACCATGGTCGAGGCCGTCGCCGACGACACGCAGCGCCTCCTCGCCCTCAACGAGATCTACCTCGGGCCGCCCGGCCACCAGACGGCCCGCTACCGCCTGGGCGCCGACGGCGAGAGCGCCCCCGGCGAGGCCCAGGCATCCTCCGGGGTGCTGGTCGGCACCGGCACGGGCGCCACCGGCTGGCTCCGCTCGCTGTGGCTGGAGCGCGGCAGCGCGCTGCCGCTGCCCGCACCGTGCGACGCGCGCCTCCTGTGGTTCGTCCGCGAGGCCTGGCCGTCCCCGGCGACCGGGACGTCGCGGGTGGCGGGCGAACTGGGGCGGGGGCAGGGGCTGCGCCTCACCGTGGAGTCGGACCGGATCGTGGTCTTCGGCGACGGGATGGAGTCCGACGCGCTGGAGCTGACCTGGGGTCAGAGCGTACGGCTGGGCATCGCGGAGAGATCGCTGCGCCTGGTGATCTGAGCGTGCCCGCCGCGGCGGCTTCGCTACGGTGGTCCGCACGCGTCCCCCGTACGCGTACCGCACACGAACACGCACCGGAGAGCGGAGAACCAGCACCATGTCGGCCGACCCCGTCACCGCGCCCGCCCGCAACACCCGCCCGCCCACGGCCCAGGCGGCCCTCGGAGTCGGGGTGATCGTCGAGGACGGCCAGGGGCGCATTCTGCTGGGCCGGCATCACAGCGGTACGTGGGAGCTGCCGGGCGGGAAGGTCGACGCGACGCACGAGTCGATCCCCGCGGCGGCCGTCCGGGAGCTGCGCGAGGAGACGGGCCTGGTGGTCGACGAGGCGTCCGTGGAGATCATCGCGATGGTCCACGACGTGATCGGCGGGATCAACCGCATCAGCATGGCGGCCGTCGTGCGGCTCACCTCCGGTGATCCCGAGGTGACCGAGCCGCATCTGATCAGCGCCTGGCGGTGGACCGCGCCCGAGGAGCTTCCCGCCCCGCTGTTCGATCCGTCGGCGCAGATCCTGGCGGCCTGGCGACCGGAGCTGGGTATCACTCACCCGCCCGCACACATGCTGCGGATCACCGGATGCGGACCAATCGGACCAACTGTATGAATAAGGGACCATCCGTGCGATCGGAGTAGGCCCCATGGACGATTACCCGCTGCTGAACCTCTTCCTGACCATGCTGTACCTGTTCCTGTGGGTCATGTGGTTCTTCCTGCTGTTCAAGGTCATCACGGACCTCTTCCGGGACCACTCGCTGAACGGCTGGGCCAAGGCGGGCTGGCTGGTCCTCGTCATCCTGCTGCCCTATGTGGGCGTACTGATCTACCTCATCGTCCGCGGACGCAGCATGCACGAGCGCGACGAGAAGTTGGCGAAGGACTCCGAGGCCGCGTTCCGTGACTACGTCCGCCGGGCCGCCGGCACGGAGGGCGGCTCGGGCGGCAGCGACCACGTGAAGGACCTGGCGAAACTGGCCGAGCTCAAGGACAAGGGCGCACTCAGCCCCGAGGAGTACGAGCGGGCGAAGGCGAAGCTGCTCGCCTGAGGCCGGGCTCCGGCCTCCCCTCCCCTCCTCTTCCCCTGCGACACAAGGCCGGGGGTGTCGGCGCACGTCGCCGACACCCCCGGCCCCCTTTCTTGGGCTTGTAATGCCCGAGTAACGGTGCCCTCCTAGCGTCCGGACTCCCCCGTACGTCTCTGGAGGAGCATCCCGATGCACCTGTCTCGATCGCCCCGGCGCAGAGCCGCCGCATGGGCGGCGGCCGCAGCGCTCACCGCCGCGGGCCTGCTGATCGGTCCACCGCCCGCCGCTGCCGGCACGGGCCCCTCGGTCCGTGTCGACGCCGCTCTGCTGGACGCCGTGGACGGGGGCGGCGAGGCCTCCTTCTTCGTCGTCCTCAAGGACAGGGCCGATCTGTCCGCCGCCCGGGGCAAGCGCGCGCACGCGGCCAGGACGAAGTCGGCGTTCACGGAGCTGCGGGCCGAGGCGGACAGCAGCCAGCGTGCCCTGAACTCCTTCCTCGACAGGAGGAAGGTGGGCCACCAGAACTTCTGGATCGCCAACGCCGTGAAGGTGACCGGCGACGAGCCCTCGTCGAGGAGCTCGCCGGGCGCTCCGACGTCGCCCGGATCGTCAAGGAGCAGCACTACACGCTCGACGACGTGGAGGCCCTGCCCGCCGAAGCCGCCACTGCCGAGGGGACCGACGCCGACGCCACCCCCGAGTGGGGCATCAAGGACATCAAGGCCGACCAGGTCTGGAAGGACTACGACGACCGCGGTGAGGGCGTCGTCATCGCCAACATCGACTCCGGCGTCCAGTACGACCACCCGGACCTCGTCACGAACTACCGCGGCAACAACGGCGACGGCGGCTTCACGCACGACTACAACTGGTACGACCCGACCGGCCAGTGCGGTACGGGCGGCACCCCCTGCGACAACAACGGCCACGGCACCCACACGATGGGCACCATGGCGGGCCGGGGCGGCGTCGGTGTCGCCCCGAACGCCACCTGGATCACCGCCAAGGGCTGCGAGACGTCCTCGTGCTCGGACGAGTCCCTGCTCAAGGCCGGTCAGTGGATCCTCGCGCCGACCGACCGCGCCGGCCGGAACCCGCGTCCTGACCTGGCGCCGAACATCGTCAACAACTCCTGGGGCGGCGGCGCGACGACGTTCTACCAGGACATCGTCGAAGCGTGGAACTCCGCGGGCATCTTCGAGGCGTTCGCGGCCGGCAACAAGGGGGACGGCAGGACCTGCGGCACCACCGAGGCCCCCGGCGCACAGGCGCCCGCCTACGGCGTCGGCGCGTACGACGCCGACGGCCGGATCGCCGGGTTCTCCGGGTTCGGACCCTCCCCGGTCGACGGCTCGGCGAAGCCGAACATCTCGGCGCCGGGCGTCGACGTCCGCCCCACCTGGCCCGGTTCGGCGTACAAGGCGCTCAACGGCACGTCGATGGCGACCCCGCACGTAGCCGGCGCCGTGGCCCTGCTGTGGTCGGCCGCCCCCTCGCTCATCGGTGACATAGCCGGTACCCGCGCCCTGCTCGACGAGGGCGCGACCGACGTCGACGACACCCACTGCGGCGGCACACCCGGACGGAACAACGTGTGGGGCGAGGGCAAGCTCGACATCCTCGCCTCCCTCGGCAAGGCCCCGCACACCGCGGTCGACGTGTCCGGCAAGGTCACCGACGAGGCGACGGGCGCCGCGCTGCCGGGTGTCACGGTCCGGGCCACGACCGGCGCCGCGACCCGCGCGGTGACCACGGGCGCCGACGGCTCCTACCGGCTGTCGCTGCCCCCGGGAACGTACACCTTCTCCCTCAGCGGCTACGGCTACGGGACCGGCACGGTCTCCGGCGTCGAGCTGATCACGGGCGAGCCCGTGACGCAGGATGTCGCCCTGACCCCCGTCGCCGCACACGCGGTGACCGGCACCGTCCTCGACGTCACCGGGAAGCCGCTCGCGAAGGCCGCCGTCTCCCTGCCCGGCACCCCGGTCGAGGGAGCCACCACGGACGCGAAGGGCAGGTTCTCCCTGCCGAAGGTCGCCGAAGGCGCGTACACGCTGCGCGTCACCCCCGCCGCACCGGTCCTGTGCAACGGAAAGTACAGCGGCACGCTGGACGTGGACGGCGCGGAGGCCACGGAGGTGAAGCTACCGAACCGCACCGACGCGGGCGGCACGTACTCCTGCGCTCCCGTCACCTCTTCCTGGATCAAGGGCTCCACGGGCACCGGCCTGACCGGCGACGAGGACGCCACGACCGTCTACCTGCCGTTCCCCGTGCGCTTCTACGGCGTGACCTACACCAGCGCCTCCGTCACCACCAACGGCCTGATCAACTTCGTCCAGCCACGCCTGGGCGACTACGCCAACACCGCGCTGCCCGCCGACGCCCGGCCCAACGGCGTCGTCGCCGCCTTCTGGGACGACCTGGTCCTCGACAAGCGCTCCAGCGTCAGGACCGCCGTCACCGGCAAGGCCGGATCCCGGAAGTTCGCGATCGTCTGGGACAAGGCGTCCTTCGCCGCCGAGCCCTCGGTGCGGATCTCCTTCCAGGCCGTCTTCGACGAGGCCACCGGTGCGATCACCCTGCAGTACCGCGGCGCCGGCAGCAGCGTGCTCCAGCGCGGCGGCTCGGCGACCACCGGCATCGAGAACCAGGCCGGCACCGACGGTCTCGGCCACTCCTTCGACGAGGCCGTCCTGAGCGACACAACCGCCCTCCACTTCACCCCGAAGGACGCCTGATGAGAGACATCCGACGCCGGGGCCTGCGCCTGGCCTCCGTACTGATCGCCTCCGGTCTCGCGATGAGCGCCTCCCCGGCGGTCCACGCCGACGACGCCGACGGACCGCTGACCCTCACCGACAGCCAGGCGGACGCGATGGCCCGCCGGATCATGCCCGACGTCCACGGCGACGGGGGCGCGGCCGGGGACGGGAGCCAAGACAGGAAAGGCCCCGACGCGCGGCAGTCGGTCGAGGCCACCGCCGCCGGCCCCGCCTGGAAGCTGACCCGGAAGTCCGGTGTCGAGAGCGCCCAGGGCATGGCCGCCACCTTCCCGGTCGGCGGCACCAGTGGCGACTACTTCTCCGTCAACGCGCTCAGTCCCATCCAGCGCATCGGCGCCAATGGCAAGCAGCGGTGGGCCCGCGACTCGACGTCCCTCGACAAGGACTGGCAGATCACGCCGACCCGGGGCGGCGCGGAACCGTATCCCCCCGCCGTCGCCATGGGCTTCAACGCGGTCAGCCCGTTCGGCCCGAGCACCGACGACGGTGTCACCACCGGCGATCTGACCGGCGACGGTGTCGACGACATCGTCTTCACCGCCAGGGTCGGCGTCCTCCCCTACCGGCCCTTCACCTCGCCCGGCTCACCGCTGCCCAACGGCACCTTCGTCACGGTCCTCGACGGGGCCACCGGAAAGACGCTGTGGTCGAAGCTGTACGCCGCCGCGTACAACATCAAACTGCTCGGCAAGACCCTCGTCGTCGCCGACTCGGCGTACTACAACATGAACTCCCCGGCCGGCTCCAGGACCACGCTGAACGGCATCCGCTTCCGCTACGCCGAAGGCAAGCTGACGCCGGCGAAGACATGGACGTACGACCCCGGCGTGTACACCGGGGTCCAGTGGGGCTCGCTCGAACCGATCGGCGGCGGGCTGCTCGCCGCCTCCTGGAACCAGGAGCGCCGGGAGAGCGCCGATCTGACGCCCAGCGGCCACACCCTGGTGATCGACACCAAGGACGGCAGCGTCACATGGGCGAAGTCCGGCCGCCTCTACGTACGCCAGCTGAGCCTGGACGCCGCACGTGGCCGGATCGTGGCGCTGGAGCAGTCGGACGCCGCCGAGGGCGTGAAGTACGAGATCGCCTCGTACACCCCGGCCAAGGGCGCCCGCACCGGCCTCACCGAGCGGATCAACGCGCTCCCGCTGGCGCTGGAGATCGGCGACATCCAGGGCGACGCGAAGCCGGAGTACACGGTCAGCGAGTCCACGCTCGACGACACCTTCGGGATGAACAGCAACAGCGTCCGTGCGCTGGACGGCGACGACGCGAGTCCGCTGTGGACCCGTACCGTCAAGCGGACCGGGGACAGCGGCGATGTCGGCGCCGCCTGGGGTCTGCGAGCGGTGAACGGCAGGATCGTCGCCTCCTACATGGACACCGCGGGCTCCGGCACCGCTGGGAACAGGGCGTCGAAGCACTACGCCCGGCTCGCGGTGCTGTCCGGTGCCAAGGGCGCCGTGAAGTGGGAGAAGCGCGGCATCGTCGGCTCGATGATGGACGTGGAGCCCTTCCAGAAGGGCGGGGCCTGGCGCGTGCGCACGGTCGACACCGCCCAGAACGTACGCGTCTACGACCTCGGCAACGGCAAGCAGAAGAGCGTCCAGCCGCTGGAGGGCGCCCCGTTCACCGCCGCGGCCACCGACGTCAACGGCGACAAGAAGAACGACGTCGTCCTCGGCGGCGCCTCCAACGGTCTGTTCGCCTACGACGGTCCGTCGATGGTGGCGGGCAAGCCCAAGCGGCTGTGGTCGGCGACGCTGCCCGGCCGGGTGGTCCAGGTCATCACGGCCGACACCACAGGCGACGGGCGCGACGAACTGATCGTGGCCGCGAGCACGGCCGCCGCGATCGTGGACGCCCGCACCGGCACGGTGCTCACCGTCATCGACGGCGGCCCCGGCGAGTACGTACGTAACGTCGTCGCGTCCGACCTCGACGGCGACGGGGTCGCGGAGGTGGCCCTGGCGACCGACAAGGTCCGCGCGTACGAGGGCGACGGCTCCCTGAAGTGGCAGTACGCGGTCCCGGAGGAGACCGGCACCCCGGCGTTCGCCGATCTGTCCGCGGCCGACGGCAAGGTCTACGCGCAGTACCAGACCCGCGGCGCCGACGTGAACGCGTCCGCCGTCGTCGGCGCGGTCGCGCTGAAGGGCAAGAACGGATCGGCCGTCTGGTCGTTCACGCCGAAGGCGCCCGAGACCAGCCAGGGTTCCGTGCTCGGGATCCCGATGCGGGCCGGCACCTTCGCCTCGCCCGGCATCCCCTACGCCGACGGGCACGCGGTGGTCTTCACCTACGTCGTGCGCGGCAACTCCGAGCAGCTGCCGCCGAACCAGCTGACCAACATGGTCCAGATCCGCGACGGCCGCACCGGCAAGCTGCTGCACGAGGCCAAGGCGGGCGGCTTCGCGACGCTCGCGAACTGGACTACCGGACCCGAGGGACTGGTGGAGAACAGCCTCGCCTCGCTGCGTACCTACGCCTCCGACGGCGTGAACCGCACGCCTCGCGCGCTGGCCGAGGTCCGTAGCGGCTCGTTCGCCACGGGCCCGGACGGTGCCCGCGTCCTGGTCCGCAGCGGCACCCAGTTCGTGAACCTCTACGACCCGGCGGTGCTGACGAGCGGGGTGGACTACCCGAGCGCCGACACCGGCTTCGGCGCGAACGGTGCGCGCGAGCATCTGGTCGCCGACCTCGACGGGGACGGGAAGGACGAGATCGTCCTGCTCGCCTTCGACGACTACGGGGCCGACCTCACCGCCGAGCTGATCGGCACGGAGGTGTCGAATCCCTACACGGCGATCCGCGCGGCGATCACGCTGAGCATCGACAAGGCCTGACGACAGACATGTCCTGACCAGCGAGAAGGTCTGACGGACGGCAGGACGGCCTCCTGGGCAAGCGCCCGGGAGGCCGTCCGCGCGCTCGGATACAGTGACGCTCCCATGAACGCGCGGCACACGACACACAGCCCGGGCACGACCGCCCCGCGTCTGCGTCTGCACCTTCTCGGCGGTTTCCGGGCGACCCGTGACAGCGGGCCCGCGCTCCCCCACCGGTGGTCCCGGCTGACCGCGCAGACCCTGGTGCGGCTGCTCGCCGTCGTCCCCGGACACCGGCTCCACCGGGAACAGGTCATGGACCTCTGCTGGCCCGACGCCGGGCCGCAGGCCGCCCAGGGCAGTCTGCGCGTAGCGCTGCACGCCGCACGGAGGGCGCTGGAGCCCGAACTCGCGCCGCGCGCCGCGTCGTCCTATCTGATCGCGGACGGCGCCCTGTTGTTCCTCGACCCGGCGGCCGTGTGGATCGACGCGGACGAAGCGGAGGATGCGGCACGGGCCGCCCTGGAGCACGGCGGCGAGCGGGAGATGGCGGACGCCCTCGCGCGGTTCACCGGTGAGCTGCTGCCGGAGGACCGGTATGCGAGCTGGGCGGAGACGCGGCGGGCACAGCTCGCCGCGCTGAAGGAGAAACTGCTGCTGGGGCTCGCTGCGGCAAACCTGGGGGCGGACAGGCTCCCGGAGGCAGCGGCCTTCGCCGAGCAGGTCCTCGGGACCGGTCCCGCCGAGGAGGCGGCACACCGCCTCCTCATCGACGTGTACACCCGGCAGGGGCTGCGGCGGCGCGCGGTGCGGCAGTACCACCTGTGCCGGGCGGCGCTGGAGGCGGAACTGGGGGTGCGGCCGGGCCCGGAGACGGAGCGCCTGCACCGCGCGGCGCTGGCGGCGGCGCCCGCACCCGCCCCGTACGTACCGTCGCTGCCGGCCCCGCTGCGCATCCCGGCCGCGACGCCGCTGCGGGGTCGCGAGGAGCTGCTCGACCGGCTGCTCACGGCGGACGGGCCCGCGGTCAGACTGCTGACCGGCGAGGCCGGGGTGGGCAAGACCCGGCTGGTGGGCGAGGTGGCGCGGCGGGCCGCCTCCGCCGGTACGGCCGTGCTGTGGGGGGCGGGGCACGACGCCGAGGGGCACACGCCGTACGGGGTGTTCGCGGAGGCGCTAGACGGGTGGCTGGCCGAACACGACACGGCACAGCGGGCGCGGGTGGGGAGCGAGTACCCGGAGCTGGCAGCGTTCCTTCCCGCGCTGGGCCGGGTGCGTGCCGACGCGGAGCGGAGCCCCGAGGAGGAGCGGGACCGGTTGTTCCGCGCCACGGCCGGTCTGCTGGACGGACTGGCCTCGGCGCGGCCCGTGCTGATCGTCCTGGACGATCTGCACGCGGCGGACGAGGGATCGTTCCAGCTGTTGAGTCACCTGGCCCGGAGGGCGGCGCAGACGGGCGGGCCGAGGTTCCTGCTGACGTACCGCGAAGAGGAGCTGCCCGACGGCGACCCCCGGCGGAGCGGGCTCCGGTCGCTGCTGCGCCAGGGACTCGCCTCGCGGGAGGAGGTGCGGCGCCTGGGCCAGGAGGCCTGCCTGGCGGTGGTGCGCGACACGGTGGACCTGTCGGCCGGCTCACCCGTGCCGGGAGCGCCCGGAGGAGCCTTCTCCGGGGCCGGCCGCGACGAGCGGCTGAACCGCGTCTGGGAACTCTCCCTCGGCAACCCGCTGTTCGCCGTCGAGCTCGCCCACGGTCTGGCCGACGGCGATCGCGGTGCGGTGGCGCCGGACGGGGTCCGGCAGCTGGTGGCGGAGCGGCTGGGCCGCCTGGACCGGGACACGCGGCGCGTCGTCGAGGCACTGTCGGTGGCCGGGCCCGAGACGGCACTGTCCGAACTGCTCGACGTGGCCGCGCACGGGCTGCACCCGCCGGTCCCGGACGGTGCCGCGACCGACGCGCTGGAGCGGGCCATCGGCGCCTCGCTCATCGAGGAGCGGGAGATCGTCGTGGCAGGGCGGCACGAGCCGGGGCTGATCTTCCGCCATCCCCTGGTCCGTGTGACCTGTTACGGACAGCTCTCCGTGCTCCGTCGCAGGCAGTTGCACGGTGCCTTCGCCCAGGCGGTGCTGCGCCGCCGCCCGGACGCCGTCGACACCCTCGCCTCGCACTTCACCCGTGCCGACGATCCGCGCGCCGCCGACTATCTGCGCAGGGCCGCGGCCCGGGCCGCGGCTCTCTACGCCAACGACACCGCCGACCGCTACTACCGGGATCTGGTGGCGCGGCTCGACGTGGACGCGGCCCGGGCACGCGTCGCGCACAGTGAGGTGCTGCGCCGCATGGGGACTTCGGCCGGGCGGCCGAGGTCCTGCGGCTCGCCCTGGAGGAGTTCGTCCGCCGCGACGACCACGAGCACATCGTGCTCGCCGCTTCGGCCCTGGCCGACACCCTGGGGCGTACGGGCGGCCCGGAAGCCGGGCGCCGGGTGCTGCGCGAGCATCCGGTGACCGCGGACACCGCACCGGAGCCGGCCGCCGGCCACTTCCTTGCGCTGTCCGTGATCTGCCGGGTCCAGGGGAGGTACGAGGAGGGGCACGTGGCCGCCCGGCAGGCGATGGCCGCCGCGGGGCGCGTGCCGGGAAAGCCGGGGCAGGGTCTGCTGGCCCGCTCCTACGGTCTGCAGGCCGCCAACCTGGGCCTGAGCGGCCGGCTGGACGAGGCGCGGCGGGCGGCCGACCTGGCCCTCGCCCCGGCCGAGGCGTACGGGGACCCGACCCTGCTGGGCTCGGTGCTGTCGACGTTGCGGGAGAACGCGCGGCGCGGTGGACAGCTGCGGGAGGCCGTCGCCATCGGGCGGCGGGCCCTCGACCTCGCCGAGCGGTCCGGCGCTCCGACCGCCGCCGCCTTCGAACGGTCGAACCTGGCCGAGCTGCACCTGCTGCTCGAAGAGTTCGACGAGGCCCGCACACTCGCCGAGGCGGCGGTGACGGGCGCCGAGCAGGACGACGTCTGGTGTCTGCCGTACACCCTGGCGGCGCTCGCCACGGTGCGGATGCGCACCGGGAGGCCCTCCGAGGCGGGGCTCCTCCTCGACCGTGCCGAGAGTTCCGTCGCCGGGCTCGTGGACCGGCAGGCGGGCCACGAGATACGCACCGCCCGCGCCGAACTGGCCCTGCGCACCGGCCGTCCGCACGAGGTGCTCCGGGTCGTCGAGGGCCGCGCGGACGAAGCCCCGGTGCTGGTGGCGTGGGCGGAGATCCTGACGGGGAGCGCCGGACCGGCACGGGATCTGGCGTATGCGGAGGCGGTACGGGCCGGGCGTACGGGCGAGCGCATCACCGAGGCGGAGGCGGGCCTCGCCCTCGCCGTGGCCCTGTCCCGGCTTCCGGAAGACGAGGCGGCGGGCGGGGCCGCGCGGGAGTCCCTGGCCCGCGCCGAGGAACTGGCCCGGGCGCTGCCCTATCCGGCGGGCCTGCGCTATGCGGCCACGGCACGGCGTCTCATGGACGAGGCGGCGGCAACGAGCAGCGGCTGACGCACGGTCAGCCGGACCGCTTCCGGAGGCCGGGCAGGCCGCCGGACGCACAACGGTCAGAGGCCGTTCCGGATTTCTCCGGAACGGCCTCTGACCTGCGACTGTCTCCAGTCGGGACGACAGGATTTGAACCTGCGACCCCTTGACCCCCAGTCAAGTGCGCTACCAAGCTGCGCCACGTCCCGCCGCGTTTCCTCCCGGTTGTCCCGGGTGGCCGCGCAGGACAAACATTACCTCACTCCGAGGACCGTATCGACGCGCGTGCCTGTTGGGCGCGGGCGGCGAGCCCTTCGGCTCCGCAGGCCATGGCCTGCTTCTGGGCGCGGGCCAGCTCCCGGTGCGATCCGATCGCGATGCCGTAGTCGACCCGGGCGAGGGCGTGCTCGTAGGCGGAGGAGGACTTCTCCAGGTGGCCCACCGCCTCGGCGAGCAGTTGCGCGGAGCGCTCCGGGGGTGCGAAGAGGGCGACGCAGCGCAGGGCCTCACCGAGGGCGGTGGGCGTGCCGAAGCGTTCGGCGTGGACCCGGTTGCGGGCGGCGAGGTGCGCCGCGCGGGCCGGGTCGTCCTCGGCCAGGGCGCGTGCCAGGTCACCGGCCCAGGGAGCCCAGATGCCGTTGAACCGTTCGCGCGGCTCCAGGGCGGCGCCCGCCGCTTCGAGCTCGGCGATCGCCTCCTTCTTCCGGCCCTCGGCCAGCAGCAGGCGGCCCCGCACACACGGTCCGTCGGGCAGCACCATGGCGCTGGGGTAGGGCGGGCCGAAGTCGTACCGGTCGGCGATCCTGCGGGCCTCGTCGGTACGGCCCCGGGCCAGCAGGGTGTCGATGAGCAGGCAGGCCGCGTCCCAGTGCACGGGAAGTCCGGAGCCGACACGGTCGGCGAGCCGGAGGCCCTCGCGCAGGAAGCCCTCGGCCTCGGCGAGACGGCCGCGACGCCGGTGGACCATGCCGAGCAGCGTGTGGGCGAACGCCAGGTGCGCACCGCTCCAGCCGGAGATCTCGAAGGCCCGGACCGCTTCGCCGAAGAGACTCTCGGCACGGTCCAGCTGGTCGACGAAGGTGTAGGTGATGCCGACCATCGTGGGGAGCTCGAAGCCCCACTCGGAATCGGTCCAGCCGAGGCCCCGGGCGGGGCTGCCGTCGACCAGGGCGCGTTCGCAGAGGTCGACGATGAGCTGGGCGTTCTCACCGCGCAGCATGGCGTCGAAGGCCCGCAGGGTGAGCAGGGCCCGTTCGGAGTTGTCACGGCCCTTGAGGTGGTCGGCGTTGCGGGTGAGGCGCCGGGAGCGGGCCGGCCCGTCGTCCTCGGTGGCCTGCATGCCCTCCCACATGAAGTGCGCCGCCTGCAGGCGCATCAGCCCGGGGCCGGGCGCGGTGCGCGCGGCCTCGGCGGCCAGCGACAACGGGGCGTCCTTGAGCTGGTTGTTGTGGGCGAGCGCGGCGGCGAGCCGGAAGGTGGCGTCGACCCGCAGCCCGTCGTCGAGCCCCGGCATGTCGAGGGCGGCGCGCAGGTGCTGGACCGTGGTGGGCGGGGAGCTCAGCAGTGTCGCGCAGCCCAGTTCGTAGAGGAGGACGGCCCGGTCCTTGGGGCGGGGCGGCTCCTCCAGGGCCCGCTCCAGACAGCGTCGGGCCGCTTCGGGCGCACCGACGGCGAGATGCTGGCCGGCGGCTTCCCGCAGTTGCGCGACGAGTTCCTGGTCGTCGTCCGGGTGAACCTCCAGCAGGTGCCGGGAGGCCGCGGCGGCGCCGAGACCGGCCCGGGTGATCGCCCAGGCGGCCCGCCCGTGCATGGCGGTGCGGGTGGCCGGCGGGATCGAGCGGTAGACGGCGGTCGCGATCAGCGGGTGGACGAACTCCAGCGGGTCGAAGCCGCTGACGATACGGGCGTCGCGCAGCCGGGCCGTGCAGTCGGCGGCCTCCGCCGAGCTCATTCCGGCGAGGGTGGCGGCCAGTTCCTGGGAGATGTCGGTGCCGAGGACAGCGGCGGCCCAGGCGAACCGGTTGGCGTTCGTGCCGAGCCGCTCCAGCCGGGCGACGAGCCCGCTGCCCCGTGCGGACGCGCCGAGTTCGCGCAGTTCGCCCGCCGATTCCTCCACCGGCGGCAGTTCGCGGTCCTGGACCTTGGCGACGAGCTCGACCGCCTCGTACGGATTGCCTCCGGTGACGGCCCACACCTCGCGGCAGAACGGGTCGTCGGCGTGGTCGCCGAGGCCCGCGCGGACCAGGACGGCGGTGGCGTCCGGGGTAAGGGCCCGCAGGGCGACCCGGGTCACCGTGCCCTGGCTGCCCCCTCGTTCGGCCTCCCGGTCGGCGATGTAGTTGGCGTCGCGTTCGGCCAGCTCCTGCGGGCGGTGGGCCTGCACGACCAGGACCGGCAGTTCGCCGAGGCGGGCGGTGAACGAGGCCAGCCAGGCGAGGGATTCGCCGTCCGCCCAGTGGGCGTCGTCCACGATGAGGAGCAACGGCCGGTGGCTGAGCCGGGATGCGAGCCGGCCGACGACGAAGTCGAGACCGTCGCGCACACCCTGCGGATCGGGCTGCGGACCGCTCGGCTCGGCAAGCCCCAGGGCCGGGGCGGTGATCTCGTACCAGTCGCCGAACAGGGCCCGGGTCTCGTCGGGCGGGAACCGGTCGAGGGCGGGCTGCAGCAACTGCCGCACCACATGGAACGGCACGGAGGTGACGGTCTCGCCTCCACGGGCGGACCACACGGTGCAGCGGTCGGCGGCCATCGCCTGGATCTCGGCGAGCAGCGCCGTCTTGCCGAGCCCTGCCTCTCCGCTGAAGACCAGGAGCCCGCCGACGGCCTGCGCCCCGCACAGGGCGTCCACCGCCTCGGCAGCGGCGGCGAGTTCCGGTTCACGTTCGTACAACGGCCGGGACGGCTTCATGCCCACCCTTCCCACAGAGGCAGTCTTCTCGACGTTCGAGCCTAGGAGCCGTCCGGCCGATCATGTGACCGTCGTTTGATCCGCTCGTTGTTGCGAACATGGGGCGGGGTGAACGCGGGGATCTGTCAGACGCGGAGTGGGAACGGCTCCGGCCGTTCCTGCCGGTGA
>NZ_BMRY01000006.1 GCF_014648875.1 Streptomyces parvus | reverse complement strand
TTGATTGGTTAAGGCTCCCAGTAGACGACTGGGTTGATAGGCCAGATGTGGAAGCCCGGTAACGGGTGGAGCTGACTGGTACTAATAGGCCGAGGGCTTGTCCTCAGTTGCTCGCGTCCACTGTGTTGTTCCCGGGTTGCGAACAGTTATCGCACCGGTTGAACAGTTTCACTACTTAATTGAAAAGTGTGCTTGTTCGCTAGAACCCGATAGGGTTTCGGTGGTCATTGCGTTAGGGAAACGCCCGGTTACATTCCGAACCCGGAAGCTAAGCCTTTCAGCGCCGATGGTACTGCAGGGGGGACCCTGTGGGAGAGTAGGACGCCGCCGAACAATCTTTCAAGGACCCTTGGTCCCAGCGTTCATCGCTGGGACCAAGGGTCCTTTTGTTTTTCCCGAAGCGCGTCGGCTGGTCGGCTGCGCGAGAATGTCTGTGGTACCCGAAGACAGGAGTCACACCCATGTCCACCAACTCTCCCGACGACCGTCCGGAGCGCGAGCCGCGTCGCCGGGACGGCGGTGACAGGGGCGGTTACCGCGGTGGTCGTGACGACCGGTCCGGTTCCGGCGCACCTCGACGCGACAACGACCGTGGCGGCTTCCGCCGCGACGACCAGGACCGTGATCGCGACCGCGGACCGCGCCGTGACGACAGCCGGCCCAGCGGTGGTGGCTTCCGTCGCGACGACAACCGTGGCGGTGGCTTCCGTCGTGATGACAACCGCGGTGGTGGGTTCCGTCGGGACGACCGTGACCGGGACCGTGGGCCCCGTCGTGATGACGACCGTGGCGGGTACCGGGGTGGGCGCCCCAGTGGTGGTTCCACTGGTGGGTTCGACCGGCGTGACGACCGCCCGCGTGGCCCCCGCCGTGACGACGACCGGCCCTCCGGTGGCGGCTACCGCCGTGACGACCGGGACCGGCCTTCCGGTGGGTTCCGTCGTGATGACAACCGTGGCGGTGGCTTTGACCGGCGTGACGACCGCCCGCGTGGACCGCGTCGCGACGACAACCGGGGCGGTGGCTCCGGTGGTGGGTTCCGGCGTGATGACAACCGCGGTGGTGGGTTCGAGCGGCGTGACGATCGCCCGCGTGGTCCCCGTCGTGACGACGACCGGCCCTCCGGTGGCGGGTTCCGTCGGGACGACAACCGCGGTGGCGGGTTCCGTCGGGACGACCGTGACCGGGACCGTGGGCCCCGTCGTGATGACGACCGTGGCGGCTTCCGGCGTGATGACAACCGTGGCGGTGGGTTCGAGCGGCGTGACGATCGCCCGCGTGGCCCCCGCCGTGACGACGACCGGCCCTCCGGTGGCGGGTTCCGTCGGGACGACAACCGCGGTGGCGGGTTCCGTCGGGACGACCGTGACCGGGACCGTGGGCCCCGTCGTGATGACGACCGTGGCGGCTTCCGGCGTGATGACAGCCGCGGAGGTGGCTTCCGGCGCGACGACAACCGCGGAGGTGGGTTCCGCCGCGACGACCGGGGTGGATATCGCGGCGGCCAGCGCGACGACCGGGACCGTGGCGGTTTCCGGGGGCGCGACGACCGGGACCGGGACCGCGACCGGGAGCCGATCAAGCGGCTGCCGATTCCGGACGACGTCACGGGCGACGAGATCGACAAGGACGTGCGCCAGGAGCTCATGAGCCTGCCGAAGACCCTTGCCGAGGATGTCGCGCGCAACCTCGTCATGGTGGCCCGGCTGATCGACGAGGACCCCGAGAAGGCGTACGCGTACTCCCGTATCGCTCTCCGGCTCGCGTCCCGCGTCGCCGCCGTCCGTGAGGCGGCCGGGTTCGCGGCGTACGCGACGCAGAAGTACGCCGAGGCGCTCGCCGAGTTCCGGGCGGCCCGGCGGATGACCGGGTCCGTCGAGCTGTGGCCCGTCATGGCGGACTGCGAGCGCGGGCTCGGGCGGCCCGAGCGGGCGATGGCCATGGCCGGTGAGCCCGAGGTGCAGAAGCTGGACAAGGCCGGGCAGGTCGAGATGCGGCTCGTGGCCGCCGGCGCCCGCCGGGACATGGGCCAGATCGACGCCGCCATCGTGACGCTCCAGAGCCCCGAGCTGGCGTCCAACTCCGTGCAGCCGTGGACCCCGCGTCTGCGGTACGCGTACGCGGACGCGCTGCTGGAGGCCGGGCGCGAGGACGAGGCACGGGAGTGGTTCGGGAAGGCGCTGGAGGCCGACAAGGACGGTTCCACGGACGCTTCGGACCGGCTCGCCGAGCTGGACGGCGTGGAGTTCGTCGACGTCCTCGACGATGACGAGGCGGACGCGGCCGACGAGTCCGAGGAGCGGACCGCGCCTCGTGCCGAGGACGGACCCGTGGACGGTCCCGACAAGGCATGACCGTCGAGGCCTGATCGCTGACGGGAGAGGGGCGGCACTCCGACCCGAGTGCCGCCCCTCTCCCGGTGAACGGTCAGTCGAGGGTGAGGCTCCGCATGACCAGGCCGGTGGCCGGCTTGGGGCCGAACGACGTCGACTTGCGGGGCATCGTCACACCCTGCCGGGCCAGGTCCCGGACGACCTCTTCGCGTACGGGATGCATCAGGACCGCCGTGGCGTCGAGGCGTTCCGCCTGTTCGACGGCGGCCGCGGTGTCGTGGATGTAGCCGATGTGTTCGGGCGCGTCGGGGATCCGCCACACCTCGTCGAGCAGCGCGGAGTGCAGGACCGTCGCGTCCAGGGTGCGCCAGGCGTCGGGCCGGTCCGCCCGGACGGTGCGGGCCAGCAGGGCCGGATCGGGGCCGTCCACCAGGTGGAAGCCTCCGTCGCCGGCGAGGAGGAACGCGTTGCCGGCCGTAGCCGCTTCAGCCAGGACGTCGAGGGCGCGGGGGAGCGGCCCCTCGACCCGCTGGACGCGGAAGTGGCCGTTGAGCGCTTTCAGGGCCCGGGAGACCGGCAGGTTGCGCAGGAGCCGGTGGATGGCGCGGACCTGGAGCGGGTGGCGGGCCGTGTCGACGAGGAGGACCAGGCCGTAGTCCCACGGTCCCGGCGCGGTCTGTTCCTGCTGGAGCCGGAGGTAGGTGGCCCAGCGGTGGTGGCCGTCCGCGATGAGCGCCTGGTGGCGGGCGAGGTCCGTCTCGATCTCCCGCCGGTCCGACGGGTTCGTCACCGCCCACAGCCGGTGTCGGAAGCCGTCCTCCGTCGTCGTGGCGAGCAGCGGTTCCCGCAGGACCGTGCGGTCGATCACCGCGCCCGTGCCCGTTGGCGTATCCCCGTCGCCGCGGTACGTCAGCAGCAGCGGCTCCAGATGGGCCCCCGTCGTACGCATCAGCTCCGCGCGGTCCGCGACGACGTCGTCCATGACGTCCTCGTGCGGCAGCACGATGCCGTCGGCGGCGGGGGAGAGGGACAGGGCACCGATCAGACCGCGCTGGAGGATCTCGTCGTTGCGCTGCTCGTAGACGTACAGCACCGGGTCGGGGTCCGGGGCGATGACGCCCTCGGCCAGCCAGCGGTCCAGCGTGGCGGCCGCCTGCCGGTGCCGGTCCCGGGCCGTGTCGGCCTGAGGGAGGATGAGGCGCACGATGTTGTGCGGATCCGCGGACTCCAGGTGGTGCAGCCCGTCCGGCCGGACGACCACGTCGTACGGGGGTGAGGTCACGGCGGCAAGGCTGCCGACCCGCTCGGGGACGTAACGCAGTCCGCGGAACGGGATCAGCCGCAGCCCCTGCTCGACGGGCCCTGAAGTGTTCATCAGGGCATCGTATGTGCGCCTGGGGCATACGCGATGATCGGGGCAGACGCAGAGCGAAGAGGAGCGAGTCATATGAGCCACCAGCAGGACGGCGTTCGGCCGTCGGGGAGTGCCACGGCGCTGAGCGAGGCGTACGACACGGCTCTCCTCGACCTCGACGGGGTGGTGTACGCGGGCGGCGAGGCCATCGTCCACGCCGTGGACTCGCTGGCCGCCGCGCGGGCCGGGGGCATGCACCTCGCGTACGTCACCAACAACGCCCTGCGGACGCCGGACGCGGTGGCGGAGCACCTGACGGAGCTGGGTGTGCCCGCCGAACCCTCCGACGTGATCACCTCCGCCCAGGCCGTCGCCCGGCTGGTCGCCGACCAGCTGCCGCCCGGGGCGCGGGTGCTGGCGATCGGCGGCGAGGGGCTGCGGGTCGCGTTGCGGGAGCGCGGCCTTGAACCGGTGGAGTCGGCGGACGACGACCCGGCCGCCGTGGTCCAGGGGTACGGCGGGCCGGACATGACGTGGGGACGGTTCGCCGAGGCGAGTTTCGCCATTCGGCGCGGGCTGCCGTGGTTCGCGTCCAACACCGACCTGACCATCCCGGGCGCCCGGGGCATCGCACCCGGCAACGGGGCCGCGGTCGAGGTCGTACGGATCGCCACCGGGGCCGAGCCGCAGGTGGCGGGGAAGCCGCTGCCGCCGATGCACCGCGAGACCGTGCTGCGGACCGGGGCGAAGCGGCCGATCGTCGTCGGGGACCGGCTGGACACGGACATCGAGGGGGCGTTCAACGGGGGCGTGGACTCCCTGCTGGTCCTCACCGGAGTGACCGACGCGGCCCAGCTCGTCGCCGCCCCGCCGGAGCACCGGCCGACCTATGTCGACCGGGACCTGCGGGGGCTGCTGACGGGGCAGCCCGAGGTGACCCCGGACGGGGACGCCTACCGCTGCGGGGGCTGGACGGCCTCCGTCCGCGGGGACACGCTGGCCCTGGAAGGGGCAGGCGACGCACTCGACGGGCTGCGGGCGCTCTGCGCGGCTGCCTGGGCGTCCGCCGGTGCGGGTGTGTGCGGGCTGGACGCGGGGAAGGCCCTCGCGGCCCTCCAGCTCTGAACCGGCCTCCAGCTCTGAACCGGACGCCCCTTGTCCGTCAGGGCGTTGAGGGTGTGGGGCGACCGCCGGGACCCGTGGCGCGAAGAGGAAGATAGGTTAACCTAACCTGGTGCAGCTCGGTGGTCCGCCCGTGCCCCGCGCCGTACCGCTTCACCTCACCGACTCCGGGAGTACGACCATGCAGCGCCTCACCGCAGAATCGGTGACCCTCGGCTACGACCAGCGGGTCATCACCGAGAACCTCTCGGTCGCGATCCCCGACAACTCCTTCACCGTGATCGTCGGGCCCAACGCCTGCGGCAAGTCGACCCTGCTGCGGGCCCTCGCCCGGATGCTGAAGCCGAGCCGGGGGCAGGTGCTGCTGGACGGGCAGACCATCCACCAGCTGCCCGCGAAGAAGGTCGCCCGGACGCTGGGGCTGCTGCCGCAGTCCTCCATAGCCCCCGACGGGATCACCGTCGCCGACCTCGTCGCCCGCGGCCGCTACCCCCACCAGGGGCTGCTGCGGCAGTGGTCGCCGGAGGACGAGCGGGTGGTCAACGAGTCCATGGAGTCCACCGGCGTCGCCGAGCTGGCCGAGCGCTATGTCGACGAGCTGTCCGGCGGCCAGCGCCAGCGGGTCTGGATCGCCATGGCGCTGGCCCAGCAGACGCCGCTGCTGCTGCTCGACGAGCCGACGACGTATCTCGACATCCAGCACCAGATCGACGTACTCGACCTCTGCGCCGAGCTGCACGAGACCCAGGGGCGCACCCTGGTCGCCGTGCTCCACGACCTGAACCACGCCGCCCGGTACGCCACGCATCTCATCGCGATGCGGGACGGCGCGATCGTCGCGGAGGGGGCGCCTTCGGACGTCGTCGACGCGGAGCTGGTGGAGCGGGTGTTCGGCATGCGGTGCCAGGTGATCGACGATCCGGAGACGGGGACGCCGCTGGTCGTGCCGGCCGCGCGCAAGGCGCGGAAGGTTGCCGCCTGAGGGCTCGGTGAGCGCGGGGTCGGGCGCGCCCCGGTGGGCGCTTTGTCCTCAATCGCCGGACGGGCTGGATTTGGCGCCCGGACGGGCTCGAATGGCCCGCCCGGACGGGCTTGATCTTCTTACAGCAGCGATCTCAGTTTCAGCAGGTCCCTGAAGCCCGCCTCCAGGCGTACGCGGCCCGCTGCCCACGCCTTCGCGAAGTTCAGGTCGCCGTCCACCAGGGCCACCAGGTCGTCGCCCGTCATCGCGAGTCTGATCTCGGCCTTCTCCCGGGGCGGTCCCTCGACCGTGTCCGTCACCCGGATCCGGCCATCGGCCAACCGGCCGGTGAACGTGATGTCGAGATCCCTGATGTGACAGCTCAGCGAGCGGTCGAGGGCAGCCGCGCTGCGCACGTCGCCCTCGGCGGCTGCGAGGTTGTCCGAAAGTCTGTCGAGTGCGCTGCGGCACTCCGCCATGGTCGCCATCGGGCTCGACGGTACACCGGCCGGTCGCGGTAGCGTTTCGGCATGAGCGACTGGACGCCGGAGGCGGGGACACCGCCCGTGAGCACGCCCGACGAGCCGGTGGACGGCGAGCCGGCCCCCGAGGCGCCCTCCCACGAGCCCGCCGGGCCCGCGCCCCTCGGGGTCGTGCGCGCCCCCACCGGCCATGCGGCCGTGGACGCCCGGCTGGAGCGTCTCGCCGACGCCGACCACCTCCCGGCGGACGGGCACATCGAGGTGTACGAGGATGTACACCGTGGGCTGCGGGCCGAGCTGACCTCGCTGGACGCCCGTCCGGCCGCCGTACCCGGGCCGCCCGGGACCGCGGCCGCACCCGGAACCCCATCCGCGTACGACAACACGCACGACCACAGGAGCTGAACCGAACGTGGCAGGAGTGGCACGTCGCCGCCTCGACGCCGAGCTGGTACGCCGCAAGCTCGCCCGCTCGCGCGAGCACGCGAGCCAGCTGATCGCCGCGGGGCGCGTCACCGTCGGCCGGACCACCGCGACCAAACCCGCCACCCAGGTCGAGACGGCCGCCGCGATCGTCGTCACCCAGGACGACGACGATCCGGACTACGTCTCGCGCGGCGGGCACAAGCTGGCCGGGGCGCTCGCCGCCTTCGTGCCGCTCGGGCTGTCCGTGGAAGGGCGGCGGGCGCTGGACGCCGGGGCGTCGACCGGTGGGTTCACCGACGTGCTGCTGCGGGCCGGGGCCCGGCAGGTCGTCGCCGTGGACGTCGGCTACGGGCAGCTCGCCTGGTCGCTGCGGTCCGATGAACGGGTCGTCGTCAAGGACCGTACCAACGTACGGGAGTTGACCCTGGAGGACATCGACGGGGAGGCGGTCGACCTGGTCGTGGGGGATCTGTCCTTCATTCCGCTGGGCCTCGTGCTGCCCGCCCTCGCGCGCTGCGCCGCGCCCGACGCGGACCTGGTCCTCATGGTCAAGCCGCAGTTCGAGGTGGGCAAGGAACGGCTCGGCAGCGGCGGTGTGGTGCGGAGCCCAGAGCTGCGCGCCGAAGCGGTACGGGAGGTGGCGCGGCGGGCCGGGGAGCTCGGGCTCGGCGTGCGCGGGGTGACGGCCAGTCCGCTGCCCGGGCCCTCGGGCAACGTCGAGTACTTTCTGTGGCTGCGGGCCGGCGCACCCGAGCTGGATCCCGCTGATGTCGACCGTGCAGTGGCGGAGGGGCCCCGTTGACGACGAATGTGACGACGCAGGTGACGACCGACACGGCACGAACCGTCTTCCTTCTGGCGCACACCGGCCGCCCGGCCGCGATCCGCAGCGCGGAACTCGTCGTACAGGGGTTGCTGCGCAACGGGCTCGGCGTACGGGTCTCGGCGGCCGAGGCGGCCGATCTGCCGCTGCCGGACGCCGTGGAGACGGTCACCGACACCAGCCCCTCCGCAGTCGACGGCTGCGAACTGCTCGTCGTCCTCGGCGGCGACGGCACGCTGCTGCGCGGCGCGGAGTTCTCCCGCGCCTCCGGGGTGCCGATGCTCGGCGTCAACCTCGGACGCGTCGGCTTCCTCGCCGAGGCCGAGCGCGACGACCTCGACAAGGTGGTCTCCCGGGTCGTCACCCGCGACTACGAGGTCGAGGAGCGCATGACGATCGACGTTCTCGTGCACAGCAACGGCGACGTCGTGCACAGCGACTGGGCGCTCAACGAGGCGGCCGTGCAGAAGGTGTCGCCCGAGCGGATGCTCGAAGTCGTCCTGGAGATCGACGGCCGTCCCGTCACCGGGTTCGGCTGCGACGGGATCGTCTGCGCGACCCCGACCGGTTCGACGGCGTACGCCTTCTCGGCGGGCGGGCCCGTCGTCTGGCCCGAGGTCGAGGCGCTGCTGATGGTCCCGATCAGCGCCCACGCGCTGTTCGCCAAGCCCCTGGTGACCTCGCCCACCTCCGTGCTCGCCGTGGAGGTGCAGCCGCACACCCCGCACGGGGTGCTGTGGTGCGACGGCCGGCGGACCGTGGAACTGCCCGCCGGCGCCCGGGTCGAGGTGCGGCGCGGCGCGGTGCCCGTACGGCTGGCGCGGCTGCACCAGGCCTCGTTCACCGACCGGCTCGTGGCGAAGTTCGCCCTGCCCGTCTCGGGGTGGCGGGGCGCGCCCCACTGACGGTCGCCGGGAGCGCCCGTGGCCCCCGTCCTACCCGGGAGAGTGAATCCGGGAGCGGGGGCCGTCGCGCGTCCGGCCCGGGACCTCGTAAGGTCATGTCCGTGTTGGAGGAGATGCGGATACGGTCGCTCGGAGTCATCGACGACGCGGTGGTGGAGCTGTCACCCGGTTTCACCGCGGTCACGGGTGAGACCGGCGCGGGCAAGACCATGGTCGTCACGAGCCTCGGGCTGCTGCTCGGCGGGCGCGCGGACCCCGCTCTCGTACGGGTCGGGGCCAAGGCCGCGGTCGTCGAGGGCCGGATCACCGTGTCCGAGGGCGACGCGGCGGCGCTGCGGGCCGAGGAGGCCGGGGCGGAACTCGACGACGGTGCGCTGCTCATCAGCCGTACCGTTTCGGCCGAAGGGCGCTCACGGGCCCACCTCGGCGGCAGATCCGTGCCGGTGGGGGTCCTGACCGAGCTGGCGGACGAACTCGTCGCCGTGCACGGCCAGACCGACCAGCAGGGCCTGCTCAAGCCCGCCCGGCAGCGGGGCGCCCTGGACCGGTACGCCGGGGACGGGGTGGAGGTCCCGCACGCCAAGTACGCGGCGGCCTACCGGCGGCTGCGCGCCGTTGCCACGGAGCTCGACGAGCTGACCACCCGGGCCCGGGAGCGGGCTCAGGAGGCGGATCTGCTGCGCTTCGGGCTGAACGAGGTCGCCGCGGTCGAGCCGTTGCCGGGGGAGGACGTCGAGCTGGCCGCCGAGGCGGAACGGCTCGGGCACGCCGAGGCCCTCGCCTCCGCCGCCTCCCTCGCGCACACCGCGCTGGCGGGGAACCCGGAGGACCCGGAGAGCGTCGACGCCACCACCGTGGTGGCCGCGGCCGGGCAGGCGCTGGACGGGGTCCGGGCCCACGACCCGGCGCTGGCCGCGCTGGCGGACCGGGTGGGGGAGATCTCCATCCTGCTCGCCGACGTCTCCGGAGAGCTGGCGGGGTACGCGGACCAGCTCGACGCCGATCCGCTGCGGCTGGCCGCCGTGGAGGAGCGCCGGGCGGCCCTGACCGCCCTGACCCGTAAGTACGGCGAGGACATCGCGGCCGTGCTGGCCTGGGCCCAGGAGGGCGCCGGCCGGCTCACCGAGCTGGAGGGCGACGACGAGCGGATCGGCGAGCTGACCGCCGAGCGCGACGCTCTGCGGGCCGAACTCTCCGTGCTCGGGCAGGCCTTGACCGACGCGCGTACGGAGGCCGCCGCGCGGTTCGCCGATGCGGTGACCGAGGAGCTCGCCTCGCTCGCCATGCCGCACGCCCGGGTCTCCTTCGCCATCCGGCAGACCGAGGCGGCGGACGAGGCGTCCGGCATCGACATCGGCGGGCGGAGCGTCGTCTACGGCCCTTCCGGCGCCGACGAGGTGGAGCTGCTCCTCGCCCCGCACCCGGGCGCCCAGCCCCGGCCGATCGCCAAGGGCGCGTCGGGCGGTGAGCTGTCCCGGGTGATGCTCGCGGTCGAGGTCGTCTTCGCGGGCTCCGACCCCGTACCGACGTATCTCTTCGACGAGGTCGACGCGGGCGTCGGCGGCAAGGCGGCGGTCGAGGTCGGCCGCCGGCTCGCCAAGCTCGCCAGGTCCGCGCAGGTGGTCGTCGTGACCCACCTGCCGCAGGTCGCGGCCTTCGCCGACCGGCAGTTGCTGGTCGAGAAGACCGTGGACGGCTCGGTGACCCGCAGCGGGGTCACCGTCCTGGAGGGTGAGGACCGGGTCCGGGAGCTGTCCCGGATGCTGGCGGGCCAGGAAGACTCCGAGACGGCCCGCGCCCATGCCGAGGAACTGCTCGCCACGGCGCGCGCCGACGGGTGAGGGGCGGGGGCGCGGCGCGGTCCGGCGCGGCGCGCCCCCGTGTGGCGTGCTCCGGTGATTCACCCGTGAGGGTGATGCGGTGTGGTCGGTTGTCGCCGTGGGTGCGGCAGCAACGTTACGGCGGTGCCGGAACGTGCGTACGGGCTGGCATCCTTGGCGCTGTCCTTGTTCCGCCGACTCCGGACCCCCGGGGAGCCATTCAACGTGTCACAGCTGCGTACGGTCCAAGTCCTGGGCGGCGGCAGTGCGGGCAGCAGCGCGCACGTCGGTTCGCTGGCCGCCGGGCTGGTGGCGCGCGGGGTGCAGGTGACCGTCTGCGCGCCGGCCGCCGTGGACCGCGCCTACGACTTCACGGCGACCGGAGCCCGCTTCCTGCCGGTGCCCCGGCGCAGCGACCCGGCCGCCGTCGCCGCGTTGCGGGCCGCCTGCACGGGGGCGGACGTCGTCCACGCCCACGGGCTCCACGCGGCCGCCCGCACCGCCCTCGCGCTGAGCGGACGGACCGTGCCGCTCGTGACGACCTGGCACACCCGGCGGTACGCGGAAGGCGCCCGCCGCCAGATCCTGCACCTGCTGGAACGGCGCGCCGCACGGGCGGCGGCCGTGGTCCTCGCCCCCTCCTCCGACCTGGTGGACCGGGCCCGGGAGCGGGGCGCCCGCGATGCCCGGCTCGCCCCCACAGCCGCCCCGCCCGCGCACCCGGACGGAGCGGTCGACGCGGGCAAGGTGCGGGCCGAACTGGGGGCGGTCGAAAGGCCGTTGCTGATGGCCGTCGGCAGTCTCGTACCGCATCACGGTTTCGGCACCCTGCTGGACGCGGCCCGCGCCTGGCGGCGGCTGGACCCCGTGCCGCTGCTCGTCATCGCGGGGGAGGGGCGCGACCGGGAGGCCCTGCAACGACGGATCAGGGACGAGGAGTTGCCCGTCTCGCTCATCGGATCCCGCGAGGGTGTGGGGGAGTTGGTCGCCGCCGCTGATCTCGTCCTGCTGCCGAGCCGGTGGGAGGGCCGCTCCCTGCTGGCGCAGGAGGCGCTGCGGTCCGGGGTGCCGCTGGTGGCCACGGCGGTCGGTGGTGTGCCCGAACTGGTCGGCGAAGCAGCTGAGCTGGTGCCGTACGGCAACGCCGTGGCCCTCGCCCGTGCGGTCGTGGGGCTGCTGGGGGACCCGGCGGCGCGGACCCGGCTCGCCGAGGCCGGGCGGGTGCAGGCGGCGGGCTGGCCCACCGAGGACGACACGATCGCCCATGTGCTGAGCGTCTACGACGAGTTGGCGCAGCCGCTGGCGACGGGGCGCGGTCGCTGACCGGACCGGCGAGGGGGCCGGGGCGGGCGCGCTGAGCCGTTGCGTGACCCGGCCGGTCAGGTCGTGTGGCGGCGGGCCCGCAGCGCCAGGCTCAGTGCCAGCACCGTCTGCGGGTCGTCCAGGTCCGTGCCCAGCAGTTCGCCGATCCGGGCCAGCCGGTTGTAGAGGGTCTGGCGGTTGAGGTGCAGCTCGCGGGCGGTCTCCGCCTTGCGGCCCGCGTGCGCCAGATAGGCCTGGAGCGTCGGCAGCAACGGCGGGCGCGAGGTGCGGTCGTGCTCGCGCAGCGGACCGATCGCCCGGTTCACGAACGCCGCCAGGTCCGGATGGTCCCGCAGCCGCCACAGCAGCAGATCGATGTCGAGCCGCCGGGCGTCGTACCAGGGCCGGTCGTCCAGGCCCTGCGCGGCCGTCGCCGTCTCCGCCGCGTGCCGCAGCCCGGCACCCGCCGCCGCCCAGCCGCCCGCGACGCCGACCACGACCACCGGCTGCTGCGATCCGGCCCGGTCGAGTCCGGCCCGCTCCACGCCCGCCCGCAGCGCCGCCGCCACCCGGTCCGCGACCGCCGTGCGCTCGCCCTCCGAACGCAGCCCCAGCAGCAGCGGAACCCGCCCCTCCACGGGCCGTACGCCGAGCAGCACCGGCACCCCGACCGAGGCCAGCTCCTCCAGGACCGCACGGGCCAGCAGCGCCCAGTTGCCCGAGGGGGACAGCTCGGGGGCCAGCCGCATCACCACCGGCAGGAGGGGTGTCTCGCCGGGCCGGAAGCCGAGCACCCGGGCCTGGGCCGGGGCGTCCTCCGGGGCGATCCGGCCCTCCGCCAGATCGGTCAGGAAGTCGCCCCGGCCCCGGGCGGCCAGCTCCTCCTCCTGCCGGGCCTGCATCAGCACGACCGCCAGCAGGCCCGCCGCACGCTCCGCCGCCATCCGGTGCACGGTCGCCAGCGGCCCGGCCACCGCGAGGAGCACCAGCCGTGCCCGTACCGAACCGGTCTCGGGCCCGCCGCCGGGCACGTCCACCAGCAGCGCACCGGTCGGCGGGGACTCCCGGGCCGCCCGGTCGCCGCGCATGCCCTCCCAGACCTGGAGCGGGTCCGCGCCGACCGGTCCTGTCCCGGTGGACGCCGCGTACAGGAGCTGGCCGTCGGGCGTCTCCAGGAAGACCGGGTTGGCGGTGAAGTCGGCGAGGATCCCGAGGACCTGCGGCACCCCGCCCCCGTCGAGCAGCGCCCGGGTGGCGCGCCGGTGCACCTCCTCCGCCTGCTGGAGCAGCGCGTAGTGCCCGTTGACGATCTCGGTGTGCACCTCCTCGGTCACCGCGACGAACGGCACCTCGCGGTGCAGCTGGACCAGCGGCAGACCGGCAGCGCGGGCGGCGTCCACGATGGAGGCGGGCAGCCGGCCGAAGCGCGGGCCCAGCTCCACCACCAGGGCCGCGATGCCCCGGTCGGCGAGACGGCGGACGAAGGCGCGCTGTTCGGCCGGGCGGGCGCCCAGTCCGAGCCCCGTCGTCAGGAGCAGCTCGCCGCCCTTGAGGAGCGAGGCGATGTTCGGGACCTCGCCCGCGTGCACCCAGCGCACCGTACGGTTCAGCCGGTCGGCGCCGGCCACCACCTCCGGGAGCCCGGCGCGCAGCCCCGGCAGCTCCAGCGCCCGCTGCACGGTGATTCCGCTGTGGCTCTCCACGTACCCGGCCCGCTTTCCCCTGGTGCCCTGCCCGCTTCCCGGGCGGTCGTCCTGATCCGGACTGTCCTGTTCAGGACGCTACCGCCCGGGAGGCCGGGTGCGCATGGCTGGGGAGGGGTGGCGACCGCGATCAGGCCGCCGCAGACGCTCCGGAGGCGATGCCGAACGCCGGGTCCGGCACCTCCTCGGGCGAGATCAGCGTGGAGGAGCGGCCGTCGACGCCGACGGGCACGTCCCCGTCGATGGTGACGCGGCGGAGCTTGCGCTCATGGGCGTCGGAGTCGTCGACGCCGTAGTGCTGGGTGGCGCGGTTGTCCCAGATCGCCACGTCGCCGACCTGCCACTGCCAGCGCACGGTGTTCTCCGGGCGCTCGATGTGCGACTGGAACAGATCCAGGAGCGTACGGGAGTCCCTGCCGGTCAGTCCGGCGATCCGCTGCACGAAGTTGCCCAGCAGCAGGACGCGTTCGCCGGTCTCCGGGTGCACCCGCACCACCGGGTGCTCGGTGAGGAACTTCGTCGAGGTGAACACCTCCTTGTACTGCTTCAGCGCCTCGGGCAGGGCCTGCGGGCGCAGCGCCGCGTAGTCGTAGTCGTTGGAGTGGACGGCCCGCAGGGAGTCGGCCAGCACGCGCAGCGGCTCGGGAAGACCGTCGTAGGCCGTGGCGGTGTTGGCCCACAGGGTGTTGCCGCCGTAGGGCGGGACGATCACGGCGCGCAGGATGGAGAACGCCGGGTAGGCGGGGACGAAGGTGACGTCGGTGTGCCACTGGTTGGCCCGGCCGCCGTGGTCGGAGTCGATGCCGAGGGAGTAACGGCCGTCGGCGGACGGGACGGTGGGGTGTGCGACCGGGGTGCCGAGCAGCCGGCCGAACGCCTCATGGCTCTCCTCGTCCAGGTGGTCCTGGCCACGGAAGAAGACGACCTTGTCGGCCAGCAGGGCGGACCGGATCTCCGCGACGGTCGGGGCGTCGAGATCGCCGCCGAGCCGCACTCCTGAGATGACGGCGCCGAGACGGCCGCCGAGTTTCTGAACGGTGACGGTGGAAGGGGCGGTGGTGGCGGTGGTTGCCGAGGACATGGCGGATTCCTTTCGGGAGCCAAGACCATCCGTGGATTAATCTTGGAGCGGAATTAATTGAGACAGGGAGCGTGCAGAGGGCGGCAGGGAGTGGTCCGGTGGGACGGACGAAGGAGAGGGGGCGGCGTGGCGTGACGCCGGCGAAGGTGCGGCAGTGCGGCAGGTCAGCCGGCGGTACAACCGCGCGGACACGCCACCGCTGCTGCGGTGCGGCCGGCGGGAGCGGGCCGCGCGTCGGGAACGGCCGTCGCGAACATGCCCCGGAGAATTCCAGCGCCCCGCGGCGGGCGTCAAGCACGGACCCGCGCCCCGGGCTCCGTCCGGCGGTGGTTGAATCGGCGCTTGCGCGGGGCCCGGGATCCGTCCGGCCACGCACTGCCGGAGCGCCTCTGACCAGCGGTTATCTCCATGATTTCGGACAGGGCTCCGGACGGGGCAGCCGCTCCGCCCGGTGACCGGGCGCGGCCCCCGCGCGAATTCACGCCGCCGTAACGTTGCGAGCGCCCCCGTGGCGCAGGACCGAAGGAAGGCCTCATGACCGCCGCCCCCCAGCTCATCCGCACCGCCGGCGACGGCCGCCGCGAGGCCAACGCCGCGACCGTCCTGCGCACGGTGCTCGACCACGGGCCCGTCGCCCGCAGGTCCATCGCCGCCCTCTCCGGCCTCAGCCCGGCCGCCGTCTCGCGTCAGTGCACCGACCTCGTCCGCCTCGGCCTGGTCCGTGAACTGCCCGAGCTGGTGGAGAGCAGCGGCGTCGGCAGACCGCAGATCCCGGTCGACCTCAACACCGGGGAGAGCGAAGGGCCGGTGGCGGGCGGCGTCCACATCGGGGTGCCGGGATCGTCGTTCGGCCTGCTGGACCTGCGCGGCCGGCTGCTCGCCCGGCGCACCTTCCCGCACGAGGACATCGACCCCGGTGAACTGCCGGGCCGCGTCCTCGCCGGGCTGCGGACCTTCCTCGACGACACGGTCCGGGGCCGCCGGCTGCTGGGGGTCGGCGCGGCGCTCGGCGGCTGGGTCGACCCCGCGCTCGGCACGGCCGTACGGCACGACGCGCTGGGCTGGCACCAACGGCCGCTCGCCGCCGAACTCTCCCGCGGCCTGGGGGGAATCGACGTCCGCATCGACAACCACGCCCGCGCCATCGCCCAGTCCGAGATCCTCTTCGGGCACCCCGCCGCGCGCCGCAGCCTGGTCCACCTCTTCATCGGCAACGTCGTCGACGCGGCCCTGGGCATCGCCGGGGTGGTCCACCAGGGGCCGGGCTCCGGAGCCGGGGACGTCGCCCATCTGCCGGTGCCGGACTCCACGGTCGCCTGCCCCTGCGGACGCACCGGCTGCCTGGAGACGACGGCCTCCAACGTGGCGGTCGGGCGGACCGCCGTGCGGCGCGGGATCGTGCCCGAAGCCGATGTGTTCCTGCTGGTGGACGCGGCGGCGGCCGGTGACCGGCGGGCCGACCGGCTGCTGCGCGAGCGGGCCCGCGCGGTGGGCCGGGCCGCCGCGCTGCTGCTCGACGTCCTCAACCCCGACCTGGTCGTGGTCACCGAGCACTCCAGCCTGCTCAACCCCGAGTACCTGGAGGAGATCCGGGGCGCCGCGGTCGACCTGTCCCATGTCTGCCGGGACCCCGAGCGGATCGTGAGTCCGCATGCCGGGATGGCCGCCCTGCCCGTCGCCGGGGGCACGATTGCGCTGAACCCGCTGTTCAGGAGCCCGTTGGCGGCCTTCGAGCGGTAGGCGTGCGTAACGGATCAGGAGGGGGTTTCGTACCAGGATCCGGACAGACCGGGTTGACCGCTCGCCGAAGCCACTGTCATATTGCTCCCGTGAACCCGGACATGCGCCTCATCTCCCGCAGGCACGTCGACCTCTGTCGACAGGCCAGCGCGGTCTGTGCCGTCCGCATCTGACACCGGATCTCCCGCACACCACCCGCGCCTCCGGGGCCCCGTGTACCCGTGACCTCGCGCACCCGTGACCATGCGCTTCGGCGTCCGCTGAGATCCGAGAGCTTCCCGTACGTCCGTCGCTGATCCGCAGGCGATCGGCCTGTCACTCGTCGGTCGTCCGATCCCGTGCCGCCCCCGTGCTGCTCCACGCCGTCCCCGTACCCCTGCGCATCGCCGGGCATCAATTGCTCCCGCAGCGGAATTAATTACTCACAGGCAGGCTTCCCATGACCGAGCTGTTCCCCGCCTCGCCCCCGCTCTCGCCCCTGCCCGCCGGGGGCCCCTCCCGTCGCACCGCTCTGCGTGCCGCGGGTGGCGGCTCCCTGCTGCTCGGACTGGGCCTGGCGGGCTGCCGCTCGGCGGTCTCCGAGGCCTCGTCCGACCCGAAGAAGGCTGCGGCAGGCGCCGCTCCGAAGCGCGGAGGTGTCCTCAGCGTCGCCATCAACGCCGACTTCACCCCCGCCCTGCTCTTCGCCCAGAGCGGCCAGTCCCTCCAGCAGCGGCTGATCTACAACACCCTCACCCGCTACGACGGCGACCTCACCCCGAAGCCGGAGCTCGCCACCTCCTGGACGTACGCGAAGGACGGGCGCAGCATCACGCTGAACCTCCGCGACGACGTGACCTTCCACGACGGCCGGGCCTTCACCGCCGACGACGTGATCTTCGCCGTGAAGAACCTCCAGAACCCCGTCCGGGCAGCCCAGTTGCGCAGCACGGCCGCCGCGGTCACCGGGTTCGAAAAGCGCGGCGACCACGAACTGGTCCTCAAGCTCGCCCACCCCGTGAACAACCTCTTCGACCTCTTCGAATTCATGATCATCACGGATGAGAAGACCGTCGAGGACGCCGTCACCGGAAAGAAGCTCATCGGCACCGGACCGTTCCGGCTGAAGAAGTGGAGCCCCGGCTCCGGCCTGACCCTGACCCGTAACGACCGCTACTGGCAGCCGGACCGCCCCTACCTCGACGGCGTCGAACTGCGCGTCATACCCCAGGCCGACGCGCTGATCTCGTCCCTGCGCTCCGGCCAGTCCCAGCTCTCCTTCCACGTACCCGGCAAGAGCCTCGGCACCGTCAAGAGCGACCCCCGGCTGAAGATCACCGACTACGACACCGGGGCCGGCGCCGTCTACCTCGGCGTCAACACCACCGTCGCCCCGCTGAACGACCGGGCCGTCCGCCAGGCCCTCGCCTGGGCCATCGACCGGGAGCGGCTCCTCGCCCAGACCCTCGGCGGCTACGGCATCGCCTCGGCCGCACCGTGGCCCAAGTCCTCGCCCGCCTTCAGCGAGGCGCACCGCACCCACTACACCCACAACCCCGGCAAGGCCCGGGAGCTGCTGAGGTCCGCAGGACACCGGAAGCTCGAACTGCCGCTGCTCCACATCGCGTTGCCCGGCGACACCGCCATCGCCGAGTCCATCCAGTACGACCTCAAGCAGATCGGCGTCCACGTCACGCTGGAGCCGACCGACGGGGCCGCCGCGCAGAAGAAGCTGATCGCGCAGCAGATGCCCGCGCTCTGGTCCATGGGCCACGGCTTCGCCCAGGTCCAGCCGTCCACCCTCGCGGTGAGCGCGTACCCGTTCAACGAGGCCAAGAACACCTCCGAGTACCGCTCCGCGGCGTACACGAAGGTCGTCCGGGAGGCATGGACGAAGCCGGAGTCGGGCGTCGCCGGGGCCAACACCCTGCACGAGAAGATCTCCGGCATCCTGCTGGAGGAGGCGTTCATCATCGACCTCGTCGTCCGCGGCCAGGTCCAGGTCAACGCCGACCGGCTGCACGGCGTCACCCAGAACAAGTTCTCCTATCTCAACCTCGACGACGCCTACCTGGTGTGACATGCGCAGCTACTTGCTGAGGCGGCTGCCGTCCGCCCTCCTCGTCCTGTTCGCCGCCTCCTTCCTCATCTTCGCGATCCTGCGGCTCGTCCCCGGCGACCCCGCGACCTCCCTCGCCGGGCCCGACGCCTCCCCGGCCACCGTCGCCGCGATCCGCGACCGGCTCGGCCTCGACGCACCTCTCCTCTCCCAGTACGCCCACTGGATCGGGTCCCTGCTCACCGGCGACCTCGGACCCTCGTACGCGATCGGCGGCGATGTCTCCGACCTGATCGGCGACGGGCTCGGCGCCACCACCGAACTGACCCTGGCCGCGCTGCTGTTCGTCATCCTGCTCGGTACGGCCTTCGGTATCCTCGGGGCCACCTCCCGCAGCCGCTGGATCCGCAGCGCGATCCGGGTCACCACGACCGCCGCGCTCGCCGCGCCGCCGTTCGTCAGCGGAGTGCTCCTCGTGGTGCTGTTCGCCGTGGTCCTCGGCGTCCTGCCGCCGGGCGGCCGGGTGGCCTTTTTCGACGCCCCCGACCTCGCGGCGCAGTACCTGCTGCTGCCCGCGCTCTGCCTCGCCCTGCCCAGTGCCGCCGTCCTCGGCCGCTACCTCAAGGACGGGATCGAACGCGCGCTCGCCGAGGACTGCATCCGCACTGCCACGGCCGCCGGTATCGCCCCGCGCCGGCTGCTGTGGCGGCACGCGCTGCCGGGCGCCCTCCCGCCCGTCGTCACCCTGCTCGGCATGCAGACCGGGCACCTGCTCGGCGGAGCCGTCCTGGTCGAGGCGATCTTCGCCTGGCCGGGCCTCGGCCAGCTCGCCGAACAGGGCCTCCAGCGCCGCGACTACCCCGTCGTCCAGGACCTGCTGCTCCTCCTGGTCGCCGCCTTCGTCGTCGTCCAACTGCTCACCGACCTCGTCCACGCCTGGCTCGACCCCCGGATCAGGTGGGAGTGACCGCCATGACCCCGACCCCCGACCTCGCCCCGGCGTCCCCGGAGGCCCTGCCCGACAGCCTGCGGAAACCCGTGGGCGCGCGCAAGGCCGTACGCCCCCGCCACCCCTACCGCGCCGCCCTCTCCACCGCCCGCGCCCGCACCGGCCTCGTCCTCGTCGGCGTGGTGGTCCTCGCCGGGCTGCTCGCCCCGGTCCTGGCCGGGCACGGGCCCACCGACCAGAGCGGCCAGAGCCTCGCCGCCCTCGGTACGCCCGGCCACCCGCTCGGCACCGACGACCTCGGCCGCGACCTGCTCAGCCGGGTGCTGTACGGCATCCGCGCCGACCTCGGGATCATCGCGATCGCCGTTCCCCTCGGCGCGGCCCTCGGCTGCCTGTTCGCCCTGGCAGCGGCGGCCCACCCGGTCGCCGACACCCTCGTGCAGCGGGTCTTCGACCTCATCCTGGCCTTCCCGGGCCTGATCCTCGCGCTCGCCGTCACCGCGATCCTCGGCCCCGGCCGGCTGCCCGTCGTCCTGGTCATCGCGCTCGCCGAGATCCCGGCGTTCGGACGGCTGCTGCGCGGCGGGATCCTCGTGCAGCGGGAGCGGGAGTACGTCACCGCCGCCCGGGTCGGCGGCAGTTCGGGCCCCCGGGTGCTCGTCCGGCACATCCTGCCCAACGCCGCCGACCCGCTGATCGTCCAGATCGCCGTGTCGCTGACCGTCGCCGTCTTCATCGAGGGCGCCATGAGCTTCCTCGGCGTCGGCGTCCGGCCGCCCGAGCCGACGCTCGGCTCCGTCCTGAGCCAGTCGATGCCCTACCTCGACCAGGCCCCGCACTTCGCCGCCGGGCCGCTGATCACCGTGACCGCGCTCGTCCTCGGACTCTCGCTCATCGCCGAGGCGCTCAACCGGGAGACACGCCGATGACCGCACCGGACCCCGCCTCCCCGCGGCCGCCCCGCCCCCTCCTCGAAGTCCGCGGCCTCGGCGTCGACTTCACCGGTCCCGACGGCTCGCCCCTGCACGCCGTGCGCGGCCTCTCCTTCACCCTGCGCCGGGGCGAGACGCTCGCCGTCGTCGGCGAGTCCGGCTCGGGCAAGTCCACCACCGCGCTCGCCCTGACCCGGATGCTCCCGGGCACCGGCCGCATCACCACCGGCTCCGTCCTCCTGGACGGCCAGGACCTCGCCGCCGCCACCGACGAGGAGCTGCGTGCGGTGCGCGGCGCGCGCATCGGCATGATCTTCCAGGACCCGATGACGGCGCTGAACCCGGTGCTCAGCGTCGGCCGCCACCTGGACGAGGTGCTGCGAGCCCATGGGGAACGCGACCGAGCCGCCCGCCGGGCCCGCGCCGTCGACCTCCTCGACCGGGTCGGCATCCCCGAACCCCACCGGCGTATCGACGACCACCCGCACCAGTTCTCCGGCGGCCAGCGCCAGCGCATCCTCATCGCCATGGCCCTCGCCGGCGAACCCGACATCCTGCTCGCCGACGAACCCACCACCGCACTCGACGCCACCGTCCAGGAGCAGATCCTCACCCTCCTCGCCGACCTCAACCGCGAGACCGGCACCGCACTCGTCCTCATCACCCACAACATGGGCGTCGTCGCCCGCTCCTGCGCACGCGTCCTCGTCATGTACGGCGGCACCGTCGTGGAGGACGGGCCCACCGCCGAAGTGCTCACCCGACCCCGCCACCCGTACACCGCAGGCCTCCTCGCCGCCGTGCCCCGGCTCTCCGCCCCCTCCGGCACCCGGCTCACCGGCATCCCCGGCAGCCCGCCCGACCTCGCGCTGCTCGGCGACGGCTGCGCGTTCGCGGCGCGCTGCACGCTCGCCGAGGACCGCTGCCGTACGGGGACGCCGCCGCTCGTCGAGCTGACCGACGGGGTGCGGGCCGCCTGCCTGCCCGCCGCCGGGCGCACCGAACCACTGCCCGCGCCCCCGCCGCCCGCCCGGATCGACCGGCCCGCGCCCGGGGCCGTGGTCCTGGAGGCGGAGGGGCTCGTCAAGACGTACCGGCGGCGCGGCGTCCGTGGGGCCGGGTTCACCGCGCTGGACCGGGTGTCGCTGACCCTGGCCGAGGGGGAGACCCTGGGCATCGTCGGGGAGTCGGGCTCCGGCAAGTCGACCCTCGCCCGGGTCCTCGCCCACGCCCACCCCTCGGACGGCGGCACGCTGCGGCTGCGCGGCGAGGACGTCACCCGGCCCTCGCGGCGGGCGCTGCACGCGGTGCGCCGGCAGGTCCAGATGGTGTTCCAGGACCCCTACGCCTCCCTCAACCCCCGCATGACCGTCGGGCAGATCGTCGCCGAGCCGCTCATCGCCTTCGGCCTCGGCGACCGGGACGAGCGGGCGGCCCGGGTCGCCGAGCTGCTCACCCTCGCCGGTCTCGACCCGGCCGTGGCCGACCGGCACCCGCGCGCGTTCTCCGGCGGCCAGCGCCAGCGGATCGGGATCGCCCGGGCGCTCGCCCCCGGCCCGTCCGTCCTCATCTGCGACGAACCGGTCTCCGCGCTCGACGTCTCGGTCCAGGCGCAGATCGTCGGCCTGCTCACCGACCTCCAGCGGGACCTGGGCCTCGCCCTCGTCTTCATCGCCCACGACCTCGCCGTCGTCCGCCAGGTCAGCCACCGCATCGCGGTCATGCACCGGGGCCGGATCGTGGAGAGCGGCAGCGCCGACGAGGTCTGCGAACACCCCCAGGACCCGTACACCCGGGCCCTGCTGGCGGCGGCACCCGAGCCCGTACCCGTACAGCACACACCCCGGAAGGCCGAGGCACTCGCATGAGCGCGTGCTGCGCGCCCGGACGCGCCTGCACGGGAGGGGCGTCCGCGACGGCCGTCCTGCCGATCCCGGCGGTACGCCGACCGGCCGCCACCACCACGAGAGGCGTGATGGCCGAACTCCCGGGCGGCACCTTCCGGATGGGCGACGCCTTCGGCGAGGGCTGCCACGCCGACCGGGAAGGGCCCGTACGGGACGTCATCGTCGCCCCCTTCGCCATCGACACCACCGCCGTCACCAACACCGACTGGGCTGCCTTCGCCGCCGCCACCGGCTACCGCACCGACGCCGAACGCCACGGCAGCAGTTACGTCTTCCACCTGCTGGTCCACCCGAAGGCCGCCGAGCGCCACATCCTCGGGCGGGTGCCCGGCGCGCCCTGGTGGCTCGGTGTCGCGGGCGCGACCTGGGACGCGCCGGAGGGGCCCGGCTCCGACCTCGCGGACCGGGCCGACCACCCCGTCGTGCACATCTCGTACGACGACGCCCTCGCCTACTGCGACTGGACCGGGACCCGGCTGCCCACCGAGGCGGAATGGGAGTACGCGGCGCGCGGCGGCCTGGCCGGGGCGCGCTATCCGTGGGGCGACGACTTCACGCCCGGCGGCCGCGAGATGTGCAACACCTGGCTCGGCCGCTTCCCGCACCGCTCGGCCCGGCCCGGCGGCCGCACCGGCACCGTGCCCGTCACCGCGTACGAACCCAACGGCTACGGGCTCCACAACACCTCCGGCAACGTCTGGGAGTGGTGCGCGGACGCCTTCGGGCCCGGCGAACGCGTCATCCGGGGCGGCTCCTACCTCTGCCACGCCTCCTACTGCAACCGCTACCGGGTCGCAGCCCGCTCCCACAACTCTCCCGACTCCTCGACCGGACACGGCGGCTTCCGCCGCGCCCGCGAGCTGCTACCGGGCCACACGACAGCTGAAGGGGCCACCGCGTGAAGGCCGTCATGGTGATGTTCGACAGCCTCAACCGGCAGCGGCCGACGCCGTCCGCCGGATCGTCCCCGGCCTTCTCGACACCGAGCTGCCCACGATCCGGGGCGACTCCACCCTCCTCCAGATCGCCGCCTTCACCGGCCACCCCGGGGCGCGCACAGCTCACCGCCGTCGCCGACGAACTCGCCCGCCTCTTCCCCGTACCGGATGACCACCCCAGCAACGACGGAGAGCCCAGCCGATGACCGCCACCCCGACCCGCCGCGACCCCTACGACGGCTTCCCCGGCCGGATCGGCCGCACCTTCGCCGAGTCCGAACCCTCCTGGCCGCAGCGCCCCACCCCGGACGCCAAAGCCCCCAACATCGTCGTCGTCCTCGTCGACGACATGGGCTACAGCGACATCGGCCCCTTCGGCTCCGAGATCGCCACCCCCACCCTCGACGCGCTCGCCGAGGCCGGCGTACGGCTCAGCAACTACCACACCATGCCGCTCTGCTCCCCGGCCCGCGCCGCCCTGCTCACCGGCCTCAACCCGCACCGCGTCGGCTACTCCATGGTCGCCAACTCCGACCCGGGCTTCCCCGGTTACGGCATGGAGATCGCCGACGACATCCCCACCCTCGCCGAACTGCTCCACGACAACGGCTACGCCACCTACGCCGTCGGCAAATGGCACCTGGTCCGCGACTCCGCCTCCAACGCCGCCGACGACCGGGCCAACTGGCCCCTGAACAAGGGCTTCGACCAGTACTACGGCGTCCTCGAAGGCCTCACCAGCCTCTTCCACCCGCACCAACTGGTCCGCGACAACAGCCCGCTGGACATCGACGACTTCGCCGACGACTACTACTACACCGACGACATCACCGACCAGGCGATCTCCATGGTGAAGTCGCTCCGCGCCCACGACCCCGACAAGCCGTTCCTCCTCTACCTCGCCCACAACGCCGTCCACGGCCCGCTCCAGGCCAAGCCCGAGGACATCGCCCGCCACCGGGGCCGCTACGACGAGGGCTGGGACGTCCTGCGGGAACGCCGCTTCGCCGCCCAGCTCGCCGCCGGACTCCTCCCGCCCGGCACCGAACTGCCCGACCGCAACAGCGAGGCCGGACTCGACGTCCCCGCCTGGGACAGCCTCACCCCGGAGCAACAGAAGCTCTACGCCCGCTACATGGAGGTGTACGCGGCGCTCGTCGACAACATCGACCAGAACCTCGCCCGGCTCACCGACACCCTCGAAGCGCTCGGCGAACTCGACAACACCATCATCGTCTTCACCTCCGACAACGGCGGCACCGGCGAAGGCGGCCCGGAAGGCACCCGCTCCTACTTCAGCCGCTTCGTCCACCACCCCGCCCTCCCCGGCGACTGGACCCCCGACGTCGACCGCGACCCCGAACTCATCGGCGGCCCGCGCAGCCTCGTCCACTACCCGCGCGGCTGGGGCATGGCCTCCAACACCCCCTTCCGGCTCTACAAGGGCCACACCTACGCCGGCGGGGTCCGCGTCCCGTTCGTCCTGTCCTGGCCCCGGGGGGCCCGCGAGGGCCTGCTCGACCCGGGGGTCCGGCCCCAGTACCAGTACGTCACCGACATCATGCCCACCCTGCTGCGGCTCGCCGGCCTCGACCGCCCGGCCCAGCGGCGCGGCGTCACCCTCCAGGAACCGGACGGCGTCAGCTTCGCCCCCGTACTCGCCGACACCGGCCACGCCTCCACCCACCCCGAGCAGTACTGCGAGATGACCGGCAACCGCAGCTACTACCGGGGCGGCCACAAACTCGTCACCCTCCACCGCCCCGGCGCGCCCTACGACGACTCCGAGTGGGCGCTGTACGACATCCGCACCGACCCCACCGAGATCCACGACCTCGCCGCCGAACGCCCCGACCTGGTCAAGGAGTTGTCCGAGGCCTGGGAGGCGGCCGCCTGGCGCAACGGCGTCTTCCCGCTCCCCGACGGCAGCGGAGCCCTCGACCGCCGCAACCCCACCGAACAACGCCTCGCCCGCCCACTGACCCTGCTGTCCGGCACCCCGGAGCTGGAGCGCTACCGCTCCTCCCGGCTCATCGCGCTGCGCTCCTTCGAGATCACCGTCGTCATCGACGAGACGGGGGAGGGGGTCCTCGTCTCGCACGGCGACCAGGGCGGCGGCTACAGCCTGTACGTCGAGGGCGGACGGCTCCACCTCGCGTACAACGAATACGGCGTCCTGCACGAGACCGACGCCGGACCCCTCACACCGGGCGCACATGTCATCGCCCTTACCGCCACGGCCGAGAAGGGCCTGCGCTGGTCGTTCACGGTCGGCGTCGACGGCGAGGTGAGGGCCACGCCCCCCAGCGTCCACCAGCTCATCGGCATGGCCCCGTTCCAGGGCATCAGCATCGGGGCCGACCGCAAGTCCCCGGTCTCCTGGCCCCTGTTCGAGCGCCACCGGACCTTCCGCTACGGGGGCGTCCTGCGCTCGGTCACCTACACCCCCGGCGAGCCCGGCCCCGACGCACCGGAGGCGGTGGCCGCCGCGCTCAAGGAGGCGGCAGCGGCCTTCGAGTGAGCGCGACCACCCGGCCCCGGACGCCCCGGGGCCGGGACGGGGCTCACCGCTCGGCCAGCAGCCCCACCAGCGCGCCCCGGCTCCGCCGCAACGCCTCGATCTGCTCGTCCAGGTCCGCCAGCTCGCCGTCCAGGATCGCCCGCAGCTCCGCACACCAGTCGAAGCCCGCCTGCTCGCCCCGGGCACACGGCAGCACCTGACGGATCACCCCGGTGGAGAGCCCGGCCCGCAGCAGCGCCCGGATCTTCCGCACGGAGGCGACCGCGTCCTCGTCGTACGCGCGATAGCCGTTCGTCCCCCGCCGCGCCTCCAGCAGCCCCTGCGCCTCGTAGTACCGCAACGACCGCGCGCTGACGCCCGTCCGCCGGGACAACTCCCCGATCAGCATGGATCCCCACCCTCGACGCTTGACCTTGACACCGGTGTCAGGCTCTAACGTCCCGGCCATGAACGAAGATTCCCCGCACATCCCGTACACCGCGCACCTCGATGGCCGGCCGGCGACCACCGACGACTTGGCGCCGCTCGCCTTCTCGGGCCATGCCCACTTCACCGCCGCGCAGATCCGCGACGGGCGGATCCGGGGCCTGGACCTCCATCTGGAGCGGCTGCGGTCCGCGTCGGTGGAACTGTTCGGCCGGGCCCTGCCCGAGGACGTGGTGCGCGGCCACCTCCGTGCAGCACTTCAGGACGGACCGGCCGACATGTCGCTGACGGCCACGGTGTTCTCCACGGCGGGCGAGTTCGCCGCGCCCGACGGCGACCCGACCCTCCTGGTGCGGACCGGACCGCCGTCGTCCGGCCCCGACGGCCCGCTCGCCCTGGCGGCCGTGGAACACGAACGGTTCCTGCCGCACATCAAGCACGTCGGCGAGGTGGCCAAGACACACCTGCTCCGGCAGGCCGTCGCCGACGGATTCGACGACGCCGCCTTCCTGGACCGGGAGGGCCGCTTCAGCGAGGCGACCATCTGGAACCTGGTGTTCTGGGACGGCGAAGCGGTGGTGTGGCCCGCGGCCCGGATCCTGACCGGTACGACGCTGGGTATCGTCCGCAGGCAACTGGAGGCGCTCGGCATCGGCCAGCGGGTCGCCCCGGTCACCCCGGCCGACCTGCCCGCACTCGCCGGCGCGGCCGTCATGAACTCCTGGACCCCGGGCATCCCCGTCCACCGCATCGGCTCCACCGAGCTGCCCGCCGCGCCGCACTTCCTCCGGACGCTCCACCGGGCCTACACAGCCGAACCGCCCACCGCACCGTGAGGGGCGCGACGGGCGGTTCGGTCACGCCGCAGCCTCAGCCCACGTACGCGCCGCTGGCCGTCAGCCGCAGGGCCGTGTCGATCAGCGGGACGTGGCTGAACGCCTGCGGGAAGTTCCCCACCTGGCGCTGGAGGTTCGAGTCCCACTCCTCGGCCAGCAGACCCAGGTCGTTGCGGAGCGACAGCAGCTTCTCGAACAGCTGGCGCGCCTCGTCGACCCGGCCGATCATCGCCAGGTCGTCCGCCATCCAGAACGAGCAGGCCAGGAACGCGCCCTCGTCGCCCTCCAGACCGTCGACGCCCGCGTCCTCGCCCTCGGTGGGATAGCGCAGGATGAAGCCGTCCTCCGTGGACAGCTCCCGCTGGATCGCCTCGATCGTGCCGATGACCCGCTTGTCGTCCGGCGGCAGGAAGCCCATCTGCGGGATGAGCAGCAGGGAGGCGTCCAGCTCCTTCGACCCGTAGGACTGGGTGAAGGTGTTGCGCTCCCTGTCGTAGCCGCGCTCGCAGACGTCCCGGTGGATGTCGTCGCGGAGCTCGTACCACCGCTCCAGCGGGCCCTCCACGTCACCGGACTCGACCAGCTTGATCGTCCGGTCGACCGCGACCCACGCCATCACCTTGGAGTGCACGAAGTGGCGGCGCGGCCCGCGCACCTCCCAGATGCCCTCGTCGGGCTCCTCCCAGTGCTTCTCCAGATACTCGATCAGCTTCAGCTGGAGGCCCATGGCGTAGTCGTTGCGGGTCAGGCCCGTCATGTGCGCCAGGTGCAGCGCCTCGGTGACCTCGCCGTACACATCCAGCTGGAGCTGGTTGGCGGCGCCGTTGCCGACCCGGACCGGGGTGGAGTTCTCGTAACCGGGCAGCCAGTCCAGCTCCGCCTCGCCCAGCTCGCGCTCACCGGCGATGCCGTACATGATCTGGAGGTTCTCCGGGTCGCCCGCCACCGCCCGCAGCAGCCACTCGCGCCACGCCCTGGCCTCTTCCCGGTAGCCGGTGCGCAGCAGCGAGGAGAGGGTGATCGCGGCGTCCCGCAGCCAGGTGTAGCGGTAGTCCCAGTTCCGTACGCCCCCGATCTCCTCGGGCAGCGACGTCGTCGGCGCGGCGACGATGCCGCCGGTCGGCGCGTACGTGAGGGCCTTGAGCGTGATCAGGGAGCGGACGACCGCCTCCCGGTAGGGCCCGTGGTACGTGCACTGCTCGACCCATTCGCGCCAGAAGTTCTCCGTCGCCTCAAGCGAGTTCTCCGGCTCGGGGAGGGCGGGCGGCTCGTGGTGCGAGGGCTGCCAGCTGATCGTGAACGCCACCCGGTCGCCGGGGCCCACCGTGAAGTCGGAGTACGTCGTCAGATTCTGGCCATACGTTTCCGCTTCGGTGTCCAGCCAGACCGAATCCGGGCCGGCGACCGCGACCGTACGGTTGTCGACCTTGTGCACCCACGGCGTCACCCGGCCGTAGCTGAACCGCATCCGCAGCTCCGAGCGCATCGGCACCCGGCCGCTGACACCCTCCACGATCCGGATGAGCTGGGGCGCGCCGTCACGCGGGGGCATGAAATCGGTCACCCGTACGGTGCCGCGCGGTGTGTCCCACTCCGATTCAAGGATGAGGGAGTCGCCGCGGTATCGCCGCCGGTCGGCGGAGGCTGGTTCTGTTCCCTCCGCTCTCGCGGGGCCCAGGCGCCAGAAGCCGTGCTCCTCGGTGCCCAGCAGCCCCGCGAAGGCGGCGTGCGAGTCGAAGCGGGGGAGGCACAGCCAGTCCGCTGTGCCGTCCCGGCAGACCAGGGCGGCGGTCTGCATGTCTCCGATGAGTGCGTAATCCTCGATGCGCCCGGCCACGTGCGTCTCCAGTCGAACGGCCATGTCGCCCCGTCAAAGGGCGCTTACTGCGGGTCAAGGGGGTCGTAGGGTCTTTCACCCGGGAAGATCCGACGAGTTCCTGTACCGGTGGGCGGCCTGGGTGGTGCCGCCGCCCCGGCCGTCTCGGCAGCGAGTGTTTGAGCAGGATACGACGCACGATGAAGATCCGCGCGACGGTGTCCGCAAGATCTCTGAGCTGATCGGGTGGGACGTGAAATGCCTGAGGTGATGGTGTGACGCCCTTGTGCAGGGTGTGGCCGGAAGCAGCCTCCCGCCGTCGCTGTTACCCTGGTAGCCCGTGGACGGTGGTCGTCTCTGACAGCGGACGAGGCCCCCGAACCGCAGCGTCGGCACCCCCGGAATCCCCGGTTCGGCTGCCGTACGCACCTCAGAATCGCGACCACGGGAGCCCCCTTTGGCTATGCAGCCCACATCCACGACGACCAAGCACATCTTCGTCACCGGGGGTGTCGCCTCCTCCCTCGGCAAGGGTCTGACTGCCTCCAGCCTGGGTGCCCTGCTCAAGGCACGGGGCCTGCGGGTCACCATGCAGAAGCTCGACCCCTACCTCAACGTCGACCCCGGCACGATGAACCCGTTCCAGCACGGTGAGGTGTTCGTCACCAACGACGGCGCCGAGACCGACCTGGACATCGGCCACTACGAGCGCTTCCTCGACGTCGACCTCGACGGCTCCGCCAACGTGACGACCGGCCAGGTCTACTCCCAGGTCATCGCCAAGGAGCGGCGCGGCGAGTACCTCGGCGACACCGTCCAGGTCATCCCGCACATCACCAACGAGATCAAGCACCGCATCCGCCGCATGGCCACCGACGACGTGGACGTCGTCATCACCGAGGTCGGCGGCACGGTCGGCGACATCGAGTCGCTGCCGTTCCTGGAGACCGTCCGCCAGGTCCGCCACGAGGTCGGCCGCGACAACGTCTTCGTCGTGCACATCTCGCTGCTGCCCTACATCGGCCCCTCCGGCGAGCTGAAGACCAAGCCCACCCAGCACTCGGTCGCCGCCCTCCGCAACATCGGTATCCAGCCGGACGCCATCGTGCTGCGCGCCGACCGCGAGGTCCCCACCGCCATCAAGCGCAAGATCTCGCTGATGTGCGACGTCGACGAGGCCGCCGTGGTCGCCGCCATCGACGCCAAGTCGATCTACGACATCCCCAAGGTGCTGCACACCGAGGGCCTGGACGCCTACGTCGTGCGCAAGCTCGACCTGCCGTTCCGCGACGTCGACTGGACCACCTGGGACGACCTGCTGGACCGGGTCCACAACCCCGACCACGAGGTCACCGTCGCTCTGGTCGGCAAGTACATCGACCTGCCCGACGCGTATCTGTCGGTCACCGAGGCGATCCGCGCCGGCGGCTTCGCCAACAAGGCCCGCGTCAAGGTCAAGTGGGTCACCTCCGACGACTGCCGCACCGCAGCCGGAGCGGCCGAGCACCTCGGCGACGTGGACGCGATCTGCATCCCGGGCGGCTTCGGCGAGCGCGGTGTCGACGGCAAGGTCGGCGCCATCCGCTTCGCCCGCGAGAACAAGGTCCCGCTGCTCGGCCTCTGCCTCGGCCTCCAGTGCATCGTGATCGAGGCGGCGCGCAACCTCGCCGAGATCCCCGACGCCAACTCCACCGAGTTCGACGCCGCCACCTCCCACCCCGTCATCTCGACGATGGAGGAGCAGCTCGCGTACGTCGAGGGCGCGGGCGACCTCGGCGGCACCATGCGGCTCGGCCTCTACCCGGCCAAGCTCGCCGAGGGCTCCGTCGTGCGGGAGGCCTACGCGGGCGAGCCGTACGTCGAGGAGCGCCACCGTCACCGCTACGAGGTCAACAACGGCTACCGCGCCGAGCTGGAGAAGAAGGCCGGACTGGTCTTCTCCGGCACCTCCCCGGACAACAAGCTCGTCGAGTACGTCGAGTACCCGCGCGAGGTCCACCCCTACCTGGTCGCCACCCAGGCGCACCCGGAGCTGCGCTCGCGCCCGACCCGCCCGCACCCGCTCTTCGCGGGTCTGGTGAAGGCCGCCGTCGCGCGCCAGGTCGCCGCCGCGGAGGGCGCGGACGCGTAACACCGAGGCATTACGGTTGACCGGGGTACGGATCCGAATCGGATCGGTGCCCCGGTTTCCTTTTGGTTCGTGGGAGGACGTAGGTACATGGGTATCCAGGACACGCCCGAGGAGTGGCAGGTCACCGCGACGGTGACGCCCTTCACCGGCAACAAGACCAGCGTCCGCACCGACCAGGTGGTGATGCCCGACGGCTCCGTCCACGGCCGTGACTACCAGGTCCACCCGGGCTCCGTCGCCGTGCTCGCGATCGACGACGAGGACCGGGTCCTCGTACTGCGCCAGTACCGCCACCCGGTACGCCACCGGCTCTGGGAGATCCCGGCCGGACTGCTCGACATCCCCGGCGAGAACCCCCTGCACGCCGCCCAGCGCGAGCTGTACGAGGAGGCGCACGTCAAGGCCGAGGACTGGCGGGTGCTGACCGACGTCTACACCACGCCCGGCGGCTGCGACGAGGCCGTGCGGATCTTCCTGGCCCGGGATCTCTCCGAGGCGGAGGGCGAGCGGTACGCGGTCGCGGAGGAGGAGGCCGACATGGAGCAGGCCCGGGTGCCGCTGGACGAGCTGGTCCGCTCGGTCGTCGCGGGGGACCTGCACAACAACTGCCTCGTCGTCGGGGTGCTCGCGCTCACCGCCGTCCGCGCGGGCGACGGCGTCGGCTCGCTGCGCCCGGCCGAAGCACCGTGGCCGGCCCGGCCCTTCGAGGCCTGACGGTCCGTCCGCCGCCCCGGCCCTCCCGGTCGTACGAAATGAAGAAAAGCTGATCCGATCGAGGGATATCGGGGTCGGCCCCGCCTCGCTCCGCAGTGATCGTCCCCGCTGCTGAACTACGCTCGAACCGCGCCCGACCGGAGTTCCGGCGGGCATCGCGCGCAGCGAAGTGGAGCGTGGCTCGTGACCGATCAGGCGGTGGACACCAGCGGCCCGGCGAAGGCCCCGGGGGCCCCGGGGGCCGAGGAGCCGTCCGGCGCCGCCCCACCCCGATTCTTCGGACGCGAACGGGAGTTGAAGGATCTCCGGGCGGACATCGAGCGCGCCGGCCTGGACACCCTGGCCGGCCGCAAGGCCCCCCGCGCCCGGGTCCTGCTCATCGCGGGCCGCCCCGGCTCCGGCCGCAGCGCACTCGCCGAGGAGCTGGCCGGGGCGCTCGCCGGCACCGACACCGCCCAGGCCGCCCGGGCCGCCACGGGCGCCCTGCCCTGGGCCGTCGCGGGCACGGGCTCCGGCGACTACCCCGACGGGGTGCTGCGGGTCGGTCTCACCGACCCCGACGGCGAGCGGGTCCCCACCGAACGCACCGCCGGCGAGATCCTCGGCCTCCTCGGGATCGCGGTCCCGCCCGGCGCCGACCAGGACGAGCTGTCCGAGCTGGTCCGCGAGGCCCTGGCCGGGCGCCGCCTCGTCCTGGTCCTCGACGACGCGGCCGACGCCGAACAGGTCGACCCGCTGCTCCCGGAGAACCCCGACTGCCTGGTCCTCGCCACCGCGACCGGGCCGCTGACCGGCATCCCCGACGTCCGGCCCTGCACCCTCGGAGGGCTGGAGAAGGGCGCGGCGGTGCGGCTGCTGGCCCGCGCCATCGGCCAGGTCCGCATCACCGTCGACCCCCGCACCGCGGAGCGGCTGGCCGAGGAGTGCGGGGGACAGCCCGCGGCGCTCGCCCTGGTGGGCGGCCTGCTCGCCGCCCACCCCATGACCTCCGTCGCCGATGTCACGGGGCAGTTGCGCGAGCTGCCCGACCCCGACGAACAGCAGCCCGTCGGCGCCCGCCCGCTTGCGCGCGCCTTCCGGCTCGTCCACGACTCCCTGCCGCAGACCGCCGCCCGGATACTGCGCCTGCTGGCCCTCGCCCCCGCCGGACTCGCCGACGCCCACACCGCCTCCGCGCTGGCCGGCTGCTCGGTCTCCGCCGCCCGCGCCACCCTCGACGACTTCGTGAAGCTCGGGCTGCTGCGGACGGACGGCGCGGCCCACCCCCAGTACGCGGTGCCCGGCTGCCTCTCCCCGATGCTGCGGGCCCTCCTGGAGGACCGGGACCGCCCGGCCGAGATCCAGCTCGCCCGCGCCCGGATGCTGGAGCGGACCGTGCGCCGCCTCCAGGCCTGCCGCGCGATCGCCGAGCCCGAGGGGTCGACCGCCCGCGGCAAGGTCGCCGGACTGCCCCGCTCGCTGCGCTTCCCGAACGCCGAGGAGGCGGGCGCCTGGCTGCGGGTCCGGCAGCCCGCCCTGCTCGCCTCGGCCCGGCTCGCCGTGGCCGACGGCGAGCTGGACACCCTGGCGCGCCGCCTGGTCGCGGCCCTGGTGCGGGCGCTGGCCGCGCACCGGGGCACCGAGGAGGCCGCCCCCGAGCTGTACGGGCTGCACGGTCTCGTGCTGGACGTGGCGCGCCGCCGCGAGCTGCCCCGTGAACAGGCCGCCGCCCTGCTGAACCTGGCCGACCTGGACGCCCGCACCGGCCGCACCCGGGAGGCGCTGACCCGCTACCGGGCCGCGCTGGACGCCGGAAAGGCCGCGAAGGACCTGTACGCCACCGGCCGCGCGATGGAATCCGTAGGCGGCGCGTACGAGGAGCTGGGGGACTACCACCGGGCCGCCGACTGGTACGGCCGGGCGCTCGCCCAGCGCCTCACCCAGGGGGAGCGGGCCGACGAGGCCCGGCTCTACGGACGGCTCGGGGCGGTCCACACGTACGCCGGGCGCTACGGCGAGGCCCTGCGGAACTGGCGCGCCGCCGCCTCCGGCCACCGCAGGCTCGGCGACCCGGCGGCCCAGGCGCGCTCGCTCAGTGAAGCCGCCCGGGTCCAGGAGTACGCGGGCCGGCCGCACGACTCGCTCCAGACCTGCCGGGAGGCCGTCGAGCTGGCCCGGAGCGCCGGTGACGTGCGGCTTCAGGCCGCGCTCCAGCTGCGGCTGGCGGACACGCTGGACCGGCTCGGGGATCCCGCGGCGGCCCGGTTGCACCGGAGCGCAGCCGATAGATTGCTGGGCGAGGAGGCCTCAGCCTACGAAATCCGTAGTGCTTCGACAGAAAATTAATGCTTTGTAAGGCTAGACAGCGCGAAGTCCTTCATTAGACTGGCTCTGCCGCGTTCCTCCGTGGCGTCTCCATTTATGCTGTATATGTCCGGGTGTGCACCGTTGTGCCCGGGTGACCCTCCGAGCCAAGGACCGTGATCGACGTGAAGGTCGGCATCCCCCGCGAAGTCAAGAACAACGAGTTCCGGGTGGCGATCACCCCCGCCGGAGTGCATGAGCTCGTCCGCCACGGCCACCAGGTCGTCATCGAGCACGACGCCGGCGTCGGCTCGTCCATCCCCGACGCCGAGTACGTCGCCGCCGGCGCCCAGATCCTGGCCACCGCCGACGAGGTCTGGGCCGCCGCCGACCTGCTGCTGAAGGTCAAGGAGCCGGTCGCCGAGGAGTACCACCGCCTCCGCAAGGACCAGACGCTCTTCACCTACCTGCACCTCGCGGCCTCCCGCGAGTGCACCGACGCGCTGCTGGCCTCCGGCACCACCGCCATCGCCTACGAGACGGTCGAGACCGCGAACCGCGCGCTCCCGCTGCTCGCCCCGATGTCCGAGGTCGCGGGCCGCCTCGCCCCGCAGGTCGGCGCGTACCACCTGATGCGCTCGGTCGGCGGCCGGGGCGTGCTGCCCGGCGGCGTCCCCGGCACCCACGCCGGTGAGGCCGTCGTCATCGGCGGCGGCGTCTCCGGCTGGAACGCCACGCAGATCGCCGTGGGCCTCGGCTTCCACGTCACGCTGCTCGACCGCGACATCAACAAGCTCCGCGAGGCCGACAAGATCTTCGGCACCAAGGTGAAGACCGTCGTCTCCAACGCCTTCGAGCTGGAGAAGGCCGTCGTCGAGGCCGACCTCGTCATCGGCGCCGTGCTGATCCCCGGAGCCAAGGCCCCGAAGCTGGTGACCAACGAGCTCGTCGCCAAGATGAAGCCCGGAAGTGTACTTGTCGACATTGCAATCGATCAGGGCGGTTGCTTCGAGGACTCGCGTCCGACGACCCACGCGGAGCCGACCTTCCCGGTCCACGACTCGGTCTTCTACTGCGTCGCCAACATGCCCGGCGCGGTCCCGAACACCTCCACCTACGCGCTCACCAACGCGACGCTTCCCTACATCGTGGAGCTCGCCAACCGTGGCTGGGCGGACGCCCTGCGCCGCGACGCCGCGCTGGCCAAGGGCCTCAACACCCATGAGGGACAGGTGGTTTACCGCGAGGTGGCCGAGGCGCACGGTCTCCCGCACGTCGAGCTGAGCACGCTCCTCGGCTGACGGGTCAACCGACTTCGTCAACATCGGGACTCCGGCCGGACCTTGCCGCGCAAGGTCCGGCCGCAGGCGTATCGGGCCCCGTGAGGCCCTTGCGCAACTCGCGCCGAACATAACCCTTTACCCGTTTCGTACGGCGGCGAAATGTGCGGCTTGGTCGCTGTGCACCCTTGACAGCGAGGCGTTCGATTGCCGACACATCGGGCCGGGTCCGGCGGATTGTGTTGCTGCGGACCGGTGACACGCCATAGAGTCGCCAATCGTCGGCATGGTGCCACGCTGACCTATCGATAAGTTGCCTGGTCACGTCCAAGGAGGTAAGACGACTTGTGAATGAGTCGACAATTACTCCTGGGGGTGGTCAACCAGGGATGCCTGTACGGGGTCTGAGCCCGATCGGGCTCGAAGCTGTCGGCTCCGTCGCGGTCCGCACCTTCGCCACCCAACAGCACATGACGACAGCCCCCCAGATGATGGACGGCCCACACGTGAACGCCACGGCCGGCAACGAGAGCAGCCGGGACACCGACCGCTTCGCCGACTTCGCCGAGGTGCCCGAGGGGCACTTCTACGACCCCGACGCCGAGTACGAACCCGATCCGGAGTACGCGGCCACCCTCGCGCCCGACGCCGCGCGTCAGCGCCGCGAGCGCATCGGCCCGACCGGACGGCCCCTGCCGTACTTCCCGATCCCGGGTCCCCTGACCGACCACGGCCCCGCGAAGATCATCGCGATGTGCAACCAGAAGGGCGGCGTCGGCAAGACCACGTCGACCATCAACCTGGGCGCCGCGCTCGCGGAGTACGGACGCCGGGTCCTGCTCGTCGACTTCGACCCGCAGGGCGCGCTCTCCGTCGGCCTCGGGGTCAACCCGATGGAGCTGGACCTCACCGTCTACAACCTGCTCATGGAGCGGGGCATGGCGGCCGACGACGTCCTGCTCAAGACCGCGGTCCCCAACATGGACCTGCTGCCCAGCAACATCGACCTCTCCGCGGCCGAGGTGCAGCTCGTCAGCGAGGTGGCCCGCGAGTCCACGCTCCAGCGCGCCCTGAAGCCGCTGATGGCCGACTACGACTACATCGTGATCGACTGTCAGCCCTCGCTCGGTCTGCTCACCGTGAACGCCCTGACGGCCGCTCACAAGGTCATAGTGCCGCTGGAGTGCGAGTTCTTCGCGCTGCGCGGGGTGGCGCTGCTCACCGAGACCATCGAGAAGGTCCAGGAGCGGCTCAACCCGGAGCTGGAGCTCGACGGCATCCTCGCCACCATGTACGACTCCCGTACGGTGCACAGCCGCGAGGTCCTGGCGCGCGTCGTCGAGGCCTTCGACGAGCACGTCTACCACACGGTCATCGGGCGCACGGTCCGCTTCCCGGAGACCACGGTCGCCGGTGAGCCCATCACCACCTACGCCTCCAACTCGGTCGGCGCCGCCGCCTATCGCCAGCTCGCCAGGGAGGTGCTCGCCCGGTGTCACGCCGAGTGAGTCTGCCGGGGGCCGACGAACTGTTCCGTACCACCGGAGGCGGGATGGGCCTCCAGCCGTCCTCCCCCGCGGAGCGGCGGCGCAAGGCGAACGGCGAGCCACGGGTGCCCGCGCCCGCCGGGGAGAGCGATCCCTCCGGCCAGGCCCCGTCGTCCGCCGACCGTGAGGAGCACGCCGCGGCCGACGCCGACGGCGGCGACGCACGCGGCCGTGGCGGCGAGGGCGAGCGAGCCCCCTCCGCCAAGGCCGGTGAGCGTCCCGCCCCCTCCGCCGCCCCGGCCGAGCAGCAACCGGCGGTCCAGCCCCAGCGCAGGCGCGGCGCACGCGGCGCGAACCGCCGCCCCAGCGGCCGGGAACGCCACGACGAGAAGATCACGGTCTACGTCTCCGCCGAGGAGCTGATGGACCTCGAACACGCCCGGCTCGTCCTGCGCGGCGAACACGGCCTCGCCGTCGACCGGGGCCGTATCGTCCGCGAGGCGGTGGCGGTGGTCCTCGCCGACCTGGAGTCCCGGGGCGACGCGAGCATCCTCGTACGGCGGCTGCGCGGCCGCTGACCGGCACGGCGCGGGTAGCCTGCCCCGCAGGGCCCCCGACCGCGGGGACCCGCCACCGCCGCCGCCCCACCCCTGGACCCCCATGCCCACGCCCGACGATCCCGCCGCCCCGCGCCGCCGCGCCCTGGGCCGGGGACCGGGCGTGGCGGCGTTTCCGGAGCCGGAGCCCGTACCGGTAGCCGAGCCGGAATCCGTACCGGAGCCCGTCAGGGAGTCCGCGGCCGGGCCGGAGGCCGTACCGGAGCCGGAAGCCGTTCCCGTACCGGCAGGGCCGGAGCGCGCGCCCGAGCCCGAGCCCGACGACAAGCGGTTCACCGTCCGCCTCGTGAACTTCGAGGGCCCCTTCGACCTCCTTCTCCAGCTGATCTCCAAGCACAAGCTGGACGTGACCGAGGTCGCGCTCTCCAAGGTCACCGACGAGTTCATGGCGTACATCCGCGCCATGGGCCCCGACTGGGACCTCGACCAGACCACCGAGTTCCTTGTCGTCGCCGCCACCCTCCTCGACCTGAAGGCCGCCCGGCTGCTGCCCGCTGCCGAGGTCGAGGACGAGGCGGACCTGGCGCTGCTGGAGGCGCGGGACCTGCTCTTCGCGCGGCTGCTCCAGTACCGCGCGTACAAGCAGATCGCCGAGATCTTCCAGGGCCGCCTGGAGTCGGAGGCCCGCCGCCACCCGCGTACGGTCGGCCTGGAGGACCAGCACGCCGAGCTGCTGCCCGAGGTGGTCATCAGCATCGGGCCCGAGGGCTTCGCGAAGCTCGCGGTGAAGGCGATGCAGCCGAAGCCGAAGCCCCAGGTGTACGTGGACCACATCCACGCCCCCCTGGTCAGCGTCCGGGAACAGGCGGGCCTGGTGGTGGAGCGGCTGCGCGCGGCCGGGGAGGCGGTCAGCTTCCGGACGCTGACCGAGGACGCCCCGGACACCCTGACCGTGGTGGCCCGGTTCCTGGCCCTGCTGGAGCTGTACCGCGAGAAGGCCGTCACGCTGGACCAGGACGAGGCGCTGGGCGACCTGCTGGTGGCCTGGTGCGGCGGGGAGGGCGCGGAGCCGGTGGTGACGGACGAGTTCGACCAGGAGCTGAACGGCGGCACGGACGAGGAGGGCGTACGGGAATGAGCGAGCAGCCGGATCAGGAGCGGGACGAGGGCGCGGTCGCCTCGCTCGACCTCAAGCCCGCCCTGGAGGCGGTCCTCATGGTCGTCGACGAGCCCGCGACCGTCGACCACCTCGCCAAGGTGCTCCAGCGGCCCCGCAGAGCCGTGGCGGACGCGCTGCGGGAGCTGGCCGACGAGTACACCGTGCAGCGCCGGGGCTTCGACCTGCGGCTCGTCGCGGGCGGCTGGCGGTTCTACACCCGGCCCGAGTACGCGGCGGCCGTGGAGGGCTTCGTCCTGGACGGCCAGCACGCCCGGCTCACCCAGGCCGCGCTGGAGACCCTGGCGGTCGTCGCGTACCGGCAGCCGGTGAGCCGCTCGCGGGTCTCGGCGGTCCGCGGAGTCAACTGCGACGGGGTCATGCGGACCCTCCTCCAGAGGGGCCTGGTGGCCGAGGCGGGCGCGGAACCCGAAACAGGTGCGATCCTGTACAGGACGACGAACTACTTTCTGGAGCGAATGGGCCTGCGCGGCCTGGACGAGCTCCCGGAGCTCGCGCCCTTCCTCCCGGAGGCGGACGCGATCGAGGCTGAGACGCTAGAGGGTGTGCCGTCGTTCGATCCGGACGCACCGGACACCCCGGATACTCACGCAGACGACAAGACGGAATTTTGATGCGAAGCAGTGGCAGGAACAGCGGAAGCGGCGGCGGCAGCGGCCGGAGCGGCGGCCAGGGCGGTCGTCCCGGCGGTCAGGGCGGCGGCGGGCGCGGTCAGGGTGGCCGCGGCGGCGGGTCCTTCCGCCAGGGCCAGGGCGGCGGCCAGGGCGGACGCTCCGGTGGCCAGGGCGGCGGCGGACGCGGCGGCAGCGGCCAGGGCGGTCGTTCCGGCGGCCAGGGCGGCCGCCAGGGCTTCCAGGGCGGGCGCGACGAGCAGGACCAGCGCCCCCGCCGTCCCCGCCCCGAGGAGCGCCGCTACGACGTCGGCAACGACGCCCCCGGCGCCCGCGGCGGCCAGGACGGCCCCCGCAAGGGCCGTGGCACGGCGGCCCGTGGCGGCGCCAAGGGCGGCCCGAAGTCCGCGCAGGGCGGCAGCGGCGGCGGCTTCCGGCGCGGCGGCTCCCCCTCGCGCCCCCGGGAGCTGGACGCCAAGATCGAGCAGCGCAACCGCGACCGGTACGCGAACAAGCCCGACATCAAGCTGCCCAAGACCCACCCGGGCGCCGAGCAGGAGGGCGAGCGGCTGCAGAAGGTCCTCGCCCGGGCCGGCATGGGCTCGCGCCGCGCGTGCGAGGAGCTGATCGAGCAGGCCCGCGTCGAGGTCAACGGCGAGATCGTCGTCGAGCAGGGCATGCGCGTCGACGTGCACAAGGACGAGATCAAGGTCGACGGCCTCACCGTCGCCGCCCAGTCGTATCTCTTCTTCGCGCTGAACAAGCCCGCGGGTGTCGTCTCCTCGATGGAGGACCCGGACGGCCGCCAGTGCCTCGGCGACTACGTGAACAACCGCGAGACGCGGCTGTTCCACGTCGGCCGGCTCGACACCGAGACCGAGGGCATCATCATGCTCACCAACCACGGTGAGCTGGCCCACCGCCTCACGCACCCGAAGTACGGCGTGAAGAAGACCTACCTGGCCGCCATCCAGGGCCCGCTGCCGCGCGACCTCGGCAAGCGGCTCAAGGACGGCATCCAGCTGGAGGACGGCTACGCCCGCGCCGACCACTTCCGCGTCGTCGAGAACACCGGCAAGAACTACCTGGTCGAGGTGACACTCCACGAGGGCCGCAAGCACATCGTCCGCCGGATGCTGGCCGAGGCCGGCTTCCCGGTCGAGCGGCTCGTGCGGACGTCCTTCGGGCCGATCCCGCTGGGCGACCAGAAGTCCGGCTGGCTGCGCCGCCTCACCAACACCGAGGTCGGCATGCTGATGCGCGAGGTCGGCCTCTAAGAGCTTCACCAAGGCCCGCGGCCGGTATCCCGTTCGGAAAGTTCGAACAGAACCGGCCGCGGGCCTTTTGCTGCCCCCGCCCACCCTTTATAGTCAGAGTGACTATTAAGAAGGAGGCGGGCCCGTGAGCCTCGCGGACATACTCGATCCCCTGCAACAGCCCCTGGTGACGGTCCTGGACACCCCGGTCAGCTGGACCGAGGTGCTGGGCTTCGGCAGCGGGGCGCTCTGCGTCTGGCTCGTGGCCCGCCAGCACATCGCCAACTGGCCGATCGGCATCGCCAACAACCTCTTCTTCATCCTGCTGTTCACCCAGGCCGGTCTGTACGCCGACGCCGGTCTCCAGATCGTCTTCATCACCCTCGCCGCGTACGGCTGGTGGACCTGGACCCACGGGGGTGGACCAGGGACCTCGGTCCTGCCGGTGCGCAGGACGACCCGCACCGAATGGGCCTGGCTGCTCGCGGCGGGGGTGGTGGGGACCGCCGCGATCACGCTGCTGCTGTCCCGGGCCACCGACTCCACCGTCCCGTTCTGGGACGCCCTGACGACGTCCCTGTCGCTGATGGCGACGTACGGGCAGTGCCGGAAGCGGCTGGAGTCCTGGTGGCTGTGGATCGCCGCCGACGTGGTCTACATCCCGCTCTACGCCCACAAGGGGCTGTATCTGACCTCGCTGCTGTACGCCGGGTTCCTCGCGCTCTGCGTCGTCGGCCTGCGCAACTGGCACCGCGACGTGACCGCACGCGAGGCCCGGACCCCGGAGGTGGCCGCCGTATGACGCGCTACGGACACGGCCTGGTCCTCGGCAAGTTCTACCCGCCGCACGCCGGGCACCACCACCTCGTCCGGACCGCCCGGGACCGCTGCGAACGGCTGACCGTGCTGGTCTGCGCGGCCTCCGTGGAGTCCGTCCCGCTCGCGGACCGGGTCGCCTGGATGCGCGAGATCCACCCGGATGTCACGGTGGTCGGCGCGGTCGACGACACGCACATGGACGTCAACGACCCGGCGGTCTGGGACGCGCACATGGCCGTCTTCAGGGCCGCCGTGCCCGAGCGCGTGGACGCGGTCTTCACCTCGGAGGCGTACGGGGAGGAACTGGGCCGCCGCTTCGGTGCCGCGTCCGTGCTCGTCGACCCCGACCGCACCCTCTTCCCGGTCTCCGGCACCGCCGTCCGCAAGGACCCCGTCGGCTGCTGGGACTTCCTCCAGCCGCCCGTACGGGCCGGCCTCGCCCGCCGCGTCGTCGTCCTCGGCGCGGAGTCCACCGGCACCACCACCCTCGCCCGGGCGCTCGCCGCCCACTACCGGGCGCGCGGCGGGGTGTGGGCGCGTACGGGGTACGTCGCCGAGTACGGGCGCGAGTACAGCGAGGACAAGCTCGCCGGCCTGCGCGGACGGTGGCCCGGGGCCGCCTGGGAGGACGTCACCTTCACCACCGACGACTTCCCGCTCATCGCACGGACCCAGAACGAGCGCGAGGAGGCCGCCGCCCGGGCCGGATCCCCGGTGCTGTTCTGCGACACCGACTCCTTCGCCACCACCGTCTGGCACGAGCGGTACGTCGGCGGCCGCAACCCCCTCGTCGAGGAGATCGCCGACCGGGCCGACCACCACCTGTGGCTGCTCACCGACCACGAGGGCGTCGCCTTCGAGGACGACGGGCTGCGCGACGGCGAGGAGCTGCGCCCCTGGATGACCGACCGCTTCCGCGCCGAACTCACCCGCACCGGACGCCGGTTCATCGAGATGACCGGCCCGCCCGAGACGCGGCTCGCCGCCGCCGTCGCCGCCGTCGACGGACTCCTCGCCACCGGCTGGGACTTCGCCGCGCCCCTCCCGGAGAAACGATGACCACCCCCGCCCCCGAGGGCTACGACCCGCACGCCTACGCCCCGTTCGCGGTCACCGTCGACCTCGCGGTCTTCACCGTCCGCGAGGCCCGGCTGCACGTGCTGCTCGTCGAACGCGGCCAGGAGCCCTTCCGGGGGCGGTGGGCGCTGCCGGGCGGCTTCCTGCTGCCCCGTGAGTCCGCGGACGACGCCGCCCGCCGCGAACTGGCCGAGGAGACCGGCCTCGGCCCCGGCACTGTCGGCGCCCTCCACCTGGAGCAGCTGCGCACCTACACCGGCCCGGACCGCGACCCGAGGATGCGGGTCGTCTCCGTCGCCTACGCCGCCCTCCTGCCGGACCTGCCCGAACCGCGCGGCGGCGGCGACGCGGCGAGCGCCCGGTGGTGGGACGCGGACGCCGTGGGCCCCCTCGCCTTCGACCACGACACGATCCTCGCCGACGCCCGCGACCGGATCGGCGCCAAGCTCGAATACAGCTGCCTGGCCACCGCGTTCTGCCCCGCCGAGTTCACCCTCGGCGAGCTCCAGCAGGTCTACGAGACCGTCTGGGGCGTCGAGCTGGACCGGCCCAACTTCCGGCGCAAGGTGCTGAGCGCGCCGGGCTTCGTCCAGCCGGTCGGCGGCCCGCCGCGCCGCACCGGAGGCCGGGGCAAACCCGCCGCCCTCTACCGGGCGGGCGACGCCACCGCCCTGCACCCGCCGCTCCTGCGCCCGCCGCGCACGGATGCCTCCCCCTCCTCTTCCTCCTCCGCAACGGAAGGACACGACCGATGACTCTCGCCATCCCGCCCCTCACCAAGCAGGCCGCGACCGGCGTCCTGACCGGGCTCGCCCTCGGAGACGCGCTCGGCTTCCCCACCGAGTTCAACGACGTGCCCTCCATCCTCGCCAAGTTCGGCCCCTGGCGGCGGATGCCGCTGCTGGAGCCCGCCGTCGTCTCCGACGACACCCAGATGACGATCGCGCTGGGCCGCGGCATCCGTACCGCCATGGACAGCGGGCTGCTCACCCCGGAACGGATGGTGGGCCCGGTCAGCGCCGAGTTCATCGCCTGGTACCACGCACCGGACAACAACCGGGCCCCCGGCAACACCTGCCTCACCGCCTGCCGTCTGCTGGAGAGCACCCGGATCTGGCAGCAGGCCAGCCAGACGCACTCCAAAGGCTGCGGCGCCAACATGCGGGTCGCCCCCGTCGGCCTGGTCCCCGGCCTCAGCGAGGAGCAGCGGGCCGGCGCCGCCCAGCTCCAGGCCGCCCTCACCCACGGCCACCCCACCGCCCTGGCCGCCTCCGACCTGCTGGCCCGCGCGGTGTTCCTGCTCGCCCAGGGTGCCGAACCCCTGGGCCTGATCGGTCAGCTGCGCAGCTACGCCCTGGACAACCGGGGCCGCTACCACACCCGCTGGCTCGGCGACCTCTGGCGCCACGCGGGCGACGCCACCCCGCAGGCGTACATCCAGCGCGGCTGGGACGAGTGCCTGACGGCCCTGGAGACCGTCCGGGACGCGCTGCGCGACCCGTCGCCGGAGACCGACCCGTGCGAGCGGACCGGCGACGGCTGGATCGCCGAGGAAGCCCTCGCCACCGCCCTGCACTGCTTCCTGCTCTTCCCCGAGGAGCCCGTCACCGCCCTGCGCCGGGCCGCCTGCACCCGGGGCGACTCCGACTCCATCGCCTGCCTGACCGGAGCGCTGGCCGGGGCTCACCTGGGCGCGGCGGCCTGGCCCAAGGAGTGGTCCGAGCGCATCGAGTACCGCAGCGACCTGCTGTCCCTCGCGGCGCTCTGGGATGCCTGACCGGCGGGGGAGGGGGTACGAGAGGGCGGAACCCGTTCCCGTACGAAGGCCTGGTGGTATCCGTGTCCTCCTCACTCGTCGAGACCGTCGACATCAAGGCCCCGGTGGCCGTCACCTGGTCCCTGTGGAGCGACGTCACCCAGTGGCCTCGGTTCCTGAGCCACGTCCAGCGCGTCGATCCGATCGACGAGCGGCGTTTCGCCTGGCAGCTCTCGCTGCCCGGCGCGGACAAGAACTTCGTCGCCGAACTCACCGAGGTGATCCTCGAGGACCGCATCGCCTGGAAGACGGTCGAAGGCGTCCACCACGCGGGGGTGGTCACCTTCCACCGGCTCGACGACACGTCGAGCCGCGTCGCCCTGCAGATCGAGTACGACCCCCAGGGCTTCATCGAGCGCCTCGGGGCGCTGACCAACCTCGACTCCACGCTGGCCAACTACGACCTCGGCGAGTTCCAGAAGCTGGCCGAGCTCACGGCCGGGGCGGGCGGTCCCCGGACGCTCTGAGCCCCTCAGGGGCCTCGGCGCGCCGAGGCCCGCCGGGTCCGCACGAGGAAGTCCTCCACCGCCGCCCGGTCCGGACCGGGCGGCAGCGGCGAGCGGGCCACCGCCTCGTCGTTCTCCTCGCCGAGCCGGTCCATCCGCCGCTCCACCTCCGCCCACGGCACCTCGCCCCGCTTCACCGCCAGCAGCTCGTCCCGGGCACCGCCCACGTCGATGCGCAGCTCACCCGTACGCAGCAGGTCCCGGCTGCTCGCCAGCAGCCGCAGCAGATGCATCGCGTGCTTCCAGCGCGGCGCGCCGTGCACCCGCACGTCCGCCTCCAGCTTTCGCCGCTGTCCCCGCGCGTACCGGACGAACGTGCCGTGGGCGAGCCGCGACAGGAACGCCCCGCGCAGCGCCAGCAGCTCCCGCCCGGTGTCGTCCACGGACTCCACCAGCGGGGAGTGCAGGCACTCCAGCACATTCGGGTTGGCCCGGAGCGCCAGCTCGCAGAAGCGCTCCAGCTCCCAGGAGAACTGCTCCGGCGCGGGTCCTTCGACATGCGTCGGCGGCTTCTCGAACCGCCAGAACAGCTCCGTGGGCGCGAGGAACACACCCCGCCGGTCCGTGTCGCTGTCCTGCGTGGCCAGTCCGAAGGCGCGCGAGCCCATCACACAGGCGTAGACCGTGTGGTCGCGTACGAGTGCTTCGCCGGGGGCGCTGATCATGGCCGCGAGCGTACGGGGGAGCGGGCGGTGGCGCCCCGGGATTTCCGGTCCGTCCTCAGCCCAGCCGGATCGCCCCGCCCGAGACGCTGATCTGCTCGGCGGGCAGCGGCCGGGTCGCCGGGCCGGCCTCGACCGCCGCGTCCGTGACGCTGAACCTGCTGCCGTGGCACGGGCAGTTGATGGTGCCGTCGCTCACCGTCGAGACGAGACAGTTCTGATGGGTGCAGACGGCGGAGAACGCCTTGAACTCGCCCTCCGTCGGCTGCGTCACCACCACCTTCTGCTCCTTGAAGACGGTGCCGCCGCCGACCGGGATGTCCCCGGTCCGGGCCAGCTCCGCCCCGCCCGTGGCGTCCCCCGGCGCGCTCGGCGCCGGGCTCGCGTCCTCGCCGCCGTCCCCGTCGGAGGATCCGCAGCCGGTTGCCAGGGCGGCGGCGCCCGCCGCACCCGCGGCCAGCACCGTCCTTCGCCGTGCGTTCAGCCGTGCGTTCATGGGGTGCTCTCCTTCGGTGACGGCGGGTGGGGCCATCGTGGCGGCGGCGGGCCCCCGGGCGAAGCAACCGGGCGGACCGTGCCCCCGACCGAGTGGCGGACGGGACTCCGACGGACGTGGGCCCGCCCGTCTCAGGGACGGAACACCGTGATCACGTCCGGCGCGGCCGATCTAGGCTGAGGGGAGCAGCGGGCCGCGCCGGAAGGCGCCGGGCCCGGGCACCGAAGAGCAGCGAAGAACGAGGAGTGCGACGTGGCGGTACGAGCGGTCCGGGGCGCCGTCCAGCTGGAGCGGGACGAGGCCGGGCACATGGACGAGCGGGTCGGTGAGCTGCTGACCGCCGTCCTGGAACGCAACGAGCTCGTCGCCGACGACCTGATCAGCATCTGGTTCACCGCCACCCCGGACCTGCACAGCGACTTCCCGGCCGCCGCCGCGCGCGGCCTCGGCATCGTCGACGTACCCCTGATCTGCGCCCAGGAGCTGGACGTCGACGGGGCGATGCCCCGGGTCGTCCGTATCCTCGTGCATGTCGAGACCTACCTCGCGCGCGCCGAGATCAGCCACGTCTACCTCGGCGCCACCGCCACCCTGCGCAAGGACATCGCCCAGTGAGAACCGCCCTCGTCATCGGAACCGGGCTCGTCGGCACCTCTGCCGCCCTCGCACTGGCCGGCCGGGGCGTCCACGTGCACCTCGTCGACCACGACCCCGAGTCGGCCCGCACCGCCGCCGCGCTCGGCGCCGGAACCGAGGAGCCGCCCGCCGGCCCGGTCGACCTCGCCGTCGTCGCCGTGCCGCCCGCGCACACCGCCGCCGTCCTCGCCACCGCCATGCGCGACGGGGTGGCCCGCGGCTACCTGGACGTCGCCAGCGTCAAGGGCGGCCCGCGCCGCGAGCTGGAGGCGCTCGGCCTCGACCTCACCCCGTACATCGGTACGCATCCGATGGCCGGCAAGGAGCGGTCCGGCCCGCTGGCCGCCACCGCCGACCTCTTCGAGGGGCGGCCCTGGGTGCTCACCCCGACCCGGGACACCGACACCGAGGTGCTCAACCTCGCGCTGGAGCTGGTCGCCCTGTGCCGGGCCGTCCCCGTCGTCATGGACGCCGACGCCCACGACCGGGCCGTCGCCCTCGTCTCGCACACCCCGCAGCTGATCTCGTCGATGGTCGCCGCCCGGCTGGAGGAGGCCGACGAGACCGCCGTACGGCTGTGCGGCCAGGGCATCCGGGACGTCACCCGGATCGCTGCCTCCGACCCCCGGATGTGGGTGGAGATCCTCTCCGCCAACCCCGGCCCGGTCGCCGACGTCCTCGCCGGGGTCGCCGCCGACCTGGAGGAGACCGTGACCGCGCTGCGCGGCCTCGACTCCGCCGACGCCGGGAAGCGGAGCGCCGGCACCCACGCCATCGAGGACGTCCTGCGGCGCGGCAACGCCGGCCGCGTCCGGGTCCCCGGCAAGCACGGCGCCGCCCCCACCGCGTACGAGACCGTCGCCGTCCTCATCGGCGACAAGCCGGGCGAGCTGGCCGCGATCTTCGCCGACGCCGGGCGGGCCGGGGTCAACATCGAGGACGTCCGCATCGAGCACGCCACCGGCCAGCAGGCGGGCCTCGTCCAGATCATGGTCGAGCCCAGCGCCGCCCCGGTCCTCGGCGCGGCCCTCCAGGAACGGGGCTGGTCGATCCGCGGCTGAGCCCGGCGCCCGCGACCCGTGCGAGGGTGGCGGGCGCCTCCCCCGTACGGGGTACAAGGGCACCTCCCGCACTCGGTAACCTGGTACGAGGCCGTTCCCTGGCCCGTCCGTCCCCACCCCGTGTACCAGGAAGGTGTCCACCACCGTGGAAACCGCACGCTCCTCCGTGATCGTCGCCATCGACGGGCCCTCGGGCACCGGCAAGTCGAGCACCTCCAAGGCCGTCGCCGCCGCGCTCGGCCTGAGCTACCTGGACACGGGCGCGCAGTACCGGGCCATCACCTGGTGGATGCTGACCAACGGCATCGACGTGAGCAACCCGGAGGAGATCGCCACCGCCGCCGCCAAGCCCGTGATCGTCTCCGGCACCGACCCCGCCGCCCCGACGATCACCGTCGACGGCGAGGACGCCTCGGGCCCGATCCGCACCCAGGAGGTCACCTCCAAGGTCAGCGCCGTCAGCGCGGTCCCCGAGGTGCGCACGCTCATCACCGCGCTCCAGCGCTCCATCGCCGCGGCCGCCACCGGCGGCATCGTCGTCGAGGGCCGGGACATCGGCACCACCGTGCTGCCCGACGCCGACCTCAAGATCTTCCTCACCGCCTCCCCGGAGGCCCGCGCCGCCCGCCGCAGCGGCGAGGTCAAGGGCTCCGACCTGACCGCCACGCGGGAGGCCCTGATCAAGCGGGACGCCGCCGACTCCGGCCGCAAGACCTCCCCGCTCGCCAAGGCGGACGACGCCGTCGAGGTCGACACCACCGAGCTGACCCTCCAGCAGGTCATCGAGTGCGTCGTCACCCTCGTCGAGGGGAAGCGGGTCGCCGCGTGAGCGATGCCACCGGCGCGCCCACGCTGCGCGGAGCGGCCGTCGGGCGCACCATCGGCATCGGCCTGATGTACGGGCTGTGGAAGCCCCGGGTCCTCGGCGCCTGGCGGGTGCCCGCCGCCGGACCCGTCATCCTCGCGGTGAACCACTCCCACAACATCGACGGACCGATGCTGATGGGCACCGCACCCCGGCCGGTGCACTTCCTGATCAAGAAGGAGGCGTTCGTCGGCCCCCTCGACCCGTTCCTGCACGGAATCGGGCAGATCGAGGTGGACCGTACGACCGTCGACCGCACCGCCATCGGCCACGCCCTCGGCGTGCTGGCGGACGGCGGAGCCCTGGGGATCTTCCCGGAGGGCACCCGGGGCGAAGGAGACTTCGCCTCGCTGCGCGCCGGCCTCGCCTACTTCGCGGTACGGGGCGGGGCCCCGATCGTCCCCGTGGCCGTCCTGGGAAGCACCGAGCGCCGCGGACGGTTGATACGGGGGCTGCCCCCGCTGCGCAGCCGGGTCGACGTCGTCTTCGGTGACGCGTTCGACGCGAGCGCCGGCGACGGGCGGCGTACGCGCAAGGCGCTGGACGAGGCGACCCTGCGGATCCAGGCGAAGCTGACCGCCCACCTGGAAAGCGCCAAGCGCCTCACGGGGCGATAGGCGAGACTTGACCTGACTTGAGTAGTGGACCGCGCTGATCGTGGTCCATCGATGATGATGCAAAGAGGAACGGACTTCATGAACGACCAGATTCACTCCGACGGCTCGGGCCACGAGCACGGAGAACTTGGCGATGCCGAGTACGCGGAGTTCATGGAGCTCGCCGCGCAGGAGGGCTTCGACCCCGAGGAGGTCGAGGGCGCCCTCGGCGAGGCCGGTCACGGCCCGCTCCCCGTGCTCGCCGTCGTCGGCCGCCCCAATGTCGGCAAGTCGACCCTGGTGAACCGGATCATCGGCCGCCGCGAGGCCGTCGTGCAGGACAAGCCCGGCGTTACCCGCGACCGCGTCAGCTACGAGGCCGAATGGGCCGGCCGCCGCTTCAAGGTCGTCGACACCGGCGGCTGGGAGCAGGACGTGCTGGGCCTCGACGCCTCCGTCGCCGCCCAGGCGGAGTACGCCATCGAGACGGCCGACGCGGTCGTCTTCGTCGTCGACTCCACCGTCGGCGCCACCGACACCGACGAGGCCGTCGTCAAGCTGCTGCGCCGGGCGGGCAAGCCCGTCGTCCTCTGCGCCAACAAGGTCGACGGCCAGAGCGGCGAGGCCGACGCCACCGCCCTGTGGTCCCTCGGCCTCGGCGAGCCCTACCCGGTCTCCTCGCTGCACGGCCGCGGCACCGGCGACATGCTCGACGCGGTCCTGGAGGCCCTGCCGGACGCCCCGGCCCAGAAGTTCGGCACCGCGCTCGGCGGGCCCCGCCGGATCGCCCTGATCGGCCGCCCGAACGTCGGCAAGTCCTCCCTGCTGAACAAGGTCGCGGGCGAGGACCGGGTCGTCGTCAACGAGCTGGCGGGCACCACCCGCGACCCGGTCGACGAGCTGATCAACCTCGGCGGCATCACCTGGAAGTTCATCGACACGGCCGGTATCCGCCGCCGCGTCCACCTCCAGGAGGGCGCGGACTACTACGCCTCGCTGCGTACGGCCGCCGCCGTCGAGAAGGCCGAGGTCGCCGTCGTCCTGATCGACTCCAGCGAGTCCATCAGCGTCCAGGACCAGCGCATCATCACCATGGCCGTGGAGGCCGGGCGCGCCGTCGTCGTCGCCTTCAACAAGTGGGACACCCTCGACGAGGAGCGCCGCTACTACCTGGAGCGCGAGATCGAGACCGAGCTCGCGCAGATCTCCTGGGCCCCGCGCGTCAACGTCTCCGCCGTCACCGGCCGCCACATGGAGAAGCTGGTCCCGGCCATCGAGACCGCCCTGGAGGGCTGGGAGACCCGCGTCCCCACCGGCCGGCTCAACGCCTTCCTCGGCGAGATCGTCGCCTCCAACCCGCACCCGATCCGCGGTGGCAAGCAGCCGCGCATCCTCTTCGGCACCCAGGCGGGCACCAAGCCCCCGCGCTTCGTGCTCTTCGCCTCCGGCTTCCTGGAGCACGGCTACCGCCGCTTCGTCGAGCGCCGGCTGCGCGAGGAGTTCGGCTTCGAGGGCACCCCGATCCACATCTCCGTCCGGGTCCGCGAGAAGCGCGGCCGCAACAAGTAGCACCGGCGTACGACGAAGCCCTGGGCCGCTCTCGCGAGAGCGGCCCAGGGCTTCGTCGTACGCCGGTTTCAGGAGTCCCGTGACCCCGGAGGCAGCGCCGCGGGACGGGGCCGCCCCGCATGCCGCCCGACCCGCTGCCAGGAACCGAGGCTGCCCGTCGTGCGCTGGCTCTGCCCGCCGCTCCCGCCCGGGCCGCCGTGTCCGCCGTGCGAGGCGGCGGCGGAGTGACCGCTCAGCGGGGCCCGGGAAGCGAAGAGACCGGCGCCGAAGGCCGAGAAGCCGAGATTCTCCTCACCGCTCCGGTCGCCCGGCAACGCCCGGAACGAGCGCCGGTACTCGGAGTACAGCGCGTCGTAGATCGGGGTGGGGGACACGCCCCCCGGCGGATCCTGCGCAGGACGCATGGCGGGGATCTGACTCTGATGCTGGCGGGGGGAGTCGTATGAGTGCACGTAGGTGCCAACGACCTCACGGCCCGTCGGATGCGGCCCCGCCGGAGAAATCGCTGTTCGGCGGGGGTGGCCGAGTCGGCCCGACATGATCAGGTTCCGGCCAGCGGCATCGAGGCGGCGACCAGGACCCCGTTGGCCGCGGCCTTCTCCAGGGCGTCCCGGAGCAGGTCCTCGCGCGGCTGCTGGCCGATCGTGCCGGCCGGGGCCGCGAAGACGAGGACCGTCTGCGACTTGTTGACCGCAGCCCGCCAGCCCTCGGTGACCTGGAGCGGCTGGTGGGCCTGCCACCAGGCGACCGGGTTGCCGCCGCCGGCGCTCGGCTGCAGCACGGCGTGCAGCTGACCCACCGCCAGCAGCACGGACCAGCCGGGGAGGACCTCCGGCAGCCGGTTCATGTCGGGGGCGGGACGGAAGCCCTGCTCCAGCAGCAGCTGGAGGAACTCGTCGCCCCCGCTGCCGTCGGTGCCGGGCCTGGCGACCGGGCCGGTCGGTTCGACGACCAGGGCCGGGCGCAGATCGTCCTCGATGAGGACGAGTCCGCTGGTGATGCCGAGGACGGCCTGTTCGGGCATGAGCCCCTCCGTGTCCTTCTGCTCGCTGCCGGTGATACTGCGCACCGCGCCCTGGAGCTGGTCCTCCGCGACCCTGACGACCTGCGAGGGGATGCACGTCGCGTGGGCGAACGCGAGCACGGCGGTCTCGTCGCCGATGAACAGCACCGTGCTGGTGCGTTCCTGGTCGGAGTCGCCGGGGGTGCGGCAGGAGGTGCAGTCGTAACTGCCCGGGGTGTTGTCGCCGACGAGCAGCCGGTCGGCTTCGTCGTCGCCGATCTCGGCGCGTACGTCCTGGCTGACGTCGAGCATGCGCGGCACGGGGGCTCCTCGAACTCGGTGCGTGGGCCGGGTGGTTCCCGGCTCATGAAGAGACAACGCGGGATCCGTGGCCGGGGTCACGCACCAGAGCGGACGGAAGTGCGGCCAGGTCGACACATCGGTACATCGACTGTCCGGCGGACGGCTTCCGCGCGCTCGCCGGACGGCTCCCGCGTGTCCGGCGGACGGCTTCCGCGCGCTCGCCGGACGGCTCCCGCGTGTCCGGCGGACGGCTTCCGCGCGCTCGCCGGACGGCTCCCGCGTCCCGCTCGGAAATTCCTCCGGGGCGCAGGCAACTTCCCGGCCTTTTCCTTCGTCAAGCTCGAAGGAAAGCATTGGCGAACGGGTGGCGGGTAGGCGCCGGTTTACCGCACCGGTGGGCCCGCGGGAGCGGACCCGGCACTTCCGGACTCGCAGGAAAACGGATGGACAGCCTCCGGAACCCGCAGGTCAGCGTGCGTCCGGCGGCGGAACCGGGGATCCCGTGCGCCATCTCGCGGATGCTCCGGGATTTCCCGGCGTATTTCGGGCACGAATCCGCGGGGAAGTGGCAGTCTTGACCAGGCCGGGTCGACAGGGGAAACAGCGACACCATGCATATTTCTTTTCTTCTGCACAATGCCTACGGAATCGGAGGAACGATCCGGACGACGTTCACGCTCGCCCGTACGCTCGCCGAGCAGCACGACGTCGAGATCGTGTCCGTCTTCCGGCACCGTGACGTCCCCGTCCTCGGCGCCCCCGAGGGCGTGACCCTGCGCCACCTCGTCGACCTGCGGAAGAAGAGCGCGACCTACGACGGCGAGCGTGCCGAACACGCCCGGCCCGCCACCGTGTTCCCGCGCGGCGACAGCAGGCACAAGCAGTACAGCCGGCTCACCGACGCCCGGATCGCCGCCCACCTCCAGGGCATCGAGGCGGACGTCGTCGTCGGCACCCGCCCCGGACTCAACGTGCACCTCAGCCGGCAGACCCGACGCGGACCGGTGCGCGTCGGGCAGGAGCACCTGACGCTGGACAGCCACGGCTACCGGCTGCGCCGCGAGATCGCCCACCGCTACACGCTCCTCGACGCGCTCACCACCGTCACCCGCGCCGACGCGGACGACTACCGCAGCCGGCTGAAGCTCCCGGGCGTACGGATCGAGGCCATCCCCAACGCCGTCCCCGAGCCCGCCTGCCCGCCCGCGGACGGCGACCTGAAATGGGTCGTCGCGGCGGGCCGGCTGCACCGCGTCAAGCGCTACGACCTCCTCGTGCGGGCCTTCGCCCAGGTGTCCGCGGCCCGCCCCGACTGGCGGCTGCGCATCTACGGCGGCGGGGACGCGACCGGGAACGAACAGGCGGCGCTGCGCTCCCTCGTCGACGAACTCGGCCTGCACAACCATGTGTTCCTGATGGGCTCGGCCAACCCCATGGAGGCCGAGTGGCCCAAGGGGTCGATCGCCGCCGTCACCTCCGAGCGCGAGTCCTTCGGGATGACGATCGTCGAGGCGATGCGCGGCGGACTGCCCGTCGTCGCCACCGACTGCCCGCACGGACCGGCCGAGATCATCGAGGACGGCGTCGACGGCCGCCTGGTGCCGGTCGGCGACCCGGACGCGATCGCCGCAGCCCTGCTCCAGCTGATCGAGGACGACGGACTGCGCCACCGGATGGGCGGGGCCGCGCTGAAGGCCTCGGCCCGCTTCGACCCGGCCCGGATCGCCGAGCAGCACGAGAGCCTGTTCACCGAGCTCGTCGCGCGCGGCAGCCAGGGGCACGGGCACGGAGCCCTGCGCACCGCGCTGCACCGCACCCGGGGCAGCGTCCTCGACGGGGCCTACGCCCTGCGCTACAAGGCCGCCGACGTGCTCCGCAAGGGAAGGTCCTCATGAACTCCACCGTTGTACGGGCCGACTGCGCCGCCGACCGCGCCGGAACGCTCACCTTCGACCTGACCGCCCCGGCTCCCGTCCCCGATTCCGTGCTGCTCCTGCGGCGCCGGGGTGCGGCGGGCAGGAAGCCCGGCGGCACGCTGCGCATACCGCTCAGCAGGCCGGCCCCCGGACGGCTGCGGGGAGTGCTCCCGGCCTCCACCGAACTGGCCGAGGGGCGTTGGGACGCGTATGTCGAGGAGCCCGGGGACGAGCCCGCCGAGGCGGTTGTCGAACCGGGGCTGCGCGACCTGCGGGCCCTCGTCGACCGCTGCCCGGACACCGGAACAGCGAGCGTCAGCGCCCGGGTCCCGTACCCGACCCTGGACGGCCGGCTCGCCGTGCGTTCCTGGGTCCGCGCCCCGCACGCCGAGGCGGGCGCCGTCCTCGCGGGCCCGGCCGGCATGACGGTCCGGGGTGTGCTGTACGGCGTCGAGGCGGGGGAGGGTGCCGTGGTGGAGGCCCGGCTGCCGGGGGAGCCCGACCGGGTGCACCGCGTCCCGCTCACCGCCCCGGACCCGGACGGACCGGCCGGGTCCTTCACCTTCACCCTGCCCTACGCCCCGCCGGCCGCCGGACCCGTCCCCGAGGCGCAGCGCTGGCAGCTGTGGCTGGTCCCGGCGACAGGCGCGGCCGGGGTCAGGATCTCCCGGATACTCGACGACGTCTGGTCCCGCGACAAGTCCTTCGTCTACCCGGGCCACCCGGCGGCCCCGGGAGTGCGCGCCACCCCCTGCTACACCACCGACAACGACCTGTGCCTGCGCCTGGAGCCCGTACCCGCGGACCGCTGACGCCGAGGAAGGGGGCTTGCGGACGGGGTCTGTCCGCAAGCCCTGGCAGACTCGCCCCCATGTTGGAGACCTCGGCACGACTGCTGCGCCTGCTCTCGCTGCTCCAGACCCACCGTGACTGGTCCGGCGCCGATCTGGCCGACCGGCTGGGCGTCACCCCGCGCACGGTCCGCCGGGACGTCGACAAGCTGCGCGAACTCGGCTACCCGGTGAACGCCGCCCGCGGCACCGGTGGCGGCTACCAGCTCGGGGCGGGCGCCGAGCTGCCGCCGCTGCTGCTGGACGACGAGGAGGCCGTCGCGGTCGCCGTCGGCCTGCGCACGGCCGCCGGGCACGGTATCGAGGGCATCGGCGAGTCCTCCGTAGGCGCGCTGGCCAAGCTGGAACAGGTGCTGCCGAACCGGCTGCGCAGCAGGGTGGGCGCGCTCGGCGCGTTCACCGTGCCGATGCTGCACGGCCAGGACGCCTCCTTGGTCGACCCCGGCCTGCTCACCGAGCTGGCCGCGGCCTGCCGGGACGCCGAACGCCTCCGGTTCGCCTACCGGACCCACGGCGGGGAGTCCTCACGCCGGACGGTCGAGCCGCACCGGCTGGTCTGCACCGAGCGCCGCTGGTATCTGGTGGCCTGGGACCTGGAGCGGGAGGACTGGCGCACCTTCCGGGCGGACCGGATCACCCCGACCCCGCCCCACGGCCCCCGCTTCGTCCCGCGCCCTCCGCCCGCCGAGGACCTGGCGGCGTACGTCTCGCAGGGCGTCGCGGTCTCCGCCTACGCGGCCCGCGCCGTGATCCTGCTGAGAGCCCCGCTGGCGGAGGCCGCCCAGCGGATCTCGCCGTCCGCCGGGGTCCTGGAGGCCGTGGACGCGGACACCTGCCGGCTGACCACGGGCGCCCCGGACCTCACCGTCCTGGTGATCCATGTCCTGATGATGGGGATCGATTTCGAGGTGATCGAACCTCCCGAGCTCACCGATCTGATGCGGGACGCGCGGGAGAGACTCACCCGGGCGCTCGACGGACCGTGAGTCCACGGGAGGGAAAGGAGAGTTTACGGGGGAGAGAAATTCCGGTGCGCCGGGCAGGGTGAAAATCTGCCGCTCCGATCGTAAAAGAAGCAGGTCACCCTATGATTTCGCAAAGCTTCCCGCCGGTCCGTCCGGGTGAATAGAACCGCGTATAAGCGTGTGGGGATCCTGTGACACAAGCGTGACCGCCACGGCACATGGAGATGCAACGGAACGCCCTGACGGCCCCGCCTTCCGTCACGGTCCCGGGCCGCCTACGGTGAGGGCATGGCATCTCTACCGACCCCTCCAGCACAGCCGGACGACGACGCCGACGCGTACGTCGGCCTCGCCGCCGACACCGCCGAGCGGCAGGCCAGAAGCCGTGGCTGGGACACGGTCCGGTCCGTCCCCCCGGGCGCCTTCCTGACCATGGAGTTCCGCCACGGCCGCATCAACTTCCAGGTCGAGGACGACACCGTGACGCGCTGCTGGGTGGGCTGACCCGCCGGCTCCCCGCCCGACACGCCGCAACGCCGAAGGCCCCGACCGCGGTCGGGGCCTTCGGCGTCTCCACGGGCTCGTGTCAGCCGCCGGTCATCGGGCGGGCCGGGCTGCCCGCGCGCGGGCCCCGCTCGGTGTGCGGCGGCGGTCGGCGGACGCCCGCCGGGGCCACCGGCATGGAGCCCGGGCGCGCCGGGTGCCCGGTGTGGGCCCGCGCCCGGACGCCCGTCGCCGCGTGCCCGGCGGGGAGCGCCGGTTCGGCCGGGGCGGTGACGGCCTCGGCGGTGAGGCCGTCGGTGGCCATCGACTGCGGCAGCAGCACCGGCTGCGGTCCGGTGTCGGCCACGGGCGCCGGACGGGCCCCGCCGCGACGCTCCCGCCACCGCTCGCGCATCGCGAAGATCCAGGCCTCGGTCCGGGCGATCAGCGGCTCGAACCAGGGGAGCGCCAGCAGGATGAGCAGACCGGCCGCCCACCCCAGCAGGACATCGCTGAGCCAGTGCGTACCGATGTAGACGGTGGTGAGGCCGACACCCAGCGAGACCGTCGCGGAGACCGCCGACAGATAGCGCCTGGCCCGTGGCGTGGTGGCCAGGTAGGCGAGGATTCCCCAGGTCACGACGGCGTTCGCGGTGTGCCCGGAAGGAAATATATCGCCGCCGGCGAACATCTCGGCCGAGCCGATCTGCGTCGCGTAGTGCGGGCCGAGCCGCCCGAGCCCCAGCTTGACCGCGCCCACCGTCACATTGAGCAGGAGCAAGGACGTGCCGAGGACCAGCAGCGGCCGGAGCGTGTGCTGACGCCAGGAGCGCCAGCCCAGCCAGCAGGCGACCATCACCGCCGTGGGGCCGCGCTGGCCGAGCACGACGTAGTAGTCCAGGAAGGGGTGCAGCTCGGGCCACTGCTGGTAGGGCCGGAACAGCATGACCTTCCAGTCCAGGGCCACCAGCCAGGACGTGATCAGCACCGCCCAGACGATGGCGAGATAGAACGCCAACGTCCCGCCGAAGAGGGCGATGCGGTGACGGCTCATCCGCGGTGCCTCTATCTTCGGCGGTTCCGGCTCCCGGTCCAGCCGGGCAAAGATGTCGGTACGCACCCAATCGACGTTACAGCGAGTGAGTGTGCGAGCAGGCCAATCCGGCCGCTTTGTGATGACGATGTGATGTGGACTTTGTCTCGGAACGGCGTCTTTTCCGGGCGTCGAGAAGAATCCTCGTGATCTTGGCCCCAATAGCGCGCGGGTTCCGTTCGTAAGCGTGTTTGATCTCTCGGAAAATGAGGCGCACCGAAATCCGCGGCAATTGATCCCGCCATTCGGGGGAGCCGCACACCGCCCCGCCGCCCCCCGCGCCGGCCGCCCGCGGCCCCGCCGCCACGGGCCTCCGGCCCCCCGACGGGAGCCCCACCGGCCGGGCCCGGGATGGCGTACGCCACACTGTGCGGCGGACCGGGGTATGACGTGGACCACGTGTGACCACCCCGAACTCGCGTACGCTGACGAATCACTCGCCCGCCGATGCCGGGCCCGAGGGACGCGCACCCCACACGTCACCGTCGGTCCGCCGAGCGCGAGGGACCCATCGGGAGGTACGTAGATGTCCGGGACGACCACGGCCGGAGTCCGGCTGCGCAAAGCCGACGACGCCAACCGCTGGGTCGTCCTCGTGGTCCTCTGTCTCAGTCTTCTCGTCGTCGCACTCGACGCGACCGTGCTCCATGTCGCGGTGCCGTCCCTCACCGAGGATCTGCGTCCGAGCGGCACGGCCCTCCTGTGGATCGTCGACGCCTACCCCCTCGTCTGCGCCTCGCTGCTCATCCTCTTCGGCACGCTGGGTGACCGGATCGGCAGACGGCGTGTGCTCCTGATCGGTTACGCGCTGTTCGGCCTGGCCTCCGTGCTCGCCGCGACGGCCGACACCTCCGGCGTCCTGATAGCGGCCCGCGCCCTCCTCGGCGTCGGCGGCGCGATGATCATGCCCGCCACGCTGTCGATCCTGCGCCAGGTCTTCCCCGACCGCCGGGAGCGGGCGCTCGCCATCGGGGTGTGGACCGCGGTCGCCGCGGTCGGCGCCGCCACCGGGCCGGTCGTCGGCGGCTTCCTGGTCGAGCACTTCTGGTGGGGCTCGGTCTTCCTGATCAACATCCCGCTGATGGCCGTGATCCTGCCGCTCGGCCGCTGGCTGCTGCCCGAGTCGCGCGGCGGCGACGACGGCCCGTGGGACGTGCTGGGCGCGCTGATGGCCGCGGCCGGGGTGCTCGGCCTGGTCCTGGGCGTCAAGCGCCTGGGCGGCGGGGCGGGGCTCCTGGATCCGGTCGCGCTCGGCCCGCTGACCCTCGGTCTCGCGCTCCTGATCCTCTTCGTCCGCCGGCAGAAGCGCCGCAGGCATCCGCTGATCGACGTGTCGATGTTCGCCCGCCCGGCCTTCTCCACCGCCGTCGGCTGCATCGTGCTCGCCATGCTGGCGCTGGTCGGCCTCCAACTGATCGCCGTCCAGTACCTCCAGCTGGTGCTGGGGCTCACCCCGCTGGAGACCGGACTGCGCCTCCTGCCGCTGACCTTCGCGGCGATGGCCGCGGGCGCCACCGGCTCGTACACCCTGCGCCGCTTCGGCCCCCGGCGCATGGTCGGCTGGGGCTTCGTCCTCACCGCGTCCTCCGTCCTGGTGCTCACGGCGATGGGGCAGCACGACCGGCCCGCCCTGCTGACCACCGCGTTCGTGCTGCTCGGCTTCGGGCTGCAGACCACGCTCTTCGGGGCGTACGAGTCGATGCTCAGCGACGCCCCGCCGGAGCGGGCGGGCGGCGCGGCGGCGATCGGCGAGACCTCCTACCAGCTCGGCGCGGGCCTCGGCATCGCCCTGCTCGGCAGCGTCATGAACGCCGCCTACGCCCCCGGCCTCGCCTCCCTCGGCGACAAGGGCGTCCCGGCCCGTGCCGGGGCCGAGGCCTCCCACTCACTGGGCGAGGCCTACCAGGTCGCCGCGCAGCTCGGCGGCCCGATGGGCGATCTGCTGCGCACCACGGCCCGGCACGCCTTCATCGACGGACTCCACATCACGCTCTTCGTCAGCGCCGGGCTCCTGCTGCTCGGGGCGCTGGCCGCCCTGCGGCTGCCGAAGGTCATGGAGTGCCCGCCGAAGGAGCCCTGCCGCCGGAGCGAAGCCGAGCCGGCCGAACGGCCCGAACCGGCCGGCACGGCCCAGGCGAACCAGGCGACCGAGGCCGTCCGTCCCGCCACGCGGAACCGCCCGGCCCCGCGCCCGATGCTGCCCGCGCGCCGCGAGCCGGCCGAGGCGGCGGGCTCTGGACGAGCGGCACACTGACCCGTAACGTCAGCACAACGCCCTGACTACCACTGCTAGTTTTCGGAGGGCGGGCGTCTCCCGGTCCCTCCGAGCACCGTGCGAGCCGCCGGAGGCACCCTCATGTCCAGCACCGAGTCCGCGAAGCCGTCGAAGCTCCCGCCGTTCGACGCCGCCGATCCCCTCGGTATCGACGACCTGCTCGGCCCGGACGACCTCGCGATCCGCGACACCGTCCGCACCTGGGCCACCGACCGGGTCCTGCCGCACATCGCCGAGTGGTACGAGAAGGGCGAGCTGCCCGGTATCCGGGAGCTGGCCCGCGAACTCGGCGCCCTGGGCGCGCTCGGCATGTCCCTGGACGGCTACGGCTGCGCCGGTGCGAGCGCCGTCCAGTACGGGCTGGCCTGCCTGGAGCTGGAGGCCGCCGACTCCGGGATCCGCTCGCTCGTCTCCGTACAGGGGTCGCTCGCCATGTACGCGATCCACCGCTTCGGGTCCGAGGAGCAGAAGCAGCGGTGGCTGCCCGGCATGGCGGCCGGCGAGATCATCGGCTGCTTCGGCCTGACCGAGCCCGACCACGGCTCGGACCCGGCGGGGATGCGGACGTACGCCAAGCGCGACGGCGAGGACTGGATCCTCACCGGCCGCAAGATGTGGATCACCAATGGCTCGGTCGCCGGGGTCGCCGTCGTCTGGGCGCAGACCGACGAGGGCGAGGACGGCCGGGGCATCCGGGGCTTCGTCGTGCCGACCGACGCCCCCGGCTTCTCGGCCCCGGAGATCCACCACAAGTGGTCGCTGCGCGCCTCGGTCACCAGTGAGCTGGTCATGGACGAGGTGCGGCTGCCGGCCGACGCCGTGCTGCCGGACGCGAAGGGGCTGCGCGGCCCGCTCAGCTGTCTGAGCCATGCGCGCTACGGCATCGTCTGGGGGTCCATGGGCGCGGCGCGGGCCAGCTTCGAGTCGGCCCTCGACTACGCGAGGAGCCGGGAGCAGTTCGGCCGCCCGATCGGCGGTTTCCAGCTCACCCAGGCCAAGCTGGCGGACATGGCCCTGGAGCTGCACAAGGGCATCCTGCTCGCCCACCACCTGGGCCGCCGGATGGACGCGGGCGGTCTCCGGCCGGAGCAGGTCAGTTTCGGCAAGCTCAACAACGTGCGGGAGGCGATCGAGATCTGCCGCACCTCGCGCACGATCCTCGGGGCCAACGGAATCTCGCTGGAGTATCCGGTCATGCGGCACGCGACGAACCTGGAGTCGGTGCTCACCTACGAGGGCACCGTGGAGATGCACCAGCTGGTACTGGGCAAGGCGCTCACCGGTCTCGACGCCTTCCGGTGACGGAGGTGCGCCGTGACGCGCACGCCGGCCGGCGGCGTTGACCGGATCTTTCCGGCGAGCGCCCTGCTCAGCTCTGGTTGAAGAAGCCGTCGGCCTTGCGGCCGGCGGCTTCGCCCGCCACCACCTGGGTGTCGGCGGGGGACAGCAGGAAGACCCGGGTGGCCACCCGGTCGATCGAGCCGCGCAGACCGAAGATCAGCCCGGCGGCGAAGTCCACCACGCGCTTGGCGTCGGCGGGGTCCATGGCCGTGAGGTTGACGATCACCGGGACGCCGTCCCGGAAGAGCTCACCGATGGCCCGCGCGTCCCGGAAGCTGTCCGGGGTCACCGTCGCGATCCGGCGGTCCCGCTCCTCGGCGGCCTCGGCGGCCACCTGCACCCGCGGGTCGGTGACCCAGGCCTGGTTGCCCGTACCGGTCTCCGTGCCCTCGTTGTACTCGTCGTCGTAGTACCGCTCGTCGTTGTCCTCCACGAGGCCCAGCCAGGCACTCGCCTTGCGCACCGATCCCATGGACGCCTCCTCTCACCGCGGTTCTGTGGCGTTCCGCATCTCTTTCGTATCCCTATGGTCGTCCATGATGCGGATAGCGCGCCAAGTAGATAGTCGGCTCGCAGGCGATTCGTGACGCTACTGGTGCAGAGGATGTGGCGATTCGTCAGGGTTCGTCCCGCATAAGGGGGGTTGCGAAAAGAAAATATGATGCGTCGAGCCGTACGGGTGATGCTGCCGACGGACGGGTGAACGGATGGCTGGATACGATGCACGACGCCCCGGTGCGCGAGCGTCGCGCACCGGCTGAACGGCTCTCGGGGGATCGTCGTGTTCGGAATCGTCAGGCCCTGCACCCACCGCCTCTCCGAAGGTCTCAGGGTCGAGTGGATGGCCCATCTCTGCGGTCTCTGCCTGGCTCTGAGGGCGGATCACGGACAGTTCGCCCGTATCGTGACGAACTACGACGGCCTCATCGTCTCTGTCCTGACGGAGGCTCAGACGGGCCTCGCGCCCGGCGGGCGTCGCACCGCGGGCCCCTGCCCGCTGCGCGCCATGCGCACCGCGCCGGTCGCCCAGGGCGAAGGGGCCCGGCTCGCCGCCGCAGTCTCGCTCGTCCTCGCCTCGGCCAAGGTCCGCGACCACGTCGCCGACCGCGACGGGCTGTTGGCCCGCCGCCCGGTCGCCGCCGCCGCGCGCCGGGTGGCCGCCGGATGGGACCGGGCGGGTGCGCGGACCGGCGCGGCCCTCGGCTTCGACACCGCCCTCCTGGTCGACGCGGTCGACCGGCAGACCGGGATCGAGACGCTCGCCGGACTCGGCACCCCGCTGCTGACGGTCACCGAACCCACCGAGACCGCCACCGCCGCCGCCTTCGCCCACACCGCCCACCTCGCCGGGAAGCCGCAGAACGCCGCGCCCCTCGCGGAGGCCGGCCGGCTCTTCGGGCGGCTCGCCCATCTGCTGGACGCGGTCGAGGACCGGGAGGCGGACGCCGCGTCGGGCGCCTGGAACCCGCTGACGGCCACCGGCACCCCGCTCGCCGAGGCGCGGCGGCTCTGTGACGACGCGCTGCACGGCGTACGGCTCGCGCTGCGCGAGGTGGAGTTCACCGACGGCAAGCTCGTCCACGTCCTGCTCGCCCACGAGCTGCGGCGCTCCGTCGACCGGGCGTTCGGCACCTCCTCCTGCTCGCACCAGGAGGGCACGGGGCCGCTGACCCCGGACGGCTCCTTCGGGCCCCCGCCGGGCAATCCGTACGGTGCGCCGCCCGGCAACCCGTACGCCCCCGGCGGCCCCGGCTCCCCGCCCCCTCCACCGCAGCCGCCCCGCGACCGGCGCGGCCTCATCGCAGGATGCCTGGTCTGGGTCGGACTCGCCTGCACCTGCCAGATGTGCTGCGGGAGCTTCGAGGACCCCTGGAGCCGGGAGCGGCGGCAGGCGCCGTGCCAGAGCTGCGGCGACTGCTGCGAGGCGTGCAGCTGCTGCGGCGACTGCGGGGAGGGCTGCTGCTGTTGCGGGGAGTCCTGCGGCTGCGACTGCTGAGGCCGCCTGCCGTCCCGTCCGGGCTGACGCCGGGTCACTTCAGCTCGGGCGGGGAGATCTCGGAGGTCTCGATCGCGGACTCGGTCGTGCCCCACTTCCTCAGGATGCGGTCGTAGGTCCCGTCCGCCTTGAGCCGGTTGACGGCGGCCTGGAAGGCGGGGGTCAGCGGGCTGCCCTTCTTGAAGGCGAAGCCCACGTCGAGCCGCTTGAACTCGTTGAGGAAGCGCAGCCCCTCCTGCTGGGTCACCGCGTAGCGCAGTCCGTTGATGGTCGACATGACGACATCGGAGCGGTTCTGCTGGAGCGAGATCCAGACCGCCGCCTGGTCGGCGTAGGTCCTGACCTTGTACGGCTTCTTTCCCGCTTCCGCGCACCGGGGCAGATTCTCCTGGAGTGTCACCTCGAAGGTGGTGCCCGCCCCGGTCGCCACGTCCAGGCCGCACAGCTGGGTGAGGTCGGTGACCTTCTTCAGCTCGCTGTCCTCGCGGACCGCGAAGCCCTGCCCGTCGTTGATGTAGGTCACGAAGTCGATGGTTTTGCGGCGTTCGTCGGTGACGCCGAAGTTCCCCGTGCCCAGGTCGTACTTCCCGCTGCCGAGCGCCGGCAGGATCGCCTCGAAGGACGCCACCTCCCGCTTCAGCTCCAGCCCCAGGGTACGGGCCGCCGCGTCCGCGAAGTCGATGTCGGCGCCGGCCGGCGTGGAGCCGTCCTCCTCGTAGAAGGCGCCGGGCGGCGTGCCGACGGACGAGGCGATCCGCAGCGTGCCCGCCTCGCGCACCCCGGTGGGCAGCAGCTTCGCGGCGGCCTCGTCCTTGCCTACCTTCGAGACGACGTCGCTCGTCGGGGCCTTCCCCCGGGCGGCGGCCCCGCCGGATCCTCCACCCGCAGGGTCCGCCGGCTCCGCGCAGCCGGCGAGCGTCAGGGCGGTCACGGTGACCAGGGCGAACAGGGCGGTATGCCGGGATCGGGACATGGGGGTGCTTCTCCGGGTTCGTCGGGGGACGCCGACCGCCCCGGGCCGCGGCGGCACGGAGCCGGGGCGGCACGGGGGAGCGGCGAAAGGCTTCAGCGGTGCGGAAGAGCGTTCAGCAAGGCGAGGGGAGGGCGGAGCGGTGTGGCGAAGGTGAGGGTGAAGTCACGCGGGGAACTGGGCTCGAACGCCGGAAAAGTGGCGTGAGCAGGGAAAACCGGACAGCAGAGGGTCGGCTCAACAGGAAGAGGACCACACACGACCGAAGTCGATGTGGGAGCGGGTGACCAGCCACTGCTGCGGATGCATGGGCCAAGTTGAACAGGCATCCGAGGGCGCGTCAACCGAGGTGAGATCTGCGGCTCACAGTGTGGACAGGCTTGACAACTCCCCGCGCACGCCGCTTATCTCGGAGCAGGACCGGCGCTGAGGGGCCCGGTCCACGTGTGGTTCTACCGGTGTGAAGGCACGCCCCGTGTTCGATCTGAGTATCCACGGAGCTCCCGCATGCCCCCGCAGACCGTCTCGCTGCCCTCGTCCTCGCCTCCCCCCGCCTCGCCGTCGCTCACCAAGGACGCTGCCGATGCGGTGCCGCGCATCGTTCCCGTACGCCGAACAGGTCGCTGGGCGGCGGCTGTTGCCGTGCTCGTGCTGCTCGCGCTCGCGATGGACTCCGTGATCCGCAACGACGCCTTCCAGTGGGACGTCGTGCTCGCGTACTTCGCCACCGCGTCCGTCCTGCGCGGGCTCTGGCTCACCCTCTGGCTCACCGCGGTGGTCATGGTGCTCGGATTCGCCCTGGGCGCCCTGCTCGCCGTCCTGCGGCTTTCGGGCAACCCGGTTCTCCGGGCGGTCAGTTGGGGGTACGTCTGGCTCTTCCGGTCCACCCCGATCCTGGTCCAGCTGCTGTTCTGGTTCAACATCGGCGCCCTGTACCCGCAGATCCTCGGCGTCTCCACGGTCAGTCTCCTCGGCCCCGTCACCATCGCCGTCATCGGGCTCACCCTGCACGAGGCCGCGTACGCCGCCGAGGTGGTGCGCGGCGGGATCCTCTCCGTCGAGCGCGGACAGATCGAGGCCGCCCAGTCCCTCGGCCTCGGCCCGTGGCGGCGGTTCCGGCGCATCGTGCTGCCGCAGGCCATGCGCTCCATCGTGCCGCCGGCCGGGAACATGCTGATCGGCACCCTCAAGGGCACCTCCATCGTCAGCATCATCGCCGTGCAGGACCTGCTGTACTCCGTCCAGCTCGTCTACCACCGCACCTACCAGGTCATTCCGCTGCTCCTCGTCGCCACCATCTGGTACGCGGCCGTCACCACACTGCTGAGCATCGGCCAGCGCTACGTCGAGCGGTACTACGCCCGGGGCACGGCGGGTGCGCGATGACCGCCGCACCCGGCATCGTGGTGATCGGCGGCGGCCCCCGGGGCACGGGCGTGATCGAGCGCATCGCCGCCAACGCCGTTGAGCTGTACGGGGATCTGCCCCTGGACCTCCACGTCGTCGACCCCCACCCGGCGGGCGGCGGCCGGATCTGGCGCCCCGACCAGTCGCCGCTGCTGTGGATGAACTCCATGGCCGAGGACGTCACCATGTTCACCGACGAGACGGTGGAGCTCGCCGGCCCCGTCGTGGCAGGTCCGGCCCTGGACGCCTGGGCCGAGGACGTCCGCGCGGGGCGCGTCACCCCGGACGCGGACCCCGCCGTGCTGGCCGAGATCCACGGCCTCGCCGGGGCGGACTTCCCCACCCGGCGCCTCCAGAGCGCCTATCTGCGCTGGACCTACGAGCGCGCGCTGGCCGCCCTGCCACCCGGCATCACCGTGCACGAGCACCGCACCACCGCCCTCGCCGTCACCGGACCGCGCGGCGGCCGGCAGCGCGTCCGGCTCCAGGACCGCCCCGAACCCCTGCTCGCCGACCTCGTCGTCCTCACCGTCGGCCACCTCGACGCCGAACAGGACCCCGAGCAGAAGGGACTGGCGGATTTCGCCCGGCGGCACGCCCTGGTCCACCTGCCGCCCGACTTCACCGCCGACAGCGGCCTAGACGCCCTGCGCCCCGGGGAGCCCGTCATCGTCCGGGGCTTCGGCCTCGCCTTCGTCGACCTGATGGTCCTGCTCACCGAAGGACGCGGCGGGCGGTACGAGAACGGGGTGTACCTGCCGTCCGGCCGCGAACCGGTGCTGTACGTCGGATCACGGCGCGGCGTCCCGTACCACGCGAAGATCGGCTACCCCTGGACCGGTGAACGGCCGCCCCTGCCACAGCACTTGGGACCCGAGTGGACCGAGGAGCTGCTTGAGCGGACCGGGCCGCTCGACTTCCGGCGCGACATCTGGCCGGCGGTCGCGAAGGAGCTGGGCCACGCCCACTACCACCGGCTGTTCACCGCCCACCCCGAACGCACCGCCCTGGCCCACGAGGTCTTCGCCGAGAAGTACGCCGCCGCCGACCCGGGCAGCCCCGAACTGGCCGGGCTGATCGCCGAGGCCGTGCCCGACCCCGCCGACCGGCTCGACCTGGACGCCCTGGACCGGCCCCTGGAAGGCGTCCGCCACGATTCGCCCGAAGCCCTCCAGGAAGCCCTGCGCGCCCACATCGCCGCCGACCTGGCCCGCCGTCACGACCCGGAGCACAGCGAGGACCTCGCGGTCTTCCTCGGCCTGCTCTCCGCCTACGCCCAGCTCGTCCGGCTCGGCGACATCGGCTCCTGGTGGCACGGCTTCTTCAGCTATCTGGCCTCCGGACCGCCGGGCCCCCGCCTCCAGCAGCTCCTGGCCCTCTCCCGGGCCGGGGTGGTCCGCTTCCTCGGCGCCGGCCTCACCGTGGAGACCGACGAGGAGCAGGGTCTCTTCCGGGCCCGCAGCGCCACCGTCCCCGGTGCGCACACCGAGGCCCGCGCACTGGTCGAGGCCCGGCTCCCCGACCCCTCGCTCCGGCACACCGCGAGCCCGCTGCTGCGCGCCCTGCGCGACGGCGGGTCGGCCGTCACCGACGGCGGGCTGCTCGCGGTGGACCCGGGCGACAGCCGGGTCCTGGACGACGAGGGCCGCCCGCACCCGCGCCGCTTCGCGCTGGGCCCGTTCACCACCGCCCGTTCCAGTGGGGCCTTCACCCGGCCCCGTACCGGCGGGCCCGCGTTCCGGCAGAACGACGCCGCCGCCCGCGCCGCGCTCACCTTCCTGCGCGACCACTCCTGTCGCGGCCGGCTCGCCTCCTGAGCGGCCCGCCCGGCCCGCTTCCGTACCGACGGATCTCCGCACCCTCCTCCCGCACCACGGCTTCAGCGCCCAAGGACTCCTCTCATGCCACTGACCAGCGACCCACCCATCGATCCGCCCGTCGTCAAGGAGGCCCGATGAGCACACCCAGCGATGCCATGGTCGAAATCCGCTCCGTGCACAAGAAGTTCGGCTCCCTGGAGGTGCTGCGCGGCATCGACCTGTCGGTCCGCCCCGGCGAGGTCACCGTCGTCCTCGGCCCGTCCGGCTCCGGGAAGTCCACCCTGCTGCGCACCATCAACCACCTGGAGAAGGTCGACCGGGGCTGGATCAGCGTGGACGGCACCCTGGTCGGCTACCGCAGGGACGGCAGCAAGCTCTACGAGCTGCGCGAACGCGAGGTGCTGCGCCAGCGCACCAAGATCGGCTTCGTCTTCCAGAACTTCCATCTCTTCCCGCACCTCACCGTCCTGGAGAACATCATCGAGGCCCCGGTCTCGGCGCTGGGCCACCCCCGCAAGGCGGCCGTGGCTGCGGCGGAGAAGCTGCTCGAACGGGTCGGCCTCGCCGACAAGGCGACGGCCTACCCCGCCCAGCTCTCCGGCGGCCAGCAGCAGCGCGTCGCCATCGCCCGCGCCCTGGCCCCGGAACCCCGCCTGCTCCTCTTCGACGAGCCGACCTCCGCGCTCGACCCCGAACTCGTCGGCGAGGTCCTCGACGTCATGAAGGACCTGGCCCTCGGCGGCACCACGATGATCGTCGTCACCCATGAGATCGGCTTCGCCCGCGAGGTCGCCGACACCGTCGTGTTCATGGACGAGGGCCGCATCGTCGAACAGGGCCCGCCCGCCGACGTACTCGACCACCCCACCCAGGAGCGCACCCGCGCGTTCCTCTCCAAGGTCCTCTGAAACCCGCCTCTCCTTCACGCAAGGAGCACATGACGCCCGGGCCGTGCGGGTGCCGTCGTGGCGACGACCCTCGCGAGGCCCCCGACCGACCGCAGACCCGAGAGGTCCCCGATATGTCCGCCCGTACATCCCTCCATCTGGCCGCCGAGATCGGCGGCCCGCCGCACTACGACGCCGGGCACTACCTCCGCCTTGCGGGGCTCGCCGAGGACGGCGCGCTCGACTACGTCACCCTCGGCGACTCCTTCGCCCGCCCCGGGCTCGACGCGCTCGCCGTCCTCGCCCGCGTCGCACCCGCCACCGACCGCATCGGCCTCGTCCCGACCGTGACCACCACCCACACCGAGCCCTTCCACGTCTCCTCGGCCGTCGCCACCCTGGACTGGGTGAGCCGGGGCCGCGCGGGCTGGCAGGCCGACGTCTCCACCACCGAGGCGGAGGCCCGGCTCTTCGGCAGACGACCCGCCGCACCGCCCGACGCGCTCTGGCAGGAGGCCGGGGAGGTCGCCGACGTCTCCGGGCGGCTCTGGGACAGCTGGGAGGACGACGCCGAGATCCGGGACGCCGCCACCGGCCGCTTCATCGACCGGGACAAGCTGCACTACGTCGACTTCGAGGGCTCCACCTTCACGGTGAAGGGCCCCGCGATCGTGCCGCGTCCGCCGCAGGGCCGCCCGGTCACCGTCATCGACGCCACCACCGCCCCGGCCCGCGCGGCGGCCGCCCGGCACGCCGACGTCGTCCACGTCCGGGCCACCACCCCCGAGCAGGCGGCAGCCGTCCGCGACGAGGTGCGCGCCAAGGCCGCCGCCCACGGGCGCGACCCCGGGGCCCTGCGCGTCCTGGTCGCGCTCACCGTCGACCTCGGGGACGTGGAGACCGCGCCGGAACCCGGTCTGGAGTTCGGACCGCAGCTCGCCGGGCGCGGCACCTACTTCCGGGGCGGCCCGGTCGACCTCGCCGACCTCATCGCCCAGTGGCACCGTGCGGGCGCGGCCGACGGCTTCCACCTCACGCCCATCACCCCCGAACGCGACCTCGAAAGGATCGTCAACGGCACAGTGGCCCTCCTCCAGCACCGCAGCCTCTTCCGTACCTTCCACCCCGGCGGCACCCTGCGCGAACACCTGGGCCTCGGGCGCCCCGCGAGCCGCTACGCCGCCGCCAGGACCGCCGCGAAGGAGGCCTGACCGTGCCCCGTCCGATGCATCTCGCCGCCCACTTCCCGGGCGTCAACAACACCACGGTGTGGGCCGATCCCCGCTCCCGCAGCCAGATCGACTTCTCCTCCTTCGAGCAGCTGGCGAGGACGGCGGAGCGCGGGAAGTTCGACTTCTTCTTCCTCGCCGAGGGGCTGCGGCTGCGCGAGCACAACGGCCGCATCCACGACCTCGACGTGGTCGGCCGGCCCGAGTCGCTGACCGTGCTGAACGCGCTGGCCGCCGTCACCGAACGGCTCGGCCTCGCCGCCACCGTGAACGCCACCTTCAACGAGCCCTACGAACTGGCCCGCCGCCTGGCCACCCTCGACCACCTCAGCGGGGGCCGCGCCGCCTGGAACGTGGTGACCTCGTCCGACGCCTTCACCGGGGAGAACTTCCGCCGGGGCGGCTATCTGGACCGGGCCGAGAGGTACACCCGGGCCGCCGAGTTCGTCGCCACCGCCCGGGAACTGTGGGACACCTGGACGCCCGAGGGCGTCTCGCGGCCGTTCGCCCACGAGGGGCCGCAGTTCACGGTCTCCGGGGAGTTCACCGTCCCGCGCTCGCCGCAGGGCCACCCGGTCGTCATCCAGGCCGGGGACTCCTCCGAGGGCCGGGAGTTCGCCGCGTCCGCCGCCGACATCATCTTCACCCGGCACGGCACCCTGGAGGCGGGCCGGGACTTCTACGCCGACGTCAAGGGCCGGCTCGCGGCGTACGGCCGGGAGGCCGACAGCCTCAAGATCATGCCCGGGGTCACCGTGGTCGTCGGCGACAACGATGCCGAGGCGCAGGAGAAGGCCGCGGAGATCCGCCGTCAGCAGGTCTCCCCGCAGAACGCGATCCTCGCCGCCGAGCAGATCTGGGGCACCGACCTCTCCGCGTACGACCCCGACGGGCCGCTCCCCGACATCGACCCGGTCCCCGAATCCGGGATCACCCGGGGCCGGGTCCTGCACGGTGACCCCTCCGCGGTCGTCGCCCGCTGGCGCGCGCTCGCCGAGGCCAAGGGGCTCTCCCTGCGGGGGACCGTCATCGAGACGACCACCCGGCAGTCGTTCATCGGCTCGCCCAGCACCGTCGCGGCGGACCTGACGGCCTTCGTCGACCAACGGGCCGCCGACGGGTTCATCCTCGTCCCCCATCTCACCCCCGGCGGCCTGGACGACGTCGTCGACCGGGTCGTCCCGCTCCTCCAGGAGAGCGGCGCGTTCCGCTCCGAATACACCGGCTCCACGCTGCGGTCGCACCTCGGTCTGCCGGAGCCGGTATGGAAAGGTTGACCGCATGAGCACGGACGCACAGCAGCAGGAGCAGGGCGGCGGCGGGCCGGACGCCGTGCGGGACTGGCAGCGGTGGCACGAGGGGCGCGTCGTCGCCGTCGCCGCCCCGTACGGCCCGCTCTCCCTGACCGGAACCCACTGGCTCTCCGACCACCCGGAAGGGCGAATTCCGGCCGTCCCCGGTCTCTGGCGCGAGGACGGCGACGAGGTGGTCCTCACGGCCGCCCCCGAGGACGGCATCGTCGTCGACGGCAAGCCCCTGACCGGCGAGGTCCGGCTCGGCGCGGACCGCGGACCCATCGACGACTCCCGGGTCGCGCAGGGGGAGCGGCGTCTGGTGGTCCTCCGTCGCGAAGGGCTGTGGGCGGTACGGGACTTCGACCCGGGATCACCGGCCCGGCACGCCTTCTCGACCATCGAGGCCACCCCGTACGACCCCCGCTGGACACTGTCCGGGACCTTCCGCCCGTACGCCGACCGGACCGTACGGGTGGCCAACGCGGACGGGGTCGAGCGCGGTCTCGGGCTCGGCGGGGAGCTCGCCTTCACGGTGGAAGGACAGGAGCACACGCTCCAGGTCGCGGTCGAGCCCGACGGGTCGCTGTGGGCCGTCTTCGCCGATGTGACCAGCGGGAACAGCAGCTACCGCTTCCGTTTCCTGCGGCCCGGGGCGCCCGCCGCCGACGGCAGCGTGAGCGTCGACTTCAACCGCGCGCTGCTCCCGCCGTGCGCCTTCGCCGATCACTTCATCTGCCCCTTCCCACCCCCGGGCAACACGCTCACCGTGGCGGTCGGGGCGGGGGAGCGGAACCGGATCGACGCCTGACCCCGCGCGACACCTCTCCGGCCCCGGCAGCCCTACGGTTTTCGGGGCCGGATGCGGGTGGGGCCCGCGTGGCCGAAAGGCATTCTTGCGCCTCCCGTCCGGGCCCCTCGATACTCCGGTCAGCGATTGTCAGGGGCACGGCAATTCCGGAATCCGGACAGGCCCCCGACTGCGCCTCACGGGCCCGCCACCCCACAGGAGGGCCCCCGATTCCCCTCGGAGGAACCCGACGTGAGGATCAAGCGCACCAACAACCGCTCCATCGCGGCGAGACGCGTCCGTACCACGGCCGTCCTCGCGGGGCTCGCCGCCGTCGCGGCGATGGCCATCCCCACCGCGAACGCCGAAACCCCCCGGACGTTCAGCGCCAACCAGCTGACCGCGGCGAGCGACGCCGTGCTCGGCGCCGACATCGCGGGCACCGCCTGGAACATCGACCCGCAGACCAAACGCCTCGTCGTCACCGTCGACAGCACGGTCACGCAGGCGGAGATCAACCAGATCAAGAAGTCGGCGGGCGCCAACGCCGACGCGCTGCGCATCGAACGCACCCCCGGCAAGTTCACCAAGCTGATCTCCGGCGGCGACGCGATCTACTCCGCCACCGGACGCTGCTCGCTGGGCTTCAACGTCCGCAGCGGCAGCACCTATTACTTCCTGACCGCCGGCCACTGCACCAACGGCACGGGCACCTGGTACGCCAACTCCGCCCGCACCACCGTGCTCGGGACGACCTCCGGGTCCAGTTTCCCGAACAACGACTACGGCATCGTGCGTTACACCAACAGCAGCATCACCAAGAGCGGCACCGTCGGCAGCCAGGACATCACCAGCGCCGCCAACGCCTCCGTCGGCATGTCCGTCACCCGCCGCGGCTCCACCACCGGCACGCACAGCGGTTCGGTCACCGGACTCAACGCCACCGTCAACTACGGAGGCGGCGACGTCGTCTACGGCATGATCCGCACCAACGTCTGCGCCGAGCCCGGCGACTCCGGCGGCCCGCTCTACTCCGGCACCCGGGCGATCGGTCTCACCTCCGGCGGCAGCGGCAACTGCTCCTCCGGCGGTACGACCTTCTTCCAGCCGGTCGTGGAAGCCCTGAACGCGTACGGCGTCAGCGTGTACTGACCGGCCCCGCCGATCGGGTACGGAGCTGTCCGTACATACGTGCCCCCGTCCGGAATTCCGGACGGGGGCTCCCGCTCGCCGGGGGGCTCTTGAGAGGATGTCGCCACGACGGATCGTCGTGACGGGGCGGCGGGGGCGGGGGCGCTCCCGGGGTGCGCCCCGCTGGCATCAGGGGGTAGCAGATCCGTGTACCGCATCGGAGTGACCGGTCACCGCTCCATCCCCGCCGAGGCGGAAGCCCATGTGCTCGCCGGAATCCGGGCCGCCCTGTGCGGCCCCGACCGAGCCGTCCAGGCGCTCTCCAGCCTGGCGGTCGGCGCCGACCAGCTCTTCGCCGACCTCGCCCTCACCTGCGGCGCCGAACTGACCGCCGTGATCCCCAGCGGCGACTACGAGGCCTGTTTCGACAACGCCGCCGACCTCGCCCGCTACCGGACGCTCAAGGCGCGCGCGGCGCGGGAGGTCCGGCTCGACTTCCCGCACTCCACCGACGAGGCGTACTACGCGGCGGGCGCCTACATCGCCGACCACTGCGACCGGCTGCTCGCGGTCTGGGACGGCCTCCCCGCCCGGGGTCTCGGCGGCACGGGCGACATCGTGACGTACGCCCGCACGCTCGGCCGCCCGGTCACCGTCATCTGGCGCGACGGGGTGCTGCGCGGCTGACCGGAGCCGGGGCCGCGCCCAAGGGACTCACACGCGGTGTCTGACCAGCCAGTCGGTGTGCTCGGGCGACACGATCCGCTCGGTCTCGAACACCGCCGCCGGCCAGTGCCGTTCGGTGAGGGTGGTCTCCATGGCGGCCTGCATCGACTCCAGGTCCTGCTCCACCAGCGAGTGCGCCGAGATCAGCGGATGGTGCCGGCGCATCTCGTTCCAGGCGAGACAGGCCGCCGCCGCCGCGGACAGCGCCCCCGTCAGACCGAACGACCGGCCCACCCCGAAGGTCTGGAGCACACTCAGCGCCAGCGCCGGGAGCGTCAGCGCGACAATCGCGCCCGACCACATGAGCGCCCCGCGCCGGGAGGCCTGCTGACGCCGGCGGTACCAACGGCGCTGTTCGATGAGCCGGTCCCGTACATACGTCTCCTTGCGGACCGTGTAGGCCTTGTTCCGCAACGCGCGCATGGAATCCGTGATGAGCCCGCCGGAATCCGGCAGTTCCTCGCGGGGATCGGCCCAGCCCACCTTCCGCAGCTCCTGGAGACCGTCCTCCAGCCGGTTCGCGAACAGCGCCTCCGGATGCTCGGACGCGCTGTCGAACGGAGCGCCGTGCACCGCGTACCGCCAGCAGTTCGATTTGATGAACTCGGCTGCGGAGCGGTTGAGTTGCCAATGCGACTTTGCTTTGCGCTGGGAGGCGAGGAAGGTCGTGAAGAGCACGCCCAGATAGGCCAGCACCGCCGCGCCGTACAGCGCCCGGGCCGCGGGCCCGTCCTCGGCGTGCCAGGGCAGCGCCGCGGGCACGGTGCCGGCCACGAGCAGCGCAAGCTGCGCCCGGGTGGTGTTCACGGCCTCGCGCTGGCGGGCCACGGCGACCGCGTCCGTGTGATGGAACAGCTCGGGCAGGTCGTCGTTCCTGAAGACCATGGATCTCAGCGGCTCGGGCAACGCCGTCACGGTCGCCTCCGTCTGCAGTTGTCGTATGACCCGGCCGGCCGTCACGCCTGACCCGTCCGGGGCCACGAGAGTAGGTGGGAGGGCAGGGCCGGGCAAGAGCGCCTCGGCCCCCCGGACGGCCGCCACGACGGGGTTCGGCCACGTCCGCGCGGGGTGCGCCGGGAAGGCCGGGCCGCGCCCTGCCCGTGCCCGGGGCCGGGGCGCGGACGGCGCGACCGCCGTGCGGCGGTCGACCGCCCCGGAGCGGAGCCGGTGAACGAGTGAATTACGGCCCCCGCCAGGGCGTCCCGGCGACCCGTCGAGGCCGCGGCGGGCGCCTCGCGGTTCGCGCGACCGCGCCCGGTCCGGGCGGGCTCCGAAGCTGTCCGCAAGCCTCCCACCTGCGAAAGCCGGCGGCGGATCGGCCGGCTCTCCCGTCCGAAGGTCCCGCCGCTCGTGCCCCGATCACCCAAGAGGCCGAACGGAAGGCGTGTTTCGACTTTCGAAACACCGGAGTGAAGGCTGTTCCGCCGACATGTGGAGGGGCCTCCGCGGTAGTAAAGTGCGCGTGCCGGGCCGTGTGATGACACGGAATCCGGCAGCGTTTCAATGTCCGGAAACAGACCCCCTCAGGATCCCCCTAGGACGGCCGTGAAGACCTACGGAACCACCCCCGACTTCGCCCCTGCGAAGACCCGCGCAACCCTCGCGGCGACCGACGTCCGCAGCGCCGACGCCGTCACGAAGATCAACCGCGTATGCGGTGCCACCACGGCCCGGTCCACCCGGATCTCCACGTTCAATTCCGCTCTCTGAGCAGGCGTCAGAACTGGCTAGAATGGCGGAATGACAGGACCCCTGGTCCCCTTCCGCGAATTCGTTCTCAAAGTGCACAGCAGGTGCGATCTTGCCTGCGACCACTGCTACGTCTACGAACATGCAGATCAGAGCTGGCTGACTCGACCGAAAGTCATCTCCGACGAGGCAATTTCCTGGACAGCCCGGCGTCTGGCCGAGCATGCGACCACTCATGCGCTTCCCTCCGTCACAGTGATCCTGCACGGCGGGGAACCGCTCCTGGCAGGGCCCGCGCGACTGCGCCGGGTCTGCGAGGAGCTCGGCTCGGCCCTGAACGGCATCGCTGAGCTGGACCTCAGGATCCACACCAACGGCGTCCAGCTCAGCCCCCGTTACCTCGACCTCTTCGACGAGTTCCACGTCCGGGTCGGGATCTCCCTCGACGGCGACCGCGCCGCCAACGACCGCCACCGCCGGTTCGCCGACGGACGCAGCAGCCACCCGATGGTGCTGCGAGCGGTCGAACTGCTCCGCGAGGAGCGCTACCGCCACCTGGACCTCGGCCTGCTCTGCACGGTCGACATCCACAACGACCCGGTGGCCGTGCACGACGCCCTCGCCGAACTCGAACCCCCGCTCGTCGACTTCCTGCTGCCGCACGCCACCTGGGACGAGCCGCCGCCGCGCCCGGACGGATCGCCCACCGCGTACGCCGCATGGCTCCTGACCGTCTTCGACCGCTGGACGGAACGGGGCCGCCCCATGCCCGTCCGGATGTTCTCATCAGTGCTCTCCAGCCTGAGCGGCGGCCCCAGTCTCACCGAGTCCCTGGGCCTCGCCCCCACCGACCTCGTCGTCATCGAGACCGACGGGACGCTGGAACAGGTCGACTCGCTCAAGAGCGCCTACGAAGGCGCTGCCGCCACCGGGTTCGACGTCTTCAGCAACACCTTCGACGAGGTCGCCGCCCACCCCGGCGTCCGGGCCCGGCAGCTCGGTCTGGCCGGCGTCAGCGAGACCTGCCGCCGCTGCCCGGTCGTACGCTCGTGCGGCGGCGGGCTCTACACCCACCGCTACCGCTCCGACGGCGCCTCCGGCGGCGGCTTCGACAACCCCTCCGTGTACTGCGCCGACCTGGCCGCCCTGATCCGGGGCATCGAGGAACGGACCGTCGCCGCCACCGAATCACCCGCCGTCCGCTCGCCCGCCGCCCTGCTCGCCGCCCACCAGGACCTGACCCGGACCCTGCTCGCCGTGGTTCACGACACCCTCGGCGGGCGGGGCGGAGCGCTCTGGGACGACGCCTGGCGGCTCGCGGCGGCGGTCGAGGCGGACACCGCCGGCGCCGACGCGCTCGACGCGGTCCTCGCGCACCCCTACACCCGCACCTGGCTGGTCGACGCCCTCACGGACCTCGACGCCGGCCGGGGACTCGCGGAACCCGCCGCCGAACGGCTCGCCGCCACCGTGGCCGCCGCAGCCGTCCGCGCCCGGCTCGACCTGCCCGTCCCCGTGGCGTACCGCGACGGAGGCCTGCACCTGCCCACCCTCGGCACCGTGGTCCTCGGCGGGCCGGGGGAGCGGGGAGCGGCGGTGGTGCACCCTGCGGACGGCGGATTCCTCGTCCGGGAGACGGAAGCCGCGCCCGGCACCGGACGGCGCATCGCCCCCGACGAGCCCGAAGGGCCGCACTGGCTGCCGGTCCGCGTCCTGCGGCAGGCACCGGCCCCCGCCCTCCTGCTGGACGACCTCGACCCCCTCCGCGACTGCTTCGACGCCCCCGCGGTCGACCGCCTCGCAGCCGAGGACGCCGAGGCCTGGGCGCACCGGATCGCGGGGGCCTGGGCGCTGCTGGCCGACGCCGTACCGGACCAGGCCGCCGAGGCCGCCCGTACGCTCACCACGCTGACCCCGCTCTCCACCGGGGCGGCCGCGCCGGGCCGCCACGGACCCGGAGCGCTCGGCTCCGGGCCGGTGACCGGCGCGATGGAGCCGGCACTCGGTCTGCTCAGCGGATTCCGCCGGGCGAAACTGCGGGCGCTCGGTGAAGTGACGGATCTTTACGCCCTGGACGGTACCTGGGAACATCGAACGCCCTGGGGGAACGAACACGTGACGTTCTCCCGACTGCTGGCCGAGACATACGAACGGGCGGGGCTCGGACTTTACGATCCGCGCTTCCTCACGGGTGTTCCGGAAGCACTCGACATGATCGAAAACGCGGCGGAGGTGACGGTCGACGGAAAACAGCTGATCGCCGCTGTCCGCAAGGAGATCAGCGGAACGCGGAGTGCGGCCGGTAGGAATCGCGGCAGGAGCCTCTCGCCGTCCGGTGATGGAGCGATCGTCCTGGTGTCTGACCGGAAAGTGACGTTCGAATGACCGAACGGGAGGGGCTGGAACGCGGCCCGCTCCGGAATGATGAGTTCGCTTGCACTCCCTTCCTCCTTCCGGGATGCGAGTGCTCATACAGGACGGGGGTCGTGTGCACGCATCGACGCAACAGCGAGCGGTGGGCCATCGGCCGTATTTCTTTCTGAGTTACGCCCACACGCCCGGGTACGGCGCCGGCACGGACCCCGATATGTGGGTCGAACGGCTTTTCCAGGATCTCTGCGGCCATGTGATGGCCATGACCGACTTACCCGCCGGCGCACCCGCGGGATTCATGGACCGGGAGATACGCTCCGGGGAGGGCTGGTCGGAACGGCTCGGCGACGTCCTCGCCACCTGCCGGGTCTTCGTTCCGCTGTTCTCGCCGCGCTACTTCGCCAGCGAGATGTGCGGCAAGGAGTGGTACGCCTTCGAACAGCGGGCCATCCACCACCGGGCCCGCTCCAACCAGCCGGCCGAGGCCATCGTCCCCGCACTCTGGGTGCCGGTGCCCCCGAGCCAACTGCCCGGTTCCGCCGAGCGGTTGCAGTTCAACCACCGCGACTTCGGCGAACGGTACGTCAGCGACGGCCTCTACGGTCTGATCAAACTCAGACTCTTCGCCGAGGAGTACGAACGGGCCGTCTACGAACTGGCCAAACGCATCGTCAGCGTCGCCGACTCGGTCCGCATCGACACCGGCCGGCCCGTCGACTACCGCCTCGCCCCCAGCGCCTTCGGTTCCCCCAGCAGCGGAGTCGGCGCACCCCGGCCGATGCAGATCACCATCGCGGCGCCCACCCGCCATGATCTGCCCGAGGGACGCAACAGCGACCACTACGGCGACCACCCCCAGGACTGGAACCCGTACTACCCCACCTCCGCCCGGCCGTTGGCCTATGTGGCCGAGGAACTGGTCCGCTCGCTCAACTACCAGGCCGTCATCACCTCGTTCGACGAGGACCGGCACGACGGCAAGGCCCCGCCCAGCACCCCGGAGATCCTGCTCGTCGACCGCTGGGCCCTGCGGGACGAGGACCACTGCCGCCGGCTCGCCGCCTTCGACGCGGAGAACCGGCCCTGGGTGACCATGGTCGTCCCGTGGAGCCGCGACGACCACCAGAGCCGGGCCGCGGAGACCGAGCTCACCGAGAAACTCGAAGCGGTCATGCCGGTGAAGATGGGCCAGGGCCGGGCCCTCTGCCGGGCCGCCGCGAAAGGAGTGCCCACCATGGAGGCCTTCGGCCAACTCCTGCCCCAGGTGGTCGAGGTGGCCGCCCAGCAGTATCTGAAGCACGCCAAGGCCTACCCGCCCGGATCCGGCGGCGGATCCGGCGAGCGGACCCGGCTCACCGGACCCATGGGCAACACGAGCTACATACCCGACCCGCACGACCCTGCGACGGAAGCGGAGGACCTATGAGTGCCGGTCGTGACGGGCGCATCGTCACCTTCTACTCGTACAAGGGCGGCACCGGGCGCACCATGGCGCTCGCCAACGTCGCCTGGATCCTCGCGGCCAACGGCAAGCGGGTCCTGGCCGTCGACTGGGACCTGGAGGCCCCCGGACTCCACCGGTTCTTCCACCCCTTCCTCGACCCGGCCACCCTCGGGGCCACCACCGGGGTGATCGACCTGATCACCGAGTACGCCTGGGCCGCGACCAGCCCCGCCCAGCGCGCCGAGGACTGGCACCGCGACTACGCCCGCATCCAGCCGCACGCCGTGTCGCTGACCCCGGAGTCGCTCGGCTGGGAGTTCCCGCAGGGCGGGACGCTCGACTTCGTCTCCGCCGGACGGCAGAACCGCGAGTACAGCGCCACCGTCTCCACCTTCGACTGGGACAACTTCTACGACCGGTTCGGCGGCGGCCACTTCTTCGACGCCCTGCGCGACGACATGAAGGCCAACTACGACTACGTCCTCATCGACAGCCGGACCGGCCTCAGCGACATCGCCGACATCTGCACCGTCCACCTCCCCGACGTGCTCGTCGACTGCTTCACCCTCAGCGACCAGTCCATCGACGGCGCGGCCTCCGTCGCCCGCCAGATCGCCGAGCGCAACACCGGCCGCCCCATCGCCCTCTACCCCGTACCGATGCGCATCGACGAGGGCGAGAAGGAGAAGGCGGACGCCGGACGGGCGCTGGCCCGGCTCAAGTTCGACCGGCTGCCGCGCGATCTGTCCGGCGACGAACTCACCGCCTACTGGGGGGCGGTGGAGATCCCGTACCGGCCCTACTACGCCTACGAGGAGACGCTCTCCACCTTCGGCGACGAGGCCGGGCTCACCAACTCGCTGCTCTCCGCCTTCGAACGCCTCACCGCGGTCATCACCGACCGGGAGATCACCTCGATGCCCCCGGTCGGCGAAGAGGTCCGGCTGCGGATCCGCGACGCCTTCACCCGGCGAAGGCCCGCCCTGCCCGCCGATCTCCACCTCAGCTATGTGGCGGAGAACCGGATGTGGGCCGACTGGCTCGAATCGATTCTCACCCGGGCCGGTTTCCGGGTCGTGCCGCGCGACGTCTCCGCCGAACGCCCGCCCGAGGAGCCCGCCGACACCACCGCCGAGAACGCCGCCCGCACCGTGGTCCTGCTCTCCAGCGCGTATCTGAAGTCCCAGCGCGCGGTCGAGCTGTGGGAACGGACCGCCGCCGAGGCCGTCGGCAGCGGCCGCCGCCGACTGGTCCCGCTGCGCATCGGGGACGTACGCCTCACCTCCCCGTACATCGACCGCAACCCGGTCGACCTCTTCCGGCTGGACGAGGTGCACGCCACCACCGCCGTGATGCGGGCCCTGGACCGCCCGGTCCAGGTCACCGACGGGGTCTCGCCCGGGCCCCGCTTCCCCGGCACCGTACCGAGGATCTGGAACGCGCCGCCCCGCAACCCCGGCTTCACCGGCCGCTCGCTCGTCCTGGAGCGGATGCGCGACCAGCTCGGCGGCGGCCTGGCCGTCGTCCTGCCGCAGCCGCAGACCCTGTACGGACTCGGCGGCGTCGGCAAGACCCAGGTGGCCCTGGAGTACGTGCACCGCTTCATGGCCGACTACGACCTGGTGTGGTGGATATCGTCCGAGCAGCCCGACGACGTCGTCGCCTCGCTCGCCGAACTCGCCGCCCGGCTCGGCGCCCAGGGCGGCGACGACATCGCGGCCGCCTCCCAGGAGGCCGTCGACCTGCTGCGGCGCGGGGTGCCCTCCGACCGCTGGCTGCTGGTCTTCGACAACGCGGACGACCCCGAGCAGCTGCGCCGCTACTTCCCGCAGGGCGGTTCCGGCCACATCCTGGTGACCTCCCGCAACCAGAGCTGGTCCCAGCACGGGGACGCGCTGCCCGTGGACGTCTTCCTGCGCGAGGAGTCCATCGAGCACCTCCAGCGCCGGGCCCCCGGGCTCAGCGACGAGGACGCCGCACAGGTGGCGACCGCGGTCGGCGACCTGCCGCTCGCCGTGGAGCAGGCGGCCGCCTGGATCGCGGAGACCGCCACCCCCATCGGCACCTATCTCGAACAGCTCGCCCAGCAGGCGCCCCAGGTCCTCGCGCTCAACCAGCCGGCCGGCTACCCGGAACCGGTCGCCGCGACCTGGAACATCTCCATCGCCCGGCTCCAGGAGCGCTCGCCCGCCGCCGTACGGCTGCTCCAGCTCTGCGCCTTCTTCGCGCCCGAACCGATCTCTGCGAACCTCCTCTACAGCAAGGAGATGATCGACGCGCTGAAGCCGTACGACTCCTCGCTCCAGGAGAAGCTGGTGCTGGGCCGCGTCATCCGGGAGATCGGCCGCTTCGCCCTGGCCAAGGTCGACCAGGTATCCAACTCCATCCAGGTGCACCGCCTCGTCCAGGCCGTGATCAAGGCACAGCTCAGCGAGGAGGAGCAGCGTGAGGCCCGGCACGTCGTCCACCGCATCCTCGCCGGGGCCCGCCCCGACGACGACGAGCCGATAGACAACCCGGAGACCTGGCCGCGCTTCGCCACGATCTGGCCGCACCTCGGCCCGTCCGACGCCCGCAACTGCAAGGAGCCGGAGACCCGCAGGCTGCTGATCGACCGCGTCCGCTACCTGTGGAAGCGCGGCGACATCAGGACCGCCTGGGCGCTGGGCGAGGACCTGCGCGAGCTCTGGCGCGACAAGCTGGGCGAGCGCGACCTCCAGTACCTGTACCTCCGCTTCCACCTCTCCAACATCCTCCGCACGCGCGGCCGTTACGTGGAGGCGAAGGAGCTGGACGAGGTCACCCTGGAGCGGCAGCGGGAGGTGCTGGGACCCGAGCACCCGCACACGTACATGACCACCAGCAGCCTGGCCATCGACCTCGGGCTGCTCGGCGACTACGCGCGGGCGATCGAGATGGCGACCGAGGCCCACGAGGGGTTCGGGCAGATCTTCCACGACTCCCACCCCCGGACCCTGGCCGCCGCCAACAACCTGGCCCTGAACCTGCGCAGCGTCGGCCAGTACGCCCGGGCCCGGGAGATCGACCAGGACGTCTACGACCTGCGCACCCAGGTGCTCGGACCGGACCACCCCTACAGCCTGTCCTCCGCCATGAACCTGGCGCGCGACCTGCGGGAGGTCGGCCGGTACGAGGACTCGGTGGGGCTGCTCAGCACGACGTACAACAGCCTCAAGGAGACGATGGGCCGTACCTTCCCCACCACGCTCAGTGCCGCGAAGAGCCTCGCGGTGTCGCTGCGCAGGGCGGGCCGGCTGGAGGACGCCCGCCGGCTCACGGTGGCGACCCGCGCCCGCTACCGGGCGAAGTACACCATCGCCAACCCCGAGTCGCTGGCCTGTGACCTCAACCTCGCGGCGGACCTGTTCGCGGCGGGCGAGAGCGCCGAGGCGCTGGAGACCGCGCAGGAGGTCGTCGACCAGTACATGAAGGTGCCGGGGGAGAAGCACCCGTACACCCTGGCGGCACAGAACAACCTCGGCGTCTATCTGACGGGCGCCGGGGAGCCGGAGGCGGCGGAGCGGGTGCTGACACAGGTCGTCGCCGCCATGCGGGAGGCGTTCGGCCGGGAGCACCCCAACACCCTGTTCTGTGTGATGAACCTGGCCAGCGCGACGGCCGACCGGGGCGATCTGGACATCGCGCTGGAGACCGAGCAGAGGCTGTCGGGGCAGTTCCGCGAAGCACTCGGGACGCACCATCCGGAGACCCTGGCGATGACCTCGAACATGGCGGTCACGCTCGACACGATGGGCCGGGAGGACGAGGCGGCGCAGTTGCGGTCGGAGCTCGTCGTGGAGCTGGCCCGCCAGCTCGGCGACGACCATCCGCTGGTACGGATCGCCCGCACCGAGCAACGGTTCCGGCGGGAGCTGGAGCCGATGATGGTGTGACGCGCCGCGCCGGGAGGCTCGGGGTGCCCTGCGGATCAGGGCCGGACACCCCCCTTGTCCTCCCGGCGCGAGGCGGCCGGGTCAGTTCCCGCCGCGGTGCTCCGGCTCTTCCAGCAGCCAGTCGAGGATGCGGGGGAGCATGGGGAACGCGTCGAAGTGCGCCGCTCTCGGCTCCAGTACGGTGGTGGCGCCCGGGATCTGCCCGGCCAGCCAGCGGGAGTGGCCGACCGGGGAGAAGACGTCCTGCACCCCGTGCCAGAGCAGCACCTCGCCGGTGATCCGGGACGGGTCGAACCCCCAGGGGCGGCAGAACGCGATGGCGTCGTCGATCCAGCCGTACGCCGAATGACGCAGCCCCTCGCTGAAGTTGCGCAGCAGCATGGACCGGATGCCCGCGTCGTTGACCACCAGCCGGTCGGAGTCGGTCAGCTCCCGGCGCAGATCGTCCAGCAGCCGCACCGGGTCCTGCCGGATCTGCGCCGAGCGGACGATGAAGGACCGCGCCAGGGACTCCGGGTCGTCGGCCGCCGTGGAGTACGCCAGCACGTTGGACGCGGACATCCCTTCGAACCAGTCGAGACCGGCCGCGTCCCGGGGTGCGAGACTGACCAGGGCCGCGGTCCGGGTGACCCGTTCCGGCATCAGCGCCGCGCAGGCCAGGGCGTGCGGGGCCCCGCCGGAGCGGCCCACCACGGCGAACCGCTCCAGCCCCAGCGCGTCGGCGATGGCGCGGACGTCCCCGACGACGTCGCTGATCCGCCGGCCCTCGTGGCGGTCGCTGTCGCCGTAGCCCGGGCGGTCGTAGGCGATGAGCTGCGTATGGCGCTGATAGAGGACCATGCCGCGGGGAGCGGGGCCGAGTCTGCTGCCCGGGGTGCCGTGCAGGAGGAAGACCGGTCTCCCCCGCGGGTCGCCCATCCGCTCGACCATCAGATGCCGCCCGTCCGCCGCGAGCACCCGATTGCGCACCCGTGCCTCCCCCGCTCGGTCACCCGGTCACCCGGCGGGCCCGGACCCGAGGTGCTTCCGGTGCCTGCCGCCGTTTCGATGATGACCCATCAGGGGCGTTACGGGCACCGTTCGTCGACGAGGAACTGTGAAGGTCCTGGGAGGCAGCCGACGGAGGACTTCCGTCGCCATCCGGACGGACCGCACCACCATCCGGACCGAGGGGGCGAATATCGGACAGGACTAGTCCTCACTCTGGGGCCGCCGATGATTGCACCGGGTGTTTGCGAAGGGAACCGACATGGCGTGACCGGGGGTAAGTGAACGACCCGAGGGTGAAGCGTCGGTGTCGTGTGCACGTCCGGAAGTCGGCCTTGTGTGCGTTTCCCGGCCTCGGAATAGTGGGCGCCCCATCCTCCGTGTACGGGCACCCCACATGCTCCGTCCACGGCCCCACAGGAGGTCGAACTTGAAGCATCGACGCATATCCAGGAAGCGCGCGACGCTGGCCGGCTCGGCCGTCGTCGCCCTCGTCGCAGCGGGATTCACGTTCCAGTCTGCGAACGCCAGTGACGATGTGCCGCAGTTCGCGGCCAAGACCCTCAGCGCGGGCGCGGCCGGAAAGCTGGCCGACACCCTGAACCGTGACCTGGGTGCGGACGCGGCGGGCTCGTACTACGACACCACGGCGAAGGCCCTCGTCGTGAACGTCGTCGACGAGGCCGGCGCCGAGCAGGTCCGCCAGGCGGGCGCCAAGGCCAGAATCGTGGAGAACTCCCTGACCGAGCTGAAGTCGGCCCGGCAGACCCTCACCGACAGGGCGACGATCCCGGGTACCTCCTGGGCGGTCGACCCGGTCACCAACAAGGTGAAGGTCACCGCGGACAGCACGGTCGACGGCGCGGCCTGGAAGAAGCTCTCGGCCGTGGTCGACGGCCTCGGCGGCAAGGCCGAACTCGTCAAGACCAAGGGTGAGTTCAAGCCGCTGATCGCGGGCGGCGACGCGATCTTCGGCTCCGGCTCCCGCTGCTCGCTCGGCTTCAACGTGGTCAAGGACGGCGAGCCGTACTTCCTGACCGCCGGCCACTGCACCGAGTCGGTCACCAGCTGGTCGGACTCCCAGGGCGGCGCGGAGATCGGGGCGAACGAGGGCTCCAGCTTCCCGGAGAACGACTACGGCCTGGTCAAGTACACCTCGGACACCGAGCACCCGAGCGAGGTGAACCTCTACGACGGCTCCACCCAGGCGATCACCCAGGCGGGCGACGCGACGGTCGGCCAGGCGGTCACCCGCAGCGGCTCCACCACCCAGGTGCACGACGGCGAGGTCACCGGCCTGGACGCCACGGTCAACTACGGCAACGGCGACATCGTCAACGGCCTCATCGAGACGACGGTCTGCGCCGAGCCGGGCGACAGCGGCGGCGCCCTCTTCGCGGGCGACACCGCGCTCGGCCTGACCTCGGGCGGCAGCGGCGACTGCTCCTCGGGCGGTACGACCTTCTTCCAGCCGGTCCCGGAGGCGCTGGCCGCCTACGGCGCCGAGATCGGCTGACGCACCACCGTACGACGGCAGCGAGGAAGGGCCCCCGGTTCGCCGGGGGCCCTTCTTCTTCGCCCGGCGCGGCCGGGCTCAGGCGGCCTGGGGCAGATTGCGGGCGCCCGCGTCCGCCGGGGAGACGCCGAAGATCTTCACGGCCTGGTAGTAGGTCCAGGCGGTGCTGTTGCAGGAGGTCTTCGTCGCGCCCGAGTAGCGGGCGCACACGCGCTTGAGGTCCTCGTAGAAGGCGGAGTCGATCCGGGCCTTGTTGGCGGAGAACGTGCCCGCGGCCTTGTAGTTCCGGTACCCGAAGTCGTGGCGGGCACAGGAGTTCTGGAAGGGGAAGCCGAAGGGGTTGTCGGGGGAGCTGCTGCAGTAGTCCGTCGACCAGTTGAAGCCGTACGCCGCCCAGGCGCCCTGGTTGTTGCGGGCCGCGTTCCAGGCGTTGTAGCTGGAGGCGCTCGTCTGGGTCCAGGAGCTGAGCACCTGGGGCTTGTCGGCGGGAGCGGCCGAGGCGGAACCGGCGGTGCCCAGGGCGAGGGGGAGTGACAGGGCGACCGTGGCGAGCGGAACCGTGAAGCGACGGCGCATGGACGACCTCCGTGGGGGTGAATGGAGTTGCTCCTGAGGTGCTCCTCGTCGGGTGGTGCGAGGGAGCAGGAGCAGCATGTCGTCATGAACGCGTCATGCCTAGGGGTCGCACCGAGTGGACATCGGGAATTGTTCGTACGGCACCGGGAGTTGGGGCGTTCGTCGGGCGGGGTGGTCGGCGGGGCTCTGGTCGCGGCCGGCCTCATTACGTGATCTCGCGCGAGGCCGCCCCAGTTTTTACCGACGCGTAACTTCCCTCGCCCGCTTACTCGTGCGTAATTTGGCATGAGCACGTACAGCTTGTGGTCCGGGCCACAGGGCGCACCGCCATCGCACCTCCCTTGAGCCGCAAGGAGATCCCACGATGCTGCCCTGGATCCGTGCTGCGCACACTCCCCGCACGCGCAGTCTGCTCGCCGCCCTGCTTCTCGCCCTCACCGTTCTCGTCGCCCCCACGGCGACCGCGAGCGCGGCCCCGGCCGCCGAGACGGCCACATCGCGAGGCTGGAACGACTACTCCTGCAAGCCCTCCGCCGTCCATCCCCGACCCGTCGTCCTGGTCCACGGAACCTTCGGGAACTCGATCGACAACTGGCTGGTCCTCGCCCCCTACTTGGTCAACCGGGGCTACTGCGTCTTCTCCCTCGACTACGGTCAGCTCCCCGGCGTGCCCTTCTTCCACGGCCTCGGACCCATCGACAAGTCCGCCGAACAGCTCGCCGTGTTCGTCGACAAGGTGCTCGACGCCACCGGAGCCCCGGAGGCCGACATCGTCGGCCACTCCCAGGGCGGCATGATGCCGAACTACTACCTGAAGTTCCTCGGCGGCGCCGACAAGGTCAACGCCCTCGTCGGCATCGCGCCGGACAACCACGGCACCACGCTGCTCGGCCTCACCAAACTGCTGCCGTTCTTCCCCGGCGTGGAGAAGTTCATCAGTGACAAGACCCCCGGACTCGCCGACCAGATCGCGGGATCGCCCTTCATCACCAAGCTCACGGCGGGCGGCGACACCGTTCCCGGCGTCCGCTACACCGTCATCGCGACCAAGTACGACCAGGTCGTGACCCCGTACCGCACGCAGTACCTGGACGGGCCGAACGTACGCAACGTGCTGCTCCAGGACCTGTGCCCGCTCGACCTCTCCGAGCACGTCGCGATCGGCACCATCGACCGCATCGCCTTCCACGAGGTGGCCAACGCCCTCGACCCGGCCCGCGCCACCCCGACCACCTGCGCCTCGGTCATCGGCTGACCCACCGCACGACAGCAACAGGCCGGGGCCCGGCGTCCGGGAGTACGGACGGCGGACCCCGGCCCGTCACATCCTGCCGCGCCCGACGTCCCGGAGGGACGCGGCAGGGGTACGGAGAGGGGCGCTGCGGTCAGCGGCTGTGGCGCCCCGTCGCGGCGGCGGCCCGCCGGCGCTGCGAGGCGAACAGCACGGCCGCACCGGCGGCGAGCACCCCGGCGCCGCCGATCGCCAGGTAGGTGCTGCTGCTGGAACCACCGGTCTCGGCCAGCACCTCGTCCTTGCTCGCGGCGTTGACCTCGGGCGCGTTGCCCTCGGTCTTCTTCTCCGGAGCGGCCGGGGCGGCGGCGGTGACCTTCGCCCCGGTGTTCGCGTCGTCGTCACCGTGGCCGTTGTGCTCGACGGACGACTTCTCGGCGCCCTCGGTGATCGCCTCCTCGGACGGGGCGGAGGCGGCCGGAGCCGGAGCCTCGGCACCGGCGTCACCACCGGAACCCTGCTCCCCCTTCTCCTCTTCCTTCTCCGCCGAACCCCCGCCCGCCGAACCGCCGCCGAACGTCACGTCGGAGCAGGCGTAGAACGCCTCGGGGGAGTCGGAACGCTGCCAGATCGTGTAGACCAGCTGCCGCCCGGAACGCTCGGGAATCGTCCCGTCGAAGACGTACGAACCGTCCACCAGCGCCGGGTCGGTGACCTCGGCGAAGGGCTTCGCCTCCAGGTCCGACCAGGCCAGAGGCTTCGTCGCGTCATAGCCGGGCTTGGTCATGTACAGCTCGAACGAGCCCTTGTGCGGGGCCGTCGCCCGGAACCGGAAGGTGTGCTTGCCCGCCGACAGGGCGGTGGCCGGCCAGTCGGCGCGCGGCAGGTCGAGCCCCTTGAACTTGTCGTTGGCCGCGCTGCAGAGCTTGCCGTCCGGGATCAGCTCACGGTGCTTGCCCGCCGCGTTGGCGATGTTCACCCCGTTCCAGTCGTACAGCGCCTGCGTGCCCCCCGCCGCGACGGCTGCCTGGCACGCCGCCGACTTCGGGCTCTCCGGCCCCTCCGCGAAGCAGGCCGACACCCGGCTCACCGGGTCGGTCAGCGAACCGTGCGCGACGGCCGGCGTGGCGGTCAGCCCGGCCAGGGCGAGCGGTGCGAGTCCGAGGGCGAGAACTCCGGCGGCCTTGCGACGAGCGGTCATGGGTGGATCTCCTTCGATACGGCACTGCTGTCGGGGGTGGCGATCAGCAAGCTAGCCGTTCGGGAGGGCGAAAAACCCTGCTGGGAGGGGGTGAGGGTGATCCTTATGGTGCGGTTAAGGAAGGGCTAAGAGGGCGCTCAGGCAGAGGGTGCCGTCATCGTCGCGGACCGGGGTACGAGATGATCCGAGCGTCCGGTTCGCCCACTCGTCCCATGAGGTGTCGTGATCGACGGCGTACATGCTGCGGAGCTTTTCCGATTCGCTGACCGCGTGCAGAGCGTGACTCTCCGGGTCGCGTGCGATGCCCCGATGGCCCCCGGGGAAGAGAGGTACTACGCGGCCGAGATCGTGCTGGAGAGCGGCTTCGTCAACGGCACTGTGGGACTGTGCGTTTCGGGCGGGGACCTGGATGAATGGGGTCGTTGTCTCGATGCGCTCGCGGCGGAGGAGGGGGCCGAGTGGCCGCCCGGCGATCGCAGTGCGTGGCTCTGCGTGGTCCCCGATGATCCGCTGGAGGTGACGGTGCACGACTCGCCGTCGACGCAGATCGCCGTGCGGGTTCCCGTGGACGTGGCGACCGGGTGGCTGGAGGAGAACCGGCTGCGGCTTGAGCGCGTACGCGAGGCGATCGCGCGGACACGGCCTGATGGTCCGGCGTGTTGAGATGACCCCGGTTCACGACGCGGGCGAATGAACGTGACCCCGCGTCAGCCCACTCCGGCGTAGCCCTCAGCCCTTCCAGCGGTACCGCCGCTCCGGCCGACCCGTCCCCCCGTACCGCAGCGTCACCTCCGCGCGGCCCGTTCCGGCGAACCACTCCAGGTAGCGGCGAGCGCTCACCCGGGACAGGGATCCCGCCTCGGCGCACTCCGAGGCGGACAGGCCCCCGGGGTGGTCGCGCAGGGTGCGTTCCACCAGGTCGGCCGTGGGGGCGGCCAGGCCCTTCGGCAGCTCGCGGGAGCCGGGCGGGCGGGTGCCGAAGATCTGGTCGACGTCCTCCTGGCGGGCCTCGCCCAGCTCGTCCAGGCGGGTACGCAGGGCGGCGACGTGGCGCAACTGCTCCTGGAGGGCGGAGCGGTTGAACGGCTTGATCAGGTAATGGAGCGCACCCGCCCGCAGCGCCGCCCTGATCACCCCGGCGTCCTTGGCCGCTGTGATGAACAGGGCGTCCGTGCTGGGGCGCGATGCGTCCCGCTCCTCCGCCGTGCGCAGGGCGCGCAGGACGTCGATCCCGTCCATGTCGGGCAGATAGATGTCGAGCAGCACCAGATCGGGGCGCAGCCGCTCGGCGGCCCGCAGGGCGTCCGCGCCGTTGTGCGCCACCCCGACCACCGTAAAACCGTCCATCGCGGACACATAGCGGCCGTGCAGCTTCGCGACCATGAAGTCGTCGTCCACCACCAGCACCGTCGTCACGCCGCCACGGTAGGCCGCGACCTCAATGACCACAACGTCCGTTGATACCGGAAGAGAGACAGCTTCTTAACGCGCAGGCAACATGTGGGCCACTTCACAGCGAAAGGCGGAACCTGTGCGACTGCGCACTCTCCTCGCCCTGTTCGGGGCCGCGTTGCTCGTGGTGGTGGGGCCACCCCTGCTCTCCACGGGCGACGGCTCCGACACCGGCACTCAGATTCCCGGGCTCCGCTTCATGGTCCCCAACACCCCCGGCGGCGGTTACGACATCACCGCCCGCACCATGGCCAAGAACGCCGAGGACGCAGGCCTCACCCACAACATCGAGGTGTTCAACCTGCCGGGCGCCGGCGGAACGGTCGGCCTGACCCGGCTCGTCGGCGAACACGGCAACGGCAAGCTCGCGCTCTCCATGGGCCTCGGCGTCGTCGGGGCCGTCCATACCAACAAGTCCCCGAGCACCCTGGCCGACACCACCCCGATCGCCCGGCTCACCGAGGAGCCCGACATCGTGGTGGTCGCCAAGAACTCCCCGTACCGCACCATCGCCGACCTCCTCGCCGCCTGGAAGAAGGACCCGGCCCGGGTCCCGGTAGGCGGCGGCTCCTCGCCCGGCGGCCCGGACCACCTCGCCCCGATGCTCATGGCGCAGGCCGCCGGAATCGCGCCGAAGACGGTCAACTACGTGCCGTTCGACGGCGGCGGTGAACTCCTCGCCTCCATCCTCGGCGACAAGGTCGGCTTCGGGGTCTCCGGCCTCGGCGAGTACCGCGACCAGATCGAGGCGGGCGAGCTGCGGCTGCTCGCCGTCACCGGCCCGAAGCGGGTGCCGGGTCTCGACGCCCCCACCCTGCGCGAAGCCGGACTCGACACCGAGTTCACCAACTGGCGCGGCATCGTCGCCCCGCCCGGCATCTCGGACGCCGAACGCGACAAGCTCACCGGCCTCATCCGCGAGCTGCACGCCTCGAAGCAGTGGAAGGAGTCGATGAAGAAGAACGGCTGGGACGACGCCTTCCTCGCCGGTGAACCCTTCGGCGACTTCCTCGACGAGCAGGACCGGCGCGTCGCCACCGTCCTCAAGGAGCTGGGACTGTGACCTCCGAATCGACCGAACCCGCCGGGCCCACCGGACCGGCCGAGCCCGTGCCGGCGAGCGGTGGCGGTGCCCGCGCCTGGCTGCGCGAGCACTCCGAGCTCGGCGTCTGCGTCCTGCTGTTCGCACTCGGCGTGCTCGTCCTCACCGACGCCCTCACCATGAGCGTGGACATCGCCCAGCGCGGCCCCGTCGGCCCCCGTACCGTGCCCTTCGTCATCGGCGGCATGTTCCTGCTCATCGCCGTCCTGCTCGCCGTCGACGTCCTGCGCGGCGGCCGCGGCGAGGCCGAGGGCGGCGAGGACGTCGACCTCGACGAGCCCGCCGACTGGCGCACCGTCCTCCTGCTCACCGGGGTCTTCCTCGGTGCCGCCGTCCTGATCGGCCCGCTCGGCTTCCCGATCGCCGGGGCGCTCCTCTTCTGGGGGGCCGCCTACGCGCTGGGCAGCCGCCGCCACGACCGCGATCCGCTCATCGCGGCCGGGCTCTCCCTCTTCACCTACTTCGTCTTCGACAACCTGCTCGGTGTCCCCCTTCCGGGCGGCCCGCTGATGGGGGTGCTCTGACCGATGGATTCCCTCAACTCCCTCATCGACGGCTTCGGTACCGCGCTCACCCCGATGAACCTGCTGTGGGCCGCGATAGGCGTCCTGCTCGGCACGGCGATCGGCGTGCTTCCCGGCATCGGACCCGCGATGGCCGTGGCGCTGCTGCTCCCGGTGACGTACGGACTGGACCCGACCGGCGCGTTCATCATGTTCGCGGGCATCTACTACGGGGCGATGTTCGGCGGCTCCACCACCTCGATCCTCCTCAACACCCCCGGTGAGAGCGCCGCCGTGGTCGCCGCGATCGAGGGCAACCCGATGGCGAAGAGCGGACGCGGCGCCCAGGCGCTCGCCGCCGCCGCGATCGGTCACTTCGCGGGCGGGATGATCGGCACGATCCTGCTGGTCGTCCTCGCCCCGACCGTCGCGTCGCTCGCCATCGGCATCGGCGCACCCGACTACTTCGCCATCATGGTGCTGGCCTTCATCGCCGTCACCTCGGTCCTCGGCGCCTCCCGCATCCGCGGTATCGCCTCCCTCCTCATCGGCCTCACCATCGGACTGGTCGGCCTCGACCAGATGACCGGCCAGCAGCGCCTGACCTTCGGCTCGCTCCAACTCGCCGACGGCGTCGACGTGGTGATCGTCGCGGTCGGGCTCTTCGCCATCGGCGAGGCCCTCTGGGTCGCCGCCCACCTGCGCCGCTCCACCGGAAAGCCGATCCCCGTCGGCCGGCCCTGGCTCGGCCGCACCGACCTGAAGCGCACCTGGAAGCCCTGGCTGCGCGGGCCCGCCATCGGCTTCCCGTTCGGGGCGATCCCGGCGGGCGGCGCCGAGATCCCCACCTTCCTCAGCTACGTCACCGAGAAGCGGCTCTCCAAGCACCGCGACCAGTTCGGCAAGGGCGCCATCGAAGGCGTCGCCGGACCCGAGGCCGCCGCCTCCGCCTCCGCCGCCGGAACCCTCGTCTCGATGCTCACCCTCGGACTGCCCACCACCGCCGTCGCCGCCGTGATGCTGGCCGCCTTCCAGCAGTACGGGATCCAGCCCGGCCCGCTGTTGTTCGAGCGCGAACCGGAGCTGGTCTGGGGCCTCATCGCCTCGCTGTTCGTCGGCATGGTGCTGCTGCTCGCCCTCAACCTGCCGCTCGCGCCCGTCTGGGCGAAGCTCCTGAGGATCCCGCGCCCCTATCTGTACGCGGGCATCCTCTTCTTCGCCGCCGTCGGCGCGTACGCGGTCGGCGGCGAGTCACTCGACCTGGTGATCCTCCTGGTCATCGGGCTGATCGGGTTCGGGATGCGACGGTACGGGCTGCCGGTGCTGCCGGCCGTCATCGGCGTGATCCTCGGCCCGGCCGCCGAACAGCAGCTGCGCCGTGCCCTCCAGATCAGCGACGGCAGTGTGACCGGCCTGGTCAACACCCCGTTCTCCGTCACGGTCTACGTGATCGTGGTGCTGATCGTGGCCTGGCCGCTGATCGGCCGGCTGATCGGGCGGGTGCGCGGTGGCCGGAATGCGGCAGAGGAGTCCCGCACTGTCAGCGGCGGCTGAGAGCATCGGAGCCATGACCACGATCGACTGGGACGCGGCGGCCGGATCCTTCGACGAGGAGCCCGACCACGGGCTCCTCGACCCCGCGGTGCGCGACGCCTGGGCCGGGCGGCTGGAGAGCTGGCTGCCCGGCACCCGCGGTGACGTGCTGGACCTGGGGTGCGGCACCGGCAGCCTCTCGCTGCTCGCCGCGGGCCAGGGCCACCGCGTCACCGCCGTCGACCGCTCGCCCCGCATGGCCGAAAAGGCCCGGGCCAAGCTCGTCGGGACCGGTGCGGAGGTCCTCGTCGGGGACGCCGCCCGGCCCCCGGTCGGCGAGCGGGCGTTCGACGTGGTCGTGGCCCGGCATGTCGTCTGGCTGCTGCCCGACCCGGCGGCGGCCCTGGAGCACTGGTTCGGCCTGCTGAAGCCGGGCGGCCGGCTCGTCCTGGTCGAAGGGGTGTGGAACGGCACCGGTCTGTCCGCCACCACGCTCACCGCCCTGCTCTCCGCGCACACCGAGCGCATCCACCACGAGGACCTGGCCTCCGACAGCCGGCTCTGGGGCAAGAAGGTCGACGACGAACGCTATGCGCTGGTCGCCCGCGTGATGCCGCCCCACCGGCACACCGAGGTCGTCGACGTCCATCTGATCCTGCGGCGCGGCCCCGACGTCCTGCTGGCCCGCCGCTCCAACACCGGCTATGCGGACGGCCTGCTCCACATGCCCTCCGGCCACGCGGAGGACGGCGAGGACGTCCGCGAGGCGATGATCCGGGAGGCCGCCGAGGAGATCGGCCTCGAACTGGACCCCGACGAACTGCGGGTGGCCCTCGTGATGCAGCACCGGGGCCCCGGCGGCGGGGCGCGCATGGGCTGGTTCTTCGTCGCGGAGTACGACCCGGAGCGCCCGCCGCGCAACGCCGAGCCGGAGAAGTGCTCGGAGCTGGCGTGGTTCCCGCTGGCCGCGCTGCCGGACGACATGGTGGCGTACTGCCGTGCGGGCCTCGACGGTTACCGGGCGGGCGAGCACTTCATGATCCACTGGCATCGGGACGGGGAGCCGATCGCGTACGTCCCGGGCGGTGCCGGACGGGCCGTCCCGCTGCCCGCCGCCGGGGAGACCACCGGCCGGGTGCACCACATCGAGCTGTGGGTGGCGGACCTGGCGGCGGCGGAGCGCAGTTGGGGCTGGCTGCTGGGCCGCCTCGGCCATGTCCCGTACCAGCACTGGGCCCACGGCCGCAGCTGGCGGCGCGGCGACGCGTATGTCGTGCTGGAGCAGTCCCCGGACCTGGTCGCGGGTGATCACGACCGCCGCCGCCCCGGGCTCAACCACCTGGCGTTCCACGTCGCGGACCGGGCCGCCCTGGACGCCCTGACGGCCGAGGCCCCGGCGTACGGCTGGCGCCTGCTGTTCCCCGACCGCCATCCGTACGCGGGCGGCGACGGCCACCACGCCGCCTATCTGGAGGACCCGGCGGGGTACGAGGTGGAGCTGGTCGCCGCGTCGCGGCCGCGCCCCTGAGCCGGGTGCCGTACATGGTGCTCGGGGCGGGGCCGGTCAGGAGAGAAGACCGGCCAGCCCCTCGGACCTCGCCAGGCGTTCCAGCTCGTCCAGGGCCGAGGCCGCCGCGCCGGCCGCCGTCGGGTCGCGCTCCGCCAGGCCGCTCTCCTCGAACTCGTCCTCGTCCAGCCGCAGTACGCACGAGCCGTCGGCCGAGACCCACAGATCCAGGTCCAGGTCCTCGACCGCCAGCACCCCGTCCGCCAGCACGGCGGGCCGGGTGATGTCGCAGTACCAGCCCTTGAGCCCGCCGTCGCCGGTGCGGACCTCCTTCACCGCGAACCACCGGTCCCGCCAGTAGTGCTCGGTGAACACATCGCCCGGCTCGAACCGGGCGAAGCCGAAGTCCCGTACCCCGGGTGCGGCCCACGGCGCCCGGACGGTGACGCGGACGCCGTCGTCCCGGACCAGCTCCGCCGGATAGCGGATCTTGGTGCGGCCCGCCTTGGTCAGGGCGACGACCAGCTCGTCCGGGCCGCCCGCGCGGAGCTCAGAGGGGGCGGACATGGCGGACCTCCGTCGCGCAGACCTGGTAGCCGAACCACTGGTTGACGGCGAGCATCGGGCCGTTGCCGGTGTCGTTGGAGGTGTAGGCGTCCGTGTAGCCGGCCGCCCGCGCCCGGTGCAGCGAGTCGTTCTTCGCCAGCTTCGCCAGGCCTCGCCCCCGGAACTCCCGCAGGGTGCCCGTCATGGAGCTCAGATACGTGCGTTCGCCGTCGGTGGTCGCCGCGCTGAACGCCGCCACCTTCCCGTCCACCAGCGCCACCGACGTGAGCCCCTGGTCGAAGGCCGGGTGCCGCCAGACGTTCGTCAGCCAGTCCTCGTAGTCGTCCAGCTCGGCGGCGATGTCGCCCGGTTCGTCCGCCGTCACCTCGGCGTCCGCCTCGAACAGCGCCCGGGGATCGTCGGCGAAGTCCGTCCCGGTCCGCAGCTCGACGCCCGGCGGGAGCTCCTGACGCGGCGGCAGGGTGCCGCCCGCGAGGTCCAGCCGCTGGAAGTGGGCCGAGCGCTTGGGCTCGTAGCCCCGCTTACGGGCGAACTCCAGGCTCTCCGGGTCGTCCAGCACCCACGCGTACAGCACCGTGGCCCCGACCCCGGCCAGGTGCTCCTCGGCCGTGCGCAGCAGCAGTGAGCCCGCGCCCCGGTTGGTGCGGCCGGGGAGCGTCTGCGGGGTGAAGTACCCCTGCCCCGGCTCGGGGCTCTCATGGGCGATGCCCGCCTGGGCCGTGGCGATGATCTCGCCGTCCTCCTCGGCGATCAGCAGCCGGTAGTGCTTGTCCGGATGGGCGTGCGTCAGGTCGTGGACGATCTGTTCGGGGGTGGCGACCATCCACGGGACCGAGGCCCGGCGGGCCCGGGTCCAGGCCTCCGCGTCGGACGGGCGGAAATCACGCACGATCACAGTCATGCGGTGGACCGTATGCGCAGCCGCGTCCCGAACGCCTCCCCTTTTTCCGTGGGTGGGGGACAATCGGCCCGTGACTGAGAAGATCGTCCTCGACCCGGACTCCGGCATCGCCCCGTACGAGCAACTGCGCAACCGGATCTCCGAACTGGCCCGTTCCGGTGCGCTGCCCGTCGGCCACCGGCTCCCGACCGTACGCGGCTTCGCCGAGGAGCTGGGCCTCGCCGCCAACACCGTCGCCAAGGCCTACCGGGCCCTGGAGGCGGACGGAGTGATCGAGACCCGGGGGCGCAACGGAACGTTCGTCGCGGCCGCCGGGGGAGCGGCCGAGCAGCGGGCCGCGACCGCCGCGCAGCAGTACGCCGAGACCGCCGAGCGGCTCGGCCTCACCCGGCAGCAGGCCCTGTCGCTGGCCGAGGACGCGGTGCGGGCCGCGTACGGGGACTGACCCCCGGAGCCGTGGACCCGTGACCCGTGAAGCCGTAGACGCGTAACCCGTAGAGCTGTGGCCCCGGCGTCGGAGGGCGTAACCCGTGGCACGGCGTCAGAGATAGAGCCCCGCGTCCGCCCCCGTGTCCTGCTTCGGCACCGACGCGGGGCCGATGCCCCGGCGCAGCGCGTACAGCTCGGCCAGGGAGTTCCCCTCCCGGCCCACTCCCTCGTCCGTGCCCAGCCAGGCCACCGACTCCTGACGGGTCAGCGGGCCGACCTCGATCCTGGCCAGGCAGCGGCCGGGACGGACGACGGCCGGGTGCAGCCGTTCCAGGTCCTCGTTGGTGGTGACCCCCACCAGCACGTTGCGGCCCTGGCCCAGCAGACCGTCCGTCAGGTTCAGCAGCCGGGACAGTGCCTGGCCCGCCGTGTGCTTGGCCTCGCCGCGGATCAGCTCGTCGCAGTCCTCCAGGAGCAGCAGCCGCCACCGGCCCTTCTCCGTGCCGTCGTCCTCGCCGATCGCGATGTCCATCAGATAGCCGACGTCGCTGAAGAGCCGCTCGGGGTCCAGCACACAGTCGACCTGGCACCAGTCCCGCCAGGAACGGGCCAGGGTGCGCAGCGCGGACGTCTTGCCGGTGCCGGGCGGGCCGTGCAGCAGGAGCAGCCGGCCCGCGATGTCGTCCGGTGTCACCTTCATCAGCCGGCCCATGGCGTCGGCCACCGGTGCGGTGTAGTTGGGGCGGACCTCGTCCCAGGCCCCGGCGGCGATCCGGCGGGTGGTGCGGTGCGGGCCGCGGGTCGGCGAGACGTACCAGAAGCCCATGGTCACGTTGTCGGGCTGGGGTTCCGGCTCGTCCCGCGCCCCGTCCGTGGCCTGCCCGAGGACCTTCTCCGCCAGCTCCGCGCTGGTCGCGGTCACGGTGACGTCCGCACCCCGGTTCCACCGGGAGGCCAGCAGGGTCCAGCCCTCGCCCTCGGCCAGCGTCGAGCTCCGGTTGTCGTCGCGGGTGGTCCGCAGCACCCGGGCGTCCGGCGGCAGCAGCGTCGCCCCGGCCTTGATCCGGTCGAGGGAGGAGCTGTGCGAGTAGGGCTGCTCGCCCGTCGCGAAGCGGCCGAGGAAGAGCGCGTCGAGGACGTCGGACGGGGAATCGCCGTCGTCGAGGGTGAGCCGGATCGGCAGAGCGGATTCGGGGGAGTCGGGCATGGCGCTCATGATCCGGCACGGGGGCACCCCGCGCACCCGGTTTCCCGGCGCGTGCCGGGCGCGGGCGGAGGCAACCGACGGGGCGGCAGCCGACGGGGCGACAGCGGGGCTCCGGTGAGCGCCCGTTGAACCGCCGGGGGCGGACGGAAGCACTCCACCCCTATTTTTGGCATGAACACTTCCGATCGGGCGAGGGCGCTGCTACTACGGAGTAGGCAGATACCCCCTGCTCAAGGAGGTTCCATGAAAATGTCCAGACTCGTGGCGTTCTCGTCCTCTCTCCTGCTCGGCGCCGCACTCGCCCTGACCGGTGCGGGGGTCGCGAACGCCGACTCGTCCGCCGCGGCCGTCGACTACGTCGCCCTCGGCGACTCCTACTCCTCCGGTGTCGGAGCCGGCAGCTACGACGGCTCCAGCTGCAAGCGCAGCAGCCGCGCCTACCCCGCGCTCTGGGCCGCCGCCAACTCCCCCTCGTCCTTCGACTTCGCCGCCTGCTCCGGCGCCAGGACCAACGACGTCACGGGCGGTCAGCTCGGGAAGCTGAACGCCTCGACCGACCTCGTCTCGATCTCGATCGGCGGCAACGACGCGGGCTTCGCCGACGTCATGACGACCTGTGTCCTCCAGTCCGAGGCCACCTGTCTCAACCGGATCGCCACCGCCCGCGCCTACGTCGACTCCACCCTCCCGGGCAGGCTCGACTCCGTGTACTCGGCCATCCGCTCCAAGGCGCCCTCCGCGCAGGTCGTCGTCCTCGGCTACCCCCGCTTCTACCAGCTCGGCGGCAGCTGCATCGCCGGCCTCAGCGAGAAGGAGCGCGCCGCCATCAACGGGGCGTCCGACCACCTGAACACGGCCACCGCCAAGCGGGCGGCGGACCACGGCTTCACCTTCGGGGACGTCAGGACGACCTTCACCGGGCATGAGATCTGCTCCGGCAGCTCCTGGCTGCACAGTGTGAACTGGCTCAACATCGGCGAGTCCTACCACCCCACCGCCGCCGGGCAGTCGGGCGGCTATCTCCCGGTCTTCAAGTCCGCTCTCTGACAGGCGCGTTCCTTCGGGGGGCGCGTCCTTCCGCCGACCGCCTCGTGCGGGAGTCCTCGCCGGTCGAGGCCTCCCGCTTCGGGGCCGAACAGCGGGCGACCTAAGGGGCAAACCTGCCGAACTGCCCCAAGTCGCCCTGGAATCGCGCGGATTCGGTAACGGGCCGTCAACCTCCGTATATGTGTGCGCAATCGTGTGGCCGGGATACACGGGTGTCACCGCGGGGCGATAGGGTTAACCTGCCCGGACCGGGTGCCCTCGTACGGGTGGGGAGTGACATGGAACAGATAACGGTGCGAAGCAGGCCGCGTGTGCCTGCCATCACATGCGGGAGCGGTGCGACCAGTACGCGCCTCGACCGCCATCTCGCGGTGCTCGGCGGCCCCGTCGTCCCGCAGCGCGAAGCGGCCGAAGCGACGCTGCTCATGCGTGAGCTGACCTCGCGTGACGCCGCGCACACCCGCCGGAGCAGGAGCGCCCGCGTGTCGCTCTTCGCCCCGCTGCGGCGACTGCGGCGCTCGCTCTTCGGCAGCCGCCGCTGACCCACGGCCCGGCTCGCCCGGCCCCAGGGCCTTCCGCCCCAGCCGTCCCGCCGCTCGGGACGGACCAGGTCAGGCGATCACCCTGTCCCGGCGCAGCACCGATGTCTGCTCGTCCGTCATCCCCAGGGCTCGCAGCAGCGCATCGGTGTGCTCGCCCAGCGCCGGTACGGCACCCATCCGTGGATCCGCGCCGCCCGGCAGTGTGATCGGCGGCAGCAGCGCCCGCAACGGCCCCACCGGTGAACCCACTTCCCGCCACCGGTCGCGTGCCGCGAGCTGCGGATGCGCCGCCACATCGGCCACCGTGTTCAGCCGGGCGCAGGCGATGCCCGCCGCCTCCAGACCGGCCAGCGCCTCCTCGCCCGTCAGGCCCGCCAGCGCCCGGCCCACCGCGTCGTCGGTCCGCTCCCGGTTCGCGGTCCGCGCCGCGTTCGTCGCGAAGTCCGGGTCCTCGGCCAGCTCGGGCCGCCCCAGCACCTGCTCCGCCAGCCGCCGCCACTCCCGGTCGTTCTGCACGGAGAGCAGCACCTGCTCGCCGTCGGCCGTGGCGAAGGCGTCGTACGGGGCGATCACCGAGTGCGCGAGACCGGTGCGCGGCGGGGGTGTGGCCCCGTGCATCCCCTGGTGCAGCGGGTGGCCCATCCACTCGGCCAGCGCGTCCAGCATGGAGACCTCCACCGGTCCGCCCCGCCCGGTGGCCGACCGCCGCAGCAGCGCCGCGAGCACCCCGGAGAACGCGTACATCGCAGCCGCGATGTCGGCCGCCGGAACGCCCGCCTTCACCGGTTGCTCCGCCGTCCCCGTCACCGAGACGAGCCCGGCCTCGCACTGCACGAGCATGTCGTAGGCCCGCTTGTGCGCGTACGGCCCCTCCGCCCCGTACCCGGAGATGTCGACGGCCACCAGCCGCGGGTGCGCGGCGCAGAGCGAGGCGGCGTCGAGCCCGAGCCGGGCCGCCGCCCCCTGGGCCAGATTCTGGACGAACACATCGGCCCCGGCGACGAGTTCACGGACGACCGCGAGGCCGCGCGGGTCCTTCAGATCGACGGCCAGGGACTCCTTGCCCCGGTTGCACCAGACGAAGTGCGAGGCGAGGCCGCGCGCCGCCGTGTCGTAGCCGCGCGCGAAGTCGCCGCCGTCCGGGCGCTCCACCTTGATGACCCGGGCTCCGAGGTCGGCGAGCTGCCGGGTGGCGAAGGGGGCGGCGACCGCCTGCTCGACGGCCACCACCGTGATGCCGTCGAGGGGGAGGGGCAATGTGTTCATGACCCCGTGCATACCCGCTGACCGGCGCTTTCGCCACCCTCCGCCGCCCCGAGCCCTCAGGGCCTGTCGCTACAGCAGGGCGAACTGCCCCTCCGGGCCCTCCTCCTGGTGGCCGAGGACGGATGCCGGGCGCCGCGCCGAGGCCGGGACCGGCAGCACCCCGGCGGCCCGCAGCTCGGCGGGACCGATCAGCGGCCCCTTCTCCAGCGCTCCCCGCAACTCCTTCCGGGGGCCCGCCGTGCCGTCCAGCAGAGCGAGTACGGTGATGAGTTCGAGCAGCTCCGAGGTCCACTCCCGGGGCCAGCCGCGCGCCCCGACCGCGTCCAGGCCGTCCGCGGCCGCGCCGTCCGGCCCCCGGCCCGCCGCAGCCGCCGCCCGGCGGCCGAACCAGAGCTCCAGCACCCGCACCCCGCCCACCGCGAACTCCCAGGCCTCAGCGGGCACCGGCGAGATCCGCCCGTCGCCGACGATCAGCGCCTCGTCCCCGGCGTCGTACGACAGCTCCGTGGGACGGGCGGGGAGCGCCGCCCGCACATAGGGCCTGCGCCCGCCCGGCAGCCGGGGCCGCTCCCCGCCCCGGGCCCCGCGCGACTGGAGCCGCAGCAGCTCCCGGCCGAGCGCCACCCCCTGCGACCACACCGCCCCGTCGGCCGGCAACGGGACCCGGGGCCCGGTCGCGGAGGGCCGGGCGGCGGCCAGGATCCAGGCCAGCACCGCTTCCGGGGTGAACGCGTCCGGCTCCGCGCCGCCGCTGCCGCCGAGCCGCCCCCGCAGCAGGTCCAGGAGGCCCGGCGCGAGGTTGGGTTCCGTGCCCCCGGGCCTGCGGTGGAGCGGCCTGATCCGGCCGGGCCGACCGGCGGGGGAGTGCCCGTCGGGCAGCAGCGCGGTCACGGACAGGGCGGGCCCGGCGTCCTCGGGGGCGGAGCTGTGTTCGACGGCGAAGAGCTGCTGCCCGTCGGCGACCCGCCACAGCTCCGGACGGGCCGCGTCGATCAGCCGGTGGTCGGGGAGCAGCCACTGTTCGTCGTAGGGGCCGTGCAGGATCCGTACGGGGTCGGGGCAGGGGCCGGGCTCCCGGGCGAAGCGGGCCGTGCCGGTCGACTGGCCGGGCAGAGCCGCGACCGAGGTGTGCGGCGTACGGGAACGAGTGGGCGCGAACAGCCGTTCCTGCTCCGCGGCCTCGGCACCGGCCAGCCGCTCCCAGCGGGCCCGGAGCGCCACGGGGTCGGGGCCGCTCACCCAGGCGCGGCCGGTTCGGAGCGGGCGTACGGACCACGGCATCAGCTCGTCCAGGGAGACGAACGCGTCCAGCGGCGAGGACTCCGTGTCCCCGCCGGATCCGGCCGCCGCCGTCCTGCGCGCTGCCACCGAGCCGTCCCTCCCCTGTCCGCCACTGACCTGACCGCGGTGACCTGTCGGCCGTGACCTGTCGGCCGTGGCCCTTCGCATCGTAACGGCGGGCGGAGTCCGCGTGGGGCGGGGTCAGTGCGCCTCCACCGTCACGGAGAAGGAGAACCGGTCGCCCCGGTAGCGGATCCGGGCCACGTCCACCACGCGCCCCTCCTCGTCGTACGTCACGCCCGTGTAGTGCAGGATCGGGCTGAGCAGCGGGACCTGGAGCAGTTCGGCGGTGACGGGGTCGGCGAGGCGGGCCTCCACGGTGTCGGTGATCCGGGAGATCCTGACCCCGACGACATCGCGCAGGACCTTGGTCATCGGCCAGCGTTCGAGGTCGGCCACGTCGATCCGGGCGGCGATGTCCGGGCGCACCGCGTTCTCCGCCCAGTTGGTGGGCTCGTCGCTCTCGCCGTCGCGGCGCAGCCGCCGGTAGCAGGTCACCTCGTCGCAGTCCGGGAAGTACTCCGCGAGATCGCCGGGGAGCGGGACCGGGCCGTGGCCGAGCACGGTCGTCGCCTCGCCGGACTGCTGGGCCACGATCGCGTCGACCGAACCCAGCAGCCGGACCGGGGAGACCCGCCGGGCGCGCGGCTCGATGAACGTGCCGCGCCGCCGGTGCCGGCTGATCAGCCCCTCCGTCTCCAGCTCCTTGAGCGCCTGGCGCATCGTGAGCACGCTGACCCCGTAGTGCGCGGCCAGCTGTTCCTCGGTGGGCAGCCGGGCGGAGGCGTCCTGCGGGCGGCCCAGTATGGAGGCCCGCAGGGACTGGGAGACCTGGTACCAGAGCGGCAGCTTCCGGTTCAGGACGAGGGAGTCGGGGGCGAAGGCGGGCGGATGGCGCGGCTGTTCCGCCGTACCGCTGTCCGCCCCGGCCCGCTCATGGCTCTCGGTCATGTCGTCCCCGTCCCCGTCCCGTCCCGTTTCCGCTCCTGCGGGCCTCCCGCGCCCGTCGGCTACGGACGGAAGTTGCGGCTCAGACCCTGCCACACGTCGTCGTAGCCGCGCTGCAGATGACCGGCGGACGCCGCCTGCTCCGTCGCCGTGACCGGCCAGCGGGTCTCGAACATGAAGGCCAGACCGTCGTCGATCTTCTGCGGCTTCAGCTCCGCCGCGCTCGCCCGGTCGAAGGTCTCCCGGTCCGGGCCGTGCGCCGACATCATGTTGTGCAGGGAGCCGCCGCCGGGGACGAAGCCGTCGGCCTTCGCGTCGTACGCCCCGTCGATCAGGCCCATGTACTCGCTCATCACATTGCGGTGGAAGTACGGCGGGCGGAAGGTGTCCTCGCCCACCAGCCAGCGCGGGGCGAAGACGACGAAGTCCACCCCGGCCAGCCCCGGGGTGTCCGACGGCGAGGTCAGCACAGTGAAGATCGACGGGTCGGGGTGGTCGTAGCTGATCGTGCCGATCACGTTGAACCGGCGCAGGTCGTAGACGTACGGGGTGTGGTTGCCGTGCCAGGCCACCACATCGAGCGGCGAGTGGTCGTACGTCGCCGACCAGAGGTTCCCGCAGAACTTGTTGACCACCTCCACCGGGCCCTCGTGATCCTCGTACGCGGCGACGGGGGCCAGGAAATCCCGGGCGTTGGCCAGGCCGTTGGCGCCGATCGGGCCGAGGTCGGGCAGGGCGAACGGGCGGCCGTAGTTCTCGCAGACGTAACCGCGCGCGGTCTCCTCCAGCAGCTCCACCCGGAAGCGGACCCCGCGCGGGATCAGCGCCACGTGGCCCGGTTCGGCGCGGAGCAGGCCCAGCTCGGTACGGAGCAGCAGCCCGCCGCGCTCCGGGACGATCAGCAGCTCGCCGTCGGAGTCGCTGAACACGCGGTCCGTCATCGAGGAGTTGGCGTGGTAGAGGTGGATCGCCATCCCGGCGCGCTGCGCGGCGTCGCCGTTGCCGCCGAGCGTCCACAGTCCGCCCAGGAAGTCCGTGCCGGGCGCGGGGTCGGGCAGCGGGTTCCAGCGGAGCCGGTTCGGGTCCGGCACGGTCTCGGTGAACGGGGCCGACCGCAGGGCGCCGTTGTCGATACGGGTGAACGCCGGGTGGGCGGCCGAGGGGCGGATCCGGTAGAGCCAGGAACGGCGGTTGTCCGCGCGCGGCTCGGTGAACGCGGAGCCGCTCAGCTGCTCCGCGTACAGCCCGAGGGGAGCGCGCTGGGGAGAGTTGCGGCCGTGCGGGAGCGCCCCCGGCACCGCCTCCGAGCTGTGCTCGTTGCCGAAGCCGGAGGAATACGTCAGCCCCTCGGCCGCCTTCCTCGCCTGGTCGATCGCGCTCATCCCGCACTCCCGGTGCCCAAGAAAGCCCTCGGATCCGCCGGACGACGAATCCTATGCACCACCGTAGGAATAGGAGCGGGGCGCGTCAACGGCACACATCGGGCCATTCGGTGCGTGTGCCTGTGCCTGTGCCTGTGCCTTGCGTGTGCGTGTGTCTGTGCCTGCGGCTGCGCCTGTGGTCTCAGTCCTTGCCGTCCTTGATGTCCGCCCGCTGCCTCTGGTGTCCGGCCCGTGCGCGGGGCACGGGGTGTCCGGCCCGTGTGCGGGGACGGCATCATGGGCCCGTGCCTCCTCAGCCCCATGTCACCCCGAACCTCCGCCGCGCCCCCGTGCAGCAGCGCAGCGCCGACCGGCTGGCCCGGATACTCGACTCCTGCGCCGGCCTCCTCGACGAGACCGGTTACGAGCAGCTCACCACCCGGGCCGTCGCCGAGCGCGCCGAGGTGCCGATCGGCTCCGTCTACCGGTTCTTCTCCAACAAGCGCGCGCTCGTCGACGCCCTCGCGCTGCGCAATCTGGACGCCTACGCCGACCGCATCGCCGCCCGGCTCGCCGACCTCCCCGCCTCCGACTGGCGCGCCGCCATCGACGCGGTGCTCGACGAGTACCTGGCGATGAAGCGGAGCGTCCCCGGCTTCGCGCTCGTCGACTTCGGGCCGCCGTTCCCGGTCGAGAGTGCGTCGGACGACGCCAACCGGCGGCTGGCGGACCGGCTCGCCGTCCTGCTCGCCGGGCACCTCGGCCGGCGGCCCGACGAGGGGCTGTCCCGGGCGATCCTGGTGAGCGTCGAGGCCGCCGACGCCCTGCTGCAGCTCGCCTTCCGTACGGATCCCTCGGGGGACGCGGACATCATCGCCGAGACCCGGACGCTGGTCACGTCCTATCTCGCCCACACGCTCGACTGAGCGGCGGCCCTCCGCTCTCCCCTTCTCCTTCGCCCTCCTCCGTACGACACCTCCTCCTTTCGCTCTCCTCCGCACGACACCTCCCCCCCATGCGTACCGGTCGGTATGCTCACCAGTGCCGGGGATCCCGGGCTCCCACGCCCCGCCCGGCCCATGTCCGCGTGCCGTCGCCGCAGCTGCCCCGGGGAGGGCCCATGTCCCACGACTCCCGCACCGCACCGCGTATCTGCCCCCTCTGCGAGGCCACCTGCGGCCTCACCCTCACCATCGAGGGGACCACCGTCACCGGTGCGCGCGGCGACCGCGACGACATCTTCAGCCGGGGCTTCATCTGCCCCAAGGGGGCCTCCTTCGGAGGGCTCGACGCCGACCCCGACCGGCTGCGCGTCCCCCTCGTGCGCGGCGAGGACGGGGAACTGCGCGAGGCGGCCTGGGGCGAGGCGTTCGACCTGATCGCCGCGCGGATACCGGAGCTGGTGAAAGCCCACGGCCCGCAGGCCGTCGGCGTGGTCCTCGGCAACCCCAACGTGCACACGATGGCGGGCTTCCTCTATCCGCCCCTCCTGCTCGGGGCCCTGCGCACCCGCAACGTGTTCACCGCGAGCACCCTGGACCAGATGCCCAAGCACGTCTCCAGCGGCCTGCTCTTCGGTGACGCGCACGCCATCCCCGTTCCGGATCTCGACCGCACCGGCCATCTCCTGCTGATCGGCGCCAACCCGCTGGAGTCCAACGGCAGCCTCTGTACCGCCCCCGACTTCCCCGGCCGGCTCAAGGCCCTTCGCCGGCGCGGCGGCACCCTCACCGTCATCGACCCGCGCCGCACCCGCACCGCCCGCCTCGCCGACCGGCACGTGGCGATCCGGCCCGGCGCGGACGCGCTGCTGCTGGCAGCCGTCGCGCACACGCTCATCGACGAGAAGCTCGCCGACCCCGGGCCGCTCGCCGAGCACCTGGACGGCCTCGACGAACTCGACGCCGCCCTCGCGGACTTCACCCCGGACGCGGTCGCCGCCGCCTGTGACGTGGACGCGGACACCATCACCGCCATCGCCCGCGAACTCGCCGCCGCCCCCACCGCGGCCGTCTACGGGCGCATCGGCAGCTGCACCGTCGAGCACGGCACCCTGGCCAGCTGGCTGGTGGACGTCCTCAACATCCTCACCGGCAACCTCGACCGGCCCGGCGGCGCGCTCTTCCCGCTCTCCGCGACCGCCCGCGCACCGCGCGCCGCCGGGCCCGGAACGCGTAACACCGAACCCGGGACCCGTAACGCCGCCCCCGGCAAGGGCTTCGCGCTCGGCCGCTGGTCGAGCCGGGTCTCCGGGCACCCCGAGGCCAAGGGCGAACTGCCCATCGCCGCCCTCGCCGAGGAGATCGACTCCCCGGGCGAGGGCCGTATCCGCGCCCTGGTGGTCATCGCGGCCAACCCCGTGCTCTCCGCGCCGGACGGCGACCGGCTCGACGCGGCCCTCGCCGACGGGCTCGACTTCATGGTCAGCGTCGACCCGTACCTCAACGAGACCTCCCGCCGCGCCGACGTCGTCCTGCCCCCGCCGCCGCCCTCGCAGAGCGCCCACTTCGACTTCGCGTTCAACAACTTCGCCGTCCACAACCAGGTCCGCTACACCCGCGCCGCCGTCCCCCTGGAGGACGGGCGGATGGACGAGAGCGAGATCCACGCCCGGCTGATCCTCGCGGTGAGCGGCATGCACGGCGCACCGCCCTCCGCCGTCGACGACCTGGCCGTCGACACCGCCCTCACCCGGGCCGGAGCCCCCAAGGAGCTGGCCGCCGAACTCACCGGCGAGAGCGGCCCCGAACGGCGACTGGACCTGCTGCTGCGCCTCGGCCCGTACGGGCTGACGCTTCAGCAACTCCTCGCGAACCCGCACGGCATCGACCTCGGCCCGCTGAAACCCCGCCTCCCGGAGGTCCTGCGCACCCGCTCCGGCCGCGTCGAACTGCTCCCGGAGCCGATCGCCGCCGATCTGCCGCGCCTGCGCCGGGCGCTGGGCGACCGGCCCGCCCCGCTCGTCCTCGTCGGCCGCCGCCATCTGCGCTCCAACAACAGCTGGATGCACAACGTCGGCTCGCTCGCCGGCGGGTCCAACGTCTGCACCCTCCAGATCCACCCCGACGACGCGGCCCGCCTCGGTCTTGCCGACGGGGACACCGCCCGCATCGAGTCCTCGGGCGGCGGCATCGAGGCGCCCGCCGAGATCACCGACACCGTGCGCAGCGGGGTGGTGAGCCTCCCGCACGGCTGGGGCCACAGCCGCCCCGGCACCCGGATGTCGGTCGCCGCCGCCCACCCCGGCGCGAACGTGAACCAGCTCCTCGACGGCACGCTCCTGGATCCGCTGTCCGGCACCGCCGTGCTGAACGCCATCCCGGTCTCCGTCACCCCAGCTCAGTAGCACTACCCCGTTGACCTGGGGTTTTGCTCGTATTGCTCACGCGTCAACGTCTTGTTAACTCTTCGAGGGGGCCCCTAACGTCATCCGGACCGACCGCCGAGACCGGTGGGAGTTCAAGGATGAACGTTAGGTATCCCCCATGCTGACAATCCTCGGCTTCGCCATGATCGCGACCTTCCTGGTCCTGATCATGACGAAGAAGATGTCGCCGATCGCGGCGCTGGTACTGATCCCCGCACTCTTCTGTGTCGCCGTCGGGCAAGGAGCCCAGCTCGGCGACTACGTGATCGAAGGCGTCGGCAACCTCGCCCCCACCGCCGCCATGCTGATGTTCGCCATCGTCTACTTCGGCGTGATGATCGACGTCGGCCTGTTCGACCCGATCGTCCGGGGCATCCTGAAGTTCTGCCAGGCCGACCCGATGCGCATCGTGGTCGGTACGGCGGTGCTCGCCGCGATCGTCTCGCTGGACGGCGACGGCTCCACCACCTTCATGATCACCGTCTCGGCGATGTATCCCCTCTACAAACGCCTGAAGATGAGCCTGGTCGTGATGACCGGCGTCGCGGCCACCGCCAACGGCGTGATGAACACCCTGCCGTGGGGCGGCCCCACCGCCCGCGCGGCCACCGCCCTCAAGCTGGACGCCTCCGAGATCTTCGTACCCATGATCCCGGCGCTCGCCATGGGCCTGCTCTCCGTGTTCGTGCTGGCGTACGTGCTCGGTATCCGGGAGCGCAAGCGCCTCGGCATGCTCACCCTCGACGAGGCCCTCGCCCGGGAGCCGCAGCCGGAGCCGGAGACCGTGTCGGCCGGCACCGGCACCGGCACCGGCGGCAAGGACCGCCTCCGCAAGGGCACCGGAGCCTCCGCGAGCGGTACGGGAGATGTGCCCGGGACTTCCACCGGCGGTACGGAGAACGAGGACGGGGACGACGAGGAGTTCCAGGGCCTCGACCCCGACCGGTCCACGCTCCGCCCCAAGCTCTACTGGTTCAACGCCGGACTCACCGCCGCACTGCTCACGGCAATGATCATGGAGCTCATGCCGATCCCGGTGCTCTTCCTCCTCGGTGCGGCCCTCGCGCTCACCGTCAACTTCCCCCACATGCCCGACCAGCGGGCCCGGATCGCCGCGCACGCCGACAACGTGCTCAACGTCTCCGGCATGGTCTTCGCCGCCGCCGTCTTCACCGGGGTCCTCACCGGCACCGGCATGGTCGAGCACATGGCCGACTGGGTCGTCGGCGCGGTCCCCGAGGCGATGGGCCCGCACATGGCCATCGTCACCGGTCTGCTCAGCCTGCCGCTCACCTACTTCATGTCCAACGACGGCTTCTACTTCGGCGTCCTGCCCGTCCTCGCCGAGGCGGGCGCGGCCCACGGGGTCTCGCCGCTGGAGATCGCCCGCGCCTCCCTGGCCGGTCAGGCCCTGCACATGTCCTCGCCCCTCGTCCCCGCCGTGTACGTCCTCGTCGGCATGGCGAAGGTCGAGTTCGGCGACCACACCCGCTTCACCGTCAAGTGGGCCGTGCTCACCTCCCTCGTGGTGCTCGCGGCGGGCGTCCTCTTCGGCATCATGTGATGGCCCGACGACCGCGATCCGGGCCCGGCAGGGGCTGGCTGCTGCGCCTCGTCATCGCCTTCGCCTTCGCGCAGGGGGCGGTGTCGATGGCGCGGCCCGCCGTCTCCTACCGGGCCCTCGCGCTGGGCGCGGACGAGACGGCCGTCGGCGTCATCGCCGGGGTGTACGCCCTGCTCCCGCTGTTCGTCGCCGTACCGCTCGGCCGCCGCACCGACCACGGCCGCTGCGCGCCCCTGCTGCCGCTCGGCGTCCTCCTGATCTCCGGCGGTTGCGCGCTCAGCGGCCTCGTCTCCTCGCTGCCCGCGATGGCCGCCTGGAGCGGGGTGATGGGCCTCGGCCACCTGTGCTTCGTGATCGGCGCCCAGTCGATCGTGGCCCGGCAGTCGGCACCCCACGAACAGGACCGCAACTTCGGGCACTTCACCATCGGTGCCTCGCTCGGCCAGCTCATCGGCCCGATCGCGGCGGGCGCGCTCATCTCCGGACAGGGCGGAGCCCTCGGCCGTACGAGCGCGCTGGCCCTCCTCGTCTCGGCCGGGGTCTGCGCGGTCGCCCTCACCTCGCTCTGGCGCATCGAGCACCGCCGCACGACCGGCACCCGGCCGCGGGCCGAGGGCAAGGTCCCCGTCCGGACGATCCTCGGCGCGCGGGGCGTCCCCGCGGGCATCCTCATCAGCATGGCGGTGCTGTCCGCCACCGACATCCTCACCGCCTACCTGCCGGTCGTCGGCGAGCACCGCTCCATCGCGCCGGCCACCGTCGGCCTGCTGCTGAGCCTGCGGGCCGCCGCCACGATCGCCTGCCGACTCGTGATGACACCGCTGCTGCGGCTGCTGGGCCGCCGGGCCCTGCTGACCACGAGCTGCCTGCTCGCCGGACTCCTCTGCGCGGGTGTGGCACTGCCCGTCTCCGTCCCGGTCCTCGCCGTGATGCTGGCGGTCCTCGGCTTCTGCCTCGGTGTCGGCCAGCCGCTGTCCATGACCACGGTCGTCCGCGCCGCCCCCGACGGGGCCCGCTCCACCGCACTCGCCCTCCGCCTCACCGGCAACCGGCTCGGCCAGGTCGCCGCCCCCGCCGCCGCGGGGCTGATCGCGGGTGCGGTGGGGGTGGCGGCCCCGTTCGTGCTGCTGGGCGTGGGGCTGATGGGCGCGGCGGGCCTCGGCCTGCGCGGCGAGGGCGGTAAGGAACAGGTGTCCGCCGACGAGGCGGTCAGCGACCGGTCGAACCGTCGATCAGCTCCCGGAGGATGTCCGCGTGACCGGCGTGCCGCCCGGTCTCCTCGATCAGGTGGGTGAGGGCCCACCGCACGCTGGGGGCGGGCTTGTCCGGCTGCGTCCGGGGCAGCGGTGCGCCGAGGTCGGCGCACCCGTCGAGTACGGCGTTCGCCTCCGCGACCGCCTCCCGGTAGCGGGCCACGACCTCGGCCACCCCGTCCTCGGGGGCGGCGTGGAACGTCGACGGCCAGTAGGTGACACGGTCCCCGAGGAAGGTGGCCCGCTCGACGAAGGCCAGATGGTGGAGCAGGCCCAGCAGGTTCGTGCCCGACGGCACCCCGGCGGCCCGGGCCGCCGGATCGGGTGCGCCCTCGACCTTCGCGGCGACCGACGCGCGCAGGTAGTCGAGGAAGCCGCGCAGCACCTCCGCCTCGCTGTCGCCGGTCCGGGGCGGCGGGGTGTCCCGGCGCCGGGAGAGGGGGCGGGAACGGGGTGCGGCGGTCATGGCGCCTCCTCGGGTCAGGGCGGTGCGGGTGCGGGTCCGTCGGGCTCGCCGGTCTAGTCCCAGTCTTGTCCGGTCGGCCGCCGCCGGGGCAAGGGATCATGCCGTTCCGGCAAGTCGCCCCGGTGGCGATACGGTGCGACGGCGTGACCGGTGTCTCGGAAGGCTCCCTGGCGCCGGAAAACTAACGGCGCTAGTTTGGGCGGGTGCGACGTGCGCCCCGCGCCCGCCGCACGGCTTCGGCGCTCCGCACAGCATGTCCGGGAGGAAACAGCCATGCAGGCCCATGACCAGATGTACATCGACGGCGCGTGGCGGCCCGCCGTCGGCCGGGACACGATCGCGGTCGTGAACCCGGCGGACGAGCAGGTCATCGCCCACGTACCGGCAGGGACGGCGGAGGACGTCGACGCGGCGGTGCGGGCCGCGCGCGCCGCCTTCCCCGCCTGGGCCGCGACGCCGCCCGCCGAGCGCGCCGCCCGGCTCACCGCGCTGGCCGACGCGCTGGCCGCCCGCAAGGACCTGCTGGCTGAGACGATCACGGCCGAGCTGGGCTCGCCGCTGCCGCTGTCGCAGATGGTCCACGCGGGCGTGCCCGTGCTGGTGGCCGCCTCGTACGCCGAACTGGCCGCCCGCCACGCCTTCGAGGAGCGGATCGGCAACTCCACCGTGCTGCTGGAGCCGGTCGGCGTGGTCGGCGCGATCACCCCCTGGAACTACCCGCTCCACCAGATCGTCGCCAAGGTCGCCCCCGCCCTCGCCGCCGGCTGCACCGTCGTCCTCAAGCCCGCCGAGGACACCCCGCTCACCGCCCAGCTCTTCGCCGAGGCCACCGAGGCAGCGGGCCTTCCCCCGGGGGTCTTCAACCTCGTCACCGGCCTCGGACCGGTGGCCGGGCAGGCGCTCGCCGCCCACGAGGGCGTCGACCTGGTGTCGTTCACCGGCTCCACCGCCGTCGGCAGGCAGATCGGTGCCACCGCCGGGGCCGCGGTCAAGCGCGTCGCCCTGGAGCTGGGCGGCAAGTCCGCCAATGTGATCCTGCCCGGCGCGGACCTCGCCAAGGCGGTCAACGTCGGCATCGCCAACGTGATGACCAACTCCGGCCAGACGTGCAGCGCCTGGACCCGGATGCTGGTGGACGCCGAACGGTACGACGAGGCCGTGGAGCTGGCGGCGAACGCCGTCACCAAGTACGTGGCCGGGGAGCGGGTCGGCCCGCTCGTCAACGCCAAGCAGCAGGCCCGGGTGCGGGGTTACATCGAGAAGGGCGTCGAGGAGGGGGCCCGGCTGATCGCGGGCGGCCCGGACGCGCCGCTGGAGACCGGCTACTACGTCAGCCCGACCGTCTTCGCCGACGTCACCCCGGACATGACGATCGCCCAGGAGGAGATCTTCGGCCCGGTGGTCTCGATCCTGCGGTACGAGGACGTGGACGACGCCCTCCGGATCGCCAACGACACCGTGTACGGGCTCGCCGGAGCCGTGTGGGCCGCGGACGACGAGGAGGCGGTGGCCTTCGCCCGCCGGATGGACACCGGGCAGGTCGACATCAACGGCGGGCGCTTCAACCCGCTGGCCCCGTTCGGTGGTTACAAGCAGTCGGGGGTCGGCCGCGAGCTGGGCCCGCACGGTCTGGCGGAGTACCTCCAGACGAAGTCGCTCCAGTTCTGACCCCCGTATCCCATTCCTCGTCACGCGCAACTCGTAACTCCTAAGGAGCCTGTTCGTGGTCCGCGCCGCCGTACTGCCCGCCGTCGGAGCTCCGCTGGAGATCGCCGACATCGTCCTGCCGGAGCCCGGCCCCGGCCAGGTGCGGATCGGTCTCGCCGCCGCCGGGGTCTGCCACTCCGACCTGTCCCTGTCCAACGGCACCATGCGCGTCCCCGTGCCGGCGGTCCTCGGCCACGAGGGAGCGGGCACCGTCCTGGCCGTCGGCGAGGGCGTCACGCACGTCGCGCCCGGCGACGGCGTCGTCCTCAACTGGGCGCCCTCCTGCGGGGTCTGCTTCCACTGCGGGATCGGCGAGGTGTGGCTCTGCGCCGACGCCCTCAAGGGAGTCTCGCGGCTCCACGCCCGTACGGCGGACGGCACCGACCTCCACCCCGGCCTCAACGTCGCGGCCTTCGCCCAGGAGACCGTCGTCGCCGCGAACTGCGTCCTCCCCGCCCCCGACGGCATCCCGCTGACCGACGCCGCCCTCCTCGGCTGCGCGGTCCTGACCGGCTACGGGGCGGTCCACCACAGCGCCCGGGTCCGCGAGGGCGAGAGCGTCGTCGTCTTCGGCATCGGCGGCGTCGGCCTCGCCGTGCTCCAGGCCGCCCGGATCGCGGGCGCCTCCAAGGTCATCGCGGTCGACGTCTCCCCGGCCAAGGAGGAGCTGGCCCGGCGGGCGGGGGCCACCGACTACGTCATCGCCTCCGACACCGCCCCGCGCGAGATCCGCAAGCTGACCGGCGGCCAGGGCGCGGACGTCGCGGTGGAGTGCGTCGGACGGCCCGCGACCATCCGGGCCGCCTGGGAGTCCACCCGCCGAGGCGGCCGTACGACGGTCGTCGGAATCGGCGGCAAGGACCAGGAAGTCACCTTCAACGCCCTGGAGATCTTCCACTGGGGCCGGTCCCTGACGGGCTGCGTCTACGGCAACAGCAACCCGGCCCAGGACCTGCCCGTCCTCGCCGACCACATCCGCGCGGGCCGCTTCGACCTGTCGATGATGGTCACCGAGCACATCGGCCTGGACGGCATCCCCGCCGCCTTCGACAACATGATCGCGGGCAAGGGCGGCCGGGCGCTCGTCGTCTTCTAGTACTCAGTTGTCCGGGAGGTCGAGGCGACCGGCCCCAGCAGCCGGGCGTCCATCTCGCCCTCCTCGAACAGCCGGGAGGCCGGGCCCACGATCAGCGGGTCCGGCTTCCCCACCGCCTCCGGGTCCTTGCCGGGATAGTCGAAGCGGTCCAGCACATGCCGCATCGCCTCCAGCCGGGCCCGCTTCTTGTCGTTGCTCTTCACCACCGTCCAGGGCGCGTCGGCCGTGTCGGTGTGGAAGAGCATCAGCTCCTTCGCCTCCGTGTACTCGTCCCACTTGTCGAGCGAGGCCAGGTCGACGGGGCTCAGCTTCCACCGCCGTACGGGGTCGATCTGCCGGATCATGAACCGGTTGCGCTGCTCGTTGCGGGAGACGGAGAACCAGAACTTCACCAGGTGGATGCCGTCCCGGGCGAGCATCCGCTCGAACCCCGGCGCCTGGTGCATGAACTCCAGGTACTCGCGGGTCGTGCAGAACCCCATCACCCGTTCCACGCCCGCCCGGTTGTACCAGGAGCGGTCGAACAGGACGATCTCCCCGGCGCTCGGCAGATGCGCCGCGTACCGCTGGAAATACCACTGGGTGCGTTCGCGCTCGGTCGGCTTCTCCAGCGCCACCACCCGCGCGCCACGCGGATTCAGGTGCTCGGTGAACCGCTTGATCGTGCCGCCCTTGCCCGCCGCGTCCCGGCCCTCGAAGAGGATCACCAGCCGCTCGTCGCGCTCCTTCACCCAGTGCTGGAGCTTCAGCAGCTCGATCTGGAGCGCCCGCTTGGCCTTGTCGTAGTCGCGGCGGCGCAGCTTGCGGTCGTACGGGTAGTCCTCGCGCCAGGCGTCGCGGGCGTGGCCCTCCGGCGTCACGAGGACCGGATCGTCGTCCCCGCTGTCGACCACGCCGAAGCCGTCCAGACAGGCCCCGCCGTGACGCGCGGCCTCGGAGCCGTCGGGATCCGCGGGGGCGGTCGCCCCGGAGCCGCCGGGGGCCGCGGGCGGCTTGGCGCGGCCCGCTCCGCCCTTGGCTCCGTTACGTCCGTTCCGCTTGGCGCTCCTGGTCATGACGGGATCCCTCCACCGGCCGGGCCGGATTTCCGCGTGTGGGCCCAGTCTGCTGACGGCTCCGGGAGACCGCCACCCCGGCCAGGCACAGCACCCCGCCGACGATGCCGAGCGGCGTCGGCACCTCGTCCAGGAGCACCCACGCCATCCCCACGACCAGCGCCGGGACAGCGTACGTGGTCGCGCCCATCTTCCCCGCGGTGGTCCGGGCCAGCGCGTAGCCCCAGGTGGTGAAGGCCAGCGCGGTCGGGAAGACGCCCAGGTAGACCATGTTCAGGGTGGCGGACAGCGGGGCGTCGGCGGCCTCGGAGACCAGCACCCCGGTGAACGGCAGACAGGCGACGGCCCCGATCAGGCAGCCGAAGGTGTTGATCTGGAGCGAGGAGCCGTGCGCGAGGGCCGGCTTCTGGCTCACCACGCCCGCCGCGTACGCCACGGCCGCCAGCAGGCACAGGGCCACGCCCAGCACGGAGGAGCCGCCGTGCCCGGACATCGCGAGCCCCACCACGACCGCGCCCGCGAACGAGACGCCCATCCCCAGCAGCAGCCGGCGCGGCAGCCCCTCGCCGAGCATCCGGGCGCCGAGCAGGGCGATCAGGATGGGCCCGATGTTCACGAGCATCGCGGCCGTTCCGGCGTCGACCTCCTGCTCGCCCCAGTTCAGGGCGACCATGTACAGCCCGAACCACAGCACTCCCGAGGTGATGATCCCGGGCCAGGCGCCGCGCCCCGGGAGGCCTTCCCGGCGGACGATCAGGATCGCCCCGAGCACCAGCGTGCCCGCCAGCAGCCGGCCCAGGGCCAGCGCGCCGGGGGAGTAGGCCTCGCCCGCACTGCGGATGGAGACGAAGGCGGAGGCCCACAGCACGACGGTGGTGCAGGCGGCGGCGGGGGCGCGCCAGGGGTGGGTGGTCGTGGTCATGGCCACGACCGTAAAGCCGAAACGCTTCGGCCCCCACCGAATTGTCGATCCCCGTCAATCGACGCCCCCTTCCCGCTCGTCCGGCTTCTGAGGACGGAGCCCCGCCACGCTCAGCCCGTCGGGCTGGAAGAGCTCGGGGCCGTCCGCAATCGGCCGGGCGTCAGTCCGGGAGCGGGTCGGGCGCCAGGCCCAGGCGGTCCGACAGGGCTCGGGCTCCCGCCGAAGTCACCCGCACCGCCCGCCCCGACCCGAACCGCTCGCACCACCCCGCCTCCAGCACATGCGCGCACAGCGCCGCCCCCGCCGCTCCCGCCAGATGTGGCCGCCGCTCCGTCCAGTCCAGGCAGCCCCGCACCAGGGGGCGCCGCCCGGACCGGTCCAGGGGGATGCCGAGCGCGTCGAACCACTCCAGGCCCGCCTCGGTCAGCGCGAACCCGGTGTCCTGCCGCAGCAGCCCCCGTACGGTCATCGCCTCGGTGATCCGGATGCCGAGCCGCCCGGCGAGATGGTCGTAGCAGGTACGCCCCCGGGCCAGCGCACTGCCGACGCTCGCCGCCCGCAGGGACCGGGGCGCCTCCGGCCCGCCGGGCATCGCCTGCGACGCCAGCTCCTCCACCAGGTGCGCCGCCCGCTCGCCGGCCAGCCGGACATAGCGGTGGCGGCCCTGCCGTTCCTCGGCGAGCAGCCCGCCCGCGACCAGCCGTCCCAGATGCTCACTGGCGGTGGACGGGGCGACACCGGCGTACCGGGCCAGCTCACCGGCGGTCCAGGCCCGCCCGTCCAGCAGCGCCAGGCAGAAGGACGCGCGGGTCTCGTCCGCGAGGAGGGCTGCCAGCGCGGCGAGGCGCCCGGCGGTGGAGTCGTGCGGCCGCGGCCGGGGAGAACGGTCCATACGTCCAGGGTGCGTCACGGACGGTTCGGCGCCGGCCGAACCGTCGCCGTGGCGTCGCCGTCGCCGCCCACCGGCCGCGCGTACTGCTCGTACTGGATCGCCAGCCCGTCCAGCAGCGCCCGCAGCCCCGTCTCGAAGGCCCCTTCGTCGACCTGGCGGCGGTGGTCGGCCAGCAGATGGGCCTGGCCGAGGTGCGGGTAGTCGGCGGGGTCGTAGGCGGTCTCGTCGTCGACGAAACCCCCGGCGAATGAGCCCAGTGCCGAGCCGGTGATGAAGTACCGCATCAGCGCCCCGATCCGGGTCGCCTGCGCGGGCGGCCACCCCGCCCCCACCATCGCCCCGAACACCGCGTCGGCCACCCGCAGTCCCGCCGGGCGGCGGCCGGGCCCCCGGGCGAGCACCGGCACGATGTGCGGGTGCGCTGCGAGGGCGGCCCGGTAGGACAGCGCCCAGTCGTGCAGGGCCGCACGCCAGTCGCGCGGGTCCGACTCCTCGAACATCGACAGATCGACCTGTACGGAGACCGCGTCGGCGACGGCGTCGAGGATCTCCTCCTTGTTGCGGAAGTGGTTGTAGAGCGAGGGCCCGCTGACCCCCAGCACGGCCGCCAGCCGACGGGTGGAGACGGCGTCGAGCCCCTCGGCGTCCACGAGCGCGCTCGCCGCCCCGACGATGCGGTCTCTGCTGAGGAGGGGCTTGCGCGGTCGGGCCATGCGGCTCATAGTAGGCCCTGCGAACCGGAAACTAGCAGTGCTAATTAAGCGATCGTGGGAAGCGGGGTGGCGCACGATGGACCTGGCGCTCAGCGAGGAGCAGGAAGCCGTCCGGAAACTGGCCGAGGACTTCGTCGCCCGCGAGGTCACCCCGCACGTCGTCGCCTGGGACCGGGCCGAGAATGTCGACAGGTCGATCGTCGGCAAGCTCGGGGAGCTCGGCTTCCTCGGGCTGACCGTCCCCGAGGAGTACGGCGGCTCCGGCGGAGACCACCTCTCCTACTGCCTGGTCACCGAGGAGCTGGGACGCGGCGACTCCTCGGTGCGCGGCATCGTCTCCGTATCGCTCGGCCTCGTCGCCAAGACCATCGCGTCCAGGGGCAGCGAGGAGCAGAAGCGGCAGTGGCTGCCCCGGCTCACCTCCGGCGAGGCGATCGGCTGCTTCGGCCTCACCGAGCCCGGCACCGGATCGGACGCCGGGAACCTCCTCACCAGGGCCGTCCGCGACGGCGGTGACTACGTGGTCAACGGCACCAAGATGTTCATCACCAACGGCACCTGGGCCGATGTCGTCCTGCTCTTCGCGCGGACGAACGACAGCCCCGGCCACCGGGGCGTCTCCGCCTTCCTCGTTCCCACCGACACCCCCGGCCTCACTCGCCGCACCGTCCACGGCAAGCTGGGCCTGCGCGGCCAGGCCACCGCCGAACTGGTCCTCGAGGACGTCCGCATACCCGCCTCCTGCCTCCTCGGCCCCGAGGGCAAGGGCTTCTCCCTCGCCATGTCCGCCCTCGCCAAGGGGCGCATGTCGGTCGCGGCGGGCTGTGTCGGCATCGCCCAGGCCGCCCAGGACGCGGCCGTGCGCTACGCCGGTGAGCGCGAGCAGTTCGGCAAGGCCATCGCCCGCCACCAGCTCGTCCAGGAACTGCTGAGCGACATCGCCGTGGACGTGGACGCCGCCCGGCTGCTGACCTGGCGGGTCGCCGATCTGATCGACCGGGGCCAGGACTTCGCCACCGCCGCCTCGAAGGCCAAGCTGTACGCCTCCGAGGCCGCCGTCCGCTGCGCCAACAACGCCCTCCAGGTCTTCGGCGGCTACGGCTACATCGACGAGTACCCGGTCGGCAAGCTGCTGCGGGACGCCCGCGTGATGACGCTCTACGAAGGCACCAGCCAGATCCAGAAGCTGATCATCGGCCGCGCGCTCACCGGCGTCTCCGCTTTCTGACCGGTGGCAGAGCTCGTACGGGTGTCTGAGTACGGGCCTGGGCCGGCCTGAGTAGGGGCGCGGATGTGGCGTGCGCCACCTCGGCCGATGCTGGGCCCATGAGTGACACGACATCGGTCAAGCAGCAGAGCACCGCAGCCTTCTACGTCCAGGCCGTGGCCTCCTTCATGGTGGCCATCGGCGCGGTCGCCTTCGGTATCTTCTTCCTCGACGCCGACGCCTGGGTGCGCGGATTCCTCGCCATCGGCGTGCTCTACCTGGTGACGTCCTGCTTCACGCTCGCCAAGGTGATCAGGGACCGCCAGGAGGCCGGCCAGATCCACAGCCGCGTCGACCAGGCCCGGCTGGAGAAGATCCTCGCCGAGCACGACCCGTTCCAGAAGCTCTGACCCCGTGACGCCGGCCGGACAGCCCCTAAGCGCTTGCTCAGGTTCGGGGTATGGTGTTCGTCCTGTTGACGGAGAGTCCTGTTGACGGAGAGGGGTCCTGGGCGATGAGTGCGGCGGAGGAGACGACCGGCGAGGACACGCCGTGGGGCGAGGTCACTCCCGAGGCGGCCAGGCGGCTCCTCGTCGCCGCCGTGGACGCCTTCGCCGAGCGCGGGTACCACGCGACCACCACCCGTGACATCGCCGGCCGGTCCGGGATGAGCCCGGCCGCGCTCTACATCCACTTCAAGACCAAGGAAGAGCTGCTCCACCGGATCAGCAAGATCGGCCACGAGCGGGCGCTGCACGTCCTCGACACCGAGGCGGACCGGGACGGCACGGCCGCCGAACGGCTCGCCGGAGCCGTCCGCTCCTTCGTCCGCTGGCACGCGGAGCGCCACACCACCGCCCGGGTCGTGCAGTACGAGCTGGACGCGCTGGGCGAGGAGCACCGCACCGAGATCGTCGCGCTGCGGCGCAGGAGCGACGCGGTGGTGCGCCGGATCATCAACGAGGGGGTGCGTGACGGCGAGTTCGACGTCCCCGACGTGGCCGGCACCACCCTCGCGGTGCTGTCCCTCTGCATCGACGTGGCCCGCTGGTTCAACGCCCAGGGCAGCCGTACGCCCGACGAGGTCGGCGAGCTGTACGCCGACCTCGTCCTGCGGATGGTCGGGGCCCGTACGGCTTCGGGGCGGAAGCAGTAGGTCAGAAGTAGTAGCGGGACACCGACTCCGCGACACAGGCCGGCTTCTCGCCGCCCTCGCGCTCGACGGTGACGACCGCCGTGACCTGCACGCCGCCGCCCACCTCCGTGACGTCCCGGAGCACCGCCGTGGCCCGCAGCCGCGAGCCGACCGGGACGGTCGAGGGGAAACGGACCTTGTTGGTCCCGTAGTTGATGCCCATCTTCATGCCCTCGACCCGCATCACCTGCGGTACCAGCGCGGGCAGCAGCGACAGCGTCAGATATCCGTGCGCGATGGTCGTGCCGAACGGCCCGTCCTTCGCCCGCTCCGGGTCCACGTGGATCCACTGGTGGTCGCCGGTCGCCTCGGCGAACTGGTCGATCCTCTTCTGCTCGATCTCCAGCCAGTCGCTGTGCCCCAGCTGCTCGCCCACTCCGTCCCGCAGGTCCTGCGCGGACGTGAAGATCTTCGGCTCTGCCATGTTCCCGGTCCCTGCCTTCCGGCTCGCCGCGCCGTCCGGCGCGATGTCTAAGCGCTTGCTCAGCATCGTTGGGCGGCCCGTTCCTGTCAACGACATGGCAGTAGGTTTGAGGGGTGCCCCAGATCCCACAGACACTGCACGAACTCTCGGTCGGCCAGCTCTCGGCGCGCAGCGGCGCAGCCGTCTCGGCCCTGCACTTCTACGAGTCCAAGGGCCTGATCACCAGCAGCCGCACCAGCGGCAACCAGCGCCGCTACACGCGTGACGCGCTGCGGCGGGTCGCCTTCGTCCGGGCGGCCCAGCGCGTGGGTATCCCGCTGGCCACGATCCGGGACGCCCTCGCCGAACTGCCCGACGAGCGCACGCCGAACCACGAGGACTGGGCCCGCCTCTCCGAGGCGTGGCGCAGGGAACTGGACGACCGCATCACGCAGTTGCACCGGTTGCGCGACCATCTGACCGACTGCATCGGGTGCGGCTGTCTGTCGCTGGAGACCTGCGTGCTCTCCAACCCCGACGACATCAACGGCGAGAAGATCACCGGATCCCGTCTGATGCCCGAACGCAAGCAATCGACCGAGAACTGTTCTTAGTACACGTCAGGCGGCCGCCGCCGCCGGCCTCCGGTGCCGTGGCAGCCGGGCCCTGGCCAGCGTGCGGTCGGTCAGGGCGGGCTGCGGTACCGCGATCCCGCAGCCCGTGCACACCGGGCCCGCCCACGGCTCCTCGCCCCGCTCCTGCCGCCACTCGATGCCGGTGCCCGCGCAGACCGGACAGGCCGAGCCGGGACCGGAGCCGAGAGCCGCGATCAGGCGGCGCAGGACCTCCGCGAGCGGCTCCGTGGGATGGACGCCGGGGTCGGTGCAGCGGGCCACCCCGTGACCGCCCCAGGTGCGCCGGTGCCAGTCGTCGAACGCGCCGGGCCGCCGCAGCCCCGCGTGCTTCTCGCGACGCCGCCGCTCCGCGAACCCCGCCTCGTACGCGAGCCAGACCGCCCGCGCCTCCTCCAGCTCGTCCAGCGCGCGCATCAGACGCGCCGGATCGGGCTCCCGGTCCTCGGGGCCGATCCCGTGCCGGGCGCACAGATGGTCCCAGGTCGCCCGGTGCCCGTACGGGGCGAACCGCTCCAAACACTTCCGCAGCGAATACCGCCGCAGGGCCAGATCACCCCGCGGATCTCGGACCTGTCTCGCAAGACTCCGGAAACCGGCCATGACACCGCCACCTCCGTCGCTCGTCCTTGGACGTCATGGAATGGACGTACGCCTGCCCGTTTCGGCTCCATCGAAAGATGAAATCCGTCCATTGGCCGAGAATCCCCATGTGGGGCGGGGTGCCACGGGCGGAAGCGGAGCGGCGCACGGGCTGGTGGTGCGCGGGCGTGCACGCCTTGCGCGGATGGCGAATTCCCCCGGCGTCGATACGGTCCCGTTCCCGCATGACAACAGCTCGACCGCGCCTCGAAAAGATCACCGCCGGCAATGTGCTCGACGCCTGTCGGCTGGAAGTGGCGCCCGAGCAGCGCAGGTTCGTCTCCCGGGTCGCACGGCCCCCGGCCGAGGCTTGTATGCATCCCGGCCTCGCCTGACCCCGGCCGATCTGTGACGGGGAGCGTGCCGTCGGCTTCGTGATGGCGTACGTCGATCTGCCGTTCGACTTCGACGCCGGGGTGCCGGACGCCCCGCCCCGCTCCGTGCTCTGGCGGCTCGCCGTCGCCGCCGGTGAGCAGGGCCAGGGCTACGGGCGGTTCGCCGTCGGGGCGGTCAACGAGGAGATCCGGGGGCACGGCGGGACGGTCTCGCCCCTGACCTGGAAGCCCGGAGAGGGCGGCTCCGAGGAGTTCCGCCTCGGGCTCGGCTACCGCAGGCGGGGCCTCACCGACGACGGCGAGCACCTCGGCGACCTCGGCCTCACGGCAGCCTGACCCGGCAGAGGCCCTACCCCCCGTACCGCAGATACCTCCGCCGCTTCGCCCGGAACGCCGACAGGTCCCGCTGCCAGGCCCGTACGACCTCGTCCGTGTCCGCGCCCGCGTCGATCATCGTGCGGACCCGGGTGTTCCCGGTGAGCTTGTCGATCCAGTTGTCCGGCCGCCAGGCGAAGCCGCTCCACGTCCGCTTCGCCGTCACCAGCAGGGCGATGCCGGTGCGGACGGGGTCGAAGACCTCCCGGTCCTGGACGTGGAGCTGGACCCCGCCCACCGTCTTGCCCTGGAACTTGGAGAACGTCGGCGCGAAGTACGCCTCCCGGAAGGCGACCCCGGGCAGCTCCAGCGCGTTCGCCGCGGCCGCCCAGCGGTGGTCGATGCCCTCCGCGCCGAGGAGTTCGAAGGGGCGCGTGGTGCCCCGGCCCTCGGAGAGGTTCGTGCCCTCGAACAGGCAGGTGCCGGAGTAGACGAGAGCCGTCTCGGGCGTCGGCATGTTCGGGCTCGGCGGCACCCACGGCAGCCCGGTGTCGTCGAAGAAGTCCGAGCGCCGCCACCCCGACATCGTCACCACGTCCAGCCGCACCGGATTCTCGTGCAGGAACTCCGCGTTGAAGAACAGCGCCAGCTCCGCCACCGTCATCCCGTGCGCCTGGGCGATCTCCCGGCGGCCGACGAACGTCGCGAACGCCGGGTCCAGCACCGGGCCCAGCGCCGCCCGCCCGGTCACCGGGTTCGGCCGGTCCAGGACGACGAGCCGCTTGCCCGCGAGCGCCGCCGCCTCCATGCAGTCGTACAGCGTCCAGATGTACGTGTAGAAGCGCGCACCCGCGTCCTGGATGTCGAAGACGACCGTGTCCACGCCCGACGCGGTGAAGATGTCCGCGAGGTCCTGCCCGCTCTTCAGGTACGTGTCGTAGACCGGCAGCCCGGTCGCCGGGTCGTCGTACCGGCCCTCGGAGCCGCCCGCCTGCGCGGTGCCCCGGAACCCGTGCTCGGGGCCGAACACGGCGGTCAGGTTCACCCGCTCGTCCGGGTGCATCACATCGACGATGTGCCGGACGTCGGCGGTGATGCCGGTCGGGTTGGTGACGACCCCGACCTTCTGGCCCCGCAGCAGCCGGTAGCCGTCGGCCGCCAGCCGGTCGAAGCCGGTACGCACCCGGCCGCGCCCGTGCCCCGGGCCGCGCCCGGGGGCGGCGGAGGCGGGGCCGGTGCCGGCCGCCGTCGCCGCGAGCGCTCCCATCGCGCCTCCCGCGGCCAGCACACCACGTCGGGACAGGCTCATTCCGCTACCTCCATGATCGCGCCGACTGTCATGGCCACGCACGCTAGCGCGGGCCGGGGCCGCGCGGAACGACCTGGGCCGCGCCGATTCCCCGAGCCGCCCGCCGTACCCCGCCCAGGTCCTTCCCGATCGCGGACCGACCCCTTCCCGATCACATACCGACCGGTTAGTCTGCCGGTGCAGCCGGATCGGAGAGGCGGGATGACGATGGGTACGGTGCAGGGCGCCGGTGTGGTGGTCACGGGGGCCGGAGGCGGCATCGGAGCCGCTCTGGCCCGCAGGTTCGCCGGCCGAGGGGCGCGGGTCGTCGTCAACGACCTCGACCTCGCGCGGATCGAACCGCTCGCGAAGGAGATCGGCGGCACCGCCGTCGCCGGGGACGCCTCGGGGATCGTGGACGCGGCCCGGGAGGCGCTGGACGGCACGGTCGACGTCTACTGCGCCAACGCGGGCCTGGCCTCGCCCGGTGACGCGTTCGCCGACGAGGACGTCTGGGCCGCCGCCTGGGACGTCAACGTGATGGCCCACGTCCGCGCGGCCAGGGCCCTTCTGCCGGACTGGCTGGAGCGCGGCAGCGGGCGGTTCGTCACCACCGCGTCCGCCGCCGGACTGCTGACGATGATCGGCGCGGCCCCGTACAGCGTCACCAAGCACGGGGCGGTGGCCTTCGCCGAGTGGCTCTCGCTCACCTACCGCCACCGCGGGATCAAGGTCCACGCGATCTGTCCGCAGGGCGTCCGCACCGACATGCTCACCGCCGCCGGATCGGCCGGCGAGCTGGTCCTCGCCCCCGGCGCCATCGAGCCGGACGCCGTCGCCGACGCCCTCTTCGAGGCGATGGACGCCGACCGCTTCCTGGTCCTGCCGCACCCGGAGGTGGCGGACTACTACCAGGCCCGCGCCGCCGACCCCGACCGGTGGATGCGCGGGATGAACCGGCTCCAGCGGCAGTGGGAGGAGGGGAGCGGAGCATGAGTGACCCGACGTCCGACGGTGCCCCGGCTCCCGGAGCCCCCGCCGGCTCCCTCTACGCCGCCCGGCCCTGGCTCGCCCTGCTCAGCGAGGCCCAGCGCGCCCCCGTCACCCCGCCCCCGACCGTGCTGCACGCCTGGCGGGCGGCCGTGGGCCGGGCCCCGGACCACCCGGCCCTGGCCTACTTCGACGGACGGCTGAGCTACCGCGAGACCGACGAGCTGTCCGGCTCGGTGGCCGGGCACCTCGCCGCCCGGGGGCTGCGCCGCGGCGACCGGGTCGCGATCATGCTCCAGAACAGCCCGCACTTCGTCCTCGCGCTGCTCGGCGCGTGGAAGGCGGGAGCCACCGTCGTACCGCTCAACCCGATGTACAAGGCGGGCGAGGTCGGCCACGTCCTCGCCGACGCCGGGGTCACCGCGCTGATCTGCTCGGACCGGGCGTGGGAGACGTACCTCCGGGACACCGCGGCGGCCGCCCCGGACCTCCGGATCGCGCTGACCGCCTGCGAGCTGGACCTCCAGAGCGTGAACGACCCCCGCGTCCTCGGCTTCGAACGGCTCCCGGCCCCCGGCCCCGACGACCTCGCGGACGACCTGCTGACCGCCGCCCGCGCCGGGCACCCGGCCCCGGCGGACCGCGGTCTCACCACCGAGGACGTGGCGCTGATCAGCTACACCTCCGGCACCAGCGGCACCCCCAAGGGCGCGATGAACGCCCACGGCAACATCATGGTCAACGCCGAACGCCAGCGCACCGGCCATCCGATCGCCGAGGGCTCCGCCTACTTCGCGCTCGCCCCGCTCTTCCACATCACCGGCATGGTCTGCGAGCTCACCGCCTGCATCGCCAACGCGGGCACCCTCGTTCTCGCCTACCGCTTCGAGGCGGGCGTCGTCCTGGAGGCCTTCGCGGCCCACCGCCCCGCCTACACCGTCGGGCCCTCCACCGCCTTCATGGCGCTGGCCGCGCACCCGGACGCCACCCCGGACCACTTCGCCTCGTTCCGGGTGATCTCCTCCGGCGGCGCGCCCCTGCCGCCCGCGCTCGTGGAGAAGTTCCGCGCGGGCTTCGGCCCGTACATCCGCAACGGCTACGGGCTCACCGAGTGCACCGCCCCCTGCGCCTCGGTCCCGCCCGAGCACGAAGCCCCCGTCGACCCGGTCTCCGGCACGCTCTCCGTCGGCGTGCCCGGGCCCGACACCGTCGTCCGGATCCTCGACGAGGAGGGGCGGGAGGTGCCCTTCGGGGAGCAGGGCGAGATCGCGGTGCGCGGCCCCCAGGTCGTCTCCGGCTACTGGAACCTCCCCGAGGCCACCGCCGCCGCCTTCCCGGACGGCGAGCTGCGCACCGGTGACATCGGGTTCATGGACGCGGCGGGCTGGCTGTACGTCGTGGACCGCAAGAAGGACATGATCAACGCCTCCGGGTTCAAGGTCTGGCCCCGCGAGGTGGAGGATGTCCTCTACACCCACCCGGCGGTGCGGGAGGCGGCCGTCGTCGGCGTGCCCGACGCCTACCGGGGGGAGACGGTCCGGGCGTACGTGAGTCTGCGCCCGGGGGCCTCGGTGGAACCCGGCGAGCTGGGCGCGTACTGCGAGGAACGGCTCGCCGCGTACAAGTATCCGCGCGAGGTGGAGATCCTGACCGAGCTGCCGAAGACGGCGAGTGGGAAGATCCTCAGGCGGGAACTGCGTTCCCTCCGTTAGAACAGCGTCGAAACAGCTCACGCACAGTACGAAAGGAAGGTGGCGGCTCATGGCCAAGGCGACGGACCAGAACGGCACTCCCGTCCCCCAGAGGCTGCTGGCCGCCGCCACCCGGCTCTTCGCCGAGCGCGGGTACGACCGCACCTCGGTCCAGGAGATCGTCGAGGCGGCGGGCGTCACCAAGGGGGCGCTCTACCACTACTTCGGCTCCAAGGAGGACCTGCTCCAGGAGGTCTACGCCCGGGTGCTGCGGCTCCAGCAGGAGCGCCTGGACGCCTTCGCGGACGCCGAGGCGCCCGTCGAGCAGCGGCTGCGTGACGCGGCGGCCGACGTGGTGGTCACGACCATCGACAACCTCGACGACGCCGCGATCTTCTTCCGCTCCATGCACCACCTGAGCCCCGAGAAGAACAAGCAGGTGCGCGTCGAGCGCCGCCGCTACCACGAGCGCTTCCGGGCGCTGATCGAGGAGGGGCAGAACAGCGGCGTGTTCTCCTCCGCCACCCCCGCCGACCTGGTCGTCGACTACCACTTCGGTTCGGTCCACCACCTCTCCACCTGGTACCGACCGGACGGCCCGCTCAGCCGTCAGGAGGTCGCCGACCACCTCGCGGACCTGCTGCTGCGGGCCCTGCGCCCGTAGAGCCCGGTCCCGGGGCGCCCGCGCCGGGGGATGATCCAGTGGCCCGTCCCGCCGGGCGGGGTGAATCTGGACGTATGAGGTATGTCCGGCCTCCTCCGGAGGCGCCGGTGTTCGCGGGGGAGAGGCCCGTTCGTCCATGGAGAGGGATCCGTTCGTTAATAGAACGGACCTGTCCGGTTTCCGCTCTTGACGGAGCACTGTCATTTCCTTGAGCATCGGTCTCGCATCGCGCACAGCCAGCTCCAGGACCCGACCGGGCACCGCGCGGCCGGGTACCCCCCGCACGTTCCGTCAGTCCCCAACGGAATCCGGAGCCCGTGAATGAGACCGAACCGCTTCACCCTGCGCAGATCCTCGGCGGCCGTCGCCGCCGTAGCTCTCTCCGTCGCTCTGGGGGCCGGTGCGCCGGCCGTCCAGGCAGCGGGAGCGCCGACGGCCGGGGCGGCTGCCGCGGCAGCCCCCGACATCTCCCTGGCCAACGTCAAGGCCCACCTCTCGGAGCTCTCGACGATCGCCGCGAACAACGGCGGCAACCGCGCCCACGGCCGTCCCGGCTACAAGGCGTCCGTCGACTACGTGAAGGCCGAGCTCGACGCGGCCGGATACACCACCAGGCTCCAGCAGTTCACCTCCAACGGCGCCACCGGCTACAACCTGATAGCCGACTGGCCCGGCGGCGACCCGAACAAGGTCCTGATGGCCGGGGCCCACCTCGACTCGGTCTCCTCCGGCGCCGGGATCAACGACAACGGCTCCGGCTCGGCCGCTGTGCTGGAGACCGCGCTCGCCGTCTCCCGCGCCGGACACCAGCCCGACAAGCATCTGCGGTTCGCCTGGTGGGGCGCGGAGGAGCTGGGCCTGATCGGCTCCCGGTACTACGTCAACAACCTGCCGTCCGCCGAGCGTTCCAAGCTCTCCGGCTATCTCAACTTCGACATGATCGGCTCGCCCAACGCCGGTTACTTCGTCTACGACGACGACCCGGTCATCGAGAAGACCTTCAAGGACTACTTCGCGGGTCTGAACGTCCCCACCGAGATCGAGATCGAGGGCGACGGCCGCTCCGACCACGCCCCGTTCAAGAACGTCGGCATCCCCGTCGGGGGGCTCTTCACCGGCGCGGGCAACACCAAGTCCGCCGCCCAGGCGCAGAAGTGGGGCGGAACGGCGGGCCAGGCCTTCGACCGCTGCTACCACTCCTCCTGCGACAACCTGAGCAACGTCAACGACACCGCTCTGGACCGCAACAGCGACGCCGCCGCCCACGCCATCTGGACCCTCTCGTCCGGCACCGGCGAACCGCCCACCGGCGAGGGCGTGTTCAGCAACACCACCGACGTCGCCATCCCGGACGCCGGAGCGGCGGTCACCTCGGCGGTCGCGGTCACCGGACGAACGGGCAACGCCCCGGCCGCACTTCAGGTCGGCGTCGACATCAAGCACACCTACCGGGGCGACCTCGTCGTGGACCTGCTCGCCCCGGACGGCAGCGCGTACCGGCTGAAGAACTCCAGCAGCGGCGACTCGGCCGACAACGTCATCACGACGTACACGGTCAACGCCTCCAGTGAGGTGGCCAACGGCTCCTGGAGGCTCAGAGTCCAGGACGTCGCCCGGTACGACACCGGCTACATCGACAGCTGGAAGCTCACCTTCTGAGCCCTGCTGTGCGAGTGCGAGTGCGAGTGCGAGTGCGTGTACGGCGCGGCCCCCTCCCGACGAGCACCTCGGGAGGGGGCCGCACCGCGTCCGTCACACGTACCGCTTGATCTCCCGCCGGGCCAGCGACCGCTGGTGCACCTCGTCGGGACCGTCCGCCAGCCGCAGCGTCCGCGCCGAGGCCCACAGCTCCGCCAGCGGGAAGTCCTGGCTCACCCCGCCCGCGCCGTACAACTGCACCGCGGAGTCCAGGATGTCCACCACCGCGCGCGGGGTGGCGATCTTGATGGCCTGGATCTCGGTGTGCGCGCCCTTGTTGCCCACGGTGTCCATCAGCCAGGCCGTCTTCAGCACCAGCAGCCGCAACTGCTCCACCGTGACCCGGGCGTCCGCGATCCAGTTCTGTACGACGCCCTGCGCGGCCAGCGGCTTGCCGAACGCCGTACGCGCCACCGCCCGCCGGCACATCAGCTCGATGGCCCGCTCCGCCATCCCGATCAGCCGCATGCAGTGGTGGATCCGGCCCGGGCCCAGCCGAGCCTGGGCGATGGCGAAACCGCCGCCCTCCTCGCCGATCAGGTTCGCCGCGGGCACCCGCACGTCGTGGAAGACGACCTCGGCGTGGCCGCCGTGGGAGTGGTCCTCGTACCCGTACACCTGCATCGCGCGCCGCACCTCGACGCCCGGGGTGTCGCGGGGGACCAGGATCATCGACTGCTGGCGGCGGATGTCCTCGCCGTCCGGGTCGGTCTTGCCCATCACGATGAAGACCGCGCAGTCCGGGTTCATCGCCCCGGAGATGTACCACTTCCGCCCGTTGATGACATATTCATCGCCGTCCCGGATCATCCGCGTCTCGATGTTCGTCGCGTCCGAGGAGGCCACGTCCGGCTCCGTCATCGCGAACGCGGAGCGGATCTCCCCGGCGAGCAGCGGCTCCAGCCACTGCTTCTTCTGCGCCTCGGTGGCGAACTGGAACAGCACCTCCATGTTCCCGGTGTCCGGGGCGGCGCAGTTCGTCGCGGTCGGCGCGAGGTGCGGCGAGCGTCCGGTGATCTCCGCGAGCGGGGCGTACTGGAGGTTCGTCAGCCCCGCTCCGTACTCCGCGTCGGGCAGGAAGAGGTTCCACAGCCCCTGCCGCCCGGCCTCGGCCTTCAGCTCCCCGACGACCGCCGGGGTGTCCCACGGCGAGGCGAGCCGCGCCCGCTGCTCCTCGGCGACCCGCTCGGCCGGGTACACATGCTCGTCCATGAACGCGAGCAGCCTGCTCCGCAGCTCCTCGGTACGGGCGTCGAATGCGAAGTCCATGGGGTTCAGCCTTCCTGGAGGGTGGTGAGGCCGTGCGCGATGAAGACGGGGACCAGCTCGCCGATCCGGTCGAAGCCCGCGCCGACGGTCTGGCCGAGGGTGTAGCGGTAGTGGATGCCCTCCAGGATCACGGCGAGCTTGAACCAGGCGAACGCGGTGTACCAGGAGATGGCGGAGGTGTCCCGGCCCGAGCGGGCCGCGTAGCGCTCGATCAGCTCGGCGGGGGCGGGGTGTCCGGCCGCCCCGCTGGTGGTGGAGACGGGCGACTTCGGCAGCCCGAGGTCGGAGCTGTACATCACGAGCAGCCCGAGGTCGGTCAGCGGATCGCCGAGGGTGGACATCTCCCAGTCGAGGACGGCCCTGATCCGGTCGTCGGAGCCGATCAGGACGTTGTCCAAGCGGTAGTCGCCGTGGACGACGGTGGGCGCGGGGGAGGAGGGCAGCGCGCGGCCGAGCGCGGCGTGCAGCTCGTCGATGCCCGCCAGGTCGCGGTTGCGGGAGGCGTCCAACTGCTTGCCCCAGCGCCGCAGCTGCCGGTCCAGGAAGCCCTCGGGCCGCCCGAAGTCCCCGAGCCCGACCGCCTCCGGGTCCACGGCGTGCAGGTCGACCAGGGTGTCGACGAGCCCGAGGACCGCCGCCCGGGTGCGCTCGGGGCCCAGCGGGGCGAGCTGCTCGGCGGTGCGGTACGGGGTGCCCTCGACGTACTCCATCACGTAGAACGGCGCGCCGATCACGGAGTCGTCCTCGCAGAGCAGCAGCGGCTCCGGCACCGGGACGGCGGTCGGGTGGAGACCGCTGATCACGCGGTGTTCGCGCGTCATGTCGTGCGCGGTGGCCAGCACATGGCCGAGCGGGGGCCTGCGCACCACCCACTGTCCGGTCCCGTCGCCGACGACGTACGTGAGGTTCGAGCGGCCGCCCTCGATGAGCCGCGCTTCGAGGGGTCCGCTCACCAGCCCCGGTCGCTCGCGGTCGAGATGGCCGCGCAGCAGCTCAGGGTCGAGACCAGGTGGGGGGACTGAGCTCATGGTGCGTACCTCCGGGCGGCTGCGGAACGGTCGGCAACCATGATGCCGACCAGTCGGTATGTCGTCCAGTGCCCTTCCGTGATCCGGCCGCGGGGGAGGGGTGTCACGGCCGGAAAACTCCTCCTGACCCTGGCGAGGAGTGCGCATCTCTGAATAGGGTTCACGTATGAATACAGCCCTGGTGATCGAAGACATCCGGCTCACCCCGATCCTCGTGTCCGATCCGCCCCTGCTGAACACGCAGGGCGTCCACCAGCCCTACACCCCGCGCCTGATCGTGGAGGTCATCACCCGCGGCGGCACCACCGGTGTGGGGGAGACGTACGGCGACGCCGCCTACCTGGAGCCCGCGCGCTCCCTCGCCGAGGCGCTCCCGGGCCGGGCGGTCACCGATCTGAACGGGCTGTTCGCCCTGGCCGACGAGGTGTGCGACGGATCGCACGCCGCAGCCGACGACCGGGTGGACGCCGGAGGGCTGCGCGGGGTCCGGAACGCCGGGAAGATCCGGCTCTCGGTCGTCTCCGCCTTCGAGGTCGCCTGCCTGGACGCCCTCGGCAGGGCACAGGGCCTGCCGGTGCACGCGCTGCTGGGCGGCAAGGTCCGCGACAGCGTCGAGTACAGCGCGTACCTCTTCTACCGCTGGGCCGCCCACCCGGCCTCCGGCGAGCGCGACGACTGGGGCGCGGCGCTCGACCCGGCCGGCGTGGTCGCCCAGGCCCGGCGCATGGCCGACACCCACGGCTTCGGCTCCTTCAAGCTCAAGGGCGGCGTCTTCGGGCCCGACCGGGAGATCGCCGCGATGCGCGCCCTGGCCGAGGCGTTCCCCGGCCGCCCGCTGCGCCTGGACCCGAACGGCGCCTGGTCCGTCCCCACCTCGCTGTACGTCGCCGAGCAGCTGAAGGACGTCCTCGAATACCTGGAGGACCCCACCAGCGGCACGGACGACATGGCCGCCGTCGGCGCCGCCACCGACGTCCCGCTCGCCACCAACATGTGCGTCACCACCCTCGCCGAGATCCCCGAGGCGTTCGCCCGCGACGCCGTCTGGATCGTCCTGAGCGACCACCACTACTGGGGCGGACTGCACCGCACCCGGGAACTGGCGGGCATCTGCCGCACGTTCGGCGTCGGGCTCTCCATGCACTCCAACACCCACCTCGGCATCAGCCTCGCCGCGATGACCCACGTCGCGGCCACCGTGCCGGACCTCGCGTACGCCTGCGACAGCCACTACCCCTGGCAGACCGAGGACGTCATCACCGAACGCCACGCCTTCACCGGCGGCCGGCTGAGGGTCTCCGACGCCCCCGGCCTCGGCGTCGAACTGGACCGCGACCGCCTCGCCGCCCTGCACCGCCGCTGGCTGGCGGACGACGGCACCCACCGCGAGCGCGACGACGCGGCGGCGATGCGCGTCGCCGACCCGGACTGGGCGACCCCGCCGGTCCCGCGCTGGTGAGGGCGGGACCCACGGCCGTACCGCCTGAGTTGCGGCGACCCTGACCTGCGCGGAAGGTCGAGGGATGAAGGCGATCAGCTACAACGCGTACGGTTCCGCCGACGTCCTGGAGTACGGCGAGCGGCCCGACCCCAAGGTCGGCCCCGACAGCGTCCTGGTGAAGGTGCGGGCAGCGGCGGTGAACCCGGTCGACTGGAAGGCCCGCGAGGGCTATCTCCAGGGCGCCCTCGACGCCGTGTTCCCGGTGATCCCCGGCTGGGACGTCTCCGGGGTCGTCGTGCAACCGGGCGTCGCCGTCGACGAGTTCGCGGTGGGCGACGAGGTCATCGGGTACGTACGCGAGGACTTCCTCTCACGCGGTACGTTCGCCGAGTACGTCGCCGCCCCCGTGCGCACCCTCGCCCGCAAGCCCCTGAGCCTGAGCTTCGAGGAGTCGGCGGGTCTGCCACTGGCGGGGCTGACCGCGTACCAGGTGCTGCACCGCTCGCTGAAGATCCGCGAGGGCGACACCGTCCTGGTCCACGCGGCGGCCGGCGGCGTCGGATCGCTCGCCGTCCAGATCGCCCGGCACACCGGCTGCCGGGTCGTCGGCACCGCGAGCCCCCGCAACCACGAGCACCTGCGGAGCCTCGGCGCGGAGCCCGTGGAGTACGGCGAGGGCCTCGTCGAACGACTGCGGGAACTGGTCCCCGAGGGCTTCGACGCCTCCTTCGACACGGTGGGCGGCGACGCCCTGAAAGCCTCCGCCGAGACCCTGGCCCCGGGCGGCCGGCTCGCCTCCATCGCGGACGACGAGGTCTTCTCCTACGGCGGCCGCTACGCGTTCGTGCGCCCCGACGCGGCGGACCTGGCCCAGGTCGCGGAGCTGGCCGAGCGGGGCATCGTCACCGTCCACGTGGACCGGGTGTTCCCGCTGGCGGAGGCCGCCGAGGCGTACCGGCTGAACCAGGAGGGGCGGACGCGCGGCAAGATCGTGGTCACGGTGGACTGGGACGCGTAGCCGCGCTGCCGGACCGGGTTCGGAACAGCATCGCAACCGGAGTCATGCGTCCGGGCGTCAGAACAGCATCGCCGCCGCAGCCCGGCCGTCAGGTGTCGGGCGCCGGGCTCAGAACAGCATCGCCGCCGCGAACACCGCCAGCGCCACCGTGCACAGCGCCGCCGTCAGCGCCCCGCGCGGCGCGAACTGCTCGGGCCGCGCCACCCCCAGCACGCTCACCCGGCGGTGGGCGACCAGCAGGAACCCCAGCCAGGCCAGCGCGCTCAGCGCCACCGCGACCAGCGCCGCCGGGGTCGCCCCGCTGTGCAGCGCCTGCCGCCCCGCGAGGAGCGCGACGACCGTGGCGGTCAGCGTCGTCCGCCGCCAGGCCAGCCGCGTCCGCTCCGGCTGCAGCCCCGGATCCCGGTCCGCCGTCGCCGTCACACGCCCTCCCAGCCGAAGAGGACCACCACCACCATCGCCACGGCGACGACGGCGACCACCAGACTCAGCAGGGTCGGGAACCGGGACACCGGCAGGTCCTCGCCCCGCCGCATCGCCCGCTCGCACCGCACCCAGTGGTTGACCGCCCGCAGCGCGCAGAGCACCCCGGCGGCCAGCAGCCCGAGCGCGAGCCCGGCCCGGACGCCCCAGACCAGTTCCGGCAGGAACTGATCGACGGCGAAACCCCCGCCGATCAGGGCCAGAGCCGTCCGGATCCAGGCGAGGAACGTCCGCTCGTTGGCCAGCGAGAACCGGTAGTCGGGGGTGTCCCCCTCCTCCCGGATCCGCTGCGGCGCGAACCACAGCCGTACTCCCTGCGCGATCTTGTTCACACGGGAAACCCTAGGCCGTACGCGCGGCGCGGGCCCGGTCAGCCCGTCTGATCAGCCCGCCCGAAGCTCCCGCAGCCGCCGGTACGCCTCCAGCCCGTCCGGCACCCAGGGCCACGCGCCGAGCCGCCGTTCCAGCTCGGCGTCGTCCAGGAAGGCGTGCCAGGCGACCTCCTCCACCTGAGGCGAGACCGGCAATTCGCATCGCACCTGATAGACGGCCGACCACCAGGTGTGCGCACCGTCGTCGTAGAGGAACCGGAACAGCGGTTCGGGCCGCGGAAGCCCCGAGACGCCCAGCTCCTCCTCCGCCTCGCGCAGCGCCGCCTCCTCGTACGACTCGCCCGCACCGACGACCCCGCCGACGAACATGTCGTAGTGCGAGGGGAAGACCAGCTTGGTGGCCGTACGCCGGTGGACGAAGATCCGCCCCTCCGCGTCGCGCGCCTCGATGAACACACAGCGGTGCCGCAGCCCCCGCGTGGTCGCCTCGCCGCGCGGAGCCTGCCCGATGACCTCGTCGTTCTCGTCGACGATGTCCAGAATCTCGTCAGAAGGCGTCATGCGTTTCATCCAACCGCAGCCGGACGGTTGACGTGGCAGCGACCGGTACCCAAGATCTGACGCACGGGTAACTTGTGCCCGGCCGCCCCCGCCCCGACAGGATGGAACCCATGGCGTACGACGCTGATGTGATCGTGATCGGGGCAGGACTCGCCGGGCTCGTGGCCACCGCCGAACTGGTCGACGCCGGCCGTTCCGTGATCCTCCTCGACCAGGAGCCCGAGCAGTCCATCGGCGGCCAGGCGCACTGGTCCTTCGGTGGGCTCTTCCTCGTGGACTCGCCCGAACAGCGCCGGATGCGGATCAAGGACAGCCGGGAACTGGCCCTCCAGGACTGGTTCGGCACGGCGGGCTTCGACCGCGAGGAGGAGGACCGATGGCCGCGGAAATGGGCCGAGGCGTACGTCGACTTCGCCGCCGGTGAGAAGCGTTCCTGGCTGCACCAGCAGGGGCTGCGGATCTTCCCGGTCGTCGGCTGGGCGGAACGCGGCGGCTACGACGCCAACGGCCACGGCAACTCCGTACCGCGCTTCCACATCACCTGGGGCACCGGACCCGGCGTCGTCGCCCCCTTCGAGCGCCGCGTCCGCGAGGGCGTCGCCAAGGGGCTCGTCCAGCTGCGGTTCCGCCACCGGGTCACCGGCCTGGCCCGCACGGCCGGGGCGCTCGACACGGTCACCGGCGAGATCCTGGAGCCGAGCGGGGCGGAGCGCGGCACCGCGAGCAGCCGTGAGGTCACGGCCCCCTTCGAGCTGAAGGCCCAGGCGGTGATAGTCACCTCAGGCGGTATCGGCGGCAACCACGACCTGGTCCGCGCCCAGTGGCCCGAGCGGCTCGGCACCCCGCCCGAGAAGATGCTCTCCGGCGTCCCCGCCCACGTCGACGGCCTGATGCTCGGCATCGCCGAGAAGGCGGGCGCGCACCACATCAACCGCGACCGGATGTGGCACTACACCGAGGGCATCGAGAACTGGAACCCGATCTGGGCCAAGCACGGCATCCGGATCCTGCCCGGCCCCTCGTCCCTCTGGCTGGACGCGCGCGGCAAGCGGCTGCCGGTCCCGCTCTTCCCCGGTTTCGACACGCTCGGCACCCTCGAACACATCATGGGATCGGGCCACGGCTACACCTGGTTCGTGCTCAACCAGCGCATCATCGGCAAGGAGTTCGCCCTCTCCGGCTCCGAGCAGAACCCCGACCTGACCGGCAAGTCCGTCCGCGACGTGATCGGCCGGGCCCGCGCGGACGTACCCGCACCGGTGAAGGCGTTCATGGACCACGGCGCGGACTTCGTCGTGGAGAAGGACCTCGACGCCCTGGTCCGTGGCATGAACGAGGTGACGGGCGACGGCCTGATCGACGCGGCCGAGCTGCGCCGCGAGATCACCGCCCGGGACCGCGAGATCGCCAACCCGTTCACCAAGGACCTCCAGGTCACCGCGATCCACGGGGCCCGCGCCTACCTGGGCGACCGCCTCATCCGCACCGCGAAGCCGCACCGGATCCTGGATCCGGCGGCGGGCCCGCTGATCGCCGTCCGCCTCAACATCCTCACCCGCAAGTCCCTGGGCGGCCTGGAGACGGACCTGTCCTCCCGCGTCCTGACCGCCGAGGGCACCCCGCTCCCCGGCCTGTACGCGGCGGGCGAGGCGGCGGGCTTCGGCGGCGGCGGAGTCCACGGCTACCGCTCCCTGGAGGGCACGTTCCTGGGCGGCTGCATCTTCTCGGGCAGAGCGGCGGGCAGGGCGGCGGCAGCAGCACTTTGAGCCCCTCCGGCGATTGAGGAGCGAGGTCCGGGGCGGAGCCCCGGCGCTCACCCCAACCGCTCCACCACCCGAAACCGCTCCGCGACAACCATCGTCCCGTCGTCCACCGTGAACGACGGATCCCCCAACGCCTCCCGCATCTCCTCGCTGTGCCAGAACCGCTCGTGCCCCGCCCGCCACTCCGCCACCGACGTGTACCCCTCACCCTCGTCCAGCGCGTGCTGCAGATCGACGGCCCCCAGCGGCAGCACCCGTACCTCGGTGACCTCGACCACCGCGACCTCCCGCCCGTCCGAGTCGATCAGCGCGGAACGTTCGCCCACCGGAGGCAGTTCCTCCTGCTCCAGCTCGTACTCGCACAGCAAACCAGTGGTGGACACCTTCTCGCCGGAGAGGACCGCCGCCACCAGCCGGTCGCGCAACGGCCCGGGGAAGGCGAGAAGGTAGGGGGCGAGGGGTTCACGAGGCTCCATGCACACAGTGTGTCAGGGGTCACCTCCGTCCCGCCCGTCCCGCCCGCACGCTGCGCCGATACCGCCGGTGGTTCGTCCAGATCCAGCCAACTGGCCGGGAAGTCCGAGCTGTTGCCGAACAGTGCCCCTTGACGTGGAGCGTTGCCTGCCGCTTTGCTGTGCGCGATCATCTGCTCGCACACCGCATCGAAGGAAGCCTGCGGCATGCCCCCGCCCCCGCCGCCCCTGGGTCGCTCCCGTCGCCGGGGCAGCCGCTCGGACCACGTCTTCGACCCGGCGCTCGACGACGGCGAACTCCGCGCCGTACGCAGCCAGTTCGTCCAGGGCAGATGGTCCGAGGCGCGCACGCTGCTGGTGGCCACCGGGCGGGACTGGGACCGCCGCGGACACCGCGTACTCGCGCTCGCCGAGACCTCGTCCGCCGAGGACTGGGCCGGTGACTGGCTGCTCGTCGAACCCGAGAGCGCCGACGCGGCCCTCCTCCTCGCCTGCGCCCGGGTCATGCGCGCCCTGCGGCCCAAGGCCAGGGCGAACGAGGCCGCCCGCGCCCGGGAAGCCTGCCTGGCCGCCGCCCGCCTCACCCCCGACGACCCCACCCCCTGGCTCGCGCTGCTCCTCCTGGACCGGGGCCGCGACGACGGCACGGACGAGACCGGCAGGCTCTTCGAGGAGGTGCGCTCGCGCCACCCCGACCATCACCACGCCCACCATGTGATGACCGGGCTGCTGGCCGAGAGCAACCCCGCCAGCGGCCACGACCCGCTCCACGAGGTGTACGACTTCGCCGCCTGGGCCGCCGAACTGGCCCCCGCCGACTCCCCGCTGGCCGTCCTGCCGGTCGTCGCCCACGCCGAGCGCTACCGCGTCCTGGTCGCCGCCGGCATCGAGCCCGACGATCCGGCGCGCTCCGAGCACTGGTCCGGCCGCCGGGCCCGCCAGGTGATGAAGGCCGCCTTCGACTGGTGGCTGGAGTGGGAACGCGACGACCACCCGCGCCACCGCCTCGACCTGAACTTCCTGGCCCACGCCAAGGTCTGCGAGGGCCGGCCCGCCGAGGCCGCCGCCCTCTTCCACCGCATCGGCCCCTACGCCACCCCCGCGCCCTGGTCGTACTCCGGCCGGGAACCCCACGGGGCGTTCACCGCCGCACGCGCCTACGCGCTCGGCACCCCGTAAAGCACGAAGGGCACCACCCCACCACCAGGAACCACGAGAAGGGGACCCATCCCGCCATGTCGACCGGCAGTTCATTTTCCAGCGAGACCGGCACCACCAGGGGGACGGCCGATACCGGCGGGATCAACACCTACAAGGGCGAGGAACGCGCCCTGCGTGCCGACCGGCTCGGCACCCCCGGCCTTCTGCTCTCGGTGGTCGCGGCCAGCGCCCCCCTGATGGTGGTCGCCGGGGTGATGCCCACGGTCTTCGGCGTGATGGGCATCGTCGGCCAGCCGCTGCTCTACATCATCCTGGGCGTCGTCCTGATGCTGTTCAGCGTCGGTTACGCGGAGATGAGCCGGCACGTCCACAACGCCGGGGCGTTCTACGCGTACATCGCCCGGGGACTCGGCCCGACCGCCGGCGCCGGGGCGTCGCTCGTGGCGCTGGTGGCGTACAGCGCGATGCAGGTCGGCATCTACGGGATCCTCGGCTTCGAGGTCTCCGGCATCTTCGCCACGTACCTCGACATCGAGCTGGCGTGGTGGATATCGGCCCTGGTCTCGGCGGCCGTCGTCGGTGTCCTCGGCTGGCTGAAGATCGACCTCAACGCCAAGGTGCTCGGCGTCCTGCTCGTCATCGAGTGCGCCCTCGTCGTGATCTTCGACATCGCCGCCGTGAGCAAGCCGGGCCCCGAGGGCCTGTCGCTGCACGCCTTCAACCCCGAGACCCTCACCGGCGCCGGGCTCGGCACCGCGCTCTGCTTCTGCATCGCCGCGTTCGTCGGCTTCGAGCAGGCCCCGGTGTACGCGGAGGAGACCAGCCGTCCGCAGATCGTGGTCTCCCGGGTGATGTTCCTCGCGGTCGGTTACGCCGCACTGTTCCTGGCCATCAGCTCCTGGGCCCTGACCGTCGCCGCCGGACCCGGTTCCATCGCCGACACCTCCCTCAAGGAAGGCCCCGGCATGCTGTTCGGCCTCACCGAGGAGCGGCTCGGCTCCACCTTCACCGACGTGCTGCACATCCTCTTCGTCACCGGGATGTTCGCGGCGCTCCTCAGCTTCCACAACGTCGTGGCCCGCTACGCGTTCGCGATGGGCCGCGAGGGCCTGCTGCCCGCGAGCTTCGGCCGCACCAACCGGGCGAGCGGCGCCCCCGGCACCGGTTCGCTGCTCCAGTCCGCCGTCTCCGTCGTGATCATCGCGGCGTTCGCGTTCACCGACGACAACCCGGTCGGCGACCCCACCGCCCCCGTCCTGCGGCTGTTCACCTGGATGGGCAACGTCGGCGCGCTCGGCGTCATCCTGCTGATGGCCGCCGCCTCCTTCGCCGTCATCGCCTTCTTCGTCAAGCGCGGCGCGGGCCGTGCGCAGGCCCCGCGCCTGGTCTCCTCCGCCCTCGCCGGGCTCGCGCTCCTGACGATCGCCGTCTTCACCGTCCGCGACTTCGACGTCCTCGTCGGCTCCGGACCCGGCTCGGCCCTCAACTGGCTGCTGCCCGGCGTGATCATCCTCGCTCTCGTCGGCGGCCTGGTGTACGGGGCGGTGCTGCGCAAGGCCAAGCCCGAGGTGCACGCCCGGATCGGCCTCGGCAACGAGGCGTTCCAGCTGGAGAAGGCGGCCGAGAGCAAGTCGGCCCGCCGCTGACGTCCCCGTACGCGCGACGTGAGGACGCGCGACGCACGCACGCGAAACGCCCGCCCCGGTGACGTACCGGGGCGGGCGTCCGTCGTTCACTGCCGTACGGAGCCGGCTACAGCAACAGCGACAGCAGCAGGATGAACGCCATGGCCACCACGGAGATGATCGTCTCCATCACGGACCAGGTCTTCACCGTCTGCCCGACGTTCATGCCGAAGTACTCCTTCACCAGCCAGAACCCGGCGTCGTTCACATGGCTGAAGAAGAGCGAACCGGCGCCGACGGCCAGCACCAGCAGCGCCGCGTGCGAGGTCGACATGTCGGCGGCCAGCGGGGCGACCAGACCGGCGGCCGAGATCGTCGCGACCGTGGCCGAGCCGGTGGCGAGGCGGATCGCGACGGCGATCAGCCAGCCCAGCAGCAGGGCGGGGATCGACCAGTTCTCGGAGAAGTCCAGGATCATCTGGCCCACCCCGGCGTCGATCAGCGTCTGCTTGAAGCCGCCGCCGGCGCCGACGATGAGCAGGATCCCGGCGATCGGGGCGAGGGACTTCTCCACGGTGCCGGCCAGCCGGTCCTTGGTGAACCCGGCGGCCCGGCCCAGCGTGAACATCCCGACCAGGACGGCCGCGAGCAGGGCGATCAGCGGCGAACCGATGACCATGGTGACCTTCTGGAGGCCGTTCTCCGGGTTGTCGACCACGATCTCGACGAGCGCGTTCAGCAGCATCAGGACGACCGGCAGCAGGATCGTCGCCAGCGTCGCGCCGAAGCTCGGACGGCGGTCCAGGTCCTCGGAGGGGCGCTGCGGGATCATGTTCTCCGGCGGCTTGATGTCCACCCAGCGCGCGGCGTAACGGGAGAAGACCGGGCCGGCGATGATCACCGTCGGGATGGCGACCAGCACACCGAGCGCCAGCGTCACACCGAGGTTGGCGTCCAGGGCGTCGATCGCGACCAGCGGGCCGGGGTGCGGCGGGATCAGTCCGTGCATCACCGAGAGCCCGGCGAGCGCGGGGATACCGATCCGCATCAGGGAGTAGTTGCCGCGCTTGGCGACGAGCAGCACGACCGGGATCATCAGCACGATCCCGACCTCGAAGAACAGCGGCAGCCCGATGATCGAGGCGATCAGGACCATCGCCCAGGGCATGGCCCGGCCGCTCGCCTTCGCCAGGATGGTGTCGACGACCTGGTCGGCCCCGCCGGAGTCGGCGAGCAGCTTGCCGAGGATCGCGCCGAGCGCGATCAGGACGCCCACGCCCGCGACGGTCGAGCCGAGGCCCGCGGTGAAGCTGAGAATCGTGTCGGCCGGGGCGGCTCCGGCGAACGAGCCGAGCGCCAGCGAACCGATGGTCAGCGCCAGGAAGGCGTGCATCTTGAGCTTGGTGATGAGGAGAACGATGACGGCGATACCCGCCAGGACGGCGATGCCCAACTGAGCGTTGCCTGCCGAGGTGATCGGTTCGGCGGCGTCCGCTGCCAGCATCTCGACGCTGAGACTGGTCACGGTGATGGTCCTTAACTGTCGAGCCGGCGCAGCGCGGCGACGGCTCGCTGGGTGATTTCCGTAGGGGTGCCGGACACGTCGACGCTCACCCCGGCCTCGTCGGCCTGGAGTGGCTGGAGCGTCGCGAACTGCGAGTCGAGGAGCGCGGTGGGCATGAAGTGGCCCTTGCGGTCCGCCATCCGCTCCTCGATCAGCGCCCGGTCACCGGTCAGATGCAGGAAGAGGGCGTCCGGCGCCCCGTCCCGCAGCCGGTCCCGGTAGACCCGCTTGAGCGCCGAGCTGGAGACGACCCCGCCGAGCCCCGCTTGCCCGTGCGCCCACGCGCCGATGGCGTCCAGCCAGGGCCACCGGTCGTCGTCGTCCAGGGGGGTGCCGGCCGACATCTTGGCGATGTTCGCCGGGGGATGGAAGTCGTCGCCCTCGGCGTACGGAACGCCGAGTTCGGCGGCGAGCAGGGGACCGATCGTGGTCTTGCCGGTTCCTGCCACGCCCATCACCACGACGACGTGGGGGGTGCTCATGCGGGGTGCGGTGCTCATGGGGTGTCTCGCTGTCTTCTTCGACATCGGTCCGTCGCGCTACTGAAACCCATTAGGTACGACTTATTCAAGAGGCTGTGACGTAAACGTCGTACTTATTATTCCGTCGGCCCGCCCCGTAGGCTTGACCCATGACCACACAGAGCCAGGGGCTGCATACACATGTGCTGGACACCCTGGGTCTGGAGATCTCCTCCGGCCAGTGCCCGCCCGGCAGCGTGCTGCGCACCGACGAGCTCGCCCAGCGCTTCGACGTCTCCCGCACGGTGATCCGCGAAGTCATCCGGGTCCTGGAATCGATGCACCTGGTCGAGTCCCGCCGCCGCGTCGGCGTGACGGTCCGCCCCACCGAGACCTGGAACGTCTACGACCCCCAGGTCATCCGCTGGCGCCTGGCCGGCGCCGACCGCCCCCGCCAGCTGCGCTCCCTCACGGTCCTGCGCTCCGCGATCGAACCGGTCGCCGCCTCTCTCGCCGCCCGCCACGCCACCGCCGAACAGTGCGCCGAGCTCACCGAACGCGCCCTCGGCATGGTCGCCACCTCGCGCGGCCAGCAGCTGGAGGGCTACCTCGAACACGACATCGCCTTCCACCGCATCGTCCTCAACGCCTCCGGCAACGAGATGTTCGCCCGCCTCGGGGACGTCGTCGCCGAGGTCCTCGCGGGCCGCACCCACCACCAGGTGATGTTCGAGGACCCCGACCCGGCCGCCGTCACCCTGCACGTCCGGCTCGCCGAGGCGGTCCGCGAGGGCGACCCGGAGGCCGCCGAACGGATCACCAAGGAGATCGCGGTCGGCGCCCTGCACGAACTGGACGTCCTCGCTCCGTAGCGGGTCTCCCAAGGCGTACGGTGGTCCGCGATCGATCTTCGCGAAGCGCGGGAGCAGGGAGAGCACGGTTATGGCACAGCAGGTGCAAGCGGTCATCGCACCGGGCAGGAACGAGCCGGTCAGGGTCGAGACGATCGTGATCCCGGACCCCGGCCCCGGCGAGGCGGTCGTGAAGATCCAGGCGTGCGGCGTCTGCCACACCGACCTGCACTACAAGCAGGGCGGCATCAACGACGAGTTTCCCTTCCTCCTCGGCCATGAGGCGGCGGGTGTCGTGGAGTCGGTCGGCGAGGGCGTCACGGACGTCGCCCCCGGCGACTTCGTCGTCCTCAACTGGCGTGCCGTGTGCGGCCAGTGCCGCGCCTGTCTGCGCGGCCGCCCCTGGTACTGCTTCGACACCCACAACGCCAAGCAGAAGATGACGCTGCTCGACGGCACCGAGCTGTCGCCCGCCCTCGGCATCGGCGCGTTCGCCGAGAAGACCCTCGTCGCCTCCGGCCAGTGCACCAAGGTCGACCCCGAGGTCGCCCCGGAGGTCGCCGGACTGCTCGGCTGCGGGGTCATGGCGGGCATCGGCGCCGCCATCAACACCGGCCAGGTCGGCCGCGGCGACTCCGTCGCCGTCATCGGCTGCGGCGGTGTCGGCGACGCGGCCGTCGCCGGATCCCGGCTGGCCGGCGCGGCGAAGATCATCGCGGTCGACATCGACGACCGCAAGCTGGAGACGGCGAAGAAGATGGGCGCCACCCACACCGTCAACTCCCGCACCACCGACCCCGTCGAGGCGATCCGCGCCCTCACCGACGGCAACGGCGCCGACGTCGTCATCGAGGCCGTCGGCCGCCCGGAGACGTACGAACAGGCCTTCTACGCCCGCGACCTCGCCGGAACGGTCGTCCTCGTCGGCGTCCCCACCCCCGACATGAAGCTCGAACTGCCGCTCCTGGACGTCTTCGGCCGCGGCGGCTCCCTCAAGTCCTCCTGGTACGGCGACTGCCTGCCCTCCCGCGACTTCCCGATGCTCGTCGACCTCCACCAGCAGGGCCGCCTCGACCTCGCCGCCTTCGTCACCGAGACCATCGGACTCGGCGACATCGAGCAGGCCTTCGCCCGCATGCACGACGGCGACGTCCTCCGCTCGGTGGTGGTCTTCTGATGACCGCCCGCATCGACCACCTGGTCACCTCCGGCACCTTCGCCCTCGACGGCGGCGAGTGGGAGGTCGACAACAACGTCTGGATCGTCGGCGACGACACCGAGGCGATCGTCATCGACGCCGCCCACGACGCCGCCGCCATCGAGACCGCCCTCGCCGGCCGTACGCTGCGCGCCATCGTCTGCACCCACGCGCACAACGACCACATCGACGCCGCCCCCGCCCTCGCCGCGGCCACCGGCGCCCCGATCCTGCTCCACCCGGACGACCTGCCGCTCTGGCTCCACACCCACCCGGAGCACACCCCCGACGGCGCCCTCACCGACGGCCAGGAACTCACCGTGGCGGGCACCACGCTCACGGTCCTGCACACCCCGGGCCACGCCCCCGGCGCGGTCTGCCTGTACGCCCCCGAGCTGGGCACCGTCTTCACCGGCGACACCCTCTTCCAGGGCGGCCCCGGCGCCACCGGCCGTTCCTTCTCGTCGTTCCCCACGATCATCGACTCGATCCGGGACCGGCTGCTCACCCTCCCCGGCGACACCAAGGTCCGCACCGGCCACGGCGACCCCACCACCATCGGCGCGGAGGCCCCGCAGCTCGACGAGTGGATCAAGCGCGGCCACTGAACGCGTACGCCTTACGCCTCCGGCCAGGCGGAGAGCCGCAGCGCACTCTCGAAGCGACGCGGCTCCCCGCCGACCGGATCGGTGAACTCCAGCACCCGTGCCAGCAACTGCAACGGCCGTTCCCAGTCATCCACCGCTCCCTCCGGCTCCACCACCGGATACAGCGGATCGTGGACGATTGGCAGCCCCAGGGCGTTCATATGGACCCGCAGCTGATGCGTACGCCCGGTGGCGGGCACCAGCCGGTACCGCCCCAGCGCCCCTCTCCGCTCCACCAGCTCCACACGACTCTCGCTGTTCGCCTCGCCCGGCTCCTCCCGGGCGGCCAGCACCCCGCGCTCCTTGACGATCCGGCTGCGTACGGTCCGGGGGAGCGCCACCGAGGGGTCGTACGGGGCCACCGCCCCGTACTCCTTCCGCACCAGCCGGTCCCGGAACAACGTCTGGTACGCACCCCGGTCCCCAGGCCGCACCACGAACAGCACCAGCCCCGCCGTCAGCCGGTCCAGCCGGTGGGCGGGCTGGAGGGCGGGCAGGTCCAGTTCCCGCCGCAGTCGGGCCACCGCGGTCTCGGCGATGTGCCGCCCCCGGGGCATCGTCGCCAGGAAGTGCGGCTTGTCCGCGACCACGATCCGCTCGTCCCGGTACACCACGCGGACCGGGAAGGGCACCGGCTCCTCGGCCGCGAAGTCCCGGTGGAACCAGAGGAACCGCCCGGCGGCGTACGGCTCCGATCCCCCTACGGCGACCCCGTCGGCCCCCACGAACCGCCCGGCGTCCAGCATCCCGGCCACCCGGTCCGCCCCGATCGCCCCGCCGAACCGGTCGACGAGATGCTCCCCGACGGACGCCCACCGCCCCTCGCGATCCTCCGGCAACCGCACCCGCACCGCATCGATCCCGTCCCGCTGGGGAAGCGGGGAGGCGGGCGGCTTCCTGCGACCCCGCATCCTCGCCCCTCTCCGTGATCGCCCGGTGACGCAAAAGAGCCCCACCGAAGTGGGGCTCCTGCTGGTGTCCGAGGGGGGACTTGAACCCCCACGCCCGATAAAGGGCACTAGCACCTCAAGCTAGCGCGTCTGCCATTCCGCCACCCGGACAAGGTGTCTGTCTCGCGGGCCGTGCCCGTTCCGACGTGGAAAACCATAGCAAACATTCGGGGGTGCTCGATCACGCCCCGATGGCTGTGAACGGTGCGTGACGGGGGGTGTGCGGCCTTGGGCGTACGCCGTGGGCGCGGGAGGATGAGAAGGAGCACCACAGCGACCGCGGAAGGAACCAGCGTGAGCGAGAGCAGCACGGGCAAGGCCGGCACCGGCAGGGCCGAGCAGGAGGTCGTCGACCTCTGTCGTGACCTGATCCGGATCGACACCAGCAACTACGGCGACCACTCGGGCCCCGGCGAGCGGCTCGCCGCCGAGTACGTCGCGGAGAAGCTCGCGGAGGTCGGCCTGGAGCCGCAGATCTTCGAGTCGCACAAGGGGCGCGCCTCCACCGTCACCCGGATCGAGGGCGAGGACCCCTCCCGCCCGGCGCTCCTCATCCACGGGCACACCGACGTCGTCCCGGCCAACGCGGCGGACTGGACGCACGACCCGTTCTCCGGGGAGATCGCGGACGGCTGCGTCTGGGGCCGGGGCGCGGTCGACATGAAGGACATGGACGCGATGACCCTCGCGGTCGTACGGGAGCGGATGCGCAGCGGCCGCAAGCCCCCGCGCGACATCGTGCTGGCCTTCCTCGCCGACGAGGAGGCGGGCGGCACGTACGGGGCCCGCTACCTCGTCGACAACCACCCGGGTCTCTTCGAGGGCGTCACCGAGGCGATCAGCGAGGTCGGCGGCTTCTCCTTCACCGTCAACGAGAACCTGCGGCTGTATCTGGTGGAGACCGCCCAGAAGGGCATGCACTGGATGAAGCTGACCGTGGACGGCACCGCCGGACACGGCTCGATGATCCACAAGGACAACGCCATCACCGAGCTGTCCGAGGCGGTCGGGCGGCTGGGCCGGCACAAGTTCCCGGTGCGGGTCACCAAGACGCTGCGGCACTTCCTGGACGAGCTCTCCGACGCGCTGGGCACCGAGCTTGACCCGGAGAACATGGACGAGACGCTCGCCAAGTTGGGCGGTATCGCCAAGCTCATCGGCGCCTCCCTCCAGAACACCGCCAACCCCACCCAGCTCGGCGCCGGCTACAAGGTCAACGTCATCCCGGGCCAGGCGACCGCCCATGTCGACGGCCGGTATCTGCCGGGGTACGAGGAGGAGTTCCTCGCCGACCTGGACCGGATCCTCGGCCCCAACGTCCGGCGCGAGGACGTGCACGCGGACAAGGCCCTGGAGACCACGTTCGACGGCGCCCTGGTCGACGCGATGCAGACCGCGCTGGTCGCCGAGGACCCGATCGCCCGGGCCGTGCCGTACATGCTCTCGGCCGGCACCGACGCCAAGTCCTTCGACGACCTGGGCATCCGGGGCTTCGGCTTCGCCCCGCTGAAGCTGCCGCCGGAGCTGGACTTCGCCGGGATGTTCCACGGGGTCGACGAGCGGGTCCCGGTCGACGGGCTGCAGTTCGGCGTGCGGGTGCTCGACCGGTTCATCGACCATTCCTGACCGGTCCATGACCGATTCGCCGCCGATTCGGCCACCTGTGCGGACATGTCCGAACGGGTGAAACGAGCCGTTCACACGTAGCCCCGCGAATTCCTCCTCGTTACAAGGTTTGCGGTCCGCGGCTGGGACCGCATTTTCCAACTAGGAGGAATCATGATCAAGAAGGTCGTCGCAGTTGCGGCTGCCACCGGTGGCCTCGTTCTCGCGGGTGCGGGCATGGCTTCCGCCGACGCGGGCGCCCAGGGTGCGGCCATCGGCAGCCCCGGCGTGCTCTCCGGCAACGTCGTCCAGGTTCCGGTCCACGTGCCGGTCAACGTGTGCGGCAACACGGTCTCCGTGATCGGTCTGCTGAACCCCGCCTTCGGCAACACCTGCGTCAACGCCTGATCGTTGAACGTCAACCCGTAAGGGTTTGAGCTCGACCGGTCCCGGAGTGCACCCCATGCACTCCGGGACCGTTCGGCATTCGGCTCCCGCACGGTCATGTCCGGGGGTTTTTCGGAAGCCAGAAGGCAGGAAACGAACCTATGCGACAGGTCACTCGTAAAGGCCTGATCACCATGGCGGCTGCGGGCGGAGTGCTCGCGCTGAGCGGTGGATACGCCCACGCCGACTCCGGAGCGGCGAGCACCGCCTCCGGCTCGCCGGGCGTGCTGTCCGGCAACTCGGTCCAGGTACCGATCGACATCCCGGTCAACGTCTGCGGAAACTCCGTCAGCGTCGGCGGACTGCTCAACCCCGCCAGCGGAAACGACTGCGGAAACGGATCAGCAGGATCCGACCGGTCGGCGTCCGAGTCCGGCGGTGCCCAGGACCGCTCGGTCCCCGGTGGCTCCGGGAACGGCGCCCAGGCCGGCGACACCACGGCCTCGGACCGCACCTCCGAGCCCGGCACGGGCCGCCACCGGGCCCCGGAGGGCGGCGCCGCCGCCGAAGGGACCGCCCAGGGCTCGCCCGGTATCCTCTCCGGCAACTCGGTCCAGGCGCCGATCGACATCCCCGTGAACCTCTGCGGGAACAGCGTCACCATCGGCGGACTGCTGAACCCCGTCTTCGGCAACAGCTGCTCCAACGACGCCGAGGTTCCGCCCCCGCCGCCCGAGCAGCCGGAGAAGCCCCCGGTCACCCCGGAGAAGCCGGTCGACCCGCCGGTCAGCGAGCCGCCCGAGCCGAACGCCCCCGAGACCCGGAACGTTCCCCGCGAGCAGCTCGCACAGACCGGTGGTGACGGGCTCGAACTGCTCATCCCGGCCAGCGCCGGACTGCTGTTCGCCGGCGCCGGATCGGTGCTCTACCGCCGCTCGCGCAGCGCCGCCTGATCAGGGCGCACAGCACGGCACCCCCCCACGAAACAGCACGGCACCCCCCCACGAAAGAGAGCGGGCCCCGCCACCGCGGGGCCCGCTCCATGTCACCAGGTCGCCCGCAGCTGACGGATGATCCGTCGGCGCAGCCGCACTCTGCGGCTCCCGTCCCTGCGGAGCGTCAGGCGGTCCAGCTCCCAGTGTCCGTACTCGGCGTGGTCGGTCAGGAGTCGGGCCGCATCCTTGCGGGAGACCCCGCGCGGCACATACACGTCGATGAATTCGTATTCCGGCATCGCATCTATTGTGCGGGCAGAGCCCCGCTACGGATAGCGTCTGCACTATGTCTGATGCTGCGCAGCCCACCGCTGCCGAGGTACGTGCCGCCGCCGAAGCGGTCAAAGCCGCGATCGACCGTCACCTCGACGCGGTCGAACGCCGTACCGGGGACGACGACCCCGCCGTCTACGACGCGTTCAACGCCCTGGCCGCTGCCGCCGAGGTCTACGACGAACTCCTCTACGACCGCTACGACGAAGTCACCCCCTTCGAGATCCCCGGCGCGGACGACTCCCTGCCGCCCTACGCCGGTCCCGCGGAGCCCAGCGCGCTCAGTGTCCTGATCCGCCGCGACTACGTGGTCGCGGAGCCACCGCGTCTCCTCGCCCAGGCGCAGCGCCTCGCCGACGTCGACGCGGGCCCGGGCGCCGACGACACGACCCCGGTCGTCGGCACCAGCGTCCACGCCGCGCTCGGCGTGCTCTTCGGCGAGTACGAACCGGACGAGATCGCCTCCCGGCACAAGGAGTTCGGGCTGGAGGAAGGAGACTCCACCCTCTGGGTCTCGGCCGGGGAAGCGGCACCGGAACCGGGGGAGTGGCTCGGCGCCCCCTTCGAGGACGCCGACCCCGAACTGGTGGTCTGCCGCTTCGACGTCAGCGCGGTCTTCGACGAGGAGGACGACGCGGACGAGGACTTCGCCGGACCGGCGGTGAGCGGCGCCTGACCCTTCTCCTTCCCCTGCACCGCTTTTCGCACCGGACGTGACGGTGGGCCCCGGCGCACATCGCGCCGGGGCCCACCGTTGTCCGGGCCGTGGGCCGCTCAGGAAGCCGCGTCGGGCGTCGGGAGCGCTTCGAGCAGCGGGCGCAGCCGCGTCGTCCGCTCCTGGGCCGCGACCTCGGCCACCGCGTGGGGGAGCGCCTGGTCCACCCCGTGCACCACGGACAGATGCCGCTCGCCCCGGCCGAACGCGGTGTACACCCACGGCCGGCTCAGCCCCGCCGCCGCGTCGCCCGGCAGCACGACCACCGCGGCGGGCCAGCGCATCCCGGCCGCCTGGTGGGCGCTGAGCGCCCAGCCGTGCCGCACCGACGACTCCACCCGCTCCTGCGGTACGACGACGGGGACGCCCCCGCAGTCCAGATGCAGCCCCTCGGCGTCCGCCGAGCGCACCACTCCGGGCACCGCACGGCCCGGCGCGGGCACATGGACCACCCGGTCGCCCGGGTCGAAACCGCCGAACCGGCCGGGGCCCGGGTTGAGCCGCTGCTTCAGCGCCTCGTTCAGCACCCTGGTCCCGGCTGCCCCGCCGTGGCCCACCGTGATCACCTGGGTCTCGTCGGCGGGGATGGAGAAGGCCCGGGGCACCGAGTCGGCGACCAGCTGCACGGTGCGGTGGACGGCCTCGCCCGCGTCACGGACGGGGACGATCACCACCTCCTTGCCCGGGGCGTCGACCTGGTTCAGCTCGCCGATGCCGATGCCGGAGACCAGCTCGCCGATCGGGCCGGGGTCGGGGGTGCGGGAGACGACCTGCGGGCAGGTGCGGGCGGCCAGCACATCGGCGAACACCCGCCCGGCGCCCGCCGAGCCCAGCACGCCCGGGTCACCGCTCAGCACCAGCCGAGCGCCGTCGGCCAGCGCCTCGACGAGGACCGCCGCGCTCTCCACGTCCAGCTGCGGGGCGTCCAGCACGACCAGCAGATCCAGGGCGAGCGCCCCGTCCTCGTCCCGGCCGGGCCCCTGGGCGCCGGACAGCAGACCGGCCAGCGTGACCGCCGTGTCCGGATCGCCCGTGGCCGCCGCGAGCCGCCGTCGGCCGTCCTCGCTGTGGGCCGCACCGAAGGCCCGTAGTCCCAGACCCCGTGCCGCGGCGATCAGCGCGGCGGGTTCGGCCCGCGCCGCTTCACCGCCGCTGTGCGCGACCAGTCCCGCTGCGGCGGTCGTACGGATCAGCTCGGCCGCCGACGGGCTCGGGGCGGCGGCAGCGGCCTCCGCCCAGTCGGCGGCCTTCTCGCAGGCGTTGACCAGCCGGGCCAGACCGTCGGCGAGACTCTCCTCGGCCAGGGCGTAGCGGTCGAGGCCCAGAAGGATCCGGACCGGCTCCCGAGGCGTATCGGCGTCCGGCGCGAGGCCGCCCTCCGCCGCCGCTTCGTCCTCCTCCGGCTCCTCGTCCTCCCCTTCCTGGAAGAGCAGGGCGACACCTTCCTCGACGGCCTCGCGCACCGCCGCGTCCGGGTCGCTCACCGCACGTTCGGCGAGCGCCGCCCGCACGGCTTCGGCGTCCAGAGCCGTGTGGCCCTGGAGGGCGGCGCGCTCCAGGACCCAGCCGACCAGGGCCGCCGTCCGGCGGCCGTCGTCCGGGCCACAGTCGGCGCCCAGCAGGGCCCGGGCGAAGCCGTCGGCCTGCTCCGGCCGCACACCGGGCACGGCCAGCAGCTGCCAGGGGTCGGTGCGCAGCAGCTCGGCCGCCTGCTCGCCCAGCGCGCCGACGGCCGGGCGGGCCAGCGACTCGGGGGCCCCGCCCGCCACGAGCACCGCGCGCACCGCGTCCAGGGCCTCCGGAGAAGCGGCCTGCGGGGCGGGGGCGGCCTGGGGCGCGGAGGTCCGGGGCGGCGGTGCGGCGGCGGCCGGGGCAGGGCGCCGGGGGGCCTGGGGCGCGGCGGGCTGCCCGAAGAACGCGGAGCCCGCCTTCTCGCCGCTCTCCACCGCCCGGACGGCCGCGAGCAGATCGGCGGCCGTGCCGCTCAGACCCGCACCGGCGTCGATGGGCGCGGCCTTCGCCGCCTTGCGCTGCTCGATGCGCTCCCGCAGCTCACGCTGCGCGGCCAGCTCGGCCTGCGCCTCCGAGAGCTCGGGGGCGGGCGAGGCCTCGGCGGCGTCGGTCTCGACCGGCGACGCTGCGGCGGCCCCGTCGCTCGCGGCCTCGGCTTCCGCCTCGGGCTCCGGGGCTCCGGGCTCCTGGGCCCCGGCCTCGTCCGGCGGGGACACGGCGTCCTGCGGGGTGTCCGTGCCGCCGGTGCCGGGGGTCTCCCCGGGAAGCGCAGTCACAGCGTGCTCCAGTCCTGGTCGGGGTAGCGGTGCACGGGCGCCGACACATCGTCGAGCGCCTGGCAGATCTCGTAGGGAAGACTAAGCGCCTCCACTGACAAAGCCTCCGTGAGCTGCCCGGCGTTGCGCGCTCCGAGAATCGGCGCGGCCACGCCCGGCCGGTCCCGGACCCACGCGAGCGCCACCTGGAGCGGGCTCGTCGCCAGGCCGTCCGCCGCCGTCGCCACCGCGTCCACGACCCGGGCCGCCGCGTCGTCGAGATACGGCTCGACGAACGGGGCGAGCCGCTCGGACGCGCCCCGTGAGTCGGACGGGGTGCCCTGGCGGTACTTGCCGGTGAGCACGCCGCGCCCCAGCGGGGAGGACGGCAGCAGCCCGATCCCGAGGTCCAGCGCGGCGGGCAGCACCTCGCGCTCGATGCCCCGCTGGAGCAGCGAGTACTCCATCTGCGTGCTGGCCAGCCGGGTGCGCACCCCGGGAGCGGCGAGCTGCCAGGTGGCCGCCTTCGCCAGCTGCCAGCCGCAGAAGTTCGACACGCCCGCGTAGCGCACACGGCCCGAGGAGACGGCCAGGTCCACCGCCTGGAGGGTCTCCTCCAGCGGGGTTTCCGGGTCGAAGGCGTGGACCTGCCACAGGTCCACGTAGTCCGTGCCGAGCCGCTCCAGGGACGCGTCCAGGGCGGCCAGCAGATGCCCGCGCGAGCCGTTGACGCGGCGGTAGGGGTCGGGGACGTTTCCGGCCTTCGTGGCGATGACCAGATCCTCGCGCGGGATCAGGCTGCCGACGAGCCGCCCGAGCAGATACTCGGCCTCGCCGCCCCCGTACACATCGGCGGTGTCCACCAGGGTGCCGCCCGCGTCCCAGAAGGCCTTCAGCTGGTCGGCGGCGTCGTGTTCGTCCGTGTCCCGGCCCCAGGTGAGGGTGCCGAGCCCGATCCGGGACACGCGAAGGCCGGTACGGCCGAGATGCCTCTGCTCCATGGGCGCTGAGATTACTGGCCACGGCCCCACGGGGTGCAGGGGCTGTGGACAACCCGAGGTCCGCCGGGCCTGCCGGATCGCCGCCGCCCGCGCTAGAGTCCGGGGAAAGGGACGTTACTGATCGGTAAGGGGAGCGGCTATGCGGCTCGGCATCAATCTCGGTTACTGGGGCGCCGGCATGGACGGCGACAACCTCGCCGTCGCGCAGGAGGCCGACCGGCTCGGCTACGACGTCTGCTGGGCGGCCGAGGCGTACGGCTCCGACGCCCCGACCGTGCTGACCTGGGTCGCGGCCCAGACCGAGTCGATCGACGTCGGCTCCGCCATCATGCAGATCCCGGCCCGGCAGCCCACCATGACGGCGATGACCGCCGCCACCCTCGACTCGCTCTCCGGCGGCCGTTTCCGGCTCGGCCTCGGCGTCTCGGGCCCGCAGGTCTCCGAAGGCTGGTACGGCGTGAAGTTCGACAAGCCGCTGGCCCGCACCCGCGAGTACGTGGAGATCGTCCGCAAGGCGATGACCCGCGAGCGCGTGTCGTACGACGGCGCGCACTGGACGCTGCCGCTCCCCGGCGGCCCGGGCAAGCCGATCAAGCTCACCGTGCACCCCCAGCGCGAGCACATCCCGCTCTACATCGCCGCGATCGGCCCCAGGAACCTGGAGCAGACCGGTGAGATCGCCGACGGCGCCCTGCTGATCTTCCCCTCCGCCGAGCACCTGGAGGAGACCGCGATCCAGCCGCTGCGCGCGGGCCGCGAGAAGGCCGGCAAGACCATGGAAGGCTTCGACGTCAGTCCGACGCTGCCGCTCGCGGTCGGCGACGACGTGAACGGCCTCGCCGACATGTTCCGCCCGTACACCGCCCTGTACGTCGGCGGGATGGGCAGCCGGAAGCAGAACTTCTACAACCAGCTCGCCCAGCGCATGGGGTACGAGAAGGAGGCCGCCGAGATCCAGGACAAGTACCTGGACGGGGACAAGGCCGGGGCCGCCGCCGCCGTTCCGCACCAGCTGATCGACCAGACCGCGCTGCTCGGCCCCGTCGAGCGGATCGCCGACCGCATGCAGGCCTACGCCGCCGCCGGGGTCACCACGCTGAACCTCGCCCCGGCCGGCTTCACCCTGGAGGAGCGGCTCACCGCCCTGCGCGCCGGCACGGACGCCCTGGAGCGCTCCGGGCTCGTGTAACAGCACCGCGGGCAGCACTACGGCCGTGGTGGGGGCTCGGGGGTCTTCCCCGCCACGGCCGTCAGCAGGATCAACGCGCCACGCGCCCAGGGGTTACGCCGTCCCGGTGGGCGTGTCGGCCGTCGGTGGCCCGGCCGCCGCCGTGCGCGGTGCGTGACCGCTCCGGTTGCCGACCGCCCCGTAGCGCCTTTGACTCGTTCTGCGGACTACCGCTCCGCGGACCTGGGCTCCGCGGAAAACGGGTACGGAGGTGGCCCTCATGCTCTCTGCGAAGACCCTGTTCCAGGAGATCCTGGACAACGACGAGTCCTACCGGCTCTTCTGTTCCATCGCCGCGAGCGGCGAGGCCCAGGGCGGCTGGGAGAACGCCCGCATCGCCGCCCTCGTCCCGGAGGGCCGCCGTGAGCTGGCCCCCAGGATCGTCCGGCACGGGGCCGACGAGGACAAGCACGGCCGGATCTTCAACGCCCTTCTGAAGAAGCGCGGACTGCCGCCCGTCGAGGTCCCGCCGGAGACCGACTACACGATGCTCCTGGAGCAGCAGGGCATCGGCCTCGCGCACTCCCGGCTGCGCGGCGAGGAGCGGCTCACCGAGCGCGACATCATCACCTATCTGGCCCACAGCCGGATCACCGAGCAGCGCGCGTCCGAGCAGATGCAGCTGCTGCGCCGGTACTTCGGCGACCACCCCGACATCGGCCGCGCGGTGAAGATGATCTCCAACGACGAGGACAACCACCTCGCCTACTGCCACGAGGAACTGCTCGCCCTCGCCCGCGAGGGGCACGGCCGGACCATCCAGCGGATCATGCGCGAGTGCGCCCTGGCCGAGATCCGTGTCTACCGCGACGTCAGCCTCGCCGTGATGGCCAACATGGGCCGCATCCTCGGCTGGTCCCGCCCCAAGGCCGCCGTCCTCGCCGCGGGCATCCACGCCGTGTACGCGTACGAGCGCCTCGTCGGCTGGCGGCGCATGGTGACCCTGGAGATGCCGGAGCGGCGCGACGCGCTCGGCAGCCCCGCGGTGCCGGAGCACGAGTACGCCTGAGGCTGAAGGCGCTGGCGGCCTGCCCCGGGCCGCTAGAGCCAGCCGCGCCGCTTGAACAGCCGGTACAGCCCGTACACCGTGAGGCCCATCAGCGCGACCACCACCGGGTACGTCCACGGCCAGTGCAGCTCCGGCATGTTGTCGAAGTTCATGCCGTAGATGCCGGCCACCATCGTCGGGACAGCGGCCATCGCCGCCCAGGCGGAGATCTTGCGCATGTCGTCGTTCTGCCGCACGCCCATCTGTGCCAGATGCGCCGACAGGATGTCCGAGAGCAGCCGGTCCAGCCCCTCCACCTGCTCGTTGGCGCGGGTCAGGTGGTCGGCCACGTCACGGAAGAACGGCTGCGCGTGCTCGTGGACGAACGGCACGCCCGCGGCGGAGAGCCGGGCCATGGGCGCCGTCAGCGGCCCGGCGGCCCGGCGGAACTCCAGCACCTGCCGCTTGAAGGTGTAGATCCGGGCGGCGGTGTTCTTCGAGTCGCCCGAGCCGGTCGGCGCGAAGACCTGCGTCTCCAGCTCCTCCAGGTCGACCTGGAGTTCGCCGGCCACGTCCATGTAGTGGTCCACGACCGCGTCGCTGATCGCGTACAGCACGGCCGTCGGACCGTGCTTCAGGACCTCGGGCTCGGACTCCAGCCGCTGGCGCACGGCCGCCAGCGGGGCGCCCTCGCCGTGCCGGACCGTCACCACGAACGAGTCTCCTATGAAGACCATCAGTTCGTCGGCGCTGACCGTGTCGCTCTCGGGCTCGTAGACGATCGGCTTGAGCACCGCGAACAGGGAGTCGTCGTACACCTCCAGCTTGGGCCGCTGGTGCGCCCGCAGCGCGTCCTCCACGGCCAGCGGGTGCAGCCCGAACTCGTCCCGTACGCGATCGAACTCCGCCTCCGTCGGCTCGTGCAGCCCGATCCACAGGAACGCGTCCAGCGCGTCCCGGGCCTCGTCCAGAGCCTCGGAGAAGTCGTCGGGTCGTTCGATGCGGCGCCCGTCCCGGTAGATGGCACAGTCCACGATCACGGCGGGCATTCTTCCCCGTGAACCCGCCCCCACGCACCTCCGCCGTACGCTGGCGGGTATGCCCACGCTGATCCTCGTACGCCACGGACGCTCCACCGCCAACACCGCCGGGGTGCTCGCGGGCCGCACCCCCGGCGTCCTTCTCGACGAACGCGGCGCCGGACAGGCCGCCGCCCTCCCCGGCCGGCTCTCCGCCGTGGCCCCCGTCCTCGCCGTCAGCAGCCCCCTGGAGCGCTGCAGGCAGACGCTCCAGCCGCTCCTCGACGCGCGCCCGGGCCTGCCCCTGCACACCGAGGACCGGATCAGCGAGTGCGACTACGGCCACTGGTCGGGCCGGAAGCTCGCCGAACTCGCCGACGAGCCGCTGATGTCGGTCGTCCAGCAGCACCCCTCCGCCGCGGCCTTCCCCGGCGGTGAGTCCATGCGCGCCATGCAGGCCCGCGCCGTCGACGCCGTACGCGACTGGAACGAGCGCGTCGAGGCGGAGCACGGCGAGGACGCCACGTACGTCATGTGCTCGCACGGCGACATCATCAAGGCCCTCGTCGCCGACGCCCTGGGCATGCACCTGGACCTCTTCCAGCGCATCCACGTCGACCCCTGTTCGGTCACCGCGATCCGCTACACCCGGCTGCGGCCCTTCCTCCTGCGGCTCGGCGACACCGGCGACCTCGACTCCCTGGCGCCCCGCGAACACACCGTCGGGGCGGACGCCGCCGCGTCCCCCACCGGTGACGGTTCGGCGGACGCGACGGTCGGGGGCGGCGCGGGCGCGCCGTGATCGCTCCGGGCAGTAGGGTGGACGCGCCGTAGCGCCGCCCAACCACCTTCGAAGCTCAAGGGAGCAGGACGTGTCCCGTCAGGTGTTCCTCTACGACCCACCGGACCGATTCGTGGCCGGTACGGTCGGGCTGCCTGGCCGCCGTACGTTTTTCCTGCAGGCGTCCTCCCAGGGCCGGGTCACCAGCGTCGCCCTGGAGAAGACCCAGGTCGCCGCGCTCGCCGAGCGGATCGACGAGCTGCTCGACGAGGTCGTACGCCGCACCGGCGGCAACTCCCCGGTGCCCGCCGTGGCGCCCACCGACGTCACCGACACCGCGCCGCTCGACGTGCCCGTCGAGGAGGAGTTCCGGGTCGGCACCATGGCCCTGGCCTGGGACGGCGAGGAACAGCGCATGATCGTCGAGGCGCAGGCCCTCGTCGAGCTCGACGCCGACTCCGAGGACGACCTCGCGGAGGCGGAGGAGAAGCTCCTCCAGGACGAGGAGAACGGCCCGCCGATGCTCCGCGTCCGGCTCAGCGGCGCCCAGGCCCGCGCCTTCGCCAAGCGGGCCCTGGACGTCGTCAACGCGGGGCGTCCGCCGTGCCCGCTGTGCAGCCTGCCGCTCGATCCGGAAGGACACGTATGCCCGCGCCAGAACGGATACCGTCGCGGAGCCTGACCGACCCCGAGCTGCTCACCCTGCTCGCCGAGGGCACGCTCACCGTCCTCGGGCAGGTCGGCGGGGCGTCCAACGCGGTGCTGCACTGCGCGGTGGCGTACGACGGCGAGGAGCGCACCTGCGCGTACAAGCCGGTCGCGGGCGAGCAGCCGCTCTGGGACTTCCCCGACGGGACCCTCGCCCAGCGGGAGGTCGCCGCGTACGAGATCTCCCGGGAGACCGGCTGGGACCTCGTGCCGCCGACCGTGCTGCGGGACGGGCCGTACGGGCAGGGCATGGTCCAGCTCTGGATCGACGGCCCCGAGGACGGTGAGGACGCCCCGGAGCTGCTGGCCCTCGTCGAGGGCGAGGAGCCGGGCGACGGCTGGAAGGCCGTGGGCTTCGCGGAGGTGGGGGAGGGGAGGACCGCGCTGCTGGTGCACGCGGACGACCCCCGGCTGCGGCGACTCTCGGTGCTGGACGCGGTGATCAACAACGGCGACCGCAAGGGCGGCCATCTGCTGCCCGCGCCCGGCGGGCGGCTCTTCGGCATCGACCACGGGGTCACCTTCAACGCCGACGACAAGCTGCGCACCCTCCTCTGGGGCTGGGCGGGCGAACCGCTCACCGAGGAGGCCCTGGCGGTGCTGGGCCGGCTCGCCGCCGAGCTGGCGCCGGGGGCCGCCCTCGCCACCCGGATGGCCGAACTCATCACGGTGGCCGAGCTGGAGGCCCTGCGGGAGCGGGTCGACGGGCTGCTCAAGGGCGGAGTGCACCCGCGGCCGAGCGGCCAGTGGCCGCCGATCCCCTGGCCGCCGGTGTAGAACGCGCCCGACGGCGACCCGCGCTGTACCCCCTCCCATGGGTTGCACGCAAGGGGGCCTCTTCGGACAGAGTTCCGATGCCGGTTCGTATCCGGAAGCAACGTCCGGTTACGCTCATGACATGCATGCCTGGCCCGCTTCTGAGGTCCCCGCCCTGCCCGGCAAGGGCCGCGACCTTCGGATCCACGACACCGCGACCGGCGGACGGATCACCCTTGACCCCGGTCCCGTCGCCCGCATCTACGTCTGCGGCATCACGCCGTACGACGCGACCCACATGGGTCATGCGGCGACCTACAACGCGTTCGACCTCGTTCAGCGCGTGTGGCTCGACACCAAGCGGCAGGTTCACTACGTCCAGAACGTGACCGACGTGGACGATCCGCTGCTGGAGCGGGCCGTGCGCGACGGTCAGGACTGGACCGAGCTCGCGGAGCGCGAGACGGCACTCTTCCGCGAGGACATGACCGCCCTGCGGATGCTGCCCCCGCGGCACTACATCGGAGCGGTCGAGGCCATACCGGGGATCGTGCCCCTCGTCGAACGCCTCCGGGACGCGGGCGCCGCCTACGACCTGGACGGCGACATCTACTTCTCCGTCGACGCCGACCCGCACTTCGGCGAGGTCTCCGGCCTCGACGCCGACGCGATGCGCCTGCTCTCCGCCGAACGCGGCGGCGACCCCGAGCGCCCCGGAAAGAAGAACCCCCTCGACCCGATGCTCTGGATGGCCGCCCGCCCGGGTGAGCCGAGCTGGGACGGGGCCTCCCTGGGCGACGGCCGCCCGGGCTGGCACATCGAGTGCGTCGCCATCGCGCTGGACCACCTCGGCATGGGCTTCGACATCCAGGGCGGCGGCTCCGACCTCGCCTTCCCGCACCACGAGATGGGCGCCTCGCACGCCCAGGCGCTGACCGGCGAGCACCCCTTCGCCCAGGCCTACGTCCACGCGGGCATGGTCGGCCTGGACGGCGAGAAGATGTCCAAATCGCGCGGGAACCTGGTCTTTGTCTCGGCACTGCGCCGCGACGGCGTGGACCCGGCGGCCATCCGGCTCGCGCTGCTCTCCCGCCACTACCGCTCCGACTGGGAGTGGACCGACCAGGTGCTGGCCGACGCCGTCGAGCGCCTCGCGCGCTGGCGGGCCGCCGTCTCGCGCCCCGACGGGCCGTCCGCCGACGCGCTGGTCGAGGAGGTCCGCGAAGCCCTCGCCGACGACCTGGACAGCCCCGCCGCGCTCGCCGCGGTGGACCGCTGGGCCGCCCTCCAAGGCGCGGAGGGCGGCACCGACGAGGGCGCGCCCGGCCTCGTCTCGCGTACGGTCGACGCCCTGCTGGGGGTCGCGCTGTAGGCGGTGTCCTCCCGCCCGCCCGATGGTCTCCCGATGGCTCGAACCGGCCTCGGACTTCTCTACGAAGTTCGGGGCCGGTTCCTTTTTGTCCATGGTCACGTGCTCGAAGTTGCGCTAAAAGCTCTCTATGCAAACATCAACGCGCATGAGAGCGGCAGTGGTTGCTGCACTGCTCGGACTGGTCGCGGTCCTCTCGGGACCCGGCGGGGCCCACGCCGACGAGGCCCCGCCGGAGAGCACGGAGACCACCACCGTCGGGGACGTGACCGGCTTCCGCGCGGACGGAGCGGTCTACCGGCTGACCGCCGGCCAGGCCGAGGCCCGGGTCAGCTTCGTCTCCGAGGAGACCTTCCGCATCGAGCTGGCCCCGGACGGGAAGTTCACCGACCCCACCGGCGACGACATCGTCCTCCCGCAGGGCGAACCGCCCCGGACCCGCTGGAAGGAGCGCGGCGACCGCTACGAGCTGTCGACGGGCGAGGTCACCCTGCGGGCCTACAAGAAGCCGCTGCGCTTCGCCCTGCACCGGGCGGACGGCAGCCGCGTCTGGTCCGAGACGAAGGGCCTGAGCTGGACCGGCGAGAAGACCGTCCAGACGCTGGCCCGGGGCGCGAACGAGCAGTTCTACGGGGCCGGGATGCAGAACGGCCGCGGCAACACCACCCACCGCGACAAGACGGTCGAGGTCGCCGTCGACTACAACTGGGACGACGGCGGCCACCCCAACTCCGTGCCGTTCTACCTCTCGTCGGCCGGCTACGGCGTCTTCCGCAACACCTACGCACCGGGCACCTACGCGTTCACCGACCCGGTGACGACCAGTGCGAAGGAACAGCGCTTCGACGCCTACTACTTCGCGGGCGAGGGCGCCGACGCCGCCAAGGACGTCATCGGGCAGTACACCGACCTCACCGGCAAACCCTTCCTGCCGCCCGTCTACGGCATGGAGATCGGTGACGCCGACTGCTACCTCCACAACGCCAACCGGGGCGAGCGCCGCACCCTGGACTCGCTGAAGGTCGCCGACGGTTACGTCGAGAACGACATGCCCAACGGCTGGATGCTGGTCAACGACGGCTACGGCTGCGGCTACGAGGACCTGAAAGAGACCGCCCAGGGGCTGAAGGACCGCAACATGGAGCTGGGCCTGTGGACCGAGGACGGCATCGAGAACCTCGAAGCCCAGGTCAAGGCCGGCCAGCGGGTCGCCAAGCTGGACGTCGCCTGGGTCGGCCCCGGCTACAAGTTCGCCCTCGACGCCTGCAAGGACGCCTACCAGGGCATCGAGGACCACAGCGACGCCCGCGGCTTCACCTGGGCCCCCGAGAGCTGGGCGGGCGCGCAGCGCTGCGGAGTCCAGTGGTCCGGCGACCAGTACGGCACCTGGGAGTACATCCGCTGGCAGATCCCCACCTACGCGGGCGCCACCATGTCCGGACTCGCCTACACCACCGGTGACGTCGACGGGATCTTCGGCGGCAGCGCCAAGACGTACACCCGCGACCTCCAGTGGAAGATGTTCCTCGGCACCACGATGACCATGGACGGCTGGGCCCCCATGGACAAGCAGCCCTTCCGCCACGGCGAGCCGTACACCTCGATCAACCGCGACTACCTCAAGCTGAAGGAGTCGCTGCTGCCCTACCAGTACTCCTACGCCCACGAGGCCACCAAGACCGGTGTCGGCATGGTCCGCCCGCTGGTCCTCGAGTACCCGGACGACCCGAAGGCGTCGACGGAGGCCGCGAAGTACGAGTTCCTCTCCGGCGAGCACTTCCTCGTGGCGCCCGTCTACCAGGACGCCACCGAGCGCAAGGACATCTACCTCCCCAAGGGCACCTGGATCGACTACTGGAGCGGCCGCACCTACGAGGGCCCCACCACCATCGACTCCTACAGCGCCCCGCTCGACACCCTGCCGCTCTTCGTGAAGGCGGGCGCGGCCGTCCCGATGTGGCCGGGCATCCGCTCGTACCGCGACCGCACCGCCGACTCCCCGCTGGCCTGGGACGTCTACCCGCAGGGGAACACCTCCTTCACCCTGTACGAGGACGACGGCGTCACCCGTCAGCACCGCGACGGCAAGTACGCCACCCAGCGCGCCGACGTCCGGGCCCCGAAGCACGGCGCGGGCGACGTCTCCGTCACGATCAACGAGAGCCGGGGCAGCTACACCGGCAAACAGACCGCCCGCCCCTACGAGTTCACCGTCCACACCGGCTCCGAGCCGCGCGCGGTGAAGCTGGACCGGACGCTGCCGGAGCTGACCTCGAAGGCCGCCTATGACAACGCCCGCCAGGGCTGGTGGTACGACCGTGACGACCGGGGCGGCGTGGTGCACGTGAAGACCGCGCCCCTGAGCACCGCGAAGAAGTTCACGGTCAAGCTCCTGGGCACCAGCGCGGTCGGCGGCAAGAAGGCCTCGGCCGCCGCGGCCCTCACCGCCCCCACGGGCCAGGAGGCCGGAGCGGGCACGCCCGGCACGGTCCAGGTCGATGTGACCGCGGGCCGGTCCGACCTCACCGACACCACGGTCTCCCTCCAGGTCCCCGAGGGCTGGCGGACCGCCACCGCGAAGGTCCCGGGCCGCATCCCGGCGGGCGCCACCCGCCGGGTCGAGGTGGCGCTCACCCCGGCGAAGGACGCCGAGGTGCGCGAGACCAGGCTGACGGCACTGGCCCGCTACCGGACCGCCGGGGAGACCCGCACGAGTCAGCAGCGGCTCGCCGTCTCCGTACTGCCGCCGGCACCCGAGGGCGAGGCCTGGGCGAGCGATCTCGTCTGGCTCTCCGAGACCAACGGCTACGGCCCCGCCGAACGCGACCGCTCCAACGGGGAGTCGGGCGCGGACGACGGGAAGACGCTGACGCTCGCGGGGAAGACGTACGAGAAGGGGATCGGCACCCACGCCGACTCCGACATCGCCCTCCATCTCGGCGGCCGCTGCACCGCGTTCACCGCCGACGTCGGGATCGACGACGAGATCAACGGCTACGGCGAGGTCGCCTTCTCCGTCGAGGGCGACGGCAAGGTGCTGTGGACCTCCCCGAAGCTGACCGGCGCCTCGGCGACCGTGCCGGTGGACGTGAAGCTCGACGGCGTACGCCACGTGCGCCTCAAGGTCACCGACACCAACGGGTCCAAGACGGGGGACCACGGCGACTGGGCGGCGGCGAAGTTCCACTGCGCCTGAGCCTGTACAGGGGCGCGTGAACAGGGGCGCCGCACGGGATCATCTCCCGTGCGGCGCCCCGACGTTCGTCACCGGTTCTAGGACTCGCCGTCCTCCTCGGGACGGCCGCCGTCGGTGCCTTCGTCGCCGTCGGACCCCGACGCCTCGTCAGATCCCTTGGCGCCCTTGCCGTCGGAGGTCTTCCCGCGTCCCGTCTCCGGGCGCGGCGGCTTCGGCGGGCGGGTGCGGCCGCTGGAGGGGTCGCGCAGATAGGAGGCGTCCCCGGTCTCCGTGGCATGACCGCCCGGACCCTGCCCGGGGCCGCCGTCCCGCCGCCGCAGATACCGCTCGAACTCCCGGGCGATCGCCTCGCCGGACGCCTCGGGCAGCTCCGCGGTGTCCCGCGCCTCCTCCAGCGTCTGCACGTACTCCGCGACCTCGCTGTCCTCCGAGGCCAGCTGGTCCACCCCGAGCTGCCAGGCCCGCGCGTCCTCGGGCAGTTCGCCCAGCGGGATGCGCAGCCCGATCAGGTCCTCCAGGCGGTTGAGCAGGGCCAGGGTCGCCTTCGGGTTCGGCGGCTGCGACACATAGTGCGGGACCGCCGCCCACAGGCTGACCGCGGGCACCCCGGCGTGCGTGCACGCCTCCTGGAGGACCCCGACGATGCCCGTGGGACCCTCGTACCGCGTCTCCTCCAGGTCCATCGTCCGCGCCAGGTCCGCGTCGGACGTGACCCCGCTCACCGGCACCGGCCGGGTGTGCGGGGTGTCGCCGAGCAACGCGCCCAGGATGACGACCATCTCGACGCCCAGCTCATGGGCGAAGCCGAGGATCTCGTTGCAGAACGACCGCCAGCGCATGGACGGTTCGATCCCGCGCACGAGGACCAGGTCGCGGGGCTTGTCGCCGCCGACCCGCACCACGGACAGGCGCGTCGTCGGCCAGGTGATCTTCCGCGTGTTGCCGTCCAGCCACACCGTGGGCCGGTTGACCTGGAAGTCGTAGTAGTCCTCGGCGTCCAGCGCCGCGAACACCTCGCCCTTCCACTCCCGGTCCAGATGACCGACCGCTGTGGAGGCGGCGTCCCCGGCGTCGTTCCAGCCTTCGAACGCGGCCACCATGACCGGGTCGACCAGCTCGGGCACCGACTCGAGCTCGATCACCCGGGCCTCCTTCCGATGTCTCCATACGTACGGAGCAACCTTACGGCTTCCCGGGCCCCCGGCCGCAGCCCTCTTGCACGGCCGGGTGAACACTGTTCGATCACCCCCGGTCGACCATTACCGGAGCGGGGACGGCGCCTGACGCCGCACCACCGGGGTATGAACTCCACTGCCCCCGCGGCACGTTGCACGAGTGTGGCACCCGGCCGGTGCCCTGCGGGTACGGGAACGGGGGCGGCTCCCGCGAGGAAGCCGCCCCCGTCCGCGTACCCGTGGGGGGTGGGTGCGGTGGATCAGTCCCGGTCGGCCAGCAGCTTCTCGACGCCCTCGCGGACGTCGTCCGTCGCGAGGCCCCGGATGGTCAGCGTGGTCCGGCGGCGCAGCACGTCGTCCGCCGTCTCGGCCCACTCGTGGTCCCGGGCGTAGGCGACCTGGGCCCAGATCTCCGGGGCGTCCGGGTGGACGCGCTCGGCCAGCTCCGGGTTCTCGTTCGCCAGCCGGGCGATGTCGAAGGCGAGCGAGCCGTAGTGCGTGGCCAGGTGCCGGGCGGTGTCCGGGGCCATGCGCGGGCCGGGGGCCGGGCCGTCGACGAGCAGCCGGTGGGCGACCGCGTTCGGGTTGGCGATGCCGGGGAGCGGCAGCTTCCGCGGCAGCCGGTTCATCGGCTCCATGTCCTCGGCCAGCGGGTGCCCGGGCAGGGCGGCCAGCTTGTTCATGACGGTGCGGCCGATGTGGCGGAAGGTCGTCCACTTGCCGCCCGCGACCGACAGCATCCCGCCGCGGCCCTCGGTGACGACCGTCTCGCGCTTGGCCTTGGAGGTGTCGCCCGGACCGCCGGGCAGCACTCGCAGACCGGCGAAGGAGTACGTGATCAGATCGCGCGAGAGCTGCTGGTCCCTGATCGAGAACGCCGCCTCGTCGAGGATCTGCGCGGTGTCGTCCTCGGTCACCGAGACGTCCGCCGGATCGCCCTCGTACTCCTCGTCCGTCGTGCCGAGGAGCAGCATGTCCTCCCACGGCAGCGCGAACGTGATGCGGTACTTGTCGATCGGGGTGGCCAGCGCCGCCCGCCACGGCCGGGTCCGCTTGAGGACCAGGTGCGCGCCCTTGGAGAGGCGGATGGAGGGGGCCGCGTTGGGGTCCTCCATCTTGCGCAGGTGGTCGACCCAGGGGCCGGTGGCGTTCAGGACGAGGCGGGCGTCGACGCCGAACTCGGTGCCGTCGGTGCTGTCCTTGAGCTCGGCGCCGGTGACCCGGCCCCGGGTGAAGCGGAGCCCGGTGACGGCCGCGTGGTTGAGGACGACCGCGCCCGCCTCGACGGCCGCGCGGACCGTCATCAGCGCCATGCGGGCGTCGTTCATCTGGTCGTCGCGGTAGACCGCGACCGCCTTCAGGTCGTCCGTACGCAGCTCGGGCACATCACGCTGGGCCTTGGCCGGGGAGATGACGTGGCCGACGCCGTCGCCGAACGCCGAGAGCGCGGAGTAGGCGAAGACGCCCGCGCCGAGCTTGGCCGCGCCGTGCGGGCCGCCCTTGTAGACGGGCAGGTAGAAGGTGAGCGGGTTGGCCAGGTGCGGGGCCACCTCGCGGGAGACCGCGCGGCGCTCGAAGTGGTTCTCCGCGACCAGCTTCACCGCGCCGGTCTGGAGGTAGCGCAGACCGCCGTGGAGGAGTTTGGAGGAGGCGGAGGAGGTGGCGCCGGCGAAGTCGCCGGCGTCCACCAGAGCCACCCGCAGCCCGGACTGCGCGGCATGCCAGGCGGTGGAGATGCCCAGGATGCCGCCGCCGATGACCAGGAGGTCGTACGTGGCCCGGGACAGCTGGTCCCGGGTCTCGGCGCGGCTCGGCAGCGAGCCGGAGGCCGGGTGCGTTCCGAGGGCGGGAACGCTCTGCAGGGTGGTCATGGTGATGCTCCTCGTCAGCTTTCTTCGTCCTCGACCCAGCCCATGGTCCGTTCGACGGCCTTGAGCCAGCTCTTGTACTCGCGGGCACGGGTGTCCGCGTCCATGCGGGGGGTCCACTCGGCGGCCCGGCGCCAGTTGGCGCGCAGCGCGTCGGTGTCCGGCCAGAAGCCGACGGCGAGACCGGCGGCGTAGGCGGCGCCGAGGCAGGTGGTCTCGGCGACCATCGGGCGCACCACCGGCGCGTCCAGGAAGTCGGCGAGCGTCTGCATCAGCAGGTTGTTGGACGTCATGCCGCCGTCGACCTTGAGCGCGGTCAGCTCGACGCCGGAGTCCTTCGTCATGGCGTCGCTGATCTCGCGGGTCTGCCAGGCGGTGGCCTCCAGGACGGCACGGGCGATGTGCGCCTTGGTGACGTAACGGGTGAGACCGGTGATGACGCCACGGGCGTCGGGGCGCCAGTAGGGGGCGAAAAGGCCGGAGAAGGCGGGCACGAAGTACGCGCCGCCGTTGTCCTCGACCGAGGAGGCCAGCGTCTCGATCTCGGCGGCCGACTTGATCAGGCCCATCTGGTCGCGCATCCACTGCACCAGCGAACCGGTGACCGCGATGGAGCCCTCCAGCGCGTACACCGGGGGCTTGTCGCCGATCTGGTAGCCGACGGTGGTGAGCAGCCCGTTGTACGAGTTCACCGGGGTGCCACCGGTGTTCATCAGCATGAAGGTGCCGGTGCCGTACGTGGACTTGGCCTCGCCCTCGGAGAAACAGGTCTGGCCGAACAGGGCCGCCTGCTGGTCGCCGAGCGCGGAGGCGACGGGCACGCCGTCGAGGATGCCGCCCTTGGCGTTGCCGTACACCTCGGCGGAGGAGCGGATCTCGGGGAGCACCTCGGCGGGGATGCCGATGGACGAGAGGATCTTGTCGTCCCAGGCCATCGTGTGCAGGTTCATCAGGAGGGTGCGCGAGGCGTTGGTGACGTCGGTGACGTGGACGCCGCCGTCGGTGCCGCCGGTGAGGTTCCAGATGACCCAGGAGTCCATGGTGCCGAAGAGGATCTCGCCGCGCTCGGCGCGCTCGCGCAGCCCCTCGACGTTGTCGAGCAGCCAGCGGACCTTGGGGCCCGCGAAGTACGAGGCGAGCGGCAGTCCGGTCTCGCGGCGGAACCGGTCCTGGCCCACGTTGCGGCCGAGCTCCTTGCAGAGCGCGTCGGTGCGGGTGTCCTGCCAGACCAGCGCGTTGTGCACCGGCTCACCGGTGTTCTTGTCCCACAGCAGGGTGGTCTCGCGCTGGTTGGTGATGCCGATCGCCTTGACGTCGGCGGAGGTGATGCCGGCCTTGACGATGGCCCCGGCGACGACCTCCTGGACGTTCTCCCAGATCTCGGTCGCGTCGTGCTCGACCCAGCCCGGCTTCGGGAAGATCTGCTCGTGCTCCTTCTGGTCGACGGAGACGATGCGGCCGTCCTTGTCGAAGACGATGCAGCGGCTGGAGGTGGTGCCCTGGTCGATGGCCGCGATGAACGGCCCGGTGCCGTGGGTGCCGGTGGTGTGTGCGTCGGTCACGGAGTGCTCCCGGAAGTCTGTGAGGTGATGAGCGAGCGGCTAGGCGAAGGCGAGGTTGTAGAGCCCGCCGGCGAGTGCGCCGCCGACGAGCGGACCCACGATGGGTACCCACGCGTAGCCCCAGTCCGAACCACCCTTGTTCGGCAGCGGCAGCAGGGCGTGCACGATGCGCGGACCGAGGTCGCGGACCGGGTTGATGGCGTAGCCGGTCGGGCCGCCGAGCGAGAGGCCGATGCCGACGACGACCAGGGCGGTGATCAGCGCGCCGAGCACGCCCAGGCCGTTGCCCTCGTTGTTGAGGCCCTGGGTCAGGATCGCCAGGACCAGCACGACGGTGGCGATGATCTCGGTGATCACGTTCTGCACGCCGTTGCGGATCTCCGGACCGGTGGAGAAGATCCCGAGCACCGGGCCCGCCTTCGGGGCGGCGGTCTGGTCGACCATGCCCTCGTCGGTGGACTTGGTGCCGACGATCTCCGGGTCGGTCAGGTGGGCGTGGAACTGGCCGTAGTAGACCGCCCAGACCAGCAGGGCGCCGATCATCGCGCCGAGCAGCTGCGAGCCGAGGTAGAGGGGGACGTCGCCCCACTCCGTGCCGCCCTGGATGGCCAGGCCGACCGTGACCGCGGGGTTGAGGTGGGCGCCCGATACGCCGCCGGCGAGGTAGGCGCCGGTCAGCACGGCGAAGCCCCACCCGAAGGTGATGGCCAGCCAGCCCGCGTTGCGGGCCTTCGAGCTCTTCAGCGTGACGGCGGCACAGACACCGCCGCCGAGCAGGATGAGTACGGCGGTACCTATGGTCTCGCCGATGAAAATGTCGGAGCTGGACACCCGCGACTCCTTCGTCCTTCGTCCAGGGGAGAGCGGATCACCGGTCCCGCCGGTGTTCCGCGCCCCAGATGGGTATCCACGAAGCGTGGGCAGCCCATCTGTAAGGGCTTGACCGGCCCTTGGCACTGTCACACCCTAACGCGTATTGCCGTTAGGCGTTCGACAATGCCGACCGTTGAACGGCAGTGTTTCCCCGAAGTGAAGGAAGCGTCAAGGGTTCTGTGGTCCACGACTCGGTGCGCGACGGGATCGTTACCGGCCGGTGCCGGGCGTACCCGGGCAGGGGCGTGCCGGGCCGAGGCGAAGGGGGCGGGCCGGGCCCGGAGTGGAGAGCGCGGGGCGTACGCGCCTCAGAAGCGGCCGGCGCCCAGATCCCGGGAGACCGCCCGGGCGCAGTCCCGTACGGCCGCGATCAGCTCGGGTCGCAGCGTGCCGCCCGGGGCCACGCGCTCCACCGCGCCGGTCACGGCGACCGCGCCCACCGGCATCCTGCGCCGGTCGTGCACGGGGGCGGCCACGGCGGCGACGCCCTCCCAGGTCTCCTCGGCGTCGGCCGCCCAGCCCTGGGCGCGGATCAGGTCGAGCATCGACTCGAACGCGTCGGCCTCGGTGACGGTGCGCCCGGTGAAGGAGCGGCGCTCCGCCTCCATGACCTCGCTGTGGGCCACCGGGTCGTACGCGGACAGCACCTTGCCCAGCGCCGTGGAGTGCAGCGGCTGCATCGCCCCGACCTCCAGCACCTGGCGGCTGTCGTCGGGCCGGAAGACGTGGTGGACGATCAGCACGCCGTGCTGGTGCAGCACTCCGAGGTGGACGCTCTCGCCGCTGGATCGGGCGAGGTCGTCCGTCCAGACCAGGGCGCGCGCCCGCAGCTCGTGGACGTCCAGATAGCTGTTGCCGAGCCGCAGCAGCTCCGCGCCCAGCTGGTAGCGGCCCGACGCCGTGTCCTGCTCGACGAACCCCTCCAGCTGGAGAGTGCGCAGGATGCCGTGCGCGGTGCCCTTGGCCAGCCCCAGGGAGGAGGCGATGTCGGAGAGCCCGAGCCGGCGCTCGCCGCCCGCCAGCAGACGCAGCATCGCGGCCGCCCGCTCCAGCGACTGGATGTTCTTGGCCATCGCGCCGTACTCCTCCACCTCGGTTCGACAATGCTGAACACTATCGGTCGATGCCGACCTGCGCCGGACTCCGGGGGAAAGTCTCCGCCACCCGGCCGCACGTGTCGCACCCGGCACAGCATGCAGGCCGGACGCGTTCCGTCCCGTGGACGCCTCTACGGACCCGGCCGCCGTCGGGCTAGGCTGGCGAGGTGCGCCTTCCCCAAGAAGGACGCAAAGCCGACAGCCGTCGCATCCCTGGGAGATCATCCATGGCCTCGTTGCCGACATCCGCCGCCGACAGCCGGAACCGCGCAGAAGCACTCCGAGAGGCACTCGCCACCCGCGTGGTGGTGGCCGACGGGGCGATGGGCACCATGCTCCAGGCACAGGACCCCACGCTGGAGGACTTCGAGAATCTCGAAGGCTGCAACGAGATCCTCAACATCACCCGGCCCGACATCGTGCGCTCGGTCCACGAGGAGTACTTCGCGGTCGGCGTCGACTGCGTCGAGACCAACACCTTCGGCGCGAACCACTCCGCCGCCAACGAGTACGAGATCGCCGACCGGATCTTCGAGCTCTCCGAGTCCGGCGCCCGGATCGCCCGCGAGGTCGCCGACGAGTTCGGCGCCAAGGACGGCCGCCAGCGCTGGGTCCTCGGTTCGATCGGCCCCGGCACCAAGCTGCCCTCGCTCGGCCACACCACGTACGACATCCTGCGCGACGGCTACCAGCAGAACGCCGAGGGCCTCCTCGCGGGCGGCTCCGACGCGCTGATCGTCGAGACCACCCAGGACCTCCTCCAGACCAAGGCCAGCATCATCGGCGCCCGCCGGGCCATGGACGCCCTCGGCCTCCAGGTCCCGCTGATCTGCTCCCTCGCCTTCGAGACCACCGGCGTCATGCTCCTCGGCTCCGAGATCGGCGCGGCCCTGACCGCCCTGGAGCCGCTGGGCATCGACCTGATCGGCCTGAACTGCTCCACCGGCCCGGACGAGATGAGCGAGCACCTGCGCTACCTCGCCCGCCACTCCCGTACGCCGCTGATGTGCATGCCCAACGCCGGCCTGCCCGTCCTCACCAAGGACGGCGCGCACTTCCCGCTCGGCCCCGACGGGCTCGCCGACTCCCAGGAGCACTTCGTCCGGGACTACGGTCTCTCCCTCATCGGCGGCTGCTGCGGTACGACCCCGGCCCATATGAAGGCAGTCGTGGAGCGGTCCCAGGGGCTCACGCCGCCCGAGCGCGACCCGCGCCCCGAGCCCGGCGCCGCCTCCCTCTACCAGCACATCCCCTTCCGCCAGGACACCGCCTACCTGGCCATCGGGGAGCGCACCAACGCCAACGGCTCCAAGAAGTTCCGCGAGGCCATGCTGGAGGCCCGCTGGGACGACTGCGTGGAGATGGCCCGCGACCAGATCCGCGAGGGCGCGCACATGCTCGACCTCTGCGTCGACTACGTGGGCCGCGACGGCGTCGCCGACATGACCGAGCTGGCCGGCCGCTTCGCCACCGCCTCCACCCTGCCGATCGTGCTGGACTCCACCGAGCTGGACGTCCTGCGCGCCGGGCTGGAGCAGCTCGGCGGCCGGGCCGTGCTGAACTCGGTGAACTACGAGGACGGCGACGGCCCCGAGTCCCGCTTCGCACAGGTCAGCGCCTTGGCCGCCGAGCACGGCGCCGCCCTGATCGCCCTGACGATCGACGAGGAGGGCCAGGCCCGCACGATCGAGCACAAGGTCGCCATCGCCGAGCGGCTGATCGAGGACCTGACCGCCAACTGGGGCATCCGCGAGTCGGACATCCTCATCGACACCCTGACCTTCACCATCTGCACCGGCCAGGAGGAGTCCCGCGGCGACGGCATCGCCACCATCGGCGCCATCCGCGAGCTGAAGAAGCGCCACCCCGACGTCCAGACCACACTGGGCCTCTCCAACATCTCCTTCGGCCTCAACCCGGCCGCCCGCGTCGTGCTGAACTCCGTCTTCCTCGACGAGTGCGTCAAGGCGGGCCTGGACTCCGCGATCGTCCACGCCTCGAAGATCCTGCCGATCGCCCGGCTGGAGGAGGAGCAGGTCAAGGTCGCCCTCGACCTGATCTACGACCGCCGCGCCGAAGGCTACGACCCCCTCCAGAAGCTCATGGAGCTCTTCGAGGGCGTCAACATGAAGTCGATGAAGGCGGGCAAGGCCGAGGAGCTGATGGCCCTCCCGCTGGACGAGCGGCTCCAGCGCCGCATCATCGACGGCGAGAAGAACGGCCTGGAGGCCGACCTCGACGAGGCCCTCCAGGACACCCCGGCCCTGGACATCGTCAACAACACGCTGCTGGAAGGCATGAAGGTGGTCGGCGAGCTGTTCGGCTCCGGCCAGATGCAGCTGCCGTTCGTCCTCCAGTCCGCCGAGGTCATGAAGAGCGCGGTGGCCCACCTGGAACCGCACATGGAGAAGTCCGACGACGAGGGCAAGGGCACCATCGTGCTCGCCACCGTCCGCGGCGACGTCCACGACATCGGCAAGAACCTCGTCGACATCATCCTCTCCAACAACGGCTACAACGTCGTCAACCTCGGCATCAAGCAGCCCGTCTCCGCGATCCTGGAAGCCGCCGAGGAGCACCGCGCCGACGTCATCGGCATGTCCGGTCTCCTGGTGAAGTCGACCGTGATCATGAAGGAGAACCTCCAGGAGCTCAACCAGCGCAAGATGGCCGCCGACTTCCCGGTCATCCTCGGCGGTGCCGCGCTGACCCGGGCCTACGTCGAGCAGGACCTGCACGAGATCTACGAGGGTGAGGTCCGCTACGCCCGGGACGCCTTCGAGGGCCTGCGCCTCATGGACGCGCTCATCGGCGTCAAGCGCGGCGTGCCGGGCGCGGCACTGCCCGAGCTGAAGCAGCGCCGGGTCCCCAAGAAGGACGTGGCGGCGGTGCTGGAGGTCGAGGAGCCCGAGGGCTCGGTGCGCTCGGACGTCTCCATCACCAACCCGATCCCCGAGCCGCCGTTCCGCGGCACCCGCGTCATCAAGGGCATCCCGCTCAAGGACTACGCCTCCTGGCTCGACGAGGGCGCCCTGTTCAAGGGCCAGTGGGGCCTCAAGCAGGCCAGGACCGGTGACGGACCGACGTACGAGGAGCTGGTGGAGACCGAGGGGCGCCCGCATCTGCGCGGCTGGCTCGACCACCTCCAGTCCAACAACCTCCTGGAAGCCGCCGTCGTCTACGGCTACTTCCCCTGCGTCTCCAAGGGCGAGGACCTGATCCTCCTCCACGAGGACGGCTCCGAGCGCACCCGCTTCACCTTCCCGCGCCAGCGCCGCGGCCGCCGCCTCTGCCTCGCCGACTTCTTCCGCCCCGAGGAGTCCGGGGAGACCGACGTCATCGGCCTCCAGATCGTCACCGTCGGCTCCCGGATCGGCGAGGCCACCGCAGAGCTGTTCGCCGCCAACTCCTACCGCGACTACCTGGAGCTGCACGGCCTCTCCGTTCAGCTCGCGGAAGCCCTCGCCGAGTACTGGCACGCCCGGGTCCGCAGCGAGCTGGGCTTCGGCGGGGAGGACCCGGACGACGTCGAGGACATGTTCGCGCTGAAGTACCGCGGCGCGCGGTTCTCGCTCGGTTACGGGGCGTGCCCGGACCTGGAGGACCGGGCCAAGATCGCCGACCTGCTCCAGCCGGAGCGGATCGGTGTGCACCTCTCCGAGGAGTTCCAGCTCCACCCGGAGCAGTCCACCGACGCCATCGTCATCCACCACCCCGAGGCGAAGTACTTCAACGCCCGGTAGGACGCACTTCGCCCCCCGGTCACGCGCCTGTCGCGCACCGCGGAGCTACCCGTCGTACACTGGTCGGTCCAGTGCAGGCCGGTCGCCCTCCCACTTCTGGGAATGGCGGCCGGCCTTCTCGTCCCTTACGGAAGGTGTGCCGGATGACCAGTACGGTCCCCGCGTCCTTGACCCGCACGGCCGAAGAGGCCGCCCTGCAGGCGGTCCTTCTCGACATGGACGGAACCCTGGTCGATACCGAGGGCTTCTGGTGGGACGTCGAGAAGGAGGTCTTCGCCGGCCTCGGACACCGCCTGGACGAGGCCTGGCGCGACGTGGTCGTGGGCGGTCCGATGTCCCGCAGCGCCGGCTATCTGATCGACGTCACCGGGGCCGACATCCGGCTGGACGAGCTGACCGTGCTGCTCAACGACGGATTCGAGAACCGCATCAGCCGGGGCGTCCCGCTGATGCCGGGAGCCGAGCGGCTGCTCGCCGAGCTGGCCGTCCACGAGGTGCCCACCGCGCTCGTCTCGGCCTCGCACCGCCGGATCATCGACCGGGTGCTGGAGTCCGTGGGCCGTCACCACTTCGCGCTCACGGTCGCCGGGGACGAGGTCGCCCGGACCAAGCCGCACCCCGAGCCGTACCTCACCGCCGCCGCGGGCTTCGGCGCCGACCCCTGGCGCTGCGCGGTCATCGAGGACACCGCGACCGGCGTGGCCGCCGCCGAGGCCGCCGGCTGTCGCGTCGTCGCCGTGCCGTCCGTCGCCCCCATCGCACCGGCCGCCGCACGCGTGGTCGTCGGCTCGCTCGAAGAGGTCGACCTCGCCTTCCTGCGTGGGCTGATCACCGGCTCTCGTGCGCGTTTGTGAACAAACGGTGGATTTCCTGCTCCCCTCCGTGTGTGTTCCGGCAACGTTCCGTGGATGTGGATCAGCTGTAAGGCGCTCCTGTGAAGACGTCGGACGGGTGACCTTGCTCACTCGGAAGCCTCCGGTGTCCCGCCGAAACGAGCGTGCTGTCCGTAATGGTGATCATATGTCCGCCTCGTTGGCGGCCGGGGGAGCGTGCACCGTTCGTCGGGCGGTCGGAGGGCCCACCCGCGGCTACTAACTTGGATTCCTCACCTGCCGGGATGAGGGAGAACGTCCAGATGAACCGCAAGACCCTGGTGCTGCCGGCCGTCGTCGGCCTGCTCGCCCCCGTGCTCGCCGCCTGCGGCAGCACGGACAGCGGCGCCGGTGGCGAAGGGGCCATCGTCGTCGGCACCACGGACCAGCTCGTGGCCTCCAAGGAGAACCCCGCGCCGCTCGACCCGGCCATCGGCTACGAAGCGGGCGTCTGGAACGTCCTGCGGCAGACCGTGCAGACCCTGACCACCGTGCCCAACGGCGGCGGCGAGCCGGTGCCCGAGGCCGCCCGCAGCTGCACCTTCACCGACACCGCGAACGAGAGTTACCGCTGCACCCTGCGGGCGGGCCTCACCTTCGCCGACGGGACGCCCGTCACCGCCGAGGACGTGAAGCACTCCATCCAGCGCGTCATCGACATCGACTCGGACAGCGGGCCGGTCGGCCTGCTCGCCAATATCGACACGATCGAGACCAAGGGCGAGGACCAGGTGATCTTCCACCTGAACACGCCCGACGCGACCTTCCCGTACAAGCTCGCCACCCCCGCCGCCGGCATCGTCCCGAAGGCGCAGTACCCGGCGAAGGCGGCCCGCACCGGCTTCCAGGTCGACGGATCCGGCCCGTACACCATGAAGCCGGAGGTCGAGGACGGCCGCGTCGTCAAGATCGCCTTCAAGAAGAACCCCTCGTACAAGGGCGAGCTGAAGGTCCTCAACGACGAGGTCGAGATGGACCTCTTCCCCGACGCCGAGGCCATGGGCAAGGCGCTCGAGGAGAAGAAGATCCACCTGATGACCCGGGCGATGTCGCCCGAGCAGGCCCACGACATGCTCGTGCAGCCGAAGGAGGGCATCGACCTCACCGAGCTGCCCGGACTGGCCATCAGCTACCTCGGGTTCAACACCAAGGACCCCGTGGTCGACAAGCCCGTCCGGCAGGCCATGGCGCAGATCATCGACCGTGGCCAGATCGCGGGCAAGGTGTACGGCACCACCGCCGAACCGCTCTACTCGCTGATCCCCTCCAGCATCGCCGGGCACACCAACGCCTTCTTCAACAAGTACGGCGAGCCCAGCACCGCCAAGGCCGCGGCGATCCTGCGCGAAGCCGGGATCAAGACGCCGGTGAAGTTCACCCTGCACTACACCAACGACCACTACGGCCCGGCCACCGCCGCCGAGTTCAAGGCGATCCAGCAGCAGCTGAACACATCGGGCCTCTTCGACGTCTCCGTCCAGGGCACGGAGTGGTCGAAGTACCGCCCCGAGCAGAAGCGCGGCGACTACGCGGCCTACGGCATGGGCTGGTTCCCCGACTTCCCGGACCCGGACAACTACACCGCGCCCTTCCTGGACGCCAACAACTTCCTCAACTCGCCCTACCGGTCGCCCGAGGCGGAGAAGGTCCTCATCCCGCAGTCCCGCCGCGAGGCCGACCGCACCGCGGCCGCCGCCACCTACGAGAAGCTCCAGAACATCGTCGCCAACGATGTGCCGGTGCTGCCGATCTGGCAGGGCAAGCAGTACGTGGCCTCCCGCGACGGGATCGCCGGGGTGGAGCGCTCCGTCAGCGCCACCTCCGAACTCCAGCTCTGGGAGCTCAACCGGCAGAGCGCCTGAGTTCCGAGCGCGAACGCCGTCCGGCCCGCACCCCGCCTCTCGCGAGGTGGGGCGCGGGCCGGACGGTGTTGTGCCGCGTGAACTTCCTTCCGCGAGCGCGGGGGCGGGGCCGGGCTACTGCGCGCCGGGGCGCACCAGCCCGCTCTCGTACGCATACACCGCGGCCTGCACCCGGTCGCGCAGACCGAGCTTGGTGAGCACATGGCCCACATGCGTCTTGACCGTCGTCTCACTGACGAACAGCTCCGCCGCGATCTCCGCGTTGGACAGCCCCCGCGCCACCAGCTTCAGCACCTCGACCTCACGGTCCGTCAGTGTGTGCAGGGCGTCCGGCACCGGCTCCTCGCCGGACGGCAGATGATCGGCGTACTTGTCGAGCAGCCGGCGGGTGATGCTGGGCGCGAGCATCGCCTCGCCCGCCGCCACCACCCGGATCGCCTGCACCAGCTCGGCCGCTGGGGCGTCCTTCAGCAGGAAGCCGCTCGCCCCCGCACGCAGCGCCTCGACCACGTACTCGTCGAGATCGAAGGTCGTCAGCACCAGCACCTTCGCCGGGCCGTCCTTCCCGGGGCCGGTGATCTGACGGGTCGCCTCCACCCCGTCCATCCGCGGCATCCGGATGTCCATCAGCACCACATCGGGTTGCAGCGCCCGCACCTGGTCGATGGCCTGCAGACCGTCACCGGCCTCGCCGACCACCGCCAGATCGCCTTCCGCCTCCAGGATCATCCGGAAACCGGTGCGCAGCAGAGGCTGGTCGTCGACCAGAAGGACGCGGATCGCCACAGGAACTCCTTAAGGGCCCTCAAGGGCCACGGGTCGGCCGGCCTCGGCCCGGACCGGTGCCATTCTGCCCTGGTCATCCTCACCCGAATCCGCCGGGCGGACCGACAGCGGATAGACCGGGGGAGTCCCGCCGAATTCCGGACACACTGCCTGGTGGTCGCACCAGCCGCACAGCTTCGTCGGCCGGGGCCGCCAGTCGCCGGTCTCCGTCGCCAGCCGGATCGCGTCCCACAGCGCCAGCAGCTTGCGCTCCACCCGCTCCAGGTCCGCCACCACCGGGTCGTACGTCATGACGTCCCCGCTGCCCAGATAGACCAGCTGGAGACGGCGCGGCACCACGCCCTTCAGCCGCCAGATCACCAGCGCGTAGAACGTCATCTGGAACAGCGGCCCGTCGGAATACTCCGGCCGCGGCGCCTTGCCCGTCTTGTAGTCGACGATCCGGACCTCGCCGCTCGGCGCGATGTCCACCCGGTCGATCACCCCGCGGAGCCGCAGCCCCGACTCCAGCTCCGTCTCGACGAACATCTCGCGCTCGGCCGGTTCGAGACGCGTCGGGTCCTCCAGCGAGAACCACCGCTCCACCAGTCGCTCCGCCTCGCCCAGCCACCGCGTCAGACGCTCGCCCTCGGCGTCCCCGGCGAACAGATCGCTCAGCTCGGGCTTCGACTCCAGCAGCCGGTCCCACTGGCCGGGGATCAGCGCCCGCGCCCGCGGCGCCGTACGGTCGGCCGCCGGGACGTCGAAGAGGCGCTCCAGCACCGCATGGACCAGCGTGCCGCGGGTAGCCGCCTCGCTGGGCTTCTCCGGCAGCTTGTCGATGACCCGGAAGCGGTACAGCAAGGGGCACTGCATGAAATCGCTCGCCCGCGACGGCGACAGGGACGAAGGCGGCTGAGGCGGCCGCGGCACGGAGGTCATGTCTCAAGACCCTACGGCCCGCCACTGACACCGAGCGGCATACCATCGACGGCAGACCCTCGCACACTGCATGATCGTGGCACAGGCCACTCACCGAACCGAAGGGACCCCGTGGAAGACAGCGGCGACAGCGGGCGGCCGCAGCCCGGCGCAGGGGGAACGGCCTCCGGCACCGACCCGGACGACGGCAAGCCCAAACGCCCCGCGGAGCCGGGCGGCGGCCTGCTCATGGGCCGCCCCTTCGGCGTGCCCGTCTACGTCGCCCCCAGCTGGTTCGTCGTCGCCGCGCTGATCACCTGGGTCTTCGGCGGCCAGCTCGACCGCGTGCTGCCCGAGCTGGGCGGCGCCCGCTACCTCGTCGCCCTGTTCTTCGCCATCGCCTTCTACGCCTCCGTGCTCGTCCACGAACTGGCCCACACGGTCGCCGCCCTGCGCTACAAGCTCCCGGTCCGCCGCATCCAGCTCCAGTTCTTCGGCGGCGTCTCGGAGATCGAGAAGGAGACGGAGACCCCCGGCCGCGAGTTCGTCCTCGCCTTCGTCGGCCCGCTCCTCTCCCTCGTCCTCGGCGGCGTCTTCTACGGCGCGATGCAGCTCGTCGAGCCCGGCACCGTCCCCGGCGTCCTGCTCGCGGGCCTGATGATCTCCAACCTCATCGTGGCCGCCTTCAACCTGCTGCCCGGGCTGCCGCTGGACGGCGGCCGGATGCTCCGCGCCGTCGTCTGGAAGATCACCGGCAAGCCCATGAGCGGCACCATCGCCGCCGCCTGGGTCGGCCGGGGCCTCGCCGTCACCGTCCTCGTCGGACTGCCGCTGCTCACCCACACCGGAGCCCTCGGCGGCACCGCCCAGGACATCGGCGGCGTCGAGACCGTCATGGACGCGCTGCTCGCCGCGATCCTCGCCGGCATCATCTGGACCGGCGCCGGGAACAGCCTGCGCATGGCCCGCCTCCGCGAGCACCTGCCCGATCTGAGGGCCCGAAGCCTGACCCGCCGCGCCGTCCCCGTCGAGTCCGCCACCCCGCTCTCCGAAGCGCTGCGCCGGGCCAACGAGGCCGGCGCCCGCGCCCTGGTCGTCGTCGACGGACAGGGCAACCCCAAGGGCGTCGTGCGCGAGGCCGCCATCGTCGGCGTCCCCGAGCACCGCCGCCCCTGGGTCGCCGTCAGCGGCCTCGCCCAGGACCTCACCGACGGCATGAAGGTCCCCGCCGAACTGGCCGGCGAAGCCCTCCTGGACCGGCTCAAGGCCACCCCCGCCACCGAGTACCTGGTCGTCGAGGAGACCGGGGAGATCTACGGCGTCCTCTCCACCGCCGACGTCGAGCGCGCCTTCGTCAAGGCCATGGCCCGCCCCGAGTCCTGAGGGGCCCCCGGAACACCGGTAGGCTGGTCACATGTCTGAACCGACCGGTGCCGCCCGCCGACGTGGGCCCTTCAAGGTCGGGGACCAGGTACAGCTCACCGACCCCAAGGGACGCCACTACACCTTCACGCTCGAAGCCGGAAAGAACTTCCACACCCACAAGGGTTCTTTCCAGCACGACGAGCTGATCGGTGCTCCCGAGGGCAGTGTTGTCCGCACCACGGGAAACGTCGCCTACCTCGCGCTGCGCCCCCTGCTCCCCGACTACGTCCTGTCCATGCCCCGCGGCGCCGCCGTGGTCTACCCCAAGGACGCGGGCCAGATCCTGGCCTTCGCCGACATCTTCCCCGGCGCCCGCGTCGTGGAGGCCGGGGTCGGATCCGGATCGCTCTCCACCTTCCTGCTGCGCGCCATCGGTGAGCAGGGCATGCTGCACTCCTACGAGCGCCGCGAGGACTTCGCCGAGATCGCCCAGCAGAACGTCGAGCGCTACTTCGGCTCGCCGCACCCCGCCTGGCAGCTGACCGTCGGAGACCTCCAGGACAACCTCTCCGACACCGACGTCGACCGCGTCGTGCTGGACATGCTCGCCCCCTGGGAGTGCCTGGAGGCCGTCTCCAAGGCCCTGGTGCCCGGCGGCATCCTCTGCGCCTACGTCGCCACCACCACCCAGCTCTCGCGCACCGTCGAGTCCATCCGCGAGATCGGCTGCTTCGCCGAACCGCAGCCCTGGGAGTCGATGATCCGCAACTGGCACGTCGAGGGCCTCGCCGTCCGCCCCGACCACCGGATGATCGGCCACACCGGCTTCCTGGTCACCGCCCGCCGCCTCGCGGACGGCGTCGAGCCGCCGCTGCGCCGCCGCCGCCCCTCCAAGGGCGCCTACGGCGAGGACTACGAGGGCCCGGGCAGCCAGAGCCGCGGAGGCTCCGCCGCCGACCGCGGCTGACCCGCACAACGCACCGGCGCCGCCGCGCAGTTCCCCGACCGACCGGAGAACGGCGCGGCGGCGCCTTTTCGTTGACCCCGGCGTTCCGCCCGGGTGTGAGGTGTGGCACGATGCTGGCCACCCCTCGGGGGTGTTCCCACCCCTTCACCGGGCTTCCAGGAACCATCAGGAGACATACCGCGTGCAGACCTCCGCGCTCCCGGACCTCGCCCACACCGCCGCCAAGCCGATGCACTGGCTCGCCACGGCCGCGGCGATGGCGGGCGTCGTCGCGCTGGCCGGGCTGCTCCAGCCCCGTACGGCCACGGCGACCGCCACGGCCTCCGAGCAGCGGACCACCACGCAGCACGGCGCCCCCGTGCCCGCCCCGGACCCGGCCGGCGTCGACTTCCCGCTCCAGTGCGGCGGTGCCGGGACGACCGTCGCGAAGCAGGCCCCCGGGGACCTCGACGGGGACGGGCGGCCGGAAACCGTCGCCGTGGTGCACTGCGCCGCCGGATCGGGGACCCCGCCCGGCGGCATCTACGTCCTGACACAGACGAGCGGGGCCGCACCCCGGGTCGTGGCGACCCTGGTGGACCCCGCTGACAAGAAGACCGTCGGGGACTTCGCCGTACGCGACGGCGTCGTCTCCGCGACCCTCCTCGGCTACTCCTCGCTCGAGGTGCCCCGCTGCTGCCCCGACCAGGAGGAACAGGCCTCCTGGCGATGGAAGGGGCAGGCCTTCGTCCGCAGCTCCGGGGAGCTCGCCCGCAGCGTCTGAGCGCCGCTGGGGCCCGCGCTCCCGGACGGCTACTCGGCGTCCGGCCCGTACACCTCGACGTTGTCCTTGACGCGCCGCACGTGGATGCAGTCGCCCGGGCACTCCTTGGCCGAATCGACGACGTCCTGGAGGAGCGGCAGCGGCACCGGAGTGGTCGCCCCCGGGTCCTGGAGCAGCTCGTCGTCGGAGCTCTTCACATACGCCAGGCCGTCGATGTCCAGCTCGAAGACATCGGGGGCGTACTGCACGCAGATACCGTCCCCCGTACAGAGGTCCTGGTCGATCCAGACCTCCAGGTCCTGCGTGTCACTGTCGCCCGGCGAGTCCTGCTGCACGGTCATGTGTCCTGCCGTTCCTGCGTATCCGAACCAATTGAAGCCAGCCCTGACGGGTGTTGAACAGTTCGACGATACAACCGGCGGCTTTCCGGTGCCGAAGGGTGGGTATTCCCTTGACGTGAGGGAGAGCGCAAGGGTGAAGATCGGACACGCCCCGCAGTCTTTGTGATCTAGGGGTTTCAATCACCACCCACCCAGGTAGGGTCAGGAAGCGTCCAGCTCCCCATGGAGGAGGTGAGGACCGTGGCAGCCCACGACGACGACATCAACCGCGGCATCCGGCCCGCGCGCGGGTCCGAGGACCCAGCCGGCCAGGTTGCCTATCTCGAGCAGGAAATCGCCGTCCTGCGACGTAAGCTCGCCGACTCTCCGCGGCACACGAGGATTCTCGAAGAGCGGATCGTCGAGTTGCAGACGAATCTGGCAGGCGTGTCCGCTCAGAACGAGCGGCTCGCCAACACGCTCCGTGAGGCGCGTGACCAGATCGTGGCCCTCAAGGAAGAGGTCGACCGGCTCGCGCAGCCGCCGGCCGGCTTCGGCGTCTTCCTGCAGGCCAACGAGGACGGCACCTGCGACATCTTCACCGGGGGCCGCAAGCTCCGGGTGAACGTCAGCCCCAGCGTCGAGCTCGAAGATCTGCGGCGTGGCCAGGAGGTCATGCTCAACGAAGCGCTCAACGTGGTCGAGGCCATGGAGTTCGAGCGCGCCGGGGACATCGTCACCCTCAAGGAGATCCTTGAGGACGGCGAGCGCGCCCTGGTGGTCGGGCACACCGACGAGGAGAGGGTGGTGCGGCTCGCCGAGCCGCTGCTCGACATCACCATCCGCTCCGGCGACGCCCTGCTCCTGGACTCCAGGTCGGGTTACGTCTACGAGGTGGTCCCCAAGAGCGAGGTCGAGGAGCTAGTCCTCGAAGAGGTCCCGGACATCGACTACGACAAGATCGGCGGCCTGGGCGACCAGATCGAGCTGATCCGCGACGCGGTCGAGCTTCCGTATCTGCACCCCGACCTCTTCAAGGAGCACGAGCTGCGCCCGCCGAAGGGCATCCTGCTCTACGGCCCGCCCGGCTGTGGCAAGACGCTCATCGCCAAGGCCGTAGCCAATTCGCTCGCCAAGAAGGTCGCCGAGGTGACCGGGCAGCCCGCGGGGAAGAGCTACTTCCTCAATATCAAGGGCCCCGAGCTGCTCAACAAGTACGTCGGCGAGACCGAGCGGCACATCCGCCTGGTCTTCCAGCGTGCGCGGGAGAAGGCGAGCGAGGGTACCCCCGTCATCGTCTTCTTCGACGAGATGGAGTCCCTCTTCCGCACCCGCGGCAGCGGCGTCAGCTCGGACGTGGAGAACACCATCGTCCCGCAGCTGCTCGCCGAGATCGATGGGGTGGAGGGCCTGGAGAACGTCATCGTCATCGGCGCCTCCAACCGCGAGGACATGATCGACCCCGCCATCCTGCGGCCCGGGCGGCTCGATGTGAAGATCAAGATCGAGCGTCCGGACGCCGAGGCGGCGAAGGACATCTTCGCGAAGTACCTGACCCCGTCGCTCCCGCTGCACGCGGACGACCTCTCCGAGCACACCGGCTCGCGCGAGGCCGCCGCCCACGCCATGATCCAGTCGGTCGTGGAGCGGATGTACACGGAGTCCGAGGAGAACCGCTTCCTCGAGGTCACCTACGCCAACGGCGACAAGGAAGTCCTGTACTTCAAGGACTTCAACTCCGGCGCGATGATTCAGAACATCGTCGACCGGGCAAAGAAAATGGCCATCAAGGCATTCCTGGAACAGGGCCAGAAGGGGCTGCGGGTCGCTCATCTCCTGCAGGCCTGCGTGGACGAGTTCAAGGAGAACGAGGACCTGCCGAACACCACCAACCCGGACGACTGGGCCAGGATTTCCGGTAAGAAGGGTGAGCGGATCGTCTTCATCCGCACACTCGTCACCGGAAAGCAGGGCGCGGACACCGGACGCTCCATCGACACGGTGGCCAATACCGGCCAGTACCTGTAATACCCGGACCGGCTGCGGAAGGCCCCAGGGGCCTCCGCAGCCGGTTTCATTCCCACGTTCCGGCCATGCCGGAGCCAAAGTCGTAATTGATCTCCCCACCGGCGCAGAGGCGCTCTAGGCTCTGCGGTACCGCCGAGTCGCGCAGTGCGGTGACGGGCACCGCACAGACGCACCGGACACAGCAGCGGTACGTGAGCGTCGCTCCGGGAGGGGCCGACGCCGGGCAAGGAGGGCCGCATGACCGTACGGCGAGTAATGGGCATCGAGACGGAGTACGGGATCTCCGTCCCCGGTCACCCCAACGCCAATGCCATGCTCACCTCGTCCCAGATCGTCAACGCCTACGCGGCGGCGATGCACCGGGCGCGACGTGCCCGCTGGGATTTCGAGGAGGAGAACCCGCTGCGTGACGCGCGAGGCTTCGATCTCGCCCGTGAGACCGCCGACTCCAGCCAGCTCACCGACGAGGACATCGGCCTGGCCAATGTCATCCTCACCAACGGCGCCCGGCTCTACGTCGACCACGCGCACCCCGAATACAGCTCCCCGGAGATCACCAACCCGCTCGACGCGGTGCTCTGGGACAAGGCCGGCGAACGGATCATGGCGGAGGCCGCCGAGCGGGCGGCCGCCATCCCCGGCGCGCAGCCGATCCACCTCTACAAGAACAACACCGACAACAAGGGCGCCTCCTACGGCACGCACGAGAACTACCTCATGCAGCGGGAGACGCCCTTCTCGGACATCGTGCGCCATCTGACGCCGTTCTTCGTCTCACGCCAGGTCGTCACGGGCGCGGGCCGGGTCGGCATCGGACAGGACGGCCACGAGCACGGCTTCCAGATCAGCCAGCGCGCCGACTACTTCGAGGTCGAGGTCGGCCTGGAGACCACGCTCAAGCGCCCCATCATCAACACCCGGGACGAGCCCCACTCCGACGCCGAGAAGTACCGCCGGCTCCATGTGATCATCGGCGACGCCAACCTCTCGGAGATCTCCACCTATCTCAAGCTCGGCACCACGTCCCTGGTGCTGTCGATGATCGAGGACGCCTTCATCAGCGTCGACCTGGCCGTCGACCAGCCCGTACGCACCCTGCACCAGGTCTCCCACGACCCGGACCTGCGGCAGCTGATCACGCTCCGCAGCGGCCGGACACTCACCGCGGTCCAGCTCCAGATGGAGTACTTCGAGCTGGCCCGCAAATACGTCGACGAGCGGTACGGGACGGACGCCGACGAGCAGACCAAGGACATCCTGACCCGCTGGGAGGACACCCTCAACCGGCTGGAGACCGATCCGATGAGCCTGTCGGGCGAGCTGGACTGGATCGCCAAGCGGGAGCTCATGGAGGGCTACCGCCGCCGCGACGCGCTGGACTGGGACGCCCCCCGGCTGCATCTGGTGGACCTCCAGTACGCGGACGTACGGCCCGACAAGGGCCTGTACAACCGTCTGGTGGCCCGCGGCAAGATGAAGCGCCTCCTGAACGAGGACCAGGTCACCAGGGCCCGTACGGCGCCTCCGGAGGACACCAGGGCCTACTTCCGCGGCCGCTGTCTGGAGCAGTACGCCGACGATGTGGCGGCGGCCTCCTGGGACTCGGTGATCTTCGACCTGCCGGACCGCGACTCCCTGCAGCGGGTGCCCACCCTGGAGCCGCTGCGCGGGACCAAGGAGCACGTGAAGGATCTCCTCGACCGCTGCCGTACGGCGGAGGAGCTGGTCCGCACGCTGTCGGGCGGCTGAAAGGCCTCCGGGCTGGGAATCAATCACCTGAGGCACGGGCTTGCATCAACTACCGGGCCAAATGTCGGACCCGGTGGGTAGGGTCTGATCAAGAGCTTCGATTGCTTCGAACCGAGCGGGGTGAGCTACATGGCGACCAAGGACACCGGCGGCGGACAGCAGAAGGCGACACGTTCCACCGAGGAGGTCGAGGAGCAGGCGCAGGACGCGCAGGCGTCCGAGGACCTTGCGGAGCGACAGGAGAAGCTGAGCGACGACGTCGACTCGGTGCTGGACGAGATCGACGACGTGCTCGAGGAGAACGCCGAGGACTTCGTGAGGTCCTTCGTTCAAAAGGGCGGGGAGTAGTTCACGAGTGTGAACGCTCGGTAGGAAGCGGGGTGACGGCGCACGCCGTCACCCCGCCTGCCGACCGGGGCCCGGTCGACGGGCCGCCGGATCGGCGCGGATATCCCCCGCCGAACATGTGGATCACTCCCGCGGGGCGGGTAGGGTCCGTGGCACAAGTTGCTTCAACTGCAATTCGGCCATCGGCAAGTTGGGGGATGATCCTGACTCTCTTGCGCAGGGCCATCGCATACCTGGAGGGAAACGCGTGGAAGCCAACACTCGTAGCACCGGGCGTCTACCAGCTGCCTTCCTGACGCCGGGTTCGTCCTCGTTCATGGACTTCCTGTCCGAGCAGTCGCCCGAGATGCTCCCGGGCAACCGCAGCCTGCCGCCGCTCCAGGGGGCGATCGAGGCGCCGCACGGGACGACCATCGTCGCCACGTCCTTCCCCGGCGGCGTGGTCCTGGCCGGCGACCGGCGCGCCACCATGGGCAACATGATCGCGCAGCGCGACATCGAGAAGGTCTTCCCGGCCGACGAGTACTCCGCGGTGGGCATCGCGGGCACCGCCGGACTGGCCGTGGAGATGGTCAAGCTGTTCCAGCTGGAGCTGGAGCACTTCGAGAAAGTCGAGGGCGCCCAGCTCTCCCTGGAGGGCAAGGCCAACCGGCTCTCCACCATGATCCGCTCCAACCTCGCCATGGCCATGCAGGGCCTCGCCGTCGTCCCCCTCTTCGCGGGCTACGACATCGACCGCGACAAGGGCCGAATCTTCTCCTACGACGTCACCGGCGGCCGCTCCGAGGAGACCGGCTACGCCGCCACCGGCTCCGGGTCGATCTTCGCCCGCGGCTCGATGAAGAAGCTCTACCGCGAGGACCTGACGCAGGAACAGGCCCTCACCCTGGTCGTGCAGGCGCTGTACGACGCGGCGGACGACGACTCGGCGACCGGCGGCCCGGACGTGGCCCGCCGTATCTACCCGATCGTCACCGTCATCACCGACGAAGGCTTCCGGAGGCTGACCGACCAGGAGTCCTCCGAGATCGCGCGCTCCATCCTGGAACGCCGACTCGAGCAGCCCGACGGCCCGCGCGCCGCGCTGCTCTGATCCGGACTCCGAGCCTTTTTCCGATGCACTCGTCACTGACAGGAAGGGACGGATAGCCGGTGTCGACGCCGTTCTATGTCTCACCCCAGCAGGCCATGGCCGACCGGGCGGAATACGCCCGCAAGGGCATCGCCCGTGGTCGCAGCCTCGTTGTGCTGCAGTACGCCGACGGCATTGTGTTCGTCGGCGAGAACCCGTCCCGCGCGCTCCACAAGTTCAGCGAGATCTACGACCGGATCGGCTTCGCCGCCGCCGGCAAGTACAACGAGTACGAGAACCTCCGCATCGGCGGTGTGCGCTACGCCGATCTGCGCGGATACACCTACGACCGGGACGACGTGACGGCCCGTGGGCTGGCCAACGTCTACGCCCAGACGCTCGGCACCATCTTCTCCAGCGCGGCCGAGAAGCCGTACGAGGTGGAGCTGGTGGTCGCCGAGGTCGGCACCGACCCCGAGGGCGACCAGATCTACCGGCTGCCGCACGACGGTTCGATCGTGGACGAGCACGGCTCGGTCGCGGTCGGCGGCAACGCCGAGCAGATCAGCGGCTTCCTCGACCAGCGGCACCGCGACGGCATGACGCTGGCCGAGGCGCTCAAGCTGGCCGTCCAGGCCCTCTCGCGGGAGCCGGGCGGCGGCGAGCGGGAGATCCCCGCGGAGCGCCTGGAGGTCGCGGTCCTGGACCGCACCCGCCCCCAGCAGCGCAAGTTCAAGCGGATCGTCGGCCGTCAGCTGGCCCGGCTGCTGGAGACGGAATCCGCCGCCAGCACGCCCACGGACGCCCCGTCCGACGCCGAGGACGGCGACTCCACCGGTACGGACACCGGCCGCGCGTCCGGCTCCGAGTCCGGCTCCTCGGAGGAGACCGACAAGTAGCCGAGCGGTGCTCGACGTGCCCCCGGGTCCCGGCCCGGGGGCACCGTCATGCCCGGGCGGCGGGCGGGGGCGCCGTGGAGCCGCGTACGACGAGCTCGACCGGGAGACCGCCCTGTTCGGCGGGGCGGCCGTCCAGCACGGCGAGCAGCGCCTCCATGCCCCGTTCCCCGACCTGCTCCGCCGGCAGCCGCACGGTGGTCAGCTCCGGCTCCAGCGCGGTGGCCAGCGCCAGGTCGTCGAAGCCGGTCACCGACAGCTCGTCCGGCACCCGCAGCCCGAGCCTGCGCGCCGCCTTGCAGGCCCCGGCGGCGAGGATGTCGTCGTCGCAGATGATCGCGGTGGGCCGCTCCCCGGTGACCGCCAGAGCCTGCTCGGCCGCCTCACGCCCCGCCCCCACGTCCAGCGGAGCCCGCACCGTACGCACCGTCGCGTCACCCGCCGCGCCCAGCGCTTCGTGCAGCGCCTCCGCGCGCACCGCGAACGTCCAGGTGTCCACGGCGGACGCCAGATGCAGGAAGCGACGGTGGCCGAGCCCCAGCAGATGGTCCGTCACCTGCCGCATCCCGTCCGCGATGTCGAGGTTCACATGGGCGGCGGGACCGGTGTCCGAGGCGTCGCTGTCCAGCATCACCAGCGGCAGATCCGCCCCGTGCAGCGCGTCCAGCGCGTCGGCGGCCATCGAGGACGCGATGACCCCGTCGAGCGCGGCCCGGGCCGAGTCGAAGGGGTCCCGGGCCGGACCGGTGCCGTCCGGTGAGGGATAGAGCACCACGCCGAAGTCGTGCTCGGCGGCGAGCGCCGCGGCGCCCGCGTAGACCCGCGCGAAGAACTCGTTGGTGAGCGCGGGGACCACCAGCAGCGCCGTCCTGGTGCGGCCGAGCCGCAGACTGCGGGCCGCCAGATTGGGCCGGTAGCCGAGCTCCGCCGCGGCCTCCCTCACTCGCTGGGCCGTGACCTCCGACACCCGGCCCGGCCACTTCCCGCCGAGCACCAGGGAGACCGTCGCCTGGGAGACGCCCGCCGCACGGGCCACGTCACGACTGGTGGGCCGGGCGGGGACGGGCTGCTGCGGGCTGGTCACTCGTGCCTCCGTGCGGAACGTCTCCGTAGCGCCGCGGGGTGGACCCGCGAACTGCGCACATGGTACGTATGAACCTCGACGTTATACGTAACACTTCGGCGGGCGCACGGTCGGCCGGGGCGGAGAGGGGCGGGAATGGCCGCGGGATATCTGGACATCCTCCGGGCGCGGCACGCCGCCCGGCTGCTGACGGGCACCCTGGTGGGGCGGCTGCCCAACGGCACCGCGCACATCGCGATCGTGCTGTTCACCCGGGCGGAGGGCGGCAGCTACACCCTGGCCGGCGCGCTCGCCGCCGCGTACGGCCTGGCCACCGCCGTCGGGCAGCCGCTGCTCGGCCGCGCCGTGGACCTGTACGGGCAGCCGCGCGTCCAGCTCCCGGCCGCCGTGCTCTCCGCGCTCGGGATGGCCCTGCTGGCCCTCACCGGCCTCGGCTCGCTCCCGCTGGCCTGCCTCGCCGTGATCGTCGCCGGAGTCGCCACACCGCCCCTGGAGGGCGGTCTGCGGGCCCTGTGGCCCAGCGTCCTCAAGGGCGAGGGCCAGGTGCACCGGGCGTACGCCATGGACGCCGTGGCGCAGGAGATCATGTTCACCGTCGGACCGCTCCTGGTGACGCTGCTCGTCTCGCTCTGGTCCCCGGCCGCCGCGCTGCTCGTCATCAATGCCATCGGCGTCCTCGGCGCCCTCTCGGTCGTCCTGTCCGAGCCCTCGCGCACCTGGCGCTCCGCACCCCGCGAGGCGCACTGGCTCGGCGCCCTGCGCTCGTCCGGACTCCTGGCGCTCCTCGGCGCGTTCTTCTTCGTCGGCCTCGCGCTGGGCTCCATCACCGTGGCCGGGGTGGCCTACGCCGACGACCACGGGCGGGAGGCGGTGTACGGCTGGCTGATGGCCGCGCTCGGCCTCGGCGCGCTGATCGGCGGACTGGCCTACGGGGCGCGCCAGTGGGCCGGCGCCCCCGAGAAGCGGCTGCGGGTCATCGTCGGACTGCTGGCACTGGGCTATCTGCCGCTGACGCTCACCCCCTCGGTGCCGCTCATGACCGTCTTCGCCGCTCTCGCCGGAGTGTTCCTCGCGCCGGCCATCGCCTGCTCCTTCATCGTGGTCGACCGGCACGCCCCGCGCGGCACCGTGACCGAGGCGTTCTCCTGGCTCGTCACCACGTTCGGCGTAGGCGCCGCGGTCGGCACGGCCGTCGCCGGACCGGCCGTCGAACTCGGCTCGACCGCCTGGAGCTTCGCCGTCGCGGGGGCCGGGGGAGTAGCGGCTCTGATCGTCCTGCTGGCCACCGGAAGGGTCCTCGCAGCTCCCGTCCGTACCGCCGCCGTCGTGACGGGATCGGAAAATGATCGAAACGGTGCCGTCGAACCCGGTTTCAGCTCGGGCCACAAGGCGTAATGTTCAGTCATGGACCGCCGCATTTTCGGGCTGGAGAACGAGTACGGCGTCACGTGCACGTTCAGGGGACAGCGCCGACTGTCACCTGACGAAGTGGCGCGCTACCTCTTCCGCCGTGTCGTGTCATGGGGCCGCAGCAGCAACGTCTTTCTGCGGAACGGCGCCCGCCTCTACCTCGACGTGGGATCGCATCCGGAATACGCAACCCCGGAATGCGACAACGTGACCGAACTGGTCACCCACGACAAAGCCGGCGAGCGCATTCTCGAAGGCCTGCTCGTCGACGCCGAACGCCGCCTGCACGAGGAGGGAATCGCGGGCGACGTCTATCTCTTCAAGAACAACACCGACTCGGCGGGAAACTCCTACGGCTGCCACGAGAACTACCTCGTGGCCCGGCACGGAGAATTCTCCCGGCTCGCGGACATCCTCATTCCCTTCCTCGTCACCAGGCAGCTGATCTGCGGCGCCGGCAAGGTGCTCCAGACCCCGCGCGGCGCGGTCTACTGCGTCAGCCAGCGTGCCGAGCACATCTGGGAGGGCGTCAGCTCCGCGACGACCCGCTCCCGGCCGATCATCAACACCCGTGACGAACCGCACGCCGACGCCGAGCGGTACCGCCGCCTCCACGTCATCGTCGGTGACTCGAACATGTCCGAGACGACCATGCTGCTCAAGGTCGGCGCCACCGACCTGGTGCTCCGCATGATCGAGGCGGGCACCGTGATGCGCGACCTGACCCTGGAGAACCCGATCCGGGCGATCCGCGAGGTCAGCCACGACCTCACCGGACAGCGCAAGGTGCGCCTCGCCAGCGGCCGGGAGGCCTCGGCGATCGAGGTCCAGCGGGAGTACTACGAGAAGGCCGTCGACTTCGTCGAGCGCCGGGGTATCCGCACCGGCACCGTCGACCAGGTCCTGGAGCTGTGGGGCCGCGCCCTGGACGCGATCGAGGCCCAGGACCTCGACCGGATCGACACCGAGATCGACTGGGTCATGAAGTACAAGCTCATCGAGCGGTACCGGGCCAAGCACAACATGACCATGTCGAACCCGCGGGTCGCCCAGATAGACCTCGCCTACCACGACATCCACCGCCGGCGCGGTCTCTTCTACCTCCTGGAGAAGAAGGGCCAGACGGCCCGCATCTGCAACGACCTGAAGATCTTCGAGGGCAAGACGGTGCCCCCGCAGACCACCAGGGCGCGGCTGCGCGGCGACTTCATCCGCAGGGCCCAGGAGCAGCGCAGGGACTTCACCGTCGACTGGGTCCACCTCAAGCTGAACGACCAGGCGCAGCGCACGGTGCTGTGCAAGGACCCGTTCCGGTCCGTCGACGAACGGGTGGAGAAGCTGATCGCCGGCATGTGACCGGGCCGCCCGCGCGGCACCACTCGGGAGCGCGAAACCGCCCGGGAAAAGCGGAACCCGCGGGAAAAGGGACACAGTGTACGCCGGGGCCGGTCGCCCCGGCGTACAGCCGTGTCGGTACGCGTGATGCCGCTGGGGCGAAGTCGTAGAGTGGCGGGAGTGCCCGGAGCCCCCTACGCGAGTTGGACTGATGATCCCCACGAAAACTGCCCGGCGTGCCGCCGCCGTACTGGCCGTGCCCGCTCTGCTGATCACCGCCGCCTGCGGTTCCGATTCCAAGGACGACGCCGCGCCCAAGAACTCGGGGCCCGTCGCCGAGGTCTCCGGGAAGTTCGGTGCCGAGCCCAAGATCGAGATCGCCAAGGACGCCAAGGTGTCCGACGAGGTCGTCACGAGCGACGTCTCCACCGGTGACGGCGCCGAGGTGAAGAAGGGCGACATCGTCCGCCTGGACTTCGCCGGCAACATCGAGGCGCTCGGCTCCACCTGGGCCCAGCGGCAGGGTGCCGACCCGAAGGCCCCCCGCGCCCAGGTCGTGCAGGAGGTCGGCAAGCAGGGGCAGATGCTGCCGACCAAGGTCGCGGACGCGCTGGCAGGCCACAAGGTCGGCAGCCGGGTCCAGGTCGAAGGCACGGCCGAGGCGATCGTCGGCGAGCAGCTGAACCCGCAGTCCGGGATCAAGCCCACCGACCCGCTGGTCTGGGTCGTCGACATCGTCAACGCCAAGAAGGTCGACAAGAAGGGCGAGGCGAAGGGCGCCCAGGCCGCCAGCGAGGCCGGGATGCCCGAGGTGAAGGCCGCGTCGCAGAAGGCCGCGACCATCACCATCCCCAAGGGCGAGAAGGCCCCGAAGGACCTCAAGGAGCAGGTCCTGATCAAGGGCGACGGTGCCGCGGTCAAGGCCGGTGAAGGCCTGGTCGTCCAGTACACCGGGGTGAAGTGGGAGGACGGCGAGAAGTTCGACTCCTCCTGGGACCACGGTGGCGCGAGCGCCTTCCCGATCGGCGTCGGCGGCGTCATCCAGGGCTGGGACAAGGGCCTGGTCGGCAAGCACGTCGGCGACCGAGTCCTGCTGACCATCCCGCCCAACCAGGCCTACGGAGCCGACCCCTCCAACCAGCTGGCCAAGAACAACCTGGTCTTCGTCGTCGACATCCTCGGCACCGTCTGAGACATCCTCTCCGTACGGTGACACCCTCTCCGTACGTCCGGGCGACGGGGTGACCCGTGCAAGACTTGTGGGGTTTTTCCCCAAGATTCTTTTAGGAGCAGTTCAGTGAGCATCGAGAAGCCCGAGGTCGACTTCCCGGGCGGCGAGCCGCCGGCCGATCTGGAGATCAAGGACATCTGGGAGGGCGACGGCCCGGTGGCCCAGGCGGGCCAGACCGTCTCCGTCCACTACGTGGGTGTGTCCTTCTCCACCGGCGAGGAGTTCGACGCCTCCTGGAACCGCGGCACCCCGCTGCAGTTCCAGCTCGGTGCCGGCCAGGTCATCTCCGGCTGGGACAAGGGCGTGCAGGGCATGAAGGTCGGCGGCCGTCGCCAGCTGATCATCCCCGCCCACCTCGCCTACGGCGACCGCGGCGCCGGCGGCAAGATCGCCCCCGGTGAGACGCTGATCTTCGTCTGCGACCTCGTCGCGGCCTGATCCGTTCCGCTGTACGTCCGAGGGCTCCCGCCGTACGGCGGGAGCCCTCGGTGCTGTCCGGCGAGCCCCCACCGCGCTCCGGACCACGGCCCGACTTTGGATCCCCACACCCCGGGGCGGTAGGTTCGACCGTCGTAGAGCACCGGAGAAAGGGCGTCGATGGCGATTGCCAAGGCCGAGCGGTTGATGAACCTCGCGCTGTGCCTGCTGGGGACCCGGCGCCCCCTCAGCAAGCGCGAACTCCGCGGATCCATCGAGGCCTACCTCGAAGCGGGCTCCGACGACTCCTTCAACCGGATGTTCGAGCGCGACAAGGACGATCTGCGCGAGCTCGGACTCGTCATCGAGACCGTCGAGAACCTCGACGGCGACATCGGCTACCTCGCCCGCCGCGACAGCAACCGGCTGCCCCCCATCACCCTGGACGCCGAGGAGGCCGCCGCCCTCGGCCTCGCCGCCAAGGTCTGGCAGCAGGCCCGCCTCGCCGGGGCCGCCAGCGGTGCCCTGCAGAAGCTGCGCGCCGCCGGAATGCCCGAGGCCGAGGACGCCTACGAGGTCCACAGCGCCCTCGAACCCCGCATCCCCGTCCACGAGGCGGCCTTCGAGCCCCTGATGCTGGCCTGCCGCGACCGCCGACCCGTCACCTTCGACTACCGCAAGGCCAACTCCGCCCGCGCCGAACAGCGCCAGGTCGAACCCTGGACCCTCGAATGCTGGCGCGGCCACTGGTATCTGGCCGGCTGGGACCGTGAGCGGGGCGCCGAACGCGTCTTCCGGCTCTCCCGCATCACCGGCAAGGTCCGCTCCCGCGCCGGAGCCTTCAGCGCCGAGGTTCCCGACGTGGTCACCGTCCGCGAGACCGTCGAGAGCTGGGCCGGCGAGACCGCGACCCGGACCGCCCGGATCAGGCTCCGCGCCGGAGCCGGCTACCCGCTGCGCTCCCGCGCCACCGCCGTACGGGACCGGGGCGACGGCTGGGACGAGCTGGAGATCCCGTACGGACACGGGCTGGACGCCTGGCTCGTCGAGTTCGGCCCGGACGTCGTCGTGGAGGAACCCGCCGATCTGCGGGCCGATGTGGTGGACCGGCTCCGAGCCGTGGCCAAGGACTAGGGGAGCCGACACGATGGCCACGAACGCGATCGACCAGACCCGCCGGATGCTGTCCCTGGTGACGTATCTGCGCGAGCGGCCCGGCGCCCACGTCCAGGACGTGGCGCGGGCTTTCGGGATCACCGAGGACGAGCTGATCTCCGACCTCGACGTCCTGCCCATGTGCGGCACCAGCTTCCGCGGCGGCGACCTCCTCGACATCGACACCGACGGCGACCGCATCTGGTGGCACAACCCGGACGACGTCGCCGAACCGCTCCGGCTCGCCGCCGACGAGGCCACCGCGCTGCTCGTCGCCGCCCGCGCCGTCGCCACCCTGCCCGGCCTGCGCGAGAGCGACCGGGAGGCCCTCGTCCGCGCCACCGCCAAGCTGGAGACCGCCGCCGGCGAGTCCGGTGCGGCCAGCTCCCGGCTCTCGGTGACCTTCGAAGCGGAGGGCGGCGTCTTCGCCGACGTCGACCGGGCCATCTCCGAGCGCCGCCGCCTCTGGCTGCGCTACTACTCGCCCGCCCGCGACGAACTCACCGAGCGCGAGGTCGACCCGATCCGGCTCTTCGCCGTCGGCCACACCTACATGGAGGGCTGGTGCCGGCTCTCCGAGGCCCGCCGGACCTTCCGGCTCGACCGGGTCGCCGAGATCCGCCTCCTCGACGCCCCCGCCGCCCCGCCCGAGCTGGAACTGCGCGACCTGTCCGCCGGTCTCGTCCAGCCCGCGGCCGAGGACCCGGAGGTCGTGATCGAGGTCGGCACCGGCGGCCGCTGGGTCGCCGAGTACTACCCGCACGACAGTGCCGAAGAACTCCCCGACGGCGGCCTGCGCATCACCCTGCGCACCCCGGACCCGGCCTCGCTGCGCCGGCTCGCCCTGCGCCTCGGCGGTGACGGCCGCATCGTCGCCCCGCCGGAGCTCGCGGACAGCGCCCGCGAGGCCGCCCGCGAGGCGCTCGCCGCCTACGAGGACGCGGTCTGAGGGCCGGGGGGAGGGAGACGACGATGAACCGGACGCCCCTGTTCCCGGCCGCCTCCGGAGTCCGCCCGGAGGCTCCGCCCGGCACCGGGATACGCCCCGCGCACCGGTCGGGCACCGGTCCCGTCCCCGTGCCGGTCCCCGCAGCCGTGCGCTTCCGGGCAGCCTGCCCCGACTGCCGCGGGCGCTTCGAACTGGCCGCCGCCGCACTGCGGCTGGCGATCGGCGCCACCCGCCGCACCACCTTCTACACCTTCACCTGCCCCGAGTGCGGCGCCTCGGTCCGCAAGCCCGCCGGGGAGCGCATCATCGAACTGCTCACCGGCGGCGGCGTACGGACCCTGCGCCTGCACACCGCCCTGTAGCGCCGCGCAGCCGTACAGGAGAGAGGCCCCCCGTATGTTCTGGCCCATGCTCGCCATCGCCCTCGGATTCCTGGGCATCGCCGTGCTCGGCGTCCTCGGCATCAAGGTCTTCGTCGAGGCGCAGCGGCTCGGCCGCCAGGTCACCGACACCACCGAGCGCATCAACCGGGCCTCGGAGGACCTGGAGCGGGCCGCCACCCGGCTCGCGGCCACCGGTGACGGCCTGCGCTAGCGCGCCGGGGCCTGATGCCCCACAGCACCGGGGGGTACGCTGCATGGGTCGGCCCAGGCAGGGAGGTGCGGGGCCGCAAGCCGGAGTACGCACGGGCATTGCCTCGCGTTTACCCCTGCGGGTTACGATCGCTGCCAAGCGCAACGATCGGACGTATGCCCGGTCGAACGGGTAGCGAGCCCACCCCCAGCCGCCTCAGTGAGAAGGAAGTCGCACATGATCGGCAATCTGAAGCCCCTCGAGATCGTTCTGATCATCGCTGTCATCCTGCTGCTCTTCGGTGCCAAGAAGCTCCCCGACATGGCGCGCTCGCTCGGCAAGTCGGCCCGCATCCTCAAGAGCGAGGCCAAGGCCATGAAGAAGGACGACGCGGCGACCGCGACGCCCACCACGGAGACCGTCGACGACACGGTCCCCCCGCAGTCCACCACCGCGCGCACCATCCAGGCCGCGCCGGGAGACGTCACCAGCTCCCGCCCGGTCAACGAGGCCAAGCCCACCACCCAGAGCTGACCGCCGACGCGCTCCGCCGACAGCCGCCGCACGAGACGAGGGAAGTGGGTTGCTCAAGTCTGCCCGCAAGCAGGAGAAGGACGACGAGGGGCGGATGCCTCTCCTCGATCACCTGCGTGAGCTGCGTAACCGGCTGCTGAAGGCCGTCCTGGCGATCGTCGTGGTGACGATCGTGGCGGCGTTCTTCCAGAAGGAGATCTACGACTTCCTTCTGCGCCCTCTGCTCGAATCCGTCGGCTGCAAAGACGGCGTCGTCGTCGCCGTCAACGGCAAGCCCTGCGCGCTGCTGAAGACCAACACCCTGCTGGCGCCGTTCACCAACGCCCTCAAGGTCGCTCTGATGTCCGGTGTGCTGCTCGCCACGCCGGTCTGGCTGTACCAGCTGTGGGCCTTCGTCGCCCCGGGGCTGCACAAGGGCGAGAAGCGCTACGCCTACGCCTTCGCCGTGGTGGGCGCACCCCTCTTCATCTCCGGCGGCTACCTCGCCTACGCGATCCTCCCGCAGACCGCCGAGATCATGCTCGGGTTCAGCCCCGACAACGTGCAGAACCAGATCGAGCTCGACAGCTACCTGGACCTGCTGGTCCGGATGGTGATCGTCTTCGGCATCGCCTTCGAGCTGCCCCTGCTGCTCATCGCGCTGAACATGACGGGCGTCGTCACTGGCAAGCGGATGCTCGGCTGGTGGCGCGGCATGATCGTCGGCCTCACCGCCTTCGCGGCGATCGCCACTCCCGGCGGCGAACCGCTCTCCATGCTGCTCCTCGCCGGGCCGCTCGCCTTCCTCTACTTCGTCGCCACCGGCTTCTCCCTCCTGAACGACAAGCGGCGCAACCGCAACAACCCCGACGCCGAGCTCAGCGACGACGAGGCATCGCAGCTGGATCTGACGCCCGAGCCCGTCGGCCGTGTGGAGAACGTGTCCTCCTCCCGCCCCGCGCTGCCCGGCCAGAACACCGGTGAGGCGGACGGGCCCGGATCGCAGCGGCTGAACGGTTACGACGACATCACCTGACCTTGTAGGGTCCGGAAGGGTGACCAGCGAGATCACCCTCTTCGTCAATCCCACCGCGGGACGCGGCCGGGGCGCGCACGCCGCGCAGCCGGCCGCTTCCGCGTTGCGGGACGCCGGATTCTCCGTCCGTACGGTGCTGGGTGAAGACGCCGACGACGCCCTGCGCCGGGCCCGCGAGGCCGTCGCGGCGGGGACCGGGGCAATGATAGCCGTGGGCGGGGACGGGCTGATGTCCCTCGCCCTCCAGGCCGTCGCGGGGACGAGTACGCCGCTGGGCGTCGTCGCCGTCGGCACCGGCAACGACTTCGCCCGTGCGCTGGGGCTGCCGATCCGCGACCCGGCCGCCGCCGGACGGCTGGCCGCCCGGGCCCTCAAGGACGGCGGCCACCGCGAGATCGACCTGGGGCGGGTCGGAGGCCGCTGGTTCGGCACCGTCCTCGCCTCCGGCTTCGACTCCCGGGTCAACGACCGGGGCAACCGGATGCGCCTCGTCGGCGGCCGGTTCAAGTACGACCTCGCGATCCTCGCCGAACTGGCCGCCTTCAAGCCGATCCCGTACCGGATCCGGCTCGACGGGGGCGAGGTCCGCGAGATCGGGGCGACGCTCATCGCGGTGGGCAACGGGACCACGTACGGCGGGGGCATGCGGATCTGCGCCGAGGCCGAGATGGACGACGGGCTCTTCGACGTGACCGTGGTCGGGGAGTGCACCCGCACCGAGCTGCTCAAGGTCTTCCCGAAGGTCTACAAGGGCGCGCATCTGACCCACCCCGCCGTCACCGTGCACCGGGTCTCCTCGATCGAGCTGGTGGCATCCGGTGTCACGGCGTACGCGGACGGCGAACCGATGGGGCCCCTGCCGCTCACCGCCACCTGCGTACCGGGGGCCGTGCGGGTGCTCACGGGGCGCTGACCGGCTCCGACCGGGTGGCAGCCCAAGGGGATTTAAAGATCGGGCTGACTGTCAGAGGTGACGGGTAGGCTCGTAGCCAAGATGACAGAGGACCTCTCACCAGCTGAGCGATACCAGGCATCCCGCGCCCGTGCGGCCGAGATGGCGACGGCCCTCGGGCCCTTCCGGGAGATGTACGACTTCGGTCTGGACCCGTTCCAGATCGAGGCCTGCCAGGCCCTGGAGGCGGGCAAGGGGGTGCTGGTCGCGGCGCCCACCGGGTCGGGCAAGACGATCGTCGGCGAGTTCGCCGTGCACCTGGCCCTGGAGCAGGGCCGCAAATGCTTCTACACCACGCCGATCAAGGCGCTCTCGAACCAGAAGTACGCCGACCTGGTCAAGCGGTACGGCGCGGACAAGGTCGGGCTGCTGACCGGCGACAACAGCGTCAACTCCGAGGCGCCGGTGGTCGTGATGACCACCGAGGTCCTGCGGAACATGCTGTACGCGGGCTCGCAGTCGCTCTCCGGCCTCGGCTATGTGGTCATGGACGAGGTGCACTACCTCTCCGACCGCTTCCGGGGCGCGGTGTGGGAGGAAGTGATCATCCACCTCCCGGAGTCGGTGACGCTGGTCTCCCTCTCGGCGACCGTGTCCAACGCGGAGGAGTTCGGCGACTGGCTGGACACCGTGCGCGGCGACACCGAGGTCATCGTCTCCGAGCACCGGCCGGTGCCGCTGTGGCAGCACGTGATGGCCGGACGCCGGATGTACGACCTCTTCGAGGAGGGCACCGACCACGGCGGCCGGGGCGCCGGACGCCGTGAGGTCAACCCGGACCTGGTCCGCCTCGCCCGCCAGGAGAGCCAGAACACCTACAACCCGCGCGACCGCCGCCGGGGCAAGATGGTGCGCGAGGCCGACCGCGAGCGCGAGCGGCGTCAGCGCGGCCGGATCTGGACGCCCGGCAGGCCCGAGGTCATCGACCGGCTGGACAACGAGGGGCTGCTCCCCGCGATCACGTTCATCTTCAGCCGGGCGGGCTGCGAGGCCGCCGTCCAGCAGTGTCTGTACGCCGGACTCCGGCTCAACGACGAGGACAACCGCCGGCTGGTCCGCGAGATCGTCGAGGAGCGGACCGCGTCCATCCCCGGCGAGGACCTCCACGTCCTGGGCTACTACGAATGGCTCGAAGGCCTGGAGCGGGGCATCGCCGCCCACCACGCGGGCATGCTGCCGACGTTCAAGGAGGTCGTCGAGGAGCTGTTCGTCCGGGGGCTGGTCAAGGCCGTCTTCGCCACCGAGACCCTGGCGCTCGGCATCAACATGCCCGCGCGCTCGGTGGTGCTGGAGAAGCTCGTCAAGTGGAACGGCGAGCAGCACGCCGACATCACCCCCGGCGAGTACACCCAGCTCACCGGCCGGGCCGGACGCCGCGGCATCGACGTCGAGGGCCACGCGGTGGTCCTGTGGCAGCGCGGCCTCGACCCGACGGCGCTGGCCGGCCTCGCGGGCACGCGTACGTATCCGCTGCGCTCCAGCTTCCGCCCCTCGTACAACATGGCGGTCAACCTGGTGCAGCAGTTCGGGCGGCACCGGTCGCGCGAGCTGCTGGAGACCTCGTTCGCCCAGTTCCAGGCCGACAAGTCGGTGGTCGGGATTTCGCGGCAGGTGCAGCGCAACGAGGAGGGCCTGGAGGGCTACAAGGAGGGCATGACCTGCCACCTCGGGGACTTCGAGGAGTACGCGCGCCTGCGGCGCGACCTCAAGGACCGCGAGACGGAGCTGGCCAAGCAGGGCGCGGCCCAGCGGCGGGCGGCGGCGGCCTCGTCCCTGGAGAAGCTGAGGCCGGGCGATGTCATCCACGTTCCGACGGGGAAGTTCGCGGGGCTGGCCCTGGTGCTGGATCCGGGGCTGCCCGCCGGGCGGGCCAACGGGCATCGCGGCTTCGACCACCACGACGGGCCTCGGCCGCTGGTGCTGACGGCCGAGCGGCAGGTCAAGCGGCTGGCCTCGATGGACTTCCCGGTGCCGGTGGAGGCGCTGGACCGGATGCGCGTCCCGAAGTCGTTCAACCCGCGCTCGCCGCAGTCCCGGCGTGATCTGGCCTCCGCGCTGCGGTCCAAGGCCGGGCACATCGTGCCCGACCGGCACCGCAAGGGGCGGGCGCCGGCCGCCGACGACCGCGAGATCGCCCGGCTGCGGACCGAGCTGCGCGCCCACCCCTGCCACGGGTGCGACGAGCGGGAGGACCACGCGCGGTGGGCCGAGCGCTACCACCGGTTGCAGCGGGACACACGGCAGCTGGAGAAGCGGATCGAGGGGCGGACGAACACGATCGCCCGGACCTTCGACCGGATCGTCGCGCTCCTCACCGAGCTGGACTACCTCCGGGGCAACGAGGTCACCGCCAACGGGCGGCGGCTGGCCCGGCTCTACGGTGAGCTGGATCTGCTGGCCAGCGAGTGCCTGCGCGAGGGTGTGTGGGAGGGGCTCAACCCGGCTGAGCTCGCCGCGTGCGTCTCGGCTCTGGTGTACGAGGCGCGGCAGGCCGATGACGCGGTCGCGCCCAAGCTGCCGTCCGGTCCTGCCAAGGTCGCCATGGGCGAGATGGTGCGGATCTGGGGGCGGCTTGATGGTCTGGAGGAGGACTTCAAGATCAACCAGACGGAAGGGGTCGGACAGCGCGAGCCCGATCTCGGCTTCGCCTGGGCGGTCTACATGTGGGCCTCCGGCCGGACGCTGGACGAGGTGCTGCGCGAGGCGGAGATGCCGGCGGGGGACTTCGTGCGGTGGTGCAAGCAGGTGATCGACGTGCTGGGGCAGGTGGCCGCGGCGGCGCCTCGGGATGCGGGGGAGGGGGCTTCCGGCGTGGCCAAGAGTGCGCGGAAGGCGGTGGATGCGGTGTTGCGGGGGGTTGTGGCGTACAGCTCGGTGGGGTGAGGAGCGGGTGGCCCGGTGCGGGAGTGGGGCGCCTGCGGCGGGCTTGCCCCCTCCCCGCCCCTTCCCGAAACCGGGGCTCCGCCCCGGACCCCGCTCCTCAAGCGCCGGAGGGGCTGGAAGGTGGGGCGCTGCCCCGGACCCCGCTCCTCAAGCGCCGGAGGGGCTGAGAGCCCCAGGCCGAGGTGAGGAGCGGGGGCGTAGGGGTCGCGCGTCGCGCTCGTCCGTCACGCGCTGCGGGTTCTGGCCGCTGCTCCTGCGCAGACCATGCCCAGCAGTACCGTCAGTCCGCCGACGATGATGTTGTTGATCACGATTCCGGCGTCCGGGCTGCTGCCCACCACCCAGGTCGACACGATGATCCACGCCCCGATGGCGCACATCGCCCAGCTCAGGCCGTACATGCGCTCGGGCATCACGGTGAAGCCGAGAGCCAGCACCGCGATGGCGATACCCATCACGAGGTTGTGCGTGACCAGGGCCGGCTGGCTCGCCGTGAAGTGGAGCACCCACGGGGAGACGGCGCAGTAGAGGCCGACGAGGAAGACCGGCGCGTCCACCAGCGCCACATCGCGGCCGCCCATCACGCGGTCGTACCGTGCACGCATTTCGGAGGCGTCGGGGTGGCCCGACAAGTCACTCCTCGCGTGTGAGACGTTGCTCATGAGTTTTCGTCTCCTTCGGTCCTGCGGGCCCTGCCGCTGTGCGGAGGGGTGCGGCAGGCACCCATACCTCCATAGTGCGCTTATCCAGCGCTTATGTGTACATTTCGGGCGCGGTTTTTCCCGGGTACGACGAGGGGCGGGCAGCCGCGTGCACCGCGGCTGCCCGCCCCTCGTCGATGGGGGAATCGGTGGGGACTACTTCGGGGGCATCAGGACCGTGTCGACGATGTAGACCGTCGCGTTGGCGGTCGGGACGTTGCCGCAGACGACCTTCGAGTCGTCGTTCACGGTGTACTCGGTGCCCGAGCCGGCCGTCGTCAGCTTGCTCTTCTCCAGGGTGTCGAAGGACCCCTTCTCCAGCTGCTGCGGCGTCAGCTTCTCGCCCACCACGTGGTAGGTGAGGACCTTGGTGAGCTCGGCCTTGTTCGCCAGCAGCGCGTCCAGGTCGGCCTTCGGGATCTTCGCGAAGGCGTCGTTCGTCGGGGCGAACACCGTGATGTTCTCGGCGTTGTTGAGCGTGTCGACCAGGCCGGCCTGCTTCACTGCGGCCACCAGCGTCGACAGCTCCTCGTTGTTCGAGGCGGCCGTCGCGACCGGGTCCTTCGCCATGCCGTCGAACGAGCCCGCGCCTTCCTTCGGCACCGACGAACAGGCCGGGCCGAACGGCTCGTTCATGGTCGCCGAGTCGTCGGCCGAGGGGCTCGCCGGCGCGGACGCGCTGGGTGTGGAGCCGGCTGCCGAGTCCTTGGAGGAGTCGTCCGACGAGCAGGCGGTCAGCGCCAGCGGCAGCACGGCTGCTGCGGACACGGCGACGGCTGCGCGGCGGAAGAGGAGCGTGTTCATGGCGTTCTCCTGGATCGGAAGTGTCGTGCGGAGAGCTGTCTGTTCTGACACAGGGGGTTCGGCGCGGGGCGGCCGGCGGATTGGTCGCCAGGTCTTCATTCACTCGTTCGGAGCAGATCCGGTGATCGACCAATCCGCTCGGCCGCCGGCCACGAATGCCGGTTGAGGGGCGCTCCAGCAGCGCTCCGACCAGGCGGTAGGACCGGAGGGAGCCGGAATGGCAGGGGAACGGCGGCGTACGGCCGTGGTGGGAGCGGGAGTGGCGGGACTGACCGCGGCCCACGTTCTCCGCGACGCTCATGAGGTGACGCTGTACGAAGCGGACGACCGCGTCGGCGGCCACGCCCACACCCACGAGCTGGGCGCGTCCGACGGCCGGGTCCACCGTGTCGACTCCGGGTTCATCGTGCACAACCGGCGGACCTACCCCCACCTGCTGCGGCTCTTCGACGAACTGGGCGTCGCCACCCAGGAGGCCGAGATGTCGATGTCCGTACGGTGCGAGGGGTGCGGTCTGGAGTACGCCGGAGCCCGTGGGCCCGCCGGGCTCTTCGCGCAGCCGCGCTCCGCCGTGCGCGGCCCCTATCTGCGGATGCTCGCCGAGGTGCCGCGCTTCCACCGTGCCGCCCGGGCCCTGCTCGCGCTCCCGGAGAACGGGGCGAGCGGGGAGAGCGGGATGACGCTGGGGGAGTTCGCCCGGCGCGGACGCTTCTCGCCGTACTTCCACGCCCACTTCCTGACGCCCATGGTCTCCGCCGTCTGGTCCTGCGACCCGGTCACCGCCCTGCGCTACCCGGCCCGCTACCTCTTCCGGTTCCTCGACCACCACGGCATGCTCACCGTCAGCGGCTCCCCGGTCTGGCGCACCGTCACCGGCGGCTCGCGCGCTTACGTCGACCTTGTCGTCAAGCAGCTCGCCGCCGTGCGCACCGCCACCCCGGTCCGCGCCGTCACCCGGCACGCGGACGGCGTCGACGTGACCACCGAGGACGGCACGACCACCTCGTACGACTCCGTCGTCATCGCCACCCACCCCGACCAGGCGCTGCGGATGCTCGCCGACCCGACCGACGCCGAGCGCAGCACGCTCGGCGCGTTCCGGTACTCCCGCAACCCGACCCTGCTGCACACGGACACCACGCTGCTTCCCCGCGCCCGAGGAGCCAGGGCCTCCTGGAACTACCTGATGCCCTCGTGCGCCGCCGACGCCGACCGGGTCACCGTCAGCTACGACATGAACCGGCTCCAGCGTCTGGACGCCCCGGACACCTTCGTCGTCACGCTGAACGGCGCCGACCGGGTCGACCCGGACACCGTCCGCGCCCGCATGGTCTACGAGCACCCCGTCTACACCCCGGAGTCGGTCGCGGCCCAGGCCCGGCTGCACACCCTGTCCGGTCCCGTCACCGCCTACGCGGGGGCGTACCACGGCTGGGGCTTCCACGAGGACGGTTGCCGTTCGGGGGTCGAGGCCGCCGCCGCCCTGGGGGTGAGGTGGTGAGCGCCCTCTACCCGTGCACGATCACGCACGTACGGAACCGGCCGACGAAGTACGCGCTCCGGCACCGGACCTACCTGTGGCTGATCGACCCCGACCGGCCGCCCCGGCTGCCGCGCGCCCTGCGCCCGCTGGCCCGGTTCGATGCCCGCGACCACTTCGGCGGCACCGCCCCCACCATCCGGGCCGGGCTCGAACGCTTCCTGCGGGCCCGGGGCGTGGAGCTGGGCGACGGCACCGTCACCATGCTCACCCAGGCCCGGGTGTTCGGGTACGTCTTCAACCCGATCACCGTCTACTGGTGCCACCGCGCCGACGGCAGTCCCCTCTGCGTCGTCGCCGAGGTGCACAACACGTACGGCGGACGGCACGGCTATCTCCTGCGTCCCGACGGGAATGACCGTGCCGTGACCGGCAAGGAGTTCTACGTCTCGCCGTTCTTCCCCGTGGACGGCGGCTACCGGATGCGGCTGCCCGAACCCGGGTCCCGGCTCGACCTGAGCGTCCACCTGGAGCGCGAGGGGGGCCGCCCGTTCACCGCGACCGTACACGGCAGGCGCAGACCGGCCACCCCCCGCGAGCTGGTGCGTCTCGCCCTGCGCCACCCTCTCTCCACCGTCCTCGTTTCCGCCGCGATCCGCCTGCACGGCATCCGGCTCTACCTGCGCGGGCTCCCCGTGCAACCCCGTCCCCCGCACCGCACACAGGAAGGCATGCAGTGACCGCTCCCACTTCGGCGCTGCCGGCAGAGCACACCCCCGGGACCGACCCGGAACGCTGGCCCGACATCGTCACCCTGCCCCGGGTCTCCCGCGCCCGGACCGCCGTCGCCGAACGCATCGTCCGCCGCGCGCTCGGCCGGCTCCCCCTGCGCGCCCGGCTCGCGGGCCGAGGCGACATCGGCCTCGGCGGGCCGCTCATGGACATCCGCGACCCCGACGCCTTCTTCCGGCGGATCGGGGCGAGCGGACTCATCGGCTTCGGCGAGTCCTACATGGCCGGCGAGTGGGACGCGCCCGACCTCGTCGCCGTGCTGACCGTCCTCGCCGACAACGCCGCCGACCTCGTCCCCCGCTCCCTGCAACGCCTGCGCGGCATCTGGCATCTGCGCAGGCCCGCCGCGCAGATGAACACCCCCGAGGGCTCCCGGGACAACATCAGCCACCACTACGACCTGTCCAACGATCTGTTCGCCCTCTTCCTCGACGAGACGCTCTCCTACTCCTCCGCCGTCTTCCGCGGCTTCCCCGCCGCACACGACCTGCTGCCCGCCGCCCAGCACCGCAAGATCGACCGGCTGCTCGACGCCGCCGGGGTCACCGACGGCACCCGGCTGCTGGAGATCGGCACCGGCTGGGGCGAACTGGCCATCCGCGCGGCCGCCCGCGGCGCCCGGGTCACCACCGTCACCCTCTCCGCCGAACAGCGCGAACTGGCCCGGGCCCGCATCCGCGAAGCCGGGTTCGAGGACCGCGTCGAGGTACGGCTGAGCGACTACCGCCAGGTCACCGGCGACTACGACGCGATCGTCAGCGTCGAGATGATCGAGGCGGTCGGCGAGGAGTTCTGGCCGGTCTACTTCCAGACCCTGGACCGGCTGCTCGCCCCCGGCGGCCGGATCGCTCTCCAGGCCATCACCATGCCCGACGACCGGCTGCGCGCCAGCCGCTCCACGTACACGTGGATCCACAAGTACATCTTCCCCGGTGGACTGCTGCCCTCCACCGAGGCCGTCGAGCGGATCACCACCGGCCACACCCGGCTGCGCACCACCCAGCGCATCCGGTTCGGCGCGCACTACGCCGAGACGCTCCGGCTGTGGCGCGAGCGGTTCACCGAGCGGACCGCCGAGGTCGACGCCCTCGGCTTCGACGCCGTCTTCCGCCGGATGTGGACCTTCTACCTCGCCTACTCCGAAGCGGGCTTCCGCTCCGGCTATCTCGATGTGCAGCAACTGCTGCTGACCCGTGAGGAGACCGCGTGACCACCTCCGCCACCAGGCCGCCCGCCCGGCGCACCCCGACCGGGGCCGCCCAGCGCGTCGAACCGCTGATCGAGCGGTTCCTCGGCGGCGGACTGCCGGTCCGGGTACGGATGTGGGACGGCAGCGAGACCGGACCGCGGGACGCCCCCACCGTCCATGTGCGGACCCGCAGAGCGCTGCGCCGCCTGCTGTGGGAGCCGGGCGAACTCGGCCTCGCCGAGGCCTACATCACCGGTGACATCGACCTCGACGCCGACCTCGCCGACGGGCTGCGCGCCATGCGCCGCGCCGTCCGCGAACGCGGCCTCACCGCTCCCGCGCCCGCCCTCGCCGACCGCGTCAAGGCGGCCGGCCTCGCCCTGCGCCTCGGCGCGGTCGGCCCCCGGCCGCCGGTGCCCGCCGCCCGCGCGGGACTGCGCGGGGAACTGCACAGCAAGGCCCGCGACCGGGCGGCGATCAGCCACCACTACGACCTGTCCAACGCCTTCTACGCCCTGCTCCTCGACGACACGATGGCGTACTCCTGCGGCTACTGGACCAGCGACGCACCCGGCTACGGCCCGGCCGACGCCCAGCGCGACAAGCTGGAGCTGATCTGCCGCAAGCTCGGACTGCGGCCCGGCGCACGGCTGCTGGACATCGGCTGCGGCTGGGGTTCGCTGACCCTGTACGCGGCCGAGCACCACGGTGTCCGCGTCACCGCCGTCACTCTCGCCGCCGAACAGGCCGCGTACGTACGGCAGCAGGTCGAAAGCCGTGGGCTCGGCGAGCTCGTCGAGGTGCTGAACATCGACTACCGGGACATCGCGGACCGGTCCGGGACCCGGGGCGCGTACGACGCCGTCTCCACCATCGAGATGGGCGAACACGTCGGGGACGCCGAGTATCCGGCGTTCACCCGGATCCTGCACGACGCCCTCCGGCCGCAGGGCCGGGCCATGGTCCAGCAGATGTCACGCGGTACGACCGCTCCTGGCGGCGGCGCGTTCATCGAGTCCTACATCGCCCCCGACATGCACATGCGGCCGCTCGGCGAGACCGTCGCCCTGCTGGAGGGCTCGGGGCTGGAGGTCCGCGACGTCGAATCCCTGCGCGAGCACTACGTGTGGACGGTGGAGGCCTGGCGGCGCACCCTGGAGGAGCGCTGGGCCGAGTTCGTCGCCATGGTGGGGGAGGAGACCGCGCGGGTGTGGCGGCTCTATCTCGTCGGCGGCGCGCTCGCGTTCGAGGAGCGGCGGATGGGCGTCGACCAGATCCTGTCCGTACGGCCCGACCCGGTCGGCTCCGCCGCGATGCCCGCCACCCGGCGCGACTGGTACGCACCGGCCGGTCCCGCGGGGCAGCGATGAGCGGCTTCGCCTGGGACGCGTTCGCGAGCGGGCTCGCGGGCGCGGCCGTCGCCGCCCTCGGCGTCATGCTCGTCACCTTCGCCGTCGCCCTGAACAAGGGGGTGCACCGGATCGTCGACATCGCCTGGGGGCTCGGGTTCGCCGTCGTCGCCCTGGTCTCCTACGCCCTCTCGGCGGGCGAGGGCGACGACGGCCGCCGACTGCTCGTCACCGCGCTGACCGTGATCTGGGGGCTGCGCCTCGCGATCCACATCGGGCGGCGCGGGAGGGGCCACGGCGAGGACCCGCGTTACGAGAAGATGCTGGCCAAGGCCCCCGGCAACCCCCAGCTGTACGCCCTGCGCAAGGTGTATCTGCTCCAGGGCGCGCTGGTCTGGCTCGTCTCGCTCCCGGTGCAGGCCGCGCAGTACCTCACCGCGCCGCTCGCCTGGTGGGCCTGGGCGGGGGTGCTGCTGTGGGCGGTCGGGCTGGCCTTCGAGGCGATCGGTGACGCCCAGCTCGCCCGGTTCAAGGCCGACCCCGCCAACAAGGGGAAGATCATGGACCGGGGGCTGTGGTCCTGGACCCGCCATCCGAACTACTTCGGCGACTTCTGCGTCTGGTGGGGCCTCTTCGTCTTCGTCTGCCAGGCGCCGGCCGCCGCTGCCGCGACCGTCGTCGCCCCGCTGGTGATGAGCTTCCTGCTGACCAAGGGCAGCGGCGCGGCCCTGCTGGAGCGTCATATGGCCGACCGGCCCGGGTTCGCCGAGTACCGGGCCCGGACGAGCGGCTTCTTCCCGCGGCCGCCGCGCCGGGCGTGAGACACCGGAAGGGGCCTGTTCCGCGCGGCTGCGGAACAGGCCCCTTCCGGGTGGTCGTACGGTCAGTCCAGGCCGCGCGCGCGTTCGAAGCGGGACCGTGCCTCGGCCAGGTCCACCACCGGGTCGGGATAGTCGACGCCCGCCCGGTCCAGGCCCTCCAGCTTCCAGGGTTCGTGGATCGCGGGCCCCTCCACCTCGGCCAGCTCCGGCACCCACCGCCGTACGTAAGCGCCGTCCGGGTCGAAGCGCTTGCCCTGGATCACCGGGTTCAGGACCCGGTTGGGGCGGGTGTCGGTGCCGGTGCCCGCCACCCACTGCCAGTTGAGCTGGTTGTTCGCCACGTCCCCGTCGACCAGCAGGTCCAGGAAGTGCCGTGCGCCCACCCGCCAGTCCACGTACAGGGTCTTCGTGAGGAAGCTCGCGGCCAGCATCCGGCCCCGGTTGTGCATCCAGCCCTCGTGCGCGAGCTGCCGCATCGCCGCGTCCACCAGCGGATAGCCCGTGCGCCCGGACTTCCAGGCCTCGATCTCGTCCTCGTCGGAGCGCCACCGGTCGTGGCGCGGCCGGTAGTCGGACCAGGAGGCGTCGGGCCGGGCGGCGAGGACCTGGTGGTGGAAGTCGCGCCAGGCCAGCTGCCGCACGAAGGCCTCGCCGCCGGGGCCGCCCTTCTCCCGTGCCCGGTTGGCCAGTTCGGCGGCGGAGACCGTACCGAAGTGCAGATGCGGGGAGAGCCGGGACGTCGCGTCGCCGGCCAGATCGTCGTGGCCGTCCTCGTAGCCGGCCATGGGGCCGTGCAGCCAGGACGTCACCAGCTTGCGGCCCGCCTCCTCGCCGCCGCGCGCGAGGCCGGGGGAGAGGTTCTTGATCGTGTCCCGGTCCGGGAGCGCGTCGCCGGACACGCCGTCGGGCACCCGGACCGTGCGGGGAGCGGCCAGTGTGCCCCGTACTCCCTCCGCCTCCCAACGGCGGAAGTACGGGGTGAACACCGCGAAGTGGTCCTTGCCGCCCGTCGGGACCACCCGGCCCGGAGCGAGCGCGGTGACCACCGCGTCATGGACGCGCAGAGCGCAGCCGGTGCCCGCGAGGGCCTCCCGGACGCGCTCCTCGCGCTGTGCCGCGTACCCGCTGACCCCGGCGGCGATGTGCACGGAGTTGGCCCCGGTCTGCTCGACGACCCGTTTCACCTCGCGGGCGATCTCGCCCCGCCGCACGATCAGTCTGCCGTCGCGGTCACGGAGTCCGGCATCCAGATCCGCCAGACAGTCCGCGAGGAACGCCAGCCGGTTCGGCGCGTCGAACCCGGCCCGGTGGACGGCGTCGTCCCGCACGAACAGCGGGACGACCTCGTCCGCGTCCCCCAGGGCGGCACGCAGCACCGGATTGTCGTGCAGACGCAGGTCGGAGGTGAACAGCACCACCGCGACACTACTCATGGAACAGCGGCTCCCTTGCGGTACTCGGGGGTGGGACGTCAGGCGGTCGGGAAGTCCATCAGCGCCACCGGATCCGAGGTCGGTTCGGCGGAGCCGCCGGAGGGCTCGACCGTGATGCCCATCCCGGACGCCCGGTCCACGGGCCCGTCCAGCAGGACCGCGTCGTCGCTCGCCTTCGGGTCCATCAGACCGGCCGAGCGCATGGTGCCCTCGTCGTTGAACCAGATCTGGTAGACCTTGCCGCTCGGCGGCGGTGCCATGCCGGAGGCGAGGAACACCGCGCGGTTCTGGCTCTGCGAGACGACGACGGTGCCGCGAGCCCCACCCGTCAGCTCGCCCGACGAGGTCCTCGCGTCCGGGGCGGAGAGCACCTGCGCCAACTGCTCGTTCTGCCGCTGCGCCTGGTTCGCCTCCTGCCGCGCGTCCTGCGCCAGCTGGTTCTGCCAGACCGCGACCCCGCCGAACGCGGCGGCTGCCGCGACGCAGGCGGCGAGCGCGTAGGCGTACCACCGTCCGGTGCGGCCCCGGCCGCCGGTCCGCTCCCGCCTGCCGTGCGCCGGAGCCTCCTGGCGTACGGTCGTGATCTCCCGCAGCACCCTCTCGCGCAGCTCGCGCGGCGGGGTCTCGGCGACGGCAAGACCGAGCCGGGCGGCGGTGGCCGACAGCTCCCGCACCTCCTGGGCGCAGGCCTCGCAGTCCTCCAGATGCTGTTCGAACGCCCGCTGTTCGGACTCCGGCAGCGCATGCAGGGCGTAGGCCCCGGTCAGCGTGTGCAGTTCGGCCGTGCTCATGCGCTCACCCCCAGGCAGTCGCGCAGCCGGATGAGGCCGTCGCGGAGTCGTGTCTTGATGGTGCCGAGCGGCACGGAGAGGAGTTCGGAGACCTCACGGTAGGTCAGGCCCCGGTAGTAGGCGAGGGTCACCGACTCCCGTTGCAGCTCGGACAGGGTGCGCATACAGCGCCGTACCTGTTCTCTCTCCAGGCGGGTCTCGACCTGTTCGGACACCTCGTCGAAGGCGGGTGTCCGCTCCAGCAGCGCCGCCTTGTGCTCCCGGGCGGCGGCGGCCTCGGCGGAGCGGACCCGGTCCACGGCCCGGTGGTGGGCCAGGGTCAGCACCCAGTTCATCGCGCTGCCCCGGGAGGCCTGGAAGCGGGGCGCGGTGCGCCACACCTCCACCAGCACCTCCTGCGCCACCTCCTCCGACTGGGCCGGGTCGCGCAGAACGCTGCGCACCAGGCCGAGCACAGGCCCGCTCACCGCGTCGTACACCGAGGCGAACGCGTCCTGGTCGCCCCGCGCGACCCGCACCAGAAGCTCCTGGAGATCGGGACCTGGCGAGGGCACCCCACTGATGTGTACGGCTTCCTTCACGCGGGTTTCCTTCCGGGGGATCGTAGGTTCCGGAAATGATTCGGAGCCGGTGCCCGTGCGGATTGGTCGGGTGTCCGCGATCTTTCCAGACCGGGCCCCGGGAGGACGCGCGACTCAGCCGGGGACCGGTCCCCGACCCCGCAGACGGACGGCGCGGACGGCGAGGAAGAGCAGCAGCCCGAACGGCGCCGGCAGGATCGTCAGCACCAGCAGCGGGCCCATCAGCAGCGGCGAGAGCCCCAGCTTCCGGCTCTGGAGGAACATCCACCGGCCGAGCAGGAGATCCCAGGCGATCACCTGCGCCCAGAGGGCTCCCGCTCCGCCGGCCGGCGCCGCCAGATCGCGGAAGGTGTCGATGTCCGGGCTGCTCACCGCCGTCCAGAGCTCCGGGAAGACCGGGACCGCCAGGACGGTGTACACGGCGGCCGGCCCCGGAGCGCCTGCCAGGTGATGAGCGCGACGAGCGCCGCGTAACCACCGACGGCGACCCGGAGGAGGCACAGCCGCACCCCGGCGTCGCGCAGCGGAGCGAAGCGGGGTGCGAGCAGCACCAGAGCGATCAGGAGGAGCGGTATCAGCTGGAGCGCGTGCATCCCCACGAAGTGCGGGGCCCGCAGATCGCCGCCGGTCGTCGACCAGCCGGTCAGGGGCATGGGCGGGCCGCCGTCCGGTACGTCGGCGGCCTCTCGCTCGCCGCCATCGGCGAGGTCCTGCGGGCCATGGACGATCCCGGGCGGCCGGTGCACAAGGTGCTCGGGGCCGCGGCGGACCGCGTCACGCCGACCGGCGGGGAGACGGCGGGGCCCGAACTGGAGGACGCCCGGAGGGAGGTGGCCGAACTGCTGCGCCGGCGTGGCCGGCAGGCCGATGCGCGGGGCTCCGCCGCCGAATCGCCGGCGGGGGGCCTGTGCGCGCTGCACAGGGCCGGGCACGGCGGCTACATCGACCTGCTGGACGTCTACGCGGATGCAGCCGAGCCGGTCGCCCGCGCCGACCTCGACTACGCACAGCGGTGGGTGGCGCGCGAGGACCTGGCCGAGAGCGTGGTGGTGGGGACCGTCCTCGGCGAGGCGATGTTCGGCGCGTTGCGGAGGCTGGCGCCCGTCGATGTGTCGTACCTGCGCTTCGAGTCGCCGGAGTACCTGTCCGGGCCGGTCGAGCCGGTCGAGCCGGTCGAGCCGGGAGGCTGGGGGGGGCTCGGGGGGCTCCGGCGGCGGGGAGGTGGGCCCTGCGGGCGACTGAAGCCCGGGCCCGTCGGGCGCCCGGTCGCGCCTCTCGATCGAACGGACCCCGCCCGCCGCGATGTGCGGCGGACGGGGTCCGGGGTCTGCTCGTCGGGCAGCCAGGTGAGCTCGCGGTCAGGCAGCCGCAGACCCGAGGCGACCCGGCGGCCGAGAAGTTCGGCAGCCGGGCTGCGCGCCTGCGGTCGGGCCGGCCCGCGGTGAGGGCGCCAGGCGGCCCCGGCCGGGGACCCCGGCGGTCAGGCGACCCGGACGCCCCCGACGGGTCAGGCGCCCCGGGCGACCCGGCAAGCAGCCGCTACGCGGCCTGCGTGCCGCTCTCCTGCTCGCGTTCCACCTGCTCGTTCCACTCGCGCTTCACCGCGCGCCAGGCGTCGTCGTTCTGGCCGAGGCGCCAGTAGCCCGAGATCGACAGCTGCGGCAGCGGGATCTGCCGTTCCACGCGGAGATAGCGGCGGATCTCCTTCACGAAGCCCGCCTCCCCGTGCACGAACGCCTGGACCTCGCCCTCGGGGAAGTCCAGCCCCTTCACGGCGGCCGTCAGCAGCTCGCCGACGGGCCGGTCGCCGCGGTGCAGCCAGGTCACGGCCACCCCGTCGGGCGTCACGATCTTCTGCTCCTCCGAGGCGTCCGGCACCTCGACGAAGGCGTGCACCAGCGCGCCCACGGGCATCTGCTCCAGCGCCGCCGCGATCGCGGGCAGCGCGCTCTCGTCGCCGACCAGCAGATGCCAGTCCGCCGAGGCGTCGGGGCCGTAACCGCCGCCCGGGCCGAGGAAGGTCACCTGCTCACCCACGCGCGCCCGCTGGGCCCACGGTCCCGCCAGGCCCTCGTCGCCGTGCACGACGAAGTCGACGGCCATCTCCCGGGCGACCGGGTCCCACGAACGCACCGTGTACGTACGGGTGGTGGGCCACAGCTCGCGAGGGTAGGACTCCCGGATGGCCGCCATGTCGAACGGGTGCGCGTAGTCCGCGCCCTCGGGCGCGAAGCACAGCTTGATGTAGTGGTCGGTGAAGCCGGAGAGGGAGAAGTCCGCAAGCCCCTCGCCGCCGAGGACCACCCGCACCATGTGCGGGGTGATCTGCTCGGTGCGCACGACCTGCGCCCCCTGGGCCTTGGGTCCCTGCCGGGCCGGCCGCTCTGCCACGAGGTACTCCCTGGTTCGAAGACTTAGGTATGCCTAAGTTAACACCTCGGGCGGAGCCCCGGTCGACCCCTCAGCGCTGAAGGACGGTCAGCAGGCGCTGGATCGCCCCGCTCAGCCCCCACTGCTCCGCCAGCGCCTCCAGGGCGGCCGGGTCGCGGGGCTCGCGCGGCAGCGCCGGATCGAAGTCGGGCAGCGGGACATCCCCGGCCACCCGGACCACCTTCGGGGCGACGGCGACATAGGCGCGCGACTCGTCCAGCCGCTTGCGCTGCGACGGGGTCAGCTTCGCCTTCGGGTCGTCCACCGCCGCCATGATCCCGTCGAGATCGCCGTACGCGTCCAGCAGCTTCGCCGCCGTCTTCTCGCCGATGCCGGGGACGCCCGGGAGCCCGTCGCTCGGGTCGCCGCGCAGCAGGGCCAGATCGACGTACCCCGCGCCGTCCACGCCGTACTTCTCGCGCAGCCACGCCTCGTCGGTCACCTGGAGCGTGCCGACGCCCTTGAGTGGGTAGAGCACGCGCACCTGGCGGGCGTCGTCGACCAGCTGATACAGGTCGCGGTCGCCGGTGACGATGTCGACCGGTCCCCTCGCCCGCCCCGTGAGCGTGCCGATGATGTCGTCCGCCTCGTACGGCGTGACGCCGACGCGGGCGATCCCGAGCGCCGCCAGCACGTCCTCGATGATCGGGACCTGCGGCGACAGCGTGTCGGGGATCTCCTCCTCGTCCGTCTGCCCGGCGGGCGTCTCCTCGGCGACCCGGTGCGCCTTGTACGTCGGGATCAGGTCGACCCGCCACTGCGGACGCCAGTCGTTGTCCCAGCAGGCGACCAGCTCGTCCGGCCGGTGGTCGTGCACCAGGCGGCCGATGAAGTCGAGGAGGCCGCGCACGGCGTTCACGGGCGTCCCGTCCGGCGCGCGCACCGAATCGGGCACCCCGAAGTAGGCGCGGAAGTAAAGGGAGGCGGTGTCGAGGAGCATCAGGCGTCGCGTCACAGACCCGATGATGCCCCACGGCGCCGACAGTCGCTCAAAGTAACCGCTTACCCGCGCTCCGTCGCAGGTCAGTGACGTGGGTCACGGTCGCGTTTGGGCCGCGTAAGTGCGGGCAGGCGCGCCACCGGAGCGGACCACGTCGCATTTTCAACTAATGCATGTGCCACGCGGACAGAGCCCGCATCGCTCCACGGTCTGCCGGAGGGGGTGGCAGACCGTTTTTCGGTTCAACGCGTGAGGTGTATGTGTCCAGGCTGCAAGCCGAGCACTTGTACAAAGTGTTCGGCAGACGACCCGATGAAGCCGTGCGGAAGCTGGAGAGCGGTGCGGACCGCGACGAGCTGCGCGCCGAAGGAACGACCGCAGCGGTGATCGACGCCTCGTTCACCGTCGAGCCGGGCCAGATCTTCGTCGTCATGGGGTTGTCCGGCTCGGGCAAGTCCACCCTGCTGCGGATGCTCAACGGCCTCCTCGACCCCACCGCGGGCCGGGTGCTCTTCGACGGCCAGGACCTGACCGCCCTGAGCCCCCGCGAGCTGCGCCACGTCCGCTCCACCAAGATCAGCATGGTGTTCCAGCACTTCGCGCTCTTCCCCCACCGGAGCGTCCTGGAGAACGCCGCGTACGGCCTGGAGGTCCAGGGCGTCTCGCGCGAGGAGCGCGAGGTGCGCGCCGCCGAGGCGCTGCGGCTCACCGGCCTCGAAGGCTGGGAGAAGTCCTGGCCCGACGAGCTGTCCGGCGGTATGCAGCAGCGCGTGGGCCTCGCCCGCGCCCTGGCCACCGACGCCGACCTGCTGCTCATGGACGAGTCCTTCAGCGCCCTCGACCCGCTGATCCGCCGTGACATGCAGGACCAGCTCCTGGAGCTCCAGAAGCGTCTGAAGAAGACCATCGTCTTCATCACCCACGACCTCAACGAGGCCATGCGGCTCGGCGACCGGATCGCCGTCATGCGCGACGGGAAGATCGTCCAGCTCGGCAGCGCCGAGGACATCCTCGTCACCCCGGCCAACGACTACGTCGCCTCCTTCACCCAGGACGTCGACCGCTCCCGGGTGCTCACCGCAAGCGCGATCATGGCCGAGCCGCACACCGTGATGGGAGGCAAGGCCGCGGACGGCACCGAGCTGCGCACCCCGCAGGACGTGCTCGCCGCCGCCCCCGCCACGGTCGCCGAGTCCACCCCGATCATCGACCTGTTCACGCCCTGCGCGCAGAGCCCGGACCCGGTCGCCGTCACCGACGCCAAGGGCAAGCTCGTCGGCGTCGTCCCCAGCTCCCGGCTGCTCGCCGTCCTCGGCGAGCCGATGACCCCGGCCGAGGCGCCCCGCGACTCCGAACCCGCGGCCGCGGCCGCGGCAGGTGCCGACGTGAAGAAGGTGGCCGGTGTTTAGGCTCCCCCTCGGCGAATGGGTCGACTCCGCGGTCGACTGGCTGCAGACCCACCTCGTCTGGCTCTTCGACGCCATCAGCTCGATCGTCAGCGGCATGTTCGACGGCATAGCCGCCGTCCTGTCCGCCCCCGCACCCCTGCTGTTCGCGGGCATCGTCGCCGTCATCGCCTGGTGGCTGCGCGGCCTGTCCGCCGCCCTGCTCACCTTCGTCGGATTCGCCCTCATCGACTCCGTCGAACTGTGGGACGAGGCGATGGACACCCTCACCCTGGTGCTCGTCGCGACCCTCGTCACCCTGGTCATCGCCGTACCGCTGGGCATCTGGGCCTCCCGGTCCAAGACGGTCAGCGCGGTGGTCCGCCCGGTCCTGGACTTCATGCAGACCATGCCCGCCATGGTCTACCTGATCCCCGGCGTCATCTTCTTCGGCGTCGGCGTGGTCCCCGGCATCATCGCCACGATCATCTTCGCGCTGCCCCCGGGCGTCCGGATGACCGAGCTCGGCATCCGCCAGGTCGACGGTGAACTCGTCGAGGCTGCCGAGGCCTTCGGCACCACCTCGCGCAACACCCTGCTGCGCGTCCAGCTGCCCCTCGCGCTGCCCACGATCATGGCCGGTATCAACCAGGTCATCATGCTCGGCCTGTCCATGGTCGTCATCGCGGGCATGGTCGGCGGCGGCGGCCTCGGCGGCTCCGTCTACCGTGCCATCGGCAACGTCGACGTCGGCCTCGGCTTCGAGGCGGGCATCTCCATCGTCATCCTCGCCATGTACCTGGACCGGATGACCGGCGCCCTCGGCACCGTGGTCTCCCCGCTGGGCCGCCGCGCGGTCGTCAAGGCCCGCGCCATGGCCGAGGGCTGGAAGATCTGGACCTACCGCCCCCAGCCCGTGGTCGCGGTCGCCGCCATCGTCGCCCTCGCCCTCGTCGCGGGTGGCATGAGCGTCTTCGGCGGCTCCAAGGACGACACCGCCGGCAAGACCGCGCAGATCGGCGACGGCAAGAAGATCAGCATCGGCTACATCCCGTGGGACGAGGGCATTGCCTCCACGTTCCTCTGGAAGGAGATGCTGGAGCAGCGCGGCTTCGAGGTCGACGTCAAGCAGTACGAGGCCGGCGCGCTGTACACCGGCATGGCCAACGGGCAGATCGACTTCCAGACCGACTCCTGGCTGCCGGTCACCCACGCCAGCTACTGGAAGAAGTACCAGGACCGCCTGGAGGACATGGGCTCCTGGTACGCCCCCACCTCGCTGGAACTGGCCGTCCCGGCGTACATGAAGGACATCAAGTCCATGGAGGACCTGAAGGGCCGGGCCTCCGAGTTCAAGGGCCGCATCGTCGGCATCGAGCCGAGCGCCGGCGAGATGGGCCTGCTCAAGGACAAGCTCCTGCCGGGCTACGGCCTGGACAAGGAGTACAAGCTCATCGACGGCTCCACGCCGTCCATGCTGGCCGAGCTGAAGCGCGCGTACGCCAAGAAGGAACCGATCGTCGTTCCGCTCTGGTCGCCGCACTGGGCGTACAACGACTTCGACCTCACCAAGCTCAAGGACCCCAAGGGCCTGTGGGGCAAGGGCGACGGCATCCACACCCTGGCACGCAAGGGCTTCTCGCAGGAGAACCCCGAGGTCGCCAAGTGGCTGAAGAGCTTCAAGATGACCGAGAAGCAGCTCACCAGCCTGGAGGCCGAGATCCAGAAGGCCGGCTCCGGCAAGGAGCAGGAAGCCGTCCGCACCTGGCTGAAGGCCAACCCGGGCGTCGCCGACAAGTGGTCCCCGGTCCCGAAGGACGCCAAGGCCGCCGGCGGCAAGGACGAGCGTGACCGCGCGCTGGAGGTCGCCTGGTTCCCCTGGGAGGAGGACATCGCCGCCACGTACCTGTGGAAGGCGGTCCTGGAGGAGCGCGGCTACACGATCAACCTCAAGCAGTTCGAGGTCGGCCCGATGTACGCCGCGATGTCGCGCGGCCAGATCGACGTCCAGTTCGACGGCTGGCTGCCGTACACCCAGAAGAACTACTGGGACAAGTACGGCGACAAGCTGACGGACCTCGGCTCCTGGTACGGGCCGACCTCCATCGAGGTCGCCGTCCCCGACTACGTCAAGGACGTCAAGACCCTCGACGACCTCAAGGGCAAGGGCTCCGACTTCAAGGGCCGGATCGTCGGCATCGAGCCCGGCACCGCCACCATGGAGAACCTCAAGAAGAACGTCCTGCCGAGTTACGGCCTGGACAAGGAGTACGAGGTCGTCGACTCCTCCACGCCCGGCATGCTGGCCGAGCTGAAGCGCGCGTACGCCAAGAAGGAGCCCATCGCCGTCCTGCTGTGGACCCCGCACTGGGCGTACAACGAGTACGGCATGACCAAGCTGAAGGACCCCGAGAAGGCGTTCGGTGAAGGCGACCGGCTACATACCATCGCCTCCAAGGAGTTCCCGGAGCAGTACCCGCAGCTGACGAAGTGGTTCAAGGACTTCAAGCTCACCGAGAAGCAGCTCGGCGGCCTGGAGAACGAGATCCAGAAGCGCGGCGCGGGCCACGAGGAGGAAGCCGTGAAGGCTTGGATGGACGACAACCCGGGCATCGCGGACACCATGGCGCCCCAGTAGGGCCCACGGGCCCGACGGGCACCGAGAACACAGGCAGGAAAAGGGGTGGCCCCGCCTTCGGGCGGGGCCACCCCTTTCCGGCTGCCCGCAGGTCGTTTTCCGGACGTCGTGCGCAACCATGTGCGTAAGGTGCTGGCAACCGCGAGGATGGGCGGGTGCGGGAGGGAGCTCGGAGATGGACGACAAGGACACACCGCGGGTGGGCGCCGCGGTCCGGCGTCGACGACGGACCCTCGGCCTCACGCTGGCCGCGGTCGCCGAGCGCAGCGGGCTCTCCGTGCCCTTCCTCAGCCAGATCGAGAACGAACGGGCCCGCCCCAGCGCCCGCTCCCTCGACCGCGTCGCCGAAGCGCTGGAGACCACCACCAAGAAGCTCCACGCCGCCGCCGACTCCGCCCGCGCCGTGGACGTCGTCCGGGGCGAGGAGGGCGAGGGCGTACGCCGCCTGGTGCGCGGCCGCCACCAGCTCAGCGCCCTGGAGTTCTCCGGCGAACCGGATCTCGGCCGCGAGTTCCAGCACCGCAACGACGAGCTGATGTACGTCGTCGCGGGCGCCGTCGACGTCGAGGCGGAGGGCCAGGTGCACCGGCTGGAGAGCGGCGACACCCTGTTCCTCTCCGGCGGGGTCCGCCACCGCTGGCGCGCCACCGTGCCCGACACCAGGCTCCTCGTCGTCTCGGTGGCCGAGCACATCGACGCCACCTTCGACTCGCGCCGCTGAGACCGGGAGCCCAGGTGCCCGTGCGCGTCGTCTCCCTGGTCCCCTCGCTCACCGAGGCCGTGGCCCGCACCGCACCCGGGCTGCTCGTCGGCGTCACCGACTGGTGCACCCACCCGGCGGACCTCACGGCCGACCGGATCGGCGGCACGAAGAACCCCGACGTGGCCGCGATCGCCGCCCTCGCCCCCGACCTCGTGATCGCCAACGAGGAGGAGAACCGGGCCCCCGACCTCGACGCGCTCCGGGCCGCCGGGCTCGACGTCCTGGTCACCGAGGTCCGCACCCTGGACCAGGCCCTCGCCGAACTCCACCGCGTCCTCGTCGACGGCTGCGGGCTTACCCGGCCCGCGTGGCTGGACGAGGCGGAGGCCGCCTGGGCCGCCCTGCCCGCGCCCCCGGAGAACCCCCGCCCCGCCGTCGTACCGATCTGGCGCAGGCCCTGGATGGTGCTCGGCCACGACACCTTCGCCGGGGACCTCCTCGCCCGCCTCGGTGTCCGCAACGTGTACGCCGGCCACCCCGAGCGCTACCCGCGCATCCCGCTCGACGAGCTGAACGCCTCCGGGGCCGAGCTGGTCGTGCTGCCCGACGAGCCCTACCACTTCACCGCCGACGACGGGCCCGAGGCCTTCCCCGCCCTGCCCGCCGCACTCGTCGACGGGCGGCTGCTCACCTGGTACGGGCCGTCGCTGGCCGAGGCGGCACGGGTGCTGCCGTCAACGCTCCGCTGACCACCCCGCGCACCGTCCGCGCCCCGGCCGCCGCCCACGCCACGACCAGGAACACGTACAGCGCCACCGCGAGCCAGGTCAGCGCGTCCAGACCGGTGTGCCGCGCCAGACCCGCCGCCCCCGTCACACACGTACCGACGGGGAAGGTGAACGCCCACCACGTCATCGCGAAGCCCATCCCGTCCCGCACGGCCCGCACCACCATCGCGGCCGCCAGGGCCAGCCACAGCAGCGCGAAGCCCATCACCGGCACCCCGTACAGCACGGCGAACGCGCCGAACGCGGAGGCGTAGGGGGCCGCCACCGCCCCCGGGGCGACATCGGCCAGCTGGTTGACGGCGGTCGTCGACTGGCCGAGCGGCCCCAGCACCAGAAACAGCGTCGGGGTCAGCGCGAGCGGCAGCGGACCGTGGTGGACCAGCCGCGAGAAGACCAGCGGCAGCACCACCAGCGTCGCCAGCAGCGAAAGACCGAACATCGCGTAGCAGGCCAGCAGCAGCGCCTCACGCCCCTGCCCGGATCCGAGGTGCGGCACCAGCAGCGCCCCCTGCGAGGCCGACACCATCGGGGCGACCAGCGGCAGCAGCCAGACCGGCGACGCGGTCCCGGGCGCGGGACGGTGGCGTACGACCATCAGGTACGGCACCACGACGGCCGCCGCCAGCCCCACCGCCGTACCCACCGAGAACAGCACCACGTCCACCGCGAGCGCCGCCCGAGCGCCCACCACGTCCACGCCCACCGTCAGGGTGGCCCCGCCGACGGCCATCAGCGCCATCGCCAGACAGCCGTAGAACGGGGCGACCGCCGGGTCCAGCAGATGGGCGCGGGCCTGGTCCCGGTGGTGGATCCAGTGCCCGGTCCGCGCGGCGAGGACGGCCAGGAGCAGCACGGCCGACAGCGCCCACACGACGGTGATCGCGGCCCGCAGACCGGGGACGTCGACGGGGAGCGCGGCCCCGGCGCCCGCGACGATCGCGGTGCCCATCACGCTCGCGTACCAGTTCGGGCCGATGTGCCGCAGGGACGGCAGCCGCGTCGCGTCACCGGACGCCCCCGACGCCGTCGCCGGACGGGTCGCCGACGCGGCGGAGGGAGGCGGAACGGGGGTACGGGTCTGCGGAAAGATGGCCATGCCACGATTCTTGACGGAGGGGCCCGGGCCCACCAGGGACCCCGTTCCTATGAGGTCATAAGCTGGCTTGATGACCGGCGACGACGCGCACACCCCCCACATCCCCCTCGCCCACCGGGTCCCCGACCTCGGGGCGCTGGAACTGCTGCTCGCCGTCGCCCGCCACGGCAGCCTCGGCCGGGCCGCCCGGGACGTCGGCATCACCCAGCCCGCCGCCTCCAGCCGCGTCCGGTCCATGGAGCGGCAGCTCGGCGTCACCCTGCTGGACCGTTCCCCGCGCGGCTCCCGGCTCACCGACGCGGGCGCGCTGGTCACCGACTGGGCGCGCCGGGTCGTCGAGGCGGCCGAGGCCTTCGACGCGGGCACGCAGGCGCTGCGCGACCGCCGCGACTCCCGGCTGCGGGTCGCCGCCAGCATGACGATCGCCGAGTACCTGCTGCCGGGCTGGCTGATCGCCCTGCGCGGGGAGCGCCCGGACACCGCGGTCTCGCTCCTCGTCGGCAACTCGGCGGCCGTCGCCCGCCGCCTGGTCACCGGGGAGGCCGACCTCGGCTTCGTCGAGGGCCTGTCGATACCGGAGGGCCTCGACGGCACCGTCATCGCCCACGACCGTCTCGTCGTCGTGGTCGCCCCCACCCACCCCTGGGCCCGCCGGCGCACCCCGCTGCTGCCCGGCGAACTCGCCGCCACCCCGCTGATCCTGCGCGAACACGGCTCCGGCACCCGCCAGGTCCTGGACGCCGCGCTCGCCGTGCACGGCGGTCTGGCCCAGCCGCTGCTGGAACTCTCCTCCACCACGGCGGTCAAGGGCGCGGCCGAGAGCGGGGCGGGCCCCTGCGTCCTGAGCGAACTGGCCCTGGGCGAGGAGCTGTCCGCCCGCCGCCTCGTCAAGGTCCCGGTCGCGGGCGTACGGCTGCGCCGCCAGCTGCGCGCCGTCTGGCCCGGCGGTCACCGCCCCACCGGTCCCGCCCGCGATCTGCTGTCCCTGACCGGCCGCGGCGCCTGAACCGTGGACTCCCGTGACCGTGTCGGAGGCGGACTTTAGAGTGTGGGCATGAGCTATGCGACGCCGCCCGGCTGGTATCCGGACACGGGCACACCCGGCCTGGAGCGCTGGTGGGACGGCACGGCCTGGACCGCGCACACCCGCCCGTCCGCCGCCGGCCCGGCCGCATCGCACCAGCCGCCCGCACCGGCGGACCCCGGCCCGGCGCAGTCCGGCCCGGCCGGGTTCGGTCCGGCGGATCCCGGCCCGGGGAGCTTCGGTCCGGCGGAGGCGGCCCCTGCGGGGTTCGGACCGCCGTCGCTCCCGCTCCCGCACCAACGCGGCCCGCACGACGGATCCGGGGGCGGCAACCGTACGAGAATCCTGGCGATCACGCTCTCCGGAGTGCTGGTCCTGGGCGCGGCCGTCACCGGCGTGATCCTCCTGGGCCGCGACGACGGCGGTACGCCGGCCGCCCGGACGACGACCACCTCGGCCCCGGCCCCCGTCACGACCCCCACGGCCACCCCCACGACCTCCGACGAGCCCGACCCCGACGAGAACCCGGCCGTTCTCGTCGACCAGCTCAACGGGGTCACGGTGCCGGTGCCCGAGGGCTGGGAGAAGCCGAGGAGCAGCTCCTCCGACGTCCCCACCATCCGCACGGTCCAGTCCTACGACTGCCCCGGCGGCTCGTCGTTCTGCTACCACGGCACGGTCACCACCCACACCGCCCGGAGCGCCGAGACCGACCCCAAGGCCCTGGCCGAGGCCGACATCACCACCGCCGCCGACCTCGCCTACGAGGAGGACAGCCTCGGCCGCCGCAACCACGGCGGCATCACCTCGCACAAGGTCCTCAGGGCCGAGCAGCTGTCCGTCGCCGGACGCGTCGGCTACCTGGTGCGCTGGCAGGTCACCACCGGCAAGGGGCCCGGCGGATACGTGCAGTCCGTCGCCTTCCCCTCGTCCGTGGGCAGTGGCACCCCGGTGATCGTCCGGCTCGTCTTCGACGCGGACGTCGCCGAGCTGCCGCTCTCGCTGATGGACACGATCACCCGGGGTGTCCGCCCCCTGGGCGACGACGGGACGAGCGGCGGCGTGGGCGCGTCGATCAGCCCCTGACCGGGCGCCGGGGCCGGAGCAGGCCCGGTCAGAGGAAGGTCCGCCCCTCGCCCCGGTACGTCGGAACGCTCGCCGTGACCCGGTCGCCCTCGACCAGGTGCAGCGTGTCGAAGCGCTCGCACAGTTCCCCGGCCTTCGCGTGCCGGAACCACACCTTGTCGCCGATCAGCAGATCGTCGGCGGGGGAGCCCAGCAGCGGCGTCTGCACCTCGCCCGCGCCCTCCTGCGGGTCGTAGCGCAGCCCCTCCGGCAGATACGGCACCGGCGAGCGGTCCGCGCCGGCCGCACCGGACGCCGGGTAGCCGCCCCCGAGCACCGTCACCACGCCCACCCCGGGCCGGCGCACCACGGGCTGCGCGAACAGGGCCGCCGGCCGGGCGGTGAACGACGTGTAGTTGTCGAACAGCCGGGGCACGTACAGCCCCGAACCGGCGGCGATCTCCGTCACCGCGCGCTCGGCCGCCGTGTGCTGCACGCTGCCCGTGCCGCCGCCGTTCACGAACTCCAGCTCCGGCGCGACCGCCCGGACCGCCCGCACCACCTCGGCCCGGCGCACCGCCAGCTCCTTGCGTGCGGCGGTCTGCATCAGCCGGATCGCCCGGGACCGCAGCGGCCGCCCGGCGACCGCGTCCCCGACCCCGGCGACATGGCCCTCGTACGCCATCAGACCCACCAGCCGGAAGCCCGGCCTGCGCGCCACCGAGCGGGCCAGCTCGGCGAGCTGGGCGGGGGAGCGCAGCGGCGAACGCAGCGCCCCGATCCGCACCCGGCCGCCCAGCATCCGCAGCGAGGTGTCCAGCTCCAGGCAGACCCGGATCTCCTCGCGCCCACCGGCCCGGGAGGCGTCGATCAGCTCCAGCTGGGAGTGGTCGTCCACCATCACGGTCACGGCCGCGGCCAGCTTCGGATCGGCGGCCAGCTCGGCGAAGGCGCCCCGGTCGGCCGACGGATAGGCGAGCAGGACATCCTCGAACCCGGCCCGCGCCAGCCACAGCGACTCCGCCAGCGTGTACGACATGATCCCGGCGAACCCGGGCCGCGCGAGCACCCGCTCCAGCAGGGCCCGGCACCGCACCGACTTGCTCGCCACCCGGACCGGCTTCCCCGCCGCCCGCCGCACCAGATCGTCGGCGTTGGCGTCGAACGCCTCCAGATCCACGATCGCGATCGGGGCGTCGAGATGGGCGGTGGCCCGGTTGTAGCGGGTCCGGTCAGCGGCGCGGGCAGTCATGGCCGCAGCTTGCCAGAGAGCCGCTACGGCTGGGTAGGGGGACGATCGGGACAGATCCTCCACCCGCCCGGGAGTCCCGTTCCCCGCGGCCCGCCCGCAGCCCGTAGAGTGACCTGCACGCGAGCACCAACGGGCCTGTCACCGGCGGTGATCCGTGGTCGGTACGAGGATGTGTCAGCAGGGGGCCGGATGAGTACCGAAGCGCAGCGCGCTCCCGTCCCGCCCCGCCCGACCACCCCGCCCGCACCCCCGTCGGCGAAGCCCCCGACACCGCCCCGGCCCGGCACACCCCCGGCGGCGTCGGCCCCGGTGCCCCCGGGCCCCGCCCCGTCGGCCCCTCCGGTTTCCGCGACCTCGGCCCCGTCGGTTCCCGCTTCCGCACCCCCTGCCGGTTCGGTTCCGCAGGGAACGTCCGCGTCGGCGGCCCCGGCCCGGCGGCCCTCGCCCCCCGGCCCGACGACCTCGGCAGGGCCGGCCCGCCCGTCGGCCTCCGCCCCGGAGGCTCCCACCGCGCCGCCCGCCCCGTCGGCCGCATCGGACCGATCCGGCCCACCGGCGGCCTTCACCCAGCAGGGCGCATCGCGCCGACAGGCGGCTCCCACGCCCGCCACGCCCGCCGCACGCCCCGCGCAGAGCCCGGCGCCCGCCGAGAGCCCCGCATCCTCCGCGCGTACCGCGAACCCGGAGCCCGCGACGCGCCCCGGCCCGCCTGCCGCGCACCTCGGCCCGCCTGCCGCGCACCCCGGCCCGCCCGTGACGGGCTCGACGCGCCCCGGCCCGCCTGCCGCGCGCCCGGCTCCCTCCGCGAGCCCCGCGCACCCCGCCCGCCAGGTCCCGCCCTCCCAGAGGCCCGCGCCCCCGCAGGCCCCCCAGAGCCCGGCGCCCGCCGAGAGCCCCGCACAGGCCCCCGCAAGCCCGGCGCCCGTGCCGCCCGCCGCAAGCCCCGCGCCCCGCGCCCCGCCCGCCACCGGCCCCACGCCCCAGGGCACCCCCATCCCGCCCCCCGTAACCCGCCGCAGGCCCGTCGGAGCCGTTGATCTGACGCCCGCGCCGGGGGCCGTTCCGCCGCCTCCGGGTGGCTACCGGACGCCCGTCCACCACGGCTTCCCGGAGACCGCCGTCGAGACCACCACCCGGCTGCGCCCCGTCCGGCCCCGGCAGCGGTGGCGCACGGCGGCGGCAGCCGCCTGTGTCGTGCTCGGCCTCGGGCTCATCGGCGGGGCCGCCACCGGCGCCTGGCTGACCGGCGACTCCTCGGCCGGGACCGCCAGGAGCCCGTACACCGCCGCCCGTGCCGCCTGGCACAGCGTCCCCGTCGACACGCTGTTCCCGCGCACCCTGAAGGGCCGGGGCGCGGGCCCCGGCGGCACCCACCGCACCTGGACCCGGGTCGCCGTCGCCGCCGACAGCACCTGCAAGGACGGCCTCGACCCGCTGCTCCTCACCACGCTCCGGTCCGTCGGCTGCGAGCGGCTGGTGCGCGCCACGTACACCGACGCCACCCGCTCCGCCGTCACCACCGTCGGCCTCGTCTTCACGGAGGCCGACGCCTCCGGCATGCAGGCCCTGCGCACCCGGTTCACCGAGCAGAGGCTCGGTGCGCGCAAGGACCTGATGCCCCGCACATACGCCCCCGAGGGCACCTCCGCGGCCTCCTTCGGCGACAAGCAGCGCGCCAGCTGGACGGTCAACCCGCTCACAGAGATCCCGGTCGTCGTCCTCGCCGTCTCCGGCTTCGCGGACGGCCGCGCCGTCGCCGAACCGCAGCCCGCCTCCGACGCCATGGCCTCCGGCGCCGAGACGGACATCGCCCAGGCCGGGCTCGGCCACGAGGCGAAGGGCGTCGCGGACCGCGTGGAGCGCGGACTGCGCACAGCCGTCGCCGACCTCACGGAGCAGCCCGGATGACCCGACGACCCCGCCGCGCCCTCGCCGCGGTCTGCGCCGCCGCCGTCCTCTCCCTCACCCCCGCCGCGCCCGCCCACGCCGACGCCATCCGCGACCAGCAGTGGGCCCTGGACGCCCTGCACACGGACCGGGCCTGGCAGACCACCCGCGGTGACGGCATCACCGTCGCCGTCCTGGACACCGGGGTCGACGACGCCCACCCCGACCTCACCGGCCAGGTGCTCCCCGGCAAGGACCTCGTCGGCTTCGGCGCCGCCCGCGGCGACTCCTCCTGGGCCCTGCACGGCACCGCGATGGCCGGCATCATCGCCGGACACGGCAACGGCCCCGGCCGTACCGACGGCATCCTCGGCATCGCCCCCGAGGCCCGGATCCTGCCGGTCCGGGTCATCCTCGAATCCAAGGACCCGGCCCGCGCCAAGGCCCGCAAGACCCGGGGCGCCGCCCTCGCCGACGGCATCCGGTGGGCCGCCGACAACGGCGCCGACGTCATCAACCTCTCCCTGGGCGACGACAGCAAGTCCGCCCACCCCGACCCCGGCGAGGACGCGGCCATCCAGTACGCCCTGTCCAAGGGCGTCCCGGTCGTCGCGTCGGCGGGCAACGGCGGCGAGAAGGGGGACCGGATCTCCTACCCCGCCGCCTACCCGGGGGTGATCGCGGTCGCCGCCGTCGACGAGTACGGCACCCACGCCTCGTTCTCCACCCGCCGCTGGTACGCCACCGTCAGCGCCCCCGGCGTGGACATCGTGGTCGCCAACCCGGACGGGCACTACTACATCGAGTGGGGCACCTCCGCCGCCGCCGCGTTCGTCTCCGGCTCGGTCGCCCTGGTCCGGGCCGCCCACCCCGGCCTCTCCCCGGCCCAGATCAAGAAGCTCCTCGCCGACACCGCCCGCGACGCCCCCGCCCAGGGCCGCGACGACGCCCGCGGCTACGGCATCGTCGACCCGGCGGAGGCCATCGAGGCGGGCGCCCGGCTGCGCCCGGCGGACCTGGACGCCAAGGCCGCCCCGGCCGGGCACCGGGGGCGGTACTTCGGTGCGGGCCCGACCCCGCCCCGTACCGCCGACGGGACGGCCAACTGGGCAGCCCCGCTCGCCGGCGGCCTCGGCGCGGCGCTGCTGGCGGTCGCCGTCGTCCTGTGGCGCGGCCGGAACGCCCCCGCCCGCCGCTGAGCACGCTCACTCCTTCGGCGTACGCCGAGCCCGTACGCCGCTGAGCACCGACGCCGCGACACCTGCGAGCAGGCCCCCGGACGCCAGGCACTACCCTCGTCCCGTGGAGCTCAAGAACATTCCGGACCCCGGTTTCTCCGACGACGACGGCTCGGCGTCCCCGGCCCTGACCAGTGCACTCGACGCCTGGTCCCGGGACCGGAGCGCCGTCGGCCCGGTCCTCACGGCCCTGCGGGACGCCCGGCTCCTGGTCCCCGTCGTCGCCGTCCTCGGCGAGGTCGAGGAGGACGAGAGGGGGCTCCGGCGCGAGAAGACCAGCGACATGGCCGTCCCCACCCTCAAGGCTGGCGAGCGGCGTGCGCTCCCCGCCTTCACCTCCACCGCCTCGCTGGCGCTCTGGGACCCGGAGGCGCGCCCCGTCGCGGTACCGCTGCACCAGGCCCTCCAGGCCGCCGCCCACGAGAAGGCCGACACCGTCGTGCTGGATCTCGCCGGGCCCGTCGCCTTCGAGCTGAGCGGGCAGGCGCTCCTGGCGCTGGCCGAGAACCGCACCAGCACCGACCCGCTCCAGGACCCCGCCGTCATCGAGGCCGTACGGGACATCGTCGCCGCCGACCCCGCGGTGGTCCGCGCCCACCTCGGCCCCGGCAGCGCGGACGGCACCCTCGCGCTCGTCCTCGCCCCGGACACCGTGCCCGCCGAGGCGGCCCGCCGCGTCGCGCAGGCCCTGTCGGCCAGTGATGTGCTGCGGGCCCGGCTGGTCAGCGGCCTGGACCTGGCCCTCCTCCCCGCCGGGACGGCCATGCCGGGGGAGCCCCTCTTCGCCCGTTGACCGCCCCTGCTCGTCGGGCCGGTACCGGCCCGACGAGCGCGAACCGCTCACCGCCGTGAGAATTGTCGGGAAAATCGGAGGAATCCGACCTACCGGACGACATCGCGAGGTGGTTCCATGCAGAAGCGGATCGTGGCGTCAGAGTTTCTCGGCACTTTGCTGCTGGTGTTCTTCGCCGTGGGGTCCGCGGTGGTCGCCGTCGAATACCTCGGCACGGTGGGCATCGCCCTCACCTTCGGCTTCACCCTCCTCGCCCTGGCCTACGCGCTCGGCCCGATCTCCGGCTGCCATGTCAACCCGGCGGTGACGCTGGGCATGCTGATGGCCGGCCGCATCGACCTCCGTACGGCCGTCGAGCGCTGGGTGGCCCAGTTCCTCGGCGCGATCGTCGGAGCCGCCCTGCTGTTCCTGCTGGCCAAGCAGATCCCCGGCCTGGAGACCAGCGGCGAGTTCGGCACGAACGGCTACGACGACCGGTCGGCCGTCGGCATCAACATCGGCGGCGCGTTCCTCGCCGAGGTCGTGCTGACGTTCCTGCTCGTCTACGTGGTCCTCGCGGTGACCCACAAGGTCGCGGTCACCGGCTTCGACGGCCTGCCCATCGGCCTGGCGCTCGCGGCGATCCACCTGGTCGGCATCCCGCTGACCGGCACCTCGGTCAACCCGGCGCGCAGCTTCGGCCCGGCGCTCTTCGCGGGCGGCGCAGCCCTCTCCCAGCTCTGGCTGTTCATCGTCGCGCCGCTGGTCGGCGGAGTCATCGCGGCCTACGCCCACCGGCTCACCCACCCCTTCCCCAACGTCCTGCCCGAGGAGACCGAGGACGCCGTCTGAGGATCCGCGAACGGTCCCGGCGCACACGCCAGGGAGCCCGCCGCCCCACGGGGGGGACGGCGGGCTCCCTGGCGTACGTACGGGAATGGGGCGGGCGGCTAGCCGTAGACGGGACCGGTGTACTTCTCGCCCGGGCCGTGGCCGGGCTCGTCCGGCACCAGCGAGGCCTCGCGGAAGGCGAGCTGGAGCGACTTCAGGCCGTCGCGCAGCGGCGAGGCGTGGAAGGTGCTGATCTCCGTGGTGCTCGCGTCCAGCAGTCCGGCCAGGGCGTGGACCAGCTTGCGGGCCTCGTCGAGGTCCTTGTGGTCCTCGCCCTCCTCGGTGAGGCCGAGCTTCACGGCGGCCGCGCTCATCAGGTTGACGGCGACCGTCACGATCACCTCGACCGCGGGGACCTCCGCGATGTCGCGGGCCATGTCGTCGAAGCCGGGGTTCTCACTGCTGGGGGTCGCGTCGCTCATGCCCACACGATAAGGCCAGGCCACCGCCCTCCCGTCCGCGGGCGTCCCTCCGGCCTCCGTGGTGCGGGCCCCGGGGATCGTGCGGTAGTCTGGTGGAACGACCGGCCGGACATCTATGTGCCCGGCCCACAAGTGGAGGCTCCGATCTCCCACCTGGCTGTCCGTTCAGGACGGCGGGTCACCGGTCAGGCGGCGACCATCGTTCCGTACGGACGATGGGCCCGCCCGATAGCCCCGCGGTTCACCGCGGCGGTGTTCCGGTAGTTCCTGGAGCCTCGCCTTGTGTCCCGTCCGGGGCATTTTTGCGGTTCCGGCGCGGTTGGTCTTGACGTTATAAGACGTTACGCGGCTGTCCGCCAGGCGGTCGCGTGGTGCTACCGAGGAGGATCCATCAGCGCCGAGCCCCGCATCAACGACCGGATTCGCGTTCCCGAGGTCCGACTTGTCGGTCCCAGCGGCGAGCAGGTCGGGATTGTTCCGCTTGCCAAGGCCCTGGAACTCGCACAGGAGTACGACCTCGACCTGGTCGAGGTGGCGGCGACAGCCCGTCCGCCCGTGTGCAAGCTCATGGACTACGGGAAGTTCAAGTACGAGTCGGCCATGAAGGCCCGTGAGGCGCGCAAGAACCAGGCGCACACGGTCATCAAGGAGATGAAGCTCCGGCCGAAGATCGACCCGCACGACTATGACACCAAGAAGGGTCACGTCGTCCGGTTCCTCAAGCAGGGCGACAAGGTCAAGATCACGATCATGTTCCGCGGTCGTGAGCAGTCCCGTCCTGAGCTGGGCTTCCGACTGCTCCAGCGTCTCGCTTCGGACGTCGAGGACCTGGGCTTCATCGAGTCCAACCCGAAGCAGGACGGCCGGAACATGATCATGGTTCTGGGCCCGCACAAGAAGAAGACCGAAGCCATGGCCGAAGCCCGTGAGGCCCAGGCCGCCCGCAAGGCGGGGCGTCAGGGTTCCTCCGACGCCGCGTCCGAGGGCGAGACCGCCGAGGCCCAGGCCGACGCGGCCGAGGCTCCGGCCGAGACACCTTCCGAGGCGTGACCTTCGGGGGCCGCCACCCAGGCGCCCCCGGGTCATCCCGGAACCCCATAGAGATCTGACGCCCCTGCAGTCCGGTGCTCCGCACCGTGAGGGGCGCCACTGACGAGGAGAGAACGGCGCGATGCCGAAGAACAAGACGCACAGCGGTGCCAGCAAGCGCTTCAAGATCACCGGCTCCGGCAAGGTGCTCCGCGAGAGGGCCGGCAAGCGCCACCTGCTCGAGCACAAGTCGTCCAAGAAGACCCGCTCGCTGACCGGCACGGTCGTCGTGGCTCCGGCCGACGCCAAGAAGATCAAGAAGCTTCTCGGCAAGTGAGGCCCGGCCTCCGGCTCGCCCCGGAGGCACGACCTCGATCACACCGGGACCAATTCGTTTCCGGGCCGTGTGAAGACACCCACGGCCCCGCTACAAGGAGTTAACAAGTGGCACGCGTCAAGCGGGCAGTCAACGCCCACAAGAAGCGCCGGGCAATCCTCGAAGCCGCCAGCGGCTACCGCGGTCAGCGCTCGCGTCTGTACCGCAAGGCCAAGGAGCAGGTCACCCACTCCCTGGTCTACAACTACAACGACCGCAAGAAGCGCAAGGGCGACTTCCGTCAGCTGTGGATCCAGCGCATCAACGCCGCTGCCCGCCAGAACGGCATGACGTACAACCGCCTCATCCAGGGTCTGAAGGCCGCCAACATCGAGGTGGACCGCAAGATCCTGGCCGAGCTCGCGGTCAACGACGCCAACGCGTTCGCCGCCCTCGTCGAGGTCGCCCAGAAGGCCCTCCCGAGCGACGTCAACGCCCCGAAGGCCGCCTGATCCAGGCACCGCCTTCCCAGGCAGTACGTGAACCGGACCCGCAGGCGCACGCCGCCTGCGGGTCCGGTGCGTTGCCGCTGAACCCCACCGCCGTACGCAGAGAGGCTCGCCGCCGACCATGGGCACCCCCGAACTGATCTCCCCGCGCTCCCCCCGCGTCGCCGCCGCCCGTCGGCTGGCCCGCCGCAACTTCCGGGGCAAGGAGCGCAGGTTCATCGCCGAGGGGCCCCAGGCCGTACGCGAGGCCGCCGCCCACCGCGGCGGGGACGGTGAGCCGACCCTCATCGAGCTGTTCGCCACCCCCGAGGCCGCCGACCGGTACGCCGACATCGTCGAGGCCGCCCACACGGCGGGCGCCCGGGTCCACCTGGCCGACGCCGACGTCCTCGCCGACGTCTCCCAGACCGTCACCCCACAGGGCCTCATCGGCGTCTGCCGTTTCCTGGACTCCCCGTTCCAGGAGATCCTGGACGCCCGGCCCACCCTGGTGGCCGTTCTGGCCAACGTCCGCGACCCCGGGAACGCCGGTACGGTCCTGCGCTGCGCGGACGCCGCCGGCGCGGACGCGGTGATCCTCACCGACGCCTCCGTCGACCTCTACAACCCCAAGTCCGTACGCGCCTCGGTCGGTTCGCTCTTCCACCTCCCCGTCGCCGTCGGCATCCCCGTCGACCAGGCCGTCCAGGGCCTGCGCGACGCCGGGGTGCGGATCCTCGCCGCCGACGGCGCCGGCGCCGACGACCTGGACGACGAGCTGGACGCGGGCACCATGGGCACCCCCACCGCCTGGATCTTCGGCAACGAGGCCTGGGGGCTCCCCGAGGAGACCCGCGCGCTCGCCGACGCCGTCGTCCGCGTCCCCATCCACGGCAAGGCGGAGAGCCTCAACCTGGCCACCGCCGCCGCCGTCTGCCTCTACGCCTCCGCCCGCGCGCAGCGTCCGCGACGCGCCCCCGACGCGTAACCCAGCGCCGTCCTCACCGCCCGTCAGCACACGATCCCGGCCATTCCCGCGCCCCCTCCCACCGGCGCACTCCCCTCCGCGCCCCCACAGGGTGTCGCGGGTTCACCGACGACTAGTAGGGTGACGAACTCGGGGGCCCACTGCACCTGTTCGAGAGGTGGGGATACGGGAAGATGGCTGTCGGCATGAGCTCGCCGCGACCGGCGCGCACCGCCGCCGTGCGCGCCGCGGCCGAGGAACCGGCCGGTCCTGCGGCCGGTCCGGACGGTCTCGCCGGTGGCCTCGACCCGGACGATCTTCCCGACGGTCTCGTCGTCGCCGACGAGCGCGGACACGTCGTCTGCTTCAACACCGCCGCCGCCCGGATCACCGCCACCTCCCGCGCCGACGCGATCGGCCGGCCGCTGGACACCGTCCTCCCGCTGGAGGACCTCAAGGGGAAGCGCTGGTGGCCGCTGACCGACCCGTACGGCGGTCTCGCCACCCGCAACGGCCAGCCCGAACGCAATCTCCTGCTGCCCGGGGGCCGTGAGGTGCTGGTCTCCGCCCGCTACGTACGCGAGCACCCGACCGGGCCGGTGCGCCGGGTCGTGGTCTGCCTGCGGGGGACCGAGGCCCGCCGGCGTACCGAACGCAGCCACGCCGAACTGATCGCCACCGTCGCCCACGAGCTGCGCTCCCCGCTGACCTCCGTCAAAGGGTTCACCGCCACGCTGCTCGCCAAGTGGGAGAGGTTCACCGACGACCAGAAGCGGCTGATGCTGGAGACCGTCGACGCCGACGCCGGCCGGGTCACCCGGCTCATCGCCGAACTGCTCGACATCTCCCGCATCGACTCCGGGCGGCTGGAGCTGCGCCGCCAGCCCGTCGACATCGCCGCCGCCGTGGCCCGGCACATCCAGGCGCTCATCACCGGCGGCCAGGCCGCCGAGCGCTTCCTCGTCCGCACCCGCGGACCGCTGCCCGACCTGTGGGCCGACCCCGACAAGGTCGACCAGGTCCTCGGCAACCTCCTGGAAAACGCGGTGCGCCACGGCGAGGGAACCGTCACCATTGAGATCGCCCCGGCACCCGCGCCGGGCGCCGACGACGAGATGGGAACGGCTGTCACCGTGAGCGACGAAGGCCCCGGCATCCCCGAGGAGTCGATGAGCCGCGTCTTCACCCGCTTCTGGCGGGGCAGCAAGCGCGGCGGCACGGGCCTGGGCCTCTACATCGTCAAGGGCATCGTCGAGGCCCACGGTGGCACCATCACCGTCGACCGGGGGCCCCGCGGCGGAGCCGAGTTCCGATTTATTCTGCCCGTGGCCCTGCCCGCCTACCTGGTGTGAGCAGCCCACGGGCGCCCCGACCGTCCTGCGGCCCGTAGACTCGACCTTTGGCACCTTTGCGTCCAGCGGTCTCCGGCCGGGTCGCGCCATCAGCCAATCGGAAGCACGGGAAGAGATGTCGGCACCGAACAAGTCGTACGACCCAGTCGAGGTCGAGGCACTGAAACCGGAAGAGATCGAGCGCATGCGGGACGAGGCGTTCGCCGCCTTCGCCGCCGCCGGTGACCTCGACGCGCTCGCCCAGGCGAAGACCGCGCACACCGGAGGTACCTCGCCGCTGTCCCTCGCCAACCGCGAGATCGGCGCCCTGCCCCCGCAGGCCAAGGCCGAGGCGGGCAAGCGCGTGGGCCAGGCCCGCGGCGCCGTCTCCAAGGCGCTGGCCGCCCGCCAGGCCGAGCTGGAGGCCGAGCGCGACGCCCGGGTGCTCGTCGAGGAGGCCGTGGACGTCACGCTGCCCTACGACCGCACCCCGGCCGGCGCCCGCCACCCGCTGACGACGTTCATGGAGCGCGTCGCGGACGTCTTCGTGGCCATGGGCTACGAGATCGCCGAGGGCCCCGAGGTCGAGGCGGAGTGGTTCAACTTCGACGCCCTGAACTTCGTGCCCGACCACCCGGCCCGCCAGATGCAGGACACCTTCTTCGTCCAGGGCACCACGCCCGACGGCAAGGTGACCGAGGGCGACGAGTCCGGCGTCGTGCTGCGTACGCACACCTCCCCGGTCCAGGCCCGCTCGCTCCTGGAGCGCAAGCCCCCCGTCTACGTGGTCTGCCCCGGCCGGGTCTACCGCACCGACGAGCTGGACGCCACGCACACCCCGGTCTTCCACCAGATCGAGCTGCTCGCCGTCGACGAGGGCCTGACCATGGCCGACCTCAAGGGCACCCTCGACCACATGGTCCAGGCGCTCTTCGGCCCGGACATGAAGACCCGGCTGCGGCCGAACTTCTTCCCGTTCACCGAGCCGTCCGCCGAGATGGACATGGTCTGCTACGTCTGCCGCGGCGAGTCCGTCGGCAACCCCGACCGCCCCTGCCGCACCTGCGGCAGCGAGGGCTGGATCGAGCTGGGCGGCTGCGGCATGGTCAACCCCAAGGTGCTCACCGCCTGTGGCGTCGACCCCCAGAAGTACAGCGGATTCGCCTTCGGGTTCGGCATCGAACGGATGCTGATGTTCCGCCACAACGTCGAAGACATGCGAGACATGGTCGAGGGTGACGTCCGGTTCACCCGGCCGTTCGGGATGGAGATCTGATGCGCGTCCCGCTTTCCTGGCTGCGGGAGTACGTCGACCTGCCGGAGACGGAGACCGGCCGTGACGTCCAGGCCAAGCTCGTCTCCGTCGGCCTCGAGGTCGAGACCGTCGAGCAGATCGGCGCGGGCCTCAAGGGCCCCCTGGTCGTCGGACAGGTCCTGACCATCGAGGAGCTGGAGGGGTTCAAGAAGCCCATCCGCTTCTGCACCGTCGACGTCGGCACCGCCAACGGCACCGGCGAACCGCAGGAGATCGTCTGCGGCGCCCGTAACTTCTCGGTCGGCGACAAGGTCGTCGTGGTCCTCCCGGGCGCGGTCCTGCCCGGCGACTTCGCGATCGCCGCGCGCAAGACGTACGGCAAGACCTCGCACGGCATGATCTGCTCCACCGACGAGCTCGGCATGGGCGACGACGGCACCCACGGCATCATCGTGCTGCCGCCGGAGCACGAGGTCGGCACCGACGCGATCGAGCTGCTCCAGCTCGTCGACGAGGTCCTCGACATCGCCGTCACCCCGGACCGCGGCTACTGCCTCTCCATGCGCGGTGTCGCCCGCGAGACCGCGACCGCCTACGGGCTGCCGCTGCGCGACCCGGCGCTGCTGGACGTGCCCGCGCCGAACGCGTACGGCTACCCGGTCCAGATCAGCGACCCGATCGGCTGCGACCGCTTCACCGCCCGCACCGTCACGGGTCTCCAGCCCGAGGCCCGCTCGCCGATCTGGATGCAGCGCCGGCTGCAGAAGGCCGGGATGCGGCCGATCTCGCTGGCCGTCGACATCACCAACTACGTGATGCTGGAGCTCGGCCAGCCGCTGCACGCCTACGACCGCAACCGGGTCGACGGGCCGATCGGCGTGCGCCGCGCCACCCAGGGCGAGAAGCTCACCACCCTGGACGGCACCGTCCGCGTGCTGGACGCCGAGGACCTGGTCATCACCGACAACCGCGGGCCCATCGGCCTCGCGGGCGTCATGGGCGGCGCCAACACCGAGATCGCCGACGCGGACGGCGAGCACGCGCTGACCACCGAGGTCGTCATCGAGGCCGCGCACTTCGACGCGATCTCGATCGCCCGCACCGCGCGCCGCCACAAGCTGTCCTCCGAGGCGTCCAAGCGCTTCGAGCGCGGCGCCGACCCGCAGGCCGCCGCGGCAGCGGCGCAGCGCACGGTGGACCTGCTGGTCCTCCTCGCGGGCGGCACCGCCGAGGCCGGGGTCACCGAGATCACCTCGCCGCACGCGCCGCGCACCATCGCCATGCCGGCGAACCACCCGGACACGGTGGCCGGTGTGGAGTACGGCCGCGAGACCGTCGTCCGCCGCCTCCAGGAGGTCGGCTGCGACGTCTACGGGCAGGACGAACTGATCGTCACCGTCCCGTCCTGGCGGCCCGACCTGAACGAGCCGAACGACCTGGCCGAAGAGGTCATCCGGCTGGAGGGCTACGAGAACCTGCCCTCCACGCTGCCCACGCCCCCCTCCGGGCGCGGTCTCACCGGCCGGCAGCGGCTGCACCGCCGCATCGGCCGGGTGCTGGCCGGAGCCGGTTACGTCGAGGCGCTCAGCTACCCGTTCATCGGCGACGCGGTCCTCGACCAGTTCGGCCTGGAGGCGGACGACGCCCGCCGCCGCACGGTCAAGCTGGTCAACCCGCTCTCCGACGAGGAGCCGGCGCTGCGCACCACGCTGCTGCCGGGCCTCCTCGGCGCCCTGCGGCGCAACGACGGCCGCGGCAGCCACGACCTGGCGCTCTTCGAGACGGGCCTGGTCTTCCGGCCGACAGGCGAGGAGACGCAGGCCGTCCGGCTGCCCGTCGACCGCCGCCCCACCGACGAGGAGATCGCCGGTCTGGACGCGGCCCTGCCGCGTCAGCCGCGCCGCGCCGCCGTCGTCCTCGCGGGCGCCCGCGAGCAGGCCGGCTGGTGGGGCAAGGGCACCCCGGCGACCTGGGCCGACGCCGTCGAGGCGGCCCGCCTGATCGCCGCGGAGGCCGGTGTCGAGGTCATCGTCCGCGCCGACCAGCACGCCCCGTGGCACCCGGGCCGCTGCGCCGCGCTGTACGTCAACGTGAACGGCGAGGAGACCCTCTTCGGACACGCGGGCGAGCTGCACCCGCGCGTGATCAAGGCGCTGCACCTGCCCGAGCGGACCTGCGCCGCCGAGGTCGAGCTGGACGTCCTGGAACAGGCCGTCGACGGAGCGCTCCAGGCGCCGAGGATCTCCACCTTCCCGGTGGCGACCCAGGATGTCGCGCTCGTCGTCGCCGGGGATGTCCCGGCCGCCGACGTGGAGGCGGCGCTGCGCGAGGGCGCGGGTGAACTCCTCGAATCGCTGCGGCTGTTCGACGTCTTCACCGGCGAGCAGATCGGCGGGGGCAACAAGTCCCTGGCGTACGCGCTGCGCTTCCGCGCCGCCGACCGCACGCTGACCGTCGAGGAGGCCTCGGCCGCCCGCGACAGCGCGGTGGCCCTGGCCGCCGAGCGTACGGGCGCGGTGCTGCGCGGGGCGTGACACCCAGGTGCCACGGCGTTGAGAAGGGGCGTATCCGGCCACCGGATACGCCCCTTCTCCGTCCCGCCGATCGGCGGAGGGACCACACGCCGGATCCGGAGCGGGAACCGGGAGGAAGCGCGGTTCCGGCCGCCGTTCCGCAGCCACCCTCCTTCGTCGTCGGTCAGTGGGCCGTGCGGTCCGGGCGCCGTCCGCACCGCCTCGGAGTGTCGGGCAGGTAGCGGTGCGGACGGCGCGGGTGCGGGTCGTGGGCCGTTACGAGGGGGAGCCGACGACCCGGCCGCCTCTTGCGAGGGAGTTCATTCAACCGAGCCCGGGACCCGCGCGGCAGAGCGCACAGCAGGAGGGTTCGGGCATTCCGTTCACACCCCGTGTGAATCGTGCTCCACTAGGCTCATTGCGACACGCACCTGGGGGGACGATGGAGCCCAATGTCCTGCTCGAATCGTTGATCGAGGAGTCCGGTGTCTCCCGGGCGGGCCTCGCCGGTCACGTCAACCGGGCGGGCCGGTCCCGCGGGCTGGCCCTGCGGTACGAACACACCGCCGTTTCTCGCTGGCTCAAGGGCCAGCGCCCGCGCGGCCAGGTGCCGGACCTGATCTGCGAGGTGCTGGCCGGACGGCTGGGCAGGCCGGTCGGGCTCGACGACATCGGGATGGGCGCGTCGGCGTCATCCGCGGGGACGGACGCCGGCACCGCGAGCGCCTCCCTCTCCGGGTTCGTCGAGCGGGCCACCGCGCTGTGGCGTTCCGATGAACAGCGGCGCCCGCACCTCGCCGCCGTCCCCGCCGTCACGGGGACCTCGGCGGTGATGCCGGTCTGGGAGTGGGAGAACCCGCCGGAGGACACCGACGTCTCCCGTCCCGGCCCCGGCCGGGTGAGCCCCGCCGACATAGCGATGCTCAAGGCGGCCCGCGACCACTACGAGCAGATGTACCGCAAGACGGGCGGCATCGCGACCAGATCCCGGATCGTCCGCTTCCTCAACGCGGAGGCCGCGCCGCTGCTGCGCGGCGGCCACAGCGACGCGCTCGGCCGCAGCCTGCACCGGGCGACGGCGGGCCTGGTCGCGGTGGCGGGCATCTGCGCCTACGACTCCGACGCCCACGGTCTCGCCCAGCGCTACTTCCACCAGGCGCTGCGGCTCGCCAAGTCCAGCGGCGACCGGGGGCTCGGCGGCTATGTGATCGCTCTGCTGGTCACCCAGTCGCTGTTCCTCGGCGACTACCGCCGCTCCATCGCGTTCGCCGAGGCCGCGCTGCGGGCCGCCGGCGGCCACATCACCCCGGCCCTCGCCGCCGATCTGCACGCCATGCAGGCCAAGGCGTACGCCCAGCTCGGCGACGCGGCGAGCGCCCGCGCCTGCATCGGGCGGGCCGAGGCCCAGGCGGGCCGGATCCACACCGGCCGGGAGCCGGACGAGACCGGGTACGTCCAGCCGGGCCTGGTCGACGTCCAGGTGGCCGAGGCGCTCATCTGTCTCGGCGATCTGTCCGCCGCCCGGGAGCACGCGGCCTCCGCCGTGCGCGCCCCGGCGCACGACCGGGGGCGCGTGCACCGCCTCGCGATGCTCAGTCATATCGAGCTGCTCCAGCGCGAGGCCGACCGCGCGGCCGGTACAGCTGCCGAAATGGCCGTACGGGCCCGGGGAATGGAGTCCCAGCGGCTGCGCGACCGGCTGCGGCAGGTCCGCGGCGAGCTGGCCGCGAGCGGCTGCGCCGACGCCGTCGAAACCACCGATCTCATCGACGAGGCGCTCCGCGTGCCTCTGTGAGCTCCGCCGACGCCCCCGTCGTCCGTTCCCTCCGACTGCCGAGCCTGCTGGCATGTTGACCCCAACATGTCGAAAGGCGGCAGAACCGTGCAGTGGACGAACTTAAGCGAACAGAATGTGTATCAGAACCCGTGGTTCCGGGTGAATCTGGCGGATGTCGAGCTGCCCGACGGCAGCCACCTCGATCATTTCGTCATCCGGCTGCGCCCCGTCGCGGCCGCCACGGTCGTCAACGAGGCGAACGAGGTGCTGCTGCTCTGGCGGCACCGGTTCATCACCGACAGCTGGGGGTGGGAGCTGGCCGCGGGCGTCGTCGAGGACGGCGAGGACATCGCGTCGGCGGCGGCCCGCGAGATGGAGGAGGAGACCGGCTGGCGCCCCGGCGAGCTGCGCCCCCTGCTCACCGTGGAACCGTCGAACGGCCTCACCGACGCCCGCCACCACCTCTACTGGTCCGACGAGGCCCACTGGACCGGCCGGCCGCAGGACGCCTTCGAGTCGTCGCGCCGCGAGTGGATACCCCTCAAGGTGGTCCCGGACATGATCGCCCGGGGCGAGGTGCCCGCAGCGAACATGGCGGCCGCGCTGCTGATGCTGCACCATCTGAGACTGGGCTGAGCCGGGCCCCGTAACCCAGTCCCTGTGTGCCACGACCTCCGAGGAGGAGAATGCGATTCCTTGTCCGGGCCGACCGCGACATGACCGTGGTGTTCGAGCCCACAGCGGAGGAGGTCTCCCTGAAACCGGGCGAGACCCTCACCGTGGAGTGGTTCGCCGAGAAGACGGACGGGATGGTCTCGCTGGAGGAGGGGGACCTCGTCGTGTCGGCCCCGAGCGGCGGGTACACCCGCGTCTGGGGGTCCGACGGGGCGGAGATCTACGTCGGCCCCGACTCGGGCGGCGACGCATGGTGATCGACGCCTCGGCCGTACGGTCCTGACCTCGGAAAAGTGCTGTGGCGGGCCCGGCCGCGTGAGCGTCGGGCCCGCCACCGGGACGGTCAGTAGGCGTAGAAGCCCGAGCCGGTCTTCCGGCCGAGGCGCCCCGCGTCGACCATGCGCTGGAGGAGAGGCGGGGCGGCGTACAGCGGCTCCTTGTACTCGGCGTACATCGAGTCCGCGACTGAGGCCACGGTGTCCAGGCCGATCAGGTCCGCCAGCTTGAGCGGGCCCATCGGGTGGGCGCAGCCCATCTCCATGCCGTTGTCGATGTCCTCGCGGCTGGCGATGCCCGACTCGAACATCCGGATCGCGGAGAGCAGATACGGGATCAGCAGCGCGTTCACGACGAACCCGGACCGGTCCTGGGCGCGGATCGGGTGCTTGCCGAGCACGTCCTGCACCACGGCCTCGGCGCGCTTGATCGTCTCGTCCGACGTGGTCAGCGCCGGGATCAGCTCGACGAGCTTCTGCACCGGTGCCGGGTTGAAGAAGTGGATGCCGATGACCCGGTCCGGGCGCGAGGTGGCGACGGCCAGCTTCACCAGCGGGATCGAGGAGGTGTTGGACGCCAGGATCGCGTCCTGCCGGGTCACCACCTGGTCGAGCACCTGGAAGATCTCCGTCTTGACCTGCTCGTTCTCCACGACGGCCTCGATGACGAGATCGCGGTCGGCGAACTCCCCGAGGTCGGTGGTGAAGCTCAGCCGGCCGAGGGTCTCGTCCCGCTCCTCCGCCGTGATCTTGCCGCGTTCGGCGGCCTTCGAGAGGGAGTTGTGCAGACGGGTGCGGCCGATCTCCAGCGCTTCGCCGGTGGTCTCGGCGACCTTCACTTCGAGGCCGCTGCGCGCGCACACCTCCGCGATACCTGCGCCCATCTGGCCACAGCCCACCACTCCGACGCGTGCAATGTCGGCCATAAGGTCCGTCACCTCGTGCCTTTCGCTGTTCTCCGTATCGCAGGGTCCCGTGTGATTCCGGTGCCCGCCTCGACCCCACGACGTTACTCCGAATGCCGACGCGAACGTCCCGCGGGTCATGACGGCTACGGATGGGCATGATGCGGTTACGTGGAGCCATCGGAGTCGGGTGCGGGACACGGCGGAGAGAGGTGGGCCGGGATGCGGCGCACGGGTGTGGCGAGAAGGGCGTTCGTACTGAGCGCGGCGGGACTGCTGGCGGCGATGACGACCGCAGGTGACGCGGTCGCCTCCCCGTCGGGGCGGCGGAAGGGTGGCGGGCTTCCGTGGGCGGCGGGCGAGGTGCGCGGCATGTGGATCGCCACCGTCGCCAACATCGACTGGCCCTCGAAGCCGGGCCTCACGGCGGTACAGCAGGAGGCCGAGCTCTTCGCCTACCTGGACCGGGCGGTGGAGCTGCGGCTCAACACGGCGGTGTTCCAGGTCCGGCCGACCGCCGACGCCCTGTGGCCCTCGCCGTACGAGCCGTGGGCCGACTGTCTCACCGGCACCCAGGGCAAGGACCCGGGCTGGGACCCGCTCGGCACGGCGGTGCGCGCGGCGCACGACCGGAGCCTGGAGCTGCACGCCTGGTTCAACCCGTACCGGGTGGCGAACCACACGGACCCGTCCCGCCTGATCGCCTCCCACCCGGCCCGGCTCAACCCGGGCTGGACCGTGCCGTACGGAGGGAAGCTCTACTACAACCCCGGCCTGCCCGAGGTCCGTCGCTTCGTCCAGGACGCGATGCTCGACGCCGTGCGCCGCTACGACATCGACGCCGTGCACTGGGACGACTACTTCTACCCGTATCCGGTGGCCGGGCAGACCTTCGACGACGACACGGCGTTCGCGCGGTACGGCGGCGGCTTCGCCGACCGGGCGGCCTGGCGGCGCGACAACATCGACCGGCTCGTGCGCGAGACGGGGGAGCGGATCCGGGCGATCAAGCCGCACGTCCGCTTCGGGATCAGCCCCTTCGCGGTCTGGCGCAACAAGGAGACCGATCCGCTGGGGTCGGACACACGGGCGGGCGTGCAGACCTACGACGACCTGCACGCCGACACCCGCAAGTGGGTCAAGGAGGGCTGGATCGACTACATCTGCCCGCAGATCTACTGGCACATCGGCCAGACCGCCGCCGACTACGCCAAGGTCCTCGCCTGGTGGAGCGCGACCGTGCGGGGCACGGGCGTCGAGCTTTACGTGGGCGAGGCGCTGTACAAGGCGGGTGACCCCGCCCAGGCAGCCGCCTGGCAGGACCCGGTGGAGCTCTCCCGCCACCTCGCCCTCGCCCGTGACCACGAGGAGGCGGGCGGCCATGTCTTCTTCTCCGGGAAGAGCGTGATGGCGGACCGGATCGGCGCGATGCGACGCGTGGTGGCCGACCACTACCAGGACCGGGTCCGGCTCTACCCGGACCGGGGCCGCGCCCGCTCCCGCCGTCGGGGCCGGTTCCCGGGGTGAGCCGCCCGGGGCGGTTCGCGGACTGAGCCGCTGGGAACGGTTCCCGGGCTGAGCCGTCCACGCCGCGGGCCGGGACCCTTCTGTGCGGTCCCGGCCCCGGCGCTGTTACCGCGTCTGCTCGTCCTTCGGCGCCTCCATGTGCTGGACGACGCTGTCGGGGCCCGGTGACATCAGGTGTTCATGGCCGTCGTCGAAGCGGAGCCGGTACGGGGGAGCGCCCCCGTCACCGAGCACCTCGATGATCTCGGCGACCCGGTCGTGCTGTCCCACGGTCCTGCCGTGCATCAGCAGCCGGTCGCCCGTGTGTGCCTCCATCGGGAGCGACCTCCTCACAGGGGGAGACGGTGTCCGTGTCGACAAGTCTATGACCGTAAGGGCCGGGATTCCCGTCCTGACCGTACGGTCCCGGCTTCCCGCCCCGCGCGGCGGCCGGCCCGCTGGGTGGCGGCGATGCAGACGAGTACGGCCACCGCCGCGACCGGAGCCGCCGCCGAGAGCTCCTCGCCGAGCAGGAGGAACGACCACACGAGCGTCAGCAGCGGCTGGGCGAGCTGGAGCTGACTGGCGCGGGCCACCCCGATCGCCGCCATCCCCCGGTACCAGACGTACAGCCCGAGGAACGTCGATCCGGCGGCGACCCAGACCAGGCCGAGGACGCCGTGGGCGTTCAGGTGCACGGGTTCGAGCGGCAGGGCGATCAGGCTGCCCGCCACCGCGAGCGGCAGGCACAGGACCAGCGCCCAGCCGATCACCTGCCACCCCGGCATCACCCGGGCCAGCCGGCCGCCCTCGGTGTATCCGGCCGCGCAGACCAGCAGAGCGCCGAACAGATACAGGTCGCCGGTCGTCAGGGCGCCGCCGCTCTGCTGCACGGTGAAGGCGATCACCACGGCCGCCCCGGCGAGGGCCGCGATCCAGAACGCGCGCGAGGGCCGCTCGCCGGTGCGCAGGGATCCCAGCACCGCCGTGGTCAGCGGCAGCAGACCCACGACCACGGCCGCGTGCGAGGTGGTGGAGGTCTGCAGGGCCAGCGTCGTCAGCAGAGGGAAGCCCACCACCACCCCACCCCCGACCACCGCGAGCCCGGCCCAGTGGCGGCGCGCGGGCAACGGGACGCGCGCGGCCAGCAGCACCCCGCCCGCGACCAGGGCGGCCAGCACGCTGCGCAGCGCCACCAGGGACCAGGGGCCGAAGCTCTCCAGCCCCCAGGCCGTGGCCGGGAAGGTGAGCGAGAACGCCACGACGCCGAGCCCGGCGAGCACGGTCCCGCTCCGGCCGGCCGAAGGAGCGGCCGAGGAAGCCACCGAAGAACTTGCCGGAGAGGCGGCAGAGGAAGCTGCCGAAGAACCGGCCGGAGGGGCGGTTGCGGAGCCGGCCGGAGAGGAGGCCGCCGAAGTGGGGTGCGGGGGGACCGCCGGATCGCCGGCGACCGCTATCGCTGAAGTTCGGGTAGCGCTATTCTCTGCTCTCATGCAAGAGCGTAGCAGCGTCGCCGAACTGGTCACTTCCCTGCGGGCCGAGCTTAACCGCTACTCTCCCGGTGGAAAGCTGCCGTCCAGTCGGGCGCTCGTCGAACGGTTCCGGGTCAGCCCCGTCACCGTCTCCCGCGCCATCGCCCAGCTCTCCGCCGAGGGGCTCGTCACCACCCGCCCGGGCTCCGGCGCGTTCCGGGCGGACCCTCGCGCCGCACTCCCGGCCCCGGGCGACACGTCCTGGCAGGAGGTGTCGCTGAGCGGCGACGGCGGACCCGAGGTCGTGCCGCGTACGGTCGACGCCTCCGGGGTGCTGGTCACCCTCACCGCTCCGCCGCCCGGCGTCATCGAGTTCAACGGCGGCTACCTCCACGCCTCGCTCCAGCCCGAACGGGCCCTCTCCGCCGCCCTGGCCCGCGCGGGCCGCCGGCCGGGCGCCTGGAGCCGGCCTCCGACGGACGGGCTGCCCGAGCTGCGGTCCTGGTTCGCCCGCGAGATCGGCCCGGCCGTCAGCGCTGCCGACGTCCTGATCACCGCGGGCGCGCAGGGTGCCTTGGCCACCGCCCTGCGCGCCCTCGCCCCGCCCGGTGCCCCCGTCCTCGTGGAGTCACCGACCTACCCCGGGATGCTCGCCGCCGCCCGCGCCACCGGACTGCGCCCCGTCCCCGTGCCGATGGACGCCGACGGGGTCCGCCCCGAGCTGCTCGCCGACGCGTTCCGGGCCACCGGCGCTCGGGTCTTCGTCACCCAGCCGCTCTTCCACAACCCCACCGGGGCCACCCTCGTGCCCGCCCGCCGCCCCGAGATCCTGGCCATCGCCCGGGCGGCCGGGGCATTCGTGGTCGAGGACGACTTCGCCCGCCGGCTCGTCCACGACGACTCGGGGCCGCTCCCCGCGCCGCTCGCCGCCGATGACCCCGACGGGACCGTCGTCCACGTCTGCTCGCTGACCAAGGTCACCTCGCCCAGCCTCCGGGTCGGCGCGCTCGCCGCCCGCGGCCCGGTGCTGGAGCGCCTGCGGGCCATCCAGGTCGTCGACAGCTTCTTCGTGCCCCGGCCGCTCCAGGAAGCCGCCCTGGAACTCGTCGGCTCCCCGTCCTGGGGCCGCCACCTGGCCGCCGTCGCCACCGAGCTGCGCCACCGTCGTACGGCCCTGGCCACCGCCCTCGGCGGCGAGCTCCCGGAACTCGTGCTGCCGCACCTCCCGGCGGGCGGCGGCAGCCTCTGGCTCCGGCTCCCCGGCGGCGGTGCGGGGGACGGCCCTGACGAACCGGCGCTCGTCTCGGCCGCCCTGCGCGCCTCGGTCGCCATCGCCCCCGGCCGCCCCTTCTTCTGCGCCGAACCCCCGGCCGGACACGTCCGCCTGAGTTTCGCCGGCGTCTCCGGAGCGGCCGAGATCGCGGAGGGCGTCCGTCGCCTCCGTACCGCTTTCGACGGCCTCCTGGGCGGCTGACGCTGCGTCCGGGCGGGCACGCCCTCTTGACCAAACGCGCGTTCGGCCTCACGATCCCGCCATGACGCTTCGGGTCCACCTGGTCGCAGCGGCGCGCAGCTCCTCCCGGCTGGCCGAACGCTTCGACGACGACCGGCCGCTCGATCAGGCCGGCTGGCACGAGGTGCAGCTCGTCGCCCACACGCTCGTCCCGCTCGGCGCCGCCGAGCTGCGCTACTGCTCGCCCACCCCGCGCAGCCGCGCCACCGGCGACGCCCTCGGCTTCGCGCCGATGGCTCAACCGGCCCTGCGCGACTGGGAGATGGGCCGCTGGCGGGGGCTGACCCTGGGCGAGGTCACCTCCCGGGAACCGGCAGCCGTGGACTGCTGGCTCGCCGACCCGCGCAGCGCCCCGCACGGCGGCGAGTCGATGCTCGGCTTCATCGGGCGCGTGGGCGGCTGGCTGGACACCCGCCCCGCCGACGACGGCCTCGTCGTCGCGGTCGCCGAACCCGCCGTGATCCGGGCGGCCCTCGTCTACGCCCTGAACGCCCCGCCCGCCACGTACTGGAACGTCGACGTCCGCCCCCTGTCGACCATCACCCTGACCGGTCTGCCGGGCCGCTGGAGCCTGAGCCTGGAGGCGGGCATCCGCTGAGCCGGGCGGCGGCGGCCGGGGCTCCGCTGTTCCCCGGGCATCGGCCCTTCCCTCCGATCCGACCAGTCGGTACGTTGCGGGGGCGTCAGGCTCCGGTTTCCGCCGCCGGACCCGCGCCCGCGACGAGGGAGGCCCCGTGCCCCAGATCCACGGCCACTGCGACGACCGGTTCGCCGGGGTCCGGGACGCCTTCGAGGAGAACTTCACCGAGCGCGGCGAACTCGGCGCGGCGGTGACCGTCCTGGTCGACGGCGAACCGGTGGTCGACCTGTGGGGCGGCTGGGCGGACGCGGCCCGCACCCGGCCCTGGGAACGGGACACCCTGGTCAACGTCTGGTCCACCGGCAAGGGCCCGACCGCGCTCTGCGCCCATGTCCTGGCCGACCGGGGGCTGCTCGATCTCGACGCCCCGGTCGCCCACTACTGGCCGGAATTCGCCGCGCACGGCAAGGAGTCCGTCCTCGTACGCCACCTCCTCTCGCACCGCTCCGGAGTGGCCGGGCCCGACAGCCCGCTCTCCCTGGAGGAGCTCTACGACTGGGATACGGCCTGCGCCCGGCTCGCCGCCACCGCCCCCTGGTGGGAGCCGGGAACCCGCTCCGGATACCACGCGATCAGTTACGGATTCCTCGTCGGCGAAGTGGTCCGCCGGATCACCGGGCTGCGGCCCGGGGCGTTCCTCCGGCAGGAGATCACCGGACCGCTGGGCATCGACTTCACCTTCGGCCTCCCGGAGAGCGAGACCCACCGGCTCGCCGAACTCGTCCAGGAGCGCTCCGACCGGGCCGCCCAGGCGGCCCTCCTGGACCGGATGACACCGGTCGCCGTCGCCTCCCTGCTCAATCCGCCGACCGGCCGGGCCGCCGCCAACACCCCCGCCTGGCGGGAAGCGGAGATCCCCGCCGCCAACGGCCACGGCACCGCCCGGGCGGTCGCCGCGCTCTACGGGATCCTGGCCGGACGCGGCAGTCTCGACGGCCGCCGGATCCTCTCGGAGAGGGCGGCCGCCCGCGCCGGGGAAGGGCAGGGAGCCTGCCGCGACCTGGTCCTCGGCGACGGCTTCCCGCACGACACGGAGATCGCCCTCGGCTTCTGGCTGAGCGGTGCGAACCGCTCGTACGGCCCCGACCCGCGGGCGTTCGGCCACGACGGCGCGGGCGGTTCCTGCGGCCTGGCCGACCCGGATGCCTCCATCGCCCTCGGATACGTCATGAACCGGATGGGCTCCCGGCTCGCCGACGACCCGCGCAAGACGGCCCTGGTGAACGCCGTCTACGCGGCCCACCGAGGTGCCGCCGGAGGGTGAGCGGAATCCAGACTTCCGGCGTGCCGACCCAACCCGGGTTTCACCTGCGGTTGCCAGGAATGTGAGGATGTCACCATGACAACCAAGGTCTACTTCGACATCACCATCGACAACGCCCCCGCAGGGCGGATCACGTTCAACCTGTTCGACGACGTCGTCCCCAAGACGACGGAGAACTTCCGCGCGCTCGCCACCGGCGAGAAGGGCTTCGGCTACGCCGGCTCGTCCTTCCACCGCGTCATCACGGACTTCATGCTCCAGGGCGGTGACTTCACCCGCGGCGACGGCACCGGCGGCAAGAGCATCTACGGCGAGAAGTTCGCCGACGAGAACTTCAAGCTCAAGCACGACCGTGTCGGCCTGCTCTCGATGGCCAACGCCGGCCCGAACACCAACGGTTCGCAGTTCTTCATCACCACGGTGCTCACCCCGTGGCTGGACGGCAAGCACGTGGTCTTCGGCGAGGTCGCCGACGAGGACAGCATGAAGCTCGTCCGCAAGATCGAGGCGCTCGGCTCCGGCAGCGGCCGTACCAGCGCCAAGGTCACCATCGCCGAGTCCGGCGTTCTCTGACCTCACCGGTACCCGACGACCGATCCGGTACCCGACGGGCCCGTGGCAGGGCCGCGCCACCGACGTACGCGTCGGCGGGGCGGACCGGCCACGGGCCCGTGGCATGTGTCCGGCCGTTTCCGTGGTGCCGGCCCCCACGATCGGGCAGAATTTGAGGTGTCCACGACGGGGGAAACGGCGATGCGACGCACCGAAGCCGCACGGGAACTCGGCGGATTCGTCCGCGAACACCGCACCGACGGCGGCAGACGGCTACGACTGGCCGGGATCCTGCTGGTCACCGGGGTCGTCGGACTCGCCTTCGGAGTGCCGGTGACCATCGCCTCGATCGGGACCACCGACGGCGCGCCCGAACTGGCGGGCCTGCTCCTCGGGGTGGGGCTGGCCGGTCTCGGGCTCGGGATCTGGCGCCTGATGCAGGCCCTCCGCACCCGGGAGCAGTGCTTCGACGTTCATGAGCGCGGGCTGACCCACCGGGTCGCGGGCACCGCCACGCTGATCCCCTGGGCGGACATCGAGCGGATCGGGTCCGCCTCGGCCGGGGACGGACGCCCGCTGGCCGAGGCCCGCGGGACGGGCTTCGGCTACGCCATCGAGCTGCGCGACGGGCGGAAGATCCGGGTGGACACCTTCACCGAGGATCCGCGAGAACTGGCCGAGACGATTCACCGTGCGGTGAGCCTCGGCGAGTTCCCGCAGGGGCGGGGCCGCAGGCCCTGACGGGCGGGCCCGACGCCCTGAGGGGAGGCCCGGAATCCGTGACGGTCGACGTCCGGCCGGGGGATCCGGCCACTGCTGACCGCCGGAGTTACTGCTGCTCGCCGGAGCGTGCGGCCCGCTCGGCGTTGCGCTCCTTGATGCGGGCGGCCTCCTTGCGCACCTCGGCCTGCGTGGCGCGCTCCTTCCGGAGCCACTCCGGCATCTCGTCCTTCAGCGCGTCGATCTGCTCGGTGGTGAGCGGCTCGGTGACCCCGCCGCGGGCGAGCCCCGCGATCGAGATACCGAGCTTCGCGGCGACGACCGGGCGGGGGTGCGGGCCGGTGCGGCGCAGCTCCACAAGCCAGGCGGGCGGGTCCGTCTGGAGGGCGTTGAGCTCGGTGCGGGAGACGGCACCCTCCTGGAACTCGGCGGGCGTGGCCTGGAGGTACACACCCAGCTTCTTCGCCGCCGTGGCGGGCTTCATGGTCTGGGCGGTCTTGTGCGACGTCATGGGTCCAGGGTATCGACCATGGGACATACCTCCGACCACCGACCGGTAGCCTGGTTCCGTGACAGGCTCGGACATCCCCTCATCCTTCCGACTCGCGTACGTCCCCGGCGTGACGCCCACCAAGTGGGTGAGGGTCTGGCACGAGCGGCTGCCCGACACCCCCCTGGAGCTCGTCCAGGCGACCGCCGCCGACGCCCCCGGACTGCTGGCGGACGGCGGCGCCGACGCCGGGCTCGTACGGCTGCCGGTCGACCGGGACGTCCTGGCCGCGATCCCCCTCTACACCGAGACGACCGTCGTGGTGATCCCCAAGGACCACGTGGCGACCGCCGCCGAAGAGGTGTCGCTCGCCGAGCTGGCCGACGAGATCGTGCTGCACCCGCTGGACGACGTCCTCGACTGGGAGACCCTGCCCGGCCGCCCCGCCGTCGAGCGCCCGGCCACCACGGCGGACGCGATCGAGCTGGTCGCGGCGGGCGTGGGCGTCCTCCTCGTCCCGCAGTCCCTGGCCCGGCTGCACCACCGCAAGGACCTCACCTACCGCCCGGTCCCGGAGACCCCCGAGTCCCGCGTCGCCCTGTCGTGGCCCCAGGCGGACGAAGCCCCCGACCTGGTGGAGGAGTTCATCGGGATCGTCCGGGGCCGCACCGTCAACAGCACCCGGGGCCGCGCGGCCACTCCGCAGCGCCCCACGGCCAAGGCCAAGGAGAAGGCCAAGGGCAAGCGGGCCGGTACGGGCGGCGGGCAGGGCGGGGCCCGGCACAAGCCCGCGGCGGGCAGGAAATCCTCGTCGGGCGGCCGGGCCGGCGGCCAGAGCGGCAAGCGCGGGAAGCCGCGCGGCCGGTAGCGGGCACCCGAGCCCGCCGGGACCGGCACGCTCCGCCGACTCCCGGCCCGCGGGGACCGGCACGCTCCACCGGCTCCCGGAAACCACCCCGCGAACGCCCCGGAACGCCACCCCGCGCCGGTTCTCTCGTTGATGAGGCAACCGCCGTATGCAGGGGAGCGCCCGACCGATGCCGAACATCCGCAGAACCCAGCACCTAGGCCTCGTCGGGATGCTGCTCATTGCCGTGGCCTTCACCGGACTCCAGCTGACGGCGGCCACCGGCCGGGCCTCGCCCGACACGAAGAACTACCTCTCCTACGCCCTGAGCCTCAGCGGCGAGAGCCGCGGGGAGGCGGGCCGCAGGGCCATCGCCTACTCCTGCGACAGCGGGCAGCACGCGTCCCTGAGCCCCGTTCCCTGGACCAACAGGAAGACCGTGGGGGAGTCGGAGGAGCAGTGCGTGCGCCGGCTGAACGACTCGGTCGCGTACTGGACCCGCCACGGCAACACGTCAGGGATGACCGCCCCGTTCGCCAACCAGCGGTTCATGGCCATCTTCGAGGCCAGGCCCGGCTATCCGCTGTTCCTGGTCCCCTTCCTTGCCGTCTTCGGTATCACCTGGGGCCTCTGGCTGGCGGGGCTCGTCGTCGCGCTCGCGGGAAGCGTCTGCGTCCTGCTCACCCTGCGAGCGGCGGGCGCTTCCCGGCGCGCCGGTCTGGCCGGGCAGGCCCTGTATCTCGCCCTGCCCACCGGCACCGTCTCCATGAACCCGCTGAGCGACGGCCTCTCCCTGGCGCTCGGCACGGCGGTCGTCCTCGGCTGTGTCCTGCTGCTGCGGGACCGGCCCGGTATGGACGGGGGATCCGGTGCGCTTCCCGGCCCGTGGCCGGTGGCCGTAGCGGGACCCCGTACGGGCGCGGCGCTCGTCGCGGGCGGACTCGCCCTGATGTTCTTCGTCCGCTACTCGCAGGCACTGCTGCTGGCGGCCGCGCTCGCGGGAGTCCTCGTCCTCCGGTACGGGTGGCTCCGCCTGAAACAGCGGCAGTTCACGCCCGTCCTCCGGGCGGCCGGGCTCTGCGCCGGTCTGACGGTGGGCATCTACGCCGGGGCGCATCTGCTGGGGTGGCCCATGGGCGAGGACAGCGCCCAGGATCTGCTGACCCACCACTACCAGCGCCCCGATCTGCCCGACCCCTGGCCCGAGTTCTTCGTGCAGGAGGGTGTCTTCTGGTCGGCGTGGCTGCGCCGCCAGGCCGCGTCCCCCATCCTCCCCGTCCTGCTCGCGCTCTCGGCCTGGGCGATGCTGAGGCGGCGCTCCGTGGTGCTGCCCATCGCCCTGGCGGCAGGTGCGGCGGGCCTCCTCAACCAGGCCGGCCACCCGAACCTGGGCCAGCTCTACGGCTTCCGCCTCCTCGTGTTCCTCTGGCTGGTGCCCGCCCTGGTGATCCCGCTGCTGCTGGACCGGCCGGCGCGGGGTGCCTCACCCGTCCCCGCGCAGCCGGAGGAGGTAGGCGGCGGTCAGCGCGACGGCACGGTCGGCATCGCCCACCAGGTCCGCGAGCGCACGTGAGGCCGTGGCGCCCGGGATGCCGGCCAGCGCCTGAGTGAGCCGCCCGCGCGCGGGCTGCCCGGTGGTCCCGTCGCCGATGCGGCCGACGAGGAGGGACGCGATCCGGTCCGCCGCCGCGTCGTCGCCGGCCAGGACGCTCAGCGCGTCGGCCGCGTCCGTGTCGTTGCTTCCCGCGACGATCATGTCGACGAGCACCGGGATCGCGGCGGCCTCGCCCCGGGCCCCGAGCGTCAGCGCCGCCCGGCCCCGGACCACGGCGTCGGGGCTCACGAGGGCGTCCCGGAGCAGCGTGGCGGCCTCGCGGCCGGGCATCTCGGCGAGGGCCCGGACGGCACGTTCCCGTACCGCCGCCACCGGGGAGCCGAGCCCCTCCGCGAGCAGCACGGCACCGCCGCCCGATCGGGAGAGAGCCCAGCGCAGGGCCCCGGCGACGTACGGGTCCTCCTCACCGAGCGCCGCCTGGGCCAGTGCCTCCACCGGAACCTCGTCGACCGAGGCGAGGGCCGCGCGCTGACGGGTGCCCGCACTCGTGGATCCGAGGGCCCGCAGGAGCGCCAGGACCTGGAGGACGTCCTCCCAGCCGGCCGGGTCCGTGGCGTGGACCCGGTCCAGCCGGATGAGCAACTCGGTCTCGGCGGCGATACGTTCGCGCGTCCGGCGGATGAGGCCGTCGACCAGGTCCGCGGGGGTGAAGCCGGGATCGTCGAGCGCGCGGCCGATCTCCCGCAGCGACAGCCCCATCGCCCGCAGGCTCTCGATATGGAAGATGCGCCGGACGTCCTCCCCGGAGTACTCCCGGTAGCCGGACCCGGTGCGGCCCGAGGGCCGCACCAGACCGAGCGACTCGTAGTGCCGGAGCATGCGGGCGCTGACGCCGGACCGCCGGGCGACCTCACCGATCAACACGCGCTACGACCCTCCCTCGCCGCTGTCCGCCCCGCCCAGGGCCACCACGCGCTTCGCCTCCTCCAGGGCGAACGCGAAGCCGGTGTCCGGGTCGTTCCGCAGCCGCTCCGTGGCGAGCGCGTGCGCGCGTACGTCCGGGTCGGGGGAGCGCCGCGCGGCGTCCAGGGCCGACACCACCGCGCTCCCCAGCCCGACCAGCGCCCGGCCCAGGCTCAGCTGTGTCTCCTGCCCACCGCGCCCGAGCTGCGTCACCAGCACCGCGGCCAACGCGCCCTCCTCCCCTTCCGGTACGAGCACGACGGCCGCCCGCCAGGCGGTCCGGGCGACCTCGTCGTCGGCGTCCGTCAGGAGCGCCCGGGTGATCACGGGCCACGCCCTCGGGTCCCCGACCTTGGACAGGGTGTGCAGCGCCTGGCTCCGGGCCTGCGGACGCTCCGAGTCGACTTCCCGGAGCAGCAGGGGCAGGGTGTCGGAGACCGGGTGGCGGGTGAGCGCCCACGTCAGCATGTCGCGGACGAGGAACTCCGGCTCGACCGCGCACCGCTCGACCAGCGGTCCGACGAAGCGCTGATCCGGCGTCGAGCCGATCGCCAGAGCGGCGCTCAGCCGCACCGACGAACGCTCGTCCCGCAGCGCCCCGAGCGCTCGTACCGCATCCGTACCGTGTCCCGTGACCGTCATCGAGACCACCTCCTCGGCAAGCAGTGAAGAGCTTGTCACCGTGTCAAGGTCAAACCGGGGAGGCCGGGTCCCCGGCTCAGGGGCCGCGCCAGACGTTGGCGAAGGCGGTGTTCTCGATGGTCCGCCGCTGCCGTACGGCCTCCAGCTCCATCACCGCTTCATGGACGGTGGCGACCACGGTGGTCACCGTCTCGTCGCCGAGGTGGGGTTCGTCGTCGTCGGACCGCTCGCCGTCGAGGCCCACGGCCGACGCGAGGGAGGCGAGGACGGGGTCCCCCTCGTCCCGGCGGGACACGGCCCGGCGGCGGGCGGGCGTGTCCACCAGCTCCACCTCCTTCGGGCCGAACGGCAGCAGGCCGCTCCGCTTCCGCGTGAGCTCGCCGTCCTCCTCCAGCGCGTCCTGGTAGGCGGCCGCGAGGTCCCGGCCCCGGCGCCACAGCCAGTCCTCGATCCGCTCGTGGGGCGGCTGCCGGCTGATCCCCGCCGCGGCCGCGGCCAGCAGCCGGTCGTCCGGCACCGACGACCCGCCCGGTACGACGAGGTCGCCGTCCACGGTGATGGTCCCCGCGTCGAGCAGGTCGAGCAGTTCGGCACCGGCGAGGGCGAGCGACAGATCGCCCTGTCCCACGGGACGCTCCGACGCGGGATCCATCGAGATGATGAACAGGTCTTTCGCCGTGGTCATGAACGGCTCCCCTCAAAGGCATCGACTGAGGCATCGACTCAGGAACGGGACCTCAACCACCCGAGCCCGCCCGGCGAGGCGACTGCCGGGACCAGTATCGCTTCGGCCCCGGCTGGACCGCGAGCAGTTGATGGTCGTTTCGCGGCACCGCGACGCCGGGACAGCGCGTCATGACGGGCCCTCACCGTGCCGTCAGGGGCCGCTGTTCCCCTCGAAGTCGCCCAGGTTGACAAAGCTCACCCGGTCCTCCCACGCGTCCCACGTCACATGCTTCCGAGAACCCCAGTAGTAGGCCTCGTAGCTCATGAGGTCGCCGTACGCCTCGTTCTCGTGCACGCGATCGGGCCGGCCGAACGCAGCCAGGAACTCCTCGTACGAGGTCAAGTGCGCGAAGTGGGACAGATGCGGGCCGCTGATCGCGAAGCCCACCACTGCTCCCGCGCGCACCTTGTAGTTGACCTTGTCGACGCCGTACAGGAACCCGTCCGATCGGACGACGTCGTCGATGATCTCCTCCAGCGTCAGACTCCGCCCATCAGCGGCGTAGTACTCGCCTTCGATGTCGGTCCCGCCGCGGTACCGGGCGATGACCGGGGACAGGCCGCTCGCGATGCGCTCCCGTGGAACGGTGGCCGCAGGCGCCCCCAGGGCGATGCCGTTCACCTCGACTGCGGCGAGGTCGAGGTTCGGCCGGGACAGCAGGTCCAGGTTCTCGAGGATCTCGGTCACCGTTGGAGTCTAGAAGGGATTGATCCGGGCCCCGACCGCCGCGACCCGGGGATGCCCGCCACCGGGAAGTCGAGTGTGTGGTTCGCGCTGCCCTCATGACTCTTTGCATAAAAGTGCGTCGATGCGTATAGTCATGCCATCGATCAGGAGGGTTACCGATGGTGGTACGAGCAGCAGTGGCAGGGGCGAGCGGATACGCCGGCGGGGAGCTGCTCCGTCTTCTGCTCGCACACCCGCAGGTCGAGATCGGTGCCCTCACCGGGCACTCCAACGCCGGGCAGACGCTCGGCTCGCTCCAGCCGCACCTGCGGTCCCTGGCCGACCGGGTGCTGGAGCCCACCACCGCCGAGGTGCTCGCCGGGCACGACGTCGTCTTCCTCGCGCTCCCGCACGGGCAGTCCGCCGCCGTCGCCGAGCGGCTCGGGGACGAGGTCCTCGTCGTCGACATGGGGGCCGACTTCCGGCTGAAGGACGCGGGGGACTGGGAGGCGTTCTACGGGTCCCCGCACGCCGGGACCTGGCCCTACGGGCTGCCCGAGCTGCCGGGCGGGCGGGCCGCGCTCGCCGGGGTGAAGCGGATCGCCGTGCCGGGGTGCTACCCGACCGCCGTCTCGCTCGCGCTCTTCCCCGCGTACGAGGCCGGTATCGCCGAGCCCGAGGCCGTCATCGTCGCCGCGTCCGGCACCTCCGGGGCGGGCAAGGCGGCCAAGCCGCATCTGCTCGGCTCCGAGGTCATGGGCAGCATGACCCCGTACGGCGTCGGCGGCGGTCACCGCCATACGCCCGAGATGATCCAGAACCTCAGCGCCGCCGCCGGGCAGCCGGTCACCGTCTCCTTCACGCCCACCCTCGCCCCCATGCCCCGCGGCATCCTCGCCACGTGCAGCGCCAAGGCGAAGTCCGGAGTGAGCGCGGAGAGCCTGCGCGCGGTGTACGAGAAGGCGTTCGCGGACGAGCCGTTCGTCGACCTCCTGCCCGAGGGGCAGTGGCCCGCCACGGCCTCCGTTTACGGCTCCAACGCCGTCCAGATCCAGGTCGCGTACGACCCCGCCGCCGGGCGGATCGTCGTCGTCGCGGCCATCGACAACCTCGCCAAGGGCACCGCGGGCGGCGCCCTCCAGAGCATGAACATCGCCCTCGGACTCCCCGAGGACACAGGTCTTTCGACGATCGGAGTCGCACCGTGAGCGTCACGGCAGCACAAGGGTTCTCGGCGGCGGGCATCGCCGCGGGAATCAAGGAGAGCGGGAACCCGGACCTGGCCCTCGTGGTCAACAACGGGCCGCGCCGCGCCGCCGCGGGCGTCTTCACCTCCAACCGCGTCAAGGCCGCCCCCGTCCTCTGGTCGGAGCAGGTCCTCAAGGGCGGCGAGGTCACCGCCGTCGTCCTCAACTCCGGTGGAGCCAACGCCTGTACGGGCCCCCAGGGCTTCCAGGACACCCACGCCACCGCCGAGAAGGCCGCCGAGGTGCTGGACGGCCACAGCGCGGGCGAGGTCGCCGTCGCCTCCACCGGGCTCATCGGCATCCTGCTCCCCATGGACAAGCTGCTCCCCGGCATCGAGCAGGCGGCCGCCGCCCTCAGCGAGCACGGCGGCGAGAAGGCCGCCATCGCCATCAAGACCACCGACACCGTCCACAAGACCGCCGTCGCGGGCGGCGACGGCTGGACCGTCGGCGGCATGGCCAAGGGCGCGGGCATGCTCGCCCCGGGCCTCGCCACCATGCTCGTCGTCCTCACCACCGACGCGGATGTGGAAGCCCCCGCACTGGACGCCGCTCTCCGCGAGGCCACCCGGACCACCTTCGACCGGGTCGACTCCGACGGCTGCATGTCCACCAACGACACCGTGCTGCTCCTCGCCTCCGGCGCCAGCGGCATCACCCCGGAGCAGGACGCGTTCGCCGAGGCCGTCCAGGCCGTCTGCGCCGACCTCGCCCGGCAGCTCATCGGCGACGCCGAGGGCGCCTCCAAGGACATCCGGATCGAGGTGATCAACGCGGCCACCGAGGACGACGCCGTCGAGGTCGGCCGGTCCATCGCCCGCAACAACCTCCTCAAGTGCGCCATCCACGGAGAGGACCCCAACTGGGGCCGGGTCCTCTCCGCCATCGGCACCACGAAGGCCGCCTTCGAACCGGACCAGCTCAACGTCGCCATCAACGACGTCTGGGTCTGCAAGAACGGGGGAGTGGGCGAGGACCGCGACCTCGTCGACATGCGCTACCGGGAGGTCAAGATCACCGCCGACCTCGCCGCGGGCACCGAGTCCGCCGTCATCTGGGCCAACGACCTCACCGCGGACTACGTCCACGAGAACAGCGCGTACAGCTCATGAGCGCCGCGCGGAAGCACACCGCACTCCCGAAGGCGCAGACCCTCATCGAGGCGCTGCCCTGGCTGACCCGGCACAACGGCAAGACCGTCGTCATCAAGTTCGGCGGCAACGCCATGATCGACGAGGAGCTGAAGGCCGCGTTCGCCCAGGACGTCGTCTTCCTGCGGCACGCCGGCCTCAAGCCCGTCGTCGTGCACGGCGGCGGCCCGCAGATCAGCGCCCAGCTCGACAAACAGGGCCTGGTCAGCGAGTTCAAGGCCGGGCTGCGCGTCACCACCCCCGAGGCGATGGACGTCGTCCGGATGGTGCTCGCCGGACAGGTCCAGCGTGAGCTGGTCGGTCTCCTCAACCAGCACGGCCCCCTCGCCGTCGGCATGACCGGCGAGGACGCCCACACCATCACCGCCACCCAGCACCGGCCCACCATCGACGGCGAGTCCGTCGACATCGGCCGGGTCGGCGAGATCACCGCCATCGACACCGGAGCCATCCAGGCGCTCCTGGACGACGGCCGCATCCCGGTCGTCTCCTCCATCGCCCGCTCCGCCGACGACCACCACGTCTACAACGTCAACGCCGACACCGCGGCCGCCGCGCTCGCCGCCGCCCTGAACGCCGAGACGCTGATGGTCCTCACCGACGTCGAGGGGCTGTACGAGGACTGGCCCAACAGCGACGACGTCATCAGCAGGCTCACCGCGAGCGAGCTGGAGAAGCTGCTGCCCGAGCTGTCCAGCGGCATGGTCCCCAAGATGCAGGGCTGCCTCCACGCCGTACGCAACGGCGTCGAGACCGCCCGCGTCATCGACGGGCGGGTCCAGCACTCGATCCTGCTGGAGATCTTCACCGACGAGGGCATCGGCACCATGGTCGTGCCGGACGCCCCCATCGACGTACACACAGGTCCTGAACTGGGGGAATCATGACAACCGGCACCGGAACCACGACCGGACTCACCGCGCGGTGGCAGGGCGCGCTGATGGACAACTACGGCACCCCCCGGCTGCCGCTCGTCCGCGGCGAGGGCGCCCACGTCTGGGACGAGGACGGCACCCGCTACCTCGACTTCGTCGGCGGCATCGCGGTCAACGACCTCGGCCACGCCCACCCGGCCGTCGTCGAGGCCGTCTCCAGCCAGATCGCCTCCCTCGCTCACGTGTCGAACCTGTTCATCAGCGAGCCGCCGGTCGCCCTCGCGGAGCGGCTGCTCCAGCTCTTCGGCCGGCAGGGCCGGGTCTTCTTCTCCAACTCCGGTGCGGAGGCCAACGAGGCCGCCTTCAAGATCGGCCGGCTCACCGGGCGCACCCACATGGTCGCGACCGACGGCGGTTTCCACGGCCGGACGATGGGCGCGCTCGCGCTGACCGGCCAGCCGGCGAAGCAGGAACCCTTCCGCCCGCTCCCCGGCGATGTCACCCATGTCCCGTACGGGGACGCGGACGCCCTGCGCGCAGCCGTCACGACCGACACCGCGCTGGTCGTCATCGAACCCATCCAGGGCGAGAACGGCGTCGTTGTGCCGCCCAAGGGCTATCTGGAGGCCGCCCGGGAGATCACCCGGGCGACCGGGACGCTGCTCGTCCTCGACGAGGTGCAGACCGGCATCGGGCGCTGCGGCCAGTGGTTCGAGCACCAGGCGCACCAGAGCGTCGAGCCGGACATCGTCACGCTCGCCAAGGCGCTCGGCGGCGGTCTGCCGATCGGCGCGACGGTCGCGTTCGGCCCGGCGGCCGACCTGCTGAAGCCGGGTCACCACGGCACGACGTTCGGCGGCAACCCGGTCGCCTGCGCCGCCGGACTCGCCGTCATCGACACCCTCGCGGCCGACGGCACGCTCGACGACGTCAAGCGGCTCGGGGAGAAGATCCGCGACGGCGTGGAGGCGCTGGGACACCCGCTCGTATCCCATGTCCGCGGCAGTGGCCTGCTGCTGGGTATCGTGCTCACCGGACCCCTCGCACCGCAGGTGCAGCAGGCGGCCCAGGGAGCCGGCCTCCTGGTGAACGCGCCCGCCCCCGATGTCGTGCGGCTCATGCCGCCGCTGATCATCGGTGACGCGGAGGTGGACGCGTTCCTGGAGATCCTGCCGGGCGCTCTCGACGCGGCACACGGGGACGGACGATCCGGAGCATGACCCTCCGGAGAATGAGGCGACGACGATGACCGAGGCGCAGGAAACCGAGCACGGCGGGCCGTCCGTGCCGCAGACCCGCACCGCCCGCCACCGCCGGATCGTGGACATCCTGAACCGGCAGCCGGTCCGCTCGCAGAGCCAGCTGGCCAAGCTCCTCGCCGACGACGGGCTGAGCGTCACCCAGGCGACGCTCTCGCGCGACCTGGACGAGCTGGGCGCGGTGAAGATCCGCAACACCGGCGGCGAGCTGATCTACGCGGTGCCGAGCGAGGGCGGATTCCGTACCCCGCAGGCCCCGCTGGGCGGCTCGGCCAAGGAGGAGCGGATGCGCAGGCTCTCGGCCGAACTGCTCATCTCGGCCGAGGCCTCGGCCAACCTGGTGGTGCTCCGTACGCCACCGGGCGCGGCCCAGTTCCTCGCCTCGGCCATCGACCAGGCCGAACTGCACGACATCCTCGGCACGATCGCGGGCGACGACACGCTGATGCTCATCAGCCGCGACCCGAACGGCGGTCAGGCGCTCGCCGACCATCTGCTGAGGCTCGCTCAGAACGACCGCTGAGCCGCCGCGTTCAGTAGCGCGTGATCGCGGTCGGGCCCGAAGTGGTCCCGACCGCGATGTGCGGTTCGCGCTCCGGGTCCGCCCACGCCAGGATCTCCGCCATGGCGTCGGCGGGCACGGACACACAACCCGCCGTCGCCCCGCGCCCGTTCACATGCAGGAAGATCCCCGCGCCCCGGTTGCGCACCGGCTGCTCGTAGTTGAAGCCGATCACCAGCGCCCGCGCGTACTGCGTGCCGTAGGAGACCAGGTGCTCGGCCTCCGCCGCGCGGCAGTGGGCGGGCCGCGGTTCCACCCAGCGGTTGTACGCGACCGAGTCGTTGTCCTGGCACCACCAGGAGTCCTCGTTCACCTTCCGGTACGGATACGTCGTCCCCGCCGGGGCGCCCTCGATACCGAAGGCGTACGGCAGGTCGAACAGCCCGGTCGGCGTGGTGCTGGTGCCCTGTTCCCGGGTCGCCCCCTCGGCCAGCCCGTTCGCCCCGAACCGCGCGGGCGCGGACCCCGCCTCCGCCCATCGGCCCCCGCGCCGCTCCCACCAGGTCACCGTGCCGGTGGTCGAGCCGGTGGCGGGGGCCTCGGCGGTGATCAGCTGAGTGCCGCCACCGGTGTCCGCCAGCCGGTCCGGCAGGGGCGGCACGTCGGAGGCGTCGGCGGGAGCGGCCCCGAGGGACCCGGCCAGGGCGAGGAGAACGGCGGCGGTCACCAGTGATCTGCGCATGCTCCGGACCGTACGGCGACCGGGGGCGACCCCCCACCGCACCTGCTCCGTACGGCCCAGCGGCGCACACCGGCCGGGGCATCACCGGCCGGGACATCACCAGTACCCGGGCTCCGGACGCCGCTGCCGCCCCGCCGCCCGCAGCAGCCGGTCCGCCGCCACCCGCACCGCGCGCGGCCTCTCCGGCGCACTCCGCTCGCGCAGCAGGTGCTCCGGAATCCCGGCGGCCTCCGGCAGCAGGGCCCGGGTCGCCGCCCGCACCACGGCCGGGCTCGGGTCGTCCAGCGACGGCGTCAGCCGCTCCCGCACCACCACGTCCAGGGCGCGCAGCCCGCTGATCGCGTGCAGGCGCACGGCGGGCACCGGGTGCTCGACCAGGGTCCACAGCGCCTCGGCGTCCGTCACGCGGTCGCCGCACTCGCCGAGACCCGCGGCTCCACCCGGGTGCGCGGCGGGGTCGGCGCACAACTCCCGGTAGAGGGGCAGCGGGTCGACGCCGCCCTGCCGCAGCACGTAGCGCGCGCAGGCCCGTACGACGGCCGACCGGTCGGCGAGGAACGGCTCCGCGTCACCGTGCCGCCCGGCCCGCCGCAACGCGGTCACCCCGGCCGAACGCACCCGGGGCGAGCGAGCCCCCAGCAGCCGGTCCAGCACGGCGGCCCCGTCCGGTCCCGGAGACGCGCCCGGCCGCACGGCCTCCTCCGGCTTCACGGCCGCGACGGCGGCTTCCGCGCAGAGGTCCTGGAGCGTGACGTCACCGCAGGCCGCCGCCGTGGCGGCCAGCTCGATGGGCGTCAGCAGCCCGCGTTCCACCGCGATCCGGTACGCGATTCTGTACGTCGCCCGGTCCGGGTCGGCCGTCAGCGCCAGCACCTCGGCCGCCGGGCCCTCGCGCAGCGCGCCCTCCAGCAGGGCGCGGGCGAAGCCGCCCCGGTCCCGTCGTGCCAGCCGCAGGATCAGCCCGGCCAGCGGGAACAGGGCGTCGCCGGGCAGCTCGGCGAGCAGCGCCCGGGCCCTCTCGCGGACCGGCGCGACCCAGTCCGCGCACCGCACCACCAGCAGCGGGCGCAGCTCAGGGGCGGTGCGGACCGCGTCCAGCGCCGCCTCCCGGACCCGCCCGTCCGGGTGGCACAGGGCGACGGCGGGAGGCGGTGGCGGCGGCGAGGCCGGGGGAGCGGCCCTGGGACCTTTATGTCCGCGCAACCGGTCCAGCAGCGTCGGGGCCGGCCGTTCCGGCTCCCCGGGCGGGCGGATGGACAGCCAGGGGCGGTCGTCCGTATTCCGCACACCGGCGTCGAAGGCGAGCCACGCGTCGGCCGACGCGATGCCGAACGCCTCCTCCGGCGTCGCGCCCTCGCACACCCGTACCACGGCGCGCATGGTCTCCCCGTCCCAGCCGTCCACGGCCGCCCCCTTCGTCGGCTGCCGAGGATAGAGGCGTTCCGGCCAAGGAGCGTCGGCATTTTCCGTCGGAACGACCGCACGGACCGCTCTGACCTGCCGCTTTGACAAACAATACGGAGGACTGCATAGTTATACCCATCAGTGATTGCACCGTAAGGAGAAACCCGTGACCGAGCGCGTCGTACTCGCCTACTCGGGCGGCCTGGACACCTCCGTCGCCATCGGCTGGATCGCCGAGGAGACGGGCGCCGAGGTCATCGCCGTTGCCGTGGACGTCGGCCAGGGCGGCGAGGACCTGGACGTCATCCGCAAGCGCGCGCTCGCCTGCGGTGCCGTCGAAGCCGAGGTCGCGGACGCCAAGGACGAGTTCGCCGAGGAGTACTGCCTCCCGGCGATCAAGGCCAACGCCCTCTACATGGACCGCTACCCGCTGGTCTCGGCCCTCTCCCGGCCGACCATCGTCAAGCACCTCGTCGCCGCCGCCCACAAGCACAACGCCGGGATCGTCGCCCACGGCTGCACCGGCAAGGGCAACGACCAGGTCCGGTTCGAGGCCGGTATCTCCGCCCTCGGCCCCGACCTGAAGTGCATCGCCCCGGTCCGCGACTACGCGATGACCCGGGACAAGGCGATCGCCTTCTGCGAGGAGAAGAACCTCCCGATCGCGACCACCAAGAAGTCCCCCTACTCCATCGACCAGAACGTCTTCGGGCGGGCCGTCGAGACGGGCTTCCTGGAGGACATCTGGAACGCGCCGATCGAGGACATCTACGAGTACACCGAGAACCCCGCCGTCCAGCGCGAGGCCGACGAGGTCGTCATCTCCTTCAAGGAGGGCGTGCCCGTCGCCATCGACGGCCGGCCCGTCACCGTCCTCCAGGCGATCCAGCAGCTCAACGAGCGGGCCGGCGCCCAGGGCATCGGCCGGATCGACATGGTCGAGGACCGGCTCGTGGGCATCAAGTCCCGTGAGGTGTACGAGGCACCCGGCGCGATCGCGCTGATCACCGCCCACCAGGAGCTGGAGAACGTCACCGTCGAGCGCGAGCTGGCCCGCTACAAGCGGCAGGTCGAGCAGCGGTGGGGCGAGATGGTCTACGACGGCCTGTGGTTCTCCCCGCTGAAGCGGGCCCTGGACGGCTTCATCAACGAGGCCAACCAGCACGTCACCGGCGACATCCGGATGACCCTGCACGGCGGCCGCGCCGTCGTCACCGGCCGGAAGTCCGAGGAGTCGCTGTACGACTTCAACCTCGCCACCTACGACTCGGGCGACACCTTCGACCAGTCCAAGGCGCAGGGCTTCATCGAGATCTTCGGCCTCTCCTCGAAGATCGCCGCGAAGCGTGATCTGCAGGCATAGCCTGCCGCGTACCTCGCCTGATCCTCTCTCGTTGTACAGCCGCCTCCCCGTCGTCACGCGGCAGGGAGGCGGTCGCATATCCGCACCTTGGCCACACGCCTTTGCCTTTTGAGGAGCACGCAGTGAGCAGCAACAACGGTGACGTCCGGCTCTGGGGCGCGCGTTTCGCCGACGGACCGGCCGAGGCACTGGCCAAGCTGTCCGCCTCCGTCCACTTCGACTGGCGGCTCGCCCCGTACGACATCGCCGGCTCCCGCGCCCACGCCCGCGTCCTCAACAAGGCAGGCCTGCTCACCGAGGACGAACTGACCCGGATGCTCGCCGGGCTCGACCAGCTCGAAGCCGACGTCGCCGACGGCTCCTTCACCGGCACCATCGCCGACGAGGACGTCCACACCGCCCTGGAGCGCGGCCTGCTGGAGCGCCTCGGCCCCGACCTCGGCGGCAAGCTCCGGGCCGGGCGGTCCCGGAACGACCAGATCGCCACGCTCTTCCGGATGTACCTGCGCGACCACGCCCGCACCATCGGCGGCCTGATCGCCGACCTCCAGAGCGCGCTGGTCGGCCTCGCCGAGGCCAACGCGGACGTCGCGATGCCGGGCCGGACCCACCTCCAGCACGCCCAGCCCGTCCTCTTCGCCCACCACGTGCTCGCCCATGTGCAGTCCCTCTCCCGGGACGCCGAGCGGCTGCGCCAGTGGGACGAGCGCACCGCCGTCTCCCCGTACGGCTCCGGGGCGCTCGCCGGATCCTCGCTCGGGCTCGACCCGCAGGCGGTCGCCGCCGACCTGGGCTTCGAGCACGGTTCGGTCGCCAACTCCATCGACGGCACCGCCTCGCGGGACTTCGTCGCCGAGTTCGCGTTCATCACCGCGATGATCGGCGTCAACCTCTCCCGGATCGCCGAGGAGGTCATCATCTGGAACACGAAGGAGTTCTCCTTCGTCACCCTCCACGACGCCTTCTCCACCGGCTCCTCGATCATGCCGCAGAAGAAGAACCCGGACATCGCGGAACTGGCCCGGGGCAAGTCCGGCCGCCTCATCGGCAATCTGACCGGCCTCCTCGCCACGCTCAAGGCGCTCCCGCTCGCGTACAACCGGGACCTCCAGGAGGACAAGGAGCCCGTCTTCGACTCCTGCGACCAGCTGGAGGTCCTGCTGCCCGCCTTCACCGGCATGATGGCCACCCTCACCGTCAACCGCGAGCGGATGGAGGAGCTGGCCCCGGCGGGCTTCTCCCTCGCGACCGACATCGCGGAGTGGCTGGTCAAGCAGGGCGTCCCCTTCCGGGTGGCGCACGAGGTGGCCGGCGCCTGCGTCAAGGAGTGCGAGCAGCACGGCATCGAGCTGGACCAGCTCACCGACGAGCAGTTCGCGAAGATCTCCGAGCACCTCACCCCCGAGGTCCGCACGGTCCTCAACGTGCGGGGCGCCCTCGCCTCCCGCGACGGCCGGGGCGGGACGGCCCCCTCCGCCGTCGCCGTACAGCTCGCCGAGGTGAAGGAAGACCTGGCGGCCCAGCACGCCTGGGCTACCGCCCGCCAGTAAGGCCAGCAGGTGGTGGCGGTGTCGTAAGAGGTCCACGAAGGGTGTCGCGAGCTACGTTCACCGGGGTAGGAGTAACCGAAACCGACCCCGAGGAGCCCGCGATGCCCTTCGCCGCCCTGGCCGCCGCGACGACCCCGACCGCCCACATCGGACTCGGCCTGGCCGCCGTCGGGAGGCCCGGCTACATCAACCTCCACCGGGACCGGGACCTGCCCGCAGACCGGGACCCCGAGTCCCTGCGCGCCCGCACCCATGAACTCCTGGACGCCGCCTACGCGCAGGGTGTGCGGTACGTCGACACCGCCCGCTCCTACGGCCGTGCCGAGGAGTTCCTCGCCGAGTGGCTGGACGCCCGGCCCTCGTTCACCGACCTCGTCGTCGGCAGCAAATGGGGCTACACCTACACCGCCGACTGGAGCGTCGAGGCCGAGCACCACGAGGTCAAGGACCACAGCCTCGCCACCTTCGAGCGCCAGTACGCCGAGACCCGCGACCTCCTCGGCGACCGGCTCAGCCTCTACCAGGTCCACTCGGTCACCCCGGACAGCCCGGCGCTCTCCGACAAGGAGCTGCTCGACCGCCTCGCCGCCCTGGCCGCCGACGGCGTCACCGTCGGCCTCTCCACCAGCGGGCCGGCCCAGGCCGACGCGATCCGGGCCGCCCTCGCCGTCACGGTCGACGGCGAACCCCTCTTCCGTACGGTCCAGGCCACCTACAACGCCCTGGAGACCTCGGCCGCCCCCGCGCTCGTCGAGGCCCACGACGCCGGGCTCACCGTGATCGTCAAGGAGGGCATGGCGAACGGGCGGCTCGCCGGGGACGAGGCCCCCGCCGTGTTCCAGGAGATCGCCGCCGGCGCGGGCGTGGGCGGCGACGCGGTGGCCCTGGCGCTCGTCCTGCACCAGCCGTGGGCGGGTGTCGTGCTCTCCGGAGCCGCCACGGCTGCCCAGCTCTCGGGCAATCTGCACGCCGCCGTCGTCGACCTGGACGACGAGCAGCGGGCGAGCCTCGACGCCCTGGTCGAGGAGCCGGAGGCGTACTGGCGGCACCGCGCCGGGCTGCCCTGGCACTGACCCCGGTCCGGCCGGGCGGCCCGCCGCGCGCCGTGCCGGCGACCCGGCCCGGCGGCCTCAGGAACCCGTGAGGACCACGAGTTCCCGGGTCGCCCGGGTCATCGCCACATACCGGTCCACCGCCCCCCGGACGCCCTCGCCGAACGCCTCCGGGTCGACGAGCACGACCAGGTCGAACTCCAGGCCCTTCGACAGCTCCGGCGTCAGCGACCGAACCCGGGCCGTCGCCCGGAAGTCCGGGGCGCCGATGACACAGGCGGTCCCGTCCTCGTGGGCGGCGATCCGGTCGGCGAGGACCGTGTCCAGGTCCTCGGCGCGGCCGTGGGCGACCGGGATGCCGCTGCTGCGGACGGAGACCGGCACGTTGGCGTCGGGGAGCGCGGCCCGGATCACCGGCGCCGCCTCCGCCATGATCTCCTCCGGCGTGCGGTAGTTGACGGTCAGCGAGGCGAGGGTGATCCGGTCGAGACCGACCCGTTCAAGCCGCTCCCGCCAGGTCTCGGGGAACCCGTTCCGGGCCTGCGCCCGGTCCCCGACGACGGTGAAGCTGCGGGACGGGCAGCGCCGGATCAGCATCTGCCACTGGGCGTCGGTCAGTTCCTGGGCCTCGTCCACGACGATGTGCGCGAACGGTCCGGCCAGCACATCCGGCTCGACCCCGCTCGGCCGGTCGGCGGTGGCCAGGGACTCCCGCAGGTCCTCCCCGCGCAGCATCACCAGCGCCCCCTCACCGTCCGCGTCCGCGTCGGCCAGCGTCTCGTCGGCGAGCAGGCTCTCGACGACCCGGTCCATCTGCTCCCGCTCGGCGGCGGCCGCCGCCTCGTGGCGGCGCCGGCGCCGGGACGCCTCCGGGTCGCCGAGCCGCAGCCGCGCCGCGTCCAGGATCGGCAGGTCGGACTCCGTCCAGGCCTGAGCGCCCGCCCGCCGCAGCCGCCGGACCTCCTCAGCGGTCAGCCAGGGGGCGCACCTGCGCAGATACGCGGGTACGGACCAGAGGTCGGCGACCAGGTCGGCCGCTTCGATCAGCGGCCAGGCGCGGTCGAAGAGGGCGAACAGCTCCCGGTTCCGCCGCAGCGAGGCCCGCAACTGCTCCTCCGGAGCATCGCCGTCGTGCTTGTCCACCAGAATCGTGAGCAGCTCCTCCCAGACCTCGTCACGCGCCTCGTTGTGCGGCGTGCCCGGATCCGGCGCCCCGAACGCCGAGGCCCAGTCGGCGGCGCTCAGCCAGATGTCCGACCAGTGCGTCTCCACCCGTACGCCCTCGGAGGGCGGCTCCTCGTAGAACCGGACGGCCGGCTCGACCGCCGCCACCAGCTCCGCCGACGCCTTCAGCCGGGCCACTTCCGGATCGGTCTCGGGCCCCGCCGCCGCACCCTCGGCGACCAGGTCCCGCAGGGTGCACGTCTGCACCCCCTCCTCGCCGAGGCTCGGCAGGACATCGGAGACGTACCCGAGATAGGGCTCGTTGGGCCCGACGAACAGCACGCCGCCACGACGGTGGCCCAGGCGCGGGTCGGCGTACAGCAGATAGGCGGCGCGGTGCAGGGCGACGACGGTCTTCCCCGTGCCGGGGCCGCCGTCGACGACGAGCGTGCCCCGGGAGCCCGCCCGGATGACGGCGTCCTGGTCGGCCTGGATGGTGCCCAGCACATCGCGCATCCGGGCCGACCGGGCGGAGCCGAGACTCGCGATGAACGCGGACCGGTCGTCCAGCGCGGCATGACCGGCGAGCCCCTCCGGAGCGAACACCTCGTCCCAGTAGTCGCCGACCCGGCCGCCGGTCCACCGGTAGCGGCGGCGGCTCACCAGGCCCATCGGGTCGCCGTGCGTGGCCCCGAAGAAGGGCTCGGCGGCCGGCGAGCGCCAGTCGACCAGCAGCCGGCGGCCTGTGCTGTCGGTCAGGCCGAGCCGTCCCACGTACAGCGGGCCCGATCCGTCGGCGGGGACCATGCGCCCGAGGCACAGGTCGAGGCCGAACCGGCGCAGGGTGCGCAGCCGGGCGGTCAGCCGGTGGATCTCCACGTCCCGGTCCATCGCCGCCCGGCTCGCCCCGCCGGGCGCGCGGCGCGCGGCCGCGAGCCGTTCGGTCAGCTCGGCGATCGACTGTTCCAGGCAGTGGGCGATGGCCGCGAAGTGCTGCTCGTCCTCGGCGATCAGCGCCGGGTCGGCCTTGGGGGAGAGCCGGTCGGGGAGATTGAACGCACTGGTGGTCAGGGGTGTCACGTCGTCAGTTCCGATCTGCGGGTGGTTACGGGGGCGGCGTCCCGTCCCGGCTACGGCGGACGATTCTGCGGCATTTGGGGGGCCTTGCCGCAAGGCCCCCCATGCGCTATAAGTTGAGAGTGGCCAGGAGAGGTTCTTCCTCCGGCCACTTTTTTTGTTTCCCGGTCCCACCCCGCCGCGCCCGGTTCGCCCCCGGGGTGAGCCCGCACGCTCTTCGATGAGACGAAAATGTCTCACATGAGTTATGGTCGTCTCATGACACTCGACCGTGAGCAGGTGCTGCGCAGCGCCGCCGCTCTGCTGACCCGCAAATCGACCGCCACCATGGACGAGGTCGCCAAGGCGGCGGGTATCGGCCGGGCCACCCTCCACCGCCACTTCGCCGGGCGCGACGCCCTGGTGAAGGCGCTGGAGAGCCTCGGTATCCAGGAGTTCGAGGCGGCCCTGGACGCCGCCCGGCTCGACGAAGGCACCTCGGAGGAGGGACTGCGCCGCCTCATCGCGGCCGTCGAGCCCAGCGCCGGGCTGTTGTCCTTCCTCGTCAACGAGAACCAGCTCTTCGAGGGCGACGAGGTCAACGAGGGCTGGGACCGAGCCGACGCCCGGGTCTCCGCCTTCTTCCGCCGTGGCCAGGAACGCGGCGAGTTCCGTATCGACCTCACCCCCGCCTGGCTGACCGAGGCCCTCTACGGCCTCGTCGGCACCGGAGCCTGGTCCATCCAGGCGGGGCGGGTCGCCGCACAGGATTTCCAGTACATGATCGTCGAGCTGCTGCTCGGCGGAGCACGCCGGAGCGTGGAGCAATGATCAGCACCGAGAAGAACCCGGACACCACGGACGCGGTACGCCGTCCAGGACGGTGGATCGCGCTCGCCGTCCTCGTCCTCGCCGTGCTGCTGGTGGCCGTGGACGCCACCGTCCTCGGTCTCGCCACCCCGTTCCTCAGCGAGGACCTGGAGCCCACCGGGAACCAGCTCCTCTGGATCGGTGACGTCTACTCCTTCGTCATCGCCGGTCTGCTCGTCTCGATGGGCAGCCTCGGCGACCGCATCGGCCGCAAGAAGCTGCTGCTGATCGGCGCCGTGGCGTTCGGCGCGGTCTCCGTGCTCAACGCGTACGCGACCACGCCCGAGATGATGATCGTGGCCCGGACGCTGCTCGGTGTCGCGGGCGCCACCCTGATGCCGTCCACCCTCGCGCTGATCCGCAACCTCTTCCACGACCCGCGCGAGCGCAGCCTCGCCATCGGGATCTGGGGCGCCATGGCCTCGGCGGGCGCGGCCGTCGGCCCGGTCGTCGGCGGATTCCTGCTGGAACACTTCTGGTGGGGCTCGGTCTTCCTCATCAACCTGCCCGTGATGGCCGTCCTCGTCCTCGTCGGCATCAAGCTGATCCCCGAGTCCAAGAACCCGGCCCCCGGCCCCTGGGACATGCTCAGCGTCGGGCTCTCCCTGGTCGGCATGATCGGTGTCGTCTACGCCATCAAGGAGACGGCCTCGCACGGAGTGAGCTGGGACTCGGCGGCAGCCGCCGTCGTCGGCGTCGCCGCGCTGACCTGGTTCGTCCGCAGGCAACTGCGGCTGCCCGCCCCCCTGCTGGACATGCGGCTCTTCCACCACCGGGGCTTCTCCGGCGCGGTCCTCGCCGACCTGCTGACCATCCTCGGCCTGTCGGGCCTGGTCTTCTTCCTCTCCCAGTTCCTGCAACTGGTGCAGGGGCGCGGCCCGCTGGAGGCCGGGCTCGCCGAACTGCCCGCTGCGATCGGCGCGGTGACCGCCGGTCTGCTCGCCGGATTCGCGGCCCGCCGCTTCTCGGTCCGCTCCGTCGTCTCGGGCGGCCTGGCCGCGGTCGGTCTCGCCCTGGGCAGTGTGACCCTGCTCGACCAGCACACCGACTATCCGCTGCTCGGCGCCATGCTGCTGGTCGTCGGCGTCGGCGCGGGCTTCTCCTTCACCGTCACCGCCGACGTGATCCTCTCCAGTGTCCCGAAGGAGCAGGCGGGCTCCGCGTCCGCCGTCTCCGAGACCGCGTACGAACTGGGCGCCGCCCTCGGCATCGCCCTGCTCGGCTCCATCGTCACCGGCGTCTACCGGGGCTTCCCGACCCCGGCCGGCATCCCCGCCGATATCGAGTCGGCCGCCCACGAGTCGCTGGGCGGTGCGGTCGAATCGGCCGCGGCGCTGCCCGCCGCCCAAGCGGGGCCGCTGGTCTCGGCGGCCCAGGAGGCGTTCGTCGACGGACTGCGGTCGGCCGCGGGCGTCGGCGCGGCGGTCCTGCTGGCGGCTGCGGTCGCCGCCTGGTTCCTGCTGCGGGGCCAGAAGCTGGAGGACGGCATCGAGCACCCGTAAGGGTGTACGACGAAGGGCCCGCACCCCGGAGCTTCCGTTCCTAGTGGGGTGCGGGCCCTTCCCGTGTCTGTACGGCCGACGGAATCAGGCCGCCTTCGCCTTCGTCGCGTACATGTCCACATACTCCTGGCCGGACAGCCGCATCACCTCGGCCATCACCGAGTCCGTCACCGCCCGCAGCACATAGCGGTCGCGGTCCATGCCCTCGTACCGGGAGAACTCCATCGGCTCACCGAAGCGCACCGTGACCTTGCCCGGCCGGGGCAGGCCCGCGCCGCCCGGCTGGAGCTTGTCCGTCCCGATCATCGCGAACGGGATCACCGGAGCGCCCGTCATCAGCGTCAGGCGGGCGATGCCCGTACGGCCCCGGTAGAGCCGGCCGTCGGGGGAGCGGGTGCCCTCGGGGTAGATCGCGAAGGCCTGCCCCTCCTCCAGCACCCGGCGGCCCGTCATCAGCGCCGCGACCCCGCCCCGGCCGCCGTCCCGGTCCACCGGGATCATGCCGCAGCCGGTGAAGAACCAGGCCATGAGACGGCCCTTGAGCCCCTTGCCCGTGACGTACTCGTCCTTGCCGATGTAGAACACCGGCCGGTCGACGCAGACCGGCATGACCATCGAGTCGATGAACGTCAGGTGGTTGCCCGCGAGGATCACCGGCCCGGTCCCGGGAATGTTCTCGGCGCCCTCCACCTGGGGGCGGAACATCAGGCGCAGAATCGGTCCGAGCACTGCCTTGATGACCGTGAGACGGGACAACGGTTCCTCCGGTGTCGTGGCCGGGCCGACCGCGCGGGAACGGGTCCCACGGGCGGTGGCCGGTGCCGACGGATGATGGTCGGTGCAGGTGAGGACGATACTCGCGGGTATGCGCTGATCGCACATCGGGTTCACGCAGCGGATACGCGGTGTTGACATGTGTTTCCGCCACGTTGGCCGAAGGTCCGTCCTCGGTTACGTCTCCCAGCCTACGATCGTGCCTCGCTCGACCGGTCCCGGACATCACCAAGCGAGGAGCATTCATGACGGAGCGTGCGCGGAAGACCCCCGGCCGACGGACCCTGCTGGGCGCGGCCGTCCTCGGCACCGCGGCCCTCGGCCTGCCCGCCGCCGCCCAGGCCGCCGAGCGGGGCCGCGGCCGCGGCACAGGAGGCCACGGGTCGCTGCGCGATCTGCCCGTGCCCACGGTGATCGGCCACCGCGGGGCCAGCGGCTACCGCCCCGAGCACACCCTCGGCTCCTACCAGCTGGCCCTGGACCTGGGCGCGCACATCGTCGAGCAGGACCTCGTGCCGACCAAGGACGGCCATCTCGTCTGCCGTCACGAGAACGACATCACCGGCACCACCGACGTCGCCGACCACCCCGAGTTCGCCGGCCGCAGGACCACCAAGAGCATCGACGGCGTCTCCTACACCGGCTGGTTCACCGAGGACTTCACCCTCGCCGAGCTCAAGACCCTGCGGGCAACGGAGCGCATCCCGGGCAACCGCCCGGACAACACCCTCTACAACGGCCGGTGGACGGTTCCCACCTTCGAGGAGGTCCTGCGCTGGGCCGAGAAGGAGGGCCGCAAGCGCGGTGCGCCCGTCTGGCTGTACGTCGAGACCAAGCACCCCACCTACTTCCGCAAGCTCGGCCTCGGCCTGGAGGAGCCCCTCGCCCGGCTGCTGCGCCGGTACGGCCGGGACCGGAAGAACTCCCCGCTCATCCTCCAGTCCTTCGAGCCCGGCTCCATCCAGCGCCTCGCCCGGCTCGTCGACACACCGCGCATCGTCCTGCTGTCCGGCCCCAAGGAGCGCCCCTGGGACTTCGTCGAGTCGGGCGACCCGCGCACGGTCGCCGATCTGGTGAAGCCCGCCGGCCTGAAGTGGCTGGCCTCCTTCGCCCAGGGCATCGGCCCCACCCTCGACCTGGTCATCCCCAAGGACGCCTCGGGGCGGCTCACCACCCCGACCACCCTGGTACGGGACGCGCACGCCAAGGGCCTGCTGCTCCACCCGTACACCCTGCGCAACGAGAACAGCTTCCTGCCCGCAGACTTCCGCCGCGGCACCGACCCCAACGCCTACGGGGACGTGTTCGGCGCCTGCGCGGCCTACTTCGCCACCGGCATCGACGGCATCTTCGCCGACCACCCGGACACGGCGCTGCTGGCAGCCGCGGACCACGCGGGACGCTGACGGGGTACGGGGCGGCGCACCTCCCGTACGGGCTGGATCGGCGGGGGCCGCGTACGCGAGGCACGCCGTCAGCCGTACGCCCCCGCATGCCCCGGTCGGGTGGTGCGGCGCGGCCGGAGCAACCGGCCGCCCCCACCGGCACGTCCGCCGGGGCATGACGCTTCTCGATCATGACCTCGGCCCTGCCGCCTCCACCGCCCTCGTCGTCCGCGCCCTGCAACCCCTGGTGCGCGCGGAGGCGAGGGCCGAGGCCCCGGCGGCCGGAGTCGATCCCGCCGATCTCGAACAGGGCGTCTGGGTACGGCTCCTGGAGCGCCCGGACGACGCCGGACCGCCCGCCGACGCCGCCCGCTGGGTCCGCGACACCGTACGGGCCGAGGCCCGCCGCGCCCGGCGCACGGCCCGGCGGGAACGTCCGTACGCCGGAACGGAACCCGTCGCCGGGCCGGCCGACTGCCCGGAACGCGCCGCGCTCGGGGCCGCCGAACGCCGGGCGCTGCGCTCCGCGATGGCCAGGCTGCCCGGACGCTGCCCCCGGCTGCTGGAGGCGTTACTCGACCCCGGCGACCCGACCTACCGGGAAATCGCAGGGGAGTTGGGTATGTCACAGGGGAGTTTGGGCCCGATCCGTTCCCGTTGCCTTGGATGTCTGCGCAGAATGCTGGCTGCGGAGGTTGTCGCCCCATCCGTGCGGGGATAGGGAGCGGTAGGCAACCGGCGGACAGGTGAGCGGGAGGCGTGCACACATGGGCATGAGCGTGACCATCTCGGCGGCGACGGCACAGGACGTCGAGCAGATCTTCAGACTTCAGTACCTCTGCTTCCAGCGCGAGGCCGAGCTGTACGACAACTACCGGATCGACCCGCTCGTCCAGAGCCTCGACTCACTGCGCGCCGAAGTCGCCGACGACCTGGTGTTCGTGGCCCGGCTCGGGGACGAAGTCGTCGGCGCGGTCCGGGGATTCACCGATCCCGACGGCACGGGCCTGATCGGGAAGCTCTGCGTCCACCCCCGGCTCCAGGGTCACGGCCTCGGCGCCCGGCTGCTGCTGGCCGCCGAGTCGGCACTGACCGCCGAGCGGTCGGCGACCCGCTACCGGCTGCACAGCGGCCATCGCAGCGAGAGTAATCTGAGGCTCTACCGGAAGGCCGGATACGCCCAGGTCGGAGCCGTCACAGGAGCCGACGGCGTACGCCTGATCCTGCTGGAGAAGGACGCCGCCGAGCGGGACTTCGTGGCCAGCGCCTGACCGCGCGCCGCGCGAGGCCGGGAGGAACGGGGCCGGGAGCAGCGGGGCCGGGAGGAACGGGGCCGGCGGAGCCGTAGGCCTCGGACCGCCGGCGTCTTCAGACCGCCACCGTCTTCGCGCGGCGCAGCCAGATCATCCCGGTGACCGGCAGGATCACCGGGATGAAGAGGTACCCCATCCCGAAGTCCGACCACACCGTCGCGTCCGGGAACGCGGCCGGTTCGGCCAGCGTCCACGCGCCGACGACCAGCACGCCCAGCAGCTCCGCCGCGCAGCACACCAGCGCCGCCCGACGGGCCTTCTCCCCGCCGCGCACCAGCGAATACGTGATGAAGCCGTACACCACGGCCGCGACGGCCGAGAGCACGTACGCCAGCGGCGCCCGGTCGAAGTCCATGATCATCTGGACGATCGAGCGCGAGGCCGCCGCGACCGTGAACACCCCGTAGAACCAGACCAGGACCCGGCCGGGACCGGTGCCCAGCTCGAAGGCCGGCTTCGGGGCCGCGGCCACCTCGGGGCGGTCGGTGTCGCTCACGTCAGTTTCCCCAGATGTCATAGAGCCGGACCTCCAGAACCGCCAGCACCACCGCGCCCGCCGCCACCGTGACCGAACCCCAGCGGGTCCGCTCGGTCAACGACAGGAATCCGGCCGCGGGCACGGCGGCGAACGAACCGATCAGATAGGCGATGAACACCGCCATCCCCTGCTCCGGCCGCTCCCCGCGCGCCAGCTGCACGACGCCCACCACCAATTGGGCCAGCGCCAGCACGGAGACGACCGCCATCCCGATGAAATGCCAGTCCTTCGTCGGCTGGTCCCGGTAGGCGGCATGTCCGCACCAGGCGGCGAGGGCGAGCGCGGTCACGGCGACCGCGACCGTCAGGGCGTCAAGCATGAGTCGAGGGTATTACGGACGGAACGCCCGCCCGCGTGCGGCCCCGGCCCCGCACGGGCGGCCGCCGCCCCGGCCGCGCGAGGGTGGCCTTGAACACAACCGGCGGGCAGGATTCCGCTCACCGGTCGGTCGGGTGCCCTTGGGTGTGCTTCTGAATCCTGTCCGTTTCCGCAGGTCAGGGACGTGCGCGAGAAGGTGTGCGGTTGAAGCGGAAGGTGGGCGTCCGACCATCCAGCACTGTCCGCTATGCGGACAACCGGGATCGCGGCGACCTCACGTCTGTTTTACTTGGGCCCATGACCACGACGAGCAGCCGCACCCTTGCGACCGAGGCGATCAGCACGCCCGGTGCTCGTTGTATGTGTCGAATGCGCGCCTTCTGAGGGCCCCCGCCTGAGCCTCGCGCCCCGAAGCGAGACCCGAGCCTGTGCCGTTCGCAGTCCCTGGAACGAGCCCGCCCGCGCATGCGCTGCCTCCCGGCCGATCGCCGCTCGAAGCCATGCCGAGACATGACCCGGCCCACCAGCCCGAACAGTCTCCTCGACGAATGCCCCGTGCCCGGCGGACACCGCGCCGCGCACTCGACAGTGACGGAAACCCCCTGTGATCACCACGACGGGCCTCACGAAGGTCTACCAGTCGCGCGACCGTGAGGTCACCGCACTCGACGGCGTCGACCTGCACGTCCGCGAAGGCGAGGTCTACGGCGTCATCGGACAGAGCGGCGCCGGCAAGTCCTCCCTCATCCGCTGCGTCAACCTCCTGGAACGCCCCACCTCCGGCACCGTGACAGTGGCCGGCCAGGACCTCACCGCCCTCGCCGGCCGCGGCCGGCGGGCGAGCGCCGAGCTGCGCCGGGCACGCACCCGCATCGGCATGGTCTTCCAGCACTTCAACCTGCTGGACTCCCGCACCGTCCTGGACAACATCGAACTGCCGCTGGAGATCCTCGGCGTCTCCGGCCAGGCCCGCACCCGCAAGGCCAAGGAGCTGCTGGACCTGGTCGGCCTGGCCGACAAGGCGAAGTCCTACCCCGGACAGCTCTCCGGCGGCCAGAAGCAGCGCGTGGGCATAGCCCGCGCCCTCGCGGGCGACCCCCAGGTGCTGCTCTCCGACGAGGCGACCTCCGCGCTCGACCCCGAGACCACCCGCTCCATCCTCCAGCTGCTGCGCGACCTCAACCAGCAGCTCGGCCTCACCGTCCTGCTCATCACCCACGAGATGGACGTCGTCAAGACCATCTGCGACTCCGCTGCGCTCATGCAGCGCGGCCGGATCGTCGAGTCCGGGACCGTCGGCGAACTCCTCGCCACCCCCGGATCCGAACTGGCCCACGAGCTGTTCCCGGTCGGCGGCACCGCCTCCGGCCCGGACCGCACGGTCGTCGACGTCACCTTCCAGGGGGAGTCGGCCTCCCAGCCGGTCATCTCCCAGCTCTCACGGACGTACAACATCGACATCTCGATCCTCGGCGCCGCGATGGACACCGTCGGCGGCAAGCAGATCGGCCGGATGCGCATCGAGCTGCCCGGCCGGTTCGAGGAGAACGTCGTCCCCATCGGCTTCCTGCGCGAGCAGGGCCTCCAGGCCGAGGTCGTCGACGGCGAGAGCACCGCGACCGCCGCGGCCCCCCTCGTACCCGAGCAGACGCCCGCCGCGATCACCAAGGAGGCCGTCAAGTGACCTGGTCCGAAATGCAGCCCCTGCTGACCCAGGGCACCTACGACACCCTCTACATGGTGCTGTGGTCCGCCCTGGTCACCGTCGTCGGCGGACTGCCGCTCGGTGTTCTGCTGGTCCTCACCGACAAGGGCGGACTGCTCCAGAACACCGTGGTGAACAAGGTCATCGGCGTGATCGTGAACATCGGCCGCTCGCTGCCCTTCATCATCCTGCTGATCGCCCTGATCCCCTTCACCACCTGGGTCGTCGGCACCTTCATCGGCCCCACCGCGATGATCGTGCCGCTCGCCGTCGGCGCCATCCCGTTCTTCGCCCGGCTCGTCGAGACGGCGATCCGCGAGGTCGACCACGGGCTCGTCGAAGCGGTCCAGTCGATGGGCGGCTCCATCCCCACGATCGTCCGCAAGGTGCTCCTCCCGCAGGCCCTGCCCTCCCTCGTCTCCGGCGTCACCACCACCCTCATCGTGCTCATCGGCTACTCCGCGATGGCCGGTGCGGTCGGCGGCGAAGGACTCGGCTCCAAGGCCGTCACCTACGGATTCCAGCGCTTCGACAACCAGTTCATGCTGATCACCGTCGCGCTGCTGATCGTCATCGTCACCGTGATCCAGCTGATCGGCGACCTCACCGTCCGGCTGCTGGCCCGCCGCGGCCGCACCGCCTCCTGAGGCCCGCCCCCAAGACTTTCCGTCCCCACCGAGCCCGAACTCCTTGTCCGGGCGCACCACCACAAGAAAGAGGCACTTTTCGTGCGCAAGAACATCAAGATCACCGCAGCTGCCGCCGCCACCGCCGCCCTCGCCATCGGCCTCAGCGCCTGCGGTACGTCCTCCGACCCCGCGTCCAAGAGCGAGACCGGCGCCAACGCCGACACCTCCAAGGCCCTCGTCGTCGCCGCGTCCCCGACGCCGCACGCCGACATCCTGAACTTCGTCAAGAAGAACCTGGCGGACAAGGAGGGCCTCAAGCTGGAGGTCAAGGAGTTCACGGACTACGTCCTGCCGAACACCGCCACCCAGAACGGCCAGGTCGACGCCAACTTCTTCCAGCACAAGCCCTACCTGGACGACTTCAACGCCAAGCAGAAGACCACCATCGTCCCGGTCGTCGACGTCCACCTGGAGCCGCTCGGCCTCTACTCCAACAAGGTCAAGGACCTCAAGGACATCAAGGCCGGCCAGACCATAGCCGTCCCCAACGACACCACCAACGGCGGCCGAGCCCTCCAGCTGCTCGCCGAGAACGGCCTCATCACCCTCAAGGACGGCGTCGGCACCAGCGCCAAGCTGAGCGACATCACCGACAAGAAGGGCCTGGAGTTCAAGGAGCTGGAGGCCGCCACCGTGCCCCGCGCCCTGAACGACGTGGACGCCGCCGTCATCAACGGCAACTACGCCATCGAGGCCAAGCTCAAGCCCGGCAAGGACTCCATCGCCCTGGAGAAGGCCGAGGGCAACCCGTACGCCAACTTCCTGGCCGTCAAGGAGGGCAACGAGAAGGACCCGCGCGTCGAGAAGCTCGCGAAGCTCCTCAACTCCGACGAGGTCAAGAAGTTCATCGAGGACACCTACCAGGGCTCGATCGTCCCGGCCTTCGGCGCCCCGGCCAAGTCCTGACGCCCGCCCGGCACTTGCCGACGGAGCCCCGCCCCTCCCTCCCCGGAGGCGCGGGGCTCCGTCGTGCCGACCCGCCCATGCACAAGCCGTACCCGATGCTGCATGCTGTGCTTTTACCCGGTCCTCGGCATGGAGTTGCGCATGACTACCACCTTTCCGTCCATCTCCATCAGCACGGACAGGTTGGTGATGCGCCCCTTCGAGATGGCCGACATCCCCGCGTACATCGAGATGATGAACGACGAGGCCGTCGTCGCGTGGATGGACGGACCGAACCCGTACACCCAGGTCGACGCCGAACGCTGGGTCCGCAGGGTCGCCCCCGCGGAACGCACCGGCGGCCAGGGCATCGCCCTCGCCGTCACCGAGTTCCTCACCCAGCGGCTCGTCGGCAGCGTCCGCCTCCTCAACACCGACTGGCGCACCCGCTCCACCGAGGTCCGCTACATCACCGCCCCCTGGGCCCGCGGTGAGGGGTACGCCACCGAATCCGTGCTCGCCATAGCCGAGTGGCTCTTCCGCGACCAGGGCTTCGAACGCATCGAGCTGCGCACCCCCGCCGACAACACCGCCTCCCAGCAGGTCGCCCAGAAGCTCGGCTGCATCAGCGAGGGCGTCCTGCGCAACGCCCGTATCGCCCGCACCCGCACCGAGAACGGCACCGACGGCGGCTGGACCGACATCCGCACCGACCTGATCGTCTGGGGACTCCTCCCCGAGGACCTCGAAGGGGTCGCCGAACAGCTCGCGGACGCCGGCGGCTACGGCACGTACAACGACTGGAAGTAGCGCCCGAGGCCCCCCGCGGAGCCTTGGCCCGGACCAGGTACTCTCACCCCTGCCCGGCACCGCAGGGGCAGCGCCCCGCACCTCCGGGCAAACGCCCCGCACCACACGGGTGAACGCTCCCGAAACCCTCCGACCCCCCAGGAGACAGACGACGATGGCCGACCGGGTCACGGTGATCGGCTGGGACGGCTCGCCACTGTCCGGAGCGGCCACGGCCGCGCTCTCGGCCGCCACGCTCGTCGCCGGCGCCGCACACCACCTCGCCCTGCCGGAAGTGCCACCGAACGCCGAACGCATCCGGCTCGGCAGTGTCGACCTCGCCGCCCGCAGGATCGCCGGACACCGCGGCAGCGCCGTGGTCCTCGCCGGCGGCGACCCCGGCTTCTTCGGCGTCGTCCGCACCCTGCGCGCCCGCGAACACGGCCTGGAGGTCGAGGTCGTCCCCGCCGTCTCCTCCGTGGCCACCGCCTTCGCCCGGGCCGGGATGCCCTGGGACGACGCCCAGATCGTCGTCGCCCACCCCCGCACCCTGCGCCGCGCGGTCAACGTCTGCCGCGCCCACCACAAGGTCGCCGTCCTCACCTCACCGGGCGCGGGCCCCGCCGAACTGGCCCTCCTCCTCGACGGCATCCACCGCACCTTCGTCATCTGCGAGGAACTGGGCACCGACCGCGAACGCGTCACCGTCCTCACCTCCGACAAAGCGGCCGATCACGCCTGGCGCGACCCCAACGTCGTGATCGTCATCGGCAGCGGACCCGAGACCACAGCGGCCGGTGCCTGGATCGCCGGCCGCCAGCCTGCCTACCCGCAGGGGATACGCGGCTGGGCCCTGCCGGCCGAGGCCTACCGGGCCGCCGGGGCCGAACGGATGCAGGAGTCCGGCGAGGGGGAGTTCCCCGGCCTGCGCGCCGCCCAGCTCGCCCGCCTCGGCCCCCGCACCGGCGACCTCCTCTGGGACATCGGCTCCGGCAGCGGCGCCCTCGCCGTCGAGGCGGCCCGCTTCGGCGCGGCGGTCCTCGCCGTGGACGCCGACCCGGCCGCCTGCGCCCGTACCGAGGCCGCCGCCCGCGCCTTCGGCGTCCCCGTCCAGGTCGTCCGCGGCAGCGCCCCGCACATCCTGGAACGGCTGCCCGAACCCGACGTCGTACGGATCGGCGGCGGGGGAGTCCCGGTGGCCCGGGCCGTCATCGACCGGCGGCCGGAACGCATCGTCACCCACGCCTCCAACCGGGACGAGGCCGAGGCGCTCGGCGCGGCCCTCACCGGCAACGGGTACACCGTCGAATGCTCGCTGCTCCAGTCCGTCGACCTGGACACCGAGGTGTGGACCGAGCGGGAGAGGTCCGTCGTGTTCCTTCTCTCCGCAGGGCGTTCGGACCTCGCCCCCTGATCCGTTACGCCCGGTACGCGAGGTAGGCTGGCCGATTGTTGTACCGCGCCCGGGCGTTCGTCACTTCGTTCGTCAATGTCCGGAAAAGTGGACTGTTTTGGTCCGCTCTGTGGTACGGCACAACCCGGGGGACGCGCAACGTGGCGCAGTCCACAGTGAGCCGTGGCAGAACTGCCTGTCGCGGCGGCGATCGGCCGCGAGAATAGGAAGCCCGCGGGCGTTTCGTGCCGCGCGGCGAGCCCGCTCGTTCTTGATGACGAGCACCGGCGTGCCGTGGTTCGGCGTCCCGGGCGAAGGGCCGAAGGAGCACTGACGATGGGCGAGGGGTACGCATGACTGACACCGGCCAGATCCCGGGCGAGGGACTGCCGGAGAACGCAGGCATGGTGGAGCAGCCGGGCATCCCCGCCCCGGACGCGCACACCTTCCTCGACCCCTCCGAGCACACTCCCGAGGACGACGACCTTCTGCTGATGCCGACCTCCCAGGGCGCCTGGAGCGACCCGCAGGCCGCCCCCGCCCCCACGCAGGGCCAGCCCCTCGCGCAGACCGCGACGGCGCAGCCGCCGGTGGCCGAACACGGTCCGGGCCTGCCCCAGCCGCAGGTTCCCGCGCAGCAGTTCCACGAGGCCCCCGCCGCGGAGACGCCCAGCACCCACGAGACCGGTGGCCGCGACTCCGGTTCCGTGGACCTCAACGGCGTACGCATCCCGGCGCCCGCCCCCGCACCGGTGGGCGCGCACGCCGCCGCGCCTGCCCCCGCCCGCCGTCCCCTGCACCGGGGCCCGGCCGCCGCCGACCCCCCGTCGTACGGCGGCGGTACGCAGGGCGGCGTCGTACGCTCCCTGGCCGACCGGGGCCCTGCCGGCGCCACCCGGACCGCCCCGCCGGCCCGCCACGCGGGCCCGCCGACGACCGGCCCCGAGTACTTCGACATCCCGGCCGAGGACCCCTCGACCCTGCCGGGCCCGCAGCTGGGCGAGATCCCGCCGCAGGCCGGCGCCCCGTGGGGGGCACAGCCGGAGCAGCCCGTCGCGGAGCCGGTGGCGGTTGAGCCGGTGGCCGCCGAGCAGACGGCTGCCGAGCCGGTTCAGCAGCCGGAGCAGGTGGTCGCGGAGCCGGAGCAGGCCGTCACGGCCGAGCAGCCGGTGACGGAGCCTGCGGTGGCCGAGCAGGCCGAGGCAGTGGCGGAGCAGCCGGTCCAGGCCGAGCAGCCGGTTCAGACGGCTCCTCCGGTCCAGCCGGTCGAGCAGCAGGTCCAGCAGCCCGAGCAGGCGGCCGTGTCGGCCCCTGAGGACGTCCGGGTGGCCCCGGTGGCTTCGGTCGCCCCGGCGGCCCCGGTCGAGCAGCTGCACCAGCCGGCCCAGCCGGTTCAGCCCGCTGCCGAGGTACAGCCCGAGCCGGCCCCGCAGGCCGTCCCGGCAGAAACGGTCGTTCCCGAGCCGGTCCCGGTGGCGATGCCCCCCGCCGGGCCGGTCCTCGTCCCGGAGGCCGAGGCGGCCCAGCCGGAAGCCCCGGCAGAACCGGCGGAAGCACCCATCCAGGCCCCGGCCGACGAGGCGACCGCGCAGGAGCTGCCGGAGCCGGTCGAGCCGGTGGAGGCCCAGCAGGTCGTCGCCGTGACCCCGGAGCCCGAGGCACAGGCAGTCCAGGTGGATGCCGCCGCCCCGGGACCCCAGGCTCCCGTACAGGACCAGCCCGTCGTCGAGCAGGTGGCACAGCCCGAGCCCGTGGTGCAGCCTGAGCAGGTGGCACAGCCCGAGCAGGAGCAGCCCGTCGAACCGGCGCAGGCCGCAGCAGTGGCCGAGAGCCCGGAGGCGGTCGTGGCTCCGGAGCCCGCCGTGGCCCAGCCCGAGCAGGTGGCCGCACCGCCCACCCCCGAGCCCGTACAGCCGGAGCCGGTCGCGGAAGAGCCGGTCGAGCCCGCCGAGCCCGTCGCCGAGGAAGTGGAAACGGCCGGAGAAGCCGCGCCGCAGCAGGAAGCGGCCCCGGATCCCGCCCCCGCCCCCGAGCCCGCAGTGGCGGAGACGGAGCCCGAGGCAGCCCCCGTGATCGCGCCCGACGCCGAGGACGGCACCGGCCCCGAGGTCATCGAGACGCCGGAGCTCCTCCCGGAACCGCAGGCGCAGGCACCGGCCGAGGCGGTGCAGCAGTCCGAGGGGACACCGCAGCGGGTCGAGTCGGATCAGCAGCCGGTGACGGCAGTGCGGCCCGAGGAGCCGGCGGAGCCGCTGGAGGCCGTGGGGCCCGCCGAGCAGCCGACGGCCACCCCGCCCGCCCCCGGTTACGACGACGCCGAGCGCGAAGCGGTGCTGCGGGTCATGCGCGAACGCCGGGACATCCGCAACGGCTTCCGCAGCGACCCGATTCCGCACGAGGTCCTGCTCCGGGTGCTGGAGGCGGCGCACACCGCGCCGAGCGTCGGCCACTCGCAGCCGTGGGACTTCGTCGTCATCCGCTCGGCGGAGACCCGCCGCTCGATGCACGAACTGGCCCAGAGCCAGCGTGACGCCTACGCCAAGTCGCTGCCCAAGGGCCGGGCGAAGCAGTTCAAGGAACTGAAGATCGAGGCGATCCTCGACACCCCGGTCAACATCGTCGTGACCGCCGACCCGACCCGCGGCGGCCGCCACACCCTGGGCCGCCACACCCAGCCGCAGATGGCGCCGTACTCCTCGGCCCTCGCCGTCGAGAACCTGTGGCTCGCCGCCCGCGCCGAGGGCCTCGGCGTCGGCTGGGTCAGCTTCTTCGACGAGCGGGAGATGGTCCGCGCGCTGGGCCTGCCCGAGCATCTGGAGGTCGTGGCCTACCTCTGCGTCGGTTACGTCGACGAGTTCCCCGAGGAGCCCGAGCTGATGCAGGCGGGCTGGTCGAAGCGCCGCCCGCTGTCCTGGGTCGTCCACGAGGAGACGTACGGCCGTCGCGCGCTGCCCGGTGCCGAGCCGCACGATCTGCTCCAGGAGACGATCTCCGCGATCCGCCCGCTGGACGCGAAGGCGCTCGGCGAGGCGTGGGAACGCCAGAAGCGGATGACGAAGCCCGCCGGGGCGCTCGGCATGCTGGAGATCATCTCCGCGCAGCTGTCCGGGCTCTCCCGGATGTGCCCGCCGCCGATCCCGGAGCCCGCGGCCGTCGCGATCTTCGCCGGCGACCACGGCGTGCACGCCCAAGGGGTCACCGCCTGGCCGCAGGAGGTCACCGCCCAGATGGTGGCGAACTTCCTCGGCGGCGGAGCCGTCTGCAACGCCTTCGCGGCCCAGGTCGGCGCGGAGGTCTGCGTCGTGGACGTCGGCGTGGCCACGGACCTGCCCGCGACGCCCGGTCTGCTGCCCCGCAAGGTGCGCCCGGGGACGGCGGACTTCACGACGGGCCCCGCGCTCACCCGCGAAGAGGTCCTGGCCGCGATCGAGGTCGGCATCGAGACGGCCAGGGACCTGGTGGCGGCGGGCAACAAGGCGCTGCTCACCGGCGAGATGGGCATCGCCAACACCACGGCGTCGGCCGCTCTGATCTGTGTCTACACGGGGATCGACGCGGCCGAGGTGACCGGCCGGGGGACCGGCATCAACGACGAGATGCACGCCCGCAAGGTCGACGTCGTACGCCGCGCCCTCGACCTGCACCAGCCGGACCCGGCCGACCCGATCGGCGTGCTCGCGGCGGTCGGCGGCCTGGAGCACGCGGCGATGGCGGGCTTCCTCCTCGGCGGAGCCTCCCTGCGTACGCCGGTGATCCTGGACGGTGTGAGCGCGGGGGCAGCCGCCCTGGTCGCCCGCGCCATCGCCCCCGAGGCACTGGCCGCATGCATCGCGGGCCACCGCAGCGCGGAGCCCGGCCACGTCGCCGCACTCAACAAACTGGGCCTGCGCCCCCTGGTCGACCTGGACCTCCGCCTCGGCGAGGGCACCGGCGCGCTGCTGGCACTCCCGATCGTGCAGAGCGCGGCACGGGCGATGCACGAGGTGGCGACGTTCGACTCGGCAGGCGTGACGGAGAAGTAGAACCGCGCTCCGCCCCGTTTCAGCCCCTCCGGCGTCTGAGGAGCGGGGCCCGGGGCGGAGCCCCGGTTCCGGGAAGGGGCGGGGCAGGGGAGAAGGCCCGCCGCAGGCGCCCCAACCGGCCCCGCCCCGCCGCCCCACCCGCACCCCCACCCCGTATCGTGTTCCCACCCGCACCCCCACTTCCCGCACGTCACAGCCGCTCCACCGCCGCAGCGGCACGCAACGCAGCACCCGCACGAGGAGCCGTACCGCCATGGCCGAGCACGCAGACCACGCCGACCGCTCAGGTCACGCCGACCACCCCGCGTATCCCGTAGGACTGCGCCTGCACGGCCGCCGCGTCGTCGTCATCGGCGGCGGCCAGGTCGCCCAGCGCAGGCTGCCGCAGCTCATCGCCACCGGTGCCGTCATCACCCTGATCTCGCCCTCCGCCACGCCCTCCGTCGAGGCGATGGCGGATGCCGGGGAGATCCGCTGGGAGCGCCGCCGCTACCAGCACGGCGACCTCGCCGACACCTGGTACGCCCTCGTCGCCTCCTCCGACACCACAGCCAACGACGCCGCCTCCGCCGAGGCCGAGCGCACCCGCACCTGGTGCGTCCGGTCCGACGACGCCGAGGCCGCCACCGCCTGGACCCCGGCCACCGGCCGCATCGAGAACATCACCGTCGCCGTCCTCAACACCACCCCCCGGGGCCGCGACCCCCGGCACTCCGCCGCCCTCCGCGACGCCATCGTCGAAGGCCTCCGCGACGGCACCCTCGCAGCCCCGCACCACCGCACCCGCGCCCCCGGCGTCGCGCTCGTCGGACTCGGCCCCGGCGACCCGAACCTGATGACCCTGCGGGGCCGCCGCCTCCTCGCCGAGGCCGACGTGGTCATCGCCGACCGCCTCGGTCCCCGCGACCTGCTCGACGAACTGCCGCCGCACGTCGAGGTGATCGACGCCGCGAAGATCCCGTACGGCCGTTTCATGGCCCAGGAGGCGATCAACCAGGCGCTCATCGAGCACGCCAAGGCGGGCAAGTCCGTGGTCCGGCTCAAGGGCGGCGACCCGTTCGTCTTCGGCCGCGGCATGGAGGAGGCCCAGGCGCTGGCCGCCGAGGGCATCCCCTGCACGGTCGTGCCCGGCATCTCCAGCACCATCTCCGTCCCCGGGGCGGCCGGCATCCCGGTCACCCACCGGGGCGTCGCCCACGAGTTCACCGTGGTCAGCGGGCATGTCGCCCCCGAGGACCCGCGCTCGCTGGTCGACTGGGAGGCGATCGCCCGGCTGCGCGGCACCCTGGTCCTCCTCATGGCCGTCGACAAGATCGGCGCCATCGCCGCCGCCCTGATCGCCCACGGCAAGGACCCGGCCACCCCGGTCGCCCTCGTCCAGGAGGGCACCACCGCCGCTCAGCGCCGGGTCGACGCGACCCTCGCGGACGTCGGGGAACGAGCGGTCGCCGAGGACGTGCGGCCGCCCGCCGTGATCGTCATCGGCGACGTCGTCGCGGTCGGCCCGGACTCCGCGCCCGCCCCCGCCGAGGACGCGGCCGAGTAGGCAAGAGCCCCCGCCCCGTAACCCGCGGTTACGCAACTCCCTCCCGGGCGTTGGCACCGCACACCGGACAAGGCAGTATCACCCTGTGGCAGAACTCATCACCGTCGACGACCCCGACGACCCGCGGCTGAGCGACTACATCGGCCTGACCGACGTCGAGCTGCGACGACGGCGCGAACCCGCCGAAGGCCTCTTCATCGCCGAGGGCGAGAAGGTGATCCGCCGCGCCCGGCAGACCGGGTACGAGATGCGGTCCATGCTGCTCTCGGCCAAGTGGGTCGACGTGATGCGCGATGTCATCGACGAGGTCCCGGCCCCGGTGTACGCGGTCGCTCCCGAGCTGGCCGAACGCGTCACCGGCTACCACGTCCACCGCGGCGCGCTCGCCTCCATGCAGCGCAAGCCGCTGCCCGCCGCCGATGACCTGCTCACCACCGCGCGCCGGGTCGTGGTCATGGAATCGGTCAACGACCACACCAACATCGGCGCCATCTTCCGCAGCGCGGCGGCCCTGGGCATGGACGCGGTCCTGCTCTCCCCGGACTGCGCCGACCCGCTCTACCGCCGCTCGGTCAAGGTCTCGATGGGCGCGGTCTTCTCCGTCCCGTACGCACGCCTCGAAGCCTGGCCCAAGGGACTGGAGGCCGTACGGGAAGCGGGCTTCCGGCTCCTCGCCCTCACCCCCGACGCCAAGGCCACCAGCATCGACGAGGCCGCCCCGCACCGGTTGGAGCGCGTGGCGCTGATGCTCGGAGCCGAGGGCGACGGGCTGTCCACGCGGGCCCTGATGGCCGCCGACGAATGGGTCCGCATCCCGATGGCGCACGGCGTCGACTCGCTGAACGTGGGCGCGGCGGCGGCGGTCGCCTTCTACGCGGTGGCCACGGGACGCCCGGAGAGCTGAGGAACGGGCTGAAGCACGGCCCCGGCCGGTCCGTGCGTCGGCGTCAGGACGCCGGGCCCGCCGGGACCGCGGACCCGGCACCAGCACCCGCACCCGCACGGGAGGCGGAACCAGGGCCGGCCCCGGAACCGCCCGGCACCGAATCGGCCCCCGTCCACGCCTGCGCCCGCGGCACACTGCCCGGCCGGTCGCTCCCGCCCAGACCACGCGCCGGCCCCTGGCAGCCCTGTGCCGCCGCGATGCCCAGCGCCACCAGCAACGTCACCACGACGAACACCACCAGCCGCTGACGCAGCAGCCGCGGATTGGCCGGACGCCGCCCCGCCGAGGTCGTACGGCCCCCGGAACGCGTCCCCGGGCGTCCGTTCGTCCCGGCCGGGGCCCCCGGCCGCTTCCCGCTCTTCCCACCCGAACGCGTCGTGTTGCGCGACGCCTGCTGCGGGCGCGATCCACCGGTGCGCGGCGGCCCCGAACGCACGGGCGCGCCACGCCTGCCCGGCTGGGGGCGGGAGCCGGACGGCCCCTCCGCACGACGGGTGTGCTGATCGGCGTACGGATCGGCCATCCGCCCCGTCGGCCGTTCGGCGTCCTGGGCGGAACGCTGGACGGGCGGCCGGCTCTCGTGCAGCCCCTGCGCCTCGCGCGCCGCGATCTCCTTGAGCCGCATGGACAGTTGCAGCGTGCTGGGCCGCTCCTCCGGATCCTTCGCCAGACAGGCGCTGATCAGCGGGGCCAACGCGTCGTGCACCCCGCGCAGCTGCGCCTCCTCGTGCACCACGCGGTACAGCATCACCTCGGAACTGCCGTGCCCGAAGGGGGAGTCGGCCATCGCCGCGTACGCCAAGGTCGCGCCGAGCGAGAACACGTCCGTCGCGGGCGTCACCGCCGCGCCCCGGACCTGCTCGGGCGCGAGGAACCCCGGCGACCCCACCGCCGTACCGACATGGGTGAGCGTGCTGGCCCCGGTCGCCCAGGCGATACCGAAGTCGATGATGCGGGGACCCTTGGGGGAGAGGAGGATGTTCGACGGCTTCAGGTCCCGGTGGACCACCCCCGCCTCGTGCACCGCCACCAGGCCCTCGGAGAGCGCCGCCCCGATCGAGGCGACCTCCGCGGCGGCCAGGGGGCCCTCCTCGGCGACCTTGTCGTGCAGCGAGGGGCCGGGCACGTACTGCGTGGCGAACCACGGGCGGTCCGCCTCCAGATCGGCGGCGACCAGCCGGGCCGTGCAGCCGCCGCGGATCCGCCGGGCCGCGGACACCTCGCGCGCGAACCGCGAACGGAACTCCTGATCCTCCGCCAGGTCGGGCCGGATCACCTTCAGCGCGACCCGCTGGCCGCGCCGGTCGGAGCCGAGGTAGACGACGCCCATACCGCCCGCGCCGAGCCGCCGGTGCAGCCGGAACGAGCCGACGAGACGCGGGTCCTCGCGCCGGAGCCGCATCATCGCCATCGTCTGCCCATCCCCGCTGCCTGGTCCGCCTGACGAGGCACAGCTTACGTACCCCGCGCCCGGCGCGCTCAGAGGCCGCGCCCTCGCCGGGGTTTCGATTGTCCGTGCCGGTCGGGAGAAGTGAAGAAGGGTCAGTGCGCGGTGGATCCGGGCCCGTCGGCCGGCCGGTCGCCCCAAACGGCCACCGGGGCACGGGGATTGGATCACCGAGGGAACGCCGGGACGCCGCCGCCACCCAGGACGCGGTCACCGCCCCCGCATGCGGGGTGGAGGTGTCCCCGGTGGTCCCCGGGTGGGACGGCCGCCCGCCGGGCGGCTGCGGACGTGAGTGAAGTCACCCGCCGACGCCCTTCCGGGCCCGGACCTCTACCGGACGTGCACCTGCTGACCCCCCGGCGCCCCCTCCGGGATGACCCCAACCTTCGGCAGTCCGTCTCCACCCAGGGGAGTACGCCGATCGGCGACGGCTCATCCTCCGGGAGGCCCGGTATTCGGTACGCGGGCATGACGCCCCGTGGTCGCCGTTTACCTAATGTTGAGATCAAGCGGCGGGTGAAGCACTCGTCCCCCGAGGTCACGCCCGCCGCTTCCCGATCAGGTCAGGAGAGGAACCATGGCGGACACGGCAACGCGGACGGTGGTCCGTATGCGGGGACGCAAGGCGTACGCCTCGTTCGGCGCCCGTCCGTCCGGCACGCGTCACCCGTTGGTGGCGACGGTCATGGTCCTTCCCCTGGCGGCCCTGCTGGCGGTCGTCTTCGGCGGCTGGGAAGCGGTGGTCACACAGGCGTCGTCCGTGGCGGTGATGCTGGGGCGCTGAGCGGCGCCCGGGGTCCGGAAGAGCGGTCCGGACCCACACATCCGGCCAACAGCCCCGTGGGGACGGGGGTGCGGCGGACGGCAGCGTTTGTCCGGTCAGCTGGGGAGCTGACCGGGCATCGCGCTGTCCGGGCCCGGGAAGCCTTCCGGCTGTCCGGGCCGAGGTGTTGACCGGGGCGGGGTGCCTTTCGGCTGTCCAGGCCCAGGCGCTTCCGACGGGGCCGACGCCCCGCGCACCGCCGTGGCTCGGACCGGCTCCCGCGTTAGGCTCGCAGCGGGCCCGGTGCCACGGCCGGGCCGACCGCCGCCGGGGGAGCCGTTGACCACCACCCAGACCTCCGTAGTCCATGACCTGGGCACGCTCGCGCACCGTCTCTCCCACCCCGCCCGGACGCCGTGCGTGTGCGAGCCGCCGCAGGTCCTCGCGGACCGGCCCGACGGCACGGTGGTGCGCAGCGGCGCGATCGTCGCGAAGGCCCACGCCGCAGACACCGACCGCGAGGCGCTGGCCGCCCGGATCGCCCTGGCCGCCGCCCCGCAGCTGGCCGGCATCCTGCTCCCGCCGCTCACCGCCCCGGAACCCGCCGTGCCCACCGCCCGCCCGGTCAGCCTCTGGCCGCTCGGAGCGCCCGTGGACCCCACCGACCCCGGCGCGGCCCCCTGGGCCGAGGCCGCCGATCTGCTCGCCCGCCTCCACCGGACGGAGCCCCCGTTCCCGCTGCCGCCGATGCGCGGCCCGGCCAAGGCGGCCCGGGCCGTCGCCCGGATGCGTGCGGCACTCCGGGGCGACGCGATCACCCCGCCGCGTGACCCGGCTGCCGAGCCCGGCGACGTGATCGCCCTGCCCCGTGACCCGGCTGTCGAGCCCGGCGACGCGATCGCCCTGCCCCGTGACCCCGCCGTCCTGTCCGTGCTGGCCGGCTGGCGGTCCCTGCCCGCCTGGGCGCGCGGCGAGGCCCCGGCCCCCGCGCCCGGGGCCGATGCCCTGTGCCACGGTGACCTGCACCTCGGCCAGCTCGTCCGCCACCCCGCCCCGGACGGGCCCTGGCTGCTCATCGACATGGACGACGCGGGGGTGGGCGATCCCGCCTGGGACCTCGGCCGGCCCGCCGCCTGGTACGCGGCCGGACTCCTGGCCCCCGAGGACTGGTCCATCTTCCTGGACGCCTACCGCGCCGCCGGGGGACCGGCTGTTCCCGCCGACGGCGACCCCTGGCCCGCCCTGGACGTCCCCGCCCGCGCGCTGACGGTGCAGACGGCGGCCGTCGCCCTCGCCAAGTGCGCCACGGAGCAACGGGATCCGGACGACCACGAACAGCTGATGATCGAATCCTGTGCCCGAATCGCTACGTTGCCGCCCGAGTTGGCCACCGGTCCCGCGTCGTAGGGTGAACGGACTGTGGCCGGGCAGACATTCCGGCGACGGCACAACGAGGGCGAGGAGCCGAGTCGATGATGCAGTGTCCGAAGTGTCACGCGCAGATGAACACGTACAACCGCAACGGTGTTCAGATCGAGCAGTGCAACGGTTGCCGGGGGATATTCCTCGACTACGGCGAGCTGGAGTCGCTGACCCGTCTGGAGTCCCAGTGGGCCCAGCAGGCTCCGCCCGCGCCCCCCGCCCCGCAGCAGGCCTACCCGCCCGCTCCTCCCGCCGCCCACGCCCCGGCCTGGGGCGCGCCGCAGCACGGCGGGCACTACGGCCACCGCCGCCAGAAGGGCTTCGGCCGGATGCTCTTCTCGTCCTGAGCCGTCCGAGCCGCTTCCTGCGTGGCCCGGGGCCCGGGCCACGCAGGGCGGGGTGGGCCGTACGACGAAAGAACCCCCGGCCGTGGAGACGACCGGGGGTTCTTGCTGGTGCGCGATACTGGGATTGAACCAGTGACCTCTTCCGTGTCAGGGAAGCGCTCTCCCGCTGAGCTAATCGCGCAGGTGAACCTGCGTTTACCGCGTGTGTACTGCGTGCGCGATACTGGGATTGAACCAGTGACCTCTTCCGTGTCAGGGAAGCGCTCTCCCGCTGAGCTAATCGCGCGGGGATCCTTGCGGATCAGTGGACGATACTGGGATTGAACCAGTGACCTCTTCCGTGTCAGGGAAGCGCTCTCCCGCTGAGCTAATCGTCCTTGGAGGTGGAGACGGGATTTGAACCCGTGTAGACGGCTTTGCAGGCCGTTGCCTCGCCTCTCGGCCACTCCACCAGGGATGGGGGCTCGGGAAGAATCCCCCACCTTCTGCGAGCGGACGACCAGGTTCGAACTGGCGACCTCAACCTTGGCAAGGTTGCGCTCTACCAACTGAGCTACGTCCGCTTGTCTTTCCCGTTCCGCTTGCGCGTCCCGGCGACGTGTTGAACTCTAGCGGATTCCTGGGCCAGTACAAAAACGCGTTTGCGCAGCGTGCTGCGGCGGCCTGGGCCCGGTCCCCGCCCCGGCGCAGGTCACCGCGCACCGTCCTAGACTCGTTCGCGTGTCCGACCTCGCCCCCTTGGCCCGTTTCGACGGCCTCACAGCCTCCGGTCTGCAGGATGTGACCCACGATCCCGCGGCGCTCGACTCGTCCGGTTTCTGGGCTGTATCCGCCGATTTCGAGGGGCGTATCGTCTGCGCCCGCTTCTCCGACGTACGCAGGGAGGCGGTGCCCGCTCCCGTGCCCGGAGCCTGGCGCGGACCCGCTGTCGGCGACTGGACCTCCTCGCTGGACCGTGACGCCTACACGGCGGGCGTACGGCGGATCCGTGAACACATCGCGGCGGGCGACGTCTACCAGGCCAACCTCTGCCGCGTGCTGTCCGCACCGCTCCCCGACGGCGGGGCCGGCGCCGACGTCGACGCCCTGACCTCCCTGCTCGCCCGCGGCAACCCCGCCCCGTACGCGGGAACGGTCCGGCTGCCCGGCCACGGTGTGGAGATCGCCACCGCCTCCCCGGAACTGTTCCTCCGGCGCGACGGGCGGACGGTGGAGTCCGGGCCGATCAAGGGCACCGGCCGGACCGAGGACGATCTGCTGGAGAAGGACCACGCCGAGAACGTGATGATCGTGGACCTGGTCCGCAACGACCTGGGCCGGGTCTGCGCCACCGGCAGCGTGAGCGTGCCCGATCTCTGCGTGGTGGAGAAGCACCCGGGCCTCGTCCACCTCGTCTCCACGGTCCGGGGCCGGCTGGCCGACGGAGCGGGCTGGCCGGAGCTGTTCGCGGCGGCCTTCCCGCCCGGCTCGGTCACCGGCGCGCCGAAGTCCAGCGCACTGCGGATCATCGCCGAGCTGGAACGGGGTCCGCGCGGGCCGTACTGCGGGGCGATCGGCTGGGTCGACGCCGACCGGGGCACCGCGTCGCTCGCCGTGGGCATACGGACGTTCTGGATCGACCGGACCGGGCCGGCGCCGCTGCTGCGGTTCGGGACCGGCGCGGGGATCACCTGGGGTTCGGACCCGGAGCGCGAATGGGACGAGACCGAACTCAAGGCCTCCCGGCTGCTCGCTGTAGCGTCGGGGACGCAGCTGGAGACAGGAAGGGACGCATGATGAGGATCTGGGTCAACGGCGGACTGCGGGACGCCGACGACGCCCGGCTTTCGGTGCTCGACCACGGTCTGACCGTGGGCGACGGCATCTTCGAGACGGTGCGTACGAGCGAGGGGCGCCCCTTCGCGCTGACCCGGCACCTCGACCGTCTCGCCCGCTCCGCCCGGGGCCTCGGCCTGCCCGACCCGGACCACGACGAGGTACGGCACGCCGTCGCCGAGGTCATCGACGCCAACCCCGTCGCCCTGGGGCGGCTGCGGATCACCTGCACCGGCGGGCTGTCCCCGCTCGGCTCGGACCGGGGCGACCACGGGACGAGCCTCGTCGTCGCCCTCGACGGGGTGAGCCGCCGCCCGGACACCACGGCGGTGATCACCGTCCCCTGGACCCGCAACGAACGCGGCGCGCTCGCGGGCCTGAAGACCACCTCGTACGCGGAGAACGTCGTCGCCCTGGCCCGGGCGCGGGAGAGGGGCGCGTCCGAGGCGCTGTTTCCCAACACCGCCGACCGGCTCTGCGAAGGCACCGGCTCCAACGTGTTCGTCGTCCTCGGCGGCCGCATCCACACCCCGCCGGTCGCCTCCGGCTGCCTCGCCGGGATCACCCGCGCGCTGGCCGTCGAGTGGACCGGCGCGGAGGAGACCGACCTGCCGATGGAGGTGCTCGCCGAGGCCGACGAGGTGTTCCTGACCTCGACCCTCCGCGACATCCAGGCGGTGCACCGGGTCGACGGCCGGGAGCTGACGCCGGAGATCGGGCCGGTGACGGCGAAGGCCATGCGGATCTTCGCCGAGCGGGCCGGTGACGACCTCGACCCGTAAAGCGCGTGACGGGGCGTCGTCCAGGGGATACAAACCTTTGATGACGACGACACTCCGGCCGTCCGGGCCGCTTCAGGAGGGGGCCGACGGCGCGCGGGCCCGCCACTACGACGTGTGCGACAACGGGCGGCCCGTCGGCTCCGTCGCGATCAGCACCGACGACGCGTTCGGCCCGACCGCCGGAGTGCTGCGCTCCCTCAGCGTCGAGGAGTCCCGGCGCAGGCGCGGCCGGGGCGTCATCGCGGCGCTCGCCGCCGAGGAGGTGCTGCGGGGGTGGGGTTGTACCCAGGTGCGCGTGGAGGTCCCCGCCGACAACGACCCGGCCCGGCGCCTCGCCGCGGCCCTCGGCTACACCGAACGCAGCCGCAACATGGTCAAGGACCTCGGCCCGGACACCGCCCCGCTGCCCCAGGGCCTCACCTCGCGCGCCATGAGCGAGGAGGAGTTCGCCGGCTGGCGGCAGGACGCGGTGCGGACGTACGCCCAGGGCTGGATCGACCGCGGCGTCTCCCCGGAGCAGGCCCGGCTCAAGTCCGAGGCCGACCACGCCGGCCACCTGCCGGACGGACTGGCGACCGAAGGGGTGCGTTTCCAGGTGCTGGTCCGGGCCGGCGAGGTCGTCGGCCATGTGTGGGTGGCCCTGCGGGAGCCGGCGCCGGACGGCACGGGCGGATTCGTCTTCGACGTCGAGGTGCGCGAGGAGCACCGGGGCCGGGGCCACGGCCGGACCCTGATGCTCCTCGCCGAGGACATCACCCGCGCCTGGCGCGCGGACCGGCTCGGCCTGCACGTCTTCGCGTCCAACACCCCGGCCCTGCGGCTGTACGAGTCCCTCGGCTACACGACGACGCGGTACAACCTGGCCAAGGCGCTGTAGGTCCTCTCCGAGGCGGCCGCCCGGTTCCCGCCCCCGGCCTGCCCCGGCTAGCGGTCCCGTGCGGCCAGGGTCCGGTCGACGATCTCCTCGATCCGCTCGCGCAGCCCTTCCTGGCTCTTGCCGCCGTCCAGCCGCTCGTCGCCGATCACATAGGTGGGGGTTCCGGTGACGCCGATCGCCTTGCCCTCCGCATGGTCGGCGTCGACGATCAGCAGATGCCGGCCGTCGATCAATGCCGTGTCGAACTCCTCGGTGTCCAGGCCCAGTTCGCGGGCCACGTCGAGGAGCACCGGCTCGCCCGTGCGGCCGAGGTCGTCGGTCCGGGACAGCAGAGCCTCGATGTACGGCCAGCCCCTGCCCTGTTCCACGGCCTCCTCGGCGGCCTGCGCCGCGGCGAAGGCGTGCTTGTGCTTCTCCAGCGGGAAGTGCCGCAGCCGGATCTCGACGCGGTCCCCGTACCGGGCGCGCAGGGCGCGTACGTCGTCGAGGGCTCGGTGGCAGTCGGGGCATTCGAGGTCGCACCAGAGGTCGAGGGCGACCGGTGCCGCGGGGGTGGAATCGCTCATACGCCCAGTCTTCCAGGCCGGGCGGACGCGACCCAATCGGCACCGGGCCCCACCCCCTGGGGAGGAGCCCGGCCCTGAAATGTCCCTGAGGTGGGCCGCCACCGTGGCCCCGACGGCGCTCGTCGGTGCAGGATGGAAGGGACGTACCCCCTGCGCCTGGAGGCCGTGATGCTTGCCGAGACCATCTGTTCCGCGGTGTCGGCGGCCGGCCTGGGCATCGCCGCGGTGACCGCGTACCGCAAGCGGTTCCTCACGGCGACGAGGATCGCCGCCTACTCCCTCGTCCCGGTCGGGCTCGTGCTGACCGGCGTTGTCGAGTGGGTCGCCGGGATCGCCTTCAAGCCGAGCGTCTGGCTCGGCTTCGGGGTGCTCGGCCTGTCCTGGCTGCTGTTCATGACCACCCGCGCCATCGAGCGCCGCAGCGGCACCACCCGCGCGGAACGCAAGGCCGCGCGGGCGGCCGGGCGGAACGAGGCGGTCGCCCCGGGCGCCTCGGCCCCCTCGCTCGGTGCGGGCGGTGGAGCCGGACCCGCGGCGACAGCGGCGAAGCCGCAGTCGAAGCCGAGGAAGAAGCAGGAGGCCGCCGCGTCCGGCGACGACTTCAGCGACATCGAGGCCATCCTCAAGAAGCACGGCATCTGAGGCCCCGGGTGCCCGGCGAGCCCGGGCGCCCGCGCCTTCCCGGTCCGAATGCCTGACGGCGACCCGTACGCCGGAGCGATTTCCCATGGCCACGGGACGGTGAACTCCCGGGGGAATGACCCCGGTTGAGCGCGAACCCGCTTATGCGTGCGTCATGATCACACCGAGATGGTGGACACTTCCCGGGGCGAAGCCCCCGCACGCCCCGCCGAAGAGCCCCGCGGCTGCCTCTTCGCGCTCTCCCAGCCGCCCCTGATGATCTTCCTGACGGTCATCGGGGTGCTGCTGCTGATGGCCGCCCTGCACGACCTCTTCATGCTGTGACGCGCCGCGCCGCCGCGCGGGGCGACGCCGGCGACGGCGTCAGCCCGCGGCTTCCTTGCGCCGGGCCCGGTACGCCGCGACGTGGAGCCGGTTCCCGCACGTACGGCTGGAGCAGTAGCGGCGGGAGCGGTTGCGCGACAGGTCGACGAACGCGTGCCCGCAGTCCGGGGCCTCGCACCGCCGCAGCCGCTCCTGCTCGCCCGCCACGATGATGAAGGCCAGTGCCATCCCGCAGTCGGCCGCGAGATGGTCGGCGATCGAGGCGTCCGGCGCGAAGTAGTGCACGTGCCAGTCGTAGCCGTCGTGGTCGGTGAGCTGCGGGGTGGTCCCGGCGGCCGCGACGAGCCGGTTGACCAGATCGGCCGCGGTACGGGGGTCGGAGGCCGCGAATACCTCGGCGAAACGGGCCCGCACGTCGCGCACGGCGGTCAGGTCCTTCTCGCCGAGCGTGCCGACCCCGCTGATGAGATGCCGCTCCGCGAAGCCGTACAGCGCGGCGATGTCGGCGAGCCCGTCCTCGGGACCGTCCCCGGTCCCGTCCGGCGGCGGCTGGCTCTCCGGCGCGGTGTTCATCAGATCGACCACCGTGTCGAGGGCGATCCGGGTGTCGTGAGGGATCAGCACGCTTCGCTCCCTGGCCTCCGGCGGGCGGGCGCCCGCCGATGGCGGCTGACTCTACTGGCTCGGCCCGTCGGCCCCCGGGCCGGTGCGGGCCGTGCCGGGAGCGGAACGGACCCTCCGGAGCCCGCGAGGGGGAGCGGGAGGGGGAGACGCACCGGCGCCGTCGTCGCGGTGGATTCCGCGGCGACGGCGCCGGTGTCTGCCCTATGCGGTTGTCGGCACGGCGCCGTCGCCCCGAGTCGGACGGCGTCGAGCGGCTCTCTGCCTGGCTCAGCTCTCGGCCAGGATGTGGGAGAGCTCCGTGTCCAGATCGAAGTGGCGATGCTCGGTGCCGGGCGGAACCGCGGCGTCGGTCCTCTTCAGGAACGACTCCAGGGCCCGCGCCGGAGCTTCGAGCAGGGCTTCTCCCTCCGGGGAGCTCAGGGCGATGCATACGACGCCTTGACCGTGACTACGAGATGGCCAGACGCGGACGTCTCCGGTGCCGGTGGGCCTGTGCAGCCCCTCGGCGAGGAGGTCGCGGGCGAATACCCATTCGACCGTCTCCTCCGCTCCGGTGTGGAAGGTGGCGTGCACGGCATAGGGATCGGCCGTGTCATACCGCAGGCCCGCGGGTACAGGCAGTGAGGACTCGCTCGACACAACGAGGCGCAGGTGCAGCTCGCAGCTGACCGTGGTGTTCATAAGCGCCAGGGCCTTTCGCTCAGTGTGCGCTCGGGGATTCGCACGTCGGCGAAATCGACATGCCACCTACGGTGGCGTTGTAAACCCCTCTGACCCATTTGTGATGCTTCGGGTCCCTCGCTCAGCGGCGTGTAACTTTGAGTTATGCGTCCATTCCAGTGACAAAAGTGTGACCGGGGCGGGTCGGGTAAGTTGGGTTCATGAACGCGGAGAGTGACGAGCGGAACAGGGTCGCCGAGCAGGCGCCCCCGGCATCCGCCACGGGGGAATCAGACCGGGAGGAACGCGAGCTCGGTTCGCGGGCGCCCGGCTTCATCAAGGCGTCGAAGGCGCTCCATCTGAGCTGGCAGGTCGGCGTCTTCGTCGTCGGCCTCGGCGTCGTGATCGCGGGCGTGCTCATGCTGGTGCTGCCCGGGCCCGGCTGGCTGGTGATCTTCGCCGGCATGGCGATCTGGGCGACCGAGTTCGTCTGGGCCCAGCTGGTGCTGCGCTGGACCAAGCGCAAGGTCACCGAGGCGGCGCAGCGGGCCCTCGATCCCAAGGTCCGGCGGCGCAACATCATCCTCACCACGGTGGGGCTCGTGATCGTGGCGGTGCTGGTCGGGATCTACGTCTGGAAGTTCGGGATCACCATGCCGTGGAAGATCAGCGAGTAACCCGGGAACGGTCCAGAAGCACCGCTGACATGGGGTAATGTTTGCGGTGCGCCCGGGCGATTAGCTCAGTGGGAGAGCGCTTCGTTCACACCGAAGAGGTCACTGGTTCGAACCCAGTATCGCCCACCCGGACAGAGGGCCCGGGAGACAGATTCCGTCTCCCGGGCCCTCTGCGTTGCCCGCTTCCCCGCCGGTCCGGGAGCCGCCGCGAACAGCGCGCCCCCGGACCGGCACACCTCACCGCATCCGCCCCAGCGCGTCCTTCAGCCGGCGGGCGTCGCGCAGCCGCTGCTCGTACGTCGCCCCCACCACCAGCAACAGCAGCCCGGCCAGCGCCGGCGGCAGCCACCGGGGGAGCGCCCCGGCCACCTGCACCACGTACGGCGCCAGCTCGTGCAGCCCGTCCAGCGCCAGCACCGCCCCGCCGAGCAGCAGCAGCGCCTGGAGGCGGTACCGCGCCCCCAGCAGCGTGATCACCAGCGCCGACAAGCCCAGCAGCAGCGGCCGCTGCCAGTCCGGATCGGTCCAGGCCACCGCCAGGCTCGGCAGCAGCGTCGCCGCGAGCCCCGGACCGTACGCCGTCCACGACGAGGCCTCCGGGTCCTTCCGCCGCCGCAGGAACCCGACCACCAGCGCGGGCGCGGTCACCGGCAGCGTGTACGCCTCCGGGAACGACACCTCCGAGGCCGCCAGCCGCACCCAGGTGGCCAGCACGAACAGCGCCGCCGCCAGGTAGGCCGCCACCGGCCGCCGCTCCGGCCGCACCGCCGCACCCGCCGCCAGCACCCCGCACAGCGCGAGCACCAGGGCCAGGAACGGCGCGTCCGGCACCGCGAGCGCCACCGCGACCAGCGCACCCAGCGCGCCCGTCAGCTCCACCGGCAACGCCGCGGGGTTCCGCCGCAGCCGGGCCCCGAACAGCACCGTCAGCGCGGGCACCAGGAGCATCAGCGGCGCGGCCTCGTGCGGGGCGAGCCCCAGAGACCGGCCCGCGAACCCCGTGAGCACGGTGCCCCCGACCGTGGCGGCGACCGCGAACACCGCACGCTCCACCCCGGCCCCCGCCCGGACCGCCGCCCCGGCGAACAGGGCCGCCAGCGCGCCGAACACCGCGTAGGAGGCGCCCTCGGACGCCAGCGACAGCAGCCCGGCGCTCACCGCCCCGGCCAACGCCGCCACCAGCGCGGTCACCGGAACCGCCGCCGAACCCTCCCGGCCGCTCCCCGTGCCGCGTACGGCCAGGGCGAGCAGACCCGCCACCAGGACCGTCTCCCCGGCCACCGCGACCGCGTAGGGCACATCCAGCACGGCCCCGGTCAGCAACAGCGCACCCCAGCCCAGCACCGCCGCCCCCGCACCGGCGGCCCCGCGCAGGGCCGCCCCGGACGGTCGCCTGCGGGCAGCGGACGCCCCACCGGCGTACCAGGGCGCTCCGGCCCGGCCCCCGGCGTACCAGGGCGCCCCGGTCCCGTGCGGCGCTCCGGAAGCCCCGGGTGCGGCCGCGCCGGGTGCGCCCGGGGCCTCTGCGCCCGACGCGCCCGGGGCCGGCGTGCCGACTGTCCCTGCGGTCCCGGCGCCCGGCTCCGGCGTTCCGGCGCCCGGTGCTCCCGCCGAGCCCGCCGGACCCGCGCCGTACGCGGCCGCACCGCCCGACCCCGGCTCCTCCCGTGCGATCAGCGACGCGGCGATCCGGGCCGGCGACGGCCACCACCGGTACGCCGACCCCAGCAGCCCTGCCGACACGGCGAGCACCACCGGGGTCGCCGCCAGGCCCGTCCACGGCAGCGTCGAGCCCAGTGCGGCCCGGAAGCCCTCCGGCGATCCCGCCCACACGTCCGACAGCAGCGTCACCGGGCCCAGCAGCACCGCCGCGAGCCCCGGCAGGGCCCCCGCCAGGGCTCCCGCCACCACCGCGGCCGACGCCACCAGCGCTCCGATCGCCGCGTTTCGCGGCAGCCGGGTCCGTACGACCGCCGTCAGCGCCAGGCCGGCCGACAGGTACGCGAGCACCGCCCAGTCCTCCGGCACCGCCGCCGCCGGGACGCCGCCCACCGCGGCCACCGACGCGAGACCGGCCACCACACCGCCCGCCCGCGCGAACCCCCTCGGCGCGCGCCACGCCCCGGCCAGGGCCGCCACCGCGGCCGTCAGCAGCAGCGCACCGGGCGCCAGGGCCCCGAGCGGCCCGGAGGCCGTCACGGACAGCGTCAGGCCCACCATCAGCGCCGAGAACGCCATCACCGATCCGCCGACGCACGCCGTGACCCGCGCCCCGGTGCCCTTGCCCCACAGGGCGATCGCCCCGTCCAGCACCGCCGTGGCCAGCAGCGCCCACCCGACCACCAGCGCCGACGCGCCCGCGGCCCACGCCCCGAACAGCAGCGGCCACTGGGCGAGGACCACGGCGGCGGGCAGCGGAAGGCGAAGCTTGCCCAGCGCCAGCCCGTACGCCGTCCACAGCGCCGCGAGCACAGCGGCCGCGACCGCGGTGAAACCGAGCCCGTCGGTGTCCGGGGCCGCCACCGCGTGGACCGCGTAGGCGTCCAGCAGTGTCAGCACCAGGGCAAGGGCGGCCAGCGCCTCGGCGGTGGCCGTCAGCCCCCGTCGCAGCAGCACCGCCGGGGCGGCCAGGGCCCCCACGGTCACCGCGGCCAGCACGGCCGACCGGCCGCCGATCCCCATCGAGCCCCAGCTCACCAGCGTGAACGCGATCGCCGCGACCGTCAGCAGCAGACCGCCCAGCGTCAGCAGGACGTTCTGCGCGCTGCGCGGCGCGGATGCCTGCTTCGGGGGGACGTGACCCCACGGCTGGGCCGGAGCCCCCGGGCGGCCGGGAGCGGGCGCGCCCCAGGCCGACGGGTTCCAGCCGGGAGCGGCCGTCGGCGCGGGCGGCCGCAGCGCGGCGAGCAGCCAGGCACGCCGGGTCAGCAACTGGGCCCGGCGGGCGTCCAGCTCGGCCAGTTCACGGTCGAGGCGGGCCAGTTCCTCGGCGGGCGGGGGCACATGTTCCATGTACGGGAGTGTGAGCCCCGGCCACCCGGCCCGTACATGCGCTCGGATACTCACTTCCCGGCCGGGACGCCCTGAGTAGAGCGGCGCCGGAAGCGGTTTGAACGAAGCCCGCGAAGCCCTGTATGGTTCAACCCGTTCCCGGGCGATTAGCTCAGTGGGAGAGCGCTTCGTTCACACCGAAGAGGTCACTGGTTCGAACCCAGTATCGCCCACCGGGGAAAGCCGGTCCGCAACGATCACGCGGGCCGGCTTTCGTATGTCCGGACCCTCGGACCCCTCACGCCGCCGCGGGCAGCTCCGGGCGCAGCGGCCACGACGGGTCCACCGCCTCCGGCGTCCCGCTCTTCGCGAACCAGGCCTCCAGGCCCCGCGCCTGGGCCGCGTGCCAGGTCGCCTGAAGCGTGTGCAGCTCCGACGGCGACAGCCGCTCCAGCCGGGTCGAGAAGCGCCGGCACACCGCCCGCACCAGCTCCAGTGAAGCCGTCGCGTCGGCCGCCGCGTCATGGGCCCCGTCGAGTACCACCTCGTAACTCGCGCACAGATCCGTGAGCGTCCGGCGGCCCTTGCGGTAGCGGTCCAGATGCTTGTCCAGCACCCGCGGGTCCACCACCCGCATCGGCACCCCGTCGAGATACCGCGCCAGCGACGACGCCCGGTGGCGCTTCAACTCCCGGTCCAGCAGCGTCAGATCGAAGGGAGCGTTCATCACGACCAGCGGCCGGCCGGTCGCACAGCTCTCCGCCAGCGCCCGGGCTATCTCGTCCATCACCGGGGCGGGCCAACGCCCGTTGCGCTGAAGGTGATCGTCGGTCAGCCCATGGATCTCGGTCGCCCCGGGCGGGACCGGAATCCCCGGATTGACCAGCCAACGGGTCACGCGGACGCGACCGCCCGCGGTGTCCTGCGCGACGAGAGCGGCCGAAACGATCCGGTCCCGCTCGACGTCCACGCCTGTCGTCTCCGTGTCAAAAGCGGCCAGCGGCCCTTCGAACCAGTGCATCATCCCCGAACTCCTCGCACCCGCACGGCAGATGGAATGATTCCTCTGCCCGATATCGGTGATACCCGGGCTGTTTGCCTGATACGCCGTTTGCGGTCGGTCTGATGCGGTGACAACACAGGTGAGACGTCGGGGAGTTGCCGTTGACGTCCGTCGATCCGTCCCGCCCACCACACCCGTCGGCAGGCTGCCTGCCGACGATCGGCACGCCCGGAAGGCACACGGAGCCATGGCGCTCGCGCAGCCCGACCCCGGGGGAACCGCCCGCACCGAGCCCTTCGGGCCCCGGTCGCCGCAGCAGCCGGACACGCCGCTGCGCGGCTCCCTCGCCACCACCGCCTGCATGGAGACCCTTCAGGTGGGCTACCTGCACGCCGTCGCGGCGGCGGCCGGATGCTCCCTGTCCCAGCCCTTCCCCGACAACGGCATCGACTGGCACGTCAGCCACGGCGCCCCCACCCACACCGTCGACGACGAAGTGACCATCAAGGTGCAGCTCAAGTGCACCTACCAGATACCGCCGCACCCGGCGGGCGGGGCGTTCTCCTTCACCCTCGACAACGCCCACCTCGTCAAGCTCGCCCGCTCCCCGGTGACGGTGCACAAGATCCTGGTCGTGATGATCGTGCCCCGCAGCCAGGACGACTGGCTGCGCGCCGGGCCCGGCGGCCTCGACCTGCGCCACTGCTGCTACTGGACCAACCTGGCCGGCCACGCGGTGACGGGCCGGTACCGGACCACTGTGCGCATCCCGACCTCGCGGATCTTCGACGACCGCGCACTCTGCGACATCATGGCCCGGGTCGGGGCCGGAGGGAGACCCTGATGCACCGGTCGATGGACGAGCCCACGGGCGCGGCGGGACTGCCCGCCGCCCGCTCGCACCCCACCGCCCGCCCATGGCCCCCGCCGCTCGCCGAGGCGGGCACCGAACTGCCCGACCCCGCCGTCCTCGGGGCCCTCCTGCGCCGGCACGGCTGGCAGCGGCGCGGGGGAGCGCCGGGACGCTACGGCCGCTGGACCCCGCCCGGGGCCGCCGCCGGGGCGACCAGCCTGCTCGTGCCCGAGAGCGCGGCCTTCCCCGACAGCGGGGAGCTGATCGAGGAGGCCCTCATCGCCCTCGGCCGCAGCGCCGCCCCATCCGCCCGCGACGTCCTCGTCTCCCTCGCCGTGCCCAGCGACGAGATCCGCTGGTGGCGCGAGGTCCCCGAATCGGCGGCCGGAGCGGCCGGGGCCGCGGGCTGGACCGAGGCCGAGGAGCTGAGGTCGGCCGCCCGGCAGGTCCTCATGGCCGGAGCCCTCGCGGCCCGCGGCCGGGCCGGCTACCACGGCGCCCGGCACCGCCGGAAGGCCCGGGCCGCCCTCGACGACGCCCTGATCGGGCCCGGCGCCGACGGCCGCACCCTCACCGCGTACGTCCCCGTCGCCTCCGGGCGCGCCGTCGCCGTCCAGCTCTGCCACGCCCTGCACGCCACCCGGGAGGCCGTGGACTACCAGCGGGCCACCGGCGGCATGGAGGCCTTCGACAGCGCGATCGCCGCGGGCGTCGGCCGGGAACTGACCGAATCTCTGATCGCCCTGGTCCGCGGCTGTGAAGGGGCCCGGATCGACCTGCGGTGGGCGCCCGCCGCGGGCACCCCGGACGGCTGCCCGGCCCGCCCCGCGCCCGTCGAGTTCTCCCCGGGCGACCTGCCCGCCCTCCGCGCCGCCGGAGCCCGCTACCTCCGCGACGAACCCGCCGTGCAGGTCCGGCTGACCGGCGCGGTGGTCCGGTTGCGCCGCTCCGGGCCGCGCGGCGCCGGGATCGTACGGCTGCGGGTGCTGGCCGGGGCCGAGGTCGCGCACGTCCGCGTGGAGCTGGACGAGGAGGCGTACCGCATCGCGGGCCACGCCCACCTCGTGGGGCTGCCGCTGCGGGTGGAGGGACGCCTGGAGAACCGGGGCGGCTTCCGGCGGCTCACCGGCGCCTCGCAGGTCGCACCCGTCCAGGTCGACGAGGCGGAGCGGGACCGGCTGATGAAGGCGCTCCAGGAGAACGTCGACTTCTTCGAGGAGGCGTGCGCGGGGGAGGAGGCGTAGGGGCCCGCCCGGAAGGCGTTCGCATCGGGGGCTGAGGGCTCGGTACGATTCGTATTGCCCAGCCGTACGAAGGCAGGCATCCCCCTCAGTCAGGAGAGACCGGTGTCAGACGTCCGTGTGATCATCCAACGCGATTCCGAGCGGGAAGAGCACGTGGTGACGACGGGCACGACCGCCGGTGAGCTCTTCCCCGGTCAGCGCACCGTCGTCGCAGCGCGCATCGGCGGCGAGCTGAAGGACCTGTCCTACGTCCTCCAGGACGGCGAGAGCGTCGAGCCCGTGGAGATCTCCTCCGAGGACGGCCTCAACATCCTGCGCCACTCCACCGCGCACGTCATGGCCCAGGCAGTGCAGGAGCTCTTCCCCGAGGCCAAGCTCGGGATCGGCCCGCCGGTCAAGGACGGCTTCTACTACGACTTCGACGTCGAGAAGCCGTTCACGCCCGAGGACCTCAAGGCCATCGAGAAGAAGATGCAGGAGATCCAGAAGCGGGGCCAGAAGTTCTCCCGCCGTGTGGTCTCCGACGAGGACGCCCGCGAGGAACTGGCGGACGAGCCGTACAAGCTGGAGCTCATCGGCATCAAGGGCTCCGCCTCCTCGGACGACGGCGCGGACGTCGAGGTGGGCGGCGGCGAGCTGACCATCTACGACAACCTCGACGCCAAGACCGGCGAGCTGTGCTGGAAGGACCTCTGTCGCGGTCCGCACCTGCCCACCACCCGGTTCATCCCGGCGTTCAAGCTGATGCGCAACGCCGCCGCGTACTGGCGCGGCAGCGAGAAGAACCCGATGCTCCAGCGCATCTACGGCACCGCCTGGCCCACCAAGGACGAGCTGAAGGCGCACCTGGAGTTCCTGGAGGAGGCCGCCAAGCGCGACCACCGCAAGCTCGGCAACGAGCTGGATCTCTTCTCCTTCCCCGACGAGATCGGCCCCGGCCTCGCGGTCTTCCACCCCAAGGGCGGCGTCATCCGCCGGGCCATGGAGGACTACTCGCGCCGCCGGCACGAGGAGGAGGGCTACGAGTTCGTCTACTCGCCGCACGCCACCAAGGGCAAGCTCTTCGAGAAGTCCGGCCACCTGGACTGGTACGCCGACGGCATGTACCCGCCCATGCAGATCGACGACGGGGTGGACTACTACCTCAAGCCGATGAACTGCCCGATGCACAACCTGATCTTCGATGCGCGCGGCCGCTCCTACCGTGAACTGCCGCTGCGCCTCTTCGAGTTCGGCACGGTGTACCGGTACGAGAAGTCGGGTGTCGTGCACGGCCTGACCCGCTCGCGCGGTTTCACGCAGGACGACGCGCACATCTACTGCACCAAGGAGCAGATGGCGGAGGAGCTCGACCGCACGCTCACCTTCGTGCTGAACCTGCTCCGCGACTACGGGCTCACCGACTTCTACCTGGAGCTGTCCACCAAGGACCCGGAGAAGTACGTCGGCTCAGACGAGACCTGGGAAGAGGCCACCGAGACGCTCCGCCAGGTCGCCGAGAAGCAGGGCCTGCCCCTGGTCCCGGACCCGGGCGGCGCCGCGTTCTACGGCCCGAAGATCTCCGTGCAGTGCAAGGACGCCATCGGCCGTACCTGGCAGATGTCGACCGTGCAGCTCGACTTCAACCTGCCGGAGCGGTTCGACCTGGAGTACACCGGTCCCGACGGCTCCAAGCAGCGCCCGGTGATGATCCACCGTGCCCTGTTCGGCTCCATCGAGCGCTTCTTCGCCGTGCTCCTGGAGCACTACGCGGGCGCGTTCCCGGTCTGGCTCGCCCCGGTCCAGGCCGTCGGCATCCCGATCGGCGACGCCCACATCCCCTACCTCCAGGAGTTCGCCGCCAAGGCGCGCAAGCAGGGGCTGCGGGTGGATGTGGACGCGTCCTCGGACCGGATGCAGAAGAAGATCCGCAACCAGCAGAAGAACAAGGTCCCGTTCATGATCATCGCCGGTGACGAGGACATGGCCAACGATGCCGTCTCCTTCCGCTACCGCGACGGTTCGCAGGAGAACGGCATCCCGGTCGACGAGGCCATCGCCAAGATCGCGAAGGCCGTCGAGGACCGCGTACAGGTCTGATCCGTACGCCGGAGTCGATCCTTGACGCAGCAACGGCCCCCGGAGCGCTAACCCCGCTCCGGGGGCCGCTTCTCGTCCTCCCTGGTGAACACCTGGATCAGCCACGACGAGAACGAGCCCGTCACCGCGCCCAGCAGCGCGAGACCGCCGGCCATCAGCCCCGCCGCGACCACCCGCCCCCAGAACGTGACCGGGGCCGCGTCTCCGTAGCCGACCGTCGTCAGCGTCGCGCAGGCCCACCACACCGCGTCGCCGAAGGTGCGGATGGAGGCGCCGGAGGCTGTGCGTTCGAAGTGGTAGACCGCCAGTGAGGCGGCGAAGCCGAGGAGGGCGGCGGTCAGGCCGGCGTAGGACATCACTCGCGCGTACAGGCTCAGCCGCGGCCGGTCGCGGCGGCGCTGCACCACCTGGTACACCTGGACCATCCGTAGCGGGCGCAGCAGCGGCAGCAGCAGGACCGCGGTGTCGAGCCAGTGCGTCCGGAGGAAGCGCGCGCCCAGGCCGCTGAGGTGCAGCCGGGTCGCGTAGTCGACGAGGAAGAGCAGCCAGGTCGACCAGACGAGGATCAGCGCGATGTCGTTCCACGGCTGGGCGTCGTGCGGGGTCAGCACCCGGACCGCGTACCCCGTCAGGAAGATCAGCCCCGCGAGGAAGAGCGGAACCTCCGTGCGCTGCTCCCAGCGGGTCAGCCGGGCGGGTGGATCGGGGGTGGTTCGGTCGCTCATCGCCTCAGCATCGTGGGCGGCCGAGCGGTCCGGCCCCGGCGACACGCTACGCCGGGGTGACGCAATATGCTGATCGGCATGACGAGTGAGCCGGAGCAGCAGATCGGCGTGGGGACGCCCGACGCATTCCAGCGCCTGTGGACGCCCCATCGGATGGCGTACATCCAGGGCGAGAACAAGCCGAGCGGCCCGGGTGCCGAGGACGGCTGTCCGTTCTGTTCGATCCCGGCGAAATCCGATGAGGACGGGCTCGTCGTGGCTCGTGGCGAGCACGTCTACGCGGTGCTGAACCTGTATCCGTACAACGGCGGCCATCTCATGGTCGTGCCCTTCCGGCATGTCGCCGACTACACCGAGCTGGACGGTCCGGAGACGGCTGAGCTCGCGGACTTCACCAAGCGGGCGATGGTCGCGCTGCGCGCCGCCTCGGGGGCGCACGGCTTCAACATCGGCATGAACCAGGGCTCCGTGGCCGGCGCGGGGATCGCCGCCCACCTGCATCAGCACCTGGTGCCGCGCTGGGGTGGGGACACCAACTTCATGCCGGTCATCGGGCACACCAAGGTGCTGCCCCAGCTGCTGGGCGACACCCGGGCGATGCTGGCCGAGGCCTGGCCCGCCGCCGTCCAGTAGGTACGTCGAACGCGGAGGGCCCCCGCCACGGCGGGGGCCCTCCGCGTTCGACGTACCTACGCGTCGTAGACGTCGGCCTTGCGCGGGGCCGGGTCCTGGACGAGGCCGCTCAGTATCATCGAGCGGCTGTCGAAGCGCTCGGTGTCGACGCCGTTCTCCTCAAGAACGCGCATCGCCGCCGAGTGGACCGCCCGCAGCACCGGGGTGGCGGCTCGCATCGCGTCGTCCGCCATGAAGCGGTGGTTCCAGGGCTTGGCCGCCCAGGCGTGCCGCAGTCCGAACGGCTCGGGCAGCACGATCTTTCCGCCCAGGTAGTCCAGCAGCGGCGGATACCAGGTGAGGGGGGCCCGCAGGGCGAGCCGGACGACCTCCTTGGCGTCCACCAGCGCCAGTTGGACGTCCCGGGTCTCCCAGAACCGGACGGTCTTGTTGACCGTCTTCGTCTTCGCCGCCGGCTTGGTGAGGAACAGACCGTGCACCGGGCCGAGCGCGTGGCCGGTGACCTCGATGCGCAGCGTCTCGTGGAGCACGGTGACGGTGATCATCATGGTGATCACCAGCTGACCGTCCCACAGGGTGAACTGGACGCCCAGGTAGTGCCGGTCGCCGCTGCCGAACTGCTGGTGGTTGCAGATCCGCTGTATCTCGTGGGGCTTCACCTGGAAGGTGGCGACGTCCTCGCCCTCGGGGCGGGTGACGGCGTCGGCGTTCTCCCCGATGGGCGAGACGATCCAGTGCTTCACGGACGGCTTCGGGAAGCCGCCGGTGTTCAGCGGTCCGCGCTCCAGCATCGCCAGCTGGTCGTGGATGATCCGGACCAGGTCCCAGCTGCGGAACTGGTGGATCTCCTTCGTCGGGTCCTTGGTGATCAGCTCCTCGGCCAGCTGCCAGCTGCCCCAACGGGTTCCCATCCCGAGGACGCCCTTGGGTCCTGCGTAGAAGACGGCGTTCGACTGCTGCTCGGCCGACAGCTTCTCCAGGCCCTGGCGCAGGGCCTCGCGCGCGGTCTCGTTGGGGTTCTTCGGCACCGCCTCGGGGATCTTCGCGATCACCCCGGTGCCGGAGAGAAGGCCTTCCCAGCGGGCCCGCAGGTCCTTGGCCGAGGTCTCCGCGATCCGTTTGGCGAGCAGCCAGCCGATCACCGGGGCGATGACGGCGCCCCGGAAGTAGAGGGCCCAGAAGCCGTCCAGCGGCAGCTTCACCACCAGGATCAGCGCCCCGACCCCGAAGGCGGCCAGCAGGACCGTGCCGACGGCCTTGAACGCCGTGTCCTTGGACTTGTTGAGCGCGTCCCGGATCCGGAAGGCGATCACCCAGGCCAGCATGCCGGGCAGGAACAGCACGCCGAACACCACGGTCACCAGGGTGAGCCGGGTGTCGCGGGCCTTGCGCAGGTTGTTCGCCGACAGGCAGTGCTCCACCACGGTCTGCGGGTCCGTCCCGAAGGACTGGATGAGCGCCTTGCGGGCGCCGCCGAGCATCCGCTCCTGTACGGCGCGCGCGAACGCCTCTCCGAGATTCGGCTTGAAGTAGTCGGACTTGAAGAGTTTGGAGGAGCCCGGCTTCACTTCCGATTTGTGCCACTCGCTGTTGGCGTCGAGGATCGTCTCCACCGGACTGTCCCGATAGGCCGCCGAGGCCAGGGCATTGGTCGCCACGGTCTGACTGCCCGCGCCCTGGATCGGGATCTGGGCCCCGGGTGAGAAGTCGAATCCGTCGTTGGCCACCTTGTCGCCCCCACTCGCCGCACGTCTGCTCCTGCGGTGTGCCCAACTACCGTACGCGGCATACCTTCTGAGCTGCGACCACAGCGTATCGTCCGGATCACCGCACCGGCGGCCACCGGCGTGGACGCGGACGGTGTGTGCGACAGTGCGCCGGTCACGCGCCGGGGGCCCCGACGGTCGACGCCGGGGCGGCCGTCGCCGAGCGGGTCGCCGGTCACGCGCCGGGGGACCCGTCCGCCCCCTCCGCGCGGACCCGGTCGGCGATCTGCGGCGGCATCGGCTCGTGCCGGGCGTACACGCGGTCGAAGCGGCCGGTGCCGTGCGACAGGGGGCGCAGGTCCACCGCGTACCGGCCGACCTCGATCTCCGGCACCTCCGCCCGTACGAGGGTGCGCCCGCCCGCGCCCTGCTCGGTGCCCACGACCCGGCCGCGCCGCCCCGACAGGTCGCTCATCACCGGGCCCACGTAGTCGTCGGGGATCAGGACGCTCACCTCGCACACCGGCTCCAGGAGCCGGATGCGGGATTCGGCCGCGGCCTCGCGCAGCGCCAGCGCCCCGGCGGTCTGGAACGCGGCGTCCGAGGAGTCCACCGAGTGCGCCTTCCCGTCCAGCAGGGTGACCCGTACGTCGACCAGCGGGTGCCCGGCGGACAGCCCCTTGGCGGCCTGGGCCCGGATGCCCTTCTCCACCGAGGGGATGAACTGGCGCGGCACCGCACCGCCGACGACCTTGTCGACGAACTCGATCCCGGAGCCCGGCGGCAGCGGCTCCACCTCGATCTCGCAGATCGCGAACTGGCCGTGCCCGCCGGACTGTTTGACGTGCCGTCCGCGCCCGGCGGCCCGCCCGGCGAACGTCTCGCGCAGCGGCACCCGGTGCGGTTCCGCGTCGACCTGGACGCCGTACCGGCTGCGCAGCCGATCCAGGGCCACTTCCTGGTGGGCCTCGCCCAGGCACCACAGGACGACCTGTCCGGTGTCCGGGTTCCGTTCGAGGCGCAGGGTGGGGTCCTCGGCGACCAGCCGGGCCAGGCCCTGCGACAGTTTGTCCTCGTCCGCCTTGCCGTGGGCCCGTACGGCCAGCGGAAGCAGCGGGTCCGGCGTCGACCAGGGCTCGATCAGGACCGGGTCGCCGGCCGGGGAGAGCGTGTCTCCGGTCTCCGCCTCGCCGAGCCGGGCCACGCACGCCAGATCGCCCGCGACGCACCGGTCCAGCGCGTTCTGCCGGCGGCCGAACGGAGAGGTCAGCGCCCCGACGCGGAGTTCCGCCTCGTGACAGGGGCGCGGGGCGTGCCCCGTGGCGTCCAGGCCGTGGCCGCACAGGTGTACGGAGTCGTCGGGGCGCAGGGTGCCGGAGAAGACGCGGACCAGCGAGACGCGGCCCACGTACGGGTCGGAGGACGTCTTCACGACCTCGGCGACCAGCGGGCCGTCCGGGTCGCAGACCGGCGCGGGCCGGGGCTTGCCCGAGGGGGTGGTGACGACGGGCGGGGTGCGCTCCAGCGGGGTCGGGAAGCCGCGGGTGATCAGCTCCAGCAGTTCGACCGTGCCGATGCCCTGGCGGGCGCCCTCGGCCGCCGGGGCCGCCGTGAGGACGGGGTGGAAGGAGCCCCGGGCGACGGCCCGTTCCAGATCGGCGATCAGGGTCGCGACGTCGATGTCCTCCCCACCGAGGTAGCGGTCCATCAGGGACTCGTCCTCGCTCTCGGCGATGATCCCCTCGATCAGCCTGTTCCGGGCCGCCCGCAGCGGTTCCTCCTGCTCGGGCGCCGGCGGCAGCTCGGTGCGTTCGCCCGAGGAGTGGTCGAGGATCCGCCGGCTCAGCAGCCCGGTGAGCCCGGTCAGCGGGGCGTGCCCGTCGGCTCCCTCGGGACCCAGTACGGGCAGGTACAGCGGCAGTACGGCGTCGGGGTCGTCGCCCCCGAAGTTCTCGGCGCAGATCCGGGTCATGTCGTCGAAGGAGGTGCGTGCTGTGTCCAGATGCGTGACGACGATCGCGCGCGGCATGCCGACGAGCGCGCAGTCCTCCCAGGCGGCCCGGGTGGTCGCCGCCACCGACTGGGCCTCCTGGGCCGCCGAGACGACGAAGAGGGCCGCGTCCGCCGCGCGCAGACCGGCCCGCAGCTCCCCGACGAAGTCCGCGTAGCCGGGGGTGTCCAGCAGATTGATCTTGCACCCGTCCCAGGCCACCGGGACCAGCGAGAGCTGTACGGAACGCCGTCGGCGCTGCTCGATCTCGTCGTAGTCGGAGACGGTCGCGCCGTCCTCGACCCGGCCGGCCCGGTTCAGGGCCCCCGCCGTCAGGGCCAGGGCCTCGACCAGGGTGGTCTTGCCCGATCCGCTGGGGCCGACCAGCACCACGTTCCGTACGGCGGAGGGATGGCCGGCCGCCGGTACTCCTCCGGCGGCTCCGGGGTGTGCGTGTGCCTTGTCGCCCATGGTGCGTGCCTCCCGGTCGACGGCGCGGTGCGGGGAGGGCGACCGCGCGCGGAGCAGCGGTGGTCACGGGGTGGGGAGGCCGCCGCGGCGGTCTCGGCGACGCCCGCGGTCCTTCGAGCTTGGCACCGCGGCGGGGCCTCGTCCATAGCTCGCGCACGGGCGGCCGCCCGCGTGGACCGTGCCCCGGGCACGGCGGGGTCCGGGGCGGGTGACACCCGGCGGCGGGTACCCGTCCGGTGGAAGGGACCGGCCGTGACTACGATGGGCCAGCCGGTGGCCGAAGGGGCCGCCCGGCGAACCGAGCCCTCGGGAAGGCCATGCTGAACAAGTACGCGCGTGCATTCTTCACGCGTGTCCTCACACCGTTCGCCGCTCTGCTGCTCCGTCTCGGGGTCAGCCCCGACGCGGTCACTCTCATCGGCACGGCCGGAGTGATGGCAGGTGCGCTGGTCTTTTTCCCGATGGGGGAGTTCTTCTGGGGCACGATCGTCATCACGATCTTCGTCTTCTCCGACCTCGTCGACGGCAACATGGCGCGGCAGGCCGGGATCTCCAGCCGGTGGGGCGCGTTCCTCGACTCGACACTGGACCGGGTCGCCGACGGGGCGATCTTCGCCGGCTTCGCCCTCTGGTACGCGGGCAGCGGTGACGACAACATCCTCTGCGCCGTCGCGATCTTCTGCCTGGCCAGTGGTCAGGTGGTCTCGTACACGAAGGCGCGCGGCGAGTCGATCGGGCTGCCGGTCGCGGTCAACGGCCTCGTGGAGCGCGCCGAGCGCCTGGTGATCTCGCTGGTCGCCGCGGGTCTCGCCGGACTGCACAAGTTCGGCGTGCCCGGCATCGACGTCCTGCTCCCGATCGCGCTGTGGATCGTCGCCGTCGGCAGCCTCGTGACGCTGATCCAGCGGGTGGTGACCGTACGCCGCGAGTCGGCGGAGGCGGACGCCGCCGAGGCCGCCGCGACGGGGCCGGCCGCCACGGATTCCGCGGGCTCCGCCGGCCGGGGGAGCGAGGCCGACCGGTGAGCACGCTCAAGGGCCGGCTCACCGACGGGCTGTACGGACTGGGCTGGAGCGCGGTCAAGACGCTGCCCGAGCCCGCCGCCGCCCGCCTCTTCCGGACCATCGCCGACCAGGCCTGGAAGCGTCGCGGCAAGAGCGTGCTGCGCCTGGAGTCCAATCTGGCGCGGGTCGTCCCCGACGCGAGCCCGGGGCGGCTGGCCGAGCTGTCGCGGGCCGGGATGCGCTCCTACATGCGCTACTGGATGGAGTCCTTCCGGCTGCCGACCTGGAGCCCGGAGCGGATCAGGGAGGGCATCGACGTCAAGGACGCCCACCTGCTCACCGAGGGACTGGACGCCGGCAAGGGCGTGATCCTCGCCCTGCCCCACCTGGGCAACTGGGACCACGCGGGCGCCTGGGTCACCACCCACCTCAAGGTCCCCTTCACCACCGTCGCCGAACGCCTGGAGCCCGCGACGCTCTACGACCGGTTCGTCGCCTACCGCGAGGGCCTCGGCATGGAGGTCCTGCCGCACAGCGGCGGGGCCGCCTTCGGGACCCTGGCCCGGCGGCTGCGCGCGGGCGGCCTGGTCTGCCTGGTCGCGGACCGGGACCTGTCCGCGTCCGGCGTCGAGGTGTCGTTCTTCGGCGCCACCGCCCGGATGCCCGCGGGCCCGGCGCTCCTCGCCCAGCAGACGGGCGCGCTCCTGCTGCCGGTCACCCTCTGGTACGACGGCACGCCGGTGATGGGCGCCCGCGTCCACCCGGCGGTCGAGGTGCCCGAGGAGGGCACCCGTACCGAGAAGACCTCCGCGATGACGCAGGCACTGGCCGACGCCTTCGCCGGCGGGATCGCCGAGCACCCGGAGGACTGGCACATGCTCCAGCGGCTCTGGCTGGACGACCTGGATCCCCGGGGGGAACCCACGTGAAGATCGGCATCGTCTGCCCGTACTCCTGGGACGTACCGGGCGGCGTGCAGTTCCACATCCGGGACCTCGCCGAGCACCTGATCCGGCTCGGCCACGAGGTCTCCGTGCTGGCCCCCGCCGACGACGAGACCCCGCTGCCTCGTTACGTCGTCTCGGCGGGCCGGGCCGTCCCGGTCCCGTACAACGGCTCCGTCGCCCGGCTGAACTTCGGCTTCCTGTCGGCGGCCCGGGTGCGGCGCTGGCTGCACGACGGCACGTTCGACGTGATCCACATCCACGAACCCACCTCCCCGTCGCTGGGCCTGCTGGCCTGCTGGGCGGCGCAGGGTCCGATCGTGGCCACCTTCCACACCTCCAACCCGCGCTCCCGGGCGATGATCGCCGCGTACCCGATCCTCCAGCCCGCGCTGGAGAAGATCAGCGCCCGGATCGCGGTCAGCGAGTACGCCCGGCGCACCCTGGTCGAGCACCTCGGCGGGGACGCCGTCGTCATCCCCAACGGCGTCGACGTCGGCTTCTTCGCCCGGGCCGAGCCGAAGGCCGAGTGGCAGGGCCAGACGCTCGGCTTCATCGGCCGCATCGACGAACCCCGCAAGGGCCTGCCCGTCCTGATGAAGGCGCTGCCCGCGATCCTCGCGGCCCGCCCCGAGGCCCGGCTGCTGGTCGCCGGGCGCGGCGACGAGGAGGAGGCGGTGGCCACGCTGCCGAAGGAGCTGCGCGAGCGCGTCGAGTTCCTCGGCATGGTCAGCGACGAGGACAAGGCCCGGCTGCTGCGCAGCGTCGATGTGTACGTGGCCCCGAACACCGGCGGCGAGAGCTTCGGCATCATCCTGGTCGAGGCGCTGTCGGCCGGTGCGCCGGTCCTCGCGAGCGACCTGGACGCCTTCGCGCAGGTGCTGGACCAGGGGGCGGCGGGCGACCTGTTCGCCAACGAGGACGCCGACGCGCTGGCCGAGGCCGCGATCCGGCTGCTGGGCGACCCGGAGCGCCGCAAGGGTCTGCGGGAGCGCGGCGAGGCCCACGTACGGCGCTTCGACTGGGCGACGGTGGGGGCCGACATCCTCGCGGTGTACGAGACGGTGACCGACGGGGCCGCCTCGGTCGCGGCGGACGAACGCTCCGGGCTGCGGGCCCGGTTCGGGCTCGCGCGGGACTGAGCCCAGGGCTCTCGCGGGCGCCGGGGCTCCCGGCGGTCGAGGTCCGGCCCCCGGTACGCGGCCTCGGTGGACTCCTGTTGAAGCGGGGGCCGCCGACGACGGTAGCGTGTGGGCCCGTGACCGTAACCCTCATCGTCTGGATCGTCCTCGCGCTCATCGCGATCGGCGTGTACCTCAGCTGGACCGCCGGTCGGCTCGACCGCCTGCACTCCCGGATCGACGCCGCCCGGGCCGCCCTCGACGCGCAACTGCTGCGCCGTGCGTCGGTCACCCAGGAGCTGGCCACCTCCGGCGTCCTGGACCCGGCCGCCTCGATCGTCCTGTACGAGGCCGCGCACGCCGCCCGGCAGGCCGAGGAGGACCACCGTGAGGTCGCCGAGAGCGAACTGAGCACCGCGCTGCGCGCGGTCTTCGGCGAACCGGCCCAGGTCGACGCGGTGAAGGAGATCCCCGGTGGTGTCGAGGCGGCCACCGAACTGGCCGCCGCCGTACGCCGCGTGCCCATGGCCCGCCGCTTCCACAACGATGCCGTGCGCGCCGCCCGCGCCCTGCGCCGGCACCGCACCGTCCGGCTCCTCCGGCTGGCCGGGCACGCCCCGTTCCCGCTCGCCTTCGAGATGGACGACGCCCCGCCGGTGGCCCTCGCGGACCGCCCGGGTACCTGAGATACGGGCGGATCCCAGGCCAAAACGATCCACGGCCTGTTCATTGGCCCTTGCTGTGGCCTGCTCCCACAGCGTTTGCTCGGCGATGCAGTATCCAGCGTCTTTCACCGAGTGAGGTCCCGTGTCCACGCTTCCCAGCACCCCGCAGTCCGCCGAGTCCCCCGCCACCGGCACCGCCCGCGTCAAGCGCGGCATGGCCGAGCAGCTCAAGGGCGGCGTGATCATGGACGTCGTCGACGCCGAGCAGGCGAAGATCGCCGAGGACGCGGGCGCCGTGGCCGTCATGGCCCTGGAGCGGGTCCCCGCCGACATCCGCAAGGACGGCGGCGTGGCCCGGATGTCCGACCCCAACATGATCGAGGAGATCATCGGGGCCGTCTCCATCCCCGTCATGGCCAAGTCCCGCATCGGCCACTTCGTCGAGGCCCAGGTCCTCCAGTCCCTCGGCGTCGACTACATCGACGAGTCCGAGGTCCTCACCCCGGCCGACGAGGTCAACCACAGCGACAAGTTCGCCTTCACCACCCCCTTCGTCTGCGGCGCCACCAACCTGGGCGAGGCCCTGCGCCGCATCGCCGAGGGCGCGGCCATGATCCGCTCGAAGGGCGAGGCCGGCACCGGCAACGTCGTCGAGGCCGTCCGCCACCTGCGCCAGATCAAGAACGAGATCGCGCGTCTGCGCGGCTTCGACAACAACGAGCTGTACGCCGCCGCCAAGGACCTCCGCGCCCCCTACGAGCTGGTCAAGGAGGTCGCCGAGCTCGGCAAGCTGCCCGTCGTGCTGTTCTCCGCCGGTGGTGTGGCCACCCCGGCCGACGCCGCGCTGATGCGCCAGCTCGGAGCCGAGGGCGTCTTCGTCGGCTCCGGCATCTTCAAGTCCGGCGACCCGGCCAAGCGGGCCGCCGCCATCGTGAAGGCCACCACCTTCTACGACGACCCGAAGGTCATCGCGGACGCCTCCCGCAACCTGGGCGAGGCCATGGTCGGAATCAACTGCGACACCCTGCCCGAGTCCGAGCGCTACGCCAACCGCGGCTGGTAACCACTGATGAGCGACACCCCTGTGATCGGCGTCCTGGCGCTCCAGGGCGATGTACGGGAGCACCTGATCGCCCTGGCCTCGGCGGACGCCCTGGCCAGGCCGGTCCGGCGCCCCGAGGAGCTCGCCGAGGTCGACGGCCTGGTCATCCCCGGCGGCGAGTCGACCACCATGTCCAAGCTGGCGGTCCTCTTCGGCATGATGGAGCCGCTGCGCGAGCGGGTCCGGGCCGGGATGCCGGTCTACGGCACCTGCGCCGGGATGATCCTGCTGGCCGAGAAGATCCTGGACCCGCGTTCGGGCCAGGAGACCGTCGGCGGCATCGACATGATCGTGCGGCGCAACGCCTTCGGCCGGCAGAACGAGTCGTTCGAGGCGGCGGTCGAGGTCGCAGGGATCGACGGCGGCCCGGTGGAGGGCGTGTTCATCCGCGCCCCCTGGGTGGAGTCCGTCGGCGCCGAGGCGGAGGTCATCGCGGAGCACGGCGGTCACATCGTGGCCGTGCGCCGGCGGAATGTCCTCGCCACGTCGTTCCATCCCGAACTGACCGGCGATCATCGCGTGCACGCTCTGTTCGTGGACATGGTGCGCGCAGTGAAGTGAGCGGACCCCGGTAGGATCTCTCGGGTTCGACTCGATTTTGGTGACGCGAAGGAGAAGGCAGATGTCCGGCCACTCTAAATGGGCTACGACGAAGCACAAGAAGGCCGTGATTGACGCCAAGCGCGGCAAGCTCTTCGCGAAGCTGATCAAGAACATCGAGGTCGCGGCCCGCTCCGGCGGCGTCGACCCCGATGGCAACCCGACGCTCGTCGACGCCATCCAGAAGGCGAAGAAGAGTTCCGTCCCGAACAAGAACATCGATTCCGCCGTCAAGCGCGGCGGCGGTCTCGAAGCGGGCGGTACCGACTACGAGACGATCATGTACGAGGGGTACGGCCCGAACGGTGTCGCGGTGCTCATCGAGTGCCTCACCGACAACCGCAACCGTGCCGCCTCCGACGTACGCGTCGCGATGACCCGGAACGGTGGCTCGATGGCCGACCCGGGCTCCGTCTCGTACCTGTTCAACCGCAAGGGCGTCGTGATCGTGCCCAAGGGCGAGCTGACCGAGGACGACGTCCTCGGCGCGGTCCTCGACGCGGGCGCCGAGGAGGTCAACGACCTCGGCGAGACCTTCGAGGTGGTCAGCGAGGCCACCGACATGGTCGCGGTGCGCACCGCCCTCCAGGAGGCGGGTATCGACTACGACTCCGCCGAGGCCAACTTCCTGCCGACCATGCAGGTCGAGCTGGACGAAGAGGGCGCGCGCAAGATCTTCAAGCTCATCGACGCGCTGGAGGACAGCGACGACGTGCAGAACGTCTTCGCCAACTTCGACGTGTCCGACGAGGTCATGGAGAAGGTCGACGCCTGAGGCGCGGCCGGCACAGCACGGCACGACGGGCCGACGGGGACACCCCGTCGGCCCGTCGTCATGTGGTTGCGAGGCTTTGTCAGTGCGAGCCGATAGCCTGCGGGAACAGATGAACGAGTGGGCGTCGCGAGCGGCGAGGACAGGGGGGCTCCATGCGGGTGCTGGGTGTTGACCCGGGGCTGACCCGGTGCGGTGTCGGCGTGGTCGAGGGGGTCGCGGGCCGTCCGCTGACCATGCTCGGCGTCGGTGTCGTGCGCACCCCCTCGGACGCGGAGCTGGGCGACCGGCTCGTCGCCGTGGAGCGGGGCATCGAGGCCTGGCTCGACGAGTACTCCCCGGGTTGTGTGGCGGTGGAGCGGGTCTTCGCCCAGCACAACGTCCGTACGGTGATGGGCACCGCCCAGGCCAGCGCGATCGCCATGCTCTGCGCCGCCCGCCGGGGCATCCCGGTCGCCCTGCACACGCCCAGCGAGGTCAAGGCCGCCGTCACCGGATCGGGCCGCGCCGAGAAGGCCCAGGTCGGGGCGATGGTGACCCGGCTGCTGCGGCTGGACGCCCCGCCCAGGCCCGCCGACGCCGCCGACGCCCTGGCCCTCGCCATCTGCCACATCTGGCGGGCTCCCGCACAGAACCGGCTCCAGCAGGCGGTGGCGGCCCACCGCACGCCGAGCGCCTCTCGCCGGCAGACCACGCCGGGCATCTCCCGTACCCCTGGCGCGTCCGCCACACCTCGTACCCCTGGCGCGTCCGCCACGCCTCGTACCTCAGGCGCGTCCGCCACGCCTCGTACCTCAGGCGCGTCCGCCACGCCTCGTACCTCAGGCGCGTCCGCCACGCCTCGTACCCCAGGCGCGTCCGCCACGCCTCGTACCCCAGGCGCGTCCGCCACGCCTCGTACCCCTGGCGCGCCCGGCGCGACCGGGGCCTCCGGCATCGCCCCCGCGCCCGGCGCGTCCGCCGCACCCCGTACCTCCGGCGCGTCCCGCGCCCCGCGCACGCTGAAAGGCCGCTCCGCATGATCGCCTTCGTCTCCGGCCCGGTGGCCGCCCTCGCCCCGACCACGGCCGTCATCGAGGTCGGCGGCATCGGCATGGCCGTCCAGTGCACCCCGCACACCCTCGCCGACCTGCGCGTCGGCAAGGAGGCCCGGCTCGCCACCTCCCTCGTCGTCCGGGAGGACTCCCTCACCCTCTACGGCTTCCGGGACGACGACGAGCGGCAGGTGTTCGAGCTGCTCCAGACCGCCAGCGGAGTCGGACCCCGGCTCGCCCAGGCGATGCTCGCCACCCACAGCCCCGACGCCCTGCGCCTCGCGGTCTCCACCGGCGACGAGAAGGCGCTGACCGCCGTCTCCGGCATCGGGAAGAAGGGCGCCCAGAAGCTGCTGCTGGAGCTCAAGGACCGGCTCGGCGAACCGGTCGACGCGCACATCGGCCAGCAGGGCGTCGGCACCCCCGTCACCGCGGGCTGGCGCGACCAGCTCCAGGCCGCCCTGATCGGCCTCGGCTACGCGAGCCGCGAGGCCGATGAGGCCGTCAACGCCGTCGCCCCGCAGGCCGAGGCCGCCGCCGCGGAGGGCACCGCACCCCCCGTGCCCCAGCTGCTGCGGGCCGCCCTGCAGACTCTCAACCGCGCACGCTGACCGGCACCGAACCACCGAAGAGGCCCTTGATGAACTGGGACGAGACCGGACCCGAGACTGACGAGCCGACCGGCCCGGTCTTCGACGACCGGCTGGTCGACGCCGACGCGGACGGCGAGGACACCGCGGTCGAGGCGGCGCTGCGCCCCAAGGACCTGGACGAGTTCGTCGGCCAGGAGAAGGTCCGCGAACAGCTCGACCTGGTCCTCAAGGCCGCCCGCGCCCGCGGCGCCACCGCCGACCACGTGCTGCTCTCCGGCGCCCCCGGCCTCGGCAAGACCACCCTCTCGATGATCATCGCGGCCGAGATGAACGCCCCGATCCGCATCACCTCGGGCCCCGCCATCCAGCACGCCGGCGACCTCGCGGCGATCCTCTCCTCCCTCCAGGAGGGCGAGGTCCTCTTCCTCGACGAGATCCACCGCATGTCCCGGCCGGCCGAGGAGATGCTCTACATGGCGATGGAGGACTTCCGGGTCGACGTCATCGTCGGCAAGGGACCCGGCGCCACCGCGATCCCGCTGGAGCTGCCCCCCTTCACCCTGGTCGGGGCCACCACCCGGGCCGGACTGCTGCCGCCCCCGCTGCGCGACCGCTTCGGCTTCACCGGGCACATGGAGTTCTACGCCCCCGCCGAGCTGGAGCGCGTCGTCCACCGCTCCGCCCGCCTGCTGGACGTCGGGATCGACGTGGAGGGCGCCGCCGAGATCGCCGGACGTTCCCGGGGCACCCCCCGTATCGCCAACCGGCTGCTCCGCCGCGTCCGCGACTACGCCCAGGTCAAGGCGGAGGGAGCGATCGACCGGGAGATCGCCGCGGCGGCCCTCAAGGTGTACGAGGTCGACGCCCGCGGCCTCGACCGGCTGGACCGTGCCGTCCTCGGCGCCCTGCTGAAGCTGTTCGGCGGCGGCCCCGTCGGCCTGTCCACCCTGGCCGTCGCCGTGGGGGAGGAGCGCGAGACCGTCGAGGAGGTCGCGGAGCCCTTCCTCGTACGGGAAGGACTGCTGGCCAGGACCCCGCGCGGCCGGGTCGCCACCCCCGCGGCCTGGGCCCACCTGGGGCTGGTACCGCCGCAGCACGGAGCAAAGGGACAACAGGGCCTGTTCGGGGCGTGATATGTCACAGGTTCGCGTGGACAGGAACCCGGGTGCCATGCTGGGCGTTGTTCCATCGATGCGGACTCATCTAGACTCCGCCGATGCCGCCCTAACCGGTCGGTGTACCCACCCCCGTATATAGAGGCCGCATTCCAGTCGCGGTCGTGCGAAGGAATTCCCGTCCCGTGGATCTCATCACTCTTCTCCCCTTCATCGTGCTCATCGGGGCCATGTTCCTGATGACCCGCTCCGCCAAGAAGAAGCAGGCGGCGGCCGCGCAGATGCGCAACGACATGCAGCCCGGTACCGGCGTCCGCACGATCGGGGGCATGTACGCGACCGTGAAGGAAGTCCACGACGACACCGTGCTCCTCGAGGTCGCCCCCGGCGTGCACGCGGTCTACGCGAAGAACGCCATCGGCGCCGTCCTCGACGACGCGGAGTACAACCGCATCGTCCACGGCGACGACCAGGAGCTGGACGCGGACGGCACCGTCGTTCCCGACGACGCCTCCTCGCTGACCGGTGACGCCGACGCCGAGGTCGCCAAGATCGACCTGGGCAAGGACGACGCGGCCGACGACGCCGAGACCGAGGACGCCACGGCCAAGGACGCCAAGGGCGAGGGCAAGACCGACGGCGACGCCGACTCCAAGTAGTTCTCACGATCCCGGGGACGTCGCGCGCCCACCGGCGCGGGGCGTCCCCGGGACCGTGCGGTCGTCTGCGGGGGCAGGGTCCCCACTACACTTCGTGGCCGCTCGGGCGCGTACCCGGCGCGGGGCGGTTGGACAGGGAGAAACGAGAAGGTGGCAGCACCCAAGAAGGGCCGAGGGCCGGCCGGCGGTCAGGGCAGGCCGGGGCGTGCCCTGGCTCTGATCCTCATCGTCATGGTCGCGCTCGCCGGCGGGATGTTCCTGTCCGGGCACACCACACCCCGGCTGGGCATCGACCTGGCCGGCGGCACGTCGATCACGCTGGAAGCGCAGAACCAGCCCGGCAAGCCGAACGCGATCAACCCGACCAATATGGACACCGCGGTCGGGATCATCGAGCGGCGGGTCAACGGTCTGGGCGTCTCCGAGGCCGAGGTCCAGACCCAGGGCAACAAGAACATCATCGTCAACATCCCCAAGGGGACGAACTCCAAGCAGGCCCAGGAGCAGGTCGGTACCACCGCCCAGCTCTACTTCCGGCCTGTTCTGACGGTGCAGGCGAGCGGTCCCGAGGCGCCCAAGCCCTCCGACTCCGCCAGCCCCTCGGCCTCCGGCACCCCGAAGCCCGGCGAGTCCGCCCAGGGTGAGGACAAGGCGACGGACGAGGACAAGCCCCAGGGCGAGGAGGCCACCGGTTCGGAGGCCACCCCCTCGGCGAGCGCCACCACCCAGGGCCGCGCGGTCACCGGCGCCCTGAAGAAGGACGACCCGACCCCCGGCGCCTCCGACAAGCCGAAGGCGTCCGAGTCGCCCGAGGCGTCGCCCTCCGCGGACCCGGCCACGGCGAAGCTCCAGGAGGAGTTCGCCAAGCTCGACTGCACCGACCCCAAGCAGCGGACCGACGCGGGCAAGAACGCCAAGGCCACCGACTCGATCGTCGCCTGCGGCTCGAACGTCCCCGGCAGCTACGAGAAGTACATCCTCGGCCCCGCCGAGGTCTCCGGCAGCGACGTCGACGACGCCAAGGGCGCCATCGACCAGCAGACCGGCGAGTGGATCGTGTCGATGGAGTTCACCTCCGCCGGCGCCAAGAAGTTCCAGACGATCACCGGCCGGCTCTCGCAGCAGCAGCCGCCGATGAACCAGTTCGCGATCGTCCTCGACGGCGAGGTCGTCTCCGCACCGTCGGTGCGCCAGGCGCTCAGCAAGAACGCCCAGATCTCCGGCAGCTTCGACCAGCAGTCGGCCGAGGACCTCGGCAACATCCTCTCCTACGGCGCCCTGCCGCTGACCTTCAAGGAGGTCAGCGTCACCACGGTGACCGCCGCGCTCGGCAGCGAGCAGCTCCAGGCGGGCCTGATCGCCGGTGCGATCGGTCTGGCACTGGTCATCATCTACCTGGTCGTCTACTACCGGGGTCTCGCGTTCATCGCGCTGCTGAGCCTTCTGGTCTCCGGCATCCTGACCTACACGATCATGTCCTTGCTGGGGCCGGCCATCGGCTTCGCGCTGAACCTCCCAGCCGTCTGCGGCGCCATCGTCGCCATCGGCATCACAGCGGACTCCTTCATCGTCTACTTCGAACGCGTCAGAGACGAGATCCGCGAAGGACGCACGCTGCGACCGGCCATCGAGCGCGCCTGGCCGCGCGCCCGCCGCACCATCCTGGTCTCCGACTTCGTGTCGTTCCTGGCCGCCGCGGTGCTCTTCATCGTCACCGTCGGCAAGGTGCAGGGCTTCGCCTTCACGCTGGGCCTCACCACCCTGCTCGACGTCGTCGTGGTGTTCCTCTTCACCAAGCCCCTGATGACGCTCATGGGCCGGACGAAGTTCTTCTCGAAGGGCGGCCCGTGGTCCGGGCTGGACCCGGAGCGGCTCGGCGCCCAGCCGCCGCTGCGCCGCTCGCGCCGTGTCAACGCCCCCACCGAACCGAAGGAGGCGTGAGATGTCGCGACTCGGCAATCTCGGCGCCCGGCTCTACCGCGGTGAGGTCGGCTACGACTTCATCCGCAACCGCAAGATCTGGTACGGCGTCTCGATACTGATCACCATCACGGCCATCATCGGCGTGGCGGTCGGCGGCCTCCGCATGGGCATCGAGTTCAAGGGCGGCGCGGTCTTCACGACCGACACCAAGGCCCAGATCTCCACCGCCCAGGCCACGGACGTGGCGACCGAGGCCTCCGGCCACCAGGCCATCGTCCAGGAGCTCGGCAACGGCGGTCTGCGCATCCAGATCACCGAGGTCGACACCGCGAAGGCGAACGAGATCAAGGAGACCCTCTCCGACGAGCTCGGCATCCCCGCCAACGACATCAACGCGGACCTGGTCGGCCCCAGCTGGGGTGAGCAGATCGCCAACAAGGCGTGGACCGGACTCGGGGTCTTCATGATCCTGGTGGTGATCTATCTGGCCATCGCCTTCGAGTGGCGGATGGCCGTCGCCGCCCTCATCGCGCTGATCCACGACATCACCATCACCGTCGGCGTCTACGCCCTGGTCGGCTTCGAGGTCACCCCGGGCACGGTGATCGGTCTGCTGACCATTCTCGGTTACTCCCTGTACGACACGGTGGTCGTCTTCGACAGCCTCAAGGAGGGCCAGAAGGACATCACCAAGCAGACCCGCTTCACGTACAGCGAGATCGCCAACCGGTCGATCAACAGCACCCTGGTCCGTTCCATCAACACCACCGTGGTGGCGCTGCTGCCGGTCGCCGGTCTGCTGTTCATCGGCGGCGGCGTCCTCGGCGCGGGCATGCTGAACGACATCTCTCTGTCGCTGTTCGTCGGTCTCGCCGCCGGTGCCTACTCCTCGATCTTCATCGCCACGCCGCTCGTCGCCGACCTCAAGGAACGCGACCCGCAGATGAAGGCGCTGAAGAAGCGGGTCCTGGCCAAGCGGGCCGCCGCGGCCGCCAAGGGCGAGTCCCCCGACGACGGCCCCGAGGACCTGCGTGACGACGCGGAGACCGCGGGCACGGCGATCGGCCGCCCCCGGTCGCACCGCACCCCCGGGAAGCGCTGAGCGATGACGAGCACCACCGAATCCCTCAGGGAGCTGCTGCTCAGCCGGATCCGCGATGTCGCGGACTACCCGAAGCCGGGCGTGGTGTTCAAGGACATCACCCCGCTGCTCGCGGACCCGGTCGCCTTCACGGCGCTGACCGACGCCCTCGCGGAGCTGTGCGTACGGCACGGAGCCACGAAGATCGTCGGCCTGGAGGCGCGCGGCTTCATCCTGGCCGCGCCCGTCGCGGTCCGGGCGGGCATCGGCTTCGTCCCGGTCCGCAAGGCCGGAAAGCTCCCCGGAGCCACGCTGAGCCAGACCTACGAGCTGGAGTACGGCAGCGCGGAGATCGAGATCCACGCCGAGGACCTCGACGCCGAGGACCGAGTCATGGTCATCGACGACGTCCTCGCCACCGGCGGCACCGCCGAGGCCTCGCTGGACCTCATCCGGCGGGCCGGCGCCCAGGTCGCGGGCGTCGCGGTGCTCATGGAGCTCGGCTTCCTCAAGGGCCGCGCCCGCCTGGAGCCGGGCCTCGCCGGCACCCCGCTGGAGGCCCTGATCACGGTCTGAACAGCGGACCGCCGTCCGGCGACGGACATCGAGCACACCAGGACGGGCACCCGGGAACACGGGGTGCCCGTCCCTCGTTGTGCAGGCTCCCACCGTCCCCGGACGAGGTCCCGCCGGGGGATCGATACCATGGGCTCTCCGGGTACCCCGGATCCGCACGAGGAGCGCTCTTGCCAGACGAGGCCCAGTCAGCCGCCGCCCCGCAGCCCGACAAGCCCGTGGCGGCCCCCGCCACGCCCGAGAAGGCTGCGCCCTCGAACGCGCCGGAGCCCGCGCCCGCCGAGCCGGCCGCCGATTCCGTGCGCCCCCGGGCGGCGAAGCCCGCCGCTCCTCCCGTGAAGCCCGCGGCCCCCGAAGCCCCGCCGAAACCGGCCGGGACGACGGGCCCCGTGCAGCCTCCGGCCAGGAAACCGGCCCCTGCCGCGCCCAAGCCCCCGCCCCCCGGGCCCCCCGCGAAGTCCGGATCCGCCACCGGCTCCGCGTCCCGCTCCGGCGGCTCCTCCAACCGGGTGCGGGCCCGCCTCGCCCGACTGGGCGTACAGCGCTCCAGCCCGTACAACCCGGTCCTGGAACCCCTCCTGCGTACGGTCCGGGGCAACGACCCCAAGATCGAGACGGCCACGCTCCGCCAGATCGAGAAGGCCTACCAGGTCGCCGAGCGCTGGCACCGGGGCCAGAAGCGCAAGAGCGGCGACCCCTACATCACCCACCCGCTGGCCGTCACCACGATCCTCGCCGAGCTGGGCATGGACCCGGCGACGCTGATGGCGGGCCTGCTGCACGACACCGTCGAGGACACCGAGTACGGCCTCGACACCCTCAAGCGCGACTTCGGCGACCAGGTCGCCCTGCTCGTCGACGGCGTCACCAAGCTGGACAAGGTCAAGTTCGGCGAGGCCGCCCAGGCCGAGACCGTACGCAAGATGGTCGTCGCCATGGCCAAGGACCCCCGGGTCCTCGTCATCAAGCTCGCCGACCGCCTGCACAACATGCGCACCATGCGCTACCTCAAGCGGGAGAAGCAGGAGAAGAAGGCCCGCGAAACGCTGGAGATCTACGCCCCGCTGGCGCACCGGCTGGGCATGAACACCATCAAGTGGGAGCTGGAGGACCTCGCCTTCGCGATCCTCTACCCCAAGATGTACGACGAGATCGTCCGCCTCGTCGCCGAGCGGGCCCCCAAGCGCGACGAATACCTCGCCATAGTGACCGACGAGGTCCAGTCCGACCTGCGCGCCGCCCGCATCAAGGCCACCGTCACCGGCCGCCCCAAGCACTACTACAGCGTCTACCAGAAGATGATCGTGCGAGGCCGCGACTTCGCCGAGATCTACGACCTGGTCGGCATCCGCGTCCTCGTCGACACCGTCCGCGACTGCTACGCGGCGCTCGGCACCGTCCACGCCCGGTGGAACCCGGTCCCCGGGCGGTTCAAGGACTACATCGCGATGCCCAAATTCAACATGTACCAGTCACTGCACACCACGGTGATCGGTCCCAGCGGCAAGCCCGTCGAGCTCCAGATCCGTACGTTCGACATGCACCGCCGCGCCGAGTACGGCATCGCCGCCCACTGGAAGTACAAGCAGGAGGCCGTGGCGGGCGCCTCCAAGGTCCGTACCGACGTCCCCAAGAACACCGGGCGCGGCCAGGACACGGTGAACGACATGGCGTGGCTGCGCCAGCTCCTGGACTGGCAGAAGGAGACCGAGGACCCCGGCGAGTTCCTGGAGTCCCTGCGCTTCGACCTCTCGCGCAACGAGGTCTTCGTCTTCACGCCGAAGGGCGATGTCATAGCGCTGCCCGCCGGCGCGACCCCCGTCGACTTCGCCTACGCCGTCCACACCGAGGTCGGCCACCGGACCATAGGAGCACGCGTCAACGGGCGGCTCGTCCCGCTCGAATCGACGCTCGACAACGGAGACCTGGTCGAGGTCTTCACCTCCAAGGCGGCCGGCGCCGGACCCTCACGGGACTGGCTCGGCTTCGTCAAGTCGCCGCGCGCCCGCAACAAGATCCGCGCCTGGTTCTCCAAGGAGCGCCGCGACGAGGCCATCGAGCAGGGCAAGGACGCCATCGCGCGGGCCATGCGCAAGCAGAACCTGCCGATCCAGCGCATCCTCACCGGCGACTCCCTGGTCACCCTCGCCCACGAGATGCGCTACCCGGACATCTCCTCGCTGTACGCGGCGATCGGCGAGGGCCATGTCGCGGCGGCGGGCGTCGTCCAGAAGCTGGTGCAGGCCCTCGGCGGCCACGACGAGGCCAACGAGGACATCGCCGAGTCCACCCCGCCCTCGCACGGCGGCCGCAGCAAGCGCCGCGCCAACGCGGACCCCGGCGTCGTCGTCAAGGGCGTCGAGGACGTCTGGGTCAAGCTCGCCCGCTGCTGCACGCCCGTCCCCGGCGACCCGATCATCGGCTTCGTCACCCGGGGCAGCGGCGTCTCCGTGCACCGCGCGGACTGCGTCAACGTGGAGTCGCTGTCGCAGCAGCCCGAGCGCATCCTTGACGTCGAGTGGGCGCCCACCCAGTCGTCCGTCTTCCTGGTCGCCATCCAGGTCGAGGCGCTGGACCGCTCCCGGCTGCTCTCCGACGTCACCCGGATCCTCTCCGACCAGCACGTCAACATCCTCTCGGCGGCCGTCCAGACGTCCCGTGACCGGGTGGCGACCTCGCGCTTCACCTTCGAGATGGGCGACCCCAAGCACCTGGGCCACGTCCTGAAGGCCGTACGTGGTGTGGAGGGCGTCTACGACGTCTACCGGGTCACCTCCGCCCGCAGGCCGTAGGCGTCGCCGAAACCGAGGCCGTGGCGTGACCGTACCGAGGTCACGTCACGGCCTTTTCCGTGCGGCCACCGCGTCCTGACGCCCGGCGATTGACCCATGATTTTGCCCTGAGAATGCACCCCGTTCCGGGTCGCTTCCGCGCCTACGGTCCTTTCATGACCACTTTTCAGGTGCCTCAGCGCATGAACTTCGCCGCCGTCTCTCCCAAGGTCTTCAAGGCGGTCCTCGCCCTCGACGCCGCCGCCCGCGAAGGGCTCGACCCCGTCCTGCTGGAACTGGTGCAGATCCGCGCCTCGCAGATCAACCGCTGCGCCTACTGCATCGACTACCACACCGGGGACGCCCGCAAGGCCGGGGAGTCGGAGGAGCGGATGCACCAGCTCTCCGGCTGGGAGGAGTCGAGTCTGTTCACCGAGAAGGAGCGGGCCGCCCTCGCCCTGACCGAAGCCGTCACCCTGCTGCCCGCGGGAGTGCCGGACGCGGTGTACGAGGAAGCCGCACGCCACTTCGAGGAGAAGGAGCTCGCCCAGCTCATCGCCCTCATCTTCACCGTCAACGCGTGGAACCGGATGAACGTCACCACGCGCAAGACACCCGGTACCCCGTGACCACCGTCGAGACCGGGGCGACCACGGCCACCGGTCCCTCACCCGTCAAGGGCTGGCTCGCCGTCCTGGCGGTGACCCTGGGCATCTTCTCCCTGATGACCTCCGAGCTGCTCCCCGTGGGCCTGCTCACCCCCGTCGGCCAGGCCCTCGACGTCTCCGAGGGCACCGCCGGGCTCATGGTGACGGTGCCCGGCCTGGTCGCCGCGGTCTCGGCGCCCCTGGTCACCGTGGCCACCGGGCACATCGACCGCCGTATCGTCCTGGTGGTCCTGATCGGCCTGATGGGCGCGGCCAATCTGGCCTCCGCCTTCGCCACCAGCTTCACGGTGGTCCTCGTCGCCCGGTTCCTGATCGGCCTCAGCGTCGGCGGCTTCTGGTCCATCGCCGGCGGCATCGCCCTGCGCCTGGTACCGGCGAGGCACGTCGCCCGGGCCACCGCTGTGATCTTCGGCGGGGTGGAGACCGCGTCCGTCCTGGGCGTGCCCAGCGGAACCCTCATCGGCGATCTCAGCGGATGGCGCACCGCGTTCGCCGCCGTGGGCATCCTCGGTCTTGTCTCCCTGGCCTGCATGCTCTTCTTCATGCCCAGGGTCCCGGCCGGGCGGACCGTCACCTTCTCGGCCCTGCCGCAGGTCTTCCGGGGCAACGCCGGTGTCCGGGTGGGTATCGCCCTCACCTTCCTGGTCATCACCGGCCACTTCCTCGCCTACACGTTCGTCCGGCCGATCCTCCAGGGCGACGGAGTGGCCGACAGCTCGATCAGCGTGCTGCTGCTGACGTTCGGAGTCGCCGGGATCTGCGGCAACTTCATCGCCGGAGCCCTCGTCACCCGCCACCTCCGGCGCTGCGTCATGGGCATCTCGGTGGTCCTCACGGCGGCCATGGCGGTCCTCGCGCTCGCCGACACCGGCGCCTTCTCGGCGGGGGCGATCCTGGTGCTGTGGGGGCTGGGCTACGGTGCGGTGCCGGTCACCTTCCAGACCTGGATACTCGACGCCGCACCGGACGCCACCGAGGCGGCCACCTCGCTGTACGTCTCGGCGTTCAACCTGTCCATCGCGCTGGGCGCGCTCCTCGGCGGCTTCGCCGTCGACGGCATCGGCACGACGAGCGTGCTGTGGGCCGGCGCCGCGCTGACCGTCCTGGCGCTGTTCGTGGTGGGCGGTGTTCGCCGCCCGGTCCCTGTCCCGTGACCGCGAACACGGGAAAGGCCCCGGTACGCATCGCGTACCGGGGCCCTGCCTGTGGGCTTCTCAGCCGCCGAACTCCTCCAGGCCCTTCAGCGCCTGGTCCAGCAGCGCCTGGCGGCCCTCCAGCTCCTTGGCCAGCTTGTCCGCGCGGGCGTTGTTGCCCTGGGCGCGCGCGGTGTCGATCTGGCCGCGCAGCTTGTCCACGGCGGCCTGGAGCTGACCGGTCAGACCCGCGGCGCGGGCCCGCGCCTCCGGGTTCGTCCGGCGCCACTCGGACTCCTCGGACTCCAGGAGCGCCCGCTCCACCGCCTGCATCCGGCCCTCGACCTTCGGGCGGGCGTCACTCGGTACGTGGCCGATGGCCTCCCAGCGCTCGTTGATGGACCGGAACGCGGCGCGGGCCGCCTTCAGGTCCTTCACCGGCACCAGCTTCTCGGCCTCGGTGGCGAGCTCCTCCTTGAGCTTGAGGTTCTCGCCCTGCTCGGCGTCCCGCTCCGCGAAGACCTCGCCGCGGGCGGCGAAGAAGATGTCCTGGGCGCCGCGGAAGCGGTTCCACAGATCGTCCTCGGCCTCGCGCTGGGCGCGGCCCGCCGCCTTCCACTCGGTCATCAGGTCGCGGTAGCGCGCCGCCGTGCCGGCCCAGTCCGTGGAGCCGGACAGCGACTCGGCCTCGGTGACCAGCTTCTCCTTGGCCTTGCGGGCCTCCTCGCGCTGGGCGTCCAGCGCGGCGAAGTGGGCCTTGCGCCGCTTGGAGAACGCCGAGCGGGCGTGGGAGAAGCGGTGCCACAGCTCGTCGTCCGACTTGCGGTCGAGGCGGGGGAGACCCTTCCAGGTGTCCACCAGCGCCCGCAGCCGCTCGCCGGCCGACCGCCACTGCTCGCTCCGCGCCAGCTCCTCGGCCTCGGCGACCAGCGCCTCCTTGGCCTGCTTGGCCTCGTCGGTCTGCTTGGCCTTCTGCGCCTTGCGCTCCTCACGCCGCGCCTCGACCGTCGCGACGAGCGCGTCCAGCCGCTTGCGCAGCGCGTCCAGGTCGCCCACCGCGTGGTGCTCGTCGACCTGCTGCCGCAGATGGTCGATGGCCGTCGTCGCGTCCTTAGCCGACAGATCGGTGGTCTTCACCCGCCGTTCGAGGAGGCCGATCTCGACCACAATGCCGTCGTACTTGCGCTCGAAATAGGCCAGAGCCTCCTCGGGGGAACCGGCCTGCCACGATCCGACGACCTGCTCGCCCTCGGCTGTACGCACGTACACGGTGCCCGTCTCGTCGACGCGGCCCCACGGGTCGCTGCTCACAGCGCCTCCTCCACCTGATGCCTGCGAGGGGGTTCGCCCCCCGGGCATCGTCCACAGTTTCCTGGGGCGGGCCTCGCCCGCCCTGCACAACGCCAATCTAGGCGACCGGCCACCCGGCTGTCCGCACTCAGCGCGGCTGAAATTCTCCGCTCGGGTTCCGCTCGGGCGGGGAGGGGCCTCCGCCCGGGCGGAGGCCCCTCCCCGCCGGTCGCCGTCCCGCGGGCTCAGCTCTTCTCGACGGACACCTTCTCCACCGTCACGGCCTTCTTCGGGGCGCCGTCGCCCGCACCGCCCTCGACCCCGGCCGCGCCGACCTTCTCGACGGCCTTCAGCGAGGCGTCGTCCATCGTGCCGAACGGCGTGTAGGTGGGCGGGAGCTTCGTCTCCTTGTAGACCAGGAAGAACTGGCTGCCGCCGGAGTTCGGCTGACCGGTGTTGGCCATCGCCACCGTGCCCGGCGGGTAGACGACCGTACCGTCGTCGCCCGCCTTGCCGAGCGCGTCCAGGTTCTCGTCCGGGATGTTGTAGCCAGGACCGCCCGTGCCGTCGCCCTTGGGGTCGCCGCACTGGAGCACGAAGATGCCCTGGGTGGTCAGCCGGTGGCACTTGGTGTCGTCGAAGTAGCCCTTGTCGGCGAGCGCCTTGAAGGAGTTCACGGTCTGCGGGGTCTTCGCCGCGTCCATCGAGAACGCGATGTCGCCCTGGCTCGTCGTGAGCGACATCGTGTACTTCGCCTTCTTGTCGATCTTCATCGCGGGGAGCGGAGCCTTGCTCTCGCTCTCCGAAGGCTCCGGAGTGGGGGTCTGGCTCGCCGCCGCCTCGCTCTTCTTGTCCTTGTCGTCGTCCTTGCCCGCCACGACGAACGCGCTCACGCCCACGACGGCGACCACGGCCACCGAGGCCGCGACGATCGCGGTGATGCGCCTCGTCCTGCGGCGGGCTTCCTCGCGGCGCTTCTGCTGGCGCTCGAACTTCTCCCGGGCGAGCTGCCGCCGCCGCTGTTCGCTGCTGGACACCGGTTGGGCTCCTTGTTACGTCGTGGATCGTCGGATGAGGGCCTGAGCTGCCCGTACCGTATATGGGTTACCTGTGTCATGAGGAGCGCCGGTAGGCTCTGATCCGCCGCATCCTTGTACTGCGGGCCGCATCCTCCGCCGAACATTAAGGACGATCGTGCTTATTGCCGGGTTCCCCGCCGGGGCCTGGGGGACCAATTGCTATCTGGTCGCCCCCGCCGCCGGTGAGGAGTGCGTGATCATCGACCCGGGCCACCAGGCCGCCCAGGGCGTCGAGGAAGCGCTGAAGAAGCATCGGCTCAAGCCCGTCGCCGTCGTTCTCACCCACGGCCACATCGACCACGTCGCCTCGGTCGTGCCCGTCTGCGGCGCCCATGACGTCCCCGCCTGGATCCACCCCGAGGACCGCTACATGATGAGCGACCCGGAGAAGGCGCTCGGCCGCTCCATCGGGATGCCGCTCATGGGCGAGCTGACCGTGGGGGAGCCGGACGACGTCAAGGAGCTGACCGACGGGTCGAAGCTGACCCTGGCCGGTCTGGAGTTCGGCGTCTCGCACGCGCCCGGCCATACCAAGGGGTCGGTGACGTTCGGGATGCCCGAGGCCGCGGACATTCCGCCGGTCCTCTTCTCGGGCGACCTGCTCTTCGCCGGCTCCGTCGGACGCACCGACCTGCCCGGTGGCGACCACGCCGAGCTGCTCGAGTCGCTGGCCCGTGTGTGCCTGCCGCTCGACGACTCGACCGTGGTGCTGTCCGGCCACGGCCCCCAGACGACCATCGGCCGCGAGCGCGCCACCAATCCGTTCATGAACGGCCTGGATGCGGCGCCGCGCCGAGGACTGTAGACGAGAGACGTAATCACGTGAGCACCTTTCAGGCCCCCAAGGGCACGTACGACCTGACCCCGCCGGACTCCGCGAAGTTCCTGGCGGTGCGCGAGGCCATCTCCGCGCCCCTGCGCGACTCCGGCTACGGCTACATCGAGACACCCGGCTTTGAGAACGTCGAGCTCTTCGCACGCGGTGTCGGTGAGTCCACCGACATCGTCACCAAGGAGATGTACACCCTCACCACCAAGGGCGGCTCCCAGCTGGCCCTGCGCCCCGAAGGCACCGCCTCCGTCCTGCGCGCGGCCCTCCAGGCCAACCTCCACAAGGCCGGCAACCTCCCCGTCAAGCTCTGGTACTCCGGCTCGTACTACCGCTACGAGCGCCCGCAGAAGGGCCGCTACCGCCACTTCTCGCAGGTCGGCGCCGAGGCCATCGGTACCGAGGACCCGGTCCTGGACGCCGAGCTGATCATCCTCGCCGACCAGGCGTACCGCTCGCTCGGCCTGCGCCGGTTCCGCATCCTGCTGAACTCGCTGGGCGACAAGGAGTGCCGCCCGGTCTACCGCGAGGCGCTCCAGACCTTCCTGCGCGACCTGGACCTCGACGAGGAGACCCGCCGCCGCATCGAGATCAACCCGCTGCGCGTCCTGGACGACAAGCGGGCCGACGTGCAGAAGCAGCTGACCGACGCCCCGAAGTTCCGCGACTACCTGTGCGACGCGTGCAAGGCGTACCACGAAGAGGTCCGGGCCCTGCTCACGGCGGCCGGCGTCGCGTTCGAGGACGACGAGAAGCTGGTGCGCGGCCTCGACTACTACACCCGTACGACTTTCGAGTTCGTCCACGACGGTCTCGGCTCGCAGTCCGCGGTGGGCGGCGGCGGCCGCTACGACGGCCTGTCCGAGATGATCGGCGGCCCCGAGCTGCCGTCCGTCGGCTGGGCGCTCGGCGTGGACCGCACGGTCCTCGCCCTGGAGGCCGAGGGCGTCGAGCTCGACCTCCCCGCCACCACCAGCGTCTACGCCGTCCCGCTCGGCGAGGAGGCCCGCCGGGTGCTGTTCGGCGTCGTCACCGAGCTGCGCCGCGCGGGCATCGCCGCGGACTTCGCGTTCGGCGGCCGGGGCCTGAAGGGCGCGATGAAGAGCGCCAACCGCTCGGGCGCGCGCTACACCCTGGTCGCGGGCGAGCGTGATCTCGCCGAGGGTGTCGTGCAGCTCAAGGACATGGAGTCCGGCGAGCAGAGCGCGGTGCCGCTGGCCGAGGCGGCGGCGGAGCTGGCGAAGCGGCTCGGCTGACGAGAGCACGGAGCACGGCGCGGACGGGAGGACTCCAGGTCCTCCCGCCCGCGCCGCACTCGTCTACAGCAGCCCGTGGCGCATCGCCCCGGTCACCGCGGCGGTCCGGTCGCTCACGCCCAGCTTGCCGAAGATCCGCAGCAGATGGGTCTTCACCGTCGACTCCCCGATGAACAGCTTCCGCCCGATCTCCGCGTTGGTGCACCCCTCCGCCACCAGCCGCAGCACCTGCGTCTCCCGCTCCGAGAGCCGCGGCAGCTCCGGCACCCCGCGCAGCCGGTCCACCAGCCGGGTCGCCACCGTCGGCGCGAGTACCGTCTCGCCCCGCGCCGCGGCCCGGATCGCGTCCGCCAGCTCGCCCCGGCCCAGGTCCTTGAGCAGATAGCCGGACGCCCCGGCCTCCACCGCCCGCAGGATGTCGCCGTCGCTCTCGTACGTGGTCAGCACCACGACCCGGCACGGCAGCCCCGCCGCCCGTATCCGGCGGATCGACTCGACGCCCCCGCCGCCCGGCATCCGCAGGTCCATCAGCACGATGTCCGGCAGCAGTTCGGCGCACAGGGCCTCGGCACGGGGGCCGCTGTCGGCCTCGCCGACCACGTCGAGGTCCGCCTCGGCGTCCAGCATTCCGCGCAGCCCCTCCCGTACGACGGGGTGGTCGTCGGCCAGCAGGACACGGATCATCAGGTGCTCCTTCGAAGGGTGGCGGGGGAGAGCGGCAGGGTCACGGTCAGCGAGGTCCCCGAGCCCGGGGCGCTCCGGACCTCCGCACCGCCGCCCGCCTCCTCGGCCCTGGCCCGTACCCCGTCGAGACCGTAACCCTCGCGTGGCGCCCGGGCGTCAAAGCCGCACCCCTCGTCCCGTACGGACAGGGTCAGGGCGTCGGGGGCGTACGCGAGCAGCACCGTCACCGGTACGGAAGGGCCCGCGTGCTTACGGGTGTTGGCCAGGGCCTCCTGGCAGGCGCGCAGGGCGACCACCTCGTACGCGGTCGGCAGCGGCCGGACACCGCCGTTCACCGTCAGCCGCGCCGGGGCCCCGGTCTGCGCGGTGTGCCGGTCGGTGAGCCGCTCCAGGGCGTCCGCCAGCGACGTACCGGCCAGATCGGCGGGGGAGCCCCCGGCCACCAGCGCCCGGGCCTCGGCGAGGTTCTCCCGGGCGGTCCGCGTCATCAGCGCCACATGCCGCCGGGCCTGCGGCAGGTCGTGCTCCAGCTCCGACTCCACGGCCTGGGAGAGCATCAGCAGGCTGGTGAACCCCTGGGCCAGGGTGTCGTGGATCTCCCGTGACATCCGTTCCCGCTCCGCCAGCGCCCCGTGCGCCGCCGACAGCCGGGCGATCTCCTCGCGGCCCGCCTCCAGCTCGGCGATCAGAGCGGCCCGGTCCCGGCTCTGGGCGATGATCCGCATCGTCCACTGCCCCAGGAACGCGCTGAAGGCGAACGTCGCCACCGCCAGCAGAAGCCGGAAGACCCCCTCGCCCAGCGACGGCCGCCACAGCAGCGTCCAGCCCGCGAACGGCACCGCGCCCATGATGCCCAGCACCCACAGCGCGCCCCGCAGCCGCAGCAGCATGAAGCACTGCGGGGCCAGCGCGAACGTGACGAGCTGCGTCTCGTTCACCAGGACCGCGGTGGGGAGGAACAGCAGCATCGCCCCCACCACATACCGGCGGGCGGGCCCCTGGTCCCCGGTGTCGTCCAGCACGGCCGGGCGGCCCACCAGGACGTACCACGGCAGGTTCAGCGCCACGATCGACGCCGCCACCGCCCGCAACGGCCACGAGGGCTGGGCGGCACCGAGGACCACGGCGAGCGTGACCACCCAGACGACGGCGAAATAGCCGTCCCAGGGGCGCAGCGACCGGACCCAGACGTCGGAGTCGCGCGCTCCGTCCGCGCCGGTCAGCCGTCGCGCCGGCTCTTCCAGCGAAACGTCAGCAGACACAGCAGCAATCCTCCGATGCACCACGCGCCCAGCACCAGGGCGATCCGGCCGAACTCCCAGTCGCCCGCCTGCTCCAGCACGGCGGCCGATTCGGGCAGGAAGACCCCGCGGAAGCCCTGGCACATCCACTTCAGCGGGAACAGGGCGCCGATGTTCAGCATCCAGTCGGGCAGTTCGCCGGCCGGGATGTAGACCCCGGAGATGAACTGGAGCACCAGGAACGGCAGGATCACCACCGACCCCGCGCTCCGGCCCGACCCGGGCAGGCTGCTGATCGCGATGCCGAGCAGCGCGCAGGCCGCCGTCCCGAGCAGGAAGATGCAGCCGAACGTCAGCCAGGTGGACACGTCCCCGGGCAGGTCGAGATCGTACAGTCCGACTCCGACCGCCAGCAGGACGGCGGCCTCCAGGGCCCCGGTGACCAGGACCAGCCACACCTTTCCCAGGAAGTAGGCGGCGGGCGGCATCGGTGTGGAGATCAGCCGACGCAGCAGCCGTTCGTCGCGCTCGATCGCGATGGAGATGCCGAGCGACTGGAAGCTGGTCGCCATGATGCCCGCCCCGAGCATCGCGGCCACATAGATCTGCGAGACGGGGACCTCGCCGTCGGCCACATCGCCGCCGAAGATCGAGGCGAGCAGCACCAGGAGGACGACGGGGAAGGCGAGCGAGAAGACGACCTGGTCGCGCAGGCGGAAGAACTGCTTCAGCTCCAGACCGCCGCGCAGCAGACCCAGGCGCCACGCTCCGGGCAGGCCGGTGGTGTCCCGCGGGGTCATCGGACGGCCTCCGACTGCCCGGTGAGCCGCAGATAGACGTCTTCGAGCGTGGGCCGGGTGACCAGGAGCCCCGGGACCTCTCCGCCGAACCGGCCGGCGAGCGCGGTGACCGTACGGGTCGGCGTCCCGGTCTCCTCGCAGCGCGGCGTTCCGTCGGGCTCCGTCCACCGGACCGTGGCGCGGGTGCCGTACCGGGCCCGCAGTTCCCCGGGAGTTCCCTCGGCGACCGCGGTGCCCGAGGCGACGACCACGAGCCGGTCGGCGAGCGCCTCGGCCTCCTCCAGGTAGTGCGTGGTCAGGAGGATGGTGGTGCCGCCGTCGGCGAGCAGCCGGATCAGCTCCCAGAACTGCCGCCGGGCCGCCGGGTCGAAGCCGGTGGTCGGCTCGTCGAGCAGGAGGAGTTCGGGGGAGCCGATCACTCCGAGCGCCACATCGAGACGGCGGCGCTGACCGCCCGAGAGGGCCTTGGTCCGGGACCCGGCCTTCGCTTCCAGGCCGACCAGGGCGATGATCTCGTCGGGGTCGCGCGGGCGCGGGTAGTAACGGGCGAAGTGCCGCACCGTCTCCCGCACCGTCAACTCGGCGGGCGCGGATTCATCCTGCCAGACGATCCCGACCCGGGACCGTTGACGGCGGTCGGCCGTCGCGGGGTCGACGCCGAGGACTTCCACCTGGCCGCCGTCCCGGTCCCGCTGCCCCTGGAGCACTCCCACACAGGTGCTCTTCCCGGCGCCGTTCGGGCCGAGCAGTCCGCACACCTCACCGCGCCGGATGCCCAGGTCCAGGCCGTCCAACGCGGTCACACCGCCGTACCGCTTGCGCAGTCCGCGCACGTTCACCACGAGTTCCGTCATGGGTCCGAGCATTCCGCGCGGCCGGCGATCCGCTGCCCACCGGGCGTACACCTTTATGTCCATCGAACGGTGGACCGGTGCAGGGGTGCGGCACAATGACCTTGCCCGGCTGACCACTCGGTGACGGAACGGCGATATGACGACTGCAGCGGTAGACCACGACCTCTCCTCCGATCAGGACGAGGGCGGCCGCAAGCGCACCTTCGGGGCCGGACGCGGTCTGGCCCTGCTTCTGGTGATCACCGGCGCGGCCGGCCTGCTGGCCTCCTGGGTCATCACGATCGACAAGTTCAAGCTGCTGGAGGACCCCTCCTTCACCCCCGGCTGCAGCCTCAACCCCGTCGTCGCGTGCGGCAACATCATGAAGAGCGAGCAGGCCTCCGCGTTCGGGTTCCCCAACCCGATGCTGGGGCTCGTCACGTACGGCATGGTCATCGCGATCGGGATGGGCCTGCTCGCCGGCGCCCGCTACCGCAGCTGGTTCTGGCTCGGGCTGAACGCCGGGACGCTGTTCGGGGTCGGCTTCTGCACCTGGCTCCAGTACCAGTCGCTGTACAACATCAACTCGCTCTGCCTGTGGTGCTGCCTGGCCTGGGTCGCCACCATCGTCATGTTCTGTTACGTGACCACGCACAACGTCAAGCACCGCATCCTCCCGGCCCCGGCCTGGCTGCGGAACGGGCTCACCGAGTTCCCCTGGGTGCTTCCGGTGATGTGGATCGGGATCATCGGCATGCTGATCCTGACCCGCTGGTGGGACTTCTGGACCAGCTGAGCCGTCGGACCCGCCCCTGGTCGGGCTGTCAGTGGGGTCGCTTAGGCTTCATGACGTGGAGCCCGACCTCTTTACCGCAGCCGCCGAAGACCGCCAGGAGAAGGACCCGTCCAGCAGCCCCCTCGCTGTCCGGATGCGTCCGCGCACTCTCGACGAGGTCGTCGGCCAGCAGCATCTTCTGAAGCCGGGCTCGCCCCTGCGCCGTCTCGTCGGCGACGGGGGCGGTCCGGCGGGGGCGTCCTCCGTCATCCTGTGGGGCCCGCCCGGCACCGGCAAGACGACCCTGGCGTACGTGGTCAGCAAAGCCACCAACAAGCGTTTCGTGGAGCTCTCCGCGATCACCGCGGGCGTCAAGGAGGTCCGCGCCGTCATCGAGAGCGCGCGTCGCGCCACCGGTGGCTTCGGCAAGGAGACCGTCCTCTTCCTGGACGAGATCCACCGCTTCTCCAAGGCCCAGCAGGACTCCCTCCTGCCCGCCGTCGAGAACCGCTGGGTGACGCTCATCGCCGCCACCACGGAGAATCCCTACTTCTCGATCATCTCCCCGCTGCTCTCGCGCTCCCTGCTGCTCACCCTGGAGCCGCTGACCGACGACGACCTGCGCTCCCTGCTGCGCCGGGCGCTGACCGAGGAGCGGGGGCTCGGCGGGGCGGTCACCCTGCCCGAGGACGCCGAGGCGCATCTGCTGCGGATCGCCGGCGGCGACGCGCGCCGGGCGCTCACCGCGCTGGAGGCCGCCGCCGGTGCGGCCATCGCCACGCACGAGGCGGAGATCACGCTGGAGACGGTCGAGGCGACCGTCGACCGCGCCGCCGTGAAGTACGACCGTGACGGCGACCAGCACTACGACGTGGCCAGCGCGCTCATCAAGTCGATCCGCGGTTCCGACGTGGACGCGGCACTGCACTATCTGGCCCGGATGATCGAGGCGGGGGAGGACCCCCGGTTCATCGCCCGGCGGCTGATGATCTCGGCCAGCGAGGACATCGGGCTCGCGGATCCCACCGCGCTGCCGACGGCGGTGGCGGCCGCCCAGGCCGTCGCCATGATCGGCTTCCCGGAGGCGGCGCTCACCCTCAGCCACGCCACCATCGCGCTGGCGCTCGCCCCCAAGTCCAACGCGGCGACGCTGGCGATCTCCGCCGCGCAGGACGATGTGCGCAGAGGACTGGCCGGACCCGTCCCGGCCCATCTGCGCGACGGCCACTACAAGGGCGCGGCCAAGCTCGGCCACGCCCAGGGCTATGTCTATCCGCACGATGTGCAGGGCGGCATCGCCGCCCAGCAGTACGCCCCGGACGCCGTCCGCGACCGGCAGTACTACACACCCACCCGCTACGGCGCCGAGGCGCGGTACGCGGACGTCGTCGAGCGCGTCCGCGAGCGCCTCGGCCGCGCCGGCGAGGGCGGCGAGCAGGAGTAAGGGGTGCTCATCCCGCCCGGGTCAGGACGCGGCCGCCTCGAAAAGGGTGTGCATGGCGCGACGCAGCTCGGTGACGTCCCGCACGGGCTCGGGGAACTCGAAGCGGGCGTCGAAGCACGCCTCCCTGCTCTCGATGAAGCGCACCCGCAGCCCGAAGCGGTCCAGTGCCACGGGCACGGCGCTCGGCTGGTTCGGCGCCACGGCCCGGGCGGTCCGCTCGCCCAGCAGCCCGCACAGCGTGCGCATCTGCTCGTCGTGGGCGGAGGCCAGGTGCTGGAGCAGCTCCGCCTCGTGGAGGACCAGCGGGTCGGGGGCCGCGTCGCGGAAGTCCTCCGGCTCGATGTCCTCGGCGCCCCAGAGGTCGTCCACGTACGCCTCGCCGAACTCCAGGCGCAGCATCATCCGGCCGGGCTCGGCGATGCCGGGGACGGAGGTGAGCCAGCCGGAGACCCAGGCCCGGCCGCGGATCCGGTGCGGTACGGAGACGGGAGCGACGTCCGTGATCTCCAGCACGGCGGTCAGCTCGTCGCCCTGCGCGTGCGTCGCGGCCCGAACGGCCGGGGAATCCGCGGCGAATTCGAGGAACACATCGCCCTCGGGCCCCACGCTCCGGCTGTCCGGGACCAGGGGTTCGGCGCGGGCCAGATCGAGCCCCGGTACGACGAGCAGCGCGGAGCAGGTACTCTGTACGAGAGTTCGTGTGCGCTCGGCTGCTGACGGCATCCGAGTGTTTTCTAGCCCGCTGGGACGCGGCTGACCACGATCTGATCGGCCTTCCGTCGTAGCAGCATCCTCCTCTGAGGTGCTGCCGCTGTCTGTGCTGTCCGTGACGTGAGTGGTGTTCCCAGGGCGAGACATGCGATCTCCTTGAGTAAGGTAAGCCTAACCTAACCTACAACGGAGGTCTGGAGAACGTGCCTAACCAGTCGCGTCCCAAGGTCAAGAAGTCGCGTGCCCTCGGCATCGCCCTGACGCCCAAGGCTGTCAAGTACTTCGAAGCTCGTCCGTACCCGCCGGGTGAGCACGGCCGTGGTCGCAAGCAGAACTCGGACTACAAGGTCCGTCTGCTGGAGAAGCAGCGCCTGCGTGCGCAGTACGACATCAGCGAGCGCCAGATGGCGCGCGCCTACGACCGCGCCAAGAAGGCCGAGGGCAAGACGGGCGAGGCGCTGGTCGTCGAGCTCGAGCGCCGTCTCGACGCCCTGGTCCTGCGTTCGGGCATCGCCCGCACCATCTACCAGGCCCGTCAGATGGTCGTCCACGGCCACATCGAGGTCAACGGTGGCAAGGTCGACAAGCCGTCCTTCCGCGTGCGCCCGGACGACATCGTCCAGGTCCGCGAGCGCAGCCGCTCCAAGGTCCCCTTCCAGGTGGCCCGCGAGGGTGGTTACGACACCGAGGGTGAGACCCCGCGCTACCTCCAGGTGAACCTGAAGGCCCTGGCCTTCCGCCTGGACCGGGACCCGAACCGCAAGGAGATCCCGGTGATCTGCGACGAGCAGCTCGTCGTCGAGTACTACGCCCGCTGATCCAGGCGTAGCCGCTCTCACCAGCGCTCCGGCCCGCCCCTCCCTGTCATCCGGGAGGCGGCGGGCCTTCGCGTTCCCCCGGGCCCGCCCGGCGCCGGCACCCCGCCCGCGCCCGGCGCGTCCACCCGCGCGCCCGGTCCGCCACCGGCCAGGGCCCGGTCGACCGCCGTGGCCGGATCCAGTCGCCTCCCCGCCCGCAGCCCTTCCTCGTACGCCGCGTTCCCCAGCTCCCGCCGCGCCTGCTCCTCGCACTCCACCCGGGGCCGCCCGTAGAACGCCGAACCGAACAGCTGCAGACCCACCGACGGCCAGATGCCCTCCGCCGCACCCTGGAGCACCGCGGCCTCCCCGGCGTCCCCCTCCACCGCCGTCACCAGCGCCAGCAGCTCCAGTGACAGCACCGTGCCCAGCAGGTCGTTGAACGTCCGGCCGATCGTCAGGCACTCGCCCAGCATCTGCCGCGCCCGGGCCGGCCGCCCCCGCCGCAGCGCCGCGTACGCCAGGACGTACAGCGCGTACGCCAGTGCCCACCGCTCGCCGTGGTCCTCGCAGATCTCGCGGACCTCGTCGCAGATCACCGCCGCCGCGTCCAGATCGCCGAGGAACGCCACCGCCATGGCCAGCTCCACCTGAGCCATCAGGACGTTGCTGTTGAGCTCGCCGACCTCGCGGTACCGGCCGAGCGCCTCGCGCAGCAGCTCCTCGGCGCGCTCCATGTCGTCCGTCACGATCGCCAGACACCCCGTGCGGTGCACCGCGTACGCCAGCGCCGTCGCGTCCCCGCGGCGCTCGGCCTCCTCCCGGCACTCCTGGAGCGCCGAGATCGCGCCCACCGCGTCGCCCTGGAGCACCGCCACATAGCCCAGCACCCACAGCACCTTCAGCCGTGCGGCATCGTGCGGGGTCGGCTCCTCCAGCACGTGGTCCAGCCAGTGCCGCCCCTCGGACAGCCGCCCGCAGCCGGTCCAGTAGAACCACAGGGTGCCCGCCAGATGCTGCGCGAGATGCACCTCGTCGGGGCTCTCCATCGAACATTCCATCGCCCGGCGAAGATTGGGCAGTTCGCTGTCGATCCGCGCCGCCACCTCCGCCTGGCGCGGACTGAACCAGTCCAGCTCGCACCAGGTCGCGAGCCCCAGGAACCAGTCCCGGTGCCGGCGCCGCAGCCGCTCGGCGTCCCCGGTCGCCGCCAGCCACTGCGCCCCGTACTCGCTGACCGTGTCCAGCAGCCGGTAGCGGGCCCCCGCCGGGCCGTCCTCGCGTTCCACCACCGACTGCGCGATCAGCTCGTCCAGCACATCGAGCACCGCGTCGGCCGGCAGATCCGGCCCACCGCAGATGTACTCGGCGGCCTCCAGATCGAACTGCCCGGCGAAGACCGAGAGCCGCGCCCACAACAGCCGCTGCTCGGGCGTGCACAGCTCATGGCTCCAGCCGATCGCCGTCCGCAGCGTCTGATGGCGCGGCGGCGCACCGCGACGGCCGCCGGTCAGCAGCCGGAACCGGTCGTCGAGGCGCAGCAGCACCTGGTCCACCGAGAGGGCTCGCAGCCGCCCGGCCGCCAGCTCCAGGGCCAGCGGAATGCCGTCGAGGCGGTGGCAGAGCTCCAGCACGGCCGCCCGCTCGTCCGTCGCCGGTTCCCAGCCCGGCCGCACCCCGCGCGCCCGCTCGGTGAAGAGCTCCACCGCGTCCCGGTCGGACATCGGGGCGAGCGGATACGTCCGTTCCCCGTCCACCCGCAGCGGGCAGCGCCCGGCCGCGAGCACCTGGAGGCCCGGAGCCCGGCGCAGCAGATCGGTGACGAGGTCCGCGCAGGCGTCGACGAGGTGCTCGAAGCCGTCGATCACCAGCAGCGTCCGGCGCTCGCGGAGGTGCTCGACGAGGACGGCGCGCGGCGGCCGGCTGGTGTGATCGGCCAGCCCCAGGGCGTCGATCAGGGCGTGTTCCAGCAGGTCGGCGTCGCGGACGGTGGACAGCTCGGCCAGCAGGACGCCGTCGCAGTACCGTTTCTCCCGGAGTGCGGCGACCCGGATCACGCACCGGGTCTTGCCCACCCCCGCCACTCCGGCGACGGTGACGAGCCGGGACTCCTCCAGCAGCCCGCCCAGCTCGGCCAGTTCGTCCTCGCGGCCCACGAACCGGGTCAGTTCGGCCGGGAGGGTGCCGGGCGCCGCCACGGGACGGGCGTCGGGACCATCGGGATTCGGGCAGGGGTCCTGCAGGCGTCGCATGAAACACGGAGCGTACTGGCTTGAAAGCTCTCCGTACAATCTCGCCGGACAACTCCGGTCCGGCCCGCGGGGAATGCGGTAGGGGAGGAGATGCGCGGCGCGATAGGCTCGTGGGACGACGATCGGGCGCGCGGGCGGCAGCCGGGCGGCACCGACGGAGACAAGCCCCCGAAGGGGCCGATCGACAAGCAGAGAGCGGTGCACTGTGTCCGGTGGAGAGGTGGCCGGGATCCTCGTGGCCGTCTTCTGGGCGATCCTGGTCTCGTTCCTCGCCGTGGTGCTGGTGAGGCTCGCCCAGACGCTCAGGGCGACCACCAAACTCGTCGCGGACGTGACCGAACAGGCCGTTCCGCTGCTGGCCGACGCCTCGGCGACGGTGCGCTCCGCGCAGACCCAGCTGGACAAGGTCGACGCCATCGCGAGCGACGTCCAGGAGGTCACCTCCAACGCCTCCGCGCTCTCCACCACCGTCGCCTCCACCTTCGGCGGCCCCCTCGTCAAGGTCGCCGCCTTCGGCTACGGCGTACGGCAGGCGCTCGGCCGCCGCACCGAGCCCGAACCGGAACCGGCGCGGGGCCGTGGCTCCGCCCGCCGTACGGTGATCGTCGGCCGGACCGTACCCTCGGCGCGCGGACGCAGGAGCCAACGCCGAAACGCCCGCGGACAGAAGGACTGATCGAGCGATGTTCCGCCGCACGTTCTGGTTCACCGCCGGCGCAGCCGCCGGTGTGTGGGCCACCACCAAGGTCAACCGCAAGCTCAAGCAGCTGACCCCCGAGAGCCTCGCGGCCCAGGCCGCGGACAAGGCGATCGAGACCGGTCACAAGCTCAAGGACTTCGCCCTCGACGTACGCGAGGGCATGGTCCGGCGCGAAGCCGAACTGGGCGGCGCCCTCGGCCTGGAGGCCCCGGTCGAGGACCTTCCCGTACAGCGGCACTACGCCGTCGAAGCGCCCGAAGCCGCGGCGCACCCGAACACGTACCGCACGCTTCCCTACAAATCGAACAACCGGAATGAGGACCACTGATGGAGTCGGCTGAAATTCGCCGCCGCTGGCTGAGCTTCTTCGAGGAGCGCGGTCACACTGCCGTGCCTTCGGCGTCGCTCATCGCGGACGACCCGACTCTGCTGCTGGTCCCCGCGGGCATGGTCCCCTTCAAGCCGTACTTCCTCGGCGAGGTCAAGCCGCCCGCCCCGCGCGTCACCAGCGTGCAGAAGTGCGTGCGTACCCCGGACATCGAAGAGGTCGGCAAGACCACGCGCCACGGCACGTTCTTCCAGATGTGCGGCAACTTCTCCTTCGGGGACTACTTCAAGGAAGGGGCCATCCAGCTCGCCTGGGAGGCCCTGACCAACTCCGTCGAGGACGGCGGCTACGGCCTCGACCCCGAGAAGCTCTGGATCACCGTCTACCTCGACGACGACGAGGCCGAGGCCATCTGGCGCGACAAGATCGGCGTCCCGGCCGAGCGAATCCAGCGCCTGGGCAAGAAGGACAACTTCTGGTCCATGGGCGTCCCCGGACCCTGCGGCCCCTGCTCGGAGATCAACTACGACCGCGGCCCCGAGTTCGGCGTCGAGGGCGGCCCGGCCGTCAACGACGAGCGGTACGTGGAGATCTGGAACCTGGTCTTCATGCAGTACGAGCGCGGCGCGGGCGACGGCAAGGAGGACTTCCCGATCCTCGGGGACCTGCCGTCCAAGAACATCGACACCGGTCTCGGCCTCGAACGCCTGGCGATGATCCTCCAGGGCGTACAGAACATGTACGAGACCGACACCCTGCGCGTCGTCATGGACAAGGCCACCGAGCTGACCGGCGTCCGCTACGGCGCCGAGAACGGCACGGACGTCTCGCTCCGCGTCGTCGCCGACCACATCCGTACGTCGGTGATGCTCATCGGCGACGGCGTCACCCCCGGCAACGAGGGCCGCGGCTACGTGCTGCGCCGCATCATGCGCCGCGCCATCCGCAACATGCGCCTCCTGGGCGCCACCGGCACGGTCGTCAAGGACCTTATCGACGTCGTGATCGACACGATGGGGCAGCAGTACCCGGAGCTGATCACCGACCGCAAGCGCATCGAGACGGTCGCGCTCGCCGAGGAGGCCGCCTTCCTCAAGGCCCTCAAGGGCGGCACCAACATCCTGGAGACCGCCGTCACCGAGACCAAGGCCGCCGGTGGCCGGGTCCTCGCCGGGGACAAGGCGTTCCTGCTCCACGACACCTGGGGCTTCCCGATCGACCTCACCCTGGAGATGGCCGCCGAGCAGGGGCTCTCCGTGGACGAGGACGGCTTCCGCCGCCTCATGCAGGAACAGCGCGACAAGGCCAAGGCCGACGCCCGCGCCAAGAAGACCGGTCACGCCGACCTCTCCGCCTACCGCGAGGTCGCCGACACCGCCGGCGCCACCGAGTTCACCGGTTACGCCAGCCTGGCCGGCGAGTCCACGATCGTCGGCCTGCTGGTCGACGGTGTGCCCTCACCCGCCGCCACCGAGGGCGACGAGGTCGAGGTCGTCCTCGACCGCACCCCCTTCTACGCCGAGGGCGGCGGCCAGCTCGCCGACACCGGCCGTATCCGGCTCGACACGGGTGCCGTGATCGAGGTCCGCGACGTCCAGAAGCCGGTCCCCGGCGTCCACGTCCACAAGGGCGTCGTCCAGGTCGGCGAGGTGACCGTCGGAGCCCCGGTCTTCGCCTCCATCGACGCCACCCGCCGCCGGGCCATCGCCCGCGCCCACAGCGCCACGCACCTCACGCACCAGGCGCTGCGCGACGCGCTCGGCCCGACGGCCGCCCAGGCCGGCTCCGAGAACTCCCCGGGCCGCTTCCGCTTCGACTTCGGTTCGCCCGCCGCCGTCCCCGGTACGGTCCTCACCGACGTGGAGCAGCGGATCAACGAGGTTCTTTCGCGCGAACTCGACGTCCAGGCCGAGGTCATGTCGATCGACGAGGCCAAGAAGCAGGGCGCCATCGCCGAGTTCGGCGAGAAGTACGGCGAGCGGGTCCGCGTCGTCACCATCGGCGACTTCTCCAAGGAGCTGTGCGGCGGCACCCACGTCGGCAACACCGCCCAGCTGGGTCTGGTGAAGCTGCTCGGCGAGTCCTCCATCGGATCCGGCGTGCGCCGCATCGAGGCCCTGGTCGGCGTGGACGCGTACAACTTCCTCGCCAAGGAGCACACGGTCGTCGCCCAGCTCCAGGAGCTGGTCAAGGGCCGCGCCGAGGAGCTCCCCGAGAAGATCGCGGGCATGCTCGGCAAGCTGAAGGACGCCGAGAAGGAGATCGAGAAGTTCCGCGCGGAGAAGGTCCTCGCGGCCGCCGCCGGGCTCGTCGAGTCCGCCAAGGACGTCCGCGGCGTCGCCCTGGTCACCGGCCAGGTCCCCGACGGCACCTCCGCCGACGACCTGCGCAAGCTGGTCCTGGACGTGCGCGGCCGCATCCAGGGGGGCCGAGCAGCCGTCGTGGCCCTGTTCACCACGGCCAACGGCCGCCCGCTCACGGTGATCGCCACCAACGAAGCCGCCCGCGAGCGCGGTCTCAAGGCCGGTGACCTCGTGCGTACGGCCGCGAAGACCCTCGGCGGCGGTGGCGGCGGCAAGCCGGACGTCGCCCAGGGCGGCGGCACGAACCCGGCCGCCATCGGCGACGCCGTCGCCGCGGTCGAACGCCTCGTCTCCGAGACGGCGTGACGAGCGGGATGACGCAGATGCGCCGAGGCCGACGGCTGGCCGTCGACGTCGGGGACGCCCGGATCGGGGTCGCCTCGTGCGACCCCGACGGGATCCTGGCCACGCCGGTGGAGACCGTGCCGGGACGCGATGTCCCGGCCGCCCACCGGCGGCTCCGCCAGATCGTCGAGGAGTACGAGCCGATCGAGGTCATCCTCGGTCTGCCGCGCTCCCTCGGCGGCGGCGAGGGTCCGGCGGCAGCCAAGGTCCGCGACTTCGCCCAGGTGTTCGCCCGTTCGATCGCGCCCGTTCCGGTGCGACTGGTGGACGAGAGGATGACCACAGTGACGGCGGCCCAGGGCATGCGCGCCTCGGGCGTGAAGTCCAAGAAGGGCCGATCTGTCATCGACCAGGCTGCCGCTGTGGTGATCCTTCAGAACGCTCTGGAGTCCGAACGGGCGTCAGGCAATCCCCCGGGCGAGGGCGTCGAAGTGGTTGTCTGATCGCGATACGGTAACGTTCCGCGCGATGCGGCGGTGTTCGAACAAACCGCACAGCGAAGCGAAGAGACGGAACGTCGTCTCGCGGCTCTAGGGGATCGATGACTGAGTATGGCCGGGGTCCCGGCTCCGAACCGTGGCATCCCGAGGATCCCCTGTACGGGGACCAGGGATGGGGAGGCCACCAGGCCGCCCACGGCCAGGGCCAGTACGGCGACCAGCAGCAGTCCTATCCGCAGGACCCGTACGCCCAGCAGCACCAGAACCATCAGCAGTACCAGCAGTACCAGGGCCAGGCGCACCAGCAGCAGCCGTACGACCAGCATCAGCAGTACGGCCAGCAGCAGCCGAACCACCAGCCTCAGCAGCAGTACGGCATGTCCCAGGACCCGTACGCGCAGCAGTCGGGTGCCCAGCCGCAGTACAACGGCGGCTGGGACACCGGCCAGCAGGCCGCCATGCCGTACGGGGCCGGGCCCCAGGACCCGTACGCGCAGCACCCCGGCGCGTACGACACGGGCCAGGACTACTACGGCACGCCGGAGGCCTACCCTCCGCCGCAGCCCCCGGGCCGCCGCGAGGCCGCGCCCGAACAGCAGCCCCAGCAGCCGCCGCAGCACCAGCAGGCCCAGCAGCAGGGACCGACGGACTGGGACCCGGACCAGCCGCAGGAGGAGACGCACCCCTTCTTCACCGGCGCGGACGACCCGGACGACGGTGAGCCCCGCGACGACGACGATGACCCGGACGACGACGGATCGCGCTCCTCGCGCCGGGACCGCGGGGGCAACGAGCGCCGGGGCGGCAAGGGGAAGAAGAAGAGCCGCAGCGGTGTCGCCTGTCTGGTGGTCTCCGTTGTCCTCATCGGCGGCCTGGGCGGCGTCAGCTACGTCGGTTACACCTTCTGGAAGAAGCAGTTCGGCGCACCGGCCGACTACACCGGGTCGGGCACCGGCGAGCAGGTCGAGGTCGAGATCCCCGAGGGCGCGTTCGGGTACGACATCGCGAACATCCTGCGCAAGCAGGGCGTCATCAAGTCCTCCGACGCGTTCGTCGCGGCGCAGAACGACAACCCGAAGGGCAAGTTGATCCAGGCCGGGGTCTATCTCCTCAACAAGGAGATGTCGGCGGCCAGCGCGGTCACGCTGATGCTCGATCCGAAGAGCCAGAACGCGTTCGTGATCCCTGAAGGGACGCGTAACGCGAAGGTCTACGAGATGATCGACACGCGGCTCAAGCTGAAAGAGGGCACCACGGCCGACATCGCCAAGACCAAGGCGGAGAGCCTCGGACTGCCCGACTGGGCCGATGACAACCCGGACGTGAAGGACCCGCTGGAAGGATTCCTCTATCCGGCCGCCTATCCGGTCGCCAAGGGGTCCAAGCCCGAGGACGCGTTGAAGCGGATGGTCGCGCGGGCGAACAAGGAGTACGGCAAGCTCGACCTGGAGGCCAGCGCGAAGAAGCTCGGCCTGAAGACCCCGTGGGAGCTCATCACCGTCGCGAGCCTCGTGCAGGTCGAGGGCAAGTACAAGCACGACTTCGACAAGGTCGCGAGGGTCGTCTACAACCGGCTCAAGCCGGGCAACATGGAGACCGTCGGGCGGCTGGAATTCGACTCCACGGTCAACTACATCAAGGGCCAGAGCACGCTGGACGTCGGTGCTGTCGACGATCTGCGGAAGATCGACGACCCGTACAACACGTACAAGATCATCGGCCTGCCGTCCGGCCCGATCAGCAACCCGGGTGCGGACGCCCTGCATTCGGCCATGAATCCCACACCGGGCCCTTGGTACTACTTCGTCTCGATCAACGAGGACAAGACCGTCTTCGCCGAGACCAACGAGGAGCACGAGAAGAACCGGCGGGAGTACGAGGACGAGAAGGCCGGCCAGTGAGCGCGCCACGCCGGGCCGCCGTCCTCGGCTCGCCCATCGCCCACTCCCTCTCCCCGGTCCTGCACCGCGCCGCGTACGCCGAACTGGGCCTGGCGGACTGGTCCTACGACCGGTTCGAGGTCGACGAGGCGGCGCTGCCCGGGTTCGTCGAGGGTCTTGACGCCTCCTGGGCGGGGCTGTCCCTGACGATGCCGCTCAAGCGGGCGATCATCCCGCTGCTGGACGAGGTCAGCGCGACGGCCGCCTCCGTGGAGGCCGTCAACACGGTCGTGTTCACCGAGGACGGCCGCCGGGTCGGCGACAACACCGACATCCCCGGCATGGTCGCCGCCCTGCGGGAACGCGGCGTCGACAAGGTGGAGTCCGCCGCCGTCCTCGGCGCCGGCGCCACCGCCTCCTCCGCGCTGGCCGCGCTCGCAGTGGTCTGCGCCGGGCCGGTCACGGCATACGTGCGCAGCCCCGAGCGGGCCGCCGAGATGCGCGGCTGGGGAGAGCGGCTCGGGGTCGACGTCATCACCGCCGACTGGGCGGACGCGGCGGCGGCACTGAGCGCACCCCTGGTCATCGCCACCACCCCGGCGGGCGCGACGGACGCCTTCACCGGCTCCGTGCCCGAGGCCCCCGGCATCCTCTTCGACGTGCTGTACGAGCCGTGGCCCACCCGGCTCGCCGCCGCCTGGTCCGCGCACGGCGGGGCGGTCGTCGGCGGACTCGACCTCCTTGTCCACCAGGCGCTGCTCCAGGTCGAGCAGATGACCGGCCGGATCCCGGCGCCGCTGGCCGCCATGCGGCATGCCGGGGAAGCCGCGCTCGCCTCCCGCTGATCGCCTCGTCCGCGGGCGTTGCCGGTCCGTCTGCTGGACCGGCGACCGGATCGTGCCTCCGTTCGTGGGAGGATCGGGGGTGGCGGGCCAGGGCCGCGCACCCGGTGGCGCCGTTGGAGTTCAGGCGCGAGCATGAGGAGCACCGTTGAGCAGGTTGCGCTGGCTGACCGCGGGGGAGTCGCACGGACCCGCACTGGTGGCGACGCTGGAGGGTCTTCCCGCCGGTGTCCCGATCACCACGGAGATGGTCGCGGAGGCGCTGGCCCGGCGACGGCTCGGCTACGGGCGTGGCGCGCGGATGAAGTTCGAGAAGGACGAGGTCACCTTCCTCGGCGGCGTACGCCACGGGCTCACCATGGGCTCCCCGGTCGCCGTCATGGTCGGCAACACCGAGTGGCCCAAGTGGGAGCAGGTCATGTCGGCCGACCCGGTCGACCCCGAGGAGCTGGCCCAGCTCGCCCGCAACGCCCCGCTGACCCGGCCCCGGCCCGGCCACGCCGACCTCGCGGGAATGCAGAAGTACGGCTTCGACGAGGCCCGGCCGGTCCTGGAGCGCGCCAGCGCCCGGGAGACCGCCGCCCGCGTCGCCCTCGGGACCGTCGCCCGCTCCTACCTCAAGGAGACCGCGGGCATCGAGATCGTCAGCCACGTCGTCGAGCTGGCCGCGGCCAAGGCGCCGTACGGCGTCGTCCCGGTCCCCGGTGACGTGGAGAAGCTGGACGCCGACCCGGTCCGCTGCCTGGACGCCGACGCGTCCAAGGCGATGGTGGCCGAGATCGACCAGGCCCACAAGGACGGCGACACCCTCGGCGGCGTCGTCGAGGTGCTCGCGTACGGCGTGCCCGTCGGGCTCGGCTCGCACGTGCACTGGGACCGGCGCCTGGACGCCCGGCTCGCCGCGGCCCTCATGGGCATCCAGGCGATCAAGGGCGTCGAGGTCGGCGACGGCTTCGAGCTGGCCCGGGTCCCCGGCTCGAAGGCGCATGACGAGATCGTCGCCACCGAGGACGGCATCCGGCGTACCTCCGGGCGGTCCGGCGGCACCGAGGGCGGGCTCACCACCGGTGAGCTGCTGCGCGTCCGCGCCGCGATGAAGCCCATCGCGACCGTGCCGCGCGCCCTGGCCACCGTGGACGTCACCACCGGCGAGGCCACCAAGGCCCACCATCAGCGCTCCGACGTCTGCGCCGTCCCGGCGGCGGGCATCGTCGCGGAGGCGATGGTCGCCCTGGTCCTGGCCGACGCGGTCGCGGAGAAGTTCGGCGGCGACAGCGTCGCCGAGACCCGCCGCAACGTCCAGTCGTACCTCGACCACCTCCAGATCCGATGAGCGGCCCCCTGGTCGTCCTCGTCGGCCCGATGGGCGTCGGCAAGTCAACCGTCGGCGAACTGCTCGCCGCCCGGCTCGGCACCACCTACCGGGACACCGACGCGGACGTCGTCGCCGAGGCCGGCAAGCCGATCGCGGAGATCTTCTACGACGAGGGCGAGGAGCACTTCCGTGCCCTGGAGCGCCGCGCCGTCGCCGCGGCCGTCGCCGGGCACCCGGGCGTCCTCTCCCTCGGCGGCGGAGCCGTCCTGGACGGGGCGACCAGGGAGCTGCTGGCCGGCCGGCCGGTCGTCTACCTCTCCATGGACGTGGACGAGGCCGTCCGCCGCGTCGGGCTCGGCGCCGCACGTCCTCTGCTCGCGGTCAACCCGCGCAGGCAGTGGCGCGAGCTGATGGACGCCCGCCGCCACCTGTACGAAGAGGTGGCCCGTACCGTCGTCGCGACCGACGAGAACACCCCCGAAGAGGTCGCCCAGGCGATCATCGACGCACTGGAACTGCCGGAGGGCGAAGCCGCCCCCGGCGTGGAGAACACCGGCATGACGCAGCAGGGCCCCACCCGCATCCAGGTCGCAGGCTCCGCGGGCTCCGACCCGTACGAGGTCCTCGTCGGCCACCAGCTCCTCGGCGAGCTGCCCCAGCTCATCGGCGACCGCGCGAAGCGGGTCGCCGTCCTGCACCCCGAGGCGCTCGCCGAGACCGGTGAGGCGGTCCGCGAGGACCTCGCCGCCCAGGGGTACGAGGCCATTGCCATCCAGCTGCCCAACGCGGAGGAGGCCAAGACCGTCGAGGTCGCCGCCTACTGCTGGAAGGCGCTCGGCCAGACCGGCTTCACCCGCACCGACGTCATCGTCGGCATCGGCGGCGGCGCCACCACGGACGTCGCCGGATTCGTCGCCGCCAGCTGGCTGCGCGGAGTCCGCTGGATCGCCGTCCCGACCACCGTGCTCGGCATGGTCGACGCGGCGGTCGGCGGTAAGACCGGCATCAACACCGCCGAGGGCAAGAACCTCGTGGGCGCCTTCCACCCGCCCGCCGGGGTCCTCTGCGACCTCGCCGCCCTGGAGTCGCTGCCGGTCCACGACTACGTCTCCGGCATGGCCGAGATCATCAAGGCCGGGTTCATCGCCGACCCCGTCATCCTCGACCTGGTCGAGGCCGACCCCGAGGGCGCCCGTACGCCCTCCGGGCCGCACACCGCCGAGCTGATCGAGCGCTCCATCCGGGTCAAGGCCGAGGTCGTCTCCAGCGACCTCAAGGAGTCCGGGCTCCGCGAGATCCTCAACTACGGTCACACGCTGGGCCACGCGATCGAGAAGAACGAGCGCTACAAGTGGCGGCACGGCGCGGCCGTCTCCATCGGCATGGTCTTCGCCGCCGAGCTGGGCCGGCTCGCCGGACGCCTCGACGACGCCACCGCCGACCGGCACCGCACGATCCTGGAGTCGGTGGGCCTGCCGCTCACCTACCGCGGCGACCAGTGGCCCAAGCTGCTGGAGAACATGAAGGTCGACAAGAAGTCGCGCGGCGACCTGCTGCGCTTCATCGTCCTCGACGGCATCGGCAAGCCCACCGTCCTGGAGGGCCCCGACCCGGCCGTGCTGCTCGCCGCCTACGGGGAGGTCTCCGCGTGACCCGCAGGGTCCTCGTCCTCAACGGCCCCAACCTCGGCCGGCTCGGCTCGCGCGAGCCCGACGTCTACGGGGCCACCTCCTACGCCGGACTCGTCGAGACCTGCACCGCGCTCGGCAAGGAGCTCGGCTTCGACGTCGACGTACGGGAGACCAACGACGAGGGCGAGCTGATCCGCTGGCTCCACGAGGCGGCGGACGGATCGATTCCGGTCGTTCTCAACCCGGGCGCCTTCACGCACTACTCGTACGGCATGCGGGACGCGGCCGCCCAGCGCACCGCCCCGCTGATCGAGGTGCACATCTCCAACCCGTACACCCGCGAGGAGTTCCGGCACACCTCCGTGGTCGCGGCGGTGGCCACGGGCACGGTGGCCGGGTTCGGCATCGGCTCCTACCGGCTCGCCCTGCGCGCCCTGGCCGACGAACTGACGGACTGACACCCCGCGGTTCCTGTCCGTCCCGCCGCGCGGCCGACGGGCACTTCGTACCCTCCCGGGCCGTTCACCCCGAGACGGCCCGGGAAGGTACGGTAGCCCTCCCAGCAGCGCAAGTTGCAGTGACGAGACGGAGTGGCACCGGATGCAGCACGCAGTGGGGGCCCCGCTGCCGCCCCACGGACCCGGTAGCGGGCACGTCGGCCGGCCGTACCAGGCCCAGCACCCCGGCCACCCCGGCCCGCCCCCGATATCCCCGCCGCCCCCGGGCCCCGGGCAGGCACAGCCCGCGCCGCCTCCCGGCCAGGGCCCGCCCCCGTCGGCTCCCGGCCAGGTTCCGCAGCCCCCGGCTCCCGGCCAGGCCCCTCCCGCACCCGGCCACGCTCAGCCGCCGCCCGCACCCGGCCAGGCCCCGGGCCCCGCATGGAGCGGCACCGGCCCCACGCCCCCCGCCAGGGAGGCCGTCGGGCACACCGGACACGTTCAGCTGCCCCCGGGCGGCCCCGTGCCGCTGCCCGCACCCCCCGCCGAGCCCGGCACCGGCGGCGCGACGCTCGCCGTGCTGCTCATCGGCCCCGCCGGGGCGGGCAAGACCACCGTCGCCAAGCTCTGGGCGGCCCGCCGCCGGGTGCCCACCGCCCACGTCTCCCTCGACGACGTCCGCGAGTGGGTCCGCTCCGGCTTCGCCGACCCGCAGGCCGGCTGGAACGACCACTCCGAGGCCCAGTACCGCCTGGCCCGCCGCACCTGCGGCTTCGCCGCCCGCAACTTCCTCGCCAACGGCATCTCCTGCATCCTCGACGACGCCGTCTTCCCCGACCGCCCGGTCGTCGGCCTCGGCGGCTGGAAGCGCCATGTGGGCCCCGGTCTGCTGCCCGTGGTCCTGCTGCCCGGCCTGGAGATCGTCCTGGAGCGCAACGCGGCGCGCAGCGGCAACCGCCGGCTCTCCGACGAGGAGGTCGCCCGCATCCACGGCCGGATGGCCGGCTGGTACGGCTCCGGCCTCCCGATCATCGACAACTCCACGTACGACGTCGAGACCACCGCCCGCGTCCTGGACGACGTGCTCGCCCGCTCCATCGCGAGCCCGCCCGCCTGGTAGCGACGGGCCCCCGGGTGGGTGCGCTGGCCGGGCGGGCCACCGCACCCGCTCGTACGCTCGAACCATGTCTGAGGTGCACGCCGTCCGACGCGGGCTGCTCCGCGACCGGTGCGCCGCCGCGGGTTCCGCGGCCGCCCTGGTCTCCCGCCCCGCCAACGTCCGCTATCTCGCGGGCGGAGCGCCCCCCGGCGCCGTGCTGCTGCTCGGCCCCGGCGAGGACGTTCTGCTCTGCCCCCGCGCCCCGGCCGGCGAAGGCGCCCACGGGCGGCCCGACGAGGCCCTGCGGATCGACCTGCTGCCCGCCCCGGACGAGGACCCGGTGGTCGCCGCCGCGGGTCTCGCCGCCGCGTCGGGCGCCGAGTCCCTCGCTGTCGAGGAGCACGACCTGACCGTCGCCCGGCACCGGGCCATGGGGAAGTCCGCCCCGCGGCTGAAACTGGCCGACCTGGGCTTCACGGTGGAGCAGCATCGGATCGTCAAGGACGAGGAGGAGATCGGCTGTCTCCGGATCGCCGCCGAGATCACCGACCAGGCCCTGGGTGAACTCCTCGAATCGATCCTGGTCGGCCGCACCGAACGCCATCTCGCCCTGGAACTGGAGCGCCGCCTCGTCGACCACGGCGCGGACGGCCCCGCCTTCGTCACCTCCGTGGCCACCGGACCCAACTCCGGCCAGGGACGCCACCGGCCCTCGGACCGCAGGGTGGAGGAGGGAGATTTCCTCTCCGTCCGCCTCGGCGCGAGCTACCACGGCTACCGCTGCGAGATCGGCCGCACCTTCGTCATCGGCACCGCCCCCGCCGAGTGGCAGATCGAGCTGTACGACCTTGTTTTCGCCGCTCAGCGGGCAGGCAGGGAGACCCTGGCGCCCGGGGCCGCCTACCGGGACGTGGACCGTGCGGCCCGGCATCCGCTGGAGTCCGCGGGGTACGGAGAGGGCCTTCAGCCGGTGACCGGGCACGGTGTGGGGCTCGAAAACGAGGAGGACCCGCAATTGGCACCGACAGCCATGGGTAAACTGGACGCTTGTGTGCCGGTCACCGTCGGACCGGGGGTCCACCTCCCGGGCCGGGGCGGTGTCCGGATCGATGACACGCTCGTCGTGCGCCCCGAGGCGGACGGCGGACCCGAGCTACTCACCATGACGACCAAGGAGCTGCTCGCGCTCTAGCGCGGATCCTCGGTCGTTCCACCAGCTTCAGTCCAGGAGATTCCGCAACCGTGGCTTCCACGAACGACCTCAAGAACGGCATGGTGCTCAAGCTCGACGGAGGCCAGCTCTGGTCCGTCGTCGAGTTCCAGCACGTCAAGCCCGGCAAGGGCCCTGCCTTCGTGCGCACCAAGCTCAAGAACGTGCTCTCCGGGAAGGTCGTCGACAAGACGTTCAACGCCGGCGTGAAGGTCGAGACGGCCACCATTGACCGCCGCGACATGCAGTTCTCGTACATGGACGGCGAGTACTTCGTCTTCATGGACATGGACACGTACGACCAGCTCATGGTCGACCGCAAGGCCGTCGGCGACGCCGCCAACTTCCTGATCGAGGGCTTCACCGCCTCCGTCGCCCAGTACGAGGGCGAGGTGCTCTACGTCGAGCTGCCCGCCGCCGTCGAGCTGACGATCCAGCACACCGACCCGGGCGTCCAGGGCGACCGCTCCACCGGCGGCACCAAGCCCGCCACGCTGGAGACCGGTTACGAGATCGGCGTGCCGCTCTTCATCACCACCGGCGAGAAGATCAAGGTCGACACCCGCTCGGGCGACTACCTCGGCCGGGTGAACAGCTAACCGTGGCCGCCCGGAACAAGGCCCGCAAGCGCGCCTTCCAGATCCTCTTCGAGGCCGACCAGCGCGGTGAGTCCGTGCAGAGCGTTCTCGCGGACTGGGTACGGCACTCGCGGACCGACGACCGTCAGCCGCCGGTCGGTGAGTTCACGATGGAGCTCGTCGAGGGGTACGCGCAGTACGCGGACCGGATCGACGACCTCATCGTCACCTACGCCGTGGACTGGGAGATCGACCGCATGCCGGTCGTCGACCGGAACATCCTGCGGCTCGGTGCGTACGAGCTGATCTGGCTGGACGAGACCCCGGACGCCGTGGTGATCGACGAGGCCGTCCAGCTCGCCAAGGAGTTCTCCACCGATGACTCCCCGTCCTTCGTGAACGGCCTGCTGGCCCGTTTCAAGGACCTGAAGCCGAACCTCCGCCGGGAGCAGTAGCCCCGTCGCGACGGCTCGGTCGCACACCACGAAGGGCCCACAGCCGACCGGCTGTGGGCCCTTCGGTGTACCCGGGGCGACACCGGGCGCACAAACGCCGGGCGGGCGGGAACCCGAAGGTCCCCGCCCACCCGGCGGCACGTTTCTGCTGTGGGGCCCGGCCCCGCTCGCTCAGCTCTCGTCGTGGGAGACCGCGCGGCGCGCGTCCGCGTCCAGCACGCCCCAGCTGATGAGCTGCTCCGTCAGCACGGACGGCGACTGGTCGTAGATCACGGCCAGCGTGCGCAGGTCGTCCTGGCGGATCGAGAGCACCTTGCCGTTGTAGTCACCGCGCTGGCTCTGGATGGTCGCCGCGTAGCGCTGCAGCGGACCGGCCTTCTCCGGCGGGACGTGGGCGAGGCGCTCCAGGTCCAGGACGAGCTTCGGCGGCGGCTCGGCCGCCCCGCCCGGCGTCGTGCCGGGCAGCAGTTCCTGCACCGGGACCCCGTAGAAGTCCGCCAGCTCGGCGAGGCGCTGCACGGTCACGGCACGGTCGCCGCGCTCGTACGAACCGACCACGACGGCCTTCCAGCGGCCCTGGGACTTCTCCTCCACGCCGTGGAGGGAGAGGCCCTGCTGGGTGCGGATGGCACGGAGTTTGGCCCCGAGCTGTTTTGCGTATTCGCTGGACATATGGCTCCCCGGACGCTGGAACAGTGTGCGGCTCCGCCGCGTGGCTGGTAACTCACTGTGAGGTTACGCAGCGTTACTTGGATGCGTCAAGCCGAATGGTCCGGACCGGCACCTCCCGGGGGGTGGGGCCAGGGCCGGGCGCAAGCCCTGGTAGCGTGGATGACGCAAATTCGACGTCCTTTAACGATCCGTCCCGTGAGGCGGAGAAGGAGGTCCGTTTCTTATGGACGCACAGCACGGCGACACCGGCAATGCGGCGCGCCCCGTTCTCGAGGCCCCCGACATCGCCCGTGTGCTGACCCGTATCGCCCACGAGATCGTCGAACGCGCCAAGGGCGCCGACGACGTGGTGCTGCTCGGCATCCCGACCCGGGGCGTGTTCCTCGCCCGTCGGCTCGCCGACAAACTCGAAGAGATCACCGGCCGGAAGACGCCGGTCGGATCGCTCGACATCACCATGTACCGCGACGACCTGCGGCTGCGCCCGGCGCGTGCCCTGGCCCGCACCGACATCCCCGGCGAGGGGATCGAGGGCAGCCTGGTCGTCCTGGTCGACGACGTGCTCTTCTCCGGCCGCACGATCCGCGCCGCCCTCGACGCGCTCGGCGACATCGGCCGCCCCCGCGCGGTGCAGCTCGCGGTCCTCGTCGACCGCGGCCACCGGGAACTCCCCATCCGCGCGGACTACGTCGGCAAGAACCTCCCCACGTCGCTGCGGGAGACGGTCAAGGTCCAGCTCGCCGAGGAGGACGGCCGCGACGCCGTGCTGCTCGGCGTCAAGCAGGCCGCCCCCGCGGACGCGCAGTAGCCGGAACGCTCCCGTACGCCCTCTCAGGGGACGTACGGCGCCCTTCTGCGCGCCCGCATGCCTGAAACCCCCTCCAGCCACCCGGAGAACCCCAGATGAAGCGTCACCTCATCTCGGCCGCCGACCTCACCCGCGACGACGCCGTCCTGATCCTCGACACCGCCGAGGAGATGGCCCGGGTCGCGGACCGGCCGATCAAGAAGCTCCCCACCCTGCGCGGCCGTACCGTCGTCAACCTCTTCTTCGAGGACTCGACCCGCACCCGCATCTCCTTCGAGGCGGCCGCCAAGCGGCTGTCCGCCGACGTCATCAACTTCTCCGCCAAGGGCTCCTCCGTCTCCAAGGGCGAGTCCCTGAAGGACACCGCGCTCACCCTGGAGGCGATGGGCGCCGACGCCGTCGTCATCCGGCACGGCGCCTCCGGCGCTCCCTACCGGCTCGCCACCTCCGGCTGGATCGACGGGGCCGTGGTCAACGCCGGGGACGGCACCCACGAGCACCCCACCCAGGCCCTGCTGGACGCCTTCACGATGCGCCGCCGGCTCGTCGGCCCCGACGCCGGACTCGGCCGGGACCTGGACGGCCGCCGCATCACCGTCGTCGGCGACATCCTGCACAGCCGCGTCGCCCGCTCCAACGTCCACCTGCTCACCACGCTCGGCGCGCACGTCACCCTGGTGGCCCCGCCCACCCTCGTCCCCGTGGGCGTCGAGCAGTGGCCCTGCGACGTCAGCTACAGCCTCGACGACGTGCTGGCGAAGTCCGATGCGGTGATGATGCTGCGTGTGCAGCGCGAACGGATGAACGCCGCCTATTTCCCGACCGAGCGCGAATACTCCCGCCGCTACGGCCTGGACGGCGAGCGGATGGCGAAGATGCCCGAACACGCCGTCGTCATGCATCCCGGCCCGATGGTCCGCGGCATGGAGATCACCGCCGAGGTCGCCGACTCCGACCGCTGCACGGTCGTCGAGCAGGTCGCCAACGGCGTCTCCATCCGCATGGCCGTGCTCTACCTGCTGCTCGGCGGCTCCGACACCGCGCTGTCCGCCGCCCCCGCCCGTACCGAGGAGAACAAGTAACCATGAGCAAGATCATCATCCGCGGTGCGCGGATCCTCGGCGGCGAGCCGCAGGACGTCCTGATCGACGGCGAGACCATCACCGAGGTGGGCACCGGACTCGACGCCGAGGGCGCCACCGTGATCGAGGCCGAGGGGCAGATCCTGCTGCCCGGCCTGGTCGACCTGCACACCCATCTGCGCGAGCCCGGCCGCGAGGACTCCGAGACCGTCCTCACCGGCACCAAGGCCGCGGCAGTCGGCGGCTTCACCGCCGTGCACGCCATGGCCAACACCTTCCCCGTCGCCGACACCGCCGGTGTCGTCGAGCAGGTCTGGCGGCTCGGCAAGGAGTCCGGCTACTGCGACGTGCAGCCCGTCGGTGCCGTCACCGTCGGCCTGGAGGGCAAGAAGCTCGCCGAGCTCGGCGCCATGCACGACTCGGCCGCCGGGGTGAAGGTCTTCTCCGACGACGGCAAGTGCGTCGACGACGCGGTGATCATGCGCCGCGCCCTGGAGTACGTGAAGGCCTTCGACGGCGTCGTCGCCCAGCACGCCCAGGAGCCCCGCCTCACCGAGGGCGCCCAGATGAACGAGGGCATCGTCTCGGCCGAGCTGGGACTCGGCGGCTGGCCCGCCGTCGCCGAGGAGTCGATCATCGCCCGCGACGTCCTCCTCGCCGCCCACGTCGGCTCCCGCGTCCACATCTGCCACCTCTCCACCGCCGGCTCCGTCGAGATCGTCCGCTGGGCCAAGTCCAAGGGCTGGAACGTCACCGCCGAGGTCACCCCGCACCACCTCCTCCTCACCGACGAGCTGGTCCGCACCTACAACCCGGTCTACAAGGTGAACCCGCCGCTGCGCACCGAGGCCGACGTCCTGGCCCTGCGCGAGGCGCTGGCCGACGGCACGATCGACTGCGTCGCCACCGACCACGCCCCGCACCCGCACGAGGACAAGGACTGCGAGTGGGCCGCGGCCGCCATGGGCATGGTGGGCCTGGAGACCGCGCTCTCGGTCGTCCAGCAGACGATGGTGGACACCGGTCTGATCGACTGGGCGGGCGTCGCCGACCGCATGTCGTTCCGCCCCGCGGCCATCGGCCGGCTCGAAGGACACGGCCGTCCCGTCTCGGCGGGTGAGCCCGCCAACCTCACGCTGGTCGATCCGGCATACCGTGGAGCAGTGGACCCCGCGGGCTTCGCGTCCCGCAGCCGCAACACCCCCTACGAGGGCCGTGAGCTGCCGGGCCGTGTCACCCACACCTTCCTGCGGGGCCGTGCCACGGTCGTCGACGGGAAGCTCGCGTGACAACTCTGACCCCCCTGTACCACCTGGCCGCCGAGCAGAAGTCGGCGGAAGTGACGGACTGGGCCGCCCGCATCGCCTGGGTGATCGGCCTGTTCGTCTTCATCGCCCTCGTCTACTGGCTGATGCGCCAGGGCTGGAAGTGGCGCGCCAGCCTCCAGTCTGACCTGCCGGAGCTCCCGGCCACCCCCGAGGGCTTCGCCGACGACGAGACGCTGCTGACGCTGGAGGGGCGCTACCACGCCTCCACCACCGCAGGCCACTGGCTCGACCGGATCGTCGCGCACGGGCTGGGCACCCGCAGCCGCACCGAGCTGACGCTCACCGCCCGCGGCCTGGACGTCGTACGCCCCGGGGCGGCCGACTTCTTCATCCCGGCCGACGCCCTGAGCGAGGCCCGCCTCGACAAGGCGCTCGCCGGCAAGGTCCTCCCCGAGGGCGGCCTGCTGATCATCACCTGGGCGCACGGCGGGACGCTGATCGACTCCGGCTTCCGCTCCGACCGCGCCGCCGAGCACCAGGCCTGGGTCGACGCCGTCAACCGGCTCGCCGACGCCCCGGCCGCCACCGAACTCACCAGCACCACGACGGAAGGCACCGCACGATGACCCTCTCCACCCGGGGGGCACAGACCCCCGCCGTACTCGTCCTGGAGGACGGCCGCGCCTTCCGCGGCCGCGCCTACGGGGCCGTGGGGGAGACCTTCGGCGAAGCGGTGTTCTCCACCGGCATGACCGGCTACCAGGAAACGCTGACCGACCCCTCGTACCACCGCCAGGTCGTCGTCATGACGGCCCCGCACGTCGGCAACACCGGTGTGAACGACGAGGACCCCGAGTCCGGCCGCATCTGGGTCTCCGGCTACGTCGTCCGCGACCCCGCCCGCAAGCCCTCCAACTGGCGCTCGCAGCGCTCGCTGGACGAGGAGCTGGCCGCCCAGGGCGTCGTCGGCATCAGCGGCGTCGACACCCGCGCCCTCACCCGCCACCTGCGCGAGCGCGGCGCGATGCGCGTCGGGATCTTCTCCGGAAACGCGATCCCCGACGAGGGCACCCTCCTCGCCCGGGTCCGCCAGGCCCCCGAGATGACCGGCGCCGACCTCTCCGCCGAAGTGGCGACGAAGGAGGCGTACGTCGTCCCCGCGATCGGCACGAAGAAGTTCACCGTCGCCGCGATCGACCTCGGCATCAAGGGCATGACCCCGCACCGGATGGCCGAGCGCGGCATCGAGGTGCACGTCCTGCCCGCCACCGCCACCCTGGAGGAGGTGTACGCGGTCCAGCCCGACGGCGTCTTCTTCTCCAACGGCCCCGGCGACCCGTCCACCGCCGACCACCCCGTCGCCCTCATGCGTGGCGTCCTGGAGCGCTCCACCCCGCTCTTCGGCATCTGCTTCGGCAACCAGATCCTCGGCCGCGCGCTCGGCTTCGGCACCTACAAGCTGAAGTACGGCCACCGCGGCATCAACCAGCCGGTGCAGGACCGCACCACCGGCAAGGTCGAGGTCACCGCGCACAACCACGGCTTCGCCGTCGACGCCCCGCTCGACAAGGTGTCCGACACCGAGTTCGGCCGCGCCGAGGTCTCCCACGTCTGCCTGAACGACCAGGTCGTCGAGGGGCTCCAGCTCCTGGACCGGCCCGCGTTCAGCGTCCAGTACCACCCCGAGGCGGCCGCCGGCCCGCACGACGCCGCGTACCTCTTCGACCGCTTCGTTTCCCTGATGGAGGGCCAGCGTGCCTAAGCGCTCCGATATCCAGTCCGTCCTGGTCATCGGCTCCGGTCCGATCGTCATCGGCCAGGCCGCCGAGTTCGACTACTCCGGCACCCAGGCCTGCCGCGTCCTCAAGGCCGAGGGCCTGCGCGTCATCCTGGTGAACTCCAACCCGGCGACGATCATGACCGACCCGGAGATCGCCGACGCCACCTACGTCGAGCCGATCACCCCGGAGTTCGTCGAGAAGATCATCGCCAAGGAGCGCCCCGACGCGCTCCTGCCCACCCTCGGCGGCCAGACCGCGCTGAACACCGCGATCTCCATGCACGAGAACGGTGTCCTGGAGAAGTACGGCGTCGAGCTCATCGGCGCCAACGTCGAGGCGATCAACAAGGGCGAGGACCGCGACCTCTTCAAGGGCGTCGTGGAAGCCGTCAAGGAGAAGATCGGCTACGGCGAGTCCGCCCGCTCCGTCATCTGCCACTCCATGGACGACGTCCTCGCCGGCGTCGACACCCTCGGCGGCTACCCCGTCGTCGTCCGCCCCTCCTTCACCATGGGCGGCGCCGGCTCCGGCTTCGCCCACGACGAGGAGGAGCTGCGCCGCATCGCCGGACAGGGCCTCACGCTCTCCCCGACCACCGAGGTGCTCCTGGAGGAGTCCATCCTCGGCTGGAAGGAGTACGAGCTGGAGCTGATGCGCGACCGGAACGACAACGTCGTGGTCGTCTGCTCCATCGAGAACTTCGACCCGATGGGCGTCCACACCGGCGACTCCATCACCGTCGCCCCCGCGATGACGCTCACCGACCGCGAGTACCAGCGGCTGCGCGACGTCGGTATCGCGATCATCCGCGAGGTCGGCGTCGACACCGGCGGCTGCAACATCCAGTTCGCCATCGACCCCACCGACGGCCGGGTCATCGTCATCGAGATGAACCCGCGCGTCTCCCGCTCCTCGGCGCTCGCCTCCAAGGCCACCGGCTTCCCGATCGCCAAGATCGCCGCCAAGCTGGCCGTCGGCTACACCCTGGACGAGATCCCCAACGACATCACCGAGAAGACCCCGGCCTCCTTCGAGCCGACCCTCGACTACGTCGTCGTCAAGGCCCCGCGCTTCGCCTTCGAGAAGTTCCCCTCCGCCGACGCCACCCTCACCACCACCATGAAGTCGGTGGGCGAGGCCATGGCCATCGGCCGGAACTTCACCGAGGCCCTCCAGAAGGCCCTGCGCTCGCTGGAGAAGAAGGGCTCGCAGTTCGCCTTCACCGGCCCGGTCGGCGACAAGGCCGAACTGCTCGCCGAATCGGTCCGCCCGACCGACGGCCGTATCAACACCGTCATGCAGGCGATCCGTGCCGGAGCCACCCAGGAGGAGGTCTTCGACGCCACGAAGATCGACCCCTGGTTCGTCGACCAGCTCTTCCTGATCAAGGAGATCGCCGACGAGCTGGCCTCCGTCGAGCGCTTGGACGCCGACCTGATCGCTGAGGCCAAGCGGCACGGCTTCTCCGACGCCCAGATCGGCGAGATCCGCGGGCTGCGCGAGGACGTCGTCCGCGAGGTCCGGCACGCGCTCGGCATCCGCCCGGTCTACAAGACGGTCGACACCTGCGCCGCCGAGTTCGCCGCGAAGACGCCGTACTTCTACTCCTCCTACGACGAGGAGAGCGAGGTCGCGACCCGCACCAAGCCGGCCGTGATCATCCTCGGCTCGGGCCCCAACCGCATCGGCCAGGGCATCGAGTTCGACTACTCCTGTGTGCACGCCTCCTTCGCCCTGAGCGACGCGGGCTTCGAGACCGTCATGGTCAACTGCAACCCGGAGACCGTCTCCACCGACTACGACACCTCCGACCGGCTCTACTTCGAGCCGCTCACCCTGGAGGACGTCCTGGAGATCGTGCACGCCGAATCGCTGGCGGGCCCGATCGCCGGTGTCGTCGTGCAGCTCGGCGGCCAGACCCCGCTCGGCCTCTCGCAGGCGCTCAAGGACAACGGCGTGCCCGTCGTCGGCACCTCCCCGGAGGCGATCCACGCCGCCGAGGACCGCGGCGCCTTCGGCCGGGTCCTTGCCGAGGCCGGACTGCCCGCGCCCAAGCACGGCACCGCCACCACCTTCGGCGAGGCCAAGGCCATCGCCGACGAGATCGGCTACCCCGTCCTCGTACGGCCGTCCTACGTCCTCGGCGGGCGCGGCATGGAGATCGTGTACGACGAGACGCGCCTCGCCTCGTACATCGCCGAGTCCACCGAGATCAGCCCCACCCGGCCGGTCCTGGTCGACCGCTTCCTCGACGACGCCATCGAGATCGACGTGGACGCCCTCTACGACGGCCACGAGCTCTACCTCGGCGGCGTCATGGAGCACATCGAGGAAGCCGGTATCCACTCCGGCGACTCGGCCTGCGCCCTGCCCCCGATCACGCTCGGCGGCTTCGACATCAAGCGGCTGCGCGCCTCCACCGAGGGCATCGCCAAGGGCGTCGGCGTGCTCGGACTGATCAACATCCAGTTCGCGCTCTCCGGCGACATCCTCTACGTCCTGGAGGCCAACCCGCGCGCCTCCCGCACGGTCCCCTTCACCTCGAAGGCGACCGCCGTCCCGCTCGCCAAGGCCGCCGCCCGCATCTCGCTGGGCGCGACCATCGCCGAGCTGCGCGAGGAGGGCCTGCTGCCGAAGACCGGTGACGGCGGCACGCTGCCGCTGGACGCGCCGATCTCCGTCAAGGAGGCCGTGATGCCGTGGTCGCGCTTCCGCGACATCCACGGCCGGGGCGTCGACACGGTCCTCGGCCCGGAGATGCGCTCCACCGGTGAGGTCATGGGCATCGACTCGGTCTTCGGCACGGCGTACGCCAAGTCGCAGGCCGGCGCCTACGGCCCGCTGCCCACCAAGGGCCGCGCCTTCATCTCGGTCGCCAACCGGGACAAGCGCTCGATGATCTTCCCGGCCCGCGAGCTGGTCGCCCACGGCTTCGAGCTGATGGCCACCTCCGGCACCGCCGAGGTCCTCAAGCGCAACGGCATCAACGCCATCGTCGTGCGCAAGCAGTCCGAGGGCCCCGGCCCGAACGGCGAGAAGACGATCGTCCAGCACATCCACGACGGCGAGGTCGACCTCATCGTCAACACGCCGTACGGCACCGGCGGCCGCCTCGACGGCTACGACATCCGCACCGCGGCCGTCTCCCGCTCCGTACCGTGCCTGACCACGGTCCAGGCGCTCGCCGCGGCCGTCCAGGGCATCGACGCCCTCAACCACGGCGACGTCGGCGTCCGTTCCCTCCAGGAACACGCCGAGCACCTGACAGCGGCGCGCGACTAGCCGCCCGAGAGGGGGACACCGGAAACGGTGTCCCCCTCTTTGCGAGCCCTGTCGAGCACACCGAGCACCAAGGACACCTCTCCATGTACAAGCTCTTCTTCCGGCTGGTCTTCAAGCGGATGGACCCCGAGCAGGCCCACTACGCGGCCTTCCGCTGGATCCGCCTGGCCGCCAGGATCCCCGTCCTGCGCACCTTCGTCGCCGCAGCCCTCGCCCCCCGATACAAGGAGCTGCGCACCGAGGCCCTCGGCCTGCGGATGCACGGCCCCTTCGGCCTCGCCGCCGGCTTCGACAAGAACGCCGTCGCGATCGACGGCATGGCGATGCTCGGCTTCGACCACGTCGAGATCGGCACCGTCACCGGCGAACCGCAGCCCGGCAACCCCAAGAAGCGCCTCTTCCGGCTCGTCGCCGACCGTGCGCTGATCAACCGCATGGGCTTCAACAACGAGGGCTCCGCGGCCGTCGCCGCCCGCCTGGCCGCCCGTAACCCCGTCTTCCGCACCACGGTCGGCGTCAACATCGGCAAGACCAAGGTCGTCCCCGAGGCCGAGGCCGCCGCCGACTACGTGAAGTCCACCGAGCGGCTCGCAGCCCACGCCGACTACCTGGTCGTCAACGTCTCCTCGCCCAACACCCCCGGCCTGCGCAACCTCCAGGCCACCGAGTCGCTGCGCCCGCTGCTCACCGCCGTGCGCGAGGCCGCCGACCGCACCGTCACCACCCGGCGCGTCCCACTGCTCGTCAAGATCGCCCCGGACCTCGCGGACGAGGACGTCGACGCCGTCGCCGACCTCGCCGTGGAGCTGGGCCTGGACGGCATCATCGCCACCAACACCACCATCGCCCGCGAGGGCCTCGGCCTGAAGTCGGGACCCGAGCTGCTGGGCGAGACCGGCGGACTCTCCGGCGCACCCCTCAAGGCACGCTCGCTGGAGGTCCTGAGCCGCCTGTACGCCCGGGTGGGGGACCGGATCACCCTGGTGGGCGTCGGAGGCGTCGAGAACGCCGAGGACGCCTGGCAGCGCATCCTCGCCGGGGCCACCCTCGTCCAGGGCTACAGCGCCTTCATCTACGAAGGCCCCTTCTACGCCCGTGCGATCCACAAGGGCCTCGCCGCCCGGCTCGCCACCTCCCCCTACGCCACCCTCGCCGAGGCCGTCGGCGCCGAGACCCGGAAGAAGGCCGCCCTGTGACGCTCGAACCCTTCGGCGCCCGACTGCGCCACGCCATGGACACCCGCGGGCCGCTCTGCGTCGGCATCGACCCGCACGCGTCCCTGCTCACCTCCTGGGGCCTGAACGACGACATCGCGGGCCTGGAGCGGTTCACCCGGACCGTGGTGGAGGCGCTGGCCGACCGGGTCGCCGTGCTCAAGCCGCAGTCCGCGTTCTTCGAGCGGTTCGGCTCGCGCGGCATCGCCGTCCTGGAGAAGGCCGTCGAGGAGGCCCGCGCCGCCGGGGCGCTGGTCCTGATGGACGCCAAGCGCGGCGACATCGGCTCCACCATGGGCGCCTACGCGGCGACCTACCTGGACAAGGACTCCCCGCTCTTCTCCGACGCGGTCACCGTCTCCCCGTACCTCGGCTTCGGCTCGCTGCGCCCGGCGCTGGACGCCGCCGCCGTCTCCGGCGCGGGCGTCTTCGTCCTCGCCCTCACCTCCAACCCGGAGGGCGCCGAGGTCCAGCGGGCCACGGCCGCCGACGGCCGCTCGCTCGCCCAGCTGATGCTCGACCACATGGCCGCCGAGAACGAGGGGGCCACCCCGCTCGGCTCGGTCGGCGCTGTGGTCGGCGCGACGCTCGGCGACGCGGGGGTGGACCTGGCGATCAACGGGCCGCTGCTCGCACCCGGCATCGGCGCACAGGGGGCGACCCCGGCGGATCTTCCGGCGGTGTTCGGCGACGCGGTGGGCAACGTGGTGCCCAGCGTGAGCCGGGGCGTGCTGCGCCACGGCCCGGACGCGTCCGGGCTGCGCGAAGCGGCCGGACGGTTCGCGGACGAGGTCCGCGCCGCCGTATCCGGCAGCTGACCCTGACACGTTTACAGCGTGTTGACGAATTACTGACGAGAAACCTGGTCGATATGTCGGGAAAATACTGGTCGGCCACAGCTGACCAGGACTTTTCGTCTGTTCTCGCTGACTACAGCGGCCCTTGCCGCTAGTCTCCGTCGAAGAGCGGCCGAGCACAGTGTGTTCGTCGCTCACCTGGTGGGGTGGCGTCCAGCTTCCCCGCCGGTCCGTATCCGACAGATCGACATCCGAGGTGACGTAGGCGTGGCTCTTCCGCCCCTTACCCCTGAACAGCGCGCAGCCGCGCTCGAAAAGGCCGCCGCGGCTCGCCGGGAGCGGGCCGAGGTCAAGAATCGACTCAAGCACTCCGGCGCCTCCCTCCACGAGGTCATCAAGCAGGGCCAGGAGAACGACGTCATCGGGAAGATGAAGGTCTCCGCACTGCTGGAATCCCTGCCGGGCGTCGGCAAGGTCCGCGCCAAGCAGATCATGGAGCGTCTCGGCATCTCCGAGAGCCGCCGGGTCAGGGGTCTTGGCTCCAACCAGATCGCATCCCTGGAGCGTGAGTTCGGCGGCAGCCCCGCCTGACGTTCTCAGGCACTCCTGAGAACCTGGATAATCGCTCCATGGCTGCAACATCCCGGGGGACGTCCCCCGTACCCCCGGACGTACGTCCGCGGCTGACCGTGCTCTCCGGCCCCTCGGGGGTCGGCAAGAGCACGGTCGTCGCCCATATGCGCTCCGTGCACCCCGAGGTCTGGCTCTCCGTGTCGGCGACGACGCGCAAGCCGCGCCCCGGGGAGCGCAACGGCGTCCACTACTTCTTCGTGGACGACGAGGAGTTCGACAAGCTCATCGCCAACGGCGAGCTGCTGGAGTGGGCCGAGTTCGCGGGCAACCGCTACGGCACGCCCCGCCGGGCCGTGCTGGACCGCCTGGAGGCGGGCGAGCCGGTCCTGCTGGAGATCGACCTCCAGGGCGCCCGGCTGGTCCGCCAGTCGATGGACGACGCGCGTCTGGTCTTCCTGGCCCCGCCGAGCTGGGAGGAGCTGGTGCGCCGGCTCACCGGCCGGGGCACCGAGGCCCCCGAGGTCATCGAGCGCCGGCTCGACGCCGCCAAGGTCGAGCTGGCCGCCGAGGCGGAGTTCGATACGACGCTCGTCAACACCTCCGTCGAGGATGTGGCACGCGAGCTGCTAGCCTTGATGCTTCAGGCCTAGATCCCGGCCATCGTCAAGACCGCTCGGATCTTTGATCTACACCCCCTTCGGAAGGCAGAGAGTGTCCTCTTCCATCACCACGCCCGAGGGCATCATCAACCCGCCGATTGATGAGCTCCTCGAGGCCACCGACTCGAAGTACAGCCTGGTGATCTACGCGGCCAAGCGCGCCCGTCAGATCAACGCGTACTACTCGCAGCTCGGTGAAGGCCTCCTCGAGTACGTCGGTCCGCTCGTCGACACCCACGTGCACGAGAAGCCGCTGTCGATCGCGCTCCGCGAGATCAACGCGGGCCTGCTGACCTCCGAGGCCATCGAGGGTCCCGCGCAGTAACGCAGCAGCACCGCAGCACCTTCACTCCAGGCCCGGCGGCCCGTCCGCCGGGCCTGAGGTGTGTCCGGGGCCGGGTGAACGCGCCGCGCGTGGTGAGGCAGCATGGGACGCACATGTTGCCGTTACGGTGCCGAGTGCGGGGAGACGCAGTGGACAAGCCGAAGGTGGTCCTGGGGGTCAGCGGGGGCATCGCCGCCTACAAGGCGTGCGAGTTGCTGCGCCGGCTGACCGAGTCCGGCCACGACGTACGGGTCGTCCCGACCGCCGCTTCGCTGCACTTCGTGGGCGCGGCCACCTGGTCGGCGCTCTCCGGCCACCCCGTGTCCGACGAGGTCTGGCAGGATGTCCACGAGGTCCCGCACGTGCGGATCGGGCAGGGTGCCGACCTCGTGGTGGTCGCCCCGGCCACGGCGGACATGCTGGCGAAGGCCGCCCACGGGCTCGCAGACGACCTGCTCACCAACACGCTCCTGACCGCCCGCTGTCCGGTGGTCTTCGCCCCCGCCATGCACACCGAGATGTGGGAGCACCCGGCCACCCAGGAGAACGTCGCCACCCTGCGCCGCCGGGGCGCCGTCGTCATCGAGCCCGCCGTCGGGCGGCTCACCGGCGTCGACACCGGCAAGGGCCGGCTGCCCGACCCCGGCGAGATCTTCGAGGTCTGCCGCCGGGTGCTGGCGCGCGGGGTTCCCGAGCCCGACCTCGCGGGCCGCCATGTGGTGATCAGCGCCGGCGGCACCCGCGAGCCGCTCGACCCGGTGCGCTTCCTGGGCAACCGCTCCTCCGGCAAGCAGGGCTACGCGCTGGCGCGCACCGCCGTGGCCCGGGGGGCCCGGGTCACCCTGATCGAGGCCAACACCGGGCTGCCCGACCCGGCCGGGGCCGACGTCCTGCGGGTCGGCACGGCCGTCCAGCTCCGCGAGGCCGTGGTGAAGGCCGCCGCCGACGCGGACGTCGTGGTGATGGCGGCCGCGGTGGCCGACTTCCGCCCGTCCGAGTACGCCACCGGCAAGATCAAGAAGAAGGACGGCGAGGAGGCGCCCGCGCTCACCCTGGTCCGCAACCCCGACATCCTCGCCGAGGTCGCCGGGGAGCGGGCCCGGGCCGGCCAGATCGTCGTCGGATTCGCCGCCGAGACCGACGACGTGCTGGCCAACGGACGTGCCAAGCTCCGCCGCAAGGGCTGCGACCTCCTCGTGGTCAACGAGGTGGGGGAGCGCAAGACCTTCGGCTCGGAGGAGAACGAAGCGGTCGTCCTCGCCGCCGACGGCCAGGAGACGCCGGTGCCGTACGGCCCCAAGGAAGCCCTCGCCGACACGATCTGGGATCTGGTTTCCGCCAGGTTCCAGCCGAATTCCTGATCAGTCCTTCGGGCGAGTGAAATCGCCTCATAACGCCGAAAACGGCGGCTGAGGAGGGTGAATTGTCCTACTGGTGATCTGTGTGGCGCACGTCACGAACCTCCCAAAGGGCGAGACACCTGGCCCGGTCGCCGGAAGTGACCGATAAACTGGCCGACGGTACGCGCCGAGCGCAGCTCTCGGACGTGCCACCCATGATCAGCCAGCAGCCGCTGCAACCCCAGGGAGCGATGTGTCCCGCCGCCTTTTCACCTCGGAATCCGTCACCGAGGGTCACCCCGACAAGATCGCTGACCAGATCAGCGACACGATTCTCGACGCGCTCCTGCGTGAGGACCCCTCCTCGCGTGTCGCCGTCGAGACCTTGATCACCACCGGTCTGGTGCATGTCGCGGGCGAGGTCACCACCAAGGCCTACGCCGACATCCCCAACCTCGTGCGCAACAAGGTTCTGGAGATCGGTTACGACTCCTCCAAAAAGGGCTTCGACGGCGCTTCCTGTGGCGTCTCGGTGTCGATCGGCGCCCAGTCGCCGGACATCGCCCAGGGCGTCGACACCGCGTACGAGAAGCGGGTCGAGGGTGACGAGGACGAGCTCGACAAGCAGGGCGCGGGCGACCAGGGCCTGATGTTCGGGTACGCCTGCGACGAGACCCCGGAGCTCATGCCGCTCCCGATCCACATCGCGCACCGCCTCTCCCGGCGGCTCTCCGAGGTGCGCAAGAACGGGACCATCCCCTACCTGCGCCCCGACGGCAAGACCCAGGTCACCATCGAGTACGACGGTGACAAGGCGGTCCGTCTCGACACGGTCGTCGTCTCCTCGCAGCACGCCTCGGACATCGACCTGGACTCGCTGCTCGCGCCCGACATCCGCGAGTTCGTCGTCGAGCACGTGCTCGCGCAGCTCGTCGAGGACGGCATCAAGCTCGACACCGAGGGCTACCGCCTCCTGGTGAACCCGACCGGCCGCTTCGAGATCGGCGGCCCGATGGGCGACGCGGGCCTCACCGGCCGCAAGATCATCATCGACACCTACGGCGGCATGGCCCGCCACGGTGGCGGCGCCTTCTCGGGCAAGGACCCGTCCAAGGTCGACCGCTCCGCGGCGTACGCGATGCGCTGGGTCGCCAAGAACGTCGTGGCCGCCGGTCTCGCCGCCCGCTGCGAGGTCCAGGTCGCGTACGCGATCGGCAAGGCCGAGCCCGTCGGTCTCTTCGTCGAGACCTTCGGCACCGCCGCCATCGACACGGAGAAGATCGAGAACGCGATCGCCGAGGTCTTCGACCTCCGCCCGGCCGCGATCATCCGGGACCTCGACCTGCTCCGCCCGATCTACGCCCAGACCGCCGCGTACGGCCACTTCGGCCGGGAGCTGCCGGACTTCACCTGGGAGCGCACGGACCGCGTGGACGCGCTGCGCGCGGCCGCGGGTCTGTAAGGACCTGATCCGGCATCGGCACTGAGTGACGGCGGGGCCCGGACACCGAACACGGTGGCCGGGCCCCGCTGCCGTGCCCCCACGACTTCCGTGCTCTCCGGACTGTCAGTGCCCTCTGGTAGGAATGCAGCTGTGAGCAGCGAGAACGAGCAGTCCGCCGAACCGGGTGCCGGGCCGCCGGAGCAGCTTGCGCTGATCCGGGAGACCGTGCGCCGGGCGAAGGTGCCGCGCGCCAAGCCGCGGACCTGGCGCGGCGCGCCCCTCGCCGACGATCTGCCCGTCGCCCGCGTCCTGGTCAACAAGGGCGTCCTCCACCTCGACCAGTATTTCGACTACGCGGTGCCTCAGGAGCTGGACGCCGACGCACAGCCGGGCGTCCGGGTGCGGGTCCGGTTCGGGGCCGGCGGGCGCAACGTCCAGGGAGGGCGGCGCGAGGGCGGCGGTCTGATCGACGGCTTCATCGTCGAGCGCCGCGCCGACTCCGACTACCAGGGCGCGCTGGCCGCCCTCGCCTCCGTGGTCTCCCCGGAGCCGGTCCTCGGCCCCGAGCTGCTCGCCCTCTGCCGCGCCGTCGCCGACCGGTATGCGGGCAGCCTCGCCGACGTCCTCCAGCTCGCCGTCCCGCCGCGCAACGGCCGCGCCGAGGCCAAGCCCTCCCCGGAGCCGCTGCCCCCGCCCCCGCCCCCGGATCCGGGCACCTGGGAGCGGTACGGTCAGGGCCCGGCCTTCCTGCGAGCCCTGGCAGAAGGCGGCGCCCCGCGCGCCGTGTGGACCGCCCTGCCCGGACCGCACTGGCCCGCGGAGATCGCCGGAGCCGTCGCGGCGACGCTCTCCTCCGGGCGCGGCGCCCTCGTCGTCGTCCCGGACGGGCGGGCCGCCGCACGGGTCGACGCGGCTCTGACCGAGGCGCTCGGCGCGGGTCGGCACGCCCTGCTGACCGCCGAATCCGGCCCCGAGAAGCGCTACCGCCAGTGGCTCGCGGTACGCCGGGGCTCGGTGCGGGCGGTCGTGGGCACCCGGGCCGCCATGTTCGCCCCTGTCCGCGACCTCGGGCTCGTCGTCGTCTGGGACGACGGCGACTCCAGCCACAGCGACGACAACGCCCCCTTCCCCCATGTCCGCGAGGTCCTGGAGCTGCGGGCGGCCCAGGGCCGCTGCGGCTTCCTGCTCGGCGGGACCAGCTGCACGGTCGAGGCCGCCCAGCTCGTGGAGAGCGGCTGGGCGCTGCCCCTCCTGGCGGACCGCGAACGGCTGCGCCGGACCGCGCCCCTCATCCGTACGGTCGGGGACGGCGAGCTGGCCCGGGACGGGGCCGCCCGCTCCGCCCGGCTGCCCAGCCTCGCCTGGGGGGCCGTGCGCGACGGCCTGCGCACCGGACCGGTGCTGATCCAGGTGCCCCGGCGGGGATACGCCCCCCGCCTCGCCTGCGAACGCTGCCGCACCCCCGCCCGCTGCCGGCACTGCGCGGGCCCCCTGGAAGCGCCGGACCAGCAGGATCTGAACTGCGCCTGGTGCGGGCAGGCCGAGCGGGCCTGGAGCTGCGCGGAGTGCGGCTCCACCCGGCTGCGCGCCCGGATCGTCGGCGCCCGCCGCACCGCGGAGGAGCTGGGCCGGGCCTTCCCCGCCGTGCCCGTCCGCACCTCGGGGCGCGACCACATCCTCGACGCGGTGCCCGACGCCCCGGCCCTGGTGGTCTCCACGCCCGGCGCGGAGCCCGTCGCCGAGGGCGGGTACGCGGCGGCCCTGCTCCTGGACGGCTGGGCCATGCTCGGCCGGCCCGATCTGCGCGCGGGGGAGGAGGCGCTGCGCCGGTGGCTGGCGGCGTCGGCGCTGGTGCGGGGGCAGGAGGAGGGCGGCACGGTGGTGGTCGTGGCCGAGCCGACGGAGCGTGCGGTGCAGGCGCTGGTCCGCTGGGATCCGGCGGGGTTCGCCCGGCGGGAGCTGGCGGACCGCGCCGAGCTGGGCTTCCCGCCGGTCTCCCGGATGGCCTCGGTGACCGGCCCGCCCGAGGCTCTGGCCGCGTTCCTGCAGACTGCCGGGCTGCCGCCGGAGGCCGAGATCCTGGGACCGGTGCCGGCCCCCTCGGCCGCGCCCGGAAGGGCCCGCAGACCGGGAGACGCGCCACCGGGCGAGACCTGGGAGCGGGCCCTGGTCCGGGTGGTCCCGGGGCGCGGGGCCGCGCTCGCCCGCGCCTTGAAGACGGCGCTCGCGGCCCGCACGGCCAAGGGCGCGAACGACCCGGTACGCATCAGGATCGACCCGCCGGACATCGGCTGAGCCCCGCGACGCAGCTTCCTCCGTGACCCGGGCCCGGGCAGAGAGCTGGACAGGGCCCCGGGCCCGGACAGGGGACTGCCCCGCCGTGCGACCGGCACGGTGGGGCAGAAGGGCGGTGTACGGTCAGCCGTTGCGCGGGCCCGGGAACGCACCGGGGCGCAGCTCCTCGCGGGCCGGCTGCGGGGCCGCCGACGGCTGCGGCGGCATCGAGCGGGCCGCCGGGACCGTGGGCACCGGGGAGCCGGACCCCTTGGCGGAGGATCCGGTGAGGCCGGTGCCGACGGAGACCGGGCGCGGCACGGCCGTGTTCTCGCCGCCCGTCTCGGCGGCGGGCTGCGGGGTGGCGCGGCGGGTTCCGTAACGGCGGTGGACGGCCTGCTTGGTGACGCCGAGGGCGGAGCCCACCGCGTCCCAGGAGAAGCCCAGCGAGCGGTCGAAGTCCACCGCGGCCGTCACCAGGGTCTCGACGCTGTCCCGCAGTTCCTGCGCGAGGCGGACGGTGGGGGCCGGGGCCCTGCCGTAGACGACGAAGCCCGCGGAAGGGCCGGAGCGGCGCGGACGGTAGACGTTGCCCAGCTGGGCGGTGAGGGTGCGCAGCGCGTCCACCTGCCGCCTGACCCGCTCGATGTCCCGCACCAGAAGATGCAGACTGGCCCGCGCTTGGGCGTCGTGCGTTGCGTGGTCGGCCATGAAGAAGCCTCTCGAACCGGCGTTGAAAGGGATCGGGCCGCGATCGGGGCGGCCCGCTTCGGTCAATCTCCTTTGACCAACGCCCGAGCCGGGTATGTGGTCACGCTATCGGGGCGTATGTGCATATGCACGGGGCGTGCGCGGCGCGCGTACGCCCCCTGGTCGCCGCCCCGCGCAAGGGAGTTGCCGCCCCTGTACAGAGGGGGTCGCCGCCCCTGCGCACAGAGGGGCGCCGCCCTCGCGCACGGGTGCGGCCGGGCCCGGTTCGACCCGAGACCCTAGACTGGTGTGCTGCTCGTCACCGTACGTCTTGGCCCGAGAGGCAGTCAGCCACCCATGAAGCTCGTCTTCGCCGGCACCCCCGAAGTCGCCGTCCCCGCCCTGGACGCCCTGATCGCCTCCGACCGCCATGAGGTGGCCGCCGTCGTTACCCGTCCCGACGCCCCCGCCGGGCGGGGCCGCCGGCTCGTCGCGAGCCCGGTGGCCGAGCGGGCGGAGGAGGCCGGGATCGAGGTGCTCAAGCCCGTCAAGCCCCGGGACGAGGAGTTCCTCGCCCGGCTGCGCGAGATCGCCCCGGACTGCTGCCCGGTCGTCGCCTACGGGGCCCTGCTGCCCAAGGTCGCCCTCGACGTGCCCGCCCGGGGCTGGGTCAACCTGCACTTCTCGCTGCTGCCCGCCTGGCGCGGCGCGGCCCCCGTGCAGCATTCCCTGATGGCCGGGGACGAGGTGACCGGCGCGTCGACCTTCCTGATCGAGGAGGGGCTCGACTCCGGCCCGGTCTACGGCGTCCTCACGGAGGAGATCCGCCCCACCGACACCAGCGGCGACCTGCTCACCCGGCTCGCCTTCGCCGGCGCCGGGCTGCTCGCCGCCACCATGGACGGCATCGAGGACGACACCCTGCACGCCGTGCCCCAGCCGCACGAGGGCGTCACCCTGGCCCCGAAGATCACCGTCGAGGACGCCCAGGTCCAGTGGTCCGCGCCCGCCCTGCGCGTCGACCGGGTGATCCGCGGCTGCACCCCGGCCCCCGGCGCCTGGACAGTGTTCCGCGGCGAGCGGCTCAAGCTGATCCAGGCGACCCCCGTCCTGGACCGCACGGACCTGGCCCCCGGGGAGCTGTCGGCCGCCAAGAACAACGTGTACGCCGGCACCGGATCCCACGCCGTCGAGCTGCTCTGGGTCCAGCCGCAGGGCAAGAAGCCGATGCGGGCCGCCGACTGGGCGCGCGGCGTCCGGATCGCCCACGGCGAGCTGCTGGGCCCGTAGCCCCCGGGGCCGGGGAACCTCTCGTTCGGGAGGCCCGGGACGGCGTCGTACGCTGGGAGGGTTCGCCCCCTCACCTTCAGCGGAGCACCTTTCACGTGAACGACCAGCCGCGTCGCCGTCCCGCCAAGCCTCACCGCCGGCCCAAGAAGGACCCGGTCCGCTTCCTCGCCTTCGAGGCGCTGCGGGCCGTCGACGAACGGGACGCGTACGCCAACCTCGTGCTGCCCCCGCTGCTGAAGAAGGCCCGCGCCAAGGGCGACTTCGACGGCCGGGACGCGGCGCTGGCGACCGAGCTGGTCTACGGGACGCTGCGCCGCCAGGGCACGTACGACGCGATCGTGGCGGCCTGCATCGACCGGCCGCTGCGCGAGGTCGACCCGCCGGTCCTGGACGTCCTGAACATGGGCGTCCACCAGCTGCTCGGCACCCGTATCCCCACCCACGCGGCCGTCTCCGCCAGTGTCGAGCTGGCCCGGGTGGTGCTGGGGGAGGGGCGTGCGAAGTTCGTCAACGCGGTGCTGCGCAAGGTCACCGCGCACGACCTCGACGGCTGGGTGGAGAAGGTCGCCCCGCCGTACGACGAGGACGCCGAGGACCACCTCGCCGTCGTCCACTCCCACCCCCGCTGGATCGTCTCCGCCCTCTGGGACGCGCTGGGCGGCGGCCGGGCGGGCATCGAGGACCTGCTGGAGGCCGACAACGAGCGGCCCGAGGTGACCCTGGTCGCCCGCCCGGGCCGTTCCACCACCGAGGAGCTGGTCAAGGCCCTGGGCGAGGACAACTCCCTGCCCGGCCGCTGGTCCCCGTACGCCGTGCGGATGGCCGAGGGCGGCGAGCCCGGCGCGCTGGAGGCCGTCCGCGAGAGCCGGGCGGGCGTCCAGGACGAGGGCAGCCAGCTCGTCGCCGCCGCCCTGGCCGCCGTCCCCGTCGAGGGCCGTGACTCCCGCTGGCTGGACGGCTGCGCGGGCCCCGGCGGCAAGGCCGCCCTCCTCGCGGCGCTGGCCGCCGAACGCGGCGCGACGCTGCTCGCCGCCGAGAAGCAGCCCCACCGCGCCCGGCTGGTCGAGCGGGCGCTCGCCGGCAACCCCGGCCCGTACCAGGTGATCACCGCCGACGGCACCCGCCCGCCGTGGCTGCCCGGCACCTTCGACCGCATCCTGATGGACGTGCCCTGCTCGGGACTCGGCGCGCTGCGCCGCCGCCCGGAGTCCCGCTGGCGGCGGCGCGCCGAGGACCTGGAGGCCTTCGCCCCGCTCCAGCGCGGCCTGCTGCGCGAGGCGTTGAAGGCCGTACGGGTCGGCGGCGTGGTCGGCTACGCCACCTGCTCGCCGCATCTCGCGGAGACCCGGGTGGTCGTCGAGGACGTGCTCAAGGGCCGCGGCGGGGAGCCCGTCGAGGCGGAGTGGATCGACGCCCGCCCGCTGCTGCCCGGGGTGCCCGCCCTGGGCGAGGGGCCCGACGTCCAGCTCTGGCCGCATCTCCACGGCACGGACGCGATGTATCTGGCTCTGCTGCGCCGGACCGGCTGAATATCGCCGCGTCAGCGCGCCCGCCCGTACGGCAAAAGAAAAGTAAAGCGCTGGCAAAATGCCCAGAATGTGCGGACTGTGAGGGCCGTGTGAGGCTTCGGAGGGGATCGAGGCGGGGAACCGGCCGCAGACGTGGCAGGCTTGGGGCATGGCGCAGATCAACCCCAGCATCCTGTCCGCCGATTTCGCGCGTCTCGCCGAGGAGGCGAAGGCCGTCGAAGGCGCGGACTGGCTCCACGTCGATGTCATGGACAACCACTTCGTGCCCAATCTGACCCTCGGCGTGCCGATCGTCGAGGCGCTCAGCAAGGCGACGGACACCCCGCTGGACTGCCACCTCATGATCGAGGACGCGGACCGCTGGGCCCCGAGTTACGTGGAGGCCGGCGCCGGGTCCGTCACCTTCCACGCCGAGGCCGCCGCGGCGCCGGTGCGCCTCGCGCGGGAGATCCGGGCGAAGGGGGCGCGCGCCTCGATGGCGCTCAAGCCCGCGACGCCCATCGAGCCGTACGAGGACCTGCTCCCCGAGCTGGACATGCTGCTGATCATGACGGTCGAGCCGGGCTTCGGCGGGCAGGCCTTCCTGGACATCATGCTGCCGAAGATCCGGCGTACCCGGGAACTGATCAGCAAGCACGGTCTCGAACTGTGGCTCCAGGTGGACGGCGGGGTCTCCGCCGCCACCATCGAGCGCTGCGCCGAGGCCGGAGCCGATGTCTTCGTGGCCGGATCCGCGGTCTACGGGGCGGCGGACCCGGCGGCGGCCGTGCGGGACCTGCGGGGCCTGGCGGACGTGGCGACGGCCGCAGCCCCCTGGGCATGCGACCACTGAACCAAGGGCAGATGAACGCGGTCCGACAGGGCCGATCAAGGATCGCCGGATCTGACAGGATGAACGGCGTATCGGGCGTGTGAACAGCAGTGAGGAGATCGCGGTGTCTGGCATCTCGGCGGGTCGGTCAGCCATGCGGATGGGACCCGCGGAGCTGGTGCAGGCGGCGGCCATGGCCCGCCGGTTCTATCTGGAGGGCAAGTCCAAGATCCAGATCGCCGAGGAGTTCGGCGTGAGCCGCTTCAAGGTGGCCCGGGTCCTGGAGACCGCCCTCGAACGCGATCTCGTACGCATCGAGATCCGGGTCCCGGCCGAGCTGGACGCCGAACGCTCCGACGCCCTGCGCGCCCGCTACGGGCTGCGGCACGCGGTGGTCGTCGAATCCCCGGCCGAGGAACAGGACGACGCCCCCGACCCGGAGAATCTGGGCGAGGTCGCGGCCGACCTCCTCGGCGAGCTGGTGGCCGAGGGCGATGTGCTCGGCCTGGCCTGGGGCCGCTCCACCATCCACATGGCGGCCGCACTCGACCGGCTGCCGCCCTGCACGGTCGTCCAGCTGACCGGGGTGTACGACGCGGGCACCGCCGAGCGCGGCTCGGTCGAGGCGGTCCGCCGGGCCGCCCAGGTCTCCGGCGGCGAGGCGCACCCCATCTACGCCCCGATGCTGCTGCCCGACCCCGCGACGGCCGCCGCGCTGCGCGAGCAGACGGGCATCGCCCGAGCCTTCGAGTACTTCGACAAGGTGACCGTCGCCGCCGTCTCCATCGGCTCCTGGGAGCCGGGCATCTCCACGGTCCACGACATGCTCTCGGACGAGGAGCGCGCCCACTACGCCTCGCTCGGCGTCGCTGCCGAGATGTCCGCACACCTCTTCGACGCGGAAGGCCGCCGGGTCGGCCGCGACCTGGGGGAGCGCTGCATCACCGTGGAGGCGGACCGGCTGCGCCGGATCCCCGAGGTGGTCGCGATCGCGGGCGGCCAGCGCAAGGCGGCGGCGATCGGCGCGGTGCTCCGCTCCGGCCTGGTCACCAGCCTGGTCACGGACACCGCAGCGGCCGACTATCTGCTCACCGAATCCGCCGCGGGGGTGCGCCCGGCGCTGGAGCGGGCCGACCCCGACGGGGAGTGACACCGAGGACGCGCCGAGGGCCGTGCACCTTGCGGGGTGCACGGCCCTCGGCATGTCGTGACTCTGTCCCTCAGCCGGCCGGGGGTGCCTTGGCCGCGCACGGGGCGGGGGCTGCGGCCTCGGTGCGCGCGGGCGGGACGCCCAGCACCGTCTCCTCCAGATACTCCTCGGGCTCCTCGTACTGCCCCACGTCCGCGGGGTTGTAGCGGGGCGTCTGGCGCGACCAGTCCAGATTGCCGCGCATCCAGCTCCGCATCCCGTCCAGGTAGGGCACCAGCAGCCCCGACAGCTCCGGATACAGCTCCAGCAGCTCGTCCTCGGCGGTCAGGAACCGCTCGGTCTCCATCGCGAGCCGCTCCGCGACGTGGTCCAGCGCCTGCTGCTCCCCGAGGCCCCGGTGGTGGCGGACCAGGTGGACGAGGTTGTGGATCTCGCCGAGCACCTGCTCCTTCTCGAAGGAGTACACGTCGTTGGCCCAGCAGACGTGGTTGCACGCGGCTTCCAGGGCGGTGATGAAGCGGGGGTCGTTGTGGAGCGACTCCGGGGCCTCGATGCCCGCCACGATCTCTATGAGGTCCATGCAGACGTGGATGGCCCCGGTGTGCCGCCGCTTGGCGATGTACGTGTCCTCCGAGGGCACCACGTCCCCGGCGCGGTTGCCCGCCTCCCAGGTCGTGGCGGTCGTGAGGTAGGTCACCAGATGCCAGGCGAACCGGGTCCGCCAGTGCGGGGCCGCGTTCGGCGTCGTACGTTTCCACAGGTCGGCCAGGGCGGTCACGGCCGCCGGGACGTCCTCGCCCGGCAGCGGCCCGGGGGCGGAGCCGTCGACGACCGCGCGCATCCGTTCGACCACGCTTCTCACCCGGTCGGGTGAACGGCCGAGGTGGCCGTCGTCGAGCTGGTCGTCGACCAGGAAGAGCCAGACGAACCAGTCGGCCACCAGATCGAGGTGTTCCTCGTCGGCCGTCGGGTAGACCATGCCGACGAACGCCCCGAAATCGGCTTGTTCGAATCGGTTCCTCGCGGACTCGCGATGGACCAGCCCCGTCCGTCTGGTCCAGGCGTCCAGATGCTCCCGGGTGTGCGCCACGTGCGGATTGGTCCGCTGCGGGAACGGGCAGTAGATGTCCGGCAGTTCGCTGTCCACAGGCGGATCGGGATCCTCTCCGGTCAAACGGTGTGCCCAGGGTTGCCGACGAGCCGGATCGACGCTTCCGACACCCCCGAGACCTGCGGCTTTGAAGCTACCTGACCCCTTGTCGCCCGGTCCAGGGATGGTGATCACGAATGCTTCGAATCCTGTTCGGGTAGAGTCCGTGGGTAAGGCAGGTTCACTTGCCCGGGACCCCCGGCCGCCTCTTCGGAGGATCAGACGAAAGCGGGGGTCTTTTGCTGTGTCTTCGGGGAAACGACCTGCGCGGTTTCGTGTGAAAAAATGAGAGTTATGCGTTTTCTTGAGCCGGGCACCGGTCGCTACACAGAGTCCCCCGCGGTCCCGTACGACCTCACGTACGACGACGTCTTCATGGTCCCGGGCCGCTCCGCGGTCGGCTCCCGCCAGGGTGTGGACCTCTCGTCGCCCGACGGAACCGGCACCACCATTCCGCTCGTGGTCGCCAACATGACCGCCATCGCGGGCCGCCGGATGGCCGAAACCGTCGCCCGCCGCGGCGGCCTCGTCGTCATCCCCCAGGACATCCCGATCGAGGTCGTCACCGACGTCATCTCCTGGGTCAAGACGCGCCACCTCGTCCTCGACACCCCGATCGAGCTGGCCCCCGGCCAGACCGTCGCCGACGCGCTCTCGCTGCTGCCCAAGCGGGCGCACGGCGCGGGTGTCGTCGTCGACGCCGACCGCCGTCCCGTCGGTGTCGTCACCGAGCACGACCTCAGCGGCGTCGACCGCTTCACCCAGCTCTCCGAGGTCATGACCAAGGACCTCGTGCTGCTGGACGCGGACATCGACCCGCGCGACGCGTTCAACAAGCTCGACGGCGCCAACCGCAAGCTCGCCCCCGCGGTCGACGCGGACGGCCGCCTCGTCGGCATCCTCACCCGCAAGGCCGCCCTGCGCGCCACGCTCTACACCCCCGCCACCGACGCCGGGGGCAAGCTGCGCATCGCGGCCGCCGTCGGCATCAACGGCGACGTGGCCGGCAAGGCCAAGCAGCTCCTGGACGCGGGCGCCGACGTCCTCGTCGTGGACACCGCCCACGGCCACCAGGAATCCATGATCAGCGCGGTGAAGGCCGTACGGGCCCTCGACCCGCAGGTCCCGATCGTCGCGGGCAACATCGTCGCCGCCGAGGGCGTGCGCGACCTGATCGAGGCGGGCGCGGACATCATCAAGGTAGGTGTCGGCCCCGGCGCCATGTGCACCACCCGGATGATGACCGGCGTCGGCCGCCCGCAGTTCTCCGCCGTCCTGGAGTGCGCCGCCGAGGCGAGGAAGCACGGCAAGCACGTCTGGGCGGACGGCGGCGTCCGGCACCCGCGCGACGTCGCCATGGCGCTCGCCGCGGGCGCGTCCAACGTGATGATCGGCTCCTGGTTCGCGGGCACCTACGAGTCGCCCGGCGACCTCCAGCAGTCCGCCGACGGCCGCTTCTACAAGGAGTCCTTCGGGATGGCCTCGGCCCGCGCCGTGAAGAACCGCACCTCGGACGAGTCGGCCTACGACCGCGCCCGCAAGGCGCTCTTCGAGGAGGGCATCTCCACCTCGCGGATGTTCCTCGACCCGGCCCGCCCGGGCGTCGAGGACCTCATCGACTCGATCATCGCCGGCGTCCGCTCCTCCTGCACCTACGCCGGTGCCGGCTCGCTCGCGGAGTTCGCCGAGAAGGCGGTCGTCGGCGTCCAGAGCGCCGCCGGTTACGCCGAGGGCAAGCCCCTGCACGCCAGCTGGAGTTGATCCTCCGGTCACCCCGACGACCCCGCCCCCTCCGGCTGTTCCACGCCGCAGGGGGCGGGGTCGTTTCCGGCCTGTCCCCGTGGCCGGGGGGCCGCTTCAACTCTGTTGAGATCTCAGTAATATGAACCGCAATCAGCTGCCTGCCTCTCTGCGGTAAGGGATCTCATGTCCTTCTTCACTGACCTGGCCCACCAGTACATCGACGGCGAGTGGAGGCCGGGGAAGGGGTCCTGGGACATCATCGACTTCAACCCGTTCGACGGGGAGAAGCTCGCCTCGATCCCGGTCGCCACCGCCGACGAGGTCGACCAGGCCTACCGGGCCGCCGAGCGCGCGCAGCAGGCCTGGGCGGACACCAACCCGTACAGCAGGCGGGCCGTCCTGGAGAAGGCGCTGCGCATCGTCGAGGAGCGCGAGCCGGAGATCGGCGAGGCGATCGTCGCCGAGCTGGGCGGCACCCGGCTGAAGGCCGCCTTCGAACTGCACCTGGCCAAGGAGTTCCTCCGCGAGGCGATCCAGCTGGCGCTGCGCCCCGCCGGACAGGTCCTCCCCTCGCCGACCGAGGGCAAGGAGAACCGCGTCTACCGGGTTCCCCTCGGCGTCGTCGGCGTGATCAGCCCGTTCAACTTTCCCTTCCTGCTCTCCCTGAAGTCCGTCGCGCCCGCGCTGGCCCTCGGCAACGCCGTCGTCCTCAAGCCGCACCAGAACACCCCGATCTGCGGCGGCACCCTGCTCGCCAAGGTCTTCGAGGACGCCGGGCTGCCCGCCGGACTGCTGAACGTCGTGATCACCGACATCGCGGAGATCGGCGACACCCTGCTGGAGCACCCCGTGCCGCAGGTCATCTCCTTCACCGGCTCGGACAAGGTCGGCCGCCACGTCGCCACCGTCTGCGCCCAGAACCTCAAGCGCGCCGTCCTCGAACTCGGCGGCAACAGCGCCCTGATCGTGCTCGACGACGCGGATGTCGACTACGCCGTCGACGCGGCGGTCTTCAGTCGGTACGTCCACCAGGGCCAGGTCTGCATGGCCGCCAACCGCATCCTGGTCGACCGCTCGGTCGAGGCGGAGTTCACCGAGAAGTTCGTCGCCAAGGTCGCGTCCCTCACCGTCGGCGACCCCGCCGACCCGGCCACCCAGATCGGCCCGCTGATCAACTCCTCGCAGGCCGAGTCCGTCTCCAAGCTCGTCGACCAGACCGTGGCGGCCGGGGCGACGGCCCTCCTGCACGGCCGCGCCGACGGCAACCTGGTCAGCCCCTCCGTGCTGACCGGCCTCGCCGCCGACTCGCCCGTCCTGCACCAGGAGATCTTCGGCCCCGTCGCCCTGCTGATCCCCTTCGACGGCGAGGACGAGGCCGTCCGGATCGCCAACGACACCCCGTACGGCCTCAGCGGCGCCGTCCACACCGGCAACATCGAGCGCGGCGTCCGGGTCGGGCAGCGCATCCACACCGGCATGATCCACATCAACGACGGCACCGTCCACGACGAGCCGATCGTCCCCTTCGGCGGCGAGAAGAGCTCCGGCCTCGGCCGGTTGAACGGCGACTCCATGATCGAGGCCTTCACCACCCAGAAGTGGATCTCCATCCAGCACGGCCGCTCGCAGTTCCCCTTCTGACGGGCTGCCCCGCCGCACCTGGCATGCCCGGGGCGGCGGCCCGTGGTCTACTGCGGGAGGCGGCACGCGCCGCCTCCCGCAAGCCGACCCACCGCAGAGATAGTGAACCGCCCGACGTGCGCCTGAACGACCTCGACGAACGCATCGTCCACGCCCTCGCCGAAGACGCCCGGCGCTCCTACGCCGACATCGGCGCCATCGTCGGCCTCTCCGCCCCCGCCGTGAAACGCCGCGTCGACCGGCTGCGCGCCGAGGGCGCGATCACCGGTTTCACCGTGCGGGTCGACCCGGCGGCGCTCGGCTGGGAGACCGAGGGGTTCATCGAGATCTACTGCAGCCGCAACACCTCCCCGGACGCGATCAAGCAGGGCCTCGCCCGCTACCCGGAGATCGCCTCGGCCTCGACGGTGACCGGTGAGGCGGACGCGGTGGTGCAGGTCTTCGCCGCCGACATGCGCCACTTCGAACAGGTCCTGGAGCGCATCGCGGGGGAGCCGTACGTCGAGCGGACCAAGTCCGTGCTGGTGCTCTCCCCGCTGCTGCGGCGCTACTCCGCGGAGGCCCCGCCGGCCTGAAACGGGTGGCGCACATCACCCCGTTGACCTGCGGTGATGTCCGACGCAACGATTCGCTGCCCCAGGCCCTTCCCGCGCAACGAATCAACGGTCGGCGCGCAACGCTCGCGCCTTGTCCGGGCCGATCCGGGCCACGTACCTTCGTTACGTCTCCCCACCCCGCCCGCACCGCCCGAGGTCAGCCATGCCGTCGTTGCGCACCGCCCTGCTCCAGAGCTCCGGACGGCCCGGCGCCGTCGCCGAGAACCTGAAGACGCTGGACGAGGCCGCCGCCCGGGCCGCCGGTGCCGGAGCCCGGCTGCTGGTCGCGCCCGAGCTGTTCCTCACCGGATACGCCATCGGCGACGCCGTGCCCGTCCTGGCCGAGCCCGCCGACGGCCCCGGCGTCGAGGCGATCGCCGAGATCGCCGTACGCCACGGCCTCGCCGTCCTCTACGGCTACCCGGAGCGCGACGGGGAGCGGATCTTCAACGCCTCCCAGCTCATCGGCGCCAACGGCGTCCGGCTCGCGAACTACCGCAAGACCCACCTGTTCGGCTGCTTCGAGCAGGAGTGGTTCACCCCCGGCGAGCAGACCGTCGTCCAGGCCGACCTCGACGGCATCCGCATCGGCCTGCTGATCTGCTACGACGTCGAGTTCCCGGAGAACGTCCGGGCGCACGCCCTGGCCGGCACCGATCTGCTGCTGGTGCCCACCGCGCAGATGCACCCCTTCCAGTTCGTCGCCGAATCCGTCGTCCCCGTACGGGCCTTCGAGAGCCAGATGTACGTGGCGTACGTCAACCGCACCGGCCCGGAAGGGGAGTTCGAGTTCGTCGGGCTCAGCTGCCTGGCCGGCCCCGACGGGGTGGTGCGCACCCGCGCCGGACGCGGCGAGGAACTCGTGATCGGCGAGGTGGACCCGGAGTTCCTGGCGGCGTCACGCGCCGCCAACCCGTATCTCGCAGACCGCCGCCCCGGCCTCTACGGCTCCCTCGCCTGAGCCCGTCCCTCCCCGAACTACCCGTACCGCGCAAGGAGTCCGTACCCCATGACGTCCACGGTGCCCAACGCCGTCCAGCACACCGACGCGGCCGCCCCGCCGATCACCATGTTCGGGCCGGACTTCCCGTACGCGTACGACGACTTCCTCGCCCACCCGGCCGGCCTCGGGCAGATACCGGCGACCGAGCACGGCCAGGAGGTCGCCGTCATCGGCGGCGGGCTCTCGGGCATCATCGCCGCGTACGAACTGATGAAGATGGGCCTCAAGCCCGTCGTCTACGAGGCCGACCAGATCGGCGGCCGGCTGCGCACCGTCGGCTTCGACGGCTGCGACGGCGACCTCACCGCCGAGATGGGCGCCATGCGCTTCCCGCCGTCCTCCACGGCGCTCCAGCACTACATCGACCTGGTGGGCCTGCAGACCCGGCCCTTCCCCAACCCCCTCTCCCCGGCCACGCCCTCGACCGTCGTGGACCTCAAGGGCGAGTCGCACTACGCCGAGACCATCGACGACCTGCCGCAGGTCTACCGCGACGTGGCCGAGGCCTGGAACGCCTGTCTGGAGGAGGGCGCCGACTTCTCCGACATGAACCGGGCGCTGCGCGAGCGCGACGTCCCGCGCATCCGGGAGATCTGGTCGCAGCTCGTCGAGCGGCTCGACAACCAGACCTTCTATGGCTTCCTCTGCGAGTCCGAGGCCTTCAAGTCGTTCCGGCACCGCGAGATCTTCGGCCAGGTCGGCTTCGGCACCGGCGGCTGGGACACCGACTTCCCCAACTCCATCCTGGAGATCCTGCGCGTCGTCTACACCGAGGCCGACGACCACCACCGCGGCATCGTCGGCGGCAGCCAGCAGCTGCCGCTGCGCCTGTGGGACCGCGAGCCGCAGAAGATCGTCCACTGGCCGCTCGGCACCTCGCTCTCCTCCCTGCACGACGGTGAGCCACGCGGCGCGGTCACCCGGCTGACCCGCACGGCCGGCAACCGCATCACGGTCACCGACGCCACGGGCGACATCCGCACCTTCCGGGCCGCGGTCTTCACCGGCCAGTCCTGGCTGCTGCTCTCCAAGATCGACTGCGATGACGCGCTCTTCCCGATCGATCACTGGACGGCGATGGAGCGCACCCACTACATGGAGTCGTCCAAGCTGTTCGTCCCGGTCGACCGGCCGTTCTGGCTGGACAAGGACGAGACCACCGGCCGCGACACCATGTCGATGACGCTCACCGACCGGATGACCCGGGGGACGTACCTCCTGGACGACGGGCCGGACAGGCCCGCCGTCATCTGCCTCTCCTACACGTGGTGCGACGACAGCCTGAAGTGGCTGCCGCTCTCCCCGAAGGAGCGCATGGAGGTCATGCTCAAGTCGCTGGGCGAGATCTACCCGAACGTCGACATCCGCAGCCACATCATCGGCAACCCGGTCACCGTCTCCTGGGAGAACGAGCCCTGGTTCATGGGTGCGTTCAAGGCCAACCTGCCCGGCCACTACCGCTACCAGCGGCGGCTGTTCACCCACTTCATGCAGGACCGGCTGCCGGAGGACAAGCGGGGCATCTTCCTCGCCGGGGACGACATCTCCTGGACGGCCGGCTGGGCCGAGGGCGCCGTGCAGACCGCACTGAACGCCGTGTGGGGCGTCATGCACCAGTTCGGCGGGGCGACGGACGCGACCAACCCCGGCCCCGGCGACGTCTTCGACGAGATCGCCCCGGTCGAGCTTCCGGAGGACTGAGCCGGGGGTCGTACCGACGCGGGCCTCAGCGGCAGGGGGTGAGCAGAAGCCGACCCACCAGACCCGCGCCCGCGTCGGTCCGCTGCCGGAACTCCTCGGCCAGCGAAGGGAATGCGCGCAGCCGCCAGAGCGTCCGGGCCGCCGACCAGGCCGCCTCGCGAGCCCGCTCCAGGCTCCAGGAACTCACCAGATGGGTCAGCGGATCCGCGATCTCCAGCAGGTCGGGCCCCGGCATCAGCTCGTCGTGGATCCGCTCCTCCAGCAACGCGAGGAGATCACCCACGCGCTCGAACTCCCCTTCCAGGTCCGGCGGATCGCAGCCGAGCGTACGACAGGCGTCCACCACCGCCAGGACCAGATCGTGGCCCACATGCGCCTGGAGACCGCTGAGGGCGAACTGCAGCGGACGTACGCCGGGATGGCGGCGGCAGGGGAGCAACGGCCGCCAGCACTCCGGCGGCCGCCCGCCCGCCGTCGCCGTCTCGGCGGCCGACAGATAGCGCTCGGCGCACCGTACGCCCAGCAGGGCGGTGGCTTCCCGGCCGTCGGGCCCGCCCCTGCCCGGCTCGGGTCCGGCCGTCTCCAGGGCCTCCAGATAGACCCGGTTGAAGACCGCCACCCCGTCCCCGGACGGCCACCGGGACCGCAATTCCCGCATACGTTCGATCACCGGGAAGTCGCCCGTCGGCGGGCCGCCGCCCTGGGCCGGTACTGCGGACTGCTCGATCTGCGTCATGGGCGGAGCGTCCCAGCCTTAGGCTCGCCACGGCGCCGACCGGCCCGAGTATTCATCGGAACGGGCGAACAGCGGTGCCGGAAAAGGGGATCGAGGAGTGCCGGGCACCCGCGTACGACGCCGCACCGCTCACCGTGAACGCCGCCGCGCGGCCCGCCGCCACGCCCTGCTCGCCGTCGCCTCGGCGGTGGTGGCGATCGGCGCGACGGCCGGCCTGATCGACGCGGGCCACCAGGACGGGCGCGACACGGCCCGCCCCGAACCGACGGCTCCGCCGGTCCTCCAGCCCCTCCCCGCCGTCCCCACGCCGACGCCCACCGCCCCAGCCCCGTCCGCCTCCTCCGCCCGCCCCGCTCCGGCCCCGTCCCCCTCACGCACCACGGCCCGCCCGAGCGCTGCCCCCGAGCCCCCGCCCTCCCCGTCGGCGACGCCCGCACCCGCGCCCCGTAACCGCCTGTTCCGGCACCCGCACTCCCAGGTCCTGGACTGGGTGCGGGCGAACCCCGACGACCCGCGCCGCCCGGTCATCGAGTCCCGGATCGCGGAGCGGCCCGCCGCCGTCTGGTTCGCCGCCCACAACCCGGGCGAGATAGCCGGGCAGGTCCGCGAGGTCACCCGGGGCGCGGCCGCCGCGGGCCGGATCCCGGTGCTCGTCCCGTACGCGATACCCGACCGGGACTGCGGCGGCGCGTCGAAGGGCGGCGCCCCGGACCTCGCGGCGTACGACGCCTGGATACGGCAGTTCGCCGAGGGGCTCGGCGCGGGCGCGGCGATCGTGATCCTGGAGCCGGACGCCATCGCCCTCTCCGACTGCCTGAGCGCCTCCGACCGGGCGGCCCGCTTCGCCTCACTGGCCCGGGCCGGACGCACCCTGCGCACAGCGAATCCGCGGGCCCGGGTCTACTTCGACGGCGGCCACTCGGGCTGGCACGCCCCCGCGAAACAGGCAGCCGCGCTCCGGGCCGCCGGAGCGGCCACCAACGGCGACGGCATCTTCACCAACGTGGCCAACTTCCACCGCACCGCCGACGAGAGGGCCTACGCCCGCCGGGTCCTCGCCGCACTCGGCGGCCCGGCCGGCCTCGGCGCGGTGATCGACACCAGCCGCAACGGCAACGGTGCGCCCACCGCCGGCGAATGGTGCGACCCGGCGGGCCGGGCGCTGGGGCAGCCCCCGACGACGCGCACGGGCGAGGACCGGATCGACGCGTACCTGTGGGTGAAGCTGCCGGGGGAGTCCGACGGCTGCTCGGGCGCGGCGGGCTCCTTCACGCCGGAGTACGCCTACGCCCTGGCCACCGGGTGAGCCTCGGCCGCTCCCGTACGGCTCAGCTCTTCTCGGGGCCCTCGGGCCCCGGCTTTTCGTCGTACGCCGACGTCCCCGAATCCAGCAGCGGTTCCTGGGTCTTGAGGTGGGCCGGGGCGAAGGCCTTCAGGACGTGGTAGCCGGTGATCACGACGAGCGTGCCGAGCGCGATGCCGCCCAGTTCGAAGTTGTCGGTGATCTTCAGGCTGACCCCGCCGACGCCGATGATGATGCCCGCGGCGGCCGGCACGAGGTTGAGCGGATTGCGCAGGTCCACCCGGCCGTTGAGCCAGATCTGCGCGCCGAGCAGGCCGATCATCCCGTACAGGATCACGGTGATCCCGCCCAGCACCCCGCCCGGGATCGCGGCGACGACCGCGCCGAACTTGGGGCACAGGCCGAAGAGCAGCGCGAAGCAGGCGGCGGCCCAGTAGGCGGCCGTGGAGTAGACGCGGGTGGCGGCCATCACGCCGATGTTCTCGGAGTACGTGGTGTTGGGCGGCCCGCCCACGGCGGTGGAGAGCATGGAGGCCGCGCCGTCCGCCGCGATGGCGGTGCCGAGCTTGTCGTCCAGCGGGTCGCCGGTCATCTCGCCGACGGCCTTGACGTGCCCGGCGTTCTCCGCGACCAGCGCGATCACCACGGGCAGCGCCACCAGGATCGCCGACCACTCGAAGGCGGGCGCGTGGAAGGACGGCAGCCCGATCCAGTCGGCCTGGCCGACGGCCGAGAGGTCCAGGCGCCAGTGGTCGACGGCCTCCGCCCCGCCGGCCGGGGAGTGGATCTTCCCGAAGACCAGGTCCAGCACCCAGGACAGCACGTACCCGAAGACCAGCCCCAGGAAGATCGCGATCCGGGAGAGGAAGCCGCGCAGGCACACCACGGCGAGCCCGGTGAACAGCATGACCGCCAGCGCCGTCCACTGGTCCTGCGGCCAGTACGTCGAGGCGGTCACCGGCGCCAGGTTGAAGCCGATCAGCATCACGACCGCGCCCGTCACCACCGGCGGCATCGCCGCGTGGATGATCCGCGCGCCGAACCGCTGCACGGCCAGACCCACCAGGAACAGGGCAGCGCCGACCACCAGCACCGCGCCCGTGACGGTCGCGCTGTCCCCGCCGCTCGCCCGGATCGTGGCCGCGACGCCGACGAAGGAGAGCGAGCAGCCCAGATAGCTGGGCACCCGGCCCTTGGTCGCCAGCAGGAAGATCGCGGTTGCTACACCGGACATCATGATCGCGAGGTTCGGGTCCAGGCCCATCAGGACCGGGGCGACGAACGACGCTCCGAACATCGCGACGACGTGCTGGGCGCCGAGCCCGAACGTACGGGGCCAGGTGAGCCGTTCGTCGGGGCGGACCACCGCCCCGGGGGCGGGGGTCTTCCCGTCGCCGTGCAAGGTCCAGCGCACGCCGAGGCTCATGGTTGCTCCCTGAAGGTCTGCTCGGTGTGCCGACCGGTCTGCGAGCCGGGGTTCGGTGTTCACCTGCGGAAAAGATCAGCGCCATGGTAGTGGTGCGCCCGGCGGCGGCCGCGCGGAGGTCACCCCCCGCGCGCCGCCGCGTCAGGCCCGTACGTGTGGGGTCTCCCCGTCGCGTACGCCCTTCCCCTCGCGTACGTCGCTTCCGTCCCGCCCCGCGTCAGCTCCCGTGCAGTCGCGCGGCTCCGCGTCAGCTTCCGGCCGCGCTCTTCGTCGTCGTACCCTCGCCGACCGCCGAGCCGGCGATCTTCCGGTCGGCCGACCGGAGCACTCCCGCGCCCAGCACCAGGCCGAAGGCCAGCACCGTCACCACGCCGAACGACACCACCAGCGAGGTCGCCTCGGCCAGCGAGCCGATCGCCGAGGGGGCGATCAGACCGGAGGTGTACGTGATGGTGGCGACGCCCGCGATGGCCTGGCTCGGGTTCGGCCCGCTGCGCCCCGCCGCGGCGAAGGCCAGCGGGACCACGACCGCCACGCCGAGGCCCAGCAGCCCGAAGCCGCACATCGCGGCCGCGGGGGAGGGCGAGAACACGACCAGCAGCCCGCCCGCGGTGGCCATCACTCCGCCGGTCCGCACCGTCCGGACCGCGCCGAACCGGTCGACGATCCGGTCCCCGGCGATCCTGGCCACCGCCATCATCAGGGCGAACGCCGTGGTGGACGCGGCCGCGAGACCGTCCGAGCTGCCCAGGACGTCCCGCAGGTAGACCGCCGACCAGTCCAGGCTGGCGCCCTCGGCGAACACCGCGCAGAATCCGACCGCCCCGATGATCAGGGCCGACTTCGGCGGCAGCGTGAACCGCGGCGGCGGCTCCTCGTCCGGGCTGCTCTGGATGTCGAGGACGTCCCGGCAGGCGATCAGGCCCAGCGCCGTGAGCACCAGGGCCGCGACGAGATGGTGCGTCCGGGCGTCGGTCGCGGTGTGGGCCGCGACCGTGCCCGCCGCCGAACCGATCAGCGCGCCCACGCTCCACATGCCGTGCAGCCCCGACATGATCGACTTGTCGAGACGGTTCTCCACCTCGACGCCCAGCGCGTTCATGGCCACGTCGGACATCCCCGCCGTCGCCCCGTAGACGAACAGCGCGGCGCAGAGGGTGAGCAGGTTCGGCGCCAGCGCGGGCAGGATCAGTGCCAGCGTCCAGAGCGTCAGCAGCCCCCGCAGTGCGGTCCGGGCGCCGAACCGGTGGCTGATCCGGCCCGCCAGCGGCATCGCGATCGACGCGCCGATCGCCGGGAAGGCCAGCGCCAGACCGAGCTGGCCCGCGCTCACCCCGGCATGGTCCTGGATCCACGGCACCCGGGTCGCGAAGCTGCCGGTCACCGCCCCGTGGACGGTGAAGACCGCGGCGACGGCGATCCGCGCCCGCTTCACCTGCTCCGTGCCGTAGACCGTGACGGTCGAGTCGTTCGTCATGCCGTCGAGCCCCTCCCCTGGGAATCCTCGGATGCCGGCCGTGCCGGCGCTTCCACCGCCTCTGCCGCTTCCTCGCGACGATGCGTGGCGTAAACTATCAGGAACCCTGCCTGATAAATAGTCGATTCTCATCGGCCCGGAAAAACGGCGGGGCGGCCATCTGGAAGGATCCCGGTATGCCCGCATCCCCGAGCACGGCTCGGGCCATCAACGACCGGCTCGCCCTGCGGCTGCTCCAGCAGGACGGCCCGCTGACGGCCACCCAGCTCAAGACGCTGACCGGACTCTCCCGGCCCACCGTCGCCGACCTCGTCGAACGGCTCCGCGGCGCCGGTCTGATCCAGGTCGTCGGCGAGTCCGGAGCCGTCCGTCGCGGCCCCAACGCCAAGCTGTACGGGATCGTCGCCGACCGGGCCCATCTCGCCGCGCTCGACGTGCGCCTGGGCAGCGTCAGCGTGGTCGTCACCGATCTGCTGGGGACGGTGCTCGCCGAGGACTCGCTGCCCATCGGCAGTGACACCGGCACCGAACCCGCCGTCGAGCGGGCTGCCGCCCTCCTGGAGCGCACCGCCCGCGCGGCCGGGTCCGTACCCCTGCACAGCGTCGGGATCGGGGCGCCTGGGTTGATCGACCCCGGCACCGGCGAGCTGCGCGACAGCTCCGGCCTGCCCGCCTGGCACCGGGGCCTGGTGCGGGAGCTCCAACGGCGGCTCCCGGCCACCGTCCTGGTGGAGAACGAGACCAACCTCGCGGCCGTCGCGGAGCACCGGGAGGGCGCCGCCCACGACCGGGAGACCTTCGTCCTGCTCTGGCTGGGCCAGGGGATCGGGGCCGCCGTGATGCTGGACGGCAAGCTGCGTCAGGGGGCGTCCGGCGGCGCGGGGGAGATCGGCTTCCTGCCGGTCCCCGGAGTGAGCGGGCTGCCCTCGGCGGTCAACTGCGAGGGCGGGTTCCACTCCCTGGCCGGCTCCGGCGCGCTGTGCGAACTCGCCGCCGCGCACGGGCTCGTGGACCGGGCGGCCGTGGCCGAGGGGCAGGAGGAGGCGGCCGCCGTGGACGCGGTGCGGGCCGCCCTGGAGGCGGGGGAGGCGGGCGAGCCCTTCCTGAAGGAGGTCGCCGACCGCCTCGCCCTCGGGTCCGCTGCCGTCGTCTCGGTGCTCGACCCGGGCTGTGTACTGCTCGCGGGGGCCGTCGGCCATGCGGGCGGGGCCGCGCTCGCCGCCCGGGTCGAGGAGCGGCTGGCCACGATGTCGCCGCTGCGCACCGAGGTCCGCGCCGGTTCGCTGGGCGACGGGGCCGTGCTGCGCGGTGCGCTGCTCACGGCCCGGGACGCGGCGCAGGACGCGCTCTTCGCCCCGGAGGTTTGACCGGCCGGACCGTAAGGCCGTGGACGGCCGAACCGGGAGCCCGCGGATAGCCGCCCGGACGGCGTCGGCTCACCCCGGGTGCCGGTGGCGGCGGTCGAGGAACTCCTCGAACGTCACGGTTCCCAGGGCGTGTTCGGGCGTCAGATGGTCACCGCGCCGGTAGCCCGCGTACGCCTGCCCCGCCAGTCGGACCGGCACCACCCTCCGCCTGCGGCCGGTGGCCCGCAGGAACGCCCCGGCCAGGTCGGTCAGTTCACGTACCTCGGGGCCGCCCAGGTCGGGCACCCGGCCCGCCGGTCCGCCGAGCGCCAGGGCCGTCAGCCGGCCGGCGACCTCGCCGCTGTCGACCGGCTGGAGCGACACCCCGGCGGGCACCGGCAGTACGGGCAGCCTGGACGCGCCGGACAGGATGCGCAGGGCCAGGTCGTGGAACTGCGTGGTCCGCAGGATCGTCGCGCCGAGCCCGGAGTCCTCGATCATCCGCTCGACCCGGTGCTTGACCGTGTAGTAGCCCAGCGGCAGCCGTTCCACACCCACGATCGAGATGTAGACGAGGTGCGGCGTCCCGGCCCGCTTCGCCGCGTTGATGAGGAAGCCGGCTGCCCGGTCGTCGCCGCCGCGCGGGGTGGTGGCGCAGTGGACGATCGCGTCCGCCCCCTCGACCGCCGCGTCCAGCCCCTTGCCGTCGCGCAGATCGACGGCGTACGAGGGGGCGCGGCGGCTGAGTCCCCGGACGTCGGCCCCTTCCGTGCGGAGCCGCTCCGCGACCTGCCGGCCGAGGGTTCCGGTGGCGCCGGTGACCAGAATCGTCGTCATGGGGCCAGTCTGCCGGAGCGCGGTCCGGCCCGGCGGCTACCGGGGGAGAACAGCGAGGCCCGGCGTGAGCGGGGAGAACCGCTCACGCCGGGTCGCACGATACTGGACGGGTCAGCAGGCGCCGAGGTCCTTCCAGACGCCCCACTCACCGGTGGATCCGGGCGTCTCGCCCTTCGTCCACCACGAGGCCTTCCACTCGTGGCCGCCGTGGCTGACGGTGGAGCCGCCGCCGTACTCGGTGGCCGCGTTCCACGCCGGGGCCGAGCAGCTGCCGCCCGGCTGAGTCGGGGTCGGGGTCGGCGTGGGTCCGGTCGGGTCCGGGGTCGGGGTCGGCGTCGGGTTGGTCCCGGTGCCGGGCTCGACCACCGTGGTGCCGCGGGCCAGGTCACCGGCGAGGGAGTAGGACTTGCCGCCGAAGGTCACGGTCCAGTTCGACGGTGTGGAGGTGGGCAGGTAGTAGACGAAGTCCAGCTCCACCGAGGCGCCGGGGGCCAGGCTCTGCCAGGCCGGGAGCTTCAGCGAGACGCGGTTGTAGTCGCCCTTCAGGCCGCCGATGTTGTTGGCCGCCGTGTGGTCGCTGCGGACGATCTTCGTACCGAATCCGGACTGGTCCTTCGCGTTGGCCGGGGCGGAGGTGGAGTAGTCGAACTGGAACTCCGTACCGCCGGGCAGCGTGGCCTGTGTCCGGTTGGTGATCTTCAGCTTGGGGCTGATCGGGTAGTTGGAGTCGCCCAGCGGGAACTGCCCGAAGGAGACGTCGATGTTGAGCGCCTCGGTCGGCAGGTCGATCGTGGAGCGCTTCGCGCCGTACGGGGTGGCCGACTTGAAGGCGTCGTACATCGCGGTGGTCAGCGTGGAGCCCGTCTCGTACTGCCCCTTCGCCGCGTTCCACTGGTAGTCGCCCGCCAGCTCCCAGATCATCGTGCCGCCGATGCCCTTGTCCACGACGTAGTCCGCCTTGGCCTTCACCGACTGCTCGTCCTCGGTGGAGAGGAACACCTTCTTCTCGGCGTTCCACAGCCACGGGGCGACCAGCGTGGAGTCGTACTTGCGGGCGTACGTGCCGGTCAGCTTGGTGTTCGCGGGGAAGCCGTAGTCGGTGACGTAGTCCCCGACGATGCCCTTCTCCAGGTTCTTCGCGTGCCACATCGGGTTGGAACCGGCGGGCGATTCCTTGCCGTTGGTGTCCTTGTCGTGCCACAGGTTGTCGATGCCGACCGCGCCGTCACCGCACTTGGTCAGCCCCGCGCCGGCCGGGCAGTCGGTCGTGGCCGCCTTGCCCCACAGGCCGTCGGTGCCGCCCTGCACGTTCTTGAAGCCGCGGGTGTAGTACGGCAGGCCGATGTTGATCCGGCCGGCCGGCATCGAGCCGCGGAAGTAGTGGTAGGCCCAGTCGGTGTTGAGGTAGCCGAGGCCGCCGTACTGCGAGGTGGTGTAGACACCCGCCTGAGCCAGCTCGTTGTCCTTGCCGTCGTCGAACAGCGAGGCGTTGGGCCCGACGTACTCGTTCCAGGCGCCGTGCAGGTCGTAGGACATGATGTTGACGTAGTCCAGGTACTTCTGCATCTGGTACGTCTCCATGCCCCGCAGCAGATAGCCGGAGGAGGGGGCGGCGACGGTCAGCAGGTAGTGCTTGCCGTCGGCCTCGCCCGCGCGGTCGAGCTTCTCGCGCAGCGTCTTCATCAGGGCGTCGTAGCCCTTGACCAGGCCCGCGCGGCGGCCGTTGGCCAGCGTGTGGTCCAGCGGGTTGCCCGCGTCCTTCATCGTGGTGGCGTACTCGTAGTCGATGTCGACGCCGTTGAAGCCGTACTTCTTGATGAAGGCGACGGCGGAGTCGGCGAAGGTGTTGATGCCCGCCTGGTTGACCGAGCCGTCGGCGTTGGTCGCCATCGAGTAGAAGCCGCCCGAGTCGACGCGCTTGCCGTCGGGGCCGAAGTAGCCGCCGGTCTCGGCCCAACCGCCCACGGAGACCAGGGTCTTCACGTTCGGGTGCTGCTTCTTGTACTTCGTCAGCAGGTTGAAGTGCCCCTTGTAGGGGAGCGTCGGGTCCATCTCCGCGCCTGCGACACCGGGCCAGGTCATCCCGGTGGAGGCGTTGTCGGCGCTGTCGGGGCCGACCGAGAGCTTGTTGGAGCCGTCGACGTGTGCGAAGGCGTAGTTGAGGTGCGTGACCTTGTCCCACGGGATGTCCGGGACGAGGTAGGCGTCCTTGCCGTCCTTGCCGGTACGCCAGTTGGTGAAGTAGCCGATGACGCGCCGCTGGTGGTCGGCGCCCATCTTCTCGCGTCCGTCGGCGTCGTAGACGGAGCAGTACGGGACGTTGACGCCGGGGGTCTGGTAAAGCCCGTCGGGGCGACAGGAGTTCTGGTTGGCGGCGGCCGAGGGGCCTGCGGCGAGGGAACTCAGCAGCAGCCCGGCGACGGCGGCGCCGGCGGCGAGGAGCGTGGCTCTCGCTCGGGTGGGGGACAGCATGTGGTCGTTCCTCCTGGGGAGGTCGGCAGAACACAACTGGTGAAAAGGGGGTGGGTCTGTCGGGGTCCCGGTGTGCGCCCACCGTGGGACCGAACCTCGGAGGTGACGCAGAGATTAAGAGGACTAGACCAGTGCGTCAATAGGTATGGACCTTTAAGGCTCAACTTCGTGAATGACTACGTTGTCGCGTTCGTTCCGAAGGGATGCGCCACGATTTTCGTGACCCCGCGTGACGCGATCCGTGAATCCTGTGACCCAGCCCACAGCGCTCACCCGCATGGTCGAGAGACGTCCGTGGCAGACTGGTTCCGTACCAGTAGCAGCGCACTCCGGGGTCGGTGCAATTCCGAACCGGCGGTTACAGTCCGCGACCCGTCCGCAGCCAGCGGCCGGTTGACCAGGTGAAATTCCTGGACCGACGGTTAAAGTCCGGATGGGAGGCAGTGCGCGGCGGTCTGTCATCGGTACGCCGCCGTCGGCGGACGCATGGCCGGGAATCTCCCGGATGCCGTGCGTTCCTGGCGTTTCCCGTTCCCGGGTTCGCGGCGTTCTCGCTGGTTTTCCGCTTTCTCTGTCGTCATCGACAGGCCCCGGAGTCCGTGCCCGAAGAGGCAGGAGGACCCGGTGGACACCGCAGCCGACATCACCGCGATGCGCCGAGCGATCACGCTCGCCGCCCGTGGTCTCGGCTCCACCAGCCCCAATCCGGTCGTCGGATGTGTGATCACCGACGCCGCCGGAGCCGTGGCCGGTGAAGGCTTCCATCAGCGCGCCGGAGGTCCGCACGCCGAGGTCCACGCCCTGCGCGCGGCCGGCGACCGGGCCCGTGGCGGTACCGCCTACGTCACCCTCGAACCTTGTAACCACACAGGCCGCACCGGCCCCTGTGCCCAGGCCCTCCTCGACGCCGGGATCAGCCGTGTCGTGTACGCGGTCGGCGACCCGAACCCGCAGGCCACCGGCGGCGGCGACACCCTGCGCGCGGCCGGGGTCCAGGTGGCGCAGGGCCTCCTCGCCGACGAGGCCGAGGCGGGCAACGCCGCCTGGCTGACCTCGGTGCGCCTCGGCCGGCCGTACGTCCTGTGGAAGTACGCCGCCACCCTCGACGGCCGCATCGCCGCCGCCGACCGCACCAGCCGCTGGATCACCTCGCCCGAGGCCCGCGCCGACGTCCACCGGCTGCGCGCCGAGGCCGACGCGGTGCTCGTCGGCTCCGGCACCGCCCGGACCGACGACCCCCAGCTCGGCGTACGCGGCATCGACGGCGCCACCCAGCCTCTGCGGATCGTCGTCGACACGAACGCCACCGCCGTGCAGCCCGGCGCCCGGGTCCTGGACGCCACCGCGCCCACCCTGGTCGCCGTCGCCGAGAACGCCCCGGCCGGTCACCTCCCCGAGGGTGCCGTCCTGCGGCTGCCCCGGGCCGCCACCGGCCCCGGCCTCGACCTCGACGCCCTCCTCGAAGCCCTGCACACCAGGGGCGTCCGCTCCGTCCTCCTCGAAGGCGGCCCCACCCTCGCGGGCGCCTTCGTCGCCGCGGGAAAGGTCGACAAGGTCGTCGGCTATCTCGCTCCGGTCCTGCTCGGCGCGGGCCCCGCCGCCCTCGCCGACGCCGGAATCTCCACCATCTCCCAGGCGTTGCGCCTCGATGTGACCGAGACCGTGCCGATCGGCCCCGATCTCCGCGTCACCGCCGTCCCCGCCCCTGCTCGGAAGGGAAACTGAGTGTTCACCGGAATTGTCGAAGAACTGGGTGAGGTCACCGCCGTCGAGCAGCTCGCCGACGCCTCCCGCTTCCGGCTGCGCGGCCCCCTCGTCACCGAGGGCGCGAAGCACGGCGACTCCATCGCGGTGAACGGCGTCTGCCTCACCGTCGTGGACACCGAGAACGGCGAGTTCACCGCCGATGTGATGGCCGAGACGCTGAAGCGCTCCAGCCTCGGCGCGCTCGCCCCCGGCTCCCGGGTCAACCTGGAGCGCCCGATGGCGCTCGGCGGCCGGCTCGGCGGACACCTCGTCCAGGGCCATGTGGACGGCACCGGCACCATCGTCGAGCGCACCCCCTCCGAGCACTGGGAGATCGTCAAGGTCTCCCTGCCGCCCGAGCTGACCCGGTACGTCGTGGAGAAGGGCTCCATCACCGTCGACGGCGTCAGCCTCACCGTCGTCGAGGCGGCGGCCGACTTCTTCACCATCAGCCTCATCCCCACCACCCTCGCCCTGACCACGCTCGGCCACAAGCAGCCCGGCGACCCGGTCAACCTGGAGGTGGACGTCATCGCCAAGTACGTCGAGCGGATGCTCGGGGACCGGGCCGGGCAGGACCCGCGATGAACGCCGCGTCCTGGCTCAACTCCGAGGCCTTCACCGTGTTCGGCCAGCACATCAAATGGTCGGACATGATCGGCAACATCGTCGGCCTGATCGCCCTGGCCCTCGGCTGGCGGCGCTCCATCTGGACCTGGCCCGCCCAGCTGCTCTCCGGCGTGATCCTGCTCGTCGCCTTCGCCTCCGCGCACCTCTCCGGCAGCGCGGGCAAGCAGCTGGTCGTCATCGTCGTCGCCCTGTGGGGCTGGTGGTCCTGGAACCGCGGCAGGCAGCAGGCCCAGGACGGCTCCATCGCCGTCCGCTTCGCCACCTGGCGCGAGCGCGGTGTGCTGATCGGCGGCGCCGCGCTCGGCACCCTCGCCGTCGGCGGCCTGTTCACCGCCTTCCCGTCGCTGTCCTGGGACCCGTGGCCGGACGCGTACATCTTCGTCGGCACCGTCGTCGCGATGTACGCCCAGGCCCGCGGCATGGTCGAGTTCTGGTTCGCCTGGCTGCTGGTCGACCTCGTCGGCGTACCCCTGAACTTCGCCAACGGCTTCGCCTTCTCCGGCTTCGTCTACATCATCTACGGCGCCCTCGTCCTGTGGGGCATGCGCGACTGGTGGCTGCGTACGCGGACACCCGCTCTGGAAGGAGCCACGGCATGACTGCTCAGCCCACCTGGCTGCACCCCGACCACGACCCGCTCGCCGAGCACCTCTCCCTGGACCCGGTCGAGCAGGCCATCCGTGACATCGCCGCCGGCCGCCCCGTCGTCGTCGTGGACGACGAGGACCGCGAGAACGAGGGCGACCTCGTCATCGCCGCCGAGAAGGCCACCCCCGAGATCGTCGCCTTCATGATGAGCGAGTGCCGCGGCCTGATCTGCGCGCCCATGGAGAGCGACGAGCTGGAACGCCTCGAACTCCCGCAGATGGTCGAGGACAACACCGAGTCGATGCAGACCGCCTTCACGGTCTCCGTCGACGCCTCCGCCGCGCACGGCGTCACCACCGGCATCTCCGCCGCCGACCGCGCCACCACCCTGCGGATGCTCGCGGGCGGCGTCGCGGGCCCCGGCGACTTCGTCCGGCCCGGCCACATCTTCCCGCTGCGCGCCCGTTCCGGCGGCGTCCTCGTCCGCAACGGCCACACCGAGGCCGCCGTCGACCTCGCCCGGCTCGCCGGACTGCGCCCCGCCGGGGCCATCGTCGAGATCGCCGGCGAGGACGGCGTGATGCTCCGGCTGCCCGAGCTGATCCCGTTCGCCCGCAAGCACGGCCTGACGATCATCTCCATCGAGGACCTGATCGCGTACCGCCGCAGCAACGAGCCGACCGTCCGCCGCGAGGCGCAGACCCGGCTGCCCACCGCGTTCGGCGACTTCACCGCGTACGGCTACCGCTCCATCGCCGACGGCGTCGAGCACGTCGCCCTGGTCCACGGAGACATCGGCGACGGCGAGGACGTCCTCGTCCGGATCCACTCCGAGTGCCTGACCGGCGACATCTTCCAGTCCCAGCGCTGCGACTGCGGCCCCCAGCTGCACGCGTCCATGCGGCGCATCACCGAAGCGGGCCGGGGCGTCGTCGTCTACCTCCGCGGCCACGAGGGGCGCGGCATCGGCCTGCTCTCCAAGCTCCGCGCGTACGAACTCCAGGAGCGCGGCGTCGACACCCTCGACGCCAACCTGGAGCTCGGACTGCCCGCCGACGCCCGCGACTACGCGGCGGGCGCCCGGATCATCGAGGACCTCGGCGTCACCAGCCTGCGGCTGATGACCAACAACCCCGAGAAGACCGCGGCCGTCGTCCGCCACGGACTCGCCGTCACCGGCCGCGAGCCCATGCCCGTCCAGGCGGGCGAGCACAATCTGCGCTACCTGCGCACCAAGCGCGACCGCATGGGCCACGATCTGCCGTGGCTCGACGGAACCCCGGCGTCTACCTGCGCCAACCAGTAACGAACACCTCTTAACCAGCAACAGGAGAGACATGAGCGGCAAGGGTGCACCCGAACTGTCCGTACGCAACTGCGGCGACCTGCGCGTGGCCGTGATCGCGGCCCAGTGGCACGAGAAGGTCATGGACGGACTCGTCGACGGCGCGCTGCGCGCCCTGCACGAGCTGGGCATCGACGAGCCGACCCTGCTCCGGGTCCCCGGCTCCTTCGAGCTGCCCGTCGTCGCCAAGGTGCTCGCCGGACGCGGTTACGACGCGATCGTCGCCCTCGGCGTGGTCATCCGCGGCGGCACCCCCCACTTCGAGTACGTCTCCCAGGGCGTCACCCTCGGCCTCACCCAGGTCACCGTCGACACCGGTGTTCCCGTCGGCTTCGGCGTACTGACCTGCGACACCGAGGAGCAGGCGCTCGACCGGGCCGGCCTCGAAGGGTCCAACGAGGACAAGGGGCACGAAGCGGTCACCGCCGCCGTCGCCACCGCCGCCACGCTGCGGACCGTCAGCGAACCCTGGCGCTGAGTGCGCCCCGGCGACCCCGTATTCTGAGGACCATCATGGCCAACAAAACCTTCGAAGAGCTCTTCGCCGAGCTCCAGCTCAAGGCCGCCGAGGGCGACCCCGCGACCTCCCGCACCGCCGAACTGGTGGACAAGGGCGTCCATGCCATCGGCAAGAAGGTCGTCGAGGAGGCCGCCGAGGTCTGGATGGCCGCCGAGTACGAGGGCAAGGAAGCCGCCGCCGAGGAGATCTCCCAGCTGCTGTACCACGTCCAGGTGATGATGGTCGCCCGCGGGATCTCGCTCGACGACGTCTACGCCCACCTCTGAGCACACCCCGCCCGTACCGCAACCCCTTCGCACAAAGGAAACCTGACCTCATGCTGCGCATCGCCGTCCCCAACAAGGGTGCAATCTCCGGGCCTGCGATGGCGATGCTCCATGAGGCGGGCTACCGGCAGCGCAAGGAGTCGAAGGAACTGGTCCTCGTCGACCCGACCAACGAGGTCGAGTTCTTCTACCTGCGGCCGCGCGACATCGCGATCTACGTCAGCTCCGGCAAGCTCGACATCGGCATCACCGGGCGCGACCTGCTCCTGGACTCCGGGGCGGACGCCGAGGAGATCCTCCAGCTCGGCTTCGCCCGCTCCACCTTCCGCTACGCCACGAAGCCCGGCACGGCCACCGGCCCGGGGGACTTCGCCGGCATGACGATCGCCACGTCCTACGAGGGCATCGTGGCGAAGCACCTGGCCGACGAGGGCGTCGACGCCTCCGTCGTGCACCTCGACGGCGCCGTCGAGACCGCCATCGAGCTCGGCGTCGCCCAGATCATCGCCGACGTCGTCGAGACCGGCACCAGCATGCGCAACGCGGGCCTCGAGATCATCGGCGAGCCGATCATGAAGTCGGAGGCCGTGGTGATCCGCCGCACCGGCGCCCCCGCCGACGACCCCAAGGTGCAGCAGTTCCTCCGCCGTCTCCAGGGCGTCCTGGTCGCCCGGTCCTACGTGATGATGGACTACGACTGCCGCGTCGAGCACCTGGAGCGCGCCGTCGCCCTCACCCCGGGCCTGGAGTCGCCGACCATCTCCCCGCTGCACCACGAGGGCTGGGTCGCCGTCCGCTCCATGGTCGCCGCCAAGGAGGCCCAGCGGATCATGGACGACCTGTACGAGCTCGGTGCCCGCGCCATCCTCACCACGGCCATCCACGCCTGCCGCCTCTGAGCCGCCCGCACCTCCCGAGAGAAGACCCCGATGTCCGCGCCCAGGCCCGAACTCCCCACCCTGCCGGTCACCTTCCGGCCCACCCTCACCCGGGTGGTCCTGCTGAGCGTGGGCCTGGCGACGTTCCTCGTCATCACCGTCATCGCGATGATGCTGGAGCGGCTCAACCCGGGGGAGCGGGCCAGCTTCGTCTTCGTCGCCGCGCTGTTCTTCGGCGTCCTGGCCCTGCTCAGCAGGCCCAAGGTCGCCGCCGACGACACCGGGGTCACCGTCGTCAACCTCACCCGGACCCGCAGGCTGGCCTGGGAGGAGATCCTCCGCGTCAACCTGCGCTCCGGCGACCCCTGGGTCTTCCTCGACCTCAGCGACGGCACCAGCCTGCCCGCCCTCGGCATCCAGCCCGGCCTGGCCAAGCAGCAGGCCATCCGTGACGCCCGCGCCCTGCGCTCCCTCGCCGAGGCGCGCGGCGCCGGCGACACTCCCACCGGCGGCTGAGCCCCTGCCCGGCACGGGGCCTTCTTGTCTACTCTGGTGGGCGGCGGCGCCCCGTGCGCCCCGCCCCGCCCGTACCACGGCCCCACCGGGCCCGCGGGGTTCTTCCTGCGACCCAAGGAGTGACTCCCTCCAGCAATGGACGGATCGTCCGGTAGTACCTGCGCCGCCCCTTCCCCGGAGGCGGCGGCCTCATGACCACCCCCCTGCTGCTCCTCGCGGCGGCCTTCCTCCTCATCCTCGCCAACGGCTTCTTCGTGGCAGCCGAATTCGGGCTCGTCACCGTGGACCGGCCCGACGCCGAACGCGCCGCCGCCGAGGGCGACCGACGGGCCCGCACCGTCGTCCGCGCCCTGCGCGAACTCTCCTTCCAGCTCTCCGGCACCCAGCTCGGCATCACCATCACCTCCCTGGTGGTGGGCATGCTCGCCGAACCGGCCCTCGCCCAGCTGCTCGCCCCACCCCTCGCCGCCACCGGACTGCCCGCGGGGGCCGTCTCCGGTGTCGCGGTCGTCGTCGGGATGCTGCTGGCCTCCGCCGTCCAGATGATCGTCGGCGAGCTCGTGCCGAAGAACTGGGCGGTCTCCCGGCCGCTCCAGGTGGCCCGCTTCGTCGCCGGACCGCAGGCCCGCTTCGCCGCACTCCTGCGACCGGTCATCACCCTCCTCAACGCCCTGGCCAACCGGCTGGTCCGCCTCTTCGGGGTCGAGCCCACCGACGAACTGGCCTCCGCCCGCACCCCGGGCGAACTGGTCTCCCTCGCCCGGCACTCCGCCGAGGCCGGGGCCCTGGAACAGGACACCGCCGACCTCTTCGTCCGGACCCTCTCGCTGGCCGGCCTCACCGCCCAGCACGTCATGACCCCCCGGGTGAAGGTCAGCGCCCTGCACTCCTCCGCCACCGCCGAGGACGTCCTCAACCTCACCCGCGCCACCGGCCTCTCCCGCTTCCCGGTCTACCGGGACCGCATCGACGAGGTCGTCGGCATGGTCCACCTCAAGGACGCCCTCGCCGTCCCCGCCCACGAGCGCCTGCGCACCCCGGCCGGCCGGATCGCCGTCGCCCCGCTCCTGGTGCCCGGCACCCTGCCGGTGGAACACCTGCTGCGGCGGCTGCGCCACGAACAGCCGATAGCCGTGGTCGTCGACGAGTACGGCGGCACCGCCGGTGTCGTCACCCTGGAGGACATCATCGAAGAGCTCGTCGGCGAGGTCCGGGACGAGCACGACGCCGAAGGGGCCGGCCGCCCCGAGCTGACCGCCGCCACCGGCGAGGACGGCCGCCCCGCGTGGGACGCCGAGGGCAGCTGCCGGGTCCACACCCTGCGCCGCGGCGGCCTGGACGTCCCCGACGGACCGTACGAGACCGTCGCCGGGCTCGTCGCGGAACTCCTGGGCCGCATCCCCGCCCCCGGCGACCGGGCCGAGCTCCCCGGCTGGCGGATCACCGTCCGCCAGGTCGGCCACAACCGCGCCGAACGCGTCCGGTTCACCCGGACGGGCGACCCCCTGCCGGAACCGGCCGCACCGGGCCTGCTGGAGGCCGCGCGATGAGCCTGCTCCAACTCCTCCTCGCCGCCCTCCTCGTGCTGGCGAACGGGTTCTTCGTCGGCGCGGAGTTCGCCCTCGTCTCGGTCCGCCGCAGCCAGATCGAACCGCTGGCCGCGAAGGGGTCCGGCCGGGCCCGCACCGTCCTGCACGGCCTCAAGAACCTGCCGCAGATGATGGCCGCCGCCCAGTTCGGCATCACCGTCTGCTCGCTCACCCTCGGAGCCGTCGCCGAGCCGACCGTCGCCCACCTCCTGGAGCCGGTCTTCCACGCGGCGCACGTCCCCGACGGACTCGTCCACCCCCTCGGCTTCGCCCTCGCGCTCCTGTCCGTGGTCGTCCTGCACCTGGTCATCGGCGAGATGGTCCCGAAGAACCTCGCGATGGCGGCGCCCGAGCGGACCGCGCTGTGGCTCAGCCCCGGCCTGGTCGCCTTCGCCCGGCTCTGCCGCCCGGTCACCACCGCGCTCGGCGCCTGCGCCGGTCTGGTGCTGCGGCTCTTCGGCGTCGAGCCGAAGGACGAGGTGGAGGCCGTCTTCACCAGCCAGCAGCTCAACCGGCTCGTGGAGGACTCCGGACAGGCCGGCCTGCTCGCACCGGAGGCCGCGGAACGCCTGGAGGACGCCCTCGAACTGGGCAGCAGGCCCGTCGCCGACGTCCTGCTGGAGCGGGCGTCCCTGGTCACCGTCGACCCGTCGGTCACCCCGCGCCGGATCGAGGAGCTGACGGTACGCACCGGCTTCTCCCGCTTCCCGGTCTGCGCGGAGGACGGCGGCCCCTTCATGGGCTACCTCCACGTCAAGGACGTCCTGGAGCTGGAGGACGCGGACCGCGCGGTCCCGCAGCAGATCTGGCGCCCGATGGCGACCGTACGGGCCGAACTCCCGCTGGACGACGCCCTGACCGTGATGCGCCGCGCCGCGACGCACCTCGCCCAGGTCGCCGACGGATCGGGCCGGGTCCTCGGCCTGGTCGCCATGGAGGACGTCCTGGAGATGCTGGTGGGGGAGGTACGCGACCCGGCCCACCGGGTGGTGTCCGTGCCCCGCCGCACCGTGGACGTACCGAAGGCGTCGGAGCTCCCGGCGCCCGGGGCCCTCGTGCACGGATGAGAGGCCGAGGCCACGCCGGGAGCGAACGCCCCGGCGTGGCCCTCACACCGCGCCCGGCTCCTGCTTGCCCCGGCCCACCGGACCGCGTCCCGACAGCACCTCGCCGTAGGCCTGCATCAGGTCCGCGAGGCGCAGCGTCGACAGGTCCTCCCGGGTCAGCTCGCCCGGGTAGCCGGAGAGCCGCAGATCGCGGTAGGCGCAGCTCTTCTCGTACAGCGTCCGCAGGAAACGGCCGTTGCCCAGCTCGTCGATCCACCCCTGGTCCACCACATGACCGCTGATGGAGCGCAGCTCGTCCACCGCCTCCTCGTCCCACACGTCGTCGTTCTCGGCGGCCAGGACACTGCCGATCGCGGTGAGTTCGAGCGGCCGGTAGCTGGGGAAGTCGACCCGGCTGGTGAACCGGGAGGAGAGCCCCGGATTGGTGGCGAGCAGCCGGTCCATGCCCTCCGGATACCCCGCGAGGATGACGACGAGATGGTCCCGGTTGTCCTCGGCCCGCTTGAGGAGCACCTGAAGCGCCTCGTCGCCGTACGCGTCGCCCTTGCTGTAACCGGAGTTGGCCAGGCTGTAGGCCTCGTCGACGAACAGCACCCCGCCGAGCGCCGAGTCGATCAGATCGTTCGCCTTCACCGCCGTCTGGCCCAGGAACTCCCCGACCAGATCCGAGCGCTGGGCCTCGACCAGATGATCGCCGCCGAGCAGCCCGAGGGCGTAGAAGACCCGGCCCAGGATGCGCGCCACCGTGGTCTTGCCGGTTCCGGAGGGCCCGGAGAAGACGAAATGGCGCTTCGGCGGCTGCACGGGCAGCCCCTGCCCGGCCCGCAGCCGGGCCATGTTCAGCTGCGCCGAGAGCGCCTTGACCTGCCGCTTGACCGGCTCCAGGCCGACCATCCGCTCCAGTTGCGCCAGCGCCTCGGCCAGCAGGACGGGATCGCTCGGCCCGGCCGGGAACGGCGGCGGCCTGCGGGTCTTGGTGCGCCGGGCCCCCTCGACGGGGACGGGCGGACCGGGCACCGGCTCGTCGCCGAGCAGCCCCGCCTCGCCCACCGGCCAGGACTCACGCCCGTCCACCAGGTCGGTGCCGAGCAACGCGTCGCCCTCCGGCTGCGCCCCCGCCCCCGCGCCGCCCGAACCGAAACCGGTCAGGGTCACGGCGGCCAGATCCGCCGACTCGTCGAACCCGTCGCCCTCCACGAGCGCCGCCAGCCGGGCGGAGGTGTCCATGAACGCCGGGTCCACCCGGTGCACCGCCCGGTACAGCGGCAGGGCGGCGGCACTCCGGCCCGTGCCCTCATGGGCCCGCGCCAGCCAGTAGCGCAGCTCCTTGCGCTGCGGCTGCTCACTGCGGCAGCGCATCAGCGCGGCCGACAGCAGCGGCTCCGCCTGCCCGAACATCTCCAGCCGTACCCGGGCCATCCCGCCGAACAGACCCGCCTCGATGCCCAGCATCGGATCGTCGACGAGCTGCTCGGTGCAGCGCACCAACTGCTCCCAGTCCTTGACCAGATACGAGCGGCAGGCGTGCAGGAACCGCACCTGCGGATCCGTGTCCACCGGCGGCAGCCCGGCCAACGCCCGTTCCAGCTCGGGCACATGGCGTCCGTCCAGCCAGTGCGAGGCGTGGGCCAGCAGCAGATCCCGCGGGCTCTCCAGCACCGGCTGCACCCACCAGCCCAGCCAGTACCAGGAGTTGAGCGCCCGGCGGTGGCGGGCACGCTGTTCGCCGAAGCGGTCGCGGTGCCGGTACATGCGTAACAGGGCCGTGGTGGTGTCGATGCGCAGCGCGTGGAGGCCGAGCCAGCCGTCCGCCATGCCGGGATCGAACCGCACAGCGGCTCTGAACTCCTCCTCGGCCTGCGGGTAGGCGCCCATCGTGTAGGCGTCCATGCCGCGCAGCCAGGCGAGGTCGGCGGGGGCTCCAGCGCCCTGTGTGCCGATGTCCATCAGGTCCCCCACAAACCGTGCCCCCAGGATGTCCCGCCCGCACAGCATGCCCACCTGAGCGTGCTGAATCACGGCGTGGAGGAAGGGAATTGACCACACCGAGGTGCATCGTACCCGCGCACAGGGGGCGGGACCGCTCAACGGCCGCCCCTCAGGAGTGGTCACCGAGGGTGAATGTATTGCTCTGCGTAGTCGCCAAAGTGGCGTCGGGAGCACAGGGCGAAGCCCCCGATCACGGGGGAACAACCGGGGGCTTCGCGTCTGCGGGGGCTCCGAAAAGCCTCACAATGAGAACGTAAGACCAGTAAGGCCCCTCGGTCAAGCGGAGTTGGGGCACTTCGGGGCCGATTTCCGACTGCTCAGTATGGCGGGCCGTCCTGGCTACGGTATGTGACGTTCCGGTTCGCTCCCGCTGTCGTACGAGGCCCCGGCAGCCACACGTACCCCTCGGGCAACTGGCGTACCAGAGTGTCGGCGTACGGCCGGGAGGGGTTCTCGGCGAAATGCCGCTCCTCGGCGCGTGTCCACCCGTCCCAGAACCCGGTGAGCCCGGCCCCGTCCCGGCGCCGGCCCCGTTCCCAGGACGTCTCCCGGTCCAGCTCCATCCAGCAGAGCGCCGCCAGCCACGGCCGCACCTCCCGGCGGCCCGCGCCGACCCCCTCCACCAGCACCACCGGGGCCGGCTCCAGGGTCCGGGCCGGCCCGAAGCGGCGCTCCGTCCAGTCGTACGGGAGATAGCGGGCGTGCTCGCCGTGCGAGAGCGGCCCGAGCACCTGTTCCCGCAGCCGCCCCGTCCAGCCGAACAGCTCCTCGTGCGTGGCGAGATCGTCCAGATGAAGGACCGGGGCGCCGCCCAGCGCCGTCGCGAGGCGGGCGGCGAAGGTGCTCTTGCCCGAACCGGCGTGTCCGTCGACCGCGACGAGCCGGACCGGCCCGCAGGAGGGGGGCAGTGCGGCGAGGTCATCGGCGTGGCGGGCCAGGTCGTCCATGGCCCCAGGGTACGTTCCGGCACGCGGGCACCAGGGAGCCGTCGCAGGTCATGCCAGTGGTCCAGACCCATATTGGTTCGGCGGCGACCGCCGAACCGCTGGCCCGATCCGCCCCGGAACCGGGATAGTTGGCGGACCGCACGGCATCCGAACCGCACCGAATCGCACGGCACCCGCACCCCGAATCGCACGGCACCGAACCGCACGGCACCGAACCGCGCGGCATCCGCAGACCACCTTCTTCCGCATCCGACCGGGGGTCACGACCATGACCAGTCCGACTTCGCGCAGAACCGTTCTGACCGCCGCGCTCGCCGCCGCGGCGAGCGCCGGCACGGTGGCCTCCTCCGCCGCGCCCGCGTCCGCCGCCGCGGCCTCACCCTCAGCCTCCTCCTCCGCCGCCCCGGCAGCCCTCGTGGACAACCGCTTCTGGCACACCTACACCGACTGGCGCTGCGGCTCCGCCGACGGCACCCGGATCCTCCCCGGCGCCCGCCCCGGCCTGGTGATCGCCGCCCCGGCCGGCCGCGTCGACCACACCGACCCGCACACCGGGGAGACGGCCGCCTGGGACTACGCCACCTGGACCTCGCCCGTCCACCGCTCCGCCGTCCCGGCCACCGAGGTGATCGCCTCCTGGAACGCCCGTACACCGGCCGGCACCTGGATCCAGGTCGAGCTGAGCGGCCGGTACACCGACGGCACCGACACCCCCTGGTTCGTGATGGGCCGCTGGGCTGCGGGCGACGGCGACATCCGGCGTACATCCGTCGACGGCCAGGGCGACCCGCGCAGCACCGTGTGGACGGACACCCTCGCGGTGGACGACCCGGCGAGCGGCGTACGCCTGGTCTCCTTCCGGCTGCGGCTGACGCTGTACCGCGCCCCCGGCAGCCGCCTCACCCCGACCGTGTGGCGGGTCGGCGCGATGGCCTCCGACGTGCCCGACCGCTTCACCGTGCCCGAGACCGCCCCCGGGCCCGCCCGCGAACTGCCCGTGCCCCGCTACTCGCAGAACATCCACATCGGGCAGTACCCCGAGTACGACAACGGCGGCGAGGCGTGGTGCAGCCCCACCTCGTCGCAGATGATCATCGAGTACTGGGGCCGGAAGCCCACAGCGGAGGACCTCGCCTGGGTCAAGCCCGGCCTGCCCGACCCCCAGGTCTGCCACGCCGCCCGCAACACCTACGACTACCAGTACGGGGGCTGCGGCAACTGGCCGTTCAACGCCGCCTACGCCGCCACGTACCGCGACATGAACGCCGTCGTCACCCGGCTCGGCTCGCTCACCGACGTGGAGCGGCTGGTCCGCGCCGGAATCCCCGTCATCACCTCCCAGTCCTTCCTGAAGGAAGAGCTGACCGGCGCCGGATACGGCACGTCGGGCCACCTGATGACGGTCATCGGTTTCACCCCGGAGGGTGACGTCGTCGCGAACGACCCCGCGTCACCCGACAACGACGCGGTACGCCGGGTCTACCGCAGGCGCGAGTTCGAGAACATCTGGCTCAGGACCAAGCGGTACGACGCCGAGGGCAAGGTCAGGAGCGGGACGGGCGGCGTCTGCTACGTGTACTGGCCCGATCGGCCGACGCCTTCCCGGCAGCGCGTGCTGCGTTCGCTCGGGCTGCTGTGAGCCCGCCTGATCGAAGGGAAACCCTCCGAAACATATGCGCGCGGTGATCATGGGATGCCACAGTTGAGCCATGCACAGTGACGAGGCCGGTACACAGGGTTCTGTCTCGGCCGACCTCGGGGTGAAGCGGTACGACCAGCTCAATGCGATCGCCAGGGTTCCGGCGCAGCCGGGGCCGGGAGTGCGCGCGGGCGGCGGTCCGGCATGGCCGCAGGACCTGGCCGTGCCGGACGGGACCGAGCCGCGCGCCCTGGCGTGGTGGAAGGCCGCCGACCCGGCGTGGCGCCCGGCCGAAGCGGCGCTCGCGGCGGCCGAGGACGCGCGGGTGATCCTCCCCGACGGCCCGGAGTACGAGGAGTTGCGGGGATGGCTTGAGGAGCGGGACGTCCCCTGCCGCGTCAGCCGATACTGGGAAGAGGCCGGGCAGGTCGGCACGGTGAACGACACAGGCGGCCGCACGGAGTTGGTCACGGCCGGCCCGGAGGGTGCGGCCCCCGCGGCGGGGCCCTGGGCGGTCGCGGCCCGGGACGCCTTCGCCGCCCAGTGGGACGCGCTGGAGGAGTTGCCGGAGGGCGACGCCGAAACCTACGTGCCCGTCGGAGCCCTGGTGCCGGCCGACTGGGCGGAACTGCTGCCGCACCCGTCGTTCAACCCGGTCCAGGCCGCTGCCGTCCCGGAGGTGCTGGAGGGCCGGGGCCATCTGGTCGTCGTGGCGCCGACGGGTGCGGGAAAGACCCCGATCGGCATGGTCGCGGCGCTGGAGGCGTACACCCGCGGGCGCAAGGCGGCCTGGCTGGTGCCGCAGCGCTCGCTCACCGACGAACTCGACCGTGACCTCCAGCTGTGGCGGAGCCGCGGGCTGCGGGTGGTGCGGCTGACCGGCGAGGCCGCGGTGGACACGGAGCTGATCCGGTCGGCCGACGTCTGGGTGGCCACGACCGAGAAGTTCGAGGCGATCTGCCGCGCGGGCTCGCTGCGGGACTCCCTCGCCGAGGTCGGCTGCCTGGTGGTGGACGAGATCCATCTTCTCGGCGACCCGACGCGCGGAGCCGTACTGGAGGCGCTGCTCGCCCGCGTCCGGGAGGACAGCGCGGGCACCCGCATCGTCGGCCTGTCCGCGACGGTCGCCAACGCGGAGGAGGTGGCCCGGTGGCTGGGCGCCCGCCTGCTCCGCACCACTTGGCGCCCGACCCGGCTCACCTGGCAACTGCCCCTCCTGGACCCGGTCGAGGAGACGGACTGGGCGGCGCGGGCCGCCGTCCGTACCGGCGCCGCCGTGCGGATCGCCCGGCAGGTCACCGACGACGGCGGCAGCGTCCTCGTCTTCTGCGGGAGCAAGCGCCGGGTGCGGTCGACGGCGCTCGCGCTGGCCGCGGACCGGGGCGTCTCCACCGTCGGCGTGGACGCGGACGACGCCGAAGCCGTAGAGCGGCTGTGCACCGGGGCCGGGGTGCGGCTGCACTACCGGGACTGGCCGTACAAGCGGGAGGCCGAACAGGCCTTCCGGGCCCGCGAGGCGGACGTCCTGGTCGCCACCTCCACGGTGGCGGCGGGCGTCAATCTGCCCGCCCGCGCGGTGATCGTCAGCGACACCACCCTCGGCATGGACCGAGTCGAGGTGTCGATGGTCCAGCAGATGTTCGGCCGCGCCGGGCGCATCGGCGCCGGAGAGCGCGAGGGCTGGGCGTTCCTGCTCACCGACCCGGCGGAACGGGCCCACTGGCAGGCCAGGCTGGCCGCCGGATACACCGTGCGGTCGCGTCTGGCCGACCACGTGGCCGACCATCTCCTCGCGGAGGCCGTGCAGCAGCGGCTGGCGACTCTCGAAGAGGCGGAGAGCTGGTGGGCCGGGACGTTCGCCGCGTACCAGGGCCACGACAGCGTCGAACCGCTGCACGAGGCGGCGAAGTTCCTCGCCTCGGTGGGCTGTCTGCGGCCCGCTGCCGACGAGGACCGCCTGGAGCCCAGCGCGCTGGGTCGGCTGACCAGCCGCTTCATGGTCGACGCCGTGCTCGCCGACGACCTGGCGACGGCACTGCGGCGGGCCCCGGTCCCCGACGACCCGCTCGCCGCCGAAGACCTGCTCGCGGAGCTGCTCAGCACCTGCCTGCCCGTACTCGAACAGGCGCCGTTCACCGAGCGGGCGAAGGCGGCCCTGCGCGCGGCCCTGAGGGAGACCGGACGGGCGGCGGCCGAAGAGCCGGACACCCCCTGGGGGCCGGCCCGCGCGGAGGCACCGGCGTCGGCCGAGGACGAGCAGGGCCCCCGGGCCGGAGACCTCGCCCGCGCGGTCCTGCTCCTCGCGGCGCACCGGCCCGCCCTCTTCCGCGGCCGTCCCGCGTACGTCCTGGGCATCCCCGTGGACTCCATGACCGGCATCCTGGAGGAGGCCCAGCGCTACCTGGCCTGGCTCGGTGCGCAGGGCCCCCTCGGCACGGTCCACCCCTGGGTGGCCGTCGTCGCCGCCGACCTCTCCCTCCGTATCCGCTGGCGCACCCTGGGGGCCGGCCGAGGAGCCGGACGCCTCCTCTGGATGTGCGAGCGCATGGCCACGGCCCCGCTCGCGCCCGGCCTCGTCCCCCGTCTGTGGAAGGCGGCCCGGGCGCGCGGCATCGACGCGCCCGACTGGAACGGCACGACGCCGCCGGGCGACTGCGCCATCTCCCGGGACGGCTACCGCGCCCTCCTCGCGGAGCGGGTCACCGGAACCCGCATCGCCCTCCAGGGCGAAGAAGTCCGCGTCTGGGCCCCGCCCGGGACGGCGATCCACCTGTGGAGCGGGGCGGCCACGACGCTGCACATCGCCGACGGCGAGGAGACCACGCTGCTCCTGCCGCCCGCCGGCCAGGCCGGCGCGGGCGACGGATGCCGGGGCGCGGCCGTCTTCACGCGCGGCGACCGGCTGGCGTCGGGATGGCTGGAGGCGTACGCGGCGCTGCGCGCCTGACCCGGGCGGCCGCGGCCGGACCGGAGGTGAGCAAAGCGCCCCCGGTGTACCGGAGTTGCCAGAGGGGCGCGCTATGTTGAACGCGTGACCGACATAGAATCGCGCATCGACACCACCCGGCCGCACACCGCCCGCATCTGGAACTACTGGACCGGCGGCAAGGACAACTATCCGGTCGACCGGGCGGCCGGTGACGAGATCCGGGCGCTGCACCCCGGGATCGGCGACTACGCGAAGGCGGACCGGCTGTTCCTGGGGCGGGCGGTGCGCCATCTGGCCGAGCAGGAGGGCATCACGCAGTTCCTGGACATCGGAACGGGGCTGCCCAGCGCCGACAACACCCACGAGGTCGCCCAGCGCGTCGCCCCCGGCACCCGTGTCGTGTACGTGGACAACGACCCGCTCGTCCTGGCGCACGCCCAGGCGCTGCTGGTCGGGACGCCCGAGGGGCGCATCGACTATCTGGACGCCGATCTGCGGGACGTCGACGGCATCCTGGCCACGGCGGCGAAGACGCTCGACCTCTCGCAGCCGGTGGCGCTGATGCTGCTCGGGGTCGTCATCTTCATCGAGGACGACGAGCAGTCGTACGCGATCGTGCGCCGCCTCATGGACGCGCTCGCGCCCGGCAGCCACCTCGTCCTCTCCCACACGGTCACGCACCCCGACATGCCGGACGTCGACGAGGCGGTGGCGTTCTGGAACGAGCACGGCACTCCGAAGCTCACGCAGCGCACCCCGGACGCCGTCGCGCGCTACTTCGACGGCCTGGAACTGCTGGAGCCCGGGGTGGTGTCGTGCTCCGCGTGGCGGGCCCGGACGCCCACGCAGGACGTCGCGATGTACGCGGGCGTCGGCCGCAAATGACGGCTCGGTCCCGGGGCCGGCGTTCCTCGCCGCCGGCCCCGGGAGCCTCACCCCGTCACCGTCAGGCTGTACGCCGCCGGCGCACCGCCCCCACCACCGCGTCGACGACCAGGAACCCGGCCAGGGTCACCCCGAGGACCGGCAGCGCCCAGCCCAGGGCGGCCACGGCCGGGATGCCCAGGACGAGGGCGGGCAGCGGGATCCGCCGCCACGCCCCGCGCTCGGGGGCCCTGCCGACCCGCGCGGGCCGGTCGCCCCGGGTGGGCCGGCGCAGCCACCACATGCGGTAGCCCCAGACGATCACCGCGGTCAGACCGAGGGCGATCAGCGCCAGCACGATCTGGTTGGCGACCCCGAACAGCACCCCCATGTGGCCCTGCACGCCCAGCTTGCTGAGCTTGTTGAGGGCCGGGTGGTCGGCCCAACGGGTGCGTGAGGTGATCTCGCCGCTCGTGGTGTCCACGGCCACCCGGTCGTAATGCACCGGCCAGGTGTTGTCGGTCTGCGCCACGACCCACGCGCTCGCCGCGTCCGCCGGGGGCGTCACCTCCACGATCCCGCCGAGTCCCGCGCCCCGGGCCGCGGCCAGGGCCGTGTCGAAGTCCGCCGGATCGGCGTCGGCCGTCGCGCCGCCGGAACTGCCGTGCCCGGCGTGCTCCGAGTGGTCCTCGGCAGGGGCATCGGAGCCCGGCAGCGCCGTGTCCAGGGCCGGGGCGTTGCCGTTCGCCGCGTCCAGCAGCCGCCCGAACCGCTCGCCGCCGTAGTTCGACCAGGTGAGGCCCGTGGCGCTCAGGAACAGCAGCCCCAGCGCCAGCCACACCCCAGTGGCCGCGTGCCAGCTGCGGGTCCGCCGTACGCCCTTGGCCTTACGGTCCGGAAGCAGCACGCCCCGGGCCGACCTGGCGCGCAGACCTCGGGCGCGCCCGAGCCACAGCACCAGGCCGCCCGCGACGGCCACCCACAGCCAGCTCGCGGCGACCTCGGAGTAGAGGCGGCCCGTGTCGCCGAGGTGGAGATTGCGGTGCAGGTCGTCGAGCCAGGTGGTGAGCGGCGTCGACCCGAACCAGGTGGTCAGCTCGCCCCGCACCTCGGCGGTGTACGGGTCGACGAACACCGTGCGCTGGTTCTCGCCCAGCTCCGGCACCGCGAGCACGACCCGGGTGGTGTCCTCGGGGCCCGGCGGGGTGATCACCGACGCCAGGGTGCCTTCGGGGTACGCGGCCCGCGCGGCGGCGATCTGTTCGGCCAGCGGACGCACCTCGTCGCCGACCTGTTCCACCCGGAGCTGGTCGCCGTAGACGAGCCGGTCGAGCTGGGGCGTCAGCGTGTAGGCCAGCCCGGTCAGCGCGGCCACCAGCAGGAAGGGGGCGACGAGCACCCCGGCGTAGAAGTGCAGCCGGACCAGGAGATGCCGCACCTCAGCCCAGGAGCGGGCCGGGCGCGGCCGCTCGGACGAGGGTTTCGCGGGACCGTCCGGTCTCCCGTCGGCCGGACCGTGTTCGTTCTGTTCCGGCTCGCTCTGTTTCTGCTCGTTCTGCGGTATTTCTTCGGTTCTGCGGGACATGGATGCTCCTCGGAGGGGCGGATGGTGACGGACGCGCGCCCGACGGCTCCCGCACGCATGCCTCAGGGACGCCGGAGCGGTTCCGGCGTCGCGCGGATGAGGCAGATGAGTGGAGAGGTCAGGCCGAGGCCGCCACGGGCGGCCCGCGCCGGGACCGGGACCGGGCGAGGAGCGCCCCGAACCGGATCCGCACCACCACCGGCGGCACCGGGCGCGACCGCGGCGGGCAGGGGAGCGACGGGGCCGGCCGGAGGACGACGCGCGGGGCGAGCAGCCCACCGAGGCGTCGCAGCACCCGCTCCCCGTACAGCACGCAGAGGGCCGACCCCAGGGTGGCCGCCGCGTGGGCCAGGGCCATCCCGGCATCCATGGCATGCGCGGCCCCGGGGTCCCCGGACGCCCCGGCCATGTGGTGCTGGGGTCCGTGCCCGTGCCCGGCGGGCATCCCGGGATGCGTGCCGCCACCGGGGGCCGGGAGGAAGTGGAACGCGTTGTGCAGGGCGAACTGGGTCGCCCCGAGCACCAGGACCACGACGTCGAAGCGCCGCCTCCGGCCGCCGAGGAGCAGGGCGCCCTGAACGGTCAGGGCGAGGAACAGGAGCGCGAGCACCCCCGTGCCGGGCAGATGTCCACCCGCCGCGACATGGCTCGCGGCACCGAGGACCAGGCACGCCGAACCGCAGAGCAGGCCCCTGGCCGCTCGCCTCGGCAGGCCGCCCGGTGCACGCATGGACACAAGGTAGCCACCAGCCCCGGGGGGCTCGGCGGGGGGTACGGCGTGCGATTCGGTGCCGCGGTCTCTTCCCATGGGGCAGTAGTCGGCCGGATGGCCGAAAAAGTTCCCACACCTGTCCGGTTCCGGATAAGAGCCTGCGGGGTGGGGCGGCGGATGTCGTACCCCGAGGGCGGCACGCTGTGGCGTCGCCCACAGCGGACCCCGACCCCGTGCCCCCGGCGCGGCGGCTTTTCCGTGCCGTGACGGGGGAGCGGTAGCGCTCCCGTCGCCCGGGCCGCATCGCGCCGTGACCGGGATCTCGTTCTGTCCGGGCCCGGGCGCTGGCACGCTGGTCGGGTCACCAGGGGGCGGGGCCCCTGCCTCAGCCGTACGAAGAGCGAGACGCCCATGACCGCGACCAGCGCCGCAGCACACGCCCACCACGCCCGCCGGGCCCGTACCGGTGGCCCCGACGACGGCTCGAAGCTGATGGAGCACATCGCCGGCTGGGCCTTCGTCGTCGTGTTCGCGATGCTCGTCACCCAGCTCGGCCTGCTCTAGGCCTGCTGGGAGAACTGCCGACGGAGACGGCTGTGGGGGTGGCGAAGCACCACCCCCACAGCCTCGCGGCCCGCTAATCGATCGCCTTGATCAGCTCGCCGTTCGTCGTGTCACCGCTCAGCTCCCAGAAGAACGTGCCGCCGAGGCCCTGCTCGTTCTTGTAGGTCATCTTGGTGCCGATGGTCTCCGGGGTGTCGTAGCTCCACCAGTTGTTCCCGCAGTGCGCGTACGCCGTGCCCGCGACCTTGCCCGTGGCCGGGCAGCTGTCCTTGAGGATCTTGTAGTCCTCGATGCCCGCCTCGTACGTGCCCGGCGCCGCGCCCGTCGCGCTGCCACCCGGCTCGGACTGCGTGACGCCGGTCCAGCCGCGGCCGTAGAAGCCGATGCCCAGCAGCAGCTTCTCCGACGGGATGCCCAGCGACTTCAGCTTGGAGATCGCGGCGTCGGAGTTGAAGCCCTCCGACGGGATGCCCGGGTAGGACGTCAGCGGGGAGTGCGGGGCCGTCGGGCCCTGCGCCGCGAACGCGCCGAAGAAGTCGTACGTCATCGGCAGGTACCAGTCGAGGTGCTGCGCCGCCCCCGCGTAGTCCACCGCGTCGATCTTGCCGCCGTCGGAGCCGTCCGCGGTGATCGCCGAGGTGATCAGGTTGTCGTTCCCGAAGGCCTTGCGCAGCTCGCCCAGCAGATTGCCGTACGCGTCGCGGCCGCTGGTGTCACAGGTGAGCCCGCAGGCGTTGGGGTACTCCCAGTCGATGTCGATGCCGTCGAAGACATCGGCCCAGCGGGGGTCCTCCACCAGGTCGTAGCAGGACTTCGCGAACGCGGCCGGGTTCTGCGCGGCCTCACCGAAGCCGCCGGACCAGCTCCAGCCGCCGAAGGACCACAGGACCTTGAGGTCGGGGTGGAGTTTCTTCAGCTTCCGCAACTGGTTGAAGTTGCCCCTCAGTTCCTGGTCCCAGGTGTCGGCGACCCCGTCGACCGACTCCTCGGCGGTGTAGGCCTTCTCGTAGTCGGCGTAGGAGTCGCCGATCTGGCACTTGCCGCCGGTCACGTTGCCGAAGGCGTAGTTGATGTGGGTCAGCTTGTCCGCGGAACCCGACGTCTCGATGTTCTTGACGTGGTAATTGCGGTCGTACGTACCCCAGTTGGTGAAGTATCCGATCACCTTGCCGCCCGCGGCGGCCGTGGGGGCGGCCTCCTTCGCGGTGGCGGCGGCCGACTGCGCGGTGGGGGTCGCGCCGGCCGGGGACGTGCCCGCGACGCCGAGCAGGGTGGCGCCGAGGGCCGCCGTACAGGCGGCCGCGGCGAGCGCCCGGAGGCGGGCGCGGGGACGGTGCAGCTTGAGCATCGTGGCTCCTCGTGGGGGAGGGCTTGTGCGTGGGGGGTGCTGGCCGAACTCCGGGCGACTGCGCCCGGTTTGACATGAACGCGTTAGGCGTTCGGTGGAACCGTAGAAGGACTAGACCAGTTGGGTCAATGGTTCGGACCAATTCACTGATCGTTCCCGCCCTCGTCGCCCCTCCGACCTGCCCTTTGCCCCCGTGACGGAAGGCGTCCGATCGGGCATACTCAACCCGCCACAGCCGATGGCCGCGCCACCCGTGACCCGGGAGGGCAGGATCGGCTGTGCAGTCTGTTTTTCCCGGGATCATCTCCGGGAGATCACCCGGCGGCGCCTCTCCCACCCCGAGCGCGCGACCGCCGCAACGCCCGACAGGGAGGAGAGCGCCGTCATGTCCGACCGTGCCCCGCAGCCGGTGGAACGCCGTCTGCCCACCGAGGAGTCCCGGCAGCTCGTCGCGCTCGTCCGCGACATCGTGGCCAAGGAGATCGCTCCCCGGGCGGCCGAGGAGGAGGAAGCGGGCGTCTTCCCCCGCGAGGTCTTCACCCTGCTGTCCGAGGCCGGTCTGCTCGGACTCCCGTACGGCTCCGCCCACGGCGGCGGAGACCAGCCCTACGAGGTCTACCTCCAGGTCCTGGAGGAACTGGCCGCCGCGCGGCTCACCGTGGGACTCGGCGTCAGCGTCCACTCCCTCGCCTGTCACGCGCTCGCCGGATACGGCACCGACGCGCAGCAGGCCGCACACCTTCCGGCGATGCTCTCTGGCGGCCTGCTGGGCGCCTACTGCCTCTCCGAGCCCGCCTCCGGCTCCGACGCGGCCTCCCTGCGCACCAAGGCCGTACGGGACGGGGACGACTGGGTCATCACCGGGACCAAGGCGTGGATCACCCACGGCGGCGTGGCGGACTTCTACACGGTGCTCGCCCGTACGGGCGTCGAGGGCGCCCGCGGCATCACCGCCTTCCTCGTCCCCGGTGACGCCGAGGGGCTGAACGCGGCCCTCCCCGAGAAGAAGATGGGGATGAAGGGCTCGCCCACCGCCCAGCTCCACTTCGACGGCGTACGGGTCGGCGACGACCGGCGCATCGGCGAGGAGGGCCAGGGCTTCGCCATCGCCCTGTCCGCCCTCGACTCCGGGCGGCTCGGCATCGCCGCCTGTGCCGTCGGTGTCGCCCAGGCCGCCCTGGACGAGGCCGTCCGCTACGCCACCGACCGGCGCCAGTTCGGCCGCCCCATCGCGGACTTCCAGGGGCTGCGGTTCATGCTCGCCGACATGGCCACCCAGATCGAGGCCGGCCGGGCGCTGTATCTGGAGGCGGCCCGGCTGCGGGACGCGGGGGAGCCCTTCTCCCGGCAGGCCGCCATGGCCAAGCTGTTCTGCACGGACGCGGCCATGCGGGTGACCACCGACGCCGTCCAGGTGCTCGGCGGATACGGCTACACGCTCGACTTCCCGGTCGAGCGGCTGATGCGCGAGGCGAAGGTGCTCCAGATCGTGGAGGGCACCAATCAGATCCAGCGCATGGTCATCGCGCGGCACCTCGCGGGTCCCGAGACGCGCTGAACCGCAGCGGCCCCTCGGACCACGCGGGCAGGGCCGCGGCCCGGGCCCACTCCGGGTCGCGGCGTCCCGGCACGGTTCTGCCGGCGCTCTCCCACTGTCTGAGCAGGGCGCTGTAGATCGGTGGGTCCACGGGGGCGCCCATGGGCGAGTTCCCCGTGGAACGGGGCAGCGGCTGTGCGGGCGTTCCCGGCTGCGGAACCGATTCTTCGGGGGCGGGTACGGCGAGCCGACGGCGACCCGAACCGACTGGTGAATGCAGCGTGGTCATACGGGGCCAACGCCGTGGGGCGGGCCGGGGTCACTGTCCCACCGATTCGAGCGCGCGTTCGCGGGTGCCCGCGTGCTGGGCCGGCGAGCGGCGGACGGGAGAGCCGCGGGCACCACGGCGGCGGTCCGTCGTGGTGCTGGGCGGGGCGTACGGGGTGCGGGTCAGGCGGCCTCGCGCCGCATCCGCGGCACGCGCAGCGGACGGGAGCCGGGCCCTCCGGCGTGCGAGAAGGGCTGCATCCGCCAGTCGAGGCCCTGGGGCAGCGTCAGCAGCAGCCCGGCCTCCTGCTCCTGGAGCTCCAGCGTCTCGTCCGCCGGCCGGGCGTCACTCGCGCCGCGGCCGGTGCCGGCGCAGACGGTGAGCACGAAGGGGTTCCACGGCGTGGGGCACCGGGCGTGTTCCGGCAGGACGTCCTCGTCGGCCAGCAGCGCGATGGGCTGGGCGCAGTCCGGGCAGATCACCCGGACCATCTCGAACATGTCGTACGCGTCGGCGGTACCGTCGTCGTCCGGATCGACAGGCTCCGGTTCGGTACGTTCGGTGAGCTTCAGGCTCTGCACGGGAATTCCCCCCTCGGGTGGGTCGACAAGGCGACACGGCCTCGACCACAGCAAGCACTTCCCGCCGCGCGTGGCCGGTAACCGCGAGGCGACCCCTTACCGACCCGTGAACCTGTGGCGTTCGTCACATGCCGCCCGCAGGTGCCGTTCCGTGACCCGCGCGACTGTGCCGAGCGGTGCCCGGGGCCATAGGTTGATCCGCATGGAGGAGCTGGACCGTCAGATCGTTGAGTTGCTCGTCAAGGACGGGCGGATGAGCTACACCGACCTGGGCAAGGCCACGGGCCTGTCCACCTCGGCGGTTCATCAGCGTGTCCGCAGGCTGGAGCAGCGCGGGGTGATCCGCGGCTATGCCGCGGTCGTCGACCCCGAGGCCGTCGGACTGCCCCTCACCGCGTTCATCTCGGTGAAACCGTTCGACCCGAGCGCCCCCGACGACATCGCCGAGCGGCTCGCCGGGGTGCCCGAGCTGGAGGCCTGCCACAGCGTCGCCGGGGACGAGAACTACATCCTCAAGGTGCGGGTGGCGACCCCGCTGGAGCTGGAGCACCTGCTGACCCGGATCCGCACGCTCGCCGGCGTGTCCACCCGGACCACCGTCGTCCTGTCCACCCCGTACGAGGCCCGGCCGCCGCGGATCTGAAGCCCCGCCACCCGGGGCCCGGGCCCACTGCCCCGCGGATCCGGACCCCGGACCGCCCCTCGGGAGGGGGGGGCGCGGTCCGGGCGGCCCCCGCCAGGCGCGAGACTGGTCCCATGAGCCAGAGCACCGCCCCCCAGAGCACCCCCGACCACCGCACCGTCCTGTTGCGCGGCGGAGACGTCCACAGCCCCGCCGACCCGTTCGCCACCGCGATGGTCGTCGAACGCGGGCACGTCGCCTGGGTGGGTTCCGAAGGGGCCGCCGACGCCTTCGCGAGCGGGGTGGACGAGGTGGTCGACCTCGAAGGCGCCCTGGTCACCCCGGCGTTCACCGACGCCCATGTGCACACCACCGCCACCGGCCTGGCCCTGACCGGGCTCGACCTCTCGGGCGCCCGCACCCTGTCCGAGGCGCTCGGCCTCGTCAGGGCGTTCGGCCAGGGCCGCGCCCCCGGGGACGTCCTGCTCGGACACGGCTGGGACGCCGCCCGCTGGCCCGAGCGCCGTCACCCCTCGCGTGCCGAACTCGACGAGGCGGCCGGCGGCCGGGCCCTCTACCTGCCGCGCATCGACGTGCACTCCGCAGTCGTCACGACGGCCCTGCTGGACCTCGTCCCCGGCGTCACCGCGATGAGCGGGTACCACCCGGACGGGCCGCTGACCGGCGACGCCCACCACGCGGTGCGGGCCGCCGCCCACAACGCGCTCCCGGCCGCCCAGCGGGCCGCGGCCCAGCGCGCCGCCCTCGACCACGCCGCCTCCCTCGGCATCGGCAGCGTCCACGAGTGCGGCGGGCCCGAGATCTCCGACGAGGGGGACTTCACCGCCCTCCTCGCGCTGGCCGCCGAGCGACCGGGACCGCGTGTCTTCGGCCTCTGGGCCGAGGAGATCGCGGACGAGAAGGACGCCCGTCGCATCCGCGAACTCGGCGCGATCGGCGCGGCCGGAGACCTGTTCGTCGACGGCTCCCTCGGCTCGCACACCGCCTGCCTGCACCAGCCCTACACGGACGCCCCGCACACCGGCACCGCCCACCTGGACGCCGCCCGGATCGCCGCCCACGTCACCGCCTGCACCGAGGCCGGCCTCCAGGCGGGCTTCCACGCCATCGGCGACGCCGCGGTCACCGCCGTGGTGGACGGGGTCAGGGCCGCCGCCCAGGCGCTCGGCCTCGACCGGATCCGGGCCGCCCGCCACCGCGTCGAACACGCCGAGATGCTCACCCCCGAGACGATCGCAGCCTTTGCGGAGCTGGGCCTCACCGCCTCCGTCCAGCCCGCCTTCGACGCCGCCTGGGGCGGCCCGGACGGGATGTACGCCGAACGCCTCGGCGCGGAGCGGGCCGCCTCCCTCAACCCGTACGCCGCGCTGCTGCGCGCCGGAGTGCCGCTCGCCTTCGGCTCCGACAGCCCCGTCACCCCGCTCGACCCCTGGGGCACCGTGCGGGCCGCCGCCCACCACCGCACCCCGGAGCACCGCGTCTCGGTCCGCGCCGGGTTCACCGCCCACACCCGGGGCGGCTGGCGGGCCATCGGCCGCGACGACGCGGGCCTCCTGGTACCCGGCGCCCCGGCCGACTACGCCGTCTGGCGGACCGCCGAACTGCTGGTCCAGGCCCCCGACGACCGGGTCGCCCGCTGGTCCACCGACCCCCGGTCCGGCACGCCCGGTCTGCCGGACCTGACCCCCGGCGCCGACCTGCCCGTCTGCCTGCGGACCGTGGTCCTCGGACAAACGGTCTACGTGCGACCGAACGAGTGACGTCAGGACATTTCGTACCACCGATCGATGGCCCGACCGCCGGTCCGCGACCTGCGACCCTTCGGCACTGACCAGGCCATTTCGGAAAAAGTCGCAGGTCGCACGGCTGTTGACAGAAAGCGCCCACGGGCCGGTAGGTTCGGCCGGGTCCACCACAGGACGTCCGACCGGTTAAACCTCCACGCAGTCGTCGAACGCCGCTGGGTCATGAGGTGGTGTGCCGCACCGGCGCACCACCGCTGGCAGCCAGGTTCAGCGCCCGCGCCTCGGGGGCGAGGGAGGGATTCAGCCGGACGGAGGGTGGGACCCGGGTGGGGCCCGGACGTTCAGTAGACAACGGCTTTCGGTCGACCCGCAGCCAGCGGGTCCCAGGTCGGCCCGAAGGGCGCCGGGCCCCGATCCGCAGTTCCGCCGTGGGGGCGCGACCTTCCGGCCGGTGCGCTGGATATGGTGTCCCCCTGTGTACGGACTCTAAGGGGCAGTAGTGAACGACGGCGGTCAGAGGCAGTTCGGCCCGCTCGGCAAGGTGCTGGTGATCATCCCGACCTACAACGAGGTCGAGAACATCAAGCCGATCGTCGACCGGGTGCGCACCGCCGTCCCGGACGCCGACATCCTGGTGGCCGACGACAACAGCCCCGACGGCACCGGCAAGGCGGCCGACGAGATCGCCGCCGCCGACGACCAGGTCCACGTCCTGCACCGCAAGGGCAAGGAAGGGCTCGGCGCCGCCTACCTCGCGGGCTTCGCCTGGGGCTCCGAGCACGGCTACGGCGTCCTCGTAGAGATGGACGCCGACGGCTCCCACCAGCCCGAGGAACTGCCCCGGCTGCTCACCGCGCTCAAGGGCGCCGACCTGGTCCTGGGCTCCCGCTGGGTGCCGGGCGGCCGGGTGGTCAACTGGCCCAAGAGCCGCGAGGTCATCTCGCGCGGCGGCAGCCTCTACTCCCGGCTCGCCCTCGGCCTCACCGTCCGGGACGTCACCGGCGGCTACCGCGCCTTCCGCACCGAGACGCTGAACGGCCTCGGGCTCGGCGAGGTCGCCTCGCAGGGCTACTGCTTCCAGGTGGACCTCGCCCGACGCGCGGTCGAGGCGGGCTATCACGTCGTCGAGGTCCCCATCACCTTCGTCGACCGGGAGGTCGGCGACTCCAAGATGAGCCGGGACATCCTCGTCGAGGCGCTCTGGCGGGTCACCGGCTGGGGAATCACCTCCCGCGCCAACAAGGTCCTGGGCCGCAAGACCCTCTGACGGCCCCCGGGACCCGCGACCGAGGGCTGCGCCGGGAACCGCGCCCGGGGCCCGCCCGCCGGTCCGCTTCATGATCACCCTCTTACGCCGTTTGCACGCCGGTACGGGCACACTGGGGGCATGACGACCGGCACTCCGCCCCCGACCCGTCCCCGGCGCTCGCGCGCCCGTAGATTCCTGCCGCCGGCCCTGGCCGCCTGGCTGGTCCTGGAGATCTGGCTCCTGACCCTGGTCGCCTCGGCCGCGGGCGGCCTCGTGGTCCTGTTGATCCTGGTGGCCGGGGCCGCGCTCGGCACCGTGGTCATCAAGAGCGCCGGCCGGCGCGCCTTCAAGAACCTCACCGAGACCCTCCAGCAGATGCCGGGACAGCCCGGCGCTCCCGCCACGCCGCCGGGTGCCCCCGCCGGCGGCAGCGGCACCCGGGGCAACGGGCTGCTGATGCTGGGCGGGCTGCTGCTCCTGATCCCCGGACTGATCTCGGACGCGGCCGGGCTGCTCCTGCTCGTACCGCCGGTGCGCACCATGATCAGCCGTTACGCGGAGCGCTCGCTGGAACGCCGGATGCGGGAGGCGACGCCCGGCAGCCTCGGGGACGCGTTCCAGCAGGCCAGGATGCACCGCCCGGACGGCAAGGTCGTCCAGGGCGAGGTCATCCGCGACGACGGCCCCCGGACGCCCGGCGGACCCGACGACGCCCCCCAGGACCGGCGCCCGCCCCTCACGCCCTGAGACCGGAACCACGGGCCTCACGCCCCGAGGGCCCCGCGCCCTGGTGGCCTACCGCACAAGAGCCGCGGGCCGTGACACATGTTCTGTGTCACGGCCCGCGGCTCTTGGTGCTGTGCTGCTGTGCGGTGTTACGCGGTCAGGCAGACTTCCTGCTGTCCCGCGGGTGCACGGCGATGTTCATGGCTCCGGAACGGAGAACCGCCAGCCTCTCGGCCAGCACCTCTTCCAGCTCCTCGCGGGTGCGCCGCTCCATGAGCATGTCCCAGTGCGTGCGCGCCGGCTTGCCCTTCTTCTCTTCGGGGCCGTCCCCGTCCACCAGGAGTGCCTGGGCGCCGCACGCCTTGCACTCCCACTCCGGCGGAATCTCTGCCTCTACCGAGAACGGCATCTCAAAACGATGTCCGTTCTGGCATGCGTACTCCACCGCCTGGCGCGGGGCCAGATCGATGCCGCGGTCCGTCTCGTAGCTGGTAACCACAAGTCGCGTGCCGCGGAGAGCTCGCTCACTCATGAATCGTGCCTCCCGGGCTTGTCGCCCACAGGACAAAATGTCGCTGTCGTCGTCATCCGGTCAACGTCCGGTCGGCGGTAAAGATTCCCGTTGCGGGTCATACGTCGCCCGTCGTGCCGCTGCTTTATCTGGGTTGAGTACCCGCCCATGCCCGGTTTGTCACCTCTGGTGGATGTTGTCACCCAACGGTTGAACCGCTTCCACTGGCAGTAACGGTCCTCCGGGCAGGCCAAAGACGTATACTACCGGCCTTTGACTTCAACGTCTAAATCCGTTCCGGCACGGGGTTGCCCGCGGCCTCCACCGCGCGCCTCACCGGGACCCGCGCGAGCAGCACCGCGCCGAGGGCGAAGAACGCCACCAGCGAGATGATCGCGTCCCGGTAGCTGCCGGTCAGCTGGTACGCCAGACCGAACACCAGGGGCCCCAGCCAGCTCAGACCGCGGTCGCTCATCTCGTACGCGGAGAAGTACTCCGCCTCCTTGCCGCGCGGCACCAGATGCGAGAACAGCGACCGGGACAGGGCCTGGCTCCCGCCCAGCACCAGCCCGATCGCCGCCGCCAGGACGAAGAAGAACACCGGCGCGTCGGCGGGCAGCAGATAGGCGGAGAGCAGGATCAGGGTCCATACGATCAGCGACCCCAGAATCGTGCGCTTCGCGCCGTACGTACGGGCGAGCCGCCCCATGCCGAGCGCCCCCGCCACCGCCAGGATCTGCACCAGCAGCACCGCGACGATCAGCGTCGTCTGGTCCAGGCCCAGCTCCTCGGAGCCGTACAGCGAGGCCTGCGAGATCACCGTCTGGATCCCGTCGTTGTAGACGAGATAGGCCAGCAGGAACGAGAGCGTGAGCGGGTGGCGCCGCATGTCGCGCAGGGTGGCCCGCAGCTGCTTCCAGCCGGAGCCGACCGCCCCCTCGCCGTCCGGCCGCACCCGGCGGTCGCGCAGCCGGCGCAGCGGTACGAGGGTGAACGCGCCCCACCACACGCCGGCCGAGGCCAGACAGATCCGCACCGCGTCGGACTCCGCGAGCCCGAAGGAGTCGTGACCGGTGTACAGGATCAGATTGAGGACCAGGACGAGGGCCCCCGAGGTGTAGCCGAAGGCCCAGCCGCGCGAGGAGACCGCGTCGCGCTCCTCCGGCTCGGCGATCTGAGGCAGATAGGCGTTGTACAGGACCATCGACACGGAGATCGACGCGTTCGCCACGATCAGCAGGAAGGCGCCCAGCAGATAGCGGTGGCCGTCCAGGAAGAACATCCCGGCCGTCGCCGCCGCCCCGGTGTACGCGGCCGCCGCCAGCAGCGGCTTCTTGCGCCCCGTACGGTCGGCCGCCGCGCCCACGATCGGCATCAGGATCACGGCCACCACGATGGACGCCGAGACGGAGTACGCGAACAGCGAGCCCGCGCGCACGGGTATGCCCAGCGGGTGCACAAAGCCGTCCGGGTCCGCCGCGGCCTTGGCGACCGACGTCAGATACGGACCGAGGAAGACGGTCAGCACGCTGGTGGAGTAGACGGAGCACGCGAAGTCGTAGAAGTACCAGCCCTGCTGCTCGCGCTTGCGGGCGGCGGCCGAGGTGCCGTCCGGCGGCTGCCCCGAAGGATCGGCCTTCCCCGCTGTCCCCGTGTTCATCCCCGCGTCCCCTCGCTCGTCCCCGGTGGACGTGGACGGACCGGGCGTCAGGACCAGGCCCCCCGCTCGCTCAGCACCGTACGCAGCGTCTCGATGTGATCGGTCATGATGCCATCCACTCCGAGGTCCAGGAGCGCCGCCATCCGCTCCGGTTCGTTCACCGTCCAGACGTGCACCTGGAGCCCCAGCGCGTGCGCCGTGCGGACGAAGCGGGCGTCCACCACCGGGACGGGGCCCTGCCGCTCGGGGACCTGCGCGCAGACCGCGCCCGCGCGCAGCGGCGCCGGGATCCCGTACGAACGCAGCCGCAGCGCGAGGACGCCCCCCACCCCGTACGACGTCGCCAGCCGGGGACCCGCCAGTCGCTGTGCGCGGGCCACCCGCGCCTCCGAGAACGAGCCGACACAGATCCGGTCCCAGGCGTCGGTCCGGCGGATCAGCCCGAGCAGCGGCGCCAGCGCCGATTCGGCCTTCAGGTCCACGTTCCAGCGGGCCTCGGGGAACTCCTCCAGCAGCTCCTCGAAGAGCGGGAGCGGTTCGCCGCCCCCGACCCGGGCCCGGCTCACCTCGCTCCAGGGGAGTTCGGCGATCCGGCCCCGGGCGTCGGTGACCCGGTCCAGCGTCGTGTCGTGGAAGGCGACCAGCCGGCCGTCCGCCGTGGTGTGGACGTCGGTCTCGAAGTAGCGGTAGCCCGCGTCCCACGCCCGGCGGAAGGCGGTCACGGTGTTCTCCACACCGTCCGCCGCCCCGCCGCGATGGGCGAAGGCGATCGGCGTCGGATGGTCCAGATAGGGGTGGCTCGGCTTCACTGCGGCAGTATGGCCTGCCCGGACGTCGGAGCGGCAACGGGCCCGGAACCGGCGGCCGGCGCGGGGGTGGACGGCTCGCCCGAGGCGACGGTGACACCCGGGCCGGAAGCCTCGGGGAGCGCGAACAGCCGCAGGAACAGCTGGGCCAGCGGGCCGATGGCCAGCGCGTACAGCACCGTGCCCGCCCCCAGCGAACCGCCCAGCAGGAAGCCGGTCACCACGACCGCCACCTCGATCGCCGTCCGGACCAGCCGGATCGAGCGGCCGGTGATCTGGTTCAGCCCGGTCATCAGACCGTCCCGGGGGCCGGGGCCGAACCGGGCCGCGATGTACAGCCCGGTCGCCACGCCGTTGAGGACGATGCCGAGCACCAGCACCGGGATACGGACGGCGAGCGCGTCCAGGTCGCCGACCACCGCGAGCGTCCCGTCCATCGCGAGACCGACCACGAAGACGTTCGACACGGTGCCGAGCCCCGGCCGCTGGCGCAGCGGGATCCACAGCAGCAGCACCACCGCCCCCACGATGATCGACACCACGCCGATCGAGATCCCGGTCAGCTCCGCGAGGCCCTGGTGCAGCACACCCCACGGCTCCAGACCCAGCCCCGCGCGCACCAGGAGCGCGGAGCTCGCCCCGTACAGCGCCAGACCGACGTACAGCTGGACCAGCCGCCGGGTGAGATGAGTGGTGCTCCGGTCGGTGGTCCTGGCCACGTTGTGCCCCCTGATGTAGTGATGGTGGACTGCTTCATGTCACTCTGTGGCAGGGGATCGGCCACCAACTATGGCCAATTCGAGGAAGGTGGACTGATTTCGATGGCGCAGTGGACATCGACGGTGGGAGCGGCCCAGCTCGCCCGGCAGCTCCGGTCACAACAGGCCCGGCCCACCGGCCCCGGCGGCCGCAAGCCGCCCGCGTACCGCGCGCTCGCCGACGGCGTACGGCTGCTCGTCCTGGAAGGCCGGGTTCCGGTCGCCGCCCGGCTCCCCGCCGAACGCGAACTGGCCCTCGCCCTGTCGGTGAGCCGCACGACCGTCGCCGCCGCCTACGAGGCCCTGCGCGCCGAAGGGTTCCTGGAGTCGCGGCGCGGCGCGGGCAGCTGGACCGCCGTCCCGGCCGGCAACCCGCTGCCCGCCCGCGGCCTCGAACCGCTGCCGCCGGAGTCGCTCGGCTCGATGATCGACCTGGGCTGCGCGGCCCTGCCCGCGCCCGAGCCCTGGCTGACCCGGGCGGTTCAGGGGGCGCTGGAGGAGCTGCCGCCGTACGCCCACACGCACGGCGACTACCCGGCCGGGCTGCCCGCCCTGCGGCAGATGATCGCCGACCGCTACACCGCCCTCGGCATCCCGACCATGCCCGAACAGATCATGGTCACCACCGGCGCGATGGGCGCCATCGACGCGATCTGCCACCTCTTCGCGGGTCGCGGCGAACGGATCGCGGTCGAGTCCCCCAGTTACGCCAACATCCTCCAGCTCATGCGCGAGACGGGCGCCCGACTCGTCCCGGTCGCGATGCAGGAGGGGCTCGGCGGCTGGGACATGAACCGCTGGCGCCAGGTGCTGCGGGACGCCGCACCCCGGCTCGCCTATGTGGTCGCCGACTTCCACAACCCCACCGGCGCGCTCGCCGACGAGCAGCAGCGCCGCGATCTGGTGGAGGCGGCCCGGTCCGCCGGAACGGTCCTCGTCGTCGACGAGACCATGAACGAACTCCGCCTGGACGCCGACATCGACATGCCGCGCCGGGTCTGCGCCTTCGACCCGGCCGGCAGCACGGTCCTCACCGTCGGCTCGGCCAGCAAGGCCTTCTGGGCCGGTATGCGCATCGGCTGGGTGCGCGCTGCCCCGGACGTCATCCGCAGCCTGGTCGCCGCCCGCGCCTACGCCGACATGGGCACGCCCGTCCTGGAACAGCTCGCCATCAACTGGCTGATGAGCACCGGCGGCTGGGAACAGGCCGTCGAGGTCCGGCGGAGCCAGGCCCGGGAGAACCGGGACGCCCTGGTCGCGGCTGTGCGCCGGGAGCTGCCGGACTGGGAGTTCACCGTGCCGCGCGGCGGGCTGACACTGTGGGTGCGCACCGGCGGTATCTCCGGGTCGCGGCTGGCCGTGGCGGGCGAACGCGTCGGCGTCCGCGTGCCGTCAGGCCCTCGCTTCGGGGTCGACGGCGCCTTCGAGGGGTACGTACGGCTGCCGTTCACGGTGAGCGGGCCGGTCGCGGACGAGGCGGCCGTACGACTGGCCGCGGCGGTCGACCTGGTGCGCTCCGGGGCGGGCGCGGGGGCAGACACCCCGCGCTCCTTCGTGGCCTGAGGGCCGGCACGACGACGGCGGGCGGGGAGCGGACCATCAGGCCCGCTCCCCGCCCGCCGTGCTGCTGTTCGCGTGCGCCCGCTCAGCTCTCGGCGCCCGCCGGCTGCGCCTTCGCCAGCGGCTCGCCCGGCCGCGCCTCGCCGACCATCGCCTCCACCGGAACGGCCGCCGTTTCCGCGGCCACGGGCACCGGTGCCGTCGCCGGGCCCTCGTCGGCGGGCTCCGGCACGGGCGCCGCCTCCATCGGGTCGCCCCGGCCGGGCAGCAGGTCGAGCACCGCCTGCCGGTGCGCGTCGCTCGTCGCGTCGTCGTACGGGTCCGGGGTGGCGGGCACCTGGAGCCGTAGGACCGGTCCCGCGCCGAGCCGGACGTAGCCGCGGCCCGCGGGGACCTCGGGCGGGGGAGTGGTGTGCGGCCCTGCGCCGAGGACGGCCTCGATCTGCTCGGGGGAGGCCGGTCCGAGGACGGCGCGGGCGCGGGTGTGGGTCCGGACGGTCTCCGTGAGGGTGTCCAGCGCGTCGAACTGCTCGGCCAGCACGACGGTGACCTGGGCGGCCCGGCCGTGCCGCAGCGGGATCCGGAGCAGCTCCTGCGGGTCGGGCCTGCCGTCGGCCGCCGCGAGATGACCGAGGACACCGGGGCGGTCCAGCAGGATCCACAGCGGGCGGCGGATGTCGTCCGGCGCCGGACGGCCGCTCTGCCGGGCCAGATTGGCGGTGATCAGGCGGCGCTCCGTCTCGTGCGCCGCCCACTCCAGGGTGGCCAGCGCCCCGCCGAGCCCGGACTCCACGGCGAGGACGCCGTTGCGGCCGGTGAGAGCGGCGTACTCGCCGCTCCCGCCGCCGTCGACGATGATCACGTCGCCGTTCTGGAGGGCCTGGAGGGCGATCGAGCGGACCAGGGTCGTGGTGCCGCCGCCGGGCTGTCCGACGGCCAGCAGATGCGGTTCGGTGGAGCGGCCGCCGGTCCGCCAGACGACGGGCGAGGCGTCCACCGTGGTGTCGCCGTCGAGCACGGGGACGGTGCGCGAGACGGAGTCCGGGTCGGTGAAGCCGAGGACCGTCTCACCGGGGGCGGTGACGAAGCGCTGGGCGGCGACCGTCGTGGAGAGGGCGTCCAGCACGGTCAGGACGAGACGGTTGGCCTCCTCGTCCCAGCCGAAGTGGTACTCGCGGCCCCGGCCGGACTTGGTGTGGAGCAGCTGCTCGATCCGCGAGCGGGCGGCGGCCTCGCCGTCCGTGAAGTACGCGGGGTAGGAGATCCGGAGGCGGGTGAGCCGCCCGTCCTGGTCGAAGGCGTACGCGTCGAAGGCCTTCGACCAGTCGCCGCCGTGCGCGAACAGCGGATCGGGGTCGTCGGCCGTGGAGAAGTACGGCACGAGCGCCTCGTACAGGGACCGCAGACGCGCGGTCTCGGACTCGTCGGGCCCGGTCCGCACGGGGGTCCGCTCCCGCCCCTTCCACGCGGCGGCGCCCATCACCGTGATCAGGGCCAGGATCGGCCCGTACGGGACGAGCGCCACCACCAGCACGCAGGCCGCGCCGAGGAACAGCTTGGGACCACGCCGTTCCTTGGGGGTGGCGACCCACTTCTGCCGGCCTGACACGGCCAGCAGCCGCAGTCCGCGGACCACCGTGATCAGCGGATGGAGGACATCGGTGGCACTGTCGGCGGCCGTGCGCGCGATCTCTCTGCTGCGAGTGATCGAAGCGCTGCCGCTGCTCAGAATGCGGGGGAGTGGTCGCCGGGCCACGTCGGTCTCCTGAAGGGGTGGGAGCGGTTGCGGAGCGTCAGAACTTGATCCCGCCCAGCAGGCCGGCGAGGCTCGCCCCGCCCGCCGTGATGCTCGGGGCGATGGCGGTGCCGGCCAGGTAGAAGCCGAACAGGGCGCAGACGATGGCGTGGGAGGCCTTGAGCCCGTCCTTCTTGAAGAACAGGAAGACGATGATGGCGAGCAGGACCACGCCCGAGATGGAAAGGATCATGAGCGGTTCTCTCCTGGTTGAAGGGGACAGTCACCATGAGTCCTTCCATGATCACGGGAAGTATCTATACGACAAAAGGTGCAATCGAGTGAATATCCCGCGCTTTCACTTGACTGGCTCACAGAAGTCGGCCCCCGGGGAGCGGCATCACCCGGTCCGTGCCGGGCAGGATCAGCCGCGGTGATCCCTTGCCGTATCCGGGCCGGGTCATGTCGGCCCGGGAGCAGTACCCTGTCGATTCACTCGTACGGCCCCCCGCCGTACTCCCCACCAGGTCAACCACGGCGGTGAGCCGTGGCAGCAGTCAAAGGAAGGCGGCTTTGTCCCGATGAGCGAAACCCCCGATCCCGAGGTGGTCGAGCTGGCGACCAAGGTCTTCGACCTGGCCCGCACCGGCGACACCGAGGCCCTCACCGCGTACGTCGAGGCCGGAGTCCCCGCCAACCTCACCAACGACCGGGGCGACACGCTCCTGATGCTCGCCGCCTACCACGGGCACGCCGCCACGGTCGCCGCCCTCGTCGCCCGCGACGCCGACCCGGACCGGGCCAACGACCGGGGCCAGACCCCGCTGGCCGGAGCCGTCTTCAAGGGCGAGGACGCCGTCATCGACGCCCTGCTCGCCGCCGGCGCCGACCCGGCCGCCGGAACACCGTCCGCGCTGGACACGGCCCGGATGTTCGGCAAGTCCGACCTGCTGGAACGCTTCGGTGCGCGGTGAGACACCGGCGGGGGCGCCGCTGGGCGCGTCCGCCGTGGGCTTCGCTGACCGGTCCGTCGTAAATGTGGTCGCGGTGGCGAAATGGCTGGGTCATCATGACGTCGCGGGCCCGCTCAGGGCCACCGACGAGAGGCAGAGGAAGATGCTCTACACCAGGCGAAAGACGGCGGTCGGCCGATCATGTCACTGCGCGGCGTAGCGGTGTCCCCCGGACACCCCCACGTGCCGAGAGGCACGGGGCACTGCACAGTCCCGGTTGCGTCGACAGCTTGATGTGAGGCTTTCTCCCATGTTCGATCCGTTCATAGCGCCGAGCGGCACCCTGCTCGGCCTGCTGCAGAGGGGCCGCGGCGACGGCACGCTCCACGCGCTCGCCGCACCACGCCCCGAGGCCCTCGCGGCCCTCAACCACTGCGTCGTGAGCGACCCCCGCCACGACTGGCAGGTGGAGAACCGCTCCCTCTACTACGCCCGTCTCTACCTCGACCTCGACGGCGGTATCGAGGAGATCGAGCGGCACCTCGCCGATCCCGACGACCACATCGATACCGACGACTCCCGCACGGGTCTGGCGCTCTCCGTCCTCGGCCACCTCGCCTCCTACGGACGCGACGACGCCCTGGCCCTGCTCCGCCGCTACGCGGCCACCGGCGCCAACTGGGCCTGGGCCCTGGACGAGCTGGCCCTGCGCGACGACGACGCCGGCCTGCGCTCCCTCGCGCTGCCCGTCCTCGCCCGCTTCCCGGTCACCGACGAGGGCGCGGCCGACCTCGCCGCCGCCGTACGCGACTCCTTCGAGCCGCGACCCTGGCGGCTTTGGGCCGACGACCCTCGCGAAGCGGTCGGCGCCCGTGTCCGGGCCGCCGGCGAACAGGGCTCGTTCGACCGATGGCAGCGCCAGATGCGCCCCGGGGGCCCCCGCCCCGGCTGGAGCGTCCAGGCCGTCTTCGACTGGGCCCAGCAGGCCCTGGAACGCGGCAGCGAACTGCACGTCCCCGCGGCCCGCTGCCTCACCGCCGTCGCCGGACCCGACGACCTTCCCCAGATCGTCGAGGCCGCCCGCAGCGGCCCCGAAGGCGCCCGCTGCGCCGCCCTGCACTACCTCGCGGAAGCCGCCGAACCCGTCGTCCTCGACCTCATCGAGGCCGCCGCCGTCAGCCCCTCCCGCACCGTCGCCCACACCGCCATCGCCGCCTTCGAGCGGATGACCGGCGACGACGCCGTCGAACGGGCCAGGCGCTGGGCCCACCGCCCCGACGCCCTCGGCGCCTCCGCCGCCGGAGTGCTCGCCTGCCGAGGCACCGCCCAGGACGCTCCCCAAGTCCTCGGCGCGCTCCGGGAGGCCGTACGCGGCGACGGACCCGACGCCCCCCGGCTGTGGACCCTCGTCGACGGAGCCGGCCGCCTCGGCATCGCCTGCGCGGCCCCCGTCCTGCGCCACGTCTACCGCGAGACGTCCTCCTCGCACCTGCGGGGCAGGGCCGCCCGCGCCCTGGCCGCCACCGACCCGTCCTTCGCGACCGGATTCGCGGTGGAGTGCCTCTGGGACTGCGAGGAGACCACTCGCGAGGTGGCCGCCCTGCACGCCGAGACCGGCGACATCCGCGTCGCCGAACGCCTGCGCCGCCTCGCCGCCGACCCGGCCGAGGAGGCCGAGGTCCAGACGGCGGTGCGCAGCCGGATCGGGCCGGACGCGTCGGCCGTCTGAGGCCAGGGACCGAGAACGGAGGAGGAGGGTCGTTGTCAGACCCTCCTCCTACGCTTTTCCCATGGACAGCAACGAGTGGTGGGGGCTCGTCGAACGGGCTCGTGACGTTGTCGGGGACCGGGCGGACGACCGGGACGCGCCCGACGATCCGCTGCCGGGCGCGCTGACGGACGTGCTCGCCGCCCTGGAGCCGGAACGGATAGCGGCGTTCGCCGTCACGGCGGTCGGGGTGACCGATTCCGCCTACCGGTGGCCCGTCTGGAACGCGGCCTACCTCATCGAGGGCGGCTGCGGCGACGACGGCTTCATGGACTTCCGCGACGGGCTCGCCCTGCTCGGGCGGGAGACCTTCACCCGGGCGGTCGCCGATCCCGACTCCCTGGCCGGTCTGCCGGTGGTGGTCCGGATGGGCCGAGGCGAGCGAGGCTGGATCGGATACGAGTCGCTGAGCGCGCCGGTGACCGAGGCCTACCGGCGTGTCCGGGGCGAGACCGACTCGCTCGACGCGGCGGTGGAGGCGGCGCTGCGCGAGCGGATACGCCCGGCGGCACCGGAGGGCGAGAGCTGGGACGCCGAGGACGACGAGGCGAACCGCAGGCGGCTGCCCCGGCTGGCGGCGCTCTTCCTGGACTGAGAGCCCCGCCAGTACTTCCGCTCCTGCGAGGTCATGGGCGCGGGCACAGAATGGCGCCATGACCGGACGCTGGGAGTTCTGGATCGACCGGGGCGGCACCTTCACCGACATCGTGGGCCGCCGCCCCGACGGCCGGCTGATCACCCGCAAGCTCCTCTCCCACGACCCCGGCCGCTACGACGACGCGGCCGTCGCCGGAATCAGGCTGCTCCTCGGCCTGGACCCCGGCGAACCGGTGCCCGCCGACCGGGTCGCCGCCGTCCGGATGGGCACCACCGTCGCCACCAACGCCCTGCTGGAGCGGCGGGGCGAACCGACCGTCCTGCTGATCACCGAGGGCTTCCGGGACGCGCTGCGCATCGCGTACCAGAACCGGCCGCGCCTCTTCGACCGGCACATCGTCCTGCCCGATTCCGTCCACGAGCGCGTGATCGAGGTCCCCGAACGCATCGACGCCCACGGCCGCACCGTACGGCCCCTGGAGCTCGCGTCCGTACGCGAACAACTGCGTGCCGCCCACGCCGAGGGGCTGCGCAGCGCCGCCGTCGTCCTCATGCACGGCTACCGCCACCCCGCCCACGAACGGGCCGTCGCCGAGGCGGCCCGGGAAGCGGGCTTCACCCAGGTCAGCAGCTCCCACGAGGTCAGCCCGCTGATCAGGCTCGTCCCCCGGGGCGACACCACGGTCGTCGACGCCTACCTCTCACCCGTCCTCGGCCGGTACGTCGACGAGGTCGCCGCCCGCCTCGACGGGATCCGGCTGATGTTCCTCCAGTCCAACGGGGGGCTGCGCGAAGCCACCCGTTTCCGGGGCAAGGACGCAGTCCTCTCCGGACCGGCCGGAGGCGTCGTCGGCATGGTCCGCACCTCCCAGCAGGCCGGCCACGACCGGGTCATCGGCTTCGACATGGGCGGCACCTCCACCGATGTGTCGCATTACGCCGGGGAGTTCGAACGCGAACTGGGGACGCAGGTCGCCGGGGTCCGGATGCGTGCCCCGATGATGAGCATCCACACCGTCGCGGCCGGCGGCGGCTCCGTCTTGCACTTCGACGGCAGCCGCTACCGCGTCGGCCCCGACTCGGCCGGCGCCGCCCCCGGCCCCGCCTGCTACCGCCGGGGCGGCCCCCTCACCGTCACCGACGCCAACGTGATGCTCGGCCGCGTCCAGCCCTCCCACTTCCCGGCGGTCTTCGGCGCGGACGGCGACCTTCCACTCGATGCCGACCACGTACGCGAACGGTTCACCGAGCTCGCCGACGAGGTGGGGCGCGCCACCGGAAGCCGGCCGGACGAGGCGGAGGCGGCGGCCGGCTTCCTGGAGATCGCCGTGCTCAACATGGCCAACGCCGTCAAGAAGATCTCCGTGCAGCGCGGCCACGACGTCACCCGCTACGCGCTGACCGGTTTCGGCGGCGCGGGCGGCCAGCACGTCTGCGCGGTCGCCGACGCGCTGGGCATCGGCACCGTCCTCGTCCCCCCGCTCGCCGGGGTGCTCTCCGCGTACGGCATCGGCCTGGCCGACGCGACCGCGATGCGCGAGCAGTCGGTGGAGGAACAGCTCGACACGGCCTGCCGGGAGCGGGTGGAGCGGCTCTGCGCCGAGCTGGCCGACCGTACCCGCGAAGCGCTGCGCGCGGACGGAGTGCCCGACTCCGCGATCACCACCCGCGCCCGGATCCTGCTCCGGTACGCGGGGACGGACGCGGCGCTTCCGGTGGACCCGGACACGGAGGCCGCCATGGCCGAGGAGTTCGCGGCCGCCCACCGGGCCCGTTTCGGCTTCAGGATGGACAAGCCCCTCGTCGTCGAGACGGTCTCGGTGGAAGCCACCGGGGCGACCGGGGTCACGGACACCACGGGGACCCTCGACGCGACCGATGGCAGCGCGCCCGTCACCGGCTCCGACCCTCACGACGCCTCACCGCCCCCGGCCGACACCGTGGACCTGTACGCCGAGGGGCGGTGGCAGCGCGCCCCGCTCCATCGGCGGGCGGACCTGCACGTCGGCGCCACCGTCACCGGGCCCGCGATCGTCGCCGAGGACGACTCCACCACCGTCGTCGACCCCGGCTGGCAGGCCGCAGCGGCCCCCACCGGACATCTCGTCCTCACCCGCGGCAGCCCCCGCCCCGAACGCACCGCCGTCGGCACCCGAGTGGACCCCGTGCTGCTGGAGGTCTTCAACAGCCTCTTCATGTCCATCGCCGAGCAGATGGGCGTCCGCCTGGAGAACACCGCCCACTCCGTCAACATCAAGGAACGCCTCGACTTCTCCTGCGCCCTGTTCGACGCCGAGGGCAACCTGATCGCCAACGCCCCGCACATCCCGGTCCATCTCGGCTCCATGGGGGAGTCGATCAAAGAGGTCCTGCGGCGCAACGAGGGCACCCTGCGCCCCGGCGACGTGTACGCCGTCAACGACCCGTACCACGGTGGCACCCACCTGCCCGACGTCACCGTGGTCACGCCCGTCTTCGACGAGGGGAAGCTCCGGTTCCTGGTCGCCTCGCGCGGCCACCACGCCGAGATCGGCGGCACCACCCCCGGCTCCATGCCCGCCTTCAGCCGGACGATCCACGAGGAGGGCGTCCTCTTCGACAACTGGCTGCTCGTCCGCGACGGCCGGCTGCGCGAGGAGGAGACCCGGAACCTGCTCGCCTCCGCCCCGTACCCCTCCCGCTCCCCGGACACCAACCTCGCCGACCTGCGCGCCCAGATCGCCGCCAACGAGAAGGGCATCGCCGAACTGCGACGGATGACCGACCAGTTCGGGCCCGACGTCGTGGACGCCTACATGGGGCACGTCCAGGACAACGCCGAGGAGTCCGTACGCCGCATCGTCGCCGGACTCCACGACGGCCACTGCCGCTACGAGACCGACAGCGGCGCCGTGATCCAGGTCCGCCTCACCGTGGACCGGGACGCCCGCGGCGCCCACCTCGACTTCACCGGAACCTCCCCCCAGCAGCCCGGCAACGCCAACGCGCCCCGCTCCGTCGTCATGGCCGCCGTCCTCTACGTCTTCCGCACCCTCGTCGGAGCGGACATCCCGCTCAACAGCGGCTGCCTCAAACCCCTGGACGTGACCATTCCGCCCGGCTCGATGCTCGACCCCAGCTACCCGGCGGCGACCGTCGCGGGCAACGTGGAGACCTCCCAGGCGGTCACCGGAGCCCTGTACGGGGCGATCGGCGGCCAGGCCGAGGGCTCGGGGACCATGAACAACCTCACCTTCGGCAACGACCACGTCCAGTACTACGAGACGATCGCCAGCGGCTCCGGAGCGGGGGACGGCTTCGACGGCGCCGACGCCGTGCAGACCCATATGACCAACTCCCGGCTCACCGACCCCGAGATCCTGGAGTGGCGGCTGCCGGTCCGCCTGGAGTCCTTCGCCGTACGGGAGGACAGCGGGGGGACGGGCCGGTGGCACGGCGGCCACGGCGTCGAGCGCCGCATCCGCTTCCTGGAACCCGTCACGATCGCCCTGCTCTCCGGCCACCGCCGTGTCCCGCCGTACGGAGCCGGCGGCGGGGAGCCGGGAGCGCTCGGGGAGCAGCACATCGAGCGGGCGGGCGGCGAGGTCGTCCCGCTGGAGGGCTGCGACACCGCCGAACTGGAGGCCGGAGACGTGCTCGTGGTGCGCACACCGGGCGGCGGGGGCTACGGCCCCGCAGGGTCGTAGCCCCCGTACGGGACCGGTCGCATAAACGCCGTTTCGACCGTTGTCAGTGCGAGGACCTAATCTGTCCCACGTGACTTCGCCTGCCAACACGGACACCGCTGCGCCGCAGCTCAGCGCGGGGCCGCGGCCTGCCCCGGGCCCCGCCGCCGACGAGGGGCTCTCGCGGCGGCTGCGCGCGCTGGCGTGCACGGCGCCGCTGCACGACCTGGACGTCCGCAAGGCGAATCTGGCCGGCGAGTACACGGTGTACGCCATGGCGGAGGTCGCCCTCGCCGCGATCGACCACGTCACGCTCAACATGGACTTCGACACCGGGGCCGACCACGACCAGATAGTGGCCAGGCTGCTGCCCCGCGTCGCCGCCCAGGCCCCCGACCGCCCCGTCGCCGAGCACGAACGGGTCGCCCGCTGGGTCCTGGAGAACCTGATCAACGTCGGCAGCGTCGACCGCGGCTTCCGCGCGGTCTACGGCACCTTCAACACCGACGGGGTCTACGTCCGCCGCGACTACGACTTCAAGCTGATCGAGGAGGTCCCCGGCCACGGTGGCACGGTCTACCTCCGCGCCACCGACGAAGCGGTCAACGTCCTCGTCGGCGCGCTGGACACCGATGTCACCAGCGCCCAGATCGCCGCCGAGGTGAAGCTGGAGGTCCTCATCAGCCGGGGCCGCCTCGCCGACGCCCAGCTCGCCGCCGAACAGGCCCGCTACCGCACCGTGCAGTACGCCGAGACCCTGCGCCGCACCCTGGAGGCGACCCGGCGCAACGTCCGCGCCGTCGACTGGCTCCACACCGTCCCGGACATGATCGCCGAGGCCCTCGACCACGTGGCCGACCGCTACCGCCACGAGAACGCGATCCTCACCAACATCCGCAAGGCCCGCGACGAGGCCGAGGACCCCGAGCACAAGCGCCGGGCCGCCGAGCTCGTCGACATCGTCAAGGACTGCATCCGCCGCCACACCCAGCTCCAGTCCCGGCTGCTGGAGGCGGGCCCCCTCTTCCGCGCGGAGCAGGACCGGCAGGCCTTCGCGCCGCCGGCCCCCCACGCGGGCCTCGATCTGTACGGGCAGCTCCTCGCCCCGCTCCTCCCGCTCCCCGTCGAGCAGTCCACCCGGGCCACCGACGCGTTCTTCGCCCACGGCACCGGACTGCGCACCCCCACCTCCGTACGGATCGGGGACCTGGTCGACCTGCTGCTCACCCCGCCGCTGGAGCGCGAGCACCTGGGCGCGGAGATGCCCGAGCCCGATCTGATCGCCACCCCCGACGACAGCCGGTTCAGCGAGGAGCAGCTCGCCCGCGCCATGACCCTGCTCGACCTGGAGCACGACGCCCCGCGCCGGCTCTCCGGACTGCTCGCCGAGGCCCGACGCACCGGCGACACCGACCTGCCGTACCTGGTCGCCCTGCTCGCCGTCCACGCCGCCAGCCCGCCCGTCGGCACCGCCTACCGCCAGGGCGAGCGGCGCCTGCTCTTCGCCGTGGACGACGGTGCGGAGCTGGACGACCCCGAGTTCGGCGGCGCCGACCTCATCGTGGGCACCGCGCTGCTGGACGCCGTCGGCATGGCCGCCGACCGCCAGGAGGCCTCGTGACCGGCCCCGCCCGCCCCGCGCCCTCCGCCGCCTCTCCCGTCGCGGCCGGCCCAGCCCGCCCTCCGCACCCGCACCACGTCCGTACCGAGGAGTCCCAGCCGTGAGCGACCACGACGCCGAGCACCCCGACGCGTGGACCGAGCCCTCCGCGCACACCGGCCCCGCCACGACGTACGCGGCTCCCTCCACGGCGTACGGGCCCGACTCCGCGCACACCTCTCCGTACCCCGGCTCTCCACACGCCGCCGAGCCCGCCGGACAGACCGCCGTCACCCCGGCCGACGCCGCTGACGCCGCCCGGCTCGTCTCCTTCGGGCTCCAGCCCAAGCTGCTGCCCGCCCGTGACGCCGAATACGCCGACCTCCTGCGGCGCTACCGGGAGGAGAGCGCCTTCGCCCGGCTCGCCGACGCCGTCGCCACCGGCCTCGGCCTCGTCGTCCTGGAGGTCTCCCCGCGCGCCGGGATGGCCGTCACGGCGGGCGAGGACTCCGTCTTCGCCGTCCGCATGGGCGACTACGCCCGCCGCGCCTCCTCCGACGCCGCCGACCGCTTCCTGCACGGCCTCGCCCACCTCGCCGTCGCCGCCCTCGCCTTCCCCCGCCCCGAGGACCTCGCCGACGACGCGTACATCGGCCGCATCACGGTCAACGGCGTCGACGCCTTCGTACGCCAGGCCTGCCGACGGCTGGAGGAGCGCGCCGAGGAGCAGGGCGACAACACCGACCCCGTCAGCGACGCCCCCGGGCTCGAAGCCGGCTGGCGGATCTACGCGCGCCGCAGCTCCACCGGCGCCACCAAGGACGCGCGCCGGCTCGCCGGATCCACCACCGGCATCATCGGCAAGGCCGTCGCCTTCCTCACCGACTCCGGCTTCCTCCAGCGCACCGGCGACGACGCGGGCGGCGCCTACCGCACCACCGCCCGCTACCAGCTCCAGGTCCGTGACCTGGCGGGCAGCGCCGCCATGGCGGAACTGCTGGAGCTCGGCGTCGTCCCCGTCACCGACGGCTCCGCCACCCTGCTGCCGCCGCCCGACCCCGACAGCGTGGAGCTGGCCGCCGACGCGGGCCTGCCCTTCCACTCCTGACCCCGACCGACCCGCACACCCCCCGCCGCTCCACCCCCGCTCACCGAACGACGAGAGTCCGCCGCCATGTACGAGTTGTCCCGGGTCCGCCTCTACTCCATCGGGCCTGCCGGTGCGCGCTACGCCGACACCGTCCTCGACCTGCGCGGCGTCGGCGCACCCGTCCCCAACCCCGCCCCCGCCCAGGCGGAGTTCTTCGAGGACGAGCCGGTCGGCCCGCCCCGCCGCCCCGCGCCCGCGGGCGTCCTCTTCCTGGAGAACGGCGGCGGCAAGTCCGTCCTGCTCAAGCTGATCTTCTCGGTGATGCTCCCCGGCCACCGCAACACCCTCGGCGGGGCCAGCTCCGGCGTGCTGCGCAAGTTCCTCCTGGCCGACGACTGCGGGCACGTCGCCCTGGAGTGGCAGCACACCCTCACCGGGGAGTGCGTCGTCGTCGGCAAGGTCAGCGAATGGCGGGGCCGCCAGGTCTCCAACGACCCGCGCAAGTTCGCCGAGGCCTGGTATTCGTTCCGGCCCGGACCCGGGCTCAGCCTGGACAGCCTGCCCGTCGCCGAGGCCTCCGCCGTGGGCCGCCCCGCCGAAGGCGTCTCCGGCGCCCGAGGCAGGCGGCGCACCATGAAGGGCTTCCGCGACGCGCTGACGGACGCGGGCAAGTTCTACGCGCACCTCGACGTGCACTGGGAAGAGATCCACGACCGCTGGAACGAACACCTCGGCGACCTCGGCCTCGACCCCGAACTCTTCCGCTACCAGCGCGAGATGAACGCCGACGAGGGCGAGGCCGCCGGCCTCTTCGCGGTGAAGAAGGACTCCGACTTCACCGACCTCCTGCTCCGCGCCGTCACCGACACCCGCGACACCGACGGGCTCGCCGACCTGGTCAGCGGCTTCGGCAACAAACTGGGCCGCCGAGCCGAGCTGACCGCCGAACGCGACTTCACCGCGGGCTCCGTCGACCTCCTCGGCCGGATCGTCGAGGCCACCGACACCCGCACCCGGGCCCGCGACATCCACGCCGGGGCCGAGCGCCGCACCCGCACCCTGGCCCGCCGGCTCTCCGCCCGTGCCGCCGAGGAGCGCGGCCGCACCGCCGAGCTGGCCGAACGCGTCACCGCCGCCGCCCACACCGTCACCGAAGCCGAGTCGACCCGGGGCCGCCGCGCCCTGATCGCCGCCGAACTGGCCTACCGGCACGCCTCACTGGCCCTGACCGCCGCCGAGAAGAGCGCCACCGCAGGACGCAAGGAGCTGGTCGAGGCCCGCACCCTGCACTCCGCCTGGCAGGCCGCCGAAGCCGTCCTGCGCCACCGCGCCGCCGCCGACCGCTCCGCCAGGGTCGCCGCCGCCATCCGCGAGGCCGAACGCGACGCCGCCCCCGCCCTCGCCGCCCGCTCCGCCGCCGCCACCGACCTCGTCCGCGCCCTGCACAAGGCCGCCGAGGAGGGCGAACGCCTCGCCAACGAGGAGGAGGAGCGCTCCGACACCCTCCAGGCCACCGGTGAACGCGCCCACCGGGACGCGACGGTCGCCGCCACCGAGGCCCAGCGCGCCCGCAGCGAGGCGGGGCATCTGCGCCAGCGCCTCGCCGAGGTCGGCCAGGAGACCGCCGAAGCCGTCCGGGCCGGCTGGCTCGACGACACCGCGCCCGACGCCGACCCCGCCCGCGCGGCCCTCGCCGCCAGCGACGCCGAACAGTCCGCCGTCGCCGCCTGGGACACCGCCCGTGAAGCCGCCCGCTCCGCCGCCGACACCGCCCGCGAGGCGGCCGCCGCCGAGAGCCGCGCCGAACTGGCCGCCGCCCGCGCCGCCGACGGCGCCAAGGCCGCGGAGCGGGCTTACGAGGACGAGCACCTGGCCGCCGCGTCGATCGCCGCCGACCCCCGCCTCGCGGACCTGCTCGGCCTGCCCTCGGGCACCGGCGTCCCGCACCCTCGCCGGGAGTCCTTGGACGGGACGCCGGGCCAGGACCAGGGCACCGCCCGCACCACCCCCACCGGCGACGACACCACGACGACCGGCCACCGGAGCGACGGCACGGGCACCGCGCCGGACTCCTCCCCGGACCGCGCCGTCGCTCTCGCCGACCAGCCGGCCAACGCCCAGCAGCCCCTGACCGCCGAGGAGTTCGACCGCAGCGCCGACGAACTGCGCGACCTCCTCGATCAGTCCGTCGCCGCCGCCGAACGCCGCCTCTTCGACCTGCGCACCGCCGCCGCCGACGACGCCCGCATCCTCGGCGCGCTCGGCGAGGGCGGGCTGCTGCCGCCCGGCCCCGACGTCCTGGCCACCGTCGAATATCTCGGCGAGCACGGCATCCCCGCCCTGCCCGGCTGGCGCTACCTCGCGCAGGCCGTCGACCCCGCCGACCACGCCGCCGTCCTCGCCGCCCGCCCCGAACTCGTCGACGGCGTCGTCATCACCGACCCCGACGCCCACACCCGCGCCCGTGAAGTCCTCGCCGGGGCCGCCCTGCTGCCCCGCTCGGCCGTCGCCGTCGGAACCGCCGCCGCTCTCCTCGCCCCCGTCCCGGCCCCCGGCACCGGCTCGGAGTCCGCGAGCGACGGCGTCTTCCTCGTCCCGCCGAACCCGGCCATGCACGACGAACACGCCGCCGACGAGGAGCGCCACGCGCTGCGCAGCCGCGCCGCCGCCCGCGACGAGGACATCCGGACGCTGGCCGCCCGCCTCTCCGGCGACCGCGCCCTCGCCTCACGCATCGGCTCGTGGCGTGCCGACTGCCCGCCCGGCATGCTCGCCGAACTGGCCGAGGCCGCCGCCACCGCCCGTACGGCAGCCGAGAGCGCCGAAGCAGTCCTCGCCGAGGCCCGCACCGCCCGTGCCGAGGCCGACGAGGCCGCCGCCGACACCGCCCGGGTCCGCGACGAACGCCAGGAGGCCGCCCAGCGGGCCCGCCGCGCCGCCGACGCCCTCGCGGGACTCGCCCACCGGCTCCGCGAGCGCTCCGGCTGGCAGGCCCGCCTGCGCGAACTGGCCGACGAGGCCGCCGAGTCCGAGGCCCGCGCCGCCGTCTGCCTCGACCTCGCCCGCGCCGCCGACGAGGACCGACGCGCCGCCCAGCGCGCCGGGGACGACGCCCACCGCACCGCCCGCGCCCTGCGGGCCGAGCGTGCTGAGATCGCCGGCGTCCCCGAAGTCCTCCCCGAGGAGGACGAGGCGAAGGCCCGCACCGCCCTGCCCACCCTGCGCGAGGCCTACCGGGCCGCGTCCCAGCTGTACGAGAAGGTCGGCGTCGGCGCCGACCTGCGCGCCGAACAGGCCCGCGCCGAGAGCGACGAGAGCGCCGCCCTGGCCGAGCTGGACCGCCTCACCAACAAGGTCCGCACCCGCGCCGCCCAGCTCCTGGAAGGGACCGACGGAGCCGACGGCCCGTCCCGCCAGGCCGCCGCCGCCCGCGCCGAAGCACACGTCCAGCTCCTGGAGACCCGCGCCTCCAACGCCAGCGAGCACCTGGGACGGCTGCGCGGCGAAGCCGAACGGCTCGCCCCCGACGACGACCGCCCCCACCACACCGAGCTGCCGGACGACCTGGTCCCGGCCGACGCCGAAGGGGCCCAGGCCCTCCTGCGTACCGCCAACGCCGAACTGGCCGACGCCACCGCCACCCTGGACACCGCCCGCGCCGCCCACAGCGAGCTGTTGCACGCCCACCGCACCGCCGAGGACTCCGCCGGCGGCTTCGACGAGACCGCGGCCCTCCTGCGGGACCTCCTGCGCGACCACGGCGCTGAAGAGGAGACCGAGGGCCCCGACCCGTACCCCGGCAGTCTGGAGGAGGCCCGGCAGTCCGCCGCCGAGTCCCGCCGCTCCCTGCGCGGCTGCAACGCCGACCTGTCGGCCGCCGAAAGCGCCGTGAGGGAAGCGAGCGACATCCTCGTCCGACACGCCAACTCCACCCGGTACGAACAGGTCCGCACCCCCGCCCGCCAGCAGATCCGCGAACTGCCCGCCTCCGCGCTGCCCGAGCACGCCCGCAAGTGGGCCGACGCCTTCGCCCCCCGGCTGCGCGTCCTCACCGACGAGCTCGTCCAGCTGGAGCGCAACCGCGACTCGATCGTCGACCGGCTGCGCGGACTCGTCGAGTCGGCGCTCACCACCCTGCGCTCCGCCCAGCGGCTGTCCCAGCTCCCCGAAGGACTGGGGGAGTGGTCGGGGCAGGAATTCCTCCGCATCCGCTTCGAGGAACCCGACCAGGCCACCCTCACCGAGCGCCTCGGCGAGGTCATCGACGAGGCCACCAGCGCCGCCCTGAAGAAGAACTCCGATCTGCGGCGGGACGGCATGTCCCTGCTGCTGCGGGGGGTCGAGGCGGCCCTGCGGCCCAAGGGCATCGCGGTGGAGATCCTGAAGCCGGACGCCGTGCTGCGCGCCGAGCGCGTACCCGTCGGGCAGATGGGCGACGTCTTCTCCGGCGGCCAGCTGCTCACCGCGGCCATCGCCCTCTACTGCACGATGGCCGCGCTGCGCAGCAACGACCGGGGCCGCGACCGCCACCGGCACGCGGGCACCCTGTTCCTCGACAACCCGATCGGCCGCGCCAACGCCACGTATCTGCTGGAGCTCCAGCGGGCCGTGTCGGACGCGCTGGGCGTCCAACTCCTCTACACGACCGGCCTGTTCGACACGACCGCGCTTGCCGAGTTCCCCCTCGTCATCCGGTTGCGCAACGACGCCGACCTGAGGGCCGGGCTGAAGTACATCAGCGTGGAGGAGCATCTGCGGCCCGGTCTGCCGCAGCAGGACCCGGAGGGCGAGACGGTCCACGGCGAGATCACGGCGACCCGGATGTTCAAACGGAGCGAGCAGACCACCGCCGAGACCCCGGCCACCCCGGAGACCGAGGCGTAACCGCCGGACCGGGAGCAGCGGGCGGCTGCCCGCCGGGCCGACCACGGCCGCCGGCCGTTCGAGCGCGGGCAGTGCCCGTCAGGCGCGGGAGAGGCCGCCGGCGCTCCGGCGGCCGCCTATGCCACCGCCCGTGCCGTCCCGCTCGGCCGCCCGCTCGGCCCGGCGGGACCGGCGCCGCTCACGACGTATCTGACGGGCCGTGCTGCTCGGCACGGACACCACGCCGTTGCGCTGGTTCCACACCTGCCGGGTCACCCATACGTCGAGCACCGCCCAGGTGGCGACCACCGTGCTGGCCACACTGCTGAGCACCATCGGGAAGGCCAGCCAGGAGCCGGTCAACGTGCTCAGAAAGGCGACCATCGCCTGGATGATCGTCACCGACATGATCAGCACGGCGCGCACGGCGGCCGTCCGCACCGCATCGGGCATGCGCCGCTTCGAGGCCGGCTCCTCCACCCACAACTGCCGCGGGACCCGTGCCCCCTCCGCGGCTTCCGGCCGCGCGGCAGCCGATGCCGCCGCGCCCCCGCGTTCCTGCGTACTCAAGGTCTTCAACTCCCCGCCACTGTCCGACTTCAGGGTGGCTGCCCGGCTTGCGCCGGTTCTACGCGGGCGGAACATGTCCGTCCTGCCGCGCGCGACCCCACCGTGCGCCTACCCCGTACATATGGACGAACCACCCGTCCCGAAGATTCCCCAGGAAAAGCACGCGCAGGGCACAGAAGGTCACGGAGCGAAGAATTCCAGCCAACTGATACGTGCCGGTCCTGAGGAGTCAGGGCGGTGCCCTCTGTCACTTTCGCGAATTTCATCTCCGGGAATACCGGGACAACTCATGATCAAATTCCGGTTGGACGGCTGAAAATCATCCGGACGTGTCTTCGAGTTGTCTCGGTGTCAGTAGTAGGCTCGCGCCGTTTATTGACGGAGAAGACAACCCGCGCAGCCACCGCGCGGGGCGACCCCCGCAGCCGCCGTGCGGGGCCGATCTGGGGGAGGCCATGCGCTTTCGCGGGAAGTCCATCCGCAGGAAGATCGTGGCGTTGCTGCTGGTGCCGCTCGTCTCTCTCACGGGCCTCTGGGTCTTCGCCACCTACATCACCGGCCGTCAGGCCGACGAACTGATGAGCGCCGGATCCATCGTGGAGAAGGTGAGCGAACCCCTGGAGGACGCCGTCCGCGCCGTCCAGGACGAGCGACGGCAGACCCTGGTCTTCCTCGCCGACCCCAGGGCCTCCGACGCGCTCCCCGTCCTCATGGGCCAACGCGCCGCCACCGACCGCATCGTGAGCCAGGTCAGGGAGAACGCCCGGGAGCAGGACGTCCGGGAATCGCTGAGCGCCGCCGACAGCAGCCGCCTGGACGCGATCCTGAGTGCCGTCGACGGACTGGAGGCGCTGCGCGAGTCGGTCGAGAAGCGCACCATCAGCCGAGCAAAGGCCCTGGACTTCTACAACGGCCTCGTCGACCCCTCGTACCGCTTCCTCAACGGACTCCACACCCTTCAGAACGTGTCGATGGACAAGCAGATGCGGGCCCTGGTCGGCATCTCCCGGGCCCGCGAGATGCTCTCGCGTGAGGACGCGCTCATCGCCTCCGGCCTCATCGCCGGCCGCTTCACCACGGCCGAACTCCGCCAGATATCCGGCCTCGTGGCGCAGCGCGAGCTGCTCTACGAGGTCAGCCTGGAGAACCTCCCCGCCGCCGAACGCCGCCGCGTCGAGCAGTTCTGGGGCAGCCCCGACACCGAACCCCTGCGCACCGCCGAGGACGCCCTGATCGGCGCCGGGCCGACGAAGCGCCCCGCCGCCGTCGACGCCGACCGCTGGGAAGAGGCGGCCGTGCCCGTCCTGGACCGGCTGGCCGGCGACTCCACGGAGATGGGCAACCGTTTCCAGGACCGCGCCGAACCGGCCGCCTACCGGGTCCTCGCCCAGGCCGGGATCGCCGGGATCCTCGGCTTCCTGGCTCTGATCGTCTCGGTCTTCGTCTCCGTCCGCATCGGCCGTGAACTCGTCCGCGACCTCTCCCGGCTGCGCAAGGACGCCCACGAGGTCTCCGGTGTCCGGCTGCCGAGCGTCATGCGCCGGCTGGCCGCGGGCGAACAGGTCGACGTCGAGACCGAGGCCCCGCACCTCAGCTACGAACCCGACGAGATCGGCCAGGTCGGCCAGGCGCTCAACACCCTCCAGCGGGCCGCCGTCGAGGCCGCCGTCAAGCAGGCGGACATGCGGCGCGGCGTCTCCGAGGTCTTCGTCAACCTCGCCCGCCGCAACCAGGTCCTCCTGCACCGCCAGCTCACCCTGCTGGACGCGATGGAGCGCCGCACCGAGAACGGCGACGAACTCGCCGACCTGTTCCGCCTCGACCACCTCACCACCCGTATGCGGCGGCACGCCGAAGGCCTCGTGATCCTCTCCGGCGCCGCCCCCTCCCGCCAGTGGCGCAAGCCCATCCAGCTGATGGACGTGGTGCGGGCCGCCGTCGCCGAGGTCGAGGACTACGAACGCATCGAGGTCCGCCGCCTGGCCCGGATCGGCGTCGGCGGACCCGCCGTCGCCGACCTCACCCACCTGATCGCCGAACTCCTGGAGAACGCCACCGTCTTCTCACCCCCGCACACCGCGGTCCAGGTGCACGGCGAACGCGTCTCCAACGGTTTCACGCTCGAAATCCACGACCGAGGCCTCGGCATGACTCCCGAGGTCCTCCTCGACGCCAACCTGCGGCTCGCCGAGACCCCCGACTTCGAGCTCTCCGACACCGACCGGCTGGGCCTCTTCGTCGTCAGCCGGCTCGCCCAGCGCCAGAACGTGCGGGTCTCCCTCCAGAGATCGCCGTACGGAGGCACCACCGCGGTCGTGTTCATCCCGGCAGCCCTGCTCACCGACGCCCCGGACACCCACGGCACCGGGTTCCGCCTGGACCGCCGGGCCGAGCGGGCCATCGGCAGCGGCCGGAGCTCCGGGACGGCGCCGGGCGCGCCGGGGGCGCCATCGGGCGGGGAGCGCCGCGCCAACGGCAGGTCAGCGGTCCTGTCGCCGGTGCCCACCGGCCTCACCGGGCCGGGTGTCCTGGACGGGCCGGTCGAGCTGGAAGCCCCGGTCGGCCCGCTGGACTTCGCCGGCGATCCGCTGGACCGTTCACCGGACCCGGCCCTGGACCCGGCCCTGGACCCGGCCCTCGGGCCCGTCCTGGACGGCGTGTCCGACCTGGAGGACACGGAGAGCGAGCGCGGCGGCATCTTCCGCGCCCGGGACGTGCGCCGCGACGGGGACCGCGAGTCCCGGCGCGACAGGCCCGGCGGCCGTCCGCGCCGGGACGCCGACCGGGACCAGCACCAGCAGGCCCGCGACCACGGCGACGAGCCCACGGCGGAGGTCCGCCCGATGCGCCCCGCCGGACCCGTACCGCTGCCCCGCCGCACCCCGCCGACGCTGGTCACCGACCGGGGCCGCCGGGTCGACGCGCAGGGGGACGACGCGATCACGCCTCCCCCGAAGGCCACCGGACCGGTCCCGCACACCGCGGACCGTACGCCCGATACGGCCGACGGGCCCCGTACCACCGACGCCCCCTGGACCGTGCGAGCCGCCGCCCACCGCGGAGCAACAGGCGTCGCCCGTACACCGGGCACTTCCGGTACGCCGGACGCCACCCGCGCCACGGCGGCACCCGGCTCCGGGCGCGAGGAGGCCCCACCGGCACCCGACACCATCGGCGGACTGCCCCGACGGGTCCGGCAGGCCAGTCTGGCCCGCCAGCTCCGTGAGGAGTCCGCGGAGCGCACGGTGCAGCGTGCGCCCGTGGACACGGTCGACGACGCCGAGCGCGACGCGGACGAGGTACGCGACCGCATGGCCTCGCTCCAACGAGGCTGGCAGCGCGGCCGCCGGGAGAACGCCGAGACCACCGGGAACACGGCGAGCACCGGGACGCCCGGGAACACCACGCCCGTCACGACCACCGACACCACCGAAACCACCGAGGGGACCGCGAACACCGGCGACCCCGGTGGCACAGCACCAGGAACCACTCCGGGAGGGGACGGTCGATGACCGCACCGAACACCGCAGCACACAACCCCGCCCGCCACGGCTCGGGCGAACTGAACTGGCTGCTCGACGAACTCGTCCAGCGCGTCGCCAGCATCCGCAAGGCGCTGGTGCTCTCCAGCGACGGACTCGCCACCGGTGCCTCGGCGGACCTGACCCGCGAGGACAGTGAGCATCTCGCCGCCGTCGCCTCCGGGTTCCACAGCCTCGCCAAGGGAGTCGGCCACCACTTCGACGCGGGCCGGGTGCGCCAGACCGTCGTCGAACTGGACGAGGCGTTCCTCTTCGTCACGGCGGCCGGCGACGGCAGCTGCCTCGCCGTCCTCGCCGACGCCGACTCCGACGTTGGCCAGGTCGCGTACGAGATGACGCTGATGGTCAAGCGCGTGGGGGCCCATCTGGCCAACGCCCCGCGGACGACCGGTACGCCCGCCGGAGGGTGAGCGTGGCGGGCATGAGCGCTGACTCCCCCCGGGACGCCGGCCCCGGATCCCCGGACGGGACCGTCGACCCCCAGGCCTCCCGGTGGTACGACGCGGACGCCGGACCAGTGGTCCGCCCGTACGCGATGACCCGGGGGCGGACCAGCAGCGCTTCCCGTCACCGACTCGACCTGATCGCGCTCGTCGTGCCGGAACCGGCCGCCGACGACCCCGGCCGGGACCAGACGCTCGCCCCCGAACACGTGGCGATCGTCGAACTCTGCAGCGACAGACCCCAGTCGATCGCCGAGCTCGCCGCTGAACTCGACCTCCCCGTAGGGGTGGTACGGGTTCTGGTCGGCGATCTCGTCGAGGACGATCTGGTGCACGTCACCCGTCCCGTTCCGCCGGCCGAGTTGCCGGACGTGAACATTCTCCGCGAGGTAATCAATGGCCTTCGGGCGCTCTAGCCGCGCCGAGCAGCGGCCCGTCGAGCCCGTCACCCTGAAGATCCTGGTGGCGGGAGGGTTCGGCGTCGGCAAGACGACCGCGGTCGGCGCGGTCAGCGAGATCAGACCGCTGCGCACCGAGGAACGCCTCAGCGAGGCGGGCCGCCCGGTGGACGACCTGGAAGGGGTCGAGTCCAAGACGACCACCACGGTCGCGATGGACTTCGGGAGGATCACCCTGCGGGAGGATCTGGTCCTCTACCTCTTCGGCACACCCGGCCAGGACCGCTTCTGGTTCCTGTGGGACGAGCTGGCCCAGGGCTCCCTGGGCGCGGTCGTCCTCGCCGACACCCGGCGCCTGGAGGACTGCTTCGCCGCGGTCGACTACTTCGAGCGCAGGCGGATCCCGTTCACGGTCGCGGTCAACACCTTCGAGGGCGCCGAGCGGTTCCCCACCGGGACCGTGCGGGCCGCTCTCGACCTCGACCCCGAGGTCCCGCTGCTCGTCTGCGACGCACGGGACCGGTCCTCCGTGCGCGACGTCCTGGTCGCGGTCGTGGAACACGCGCTGGAGCGCGCGGCACGGGCCCGCGAACCCGTCGCCACCTGAGCCGGGGGAGGGGCGGATCCCGGTCTCCGGTACGCGTACGGCTCGTACCCCCGCCGACAGGGGTACGAGCCGCACGTCGTCCGGCGCGCCGGGTCCTGAGTGTTCTGCGGCGGTGACGGGCAGTCAAGCCAAGCGCGGGGAAAACCTGTTGAGATGCCGCTGTGGATCAGCGGACCGCCACCACCGCCGAGCCGTGCCCGAACAGCCCCTGGTTCGCGGTGATGCCCACCCGCGCGCCCGCCACCTGCCGCTGACCGGCCCGTCCCCGCAACTGCCGCGCCAGCTCGCACACTTGCGCGATGGCCTGGGCCGGGACCGCCTCGCCGAACGAGGCCAGACCGCCGCTCGCGTTGACCGGAATCCGGCCGCCCGGCGCGGTCGCCCCCGAGCGCAGGAGCTTCGCCCCCTCGCCCGGGCCGCACAGCCCGATGTCCTCGTACCACTCCAGCTCAAGTGCTGTGGACAGGTCGTAGACCTCGGCCAGCGAGAGATCCTCCGGCCCGATCCCCGCCTCCTCGTACGCTCTCCGCGCGATCGAGGCCCGGAAGCTCTCGGGCGAAGGATCCACCGCCACCGCCGAGTCCGTGCCGATGTCCGGCAGATCCAGGACGGTCCTCGGGAAGGTCGGCGTCACGGTGGAGACGGCCCGGATCCGCACCGGATCACGCACCCCGCGCCGCCGGGCGAACTCCATGCTGCACAGCACCAGCGCGGCGGCCCCGTCGGACGTGGCGCAGATGTCCAGCAGCCGCAGCGGATCGGCGACCACCGCGGAGGCGGCGACCTCCTCCGCCGTCACCGGTGCGCGGTAGCGGGCGTACTCGTTGAGCGCCCCGGCCGCCGCGTTCTTCACCTTGACCAGCGCGAAGTCCTCCGGGGTGTCTCCGTACAGCGCCATGCGGCGACGGGCGTAGAGCCCGAAGTACGCCGGGTTCGTCGCCCCGAGCACCCGGAAGCGCAGCCAGTCCGGATCGTCCGGCCGCTCCCCGCCCGCCGGGGCGAAGAACCCCTTGGGCGCCGCGTCGGCCCCCACCACCAGCACCACGTCCGCCAGCCCCGCCAGGATCTGCGCCCGCGCCGTGTCGACGGCCTGCGCCCCGGAAGCGCACGCGGCGTACACGGACGCGACCCGCGCCCCCTGCCACCCGAGCGCCCGGGCGAACGTCGCGCCCGCCACGTACCCCGGATAGCCCCCGCGCACCGTCTGCGCGCCGACCACCGACCGGACCTCGGACCAGTCGATGCCCGCGTCCGCGAGCGCGGCCCGCGCGGCGATCCTGCCGTACGTGACGAAGCTCCGCCCCCACTTGCCCCACGGGTGCATTCCGGCCCCGAGGACGGCCACGTCGCCGCTCATGACGAGTCCCCGTCCGCCGTGACCGGCCGCCAGTGCCAGGTGGTGTGCACGGTGCCCGTCGCCCGGCCCTCGTCCAGGACGCCCGGCACCACCTCCACCACCGAGCCCACGGGAAGATCGGCCACACCTACCCCGGGAGCGCCCTGCCCCAGCACCACCATGCGCTCGGCGGCCAGCTCGACGGCGACCAGCGTGTACGGGGTCCAGGGGGCGTCGGGGTCGCTGACGTACGGGGGAGGCGGCCGGTAGCGCCCGTCGGTGCAGGACCACACCGTGCCCCGCTTCGACAGCGGCGTCTCCTCCAACTCCCCGCCGGTGCAGCCCGGGTTGCGGCAGTGGCCGTCCTCCCGGGGGAAGTGGACCGTCCGGCAGCCGGAGCAGCGGGTGCCCAGCAGCCGGAAGTCCTCCTCCGCGGCGTCCTCGGTGAACCAACCGGCCACCACGGGTGTACGCGTGCGCGACAAAGCCCCTCCCGGCACTGGATCTGACGGAACGTCAGAAGTGTGCCACGGGCGCCCTTGTCCGGCGAGGGGTCCGGCCGGGGAGGTCTCAGCCGGTCCTGTCCTCCCCGTGCTCGGCCAGCCACTTCGCCGCGGTCTCCGCCAGCTCCGCGTCCCGGCCCGCGAGCATCGTCCGGATCATCTGCGCGTCCCCGCGCAGCGACCACAGAGGATGTCCGAAGGTGGCCGGGTTGTTCTTCTCGATCAGGAAGTGCGCGGGCCACGCCGTGCCGTACCCGATCAGCGGCAGGGCCGCCAGATACCGTTTCCGGCCCCGCGCGAGCCCGTATGCGGTGAGCGTGAGCCCGGTCAGCGTGCCGGTCAGATGGACCCACCGGGTGGCGGCCCGGGAGTGCATCGCGACGTAGTACGGCCAGAATTCCTCGTACGTTTCGAACGTCTGTTGTGACATACGGGCACGGTAGCCGCCCGATCGGCAACCGAACACGCCCCTTTCGCGTCCGAGATGAAGAACGGGCGGCCGGAGCCCACGGGGGTGGTCCCGGTCGCCCGTTCCGTTCAGTGCCTCCCGACCGACCCGCGGTCCACCGGGAAGTCGAAGTAGGTGTCGGGGAACAGTTCGGGCTTGTGGGTGAAGTGCCACCACTCCTCCGGCAGGTTCACGAACCCCACCTCGGTCAACGTCCGCTTCAGGAACTGCCGGTTGGCGCGCTGAGCACCTTGGATCCGCGGGTCGTCGGTGTGCGAGAGGGTGTCGAAGCAGTCGTAACCCGTACCCATATCCACCGAGTTGTCGGGAAACCGCTCGTCCTTCGGTGCGAAGCAGGGCGTCAGCCGCTCGCCCGGACGGTACGGCCTGGTCGGCAGGGCCGGCAGCCGGACCAGGGTCAGGTCCACCGTGCTGCCCCGGCTGTGCCCGGACTTCTCCGCGATGTATCCGTCCTCGAACAGCCGCGACTTGTCGACCAGCGGATAGAACTCTCCCTTCATCGCCTGATCGTCGAGATCCTTCGCCCACCGCACGAAGTGGTCCACCGCCCGCTGCGGCCGATAGCAGTCGTACACCTTCAGCGAATAGCCCTGACGCAGCAGCCGCTTCTGCGCCAGGTGCAGGGCGCGCGCGGCGGGCCTGGTCAGGATGCACACCGGCTGCCGGTACCCGTCCACCCGCTCACCCATGAAGGTGTGCGCCGTGGTGTAGCGCATCTCCTGGATGATCGTCGGATCCACCGAACGGAGCGCCACGAACTCCTCGGGGGCTCGCGGTTCGGGACGCGCCTGCGCCGTGGGGGAGAGGGCCGTGGCGGCGAGGAGGGCGGCGGCCGTGACGGCCAGGGCACGCAGAGCGGTACGCATTCCTGTCATGGGCACACCGTCTATCAGCTGGGCGGCCCGCGCGGAAGAACCCGTCGGATACAGTCCGCCCGTGTCCGAATCCGGCAACCGCCCTTCCCCGACCGCTCCGCAGCAGCCGCCGCCCCGGTACGTTCGGGACTCCCACTGCGGCACCTGCGGCGCCCCGTACACCGGCCTTCCGTCCGCCGACGCCTGGCCCCGCATCTGCACGCACTGCGGGACCACGGCCTACCGCAACCCGCTGCCCGTCGCGGTGGCGCTGCTCCCGGTCGACGGCCCGAACGCCACCGGACTCGTCGTCATCACCCGCACCATCGAGCCGCAGAAGGGCGGCGCGGCCCTGCCCGGCGGATTCATCGACCACGCCGAGGACTGGCGTACGGCGGTGGCCCGCGAACTACGCGAGGAGACGGGCATCGAGGCCACCGCCCGGGACGTCCGGCTCGCCGACGTCCTCAGCGACACGGCCGGTCACCTCCTGGTCTTCGGCCTCCTCCCGGCCTGCCCCCTCGCGAGCCTGCCGCCGTCGGCCCCGACCGACGAGACATCCGGCTACGAGATCCTGTACGGTCCCCGGCCGTTGGCGTTCCCCCTGCACACGGAAGCCGCCGACGCCTGGTTCGCGGGCCGCTACGGCTGAGGGCACCGGACCGGGGACGACTCCGGCGCCCCGCCCGACGCGTACAGACGCCCATCCCAGGCACCCGGAAACCGCCTACGGGGCGTCGCCTCCGGGAACCGCCTACGGGGCGTCCGCCAACCCCCGCACCCGCACCCGGCAGCCGACCTCACCCTCCCCGCCGTCCCGCTCCACCACCAGGCGGCCGCCCTCCCACCGCGTCGCGTACCGCTCGACCTCCGCCTCCGCCCACCCGTCGCCCACGTCCCGCACCACCAGGCCCCCGCCCGTACGCCCCGGCGCGGGCGCCCACACCTCCAGCTCCGGTTCGCCGTCCGCACCCCGCACCGGAATCACCGCCCCCGCCCGCGCCAGCACCGGCACCCCCGACAGCGGGGCATCGACCAGCACCTGGCCCGGCCCCTCGTACGCCCGCCCGGTCACCGTGTCGTACCACCGCCCCCTCGGCAGCCGCACCGCCCGCCGCCGCACCCCGGGCTCCAGCACCGGAGCCACCAGCAGCGCATCGCCCAGCAGGAACGCGTCCTCGCACTCCCGCAGCGCCCGGTCGCCCGGCGCACCCCACCACACCGGCCGCACATACGGCGCACCCGTCAGCCGCGCCACCTGCGACAGCGACACGAAGTACGGGTGCAGCCGCTCCCGCTCCACCAGCGCCGCCCGCGCGTGCTCCAGCACCTCGGGCCCGAACTCCCACGGCTCCCGCCGCCCCGCGTCGATCGCCGAGTGCGTACGGAACAACGGCAGATACGCCCCCAACTGGAACCACCGCAGATACAGCTCGGGCGACGGGAACCCGTCGAACCCGCCCACGTCCGGCCCGGAATACGGCACCCCGCACAGCCCGAGCCCCACCACCAGCGACAACGACGCCCGCAGCCCGTCCCACCCCGTCGACACATCACCGGACCAGGTGCCCCCGTACCTCTGCATCCCCGCCCACCCCGACCGTGAGAAGAGGAACGGCCGCTCCTCGGGCCGCAGCCGCAGCAGCCCCTCGTACCCGGCTCGCGCCATCGCCAGCGCGTACACGTTGTGCGCCTCGCGATGATCGCCCCCGGCGCCCTCCAGGACATGCCGGGCCGAACGCGGCAGCGACGGGTCCCCGAACGCCGCGAAGGAGACCGGCTCGTTCATGTCGTGCCAGATCCCCGAGAAGCCCTGCGCAAGCCGCTCCTCGTACAGAGATCCCCACCAATCCCGCACAACCGGATCGGTGAAGTCCGGATAGGTGCAGGCCCCCGGCCACACCTCCCCGACCACCATCCGCCCCCGCGCGTCCCGGACGAACGCACCGCGCTCCCCGACCTCCCGGCCCGCGTCGAACACCGCGTCACCCGGCTCCGCCTTCACCGCCGGATCCACGATCGACACCAGCCGCACCCCGTCACCGCGCAACTCCTTCGCCAGCGCGGGCAGATCGGGGAACCGCTCCCGGTCCACCGTGAACACCCGGTGCCCGTCGTAGTGGTCGATGTCCAGATGCAGCACCGACAGCGGCAGCCCCCGGTCCCGGTACCCGTCCACGACCCGCCGCACCTCGTCCTGGCTGCCGAACCCCCACCGGGCGTGCTGCGGCCCGAGCGCCCAGGACGGCGGCAGCGCCGGAGCACCCGTCAGCGCCGTCCACCCCTGGAGCACCCGGGCCGGCGTCCCCACCACCACCCAGCAGCGCAGCGGCCCGCCCTCCATCCGCACCTCGCAGCCCCCCGGCCGGTCATGCCCCGAACCGGCGCCCTCCTCGCCCTCCCGCAGCACCACCCGGCCCGACCAGCTGTTGTCGTGGAACGCCAGATGCGTCCCCGCGTCCGACACCACCACCTGCACCGGCATCGTCAGATACAGCGGATCGTCCCCGGGCCCGAAACGCCCGCCCGGATCGGTGTTCCACAGCCGGTACACCCCGTCCCGCAACCGGGGCCCGCCCGCACGCCCGCCGAGCCCGAAGAACCGCGCGTCCGCCGGCACCTCCGAGCGCTGCACCCACCGCACCGGCCCGTCGCCCTCCGGCTCCCACCAGCGCGGCGGCAGCTCACGCCGCAACAGCACCCCGCCCGGCGTGCGCAGCTCCACCGCCCCGGTCCGCGACACCTCCACCGTCAGCCGCTCCGCGACCACCTGCCAGCCGCCGTCCTTGCCCGGCTCCAGCACCGCCCGCTCGTCCGGCGCGGGAGCCTCGCCCGCCACCGCGTACGACGGCAGCGGCTCCGCCCCGTCCCACGCCCAGAACACCGCACCGCCCACCGACACACGGATGCGCAGCTCCGAACGGGCGAACCGCACCACACCCCCGCCGGGACCCGGCTCCGCACCCGTCGCCGCACCGGGCACCCGGGCCCGCTCCGCCCCGCGCGCCGGCAGCGCCGCGGCGTCCGCGGCCCGGCGCCGCCACGCCGAACGCACCGTGCGCAGCCCCCGCACCGAACCGACCAACCTCACCCGACGCACCAGGTCACGACCGTCCATGGCGCACACCCTGCCACCCCGCCCGACCCGCAGAACCTTCCGTTCAACTCCCGTTCACCCATGTCGGCCGCGGCTCCCCGGCATCCCCGGAGGCGGGGCCACCCTGGTGCCGAAGACGATCACATGGCATCGTCCGTGTCAGCCGCTCACGCGCACACCCCAGCCCGTGCGCGCCGACGCCCACCCCGCGTACCCGCACAGCCAGGGAGCAGCCCTCATGACCGCAGCCACGCCCGACGCCCCGCTCTGGCAGCCCGGCCCCGACCGCATCGAGGCCGCGGCCGTCACCCGCTTCCAGAACTGGGCCGCCACCCGGTACGGCGCCCCGGCCGACGGCGGATACGCCGCCCTGCACCGCTGGTCCGTCGACGAGCTCGACACCTTCTGGCAGGCCGTCGCCGAGTGGTTCGACATCCGCTTCTCCACCCCGTACGAGCGCGTCCTCGGCGACCGCACGATGCCCGGCGCCACCTGGTTCCCCGGCGCCACCCTCAACTACGCCGAACACGCCCTGCGCACCGCCGAGGACCCGGCCCGCGCGGACACTCCCGCCCTGCTGTACGTCGACGAGACCCACACCCAGGTCCCCATCAGCTGGGCCGAACTCCGCCGCCAGGTCGGCGCACTCGCCGCCGAACTCCGCGCGCTCGGCGTAACCCCCGGCGACCGCGTCAGCGGCTACCTCCCCAACATCCCCCAGGCCGTCGTCGCCTTCCTCGCCACCGCGGCCGTCGGCGGCGTCTGGACCTCCTGCGCCCCCGACTTCGGCGCCCGCAGCGTCCTCGACCGCTTCCAGCAGATCGACCCCGTCGTCCTCTTCACCGTCGACGGCTACCGCTACGGCGGCAAGGAGCACGACCGCACCGAGACCGTCGCCGAGCTGCGCCGCGAACTGCCCACCCTGCGCGCCGTCGTCCACATCCCACTGCTCGGCACCGACGCCCCCGAAGGCGCCCTCGCCTGGGCCGCCCTCACCTCCGCCGACACCGAACCGGTCTTCGAGCAGGTCCCCTTCGAGCACCCGCTCTGGGTCCTCTACTCCTCCGGCACCACCGGCCTGCCCAAGGCCATCGTCCAGTCCCAGGGCGGCATCCTGCTCGAACACTTCAAGCAGCTCGGCCTGCACTGCGACCTCGGCCCCGAGGACCGCTTCTTCTGGTACACCTCCACCGGCTGGATGATGTGGAACTTCCTCGTCTCCGGCCTCCTCACCGGCACCACCGTCGTCCTGTACGACGGCAGCCCCGGCTATCCGGACGTCAGCGCCCAGTGGCGGGTCGCCGAACAGACCGGCGCCACCCTCTACGGCACCTCCGCCGCGTACGTCATGGCCTGCCGCAAGGCCGGCATCCACCCCGGCCGCGACTTCGACCTCTCCCGGATCCAGTGCGTCGCCACCACCGGCTCCCCGCTCCCGCCCGACGGCTTCCGCTGGCTCCACGACGAGGTTGCCGAGGACCTCTGGATCGCCTCCGTCAGCGGCGGCACCGACGTCTGCTCCTGCTTCGCCGGAGCCGTCCCCACCCTCCCGGTCCACATCGGCGAACTCCAGGCCCCCTGCCTGGGCACCGACCTCCAGTCCTGGGACCCGTCCGGCAAGCCGCTGATCAACGAGGTCGGTGAACTCGTCGTCACCAACCCCCTCCCGTCCATGCCGATCCGCTTCTGGAACGACCCCGACGGCAGCCGCTACCACGACAGCTACTTCGACATGTACCCCGGCGTCTGGCGGCACGGCGACTGGATCACCATCACCGACCACGGCTCGGTGATCATCCACGGCCGCTCCGACTCCACCCTCAACCGCCAGGGCGTCCGCATGGGCTCAGCCGACATCTACGAAGCCGTCGAACGGCTCCCCGAGATCCGCGAATCCCTCGTCATCGGCCTCGAAGAACCCGACGGCGGCTACTGGATGCCTCTCTTCGTCCACCTCGCCGATGGCGCCACCCTCGACGACGACCTGCGCGCCGCGATCAAGCAGACCATCCGCGACAACCTCTCCCCGCGCCACGTCCCGGACGAGGTCATCGAGGTCCCCGCCATCCCGCACACCCTCACCGGCAAGCGCATCGAGGTTCCGGTCAAGCGCCTGCTCCAGGGCACCGAACTCGCCAAGGCGGTCAACCCGGGCTCCGTCGACAACCTCGACCTCCTCCACTTCTACGCCGACCTGGCGGCGAAGCGCCGCGCGTAACGCCACTGTCAGTCCCCCTGGTTACGCTGAGTGAGCAATGATTCACCGCGCACAGGGGGACACATGGCGCAGACCGAGAACACCAGGCAGAACGCCCAGCACAAGACGACGCTCAAGGCGGCACACCGCAAGAAGCACGGCAGGAGGCACGGCACCCCGCACACCACCACCCTGCGACGCACGCTGCGCCGCGAAGCACCCAGCACCGTCGGCCTCCTCGTCGACGCCCAGGACTTCGCGGCCATGCGGCGCTACGGCACCTTCCCCTTCGACGACCACACCGTCTACCTCCAACAGGTCGAGGCCCTGCTCAAAGCACTCACGGCCCAGGGCGTGCACACCACCGTCGCCCTCTTCGACCCGGAGGACTACGAGGAGTTCTGCACCGAGTCGGGCCTCGACGCCGACACAGGGGCCAGCCGCAGCCGCTTCACCGCGGAGATCGCCGCCGCCGGAGCCACGGTCACCTACACCGGCCAGGGCATCGACGACCTCATCCCCGTCCTCGTCTCCCGCGCGGTCCGCCAGGCCACCTGGGAGTACGCCACCCTCCTCCTCGCCGACCTCGGCACCTGCGCCGACTGCGGCCAGGACATCGGGCGCGCGGCCTTCGACCGCGCCTCGCACCTCCTGATGCGGCTGCTGGAGACGGCCGGGCCGGGCACCCACCACCTGGTGTGCAGCGTCCCGACGGACAACGACCAGCTCCTGGCCGTGCTCCACACCCACCGCGACACCACAGGACCGGCCCGCCTCGACAGCGCGGAGGGCGCCGAGTTCGCCACGGTCCTCGCGGTGGCCGTAGCCCTGGAATCACGCGGGGGAGTGGTCTTACGCACCAGCGCCCCCGAAAGCCCGGACCGCGTCCACGGCTGGCGCCTGGCCCACGGCGGCCTCGCCCCGCTCACCGCCGGCGAGGTCTTCAACGCCTATTGCACGGACGCGGACACCGGAGAGCCCGTCTCCCCGGAATCCGGCGTCGAGTACTGCGCGGGATTCGACATCGGAGCCGAGCCCCCGGAAACCCACCACTGACAGAGAGGGAGGGGCCTCCCGCCAACGGCGGGAGGCCCCTCCCCGGAACCCTTGCTGCTACTCGTCCACTCGCCTACTCGCCCGAGAGCACAGCCTGCGCCGCGCTGCGGGCCTCGTCGGCCGAATCGGCGGACCGAGCGGCGTTCGCCGCCCGCTCGCACTGCGCCAGCGTGTACTTGGCCAGCGTGGCCCGCACATAGGGAATGGACGCCGCACCCATGGAGAGCGAGGTGACACCCAGCCCCGTCAGCACACACGCCAGCAGCGGATCGGCCGCAGCCTCACCACAGACACCGCAGCTCTTGCCCTCGGCACGAGCGGCCTCGGCGGACAGCGCCACGAGATCCAGCAGCGCCGGCTGCCACGGGTCCTGGAGCCGCGACACCGCGCCCACCTGACGGTCCGCCGCGAAGGTGTACTGCGCCAGGTCGTTGGTGCCCAGCGACAGGAACTCCACCTCCTGGAGGATCGACCGCGCCCGCAGGGCGGCCGACGGAATCTCCACCATCGCCCCGAACTTCGCCTGCAGCCCCGCCTCACGGCACGCGTCGGCGAACGCCTTGGCGTCGGTACGGTCGGCCACCATGGGGGCCATGACCTCCAGGTACACCGGCAGACCCTCGGCGGCCTTCGCCAGCGCGGTCAACTGGGTACGCAGCACCTCGGGGTGATCCAGCAGGCTCCGCAGCCCACGGACGCCGAGCGCCGGGTTCGGCTCGTCGGCCGGGGTCAGGAAGTCCAGCGGCTTGTCGGCACCGGCGTCCAGCACCCGCACGACGACACGCCCCTCGGGGAACGCCTCGAGCACCGCACGGTAGGCCGCGACCTGCTTCTCCTCGGAAGGAGCCTGCTTGCTGTCGTCCAGGAACAGGAACTCGGTACGGAACAGCCCGACACCCTCGGCCCCCGCCTCGACCGCCGCGGGCACATCGCCCGGACCGCCGACATTGGCGAGCAACGGCACCTTGTGCCCGTCCGACGTGGCGCCGGGACCGGTCGAGGCGGACAGCGCGGCCTTGCGAGCAGCGGCGGCGGCCTCCATCTCGGCCCGCTTCTCCGCACTCGGGTCGACGAAGATCTCACCCGTGCTGCCGTCCACCGCGACGACCGTGCCCTCGGCCAGCTCACCGGCGCCGGGCAGTGCCACCACGGCCGGAACACCGAGCGCCCGCGCCAGGATCGCGCTGTGGCTGGTCGGCCCGCCCTCCTCGGTGACGAAGCCGAGCACCAGCGTCGGGTCGAGGAGCGCGGTGTCGGCCGGAGCCAGGTCCCGCGCGATCAGGACGTACGGCTCGTCGCTGTCCGGAACACCGGGCATCGGCACACCGAGCAGCCGCGCCACGATCCGGTTCCGAACGTCGTCGAGGTCCGCGACCCGCCCCGCCAGGTACTCCCCGGCATTGGCGAGCAACGCCCGGTACGCGGCGAACGCGTCGTACACAGCACGCTCGGCAGTGCTGCCGACGGCGATACGCCGGTCGACATCGGACATCAGCTCGGGGTCCTGCGCCATCATGGCCTGCGCCTCGAGCACGTGCTGTGCCTCGCCGCCGGCCAGATTGCCGCGCGCGACCAGGTCGGCCGCCACGGCCTCCACCGCCTGCCGGGCACGCCCCTGCTCGCGCTCGGCCTCCTCGGCGGGAATCGATTTGGCGGGCGGCTCCAGCACCGCCGTACCCATGTGCCGAACCTCGCCGATGGCCACACCGTGGCTCACGCCGACGCCTCGCAGCGTTGTCTCCATTTCACCCGTCTCCGGTTGTGCGGCGACGGAGTCACCGCGGTGGTTGTGCAACTGGCTGGTGACTGCGCCCGAGGCGCTACTGCCAGCCGAACAGCGTGTCGCCGATCTTCACGTCCCCGTCCTCACGGACATCGGAGAGCGATTCGGCGGTGGCCTCCAGGGCCACGATCGGGCAGATGGGTGACTTGCCGGCGGCCTCGACGGCGACCGGGTCCCAGCGCACGATGCCCTGGCCCCGGGTCACGGTGTCCCCCTTGTTCACGAGAAGCTCGAAGCCCTCGCCGTTGAGCTGGACGGTGTCGATACCGAGGTGCGTCAGAACGCCGTGCCCGTCCGCGTCGACGACGACGAACGCGTGGGGGTGGAGGGAGACGACGATGCCGTCGACCGGGGACACGGCCTCGGAGGGCTCACGTACGGGGTCGATGGCGGTACCGGGACCGACCATCGCGCCGGAGAAGACCGGGTCGGGAACCTCGGTGAGTCCGATGGCGCGGCCGACAAGAGGGGACGTCACGTTGGTCATGGGGAGCCTCCCAGGGGGTGGAGATTCAGGTGTCGCCGCCGCGACTAATGGGGGACGGCGTACTGCTCAGCAGCGTAAGTCATATGAAGTCCCGGTTCCGCCCGAGACCTACCGCTTGGCGGACCTAGGGGTGCACCAGAAACGATTTGCCTCGATCCCCGGCGGCCTGTACAGTCGTACTCCTGCCTGACCCCAACGCGACATTGAGTCGGGGGTCGGCGGCGACTTTCAAGCCCTGATCCTAACCTTGCTCCCTCCTTCGGCGTGCCCGCAGGCCGTGGTCAAGGAGGCGGAAAAGGCCTGATAGAGTCGGACTCGCCGAAAGGGAAAGCGCGAAAGCGAATTACCTGGAAGCGAATGTGAAACCCGCTTCGACCGGGAATCGGACACGAAAGAGTCTGATAGAGTCGGAAACGCAAGACAGCAAGACAAAGAAGTAAAACGAAGGGAAGCGCCCGGAGGGCCCCGGTGATACGGGACCGAAGGAAGCGT
>NZ_BMRY01000005.1 GCF_014648875.1 Streptomyces parvus | reverse complement strand
TTGATTGGTTAAGGCTCCCAGTAGACGACTGGGTTGATAGGCCAGATGTGGAAGCCCGGTAACGGGTGGAGCTGACTGGTACTAATAGGCCGAGGGCTTGTCCTCAGTTGCTCGCGTCCACTGTGTTAGTTCTGAAATAATGAACAGCCGTGTAAACATCCGGTGTTCATAGTTTCATAGTGTTTCGGTGGTCATTGCGTTAGGGAAACGCCCGGTTACATTCCGAACCCGGAAGCTAAGCCTTTCAGCGCCGATGGTACTGCAGGGGGGACCCTGTGGGAGAGTAGGACGCCGCCGAACAATCATTGCGGGAAGCCCCGTGCCCTTGTGGCACGGGGCTTTTCTGCGTTCTGAACGTCTAGGGTCGGACCATGCGCTACGAACTGGTCATCTTCGACAACGACGGTGTGCTCGTCGACAGTGAGCCGATCGCCAACACCGTCCTCTCCGGCTATCTGACCGAACTCGGTCACCCCACCTCGTACGAGGATTCGCTCCGTGACTACATGGGGTCCGCCGTGCACCGGGTCCACGATCTCGTCGAGGAGCGGACCGGGCAGAAGCTGCCCGAGGACTTCGACACCACGCTCGCCACCCGCACGTTCGCCGCCTTCCAGGAGGAACTGGCGGCCGTCGACGGGGCGGAGGAGCTGCTGGGGAAGCTCGTCGCTGACGGGGTGGACTACTGCGTCGCCTCCTCCGGGAGCCACGAGCGGATCCGGGTCGGCCACCGCAGGACGGGGATCGACCAGTGGTTCGAGGAGGAGTGGATCTTCAGCTCGGAGGATGTCGGGCGGGGCAAGCCGGCGCCGGACCTGTTCCTGCACGCAGCCGCGCGCATGGGTGTCGCACCCGAGCGGTGCGTCGTCATCGAGGACAGCCCGCTCGGGGTCGAGGCGGCGCGGGCGGCCGGGATGGACGTGTACGGGTTCACCTCGATGGTGCCCGCCGACCGGCTCGTCGGAGTGACCGGGCACTTCTCGGACATGGCCCAGCTGCCCCAACTGCTCGCCTGAAGCCTCTCCTTCGGACACCGCCCGTCCGGAAACTGCTCGGCTGATCCATCTACCCATGGGTAGAGCCTGGCTCTACGCTCGCCGCCATGACTGATGCGGGCTTGCGGCACGGCAGGGCCTCCCTGGGGCTGAGCTTCGGTGTTCAAGGCGTGGCGTTCGCTCTTCTGGTGACGCGTATCCCCGCCATCCAGGACCAGTACGGGATATCCGACGGGCTGCTGCCCGTCTTCCTCGCCGCTGTCCCGATCCTGGCGGGGGCCGGCAGCGTGGTCACCGAGAAGGTGGTCGCGCGGGTGCGGCCGAGTGTCGTCCTGCGGTGGGCCCAGCCCCTCGTCCTCTTCGCTCTCCTCGGGGTGGGCGCCGGGCGGGAGCTGTGGCACGTCGCGGTCGCCCTGGGCGTGTTCGGGCTGGCCGTTGGGGCGCTCGACGCCTCCATGAACATGCTGGGCGTCAGCCTCCAACGCGCATACGGGCGGCCCATCATGACCGGCTTTCACGCCGCCTTCAGCCTCGGCGGGATCGCAGGGGCCACCCTGGCCTGGGCCGGGGCGCGGTGGGAGCTGTCGTTGCTCGCGTCCTATCTGCCCGTCGTCGCCGTGCTGCTGCCCGCCGCGCTGATCGGGAGCCGGTGGTACACGGAAGGGAAGCTCCCGGACGGCACGGAGGCCGGTGGCGGTGCCGGTTCGGGAAGTGCGGGCCGGGCGCTCTCGTTCAGGCTGTTGCTGCCGCTCTGCCTCATCATGACCTTCGCCTACATCGGGGACTCGACCGTCTCCAACTGGAGTGCCAAGTACCTCCAGGACGTGCTGGGCAGTTCGGAGCAGCTCGCGACCGTTCCGTACAACGTCTATATGGTGACGACCCTGCTGGGGCGTGCCGTGGGGGACCTCGGGGTGCGGCGGTTCGGTGCGGTCGCCGTGGTGCGGGGCGGGAGTCTGCTGGCGGCCGGCGGGTTCGCGGTCGTGGCGGTCGCGCCCGGGGCCTGGGTGGGGATGCTCGGGTTCACGATGCTCGGGTTCGGGCTCTGCGTGATCGTGCCGCAGACCTTCGCCGCTGCCGGGCGGATGTTCCCGGGGGACAGCGACGCTGCCGTGGCCCGGTTGAATATCTTCAACTATGTGGGGTTTCTGGTCGGTTCGCCGCTCGTGGGAGCTCTGGGGGATGCGTGGAGTTATCGCGGGGCCATGCTCGTACCGATGGTTCTGGTGCTGGCGACGCTGGTGTATGCCCGCGCGTTCGGGCCGGAGCCCGCCCGATACGGTGGCGGGCATGAGCGGCCGCGCACAGCTGATGTGGGATGACGCAGTTACGGGATACGACTTCGGGGACACCCACCCCATGGACCCCGTCCGGCTGGCCCTGACGATGGGGCTGGTGCGGGCGTTCGGGCTCGATGCGGCGGTGGATCTGCGGTCGGCGAGGCCCTTGGGGGACTCCAGCCTGAGACTCGTGCACCGGCAGGACTATGTGGCGGCGGTGCGGGCCGCCTCCGCGAATCCGCGGGACGCTGACCAGAGCTACGGGCTCGGGACCGTGGACGATCCGGCGTTCACCGGGATGCACGAGGCGTCCGCGCTGATCGCCGGGCTCTCCGTCGGGGCCGCTGAGGCCGTGTGGCGGGGCGAGACCGAGCACGCGGTGAACTTCACCGGGGGGCTGCATCACGCCATGCCCGGGTCCGCCGCCGGGTTCTGCGTCTACAACGACCCGGCCCTCGCCATCGCCCGGCTGCTGGAGCTCGGCGCGGAGCGGGTCGCGTACGTCGATGTGGACGTCCACCACGGGGACGGGGTGCAGGCCGCGTTCTGGGAGGACCCGCGCGTCCTGACGATCTCGCTGCACGAGCACCCCCGGACGCTCTTCCCGCAGACCGGGTGGCCGGAGGAGACCGGGGCCGGGGACGGCGAGGGTTCCGCGGTGAACGTGGCGCTGCCGGCCGGGACCGGGGACGAGGGGTGGCTGCGGGCCTTCCACGCGGTGGTGCCCGAGCTGCTGGCCGACTTCCGGCCCCAGGTGCTCGTCACCCAGCACGGGGCCGACACGCATTTCGAGGACCCGCTCGCCCACCTCGCCGTGTCGCTGGACGCGCAGCGGGCGGTCATGGAGTCCTGCCACCGGTTGGCCCACGACCATGCCGACGGGCGCTGGGTGGCCCTCGGCGGCGGTGGGTACGCGGTGGTGGACGTGGTGCCCCGGTCGTGGACGCACCTCGTGGGGATCGCTGCGCACGCCCCCGTCGATCCGGAGTCGGTGGTGCCACCCTCCTGGCGCGATCTCGTCTACGCCCGTACGCGGCAGCTGGGGCCCGGTCGGATGACCGACGGGCGTACGCCGTCGTGGAAGGCGTGGGAGGACGGGTACGACCCGGCGGACCGGCTGGACCAGGCGGTGCTGGCGTCCCGGAAGGCCGCCTTCCCGCTGCGGGGGCTGCTGACCTGAGGTGCGGCGGGGCTGCTGCCGGTCCGCGCCTCCCCTGTGCGCTCGCGCTGGGCATTGTGCCGTGCCGTTACGCCAACGGTGGGGCGTAACGGGATTCCCGCCCGCTCCGGCTCCGCGGTACGGCAGCATCCCTGGGGTGTTGAGCACCGGCGCGCTGCGCGCCCATCTGCTGGCGGCCCGGCTGGCCGGGCCCGTGGCCACGTCGCGCGAGACCAGTCTGCGCAGCTACCGGCTGTTCGCCGCCCGGGATCCGCGGGTGATGCTGGGGCTCGCGCCCGAGCGGGCCTGGGGGGAGGGTGAGCTGTTGCGGCTGATGGCGGACCGGTGCGGGGTCTCGGCCGATCCCGCGCATGTGAGCGGTCCCGACGCGATCGATCCGGACCGGACGGTGGCCGCGCTGGACGCGTTCGCCGAGCGGTTGGCGTTGGTGGCCGAGCGGCGGGCTCCGGTGCTGCTGGGGACCGGGCATCCGCACCGGCTGCTCGGTTTCTACGCCGGGCTGGCAGACGCTCTGTCGGCGGCGGGCTGTCCTGTTCTCACCCCTGCGCAGGGGCGATGTGTCGACATAACAACCCGGTTTGGCGTACGTACGTACCATCTCGACTACGTACGGGGTGTCGCCCTGGTGCGCGAACCCGGGGGGCGGCCCACCGGGGGTGAGACCGGCGCGCACACGCATTCGCCGCTTCCCGTGCGGCTCGCGCTCCAGGACGCGGCGGAGCGGCTCGGGGTGCTGCCCGAGCTGGTGATCGGGGATCACGGCTGGGTCTGCGGTGCAGGTCAGCTGGGGATCGAGGCGATCGGGCCGGCGGACACGGACGATCCGGCGCTGTTCGTGGGGGAGGCGGAGGGGCGCGTGTCCGTGGTCGTGCCGGTCGACGACGGCGTACGGGCGCCGTTCTACCGGCCGTTGACGCGCTATGTGCTCAATCGGGCCTGTCTGTCACAGTAAGCCGTCGATCGCCTCCCCTCTTCCCCACTCGCACCACCCGCCCCTAATCTGGTGAGTGAGCGCACAACGACGAAGAGTCACCGGAGGGGAAGCCGGTGCGCGTCCGGTGCGGAGGGACAGGTGGGTCATGGCTGCTGGCAGCGAGAGGCCTCTCAACGAGGTCAAGTTTCTGACCGTGGCGGAAGTCGCCTCGGTCATGCGAGTGTCGAAGATGACGGTGTACCGCTTGGTGCACAGCGGTCATCTGCCGGCGATCCGGGTGGGCAGGTCCTTCCGGGTACCGGAGCAAGCGGTTCACGCGTATCTCCGCGAGTCCTTCGTGGGGGTGGAATCAGCCTGAGGCCGGCCTGATGTCAGGCTGATGTCGGCCCCGGGTTGCCCGCGGATTACGTCCCTCGGACGGTGGCGGGTAGGCTAGGCCGACGTAGGTCGTGTGGGCCCAGACGCCCCGCACCAGTGAAGAAGAAGTGAGCGAGGGTAGTCGTGGGCTCTGTTATCAAGAAGCGGCGCAAGCGGATGGCCAAGAAGAAGCACCGCAAGCTGCTCAAGCGCACGCGCGTTCAGCGTCGCAACAAGAAGTAAGCGAACGCAGTTCGTGAGATCCGCAGCCCTCCCGCCGTCCCGGCGGGAGGGCTGCGGTGCGTTTCGGGGCATGGGGGCGTCACAGGGCGGCGTCCACCCGCTACGGTGACCGCCAGGGAAGTTACCGCGGGAAGCAGGGGAACAGGGAAGCAGGGTTCGGCTTCCCACGCCGACGGAAGGCGCTGGTCTTGGGGAAGGTCGTCCTCGTCACAGGAGTGGCCCGGCAGCTGGGGGGCCGCTTCGTCCGGCGCGTCCAGCGCGATCCCGGGGTGGACCGGGTGATCGCGGTCGACGCGGTCCCGCCCTCGCATCAGCTGGGCGACGCGGAGTTCGTCCGCGCCGACATCCGGCAGTCGGCCATAGCGCGGATCCTGGCGGAGTACGCCATCGACACGGTGGTCCACCTGGACGTCTCCGGCAAGGCGCTCGGCGCCGGCGGCCGGACGGCGATCAAGGAGACCAACGTCATCGGCACCATGCAGCTGCTCGGCGCCTGCCAGAAGTCGCCGACGGTGCAGCGGCTGGTGGTGAAGTCCAGCACGAGCGTGTACGGGTCGGCGCCCCGCGACCCCGCGGTGTTCACCGAGACCACCCCGCCCAAGTCGCTGCCCAGCGGTGGCTTCGCGAAGGACGCGGTGGAGGTCGAGGGGTACGTACGGGGCTTCGCCCGCCGCCGCCCGGACGTGGCGGTGTGCGTGCTGCGGTTCGCCAACATCCTGGGGCCGCACCCGGACTCGCCGCTCGCCGACTATCTGTCGCTGCCCGTCCTGCCGACCGTCTTCGGCTACGACCCGCGGCTCCAGTTCGTGCACGAGGACGATGTGATCGACGTCCTCGGGATCGCGGCGAGCGAGCCCCGGCGCGGAACGCTGAACAGCGGCACGTTCAACATCGCCGGCGACGGGGTGCTTCTGCTGTCGCAGTGCTCGCGGCGGCTGGGGAAGCCGACCGTTCCCGTGCTGCTGCCCGCCGTCACCTGGGTCGGCTCGGCGCTCCGTACGATCGGCATGACCGACTTCTCGCCGGAGCAGATCCGGCTGCTGACCCACGGCCGGGTGGTCTCGACGGTGCAGATGCGCGAGACCCTCGGTTTCCGGCCGGCGTTCACGACGGCGGAGACCTTCGCGGAGTTCGCGCGGAGCCGGGGGCCCGGGCTGCTGCCGCCGGAGACGGTGGGCGGGGTGGTGGACCGGCTGGCGGCGTTGCCGTTGCCGAAGGGCGCCGGACCGCGGGAGCGCGGTGCCGGTGCGGTACAGACGACTCACGGCGCCAGGTAGAGGAGCGCACCGACGATGGCGGATGCCAAGGTCATTCCGTTCGACGACGACCGTTCGCGGTCCGGTGGCGGTGCGCGTCCCGCGCGGCGCAGGACCGGGGCGGGCGGCAGCGGCCGGGGTGACGGCTCCGCCGCTCCGGTGAGCGCCCTGCCGGGGGCGCAGGTTCCCGGACAGGGCGACATCCCGTCCGACGCCCTGTCCGACCGGTCCCCGGGGGCCGGGGAGGCGGTCGGTGGGCCGGGGGAGCCGGGTCCGGACGAGGGCCGTTCGCCGGCCGGGGGCTGGGATCGGCGGATCGCGGGCGGGCTGGCGTTCCTGCGGCGGCGGGTCACCGGGGACTACGACGTCGACGAGTTCGGGTACGACCGGGAGCTCACCGACCAGGTCCTGATGTCGGCGCTGCGGCCGCTGGCGGACAAGTACTTCCGGGTCGAGGTGAAGGGCATCGAGAACATCCCGTCGGACGGCGGGGCGCTCATCGTGGCCAACCACTCCGGGACGCTGCCGCTGGACGGGCTGATGCTCCAGGTCGCGGTGCACGACAACCATCCGGCCGAGCGGCATCTGCGGCTGCTCGCCGCCGATCTGGTCTTCCATCTCCCGGTCGTCAACGAACTGGCGCGCAAGGCCGGTCACACGCTGGCCTGTGCGGAGGACGCGCAGCGGCTGCTGGAGATGGGCGAGATCGTCGGGGTGATGCCGGAGGGGTTCAAGGGCATCGGCAAGCCGTTCGGCGAGCGCTACAAGCTTCAGCGCTTCGGGCGCGGCGGGTTCGTGTCGACGGCGCTGCGGGCGGGCGCGCCGATCGTGCCGTGCTCGATCGTGGGGGCGGAGGAGATCTACCCGATGATCGGCAACGCCAAGACGCTGGCCAGGCTGCTGGGCTTCCCGTACTTCCCGATCACGCCGACGTTCCCGTGGCTGGGGCCGCTGGGGGCGTTGCCGCTGCCGACGAAGTGGACGATCCAGTTCGGTGAGCCGATCCCGACGGACGGCTATCCGCCGGAGGCGGCGGAGGATCCGATGCTGATGTTCAACCTGACGGACCAGGTGCGGGAGCAGATCCAGCACACGCTGTACAAGCTGCTGGTGCAGCGGCGGTCGGTCTTCTTCTGATCCCGCCCCCTCACGGATGAACCAGGACAAGGGGCCGGTACGCGGAATCGCGTACCGGCCCCTTGTCCTGTCCGTGTCGGCTTTACGGCCGGAGGTTCTCGCCGTCGATGCCGAGGCCCGGGAGGAGCCCCGGGAGGAGCGGGGGCAGGGTGACGTCCGGGGCGGCGGGTGCGCTCGGGCGGTTCTCGGAGGGCGGCGGGGTGAGCTCGTCGGTGGGGAGCTCGTCCAGCAGGCCGTCCGTGCCGCCGAGCAGGCCGTCGTCCGGGGTGGCGTCGGAGGAGCCCGACGAGCCGGAGGGCTTGGGGTCCGCGCTGCCGTCGGTGCGGTCTCCGGGCTTCTCGGGGGAGGCCGGAGGTGCGGTGGCGTCGGTGCGGGGGGAGTCCTTGCCCGGGGCGGTGGTGGTGTCGGAGCGGCCGGTGCCCCGGTCCTCGCCCGGGGGACGGGGGAGGAGGGACTGGAGCGGTGCGACTTCCTCGGCCATGGCGTCGAAGACGGAGGTGACCTCGTCGCGGACGTCGGTGAGCTGGACGGGCAGCCGGTCGCGGAGGCTGCTCCAGGTGTCGCGGTGCGAGCGGGAGAAGGTGTCCAGGGTCTGCATGGGGCCGATCGCTCCGTCGCGCTGGTAGGCGGAGCGGAGCAGGCGGTGGCCCTCGGAGGCGTCGTGGGACATGCCGTTGAGCGCGCGTCTGACGGCGCCGAGGGATTCGTGGTCGAGGCTGCCGGAGCGGCCGCGCTCCATGAGTCTGCGGGCCTCGCTGAGCCGGGTGGAGGCCTGGTCGAGATAGGCCTCGCCGCGGTCGGCGTCGCCCTTGGCCATGCCGAGGCTGATGTCCTCCATCCCGCGCTTGAGCCCGTACAGCGAATCACCGGGGAGGGCGTCGGAGCTGGCGGCGGCCACTCCGCCGAAGGCTCCCGCGGCGACGCCGACGGTGAGCCCGCCGGCGGTGAGCCCCTTCGCCCAGCGGGAGCGGGGTCGCAGTCTCCGCAGTGGTGAGGCCCGGTGGGCCCCCTTGCCCCGTTGCACGGGCACCGTAGGGCCCGTGGACGCGCCGCCCTCGGCGAACATGGCCTCCATGGCGGCGACGAGCTGGGCTCGCTGCACCACTTTGACCTCGGGGTCCAACTGCGGCTTCGGTAGCTCACCGAGGCCGTTCGCCAGGGCCAACAGCGGTCCGCGGTCGGCCTGGTCGGCCGGCTCCGCGGGCTCTGCGGCCGCCGCACCCTGGGGGGTCTGCTCCTCCAGGGCCTGGGCGAAGGCGTTCGCCCGCCGGTGTGCCGAAACGTTTGCGATCACTGGCGGCACCTCCTCTCGTCATGACGGTCGACTCCCCTGGCGGTCCGGAAGGTTGCGCACCTTGAGCGTTTCCACTCGATGGAGTGAGCGGAGACGGGCAGGTGGTGACGACAGGGGGCCTGCAACCGGCACAACGACGCGCGCGGCACTTGGGTTACGCACGAAAGATGATCGGACCAGTGCGTGACGGGACGGTCACGCAGGGGGCGTCGGGCGGGGGTCGTCGGGCGGGGTTCTCGGCGGGGAGGCGTCAGCGGGCGTCGTCCGGCAGGAGCCGGGCGAGCGTCCGCACGGCTCGGTACTGGAGGGTCTTGATCGCGCCCTCGTTCTTGCCCATCACGCGGGCGGTCTCGGCGACCGAGAGCCCTTGGAGGAACCGCAGGGTGACGCACTCCTGCTGCTGGGGGTTGAGTCGCCGGACGGCCTGGAGCAGCGCGGCGTTGGAGAGGGACTCCAGGACGGAGTCCTCGGGGCTGCGCGCCACCTCGTTGGCGTCGAGCATCTCGCCGGTGGTCACTTCGAGTCGGAAACGACTGGATTTGAAGTGGTCGGCGACCAGGTTGCGAGCGATGGTGACCAGCCAGGCGCCGAAATCGCGGCCCTGCCAGGTGAACGTGGAGATACGGCGCAGCGCGCGGAGGAAGGTCTCGCTGGTGAGGTCCTCCGCGGTCGCCTTGCCGCCCACGCGGTAGTAGATGTACCGGTACACGGTGTCGCTGTACTGGTCGTACAGGCGGCCGAAGGCGTCCGCCTCACCGGCCTGTGCGCGCTCGACGAGATCCATCATGCGCGCGCTGTCGCTGTCGGCCGTGGGGCGGCGGACGGTCGACGTGGTGGTCGAGGCAGCGCGGGTGCTGCGTCTTCCGACCGCCGCACTGCGTTCGGCCAGGGCGTAGCAGGGGCCGGCAGGTGCAGGGGTGGCAAATGCGGGGACGGCGTACGCGGTGGGGACGAAGCCGCGCAAGCGGTCAATGACCGATGCACGCAGCGTAGCCAGGCCCGAGGCGTCAACCCCGACGTGTGGGTACACGGGACTCCCAGAGGCAGAGCTTCCATCACGAGCAGTTCGAAAATCGTCACCCGTGGTAGCGAGTGACGGTCTCCGTGATGCGTCTGAGGAGAATAACGCTTCGTGCAGGCAGCGCTACACCCAGTTGTCTAAATCACCGGTTCCGTCGCTTCTCTTATCGCTAAGTGACGCATCAAGTAGCACATGGTGACCGTTTATTGATCGGATTACTTCGTGATCTGCCTATGGGGACGACGGGTTGTGGCCGTGCGTCGACGATCCGGCTGGCCGGAGGGGGCGTCGGCGCGGTCGGCGAAACTGCTTTCGACCGGCGGCACGGCTTCGGGCGTGGCTGCGCCCCGTGACCGGACGGGGCGGGCGGCACGGGGCGCGGTGAGGGGAGTGGGTCAGCGGCGGCGGCGGTGCAGGGCGAGCGCGGCGGCCGTGCCGCCCGCGAGCGCGCCGACCCCGGCGGCGGCCGGGATGCCGACCTTGGCCGCCTTGCGGCCGGTGCGGTAGTCGCGCAGCCGCCAGTCGCGGGCGCGGGCGTACTTGCGGAGCTTGGTGTCCGGGTTGATCGCGTAGGGATGGCCGACCAGCGAGAGCATCGGGATGTCGTTGTGCGAGTCGCTGTAGGCGGCGCAGCGGTCCAGGTCGAGGTCCTCGGCGGCGGCCAGGGCCCGGACGGCCTCGGCCTTGGCGGGGCCGTGCAGCGGTTCGCCGACCAGGCGGCCGGTGTAGACGCCGTCGACCGATTCGGCGACGGTGCCGAGCGCGCCGGTCAGGCCGAGGCGGCGGGCGATGATGGTGGCGGTCTCCACGGGCGCGGCGGTGACCAGCCAGACCTTCTGTCCGGCGTCCAGGTGGGCCTGGGCCAGGGCGCGGGTGCCGGGCCAGATGCGGTCGGCCATGTACTCGTCGTAGATCTCCTCGCCGATGGACATCAGCTCGGAGACGCGGTGGCCCTTGACGATGGACAGGGCGCTGTCGCGGGCGTCCTGCATGTGCTCGGGGTCCTCGACGCCGGCCAGCCGGAACCACGCCTGCTGCCAGGCGAACCGGGTGAGTTCGCGGCGTTCGAAGAACTTGCGCTTGTAGAGGCCGCGGCCGAAGTGGAAGATCGCGGCGCCCTGCATCACGGTGTTGTCGAGGTCGAAGAAGGCGGCGGCGCGGACGTCCCCGGCGACCGGGAACGCGGGCTCCTCGGGCGCCTCTTCGGGGGTCGCGGTCAGCAGGGCGGCATCGTCGTCGGCGGCCGAGGTCTTGCGTGCGGCCTCGGCGGCGGCCTCGCCTGCCAGGACGCTGCGCGCAGTCGCGGAGCGCCTACGGGGGGTGAGCCATCCAAGAGCGGCCATGCGGTGAGCATAGCCAGTCCGTCCGTACGTGCCCGACCTGCCGTGATGCGGTGGCGTGAACGCTTCGGGGCGGAATGGTGAATCGGTCGATTCCGGGCAGTCCCGGAGACGGGTCGCGCAGGCCCGGGAAGCGGGCGCGGCAGGCGCAGAATGAAGGCATGAGTCCTCTGCTGCGACGTACGAAGAAGAAGCCCGCCGAGCGGGTGGTCACGCTGGTCGGGAAGCCGGGCTGCCATCTGTGCGAGGACGCGCGGGCGGTGGTGGGCGCGGTCTGCGAGGAGACCGGTGCGTCGTGGGTGGAGAAGGACATCACCGAGGACGAGGAGCTGTACAAGGAGTACTGGGAGCAGATTCCGGTGGTGCTGATCGATGGCGAACAGCACACGTTCTGGCGCGTGGACCCGGCCAGGCTGCGCAAGGCGCTGGGTGCGGACCCGAAACCCGGTTAACATTGCGGGCGTTTTGAGTGGCCTCGGGGGCGTAGTTGTGAGGAGTGTGTACCGCTTTGCCCCCTTCGAGGCTGCAACGGGCCGTTGCGGTCCCTGGTTCCGGGATCGCGCGGGAAATGCGCGTGACCCCGGTCACTTTGACCGGACAAAACGGACACAATCTTTGTGCACGCGTTCACAAAGACATAGCCTGCATTCGACGGGGCGGTCTTGGGACATACGGCCGCCTGCAGCCCCGCTCATCCCGCAGGAGCACCGTGGCAACTGGCCGAACTCACCGACCGGCGACCCGTAGCCGAGGAATTCCCGAGGCCACCGTCGCCCGACTTCCGTTGTATCTGCGCGCCCTGACCGCGCTCTCCGAGCGATCGGTCCCCACGGTCTCCTCCGAGGAGCTGGCCACGGCGGCCGGCGTCAACTCGGCGAAGCTGCGCAAGGACTTCAGCTACCTGGGGTCCTACGGCACCCGGGGTGTCGGTTACGACGTCGAGTATCTCGTCTACCAGATCTCCCGTGAGCTCGGGCTCACCCAGGACTGGCCGGTCGCGATCGTCGGTATCGGTAACCTCGGCGCGGCCCTCGCCAACTACGGCGGCTTCGCCTCCCGCGGCTTCCGCGTCGCGGCGCTGATCGACGCCGACCCCGCCATGGCCGGTACGCCGGTGGCCGGGATCGCCGTCCAGCACACGGACGACCTCGACCGGATCATCAGCGAGAACGGCGTGTCCATCGGTGTGATCACCACCCCGCCCGGCGCCGCCCAGCAGGTCTGCGACCGGCTCGTCGCCGCCGGTGTGACCTCCATCCTGAACTTCGCGCCGACCGTCCTGTCGGTGCCCGAGGGCGTCGACGTACGCAAGGTCGACCTCTCCATCGAGCTCCAGATCCTCGCGTTCCACGAGCAGCGCAAGGCGGGCGAGGACGCCACCGCCGAGGACGAGGGCGCGCCCCCGATGCGCGCCACGCCCGCCGGCCGGAAAGGACCCGACGGGGACATGCCCGCCGTGATGCCCGCATGAGCCTCCTCGTCGTCGGACTGAGCCACCGCAGCGCCCCCGTCTCCGTACTGGAGCGGGCGTCCCTCGCTGCCGACACCCAGGCCAAGCTGCTCCAGGACACCCTCGCCGCGGAACCCGCGACCGAGGCCGCCGTGCTGGCCACCTGCAACCGCATCGAGCTGTACGCGGACGTGGACAAGTTCCACGCGGGCGTCGCCGAGCTCTCCACCCTGCTCGCCCAGCACAGCGGCGTCGGTCTGGAGGAGCTCACTCCGTATCTCTATGTGCACTACGAGGACCGGGCCGTCCACCACCTGTTCTCGGTGGCCTGCGGGCTCGACTCGATGGTCGTCGGCGAGGGCCAGATCCTCGGCCAGATCAAGGACGCGCTCGCGCGCGGCCAGGAGCTGCACACCGCCGGACGGCTGCTGAACGACCTCTTCCAGCAGGCCCTGCGGGTCGGCAAGCGCGCCCACAGCGAGACCGGGATCGACCGGGCCGGGCAGTCGCTCGTCACCTTCGGGCTCCAGCAGCTCGCCGCCGGCGCCGACCCCGAGTGCTGGGCCCGCGGCAAGCGCGCCCTGGTCATCGGCGCCGGATCGATGTCCTCGCTGGCCGCCGCGACCCTCGCCCGCACCGGCTGCGCCGAGGTCGTCGTCGCCAACCGGACCCGCTCCCGCGCGGACCGCCTGGTGGAGATCCTCCAGCAGGGCGACGACACCGCCGTGCGCGCCCGCGCCGTCGAGATGTCCGCGGTGGGCGACGAACTGACACGTGCCGACGTCGTGGTCTCCTGCACCGGCTCCACCGGACTCGTGCTCACCGCCGACGCCCTCGCCGACGCCCTCGGCGTCACCCTGGACGCCGCGCCCGAGGCACCGGCGGTCACCGCCGTCGCCCCCGCCCCGGACGACGTCGACCAGCACGCCGCCTGGGTGGAGAACGGTTCCGCCGCCTCCGCCGCGCACGCCGGTCCGGTGACCGCGCCGCGCCGGGTCACCGTGCCCGCGCAGTCCACCGGCCCCGTCCGGCTCGCCCTGCTCGACCTCGCCATGCCGCGCGACATCGACGGCGCCGCCCACCGCATCGCCGGGGTGCGCCTCGTCGACATCGAGTCGCTCGCCGAGGCGTCCGCCGACGCCCCGATGGCCGCCGACGTGGACCGGGTCCGCACGATCGTCTCCGACGAGGTGGCCGCCTTCGGCGCCGCCCAGCGCGCCGCGCACGTCGCCCCGACCGTGGTCGCCCTGCGCACCATGGCCGCCGACGTGGTCGCCGGCGAGATCGCGCGACTGGACGGCCGCCTCCCCGACCTGGACGAGAAGCAGCGCGCCGAGATCACCCAGACGGTGCGCCGCGTCGTCGACAAGCTCCTGCACGCGCCCACCGTGCGGGTCAAGCAGCTCGCCAGCGAGCCCGGCGGCGCCGGGTACGCGGACGCGCTGCGAGAACTCTTCGACCTCGACCCGCAGACGGTGGCCGCCGTCTCCCGGGCCGACCTGAACGACCCGAATAGAGGGCGGTCATGACCGACAACTCATCGCCGGACGCGCGGAGCGCCGCGCCGCTCCGGCTGGGCACCCGGCGCTCCAAGCTCGCCATGGCCCAGTCCGGGCTCGTCGCCGAGGCGGTCCGCGAGGTGACCGGGCGCGCCGTCGAGCTCGTCGAGATCACCACGTACGGGGACACCTCCCGCGAGCACCTGGCGCAGATCGGCGGCACCGGCGTCTTCGTCGCCGCCCTGCGCGAGGCGCTCCTGCGCGGCGAGGTGGACTTCGCCGTCCACTCGCTCAAGGACCTGCCGACCAGCCAGCCCGACGACCTCGTGCTGGCCGCCGTGCCGCAGCGCGAGGACCCGCGCGACGCGCTCGTCGCGCGGGACGGGCTGACCTTCGAGCAGCTGCCCGAAGGCGCCCGCATCGGCACCGGTTCGCCGCGCCGCATGGCGCAGCTCAACGCGTACGCCCGTTCCCACGGACTGCGGATCGAGACCGTCCCCATCCGGGGCAACGTCGACACGCGGATCGGGTTCGTGCGGAACGGCGAGCTCGACGCGGTGGTCCTCGCCGCCGCCGGGCTCAGCCGTCTCGGCCGGACCGGTGAGGTGACCGACTTCCTTGCGGTCGACACCGTCCTGCCCGCTCCCGGCCAGGGAGCACTGGCGATCGAGTGCGCCGCGTCCAGCGCCGACCTCGCCGCCGCACTCGCCGAGCTCGACGACCCGTACACCCGGGTCGCCGTGACCGCCGAGCGCGCCCTGCTCGCCGCCCTGGAGGCCGGCTGCTCCGCACCCGTGGGTGCGCTGGCCGACGTCCTGGCCGACGGGCATGTTGTCAACGAACTGCGCCTGCGCGGAGTCGTCGGTTCCACCGACGGTTCCTCGCTGGTACAGCTGTCCACCACCGGTCCCGTCCCCACGTCGCACGACGACGCGGCGGCCCTCGGTCGCGAACTCGCGTCCGAGATGCTCGCCAAGGGTGCGGCCGGTCTTATGGGGGAGCGAGCACTTTGAGCCCCACCGGCCCCGCCGCATCCGACTTTCCGGCCCTGTCCGCCCAAGGCCAGGTCACCTTCCTCGGCGCCGGTCCCGGCGACCCGGGACTGCTGACTCTGCGCGCTGTCGAAGCGCTCGCGAGCGCGGACGTCCTTGTCGCCGAGCCCGATGTGCTCGACGTCGTGCGCAGCCATGCGCGGGAAGGCGTGAGCACGCCTGAGCTGACGCTTGTTGACGTCTCGTCAACAAGCGCTGGTGTACCCGTTCTCAGGGATGCGGCCAATCTTGTCATGGAGGCCGCGAAGGGCGGCAGGCGGGTGGTTCGTGCTGTCGCGGGCGATCCGGGTCTGGACGGCGACGCGGGCGCGGAGATGCTCGCCTGCGCCGCCGCCGGGGTGCCCTTCGAGGTGGTCCCGGGGATCGCGAACGCCGTCGGCGTGCCCGCGTACGCCGGGGTGCCGCTGCGTGACGAGCAGGGCGCGGACGTTCGCTTCGTCGACGCCCGTACGGCCTCCGACCGGTGCTGGAGCGAGGTCGGCGCGAGCGACGCGACCGCCGTCGTCTCCACCACGCTGGACTCGGTGGCGGCCGCCGCCGGTGAGCTCGTCTCGGCGGGCCGCAAGCCCGACACCCCGCTCACCGTGACGATCGCGGGCACCACCACCCGCCAGCGCACCTGGACGGCGACCCTCGGGACGATCGCCCAGACCCTCAAGCAGGCCAAGGTGCTCCCCTCGCCCGAGGGCCACCGGCCGGTCATAGCCGTGGTCGGAGAGCGCAGCTCCGCCGCCCAGCGCGACCAGCTCGCGTGGTTCGAGTCCAAGCCGCTGTTCGGCTGGAGGGTGCTCGTCCCGCGTACCAAGGAGCAGGCCGCGTCGCTCTCCGACCAGCTGCGTTCCTACGGTGCGGTGCCGCACGAGGTCCCGACGATCGCCGTCGAGCCGCCGCGTACGCCCCAGCAGATGGAGCGCGCGGTCAAGGGCCTGGTCACCGGGCGCTACGAGTGGATCGCCTTCACCAGCGTGAACGCCGTCAAGGCGGTCCGGGAGAAGTTCGAGGAGTACGGTCTCGACGCCCGTGCCTTCGCCGGGATCAAGGTCGCCGCCGTCGGCGAGCAGACCGCCGCCGCGCTGATCGACTTCGGCGTCAAGCCGGACCTGGTGCCCTCCGGCGAGCAGTCCGCCGCCGGGCTGCTGGAGGACTGGCCGCCCTACGACCCGGTCTTCGACCCGATCGACCGGGTGTTCCTGCCGCGCGCCGACATCGCCACCGAGACCCTGGTGGCCGGGCTCATCGAGCTGGGCTGGGAGGTCGACGACGTCACCGCGTACCGCACGGTCCGCGCCTCGCCGCCGCCGGCCGACACCCGCGAGGCGATCAAGGGCGGCGGCTTCGACGCGGTCCTGTTCACCTCGTCCTCGACCGTCCGGAACCTGGTCGGCATCGCGGGCAAGCCGCACAACGTGACCGTCATCGCGTGTATCGGCCCGGCCACCGCGAAGACCGCCGAGGAGCACGGCCTGCGGGTCGACGTGCTGTCCCCCGAGCCGTCGGTGCACAAGCTCGCCGAGGCGCTCGCCGCCTTCGGCGCGCAGCGCCGGGACGCGGCGAAGGAGGCCGGCGACCCGGTGACCCGGCCGAGCGAGCGGCGCCCCGGTGCGCGCAGGCGCCGGACGACGACGTAGTGGTTACGTGAACGGTGGGCCCGGTCGCTTCGGCGGCCGGGCCCACCGTCTTTCCCGGCACCGGTGTCGGCAAGACCGTGCTGCGTACGGGGCTATCGTCGAAGGATGACTGCGTACGCAAACTTCCCCGGCTCCCGCCCCCGGCGGCTGCGGACGACCCCGACGATGCGGCGGATGGTCGCCGAGACCCGGCTCCACCCCGCGAACCTGATCCTCCCCGCGTTCGTGCGGGAGGGCATCGACGCCCCGGTCGCCGTCTCGGCCATGCCCGGCGTGCACCAGCACACCCTGGACACTCTGCGGAAGGCGGCCGTCGAGGCGGTGGAGGCCGGGGTCTCGGGGATCATGCTCTTCGGGGTGCCGGAGGACGGGAAGAAGGACGCCAGGGGCACGGCGGGCACCGACCCGGACGGGATCCTCCAGGTCGCTCTGCGTGCCGTGCGCGAGGAGGTCGGCGACGACCTCATTGTCATGTCGGACCTGTGCCTGGACGAGTTCACCGACCACGGCCACTGCGGGGTCCTGACGGCGGACGGCCGGGTGGACAACGACGCGACCCTGGAGCGGTACGCGGAGATGGCCCAGGTCCAGGCGGACGCCGGGGCCCATGTGGTGGGCCCCAGCGGGATGATGGACGGTCAGGTCGGCGTGATCCGGGACGCCCTGGACCAGACCGGCCACGAGGACGTGTCGATCCTCGCCTACACCGTGAAGTACAGCTCCGCCTTCTACGGGCCCTTCCGCGAGGCCGTCGGCTCCTCGCTGACCGGCGACCGCAAGACCTACCAGCAGGACCCGGCCAACGCCCGCGAGTCGCTGCGGGAGCTGGCGCTGGACCTGGCGGAGGGCGCGGACATGGTCATGGTGAAGCCCGCCGGACCGTATCTGGACATCCTCGCCAAGGTCGCGGAGTCCACGGACGTGCCGGTCGCGGCGTACCAGATCAGCGGCGAGTACGCGATGATCGAGGCCGCCGCCGAGAAGGGCTGGATCGACCGGGACAAGGCGATCCTGGAGAGCCTGACCGGGATCCGGCGGGCCGGGGCGCAGATGATCCTCACCTACTGGGCGACCGAGGCGGCCCGGTGGCTCGGACGCGGCAGGGGCTGAGCCTCCGCCGGAGGTGGCAGGGGCTGAGCCCCCGCGTGATCACGGCCCACCCGCTCCGGTCTCCTGGAGCCGGTGGGCCTCCTTGATGGAGAAGCGGGCGCTGTCCCGGACGAGCGGGTCCTCGTCGGCCCGCGCGGTGGTGTCCAGGACCGTGGCGACGACCGGGTCGTCGGTGTAGGGCGCCAGCGACATCGCCGCGTACTGCCGGACCAGGTCCTCCGCCGGATCACGCAGCGCGGTGAGCAGGGCGCGGCCCGCTTCGTGGCGCAGGGCGGGGTCCGCCGGGGGCCACAGGCGCAGGACGGTGGCGCTCTCGACCCGGGCGAGGTCGTATTCGCCCGGGTCCGCGACGACCGAGACGAGGAACGGCAGCGCCTGGGCGTTGGCGTCCAGTTCGGTGATGATCTCCCGCTTGCGGTCGCTGCCGGCGGGCAGCGCACGGAATTCGGCTATCAGGCGCTCTGCGGCTTCGGCCGCGGAAGCGGCTTCCGTCGTGGTCGTGAGGTTCGTGTCGTTCATGGGGGTGGACACTTTCTGTCAGGGCCAGTCGACCAGTGCCATGAATGCTACGAAAGTGACCCCCACGGTGGCGGGTGCGGCCAGGGCCAGGCCCACGCGGCGGGCGGCGAAGCGGAGTTGGTGTGGGAGGGCCCAGCTCGCGATCAGCACGGCCAGGGCGACGAGCAGGCCGATCCACAGGACGGTCCACCCGGTCATCCAGCTGTCGTGGAAGCGCTCGGCCACCGCGCCGTTGCAGGAATCGCACTCCATGGGGGAGAGCGCCCCGTAGAGCAGGGCGAGCAGCCCCAGCGGCACGGTGACGACCGAGGAGATCAGCGGGGCGATCCAGGCGCGGGGGTCGGGCGTTTCGTCGGGGGAGAGTGCGGGGGCGGTCCCGGGCCTGTCGTCGCTCATGTTTCCGAGTGAACCGCGTGGGGCCGCCGCCCGCATGAGTACGAGGGCTCAGTCCGCCGCGGTCCTGTCGGCGCGGGCCTCCAGCCAGGCGTGAGCCGTCTTCACCTCGCCTTCCGTGAGGGCCGGGCGCACCTGGTCCGGGTAGCGGGTGACGTAGTGCTCGCGGGCCGCCTTCAGGCCGATCGCGCGGGCCTCGGCGGAGAGGCGTTCGTCGTCCGCCACTTCCTGGGCGCGGTGCCACCAGCTGTGGCTGCGCGGGTCGATCGCGTAGTGCCAGAGCGGCTGGGCGGGGTCGGCCACCCCGATCAGGACGCGGTGCAGGACGTACGCGCGGATGCCCGGCTCGTCGATCAGCTTCTCCGCCACGTGCAGGGGGTGCGTGCCGTCGAGGCGGGCGCGGAGCAGCACCCAGGTCATCAGATGGCCCGTGTCGTGCCCGCCGGAGACGACGAACTCCCACAGCTCGGCGGCCTTCTCCTCGGTGGGGGCGCCGAGGTGGGTGAGCAGCCGGACCGGTTCCTTCCAGAGCGGCTTGGGCTTCGCCCACCAGGCCAGCATCGCTTCGCCGGCCGGATGGCCCAGGTCCTGGGCCAGGCAGGTCAGGGTGACCAGGGGGTGGCGCCACTCGGTGTACGTGGTGCGGTACTGCTTGGTCAGCTCCTTCTTCCAGCGGGGGAGGAGAGCGACGAGGTCCGCTTCGGCGGCTTCGCCGTGGGCGTGGAGCAGTTCGAGGCAGAACGCGATGCCCTGGACTCCGGTGGACGGGTCGGCCAGCCGGTCGCGCAGCCACCGGACGTCGGCGGGCGAGAGGGTGCGGTAGCGGTGGTAGATGTCGCCGAGGCCGCCCTCGTAGCCGGTGAGGTCGGGGCCGGTGCCCGCGAGGAGGTCGTCGCGGGCGGTCTCGTACCGCTCCACGGCGGCCAGGGCATCGGCTGCTTCGGCGGCGTCGGTGAGGCGGCCGGCCGCCTCGCGCACGCGTTCGGCCGTGTCGGCGGCGGCCTTGGCGGCGGCGACCCGCAGCGGGCGCGGCAGGCGGTCGTCGGTGGCGAACCGGATGGTGGCGAGGAGCAGGGGGGAGAACGCGTCGGCGGGGGAGCGGCGGGTGTCGGGCTCGTCGGTGACGGCTTCCCGCAGCGCGCGGAGGAGGCCGGTCTGCGCGGCCTCGGGCGCGGCGTGGGCCGTCAGCTCCTCGGAGAGCGTGGCGGCGGCGCGCACCGGGTCCGGTTCGCGCAGGGCGTGGTGGGCGCGGAACCAGCCGCGCACGGCACCGTCGTCACCGGTCAGCGCCCACGCCCGCAGCAGCTCCAGCGAGCGCGGGGAGGGGTGTTCGGCGAGGGCGTACGCCGCCTCCGCGCCCAGCTCGGCGGCCACCTCCCAGACCTCAGGGTGCTCCTGGCGCAGCAGCGCGGGGAGCACGGAACGCCAGCCGCGCCAGGCCGTGAGCCGTCCGGCGTACGCCTCCCGCCAGGCGGGCAGCAGCCGTGCCGTCTCGTCCGGGGTCAGCGCCCGCCGGTGCTCCAGCGGGGCGGCGAAGCGGACGGCGGCGTCCAGGTCCACGGGGCCCGACAGCCGGTCGTGGAGCCAGCGTTCTTCGGCGGCGGTCAGCGGGTCGTACTCCGTGGAGCGGGCGGTGCGGTGGCGGGGTTCGTCGACGCGGGCGAGGAACTGGCGTACGCCCGCATCGTCTTCGGGGTCGGGCAGCCCGTCGGCGTCCACCGCCGTGACCCGGTCCAGCTGGAAGGCGCCCCGCGGACCGTTGTCGACGATCCGGTAGCCGGGAGGTCCGTCGCCGAGGCCCGCGGCGACCGTGGCGTGGTCGCCGCCCCAGTGCAGGTAGAGCGCGCCGGTCAGGTCGCCGGAGCGGGCGAAGGCGTCGTGGGACTGCCAGTGCCAGTACACGAAGGAGGTGTCGGTGGCGATGCCCCGGGTCGCGAACATCTCCGCCGCGTCCTCGTGCCCGTCGGACTGCGTGTAGCGGCCACGGGTCGGGGGAGGCAGGACGGCGAAGCGGTCGCCGCCGAGCGTGCGCCACCAGGTCTTGATCCGGGAGAGGTCCGACTGCTGCCCGGCCGGACGGTTCGTGTTCAGTCCCACCAGAAGGACCACGCTTCCTGGTTGAGCAAGGCCTTCTCGGCGTAGGCGTCCAGGTCGTACGGCGGGGACTGGTCGATGTTGTCCGGGCAGAACGCGTAGTGCTCGGCGGCCAAAGCGCGGGCCTCCTCGATCGTGGCGGGCGGGCGGCCCACGGAGACGATCATCGTGTCGAAGCCGAGCACCACGACCCGGGCGTCGTAGCGGTCCTCCCAGGAGCGGAGCACCGCGCAGAGCCGGGCCACGTCGTTCTCGTGGTTCATCGGGCCCGACCAGCCGATCGCCGCCGGTATGTCGGCGCTGCGGCGGGCCGGGACGAGGGCGATGCGGGCTCCGCCGAGCCACTCGTCTGCATCGGCGGCGATGACGCCCGCGAGCCCTGCCGCCGCCGTGTCCGGGTCCTCGGGGGCCTCCCGGTCGGGGACGGGCGCGAGGCCGGGCCAGGACGAGCCCGAGCGCGGGGTGTCCTGGTCGCTCCCGTCGGCCGCCGTGCCGTCGCCCAGCTCGTCGTCCGCGTCATCCGCCCAGTACCCCGCGAGGACCTCCTCGGCGTCGTGGTCGCCGGGATACGACGTGCCGTCCGGGCAGAGGTCCCAGTCCTCCGGCCACTGGTCGCGCCGGCCGTCCGTGACCAGCAGCGGCAGCAGCCCCAGCCGCCGCCCGGACTCCCGCAGGTCCGGCCAGTCACGCGGGGTCGCCGGGCCGTCCGCGTACCACAGCAGCGGCTCGTGCCAGGGGCCGTCCAGCGTGGCGTCCACCAGGGAGCCGGGTGGGAGGACCAGGCCCGAGGAGGCCAGGTCGGGCAGAGGATTCGGGAGCGTCGCCATGGTGGGGAGCCTAGGCGGGGGCACTGACAACGAGCCGGGCTGGCGGGCCCCCGCAGCCGGGGCGGCCCGCGGGAGCTCGTCCCGGGCGGAAGGGCGCGGATCGGTTTCCGCCATACCGCCCGCCCGTCGTCGTGGAAGTGGAATAGGCGGTGCCTCGTCCCGTTGAAGTGGCCATGGACAAGACACTGGTGATCGGATCGACCGGCAACCTCGGCAGGGAAGTCGTCGACGGGCTCGTGGCCGCCGGGGCGGCCCCGCGTGCCCTGTCGCGGCGTCAGGGAGTGCCGGACGAGGGCGCGGAGCGGGTGCCGGGAGGCGTCGAGGGCGTCGTCGGCGACCTGCGCGATCCGGCCATGCTGGAAGCGGCTCTGACGGGCGTCCGAAGCGTCTTCCTCGTATGGCCCTTCCTGACGACCGAGCACGCCCCCGCCGTACTGGACGCGATAGGCCGGCATGCCCGCCGTGTCGTCTACGTCTCGTCGTCCGGCGTGGACAGGACGGCTGGACGGCAGACCGACCCGATCCGGCAGTTGCACGCCGACATGGAGGAACTGATCGAGAAGTCCGAGGTGGAGTGGACCGTGCTGCGGGCGGACACGTTCGCCTCCAACGCCCGTGGCTGGGCCGCCCAGATCCGGGCCGGCGACGTCGTGCGCGGCCCGGACTCGGCTGCCACGGCGGTGATCGACGAGCGGGACATCGCGGCGGTCGCGGTCCGCGCGCTGACCGAGGACGGGCACGGCGGTGCCACGTACGTACTGACCGGCCCTCATGTGCTGAGCAGGACGGAGCAGGTCCGGGCCATCGGAGACGCCGTCGGCCGGCCCCTGCGCTTCGAGGCGGTCCCGCCGGACGTCGCGCGGGAGCGCATGCTCGCCGACGGCAGGCCGCCCGCCCTGGTGGACGCCCTTCTGGCCGGCGCGGAGGCCCGCCAGGCCTCCGAACTGATCACCACCACGGTGGAGGACATCACCGGCGCTCCGGCGCGTACGTTCGCGAGGTGGGCCGCCGACCGGGTCGACGTCTTCCGCTGAAGCGCCGGTTTCCGGACGTATCGTCGAGGCTCGTTGCGCGCCGCCCCGGTCACGCTCGACCGGGCCGATCCGGCAGGAGCCGCCGTGAACAGGATCATCACGTCCATCTCGCTCTCCCTCGACGGATTCTTCGAAGGGCCCGACCACGACATCGACTGGCACACCGTTGACGAGGAACTGCACCAGCACTTCAACGACTACTTCCGGACCATGGGCGGCTTCGTCGAGGGGCGCGTCACCTACGAGCTGATGGAGGAGTTCTGGCCGACCGCCGATCAGGACCCGGCCAACGAGGGGCCGATGGCCGAGTTCGCGGGGATCTGGCGGGACATGCCGAAGTACGTCTTCTCCCGGACCCTGGAGAGCGTGGGGCCGGGCGCGACCCTGCTGCACGAGGTCGACCCCGAGCAGGTGCGCGGTCTGCGGGACGCCGCCCCGGGGGATCTGGCGGTCGGCGGGGCGGATCTGCTGGAGTCGTTCCGGCGGGCCGATCTGATCGACGAGTACCGGGTCTACGTCCATCCGCTCATCCTCGGCCGGGGCCGCCCCTTCTTCCGGGACACGGAGGAGCGGCAGCGGCTCCGGCTGCTGGAGACCCGGACCTTCGGCAACGGGGTCGTGATGCTCCGTTACGAGACGGTCCGGGCCTGACCGGCGTGGCGAGGCGGCAGGGCGGTGCTCAGAACATCAGAGCGGTCTCGACGTCCGACTGCCAGTAGGTGACGAAGCCCAGGCTGTCCGTGTAGGTCTCCGCCGGGAGCTTCAGCGTGGCTTCGCCCTTCGCCTTGTTGTTCTTGTCGACCATGATCACGCCGAGGTTCTCGCTCTTCACCGGCTCGTCCTCGCCGGGCTCACCGAGGAGTCCGATGCCCGCGTACGCCTCCTCGCCGGGGGAGAGCGTGACGACGGCCTGCGGCTTGCTGTCGTCGAGGATCGGGTACACCGCCTGCGCGTCGTCGAAGCGGAGGAACGGCGCGTAGTACGCGGCGCAGTCCTTGGAGCCGGTGTTGGTCACCGTGAGCAGCAGGTGGTTGATCGGGCGGCTCACCGAGGAGACCTTGACCCGGGAGTTCTCGGGCGTGCAGGCCGGGATGGAGGCCGCCGCCTCCGCGTTCGGTGCGGCCTCCGGCTTCGTGCCGCGGTTGTCGCCGTTGCCGCCCGCGTGCTTGCCCTGGGTGGGGACGGTCTGCGTCTCGGGTGCGCCGGCCTCCGGCGTGTCCTGCTGTGCCGTGCCGTCGGTGTCCGACGCCGCGGGGGTCGCCGTCTCGGCGGTGCCGGCCGGCTTGGTGCCCATGGCCTTGTCGTCACCGCCGCAGGCGGTGAGCGAGAGGGCGGCCGCGAGGGCGGTGGCGGCGATGGCGGTGGTGCGGATGCGGTTGATGCGCATGGCGGTGGTACTCCCCGTACTCGGTTGATCTGTTGACGTGCCGACCCGGTCGAACGGCCGGGCCGCGGTGCTGCTGTGGTCTGGTCCGAGCTTGTGGGGTGGCGGAATCCGGCCGCAACGCCTGCCGAACCATTGGGGATGCTGGAACGTCTACGCATACGGTGACCTGCGGGGATTCCGCGTCCCTGGAACGCCGTTCCGGGACGCACGAGGAAGGGGAACGCCGTCGTGGCGACGCCGGAGGCCGTGGAGTTCGCGGCTCTGCTCAAGGATCTGAAGGACCGTTCGGGGCGCAGCTACGGAGTGCTCGCGGGGAAGCTGCACGTCAGTACGTCGACCCTCCACCGGTACTGCAACGGGGACGCCGTGCCGAACGAGTTCGCTCCGGTGGAGCGGTTCGCGCGGGTGTGCGGGGCGTCGGGCGACGAGCTGGTGGAGGTGCACCGGCGGTGGATCGTGGCCGACGCGGCCCGGCGGCGGCCTTCGACGGGGGCGGCCACCGCACCTGCTGGTGCGGTGGCCGCCGTTCCTGCCGCGGTGCCTGCCGCCGTTCCTGCCGCTGTTCCTGATGAGGTGCCTGATGGGGTCCCTGAGGCGGTCGAGACGGGTGCGGCAGTCGAGACGGTTGAGGGGGGTGGGGTGTCGGAGCCGCCCGAGGTGTCCGACGCGGCTGAACTGTCCGTCACGTCCGGTGGTGGCGCGGTCCCGGGCTCCCGCTGGTCCCGGCTCTCCCGGCGTACGCGGGTGCTCATCGCCGCCGCCGGAGTCGCCGCGCTCCTCGTGCCCGGGACCGTCGTCGCCGTGGATCTCGTCGGGTCGGGGACGGACGGCGGCGGGAGCGCGGCGGACCGGGTGGAGGACGCGGGCGGGCGCCCTGCCGCCGCGCCGGAGGGCTCCGCCTCGGCCACGCCCCGGCCCTCCGTGAGCCCGAGTTCGGCCCACCCTTCGGCGAGCGCTCCCGGGTCCCCGTCGGGGGCGCCGCCCGGGAAGCCCTCGGCGGGTACGGGCTCCGGGGCCGGGCAGTCCGGGAGCGGGGGCGGCGAAGGCGGTACAGGCCTCGGCGCTCCGCCGGCCGTCAGCATCTCCTCGTACAACTGGGAGGAACCCTGCGGCCAGCACTATCTGGTGAACCGGGGGCCCGACGAGCTCGACCCGCCGCCCGCGCCGCAGGACCGGCGCGGCTGGGCGGAGTCGTACGGCGGGGTCGAGGGCGGGAACACGCGGCTCCAGCTCACCGTGCAGGGGACCTCGCGCGAGGCGGTCGTCCTGAAGGGGATGAACGTCCGCGTGGTGTCCCGTAAAGCACCGCTGCCCTGGTCGGCGTATCTGATGGGCAACGGCTGCGGCAGCGGGATCACGCCGCAGACCTTCGCCTCCAACCTCGACGCCGGGCATCCCACTCTCCGGGCGGTGCCGGGGACGCAGGGGGACATCGAGGTTCCGGCGGTGGACTTCCCGTACAAGGTGTCGTCCGAGGACGTGGAGGTCTTCAACCTGGAGATGAAGGCCGTGAGTTACGACGTCAGCTGGTACCTGGAGCTGGAGTGGAGCAGCGGCGGGAACGAGGGGACGCTGCGGATCGACGACCGCGGCGAGCCGTTCCGGCTGAGCGGGATGAAGGGGCGTCCGGAGTACGTGCACGGCGGCCCCGGCCACGGCTGGGAGCGTGCCGGTCAGCCCTGAGCCCCGGGCCGGCGGAGGAGCCGCGTCGTCACTTCGGCAGGGAGGTGGCCGCGGCGAACGAACCGTTGTGATGGGTCAGGGGCGTGGCGGGTGCGAGGGCCGTGTAGTCCGGTGGTGCCGCGTCCGCCGGTTCGCCGACGATCAGCCAGTGGTCCCCGATGCGCTGCCGCAGCTCCACCCGGGCCACCAGCCAGCCCGCCGCCGGGGTGAAGAGTGGGGGGCCCAGGCGGTGGCGGGTCCAGCCCGGGGCGTCGAAGCGGTCGGGGGCCCAGCGGGTGAACGTCCGGGCCAGGGCCGTGTGCCGGGTGCTGAGGAGGTGTACCGCGAAGTGCTCGGCGCGCAGGACGGCGGGGGCGGCGGAAGACGCGGCGTCCAGGTAGAACGAGACCAGCGCCGGTTCCAGGGACACCGAGGTGAACGAGGACGCGGTGAACCCCGCCGGGCCGGGCACGGTGATCACGGTGACGCCCGCCGCGTGGCCGCGCAGGGTGCGGCGCAGCAGGTCGGAGGCGCGCGTGGTCGGGGTGGTGCTCATGCGGGGGTCTCCCGGGGTGCGGTTGCGGTTGCGGTGGTGGACCGGGCTTCCGTGTGCGCTTCCAGGTGCGGCGGGCCCCAGCGGCGGAGGTCGAACGTGGGGTGCTGGGCGGCCGCGTTGGCGTCGCGCCAGATCCGTTGGAGGGGCGCGTCGTCGTAGATCACGCCCGAACCCGAGGCCTCGTACACCGCGTTGACGACCGCGCGGCAGCGCGTCCCGGCGTGCGCGATGTCCCGGCGCATCCGGGCCCGTTCCTCCCGGCTCCCGCCCGGCGTCGCGGAGTCGGCGAGTGCCTTCAGGTCGGCGAGGAGCAGGGCACGGGCCGCATCGACCGTGGCGGTGAGCGCGGGTACGTCCAGCGCGTCGGGCCCCGAGCCGCGGCCGGCGGACTCCGTGTGGGCGTCCAGGGCGGCCCGTGCCGTGCCGAGGAGGACGCCCGCGAGGGCCACCGTGCCGACGGCGGTGTGCGCCATGCGGTCCGGGCGGCCGTACGGGGAGGTGTTGAGCGGGTCGAGGGCGCTCAGGGGCAGGACACGGTGTTCGGGGACGAGGAGTCCGGGTGCGGCGGGCGTGGTGAAGGAGCGGCTGCCCGTGCCGCGCAGGCCGCTGGTGTGCCAGTCGTCGACGCCCTCGGTCCGCTCCCGGGGGAGGAGCGCGAAGTGCGGTTCCGGGTCGGCTCCCGCCGTGCGCGGCGCGCTCACCCCGGCGAGGATCCAGTCGGCATGGTCGATGCCCGAGCAGAAGCGGCCGCGCATGCCGTGCAGCAGGTAGCCGTCCGCGACGCGTTCGGCGGGCGGGCCACCGAGCCGCAGTTGCAGGGCGATCCGGGTGGAGGGCCCGGCGAAGACCTCCTCGCGGGCCCGGGGGGCCATCTGCGCCACTGCCCAGGCGGTGCCGCCCAGCACCGCGCACACCCAGCCGGCGGACGCGCACCCCCTCGACAACTCCTCGGCGACCAGGACCGCCGTGTCGAAGCCGAGCCCGGTGCCGCCCAGCTCCCGGGGGGTCAGGACGTCGAAGAGGCGTGCTTCGTCCAGCAGCCGGACGGTGGCGTCGGGCAGGGTGCGCAGCCGGTCGGCCTCGGCCGCGTGCTCCCTCAGGCGGGGTGCGAGTGCGCGGGCGGCGGCAACAGGCTCGATGTTAGTAAGGGTAGCCATAGTTAGATTGGATCCGATTTACGTCAGCCGGTCAAGAGGCCGAGAGGACCAGCGGCGATCCACGCCCGTGCCCGACGGCGATCCACGCCCGTACCGGATACTGGGGGCCATGCCGCCGCCCCGCCGTCCCGCCGCGACCGCCACCGTCGAGAAGCGCGTCTTCGACCTGCTCAACGCGGAGATCCTCGGGCTGCGCCTGGGGCCCGGCGAGCACATCGTCACCGAGGCGGTGGCGGAGGCGCTCGGGGTGTCCCGGCTGCCCGTGCGCGAGGCGCTGCGCAGCCTGGCCGGCCGGGGGCTCGTCGAACTGCACGCGCACCGGGGGGCCTTCATTCCCCGGCTCGGGCCGGAGGACCTCGACCGGATCGTCGAGACCGTGGAGGCGCGGGCCCGACTGGAGCCCTGGGCCGCCGAGCTGGCCGCCGAACGGCATGACGCGGACCAACTGGCGGCGCTGGACCGGGCGCTGGAGCAGGGCTTCGACGCGCTGGATCGGCGGGCCCGGCCGGAGATCAACCGGGCGCACCGGGAGTTCCTGCGGACCCTGACCCTGATGTCGGGCCACGCGACGCTGATCGAGGTACTGGAGCCGCTCCAGTACCGGACCATGCTGGCCTTCGTCTCCGTCGTGATGACGGCCGAGCCCGAGGGCTGGGCCTCCCACCGGATCGTCCGCGACGCCGTGGCGGACCGGGACGGGGCCGCCGCGTCGGCCGAGCTGAGCCGCCATCTGGCCGAGGTGCTGGACGCCCTGCGGGTGCCGGGGAACGTGGTGCCCTCCGTCATCGGCCGGGCCGCCGCCGGGGGCAGGGGCGGCCGCCGCCCCGCGAGCCGCCGGTTCAAGGCGCTCCGGCTGGACGAGGGGGACGGAGAAGGCGCGGTGGGCGGAGAAGGAGCCGGGGGCGGGGAAGGAGCCGGGGGCGGGGAAGGCGCGGTGGGCGGAGGGCAGGAGGAGCGGCGCTGATTCCAGACATTCAATGACACGTCAGTCAAGGTTCGTGCATCGGTTCATCGTTGTGGCCGGCCGATAGGCAGTCGTACGCATGTCCGGAACTCGGGAGTACAGTCTGCGAGGTTCTGGCAGCCTCACCGCCGCGCGACGGCAGCGTGCGGCCGCCCCGCCCGCGAGACCACAGGTGATTCATGTCCGCCACTGCAGCCGATGCCTCCGACCGCACGGCCCCGGAGGACCGCACTTGCGAGGAACGGTCCGAGCGACTCAGACGCAGACTGGAGCGGCTGATCGGTATCGCCGCGACCGAGGGGAACTCCCTCGTCCCGCTCCGTAACGGCGACGCCATCTTCGGCGCGATGCTGAAGGCGATCCGTGAGGCGGAGCACACCGTCGATCTGATGACCTTCGTCTACTGGCGGGGTGACATCGCCCTCCAGTTCGCCGAGGCCCTGGCCGACCGCGCCCGCGCCGGGGTCCGGGTGCGGCTCATGCTCGACGGGTTCGGATCGCGGCTCATCGAGAAGGACCAGCTGGCCATGATGGACGAGGCCGGGGTCACCGTCACCTGGTTCCGCAAGCCCCTCTACCTCTCACCGCTCAAGCAGAACCACCGCTGCCACCGCAAGGTCCTCGTCGTCGACGAGCAGACCGCGTTCACCGGTGGCGTCGGTATAGCCGAGGAGTGGTGCGGCGACGCCCGCAACGAGCACGAGTGGCGCGACACCCACGTCCAGCTCACCGGGCCCGCCGTCGACGGACTGGCCGCCGCGTTCGCCCAGAACTGGGCCGAGTGCCACGACGAGCTGTTCGACGAGCGCGACCGGTTCATCAGCGAGGAGCACCACGGCGACTCGGTCGTCCAGGTCGTCCGCGGCTCGGCCTCCTTCGGCTGGCAGGACATGCAGACCCTGATCCGGGTCGTCCTGGAGTCCGCCGAGGAACGCATCCGCCTCACCACCGCCTACTTCGCCCCCGACGCCTACTTCACCGGGCTGCTGTGCGACGCCGCCGCGCGCGGGGTGGAGGTCGAGATCCTGCTGCCGGGGCCGCACACCGACAAGCGGGTCTGCCAGCTCGCCGGGCAGCGCTACTACGAGGACCTGACCGCCTGCGGTGTGAAGATCCACCAGTACCAGCCGACGATGATGCACACCAAGACCCTCACCGTCGACCGGGTCGCCTCGCTCATCGGCTCCACCAACTTCAACCGGCGCTCCCTCGACCACGACGAGGAGGTCATGCTCGCCGTCCTCGACCAGGACTTCACCGCCACCCTCGACGGCCACTTCGAGGAGGACCGCGCCAAGAGCGTGCTGATCGAGCGCGGCCGGTGGAAGCGCCGCGACCTCCTCCAGCGGGCCAAGGAAGCGGCCGTCATGCCCATCCGCCGGTTCCTCTGATCTCGACGACCCGGCCCACGGGGCGTGCGCGCGCCCTGGCCGGGCAGGCGGGGAGGACGACCGTCGTCCGCCATCGCCATGTGAAGGGCAGGCCCATGAGCGCCACCGCCGAGACCTCGCCGGCACCGTCCGCCGCGGTGATCACCGAACCTCTGCCCGACCTCCAGCTCCAGTTGCTCATCCAGCTCCTGGACGAGGAACCGCGCTCCAGCCTGCCCCTCACCCTCACGCACCCCGGCGGCATCCTGCACGGTGACGTCATCGGGCACGAGCAGTGGAAGGCCGAGTGGGCCAGGAGCCTGCGGCAGGTCGAGGGCGAGGGGGCCAACCTGCTCGCCGAGTTCCCCGAGACCGTCGACCAGGGCGTACGGGAACTGCGTGCGGAGGAGGACGAGACGGGGGCGGCCCGGCTGCCCCGCTGGATCCATCTGCGGGACGTCACCCTCGTCTCCGGGGCCGCGGCGCCGGTCTCCCTGCCGCTGTGGCGCGGACGCCTCTCCGACGTGTCGGGATGGGCGCTGGGCCGCCCGCAGTAGCCGGCCGGCCGGCTCCTAGAGTTGCGGCATGACCACAGAGAGCGCCTTAGCCCCCGACTCGTCCGTCACCTTCATCAACGTCTTCGAGATAGCCGCCGACGAACTCGACGCGTTCGTCGGGAAGTGGGAACAGCGGGCCCGCCTCATGCGGGACAAGCCCGGCTTCATCGACTCCCGGATGCACCGGGCCCGCTCCTCGGACTCCCGCTTCCAGCTCGTCAACGTCTCCCACTGGGAGAGCCAGGAGGCGTGGGAGGCCGCGACCGCCGACCCCGACTTCGCCTCCCGGACCCGCGCCGCGCGCGAGGAGACGAAGCAGCCGGTCACCCCGAACCCGGCGGTCTACGACGTCGTCGTGGAGCTCACCGCCCCGTAGGGCCTCCCTGCACGCACGTCGGCCCCGGTACCCGCGGAACAGGTGCCGGGGCCGATCACGTACGTACGGCGGACGCGGTCAGAGCCGCTCGGGCGTCCGGATGCCCAGCAGCGCCATCCCCTGGTGCAGGGTCCGGGCGGTCAGCTCGACCAGGAAGAGCCGGTTCTCGACGACCTCCGGGGCGTTGTCCGGGCTGAGCACCTGGCACTGGTCGTAGAACGTCGTCAGGTGCGACGCCAGCTGGTACAGATACGCGGCCAGCTTGTGCGGCTCGTAGCCCGCGGCCACCTCGGCCAGCACCTCGCCGAACTGGTCCAGGTGCAGGCCGAGCGCCCGCTCCGCCGGGGCCAGCGCCAGCTCCGGGTGGGCGGCCGGAACCGCGTCCCCGGCCTTGCGCAGGATCGACTGGATCCGCGCGTACGCGTACTGGAGGTAGACCGACGTGTCGCCGTTCAGCGACACCATCTGGTCCAGGTCGAACTTGTAGTCCCGCACGGCGGAGGTCGACAGGTCCGCGTACTTCACGGCGCCGATGCCGACGTACCGGCCGTTCCCGACGATCTCCTCCTCGGACAGGCCCACCTTCCCGGCCTTCTCCCGGACGACCGCGGTGGCCCGGGCGACCGCCTCGTCGAGGAGGTCCTCCAGCCGGACCGTCGTACCCTCACGGGTCTTGAACGGCTTGCCGTCCTTGCCGAGGACCGTGCCGAAGGCGAGCTGCACGGCCTTGACGCCGTCGCCCAGCCAGCCGGCCCGCCGGGCCGTCTCGAAGACCATCTTGAAGTGCAGCGACTGCCGGGCGTCCACCACGTACAGCAGGGTGTCGGCCTTGAGGTCCTGGACCCGGTTCCGGATCGCGGAGAGGTCCGTCGCCGCGTAGCCGTAGCCGCCGTTCGTCTTCTTCACGATGAGCGGGACCTTGTTGCCGTCCGGGCCCTTCACATCGTCGAAGAACACGCACAGCGCACCCTCGGAGCGGACGGCGACACCCGTCTCCTCCAGGATCCGGCAGGTCTCCTCCAGCATGTCGTTGTAGCCGGACTCGCCGACGATGTCGGGGTCGCGGACCTCCATGTCGAGCTTGTCGAAGACCGAGTGGAAGTAGATCTTCGACTCGTCGACGAAGCCCTGCCACAGCTCCAGCGTCTCCGCGTCACCGGCCTGGAGCGCCACCACCCGGTCCCGGGACCGGGCCTTGAACTCCTCGTCCGAGTCGAACAGGGCCCGGGACGCCTTGTAGACCCGGTTCAGCGTCGACATCGCCGCCTCGCCGTCGCTCGCGCCGCCCTCGTGCTTCAGGGCGCCCGGGTGCTCGATCAGATACTGGATGAGCATGCCGAACTGGGTGCCCCAGTCGCCGATGTGGTGCCGCCGGACGACGTCCTCGCCGGTGAACTCCAGGATCCGGACCATCGCGTCGCCGATGACCGCCGACCGCAGGTGGCCGACGTGCATCTCCTTGGCCACGTTGGGCTGGGCGTAGTCGATGACCGTCTTCCCGGCGCCCGCGGCCACCGGCACGCCGAGGCGGCCCTCGGTGTCGGCGGCCCGGGCGGCCAGCGTCTCGACGATCGCCCGGTCCGCGAGGGTGATGTTGAGGAAGCCGGGTCCTGAGACCTCGATGTCCTTGATCAGCTCGCCCGCCGGAAGGGCGGCGGTGACCTGGCCGGCCAGCTCCCGGGGGTTGCCCTTGAGCTTCTTGGCGAGCGCCAGGATGCCGTTGGCCTGGAAGTCGGCCCGGTCGCTTCGGCGCAGCAGCGGGTCCGCGGTGCCGGCATCCGGCAGGGCTGCCGTCAGGGCGTCCGCCAGCTGCTGCTGGAGCGTGGAAGCGAGGGAAGGGACCGAGGCCATGTCTGGCTGCCGTTTCCGTAGGGGTACAAGGGATCGGTCCAGTATCCCACGGGGCGTAAAGCCGTTTTCGCGCTGCGGGGGGTAGCTGGGAGAATGGTCGGTAACCCACTGGGACCGACAGAACGAGAGAAGGACGTGCCGACCGTGGCCGAGAGTCAGACCAGCACCGAGACCGACTGGGTCTCCCGCTTCGCGGACGATGTCATCGCCGAATCGGAGCGTCGTGCGCCTGGCAAACCGGTCGTCGTCGCCTCCGGTCTGTCCCCGTCGGGCCCGATCCACCTCGGCAACCTCCGCGAGGTCATGACCCCGCACCTGGTCGCCGACGAGATCCGCCGCCGCGGGTACACCGTGCGCCACCTGATCTCCTGGGACGACTACGACCGCTACCGCAAGGTCCCGAACGGCGTCCCGGGCGTCGACGCGTCCTGGGCCGAGCACATCGGCAAGCCGCTGACCTCGGTGCCCGCCCCGGCCGGCTCGGCGTACCCGAACTGGGCCGAGCACTTCAAGGCCGCCATGACGGCGGCCCTGGACGAGCTCGGCGTCGAGTACGACGGAATCAGCCAGACGGAGCAGTACACCGCCGGGACCTACCGCGAGCAGATCCTGCACGCGATGAAGCACCGCGCCGACATCGACGCCGTCCTCGACCGCTACCGGACCAAGAAGGACCCGGCCGCGGCCCAGGGCAAGGGCGGCAGGAAGCCGCAGCAGCAGAAGAAGGTCGACGAGGCCGAGCTGGAGGCCGCCGAGGGCTCCGGCGCCGCCGACGAGGACGACGGCAGCGGCAACAGCGCCGGCTACTTCCCGTACAAGCCCTACTGCGGCAACTGCGAGAAGGACCTCACCGTCGTCACCTCCTACGACGACGACACCACCGAGCTGAACTACACCTGCTCGGCCTGCGGCTTCGCCGAGACGGTTCGCCTCAGCGAGTTCAACCGCGGCAAGCTGGTCTGGAAGGTCGACTGGCCGATGCGCTGGGCCTACGAGGGCGTGATCTTCGAGCCCAGCGGCGTCGACCACTCCTCGCCCGGCTCCTCCTTCGTCGTCGGCGGGCAGATCGTCCGCGAGGTCTTCGACGGCGTGCAGCCCATCGGGCCCATGTACGCCTTCGTCGGCATCTCCGGCATGGCCAAGATGTCCAGCAGCAAGGGCGGGGTGCCCACCCCGGCCGACGCGCTGAAGATCATGGAGGCGCCGCTGCTGCGCTGGCTCTACGCCCGCCGCAAGCCCAACCAGTCGTTCAAGATCGCCTTCGACCAGGAGATCCAGCGGCTGTACGACGAGTGGGACTCGCTGGGCCGCAAGGTCGCCGACGGCACCGTGCTGCCCGCCGACGCCGCCGCGTACTCCCGGGCCGTCCGCACGGCCGCCGGGGAGCTTCCGAGCACCCCGCGCCCCCTGCCGTACCGGACGCTCGCCTCGGTCGCCGACATCACCGCCGGCGCCGAGGACCAGACGCTGCGCATCCTCAGCGAGCTGGACCCGGAGAACCCGCTGACCTCGCTGGACGAGGCGCGCCCGCGCCTCGACCGCGCCGAGAACTGGATCACCACCCAGGTCCCGGCCGAGGCCCGCACCATCGTCCGGGACGAGCCCGACAAGGAGCTCCTCGGCTCGCTCGACGACCGGGGCCGCGAGTCCCTGCGCCTCCTCCTGGAGGGCCTGGACACCCACTGGTCGCTGGACGGGCTCACCACGCTCGTCTACGGCGTGCCGAAGGTGCTGGCGGGCCTGGAGCCGGACGCCAAGCCGACGCCCGAGCTGAAGGCCGCGCAGCGGTCCTTCTTCGCGCTGCTCTACCGCCTCCTCGTCAGCCGCGACACGGGCCCGCGCCTGCCCACGCTGCTGCTCGCGGTGGGGGCGGACCGGGTGCGCAGGCTGCTGGGCGCGTAACACCCGTACACACGGCGAAGGGCCGCCGCCCGGGAAGGATTCCCGGGCGGCGGCCCTTTCGTCGTGTGTACGGGGCCGGGTCAGGCAGGCTGCTCGGCGGTCGGCCGCTGCGCGTAGGCCTCCCTGAACTGCGACATCAGCTGCTGGAGCAGCTCCGTCGAGCGCGGGTGACGGACGTTGCGCGTGTCGGCGAGGTGGATGTCCAGGACCTCCACGGACGGGTACTGCCCCTGCGCGTCCGTGTACTCGCTGAACACCTCGTACGCCTCCCGGGCGAAGTCGGTGTCCTCCATGGGCCACTGCTCCACCTGCGGGGCCTCCTCGGGGTCGGGGACCTCGGGCGGCTCGGGGGCCTGCTCCTCCTGGCGGGGGTGCGGGACCGCGCCGATCGTGCCGACGTCACCGAGCGGCCGGGTGCGGCCGGGGCCCGCGGGGATCTGGACCGGGCCGGGCTCCGGGCCGTCGACGTACTGCGGGTCGTACGCGCTCTCGTGGCCGTTGTCCGGCAGCTTCTGGGCGGCGAACCAGGGGCTGTCGTGGGTGGGCGGGACGGGCGGGTCCTGCCTCTGGAGCGACAGGGGCTGTTGTTGCTGGTGGGGTTGGGGCTGCTGTTGCTGGGGGTGGGGATGGGCATGTTCCGGCCGGGCCTCCTGCTGCCCGTGCTCGGCGCTGGGCTGCGGTCCGTACGGCAGCTCGGCGTGGACCGGCTCGGCGGCCCGGTCCGGACCGGCGGGGCTCAGCTCGGCCTTCGGGCGGTCGGCCTCGACGGGCACCGGAGGCAGCAGGGCCGGTTCGATGCCGGCGGCGGCCAGGCCGGCCGGGGCGGTCTCGGCGAGCGGGACACCGTACTTCGCCAGGCGCAGCGGCATCATCGACTCGACCGGAGCCTTGCGCCGCCAGTTGCGGCCGAAGCGCGCCTGGAGGCGGGCCTGGTAGATCAGCCGGTCCTGTTCGAGCTTGATCACCTGCTCGTAGCTGCGCAGCTCCCACAGCTTCATCCGCCGCCACAGCTTGAACGTGGGGACCGGCGAGAGCAGCCAGCGGGTGAGGCGGACGCCCTCCATGTGCTTGTCGGCCGTGATGTCCGCGATCCGGCCCACCGCGTGCCGGGCGGCCTCGACGGAGACGACGAACAGCACCGGGATCACCGCGTGCATCGCGGTGCCCAGCGGATCGGGCCAGGAGGCGGCGCCGTTGAACGCGATCGTCGCCGCCGTCAGCAGCCACGCCGTCTGGCGCAGCATCGGGAACGGGATCCGCATCCAGGTCAGCAGGAGGTCCAGGGCGAGCAGGACGCAGATGCCCGCGTCGATGCCGATCGGGAAGACCAGGGAGAACGTCCCGAAGCCCTTCTCCTCCGCGAGCTCGCGCACGGCGGCGTAGGAGCCCGCGAACCCGATCGCGGCGATGACCACCGCACCCGCGACGACGACCCCGATGAGTATGCGGTGCGTGCGTGTCAGCTGCATCGCGGCCACCAGCGATCCCCTCCCCGACCTCTGTTACCCGAACCCGACGTGTGCGCCCGGCTCTGTTCTTCGGCCAGGCTGCAGACGCCCGGCGATGGCACAGCCTGGCACATGTGTACGAGTTTCGTTGCGCGGGGAGGAGCGCGGGAGGCTCCGGGCGATCGCCATGGCGGCGACTTGCCGGGGTTTCTGACGGGATTTCCGCCCGGGGTTCAGGCCGGCCGCCGACGGTCCCGGCCCCCGGGGACGGGCCTTCTGACGGCCGGGCTTCCGGTGGGCCGGGCCTACTGGTCCGGGGCCGGCTCGTCCTCCGTGGCCGGTTCGCTCTCCGCGAGGGGAAGCGGCGTGGTCGGCGGCACGGTGAACAGCCGCGAGTAGCTGTCGTAGCCGCCCGTCTCGCCGATCATCTCCCGCCCGGCCTCGACCCAGGCGTGGGCGGCGAACGGCGGTGCCGTGCGCACCCCCACGCACCAGGTCGGCCAGGCCCCCCGGAACCGGCACAGCAGCGCCGTCGCCAGAGAACGGGGCAGACAGGCGCGCAGCCCGTGCAGCCCGAGGCTGGAGGCGAGTACGGAGTCCCGCGCGGTCGTGATCTCGGCGGCATCGGCGGCCTTCGCCCCCTTGCTCAGCCGGACCAGCACGCGGCGCACCACGTACGGCTTGAAGAGCGCCAGGATCCGGGCGAGGCAGATGGCGAGCCTGGTCTGGAGGCGGAGCTTCCAGGAGCGCGGCCGGTGGTCACGGTTGAGCGCGACGGTGACGCTCACTTCTCCACCACCCCGGCCGAGCGCATGGCTTCGATCAGCGCGTGCACATCGGTGGTGGCCCGCTCGGTCTCCACGTCGAAGCGATCGGTGACCCGCCGTATCGCCTCGTCGGGACCCTCGCCGTCCAGCAACGTCCGGACGATCACCGCGCCGGGCGGGTTGAGCTGCCAGTACTGCCCGCTCTTGGTGTCCAGCAGCACGGCGCCGTAGTCGGTGTCGGTGACGACCAGATGCTTGCGGTTACGCAGTTTCATGCCTGGCTCATCCTTGTCTGTGGGGTGGGTGCCGTCGTTGCTTCGTCGTGTTGCCGCTCGTCAGGCGACGGAACGCAGCCAGACCTCGCAGCTGAGCGTGGAGTTGATGGATCCGTCCTTCAGGTCCGGGGTGCCCGGCCGGCTGCACAGATCCGCGAGACGGGCGGCGTCGATCAGCCCCGCCTTGCCCAGCGCGCTCTCCTGCCAGAGCTCGATGAGTTCCGCGCGGTGCCGGTAGAGGCCGCCGACCGCGTCGAAGCTGCCCTCGGCCTTGGAGGTGCGGGCCCGGCACGCGTCCGGAAGGATCCCGCGCATCGCCTCCATCAGCAGCGGTTTGTACGCGTAGGGGGTCGCCCGGTCCTCGACGCGCACGGAGAGCGCGGCGTCCACCACGGCCTCGTCGAAGTACGGCATGGACAACGGCACTCCGGCGAGCCGGGAGGCGTCACAGGTGGACGCCATGTCCAGCGTGGTGGTGAGCAGGTTGTCCAGCTCCAGATGCCGGCTGACGACCGGACTGCGGGGCTCCGCCTCCGCGACCACCCGGGCGAGCTCCTTCGCCAGCAGCTCCCGGCAGTCGGCCGTGAGCCAGGACGGCACCACGGGCTGGCGTACCCAGTTCAGCCCGGGGGCGCTGAAGCCGAGGTCGCCCGACCCGTCCAGGTCGATGGCGGCCAGCGAGCTGCGGTACGAACCCCGGTTGGACAGCTGGCGCAGCACGGTGGTCCAGGACCATCCATAAAGAATTCCATATGCGCGAATACGCTGAAGAGAGAGAACGGGGCGACGGGTCAGCAGGCTGTAATAGTGCGATCCGGAACTGAAGAACAGATGGTCACCGCCCTGGCCGCCCATGTGCAGCCGGGAGCCCCGTTCCGCCATGCGAGACATAAGGATCGTCGCGCGTTTCCGGCTGACTGCGATCATTCCGGGGAAATCGGACCGGCAGGCGGTGTCGAGTGCGCCCGAATAGAAGAGCGGCTGTTCCTCGGGAGGGAGCTGGTAATGCTCCACGTGCGGCCAGGCGGATGCCGCGACCCGCGCCCAGTGGCCGTCCTCGTTGATCGATTCGTCACCGCCGTTGGTGCAGACGATGAATTCTCCCTCGCCGAGCTGGCCCGCGGCGATCGAGCTGAGCGAGGTGGAATCGAGGCCGCCGGAGAGGTCGGAGCTCATCAGCCCGCCGCGGTGGGTGCGTGCCCGCACCGAGGAGACCAGGGCCTCCCGTACGGCCGCGGCTCCCTCGGCCATCCGCAGCCGGGACTCGGGCGGCCGGTGCCGGCGTACGGTGCGGACCCGCTCGTCGCCCGCGCCGACCACCAGACGCAGACCGGGCTCCACGGCGTCGATGCCGAGCCACATGGTGCGGCCGTCCAGGTGCCGCGGCACCGGCAGCAGCAGCTTCCAGGCCAGCGCCGACATATCGATGGAGGCCCCGACGAGTTCGGCCAGGCGCAGCGCCCGGTCCGAGGCGACCACCGTGCCGTCGACACGGCCGTGGTAGACGCGCCGGGTGCCGTAGGCGGTGCCCTGGACGTGCAGAGCGCCGGCGACGCTGCCGAGTACGTGGAAGTCGCCGGGCAGCACCGACGGCAGGGTGTCGAGCGCGGCGGCGGAGCCGTTCATGCGGGCGGCCAGGTCCTGGAGCGCGCCCCCGAGCCGGGGAAGGGTGCCGATCAGCGCCACGGAATCGTGCCCGGCCCGGGCGACGGCCAGGTCCTCGTCGTCCCAGCTGCCCAGGATCCAGGGGCGGCCGGAAGGGTGGTCGACCGACTTGAGACCGGGATGCGCGGAACGCAGGCGACGGACCACGGCCGCCGCATCGTCCCGATCGGGAAAGGCCAGGAAATGCGGCGTGCCGTGATCCATCACAGTCAACTCCTGAGGAACGAGGTACTAGAACCAGCCGGGGGCGTTCCAGTCGGCCTGGACGATGACGACCAGGCCGGTCTCGCTGCGGAAGGAGCCCGCGGCATTGAACTCAGGGGTCTCGTAGACAGCCTTCTTCATGGATGACACTCCTTTTCTCTCTGCGGATGGAGCATGGCGAGACTTATCGTGCTGACCCGCCATGCGCCGATCAAGAGGAGTGGCAGGTGAGTGCCACAGCGGAATGTGCGTCCCCGGTCATTTCTCCCGGGGTAGTGAAGGCTTTTGTTTCTGTCACTCGCAGCCGCGCTGCCAGTTCCAGCCGATGAACGTGTTCTTCAGGTCGACCTCGAACTCGCAGGACGCGGTCCCGTCGGCCTTGAGGGCCACGGTGGAGCGGTGCGTGTTGGCGTACACGTTGCCCGTCAGGTCGAAGATTCCCTTGTAGGTGAACGAGGCGTCGGCCACGTTGGTGGAGACCGCGCAGTTCGCGACGCAGTCGGCGGATGTGCCCGAGGACTTCAGCGACCAGCCCGCGTTCCATGGTTCACGGTTCCACTGCTGGGTCGCTTCGGTGGACGAGGCGGTGACCACCGTGCCGTCGGAGCTCCAGTCGGACGTCGTGTAGAGCCCCGTCATCCGGATGTTGCAGCAGTCGTACATCTCGGACCAGCTGCGGACCTGCCGGTCGCCCTGGGTGGCGGCCCGGGCCGTCCGTGCGGTCGCCGCCGGGCCGGCCTTCGCCACCAGCCGTGCGGGGCCGAGCACCGGCTCGCAGTCGGGGCCGATGGAGACGTCCTGCCGTACGGCCATGCCTTCGGGCGGAACGGGCAGGGCGCCGGACAGCTTCACGTCCCCGCACGCACGGGTATCGCCGGATGCCGCCGTCCCGGGCTCGGCCGGAGCCGCGGTGGCGGCGGTGGCGGTGAGCGCGACCAGACCGGTCGTGAGCGCTGCGGCGAATGCGATTCGATTGCGCAATTCCCTTGCCTTTCCTCGGGGTCCGCCGTGGAGCGTAACGGCGTCCGGCCCGCTCGAAACGGAACCGGGGGAGGGTTGGCATGAAGGTGACAGGCGTATGCCACCGGGGTTTGCCCGAACGTGCGAAACCCGGCCCTCGGGGAGGGCCGGGTCGCGGGAAAGCCGTGCTGGGGGTGCCGGGGTCAGCTCGACTTCGGCTTCGCGGAGGACTCGCCCTTGTCCGAGCTCTTGTCCGCGCCCTTGCCCGAGTCCTCGTCGGCGCCCCCGGAGCCGGCGGTCTTCCCGACCGCGGCGACCGCTTCCCCGGCCGCCTTCTGCGCGCCCTTCACGATGTCCGAGGAGGACGGGGTCTTCGCCCCGGCGTAGCCCGCGCCGTTGTACGTCAGGGTGACGACGACGTTGCCCGTACGCGCCACGACGGTGGCGTACACGAAGTCCTCGTCCGTCTTGCTGAGGCCGTACGTGACCAGGGTCGCCTCGTCGCCGATGCCGGCCGCGGGCTCCGCGGCGACCTTCTTGGCGCCCTCGGACCCCTTCGCCTTGGTGACCTGCTTCGTGTAGTCCGCGGTGGCGCGCTTGGCGCCGCTGCCCAGCGACTGGTCCGAGTCGAACCGGGTGAAGCCGACGTCCATCCAGCGGTACTGCGAGCCCTTGACGCCCTGGTCGTCCAGGCCGTTCCAGGAGCAGCTGCTGCGGACCGACAGGTCGGTGGACCCGCCCGCCGTGCCGCCCTTCTTCTTGGCGTCGGGCACCAGGTCCTCGATCGTCTTCTTCCCGATCGAGGTGCACGGGTCGGGCAGATCGGCGAACTTCGCCGGTTCGACGGTGGGCTCCGGGGACTTGGAGCCGGCCGTGCCGGACGACGAGGAGCCCGCGTTCTTCTTGCCGTCGGAGCCGGAGTCCGACGAGCAGCCGACGGCTACGAGCATCACCGGAACGGCGGCGCAGGCGAGGATGCGGGACAGGCGCGGGGCGGATCGGTGCATGGTTCCTTCACTCGGATGGCACAGGGAGCTCTCGGTGCTGGAGGTCTCGGTCCGTGCGGTGTACGGGCGGGCTCGGTAGCGGGTCGGTGCGTCTTCCGGACAGCCACCGTACGACGGGCGGCCGACGTGCCGCGCCGCCGCCGAAGGCCCCCGAGGACCGGAGAACCGGCCGGTGGGGGCTCGTCGGAGGGGGGCTATTCGCTGAGCGTCTCGGCCAGCTTCCGGGCCAGTGCCTGGGCCTTCTCCTGAAGTTCCTTGCCGTCGGGCACCTGGGTGACGAGGGCCGGCTGCTCGGCGTACCGGACGGTCACGACCACGTTCGATGTGCGGAACACCACGCTCACCGTGTGGTGCTGTGCGGTAGAACCTGCCTTTTTGGGCAGATCCTGGAGGAATGCGGCATCTCCGAGGTCGTCGAGGATGCGGGAGGGGAGGGCTTCCTCCGGGCTGCTGCTGCTTCCGGGGGTCCCGCCGGTGCTTTCACCGCTGTTTGCGTCGTCGCCTCCGGAGGGCGAGGGGTCGGCGGAATCCGTGGCGTCGGCGTCGGCGTCAGCCGGATCCTTCGCCTTCCCGCTCCCCTCGCTCGCCTCGCCCTTCTTGTCCTTCTCGTCGGGCGGCCCGGGGGGCGCCGAGGCGGACAGGCCGGCGGCCTTCTCCTTCTTCGCGTACACGGTGTCGGCGCGGTCGTCGTCGCTGACGGCGGGGTCGTACGAGACGACGCGTTCGAGGTCGATGGACAGGCTCCGCGTGGCGTTCGGCCCGTCGGCCTTCCAGCTGCACCCGACCTTGCGGTCCGTGTCGTACGTGACGGCCGCCGAGCCCCGGAACACCTTGTCCTGCTGGTCCCCGGGCAGTTCCGCGGCGCCGGGGAGCAGGTCCTTCAGCGTGGAGCGCGGCACGGCCCGGCAGGGGGCGGGCAGGGTGAGGTACTTGCCGGGGGGCGCGGGGGTGACCGCCGGGGTGCCCGCCTTGCTGTCGGTGCCGTTCGCGTCGCTGTCGGCGCCGGCGCTGCAGCCGACGGCGAGCGCTGCGAGAAGCGCGACGCCGGGTACGTACGCCATGTGTCGCACCGTCCCAGGCTCCCTTCGGTACGGAAAACGAGTTGCCGCTCGAAGGCGGCCGATGGACACAATGTGTATCGCACGCGCTGCTGTGAATGCCGGTCGGCCGACGGATTTGCCGATCTTGGCACCGGTTTTGCGCTTTCAGTCTTTTCGGGGGAATCGAGGAGTTATGTCGTACGTAGAGGTACCGGGGGCGAAGGTTCCCATCCGGATGTGGACGGACCCCGCGTCGGTCGAGGACGTCGCGATGCAGCAGCTGCGCAACGTGTCGACGCTGCCGTGGATCAAGGGTCTGGCCGTCATGCCGGACGTCCACTTCGGCAAGGGGGCGACGGTCGGATCGGTGATCGCGATGCAGGGCGCGGTGTGCCCGGCGGCGGTCGGGGTGGACATCGGCTGCGGGATGTCCGCCGTCAAGACGTCCCTCACCGCGAACGATCTCCCCGGCGACCTGTCACGGCTGCGCTCCAAGATCGAGCAGGCGATTCCGGTCGGCCGGGGGATGCACGGCGACGCGGTGGACCCGGGGAGGCTGCACGGGTTCCCGACGGCGGGGTGGGACGACTTCTGGGGGCGGTTCGGGGGGATCGCGGAAGCGGTCAAGTTCCGTCAGGAGCGTGCCACGAAGCAGATGGGAACGCTCGGATCCGGAAATCACTTCATCGAGTTCTGTCTCGATGAGACCGGTTCTGTCTGGCTGATGCTCCACTCCGGTTCGCGGAACATCGGCAAGGAACTGGCCGACTTCCACATCGGCCAGGCGCAGAAGCTGCCGCACAACCAGGGGCTGATCGACCGTGACCTGGCCGTGTTCGTCGCGGACACCCCGCAGATGGCCGCGTACCGCAACGACCTTTTCTGGGCGCAGGAGTACGCGAAGTTCAACCGGGCGATCATGATGGGGCTCTTCCAGGACGTGGTCCGCAAGGAGTTCAAGAAGGCGCGGGTGACCTTCGAGCCGGTCATCTCCTGTCACCACAACTACGTGGCGGAGGAGCGGTATGAGGGCATGGACCTGCTGGTCACCCGCAAGGGCGCGATCCGGGCGGGGTCCGGCGACTACGGGATCATCCCGGGGTCCATGGGCACCGGTTCGTACATCGTGAAGGGCCTCGGCAACGAGAAGTCGTTCAACTCGGCGTCGCACGGCGCGGGCCGGCGGATGAGCCGGAACGCGGCGAAGAAGCGGTTCTCGACCAAGGACCTGGAGGAGCAGACGCAGGGCGTGGAGTGCCGTAAGGACTCCGGTGTCGTGGACGAGATCCCGGGCGCGTACAAGCCGATCGAGCAGGTCATCGACCAGCAGCGGGACCTGGTCGAGGTCGTCGCGAAGCTCAAGCAGGTGGTGTGCGTGAAGGGCTGAGGCTCGGAGCGCGGGGCCTACACCGCCGTGTCCGCCAGGTCCGCCTCCGTCAGCGAGGTCACCAGGACCGTGCGTGGGCCCGGTTCGATGCCCGGTACCGACGGGACCGCGAGCAGGCGGCAGCCCGCGGCCAGGGCGGCGGCCGCGCCGGTGGGGGTGTCCTCGACGGCCAGGCAGTCGGGTGCTGCCACACCGAGTGCGGCCGCCGCGGCAAGGTACGGGTCGGGGTGCGGCTTCCCGCGCTCCGTCTCGCCCGAGGCGACCGACGTGTCGAAGCGGTGCCGGCCCAGGGTGTCCAGCACCAGGTCCGCCACGTGCCGCTCGGACGCGGTCACCAGGGCCGTCGGTACGCCCAGGGCGCGTGCCCGGTCCAGCAGCCGGAGGGCGCCCGGCTGGACGGCCACCCCCGCCGCCACCCGTGCCGTGAACTCCCGGTCCAGCCGGGCCAGTGCCTGTGCCGGGGACAGTGCGGTGAGGCCGTCGCGTACGAGGCGGTCCGCCGCGTCGGCCAGTGCGGCGCCCGCGAACGGGGCGAGGGTGCCCGCGTCGGCCGGGGAGCCCTGCGTCCGCAGGAAGCCGGCGACGGTGTCCAGCCAGGCGTGCTCGGTGTCGACGAGGGTGCCGTCCATGTCGCACAGCAGGGCCGCCGGGCGGGGGAGCGGGGGGACTTGGGGGAGCTGAGCGTGCTGGGGGAGCGGGGGCATGACGGGCTCGCTGTTCCTGGGGCGGGAGTCGGGAGTCGAGGTGTGCGGCCGCGCGGCCGGTGTCCGGCGGCTGCGGCGGGCCTGGGCCTCAGTCCGGTGCCGTGCGCACCAGCGGGTTCGCCTGGACCGAGTTGCGTACGGTGAACACCACCGAGTCCGGCTTGTAGCGGTCGTCCGACGTCTCCACCGGGCGGCCGTCCGGGGTGGTCGTGGTGCGGCGCACCCGCAGCAGCGGCGCGCCGCGTCGTACGGCCAGCTCCCGGGCGTCCGTGGTGCCCGCGGCGACCGCGTCCAGGTGGTGTTCGCCGTGGCTCATGGCCACGCCCGCCTCGTCGTGGAGGCTCTGGGTGACCGACTCGCAGTCGTCCGGGAGGCGTTCGACGGCCGCCGCGACCCACCCGGCGTACACCGTGCGTTCCAGGAGGGCCGGTTCGCCGTCCAGGGTGCGGACCCGCAGGACGTGCAGGACCGCGTCGCCGGGGGTGAGGTGGAGCTGGGCGGCCTCCGCCTCGGTGGCCTTCGCGCGGCGGGAGCCGAGGACCAGGCCGCCGGGGGTGCGGCCGCCCGCCCTGGCCCACTGGGCGAAGCTGCGCAGTTCGGCGAAGCTCTGGCTGGGGGTGGTGGACAGGACCGTGCGGCGGGCGCCCTGCCGGGAGCCGATCAGGCCCTCCGACTGGAGCGTGCCGAAGGCCTGCCGGAGGGTGCCCCGCGAAACGCCGTGGGCCGGGGCGAGTTCGGACTCGGACGGCAGCTCGGAGCCCACGGGGTAGGTGCCGTCGGCGATGGCGAGGCGCAGCTCCTCGGCGATCTGCTGGTGCCGTCGGGTCACGTCTCTCCTAGGGGGCGTCGGGGGGCGTCACGGGAGGTGGACGGCCAGGGCGATCATGTCATCCGTGCCGGGTGTTCCGCATCCTTGAATCTGCGCGCAGTCAATGTTTCCCGCCGAAGTGCGAACCCTGCGTCTTACCAGTTTCGAGGAACGTAAACCTACGTCTTGATAACGCTTCTGACCTGCACTTTTTCCGTCCGGAAGCCTTTACCTGCCCATCGTCGTGCTGCTAGCTTCAGCTCGCTTACTGACGATGGCTTGTCCATACAGGTGGCTCGCCGCAGACCCAGGAGTACGCATCGTGAAGGCACACCATCCCCGCCGCGTTCTGACCGCCGCGGCCCTCGTCGGCCTCACCGCCCTGGTGGCCACCGGGTGCGGCTCCGCCCCCGACAGCGCCGGCGGGCAGAACAGCAAGGCGGCGAAGGCGGAGTCGGCGGCGGACCTCGGCGGTATGGAGAAGCTCGTCGCGGCGGCGGAGAAGGAGGGCAAGCTCAACGTCTACGCCCTCGCGCCGGACTGGGCCAACTACGGCGAGATGATCGCGGCGTTCGAGAAGAAGTACGCCGTCGAGGTCAACAACGAGGACCCGGGCGGCAGCAGCCAGGGCGCGCTGAACGCGGCGGCCAAGCGCAAGGGCCAGGACCGGGCCGTGGACGCGCTGGACCTGGGGACCTCGTACATGCAGGAGGCCGAGAAGAAGGGCCTGCTCGCGCCGTACAAGGTCAAGGGCTGGGGCGACATCCCGGACGCGCAGAAGCAGCCGGACGCCTCCTTCATGAACAACTACGGCGGCTACATCTCCATCGGCTGCGACGCCAAGGCCGTGAAGAACTGCCCGGAGACGTTCAAGGATCTGCTGAAGCCCGAGTACCGGAACAAGGTCGCGCTCAACGGCGACCCGACCGAGTCCAGTTCGGCGCTGGCCGCGGTCATCGCGGCCTCGCTCGCGAACGGCGGGTCCCTGGACGACGCGCAGCCGGGGCTCGACTTCTTCCAGGAGCTGAGGAAGAAGGGCAACTTCGTCCCCGCGAAGTCCACGCTGGCCACCATCCAGCAGGGCGAGACGCCGATCTCGATCGACTGGGACTACCTCAACCTGGGGTACGGCCAGAAGCTCGAACCCAAGGGCGTCGACTGGCAGGTCGTGGTGCCCGCCGACGGCCTGTACTCGCGCTACTACAACCAGGGCGTCAACAAGTACGCCCCGCACCCGGCGGCCGCCCGGCTGTGGCTGGAGTTCATCTACAGCCCGGAGGGCCAGAACATCTGGCTCAAGGGCTTCTCCCGCCCGGCGCTCCTGGAGGCGATGAAGAAGGACGGCAGCGCCGACAAGTCCGCCGTCGCCCGGATCCCCGAGGTCCACGGCACTCCGCAGGAGCCGACCGCGGAGCAGGAGGCGAAGGCCAAGGAGACCGTCGTCCAGGGCTGGGGCAAGGCGGTCAGCTGACCATGCCCGACCAGACCGCACTTCCCGCCCCCGCCACGGGCTCCGTGCCCGTGGCGGGCGCGGCCGCCCCCGTGCCGCCCGCCCCGGATGTCCGGGACGGCGGCACCGCCCCTCGCCGCCGTGGCGGGCGGCGGCACCGGTGGCCCGTCGTCGTCCCGTTCTTCGCGTTCCTCGCGGTGTGCTTCGGGCTGCCCGCCGGGACCATGGTGTACGGGGCGTTCACCGTCCTGGACCCGGAGAGCGGTGCGAGCCGCCTCTCCACGGAGAACGTCAGCGGTTCGCTGTCCGGGGCGTACGCCACCGGGCTGACCGGCAGCGTCGAACTCTCGTTCGTGACCGCCCTGTTGGCGACCGTGATCGGCACCCTGATCGCCCAGGCCGTCGTCACGTCGCCGCGCCCGGCGCTGCGCGGGATCGTCGTCTCGGCGAGCGGGGTGCTCGCCAACTTCTCCGGTGCGCCGCTCGCCTTCGCGTTCATCGCGACGCTCGGTACGACCGGCACGGTCACCCAGCTCTTCCACCTGGACCGGACCGGCTTCAGCCTCTACAGCTTCACCGGTCTGGTGCTGGCCTACCTCTACTTCATGGTCCCGCTGATGGTGGTGACCGTGCAGCCCGCGCTCGACGGGCTGCGCTCGCAGTGGCAGGAGGCCGCCGCGTCCTGCGGGGCGACCCGCGGGCAGTACTGGCGCCACGTCGGGATCCCGGTGCTGACGCCGTCGCTGCTCGGCGGCGCGGTGCTGATGTTCGGTACGGCGTTCGCCTCGCACGCCACCGCCGCCGTGATGGTCGGCTCCTCGCAGCCGCTGATCACCATCCAGATCGCCAACGCGCTCAACGGCAACGTCCTGGTGGGGCAGGAGAACCTGGCCCTCGCCATGAGCCTCAACATGGTCGTGATCGCGCTGCTCGTGATGGCCGTACAGATACCGTTGCAGCGCAGGAGTGCCCGATGGCTCGGATGAAGTTCACCTCGCGGGCCGTCGTCCTGCCGCTCGCCGCGCTGTATTTCCTGGTGCCCGTCGGCGCCTCGATCTGGTTCAGCGTCAACGAGGTCGAGGGCATCAGCTTCGACGCGTACACCCAGGGGCTCGGCACCGAGGGGCTGACCACCAGCCTGATGCTCTCGGTGCGCCTGGGCCTGGCCACCATCGTCTGCGGGCTGCTGCTGATGGTGCCGACCCTGGTCGCGGTCGCGCTCTATCTGCCGGGGCTGCGCCGGACCGTCGAGATCCTGTGCATGATGCCGCTGGTCGTCCCGCCGATCGCGCTGGTGGCGGGGGTGACCACGGTGCTGTCCTGGGAACAGGACCTGGCCGACACGCCCTTCTACATGACCTTCCGGATGCTGCGGGACGAGAGCTTCCCGCTGGTGCTCGTCCTCGTCTACACGGTCATGTCCCTGCCGTTCCTGTACCGCTCGCTGGACGCCGGGCTGCGCTCCGTCGACCTGCGCACGCTCGTCGAGGCCGCCCGTTCGCTCGGCGCGTCCCGCCTGCAGACCCTGTGGCAGGTGATCGTGCCGAACCTGCGGACCGCCGTGGTGGGCGGCGCGGTCCTCAGCCTGGCCATGGTGCTCGGTGAGTACACCGTCGCCTCCGTGCTCTCCTACCGGCCGTTCTCCGTCTGGATGGTGGAGATCAAGGACTCCGAGGCGCAGCTCTCGGTGGCGGCCGCGATGCTGAGCCTGCTGATCACGTGGGGGCTGCTGCTCCTGCTCACCACTCTGGCCGGTGGCCGCCGTCGCCGTACGCCCCGTACGCCCCTGGACTCCGGCGGCGAGGACGGCCAGGACCGCGAGAGCCGCGACAACCGAAAGAAGACCGTGTCATGACCGTCCCCGTGCATCTCAAGCAACTGCGCCGGAAGTTCGGCTCCACGGTCGCGCTCGACGGCCTCGACCTGGAGATCGCCGCGGGCGAGATGGTCGCCCTGCTCGGCCCGTCCGGCTGCGGGAAGACCACCGCCCTGCGCATCGTCGCGGGCTTCGAGACCGCCGACGGCGGCGAGCTGCTGATGGGCGGCGAGGACGTCACCTCCGTACCGGCCAACCGCCGGGACATCGGCATGGTGTTCCAGTCGTACAGCCTGTTCCCGAACATGACGGCCGCCGAGAACATCGCGTACGGCCTGCGGGTACGGGGCCGGGGCGCCGCGGAACGCAAGGAGCGGGCGGGAGAGTTGCTGGAGCTGGTCGGGCTGCCCGGCCGCGACGGCCACTACCCGCACCAGCTGTCCGGCGGCCAGCAGCAGCGCGTCGCCCTCGCCCGCGCCCTGGCGATCCGCCCCAGGGTGCTCCTCCTGGACGAGCCGCTGTCCGCCCTGGACGCCAAGGTGCGGCTCAGCCTCCGCGAGGAGATCCGGCGCATCCAGCTGGACCTCGGCATCACCACCGTCTTCGTCACCCACGACCAGGAGGAGGCGCTGTCCATGGCGGACCGCGTCGCCGTGATGAAGGACGGGCGGCTCGAACAGTGCGCCGCGCCCGGCGAGTTGTACGACCGGCCGGCCACCCCGTTCGTCGCCGAGTTCGTCGGCACCATGAACCGGCTGCCGGGCACCGTCCGGGACGGCGGGGTCGTCGAGCTGTTCGGGCGGCGGCTGCCCATCCACGGCGAGCGGCCCGCCGTCGGCGCCGAGGTCGACGTACTGCTGCGTCCCGAGGGGCTGGCGGTGGGGGCCGCCGACGACGGTGCGGGCACTCCCGCGACCGTACGGGTGGCGACCTTCCTCGGGCCCACCACCCGGCTGCACCTGACCACCGATTCCGGAGCCGAGTGCAAGGCGGACCTGCCCAGCTGGGAGGCGACCGCCCTGGCCCCGGGGGCCCGCTGCACGATCACCCCGCACGAGAACCCCGTGCTCGTCGCCGAGCGAGCCGGTGCCCCGTCCCTCAAGGTGTAGGTGAAGGAGTGAGCAACCAGTGAGCGCCAAGCGTCGAGTGTTCCTGTCCGCCACCGGAGCGGCCGTCGCCCTGGCCGCGACCGCGGCCGTCGCGGTCGCCGGTCCCGTGGCGAATCCCGAGGGGCCGTCCGCGTCCGCGAGGCCCGGAAAGCCGGCCGCCGCGAGCGAGCTGCGCGTGATGACCCTGAACCTCTGGCACGGCGGTGCCAAGGTCGACGACGGCCTGGCCAAGCAGCTCGCCGTCATCGAGAAGCACCGGCCCGACGTGGTCGGCCTCCAGGAGACCTCCGGGCACTCCGCGCGGGAGCTCGCGGAGGAGCTCGGCTGGGACCACTGGCAGTCGGATGCCGACCTGGGCATCATCAGCCGTTTCCCGTTCACCTCCGAGGTCGAGACCAGCCGGGCCGCGGCGGGCGTCCGCATCCGGATCGACGAGACCACCGGCCAGGAGGTCGAGCTCTGGACGGCGCACCTCGGCTACGACCCGTACGGCCCGTACGACGCCTGCTTCGACGGGATGGCCGTGGAGGACATCTTCCAGCGGGAGGCCCAGTCCGGCCGTACCCCGCAGGCCGAGGCCATCGCCAAGGACCTCGCGCCGAAGATCGCCGCCGCCGACGAGACGCCGGTGCTGCTGGTCGGCGACTTCAACACGCCCTCGCACCTGGACTGGACCGAGGCGACGAAGGACAGCCACTGCGGCTACGGGCAGGTCGACTGGCCGGTCACCAAGATCTTCGAGAAGGCCGGTCTGAAGGACTCCTTCCGGGAGGCCAACCCGGACCCGGCGGCGGTGCCCGGCAACACCTGGTCGCCCGTCTACCCGAAGCACGAGGGCTCCACGGGCGTCGACGAGCCGCAGGACCGGATCGACTTCATCGACTACGCGGGCGACAAGCTCACGGTGAAGGACTCGGTGTCCTTCGTCGAGGGCGATCCGAAGCCGGTGCCGGACCAGGCGGGCAACGTGTGGCCGACGGACCACGCGGCGGTGCTGACGACGTTCACGGTGGGCTGAGGCCGAGGCGCGGCCGACGGGGGCCCGGGACCGGTACGCCGGTCCCGGGCCCCTCTGCTCACCGGCCCCTCTGCTCACCGGCTCACAGTGTGCGGTGGACCTTCGTGTTGGAGGCCTGGGCGCGCGGGCGGACCACCAGCAGGTCGATGTTGACGTGGCTGGGGCGGGTGACGGCCCAGCCGATCGTGTCGGCCACGTCCTCGGCGGTCAGCGGGGCGTCCACGCCCGCGTAGACCTTGGCGGCCTTCTCCGTGTCGCCGCGGAAGCGCGTGGTGGCGAACTCCTCGGTCCTGACCATGCCGGGGGCCACCTCGATGACGCGGACCGGGGTGCCGACGATCTCCAGGCGCAGGGTCTCGGCGAGGACGTGCTCGCCGTGCTTGGCCGCGACGTAACCGCCGCCGCCCTCGTACGAGGAGAGCGCCGCGGTCGAGGAGAGGATCACGATCGTGCCGTCGCCGCTCGCGGTGAGGGCAGGCAGCAGGGCCTGGGTGACGTTGAGCGTGCCGATCACGTTCGTCTCGTACATCTGCCGCCAGTCGGCCGGGTCGCCGGTCGCCACCGGGTCGGCCCCCAGCGCCCCGCCCGCGTTGTTGACGAGGACGGCGAGGGAGCGGAACGCGGTGGCGAACTCGTCGACCGCCGCCCGGTCGGTGACGTCCAGGGCGTACGCCGTCGCCTGGTGGCCCGCCTCGTTGAGCTCGGCGGCCAGCGCTTCGATGCGGTCCTTGCGGCGGGCGGTCAGCACGACCCGGAAGCCGTCGGCAGCCAGCGTACGGGCGGTCGCGGCGCCGATGCCGCTGCTCGCGCCGGTGACGACGGCGATGGGGGTGGCGGCCATGGCGGATCTCCTCGGGCGGCTGCTGATCGGGTACGGGCCAAGGATAGGCAGGCGCCTGAGGGAGAGCCGCCGGGCCCGTCATCATGGGCGGGTGATCGTCGAACGCGCCTACGCCCATGTGCACGACCCCGACCCGGACGCCTGGCCGTGGACCGTGCCCGGTGTGCGGCAGTTCCTCGCCGAGGGGCTGCGGTTCCGGGCCCCGGTGACCTTCCTCGTCGGCGAGAACGGCTCGGGGAAGTCGACGCTGGTCGAGGCCATGGCCGAGGGGTTCGGGCTGGACTCGTACGGCGGCTCCGCCGACTGGAAGTACGCCACCTCGCGGGGCAAGTCCGTGCTCGGGGAGCGCGTCCGCTTCGACGCCGCGCCCCGGGGGCGGCGGATGGTCGGCAGCCGGGCCGCGCGCAAGGGGTTCTTCCTGCGCGCGGAGACCGCCCTCGACGCGCTGGAGCGGGAGAGCCTGGACCCGGACTCCCGCAGCCACGGGGAGGGGTTCCTCGCCGCGTTCCGGGAGAAGTTCACGGTGCCGGGGCTCTATGTGCTGGACGAGCCCGAGGCCGCGCTCTCCTTCGCCTCCTGCCTCGAACTGCTGGGCCACCTGGACCAGTTGGTCAAGGCGGGCGGCCAGGTGGTGTGCGCCACCCACTCACCGCTGCTCACCGCGCTGCCGGGCGCCGACATCGTGCAGCTGGGGGAGGGCGGCATGGAGCGGGTGCGCTGGGCGGACCTGGAGCTCGTCGACCACTGGCGGCGCTATCTCGCCGACCCGCAGGCCTACCTGCGGCACATCCTCGGCTGAGCGCCCGGCTCCGCCCCACCTACGCCGGCGTGCCCCCGAACTCGCGGACCGCCTCGGACACGATGGTCTCCAGGTGGCCGTGGTGGGCGCCGCGCCAGTACACCCGGGAGCACTCCGTGCACTGGGCGAACACGTCGTACGCCTCCTGCGTGCCGTGCTCCAGGAGCCCGCTCACGGAGTCCTTGGCGGCCCCGGTCAGGGTCCCGTTGCACGCGGTGCAGCGGGACCACGGGGCCAGGGCCGGAGCGAAGCGGCCGAGGACGTCGCGGAGCTGCTCCTTCGGGCGGTCGCTGTAGACGTACGCCCCCGCCCAGATCTCGCGGCGGCGCAGCAGCCCGCGGTCCCGGGAGAGCAGGACGCGCCGCTCGCGCGCGGAGAGGGCGGCCAGGGCGGGGTCGCCGATGTCCTCGCTCTCGTAGGCGGCGTCGACGCCCAGGAGCCGCAGCCGGCGGGCCAGCGTGCCGAGGTGGACGTCGAGGAGGAAGCGCAGGGGTGCCCCGGGGACCCGCTGGGGGCGTTCCACGGCGCGTACGTCGACGTGTTCGCCGGGGCCGGGCACGTGCGAGCGGGCCACCGGGGCGCCGTTCACCAGCAGTGTTCCGGCCTCGGTGAGCGGGACGCCGAGGGACTCGATGACATGGCCGAGGGTCGATGAGCCGTCCGTGACGAGGGGCGTCGGCCCGCCGCGTCGGTCATGCGGGACGAAGAGCCGCAGCTCAGGGGCTACTTCGAGGGTGATCTCGGGTCCGTTCACCCGGTCAGGATGCCACCGGGACGGGACGGCCTGCCAGGCATTTGGCGGGGGCGCGCGGGAGTGCGTCCTGGCCGGTTCAGTGCGGTGCGAACGCCGTCGGGGGAACGCCCACCGTCGCCGTGAAGTCCCGCACCAGATGGGCCTGGTCGCTGTAGCCGAGGTCGGCGGCGAGCCGTGCCCAGTCGAGCGCCGGGCCGGCTTCGGCGGCCTCCAGTGCCTCGTGGATGCGGTAGCGGAGGATGACCCACTTGGGGCCGACGCCGACGTACGCCGAGAACAGCCGTTGCAGGGAGCGGGCGGAGAGTCCGGTGTCCCGGGCGAGCCCGTCGACCCGGCGGACCGTGCGGTCCGTGCGGACCCGGTCGACGGCGGCCATCGCGAGAGCCGCCCGGGCATCGGGGCGCGGCTCCAGGGCGAGCAGGAAGGCGTCCAGCGCCGCGACCCGCGCGTCCTCGTCGTCCGGGCCGAGGACCGCGTCGACGGGTGGCGGCAGCCGCAGCACCTCGGCGGCTTCGGCGCGCAGCCCGGTCCAGTCGGAGACCGGGCGCCCCGGGGCGAACGGGCGGAAGCCGCCGGGCCGGAACTGCACCCCGCAGACCCGGCCGCGCCCGGCCAGCTTCCGGGTGAAGAGCCCGGGGTCGACGCCCGCCACCTCGGCGTACCCGGACCGCTCCCGGGGGCTGTCCCCGGCCTCGTACCGCTGGCAGACCAGGTTCACCGACGGGTGCGGGACGACATGGGCGGCGTACGGCTCGGCGAGGTCCCAGTCGATCAGCCAGTAGTGCTCCAGATACGGGCGGAGCGCGGCGGCGGGCTCGCGGCGGCGGAAGCGGACGTGGGCGAAGAGGTCCGGGGCGTCGACGATGCCCCGGGTGTCGCGGCGGGGTCCGGCGGCCATGACCACGATTCTAGTGGGCTCCGGATCCGGTGGGGGCTCCGGACGCCTGTCGTGTTTCTTCAAGACGCGGGCGGGCGGCCGGTGCAGGGTGGGGACATGACTCAGACGATCGGTGAACTGCTGGAAGCCGCCGCGGACCGGGCCCTGCCCGTGGTGCGGGGGATCGACGACGGGCAGCTGGGCGGCCCCACGCCCTGCGCCGAGTACGACGTACGGGCGTTGCTGAACCATCTGTTCCTGGTGGTGGTGAACTTCCAGGCGCTCGCGGCCCGCAAGGACGTGGACTTCACCCAGGAGCCGGACTTCGTGGCGGACGGCGACTGGCGGGCCAGGTTCGGGGACGAGACGGCCCGGCTGGTGAAGGCGTGGAGCGTGCCGGGTGTCGAGGAGGGCACGACGGGGCAGATGGGGCTGCCGGCCCGGACGGTGGGGCTCATGGTGCTCGGCGACCTGACCGTGCACGCCTGGGACCTGGCGCGGGCGACCGGCGGGGACTTCGTGCCGGAGCGGAGCGTGCTGGACGAGGTGGGCCCGGGGCTGGCGGCGATGGCTCCGCAGGCCCGCGAGATGAAGATGTTCGGCGAGCCGTTCCCGGTGCCGGAGAGCGCTACGGCTTTTGAACGGCTGCTGGCCGTGACGGGGCGCGATCCGGGGTGGACGCGGGGCGGGACGGGAGGGAGCTGAGCACGGTCGGCGAGCCGTAGGGGCCCGGAGCGGGCGGGGCGTCGTAGAGGGGGCCGAGCGCGGCGTACGCGTCGTCGACGATCTCCTCGGCGAGCAGCAGCATGTCCTGCTCCGCCAGCCGCGCCGCCCGGTGGGTGTACGGGGACGGTGGCGCCGGATGCCTGCGGCGCCACCAGCAGTCGCAGGCGGCGTAGATGCCGCCGCCGAAGACGAGCACGGGGATGGACAGGGCCAGTAGAACGTCGCCCACGGCGGACCTCCTCGATGGTCGGTGTCCTGTCCATCGGCGCGCCGGGCGGTTCGGCTGAAGACCTGTCGTCGGCCAAATATCCCCAAGGGCTGGCTGGAATTTGACCGGATGTGTGCGCGTGGGTGCGCCTGTTTGAACGGTTCGACCGGCTGTGCGGCCGGGCCTCACTCCTCCTCGGGCAGGGCGGCGGCCAGCGCCCGCAGGCCGGCCAGCACCTCTTCGGCGGTGGGCGCGGACTCCGGGTCCGTGAGGTGCTGCATCATCAGGCCGCTGACGAGGGCGAGTTGCACCGATCCGAGGGTGCGGATCGTCTCCTCGGAGAGCTCCGCCTCGGCGGTCCCGGTGATCTCGCGCGCCATCCCGCTGCGCCCCTGCCGCAGTCCGGCGGCCACCTGTTCCCGCAGTTCCGGGTCGCGTTGAGCCCGCAGGACGGTCTCCAGATTGGCGATCCAGAAGGTCTTGTTGGTGGAGAAGGCCTCGATCAGGCGGTGCCACAGGGCATCGGGGCCGGTGCCGTCGGACGACGGCCCGAAGGCCTGGTCCCCCGAGTCGAGCGCCTCGAAGAGCGCCTGGTTGAGCAGCGCCTCCTTCGAGCCGAAGTGGTAGCCGATCGCCGCCATGCTGACGCCCGCCGCCGAGGCCAGGTCGCGGACGGTCGTGCGCTCGTAGCCCTTGGTGAAGAGGCACTCCCTCGCGGCCTCCAGCAGCTTCTCCCGGTTTCCCATGGCGCGGACCCTAGCAACGACCTGCGCGTTCGCACCAGACGAATGCATCAGGCGGATGCGTCAGACGATCGAATCGGGCGGAAGCCTCAGGCGGTCGCATGAGGCATTCGATTCAGGCAAACGTCTTGCGCAGATGCCCAAATCCTGAATAGCGTTCCGAGCGTCGAAGACCGCACCGATCCCGGGAGCCCGCATGAGCATCGACACGCCCCGCTTCCTTCACGCGGGCGCAGGCGGAGGAGAAGGGGCGTGCCGTCGCCGAAGCCACGGACTGCGACGATCCGCGCACCGTCGACTCCTGTCTGCGACGCAGGACGACCGCCGACCTCGTCGAGGCGTCGGCCTCCGGCCATGACGGCTATCGGCCCGTGGTGGACGGCGTGGTGCTTCCGGAGGCCCCGTCACGGGCGATCGCCGCCGGCCGGTTCGCCCGGGTGCCGGTGCTGCACGGCTCCACCCATGACGAGATGAGCGGACTGGCCGGGCGCGACGAGATCCTGACGGGGACGCCGCTGACCGCGCAGACGTACGCCGAGAAGATCACCGGGCGGTTCGGCAAGGACGCTCCCGCGGTCCTGGCGGAATACGCGGTCTCGGACTACCCGGCCCCCGGGGCGGCGCTGTCGGCGGTGCTGACCGACTCGGAGTGGTCGGCCGCGGCGCTCGACACCCAGCGGGCGCTGGCCCGCCACACCCGCGTGTACGCCTACGACTTCGCCGACGCCCGGGCTCCGTACTTCGTGAACGTGCCGCGACCGGCGAGCTTCCCGCTCGGCACCGGTCACATGGTCGACCTGGCCTACCTGTTCGAGAACGACCTCTTCGAACCGCTCGACGAGGCGCAGAGCGGACTCTCGCGGACGGTGACCGCTTACTGGAGCCGATTCGCCGCCACGGGCCGGGCGGGCGGGGCGGGCTTGCCCGCGTGGAAGCCGTTCACGGAACGCGGCCCGTATGTGCAGCGGCTCGCGTCCGGTGACATCGGGCGGACCGACTTCGCGGCCGATCACCACTACGCCTTCTGGAAGGCGCTCGCTCCCTCGTACTGACCGCGCGGTCATCCGGAAGGAGTCCGGAGGGAACTCGGCGGGGCTTTCCGGATCAGGGCCACACCAGGCAGTACGCCTGATGTCCCGCGTCGTGCAGGCGGTGGGAGAAGTCCTGCCACTCGTGGAGCAGCTGGTAGACGTTGAACGCGTCGCGCGGGCCGCCGCGGTCGGGGACCGTGGACCAGATGAAGGCCGCCGCGCCGACCGACTCCTCGCCGATGCCGCGCAGCGGGTCGACGACGGTCATCGGGAGCTTGACCACGGCGTAGTCGGGGTGGAGGACGACCAGTTCCAGCGGGGGGACCTTGTGCAGGGGTATGCCCTGGATGCCGGTGAGGACCATGGCGGCCACGGTCTCCGGCTTGATCTTGGTGAACATGCCGCCCATGCCCAGCTCGTCACCGCCGAGCTCCTCCGGGCGCATCGAGATGGGCACACGGGCGGCGGTGGCGCCGTCCGGGGCGCCGAAGTACTTGTACGTCACGCCCATCCCGCCCCCGCTCCTGGTTCCGGGGGGCGGCGTGCTCTCCGCGCCCCTGCTCTGGGCGCGCTCGGCCCTGCGCCGGTGCCGCCCTCGTCGGGCAGGCTCGGGCCCCAGGTCGTCGGTCCCTTCGCCCACTCCGCCACCGCGATGCATATCTCATCCACCCGACTACTTCTTAGGAGACACAGCCCCCGCCGCGCAACCCGATCATCGTGTCAGTGACCTCCCCCGCGGGCGTGCGGTGAAACACCTGTCCGCAAAGGCCGTCCGTGCCTCTGACACCATGGCAGGGGTGAGCTTTCCCTGTGACGCCCCAGTTTCGCAGACGTGAGAGCGCTGACGCTCTTTCGTGATACGAGGGAAGCGCCCTCCCTGCTCACCGATGGCCGAGATTGTTCGGGATTTCCCGGCCCGGCCCCCCGACACCCGAATCGCAGATCAGGACCAAAGTGGCGTATTCATACGAAGCCCCAGTTTCGCAGTCGCTGTTCGACCGGGCGTCCGCCGTGACGCCCGGCGGCGTGAACTCTCCCGTGCGTGCCTTCCGGGCCGTGGGCGGTACGCCCCGGTTCATGGTGTCCGGCACCGGCCCGTACCTCACCGACGCCGACGGCCGTGAGTACGTCGACCTCGTCTGCTCGTGGGGGCCGATGATTCTCGGCCACTCTCACCCCGAGGTCATCGCCGCCGTCCAGGAGGCGGTCTCCCGGGGTACCTCCTTCGGTACGCCGGGTGAGGGCGAGGTCGCGCTCGCCGAGGAGATCGTGGCGCGGATCGAGCCCGTCGAGCAGGTGCGCCTGGTCTCCTCCGGCACCGAGGCGACGATGTCGGCGATCCGGCTGGCCCGTGGCTTCACGGGCCGGGCCAAGGTCGTGAAGTTCGCCGGCTGCTACCACGGCCATGTGGACGCGCTGCTGGCCGCCGCCGGGTCGGGCGTGGCCACCTTCGGGCTGCCCGACACGCCCGGTGTCACGGGCGCCACGGCCGGGGACACCGTCGTGCTGCCGTACAACGACCTGGACGCGGTGCGCGCCGCCTTCGCCGCGCACCCGGGCGAGATCGCCTGTGTGATCACCGAGGCCTCGCCCGGCAACATGGGCGTCGTCCCGCCGGCGGACGGCTTCAACGCCGGGCTCAAGGAGCTGTGCGCGGCCAACGGCGCGCTGTACATCTCCGACGAGGTCATGACGGGCTTCCGTACGTCGAAGGCCGGCTGGTACGGCGTCGACGGCGTCCGCCCCGACCTGATGACCTTCGGGAAGGTGATGGGCGGCGGCTTCCCCGCCGCGGCCTTCGGCGGCCGCGGCGACGTGATGGCGCACCTGGCCCCGGCCGGACCGGTCTACCAGGCGGGCACCCTCTCCGGGAACCCGGTCGCCACCGCCGCCGGGCTCGCCCAGCTGCGGCTGCTGGACGACGCCGCGTACGCGAAGATCGACGCGGTCTCCGCCGAGCTGCGCTCCCTGGTGGGCGACGCGCTCACCAAGGAGGGCGTCGCGCACACGGTGTCGGCCGCGAGCAACATGTTCTCCGTCTTCTTCACCGACCGGCCGGTGCGGAACTACGACGACGCCAAGAAGCAGGACGTCTTCCGCTTCACCGCGTTCTTCCACTCCATGCTGGAGCAGGGCGTCTACCTGCCGCCGTCGGCGTTCGAGTCCTGGTTCGTCTCCACGGCCCACGACGAGCGGGCGATCGAGCGCATCGCCGCCGCCCTGCCCGCCGCCGCCCGCGCCGCATCGGAGGCCACCGCATGAGCGAGAAGAGCACCGGCCCCGCAAGGGTCGAAGGCGTCGACCGCGACGAGCAGTTGACCGTGGTGCACGTGGTCCGGCACGGCGAGGTGCACAACCCGGACGGTGTGCTCTACGGCCGCCGCCCCGGCTACCACCTCTCCGACCTGGGCCGGAAGATGGCCGACCGGGTCGCCGAGCACCTGGAGAAGCGCGACATCACCCATGTCGTCGCCTCCCCGCTGGAGCGCGCCCAGGAGACCGCCGACCCCATCGCCACGGCGCACGGCCTGGAACTGGCCACCGACGCCCGGCTGATCGAGGCCGCCAACGTCTTCGAGGGCAAGACCTTCGGCGTCGGCGACGGGGCGCTGCGCAAGCCGGACAACTGGAAGCACCTCACCAACCCGTTCAAGCCGTCCTGGGGCGAGCCGTACATCGAGCAGGTCGTGCGGATGATGGGCGCGATCGATACGGCGCGGGACGCGGCGCGCGGGCACGAGGCGGTCTGCGTCAGCCACCAGCTGCCGATCTGGATCCTGCGGTCCTTCGTGGAGCGCCGCCGCCTGTGGCACGACCCGCGCAAGCGGCAGTGCACGCTGGCCTCGCTGACCAGCTTCACCTACCGGGGCGACAAGATCGTCTCGGTGGGCTACTCGGAGCCGGCCCGGGACCTGGTGCCCGTGCATCTGCTGGCCGGGGCCAAGCCGGTGAAGGGGAAGGCCGCCAAGGGGCAGTCGAAGGCGTTCGGGGCGTAGTCCGGCACACGGAACGCCACGGGACGACGTCCGGACGAGACGGTACGGACATACGGGACCGGCTGCCGCGCACCGCGGCGGGCGGTCCCGTCCCTTTTTCCCGTACCACCTAACGGCAAGTTAGCTTAGGCTAAGCTAACTAAATCCCCAGGCGGGCGGGTTCACGACCCGCCGGGCCCTGCTGGTTCCCGTGGGGCTCGTCGTGGTCACGGACGCCTGCGACGAAACGGTGGAACGATGATCCGTAATGCGGCGGACGCCGCCCCCCGGCCGGTCACGGGCCCCCGGACAGCCCGCCTCGCCCGGCAGCTCGAAGCAGCCCGGGACGCCGCCACCCGTACCGCCCTGACCGAGGCGTTCTGGGACGAGGCCGCCCGCACCGGCACGCCGCTCGTCGAAACGCTCGACGACGCCCCCGGCCATCGCGCCGTCACCTTCCTCTGGCGCGGCCACCGCGCGACCCGCCAGGTCCTGCTGATGGCGCCCGGCATCGGCGACCGCGACCGGCCGGCCGACACGCTCCTCCACCACCTCCCGGGCACCGACGTCTGGTACCTCGGCTACCGGCTGCGCGCCGACCACCGCGGGTCCTACCGGCTGGTGGCCGACATCTCCCCGGGCCCCGCGCCCGCCGATCCCGTACGGCTCCAGCGGCGGCTGACCGCGCTGATGGCGCACGGGGTGGCCGACCCGCTCAACCTCCGCCGCCTGCCGGTGCGCTGGAGGGCGGTGGAGAGTTCGGTGTTCGCCCTGCCGGAGGCCGCGCCCCAGCCCTGGGCGGGCCGCCGGGACGGCATACGGCGGGGGACCGTCGAGCGGCACACCGTCACCGGCCACGCCCTCGGCGGGGAGCGCGAGATCTGGACGTACCTCCCGCCGGAGGATGCGGACAACGATGCCAACGGCGGCGGCGGTCCGCTGCCGGTGCTCGTGCTCTGCGACGGCGACATGTGGTTCGGGCGGCTCGGCTTCCAGGACACCCTGGACGCCCTGATCGACGACGGGGTCCTCCCGCCGCTCGTCGTCCTCTCCCCGGACGCCGTCGACGCAGTGACCCGGCGGCGGGACCTGGGCGGGCGGGAGGCGTTCGCCGCCTTCCTCGCCGAGGAGCTGCTGCCCTGGGCGCGCGCCCGGTGGCCGCTGACCGCCGAAGCGGACCGGACCGTCGTCTCCGGCCAGGGATCCGGCGGGACGGCCGCGCTGTACGCCGGCCTCACCCGGGCCCACCGTTTCGGCCGGGTCCTCGCCCAGTCGCCCTCGCCCGGCTGGCGTCCCGAGGGCGGGACCACGTACGGGCAGGCCGGCGACGGAAGCGCCCCCGTCGTCCACCTCGGCCTCGGCCTGCACGACGGAGCCGCCGCGACCGAGCACGGCGAGGCCCTCGTCCCGGCGTTGCGTGCCCGGGGGCACCAGGTCCACCAGCGGGTCCACAACGGCGGCCGCGACCACGCCTGCTGGCAGGGGCTGCTCGCCGATGCCCTGGTGGAGGCCTTCCGGGAGGAGCGGCCGGCGAACGGTCTCCGCGCCCGCGCATGAGTTCGACAGGGTGGGGAAGCCGACCCGTCGATCCGCTGCCCGCGATCCGCCGGTCGGCGGCAGAACTGTGGAGGGCCGTTCCCGCGTCCCTCTCCAGGGTGGCTCGTGAGGACGTACGGGAACCGCACAGACGTCTCGTCGCGATCGAAAGGTAAAGCGTAAAGAAAGTCCACAAATGCACGGAACCGACGTGTTACGCGCCTCATCTAACCCTTCAGCAGTTTGTATGGGCTTGAGATAAAACGACCGCAGATGGGGACGGTATGCGCGACATCAATCGAAGGGGCCTGCTCGGCGCAGGGCTCGGGGCCGCAGCCGCGATCGGGCTCGCCGGCTGTGGCACCTCGGGCTCCTCCGGCGACGGAGGGTCCGGCCGGGGTGGCAGGGGCGACTCCGGCACCGGAGGCAACGGCAGCGGAAACGGTGCGCCGAAGAACAAGGTCCGGCTGATCGGTGACGGCTCGACGGCCGACACCGGCAAGCAGCCCCATCAGCCCGAGACCCCCGTCCCGCTCGAACCCGGCCAGAAGCCGCCGCAGTTCGTGATCTTTTCCTGGGACGGTGCGGGCGAGGTCGGCAACGGGCTCTTCCCGCGCTTTCTCGAACTCGCCAAGGAACACGACGCGGCGATGACGTTCTTCCTCTCCGGGATCTATCTGCTGCCCGAGTCGAAGAAGTCCCTCTACCGTCCGCCGAACAACCCCCGCGGCGCCTCCGACATCGGCTATCTCACCGACGACCACGTCAAGGACACGCTGAAGTACGTACGTCAGGCCTGGCTGGACGGCCATGAGATCGGCACCCACTTCAACGGGCATTTCTGCGGCGGTTCCGGATCCGTGGAGCGCTGGACTCCGGCCCAATGGCACAGCGAGATCAATCAGGCTGTGTCGTTCGTCACGGAATGGCGGACCAATACCGGCTGGGAGAACGAGGACCCGCTTCCGTTCGACTACCGCAAGGAACTGGTCGGCGGCCGCACCCCCTGCCTGCTCGGCCAGGACAATCTCCTGCCGACCGCGCGCAAGCTGGGCTGGCGCTACGACGCCAGCTCGCCCGGGGGCCGCCAGACCTGGCCCGTGAAGCGCGGCGGCGTCTGGGATCTGCCGCTCCAGGCGATGCCGTTCCCCGGCCACTCCTTCGAGGTCCTCTCGATGGACTACAACATCCTCGCCAACCAGTCGAAGAATTCGACCAAGGGCATGCCCTCGCGTTATCCCGGCTGGCGGCAGCAGGCGACCGACGCGTATCTCGCCGGATTCCAGCGCGCCTACGAGTCGAATCGCGCGCCGTTCTACATCGGCAACCACTTCGAGGAGTGGAACGGCGGCATCTATATGGACGCCGTGGAAGAAGTGATCAAGAAGGTCGCGGACAAGGACGACGTACGTCTCGTCTCGTTCCGGCAGTACGTCGACTGGCTCGACGCCCAGGATCCCGCCGTGCTCGCCAAGCTCCGGACGCTGGACGTCGGACAGGCGCCCGCAGGCGGCTGGAACTCCTTCTTTAAACAGGCTTGACAAGGGGCTTTACGGGCACCGAGGGGGGCGCGCAGATCCCCGGAAACTGCCATGCGAAACTTTTCACATGAGCTTTGGCCGCGCGTCCCGACGCCGCTTCACCCTGCTCGCCGCCACCGCTGTGGCCGGTGCCCTGACGCTGTCCGCGTGCGGCGACGGCAACAAGGCCGGGGGTGGCGGCAACACCAACTTCATCACCGGCAGCGGCGGCATCTCCACCGTCGCGAAGGCGGACCGGGTGGCCGCGCCGAAGCTCGACGGCGAAGGGCTGGACGGCAAGCCGCTCGACGTCGCGGACTACAAGGGCAAGGTCGTGGTGCTCAACGCCTGGGGCTCCTGGTGCGGCCCCTGCCGGCTGGAGGCGAAGTACTTCGCTCAGGTCTCCGAGGAGACGAAGGACCAGGGCGTCCAGTTCGTCGGGATAAACACCCGGGACCCCGAGCGGGACAAGGCGGTCAACTTCGAGAAGGACTACGGGGTGAAGTACCCCAGCTTCTACGACCCGATCGGCAAGCTCATCCTCCGCTTCCCCAAGGGCACCCTGAACCCGCAGGCCATCCCGTCCACCGTGGTCATCGACCGGGACGGGAAGATCGCGGCCCGCACACTCCAGGCGCTGAACGCGGACGAGCTGCGCGAGATGATCGACCCGATCATCGCGGAGAAGTGATCCGGTGATCCCGCTCGCCGCCCACCACGAGACCGTCACGCTGGCCGCGTACAACGACACCGTCGTGTCCGGGGCTCTGCTGCTCGCTCTGCCGCTCGCCCTGCTGGCCGGTCTCGTCTCCTTCTTCTCACCGTGCGTCCTCCCGCTGGTCCCCGGCTATCTGAGTTACGTCACCGGGGTCAGCGGCACCGACCTCGCCGACGCACGCCGGGGCCGGGTGGTGGCCGGCGCCTCGCTGTTCGTCCTCGGCTTCACCGTGGTGTTCGCCTCCACCGGCGCGCTCTTCGGCTACTTCGGCAACGAACTCCAGATGCACGCCGAGGTGCTCAACAAGGTCCTCGGCGGCCTGATGATCCTCATGGGCGTCTTCTTCATGGGGCTCCTGCCGGGCGTGACGCAGCGCGAGTTCCGCTTCCACAAACGCCCGGTGGCCGGACTGGCCGGCGCACCCCTGCTCGGCGCCCTCTTCGGGATCGGCTGGACGCCGTGCATCGGCCCGACGCTCTCCTCGGTGCTGTTCCTCTCCGCCGAGAGCGCCACCGCCGGACGCGGCGCGATACTGACCGTCGCGTACTGTCTCGGACTCGGTGTCCCGTTCGTCCTGGCCGCGGTCGCCTTCCGCAAGGCGCTCGGCGCGTTCGGCTGGGTCAAGCGCCACTACGCATGGGTGATGCGGATCGGCGGCGGCATGATGATCGTGACCGGAATCCTGCTGCTGACCGGCGTGTGGGCCACGCTCATGCAGCAGATGCAGAGCTGGTCCAGCGGCTTCGTTGTAGGGATCTGAGTCCAATGAGCAAGGCGAACAGCACAGAGACGCGGCAGCGCGAGGAGGAGGACGAGCAGGGCTCCGCCCACGGCGCGGCCGGGGAACAGCTCTCCACCGCGCCCCGCGAGGAGCGCCCCGACACCGGGGCCGGCGTGCCCGCGATGAGCGTGATCGGCTGGGTGCGCTGGTTCTGGCGCCAGCTCACCTCGATGCGGGTGGCGCTGATCCTGCTCTTCCTGCTCTCCCTCGGGGCGATCCCCGGGTCGCTGATCCCGCAGACCAGCGTCGACGACATGAAGGTGCAGGCCTTCAAGGAGCAGCACACCACGCTCACCCCGGTCTACGAGGCGCTCCAGCTCTTCGACGTCTACAGCTCGGTGTGGTTCTCCGCGATCTACATCCTGCTGTTCGTCTCGCTCATCGGCTGCATCGTGCCGCGCACCGGCCAGTTCGTCGGCCAGCTCCGCAGCCGCCCGCCGGGCGCGCCGAAGCGGCTGACCCGGCTGCCCGCGTACACCACCTGGCGCACGGAGGCCGAGCCCGAGGAGGTCCGCGCGGCGGCCCTCGCGATGCTGCGCGGGCGGCGCTTCCGCGGCCACGAGGTGGGCGACGCGGTCGCCGCCGAGAAGGGCTACCTCCGCGAGGCCGGGAACCTGGTCTTCCACATCGCCCTGATCGTGATGCTCATCGCCTTCGCCTCCGGGCAGCTCTTCAAGTCCGAGGGCGGCAAGCTGGTCGTCGAGGGCGACGGCTTCTCCAACACGCTCACCCAGTACGACGACTTCAAGTCGGGTTCGCTCTACGACGCCGACTCGCTGGCCCCGTTCAGCTTCGTCCTCGACGAGTTCGTCGGTACGTACGAGAAGAGCGGCCCGCAGCGCGGCACCCCGCGGACCTTCGAGGCCCGGGTGACGTACGCCGAGGGGGCCGACGGCGCGGAGCGCAAGGGCGTCATCAAGGTCAACGAACCACTCGTCGTGGACGGCACCAAGGTCTATCTGATCGCCCACGGGTACGCACCCGTCGTCACCGTCCGGGACGGCAAGGGCAAGGTCGTCTCGAAGTCCGCCGTGCCGCTCCTGCCGATCGACAACAACATCACCTCGTCCGGCGCGATCAAGGTGATGGACGGCTACAAGGACAAGAACGGCAAGAAGACCCAGCTGGGCTTCAAGGCGTTCTTCGTGCCGACCTTCGCCGGTCACGGCAAGGGCCAGATGTTTTCGCAGTTCCCGGCGCTGGACTTCCCCGTGCTGGCGCTCAGCGCCTACCAGGGTTCGCTCGGCGTCGACTCCGGGCTCGCACAGAACGTCTACCAGCTCGACACGTCCAAGATGAAGGAGTTCAAGGACGAGGACGGCGAGCTGCTCAAGAAGATGCTGATGCCCGGCGAGAAGCTCGACCTGCCCGACGGCGCCGGGTCCATCACCTACGAGGGCACCGAGGAGTGGGCCAGCTTCCAGATCTCGCAGCAGCCGGGCAACGGCTGGGCGCTCGGCGGAGCGATCGCCGCCATCGCCGGACTCGCCGGATCGCTGTTCATCCAGCGCCGCCGGGTGTGGGTGCGGGCGGTCCGCGGTGCCGACGGCGTCACGGTCGTGGAGATGGCGGGCCTCGGCCGCAGCGAGTCCGCGAAGCTCCCCGAGGAACTGGGCGACCTGTCGGCCGCCCTCGTCACGACGGCGCCCGTCGCCCCCGCCGCACCGGAGAAACCGGACGCGGCGGACACGCCGGACGGGTCCGCCGCGACCGATGCCACCAACGAGGCCGGGAGCCGGCCCGTACAACCTGCCGAAGCACCTGCCGAAGGGGCTGAGAAGTGAATCTCGCCGCCGCAACCAACGAGAGCCTGGCCGAAGCCAGCAACGTGCTGATCTATTCGTCGATGGCCGTCTACACCCTGGCGTTCTTCGCGCACATCGCGGAGTGGGTCTTCGGCAGCCGCAGCAAGGTCGGCCGCACGGCCGCCGCGCTGTCCGCCTCCTCGGCCAAGGTCTCCGCCGCCCCCGCGGTGAAGGCGCAGGCCGGCGGCACGGCCGTGCTGGAGCGGCCCGAGGTCGTCACCCGCTCCGCCGCCGGTACGCGTGACGTGCCCGACGGCCCCGGTGCGGCGGGCGGCACGTTCAAGGGCGACCTGTACGGCCGGATCGCGGTCTCGCTGACCGTGGTGGCCTTCCTCGTCGAGGCGGGCGGGGTCATCACCCGCGCCCTGTCCGTGCAGCGGGCCCCCTGGGCCAACATGTACGAGTTCTCCATCACCTTCTCCACGGTGGCGGTCGGCTCCTACCTGGTGCTCCTCGCGCTCAAGAAGAACGTTCGCTGGATCGGCCTCCCGCTGGTCACCACCGTCCTGCTGGACCTCGGTATCGCGGTCACCACGCTCTACACCGACAGCGACCAGCTGGTGCCCGCCCTGCACTCGTACTGGCTGTGGATCCACGTCTCGACCGCGATCATCTGCGGCGCCGTGTTCTACCTCGGCGCGGTCGGCACGATCCTCTACCTCTTCCGCGACAGCTACGAGAACAAGCTCGCCTCCGGCGGCACGCCCGGGAAGTTCGCGTCCTCGGTCATGGAGCGGCTGCCCGCGGCGGCCTCGCTGGACAAGTTCTCGTACCGGATCAACGCGGCCGTCTTCCCGCTGTGGACGTTCACGATCATCGCCGGGGCGATCTGGGCGGGCGACGCCTGGGGCCGGTACTGGGGCTGGGACCCCAAGGAGGTCTGGTCCTTCATCACCTGGGTCGCCTACGCCGCCTATCTGCACGCCCGCGCCACCGCGGGGTGGAAGGGCCGCAAGGCCGCCTATCTGGCGCTCCTCGCCTTCGCCTGCTGGCTGTTCAACTACTACGGCGTGAACATCTTCGTCTCCGGCCTGCACTCCTACGCGGGGGTCTGAGCAAGCCCGACCGGACACGAAACGGCTCCCCGGACGGATTCTCGTCCGGGGAGCCGTTTCGTCGTCAGCCGGTGGTGCGCCGTCAGGACGTGGGCGGCGTCTTGTCGTCGGGGCTCGTGCCGCCGTCGCGACGGCCCGGCTCCTCCTCGGCCTCGGCCTCCGCCTCGGGCTGCTTGCGGTCGTCCTTGAGGGACTTCAGGAAGTCCGGGTTGTCGTCCGGGGCCACCCACTGCCGCCGCCTGCCCGGCTGCCACGAGGCGGGCCCGGCGCCGGCGGCCCGGTTGTGGCGGTTCTTGCCGGCGGCGAGCCAGACGACCGGGCCGACGATCCAGAACAGCAGGATGATGAAGACCCAGGCGATCTTCGGCAGATGCTTGGTGTCCTCCTCCGAGGTGTTCAGGCAGTCGATGAACGCGTAGATCGTCAGAGCCAGCGGGACGATGAACATCAGGGCTCTCATGGGTGCGTCCCCCAGGAAGTGGCGGCGGGCGGGACGATTGCCCCGTATCGCGGCCAGGGTACCGGCTCGTCATGAAGGATCCGGGGCGCGGGACGGGGGAGCCCCGGCGGGCCCTCGGGGGCGGGGATGACAAACTGGACCGCATGGCTTACGACGATCTTCGCTCCCTGCTCCGGGCTCTTGAGCGCGATGGTGATCTCAAGCGCGTCAAGGTCGAGGTCGACCCCCACCTGGAGGTCGGCGAGATCGTCGACCGGGTCAACAAGGCGGGCGGCCCGGCCCTGCTGTTCGAGAACGTCAAGGGGTCCTCGATGCCCCTGGCCATGAACGTCTTCGGCACCGACCGGCGCCTGCTGAAGGCCCTCGGGCTGAAGTCGTACAGCGACATCAGCGACAAGATCGGCGGGCTCCTCAAGCCGGAGCTGCCGCAGGGCTTCGTCGGCGTCCGGGAGGCCTTCGGGAAGCTCGGCTCGATGGTGCACGTGCCGCCGAAGAAGGTGAAGTCCGGCGACGCGCCCGTCCAGGAAGTGGTGCTGACCGGCGACGACGTCGACCTGGACAAGCTGCCCGCACTGTTCACGTGGCCCGAGGACGGCGGCTCGTTCTTCAACCTGGGCCTTACCCACACCAAGCACCCCGAGAACGGTGTCCGCAACCTGGGCCTCTACCGGCTCCAGCGTCACGACAAGCGCACCATCGGGATGCACTGGCAGATCCACAAGGACAGCGCCAACCACTACCAGGTCGCGGCGCGGCGCGGTGAGCGGCTGCCCGTCGCCATCGCCTTCGGCTGCCCGCCCGCCGTCACGTACGCGTCCACCGCGCCGCTGCCCGGGGACATCGACGAGTACCTCTTCGCCGGGTTCGTCCAGGGCAAGCGGATCGAGATGGTCGACTGCAAGACCGTGCCGCTCCAGGTGCCCGCGCAGGCGGAGGTCGTCATCGAGGGCTGGCTGGAGCCGGGCGAGATGCTGCCCGAGGGCCCGTTCGGGGACCACACCGGCTTCTACACCCCGCAGGAACCGTTCCCCGCACTGACCATCGACTGCGTCACCATGCGCAGGCGGCCGCTGCTCCAGTCCATCGTGGTGGGCCGGCCGCCGACCGAGGACGGGCCGCTGGGCCGGGCCACGGAGCGGTTCTTCCTGCCGCTGCTGAAGATCATCGTGCCGGACATCGTGGACTACCACCTGCCCGAGGCGGGCGGCTTCCACAACTGCGCGATCGTCTCGATCGACAAGAAGTACCCGAAGCACGCCCAGAAGGTGATGAGCGCGATCTGGGGCGCGCACATGATGTCGCTGACCAAGCTGATCGTGGTCGTCGACTCCGACTGCGACGTCCACGATCTGCACGAGGTGGCCTGGCGGGCGCTCGGCAACACCGACTACGCCCGCGACCTCACGGTCGCCGAAGGGCCGGTCGACCACCTCGACCACGCCTCGTACCAGCAGTTCTGGGGCGGCAAGGCGGGCATCGACGCCACGAAGAAGCTGCCCACCGAGGGCTACACCCGGGACGGCGGCTGGCCGGAGATGGTCGTCTCCGACCCGGAGACGGCGGCGAAGGTCGACCGCCGCTGGAAGGAATACGGGCTGTGAGCAGTGCGGCAGAAGCGGCGTCCGTCCAGGGCCCCGCACCCTCCAGCGGCAAGGTGAAGGCGTTCCTGCGGCTCGTGATGATCGAGCACTCCGTCTTCGCGCTGCCCTTCGCCTACATCGCCGCGCTGACCGCGATGTTCCGGCTGGACGGCACGATCCACTGGGGTGTCCTGCTGCTGGTCACCCTGGCGATGGTGGGGCTGCGGACGTTCGCGATGGCCGCCAACCGGATCATCGACCGGGAGATCGACGCCCGGAACCCGCGCACCGCGGGCCGGGAGCTGGTGACGGGCGCGGTGTCGGTGAAGTCGGCGTGGACCGGCGCGATCGTCGCGCTGGCCGTCTTCCTGGGCGCCGCCGCCCTGCTCAACCCGCTCTGCCTGGTGCTCGCGCCGGTGGCCGTCGTCCCGATGGTGGTCTACCCGTACGGCAAGCGGTTCACGAACTTCCCGCACGCCATCCTGGGGCTCGCGCAGGCCATCGGCCCGGTCGGCGCCTGGCTCGCGGTGACCGGCAGCTGGTCGTGGGACGCGGTGATCCTCGGGCTCGCGGTGGGGATCTGGATCGGCGGCTTCGACCTGATCTTCGCCTGCCAGGATGTCCAGGCGGACCGGGCCCACGGGGTGCTCTCCTTCCCGGCGCGCTTCGGGATCCCGGCCGCGCTGTGGGGCGCGCGGGTCTGCCACGTGATCACGACCGGGCTGCTGGTGTGGTTCGGGCTGGCCACGGACGCGGAGGTCTTCTACTGGATCGGCATGGCGGTCGTCGCCGTGGCGTTCGTCTACGAGCACCGGGTCGTGCGGCCGCACGACCTGTCCCGGCTGAACCGGGCGTTCTTCTCGGTGAACGGCTTCATCGGCATCGCGCTGTTCGCCTGCGCGCTGCTGGACCTGCTGGCGCGGGGCCTGACCCCGTAAGGCCTGGCGGCTATTGCGCCGTAATAACCGTGGCTCAGACCGTGACCAGGTTGTCCGGGCCGCGACGCGAGGACGGGCGGCGGAAGAGGAACGCCGCCGCCACGCCGCCGATCAGCCCGAACAGGTGCCCCTGCCAGCTGACGCCCGACTGGGTCGGCAGGACGCCCCAGAGCAGCGAGCCGTAGACCACGGCGACGCCGACGCCTATGAGGATGTCCCAGGGGCGGCGGTCCACGAAGCCGCGGACCAGCAGATAGCCCAACAGCCCGAAGACCACGCCGGACGCGCCGAGCGTGATCGTGTTCTCCGGGGCGGTCAGCCAGACGCCGAGGCCGCTGGCCACGATGATCGTGAGGACGACGGCGGCGAACCGGCGGAGCCCCGCGAGGGCGGCTATGAAGCCGAGGACCAGCAGCGGGACGCTGTTGGAGGCCACGTGCTCCCAGCCGCTGTGCAGGAACGCGGCGGGCACCACGTCCCGCAGTTCGGACATCTCGCGCGGGCTGATGCCGTACGTGTCGAGAGCGTGGCCCGTGGCCACGTCGATCCCTTCGAGGACCCACAGCAGGGCCACCCAGCCCGCCATCAGGAGCCCGGCGGTCAGGGCTCGCGCGCTGCCGGTGGTGCCGTGGTCCGTGGTGCGGTCGGTCGTCCAGTAATCACCCATGGTCTGCCCCTGCCCCCGGGTTGCCCGTCACCCGGAGAACGTCTGTGGCCTCCGCCCGGTTCCGGGTGCCGCCCGCGAAGGCGCGCCGGATAGGCTCGCGGGTGTGGAATCCAGGACTTCAGTGACTCAGCAGCAGCGGCGGCCTTGGATTGTCGGGGTGTCCGGTGCTTCGGGTACCCCGTTCGCGGCCGCCGTCCTGCGCGGGCTCCTGGCGGCCGGTGAGAGCGTCGACCTGGTGGTGAGCCGGGCCTCGCGCCTCACGCTGCTGGACGAGACCGGCATCGCGTTCCGGGACGGGCACTGGCGCGAGGACCTGCGGGTCTGGCTGGATCGCGGCGCCGACGGGAAGCCGGACGCCTTCGCGGTGGGGGACGCGGAGCTGGAGCGCGTACGCCACTGGCCGGCCGGTGATCTGGCCGCCGGGCCGTCCTCCGGGTCGTACCCGGCGAAGGGGATGCTCATCGTGCCGGCCTCGACGGCCTGTGTGGCCGGAGTGGCGCTCGGTCTGTCGAAGGACCTGCTCCAGCGGGCCGCGAGCGTGACGCTCAAGGAGCGCCGCCCGCTCGTCGTCGCGGTGCGCGAGACCCCGCTGAGCGGCCAGACGCTGAAGCAGATGGTGGCCCTGGACGAGGCGGGCGCGGTCGTGCTGCCCGCCTCTCCGGCGTTCTACGCGGGCGCGACGCACATCCAGGACCTGGTGGATTTCGTCGCGGGGCGGGTGCTGGACGCGGCCGGGGTGGAACACCGGCTGTACCGCCGCTGGGAGGGAGAGCTCGGTGGCGGCTCCCGCAGCCCGGAGGGCTGAGAGGCCCGGGTCAGCGCTTCTTGGGCGAGCGCGGGGAGCGGGTCTTGTCGACGCGGTGCGCGGCGGCGGGCTGGTGGGCACGCGAGCGGTTGGCCAGGTCCTGCAGCTCGCGCATCCGGGCGTAGGCCATCTCGATCGTGTACACGGTGAAGTTCACTCCTGAAGATTCGAAAGCGTTTCTTGGATGTTCTAGAAGATTTGCAGGGTGTCGGCCCTACACGCCTTAGATTCTACACGTAGACTCGCGGTACTGCTGAACAATGGAAGGTTTCAGTCATATGGACGCGGTGGACAGGCAGCTCATCCAGGCCCTCAGGGAGAACGGCAGGGCCTCGTACGCCGAGCTGGGACGGCTCGTCGGGCTCTCCGGGCCCAGCGTCACCGACCGCATCAACCGGCTGGAAACCGCCGGTGTCATCACCGGCTACCGCGCCACCGTCGACTCCGCGTCGCTCGGCCTCGGCGTCACCGCGCTGATCGGGATCTCGCTCTCGGACGCGGCCGACCACGAGGACGTGGCGCACCGTCTGAAGGACCTGGCGGAGATCGAGGACTGCTGGTTCATCGCGGGCGACGACTCGTACATGCTCAAGGTCCGGGTCGGCGACGTGGACGGCCTGGAGAAGACGATCCGCCGCCTCAGCGGAACGAAGGGCGTCTCGCGGACGCGTACGACGATCGTGCTCTCCACCAAGTGGGAGAACCGGGTCGGGGAACTCCCCGAGGAGTCGTAGGCGCGGAGCGCCGCACAGGGGGCTCCTCCCGCCCGAAGGGTGGGGGAGTACCGTGGTCGGAGCCTGATACACGGAGATTTGGGAGGCGACGGGTGGACGCGGGACTCAAGCGCGAGCTGGAGGAGAAGGTCCGGGCCGGCGAGCGGCTGACCCGCGAGGACGGGATCGCCCTCTACGCGTCCGACGACCTGGCGTGGCTCGGCGGGCTGGCGCACGAGGTGCGTACGCGCAAGAACGGCGACGTGGTGCACTTCAACGTAAACCGTCACCTCAACATGACGAACGTGTGCACCGCCTCGTGCGCGTACTGCTCGTTCCAGCGCAAGCCGGGCGAGAAGGACGCGTACACGATGCGCATCGAGGAGGCCGTCCGCCTCGCCAAGGCGATGGAGAACGAGAACCTGACCGAGCTCCACATCGTCAACGGCCTCCACCCGACCCTCCCGTGGCGCTACTACCCGCGTTCGCTCAGCGCGCTGAAGGAAGCCCTGCCGAACGTGGCGCTGAAGGCGTTCACGGCGACGGAGATCCACCACTTCGAGACGATCTCCGGGCTCTCGGCCTCCGAGATCCTCGACGAGCTGATCGAGGCCGGTCTCGAATCGCTGACCGGCGGCGGCGCGGAGATCTTCGACTGGGAGGTCCGCCAGCACATCGTCGACCACCGCACCCACTGGGAGGACTGGTCGCGCATCCACCGCCTGGCGCACGAGAAGGGGCTCAAGACCCCCGCGACGATGCTGTACGGGCACATCGAGGAGCACCGTCACCGCGTCGACCACGTGCTGCGGCTGCGGGAGATGCAGGACGAGACCGGCGGCTTCCAGGTCTTCATCCCGCTGCGCTACCAGCACGACTTCGTGGACATGAAGGACGGCAAGGTCCGCAACAAGCTCCAGGCGCGCACGACGATGGCGACCGGCGCGGAGGCGCTGAAGACCTTCGCGGTCTCCCGTCTGCTCTTCGACAACGTGCCGCACGTCAAGGTGTTCTGGGTGATGCACGGTGTGCAGACCGCCCAGCTCGCGCTCCAGCACGGCGCGGACGACATGGACGGCTCGGTCGTCGAGTACAAGATCACGCATGACGCCGATGACTTCGGCACGCCGAACAAGCTCGGCCGCGACGACCTGCTCGACCTGATCCGTGACGCCGGTTTCCGGCCGGTCGAGCGGAACACCCGGTACGAGATCCTGCGCGAGTACCCGGGCCCGGACGCCGGTCTGCGCGAGTCGCCGCAGCCGATGCGCGTCTGACACGTATCCCGTGATGAAAGCCCCGGCCGCCGTCCCCGGCCGGGGCTTTCGTATGTCCCGGACGGGGTTGGACCTCTCTGGCGGTAATAGTTACTCTTGCTGTATGGCCCTTACTTTTGAGCTGGACCCCTCGTTCACCCCGGACCTCCGGGACGGCATCACCGCCCTGTGGGCCGACGTCACCAACGCGGGCGGGGCCGTCGGCTTCGTCCCGCCCGTCACCCCCGAGGAGATCCGGCCCGATCTGCTCAAGCACCTCACCGCCATGGAGAAGGGGACGGTCAGGCTGCTGGTCGGCCGGGACGAGGACGGCGCGGTCGCCGCCACGGCCTTCCTCACGCTCAACGACCACCGGCTGATGAAGCACTGGCTGTGGCTCTACACGGTCATGGTCCACCCCCGGCTCCAGGGCCAGGGGTGCGGCCGCGACCTCATGGCGGCCGCCGCCGACGCCGCGCGCTCCATCGAGGGCATCGAGGCCATCCGGCTCACCTGCCGGGGCGGCACCGGCAACGACCGCTTCTACGCCGCCTGCGGCTACAAGGAGGTCGGCCGGGTCCCGGACGCCATCCGCGTCGCCCCGGGCGACGACCGCGACGACATCATCATGCTGCTGCCGCTCTGACGCCCGGCAACCCCCTGAACCGAGAGAATTCGGGCCATGCTTCACTGGACGGGCAGAAGTGTGCCGACAGTCCATGGGAAGAGAGGGCCAGCCGTGTCCGCTGCCAAGCCGAGCGCGATGATCCGTTACACGGCGTTGCGCCTGCTGATCTTCGTCGGCTGCTTCTTCGTCGCCGGTGTCGCCGTCCACTTCGGACTGATCCCCTCGGGGCTCGGCGGCTCCAACATGATCTGGGTGATCCTCCTCGGCCTCGTGCTCTCCGCCCCGCTCAGCTATGTGCTGCTGCGCAAGCAGCGCGACGAGATGTCCCAGCAGATCGTCGCCGGCGTCGACCGCACCAAGGCGCGCCTGGACGCGAACCGCACCCGTGAGGACGCCGTTCAGTAAGGTTCCTCACACGCGCGCCGCGCGCGACCCCTCCCTTCCGCCGGACCCCTTACCGGAGCAACCCGCTCCGATGCGGGGTCCGGGGCGTTTTCCGGACAGATGCGAGGCGGGAGCACCGCACCTGAGCCAAAGAAAGACTTTGAGCTTCTCAAAGTTCAAGTGTTAACGTATTCGACGTGAAGACAGCTGTGCGCCTCCGCCATGCCGCGAGCATCCCGCTCGTGGCGCGCCTGCATGTCGATCTCTGCCGCTGTATGTCCGCGGTCTGTTGCCGCGAAGTCTGAATACGGCATCATGCAGCGGCGCCGCCCCTCGACGCGGGCGCCGCGACCCCGTCCCCGTTCCACCGCACGACCGCACGGATGGCTTCCGTGTGTCCCGATGCGTCCTCACTGGAGTGTGTCCGTGTCCGCGAACCCCGCGTCCACCGCCCCCGAGGCCGAGCAGCCCACAGGCTCCGGCTCCGGGTCCCGTCCCCGTATACCCAAGGTCCCGTTCTGGGCCCAGATCGTCGCCGGTCTGGTCCTCGGTGTGCTGCTCGGCTGGCTGGCCCGCAGCCAGGACCTCGGCTGGCTCGTCACCACCCTCGACGAGATCGGCTCGCTCTTCGTCCAGCTGCTGAAGCTGGCCGTCGCCCCGCTGGTCTTCTTCGCGATCCTCGTGTCGATCACCAACCTGCGCCAGGTCAACAACGCCGCCCGGCTGGCCACCCGCACCCTGCTCTGGTTCATGGTCACCTCGCTGATCGCGGTCGCCATCGGCCTCGCGATCGGCCTGGTCACCAACCCGGGCTCCGGCACCGGCCTCACGCCGAAGGACGGCGCGCTCTCCGAGACCAAGGGCAGCTGGATCGACTTCCTGACCGGCATCGTCCCCGGTGACGTGATCACGCCGTTCACCGAGCTGAACGTGCTCCAGATCGTCTTCATGGCCGCCGTCGCCGGTATCGCCGCCCTCAAGCTCGGCGAGAAGGCGAAGCCGATCCTCACCCTCAGCCAGTCGATCCTGGAGCTGCTCCAGAAGGCCCTGTGGTGGGTCATCCGCCTCGCCCCGATCGGCACCGTCGGCCTCATCGGCTACGCCATCGCCGACTACGGCTGGGACCTCATCGGCAAGTACGCGACCTTCACCGCCGACGTCTACATCGGCTGCGCCCTGGTGATGTTCGGCGTCTACCCGCTGCTCCTGGCCACCGTCGCCAAGGTCAGCCCGCTCCAGTTCTTCAAGGGTGCCTGGCCCGCGATCCAGCTGGCGTTCGTCTCCCGCTCCTCGGTCGGCACCATGCCGGTCACCCAGCGGGTCACCGAGCGCCTCGGCGTCCCGAAGGAGTACGCCTCCTTCGCCGTGCCGTTCGGCGCGACCACGAAGATGGACGGCTGCGCCGCGATCTACCCGGCGCTGGCGGCGATCTTCATCGCGCAGATCTTCGACGTGCAGCTCGGCATCGGTGACTACCTCCTGATCGCCTTCGTCTCGGTGATCGGCTCGGCGGCCACCGCCGGTCTCACCGGCGCGACGGTCATGCTGACTCTCACCCTGTCCACGCTGGGCCTCCCGCTGGAGGGCGTCGGCCTGCTCATGGCCATCGACCCGATCCTGGACATGATGCGCACCGCCACCAACGTGGCCGGCCAGGCGCTGGTCCCGGTGATCGTCGCGGCCCGCGAGAAGATCCTCGACCACGACGCGTACAACTCCGCCTCGCCCTCCCCGATCGACTCCTTCGGCGACGACGCCGACCGCGACGAGATCCGCGACGCGGAGCCGAAGACCGCGGTGCCCGCAACCGCGTAGCGACGGCGACCGGCAAGACCCGACAGCGCCCCCTGCCCCACGTATCCGTACGTGGACGGCACGGGGGCGCTGTCCTGTTTCCCCGTACGACCTCCTGCGGTCAGGGCCGCCGGAAAAGCACCTCGGGAGCCCGACGGAACGGCGATTTCAGCCAGCTGGAGAGGGGTTGGCATACCTTTCCCTCACTAATGTCCCTTCCTGTGTGGTCGGTACCAGCCATCTCCTTTTGGTCCAGACCATTGACTTGACCTGGGTTCTCCTCCTAGCGTGACCGTTGCCCGGGGCCGAGATCGCGGGGAGGCCGGAACACGCTACTGCGGCCCCCTGCGCTGCTTTCTGACGACCCGTCGGCACAAGCGTCCGGTGCTGCCCGCCGTCCTCGGTGATGCGGTCGCCGACGTTCGGCACACAGGGGAGCACCGCACATGATCGGTACGTCAGGTGGGGCCACGGCGGGCACGGACGACGCCCTCGAACCGGCGATGGCGCCAGGAGGGGAAGGCGTCGGCCTCCCCCTGAGCCCGGCGCAGGAACGCCTCTGGTTCCTGCACCAGTTGGACCCCGACGACGCTTCCTACAACATCCCGCTCGTCCTCCGCCTGACCGGTGCGCTCCACGAACCGGCCCTGCGCTCCGCGTTCGACGCCACCGCCGCCCGGCACGAGGCCCTGCGCACCCGCTTCCCCGACCGGGACGGCCGTCCGGTCGCCCTCGTGGAACCCCCCGCTCCTGTCCCGGTCGAGAGCGTCGACCTGCGCCGACGCCCCGGGGGCGCGACCCGGCTGCTCGCCGAGCGGACCAATGCCGCCTTCGACCTCGCCCGCGGTCCGCTGCTGCGGGTGACCCTGCTGCGCACCGACGACGACGAGCACCTGCTGTGCCTCGTCCTGCACCACATCGTCGCCGACGGCTGGTCGCTGAACCTGCTGCGCGCCGAGCTGGCCACCCGGTATGCCGCCCATCTGGACGGCCGCACGGTCGAGCTGCCCGAACTGCTCCCGTACACCGAATACGCTTGCAGGGAGAGGGAGTTCGCGGCAGGCCCCGAGGCGGACGCGGCGGTGGCCCACTGGCGGGAGCGGCTGGCGGGCGCGCCCGTGCTCGACCTGCGCCCCACCGTCACGCCGTCGGGCGAAGGTCCCGGCGGGGCCTTCCACACCCGGCGGCTCACCGGTGCGGGCCAGGCGGTGGACGCCTTGGCCCGCCAGAAGCGGTGCACCCCGTTCATGGTGCTGCTCGCCGCCTACCAGGTGCTGCTGCACCGCTGGACGCGCCAGGACGACTTCTGTGTCGGAGTCCCCGCGGCCGGCCGGAGCGAGCCGGAACTGGAGCCGGTGATCGGCTACTTCTCCTCCACCCTCGTCCTGCGCGCCGAACTCGCGGGAGCCCCGTCCTTCGCGGAGCTGCTGCGCCGGTTGCGCCGCTCCGTGCTGGCCGGATTCGCCCATGACCGGGTCCCCTTCGAGCGGCTCATCGACGAACTGGGCGTCGAGCGCCGGCTCGGTGGCAGCCCGCTCTTCCAGACTCTGCTGACCGTGCACACCCAGGACGAACCGGACGCTCACGCGGGGGAGTTCGCAGGCCTGGGCTGTGCCGAGGCGGACGGCGGACATGCGGCCAGCAAGTTCGAGGTGATGCTCGACCTGCGCCGTGAGGGCGACGACCTGATCGCCGTCTTCGGCTACCGCACCGATCTGTTCGACGCCCCCTGGGTGACCCGGTTCGCCCGGCACTTCGAGACGCTCCTGCGCGGGGCGCTGGCGGACCCGGATGCCCCGGTGCCCGGACTGCCGCTCCTGACCGGGGCGGAGGAGGACGAGCTGCTCGCCCTGGGCACCGGCTGCGCGGTCCCGGAAGCCGACGCGGAAGCGCTGCCCGCCACGCTGGAACGTGCGGTGCGGACGTACGGCGACGACCGGACGGCGGTGCGTGACGCGGGCGGGGCGCTGACCTACCGGGAGCTGTGGGAGGCGGCCGGGGCGCTCGCGGTGCGGCTGCGGGGCGCGGGTGTGCGGGACGGAGACACGGTCGGCGTCCGCCTGCCGCGCGGTACGCGGGCGGTCACCGCGATGCTGGCCGCCTGGCGGGCCGGCGCGGCCTATCTGCCCCTGGACCCGGCCTATCCCCCCGCCCGTCTCGACCTCATGGTCGCGGACACCGGCGTACGGGTGGTCGTGGCCGACCCGGAGTCCGCGGAGGGGGTCCCGGTCGGCGACCCCGAGTGTCCGCGTGCCGAGGAGGAGGGCTCCGCGGGCGGCCCCGAGCTTCCGGGCGCCGCGCCGGGCGGCCCCGTGAACGTCCCCCGGAACGCCCCCGAGAACGCCCCCGTCGTGCTCGCCCCCGAGGCACCCGGTCCGGCCGGTGTGCCCGACCCGGGTTGGGCGGCGGGCCCCGACCATCCCGCCTACGTCATCCACACCTCCGGCTCCACCGGCAGGCCCAAGGGCGTCGTCGTCCCGCACCGCGCACTGGCGGCCCGCGTCGGCTGGATGCGCGAGCACTACGGCCTCACGGCGGACGACGAGGTGCTGCAGTTCGCGTCGCTGAGCTTCGACACCCACGCCTAGGAGATCTTCCCGGCACTCACCGCCGGGGCCCGCCTCGTCGTCCCCGATCCCGGCAGCACCCTGCCCGATCACCTCCGCCTCGCCGCCGCGCGGGGCGCGGGTCCCACCGTCCTGGACCTGCCCACCCCGTACTGGCACGAGCTGGCCGACGACCTCGACGCCGTCACCCGGCCCCCGGGCCTGCGACTCCTGATCCTCGGCGCGGACCAGGTGCAGCCCGGGGCGGTGGCAGCGTGGCGGGCCCGGTTCGGGGACACCGTACGAGTGGTCAACTCCTACGGGCCCACCGAGACCACCGTCATCGCCGCCACCGCGGACCTGGGCCACGCCGACGCCCTCCACCGCCCGCCCATCGGCAGCCCGGTCGGCGGGACCGTGCTCACCGTCTGCGACCCCCTCGGACGGCTCATGCCGCAGGGAGCGGCCGGTGAACTCCTCGTCGGCGGCGCCGGGGTGACGTACGGCTACGGCGGCCGGGCCGGGGCCACCGCGCGGGCCTTCGTGCCCGACCCGTACGGACCGCCCGGCTCCCGCCGCTACCGGACCGGCGACCTGGTCCGCTGGCGGACGGACGGCCGGCTGGAATTCCTGGGCCGGATCGACGACCAGGTCAAGGTACGCGGCTTCCGCGTGGAACCCGGCGAGGTGGAGGCCGCTCTGCTGGCCCTGGACGGGGTCGGCCGGGCGGTGGTGACCGTACGGGACGAGGCGCTGGTCGGGTATGTGGTCCCGGAGCGGGGCGGCGACGCGGGCGGGCCGGGCGGCGCGGGCACACCGCCGGCCGGGGACAGCCCGGCCGGGCAGGCCGGCGGCGGGTTGTCCACCAGCGCGCTGCGGGCCGCGCTGGCCGCCAGGCTCCCGGCCCACCTCGTCCCGAACTCGCTGGTCGTGCTGGACGCCCTGCCGCTGACCCCGAACGGCAAGGTGGACCACCTCGCCCTGCCCGCGCCCGAGCGGCGGCCCGACCTCGGACCCGGATACGTCGCCCCGCGCACCGACGCGGAGGCGCTGGTCGGCGAGGTGTGGACGGAGGTGCTGGGCCTGGACCGGGCGGGCGCGCTGGACGACTTCTTCGACCTGGGCGGACACTCGCTCCTCGCCACCCGTGTCGTCGCCCGGATCCGGGCCGCCGCCGGGGTCACGGTGCGACCGAGGCGGCCCGGAACTTCTGGGCGGACCGCTGGTCGGACCCGGCCGCCCCCGCGCTGCCCGGCCTCCTCGTCGACGCACGGGACGCCACCTCACCCGCGCCCGGGGACGCCGTGCCGTTCACCCTTGAGGGATCGCCCCTCGCCCGTCTCGCCGACACCGCGCGCTCCCTCGGCGTCACCCGGTTCGAGCTGCTCCTCGCCCTCTGGCACACCCTGCTGCTCCGCTACGGCAACAGCTCGCCCGCCACCGCAGTGGAACTGTCCACCCGCCGCCCGGGAAGCCCCGAGCACATCGGCCTGTACGTCAACGAGCTGCCCGTCCTCACCCGCCCCGACCCGCACCGGAGCTTCGCCGACTTCGCCCGGGACGTCCGGGCCGAGCTGGCGGCCCTCTACGACCACCGCCCGGTCCCGCTCGGCCGGGCCGTGCGCGGCCTCACCCCGCGCACCCCGCTCACCCCGCTCTCGGTCAGCTACCGCCGCCGCACCGGCTGGGAGGCGCTTCAGGCCCCGGACGTCGAGGTGGACTGGATCGGCTTCCCGGGCGCCGTACGCAACCTCGCCCACCTCCAACTGGTCTCCGGCCCGGACCGGCTGGACGTCTCGTTCCAGTACCGGGCCGACACCTTCGCGCCCGGTGCGCCCGCCCGGATCGTCGGCCACTTCCGCGCCCTCCTGGACGCGGTGCTCGCCGACCCCGGCATCCGCCTCGCCGACCTGCCGCTGCTGTCGGGCGACGAGCTGGAGCGGGCGCTGTACGCGGACAACGGGACGCCCGCGGCCCGCCCGGCGGACGCCACGGTGGTCGGGATGTTCGCGGAGCGGGCCGCCGCGACACCCGACGCGGTGGCCGTGGTGGCGGCCGACGGCACGGAACTCTCCTACGGTGAACTGCACGCGGCCGTGGAGGCTTTCGCCGACCGGCTGGCCGCCGAGGGCATCGGCCCCGGTGACCTCGTCGGTGTCCAGGTGCCCCGCTCGGTTGCCGAACTGACGACCCTGTTGGGCACGTTGTCGGCCGGGGCCGCGTACGTACCGCTGGACCCCGGCTACCCGGCCGAGCGGCTGGCCTTCGTGCGGGCGGACGCCGGGCTTTCCGCCCTCGTGATCGAGGGGCCGGTACCGGAGGGGCTGCCGGCCGGGCTGCCCGTGCTGTCCCCGGACCCTGCCGTCGCCGCGCCGCCGCGTCGGCGGACGGCCGTCCCGGCCGGAGTTCACCCCGCCTATGTCCTCTACACCTCCGGCTCCACCGGCCGGCCCAAGGGCGTCGAGGTCCCGCACAGCGCCCTCGCCAACCTGATCGGCTCGCTGGCCGACCTGCTGGAGGCGGCCCCGGGCCACCGCTGGCTGGGGCTCACCTCGCTGTCCTTCGACATCTCCACCGTGGAACTGCTGCTGCCGCTGACCACCGGCGGCCGGGTCGTCCTGGTGCCGGAGGAGCGGCAGCGTGACGGAGCGGCGCTGCTGAAACTGATCGAGACCCACGACGTCACCCATGTCCAGGCCACGCCGAGCGGCTGGCGGCTGATGCTGGCCGCCGGGCTCCACCGTCCCGGACTCGTCGCCCTGGCCGGAGGCGAGGCGCTCCCCGGCCCGCTGGCCGCCGAACTGGGCGTTGACGTAGGCAGGTTGTTCAACGTCTACGGCCCGACCGAGACCACCGTCTGGTCCACGCTGGCCGAGCCGTCCCCCGGCGAACCGGTGACCATCGGCCGCCCGCTGGCCGCCACCCGGGCGTACGTGCTGGACGAGCACGGCGGACCCGTCCCCGACGGCCTTCCCGGCGAACTGCACCTCGGAGGCGCGGGCGTGGCGCACGGCTACCGGGGCCGCCCCGGGCTGACCGCCCGGTGCTTCGTGCCCGACCCGTGGGGGCCGCCGGGATCCCGGATGTACCGCACGGGCGACCTGGTACGCCGGCTTCCCGACGGGCGGCTGGAGTTCGCGGGCCGCCTCGACTCCCAGGTGAAGCTGCGCGGCCACCGGATCGAACTGGGCGAGATCGAGTCCCGGCTCGCCGAGCACCCCGGAGTGGCACAGGCGGTGGTGGTGCTGGACCCGGGCGAGGGCGCCGGGGAGTTCGGCCAGGAGCGGCTGGTGGCGTACGTGGTCGGGGTCCCGGGTGACCCGGCGGTCCCGGCCGCCGACGAACTGCGCGCCCGTCTCGCCCGTACGCTCCCCGCCGCGATGATCCCGGCCGCGTGGGTCCCGTTGACCGCGCTGCCGCTCACCCCGAACGGAAAGGTGGACCGGGCCCGGCTGCCGGCGGCCCCCCGGACCCGGCCGGACGGGGCGGGCGTGGCTGAGCCGGACGGGCCCGACGGCCCCCCGACCGCGCTCGACGGCGACGCCGCCGTGGTGCGGGAGATCTGGCAGGAGGTGCTGCGGCTCGACGACATCGGCCCGGACGAGGACCTCTTCGACCTGGGCGGCCACTCCCTGACGATCACCGCCATCGCCGCCCGTATCCGCAAGCGGCTCGGCGTCGAGGTGCCCCTCGACGCCTTCTTCGACACCCCGACACTCGCCGAGATCTCGGCCCTGGTGGGCGAACTCCGCCGACCGGCGGCCGGGACGGCAGGGACGACCCAGGCAGCACCGGAAGGAGAGCAGCGATGAGCGACGCGACGGCATACCAGGTGGTCGTCAACGACGAGGAGCAGCACGCGTTGTGGCCCGCCCGGACGGATCCTCCGGCCGGTTGGCGGGCGGAAGGGTTCACGGGGTCCGAGGAGGAGTGCATGGTCCACGTCGACCGGGTCTGGGAGGACATCCGCCCGCTGAGCCTGCGCCGCCGCCTCGCGGAGCAGGGCCGGTGACGGCCCCGGCCGCCGCGGAGGCCGCGCTGAGGGGCAGGGTCGCCGTCCTGGTCTCCCGCGCCACCGACGGCGAGGTCACGGAGGAGGAACTGCTGAGTGCGGGAGCCTCGCTGACCGCTCTCGGCGTGACGTCCCTGGCGCTCCTGCGGCTGATCGACGCGGTGGAGGAGGAGTTCGGGATCGTCCTCGACCTGGACGGTCCGTTCCGCTTCCTCGACGACCTCGACGGCCTGGTCGGTCACCTGGCCGGGCTGGGCGTGGCGGCGGACGGAGGGAACGATGCCTGAGGGGACGGTGACGGTCGCCGGGCTGAGGGCCGGGTCGGTGCCGGCGGACACGGAGCCGGAGAAGGCCGGGACGCCCGGCGGCCCGGTCCCCTCCGGGGCGTGCTCCGACACGCGCCGCGAGATCGCCTTCCACGGGGAGCGGTCCGGCCGGGCCCCGCTCACCTGGGGCCAACGGGCCATCTGGCACGCGATCCGCCGCACCGCGCCCAACGACCACTACTTCAACATCGGCCGCGTCCTCCCGCTGGCCGACCGGGGCCGACCGGTGACCGTACCCGAGGCGCTGGGGGCGCTGACGCGACTGACGGAGCGGCACGAGTCGCTGCGAACCCGGCTCCTGCTGCCGGCTTTGGACGGGGAGCCCGCCCAGAGCCTCGCGGACGCCGGAACCCTGTCCGTGACGATGACCCGGGCCGCCGGCCTCCCGGAGGCGGCGGCCGAGGCGGAGGCGCTGCTCGGCCGGCTGTCCGCCACCCGTTTCGACTACGCGGCGGAGTGGCCCGTACGCGCGGCCCTCATCACCGTGGGCGACCGGGTGACCCACGCCGTGCTGGTCCTGTGCCACCTCGCCGCCGACGGGCACGCCGCCGAGATCCTCGTACGGGACCTGCGGCTGCTGGTCCGGCGCGGCTCGGCCGGCCCGCCGCCCGCCACCACCCCGCTGGACCTGGCCCGCGACCAGCACGCGGCGGCGGGCCGCCGACGGGGGGCGGCGGCCCTGGCGCACTGGGAGGCGGGCTACCGGGCCGCGCCCCCGACGATGTTCCCCGACCTGTGCGCGCAGCCGCGCACCCCGCGCTTCTGGACCGGGCGACTGGTGTCCCCCGCGCTGGCCCGGGCGGTCGGCACGGTGGCGGCGACGCACCGGGTCAGCGGCTCGACCGTGCTGCTCACCGCGTCGGCCGCGCTCGTCGCCGCGGGGGAGGGGCACCGTACGGCGGCCGTGATGCCGATCGTCGGCAACCGCACCGCCGGGGCGCTGCGCGACCTGGTCTCGACGCTGTCGCAGGACGGCCTGTTCGTCCTCGACCTGGCGGAGGCGTCCGGCCCCAGGGCGGCGTCCGGTCTCGCGGAGCCGCACGGTCCCACGGAGCCGCACGGTCCCATGGAGCCGTCCGGTCCCATGGAGCCGTCCGGTCCCACGGAGCCGTCCGGTCTCGCGGGCACGTTCACCGACCTTCTCCCCGCCGCCTACCGGTCCGCCCTGCGCGCGTACCGGGCCGCCGTGTACGACCCCGTGGAGTGGGACGCGCTGGGGGAGCGGCTGAGCGCGGAGTACGGCACCGACGTGCACCCCTACTGCTGCTTCAACGACATGCGCCTGGTCGAACGGGCCCTGCCCGAGGGCCCCCGGGCCACCGGTGCGGAGCCGGCCGAGGCCCGGCGGCGCACCACCTTCGGTTTCCCGGCGACCCAGGACCGGGTGGCGTGCCGCTACTGCCTGCACGTCACGGAGGAGGGCGACGCGCTCGCGGTGTCGCTGACCGCCGACACCGCGTATCTGCCGCCGGAGGCGATCCGCGCGCACCTCTACGCGATGGAGGAGCTGATCGTGGCGAGCGCGGCCGGGACGCCGCCCCCGCTGACGGAGCTCCGCACCCTGCTGGTGGCGGCGGGAGGCGACCGGCCGTGACCGCCGCCGAGCCCGTTCCGGCCCCGACGCCGGGCGAACCCCTGCGGGCCTGGGCGGACCGCACCTCCTGCGTCCAGGGCGGCCGGCTCCCGTTCCACCTGACCGGCGTCGGTCCGTCGACCCCGGTCCGGGTGCGGATCACCGACGGGATCAGTGGCGAAGCACTGCTCACCGCCACGGTGACCGGCCCCGACTGGACCCTGGACGTGCCGCCCGCATGGCCCAGCGCCCTGTGCCGCGCCGTCTTCGACGTACCGGGGGAGACCCTGCCGACGACGGACGAGGCGGAGCACGAGGTCTGGTTCGTCGTCCGCGCCGCCCGCCCCGGTACGGCCTCCCGGATCCTCGTCTCGATCCCCTTCCCCACCTGGCGGGCCTACACCCACGCGGGCCTGCCGCACCGGGGCCTCTACTACTCCGAGCAGCCCTACCGCGCCGCCCGGGTCTCCTTCGCCTCCCCGGGCGGCGGGCCGCCGCCCGAGCGCTGGGAGGAGGGGCTGCTGCGCTGGCTGCCCGGGGCGGGCTGTCCGGTCGATCTCTGCTCCGGCCTCGACCTGCACGGAGGCGACGAACTGCTCTCGCACTACCGCCTGTTGGTGATCAACGGCCATGACGAGTACTGGTCGATGGAGATGCGGGACAGTGTCGAGGCGTTCGCCCGGCGCGGCGGCAACGTGGCCTTCTTCGCCGCCAACACCGCCTGGTGGCAGATGCGGATCGAGGACGACGGACGCACGATGGTCTGCCACCGGGACGCGCTCACCGACCCGATGACCGCAACGGACCCCCGCCGGACCACCGTCGAGTGGTCCAGCTCGCCCGTCGACCGCCCGGAGAACTCGATGACCGGCCTCAGCTTCCGCCGGGGCGCGGGCGCTTGGGGCGAGGGCATGGCGGTGATGCGCAAGGACGCCTACACGGCCCGCTTCGCCGGCCACTGGGCCTTCGCCGGTACGGGGCTGACGGACGGCGAGCCCTTCGCCCGGGGCGCCCTCGGCTACGAAACGGATTCCTGCGCCCTGGAGTGGACCGGCGAGGTGCCCCGGGCGACGGGCGTGGACGGCACTCCGGCCTCGTTCGTCGTCCTGGCCACCGCCGATCTGCGGCACTGGCGGGAGTACGGGCAGGGCGGGGCGGCCACGATGGGCGTTTTCCGGCTGGGCGCGGGCACGGTCTTCAACGCGGGGACGATCAACTGGGGCAGCGTCCTGGCGGACGACCCGGTCGTGGACCGAATCACGCGCAACGTGCTGGACCGGCTGGGCGGGGCCGCCCCCGGTGACGGCTGGGAGGCCGCCGGGGCACCGGACGATGTCCACGCGCTCGCCGTCTGCGCGTCGGTGCTGTTCGGCGTGGACGCCCGGGGCCGGCTCCTGTGCCGGGAGCCGTCCGGGCAGAACCTGCCGTGGCGGCCCGTCGGGCAGGCCCCCGGCGTACGGGCGCTGGCCTCGGCCCGCGAGGCGTCGGGCGGGCTGCCGCTGGAGCTGTACGCGGCCACGGAGGACGGCAGACTGCTGCGCCGCGACCCGGTCCCGGAACCGGTCGAGGGCCGCGAGGAGTGGGCCGAGGTGGGGACGGTCCCGCCGGGGACGACCGGGATCGCGCTCTGCGACGCGGGGATCTTCGCCGTCACCCCGCACGACGACACCCTGCACCATCTCTCCGCGCTCGCCCTCGACCGGCCGTGGCGAGTGCTGGGCGACGCGGGCGGCGCGGTCGCGCTCACCACGCTGAACAGCAGGCTGTGGGTGGTCACCGAGGACGGCCGCCTGCGCACCCGCCTCCCGGCGGGCCCGGCGGACGGGCCGGCCCCCTTCACCGACACCGGCGTACCGGCCCCGCCGCGGGACAAGGCGTCTCCCGGCGGCTGCACGGCTCTGGCCGGCCGGGCCGGGACCCTGTACGCCGCCGTGGCCGGGGGTCCGCTGCTTCTGTGCGCGAGGCCGGCCGTCCCGCCCCGATGATCGTGCCCTGCGACGCCGGGCCGCCCGCCGCCGTAGGGTGGGAAGCGGAGCAGGGCAGTGGGGGCGGGGGAGGAAGCCGGACGTGGGTGCTGTGAAGAGCAAGCGGATGCCGCGCGCCGTGCGCGAGCAGCAGATGATGGACGCCGCCGTGCGGACCTTCGGGCAGCGCGGCTACCGGGCCGCCTCGATGGACGAGATCGCGGAGCTGGCGGGCGTCTCCAAGCCGTTGGTCTATCTGTATCTGAACTCCAAGGAGGACCTGTTCTCCGCCTGTATCCGGCGCGAGGCGCAGTCTCTGCTGGAGGCGGTACGGGCCGGGGTGGACCCCGGGCTGCCCGCCGACGCCCAACTCTGGGCAGGGCTGCGGGCGTTCTTCGTCCACACCGCCGAGAACCCGGACGCCTGGTCGGTCCTGCACCGGCAGGCCCGCTCGCACGGGGAGCCGTTCGTCAGCGAGGTCGGCTCCATGCGCGACGAGATCGTCACGTTCGTGACGGGCCTGATCGGAGCCGCCGCCCGCGAGGCCCACAGCGATCCAGCCCTCGCGGACCGGGACGTGGCGGGCCTCGCCCAGGCCCTCGTGGGGGCCGCGGAGTCGCTGGCGGGCTGGGCCAACGACACCCCGGACGTCTCGGCGCGGGAGGCCGCGGCGACCCTGATGAACTTCGCCTGGGCGGGCCTGGAGAACCTGATGCACGCCCGGCCGTGGACGCCCCCGGCCGACTGATTTCTTTCCGCGTCACCCACGAGTTGGACGTGCCCTTCGGGGGCGCGGCTGTCAAATGCCGTCAGCGGCGGAGGACTTCGCCGCCGTCGGCTTCGCCGTCCATGTCCGCCTCCGTGCCGTTGCCACTGACGCATCGAAAGGTTGAGCGCTCTCACTCCGCCCCGGAGCGGCGGAGCGCGGCGGACCGTTTCTGCGGTGAACCCCTTCCCCCGAGCGGGTGAGCACGGGACAAACGGCTTCGCGGAATGGTGTGCGGCCGATAGAACGCCATAGGCCCCCTGACCGGCCCTGCACTGCCCGTCCCGTCCTTGAGTATCCAACGGAGAAACGATGACGTCCTCGCAACTCGCCCCCAGCGTTCCGGCCAGGATCACGCTTGACCCGGTCGGACTCGAAGAGCCTTTGGAAAAGTTGGTGACCGCTGCTCAGGTCGCGCAGGTGTGGGCCCTGGTTCTCGAATCGCAGGTGTCCGTCGGCACGGCGGACCCCAGCGATGAGCACGCCATGAACACGGCGCAGGAGGAGGTCAGGGCCAACGCGCGGACCTACCGGAGTGTCCAGCTTCCCTCGGTGATCCACCAGCTTGTCCTGATGGCGGGGGCGGCCGACCTGCTCGAGAGCCTGCACGAGGGGTCGGTGGAGTCCCCGGAGAGCGTTGCCTCCTTTCTGGGCGAGCTGATGCCGACTTTCGAGGAGCACGAGCAGCATGCCCGCGATCTCGCGGACAAGCACGGGAAGTTCTCCAGGGAGACGGAGGACCGGCTGGAAGTCCTGGCCGGCCGGACGCATGCCGAGATCAAGAAGATCTCCGGGGACGACGGCAGGATCGCCGCCAAGACCAAGGAACTGGAGGCGATGCAGGAAGAGGTGCGGAAGGACCTGGATGCCGTCATCTCCGCCTCGCACAAGATGGGCGCCGGTGCACGGAAGATCCTCGACACCATCCTCGACATCTTCAAGGACGCCGCGAAGAAGAAGGGAGAGGACGACGGCAAGAGCAAGAAGGAGGACAAGCCGTCCGCCGGCGAATCCGCTCCGGAATCCTCGGAGGATGTGCACGGAGGGATCGAGGACATCACGTCCGGCGCCGTTGGCGCCGCCCTTCAGAAGCTCCGCAGGGACCGCGCGAAGGTCGAAGCGCTCTACCGGGAGATCGCCGGTCTGAAGTCGGGGCTGGCGACCGCGAAGAAGATCGATTCGGAGTGCGGTGCCTACGGTCGCAGCGTGCGTGACGTGATGCGTCCGGCCCAGGAGATCGCGGACGCCTGGACCCAGGTGGTCGCCTCGTTCGCGGCGACGCTGGAAGAGCAGGCGAAGAAGAAGGACCAGGGTGCCTGGCTGGCCACGGAGATCAGCTGGAGCGTCATCAAGTGGAAGACCATCCAGAGCCAGGCGGAGCGACTGCGCGCCATGGTCACCGGAAACTGACACCCGCTACTGGACGACTGGGAGAAGACTATGAGTGACGCACTTGTCGCCGCCCTGGAGAAGCAGGAGGAAATCGGAGGGGAGGTGGCCGCGCAAGGGTCCCTGACCGCACTCGTGCAGACGCATGCTCTCAGCATCATGCAGCAGCCGAAGCCGGACTTCAGTGGCTTCGACAACGAAGAGATCCGGAGCTTTCAGGGTACGGTCCAGGGCGTACTGAACAACTCGGCAGACAATGCCGGGCATTATCTCGGGAAGGTACAGCCCGAGTCCATCGCGCTCCTGTCCAGGGTCGAGAACTACTTCGTCACGCTGGGTGCCCTTTCGGAATCCCTCAAGGATGAGCATGATCCGGACGCCATGGTGCAGACGCTGAGGTACCTGCGTGAGCAGGCGGGCGAATTCACGGACCAGACGAGAAAGGTCGCGTCCAGCACGGACAGGATGGTCGGTGCTTTCAGTGGCGACAAGCGGGAATTCACTGAATGCGCCGAGAAGATCAACACGCTGGTGGGTGGCGAGAGCGGGATCCTGGGAGAGCTGAAAAGGGATCTGGAGAATGTGAACTCGAAGATCACCGCCGCGACCATCGGGGCAGGGGTGAGTGGAGCTGCCATTCTCGGGGGCGTGGCATGCATCGTCATCGGATGCTGCACTTCCATCTTCACCGGCGGGGCGAGCCTCGCCGTGGCCATCGGTGGCGGTGTCCTGCTCCTCGGTGGCATCGGAGGGGGTATCGGCAGCGGGATCGCGCTGGCGAATCTCTACGACGAGAAGAGGAACCTTCTCGTCAAGCAGAAGCGGCTCGAAAGCGGGGTGAAGCTGCTGACGGCATGCAGCTCCGGACTGGCGGACCTTGGCACCCAGGCGGGCGGAGTGGCCACTGCGCTGCAGAACACCACCAACAGCTGGACGTTCCTCAAGGAATCGCTGAACTCCGCCGCCGACAACATCGAAAAGGCTGGGAGGGCCCAGTCGGACTTCCTCCGAAAGACCTTCTTGAGGACCATCGACAAGTCCCTGCCGCGCAATCTTGAACAGCTCAGGAACACGCGGAAGGCCCTCATCGGAATGGAGACGGTGTCCCAGCCGAACACGCACACTGGCGACCTCATCCGGTTCCAGCTGCAGCAGCCCCCACGGCTGGCGCGATGACAGGGCTCCGGAAGCCCACGGACGCGCTCAAGGTTCTGTGAGACAGCTCAAGGATCAGTGCGGCAGGACGCTCTCGTCCTGTCGCATCGATTCCTGATGCCGTACCTGTGGGAGCGGATGACCCCGCTTCAGGAAGCTCGCGTCACCGCTCCCACCAGGTGGACACGCTCTTTCGCCCCGCGCAGCGCGAAGGCGTTCCCGGCGGCGTCGGCCGCGTACGTCACGGCGGCGGGCAGCAGGACGGGAGCCCTGAACTCGGCCCGTACGGAACGGATGCCGACCGGGTCCTCGACTTCGGCCAGGCAGCGGGCGACCGTCCACATGCCGTGCGCGATGGCCCGGGGGAAGCCGAACAGCCGGGCGGTCAGCGGGTGGAGGTGGATCGGGTTGCGGTCCCCGGAGACGGCCCCGTAGCGCCGCCCGAGATCGCCGGGCAGTGCCCACTCGGCGACGGCGGGCAGCTCGACGGCGGCGTCCGGGGCCGAAGCCGTGCGGGGCGCGGCAGCCGCATCCGTCGTCCCGTGCCGGGACAGATAGCCGCTGCGGGACTCCCACACCAGCTCCCCGCCCACCCGCGCCTCGGTCGCCATCGTGACCTCGGTTCCTCGCCGGTGCGGGGTCAAACCGTCCGCGTACACGGCCAGTTCGAGCGGCTCGGTGGGCTGCACGGCCCGGTGCGGGATGATCTCGATCCAGGTGTGGACGAGCCCGAGGACCGGCAGCGGGAAGGCGCGCCCGGTCATCAGCCGCATGGTGAGCGGGAAGGCCAGGACGTGCGGGTAGGTGAGCGGCAGCGGGCCGGACTCCGCGAACCCGCAGATCCGGGCGTACGCCGCGAGGGGCCCGGGCGCGACCGGCGCGGCGGGGCGGGTCAGGTGGCCCGGGGGCAGGGTGGCGTCCGGCCGCCCGGCGCGCTTGAACGGGGACGAGAGGGCCCCGCGCACGAGCGAGGCGCTGAGTGAGGTCATCGGTCTCAAGCCCCCAGCAGGCTCTGGCCGCAGACGCGCAGCACCTGGCCGTTGACGGCGGCGGAGCCGGGCTGCGCGAACCAGGCGACGGCCTCGGCCACGTCCACCGGAAGGCCGCCCTGGGAGAGGGAGTTCATACGGCGGCCCGCCTCGCGGATGAACAGCGGCACGGCGGCGGTCATCTTCGTCTCGATGAAGCCGGGGGCCACCGCGTTGACCGTGACGCCGTGCTCGGCGGCGGCGCGCGGCCCGAGCGAGCGGACGAGGCCGATGACACCGGCCTTGCTCGCCGCGTAGTTGGTCTGGCCGTTGTTGCCCGCGATGCCCGCGATGGAGGCGGTGGCGACGACCCGGCCGCCCCGGTTCAGGGCGCCCGAGGTGAGGAGTTCGTCGGTGGTGCGGAGCACGCTGTCGAGGTTGACGTCGATGACCTGGGCCCAGCGTTCGGCCGGCATGTTGGCGAGGCGGCGGTCGCGGGTGATGCCCGCGTTGTGGACGAGGATGTCGAGCCCGTCCGGTGCGGCGGCGGCGGCGATGCGGGCGGCGGCGTCGGGTGCGGTGATGTCCAGCGGCAGCGCGGTGGCCCCGAGCCGGTCGGCGGTGCGCACCAGGTCGTCCTGGGCCTGGGGGACGTCCAGGACGATCACGTGCGCCCCGTCGCGGGCCAGCACCGAGGCGACGGACGCGCCTATGCCCCGCGCGGCGCCGGTGACCAGGGCGGTGCGCCCGGTGAGCGGGGCGTCCCGGTCGGCCTCGGGGTCCGGGGCGGCGGTGGTCAGCTCGATCACCTGGCCGCTGACGTAGGCGGACCGGGGGGAGAGGAGGAAGCGGAGGGTGGACTCGGCGGCCCCCGGCGCGGCGCCTGCCGGGATCCGCACGAGCTGGGCGGTGGAGCCGCGCCCGGTCTCCTTGCCCAGCGACCGGACGAAACCCTCCAACGCCTGCTGGGCAGCGGCCTGATGGTGGTCCTCGGAGGACGGTGGCGTGCCGATGACGACGATCCGGCCACCGGGAGCCTGCGACCGTACGACAGGGTGCAGGGCCGCGTGCACCTCGGCGAGACCCCGCGCGGAGGTGACCCCCGTGGCGTCCAGCACGATCCCGGCGGGCCGCGCTGCCTGGGCGTCCACTGTCAGGCCCGTCGCCGCCAGCGCCTTCGCCAGCTCGTCCGTGATCGCCGAGTCCCCGGCGGTCAGATGCAGCAGCGGCCCGTCCAGGCGCGGGGTCTCCAGGCTCCAGCGGCGCAGCGCGGCCGGCTGCGGCAGGCCGAGCCGGCGCGTGAGGAAGCGGCCGGGTGCTGTGCCGGTGAGGTGCAGATAGCGATCGGCCATTGTCCTGACTCCCTGCTCGGTCGTAGATTTACTCTTGAGTAAGGTTACTTAAGGGTCAGGAGTTGGTCGAGATGAGCAATCCCGGATCAACCGGATCAACCGGATCAACCGGGCTGACCGGACCGGCCGAGACGAGATGGTCACGATGACGCGCCGGGACCCGTTCGTACCGCTCTCCCCGCCCCGGCCGCGCCGCGTCGCGGTGCTCGGCGGCAGCCGCACCCCCTTCGCCCGCTCCGACGGCCCGTACGCGACCGCCTCCAACCAGGACCTGCTGACGGCCGCCCTGAACGGCCTGGTCGAGCGGCACGGCCTGGCCGGGGAGCGGGTCGGGGCGTTCGTCGCGGGCGCGGTCCTCAAGCACAGCCGCGACTTCAACCTGGCGCGGGAGACGGTCCTCGGCTCCGCGCTCGACCCGCGCACACCCGCCTACGACATCCAGCAGGCCTGCGGCACCGGCCTCCAGGCGGTCATCACCGCCGCCGACCGGATCGCCCTCGGGTCCGTCGACTCCGCGATCGCGGGCGGCTCCGACACCACCAGCGACGCCCCGCTCGGCGTCAACGACGAACTGCGCCGCATCCTGCTCACCGCCCGCCGCGCGAAGACGACGGGCGCCCGCCTCGCGGCCCTCGCCGCCGTACGCCCCCGCCACCTCGTCCCGGACATCCCGCGCAACGCCGAACCCCGAACCGGCCTGTCGATGGGCGACCACGCCGCCGTCACCGCCCGCCGCTGGGCGGTCACCCGCGAGGACCAGGACCAGCTGGCCGCCACGAGCCACCAGCGCCTGGCCGCCGCGTACGAACGCGGCTTCCTGGACGACCTGGTGGTCCCCTACCGCGGCCTGGACCGCGACCAGAACCTGCGCCCGGACTCGACGGCCGGGAAACTGGCGCGCCTGAAGCCGGTGTTCGGCACGTCCGACCCCGACCCGACCATGACCGCGGGCAATTCGACGCCGCTGACGGACGGCGCGGCGACGGTCCTGCTGGCGAGCGAGGAGTGGGCGGAGGAACGGGGCCTCGAACCACTCGCCTACCTCTCCCTGTACGAGACGGGCGCGGTCGACTACGTGGACGGCGACGACGGCCTCCTCATGGCCCCGGCGTACGCGGTGCCGCGCCTGCTGGAGCGGGCCGGCCTGGGCATCGAGGACTTCGACCTGTACGAGATCCACGAGGCGTTCGCCTCTCAGGTGCTGGCCACCCTCGCCGCCTGGGAGAAGCAGGGCCTCGCCCCGGTGGACCGCACCCGCCTGAACGTGGCCGGTTCCTCCCTGGCCACCGGCCACCCGTTCGCCGCGACTGGCGCCCGGATCGTGGCGACCCTGGCGAAGCTGCTGGCGGAACGGGAGGGCCCGGGCCGGGGCCTGATCTCGATCTGCGCGGCGGGCGGGCAGGGGGTGACGGCGATCCTGGAACGCCCCTGACCTGCCTGCCTCTTCCGCTGTTTCCCCTGCCGGACGGACGACCCGGCGAACCGACCCGCCCGACCCCCGAACCGAGGAGCCGCACGTGTCAACGCCACCTTCCGCCCCCACGTCCACCACGCCCCCCGGGCCCGTCCTGATCGAGCCGACGAAGAAGCGCGGCCCGGACGGCAGGGTCCAGGAGGTCTCCGTACCGAAGTTCGCGCCCGTCGTGGAGCGCGGCTCGCTGGCGGAGATCCCGTTCGACAACGCCCGCGAGGCGCCAGGGGAGTCGGTCCTCAGCCGTAAGGACGCCGAGGGCGTGTGGCGGGACGTGAGCGCCGCCGAGTTCGCCGCCGAGGTGCTGGCGGTGGCGAAGGGCCTGATGGCGGAGGGCCTGCGGGCGGGGGACCGGGTCGCGATCATGGCCCGGACGACGTACGAGTGGACGCTGCTGGACTTCGCGGCGTGGGCGGCGGGCCTGGTGACGGTCCCCATCTACCCCACGTCCTCGGCCTTCCAGGCCCGCTGGATCCTCCAGAACTCGGGCGCGGTGGCGTGCGCGGTGGAGACGAAGGAGCAGGGCCGCCTGATCAGCCAGGAGCGCAAACAGCTCGGCGACCTGGCGCACCTCTGGCAGTTCGACACGGGGGCGATCGGCCATCTGAAGTCGCTCGGCAAGGACATCCCGGACGCGGCGGTCGCGGCCCGCCGGGCCACCCTGGAACCGCACAGCCCGGCGACCCTCATCTACACCTCGGGCACGACGGGCCGCCCGAAGGGCTGTGTCCTGACCCACGGCAACTTCTTCGCCGAGGTCGACAACGCGATCGAACTCCTCCACCCGGTCTTCAAGTCGGTCTCGAAGGACCCGGCTTCCACTCTCCTCTTCCTCCCCCTCTCCCACGTCTTCGGCCGGATGGTGGCGATCGGCTGCATGCGGGCACGGGTCCGCCTGGGCCACGCGCCGTCGATCCAGACCGAGGACCTGCTGGCGGACCTGGCCGGCTTCCGCCCGACCTTCCTCCTGGCCATCCCGTACGTCCTGGAGAAGGTCTACAACACGGGCCGGGCGACGGCGGAGAAGATGGGCCGCGCCTCGTCGTTCGACCGCGCGGCGCGGATCGCCCAGCGCTACGGCAAGGCGGTGGAGGCCGCCGAACACGGTACGGGCCCGGGCCCCGGCCTCGGCCTGCGGGCGGCCCGAGCCCTCTACGACCCCCTGGTCTACCGCCGCATCCGGGCCGCGCTGGGCGGCAAGGTCCGGTACGTGATCTGCGGCGGCTCCCCGCTGGGCCGGCGCCTCGCGGCCTTCTACGAGGGCGCGGGCATCGGCATCTTCGAGGGCTACGGACTCACCGAGACCACGGCCGCCCACACGGTGACCCCGCCCCTCAAACCCCGCCTGGGCACGGTGGGCTGGCCGCTGCCCGGAACCTCGGTGCGCATCGCGGACGACGGCGAGGTGCTGCTGAAGGGCGGCCAGGTGTTCCGGGGCTACTGGGACGGGGAGCGGGCGGAGGTGACCCCGGCGCTCCTGGCGGACGACTGGTTCCCGACGGGCGACCTGGGCGCGCTGGACGACGACGGCTACCTGACGATCACGGGCCGCAAGAAGGACATCATCATCACGTCGGGCGGCAAGAACGTCACCCCCGCCCCCCTGGAGGACTGGCTGCGCGCCCACCCCCTGGTCAGCCAGTGCATGGTGGTCGGCGACAACCGCTCGTACGTCACCGCCCTGATCACCCTGGAACCGGACGGCCTCCAGCACTGGCGCCAGATGACCAAGAAGCAGGACATCCCGATGCGCGACCTGGTCCACGACGAGGACCTGCGCACGTCCTTGCAGAAGGCGGTGGACGAGGCCAACCGCCTGGTCTCGCGCGCCGAGTCGATCCGCAGGTTCACGGTCCTGCCGGTGGACTTCACGGAGGAGAACGGCCACTTGACGCCGTCGCTGAAGCTGAAACGGGACGCGATCGCGCGGGACTTCTCGGGGGAGATCGAGGGGTTGTACCGGAGGTAGGGGTTTCGGCGGCGTCGAGGGCCCTCGTCACACGTCCTCGGGGAGCAACCTGAACGCCTTGTGGCCGGTCAGGGGCCGGACCATACGGAAGTGGCGGTCCGAGGTGAAGATGGTCCCGGCCCCGGCATCGCGGTGCCGGGGCTTCCTCGCGGTCTGGCGCAAAACCCGTCGATCATCCTGCGCGCGGCCTGGCACCCTTGCCGCAAGGGCCCGGCGGCAGCAGAGCGCGGGGGCAGGGCGTCATGAAGGAGGCCGCATGGCCACAGTCGTCGAGCTGATCACCTACCCCGTCAAGGGCTGTGCGGGAACGTCCGTGGACAGTACGCACCTCACCCCCGCGGGTCTCGCGCATGACCGCAGTTTCATGGTCGTCGGCGTCGACGGGGTCTTCCGCACCCAGCGCCGCGACCCGCGCCTCGCCCTCGTCCGGCCCATCGTCAGCGCCGACGGCAGCAGGCTCACGCTCGTATCGACGGAGCCGGACAGCGGCCGCGGCGCGCTGCACCTCGACGTCACCACCTCGGCGCCCCGGCGCGACGTCGACCTGTTCGGCGCGACGTACCAGGGAATCGACCAGGGTGACGAGGCCGCGGCCTGGCTCACGGAGTTTCTCGGCGCCCCGAGCCGTCTGGTCCGCGTACCGCCGGAGCACGACCGGAAGACCGACGGCGTGACCCCCGGCACCTCCGGTTACGCCGACAGCAGCGCCGTCCACCTGCTGACCTGCGCCTCCCTCGCCCATCTGCACACGCGGCTGGCCGAGCGCGGCGCCCCGCCCCTGGCCATGGACCGGTTCCGCCCGAACATCGTCATCGCCAGCCTCCCCGAGGGGGCGCACGGCGGGCACGGGGAGGACTGGGCGTCGGAGCCCCACGCCGAGGACCGGATCCGCCGCGCGACCATCGGCGCGGCCGAGCTCGGCTACACCAAGCTCGCCGTGCGCTGCGCGGTCACCCTGGTCGACCAGGAGGCCGGGGCCCGCGGCGGCCCGGAGCCGTTGCGGACGCTCGCGGACTACCGGCGCTTCTCGGTGGGCGGGGTGGTGTTCGGTACGAAGTTCGCCGTGGTGCGGCCGGGCAAGCTGTCGCTGGGCGACGAGGTGGTGGTGGAGGAGTGGGGCGAGGCCGAGGCCTGATGCTCCGGCCTCGGCCCACTCCTCGGGGTCCTGCCTGCGAGGGGCCCTGTTTCTGCTTCTGACCCTGCCCAGGGCTGCCCCGGGCAGGGTCAGGCTCGGCTGTGAACGGTCAGGACGCGGAGCCCGACGCGGGAACAGCTTCCGCGCTCAGGTCGTAGACCTGCTCGACTGTCAGAGAGTCGTTCTTCGCAGCCTTCTCCTGGTCGGCCTCTGCCGGCACCTGCAGTTCCTCCGCCGCCTCCGGATCGCGCGGCGTCTCCAGGTCCCCCTCCTCGACTCCGACCACACACTTGGCGGGAGACGCACAGCGGTAGACCGGGCCGTCCGGGCCGTCGTACCAGGTGCTGAGGTAGAAGACGTAGCGCCCCTTCGGAAGGTTGGCCTGAATATCCGTCAGGGAGGTGGCTGTGTCCCGGGTGATCTCCACCACGGCTTCGGACACACCGGTGTCACTTGACTGCTCCACGCCGATACTGAGGTTCGACGTGCGGTTCGGAGGCTTTCCCTCCTCGGTGTAGTCCTTGCCCTCCTCCGCTCCCGAAACGGTGCCGAGGACGACCAGGTCCGCGCGTTCGGCGATGGCGGTGAGACTCATCGGCGGATCGGCTTCGGACGCTCCCTGAGCCCCGTGGACTCCCCAGAATCCCCCGGTGGCGCGGATGGATTCGGTGGATCCGGTGTCCGACGAAGACGAGCATGCTGTGACGCCCAGCGTCAGGGCAGCGGCGCCGACGATCGAAAGAATTCTCTTACGCATCAGAAGTTTCCCCTCTTCCGATCAGTAACGGCCGTTGATGTGGCTCTTGTCGTGGTTCGAGTAGTAGTTGTGGTCAGGGCTCGCGCGCAGGCAGGAGCGCGCCGCGGACGTGAAACTACTGTTCTTCCCCGACTCGTGCCCCAGGCCCACGGTGTGCCCGGTCTCGTGGCAGGCGAGCGCCTTGTAATTGCTGTGGGGGAGCTTGTGGTTGAAGACAATGGTGAACTGGTCGCACTTGGTCTTGCTGCCACTCACCAATTTCACGCACTTCGCCCAGGCGTACCAGCGCGTCTGGTCCCCCGTCGGCTTCCAGGTCCCGTAGGCCCAGACGTCGACCTGCTTGTTGTAGGACTTGTTGAGGCTTGTGGTCATGTCCGTCGGATTGAGCGAGCTGCTGCGTGCCCAATTCATTCCGGATTTTTGCCCGGACGAAAGGTCGTCGTCCAGGAAGAAGCTGTGTGCCCCGTTGTCCGCGAACACCGGACCGAAGCTGTTGGCCGATGCCGACTGCGCAGTTGTCAGTGATATGCCGAGAACGGCGGCGAATATGGCGAACGCACGTACAAAGCGATTCATAGATACCCCCCGGTGAACCTGAATAGGCGCAGGGGAAAGTGAACGCAACGTGCTCATGCCTCCCCCTGGCGATCACAGAATACACATAGGTTCTGCCTGAGGGGAAACGTTCCTCTGATGGCTGATCAGCTGATCGATGCTCATGAAAGTGCTCAGTTGCCTTACTGTTCAAGGTAGTTGAGATGCGGAACGCTCGAATCAGGCGTTCGGAGAACAGTCTCGGGGTTTGCCCCTGGGGCATCCGTGCGCGACGGCCCATTAAGCGATTTACATCGATAGAAGAGCGCTCTCGCGGAATCCCGTGGGGTGGAGTTCCTGTCAACGACTCGCGCGGAGTCTCTGTCGAAGGCGTGGGGTCACCGGCTCGCGCGGGTCTGTGCTCGGTGGTGGCGGCACGTCCCGGTGAACACGCGGCCGAGCTGGTCGTCCAGGGCGGCGAGGGCGGCCGCCTCCGGGGTGCTGCCCGGGTCGATGTGTGTGTGCAGGGCGAGCCCCTCGGTGAACGCGACGATCCGCAGGGCCTGTTGGCCGGCGTCGACACCCTTGTCGACCTCGCCGCACTCCGTACCGTTGTCGATGGCCTGCCTGACGCGCGCGCGGACCCCCGCGAGGGTCTCCCGCTGCACGGCCGCGAGGCGGGTGTTGTGGGCGGCCTGGCCCGAGAAGGCGAGCCGGACCAGGAACTCAGCCCGGCGGGCGTCGCCGAGCGGAACCAGTTCGGCCAGCGCCTGCCGCAGCATGGCGGCGATGGTGAGGCCCTCGGCCTCGCCCCGGTTCACCGCAGCGTCGACACGTGCGGTGAACCGCTCGTTGACGCGGGTGAACGTCGTCAGCAGCATCTCGTCCTTCGCCGTGAAGTAGTGCTGCACCAGGCCCACGGACATGCCCGCTTCGGCGGCGGTCCGGGCGACGGTCACGGCGGCCAGGCCGTCCCGCACGATCAGGCGCTGGACGGCGTCACTGATCTGCCCGTGGCGGGCGTCGTGGTCGGCGACTCTCGGCATACGAGGACGGTATCGCGTGCTATAACCGTATGACTATATTGCTATCGGCGAAGGAGTCCACGATGTTCCGTCGACGCTCAACCCGCCTTTTAGGCCTGGCACTTGTTCTCGCCCTGCTCTCATCCGGCACGGCCGCCGCGGGCCGGCCGGCCGACCGGGGCGTGGCCGCCGCCGAGAGCCGCCCCGACTCCGCCCTGCGCGCCCTGGCGGAAAAGGTCGTGGCCGCCCCGAACCCCAACCCCGGCGCCTTCCTCCTCGCCCACGACGGCGCCCGGGTCCGCTCCGCCGCGGCCGGCGTGGCCGACCGGTCCACCGGTACGCCGATGCGGCCGGACCTGAAGTTCCGCGCCGGGAGCATCACCAAGACCTTCACCGCGACGGTCGTCCTGCAACTCGTCGCCGAACACCGGCTGCGACTCGACGACACCGTGGACGAGCTGCTGCCCGACCAGGTCCGCGCCGACAACGCCCTGTCCGGCGCACCCATCACCGTCCGCCAGCTGCTCAACCACACGAGCGGGCTGTACGACTACATCGACGGGCTGATCCCGCACTTCCGCGGCCTCGACCAGTACTGGCCCCGAGACCGGCTCCTCGCCATCGGCCTGGACGAGCCCCGGTACTTCCCCACCCCCGGAACCCGGTTCCGGTACTCCAACACCAACTACCTGCTGCTCGACCTGATCGTCGAACGGGTCACCGACCGCGACCTGCGCGCCAACCTCGAACGCCGCGTCCTCACGCCCCTCGGACTGCGTGACACCTCCTACCCCCTGGCGCGGCGCACGATCGAGGGGCCTCACGCGCGCGGCTACACGGACGTCTCGGCCCTGCTGCCGGACGCACCCGACGCCACCCGGTTCGACATCACCGGGCTCAGCCCGTCCGAGGCGGGGGCGTCGGGCGCCCTGGTCACCACGGCGGCGGACCTCGCGCGCTTCTACCGGGCGCTGCTGCGAGGGCGCCTGCTGCCGCAGGGCCTCCTGCGCTCGATGCTCACCGACACCGTCCCCACGACCGGCAGCGCCCCGCCCGCCGTCGCTTACGGCCTGGGCGTGTACGTCTACGCCACCGACTGCGGTCCGGCGTACGGCCACGGCGGCACCGCGCCCGGCTATCTCACCTTCGCCCTCAACGGCCGCGACGGCCGCAAGCAACTCGTCGCCCACACCAACTGGAGCCCGCTCGCCGACACCGGGATCGACGAGGACTTCTGGTCCGCGTTCCAGCGGGGCTACTGCGACCGGGCTTGACGGCCGGGGGCCGCGGGCCCGGGGGACCAGGGGCCGGGGCTTGGGGCCAGGGAGCCGTGAGCGGCTTCCTCAGGGATTGCTCAGATGAATTTGATCATCCCGCCAAGATCGTTAGTGTGTTCATTCCGCTCAATCGACCACAATGCTCTGCCCATGGGGAGCGCCACAGGAAGCCGAGGTTTGCGGAATGGACGCTCTGACCGTTCTGGCATTGGCCGCGTTCGGATCCACCGCGTATCTCACCACCCACGCGACCGTGCAGTGGCTGAACCAGCAGGCCTCGCGTACGAAGGTCGCGGGCCTGGTCGTGGTCGGCATGGTTCTGTGCGCGCTGATCGGGACGATCGCGAACGCGAGCGGGAGCGTAGTGATCGGATTCGTCGTGGGTGCCGGCATCACCCCGCCCGTACACCGGTGGATCCTGCAGCGACCCATGACCGTCGCCGACCACTGACCTTCGGACGAACTCACGGTTCCATCCTCGTCGCCGACGGCCGTACGGCTCACTCGAAGAACTTCAGGCTCCATCCCGTGTCCGTGTTGGGCCCCGGGACGTTGGCCCGTGAGTACGTTGTGTTGCCCCACCAGGCGAACGTGCCGGTGTACCAGTGGCGATTGGCCCAGGAGTACGGGGTGCCCTTCGCGACCGCGTGGTACATCGACGGGAACTTCGGGCCTGCGGGCGGGCTGGTGTTGATGTCGCCGTGCAGCAGGACGAAGGTGTGGTGGCCGGGCCCGTTCACGTACAGCGTCGGGTCCCAACCTGCCATCATGGTCGCGCGGTTGGAGCCGAACAGGCAGCCGTTCGACTTGTACCAGTCCCATACGTGGGTGGGGTCCCCGCCCTTGCGCAGGCGCAGGTCCGCCAGGCAGTACTGCTCGCTCCAACTGCCGTTGGCGGAGTACGCGATGTGCAGTTGCCCGTTCGGATCCTTGATGGCCTCGGGGCTCTCGTTGATGAACGGGTTGCCGACCACCCGCTCCCAGCTCTCGCGCGGCTGCGAGATGACGTACCGCGCGCCGGTGGGCTGGGTCGGGCTGCTCATCCGGGCGATGTAGAGGTTCTGCTCGACGTTGGTGCCGCCCGCCCACCCGGACCAGACGAACCAGCGCTGCCCCTCGAAGGTGAACAGGGTGCCGTCGATGGCCCATTTGTCGTCGGGAAGGGCGAGTTGGGTCTCGGCCCCGTACCCGCTGTCCGGCGAGGCCGAGCTGATGACGAACATGCGGTGGGCGGCCCCGACGCCGGCGGTGAAGTAGATGTAGTACCGCCCGCCGTCCATCACGATCTCGGGAGCCCAGACCTCCCCGCGCCCCCGGCTGTCTGCCCAGACCTGCCGGGCGGGCGCGGTGGCAAGACCGTCCGTGGACGACGCCTGCCGCACGACGATGCCGCCGCCGGTCGACTGGACGCCGACGTACGTACTGCCCACCCGCAACACGCTGGGGTCGGCCGCCCGCAGACCGGTCTGCCCCTGCGGAGCCGCCTCACGGGTGGGGGGTGCGCCCTGGGCGGTGTCGGGCGGCGAGAGGAGGAGCGTCGCGGCGAGGGCGGCGGCCAGTGCGAGCGCGCCGAAGGTGGACGGGCGGCGGAGGGGTCTCCTGGGCTTGCGTGTGGGGTCGCTCATGGGCTCGCTCATGGGGGCTCGCTCCTGGGTGGGGGTTTCGATGGGATGGCGATTTACATCGATAGAAGAGCGCTCTCGCAGAATCTCGTCAGGGGTTGCCTCTGTCAATGGGCTTGCGGGAGGGGGTAGTTCGGGAATGAAGCTGGGCCCGACCGGGCGTTGCGCCGTTCTTGGGTTGGACCGTGGTGCGAGACTTCCGGCATGGACATGGGGCGCGAGTCGCGGTGGGAGAAGGACGCGATGACGGTGGAGATCGTCTTCGCCCTGGTGACTGCTGCCGTTCTTGCCGCAGCTGTCTTCGCCCCCGCGCTGGTGCTCACTCTCGCCTTCGATCTCTCCGGTTCAGCGTCCAAAGGTGTGCTGACGGGGGGAGCCCTGGTGGGTGGGGCGGCCGGAGTGTGGCGACTGGTGCGGGTGTTGTACCGCTTCGACGTGGAGCGCCGTAAAGACCACTGACGACCGGGGGCGGAGGGCCGTTCAGAACTGAAGGGCGCGGATCAGGCGTCGGGCGGTCCTGGCGTCGATGGAGCCCAGGTCCAGGAGCCCAGGGGCGTTCTCCCGTAGCGGGCTCGGCGCCGAACGTCACCATTCAGGTGCTGCCGCTGAACTCCGCCCTGCCGATCGAGCAGTACGTGTCGTTCTCCATCCTCGGACTGCAGGCCGATCCGCCGGTGGAAGTGGTGTGGTTGGAGCACATCACCGGTGGTACGTTGCTGGAGCAGAACCTCGATGTTCAGGCTTACGGCAAGGCGTGGGACGAACTGACTGCCGCCGCGCTGTCGCCCACCGCATCCCGGCAGTACATTCGCGACCTTATCGAGGAAAGCAGATCATGATCGAGGGATCGGCTCGCGTTCCGAAGACCGAGCTTGAGTGTGCACGTTGGCACAAGAGCACGTACAGCGGGTCGAACAACAACTGCGTCGAGCATGCCTTCCTGGCCTCCGGCCGCCACGCGGTCCGCGACAGCAAGGACCGCGCCCTCGGCGCGCACACCTTCGGCCCCGAGCAGTGGCAGGCCTTCGTCACGGCTGTTCGGGACGGCTCCTTTTAGGGATCCGGCCGAGGTGGCGGTCACCGTGGATGAGGTCCAAGTCGTCGTCGCTCACTCCGAGCGCGCGACCCTGCGCGTCGGTGACGTGTTCCTGAAGGTGGACGCCGATCAGGCGCGTATCGACGTCGAGGTCGAGGCGATGGCCCTCGCGCCCGTACCGACGCCGGAAGTCCTGTGGCGCAAGCCGCCCGTGCTGGCGATCTCCACCGTCCCGGGGGCGACGCTGGGGCGCCTCGGCGGGCCGTCGACCGGGTCACCGGCGGCGGGGGCCGCGGCGGGTGCCGCGATCCGGAGGCTGCACGACGCGCCATTGCCGCCGAGGGTCGGCCGGGCAGGCCGAGGCGTCGGCGAGCTGGCTGCGGATCTCGACGCCGAGTGCGCGTTGCTCGTGGCGAACGAGCTCCTGCCCGCCGACCTGGTCACCCGTAACCGCCAGGTCGCCGAGGCGGCGTTCAGGCCGTGGACTCCGGCGTTCACGCACGGCGACCTACAGATCGCACACGTCTTCGTCGACGGTGACGAGGTCACGGGCATCATCGACTGGTCCGAGGCGGGCCGCGGCGATGCGCTGTACGACCTTGCCACCTTCACGCTCGGACACGAGGAGCACCTCGGCGACGTCCTCGTCGGCTATGGCGGAGACGTCGACCTCGAAGTGGTCCGTGCGTGGTGGGCAGTGCGGAGCCTGCTGGGAGTCCGCTGGCTCGTCGAGCACGGGTTCGACCCGTTCTCGCCGGGCTGTGAGGTCGACGTGCTGAGATCCCGGATGTGAGGCAGCGGTAGGCCCGTCCGCCCCGCCCGCGTACGTTCCGGTGCGTCGAGCCGGCCATCTCCTCGGGCGGGTGCAACCTCGTCCGTAATCAGCTGGTGGATGGTCATGGCACGGGCAACACTGGTGCCATGACCCATGATCGTGAGGCTCTGGCGGCGAGCTGGAAGCGGACCCGGACCCACCTTGACGCCGCGCGGGCCTACTTCGCGCCTCTTCCGGGGATCGATCTCTCTACGACCACGGAGTTCCTGGACCACAACGAACTGGGACTCGCCTTCGACTGCATGGCCCATCTCGCCGACGACCTCGGTCTGCCCCTCGATTTCTGGCGGCACATGGATCGAGCGGCTCGTGAGATGCGGCTCTACAGCGACGAGCCGCACATGCCCCACCGCGAGGCTGCCGACTCCTGCCTTCGTCACCTCGCCGCGGCTTCCGGGCGGGATTGATCCGCCGACCTGGCTTCCCCGGCTTCCCGAGCCCGCCGGTTGTGTCAGTGGGACGTGACACCGTCCGTGCGGTGGGAGCGGAGTCGACCGGATGGGCGGGGAGCCGATGAGGAAAGAGCTGCCGGAGATCGTTCGGGCCGATGAGTGGGTGCCTCTCGTCATCCGGACCGACTACACCGATGACGCCGCGTGGCGGGAGGTCGTCGCCGCGCTGGAGCGTGCCGTCGAGGGGGAGCGGGAGTGGTTGTCGGTGGCGCATCTCGTCGAGGACCGGCGGTGGGACGGTGTCACCGGCGACGAGGCTGTAGCCGCTGCGGCGCGGGACGAGGAACTGAGCGTTGTGTTTCTCGCCGACGGGGTCACCATGCGCTCGCCCTTGCGTCCGCTGCTCGCCCTCGACCTCGGCGCTGATGACGACGAGGACCTCGACCCGATGTACTACCAGGAGCTCATCGACTCCCCGCAGCCCCGCGAGGTGCGTGTCGCGCCGGACGCCGTGCACATGGTCCACGGGAACCTCCAGCTCGCCAACGTGGACTTCCCGGAGTTCGTGGAGGACGCGGCCGCCGATCCGGACAGGGTCGTCCGGGATGTGACGGCCGCATCGGCGAGTCCGGGCTCCCTTCCGCACTCCGGGCCGTGATGCCCCCCGGGGCGGACCGCCCGTCGGTTATGCCGCCCCCGCGATCCCGTCCAGCCGCGCCCGCAGCTCCGGCGTGAGGACCACGTCCGCCGCCGCCGTGTTCTCCTCCAGGTGGGCGATGCTCGACGTGCCCGGGATCGGGAGCGTGACCGGGGAGTGGTCCAGGAGCCAGGCCAGGCAGACCTGGGTGGGGGTGGCGTTCAGCTCGGCCGCGACCGCTGCCACCTCCGCCCGGTCGCCCGCCTTGCCCCAGGCCACCGTGCGCCAGGGCAGGAACGCGATGTCCGCCGCCGCGCACGCCGCGAGGACCGGCTCGTGTTCGCGGTCGGTCAGGTTGTAGCGGTTCTGGACGCTCGCGATGTCGACGATCTCCCGAGCCTCGGCCAGTTCGGCGGCCGTCACCTCGGACAGGCCGATCCGGCCCACCTTGCCCGCGTCGCGCAGGTCCCGCAGGGTGCCGAGCTGGTCGGCGAGCGGGGTCTCCGGGTCGATGCGGTGGAGCTGGAGCAGCTCCAGGCGGTCGACGCGGAGGCGGCGCAGGGCGTGGTCCACCTCGGCGCGCAGGGACTCCGGGCGGCCGTTCAGGGCCCACTCGCCCGTCTCGGCGGAGCGGACGACCCCGACCTTCGTGGTGATCAGGAGGTCCTTCGGGTACGGGTGGAGGGCCTCGGCCAGGACCTCCTCGTTGGCCCCGTACCCGTACATGTGGGCCGTGTCGATCAGTGTGATGCCCAGGTCGACCGCCCGGCGGGCCACGGCGATGGCCGACGGTCGGTCCTCGGGCTTCTCGGTGGGCAGGTGCATCGCGCCGAAGCCCAGCCGGCCCACGGGCAGGTCCCCGCCGATACGGAACGTTGTCGATGGCATGCTCGGTGAACTCCCCCTCGTTCGAGTGCTCTTGACAATCTAGGGGGATTCCCGGGGAGGCTCACGGTGTTTCCGGGCCCTGGAGGATCTGGAGGTAGTTCCCCACCGGGTCCACGATCGTGGAGAAGAACCAGCCGCCCCCGACCTCCTCGACCGGCCGCACCCACGTGACCCCGAGGGTGTTGAGGTGCCTCTCGGCCGCCCGGACGTCGCGCACGGTGATGTTGATCATCTGCCGGCCCGGCTCGGCGGCCTTGTCCGCCACGTCGTCCCGCTCGTCGAAGCCGATGATCGCCCCGGGGCCCACGATCAGGAGATGCTCCGCCCAGCGGGCGCCCAGCGGCTCCAGTGCGGCGCGGTACCAGGAGATCAGGGCCTCGCTGTCCGTGCTGCCGATGATGACTCCGAGGCCGGTGACCTCGCCCTGCGGGGGAGTGGTGCCCGGGCCGGTCTTGTCCTGCGCTGCCATGGCCTTCTCCTTCGGTCGTGCGTCGAGTCGTCCTACCAGGTCATGACCCCGCACGCCCGGGAAAGTCATCGGTCCCCGACGAGGATTCCCTCGTGCAGACCTCGTCGCCCAGCGCCGCCCGCACCGCCGCCTCCACCCGGTCCACGCTCCCCGCTCCGCCGCCGGAAGCGGAGCCCCCGCTGCCGCGCGGGCCCGGTGCGCCGCGCCCAGCGCGGGCATCCACGATCGAGTGCACCGTCTCCGTCATGCACACCACCGTGCAGTAGGCCGCAGGAGCGACACCCGGCGCGCCCTGCGGCTTTGATGGTCACCGCCTTCGGGGTGGCGAAACTGGGCGCCGATGCCGTTGAGGCTATCGAGTGGCACCCGAGTCCGAAAAGTACCTACATGGCACAGCGTTCACTTTCAGCGCCGTTGCGCACGTCGCCGTGTGGTTGACGCAACGTTTGCCGATGGGGCCGAAATATTTCAGCCCCACAGTCCACTACTCTTCCTGCGTGCAGGTGGGTGCGCGCCATATCTGCACAAGGCAGTACTGATCTTTACCTTTCAATTCCCTTTCCTGGCCCGGTGGCACTGGCAATGGGCGTGATCCTCCAATCGGTGACAGGAAAGGGCCTCGATTCCCATTGAACATCCACTGCCATCGCATCTCGTACAGACCGGCCGAGGGAAGAGTTAAAGGGATATTCTGGGCCCCGCCATCGAGGGTGTGTATCTCTAGCTCCCCGGTGGGAAACTCCACTGCCACCTCTTCCCGACCGAACCATTTGCCAGGATTCTCCGGAGGTTTACTGGACCAGCTCTCCAGGCGCACGATCGAATTGATTACTGCTGATGGTACTTGGAGATATACCAGCCCAGGGGCGGAAAGAAGCCAATGGGTATCATCTGGATCCAGCCCGTACGGATCGACACTCGTGTCCATCAAACCGAACAGGCGATAGCTGGGACTGACGACTATTTCGTGCGCGCCCAAAATATTGCTCAAAGTGCACCCCTGTGACTGCTCGACCCTACGCTCCGACAGTGACTCGACCGTACAAGGCGCCGGATATCGCTGAAGCGACGGAACGCCTGGAGTCAGTGCCTTCTACCGCCGCCGGCCGGGCCGCTGGTTCTCGCCGCGCTCGTCGACAGCGACTCCGTACGCGACGCCTTCGGCCCGGTCGGCGAGGAGCTGCGCGGCCGGATCCTCGTGAATCTGGCCAACAGCAGCCCGGAGCGTGCCCGGGAGCCGGCCGGCCTGTTCGCGGGGTACGGCGCCGACTACCTGGACGGGGCCATGATGGCGCTCCCCGAAACCGTCGCCACCGGCGAGGCGTTCTTCCTCTGCAGCGGCTCGGAGCGCGTCTTCACCGCGTACCGCGAGGAGCTGGAGGTGGTGGCGTCCGCGCACTGCTTCGGGACCGACCCCGGGGCCGCCGAGGTCCACGACCTCGCCGTCCTCGGCACCGGGTACGCGGCGCTCACCGGATTCCTGCACGCCCTCGCGCTGCTGGAGCCGTCGGGCACGGACCCCGAGGCGTTCGCGTCGCTCGTCGCTCGTCGCTCGCGGCTCGTCGCCCGCCGGCTGCGCGGGATGGCCCCGTTCCTGCCGGAACTGGCCCGGGAGGCGGGGACCCGCTCGTACGGGGACGGGGTCTCCACCGTCGACCTGAACCGGGCCGCCGTCCACAGCCTCCTCCGCCTCGGCGCCGAGCGCGGCGTGACCGGTGCCGTCCACGAGCCGCTGCGGGAGCTTCTCCCACCGGCCCCCTCAGTGCGGCCAGATCGGCGGGTCCGTCACGAAGTGGCCGCCGAGACGGGTCTGCGCCGGGTCGGCGGGGTCCGGTTCGCCCTGGGCGGCGATGAGTTTCGCCGCGTACGGCTCCGAGTCGTCCTGCGGTGCGTAGCCCAGCGCCCGCGCCGAGGTCAGGTCCCACCACAGGCGGGTGTTGGCGGAGGAACCGTGGACGACGGTGTGGCCGACGTCCTCGGCGGTGAGCGCGGCGTGGAAGAGGCGGGCTCCGTCGGCGGGGCTCATCCACAGGGACAGCATGCGTACCGAGGTGGGCTCCGGGAAGCAGCTCCCGATCCGTACCGACACGGTCTCGACGCCGTGCTTGTCCCAGTAGAGCTGGGCCAGGTCCTCGCCGAAGCACTTCGACAGGCCGTAGAAGGTGTCGGGGCGGTGCGGGGCGTCGGACGGGATCGGCCGGTCCCCGGCGAGCGGGCGCGGCGTGTGGCCGACGGCGTGGTTGGAGGAGGCGGCCACGATGCGGCGGACGCCCTCCTCGCGGGCGGCCTCGTAAAGGTGGTACGGGCCTTCGATGTTGGCGCGGAGGATCTTGTCGAACGTGGATTCCAGGGAGATGCCGGCCAGGTGGATGATCGCGTCCACCCCGCGTACGGCCTCGCGCAGTGCCTTTCGGTCGTTCAGGTCGGCGGTGACGGCCTGCGGCTCGTCCTCGACCGGGACCAGGTCGAAGAGCCGCAGGTCGTAGCCGTACGCGGGCAGCAGCCCGCGCATCAGGGTGCCGAGGCCGCCCGCGGCACCGGTGAGCAGGACGGTACGGGGAGCGGGCATACGGGGGTCTCCTCGGGGGCGATGCGATGCGGTGCGGCACCGATCGGTGCGCCTCCTGACGCCTCCGGCCTTCAGGGCCGTGGACCACGTTCGCATACGTGGACAAGCTAAGAAGTCCGTGAGGTTACGTCAAGTGGCCCGTCCGCACCGAAAGTTGTTCTGTCCGAAGCGTTGACGAAGCCTTCCGGGCAGCCCTAGCTTCATCGCGTCGTACTTCGTACGTCATATATGAGACGCGATACGCGAGATGTGAGAGCCCGTCACCCATGACCTTCGCCCCTGCCCCGATCCCGTCCCGGACCCAGTACGTGCTGGAGGCCATCAAGCACGCCATCCTCACCGCGCAGCTGAGACCGGGACAGGCGCTGGTGGAGACGGAACTCGCCGCTCAGTTCGGGGTGTCCAAGACCCCGGTCCGCGAGGCGCTCAAGACCCTCGCGGGTACGGGACTCGTGGTCATGAGCCAGTACAAGGGCGTCACCGTGCGGCTCGTCGACGCGACCATGGCCCGGGAGGTGTACGACGTACGCCTCCTGCTGGAACCGGAGGCGCTGCGCCGGTCCGTCAACCGCAAGGCCTCGCTGGAAGCGGCCCAAGAGGCCCTGGAACGGGCCGACTCGGCGCTCGACAAGGCCGACAGGTCGCTGGCCAACCGTGACTTCCACCGTGCCCTGTACCTGCCCTGCGGCAACCCTCTGCTCGCCCGGATGCTCGACGAGGTCCGCGACCAGGCGGCCCTCGTCTCCACGGTGGCCTGGTCGGCCGTCCCCTCCTGGGAGCGTGAGGCGGCCGAGCACCGGGAAATCCTGCGGCTCGCGCTCGCCGACGACGCGGAGGCCGCCGCCGGGGCTCTGCACCATCACATCGCATCGTTCGTACGCCGTGCCTTCCCCGACGACGAGGACGGGGGCGGTGCCGCGTGAACCGTCTGCTGGAACCGCACCTCCACCAGCAATCCGACGAAAGGCCGGTCCGCATGGACTTCTCTCCGCTGAAGGCGGCCCTCGCCGACGTTGTGGCGATCCCGGTGACCCCGTTCGCCGAGGACGGCAGTATCGACGTCGCGAACCACCGCGCCCTGACGCGCAGGCTGCTCGACGGCGGTGTCCGCATCGTCACCCCGAACGGCAACACTGGGGAGTTCTACGCGCTCACCCCCGACGAGCAGCGCCTCGTCACCGAGCTGACCGTCGAGGAGGCCGCGGGACGCGCCACCGTCCTGGTGGGCGTCGGCCACGACGTACCGGCCGCCGTCGCCGCCGCCGAGCACGCCGCCGAGGTGGGCGCGGCGATGGTGATGGTCCACCAGCCGGTGCACCCCTACGTCGCCCAGGAGGGCTGGGTCGACTACCACCGGGCCATCGCCGAGGCCGTCCCGGAGCTCGGCGTCGTCCCGTACATCCGCAACCCCCTGCTCGCCGGCGACCGGCTCGCCGCGCTCGCCGACAGCTGCCCCAACGTCATCGGCGTGAAGTACGCGGTGCCCGACGCGGCGCGCTTCGGGGCCTTCGCCCGCGACGCCGGACTGGAGCGGTTCGTCTGGATCGCCGGCCTCGCCGAGCTGTACGCCCCCTCCTACTTCGCCACCGGCGCCACCGGCTTCACGTCCGGTCTCGTCAACGTCGCCCCGGCCGTCTCCCTCGACATGCTGGAAGCACTGCGCGCCGGGGACTACGTGGCGGCCATGAAGGTGTGGGAGCGCATCCGCCGCTTCGAGGAGCTCCGCGCCGAGGAGCAGTCCGCCAACAACGTCACGGTCATCAAGGAGGCCCTGTCCGTGCTCGGCCTCTGCCGCCGCGAGGTACGCGCGCCGAGCCGGGTCCTGCCCGAGGCGCGGCGCACCGAGGTCGCCGAGCAGATAGCCGCGTGGGCGCTGTGACGGAACACCGGAGAGCGGCCGCGGAGACTGAGGGCCGGGGATCGGCCGCGGAGGCGGAGGGCCGGGGGTCGGCCGCGGAGACGGACGACCGGAAAGCGGCCCCCGTCGCGCCCGAGGAGCTGCGCAGCCACCAGTGGTACGGCACCGACGGGTTGCGCTCCTTCAGCCACCGGGCCCGCACCCGTCAGCTCGGCTACCTCCCCGAGGAGCACCTCGGCAAGCCGGTCATCGCCGTCCTCAACACCTGGTCCGACATCAACCCCTGCCACTCCCACCTGCGTGAACGCGCGCAGGCGGTGAAGCGGGGCGTCTGGCAGGCGGGCGGGTTCCCGCTGGAGTTCCCGGTCTCCACCCTCTCGGAGACCTTCCAGAAGCCGACCCCCATGCTCTACCGCAACCTGCTCGCCATGGAGACCGAGGAGCTGCTCCGCTCGTACCCCGTCGACGGGGCCGTCCTGCTGGGCGGCTGCGACAAGTCGACGCCCGCGCTGCTGATGGGCGCGGCCTCCGCGGACCTGCCCACCGTCTTCGTGCCGGCCGGGCCGATGCTGCCGGGCCACTGGCGCAACGAGGTCCTGGGCTCCGGCACGGACATGTGGAAGTACTGGGACGAGCGGCGGGCCGGGCTGATCGGCGACTGCGAGATGGGGGAGCTGGAGAACGGCCTCGCCCGCTCCGCCGGCCACTGCATGACGATGGGCACCGCCTCCACGCTGACGGCCGCCGCCGAGGCGCTGGGCGTCACCCTGCCCGGGGCCTCCTCCATCCCGGCCGTCGACTCCGGGCACGACCGGATGGCCGCCGCATCCGGCCTGCGCATCGTCGAACTCGTACGGCAGCGCACGACGTTGTCGCAGATCCTCACGGCCGACGCGTACGAGGACGCCGTCGCGACCGTCCTCGCGCTCGGCGGCTCCACCAACGCCGTGATCCACCTGATCGCGATGGCGGGCCGGTCCGGTGTGAAGCTCACCCTGGACGACTTCGACCGGATCGCCCGTACGGTGCCCGTCCTCGCCGATCTCCGCCCCGGCGGGCGGTACTTGATGGAGGACTTCCACTTCGCGGGCGGGCTGCCCGGCTTCCTGAGCAGGATCGCCGACGTCCTGCACCTGGACCGGCCCACCGTCGCGCACACCACCCTGCGCGAGCAGCTCGACGGTGCGGCCGTCCACAACAGCGCCGTCATCCGCGAGCGCACCGAACCCCTGGCCGAGGAGGGCGGGGTGGCTGTCCTGCGCGGCAACCTCTGCCCCGACGGCGCGGTCATCAAGCACATCGCCGCCGAGCCGCGCCTGCTGCGGCACACCGGGCCCGCCGTCGTCTTCGACGACTACCGGGAGTTGCAGCGCACGATCAACGACCCCGCGCTGGCGCTCACTCCGGACCATGTCCTCGTGCTGCGCAACGCCGGACCCCAGGGCGGGCCCGGCATGCCCGAGTACGGCATGCTGCCGATCCCCGACTACCTGCTGAAGCAGGGCGTACGGGACATGGTGCGGATCTCCGACGCCCGGATGAGCGGCACGAGTTACGGGGCGTGCGTCCTGCACATCGCGCCCGAGTCGTTCGTCGGCGGGCCCCTCGCCCTGGTCCGCACCGGGGACCTCATCACCCTGGACGTCGAGGCCCGCCTGCTCCACCTCGGTGTCGACGACGACGAGCTGGAACGCCGCCGTGCCGCCTGGAGCCCGCCGCCCGCCCGCTACGGACGCGGTTACGGGGCGCTGTACCAGGAGCAGATCACCCAGGCCGACACCGGATGCGACTTCGCGTTCCTGGCCCGGGAGGGAGAAGTGCCCGACCCGTACGTGGGGTGACCCGGGCGACGAGTGCTCCGCGCGGCGGGGCGCCCGGGCCGCCCAGCGGTCATGAGAAAGCGCTTGCTGCCGTGGACGGCGGCAAGCCCGCGCATGCATGCGACAGCAAGTCCCCACATCCAGCAGGTCCGCACATCCAGCGCATCGAGCGCGTACCAGAGATCGGAGACGTGTCATGGCCCAACCCGCCGCCGTGGCCACCCCGCCGCCCAAGGCGCCCCGGCGCCGCTCGGCGACACCCCGCCGCCTGCCGTACCTGCTGATCGCGCCCGCGGGCCTGCTGATGCTGGGCTTCATCGCCTACCCGGTGCTCAGCGTCTTCTGCTACAGCCTGCAGAACTACAACGTCACCAAGCCGTGGCGGAACGGCTTCGCCGGACTCGAAAACTTCCGGCGGATCTTCACCGAGGACGACCAGTTCTGGTCGACGCTCGGCTTCAGCGCCCAGTGGGTCTTCACCCAGGTCTCCCTGCAGCTCGTGCTCGGCCTCGCGCTGGCCCTGATCGTCAACCAGACCTTCATCGGCCGGGGCATCTCCCGGGCCATGGTCTTCTCGCCCTGGGCCGTCTCCGGCGTGCTGACCAGCACCATCTGGATCCTGCTCTACAACTCCTCGACGGGCTTCAGCCGGTACCTCGCGGACGCCGGGATCGGGGAGTACGGCACCTCGGTGCTCTCGGACACCGGAACCGTCTTCTGGGCGGCCACGGTCACCGAACTCTGGCGCGGCGTGCCCTTCTTCGCCATCCTCATCCTCGCCGACCTCCAGTCCGTCTCCAAGGAGCTGTACGAGGCGGCGTCGGTCGACGGGGCGGGAAGGCTCCGGCAGTTCTTCCACATCACCCTGCCGCACCTGCGCGACGCGATCATCCTCGCCACCCTGCTGCGCGGGGTCTGGGAGTTCAACAACGTCGACCTCCTCTACACCCTCACCGGCGGCGGACCGGCCGGCGAGACCACCACGCTGCCGCTCTACGTCGCCAACACCGGCATCGAGGGACACGACTTCGGCTACGCCTCCGCGCTCACCACCGTCGCCTTCGTGATCCTCCTCTTCTGCTCGATCGTCTATCTGCGCCTGAGCAAGTTCGGAGGCGACAACAAGTGACCGCCGTACTCACCGAGAAGAACGGCGCCGTCCGGCCGCCCGTCCGCCCCGGCGGCCCGCAGCCCCCCGCGCGCCGCCGCACCGGACGCGAGCGCGCCTTCGACGACGTACCGCGCTGGCAGATCTACCTGCCGCTCGGCATCTACCTGCTGTTCACGCTCATCCCGTTCTACTGGATGCTGCTGTTCGCCCTGCGGCCCGCCGGCTCCACCGCGCTGGTGCCGTGGCCGATGACCGGGGAGCACTTCGCCAAGGTCTGGAACGAGCGCAGCTTCGCCGTCTTCTTCCAGAACAGCATGATCGTCGGCGTCGCCACGCTGATCGCCACCACCCTGGTCGCCCTGGCCGGCGGGTACGCCCTGGCCCGGTTCGACTTCAGGATCAAGGGCGCGTTCATGCTGGCGCTGCTCTGCTCGCAGTTCATCCCCGGCGCCCTGATGCTCGTACCGCTCTTCGAGATCTTCCGGAACCTCCAGATGATCAACTCCCTGTGGAGCGTCGTCATCGCGGAGACCGTCTTCCAGCTCCCGCTGTCGATCATCCTGATCAGCGGGTTCATCAAGAACGTCCCGGTCTCCCTGGAGGAGGCCGCCTGGGTCGACGGGTGTTCGCGCTTCACCGCCTTCCGCACGGTCGTCCTGCCGCTGCTGCGCCCCGGGCTGATCGCCGTCGGCTCCTTCGCCTTCGTCCACAGCTGGAACCACTTCCTGTTCGCGCTGATGTTCCTCAGCGAACAGGACAAGCAGACGATCCCGGTCGGCCTCAACACCCTGATCGGGGCGGACAGCGTCGACCTCGGCGCGCTCGCTGCGGGCGGGGTCATCGCCGCCGTACCCGTCGTGATCGTCTTCGCCTTCATCCAGAAGTGGCTCGTCACGGGCTTCAGCGCGGGCGCGGTGAAGGGATGACCGACCTCACCCGCCGCACCGCCCCAGCCCCCGCAGGCGCGCCGCTCCCCGTCGTGCTGGCCGGCGCCCGGGGCCACGGCCGCTGGCATCTGGCCAACCTCCGCCGGCTCCAGCACCAGGGCCGGGTACGGCTGGCCGGCATCTGCGAGCTGGAGCCGCTGACCACCGACGAACTGGCGGCCTCCGGCCTCCAGGGCGACGACCGGCCCGAGCAGTCCGCCGACTTCGGGGCGCTCCTCGACTCCACCGGAGCCCGTGCCGCCGTCGTCTGCACGCCCATACCGACCCACACCGACCTGGCCCTGGCCGCCGCCTCCCGGGGTGTCCACCTGCTGCTGGAGAAGCCGCCCGCCGCGAGCCGGGCCGCGTACGCCCGGATGGCCGACGGCGTACGGCGGGCGGGCACCGCCTGTCAGGTGGGCTTCCAGTCGTTCGGGTCGCACGCCGTGCCCGCGATCCAGGACCTGGTCCGCACCGGGGTGATCGGGACGCTCACGGGGATCGGCGCCGCCGGGGCCTGGGTCCGCGACGACGCCTACTTCCGCCGGGCGCCCTGGTCCGGGCGGCGCAGGATCGGCTCCACCGACGTGGTCGACGGCGTGCTCACCAATCCGCTGGCGCACGCCGTGGCCACCGCGCTCGAACTCGCGGACCGGGGCACGGCCGAGGACGTCCTGTCCGTCGAGACCGAGCTGTTCCGGGCCCATGACATCGAGGCGGACGACACCAGCTGCGTCCGGATCACCACCACCGGCGGCCTGCCCGTCACCGTCGCCGCCACCCTCTGCGCGGAACGGGCGGGGGAGCCCTATGTGATCGTCCACGGCGACCGGGGCCGGATCACCTTCTGGTACAAGCAGGACCGCGTTCTGGTCCAACGCGCCGGCCACGGCCCCGAGGAGACCGTCCACGGCCGGACCGACCTTCTGGAGAACCTGGTCGACCATCTGGAGCGGGGCACACCGCTCCTGGTGCCGCCGGAGCGCACGGGAGCGTTCATGCGGGTCGTCGAGGCCGTACGCACGGCCCCCGAGCCCGTCGCCCTGCCCGCCGACGCCTGGGAGACCCGGTACGACGCCCCCGGCGGCGGCGCGCGGCGTACGGTCCACGGCATCGACGGCCTGGTCGCCGCCGGGGCCGAATCCCTCGCCCTCTTCTCGGAACTGGGCGCCGCCTGGGCCCGCAGCAACGAGGTGGCGGCCCCGTGAACCGACCCGCCCCCGACTCGCCCGTGACGGCCTCGTCCGCCGCCCCGCCCGAGCCCGTACTCCTCGACTGCGCCGGACGTACGGTCGCCCACTACGGCTACGGATCCGCGGCGGACGGCCGCCCCCGCCTGCACCCCGTCACCACGCTCGCCGGCCGCACCGTCACCCAGGAGCGCCCCGCCGACCACCGGCACCACCTGGGCGTCTCCATCGCCGTTCCCGACGTGTCCGGCCGCAACTTCTGGGGCGGGCGCACCTTCGTCCGGGGGCAGGGGCCCACCGAGCTCGACAACCATGGCGTCCAGCGCTGCCTCGTCCTGGATCGGCACGGGCCCGGCGGCTTCACGCAGTCGCTCGCCTGGGAGGCGGACGGCATCGAACTGCTGCGGGAGCGCCGCACGGTGGAAGCGGTCGAACTCTCTTTGACCGCCTGGGCGTTGGTCCTCTCCTTCACGCTCACCAACCACTCGGCCGACGACCTCTCCGTCGGCAGCCCCGCGACCAACGGCCGTCCCGGAGCCGGTTACGGCGGCTTCTTCTGGCGCGCGCCCAAGGAGGCCGCGCCGCCGGACGTGTTCACCGCCGGCCGCGCGGGCGAGGAGGCGGTGCACGGCCGGGCCGCCGACTGGCTCGCCCTCGCCGGGGACGGCTGGACCCTCGTCTTCGCCGGGGCGAGCGAGGAGACCCGGCGCGATCCGTGGTTCGTGCGGACGGAGGAGTACCCGGGCGTCGGCTCCTCCCTCGCGGCGGACGAACGGCTGCCCGTGCCCGCCGGGGCCGGCGTCGTACGCCGGATCGTCACCGTGATCGCGGACGGCAGGCTGGACCATGAGGCCGCCGCCGGGTACGTCCGACGGGCGGTGACCTCGTGAACCGGCCCTGGACCGCCGACCTCGGGAACGGCACGTACCGCAACCCCGTGCTGAACGCCGACTGGTCCGACCCGGACGTCGTCCGCGTCGGCTCGGACCACTACCTCACCGCGTCCAGCTTCGGCCGGGCCCCCGGGCTGCCGCTCCTGCACTCCCGCGACCTGGTCAACTGGACGCTCGTCGGGCACGCCCTGGACCGCCTCGAGCCCGCCGCCGACTTCGCCCGGCCACGCCACGACGCCGGGGTGTGGGCGCCCTCCCTGCGCCACCACGCCGGCCGGTTCTGGATCTTCTGGGGCGACCCCGACCACGGCGTCCAGCAGATCAACGCCGAGCACATAGAAGGACCGTGGAGCGCCCCGCACCTGCTCAAGCCCGGCCGCGGGTACATCGACGCCTGCCCCCTGTGGGACGAGGAGACCGGCGAGGCGTACCTCGTCCACGCCTGGGCCAAGTCCCGCTCCGGGATCAAGAACCGGCTCACCGGGCACCGTATGAGCGCCGACGGACGCGCACTCCTCGACGAGGGCCGGACCCTGATCGACGCCGACCGGATACCCGGCTGGTTCACCCTGGAAGGTCCCAAACTCCACCGCCACGACGGGTACTTCTGGATTTTCGCCCCGGCGGGCGGGGTGGAGACCGGCTGGCAGGGCGCGTTCCGGTCGCGGGACTTCTCCGGCCCGTACGAGGAACGCGTCGTGCTGTCCCAGGGACGCACCGACGTCAACGGCCCGCACCAGGGGGGCTGGGTGCGGACCGCCGCCGGCGAGGACTGGTTCGTGCACTTCCAGGCGCGCGGCGCGTACGGGAGGGTCGTCCACCTCCAGCCCATGCGCTGGGACGCGGAGGGCTGGCCCGTCATCGGCGACGCGGGCGAACCCGTCTCCACGCACCGTAAACCGGCCGCCCCCGAACAGCCCGTGGCAGCGCCCGCCGTGGACGACGACTTCCCCGGCGGCGCCCACGGCAAGCAGTGGCAGTGGACGGCCAACCCCTGCGCCGACGCCTGGACCGAGGAGCCTCAGCACTCCGGGCACTCCGGTCGCCCCGCCGACGGGCTGCGGCTCACCTGCCTCCGTACGCCGGACGCGCACGATCTGCGGCTGCTGCCCAACGTCCTGGTCCAGCGCCTGCCCGCCGAGGAGTTCACCGTCGAGGTGGACCTCGAACTGCACAGCGACGAGCCGGGCGCCAAGGCGGGCCTGGCCGTCCTCGGGGACGCCTTCTGCTGGATCGGTCTGGAGGCCGGGGCCGACGGGACGCCCCGGCTCGTGCACCGGTACGCCGAGGGCGCCGCGGAGAGCGAACGCGACGCGGCCGGGGCCCGTGCATCGCCCGGCGGCCGGGCCCGGTTGCGCATCGAGGTCACGGCCGGGGCCCGCTGCCGGTTCTCCGCCGACACGGGAGACGGCTTCCGGCCCTCGGGGCAGGTCTTCGCGGCCACCCCGTGGCGCTGGGTCGCCGCGCTCCTCGGCCTCTTCGCCACCGCGCCGGCCGGGACGGGCCCCGCCGGCACGGCGCTGTTCACCACCTTCCGCGCCACCCACTGACCCCACCCCCCCGCAGAAGCGCAGACGTACGGACACGCAGACGTACGGAAGCGCAGGCACGCAGGCGTACGGAAGCGCAGACGTGCAGAACCACCCCGACCCATCCGACAGGGAAGAGCCGACCATGACCATCTCGAAGACCCGGCGGGGGCGTACCGCGTCCGCCGTCTCCCTCGTAGCAGCGCTCGCGCTGACGGCCGCCGCGTGCGGTGACGACGGCAGCGGAGCCGGCACGGAGGGGAGCGGCAAGGGCGAGATCACCTTCTGGGACAACAACGGCGGGCCGCGCACCGCCATCTGGACCGAGATCATCAAGGACTTCGAGAAGCAGCACCCGGACATCAAGGTGAAGTACGTCCCGATCCCCATCGCCGACGTCCAGTCCAAGTACGACACCGCGATCGCCGGCGGCGGACTGCCCGACGTGGGCGGGGTCGGCACCGCCTACCTCGCCAACATGGTCTCGCAGGAAGCCCTGGAGCCGGTCAACAAGCGGCTGAAGGGGTCCGCCCTGGAGGGCAAGCTCGTCGACTCCATGGTGGAGAGCGTCAGAGCGGCCGCCGGCCGGGGCGACGACATCTACTCCGTCCCGACCTCCGCCAACAACGGCGTGCTCTGGTACCGCACCGACCTGTTCGAGCAGGCCGGGCTGAAGGCCCCCGACACCTGGGCCAACTTCTACACCGCGGCCGAGAAGCTCACCGACGCCGGGAACAACGAGTTCGGCTACACCATCCGCGGCGGCGCCGGCTCCATCGCCCAGGCGCTGGACGCCGTCTACGGCCAGTCCGGCATCACGGAGTTCTGGGACGGCGACGAAACGACGCTCAACGACCCCAGGAACGTCGCCGCGCTGGAGAAGTACGCGGGGCTCTTCAAGCGGACCACGCCCGCCGCCGACGTCAACAACGACTTCACCAAGATGGTCGCCCAGTGGGACAACGGCACCATCGGCATGCTGAGCCACAACCTCGGCTCCTACCAGGACCACGCCAAGGCCCTGGGGGACGACAAGTTCGCCGGCATCCCGGCCCCCATCGGGGACAGCGGCACCCGCGTGCAGGTCTCCAACCCCGTCGACGGACTCGGCCTCTTCCGGTCGAGCGACAACAAGACCGCCGCCTGGAAGTTCATCGAGTTCGCCGCCTCCCACGCGTCCAACAGCAAGTGGAACGAGGCGGCCGGAGCCATCCCGGCCAACACCGAAGCGGCCAAGGACCCGTGGATCAGCAAGACCGAGTCGACCGCGCTGGCCGCGAAGGCGCTGACGGACGGCTCCACCAAGGTCGTCGACCTGCCGTACTACCTGCCCGACTGGAACAACATCAGCAAGGCGGACAACGAGCCGGAGTTCCAGAAGGTGCTCCTCGGCAAGACCACGGCGAAGCAGTTCCTGGACAAGATGGCCGAGGAGCTGAACGCCGCCAACAAGGAGTGGAAGGAGCTGGGCAACGGCTGAGGCCCCGCCCCTCCGCCCCGATGACGGACCGGCGGCGGCCCGGGCCGCGCGCCCCGGCCGCCGCTCTCCCCTTCCCTCCCCGCTCCTCCGCTTCCTCTCCTCCGACTGCAGAGAAGGTTTCGCCATGCCCGCACGCACGCGTCACACCCGGTCCGCAGCCGTCACCCTGGGCTGCGCCTCGCTGGCCCTCGCGCTGAGCTTCCCCGCCCAGGCCGCCCCCCGTCCGGGTCCCCACGGCACCGGGATCGAGCGCGCCGTACTGCCCGCCGGGGACGGCTGGGCCGCCGCGGGAGGGTCCACCACAGGGGGCGCGAACGCCGCACCCGAGCACGTCTACACGGTGACCGACCGGGCCGAGCTCGTCGCCGCCTTCGAGGAGGCGGGCGACGCGCCCAAGATCGTCAGAGTCGCCGGCACCATCCACGGCAACTCCGACGCCGACGGCACCCCGATCGGCTGCGAGCAGTACGAGACGGACGGCTACACCCTGGAGAAGTACCTCGCCGCCTACGACCCGGAGGTGTGGGGCGGAGACCGGGTTCCCGAGGGCCCGCTGGAGGACGCCCGCGTGGCCTCGGCGAAGCTCCAGGAGGCCGCCGTGAACGTCCGGGTCCCGTCCAACACCACCCTGATCGGGGTCGGGGCGAACCCCGAGATCATCGGTGCCAGTCTCCAGGTCCGGGACGTCTCCAACGTCATCGTCCGCAACATCTCGTTCGAGGACACCTACGACTGCTTCCCCCAGTGGGACCCCACGGACGGCAGCGGGGGCGCCTGGAACTCGGAGTACGACAACCTCGTCGTGTACGGCTCCCGGAACGTCTGGGTCGACCACAACACCTTCAGCGACGGCGACCGGCCCGACGCCGGACAGCCCCGCTACTTCGGCCAGTTGTACCAGCAGCACGACGGCCTCTTCGACATCGTGCGCGGTGCCGACCTGGTCACCGTGTCGTGGAACGTCCTCAAGGACCACGACAAGACGATGCTCATCGGCAACAGCGACGGCGCCGGCGCGACCGACCGCGGCAAGCTCCGCGTGACGCTCCACCACAACCTTTTCAAGGACGTCAAGGAACGTGCTCCGCGCGTCCGCTTCGGCCAGGTCGACTCGTACAACAACCACTTCGTCGCCACGCGTGGCAGTTCCTACGGCTACTCGTACGGCATCGGCGCCGAGTCCCGTCTGGTCGCCGAGCACAACGCGTTCACGCTCGCCGGCGACGTGGACCGGGCCACCGTCCTGAAGAAGTGGTCGGAGGCCCCGCTCACCGCGGAGAACAACTTCGTCAACGGACGCAGGACCGACCTGATCGCCGTCCACAACGCCGGAGTTCCCGGCGAGCAGCTCACCGAGGGCGCGGGCTGGACCCCCGAACTGCGCACGACGGTCCACCACCCCTGGGCCGTTCCCGTGCTGGTCGGCCTCAAGGCCGGGGCGGGCAGGGTGTCCGGCCTCCGATGACCGGCGCGTACCCCCGATGAACCGGCCGGAGCGGCACCGCATGCTTTCCACCACCCCGGAGAGCGCCGCTCCGGCCCTTCGCGGCTCTGGCCCTTCGGCAGCTCTGGCCCTTCGCGGCTTCGGCCCTTCGCCGTCCACCCGCCGCCTGCCACCCGCGGCCGTTCCCCGATCACCTCTCGCCCGTCTTCCGCCGCCGTTCGTCCGGAGGAGTACCGCCATGCCCACTCGACGCACCGCCGTCGTGCGCCCGGCACCTAGCAGGGCCCGCACCCCCCGCCGAGCGGGGGGTGCGGGCCTTTGCCGGTGTGCGGGGAACGGGGTGCCGGAGTGGGGCGTCGCACGGCCGGTCGCCGGGCGACGGCCCCTGTCAGTCGGCGTAGGTCTCGAACTCGGCGATCCTCGGGGAGCCGGTCGAGCCGACGATCTCGAAGGTGATCTTGCGCAGGGTGGTGCGCGGGAAGGAGATGGTCCCCGCTCCGTCGCCGGAGGCCAGGACGGTTCCGGCGTCGGCGTCGCGCAGCCGCCAGGCCCCGATGGTGCCGGCGGAGCCCGCCGCCTCCCGGATGACGACCGAGGACACGGCGGTGGCGGAGTCCCACTTGATCGAGGCGTGTCCGGTCGAACCGGCGGGCGACCAGTAGGTGGTCAGGTCACCGTCCCGCAGGTGGCCGAAGCTGGTCCCGGATGCCTTGCTGGATCCGTCGGATCCGGCGCCGATGCTGAGGTTGGTCCCGCCGGGCGGCGTGGGATCGGTGGGCCCCGGGGTGGGATCGGTGGGCCCGGGTGTGGGCTCGGTCGGCGGCTGGACCGTGCAGTTGCCGTCGGAGACCTTCAGGCCCTTGCCCGCGCCCGCCGTACGACTCACGACGTCCGGCACACAGCCGGCCGCGTCGGCGGAGTAGGCGTAGGGGATGCTGACGGTGGTGGTGGACTCCATGGCGGGCCCGGCCGGGTTGTTGTCCTCGCCGGGGCTCGACCAGGTCACGTTGTCCAGCGTGTTGCCGTCGGCCTGCCAGTAGCCGGCGGCGTCGGTGTAGAAGGTGCCCAGGACGTCCTTGGAGTCCTCGAAGTAGTTGTTCTCCACCTTGGCGCGGGCGCCGGCGCGGGAGTTGATGCCGGACGAGTTGATCCGCACGTAGTGGTTGTTGAACATGTGGCCGACGCCGCCCCGCAGCAGGGGCGCGCGGGAGTCGATGTTCTCGTACAGGTTGTGGTGGTACGTGACGAACCCGTTGGAGACGTCGCTCTCGCTGGACCCCACCAGGCCGCCGCGGCCCGAGTTGCGCAGGATGCTGTAGGAGAGGGTCACGTACCGGGTGTCGGCCTTCATGTCGAAGAGGCCGTCGTATCCCTCGGACTCGCCGCCCGACGCCTCCAGGGTCGTGTGATCGACCCAGACGTTGCGGACACCGGACTCCATGCCGATGGCGTCACCGCCGTTGGAGGTGGGGGACCCCGACTTCTTGACGTTCTTGACGGTCACGTTCTGGATGATGATGTTGCTGGACTCGCGTATGTGGATGCCGATCTGGTCGAAGACGGCGCCGCCGCCGACGCCCACGATCGTGACGTTGCTGATCTGCTTCAGCTCGATCACGCCGTCGGCCGTGTTGCAGCTGCTGCCGGACACCTTGCTGGTGTTGCCGTGGTTGATGGTGCCCTCGACCTCGATGACGATCGGCGTGCCGGCGGCGGCGCGGCCGCACAGGGCCGCGTGGATCGCGGTGCCGGTGGTGGCCCGCACGGTCTGTCCGCCGGCGCCCCCGGTGGTTCCGCCGTTCTGGGTGGCGTAGCCCGTGGCGCTGCCGGCCGCGGCCGACGCCTCGGGCGCCGTCAGGACGATGCCGCCGGCTGCGGCGGCGAGCGCCAGGGTGGCCAGTGCCGCCTGCAGCCGTCGTGTGACGGGTTGCCTCATGTTCGTCTCCCTGTGTCTTCGGGTGATCCGTGATGCCCCTGATGTCAGGTGCATGTCAATCGATGCGCCCCCGTGCCCGCCCTCGCGATCCCTTCTCCGGGAGGTTCTCCGCGGACATCTAGAAAGCGCTTTCCCCATTCCTGTCCGGCGAACATAGAGGGGGGTCGACGGCTCGGGCAAGAGGCGTGCGGCTGTCGTGTTTCTCGCGCCGCGCGGCTCCTTGGCGATCGCGAAAACGCCTGGTGAAAGGGGGTGTCGGGGGCGTTCGGCCGGTGAAGTCGATGATGCGGTGGTGTCGGCTCGGCGCACTCGTGGGCATGCCGCCCCCTTGTCTGATGGGTCGTCAGGTATGACGATGGCGGCCGTCGCCCGGGGCGGGACCGTTCCGGGCCGGAGGGGAAGGAGGTCACCGTGCCGATATCGCCCGACGGGCCGCTGTCGTACGGGATGCAGCTGCCGGTCCAGTCGCAGAGCGCCATCTACGCGGAACCCTGGGAGGCGGCGGCGACCCCCGCCGATCTCGTCCGCGTCGCCCGTGCCGCCGATCGCGGGGGCTTCGCCTACATCGCCGGCTGCGACCACGTCGCCATCCCGCGACGGCTCGCGGCGGGCATGAGCACCGTCTGGTACGACCCCGTCGCCACGCTCTCCTTCCTCGCCGGGGTCACCGAGCGCGTGCTGCTCATGAGCCATGTCGCCGTCGTCGGGCTGCGCCATCCGCTGATCACCGCCAAGCAGTACGCCACCCTCGACCACCTCAGCGGCGGCCGGCTGATCCTCGGGGTCGGGGCCGGGCACGTACGGGAGGAGTTCGAGGCGGTCGGGGCCGACTTCGACGGGCGCGGCGGTGTCCTCGACGAGAGCATCGACGCGCTGCGGGCCGCGCTCGGTCCCGAGGAGTACCCGGAGTTCGCGGGGGAGCGGTTCGCGTTCAGCGGGCTCGGGCAGCTGCCCCGGCCCGCCCAGGAGCGGGTGCCGGTCTGGGTGGGCGGCTCGTCGCCCGCCGCCGTGCGCCGGGCCGCCGTACGCGGCGACGGGTGGCTGCCGCAGGGCGACCCCCGGGACCGGTTGCCCGCGCAGATCGTCCGGCTGCACGCCCTGCGCGAGGAGGCCGGTGTCGAGGCGCCGATCGTCGTCGGTGCGATCACCGAGCCGCTGTACGTCGGTGAGCCCGGGTGGCCCGTGGGGCGGCGGACGCTCGCCGGGAAGCCGGAGGAGCTGGCCGAGTCGTTGCGGGAGTACGCGGCGATCGGCGTGCACCAGATCCAGGTCCGCTTCCGGAGCCGGAGCGTGGACGAACTGACGGACCAGATGGCGGCGTTCGGTGCGGACGTCGCTCCGCACCTCGGCAGGTAGGGGAGTACGTCATGGGCAAGCTGGACGGGCGGGTCGTCCTCGTCACGGGGGCGGCGCGCGGGCAGGGCGAGCAGGCGGCGCGGCTCTTCGCGGCCGAAGGCGCGCGGGTCGTCGTCGCCGATGTGCTGGTCGAGCAAGGGGAGGAACTGGTAAAGGAGTTGGCGGAGGAATCCGGGGCGGACGTCGCCCGGTTCGTGCGGCTGGACGTCGGCGACGAAGGGGACTGGGCCGCCGCCGTCGCCGTGGCCAAGGACGCCTTCGGCAAGATCGACGGGCTGGTCAACAACGCGGGCATCCTGCGCTTCAACGAACTGGTCGACACCCCGCTGGCGGAGTTCGAACAGGTGGTGCGGGTCAACATGACGGGGGCCTTCCTCGGGATCCGCGCCGTCGCGCCGGAGATCGAGGCCGCGGGCGGCGGGACGATCGTCAACACGTCCTCGTACACCGGCCTGACCGGTATGCCGCTGGTCGGCGCGTACGCCGCGACCAAGCACGCGGTGCTGGGGCTCACCAGGGTCGCCGCCATGGAGTTGGCGGGGAAGGGGATCCGGGTCAACGCCGTCTGTCCGGGGGCCGTCGACACCGCGATGACCAACCCGGCGCTGCTGGACCCGGACGCCGACCTGACGGCGTCGAGCGCGGCGCTGGAGGCGTACTACCGCAAGCTCCTCCCGATGGGCCGGATCGGGCGGCCGGAGGAGGTCGCCGCGCTGGTGCTGTTCCTGACCTGCGACGACTCCTCGTACATCACCGGTCAGCCGTTCGTCGTGGACGGGGGGTGGCTGGCGGGGGTCAGTCCCTTCTGAAGCACCGCACCTGACTGGGCGTCAGGTATTGACGGGTCGCGGCGGCGGTGGAACAGTCGGTCGCATCGCAATCTGACGGTGTGTCAGAAATGCCGCCAGGAAACCTGAGGACGGTGAACCTCCGTGGAATTCGGGCTCTTTGTCCAGGGGTACGTGCCCGCCGCGCGTGCCAAGGTGGACCCCGAGGCAGAGCACAAGGCGCTGATCGAGGAGACCGAGTACGTCATCCAGGCGGACAAGTCCGGCTTCAAGTACGCCTGGGCCTCCGAGCACCACTTCCTGGAGGAGTACTCGCACCTCTCCGCCAACGACGTGTACCTCGGCTATCTCGCGCACGCCACCGAGCGCATCCATCTCGGCTCCGGCATCTTCAACCCGCTCGCGCCCGTCAACCACCCGGTGAAGGTCGCCGAGAAGGTCGCGATGCTCGACCATCTCTCCGAAGGGCGCTTCGAGTTCGGCACCGGGCGGGGTGCGGGCAGCCACGAGATCCTCGGGTTCATGCCGGGCATCACCGACATGAACCACACGAAGGAGCTCTGGGAGGAGACGATCGCCGAGTTCCCCAGGATGTGGCTCCAGGACGAGTACGCGGGCTTCCAGGGCAAGCACTGGTCGCTGCCGCCGCGCAAGATCCTGCCGAAGCCGTACGGGGGTGCGCACCCGGCCATGTGGTACGCGGCCGGGTCGCCGTCCTCGTACGCCATGGCGGGGAAGAAGGGGCTCGGGGTGCTGGGCTTCAGCGTGCAGAAGGTCTCCGACATGGAGTGGGTCGTCGAGTCCTACAAGAACGCGGTCAAGGACGCGGAGCCGGTGGGGGCGTTCGTCAACGACAACGTGATGGTGACGTCCACGGCCATCTGCGCCGAGACGCACGCCAAGGCGGTGGAGATCGCGGTGGGCGGCGGCCTGAACTACCTCCAGTCGCTGCTGTTCCGCTACCACGACACGTTCCCGCGGCCGGAGGGGATCCCGGAGTGGCCGGAGCTGCTTCCGGAGTACACCGAGGAGATCGTCGAACTGCTCATCGCGGAGGAGCTGATGATCTGCGGCGACCCGGACGAGGTGCTGAAGCAGTGCCGGCGGTGGGACCGGGCGGGGGCGGACCAGCTGAGCTTCGGGCTGCCGATCGGGATCAGTCCCGAGGACACGATGAACACGATCCGGTTGATCGGGGAGCACGTGATTCCGCGGATCGATACGGATCCGGTGCATCGGACCTCGCGGATGCGGGCGGCGGCGAACTGATTTCGGGGCGCTGCCCCGGACCCCGCTCCTCAATCGCCGGAGGGGCTGAAAAGACTCGCCTCAAACGCCGGCGAGGCTGGATTTGCCCCCGCCGCTGGAGCCGGGCGGCGTCTTCCCGGACCGTCGCCCAGATGAGCCGGGGTACGTACCGCGGCCGAAAGCGTGCGTACCCCGGCTGTCCCGACCGAGCCGAAGAAGGAACCCCCAGAAGGGAACCGTCATGCTCGACCACCTCATCCGCCGCGCGACCGTCGTGGACGGCACCGGCGGACCCGCGTACCCCGCCGACGTCGGCATCCGCGGCGGCCGGATCGTCGTCATCGCCGAGCCCGGGACCGTCACCGAAGAGGCCGTCACCAGTGAGGACGCCGACGGGCTCGTCCTCGCCCCCGGGTTCGTCGACCCGCACACCCACTACGACGCCCAGCTCTTCTGGGACCCCTACGCCACCCCCTCGATGAACCACGGCGTCACCACCGTCGCGGGCGGCAACTGCGGGTTCACCCTCGCCCCGCTCCACCCCGACCGCCCCGAGGACGCCGACTACACCCGGCGGATGATGTCGCGGGTGGAGGGGATGGCCCTCGCCGCCCTGGAGGAGGGCGTCGACTGGACCTGGTCCACCTTCCGCGAGTACCTCGACGCCCTCGAAGGGCGCATCGCCGTCAACGCCGGGTTCATGGTCGGGCACTGCGCCCTGCGGCGGCACGTCATGGGCGCGGACGCCGTCGGCGGGCAGCCCACCCCCGCCCAACTGGACGCCATGCTCGCGCTCTTCCACGACGCGATGGACGCGGGCGCCTGGGGGCTCTCCACCACCCAGTCGTCCACCCACTCCGACGGCGACGGCGAACCCGTCGCCTCCCGGCACGCCCGCCCCGAGGAGCTTCTCGCCCTCTCCCGCGCGGTCGGCGAGCACGAGGGGACCCAGCTCGAAGCGATCGTCGCCGGATGCCTGGACCAGTTCTCCGACGAGGAGATCGACCTCCTCGTCGACATGACCGCCGCCGCCGGACGCCCGCTCAACTGGAACGTCCTCACCATCGACGCCGCCGTCCCCGAACGCGTACCGCGCCAGCTGATACCGAGCGAACGTGCCCGCGCGGCCGGCGGCCGGATCGTCGCGCTCACCATGCCGATCCTCACCCCCATGAACATGTCGCTCGGCACCTTCTGCGCCCTCAACCTCATTCCCGGGTGGGGCGAGATCCTCGCCCTCCCCGTCCCCGAGCGCATCGAACGCCTCCGGGACCCCGCGACCCGCGCCGAGATGCTGCGCCGCGCCGACAGCAAGGAGGCCGGGGTCTTCCGCCGCCTCGCGAACTTCGGCCGGTACGTCATCGGGGACACGTACAGCGCCGCCAACGAAGGCCTCAGGGGACGCGTCGTGAACGACATCGCGGCCGAGCGCGGCCAGGACCCCTTCCACTGCCTCGTCGAGATCTGCGCCGCCGACGACCTGCGTACGGTCCTGTGGCCGATGCCCACCGACAACGACCCTGACTCCTGGGCGCTGCGGCAGCGCACCTGGGAGCACGAGGACGTCATGCTCGGCGGCTCCGACGCGGGCGCGCACCTGGACCGGATGTGCGGGGCCCCGTACACCACCCGCTTCCTCGGCGACTGTCTGCGCGGGCGCAAGCTCCTCCCGCTCCCCACCGCCGTCCGCATGCTCACCGACGATCCCGCCCGGCTCTTCGGGCTGCGCGAGCGCGGCCGGATCGAGGAGGGCTTCCACGCCGACCTCGTCCTGTTCGACCCCGAGCGGATCGACGCCGGACCCGCGACCCTCGTCCACGACCTGCCCGGGGACAGCCCGCGCCTGGACTCCAAGGCCATCGGGATCGTCTCCGTTCGCGTCAACGGGGTCGAGACCCTGCGCGACGACAAGGTGACGGGCGCCGTGCCGGGGACGGTGCTGCGCTCGGGCCGTGACACCCGGACGGTGAGTACGGCGTGAGCCCCGTGTCCGAGCGGCTGTTCATCGGCGGGGAGTGGGTGGAACCCGCCGACGGACACTACGAGGTCGTCGACCCCGCCACCGAGGAGACCGTGGGCCTCGCCCCCGAGGCGAGCCGCGCCCAGGTGTACGAGGCGGCAGCGGCGGCGAAGGCGGCCTTCCCGGCCTGGTCGCGGACCCGCCCCGAGGAGCGTGCCGCGATCCTGGAGCGTACGGCGGACATCATCCAGCGCGACTTCCCCGCCCACGCCGAGATCGCCCGGCGGGAGAGCGGGGCCACCGGCTCCACCGCGCGGGGGATGCAGGTCGGGGTGGGCATCGCCCGCTTCCGGCGGTACGCGCGCGGCGCGCTGGAGCCGGTCGAGGAGGCCGTCGCACCCCAGATCAACGAGGCCGGGCCGATGGGGAAGGCCGGGGTCTTCGGGGCGCTGGCCGTCCGCCAGCCGGTCGGCGTGGTCACCTGCATCACCTCGTACAACAACCCGTGGGCCAACCCGGCGGGCAAGATCGCACCCGCCCTCGCGATGGGCAACACGGTCGTCGTGAAGCCCGCCCCGCAGGACCCGCTCTCCGTCCTCCGGATGGCCGCCGCCCTCGCGGAGGCGGGTGTTCCGCCGGGCGTGGTGAACGTGGTCACCGGCTCGGGCGCACAAGCCGGTGAGGCCGCCGTCGACTCCCCGGACGTGGACATGGTCAGCTTCACCGGCTCCACCGCCGTCGGGCAGCGCATCGCGGAGGTGTGCGGGCGCGGGATGAAACGGCAGCTGATGGAGCTGGGCGGGAAGGGCGCCGCGCTCGTCCTGGAAGACGCGGATCCGGGCTCCGCCGTCGCGGGGATCGGGACCACCTTCTCCTTCTACAGCGGACAGATCTGTACGGCTCCGACCCGCGTCCTGGTCCACCGGTCCCGGCACGACGAGCTGATCGCCCGGCTCGCCGCGTACGCCGACGCGCTCACCGTCGGCGACCCCGCCGACCGGGCCACGGTCGTCGGCCCCGTCATCTCCGCCGCCCACCGCGACCGCGTCGAGGCGTACGTGGAACTCGGCCGGAAGGAGGGCGCGCGGGTGGTCACGGGCGGCGCCCGCCCCGCCCACCTGGACCGGGGCTTCTACGTGGCCCCCACCCTCCTCGCCGGCTGCACCCCCGACATGCGGGTCGTCCGCGAGGAGATCTTCGGGCCGGTCGTGGTCGTCGTCCCCTTCGACGACGACGAGGAAGGCATCGCGCTGGCCAACGACAGCGACTACGGCCTCATCGACTACGTCTGGTCCGGCGATGTCGCCCGCGCCTTCCGCGTTGCCCGGCGGCTGCGGGCGGGCGGGGTCGGCGTCAACACGGTCGGGCGGAACATGGAGGCCCCGTTCGGCGGGTTCAAGAAGAGCGGGGTGGGGCGGGATGTGGGCTCGTACGCCCTGCACGCCTACAGCGAGACGCAGGCGATCGTCTGGCCCGGCTGACCCAGAGCGGGAGCGGGCGCGGAGGAGGCGCGGAGGAGGCGCGGAGACGGCGCGGGAAAATTTTGAACCCACACAAAACGGACAGGGCTACGGTTACCGTACGTCGTCACGCTCGGCCGAGTGGCGTTCATTGCAAGGTCTAACGTGAACATGACCTTGAATTGACGAAGTGTTCACGAGTTATTGGCCGCTACACCCAAGGGTGAGACGTTGGAGTCTCACGCTCCGGATGTGGATATCGCAGCGCATAGCGTCCTTCTCATGACTCAGCTGGACGCGCGGCCACGGGCCGGAGACACGGTACGGGGAAGCGCCCCGGCCGACGGTGGCACGGGCAGCGGCGGCGTACGCGGCAAAGGGCTCGGCGGGAACTCCGTCGGCCTCATGGGCAGCGCGGTCATCGGCGTCTCCACTGTCGCACCCGTCTACTGCCTGACGTCCACCCTCGGCTCCACCGCCGGAGAGGTCGGCGTGCAGATGCCCGCCGTCTTCCTGGCCGGGTTCCTGCCGATGCTGCTCGTGGCCTTCGCCTACCGCGAGCTGAACAAGGCGATGCCGGACTGCGGCACCTCCTTCACCTGGACGGTGAAGGCGTTCGGCCCGCGCGTCGGCTGGATGTGCGGCTGGGGTCTCGTCATCGCGACGATCATCGTGCTGTCCAACCTGGCGGGCGTCGCCACCTCGTACTTCTGGCTGCTGGCGGGCGAGATCACCGGCAGCAGCTCGGTCGCGGCCCTGGACGACAGCAAGCCCGTCCACATCATCACCTGCCTCGCCCTCATCGCCGTCGCCACCGCGATCAGCTACCGGGGCATGACCGCCACCAAGGGCATCCAGTACGCCCTGGTCGGCCTCCAACTGGTCGTCCTCGCCCTGTTCGTGACGATGGCGCTCGGCAAGGCCGGCAGCGGCGGCCCGGACTTCGCGTCCTCGCTCGACTTCTCCTGGTCCTGGCTGAACCCCTTCGCCGTCCAGTCCTTCGCCGCCTTCACTGCGGGCCTCTCCCTCTCCATCTTCATGTTCTGGGGCTGGGACGCCTGTCTGACCGCCAACGAGGAGACCACGGGCAGCGAGAAGACCCCCGGCCGCGCGGCGCTCATCGCGATGGTCGTCCTGGTCGGCTCCTACCTCGCCACCGGTGTCGCCGCCCAGATGGCCGTCGGCTCCGGCACCTCCGGGCTCGGCCTCGCCAACCCGGACACCTCCGACAACGTCTTCGCCGCCCTCGCCGGACCGGTGATGGGCCCCGGCCTCGGCGTCCTGCTCTTCCTCGCGGTCCTCGCCTCGGCCGCCGCCAGCCTCCAGACCACGTTCATCCCGGTCGCCCGCACGGTGCTCGCGATGTCCGCGTACGAGGCGATGCCGGCCTCGTACGCCAAGGTCCACCCCCGCTTCAAGACGCCCGGCCGGGCGACGATCACGGCGGGCATCGGCACCGGCGTCTTCTACACCGTGATGACCCTGGTCAGCGAGCACGTCCTGGTCGACACCATCTACGCGCTCGGCCTGATGATCTGCTTCTACTACGCGCTGACCGCCTTCGCCTGCGCCTGGTACTTCCGGGCCGAACTGACCCGCTCCACCCGGGACCTGGTCTTCAAGGGCCTCTTCCCGCTGCTCGGCGGCGTCCTCCTCGCCGCCGTCTTCGCCAAGACCCTCTACGACATGTGGGACCCGGCGTACGGCTCCGGCTCCTCGGTGTTCGGCGTCGGCTCGGTGTTCGTCATCGGGGTGGGGCTGCTGCTCCTCGGCGTGGTGCTGATGATCGCGATGGAGCGCCGCAGCCCGGCGTTCTTCCGCGGCGAGGTGCTGACGAAGGAGACGCCGGCGCTGGTGGTCCAGGACTGAGGGCGCGGTGGGCCCCGGTCGCGGACGGTCCGCTCGTACGATGAGGCCATGACACGAGCTTCGGCGGGACGCCTGCTCCAGGTGGTCGGAATCGCTCATGGCGCCATCGGTGCGGTGATCTACCGCGATGTGTTCGCCGAGATCGGGCGGGGGTCCGTCGTCGGCTCCGTCCCCGACCGGGGCGACCGCGCCGCCGCCTTCTGGTTCATGGCCGCCGCCCCCACGCTGTGGCTGGGCGGCCGGCTGCTGCGCTCGGCCGAGGAGCACGGGGACCTGCCGGCCCAGCGCGCGGCGGGCGTCGTCCTGTCCGCCGTCGGCGCGGTGGGCACGGTCGCCATGCCGAAGAGCGGCTTCCCGAGCCTGGTGGGGATCGGCGGGGTGCTGCTGCGCAGGTCGCTGCGGTCCACGGGCAGGTAAGCGCCCCGGCGAGCGAGCTCGCCGGGGCCTCTGTGCGGTGGGCTTCCCGGGACTTACGGCCGCCAGTAACCCAGCGCGTTCACCCGGTCCTTGGGCAGGCCCAGCTCCTTGCGGAGGTACGTCGACAGGGTCCGAGTCGTCGACGTGTCGCAGGCGACCCAGACGTACGCGTCCGAGTGGTCCGTGCCCAGCAGCTCCGGCAGGGCCGCCTTCACCTCGGTGACCAGGTGCGCGCCCGCCTCGCGGCGCTCCACGTGGTGCAGGGTGTGGTGGGCCTCGTCGAGGCGGAACGGGAGTTTCCGGTCGTCCTCGTGCGCGGTCTCGAACCAGATGGTCGCCGGGGTCGACGGGATCGCGTCCAGCAGGGAGTTGATCGCGGGCAGCGCCGCCGCGTCACCGATCACGAAGAGCCGCTTCGGGGCCGGGTCGGGCAGCGTGAAACCGGTGCCCTGGAGCGTCGCGTCGATCGTGTCGCCGGCCTTGGCGGTTCGCGCCCAGTCGCAGGCGGGGCCCTCGTGGAGGGCGAATTCCAGACTGAAGGTCCCGGCCTCGGGGTCCGGGTCGACCAGGGTGTAGGCGCGCTGATGCGGTTTGCCGGCCTTCTCGAACCAGAGCCGCACCCACATCGTGGGGTGCGCCCCGCCGGTCGCGGCGAGCAGCCCGCCGTCGGTCAGGTGCACCCGGTGGAAGCGGTCGGTGACTTGCTCGGCGCCGGTCACGGTGAACGTGAAATCCCGGCCCCGGAACAGTTTGAGAACGACGCCTTCCCAGCCATGCCCCACGGTGCTCCCCGCCCTCTCCTGCCGCCCCGGCCCACTGCCCAAAGGGTCTCTTTAGGTTAGGCTAACCTAAATCTCGGGGGCTGGGGAGTGGCTGAAAACCACCGGGAGCAGGGGATGGGCAGAGCGATGGCCGCTGACGTCGACAGCGAGAGACCGGGCGAGAGACCCGACCGGGCGCAGGAAGCCGTGAGCTACGAACTCTTCCGGGACGACTGGGGGATACCCCACCTCCGGGCCGCCGACGCCCTCACCCTGGCCCGTGCGCAGGGCCACGCCACCGCCCTCGACCGGGCCTGGCAGCTGGAGACCGAACGCCACCGGGTGCTCGGCACCAGCGCCTCCCACCTCGGCGCGGAAGCCGTCGACTGGGACCGGTTCGTCCGGCGGGCCCGGATCGCCGACACCGCCCGCCGCTGCTTCGACCGCCTCGCACCGGAGACCGCCGCCTGGGTGACGGCGTACGTCGACGGCGTCAACGAGGGCCTCGCCGAAGGGGCCGAGCGGGCCCCCGAGTTCGCCGCCGTGGGCCTCGCGCCCGGCCGCTGGGAGCCGTGGACCCCGCTCGGCGTCTGGCTCTCCACCCACATCCTGTTCGCGGGGTTCCCGACCAAACTCTGGCGCGAAGAGGTGGCCCGCCGGCTCGGCGAGGACCGGACGACCCTCTTCGCCACCGACGGCCCCGGCACGGCGGGCAGCAACGGCTGGCTGCTCACCGGCGCCCGCACCGCCACCGGAGCCCCGCTCCTCGCGGGCGACCCGCACCGCTTCATCGAGGACCCCGGGGTCTACCAGCAGATCCGCCTCGCCTGCCCCGAGTTCGACGTCGTCGGCCTCGCGGTCCCGGGCATCCCCGGCATCGCCCACTTCGGCCACACCGGCCACGTCGCCTGGGCGATCACCAACGCCATGGCCGACTACCAGGACCTCTACCGGGAGCAGGTGCGCCGCACCCCGGACGGCGGAGTGGAGGCGCTCGGCCCCGACGGCTGGTACCGGGCCCACGCCCACACCGAGACGATCGAGGTGGCGGGGGCGGAGCCGGAGCAGGTCGAGGTCATCGAGACGGACCGGGGTCCGGTGATCATCGGGGACGGCCCCGGGGCCGGGGCCGGGGCGGCCGGCGCGCCCCCGGCCGCCGACGGCACCTTCATCAGCCTCCGCTACCCGCCCCGCGTCACCGGCGAGCTCGGCTTCGACGCGCTGCCCGCGCTGCTCCGGGCCCGTACGGTCGCCGACGTCGACACCGCCCTCGACCGCTGGATCGAACCCGTCAACGTGGTGCTCGCCGCCGACACCGCCGGGTCCACCCTGCACCGGGTCGCCGGGCACGTCCCCGTGCGCCCGTACGCCAACCGGCTGCGGGTCGTCCCCGCCGAGGACCCGGCGTACGCCTGGCGCGAGGGCGAGACCGTGCCCCTGCCCCGTACCGAGGCCGACGGCGCCGACGGGATCGCCGTCATGGCCAACGAGTGCGGCCTCGCCGCCCCGCTCGGCGTCGAGTTCGCACCCCCGCACCGGGCCCGCCGGATACGGGAGTTGCTCGGCGCGGACACCGGCTGGACCCCCGACGCCCAGGCCGCCGTCCACACCGACACCCGCCTCGCCTCCTCCCGTAAACTCCTGTCCCTGCTCGCCTGGGCCCCTGGCCTCGGCCCCGCCGCCGAACGCCTCCGGGACCGGCTGCTGCGCTGGGACCGCCACATGGACGCGGACAGCACCGACGCGACCCTCTACGCCCGCCTGCGCACCGACGTCGTCCACCGGCTGGCCGCCCACCCCGCTCTGAACGGCGTCACGGGCGAGGACGACCCCTGGCGCTCGACCGCCTACCCCGCGCTGTTCCGCCCCTGGCTCGCCGCCGTACCCCGGATCGGCTACGCCCTGGAGAGCCTGCTCACCGTCGGGCTCCTGCCGTACGAGGACCGGTTGGCGCTCGTCGCCGCCTCGGCCGAGGCCGTCGCGGCGGCGGCCGAGGAGACCCCGCCCGGCCCGTGGGGCGAGCTGCACCGGCTGTCCCCCTGGCAGGCCCTGCCGGACCTCGCACCCGACAGTTCCGACGCGGAGGCGATCCGGCCGGGGGCCGCGGGCGACCACGACTGCGTGCTGTCCACCTCCAGCGTCCCCGGTGTCACCGACCTGTTCGCCCGGGGCCCGGCCGCCCGGTACGTCTGGGACCTGGGCCGCCGCGAGGACAGCCGGTGGGTGGTCCCGTTCGGCGCGTCCGGAGTTCCCGGATCCGCCCACCACCGTGACCAGACGCCCCTGTGGGCACGGGGCGAGCTCGCCCCGGTCGTCACGGACTGGAACCTGCTGCACCGCACGAAGCCCCACCGCACGACGCACCACCCCGAGGAGAACCCCGCCATGACCGCCGCCACCGAGCCCGTCGCACCCGCCCTGCGCCCGGCCGTCCACGAGCAGAAGATCGAGGGCTTCGGCACCGTCCGTCTCGTCCCGGTCGACCCGGCGGCCGACGCCGAACTGCTGCACGGCTGGGTCACCGAGGAGCGGGCCCGCTTCTGGGGCATGGCCGGCCACACCCTCGAACAGGTCCGCGAGATCTACGAGTTCGTCGACTCTCTCCCCACGCACCACGCCTACCTCGCCCTGCGCGACGGGGTTCCGGCCGCGCTCTTCCAGACGTACGAGCCGGACGCCGACCCGGTCGGCGAGTGCTACGACGTCCAGCCCGGGGACTTCGGCGTCCACCTGCTGATCGCGCCCGCCGAGGGCGAGGGAGCCGTGAAGGGGTACACGGAGACCCTGCTCACCGCGTTCATCGCCTACGTCTTCAGCGACCCGGCCCATGTGCGGGTCGTCGTGGAGCCCGACGCCCGCAACGAGAAGGCGATCGCCCGGATGGCCCGGATCGGGTTCGAACTGGGCCCGGAGATCCGGAAGCCCGAGAAGACGGCCCGGCTGGCGTTCCTGACGAGGGCGGCGCTGGGGCTCGCGTAACGGAAACCGCTCGCGCGGGGCGGACCGTACGGCGCTACGGCGCCGGGTCCGCCCCGTCCGGGTGCAGCGCGCCGCCCGGCCGGAACAGCCGCTTGGCCACCGCGTGCCCGCGCTCCGCCGCCATCCGGAACCACGGCTCCGCCGCCGTCAGACCCTCGCGCTGCTCGACCAGGCGGCCCAGCTCCCACATCGACTCCACGTCACCGGCCTTCACCGCCTGCCGCAGCAGCCGCTCGGCCGTGTCGGGACGCCCCTCGGCCCGGGCGGTCAGGGCGAGCGTCCGCAGCCCCCGTACCGCTCGGGCGTCCCCGGCGGCGGCCGCGACCGCCAGCGCGCGCGGATCGGCGGGGCGGCGGTACCGGTTCCCCAGGATCAGCAGGATCCCGAGCACCCACATGATCCAGCTCAGGCTGATCAGCGTGCCGTTGCCGGTGATCACCCCGGTCAGGCTCAGCGCGCCGCCCGCCGGCAGCAGGAAGTACCCCAGCCCCGGTCCCATGCCCACTCCTCTCCGCCCGGCCTCTCCGCCGCGCGTGCTCCGTCCCTTCCCGCATCCCGGCCCGCCGTACCGGTTCCGCCGGTCCCGCTTCTCAGCCTCCCGTACCGGCCGCCGCGTCCAGGAAGACCGGATTGGTGAGCGCCGCGAACGCGCCCGGCAGCCCGGGAACGGCCGGTGCGTGCCGGACCTCGGCGCGCACGTACGCGGCGTGGGCGGGCGTCGTACGCCACTCCACCACGCCCGTTCCCGCCGCGGGCAGCGGGGTGGTCAGCAGGACCCCCTGGTCGGTCACGAGGCGCACCGTGCAGTCGGCGGCCGCACCCGACACCTCCAGCCGTACGGTCACGGGAGCGTCCGCAGCCGCCCGCAGCCGCTCCCCGATGCCCGCGTGCCCGCCCCGCCCGTCCGTCGCGCCGAAGGACAGGGTCAGGGCGGCGGACTCGGCGAGATAGGAGCGGCCCGCCCGGATGCCCGCGAGGATCGCCCGCCGCGACAGCGACTCGGCCAGGACGACGGTCTGCGGGTGGCCCACCCGGTCCGGTTCGCGGTGGGCGTCGCTGTTGCCCGTCGCGGGGAGCCAGCGCCCCGGCCCGTCGTCCGGGTTCCGTACGTCCGTGTTCTGTACGGCGGCCACCAGCGCGTTGTCCCACTCCGCGAGGGCGATCTCGTCGTCCGGGGTCCAGGGCCCGTTCCACACCTCGACCGCGTCGGCCTCGGCGAGGCCGAACTTCCAGTTGCAGCCGATGCAGGTGGCGTGCGGGTGGGCGGGCACGACGAGCCCCCCGGCCCGCCGCACCTGGTGCGCGTACCGGCCGAAGCGGTTCTCGCGGGCCCGGTAGCGCCAGTCGACGAAGACGCCCGGGTCGGTGCCGACGGCGAGCACGTGCCCGTTGCGGGTGGTGATCTCCTCGCCGGTCAGGATCAGCAGGTCGTCACCCCACAGCCCCTCCCACGCGGCGTGCGCGGAGGTCGTGTTGTGCTCGCTGCTGTTGATGAAGTCGAGCCCGGCGTCCCGCGCGGCGGCGGCGACCTCGGCCGGGGTGCGCCGCCCGTCGGAGTGGACGGAGTGGACGTGGCAGTCGCCCCGGTACCAGGCCCGGCCGCGCCCCTTCGCCCGCTCGGGCGGGTACACCGGCGCGGGGGTGGGGGCCGTCCCGCCGAAGCGGAGGGTGACGGTCACCTCGTACGGGAGGCCTTCGGGGGCGACGGTGTAGGGGGCCAGGGCGATGTGCCAGACCCCGGGGCGTACGGGGCCGGGGAGATAGCCGGGGGTCGCGGCGTCGGCCCGGACGAAGAACGAGGTGCGCGCCCCGCCGGACCAGCCCCGGAAGCCGCGCCCGCCCAGGGCCGTACCGCGTTCGTCGAAGAGGCCGATGTCGAGCGCGTTGCCCTGGACGCCGGGCGGGACGGGTGGTTTCCCGTACGTGTAGGAGACGGCGAACTCGGCCACCCCGCGCGGGACGTCGACCGGGAGGTACACGTAGTCGGGCGACCCGACGGGCAGCGTCCCGCGTACGGTCCGGGTGCGGTGGGGGCCGTCCGGGCCGGGTCCGGAGCGGTCTTCGGAGCGGTCCTCGGCGCGGGCGAAGCTCACGGTGGCCAACGTTAGGCCGGTGGCGGCGGTCGCGGCGAGGAGGCCGCGCCGGTTCACGGCGGAGTTCACGGCGGAGTTCATGGCGGAGTTCATGGCGGTCACGCTCTCGGATTTCGCCGACATACGGCTTACGTTGGCGCTTCGCACGGACGACGTACAGAAGGACGACGTAGGGAACGACAACAACCATGGAGGTGGCTTCGATGCGGATTTCCACCACGATCTTCCTCACCGACGAGACGGTGACCCCGGTCCGGCTCGCCCGCGAGCTGGAGCGGCGGGGGTTCGGCGGGCTGTATCTGCCCGAGCACACGCACATCCCGGTGAGCCGCCGTACGCCGTACCCGATGGGCGGTGAGCTGCCCCGCGAGTACGGCCGGACGCTGGACCCGTTCGTCGCCCTCGGCCAGGCCGCCGCCGTCACCGAGCGCCTGACCCTGGGGACCGGCATCACGCTGGTCGCCCAGCACGACCCGATCGACCTGGCCAAGCAGGCGGCCACCCTGGACCACCTCTCCGGCGGCCGGTTCACGCTCGGCGTCGGTTACGGCTGGAACGTCGAGGAGGCCGCAGACCACGGGGTGGAGTGGCCGACGCGCCGGGACCGGGTCCGGGACCGGATGGCGCTGATGCGGGCCCTGTGGGCGGACGAGCCGACCGGGTACGAGGGCGCGTCCGGGTCGGTGCAGGCGAGCGAGGCGCACCCGAAGCCCTTCCAGCGGCCGCGCGGCCCGGTCAACGGCCCGCGCACGCTGATCGGCGGCGGCGCGGGCCCGAAGCTGTTCGCGCACATCGCGGAGTACGCCGACGGCTGGCTGCCCATCGGCGGCGGGGGCCTCACGGAGTCCCTGCCGAAACTGCGGGCGGCCTGGGAGGAGGCCGGGCGGGACCCGAAGAGCCTCCAGGTGGTGCCGTACGCGGTCCTGCCGAGCCCCGGGAAGCTCGCCCACTACGCGGAGCTGGGCATCGAGGAGGTCGTGCTCCAGCTGCCCCCGGCGGACGAACCGGAGGTGCTGCGGACCCTGGACGCGTACGCCGCGTACCTCTGACCTCGTGGGAGGGGCCCTCCGGGGCCGCCGGTGCAACCGGGCGTGCCGACAAGGCATCCTTACTCACCGGGGAACGCACACGCGGGCCGGAGGCCCGCCCGGGGTGGGGAGTGGAATGAACAGGCCGTTGCGGCACATAGCCATTTTCTGCGGGCTGCTGGTGCTGGGCCTGCTGCTGCGGGTGAACTGGCTCCAGCACGTCGACCGCCAGGAGCTGGCCCAGCACGAGAGGAACGCCCGGGTGCGGTTCGAGCGGTTCGCCACGCCGCGCGGCGACATCATCGTCGGCGGCAAGGCGATCACCGGGTCGAAGGAGACCGAGAGCCGGGACTACGCGTTCCGCCGGACCTACAAGGACGGCCCGATGTACGCGCCCGTCACCGGCTACGCCTCCCAGGCCCGGGGCACCTCGCTGCTGGAGCGGACCTACGACAGCATCCTCAGCGGCCAGGACGACCGGTTCGCCTTCCGGCACGCCAAGGACGTCCTGACGGGACAGCCCCGGCGCGGCGGCGATGTGATCACCACGATCGACGCCAAGGCGCAGAAGGCCGCCTACAAGGGGCTGACGGACCTGGGCGCCCGGGGTGCGGTGGTCGCCCTGGACCCGCGCACCGGAAAGGTGCTGTCACTGGTCTCCACCCCCTCGTACAACCCCGAGGTCTTCGCCGGCATCACGTTCAAGGAGAGCGAACGGTTCACCGCGCTGGAGAAGAAGAAGGGCAAGCCGCTGGCCAACCGCCCGCTGCGCGAGACGTACCCGCCCGGCTCCACCTTCAAGATCCTCACGGCCGCGGCGGCGCTGGAGCACGGCGTGGTCACCGACGTGGACGCCCGGACGGACGCCGTCTCGCCGTACCCGCTGCCGCTCTCCTCCAACAAGATCGGCAGCGAGGCGGGCGACGCCGTGTGCAGCAAGGCGTCCATGAAGACCGCCATGCAGTACTCCTGCAACAACGTCTTCCTCGACGCCGCCGCTGAGCTGGGTGAGGACCGGATGCGGGAGACGGCGGAGAAGTTCGGCTTCAACGAGGACGTGTACGCGGACGAGTTCGGCGACATGCTCGCCACGAAGAGCCTCTACCCGCCGAAGCTCGACAAGCCCGGCACGGCCCTCACCGGCATGGGGCAGGGCAGTCTGACGAGCACCCCGATGCAGATGGCGATGGTCACGGCGGCCCTCGCCAACGACGGCAAGCTGATGCAGCCCTACATCGTCGACGAGCTGCGCGGCCCGGACCTCTCCACGCTGGAGAAGAACGAGCCGATGGAGATGAGCCAGGCCGTCTCGCCGGAGACGGCGAAGAAGGTCCAGGAGATGATGGAGCACACCGCGAAGGAGGGCAGTGCCCAGCGCGCCCTGATCGACGGTGTCACGGTCGGCGGCAAGACGGGCACCGCCCAGCGCGGCGTGAACGTCCGCGACGAGGTCCCGTACGGCTGGTTCGTCAGCTACGGCAAGAAGGACGACGGGCGTTCGGTGGCGGTCGCGGTGTTCATCGACCCGACGGACATGGACATCTCCCGCTCGGACATCTCGGGCGGCCGGCTGGGCGCCCCGATCGCGAAGAGCGTGATGCAGGCGGTGCTGGGGGGCTAGTACTCCAGCAGGATTACCTGGACCGGTCCACCCCGGCCCGTCCGGCGTTTGAGGACGGAACCGCGCAGGTGGGCCCGGGGCACGTAACGGGGTGCCGAGCCCGAGGCCCCGAAACCCTCAGGGGGCGAGCAGGGCGGCGAGCATCCGCCGTACGACCACGGCGAGTTCGGCCGGGTCCGGTGCCGGGCGGCTCGTGGCCGGGGCGCCGGCGATGCGGTCGTACAGCAGGCCGTCGGTCCAGGCGACGAGCAGGTCCGCCGCCTGTTCCGGATCGGGGGCACCCAGCGACGCCAGCAGAGTGGCGGCCCTGGCGCGTGCGGCGCGGCCGGCGGTCTCCAGGTCGGCGCGGAGTTCCGGGCGGCGGGTCGCCTCCAGGCTCAGCTCGAAGCGGGCCAGTTGGCGGTCCCGTCCCGTGGTCAGCCAGTGGTGCAGCAGCGCGGCCAGGGACTCGGCGGCGGAGTCCGGGTCCGGGACGCCGTGCCGGGCCTCCCAGCGGTCCACGTCGGCGACCGTCAGCGTGGCCAGGCGGAGGTAGCAGGCGCTGATCAGGGCGGATCGCGTGCGGAAGTAGTACGACGTACTGCCGGCGGGCAGCCCGGCCGCCGTGTCGACCGCGCGGTGGGTCAGGCCGCGCAGACCTGCGGCGGCCACCGTGGCGATGGCGGTGTCAGCGATCAGGTCCCGGCGGTCGGGGAGGGGAGCAGGCATGGTTCGCACTCTATAGGTGTAGAGTGCGGCCCATGAGCCTCTACAGATGTAGAGGGTGCGCGTGGGGAGGCGATCCTTATGGGTGTTCGTCATGCTGTCGTGGCCGGGGGCGGGATCGGCGGCCTGACCGCCGCGGTGGCGCTGAGCCGTCGCGGATGGCGGGTGACCGTGTGCGAACGGGCCGCCGCCCTCACGGGGATCGGTGCGGGCATCGTGCTCGCCCCCAACGCCCTGCGTGCCCTGGAGTCGATCGGCCTGGGGCCCGCGGTGTCGGCGGGCGAGCCCCTGGCCGGTGCGCTCGGACTCCGTACCCCCGACGGGGCGTGGCTGAGCCGGACCGGCGCCGCGGCCTCCCGCTACGGGGTTCCCGCCCGCGCCGTCCACCGCGGCTTCCTGATCGACGCCCTCGCCGCCGCCCTGCCGCCCGGCGCGCTGCGGCTCGGCGTCTCGGTGGGCGGGGTTGACGAGGCCGCCGAGGGCGCGGTGGTGGTGCGTACGTCGGCGGGGGAGCTGCGGGCCGATGCCGTCGTGGCGGCCGACGGACTGCGCAGCGCGCTCCGGGGGCAGCTCTTTCCCCGGCACCCCGGTCCGCGCTACGCCGGTGAGACCGGCTGGCGGGCGGTGCTGCCCGGCGCCGGCCTGCCCGCGCTCCCGGCCGCCGAGACCTGGGGGAGAGGGGAGCGGTTCGGGATCGTCCCCCTCGCCGACGGCCGGGTCTATGTGTACGCGACCGCTGTCGCCGGCCCCGGTACGCGGCCGGCCGACCACCGCGCGGAGCTGGTCCGCCGCTTCGGTGCCTGGCACGATCCGATCCCGGCCCTGCTGGAGCGGCTGGATCGGCCGGACGGGCGCGAGCCCGACCCCGTGACCGTCCTCCACCACGACTTCTACGAACTCGCCGCGCCCCTGCCCCGGTTCCACTCCGGCCGGGTGGCTCTGCTCGGTGACGCCGCCCATGCGATGACCCCCAACCTGGGTCAGGGCGGCTGCCAGGCCATCGAGGACGCGGTCGTCCTGGCGCACCTCCTCGCGGGCGGCACCGCCGTACCGGCCGCGCTCGCCGCCTACACGGAGGCCCGGCTCGGGCGCACGACGCTGATCAGCCGCCGTTCCCGGCGCATGGGGGACCTCGCCCGGCTCTCCCATCCCCTGGCGGTCTCCGTCCGCAACTTCGCCGTACGGGCCACGCCGTCGGCAGTCACGGCACGGGGGCTGGACACGCTCCTCGGCTGGCAGCCCCCGCCCGGCCCGGAACCGGCACCCGGTTCGCCCCAGGCCTCCAGCCGGTCCGTCGACATCAAGGAGGAGGAGCGCTGATGAACACCGCGATCGCCGCCCGGACTTCCACCGGAGCGGATCCCGTACGGCCCTTCAGGATCGGCGCGTACGGATTCGTCGTCCTCGGGGCCGGCCACCTCGCCTTCGTCGCCGCGACGGCCTCGGCCACCCCGACCCCCGAGCAGCGCAGAGCCGACACGGCGATGCGGGAGTCCACCTTCACCCTGCTCGGCCTGGAACGCACCACCCTCGACGTCACCCACGGCATGAGCATCGCCATGGCCTTCTTCGCTGTCGCCTGCGGCCTGCTGATGCTCGCCGCCGTCCGCCATGCCCCCGACCTCGTCCGGCGGCGTACCGCCTTCGGGTGGGTGCCCCTGGTGGCCTCCCTGGCCGCCCTCGGGCTCGCGCTGCTCCTGCTGCCCGCCCCGCCGATCGTCATCCTGCCCGTCACCAGCTACGCGTTCGCCCTGTCGTTGTGGAGAGGAGCGGCGGACTGACGTACGGGCGGGGCCTGCCTGTCCGTTAGCGGTGGCGGCCCTTCGGACGGGTGGTGGGCGCCCCCGGGGCGAGGGTGGGCACCACGGAGGCGGGGGTCACGGGCGCGCCCCCGTCGGGTGTGTGCCCGTGACCCCCATGACCACGGAGTACAGACTCGTCTCAGCCGTGATGAACAACCGATTCCGCTTCACCCCGCCCCACGCCACGTTCGACACCGCCTCCGGCACGACCAACCGCCCGGTCAACGTCCCGTCCGGGTCGTAGCAGTGCACCCCGTCACCCATCGCGGCCACCCACAGCCGCCCCTCGTCGTCGAACCGGATGTTGTCGAAGCGCGCCCCGCTCCGGGCCCCGCCCTCCGCGAAGACCCGGCCGTCCGACAGCTCCCCGTCCTCGCGCACGTCGAAGACGCGGATGACGTTGTCCCTGGTGTCGGAGACGTACAGCCTCTGCTCGTCCGGCGAGAGCACCAGCCCGTTGGGCGCCGCGAAGCAGTCCGCCGCCAGGTGCACCTCGCCCGTCGTGGGATCGACGCGGTAGACGTGGTTGGCCCCGATCTCGCTCGCCGCGCGGTGTCCTTCGTAGTCGCTGGTGATCCCGAAGTCCGGGTCGGAGAACCAGAGCGTGCCGTCGGACCGGACCGTCGCGTCGTTCGGACTGTTCAGCCGCTTGCCCTGCCAGCGGTCCGCCAGTACCGCGACCGTGCCGTCGTGTTCGGTCCGGGTCACCCGCCGGTTGCCCTGTTCGCAGGTGATCAACCGGCCCTGCCGGTCGAGGGTGTTGCCGTTGGTGTGTCCGGCGGACCGCCGGAAGACACCGACCGCGCCGGTCTCCTCGTCCCAGCGCAGCATCCGGTCGTTGGGGATGTCGCTCCAGATCACCTGCCGCCAGGCGGGCACGTACAGCGGGCCTTCGGCCCAGCGGCAGCCGGTGTACAGCACTTCCAGGGCGGCATCACCGTTCATGCACCGCCCGGTGCGGAACCGCTCGTCGAACATCTCGTACAGCACGCCACGTTCGCCGGTCATGCAGACCCTCCCCATCCAGCACGTCATCCCGGAGTCCCGGAATCACCTTCGGCTCGCTGGTGAGACTGCCGTATGAGATATGGTCCGATCAAGGTTCTGCCGAATGGGGAGTTGTGGATCACATAGACCGTTCCCTGCTGGCCCGGCTCCAGCAGGACGCCACCCAGTCCTATGCCGCGTTGGGCCGGTCCGTGGGCCTCTCCGCCGGTGCGGCCCACGAACGGGTGCGCAAGCTGCGCGAACGCGGAGTGATCCGGCGGACCACGGTCGAGGTCGATCCGACGGCGGCGGGCCATGACGTACTGGCGTACGTCATGGTCGACTCGGTCTCCTGGATGGGCGATTCGGCGGAGGCGTTCGCCGCGGTCCCCGAGATCGTGGAGGCGCACATCATCGCGGGCAGCGCGTCGGTGCTGGTGAAGGTCAGGACGCCGACCACCGGGCAACTGCAGGACGTGCTGCGCCGGATCTACGCGATTGACGGGGTCAGCGGGACACAGGCCACGGTCGTGCTGGAGACGTTCTTCGAGCGCCCGGCACCGCTGGAGCCCACCGCCGAGACGTAGCTCCGCCCGGGGGGCAACGGTGCCAGGGGGCAGCTAGCGCACCGATCGCAACGCGCCCCGCCGCACCACCTTCGCCCCCACCGAAGCCGAAGCCGAAGCCGAAGCCGAAGCCGGGTCCGGGTCCGGGTCCGGGTCCGGGTCCGGGTCGGAGGATGCACCACCGGACCCCACCAACGCCACCAACTCCGTCAACGCGTCGATACGGAAGTCCGCCGTCTCCACCACATCCGGGTGGTCCGCCCACCAGTGCCCGTACGGCCCCCGCCGCAGATGCGCCGTCCGCAGCCCCGCCGCGGCGGCCGGGAACAGGTCGTCGGCCGGGTGGTCGCCCACGTACAGCGTCGCCTCCGGGGCCGCGCCCGACGCCTCGGCCACCCGCGCGAAGAACTCCGGGTCCGGCTTCCGTACGCCCCACTCGTCCGAGGTGACCACCAGGTCGGCGGGCAGGTCCAGCGCCCGCAGCAGCTCCCCGGCCCGGACCGTGCCGTCGCCCGCCACCACGACCCGCACGCCCGCGGCCCGCAGTTCACCCAGCGCGGGCCGGACGTCCTGGTAGAGGTCTGACTCGTCGAGGTGTTCGCCGCGCCCGGCGGCGGCCCGTGCGCGGCAGGCCTCCTCGACGTCCATGCCGGGCCGCAGGATCCGCAGCGCGTCCGTGGCCTCGCGGCCCTGGGCGACGGCCGCGCCCACCAACGCACCGAGCGTGTGCGGTGGTACGCCGAGCCAGTCGGCCCAGGACGCCCAGTGCCGGTCGTCGCGTACGAGGGTTTCGCCGATGTCGAGGACGATCGTTTCCATCACCGTTCCGACCTTAGGCGTGAGGACGCCGCCGACAGGCGCTCATCCGGGTGAGTCGGCCCGCACGAGTGACCAGGAGCACCCCACGGCCTGCGCATACAGGCCACAGGCCCTGGTCCGGGACGCGCGCCTCGCTCGTATGCTCGGTTCATGACCGATCCCGATCCCGATCCTCAGAGCGGACGCCCCACCTCCAACGCCATGCGGCGCGCGCTCAAACGCGCCCGCGACGGTGTCGCCCTCGATGTGACCGAGGCCGCCGTCCTGCTCCAGGCGCGCGGCGACGACCTGAAGGATCTGGCCGCGTCCGCCGCCCGCGTCCGGAACGCGGGCCTGGAGGCCGCGGGCCGGCCGGGCGTGATCACGTACTCGCGCAAGGTCTTCATCCCGCTCACCCGCCTCTGCCGAGACCGGTGCCACTACTGCACCTTCGTCACCGTCCCCGGAAAGCTGCGCCGCGCGGGCCACGGGATGTTCCTGTCCCCCGACCAGGTGCTGAAGATCGCCCGCGAGGGTGCGGCGATGGGCTGCAAGGAAGCGCTGTTCACGCTCGGCGACCGCCCCGAGGACCGGTGGCCGGAGGCGCGGGAGTGGCTGGAGGCGGAGGGGTACGACGACACCCTCGCGTACGTACGGGCGATGGCGATCCGGGTCCTGGAGGAGACGGGTCTGCTGCCCCACCTCAACCCGGGCGTGATGACCTGGACCGACCTCCAGCGCCTGAAGCCCGTCGCCCCCTCGATGGGGATGATGCTGGAGACGACGGCGACCCGCCTGTGGTCCGAGCCGGGCGGCCCGCACCACGGCTCCCCGGACAAGGAACCGGCCGTGCGGCTGCGGGTGCTGGAGGACGCGGGGCGCTCCAACGTGCCCTTCACCACCGGCATCCTGATCGGGATCGGCGAGTCGTACGAGGAGCGCGCCGACTCCCTCTTCGAGCTGCGGAAGACGGCCCGCGCCTACCACGGCATCCAGGAAGTCATCGTGCAGAACTTCCGCGCCAAGCCGGACACGGCGATGCGCGGGATGCCCGACGCCGAGCTGGAGGAGCTGGCCGCCGCGATCGCCGTGGCCCGGCACATCCTCGGCCCGTCCGCCCGGATCCAGGCCCCGCCGAACCTGGTGGACGCGGAGTACGCGCTCCTCATCGGCGCGGGCATCGACGACTGGGGCGGGGTCTCGCCGCTGACCCCCGACCACGTCAACCCGGAACGCCCCTGGCCGCACATCGACGAACTGGCGCAGAAGACGGCGGACTCGGGCTTCACGCTCCGCGAACGCCTCACCATCTACCCCGAGTTCATCCAGCGCGGCGAGCCCTGGCTCGACCCCCGGCTCCTCCCGCACGTCCGCGCCCTGGCCGACCCGGAGACGGGCCTCGCCCGCGAAGGCGCACTGCCCGCCGGCCTGCCCTGGCAGGAGCCGGACGAGGGCTTCACCTCCTCCGGCCGCACCGACCTGCACGCCACCATCGACACCGAGGGCCGTACGGGCGACCGCCGTAACGACTTCGACGAGGTGTACGGGGACTGGGAGGCGCTCCGCGAGGCGGCGGCCCCCGGCATGGTCCCGTCCCGGATCGACGCCGACGTACGCCAGGCGCTGAGCCAGGCCGCCGACGACCCGACGAGGCTCACCGACGACCAGGCCCTCGCCCTGCTCCACGCGGACGGCCCGGCGCTGGACGAGCTGTGCCGGATCGCGGACGCGCTGCGCCGGGACGTGGTCGGTGACGACGTCACGTACATCGTCACGCGGAACATCAACTTCACCAACGTCTGCTACACCGGCTGCCGCTTCTGCGCCTTCGCCCAGCGCCGCACCGACGCCGACGCGTACACCCTCTCCCTGGACCAGGTCGCGGACCGGGCGGCGCAGGCGTGGGACGTGGGCGCGGTCGAGGTCTGCATGCAGGGCGGGATCCACCCGGACCTGCCCGGCACGGCGTACTTCGACATCGCGCGGGCGGTGAAGGAACGCGTCCCCGGCATGCACGTCCACGCGTTCTCGCCCATGGAGGTCGTCAACGGGGCCACCCGCACCGGCATGTCGATCCGCGACTGGCTGACCGCCGCCAAGGAGGCCGGGCTCGACTCGATCCCCGGTACGGCGGCGGAGATCCTGGACGACGAGGTCCGCTGGGTCCTCACCAAGGGCAAGCTGCCCACGGCCACCTGGCTGGAGGTCATCAAGACAGCGCACGAGGTGGGTCTGCGCTCGTCCTCGACGATGATGTACGGCCATGTCGACCAGCCCCGCCACTGGCTCGGCCACTTCCGTACCCTCTCCCGACTCCAGCAGGAGACAGGCGGGTTGACGGAGTTCGTCACCCTCCCCTTCATCCACACCAACGCCCCGGTCTACCTGGCCGGCATCGCCCGTCCGGGCCCGACGGACCGCGACAACCGGGCGGTGACGGCCATGGCACGACTGCTCCTCCACCCGCACATCACGAACATCCAGACGAGCTGGGTGAAGCTCGGCACGGAGGGCGCGGCGGAGATGCTCCGCTCGGGCGCGAACGACCTGGGCGGCACGCTGATGGAGGAGACCATCTCCCGTATGGCGGGCTCCAGTTACGGCTCGTACCGCTCCATCCAGGACCTCAAGGCGATCGCCGACCTGGCGGGCCGCCCGTCCCGCCCCCGTACGACGCTCTACGGCGAGGTACCGGCCGAACGCGTCGCGGCGGCCACGGCGTCGGACGGACACCTGCCGGAGCTGCTGCCGGTGCTGCCGAACTGAGGGAACTGGGGGAGGGGGCTTGAGGTGCCCCCTCCTCTCCGCTCAGCAGCCCATGGCGGCGAGCCCGGTCGGTAGGTACGACCGCACGAACCGCTCGATGTCGTCGCTGTGGTCGCCGTCGGTGTTCGGCAGATCCAGGTTGAGGATGTAGTTCTTGCCTGCCTTCGGGCACGGGGCCATCACCACGGACCGGGTGTGGGAGACCACGGCGTTGTCGCTGACGTCCGAGGCTCGGAGCCGGTCGAAGTTTCCGAGCCTGCCGCTCTTGGCGTACGCCGACACGTCGAACTTCCGTTGCCCGGAATGCTCGGTGAAGGCGAATTGCATCAGGCCATCGACGTAGATCTGGCAGGAGAACGACCTGTCGGACACCGATTGCTTTTCGCGCAGCTCCGCGCCGCTGGGCAAGAGGGCTCCCAGCTCGTCCTTGCTGACGTCCCGTTCGCAGGCCTTGCTCGGGACGGTGTACTCCTCCGCGCCCCCGCATGCCGAGACGCCGGCGAGGAGGAGGACGGCGAGGGAAAGGCGAACGGCGGAGGCCCGCAGGTTCCCGGTCATGGCGATTCCGGAGCGATGTCCGGAAGTTCGGCCGCTCCCTGGCAGCGCACCACCTCGCGGGCGACAGCCCGCGCCGTGTCGGCTGTCAGCTCCGAGACCTCTTCCCTTGCGGTCCGATCGTTGATCTCGGATGCGACCTCGACCGAGACCTCGAGTAGGTCGTTCCTGCCCTTTTTGTAGGGGCAGGGGACGAACAATGCGGCCTTGTAACGGCCGATGTAGCCTGTGGCCGGCCCCAGGGAGATGGGGGTGTTGCCCTGCTCGGTGCTCTTGCGCGCAACGGTCTCGGTGGTGAATTCCGGGTCCTGGATCCGGCGGTAGCTGATCGCGAGTTCCTGACCGCCACCCGACAGCTCGCACGCTCCGAGCCCCTTCGAAGCATCGGCGACGAAGTTGGTCGAGCGCACTTCCTCGAACGGGTCGCCCGTACGAGGCAGCAACGCCGCCACCTGCGTACCGGGCACAGTGCCCTGGCACACCCGGTCCGGAACGGCGACCTGTGGCTTCTGGTCCGGCAGGAGCAGCGCCGCCCCCGTCCCTGCGACGATGAGGACCCCCAGGCCCACGACGAGTGCCCTGCGATCACTGATCCACGAGGACATTGCCCCGGAACTGGCTCCCATGATCTAGCTCCCTGCCCGCTGTCGGCCCATCCCATAGCCGACCCGCACCTCGCGGGCTGCGGAATCGGCCTGGCTCCTCGCGTTCTCCGGATCGGTTCCGGATTCGATGGCCGCTTGGTAAGTGGCGTCATACATCGCGTCCGCGGACTTGCTCCGCTGTTCCTCGAGGAAATCGCTGCGATCCTGCCCGGCCTGCTCACTGGAGTCACGGGTGTAGTGCTCCACGACCGCGCCCCGGATATCCTCAATGATCATGCCGGCTGCATCGCCCGCGACGGGGAACCGGGACAGCCCCATGTCGATGGCTCGTCCGGCCCACTTGTCCGTGGTCGCCAGACTCTCGTTGAACTCCGCGTCGGCGGCGATCTTGTCGTCGTACACGGCTTGGGTGCGGGATTCAGCCATGATGCCCGCGATCTCGGCGCCGGGCGTGATGCGGTTGGCGATCTCCTCGGAGAACTCCGCGTACTTGGCCTTGTCGTGGTAACCCTCGTTGACGAGTTCGGTGGTGACCGCCTGCTGGGAGTTGATGATCGCGCCGTAGGCGTCGGGGTCCTTGCCCACTTGCGCGATGAAGTCCTTGAGCTGGCCACGGGGCAGATCGCCGAGGTTGGCATTGCTCCCGTAGGTCTTGATCTCGCGGTCGCCGTTCATCCCGTCCTGGACATCCCGCATGTACTCCGCGGTGATGTTCCCGAAGCTGTCGTTCATAGGTGATTCGTCCAGCCGGTCCGAGTTCTTGCCGAACTCCGACACGATCCGGTTGACAAGCTCCGCGCTGCCGGCCGAGTGCTTGGGCGGGGTGGCGTCCGAGTCGTGCGGGACACCGATCGTGGCTGATTCGAGGGCGTGGCCCAGCGCGTCGTGGCCCAGCGGCTTGCCGTCCTCCCCGACCGGCCATTCTCGGGCGTCGTCGCTCTTGGCGACCAGGTAGTCCCAGTTGTCGAGGTCCTTGCCGTCGGCCTTGACGGAGTCGTTGAAGAACTCGAGCGAAGCCTCCGGGTTGTGCCCGAGGCCCTCCATGAAGCCGGCGAAGGGATCGTTGGGCTCGTCGGTCGGCGGGTAGTTCAGGTTGGCCGTGTCGCGCCAGGCCACCTTCGGGTCCCCGGGGAACTCGCGCTCATGCTTGACCAGGGCCGTGCCGTAGTCGTTGAGGAACGCGTCGTCGAACTTGCCCTTGCCCATGAGGCTGCTCATGACCTGGAAGCCGTTCGGCCCCATGGGCAGGTTCTGGATGGGGAACGGCTTGTCCCCGGCGGCGATCACGTCCCGCTTCCAGTTCTCCATGGCCGGGCTGTCGCTGTGTGAGGCCGTGGCGAGCGTCATGCTCAGGTTGTCCTGGACCTGGGCCAGGACCTTGGCCCGCTCGCCCTCGACCGCGCCACCGGGCGGAGCGGCGAGGTCCCGCCAGAACTGGAGTGTGCCCTCGGCGCCCAGCGTGGTGGCGAACCGTTCACTGAACCCCGGGTTGTCGCGCTGGTTGATCAGCGTCTCGTTGAAGCGTTCGACGTCCTTGTCGCTCCATTCCCCCGGGTCGCTCTCCTTCACCCTCTTCGCCCAGTAGTCGGCGTCCGCCTTGCCCTGCCGGTCGTCGGCCTCCTTGAGCCCGCCGGGGCCGTCGCCGGTGAAGTCGTGCTTGTTCCTGGCGAGGGCGCGCAGGGCGCGGGCCGCGATGCGGTCGGTCTCGCTCGCCTCCCAGAGGACGCGCTTCACCCGGCGTTCCGCGACGGCGAGTTCCTCGTCGCTGGGGGTGGGGATGTCCCCGTTGCCCGCTGCGGCGCCCGAGGGAACGGAGGCGACGGCGCCGCCCTTGGCGTTGATGTAGATGTTCCGCTTGGCGACGTCGTCGATGACCGTGCGCAGGTCGGCCTTGTGCTTCTTGAACGCCGCGCTGGCGTCGCGAAGGATGCCCAGAACGCTCGTGGCCTGACCTGCCACGTCCTGGAACTCGACGGCCGTCTTGGTGACGAAACTCTTGGTGACGGTGGCGTTGACGCCGTTCCAGTCGGCGGCGTTCGCCTCCGTCTGGAGCCGCTTGGCGTTCACCCCGCCGCCCTCGCCGGTGGAGAGCGTCTTGAGGCGCTTGGACATGGTCTCCCAGTCCGTGACCGCTGTGTCGAGTGTGCCCAGCCGTAGATCCGTCAGTTCCTGCGCGGTCATCGTCTCGGTCGCCATGTGCTGCCCAGCCCCCGTGTGCTGTTCGCCGGATCTTCCCGGTTTGCGAAAGTTACTTTATGTAGCCGTCGATCTTGGACACCGGCATGCTCGTCGCGACCTGGACCTGGTCCTTGGCGTGCTGCGCCCGGGTGTAGTCGAAGTGGTTGGAGATGTGGGCGCAGGCGTCCTTGAGCGTCTTCGTCTGGCTGTTCCACGCGTCGTGGAGCTCGGTCAGGGCCGCGCCCATGTCGAGTCCGTCGTTGAACAGGTCAATCGAGGCGGTGAATGTGCTGGGGCGGGCGTGGTCGCTGTCGACGCCGAACTTCTGGCGCAGTTCGTACGCGGTGTTGCCCATCTTGCCCAGCTCGTCGTCATGGACGACCAGGTCGCCGGGTCCGCCGGGTCCGCCTGCGCCGGGTGGCGCCCCATTGAGCTGCATGGGGGCCGAGGCCCGCTGCGCCGCGTCGCTCTTGAGCTGTTCCCACTCGTCCCACGCCATGAACCGAACCGTCCCCCGTGCTTGGCCGATGCTGGACCCTTCGCCCTGCACGTTAGCAACCTGCTTGGTGTGTGAACCCATCGGAGGTGGATCAGCACAACTCAGTCACACCTGTAGGCGCTCGCATCGGGACGGCATCGGGACGGCATAGCGTCACGGGGTGATCGAACCCCCGCACCTGAACGCGACCCGGCAGTCGTACGACACCGTCGCCGCCGACTACGCCCGCTTCGTGAAGGACCCCGGCGCGCTGGACCCGGTGTCGCGCGCCGTCCTGTCGGCCTTCGCCGAGCTCGTCACGTCGTCCGGCCTCGGCCCGACGGCGGACGTGGGGTGCGGCCCCGGCAAGGTGACCGCGTACCTGACCGGACTCGGCGTCTCCGCCTTCGGGGTCGACCTGTCACCGAAGATGATCGAACTGGCCCGCGCGGCCCACCCGGACCTGCGCTTCGACGTCGGCCCGATGTCCGCACTGGCGGCCGGCGCCGGCGAACTCGGCGGCGTCCTGGCGTTCTACTCCACCCACCACCTGCCCCCGGCTGAACTGCCGCAGGTGTACGGGGAGTTCTACCGCGTCCTGGCGCCCGGCGGGCACCTCCTCCTCGTCACCCGGGTCGGCGAGGAGGAGCACCAGCGGCGTACGTACGGCTACGGCGACGGCGACCCCGCCCCCTTCGACAGCTACCGGCTGCCTGCGGACCGGATCGCCGGGCTGCTGGAGCGGGTGGGATTCGCGATCACGGCGCAGACGCTGCAAGCGCCGGATGAGGGCGAGAAGCGGCCGGTGGTCAGCTTCCTGGCGCGAAAGCCGACCACCGCCGAGGCCCCGTAGACGTCGTGGTTCCAACTGGGCCTACGCCGCCGCGCGTTCGCCCACCGGCCGTCTCCGCTGGGCGACGTCGGTCAGGGAAGGCGGGGTCCACACGCCGTCCGGCGGGTAGACGTCGGTGCCGGGGGCGACGATCGCGTCGATACGGTCGAGCGTCTCGTCGTCCAGCGTGAGCGAGGCGCCCTTCAGCAGCCCCTCCAGCTGTTGCATCGTGCGCGGGCCGATGATGACCGAGGTGACGGCGGGGTGGGCGAGGGGGAAGGCGACCGCCAGCTCGGGCAGGGTGGTCCCGATGCTGTCGGCCACGGCGACGAGCTGCTCGACGACGTCCAGCTTGGCGGCGGTCAGCGGGGCATCCGGGTCGAACCGGTGCGGATGCAGCGCCGCCCGCCCGCTGGTCAGGTCGATGGCCCCGCCCTTGCGGTACTTGCCGGTCAGGAAGCCGGAGGCCAGCGGGGACCAGGTCAGCACGCCCATCCCGTACCGCCGGCAGGTCGGCAGGACGGCCCGCTCGATGCCCCGGGCGAGGATGGAGTACGGCGGCTGCTCGGTCCGGAACCGCCCGAGCCCGCGCCGCTCGGCGACGACGTGCGACTCCACGATCTCCTCGGCCGGGAACGTCGAGCAGCCGAAGGCGCGGATCTTCCCCGCCCGCACGAGGTCGGTCAGCGCGGAGAGGGTCTCCTCGATGTCCGTGGTGTGGTCGGGGCGGTGGACCTGGTAGAGGTCGATCCAGTCGGTGCCGAGGCGGCGCAGGCTCTCCTCGACCTCCTTGACGATCCAACGCCGTCTGTTTCCGCCCCGGTTGGGCCCTTCGCCCATCGGGAAGTGGACCTTGGTGGCGAGGACGACGTCGTCGCGCCGCCCCTTCAGCGCCTTGCCGACGATGGTCTCGGACTCGCCGGCGGAGTACATGTCCGCGGTGTCGACGAAGTTGATGCCCGCGTCGAGGGCGGCGTGGATGACGCGTACGGAGTCGGCGTGATCGGGGTTGCCGACCTTGCCGAACATCATCGTGCCGAGACAGTGCGCGCTGACCTCGATGCCGGTGCCGCCGAGTGTGCGGTAGAGCATGGCCGGGCTCCCTGGTGGGTGCGGGGTGGCTGGGGCCGGATCCGGATCCGTGCGCGCACTGTAGGACTTCGAGTGGACTCGATGGCAAGCGCGCCGCCCCGCCCTGTCCTTACGGAGGGCAGCCCTCCGCCTCCATGACGACAGGCAGGTGGGCTCGCAGGAGCTCTTCGAGGGCCTTTCGGCGTTCGGCGGTGTTCGCCGGGTGGTCCACCCCGTCGATCTCCAGAATGTACTGGCGCTTCTCTCCCCTGTACGTGCACGCCTGCACGGCCATCGCCCCACGGTCCGCGATGGTTGCCCCGTCGCCGATGCCGTCGGCCGGCGTCGGGTTGCCCAGCCGTCGCATGCTCCGCTCCGTGGCCTTCAGGATGTCGAAGTCGGCTTTGTCGATGTTGCCCCGCACGTAGAGGCGGAGGTCGTCGTCGACGTACACCTGGCAGCGTGGTTGCTCCGGAGCGGAGATACCGTCGTCGACCTTCAGTGTCTCGCCGCCCGGGAGGAAGGGGGCGACGAGGGCAGGGTCCACCTTCCTCCCGCACAGGTCCGAGACCGTGAACGACTCCGGCCCACCGCAACCGGTGATGCCGATGAGCAGGGCGGCGGACAGCGTGGCACCGAGCCACTGCCGCAGAAGCTTGTTCTTCATCCGATCACTACCGACGCCCACTACGGGCGGCAGCCCTCCGCTTCCATGGCGACGGGCAGTTGGGAGCGCAGGAACTTCTCCAGGATGCGACGGCGCTCTTCGATGTCCTTCGGGTCCTCCACGCCATCGATGGACAGTACGTACTGACTCTTTTCTCCCTTGTACGTGCACGCCTGGACGGCCATCGCCGCGTGGTCCGAGATGGTGGCGCCGTCGCCGACGTCGGCGGGCATCGGATTGCCCAACCGTCGCATGGTCCGTTCGTTGACTTTCAATGGCTCGACGAACGGCTCGACGACATCGCCCCGCAGTCCCACCTGTTCCACCCCGTCCACCTCGAACTCGCAACGCGGCTGCTTGGGTTCAGAGAACGTGTCTTTGGCCTTCAGCTTCTCTCCCCTGGGGAGGAGTTGGCCGATGAGGTCCGGGTCGGTCTTGACTCCGCAGGCCTCGGAGATTCTGAAGGGTTCGGGCTCTCCGCAGCCGGCGGCTCCGGCGAGTATCACGGTGAGCAGGGCGACAGATCCGACCTGTCGCGACACACTCGACTTCATCACCCTGCGCCCTCCAACCCGCTGGCGCGGTCGTTGCCATCGTAGGCAGCACTGCCGATCTCTCTGGTGAGGGTGTAGCGGGAGTTGGAGTGGCCAGGGTTCGCCCTTTCCCATGCGTCGGCCAGCGCCTGCAACTGCCGCTCCCTCCCCTTGAAAGTCTCCTGGTTGTCCTGCACCTGGATCGCGTCGACTCGCTTCTGTTCCTCCTGCTGCCACTCGTAGGTCACCGCGTCGACGCCGCGCTGCGCGAGATCACCGACCCCGGGCACGAAGTTCACGATGCTGCCGAACCCGTGGTACAACCACTTGGCATCCCACGAAGGATCGTGTTTGTCGGTCACCAGGGCTTGATACCGGGCCTGTTCGAGGAATCCGACGGTTCCGCCCGCGCGCAACAGAGTCTCCTTCGGATCCTCGGCCTTGTTCTCGCGGATGTCCTTGTACATTTCCTGGTTCAGGCCCTCGTTGAGCATGCCGTACGCGTTCTGGTCGCGGGAGACCTGCTTGGAGACCTCCAAGAGCTGGTCCCGGTCCAGCAGCCGAGCGTCCTCGGGATCGTCCGCCAGCGCACTGGCGGAGTGGTGCACCACGTCCCCGTGGTTCGAGAGCACGATCGCCATGTCGTCCCGCATTTCTGCGGGAAAGTCGTTGCCCCGCGCCGCGAGGTATTTCAGGGAGTTGTCGAGCACCTGCCGGTGCTGTCCGGTGTGCTCGGGGGGTCGCGCGGAGCTGTCGTCCGGGTCGACCCCGGTCGCCGCCGCGACGAGGGCGTCGCCGGTCGCTTCGTAGATCGCCTTCGGGCCCTTGTAGTCATCCACCGACCCCCCGACCCCCATGGAGTCGGGTACGACGTCGTTCATGGGCTGGCGGTCCTTCAGCAAGTACTGCGCGTTGTCCTGGGGGTCGGTTGCGCTGAAGAAGTCCGTAGCCGCGTCAGGGTTATGTGCCAGCGCCTTCATGAACCCGGTCATCGGGTCCGTACCCGCGTCGTTGTTCTCTCCGTAGTGGAGCTGGTCGATCTTCGCGTACGACGGGAGTTTGTCCCAGGGCAGCACGTCCTCCCGGCGCTTTCCGCCGGGGCCCGGGTCCTTGACGTCCCCCGTGTTCTCTTTCTCGTACTTGACGAGCGCGTTGCCGTAGTCGTTGAGGAACTCGCCCTCGTACTTCCCGTGGCGCATGAGGTTGCTCATGGCCTGGAAGCCGTGGACACGGGTCTGGCTCCCACCCTGGCCGCTGCCGACGTTCTCGCCGCCGAGCGCGACCACCCGGTCCTTCCAGGACTCCATGCCCTCGCTGTTGGAGTGGGAAGCGTTAGCCAGCGTGGTGCCCAGCTGCTTCTCCAGCGTGCCGAGCAGCTGCATGCGTCGCTCGCGGTCCTCCCGCGTTCCGGCGGTGCCGTCGTCCCGGTTCTCCCAGCTGTCCAGGTCCACGGCCCCGGCGAAGAACTTCAGTGTCCTTTCCGGACCGAGGCCGAGGGCCACGCGTTCGGCGAAGACCGGATCGTTCGGGTGGGCCTTCAGCAGGGCGTTGAAGCGTTCCAGCTGCTCGTTGGTGATCTTGCTGGGGTCCAGCTTGCCCAGGCGGATGAGCTCGTTGGAGTCCTCGATGCCCTGCTGCGCCGAGTCGAAGCTGTTGAATCCGCTCGATTCGAATCCGTGCTTGTCCTTGGCGTGGAAACGCAGCGCCGTGGCGGCCGTGCTGTCGGTTTCGCCGGCCGCGGTCAGAATGGTGCTGATCTCCTTGGCCACCGCGTCGATCTCCGCCTGGGTCGGCGGTTCGATCTTCGCGCTGCCGGCCGCCTGCGGCGAGGGGACGGCGGCGTTGACCACGCCCTTGTCGTTCACGTAGATGTTCTTCTTGGCCGCCCTGCTCACCGCGTCGGACAAGTCGCTCTTGTGCTTCGTCAGCTTGCTGTGCGCGCCGCTCAGGATTGTGTGGATACTCCGTGCGACGGTGACGACGTCATCGAACTCCCGCGCCGTGACCGTGACGAAGTCCTTGGTCACGGTCGCGTTCTGGCCCTTCCAATCGGCCGCTTTGGCCTTGGCGGCCAGATCCGCCGCGCTGATCTCGCCGTCGCCGCCGTCGGCGACCTTGACCAGTTTGTTGATCATCGCCTGCCAGTCCGCGACCGCGGACTGGAGTTTTCCCAGCCGCAGGTCGTTGAGTTCTTGGAAGGTGACCATGATGTGTGCCCCCGTCGTCGTGCGTCTTCCTGCGTGCGCCTGCGTGGCCCTGAGTCCCGGCTACTTGTAGTAGTCGTGGATGCGCGACACGGACAGTTCGTCCCCGCCGACCGTGCGCATGTCCGTCGCGATCTTGACCGCGTCCTTCGCGTGCTGGGCGCGGGAGTAGTCGAGGTGGTTGGAGATGTGCGCGCATGCCTCCTTGAGCGTTCCCGCCTTCGTGTTCCAGGCGTCGTGGAGTTCGGTGAGGGCCGAACCCATGTCCAGCCCGTCGTTGAACAGCTGGATGGACGCGTCGAAGGTGTTCTGCCGGGCGTGGTCGGACGCGGTGGAGAAGTGCTGACGCAGGGTGTAGGCCGCGTTCCCCAGCGCACCGAGCACGTTGTCGTGCACGACCATGTCCCCGTCGCCGCTACCGCTGCGCTCGGGAGCGACCTCGTTCAACTGCATGGCTGTGCCCTGCTGGGCCCTCGCCTTCGCCTGCTCCCACTCGTCCCACGTCATAGGTCCTCCGTGAAGCCGTACATCGCTTCTTCTTCCGCTCTGCGGCTGCCTTTTCACCCACGTTATCTTTGCTTCTTGATCGTTTGCTGGGCGGGCGACTGCTGGATGACGCCGGGCAGGTGGGGGACGGTCTTCCGTTTCCTTCTGTCATGACCCGGGCAATTCTTGCGGGAGTCACACCTGTCGTGACGTGCTGCCGAGTCAGGAGCGACATAAGTCATGCGAACCCCGTTGATGTCGGATTTCCCCCGCAAGGTCCGCAGGAAGGCGCCCCCGGCCGTGGCCGGATCACTTCCCTTCCGCAACCGGCGTGCCACCCGTACCGTCACCACCCTCGCCGCCGCGGGCCTCCTCGTGCTGGGCACCGCATCCGCCGCCCACGCCGACCCGCCGGGCAGTCTCCCCCAGAATGCCGGTGGTTACGAGCAGGCCTTCTCGCCCGCCTACGACTACGACGGTGACGGCTGCTACGCCACCCCCGCCATCGGCCCGGACGGCACCCTCGCTCCGGGGCTCAAGACGACCGGCGCGATCAACGGCAGCTGCCGGGACCAGTGGGACCTGGACAACTCCCAGACGTACGCCCGCTCCAAGTGCAACAACGGCTGGTGCGGCATCGTCTACGCGAGCTATTTCGAGAAGGACCAGGCCGTCCACGGCAGTGGGCTCGGCGGGCACCGTCACGACTTCGAGCACGTCATCTCCTGGGTCAACCAGGCTTCCAACCAAGTGGATTACGTCTCGACCACCCAGCACAGCACCGTCAAGACCTACCCGCGCTCGCAGGTGCGGTTCGACGGTTCGCACCCCAAGGCCGTGTACCACAAGGACGGTCCGAGCACGCACTTCTTCCGCCTCGCCAACGGCAACGACGAGCCGCCGGAGAACCACTACGGCACCTGGCGCTACCCCCCGATCGTCGACTGGAACGGCTTCCCCAGCACGGAGTTGCGCGACAAACTCATGAACGCCGACTTCGGGTCCGCGACCATCAAGGTCACCGACAAGGACGACCGCTTCCGCAACCTCCTCAACAACTCCAAGCCCGCCGGGATCCCCTTCGATCCCTGGGCGTGAAGGTCACCGGGCCCGTTGCGCCGTTACGCCGGAGGAAAGGCGCGTCGGTAGTCGCTCGGCGACACTCCGATCTGCTTGAGGAAGTGGTGGCGGAGGCTGTTCGCGGAGCAGAGGGAGGGGGAGAGGGCAGGCAGTGCCTGACCGGGGCCCTCAGAATTACTCCTCCATCAGGTTGTCCAGGTGCTCGACGTCGGCCGGGCGTACGGAGTCCCGCGGCAGGCGGCGCAGGGTGGCGATGTCCGCGGCGTCGAAGAGGCCCGTCACCGAGAGCTCGCCCAGCGCGTTCAACTCGCTCTCCAGGCAGGTCTCGTCCTGCTCCAGGACAGCGGCCGAGGCGAGGAGGGAGGCCAGGGTCCGGACCTCGCGCCGGTCGAAGGACCGCACCCAGTCGCAGATCGTCTCGCACGCCCGCTCCCGGGCCTTCGCCGATTCCGAGGTGAGGTTCCGGGTGAGGGCGAGCAGATGCTCGTCGCCGATGGAGGGGGAGGCGGTCGCGGCCGTGTGCGCGGCCGCCTCGGGGCGCAGGGACGGGGGGCGCTCCTCGGCGTGGCGGGGCAGGCCGCGCAGCAGCGTGTCGAGGTAGCGGCCGAACGGCGGCTCCGCCGGGTGGCTGCCCGCGGCGGCCAGCCACCGGACCACACCGTGGCCGAAGACGGTCCAGTTCTGCTCGGCCTGCCGTGCGTCGGCGCCGCCCGCGCGGAACGCGGCGACGGCTCTGCCGCGCAGCCGCCCGAAGGACTCGGGGTGGTGGCGGTGCGGCCGGGCCACGTGTGCGGCGTACCCCGGTACCGCCAGGAACTCGTCGTGCATCGCCCACGCCAGCCGGGTCAGCCAGTCGCGCCAGTTCTCGTCATCGGGCTCGTCCTCGGGGAGCACCCGCTCGACCATGACCCCACTGACGAGGTCCAGCACGCCGTCGCGATCGGGCACCCACCGGTACAGCGACGAGTGCGAGACCCCGAGCCTCGTCGCGAGCTCCCGCATGGTGAGCGTCGCGACGTCCCCCTGCAGGGCGGCCTCGGCGATCCGCTCCCGGCTCAGCCTTGCCGGCCGTCCGGGCCGCCCTTTCCCTCCGGTGCTGTTCATCGGGGCAGCGTACGCAGGGAAGGCGCACGCCTATTAGTGACCAGTGGTCGCTAATGCTGCTACGGTCACCCGATGGACGTACGGAGAGCGGTACAGGAGCCACGGGAGATCGACGCCTCGGGGCTGCCCATGGAACACGCCCAGGCAGTGATCCTCGACGAGTTGCGCGCCCTGACGGAGTGCGAGGAGCCGTTCGCGGCGATCCTCCTGATGCCCGCGCCGCCGGAGGGGCGCACCCCGCCGCCATCCGGCGACGTGCCCTCCGCCGCCGACCGCATCCGGACCCTCAAGGCGATCCGGCCCGGCCTCACGGAGTTCTGCCGCGGGCTCGCCTTCGTCGCGCCGGCGGACATCCCGGCAGAGCGCGCGGAATCCATCCACAGCGGTGAGCAGCTCTGGGGCTGCCCGACGACGGCCACGCAGGACGTGACGGCTGCCCGCGCCTGGGCGGAGGAACGAAGCAGGGAGTGAGGGCTCAGCCCAGAGTGAGCTGGAAGTAGGCCGTCTCCCGGTAGCCGGAGTGCGGAGGGGTGACCTCCAGCGTGACCGGGGCACCCTTCCGGTCCGGCTTCAGGCGGACCGGGACGGTGCGCTCCTCGCCCTCGGGGAGGGGCGGCGCGAGGGCGGAGGCGACCTCGCGCCAGTTCAGCCAGCTCACGTTGTCGCCGGGGGCGTAGTCCTGGCCGGACTCGCCGGGCTGGACGTCGAGCGTGCCGGAGAACTCCTCATCGCCGAGGCGCAGGTCTTCGTCGGTGCCGTTCTTGAACGTTACGGTGACGCCGTAGGTGCCGTCGTCGTGTCGCTCGGGGCGGCCGACGGTGACCCGCAGCCCGTCCTCGTACCGGGCTGTCGTGCCGGGACCGAGAGGCTGGGACACGCTTCCCGCAAGGCCGGGCTGATCCAACTGCCCGTCGCCGTCGAGGCCCTTCTCGAACTCGTTCAGCGCATGAGCCCCCAGCGCGATCAGCGTGAAGAAGGCGATCAGGGCGATCACGCAGCCGTAGAACCCCCGCGCGCTCGCGACGGGTGAGGTGTCTGTTGCGGTGGCTGCTGCTGCTGCTTCTTCCGTGTCCATGCCGGCCACGCTAGGCAGCGGCCCGCGCGTGATCATGAGCGCCGGTACTCAGGGGCGGTTGAGTAGGCACGAGGGCCCGCGCCCCTGTCCGGTGAGGACGTGGGTGCGGGCCCTGTGGTGTACGGGGGTGGGGTCAGCGCTCGGCCGCGAACTCCACGAAGGCCGCCCAGGCCGGCGCGGCGATCACGAGCGCAGGTCCTGCGGGAATCTTGCTGTCGCGTACGGGGACGACGCCGGGGTAGCCGTCGGCGACCTCGATGCAGTTGTTGTCGCCGCCATCGCTGTAGCTGGACTTGCGCCACGTCGCGGTGGAGAGGTCGGGCGTACGCTTCATGATCCTCTGAACTCCTTCAGGACGCCCCTGATGAAGGCGATGGAGTCGGGCGGGGGCAGCGCCCGATCCCGTGCCCGATCGTAGGACAGCCGGGCGCGCGTGACGTCGGCCGGATCTTCCAGCAACTCGGAGCACTGGTTGCCTTCCACGTAGGCAACCGCGCTTCCGTCCTCCTGCCACAGGAGCGTGAGCGAGCCGTTCATCAGGTGATGCGCGCCGGCCGAGAACGGCAGTACCTGAAGAGTGACCATCGGCAGTTCTGCGATCTTGATCAGATGCTCCAACTGGGCTTCCCACACCTTTGCGTCGCCCACCTGACGGCGCAACCCGTACTCGTCCATGATGATGCGGACGGTCGGAGCCGGATTACGGAAGAGCAGTTGCTGGCGGCCCAGGCGCGCTATCACCTGCTCCTCGACCGACTCCGCCTCGCTCTCCGTTTCCTGGTCGCCGGACAACAGGGCCCGTGCCACGTCCTCGGTCTGCAACAGGCCAGGAATGCCGAGGGCGTACTTGTGCATGATGCGGGCCGTGAACTCCAGCCGCATGAACTCCTTGTACTTGTCCTTGAAAACCTCCCGCCGCGCCACCTTCCACAGCTCGACCAGCAACCCGCCCGTCTCATAGAAGCGGTCCAGGTCCTCCATCACCGCCAGCTTGGACAGCCGCTTCCCCGACTCCAGGCGTGACAGGTAACTCTTGTCGTACCGGGTCTTCTCCGCGAGCTGCCCCAGCGACAGCCCCGCCTTCTCCCGTAAGTACTTCAGAGCGCGCCCCAGCGCCGCGCGCCCCGACTCCGCTTCCACGTTCACTTCCGCGACTTCGGTCATCCCCGACCCCTCGCCGTTGTCCTGTGCGCAGGCAATCGCGTGCCTCTGTCGAGCGTAGGGCGGAGGCCGTGACGATGGAGGCACGAACCGTAATCGCCACCCGTCAGGGTCACGCACCCCCCACGCGCAAAGGACGCCGACATGACCGACGCCGACACCTCGCAACTCCGCCTCCTCCCCTGGAGGTCCCCCGAAGGCAAGCCCTGCTACCTCAGTACCGGCGACCCGAACAGCAGGCTCTCCCGGTTCGCCGACGACATGGAGGAGGAGCAGATCGAGTGCGGCAACGTCGTACTCGAAGGCGCGCAGGAAGTGCTGGCGGACCAGGTGGCCGGCGAGGTCGCCGTACGGTTCGCGCTGACACAGGCCGTGTTGTCCCTGCGGGACGTGCTGCTCGTCGCGCACAGCCGGGGGCTGCGGCTGCCGGATCCCGGGGGCCGCTGACAGACTGACACCATGTCGCCGTCCAGCCCCCGCCGCCTCTCCCTCCAGCAGATCGTCGAAGGCCAGCGCCGCGCCGCATTCGTCGGGCGAGAGACCGAACTGGCACTGTTCCGAGGCAACTTCACGGTGCCGCCCGAGGACCCCCGGCACCGGTTCGTCTTTCACGTGCGGGGCAACGCCGGGGTCGGCAAGACCTCGCTGGTGCGTGAATGGCGGCAGGCGGCAGGAGAGTTCGGGGCGCTGGTCGCGTCGGCCGACGAGAGCGCCGACTCCGTGCCGGACGTACTCGGCGCCATCGCCGCGCAGTTCGCCGAGCAGGGGCATCCGCTCAAGGCGCTCGACCGGCTGCTCGCCACCCACCGGCGCGCGCTGCACGAGGCGGCCGGCCGGCTCGCGGCGGACAACGAGGCGGCGGCCGGGGTTCCTTCGCCCGGGGCGCTCGCCGCCGCGCAGGCCGGGCTGCTCGCGGCCGGGGCGATACCGGTCGTCGGGGCGCTGGCCGGGGGCATCGACCCGGCGGTCGTGGCGCGCGGCGCGGGCGGGCTGCGGGCGGTGTTCGGCGGGCGGGCCCGGCAGTTGGAGGAGGCCCGGCTGCTGGCGGAACCGGTCCAGGTCCTCACCCCGGTGTTCGTCGCCGAGCTCGACCGGGTCGCGGACGCCGTGCCCTGGATCGCCCTGTTCCTGGACACCTACGAGCGCACCGCCCCCCAGCTGGACCGGTGGCTGGCGGACCTGCTGACCCCCGGGCGGTACGGCGAACTGCCCGCCAACCTCGTCCTCACCCTGGCCGGCCAGCGCCGCCTCGACCCCGCGCACTGGGGCGACCGGGGCCGGCTGGTCGCGGACGTGCCGCTGGGGCCGTTCACGGAGGAGGAGGCGCGCCAACTCCTCAACGGGCGTGGGGTGGTGGCGGAGCCCGCCGTACGGGAAGTGCTGCGGCTATCCGGCGGGCTGCCGGTCCTGGTGTCGACGCTCGCCGCCAACCCCGGCGCGGCCGGTGAGGCGAACGCGACCGCCGTCGAACGCTTCCTGGCGGGGGAGAGCGACCCGGCCCGCCGGGCGGCCGCACTCGCCTGCGCGCTGCCCCGCCGGTTCGACGAGGACCTGGTCGCCGTCGCCGTACCGCAGGACGGGCCGCACGATGTGCCGGGGCTCTACGACTGGCTGCTCGAACTGCCCTTCGTCGCCGAGCCGTACAGCGGACGCTCCCGCTACCACGCCGTCGTCCGGGCCCCCATGCTCCGGCTCCAGCGCACCGGATCCCCCCGGCGCTGGAAGACGGCGCACGACCGGCTGGCCGAGGCCTTCGCGGCGCGCCGGGACGCGGCTGCCGAGGGGGTCGACCCGGAACGGCTCTGGGCCGAGCAGCCCTGGCGCCGGGCGGCCCTGGACGTGCTGTACCACCGGCTGTGCGCCCGCCCGCGCACCGCGCTGCCCGAGGCCCTGCGCGCCGGGATCGAACTGCTCTCCCAGCGGCCGTCCCGCGCCCGGCACTGGGCCCGGACCCTGGTGGACGCGGGCGAGGACGCCGACGACGCCGTACTGCGGGAGTGGGGCCGGGACCTGCTCGCCGCCATAACCGACCACGGCCCCCGCCCCACCGCCGCCCTCGGGCTCCTGCTGACCCGGGCCGAGCTGACCGACCGGGACCGGGCGGCCGCCCTCGTGGCGCGGGCCTGGGACCGGTTCCGGGCCGGGGAGCTGGACGCCGCGCTCTCCGACCACGGGCGGGCCGTCGCCGTGGACCCGCGCAGCGAACGCGCCCACCAGGGCCGGGCGGTGATCCTGCGGTCGCTCGGCCGCCACGAGGAAGCCCTCGCCGACCTGGACCGGGCCGAGGAGATCGCGCCCGCCTGGGCCTGGGCGGTGCGGGAGCGGGGCGAGACGTACCGGCGGATGGGCCGCCTGGAGGAGGCCCTGACCGTCCTGGACCGGGCGCACGCCCTGGACCCGTCCGACGCCGTGCCGCTGGGCAGCCGGGGACTGGTCCGCCATGCCCTGGGCCGGCACGAGGAGGCGCTCGACGACTTCGACCGGGCGGTCGCCCTGTGGCCGGAGTACGCCTGGGCGCTGGTGCGGCGGTCCCGGGTCCGCACGGTCCTGGGCGACCCGGTGGGCGCCCTCGCCGACCTGGACCGGGCCGAGGAGCTGAACCCCGGGCGGCCCGGGACGGAGGGGGAGCGGGGCGAGGTGTACCGGGCGACGGGCCGGTACGAGGAGGCCGTCGCCTGCTACGGACGGGCGCTGGCCCTGGACCCCGAGTACGCCTGGGCCCACGGCAGCAGGGCCATCGCCCTGGAGGCCCTGGGGCGGCTGCCGGAGGCGCGGGCGGACCTGGACCGGGCGCTGGAGCTGGACCCGGAGTATGCGTGGGCCCGGGCGCAGCGGGAGCGGCTGGGGGCCCGCACGGGGCAGTAGGTTCGCGGGTATGCGTGATGTGCGAGTGGTGCTGATCGGCGGGACCTCGAACAGCGGGAAGTCGACCGTCGCCGAGGCGGTGGCGGAGCGGCTCGGGTTCGAGCACCGCTCCACGGACGGCCTGGCCCGGCACCCGGGACGACCTTGGCGGACCCCGGAGCGCGAGGTGCCACCCCATGTCGCCGAGCACTACGGGACCTTGACCACCGACGAGCTCATCGCCTCCGTCCTCGCCCACTACGAACGGCTCTGGCCGCGTATCGAGGAGCTGATCACCGACCACGCGCAGGCCGGCTCGCCGGGGCTGGTCCTGGAGGGCTCGGCGCTGTGGCCCGAGCGCGTCGCCCCGCTGACGGCGCCCCGTACGGCCGCTGTGTGGCTCACCGCCGACGCCACGGTCGTACACGACCGGGTGCGGGCGGCGGGGCGGTACAAGGAAGCGACGGAGGAGGAGCGGCTGCTCATCGACCGGTTCCTGGCCCGTACCGATCGCTACCAGGCGCTGATGGTGGACGCCGTCGACGCGCTCGGCCTGGACCGGATCGACACCGGCGGCGGACGAACGGTGGCGGAGCTGGCCGACGCCGTGCTGGCGGCAGTCGAGGGCCGATCACGCCCCGGAAGTGGAGGTGGTGCCGGGGGCGGCGTCTTCGTCGCGGATGAGGAGACGCGCGATCTGGGCGGCCCCATCACGCGTGCGGACGTGCGCCGGATCATGGCCGAGGGGGCCCGGGGCGAGGAGCGGGCCTGAGGGCATGTCCGCCCCACCGCTCAAAAACGACCTCAAGGACGTCCGTCGACATACCCGTACGTACCCCGGCCGCCCCCTCTACCGCCCGTTCCTGTTCGATTACAGTGCTTGCGCGGTCGCCCGCAGGGGCCCGCGCGCAGGCGAGCACGTGGTGCCGGGAGCGGTGACGGGAGGGGGCGGGGTGAGCACAGGGACCACGGCGGTCTGGGGACGGGCCGAGCAGCAGGACTTCCGCAGCCGGGTCCGCGGGGCCCTGCTCGGCGGGGCCGTCGGGGACGCGCTCGGGGCCGGGGTCAGCGGGCTCGTGCTGGAGGAGATCCGCGCCGCCCACGGGGTCGAAGGGGTCGCCGACTACGTACCCGCGCACGGCAGACGCGGCGCCGTCACCGCCCTCACCCAGCTCACCCTGTTCACCGTCGACGGGCTGATCCGCGCCCAGGTCCGCCGCGACACCGGGGCCTGGCACCCGCCCACCGATGTGCACCGGGCCCATCTGCGCTGGGCCGCCACCCAGCACGACTGGGGGCCCGACGAACGGCGCGAGGACAACGGCTGGCTGGCCGCCGAGGAGTGGCTCTACGCCCGCCGCGATCCCGCCCGGGAATGCCTGTCCGGTTTCGGCGACACCGTCATGGGCACCCTCGACCGGCCGAAGAACCCCGCCGCCCGGGACGCGGGCGCGCTCACCCGGTCCGCGCCCTTCGGGCTCCTCGTCGGCTGGGAGCCGGGGCTCGTGCTCCAGTTGGCCGTCGAGTGCGCGGCCCAGTCCCACGGCCACCCCGCCGCCCAGCTGTCCGCCGGAGCCTTCGCCGTACTCGTACACGGTCTCGCGCGCGGCGAGAGCCTGGACGGGGCGGTGCAGAACACGCTGAGCCTGCTCGCCGAACGCCCCGGGCACGAGCCGGTGACCGAGGCGCTGCGGCAGGCGCTGGGCTCGGTGCGCCAGGGCATCCCGGGGCCGGCGCTGATCGAGGCCCTGGGTGCGAGCGACGCCGCCGAGGAGGTCCTCGCCGTCGCCGTGTACTGCGCGCTGGTCAGCGAGGACATCCGGCACGGGCTGCGGCTCGCGGTGAACCACAGCGGGCCCTCCCGCGCCACCGGGTCGGTCTGCGGGGCGCTGCTGGGCGCTCTGCACGGGGAGACCGCGCTGCCGCCGGCCTGGCTCGCGGAGCTGGAGGGGCGGGCCACCCTCCTCGAACTGGCCGATGACTTCGCGATGGAGATGACCCAGGGCCCCGCCCTGCACAGCCCGGCCGCCGTCGCCCCGGGCTGGCTGGCCCGCTACCCGCGCGGCTGAGGGGCGGGGCGTCGGGTCCATCCGCGCGGCTGAGGGGCGGGGCCGGGGTCATCCGCGCGGCTGAGGCGCGGGGGTCGGGCCGCCGTCCTGGGCGGGGACGGCCGCGGACGCCCCCGTACCGCCTCCGCCGTCCTCGTCCCCTTCACCCTCGTTGATCCGGGCCAGGACCGCGTCCCGCTCCGGGGTGTCCTCCGGCTTCACGAAGCCGATCAGCACGTACAGCACGAGCGAGACCGCCAGCGGTACGGACACCTGGTACTGGAGCGGCACCCCGCCCTCGACCGCCCAGTTGACCGGGTAGTTGACCAGCCAGAACGCGATCAGCCCCGCCGCCCAGCTGACCAGCGCCGCCGTCGGACCGGACTTCCGGAACGGGCGCAGCAGGCCCAGCATGAACGGGATCGCGATCGGGCCCATCAGTCCGGCGACCCACTTGATCACGACGGTGATGATGTCCTTGAAGGTCGGCGAGTTGACCTGGGTCGCGATGGCCATGGAGAGCGCCAGGAAGGCCACCGTGGTCCAGCGGGCCGCGATCAGCCCGGCCCGCTCGCTCCAGCCGCGCGCCGCCTTCGAGAGGACCGGGGCGATGTCCCGGGTGAAGACGGCGGCGATGGCGTTGGCGTCCGACGAGCACATGGCCATCGTGTGGGAGAAGAAGCCGACGATGACCAGGCCCAACAGCCCGTGCGGAAGCAGCTGTTCGGTCATCAGGGCGTAGCTGTCCGAGGCGTCCGGCTTCTGCGCGTCGACCAGCAGCGGCGCGCACCACATCGGGAAGAACAGGACCAGCGGCCAGACGAACCACAGCACCGCCGAGAGCCGCGCCGAACGGGTCGCGGAGGCGGCGGAGTCGGTCGCCATGTACCGCTGGGCCTGGTTCCACATGCCGCCGTTGTACTCGAAGGTCTTGATGAAGAGGAACGCCAGCAGGAAGGTCACCGTGTACGGTCCGGCGGTCGGCTCCGCGTGCCCGTCGGGGAGCTTGTCCCAGACCGTCCACAGGGTGGAGAAGCCGTCGAGCTCGCTCATCACGGCGAAGAGCATCGCCAGTCCGGCGAACAACTGGATGATGAACTGGCCCAGTTCGGTGAGCGCGTCCGCCCACAGACCGCCGACCGTGCAGTAGATCCCGGTGACGACCCCGGTGATCAGGATGCCCTGGGAGATGGACAGGCCGGTGAAGACGGACAACAGGGTGGCGATGGCAGCCCACTTGGCTCCGACGTCCACGATCTTCAGCAGCAATCCCGACCAGGCGAGCGCCTGTTGGGTCCGGATGTCGTAGCGGTTCTTGAGGTACTCCAGCGGCGAGGCGACCCGGAGCCGTGAGCGCAGCCGGTTCAGCCGGGGCGCGAAGAGCTTCGCGCCGATGAAGATGCCGATGGCGATCGGCAGCGACCAGGTCACGAAGGACGTGACCCCGTACTGGTACGCGATGCCGGCGTAGCCGGTGAACATCACCGCGCTGTAGCCGGACATGTGGTGCGAGATGCCCGACAGCCACCACGGCATCTTGCCGCCGGCCGTGAAGAAGTCGCTGACGTTGTCGACGCGCTTGTGCGACCAGAGTCCGATCGCGACCATCACGCCGAAGTAGCCGATGAGTACAGCCCAGTCGAGACTGTTCATGTCCCCCTCCAGGGGTCCGCCTTGTGAACGGGTACGCACTTCGCCGGTACGGCCGTTCAGCGGCGTCCCCGTGCGGGAGCGGGGACTTCGGGGATTGAACCCCCTGCGAGGGGTCACGGTCAAGGCCGCCATTGGTCATAGATGTGAACGTGAATCAACAAGGCGAACGATTTTACTTGTTCTTGACCTTGTGAGGCGTTGTCGTGAACGTGACGGCGGCCACACGATGAGCGGGCACTTCGTCAGGCTGTGCAGAGAACGTCAGGAGCGCACGAGAGCGCGCGAAGGCCGCACGGGATGCGGGTCCCGTGCGGCCGAGAAGTCGAGAGGGAGGGTGCCGCGTGTACGGATACGGATGGGGATGCGGGTCCGTCAGCGCATCAGCTCACCCGCGTTGACCAGCAGCGACTGGCCGGTGATCGCCCGGGCCCGGTCGGAGGCCATGAAGACGACAGCCTCCGCCACGTCCCCGTCCGTGGCCGGCTCGGGCAGCGCCATCCGCTTGGTGAGCCGGGCCAGCACCTCGGACTCCGGTACGCCCTCGGAGTCCGCGGTGAACCGGACGTACGCCTGCACCGGCGGCCCCCACATCCAGCCCGGCAGTACCGTGTTGACCCGGATCCGGTCCGGGCCCAGCTCCTGCGCCAGCGAGTACACCGCCGAGGTGAGCGCACCCTTGGATGCCGCGTACGCAGCCTGCCGCACCTGGGAGGGCGCGGCCACCGCGGACTGCGTGCCGATCACCACCACCGAGCCGCCCCGCTCCTTGAGCGCGGGCAGACAGGCCCGGGTCATCCGCAGCGTCCCCAGCAGGTTCACGTCGATGACCGACTGCCAGGTGGCGAAGTCCGCGTCCTGGAGCCCGCCGAAGTAGCTGTCCCAGGCGGCGACATGGACCACCGCGTCGATCCTCCCGAACCGCTCCACCGCCAGCGCGGCCAGCGCCTCGCACTGCGCCTCGTCCGTGATGTCGGTGGGTGCGAAGGCCGTACTGCCGCCTTCCGGGTCGATCTCGGCCGCCGACCTGGCCAGATTCGCCGCCGTACGCGCCCCGAGCACCACACGTCCGCCGTCCCGGACGACGGCCTCCGCGACCCGGTGCCCGAGCCCCGGCCCGACGCCCGAGACGATGACGGTCTTCCCCGCGAGCAACATCGGCGCCTCCCGGCTCTGGCAGTTCATCTGACGGTCCGTCAGGGTAGAGGGGGCCGGTATCCGATGGAAGGGGAAGGGAGTCCCGATGACCGAAGACGCCGGAACGGGGAGGCGGCCCGCCGGAACGGGGGAGGGGCCTGCCGGAACGGGGAGCGAGCGGTACGCGGAACTGGCGGGGACCGGGCCGTACGGGGTCCGCCCCGGGCACGCGCTGATCACCCTGGTCGAACCGCATCCGGGCCATGAGTACGCGTACAACCGCTGGTACGAGGACGACCACTACTACGCGGGCGCAACCGCCATGCCGTGGATGTTCGCCGGACGCCGCTGGGTGGCCACCAAGGACCTCCAGGAGCTGCGCTACCCGGAGAAGTCCGCGGTGGCCCGGCCCGTCGGCACGGGGTGCTATCTGTCGACGTACTGGGTGACCGAGGGGCGCTACGACGAACACATGAAGTGGACCGTCGCCATCAACAAGCGGCTCAACCGGGACGGCCGGGTCTACCAGGACCGGACCCACGTCTTCACCGCGTTCCAGGACCACGAGGCCACCGTCTACCGCGACGGGGCCGCCGGACCCCGGGACTTCCACGCCCTCGACCACCCCTACGCGGGCCTCGTCCTCCAGGTTATCGACGCCGAAGGGCCTGGGCAGCGGGCGGAGTTGCTGGAATGGCTGCGTTCACGCCATCTCCCGAAGCGGCTGAAGGGGTCGCCCGCGGCGATGGTCACGGTGTTCCGGCCGACGCCTCTGCCCGGTGACCGGATGACGTATGTGAAGCAGGTCGAGGGGGTCGACACCCGGCTGACGCTGCTGTGGTTCCTCCAGGAGGACCCGCGGACCTGCTGGGACGAGCACTTCACCGGCCTCGACGCGGCGGTCGCGGAGGCCGGTTCAGGGCGGGTCGAGCTGGTCGCCCCGTTCGTGCCGACCGTGCCGGGGACGGACCGCTACGTCGACCGGCTGCGGTGACACCGGATACATGCCGAGCCCCCTCGGCCAGGACGGCGAACCGGTCGAGAGGGCTCCATCAGGTGGTGCTGTGTGCTGCGAACGGTGCTGCGTGAACGGTGGTACGTGAACGCTGCCGGCCGGTCAGGCGTTGATCGAGCCCGTGGCGACATCGCGCACGAACGTGTTCCACGCACCGGGGACGAAGGTGAGCGAGGGGCCCTCGGGGGCCTTCGAGTCGCGTACGGCGATGGACAGAGCGACCGGGGACTTGACCTCGACGCACGCGCCGTTGCCGCCGGAGTACGACGACTTCGTCCACTGGTCCGTAGCACCCTGAAGAATTGCCATGTTCACTCCGGTTCAGAGAGTTGGGGGAGTCGCACCAACCTGATTCCGATTGGCGTGATCGACGCTACTCGCCAAGCCTCGTCCATGAGATGGCCGTTCACTCGACCGGATGGTCTTTCCTCGGTAGATCTTCTGCTGTGAGTGGGCGACGGTGTACCATCCCGCCGCCGCTCACTCCACTGTCCGGATTCAGCTGGTGTACGACTTGGCGATCCTGCTGATGAACTCCCGGGTCTGCTCCACGTTCAGCGCCTGCGCCCGCAGATGCTCGTACATCACGCTGTAGCGCTGCACGTCGTTCGCCTTCTCCAGATAGAGATCGCTGGTGACGCCCTCGATGTAGACGACGCTGGAGTCCGCGGCGTCCGGGAACTCCAGGATCGCGTACTGGCCGTTGATGCCCGGATGCGCGCCCATCTCGAACGGCAGGACCTGCACGGTGACATGCGGCAGATGCGACTGCTCGACGAGGTGTTCCAGCTGGTCGATCATCACCTGCTTGTCGCCGACCACCCGGCGCAGCGCGGACTCGTCGATCACGGCCCACAGCCGCAGCGGATTCTCCGGCGCGTTGACCCGGTCCTGCCGCCGCGACCGTACGTTGACGCGCTTCTCGATGTCCGACGGCGGGGCCTCCGGCAGCGCGCCGCTGATCAGCGCCTCGGCGTACGCCCGGGTCTGGAGCAGCCCCGGGACCATCTGGGGTTCGTACACCCGCAGCGACTCCGCGTCGGTCTCCAGACCGATGTAGACGCTGTACGGAATGTCGCCGAAGGCGTGCCACCAGCCCTGCTGGCGCGAATCCTTCGCCATCTGCATCAGCGAGTCGACGATGCGGACGTCCTCGACCTCGTACACCCCGCAGAGATCACGCACATCGCGCTGGCTGATGGAACGGCGGCCGTTCTCCAGGCGGCTGATCTTCGACTGCGAGACCAGCAGCCGCTCAGCCACTTCCTCGGCCGTCATGCCTTTGAGTTCGCGCAGGCGGCGCAATTCCTGGCCCAACCTGCGTCGCCTGACAGTGGGATTGACGTTGGACGGCACGGGAACGGCACCTCCGGCTATGTAGCTGTGCGTATCTACTGCTCAGCAGATTGCCACCCCTTGCCCCGGCCGCGCTGGGAAACGGCCACAAGCGGAGCACGGGGGCGCACGCATCGGTGCGCGGGGCGGCGCGCAAGCGCACGGGGCAGCCGGTGGTGGTGACTACCGGCTGCCCCGTGCGTGGTGCGGCTCCCGGACCGGGTCGGTGACGACTGACGACGGTACGGCGGTGTGCTGTTCTCGCGGTGCGTTCTCTCGCGGCGCGCTGGTGCGCCAGGTCCGTGCGGTCAGCTCGCGGCGGTGTGCGCCATGCTCCCGCGCCGGGCCTGTGCTTGCGGCTGCAACGGAACGCCCGCTGCCTGCTGCGAACGGCGTGGCTGGACCGCCACTCCGTTCTGGACGTCCATCACGGCGTGCGCCACGAGTCCGCCCATCGGGTCGTGCCTGATCAGGTCCCGGAGCCGGGAGCGCGACGAGCGCCCCTCGTTCCCGGGGTACAGGTGCTTGCCGAGTCCGACCGCGTGGGCCAGCGCGGCGAGCGCCGCGGTCCGCGGGTCCGGCGGTACGCCGGTGCGGATCGCCGTGTCCAGCCGGTTCCTGATGTCCCGGCTGATCGCCGTGTCCGTCGCCTGGTAGCGAGTCGTCGGCAGCACCCCGCACATCTGGCCCGCCACGGCATGAACCATGCCGCACCGCTCCAGATGGGCGAGATAGATCTGACGCAGCCCCAGCCGGGGCCCGCCGATCCAGTGGACCGCCCGGACCGGGCTGCCACGACGGCGCAGCAGCTCCAGTGCGGAGTCCAGAGTCGGATCTCCTGTCGGCCGTGGCATCACCACGGCGATACGATCCCCGTCAGGGGCTATCCGTCCTGCCAGAGCCAGCTCCACTAGCTGTGCCCCGGCCAGGCCGAGGTCGAGCGACTGCGGCTGCGCTGTGGTACCCGTGGTCGGGTCCAGAGCGAGCAACAGAAGCTCCTCCGGGATTGTTCTGCGGCTCCTGCCCATCCATGCCTCCCCGCGTGGATGTCTGACAGGGTGACCCCTCTCACATTCATCTGTCGAGAGCGCCTGGTCGCTTTGTGCGGGAACCAGTAGGTATGTCGTTCTCGTCTAGCAGCTCGGCCAGGGGTTCACACGGGACACTGGTTGATGGTTCGGACAGCGCGGGGTGGCCCCGCAGCGCATGAGGAGGCATCGGTGGCGGGCGAGTCCCCCGACAAAACGGAGCAGCGGAAGTCGTCGGGGACGGCTGCGGAGGAACGGGACCCGCGCTTCGCCGTGTTCCGTGACCCCGGCGCGGCCACGGGCACGGATGCGGACGCTGACGCCGGTACGGATGAGGGTGCGGACGCGCGCACGGGTACGGGTGCGGACTCGGGAGCCATGTCCGACACGGCGACCGCGGTGTTCCGCCCCCGGCTGCCGGAGGACGCTGCCCGGCGTGAGCCGGAGGCGGAGAGCGACGTCGAGCCTGACGCCGAGCCCGAGAGCGCGCCTGTGACGGCCTCTGCGGCCTCTGGAGACGCCGACGCGCCTTCGGAGGACTCGGAGGGTGCGGGAGCCCCGGAAGGCCGCACAGGCCCGGACGCGGACGTGGACGCGGAGACCCCCGCCGAAGGATCGGCGGACGAGCCGGAGGCCGGGAAGCCGGAGACCGGGGAAGAGGACGGGGACGGCCGGCTGCGTGCCGCCGTGGCCGCCTGGGTCGACGCCGCGGCCGAGGACAAGCCGAAGGCGGAGGACGCGGAGGAGCCTGAGGCCGCCGAGGCCGCCGAGGCCGAGCCCGCGGCGAAGGCGGATCCCGAGCCGGAGGCGAAGGCCGAGCAGGACGACGAGCCGAAGCCCGAGCCGAAGGCCGCGGAGAAGCCGAAGGCCGGCGCCGAGCCGGACAAGGCGTCCGACGCCGAAGCCGAAGCCGAGCCGGACAAGGCGCCCGAAGCCGACGCCGCCGCTGACGCCGATGCCGAAACGGACTCCGACTCCAAGCCCGCCCCGGCCCCCGCCGCCGACCCCGAGCCGGCTGCCGACGAAGCCTCCGACCTGCGAGGAATCGATCAGCCCACCGCTATTTTCAAGGCGGTCAAGCCGGCCGACCGGGTCGACCAGGCGACGACGGCGCTGAAGCTCCCGCCCCGCGAGGACAAGCCCGGGGACAAGTCCCAGGACAAGCCCGAGGGCGGCGCCGAGACCAAGCCCGAGGCCGACGCCGAGCGCACGAGCACCTTCGTACCGCTGCGCTCCGACGACGTACGGACCGCCCCCGCGCCCCGCAAGCCGGAGCCCGAGGCCGCGGCCGGGTCCGTGGCCGGGCCCGAGGCGCCCGCGCGTACCCCGGAGGCAGGCTCCGCCGCCGCCCCGTCCTGGGCGACGGCCGAGCGGACCCGGCAGCAGCCGCTGCCGCCGAAGCCGCCGCTCGACCTGCTCGCCGAGCTGACGAACACCCCGCCGCCGCCGGAGACCCCGGTCCGGACCGCCGTCCGACGGGTCAAGATCTGGACCCCGCTGGTGCTCCTCCTGCTGATCGTCTTTGCGATCGTGCAGGTGATGCGCCCGCTCCCGGAGCCCTCCCTGGAGCTCACGGCGAAGCCGTCGTACACCTTCGAGGGCGGCGGGACGGAGCTGTCCTGGCCGGGCCAGGGGCAGTCGGCCGTGATGGTCGACGGCGTCGGGTCGCTCGGTTCCGAGGGTGCGCAGAAGCCGGCCCCGATCGCCAGCGTCGCGAAGGTCATGACCGCCTACGTGATCCTCCAGGAGCACCCCCTCAAGGGCGACGAGGAGGGCGAGAAGATCACCGTCGACCAGCAGGCCGAGGACGAGTCCAAGCGGCCCGACGAGTCGACGGCCCCGCTGACCAAGGGGCAGGAGCTCACCCAGCGCCAGCTGCTCCAACTGCTGATGATCCCCTCGGGGAACAACGCGGCGCGGCTGCTCGCCCGCTGGGACGCCGGTTCCGAGGACGCCTTCATCGACAAGATGAACGACGCGGCCGAGGAGCTCGGGATGGGCGGGTCGACGTACACGGACCCGAGCGGGCTGAAGAAGACCACCGTCTCCACGGCCACCGACCAGCTGAAGCTGGCGCAGGCCGTCATGCGCAACGACGTCTTCCGGAAGATCGTGGACATGCCCCAGGTCGAGATCGAGGGCATAGACGGCACGATCTACAACAACAACAATCTCCTGCTCCAGCCGGGCGTGAGCGGCATCAAGACCGGTTCCTCCACCCCGGCGGGCGGCAACCTGCTCTGGTCCGCGAACACCAAGGTCGACGGCAAGATGCTGTGGATCTACGGAGCGGTGATGGGTCAGCAGGCGGGGACCGGCCGGGTCTACGACAGCCTGGAGCTGTCGCTCCAGAACAGCCTGAAGCTGATCAAGGACGCGCAGGAGGCCGCCACCTCGGCGACCGTCGTGAAGAAGGGCGACGTCGTCGGGTACGTGGACAACGGGTTCGGCGGACAGGCCCCGGTGGTCGCCACCAAGAACCTGAAGGCGGTCGGCTGGTCCGGTCTGAAGGTCGAGCTCAAGGTCACGGACAACGGCAAGGGCATCGACCACGCCGCGAAGGCCGGGACCGAGGTCGGCTCGGTGACCGTGGGCACCGGCACCGGCAAGGTCACGGCGCCGGTGGTGCTGCAGAGCGATCTGCCCGAGGCGGCCTTCGGCGACAAGCTGACCCGCATCGGCTGAGAGCCGGAAGGCTGGGCCACCGGAGCGGTGGGGGCGGGCCCCGCACTCCACCGCTCCGGTGGCCGTTTATGACAGAGAAGCGTGCCGAAGGTACGTGTTAGCGTCCCCGGACAACTCAAGGATGCCGGGACGCGTCCTTGAGGACGTACCAAGAGGTACGCAGAGGTACGGGGCCGGCGGAGGACGGGGAGAACCGTAGTGACCACCGCGGAGCCGAAGCCCGGCCGCGAGGCGGACGGGACCACCGGTGCCGGGGGCGACGCCCTGCACGTGCGCGTGCCGTCGCCCCGCCTTCCGGAGTCTCCCGCCGAGGATGCCGCCGCAGCCTCGTCCGAGAACGAGGGCGGGCGCGAGCGCGAGGGCGGGCGCGAGAACGAGGGCAGGCGCGAGGGATCCGCCGAGGCCGTCGTGGCCGCCGAGACGCCGCACGCCCGGGCCCGCCGGCTGCTGCGTCACCCCGTCACCATCGCGACGGCGGCCGCCGCCGTGCTCCACCTCCTCTGGTTCTTCTTCTTCGCCAACACCGGCGGGGACATCGCCGCGCAGGACGCCTGGGCCGAGTTCGTCGGCCGGCACCCCGGCACCGCGTACAACCTGGCCTGGTACGGGGGCATGCACCCCGTCTCGTACAGCGTGGTCTCGCCCTACCTGATGTCGCTGCTCGGCGTCCGGACGACGATGATGATCGTCGGTACGGTCTCCTCCGGGCTGACCGCGCTGATCCTGGTGCGGGTCCCGGCCGTCCGCAATCCGCTGGCCTGCTCGCTCGCCGGGGTCTTCGCGTTCCTGTGCAACGCGCTGTCGGGCCGGGTGACGTTCGGGCTCGGCATGATGTTCGCCGTCGGCGCGGTGGCCGCGGTGTTCTGCTGGCCCTACCGGTGGCGGTACAAGCGGTGGGCCAAGGCCGCCGTCGCCGCCCCGCTCGCCGGGCTCGCTACCGCGTCCAGCCCGGTCGCCGGACTCTTCCTGGGCGTCGTCGCGGCGGCGCTGTTCCTGCACAAACGACGACCCGGCGCGTACGCCATCGGCCTCGCCCCGGTGGCGGTGGTGGGGCTCTCCGCCTGGCTGTTCCCCTTCTCGGGTACGCAGCCGATGTCGCTCGGGACGCTGTCGCTGCCGTTCCTCTTCGCGGTGCTGGTCTTCGTCCTCGTACCGCGCGACTGGAGCACGGTCCGCACCGCCGCCGCCGTCTACGGACTCGGGACGCTCCTCACGTACGTCATCGACTCGCAGATCGGTTCGAACATCACGCGCATGGCGATGCTGTTCGCCGGGGTGGCGCTGCTCGCCGCCCTGCCGTACACCGTGCCGCGCAGCCGCCGCTGGTACGCCCTGGTGCTGGCCTTCGTGGGCCTGAACTTCTGGATCGGCTTCAAGGGCGTCGACGACATCGTCCGGACCGCGCCCGAAGCTTCCTGGAACCGCGAACTGGCCCCGCTGATCAACCAGCTCCAGCAGGTGGAGGCGGAGCGCGGCCGGGTCGAGGTGGTGCCCGCGAGCAGTCACCGCGAATCGTCGGCGCTCGCCCCGTACGTCAACCTGGCGCGCGGCTGGAACCGCCAGGCGGACATGAAGCGCAACCCGCTCTTCTACGACGACACTCTCGACCCGGTGAACTACCGGGAGTGGCTGGACCGCTGGGCCGTGCACTATGTGGTGCTGCCCAAGGACCGGCCGGACAACGGGGCGGTCCAGGAGGCGGAACTGGTCGAACAGGGGCAGCCATACCTGCGCCAGATCTGGGGCGACGCGAACTGGAAGCTCTTCCGGGTGCTGGACCCGGTGCCGCTCGCCGATCCGCCGGCGACGGTGGAGCGGGCGGGCGCGGACGAGCTGACGATCACGGTGAAGTCGGCGGGCCGGGTGCTGATCCGGATCCCGTACACCCGCTGGCTCGCGCTCGTCGACGAGGACGGCAAGAGCGTGGAACGCCCGCTGGAGACCGAGGAGTCCAAGGAACGGTCGCAGCTGGACGACACCGCGCCGAAGACGTATCTCAACACCCACGGCTGCCTGAACAAGGTCGAGGAGGGCCCGTACGGCGACGAGTGGACCGAACTGCTCGCGCCGCGGCCGGGCACGTACCGGCTGGCGGCCCCGTACCAGCTCCAGCCGGGCACACCGTGCCCGGAGGAACTGAGCTGACGGGCCCTCCCCCCTCCCCTTCGGGCCCGTCCCGTGTACGGGCCATCGGGTGCGGGATCTCCCTCTGCGGGCGGCGCCCTGGCAAGGTGTTCTGCCATGAAGTCCACGAGGTGCCAGTACTGCGGCGGCGGGCGCCGGGGACCGCTGCCCGGAATGATCTGCCCCGGCTGCGGGGCGGGGGCGTCCCGTACGGACGGTGTGGACGATTCCTGGGTCGCGCGCGAGACGCTGGCGGGCCGCCTATCCGCGCTGCCGCGCCGGCGCAAGGCCCTGCTTGCGGCAGGCGTCGTGGTGGCCGCCGGAGGCCTGGTCACCGTCGCCTCGCTGCTGGTCCCGGCCGGCGGCGGCAGCCGTACGGACGCGGCGGGCCGGGCGGGCGCGGTCCCTGACCGGATCGGCGGCGCGGCGCCCACGAGGATCGTCCCCGGCCCGGGCACGGAAGCCCCGGGCACCCCGGACGCCCCCGCCCCCTCGTCGAAACCCCCGGCGGGCGGCGGCCGCTTCACGCAGTGGGCGGGCCCCGGCTGTGCGACGGGTACGTACAAGGAGCGCGGCCGTTTCGAGAGCGGTGACGCCGGCTGGTACACGGTCGAGAACGGCGGCTTCGACGGCGACGGGTGCGACGGCCGGTTCAGCGCGATCCCGATGTCGGGGAGCCCGACGGAGGACCGGGGCTCCACGGCCACCTGGTCCTGGCACCTGGGCCGGGGCTTCAGCGAGTGCGCGCTGACCGTCTTCGTCCCCGACAGCGGCCGCCCCCGCGACGCCGCGGGGGAGCCGACCGTCTACCGGGTGCTCTCGGACCCGGACGACGCGGACTCCGCGTACACGGGTTTCGCGGTGCTCCAGACGGAGCACCGGGGGAGCGAGGTCCCGGTGCGCAGCTATCCGGTCAAGGGGGACGTCTTCGCGGTCCAGCTCATCGACCGGGGCCGGGACTGGGGCGACGCGCGGCGGGTCGGCGCGCATCACGCGGCGGCGCAGATGAGGGCGTCCTGCCACTGAGCCCACTACGCGGGCGGCTCGCGGACATGGACCCACCGCCCCACCGGCCTACCGCACGAAGGCACGGTCGTTCGGCAACAGGTCCGTGACGGGTCCGGCGGCACGGAGGACGGTGTCGAGGGCGCGGTCGGGGTCGGCCTCGTAACACCCGCTGGCCCAGGCCGCGTTGGCCTCGATCACGGCCCATCGCCCCTCGGTGTCCCGCCCGACGTCGACGACGACCGCAGAGGGCAGTGCGTCCCCGGCGGCCGCGAGCACTTCGCGCCCGAAGGCGAGCGCGGCAGCGGTCGGCGGCCCGAGCCGGAGCCGGCCGGCCTCGGCGTACTGCGAGGCCGTGTGGACGGCCCCGTCGAGGAGGAAGAGCCGGTACTCGACGGCGAAGGTCATCACGTCGCTCACCAGCACCACGGTGGCCGGGTCCACGGCATCCGGTCCGGGCAGCCGGGACCCGTCCGCGTACACCAGCGCCGAAATGCCCTTTTCGTTCGGCGACTTGACGAAGGCGGGGCGACGCAGCCGGTACGCCTCGCCGATGGGCATCGCCCGGACCTCCCGTTGCGTGAGCGCGCGCGGGAGCCGGGCGAGCCAGTCGGCGGGGGCCTCCAGGAGGGCGATACCGAGCGCGGGGGCGACGACGTCGGCGAAGGTGGGCCCGGCGTGCACATGCACGGCGTGCGCCTCGCCCTCGGCCCCCGCCGCCCACCCCGGTCTCCCCGGCCCCTCGGACACGGCGGAGGCCGCCGCCTCCACGACCCGCAGCCCGCGCCGCAGCGCGGTGGTGCGTAACCTCCGTGCGGAGACGGTGAGTTGGGGCGGAAGTACGAGGGTGCGCGATGGATACGTCATGGCCGCAGATCCTCTCGTACGGATGCGCGGCGCCGCACCGATTTTCGAACGGAGTGACGCGCTGCGGGGACAGGAGGGGGCGGCCCACCGGGAGGTATCGGGTGGAACCGCGCCCGCTGCGTTGTGCGGCCCCGGGGTCACCTGGTTCGATCACCGCATGATCGTTGAACCGTCCCTCGTGCACGGCCTGATCGCCGCCCAGTTCCCGCAGTGGGCGGACCTGCCCGTGGAGGCGGTCGGCGCGAGCGGGACGGCGAACGCGATCTACCGCCTGGGCGCCGACAAGGCCGTACGGCTGCCCCGTACCGAGGGCAGCGCGGCGGACGTGGCGACGGAGCACCGCTGGCTGCCGCGCCTGGCCGGGCAACTGCCGTTCCCGGTACCGCTCCCGCTCGCCCAGGGGGCCCCGGACAAGACGTTCCCCCGCCCCTGGTCGGTCTGCACCTGGCTGGAGGGCACGAACCCGCGTCCCGGCGACGCCGCCTCGTCCTCGGACCTCCTGGCGGCGGACCTGGCGGAGTTCGTGCTGGCGCTCCGCCGGATCGCCCCGGAGGACGCCCCGCCCGCGTACCGCAGTGAGCCCCTGGCCTCCCGCGACGCCGCGACGCGGGAGGCGCTGGCGACCCTGGGCGGGGTGGTGGACGCGGAGGCGGTCGCCGCGGCGTGGAAGGACTCCCTGTCCGCCCCGCCCTTCACGGCCGCCCCCGTCTGGGTGCACGGGGACCTCCAGCCGGGCAACGTCCTGGTCGCGGACGGCCGCCTCGCCGCGGTCATCGACTTCGGCTGCACGGGCCTGGCCGACCCGGCCGTCGACCTGATCGCGGCCTGGTACCTGCTGACGGCGGGGGCCAGGCAGACGTTCCGTACGGCGGTGGCGGCCGACGACGCCACGTGGGCGCGGGGGAGGGGCTGGGCGCTGTCCATCGCCCTGCTGGAGCTGGCCCACTACCGGGAGTCGAACCCGGTGATGGCACGGATCGCGGCGCATGTGATCGGGGAGATCGTCACCTAGCAGGGCCCGATCCCCCGTACGGCCACGGGCGGTGCGGTCGGATCAGGCGGCCTGGAGCACGTCGCACGAGCAGTGACGGAACTCCAGACCGAGTTCGCGGTCCACGGCCGCGCTCGACCGCTTGGCGGCTTCGGTGACCTTCTCCCAGGAGCCGTACTTCAGATAGAGCTGATCCGCCGTCGGACCGAGCGGGTTGCCGTACTTCTTCTCGTTGCGCGCCTCCAGCTCCGCGACCTGCTCCGGGGTCATCCCGGCCCGGACGACGTCCTTGGCGTCGTTGCGCATCTGCACCAGAGCGCGGGCGATGTCCTCCTCCGAACGCCCTTCGGCGCGCATGGCGCACTCCGCACGCTCCATCTCTTCGAGAAGGTCGTGGTAGTGCATCCGCTGATCACGCGCGACCTCGCGCTCCGCCGGGGTCTTGCTCCGGATCAGGCACACGACCGGCTCCGGGCTGGTGCAGTCACCGTCGTCCGGAGCCGCCTGGGAGACGGGGGCGACGATCACCGAACCGCACTCGGCGGACGACCGGCAGGGCTGCGCCACGTGCCCGGCGGCAGCGGCGGACTGGAGGGGCAGGAAGGCGGCCTGGGCGACCAGCAGCGCGGGAATCGCACGGCGGGTCAGGGAGCGCAGAGTGTGGAGTGACATGCGCTCATCGTTCGGCAGGCCGACGCGGAACCGAAGCAGGGCGAGGGCGACATTCCCCCGCGGGCGGCCGACTCCACTCCGTCGAGTGAAGCCGACGGCCGAAGCGCCTTCCTGGAGGGGAACCCCCAGGTCAGCTCGCTTGCATGTGTGCCCCCGGCAGGATTCGAACCTGCGACACCCGCTTTAGGAGAGAGGCCGGGGGATCCTGCCGCTGAGCTGGGGCTTCGATACCTGGTCAGGCTGCCGAGAACTCGACCGTGAGACACCACCGTTGACCGTGACTGACCCCTGCATCTGGCACGACAGTGGCACGAACCTCAGCCGACGACAGTCAGCCACGATGGTGGCTGCGCCGACCGACCACGCACGCGTGTGCCTCGCTGCACCCCCGCCGGCCTCAGCCACGCTACCGGCTTGTGTCGTCGACCAGAGCAAGTTCTGACGACCGATCCGTGACGACGACGTGCGAGCCCTCAGCTTGGGAAGCTTGTGTGCTCCGGTACTGGTTGTCGCGCTGACCTGCGGCTAAGAGGTGCTGGCGTCCTGGTTGACCGCCGACTCGGTGCCCGGTGTTCCCCGTGGGCCCCCGCACGATCTGGCACATTTCCGGCATGACCTCTTCATCCCGAAACAGCTCAACTGGTGCTCGACCAAGCGCTTCGAAGACGCTCTGTGGCTGCGTCCCGTCCTCCTTTTGACTTGTGGCTTCTTCAGCTGAGCTGCTTGCCAGTAGAACTGCGACACGGATTCGACACGTAGTGTCCTGGCGGATCTGTACGGCGCTAGAGGGCGGGGCGAATTGGGCGGATTGCCCGATCGGTGGCCTGAGGTGTGGGTGCTGGCCATGGGCTCGTGCGCACCACCGATGCGGAGGCCGCCAGCAGAAAGCGCGCGACGCAACAACACTCTCATCAGCGGGAGTTGACAGTTTGTGTTTTTGAGATGATGCTCCCGTCATGGGCAACGTATTCAGCGAGCGGGTGCGCCGGCTCAACAGCATGCACGGCAAGACGTACCAAGAGATGGCCGCTGACTGCGATTTCATGCGGTCGGTGACCTGGTGGAACAAGGTGCGGTGGGAGGAGATCGAAGATCCGCCGAAGCCGGCCCTGTTCCCTTATCTGGCCAAGGCTTTGGAGGTGCCAGAGCGCCGGGTCGCGGAGATGGTCGCCGAGCAGTGGTGCGGGGTGCGACCGGATGACAAGGTGCCCGAGCGCTTGCGGTCGCTCCTCTTGATTCTTCGAGGTGTCCACACGGAGGACTTGCCGCTCATCGAGCAGATGGCCGACGCCCTGAGCCTCAAGCGGACGGCGCAGCAGGATGCATTGCAGCTCGCGAAGGAGGTCGTGGCGCTTGATCCTTCCGAGGAGGCGTTGGCCATGGTTGCTGCTTACGACCGGGATGCCTGAAGCTCGCGGAGTTGCAGGCCCTCACGGTGACGAACCGGTATTGGTGAAGGAACTGACGGGGGATTTGCGGGACGTGCTGTGCGTTGCGACCAGCCGCGGTCACCTCCTGACGGTGAGCGAACCGTGTTTCTGAAACGGACCATCGTCAACGGTGCTGTCGTTCGGTGACATTCCGGTGCAACCCTCGTAGGGAGAGATGCCCGTACTAGCCCCGGGCTTCTCTCCCTACCTCGCCGTGAAGCGGCGTTTAGACTCTTTGGCGCGGGCGCTGAATCATGTGCGCGTCACGGTGCAAAAGAGCGCCATCTTGTGAAGTCCAGGGCACCGCGAACCACTTTTCCAGCATCAATCCCCACGCTCTGCATATCACGAATGTGCTTGAGGGCATCTGCGCGAGTTATCCTGCCGTCGCGCACTTCGGTGGCGAGGATGTCTGCTGCACAGTAGGAACTGATTCCTAGGGCTTCGGCGACTTTGGTGGCCGCGTCCTCATTGCAGAGCATGGCCCGTCCCTCTGCCTGGGCAACCACGAGAGACTCAGACTCACCTTGGTCGACGGAATTGCTCCTACCGACGCGTCGCTGTGGGGGCAGTGTGGCTTGCACTCGGGTGTGCATCGCCAATACGGCTCGCCTGTCGGTCACTACTCGCGGCTCGCCAAGGAAGGCCTTTGTGCGCGTGTCCCACCTGCTAGCCGCCTTACCAATGGCGTTAGGCTTGCGGCTATGATTCTCAAGCTCTGACGACACAGCGGCAGTCCAGCAGATCCGCCCGTAGTACCTACTTCGGAAGAGCTTTACTCCAGTGGGGATGTGGCCGAAGGAGAGTAGAGGTCCGGTATCAGTGACTACTTCGCGCTGCACTTCAGGCGCGGACGCCGGATGTTGCGCTTGCTGCACGGGCAGGGTCACTTCGGACGCTCTGTCTTTCGCAGTTCCCAACTCATCCCCCAAAGATGCGATTCTGATCTTCTCGTGCAACTAGCGAGCGAATGTGAGGATCTCCCTCAGCGTCGTCAATGCTCGCCCAAGGCTCGTCTGCGAACACGGGCCAGAGATCAGGGCTCAGTCGCACGGCCTCCGATGAATCGATCACCCATTCACTCTCGGTGTAGTTGGCATCGATTGCCACTACTGGGTGTTTGTGAGGAAGCGAACCCAAGCTGCCACCGTGAAGACCAGTCAACTTTTCAGCCAGAAGCTCACCCTCGCTGACGTCCCAGTCGCCTTCAGCGAGCAAGGAATCGACGAAGTGGTCAACTCCAGCGCGCCACCATCGGCGACCATTGAAATCATGCAAATTTCCCGAGTAGCGAAACTCGTTGATTTTGCGAGACAGTGGAGAGCCTGAGGCCAGCACACTTTGAAAATCCGCCAAGGGCAACCGAAGGCGTACTGAGGCATGCAAGTCAGACAGCAGGAACGTCGGGTATGGAAGAATTCTTTGCGCAAACCAGCGCAACCACGAAGACCCCGACGTGTAGTCAGCTACGGAATGATCGGGCGGGCGGCAAGCATCCACTTGAGTGGCGGCAATGTCACACCACTCAGTGTCCGCAAGGCCTAACCAGTTGCGTCCGCCTTCCCAGCCGTTGCCAGCTGGGAATGTTCGGCGAAGTTCATGCGTGGCAGCAGCCAGCGCCGCGATGCGATGCCCCTCTCTGGCATCTTGCTTATTGAATGCCCAATCCAAGTCGTGCTGCGCAGCAAGGGCAGACTCGCGGATGGCGGCCGGCAAGGACTCACCGAGCTTTGCGAGTTCTCCACTGCGGAGCACGAACGCGGGACTCGTCTCCATTTTCCACGCGTGACGCTGGAACACGCGAACTAGGGCCAAGCCATCGACTGGAAAGAATGCCGGCACTTCTGGGTGAGAACCCGATCCCCACTCAAGATACTCGTCGACTGCTATGACAGAGGCCTGCGCGACGTCCGCAAGAGTGACATCTTGAGGTGTTCGAACTATGGTCTTAAGGCCCCTTGCAGAGATGGCTGAGGCGCGGCCTCGCTCCTCGTCCGGCTTATCGTCGATAAGCAATACGCAAGGCTGTTCAAGGTTGTCTGTCACGCGCCTGCTCCTCGGGGCGGTAGCGGTAGGAAGAACTCTACAGCTGTGGCGAAGCCATTGGACGGCTCTACGAATCTCACCTTACCGCGATACTCCTCCACAATGCGCCGAGTAATCGGAAGTCCAAGCCCAAGGCCCTGGCCTAGCACGACATCGACTTCCAACGTCGTCGACTCGAAGGGACGGAACCACTTCTCCGAGTCAGACAGGTCGATAGGTGTACCGGTGTTCTCTACGCGCAGAGAGATACCACCATCAGGCTCATTCCTGCCAGAGACCAATACGGTTCCGCCAGTATCCGCAGCCTTGATAGCGTTGGTCAGTAGATTCGTCATGATGACAGCCATCTCTGCGGGGAAGATGGGTGGAGTTTTCACGTAAGGATCGAGCTGTGTTTCTAGGCGGATAGATCTCTCGGCGAGAGTCTTGGACAGCAATTGGACGGAGGCTTGTACCGTATCGGGAAGACGCATCCTCCTTCGACGTCGACGGGCATCGGGTCCCACCACATCAGTCAAGTAACTGCTTTGTCGCGTCAGCGACTGAACCAATTGCTCGACCGCCTCGCTGAGTTCTGTAAGCATGCGCTTCCGAACGTGGAAATCAGCGGCTTCCGCAACAAAGGTGGTTAGCTCTCGTACGGCGTTCGCCTGCCCCAAAATACCGTTGATCTCATGAACGAAAGCTGAGAACTGAAGACCAACTCCGGCGAGAACGCGAAGCATGATGCGTTCTTCGTCCCAGGCTCGCTCGCGGTTCTCCGCCAACTCGACGGCAATCTGGGCACGCTGAATTTGAGACCTGGCATCAGGTGGGATAGAAGGCGACTCACCCAGGATGACAAGTTCCTGTCGCGCTGTCACCAAGGGATGCCGTACGTTCCTTTCCGGTGTTTGAGGCTCCGTAGGGGCCGGCCGTGGGTCGTCAGTTGCAGGAGTTTCAATCCCCGACTTTCGAGCGAGCTGTGACTCTAGGTCCCTCTCCTCTGCTCGACGTTCCTCGGCCTGCTGCTCGCGCTTACGAGATGCACGAGCACGTGTGACTAGGTCGATTCCGCCTCGCACGAGGTTCCGTAGCACTTCGAAGGATTCGTCTTCAACAAAGCCTTCTCTGTTCACGACTGGGCGGAGCATCTGAGCACCGTCTGCTGTCAAGAAGACGGCCCCTACGTACTGCTCGTTACCCTGACTTAGGAATCCCTCGTTCTCTTGTTGTGGTAGATAGGACGAATTCGAGCTATCGAGGTCAAGATCGAAGCTGCGCGGCTTACGCGCATAGTCCCTGTCGAGTGCCAGCCAGTCGTCTCGCCGGCCTCCGTAAGGGAGGACACGGAAACCCTCAAGGTATACGCGGATGCCTCCGCGGCGCTGGTTAAACCTCGTCAGTTCGGAGGCACGGGACTCTGCCCAAGCACCCTCGCGGGCATAAATCCTGGCTGTAAAGAAGGGGCCAGCATCTGGGTTCGGGTGCTGCTTCTCGAAGTAATATGAGTCTGGGGCGCCGCCTCGCTGAATATTCCCTTCCGTAGGTTGAATTGAGTATTTGACTGTCGATCCGGAAGCGTCAATCTCCAATAGCCAGTGAGCTCTATTTACGAGATTCGACCACAATGACTCACCCGTGCGAAAATCGCCTTCAGTGATGATTTTGAACCCTGGGTCATCGGAGCTGGTAGACGCTGGGCGAATGTCCCCGATAATACTCGCCTCTCGGACATGCTGTGGCCTTTTTAACAGCTCTTCGGCAGGCCGCGCAGAGTGAAGCTCTTCCAGGAAGCGAGTTAGCTGTGCAGGAGTCCAAGAAGTCTTGAGGTTTTTCAACCTCAGAGTGGTCCCCGGCGTTTTGTCGCCAAGCTCAGTTATAGTGCTAACGCTTAGACCCGTGTCGACACTTTCCAGGCTTTGTTCCTGGCTCTCAAGCTCGTCCCAGTTGATGTTTGCCGAAACGCCTGCAATGGGAGTTTTCGACGATTTCACGGAATGAACGTTGGTGTCGGGAATCGATTCAACATTCAATTCGCGAGCAAGTTTGTGTGCGCTCAACCGCCCTACGCCTTTGGCTCCGGTGTAGCGTCGCTTATAAACCGGGCTTCTCCTATCGCGGCCCTCTTTATAGCGCCCAGCGATCCGAAGAAAGGCCGTGCGGAAGATCTCGTCTGTCATTCCCACGCCGTCGTCAGAGATGACGATAGACCCGGAATTTTTCAGGTTGGTTCCGCGGACACGGACGAATGTAGCATCGGCGTCGTATGAGTTTTTGATCAACTCAATCAGGGCAGTACTGTCCCGACCTACGAGAAGCTCTCCGAGTTCGCGGAAAAGGTGAGTGTCTACGCTGAAGCGAAACTTCTCCACGCTTCCCCCTTTGTTTGTAGTCGCTCTAGTGGCAGACAGAATCTCACTGGATCGGCACGTGCAGGTTTGCTAGAGCGCGTGGCTCAAGCTTGAATAGCCCATCACTGTGGCGTCGGGCGATAGAAAGCAGTGCTTGCTGGCCGTCGTCACTACGGAGCCACGCAACCAGTTCTCGTGCTGACTCGACTGCATCTGTTCGACGGATCAACCTCATGCCGTATATGGAGTTGGTAGGTGTTGCACCCGCCAGATTTTGGACCACTCGAAATCGACTTTTAGTCATCGGTGCGATTAAGACGTCTGGAATTGACATACGCTCTACGGCATACCAAGGGGTGCGAACTCGGCAAAGGTATCTTTCAGGTGTACCCCTGGCCTCGCCTTCGTTGATAAGGGCTCGCACTGCCTCGTCCTCGGCGGGCAGATTATCGAGCCTAAGGAGCCATCTCCGAATTCCGCTAGCGCCAAGGACTTGATGGGCAGCCGGTGTCAAATCTTGTTCCGGTACTTTTCGCAGAGTGGGTAGCGCAGGCACATAGGCTTCTTTGGGAAGGTCTGCTACCTCCGAGTCTCGCCTTAGGAAGAACTCGTTATCCCCCGTAGCAACACCCCGCCTTACTACGGCGATGGAGGATAGGGCGCTCTGAGGCGTGCGGTTTTCTCCGGTTTTCTTCAAGGTTCCTGAAAGTGCTCGCACCGTAAAGGAAGGCGGACAATTTGCTTTGCGCTGAGTATTCGCTAGGCGGGTAACCCGGAATTTTTGATTCATTCCATGGGTGACCGAATAGTAGCTCATGCATTGCGTTTTGTTCGCTTCCGGGCCCACAATGACAATCATGGCTGAGACTTGAGCCGACGGGAATATTACCGCTTCGTGAGGGAAGGCGTGGATCTGAACAGTCCTGTTCCGCAATTCCCACAGATGCTTTCTGACCTCGCGCGCGTAGCGTGTCTCAAGCCAGTTAGTAGGAAGGAGAAAGCAAATACTGTCCCGTGGCCCGAGCGCTCGGAGTGTTGCCGCAAGGAAGTGAGTCGAAAGGCCGGCTTGCCCATTAGGGCAGAGCGGACCGGAAGCAGCGTGCGCTGCTTCCTTTGTCTTGCGGTCGAGCAGTTGATGCCGGGTATAAGGAGGGTTTCCGATGATGAGTCTTGATTTGAGCGGGTCTGACTTGATGCTCGTAACCCACTCAAGATAGTCCCCATGCACGAAGTTAGGCTGATTGGGTGAATTCAATACAGCGCACCTCGCGGCCAGGAGGCCTAGAGTCACAATATTTACATCCACAGCGTGAATTTGAGATTCAGGCCAATGGTGCAAGGCACCCTCTGTAAAGGCTCCAACGCCGGCCCCAGGGTCGATGACTACGTCAGGCCTATCGCTAAGCACTTGCTTCGTACGTCTAATCATGTAGTCAAATACAGGGGGTGGAGTGAAGAAGGTACCGAGGTGGCGCCGATTAGGTCCTGCGACGATGCGTTCATACAGATGGGCCAAGACGTCGGTCTGCCCTCTCGCTTCGATAGCCGTGCGAGCTCTCTCGACCAGTGCCAACGGCGGCCTCGGTGCGGACTTGGCCCATGAGGCCACAGCGTGGGGCCATCGATCCCAAGTGTTTGTGTCCAGAGTCGCAGCCTCTGTGAGAGCGGCTGCAAGCCCTCCGAGCGAGGCAAGGACACGTCGCTGACGAAGCGTTGCTCCGGGTACGGCCGATGGTGGCAGCGGTTCATCGGCGACCCGATGACACCAGCTAATGATGTCTCGTGACAAACATGGGTCGTCTGGATGCAGTGGCTCCGCTACGTCGTGTTGTGCGTTGGGCTGAGTGATCACCCATCCACTCCTAACCCTGCGATGCCGACGACAAGCTGAGAGTACCGGGTGTGTTGCTCACCATCCCCACTTGGAGGCATCTGCACACTCTGGGGCGCCTCCGGAACGTTGACGTTGTGCTCCTGATCCGGTGTGCAGCTTCAGACGAGCGGTCGGCGGAGCGGCTTTGGGCTGGAGCTGCTTCGGCGCGAGTGAGCATGGCCCCGTAAGCTTCCGGCGCGTCGGGCAGTCTGTGGACCTGCCCGCCAAAGCACGACGTTGGGGCCATGATCTTCGAGGCTTGCGCCAAAGTGGCTGCCTAAAGCCGTGGAGCCGACTGCCCCAGCCGCGACGTACTCCTTCTCTGGCATCAGGTGGCTGATTGCTGTGTGCGCGGCACGGGCGCCGGTCGGGGCTGGAGCGGGGCGGAGACAGGAGCGCAGGCCCGGCCGGGGGCCGGGCCGCGCGCGGCGAGCGGAGCGAGCCGCCTTGAACCAGTAGAGAGACTTTGAATCACACTCACACTGGCGGCTGTTGATGCCGCTCTTGCGCCTGGTCGCTGTCGGCTCGTGGTGTAGAACCCTGGGTATGGGGAGTGAACGGCGCGACCGGATGCGGGTGCTTGGGGCACGTCTTCGGGCTCTGCGTGCGGAGGCTGGCCTGACGGGTGCTGCTCTGGCTCAGCGGGCCGGCGTTGGTCAGCCGACGGTCTCCAAGGTGGAGACCGGGCGCATGGTCCCCAGTGTCGATGTGCTGGACCGGCTGTGCCGGGCGCTCAACCTCGATGAGTCGGCGGCCGGGGAAGTCCATGACCTGCTCGTCGCCGTTGAGTCTGCGATCGCCACCGACTCCGAACCGGCGGGGCTGCCCGCTGGGCTCGTCGTTGATGACGCGGTCCGCGGTGCTCGGTCGGTGCGGTCCTTCCAGTGCGTCGTTCTGCCTGCCCTGCTCCAGAGCGCGGAGTACGCCCGTCACGTCTTCGAGAGCGCACCGGACTCGACCCCTGAGGCGGTCGGTCGGGCTGCCGCTGCCCGGGTGGAGCGGCAGAGCGTGTTGTACGAGCCTGGGCGCGAGTCGGTGTTCGTGCTGACGGAAGCCGTGCTGCGGACCTGGCCGGGCACGCCGGCGCTGATGCTCGCCCAGCTCGACCGGCTGCTCGCCGTCGAGAGCCTGAGCACCGTCCGGCTCGGCGTCATCCCGTGGCGCCGCCCGGTGCCGCTTCTGCCGCGTCACGGATTCACGCTGTGCGACCAGCAGGCTGTCGTGATCGAGGCGTTCACCGGTGAGCGGGTGTCGGTCGACTCCGCCGAGGTGGCTGCGTACGAGGAGGCCTTCCACCGCTTCCAAGGCGCAGCCGTCTTCGGGGACGAGGTACGTGAGCTGTTGTTACGTGTGATGAAGGAGTTCCGCGAGCTGGAAGACACGGTCACCCCTTAGAGGAATAATTCCTCAACATGCCTAGCGTGCTGGCTTCCCGTGGGCATAGCCTGCCGTCGCGCTGTCTAGTCCCCTAGACGCAGACAAGGAGCTTGCCATGCGTACCAAGTGGTGCCGCGCCTTCCCGGGTCTTGCCGAGCAAGTGGCCCAGGCCCGTCACTTCGTCGCTGCCTTAGTCGCCGAGAAGGGGCCGGTCGATGACGCCACTCTGGTTGTCAGCGAACTGGCCACCAACGCCGTACGTCACTCGCTGAGCGGCGCGGAAGGCGGCTGGTTCCTCGTGGTCGTCGGCTTCGGTGACGGCTTCGTCCGTATCGAGGTGGTCGACCAGGGCGGCGAACGGGTACCGCACCTGTGCGATGTGACCAGCCAGGAAGAGGGCGGGCGCGGGCTGCTGCTGATCGCGGCCTGTGCGAAGGACTGGGGTGTGAAGAACTGGCCCGACGGGCGTTCCGTGTGGGCGGAGCTGGCCTGGGAGGGTGCGTGATTGTGCACCGTCCGCTGATAGGCGGCCGTTGCCATGCCGGCGGTGACGGGTGACTCCTCGGGGTGTGCCTCGGCGGCGGTCGCGTTTCTTCGTCGTTGAAAGTCGTACGGGACGGCGCCTCCCGCCCATTCCGTCTAGGGCCCTAGACTCCTGGGTACTTCTGGGAGGTGTGGTCATGTCGGACGAGTTGCAGCGGATCATGGCGATCGATGATCCGTACCTGCTCCTGCGCGAGGTCACCACGAGGCTGGCCGCTGCGCAGCAGGAGGTGACCGAACTCGCCCGGCTCCGCCGCCGCGTGGTTCAGGACCTCCATGCGCAAGGAATGTCCTACGCGCAGATCGCCGAGAAGGCCGGCCTGAGCCGCGGTCGCATCCATCAGATCCGGCACACCGGCCCGGCGCCCGAGGGGGCCTTCCTCGGGACGGGCTCCGTCACGGTCGTGACGCCGCTCCGGTGGGACGACACGAAGAAACGCCCGGTCGTCGCAATGGCCGACATGAACTCCGGCAAGCGGCTGGAGGAGCTGGCGAAGTCGTACGGGCTCGACGTCAGCTCCGGCCACGTGCAGGTGAGCGGCGAGGTCGACCTCAACCGTGACGGCCTGGTCGTCGTCTGCGGGCCGGGCATGTCCCAGGCCATGCGCGACCTGTACGCCCAGGACCCGGTACTCGCCTGGGAGCACCCGGAGGGTGAGCCCTGGGCTCTGGTGGACCGGCGTACCGACACGGCGTACCACGCAGGGGTGGACCTCGAGCCGAGCCGCCCGCACGACGTCGGATACCTGGGCCGACTGCCCCGCCCGGACGGCAACGGCTCGGTCCTCGCCATCGCCGGCATCCACACGGCAGGCTCCCTCGGCGTCGTCCACCTGCTCACCTCCGACCTCAGCGCGCTCTGGGGACAGGTGGGGGAGCGGCACTTCTCCACCCTGGTGAGTGTCGAATACGACCCCGAGACCGAAGAGCCGCAATCCGCCGAACTCCTCTGCCCCCTGTACCTGCACGACGAGGAGGCGACGGCGTGAACGTCGCCCTCGGCTCGCTGCCCGCCGAACCAAACCAGCACAACGAGGACTTCGCGGCCGCCGCTCCCGGTGCGGCCGTCCTCCTCGACGGTGCCGGCGTCGCCGGGGCCGAGACCGGCTGCGTGCACGGCATCGCGTGGTTCTCCTCGACGCTGGGCGGACTGCTGCTGGGCAACATCGCGCAAGATTCCGCCCGGCCGCTCGCCGACTGTCTCGCCGACGCGATCCGCGGCGTTCGGTCCCTGCACGAGGACACGTGCGATCTGACCTACCGGGCCAGCCCGACCAGCACGGTCGTCGCGGTCCGCGTCGGCGGGGGAGGGCTGGAGTACCTCGTCCTCGGCGACTCGACCCTTCTCCTCGCCGGTCAGGACGGGAAGACGACCGCTGTCACCGACGACCGCCTGGACCAGGTCGGCAAGCAACTCCGCGCGCCGGTCGACCGACTACCCACCGGCACGCCCGAGCACGCTGCCGCCCTGGCCCAGTACCGCGACGACCTGACGGGACTCCGTAACCGGCCGGGCGGCTTCTGGATCGCCGGCCCTGAACCCCGGGCAGCCGAGCACGCCCTCACCGGAACGGTGCCGCTGGAGTCGCTGGCGTCCGTGACCCTGCTGAGCGACGGCGCGACACGCCTCGTCGACCGGTTCGGCCTCGCCGACTGGACGGACGTGCTGGACGTGCTCGCGTCCGCCAGCCCGGACGAACTCATCCGCCGTGTACGGGAAGCGGAGAACAGCGATCCCGACGGGCAGCGATGGCCTCGCGGAAAGGCGAGGGACGACGCCACGGTTCTCCACTGTCCTGTGACATCGAAGTTTGAGTGACCAGGTCGGCCGACAAGGCTCCGGCCTCCGAGCGGTGTCAGTGGAGGGCGGCAGACTGCGCGCATGGATGCTTCTCTCGACACCGATCGCTGTGACCGTGCTGGGGTGGTGTGGGTCCGGTCGATGGGCGGCCCCTTGATCGTCCTTCCGGAGTCCTCTGTGACCGCCTGGGGTGGATGCACGGAGGACGGTTCTGTCCTCGGTGATGCCGATGGCCGTGATGACTACGACCGCGCCTGCGAGGTGGAGGACTGGGCCGGTGTCATCGCAGTAGGCGCCGGCGCCGCCACTGCGCTTGTCCTGGCCGATGAACCTGCAAAGACGTGCTTCCTACCAGAGAAGCTGCTGTTCGTGCGGTGGCTGGCTGCGGACTCCGAGGCCGAGTTGTTCGCGGCAGCCGAGGCGGTGCTGGCCGATCCGGACACCGCTTGGGAGGACGGCGGACTGTGGGTCACCGATGGCCCGGCGGTGTTGATGGATTCGGCTGAAGCGGGCGCCGATCTGGGAGTGGAGTATCCCGACGGGGGCCAGCCGGACCAGGCTCCAGTGCAGCTCCCGGCAGGTCGGTGGAGGGTGCGTGCGGTCCATCAGACCGGCGAGTTCCCATGGGTGGGTGTGGCGCAGCTTGTTGCCGAGGACGGCCACCCCTGACCTTCGATGGCACGGGACATCCACTGGGTGCCCTCGTCGTAGCCGCGCACCCAACCGTAGAATCGAACGTGTGAGCGATCAACCGTCCCGACTGGAGCTGCTGCGCTTCGCGCGCCGTGTGGTCGTGCAGCAGGCGGCGGCTGCCGTGCGGCAGCTCGACGGGTGGATCGCGGACGAGGAGCGGCGCGAGGCTGAGCGGCGTCGATGTGGGGAGATGCGGCCGCCGCCTCCGGACTGGCTGCTCCAGTACGGGCTCAACCGTAAAAACGTGGAGGCCGTCCATGCCGGGGACTGCTGGGCAGCGACGAAGTCGGGCCGGTGTCGTCCCGCGTCCCGCGAGCAGGTGGTTGAAGCTCTGCGGCATGGCGTGCTGGCGTGCGTGCACTGCCGCCCGGATACGGCGCTGGGTCTGCTCGACAACCCGTGACGGTGGTGGTCTAAAGGCGGGCGAGGGGCTCCCGAATGGTGTCACTGGCCGCTGCGAGATGGGGTGGCCCCATCGACGCTCGCGCGACACGTTCGTATACCCCCCTAGACGGTTGACAGGGCGTCGGTTTACGGTGGTCGTCAACCCCCCTAGACAGTTGGGGTGGTCGCCTCCCTGTGCTGTCTAGGGGGGTATTCAACGGCTCGGCGTCCACGAGGACGCCTGAATCAAGTGAGGTTCAGAATGCGTGTCATCCCCGTGGACACCTCGTCCGCCACTCTGCTGGTCACCAAGCTCCCCGAGGTCAAGGTGAGGGACCGGCAGACCGGCGAGGTGGCCGTGGACCCGGTCACCAACGACCGGCTCATGGTCATGGAGCTGGTGTTCATCGCCCAGGGCGGCTCGGACATGATCAAGGTCACCGTGCCCGAGAAGGGCATCGGCGAGGGGCTGGCCATGGGCGCACCGGTGTTCCTGTCCGGCCTGATCGCGCGGCCCTGGGAGAGTGAGTTCGGCGGCCGTACTCGGCACGGCATCGCCTACCGGGCGGACGCCGTCATGGTCGACACCCCGGCCGCGGTGCAGGGCTGAGCGCCATGACCGATGCCCTGTGGATTCTGCTGTTAGCGCTGCTGGTGGCGGCTGCGCTGGCCGTTGTGCGCCGTCGACTGCCTGTCCTGTTCTGGTGGTTGGTCGGGTATCCGGCCGTGACGCTGCGGGTGCTCGCCACGTACCGGGCCACGATGGACGCCTGCGGCCTGACGGTGCCCGCCTCGGCCGTGCGCCGTGCAACAGCCCGGATGCTGGGGCGGCAGGCCGCTCCCGTGCCGCCTCGTCGGTCGCTGCCACTGCCGACCGGGTTCGGACTTGTGATGCGGCTGCGTATGGCGGCCGGTCAGGCGCCCGAAGACTTCAACGCGTCGGCTGACCGGCTACGGCACGCCTGGGGTGCGCACGCCGTGCACGTCCGGCCCACCAAGCCGGGACGGCTGGAGCTGCGGTTGGTCGGCTGGGACGTCCTCACTGACGTGCGGCCCCCGCGTCGGTGGCTGCGGACCGAATCGCTGACCTTGCCTCTGGCGCTGCGTGAGGACGGGCACTGGCACGTCCGGGACTTCCGCACCGTGCCGCACGAACTCATTCTCGGCGCAACGCAGTCGGGCAAGTCCGTGTACCTGCGGAACCTGCTCTGCGGGCTGGCCCGGCAACCCGTCGCACTCGTCGGCATCGACTGCAAGTGGGGCGTCGAACTGGCCCCGTTCGCGCCCCGGTTGTCGGCGCTCGCCGATACGCCGGACCGTGCGAACGACCTCCTTGACGTTCTGGTGGACGAGATGGAGGCACGCTTCCGCCTCATCGGCAGGAGGGGCGGGGCCGGTCCGGATGCCGTGCTCACCTCGGATGTCTGGGGCCTGCAGGAGAAGGCGCGGCCGGTGCCGGTCGTGGTCGTCGTCGACGAGGTCGCTGAACTCTTCCTCGCCGCGAGCAAGGACGACGAGAAGCGGCGGGACGCCATGGTCACCAAGCTCATCCGCCTCGCCCAGCTCGGGCGCGCGGCCGGTATCTATCTGGAGGTGTGCGGGCAGCGCTTCGGCGCTGAACTCGGCAAGGGCGCCACCATGCTCCGTGCCCAGCTCACCGGTCGGGTCTGCCATCGCGTCAACGACGAGACATCCGCCAACATGGCCCTCGGCGACATCGCACCGGAAGCGGCGCTGGCGGCTACCAGGATCCCGGCTGAACGACCCGGCGTCGCGGTCGTCGGTGACTCCTCCGGCGGCTGGTCCCGGGTCCGCTCCCCGCATCTCACCCTCGAAGACGCGGCGGCCGTCTGCCGCGACACTTCGGGCCTGATTCCGGAATTGCCCCGTCTGGACGCCCTCCGGCCCGTCGTGGCGCAGCCTTCCGCTGCTCCCATCGCGCCGCCTACCGCGCGCCCGGTGACCGGGTAGCCGCACTTCCCTCCAACGGTCGGCGTGACCGCCTCACGCCAAGTCCCTACCCCTGCCATGCCCAAACCGAAGGAGCCCGAGCCGATGCGTGCCCACCTGGCCCGCGTGGACGCCGTGATCGTGCAGGCCGTCATCGCCGGTGCCCTGTCCTTCTCCCACCTGCACGACGTCGCCGCGGCGGCCGGACAGGACGGCTGGAAGGCCTGGGCCTATCCCGTGAGTGTCGACCTGCTCCTGGTCGCCGCCTGGCGTCGGATGCGCCAGTCACAGCGAGCGGGCCAGGCGGCCGGCGGTCCGCGCCTGTGGTTCCTCGTAGCCCTGGCCGCGTCCCTCGGCGCCAACGTCGCCACGGCCGGCCTCCTCGACCTGGACGACGTACCCGCCTGGCTCCGCGTGACGGTCGCGGGCTGGCCCGCTGTCGCCTTCTTCGGCGGCACGCTGCTGGCCCACGCTCCGCACACCGAGGAAGAGCCCGCCGCCTCTCCCGCGACGGACGCGGTAGCGGCTCCTGACGGCGGTTCGTCCGACATGGAGGGGCCCGATCACAAGGTTCCGTACAGCGCCGACTTCGAACCGGCTCCCGAGCCTTCAGCCGCGCCGGCCACCGCTCCCGCCCCGGCGCCTGCTCCTGCAGTCGCCCTGCCGCCCGCCCTCGTCGACCGCGCCCGGGCCTTGGCCGAGGAACACCGCTCGGCCACCGGCCGGCCCGCCGACCCCGATGCCGTACGTACTCGGCTCGGCCTGCCCTCATCCATGACCGCATCCGTCGCCGCACACCTGTGAGAGGAGCCCCACCGTGAACCGCCGTTTCCGCAACCTCCGACGCATCGGCCCCGTCAATGTCGCCTCCTACGTCGAACGCGGCCGGAACCGCCACCTGGCCGCCTGCGCCGCTCCCCGCTGCGACTTCTCCGCCGAGTACGACAGCCGTGCCGCCGCCGAACTCGCCGCCCGCACCCACCGCTGCCCGGCCTGACAGGAGACCACCCGACATGGACGTTCCGCTCTGGCTCGCCCTCCTCGTCGTCGGCGTCCTCGGCATCAAGCTCATCCGCCCGCCCTGGTGGCTCATCGCCGTACTGCTCCTCGGCGGCTACCTCCTCGCCGACAGCCTGCTCGCCCCCGTCATCGACCCCGCCCTCAAGTGACCCGCGAAGGGAGACCGCTCATGTTCCGACCGAAGGTCCCGACCATGCCGCAGCCCACCGGCCTGACCACCCCGCCCGCAGTCGTCGAACTGACCACCATAACGCCGGACACCCCGGCCCCGCCGCCGGCACCCGCTACCCCGGCCCGTCCGGCCGTCCAGCTCACGCCGGGCACTGTGCTCGCCCTGGTCGGCGGCGGCACCGCCGTGGTCTTGGTCGTCGGCGCCGTCTTGGTCTCCATGCTCCTCGCCGTCGCCCTCACCGCCGCATCCGTGGCCGTGTGTGCCCTCACCGTCCGCTCCGTCATCGCCCGCCGCTGACACCACCGCCCCGACCTCCCGGCCTTTTCGCACTGTCTAGCCCCCTCGACAAAACCAACCGCAAGCCCACGCAAGGAGGACCCCGCACATGACTCCTGCGGCTCCGACCGCAGCTATCCGCCAGCTGGCATCCCTCGCCCGGCACGGCGACCTCAGCGCCTACGCCCACCAGATCCAGCGCCTCGGCGGCTGCGAGCGGCCCATCCGAATGGAGGGCCACCGGCTCGACGTCCACGCCACCACTGGGGAGATCGTCCGGGAGATCACCGACCGCGACCTACCGGCGGGACAACTCCTCATCCGCTGCAACAACCGCCGCGCCACCCGGTGCGCCTCGTGCGCTGAGGTGTACCGCAAAGACACCTTCCACCTCGTTACGGCCGGTCTGAGCGGCGGCAAAGGCATCGGCCCGGCCGTGGCCCAACACCCGCGCGTCTTCGCCACCTTCACCGCACCGTCCTTCGGCCCCGTGCACAACCGCCCCGGCGGTGGCCGGTGCCGCTGCGGACGGCTTCACCCGGACGACGACCCCGCCCTCGGCACGCCCCTGGACCCGGACCGATACGACTACCGCGCGGCCGTCCTGTGGAACGCCCATGCGGGGAAGCTCTGGGGCCGCTTCACCACCTACCTGCGCCAGCACCTCGCCTCCTGCGCGGGCCTGAGCCGTTCGGCGCTGCGTCACTGCCTCAAGGTCTCCTACGCCAAGGTCGCCGAGTACCAGCGGCGCGGTGCCGTCCACTTCCACGCCGTCATCCGCCTCGACGGCCCGGACGGCGCCGAGGACGCCCCGCCGGCCTGGGCCACGACCGAACTCCTCACCGATGCGATTCGCTGGGCGGCCAGGGAAGCCGAGGCACCCGGTCCGGTCCTCGACAGCCGCGCGTACACCTTCCGCTTCGGCGACCAGCTCGACATCCGCCCCATCCGCTCGGCCGACTTCGCAGGCAGCTCGGAACTGTCCAGCCGCGCCGTGGCCGCCTACATCGCCAAGTACGCCACCAAGGGAGCCGAGACGGCGGGCACCCTCGACCGGCCTATCCGCAATCCGATCACGGACCTGATCGGCTCCGGCGTCAGCGACCACGCCCGGCGCATGATCCTCACCTGCTGGCACCTCGGCGCCCTGCCCGAACTCGAAGACCTGCGCCTGCGCAAGTGGGCCCACATGCTCGGCTTCCGCGGCCACTTCTCCACCAAGTCCCGCGCCTACTCCGTCACCCTCGGCGCCCTCCGCCATGAACGCGCTGACCACAACGAAGCCCTTACCCGCGAACGCGCGGCCGAGGCCGGCCACCCGCTGCCCGACCCGGACACCGTGCTCGTTCTCTCCCACTGGCGTTTTGCCGGAACTGGCCTGACAGCCGCAGAAACCTGACTTGCCACCTCTCGCAACTCCGCTACTTCACCGGAAGGAGAACCCACCCATGGCTGACCGCTACCTGACCGTGGCGCAGGTGGCCGAACTCCTCGGCACCACGGAACGTTTCCCGCGCCGCCTGATCGCCGAGCGGCGCATCGTGTTCGTCAAGGTCGGTCGGCACGTTCGCATCCCGGAGAGCGCACTGAACGCCTTCATCGACGCCAACACGGTGCAGCCGATCGGTGACCGCCGTAGCTCTCTGCGGAGGGCTGCCTGATGGCGAACAGGAAGGGGAGGCGCCGGGAGTTCGGCTCGGTCCGGCAGCTTCCGTCCGGTCGTTGGCAGGTCCGCTACCGGGACCCGGAGACGGGGCAGCTGCGCCCGGCGGAGAAGACGTACGCGACCAAGACCGATGCCCAAGTCGCCCTGACGCACATCGAATCGGACATCGCGCGCGGGCAGTGGTCGGACCCGGACGCCGGGGCGGTGAACTTCGAGGAGTACGCCACCGCGTGGCTGCGGGACCGGAAGCTCGCCGACCGCACCCGTGAGCGGAGCGAGTCGGTGATGCGGCTGCACATCCTGCCCACCTTCGGGGCCGGGAGCGTGGCGGATGTGACGACGGCCCGAGTGCGAAGCTGGCGCGGAAAGCTCCTCGCGGCCGGCGTCGGTGAGCCGTCGGTGGTCAAGGCGTACCAGCTGCTGCGCGCCCTGATGAACACGGCCGTGGACGACGAGCTGATCCGGCGCAACCCGTGCCGGATCAAGGGCGCGGACCGCTACGACGTGCCTGAGCGGCCGGTCCTCACAGTGGCGCAGGTCTTCGCCGTCGCCGACTCCATCGCGCCGCGCTACCGGCTGCTTGTGCTCCTGGCGGCCTTCACCACCCTGCGGTTCGGGGAGCTAGCGGCCCTGCGGCGCCGGGACGTCGACCTGGAGGGGTTGACCGTCACCGTGCGCCGTGCTCAGGCCGAGTTGCAGGACGGCCGGCTCTTCGACAAGGCGCCGAAGTCTGCGGCCGGGGTGCGCTCCGTCTCCTTCCCGGCCGAACTGCTCGACGCGGTCACGCACCACCTGGAGCACTTCGCCGCTCCTGGCCGCGACGGGCACGTATTCGTCGGGCCGCAGGGCGGGCAGCTGCGGCGCAGCAACTTCCGCGACGACTGGGTCAAGGCCCGGAAAGCCGCGGGTGTCACGGACGAGCTGCACTTCCACGATCTGCGGCACACCGGCAACACGCTGGCCTCGACGGCCGGGGCCAGCACGCGAGAGCTGATGACGCGCATGGGGCACAGCAGCTCCCGGGCCGCGTTGATCTATCAGCACATGACCAGCGACCGTGACCGGGCCATCGCCGACCGACTCGGGGCCATGATCCGGGACGGCGGGGGAGGGGCCTCCGGCTAGGGGATGTGGACTCCGCGTGGACTCTAGTGGCACGCGTGTGGCACGGCCGCGAACACGACGAAGGGCCAGCCTGGGAGGAAACCTCTCCTGAGCTGGCCCTTCTGTCCGTGCCCCCGGCAGGATTCGAACCTGCGACACCCGCTTTAGGAGAGCGGTGCTCTATCCCCTGAGCTACGAAGGCGGGGCTTGCCGAAAACCGTGCCGGAAACCCCCGTGGAGCTGCCGGGCGGGATGAGGCAAACGCCCTGGTCAGGTTTCCGCCGGGGTGCTGTCGGGTGACGTCCGGAGGGACATGCTCCCGAGCAGGCGCACTGGAGGTCGACTGACCGCTGACAGCCTAGCGGATCGGGATCGCGGAGGTCGCCCCCGTTGTCGCTGTGCGCCGCCGTACCTGCCCCCGCCCTTCGGCACGGTTCCCGGGATTCGGGCCCGTCGTCGCAAAGCCCGGGGGCGGCACCCCTCCCGGGATGCCGCCCGTCGATGCGTACGGTCGCGGTGGGCGCGTCCGTGTCAGAGCGAGCCGACCGGCGTCCGCTCCTGCGGTGCGGCGTCCTGGTCCGATGCGCCCCAGCACTCCACCTCGCCGCGCAGGCCCGGAACCCGGTCCTTGCGGAAGACCGGGTCGAGGCCCTGGCGGCGCTGGGCCAGGTAGTCGTCGAGGAGGCGGAAGGCGACCGCACCGAGGGGGATGATCGCGATCATGTTGACCAGGACCATCGCGCCCATCGTGACGTCCGCGAGGCTCCAGACCAGGGGGACGGAGCCGATCGCGCCGAGGACGGCGCAGGCGATGACCAGCGCGCGGTACGTGCTCATCACGTGCTTGCTGCGGGTGATGAACTGGATGTTGGACTCGCCGTAGTAGTAGTTACCGATCATGGAACTGAAGGCGACCATGAAGACCACCAGGGTCAGCAGGTGACCGGCCCAGTCGCCGAGCGCGCTGGTGAAGGCGGCCTGTGTGACGTCCGCGCCGCCGCGCTCACCGAGGGTCGGGTTGGCGGAGAGGATCACGAAGGCGGTCATGGTGCAGATGACCAAGGTGTCGAAGTAGACGCCGAGCGTCTGGACCAGGCCCTGCTTGACCGGGTGCGTGGTCTCCGCCGACGCGGCGGCGTTCGGGGCGGAACCCATGCCCGCCTCGTTGGAGAACATGCCGCGCCGCACGCCCTGCAGGATGGCCGTACCCACGGCACCGCCCGCGACCTCGCGGAAGCCGAAGGCGCCGCCGACGATGTCGCCGAGCATGCCGGGCACGTTGCCGAGGTTGAGGAACACGATGACCAGGCCGGCCAGCAGGTAGACCCCGGCCATCACCGGGATGAGGACCTTGGTGACGGCCGTCAGGCGCTTCACGCCGAAGAACACCGCGAGCGCGAGCAGCGCGGCGAGCGCGACGCCGAGGACGGGGCTGAACCAGGAGGCGTCCGAGCCGAAGGAGCCCTTCGTGGCCACCGTGATCGTGTTGGACTGCACCGCGGTCAGCACGAACCCGAACGTCAGCGTGATCAGAACGGCGAAGATCACGCCGAGCCAGCGCATTCCGAGCGCCTTCTGCATGTAGAAGGCCGGGCCGCCTCGGTATGTACCGGGCTCCGTGTCGCGCACCTTGTACAGCTGGGCCAGGACCGACTCGACGAACGCCGAGGCACCGCCGATCAGGGCCATCATCCACATCCAGAAGACGGCTCCGGGGCCGCCCATGGTGATCGCGGTGGCCACACCGGCGATGTTGCCGGTGCCGATCCGCGCGGCGGCGGAGATGGTGAAGGCACCGAAGGGGCTGACGCCGGACTGCGGCTTGTCCCTGAAGACCCGGAACATCTCCGGGATCAGGCGGATCTGCACGCCCTTGGAGCGCAGCGTGAACCAGACGCCGGCGACGGCGACCAGCGGAATCAGCAGGTATGTCCAGAAGACGTCGTTGAGCTCGACGACCCAGGTTTCCAACGTGCCCATGCAGATGTTCCCGGTTCCTTGTGAGTCGGGGAAGTGGCCCGGTCTCCGTGTGCGCGTACAGGTCGTGTACGGAGCGGAGGGTTGGGCCGGACAATGCGGAGCCGAACACTCCGCAAACGAGAAGGACTGTAGGCGGGGGCGACTGCCCCTGCATATGGCGCCCGAAGTGGCCTATCTCATACAAGACCGATACAGGCGGGAGATCCCTGGCCGCGGCCGTTGTCAGGGCTGGTCGCGGAAGCCCGCTCCGCCGTCGGATATCCGGTGTCGGCTCTGTTCGTTCACGGGAACGGGCTGAGCGCGGCAGCGGCGGCCCCGCCGCGCGGTTGCCATGACGCAGGTCACGGGAACCTGTCCGGGTGGGCGGACAGGTCAGGGGGTGAGCTACTCGATGCACGCGCGTATCCGGGCGGGGGATCCCGACGCCTTCCGGGAGCTGTTCCGTGACCATGCCCAGCTCGTCTACCGGCACGCCGTCCGGACCACCGGGGACTGGAGTGCGGCCGAGGACGTCGTGTCGCTGACGTTCCTGGAGGCGTGGCGGCTGCGCGGGAAGCTCCGGGACGAGGGGACGAGGGGGCGAGCCCGCAGCCCTGGCTGATGGGCATCGCCGTCGACGACCTCGTCCGAGAACCGATCCGCTGACTGTTCGTCACCGTCCGCTTTCTGATAGTTGTTTCAGCGGGGTACGGGCGCATGCCCGTGGCGGTGTCACCTGGCGCCGCAGGGAGGACGCACATGAGCACCACCACTCGGGACGAGATCCTCGCCGGCGAGCAGCGGGCGGTGGACCACGCATACGCCTGCTACACCACGAAACTGGCCGAAATGAGCGGAACTTCGGCCGCCACCGCCTCGGCGAGCGGCAAGGACGGGATCGCCAACCGGGCCGATGCGGAGGCGCGGGCCGAGGCCTACGGAGGGCTGGGCGACGAGGCGCTGGTCTTCGCCCGCGTCGATGCGCCGGAGGACCCGGGAGGAGAGCCCCGGCCGTGGTACATCGGGCGCCGCGGGGTGAAGGACAGCGCGAATGACCCCGTCGTTCTCCTGTGGACCAGCCCCCTGGCGAAGACCTGGATCGAGACCCGGTCCGAGAACCCGGGCGAGGTGGTCCTGCGTCGGCAGCTCCGCTGCGTGCGGCAGGTCGTCGAGAGCTACTTCGACGAGATCTCCCTGCTGAAGGATGCTCCTGCGCCCTCGGCCGCTCCTGCGCCCCCGCCCGGGCCGGCACCCGAGCCCGTTGCCGTACCGGAGCCCCGTCAGGCCGCCGACGGCAGCGCGGCGGAGGAGACGGGCGCGCCGCCCGCCCCGGAGCGCACACCGGCCCCCACTCCCGGCGACGTCGTGCGGCGGCAGCGGCGCAAGGCGCTCCAGCCGGACGACTTCCTGCTGCGGGAGCTCCAGCGGTCGCGCGGCGGCCGGATGCGGGACATCGTCGAGACCATCCGCCGCGACCAGATGGAGCTGGTCACCGGTTCGCCGTCGGACATCCTCGTCGTGCAGGGCGGTCCCGGTACCGGTAAGTCGGCGGTCGGTCTCCACCGGGTGACCTGGCTCGTCAACAACGAGCACTTCAAGGCCCCGGACATCCTCGTCATCGGCCCCCACCAGCGGTTCCTCGACTATGTGGGACAGGTCCTCCCCACGCTCGGCACCCGGGACGTCAACGCCGTCCAGCTGGAACGCCTGTGGGAGGGCGAGATCCTCGGCAGCGACTCCTCGAAGGCGCGCCTCGTGAAGTCGGACGACCGCATGGCGGCCGTCCTGCGGCGTCGCGTCGAGAGCGACTACCGCCCTGAGGCGCTCGACCCCCTCACCGCCGTTCCCTCGTTCAAGGGCGACGAACCCGGGATCGTCGTCAACGCGGGCAGTACGACACTCCGTGTGCCGAAGTCCGAGGTCCTCGCCCTCCTGGACCGGGCCCATGCCGGTGACGGACCCTTCCGGGAGCGACGCGACCGTTTCCGGGGCCTCTTCGTCGACCGGCTCCTCCAGGAGCTCGCCGGCGTCGCGCCGCGCCGCAGGCAGGCCGGCACGATCCGCCGCGACCTGGAGCGCAACCGGCGGGTCGAGCGCCTCGTCGAACGCGTCTGGCCGTCCCCCGGTCCCCGGGAGGCCCTGCGCAGCCTGTACGACTCGGCAGACCTCCTGCGGCACTGCGCCGACGGCATCCTCGACGAGGACGAGCAGACGGCTCTGCTGCGAGCCCGCGCCGCCAGCGCCGATGCCGACCCGTGGACCCTCGACGACCACGTCTGCCTCGAAGAGCTCCGCATGCTGATCAGCGGAGACACCCCACCGAGATACGGCCACATCGTCGTCGACGAGGCCCAGGACCTCACGCCCATGCAGGCCCGCTCCCTGCGGCGGCGCAGTGCCGTGGGCGGCTCCATGACCGTCCTGGGCGACCTCGCGCAGGCGACGGGCGCCCACATTCCGACGAACTGGGACCTGCTCGGCGCACTCCTCTCCGACCACGGCGACTGGAGCGTGGCCCAGCTCACCACCAGCTACCGCGTTCCCGCCGAGATCATGGAGTTCGTTGCCCCGCTCGCACAGGTGGTCGCTCCGGCCCTGCCCTACCCGAAGGCTGTCCGGGAAGCGGGAGCGGACGCCGTACGGACCGTGGCGACCGAGCCGTGGAAGCTGCTCGACGACACCGTCGCCCACGTGGCCCGGCTCATGGGCACCAGTGACGGCAGCACGCCCCGCTCCGTGGCCGTCATCGTCCCCGACGACTCGGACTGGCTGGACGCCATCAGCCGCAGGATCGGTGAGGACGACGCCATCGGCGAGCGGAACCGCGAGGCCGTCTCCGTGCTGGCCGCAGCCCAGGTCAAGGGCATGGAGTACGACCACGTGCTGGTCGTCGAGCCCGCCACGATCGCCGACCGAGGTCCCGCCGGGCTGCGCCAGTTGTACGTGGCCCTCACCCGCAGCACCCAGAGCCTGACCGTTCTGCACACCGCCCCGCTGCCGGAGGCGCTCACCGGTTCCGGGGACGCCCAGGCACCGACGGTGCCCGATTCCCGGCCGCAGGGCAGCGGGGTCGGAAGGCTGCCCCGGATCGGTACCGATGTCCGGGTCGAGGTCGTGGACCGGGTCCCGGGCGGTCGCTACAAGGTCAAGCCGTTGTCGCCGGTGATCGACCGGCCGCTTGTCCTCACCGTCCGCCATGGGTCGGTTCCCCCGCTGCGGGGCGAGAAGCTGGACTGCTGGGTGTTCGCCAACGAGACGACCCAGACGGTGCTTGCCGCCGACCAGCGCGGCCGGTCGCCCGTTTCGGAGCGGATGGCAGGGCGCTACGTCGCGGCACTGGATGTTCTCGGAGAACTGACCGCGAGCGACGGCGACGTTTCCGACGCCCGCAGCCGTCTCTCCGAACTCCAGGGCATGGCCAACCGCATCCTCCGACGGGACCAGGCCGACTGGGTTGACGTGCTTCACCTGCTCGGCGATCCGGACAGGGAACGACTCGGAGTTCTTCGCGACCTCGCCGCGACGACCAACCGTGCGCTCAAGGAGGGCACTCTCGACGTGGGGCAGCTCGCGGAGGAGCTGGCAGGTTCCGGCTGGGCGGGAGCCCTCGCCGAAGCGCGGAGAGAGCTCCAGGAACGCTTCGGCACGGCGACGGAGCCGAACGCCGACGGCGCGGTGCCCGTCGCCCCGACGCAACCCGATCAGAAGGAAGAAGTGCAGATGACCACTGCGGACACCACCGCCGCAACACCGGCTGCGACCACGAAGGACGGCTTCCTCCGCGCGCTGGAAGCGGCTGCCGGGGCCGACCGTACGTGCAAGAAGCACGAGGCGGTCCGCCACGCGCTGAAGTCCTCGCTCCTCTGGGCGGACCTCCAGCCGGCCGACTCGCCCGTCGTCGACGTCAGCTGCGTCACCGAGCACGGCCTCTTTCTCTACGAGGCCCTGGGCGAGGGCCGCTCCACCTACGCGGACCTCCGCTCGGGTGCGACCCGGTTGCTGGAGATCAACCACACGCTGCCCGCCCCCGCCGACGGTCTCTACCTCGTTCTCTGCGAACCGCCCTCCGAGAACTGGTCTGTTGACACGATTCGCGACGTCTTCCGTGTCAATGTCCTATGGCGCAGCCCGGCCGGCTGGGGTGGCGAGAAGGCAGACGTCGCATTCGGCTCCTCCGGGACGAGCCATGGGTAGCGGTTGTCGGTCAGTCCGTTCTCGTCCTCGCCGACGCTGACCTCCATGGTCACGTGATCCACCACAGGCCCGACGGCACGTGCCCACCGGAACGCGGCAGCCGGTCACCGGTTAACGTCGCTCCCACCCAGCCAGCGCAAGAAGGGCCGCCGCCGTGCCGCACACCAACCCGCCCCCGAGCGGGCAGCCGGATTCCGGGCGCGCCGAGCGCATCCACGCCCTCCTCACCGCGCCCGGCGCGCCCTTCGCCGTCGTCCTCGGCGAGCGGGGGACGCCGGAGTACGCCGACGGGCCCCGTACGCTGCGGGAGTTCGTCGAGACCACCTGGGCCTACGGGGACACGCCGTTCCTGATCGCGGGCGAACGGACCTGCACGTACGGGGAGTTCTTCGCCGCCGCCTCCGCCCTCGCCGTACGCCTGCGGGAGCGGTACGGGCTGCGCTCCGGCGACCGGGCCGTGATCGCGATGCGGAACCATCCCGAGTGGCAGATCGCCTTCTGGGCCGCCCAGTTGGCCGGACTCGTCGCCGTACCCCTCAACGCCTGGTGGACCGAGGACGAGTTCGTCCACGCCCTCGACGACTGCGAGCCCGGCGTGCTCCTCGTGGACGGGGAGCGGCTGGACCGGGTGGCGGGCTGGGCCCGTCGGACCGGGGCGTACGTCGTCCTCTTCCATGGCGAGCACGGCGACGGGCCGGTGGTGGAGGCGCTGCGCCTCGACCGGTACGACGACTTCCCCGCCCCCGATCCGCTGGCCGCGCCGCCCGACGTCGAGCCCCGGCCCGAGGACGACGCCACGATCCTCTACACCTCCGGCACCACCGGCCGCCCCAAGGGCGCGGTGGCCACCCACCTCGCCCAGGCCGGGGCCGCGCTCAACCCCCGTTACCAGGCGGCCGCCTCCGCGCTGGGGCGGGGGGCCGTTCCGGGGATGGGGCCCGCCCCGGTCTCCCTGATGACGTTCCCGTTCTTCCACGTCGCCGCGTTCACCAGCTTCTACGGGGTGATGGCGGCGGGCGGCACCCTCGTCCTGATGGACAAGTGGGACGCGGACGAGGCGCTGCGGCTGATCCGGGCCCACCGCGTCACGCACTTCGCGGGGGTGCCGACGACCGCGCTCCAGCTGCTGGACGCCGTCGAGGGCACGGGGGACGGGCCGGCGAGCCTCACGCTGTTCAGTACCGGGGGAGCCGCGCCCCCGCCCACCCTGGTGGCCCGTCTCACCGCCCGGTACGGCGAGCGCGTCGAGCCCCGCAACGGTTACGGCCTCACCGAGACCAGCGGCGGCGTCCTCGCGCACTTCGGCGACGACTACCGCGCCGACCCCGCCGGCGCGGGCCGCCCGACCCCCGTCACCGAGGTCCGGATCGCCGGACCGTCGGGCGAGGAACTGCCCGACGGGGAGACGGGCGAGCTGTGGCTGCGCGGCCAGTCGCTGTTCCGCGGCTACTGGCGCGACGCGGCGGCGACCGAGGAGGCCTTCGGCGACGGCGGCTGGTTCCGTACCGGGGACCTCGCCGTCCGCCGCGACGGGCAGGTCTCCGTGGTCGACCGGCTCAAGGACGTGGTGATCCGGGGCGGCGAGAACGTGTACTGCGTCGAGGTCGAGGGCGTCCTGCACGACCACCCCGACGTGGCCGATGCCGCCGTCCTTGGCCTGCCGCATCCGGTGCTGGGGGAGGAGGTGGCGGCCGTCGTCCGGCTGCGCGCCGGGGCGACGGTCACCGCCGGGGCGCTGCGGGAGCACGTCGGCGGGAGGCTCGCCGCGTTCAAGGTGCCCGCCCGGGTGCTGTTCACCGACGAGCCGCTCCCGCGCAACGCCACCGGCAAGCTGCTCAAGCCGCGGCTCCGGGCCCTGGTGGAGGCGGCCGGGCCCGTCACGGGCGTGTGACCCGCACCCGGTAGTTGCCGTCGTCGTCCTCGTCCAGCACGGATATCCGTACGCCGTTGGCCCGGTCGGTGAAGGTCTGGCCGGGGCGGAACGTCGCGTCGGACAGTTCCGCGTGCACGTTGGGGCGCCGGGTGCAGCCGCCGCTGTCCTCGGTGGCGTCGGCGACGGAGACCGGGCCCTGTCCGGTGTCCACGTCGGAGCTGACCTTGTAGATCAGCACTCCGGGCCGGCAGACCGCCTCGTCGTTGCCCCCGGCCGTGCGGACCTCCACGGCGTAGCCGGACTGCGCGCTCAGCGGGACGAAGGCGAGCTTGGTGCCGCCCTCGGTGGCCAGCGGGCCGAGCGTGTGCTCGCTGACGCCGGGCTGCGACGCGCAGCTGATCTGCTCGTTGTCGAGCCAGCCGAGCTTCCACTTGTGCCAGGCCAGGAAGTCGTTGTTGGCGCCCCAGTCCTCGGACATGATGTCCCAGTGCCCGACCGAGCCGCCGCCCTCCATCGTGTAGAGGTCGGGCAGCCCGAAGACATGGCCGTTCTCGTGCGGCAGAACGCGGTAGCCGGTCTCGGCGTACGACCCCGATCCGTCGTCCTGGCGGCTGTAGACGAACGAGGTGTTGGCGAGCGGGACGCCGTCCGCCTCCGGGGCCTCGTCGTTGCCGGAGAAGGTCACCGAGAGCACGGTGTCCAGCGCGGAGGGGCCGGCGTTCGGGCTGACCAGGATGTTGACCAGGTCGTACTCCGAGAAGTCGACCCGGGGGTCGGCGGCCTCGACGATGTCCTTCACCAGCTGGCGGTAGCCCGGCTCGAACGGTGAGCCGCGCTCTATCCCGTACTCCGTGAACGCCATCGGCATCCGCAGCCAGTCCTTGACGGGGGCCTCGGGCCGGTAGACGAGCCGGCCGTAGGAGCTGGTCCTGAACCATTCGGAGGTCTGCGGGAAGAACTCCGCGAACCGGTCCGTCGCGGGTTCCGTCCCTTCCGCGTCCGGGAAGTCGATCATCAGGTTGAGCGCCCTGATCTCACCGGTCGACCGGGCGTAGCCGGGCGGGGTCGGCAGGCCCTCGGACATCTGCACGCCCATGGCCGCGGAGATCCGGCACGGGGCGAGCACGGAGTCCTGGGTGGCCGCCGGGCCCGCCGAGGCGCGGCCGGCGGAGGGGAGGGTGGTGCTGGCCGAGGCCATGGCCGCTATGACCAGCGCGGTCGCTCCGGCCAGGGCGACCGGACGGCGGTGTCTGCGTATCCGGTGGCGGGGCTGCTGCATAGAGGCGCCTTCGGGGTCCGCGGCAGCCGGCCGACCCCTGACTGCGCTCTGGCGATCAGCCTGTGCCGGGTGGTCCGGGGCCGCTCGCTGGGTGCGCCGATCGGTGGGTTTCACCCTGAGGTCATGTGATGCAGGTCACATGAAAGGTGGGAAATAAGCGGGGAGCCTCTCCCCGTTTGCATACGTGTCCCCGCTAAACGGGGAAACAGTCCCCGGTTACCGATGGGGTCCGATCGACTACGCAGGGGGAAGGGGAGGAGGGTCGCTGTGAAGAGTGTCGCGAAGGCTGTCGCGCAGGCCGTTGCCGGCAGCGCCACGCAGGCCGTCGCCGGGAGGGGCGCCGCGCCGACGGGATCGTGCCGCGTCGCCCGTCCACGGGCCGACGCGCTGCGCAACCGCGAGCGGATCGTCTCGGCCGCGCGCGAGATGTTCGTCGAGTTCGGCCCCGATGTGCCGCTGGACGACGTCGCCCGCCGCGCGGGCGTCGGCAACGCCACGCTCTACCGGAACTTCCCCGACCGCGCCGCCCTCACCCACGAGGTCGTCCTCGCGGTCACCTCCCGCACCACCCTGCGGGCCGAGGAGGCCGTCGCCGCGGAGTCCGACCCGTTCGCCGCGCTCAGCCGCTTCGTGCACGCGGCCGCCGACGAACGCATCGGCGCCCTCTGCCCGATGATCTCCGGCGTCTTCGACAAGGACCACCCCGATCTGCTCGCCGAGCGCGACCGCCTCGAAGAGGCCGTCGCAGGGCTCGTGTCGCGCGCCCAGTCCGCGGGGCGGCTGCGTACCGACATCGCCGTCGGTGACGTACTCGTCGCCCTCTCCCAGCTCACCCGGCCGCTCCCCGGCATCGCCTGCCAGGGCATCGACCGGTTCACCCACCGTCATCTGCAGCTGTTCCTGGACGGCCTGGAGACCCCGGCCCGCTCCGAACTGCCCGGATCGGCGGCGACCTTGGAGGACCTGCGGCGCCCCTGACGGCCGCACCGACCTGAACCTTCCCGGCCGCGCCGACTCCATCGGCCCACCGGCCCCACCGTCTCGTCCCACCCGAACTCCGGCCCGTACGTCCCTGTCACGCGCGGGCGGCCCCACGTAACCGTCGCGCGTACGCCACAGCACGTACCGCCGACGCCCACTTCGCGACGCCTCGGCGCCCTCGCATGTCCTTAGGTGGCTACACCCATGTCAAAAACGGCCGGCCTGTCCCGAACGGCTGACACCGCCCTTCCCGATCCGAGTCGCTGGAAAGCCCTCGCCTTCATCGCGCTCGCCCAGCTGATGGTCGTTCTCGACGCGACCATCGTGAACATCGCGCTGCCCTCCGCCCAGACCGATCTGGGCATCTCCGACGGCAACAAGCAGTGGGTCATCACCGCCTACGCGCTCGCCTTTGGAGGTCTCCTCCTCTTCGGCGGCCGGATCGCCGACCTCTGGGGCCGTAAGCGCACCTTCGTGGTCGGCCTGACCGGCTTCGCGCTGGCCTCCGCGCTCGGCGGGGCCGCCCAGAACGAGGCGATGATGTTCGGCTCCCGGGCCCTCCAGGGTGTCTTCGGCGCCCTGCTCGCCCCGGCCGCGCTCTCGCTGCTCGCCGTGATGTTCACCGACGCCAAGGAGCGCGCCAAGGCGTTCGGCATCTACGGGGCCATCGCCGGTGGCGGTGGCGCCGTCGGGCTGATCCTCGGCGGCTTCCTCACCGAGTACCTGAACTGGCGCTGGACGTTCTTCGTCAACATCCCGTTCGCCGTCGTCGCCGCCGTGGGCGCGTACTTCGTGATCCGCGAGCCCTCCGGCACCCGTAACCGCGCACCGCTGGACATCCCCGGCGTCGTGCTCTCCACCCTCGGCCTGGTCGCCCTGGTCTACGGCTTCACCCGCGCCGAGTCGGCCGGCTGGTCGGACGCCCTGACCGTCTCGATGTTCATCGCCGCCGCCGTGCTGCTGCTGGCCTTCGTCGTGACCGAGGCGCGCGTGAAGTCGCCGCTGCTGCCGCTGCGCGTCCTCACCGAGCGCAACCGCGGCGGGGTCTACCTCTCGCTGGGCCTCGCCGTCATCGCCATGTTCGGGCTGTTCCTCTTCCTGACCTACTACCTCCAGGTCGTGAAGGGCTACTCCCCGGTCAAGACCGGCTTCGCGTTCCTCCCGATGATCGCGGGCATGATCACCGGCTCCACCCAGATCGGCACCCGGCTGATGACCCGGGTCCCGCCGCGTCTGCTGATGGGCCCCGGCTTCCTGGTCGCCGCGGTCGGCATGCTGCTGCTGACCCAGCTGGACCTGAACACCAGCTACGCCGCCGTTATCCTGCCCGGCATGCTGCTGCTCGGCCTCGGTATGGGTACGGCGTTCATGCCGGCGATGTCCCTGGCCACGCACGGCATCGAACCGCGGGACGCGGGAGTGGCCTCCGCGATGGTCAACACCTCGCAGCAGGTCGGCGGCGCCATCGGCACCGCCCTGCTGAACACCATCGCCGCGAGCGCCACCACCGCGTACGTCGCCGATCACGCGGCCCGCGCCACGGACCCGCAGCTCCTGGAGCTCCAGGCCATGGTCAGCGGTTTCGCCGCCGCGATCTGGTGGGCGGTCGGCATCCTCGTCGCCGCGGCCGTCATCGCGATCGCCCTCATCAACACCGGCCGCCCCGGAACGGGTCAGGGCGGCACGGAGAGCGCGTCCGGCGAGGGCGCCGAGGACGAGTTCAGGATCCCGGTGGTCGCCCACTGAGGACGTCCGGCCCCTGACGAGGGCCGGCCCCGGTCTGCCCTGGCTCCGCTCAGCGGAGCCAGGGCAGATCCGCGTCCGCGTCCTCCGGTTCCAGACCGGTGGCGAGCGCCCGCATGATCTCCCCGAGGCTTCTCACCTGCTCGTCCGTGAGCCGGTCGAACATCGCCTGGCGTACGGCCTCGACATGGCCCGGCGCCGAGCGGCGCAGCATGTCGAGGCCGTCGTCGGTGAGCACCGCGTTCTGGCCGCGCTTGTCGGAGGGGCAGTCCTCGCGCCGGACCCAGCCGTTCTTCTCCAGCCGGGCGATGGCGTGCGAGAGCCGGGAACGGGTGATCTTCGCGTTCCGGGCCAGCTCCGTCATCCGCATCCGGCGGCGGGGGGCCTGCGAGAGCTGGACGAGCAGCCCGTAATAGATGTGCGGCATGCCGGCATCGCGCTGCAACTGGCGGTCGAAGTGATCCTCCAGCAGCGTGGTGGCATGCAGATAGGCGCGCCAGACGCGCTGCTCCTCGTCGGAGAGCCAACGCGGTGCGCTGGTGGATGCCGTGGTCATGGACTCCACTGTACGACCTTTTCTTGAAAGTTGAACTAGATAGAGCTAAGGTCTCCACAGGTAGGACCTTGAAGTTTCAAGAAGCCTTCCCAAGAGGTCTCCGCCGGAGGATCCGAGGGAGCTTCCGCGGACTTCCGTAGGACCCCTGTACAACGATCCCTCGGATGACCTCGGGGAACTACCGCTCTGACGAACTCGTGACCGGATCCGGTGACCCGGACGCCCGGCGTGGCGCCCGGCCGCCCGGGATCCGGCGCCCAGTGGATGGGGAGTGCCATGACAGCCACCGCGGAGCGCATGCCCGCCCTCTACCTCTCGCACGGCGCGCCGCCCCTGGCCGACGATCCCGTCTGGCCCGGCGAACTCGCCGCCTGGTCCGCGGGCCTGCCCCGCCCCCGCGCGATCCTGATGGTCTCCGCCCACTGGGAGGAGGCCCCGCTCGCCCTGGGGGCAACGGAGACCGTGCCGCTCGTGTACGACTTCTGGGGCTTCCCCGAGCACTACTACGGCGTGCGGTACGAGGCCCCCGGCGCGCCCGGTCTCGCCGACAGCGTCCGCAAGCTGCTGCGCGGCGCCGGTACGCCGGTCCAGGACATCCCGGACCGGGGCCTGGACCACGGGGCGTACGTCCCGCTGGTGGAGATGTTCCCGGACGCCGACATCCCCGTACTCCAGATCTCCCTGCCGACCCTCGACCCGCAGAAGCTGATGGCCGTCGGGCGCAAGCTCGCGCCGCTGCGCGACGAGGGCGTGCTGGTCGTCGGCAGCGGCTTCTTCACCCACAACCTGGCCGCCCTGCGCCACCAGGGCGGCGGGGTGCCCGGCTGGTCGGCGGAGTTCGACGACTGGGGCGACCGCGCGCTGCGGGCCCAGGACATCGACGCGCTGATCGACTTCGAGCACACGTCCCCGGCCGGAAAGCTCGCCCACCCGCGCACCGAGCACTTCGCGCCGCTGTTCGTGACGCTGGGCGCGGCCGAGGACGAACTGGACCGGGGGCGGAGCGTCATCGACGGCTTCTGGATGGGACTGGCGAAGCGGTCGGTGCAGTTCGGCTGACCGCGTACGTGTCGGGGCCTGCGGGCAGGGCGTGTCCGGCGGGTTCAGAACACCGGCGGGTTCAGCTCGATCGCGCGCCGGGCGGCGGAGAACGCGAGCGCGTCGCCCACGTCCAGTGTCGTGTCGGCGATGCGGCGCGACGGGTCGGCGGTTACGGGCCGGATCGGCCGGTGTACCCAGGGTCGGCCGACGGGCTCAGGGTCGGCCGACGGGCTCAGGGCCGGCCTGTCCGGCCCTCCCGTCGCGGACACGCACCCGAGCAACCCGAACGCCACCGCAGCCGTCTCTCGGGGTGGGGGCGGGGAGTTTGGGGCAGGAGCAGGGCGCTTCGGGTGGACGTGCTGATTCCGGGTACCCGGCCGGAGAGTCGGCAAGGGGGCCGACAAGGGGCCGGAACCCCCTCCGTACCGGCTCTGACCTGCGCGTCCGATGGGATCCGGCAGCGGTGTCCGGCGGTCGAAGCGGAACAGGGTACTGCATGATCACGAAAATGAATGTGCCGCATGGGAATTCTGTCCGGATTCCAGTCGTTGTTTCCATCGGATGCAGGGCACCCGGAAGGGTGTCGCGACCTACTCAGCAAGGGAGCACGCATGGCAACCCGTGCCGTCGCCCGTCGTACGTCCGCCGCCTCCGGTGAGACCGACCGGGCAAGCAGTGTTCGCGCCGTGGGCGGGGAGATCGCCGATCGCGACCTGGTCGGCATGTACCTGGACGAGATCGCCCGCACACCGCTGCTCGACGCCGCCAAGGAAGTCGACCTCTCCCAGACCATCGAGGCGGGCGTCTACGCCCAGCAGATCCTCGACGGCGAGGTGGAGAGCGATGCCGGTGACGCGAAGCGTGAGGAGCTGGAGGCGCTGGTCGCCGATGGCGAGCGCGCCAAGGACATATTCATCCGTTCCAACCTCCGCCTCGTCGTCGCCGTGGCCCGCCGCTACCCGCGCGCGGGGCTCCCTCTGCTCGACCTGATCCAGGAGGGCAACGCCGGCCTGGTGCGCGCGGTCGAGAAGTTCGACTACGCCAAGGGCTTCAAGTTCTCCACGTACGCGACCTGGTGGATCCGTCAGGCCATCACCCGGTCCATCGCCGACCAGTCCCGCACGATCCGGCTCCCCGTCCACCTGGTGGAGGAGCTCGGCCGGATCCGCCGGGTCCAGCGCGAGTTCAACCGCGAGCACGGGCGCGACCCGGAGCACGCGGAGATCGCCGCCGAGCTCGACTCCAACGCCGAGCGCGTCGGCAACGTCCTGGACTGGGCCCGCGACCCGGTCAGCCTCAACATGTCCGTGGACGACGACGGCGACACCCAGTTCGGCGACCTGCTGGAGGACACTTCCGCCGTCTCGCCCGAGCAGTCGGTGATGACCCTGCTCCGGAGCGAGGAGCTGGAGGACCTCATCGGCAAGCTCGACAACAGGACCGCCTCGATCATCAAGATGCGGTACGGCATCGAGGACGGGCGCGAGCGGACGCTGACCGAAGTGGGCAAGCAGCACGGCCTCACGCGGGAGCGGATCCGGCAGATAGAGAAGCACGCACTGCTCGAATTGAAGCGAATGGCTCACGACACGGGCTTTGACGCTGCGGCGTGAGCCGATAACCCGTAATCTCCCCATCAAGCCGGTTCGCACCGGCTGACCGACCGGGTCATTCCGGTCACCCGACCGGTTTTCACCGGTCCCTGAGCTGAGCCCCGGCGCCCACCCCCCCCGGCGTCGGGGCTCATCCCTGTTCTCCTCGTTCTCTCCGCTCTCCCTGGTCCGGGCCGGAAGGCCGGTTCCGGTCCCCGGGCCGGGCGGCGCGGGTCAGCCGGGCGCCGAGACTCTCCAGGTACGCCACCAGCTCCGGCGGCCCCTGTACGGAGAACTCGCAGTCCACCAGTGCCAGCCGCAGCGCCACCCACTCCAGCGAATCGGTGCACGAGGCCCGCAGCCGACAGCCGCCCGCCCCGTCCGGCTCCGGCGCCCCGAGATGCGCGGGCAGCCGCGCCGCCACGAACTCAGCCGGCCCGCCGAACCACACATCGAGGCGCAGCTCCGGCTGCATGCGCCGCATTGACCGGGCCAGGAACGTCGCCGCGTCCCCGCTCCCGGTATCCCTGCTCCCCGCATTGCTCCCCGCGCCCTCGACGGGCAGCGGCCTCGGGGTGAACCGGGCCCCGGTCGCGTACGGTTCGCCGATCCGGTCCACCCGGAACGTCCGCCAGTCCTCCCGGCCGATGTCGTACGCCACCAGGTACCAGCGCTGCCCGGTGCTCACCAGCCGGTACGGCTCGACCTGCCGCTTCGTCCGGGTGCCGTCGCCGCTGCGGTAAGCGAACCTCAGCCGCTCCCGCCCGGTGGCCGCCGATGCCAGCGTCGTCAGGGTCCGCGGGTCGATGGTGGAGCCGTCGCCCCGGGTCAGCGGAACCGTGGCGTTCTGGAGGACGGAGACCCGGTGCCGCAGCCGGGAGGGCAGCACCTGTTCCAGCTTCGCCAGCGCCCGTACGGAGGCCTCGTCGACGCCCTCGATCGCGTGCCCCGCCCCGGCCCGCAGCCCCACCGCGATGGCCACCGCCTCCTCGTCGTCCAGCAGGAGGGGCGGCATGGCGGCGCCCGCGACCAGGCGATAGCCGCCGATCGAGCCGCGCGAGGCCTCGACCGGGTAGCCCAGGTCGCGCAGCCGGTCGATATCGCGGCGGATCGTGCGCGGGCTGACGTCGAGCCGCTCGGCCAGTTCGCCGCCCGGCCACTCGCGCGGGGTCTGAAGGAGGGACAGCAGTTTCAGCAGACGTGCCGGGGTATCGGACATGGCCTCAGGATGGCGGACCAACAGGTCATGATCTGACCTAATGGATGCCTAGGTTTTCCCCATGCCTTCTTCCGCACCGCCGCAGCCCGCGGCATCGCAGCTCGCACCGCCCACGTCGCCCGGATCGGTGAAGACGCCGGTCGCATCCGAGCCTGTGACCGCGCCCGCCCCCGTGCCCGCACCGGCCGACCGGCGTCGCTGGTTCGCGCTCGCCATCGTGATGACCGCGGCCTTCATGGACCTGGTCGACGTCACGATCGTCAACATCGCGATCCCCAGCATCACGCGCGAGACCGGAGCCTCCGTCTCCGCGATCCAGTGGATCACCGCCGGTTACGCCCTCGCGTTCGCGGCCGGGCTGATCACGGGCGGCCGGCTCGGCGACATCTACGGGCGCAAGCGGCTCTTCCTCATCGGCATCGGCGGATTCACGCTCGCCTCGGCCCTGTGCGGCTTCGCGCCCAACCCCGAGATACTGGTCGCCGCCCGCATCCTCCAGGGCGCGACAGCGGCCCTGATGGTGCCCCAGGTCCTCTCGATCGTGCACGCCACCTTCCCGGCCCACGAGCGGGGCAAGGTCTTCGGACTCTTCGGTGCCGTCGTCGGCCTCGGCGCGGTCTCCGGTCCGCTGCTGGGCGCCCTGCTCACCGAGTGGGACCTCTTCGGGCTCGGCTGGCGGCCGATCTTCCTGATCAACCTGCCCGTCGGCATTGCCGGACTGATCCTCGGCGCGAAGTTCATCACCGAGTCCAGGGCCCCCAAGGCGGTCCGTCTCGACCTGCCCGGCGTCGCCCTGATCACCCTGGCGATGCTGATGCTCATCTATCCGCTCACCCGGGGACACGAACTGGGCTGGCCGCTGTGGGGCCATCTCTCGATGGTGGGAAGCCTGTTCGTCTTCGCGGCGCTGGTGATCCATCAGCGGCGAAAGGCCCTGACCGACGGCTCGCCACTGATCGAACTGTCCCTCTTCCGGGTGAAGAGCTTCGCCGCCGGTATCGCCGTGCAGCTGACCTTCGGCGTCGGCCTCGGCATCTTCTTCCTGGTCTGGACCCTCTACATGCAGACGGGCCTCGGCTGGAGCGTGCTGCGCGCCGGTGTGACGGGCATCCCCTTCTCCGTCGCCGTCTCGGTGGCCGCCGGGATCTCCGTGCAGAAGCTCGTGCCCCGCTTCGGGCGCAAGGTCCTCCAGGCCGGTGCGCTCCTCATGATCGCCGGGCTGCTGATCTACCTCTGGGAGAGCGAGCAGTACGGCATGGGCATCAGCTCCTGGCAGATGGCCGTCCCGCTGGTGGTCATGGGCGTGGGGATGGGGCTGATCGTCGCTCCGCTGACCGACACGGTCCTCTCCGAAGTACCCAAGGAGCATGCCGGTTCGGCGTCCGGCCTGATCAACACCGTGCAGCAGATGGGGACGGCGCTCGGCCTCGGCCTGGTGTCCGTCGTCTTCTTCGGCGCGATCGGCGACCGGCTGGCTCCCGAAGCGGTCGGCCCGGCGTTCGTCGACGCGTTCCAGGGGGCGCTGTGGTGGGTGGCCGGGGTGCTCTCGGTGATCTTCCTGGTGATGTTCGCGCTGCCCGCCCGGCCGCGCGCCCACGGGGAGGACGACGTGAACACGGAGGCTGACGCGAGCTGACCTGTGGTCCGGGCTGACCTGTGGTTCGGGCTGATCTGTGGTTCGGGTCAGCAGATCCGGGTGCGGCTCTCCATCGCCGCGCGGGCGGTGCGCTCGTCCTCGTACACCTCGCACATGTGACGGCCGTCGGGCGTCGCCGTGTGCTCGACCTCCCACAGGCTCGTCTCGCTGCCGTCCAGCAGCAGGAACGCGTGCTCGTAGAGCGTGAATCCGGCGGGCCGGCCGTCGACGTCGCACTGCCGCCCGAAGATCTGGGTGATGTGGTGGGCGAAGGCGGCCCGGAGCAGCCGAGCCCTCTCCTCGCCCGGCCGGTCCGCGTTCTCCGCCCGGCGCAGCACGCGGCGGGCGTGGTCCGCGGAATTGTCGGGGGCGTACGTCCGGGGGAGCGGGGCCGGCGGGGCGGACATCAGGACCGTCAGCATCTCCAGGTCGCCCTGCGCCTCCTGCATCCCCTCGTCGCCGAAGGCCGGGGAGTCGGAGAGGCTCCCGGCCAGCCGGGACGCGGCGATACGGGCGTCGCCCTCGTCGTCGTACAGCTCGTGCCGGCGCGGGCTCCGCACGTCCCGGCCGCCGCTGTGCACCAGCTCCCACAGGGTGAGGGCGGAGCCGTCGGCGAGGAGATACGTGTGACGGTAGGTCTCGCGGTGCAGCACGGAGCTGTGGTGCGACGAGTGCAGCGAACTGCTGTGGGCGAGCGCCGTGCCGAGGCGGTCGACCGTGCTGTCGGGAAGGTCGAAGGAGTTCAGGGCGCGTCGCAGGAGTCGGTCGAGGTGGTGCTCGGTTGTCTCGTACGGATCGCTCAAGGTGGTGTCTCCAGGCCGTCGCCGCGTGTTACTCGGTGCGTGCTTAACGTAGTCCCTGGGTCCGACATCGTGACCGGGGTTGGATGAAAACGTAAGGCGCAGGCCGAAAGTTCCCCGCCTGTTCCCGGTGCATTTCGGGCGGTTGGGAGGAACTCCCTTGCGCGGACGGTGAGTCGGCCGCCCGCGCGCCCCCGGCTCACACCGCGCGCCCTCCCTCCCGGCGCCGTGGTCTCAACGCATCCGGGCTCCGTACAACTCCGTGTACGAGAGGAACGTGCCGCCCGGGCCGTCGGTGCTCCGGGCGGCGCGCACCGCCTTCACGATGGCCCGCGCCAGGACGTCGGCGCCCGCCGCCAGGATCTCGTTGACGGCGACGGGGTTCCCCGGCTCCACCGGCACCTGCCCGGTGGCCAGGGTGAACACGGTGTCCCCGTCGGTCAGCATGTGGACCGGGCGCACCGCGCGGGCCAGGCCGTCGTGCGCGGTGCCCGCCAGCTTCTGGGCCTGCGCCCGGGTCAGGTCGGCGTCCGTGGCGACGACCGCGATCGTCGTGTTGAACGGCGGGACCCCGCCCCCGGCCGCCTCCATGGCCTCCTGCTCCTGGGTGAGACGCCGCTCCGCCGCCGCGTGGACCCCGGCCGGAGGGTGGACCGGCGGCTCCCCGGCCCCGTACTCCCCGAACAGCACCCCGGTCCGGGGATCGACCACCGAGCCCGCCGCGTTGACCGCGACGACGGCGGCCACCGTGACGCCGGAGGCGAGGCGGGCGCTCGCCGTGCCGATGCCGCCCTTGAGCTGCCCGGCCACCGCGCCGGTGCCCGCGCCCACCGAGCCCTCGGCGAACGGCTCCCCGGGGGCCGCGGCAGCCGCGGCCTCCACCGCGGCGCGGCCGGTCGACGCGTCGGGGCGGGCCCGCCAGTCGCCGCCCCGGCCCAGGTCGAAGAGGGCGGCGGCCGGAACGACCGGCACCACCCGGGTGGGCCCGGGGCCGACCCGGACGCCCCGGCCCTGCTCCTCCAGCCACGCCATCACGCCGGACGCGGCGTCGAGCCCGAAGGCGCTGCCGCCCGTGAGGACGACGGCGTCGACCCGCTGCACCAGGTTGCGCGGGTCCAGCGCGTCCGTCTCCCGCGTACCCGGCCCGCCGCCCCGTACGTCCACCGCTGCCACGGCCCCGCCCTCCGGCGCCAGGACGACCGTCGTACCGCTCAGCGCGCCCGCACCGGCGACCTCGGCGTGGCCGACGCGGATGCCGGCCACATCGGTCAGCGCGTCCAGCAGGGGCGGGAGTTCGGGGGCCTTGTCCTCGCGCGTCATCGTCCGGCTCCTCCGGTCGGAATCGAGGCCCGCCGAAGAGCACGGACCGCTACACCTCGAACGTACCGGCGAGCCACAAGCGGTGCGCCGGCCCCTGCCCGACGAGCGGCCGGGGCGCGGCCCCGGGACATGGGGCGCGCGAGGCGGCGTTCCGCAAGGCGCGGAACCCCGCGCAAGCCCGCCCCGCGCAAGCCCCCGCGCAAGCGCGCCCGGGCAAGCCCGCCTCGTGCAAGGCCCCGCGCAAGCCCGCCCCGCGCAAGCGCGCCCGGGCAGGCCCCGACCCGCGCGCGAACCCGGCCCTCCGCAAGGCGCAGGCCCCGCCCCCGCAAGCCCGCCCGACGAGCAGCTCACGCAAGCCCGCCCGGGCAAGGCGGTCCTTGCGACTGTCCGGGCGACCCGCTCACCCTCTCACCCCCCAAAACGGGTTAAATCTGCTCAAACAGTCCTACGGTGGCCGGGTGACCGAGCCCTCAGAAGCCACCGCAGCAGCCGAGCCCCCCGCCCCCGGCGAACCCGCGGCGACGCCTCCCGCGCCGACCGGCACCCGGTCCGTCACCACCCGGGCCACGCTCGCCGGAGTGATTGTCTCCGCCCTCCTGATCCTCGCGATCGTGCTCGGCAGCCGTATGCTCCGCAACTTCGACTCGGCCCTCCTCCCGTACGCCGTGGCCACGGTCTTCCTCGCCTTCGGCGTCGCCTACCGCTACACCGTCTGGATCTCCGCCCCCGGCGCCCGACGCCTCTTCAAACAGGGCTGGCGCAGCCTCTTCTCGATGGAGAACTTCCGCAGGGCCCCCACCGCCCTGCCCAGGATGATCGCCACCTACCTCGGCTTCCAGAAGTTCCTCGGGGCCCGCTCCCACGCCCGCTGGGCCGCTCACCAGCTCATCTTCTGGGGCTGCGTCCTCGCCGCCCTGATCACCTTCCCGCTCACCTGGGGCTGGTTCACCTTCACCTCCAGCACCGGTTCAGGGCCCGGTTACGAGATGCGGATCTGGGGATTCAAGATCCTCGGCTTCGACTCCCTGAACCTGCTCGGCTGGCTGATGTTCCACGGCCTGGACATCGCCGCCGTCCTCGTCATCCTCGGCGCCTCGTACTTCCTGTGGCGCCGGATGAAGGACCGCGGCGCCATCACCGGCCAGCGCTTCGCCTACGACCTGGTGCCGCTGATCGCGCTCATCGTCATCTCCGTGACCGGCCTGCTGCTCACCTTCTCCTCGGTCTTCCTGCACGGCGGCGGCTACCAGTTCCTGGCGATCCTGCACATGGTGTCGGTGGTCTTCACCCTCATCTACATCCCGTTCGGCAAGTTCTTCCACATCGTCCAGCGCCCGGCCGCGGTCGGCATGCAGCTGTTCAAGTACACCGGCCGCAAGGACGACGAGGTGTTCGCCTGCCGCCGCTGCCAGGAACCCATCGACACCGGGCCCTATGCCGAGAACCTGCGCGGCACCATGCGAGACCTCAGCCTCGACTTCGACGCCTGGGCCGAATACTGCCCGCGCTGCAAGCGGGTGCTGCGCGGCAGCGCCTACCTCTCCCATGTGAAGAAAGGTTTCAAGTGACCGCGGATCCGCGAGCTGCCGCCGACCGCCGCACCTTCATCCCCCTGGACCCCTCCCTCGCCCCGCCCGGCACTCGCGCCTTCCGGGACGCGGGCGGCATCCCGGCCGACCGGTGGCACGCCGACCAGAACGGCGAGACGCTCGTCCCCACCCACTGCTGCTTCTGCGGCGTCCAGTGCGGGATGTATCTGCGCGTGGACCACGGCGGCAAGGTCTTCGGCGTCGAACCCCGCAACCACGACATCAACCGGATGCGGCTCTGCCCCAAGGGCATCAACGCCTACCAGCAGGTCAACCACCCCGACCGGCTCACCGCCCCGCTGATGCGGCGCTCCCGCGACGAGGAGTTCCGCGAGGTCTCCTGGGAGGAGGCGCTCGACTTCACCGTCTCCGAGATCAGGCGCATCCAGCAGGCGTACGGCAACGACGCCTTCGGCCTCCTCGGCGGGGCCAGCCTCTTCTCCGAGAAGACCTATCTGGTGGGCAAGTTCGCCCGGGTAGCACTCAAGTCCCGGCACGTCGACTACAACGGCCGCCTCTGCATGGTCAGCGCCGCGGGCGCCAACAAGCTGGCCTTCGGCATCGACCGGGCCGGCAACCCCTTCTCCGACATCCTCCTCACCGACTGCCTCCTCATCGCAGGGTCCAACGTCGGCGAGTGCTTCCCCGTGATGACCCAGTACGTCTGGGGAGCCCGGGACCGCGGCGCGACCCTCATCGTCGTCGACCCGCGCGAGACCGCCATCGCCCGGACCGCCGACATCCACGTCGCCCTCAAACCCGGCACCGACTCCGCCTTCTTCACCTCCGTCCTGAACGTCGTCATCGAGGAAGGGCTCACCGACGAGAACTTCCTCGCCGACCACGCCACCGGGTGGCAGGAGCTGAAGGCCAAGGCCGCCGAGTACCCGCCCTCCCGCGCCGCCGCGATCTGCGGCATCCCCGCCGAGCAGATCGTCCAGGTCGCCCGGGCCTTCGCCCGCGCCCCCAAGGCCATGGCCTGGCACGCCCGGGGCATCGAACACCACTCGCAGGGCGTCGAGAACTGCCTCTCCGTGATCAACCTCTGCACCGCCACCGGCCACATCGGCAAGCCCGGCGCCGGCTACGGCACCATCACCGGCCAGGGCAACGGGCAGGGCGGCCGCGAGCACGGCCAGAAGTCCGACCTCCTCCCCGGCGGACGCTCCATCATGAACGAGGAACACCGTCGCCAGATCTGCGAGATCTGGGGCATCGAGGAGTCCGAACTCCCGCCCGCCGGCACCTCCATGATGGAAATGGTCTGGCAGATGCAGCGCCGCGAGATCCGCGGTCTGATCGGCATCTGCAACAACCCCTTCGTCTCCCTGCCCAACTACCGGGTGGTCAAGGAGGGGTACGACACCACCGAGTTCCACGCCCAATTCGACTTCTTCCTCTCCGAGACCGCTGCCAACGCCCATGTCGTCTTCCCCGTCACCACCTGGGCCGAGGACGAAGGAGTGATGGCCAACGCGGAAGCCCGCGTGGTCAAGCACAACAAGGCCCAGGACCCGCCGCCAGGCGTCCGGACCGACACCTGGGTGATCTGCGAACTCGCCCGCCGCCTCGGCGCGGGCGACAAGTTCGACTTCCCCGACTCCCGGTCGGTCTTCGACGAGCTGCGCATCGCCTCCGCCGGAACCGTCAACGACTACTACGGCATCACCTACGAACGGCTGGAGGAGACCGGCGGCATCGCCTGGCCCTGTCCCGCCACCGACCACCCCGGCACCCCCCGGCTCTTCGAGGACGGGAAGACCTACCACCCCGACGGCAGGATCCACCTCCAGGTCGTCGAGTGGCACCCGCCGATGGACCCGTACGACGACGAGCACCCCATGTCCCTCACCACCGGCCGCACCGTCGCCCACTTCCTCTCCGGCAACCAGACCCGCAGGCTCGGCGCCCTCGTCGAACAGACCCCGCGCCCCTGGGCCGAGATCCACCCCTCCCACGGCTTCCGCAACGGCGAACCCGTCCGCGTCGTCACCCGGCGCGGCAGCGAGGTCTTCCCCGCCCTGGTCACCGAGGCGATCCGCCCCGACACCGTGTTCGTCCCGTACCACTGGCCCGTCCCCACCGCGGCCAACGCCCTCACCATCGACGCCCTCGACCCCCGCTCCAAGATCCCCGAGTACAAGGTGTGCGCCTGCCGCATCGAGCACGCCGAGCGGATCGACGAGGTCCCCGCCCCGCCGGTCGCCCCCGGCCATGTCGCCTACCCGGAGACCCAGGTCTCCCGAACCGACCCGCTGCCTCCCACGGCCCCGCAGGGCCGTGGCACCTCGGAGAGGAGCTGAGGCCCGTGATGGGCAGAACGATCTTCATCGACCCGGGGCGCTGCATCGGCTGCCAGGCCTGTGTCTCCGCCTGCCGCGAATGCGACTCGCACCGCGGCAAATCGATGATCCACCTCGACTACACCGACGAGGGCCAGTCCGTCGCCTCCCTTCCGACCGTCTGCATGCACTGCGAGGACCCGGTCGCCCCGTGCGCCGAGGTCTGTCCCGCCGACGCGATCCTGGTGACCGCGGACGGTGTGGTGCAGCAGGCCGACACCACCCGCTGCATCGGCTGCTCCAACTGCGTCAACGCCTGCCCCTTCGGCGTACCGAAGATCGACCTCCAGGCGAAGCTGCAGATGAAGTGCAACCTCTGCTACGACCGCACCGCCTACGGCCTCGCCCCCATGTGCGCCACCGTCTGCCCGACCGGAGCGCTCTTCTACGGCACCGTCGAGGAGCTCCAGGCGGAGCGCCCCGGCGTCCAGGTCGCCGACACCTTCGTCTTCGGCGAGACGGAGGTCCGCACCGGTGTGGCCATGGTCGTCCCCGCCGAACGGGTCCAGTGGCCGGTGCCCGGCGGTCTTCCCGTCGTCGAGATCAACGGGAAGGACGTCCGCCGATGAGCGTCACCGACCAGCAGCCGGGCGGCGAGCACCCCGCCGGGGGAGACCCGCGCGAGGCGCTCCAGGATCGGATCGCCGCCGACTCCCTCACCACCCGGCGGGACTACCTCCGGATCGTCACTACCGTCTCCGGCGGACTCGCCGTCGGCGGTATCGGCGTGGCCGCGGGCATCCTCCACCGCCACGGTGACGGCGAGGACGGCAAGGCCCCCGAGCCGAAGCGCATCGCCGGCGGGCTGCTGCCCGGCGAATCGATCGCCTTCCGCTACCCCGGAGAGGAGGACCGGGCCGTCGCCGTCCGTCTCGACGACGGCACCCTTGTCGGCTACTCCGCCGTCTGTACCCACCTCGCCTGCGCCGTGCTCTGGCGCAAGGACCGGGGCACCGAGGGCGAGCTGTACTGTCCGTGCCACGAGGGAGTCTTCGACGCCCGGTCCGGAGAGGTCACCGCGGGCCCGCCGCCGCGCGGGCTGCCCAAGGTCGTGGTCATCGAGCAGGACGACGGAAGCGTCTGGGCCGTGGGGACCACCCGGTCCGGCGAGAGCATCGAGGAGGGCCTCTGCCGCCAGCTCGGCGGCGAACGCCCCGAACTCGCCGCCCGTATCGGCTGCCCGGGCATCGACGGTGGAGCCGAGTCCCCGCCCCGGGCCGCCGGGCTACGCACCCGGAACCGGACCACCGGTGAACGGCCCGCACCCCGGACCGGCGGCGCACCCCGGACCACCGGTGCCACGTCCGCCACCGTCGAGAACCCGGGCGGGCGGGCATGAGCGACACCCCGCACCCCGAGCAGCCGCTGCCGCCCCCGGGCAGCCACTACCCCGCCTACCACCCCGGCAGCGCCGACCCCGAGCTGAACCGGCCCGTCCACGAGCGGTACCCGCAGATCCGCCCCACCAGCGGATACGGGGACCCCCGCGTCCGGCACACCGGCCCCGGACCCGGCGCGGGCACCGACCAGAACCCCGAGCGCTCCTCGAAGCTGACCGCCCGCCTCGCCCTGGCCATGTCCGTCGTCATCGGCCAGCTCTGGGGGCTGACGATCCTGATCGACGAGTGGATGGAGGGCAATACCGGCACGGCCTGGTGGGGGGCCGGTTTCCTCTGCCTGTCGTTCCTCGTCGTGCTCGGCCTGTGGCTCGTCGACCCGAAGGACCGCTGACGCCCGCCGCCCGGCCCCGCGGCGGCTCACCCCCCGTGGTGAGCCGCCGTACCCTGGAGACATGAGCGCCGCCCCCGCCCCCAGCCCGCGTGATGCGAAGCAGCAGCAGCCACAGGAGCAGCCGCACCGGGAACCGAAGCCCAAACCGGTTCTGATCTTCGACGATCCGCTGGACCGGCAGTCCGCGGACGATACGGACCAGGGGTGGGGTGAGCGGCCTCCGGCAGGCAACAGCGCCGCGGACCTCGCGCGCTTCCTGGACGAGAAGCCGCCCCACCACATCTGAGCGACCCTCCGGACCTGAGCGGCCTTCCGGAGGGCTACCGGTCCTCGCGCGGGCCGGCGGCAGTCCCGTCGGCCCCGCCCGGGGTGCCGCCCGAGGACGGCCCGGGCGCGCCACCGGTGCGCTGGGCGACCAAGGCGTCGCGGATCTCCTTCAGCACCTCCAGCTCGCTCACCTCGATCGTCTCCTGCACACCTTCCTTGGCGGCCTGCATCGCCGCCCGCCTGGCCAGGTACTTGGCCATCGGCAGCACCATCAGGAAATACACGACGGCCGCGGTGATCAGGAAGCTGAGGGTGGCGCTGAGCACCGAGCCCCACAGGATCTCGATCCCGTCCATCTCCCCGGTCTTCGGGTCGGTGGTGCACGGGCCCTGGAGGCAGGAGCTGTAGTTGTCCAGGTCCTGCGTGCCGAACGCGCCGACCAAGGGGTTGATGATGCCCTTGACGACCGCGTTCACGATGTTGGTGAAAGCGGCACCGATGACGACCGCCACCGCGAGGTCGATCACATTGCCGCGCATCAGGAAGGCCTTGAAGCCCTCCAGCAGACTGACCTTCTTCTCGCTCACGGATGAGCCTTCTTTCGCATGGACGGTGAGGGAAGCGAACTGCTCCACCACCCAAGGCGGGAGAAGGCGGTACTGTCCAATCCGCTGATTCGCACGGGGGCGGTGACGGAACGTCAGTTCGCATCGGACACCGCCACGGCCAGCCGCCCCGAAGTGCCCGCGCCGAGCAGCGCCGTCGCCGTCGGCCGCTCCACGGACAACACCACCAGCGCCCCGGTCCCCGTCGACGCGGGCGGCACCTTCGCCACCCGCGCCCCTCGGGCCACCACGCGCGCGTCGTCGCCGCCCGCATCGCCCACCGCGATCACATCGACCCGGTCTCCCGGCCGCAGCAGCCGTACCGTCTCCGGATCCGCGATCCGGACCGGCGCGGAGACCAGCCGCACCGGCGCCCGGCCCGCCCCCGGCGGATCGTCCGGCGGGCCGGCCCCTCCGTCGGCGCTGCTCAGGCCCGTGGTGGCCAGCGCGGCGCCCGCCAGCGCGAGCCCCGCGGCCGCCGCACGCCGTTGGCGGCGCAGCATCCGCCGCAGCCGGTCCGCGCCACCGCCCCGCACCCGCAGGGGGCCGAACGGCCCCACCCGGGACGGCGCGGGCACCGGGGCGGGACAGGGGAGGGGAGGGGGAGAAGTGGACATGGCACCACCTGGGATCAGTGCGGACGAGCGCGAGAACATGCGCAAGGAAACGCGCAGGAATCGCGCAAGGGAAAGGGGAGTCCGGGCCGGTGTGACCCGGCCGGACTCCCCTCACTTTCCACTGTTCCAGCAGATCCCGCTGAGCCCTGTGGACAGCCTCCGTGCTGTGGACAACTCCGTCACCCGATCGGTGAGTTCCGCCGTGCCCGCGCGGCAGCCGCCCCTCCTACGGCAGCGTGATCCCCGTGTCGATCCCGTCCAGTGCGTGGGCGCACGTGCAGTTGCGGCTCTCGCTCTTCGGCAGCCCCGCCACCGCGTCGAACAGCACCGAGCGCAGCCGGTCCACATTGGCCGCGAACACCTGGAGCACCTCCTCGTGGGAGACGCCCTCGCCCGCCTCGGCCCCCGCGTCCAGGTCGGTCACCAGGGTCATCGTGGTGTAGCAGAGCCCCAGTTCCCGGGCGAGGACCGCCTCGGGGTGCCCGGTCATGCCCACGACGGACCAGCCCATCGCCGCGTGCCAGCGCGACTCCGCGCGGGTCGAGAACCGGGGGCCCTCGACCACCACCAGGGTGCCGCCGTCCACCGGCTCCCAGTCCCGTCCGCGGGCCGCCGCGAGCGCGGCCTTGCGGCCCTCGGGGCAGTACGGGTCGGCGAAGCCCAGGTGGACGACGTTCGGCACGGTCCCGTCGGCCCGGGTCTCACCGTCGTAATAGGTCTGCACACGGGTCTTCGTGCGGTCCACCAGCTGGTCGGGGACGAGCAGGGTGCCCGGCCCGAACTCCGGCCGCAGCCCGCCCACCGCGCACGGCCCGAGCACCTGCCGGACCCCGACGGAGCGCAGCGCCCACAGGTTGGCCCGGTAGTTGATGCGGTGCGGCGGCAGGTGGTGGCCGCGTCCGTGGCGGGGCAGGAAGGCCACCCGGCGGCCGGCGAGCTCGCCGAGGAAGACCGAGTCGCTCGGCTTGCCGTAGGGGGTGTCCACGGCGACCTCGGTGACGTCCTCCAGGAAGGAGTAGAAACCCGAGCCGCCGATGACACCGATCTCCGCGGACCCCTCGGCCCCCGCCGTGCCCGTACCTGCACCCGTACTCGTACGCGTACCGGAGTTCGTTTCCGTATGTGCGTTCACCATGCGGTCACCGTATCCGCAGGGGCGCCGGCCCGGGGAAACGCCCGGACCCCGCCGAGCGGTCTCGGCGGGGTCCGGTGAAGAGCAGGTGGGGCGAGAAAGCAGGTGGGGCGTACGCGGGCTCAGGCGGCCGACGTACCGCTCGACGACGAGGCCGGCGCGGGGGCCGACGACGAGGAGGCGGACGACGAGGCGCTCGACTTCGTGTCCGAGCCCGTCGACGACGAGGACGAACCCGAGTCGGACGACTTCGAGGACGACGACGCCGGCGTGCTGCTCGACGAGGAGCCGCGGCTGTCGTTCCGGTAGAAACCGGAACCCTTGAAGACGATGCCGACCGCGGAGAACACCTTCTTGAGGCGTCCGTCGCAGCTCGGGCACACGGTCAGGGCGTCATCGGTGAACTTCTGCACCGCCTCGAGGCCCTCGCCGCACTCGGTGCACTGGTACTGATAGGTCGGCACTTGCTCCTCCTGGCACTCTCACTCAATGAGTGCTAACGACGCTCCATACTGACGTATTCCGTCGGATCAGTCCACCGTGACCGGCTCGCGGTGACCGATCCCACGTGCCACCGTGCGTCCCTGGGACGTCGGAGTCAGCCGGGAGCGCAGGGCGAGCAGGGTCATCAGGGCCAGTGCGGTTCCGGCCAGGGGGACCAGGAATCCGGTGCTCGCGCCGTGGGCGTCGGCGAGTCGCCCCGCCACGGTGACGGCCGCCGCCTGGCCGAGCGCCACCGCGCCCGTCAGCCAGGTGAAGGCCTCGGTCCGGGCGGTGGCGGGCACCAGCGCCTCGACCAGGGTGTAGCCGCTGATCAGGGCCGGGGCGATGCAGAGGCCGACCAGCAGACCGAGTCCGGCCAGCAGCGGCACCGAGTGCACGGCCCACAGGCCGGACGCGGTCAGGGTCAGCGCCACGTACCCGACGATCAGGCGGCGGCGCGGGCTGCTCTTCCAGGCGATGGCGCCGCAGGCGATGCCCGCCAGCATGTTGCCCGCCGCGAAGATCCCGTAGAGGACCCCGTTGACACCGGGGTGGCCGATCTCCTCGGAGAACGCGGTCAGCGAGACCTGCATCCCGCCGAAGACCGCGCCGATGCCCAGGAAGGTGACGGCCAGGACCCGCACGCCGGGAACGGAGAGCGCCGAGGCGTGCGGTTCGGCGGCGGTGGCCTTGGCGCGCGGGGCGGGCTGGGTGGCGCGCTGCGCGGCGAAGAGGAGGCCGCCGACCAGGGTCAGGGCGGCTTCCGTGATCAGGCCGGCCGCCGGGTGCACGCCGGTGCACAGCGCGGTGGCGATCACCGGGCCCAGGACGAACGTGAACTCGTCCGTCACCGACTCGAACGCGGCCGCGGTGGACATCAGCGGAGAGGCGGGCCGGTCGGGGGTCGCGCCCAGCATCGCCGCCCAGCGGGCCCGCACCATGGGACCGATCTGCGGGATCGACGCACCGGTCGGCACGGCGGCGGCGAACAGCGCCCACAGAGGTGCGTCCGCCAGTGCCAGGGCGGTCAGGGCGCTCACCGAGACGGCGTGGAGCAGGACCCCGGGGACCAGGACGGCACGCTGGCCGAACCGGTCGGCGAGTTTGCCGCTCTGCGGGGCGAACAGCGCCATGGAGACGCCGGAAACCGCCGCGACGGCGCCCGCGCTGCCGTACGAGCCGGTCGTGTGCTGCACGAGGAGGACGATGCCGATGGTGAGCATCGCGAAGGGCTGCCGTGCGGCGAAGCCGGGGAGGAGGAAGGTCCACGCACCGGGGGTGCGCAGCAGTTGCCCGTATCCGGGGCGGTCGGAGACCGTGGTCGCCACGGTCCTTGCCTTTCTGCCGCCTGGTGGCACTGCTTCCCGGCGCCCTTGTGGGGCGGGCCGGACGGAAGCGGCCGAGAGCTGTCCTCTTCGCGCGGAACTGCGGTAGATGCCGGGCGACTCGCTGCAAGCGGCGAAGAAACGCCGGGCGAAGAGACACCACGACCGCCATACGGTCGCGCCAGCTCTGCATCAGACAGAGTTGGTCGTTCAGGTTTGCCTTCATGGTACAGGCAGGAAGCCCTGTGCGCCTGTGATTGCGCACAGGGCTTCCGTATCAGCCTGTGATCTACGACGCGTTCGTCGCAGGTCACCTTGGGTGTCACCTCTGAAGGCGACAGCTTGGGCGTCACCCCTGAAGGCGGCACCTTGGGCGTCACCTCTGAAGGCGCTCAGGGGCGGGTCTTCGTGCCGCCGCTCCCGTTGACGCCGGTACGGGTGTCGGCACCGGCGCCGCCGAGCTTCTTGGCCAGCTTCATCGCCTGAGGGATGGCCGACCCGCCCTGGGGGCCCGTGGCGCCGGGGGTTCCGGCGGCGGGGGATCCGCCCGTGCCCAGCCAGCCGGCCAGCTTGCCGCCCTCGGCGACCGCCCGCAGGCGTTCCTCCGCCCGGTCGCGCACCTGGTCGGTGGCCACCACCAACAGCTCGTCCCCGCGCCGCAGCACCGTCGCCGGGGAGGGCACGAAGCTCTGGTTCTCCCGGACCACCAGCGTGACGGCGGCGCCGGCCGGGAGCCGGAGCTCGCTGACCTCGACACCGTGCATCTTCGACTTCGTGGGGACGGCGACCGACAGCAGATGGCCGCGCAGCCGCTCCAGCGGGGCGGATTCGATGCCCAGGTCGTCGGCCTCGGCCGGGTCCTCGGCGATGTTCAGCTTGTTCGCGACCCAGGGCAGTGTCGGGCCCTGGATCAGGGTGTAGACGATGACCAGGACGAAGACGATGTTGAAGATGCGCGTACTGCCCTCCACCCCGGACACCATCGGAATGGTCGCCAGGATGATGGGCACCGCCCCGCGCAGCCCGGCCCAGGACATGAGGGCCTTCTCGCGGGCCGGCAGCCTGAACGGCGCGAGGCTGAGGAAGACCGACACCGGCCGCGCCACCATGGTCAGCACCAGGCCCACCACGACGGCCGGCCAGAAGTCGTCGACCAGGTCGTGCGGGGTGACCAGCAGGCCGAGCAGCACGAACATGCCGATCTGGGCCAGCCAGCCGAGCCCGTCGGCGAAACCGCGCGTGGCGGGCCAGTGGGGCAGCTTGGAGTTGCCGAGGATCATCGCGGCCAGATAGACGGCGAGGAACCCGGAGCCGTGGGCCATGGCGCCCGCCGCGTACGCCGAGACGGCGATGGCCATCACGGCGATCGGGTAGAGGCCGGAGGCGGGCAGGGCCACGTGCCGCAGCCCGAGGGATCCCAGCCAGCCCACCGTGACGCCGATCGCGGCGCCGATGGCCAGCTCCATCGCGATCTCCGCGACCAGGATGTACCAGTGCTCGACCGGGCCGACCACGGAGAGCGCCACGACCATGATGACGACGGGAGCGTCGTTGAAGCCGGACTCGGCCTCCAGGACACCGGTGATCCGGGGCGGCAGCGGCACCCTGCGCAGCACGGAGAAGACGGCCGCGGCGTCGGTCGAGGAGACGACCGCGCCGATGATGAGCGCCTGGCGCCAGTCCAGGCCGACGAGGTAGTGCGCTGCCGAGGCGGTGATGCCCACGCTGATCGCGACGCCGATGGTGGAGACCACCGCGGCGGCGGGAAGGACGGGTTTGACCTCTTTCCACTTCGCCCCGAGTCCGCCCTCGGCCAGGATGACGACCAGGGCGGCGTAGCCGATCACCTGCGTCAACTCGGCGTTGTCGAACTTGACGTCGAAGATGCCGTCCTGTCCCAGGGCGATCCCGATGCCGAGATACAGGAGCAGGCTGGGGAGCCCGCTGCGCGAGGAGATCCGTACCGCCGCCACGGCGACGAGCAGGACGAGCGAGCAGACGAGCAGGAGTTCGTTGAGCGCGTGGACAGTCAGGGTCCGTTCCTTCCCTGCGTGCGCCTGCCGGATCGGCCCCCGGCAGTCAAGTACTTCGTTACCTTACCTAATCGTTAACGACTTCTTGACGGCTTCGAGTGTTCGTACGAGGAAGACGCAAATGGATGCATCCCTATACCGCGTCCGAGTGGCTTCTCCGCTGCGCCTATGGTTGCTCCTGCACTCCCAGGACCACCCTGCCCCCTCGAAGGACAGCGATGCCCGCCAACACAACCGACTCTTCCGGCCCTTCCGACGCGAAGAAGCCCGGCAGGAAGAAGGGGCGGCGCGCCCGCCTGCTCGTGCTCGTCCTGGTGCTGGCGCTCGTCGCGGGTGTCGGGTACGGGGCGTACTGGTCCGTGTCCACGGTGCGGGCCTCGTACCCGCAGACCACCGGGTCGATAACGCTCGACGGCCTTTCCGGCGACGTCGAGGTCAAACGCGATTCCTACGGGATTCCGCAGATCTACGCGGACTCCGACGCCGACCTCTTCCGCGCCCAGGGCTTCGTCCAGGCCCAGGACCGCTTCTGGGAGATGGACGTCCGGCGCCACATGACGTCCGGCCGGCTCTCCGAGATGTTCGGTTCCGGGCAGGTGGAGACCGACGCCTTCCTCCGGACGCTCGGCTGGCGGCAGGTGGCGCAGAAGGAGTACGACGAGGTGCTCGACGAGAGCACCAAGAAGAACCTCCAGTCGTACGCGGAGGGCGTCAACGCGTATCTGAAGGGCAAGGAAGGCCGGGACATCTCGGTCGAGTACGCGGCGCTGGGCCTGACCAACGACTACAAGCCCGGTGAGTGGACCCCGGTCGACTCGGTGGCCTGGCTCAAGGCGATGGCCTGGGACCTGCGCGGCAACATGCAGGACGAGATCGACCGTTCGCTGCTGACCAGCCGCCTCGACCAGGACCAGATCGAGGACCTGTACCCCGGCTATCCGTACAAGCAGCACAAGCCGATCGTCGAGCAGGGCGCGATCTCGCCGGTGACCGGGAAGTTCGACCCCGCTGCGACCCCGGCGGACAGTATCGGCTCCACGACCCCGCAGGGCGCCGGCGAGGGCCTGACCACCCAGCTCGCCGCGCTCTCCGACACCCTCGACGAGATCCCGGCGCTGCTCGGCCCGAACGGCAACGGCATCGGCTCGAACTCCTGGGTCGTCGGTGGCGCGCACACCACGTCCGGCAAGGCGTTGCTCGCGAACGACCCGCACCTCGCGCCGATGCTGCCCTCCCTCTGGTACCAGATGGGTCTGCACTGCCGGAAGCTCTCGGCGACCTGCCAGTACGACACGGCGGGCTACACCTTCTCCGGCATGCCCGGTGTGATCATCGGCCACAACCAGGACATCGCCTGGGGGCTGACCAACCTGGGCGCCGACGTCACCGACCTCTTCCTGGAGAAGGTCTCCGACGACGGCTATCTGTACGGCGGTGAGACCAAGCCGTTCAAGACCCGCGAGGAGACCATCAAGGTCGCGGGCGGCAAGGACCGGACGATCACCGTCCGCGAGACCAACAACGGCCCCCTGGTCTCCGACCGCAGCAAGGAACTGGACAAGGTCGGCCAGAAGGCCCCCGTCAGCAACGCCGCCCCCGACCGGGCCGACGGCTACGCGGTGGCGCTGAAGTGGACCGCGCTCCAGCCCGGCAAGTCCATGGACGCCGTCTTCGCGATCAACCGGGCCAAGGACTTCACGACCTTCCGGGCGGCGGCCCAGAACTTCGAGGTCCCCTCGCAGAACCTCATCTACGCCGACACCGAGGGCAACATCGGCTACCAGGCCCCCGGAAAGATCCCGGTCCGCTCCGCGGGCTTCGACGGTACGGTCCCGGCGCCGGGCTGGGACCCGAAGTACGCGTGGAAGGGCTACATCCCCTTCGACGAGCTGCCCTACGAGTACAACCCGGACCGCGGCTACATCGTCACCGCCAACCAGGCCGTCATCGACGAGAAGAAGTACCCCCACCTCCTGACCAAGGACTGGGGCTACGGTGCCCGCAGCCAGCGGATCAACGACCTCCTCGCCCAGAAGATCAAGGGCGGTGAGAAGGTCTCGACCGATGACATGCAGAAGTTGCAGATGGACAACTTCAGCGAGATCGCCGCGCTGCTGGTGCCCGAGCTGAAGAAGATCAACATCCCCGACCCGAGCGTCCGCGAGGCCCAGAAGCTGCTGGAGGGCTGGGACTACACCCAGGAGCCCGACTCGGCCGCAGCCGCGTACTTCAACGGCGTCTGGCGCAACATCCTGAAGCTCGCCTTCGGCAACAAGCTGCCCAAGGAGATGCGGGTCGAGGGCGACTGCATCAACGTGCCGCCCGCCAAGAACAGCGGCCCGGCCGACCAGCAGAGGAAGCTCGTCCGCGAGTGCGGCCAGCGCGACGGCGACACGGCGCAGCCGGACGGCGGCGACCGCTGGTTCCAGGTGGTCCGCGAGATCGTGGGCGACCAGGACAACGAGTGGTGGAAGGCGCCCGCCCGGGGCCGCGAGGACGCCCTGGAGAACCGGGACGACCTGTTCGCCCGGGCGATGGAGGACGCCCGCTGGGAGCTGACCGCCAAGCTCGGCAAGAACATCTCCACCTGGAGCTGGGGCCGGCTGCACCGGCTCACGCTGAAGAACCAGACGCTCGGCACCGAGGGCCCCGGCCTGCTCCAGCGGGCGCTCAACCGCGGCCCCTGGAACCTCGGAGGCGGCGAGGCGGCGGTCAACGCCACCGGCTGGAACGCGGCGAGCGGCTACGAGGTCGTCTGGGTGCCGTCGATGCGCATGGTCGTCAACGTGGGGGAGTGGGACAAGTCCCGCTGGATCAACCTCAGCGGGGCCTCCGGGCACGCGTTCAACGCGCACTACACCGACCAGACCGACAAGTGGGTCGACGGCGAACTGCTCGACTGGTCCTTCGGGGCAGAAGCAGTCGACGCGTCCACCGTCGACACGCTGACGCTGAAACCGTAGGCCCCAGGTCGACACGCTGACGCTGAAACCGTAGGCCCCAGGTCGACACGCTGACGCTGAAACCGTAGGCCCTCTAGGAAGGGTTCACGAAGCGCCGCGCTCCGGCCGGTGTGACCACGGCGTCCACGGGGTGGTCGTGCGGTTCCGCAGGGACCCGCGCGACCACCTCGTTCTCGTACAGCAGCACGACGAGCGACGGGTGTGCCCCGGCGGCCGTCAGCCGGGCCAGCACCCGGTCGTAGCTGCCGCCGCCCCGCCCCAGCCGCATCCCCGCCCCGTCCACCGCCAGGCCGGGCAGCAGTACCGCGTCGGCGGCGAGGACGGCGGCGGGGCCCAGGCGCGGTCCGTCCGGCTCCAGGAGCCCCCGTCCGGCCGGGAGCAGATGGGCCGGGCCCTCGTAGGCCGCCCAGTCCAGGTCGTTGTCGGCCAGGAGGACCGGCAGCAGCACCCGCACGCCGTGCCCGCGCAGTGCCTCCAGGAGGGCGCGGGTGCCCGGTTCGCGGCCCACGGAGACATACGCGGCGACCGTACGGGCGTCGGCCAGTTCGGGGAGGCCCAGCGCCGCCTCGGCGAGAACCGCGGCGGTCCTGATCGCGTCCTCCTTCGTCAGGAGGGCCCGTGCGGCCAGCAGTTCACGCCGCAGGGAGCCCTTCTCGGACGCCTTTCCGGACTTGTCGGTGTTCATCGGTGACTCGCACGATTCTCGTATGGGCATATTTAAGGACGAAGTTAACCGGAATATCAGCTTCCGGCCGTGTGCACCCGTTAAGGTCGGCACATGACTCAGTCGCCCTCCAGGATCAGCAAGGCCGTCATCCCGGCAGCAGGTCTCGGCACCCGGTTCCTGCCCGCCACGAAGGCCACTCCGAAAGAGATGCTGCCTGTCGTCGACAAGCCGGCCATCCAGTATGTCGTCGAAGAAGCCGTCGCGGCGGGCCTCTCCGACGTACTGATGATCACCGGTCGCAACAAGCGCCCCCTGGAGGACCACTTCGACCGCAACTACGAGCTGGAGTCCGCGCTCACCCGCAAGGGCGACGCCGAACGCCTCGCCAAGGTCCAGGAGTCCAGCGACCTGGCCACCATGCACTACGTGCGCCAGGGAGACCCCCGCGGCCTCGGGCACGCCGTGCTGTGCGCCGCCCCGCACGTGGGCGACCAGCCCTTCGCGGTGCTGCTCGGCGACGACCTGATCGACCCGCGTGACGCGCTGCTGGCCCGGATGGTCGAGGTCCAGGAGCGTGAGGGCGGCAGCGTCATCGCGCTGATGGAGGTCGACCCCGCGCAGATCCACCTGTACGGCTGCGCCGCCGCGGACGCCACCGTCGACAGCGACGTCGTCCGCGTCACCGACCTGGTCGAGAAGCCCGACCCGGCCGACGCCCCCAGCAACCTCGCCATCATCGGCCGGTACGTCCTGGACCCCGCGGTCTTCGACATACTGCGACACACCGAGCCGGGCCGCGGCGGCGAGATCCAGCTCACCGACGCGCTCCAGCTGCTCGCCGCGGACGAGAAGATCGGCGGCCCCGTGCACGGCGTCGTCTTCAAGGGCCGCCGCTATGACACCGGCGACCGCAGCGACTATCTGCGCGCCATTGTCAGACTGGCGTGCGAACGTGAAGACCTGGGGCCGGACTTCCGGACCTGGCTGCGCAAGTACGTCGCTGAGGAGATGTAGCCCCGTGAGCAGCACGATCTGGTCCGTCGACGAGCACTTGGACGACATCCTCGCCTCGGTGAGGCCGCTGGAGCCCATCGAGCTGCAGCTGCCCGACGCCCAGGGCTGCGTCCTCGTCAAGGACGTCGTCGTGGAGGTGGCCCTGCCGCCCTTCGACAACAGCTCCATGGACGGTTACGCGGTCCGCGTCGCCGATGTCGAGGGCGCGAGCGAGGAGTTCCCCGCGGTTCTCACCGTCATCGGGGACGTCGCCGCGGGCAGCGCTGGGCTCGCCGACGACCAGGTCGTGGGACCGGGACAGGCCGCCCGCATCATGACGGGCGCCCCGCTGCCCGCCGGTGCGGAGGCCGTGGTCCCGGTCGAGTGGACGGACGGCGGTACGGGCGAGGGCCCCGCCGAGGGGATGCGCGCCCACGCCGACGCGCCGGAGGGCGCCACCGGCGAGGTTCGCGTCCACCGTCCTGTCACGGCGGGCGCCCATGTGCGCGAGCGCGGCAGCGACGTCGAGCCGGGCGAGCTGGCCCTGGCCGCCGGATCGGTCGTCGGCCCGCCGCAGATCGGGCTGCTCGCGGCGATCGGCTGCTCCACCGTGGTCGTACGGCCCCGGCCCCGCGTGGTCGTCCTGTCCACCGGCAGCGAACTGATCCAGCCCGGCGAAGGGCTGACGGGCGGCCAGATCTACGACTCCAACAGCTTCGCGCTGACCGCCGCCGCCCGGGATGCCGGAGCCATCGCCTACCGGGTCGGCGCGGTCGCCGACGATGCCGAGACACTGCGCGCCACCATCGAGGACCAGCTGATCCGCGCGGACATCGTCGTCACCACGGGCGGCGTCAGCGTCGGCGCCTACGACGTCGTCAAGGAGGCGCTGTCCTCCGTCGGCGACGCGGACGAGCCGGGCAGCGGGGTCGAGTTCCGCAAGCTCGCCATGCAGCCGGGCAAGCCCCAGGGCTTCGGCTCGATCGGCCCGGACCACACCCCGCTGCTGGCCCTGCCGGGCAATCCGGTCTCCGCCTACGTCTCCTTCGAGCTGTTCGTCCGCCCCGCCATCCGCGCCCTGATGGGCCTGCCCGATGTGCACCGCCCCACGGCCCGCGCCGAGCTCAGCTCCGACAAGGCACTCACCTCCCCGGCCGGCCGACGCCAGTTCCTGCGCGGCCGTTACGACGCGGAGGCGGGCACGGTCACCCCGGTCGGCGGTTCCGGTTCGCATCTGATCGCCGCGCTGGCCCAGGCCGACGCGCTGATCGTGGTGCCCGAGGACGTCACCTCGGTCGAGCCCGGCACGGAGACGGACGTGGTCCTGCTCCGCTGACCGCCGCCCGGTGGCGGTACGGTATCTGCCGCCGTGCCTTCCGGGGGAACCCCTCCGGGTCCGAGGCCCATCGGTGCCCCTACCGCTAGGCGGAGTGAGTTGAGTACGCAGAACAGGCTGACGCACATCGACGAGGCGGGCGCGGCCCGCATGGTCGACGTGTCGGCGAAGGACGTCACCACCCGCGTCGCCCGCGCATCCGGCCGGGTGCTCGTCGCGCCGCGCGTGATCGAGCTGCTGCGCGGCGAGGGAGTGCCCAAGGGCGACGCCCTCGCGACCGCCCGGATCGCCGGGATCATGGGGGCCAAGCGCACCCCGGACCTGATCCCGCTCTGCCACCCGCTGGCCGTCTCCGGCGTGAAGGTCGACCTGAGCGTGGCCGACGACGCGGTGGAGATCACGGCCACCGTGAAGACGACGGACCGCACGGGCGTCGAGATGGAGGCCCTGACGGCGGTGTCGGTGGCGGCCCTGACCGTCGTCGACATGATCAAGGCGGTCGACAAGAGCGCGGTCATCACCGACGTACGGGTCGAGGCGAAGTCGGGCGGCAAGTCCGGCGACTACCGGCGCACCGCGTCGGCGGAACCGGCGGGACCGGACGCGTGACGCCGCCCGAGCCCACCGGAGTGGCGCCGGAGGCCCCCTCCCCGTACGCCGCCCTCGTCGTCACCGCTTCCAACCGGGCCTCCGCCGGTGTGTACGCGGACAAGGGCGGCCCGCTCATCGCCGAGGCGCTGACCGGCCTGGGGTTCACGGTCGACGGCCCGCAGGTCGTCCCCGACGGCGACCCGGTCGAGGCGGCCCTGCGCGCGGGTGTCGCCGCCGGGTACGACGTGATCGTCACCACCGGCGGTACGGGCATCTCTCCCACCGACGCCACCCCCGAGGCGACCCGCCGGGTCCTCGACCACGAGATCCCCGGCATTCCGGAGGCGATCCGGGCCGAGGGCCTCGCCAAGGTCCCGACCGCCGCCCTCTCCCGTGGCCTCGCGGGCGTCGCTTCGCGCACCCTGATCGTCAACCTCCCCGGCTCCACCGGCGGGGTGAAGGACGGACTCGCCGTCCTCGGCCGGCTCCTGGTCCACGCCGTCGACCAGCTCCGCGGCGGCGACCACCCCCGACCGGGGAGCCCGAGCTGAACATCGCGACCTGGCCGGTGACGCTGACCGACGGCGAGATCGTCCTGCGTCCGATAAAGATGCGTGACCAGCGGGTCTGGCGTGAGGTCAACCGGCGAAACCGCGACTGGCTGCGCCCCTGGGAGGCCACCGTCCCGCCGCCCGCCCCCGGCGGCCCGATCGCGCAGCGCCCCACGTACCGGCAGATGGTCCGCCACCTGCGTGCCGAGGCGAACGCGGGGCGGATGCTGCCGTTCGCCATCGAGTACGAGGGCCGGCTGGTCGGCCAGCTCACGGTCGCCGGGATCACCTGGGGCTCGATGTGCTCCGGTCATATCGGCTACTGGGTCGACCGGAGCGTCGCCGGGCGCGGTGTCATGCCGACGGCGGTGGCGCTCGCGGTGGACCACTGCTTCCGCACGGTGGGTCTGCACCGGATCGAGGTCTGCATTCGCCCGGAGAACGCACCCAGCCGCCGGGTGGTGGAGAAACTCGGATTCCGCTCGGAGGGCGTACGCCCGCGCTATCTCCACATCGACGGCGCCTGGCGCGACCACCTGATCTTCGCCCTCACCGCCGAGGAAGTGCCCGAGGGGATGCTCCGGCGCTGGCGCCGGTCACGGCCCATGACGCCGGGAGGCCCCGGGACGGCCGGGGAAATAAAATAAGTGTTCGAATTTGATCGCCGGATGACCGCAATGGATAGGGTTATCGGCATCTGTTGATCCGAACAATCACAAAAAAAGTCCGTGATATCAGCCGGATCGTGCGACACACCGGGCCAATTGGCGGATCCTTGCGCGCAAACCCCTCTACGGTGTGAGCGTGAGCAGCAGCGGCCTCATCTACGCAGTCATCGTCGGGGCCTGGGCCGCCTACTTGGTGCCGATGTGGCTCCGCAGGCAGGACGAGCTCAACGAGGCCCGTCCGACGGAACGCTTCAGCACCGCCATCCGGCTGCTGTCCGGCCGGGCGGCGATGGAGCGCCGTTACGCCAAGGAGCTGCGGGAGCGCACCGCCGAGGAGGCGGGGCCCGAGGTCGACCCGGACCGGGAAACGGACCGTATGGAGTCCGTGGACGTCCGGGCCTTTGCCGCGCCTCCGGCGCACACGGAAGCCCGGCTGGGCGACCCGGCGTACGCGCCCGAGCGCGCCCCGGGCCACCAGGCATCCGACCGCCCGGCGCACGACCGGCGCCCGGACCAGCAGCCCCCGGACCGTCAGCACCCGGACCGCCCGGCGCACGAACGCCGGTCCGGCGAGCGCCCCTCGGAGCACGTGCCCCCCGACCGGCGACGCCCGCGCTCCGATGCGGCCGACGCCGAGCGGGCCCGGCGCGCCCGGCGCTCCCAGGTCCTGGCGCGGCGCAGGCGGACCACCGTCGTCCTCTTCCTGGCCTTCACCCTCGGCGCGATCGTCGCTGCGGTCGGCGGCCTCGGCTTCCTCTGGGCCCCCGCGGTTCCGGCCGTGCTGCTGAGCACGTACATCGTGCATCTGCGCGCGCAGGAGCGCCGGCGGTTCGCCTTCACGATGGACCGCCGCCGGGCCGAGGACGCGGCCCAGCGGCTGCGCGAGAACCGCCCACGCCGGAACCAGCCCCCGGCCCCCGACTCCGCCGAGCCGGACGACGACTCCGAAGCGCATCACGCGGAGCCGGAGCCCACCCCCACGGTCTCCCCTCAGGAGGCCGGCCGCCGCGCGCTGGTCGAGCAGACGGACCACGCGGAGTGGGTGGACCAGCAGCGCGAACGCGGCCGGGTCCAGGGCGACAGCTGGGAGCCCGTTCCCGTACCGCTGCCCACCTACGTCACCGCGCCCGTCGCCCCCCGGGCCACGGGCGGTGTGGAGGTCGGCGACCCGGAGACCTGGAGCGCGGCCCGCTCCAGCACCGCCGAGCCCACCCAGACGGGCACGTCGCACCCGACGGCCCCGACGGTCGACCCGGCCCCGCGTCAGCGCACGAACCAGTCCCGCCGCAGCCGCGACCGGGGCCGGACCCCGCTCTTCGACCAGTACGACGACGAGGACCGGCCGCGTGCGGCCAATGAGTGAGGCCCCCGGGGACGCCCGGGGGCACCGGGAAACCCGACACCGCTGACCAGCGGAGGAACGGATTTCCAAGCACCCCTGTGAGGGTGCTAGAGTTTCACACGTCGCAAGGGCCTGTGGCGCAGTCTGGTAGCGCACCTCGTTCGCATCGAGGGGGTCTGGGGTTCAAATCCCCACAGGTCCACAGCGAACCGATCACGAGTCAGCTCGGGACCGGTTGACGAAATCCCGTCCAGTTACTTCAACTGGGCGGGATTTCGTGGTTCTCGGGCTTGGTACGGGTATGTGCCGAACACCGGCAGATGATCCGGGGGGCCGGCCTGCGCGGGTTCGCGCGAATCGTCGAAGAGCCCGGCGGCGACCCCGTGGAGTTTCCGGGGCGGTTCGCGATCCCTCCGGAGACGCTCGTCTCCGAGGACGGGCTCATCCCGATCACCAGCCACGACCTGATGCTCGACACGGTGGCACGTGAGCTTCGATGCCTGCGGGTACGCCTGGCGGACGCTTTTGGCCGATCGGGGGAGTACGGCGTGCCGGGCGACGGACACACGGGCAGAGTTGGAGTGGACGGCGGCCCTGGCCGCCCAGGATCGAACGGAGAGGGGAGTCCGATGGCACCCGGGAGCGACGACCCTCTCGACGTGGGGCATTCGGCGGGGCTCGTGGTGGACGAGAGAGGCACGATCCTGCGGTGCACGCCGGCCGCGGAGTCCCTCCTCGGGCTCTCGGCGGCGGAGCTGCACGGCAGGCGGCTCCAGGACCTCCTGGCGGTGCCCGAGAGCTGGCCGACGGTCCTGGAACAGCGCGACGGGCCGGTGTGGGAGGGCCGGGCGGTGCTGGCCCCGCGCCTCGGGGGTGAGGTGGAGTTCCGCGTGCTGCCCCTGACCGGCGAAGGGGCGGCCGGCCGGGCGGAGGAGTTCCTTGTGCTCGCCGCCCCGCAGGTCCTGGTCGCACAGCGGCGCCAGGGCCACGCGTTCCTGCGGGAACTGTTCCTGCAGGACCGCATCGGCCTCGCGGTGTTCGACAACGAGCTGCGGCTGGTACGGACGAACACCCACCTGCTTCCCTACCTGGGGGTCCCGGACGAGCTGTACGGGGCCCGGCTGGGCGACTTCCTCCAGGAGGCGGACGCCCGGGTGATCGACAACCGCCTGCGGAACGTCCTGACGACGGGAACCCCCCTGGTTGGGTTCGAGGTCAAGGCCCACACACAGGTCGAACCGGGAGCGGGACGGACGATGTCCCTATCGGCGTTCCGCCTCCAGGGGGCGAACGGCCACGTCATCGGCGTCACGGGGCTGTTCGTCGATGTGACGGACCAGAAGCTCTCACGTTTCCGGCTCGACGTCCTGCACCGCGCGACCACGGTGCTCAGCACGACCCTCTCCGCCGCGGAGAGCGCCCGGGGCTTGGCGGACGTACTCGTACCCGCGCTCGCCGACGTGGCGGTTGTCGACGTGGCCGAGGCGGTCTTCACCTACGACGAACCCGCTCCCGAGGACCACGGCGACCACCTGCTGCGCTGCACGGCGGTGGCCGGCGCCGCCCCCGGTGGCTTCGTTACCGGCACGGTGCTCGATGTGAACACCGGCGGGACGCTGTCCGACCGTATGTGGTCGGTCAGCGCGGAGGAGGGCGCCGAGCCGGCCGACGCGCTCGGCAGGGCACACGGGATGAGCACGTGGCTGCGAGCACGGGGATCGCTCCTCGGCCGTATCCGGGTCGGCCGAGGCCGCGACCGGCAGCCCTTCACCGGCGACGACCTCGACCTGCTGGCGGAGATAGCCTCGCGAGCCGCCCTCGTCGTGGACAACGCACGCCGCTACGCCCGCGAGCGGAACGCCGCGGTCGGGCTGCAGCGCAGCCTGCTGCCGTCCCCGACGACCGACACGGCCACGGCGCACACGGCGAGCGTCTACCTCCCGACGGATACGGCGACGGGGGCCAGCGGCGACTGGTTCGACGTCATCCCGTTGTCCTCCGCCCGGGTCGCGCTGGTCGTCGGCGACGTGGTGGGGCACGGCCTGGGGGCCACGGCGACGATGGCGCGCCTGCGGACCGCTGTGCGGACTCTGGCGGACCTCGACCTCGAACCCGACGAACTGCTGACGCACCTCGACGACCTGGTGTCCGAGCTCGCGATCGACACCGAAGACGCCGAGGCGTCCTTCGGGTCGTTCGGTGCGACCTGCCTGTACATGACGTACGACCCCGTCACCCGGCAGTGCCTGGCGGCCAGCGCGGGGCACCCTCCGCCCGCCCTGGTGGCTCCGGGCGGCAACGCCGCGCACGTCGACCTCAGCCCCGGTCCGCCGCTCGGGGTCGGTGGCCTGCCGTTCGAGCCCGTCGCGTTCGAGGCGGCGGACGACAGCGTCCTCGCGCTCTGCACGGACGGCCTCATCACGCGCGGCCATCCCGATCCCGACGAGGGGATGGCGGCCCTCCGGCACGCGCTGTCGGCGGCGCTCGTGTCCGGCCGGCCCCTGGAGGAGATCGGTCCCGAGGTGGTCGGGGAACTGGTACCCCGCCCGCTGGCGGACGACGTGACGCTTCTGCTCGCGGCGGTCCGCGGGATGGCCCCGCAGGACCACGTCTCCTGGACCCTGGCGGCGGACCCGTCGGTGGTGTCCGACGCACGCGCGCTCGTGCTGGGCCAGCTGTCGCTGTGGGGCCTGGACGAGCTGGCCTTCACCACGGAGTTGGTGACCAGCGAACTGGTCACCAACTCCGTCCGCTACGCGGGCGGACCTATCGGGCTGCGGCTGATCCGCGCGTCCTCCCTGATCTGCGAGGTCTCCGACGTCAGCAACACACAGCCGAGGATGCGCCGGGCCCGGGAGACCGAGGAAGGCGGTCGCGGCCTGTTCCTGATCGCGCAGCTCACCGACCGGTGGGGAAGCCGGTACACGCGCTCCGGCAAGACCATCTGGACGGAGCAGGCGCTGCCACCGGGCCCGTGACGTCCCGCGAGCGGTGCCCCGGGCGTCAGCCGGTGCGGTTGTAGATCGCCGTACCGGGGCAGGCCGTGACGCCGAGACGGGTGCCGCAGCCGGAGTACTGGAGGGATCCGTTCCACCACGCCCAGCCGCCGATCGTGCGGCCGTTCAGCCAGGTGTACTGGCCGTTGTAGTTGGCGTCGTACGTGCGCAGGGCCCAGTGCACGTGGGCGCCGGTCGCGGAACCGCCGGCGCAGGTGTCGGTGCCGATGCTGCCGAGCAGGGCGCTGCGCGCGATCGATGTCCCGTTGTAGTAGGTCGTGTTGTGCAGGTGGTAGTAGTCCGTGGAGAAGCCGCCGGGGTGGATCACCCGGGTCCAGCCGCCGCCCGCGCCGCACATCGAGGTGGCCGTACCCTCACGCGACGAGCGCACCAGACCACTGGCGTTGCCGCCGGCGAAGTCGAGGGAGCTCCAGTAGCCGGTCGCACCGTCGTGTGCGTGGGCGCCGCCGGTCAGAGTCATGTAGTAATCGGGCATCCAGGGCAGCAGCAGCCCGTTGGTGTTGGCCAGGGCTCCGGCCGGCGAGGCCTGCGCGTCCGGGGTCACCTCGCGTTCGGCGTAGGCCGTCATCGTCCGCCGCTCCGCCGCGCCGACCAGCGGGGAGTCGGCCACGTGGTCGGCGAACTCACGGTCGCCCTCAAGACCCGGGACCCATCGCCCGTCCTCGCGGTGGGCGATGTAGAGCCAGCCCTCCGGCGCACCGTGCCGCGCGCGCGACGCCTCGACGTAGGCGACGCCACGGGCCCAGTCGCCCGCGACGTCGCGGACGTCGACGACCACCTTGCGGCCCTCGTCGGCGAGTTCGCGGACGGCGGCACTCGGGGCGAGACCTCTGGCGTCGTGGGACCGCGAGAGGACGTCCGCGGAGACGGCGTCCACCAGCGCCTCGCGTTCGGCGCCGAGACGGTCGGCGACGGAGGCCGGCATCTTGACGGTCACCCCGGCGGACGGGTGCCCGGCGCCGGCCGAGGAGTCCGCCGGGGCGGCGGGTGCGGCGGCGAGCAGCCCGGTGACGGCGAGGGCGGTGGCAGAGAGGGCGGTGACGGCGGTTCTCATGTACGCGGACACACTCGGTCTCGGCAGCACGGGACATCCCCTGTCGTCGGTCATTCGGCAGTCGGCCGGATTGTTAGTTGTCATGGACCTGACCGAGTGTGCTGTCCCTTGTCAACGCGCGTCAACCAGGCAGGAGTGCCGTCATTTGTCGGCCCAATGGCGACGGATCCGGGCCGCCGCGCTCGCCTGTCGGGGTTCCCCGGCAGGATGGGCCGGAAGGCGGCCCCTGCCCGGGGCGGCACGAGGGGAAGGCCACCCGCCATGACCGCGAAGCCCACGCCGTTCGACGAGCTCGACCGGAAGATCGTCGCGACCCTGATCGCGAACGCCCGGGCGAGCTTCGCCGAGATCGGCACGGCCATCGGGCTGTCGGCCACCGCGGTCAAGCGACGGGTCGACCGGCTGCGTGCCACGGGGGTGATCACGGGGTTCCGGGCGACCGTCCGGCCGGCCTCGCTCGGCTGGCGCACCGAGGCGTACATCGAGGTGTACTGCGACGGCGCGGCGCCGCCCCGGCGGCTGTCGGAGGTGGCGCGCAAGTACCCGGAGATCGTGGCGGCGATGACGGTGACCGGGGCCGCCGACGCCCTGTTCCACATCAGGGCCACCGATGTGGAGCACTTCGAGGAGGTGCTGGAGCGGATCCGCAGTGAGCCTTTCATCCGCAAGACGATCAGCTACATGGTGCTGTCCCACCTGCTGCCGGACAGCCCGGAGGCGGGAGTCAGCGAGCCCGCGCCGGACGCCGGGGAGAGCCCGGGTGGCCGTAGTGACGCACTGAACCTGCTCTGAGTGATGCATCTGCGCAGCAATCCTGCGTATGTGTGCAGCTTTTCGTTCTTGTCGGGCGCGCAGACCGCTTTCTACGGTGAGGGCATCCCATCGTCACCGGAGAAGGCGGAGGAACGCCGTGCCCGCAGAACGTGGCCCGCTGGGCCATGGCCCGAGCCTCAGGCGCTATCTGATGTGCGAGCCCCGCTATTTCGAGGTGGCCTACGCCATCAATCCGTGGATGGACACCGGCACACCGGTCGATCTCCCGCTCGCCCGTGACCAGTGGCTGACCCTGGTCGAGGCGTATCGGGGTCATGGCCACACCGTCGAGACGATCGCCCCGGTCGCCGGCCTGCCCGACATGGTGTTCGCGGCGAACGCGGCCCTCGTCATGGACGGCAGGGTCTTCGGCTCGTCCTTCCACGCGCCCGAGCGGCAGCCGGAGGCGGCGGCGTACGCGCAGTGGTTCAAGGAGGCCGGGTACGACGTGCACCCCTCCCGGTCGGTCTGCGAGGGCGAGGGGGACCTCGTCCCGGCCGGACGGTACGTACTGGCGGGAACGGGCTTCCGTACGCACAGCTCCGCGCACCGCGAGGTGCAGGAGTTCTTCGGCAGGCCCGTGATCGGCCTCGACCTGGTGGATCCGCGCTTCTACCACCTGGACACGGCTCTGTTCGACCTCGGCGGGGAGCCGGACGGGGGTGGCGGGACGGACGCGGGGAACATCGCCTACTACCCGGCGGCGTTCTCGGCGGGCAGCCGTGAGGTCCTGCGGTATCTCTACCCGGACGCGGTGATCGCCACGGAGGAGGACGCCCTGGCGTTCGGCCTCAACTCTCTCTCCGACGGCCGTCACGTCTTCGTCGCACCGCAGGCCCAGGGCCTGATCGACGACCTCGCCCACCGTGGCTATGTCCCCGTTCCCGTCGACCTTTCGGAGTTCCACAAGGCCGGCGGGGGCATCAAGTGCTGCACCCAGGAGATCCGCTGATGACCGACACCGTCACCCCTCCCTCCGCCGCCCCCGAGACGCGCTCGTCGGAGCAGCTGATCCGGGCCGAGGCCCCGGTGCTCGCCCACAACTACCACCCGCTGCCCGTGGTCGTCGCCCGCGCGGAAGGCACCTGGGTCGAGGACGTCGAGGGCCGTCGCTACCTCGACATGCTGGCGGGCTACTCCGCCCTCAACTTCGGGCACCGCCACCCCGCCCTCATCGAGGCCGCGCACCGCCAGCTCGACGAACTCACCCTCACCTCACGCGCCTTCCACCACGACCGGCTGGCGGGTTTCGCCGAGCGCCTGGCCGCGCTGACCGGCCTCGACATGGTGCTGCCGATGAACACCGGCGCCGAGGCCGTGGAGAGCGCGGTCAAGGTCGCCCGCAAGTGGGCGTACGAGGTCAAGGGCGTCGCGCCGGACCGGGCGACGATCGTCGTCGCCGACGGCAACTTCCACGGCCGGACCACGACGATCGTGAGCTTCTCGACGGACGGGACGGCCCGCGCCGGCTTCGGGCCCTTCACCCCGGGCTTCCGGGTCGTCCCGTACAACGACCTCGCCGCCCTGGAATCCGCCATGGACGAGACGACGGCGGCCGTGCTGATCGAGCCCGTCCAGGGCGAGGCCGGCGTCGTCATCCCCGATGACGGCTACCTCACCGGGGTCCGTGAACTGACCCGGCGGGCGGGGTGCCTGTTCATCGCCGACGAGATCCAGTCGGGCCTGGGGCGCACGGGCCGCACGCTGGCCGTCGACCACGAAGGCGTGGTCCCGGACATGCTGCTCCTGGGCAAGGCCCTGGGCGGTGGCATCGTCCCGGTCTCCGCCGTGGTCGCCCGCCGCGAGGTGCTCTCCGTGCTCGGGCCCGGTGAACACGGCTCGACGTTCGGCGGTAACCCGCTGTCGGCGGCGATCGGTTCGGCCGTCCTCGACCTGCTGGCCACCGGCGAGTTCCAGCGGCGCGCAGCCGAGCTGGGCGAGGTGCTGGACCGCGGTCTGGCCGCCCTCGTCGGCGCGGGTGTCACGGGCTTCCGGGCCCGCGGACTGTGGGCGGGCGTGGACATCGACCCCGCGATCGGCACGGGCAGGGAGATCAGCGAGCGGCTCCTCGCCGAAGGGGTGCTGGTCAAGGACACCCACGGCTCGACGGTACGGCTGGCGCCTCCGCTGACCATCACCGAGGAGGAACTCGGGTCGGCGCTCACGGCGTTGGCGAAGGTGCTGGCGTAACGGCGCGCCGCGCCGGGGGCAGCGGTGCGGTCCCGGTGACGTACACCGGACCGCACCGTTGCCGTACGAGCCGGTCAGTTCGTGACGGCGGGCTTCTCCGGCGCCAGCGAGTTGCCCGCGGGGATGCGGCCGCAACTGGTGGGGGCGGCCTTGCCCGCGAACCGGTCGTCGAGCCAGGACATCGCGCGCGGGGTCCAGTACGGCATGGCGCCGAAGTGGCTGAGCAGGTCGTACTGCTCGTACTTGACCGACTTGTTGCCGGTGGCGCAGTACTGGTTGGCCAGCGCCCGCACATCACCGGCGACCATCACGCCGTCGCCCGTGCCGATGCCCGGCGGCCTGTTGAACGTTCCCTCCAGCACGCCCGCGTTTCCCTGCCCGATGAAACCGGGGACGGTCGGGGTGGCCGCCTCACCGAGGTTGACCTTGTTGACCGCGTCGACGAAGGCGGGAATGGAGTTGGGGTCCTTGTACTCCGGCTTCGCCAGGTCCTTCCAGGTCATCGCCGGGTAGCGGCCCAGGGCGTCGACGATCGAGCCGTGTTCGAGCTCGTCGAAGACCGCGACGCCCTTCGGGCTCAGGTAGCGCTTGATGTCGATGCCGTAGGCGCGGGACACACCGATGACCGCCATCGGCATCACGCCGTTCCACACCAGGGAGCCGTCGACGTACTTCAGGTTGTGCGCGGGGGCGACGAGCAGCCCCGCTTCGGCGAAGCCGACCAGCTGCTTGTTGACCTCGGGCGCGTACGCGGGGGCCAGGGCCGCCGCCCAGTTGGTGGCAATGGCCCCGCCGGAGTAGCCGAGCAGACCGAACCTGGTCCCGCCGTGCAGCCCCGTTCCCCCGGCCCGGGTGCTCGCCCGGATCGAGTCGAGGGTGTTCGTCCCGTACGCCGGACCGGCCGCGAACTCGGCGGTCTGGCCCTCGGTGTCGGGGATGACGAGGTCGTAGCCCTTGAGCAACAGCGGTGCCATGACGATGGATTCGACGTTGGCGATGATTCCGCCGAGGGTGACTTTCCCGGCGATGGCCCGGGAGGGGCCGTCCTCGGGGTCGAGGGAGTCGTAGAACGACTGGTAGGAAACGGCCTTGCTGCCGTCCCCGAGGTGACTGCGGACTACCGTGGTCACGTTGGCCGACGGCCGGCCCTGGGCGTCGGTCGTGCGGTAGAGCAGCTGGACGGCCTTGACCGGTGTCGGGATGCCGAGGATGTGATAGTCCAGCGTGCGCTTCTTCAGTACGTCGCCCGGCGCGTACGAGGAGAGCGGCTCGCTGCCGTCGTACCGGTAGAACGGGTCGGACGCCCTGCTGCCGGTCTGCTCGGCTGCGGCGGGCGTGGCCCAGGCCGTCGGCGCCGCGCCGACGGTGAGAGCGGTGACGACGGCGACGGCCAGCAGGCCGGCGGTGCTCCGGTTCATGATTCCCCCGGTATCCGAATCTGGGTGAACGAGGCGGCACTAGCTGGTGGGCAGGGCGGCATAGCCCTTACCGCGAGGTAACTTACTGGGGGTAACGGTGCGGCGTACAGATGCGTGCGCATGCTTCTCGGCCGCGCGGGTGGAGCGGGCGCGACCGAAGTTGCCGAGTGCGTGTGAGATCGGCATCGAAGCGGCAGGCCGCCGACCCTGTCGTCCACCGAAGCTTCTTCTGTCAGGTCCGGTCGTTGATCCCGTCGCCTTACGGGCAATCGACTGATCAGGCGGAGGAGGGCTGCACGCGGATGGGGTGGGTTTCGCCGCCACCAGCGACACGAACGGGTCCATCGACAACATGGCCTTCGGTCAGGAAATGCACAGGCAGGGGCAGGTCTCGGACGGTGCCGTGACCGGTACGGCCATCGTCGACTGCGCGAATAGGAGCGTGCCGCTCAAGGCCAGCTGGACTGCCATGGATGACGTGGTGCTGTCCCTCATGCGGACTACCTCATCCGTACGGCCCAGGGGGAGTCTGTCGGCAGCGTCACATGCGACGAGTCCGGATCTGTCGCCGAGTTCACGGCGAAGGGCGCGACGTTCTGCGTCGCCGGGGGTGAGTGAAAGGAGGACTGCATCACCGGGACCGGCTGTGCGTACGCCAAGGGCCCGGAGCGTGACGAGTCGGTGGTCAACGCAACGCTTACCAAGAAGAGTGAGAAGAGCATGCGGGACTAGGGCCCGAACTGTGGTCTGTCCGCTCTCCGGACGGCGGCGCGGTGCGGCGTCGGGTGATCGTCCCACAGGGCACCGCACCCCCGATCCCGCGACGTGTGCTGCTGCGGTGTGGCTCTTGCGTGGCCGGTGGTGCCCGGCACTTCGTGAAGAAGGACAAGTTCCTCTGGCCGTTACGGCACCCTTCCTGTGCAGGATCCGGGCCGCCGCATTGGGAAACGGCGTTGATAAGGTGCCACGTACAACGGAAGTGGCTGCGGAAGCAACACTGTTGACCACCACGGACCGGGGGACATCCGTGAGTGATGAAGGCGGACAGAGCAGACTACGGGTCAAAAGCGATCGGCTGACCGTCCTCGCCGATGACCTCGACGCGATGCAGACTCATCTCGACAAGCAGATCAAGCGCATGGATGCCGTTGTCGACAGCATCGAGGCGGGCTGGCGTGGACCCGCGGCCAAGGCGTATCGAGCTCTGCACCGGGGTGCCGCCGAGGACGCTGTGCGCATCCGCATGGTCCTTCAGCGTCTCGAACAGGGCGTGCGGCTGAGCAGGGACGGGTTCTCGGAGCAGGAACTCGACATCATGGAACGGCTGCGGCAGGTCCAGGTCGAGACGGATGTGAAGGCCGAAGCCGCGGAGCTCTCGACGCCGAATCCGGCCGCCGAGGAGCCGCGGAGCAGACTCGACGATCTGTGAGCAAGGGGGAAAAGGATGGCGGACGACGACCACATAACGGTCGACTTCGCGACGCTGCGGAGTCTGACCGGCGAACTCGAGGACATTCTCAAGAAGCTCAACGAGCAGCTGGACCTCTTGTACGGCCGGGCGGAGAAGGTCGTTCTCACTTGGGAGGGCGAGGCCCGCGAGGCCTTCGTCGACGAGCTCGACAAGTGGGACCATTCCGCTCAGGACCTGCGGGCGGCACAGAAGTGGCTGCACGAGGTCGTCACCAAGGGGCACGTCAACTACGCCGCAGCACACCGGGCGGTGCTGCGGGGCTGGGGTGTCGGCTGATGGCGGGACCGGGCTCCGGCTCGCCTTCGACCCCGCAGACTCCCGGGCAGAACGGAACCATTGACGTCAAACCGGCTGACCTGTTCCGGGTCTCGAGCGGCGTGGCGATGCAGCAGACGCCCATGGACAGAGGCGCCAAGGGCCTCCTGGACAAGCTGAGGCAGTACCCGGACGCCGGCGGCTACGGTACGGCCCCCCAGGCCTTCGCTGCCTCGTACGTGAAGGTGGGCAACCGGTTTCTCGACGTGTGGGCGAGGAGTGTTGTCAGCATCCGTGCCGAACCTGAAGTGGGGGGACGACGACGGCGGCGACGGCATGATCCGTTCACTGCTCGAATGGGTTCCGGAGCCGATCCGCGAGGTGCTGAGGCCGATCGTGAAGCACGCCTTCCGGATGGGCAAGGTCGCCGAGGTCTACCCGTACCCGCATCAGCACCATCTCAACTCGCTCTCCAAGGCGTGGATGGCGATGACCATGACGCTTTCCATGACCGAGAGTGCCTTGACGGGCAATGTCAGCAGCATCACGCAGCAGAGCAACAGCGAATGGCACGATGCCATGCGTCAGTTCTGCAGCTCGCTGTGGGGCACGACGGCGTGGGGCGCGAGCACCGCGGGCTACCAGTGGAAGCATGACTCGGCCTCCTCGCCCACAGCCACGCATCCGGTGATGACGGTGCTGTTCGACACCGCCCAGAAGGTCAGCGATCTGCTGTACCAGTTCGCCGAGGCGGCCGTGTACGTCAACGGCGAGGTCTGGGACGTGTACTGGGAGGCCGTCAAGGACGCCGTGCCCAAGGTCGATGTGGACCTCAAGGACGGCATCGGTATGGACGACGTCAAGGGGCTCGTCAAGGGTTTGGCGAAGGGCGCCGCGAAGGGCGCCGCCCAGCTCGGTGCGGGCATCGTCCTCAACATCGACACCGCGAAACTGAACGCGATCGTCACCGAGTACAACTCCCGCGTCAACGCGCTGGTGCCGAAACTGGACGCACTCATGGCACCCCTGGACGAGGCGCATCGGAGCGCGCCCTCCTTTCACGCGGAGGAGGCGCGGGCCGAGGCGTTCGGTGCGAGGGCACTGAACGACTTCAAAAAGGAACACCAATACCTGGTTCCGGGCGAGGACCCGAAGGACCATTTCTTTCCGCTCGACCTCGCGAGTCAGGAAGGGATCGGGAACAGTCACGGTGTGGACAAGCACATCGGGCTCACCGACGAACAGCTGACCCAGCGCCTGCGCGACCAGAACAACGCACCGTCGGCTTCTTCGTACAAGGATCTCGCATCCGCGCAGCGGTACACCCAGGCTGCGCTCGACGACATCGACAATGCGGACCGGATCGAGAAGTGGATCGAGCGGGTGCAGCAGCGGGAAAGGAACAACCCCGCGTGGGACCCGAACAGCTCCAAGATATCCCCGCCGCTGACTCTGACCTTCCCTGACGCCACTGGGCGCACCGTCGAGCGCGCCGACTATGATGCGCACGGAATGGGGGCGACCGCGAGCGAGGTGCGCTCCGCGCAGGTCGCCCTGAAGTACCAGAAGGGTATGGACCCTCCTTTCGTGGTGATCACGTCGTACCCCGTTTCCCCTTGAGCCCCCGGACCTGTCATGGAGATGATCGCGACGTGATCTCGCACACCGGTGCCCTCTTCAACGACGGGCCGGTCAGACGCGTGGTCGAGACAGCGCTGCGCGCCCAGCGGTCGCAGGGCGCCCTCGGCCTGGACGACGAGCTCAGGCGTTTCGTCCGCACGATGGGGGCCGCCGACACGACACGCTGGCTGTTTCCCGTCGTGTCCGTTGCCGCCCTGCTCGACCACACGGCCGACCTGGTGCGGTCGGAAGGCCCGGCATTCTTCCCGTGTACGTTCACCCAACGGCTGGACGAGGCGCGCGGCGGTGTTCCGGGAGACGACTACCTGCGCACGCTGTCCGGGCTGCTCCGGGCGGTCGAACAGGAGCCGGAAGTCGGATTCGCCGACCTGCCGCTGGCGGACTGGGAGGCGGCGGTGCGCTTTCCGGAGCTTTTCGGTTTCGGTGCCAACTGGATCTACGAAGGCGATTATCCGTCGCTGCGCGATTCGATGGCGGCTTTCATCGACGCGGAGCATCCGTTCTGTGGCGAGAGTTTCTCCCGGTTGGCCGCCGACGCCCAATCGGTGCTCGTGACATTTCCGCAGCCTGCGGTGCTGTCCGCCAATGTGACGCGTTGGATTCCGTGGGTTTCGCACGAGGCGCTGAGCGAAGTCATCCAGGGAATCGACGACCATATGCGGACCGAGCATGCAGGTTCCTGAACCACGCACAGCCCACAGGAAGTTCTCCGCATGACCGTTAGGAATCGCTCGGCCACCTACCCCGACCGGGAAACCGCCCAATGGGCCACCCAGCAGGTGGTGACCTCCAACGAGCAGAGGATTCATCGCTGGCTCGCGCAGGGCACCCGTGCCCGTCTCACCATCGAGGCCGCCTGGCCCACCCGTGAGGCTCCTGTCGGCCGCGTCCTGCTGCAGGCGATGATGCTCGCCGGGCGTGAGCCCGTCGAGGTGCGCGCGGCACGGGTCGTCCTCAGGCGTGAGCCCGCGAGCCGGCACGGCTTTGTCGTTCTCACCACCGTCCCGATCTATCTGTAGAGGTCTTACGCCGTGTCCATGAAGCCGCTCGAATTCGACCGCCGCTACGGTGAGTTGGACCAGGTAGTCAGGGCGTACACCGGAATGTCGGCCGATGACGAGCCGGAGAGGCCGAGCGAGGCCCTCCAGGCCTACCTCCGCCACACCTGGCACACCCGCCCCGACGCCCTGGCCACGGCCGAACGGCAGATCCGCGACTACGCTCGCACCCCGCCGGGCCGCCTGCGTCTGAGCCTCGGTGAGTTCTACCCCGTGCCGGATGTCGGCCTGCCCCGGCCGGCGATCCAGGACTGGCTGTTCGTGGTGGCGGACCATCTGAAGCGGTCGATCGAGGAGGGCGAGGTGCCGCCCCCGGCGAGCCCTCGCACCCACTGGGAGTGGCATGCCCGCTTCCCCGAGCTCGGCCAGTTCCTCGGTGGCTGGTTCTCGCAGGACATGCCGGACGAGTTTCCGGATCCTGACGCGGCCGTGCGCGACTACACCGCGACCACGGACCCGCAGTTGGTCGCCCGCCTCGCGGGTGAGCTTCGCGAGCTTCTCGCTCTCGGTCTGGAAGAGTCCGACTACGGCCTCGCGATGGCCGAGCTGGGAATGGAGGTCGACCCTCCCCAGCCATACTCTCCGAGTGGGTGGCTGGCCCACCTCGCGGACGGCCTGAGCGGATTCAGGGCGGACTACGGGACCGGCCCCGCCGCCGGCTGACCGCGCGGTCGCCGCGCCTAGTGCTCAGGTGGCGACGGCGGTCAGGGCGCTCACCCGGTGGTACGACTCTGTTGCGATTCCGCCAGGCTGATGGCCCGCCCGGTGTGCCCGAGCCGGGCCCACAGGCCGATGAGATCGGGCGGCAGGGCCCTGGTCCGTTCGTGCAGCCCGTCGCGGGCGGCCGCCAGACGCAGAGCGGCCGAGACGTCCAGATCGCCGCTCTGCCGGCCGTGTGCCAGCAACTGGTCCAGCGAGGTGGACAGTTCGCTGAGCGCCTCCAGGTCCGCGCCGGTGACCTGCCACAGCCGCTCGTGCCGTGCGGCGTCGCACACCAGATCCACCAGCCGCCTTGTGTCGCCCAGTTCGCGCAGGAGCTGGGCGTAACCGCGCAGCAGGTACTCGGGCGTCGTGGCGGGCCAGCCGGCGGTCCGGTACGTCTGGGCCCACGCGTGCAGCCGCGTGCGGCAGTCCGCCAGCTCGGTGTCCGTGATGAGTTCCGCCGCGCTGCGCTGGATCTCCTCGTGGGCCAGGAGGTAGACCTCCGGGCCGTGGGACGCCCAGTGCACGGAGCGGCGGCGGAAGCTGCGACCGGTCACCGCCGACAGTTCGCGCTCCACGAGGCGGGGACGGCTGCCGGTCAGTTCGGCGATGTCCCTCGCACTGAGACCACCGCCCGCCGCCACCGTCAGGCCGACCAGTTCACGCCCCAGTCCGCCGCCGTCGAGCAGGCGCAGCAGGTTCTGCTCCGCTTCCCAGCGGACCGCCTGGGCGTACGGGGAGGGTGCCAGCCAGTGGCTGATCTCCGTCGTCCGCAGCGGATGGTCGCCGGGCACGTCGTCCGGGACGGGCGGGTGCGGGCGTCCGGCCACGATGATCCGCATGCCGTGCGGGGGCGTACGGGGCAGCAGCGCGGCGATGCTGTGGCAGTCGGGACCGGCGGTGACCCCGTGGTCCTCGTCCAGCCCGTCCACCACCAGGACGAGCTGTCGGCCCTCCGTCGCGCAGCGCTCCGCCGCACGGTCCAGGGCGAGCCGCAGCTGTTCGTCCCGCGTGGCGGGCGTGCTCAGCGGCTCCTCCTCCCGCAACAGGGCGTACAGCTGTCGCTGGACGACCTCGCAGAACGCGGCGGCGTCGTTCTGGCCCGCCATACGGGAGGTGATGAAGAACGCGACGACGTCGATCCCGGACGGCGGATTCAGGACGAACTCCGCCAGCAGAGCGGACTTTCCGGCCCAGGCGGGGGCCAGCCAGCGCCAGTAGTCCTTTCCCGCCGCTTCCTGCGGCCGTTCCTCCGTGCTGAAGGAGGCCAGTTCCGAAAGCTCGGCCTCACGTCCCCGGAAGTCGGCCGCCGCCACCCTCTCGACCTGGAGTAGATAGCCCGATACGGCGGGTCGTCGTGCCGGAGAGGAAAGGGTCACCGGGCCGTTGATGACCCCGGTGTTCGAGAGAGCCGCGTCCCCTTGTGCCGACGCGTCGCCCGTACCCTTCGCCCCGATCCTGCCGCCGGCCACAGCTCCGCTACCCCTGCCGGAATCCGCTGTTCGCGCTGCCCCCGTCGGCCTCCGCGTCGCCGGTGTCGCTGACGGACACCGAGCCGGGCGCGGTGGTGGAGGCGGGAGCGACGAAGCCGGTGTTGGCCTCGCCGCCGCCGCGGGACACCGCCCTCCCCGTGCCCGAGACCTGCACGTCGGGGCCCCGGGCCGGGCCGAGCGCCCCGTACACGCCGACTCCCAGGGCGGCCACGCCCACCACGGCGGAGACCACTCCGGCCACCTGGTCGGCGCGGTCCCAGGTGAGGAAGGACAGCACTCCCGCGAGCACGGCGACCGCCAGGCCCGTCCACATCAGTACGGCTCTTCGGCCTCTGTTCATGCCGGTGTCCCCCCTCATTCGGAAGTCAACTCTACTGCTGGGGAATGGTGCTGGGGGTGGACTACGGGGCGGGCATTCGACCCGGCGCAAAGGTCCGCACCAGCGCTTTCCGTCGTTCTCTCTACAGTTCTCGGCCAGTTCTGTAGAAAAGAGCCCCACCGCCACTTCTTGTCGCGGCAGTTCCGGCTGCGCCAGAGTTCGAGGCGCGGCGACAGGAACATGTCATCGCCGCCGGGCAGTGTCCATGGAACACATCGCGCTTCCCCAGGCGCGGTGTGGCCACCCCCCCCATTGTCTGGACGCTCGCCTGCGTAGCGGAAGGAATCGCGTGAAGCACGGAAAGAAGAACGCGCGCAGATACATCGTGGCCGCCTCGATCGGCGCCCTTCTGTCGGCCGGAGTCGCCACAGGGGCCTACGCCGGTACGACGGAGGAGCCCTCGGCGCCCGCGGCGGCGCCGGCCTACCAGCCGGAGATGGTCAAGGCGCTCGCCGTGACCCTGGGCGTCAGCGAGAAGGCCGCCGTCGAGCGGCTGGACCGCGAGGCCGATCAGCAGGACCGGTTCGCGGACCTGCGGAAGGACCGGGTCGACACGCTCGGGGCCTTCTTCACCAAGGACGGTTCGCTCGTCGTCAACGCCGCCGACGCCGAGGCGGCGAAGGACGTCCGGGCCGCGGGTCTCAAGGCCCGGGTGCCCGAGCGCGGCGAGAGCGAACTCGACCGCATCAAGGCCCAGCTCGACGCCAAGGCCCTCAAGAGCGCCCCGGCCGGGGTCTCCGCCTGGTCCGTCGACCTCGCGTCGGACACCGTGACCGTCGAGGTCAACGGCGACACCGACGCCGCCACCCGCAGCTTCCTCAAGGCCGCGCAGAGCAACGGCGACGCCGTGCGCGTGGTCAAGGGCCAGGAGAAGCTGGAGACCCAGGCCGTCGTTCCGCCCGGCAGCCGGATGACCTTCAACGGCTACCTCTGCTCCGTCGGTTACGGCGCCAAGGACCGTAACGGCAAGCAGGTGCTCGTGACCGCCGGGCACTGCATCGAGGACCTGCCCGCACTGGCCTACAACGGCACCCGGTTCGCCAAGGGCACCCACACCCGGTTCGCGCTCGGCACCCGCAGCGTCGACATGGGCATCGCGGCCGTCGACGCCGGCAACTCCATCGGCCTCGACATCACCACGTACGGCAGGGCCGGCACCGTCCCGGTCAAGGGCAGCAAGCGGGCCCCCTCCGGCGCGGCGCTCTGCAAGTCCGGCCAGACCACCCAGTGGACCTGCGGCAAGGTCGGTTCGTACAACGTCAGCGTCACCTACACCGACCAGAACGGCGGCCCGGACACCGTGGTGACCGGCCTGGCCAGCTCCAGCGTCTGCACCCAGGGCGGCGACAGCGGCGGCGCGTACGTCTCCGGCAACCAGGCTCTGGGCATGACGTCCGGAGGTCCGAGCAACCAGCGCTGCAACGGCCAGGTCAACTCGCCCGGCTCCTCCTATTTCCAGCCGCTCGACGACGCCCTCGCGTACTACGGGCTGACGCTCAACACGAAGTAGTCCACGACAGACACCGACCGAACGAAGGCCACCCCCCAGACGCGGGAGACCGTCCACTCATCCTGGGCGGTCTCCCGTTCCACTTGGTCCCGTTCCGTACTCCCACGCCACCCCGTGGACGCCCGGCTTGCACCGGGAGGTGAGCACATGGACGTCGTGCGCGTCGCTCAGCGGGATGCGACGGCGGCCGCGGGGCGGGTCGCCGACCTTCTCCCGGACGTAGCGGTGGCAGTCCGCGGGCAGGGCGGCGGGGTGGAAGAAGACCTGCTGGAGGTATTCGTGGAGGTTCGTCCGCGACCAGCGTTCGTAGTGCGTGGCCGGGGTCTCGGACGGGCTCACCTCGACCGCGTAACTCACCACCGTGGTGTCCAGCTTGGCCAGCTCCCGCCCGAAGTGGATTTCCAGCACCAGGGATTTGAGCCCCTTCAGGTAGGTGGCCTCCGCCAGGCGGCCGCAGGTGACCCTGATGTCGACCGGTTCGGCCGCCTCGTCGTCGAAGCTGAGGACGAAGATCGCCCGGTCCGCCCCGGCCCGCTTGGCCCGCAGCACGTTCGTGGTGGAGATGCCGCTCAGCGTGCCGGTCTCACCGACCCTGACGATGTCGTGGACCATCAGCGAGCTGGTCTCCTGGTTGAAGTGGCGGAAGCGGGCGCCGAGCGCCTTCTCCACCACCGAGTCCTCGCCGAGGATCTGCAGCGCCGCCCCCTCCGCGTCGGGCGGGGTGGTCCGGCCGCGCGGGCGGCGCGGGCCGAGCAGCGAACGCAGCGACCCGGCGGGCAGCTCCAGGATCTCCTCCAGCACGTCCACCGCCTGGAGGGAGCGGGCCCGTTCGGGCTGGCTGCGGCCGCGCTGCCAGCTGCTCAGGGTGGCCTGGCTGATGGTGATGCCGCGCACCCTGAGCCGTTCGCTCACCCGCTCCAGGGAGAGCCCGCGGCGGTTCAGCGCCTCCCGCAGGACCCCGGGGAAGGTGTCGGCGCCGGTCGCCGCCGCGTGCAGGGCCGAGGTGGTGAGAGCCTCGCCCGTCCGCGCGGCGGTGGCGTGGGCTTCGGCGTGCGGTGCCGGGGTGGCGTGGGCTTCGGCGTGCGGTGCCGGGGTGGCTCGCGCCTCCGTGGCCCGAGGATCCTTGGCCTGCGCTCCGGTGGAGCCCGGACCGGTGGCGTGCGCCTCGTCGGTCTGCGTGTCGCTCGACATGTCTCTCCCCGCTCCCGGCACTCTCTCGGCGGGACTGCCTGCCGGCCCCCGCATACTGGTTGACCACCGGACGGGGGGCGGATAACAAAACCCCCAGGGGTGACCTGGCCCACATTCCGGTGGCGAACCCGAACGAAGGGCGTGAACGGCGTGGACAGCACCGCTCTGGTCATCGCGGCGAGGAACGGCGACCGGGCCGCCGGGGAGCGGCTGGCCGCCCAGTACCTCCCCCTGGTCTACAACGTCGTCGGGCGCGCCCTCAACGGCCATCCGGACGTGGACGACGTGGTGCAGGAGACCATGCTCCGGGCGCTCTCCGGCCTGCCCGCCCTGCGCGATCCGGCCCGCTTCCGCTCCTGGCTCGTCGCCATCGCCATGAACCAGGTCCGCAGCCGCTGGTCCAACCTCGGCCACCGCCCCGCCCCGCTGGAGGAGACCAGCGACCCCGCCGACCCCGCCGCCGACTTCGTCGACCTGACGATCCTGCGCCTGGAACTCTCCGGGCAGCGGCGCGAGACCGCCGAGGCGACCCGCTGGCTGGACGACGCCGAGCGCGATGTGCTGTCCCTGTGGTGGCTGGAGACGACCGGCGACCTCACCCGGTCCGAGCTGGCCGAGGCGCTGGGCCTCTCCCCGCAGCACGCCGCCGTACGCGTCCAGCGGGTGAAGAACCAGCTCGACGTCGGCCGCACCGTCGTCCGGGCTCTGGCCTCCGACCCCCGCTGCCCGGCCCTGGAGGACCTGCTGGGCGACTGGGACGGTACGCCGACGCCGCTGTGGCGCAAGCGGATCGCCCGCCATGTACGGGGCTGCGCCTCCTGCTCCGACGGCAGTGCGGGGCTGGTCCCGCCGGAGGGCCTGCTGTCCGGGCTCGCGCTCGTGGTGCCGCTCTACGACAGCGGGCAGCAGGTGGCGGTGGCCGTCGCCTCGTCGGCCGCCCCGGCCACCGCGTCCGCCACCGCCGCCGCTCCGGCCGCGTCCGGTGCGGCCCACTCCGCCCCGGCCGCCTTCTCGGCCGGGAAGGCCGCCGGGCTCATAGCCGGGGCGGCCGCCGTGACCGCCCTCGCCGTACTGATCTGGCCCTCCGCACCGGCCGAGCCCGAGTCCCGGGGCGGCGGCGTCACCCACAGCCCCGCGCCCGCACCCCCGCCCGCTTCCGCCTCCGCCTCCGCCGAGCCGAGCCCCAGCCCCTCCACGGTCCCGCCCACCCCCACCCCGAGCCGGACCGCCGCCACCCGGCCGCCCACCGTCTCCCCGTCGCCCTCCGCCTCGCCCGCGCCGAAGCCGCGCCCCGGTCCGGACGCCCGCGTGGTCACCCGGGTCAACACCCTGCGCGCCGCGAACGGCTGCCCGGAGCTGGAGACCGACCCCCGGCTGACCGAGGTCGCCCAGCGGCACTCCGAGGACATGGCCGCGCGGAACTACTTCGACCACACCGACTCCTCGGGCCGGGGCCCGGGCGACCGGGTCGGCGCCACCGGCTACGCGTGGTCGGCCGTGGGGGAGACCATCGCGACCGGCATGAGCGATCCGGCCGCGGTCGTCGAGGAGTGGCGCAACAGCCCCGGCCGCGACGACGACATATTCAACTGCGACTTCGTCCACGTCGGCGTGGGCATCGCCGACTCCCCGCGCGGCCCGTACTGGACCCAGGTGCTGGCCACCCCGAGCTGAGCGGCCGGGCCGAGTGTCAGTGGCGGGTGCCAGACTCGGTCGGCATGGAGAACAGCGTGCAGCTCAGGGATGTCGTGCCCGAGGACCTGGAGCTCTTCCTCGCGTACGAGCACGATCCGGAGGCGGCCCGGCGGTCGCGGTTCGCTCCCCGGGAGAGGGAGGCGTTCATGACGCACTGGAGGACGCGGGTGCTGGGGGATCCCGCCAACTTCGTGCAGACGGTCGTCGTGGACGGGGAGACCGCGGGGAATTTCGTGGCCTGGTGGGAGGAGGACCGGCGCTTCATCGGCTACTGGCTGGGTCGTGCGTACTGGGGCCGGGGCATCGGCACGCGGGCGCTGACCGCGTTCCTGGAGCGGGAGACGGCCCGCCCGCTGTACGCGGACCCGGTGGTCGGAAACACGGGCTCGGTGCGCCTGCTGGAGAAGTGCGGGTTCACGGCGACGGGCACGGTGCGCCACGGGGAGAACGAGCATGTGCTCCTGGTGCTCGGCGAGGGCGCGTGACCGGCCGGCCGTTCCGGAGCGCGTGACGGGCTGCCCTGGTCCGGCCGCCCGGTCCTGATGGCCGGCCGGGCCGCTACGGCTGCCGCAGCGGCTTCGCCATGCAGATGCTGCTGTCGTACGTCCGGTAGTGGCCGAACTTCACGTCGCAGACGGTGTAACCGCACGAGGTGTACAGCGCGACGGCCTCGGGCTGCTGGTCGCCGGTCTCCAGGACCATCCTGGTCCGGCCCGCGGCGCGGGCGTCCTCCTCCAGGGCGGTGAGCATCCGGCGGGCCAGACCCCGGCCCCGGCCCTCGGGGATCACGAACATCCGCTTGATCTCGGCGTCGCCGTCCTCGTAGCCGTCGGCGTTGAGGTTCTGGGTACGCCAGCCGCCGGTCGCCACCGGGCGCTCCTGCTCGTCGTAGGCGAGCAGATACAGACCGTGCGGCGGGACGAACATCGACGGGTCGAGCGGTGTGACATCGCCCCCGTCGCCGTAGCGCTCGGCGTATTCGAGCTGCACCTGGTCGTTGAGTTTGACGGCGTCAGGGTGGTCGAAGGGCCGAGGGTGAATAAGCATGCTGAATATCGTATATCTGTGCGGTGGGGTGGAGTAGGTACTGTTCGGGGATGCTGACCGTTACCACTGTGAATGTTAATGGGCTCCGGGCCGCCGCCAAGAAGGGCTTCGTCGAGTGGCTGGCGGCGACCGAAGCCGATGTGGTCTGCCTCCAGGAAGTGCGGGCCGAGCTCGCCCAGCTGCCCGAGGGGGTGGGTGCTCCCGAGGGGTGGCACACCGTCCACGCCCCCGCTGCCGCCAAGGGGCGCGCGGGTGTCTCGGTCTACTCGCGGCACACCCCCGAGCGGATCCAGATCGGCTTCGGCGGCCACGGGGTCCCCGGGGCGGAGGAGTTCGACGCGAGCGGCCGGTATGCGGAGATCGACCTCCCCGGGGTCACGGTCGCGAGCCTGTATCTGCCCTCCGGCGAGGTCGGCACCGAGCGGCAGGACGAGAAGGAGCGCTTCATGGCGGCCTTCCTGCCCTACCTCCAGGGGCTGAAGGCGCGGGCGGCGGCGGACGGCCGCGAGGTCGTGGTCTGCGGCGACTGGAACATCGCGCACCAGGAGGCCGACCTGAAGAACTGGAAGGCCAACCGCAAGAGCTCCGGCTTCCTCCCCGAGGAGCGCACCTGGCTGACCCGGGTCCTGGACGAGGCCGCGTACGTGGACGTCGTGCGGTCGCTGCACCCGGATGTCGAGGGGCCGTACAGCTGGTGGTCCTACCGGGGCCGGGCGTTCGACAACGACAGCGGCTGGCGCATCGACTACCAGATGGCCACCCCGGGGCTGGCCGGGCGCGCGGTGAAGGCCTGGGTCGAGCGGGCGGCCACGCACGCCGAGCGCTGGAGCGACCACGCGCCGGTGACCGTCGTCTACGAGCGGTAGCCCTCGCTTCCGGTCGTCGCGGTCGTCTGCGGGCGGTAGACCCCGCCACGGGCGGTCGCGACCCGCTCCGGGAGTGCTTACGGCTTACGCCTTCGGGAGCCGTTACGCCTTCGGGGGCTGCGTGCCGTCCTCGCGGCGCAGCCTCCGGTCCAGCGCCATCGACAGCTCCGCGTCCACCACCGCGCGGGCCAGTGGCCGGAGTTGGGCGGGTTCGGTCTCCTTCGCGTGGGCATGCAGTACGCGTACGAAGATTTCCGCGAGCGCCTCCGCGTGCTCGCGGACGCGGCGGCCCGAGGAGAGCACCGTGGACAGCGGCACCCCTTCCCGGACGAGTTCGGCCGACACCTCCAGGAGGCGGCGGCTGATGTGCACGATCTCGTCCCCGTCAGTGGCGAGATAGCCCAGATCCAGCGCGGCGGCGAGGTTCTCCGGCGTGACCTCGCCCTCGAAGTAGTCCGCGAGCTGCTCCGGGGTGAGCCGGACCGGGGTCTCCTCGGTCGGTTCGCCGAGGCCCAGCACCTCGGCGACATCGCGGCCGCTCTCGAACGTGGCCGCCAGGTCGGCGATGCCGTTGAGCGTGTGGCCCCGCTCCAGCAGGCCCGCGATCGTGCGCAGCCGGGCCAGGTGGTGGTCGTCGTACCAGGCGATCCGGCCCTCGCGGCGCGGCGGCGGGATCAGTCCGCGCTCCCGGTAGAAGCGCAGGGTCCGCACGGTGATGCCGGCCTCCTTGGCCAGCTCCTCCATGCGGTATTCGCGGTGCTCGCGTCCTTCAGCCACAGGGGCACCCTATGTTGTACCGCCGGTAACTTTCCTTGGTCCGCCCCCTACCCATCAGTACGGACCTGCTCTACTCTCCGAACCATGCCAGTGATTGCTGGCAAAGTCGCGTGACGTACCGCGGGAGGCGGCAGCATGGCCCAGCAGGAGCACGTACGTGTGGCGGTGATCGGTACCGGATTCGGGGGCCTGGGGGCCGCAGTCCGGCTGCGCCGCGAAGGCATCACCGATTTCGTCGTCCTGGAGCGGGCCGGCTCGGTGGGCGGCACCTGGCGCGACAACAGCTACCCCGGCTGCGCCTGCGACGTACCGTCCCACCTCTACTCCTTCTCCTTCGCGCCCAACCCGGACTGGCCGCGCACCTTCTCCGGCCAGGAACACATCCGGGCCTACCTGGAGCGCGTCGCCGACACCTTCGGGCTGCGCCCGCACATCCGGCTGAACCACGAGGTGAAGCTGATGAGCTGGGACAAGGAGAACCTGTACTGGGTGATCGAGTCCGCCAACGGCACCACGCTCCACGCGGACGTCGTCGTCTCCGCCACCGGTCCGCTCTCCGACCCCAAGATGCCCGACATACCCGGGCTCGACTCCTTCCCCGGCAAGGTCTTCCACTCCGCGCGCTGGGACCACGACTACGACCTGGCCGGCAAGCGCGTCGCGATGGTCGGCACCGGTGCCTCCGCGATCCAGATCGTCCCCGCGATACAGCCGAAGACCGCGAAGCTCACGCTCTTCCAGCGCACCCCGCCCTGGGTCATGCCGCGCATGGACCGCACCATCAGCAAGGCCGAGCGCGCACTCCACCGGGCGATACCCGCCACGGGCACCGCACGCCGCGGACTGCTCTGGGGCATACGGGAGTTGCAGGTCAGCGCCTTCACCAAGCACCCCGACCAGCTGGGCCTGGTGGAGAAGATAGCCAAGTCCAACATGGCGCGGGCCATCAAGGACCCGGCCCTGCGGGCCAAGCTGACCCCCGACTACCGCATCGGCTGCAAGCGGATCCTGCTCTCCAGCACCTACTACCCGGCGCTCGCCCAGCCCAATGTGGACGTCGTCGCCTCCGGGCTCAGCGAGATACGCGGCTCCACGGTGATCGCCGCCGACGGCACCGAGGCCGAGGTCGACGCGATCATCTTCGGCACCGGCTTCCACGTGACGGACATGCCGATCGCCGAGCGGGTCGTCGGAGCGGAGGGCATCACCCTCGCCGAGACCTGGAAGGACGGGATGAACTCGCTGCGCGGCGCTACCGCCTCCGGGTTCCCCAACTGGATGACGATCATCGGCCCCAACACGGGCCTCGGGAACTCCTCGATGATCCTGATGATCGAGTCCCAGCTGAACTACATGGCCGACTACCTCCGCCAGTTGAACGTTCTCGGCGGACGCGCCGCACTCGACGCCCGGTCCGTCTCCGTCACCGCGTGGAACGACAAGGTCCAGCAGCGGATGAAGCGCACGGTGTGGAACACCGGCGGCTGCACCAGCTGGTACCTGGACGAGGCGGGCCGCAACACCACCGTCTGGCCGGGCACGACGGGCGAGTTCCGGCGGCAGACCCGGTCGGTGGACCTCGCGGAGTACGACGTCGTCCGGGCCGGAGGCGCGGGCGGCGAGCGGCGGGCCGTCGGGGCCGGCCGCGTCCCCGAGCAGCCCGGCCGCACCGACCGCGAGACCGTGACCGCCGCCGCGGCGGAGGCCGGACCCGTCGCCGAGGAGGCCGCGCGATGAGCCGGCTCCTGCACCGCGACACCGTCCCGCCCGTGCCCGCGGCCGAGTTGACCGCGCGCTCCGCCGACGGGGCGCGGATCCACGTCGAACTGCACGGCCCCGAGGACGCGCCCGCCGTCGTCCTCGCCCACGGCTGGACCTGCAACACCCGCTTCTGGGACGCCCAGATCCGCGACCTGGCCGCCGACCACCGCGTCATCGCCTACGACCAGCGCGGCCACGGGCTCACCCCCGAGCCCGGACCCGGCGGCTACAGCACGAACGCCCTGGCCGACGATCTCGAAGCGGTCCTCGCCGCGACGCTCGCCCCGGGGCGGAAGGCGGTGCTCGCCGGGCACTCCATGGGCGGGATGACCGTGATGGCGGCGGCAGCCCGGCCCGGACTGCGCGAACACGCCGCGGCCGTACTGCTCTGCTCCACCGGGGCTACGCGGCTGACCGCCGAGGCCCTGGTCCTGCCGCTCCGCGAGGGTGCGCTGCGGACCCGGCTCACCACCGCCGTACTGGGCGCGAAAGCCCCCCTCGGGCCGGTCACACCGCTCTCCAGGAAGATCCTCAAGTACGCGACGATGGGCCGGGGTTCCGCCCCGGACCGGGTCGACGCCTGCGCCCGCATCGTGCACGCCTGTCCGCGGCGCGCCCGGGTGGAGTGGGGCCATGTGCTCGGCGAGCTGGATCTCGCCGAGGGCGTACGGGCGTTGCGGGTGCCGACCGCGGTGATCGCCGGGACGGACGACCGGCTGACCCCGCCGGTCCACGCCCGGGCCATCGCGGACGCCCTGCCGGTCGGCCTCGGCCTGACCGAGCTGACGGGCATGGGACACATGACGCCGGTCGAGGCCCCGGAGGCCGTTTCGGCGAAAATCAGGGAACTGGTCACCCGGTACGTCGCCACGGGCGCGGGCGCCACGACGGAGAAGGAGGATGTCGCATGAGCGGCAAGCGGAATCTGGAGGGCCAGGTCGTCGTCGTCACCGGCGCGGCCCGGGGCGTGGGCGAACTGCTCGCCCGCAAGCTGTCCGCACGCGGGGCGACCCTCGCGCTCGTCGGTCTGGAGCCGGACGAGCTGAAGCAGGTCTCCGAACGGCTGCACGGCGAGAGCGACCACTGGTTCGCCGACGTCACCGACCACGAGGCGATGGCCCAGGTGGCGCGGGAGGTCAAGGAACGTTTCGGCAAGGTCGACGTGGTCGTCGCCAACGCGGGCGTCGCCGCGGGCGGCCCGTTCGCCGACTCCGACCCGGCCGCCTGGCGGCGGGTCATCGAGGTCAACCTCATCGGCGGCGCGGTCACCGGGCGGGCCTTCCTGCCGGTGCTCATGGAGAGCCGCGGCTACTTCCTGCAGATAGCGTCGCTGGCCGCGATCACCCCGGCCCCGATGATGACCGCGTACTGCGCGTCCAAGTCGGGCGTCGAGGCCTTCGCGCACAGCCTGCGCGCCGAGGTCGGCCACAAGGGCGTCAAGGTCGGCGTCGGCTACCTCTCCTGGACCGACACCGACATGGTGCGGGGCGCTGACCAGGACGACGTGATGCGCGAGCTGCGGCAGCGACTGCCGTGGCCGATGAACCGCACCTACCCGCTCGGCCCGGCCGTCGACCGGATCGTGGACGGTATCGCGCGGCGCTCCCCGCACGTCTACGCCCAGTGGTGGCTGCGCGGGATGCAGTCGGTCCGGGGCTACCTGCCCTCGGTCATCGCGATCGGCGGGCAGCGTGAGATGCGGCGCTTCGAACCGCGCCTCCACACCGTGTCGAAGGGCTTGGTGGGGGCCGGGGGAGCGGCGGACCAGGACGCGCGTGCGGGGCGTGCGGACCGGGCGTAACGGGGTGGACGGGCCCCATCTCACGGTGGGTAACGGTCCGAAATGCGCGGGATGTCGGGGCGTGCAACGCTGAGCACGGCCCCGCGAGGGGCCACCCCGCATGTACCCCCACGCATCCCACAGGAGTGAACAGCATGGGTATCGCAGACCAGTTCAAGGACAAGGCGCAGGAGCTCGCCGACCAGGCCAAGCAGAAGGCCGGCCAGGGCAAGGACCAGGCCAAGGAGCGCGGCCAGCAGGCCCGCGACCAGCGGTCGGACTCCTCCTCGGGCATGCAGGACCGTGCCCGGGACGCCGCGGACCAGGCGCGCGAGCGTTTTGACCGTTGACGGTCGTTGAGGTGTGACGCGTACGTGCTGCGGTCAGCGCGTGCGTACGCGTCGCGTCAGGAGGCGCACCCGGGGTTCCGGGTGCGCCTCCTTCTTTGCGCGGGGCCCGCCCCCCGGGGCGCGGGTCAAAGGATGTCCTCAAGCGCCGGACGGGCTGAAAAGATGCCCTCAAACGCCGGGCGGGCTGGGGGTGCCGGAGGGGCTGGAAATGGGCACCCCGTTCGCGCGCAGGACGTCACGTACGTCCAGGATCAGCGAGAACACCTCGTGGTTGCGGTCCTCGCCCTGCTCGTCCCACGCCCGCTGTTCGGCCTCGACCGCCATCCGGTCCTCCGCGAAGACCCGTTCAGTGAAGTGCCGGATGAACGGCCAGGCCACGCTCAACGCGGCGGGAATCCTCGGCTTCTCGATCATGAGCAGCCCGTACGCGTGGCAGACGCGCTGCTCCGCGTCCTCGGGGACGTACACCGCCCAGAGGCGCAGCGCCGGGTGGTCGGCCTTCTCCGGGACCAGGTCCAGCGTCTGGTAGGGGTACTCGGTGCGGATCGTCATGACATCGCTGGACGGCTGACCGCCCAGCCCCTCGGCGGCGAGCAGGCTCGCGCTGCGGTTGCGCTTGCCCCCGGTGTGGGTGAACAGGTACCGGGCCTCCACCGAGGCCGGCCCGCTCTCGTACCCCAGCAGCTTCGGCTGGAGCTTGCCGACCACGCCCCGGTGCAGGAACTGGTGGTTCATGTCGAGCAGGTTCTCGTGCAGGAACGAGTAGTGGCAGCGCACGGTCCGGGAGAACGTCATCGTCCGGTAGCGCGGTGAGGCGAAGGCCGGCACGTCCGGCAGCGGGGTGACCTCCGCCTTCTCCGGGTCGCCCGGGAAGACGAACACCAGGCCGTACGCCTCGCGCACCGGGTAGGCGCGCACACCGCGCGGCGGCCGGGCGTCGCCCTTGGCGAGGTAGGGGATCTGCGAGATGCGGCCGTCGCCGCGGTAGGCCCACGCGTGGTAGCAGCAGCGGAGCGTCTCGCCGTCCACGACCCCCATGCTCAGCGGCACCTGCCGGTGGGCGCACCGGTCCTCCAGCGCGTGGACGGCACCGCTCCGGGCGCGGTAGAGCGCGATGCGCTCCCCGGCGAACACGGCCGCGGCCACCCCTTCCTTCCGTACGCTCCGGGAGAGGGCGACCGGGTACCAGAAGTCCGGGCCGGCCCCGATCCGCCGCAGGTCGGGCGGGGCGGGGGCCGTGCCGGGGTCTTCCCCGGGCCGGCCGCGGGCGATCTGGTCCGAGCGGTTCTCGGTCATGCTTCTCCCTCGTACGTGGGCAGCCCCTTCCATCGTGTCCGCCGCCCACGCGCGAGCGCCCGCCCGGAACGCCCGGACGGGTGCTCACCTCCCACGCACGGGGGATCGCCGGCAGGTCTGACCGGCCGTCACCTCGGCGGTAGCGGCGGCCTGCGCAGGTCGGGGGCCGTGTCGTACGACGGTGGCGTCGCCGCCGGGTGGGCCGCCAGCAGGTCCAGCGCCAGGCGGACCGCGTCGTCCAGGACCGCGTACCGGCCCTCCGCCCAGTCCAGCGGGGTGCGCAGGGCCTCCACGTCCGGTTCCACACCGTGGTTCTCCACCGACCAGCCGTACGTGTCGAACCAGGCGGCGTTCATCGGCACCGTGATCGACGTGCCGTCGCCGAGCCGGTGGCGGCCGGTCATGCCGACCACCCCGCCCCAGGTGCGCTGGCCCACCACGGGTCCCGTCTTCAGCAGCCGGAACGCGGCGGTGATCATGTCGCCGTCCGAGGAGGTCGCCTCGTCCGCCAGCGCGACCACCGGGCCGCGCGGCGCGTTGGAGGCGTAACTGACCGCCTGCGCGTTACGGGTCAGGTCCCAGCCGAGGATCGTGCGGGTGAGCTTCTCCACGACCAGCTCGCTGATGTGACCGCCCGCGTTGCCCCGTACGTCCACGATGAGCGCGGGCCGGGCCACCTCCAGGCGCAGGTCCCGGTTGAACTGGGCCCAGCCGGAGCCGCCCAGGTCGGGGATGTGCAGATAGCCGCACTTGCCGCCGCTCAACTCCCGTACGACGTCACGCCGTTTGGCCACCCAGTCCTGGTAGCGCAGCGGGCGTTCGTCGACCAGAGGCATGATCGCCACCCGGCGGGACGGGCCGCCGCCCGCCGGGGTGAAGGTCAGCTCCACCGTGGTGCCGCCCGCCGCCGTCAGCAGCGGGTACGGGCCCGCCACCGGGTCCACCGGCCGGCCGTCGACATGGGTGAGGACCGCGCCCTCCCTGATCCCCGTACCCGCCAGCGGTGAACGCGCCTTGGAGTCGGAGGAGTCGCCGGGCAGGATGCGCTGGATCGTCCACGCGCCGTCCCGGCAGACCAGGTTGGCGCCGAGCAGGCCGATCGCCCGCTGGTAGTGCGGCGGGCCCTCGTTGCGGCGGGCGGGGGAGACGTAGGCGTGCGAGGTGCCCAGCTCGCCCAGCACCTCGCGCAGCAGATCCGCGAACTCGTCGGGGGACGCGACCCGTTCGACCAGCGGGCGGTACTGGTCCAGCACCCCGTCCCAGTCGATGCCGCACATGTCCGGTTCCCAGAAGTAGTCGCGGATGATGCGGCCCGCCTCCCCGTACGCCTGCCGCCACTCCGCACCCGGGTCGACCTCGTGCAGGATGCGGCGCAGGTCCAGGTAGACCGTGGTGTCGCCGTCGCCGGGCTCGGTGGCGGGGACGGCGCGCAGTTCGCCGTCGTCCATCACGACGAGGCGCGAGGAGTCGCCGCTGACCGCGAACCAGTCGAGGTGGTCGACCAGTTCGGTCCTGCGGGCCTTCGCGATGTTGAAGTGCTCCAGGGTGGGCCGCCCCGACATGTCGGCCGGGTTGGCGAACGTCTCGCCCAGCGCCCCGGAGATCGGCCAGCGCAGCCAGACCAGACCGCCGCCGCTCACCGGGGCGAGCGCCGAGTACTTGGAGGCGGAGACGGGGAACGGCGTCACCCGGCTCTCCAGCCCCTCGAACTCGACCATGACCGTGGACCCCTCCGACGTACCGCCTCCTTCCGGAACGTCCACCGGGTCGAGGCCGCCCGCAGCCGGGCGTCCGTCGGGCGAGAGCGCGAAGGGGGACGGGGTCGCCGAGGAGAGCGGGACCAGATACGGGCGGCAGCCGAGCGGGAAGGACAGGTCGCCGGTGTGGACGTCGTACACCGGGTCGAAGCCGCGCCAGGACAGGAACGCCAGATAGCGGCCGTCCTCCGTGAAGACCGGGTTCTCGTCCTCGAAGCGGCCGTTGGTGACGTCCACGACGACCGGCGCGCCGGGGCCGGAGATCCGGGCCAGTTTGATCTGCCGCAGCGAGCGGCCGACGCCCGGGTGCGACCAGGTCAGCCAGTCGCCGTCGGGGGAGAAGGCCAGATCGCGGACCGGGCCGTTGACCGAGCGGATCAGCTCGCTGAGCCCGGGGTGCTCGTCGACCGGCACGGCGCTGTCCGGGGTCGCCGCGCCGGTGGCCGCGTGGAGGTCGGCCCGGGTCGAGCCGCTGGGAGACTTCTCCACCGTCTCCGGCGCTTCCGCCTCCGCCGCCTCCTCGCCCGTGTCCAGGAGCAGCAGCCGGCCGTCGTTCGAGGCGATGGCCAGGCGTTTCCCGTCCGGGTCGGAGATCATCTCCTGGACCCGGCCCAGCTGCCCGGTGGCGAGCCTGCGCGGCGGCCGGTCGCCGCTGGCGCGCGGCAGGTAGGCGATCTCGACCGCGTCCGGGCCGTCCGCGTCGGTGACGTACGCGACCTGCCCGCCGCTGCCGAGCATCTCCGGCAGCCGCACCCGCACCCCCGGGTTGTCGGCGATGGTGCGGGCGGGGCCGTCGCGGTGGGTGAGCCAGTAGAGACTGCCGCGTACGGTGACGGCGCTGGCCCGGCCCGTCTCGTCGACGGAGAGCGAGTCGACGTTGCTGGCGGCGGGCACCTGGTGGACGCGCCGGCCGGTGCGCGGCCCGCCGAGGCGTACCTCCAGCTTGCGCGGGGTGGCGTCGGGCGACTCCAGGTCCTCCACCAGCCACAGCTCGCCCGCGCACTGGTAGATCACCCGGTGCCCGTCGCTGGAGGCGTTACGGGCGTAGAAGGCGTCGTGGTCGGTGTGGCGGCGCAGGTCGGTGCCGTCCATGCGGCAGGAGTAGAGGTTGCCGACGCCCTGGTGGTCGGAGAGGAACGCGATGCGGCGGCCGACGAACATCGGGTTGGCGAGGTGCCCGTCGATGTCCGGGAGCAGCCGCTCGCCGTGCAGCCACAGGCGGCCCATGGCCCCGCCCCGGTAGCGCTTCCAGGCGGCCGGTTCGTGCGGGGGCGTGCCGGTGAGCAGCAGGGTGCGGCGCTCGCCGTCGATGTCGGCGACCGCGATGTCGGAGACCGGACCCCAGGGGAGCCTGCCGCCGGGGCTGCCGTCGGTGGGGACGCTGTAGGCCCAGGAGAAGTACGAGAACGGCTGGTTGTGCGAGGAGACGGCGAGGATCTGGCAGGCCTCGCCCGGATCGGGGCTCCAGCCGCAGACCCGGGCGTCCGTCGAGCCCCAGTAGGTGAGCCGGCGCGCCGGGCCGCCGTCCACCGGGGCGAGGTGGATCTCGGGGTCCAGGGTCCGCCAGGTCGTGTAGGCGATGGAGGTGCCGTCGGGCGAGAAGCGCGGATGGCTGACCCGGGTCCGGTCGACGGTCACCCGCCAGGCGCGTCCGGGCCGGTGCCCCGCGGCGGCGAGGGGGGCGACCCAGAGGTCGTCCTCGGCCGCGAAGCACAGCAAGTCCTGGTGGAGGTGCGGGAAACGGAGATACGCGACGTCGTCACTCACCCCCCAATGTTTTCGGTGCGCGGGGCCCGGGGCAACTTGTGGTGCAGGACACAAGCGAAACGATTTCGTTTCGCTGGCGGGTGGGGGTACGGTTCAGGTGTACGAAACGGTTTCGTTCGATGCTGAGCGAGGCCGTCGGCAGAACAGAACGCAGGAAAGATCGAGCGCGAAGGAGGTCGGCACATGGCACGCACCAGGCTGACCCCCGAGCGCGAGGGCGAACTCTACGAGGCCGTCCTCGACCTGCTCCGCGAGGTCGGTTACGACGCCCTGACCATGGACGCCGTCGCCGCCCGCACCCGTTCGAGCAAGGCCACTCTCTACCGCCAGTGGGGCTCCAAGCCCGAGCTGGTCGCCAAGGCGATGCGGCACAACAAGCCGGGGAGCCTTTCGGACATCGACACCGGTTCGCTGCGGGGCGATTTCCGTGCCGCGCTGAGCCGGACCGACGACTGCCAGATGGAGAAGGACGCCGCGCTGATGCGGGGTCTGGCCCATGCCATCCATGAGTACCCCGAGCTGCTCAAGGCCCTGCGTGAGCTGCTGATCGAACCGGAGATGACCGGTTTCGACCAGATGCTGCAACGGGCGGTGGACCGGGGTGAACTGCGTGCGGACAATCCGGCGCTGAAATACATCGTGCACATGGTGATCGGTGCGCTGACTGCTCGTGAACTCATCGAGGACCGGCCTGTGGACCAGGCGTTCCTCATCGATTACCTGGACTCCGTGGTTTTCCCCGCCCTCGGCGTCTGACGTCCCCGCACCCCTGCCCGTACGGCTCGTCCCACGCGTACGGCACGCCCCACCCGCACGGCCCCCTCCCCGAAGCTCCACCTGACACGCCGCTCTCGTCGTCGGGCTGGTTCCTCACGCCCACTTTCCACTCATACGACCTGACCGGGAGTACGCCCCCGTGGCCACTTTCCTCTACAAGCTCGGACGGCTCACCTTCCGCCGCCGCGGCTTCGTCGCCCTGATCTGGGTGGCGTTGCTGGCGGTCGGCATCCTTGGTGCGGCCACCGCGTCCACCGCCACCTCCAGTTCCTTCTCGATCCCCGGTACGGAGGCGCAGCGCGCCTTCGACCTGCTGGAAGAGCGCAACCCCGGCAACAGCGCCGACGGCGCGACCGCCCGGGTCGTCTTCAAGGCCCCCGAGGGCGAGAAGGTGACCGACGCCGAGAACAAGCGCGAGATCACCGGCATCGTCAAGGAGCTGCAGTCCGGCTCGCAGCAGATCGCCAAGGTCGACGACCCGTTCAAGGCGCAGGCGGTGAGCCAGGACGGTTCGACCGCGTACATCTCGGTCTCCTACCAGGTCAACTCCATGGAGCTGACCGACGCGACCCGGGACTCCCTGGAGGACGCGGGCGAGGACGCGCAGAAGAGCGGCATGAAGGTGGAGATCGGCGGCGACGCCCTCCAGGTCATGCCGCACACCGGGACCGCCGAGATCATCGGTGTCGTCATCGCCGCGATCGTCCTGGTCATCACCTTCGGTTCGCTGGTCGCCGCCGGGCTGCCGCTGCTGACCGCGCTCATCGGGGTCGGTATCGGGGTCTCGACGATCACCGCGCTGGCCAACGTCCTGGATCTCGGCTCGACGACCTCGACCCTCGCCATGATGATCGGCCTCGCGGTCGGCATCGACTACGCCCTGTTCATCGTCTCCCGCTACCGCGCCGAGCTGGCCGACGGCCGGGAGCGTGAGGAAGCCGCCGGGCGGGCCGTCGGCACGGCCGGATCCGCGGTCGTCTTCGCCGGTCTGACCGTGGTCATCGCCCTGGTGGGCCTGGCCGTCGTCAACATCCCGATGCTGACGAAGATGGGCTTCGCCGCCGCCGGTACGGTCGCGATCGCCGTGGTCATCGCCCTCACCCTCGTCCCGGCCCTGCTGGGCTTCGCGGGCAAGCGCGTCATGGGCCGCAAGGCCCGCAAGGGCGCCGATGCGGAGAAGGGCGCCGAGCCGGGCAACGGCGCCGGCCTGACGAAGAGCGCCGATGCCAAGCCGAACATGGGCACCCGCTGGGCGCGGTTCGTGCTGCGCAAGCCGGTCTGGGTCATGCTCGTCGGCGTCCTCGGCCTCGGCGTCATCGCCGTACCGGCCGCCTCGCTGGAGATGGGCCTGCCCGACGACGGCGCCCAGCCGAAGTCGACCACGCAGCGCCAGGCGTACGACATGCTCTCGGACGGCTTCGGCCCCGGGTTCAACGGCCCGTTGATGGTCGTCGTCGACACGAAGAACAGCTCCGACGGCAAGGCCGCCGCCGCCCGGGTCTCCGAGGAGATCGAGTCCATCGGCGTCGTCGCCGTCGCCCCGGCCCAGTTCAACAAGGCCGGCGACACCGCGACCATCGTGGTCATCCCGAAGGACCGGCCGTCCTCCCACGCCACGGAGGAGGTCGTCCACGACATCCGTGACGCGGGCGAGAACATCAAGGCCGACACCGGGGCCGAGGTCCTGGTCACCGGCGCCACCGCGATGAACATCGACTTCTCGCAGAAGATGAACGACGCCCTGGTGCCCTACCTGGCGCTCGTCGTCGGCCTCGCGTTCCTGCTGCTGATGCTGGTGTTCCGCTCGATCCTCGTCCCGCTGAAGGCGGCCCTGGGCTTCCTGCTCTCGGTGGTCGCGGCCCTCGGCGCGGTCGTCGCGGTCTTCCAGTGGGGCTGGCTCGGTTCGCTCTTCGGCGTCGAGCAGACCGGTCCGATCATGAGCATGATGCCGATCTTCATGGTCGGTGTGGTCTTCGGTCTCGCGATGGACTACGAGGTCTTCCTCGTCACCCGGATGCGCGAGGCGTACGTCCACGGCGAGAGCCCGGGCCAGGCCATCGTGACCGGCTTCAAGCACGGTGCACGGGTGGTCACGGCCGCTGCGGTGATCATGATGGCGGTCTTCGCCGGCTTCATCGGCTCCAGCGAGCAGATGATCAAGATGATCGGCTTCTCGCTCGCCATCGCCGTCCTCTTCGACGCCTTCGTGGTGCGCATGGCGATCGTGCCCGCCGTCCTCGCTCTGCTCGGCCGGAAGGCCTGGTGGCTGCCGCGCTGGCTGGACCGGGCGCTGCCCAACGTGGACGTGGAGGGCGAGAAGCTGCAGCAGCAGCTGACCGACACGTCCGACTCCGCCGGGTCCGGTGACGGCGGCGGCGAGGGTGAGCGCGAGCTCGTCCGCGTCTGACCCGTCCCCGGACGGTCAGGACTCCGGGGTCCGCGTCTGAGCGGAGCGCGGCCCCGGAAGCGCCGGTCACCTGTGGGGACGGGGACCGGGGCACAGCGAAAGCCCCCGTGCGAGCGGCACGGGGGCTTTCCGCGTGTGCGCCCGGTGAAGCCGCACCGCAGCAGGTCCTGCCTGGGCCGGCCGGCCCCGGTGCATCTTGCTGCCATCGAAGGATCACCGGCATCCGGCAACCGGCCGGAACCGGCCGACGCCCCGTCACGGGGCGCGCGCTCGCCCACCGGGATCACACGTCACCTTCCTGCCATCCGCTTGCTCCGCCGGATCTCGCGCGAGTACGACTTGTGAACGCCAACCGGACGCGGCCCGGCCGCGGACATGACGTATCGACTCATCGGGGGGGGGGATGGCGGGGACTGTCGCGAGCGCGTTACCCGTCAGGCACGTGCGGCACGACAGCGGCGTCCTCTCCACACCGACCGTGCCGCCGAGGCGCCTGCCGGGGATCGGCGACCTCCTCAAGCTGCGGTCGAACCTGCTGAACGCCATCCAGTACGCCGCCCTGGACGGCAGCGAGCTCTCGTACTTCGCCGTCGGACCCAAGCGCATGGTGTTCGTCAACCGGAGCACCGCGGCGGACATCGTCCTCTCCGACATCCACACCTTCGGCAAGCCGAACGCCGAGAACCCGCTGCGGCTGGTGCTCGGGGACGGGCTGATCAGTAGTCCGTACCACGAACAGTGGCTACGGCGGCGAAGGGCCCTCCAGCCCATGTACGGCCGCCCCAGCCTGGCCGACATGCGGCAGAAGATGGCCGAGGTGACGGACGAGCACATCGGGCGCTGGGAGAGCCGCGACCGCACGGAGTTGCGCGTCCACGAGGAAATGCTCTCCTTCGCCCTCGACATCGTGGCCAGGTGCATGTTCAGCCGGCCCGGCGACACGGTGTCCGACGTCCTGACACCGGGCACGATCTCCTTCCTCCTGGAGTTCGTCGAGCGCCGCCTGCGGATGCCGCTCTCCTTGCCGGTCGGCGTACCCAGCCGACGGAACCGGAACTTCACCGCGACCATGCGGGGCCTGGACGACCTCGTCCACCGGCTCATCAGAGAACGGCGCACCACCGGCGAACACCACGGCGACCTCCTGGACATGCTGCTGGCGGCCAAGGCCGGTGACTCCGTGGAACCGTTGACCGACACCGAGGTCAGGGACGAGATGCTGACCACGTTCGTCGCCGCGTACGAGACCACGGCCAGTGCGCTGACGTGGATCCTGTATCTGCTCGCCTGCTATCCGGACGTTCAGCAGCGGGTTCGGGAAGAGGTGCGTCGGACCCCTCTGTCCACCTCGGGGAGACAGCGGGGAAGCACTCTTCTCGAGCGCGTCATCAACGAGGGGATGCGGCTCTTCCCGCCGTCCCCGACCATCCCCCGACAGGTCACGAAGGATGTGTCCATAGGCGCGTCGAAGATCCCTGCGGGATCCTTCGTGATGCTCAACGTGGCCGCCATCCACCGGGACCCGACCGTCTGGGAACGGCCGGACGAATTCCTTCCTGAGCGTTTCATGAACGGCATCCCCGGAAAGGGACGGTTCCTTCCTTTCGGAGCCGGCGCTCATATGTGCATCGGCAAGGGGTTCGCCATGATGGAGATGAGCATGCTCCTGGCAGCCATTCTCGACAAGTTCGAGATATCGCAGCGGGATTCCACCGGACCTGCCCCCAGAGCACTGCTCACCCTGCGGCCCCGTGAAGGTTTCGGGGTGACCCTCACGCGTATGTGACTTCACTTCGGGTGCGTATTCGCCAGAGGCGGCAAGACTTCATGAGAGAGGTTCGGCCCATGCGTCGTATGACGCGCTTCAACGCGGTGGTCAAAAACGTGCGCCCTCGCACACTCCTGGTCAGCCCGCTCTCCTACTGCGTGGGCGTGGCGGTGGCCGGTCACCGCTTCGACCTCACGGTGCTGTTCGGCGTCCTCTTCCATGTGCTCGCCCCTCTGGCCGCCAATGCCCACAACGCCGTGACCGACCTCGTGGAGGATGGCAAGAACGTGCCGGGCCGCTTGAAGCTGGTCGAAACGGCCGGCGAGGGCCTGCTCAACAGAGTTCTCTACACGTGCCTGGGCGTCATGCTGCTGCTCTCGCTGCTGATCTCGTTCGCACAGACGCTTCTGTGGGTCTTCAGCGTTTTCCTGGTGCTCGGATACTCCTCGAAGAGGTTCCGCCTCAAGGGCCGCCCGGTCATCGGAATGGCGGTCTTCTCGATGGCGGTCACGGAACCGTACATCGCGGGTGCGCTGCTCGGTGACTCGTGGTGGAAAATCCCGCATTACGACTCCTACCAGCCGGTCGCTCTCGGGGTGTTCCTCTTCTGCTGGTACTTCGCCAAGGGCATCATGAAGAATGTCCCCGACTACGCAGGGGACAAGGAAGCCGGGCTGCGGACGATCCCGGCGCTCCTGCCGTCACAGCTCGCCGGTGCCTGGGTCGCCGCTGTCGCGACCACCCTGGTGTACGCCGCGTTCCCGGTGCTCGTCCTTCTCGCCGATATGCCTGACCGGCTGGCCTATGTGGGCGTCATGGTGATCCCGGCCGTGGCCAACATGGTCTCCATGGTCCGGGCCCGGACGCCCGTCGAGTACAACCTGGTCGGCCAACGCGACATGTACGTGTCCGTGCTCTTCCTCGGCCTTCTCCTCTTCGCGGTGCGGCCCTCGGCCGGGACAGCGCTCATCGGACTTCTCGCTGTCGCGGTCATGGCCTGGGCAGACCTGTCCGGTTCGGATTCCCGAGTGAGTCGTCACATCACCCGCCTCGATGCGAAGGTGGACATTTCCAGTGGAGAAGGGCGGGACAGGTGACGAGTGACCGCACGCGCGACAACAAGGGTTCCGAAGTGCACGGGATCTTCCAGAAGATCGCCGGGTACTACGACCGAATGAACTTTCTCATGACGCTCGGCCGTCATGAGAAATGGTGCCGGGAGGTGGCCGCACGGGTCGCACCCGCCGAGGGCGGACAGTTTCTGGACCTGGCCACGGGTACGGGTGTGATCGCTCTGGCGGTGGCCCGCAGGAACCCCGAAGCCACCGTGACCGGCGTCGACTTCTCCGAGGAGATGCTGCGCCGGGCCAGGACGAAGCCCGGGGCCGACGCGGTGCGCTGGCAGCACGGGGACGCGGCGAGTCTGCCGTTCGAGGACGAGTCCTTCGACGGAATCACCGAGGGCTATCTCCTCAGAAACGTCGAGGACCTGGACCGGGTGCTCCGCGAACAGCACCGGGTCCTCAAGCCCGGCGGCCGCCTCGTGATCCTCGAAACGTGTCCCCCGAGTGGCCCGGTGAAGCCCGTGGTGAAGTGGGGAATGCGCGTCATCGTCCCGCTCCTGGGGCAGGTCGTCGCGCGCGACCGGAAGTCCTACACCTATCTCGAGTCCAGCACCCGCGCCTTCGAGTCGCCGCAGAGCATCGCCGGCGCGCTGAGCGGGCTCGGCTTCAAAGACATCGGGTGGCGCAAGAAGTTCTTCGCCACCAACGTCATTCTGTGGGCCACCAAGGCGAATTGACGACGGGCATCGGCAGCACGCCGACGCACTGAGAACCTCTTGCCGAACTTGCCGGACTTGCTGAACTTGCTGAACCTGGGGGGAAGAACTTGTGAGCAAGCCTGTTCCGGACAGCCACGCGGCTGTTCCTCACATATCGCACGTCAAGAAGGCGCTGGAGCGCTGGGTATCCGAACACCCCGACCTCATCGGATCCGTCGGAACCGACGGCGAGGGGCTGACCTGGCGGGAGATCGCCGCCTCGGCGCGGACCCTGGCCGACCGCATCGAGCGGGCCGGGGCCGGTCCGGGCGACCGGGTCGCCGTCATGGCGGGCCGGTCGCGCTACGCGCTCAGCAGCCTGTTGGCGATCTGGGCCAACGGATCGTCGGCGGTGCTGCTCGACGAACGGCATCCGGCCGAGCGTCGGCGCTGGATCGTGGCGGACGCCGGGTGCGAAGTGCTCGTGTCGTCCGAGCCGGACGCCCTCGAACCGGGCCTCACGCTGGTCGAGACGCACGGCTCGCAGGCCCGCTCCGCCGACCCGCAGGCCGGTGAGTCCGACTGGGACGAGTGGGCCGAAGGCGAGCGCCGGTCCGAGGCGTACGTCGTCTACACCTCGGGAACCACCGGCCGCCCGAAGGGGGTACGCGTCGGCTCCACCGCCCTGGCGAACCTCCTGGCCAACGCCGAATCGCTCGGATACCGGCCCGGCGGCCGGGCCGTCTCGGTCGTCTCTCCGGGGTTCGACGGCTGGCTGTGGTCGGTCCTCACCCCGTTCGTCAACGGAGTCACCTGCGTCTCCCTCGACCCGGCGCTCGGCGACCTGGAACAGGCCCTGGCCGCACGGGAGATCGACCACCTCTGTATGACTCCCTCCCTGTACGCCACGCTCACCGAGCTGCCGAAGGCCGAGGTCGCCGTGGTGGCGGGCGAGCGCTGTCCGGACGCCCTGGCCGACCGCCTCCGGACGGTCGCCGACCGGGTGATCAACGTGTACGGGCCGACCGAGACCACTATCGCCGCCACCATGGCCGACACCGCGCGCCGCGACGACCCCCGCACCATCGGCCGTCCGCTCTCCGGCTACACGGTCGCCGTCGTCGACGACGACCTGAACGAGGTCCCTTCCGGTGTCACCGGCGAGATCCTCATCGGCGGCGCCGGAGTCGCCCTCGGGTACGTCGACGCGAACGGTCCGGGCACGGACCGGTTCATCGTCCACAACGGCGCCAGACACTTCCGTACCGGGGACTTCGGGGTACTCCGTACCGATGGACAGGTGAGCATCCTCGGCAGGGCCGACAACCAGGTCAAGATAGGCGGCTTCCGGACAGAGCTCGAAGAGCTGGAGAACATCGCCTGCGAGGTGCCCGGCGTCGAGGGCGCCGTGGCCTATACGCGCGGTGAGCCGCCCACCCTGTCCATCGGTCTTCAGACGGCTTCCGGACGCCCTCTCGACGACGCCCTGCGCACCCGGCTCACCTCCCACTTCGCCGCACGGCTGCCGCGCCAGCTGTGTCCGACCCTGATGCATCGCATCGCCGACATACCGCTGGCGGCGACCGGCAAGGTCGCACGGGACGCGGTGGCCGCGCTCGGCGAAGCCGAACTGGCCCGGCGGCGCGCCGACGCGGACGGCGCCGGGCCCGCACACGCCGGCCACTTCCTCGGCCCCGTCCTGGAGGCATGGGGCAGCGCCTTCGGGCACGCCGTCGCCCAGGACTCCGACTTCTTCGCCATCGGCGGACACTCACTGCTCGCAGCCCAACTGGCGTCCCACATCGAGACGGAGCTGGGGGTGACGGTCTCGATCAACGACGTCCTCACGACCAGGACCCCCGGAGCGCTCGCGAGACGGATCGACGAAGCGAGGGCGGCATGACGTATCTGCGCTCCTTCGCCGAGGCCGACGAGAGCGCCACCGCGGCCGTGGTGGTGTTCCCGCAGGCGGGCGCCGGCTGCCTGCGCCTGCGCGCGACCGCGGCGGCGCTGCCCCCCGGAACACATCTGCTCGGCGTGCAGTTACCGGGACGCGAGGACCGGCTGGAGGACACGGCGGCCGACAGCCTGGCCGAGGTCGTCGACCACGTCAGCGGCGAACTGCGCGAACCGGCGCGGCGTCGCCCGCTGGTGCTGCTCGGCGTCAGCCTCGGCGCGCTCATCGCCTACGAGGTGGCGAGACGGCTCGAATCCACGGGCACCGCGGCCCACTCCCTGGTCGTCGCCGCGGCCCGGTCGCCCGAACACTGGAGGACTTTTCCCTCCGCGGACCCGCCCCAGGCGGAGCTGACGGCCCTGCTCCACCCGTCGGTGCGCGAAACTCAGCTCGCCCGGTATGCCCTCCTGCCCCTCCGTGCGGACCTGCGTCTCATGACCGGCTACCGGATCCCTTCCACACCTCTGACCAGCACATCGCTGCGATCGGTCTCGGGCCGCCGCGATTCGGTCGTCACCGCCGAGCAGATGGCCCGGTGGCGCGAGAGAGCCACCCACTACCGAGGACATCAGGTGATCGACGCGGACCATCACGAGTTCATGGACCCGGGCACGGTCGTCGACATGCTCTCGGACGCCGTGTCCGGGACCGCTCCGAGCCGGGCGGTGTGCGGATGACGCAGCTGACAGCGCCGGACCTGTTCGAGCCGGGTCTCTTCGAGGGCACCGGGTTCTACGACGTCTTCGCCTGGTACCGGGCGAACGATCCCGTGTCCTGGCAGCATCCCGCCGGGGAGCCGGAGGGGTTCTGGAACGTCACCCGGTACCACGACGTGGTCTCCGTGCACCGCGACAGCACCCGCATGAGTTCGACGAAGGGCATGCGGCTCGGCTCGACGGACCGCGCGGTCGACGCCGTCGCGAACAAGATGCTGATCGTCGCCGACCCGCCCGACCACACACGGATGAAACGGGTGCTCAACCAGCCGTTCTCGAACGAAGTCCTGTCCAGAGCCGAGGAGTACGTGCAGCAGGTCGTCGCCGACGTCGTCGCCACGGCCGTCCGGGACCCCGGTCCGAATCTGATCGAGCAGCTCGAACGGATCCCGACCGACGTCATCTGCGCCATCATGGGGCTGCCCCGCACGGACTGGGAATGGATCGGGAGGAAGACCACCGAGGCATTCGAATCCCCCTCCGAGGTCCGACGCATCACGGCGAACGGCGAGATCTTCAAGTACTTCAGCGACCTGGTGCGCGAGAATCGCAAGTCCGGCACGAACGCGTTCATCAGCGGTCTCACCGCACAGAACTCCAGCGGCGCCCGGCTGACGGACCAGGAACTCGTCTTCAACTTCAGCGGAATCCTGGCCGGTGGGAACGAGACGACCCGGTTCACGCTGGCCGCGCTCACGCTCCAACTGGCGGAGCACCCCGACCAGTGGGCCCGCATCGTGCGCGGGGAGGCCGAACCGGAGGTGGCCACCGAGGAGGCGCTGCGCTGGTCGGTGCCCGGCATGCATGTGCTGCGGACCGCCACCGAGGCGCTGCGGATCGGGGACGCCGAGGTCGAGCCCGGCCAGCGCGTCGTCACCTGGATCGGCTCGGCCAACCGGGACGCGGAGGTGTTCGACGACCCGGAGACCTTCGATGTCGGACGGACCGGGAACCGGCATCTGAGCTTCGGCGCGGGCCGCCACATGTGCCTGGGGAGCCGGCTCGCGCGGCTGGAGATCACCGCGTTCCTCCGGGTGCTGCGTGACACGGTGCGCTCGATGACGCTGGAGGGCCGGCCGCGCTACAACGGGTCGAACTTCACCTGGGGATTGAACGAGCTGCCGGTGGTGCTGCACTCATGACACGGACGAGGTCCGCTTCCCCGGTGCGCGCCGTGACTCTCTGCCTCCCCGACGAGGTGTTCCAGGGGGGACAGCCCGACACCGCGGGCATCGGCCGGTACGGCGAGAAGGTACGGGCGATCAGTGACGAGATCACCGATGCCGGGTACGAGGTGCAGACGGTGCGCCTGTCCAGCCCGGCCCTCGGCCGGCCGCTCAGCCATGACCAGCTCCACGCGCGAGCCGCCCGTCTCGTCGAGGGGTGCCGGCGGGCGGGCGTGGGCAGCGCCTCGCTGGGCGTCCTGCGGCCTTCCGCACTGGTGGAGCTGGAGCCCGCGGGCGTCGCGGACGTGCTGGTCGCGCACCCGTCCCTGTTCCTCGCCGTCCTCGTCGCCGACGGCGCCGAGGTCGACCATGCCGCCGTGGCCTTCAGCGGGGCCGTGGTCCGCGAGCTGGCGAGCCGCGACGCGGAGGCGAACTTCCGGTTCGCGGCAGTCGCCCATCTGGGTGCCAACGCTCCGTTGTTCCCCGGCTCGTACAGCGACGGGGGCGACGCGGGGGTGAGCCTGGGGCTCCAGTCGGCGGGCCCGCTGCTCGCCCGCGCCCGCGAGGCGGCGGCGGTCGACCTCACCGAGGCGACGACCCTGACCAGGAGCTGGCTGCACGATCAGCTCGACCCCCTCGACGACCTGCTGCGGCCTGCCTGCGAGCGCCACGGCCTGCTGTTCCACGGCTTCGACCCGTCCCCGGCCTGCGCTCCGGACGCCAGTATCGGGGAGTTCCTGGAGACCGTCGGCGGTATCCGCTTCGGCTCCCCCGGGACCGTGGCAGCCTGCGCGGCGGTCACGGCGGGCATCCGCTCGGTCGGTCTGCCCACGGTCGGGTACGCGGGCCTGATGCTTCCGGTCCTGGAGGACAAGGTGCTCGCACTGGCCTGGCAGCAGGGCCGTATCGACAGCGAATCGGTGCTCGCGTACTCATCGGTCTGCGGCGCCGGGATGGACACCATCCCCTTGCCCGCGTCGACCCGGGAACACGAGATCGTCGCCATGATCGCCGATATGGCGGCGCTGTCGGCACGCTGGACGAAGCCGCTGTCCGCCCGGTTGATGCTCGCGCCTCCGGGTGCCGATCCGCGCCGTACGGAGTTTCGAGCGGAGCAGATCATCAACATCGACTACCCCACCGCTTAGCGGCATCGCAGGCCCCGCGCTGCGCGGGGCCTGCGATGCCGTCCTCTCAGCCGTGGGCCGGCTGGGCGCCCCGCTCCGGCCGGCCGCCCTGCTTCTCGCTCTTGTCGGGGCGGGTCGTGCGGGACGGCGGCCGCGGTTCGCCGCCCGTGTCCGGTGACGCCCCCGGTGTCTGCGTATGACGGGTCCGGGCGAGGAAGCGGATCAGCGTCCGGATCTCGAACTGGAACACCTCGACCCCGTCCGTCGAATGCAGCTCCACGATCAGCTGCGTACGGCCGCAGGGCCAGACGCGGACGGCGCCGCGCTCGATCGGCGTGCGCAGACCGCGTTCCAGGAGGTCGCGGCCGAACGCCCAGTCGGTGCCGTCGGGCAGTCCTATGTGGACGGTGCGCCGCTCGTCGGCCGGGTCGTAGCGCAGGTCGACCGGGACCGGACGGGTGAGAGGGCCATCGGTGATGAGCCGGGCGCGTGCGTGTTCTTCGATCACAGGGGACATAGGCCGGCTCCTCCTTAATGCTCGCTCTGCCCTCTAATGTCCCATATTTTGCGGAACTGGCGCGGCGAGCGCGTACCCACCGTGACCGTGGGTACATCTCAGCTGCTGGCCCACCGCTCTTGCGCATGGTTCGCAGGAGAGCACTAATATTGATGGGTTCATGACCCCGCCCGCAGATCCGTGCCCGAGCGGACGCGGACACCGTGCGGAACCGCAGAGAGCGGAGTCTCTGTCATGCATGTACCCGATGGATTCATCGACGCACCTGTCTCCGTCGCCGCCGGGGTGTTCGCGGCCGGCGCGGTCGCCGTCAGCCTGCGCGGCGCGCGCCGCGAACTGGACGAGCGCACCGCCCCGCTCGCCGGACTGGTGGCCGCGTTCATCTTCGCCGTGCAGATGCTCAACTTCCCGGTGGCCGCCGGTACCAGCGGCCACCTGATGGGAGGGGCACTCGCCGCGATCCTTGTCGGGCCGTATACAGCCGTGCTCTGCCTGTCCGTGGTGCTGCTGCTCCAGGGCATCTTCTTCGCGGACGGCGGCCTCACCGCGCTCGGCGTGAACATCACCGTCATGGGCGTGGTCACCGTCGTCGTCGCGTACGCGGTGTTCCGCCTGCTCACCGGCCTCCTGCCGCGCACCCGCAGGTCCGCGACCGCCTCGGCGTTCGTCGCCGCGCTCGTCTCCGTACCCGCGTCGGCCGCCGCCTTCACGCTGCTCTACTGGATCGGCGGCACCACGGACATCCCGATCGGCAAGGTCTTCACGGCCATGGTCGGCGTCCACGTCCTGATCGGTATCGGCGAAGCGATCATCACGGCCCTGACGGTCGGCGCCGTCCTTGCCGTACGCCCCGACCTCGTCCACGGCGTCCAGGGCTCCCTGGCCGCCCCGCTCAAGCTCCGCATCGACGGCGAACTGGTCGACGCGCCCGCCGCCACCCGCGACCCCGAGCCCGCACCCGCGCGCCGGTCCACCCGAGGGTTCTGGATCACCGGGCTCGTCTCGGCCTTCCTCCTCGCCGGGGTCGTCTCCTTCTACGCCTCCGCCAACCCCGACGGCCTGGAGCGGGTCGCCGCCGACCAGGGCATCGACGAGAAGGTGGAGGAGCACGGCGCTGCCGACTCCCCGCTCGCCGACTACGGCGTCGGCGACATCGCGAACGCCCGGCTCTCCGGCGGCCTCGCCGGGGTGATCGGCGTCAGCGCCACCGTCGTCGTGGGCACCGGGGTGTTCTGGGTGATCCGCCGGCGTAGGGAAGAGCCCGGCGACGCGCCCCGCGACCGCGATCACGAGAACGCCTGACATGGGTGCGGGCCACGCCCACAAGCTCTACCGGCACGGACACTCGCCGGTCCACGGGCTGCCCCCGCACTGCAAAATCGTCGCCGTCTTCTGCTTCGTCCTCGTGGTCGTCTGCACCCCGCGCGAGGCGATGTGGGCCTTCGGGCTGTACGCGGCCCTGCTGGCGGCCGTCGCCGTCGTGGCCCGGATCCCGGCCGGCTTCCTGCTGAAACGGCTCGTCGTCGAGGTGCCGTTCGTCGCGTTCGCCCTGCTCATGCCGTTCGTGGTGCCGGGCGAGCAGACGAGTGTCCTCGGCGTCTCCGTCAGCGTCCCCGGCCTCTGGGGCGCGTGGAACGTGCTGGCCAAGGCCACCCTCGGCGTCGCCGCCTCGGTGCTCCTGGCCTCCACCACCGAACTGCGCGCCGTCCTGCTCGGCCTCCAGCGCCTGAGGCTGCCGCCGCTGCTCGTGCAGATCGCCTCGTTCATGATCCGGTACGGGGACGTCGTCACCGACGAGATGCGGCGCATGGCGATCGCCCGCCGCTCCCGGGGCTTCGAGGCGCGCGGGGTACGGCAGTGGCGGGTGCTCGCCGCCTCGGCCGGCGCCCTGTTCATCCGCTCCTACGAACGTGGCGAACGCGTCCACCTGGCTATGGTGAGCCGGGGGTACGCGGGCACGATGCCGGTGATCGACGAGGTGACGGCGGACCGGAGGCAATGGGCGTACGCGGCGACGCTGCCCGGCCTCGCGCTCGCGGTCTGTCTGCTGGGATGGACCCTGTGACTGCTTCTGTGGAAGACGCCTCGGACACCCCGCCGACCGCCCCGTCGCTCGAAGTCAGCGGCCTCGCCTACGCCTACCCCGACGGTCACCAGGCCCTCTTCGGGGTGAACCTGACCGTGGGGCGCGGCGAACGCGTCGCGCTCCTCGGCCCCAACGGCGCGGGCAAGACCACGCTCGTCCTGCACCTCAACGGCATCCTGGAGGCCGGCTCCGGCACGGTCCGGGTCGCGGGGCTCCCGGTGGCGAAGCGGAATCTGGCCGAGATTCGCCGCCGGGTCGGCATCGTGTTCCAGGACCCGGACGACCAGCTGTTCATGCCCACGGTCCGCGAGGACGTCGCCTTCGGGCCCGCCTCCGCCGGACTGCGCGGACCGGAGTTGGAGGACCGTGTCCTGCGGGCGTTGAAGCAGGTCGGCATGGAGGAGTACGCGGCCCGTCCGCCGCACCACCTCTCCTTCGGGCAGCGCCGCCGGGTCGCCGTGGCCACCGTCCTCGCGATGGACCCGGAGATCCTCGTCCTGGACGAACCCTCGTCCAACCTGGACCCGGCCTCCCGCCGCGAACTGGCCGATATCCTGCGGTCCTTGGACATCACGGTGCTGATGGTCACCCACGACCTGCCGTACGCCCTGGAGCTCTGCCCGCGCGCGGTCATCCTCAGCGAGGGCGTCATTGCCGCCGACGACCGTACGCAGGACCTCCTGCGGGACGAGGAGCTGATGCGTTCCCACCGGCTGGAGCTGCCGTTCGGCTTCGATCCGGGAGCCGTCGACGTTCCGCCACCGTAAACAGATGGTGACAGCCCGGTGGTCACGGAGACCCGCTCCCCGAACACCCCGACGGGACGTGCACCATGGGGGGATGAGCGGGAGCGCGGGAGTGAGCACGACGGGTACGGGCGCGGAAGCGGAATCCGGTACGGGGGCAGCCGGGACCGTGACCGAGGGCAGGGCCGTGGACGTCCGGGGCACGGTGTCCCCCGGGTACGAACCGGTCGCGGACGCCTTCGTCCGCAACTTTGAGCAGCGCGGCGAGCGCGGCGCGGCCGTCGCCGTCTACCGCCACGGACGCAAGGTCGTCGACCTCTGGGCCGGTACGAGAGACGTCGACGGCACCGAACCGTGGGCCGTCGACACCGTCCAGGTCGTCCGCTCGGCGGGCAAGGGGATCGCCGCCGCCGTCCCGCTCCTCCTCCACCAGCGCGGGCAGGTGGACCTGGACGCCCCGGTCTCCACGTACTGGCCGGAGTTCACGGCGAACGGCAAGGAACGCGTCCTCGTCCGCGACCTGCTCGCCCACCGGGCCGGCGTCCCGGTCCTGGACCGCACCCTCACCCCCGCCGAGGCCGCCGACGGGGTCTCCGGCCCGGCGGCCGTGGTGGCGCAGCGCCCGCAGTGGGAGCCCGGCACCGACCACGGCTACCACGCCCAGACCTACAGCTGGCTGATCGGCGAACTGGTCCGCCGCGCCACGGGCCGCACCATCGGCCGCTGGATCGCCGAGGAGATCGCCCGCCCGCTCGGCCTCGACTTCTGGTTCGGGCTCCCCGCCGACGAGGCCCACCGCATCGGCCGCATCGGCCCCGTGGAGCCCCCGGCCGCCGCCGCGTCGGGCGCCCTGCGCGTACGCCCCAAACGCTCCGTCGTCGAGGCCTACCGCGACCCGGAGTCGCTGACCCGGCGGGCGTTCGGCGCGATCGACCCGTTCCCCGACGAGAACGACCCGGCCTACCGCGCTGCCGAACTCCCCGCGTCCGGCGGCATCGCGACCGCCCGGGGCCTGGCCCGCTGCTACGCCGCGATGATCGGCCCGGTCGACGGCCACCGCCGCCTGTTCGCCCCCGCGACACTCACCCTGGCCCGTACGGAGGAGTCGGCGGGCCCGGACCGGGTCCTGGTCGTCAACACCCGGTTCGGCCTGGGCTACATGCTGCACGGCCCGGCCGCCCCGCTGCTCGGCCCCGGCTCCTTCGGCCACCCGGGCCGCGGCGGCTCCCTCGGCTTCGCCGACCCCGAGTCCGGCATCGCGCTCGGCTACGTCACCAACGGCCTCCAGAAAGGAGTCACCGCCGACCCCCGTGCCCAAGCCCTGGTCAGGGCAGTACGGTCGGCGCTATGACACCTGTGACACCTGCCCGCTTCGCCGGCCACAGCATCCTGATCACCGCCGCCGGCCAGGGCATCGGCGCGGCAACCGCCCACCGCCTGGCGGCGGAAGGGGCCTCGGTCCTCGTCACGGACCTGGACGCGCAGCGCGCGTCCGACACGGCGGCGGCGATACGCGAGGCGGGCGGCACCGCCGCGTCCCTCGCCTGCGACGTGGCCGACCGTACGGCGGTGGACGCGGCGGTGGCGTACGCCGTCAAGACCTTCGGCCGGCTCGACGTCCTGGTCAACAACGCGTACGCGGCGAGCGAGGACGCCGAGCTCTTCGAGGACGAGCCGGACGAGCAGTGGGAACGCGACCTGGACATCACCCTGTCCGGCCCGTTCCGCTGCGCCCGCGCCGCCCTGCCGCACCTGGTCGCCTCGGGCCGGGGCGCGATCGTCACCATCGGCTCGGTCAACGGCGAACAGGACTTCGGCGGCCACGCGTACAGCGCCGCGAAGGCGGGCCTGGTCAGCCTGACCCGTACGCTGGCGGGCCACGCGGGCCCGCGCGGCGTCCGGGTCAACCTGGTCGCCCCCGGCACGATCCGCACCAACGCCTGGGCGGGCCGGGACGCGGAGTTGGCCCGGGCGGCGGCCCTCTACCCGCTGGGCCGTATCGGCACCCCCGAGGACATCGCGTCCGCCGTCGCCTTCCTCGCCTCGTCCGACGCGTCGTGGATCACGGGGACGACGCTGCGCGTGGACGGCGGGATCGTCGCGGTGAACACGGGGTTCCGGCAGGCGATGGCTCAGGAGTAGACCGGCGGGCGGGCGGCGGCGCGCGAGCAGACCGGCAGGCGGTGGCGCGGGAGCGGACCGGCGGGCGGCGGCGCGCCGTCGATACGTTCCGCAGGCGCCGACGCACCCGTAAACCCCCTGGTCACGCATGGTCCAGGCGGCCTACCCTGCGCGGATGATCAACCACGGACACACCGACAGAACCGGCCGCCCCGTCACCCTCCACGAGGTGGACGCGGACAACTGGCGGGCGGTCGCCGACAGCGCACCCCGCGACGACCAGCGCGACTGGGTCCCCGCCCTGGCCGCCCGCTACCTCGTCCTCAGCAGCCGCGAGGACACCTGGAACTCCCTGGCGGTCCTCGCGGGCGACGAGGTGACCGGCCACATCATGTGGGGCCGGGACGACGACGGTTCGCACTGGATCGGCGGCATGCTGATCGACGCCGCCCACCAGGGCACGGGCATCGGCCGCGCAGCCGTGCACACCCTGGCGGACTGGCTGTCGGCCCGCGAGGACGGCACCGCCGTACGCCTCTCGTACGCCCCGGAGAACGAGGCGGCCGCGCACCTGTACACCGCGCTCGGGTTCCGGCCCACGGGGGTGGAGGAGGACGGGGAGATCGTGGCGGAGTGGGGAACGCGTTCTACGTCGTCGGGCTGAGGATCATCAACATCTTCGGGTCTGGCACGGGGACGAACCCGACCTTGGCGTACAGCTCGTGGGCATCGAGGGTGGACAGCAGGGTCCGCTTGAGTTCGTACGGGGCGAGGTGGTCGCGGACGGCGGTCGCCAGCCGTACGCCGAGGCCCCGGCCCCGGTGCGCGGGGTCCACGTAGACGTCGCAGAGCCAGGCGAAGGTGGCATGGTCCGTGACGACCCGGGCGTAGGCGACCTGCGCCCCCTCGCCGTCGTACACACCGAAGTTGAGCGACCCGCGCATCGACCGCTCGACGAGATCCCGGCTGCGGCCGAGCGCCCAGAAGGCGTCGGTGGAGAGCCAGTGGTGCACGAGGCCGATGTCGATGCGGTCCGGGTCGGTGTCGATCTCGTACGGGTCTTCGCCGGGCGGGCCGCTGGTCGTGGTGGTCATGGGACCGGATGCTAGTCGCGGCACGGAATTCCAGCCGTTGATGCGGGTGGGCCGGACGTCTGTCCTGCCCGGCGCCACCGGACAAACCGATGGCGGGGGCGGGCATCGCGCGGCAGGATGCCCGCATGACCTTGCCCACCCCTGAGTTGACGACCGAGCGCCTGCGTCTGCGGCCGTTCACGGACGCCGACGCGGCACCGCTCCACGCGCTCCAGAGCGACGCCCACGTGCTGCGTTACTGGGACTCTCCGCCGTGGACAGATCCGGCCCGTTTCCAGACCTTCCTCGCGACCTGCCGGAGGATCGAGGAGGAGGGCTCGGGGGCGCGGCTGGCCGTCGAACGCGTCTCCGACGGCTCGTTCATCGGCTGGTGCGCTCTGTTCGACTGGAACCCGGACTTCCGCAGTGCGTCTCTGTGTTACGTCTTCGACGCCGCCACGTGGGGCAACGGCTACGGCACGGAGACCGCGCGGGCCGTCCTGCGGTGGGCGTACGACACCCTGGACCTCAACCGCGTCCAGGCCGAGACCGACACCCGTAACGTGGGGTCCGCCCGGGTCCTGGAGAAGCTCGGCTTCGTCCGTGAAGGCACGCTCCGCGAGGACTGCATCGTCAACGGCGACGTATCCGACTCCTGGGTCTTCGGCCTGCTCCGCCGCGACTGGGACGCCACGGCCGAGAGCCGGTGACCGCGCCCGACGCGTTGGCCGCCGACGAGGTCCCGCACGGCCTGGTGGAGTCGTACGCCACGGGCTTCGGCGAGGAGGGGCGAGCCTGGATCGCCGAACTGCCCTCTCTCGCTGCGGACATGCTGGAACGCTGGCAGCTGCGGCGGGACGGCGCGGTCCGGTCCGGCCAGGCCTCCTTGGTGCTGCCGGTCCTGCGCCACGACGGCACACGCGTGGTGCTCCGACTCCAGCTGCCCCGGGAGGAGACCGCCGCCGCGCTGATCGGACTCCGCACCTGGGACGGCGAGGGAATGGTCCAGCTCCTCCACCACGACCCCGCGAGCAGCAGCATGCTCCTGGAACGGCTGGACGGAGCCCGTACCCTGGCCTCGATCGACGATGACGACGCGGCGATGGGCATCCTCGCCGGGCTGCACGCGCGGCTGGTCGCGGTCCCCGCGCCGCAGGGACTGCCCGGCCTCGGTGACGTCGCCGCGGCGATGCTGGAGGAGGTCCCGCAGGCGGTCGCTCGGTTGACCGACCCGGCCGACCGGGGCCTGCTGCGAGGCTGGGCCTCGGCCGTCGCCGAACTCGTCGACGACCCCGGAGACCGGCTGCTGCACTGGGATCTCCACTACGACAACGTCCTCGCCGCGCAGCGTGAGCCGTGGCTCGCCATCGACCCCGAGCCGCTCGCCGGCGATCCGGGGTTCGACCTGTGGCCCGCTCTGGACAGCCGGTGGGACGACATCGCCGCGAAGGGCGAGCCCCTGCGCGTGGTGCGACGCCGGTTCGACCTGCTGACGGACACCCTCGGCCTGGACCGCGCACGGGCCGCCGACTGGACACGGGGGCGGCTGCTGCAGAACGCCCTCTGGGACATCGAGGACGGCGAGAGGCGGCTTGCCTCGTCCGCCGTCGCGATGGCGGAGGCCCTTCGCAGCCGGTGACCTCGGCTCCCGACCGGTCAGGCGGCGGCCTGCACGTATGCGGCGCGGGTCTCGCGGCAGTCGCGGCAGTGGCCGGGCGTCGGGGAACGGAAGGCGCGGTCGCAGTCGTCGCAGGTCTGGAAGGGCGTGACGACGACCCGGGGGCGAGCGGCGAGCGCGGCGAGGTCGTCGACGCCGGGAGGTGCCGGCGGGAGCAGTTCGGTGAGCCGGTGGGCGAGGAGTTTGGCCGGATGCCTGAGAGGCTGGGGCGGGTCGTCGGTGAGGGCGCGGCGGATGGCGTCCGGACGGGCTGCGCGTTCGAGCCAGGCCGCCACCCCGGGAACCAGTCGGCGGACGTCGTCCTCGGAGAGGGTGAACTGGGGCGCGTGCCGGTGCAGATCGCTGAGGAACGTGGTGGCCGCGCGGTCGAGCTCCGGGGTGAGTTCGCCGGGCTGGGGGAGGGGCCGGCGAGGTGCCTTGGGTGCGGTCGGGGGCGGTACGCGCCGTTCGAAGAGCGGGGCTGAGGGCGCGGGCGGGGCCACCGGTACCTCCTCCGGTGGGGGTGGCGGCGCAGCCGTTGGTACGGGCGCGGGTACGGGGACACGTACAGGTCCGGGCGCGGGTACGTGCACCCCGGCAGGCATGCGTACGGGTACGGCTGCCGACGCGGCGGGTTGCGGGCGGGCCTCCGCTGCCGGGCGGGGCCGGGGGTGCAGCAGCGCCGTGGGCTGGTTGCAGAAGACGGTGCGGGTGATGACCTTCTTGCCGTGCAGCCGGTCCCGGATGCGTTGCAGGTAGCCGTGGACTTCGAGCTCGCGGAGGGCGGCGGCGATGCGCTTCTCGCCTTCCTTGCAGCGGGCGGCGAGCGCCTTGATGCCGACTTCGGTGCCTTGCGGCAGGGACTGGATGCGTACGGCGATCCCGACGGCGGTGCAGCTGAGGTCGGGGTGCTGGGCGAGATGGTTGCCGACGATCGTGAAGCGCTCGGTGTGGGGGATGGTGACGTGGATGACGCCACGGGTGGGGAGAGGTCCGGGAACCTCCGCCAGGGCGCGGGCGAGGGCAGTATTCTGCTGGGTATCCATCGGGAAGGTGTTGTCTTCCTAGGTGGCCAGGCCCTCGGTTGGGATTGCACTCCCGGTCGGGGGCCGACGTATGTGTGGGATGTGGTCTGGCGTGAGCATATGCCGGGCAACCTGCCCAAAAGCGAGCTGAGTTGGGAAATGTCACCCGTGTGAGTGACGAAGCCCGCGGAGGCTGCCGGACCCGCCCCGGCACCCCTGGGACCCGTCGGGTGGCCGCCGGGGCGGGTTGGGTGGGGTTGGGTTCTTTCTCTTGGTTCTTAGGTAGTTGATGTCGCGCCGCCGTGGGTCGCGCTGCCGCACGATCCGGTGAGGGCTTCCGTGGGGCTTTTGAGTGGTTTCCCGGGGCTTCCGGGGGTCTTGCGGGGCAGTACCGGATCGTGCGGCAGTGCGACCCGGTGAGGGCGGCTACCGTACGAGGCCGATCTCCGCCCACACCGTCTTGCGCGGGACCGGCCCGGGGGTGATGCCCCAGTGGTCCGCCAGCGCCTCGACGATGAGCAGGCCGCGCCCGGTTTCCGCGTCGTCCCCGGGCGGCTTCACGCTTCCGCGGCCGGGCGGGACGCTGTCACCGCGCGTGTCCGTGACCTCGATCCGCAGGGTGTTGCCCTGGACGATGAGGCCGAGTTGGAAGTCCCGGCCCTTCACGCGGCCGTGGACGGTGGCGTTGGCCGCCAGTTCGGCGACGATGTGGGCGGCCGACTCCGACGGGAGCCCCCACGCGCCGAGGTGGGCGGTGGTCAGCAGCCGGGCGAGCCGGGCTCCTCGCCGGGTGGGGGAGAGCAGCACGGTGAACGCGCGGTCGGTGGGCGTGTGTTGGGTGCGGGTGACTTCCTGGTTCATGTCACTCAGCGTGGCCGCCCCGGCGTACCTTTCCCAGTGATGCAGTCGTTGCGTACGGTCACTGTCCGGGGCTTGTCCGGTGTTGTCCGGGCTGTCGGCGGTGACGTGCGGGAAACGGAAGCGGTTGAGGTGGGAACGGCACGCACGTCGGAAGCGGGGGCTCGCATGAGCATGGTCGATGACGGTACGGAGCGCGGCAACGAGGCCGTGGACGAGCCCGGTTGGGAGGTCGACCCGAACGATGAATCGGGCGCGGCGGTCGTCGCAGCGGTGGGCCGCCAGATCAAGACGTGGCGCGAGGCGGCGGGCCTGCGGGCCGGTGAGCTGGGGTCGATGCTGGGGTATGGCGAGGACCTGATCTACAAGGTCGAGGGTGGGAGCCGCATTCCGCGCCCGGAGTTCATGGATGCGGTGGACGTGGCGGTGGGGGCGGGCGGCAAGCTTGCGGCGATGAAACCGGATATCGCGGAGGTCCGGTATCCGAAGAAGATCCGGGAGCTGGCGAAGCTGGAGGCCGCCGCCGTGGAGGTGCTGGCATACGGCAGCAGCAGTGTCCACGGCCTGTTGCAGACGACTGAGTACGCGCGAGCGCTGTTCTCGATGCGCCAGCCTGCTTACCCGCAGGAGGAGATCGAACGCGGAGTAGCCGCGCGTATGGCTCGGCAGGCCATCTTCGAGCGGTCGCCTGCCCCGACACTCGGATTCGTCTTGGAAGAGGTGGTGCTACGCCGTCCGCTCGGAGGCAAGATGGTGTTACGCCGCCAGCTGGAACACCTCTTGTTCGTCGGCGAGTTGCGCAACGTCACGCTTCAGGTGATGCCGATGGGCCTGGAGGAGCATGCAGGAATCGATGGGGAGATCCAGGTGCTGAAGTTCAAGGACGGCTCGGCGGTAGGACGGTCCGAGGGGGCGTTCGGCGGGCGGCCGGTCTCGGATCCGAAGCAGGTCCGAATCCTTGATCTGCGGTGTGGCATGATCCGGGCCCAGGCCCTCACCCCTCGGGAGTCGACGGCCTTCATCGAGCACGTGCTGGGAGAGACATGATGGGCAAGCCGCTCGCTGGAAACGCCTCCGAACTGCACTGGTTCAAGAGCAGTTACAGCGACAGCAGTAACGGCAGTGAGTGCGTCGAGGTCGCGACTGCCCTCGACGCCGTCCACGTACGCGACTCCAAGAACACGCACGGCCCTCGCCTTGCTGTCACGCCTGCCGCGTGGTCGGGCTTTGTCGCGTACGCCGCAGCCCACTGACTTCATCGGGAGTGACGTGACCCAGAAGATCGCTGCCCGGAACGCGTCCGAGCTTCGCTGGTTCAAGAGCAGCTACAGCGACAGCAGCAACAGCAACGAGTGCGTCGAGGTCGCGACCGCCCCCGACGCCGTCCACGTACGCGACTCCAAGAACCTCCACGGCCCCCGCCTCGCCCTCACACCCGCCGCCTGGGCCGGCTTCGTCGCGTACGCAGCAAGGCGCTGAACGACCGCCCGCCAGTAGGATGCGGGCAACGCGTCTCCATGAGCGCTGGTGTGCCGGGAAGTCTGGTCGGCGTCGGAGGGACAGCCGTTCCTCCGCTTGCCGAGACTTCGGAAGGCCGCCCGCCGTGGAAGAGAACCTGCGCCAGAGAGCCGGACGCCCAAGCCCACTGTCCTCCAGGAGTACGTGGCCTCTCGGTCGCCGGTGAAGCCGCCCGAGGGCGCACGGACCTGCCCCGGATTCGAAGCACTGCTGGACGCGGTCGCGGCAACGGGCAGGGACCTCGACGGGGGCGAGTTGGAAGAGCTCCGGTCCTTCGGGGAAGAGGCCGCGATCGGCGGCACGACCCTGCGGGCCCTGGTCGTGCACCACCTGTCCCGGACCCGGGCCGCCTGGCCCGCCGGGACGGCGGGTTCCGACCGCGTGCTCGCCGCCGCCCAACGAGCCGTCGAAGCACTCTGCGAGGGCTATGAGCGCGCCGAGCAGCTCGCCGTCCGGAGGCAGGAGGCGGCCCGCCGGGAGTTCATCGACGACCTGCTGTACGGCAGCGGCGAACCGGGGCTTCTGGCCGAACGCGCCGAGCGGCTTGGGCTGCGGTTCTCCCACGCTCACGCCGTCGCTGTGGCCGAAGGTCCCGTTCCGTACGCCGAGGGCGACGCCGTGCCCCGACTCGTCGAACGGGCTGTGACCGGTCGTTTCGGGGAGCGCAGCATCCTGCTCACCACCAAGGACGGCCGGCTGATCTGTATCGCCCCCGGGGATCAGCGCCAGGTCCTCACGTACTTCGCCAAACAGGCCCATGCCGCGACCGACGGCGGACGGGCCGCGATCGGACGGCCGCACCCGGGTGCCGGTGGGGTCGTCCACTCGTACGAGGAAGCTCTGCGGGCCCTGGAGCTGGCGGGCCGTCTCGACCTGGAGGACCCGGTGCTGTACGCCGCGGACCTGCTCGTCTACCCGGTGCTGACGCGGGACCGGCAGGCCATGGCGGACCTCGTCCGGACCACTCTGGGGCCGCTCCTGAAGGCCCGGGGAGGCCCGGAACCGCATCTGGAGACCCTCGCGGCCTACTTCGACTCCGGTTGTGTCACCACCCAGGCCGCCCGGCGCCTCTCCTTGAGCGTCCGGGCGCTCACGTACCGCCTCGAACGCATCCACCAGCTCACCGGGTCCGACCCTGCCGACCCCCGGCGCCGCTACGCCCTGCAGACCGCTGTCATCGGGGCCCGGATTCTCGGCTGGCCCGCACACAAGGCTTAGACGACGGCGAGAAGTGTCCGCTCATGCCCCAGTGGAGGAGCTCTGCGCTGGGCTCGGTCACTGAGGCGCACCGCGGGCGCCGCCCGCCGGGCGACGTCGCCACGGGCTGTTCCAGGGCGCTCGGCCTCGTAAATAGGTGTCCGATAAACGTATCCAGGAATCCGCATAACGATGACGTCACCTGCCCAGCATCTTCACTCGCAATCTCGCAGAATGTGATCCAGGTCACTAAAGGATGGGTAAACGGCGTGGTACAAATGCCCAACTTCGCGGGCGGAACGTCCGCCGCAGTGGAGTGCCGGCCCCAACCGGCAGCAGATCAGAGCGATCACCGACGTCGTCCGCCCATGCGGTTACGGCGGGTCGCCATTCGGACAGCGTCGTTCGCCCATCCCCCCATCGCACGCCGACCGGCGAAGGCACCCCCAAGTCCGCCGCTCCAGCGCCATCGAGGTAGCCAACGTGTCACTCGACTCCATCACCGAGAACATCGATGAATCCGTCAGCGGATTCTTCGAGCCCATAGCCGACTGGCTCGGCGGGATCGTCTTCTACTCCGTCAACATCGCCGGCGCGGATGTGCCGCTCATCGTCACCTGGCTGGCGCTGGCCGGCCTCGTCTTCACCGGCTGGTTCGGCTTCGTCCAGGTGCGCAAGTTCCGGCTCGCCGTGGACGTGGTGCGCGGCAAGTACGACGACAAGGACTCGGCGGGCGAGGTCAACCACTTCCAGGCGCTGACCGCCGCCGTCTCCGGCACGGTCGGCCTCGGCAACATCGCGGGTGTGGCCGTGGCCGTCTCCATCGGTGGCGCCGGAGCCACGTTCTGGATGATCGTCTGCGGTCTGCTCGGCATGGCGACCAAGTTCGTCGAGGTCACCCTCGGTGTGAAGTACCGCGAGGTCCACGCCGACGGCACGGTCTCCGGCGGACCGATGCACTACCTGCCCAAGGGGCTCGCCGAACGCTTCGGGAAGAACGGCAAGAGCCTCGGCAAGGTCCTCGCCGTCCTCGCCTCGATCATGATCCTGTTCTTCGGGCTCTTCGGCGGCAACCTCTTCCAGGTCAACCAGTCCTACGCCCAGCTCGTCTCCGTCACCGGCGGCGAGGACGGTGCGATGGGCTCCTCCGGCGGCGCTCTCTTCTTCGGCATCCTGATCGCCGCGCTCGTCGGCATCGTCCTGCTCGGCGGCATCCGCTCCATCGCCTCGGTCACCAGCCGTCTGGTTCCCGCGATGGCGGGCATCTACATCGTCGCCTGCCTCGTCGTCATCCTGGTCAACGTCACCGCCGTGCCCGCCGCGATCGGCACCATCATCGAGGGCGCCTTCAACCCCGAAGGCGTCGCGGGCGGCATCCTCGGCGCACTGATCATCGGCTTCCAGCGCGCCGCGTTCTCCAACGAGGCCGGTATCGGCTCCGCTCCGATCGCCCACTCCGCGGTCAAGACCAAGCACCCCGCCAGCGAGGGCCTGGTCGCCCTGCTGGAGCCGTTCATCGACACGGTCATCATCTGCACCATGACCGCGCTGACCATCGTCATCGCCAACCCCGCCAGCTGGGGCGAGGCCCGTGACGGTGAGTCCATCGGCGGCGTGACGATCACCTCGGACGCGTTCGAGACCGTGCTGCCCTGGTTCCCGTACATCCTCACCGTCGCGGTGATGCTCTTCGCGATCTCCACGGTGCTCACCTGGGGCTACTACGGCCTCAAGGCCTGGACGCACCTCTTCGGGCGCAGCCGCACCAGCGAGACCGTCTACAAGAGCCTCTACACGCTGTTCGTCGTCGCCGGGTCCCTGCTCACGCTGGAAACCCTCATCAGCCTGGCCGACGCGGTGCTCTTCACCCTCGCAGTCGTCAACATCATCGGCCTGTACCTCCTCGCCCCCGTCGTCAAGCGCGAGCTGAACAGCTTCCTTGAATACGTGCGGGTCCGGAAGGCGGGCGGCTCCGACGAAACCGGCGGAGACGCCGACGACGAGACGACGAAGGCGACCGTCTGATCCGAACGGCCCCCGATGCCCCTCGCCCCTGCCCGTACGGAGGAGCGGGGGGCATCAGCTCGTATGCAGCATCAGCCCGATGCCCACCACCATCAGCCCCGCCGCCGCGATCCTCGGAGCCCCGAAGCGCTCCTTGAAGAACAGCGTGCCGATCGCCGCGCCCACGATGATCGACGACTCGCGCAGCGCCGCGATCGGGGCGAGCGGGGCCCTCGTCTGGGCCCAGAGCACCAGGCCGTACGCGACCACCGACAGGGCCGCGCCGAGCAGGCCCCGTACCACGAACGGGCGGAGCTGGGCCGCCAGTTCGGTGCGGCGGCGGTAGTACGCGTACGCCGGGATCGCCAGGCCCTCCAGGATCATCAGCCACGCGACGTAACCGAGCGGTGTGCCGGAGGCCCGTACCCCCACGCCGTCCACCGTCGTGTACCCGGCGATCGCCAGGCCCGTGCCGAGGGCCGCCACGATCGCCGGCCAGTGCGGGCGCTTCCCGGAACCCCGGATGCCCCACAGCGCCAGGCCGACCAGTCCTGCCGAGGCCACCGCCACGCCCGTCGTGGCCCAGGCGTCCGGGCGCTCGCCGACGAACACCGCGGCCAGGACCGTCACCACCAGCGGGGCCGTGCCCCGGGCGATGGGGTACATCTGGCCGAAGTCGCCCAGCGTGAACGAGCGCATCAGCAGCATCATGTACGCCACGTGCAGCGCGGCCGAGACCAGGAGGTACGGCCAGGCGGCCGCCGCCGGGAACGGGGCGAACAGGGCCATCGCCGCGCCGATCAGCAGGCCGCCGCCGGAGATCAGCGTGAAGGAGACCAACTGGTCCTTGATCGCGTGGGCGATGGCGTTCCAACTGGCGTGCGTGACCGCGGCCACGAGGACCGCGAGGGCGACCAGCGGGGTCACTTGGCGGGCTCGCGCACATCCGCGACAGTCGCGCCCGCGTGGGCGATCAGCGTTTTCGGGTCGAGCGGGAACACCGTGTGCGGGGTGCCCGCCGCCGCCCACACCACCGCGTGGTCCAGGAGGCGCCGGTCGGCCAGGACGCGGGTCTTCGTGGCGTGGCCGAAGGGGGGTACGCCGCCGATGGCGTACCCGGTCGTCTCCCTGACCAGGTCCGCGTTCGCCCGCGCCACCTTCTGCGCGCCGAGTTCGCGGCGTACCAGCTCGACGTCCACCCGCGACGACCCGTCCATCAGGACCAGGACCGGCACACCGTCCGCCGTGAAGACCAGCGACTTGACGATCTCGCTCAGCTCGCAGCCGACCGCCGCCGCGGCCTCGGCGGCGGTCCTGGTCGCGTCGGGAAAGCGGCGTACCTCGACCTGGAGACCCAGCTCGGCCAGCGCCTCCGCGAACCGGGGGTGGGCGGGGGAGACGTGTGCGGTTTCTGCGGGTTCGGGTGTGCTCATGGCTGCACGCTAGCGGTCCGTGCACGATGCACGCGAGGGGGTTCCGGAGCGTGGGCCGACCGGGCCGGTCGCGAGCTCGCAGCGTGCCGCGACCCGCTGGGGGGGGGTGGGGACGCGAAACCCGGATGCCCCGGGTCGGCGGCGCTTCTACGCTCGCCCCATGGACATGGGGGAGCGGGACGCGTACCTGCTGAACGTGGTCGACGTCGAGGCGACCTGCTGGGAGGGGCAGCCGCCGCCCGGCCAGGTGAGCGAGATCATCGAGATCGGTCTCACGGTGGTCGACCTGCGCGCGGGCGAACGGCTCGCCAAGCACCGGCTGCTGGTCCGGCCCGCACGCTCGAAGGTCAGCCCGTTCTGCACGGAGCTGACCGGGCTGACGCAGGCGGAGGTGGACGCCGGCCTGCCGTTCGCCGAGGCCTGCCGGGTGCTGGCGGCCGAGCACCGTACGGGGTTGCTGCCGTGGGCGAGTTGGGGCGACTACGACCGTAACCAGTTCACCCGCCAGTGCCGGGCGACGGGCACGGCGTACCCCTTCGGGCAGCGCCACACGAACGCCAAGATCGCCTTCACCGCTTCGTACGGGCTGCGCCGCCGCCCCGGCATGGCCCAGGCCCTGGAGACGGCCGGCCTCCCGCTGGAGGGCCGCCACCACCGGGGCGACGACGACGCGTGGAACATCGCCGCCCTGGTGCTGGATCTGGTGGGGCGGGGGGACTGGGCGACGGGGTAGGGCCCTCCGCCTGCCGGAGGACACCTGGCGCGTCGGCCCGGCTTTCGGCCCGGCCTTCGGTCCGGCTTTCGGCCCGGCCTCAGCCGCCCGCCTTCAGCACCTCCGCCACGACCGGGCCCGCAGCGTCGCCGCCGTGGCCGCCGGACTGGACGACCGCCGCTGCCGCGAGGTCGTTGCTGAAGCCGGTGAACCAGCTGTTCGAGGTGGACTGCCCGCCGACCTCCGCCGAACCGGTCTTCGCGCCCTTGTCGCCGCCGACGCCCGCCATGGCCTTCGCGCCCGTGCCCCAGGCGGCCGTGGCACGCATCATCGTCGTGAGCTGCTGCGTGACGGACGGCGACAGCGAACGCGACGCCGTCGCCAACTCCCGGTTGTCCAGGGACTGGGGGACGATGATCGGCTGCCGGAAGGTGCCGGTGCGGGCCGTCGCGGTGATGGACGCCATGTTGAGGACGTTCATCTGGACCGTGCCCTGCCCGATGTACTGGGCGGCCGCCTCGCCGCCCACCTCCTCCGGCACGCTGCCGTCCGTGGTGACCACACCGGTCTGCCAGTTCAGGCCGATCCCGAAGACATCCCGGGCGATCTTGGGGAGGGCGGCGTCGTCCTTCGTGTCGTCGATGAGCTTGATGAAGGCGGTGTTGCAGGACTTGGCGAAGCTCTGGGTGAAGGTGGAGCCGTCCGGCAGCGCGAAGTGTTTCAGGTTGTGGAAGGAACGGCTTTGGTACATCGCGTCCTTGGGGCACTCCGCCGCCCCGTTCGCCGTGACGAGCCCCTTCTCCAGCAGCATCGCCGCCGTCATGATCTTCAGCGTCGAGCCGGGCGCCTGCTTGCCCTGGAGCGCCACGTTGAACTCGGTCACCGGGTTGTTGGCCACCGCGCGGATCGCCCCCGTCGACGGCTTCACCGCGACCACCGACGCCTCCGAGAACTTCTTCACCGCCCGCTCGGCCGCCGCCTGCGCGTTCGCGTCCAGCGTCGTCTGGACCTTGCCGGGCTTGCCCTTGGACAGGGTCAGCAGGTTGACGTCCGGCTGGGACGCGTCGGCGGGCTCGATCCAGGTCTCGATGCCGGCCGAACCACCCGAGTTCTCCCCGTACTTCTGGCGCAGGGTGTCCAGGATCGGCCCGAGCGAGGGGTACTTCTCCTTCGTCAGCACCGTGCCGTTGCGGTCGACTGCTTCGATCGCCGGGGTCGAGGACTCGCCCGTCTTCAGCGTCGCGCCCTCAGTCAACTGCGGGTGTACGACCGTCGGTTCCCAGTCGACGAGGGCCTTGCCCGTCGTGAGGCCGCGGACGACCGTCAGTTCCGAGGCGTAGGAGATGGGCTTCGACTTCCCCTCGTACGCGACGGTGGCCTTGACCGTGTACGGGACCTTCGTGCCGACGGCCGGGCCCGGGGTGATCTTGATCTTGCCGATGTGGGCGTCCTCGCCGTACGAGGCGAGCACCGGCTCCGCGCCCGCCTCGTTGTTGGTCAGGACGGCCGCCGCCGACGCGTCCCCGGCCGCCCACGCGTCGAAGAAGCCCTTCGACGTCTCGGCTATCTCCTCCGCGCTCGGCGGCCCCGTTTTCACCTTCGACGACTGGGACGCGCTCTGCGTACCGCCGCCCCCGTCGCCCGTGTCCCCGAGCATGCTGTACGCCCCGTAACCGATCCCGCCGGCCACCAGCACGAACGCACCGCCCACGACGGCGACCTTCGCTCCACTGCGCATCTCGCAGTCCCCCTCCCCAGGAGGCCCCCTGAACATGTTCAAGGGGCAACTGTGAGGAACCCTAAGCGGTTGTCGCGGGCGGTGAGGGGGTTGTTACCGGACCGGAATGCTTGGCTGGAAAGCGCTCTCCGGCGTGGTCTGTGTGGGCCGGGGCGGTTGCGGGAAGACTGGCCGGGGACGCACGGGGGAGCGGACGTCGGGGGGCGTACGGGATGTTCACGTGGAGAGCGCACCGCGATCGGCCGCAGGCGGTGGACCACATCAAGTACCTGCCGCCCGGGACCCTGCCCGAAGCGGGCGTCCCGGTCTGGTCGGTGGGCGGCGACGGCAGCACCAGCCGGTCCGTGACCGGGGGTTCCGTCACCGCCTGGTCCGTGGCCGACGCGGACAAGTGGCGCAAGGCGGGGGTCCCGGCCGTCCTCGCCCCGGTCCTGGGCGGCTGGATCCTGGCGGCCCTGGTGGCGACGGCGTACGTCCTCCTCTTCGGGCTCTCGTCCGCGTCCGGGGCCTGGCGCGACGGGCTCGGGGGCGGGACGGACTGGCTGAGGTATCCGGGCGTGGTCCTGCTGACCGCCCTGCCGCTCTGGTACCGGTACGTTCCGGTCGCGGTCTTCCCGGCGGCGCTGTTCGTCGCGGTGGAGGCTTCCCTGCCGGCGGCCCGGACCGGCGGCATCGACCGCCCGGCGACGGCCGGGTACCTGGTCGTCCTCGCCGTCTGCGCCTTAGCGGTCACCGGAGGCGGCCTGCGGCTGCGGGCCCGCCGACGGCAGCGGGCGCTGGCTCTCGCCGCGGCCGGGAAACGCCGCTTCCCGCTGCCCGGGGGCGTCCCGGAGTCGGACGGCCACCGCGGCCACGGTCAGGTCTACCTCGGGCTGGCGCTCTGCCTGAGCGGCCTCGCGATCCTGACCGACGGCCTGGTCGAGGACCTGACCTCGGGCGGTGTCGCGTACGACGCCATCGGGCAGCAGCGCGTCTGCCTGGTGCTTCTGGTGGCCGGTACGGCCTTCGCCGGCTGGGGCCAGCTCGCCTACCGGGCGGCGCGGCGACTCCACGAGGAGGACCAGCCGGCCCTGATCGTGGGCGTACGCGCCGGGGCCGACGGACGCCACTGGGTGTGCGCGGACGCCCGTACGCCCTCGGCGCCCCCGCTGATCGCGTACGTACCCCGGAGGCGCGACACCCGCACCAGGACGCGGCTCCTGGGCAGCGGGTCGGTGTACGCGGAGGGGAACGGGCACCACGACATCGACCCGCGGCGGGAGCCCTTCGAGGCGATCCTGTACGGCACGCCGATCGAGGGCGACGAGGTCGTTCTCGAATACGCCTGCGCCGAATATCACCGCTACCAGGAGATGGGCCGGATGTACGCGGCGGTGACCACGGCCCCCCTCCGGCCGGACCGCCACCACGGGTTGGGCGTCTGGGAACCGGTGGACGGCGCCACCCGCCAGCGCGAACGGCTCCGCAAGGCCCGGGACGAGGCGGCGCGGGAGCGGGCGGCGAGCGAGCGGGCGAAGCGCGAGGCTGAGGAGCGCCGCAGGAACCCACCGCGCTCTTCGTCGACCCGGTCGAGCGGGAGCGACGGCAGCGGCAGGTACAGCAGCGGTGGAGGCTGCGGTGGCAGCTGCGGTTCGAGCTGCGGCGGCTGCGGGGGCGACTGAGCCGGGATGTAGTGCGGCGGCAGCGGGGGAGGCACAGCCCGGGCGGGCTGTGCCTCTCAGCCCCCTCGGCCCCGCTACTGCGCCCAGTCGAAGACGCCCGACTCCAGGTCGATCTGCGCGTTGCCGCCGCCGAAGTTGACCCCGCCGACGCCGTCCTCCAGCTCGAAGACGTACGGGGTCAGCCCCGCCGGAAGCCCCTGGCAGGGCATCACCGTCCCGCCGAGGTGGGAGACGCCCTCGACGGACGACCAGAACGCTTCGAGATCCTCGTCGTCCGAGGACCAGGCATCCACGTAGCCGTCCTCGCCGTCCTCGCCGTCCTCCGTCGGGGCGAGGCCGGTGTTCGGGTCGCCGGTGCGCTCGCCGATCCAGACCGTGATCTCGGGGGCGCTGTCGTCCCAGGCGTTCTGGCCGCGGCTGTACTTGTCGCCGAGGCCGTCCGGACGGATGTCGGCCGGGGGGTCGATGCGGGGTGCGGCGAACTCCTCGGCGGTGAGCCGGATCAGCGCGTGCGCGCCGCCGATCATGTCCTCCAGGTCCTCCTGCCGGGGGTGGCGGGCCGCAGCCGTCGCGGCCACCGCGGCGAGGAACGGGTCGGCGGCCTGCTCCGGGGTGGGCGCGGTGCCCGCCAGCAGTTCGTCGACGCCCTCGATGGCGTCGGCGACGTGGTCGTCGGCCTGGAAGAAGGAGACGGCCACCAGGTCATCGCCCTTGCGCCGGTAGTCCTCCGGCAGTTCGAGGGTGATGACATGGATCATCGGCAGCCCCGTGGCGGGGCTCCGGGGCCAGGAGGCCGTCCCGATCCCGGGCGCACGACCGCCGCACCACCCGGCGACGCGGGCCCCGGGCAGATCGATCTCGATGCTCCTGCCGGGATGGACCGACAGCGCGCCCGCGGACTCTCCGAACCCCAGGTCGTACGCCTTCACCGTGTTCCCCGTTCCTTCCGTTCGACTGCGACGGCGCTCAACCTACGCGAGGCCTCCGACAGTCCGTCCATCCGAACTAGTCTGCTCGTACACCAGAACGGACGGGGAGGACGGGACAGGTGGACGGCAAAGTGAACGAGAGCGCATCGGGGAGCGGGCAGAGCGGACTGGGCCCCCGTGGATCCCTGGTGATGTCGCTGACGCTCGCGCTGCTGCTGGGGATGCTGTCGGTGCTGGTGATGTTCCCGGCGGCCGAGCACCTGCGCTCCCTGCGGAACGGCGAGCGGGCCGACGCCACGCTGCACACGAGCGGGTCGTGCATGATCGGCCACTGCCGCGTCGAGTTCGAGGCCGACGGCCGGACCGTGGTGGCCGATCTGCCGACGGGCAGCGGCGGCGGCAAGCAGTCCGTGGGCGCCGCCCTGACCGTCCGCTACCAGGCGGACGACCCGCAGGTGGTCGCCCGCGAGGCGGACGTCGGGGGCGGCGGCGCGGCCCTGCTCGCCTGGATCTCGGGCGGGACCGCCCTGCTCTTCCTGATGCTGTCGGCCGTGGCGGCGGTCTTCCTGGTGCGGCAGCGGCGAAAGACGGCGGCCGGGCCGGGAGTTCCGGTGTGACCACGGCGACCGAGCCGGACAGGTGCGGGTGCCCGGCTGCGCTCACCCCTCCGGCCGGGGCTCGACCTGGGTCGCAGGCCGTGCGGTGCCGGGCAGGCTGTGGCTGTACAGCCGGTCGTGGGCGCTGCTCGCGAAACTCATCATCCGGGCCTGCAGAGCGGCTGTCGTCCCGCCGAAGCGGGGTGCGTCCGAGGGCTCGCGGCGTTCGCCCGGCCGAGCGGTCGCGAGCCACGTGTCGACGTCTGCCATGAGAGCCTCATGGCAGACGTACATCGCGTTGAACACCCCGGTGACGGCCAGCTGTTCCTCGTCGGACAGCATGAGCCGCAGGACCCACTCGGCCGCCTGCGCCTCCCGTATCCGCTCGTGCACAGCTGCCTGTTCAGCGCGGAGCGCGGAGTCGTCGTCCGAGGCCTCCTGCAGGTGCCGGCGGACTTTCCGCATCTGGCGGCGCACGGTGTCGACCGCCAGGACGAGATCCGAATAGGCCGCGCGTTTACGCCCGATCGTCTCGGCGGTCTGCGCCGCCGTGTGCTGGAGTTCAGCCACTCTCAGCTGCACCCGGGTCTGGAGCCGGGCACTCACCCACGTGGTGAACGCCCCGACGACCGCACCGCTGGCACCCAGAGCGGCACCGACGACCACTGCCCACTGTCCGTCCATGGAGCAGACGTTAGGCGTATCGACGGGCAGCTCGGGAGTGTTCCCGGAGGAGCGGGACGAACCCACCCCTCTGCGTGGCCACTTAAGGGGGTGGAATAGCCGAAAGCGCCGCCAAGGTGAAGGCTGTTGGGCAAGGATCCACCCTGTGACGCCAGACCCACGCGACCGCCGTCGGCGCCCAGTGCGGCCGTCGAAGACGTCGCCTGTGAGAACGCAACCCTCGCTCGACGCGATGAAGCGCTCAGGCCGCGGCCGACTGGGACGTGCCGCTTCGTAGCTCGCTGAGGTGGTGTGCGAGCGCTTGAGTATCCGCCGCGCGCCCGTCCAGCAACGGTTCGGTGACCGACTTCTGCTCGGCCGGCGGCAGCGGTTCCAGGGTGATGCGCATGCCCAGCGCAGCTGCGACCTCGGCCAGTGTGCCGAGCGTCGGATTGACGTGCTTCGCCGAGAAGAGCCTTCGTACGACAGCAGGTTCCGCGCTGATCGCACGCGCCAGCGCGGCTTTCGAGAGGTCCGCCGCGCCGCGGGCTTCATCCAGCTGGTTCACGATGCGGTCGATGGTGGCGATGCGGATGGATTCCACCACGTAGTGGCGGAGGAACTCCGGGTCCTGCAGGTCCTCGGCGAGGTCGTCCCAGAACGCGCTGTGCTCGGCCGTCATGGTGGCTCTCCTCTCTCGCACCGTCGACAGGTAGCGTAGCAAATAAGTTACGCTCCTGCTTGTGCCCAAAGGCGGCTCACCTGCTCACACCCATGTATCCAGCCACATCCGGTCCCGCCACAGGTCCTCCGGGATCGACGTCCCGGTGTACAGCGGCCAGAAGTAGATGAAGTTCCAGATGATCAGGAGCACCAGGACGCCCACCGCGATCGCCCCCAGCGTGCGGCGGCGTTCGCCGGTGGGGTCCTGGGCGGTGAGGCCCAGTTCGGCGCGGGCGCCCGTGCCTGCCGCCGGGCCCGCGATCGCGCCCAGCATCATCGTGACCGCCAGGCAGAGGAACGGGACGAACACCACCGCGTAGAAGAGGAAGATCGTCCGCTCCTGGTAGAAGAACCAGGGCAACCAGCCCGCCACCACGCCGCAGGCGATCGCGCCGGCCCGCCAGTCGCGGCGGAAGAACCAGCGCCACACCACGTACGCGAGGGCGAAACACGCCAGCCACCACAGGAGCGGGGTGCCGATGGCCAGGACCTCGGCGGCGCACTTGCCGGTCGCCGACTCCGTGCAGCCCGTCTGCTCCTCGTAGTAGTACGAGACCGGGCGGCCCAGAACCAGCCAGCTCCAGGGGTTGGACTCGTACGTGTGGCCCGAGGTGAGGCCGACATGGAAGTCGTACACCTGGTTCTCGTAGTGCCACAGGCTGCGCAGCCAGTCCGGGAACAGCCAGCTCCAGGAGGAGTCCTTGCCCTCGGTGGCCGCCCAGTTGCGGTAGTAGCCCTTGTCCGTGACGATCCAGCCGGTCCACGACACGACGTACGTGACGATCGCCACCGGCACCGTCGAGACGAACGCGGGGATCAGGTCGCGGCGCAGCACCGCCTGGTAGGGGTGCACCGCGCCTGCTGTCCGCCTCGCGCCTACGTCCCACAACACCGTCATCAGGCCGAACGCCGCCAGCACGTACAGGCCGTTCCACTTCGTCGCGAACGCCAGGCCCAGCATCACGCCCGCCGCGAGACGCCACGGCCGCCGGCCGAGGCGCAGCGTCTCCGCCACTTGGGCGTTCGGGCGCAGTACGCCCTCCTCGTCCACCGGCAGCGCGGCCGCCAGTCCGCGGCGGGCGTGGTCCCGGTCCACCACCAGGCAGCCGAACGCCGCCAGCACGAAGAACATGACGATCAGGTCCAGCAGCGCGGTCCGGCTCATCACGAAGTGCAGGCCGTCCACCGCGAGCAGCAGGCCCGCCAGACAGCCCAGGAACGTCGAGCGGAACAGGCGCCGGCCGATCCGGCAGAGCAGGAGGACGGAGATCGTGCCCAGCACCGCCACCATGAACCGCCAGCCGAACGGCGTGAAGCCGAACAGCTGCTCACCGAGGCCGATGATCCACTTGCCGACCGGCGGGTGCACCACATAGCCCGGGTCGGTGGGGACGGGGACGGAGGAGGGGTCGTTCAGGATCTGTTTGTCGACGTCCTTGGGCCAGGATCCCTCGTACCCCTGGTTGACCAGCGCCCACGCGTCCTTCGCGTAGTACGTCTCGTCGAATATCACCGCGTGCGGCTGGTCCAGCTTCCAGAAGCGCAGCAGGCCCGCGACGAGCGTCACGAGCAGCGGGCCGCCCCAGGCCGACCAGCGCACCAGGCGGTCCGCCACGTGCGGCGGGATCGCGAGCACCGACCACATCTGCCGTCCGGGCCGGGTGTACGGCGGGTCCAGCCGGTCGCGGAGGGAGGTCTCCGGGCGGGGGACATGGCCGAAGCGGCGCAGCCGCCGTTGCCAGGAGGTCGGCTGTTCGCCGAGCGGGTCCCCGGCGTCGTGGCCCCGCTGGGTCTCGGGTGCGGTACTCGTCACCGCGCCATCGTAGGGAACGCATCTGTGCGAAGGGTGCTGCCCGTGCTGCGAGGATGGCTGATGTGACTGGAACGACTGGAACGCTCGTGCTCGCAGGGACCCCCATCGGCGATGTGGGGGACGCCCCGCCCCGCCTCGCCGCCGAACTGGAGCGGGCCGACGTCGTCGCCGCCGAGGACACCAGGCGGCTGCGCCGGCTCACCCAGGCGCTCGGCATCCACACCTCGGGGCGTGTCGTCTCGTACTTCGAGGGGAACGAGTCCGCCCGGACGCCCGAGCTCGTCGAGGCGCTGAGCGGTGGCGCCCGTGTGCTTCTTGTTACGGATGCGGGGATGCCGTCCGTCTCCGACCCGGGATACCGGCTCGTCGCCGCCGCTGTGGAGAAGGACATCCGTGTCACCGCCGTGCCGGGGCCCAGTGCCGTGCTGACCGCCCTCGCCCTCTCCGGGCTGCCCGTCGACCGGTTCTGTTTCGAAGGGTTCCTGCCGCGCAAGGCCGGGGAGCGGCTCTCCCGGCTCCGCGAGAACGCCGACGAGCGCCGCACCATGGTCTTCTTCGAGGCCCCCCACCGGCTCGACGACACCCTCGCCGCCATGGCCGAGGTCTTCGGCGCAGAGCGCCGCGCCGCCGTCTGCCGCGAGCTGACCAAGACGTACGAGGAGGTCAAGCGCGGGCCCCTGGGCGAGCTGGCCGTGTGGGCCGCCGACGGCGTGCGCGGCGAGATCACCGTCGTGGTGGAGGGGGCGGCGGACGCCGGTCCCGGGGACCTCGACGCCGACGAACTCGTGCGGCGCGTGCGGGTGCGGGAGGAGGCGGGGGAGCGGCGCAAGGAGGCCATCGCCGCCGTCGCCGCCGATGCCGGGCTGCCGAAGCGGGAGGTGTTCGACGCGGTCGTCGCCGCCAAGAACGCAGAGAAGGCACCGCCCAAGCAGTAGTACCCCGTACTGCCTACTGCCTACGGCGTTTCGTCAGTACGCCGTACGCCTGTTACCTACGGCGTTTCCGTCAGCAAGCCGTACGCCGTCGCCACGAACGTGTCCGCCCGGTGCACCCGCCGCGTCGCCGTCGCCGCCACCGCGAGCCCCGTCCCCGGGCGGAAGCCCAGGAACGCCTGCTGACCGAGCGTCGCCCCCGCGTGGAAGAGCACCGGGCCGTACGGGGACGGGTGGTGGAACCACGTGAGCGTATGGGTGTGCGCGTGCCGCCGGCCGCGTCGCAGTACCGGGCGGGTCACCTCGGTGAGCGCGGCGGCCAGTGAGGAGTCCGTCGGGGAGTCCGCAGCGCCCCCTGTATGCGCCTCCAGGAACGTCAGCAGGTCCAGCGGGGTCGCCCGGACCGCGCCCGCCGCCGTGAAGCCCCCGGTGTCCAGCGCGGGCACCGGCGTGCCGTCGCGGCGGTGCCCCACCGCGTCCGTGCCGTCGGGTCCGGGGCGCACCCGGGTCGCGTCCAGGCCCAGCGGGGCCAGCACCTGCTGGTGGAGCAGGACCTCCCACGGGGTCCCCGTGGCCGCCGCCAGGGTGTGGCCGAGGACCGAGACGGCGAAGTTCGAGTAGCGCCAGCGGGTTCCGGGCCGGTGGCGCGGGCGGGCCCGCAGGAAGGCCCGGACCACCCGGTCGGCCGGGTAGCCGCCGTACGGGTCGGTCGACCAGCGGGGCACCGCCTGCGGGTAGAAGTCGGCGGGCAGGCCCGGCAGCCCCGAGGTGTGGGTGAGCAGATGGCGCAGGGTGATCCGGCGTACCGCCGGGTGCACCGGGAAGCCCGGGGCCAGCAGGTCCGCCGCCCGGTCCTCGTACCGCACCCGGCCCTGCGCCACCAGCCGGGCCAGCAGCAGCCCCGCGTACGGCTTCGACGCCGAGCCCAGCTCGTACGCCATCAGCTCGCGGGGGACCGGGCCGGGCTCGGCGCTCCCGCCGGTGTGGACGGTGCGCACCCCGTTCCGGCTGACCGCGAGCACCAGGTCGGGCGCGTCGACGGCCCGCGCGGCCTCCGCCAGGACGCGGGCGGTGGCCGCCGGGGAGACGGGGGCGGTCGCCGGGGCCGCCGTCACCTCGGTCATGCCGGGGCCGGGGAAGCGGACAGGTCGGACAGCGCGCGGGACATCGCCAGCGCCGAGGCGAACGCGGCGACCAGCGTCGGGTGGTAGACCAGGTCGAACACCGACTCCTCGTCGCCCTCCGGCATCCCGCCGACCACCGGCATCGCCCCGTCCGGCTCCTGCGCCTGCGCGAACCCGGCCCAGGCCGCCGGGTCCAGCGTCGGCTCCGGCAGGCACGCGTCCACGACCAGCAGCTCGCCCAGCAGGTCCCAGCGCTTCAGGTCCAGCCAGTCGTCCAGCCAGACCGGCAGCCAGAGGGCCAGGTACTCCGCGATGTCGGCGGGCAGCCCGGCCGGTTTCTCGCCCCAGTCGGTGAGGTGGAACACCGTGTGCGTGATGTCGTAGCCGATATGGCCCTCGACCGTCCACGGTTCCGGCCGCCGCGCCAGCCAGGTGTGGGCCAGCGCCGCCGTCTCCGGAACGCTCGGCTCCACCCCGAACCGGCGCTCGATGGCGCTGAGGCCGAGCCGCCGCACCGGCAGCACCTCCAGCGCCGCCCAGCTGGCCAGGCGGTGGTTGAGCCGGATCGCGGACTCCAGGTCCGGCTGCCGGTAGCCCAGCTCCCGGAACGGTACGTAGACCTCCAGCGGTACCGGCGAGAGCGGTTCGCGCCGCTGGCCCTCCAGCAGCCGCGCCCCCGAATCCAGCAGCTCGTGCCAGGCGTGGTCCAGCAGCTTGTGGGCGAGGGAGGACTGCTGCGAGCCGGCCACCCCCTCGCGGAAGATGACCTTCCCGATCAGCGCGAGCTCGCCCAGCGGCTTGAACCGGTCGAGCATTCCCGCCTCCGGGGACGGGTCCGCCTCCAGCCGGAAGCCCTCGCGGTGTTCGTACAGCCAGCCCAGGGCCTTCGCCCCGACGTCGTGGATCTGCTGGATACCGGTGGCGGTGCCGGCGGTCGTGCCGCTGCTCATGGGGTGTGCCTTTCCCGGCCTGGAGTCGTCTCGTCCGTCCGCGCGTCCGTCTGCCGCAGCGACCTCAGGGACAGGGCCGCCGCGAAGGCCGTGACCAGCGTGGAGTGGTAGCAGTCGATGAAGGGGTACGGGTCCGGCGCGGGGTCCTGCACCGGCACGCCGGTCTCCGGGACGCAGCCGGTCGGATGCTGTACGTCGGCGAGCACCGGCCAGACCGCGTCCAGCAGCTCTGCGGGAGCCGGGCCCGGCAGCGACGCGGCCACCGCCAGCAGTTCGCCGGTCAGGTCCCACTGGCCGCTCTCCAGACAGCCGTCCGCCCACGCGGGCAGCCAGGTCCGCAGATAGCCGTCGATCTTCCCCGGCACCCGGTCGGGCATCCGGCCCCAGTCCGTGAGGTGGAAGACGGTGTGGGTCAGCGCGTAGCCCGAGGGGCCCTCGAACATCCAGGGCTCGGACAGTCCGCCCAGCCAGGTCCGGGACAGCACCCCGCCCGCGTCCGTGTGGGTCACCACGCCCACCCGGCGCTCGGAGTTGACCAGTCCCAGCTGGCGGTTGGCGTGCTGCTCGGTGTGGGCCCAGGCGCGGGTCGCGGTGAGGGGGCGGGCCAGCGCCTCGAAGCCCTCGTGGCGCAGCCCGTATCCGGCGAAGGCTGCGTAGATCTCGTACGGGTACGCGGCGAACGGCTCGGCGCGCAGCAGCTCCAGGAGCAGTGCGCCCTCGTGCAGCTGCTCCCAGGCGTACGCGACGAGGTCCCCGGCCAGCTCGTGCTCCGGGGCGCCGGGGGCGGTCGTGCCGCGGATCGTCGAGCCGAGCTGGGCCAGCTCGCCCAGCGGCTTGAGCGTGGCGTTGACCTGGGTGTGGGGTTCCAGGACGTCGTCGGGGAGTGCGAAGCGGGTGCGGTGCGCGTCGGTCCAGGCGAGGGCGGAGGCCAGGACTCCGGGGAGGACGGCGAGCGCGGCCCCGGGGGCGCCGGAGGCACCGGCGGTCCCGGAGGAGGCGTGCTCGCGGGCCGGGCGGCCCGCACCCGGTGTCTCCCGCGGGTCCTGGGTCGCGGTCGTCGTCACCGGGCCCTCGCCTCGGCCATCAGCCGGGCGGCCCGCACGTGGAGGGTCACCCGGGGGTCGTGCCCGCCCATCTGCTCGACGAAGTCCAGGCCGCGCTCCAGGCCCAGGGTGGCCGGTTCGCCGCCGACCGCCGCGAGCCAGCGGCCCGCGCCCGCCGCCTGGAGCCAGTCGCGCCGCCGCACCGCGCGGACGAAGCCGCGCGACAGGTCGACGGCCCGGTTCGCCGCGGCCCGCTGCACGGCCGAGGGGGCGGCCGGGACGGCGAGCGGCGCGAGGACCGAGAGCTGGTGGGTGAACGCCTGCCAGGGGGCCTCCTCCAGCCAGGCGGCGTCCGGCTCCGCGTAGGCGCCGGGGGCGGCGGCTCCCGGTGCGGGCGGTGCCATCCGCTGGAGCGTGGAGATCATGTGCCAGTGGCTCCAGGCCGTGGCGGCCGGAGCGTCGGGCTTGGGCGGGAATTCCCGTACCGCCCGGTCGAGTACGGCGACGTCACCCGGATGCGGATGGCGTCCGTACAGAACACTCGGCAGCAACAGGTCGGCACCGATGACCCGTACCGCCGCGATTCCGGTCCGATTCTCCTCGTCGATTCCCGCAGCGCCGCACACCGTGGCGAGGTGGTCCCCGCTCCGAAGAGCGAGGACCACCTCTGTTGCCAGGTCATGCACGGCACCCGCCAGGGGCGACGAAGCATGTTTCTGGTCCATGTGCCGACGACTAGCCCTTCTTCGGGCGCGGGGTCGGGGGCGAGAGCAGCAGGGCTCCGCCGCCTGCGAGGAGCGCCAGGTAGGCGCACTCACGGGAGTCGCGGTACAGACCTTCGACCTCGCCGGGGTTGAGAGCGGCGTCCAGGTCGAGCTCGATGTCGGTGGCAGTGGTGTCCGTGGTGAACATGGGTTGTTCCCCGTCCTGTGGGAAATGGGGTGGACGTAATGAGTGAAAAGGAGGAATGAGGGCGTCGCAAATCGGGGGCGGCATCCGGGGAAATCATGGATTCAATTGAATGGTGAATTCATGGGGTGCGGATGGGGTGTGGGCGGAGCGAAATCCCTGGTAATTCAAGGAAAGGGGCGAGGGCGGGCGGGGGTGGTGCGCGGGCGCGTTCGCGACCGGCGCGCGGCGCGCTCGGGGGCGCTCGGTGCCCTGGCGGTCACGCGCTGTCCTGCCTCGCTCCTCTCCCGGGCCATGCGTCGGCAAAGGGCGGCCAAAGGAGGCCAAGAACGCATCAACAATGCCCCTGAGCTGGTGCGTCCATCCGGGTGCGGGTGTCCACTGGAAGGGACGGGCCACCCGTTCGAACCTTTCGTGCGGGCCGGCCGTCCCCGGAGCGCGTGTCCGGCGGACAAGAGGAGCAGGCATGAGCGAGATCGCAGCGACCACTGTTCATGAGGCGTACGCCTTCGCCTGCATGAAGTGCGGGTACGGCTGGGAGCAGTCCTACGAGATAGAGCACCACGTCGACGTGCACGGCCATGCGTTCGTCGTGTACACGGCGGACGGCGAGCGGGTGCCGTCGCCGCTCTCCACGCCCAGCTGCGCCAACTGCGGCGGACATGTGGTGCGCATCATGCGGGCGGGGAGGGTCGCGGGCGTCCAGGAGCTGCTGCGGAAGCAGCAGACGCCGCAGGCCGCTGAGACCGGCGCGAAGGACCGTACGGTGTCGACCGCCGCCACCCCGGACCGCCACTGGCGGCTGTCCGACCTGCTGCACCCGTTCCACCGCAGGTGACGCCTTCGGGTTTCGTGCCGACGCTGTAGGGGTTCGTGCCGACGCCGTACGGTCCTGGAAGCCTCATGCCGACGTCGTGGGGCCTCATGCCGACGTCGTACGGGGGCGGGGTCCTCGTACGATCGTCGGCATGAGCCGTACCGAAGCCCCGCCGCTGCCCGAGCCCCTGCGGGTTCCGGTCGCCGACTCCCACACCCACCTGGACATGCAGGACGCCACCGTCGAGGAGGCCCTCGCCCGGGCCGCCGCGGTGAACGTGACCACCGTCGTCCAGGTGGGCTGCGACGTGGCGGGCTCCCGCTGGGCCGCCGAGACGGCGGCCGCCCACCCCGCCGTCCACGCCTCGGTCGCCCTGCACCCCAACGAGGCCCCGCGCATCGTCCACGGCGATCCGGACGGCACCGCGCGGCAGGGGGCGAGGGAGCCCGGCGGCAAGGCGGCGCTGGACGAGGCGCTCGCGGAGATCGACGCGCTGGCCGCCCTCGACCACGTGCGCGGGGTCGGCGAGACGGGCCTCGACTTCTTCCGTACGGGCCCCGAGGGCATCGCCGCCCAGGAGGAGTCCTTCCGGGCCCACATCGAGATCGCCAAGCGGCACGGCAAGGCACTGGTCATCCACGACCGCGACGCGCACGCGGACGTCCTGCGGGTACTGGCGGACGCGGGCGCGCCCGAGCGGACGGTGTTCCACTGCTACTCCGGCGACGCCGAGATGGCCCGGATCTGCGCGCGGGCCGGGTACTTCATGTCCTTCGCGGGCAACGTGACCTTCAAGAACGCCCAGCCGCTGCGGGACGCCCTCGCCGTCGCCCCGGTGGAGCTGGTCCTCGTCGAGACGGACGCCCCTTTCCTCACCCCGGCCCCGTACCGCGGACGGCCCAACGCGCCCTACCTCATCCCCGTCACGCTCCGCGCGATGGCCGAGGTGAAGGGCCTGGAGGAGGACGTGCTGGCCGCCGCGATCTACGACAACACGGCGCGGGCGTTCGACTTCTGACCGCGCTCGGACACTCTCTGTAGCTGTGTCGCTTTGGAGAGTCACGGGTGCTCCGCTATCGTCCCCGCGCACGACGGGGTGTCGACGGGCGGATCTTCGGGAGCGGCGTGAACGGCTTGAACGGCGTGAACGGCTTGAGCACTTCGCAGGACGGGCGTCTCGACGCGTTCCACGAGCAGCTGACGCTGGCGGGCGGGGACAGGGTGTGGGCGCACGCCCCGACCATGGTCGACGCCCCGCTCGTGGACGCTTCGTTCGTCGGCGCCCCGCTCATCGGCCCGCCGCCGCCCACGGCGTCCGCCCCGCCCACGCCGTCCGCGGTGCCCCGGCAGGGTCCCACCCGCGCCGAGGCCCGCCGGGCCGCCAAGCGCCGCCGCGCCTTCGTCGCCGATCCCGAGAACCTGAAGCTGAGCCGGCTCGTCCCCCGGGCCCTGGTCGTCGCCTTCCTGGCCGGCGGCACCACCGCGTTCGTCGCCCACGACAAGGCCGTCCGCCTGGAGGTCGACGGCACGCCCCGGACCCTGCACACCTTCGCCGACGACGTCACCGAGCTGCTGGAGCAGGAAGGCGTCACCGTCGGCGCGCACGACCGCGTCTCCCCGGACCCCGGCGCCGGCCTCGACCACGGCGACGAGGTGGTCGTCCAGTACGGGCGGCCCGTCACCCTCACCCTGGACGGCGTCCGCCACCGGGTCTGGACGACCGCCGACACCGTGGCCGGGGCGCTGCGCGAGTTCGGGATCCGGGCCGAGGGGGCGCACCTCTCGGCGGCCCGCTCCACCCGGATCGCCCGTACCGGCCTGACCCTCACCGTCCGCACCGAACGCGCCGTCACCTTCATGGCCGACGGCCAGGAACGCACCCTGCGCACCAACGCCGCCACCGTCCAGGAGGCCCTCGCAGAGGCGGGCATCACCCTGCACGGTCAGGACACCACCTCCGTCGCCCCGGCGAGCTTCCCGCGCGACGGCCAGACGATCTCCGTCATGCGGATCACCGACACCCGCGAGGTGCGCGAGGAGGCGGTTCCGTACGCCGTCGAACGCAGCGAGGACCCCGCCCTGTTCCGGGGCACCGAGGTCGTCGAGCGCGCCGGGCGCAACGGCGTACGCCGGGTCACGTACACGGTCCGGACCGTCAACGGCGTCCGGCAGAAGCCGCGCCGGACGGCCGAGGAGCTGGTCCACCTGCCGGAGAGCCGCGTCGTGCGCACCGGCACCCGGCAGCGGCCCGACTCCGTCGCCGGGGCGGACGGGCTGAACTGGTCCGGGCTCGCCGCCTGCGAATCGGGCGGGCGCGCCGACGCGGTCGACCCGAGCGGCACGTACGGCGGGCTGTACCAGTTCGACACGCAGACCTGGCAGTCCCTCGGCGGCAGCGGACGCCCCCAGGACGCGCCCGCCGCCGAGCAGACGTACCGGGCGAAGAAGCTGTACGTGCAGCGGGGGGCGAGTCCGTGGCCCCACTGCGGCCGTAGGCTTACCGGGTGAGCAGCACAGAGCCCGACGCCCTCCTGGGCCCCGCAGACATCCGCGACCTGGCCGCGAAGCTGGGCGTACGCCCCACGAAGCAGCGCGGTCAGAACTTCGTCATCGACGCCAACACCGTCCGCCGTATCGTGCGCACGGCCGAGGTCCGCCCGGACGACGTGGTCGTCGAGGTCGGCCCCGGGCTCGGCTCGCTGACCCTGGCGCTGCTGGAGGCGGCGGACCGGGTGATCGCCGTCGAGATCGACGACGTGCTGGCGGCCGCGCTGCCCGCCACGGTCCAGGCCCGGATGCCGGAGCGCGCCGACCGCTTCGCCCTCGTCCACTCCGACGCGATGCTGGTCACCGAGCTGCCGGGCCCCGCGCCGACCGCGCTCGTCGCGAACCTCCCGTACAACGTGGCCGTGCCCGTCCTGCTCACCATGCTGGAGCGGTTCCCCAGCATCGAGCGGACCCTCGTCATGGTCCAGTCCGAGGTCGCCGACCGCCTCGCCGCCCGCCCGGGCAACAAGGTCTACGGTGTGCCGTCGGTGAAGGCCAACTGGTACGCGGACGTGAAGCGCGCAGGGGCGATCGGCCGCAACGTCTTCTGGCCCGCCCCGAACGTCGACTCCGGCCTCGTCTCGCTCGTCCGCCGCACCGAGCCGCTCGCCACCAAGGCGTCCCGCGCCGAGGTCTTCGCGGTCGTGGACGCGGCGTTCGCCCAGCGCCGCAAGACGCTGCGCGCGGCCCTGGCCGGCTGGGCGGGTTCCGCACCCGCCGCCGAGGCCGCGCTCGTCGCCGCCGGGATCTCGCCGCAGGCGCGCGGGGAGGCGCTGACGGTGGAGGAGTTCGCGGCGATCGCGGAGCACAAGCCGGAGGTGTCGTCCCTGTGAGCGCCGTCCGTACGGGCGTCACCGTCCGCGTCCCCGCCAAGGTCAACGTGCAGCTCGCCGTGGGCGCCGCCCGCCCCGACGGCTTCCACGACCTGGCCAACGTCTTCCTCGCCGTCGGCCTGTACGACGAGGTCACCGCGGCCCCCGCCGACGAGCTGCGCATCACCTGCTCGGGCCCGGACGCCGGCCAGGTGCCTCTGGACCGTACGAATCTCGCCGCCCGCGCCGCCCTCGCGCTCGCCGAGCGGTACGGCATCGACCCCGCAGTCCACCTCCACATCGCCAAGGACATCCCGGTCGCGGGCGGCATGGCGGGCGGCAGCGCCGACGGGGCGGCCGCCCTGGTCGCCTGCGACGCCCTGTGGGGAACGGGCGCGAGCCGCGACGAACTCCTCGCGATCTGCGCCGAACTGGGCAGCGATGTGCCGTTCAGCCTGGTGGGCGGGGCCGCGCTCGGTACGGGACGCGGCGAGAAGCTGACCCCGATCGAGGTCGGCGGCACGTTCCACTGGGTCTTCGCGGTGGCGGACGGCGGGCTCTCCACCCCCGCCGTCTACGGGGAGTTCGACCGGCTCACGGCGGGGACGGAGGTTCCCGGACCGACCGCATCGCCCGCCCTCCTGGCCGCCCTGCGCTCCGGCGACTCCGGCGCACTCGCGGAAGCCCTGAGCAACGACCTCCAGCCCGCCGCGCTCTCCCTGCGCCCGTCCCTCGCGGACACGCTGGCGGCGGGCACGGAGGCCGGGGCCCTGGCGGCGCTGGTCTCCGGCTCCGGGCCGACGACGGCGTTCCTGGTCCCGGACGAGGAGACGGCCGGGAAGGTGGCGGCCGCGCTGCTGACGTCGGGGACCTGCCGCAACGCACGGGTGGCGGTGTCGCCCGCGCCGGGCGCGCACGTGATCTGAGCTTCCCGCCCGGCGTACTCACCCCGGATCTGAGTACGGTCGCGCTGCCGCACCCCACCCGGCTCGCGCGACCGTACCCCCATGGGATCAAGTGTTCGTGAACTGGCCGGGGCGACGCCCGCCACCCGGGACCGTTACGTCGACCTCCTCCGGGTCGCCTCGCTGGGTGCGGTCGTGCTCGGTCACTGGCTGATGGCCGCCGTCACCCCGGACGGGGTGGGCAACCTGCTCGCCGTCGTTCCAGCGCTCCAGCCGCTGACCTGGCTGCTCCAGGTCATGCCGGTGTTCTTCTTCGTCGGCGGCTTCTCGCACGCGCTGTCCTACCGCTCCCTGCTCCGCAAGCGCCCCGAGGCCGCTCCGGGGGCCGCTGCGGACTCCGTCTACTCCGCCTTCCTGCGGGCCCGCCTCCAGCGGCTGCTGCGCCCCACCATGGTCTTCGTCCTCGTCTGGGGGGCCGCGGCGCTGCTGGTCCAACTCCTCGGCGGGGGCGGCGGGCTGACCGGCGTGACGCTGCGCATGGTGACCCAGCCGCTGTGGTTCATCGGGATCTACCTGGCGATGGTCGCCTTCACCCCGCCGCTGCTGAAGCTGCACGAGCGGTACGGCTGGGGGGCGTTCGCGGGGCTTGCGGGTGCGGCGGTCACGGTCGACGTCCTGCGGTTCGCCGCCGGGGTCCCGTACGTCGAGTTCCTCAACTTCGCGTTCGTCTGGCTGGCGGTCCACCAGCTCGGCTTCCTGCGCGCCGACGGCCGCATCCATCTGCGCCGCGCCGCCCTGCTCGCCGGTGGCGGCCTGGTCACCGCCACGGCGCTGGTGGTGTTCGGCCCGTACCCGCTCTCGATGGTCGGGATGCCCGGTGAGAAGGTCAGCAACATGGCCCCGCCCACCCTCGCCCTGCTGGCCCACGGCCTCTGGCTCGTCGGCGCGGTCGAGCTGCTCCGCGCCCCGGCCGCCCGCCTGCTGGAGCGCCCCCGCGTCTGGCGCACGGTGGTGGCGGCCAACGGGGTGGCGATGACCGCGTTCCTCTGGCACCTCACGGCGATGTTCGTGGTGTACGGGGCGCTGCTCGCCCTGGACGTCGCACTGCCCGAGCCCGCGTCGGCCGCCTGGTGGGCCCAGGTCCCGCTGCGCCTCACCCTCGCGGCGGCCCTGACCGCGGCCCTGGTCGCCGCCTTCCGCACTTTCGAACGCCCGGCTGCCCCGGCCACCCCCGGAACCCCGGGAACCTCCGGAACCGGCCCGCTCGCGGCCCTCGGCGCGACGTTCTGCCTGCTCGGTGTGCTCGGCCTGTCCATCGTCGGCTTCGGCGGTCTGCTGGACGGCCGCACGGCCCTGCTGATCGCGATCCCGGTCAGCGCCCCGGCGGCCGTCGCGATGACGCTGGGCGGCTGGCTGCTGGTGGAGCGGGCGGGGCGGGGAGCGGGCGTGCGGTAGGGGTCAGTGGCCGTAGTGGTAGCGGCAGGCGGCAATGCGGACCTCGTCGCCGACCACTTTGTGGATGAGCCGGTGTTCGTCGGTGATGCGGCGGGACCAGTACCCCTGGAAGCCGTGCTTCAGAGGCTCCGGCTTGCCCATTCCTTCGTTGCCGTTCCGGGCGATGTCCTGGAGCAGCGTGTTGATCCTCTTGAGGATCTTGCGATCCTGGTGCTGCCACCAGACGTAGTCGTCCCACGACGACTGGTCCCACACGAACTTCACTCCGCAAGCTCCTGCACCGTGCCGCCGCCGCTCTCCAGGCGGTCGATCGAAGCCAGCAGTCGACGGGCGTTCTCCGGACTCCGGAGCTGGTACGCCGTCTCCTTGAGGGACTCGTACTCGTCGAGCGCCACTATCACCACGGGCTCGTGGCCGGCCCGCGTGACCACGACCTCTTCACGGTCGTCCACGACCGCGCTCAGGGTCTCGGCGTAATTCGCGCGGGACTCCGTGTAGGTCATCGTGCGCATGATCGCCTCCAGAATCCTCTGTACAGCATCCTGTACGTACAGGAAAGCGTACAGCTCACCTGGAGGGGGCGGCAAGGGACTGCGGACGGCCCACGCTCCCCCCTACGCCGGGCCCGGCGCCTCGCAGCCGTGCCTCTTCGCCGAGCGCTCGGCGAAGCGCTGAAGGGCCGCCCGCAGTCCCTTGCGGTCCACGATGGGCGCCGCGAGCTCGGGGTCGTCCTCGTCGAGGAGCGTCTCCACCTCGAACAAGGCGGTCCCGTCCGCGCCGGGGCATCCGGCGGCCAGCGCGTAGGCACTCGTACCGGGCCGCCGGCTGTCCCGCCTCACGTCCAGCCGCATGTGGGCGTACCGGGCGGACGGCCCGTAGGACGCGGTGAACCCGTACAGGAACGCGCCGCGCAGACCGCCCAGGACGCAGTTCTCCACGGGCGCAGGTTCCCCGGCGATCTCCCGCACCGTGCGCACGCCCCAGCGGGCGGCGGTCCTTCCGTCCAGCAGGCCCGCGCAGCTCCCGGTGGCCGCGGTGACGGGTTTGTAGTCCGCGCGGGTCGTCGAAACGCCGACCTCCTTCACCCGCCCGCCGACCGAGGCCTCACAGCCGGTCCGCCGGGCGTACGCCGAGGCCGTCTCCGTCAGTACGGCGACGAGCCGCTCCCGGGCCACCGGGTCGTCGAAACCGCCCCGCCCGAGGTCCGCCTCCGCCGTCATCAGCTGCTCGTTACCTGATTCCTTGCCGCAGCTCAGCACCAGGACGGCCCCCGCCTCGTCCGTGTCCTCGCTGTCCGGGTTGAACCGGAAGGAGCCGGTCCAGCCGTTCCCCAGGGGTGCGTCGAATCCGCCGGAGTTCTCCAGGTTCGTCATGTGTTCCGTTCGCCCGGACCACAGCACCAGGCCGGCGTCCGTGTCGTCGTCGGACGCGCTGACCGTGCAGTGCCCCCGGTCGGTCCAGCGGCCCGACGAGGTCAGGGAGATGCCGTCGAACAGCTCCCGCACCGCCCCGGCCGCCAGGTCGCCGTCGCAGGCCGAATCCAGCGCCCGGTCGTCGCGCCAGGAGCCGTAGCCGCCGGAGACCCGGAAGAGACCTCCCGCCAGCACCGCCGCGGTCACGGTCCAGGCCGCCGTGCGGCGTACCCACCGCCTGCGCCACCAGCGGACGTCGCTCACTTCCACACCTTTCCGAGGACCTTCACCGCACGGCAGTCGGACGCGGCCAGGTACGCGGCCAGGATCCGGTCGACCCGGTCGGCCGCGAGCGCGGCCGCGGCCGTTCCGACCGTGACCCGGCTCAGCGTCCGGGCGCCCGAACACGAGGACTCGGCCCAGACGGCCAGCGTGTACGACTTCTCGCCGCTCTCCGGGGCCGGGTCCGGGGACAGGGCGGCCAGCTCGGCACCGTACGCCGTGCGCACCTCAGGCAGCAGCGGGCCCCGCCAGCTCACCGAACCCACCTCGGCGAAACGGTCCAGCCGGTTCGCCGGTTTCGCGCGCGGCACCCTCAGGGAGCAGACGTCCGCGTCGTCGCCGCTGACGCCGTCGGGTTCCCGGTCGTCGCGCCCCCGGGCCCTGCCGTCGAGCAGCTCCGGCCGGAACCAGCGGCAGGACGGCACGGCCTCGCCGGACTCCTCGTCCGGATCCTCGACGGGCTCCGGTGGCGGCCGCACGTCCGAGGGCTTCACCGCCGGGCCTCCACAACCGCCCCGGTCCCGCACGTGGTTGGCGACGGCCGTCACCGCGGCCCTCACCTCCTTCGCCGCCCCGGCGATCTCCGAACCTTCGTCGTAGCCCAACGAGGCATGGACCCGGAAGCGGGTCACCGGGCGGGGGTAGCCGGGCAGACCGGCCGGGCAGCCGGCGGTGACCTGGGTGGTGGCGCTGCGGTACGCGGTGGCCCAGTCCGGTTCCTTCGCGGTCCTCGCCGCAAGGATGTCCCGGGGCCGTACGCCGGACAGCGGAACGTCCAGCACCGGCACCGCCGCGAGTTCCAGCCGCCCGTACTCGCCCCACTCCACCGAGCACCGCAGCAGGGTGCGCGGCCCGTGCCCGGACGGGCCGGTCAGGTCCAGCTCGCCGCGCAGCTCCCAGGTCTCGTCACCGGGCAGCAGACCACGCACCGTCGCGCGAGGCAGGACACCCCCGCACGCGGTGTCCAGGACCTCGGCGTTGTGGGCGTCGCGCCGCTCGGACCGTACGAGGAGGAAGCCGGCCACCAGCGCCGCGGCGAGCACGACGAGGGCCGCTTTCGGCGCCACCCGATGACCGATGAACCGTTGCCATGCCGCTGCCACTCCGCCCCCCCGGGCCCCATGATCAGTCGGCGCACGCTACCGCACGGCCCGGGACCGTCACGGGGCGGGCCGGGCCCCGGGGCTCACCAGCCCGTCATCACTCCGCCCAGCAGCAGCGGCGCGGCGACCAGCGAGAGCAGCTTCACGCGGAACGGCCCGGCGGCACGGGAGACGACGAACGCGGCGACGATGCCCAGCGGGGCAAGGGTGGGCACGGATTCGGCGACCGCCCCGCGCGCTCCGCCCGCCCACTCCGCGGCCCATGACCCGGCGAGACCCGCCAGCACGGCGAGGAACACCTGGTCCGTGGCGAACCACCGGTTCTCCAGGACGTCGACCAGCTCGCCGAAACCGGCGCCCGCGTGGCGGGCCCGAACGGCGGTGACGAGGAAAGCGGCCAGGATTCCCACTCCGGTTACGAGGAAGATCCACCGCAGCACCGTCGCGACGACTACCACCCGTACGCCCCCTGTTTCCCATCTGTAGTCATAAGCCACGGACGAGGGTATTCGACCCTCCGTCCGGGACGCCGAGGCCGCACGACCGGTCCCCCTCCGCCGCGCCGTACCCTGGGAAGGTCGATCGATCCCCCGGACAGGAGTGAAATGGCCGTCAATCTGGTCAATGTCGAGCAGGTCAGCAAGGTGTACGGCACCCGTGCCCTGCTCGACGGTGTGTCCCTCGGGGTGTCCGAGGGCGACCGGATCGGTGTCGTGGGCCGCAACGGCGACGGCAAGACCACCCTCATCCGGATGCTCGCCAAGCTGGAGGAGGCGGACACCGGACGCGTCACCCACAACGGCGGGCTGCGCCTCGGCGTCCTCACCCAGCACGACTCCCTCGACCCGAAGGCGACCATCCGCCACGAGGTCATCGGCGATCTCGCCGACCACGAGTGGGCGGGCAGCGCCAAGATCCGCGACGTGCTGACCGGGCTCTTCGGCGGGCTGGCCCTCCCCGGTTTCGAGCACGGCCTCGACACCGTCATCGCCCCGCTCTCCGGCGGTGAGCGCCGCCGGATCGCGCTGGCGAAGCTGCTCATCGAGGAGCAGGACCTGATCGTCCTCGACGAGCCCACCAACCACCTCGACGTCGAGGGCATCTCCTGGCTGGCCGGACATCTGCGGGCCCGCCGCTCCGCGCTCGTCTGCGTCACCCACGACCGGTGGTTCCTCGACCAGGTCTGCACCCGCATGTGGGACGTCCAGCGCGGCGTCGTCCACGAGTACGAGGGCGGCTACAGCGACTACGTGTTCGCCCGCGCCGAGCGCGAACGCATCGCCGCCACCGAAGAGGCCAAGCGGCAGAACCTCATGCGCAAGGAGCTGGCCTGGCTGCGCCGCGGCGCCCCCGCCCGTACCTCCAAGCCGCGCTACCGCATCGAGGCCGCCAACGAGCTCATCGCCGACGTGCCGCCGCCGCGCGACACCAGCGAGCTGATGAAGTTCGCCAACGCCCGCCTCGGCAAGACCGTGTTCGACCTGGAGGACGTGACCGTCCAGGCCGGGCCCAAGACCCTCCTCACCCACCTCACCTGGCAGCTCGGCCCCGGCGACCGCATCGGCCTCGTCGGCGTCAACGGCGCGGGCAAGACCTCCCTGCTGCGCGCCCTCGCCGAGGCCGCCCGCACCCAGGGCGAGGAGCAGCCCGCCGCCGGGAAGATCGTCGTCGGCAAGACCGTCAGGCTCGCCTACCTCTCCCAGGAGGTCCACGAGCTGAACCCGAACCTGCGCGTCCTGGAGGCCGTCCAGCAGATCCGCGACCGGGTCGACCTCGGCAAGGGCCGCGAGATGACCGCCGGTCAGCTCTGCGAGCAGTTCGGCTTCACCAAGGAGAAGCAGTGGACGCCCGTCGGCGACCTCTCCGGCGGTGAGCGCCGCCGGCTCCAGATCCTGCGGCTGCTGATGGACGAGCCCAACGTCCTCTTCCTCGACGAGCCCACCAACGACCTCGACATCGAGACCCTCACCCAGCTGGAGGACCTCCTCGACGGCTGGCCCGGATCGATGATCGTGATCTCCCACGACCGGTTCTTCATCGAGCGGACCACCGACAAGGTCATGGCCCTCCTCGGCGACCGCGCCCTGCGCATGCTGCCGCGCGGGATCGACGAGTACCTGGAGCGCCGGCAGAAGCTGGAGGAGGCGGCGACCCCGTCCGCCGCCGCCGCGCCCCGCTCCTCCTCGGCCCCCGCCGCCGCCCCGGCCGTCTCCGCGCAGGCGTCCCGCGCCGCGAAGAAGGAGCTGCAGAAGGTCGAGCGGCAGCTCGACAAGCTCTCCACGCGCGAGACCACGCTGCACAAGCAGATCGCGGACAACGCCACCGACTTCGAGAAGGTCGCCAAGCTCGACGCCGAGCTCCGCGAACTCGTGACCGAGCGCGACGAGTTGGAAATGCGCTGGCTGGAACTGGCCGAGGACGCCTGACCGGACCCGTGGGGCCGGTGTGACGGGTGGTAGAACGGGACGGCAGTGACCGTACGTTCGAGGGGGACCACACCGATGTCGCAGCCGCCGCCGCAGCAGGGCTTCGGTGCCCCGTACGAACCCCGGCCGGGTGTGTACGGGGACCCGGGGCAGCCACAGCCCGGCCCGCAGCCCGGCCCGCAGCCCGGCCCTTACGGTCAGCAGCCCGGTCCGTACGGTCAGCCGCCGCAGCCCTCGTACGGCTACCCGCCCCAGCCGCCCACCGCGCCGTACGGCCGGCCCCAGCCGCAGCCGCCGAACCGGCCTTCCGGCGGGCGCTCCCGTGGCCGGCTCGTCGGGCTCGTCGCCGCCGTGCTCGCCGGGGTCCTCGTGATCGGGGCGGGTGTCTGGTTCGTCGTCGGCGGTGATGACGAACCGGACGGCAAGAAGCCCGTCGCGAAGGAGAGCACCGCCCCGAAGCAGCCCGGCGCGGGGCCGAGCCGGAAGAAGACGCCCGCCGCGGAGGCCGCGGAGATCAACAAGGGGCGCAAGGAGGGCGAAGCGAAGGTCCGCTGGATCCAGAAGAACGGCGTGGACCTGCCAGGGCGTGGTGCGTCCGCCCTCGGCCCCTGGGCCACCGGCGACATCGTGGCCATGGCCATGTACCGCACGGTGTCCGGCTATTCCATGGAGGACGGATCACAGAAGTGGAGCCTGCCCCTGCCGGCCGACGTCTGCGCGGCTCCCACCCGGCCGACCGCGGACGGAAAGATCGTCATCGGGCTCCTGACCGCCACCTCCTCGGAGGATTCGGTCTGCGCAAAGCTCCAGATGATCGACCTGGCCACCGGTGAGGCGGGCTGGTCCAAGGCCTTCCCGCAGGCGCCGACGCAGGACGGGCTCAGGAACATCGTCATGGCGACCAGCGGTGACGTCCTGACGATCGGGAGGGTTGGCCGTACGGACGCCTATCGGGTCAGCGACGGCAAGCACCTCTGGGACAGAGTGGCCGGCCCCTGTTATTCGTACGGTACGGCGGGTGGTGCCGCCATGTTCGCCGCCGTCGCCTGTGGCAAGCAGCCGATCGACGAGGCCGACGGCGAAGTACGGCGCATCGACCCCGCCACCGGCAAGACCGTGTGGACGTACAAGCTCAAGGAGGGCTGGATGGTCGGCCAGATCTACTCCACCGACCCTCTGGTGCTCCTGCTGGAGAATGTGAGGGCCGCGCAGGACGAGTGGGAGATCGTGGTTCTGAACGCCGACGGGACCTTCCGCTCCCAACTCGATGTCGACATGGACAAAATCTGGCTTCATTGCACCTTCGTGCTGCGCGACCTGGGTGCGAACCTCGACACCTGCTCCGGTTTGACCGCCGATGCCGACACGCTCTATCTCGCCTCGAGGTACGCCACCGCGGACGGGTCGCAAGTCGGTGAGGTGCTCGCCTTCGACATGAGTACCGGTAAAGAGAAGTGGAAGGTGCGGGCTCCCGCCGATCAGACCCTGATGCCGTTGCGGATCGAGGGCGGCAGGGCGCTGATGTACCTGAGCGCGCCCAAGTCGAAGGCCAAGAGGGTCGGCGGAGGCATCGTGACGCTCGGCCCGCAGGGCGGCCCACTGAAATCGGTCCTGCGGCACCCGGCGTCGGCCGCGGCGGCCGAGCGCACTGTCGCCGGTCCGCTCGTCCTCTATGCCGACGGACGCTCTCTTCTGATGCGGCCCCATGTCTTCGGGTACACCGACGAGATGGAGATGGAGATGCGGACGATGATGGCCTTCGGTGACTGACCAGCGCCTGACCGGACCAGTGGGGCCGGTGTGACGGGTGGTAGAACGGGACGGCAGTGACCGTACGTTCGAGGGGGACCACACCGATGTCGCAGCCGCCACCACAACAGGGCTTCGGTGCCCCGTACGAACCACGGCCGGGTGTGTACGGGGACCCGGGGCAGCCACAGCCCGGCCCGCAGCCCGGCCCGTACGGTCAGCAGTCCGGTCCGTACGGTCAGCCGCCGCAGCCCCCGTACGGCTACCCCTCGTTCCCGCCGCAGACCACTCCCGAGCCCTCCGGCGGGTCCGGGGGTGGCGGGCGCTCCCGTGGCCGGCTCGTCGGGCTCGTCGCCGCCGTGCTCGCCGGGGTCCTCGTGATCGGGGCGGGTGTCTGGTTCGTCGTCGGCGGTGATGACGGTTCCGACGGCGAGAAGGCCGTCGGAGAAGAGAGCGCCGCTCCGAACCGGGCCGACACGGAGGACGGGGCGAAGGGCGGCAAGGAGCCCGACGTCCCCGGGGCCGCCGAGCTCAGCAAGGGGCGCAAGGACGGTGAGGCTCCCGTCCGCTGGGTCGAGAACAACCGGATCGACCTCCCCGAGGGCGGTGTGAACGCCTACGGCCCCTGGGTCACCGGGGGTGTCGCCGTCCAGGCCCTGTACCGCACGGTGTCCGGACACGCGCTCGATGACGGCGCACGCAAGTGGAGCCTGCGTCTGCCCGCCGACATCTGCGCCGCCCCCACCACGCCGAGCGCGGACGGGAAGGTCGTCGTCGGAGTGCGGTCCGACACGTCGGAGGAGGCGCAGTGCGACCGGATCATGATGATCGACCTGATCACCGGGAAGGCGGGCTGGAAGGCCGAGTTGGAGCGTAAGGGGCTTCAGGACGGCCTCTCCGACATCGTCATGGCCGTCAACGGCGACGTGGTGACCGTCGGGCGGCTGACCCGCACCGACGCCTACCGCATCGGCGACGGCAAACACCTGTGGGACCGGCTGCCGGGCCCGTGCCAGCCGTTCGGACTCGCCGGCGGGGCCGTCCCGCTCGCCGCCCTGGAGTGCCGGAAGGACCCGGGCGACGGGGAGGCGGCCCAGCAGGAGGTGCGCCGCATCGACCCGGCGACGGGCCGGACCGTGTGGACGTACAAGGTCAAGAAGGGCTGGGAGGTCGACCAGTTCTACTCCACGAACCCGCCGGTCGTCTCCCTGAGGCAGGGCGGGGCGGAGGGGAAGTGGGCCATCGCGATGCTGAACGACGACGGCACCTTCCGCTCCCAGCCCGACCCCGGCACCGACGACTACGAGACGCGCTGCGGTGGCGACATGCGCAACGAGAGCGGGAACCTCGACAACTGCTACGGGGTGGCCGCCGACGCCGGCACCCTCTACCTCGCCACCAAGCCCGCCTCCGAGGACCGGCCGACCAACGCCGTCGTGGCCTTCGACATGAGCACCGGCAAGCGGAAGTGGAAGGTCCCGGCGCCCGCCACGCAGACCCTGATGCCGCTCAGGGTCGAGGGCGGCAAGGTCCTGCTGCACCTCAGCCCGTCCTCGCTCGGGACCGACAAGGTGAGCGGCGGCATCATGGCGCTCGGACCCCAGGGCGGCACACCGCAGCCGGTCCTGCGGCACCCGACGCCGGCCGTCGACACCGAGCGCACGTTCCAGGGCCCCCAGGTCCACTACGCGAACGGACGCTCCCTGCTCCTGTCGCCGTACGTCACCGGGATCGACGACAAGGCGGAGCTGGAGCTGCTCACCATGATCGCCTTCGGTGACTGACCATCACCTCGGACCGAGGCGTAACGACGGCATCACGAGGCGGTTCTCCCTTGGGAACAGGGGTTGGCCCGAATCGGTGCCCGACGCCCGGCGGGTGGTACAAAGAAGCCCCGCCCGACTGTCGTAACACTGCGGAAGCCATGCCCGATTCGCTCCTTTCCGAGGGGGATTGACCCTCTTGGGAATGCGGGGGAGACCGGATCGCGCACCGGGCCGCACGAAGGGGGACGTGCTGATATGAGCCAGCCGCCCAGCCAGCAACCGCCGCAGGGAGGCTTCGGGGCTCCGCAGGAGCCGCCGAACGGAGCTCCTCAGCCGCCCCAGGATCAGCCGTCCCCCGGTCATCCGGACCTGGCCAAGCCGCCGCAGACGCCGCCGCCCGCCCAGCCGCCCGCGCCCCCGGCCGGCCCGCCGCAGACGCCCCCGCCGGGCGCCCCGGCGTACGGCTATCCGCAGCAGCCCCAGGCGCAGCCCGGCTACGGCTATCCGCAGCAGCCCGGCCAGGCCCCCGGCCCGTACGGGCAGCAGGCCCCCGGTCCGTACGGTCAGCAGCCCGGGCCCTACGGTCAGCAGGCCCCGGGGCCGTACGGTCAGCAGGCGTCCGGTCCGTACGGTCAGCAGCCCCAGACCGGTTACGGCTACCCGCAGCAGCAGTACCCCGGCGCCCCCGCCCCCGGCGGACCGGGCTCCGGTGGCGGGTTCCTCAAGGGGAAGACCGGCATCGTCGTCGCGGCGGCGCTCGCCGTGGTCCTGGCGGCCGGGCTGGGCACCTGGTTCCTCGTGAGCGACAGCGGTGACGACGACCCGAAGAAGCCCGTCGCCACCGGCAGCAACGACCCCAAGGCCCCCAGCGAGTCGCCGACGGTCGACGAGGGCGACGGCAGCGGCGACGGGCGCGAGGTCGACGACGACCTCAACGCCGGGCGCAAGCCGGGCGAGGCCAAGGTCGCCTGGCTCCAGAAGAACGACATCGACCTGCCGCGCAACGGCTCGGCCGTCCAGGGCCCCTGGTTCGCCGGCGACGTGGTCGCCAAGGCCATGTACCGGGGCGTGTCCGGGTACTCCGTCGCCGACGGCAAGCAGAAGTGGAAGCTCGAACTCCCGGCCGACGTCTGCGCCACGCCCAACTCCCCGACCGCCGACGGCAAGATCGTCATCGGAGTGAAGGACGGCACCACGGACCGGGCCAAGTGCTCCGTCCTCCAGATGGTCGACCTCAACACCGGCAAGGCGGGGTGGAAGAAGGAGATCAAGAAGAACGGGACCTGGGACTTCCTGTCCGACATCGGTCTGGCGATCAGCGGGGACACCGTCGCCGTCGGGCGCACCGGCAACTCCAACGCCTACCGGGTCAGCGACGGCAAGGAACTGTTCGGCAACCCCGAGGGCAACTGCAAGCCCTTCGCCTTCTCCGGGGGCGACAAGCTGATCGCCGCGGTCAGCTGCCGCACCGACGACGTCAAGAACCCGCAGAACCAGGTCCAGGAGCTGAACCCCGCCACCGGCAAGCCCCGGTGGACGTACCAGCCGCCGCGCGGCTGGGAAGTCAGCAGGGTCTACTCCTCCACCCCGCTCGTCGTCCGGCTGGAGCACGAGGAGAAGAAGCAGTACACCATCGTCGCGCTCACCGAGAGCGGCAAGCTCCGCTCCCAGCTCACGCCCTCCAAGGGCGCCAAGCTCACCGCCGACTGCGGTAACAGCTTCGCGATCTTCGGCCAGAAGCTCGAAGGATGCAGCGGCGTCGCCGCCGACGCCAACACCTTCTACATCGCGACCGAGGACGATTCGAGCGGGACCTCCCGGACGAACAAGGTCATCGCCTTCAACCTGAACACCGGGAAGCCCAAGTGGGAGGCGCCCGCACCGGCCGAGCGCGTCCTGAAGCCGCTGGGCATGGAGGGCGGCAACGTCCTGCTCTACATGCGGCCGAAGTACGACACCGCCGGCGCCATCGTGACGCTTCCGCCGACCGGCGGCACCGTCAAGACGCTGCTCCAGCACCCGGCGGGCGCCGGGCGCATCGAGAACGGCTTCTTCTCGGCCAGGGTCCTCTACCAGGACGGCCGTTCCTTCATCTTCAGCCAGCGTGTGAGCGCGAGCAACGACAAGGAAGAGCTGGAGCAGACGACGATGCTGGTGTTCGAGAAGTGACCCCTCGCCCCGGCCCCCGAACGCAGTCGGCCGCTCCCGGCCCCCGAACGCCGTCGGACGCTCTCAGCCCCACGCGCCCCCACACCCACTCGTCCCCCGAGGTACGCACGCCATGACCCAGCCGCCGCAGCAGCCGCCCAACCCCGACGAGCCGTCGAACACGCCGCCGGGAGCTCCGAACACGCCCCCGGCGCCGCCCGCCGGTCCGCCCTCGGGCGGGTTCGGTGCGCCGCAGGACCCGCCGCCCGGGGGCTTCGGCCAGCCGACCCCGCCGCCCGCGGACCCCTTCGGCAAGCAGCCCCAGCAGCCGCCCGCCGCCCCGCCGCAGCCGCCCACCGCGCCGCAGGACGCGCCCGCCGGGGGCTACGGCACCCCGCCGCCCCCGGCGCCGGGCAGCTACCCCACCCCGCCCGCGCCGCAGCCCAACGGCTACGGCTACCCCCAGGCCCCGCAGCCGGGGTACGGCTACCCGCAGGGACCCGGTGGCCAGCCCGGTCAGCCCGGTCAGCCCGGGATGCCGCAGCAGGCGTACGGCTACCCGACCCAGCCGATGCAGCCGCAGTTCGGGGCCCCGCAGCCGGGTGGCGACGGCGGCAAGAAGTTCTCCACCCAGATGCAGATCATCGTCGCCGCGGCCGTCGCCGTGGTGCTGATCATCGGCGCCGGCGTCATCTACTCCGCCACCAGCGGTGACGACGGCGGCAAGAACGAGGCCTCCTCGTCCGGCTCCACCGGCGGCGAGGGCAAGGGCGGCGAGGGCAGCGGACTGGCCGGCGGCAGCGAGAAGGTGCCCGCCAACACCAAGTCCAAGGTCGCCTTCCAGGTGCCGCAGCCGGTGGTCAAGGACATCGTGACGGTCGAGGGCTCCTGGGTCACCGACAAGGCGTACGTGAAGACCGGCATCAACGAGATCAACGGCTACGACCGCGACAAGGGCACCAAGCTCTGGTCCTTCCCGCTGGCCGGCGAGATCTGCACCACCTCCCGGCACGTGAGCAAGGACTACAAGACGGCCATCGTCTTCCAGGAGTCGAAGCCGACCAAGGAGAAGAAGTACCCGGCGTGCAACCAGGTCGGCGTGGTCGACCTGGCCGCCGGGAAGCTCCTGTGGAGCAAGAGCGTCACCTCCGCCACCGGTGGCGACCGGCCGGTCAGCTTCGACGAGGTCACGCTCAGCGGGACGACCGTCGCGGCGGGCGGCACCTCGGGCGGCGCGGCCTTCAAGCTGGACACCGGCGCCGAACTCTGGAAGCCGAAGACCGGAGCGGACGGCTGCTACGACCGCGGCTACGCGGGCGGCGAGGCCCTCGCCGTGGTCCGCAAGTGCGGTACGTACGACAGCCCGCAGCTCACCATCCAGGCGCTGAACCCGACCTCCGGCGCGCCGCTGTCCTCGTACCAGATGCCCGCCGGCGTCGAGTACGCGCACATCGTCTCCACCAAGCCGCTGGTGGTCGCGGCCGACGTCGGCGACACCGCCGGCGACGGCAGCGGCATCTCCGACTTCTTCTCGATCGACGCGGCGACCGGCAAGCTGAAGGTCCGTATCCCCGCCGACGCGGAGAAGTACGCGGGCGACTGCGACTCCACCGAAGTCGAGAAGTGCCAGAACATGGCCGTCGGCAACAACCGGCTCTACCTGCCGACCGAGCGCCACGACGGAACCAGCGAGTACGGCGACACGAACGAGGTCGTCGCCTTCGACCTGGACACCGGAAAGCTCCTCGGCGGCCGGGCGGACGCGGGCGACCGGCACATCCTGACCCCGCTCCGGATGGACGGCACCAGCATCATCGCCTACAAGGAGGCTCCCTACGACAAGGGCGGCCAGGTCGTCTCCATCGACGGCGAGACCTTCAAGCAGACGACGCTGATGGAGAACCCGGACGACGAGGCCGTCCGCAAGGCGGAGAAGCGCTTCCACATCGGCTCGGCCGAACTGCTCTACTCCGACGGGCAGTTCTACATGGCCGCCAGGTCGATCCACAAGCCCAGCACCGTCAACCCCGACGAGAAGGTCTACCTCGTCGTCGCCTACGGCACCGACTGATCACCCCGCCCCTCCAGGGCGGCACCAGGCCCCGCCGGTCGATCTCCCGACCGGCGGGGCCGATCATTTTCCGCCCCGCTCGCTCGTCAGGTGATCACCGGCCGCAGGTCAACGAAGGCCCAACAGTGCGGAATCCGGCAATCCCGGTGGCTTCTGCCACGTATGCGCCGCGCGGCGTCGGGCGAGCGTGTACCTTGCCGGGTCAGGAGTCCGGGGGGCCGGGCGTACAGGGCTTTTGGGGGCTGAGGACCGATGGGCGTGCGGCTCATGGTGGTCGACGATCACCGTCTGCTCGCCGAGGCACTCGCCTCGGCGCTGAAACTCCGCGGGCACCGGGTGCTCGCGGCCGCCGCGCCGACCTCCGGCGCCGCGGAACTGGTCGTCAGCAGGGCCCCGGAGGTCTGCCTGTTCGGTACGGCCTCGCCCGCCGCCCCCGGCGTCTTCGACCCGATCACGCGCATCGGCCAGGAGCGCCCGCAGGTGGCGGTGGTGGTCCTCGGGCCGGTGCCCAGCCCGCGCGGGATCGCCGCGGCGTTCGCCGCCGGGGCCGCGGGGTACGTCCGGCACGACGAGCGCATCGAGGGCGTCGAGCGGGCCATGCTCAAGGCGCGGGCGGGGGAGAGCGCCATCGCCCCGCAGCTGCTGCGGGGGGCCTTCGCCGAGCTGCTCAACCCGGCGGCCCAGCCCGACGACGAGGGGCGGCGGCTGCTGCGGATGCTCACCCCGCGCGAGGCCGAGGTGCTGGTGCGGGTCGCCGAGGGGGAGGGCACCCGGCTGATCGCGGCCGGGATGGACATCGCCCCGAGCACCGCCCGTACCCACGTCCAGCGGGTCCTGATGAAGCTCGGGGTCGGCTCCCGGCTGGAGGCGGCCGCCCTCGCCGCCCGTACCGGACTGCTGGAGCGCGCCGCGGCGAACGGCGGCGCGCCGCAGGGCCCGTACGCCCCCGACGGCACGCCGGGCGGAACGCGACAGGGACCGTACGTTCCCGGACAGCACGGGTGACGTACGGCCCCCGGGGGCGTCGGGGCGGGCGGCGGGTCAGCCCGCGCCGGACCCCGGCTCCCGCTCCGGCTCGGCTTCCGGGGCCGCCGGGGCCTCGGCCGGGCGCAGCTTCATCCAGACCAGGAAGAACAGGCCGAGCGCCAGCATGGCGAGGCCGGTCCACAGGTTGATGTGGACGCCCTCGGCCTTCTTCAGGTCGGCGTCGGACGGGCTGAGTCCGGCGATGGTGACGATCACTCCGTAGACCACGAACAGGCCGCCGATGATCCGCCGGATGTCGAAGAGACGGGCCGCGGTCGCGGACTTGCGCTCCAGTTCGGAGACTTCCTTGTGCAGGTCGGACATGGTGAGTGCCTCCGATCAGAACGAGTAGGGGATGTAGCACGCGGCGGCGAGCACGATCGCGCCCCAGCCGAGCAGGGCCGGCTTGCGGTACCAGGCCTTGTCGGCCTCCTCCAGCTCCTCGTCGGGGCTCGGCGACTCCGTCCCGTACACCAGACCGGCCAGTTCCGCCTCGGGCTTCGGCGCGGTGAAGAGGGTGACGACGACCATGACGACGGCTCCGGCGACGAAGCCGACGATCGCGGAGACGAAGTTGGCGCCCTGGTCGGAGGGGATGTCGATGATCCCGCCCTTGTAGATCCAGAAGTAGTTGACCATCGCGGCGGCGGTGCCCGCGACCAGGCCCCAGACGCCGGACTTCATCGAGGCGCGCTTCCAGAACATGCCGATGATGAAGACGACGAACATCGGGACGTTGAAGAACGAGAACAGCGTCTGGAGGTAGCTCATGATGTTCGAGAAGCTGGCGGCGATGAACGCCGTGCCGATCGAGGCCAGCACACCGATCGCCGTGATCAGCCGCCCGAAGCGCAGGTAGTACGTGTCCGGCTTGTCCTTGACCACGTACCGCTGCCAGATGTCGGTGGTGAACACCGTGTTGAACGAGGACACGTTGGCCGCCATGCCCGCCATGAACGCGGCGAGCAGACCGGTGACCGCGATGCCGAGGACGCCGTTGGGCAGCAGTTCCTGCATCAGCAGGGGTATCGCGTCGTTGTAGGTGAGGTCGGAGTCCGGGGTGCCGATCTTCGGCACGATCACGGCGGCGACCAGGCCCGGGATCATCACGGCGAAGACGATGAAGATCTTCGGGAAGGCGGCGATGAGCGGGGTGCGCTTGGCGGCGGAGAGGTTCTTCGCGGACAGCGCGCGCTGCACCTCGGCGAAGTTCGTCGTCCAGTAGCCGAAGGACAGCACGAAGCCGAGGCCGAGGATGATCGTCAGCCAGTTGGCGCCCAGCGGGTTGGCGTCACCGATGCCGGTGCCGCCCCAGGCGGTCATGAAGTCCCCGCCGTGCTGCTTGGTCAGCGAGTCGCTCATGGCGTCCCAGCCGCCGACCCGCTTCAGGCCGAGGACGGTGAGGGGGATCAGCGCGGCGAGGATGACGAAGAACTGGAGCACCTCGTTGTAGATCGCCGAGGAGAGCCCGCCGATCGTGATGTAGACCAGCACGAACAGGCCCGCGACGACGATCGCGACCCACTGCGGCCAGCCGAGGAGCGCCTCCACGACGATGGACAGGGCGTAGAGGTTGACGCCCGCGATGAGGATCGCCGCGAACGCGAAGAGCACGGAGCTCAGCAGGTGGGCGGACCTGTCGAACCGCTGGAGCAGGAACTCCGGCACGGAGCGCACCTTGGAGCGGTAGTAGAACGGCATCATCACCAGGCCGAGGAAGACCATGGCGGGGATGGCGCCGATCCAGTACCAGTGCACCACCGCGACGCCGTACTGCGCGCCGGTGGCCGCCATGCCGAGGATCTCGGTGGCGCCGAGGTTCGCCGCGACGAAGGCGAGCCCGGTCACCCAGGCGGGCAGGGACCGTCCGGAGAGGAAGAAGTCGAGGCTCGTCTTCACGCTGGCACGGGCCATGAAGCCGATGCCGAGTACGACGACGAAGTAGATCGCCAGGATGGCGTAGTCGAGCCCGTTCGTGGGGAGCCGAAGCCCTTCGGCCAGTGTCTGCATGGGGGGTACTCGCTTCGTATCGCGAACTTAACCCGACGGAACTTACGCCGTCATGTTCGAGAAATGAACAGTCTCGTTGGGGTTCTTTGTTCGATCGTGATCGAGTGCGGTTGAATGTCCGGGTATGCGGCCCATGCCCCGCGCCGAATCCCTCGTGATCCACCACGCCTGCGGGCATTGACGAGTGTGTTTGCTTGTGATTTGTTATGTGCGATTATGTTGGAGGGATTGGGTGGAGGACCCTGGTGAAGAAGACGGTGACGACCCTCGCCGACGGCCGTGAGCTGATCTACTACGACGCCGCGGAGGACACCGTCCGCGACGCCGTCGACCAGCGCCCCCTGGACCCCGTCTCGACCTCGTCCGAGATCCGCCGCGATCCGCTGCTCGGCGACGCGGTCGCCATCGCCTCGCACCGCCAGGCCCGCACCTACCACCCGCCGGCCGACGCCTGCCCGCTCTGCCCCACCCGGGAGGGGCGGCACAGCGAGATCCCCGACGGCAGCTACGACGTGGCGGTCTTCGAGAACCGCTTCCCCTCGCTCGCCGGTGACTCCGGCCGCTGCGAGGTCGTCTGCTTCACCTCCGACCACGATGCGTCCTTCGCCGACCTCACCGAGGAGCAGGCCGCACTCGTCCTCGCCGCCTGGACCGACCGCACCGCCGCCCTCGCCGCCCTGGACCAGGTCACCCAGGTCTTCTGCTTCGAGAACCGCGGCGCCGAGATCGGCGTCACCCTCGGCCACCCGCACGGCCAGATCTACGGCTACCCCTTCGTCACCCCGCGCACCGGGCTGATGCTCCGCTCGGCCGCCCGGCACCGCGCGGAGACCGGCTCCAACCTCTTCGACGACGTGGTCGCCCGCGAGGAGAAGGACGGCTCACGCGTCGTCCTCGCCACCGAGCACTGGATCGCCTTCGTCCCGTACGCGGCGCACTGGCCCTACGAGGTCCACCTGTACCCCCGCCGCCGCGTCCCCGACCTGCGGGAGCTGGACGAGGGCGCGCGGACAGAGTTTCCACAGGTCTATCTGGAACTCTTGAGGCGCTTCGACCGGATCTTCGGTCCCGGCGAGCCGCCGACCCCGTACATCTCCGCCTGGCACCAGGCGCCGTTCGGGGTGGACGGCCGCGAGGACTTCGCCCTGCACCTGGAGCTTTTCACCATTCGCCGGACCTCCGGCAAGCTGAAGTTCCTCGCGGGGTCCGAGTCCGGCATGAGCGTGTTCATCAACGACGTGCCGCCGGAGGCCGCGGCCGAGCGACTGCGAGAGGTAGCGAGCCAGTGAGCACTCCCCGGAACCTGTCCCACCTGCCCAAGAAGTACCTGGTCACCGGCGGTGCCGGATACGTCGGCAGCGTCGTCGCCCAGCACCTGCTGGAGGCCGGGCACACCGTGACCGTCCTGGACGACCTGTCCACCGGTTTCCGCGAGGGCGTACCGGACGGGGCCGCGTTCATCGAGGGCCGCATCCAGGACGCCGCCCGCCATCTGGACCCCTCCTACGACGGCGTCCTGCACTTCGCCGCCTTCTCCCAGGTCGGCGAGTCCGTCGTGAACCCCGAGAAGTACTGGGTCAACAACGTGGGCGGCACCACCGCCCTGCTCGCCGCCATGCGCGAACACGGCGTACGCACCCTCGTGTTCTCCTCCACCGCCGCCACCTACGGCGAACCGGTCTCCAGCCCCATCACCGAGACCGACCCCACCGCCCCCACCAGCCCCTACGGCGCGTCCAAGCTCGCCGTCGACCACATGATCAGCGGAGAGGCCACCGCCCACGGTCTGGCCGCCGTCTCGCTGCGCTACTTCAACGTGGCCGGGGCGTACGGAAGGTGCGGCGAGCGGCACGAACCCGAGTCCCACCTCATCCCGCTCGTCCTCCAAGTCGCCCTGGGCAAGCGTGAGTCGATCAACGTCTACGGCGACGACTACGCCACCCCCGACGGCACCTGCGTCCGCGACTACATCCACGTCGCCGACCTCGCCGAGGCCCATCTGCTGGCCCTCACCGCCGCCGCCCCCGGCGAGCACCTGATCTGCAACCTCGGCAACGGCAACGGCTTCTCCGTCCGCGAGGTCATCGAGACCGTCCGCAAGGTCACCGGCCACCCGGTCCCCGAGACCGCCGCCCCCCGCCGCGGCGGTGACCCGGCCGTCCTCGTCGCCTCCGCCGCCACCGCCATCGAGCGCCTCGGCTGGCAGCCGTCCCGCGCCGACCTGGCCGGAATCATCGCCGACGCCTGGCAGTTCGCCCGCCGAGAGGACACGACCACCCCATGACCGAGCACGCCGAACCGACCGTGACCGCCGCCGTCGAGGGGCACCGGGCCGACCCCGCCGCCACCTTCGCCGAGCTGTACGGAAGCGAGCCCGAGGGCATCTGGGCCGCACCCGGACGAGTGAACCTGATCGGCGAGTACACCGATTTCAACGACGGCTTCGTCATGCCGCTAGCCCTCCCGCACACCGCCGTCGCCGCCGTCTCCCGCCGCACCGACGGGGTGCTGCGCCTCTACTCCACCGACGTCCCCGGTGGCGTCGTCTCGCTGCGCACCGACGAACTCGCCCCGCACTCCGGCCACGGCTGGGCCGCCTACCCCGCCGGGGTCCTCTGGGCGCTGCGCGAGGCCGGGCACCCGGTCACCGGGGCGGACATCGCGCTGACCTCCACCGTGCCCACCGGCGCAGGGCTCTCCTCGTCCGCCGCCCTCGAAGTCGTCACCGCGCTCGCCCTGAACGACCTCTTCGCACTCGGCCTGAGCGCCGCCGAACTCGCCGTGATCGGCCGCCGTGCCGAGAACGACTTCGTCGGCGTGCCCTGCGGGATCATGGACCAGATGGCCTCGGCCTGCTGCACCGAGGGCCACGCCCTCCACCTGGACACCCGCGACCTCTCGCTGCGCCAAGTCCCCTTCGACCCGGCCTCCCAGGGCCTGACGCTCCTGGTCGTCGACACCCGGGTCAAGCACGCGCTCGGCGACGGGGCGTACGCGGAGCGCCGGGCCGGCTGCGAGGAGGGGGCCCGGCTGCTCGGCATACCGATGCTGCGCGATCTGCCGTACGAGGACCTCGCCACGGCCCTCTCCACCCTCGCCGACGCCGGGGCGGACGAGTCCGTCATCCGCTACGTACGCCATGTCGTCAGCGACAACCACCGGGTCGAGCAGGTCATCGCCCTGCTCGACGCGGGGGACGTCCGCGCCGCGGGGCCCGTCCTGAACGAGGGCCACCTCTCGCTCCGCGACGATCTGCGGGTCTCCTGCCCCGAGTTGGACCTGGTGGTCGAGGCGGCGAACGCGGCCGGGGCGCTCGGTGCGCGGATGACCGGGGGCGGCTTCGGCGGCTCGGCGGTCGTCCTGGTGGAGGAGACGGCGGCGGGAACGGTGGCCAAGGCGGTCAGCGAGGCGTTCGCGGCGGCGGGACACACGGCCCCGGGGATCTTCGACGCCGTCCCGTCCGCCGGAGCGCGCCGGCTGAGCTGAACCGAGCTGAGCTGAACCGAGCTGAGCTGAGCCCGTTCCGGTGTTCCGGGCTCACAAGTCCTTGACCAGGATGAACTCGGTGACCCCGGGCGGGTAGTCGGCGACCCGGCCGATCTCCTCGTACCCCTGGCGGCGGTAGAAACCGGGCGCCTGGAAATCCCAGGTCTCCAGCCGCGAGCGGGTGCAGGCGCGCTCGGTGCGGGCGGTCCGTTCGGCCTCGGCGAGCAGGCGCGCGCCGAGGCCGAGGCCCCGGTGCGGGGTGTCGACCCAGAGCAGATCGACGTGCAGCCAGTACGCCCAGGTCCGCCCGGTCAGCCCGCCCGCCAGGCCCCCGTGCTCGTCCGACGCCCACACCTCCAGCGGTACTTCGTGCTCGGCGGAGGTGGAGAGCAGCGCACGCAGGCCGGCCGATGCGGCGACGTTGTCCTCGTGCAGACGCCCGCTCAGCAGAATGCGACGTTCTTTGTCTACTTCTGTCTCAAGACGGAACATGAAGCACACCCTAAGACCCACCGGCAAGGGACGGCCGGGACAAGGAAGTGACCAGTTCGCCGAATCGCCTTCCCCTCGTGGCCCCCGCCCGTACGCTGATGCTCAGCACCGGTGGGGGCCGGTGTCGATTCAGGGGAGCGAGAAAGCCGGGTACGGCGTCCGGGGCAGGGCGGCAGGCGGTTCGACGACGGCGGTCGTCGGCGTGGCAGGCCGCAGTGGAGCCCCGGACGTCGTACCCGCAGCTTTCCGACCCCACCGATGGGGGTTCTGTGGCGCGTATCCGGGTTCTCGTGGTGGACGACCACCGCATCTTCGCCGAGTCGCTCGCGGCCGCCCTCGCGGCCGAACCGGACGTGGACGTCTCCGCGGCGGGCAGCGGCCCGGCCGCGCTGCGCGCGCTGGAGCGCGCGGCCGCCGAGGGGCGGGGCTACGACGTGCTCCTGGTCGACGCCGAGCTGGGTGCCCGGACGGGCGGCGGCGAGCTTCCCGCGGTCCCCGCGCCCCGGCCGGAGGAGCCGGCCGCCGTCGACGGCATCGCCCTGGTCGCCGGGGTCCGCGCGGCCCGGCCGGGCGTGCGGTCGGTGGTGCTGGCCGAGAAGGACGACCCGCGCGCCGCCGCCCGGGCGCTCCAGGCGGGGGCCTCGGGCTGGGTGGCCAAGGACTGCTCGCTGCAACGGCTGCTGTCGGTGATCCGGGGCGTGCTGCGCGACGAGACGCATCTGCCGCCCGCCCTGCTCACCGGCGTCCTGCGGGAGCTGACCGCCGCCCGCAAGCACCGCTCCGAGAGCGAGCGGCTGGTGGAGTCGCTGACGCCCCGGGAACGCGAGGTGCTGCGCTGCATGGTGGCGGGCCTGGGCCGCAAAGCGGTCGCGGAGCGGCTGTTCCTGTCCCCGCACACGGTGCGCACCCATATGCAGAACGTGCTGGGCAAGCTCGGGGTGCACTCGACGCTGGCGGCGGTGGCGCTGGCCCGCCGGGCGGGGGTGGGCCCGGCCGACCCGGGGACGGGCCCGCTAGGTAGGGATGTTGTCGAACGGGGCGGTCAACTGGCGCAGTAGCCCGGCCAGTTCGCCGCGCTGGGCGCGGGACAGTTCGGCGAGGATCGCGCGCTCCTGAGCGAGCAGCCCGGCCAGCGACTGGTCGGCCTTGTCGCGCCCCTCGGCCGTGAGCCGGACGAGGACGCCGCGCCGGTCGTTGGGGTCGGGGAGCCGCTCGACGAGGTTCTTCTTGGTGAGCCGGTCGATGCGGTTGGTCATCGTGCCCGAGGTGACCAGGGTCTGCGTGAGGAGCTGCCCGGGGGAGAGCTGGTACGGGGCGCCGGCCCGGCGCAGCGACGTGAGCACGTCGAACTCCCACGGCTCCAGGTTGTGCTCGGAGAAGGCTATGCGGCGGGCCCGGTCGAGGTGGCGTGCCAGGCGGGAGACGCGACTGAGCACCTCGAGTGGTTCCACGTCGAGGTCGGGGCGCTCGCGGCGCCATGCAGCGACCAGTCGGTCGACCTCGTCCTCCATGTCGATCAGTGTAGAGGGTCCCTCGACATGAAGTCTCTTGAATTCAAGTGTCTTGACATCAAGAGATTCTGGGCGTGATCCTGTTCCCCATGACCGCATCCCACCAGCCCTCCTGGGACCCGCAGCAGTACCTGCGCCACGCGGACCACCGCACCCGCCCCTTCCAGGACCTCCTGGCCCATGTCGGCGACGACCTGCCCGGCCGCCCCGCACCCCGTATCGCCGACCTCGGCTGCGGCGCGGGCAACGTCACCGCGCTCCTCGCCGACCGCTGGCCCGAGGCCCGGATCACCGGCTACGACACCTCGCGCGAGATGCTCGCCGAGGCCGCCGCCCACGCCCGGCCGCCCCTGCTCGACTTCGCCGAGGCCGACGCCGCGACCTGGGAGCCCACCGAGACGTACGGCCTGATCGTCTCCACCTCGGCACTCCAGTGGATCCCCGGCCACGCCGACCACTTCCCGCGCTGGCTCGACGCCCTCGCCCCCGGCGGCACGCTCGCCTTCCAGGTCCCCGGCAACTTCACCGCCCCCAGCCACACACTTCTGGCCGGCCTCCGCGAGTCCGACCGCTGGCGCCCCCTGCTCCACGGCGTCGGCGACCGCACCGCCTCGGTCCTGGACCCCGCCGGTTACCTCACCCGCCTCCGCGACCTCGGCTGCACGGCCGACGTCTGGGAGACCACCTACCTCCAGACCCTGGGCGGCGACGACGCGGTCCTCGACTGGGTCAAGGGCACCGCCCTGCGCCCCGTCCTCACCGCGCTCGCCGACGACCCGGACGCCCGCGAGGCGTTCCTCGCCGAATACCGCGACCTGCTCCGCGAGGCCTATCCGCCGGGCCCGTACGGCACGGTCTTCCCGTTCCGCCGCATCTTCGCCGTAGCCCGCAAGGAGAAGTGATGACCGCCCCCGCCTGTGGCCTCGCCGCCGTCGACCACGTCCAGCTCGCCGCCCCGCCCGGCTCCGAGGACGCCCTGCGCACCTTCTACGCCGACGCCTTGGGCATGACCGAGATCCCGAAACCCCCGGTGCTCGCTGCCCGCGGCGGCTGCTGGTTCGCCGCCGGACCGGTCCAACTCCACCTGGGCATCGAGGAGGACTTCCGCCCCGTGAAGAAGGCCCACCCGGGCCTGCGCGTCACCGGAATCGAGGCGTACGCCGCCCGCCTGGAGTCCCACGGCGTGGCCGTCACCTGGGACGACAACCTCCCCGGCCACCGCCGCTTCTACGCCCACGACCCGGCCGGCAACCGCCTGGAGTTCCTGGAGCCGGACGCGTGATGCGGCCCGCTCACAGCGCTGCGAGCGCCTCCGCCGAGATGTCGACGTCCACCGGGAACGGCACGCCCGTCTTCAGCCGGTCGTGATGGATCCCGGTCAGCGCGTACGCCTTCGTCACCGGGTCCAGCTCGTAGACCCGCACGACGGGGTGCTGGTCGGTGCCGGTCATCTCGACCAGCCAGAAGTGCGGGATGCCGGCGGTCGCGTACTTGTGCGGCTTGGCCTCGCGGTCGCGGGCCTCGGAGTCGGGGGAGACGACTTCGACGGCGAGGAGGACGTCGGCGGCCTGGTACCGCGTCACGTCGAGCCCTGTGATCGCCTCGGTCCGCACGACGGAGACATCCGGCTCCGGAGCGTTCCGCCGATCCAGCACTACGGTCATCTCCCGGCGCACCCTCACTTCCGGGGGCGCCGTACTGCGCAGTCCTGTCATCAGCAGATCGATCATCGTGCTGTGAAAGTCTCGCTGCGGACTCACGAAAACCAGGCTCCCGTCGATCAGCTCGGTGTGCGGCGGGAGATCGGGCAGCGTGAACAGATCGTCCACGGTGTATCCGTCCTGCGGGGGCACCGGCCAGCGGGAGCTGTGCGCGGTGGTCGGCTCGGCGGTCATGGTTCCTCCCATGGACGAATCCTCTGCCCTCCCGACCACACTACGGCGGGAAATCCGCACGCGGCATCACAACGGGTGACGACGTGCGGAAGGGTTACGTGATCAGCCGCGATCAGCTCTTCCGGTGCCCTATCAGCCGCGGCTTCGACTCCAGGTTCTCCAGCCCGTGCCAGCACAGGTTCACCAGGTGGGCGGCCACCTCCGCCTTCTTCGGCTTCCGTACGTCCAGCCACCACTGGCCCGTCAGCGCCACCATCCCCACCAGCGCCTGCGCGTACAGCGGGGCCAGCTTCGGGTCGAAGCCGCGGGCCTTGAACTCCAGGCCCAGGATGTCCTCCACCTGCGTGGCGATATCGCTGATCAGCGACGCGAACGTGCCCGTGGACTGCGCCACCGGCGAATCCCGCACCAGGATCCGGAAGCCGTCCGTGTACGACTCGATGTAGTCGAGCAGCGCGAACGCCGCCTGCTCCAGCAGCTCGCGCGGGTGGCCCGCCGTGAGCGCCCCCGTCACCATGTCCAGCAGCTGGCGCATCTCGCGGTCGACCACCACCGCGTACAGGCCCTCCTTGCCGCCGAAGTGCTCGTACACCACCGGCTTGGACACCCCGGCGCGCGCCGCGATCTCCTCCACCGACGTGCCCTCGAAGCCCTTGTCGGCGAACAGGGCGCGCCCGATGTCCAGCAGCTGCTCGCGGCGCTCCTTCCCCGTCATCCGGACCCGCCGGGCCCGGCGGGAGGGGGAGGCTGTCCTGCTCTGGTCGCTGCTCGTGCTGGGGTCGGTGGCCACGTCGTCAATCATGCCGCGTCGGCGGGGGCGGACGTGCGCCGGGAGTCGATACGCGCGGCATCCGGCCACCGCACGTCATCGGCCCAGCCCAGCTTCTCGAACCAGCGGATCAGCCGGGCGCTGGAGTCGATCTGCCCCCGCATCACCCCGTGCCGGGCGCTCGTCGGGTCCGCATGGTGCAGGTTGTGCCACGACTCGCCGCACGACAGCACCGCCAGCCACCACACGTTCCCCGACCGGTCACGCGACTTGAACGGCCGCTTGCCCACCGCGTGGCAGATCGAGTTGATCGACCAGGTCACGTGGTGCAGCAGGGCGACCCGTACCAGCGAGCCCCAGAAGAACGCCGTCGCCGCGCCCCACCACGACATCGTCACCAGCCCGCCCACCAGTGGCGGGATCGCCAGAGAGACGATCGTGAAGGTCAGGAAGTGGCGCGAGACCGCCCGGATCGCCGGGTCCTTGATCAGATCGGGGGCGTACTTCTGCTGCGACGTCTGCTCCTCGTCGAACATCCACGCGATGTGCGCCCACCACAGTCCCTTCATCAGGGCCGGCAGGCTCTCCCCGAACCGCCACGGCGAATGCGGGTCGCCCTCCGCGTCCGAGAACCGGTGGTGCTTGCGGTGATCGGCCACCCACCGCACCAGGGGCCCCTCCACCGCCAGCGAGCCCATCACGGCCAGCGCGATCCGCAACGGCCGCTTCGCCTTGAACGAACCGTGCGTGAAGTACCGGTGGAAGCCGATCGTGATGCCGTGGCAGCCGATGAAGTACATCGCCACCAGCAGACCGATGTCGAGCCAGCTCACCCCCCACCCCCACGCCAGCGGCACCGCCGCGACCAGCGCCACGAACGGCACCACGATGAACGCCAGCAGCGCGAACTGCTCGATCGACCGCTTGCTGTCGCCGCCCAGGGTGGCGGAGGGCAGCGGAGCCGCGGCGGCTCCGGGTGGCTCGGTCTCGTCGACCGCGGGAGGAGTGCTCGGCATGGGGGATACCTCTGAGGGTGAGGGAGAAGGCTCGGACGGCCGTGGCTACGGTTCCGTAACCTACGGTTTGGTAAGTATGGCAGTGACGGGGCCCACAACACGAGAGGCCGCTCCAGCCCGTCCCACGCGGTAGCCCGCCCGCCCCCGGGGTAGGGGTTAGGGCGTGTCCGGCGGATCATGGCCGGGCACGCCCTACCGCCCGGTGCGCCCGGGCGGCGCCGCGCCCCCTCGGGGCAACGGACACGCCGCCTGCGACGACACCTATCCTGGGAGGGTCGGACAGCGCGGTCCGCACCCGCTCGTCGGGGCGTGGCGACAGCACCGCTGCCAGCCGCAGGGCCCCGGACCCCGCCACCCGCTCCCACCGCTACCCACGTGGGGACGGCGAAGCGAACGCACCTCCTCATTCACTGCAAGGAGCCGCACACTGTGAGCAGTGCCGACCAGACCCCTGCCGCCAGCCCCGCGCTGCGCGCCGACATCCGCCGCCTCGGCGACCTCCTCGGCGAGACCCTCGTACGCCAGGAGGGCCAGGAACTCCTCGACCTCGTCGAACGAGTACGCGCCCTGACCCGCACCGACGGCGAGGCCGCCGCCGAGCTCCTCGGCGAGACGGAGCTGGAGACCGCCGCCCAGCTCGTGCGGGCCTTCTCCACCTACTTCCACCTCGCCAACGTCACCGAGCAGGTCCACCGCGCCCACGAGATGCGCGACCGCCGCTCGGCCGAGGGCGGCCTCCTGGCCCGCACCGCCGACCGCCTCAAGGACGCCGACCCCGAGCACCTGCGCGAGACGGTCAAGAACCTCAACGTCCGGCCCGTCTTCACCGCCCACCCCACCGAGGCCGCCCGCCGCTCCGTCCTCAACAAGCTGCGCCGCATCGCCGAGCTGCTGGAGACCCCGGTCATCGAGGCCGACCGCCGCCGCCTCGACCTCCGCCTCGCGGAGAACATCGACCTCATCTGGCAGACCGACGAACTCCGCGTCGTCCGCCCGGAGCCCGCCGACGAGGCCCGCAACGCCATCTACTACCTCGACGAGCTGCACGCGGGCGCCGTCGGCGACGTCCTCGAAGACCTCGCCGCCGAGCTGGACCGCGTCGGCGTCGAACTGCCCGCCGGGACCCGCCCCCTGACCTTCGGCACCTGGATCGGCGGCGACCGCGACGGCAACCCCAACGTGACGCCCGCCGTCACCTGGGACGTCCTGATCCTCCAGCACGAGCACGGCATCACCGACGCCCTGGAGATGATCGACTACCTCCGCGGCCTCCTCTCCAACTCCATCCGCTACGCCGGAGCCACCGAGGAACTCCTCACCTCCCTCCAGGCCGACCTGGAGCGCCTCCCCGGCATCAGCCCCCGCTACAAGCGGCTGAACGCCGAGGAGCCCTACCGCCTCAAGGCCACCTGCATCCGGCAGAAGCTCGTCAACACCCGCGAGCGCCTCGCCGAGGGCACCCCCCACCGCCCCGGCTGCGACTACCTCGGCACCGCCGAGCTCATCGCCGACCTGGAGCTGATCCAGACCTCCCTGCGCGCGCACCGCGGCGGCCTCTTCGCCGACGGCCGGATGGACCGCACCATCCGCACGCTCGCCGCCTTCGGCCTCCAGCTCGCCACCATGGACGTACGCGAGCACGCCGACGCCCACCACCACACCCTCGGCCAGCTCTTCGACCGGCTCGGCGAGGAGTCCTGGCGCTACGCCGACATGCCGCGTGACTACCGGCAGAAGCTGCTGGCCAAGGAGCTGCGCTCGCGCCGGCCGCTGGCCCCCACCCCCGCCCCGCTCGACGCGGGCGGGGAGAAGACCCTCGGCGTCTTCCACACCATCAAGCAGGCCTTCGAACGCTTCGGCCCCGAAGTCATCGAGTCCTACATCATCTCCATGTGCCAGGGCGCCGACGACGTCTTCGCCGCCGCCGTCCTCGCCCGCGAGGCCGGACTCCTCGACCTCCACGCCGGCTGGGCCAAGATCGGCATCGTGCCGCTCCTGGAGACCACCGACGAGCTCAAGGCCGCCGACACCATCCTCGACGAGATGCTCGCCGACCCCTCCTACCGGCGCCTCGTCTCCCTGCGCGGCGACGTCCAGGAGGTCATGCTCGGCTACAGCGACTCGTCCAAGTTCGGCGGCATCACCACCTCCCAGTGGGAGATCCACCGCGCCCAGCGCCGCCTCCGCGACGTCGCCCACCGCTACGGCGTACGGCTGCGCCTCTTCCACGGCCGCGGCGGCACCGTCGGCCGCGGCGGCGGCCCCTCGCACGACGCGATCCTCGCCCAGCCGTGGGGGACGCTGGAGGGCGAGATCAAGGTGACCGAGCAGGGCGAGGTCATCTCCGACAAGTACCTCATCCCCGCGCTCGCCCGCGAGAACCTGGAACTGACCGTCGCGGCCACCCTCCAGGCCTCCGCCCTGCACACCGCGCCCCGCCAGTCCGACGAGGCCCTCGCCCGCTGGGACGCGGCCATGGACACCGTCTCCGACGCGGCCCACAGCGCCTACCGCAAGCTCGTCGAGGACCCGGACCTGCCCGCGTACTTCCTCGCCTCCACCCCGGTGGACCAGCTCGCCGACCTGCACCTGGGCTCGCGGCCCGCCCGCCGCCCCGGCTCGGGCGTCTCGCTGGACGGCCTGCGCGCCATCCCGTGGGTCTTCGGCTGGACCCAGTCGCGGCAGATCGTGCCCGGCTGGTTCGGCGTCGGCTCGGGCCTCAAGGCCCTGCGGGAGGCCGGTCTCGACACCGTCCTCGACGAGATGCACGAGCACTGGCACTTCTTCCGCAACTTCATCTCCAACGTCGAGATGACGCTCGCCAAGACCGACCTGCGCATCGCCCGCCACTACGTCGACACGCTCGTCCCCGACGAGCTGAAGCACGTCTTCGACGGCATCGAGGCCGAACACGCCCTCACCGTGCAGGAGGTCCTGCGGATCACCGGCGGCGAGAAGCTGCTCGACACCAACCCGGTGCTCCAGCAGACCTTCTCCATCCGCGACGCCTACCTGGACCCGATCTCCTACCTCCAGGTGTCCCTGCTCGCCCGCCAGCGCCAGGCCGCGATGCGCGGCGAGGAGCCCGACCCGCTGCTCTCCCGCGCCCTGCTGCTCACCGTCAACGGCGTCGCGGCAGGTCTGCGCAACACCGGCTGACCACCGCGTAGGCGAACGGGCGGTCCTGCTACAGCGCGACGAACGTCGCGACCAGCAGGGCCGCCCCCGCCGTTCCCACGCCCCAAGCGGTCCGCGCCATCCGCAGCCCGCCGCCGATCACGAACGCGGCCAGCAGCAGCGCCCCGGCGAGCGGCACCCAGGCATGCAGAAAGCCCGGCAACCCCGTGCGGACCACCGCATCGGAACCGGGCTTCACCACCACGGGGAAACGATCCCCCTCACGCGCCGCGACGGACCGGTCCAGGGTCACCCGCGGGCGCTCCCGCGACACCGAGTCAGGGGTGAACGCCCCGGTGCACTTCTCCTCGCCGCACCCCGTCACGGTCACGGTCCCGTGGTCACGGCCCTTGGCCAGAACGATGTGGTGCGCGGTGTCCCACGACGACCACGCACCCGCGACCAGCAGCACCAGGACGACCAGCCCCATGGCCATCCGCCGCCCCGCTGCCGCCGCCCGGTGGGAAGTGCTCCGCTTCATGGGGGCAGATCCTTGGCCAGACCCGCACCCGCGGTCAACCTATGGCCGAAAAACGCCCCAGCAGCACCAGGAATGTCAGGAGTTGTACGCGGCGGGGGAGGGGCGCTCGTGGCTCAGGAGTTGTACGCGCTCTGCGCCCGCTCCAGACCTTCCGCCAGCAGACACTCCACCGCGTCCGCCGACCGGTCCACCAGGAACGCCAGTTCCTTGCGCTCGGTCGACGAGAAGTCCTTCAGCACGAAGTCCGCGACCTGCATCCGCCCCGGCGGCCGCCCGATCCCGAACCGCACCCGGTGATAGTCCGGACCCATCGCCTTCGTCATCGACTTCAGCCCGTTGTGCCCGTTGTCCCCGCCGCCGAGCTTCAGCCGCAGCGCCCCGTAGTCGACGTCCAGTTCGTCATGGACGGCCACGACATGGTCGGTGGGCACCTTGTAGAAGTCGCGCAGCGCCGTCACCGGACCGCCCGACAGATTCATGTACGACATCGGCTTCACCAGCACCACCCGCCGGCTCGCCGGACCCGGCGGACCGATCCGCCCCTCCACGACCTGCGCCTGTGCCTTCTGCGCCCGCTTGAACTTCCCGCCGATCCGGGTCGCCAGCAGGTCGGCGACCATGAACCCGACGTTGTGCCGGTTCGCCGCGTAGTCGGGACCCGGATTGCCCAGGCCCACGATGAGCCAGGGGTCGGTGGCGTCGGACATCAGCGCTCGGTCTCCTCACATACGGCATACGGCACAGGACTTACGGCGTACGGCACAGGCAAACGGGGCGGCGGCTCCCGGAAGGGAACCACCACCCCGTCAGTCAAGCAGGTGGAACAGAGGTGCTGCGGGTGGACCGCGAGGCTCAGGCCTCGGCGGTCTCGCCCTCGGCGGCCTCTTCGGCGGCCGGCTCCTCGGCCTGCGCGGCGACGACCTGGATCACGATGGCGTCCTCGTCGCCGGCCAGCGTCGAGCCCTTGGGCAGCGCGATGTCCTTGGCGACGATCGAGTCACCGGCGTCCAGGCCCGCGACGGAGACCGTGACGGACTCGGGGATGTGGGTGGCCTCGGCCTCGACCAGCAGGGTGTTCTGGACGAACTCCAGCAGGTTGGCGCCCGGCGCCAGGTCGCCCTCGGCGTGCACCGCGATCTCGACCTGGACCTTCTCGCCGCGCTTCACGGTGAGCAGGTCGACGTGCTCGATGGTGCCCTTGAGGGGGTGGCGCTGCACGGCCTTCGGGATGACCAGAGCGTTCTTGCCGTCGATCTCCAGACCGATCAGCACGTTGGCGGTACGCAGCGCGAGCAGCAGCTCGTGGCCCGGCAGCGTGACGTGGACGGGCTCGGCGCCGTGGCCGTAAACGACACCGGGAACGCGGTCGGCACGACGGACACGGCGGGCGGCGCCCTTGCCGAACTCGGTACGGACCTCGGTGGCGAGCTTGATCTCGGCCATGTTGCACTCCTCGTCAGGTACGGAGAGCCGTCGGGGGTGACGGAACTCGAACGGTCACCCGGCCCACGACAGGCCTGCTACGAAGAGCGCGTCGATAACGGACCGCCGTACACGTGGGTACGGCCTCCCTCGCCGAGCAACTCGCTGAGTCTACCCGGCGGGGAGGCCGCACCCCAAAGTGGATCAACAGGGACCGCTCAGGCGGTCAGACCTGCTCCGCTCAGCCCTGCTCCTCGAAGAGGCTCGTCACCGAACCGTCCTCGAACACCTCACGCACCGCGCGCGCGATCGTCGGCGCGATCGAGAGCACCGTGATCTTGTCCAGCTCCAGCTCGCCCGGGGTCGGCAGCGTGTCCGTGAACACGAACTCGCTCACCTTCGAGTTCTTCAGCCGGTCGGCCGCCGGACCCGACAGGACGCCGTGCGTCGCCGTCACGATGACGTCCTCGGCGCCGTGCGCGAACAGGGCGTCCGCGGCGGCGCAGATCGTGCCACCGGTGTCGATCATGTCGTCGACCAGCACACAGACCCGGCCCTCGACGTTGCCGACGACCTCGTGGACGGAGACCTGGTTCGGCACGTCCTTGTCGCGGCGCTTGTGCACGATCGCCAGCGGCGCGTCCAGCCGGTCGCACCAGCGGTCGGCGACCCGCACGCGGCCCGCGTCCGGCGACACGATCGTCAGCTTGGAACGGTCGACCTTCGCACCCACGTAGTCCGCCAGGATCGGCAGCGCGAACAGGTGGTCCACCGGGCCGTCGAAGAAGCCCTGGATCTGGTCCGTGTGCAGATCGACGGTGAGGATCCGGTCCGCACCCGCCGTCTTCATCAGGTCCGCCACCAGACGGGCCGAGATCGGCTCGCGGCCCTTGTGCTTCTTGTCCTGGCGGGCGTACCCGTAGAACGGCACGATCACCGTGATGGAGCGGGCCGACGCGCGCTTCAGCGCGTCCAGCATGATCAGCTGCTCCATGATCCACTTGTTGATCGGAGCCGTGTGGCTCTGGATCAGGAAGCAGTCCGCGCCACGTGCCGACTCCTGGAACCGCACATAGATCTCACCGTTGGCGAAATCGAAGGCCTTCGTCGGCACGAGACCGACTCCCAGCTGATGGGCGACCTCCTCGGCCAGCTCGGGGTGGGCGCGGCCGGAGAAGAGCATCAGTTTCTTCTCGCCGGTCGTCTTGATCCCGGTCACAGCACAGTCTCCTCAGACGTGTATCTGGCGCTGCACGCATAGGTCCCGATGTGCAACGAGCCAGCCGAAATGGGGTGAGCATCTATCACGGTACGCCGTCACCGGCGCACCTGTTTCCGGTCAGCTTTGCCCGTCGGGCTCCCGCGACGACGCCTGAGCGGCCTGCGCGGCGGCGCTGCCCGGACGCTTCCGGGCTACCCAACCCTCGATATTCCGCTGCTGGCCCCGTGCCACGGCCAGCGAACCGGACGGCACGTCCTTCGTGATGACCGACCCGGCGGCGGTGTAGACCCCGTCCCCGACCGTGACCGGTGCCACAAACATATTGTCCGATCCGGTACGGCAGTGGGAGCCGATCGTCGTGTGGTGCTTGGCCACACCGTCGTAGTTCACGAAGACGCTCGCCGCGCCGATGTTGGTGTGGTCGCCGATGGTGGCGTCGCCGACGTAGCTCAGGTGCGGGACCTTCGTCCCCTCCCCGATCGTGGCGTTCTTCATCTCCACGTACGTACCGGCCTTGGCCTTCGTCCCCAGCCGCGTCCCCGGCCGCAGGTAGGCGTACGGGCCGACCGACGCCCCGGGCCCGACCTCGGCCGAGAGCGTCACGGCGTTGTCGACGCGGGCGCCGGCGCCGACGAGGGTGTTCTCGATCCGGGAGTTGGGGCCGACCTCGGAGTCCTCCCCGAGATGCGTGGAGCCGAGCAGCTGCGTCCCCGGGTGCACGACCGCGTCGCGCTCGTACGTGACGGTCGCGTCGATCAGCGTGGACGCCGGGTCGACGACGGTCACGCCCGCGAGCATGGCCCGCTCCATCAGCCGCTCGTTCAGCAGTCGGCGGGCCTCGGCCAGCTGGAGCCGGTTGTTGATGCCGAGGATCTCGCGGTGGTCGCCCGCCACGGACGCCCCGACGCGGTGCCCGGCCTCGCGGAGGATGGACAGCACGTCGGTGAGGTACTCCTCGCCCTGGCTGTTGTCGGTGCGCACCTTGCCCAGCGCGTCGCCCAGCAGCCGCCCGTCGAACGCGAACACCCCGGAGTTGATCTCCAGGATCGCCCGCTGCTCGTCGGTGGCGTCCTTGTGCTCGACGATCTCGGTGACCGCGCCGGTGGCGGGGTCGCGCACGATCCGCCCGTAGCCGGTGGAGTCCGGGACCTCGGCGGTCAGGACGGTCACCGCGTTGGCGTCGGCGGCGTGGGTGGCGGCGAGGGCGCCGAGCGTCTCGCCGGAGAGCAGCGGGGTGTCGCCGCACACGACGATCACGGTGCCGTCGACGGTCCCGCCGAGCTCTTCGAGCCCCATGCGGACGGCGTGCCCGGTGCCGTTCTGCTCGGCCTGGAAGGCGGTGCGCACGGGGGCGTCGCCGGCGTTCAGATGGGCGGTGACCTGCTCACTGGCGTGTCCGACGACCACGACGAGATGCTGGGGGTCCAGCTCACGGGCGGCGGCGACGACATGTCCGACGAGCGAGCGCCCGGAGATCTCGTGCAGAACCTTGGGGGTCTTCGACTTCATACGGGTGCCCTCACCCGCTGCGAGGACGACGACGGCTGCCGGGCTGGTTGCGCTCACGGATGTGCCCTTCGGCTTCGGGTGGTGGTCATCCGCAGGATACCGGGGGTGTTTCGGCGGGAAACGGGGAAGGGCCCCGACCGGTGTGGTCGGGGCCCTCGTGTCGAAGCTCCCCCATCAGGATTCGAACCTGAACAGACGGTACCAAAAACCGCAGTGCTGCCTGATTACACCATGGGGGATCAATTCCGACCGAACCGGACATCGCGTCGGCTCGCCGGATCGGCACCCAACACTATGCCGTACCAAGCGCCTTCTGTGCGACGACGGAAGGGATCACCGGACGGGTGCTGTTGCCGGTCACCCGGAATTGAGATGCGTCCGCCCGTAGGCTGGATGCCATGACCGCAACGGGGGCAGACCGGGAGGCGGCGGGATCGACCACCCGCGGCTACTGGTGGTGGGAGCGGCGACGGAGTGTCGCCCTGGACGTGGGACTGGCGCTGGTATCGGCGCTGGAGTGTGGCCTGGAGGGGGTGGAGTTCGCCCGGAACACCGGGATTCCGGTGCCGGTGGGCGTGGTGTTCGGACTGCTCGCGGGTTCGGTGCTGCTGGTGCGCCGGCGCTGGCCGATCGTCGTGGTGCTGCTGACGATCGCGATGACGCCCGCCGAGATGGGCTTCCTGATGGCCCTGGTCGGCCTGTACACGCTGGCCGCCTCCGAGGTGCCGCGCCGGATCACCGTCGTGCTCGCGAGCATGGCGCTGGTGGGGACGTTCATCATCACGTACGTACGGCTGCGGCAGAGCGTGGCCGAGCAGACCGACTTCGGTCCGGGGGACTGGTACGTCCCGCTGATGTCCGTCTTCATGGCGGTGGGCCTCACGGCTCCGTCCGTGCTCCTCGGCCTCTACATAGGCGCGAGACGCCGTCTGATGGAGAGCCTGCGGGAGCGGGCCGATTCGCTGGAGCGGGAGTTGTCGCTGCTCGCGGACCGGGCCGAGGAGCGGGCCGAGTGGGCGCGTACGGAGGAGCGGACCAGGATCGCCCGGGAGATGCACGACGTGGTCGCGCACCGGGTGAGCCTGATGGTGGTGCACGCCGCCGCCCTCCAGGCGGTCGCCCCGAAGGACCCGGCGAAGGCCGTACGCAACGCGGCGCTGGTCGGGGACATGGGCCGGCAGGCGCTGACGGAACTGCGCGAGATGCTCGGGGTGCTGCGGACGGGGGAGGCGCTGACCGCGCCGGCCGCGGCGGGCGGGGTTCCGCTGGCGTCGGTACGGCAGGCGGCCGCGGCGGCCGCCGCCTCCGCCGCGACGGAGGACGGGCCGCGGCTGCACGAGCTGGAGGCGCTGGTGGCGCAGTCCCGGCAGGCGGGGATGGTGGTGGAGCTGACGGTCCACGGCGAGCTGCGGCCGTATCCGCCGGAGGTGGAGCAGACGGCGTTCCGGGTGGTGCAGGAGGCGCTGACGAACGTCCACAAGCACGCGGCGGGCGCGAAGACGTGGGTACGGCTCGCGCATCGGGAGGCCGAGGTCGCGATGCAGGTCGAGAACGGCCCGTCGGACGCGGCGGCGGCGGACGCGGGGTTGCCGAGCGGGGGGAACGGGCTGGTGGGGATGCGGGAGCGGGTGCTGGGGCTGGGGGGCGTGTTCGTTTCCGGCCCGACGGACGCGGGGGGCTTCCGCGTCTCGGCGGTACTGCCGGTGGGCCTTTCAAGCCCGTCCGGCGATTGAGGGCTGCCTTCCTCTGCCCGTGGGGCGCGTGAGGCCTGGCCCTTTAAGCCCGTCCGGCGATTGAGGACGGAACCCTGGCGGTGGGGAGCGGCGACCCCTCCGTGTCCGGGGAAGTGATGGTGCTGGCCCGTCCGAGGCGACGGTTCCGTCCTCAAACGCCGGACGGGCTGGCAAGGCGCGGCGGCTGCGTGCCCGTTACCAAGGTGGTCAGCGCCTCGTCGATGTCCTGGCCCAGGAACCAGTCCCCGGTGTGATCGATGCTGTACACCCGCCCCTCCGTATCGATCGCCAGCACCGCCTGCTCCTCCCCCTCCGCCCCCAGCGGACTGACCTCCGTCTCCAGGGCCCGGCCGAGGTCCCCGAGCGTACGGGCCAGGTGCAGGCCGCTCAGCGGATCGATGCGTACCGCGGTCGGCGCGATGTGGCGGCCGGGGGCGGCCGCGGTGATGCGGAGGCCGCCGAACTCCGCCCACGCCTCGACCGCGGCCGGGAAGACGGCGTGCCGGTGGCCGGCCGGGGAGGCGTGGGAGCGCAGGGCGTCGGCCCACTCCTCGGCCTGGCGGATGTCCCAGCGCCCGGGCTGCCAGCCCGCCTCGCGCAGGGCGGCGTCGACGGCGACGGAGAAGCGGGTGGTGGAGGTGTGCTGCTGGCGGTCGTGCATCGGTGGGCGGTCAGCCCTTCTCGGCGGTGGTCGCGGCGCCGGTGGAGGTCAGGTCGACGGGGCGTACGCCGAAGTGGGACAGGAGCGCGGAACAGGACCGGCAGGGCGGTGCGTAGCTGCCGTGCAGCGGGTCGCCGTCCTCGCGGATGCGCCGTGCGGTGATCCGCGCGTGCTTGAGCGCGCGCCGCGCTTCCCCGTTGGTCAGGGGTTTTCGCTGGGCCCGTTTGGAGCGCCCGGTCTCGGCGGCGGTGAGGTGGCGGGAGAGCAGTATCGCTTCGGGGCAGCGGCCGGTGAAGCGCTCGCGCTGGCCGCTGGTGAGGGCGTCGAGGAAGTCCTGGACGAGCGGGTGCAGCACCGGCGGCTGGTCCCCCTTGCCCGCGGTGCAGGTCAGCGTCTCGCCCCGGACGGACAGCGCGGCGGCCACGGCGGGGAGGATCCCGTCGCGGCGGTGGATCAGTCGGGGCGTACGGCTGGTCCCGGTAGCGCTCCAGGTGAGGCGTGGATCCCCTGATGTGACGGTTTGTGCTGAATGCATCGTGCTGACGTCCCTCCCTGCAATCCCCCGAGTTGCGGGGACAGCCTGCCAAATGTGCCGGGTGGTGGGGAAGCTGGGGCGGGGAAACGTGTCTGCGTGTCGCCCGGTGGTGCGGGACCGTCGCCTCACCGTCACGCGAATGTGACCGTTCGTGACGGAACCGGCGGGGCGGGGTCCCCTGTTGCCCCACCGCTTAGGCTGTGCGGAACACCGGACGCAGCAGGGGGCATCAGCCATGACGACAGGTCGGCTCGGGCAGCAAGCCGCGCCACCGAACGCCGCCTATGCCGGGCAGGTCGTGAGTTTCCCGGATCCGGTCCGGGCGTCCCGGCACCCCGGTGGGGTGCGGATGGACGGGAGCGGCCACCCGGTTCTCTCGCCGTACGCGCGCGCCGCGGCCGAGATCGCCGATCCGCCTCCGGGTTTCGGTATCGACGAGCTGCGCCTGACCGACTACGTGTCGGCGAACGCGGCGATGGCGGCGAGCGGACACGACCTGTGGGACACGATTCCCGCGGTGGCGACCCCGCACGGCTGGACGTGGCACCACGTGCCCGGCGGCCGGCGCATGGAGCTGGTGCCGGTCGAGGTGAAGGCGCTGCTGCGTCATCACGCCGGCCTCGCGGGCACGGACGTGGACCAGCACCGGCGTGGCACGCGCCCGTTGCAGGAGACCCGTCCGGCGCACTTCCGGCTGCCCAAGGGCGCCGGCGCGGTGACCGAACAGCAGGTTCAGGGGGTCGAGGAGGACCTCGGCTACCGGCTGCCCGGCGCGTACCGCTCGTTCCTCAAGGCGGCGGGCGGTTCGGCCCCCGTGGGCGCGGCGCTGGACGCGGAACTGGGGCTGCTGGTGGACCAGCCGTTCTTCACGGTGCGTGACGAAGCCGCGATGAACGACCTGGTGTACGTGAACAAGTGTCTGCGGGATCACTTCACCAAGGACTTCCTGGGCGTCGCGTTCGTCCAGGGCGGGATTCTCGCCGTGAAGGTGCGCGGCCAGGATGTCGGCTCGGTGTGGTTCTGCCCGTACGACGACGCCCGGGATCAGGACGGCTGGAGTGTCCAGGAGCGTGTGGAGCGGCTGCTGCTGCCCTGCGGTTCGGACTTCGACGCCTTCCTGGAGCGGCTGGCGGGCAATCCGCCGGAGCTGGAGACCGTGGCGAACCTGATGGTGGACGGCGGCTTCGCGCGCGCCGTCCCGGTGGAGGGGTGAGCGCGGTGGTGACTTTCGCGCAGGCACAGGAGCGGGCGGACGAGTGGGTCAACGGTGACGTGCCCGCGTACCAGCACCGTGAGGTGCGCGTCCGTGAGTTCGACCTCGGTTTCGTGGTGTGGGCCGAGGACCGGCCGGAGGGTCCCGTCTCGGACGGGGGCCGTCAGCGGCTGGTGATCGCCCGGGACAGCGGTGAGGCGACGCTGTGGCCGGGGCTGCCGGTGGGTGAGGTCATCCGGCGGTACGAGGAGGAGTACGGGGCTCCGGCGGGCGCGCCGGCCGCTGCTCCGGAGCCGCCGCAGCGGGTGGATCTGAACCAGACGTCGTTCCTGCTGACGCCGCCGGAGTGGCTCCAGGAGGCGGCGGACAAGCTGGGGATTCCGGATCACCGCGCGGAGCGCCGGGAGGCGGACGCGGAGGCGGCTGAGCCGTCGTCGCCGTCCGCGTCCGCGTCCCCGTCGGCGTCGCAGGCCGCGCCTCCGGCCGCACCGTCGGGCGACACCCCCGTTCCCGGCCCGGCCGCCGCCGCGGACGCGACGCCGCCTCCCCCCTCCCCTTCCGCTCCTTCTGCCGGGGGCTCCGGCGCGTCGTGGCCCGCCGCCGGCGGTGGCCCGGCCTACGAGCCCACGGCTTCCGACGGTGTGCCCGCCGGGGCGACCCCCTGGGCCGGTACGGACACCAACTCCGACACCGACGACGCGGCGGTCCCGCTGCCCGCGACGGTGTTCGCACCGCCGCTGTCGGGGACGGACGACGAGGAGGCCCCGCCGCCGGTCGTCCCGGCGGAGGCGCCCACCGCGCTGATGTCCGGGGGCAGCCAGCTGCCGCGTACGCAGGTGGCGCCGGCGCTCCGGCCGGAGCAGGGCGCTCCGGCCGGGGCCGGTGACATCGCCGACGCGGCCACCAGCAAGGCCGTGGTGCCGCCGCGCGGGACGCGTGGGGGCGGTCCGTCGACCCCGCCGCCGCCCGGTGCGCCGGGTGTTCCCGGGATGCCTCCCGGCGCGACCCCGCCGCCTTCGGGCCCGGGTACGCCCGGGGCCCCCGCGGGCGGGTACGTCCCGACGCAGCTGGTCTCCCAGCTCGGCCCGCCCGGCGCCACCCCGCCGGGTTCCACCCCGCCGCCCGGTCCGCCGCCCGCTCCGCCCGGCCCGCCCTCGCCCCCCGGCTCCACGCCGCCTCCGGGTGGCGGGGTGCACCACGCCGCGACGATGCTCGCCGACGGGAGCAGCATCGGTGCGGGCGTCCCCGGCGCGCCCCGGCCGCCGGGCCCGCCCGGTGCTCCGGGTGCCCCGCAGCCCCCCGGCCCGCCCGGTGCTCCGGGTGCGCCGCAGCCTCCCGGTCCCCCGGGTCCGCCGCCGGGTTCCACGCCGCCTCCGGGGGGCGGGGTGCACCACGCGGAGACGATGTTCGCGGCTCCGGGCCAGGTCGGTCCGCCGGGTCCCCCCGGGGCCCCCGGGGGTTCACTGGCCGGATCCCCCGGTTCCGCACCGCAGCCGCCGGGTCCGCCCGGCCCGCCCGGTCCGCCGCCCGGCGGGCACACCCCGCCGCCTCCGGCGTACGGCTATCCGCAGCAGCCCACCGGACAGCCGACCGTGGGCCCCGGCTACCAGGCCGTGCTGCGGTTCCGGGCTCCGGACGGCAGCGAGCAGCAGCTGATCCGCCGCTCGGCGCCGGGCACCCCGCACCCCGAGTGGCAGATGCTGCACGAGCTGCGGGCGATGAACGTCTCCCCGCAGCAGGTCATCGAGCTCCACACGGAGCTGGAGTCGTGCGAGCTGCCCGGCGGGTACTGCGCGCGGATGATCCGGGAGACCTGGCCGCAGGTCCGGATCACCAGCGTCGCTCCGTACGGGACGGATCACGCCAGCCGCCAGCAGGGCATGCAGCATCTGCTGACGCACCAGGGCGAGCTGCACCAGGTGGCGGACGGCCCGGCGCGGCCCGCGCCGGTGCGGGCACCGCTGCCGCAGATGCCGCCCGCGCCCGCGCTGCCGCCGGAGGCGATCGCCGAGGAGCTGGCGCAGGCGTTCGGTCCGCAGGGCATCCTCCGGTTCGACCAGCGGGCGGTGTCCCGTCAGGGTGTGCCGGAAGTGGTCGCGCGCACCCTGGTGTGGGCGGGGCTGCCCGCCGATTTCGGGCCGTTCTTCTGGGCGCAGCCGGGACAGCCGGTGGTGCCGACGCTGGCCGAGCTGGCCGCGCAGCGTCAGGTGCAGCCGGCGTCGGACGCGGGGTCGTACCTGGTGATGGGTACGGACTTCGGCCGGGCGATCTGTGTGCAGTACGGCACGGCGAACATCGTGGCCGTCCCGGTGGAGGCGGGGCCCGGCGGGCAGCCGGTGCCGCCGCAGTTCGTGAACACCGGGCTGCCCGAGTTCGTGCGGTCGATGGCCCTGCTGGGCCGGATGTGGCGACTGCGGTACGGGCTGAACCCGGAGCAGGCGGGCCGTTGGACCGTCGACTTCCAGGCACAGCTGGTGGCGCTGGACCCGGCGGCGCTGGCGTCGCCGGAGAGCTGGTGGTCGGTGCTGCTGGAGCAGATGTGGGACGGCTTGATCTGATCTGACCCGGTCTGCCGGCCCGCCCCGGCGGTCCGCCCCCACGGTCCTGCCGAGGCGCCCGAACCCCTCCCGGGTTCGGGCGCCTCGCTGTGTGCCGGTTCGCCCGGATCTGTGATGCCGGTCGCTTCCGGCCTGAATGCCGCTGATCGATTCCGACTTCCGGCACCAATTGCCGCATCCTTGACGTATCGCGGTGGGTCGGTGGGTCGGAGAGAGGTTTCAGGGATGCGTGCTGGACCGGTGTCCGCGTTCGACGTCGTCGGTGCCCTGGGGAAGGGCTACCGCCCGGAGCAGGTGGACCGCATGGTGGCCACCCTGACGGCCGAGGGGGACAGGGCGCTCGCCGAGGTCGCGCGGCTGACCGGCCGGGTGGAGGAGCTTCTCGCCGAGGCGGCCCGGCTGGCGGAGGCCGTCGCGACGCTGCCCGTCCAGGACTACGCGGAGCTGGGCGAGCGGGCGCAGCGGATCCTGGCCCTGGCCGAGGACGAGGCCCGGGAGCTGGAGGCCGGGGCCGTGGCGGCGGGCCAGGCGCTGCGGGACGAGGCGGAGGCGGCGGGCCGGGCCGCCGGGGACGCCGCGCGCGAGGCGGCCGACGCGGTGCGCGAGGCGGCGGACCGGGCGGCGGCGGAGCGGGTGGCCGCGGCGGTCCGGGATGCGGAGGAGCTGCTGGCGGCGGCCCTGCAGGACGCCGAGGAGGTGCGGGCGGCCGCCGCGTCGGCGATGGCGGCGACCCGTGAGCGTACGGCGAGTGTGCTGGCCCACCAGGAGCAGGAGCACGCGGAGCGCCGCAAGGCTGCCGAGGCCGAACTGGCTGCCGGGGAAGCCGCGTTGGAGGCCCGCCATGCGGAGCTGGCCGAGCGTGCGGAGGCCCTTCTCGCGGAGGCGGGCCGGCATCTCGCCGCCACGCAGGAGGCGGCCCGGCACGGCCAGGAGGACGCGGAGGCGCGGGCGGCGGAGCTGCTGGCCGAGGCCCGGGTCCGGGAGGAGCGGGTGGTCCGGGAGACGGAACGGATCCTGCGGGAGCACGAGGAGGGCCGCGAGGAGGTCCAGGCGCACATGGCGCACGTACGCAGCTCGCTGGCGGCGCTGACGGGACGGGTGACGCCGGAGGAGAACGCGGACGAGGGAGCCTGAGCACCCGAGCACCCCGAGTGCCCGAGCGCGGACGCGGCAAAGCGGTCCGGTTTTCCGTCGTCGGATTGGCCCGGGATACCGGTCCGTTCGCGGCCTACGGTGGTGATCGTTCCTCCCGGAGAACTTCCAGGAGGGCACGCCGACCACCTTGTTGAGGAGTTCCGCATGCTGCGACGTCGTATCGGAGGACCCACCGGTCCCCTTGCCAGCGCCCTGGCCCTGGGCACGCTGCCGTTCGGCACCACGGTGGACGAGAAGACGTCGTTCGCCATCCTGGACCGGTACGTCGAGGCGGGCGGCAACCTCCTCGACACCGCCAACAACTACGCGTTCTGGGCTCCCGGCGGCACCGGGGACGAGAGCGAGGCGACCATCGGCCGCTGGCTCGCCGACCGGGGCGTGCGCGACCAGGTGCTGATCTCCACCAAGACGGGCGCGCGGCCCACCGTGCCCGGCACCGGACTGGAGACGGCCGAGGGGCTGTCGGGGGCGGTCGTCCGCAAGGCCGCGGAGGACAGCCTGCGCCGCCTGGGCACGGACCACCTCGACGTGTACTGGGCCCATGTCGAGGACCGGACCGTCCCGTTGGAGGAGACGGTCGAGGCCTTCGACTCCCTGGTCAGGGACGGCAAGGCGACCGTCCTGGGCTGCTCGAACCACGCCACCTGGCGGACGGAGCGGGCGCGCGCCGTGGCCCGCGCGGGCGGGATGACGCCCTACACCTGCGTCCAGCAGCGCTACTCCTACCTCCAGCCGCGCTACGACCTGAGCCTGCCGGAGAGCGCGCACGTGCACGTCACGCCGGAGCTGCTCGACTATCTGCGGGCCGAGACCGACCTGACGCTGATGGCCTACTCGTCGCTGATCTCGGGCGCGTACACCCGGGCGGACAAGCCGCTGCCGGAGGCGTACGACCACCCGGGCAGCGCGCGGCGGCTCGCGGTGCTCGGCGAGGTGGCCGACGAGCTGGGCGCGACGCCGAACCAGGTGGTGCTGGCCTGGCTGATGGCCGGGGACCCGCCGGTCGTCCCGATCGTGGGCGTCAGCTCGGTCGAGCAGCTGGACGAGGTGCTGGGGGCGGCGGAGCTGCGGCTGCCGGGGGAGCTGAGGGCCCGCCTGGACGCGGCGGCCCTCGGTCAGACCGACTGACCCCGTACGCGCTCGACGGCGGCGGCCAGCCGCCGGACGGCCTCCGGCACCGCCTGGTCGGTGAGGTTCCCGTAGCCGACGACGAGGGTCGAGGCCGAGGCGTCCGGACCGGGTTCCTCCGGCACCGTCCGGTAGTCGTCCAGGCTCGCCAGGCGTACGTCGTGGCCGGCCGCTTCCTTCACCACGGCGTCCGCCGGGCAGTCCCGCAGGGGGAGCAGCAGGTGGAATCCGGCGGCCGCCCCGCCGACGGCCGCGCCCGGCAGATGCGCGGCCAGTTCGCGCAGGAGGCGGTCGCGGCGGCGCTTGTAGCGCAGCCGGGACGCGCGCAGATGCCGGTCGTAGGAGCCGGACGTGAGGAAGCGGGAGAAGGCGTCCTGGTCGATGACGGGGGGCGGGGCGCCTCCGGTGTCCCTGGCGACGAGGGCCTCGGTCCAGCGGCCGGGAGCGGCGATCCAGCCCAGCCGGACGGCGGGGGAGAGCGTCTTGCTCAGCGAGCCGAGCAGGGCGACGTGGTCCGGTGCCATGCCCTGGAGGGCTCCCACGGGGTGGCGGTCGTAGCGGAACTCGGCGTCGTAGTCGTCCTCCATGATCAGGCCGTCCACTTCCCGCGCCCAGTCGGCCAGTTCCGCGCGGCGGGCGGGGGTGAGGACGACACCGGTGGGGAACTGGTGCGCCGGGGCCACGATGACGGCCCGTACGGCCGCCTCCCGGCGCAGCAGGTCGACCCGCAGCCCCTGTCCGTCCACCGGGACCGGCACCGGCGTCAGGCCCGCCGCGGCCACGGTCAGGCGCAGTTGGGTCCAGCCGGGGTCCTCGATCGCGACCCGGGCGTGCCCGGCGGCCCGCAGGGTCCGGCACAGCCGCAGGACACCGTCCAACGTGCCCGCGCAGACGACGAGTTGTTCCGGCTCCACGCGGGCTCCGCGCCCGCGTGCCAGGTAGGAGGCGAGCTGCCGGCGCAGCCTCGGCAGCCCCGCGGCATCGGGGTAGCCCAGTTCGTCCCAGGTCAGTTCGGTGGTGGCGGCGCGGACCATGTCGGCCCAGCGTTTGCGCGGGAACGCGCGGAGGTCGGGGATCCCCGGCAGCAGGTCGAACCGGGGCGTCCAGCGCGCCGGGCCCGCCCCCGGGTGCCGGGTCGCGGCGGTACCCGCGTGCGCCCGCACCCGGGTGGCCGAGCCGCTGCGGGCCTCGAAGTAGCCCTCGGCGACGAGCTGGGCGTACGCCTCGGTCACCACCCAGCGGGAGCACCGCAGATCCGCCGCGAGAACACGGCTCGCGGGCAGGGTGCTGCCCGCGGCGAGCCGCCCGTCGGCGACGGCGTCCCGCAGCGCCCGGGCCAGCCGCGTGTGCAGGGGGCCTCCGGTGGGATCCGCCAGCTCCAGGAAGGTCCCCCACGCGGGCCCGGTCCGCTCACGGTCATGCGTCACAGCCGGAGATCGTAGCGGCCGGGATGCCGTACCGGCTCGGGCAGTCCGCGACCCGTGGCTCTTGCATATATCCGCCGGCACGAGCTGAATAAGTCATGCACCTCGCAGTTCCCGTTCTGCTTGCAAGGGAGTGGTCATGACCGTCCGAACACCGGACATTCTGTCGCCAGAGTTCGAGAGAGACCCGTATGCGGCGTATCGCCGGATGCGGCATGACGCGCCGCTCCTGTGGCACGAGGCCACCAAGAGTTACATCGTCTCGCGTTATGAGGATGTCGAGCGCATCTTCAAGGACAGAGCCGGTGAGTTCACCACCGAGAACTACGACTGGCAGATCGAGCCCGTGCACGGGCGGACGATTCTCCAGCTCAGCGGGCGCGAGCACGCCGTACGCCGGGCCCTCGTCGCGCCCGCCTTCCGGGGCGCCGACCTGCGGGACAAGTTCTTACCGGTCATCGAGCGCAATTCGCGCGAATTGATCGACCGGTTCCGTGGCTCCGGTTCCGTCGATCTGGTCGCCGACTACGCAACCCGATTTCCCGTGAACGTCATTGCGGACATGCTCGGTCTGGACAAGTCCGACTATGAGCGCTTTCACGGCTGGTACACGGCCGTCATCGCCTTTCTCGGGAATCTCTCCGGCGACCAGGACGTGGCGCGGGCCGGTGAACGTACGCGCGTCGAGTTCGCCGAGTACATGCTGCCGATCATCTGCGAGCGGAGGGAGGCGCCGGGCGACGATCTGCTGTCGACGCTGTGCACCGCGGAGGTCGACGGTGTCCGGATGAGCGACGAGGACGTCAAGGCGTTCTGCAGTCTGCTGCTCGCGGCCGGCGGGGAGACGACCGACAAGGCCATCGCCGGCATCTTCGCCAACCTGCTCAACCACCCGGAGCAGTTGGCGGCGGTCCGCGCCGACCGGAGCCTGATAGCCCGTGCCTTCGCCGAGACGCTGCGCTACACACCGCCGGTGCACATGATCATGCGCCAGTCGGCGGCGGACGTGGAGCTGAGCGGCGGCACCGTACCGGCGGGCTCCACGGTCACCTGCCTGATCGGCTCCGCCAACCGCGACGAGGACCGCTACCGCGACCCCGATGTCTTCGACATCTTCCGCGAGGACCTGACCGCCACGAACGCGTTCTCGGCGGCGGCCGACCATCTCGCCTTCGCGCTCGGCCGGCACTTCTGCGTGGGCGCTCTGCTGGCCAGGTCCGAAGTCGAGACCGGGGTGGGCCAGTTGCTGGACGCCATGCCCGATCTCCGGTTGGCCGACGGCTTCGACCCGGTCGAGAACGGAGTGTTCACCCGGGGGCCGAAGAGCCTGCCGGTGCGCTTCACACCGGTGTCCGGCTGACGGAGCACGGTCGTACTCGGGAGGCCGGGCTTCGTACTCGGGAGGCCGGGCGTCGTACCCGGGAGGCCGGGATTCGTCCCCGGGAGGCCGGGCGGGGGATCGCCCCTCGCCCGGCCTCCCGCTACTGCGCCATCGGGCTGAACTGCACCGGCAGCGCCGACAGTCCGCGCATCCAGATCGAGGGCCGCCAGGCCAGCTCCGCCGGTTCGACCGCCAGCATCAGGTCCGGCAGCTGTTCCAGCAGCGTCTCCACCGCCGTACGGGCCATCACGTCGGCCAGCAGCGGCGCGGGGTAGGGGCAGCGGTGCTCGCCGCCGCTGAACGACAGGTGCGCGGAGTTCTCGGCCCCGACGTACGACTCCGGCCAGATCTCCGGGTCGGTGTTGGCCGCGGCGATCCCCAGGACCAGGCAGTCGCCCGCCCGGATGTGCCGCCCGCCGAGCTGGGTGTCCCGTACGGCCCAGCGGCCGATGAAGTTCTGCGTCGGGGTGTCCAGCCACAGCACCTCGTTGAGCGCCTCGCCGACGCTGAGCCTGCCCCCGGAGACGTTCACCGCGAAGCGTTCGTCCGTCAGCAGCAGCCGCAGCGTGTTGCAGATCCAGTTGGCGGTGGGCTGCTGGGCGGCGGCGATCACCGAGATCAGGTCCTGGACGATCTCCTCGTCGGTGAGCCCCGCCCCGTGCGTCACCATGCGGGAGGTGACATCGGGCCCGGGTGCCGCCCGCTTGTCCTTGACCAGTTGGCGCAGCCGGTCCCCGACGCGCCCGTAGGCCGCCACCGGGTCGTCCCCCTCGCCGGCGTCGAGCGAGATGCGCAGGTCGTCCACCAGCTGCTGGGTGTCCGATCCCGACACCGGCATCCCGCACATCTGGACCACGGCCCGCATCGGCAGGGCGTGGACGTAACTGCTCATCAGCTCCGTCCGGCCGCTCCCGGCGAAGTCCGCGATGAGCCGCTCGGCGATGCGCCGGCAGTCGCGGGCCAGCTCGAACTGGTCGACGCCCTCCAGCGCTTCGGTGATGACGCCGGCCCGGCGCCGGTGCTCGTCGCCCTCCGTGAAGAGCACGGACGGCTGGTAGCCGACGAACGGCAGCAGCGGCCAGTCCGGCGGAATGGTCTCCCACTGGTTCCAGCGGCGGGAGTCCCGCGCGAACAGCTCGTCGTGCGTGGTGACGTAGGAGAGTTCGGCGTAGCCGAGGACCAGCCAGGCCGGTACGTCCCCGTCGAGCAGGACCGGCGCCACCGCGCCGTGCTCGCGCCGCAGCGAGCGGTAGAGCTCGGTCGGGGTCTGCTGGTACGAGGCTCCGGACAGGCGTACGGCACCGGGGGCGACCGGGCAGCCGGGCGGTGCGGTGGCTCCCGGATCGAAGGGCGGGTCGAAGGACGGGCTGGAGGTGCTCATGGTTGTGTCGTCTCCCGGGCGATGGCCATCGTGCGTAGATGGTCGACGAGCGTGATCAGGACGTTCTTGCTGGACGTCCGGACCCGGGCGTCGCAGTCGATCATCGGGATGTGCTCGGGCAGGGCAAGGGCCTGGCGGATCTCTTCGAGGGGGTGGGCGACGTCGTCGTCGAACCGGTTCACCGCCACCACGAACGGGGTGCCGTGGTGTTCCAGCCGGTCGATCGCGTACCAGGAGTCGTCCATCCGGCGGGTGTCCACGAGGACGACCGCGCCGAGGGTGCCGGAGAAGAGCCGGTCCCACAGGAACCAGAAGCGTTCCTGTCCCGGGGCGCCGAACAGGTACAGCACGATGCGTTCGTTGAGGCTGATGCGTCCGAAGTCGAAGGCGACGGTGGTGGTCGTCTTGGCGTCGACACCGCTCGTCTCGTCGACGCCGACACCGGCCTGGGTCATGACCTCTTCGGTGTTCAGCGGCCGGATCTCGCTCACCGAGCGGACGAGCGTGGTCTTGCCGACGCCGAACCCTCCGACGACGACTATCTTCAGGCCGGTCTCGGCCGCGTCGGCCAGCGGGGTGCGCTGGGCGGGCAGCTCACAGCTTCCGGAGACCATGGAGCACCTCCTTCAGCAGTTCGGAGTCGGGGAGTTCGGAGTGCGAGGCGGCCACGCGGGGGTGGCGGGCGGTGATCCGGCCCATGACGTGGAGGTCGTCGAGCAGGATGCGGACCACGGTGACGGGGAGGGAGAGTTCGGCGGCGATCTCGACGACGGCGGTCGGGTGGCTGCACAGTTCGAGGATCCGCGCGTGCTCGGACTGCATGCCGGGGGTCGGCCGGCTCTCGCTGACGACCAGGGTCACCAGGTCGAACGAGTCCGCGGCGCGGCTGCGTCCGCCGGTGACCGTGTAGAGGCGGTCGGGGGCGCCAGTGTCGACGGGGCGCCGGGGCGTCACGAGAGACTCCCCGGGGCCGTACGTCCCGGAGAAGCGCTCCCCGGTACGGTGCCGCGCGGTGCGGCGCGCAGGTGTTCGCCGATCTGCTCGACCATCTGCGTCATCTGGTTGCCCACGATGCTGGGGTCGGCCTCCTCGGTGGCGACGACGGCCAGGTGCGCGCCCTCCCCGGCCTCGACGATGAAGAGCAGGCCGCCGTGGAACTCGGTCATCGAGTGCCGTACGCCGCCGGAACCGTCGCCGAACTCGATGGAGGCGCCCTGCGCCAGCGCCTGCATGCCCGAGCAGATGGCGGCCAGCTGGTCGGCCTGGTCGAGCGTGAGGTGCTCGCTCCAGCAGAGCTTGAGCCCGTCGCGGGACAGGGCCAGGGCGTGCCGGGTGCCGGGGGTCTGCTCCAGCAGCCTCTGCAGGAGCCAGGTGAGGCTGTTGTCCGTTGTCTGCATGATGAGTGACGGGACCGTGGGGCCGGGGAACCGGCCGACGGCCCGTACCTCCAATCTCGGATGTTCGAGCGAGCGCGTCCGGTGGCCCCGGACACCCTGTGGATGGGCGTTCCTGGCTACGGCGCGGAGGACGGTGGCGGCGGCGGTACGGTCCCGGCGTCCGGCTGCTCCGCTGCTGCCGGCGCCGTGCCCTGGGGCCGCCGGCCGCGCTGGAAGGCGCCGAACTGCTGGCCCGCGGTGCGGGGCGGGGTGGCCCGTGGCGTGTCGCCCCGCGGGCCGGCCGAGGAGGTGGGCGCGGGCGCCCCGCGGTGACGGCCGCGCTCGCGCTCGGCCTCGCCCATGGTGCGGCCGGGCGTGCGGACGGGCAGGCCGCCGGGGGTGGAGGCCGCCGCAGGGCGGGTCGAGGGCTGCTCGGGCTCCCGGGGGCGGACGACGAGGGGGTCGGGGGCCGGGGGAGCGGGTGCGGGGGCTTCGGGGAGGGAGGGCGTTGCGGGCGCGGGTGACACAGGCTCCGCGGGCGAACGTTCCGGTGTCACGGGTTCAGGCGTGAGCGTGACCGTGGGGGCGGGCGCGGGCGTTGATGCAGGAACGGCCGGAGCGGCTTCGCGGGGGCTCGGGGCCGCCGGGGCTGCGGGTTCCCGGAGGTTCGGGGCCGCCGGGGCGACCGCATGGCTCTCGCGGGACTCCTGCGCGATCAGATGCCTCGGCAGCAGGACGACCACGCCGGTGCCACCGCGCGAGGACGGCCGGTAGTTGACGCTGATCCGGTGCTTGAGCGCGAGCCGCCCCACCACGGCGAGGCCGAGACGCGTGCCCTGGAGGGCCGCGAGGTCGGTGGTCCGCCCGGCCACGGAGTCCGCGGCCCGCCGCATCGCCGCGTCGGCCATCTTCAGGCCGCTGTCCTCGATGGTGACGACGATGCCGGTGCCGCGCTCCTCGACGTAGACGTGCACCTCGTCGATGGGCGGTGAGAAGTTGGCGGCGTTGTCCATCAGTTCGGCGAGCAGGTGCATGACGCCTTCGGCGGCGAAGCCGGAGATGGCGACGTTCGACGAGCAGTGCAGCCGTACCCGCTGATAGGCGGCGATCCGGCCGACCGCACCCCGCAGGATGCTCTCCATGATGATCGGCCTGTTCCAGGCGCGGCTGGGCCGGCCGCCCATCAGCAGGGCGAGGCGGTCCGTCATCAGGCCGAGCTGCGAGGTGCTGTGGTCCAGCTTCAGCAGATCGCCGAACACCTCTTCGCTGTGACGTTCCTGCATGCTGCGCAGGTCGGCGAGCATGCTGACGGACTTCGCCTGGACGCGGCTGAGCGCCTTGGCGGACGCGGTCTGCGCGGCGAGGGCGCGGCGCTCGCTGAGCGCGAGCTCCCGGAGCACCGCCTCGACGGAGGCGCGCAGCAGCGGCTGTTCCGGGAGGTACACCTCGGCCTGCACGGCGGCGCCTGACTCGCCCTCACGGAGCCGGGCGGCCACGCTCGGCAGCGTCTCGCGGGTGAAGCGTTCCACCTCGGCGGTCAGGGCGTGCAGTTCGTCGCGGAGCCGGGCGTTCTCCCTCCCCAGCTCGTCGTGGGTCCGCGTGCTCTCGGTGCGCAGGGCGGCGGTCTGCTGCTCCTGCCCCTCGACGGTGGTGGCGAGGACGTGCAGCAGCTTGCGCTGACGCGGCCCGCGCGGCAGCGGGACCCGCCCGAGGGCGTCGGCGGCCGGCACTCCGCCGCGTACGAGACGGAGCAGCGCGGGCAGCGCCACGTCGGCGGTGTGGACGGTGTCCGCTTCGAGTGCGGTCAGCGAGGTCTTGAGCCGTTCGGCCTCGGCGGTCCGGGCCGAGGCCGCGCGCTGGGCCCGCCGGGCGAGGGCGTGCGCGACGGCGAGGGCGACGGCAAGGACGACCCAGGCGGTGACCACGACCGCCACCGCCCAGCCGCGCGCCCCGGACGGGGCCAGCAGGACGGCCACGGCTCCGGCGACGGCGAGTACGGACAGCACGGCCACGAGCGGCGCCGTCGCCGCCCCGGGCGCTTTCATCGGCCTCCGCCGCTGACTGGCTGGTACGGGTTCTGGCATGGATGCGGTCCCTCAGTTCTACCGACAGTTCTACCGAGCAGAAGGTGTGCGGCCGCTCCGAGAAGGTGCAGTTCACCTGGCGAATCGGAGAAAAGCGGAAGCAGCCTTTCCTGTCAGGGGTTGACCTCATCGTAGACATGCTTGTGCGGAGGTTGATCCGGTGAGCGGCATAGTCCGTAGGCAGAGTGATTTTGTCGGGAAGTGGCCAGCGGGCTGCGGCTGTTGTGGTAATTGCGAGGCGGCGCGCCGCGTTGACCGATGTCGGGCCGGAATGAGCCCCGGGGGAATGGTCGAGGCATATGCGCCACGCCTGCCGGCAGGTCCGGGGGTGTGCCGCGAAGCGGCGATGTCTCGGAGCCCGAGGAATTCTTTTCGGTCAATATGGCGCCGGTAAATGCTCAGTGACACCAGTAAATGGAGTGGTGCCGATGCGCGCGGGGGTGACGCCGCGCGCCATGCGTCAGTGGACGACGACTCCGGCGATGAACGCGCTCCAGGCGGCGGCGGGAACGACGATGGCGCGGCCGGTGGGGTTCTTGCTGTCACGGACGGGGACGACGCCGGGGAATCCGTCCGCCACCTGCACGCAGTCGCCGCCCTCCTGGTTGCTGTAGCTGCTGCTGCGCCAGGCGGCGGCGGTCAGATCGGGACGGGACACTCGCTGCACGGGTATCGGCCTCCAGTACGGATCGAATCATGGCGAGTGACATCAGCGGCGGCAGTGCCATCGCCCTGAGTTGATCGTAAGTCAGAGCGAACCGTTCGACCTCGTCCGGTTCCTCGGTCAACTGGCCGTAGTGCGCGCCTTCCGTGTAGGCGATCTCGGTGCCGTCCGGCATCACCAGCACGGTGAGGGAACCGCCCAACGAGCCGTGCGCACCTTGGTCGAACGGCAGCACCTGGATCGTGACGTTGGGCTCCTCCGCCATCCTGAGCAGCTTCTCCAACTGGCCGCGCATCACCGCCGCGCCACCGACCGGACGCCGGAGCACGGCCTCGTCGAGGATGATCCACAGCTCCGGCCGGTCCGGGCCGGTCAGCCGCACCTGGCGGTCGAGCCGGGCGGCAAGCCGTTCTTCCAGGTGCTCGGCGTCCCGCAGCGTGTGGCCCACGCTCAGCAACGCCCGCGCGTACTCCGGCGTTTGCAGCAGACCGGGCACGACGTGCGAGGCGTACTGGCGAATGACCGCCGCGCGGGCGGAGTACGCGATGAACGCCTGCGACCAGTCCGGGAACGCCTCCCGGTACACATAAGGCCAGAGGTCGATCAGTAAGTCGTCCGCCACCAGCTCCTTGTCCAGGACCCGGGTCAGCTCCAGCGTGGGCTTCGCGCCGGTCGCGCGCTCCAGTTGGGCGATGCGGCTGCTGACGACATGGGCGAGCGAGCCCACTTCGGCCTGGGTGAGTCCGGCCGCGACGCGGAGCTTGCGCAGGCGCGACCCGAAGAGGGCCGCCATGGAGGACTGCGGGTCAATTGCTTTGGCCATGGGGCTGCTTCCGATTCTTACGGCCTGCGGGGTAAGGCGCTGTCACCTTCCGAGGCTAGGACGCACGGCCGACTCTTGAGCACGGAACGTCACGGAACCCGCACGTGTGGGTGACGTGAGAGGAGTCGAGTGAACGGATGGTCGGCATGACCGGCAGGAAGACGCCCGCGGCGGCGGAGGCCGCCCGACGGGAAGAGGCCCCACCCCTCCCGCGCCGCTTCGGCCTGACCGCCAACGGCTACGGGAGCCTGTCGCGGCAGTTCCCCTCGACGCCCCGGGGGGCACGGCTCGCCCGCCGCACGGTGGTGCGGCAGCTGGGGTACTGGGGGTTCGGGCCGATGACCGACGCGTCGTGCTCGGTGGCCCTGGTGGTGGCGGAGCTGGCCGCCAACGCGGTGTGCCACGGGCGGCTGCGGGGGCGGAACTTCCACGTGCGGGTGGATTACGAAGGCCCGGCGAGCCGCTTCCGTATCGAGGTCTCGGACGCCGTGCTCGGCCGGACGCCGGAGCACGCGAAGCTGCCCCCGGAGGACCAGGAGTCGGGACGTGGCCTCTTCCTGGTGGAATGCCTGGCGACGAAGTGGGGGTGGGAGCCCCGGAACCCGATCGGGAAGATCGTGTGGGCGGAGGTGGCGGCCGGCCCGCCTGCCGGCGGGGCGTGAGGGTGCCCGCCCTAGGCGCTCTGCATGATCTGGATCAGGTTGCCGCAGGTGTCGTCCAGGACGGCGGTGGTGACGGGGCCCATCTCCGTCGGCTCCTGGGTGAAGCGGACGCCGAGCTTGCCGAGCCGGTCGAACTCCGCCCGTACGTCGTCCACGGTGAACGCTGTGGCCGGGATGCCGTCCTCGACCAGGGCCGTCGTGTACGGCTTCACGGCCGGGTGCTTGTCCGGCTCCAGGAGGAGTTCGGTGCCGTCGGGGTCCTCCGGCGAGACCACGGTCAGCCAGCGGTCCTCGCCGCCGAGCGGGACGTCGTGCTTCTTCACGAAGCCGAGGACGTCCGTGTAGAAGCGCAGGGCCTTCTCCTGGTCGTCGACGAAGACGCTGGTCAGGTTGATCCTCATGGGGTGCTCTCCGGGGTCTGGGGGGTCTGCGGGGTCTGCGGTGTCTTCGGTCCGAGCCATCGAGTGACGATCTGCTCAAGGGGTTCGGTGTGCAGGTCATGGAACTTGTAGCGGCCCTCGCGGCGTGTGACGACCAGACCCGCCGTCTCCAGGACGGCCAGATGCTGGCTGACCGCCTGCCGGGACAGCCCGAGGCCGTGGTTGGTCACCAGCCGTCCGCATATCTCGAACAACGTCTGGCCGTTCCGGTCGGTCAGCTCGTCGAGGATGCGCCGCCGGGTGGGGTCGGCCAGGGCCTTGAAGACATCGTCCGCCATGACTCCACAATAGGCAAGTAGCGACTTGCCTATCAAGTGGAGGTCCTCGGCAGCCCTAGGGTCGACCGACGTCGGGGTCGTGCTCCATGATCAGATCGCGGCACTGCCGTGCCCGGTCCCGCAGCTCGCCGGTCAGCGCGGAGAGCTCGACCACGTAACTGAGCAGATCGGCGAGATCACCGCGACCCTGATAGGCGGCAATAGCAAACAACTCCTCGGTCGCCTCCGGCACGCGGTTCTCCGCTTCGATGAACAGCGACCGAAGAAGGTTCAAGAAGCTGGTCTCCGCGTCAGTCGGGTTCCCTTGGGAGGAGAGCAGCTGAATCCACTGTTCCGCAGACGATTGAAGCCGACCTTCCACAGCCTCGAACATGAGCCTCTCGAAGGTGCAGGAGACGTCTTCGGGGTGCGCTTCAACAGCCCGATCCAGGTCTCTACGCGCCTCCTCGCGCCGGCCTGCTTGCCGATGTACTTGGACGCGGGTGGCGTGTGCCCAGGCATAGGTGGGGTCAATTTCGAGAGCGGCGGTGAGGTCGGAAACGGCCTGATCGTAACGACCGGGCTGATGGTGCGCGTGGCCGCGGGTGGCGTGTGCCCAGGCATAGGCAGGGTCGCTTTCGAGCGCGGCGGTGAGGTCTGCAACGGCCTCACGGTAGTTGCCGATCGCCCGATGTACCTCGCCCCGGGCACCGAGTGCCCAGGCGTAGGTGGGGTCAAGTTCGATAGCGGCGGTGTACTCGGCGATAGCTTGGTCGTACCGGTCGCATTGATGGTGCGCGTGGCCGCGACTGGCGTGTGCCCAGGCGTAGGTGGGGTCGAGTTCGAGAGCGGCGGTGTACTCGGCGATGGCTTGGTCGTGGCGGCCCGCCCGTTGGTGTGCCTCTCCGCGACCTGCAAGTGCCCAGGCGTAGGTGGGGTCGAGTTCGAGAGCGGCGGTGTACTCGGCGACGGCCTGGTCGTAGCGGCCGGCCTGCCGATGTGTGTCGCCTAGCTGGCTGCGTACCCATGTGAGGGTGGGATCGTGTTCAAGAGCGCTGGTGAGGTCTGCGATGGCTCGATCGTAGTGACCGGCCTGCCGGTGAGATATGCCGCGGGCGCTGAGTGCCCAGGCGCTGGTCGGGTCGTGTTCGAGTGCGGTGGTGAGGTCTGCAACGGCCGCCGCGTAACGACCTGCCTGTTGGTGTGTCTCTCCGCGTAATGTGAGGCTCCACGCGTCAGTTGGATCAAGTTTGAGCGCGGTGGTGAAGTCGGCGACGGCCTGGTCGTAATGGCCGAACCAGCGGCGGACCTCGCCGCGGCGGGACCAGGCAGTCACGTTCCGGGCGTTCAGTGCGACGGCACGATCCAACTCGGTGAGGGCCTCCTCCTCCCGGTCGCAAAAGTAGAGGCGGTTGCCCCGGTAGGTGAAGGCCCGGCTTCTACCGTCGGCGCTCAGCCCACCGTGGGACAGCAGCACACCGAGACAGGCGAGAACGGGATCATCGCTCGTGAGAGCGGACTGGAGTCGCCCCGCCCACGAAAGGAGTGTGGGGTCGGTCGTGTCCCGCGCGGCTTGTTCGAAGGTCTCGATCCACTGCCGCAGTACGGCCACGCTCTGGCCCGCGCCATGCACGAGCTGTTCCAGGGCGGCCGTCAGATACGTCCCCGGGTAGGCGCACAACCGGTGGTACGTCTCGTCCGCACGGTGCCGACGCCATTCGTCCTCCTCCCATCGTTTCGCTTCGGGGAGCCGTTCCTCGACCGAACCGCGCCAGGCGGCTTGCACGTCGGCGAGTCGGATATGGGCGGAGACCCAGCCCTGGGGGGAATGGGTGCGCTGCTGATGGACCATGCTGGCGCGGACCACCGCGTGGTAGTGCTTGTAGTCACCCCGGCCACTGACGAACGGCTGCCCGCACAGCTACTCCCACAACCCCTCGGCCTCGGGCCCGGCCGCGGCGTGGAAGACGTCCTCGTTCAGCTGCGGGGGCAGCGCACAGGCCCGTACGGCCTCACGCTTCTTCGGGTCGGTGATCCACTGCACGAACCGTTCGACGGCCACATCGGCGAAGTCCCCTCCGGCGTCGAGGTCTTCGACGGTGTTGGGGCGAGCCAGAGAGAGCAGCTCGACGAGCAGAGGCAGCCCCATCGACAGCTGCAACACCGCTTCCACAACCGCTGGTTCGGTCACGCCCCGCGAGGTCAGCAGCGCACGCGTCTCCGCCTCGGTGAACACCTCCAGCGGTACGTCCACGACATGCGCGCGCAACGGCGCCCAGTCCCGCTCCGCCAGTTCGTCCCGGCCGGCCAGCACGATGACGACGTTCGCCGGCACCGGGCCGAACTCCTCATCCAGCAGCCGCAGCAGCCAGCCGTCCAAGTAGTGCGCGGTCTGCTCCCAGGTGTCGAAGAAGAGCACCACCCACCGTTGGCGGCGGCACAACCGTTCCAGCTCGGCGACGAAAGCACGGCTCAACCCCGTCTCGTCACCTCGGCCACCTCGGCGCTGGGAACGGGACCTCGACTGCGACCGGAGCCGGTCCAGCCCCTGGGCCGCAGCATCCGGATTCGCCATCGCCGTCACGAACCCGGCCCCGGGGATGAGCGAGGTCGCTCCCAACGCGGCCTGCGTCAGCACCCGGCTCGATACCGACGCCTCGCCGTCCACGGGGAGCGGCTCGGCCTGGGCCGCCTGCTCCCGCCTGAACTGCTCGACCGCCTTGCCGAACTCCTTGCACGGCCCGCCCTGCGCCTCCAGCTGCCGGACGAGCTCGACCAGGGCCTGCTGCACTCCGTGGACGTCGTTCTCGTCCACCACCGCCGTGATCGCGTCCGCACGCCTGGCGGCTTCCTGCCACTGCCGCAGCAGCGTGGACTTTCCCACACCGCCCACGCCGCGCACATGGAAGAGGAAGTCCGCCGGAGCCTCCTCGGAGAAGGGGTCCTTAGCCAGGTTCTCCGTGAAGAGCGTCAACTGCGCCCGCCGACCGACGAACCGGGCCTTGGCACGCTGCCGGATCAACGCTCCCCGCGACAGGCCCCGCGTCTCCGCCCCTGACATCCCGCACCCCGTCCGTTCCTCCGCCTCACCCTGCGGGCCAGGCATGACAACCGTCCGTCCGTGCTGGTCGCTTCGGACGCAGGCCATCAGTGTCCGGTCCAGCCCGCCCGTCTGTCAGCCGAGCGCGGGAGAACCCCGGCACCGGCGTCAGCGCCGGCCCGCCGCCCCCGCGCCCTCGGTCGCCTCCGTCGGCTCCGTGATGATCGGGAAGCGGCGCGGGGCCAGCGTGATCAGCGCGAGCAGGGCCAGTGCCGCGGCTCCGGCCGCCCCGATGTAGACGTAGTCCACCGCCGCGTCGACCGCCCGGCGCACATGGTCCGTCGCCGCCGCCGAGAACGCGCCCGGGTCCTCCAGCGCGCGGGTCACCGCGTCCAGGTCGCCGGGGAGGCCGTCCACCGGGGCGTCGAGGAGGCGGGCGGCCAGGACGCTGTTGGCGACGGCCCCGAAGACCGCCGCGCCGATGCTCTGGCCGACCTGGCGGCAGAAGAGGACCGACGCCGTCGTCGTACCGCGCTCCGCCCAGCCGACCGTCGACTGCACGCCCACGATCAGCGGCAGTTGGAACAGGCCGAGGGCCGCGCCGAGCAGCAGCATCAGGAGGGCCGGATGCCAGGGCTCGCCGGGGTAGGGGAGAAGCGGGAAGGCCAGCAGGATCAGCAGTGCCGCGCTCATGCCGATCATCGCGGTCCGCCGGAAGCCGATGCGGTTGTAGACCCGGTCGGACAGCGCGGCCGACACCGGCCAGCTCAGCGTCATCACCGAGAGCACGAACCCGGCGGCTATCGGGCCGAGGCCCAGCACCGACTGGGCGTACGTGGGCAGGAAGACGGTCGGCGCGACCATCAGCAGCCCCATCGCGCCGAGCGCCAGATTGACCGAGGCGATGGTGCGCCGCCGCCACACCCAGCCCGGGATGATCGGCTCCGCCGCCCGCCGTTCGATGACGACGGTCAGCGCGGCCAGCGCCGCGCTCGCCCCGAGCAGGCCGAGCGAGGGTGCCGAGAGCCAGGGCCAGGCCACCCCGCCCTGCACGAGCGCCGTCAGCAGGAGGCTGCCGGTCGCGAAGACGGCCAGCGCGCCCGCCCAGTCGACCTTGGGCCGGGTGGCCGGACGCGGGCGGGAGGGCTCGTGGAGATGGCGGACGACCAGCCAGAGGGCGACGGCCCCGACCGGGAGGTTGATCAGGAAGATCCACCGCCAGTCCGCGTATCCGGCGAGCAGCCCGCCGACCACCGGCCCGGCGACCGCGGAGGTGGCCCACACCGTGGACAACTTCGCCTGGATGCGCGGGCGTTCCTTGAGCGGGTAGAGGTCGGCCGCGATGGTCTGCACCGTGCCCTGGAGCGCACCGCCGCCGAGCCCCTGGACGATACGGAAGGCGATGAGCGCAGCCATGTTCCAGGCGGCCGCGCAGAGGACCGAGCCGACCAGGAACAGGATGATCCCGGCGATCAGGACCGGCTTGCGGCCGAAGGTGTCGGAGAGCTTCCCGTACAGGGGGAGTGTGACGGTGACGGCCAGCAGATAGCCGGAGAAGAGCCAGGAGAAGACGGTGAGCCCGCCGAGGTCGCCGACGATCTGGGGGACGGCGGTGGAGACGATGGTGCCGTCGATGGCGGCCAGCGCCATACCGAGCATGAGCGCAGCCACGACGGGGCGGCGGCCCCGGGGAGTGGTGAGGGCAGGCGGCGCCGCCGTGGGTTCGCCGCCGCCCGCGTTCGCGTCGCTCCTGCCGTCTGTGCCGCTCACCGGGTTCCTTCCCTATGCACGTATCTCCCGGGGAACTGTCTCATCCGAGCGGCGGGAGCGGGAGTGCCTGTGCTGGGAGGCTTCGTTTGTCGGGGAGTTGAGGCGGGGAGGACCAGAAGGGCTGTTCGGGGTCCGGGGGAAAGGGTGTGGGGGATGCTGACCGAAGCGTTGCTGGCGCTGGCCGCGGCCGGCGGGACCGCTGTGGTGCAGGCCGCCGGAACGGAGGCCTGGGGGAGCGTGAGCGAGGGCGTGGCCCGTATGTTCCGCAGGCGTTCGGGGGACGGCGCCGAGGACGGGGCGCAGCGCGAACTGGACCGTACGGCACTGGTCCTGGCGTCGGACGACGCGGAGGGAAGCAGCCGTCAGGCGAGCCTGTGGGGGCAGCGTTTCGCCGCCCTGCTCAGCGATGCCGACGACCAGGTCCGGCAGCAGGCGGAGACGGAGCTGAGGCAGCTGATCTCCCTGGTGCCCGGGGTGGCGGACCGGCATCAGGTGCTGAACGTGCACGGCAACACCTACGACAAGTCGCCCCAGCAGTACGGCAACCACAACCACCAGCAGATTCACTACGGCTCCGACACATGAGGCGGGGTTCCGGTGCCCCGGACGGTTCCCGTCGGCGGCGGACGGGCGGCACGCACCTGACCGGGAACATCTACCGCAACAGCGCCCAGCAGATCGGGGACGGCAACCGGCAGTTCATCACCTGGAATCTGCCCCGGGAGGGCAGGGCGCAGGCGGTGGGGCGGATGCTCGACGTCGGCCGCTGGATCGACCGGGAGGACGAGACCCGGCAGGTGCTGGCCCGGCTGGACCCCCGCCGCGGCGCCACCGGCCCGGTGGTCGTCCACGGCCCGGCGGGTGTGGGCAAGACCCTGCTGGTCCGGGCCGTGGCGCAGGAGGCGCGGCGTACCGGACGCCGCTGGTTCAGCGGCGAGCTGTTCATCGACGTCGACAACCGGCCCGGTGACGTGGGCGCGCCCGGCGACGCGCTGAGCCGGGCCCTGCGCCTGCTGGCGGAGGCCCTGGACCGGTCCGTGCCCGGGCAGGGGACCCTCGACGAGCAGCGGGAGCTGTTCGGTCACTATCTGCTCGACCACGCCGAGCAGCACGGCAAGCCGATGCTGATCGTCGTGGACGGCGCCACCGCCACGGAACAGGTCACCCCGTTCCTGCCGCCCGGCGGCACCGGGCGACTGGTGGTCACCAGCCGCGGACAGCTGGCCGAACTGCTCGACGAGCACGCGGCGTTCCACGCGCTCGACCGCCTCGCGGCCGCCGACGCCGTCGCGCTCCTGGCGGCCGTCGTCGAGCACGCGCTCGGCACGGACCGGCGGATCGCGGACGACCCCGAAGCCGCGCTGGCGGTGGCCGAGCTCTGCGACCGGCTGCCGTTCGCCCTCATGCGGGCGGCCCGGATGCTCGTCACCCGCCCGGGCATGTCCGTCGGCAGACTCCGGGACCGGCTCGCCGACTCCTCGGACCGGCTCGGCGAACTGGGCACCGGGGACCGGAGCGTACGCTCCGCGCTGGACGAGTCCTACCGGCTGCTCTCGACCCCCGCGCAGCAGATGCTCCGGCTGCTGCCCCTCCACCCCGGGCCCGACATCGGCGTCCACGCCGCCGCCGCACTCGCGGGGGTCTCGCCGGCCCGGGCCGGCGACCGGCTGAACGAACTGCACGGCCTGCGCTTCCTCGAACGGAGCACCCGCTACGACGGCTACCGCCTCGCATCCCTGGTGCTGCTCTACGCACAGGAGCACTGCCGGGACCTCGCCGCCGGAGAACGGAAGGCCGCGTTCACCCGGCTCATGGACCACTACGACGTCACGGCGGGGACCGCCGTCAAGAGGCTGCCCGCCGACCTTCGCCCCTCCCGCCGAGCGGACGACGAGAAGTCGTGGCGGAAACGGGCTTCGCACTCCACCGCCCGGGCGGACGAAGGCTTGCGGACCACCGGCTCCGCGCTCGCCTGGCTGGACGCCGAACGGCCGAATCTGGTGGCCGCCGTGGTCCGCTCCCAGGACCACCCGTCCTCGCAGGACCGTGCCGTGTCCGTGGCGTTCAGCCTCACGCCCTACTTCGACCTGCGCAAGCACTGGGACGACTGGCTGCTCTCGCACGAGGTGGCGGCCCGTGCGGCGGAACGCCTCGGCCTCGCGGAGACGCGCAGCCACCTGCTGCGGGAGATCGGCAGGGCGTACCACCAACAAGGTCTGCCCGAGGAGGCGTTGCCCTATTACCGGGAGGCGGTGGACGCCTGGCCCTCCCGGAGCGGCCGTCGCCCGGACGAGGTCGTCTCCCTGATGTACCGGGCACTGAGCGAGCTGGACACGCCGCAACAGCTGAGCGACGAGGGCATCGCCGCCCTGAGGAGCGTGCTGGAGCAGTGCGAGCTGCCCCTCCGGCACCGGCGCTCCTCGGACGCCGCGAGCGGTGTCGCCGCGATCCTCAACAACCTCGGTGTCATCGAGGCCCGTCACGGGAACGACCGGAAGGCCCTCGACTGCCACGAGCGGGCCGTCGAGCACAGCAGGCACGCCGCGGACGAGGTCGGCGAGGGCCGGTCGCTGCTGCACCTGGGGAATGTCCAGCTGCTGAGCGGCGATCCCCCGGCCGCGCTCGGCTCCTATCGAAAGGCGTTCCGCGCCTTCCCCGCCGAGTACCCGTTCGGCCGGGCGCTCGCCGCGTACAACCTGGGTCTCGCATCGGCCGCGTCGGGCCACGTGCGCGAGACGCGCTACTGGCTGGGGGCCGCCGCCGGGTACTTCGCGGAGGTCCACCCGGACTCGGTCCGGCACGCGGCCCGAAGGCTGGAGCGGCGGGCCCGGGAGGAGCACCTGAGTGTCCGGCGTCTCGTCCGCCGCCGCGCCTCGCTGCGGCGCATCCCGCTGAAGCCGCTCGGCCCGCTCATCGTCCTGCCGCCGGCGGCCGCGCTCCTCCTGGACGACGTATCCCCGGACACCCCTGACGTGCTCGCCCTCGGCCAGTCTCTGCCGGACGGCCGCACCGTCTCGCACGGCCTGGTAGAACCGTCGCCCCCGGACGACGCGGCACTCGCCGCCCTTCCGGTCGGAGGCGCGGACGACGCGAGCGGACCCGTCGCCTCCCCGCTGCCCGTCGACGCCGCCGAGGAACAGCCCCCGCCCCGGCCCACGGTCACGTACCTCGGCACCGGTGGATCACGGACGCGCGGCTCGGGCGGCCACCGCTCGTCCGCCGCGGCGAGCGACGAAGGCTCTTCCTCCAGCAGCTCCAGCAGCTCCGGCAGCTCAAGCAACTCCAGCAGTTCCAGCAGTTATGACTCCTCAAGCAGCTACGACTCTTCCAGCAGTTACGACTCCTCCAGCAGTTCCAGCAGCTACGACTCCTCCAGCAGCTACGACTCCTCGTCCGACAGCGGCGGGAGCAGCACGTCCGGCTACGGCGACGATCCCTTCTAGGGCTTGCAGGACACCAAGGCGCCGGAACCGTGCCCCTGACCCCGGCTCCGCCCGAGGGACGAGTTCCCCTAGGGGGCGCCCCCTCATAGTGGCCAGGGCCTGTTCCTCCCGGCGGAGGACGTGGCGACGGGGGCCCTCTCCTTAACCTCTTCTTACGTCGCCGCTACGGCTCACCGCAGGGGGGCGGGTGGGGAAAACCCCACCCGAAGACTGCGCTGAGCACCATCGCGCCGGAGACGGTCCGGAACACAGAATCGGAACGTACTCAGCGACGTCCAGTCATCGACCGACATAGGAGAAAAACCGTGACAACGGCTGTGACCATTCCCAGGCACGGGGGCACTGGAGGGCGTACGGCCGTCGCGGCACGGGCGCGACAGGTAGTGAAGGCCTACGGAACCGGCGAGACCCGGGTCGTCGCGCTCGACCATGTCGATGTGGACATCGCCCGCGGGCAGTTCACGGCGATCATGGGCCCGTCCGGCTCCGGCAAGTCGACCCTGATGCACTGCCTGGCCGGGCTCGACACGGTGACGTCGGGCGAGATCTTCCTCGACGAGACCGAGATCACCAAGCTCAAGGACAAGAAGCTCACCCAGCTCCGGCGCGACCGGATCGGGTTCATCTTCCAGGCGTTCAACCTGCTCCCGACGCTCAACGCGATCGAGAACATCACGCTGCCGATGGACATCGCGGGCCGCAAGCCCGACGCTGCCTGGCTTCAGCAGGTCGTGGAGACGGTCGGGCTCGCCGAGCGTCTCAAGCACCGCCCCACCCAGCTCTCCGGCGGTCAGCAGCAGCGCGTCGCCGTCGCCCGGGCGCTCGCCGCCCGGCCGGAGATCATCTTCGGTGACGAGCCCACCGGAAACCTGGACTCCCGCGCCGGGGCCGAAGTCCTCTCCTTCCTCCGCAGGTCGGTCGACGAGCTGGGCCAGACCATCGTGATGGTCACCCACGACCCCGTAGCCGCCTCCTACGCGGACCGGGTGCTGTATCTCGCCGACGGTTCCATCGTCGACGAGATGCTGAGCCCGACCGCCGAGCAGGTCCTCGACCGTATGAAGCACTTCGACGCACGTGGGCGGACGTCATGACTGTCTGGAAGACCTCGGTGCGCAACTTCTTCGCGCACAAGGGCCGGATGGCCCTCTCCGCCGTGGCGGTGCTGCTGTCCGTGGCGTTCGTCTGCGGCACGCTCGTCTTCACCGACACGATGAACACCACGTTCGACAAGCTCTTCACCATCTCCTCGCCCGACGTCACCGTCAGCCCGAAGGCCTCGGACGACGAAGACGAGCAGCCTGACAACGGCAAGCCCGCCTCACTGCCCGCCTCCGTGATCCAGCAGGTCGAGAAGGCCGACGGGGTGGAGCGGGCCGAGGGCGCCGCCTTCTCGATGGCGGTCACCGTCGTCAACAGCGACAACAAGAACATGGGCTCCGACACCGGCGCCCCCACCATCGCGAGCAACTGGACCAAGAACGACCTGCGTTCGATGGAGATCACCTCCGGGCACGCACCCCGTGGTCCCACCGAGGTGATGGTCGACGCCGACACGGCGAAGAAGAACAAGCTCAGGATCGGCGACGAGCTGCGCACCATCGCCGCCACCGGTGACCTCAAGGCGAAGATCAGCGGCATCGCGTCCTTCACCGCCACCAACCCGGGCGCGACCGTCGTCTACCTCGACACCGCCACCGCACAGAAGCACCTGCTGGGCGCCCCGGGCGTCTTCACCCAGATCCTGGTGAAGGCCGAGAGCGGCGTCAGCGACGCCCAGCTCAAGAAGAACGTGGCCGCCGCCCTCGACGGCGACGCCGCGTACAAGCTCCAGACCCAGAAGGAGGCCGCCGAGGCCAACAAGGACGACATGGGCGCCTTCCTGGACGTCATGAAGTACGCGATGCTCGGCTTCGCCGGAATCGCCTTCCTCGTCGGCATCTTCCTGATCGTCAACACCTTCTCGATGCTGGTCGCCCAGCGCACCCGCGAGATCGGCCTGATGCGGGCCATCGGCTCCAGCCGCAAGCAGGTCAACCGGTCCGTGCTCCTGGAGGCCGTCCTCCTCGGCATCGTCGGCTCCCTGCTCGGCGTCGCGGCCGGCGTCGGCCTCGCCGTCGGGCTGATGAAGATGATGAGCGCCGTCGGCATGACGCTCTCCACCGAGGACCTCACCGTCGCCTGGACGACCCCCGCCATCGGCCTCGTGCTCGGGATCGTCGTCACCGTCCTCGCCGCGTACATCCCGGCCCGCCGGGCCGGCAAGGTCTCCCCGATGGCCGCCCTGCGCGACGCCGGGACCCCCGCGGACGGCCGCTCCGGCTGGATCAGGGCCGGTATCGGTCTCTTCCTGACGGCGGCGGGCGGCGCGGCCCTGTGGGCGACGACCCAGGCTGACAAGGCCACCGAGGGCTCCATGTTCCTCGCCCTCGGCGTGCTGCTGACCCTCATCGGCTTCATCGTGATCGGCCCGCTCCTGGCCGGCGTCGTGGTGCGCGGGCTGAGCGTCGTCGTCCTGCGGCTCTTCGGCCCGGTCGGTCGGCTGGCCGAGCGCAACGCCCTGCGCAACCCCCGGCGTACGGGAGCTACCGGCGCCGCCCTGATGATCGGGCTCGCCCTGGTGGCCTGCCTCTCCGTCGTCGGGTCCTCCATGGTGGCCTCGGCCACCGAGGAGCTCGACAAGTCGGTCGGCGCGGACTTCATGGTCCAGGACGGCAGCACCGGCCGCCCGATCGTGCCCCAGGCCGCCGACGCCGTGCGCGCCGTTCCCGGCCTGGAGCACATGACCGACTACACCTTCGTCAAGGCGAAGATCACCGCGCCGAACGGCAAGACGGAGGACGAGGGGCTCGTCGCCGCCGACCCGACGTACCAGCAGGACGTCCGCCGGACGGTCGTCTCCGGTGACCTCGCGAAGGCGTACGGCAAGGACGCCATGTCCGTCGGTGACGGGTACGCCGAGCGGCACGGGATCAAGGTCGGCGACACGATCACCGTCGCCTTCAAGGCGGGCGAGACCGCGAAGCTCAAGGTCGCGGCCATCACCTCCGACGACACCAACATCGACCGCGGCGCGATGTACACCAACCTCACGACGGCGTCGTCCTACGTCCCGGCCGACCGGATGCCGCAGAACGTGATCATGTTCGCCAAGGCCGAGGAAGGCAAGGAGAAGGAGGCGTACGCGGCCCTCAAGAGCGCCATCGCCGAGTACCCGGTCTACAAGGTCCAGAACCAGGCCGACTTCAAGGAACAACTGAAGGACCAGATCGGCCAGCTGCTGAACATCGTGTACGGCCTGCTCGCCCTGGCGATCATCGTCGCGGTGCTCGGTGTGGTGAACACCCTCGCCCTGTCCGTCGTCGAACGGACCCGGGAGATCGGCCTGATGCGCGCCATCGGGCTCTCCCGCCGCCAGCTGCGCCGCATGATCCGCCTGGAGTCCGTGGTCATCGCCCTCTTCGGGGCGATGCTCGGACTCGGACTCGGCATGGGCTGGGGCACCGCGGCCCAGAAGCTGCTGGCGCTGGAAGGTCTTGAGGTCCTGGAGATCCCGTGGCCGACGATCCTCACGGTCTTCGCCTGCTCCGCCCTCGTCGGACTGTTCGCCGCCCTCGTCCCTGCCTTCCGGGCAGGTCGGATGAACGTCCTGAACGCCATCGCGACGGACGGGTGAGCCCGCACCCGCCCGGCAGGGGTGAGCCCGAGGGCGTCACCGTAGGATGACCGGCAGGCCCCGGGACGTTCCTCCAAACGTCCCGGGGCCGAGCCCGTTCCCCGCCCCGGGCCGTCGGTCACGGAGGACCGTGTCAGCTTGCTGCACAGGGCGGCGGACCCCCGTGCAGCAAGCTGACATCACGGCCTCTCTTGTGGCGCGTTCCGCGCTGGCATCGTCTCCCGTGCCGGGACGACCCCGGCTCCGACGCCACCGTCGAAGGGGAACACGTGTCAAGGTCTCCGCTTGCGCAGAAGCAGCGCCGCCCGGCCAGAGCCGCCGCGCTCGTCATCGGTATCGCCCTCGCCGCCCTCACCTTCTCCACCGGCCCCGCATCGGCCACCACCCCGGCCGGCCCCCCGCCCGTCGCCGACGAGATCGCCCGCGTCATCTGTACGGAGCTGGCGGGGATCATCGGCCAACTGCCCCCGGAATCGCCGCCCGTCCAGATGTGCAAGCTGGTCAACGGCTGGGACTAGACGTGTCGAGCCCAGCAGGCATTCCGGGGACGCCTTCCGGGATGCGGTTCCAGCTTCTGGGGCCGCTCGCCCTCGCCGACGGTCCCGACACCGTCGTCCTTCAGCCCTCCAAGCCCGCGAACCTGCTCGCCGCGCTGCTTCTGCACGCCAACTCCCCGGTCTCCGCCGAGTACTTGCAGCGCGCGATATGGGGTGAGGAGCAGCCGGCCACCGCCAGGGCGGCCCTCCAGACCTGTGTGCTGAGGCTTCGCCGGCTGTTCTCCAAGCACGGCGTCACCACCTCCATCGACGCGGTGCCCGGCGGCTACCGGATCACCGCCGCGCCGCCCACCCTGGACCTCCTCGGTTTCCGCGACCGGCTGCGCCGGGCCGCCGGCCTGGACCGGGACCCCGAGGCAGAGCTCTGCGCGCTCAGGGACGCCCTCTCGCTCTGGCAGGGTTCGCTGCTCGCCAACGTCCGGTCCGTCGTCCTGCACCGCGACGAGGTGCCCCGGCTCGCGGAGGAACGGCTGCGTGCGGTCGAGCGGGTCTGCGACCTACTGCTGGCGCTCGGGCGCTGCGGCGAGGCGCTGGTCGACCTGTGGACCGCTACGCGCCTCCACCCGGGCCACGAACGGTTCCACGAACAGCTCATCGAGGCCCTCTACCGCAGCGGACGCCAGTCGCAGGCCCTCGCCGAATACCGCAGGGTCAAGGGGTTCCTGCTGGAGGAGCTGGGCGTGGACCCCTCGCCCTCCCTGCGCCGGCTCGAACTGGCCGTCCTGCGCGGCGAGGACCTCGGTCCGGCAGCACCGGCGGCGCCCCGCGTCATCCGGGGCGCGACCGTCGCCCTCCCGGCCGCCCGGCCGATCACGGCCCCGCACGCCGCGCCCTCGACGGTCTCGGCCGTGACGCCCTCAACGGTCTTGGACGCAGCGTCCGCCACGGCTCCGGACGCGGCGTCCGCCACGGACCAAGGCGCTTCGCCCGTGACGGCCCAGGCCGCTTCGGGCGTCGTGGCGCCGGGCCCCACGCCGGTCCTGCCCCAGGGCAGCCACCCGGTCCCGGCCCAGGGTGCCCCCCCGGTCCCGGCCCAAGGCGGCTCCCCGGCCCCGGCCCAGGGCGCCACCCCGGTTGCCGCACCCGCTCCCGCCGCCGGGACGACCTTCGCCCCGGTCGCCACTCCCCGCATCGAACCGGTCCCCGCCGTCCCGCACTTCACCGGGCGCGCCGCCGAGGCCGCCGCCCTGACTGCCCGCCTCACCGCGCCTCCGCCGCCCGGCCCCGAGGACCACCGGCCCCTCACCGTCCTGGTCTCCGGGGCACCCGGCATCGGCAAGTCGGCGCTCGCCCAGCACGCCGCCCGGCTCGCCCGGGACGCCTTCCCCGCCGGGCAGTTGCTCGTCCGGATGACCCGCGCGGACGGCGAACCCCGCCCGGCCGATGAGGTGACCGCCGACGTGGCCGCCGTGCTCGGGGCGGCGGGCGAGGGGCGGGCGTTGCTGATCCTCGACGATGTGGTCGACGCCGACCAGGTGCGCCCCCTGCTCACGCTGCGCGGGGAAGCAGGAGCCGGGCCGGGCCCCGCCGTCGTGGTCACCAGCCGGATGGGCCTCGGCGGACTCATCGCGACCCACGGTGGCTGGGTGCAGCGCCTGACGACCTTCACCGAGACCGAGTCCTACGCCCTGCTGCTGACCGCCCTGGGCGCCGAGCGGGTGGAGGCCGAACCCCGTGCCGCCCACCGGCTCGCCGCCGTGTGCGGCCACTTCCCGGCCGCCCTGCGCATCCTCACCGCCCGGCTGCTCACCCGGCCGGGCCTGCGGCTCGCCGATGCCGCCGACTGGCTGGGCGACGACCCGCTCTCCCGGCTCACCCTGACCGACTCCCCGGACCACTCGGTGTCCGGCCTCTTCGACCGGGCGCTCGGCCGGCTCGATCCCCGGCTGTCCGAGGCGTTCACCCACCTCGCCCAGGGCCCCCCGACGCTGCTCGACGACCGGGGCCCCGACGAGGACGGACCCGTTCCCGAAGCCGTACGGGAACAACTCGCCGACGCCGGACTGCTGGAGGACGGCCCGCCGGGCCCGTACCGCATCCACGATCTGCTCCGCGCCCACGTACGAAGAACCGCCCGGATCCGCGACCGCCGCACAGAAAAGGTGTGATCCCCATGGCCGAGAGCGCTGCCCCCGCCGCCCCCGTCACGTCCGCCGCACCCGCCAAGCCCGCACCGACGCCCGCGACCACCGCGACGGCGGAGACCACCGCGACGACGGCGTTCGACGCGCTCGCCGGCACCCGGCCCCGTATCCGCCGTGACGTGTTGTTCACCGAGACCCCCGGCGGGGTGCTGTTCCACAACGCCGACGGCGGCTTCCACCTCACCGGCCGCACCGCCTACCGCTTCGCCTCCCTCGTCGTCCCGCACCTCACCGGGCGGCACCGCATGGCCGAACTCTGCGCCGGCTTCGGGCCCGCGCAGCGGGCGATGGCCGCCGAACTGGTCAAGACGCTGTACGCGCGCGGCTTCGCCCGGGACATCCCCGAGGCGGACACCGCCGGGGACGCGGTCGACGGGGAGACCGCCGAACGGTTCGCCGCCCAGATCGCCTACGTCGACCACTACACCGACGACGCCCCCGCCCGCTTCGCCCGCTACCGCGCCACCCGTGTCGCCGTCCTCGGTGACGACGAGACGGCCCGCTGGTGCGCGCTGAGCCTGGTGCGCAACGGATGCGCGGGCATCGGCGCGCCGGCGGCCTCCGACGACGTCATCGCCGAGGCCGCCGCCAACGGGGCGCGCGTCGACACCATCACCGCCGGTACGGACGCGGGCTGGGCCGACCTGGACGGCTACGACATCGTCGTCGTCAGCGGAGCCGGGGCCGGGGCGCGCACGCACCGGCTGCTGGCCGCCGGGGTGCCCGAGGGCGTGACGCTCATCCCCGCCTGGCTGTTCGGCCGCCGCCTGGTCGTCGGCCCGCTCTCCACCGCCGGCTCCACCGGCTGCTGGTCCTGCGCCCTGCTGCGCCTGGGCGGCAACGTCGACCCCGGCACGGCCGCCGATCTGTGGAGCGAGGCGGCGGGGGCCGTACCGTCCGACGGGGCCGCCCTCTCCGGGCCGGTCGCCGCGATGGTCGGCAACCTCGTCGGCTACGAGGTCTTCCGCCTGACCACCGGAGCGCTGCCCGCCGAGACGGCCGGCCAGATCCTCGTCCAGGACCTGGAATCGCTGGACGTGATCGCCGAACCGGTCCGGCCCCACCCCCGGTGCACCCGCTGCTCCGCGCTCCCCGCCGAGGACGCCGACGGACCCGCCGCCCTGCCCGAGGCCCTCGCGCTGCCCGTCACCGCGACCGTGGAGACCGCCCGGGACGCGGAGGAGCTGGTCGAGGAGCTGAACCGGATCAGCACCGCGCTGGTCCGCCCGTACACCGGGACCTTCCGCCGCTACGACGACGAGGAGCTGACCCAGACCCCGCTGAAACTCAGCCGGGTCGAGGTGGCGCTCGGGGGCGGGGCGCGCCGCCGGATCGCCGCGTTCGACGTGCACCACCTGGCCGGGGCACGGACCCGGGCGCTGTACGCGGCGGCCGAGACCTATGTGGAGCACATGGTTCCGCTGGCGGGCGTCCAGAGCGTCCACGGAGTCCAGAGCGTCCACGGAGTCCGGGCGGACGGCAGCACCCAGGAGCTGCGGACGCTGGGGCCCGACGCCCTGACGACCGGCGGCGGCACCGGGGCCGCGCCCGCCGCCTGGGCGGTGGCGACCTCCCTGATCGGCAAGGACCCGGTACGCGTACCGGCCGCCGCCCTGCGCCCGTTCGGGCCGCACAACCGCGACCGGGTGCACCTGGCGACCACCGCCGGAGCCGGTGCGGGCGGCAGCGCGGCGGAGGCGGCGGGCCGGGGGCTGCTGTCCGCGCTCGCCCACGACGCCCTGCTCCGCGCGGTCCGGGGCAGCACCACGGTGAGCCCGTTGGCGGTCGGCGGCGACGACCCGGAGCTGGTGTTCCTGCTGAAGTCCGCCGCCAACCTGGACATCGCCGTGGACCTCCTCGACCTGGGCGAGGCGGGCCGCAGCACGGCCCACGTGGTGCTGGCCCGCGAGGCCAACGGGCCTGCCTCCGCTCCGCGTTGGGCGGTCGGGGCCGGACTGTCCCGGCGTGCGGCGGCCGCCGCCGCCCTGCGGGACCTGCTCGGGCAGGTGCAGCTCGCCGCCGAGGACCCGGAGGCGGCGGTCGACCCCGGCGACCCGCTGGTGGCCGACCTGGCCCCCGGCGCGATCGCGGTGGGCGGCGAGTCCGTCGTGGCGGACACTGCGGAGACCTCGTTCGACGCGGTGCTGGAGGCGCTGGCGTCCGCCGGGCGCGACGCCCTGTACGTGCCGACGACCTCGGCGGACCTGCGCTCCGGCTCCATCGCCACGGCCCGGGTGCTGCTCACGGTGGACGGCGAGGGCGGCACCGATGGCCGTTGAGACGTTGCGGGGCGCGCCCAAGGTGCCGGACGGGCCCGACGCGGCCAACGGGCCCCACGTGGCCAACGCGCCCGACGCGGCCAACACGCCCAACGTGCCCGGCGCGCCGGGCGGGCCCGCCGCACCGGACGCTCCCGTGCTGGGGGAGTCCACCCGGCTGCTCGCGGAGCTGCTGCGGCAGGCGCTGGCCCGGCAACGAGGGGCGGCAGCGGTCACCACGCCGCCGGACGTCCAACCCCTGGGTGTACACGACGCGTTCGCGGCCGACAGGGAGGTGCCCCGGACCGACACCGTGCCCGTGCGCTACTACGGGCGGCACGCCGTCGTCGGCCCCCTGCCGACGCCGCACGGCACCGCCCGACGCCCCTGCGCCCGCTGCCTGGAGCGCCGGTGGCAGGCCGTGCGGTCCGTCGCCCTGCGCGAGGCGCTGGAGCTCGGTTCCGGGACCCGGGCGGCGGGCCCGTCCCCCTACGTCACCCCGTTCGCGGCCGAGGCCGTCGCCGGGGTGATCGCCGCCCGGCTGGCCGGCGGCGGACCGGACACCGGGGCCTTCCCCGCCGTCCATCTCGTCGACCTCCAGACCCTGGCCGTCCGCCACTACCCGCTCGTCCCCGATCCGGAGTGCCCCGGCTGCGGGCAGCCCGAACCCGACAGCGAGGAGGCCGCCTCCCTCACCCTGAAGCCCGCGCCCAAGCTACGGCCCGGCGGCTTCCGGGTCCGGGACCTCCGGAACTACGAGCTGCCCGTCGAGCCGTACGCCAACCCCGTCTGCGGGTCGCTCGGCCCCTCCGTCGTCCACGACGTCTCCTCCACGTCCACGTCCGCCACCATCGGCTGCTTCTCGCTGCGCTCGGGACCGTATCTGCGCGAGACGTTCTGGGGCGGGCACGCCGACACCTTCGCCGACAGCGTGCGCATCGGTGTGCTGGAGGGCCTGGAGCGGTACGCGGGCATGCGGCCCCGGGCCAGGCACGCCCAGGTGCACGCCGCCCTGGACACCCTGCGTGCCGAGGGCCGGGCCGTCGTGGACCCGCGCGTCTGCGGCCTCTACTCCGACGCCTTCCACCGGGCCAACCCCCGGGTGCGGCCCTTCACCCCGGACCGGGAGATCGCCTGGGTGCGCGGCTGGTCGCTGCGCGACGGACACACCGTCCTGGTCCCCGAAGTGCTCACGTACTACCACGCGCCGGGCCTGGAGAACCGGTTCGTGCAGGAGAGCTCCAACGGCTGTGCCTCCGGCGGCGCGCTGGAGGAGGCCGTCTACTTCGGGCTGATGGAGGTCGTCGAACGGGACGCGTTCCTGCTCTCCTGGTACGGGCGGGCCGCGCTGCCCGAGATCGACCCGCGCACCAGCCGCCGCCCCGCCAACCGGCAGATGGTGGACCGGCTGGAGATGTACGGCTACGAGGCGCGGTTCTTCGACACCCGGATCACCTTCCCCATCCCCGTCGTCACCGGTGTCGCCGTCCGCCCCGACGGCGGGCCCGGCCGGATGTGCTTCGGCGCGGGGGCCGGGCTCGACCCGGAGGCGGCCCTCGCCGGGGCCCTCTGCGAGATCGCCACCGACGCCGTCAACCTCCAGGGCCGAACCGAGCGGGACGAGCAGCGGCTGCGGGCCATGGCCACCGACTTCGCCAAGGTCGAGGCGCTGCACGACCACCCGCTGGCGTACGGGATCCCGGAGATGGGCGACCACGCGGACTTCCTGCTCGGCACGCCGGGGAGCGTACGCCCGCCCGTCCGCTCCTTCGACGAGCTGTACGGGGACGGGCCCGGCGGCCGGCCGGTCCTGCCGGTCTCCGACGATCTGCGCGAGGACCTGCTCCGCTGCGTGGACGCCGTCGCCGCCGCCGGGTTCGACGTGGTCGTCGTCGACCAGACCATGCCGGAACAGCGGGATCTCGGGTTGACCACGGTGAGCGTGATCGTGCCCGGACTGCTGCCCATCGACTTCGGCTGGACCCGCCAGCGGGCCCTCGGCATGCCCCGGCTCCGTACCGCCCTGCGCGAGGCGGGCCTGCGGACGGCGGACCTCACCGACGCCGATCTCAACCCGGCCCCGCACCCGTTCCCATGACCGTTCCCATGACCGGCCCCGCACCCGTTCCCATGACCGGTCCCGTGACCGTTCCGCCCCTTCCCCCTCCTGCCGTGATTCCCCCTCCTGCCGTGACCAAGGAGCCCGCCATGGGATACGCCCATGAATACGCCGCCGCGATCATGCACCGCGGCCGGGTCCCGATGGACCCCGCCGACTACGTACCGAACTGGCAGGACGGGCCGCGCAAGGCGAAGTACCACCCGGGCGCGGACGGATTCCTGTTGCCCGACGCCGGCTACCCGGCCGGGGCGACCGTCGACCGGGGGCTGTTCGCCGAAAACACCTCCGCCCAGGGCGCGTTCGACCTCGGCTCGCTCTCCGGCATGCTCCGTGACTCGTACGGTCTGACCGGCCGCCGCCTCGGCGTCCAGGCGAACACGGACCTGAACGCCCTGCCCTTCTACCCGCTCGCCAACTGGTCGCGCGGCTCCGCCTCCGGCGGCGGGCTCTACCCGGTCAGCATCCACTGGGTGTCCGGGCCGAGCGCCCCCGTACCGCCGGGGGTGCACTACTACTCCACCCGGCACCACACCATGCAGCGGCTGCTCACGGGCGATGTCTCCGGGCAGGTGCGCGAGGCGCTGGGCGACGGGGCGCCGGGTCCTGAGACCGATCAGTACCTGGTGCTGGGCATCAAGTACTGGCAGAACTCCTTCAAGTACAACAGCTTCTCCTTCCACGCCGTCTCCATGGACCTCGGGGCCTGCGTCCAGACCTGGCGGATGTGGGCGACCGCCCGGGGCCTGGCCGTCGAACCGGCCCTCTGGTTCGACGAGGAACGCCTCGCCGCCCTGCTCGGCGTGGACCCGGCGCAGGAGGGGATTTTCGCCGTCGTGCCGCTCAAGTGGGCAGGTTCGCAAGGGGATTCGGCTCTCCCGGCCGCCACCGCGCCCGTCGCCGTCGGGCGCGCGGACGTCGAGCGCTCCCGTACCGTCCTCACCTTCGACGCGCTGCTCCGCATGCAGGCGGCCACCTCCGCCGACGCCACCGCCCGCCCCGCCCCGGACGCCCTCGGGCCCGCCGCCGCCCACCCCGTCGACCCGGGGCTCGCGGAGGTCGAGCTGCCGCCCGCCCGGCCGCTGGACGCCGACGTGCGCACCGCGCTGCGCGCCCGCCGCAGCAGCTTCGGCCGGTTCGACGCCCAGAAGCCCGTCACCGCCGACCAGTTGGCCGCCTGCCTGGCCGCCGCATCGGCCGGATCGCGGCTCGGCGGCGACACCGGTGACGCCCGGCTGGCCCGGGTGTACGCGTTCGTGAACCACGTCGAGGGCGTCGAGCCCGGTTCGTACGTCTACGACCCCGGGCGGCGGAGCCTGCGGCGGGTGAAGGAGGGGCGGCCGGGGGAGTTCCTTCAGCGGAACTACTTCCTCGCCAACTACAACCTGGAGCAGGCCGGGGCCGTGCTCGTGCCGACCGTCCGCACCACCGCCGTCCTCGACGCCGTCGGCGACCGGGGATACCGGCTGGTCAACGCGACCATCGGGGCCGTCGCCCAGTCCGTCTACACCGCCGCGGCGGCCGTGGAGCTCGGCTGCGGGGTCGCCCTCGGCTTCGACAACATCTCCTACATCGAGGAGCTGGGTCTCGAAGGGACGGGCGAGGCGCCCCTGCTGATCATGATGATCGGCAACGAACGCCCCGCCCCCGCCGACTTCCGTTACGAGATCGCCTGAGCGGGGATACGACGATGACCGACACCGTGAACCCCTTGGCCGCCCCGCCCGCGTTCATGCTGCGCGTCGCCGGGCTCCCCGTCGACGAGGTCCGGGCCCTGCGCTGCCCCGACAGCCGGCGCTGGGCCGACGACGTCCTCGACACCACCGAACAGCTGGCGCTGCTCGCCGGGAAGGCCGCGGACCAGCTGCACGGGCTGATCGGCGGCAGCGACGACGAACCGCTGCGCCGCGCCCTGCTGAAGCTGCGCCGCGACGTCTTCAACAACCGGCTGCCGGACCCGGCCGCCGCCGAGGACGCCCTGAACCGGGTCCGCGCCCTCGACCCGGCCGCCGCCGGGGCCCTCGCCGACTGGCTGACCGGCCGGCGCGCCCTCGCCGGCAAGCGGGACGCGGGGGCCGCCCTGGTGGCGGACGAGACCGGCCGCACCCGCACCGAGCTGGCCCGGATCGCGGGCCACGAGCGGCTGCGCAAAGGGCTGTTGCTCGCCTCGCCGACCCTGGACGCCCAGCTCGACGCCTACCGGGAGAAGGCGTCCCGCCCCGGGGCGCGGCCGGACCGCAAACAGCGCAAGATCGAGCGCTCGCTGCTCTCCTACGTGTACCGGACGGCGTGCAAGACGAGCCCCTTCTCCACCTTCACCGGTGTCGCCCCCGGCGTCTTCGGCGGATCGGACGGGCTGCGTACGCGGGTCGGGGAGGAGTGGCGGACGCAGGTCCGGCTCAACGTCGTGGCGCTCGGCCGGATCGCCGACGCGGTGATCGCCGACCCGGTCCGCCGGGCCGATCTGCCGCTCGCCCTCGCCTCCGGCTGGGGGCGCGACGACGACCGGGTCCGCTATGTCCGGCGCTGGGTCACCACGGGCGACGAGGACGCGGCCGTCACCTTCGACGCGGTGAAGGACCGGCTGTTCTTCCTGCGCCGCAGCGGCACCCTGGAACGGCTGCTCGGCCTGTTCGAGGAACGCGGCACGATCCGTTACGGCGAGCTGGCGTCCTGGCTGGAGCGGGACCGGGGGGCGGCGCGCGAGGAGTGCGAGCAGTACCTCGGGGCGCTCCTGGACGTCGGCATGGTCCAGGTGCCGTGTCTGCGGACCGAGGTCCACGACACCGACCCGCTCCGGGCCTTCCAGGACGCCCTGCGCGGCCTGGACCGCCCCTGGGCCGCCCGGCTCGCGGACCGCCTGGAGGAGCCCGCCGCGCACGCCGCCCGGTTCGCCGACGCGGCCCCGGACGAGCGGCGCGCCCTGCTGGCAGCCGTACGGGCCGGGCTGCGGGCGGTGCAGGAGGAGGAGCTGGGGGGCGAGCGCGCGAAGGTCCCGCAGACGCTGCTGTACGAGGACGCGGCGGCGGGCGCGGGGCGTGCGCCGGACCGGGGCGAAAAGGCTTCGGGCCAGGGCTCCCCGGCCGTCGCGCTGGATCCCGATGCGTGGCGGGGGCTGGCCGCCGGGCCGCTGGCGGCCGTGGAGCGGGTGCTGCCCGCCTTCGACCTCACCCTTCCGCAGCGGATCACCTTCCAGGGCTTCTTCCTGGCGCGCTACGGACGCGGCGGCCGCTGCGACGACCTGCTGAAGCTGGTCCACGACTTCCACGAGGACTTCTTCGACCAGTACATGACGTTCACCTCCTCCCGCACCCCGTACGACGCCGACGGCACCTACGTCCCGGAGGTCAACTGGCTCGGCCTGCCCCGGCTGCGCGCCCTCGATGACGCGCGGCGCACCTTCACCGCCAAGATGGCCGCGCTCTGGGAGGCGGCGGAGCCGGATGTGGGCGAGGTGTGGCTCGACGACGCGTTCCTGGACGCGGTCGCCGGTGAACTGGACGTTCCCCGGGCCGGGTTCGCCCCGATGAGCCACCACGTCCAGATCGCCGACCGCCCGGGCGACCCGCTCGTCGTCCTCAACCGGTCCTACGGCGGGGTGTCGTTCTCGTTCACCCGGTTCACCCAGCTCTTCGACGGCCTCGACGAACAGCTCCTCGCGGACGCCGACGCCCTCGTGCCCGAGGGCGCGGTCCTCGCCGAGGTCACCGGCGGCCCGGTCACCAGCAACCTCAATCTGCACGGCAGGCTGACCCCGTACGAGATCGTCTGCCCCGGCGAACGCGGCACGCTGGAACCGGAGTTCAGGATCGACCTGGACGACCTCTACCTCGTGCACGACGCCGAGGCCGACCGGCTCGCCCTGCGCTCGGTCCGCCTGGGCCGCGAGGTCATCCCCGTCTACCTCGGCTACCTCGTCCCCCTCGCCCTGCCCGAACTGCCCCGCACCCTGCTCCTGCTCTCCCCGACCTTGATGGCCCCGCTCAACGTGTGGGCGGGCGTCCCCGAGGGCGAGCCGCGCGGCGGGGTCACCGGGCGGCCCCGGGTGCGGCACGGCTCGCTCGTCCTGAGCCGGCGCAGCTGGAGCGCCCCGGCCGCCGTCCTGCCGCTGCACCGGCCGGGCACACCGGAGGACGGCTGGTTCCTGGACTGGCACGCCTTCCGGCGTACCCACGGGCTGCCCGACCGGGTCTTCGCGACCGTGTCGGACACCGGGGCCCGGGGCGCGACCGGCGCCAAACCGCAGTACCTCGACTTCGACAGCCCGCTGTCCCTGTCCGCCTTCGAGGCGCTGATCAAGTCCCCCGACGCCCGAGTGGTGTTCCGGGAGATGCTGCCCGACGAGGACGCGCTGCCCACCGTCTCGGGCGCAGGCCGCCATGTAGCCGAACTGGCCGTGGAGACGGCCGTACCCGTCCGCAGGAGGACCACCACATGACACCCCCCACCACCGCAGCGGCCGCGACCACCACCGGAGCGTGGCAGGCCACCCACGTCTTCTACGCCGCCAACCCCCGCCCCTTCCTCCTCAACTGCGTCCGCCCGCTGGTGGCGGAGCTGGAGGCGGACGGCCTGCTCGCCGGGTACTTCTTCATCAACTACTGGCTGGAGGGCCCCCACGTACGGCTGCGGCTGAAGCCGTCATCGCCCGCCGCCGAGCCCGAAGTGGCCCGCCGCACCGAGCGGGCCGTGGACGCGTTCCTGGCCGAGCGGCCCGCGCTGTACGAGGTCGACTCCGGGTTCCTCAACGACTTCTACAACACCCTCTTCGAGATCGAGTTCCCCGGCAGCGAGCGCGGCCACTACACGGACGAGCAGGGCCGGATGAACCTGCGCCCCAACAACTCCCGCCACCGGGAGCCGTACGAGCCGGAGTTCGGGAAGTACGGCGGCCCGGCCGGGATCGAGCTGGCCGAGTGGCACTTCCGGCACTCCAGCGACCTGGTGATCGACGCCCTCGCCACCAAGAACCTCCATCTGCGCACCGTACTGCTGGGCACGGCCGCCCAGTTGATGATGGTGATGTCCTCGACCTTCCTGCCGGACCGGGCGGAGCTGACGCAGTACCTGGACGACTACTACACGTTCTGGCACCGCGCGTTCCCCGGCACCGGCTTCATCGGCACCGAGGAGTACGACACCAACTACGCCCGGACGGCGGACGGGCTGCGGGACCGGTTCGCCCGGGTCCGGGCCGCCACGGCCCCGCCCGGGAGCGCCCGCTCGCTGCCCGGATCCCTGGCGGGCTGGGCCGAGCACTGCGCCGAACTGCGGGACCGGGCCCGGAAACTGGCCGTCGACGGGGACCTGGTGTTCCGGTCCTGGGACGGCGAGCGGGACGAACAGGTCACCGACCCGGCGGTGGCGCTGCCGCTCCTGCTCTCCCCGTACATGCACATGACCAACAACCGGCTGCACGTCACCATCCGCGACGAGGCCTACCTCAGCCATGTCCTGGGCCGGGTCCTCAAGGAGTCCGCGTGAGCGCGGCCCCCGGGGCGCTCGCCGACTACCGCCCGGCCCTGCGGCCCCGCGTGCTGCTCAGCGATCCGCTGCTGGACGGGGCCGCGACGGTCCACCTGATCAAGGACGCCGAGACCGGGAACTCCTTCAAGGTCGGGGCCAAGGAGCATTTCCTCATCGCCCGCATGGACGGAGAGCGGAGCCTCGCGGAGATCGGCGAGGCGTACGCGGGGGAGTACGGGCGCCGCCTGGCCGACGCCCACTGGCGGCAACTCCTGGCCCTGCTGGGCACGAAGGGGCTGCTGGCCGGCGCCCCCGAGCCGAAGCCCGCCCCCGCCCCCGTCCCCGTACCGGAGAAGCGCACCCTCCTGCGCGGTTCCCTCCCGCTGGTGGCCGACGCCGACGCCACCACCGCCCGGCTCCACCGGGTCTTCGGCTTCCTGCTCGCCCCCGCTGCCCTGGTGCCGCTGTTCGCGCTGGTCCTCGCCATGGAGGCGGTGGTCGTCGCCCGCTCCGGTGAACTCCTGCTCGCGGTAAGGGGGTTGATGTCCAACCCGGTCCTGTTGACCGCCATGGCGATCCTGCTCTGGGTGAGCACCGCCCTTCATGAGCTGGCGCACGGCGTGGTGGCCCGGCACCACGGCGGGCGGGTCGCCGAGATCGGGCTGCGGTGGCGGCTGCCCGCCGTCATCATGTACTGCACGGTCGACGACTACCTTTACCTCGGCACCCGGAGGCACCGCATCGCCACGGCCGCCGCCGGTGCGGTGATGAACCTGGTCTTCCTGCTCCCGTTCTGCGCGCTGTGGCTGTTCGCCCCGCTCGACGACGCGACGCACGAGGCGTTCGCCGCCCTCCTGCTCCTCGGCAGCGTCCAGGCGTTCATGATGCTCGTGCCGCTGCCGCCGCTGGACGGCTACAAGATCGCGTGCCAGCTCGCCGGGGCCACCGGTCTCGCCGCCTCCGCGGGCGGCTATCTGCGGCTCGCCCTGCGCCGCTCCCCGGAGGCGGCCGCCTACCCCCGCCGGGCCCGTATCGCCTACCCCGTCTACGCGGCGGCCACGCTCCTCGTCCTGGCCGCCGTCGTCGCGGCGCTCGTCGCGGGCGTCCATCACCTGCTGACCACCTGAAGTGCCCGCCCCGGGCCCGCTGTTCCCCATCGAGGAGAGTTCCATGACGTCCACCGCCCCCCGCCCCTCGCAGGACCCCCCGACGGAACCGTCCGCCGGGCCCGCCGTCGCCCTGACCGAGGTCCACAAGACGTACGGGACCACCCGGGCCGTCGACGGGGTCTCGCTGACCGTCGAACGCGGGGAGTTCTTCGGGCTGCTCGGGCCCAACGGGGCGGGCAAGACGACGCTCGTCGAGATCATGGAGGGCCAGCGGCGGGCCGACTCCGGCACGGTCGCGGTCCTGGGCATGAGCCCCTGGCCGCGCAACACCGCCCTGCTGCCCCGGCTCGGCGTGCAGACCCAGGCCTCCGCGTTCTTCGTCCGCCTGACCGCCCGCGAACACCTGGCCACCATGGCCGCCCTCTACCGGTGCGACCCGGCGGCCGCCGAGCGCACGCTCGCCTCCGTCGGCCTCACCGAGCAGGGCGACACCCGGGTCGACGACCTCTCCGGCGGCCAGCGGCAGCGGCTCGCCATCGCCTCCGCCCTGGTCCACGAACCCGAACTGATCTTCCTGGACGAGCCGACCGCCGCCCTCGACCCGCAGGCCCGCCGCTCGCTCTGGCAGGTCCTGCGCGACCTCAAGGGCCAGGGCCGCACCATCGTCTACACCACCCACCACCTGGACGAGGCCGAGGCGCTCTGCGACCGGGTCGCCATCATGGTCGCGGGCAGGGTCGCCGCGCTGGACAGCCCCGGCCGGCTGATCGCGGCCGCCACCCCGACCACCCGGCTGCTGGTTCCGGCCGGCCGCCTCACCCCGGAACAGGCCCGCGCCATCGCGGACGTGGACCGGGTGACCGAGGAAGGCGGCTCGCTCGTGCTGGAGACCCTCGCCGCGGGCCGGGTTCTGGCCGCCGTCGACGCGATCACGGGGCTCCAGGGCGTACAGACCAGGACGGCGAGCCTGGAGGACGTGTACCTGGAGCTGACCGGCACCGGCACCGGCGCCCCACAGCCGTAACCCCCGGAAGATACGCCTCCCCGGCAGCTCCGGCCCCCGGAAGTCCCGCCCCACCCACGCGCATCGATCCAGCGAACCAGCGATACGGAGACACCCCATGAGCGCCTACACCGCGCTGAGCCAGGCCGGGTACCGGGCCTATACCCGCGACCGCACCACCCTCTTCTTCACCTTCGCCTTCCCGCTGATCTTCCTGGTCGTCTTCGGGCTGATCTTCCACGGCCAGACGGTCGAGGAGAGCGGCAAGCCCTACATCAACTACATCGCGCCCGGGGTGCTGTCCTGGGGCGTCGCCAACGCCGCCGTCTTCGGCGTCGGGTTCGTCCTCATGCAGTGGCGGCGCGACGACATCCTCCGCCTGATCAGGATGACGCCCACCCCGGTCTCCACCGTCCTCGCCTCCCGTTACGTCCTGGCCCTGGCCATCGGGGCCGTCCAGGCGGCCCTCTTCGTCGCCGTGGCCCTGCTGCCGTCCTTCGGGCTTGAGCTGGACGGCCGCTGGCCGCTCGTCCTGCCCGTGCTGGTGCTCGGCATCACCGCCTTCCTCGCGCTCGGCGTCATCGTCGGCAGCTATGCGAAGACCCCCGAAGCGGTCGCCGCCGTCGCCAACTGCCTGATGATTCCCATGGCGTTCCTCTCCGGCTCGTTCTTCCCGCTGGACGCCATGCCCGGCTGGATGCAGGCCCTCTCCCGGATCCTGCCGCTGCGCTACTTCAACGACGGGGTCTCCGGCGCGCTGACCGGCGGCGGCTCCCTGGCCGACATCGGCGTCGCGTGCGCCGTCCTCGCCGGATTCGCCCTCGTCCTCGGCGCGGTGGCGCTGAAGACCTTCCGCTGGAGCGACAAGTCATGACGACGGCCACCGCCCCGACCGCGCTGGACGCGGCGCGCGCCCGGCTCCAGTCCGCGCTGTCGGCCCGCCACGCGGACGCCCCCGGCGCGGGTGACCTGCCCGCGCCGTACGTGGTCCCGCTCGGGGCCGCCGACGTCCTCGGCTTCGGCCGCCCGGACCCGTACGCGGGCACCCGGCCCGCCGCCACCGTCCAGCTGACCTCCCGGGCCGTTCTCATCGGCCCCTGGGGCGGCGCGCCCGACGCCGCCGTCTGCGGTCAGTGCCTGGCGATGCGCTGGCAGCGGCTGCGCAGCCGCTCGGAGCGGGAGGCCCTGGAACTGGGTCACGAGCCGCAGGGGGCCGTGGACTGGCCGGTGCTCACGGAGTACGCGGTGGACGCGGTGTGGGCGACGTACAGCGCGGTCTTCACGGGCCTGCGCAGCAGCCTGGGAGCGCCCGGCCCCGAGGCGCCCACGTGCCCCGAGGGGTCCACCGCCACCCCCGCCGACCGGGCGCTTCCCCAGGTCACCCGGGTCGACCTGGTCACCCTCGCCACGGCCACCTTCCCGCTGCTGCCCGAACCCCTCTGCCCCGCCTGCGTCCACGAGGTCCCGGACACGGCCGAGGCCGCCCGGATGGTCCTGGCCCCCGCCCCCAAACCGGACCCCGGCACCTACCGTCTGCGTACCCTGGACTCCTATCCGCTGCCGACCGCCGCCCTCGCCAACCCGGTGTGCGGCGCGCTCGGTTCCGACATCTGGATCAACCCCACCTCCACCACCACCGCCCCGGTCGCCGGAACCCACTTCGTCCGCGGTTACGCCGGTCTCAACGACGTCACCTGGAGCGGCCAGGCCAACCGGTACGCCACCAGCCGCGCCCTCGCCCACCTGGAGGGCCTGGAGCGGTACGCGGGCACCCACCGGCGACGCGGCACGGCCCCGGTCGTCGACAGCTACCGCAACCTCTCCGGCCAGGCGCTGAACCCCGCCGACTGCGGCTTCTACACCCCGCAGACGTACGCCACCGACCCTTTGGTCAGCCCCTTCGACCCGGACCGGCCGATCCCCTGGGTCTGGGGCCACTCCCTGCGCGACGACGCCCCGGTCCTCGTCCCGTCCCGGCTCGCCCACTACAGCGCGGGCGTCGACGCCGACAACTTCGTCTTCGAATGTTCCAACGGCTGTGCCACCGGCGGCAGTCTGGAGGAGGCGATCCTCTTCGGCCTCCTCGAACTCGTCGAGCGGGACGCCTTCCTCCTCGCCTGGTACGGACGGACCCGGCTCACCGAGATCGACCTCACCGGCGCTGCCACCCCCGGCGTCCGCTCGATGCTCGACCGGGCGGCCCTGCACGGCTACGACGTGCACGCCTTCGACACGCGGATGGATCTGGCGGTCCCCGTCGTCACCGCCCTCGCGGTGCGCCGGGACGGCGGCCCCGGCACCCTGTCGTTCAGCGCGGCGGCCGGCTTCGACCCGGCGGACACGGTGGAGTCCGCCCTGTCCGAAGTGCTCACCTACATCCCGCACCTGCCCTACCAGGTGGCCGAACGCCGGGCCGAACTGGAGGCGATGGAGCAGGACTTCACCAAAGTCCTGCACCTCAAGGACCACGCCCAGCTCTACGGGCTGCCGTCGATGGCCCGGCACGCCGTCGAGTACCTGGAGCCGGCCGCCGTGCTCCCGCTGACGGAGGCGTTCGCCGACTGGCAGCCGCTGCGCCCCCGCACCGGCGACCTGCTGGACGATCTGCGGTTCCTGCGGGACCGGCTGACCGAGGCGGGCCACGACGTCATCGCCGTCGACCAGACGACGCCGGAACAGCACCGGATGGGCCTGCACACCGTCTCCGCCATCGTCCCCGGGCTGCTGCCGCTGGACTTCGGCTGGACCAGACAGCGGGCGCTGCACATGCCCCGGCTGCGGACCGCGCTCCGGGCGGCGGGCCGCCGGACCGACGACCTGCCGGAGGCGGAGATCAAGGCCGTCCCGCACCCCTTCCCGTGACCGGCCAGCGTACCACGTACGACAGCCCCCTCCGACCGACGGAGGGGGCGGGCGCACGAGCGGGCCGAGCAGCGGTGTCAGGCGCAGCAGGAGGTGGTGCTGGTGGTGCTGGAGCAGGTCGACGTCGAGGAGCACGACGTGGAACCGGCGAGGACGACCTCGGAGGCGTCGGAGTAGTCCGAGATCTCGAAGGTCTCCGACTCCAGCTCCAGGATCTCGTCGGCGAGGGTGGCGAGTTCGGTCTTCGGGGCCATGGTGATCTCCCTGGTCTCGTGGGGGCCCGGCCGGCCGTTCCGGCGCGGTGCCCGGTGCTGGACCCATTGCAGGGGTGGCCGCTGTCAGATCGGCCGCGGTTTCGCTGTCACATCGCTGACACCCGGTGGCAGGGCGACGGGGCGGTACGTGACAGCCGTACGGAGCAGGCTCGTTGAGCAGAGATGAGGTGCGCGGTGGTCACAGCGGAGAGAGCCACGAAGAACGCGGACGACGACGGGCACGCAAGGGGGGCGGAAGCGGCGAGAGGAGCGGTGCGGAGGGACGGGAGAGCTCCGGGGGGCCGGCCGCCGGGAGGCGTGCCCCTGCCGCGCCCTCTGCTCCGCTCCGCCGTCGAGCTCTACCTCGACCTCCACGCCCACCCCGAACTCTCCGGCCACGAACACCGCACCGCCGGCCGCCTCGCCGCCCGGCTCGCGGAACACGGCTGTACGGTCACCCGTTCCGTGGGCGGTGGCCACGGGCTCGTCGGGGTCCTGCGCAACGGCCCCGGGCCCACCGTGCTGCTGCGCACCGAGCTCGACGCGCTGCCCGTCACCGAGGCCACCGGACTCCCGTACGCCAGCACCGTGCCCGGAGCCATGCACGCCTGCGGCCACGACCTGCACATCGCGGCGGTCACCGGCGCGGTGGAACTCCTCGCCGCCACCCGGGACGCCTGGCGCGGCACGGTCCTCGTCGTCGGCCAGCCCGAGGAGGAGACGCTGAGCGGGGCCCGGTCCCTGCTGGAGGACGGCAGGCTGTACGAGCGGTTCTGCGTTCCCGACGCGGTCCTGGCCCAGCACGCCGCCCCGCTCCCCGCCGGGACCCTCGCCCACGCGCCGGGCGGCGGGGAGCCCCTGATGGCGGGGAGCGTTGCCGCCGAGGCGGTCCTGCACGGCCGGGGCGGCCACGCGGCCACCCCGCACCTGAACATCGACCCGGTCCTGATCGCCGCCGCCACCGTGCTGCGCCTGCGCACCGTGGTGGCCGAGGAGACCGCGCCCGCCGAACAGGCCGTGCTCACCGTCGGCTCGGTGCGGGCGGGCGAGCGCGGCAACATCACCCCGGACCGCGCCGAACTCTCCCTGACCATCAGGGCGTTCACGGACTCGGCGCTCGACCGGCTGGCGGCCGCCGCCGAACGGGCCGTCCGGGCCGAGGCCGCCGCCTTCGACGCCCCGCGCGCCCCCGCGTTCACCGTCGTCGCCCGCTCGCCCGCCCTGCGCCCCGACCCGGTGCTCACGGCCCGGGTTCGCCGGGCCCACGAGGCGCTCCTCGGCCCCGGCCGGGTGCTGGACCTCGCCGGGTCGACGGCCACCGAGGACTTCCCGCACTTCGCGGTCGGCGGGGTCCCGGTCGCCTACTGGATGCTCGGGACCACCGGAGCCGGGCCCTGGCGGACGGCCCGCGCCGGAGGCGAGGCCGTACCGCCCAACCACGCGCCCGGCTTCGCCCCCGACGTCCGGGCCGCCCTGCCTGTCGGCATCACGGCCCTGGCGGCGGCGGCCCGGCAGGTCCTCGGCCCGGGGCCCGCCGGGAGCCGGGAGACGGCGTCATGACGGCTCGCCGGACCTCCCGGGCCAGGGCCGTGGTCGATGTCGTCGTCGTACGCCGCGACCGCGCGGCCCCGACCGGCTGGACCACCGTCGTACGGCTGCTCGGACTGCTCCCGGGGCACTGGACCTGCCACCCCGAGGTGGGGCAGGACCGGGTGGTGCTGCGGGTCGAGCTGGCCGGGACGACGGACGCGTCGGCGGTGCGGCGGGCGGTGTCCTGCGTCCTGGCCGACACGGCCCTGCGCGGCTGGGCGGAGGAGCCGCAGCCGAAGGGCGTGCCCGGCGGATCCTGACCGGGGCGACGGGGCGACGGGGCGACGGGGCGACGGGGCGACGGGCGACGGGGCGACGGGGCGACGGGGCGATGGGGTTACGGGGCCACGGGGCCACGGGGCCACGGGGCCCTGCGGTCCCGCGGCCCCGGCGTCCCGGAGACCGCCGGCGGTCAGATCCAGCCGCGTTCGCGGGCCAGCAGCGCGGCCTGCGCCCGGCTCGCCGCGCCGAGCGTCTGCATCAGATCGGCGACATGCCGCCGGTAGGTCCGCACCGACACCCCCAGCTCCCGCGCCCCCGCCTCGTCCTTGCCCACCGTGCACATCGACACGAGCACCCGGCGCTCGATGCCGGAAGGGCGGGCGGCGGCCGCGCCCTCGCCGCTCTCCGCGCCACCGACGGCCAGGGACAGATCGTCGGCCTGCTCCCAGATCCGTTCGAACAGGGAGATGATGTTGGAGACCAGGCCGCTGCGATGGGCCAGGAGCGCGCCCCGCGAGGTGTCGCGCGGATCCAGCGGGACGAGCGCCGCCCGGCGGTCGTAGACGAGCAGCCGCTCCGTGGTGTCCGACGTCACCCGGATCGCCGCCCCGTGCTTGGCCAGTTCGCGCAGATAGGCGGCGGTCGGCGGGTCCTGGAGCGCCGCGCTGGAGACGACGTTGCGGATCCGCACCCCGCGCCGCAGACAGCGCAGGTCCAGCGGGCGGGACCGGGCGATGTTCTCCGGCGACAGCCGTGTGTACGGTTCCACGGACATGATCTCGTCCCGGGCGAAGAACGCGAGGTCGTCGATCCGGTTACGGATCTGGGCCAGCCCCTCCAGCTGCTCGATGCCCTGCGGATGGGGTGTACGAGCCCCCTGCTCCGCGCGTAGACCCTCAATGACGTGCCGCGACCGGGTGACGCGACGCAGCTCCTGGTGGAGCGCCGCGAGCCGTACGTCGACCAGCCGGGCGAGCGCCGTCTCGGGGTCCGCGGGGAAGATCCGCCGCTCCGCGTCCTCGGCGTGCAGCAGCCCCATCTCCTGGAGCCGGGCGATCCGGGTCCTGGGCTGGCCGTACCGGGAGCGCAGCAGGGGGTGGAGATCGTCGGCGCGGGTCCCGGGGTTGCGCAGGAAGTGCCGGTAGATCTCCTCCTCGGCCTCCGGGACCCCGAAGACAGACATCTCGTTCTCGCCCACGTACGCCCCCGATGCCGATGCCGTGGGGCTGTCGCACCGAGGGGGATCGCCCCGCGCCGCCCGCCCCGGCCACTGCTCGCTCTCGCCCGTGCCCGGTACGTGCCTCTATGTCGACCGCGTGAATGACGCTCTCGCGCCACTCCGCACGTCCCGTTGTGCAAGGTTCGGGCAAAGACTAGACGCTGGGATCACTCCTGTGAGGATCCCTGGCACAACTGTGTGCGAGACGGAGATGAACGGTGTGCGACCGTCGACGAGCGGCGGGCCCGGCACGACGGGCGGCCGGGGCCTCCCGGCCGGTTGCGGGCGCGGCTGTCACCCCCGGGTCGTAACCTGGAACCCCCCGGCGCGTCCCACGTGTCGGGCCCTTCGCGTTGCCCGGCCAGCAGCCGGCTGCCGGCAACGTCCGAGCCACCGCTGATCTGATCCCGGACGGAAACTTCATGAGCCTGCACGGTCTGCTGGATGTCGTCGTTACGGACCCGGCGCTCGCCGAGGCGGTGAAGGCCGCCGGGGACGGGCACCGGGCCCATGTCGACATGGTCGGCCCGCCCGGCGCGCGCCCGTTCGCCGTGGCCGCGCTGGCCCGGCAGACCGGCCGGACCGTGCTGGCCGTCACCGCCACGGGCCGCGAGGCCGAGGACCTGGCCGCGGCCCTGCGGACGCTGCTGCCGCCGGACACAGTCGCGGAGTACCCGTCCTGGGAGACCCTGCCGCACGAACGGCTCTCGCCCCGCTCGGACACCGTGGGCCGCCGCCTCGCCGTGCTGCGCCGCCTGGCGCACCCCCGCGAGGACGACCCGGAGACCGGCCCGGTCTCCGTCGTCGTCGCCCCGATCCGGTCCGTGCTCCAGCCGCAGGTCAAGGGGCTCGGCGATCTGGAGCCGGTGAGCCTGGCGGGCGGGCAGAGCGCGGACCTGGGGGAGGTGGTGGACGCGCTGGCGGCCGCCGCGTACTCCCGGGTGGAACTGGTCGAGAAGCGCGGCGAGTTCGCCGTACGCGGCGGGATCCTGGACGTCTTCCCGCCGACCGAGGAGCACCCCCTCCGGGTGGAGTTCTGGGGCGACGAGGTCGAGGAGATCCGCTACTTCAAGATCGCCGACCAGCGGTCGCTGGAGGTCGCCGCGCACGGGCTGTGGGCCCCGCCCTGCCGCGAGCTGCTGCTGACCGACCAGGTGCGGGAGCGGGCGGCGATCCTCGCCGAGGCCCACCCGGAGCTGGGCGAACTGCTCGGCAAGATCGCGGAGGGCATCGCGGTCGAGGGCATGGAGTCCCTCGCCCCGGTCCTCGTCGACGACATGGAGCTGCTGCTCGACGTCCTGCCGAAGGACGCGATGGCGATCGTCTGCGACCCGGAGCGGGTGCGGACGCGGGCGGCCGATCTGGTCGCCACCAGCCAGGAGTTCCTCCAGGCGTCGTGGGCGGCGAGCGCCGGCGGCGGCGAGGCCCCGATCGATGTGGGCGCGGCCTCGCTGTGGGGCATCGCGGACGTCCGGGACCGGGCCCGCGAGCTGGGCATGATGTGGTGGTCGGTCTCCCCGTTCGCCGCCGACGCCGCCGACCACGACGACGACACCCTCCAGCTCTCCATGCACGCCCCCGAGGCGTACCGGGGCGACACCGCCCGGGCGCTCGCCGACACCAAGGGCTGGCTGGCCGACGGCTGGCGCACGGTGTACGTCACGGAGGGCCAGGGGCTCGCCTCCCGTACGGTCGAGGTGCTGGGCGGCGAGGGCATCGCGGCCCGCCTCGACGCGGACCTCACCGAGATCGCCCCCTCCCTCGTCCACGTCTCCTGCGGGGCGATCGAGCAGGGCTTCGTCGACCCGGCGCTGAAGCTGGCGGTGCTCACCGAGACCGACCTGACCGGCCAGCGCACGGCCACCAAGGACCTGGGCCGGATGCCGGCCCGCCGCAGGAAGACGATCGACCCGCTGACGCTGGAGGTCGGCGACTACATCGTCCACGAACAGCACGGCGTCGGCCGGTACGTGGAGATGGTGCAGCGCACGGTCCAGGGCGCGACCCGCGAGTATCTGCTCGTCGAGTACGCCCCCGCCAAGCGCGGCCAGCCCGGCGACCGCCTCTACATCCCGACCGACCAGCTGGAGCAGGTCACCAAGTACGTCGGCGGCGAGGCCCCGACGCTGCACCGGCTCGGCGGCGCGGACTGGACCAAGACGAAGCAGCGGGCGAAGAAGGCGGTCAAGGAGATCGCCGCCGACCTGATCAAGCTGTACAGCGCGCGCATGGCGGCCCCCGGCCACGCCTTCGGTGCGGACACCCCCTGGCAGCGGGAGCTGGAGGACGCCTTCCCGTACGCGGAGACGCCCGACCAGCTGTCCACGATCGCCGAGGTCAAGGAGGACATGGAGAAGACGGTCCCGATGGACCGGCTGATCTGCGGCGACGTCGGCTACGGCAAGACGGAGATCGCGGTCCGGGCGGCGTTCAAGGCGGTCCAGGACGGCAAGCAGGTGGCGGTCCTGGTCCCCACGACGCTCCTCGTCCAGCAGCACTACGGCACGTTCACCGAGCGCTACTCCCAATTCCCGGTCAACGTGAGGGCGCTGAGCCGCTTCCAGTCGGAGACGGAGTCCAAGGCGACCCTCGAAGGCCTGAAGGACGGCTCGGTCGACCTGGTCATCGGCACGCACCGCCTGTTCTCCTCCGAGACGAAGTTCAAGGACCTCGGCCTGGTCATCGTGGACGAGGAGCAGCGGTTCGGCGTCGAGCACAAGGAGCAGCTGAAGAAGCTCCGCGCCAACGTCGACGTGCTCACGATGTCCGCGACCCCCATCCCCCGTACACTCGAAATGGCGGTCACCGGCATCCGCGAGATGTCCACGATCACCACCCCGCCGGAGGAGCGCCACCCGGTCCTCACCTTCGTCGGCCCGTACGAGGAGAAGCAGATCGGCGCGGCGATCCGCCGCGAACTCCTGCGCGAGGGCCAGGTCTTCTACATCCACAACCGGGTCGAGTCCATCGACCGGGCGGCCGCCCGCCTCCGCGAGATCGTCCCCGAGGCGCGGATCGCGACAGCACACGGCCAGATGTCCGAACAGGCCCTGGAGCAGGTGGTGGTGGACTTCTGGGAGAAGAAGTTCGACGTCCTGGTCTCCACGACGATCGTCGAATCCGGCATCGACATCTCCAACGCCAACACGCTGATCGTGGAACGCGGCGACAACTTCGGGCTCTCCCAACTCCACCAGCTGCGCGGCCGGGTGGGCCGGGGCCGCGACCGTGGCTACGCCTACTTCCTCTACCCGCCCGAGAAGCCCCTGACGGAGACGGCCCACGAGCGCCTGGCGACGATCGCCCAGCACACGGAGATGGGCGCGGGCATGTACGTGGCGATGAAGGACCTGGAGATCCGCGGCGCGGGCAACCTGCTCGGCGGCGAGCAGTCCGGCCACATCGCGGGCGTCGGCTTCGACCTGTACGTCCGCATGGTCGGCGAGGCCGTCGCCGACTACCGGGCCCAGATGGAGGGCGGCGTCGAGGAGGAGCCCCCGCTGGAGGTCAAGATCGAGCTCCCGGTCGACGCGCACGTCCCGCACGACTACGCCCCCGGCGAGCGCCTGCGCCTCCAGGCGTACCGGGCGATCGCGTCGGCCTCCTCGGAGGACGACATCCGAGCGGTCCGCGAGGAGCTGACGGACCGCTACGGCCCCCTGCCCGAACCGGTCGAGAACCTCCTCCTGGTGGCGGGCCTGCGCATGCTGGCCCGCGCCTGCGGAGTGGGCGAGATCGTCCTCCAGGGCTCCAACATCCGCTTCGCCCCGGTGGAGCTGCGCGAGTCCCAGGAACTCCGCCTGAAGCGCCTGCACCCCAAGACGGTCATCAAGCCGGCGGCCCACCAGATCCTGGTCCCGCGCCCGACGACGGGCAAGATCGGCGGCAAGCCGGTCATCGGCCGCGAACTGCTGGCGTGGACGGGCGAGTTCCTGACGACGATCCTGGGGTCGTAGGTCCCGGGGTCTGTGAACGACGGGCCCGCCGGGCGAGCAAGCCCGGCGGGCCCGAGACGTGAGGTCACTCAGTCGGGGACAGCGCCCCCGCGATCTCCTCGTGCAACCCCGACGGCAGTCGCGTCCCCCAGCGGTCCGCCGCCTCGGCCGCCAGCTCCCGGCTCCACTCCCAGCTGTTCGCGGCCGCCGTACGGACCGCCTCCGGGGTCAGGGGCCCGATGGTCGTGGCGTGCCGCTCGACGTCCGCGCCCGGCAGGTCCGCCTCCAGGGCGCGGCTCGGGGTGAGCCAGTGGGCGGTCGAGCCGCGCAGCAGGCGGCAGAGCTTGAGCTGGAGCGGGGCGATCACGGCGTGCAGCAGGTTGTGGGCGCGGGCGTGCTCGCCCCGGGCCTGTACGTGGGCCAGCATCAGCGTCCAGTTGGCCAGTTCGTCGGTGAGCTGCTGGGCGGTGGCCACCGGCTCCGGCGGGGTGAAGGCGGCCAGTTCGCGGGCGGCGGCGGTCAGGCGGCCGGTGCGGTCCAGGAGCACGGCGGCTTCGGGGCGGGGGAAGTGGACCTGGCCGCGCCAGGTGGCGATCTCGGCGATGCCGGAGCCCGTGGGCTCGACGTGGAACTCGCCGCGCATCAGGTCGTCGAAGACCACCGCGAGGATGCCGTACATGTTGGTGTACGCCAGCTTCAGCGGGGCCAGCCGCTCCACGAACTCCCGCCCGTCGAAGGTGTCGACGTCCTCCTCCCGTACGTACAGGCAGGCGTCCAGGTCCGAGTGGGCGTCGGCCTCGCCGAGCGTCCACGATCCGTAGAGCAGGACGCCCTCCACCCGCGGATCGGCCTCGGCCGTCTCGCGCAGCGACTCGATGCGGCGGTCCAGGGGCAGAGCGTCGGCGGGCAGGGGAGCGGGGGCGGTACGGGCGTGGGTGGGCCGGGCGTGCGGCATGGCCGGGTCTCCTGAGGAAGGGTGCGTGGGCAGACCAACGAGGCCGGCGGTCGACGCCGGGCTGCTTCCGGTCCCGGTCCGGGACCTCGTTCGTCGCTCAGGAAACGCCCATGAGGGCAGTCTAGGCCGTGCCTGTCAGCCGCCGCCCCCGCTCTCCGGCGCGAAGACCAACGCGGCCAGTGACCGGAACGCCTCCTCCGGGTCCCGGCCCGCCATCGCGTCCGCCAGGTTGCCGGTGAGCAGCAGCGTCGCGAAGCCGTGGGCCAGCGACCACGCGGCCACCCCCGCCAGGCGGTCGTCCTCGCCCCGGCCGGCCGGCGGGAGGTCCGCCACGCCGGAGCGCAACGCCTCGGTCGCCCGGGCGCGGGCGGCCAGCAGGTCCGGGTCGTCGGCGCGGTGCAGGTCCGGCTGGAACATCACCTGGAAGTGCGCGGGGTGCGTCGCCGCGAACCGTACGTACGCCACGCCCCGCTCCCGTAGATCCGGGGCCCCGGCCAGCGCGTCGGCGAACAGGGCGTAGCCCTCGGCCGCCACGGCGGTCAGCAGGCCCGTGCGGTCCTTGAAGTGGTGCGCGGGAGCGGCGTGCGAGACGCCGGCCCGGCGGGCCAGATCGCGCAGGCTCAGGGCGGCGGGGCCCTCGGTCGCGATGACGTCGAGGGCGGCGGTCAGGATGGCGCGCCGCAGATCGCCGTGGTGGTAGGTGCGTTCGCGCTCGCTGCTCATGGGGGAACCCTACCCGGCATCTAGTCATTGACAAGTTCGCGTGACGCGAGCCATGCTGGAGGTTCAATCTAGTCGCTGACTAGATCTGCGATTCCTGTCCGGGAAGGCGGAGATCATGACCGGAGAACCGGCCCGTGTGCGGCAGATGTGGCACCTCCTGGAGCCCCTGCACGCCGTCCTCTACTACGCCCCCGCGGCCTTCGAGGAGGCCGCCGCGCTGGGGTACGACACCGAGGAGCGCTGGGCGAGCTACTTCGCCTGGCGCGCGGCTCCGCTGGGGGCGGTGGGAGCGGCGGAGGTGGTGCGGACGTTCCACAGCTTCGCCCCGGCGATGGTGGACGGATACGTTCCGGACGGCTGGGTGACCGCCGCCCCGGACGCCGTCCTCGCGGCCCGGTTGCGGGCCGTCGACCGGTCCTACCGGGCGCTGTTCGGGGACCGGGTGGAGGGGCCGGAGTTCGCGGAGGCCGCCGCCCTGGCCCGCCGCGCGGCGGAGGCGGCGGGCCGGGACGCCCCGGGCGGCCTCGGCGTCGCCAAGGTCCCGGGAGTGCTTGGTGGCCTCGGAGCCGCAAAGGCCCCGGGAGTGCTCGGTGGCCTCGGAGCCGCCAACTCCGCCCTGCCCTGGCCGGACGCCCCGCACCTCACGCTCTGGCAGGCGGCGACCGTCCTGCGTGAACACCGGGGCGACGGGCACATCGCCGCTCTCATCGGGGCCGGGCTCTACCCGGTCGAGGCGCTGGTCTCCTTCGCGGCGGTCGGCGCGGCGGCCCCCGCGGTCTTCGCGAGCCGGGGGTGGAGCGCCGACGAGTGGGGCGCGGCCCGGCGGCGTCTCCAGGAGCGCGGGCTGCTGGCGGCGGACGGCACGGCCACGGACGCGGGGCGCGAGCTGCGCGCGAAGGTGGAGCTGCGCACCGACGAGGAGGCCGCGGCGCCGTGGCGGGCGCTGGGGGAGGCGGGGCGGGAGCGGCTGGTGGAGCTGCTGGGGGAGCCGTGGCTGGCGGTCATCGGTTCGGGGCTGCTGCCGTCCGAGAACACCCTCGGCATCGGGAAGGTGTGACCTGCGGTGGAAGGGTGAGCCCCCGGGCCGGGGCCGGGGTCGGGGGCTCACGCGTGGCTCATCCCTGCTCGGGATGCACCGCGATGGCGATCTTGCCGCGGGGGCGTCGACGGCCCTCGCCGACGGAACCGCCCTCCAGCAGCGTGTGCGCGTCCGCCATGTCGGCCAGCGGAAGCACCGCACCGACCACCGGGCGGAGCTCGCCCCGGTCGACCAGCCGGCTGAGGGCGTCGAGCTTCGCCCGGCCGGGGCTGACGAAGAGGAAGTGGTAGGTCGCGTTCACGCCCCACGCGGCGAGCAGGTTCTGCGGTTCGGGGATGTCCACGATCGACACCACGCGGCCCCGGTCGGCGAGGACCTCCGGACTGCGGGTGAGGGTGTCCCTGCCCACCGTGTCCAGGACGACATCCACCCCGCCCAGCTCACGGACCTGCGGAACGTAGTCGCCGGCCGAGAAGTCGATCACGGTGTCGGCCCCCAGCCCGGTGACGAACTCGTGGTCCTTGGCCCGCGCCGTGGTCACCACCTCGGCCCCCAGCGCGTGGGCGACCTGGATGGCGGCCGAGCCGACCCCGCCCGCGCCGCCGTGCACCAGGACCCGTTCCCCGGCCTTCACGCCGGCCCGCTCGACCAGCGCCTCCCACACCGTCACGCCCACGAGCGCCAGACCGGCGGCCTCGACGTGCGACAGCCCTTCGGGCCTGCGGGCGACCAGGGCCTGGTCGACCACGTGGAACTCGGCGTACGTCCCCTGACCGGCGAAGACCGGCGCCAGATACCAGACCTCGTCGCCCGGCCGGAAGTCGTCCGCCCCGGGGCCGGTCTCGACCACCACGCCGGACACGTCGTTGCCGATCACCGCCGGCAGTGCCACCTCGTCGCGGTAGTCGCCGCGCCGGGTCTGCAGGTCCAGAGGGTTGACGGATGTGGCGTGTACGCGCACCAGCACCTGGCCGGGGCCGGGAGCGGGTCGCGGCAATTCCCGGGCGGCGAACGCGGTGTCCGCGTCGCCGAAGTGGACGAGTTCCATCACACGCATCGAAGTCGACATGCCGCCACGGTAAATCGTCATATCGAGAATTGCCAATATGTGATTGGGTTACGATCGCCTGGTGTTCTCGGAGACGGAGTTGCTGGCTGTGTTCCGGGCCCTGTCCAACCCGGCCCGGCGCCAGATGCTGGTGTGGCTCAAGGAGCCGATGTGCTTCCCGGGCCAGGAGCCCGCCGACGTCGAGATCGGCGTCTGCGTGAGCGACATCCAGCGCCGTTCGGGGCTGGGGCAGTCGACCACCTCGCAGTACCTGGCGATACTGCGGCAGGCGGGGCTGGTGGTCGCCACGCGGCGAGGCAAGTGGACCTACTACCGCCGCGACGAGGCGAACATCGCCCGCCTCCTGGAGACCTTGGGCGACGTGTTCTAGCCCCTCGCCGTTCCGTTCGCTCATCGAGGGATGGGCGGATCGTGGCCGGCCGCCCATAGGATTCTCGCCGTCCGGTCTCCTCCCCGTCAGGACGGCTCCCCGTGATAGCTCCCCGTACGCCCCGCCGCCGTACGCACCGGGCGGCGGCCCTGCCCGCCGTCGGCGCCCTCGTCGTGCTCGCCCTGGCGAGCGGTTGCAGCCCCGACGACCTCGCGGCCGACGGCGGCGGCACGAGCGGCGGGACCGACGGCGGCGCGCAGTCCGCCGAGGGCTTCGGCGTCAGCCCGCTGGACAACCCGGACGGTACGAAGCCGGGCCTGGCCCCCCTCACCGGCGACACGGACCGGGCCGCCGCCCGGAAGCTCATCGAGCAGGTGGCCACTAAGGGGCGCGGCCCGAAGACGGGCTACGAGCGTGACAAGTTCGGCTACGCGTGGAAGGACGGGGTCGACGGCATTCCGCTCGCCCGCAACGGCTGCGACACCCGCAACGACCTGCTCGCCCGCGACGGCAAGGACATCGAGCACAAGGCGGGGTCCGACTGCGTCGTCATGGCGATGACGCTCAAGGACCCCTACACCGGCGAGACCATCGACTGGCGCAAGCAGCAGGCGACGAAGGTGCAGATCGACCACGTGATGCCGCTGTCCTACGACTGGCAGATGGGCGCCGCCCGCTGGAACGCGTCCAAGCGCGAGCAGATCGCCAACGACCCGCTCAACCTCATCCCGGTGGACGGCCCCGCCAACAACGCCAAGCGCGACTCGGGACCCGCCTCCTGGCTCCCGCCGTACAAGCCGGTCCGCTGCTCCTACGCGGTGCGGTTCGCCCAGGTCTCGCTGAAGTACGAACTCCCGGTCACCACGGCCGACAAGCGGGCCATGCTGGCCCAGTGCGGCGGCTGAGCGGGCACTGGCCGAACCGCACTCCGAGCGTGACGCGGCTCGCCGCACGACCGCCGCCGCTCCCTCGGCGTGCCGGGCGCCGTCCCTCCACCCCGTGCGACGGCGCTCGTCAGCGGGGTGCGGTTCCCACGGCGGACCAGGGACGCCGGGAAAGCTGGTGGGACACGGCGATGCGGGCCGATAGTGGGCCCCGTCCCGACCCTCTTGAGGAGAAAGGCCCCTGAAGGCCATGCGCAAGCGACTCACCACACTCCTGGCGGGCGTGGCGGCGCTCATCGCCACCTCGTTCGTCTTCGCTCCCAGCGCGAGCGCCGACGCGTTCCGCTGCGGCCACTCCGGCAGCGACCCCCGCGCCTGGTGCGCCTACGTGCAGAAGGCCCCGAACGGCCTGACCATCCGCTCGGGTCCGGGTACCAACTACTCGGCCGTCGGTACCGCCCACAACGGCAGAAAGCTGGAGATCGACTGCTGGACCTACGGCACGTCCGTGAACGGGTACAACATCTGGGCCCGGCTCTACAGCCCCATCGGCCTGAAGTACGTGAGCGACTACTACCTGACGACGGGGCGCATCCAGAGCTACGTGAGCAAGTGCCTCTGACTCGCCGGGCCCGGCGCTGAGGGCCCTACCGCGGTGGCATCCGGCCCGGCCGGGACCGAACCCGGTCCCGGCCGGGTCACGTGCTGCTGAAGCACCGGCGGTCGTCGGCCCGCGCGGAGACCAGGCAGGCCTGTACACCGCCGGGGCCACCGCCGACCATGGGGGTGCTCAGGTAGCCCTCGGCGTCGTACTTGTCGGCTATCCGGACCGACTGGGTCTCCTGTCCGGGAGCGCTCACCTCCAGCCGGTCACCGATCTCCCCGAACCAGATCCTCGCCCAACTCGCCCCGCAGCCTTCGCTGTAGCGGATGTCGACCCGGGTCCGGTCGTCGAACTCCCGCTCGGCGACCGTCAGCGGAGCACTGCCGTCGATCCCGCAGGCGTTGGGCTGCGACCTCTTTCCGGTGCATTCGGCACCGCGGCAGCCGGGCTTGAGCCCCTCCGGCTTTCTGTCGGACCAGATCAGGAGGGCCACGCCCACGACGGCGAGCGCGAGCAGCGCGGACAGGGCCGCGGCAGGCAGCCGAAGGGCCGGCACGGACCGGTCCCGGGCCTGTTCGGTCCGCGGCTCCTCCGGGGCCGGGGCAGTGGATTCCGATATGTCCTGGGCCGGCCCAGGGGGCGTCGGCGGAGCCTCCGGCACCTCTTCGGCGCCGGCAGCCGCGGGCCGTTCCCCGCTCTCGGTGGGCGGCTGCCGCCGATGGCGTGAGGCCTCGGCCAGCTCCCACAGAGCGAGCAGCGGTCCCGGTTTTCGGCCGGCCAGTTCGCACAGCTCCCGGACCACCCCGCGTGGCGGCAGATGCGCGCCGCTCAGGTAACGCTGCCAGGAGGACTTACTGGCGGTGGTCCGCTCGGCGAGCGCTACCAGCGTCAGCCCGGTCTGCTGCCGGACTCTCCTCAACTCCCTCGCGAAGACCACTCGTTCATGCGGCAGGTGGTCACTCACTGGCGCAGTGCCTGCCAGGTGTGCGGGCCGACGATGCCGTCGACCACCAGGCCGTTTGCCTCCTGGAGGCGTTTGACCGCCTTCTCGGTGGCCTGGCCGTAGGCGCCGTCGACGGCGCCCACCGGGTAGCCCCGGTGTTCGAGGAGGCACTGTGCCTCGACGACGTCCCAACTCGTGGTGATCTGCTGGAGGAGCGCCTTGTCGGTGTCGCTGTGGCCCGCCCACAGCCGGCCGTCGTCCCGGTGGACGTCACAGCCGTGGGTGCGGCCGGGGGTGAAGGCGAACTTCACGCTCGCCACGCGGCGGTCTTCGGCGGCGCCCTCCGTCCTCGGCGCCAAGTACAGGAGTGAGCCGGAGACGACGATGGCCGCGACGACCACCACACCGATGAGCGCGGGGGAGCCGAGCCGGATGCGCTGCGAAACCGGCGGCTTCCTGTACGGCTGCCCGTCCGAGGAGAAGGGCTGCGTCGTCCCGTCCCGCGTACCGTCATCCGCCGCCGGGGCCTCCCCCGCGGGGGAGGCCCCGGCGGCGTCACTCCCGGCCAGGTGCCGGGCGGTGTGCTCTCCGGGGACCTCGGGGCCGGGTTCCCGACCCGGTGCCACCTCGCCCGAGACGTCCTCCGGCGCCCGCGCGTCGGCCTGAACGCCCCAGTCGTCCGCCGCCAGTGAGTGGAGGGCGAGCAGCTGGTCCGTATCCGCACCGGACAGCCCGGCCAGCTCCCGCACCGCTTCGGCCGACGGGAGGCTCTTTCCGTTGAGGTAGCGCTCCCAGGATGACTTGCTGTAGCTCGTCCGGTTCGCCAGCGCGGCCAGACTCAGCCCGCTGCGATCCTTCAGCTCACGCATCCGGTCGACGAATCTCCGCCCATGAGGGCCGAGCGATCGCGGCGGCTCTTTCCCCTTGCTCACGAAAACCCTCATCTCTGAACGGGACCCGGTCCCTGTCCGGACCACGATCGTCCTGTCCCGGGCCGGGTTTGAGCAGATCAGAGCCCGGGACGTCCCAGAATACCCGCGAGGATTCCCAATCGATGGCCCGGCCGACTTCCCTCCGACAGGCTGAAGCAGTCCTCACAGCAAGCCACTTGAGAGGCAGTCACCATGCATCGAACCCGTGTCGCACGGGTCGCGGCCGTCGCCCTGGCCGCGGCGGCGTTCACCGCATTCGCGCCGGCGGTCCCCGCGATCGCCGACCCGACCGTCCGGGCAGCCGAGAAATGCCCCGGTGTCAGCACCGTGGGCCGCTACTGCGGGTACCACCCCGGCACCCAGTGGGCAGAGCTCGGCAGCCAGGGCAACCACGTCAAGGAAATCCAGGCACTCATCAACGAGACCACCCGTTACGGAGAGCCCGGCGGCACCAAGCTCGTGGTCGACGGCATCTACGGGGCGAAAACCAAGTCCGCCGTGACCTGGTTCCAGTGGTACTACGGCAGCGAAGCGATCTCCGACGGCATCGTCGGGCCGCAGACCTGGGAAATGCTGCGCTACGGCAAGCGATGAATTCCCGTACCCGTTTCACGCTCCCGAAGGAGACCGCTTCGCATGAAGGCCCGTAAGTTTCTCGCCACGGCGATGATCACTGTCGCGCTGTTCGGAACCTCCGTCGCGATGTCGCCCACCGCGTCCGCCGCCACTGCCGCCGCCTCCTGCAAGAAGGAGCAGGGCACCGGCTGGTACTGCGGCTACTACAAGGGCACGGGCGCGCTGCTCGCCGAGGGCAGCAAGGGCGTCCCCGTGTTCGAAGTGCAGGCGCTGATCGCCAACACCACCGCGTACTACGCGTACCACAACACGGAACTGGCGGTCGACGGCCAGTTCGGTCCGCGCACCAGGGCCGCCGTCCGCTGGTTCCAGGCCACCTACATGGGGTCAGGCCACGTCGACGGCATCGTCGGCCCCAACACCTGGAAGCGCCTGCGCCAGACGTGACCGCGCCGACGCGCGGAAGTCGATTCTCCGCTCGCGTGCGGAGAGCGCGGAGAGGCCGGCCGTGCCGTCAGCTGGACCGCCCGGCCACGGAACACATCGCAAGGCACCACACCGCAAGGCACGACAGTCCCGCCCCACGGGGGTGGACGGGGCAGTCACGCCCTGTCCCCGCCTCCGGGGTCGCTCCTCCTCCGAAGGGATCACCCATGCGCAGACTCACCCGCCGACTCTCCTTCACGGCAGTGGCGTTGGCCGCCGCCGTCGGCCTCGTCCAGGGCACGGCCACCGCCGCGAACGCCACCGGCACCTCCCAGGCCTCGGTCTCCGCCGCGTACAGCTGCGACATGAACCTCAGGGGCGGGTACTGGTACGCCGGCTGGTACGACGGCATGACGGCCGTCCCGCGAGCCGACATCGTGACGTCGGCCGGTATCGAGGCGCAGTGCCAGCTCCGCGAGACCGGCTACTACTCGGGCGCGATCGACGGATACTTCGGCCCGCAGTCGCAGGCGGCGATGAAGGGGTTCCAACGTCACGTCAACAAGGTGCACGGCGTCGGTCTGGCCGTCGACGGCTGGCCCGGTCCGAAGTCCTGGCCCTGGCTGCGCCGCTGATCGCTGACCGCTGCGGCGACACGGCCGGGCCGCCAGGCCGCCGAGCGGTGTGCCGGGCCGGCGCACGGCCGTGGGCCCGTGCTGCCGAGCGGGCTCGTCCGTTCCGCCCCACGGAGGGAACGGACGGGCCCCGAGGGCCTGCCCGGTCAGACCTTGCCGCCGCAGATCACGTCGTACGGGCGGCCCATCGCCATCATCAGCTGCATCGGCTCCGTGGTCGCCGCCGGGCACTCGGTCTTCTCCTTGACGAGGCCGAGGACCTTGAAGTCGTTCGCCCCGGCCGAGGCGCAGGCGATCTCCTTGGCCGTCGTCGAGACGCAGTCGCCCTCGACGAGCTGGCCGCCGCCGGCGCCCGCGTCGCCGGGGTGGTCGCCCGTCAGGTTGCGGCCGCAGACGGTGTTGGTCGGGATGCCGCCGCCCTTCTTGCCGTCGCCGGAGCCGAAGACCCGCGAGACCTGGATGATCAGGTCCGTTCCGGCCGGGCACTGGATCGCGTTCGGCAGGAAGCTCGCGTCCTCGATCTTCAGGGCCTTGAAGGTCGCGCCCTGCTCGTCGCAGTCGAAGGCGCGGTAGCCGTCCGGCTTGTTCTCCGGGTCCGGTCCTCCGCAGTCACCGATCTCCCACGATCCGCCCTTGCCGTCGGAGGCGGACGAGGAGGAGGACGAGGACCCCTTCGACTTCGACGACTCGTCACCGAAGATCTTGGACGCCCCGTAGCCCAGACCGAGGATCACCGCGAGCACCAGCAGACTCTGCAGGCATCCGGCGCCTCTGCGGGGGCGAGTCGGCGTACTGCCGGGCTGGGTCATGGTTCTGCTCCTCGACGGGTCCTCGACGGGTGGCGCACGGGGTGGAAGGTCAACGGGTGGCGCACGGGGTGGAAAGTCACGGGTGGGGACGCGGCATGCACACCTCACGGTTCCGGCCGGATCACATCGGCCCGGGAGCGCACCCGGCCAACTCCTTGACCAGGAAGCGGGCCGGGTCCACGACCTCGTGCCGGACACCGTCGTCGTCGAGGTACGCGTACCGGTCCAGGTAGCGGCAGCCGGTCTCCCGGTAGCCGATCCGCAGGTAGAGCGCGGCCGCCCGGCCGTTGTCGTCGTCCACGCCCAGGCCGATCAGGGGGTGGCCGGCGGCCCGGACCCGTTCCTCCGCCGCCCGGATCAGCGCCGTACCGATGCCCCGGGAACGCAGCTCCGGTGGCCAGATCCCGAGCCCGTTCAGCTCCGGACAGCCGGGGAAGCGGGCCTGTACCTCCGGGGCCGCGCAGCCCTGCCACAGGACCTGCGCCGTTCCGACGGGTACGTCGTCGGCCCAGGCGGTGAGGAAGGTGCTGAGGCCCTGCTCCTGCCGGTCGAACCGGGCCGCGTGCCGCCGGGTCCGGCCCGGCGAGGGCATGTGCCGCTCCAGCGGGCCGAGATCCGCCGCCCGGCAGGGCCGGATGTGTACGGCGGCGAGGGCGGGGACGGGAGAGTCCGGTGGTGGTGTCGTCGTCATGCGGCGAGAGGGTAGCCGGGCCGTCCGCCCCCTTCGGACCGCGTCCGTTCCACGCCGATATTCGCTGGTCGGAGCGGTACGGACTGCCTAGGGTCACGCGTATGGAGCTGAACATCACCACCCTCGCCGAACGTCCCGAGCTCGCCGGCGCCCTGGACGGAATGCCGGACACCTGGCCGGAGTTCGTCCTGGAGGACATCGTCGGCTGGGCCAACTTCGCCCGGATCGCCGTCGAGTTCCCCCAGTACGTGCTGGTCGCCACCGACCCCGAGGGTGTCGTGGTCGCCCGCGCCTACAGCGTGCCCTTCGTGCTGGACGCCCCCGGGCGCGGCGAACTGCCCGTCGGCGGCTGGGACCGGATGCTGCTGTGGGCCTTCGCCGACCTGCGGCGCGGGCGGACGCCCGACACGGTCGGCGCGATCGAGATCACGGTCGCCACCGGCCATCAGGGCAAGGGGATATCCGGCCGGATGCTCGCCGCGATGCGGGACAACGCGCGGCGGCAGGGCTTCCGTGAGGTCGTCGCCCCGGTGCGGCCGAGCGGCAAGCACGTCAAGGCCGGCCTGCCGATGGAGGAGTACGCCCGGCTGACCCGCCCCGAGGACGGGCTGCCCGAGGACCCCTGGCTGCGGGTCCACGCCCGGGCCGGCGGGACGGTTGACTCGGTCGCCACCGTGTCGATGACGGTGAGCGGTTCGCTGGCGCAGTGGCGGGAATGGACCGGGCTGCCGTTCGACACGGACGGTCCGGTGGAGGTGCCGGGCGCGCTCGTCCCGGTGCACTGCGCGCTCGCCCACGGGTACGCGGTGTACGTCGAGCCCAACGTATGGGTACGGCACCGGCTGTGACGGCCTCCGGCCCGAATCCCACCCCCGCGCTCCTCGTCATCGACATGCAGAACACCCTCGTCGCGATCGCGTACCGGGCGTCCGCCACCGTCGCGGCCATCGCCGGCCTCCGGACGCGGGCCAGGGCGGCCGGGGCCCCGGTGGTGTTCGCGCAGCAGGAGGACGAGGAGCTGGAGCCGGGGACCGACGGGTGGCGGATCGTGTCCGGACTGGCCCCCGCCGCCGGGGACACCGTCGTACCCAAGGCCGCACCGGACAGCTTCCTCGGCACGGAGTTGGACGCCGTGCTGCGCGCCCGGGACGTGACCGAGGTCGTCGTCACCGGGTTCGCCACCGAGATCTGCGTCGAGTCCACGGCCCGGCAGGCGCTGAGCCTGGGGTACGACGTGGTGCTCGTCGCGGACGGGCACACCACGTCCGTCCGGCCCGACGCCCCCGGCCGCTACGCCGCACCGGAGGCGTCCGTCGCGCACCACAACGAGATCTACCGGAACCTCCGCTTCCCGGGGCGCCGGGTGCGCGTCCTGCCTGCGGCCGAGGTCGACTTCGGCCACAGAAGCCCCTCGTACGGCCGGGGCGCCCCGGCCGGGGAGGACCGCCGCACACAACGTTGAGGACAACCTTGGGGGCAACCGGGGACAGCCGGTCGGCAGAGGTGTATACGCTCACCCCACACGTCCGACATACGCCTCCCAGGAGCAGCACATGCACGGCTACGGCCCCATGCCGCAGCAGCCGACGACATCGCGGCCGTCCCCGGCGACGCTCACGACGGTGCGCGTGATCCTCGTGGCGTTGACCGTGCTGAGCTGCGGCCTGTTGGGCTGGGCGCCGATGCTGCGGCTCGCGATCGTCACCCGCAGGCCGCGCGACTGGTTCCTGCTGGTGGTCGTGATCGCCCTCAACATCGGGCTGTTCGCCTTCATCATGGCCACACCGGACGACCCCGACGAGATGTCGGACGCGGCGGCGCTGTTCATGATGCTCTGGATCCTCGGCCTGCTGGCCGGGGTGATCACCTACTACCTGTACGCGGAGATACGGCACTACAACACCCTCGGCGCCCCGGCCCCGTACGGTGCGCCCGCGCACCCGGCGCCCCCGCTCCCGTACCAGCAACAGCACCTGGCCCGACACCAGCAGCACCAGCCGCAACAACGTCAGCCCCAGCAGCACCAGCCGCCCAACCCGTACACCGCGCCGGCCACCCCGCCCACCCCCAAGCCCGCGCCCCAGCGCCTGGACCAGGTCCGGGCCGAGCTGGACGAGCTGAGCGACTACCTCCGCCAGGAGAACAAGGACAGCAGGGGCGGCGAGGGCCGGTGAGCGGGCGGACCATCGCCGACCGCTACGAACTGGCCACCATCCTCGGCCAGGGCGGTATGGGCCAGGTGTGGACGGCGTACGACCGGCGCCTCGACCGCCGCGTCGCCGTCAAACTGCTGCGCCCCGACCGGGTCGCCGGGCCCACCGGCAGCGACGCGGCCGACGAACTGCGCCGCCGGTTCGTCCGCGAGTGCCGGGTCACCGCACAGGTCGACCACCCCGGCCTGGTCACCGTCCACGACGCGGGCAGCGACGGCGACGACCTCTACCTCGTCATGCAGTACGTCGAGGGCGCGGACCTCGCCGACCATCTGGCCGAGCAGGACCCGTACCCCTGGCCGTGGGCCGTCGCGGTCGCCGCCCAGCTCTGCGCTGTCCTCTGCGCGGTGCACGCCGTGCCGATCGTCCACCGCGACCTCAAGCCCGGGAACGTGATGGTCCGCCCGGACGGCACGGTCACCGTCCTCGACCTCGGCGTCGCCTCCGTCCTCGACACCGACACCACCCGTCTCACGCACACCGGTTCGCCCATCGGTTCCCCGGCCTACATGGCGCCCGAGCAGGCGATGGGCGGCGCGGTCGGCCCGTACACCGACCTGTACGCCCTCGGGGTCCTCCTGCACGAACTCGTCAGCGGCGACGTGCCGTTCGCCGGGTCCACCGCGCTGGGCGTCCTGCACCGCCACCTCTACGAGGCCCCGGTCCCGGTCCGGCAGAAGCGCCCCGAGGCCCCCGTCGCGCTGGAGGCCCTCGTCCTGCGGCTGCTCGCCAAGGACCCACAGGACCGGCCCGCCTCCGCGCAGGAGGTGTACGAGGAGCTGGCCCCGCTGCTGCCGAAGCACGGCGCCCCCGCCGGGCCGCTCGACCCGACCCGCCCGTTCCTGCGGCCGCACGCCCCCTGGCCGGACCGGGCCGCCACCCCGGCCCCCGTGCCCGCCCCCGCCACCTTCGCCGCGCCGCCGTCCGCCTTCGCGACGACGCCGCCCGCGCTCGGCGCCCCGCCGTCCTTCACCCCGCCCCCGGCCGTCCACCCGTACCAGGCCACCCCCGCCCGCCCCACCACCCCGCCGCCCGGCCGGCTGGACGTCGCGCGGGCCGTGGACGAGGTGAAGAAGCTGCTCGGCGAGGGCCGGATCACCCAGGCCGTGGACATCCTCGGCGCCACCCTCCCGGCCGCGGCCGCGGAGCACGGCGAGCACTCACCGGTCGTCCGCATCCTGCGCAAGCAGTACGCCGCGACGCTCATGGACGACGGCCAGTACCGCCGCGCCCTGCCCGAACTGCGCCGCCTCGCGGACGACCGCACCGCCGAGGCGGGCCCGGCCGACACCCAGGCCCTCCAGTTCCGCTACGACGCGGCCCAGTGCCTGGAACAGCTCGGCGAGGCCGGGGCCGCGCTGGTCGAGTACCGCGCGGTCCTCCCGTACTACGAGAACGCCTACGGGCCGATCACCTCCGACCCCGGCCGCGCCCTCGACATCCGGCACCGCATCGGACAACTGCTCCTGGCGGTCGGCGACCACACTGCGGGCCGGGCCCAGCTCCAGGCGCTGCTGTACGACGCCGAGCGCACCTACGGGCCGCACCACCCGCTGCCCGTGGACCTGCGTCGCCTTCTCAGCCACCAGCGGGACGTCCGCGGCGGCTGACAGCGCCCCGGATCACCGCCCTTCCCGGACCACATCCCCAACTCCTCCGGAATCGTTGGTCGAATCAGTGGCACAGGCCACATCCACTGCCTAACATCGATCACCGCAAGGCTTTGTGCACCGATGCACAAACTCTCCCCGGGAGGCTCCTTTGCACCGCCGTCGTCGCACCGCGCTCACCGTCCTCGCCGCAACGCTCGTCGCCGCGCCCCTCCTGTCGGCCTGCGGCAACCAGGCCCACCCCGGTGCCGCGGCCGTCGTGGGGGGCGAGCGGATCGAGGTGTCGGCGGTCCAGGAGCGGGCCGCGGAGGTCCGCGCCGCCCAGGAGAGCTCCCCGCAGGCGGCCCAGCTGGTGAACAAGTCGGGCCAGCTCAACCGCGCGAAGCTGCACGGGCTGATCTTCGGCCGGATCCTCGACCGCGCCGCCGAGGACGCGGGCGTCACGGTCTCCCGCAAGGAGATCCAGGAGATGCGGCGGGCCGGCCTCGCCCAACAGGGCGGCGAGGAGCAGTTCGAGGCGATGATGCTCCAGCAGCGCTGGGTGGCCCCGGACCAGATCGACGCCGACATGCGCCAGGAGGTCCAGCTCCCGAAGCTGGCCCGGGCGCTCGGCGCGGACCTGGGCACGCCCGCCGGTCAGGAGGTCGTCGGCGAGGCCCTCACGAAGGCGTCGAAGGCCCTCGACATCGACGTCAACCCGCGCTTCGGCACCTGGGACGACCAGAAGATGCAGCTCGGCAACTACAGCGCGCCCTGGATCACCCAGCGCACGAAGTTCACCCCCGAGCAGCCGACGGAGGCCTGACCGCCCCGGCAGCCGGAGAGCGGGGCCGGCGGGCGGCAGGCGGGGCCTGCGGGCCGGAGGCGGATTCCCTTCCGGAGGTAGGTTCGCAGGGTGAACGCCGAAGCCCCCGACGCCTCCGTCGAGACCCCCGCCGACCCCGGCCGCATCGTCCTGCTCACCGCCAGCCACCGGGTCGCGCCCGGCCTGCTGTCCTGGCCGGCCTGGCAGACCCTGCACGCCGCCGACCGCGTCCTGTGCGCGGACCCGGACCAGCCGCAGCTGCCCTACCTCCGCGAGGCGGGCGTACACGTCGAACACGCCACGCCCTCCGCGGACGAACTGGTCGCGGACTGCGCGGGCGGCCGGACGGTCGTCGTCCTGACCGGCGGAGAGGGCAACGCCCCCCTCACCGACGGCCTTGCCCGCCTGGGCGGTTCCGGCCGGATGCGGATGCCGGACCTGGAACTGCTCCCCGGCTCCTACGACCTGCCGGGCGCCCGTCTCCTCGACCTGGTCCAGGTCATGGACCGGATCCGCCGCTCCTGCCCTTGGACCTCGCAGAAGACGCACCGGGGCCTCGCCAAGTACGCCATCGAGGAGGCGTACGAACTGGTCGAGGCGATCGAGGACGGCGACCGGACCGAACTGCGCGAGGAACTGGGCGACGTGCTCCTCCAGGTCGTCTTCCACGCGCGCATCGCGGAGGAGGACCCCGAAGAACCCTTCGCCATCGACGACGTGGCAGGCGGCCTCGTCGAGAAGCTGATCCACCGCCACCCGCACGTCTTCGGCGACGAGACCGCCGAGACCCCCGAGGACGTCCACGCCCACTGGCTGCGGACCAAGGCGATCGAGAAGCAGCGCACCTCGGTCACCGAAGGCGTCCCCCTCGGCCAGCCGGGCCTGGCCCTCGCCGCGAAGCTCGGCAGCCGCGTCCGCACGGCCGGCCTCGACGTCCCCCTCCCGACGGGAGAGCCCGCCGGCGACTCCATCGGCTACGACCTCCTCGCCCTGGCCGTGGCCGCCGAGGCGAACGGCGCCGACCCGGAGGCCGCGCTGCGCGCGGCGGCCCGGGCGTACAGGGACGCGATCCTGGCGGTGGAGGGGGGACCGGACGCCCGGTAGGGAGCTCGGTTGCTCCCCACCGCCACCGGGAGCTTTCGACCCTCCATGCCCTGCCCGTCGCCTGGAACACCGGCGTTGGCTGCCTACGGGTCCCAGCGGAACCAAGCATGCTCCTGACCGATGTGCAGGAGAAGCTCACCAACGGGCCCCGATGGTGACTCCAGGGTCAGGGCACCTTCGATGAGGTCGTAGATGTCGTCGAACCGTCCAAGATCCGCTGCCTCGACAAGGGCGTGGATCTCGTCGAACCAGGGCTTGAACCGGCTGAAGGCAGGCTCAGGAGAGAAGTGTCCGCGCTGCCAGGGCATTCCTGGGGCATCGACGCCAATCGTGCCGACGAGGGTGCTTCCGCTCAGAAGCCGCCGCTCGTCGTGATGATCCGTGATCCTGGCCTCCCCACCAGGGTCTGTATGGCCTCCCGGATGGTCGGACATGACATGGCCCTGTGGAGCATGCCCAACCAGCCATCCGCCTCTTCTTCGGGAGTGCGGTCCGCATCCATGATCCGCCGCACGAGCACGGCGGCCTCTGTCCGGCTCATCTCCACCGCACTCCCCAGGGTCGGGGTCACCTCAATGAGGTGAGTTATCGGCCCGCGAAGACCTGGTTGATGCTTCCGGTGTGAACTCGACCGGGAGGGTGCGCAGGCCCCGCATGATCAGGCCGCCACGCCACCGTAGATCGGCCGGGTCCACCGCGAGTCGCAGGTCCGGCAGCCGACGGAACAGCGTCTCCAGAGCAGTACGTCCCTCCAGTCGTGCGAGGGGCGCGCCCAGGCAGTAGTGGATGCCGTGGCCGTATCCCAGGTGCTGGTTGTCCCGGCGGGTGAGGTCGAGGGTGTCGGGGCTCCTGAACCTCTCGGGGTCACGGTCCGCCGCCGCGAGGACCACGAGAACCGGGTCGCCCTTCCGGATTGGCTGTCCCCCGATTTCCAGTCTCTCGGTGGCGTACCGCCATGTCGCGATCTCCACCGGGCCGTCGAAGCGCAGCAGTTCCTCGATGGCGCTGTCGATGAGGGAGCCGTCGCCCCGTTCCACTGCATCCTGGAAGACGGATCGCTGAACGGGGTGACGAAAGAACGCGTGGGCGCTGTTGCCGATCAGGTTGATGGTCGTTTCGAAACCTGCGAACAGGATCACGAACGCCATGGCGGCGGCCTCGTTTTCGGTGAGGTGCTCACCGTGGTCACTGGCCCGGATCAGGTCCGAGATCAGGTCGTCGCCCGGGTCCGCGCGCTTCTTGTGAATCAGCTCGGAGAGATAGGCGCGGATCTTCTTGACGGAGCGGGCGACGCCGCCGCGCGGTCCGCCGCCGTGCCGGATCATCATCCCGGCCCAGTCACGGAAGTCGTCCTGGTCCTCGCGGGGCACACCGAGCAGGTCGCAGATCGCGTAGATGGGGAGCGGGAAGGCGAATTCGTGGATGAGGTCGGCTTCCCCTTTCTCCGCGAAGGCATCAATGAGACCGTTCGCCAGTTCGTGGACCCGTGGGGCGAAGAGCGCGGTCCTGCGCGGGGTGAACGCCTTGGAGACGAGCCGGCGCAGCCTGGTGTGGTCCGGCGGGTCGATGTTGAGCAGGTGTGTCATGAGGCCCGCACCGCGCTCCCCCGGGATACCGGTCTTGGCACGGCCCGGGGCGTCGTCCGCGTGGTGCTCGGGGTTCTTGGAGAGCCGTGCGTCGGCGAGTGCCTGCCGTGCGTCGGCGTAGCGGGTCACGAGCCACGCTTCCACTCCGGAGGGCAATTCCTTCCGGTGCACGGGCGCGTGCTCCCGCAACCAGCCGTACGCGGGATAAGGATCGGTCGCGAACTCCCAGGAGAAGAGTTCCGGAGTCGGGGTGTCGTTCACCTGGCGACGGTATCGGGCGCTTGTACGGGGAGGGGCCACGGGCATGGCGTTGAGATCTCGACGACGAGGGGATCCACGCCTGCCTCGGCTGGGTCCCGCCGCGACGGGGGACTTGTACCTGCTTCCCGATCCAGTCGGCTGAGCAGGAACTACCACTCCTGCCCGCAGAGCGCAGGCTACTTCTGAAATTCTCCTCGGGTTACCAAACTGGGGTAACCTGCCCGGAAACGGCACCGGCCCCAGAGCGCTGTAGCGAGCGCAACGAGGCCGGAACCTTCCCGGCGGTGTGCAACCACCCCGGGGACGGAACAGTCTCGGAGGACTGAACATGCCCATTGTGGCACGCTCGCGCTTATCTGAATCCGGCGCGATCATCGTGGCGAAATACGCCCGCGTCTCGACCCTGGACCAGCTCTCTGGCTTCGGTCTCGAAGTTCAGGACGAGATCTGCCATGGCTGGCTCGACCGCCATCCTGACGCCGCCGTGTACGACGAGTACGTTGATGAAGCGGTCTCCGGCGCTTTGGAGAGGCGTCCTGAGATGGACCGCCTGGTCCGCGACGCGCACCAGCAGCACTTCAACCGCATCCTCGTCCCCAACGTCGATCGCGTCGGCCGCACGGCCCGCGCCGCCTACCAGTGGGCCTGGGACATGGCAGACCTCGGCATCTACTTCGTCTCGGTCGCCGAGGGCATCGACACCAGTAACGAGGTCGGCTGGTCCCAATTCATGCGGTACGTCACTCTTTCCGAGATGGAGTGGCTGCGTATCAAGGAGCGCACCCTTGCCGGTCGTGAGCTGAAGATCAGTTATGGCGGCTGGCCAGGTGGCCCCGCTCCCTACGGATACAGGATTGCCCAGGACACCACCTGGGTCGGCAAGCGCCGGAAGAAGTTCAGTGTTCTCGTCACCGACGACCACGAGTCCATGGTGCTTTCCACGGCCGTCGATCTCATCGTCGACCAGCGCATGAACTACACCAAGGCATGCGACGAGCTCAATTTGCGCAAGCTGTTCACTCGCAGCGGCGTGCCCTGGACCGTCGGGAATCTGCGTAACCGCCTCTGGAGCGAAACCATCCACGACGGTTACGTGGTCTATCGGAAGACGGGCAGGGGCAACGGCAGGAACACGACCCTGCGCCGCGAGGACGGCACTCCGGTTCATGGCGACCCGCTGAAGATCGGTGTTCCGCCCATCTTCAGTGAGGAGCGCACCAGGGTCCTCATGGAGCGGCTCAAGAAGATCGGCTTCCAGAACGGCCGCAGCAAGGATCAGGTCTACCCACTCAGCGGACGCATCGACGGCCAGTGCGGCGAGGTCTACACAGGTGCCGGTCGGAGCGGGGAAGCGCGCGCCTACCGTTGCAGGGGGACGACCGGCAAGGAAGGATCCTGCGGCGAGCCGCACTTCAACGCAGATGGGATCGAGGGTGTTGTCTGGGGGGAACTGGCCAGGCTCATGAAGGATGGAGGAGGCCTTCGCGCGATGGCAGCCGAGTGGGCCGGCAGCCTGCCGGGTGACAGGGCGAAGTACCTGGAGAGGGTCACCGAGTTCGACACGAGAATCGCGACCCAGGAAGACCTCATCAACCGGAAGGTGCCCGAGTACATCAGGGCCGGGGTCGATCCCGCCGTCCTCAAGGCGTCGGTCAAGGAGATGCAACAGGAACTCGAGGAGTTCCGGAAGCAGAAGAAGTGCGCGGAGCAGTGGCTGGAGGCGTACAGCGCGCATGAGCGCCAGGCGCACAACCTCTTCGGCATCGCGAACGGTGCCCGCGAGCACCCTGGAACGATGACGCTGGAGGAGCGCCGGGAAGTTTTCGACATGTTCAACATCAGGGTCGCCCCCGGCACGATGGAGAACACATTGAAGCCCGGCGTCAAGTGCGCAGTGAGCCAGTGGCACTGGGAGACCGGCACTCTCGTTCCTCCGGACCCGACGGACGCGGAATGGGAGACGGTTCTCGCCGTCCTCCGCACCTTCTTCCACGGGAAGGCGAAGCAGCACTTCACCACGGAGTACGACATCCGTGCGCAGTTCTGCGGCATGCTCCACCGCCTTCGGCGCGGCCTTGCGTGGAGCGGCATGCCCCTCGACTGGGGGCCGATCGACCCCATGCGGTCGCGCCAGCTCACGTGGTGGCAAAAGGGGGCCTGGCCCGAGGTCATGCAGGTTCTCGGCGCGGACAAGAAGGGAGTGGAGGCGTACCGCAGGCCCGCCCTTCCCACGCTCACGATCACCGGTCGGCTCGGTGTAGGGCTGCTCGCGGAGGTGCGGTGCGAGGCGCCCCAGGGCAAGAGGGAGAACCTGACCCCTGATCGCGATGCGGTCAAGGTGGACATGCCTGGCCATGTCCACCTTCCCTCTGCTGGTCGGATGGAGTTTGAAACGACGGTCAACCTCATCGGCGGCGATGCGTACCCCCTGCCGTAGATGAGGAGAGCGCGCTGCTGGTCACTGGATCGGGGCTGCTCCGCTCGGCCGGCCGGTGAAGCTCGCGACATGGTGTGACGCAACCGTGGGCTGATCCGGCCCGGCTGGAAGGGCAGACCGCGCTCGCCACACTCCTGAGACGCCTTCCTGACCTGCGACTTGCGGAAGAACCTACCGATTTGCGCTGGCGCGGCGGGCTCATCATGCGTGGACTGCGCACCCTTCCGGTCGAGTTCGAGCCGGGAAACCGTTCCGAAAAAAGTGACGCACTGTCAACTCTGTGACTTTCACGTGATCTGCGCTGCATCGACTTGTGACACACGTTCGAGTCCCGCTAGGTTCACGGTTCGACGCGTCGGTCGCACGTTGCTCACGCGTCACTTGTGCGCCGACGCAGGCACGGAATCCCGCTGCGCGGCGCTCAGGTCACTCGCTTGTCAGTCGCACGGAAGGCATACCCATGGGCTCCGCGAACGGCAGACACCGCCGCCCTCGCCAGGCACCCGCCATTGTTGTCGCCGCCGGGGTGACGGGATCGGCCATCGCCATCCCGCTGCTCGGGGCGAGCGGCGCGACCGCCGCCGAGGCCACCACCTGGGACCGGGTCGCGGAGTGCGAGAGCGGCGGAATGTGGAGCGCCGACCTCGGCAACGGCTACTACGGCGGGCTCCAGCTCTCGCAGGAGACCTGGTCGGCGTACGGCGGTACGGAGTTCGCGCCCCGCGCCGACCTCGCCAGCCGCTCGCAGCAGATCTCCGTCGCCGAGAAGATCCTGGACGACCAGGGGCCCAAGGCGTGGCCGAGCTGTGCGGTGATCTCGGGTCTCGCGGTGGACGGCAGCCTGCCGGGCGTCGACCCGGGCACCTCGCCGGCCCCCGACCCGACGACCACCCCGACCGACGAAGCGGACGCACCCGACGAAGCGGATGAATCCGGCAAGTCCGGTGAAGCCGATGAGTCCGGCAAGAACGACAAGGGTGATGAGGCCGGCGAGGGTGAGAAGGGTGAGCCGGCGGGCAAGGGTGACAGCGGTGACGCGGAGAAGGGCGGTGAAGCCCCCGACTCCTCGGTGACGCCCACCACCCCGCCGTCCTCCACCGCCCCCGACGCCACGGACCCCTCCACCGTCCCCGACGCCTCGCAGGGCAAGGGCGGCAAGCACCGCGGCGCCCCCGCGCCCGAGGAGGCCGAGTCGGGGCAGGAGGACGGCCCGCGCGGATCCGGCCGGCATGCCTCGCGCGGCGACGGTGACGCACGGGACGGCGGTGCGGCGACCCCCGGCGCGTACACCGTGCAGCCCGGCGACAACCTCTGGGCGATCGCCGACGCCCAGGAACTCCCCGGCGGCTGGACCGGCCTGTACGAGACCAACAAGGACCTCCTGGGCTCCGACCCGGACCTGATCCTGCCCGGCCAGAACCTGGATCTGGGGCTTGAGCAGGGCCAGGACCGGGACGCCGACCGGTCCACGCCGCAGGACGCCGATGAGTCCGCCGAGGCGCCAGCCGCCAACTGATTCAATTCGGGAAAAAGCCCCGAAAGTAGAGGCAGTTAAGAGGCCTATGTCCACTTTGCGTAAGTGAGACATGGGTCTCTTTGCTTCAACTCACGCGCCTCTTCCGGTCCATTCGCGCACATCACCCCCGACCTGCGGAAACAGCTCGCTGGTCGCCGCGAGTTCGAGCCTATTGCCCCCTATGTCCGTCTTTGAATGTCGGGGTTGCCTGTGTTTACGGTCTAACCCGCTCGCACCGCGGGCCCCGTCGACCGTCACGCCGAATCCTGCCGTCGGTCGAAGGGAACAGACGCGTAAGCGCCGTAGGCAGGAGCGGGGGACCCAGGTAGGCCGCCGGGTCCGCACGGCCCCCTCCGAGGGGGCGTACGGGACCGGCTAGGGGTGAAGCCGTGCGCAAGGACGCACGGCCGGGCAACTCATCAGCCCGAACCCGACAGCTCACCTCGTAGGCGTCGGTGAGGAGATTCGTTCCATGCTGCTGAACAGCAAGGGCAAGCACCGCCGCCCGTCCAAGGCCACCCGCATCGCCACCCTCGCGGGTGTCACCGGTGCCGCCGTCGCCGTCCCGCTGATGGGCGCGACCAACGCTTCCGCCGCCTCCGTCGAGACCTGGGACGCCGTCGCCCAGTGCGAGTCCGGCGGCAACTGGTCCATCAACACCGGCAACGGCTACTACGGCGGACTGCAGTTCTCGCAGTCCAGCTGGGCCGCCGCCGGCGGTACGCAGTACGCCGCGCGCGCCGACCTGGCCTCCAAGGACCAGCAGATCGCCACCGCCGAGAAGCTCCTCGACATGCAGGGGCCGGGTGCCTGGGCCTGCGCCGGCGCCGGCGGCCTCACCAACGACGGTGTGGACCCGGGCGTGAACCCCGGCGGCTCCGGCCAGTCCGAGAGCAAGCCCGAGCAGGCGCAGCCCCAGCGCCAGGCCGAGCAGCCCACCACGCGCAGCGAGCAGCGCGAGGCGCCCAAGGCTGAGAGCAAGAAGACCGTCACCACGCCGACCGGCGAGAAGGTCAAGAAGGGTGACGGCGAGTACAAGGTCAAGGCCGGCGACACCCTGAGCAAGATCGCTGACAAGGAAGGCGTCAAGGGCGGCTGGAGCAAGCTCTTCAAGCTCAACGACGACATCGTCGAGGACGCGGACCTGATCTTCCCGGGCCAGCAGCTCCACCTGAAGTAATCGCCGTCTCTCCTCCCCGGAGGAGAGGTGTCCGGCGGCACCCCTCCTCGCACGGCTTCCCGGCCCGGCGCGCTCTTCCCCCCTGCGCGCCGGGCCGGGTTCTTCGTCGGGAGAGGCCGCGGATGAGCGCGGTTGCGTTCACCTCTTGTTGTTACCGACCAGTAGATATCTAGAGTTCTGTCCCGTTATGCAGGCCCTTGGGTCCTTTTTCGTCCCAGGAGGCGGGCGGGCGGCCGACGGACGCGGCCGGGCCGGATAGGCTCGGGTCGCAAGGCCACAGTGACCCTGCACAACCAGTGTCAGATCCCAGAAGGAGATGCCTCGTGCCGTCCATCGACGTCGTCGTAGCCAGGGAAATCCTCGACTCCCGGGGCAACCCCACGGTCGAGGTCGAGGTCGGCCTCGACGACGGCAGCACGGGCCGTGCTGCCGTTCCGTCCGGCGCCTCCACCGGTGCGTTCGAGGCCATCGAGCTTCGCGACGGTGACCCCAACCGCTACCAGGGCAAGGGCGTCGAGAAGGCCGTCCTCGCCGTCATCGAGCAGATCGGCCCGGAGCTCGTCGGGTACGACGCCACCGAGCAGCGCCTCATCGACCAGGCGATGTTCGACCTGGACGCCACCGAGAACAAGGCCTCGCTCGGCGCGAACGCCATCCTCGGCGTCTCGCTGGCCGTCGCGCACGCCGCCTCCGAGGCGTCCGACCTGCCGCTCTTCCGCTACCTCGGCGGCCCGAACGCGCACCTGCTGCCCGTTCCGATGATGAACATCCTGAACGGCGGCTCGCACGCCGACTCCAACGTGGACATCCAGGAGTTCATGATCGCCCCGATCGGCGCGGAGTCCTTCTCCGAGGCCCTGCGCTGGGGCGCGGAGATCTACCACACGCTGAAGAAGGTCCTCAAGACCAAGGGCCTGTCCACCGGACTCGGCGACGAGGGCGGCTTCGCCCCGAACCTGGAGTCCAACCGCGCCGCCCTGGACCTCATCGTCGAGGCCATCAAGGAGGCCGGCTACGTCCCGGGCCGCGACATCGCGCTCGCGCTCGACGTCGCCGCGTCCGAGTTCTACAAGGACGGCGTCTACGAGTTCGAGGGCAAGTCCCGCTCGGCCGCCGAGATGACCGAGTACTACGAGGAGCTCGTCTCCGCGTACCCGCTGGTCTCCATCGAGGACCCGCTGTACGAGGACGACTGGGCCGGCTGGAAGGTCATCACCGACCGCATCGGCTCCAAGGTGCAGATCGTCGGCGACGACCTCTTCGTCACCAACCCCGAGCGCCTGGCCCGCGGCATCGAGGAGGGCTCCGCCAACGCCCTGCTCGTCAAGGTCAACCAGATCGGTTCGCTGACCGAGACCCTGGACGCCGTCGAGCTGGCCCAGCGCAACGGCTTCAAGTGCATGATGTCGCACCGCTCCGGCGAGACCGAGGACGTCACCATCGCCGACCTCGCCGTCGCCGTGAACTGCGGCCAGATCAAGACCGGCGCCCCGGCCCGCTCGGACCGCGTCGCCAAGTACAACCAGCTGCTGCGCATCGAGGAGATCCTCGACGACGCCGCGGTGTACGCGGGCCGCTCCGCCTTCCCGCGCTTCAAGGGCTGACCCGCAGCGTCAAGTCGGTGGCCTCCGCCCGTCCCCGCACCCGGTCCCGTACCGTGTGCGGGGACGGACGTATGTGATGGGGAGGCGGGGAGACATGGCCGGGAAGGACCGCGACCGGTTCTCCACCGCGACCAGGCTGCGGCTGCTCGGCGAGCAGACCGCGGCCCGCGTGTACCGGTCCCAGAACCGCCGCCAGGCCCGCCGCTCCCGGCTCACCGGCCGGGCCGCGTTCCTGGCGCTGGTGGTCTGCTCCCTGGTGGTGGCGCTCGCCTATCCGATGCGGCAGTACGTCTCCCAGCGCGACGAGATCGCCGAGCAGGAGCGGCTCTCGCAGGAGGCGCAGCGGCGCACCGAGGAGCTGCGGGACGAGAAGGCGCGGCTCCAGGACGACGCGTACATCATGCGTCTGGCCCGCCAGCACCTGCATTACGTACTTCCCGGGGAGACCGGCTACACCGTGGCCGACCCCGACGCGGCGAAGGACCGTCGGTCGGAGCCCGGGGCGAGCGACCGCCCTTGGCACTCCAACCTCTGGGACGGCGTGGACAGCGCCGACCGTGACGACCGCGGCTGACCGGACCCGCGACCCCCTCAACGAGCTTCGAGCAGAACCAAGGCAGGCATGGAAACGCCCCCTCCGCAGACCGAGTCCACCAAGCCCACCGACGCGGACATCGCCGCGTTCGAGCAGCAGCTCGGCCGCCCGCCGCGCGGTCTGCGCGCCATCGCGCACCGCTGCCCGTGCGGCAACCCGGACGTGGTGGAGACCCAGCCCCGTCTGGAGGACGGCACGCCGTTCCCGACGACGTACTACCTGACCTGCCCCCGGGCGGCCTCGGCGATCGGCACGCTGGAGGCCAACGGGGTCATGAAGGAGATGACGGCCCGTCTGGGGACCGACCCGGAGCTGGCGAAGGCCTACCGGGCCGCGCACGAGGACTACATCACCCGCCGCGACGCCATCGAGGTCCTGGAGGGCTTCCCGAGCGCGGGCGGCATGCCGGACCGGGTGAAGTGCCTGCACGTCCTGGTCGGCCACTCGCTGGCCGCCGGGCCCGGGGTCAACCCGCTGGGCGACGAGGCCATCGCGATGCTGCCCGAGTGGTGGGCCAAGGGCCCCTGTGTCGCGCCGTGCGCGCCGACGGGCGAGGACGACGGGTGGACGGTCGACGAGGGGGACGAGGGCCACTTCGCCTTCCGCCCGCTGGACGGCCCCGCCGACGGGAAGGGCGCGTGACCCGGGTCGCCGCCGTCGACTGCGGCACCAACTCCATCCGGCTCCTCGTCGCCGACGTCGACCCCGCCACCGGCTCCTTCACCGAGCTGGACCGGCGGATGACGATCGTCCGCCTCGGCCAGGACGTCGACCGGACCGGCCGGCTCGCCCCCGAGGCGCTGGAGCGGACCTTCGCGGCCTGCCGCGCGTACGCCGCCGCGATCGAGGAGCTCGGCGCGGAGCGGATCCGCTTCGTCGCCACCTCCGCCTCCCGCGACGCCGAGAACAGCGCCGAGTTCGTGGCCGGGGTGCGGGACATCCTGGGCGTCGAGCCCGAGGTGATCACCGGCGACCAGGAGGCCCAGCTCTCCTTCGACGGGGCCACCAAGGAACTGGCCGGCAGCGACCATCTGACGAAGCCGTACCTGGTCGTCGACATCGGCGGCGGCTCCACCGAGTTCGTCCTCGGCTCGGACCAGGTGGAGGCGGCCCGGTCCGTCGACATCGGCTGCGTACGGATGACGGAGCGCCACCTCGTGGTGGACGGGGCCGTCATGGACCCGCCGAGCCACGAGCGGGCCGCCGCGATCCGCGCGGACATCGACGCCGCCCTCGACATCGCCGAGAAGACCGTGCCGCTCACCGGGGCGGGCACGCTCGTCGGCCTCGCGGGCACCGTCACCACGGTCGCCGGGATCGCGCTGGAGCTGGCGGAGTACGACTCCGGGGCGATCCACCACTCCCGGGTCTCCCGCGGCCAGGTCCGCGCGATCACCGAGCACCTGCTGCGCTCGACGCACGAGGAGCGCGCCGCGATCCCCGTGATGCACCCGGGCCGGGTCGACGTGATCGGGGCCGGGGCGCTCGTCCTGCTCGCGGTGATGGAGCGGACGGGAGCCCACGAGGTCGTCGTGAGCGAGCACGACATCCTGGACGGCATCGCGTGGAGCGCGGCGGGCTGACAGGGCCCGGCGCTCGATCGCTTCGCGACCTGCACATCTGAGCCGCCCACCGGCTTCGGCGGGCGGCTCGGCGGTCCCCTTCCGGGGCGTGCCGCGAGAAAGTTCGTGAACTTCTTCACAAGGAATTGGGCCCTGTCGGGCGCGGTTCGGGGTCCGTACGCCCCTCCGGGGCACCCTCGGGGCCGCGGAGGGGCGTCGCGGGCACGTTCCACGGGTGTTGCGCCCGGGTGAAAAGGGACGGTGGTTCACCCCGGCCGAAGGGTCAAGGGCCAGCTCACAAGCGGTGAACAACGTTTCCCGCGGTGTTGTGGTTCCCTTTCGTGCCCATGACCTGGGTCACGTGGGCGGCGAAGTGTAGCAGAGGGTCGGTCAATCCTTGTGAAGGGGCTCACGAGCACCCCCCTGGGGCGGGGTGGATACTCGATGGCATGAGCACCACGGAGCGTCCCAGGATCCTCGTTGTAGGCGGTGGGTACGTAGGCCTGTACGCAGCTCGTCGCATTCTGAAGAAGATGCGATACGGAGAGGCGACCGTCACGGTCGTCGACCCGCGGTCGTACATGACGTACCAGCCCTTCCTCCCCGAAGCTGCCGCCGGCAGCATCTCGCCTCGGCATGTCGTCGTCCCGCTGCGACGCGTGCTGCCCAAGGCTGAGGTTCTCACCGGTCGTGTCACGACCATCGACCAGGACCGCAAGGTCGCCACGGTCGCGCCGCTCGTCGGCGAGGCCTACGAGCTGCCCTTCGACTACCTGGTCATCGCGATGGGCGCGGTCTCCCGCACCTTCCCGATCCCCGGCCTCGCCGAGCAGGGCATCGGCATGAAGGGGATCGAGGAGTCCATCGGTCTGCGCAACCACGTCCTGGAGCAGCTGGACAAGGCCGACTCCACGACCGACGAGGACGTCCGCCGCAAGGCGCTGACGTTCGTCTTCGTGGGCGGCGGCTTCGCCGGCGCGGAGACCATCGGCGAGGTCGAGGACATGGCCCGCGACGCGGCGAAGTACTACACGAACGTGAAGCGCGAGGACATGCGCTTCATCCTCGTCGACGCCGCCGACAAGATCCTTCCCGAGGTCGGCCCGAAGCTGGGCGCCTACGGCAAGGAGCACCTGGAGAGCCGCGGCGTGGAGATCTACCTCTCCACCTCGATGGACTCCTGCGTCGACGGCCACGTGGTGCTGAAGAACGGCCTGGAGGTCGACTCCAGCACCATCGTGTGGACCGCCGGTGTGAAGCCGAACCCGGCGCTGGCCCGCTTCGGTCTGCCGCTCGGCCCCCGCGGCCACGTGGACACCTCCGAGAAGCTCCAGGTGCAGGGCACCGACTACATCTGGGCCGCGGGCGACAACGCCCAGGTGCCGGACATGGTCGGCCGCCGCGCCGGCAACCCGAACGCCTGGTGCCCGCCCAACGCCCAGCACGCGCTGCGTCAGGCGAAGGTCCTCGGCGACAACGTGATCTCCGGCATGCGGGGCTTCCCGCAGAAGGAGTACAGCCACGCCAACAAGGGTGCGGTCGCCGGTCTCGGCCTGCACAAGGGCGTCGCGATGATCGTCATGGGCAAGGTGAAGATCAAGCTCAAGGGCCGTCTCGCCTGGTACATGCACCGCGGCTACCACGGCATGGCCATGCCGACCTGGAACCGCAAGATCCGGGTCTTCGCCGACTGGACGCTGGCGATGTTCCTCAAGCGCGAGGTCGTCTCGCTCGGCGCCATGGAGACGCCGCGCGAGGAGTTCTACGAGGCCGCCAAGCCGGCCCCGGCTCCGGCCGCCGCCAAGCCCGAGGGCGAGAAGGCCAAGGCCTCCTGACCCTCCGGTGACCCGCTCCGCGAGGAGCGCTCCGTACGACGCCCGAAGGGGCCGTCCGCCATCCGTGGTGCGGACGGCCCCTTCGGCGTACCCGGGCGCGGGTCAGGGCAGAGGCCCGGCGGGCCGCGGTGGCCCGGCCCCGCCGATGTGGGTGGGACGTACACGCGCTTTGCCCATTCGTTGCCCGGTAGCGGGATGACGGAGTGTGCGGGAAGAGTTGACGCGGGTGTACCTCGCGACGGCGCCCGGGGTGTCGTGGGCGGGGTTACGAGCACGTCTGTTGCCCGTCGTTCCTGCTCTGCTTGCTGTGCTTGTCGTGCTTGTCGGGGAAACACCACGGAGGTGTGCGCCATGGCAGACGCCGCGCCGCGGCTGACCGCTCTCGCCGAAGAGTTGCTCTCGGAACCCCTGCCGGTCCGGATCCGGGCCTGGGACGGCAGCGAGTCGGGGCCGCCCGACGCCCCGGCCCTCGTGATTTGCCACCGCCGCGCCCTGCGCCGCCTCCTGTGGAAGCCCGGCGAACTGGGCCTGGCCCGCGCCTGGGTGGCCGGGGAGATCGATGTCGACGGCGATCTGTACGACGTGCTCGGCCGGATCGCCGGGCTGCTCTGGGACCGCGGCGCCGATGCCAAGGACGCCGTCCACCCGGTCCGCGACCCCAAGGTCCGCGCCTTCGCCCGCGGCCTCCTCGACCTCGCCGGGCCCTGGCCGCCGCCCGCCCCGCCCGCCGAGGAGGTGCGCCGCCGCACCGGCCCGCTGCACACCAGACGCCGTGACAAGCAGGCCATCAGCCACCACTACGACGTCGGCAACGACTTCTACGCCCTGGTCCTCGGCCCCTCCATGGTCTACTCCTGCGCCTACTGGCAGGACGGCGGCACCCTGGAGGACGCCCAGCGCGACAAGCTCGACCTGGTCTGCCGCAAGCTCGGCCTGAAGGACGGCGACCGGCTCCTGGACGTCGGCTGCGGCTGGGGCTCGATGGCCATCCACGCCGCCCGCCACTACGGGGCCCGGGTCACCGGCGTCACCCTCTCCCGGGAACAGGCCGCCCACGCCCGCAAGCGCATCGCCGAGGAGGGCCTGACCGACCGGATCGAGATCCGCGTCCAGGACTACCGGGACGTGTGCGACGGCCCGTACGACGCGATCTCCTCGATCGGCATGGCCGAGCACGTCGGCTCGGTCCGCTACCGCGAGTACGCCGAGGACCTCTACGCCCTCCTGAAGCCCGGCGGCCGCCTCCTGAACCACCAGATCGCCCGCCGCCCCGAGAGGAACGAGGACGCCTACCGCATCGACGCGTTCATCGACGCCTACGTCTTCCCCGACGGCGAACTGGCCCCGGTCGGCCGCACCCTGGCCACCCTGGAGGAGGCCGGCTTCGAGGCGCGGGACGTCGAGGCCCTGCGCGAGCACTACGCACTGACCCTGCGCCAGTGGGTGGCCAACCTGGAGCGGCACTGGGAGCAGGCGGTACGCGCCACCTCCCCGGGCCGGGCCAGGGTCTGGCGGCTGTACATGGCGGCCTCGGCCCTCTCCTTCGAGCACAACAAGATCGGCGTCAACCAGATTCTCGCGGTGCGCCCGCTCGACGACGGCGGCTCCCGGCTGCCGCTGCGCGCCCGGGAGTGGACTGCGGAGGCCGATGCCTGACCCGTAACCCGTACGGCACGGGCGAGGGGCCGGTGCTCCGCTCACCAGCGGTGCACCGGCCCCTCGGGCCTCTCGTGTCCCGGCCCCGGGACGCGCGGCCGCTACTCCGTCTTGATCGCCGTCAGCATGTTGAGCTTCGCGGCGCTGCGGGCGGGCCACAGCGAGGCGAGGACGCCCACCAGGCCGGCCAGGAGCAGGAAGACGCCGAGCCGGTCCCACGGGATGACCAGGGCGTAGCCGGGGATGTCGGCGGACAGGGTCCGGCCGATCGCCCAGCCGAGGAAGACCCCGAGGCCGACCCCGATCACCGCGCCGAAGACCGAGATGACGACGGCTTCCAGACGGATCATCCGCTTGACGCGGCCCCGGTCGAGACCGATCGCGCGGAGCATGCCGATCTCCTGCTGCCGCTCGAACACCGACATCGCGAGGGTGTTGACGACCCCGAGGACCGCGATCAGCAGGGCCATGGCGAGCAGCCCGTACATGATGTTCAGTGCGGTGTTGATGAAGCCGCCGAACATGTCACGGATGTCCTGCCGGTCCATGACGCTCATCGCCGGGTTGTCACCGAGCGCGTCCACGATGGACTGCTCGTTGGCCTTGCTGGCGCCGCCGTCCGCCTTGATCCAGATCTCGCGGATCTCCGGGCGGGTCGAGGCACTGTGCCGGTCGGCCAGCTCCTTCGGGATCACGAAGGGGGAGAGGAACTCGTTCTCCTTGTAGGTCGCGCCGACCTTCAGCTCGCCCTTCTTGTCGTCGTCGAACTTCACGGGAAGAGTGTCGCCGGTCTTCCAGCCGTGCTTCTTCGCGGTCTTGGAGCCGACCGCGATCTGGCCGTCCTTCAGCGAGGCCAGCGAACCGGACTCGGTCGTCAGGGCGAAGACCTTCTCCACATCCCCCGGGGTGACGCCGGAGGCCGAGAAGTAGTCGCCGTCGACCTCGAACCACGCCGCCTGCTGCGGGGAGAGCGCGGAGACGCCGTCGGCCTTCGACAGGGCCGTGAGCGCGGACTCGTCGAGCGAGTCGCCGCTCGCCATCGAGACCAGGTAGTCGGCCTTGATGTTGTCCGTGGTCATCTTGTCGATGGCCTGGCCGAGCGTGACGCCGAGCACCGAGATGCCGGTGACCAGGGTCAGCCCGATGGCCAGGGCGGAGGCGGTGGCTCCGGTCCGCCGCGGGTTGCGGACGGCATTCTGCGAGGCCAGCTTCCCGGAGACGCCGAACAGCTTCTTCAGCAGCGGCCGCACCAGCGCGATCACCGGGCGGGAGAGCAGCGGGATCAGGATGATGACGCCGATGAGGGCGAAGAACGCGCCCGCGGCGACCAACTGCCGGCCGGAGGTGCCGCCGGTCGCGGCACCGCCGACGATGCCGGCGGAGCCGAGCAGGGTGATCACGCCGCCGATCGAGTTCCGTACGACGAGGGACTTGACGGAGGCGGTGGCGTGGACGCTGCTCATCGCGGCGACCGGTGCGATCTTCGCGGCCCGGCGGGCGGGCAGCCAGGCGGCCAGCACGGTGATCAGGATGCCGACCGCGAAGGCGGAGATCACGGCGGTGGGCGAGACGACCAGCGGACCGGCCGGGATCTTGCCGCCTATGAGGCCCATCGCGGAGCGCAGACCGGTGGCGAGGCCGAGACCGAGGACGAAGCCGATGACGGAGGCGAGGGTGCCGACGAAGGCGGCCTCCAGCAGCACCGAGCGCTTCACCTGGCGGCGGGTGGCGCCGATGGCGCGCATCAGGGCCAGCTCACGGGTCCGCTGGGCGATCAGCATCGTGAAGGTGTTGGCGATGAGGAAGATGCCGACGAACAGCGCGATGCCCGCGAAGGCCAGCAGCATGGTGTTGAGGCTGGTCAGGCCGGACTCGATGTCCTTGGCCTGCTGGTCGGCGAGCGCCTTGCCGGTCTGTGCGGTGGCGTCCTTGGGCAGCAGCGGCTCGATCTCGTCCAGCAGCTTCTGGTCGGAGACCCCGCCCGCGGCGCTGACCGTGGCGTTCTGGAAGACACCGGGCTTCAGATAGAGCTTCTGGGCGGTCGGGGTGTCGAACAGCACGAGGCTGCCGCCCGCGTTGACCGCGCCGTCCTCGGTGGTGAAGATCCCCGAGAGGGTGTACTCCTTCACCGGGCCGTTGGTCGCGACCCGTACCGGGTCGCCGACCTTGTACTCGCCCTTGCTCGCGGTGTCCTTGTCGAGTGCGACCGAGCCGTTCTTCGCCGGGCCCGAGCCCTCGACGAAGGTGTACTGGGCGTCCTTGCCGTCCTTGCCGGGGGAGAAGTTCGCCCCCGTGTTGGACCAGCCGTTGCCGATCAGCTTGCCGTCGGGGTCGGCGACCCCGGCGAAGCCGTTGACGCGCCCGGTGGCGGAGGCGACGCCGTCCAGGCCCCGGATCTTCTCCAGGGTGGCGTCGTCGATGCCGGGGGTCTTCTCGTCGTCGCCGGCGTAGGTCTCGATGGAGACGGCGACGTTGTCGTAGCTCTTGGCGGACTGGTTGCGGAAGGCGTTGCCGAGGGTGTCGGTGAAGACCAGCGTGCCGGAGACGAACGCTACGCCGAGCATGACGGCGAGCACGGTCATCAGCAGCCTGGCCTTGTGCGCGAGCACATTGCGCAGGGCGGTACGGAACATGTCTGTGTCCTGGGATGGGTTCCGGAAGGGGAGGGCGGGGCGCGCGGGTACGGGCCGGGTACGGCGGCCGTACGCGTCAGCCGTGCGGCGGCCGGTCGCGGTGACCGGCCGCGGGCGTCAGCTGGTGCGGCCCTTCGCGTCGAACGCCTTCATCCGGTCGAGGACGCCGTCGGCGGTCGGGTGCATCATCTGGTCGACGACCGCGCCGTCCGCCAGGAAGATGACCCGGTCCGCGTAGGAGGCGGCCACCGGGTCGTGCGTCACCATCACCACGGTCTGGCCCAGCTCGCGCACCGAGTTGCGCAGGAAGCCCAGCACCTCGGCGCCGGAGCGGGAGTCCAGGTTTCCGGTCGGCTCGTCACCGAAGATGATCTCGGGCTGCGCGGCCAGGGCGCGGGCCACGGCCACACGCTGCTGCTGACCGCCGGACAGCTCGGTCGGGCGGTGCTTCAGCCGCTCGGAGAGACCGACCATGTCGATCACCTTCTGGAGCCACGCGGCGTCCGGCTTACGGCCCGCGATGTCCATCGGCAGGGTGATGTTCTCCAGCGCGGTGAGCGTCGGGAGCAGGTTGAACGCCTGGAAGATGAAGCCGATCTTGTCCCGGCGCAACTGGGTGAGCTGCTTGTCCTTCAGCGTGGACAGCTCGGTCTCGCCGATCCGCACCGATCCGCTGCTGAAGCTGTCGAGTCCGGCGACGCAGTGCATCAGCGTCGACTTGCCGGAGCCCGACGGGCCCATGATCGCGGTGAATTCACCCTGCGGGAAGTCCACGGTCACCCGGTCCAGGGCGACGACCTGCGTCTCGCCCTCGCCGTAGACCTTCGACAGCTCCGTGGCGCGGGCAGCCACCGCGGTGGCGCGGTGAACGGTGGGGGTGGTGGTCACTGGGACGCTCCTGGTTCGGGTGGTGCGGATGGGGCCTGGGCCGTGGTGAGACGGGCGCTGACGCCATGCCTCGGGGACTTACTCCATCCTTACGGCCCGATCGCGTCCGGTCGTCACTCCCGATGCCCGTTCCCGGGGCCCTCTTGAGTCGCATCACGGGCGTGGATCCGTCCTCCTCGGGTATGACATCGACCCTGAGTGGAGTAGTGCGACCGCCTGACGGTCACCCAGCGTGAGCGGACGAGGGTGGGGGCGGGGAACGGGCGGCGGCGCGCGGGCCCTCCCGGAGCGGTGCCGGCCGCGGGGCCGGAGCGCGGCGGCGGCCGAGGGTGGCGGACACCCTGGCGAGGCCTGGCGCGGACCTGGCGCGTTGGGCCGTACGGGTGCGGCGACTTTCCGTCATTCCGATGCGGCGCGCACATCGCCCGGGATCGGCCGCGGGCGTGTGGTCAGCCCGGCCCGATGTGCTGACGACCCCTCAAGCGGTCAATAAAATAGGACAACATCGCGCCACTGTTCCGCTGATCGAGGGACAGCCCCGGATAGGGTCGGTAGCCAGACGCGGAGCCGCGCGGCACGCCCGGATGGTGGAACGTAGACACGGCGAGCTTAAACCTCGCTGCCCCTCGGGGGCGTGCCGGTTCGAGTCCGGCTCCGGGCACCACGCGCCGCACGCTGCGTGACCCGGCGTGAACGGTTCGCATCCAGGGCCCCGCGCGTCGCCGCGGGAACACGCGGGCTGCCGGAAAGATCCTCCCCGGGCACTAGGGTGATTCCTTTGCCTACCCATTACTCTTGTGGCAAGGCCACGCAGTGTGGCCATGGAGGAGTGAGATGAGGAGCAGCAACCCGGTCTTCTCGCGACGGGGGTTCAGCCGCGACAACGGCCACGCGGGCTTCAACGCGGCGCCGCAGGCCGGGGCCCCCGCGACGGGCAACCCGTACGCACAGGGCACCGCCGCCAACCCGTACGCCACGAACCCCTACGCGCAGACGGACATGCACGGCGCCCCGCAGGCGCCCGCCCGTACCGACGCGATGACCATCGACGGCGTGGTGACGCGCACGGCGATGACGCTCGGCACCGTGATCCTGGCCGCCGCCGTCGCGTGGTGGGTCATGCCGGTCGACCAGGCGAACCTGGGCAGCGCCTACGGCGTGGCCATCGGCGCCGCGCTCATCGGCTTCGTGCTGTCGCTGGTCAACTCGTTCAAGCGCCGGCCTTCGCCCGCGCTGATCCTGACCTACGCGGCGTTCGAGGGTGTCTTCCTCGGCATCGTCAGCAACATCGTCAGCATGTACGTCGCCCCCGGCGCCGCGATGCAGGCGGTGCTCGGCACCATGGCGGTCTTCGCCGGTGTGCTGATCGCCTACCGCACCGGGCTGATCCGGGTCACGCGCCGCTTCTACGGCTTCGTGATGGCGGCCGCCATCGGCTTCATGCTGCTGATGATGGTCAACCTCCTGTTCGCCGTGTTCGGCGGCGGTGACGGCCTCGGCTTCCGCAGCGGCGCCCTCGGTGTCGTCTTCGGCATCGTGGCCATCGTCATCGGTGCGGCCATCCTCGCCCTGAACTTCAAGCAGGTCGAGGACGGCATCGCGTACGGCGCTCCCCGTGAGGAGGAGTGGCTGGCCGCGTTCGGCCTCACCGTGACCCTGGTGTGGATCTACATCGAGATGCTGCGCCTGGTCGCGATCCTCAGCGGCGACGACTGAGCGGCCCCGTAGTACCCGCAGTACCCCGTAGCACCGGAACGGCCCGCAGGCATGGCGCCTGCGGGCCGTTCCGCGTGCGGGGTGCGGGGTGCGGGGTGCGGGGTGCGGGGTGAGGGGTGCGTGCGGTGCGGATGTGCGGATCGGGCCGTTGGCGGGGGCGCGGGCGGGGCGCGTAGGGTCGGCCGGGTGCTCGATACGACGCCCCTGATCCTGGCCGTGGACCGTTTCGCCGACCGGCTGCGCTCGGCCCCGCAGAGCCGCCTCCAGCGCGGTGCCGCCGCCGAGGCGCTGGCCGCCGCCCGGGAGCTCGCCGCCCGGGCGCAGCGGCTGGAGAACCCGGCCGCCGAGCCGCGGGAGCTGCCGGACGCAGGGATGTTCGCCGTGGGCGACCAGCTCGCCGTCGTCGGCCGGGACCTGGCCGCGGCACTGGAAACGGCCCCGTCCCAGGAGCTGGACGAGGCCGTGCGGTATGTCGGCGAAGCGGCGGCGCGGGCTTTCGCGTGAGCGGCGCGGGTGCGCGTACGAGCGGCCCGCGCCCGGCGGTCAGAACGAGGCGATGACGCGGTCGGCGAGGATGTACACGTTGTCCTCGCCGCAGGAGAAGGTCAGCGCATAGGCACCCGAGACGCCCGAGCCCCCCAGCAGCACCGGCTGCCGGCCCGCCCGCAGCGCGTCCGCGAGCCGCTCGGCGGTCTCACGGTGGCCCGGGGTCATGCAGAGCGTGGTGCCGTCGGCGAAGACGTACACATCGAGCGTGCCCAGCGGGCCGGGCCGCACATCGGTCAGCTCGGTCGCGGTGTCGGCCAGCTCCTCGAGACGGTTCACGGTGCGCTCGTGGTCGGTGACCACCGGCGTCTGTACGGGAACGAAGTCCGGGTGCGAGGGGTGGCGGCGGCGGGCGGCGGCCAGCTCGGGGGAGTCCTCGGGGAACTCCGAGGTCTCCGGAAGCCCGGTCGCCAGGTCCGTCGACAGCTCCGTGTGCAGGTCCGTCGGCAGATCGGTCAGCTCACCGACCTCGTGCTCCGCGAGGGTCCGCTCGCTCAGCTCGACGAGCTCCTCCATCGCCTCGGCCGCCTCCAGGTCCATCGACTCCAGGCCGGCGAAGTCGGCCTGCCGGGGCAGGTAGTACGGGGCGTCGTCGCCCAGGCCGGGCAGACCGCCCAGCAGGGACGGGGCGTCGGCGGCGTCACGGGCTTCCTGCGCCGCCCAGAAAGCCCGCGCCTCGGCCAGCTCGCGCTCCCGCTCCTCGGCGAGCGCCTCGGCGACGGCCGCGCGTATCTCCTCGGCGGGAGTCGCCGTACTGCGGCTCTGCGGTGGCACCGAGGCGCCGGGAAGGTGGCTCGCGGCCAGCTCCGTGCGCAGCGCCACGACCTGCTTGCGCAGCCCGTGAGCGGCGTGCAGTGCGGCGGCGCCGACGGCCGTGGCAGCGGCGGTGGTCAGCAACAGGGCAAATGACATGGCGCTCACTGACATACTCCCGGTCTCAATCGATACCCCCGACTTCCTACATCAGCTTGGCCTGTACCGGTACGGGCTGTCAGTGCATTACGTCACGAAATGGACAGGTCTTTCGGTCCGATGTTTAGCCTCAAACCGGCCTGACCTGCGGAAACAACTCTCCCCCGGGATGCAGATCACATCCTGGGGGAGATTCGGTCACGGTCGGGGCTCGACGGGGTTAGCTGAGGCGCTCGATCACCATCGCCATGCCCTGGCCGCCGCCCACGCACATCGTCTCCAGGCCGAACTGCTTGTCGTGGAACTGGAGGCTGTTGATCAGCGTGCCGGTGATGCGGGCGCCGGTCATGCCGAAGGGGTGGCCGACCGCGATCGCGCCGCCGTTGACGTTGACCTTGTCCAGCGGCAGGCCGAGGTCCCGGTAGGAGGGGATGACCTGGGCGGCGAACGCCTCGTTGATCTCGGCGAGGTCGATGTCGTCGATGGTCAGGCCGGCCCGCTTCAGCGCCTGCTTGCTGGCCTCGACCGGGCCGTAGCCCATGATCTCGGGGGAGAGGCCGGAGACGCCGGTGGAGACGATCCGGGCCAGCGGGGTCAGGCCCAGCTCGCGCGCCTTGGTGTCGGACATGATCACCAGGGCCGCCGCGCCGTCGTTGAGCGGGCAGCAGTTGCCCGCGGTGACCAGGCCGTCGGGGCGGAACACCGGCTTCAGGCCCTGCACGCCCTCCATGGTGACGCCCGCGCGCGGACCGTCGTCCTTGGCGACGACCGTGCCGTCGGGGGTGGTGACCGGGGTGATCTCCCGCTCCCAGAAGCCGTTCTTCAGGGCTTCCTCGGCGAGGTTCTGCGACCGTACGCCGAACTCGTCCATGTCCTGGCGGGTGACGCCCTTGAGCCGGGCCAGGTTCTCCGCGGTCTGCCCCATCGCGATGTACGCGTCCGGGACGAGGCCGTCCTCGCGCGGGTCGTGCCAGTCGGTGCCGGTCTGCTCGGCGCGGGCCGCGGTGCGGGCCTCTGCCTCGGCGAACAGCGGGTTGTGCGTGTCCGGCAGGCTGTCGGAGTTGCCCTTGGCGAAGCGGGACACCATCTCGACACCGGCCGAGATGAAGACGTCGCCCTCGCCCGCCTTGATCGCGTGCAGCGCCATCCGGCTGGTCTGCAGCGAGGAGGAGCAGTAGCGGGTGACCGTACAGCCGGGAAGGTGGTCCATCCCCATCTGTACGGCGATGATGCGGCCCAGGTTGTTGCCCTGCTCGCCGCCGGGCAGACCGCAGCCCAGCATCAGGTCGTCGATGTCCTTCGGGTCCAGCTCGGGGACCTTGGCCAGCGCGGTCTGGATGATCGTGGCGGTCAGGTCGTCCGCGCGCAGGTCCTTCAGGGAACCCTTGAAGGCGCGGCCGATCGGCGAACGGGCGGCAGAGACGATCACGGCTTCGGGCATCACGCGGCTCCAAGGGGGCTGGAAGGCTGTGTGGACGGCAGAACTCCTCTGGAAGTTACCCGGACGTATCGCCGGGGTCACCCGGCAGGCCGTGTGATGCGGAACTCTTTTCTAAGCGCTTGCTCAGCACGGTCCGCCGGGTGACGCCACCCGTTACGCGTGCCCGTGGGCGGCGTCCGGGTGGACGTGCGGGGTGGGTTCCGTGGAGGCGGGCAGACGCCGCCGCCTGCGGTGCTTGAGGAGGGCCCAGGGAGCCCGCGCCCCCGTGACCTCCGTACCGGCTTCCCGGGCCGCCTGGGACGCGGCCTTGGCCACCGGGAGGATGTCCTCGCGCCGTGCGCCGTCCAGCCGGTCGGTCTCCGGCCACAGGCCCAGCACCGCGCACAGCGTGGGCAGCACCGCCATGGCCGCCGTGGCGTACCCCTCGGCGGAGGGGTGGTAGTTGTCCGGGCCGAACAGTTCGCGCGGGTTCGCCGCGAACTCGGGGCCCAGCAGGTCGCCCAGCGACACCGTCCGCCCGCCCTGCTCCACCGTGCCGATCGTCTGCGCCGCCGCCAGCTGCCGGCTGACCCGCCGGGCCAGCCAGCGCAGCGGCTGGTAGACCGGCTCGATCGTGCCCAGGTCCGGACAGGTCCCGACGACCACCTCCGCCCCCGCCGTCCGCAGCCTGCGCACCGCCGTCGTCAGACAGCGCACCGACTGGGTCGCGGGCATCCGGTGGGTGACGTCGTTCGCCCCGATCATGATCACGCAGACGTCCGGGACCCGCGCCGGATCCGCGAGCAGCAGCGACACCTGCCGCTCCAGATCGTCCGACCGGGCCCCGGGCAGGGCCACGTTCCGCAGATCGACCGGCCGCTCGGCCACCGCCGCGAGCCCCGAGGCCAGCAGGGCGCCCGGGGTCTGCCCGGCCCGCCGCACCCCCTGGCCCGCGGCCGTCGAATCCCCGAGCATCCCGAGCCGCATGGCGTCGTTCGGCCCGGCGAACGCCACTCCGTACCGCCCGTCCGCGCTCGGCGGAACCGGAGCCGTCCCGCCGCCGACCTGCCTCTTCGCGAGCTGGACCTCCGCCAGGAACACGCCCACGGCCGCCGCACCGATCAACCCGATGCTGCCACCGCCGTAAGCCGCGCCCGCCGCGATCCGCCGTGCCACCCTTGCTCTCGACACAGTCCGGTCCACCTCCTCCTCGCCGTACAGCCGTACACGTACCTACTTGCCCCGCTCGGGGCTCCGCGTACTCCTTCCCGTACGCACAGTGCGTCCCGTACGCATACTCTGGGCCGGACCATCTCGGAGATCCCGGAGTACACGGTGCAATTCCACGATTCGATGATCAGTCTTGTCGGCAACACCCCGCTGGTGAGGCTGCGCAACGTCACGGCAGGTATCCAGGCGACCGTCCTGGCCAAGGTCGAGTACTTCAACCCCGGCGGGTCCGTGAAGGACCGCATCGCGCTGCGCATGATCGAGGCGGCCGAGCAGAGCGGGGAGCTGAAGCCCGGCGGCACGATCGTCGAGCCGACCAGCGGCAACACCGGCGTCGGCCTCGCCATCGTCGCGCAGCAGAAGGGCTACAAGTGCATCTTCGTCTGCCCGGACAAGGTGTCCACGGACAAGATCAACGTGCTGCGGGCGTACGGCGCCGAGGTCGTCGTCTGCCCCACCGCCGTTGACCCCGAGCACCCGGACTCGTACTACAACGTCTCCGACCGGCTGGTCACCGAGACGCCCGGCGCCTGGAAGCCCGACCAGTACTCCAACCCGAACAACCCGCGCTCGCACTACGAGACCACCGGTCCCGAGCTGTGGGAGCAGACGGAGGGGAAGATCACCCACTTCGTCGCGGGAGTCGGCACCGGCGGCACCATCAGCGGCACCGGCCGCTACCTCAAGGAGATCAGTGTCGGCGCGGTCCAGGTCATCGGCGCGGACCCGGAGGGCTCCGTCTACTCCGGCGGCTCCGGGCGGCCGTATCTGGTCGAGGGCGTCGGCGAGGACTTCTGGCCGAGCGCCTACGACCGCAATGTGACGGACGAGATCGTCCCGGTGTCCGACAAGGACTCCTTCCAGATGACCCGCCGCCTCGCCAAGGAGGAGGGCCTGCTCGTCGGCGGCTCCTGCGGCATGGCGGTCGTCGGCGCCCTGGAGGTCGCCAAGCGGCTCGGCCCCGACGATGTCGTCGTGGTCCTGCTCCCCGACAGCGGGCGCGGCTACCTCAGCAAGATCTTCAACGACGAGTGGATGGCGGACTACGGCTTCCTGGAGGACTCCGGCACCTCCGCCAACGTCGGTGCGGTCCTGGACTTCAAGGAGGGCCCGATGCCCTCCCTCGTCCACATGCACCCGGAGGAGACGGTCGGCGAGGCCATCGACGTACTGCGCGAGTACGGCGTCTCCCAGATGCCGATCGTGAAGCCGGGCGCCGGCCACCCTGACGTGATGGCCGCCGAGGTCATCGGTTCCGTCGTGGAACGGCAGCTGCTGGACGCGCTGTTCACCCAGCGCGCCTCGCTGAGCGACCCGCTGGAGAAGCACATGTCGGCCCCGCTGCCGCAGGTCGGCTCCGGCGAACCGGTCGAGGACCTCATGGCCGTGCTCAGCGGCACGGACGGCGCCGACGCGGCGATCGTGCTCGTCGAGGGCAAGCCGAAGGGCGTCGTGAGCCGCCAGGACCTGCTGGCGTTCCTGGCCAAGGACGCGGGCACGGCGAAGGCCTGACGGTCCGTCCCCCACGGACCGGCCCGGCCGGTCCGTGGGGCCTCGCAGAGCCGGTCGCGGGGCTTCGCGGAAACGGTACGAGCGTGTCACGTCCGCGCAGCACCCGCTTAACACGCCTCCGGCACATTGGTGGGTGTCGGCAGGGAAACCCGCCGGCACCCAGAACGGCGACACCGGACTACGGAGCGGCTCCCGGACCTCCACCGTCGCCCGGACGCGAGCGACCGGCCCTGACCCGGTCCGCGTCCCTCGCGGGGACCGCCGTCGTCCCGCCCCCCGGGCAACCGGGGGTGCGGCGGTCCCCGCGACATGAGCTCCCGGACACGGCCCCTTCCCCGGGCGCAGTCCTTCCCGGCCCTGCGCCGGGCTCAGTCCTTCCAGTCGGACGATGCCCTTTCGTCCCGGCGCCGGAACAGCCCCCCGCCCCGTGCCGCCTGGAACGCGTTGACGCCGACGATGCCGAGCCAGGCCACCACCAGCCCCCCGATACCGGCGTTCACGACACCGATCGCGGACAGCGGGACGGCCAGGATCAGGGAGACGATCCCCAGGGCGTGCCGTTCTCCGAAGGTCTCCGGCTGAGCCGGCGGCGTGCCTCGGGCGCCGGCCGTCTGCTGCTCGGCGAGCTGGCGGCGGACCCGGCGGTCGAGCGTGGTGCCGAGGCGCTGCTCGACCTTCTCCAGGAACGATTCGATGAGCACGGACTCGTACTCCGCACCCAGCTCGCCGCGGGCCTGGAGGGTGGCGGCGAGCTCCTTCTTGAGCTCGTGGTCACGGGCTTCCATGGAGATGACGGTACGGAGTCCAGCTCCCCGTGACAGTAGGGCTAGCCCCCGAATTCCCTGGGGCCAACCCCCCCTTTACGGGGCTCCTGCATATGGACATACAGCAACCTTCCTGGCTGAATAGAATGGTCGCCGCCGGCCGGGCGCGACGGATCCGGCAAGACCCAGCAAGGGGACACCATGAGCGGGAGCAGCCCCGCCGCACGGTTGCAGCGGCTCTTCGAGGGCCACCGGCTCACGCCCACCCAGCGGCGCATCGCGCACTGCATGGTCCGCCGGGCCGCCGACGCGCCGTTCCTCTCCAGCGTCGAGCTGGCCGAGCTGGCCGGGGTCAGCCAGCCCTCCGTCACCCGCTTCGCCGTCGCCCTCGGCTTCGACGGCTATCCGGCGCTGCGCAGGCACCTGCGCGAGGTCGCGCCCGCCGAGGCGGAGCAGGAGGAGACGGGGGAGCGGTACAACGAGTACCAGCAGGCCGTCCGCGCCGAGATCGAGAACCTTCAGCACCTCTGTGACGTGCTCGCCGACCCCGCGCCCGTCGAACGGGCCGGGCGGCTGCTCGCCGGCTCCCGGCCCCTGCCGGTGCTCGGGCTGCGCGCCGCCTCCTCGCAAGCGCGCGGCTTCGGCTACTTCGCCGCCAAGGTGCACCCGGATGTCCGGGTGCTCGACGAGGGCGGCAGTATGCTGCCCGACCGGATCGACTCCGCCCGCCGGGCCGGGGCCACCGCCCTGATGTGCTTCGCCCTGCCGCGCCACCCCAAGGAGTGCGTGGACGCGCTCGCGTACGCCCAGGACCAGGGGCTGACCGTCGTGACGGTCGCCGACTCCGCGTTCGCACCCGTCGCCAAGCACAGCGATCTGCTGCTCCCGGCGGCGATCGGCTCCGGGCTCTCCTTCGACACCGTCTGTGCGCCGATGCTGCTCGGCCGGGTGCTGCTGGAGGCGATGTGCGACGGACTTCCGGACGCCCAGGCGCGGTTGGAGGAGTTCGACGTACGGGCGGCGGCGCGCGGTCTGTTCGTGGAGTGAGAGCCCCGGCCTCGCGCCGCCCCGGACGCGTCAGACCTCCAGCTCGGCCTCGATCTTCTTCAGCTGGTGGCGGGCCATCGCCAGGTTCGCCCGGCCGGCGTCCAGCACCAGGTAGAGGAACAGGCCGTTGCCGCCGCGGGTCTTGAGCAGCCGGATCAGGTGGTACTGGGTGCTCAGCGTGATGAGGATGTCCTCGATCTCCTCCTTGAGCCCGAGGTGCTCCATGGTGCGGAACTTGGCGCGGATCACGTCGGTGTTGCCCGCGGCGGCGACCTCCAGATTGAAGTCCTTCCCGCCGCCGAGCGTGCCGAGGGCCATCCCGCTCGTGTAGTCGACGAGGGCGACACCCGTGGTGCCCTCGATCGAGCTCATCGCTTCCTTCAGTGTCGCTTCGGTGTTCGCCATGGAGGCTCGTTTCCTTTCCCTGGCCGGTCGCGGTGACCGGGTCCGTTTCTGTGCCGGCCGCTGGGCCGGTTTCCGTGCGGGCTGGTGCTCGGGCTTCTGCGTGATGGCTGAGTCCCGGTGGTTGTGGCGGTACGGGTGGGGGGAATCGGACGGCCGCTGCGCGAAGGTGCGTTACGTGGGGCGTTGCGGCAGGGCGCGGTCGGGTGCGGTGGCCGGGCGCGGCGGCGCGGCACGTGGGGTGGCGCGGGGAGTGGCCGCGGCCGGGCGCTCGACGCGCTCCAGCGCGGTGTCGACGAGTTCGCCGATCCGGGCGCCCGCGCGGCGGCCCTCCAGATGGAGTCGGCCGACGTTGATGCGGTCCTCGGCGAGCAGGGTCAGGACGGCGGAGGAGCCTGCGGCGTACGTGGCGATGTAGCCGCTGCCGCCGCGGACCAGCAGTTCCCGGAAGCCGCCCCGGCCGGTGGCGTCGGTCATCCGGATGGAGACGCCGAGGGCGGCCGCGGTGAGGGCGGCGACGCCCTCCGCCTCGACGCCCGGGGTGTCGTGGGCCAGGACGAGCCCGTCGGTGGAGGCGGCCAGCGCCCCGGAGAGCAGCGGGACCCGGGCGCGTAACCGCTGGAGCTCGTCGAGGACATCACGCACTTCGGCCTCGGGCACCATCAGCTGTCTCCTCCCGGCACGCTGTCTGAGCGCGCGTATCACAGGGCCTCCAATGCGTCTCGGAGTCGGCGCAGCAGGGCGATATCGGGGTCGGCCGTCACCTCGGGGAGCGTGATCCGGCCGGGCGTCGCGGCGGCCGGCAGGGGCTGGGCACGGACCGCCTCCACCAGACCGGCCGCGGCGAGCCGTCGCAGGTCGACCAGGATGTGGAACGCGGAGCGGCCCAGCGCCTGCGCGATGTCCGAGGCCGTACGGACCCCGTCGACCAGCTCCAGGAGCCTGCGCTGCCGGGCCGGGACCGGGGCGTCCCTCCCGTGGACCGTCCGCAGGAGCGGGGCGCTGTCGCAGGCCGGATCGGGCCAGATCCGGTCCAGGAACTCCCGTCTGCGCAGCGTCTCGCGCTCCACGGCGGCGACCGGGACGGGCCGCACCGGACCGATCCAGTGCGCCACCCCGTAACGGAAGCGGGCGGGCGTCCCGGTCGGGGCGAGGGCGAAGAACGCGGCGTCGTACAGCGCGCCCAGATGGCACAGCTCCAGGGCTCCGCCCGGCACATGGCCGCTGTCCACCAGATAGCGGCCGACCCGGCGGCCCGCCCCGGCCTGCGCCACCGCGTCCCACCAGCCCTCGTGCCGCAGGGTTCCGCCGGCGGTGAGCAGGACGTCGATGCCGGGGGTGGCGGGGCTCTCGGCGTGCACCACCTGGCCGTCGGCGAGGTACAGCGTGCCGCGGTCGCGCATCAGGGCGCCGGTGGCGCGCTCGGCGGCCAGGCGCTGGAGCATGGGGGAGAGGACCGGGAGCCGGTCCGTCCCGGCTGCGTCGGGGGCGGCGGCTATCGCGCTCATGCCAGCACCAGCCGCTCGGCCAGCTCGCCGAGCCGCCTCCGGGCGAGCGCGAGGTTGCCCGCCGAGCGGTCCAGCCACAGATGCAGGAAGACGCTGCTGTCGAATGCCGTCTCCACGAATCGGAGCATGTGGTATCCGTCGTGGGTGGTGACGATGACGTCTTCGACGGGCGTGCTCGGTGGTTCCGCGGTCTGTTCGCCTTCGGTGCCGAGGCGGGCGAAGGCGGGCTGTTCGGCGGTCATCCGCGCGACCTCCGCCGTCTCGGCGGCGGTCGCCTCGTGGTCGCCGTTGGGGGAGTCCCCGATGGTGCCGAGGGCGAGACCGCTCGTCCAGTCGACCACCGAGGCGCCCCGGGCACCGGGCAGCCTCATGACTTCGAGCAGGCACTCGTCGATTCCGGGCACGCGGATTTCCCTCCCGACGTGGCGTACGGCTGTAACGCAGAGGCTACGCAACGTGCTCACGGCTGGTGGAGGTTCTGGCATTTTCCTTTGGTACATGCCCTCCGGGGTGTAAAGGAGCGGCTGAAATGCGTTGGCCGGTAGGCGCGGTGACGTCCGGTCAGGCCGGGCCGGCACCGGACCTCTCGCGGGCGGTCATCACCACCTTGTTGAGCACCCACAGCCCGATCCCGATGAGCAGCAGGATTCCGGCCCGTACGTACACGTCGGAGCCCCGGTCGGCGAGCGGGCTCGCCAGGATCAGCGAGGTGAGCGCGCCGAGCACCGGGAGCGCCGTGGGTGTACGGAAGTGGTGGTGGTCCACCGGGTCCCTGCGCAGCACCAGTACGGCGATGTTGACCACGGCGAAGACGCAGAGCAGCAGGAACGAGGTGGTGTCGCCGAGCCCCTCGATCTCGCCGGTGGAGACCAGGCCGATCGCCAGGGCGGAGACGAAGACGATCCCGACCCAGGGGGTGCGCCGGCCGGCCAGCACCTTGCCCATCGTGGGCGGGAGGATGCGCTCGTTGGCCATGCCGTAGCAGAGCCGCGAGGCCATCATGATGTTGATCAGCGCCGAGTTGGTGACGGCGAACAGGGCGATCAGCGCGAAGAGTTTCGGCGGGAAATCGACGCCCCCGGCCTTCACCACCTCCAGCAGCGGGCCGCTGGATCCCGACAGGGTCTCGGAGTCGACCAGGAGCGAGGAGATCAGGGCGACCAGGACGTAGATGGTGCCGGTGACGCCCACGCCGATGAAGATGGCGCGGGGGAAGTTGCGGGCCGGGTTCCTGGTCTCCTCCGCCATGTTGACCGAGTCCTCGAAGCCCACGAACGCGAAGAAGCCGAGCGCGGTGGCCCCGAGGACGCCGGTGAGCAGGGCGTATCCGGTGCCGCCGGTCTCGATCTGGGTCAGCCGGCCGGGTTCGCCCTCGCCGCTGAGCACGGCGTACGCGCCGATCGCGAGGATCACCGCGAGCCCGCTGACCTCGACCAGGGTCAGGACGACGTTCGCCTTGACCGACTCGGCGACCCCGCGCAGGTTGATCGCGGCCAGGGCGAGGATGAACAGGATCGCGATCAGGGTCGGCGGCACCGCGTCGGTGAACTCGCCGAGGTAGTCGCCGCTGAACGCCCGTGCCGCCGCGCTCGCCGAGGACAGGCCCGAGCACATGACCATGAAGGCGACGACGAAGGTCAGGAAGGGGACCTTGAACGCCTTCTGGGTGTAGAGCGCGGCCCCGGCCGCCTTCGGGTACTTGCCGACCAGCTCCACGTACGAGGCCGCCGTCAGCAGCGCGACGGCGAAGCCGATCGCGAACGGCAGCCAGAGCGCGCCGCCGATCTTGCCCGCGACGTCTCCGGTGGTGGCGTAGATGCCGGTGCCGAGGATGTCGCCGATGACGAAGAGGATCAGCAGCTTGGGTCCGAGGGCGCGCTTGAGCGGCGGCGATCCGCCGTCCTTCTCGGACGCCTTGGCGCTTGCGGGTAGGTCGGGAGTGCTCATCGGTGCCTCCGGGACGGCCGCTGGGACGGGTAGGAATCACGCCTTCCCGATCGCGACGCGAACCGCACCTGTTGACTACGACTATTCAGAGCAGCAGGATGTGAATAGATTTCCACCGTCGCGAGGAGGCACCGCCATGTCAGGACCCCGCCCCGTACGGGCACCGCGCGGCAGCGCGCTGACCGCCCTGGGATGGCAGCAGGAAGCCGCCCTGCGCATGCTGCAGAACAACCTCGACCCCGAGGTCGCCGAGCACCCCGACAAGCTCGTCGTCTACGGCGGCACCGGGAAGGCGGCCCGCGACTGGCGCTCGTTCGACGCTATGGTCCGCACCCTTCAGACGCTCAAGCAGGACGAGACGATGCTCGTCCAGTCGGGGCGGCCGGTCGGCGTCATGCAGACCCACGAGTGGGCGCCGCGCGTGCTCATCGCCAACTCCAACCTGGTCGGCGACTGGGCCAACTGGGAGGAGTTCCGCCGCCTGGAACAGCTGGGCCTGACCATGTACGGCCAGATGACCGCCGGGTCCTGGATCTACATCGGCACCCAGGGCATCCTCCAGGGCACCTACGAGACCTTCGCCGCCGTCGCCGCGAAGAAGTTCGGCGGGACGCTGGCCGGGACGATCACCCTGACCGCCGGGCTCGGCGGCATGGGCGGCGCCCAGCCGCTCGCCGTCACCATGAACGACGGCGTCGCGATCTGCATCGACGTGGACCCGCGCGCCATCGAGCGCCGCATCGAGCACCGCTACCTGGACGTGAGGGCCGACAGCCTGGAGCACGCCCTCCAGCTCGCCGTCGAAGCCCGTGACCAGCGGAAGCCTCTCTCCATCGGCCTCCTCGGCAACGCGGCCGAGCTGCTGCCCCGGATGCTCGCCGAGGGCGCGCCGATCGACATCGTCACCGACCAGACCAGCGCCCACGACCCGCTGGCCTACCTGCCGCTCGGCGTCGACTTCGACGACATGGCCGACCTCGCCGCCGAGAAGCCCGCCGACTTCACCCAGCGCGCCCGCGAGTCGATGGCCCGCCACGTCGAGGCCATGGTCGGCTTCATGGACGCCGGCGCCGAGGTCTTCGACTACGGCAACTCCATCCGCGGCGAGGCCCAGCTCGCCGGGTACGACCGCGCCTTCGACTTCCCCGGCTTCGTCCCCGCCTACATCCGCCCCCTCTTCTGCGAGGGCAAGGGCCCCTTCCGTTGGGCCGCCCTCTCCGGCGAGGCCTCCGACATCCACAAGACCGACAAGGCGATCCTGGACCTCTTCCCGGAGAACGAGTCGCTGCACCGCTGGATCAAGATGGCCGGCGAGCGCGTCCACTTCCAGGGCCTGCCCGCCCGGATCTGCTGGCTCGGCTACGGCGAGCGCGACAAGGCCGGCGAGCGCTTCAACGACATGGTCGCGAGCGGCGAGCTGGCCGCCCCGCTGGCCATCGGCCGCGACCACCTCGACTGCGGCTCCGTCGCCTCCCCGTACCGCGAGACCGAGGCCATGCTCGACGGCTCCGACGCCATCGCCGACTGGCCGCTGCTCAACGCCATGGTCAACGTCGCCTCCGGCGCCTCCTGGGTCTCCCTCCACCACGGCGGCGGCGTCGGCATGGGCCGCTCCATCCACGCGGGCCAGGTCTCCGTCGCCGACGGCACGAAGCTCGCGGGCGAGAAGATCCGCCGCGTCCTGACGAACGACCCCGGCATGGGCGTCATCCGCCACGTCGACGCCGGCTACGACATCGCGGAGTCCGTCGCCGCTGACAAGGGCGTACGCGTTCCGATGACGGAGGGCAACTGATGCCCACGGGCACCTCGGGGCAGGACCCGGCCGGTGCGGCCGGGCCCACCCCGCCCGGTCCGGGACGACAGCCGTGGCGTGCCGGTGACTCCTTCCTCTCGATGTGGCGGGAGCTGGCTCCCGTCGGGCGCCACCCCGACAGCGGCGGCTACCGGCGCTACGCCTGGTCGGCGGCCGACCTCGACTGCCGGGCCTGGTTCCGTGCGCAGGCCGAGGCGCGCGGGCTCGCGTACGAGATCGACGGCAACGGCAACCAGTGGGCCTGGCTCGGCGACCCCCTGGCCCGGGACGCCGTCGTCACCGGCTCCCATCTGGACTCCGTACCGGACGGCGGGGCCTTCGACGGCCCGCTCGGCGTGGTGTCCTCCTTCGCCGCGCTCGACGAACTCCACCGCAGGGGAGTGGAGTTCACCCGGCCGCTGGCCATCACCAACTTCGGTGACGAGGAGGGCGCCCGCTTCGGACTGGCCTGCGTCGGGTCCCGGCTCGCCGCCGGACAGCTCACCGTCGCCGACGCCCACCGCCTGACGGACGCGGACGGGACCACCCTGCCCGCCGCCATGGAGGCGGCCGGATACGACCCCGGGACCATCGGCCCCGACCCGGAACGGCTCGCCCGGATCGGCGCGTTCGTCGAACTCCACGTCGAGCAGGGCCGCGCCCTCGACCTGACCGGCGACCCCGTCGGCATCGCCTCCGCCATCTGGCCGCACGGCCGCTGGCGGTTCGACTTCCGGGGCGAGGCCAACCACGCGGGCACCACCCGGCTCACCGACCGTCGCGACCCGATGCTCACGTACGCCGAGACCGTGCTCGCCGCCCGCCGCGAGGCCGAACTGACCGGCGCGCTCGCCACCTTCGGCAAGATCGCGGTCGAGCCCAACGGGGTCAACGCCATCCCCTCCCTCGTCCGCGGCTGGCTCGACTCCCGCGCCGCCGACCAGGCCACCCTGGACGCCGTCGTCACCGGCGTCGAGCGTGCCGCCCGGGAGTACGCCGAGCGGGCCGGGATCGACCTCGACGTCGTGCGCGAATCGTTCACGCCCGTCGTCGAGTTCGAGCACGCCCTGCGCGACGAACTGGCCAAGATCCTGGAGGGCGCCGGCGACACGGGGCGGCCCGTGCCCGTCCTCGGCACCGGCGCGGGCCACGACGCGGGTATTTTGTCCGCCTCGGTGCCCACCGCCATGCTCTTCGTACGGAACCCCACCGGCATCTCGCACTCACCCGCCGAGCACGCCGCCGAGGACGACTGCACGGCCGGGGTGGAGGCACTCGCCGACGTACTGGAAGGTCTCGCGTGCAGCTGACACAACGGACGACGGGCGCGCCCGTCACCGCGACCTACTGGATGGACCACGCCTGGCTCGGCACGCACGTCGAGCCGGGCGTCACCCTGGACGTCGCGGACGGGCGCATCGCCGGGATCAGGACCGGGGTGGAGGCACCGCCGCCCGGCGCGACCGCGCTGCGCGGGCTGACCCTCCCCGGCCTCGCCAACACCCACTCCCACGCCTTCCACCGGGCCCTGCGCGCCACCGTCCAGGTCGGCACCGGGACGTTCTGGACCTGGCGCGAGCTGATGTACCGCACGGCGTCCCGGCTCACCCCGGACACCTACTTCGACCTGGCCCGCGCCACGTACGCCGAGATGGCCCTGGCCGGCATCACCTCCGTCGGCGAATTCCACTATCTGCACCACGCCCCCGGCGGCACCCCCTACGCCAACCCGAACGCCATGGGCGAGGCGCTCATCGCGGCCGCCGCCGAGGCCGGGATCCGGATCACCCTGCTGGACACCGCCTATCTCGCCGCCGGATTCGGCGAGAAGCCCAACCGGCACCAGCTGCGCTTCTCCGACACCACCGCCGAGGCCTGGGCGGAACGCGCCTCCCTCCTCAAGGGCGACGACCACACGCTCATCGGCGCGGCGATCCACTCCGTCCGGGCGGTCCCGGCGGACCAACTGGCCACCGTGGCGCAGTGGGCCGAGGAGCGGGAGGCCCCGCTGCACGTCCACCTGTCCGAGCAGACGGCGGAGAACGAGGCGTGCCGGGCCGCCCACGGCCGCACCCCCACCCGGCTGCTCGCCGACCACGGGGTCCTCGGCCCGCGCACCACGGGCATCCACAACACGCATCTGACGGAGGAGGACATCGCTCTGCTCGGCTCCTCCACCACCGGCACGTGCATGTGCCCGACCACCGAACGCGACCTGGCCGACGGCATCGGCCCCGCCACCGCCCTCCAGAAGGCGGGCTCGCCGCTCTCCCTTGGCAGCGACAGCCACGCCGTGATCGACCTCTTCGAAGAGGCGCGCGCGATGGAGCTGAACGAGCGGCTGCGCACCCACATCCGGGGCCACTGGACGGCCGCCGCCCTGCTGCGGGCCGCCTCCGCCGACGGGCACGCGGCACTGGGCCGCCCCGACGCGGGCGTCCTGGAGCCGGGCGCCCCCGCCGATCTGACGACGGTCGCCCTGGACTCCGTCAGGACGGCAGGACCGGTGCCCCGACTGGCAGCGGAGACCGCCGTATTCGCCGCCTCCGCCGCTGATGTGCGGCACACGGTCGTGGCAGGGCGGCACATCGTCCGGGACGGCCGTCACGCACAGATCGAGGACGTGCCCCGGGCCCTGGCGACCGCCATCGCCGCCCTGCACGGCTGAGCGCCGGACGCGGAAACCCTGAGCAGCCGAGCGCCGGCCGCGAAAGCCCTGAGCAGCCGAGCGCGGAACGCCCCCGACCCGCAACCCCGACCCCGGAACATCCGGAACGCGAGGAGAACACTCTCCAGATGACGACCACCGCCGTCACCCACATCGCCAGCCTGGTCACCAATGACCCCTCCCTCGGCAACGGGACCCCCCTGGGCGTGATCCAGGACGCGGCCGTCGTCATCGAGGGCGACCGCATCGTCTGGACCGGTGAATCCAGCAAAGCACCCGCCACTGACAACGTCCTCGACGCGGCCGGCCGCGCGGTCGTCCCGGGCTTCGTCGACTCCCACTCCCACCTGGTCTTCGCGGGCGACCGCACCCAGGAGTTCAACGCCCGCATGTCCGGGCAGCCCTACCGCGCGGGCGGCATCCGCACCACCGTCGCCGCCACCCGGGCCGCCACCGACGAGGAGCTGTCCGCCAACGTCGCCCGCTACCTCGCCGAGGCCCTGCGCCAGGGCACCACCACCTTCGAGACCAAGTCCGGCTACGGCCTCACCGTCGAGGACGAGGCCCGCGCCCTGCGCATCGCGGGCCGCCACACCGACGAGGTCACCTACCTCGGCGCGCACATCGTGTCCCCCGACTACGCCGACGACCCCGCCGGATACGTCGACCTGGTCACCGGTCCGATGCTGGAGGCCTGCGCCCCGCACGCCCGCTGGATCGACGTGTTCTGCGAGCAGGGCGCCTTCGACGGCGACCAGGCCCGCGCCATCCTCACCGCGGGCCTCGCCAAGGGGCTGCAGCCGCGCATCCACGCCAACCAGCTCAGTTACGGCCCCGGCGTCCAGCTCGCCGTCGAGCTCGGCGCCGCGTCGGCCGACCACTGCACCCACCTCACCGACGCGGACGTCGACGCGCTCGGCCAGGGCAGCACGGTCGCCACGCTGCTCCCGGGCGCGGAGTTCTCCACCCGCGCCACCTGGCCCGACGCCCGCCGCCTCCTCGACGCCGGGGCCACCGTCGCGCTCTCCACGGACTGCAACCCCGGCTCGTCGTTCACCTCGTCCATGCCGTTCTGCGTCGCGCTGGCCGTACGCGACATGGGGATGACCCCGGACGAGGCGATCTGGTCCGCCACCGCGGGCGGGGCCGCGGCCCTGCGCCGTACCGACATCGGCCGGATCACCCCCGGAGCCCGCGCGGACCTGGTCCTCCTCGACGCCCCGAGCCACGTCCACCTCGCCTACCGCCCGGGCGTCCCGCTGGTCAGCGCGGTGTGGCGGAGCGGGCAGCGGGTGGTGTGAGGGGCGCCCCGGGAACCGCCTCAGGGACCCAGTCGCGCTCCGGCCACGTGTACTCGTCGAAGCCGTCGGGAAGCTTCCCGCAGCCCGCGTAGACGCTGACGGAGTACGTTCCCGTCTCCCGGTACCAGCGCGCGTCGACGTGCTCCACCTGCTGCACGCCGTCCTCGCCGGCCGGGTTGCGGAAGCGGAAGCCGGGCCGGTCCACGCCGGTGTCGACAAAGGTCCAGCCTTCGCGTTCCAGCCGTGCTCGCATCCGCTGCAGGCCGGACCGGGCGACGTCCTCCGGGACCGCCGTCACCTGCCAGTCCAGGTCGAAGCTTCTGACGTCCGGGCGGCCCTCGTCGATGTGGGCCACGCCCCGCAGCCCTCGGTAGTAACACGCCCCCGTCTCCACCCGGCCGAGCTCCACCTCGGGCCGGCCGGGCAGCGCGGCCTCGTCGTAGGCGCGCTGGGCCTGGTCCTTGAGCCGGACGGCGATGCGGTCGGGGTCGGACTGCGGATACGGCGACCCGTACCACAGCCAGGCGAACGCGGCGACCGTCGCCGACGCGACGAGCGTCGCGCAGAGGGCGCGGGCTCCCCGGTACCCGGGAAGGCGGGGACGGCGCAGGAGCCGCCGACGGGATGCCGTGCGATACCAGGGGCGGGGCCGGGGCCGGGGCGCGTTCATGATCGAACGCTAGGAGCCCGCGGCCACCGGACGCCTCCGGTGGCGTACTCAGCGCGCATGAGTAGCCGGTCCTCCGGCACGGGCCACCGCCCCACACGCGGAAGGACCCGCTCCCGGCAGTCCGGGGCGGGTCCTTCCGCGGTGCTCGACGGCCCGTGAAGCCCCGAGGAGGGGCGGCGGGCCGACCGGGGTCACTCCTCCAGGGTCAGACCCTTGCGGAGCTTGGTCAGCGTGCGGGAGAGCAGCCGGGAGACGTGCATCTGCGAGATGTTCAGCTCCTCGCCGATCTCCGACTGCGTCATGTTGCTGACGAAGCGGAGCGAGAGGATCATCCGGTCCCGGGCGGGCAGCGCGGCGATCAGCGGCTTCAGCGACTCCACGTACTCGATGCCTTCGAGCCCGTGGTCCTCGTAACCGATGCGGTCCGCGAGGGCGCCCTCGCCGTCGTCCTCCTCGGGCTTGGCGTCCAGCGAGCTCGCGGTGTACGCGTTGCTCGCGGACATGCCCTCGACGACCTCGTCCGGGGTGATGCCGAGACGCTCGGACAGCTCCGCCACGGTGGGCGCGCGGTCCAGCTGCTGGGAGAGCTCGTCGCCCGCCTTCGCCAGGTCGAGCCGCAGCTCCTGGAGCCGGCGCGGTACGCGCACGGACCAGCTGGTGTCACGGAAGAAGCGCTTGATCTCGCCGACGATCGTCGGCATCGCGAAGGTCGGGAACTCCACGCCGCGGCTCAGCTCGAACCGGTCGATCGCCTTGATCAGGCCGATGGTGCCGACCTGGACGATGTCCTCCATCGGTTCGCTGCGGGAGCGGAACCGGGAGGCGGCGAACTTGACGAGCGCGAGGTTCAGCTCGACGAGGGTGTTGCGGACGTAGCTGTACTCGTGGGTGCCCTCTTCGAGGGACTCCAGCCGCTCGAAGAGCGTCTTCGACAGGGCCCTGGCGTCCAGAGCGCCCACTTCGGCGTACGGCGGGATCTCGGGAAGCCCTTCGAGCCCTTCGGGGCTCTCACCGGAAGCGCCGGAGAAGTCTGAGGTGGTGACGGTGGTGCCGGTGTCACCGGTGGTGCTCGCGCGCGGGCCGGGGACGGCGCTCGCGGCGGGGGAGTCGGAATTGGTCGGTCCCTGAGGACATGCCGACGACGCGTTCTGGGTACGCGCTACGTCGAGCCGGGGTGACATGGTTCTCCTCCATCGTTCTCGGCATATGGCTGCCGATGCCCATACGTGTTCCTGCGGTGAAGCGGCGCCTCCAAAGCCGGTCGCATTTCTGGTGTCCCTCTACCCATACCCGGTCTTGACCAGCAGTGACAAGCGCCAATTGCTGCCATATGTCCGGTTTGTTGAGGTCTCCGACTACCGTGTGGCGTGCGGAACGCGTACTGTTTTACGCACGTCGGCGGCAGCTATGCATACAGCCGCACAGGCAGTGACGCGCACAGTGACGGACGGCGAAGAGGGACAGGCATGGACCGCGGGACGGTCGGCAGTGCTAACCGGGGTCGGCTTCAGGTCGAGGTCCGGACCGAGGGGCGCAGCGAGGTGGTGACTCCGGTGGGTGAGCTCGATCACCACACCGCGGATCTGCTGCGCGAGCCCCTGGAGAGTGCGGTCGAGGAGGGGCGTTCGCGCCTGGTGGTCGACTGCTCCCGCCTGGATTTCTGCGATTCCACCGGGCTGAACGTGCTGCTCGGCGCCCGCCTCAAGGCGGAGGCCGCCGGAGGGGGCGTCCATCTGGCCGGAATGCAGCCCGTCGTGGCGAGGGTGTTCGAGATCACCGGCGCGGAGGCGGTCTTCACCGTCCACGCCACACTCGAAGAGGCCCTGGCCACCTGACCCGGTCACGGCCGTGCGACCGCGGGCATTCCTGATGTCGGCTGCGTCACGCGATCGTGTGCCTCAAGTGGGTGTTGTTGCGACATGGCAGGGCAGGAGACACCCCGGCGGTGCCCCGCAAGGGTTCCGGCACACTCGGTAACTGATCATTATCTGTTGAACGGCGACATGGCGACATGGCGAATCGGTGAGGTGAAGCGCTGATGAGCACCACCCGGCAGCATCCGCCGGGCGACCTCGGTCGCGAGCCGGACGAAGCGGGCGCAGCCTCGCCCGTCCCGGCCGAGCGGCAGTGGCGCACGCTCTCGCTCGCACAGGCCGGCGGCATCGTTCCGACGGCCCGGGACTTCGCCCGGCAGGCGCTGCACGACTGGGGCTGGCTCCCGGCGTCCACCGCCGACCGCAGGGCCGCAGCCGAGGACGTCCTGCTGGTCGTCTCCGAGCTGGTCACCAACGCCTGCCTGCACGCGGAGGGCCCCGAGGAGATCCGGATCGGCCGCACCCCCAAGGGGCTGCGGGTGGAGGTCGTCGACCGCGGCACCGGGCAGCCCGCACCCCGTACGCCGCACCGCGCCGGCCGCCCCGGGGGCCACGGCATGTTCATCGTGCAGCGCCTCTGCCTCGACTGGGGCGTGCTGCGTACGCCGGACGCCCCGGGCAAGACCGTCTGGGCGGAGCTCGCCGCTCCCGCCTAGACCCGCCCCCCGAAATCCGTATCCACGAAGAGCGCGCCGGATCGGCGCGCTCTTTGTCTTCCCTCCATCAGGCCCCGGGCGTACCTTGAGCGCCCAATCTGATGTGCCGTCAGCAATGTGCGCCCGTAAGGATCCACTGATCGTGGCGCGCGGCGGCGTCCGGCAAGAGGGGAACACGAGGTGCCGAACCGGAAACGGACAACTCTCGCGCTGGCGGCCGCGCTGGCGGGCTCGATCGTGGTGACGGGCGCGCCTGCCGCGTACGCCGAGGTCGTGGACGTCAACTACCAGTGTGTGACGCCCATCGGGCCCAAGGGCGCGGTCTCGCCCATCGACATCAAGAGCGTCAGGAGCGGCGACGGCCACAAGCTCACCATGTCCTTCCAGAAGGGTGTCTCCTCCAGCCCGGTCGAGCTGGGGAAGGGCGCCATGAACCCGAGCGCCGTGATCGAACTGGGCGGCGCGGAGACGGGCAAGGTCCAGGTCTCCGGCCCGGCGAACGCCGAGGCGATTCCGGCCAACACCCCGATCAGGATCAGTGACCTGTCGGGGACGTACACCCCGAAGAAGAGCGGCAAGGTCACCTTCACCGCCGGGGTCCTCACCATCAAGGCCCTCGGTACGACGACGACCTGTACACCCAAGAACAGCCCGGGCCCCTCCCTCGAACTGGACGTCCAGGGGGCGGGCGGTTCATCGGGCGGGGGAGCGACCGGAGGCTCCACCGGCGGTGCCACCGGAGGCACTTCGGGCGGCGGCGAACTGCCCCGCACCGGACCGCTGGACTCGGCGGCGGCGCTCGGCACGCTCGGCGGCACCGTGCTGCTGACCGGAGCGGCGGGAGTGCTCTGGCTGACCCGGCGCGGACAGCGGCCCACGGGCTGACCGCGGCACGCGAGGAGCGCACGGCCCGTCCGCCGCCGCCGTCGCCGCCGGAAGGCAAGGAGCCGCCCATGTCGCCACCCACCCAGCGCCTTTGCCGGGCGCTGCCCGTCCTCACGGCGGCGCTCGCCGTGCTCCTGTACGGGCTCGCGCCCCCGGCCGCCGCCGATGACGGTCCGGCGGACTGGACGGCCCGGCCCGCAGGGACCGGCACCGGCCGGGACGCCCGGCCGTACGTCTATCTGGAGGGCACCCCCGGCACGGTCCTCCAGGACCGGCTCGCGGTGACCAACTCCGGCCGGGCCCCGCTGACCGTACGGCTCCGGGGCGAGGGCCGGGCCGGGGGGTGGATCAGGTTCGCCGAGGACACGGTCACCGTTCCGGCCCGCACCCGCGCCGATGTGCCGCTCGCCCTCACGGTGCCGCCCGACGCGGTCCCCGGCGACGCCTCCGGAGAGGCCGTGGCCATCGGCGGGGGCGAGGAGATCCGCGTACCGGTCCGGGTCCGGACCGTCGGCCCGACACTCGCGGCGCTCACCGTCGAGGACGTCGAGGTGTCCGACGGGACGATCAGGTACGCCCTGGTCAACCGGGGCAACGCGATGCTGAGGCCCCGGCTGGCGGTCCGCGCCGAAGGGGTGTTCGGCAGGCTGCTGGACCGCCCGGAACGGCCCCTGCCGCTGGAGCTGGCCCCCGGCCGGAGGGTCGAGCGGACCGAACCCTGGCCCGACGCCCCGGCCCTGGACGCGGTGACCGTACACCTGCGGGTCACCGCTTCGGGGGGCGCCCGGGACGAGGCGGAGGCCTCGGCGACGTACCTCCCGGTGGGCCCGGTCGTCGGCGGCGGGCTGCTGCTCCTCGGCGGCCTGGCCGTGTTCGCCTCCGGCGCGTACCGGAGGAGGCGGCGCACGGGGCGCGCGGCCCCGCGACCACCCACGGTCGAGGCGCAACCCCCGGTGGCCACCGAACCGTTGCTGAAGGCGGGAGCGAAGACGTGACGCGGCAGCCCGGACCCGAAGCCCCCCGTACCCTCCTCCGTCCCACCCGGCCCGCCGGCCGGCGGCACCTGCCCGCCCTCCTGGCTCTCCTCGCCCTGCTGCCCGCCCTGTTGGTCCTCACGGCGCAGGGAGCGCGGGCGGCCGACCGCGACCCCGCCGTCAGCCTGTCCAAGAAGGAGGCGGGCAAGGGAGGAGAGATCACCGTCAGCGGCAGCGGCTGGCGGCCCGACGCGCTGCTCATGCTGCTGATCTGCGGTCGGTCCACGCCGGAGCGGGGTGTCATCGGCGGTACCAACTCCTGCGCCAACGCCGACGGCCGCGCCGTCACGACCGACGAGAAGGGCACCTTCCGCAAGAAGCTGCCGGTGACCGAACCGCCGCAGCCCTGCCCCTGCGTCGTGCACGTCGCCACGGTGACGGGCGAACAGGCTCTGGTCGACGCGGAGTTCACGGTGGCGGGCCATCCGACGGCGGATCTGCCGCGGCAGAGCGGCGACGGGAGGCTCGCGGTGCTGGCCACCACCCGTCTGGAGGGCGACAGTTCCCTGCTGACCTGGTTCGGCGCCCCGCCCGCCCGACGGCTTGTCCTCACCGTGGGCAACCTCGGATCCGCCCCGGTGAAGGACCCCGTCTTCGAGATCGGCACCGCGCACGGCGTCTACGCGCCGCAGTGGGAGGAACGCCAGTGGCGCGGCACGGTCGCGCCCGGCGGCAAGGCGCGGATCGAGCTGCCGGTCGAGCTGTCCGCGGGCGCGCACGGCGACTACCAGGTCTCCCTGCGGTACGGGGACAAGGTGCTGGCCGAGCAGCCGTGGGGGGTGGGCCGCCCGTGGGGCGTCACCCTCTTCTGGGTCCTGCTCTGCCTGGTCGTCCCGGCGGCGGTCTTCCGTGTCGGCATGGCGATCGTGGACAGGGTCAGGCCCCGCCCCGCCGGCGCGCACCGCATGCGGCGGCCGGCCGCACCCCGCACCGCCCCCACGTCCACCGACGCCACCACGAGCACCACCTCGACCACGGCCGTGCTGCCGTGGTTCACCCCGGACTCCGCACCGTCAGAGAACCGACCCCGACCCACGACGAAGGGACAAGCGTGAGAACGCAACGGAGGATGAGCGCGGCAGGAGTCGCGCTGATGCTCGGCGGCGCGGGCATCCTGATGGCCGCGAGCCCGGCCCAGGCCGCCGAGGTCAGTTACGCGACGGAATGCGTCCCGCCGCCGATCTCGGGACTGCCCGCCGTGCAGGGCACCACGAAGGTGGAGCTCACGGCTCCGGCCGAGGCGAAGGTGGGCGACGAGATCGAGGTCGTCTGGAAGACGGTCGAGGCCGCGTCCAAGAACCCGGACGTGCTGGACCTGGGGGCGGACACGGTCAAGCCGACCGGAACCGTCACCCTGGGCGGCGCGGCGAGCGGCGAACTGAAGCTGGAAGGCCCCCGGCAGAACCCGCCGATCCCCAAGAACAGCCCCATGCTGCTGCCCGACATGAAGGGCACGCTGAAGCTGGAGACGGCCGGGGAGATCACGCTGACCCCCGGCGCGTACAACATCAACGTGTCCAAGCCGATCTCGACGGACACCAAGTGCGCGCCGAAGGAGGAGGTGCAGCCGGGCGTCACGATCAAGGTCACCGAGGGAGGCGGCTCCACCACGGGCGGCACGACCTCCGGCGGCACGGACACCGGCGGAACCACCACCGGAGGCACGGACTCCGGCGGCACCACGACGGGCGGCACGGACAGCGGCGGCTCGGACTCCGGCGGCACGACGTCCGGGGGCGGCGACGGCGGAAGCACCGGCGGCGGGGGCGGCGAGACCGACTTCCCCGGCAAGGAGGTGTCCGTCGCCTACGCGTGCAAGACCCCCATCGGGGACAAGAACGCCACCTCGCCGGTCCGGATCAGCGCCAAGAAGAACGGCGGCGACTACGACCTGACGGTGAAGTTCAGCAAGTCCGTGATGGACAGCCCGATCGACATTCCGGCGGGCCAGGTCAAGCCGTCCATGGAGGTCGAGCTCGGCGGGGCGGACCAGGGCACGGTCAAGGTCGAGGGGCCGCTGAACAAGGAGGTCATCAAGACCGGCGCCCCGATCGAGATCCCGGATCTCACCGGCACGTACAAGCCCGGCGCGAGCGGGAAGTCCACGCTCAGCCCCGGCGTCCTGACCGTGATGGCCGCCGGTACGACGACCACCTGCACCCCGCCCGCCGATGTGGCCGTCTCCCTGGAGCTGGACACCTCGGCCCAGCCGGGCGGCGCGTCCGGAGGCAGCGGAAGCGGCGGAGCGGCAGGCTCCGGCGGAGCGGCGGCGTCCGGCGGCGGCACGGACTCGGGCGGCGGCCTGGCCGCCACCGGGGCCGAGGACAGCGGTGCACTGAGGGCGCTCGGCCTGGTCGCGGGCACCGCGATCCTGCTGGGCGGCGCGGTGTTCACGTTCACCCCGTGGCGGAAGCTGCGCGGCATGCGCTGAGCGGCCCGGCCGGTCCGGAGAGCAGCCGGTCCGGAGAAGAGCTGAGGGCCGCCGCACCGGAGTGATCCGGTGCGGCGGCCCTCAGTCGTACGTGTGTACATCCCCGGGAGGGGCCTACGGAGCGTGCGTCAGCGGACGTCGCCCATGAGCTGCTTGACCTTGCCGCGGTACATGAAGATCGCGATACCGGCGGCGACTGCGAGCGTCGCCTCCAGGGCCACGACCCCCGTGCTGTCGAGCCCCACACCGGCCAGCGAGAGCAGACCCGTGGTGCAGTCACCGGCGGTGACGGCGAGGAACCAGACACCCATCATCTGGCTGGCGTACTTCTGCGGTGCCATCTTGGTGGTGACCGAGAGTCCGACCGGGGAGAGCGTCAGCTCGGCCATGGTCTGGATGAAGTAGATCGCGACCAGCCACATCGCGGCGGCCTTGTGGCCGTCACCCGCGATGGTCAGAGGCATCAGGAAGACGAAGAACGAGGCGCCGACCAGCACGAGGCCGGAGCTGAACTTCACGATCGTGCTCGGCTCCTTGCCGCGCCGGTTCAGAGCGAGCCAGAAGGTGGCGAAGACCGGGGCGAGCGCCATGATCAGGACAGGGTTGACCGACTGGTACCAGGAGACCGGGAAGTCCCAGCCGAAGACGCTGTTCTCGGCCGAGGACTCGGCGAAGATCGAGAGCGTCGAGCCGCCCTGGTCGTAGATCATCCAGAAGATGGCGGCGGCCACGAAGAACCAGATGTACCCGCTCACCTTCGACTGTTCGGCGGCGCTGAGCTCCTTGTCGCGCTTGATGCGCGCGAGGACCATCACCGGAATGACCAGACCCGCGATCGTGATCGGGACCAGCAGCCAGTTCAGCGTGTAGACGCCGGTGACGACCGTGCCGATGTAGAAGACGGCGGCGACGCCCAGCCAGATCATCGACTTGCGCAGCGTGGCGGCGCGCTCGTCCTTGGAGAGCGGCTTCGGGACGACGAGGCTGCGCTCGTTCAGGTGGCGGGTGCCGATCAGGAACTGGACCACACCCAGGCCCATGCCGAGCGCGGCGAGGGCGAACCCGAGGTGCCAGTTGACGTTCTCGCCCACGGTGCCGATCACCAGGGGAGCCGCGAAGGCGCCCATGTTGATGCCCATGTAGAAGATCGTGAAGCCACCGTCGCGGCGCGGGTCCTCCGGGCCGTCGTAGAGGTGGCCGACCATCGTGGAGATGTTGGACTTCAGCAGGCCGGAGCCGATGGCCACCAGGCCGAGACCCGCGAAGAAGGTGGCCTCGGAGGGCAGGGCCAGGGTCAGGTGGCCGAGCATGATGATGCCGCCCGCGATGGCGACGGTCTTGCGCGGACCCCAGACCCGGTCGCCGAACCAGCCGCCGGGCATGGCGAGCAGGTACACCAGCGAGAGGTAGACGGAGTAGATCGCGGTCGCCGTGCCGGCGTTCATGTCGAGCCCGCCGGGCGCGATCAGGTAGAGCGGGAGCAGTGCCCTCATGCCGTAATAGCTGAAGCGCTCCCACATCTCCGTCATGAAGAGTGTGGCCAGGCCGCGGGGGTGGCCGAAGAAGGTCTTCTCGCCGGAATTCGGCGAGTCCTTCGTCAGGCTGGACGCCATGGTCGATCCTTGCTGGTCGGGACGCGCCGCCTCGTGAGCGGTACGCGCCCGGTGGGGGGCAGCCGGCACCGGCGCGGCGTTGCCCCGTCCCCGACGCCTGAGGGGGACGTGCTCCGTGCGGCCGGGCCCCTGGCGGGGGCGCGGCGGTGGAGCGGGGAAGAACCGCGTCGGGATCCACACCCGGGGCGCGTCCTCGCGTTCCGGGCCCGGCTCACAGGTCATTCACTCAGAGCGGGCCGGCCGGAACCGGCCCCGCACACAAAAGGGACCCTTGGCGCTCATGGCTGCCCAAAGGTCCTTGAGTAGTGCAACAGGCGTCGGGACACCATACGACACGACACGGAGGGATATGAAAGGATTTGAGACATGGATCACAGGTCCTGGTGGAACCAGACTCCCATATTCAAAGGTCTCCGTCCTCTTTGTGGCGCTGACCCGCAGGTGGCGTCGCGGGCCTCACTTCGGGCCCCCCGGCCGGACTACCATCAGTCCATGACCCGTGTACTGCTCGCCGAGGACGACGCATCCATCTCGGAGCCCCTGGCCCGCGCACTGCGTCGGGAGGGTTACGAGGTCGAGGTCCGCCAGGACGGTCCGACCGCGCTCGACGCCGGACTCCAGGGCGGTATCGACCTGGTCGTCCTCGACCTGGGGCTGCCCGGGATGGACGGTCTCGAAGTCGCCCGCAGGCTCCGGGCCGGCGGCCACGCCATCCCGATCCTGGTGCTGACGGCCCGCGCGGACGAGGTCGACACGGTCGTCGGCCTGGACGCGGGCGCCGACGACTACGTCACCAAGCCGTTCCGGCTCGCCGAGCTGCTCGCCCGGGTCCGCGCCCTGCTGCGCCGCGGCTCCTCCGAGCCCGTCCCGCAGCCCGCCACCCACGGCGTCAGGATCGACGTCGAGTCCCACCGCGCATGGATGGGCGAGGAGGAACTCCAGCTCACCGCCAAGGAGTTCGACCTGCTGCGGGTCCTCGTCAGGGACGCCGGCCGGGTCGTCACCCGCGACCAGCTGATGCGCGAGGTCTGGGACACCACCTGGTGGTCCTCCACCAAGACCCTCGACATGCACATCTCCTGGCTGCGCAAGAAGCTCGGCGACGACGCCGCCAATCCGCGCTACATCGCCACCGTCCGGGGCGTCGGCTTCCGGTTCGAGAAGAGCTGACGTACGAAGCACCCATGCGCTCTGAGAACCGTCCCGACGGCCCCCTGAGGCGGCGGGCATGCGCCGCCGACTGATCAACTCCACGCTCGCCGTGGTGCTCGTCGTCATCGCCGTCTTCGGTGTCTCGCTGGTGATCGTGGAGACCCGCACCATCAGCGCCAGCGCCCAGGAGAGCGTGGAGTCCGAGGCACTCCGGCTGATCAGCGTGGTCGAGAGCCGGCTGCTGGGGGAGGAGACGATCAACTCCGGCGTGCTGGCCGAGCAGATCGACCCCGCCCGGTACGCGCTGATCGAGATCCCCGGCCGCGAGCCCATCTCCGTCGGCGACCGGCCCACCGGCTCCGTCCTGCGCGCCACCGAGACCGGGGAGGGGGGCGAGAAGGTCACCGTCGAGGAGTCCCGCTCGTCCGTCACCCGCGAGGTCGGGCGCACGCTCCTGATCATCGGCGCGGTGGCGCTGCTGGCGATCGTCTCGGCCGTGCTCCTCGCCGTACGCCAGGCCAACCGGCTGGCCTCCCCGCTCACCGACCTCGCCGAGACCGCCGAACGCCTGGGCTCCGGGGACCCCCGCCCGCGCCACAAGCGGTACGGCGTGCCCGAGCTGGACCGGGTCGCCGACGTCCTGGACTCCTCGGCCGAGCGGATCGCCCGGATGCTGACCGCCGAACGCCGGCTGGCCGCGGACGCCTCGCACCAGCTGCGGACCCCGCTGACCGCGCTCTCCATGCGGATCGAGGAGATCTCCGTCACCGACGACCCCGAGACGGTCAAGGAGGAGGCGAACATCGCCCTCACCCAGGTCGAGCGCCTGACCGACGTCGTCGAGCGGCTCCTGACGAACTCCCGCGACCCGCGCACCGGCTCCGCCGTCGTCTTCGACCTCGACGAGGTCATCAAGCAGCAGATCGAGGAGTGGCGCCCCGCCTACCGCTCCACGGGCCGGGCCCTCGTCTGCTCCGGCAAGCACGGACTGCGGGCCGTCGGCACCCCGGGCGCGGTCGCCCAGGTCCTGGCGGCGCTGATCGAGAACTCCCTCATGCACGGCGGCGGCACCGTCGCCCTGCGCACCCGGGTCACCGGAAACCAGGTGGTCATCGAGGTCACCGACGAGGGCCCCGGCGTCCCCGCCGAACTGGGGGCGCGGATCTTCGAGCGGGCCATCAGCGGCCGGAACTCCACCGGCATCGGCCTGGCCGTCGCCCGCGACCTCGCGGAGGCGGACGGGGGGCGGCTGGAATTGGTCCAGCAGCGTCCGGCGGTCTTCGCGCTCTTCCTGAGCCGCGTCCCGGACGACCGCGAAACCCCTGAGCGCCCGGTGCGCTGAACAACGACGGACGCGGCGCGCCGGTTCCCGAACGGGAACCGGCTCTAGTGCCGTACGGGGTCGGGCTCTACGGTCTCCGCCGGCCGCCGCTGCTCCAGAAACCGCTCCGCGGAGCGCGCGGCCTCCTCTGCGGGAGGGGTCTCGGCGGAAGGGGTCTTGGCAGGAGGGGCCTCGGCGGGGAGCGCCTTGAAGACCCAGGTCCGGTAGGACCAGAAGCGGAAGAGGGTCGCGATCCCGATACCGAGGATCTTGAAGACGTTGCTCTGGACCGGGCTGTTCCAGTCGAAGCCGTACGTCGCCAGGTACAGCACACCGTTCTCGATCACCGCGCCCGCCGCGCTGAACAGCAGGAAGAGCGTCAGCTCGCGGGTCCGGCCGGTCTTGTCCCGGTCCCGGTAGGTCCAGTAGCGGAAGCCGACGTAGTTGCAGAGGATCGCGACGAAGGTCGCCAGCACGCTCGCGCGGACGACCTGGAGGTCGGTCGTGTGCCGGAGCAGGTTGAAGACGGCGATGTTGACCAGCAGTCCCACCGCGCCGACCGCGCCGAACTTGGCGACCTCCCGGGCCAGCAGATCAAGCCGGGCCCGCAGTGCGCCCCGTTCGCTCATGGTGATCGCTCAGTCCGTCCGCTCGATGGCGTCGACGCAACCACGTCAACCCCGCCATGCTAACCAGCCCACCCGTGTGACGCCCGTGAGTCCACGGGGGCGGGGGCCGTGCGGCCATCCGTACGGCCGTCCGGGGACCACCGGCGTGGCGGATACCCTGGACACGTGACGTTCCCGGTAGTCGGCATGGTCGGCGGCGGTCAGCTCGCCCGCATGACCCACGAGGCGGGTATCCCCCTCGGCCTGAAATTCAAGCTGCTCAGTGACACCCCCCAGGACTCGGCGGCCCAGGTGGTGAGCGAGGTCGTCATCGGCGACTATCGCGACCTGGACACCCTGCGCGCCTTCGCGCGCGGCTGCGACGTGATCACCTTCGATCACGAGCATGTGCCGACCGAGCATCTGCGCGCCCTGGAGGCGGACGGCATCCCCGTGCGCCCCGGCCCCGATGCCCTGGTCCACGCCCAGGACAAGGGGGTGATGCGCGCCAGGCTCGCGGAGATCGGCGCCCCCTGCCCCCGTAACCGCATCGTGAGCGACCCGGCCGACGCCGCCGCGTTCGCCGAGGAGGTCGGGGGCTTCCCCGTCATCCTCAAGACCGTGCGCGGCGGGTACGACGGCAAGGGCGTGTGGGTGGTGCGCTCCGAGGCGGACGCCGCCGACCCGTTCCGCGCCGGGGTCCCGGTCCTCGCGGAGGAGAAGGTCGACTTCGTACGGGAGCTGGCGGCCAACATCGTCCGCTCGCCGCACGGCCAGGCCGTCGCCTACCCGGTCGTCGAGTCCATCCAGGTCGACGGCGTCTGCGACACGGTGATCGCACCGGCCCCGGACCTCTCGGAGGAACTGGCCGGCGAGGCCCAGCAGCTCGCGCTGCGCATCGCCGCCGAGCTGGACGTCGTCGGACACCTCGCCGTCGAGCTGTTCGAGACCCGGGACGGCCGCATCCTCGTCAACGAGCTGGCGATGCGCCCGCACAACTCCGGCCACTGGACCCAGGACGGCGCGATCACCTCGCAGTTCGCCAACCACGTACGGGCGGTCCTCGACCTCCCGCTCGGCGACCCGCGCCCCCGCGCGCCCTGGACGGTCATGTGCAACGTCCTGGGCGGCGACTACCCGGACATGTACCAGGGCTACCTGCACTGCATGGCCCGCGACCCGCAGCTCAAGATCCACATGTACGGCAAGGACGTGAAGCCCGGTCGCAAGGTCGGCCACGTCAACACCTACGGCGACGATCTGGCGGACGTGCGGGAGCGCGCCCGGCACGCGGCCGACTATCTGCGAGGAACGATCACCGAATGACTTCCCCCTCCGCACCGGCGCCCGTGATCGGCATCGTGATGGGCTCGGACTCCGACTGGCCCGTCATGGAGGCGGCGGCCAAGGCGCTCGACGAGTTCGAGATCCCGTACGAGGTCGACGTCGTCTCCGCCCACCGCATGCCGCGCGAGATGATCGCGTACGGCGAGGAGGCCGCGGGCCGTGGCCTGAAGGCGATCATCGCGGGCGCGGGCGGAGCCGCCCACCTGCCCGGGATGCTGGCCTCGGTCACCCCGCTGCCGGTCATCGGCGTGCCGGTGCCGCTGAAGTACCTGGACGGCATGGACAGCCTGCTCTCCATCGTCCAGATGCCCGCCGGGGTCCCCGTCGCCACCGTCTCGGTCGGCGGAGCACGCAACGCGGGCCTGCTCGCCGCCCGGATCCTGGCCACGCAGGACTCCGCACTCCAGGAGCGGATGCAGGAGTTCCTGCAGGAGCTGAACGACCAGGCCACGGAGAAGGGCAAGCGCCTGCGCTCCAAGGTCCAGGGCTCGGACTCCTTCGGCTTCGGAAAGTAAGGGGCGGCCCCGATGGACCATCTCGCCCGAGCCCGCGAGCTGCTCGCCGTCCACCCCGTCGTCGACGGCCACAACGACCTCCCCTGGGCCCTGCGCGAACAGGTCGGCTACGACCTCGACGCCCGGGACATCGCCGCCGACCAGCGCGGCCTGCTCCACACCGACCTGAACCGGCTGCGGGCCGGCGGGGTCGGCGGGCAGTTCTGGTCGGTGTACGTCCGCACCGACCTCACCGGGGACGCGGCCGTCAGCGCCACCCTGGAGCAGATCGACGTCGTCGGCGAGCTGATCGCCCGCTACCCGACGCACCTGCGCCGCGCGCTCACCGCCGACGACCTGGAGAAGGCCCGCGCCGAGGGCCGGATCGCCTCCCTCATGGGAGCCGAGGGCGGCCACTCCATCAACAACTCGCTCGGCACCCTGCGCGCCCTGTACGACCTGGGCGTCCGCTACATGACGCTCACGCACAACGACAACATCGACTGGGCCGACAGCGCCACGGACCTGCCGCGCCTCGGCGGGCTCTCCGCCTTCGGCCACGAGGTCGTCCGCGAGATGAACCGCATCGGCATGCTCGTCGACCTCAGCCACGTGGCGGACGGCGTCATGCGTGACGCGCTCGCCACCAGCACCGCGCCGGTGATCTTCTCGCACTCCTCGGCCCGTGCCGTCTGCGACCACCCGCGCAACATCCCCGACGACGTGCTGGCGGCCCTCCCGGCCAACGGGGGCGTCGCGATGGCGACCTTCGTCCCGAAGTTCGTGCTGCCCGAGGCGGTCGCCTGGACCCTGGCCGCCGACCGCAACATGCGCGAGCACGGCCTGCACCACCTCGACACCACCCCGGTCGCGATGCGTATCCACGAGGACTTCGAGGCGGCCCACCCGCGCCCCGAGGCCACGGTCGCCACCATCGCGGACCACCTCGACCACATGCGCGCGGTCGCGGGCATCGACCACATCGGCATCGGCGGCGACTACGACGGGACGGCGTTCACCCCGCGCGGCCTGGAGGACGTCGCCGGCTACCCGAACCTGATCGCCGAGCTGCTGCGCCGCAACTGGTCCGAGGGCGACCTCGCCAAGCTGACCTGGCAGAACTCCGTACGGGTGCTGCGCGACGCGGAGGCCGTGGCCCGCGACGAGCAGAGCGGGCGCGGCCCGTCCCACGCCACGATCGCCGAGCTGGACGGGCAGCGGACGCGCTGACCCGGGCAGGCGCTCCGACGACACGGAAGATTCGGGCAATCATCCCCATATCCGATGCAACCTCGTGTTAGGGATAGCGGGCAGGAATCCCCCCAACAGGAGGTACGCAACGATGCGCACGAATCTTCTCCGCATCACGACCGCGCTCGGTGCCGCGGCCGTACTGGCCATCGGCGGCGCGGGCGTGGCCGCCGCCGACGGTGTGGGCAACGCGGGCATCGGGAACAAGGGCGTCGGAAACGCGGGCATCGAGAACATGGGCCTGGGCAACGCGGGCGGCTTCAACGGCGGCATCGGCAACGCCGGCCTCGGCAACTGGGGCTGGGGCAACGCCGGTATCGGCAACACCGGCATCGGCAGCCACGGCCACGGCAACTCGGGCCTCGGCAGCTCCGGCATCGGCAACACCGGCGTGGGCAGCTCCGGCATCGGCAACTGATCGCCTCACGCGCCCGGCCGCTCCGGCCGGGCACCCCCGGGCCGGCCGCCCGCTCGACCAGCGGCCGGCCCGCGTGCGTGGGGCCCGGGTGGTCGACGCCGGGCGGCTTCACGCACCGGAGTGCTCGGGTGCCGGAGCGGGCCCCAGGCACCTGAGAGGCTTCAGGGGTGCTCCGCCGCCCCCGCGAACGGTCCCCCCGGACCGAAGGCGAACGCCGCGAAGCGCTCGCCCATGCGGCGGTGGGCGGCGGCGTCCGGGTGCAGCCGGTCGGGCAGCGGCAGCTCGGCGTGGTCGGCCTCGCCGTACAGGGTGAGGCCGTCCAGGTAGGACAGCCACGGGTCGCAGGCCGCCCGCTCCGCCACGATCCGGGCCAGCTCCTCCCGTACGACGCGCAGTGTCAGCTTGCCGCGAGCCGCGTCGGCCGGGTCCCCCAGAGCGGCGAACCCCACCCGCCCGTCGCGGACGTCCGGGGCGGCGGGCCCCGGGGTGTCCTCCTGCGCCGGGCAGAGGATGGGCGAGACGACGAGCAGCGGCGCGGTGGGATGCCCGTCGCGGACGGTGTCGAGGAAGGTGTGCACGGCCGGGCCGAAGTCGCTCAGCCCCATCGCATCGCGGTTGACGAGATTGATGCCGATCTTGACGCTGATCAGGTCGGCGGGGGTGTCCCGCAGGGCGCACGCGGTGAACGGGTCGAGGAGCGCGCTGCCCGCCAGCGACACGTTGACCAGCTCCACGCCTCCCGCCGCGGCGGCCAGGGCGGGCCAGGCGGTGGCGGAACTGTCGGCCGAGGAACCCTGGCTGATGGAACTGCCGTGGTGCAGCCAGACCGGCCGCCCGCCCGGCTCCGCGGCAGCCACAGGCGCGTCGGTGCGCAGCGCGAACAACTCGACGGTCTCGGTGTACGGCAGCCAGATCTCGACGGTCTTCTCCCGCGCGGGCAGCCCGCTGAAGGACACGGCCCCGACGCTGCCGGGCAACAGCTCCCGCGACCCGTCGGACAGGTCGACCATCAGCACGTTGCCGCCGCTCGCCGTGGCCCGGCCGGCCGCCTCCCCGTCGACGTACAGGTCCCAGGCCCCGTCCGGGAGGGGCGGGAGCCCCCGGTGGGCCATCACCGTACGCAGGACGTCCAGCTCCACGGCGGTGGCCCGGGTACGGAACACCACGCGCACCCCCGAGGGCTGCGACTCCGCCTGCGCCACCTGCTCGTCGCCGCCGGACCGGGCGCGCCCGGGGGCGGGCAGCCGGTGGGGGAGGAGACCACCGCGCCCGGTGCGCTCCAGGTCGAGCGCGCCGCGCAGAAAGCCGGCGGTGAGCGGGGTGGTGATCCAGTCGCGGGAGTTCCGGTCGCGGGAGTCGTCCATGGCCTCAGCCTGTCCGCCGGAGGCCGGGCCGAAGCCGTACGAACACTGCCGGACGGCTTCGGGGCCGAGCCGACGGGCAATACGGCTAGGCCTTCGGGCGGCCCATCGCCCGGTACGTCCACCCGGCCTCGCGCCACACCGCGCTGTCCAGGGCGTTGCGCCCGTCCAGGATGATCCGGCGGGCGGCCACCTCGCCCAGCTCGGCCGGGTCCAGCTCGCGGAACTCGCGCCACTCCGTCAGGTGCAGCACCACATCCGCGCCGCGCACGGCCTCCCGTGCCGAGTCCGCGTAACCCAGGGTCGGGAACAGCTGCCGGGCGTTGTCCATCCCCTTCGGGTCGAACACGGTCACCTGGCCGCCCTGGAGGTGGATCTGCCCGGCGACGTTGAGCGCGGGGGAGTCGCGTACGTCGTCGGAGTCGGGCTTGAACGTGGCGCCCAGCACCGCCACCCGCGTGCCGAGGAACGAGCCGCCGCCCACCGCCTCCCGGGCCAGCTCCACCATGTGGCCGCGGCGGCGCATGTTGATGGAGTCGACCTCGCGGAGGAAGGTGAGCGCCTGGTCGGCGCCCAGCTCACCGGCGCGGGCCATGAAGGCGCGGATGTCCTTGGGCAGACAGCCGCCGCCGAAGCCGATCCCGGCCCGCAGGAACTTCTTCCCGATCCGGTCGTCGTGCCCGATGGCCTCGGCGAGCTTCACGACGTCCCCGTCGGCGGCCTCGCAGACCTCGGCCATCGCGTTGATGAAGGAGATCTTGGTGGCGAGGAAGGAGTTGGCGGAGGTCTTGACCAGCTCGGCGGTCGGGAAGTCGGTGACGACGAACGGCGAGCCCTCGGCGATCGGCCCGGCGTACACCTCGCGGAGCAGCTTCTCGGCGTTCTCGCTCGTGACGCCGACGACGATCCGGTCGGGGTGCAGGGTGTCCTTGACGGCGAAGCCCTCGCGGAGGAACTCCGGGTTCCAGGCCAGCTCGGCCCCGGCCCCCGCCGGAGCCAGCTCGGCGAGCCGGTCCGCGAGCCGGGCGGCGGAGCCGACGGGGACGGTCGACTTGCCGACGACCAGGGCGGGCCGGGTCAGATGCGGGGCGAGCGCGTCGAAGGCGCTGTCCACGTAGCTCATGTCGCAGGCGTACTCGCCGTGCTTCTGCGGAGTGTTCACACAGACGAAGTGGACGTCGCCGAACTCCGCGACCTCCTCCCAGGAGGTGGTGAAGCGCAGCCGGCCGCTGGACCCCTCGATCCCGGCGACATGCCGCTGGAGCATCTCCTCCAGCCCCGGCTCGTACATCGGAACGCGCCCGCCGGACAGCAGCTCGACCTTCTCCGGCACGATGTCGAGCCCCAGGACCTCGAAGCCCAGCTCGGCCATGGCCGCGGCATGGGTGGCGCCGAGGTAGCCGGTGCCGATCACAGTGATCCTGAGGGCCATGGAGTGCTCCTGGGAGGTACGGACGGACGTGCGGACCGAGCATAGTCGGGGACCGCAGGCCGGATTTCACCGCCGGATATGCCTGGTATCTCCCTCGCGCCCCACCCTTGTCGGCAAGCTCACGTGCGCGGTACGTATGCCGCCGGGCGGTCCGCGCACTAAAATCGAGTTACTTAACGGTAGTTAGCATCTGGGGAGTGAGCGTCTTGGCGGGTTCGACCGATTTCGACCTGTACCGTCCGGCCGAGGAGCACGACATGCTCCGCGAGACGATCCGCGCGCTCGCCGAGTCGAAGATCGCCCCCTTCGCCGCCGCGGTCGACGAGGAGAGCCGCTTCCCGCAGGAGGCGCTGGACGCCCTGGTCTCGTCGGACCTCGCCGCCGTCCATGTCCCGGAGGAGTACGGCGGGGCCGGCGCGGACGCGCTCGCCACGGTCATCGTGATCGAGGAGGTGGCCCGTGTCTGCGCCTCCTCCTCCCTGATCCCGGCCGTGAACAAGCTCGGCTCGCTCCCGGTGATCCTCTCCGGCTCCGAGGAGCTGAAGCGGAAATACCTGGGCCCGCTCGCCAAGGGCGACGCGATGTTCTCGTACGCCCTCTCCGAGCCGGACGCCGGCTCCGACGCGGCGGGCATGAAGACGAAGGCCGTGCGCGACGGCGACTTCTGGGTGCTCAACGGTGTGAAGCGCTGGATCACCAACGCGGGTGTCTCCGAGTACTACACGGTCATGGCGGTCACCGACCCGACCAAGCGCTCCAAGGGCATCTCGGCGTTCGTCGTCGAGAAGTCCGACGAGGGCGTCTCCTTCGGTGCCCCGGAGAAGAAGCTCGGCATCAAGGGCTCCCCGACCCGCGAGGTCTACCTCGACAACGTCCGTATCCCCGCGGACCGCATGATCGGCGAGGAGGGCACGGGCTTCGCCACCGCGATGAAGACCCTGGACCACACCCGCATCACGATCGCGGCCCAGGCGCTCGGCATCGCCCAGGGTGCGCTGGACTACGCCAAGGGGTACGTCCAGGAGCGCAAGCAGTTCGGCAAGCCGATCGCGGACTTCCAGGGCATCCAGTTCATGCTCGCGGACATGGCGATGAAGATCGAGGCCGCCCGCCAGCTCACGTACGCGGCCGCCGCCAAGTCGGAGCGGGGTGACGCCGACCTGACCTTCCAGGGCGCGGCCGCCAAGTGCTTCGCCTCGGACATCGCGATGGAGGTCACCACGGACGCCGTCCAGCTGCTCGGCGGCTACGGCTACACGCGGGACTACCCGGTGGAGCGCATGATGCGTGACGCCAAGATCACCCAGATCTACGAGGGCACGAACCAGGTCCAGCGCATCGTGATGGCCAGGAACCTTCCCTAGCCGCGTTTTTGCAGGTCAGGGGCTATCTTTGCGGCCCCGAGGAAGACTCTCGGCTTTCCGCCCGTTACGCCTCGATCGGGAGCGTTTATGGGCGTCATGCTGAGGGAATCCTGGGCGACTGACAGGCCCAAAAGGGGTCACTGACCAGCACAAACGACACAGCCCCCGGCGTGATGCCGGGGCTGTTGTCACTTGTGGACCCCACGGCCTCCGACGCCTCCGTGGGGTCGTCGGCACCGGGCGTCAGCATGGTTGCGATGGCTGCCCGACCGCGCTGCTCGGCCCCTTCGAAGTTGTAGTGGTAGTGGCGGCCACGGCGCTCCCCTCGCCATGCAACGTGTGGCCCGACCCTTCCCGACTGTCCTCGCCTTACTCAGCGATGGTCCGCAGAGCCTGGTCAGTAGTCCGGAAGAAGTGGCCGCGGGCAGGGTCGGGGAAGGCCGGCTGACCGGCCACAGTCTTCACGCTCCGTGGGAAACCTTCCCAGCACGAGGAGTTGGGGCCGGCCCAGCGGACCGTAATGGGAAGCAGTGGAGCCAAGGTCGTCTGCTTGGACGTCTACCGCCCCGAAGCGCAGCGGCCCCAGGGCCTGTGCCGCAACCGCAGTGCTCGGAACGGCTCGCGGACGCGGGGCAAGCGATCACGGTTGATGGACAGAACCGCGTAACCTGCCACGAGCCCGCTCGTCTCTCGCGTGGCGTGTGGCGGTGCCTTTGTGCGACGCCCTACCTGGGCAGACTGCTGACGATCACAGGGAAATGCCGGGGAGGCCCCTCCAGGGGTCGGCGCAGGTCAGCGCCGTATGACGTGTATGGCACCCGGATCTACGAGGGTACGAACCGGGTCCACCATTCCTGATGGTTCGCAACCCGCCGAAACGGCTTTCCGCGCCGCGGTCAGCGTGCTACCGCGCGTACGAGCATCGTGCCCACCTTCTCGCCCTGCGGCGGATCGACGAGTGATGCTGACACCGCTGCGAATCCGTGGCTTGTGAGCAGGATTTCCCATGCGTCGAGGCTGTGGTTGTGCCGCAACCCTGCCTTTCCTGGCTTCACGTCTTGACTTTCAGCAGGGAGGTGGGAAAACGCGAGAGTGCCACCCGATGCCAGACGGGATCGAATCAGCGGTAGTAGGGTGTGCGGATCGACGAACCACACGGCACCGAAGATGGAGAGCACGACGTCAAACGTCTCGTCCGTCTCGCTCAGAAATGCCGTCGCCTCTGCCGTGCGGAACTCAAGGCCCGCCAGTCCGGCCCAGCGTTCTTTCGCGACCGTCTCGCGGGCCGGCGCGACGTCCACTCCCAGGCCGGTCGCACCGAGCGTGACCAGGTGTGCCAGGTTGCTCCCGCTGCCCGAGCCGAGTTCCAGCACCCGACGTCCTTCGACGGATCCCAGAACGCTCTCGTTCGGCCCGTGATCGGCGTACTGAGTCCAGTTCAGCCACGTTGTCTCGCCCTTGGCGTTCACTGCTCTGCGCGGCTTGCTCCCGACCGCGTACTTGTTCCAGGACTCAGCCAATGACATGCGGTGATCCTCTCCAGCGGAAGGGGCCTACCCCCAACGTACGAGGTAGGCCCCAACTGAGCGGCTGTGCGGTTCTACTTGGGTGAGTCGTGGCACCCGGCGTGGCACTGGTTGCAGTTGGCCGCACTCTCCATGCCCCACAGGTCGGGATCGATGTCGAACCCGGCTGCCTTGATGGCTGTGATCGTCTGCTCCAGGACGAGCGGTCGACCGGTATCGGAGTCGTGTCCGTCCCGCGTCGCCCTGTCGTCGCTGACGCACTGGGCCTCGGCCGTCGTTTCCGGAAGCTCCGGAACGTGGTGGATGTACCGGCCGAAGTTCCGCTCGGTGAATTGGTGGTACGGGATCGAGTCGAGCAGGAACGAGTGCCACGCCTCGTCCACCTGCTTGGACGGGCCCATGAGAACGTCCGGGTTCTCACCGCACGTGACCAGGTAGGCGATGGCCTGCCCGAACTTGGCTTCCGCCAGTTTGAGGCATGGAAATTGGGGAAGCCGGCACCACCGATGCCGTCGCAAGCCCGGAGCAGGGGGCACAGGGCGAGTACGCGGGCATCTGGCTGTCTCAGTACGAGTTCTACTCGTCCAGCCGTGATGAGACTTTCGACTGCAAGCACCACGTGGTGATCGTCCAGTACGGCAACAGGCTGACGGCCCAGAGCCTGCCTGGCGCGTCGACCAACCCGGACAGTCCGCTGTCTCTCGATCTGACCGTGGACCGGAACATCATCACGGGCACGTGGACGGAACAGACGGCGGTGGACGGCTACTACCGTGGCGCCCGGTATCACGGTGCCGTCCAGCTACTGATCGAGCCGACAGGCCGTCGTATGGCAGGCAAGTGGGTCGGGTTCGGAAAGGACTTCGATGTGAACAGTGGGCCCTGGGAGCTGCGCCTGCTCGACCGTTCCACGGAACGGGCCAGCATCGAAAGGTACTCGGCTTCCCCGGAGTGAGGGCCGTCGTGTCGTCGTTGCCGGCCGGCCAAGGTGCAGGGGCTCAGGGGGCGGGCGGGGCGGGCGCGGCGGGCGGGTCCGAGTCGTGGAAGACGATCTCCGCACGGACGGGCCGGTCGGTCGCGGCCGGCTTGGACCACGCGGCACGGATTTTCATCGGTTTGAAGGCGTGCGGGCCGCTGCCCCGGAGGCGGATCAGCGAAACGCCGTCCTCGCCGGGGAGGAGGATGACCGACGGAATCAGTGCGACCACGGCGAGAGCGGCGGGCACGAGAGTCCGGGATTCGTCCCCCGAGCCGCTGCTGATCATCCTCGCCGTGATCACGATGAGCACCGCGAGTGCGGCAGCGGCGATGAGCCCGATCGCGAGCCACAGCCCCCGGCGCGCCTCGGCGCGGGCCCGGCTGCGCAGCCGGAAGCCGACCATGTCACCGCAGGTGGCGCACCGCAGAGACCCGGTCCGGACACCCTCGGGCGGCCGGTCGACCCAGGCGGTCTGGATCCGGTAGTGGTGGTAGGTGTCCGATCCGCGGTGCTCGGTGTGCGTCATATGGATCAGCCGCATGCCGACCCTGGGCCCGATCTGCTGCACCCGGTCCTCCGTTCGCCGCTCGCCGTCCTCCGCTTGCCGTGAGCATCTTCGGTCAGACCACCGTACGGCTGAACTCGGTTGCATGCCCAGGGAGTTCGGCGACGGACGGGCCGTCTCACGCTGTCCGTGCCCCTACCGCGGAGCGACGACCGCGAACACGCCCCGCGCGGCCGTTCCGTCGGGCCGGGTCCAACCGGCGACGAGGTGCGCCGACGACGGCTGCTCGTCCTCCCCGGCCCGCAGGACGCGGTTGATCCGCACGCCCGGCTCACCGTCTCCGCCGGCCCCGTGCACGGTGACGGTCGGGTCGGGAGTGTCGCTCACGCTCTGCTGCTGCGGATCCGCCTCGCCCCGCAGCAGGGCGCTCAACTGGGCCAGCACCACCGGATCGTGGGCACCGTCGTAGACCCACCGGGTGCCGAGCACGCCATGCTCGGAGGTACCGATGAGCGCCTCCTCGGGTACGCCCTCCAGAGCGGCGTCGCGGTAGCCCAGGGGGACGAGGTACGCCACCGGCTCCGGCCCGGCGGAGTCCACCACGACCATGAACTCGATCCCGACCGCGCCTTCCGGATCGTCCAGCCGGAACCCGCCGGCGTTGACCAGGTCCGGCGTTCCGCCGGTGCCCGCGTACCAACTCTGCTTCGGCAGCCAGCCGGTGAGGAGCTCCAGCTTGCCGGGCGACATGGTGGTGCGGTGGATGAATGCCATGCGAGCTCCCTGTTGTCGGTCTCCGGCCGCGGACTTCGGCCGGGGACTCTCTGGTCGTCACGTTCCCGGGGTGATGGACTCGTGCCGTGGTGACCATGACGACCCGGGCCCTCCGGGCAATCGACCGATTCCACAGCGTCCACCCGTGGGACCATAACGCTCACTACCATCCGTGGCTCATGCGGCAGATCCCCCGGCGCTTCGACCGGGCCCTGGACGTCGGATCGGGCAGCGGAGACCTGGCCGGGCTCCTGGCCACGCGGGCCACGGTGGTGCAGGGCCTGGACGCGGATCGCGCCATCGTCGAGAAGGCCCGGGAGCGCACGGACCCGGCCGCCCCCGTGACGTTCACCGTCGCGGACGCGCCGACGGGGATACCGCCCGGGCCCTACGACGTCATCACCTGCGTCGCCACCCTCCACCACCTGCCGTCGTTCGCCGAAGCCCTCACCCACCTTCGCCGGCACCTCGCGCCGGGCGGGACCCTGGTCGTCGTCGGTGTCGCCCGGGCGGCGTCCCCCGGTGACCATCTCCTCGGCGCTGCCGCGATCCCGCTGAACATCGCCATGGCCTGGATCAAGAACAAGGGGCGCCGGGCGCCACGGCCGGACTCGATGACGGCTCCCACCCGCCCGGCGGCCATGAGCTTCGCCGAGATCGTCCGCGAGGCCCGCCGGGTCCTGCCCGGCGCCCGGCTGCGCCGACGCCTGTTCTGGCGCTACACGTTGGTCTGGCATCAGTGAGAATCGGACCCGCCCGCCATCACGGCCGGGACAACCGTCACTCGCGCGCGTACGCCGAGAAGGGACGCACCCCCGAATCCTGCCGCACGGCGACGACCAGCTTCTCGTACACGAACAGGTCCGCCAGCTCGCCCTGCGCCCGGTCCACGTCGAGACCGGCCTCGATGCTCTCCTTTTCATCGCCCGTGGCGGCGTCGAGCACCCGCAGTTCGTCGAGGCCGTCGTGCCGGGAGCCGCGGTCGGCGATGACGGTCACCCGGCCGCCGGTCACGTCGAGGGCACGCAGACCGCCCGCGACGGCTACATCCTGCAGCCAGACCTGGCTGCCGCTCGCGAGGTCGAAGGCAACCACGCGATCTCGGTACGCCTCGCGCTCCCTGCTCTCGGCGCCGAGATAGAGGCGCCCGTCAGCGACGGCCACCAGGGACGACGTGTGCGCTTGGACCATTCCGTACGCGCCGGTGGTTTCGATCCGACCGGTGGCCTTTCCCGCCGCGCCGAAGGCGAGGAAGGCGCCTGGCTGGCCCTCCGTCGTCCCGCCGGTCTGTACGACCGCGGGCTCGGCGGACCGCAGAGTCACCTGCCCGTCCGGTACGGGCGTCCTCCGCTGACCGAGGGGCGCGGTCCACCGCTGCCGGCCATCAGCCGGATCGAACGCGGCGAGCCGCAGTTCGGTGCGGGCACAAGCGAGTACGGCGACGACCTGCCGCTCCCCGGCGGCGACCTGCTCGGGCGCGCAGCCCTCAGGGACGGCCGCTGTCCATCGCGGGGCGCCGGTCCGCAGATCGAAGGCGCGCAGTGCCTTCGATCCGGAGACGGCGGGCCGGGTGTCGAGAGCCCACATGTCGTCGGCGTCCCGCAGGACCGCGATCCCGCCACCGACGGCGACCATGTCGGTGAACGTCTCGGTCAGATCCCCCGGGGCGCGGGACGTGTGCCATCGCTCGTGGCCGGTCGTGAGGTCGAGCGCGGCGACGGTCGAGCAGTCCGCGTCCGCCATGCTTCCCCGGGCGATCAGAACGATGGAACCTGCCGCCCGGCGGCTGACGGCGCAGATGTGCTCCTGTGCGGGTGGGGTGTACTCCCAACGGCCCTTCCCCGTCCCCGCGTCGAAGGCGTTGACCGCGTCGTACCGGCTGCGGACGAGTGTGTCGCCGACCAGCCAGGCGCCGTTGCCGTAGTCCCGGGCGCTGCTGTCGACCGGGGCCTCCCAGACGACGCGCAGCGAGCCCTCCGGGGTGAAGCAGCCCGTGGCGAAGCCGGCGACGAGGAGCGCGGTGACGGCCGCGAGGAGCGGGCGGAGCGGCCGCATTCCCCGACGGCCCGGCAGCCGCCGATCCCGTTGCGGCCCCGTGTCATCGGTCGAGCGTGTTGCCATGCGGATCCCCACCCCTGGCTCGAAGTCGAAGCCCCGTCGAGGCAGGGCAACACCTCTAGGGTAGTCAGATGATCATCTGGCTGAACGGAACTTTCGGCGCGGGCAAGACCACCACCGCGAAGGAGGTGATCTCGCTCCTCCCGGACTCCCGGCTCTTCGACACGGAGACGGTCGGCTGGATGCTCCGGCACGTCCTCGGCGTCCCGGAGAAGGACTTCCAGGACTTCCCGCCCTGGCGGGGCCTGGTGGTGGAGACCGCGCGGCAGGTGCTCGACCATGTGGGCGGCACGCTGGTGGTCACGCAGACCGTGCTGGTCGAGGCATACTGGCAGGAGATCCGCGAAGGTCTGGCGAAGGCCGGTGTCCCCGTGCACCACTTCCTGCTCCACACCGACCGGGACACCCTCGTCGAGCGCATCGAGACCGACACCAAGCCCGACAGCGTCGCCGCCAGGCAGTGGCGGCTGGACCACCTGAGCGACTACGAGCGGGCCCTGCTGTGGCTCCGCCGGGAGGCTCAGGTGGTGGACACGACCGGTGTCCCGCCCACCGCGGTGGCGGAGACCGTCCTGCGGGAGGTGCGCGCCGGCTGACGGCCCGTCCCGGCCCGACGGGTCAGCGGACGACCTCGAAGACGTTCTTCTGGATGCCGTTCGCGTACGCCTCATGCTCGACGAGCTTCAGCTTCTGCTGGTCCTTGTCCGTCGTGCTGAACAGGCGCTTGCCCGCGCCGAGCAGGACCGGGAAGACCAGCAGGTGGTACCGGTCGATCAGGTCGGCGTCCGCGAGGTTCCGGTTCAGCTCGGTGCTGCCGTGGACGATGATCGGGCCGCCCTCGGTCTCCTTCAGTGCGGCGACCTCGTCGAGCGACCGCAGGATGGTGGTCTCGCCCCAGTCGGACACCAGGTCGCCGTCGGTGAGCTTGGTGGAGACGACGTACTTCGGCATCGCCTTGTACCCGGTGAACTCCTCCATGCCCGGCCACACCGGGCTGAACGCCTCGTAGCTGGCCCGGCCCATCATCAGGGCCGCGGCCTCGTCCTGCTCCCGGGCCTTGAGCTCGTACGCCTCCGGCAGGAACTCGATGTCCTTGAACGTCCACCCCGAGTTCCGGTAGCCGGGCTCGCCGCCGGGGGCCTCCATGACACCGTCGAGCGAAACGAAGGCGGTGCTGATCAGGGTGCGCATCAGGTCTCCTGGGTGTGTGGTGGTGGGCCCCGTCCGGCGCCCGGCGTCGCTTCTCACTCTTACGGATGTACTGACCGCGTGCCAGGCGGAAACTCATCGGTCCCACGCCTTCGAACCGCCGGACAGATTCCCGGCCATGGCCGGTAGCCTCCCTCCCCATGACCGAAGCGACCGAACTCGACAGGCTGACCGCCCTCTTCAGCGCCCTGGGAGCCGACGCCGACGCCCGGGACTGGGCGGAGTCCGAGGCCGAGGAGGGGCTGCCGCAGCTCGCCCGCTACCGCCTTCTGCGGACGGTGTGGCAGGACGTCGACGCCTGGGGCACGGCCGCCCCGCAGTGGGTGGCCGCCTACCGCACGGACGGGGCGGCGGCCGACGCCGTCGACCGCGCCCTCGCGGCCGGCCTCACCCCCGAGGACCTCGGCGCGCTGGCCCGCGAGGTTGCCAGGGAGACCGCGTTCGGGGTGCTGTACGCCCTGGCGGACCCGGCGGACGGCTCGCTCCCCGCCGAGGTCGAGGCGCAACTGCCCGGCTGGCGGCTGGCGGAGCTGAACGCGGCGGGCGCACCGACCGGCCGCCATCTCGACGCCCTCCACGAGGACTTCGCCGAACTCGAACCGAGGGGGACCGCACCATGACGGAGGCCACCGCGGCCACCGAGCCCACCGAGCCCACCGAGCCCACCGAGGCCACTGAGGCGGCCGAAGCGACCGCCCCCGCGATCACTTCCTTCGACCACGCCGAGCGCCGCATCTGGTCCGGCAAGGCCGAGCCGTACGCCGACACCTACGCCCGCCTCTGCGCCCACCTCGTTCCGGCCCTCCTCGACGCTGCCGAGGTGGGGCCCGGAACCCGCGTCCTCGATGTGGGCTGCGGCACCGGAACCGTGACCGCGGCGGCCGTCGTGCGCGGAGCGTCCGTGTACGCGGCCGACACCGACCCCGGCATGGCGGCCGCGACCCGCCGAGCCGTACCGGGCGTCACCCCGCACATCGCCCGACTCCCCGAACTGCCTTACCCGGACGCCACGTTCGACGCCGCAGTCGGCAACTTCGTGCTCAACCACGTGGGCCGCCCCCGCGCCGCCCTGGCCGAACTCCACCGCATCACCCGCCCCGGCGGCCGGGTCGCGGTCACCATCTGGCGGTCGCCCGGAGCCCCCGGCCAGAGCCTGATCGGCCGGGCCGCCCAGGCCGCCGGCCTGACCCGCCCCACCTGGCTCCCCGCGCTCGCGCCGCAGGACGACTTCCCCCGTACGCCCGAAGGGCTCGCGGCCCTGCTCGACACGGCCGGGCTCCTCGGCGCGGAGTGCTCCGAGACGGCCTGGGAGCACCGCTGCGACCCGGACACCTGGTGGGCGGGGGCCGAGCGGGGGATCGGCGCGATCGGGCAGGTCCTCAATAGCGGCGGCGCGGAGGGGATGGCGGCGGCGCGGCGCGCGTACGACGACCTGTGCACCGAATTCCGCACGCGGGAAGGCCTGTTGGTGCTGCCGCACGTTGCGCTGCTGGCGGCGGGGACTGTGTAGGGCCCAGGAGGCCGGATCTCCTGGTGAAGTATCGTCCGGCTGCCCTACGGCGGCGACCAAGTGAGCGGGGACAGTGACCGATGGACAAGAAGTGGCTGCCGCTGACCATCACGCTTGGCGTCGCCGGGGTGGCGGTGGTGGCGGCGAGCTTCTGGCCGGACGACGTGGAGAAGCCGCCGCTGCCGCAGAGCCTGTGTCACGGTGCGCTCAGCCGGGCGACGGCGGAGCTGATAGACGACGGCCAGGGCGGCGGTGAGGTCAGCGCGGGCGCGTGGGAGAGCAAGGGCGGCACCACCGACTCCGCGGTGCTCAGGGAGTGCCACGTGCTGCGCGCCGGCCAGGACGGTGCCGAGCGGCGCGGCCTCTACAAGCTGGTCGTCGAGGAAACGCGGAGCACCCCCGGGACGAAGGAGGACTCCGTCCCTCTCGGGTCCGGGTTCACCGGCTGGGCGCTCCCCGACCGGGCAGAGGTCACCCTGCCCGCCGGCTGCGCCGCCCGCATGGGCTCGGCCGCCCCGCGCGTCACGGCGTCGCTCGAAGTGCCCTCGCAGGACGAGGAACGCCTGTACAGGCGGGGAGAGAAGCCGCCCGTCGCCCCGGACACGGCGACGCGCAACAACGCGACCGTGATGCGGGAAGTGGCCACCAGGCTTGCCGAGCGGTACGACTGCGCCGACACCGGCTGACGGTCAGGCGTACCGCGGCAGACCGTCGGTCGAGATCGTCCACTCGGCGATCGTGACGTCCTCGCCGTACTGGAAGTCCTTACGGGTCGCGTAACGCGGCCCCTCCGGCGTCCTGTGGATGTCGGACAGAACGGCCCCGGAGCCGGTGCGCGGGTCGAAGATCGCGTAGACGGGAATGCCCAGAAGCGGGTAGTCGCGTACCTTGCTCACCCAGTCGTTGTCCGGGTTGGAGCGGGATACGACCTCGATCACCGCGATGAGGGTGCGGGGGTCGAAGGATCCCTCGCCCTCCATGTCCGCCACCGCGATGATCATGACGTCGGGGTGGCGCATGATCCCCTCGGCTTCGACCTCGACATCCGGGGTCCCCGTATGCGCGAGGACGTCGTCCGGCATCGCTTTCTCCAGGCGCCGGCTCACCTGGGCCGCGGTGAGTTCGTGGGGGCGTCCCGGGGCCATCATGTCGTGCACGATCCCTTCTTTGGTGATCTCGAACTTGCCCGGAATGCGCTCCCGCATCTGCCCCACGATGTCCCGCATGGCCCGAAAGCGGGCTGTGTCCCGCTGTACGTCGTCCGGGGCGATGGTCATCGTGCCCACTCCTCGTCGTCGGTTCCCGGGGGCCAGGATCGTTCCTTTCATGCTAGGCCGCCTCCCAGTACTGGGCCCGGCAGTCGCGGCAGTGGCCCGGGTCGTGGGAGCGGAAGGCCCGTTCGCAGCCGTCGCAGGTCTGGAACGGGGTGACCGGCGCACGGCGCGGTGCCGCGAGGTCGTGGACGCCGGGGAGCGGGGGCGGCAGGAGGGCCGTCAGGCGGTGCCTGAGAAGCCTCGCCGGGTGCCTCAGCGGCTGCGGGAGGTCGGCGGTCAGGGCGCGCCGGATCGCGTCGGTGGTCGCGTCCCGTTCGAGCCAGGCGGCCACCCCGGGCACCAGCTCCTCGACGGCCTCCTCCGAGAGCACCAGTTCCTCCGCGTGCCGCCGCAGATCGGCGAGGAGCGCGGAGGCGGCCTGCCGCAGCTCCGGGGTGAGCGCCTGGGGGCGGGGGAGCGGCCGACGCGGCTGGGTGGGCGCGGTCCGCGACGGTAAGCGGACCGGGGCGTGCGGTGCTTCCGGTACGGGGACGGGCTTCGGGACAGGGATGGGCTCCCGCACGGGCATGGGCTCCAGTACGGGCATGGGCTCCGGCACGGGCATGGGATCCGGTACCGAGGTGGTCTCCGCCATGGGGCGGGGCTCCGGTACGCCGGTGGGCTCCGGCTCCGGTACGTGGTGGATGTGTTCCCGCACGAAGGTGGGCGCGGGCGCAGCGCTGCGCACCGCAGGGCCCACCACGGGCACCACCCCACCCCGCAGCACCGCCCCCGGCTGGTTGCAGAACACCGTGCGGGTGGCCACCCGGCCCCTCGTCAGCCTGACGCGGGTCCGGCGCAGATAGCCGTGGGCCTCCAGCTCACGCAGGGCGCAGGCGATCTTCACCTCGCCCTCGGGGAAGCGGGCAGTGAGCGTCTTGATGCCGACTTCCGTTCCGGCGGGCAGCGACTGGATGTGGACGCCGACCCCGATCGCGACGAGGGACAGCTCGGCGTGCTGGGCGAGGTGGTTGCCGACGACGGTGAACCGGCTCGTGTGCGGGATCACGACGTGAATGACGCCGGAGGGCGGGACGGGCCCGGGAATTGCGGCCAGGGCAGGGGCCAGGGCGTTATCGTGCTGGGTATCCATCGGGAAGTGGTGTCTTCCTTGTTGGTTAGGCCCTCGGTTCGGGATTGCCGTCCCGGCCGGGGGCTGTTCGATGTCTGGAGGTGGATCGAAGGTCGATCAGCGCGAGCATATGCCTGCCAACCGGTCCGAAATCCAGCTCAGTCGGCAAACCTCACCCGCGCGAGTGACGAGCCCTTCCGCAGGTGACGGCCGGGATCAGGTGGGGTGGGGTTGGGTTATTTCTCTTGGTTCTTTAAGTAGTTGATGTCGTGCCCCACCGCGTCGCGGTCGGCCACGATCCGGTGGGCCGATACCGGGTCGTGGGGAGCCACGACCCGGTGTGAGCAGCGAATTCGGGTGGATCTACGGGGATTCGCCCCTCGGCCCGCCCCGCCGTCCTTACGCTGCCCACCATGGCTGCTGACGAAGGCGTACCCGAGCCCGAGCCCGATCTCGACCTCGACATCGATCCGGCCGACGACTCCAGCGCGGTGATGGCCGCCGTGGGGCGGCAGATCAGACTCTGGCGGGAGGCCGCCGGGCTGCGCGCCGCCGAACTGGGCTCGATGATCGGGTACGGCGAGGATCTCGTCTACAAGGTCGAGGGCGGACGGCGCATCCCCAAACCGGAGTTCCTGGACGCGACGGACGTGGCCGTCGGGGCGGGCGGCAAGATCTCCGCGATGAAGCAGGACGTTGCGGAGGCCCGGTACCCGAAGAAGGTGAAGGACCTCGCCAAGCTGGAGCGGGAAGCGGTCGAGCTCGGCGCGTACGGAAATCACAACGTCCACGGGCTGCTCCAGACCGCCGAATACGCCCGTGCGCTCTACGAGATGCGGCGGCCGGCCTTCGGTGCCGACGAGATCGAACGGTACGTCGCCGCGCGCATGGCACGTCAGCAGATTTTCCAGCGGAAGCCCCTGACCATGCTCACCTTCGTCCAGGAGGAGGTGACGATCCGGCGGCCCCTCGGTGGCCGTGCCGTCCTGCGGCGTCAGCTCGAACACCTGCTGGAGATGGGGCAGTTACGGAATGTCGAGATCCAGGTGATGCCGACCGACCGCGAGGACCACGCGGGCATGGGAGGCCAGCTCCAGCTCCTCAAGTTCAAGGACGGGACTGCGGTGGGACACTGGGAAGGGCAGTTGTTCAACCGCCTGACGTTCGACCCCAAGGAGATCCGGATCCTGGAGCAACGGCTCGGTCTCGTCCGCGCCCAAGGACTCACTCCACGGGAATCGACGGCCTTCATCGAGAAAGTGCTGGGAGAGACATGACGCGCATGACCCCGAGCGATGACACCTCCGCTCTGGAGTGGTTCAAGAGCAGCTACAGCAGCAACGACGGCCCCGAATGCGTCGAGGTCGCCGCCGCTCGCAGCACCGTGCACGTCCGCGACTCCAAGGACCTCGCCCAACCGCCGCTCGGCTTCACCCCCGCCGCCTGGGCCGACTTCCTCCCGTACGCCTCCGGCAGCTGAGCCACCCGCCTTCGCGGCGGTAGCCCGGGATCCCCGGAAATCCTGACACCGGCACCCCCCTTCGGCACACTGAGTACATGGACGATCACCCGGGGAAGTCGCCGGACCATCTCACGATCAATGTCACCCACCACGACGACCCGGTCTTCGAGGTCACCGAGGCGGACGCGTTCGCCTCGGCCCGCAGGTATCCGAACATCGTCGTCCGCGGGCCGCTGTTCGGGCTGGCCGAGCAGCGGCGCGGGGACCGGCCCCGCTGGCGGCTGATGGGTGAACTGGACAGCGGATTCCCGCAGATGGTCCGGGACGAGCTCAATTCGCACCTCTGGTTCAAGGCGAAGGACGAAACCGACGACCCGGCCGAACGGCGGTCGCTGCTGGCGGCCGTGGCGAGGCTGGAGACCGAGAAGGTCGACGAGGTGTCCGCGTGCGGTGTGCGCTACCGGGTCGTGCGCGCCGACGAGTTCGCCCGGATCGGCGACGACCGCCTGGAGCCGCCCCGGGCCACCGACCCGGACGACGACGGCTGGGACCTGGACGCCCCCGACCCCTGCCGCACCAAGGGCTTCGTGGTCGACCACGCGGCCGCCGTCGGGCTGAGTGAGGGGATCGGCCGGGCCGAGCTGCTCCAACTCGCCTACACCGCGGACCGCTTCCCCGCTGACGTACGGGCCGATTCCCGGCGGGCGGTGACCACCCACCCGGGCGTCGTGCTCCTCCCGACGACGTTCCGGGTGGTGCAGCGCAAGGAGGTGTCCTGGTCGATGGTGACCGCGCAGCACTCCACCCCGCAGGGCGCCCGGCGCGCCCTCGTCGACCACCTCGTCCGGCCCTTCCCCAAGCTGCCGGACCTCCCGGACATGCCGGAGCTGCCCGCGTGGATGAAGGTGGACGAGAAGGAGGCGGCCGTCAACGAACGGGCCGCGAAGAAGTTCATGGCACGTCGCCGGCCCAACGAACTCTTCGTGCGCGGAAAGCGGTTCGAGGTCGTCCGGGTCGAGCGCATGATGCGCATCGGGCCCGACGGACCGGAGACGCCGCGCCCGTCCGACGTCGACGAGTACGGCCCCTCCCAGATGCATCCCCCCATGGACGAGCACGGGAACATCACCTACGGCACGTAGCGCGTCGAAGGCGTCCTACGGCACGTAGCGGGCGTCCCCGGACGGCGAAAGCGAAAGGGCGCCGGGCTGCAATTCGTCCGGCGCCCCCCAACGGCTGGGTGTACGGCCTCAGTTGCCCTTGACCGTGACCTTCTCGTCGTTGTTGAGCTGCTGCACCAGCTGCTTCACCTTCGCCTTGTCCCAGACCAGGTTCCCGTTGACGCTGCCCGAGATCGGCATGTTCATCGACGTACCGTCGCCACCCGTGACGCCCTTCATCGCGAAGAACATGTTGCCCAGCGCCCAGAGCGACATGTCCTTGTCCACGATCAGCGTGTCCAGGCCCGCGCCCATCGTCGGGTACAGCTTGAACGGGTTGAGGATCGTGGACGGGGTCGCCGTCTGGCTCGCCAGCGCCGCGAGGAACTTCTGCTGGTTCTTCGTACGGTCAAGGTCGCTGCCCGCGAACGCGTACCGCGTACGGACGAAGGCGAGGGACTGCTCGCCGTTCAGCGTCTGCTTGCCCGCCTGGAAGTCCGCCCCGGACTTCTTGTCCTTGAACGCCTTCGGGATGTCCATCTCGACCCCGCCGATCGCGTCCACGATCTTCGCGAAGCCGCCGAAGCCGATCTCGACGTAGTGGTCGATGTGCAGGCCCGTGTTGAACTCGACCGTACGGACCAGGAGTTCGGGGCCGTCCTCGGCGTAGGCGGCGTTCAGCTTCACCTGCCGGCCGGTGCCCTGGAACATCTTCCCGGACTCGGACCCCTTGAAGGACGGGATCTCCACGTTGGAGTCGCGCGGCAGCGAGATCAGCGTCGGGCCGTTGGAGCCGTCGTGCAGGATCATCATCGAGTCGGTGCGCTTGCCCTCGGCGGAACCGGTGCGCAGCCGCTTCTTCTCCTCGGCCGACATGCCTTCCCGGCTGTCGGACCCGACGATCAGGTAGTTCGTGCCGTCGCCGGACTCCGGCCGGTCGATGACCTTGGAGAGGTCCACCTCGCGCTTCAGCTTCGAGTCGGCCCAGAAGTACGTCGAGATCGAGACCGCCAGCACCACGACCACCAGGGTCACCGCGCCGAGCTTGATCCGGCGGCCCCAGTCCGGAGCCGGGCGGCCCTGGACGTAACCTCCGTCACCGCCGCCGCGACGGCCACCGCCGCCCCGGCTGTCGGAGCCGCCGCTGCCCGATCCGTAGACCTGGCCCGTGTTGTAGCCGCTGTCGTACCCGGGCTCGGGGCCGTTGCCGTAGCCGCCGTCCTGGTAGCGATCGTCGTACCCCTGGCTCTGCGGCGGCACCTGCGGCCGCTGGGGCGGCATCTGCGGCCGCTGCGGCGAGGACGGGCGGCGCTGGATGTGCGGCATCGCCCGCGCACCCTCGGGCTGGGCGCTGGCGCTGCCCCGCCCGTAGCGTTCGCTGCGGTCGCCGGTCCGTCGATCGGGCCAATCGTTCATCCCGACAGTGTGCCGTCCCGGCCCACAGCTATTACAGGGTGTAAGGGAAATCGCACCAGGGCTGTTGCGAACCTGATGCATTCTGCGGGACCGCGGACCCCGCATAAGGTGGACGGTATGACAGATCAGGCCACTGGCGTAACAGATCCGGCCAACCGCGCGGAGGATGAGATTCCGGGCAAGCCGACCGCGGCGTCCCGGACCACCCTCAGCCACATCATGACCGGCAGCGACACCAACCTCCTCGGCACGGTGCACGGTGGCGTGATCATGAAACTGGTCGACGACGCCGCGGGCGCGGTGGCCGGCCGGCACTCCGGCGGGCCCGCCGTGACCGTGTCGATGGACGAGATGGTCTTCCTGGAGCCGGTCCGCGTCGGCGACCTCGTCCATGTGAAGGCCCAGGTCAACTGGACCGGCCGGTCCTCCATGGAGGTCGGCGTCCGCGTGATGGCCGAACGCTGGAACGAGTCCACCCCCGCCCAGCAGGTCGGCAGCGCCTATCTGGTGTTCGCCGCCGTCGACGGGGACGGCAAGCCGCGTCGCGTACCGCCGGTGATCCCCGAGACCGAGCGCGACAACCGGCGCTACCAGGAGGCGCAGATCCGGCGCACCCACCGGCTCGCCCGCCGCCGCGCGATCAAGGAACTGCGCGAGAAGCGCGCCGCCGAGGGAATCGACGACTGAGGCCGGAGGCCGGGGCGACTGAGGCCGGTGGCCGGGGGCGGGTGAGGCCGAGGTCCGGAGGGCGACTGAGGCCGGAGGCCGGGGGTGACTGAGGCCGAGGTCCGAGGGCGGGCCTACCACCGGCCCGGCAACCGTCCGCAACCGTCCCTACGGGCACACCACCTCGTCGCCCCTCACCGTGCCGAACTCGCCCGTCTGACGGGGCTCCGCCTTCACCCGCTGCACCTTCGTGAAGTCCGCGCCCACCGTCACCCTCATCTGCGGACCCTGGCCCTTCACCGCCTTCAGCTCGCTCCCGGGCAGCGCCGTGGCCAGGGACTTCGCCGACCGGTCCCAGCGAGGGTCGTACTCCACGAGCGTCCGCTTCAGCTCGCGCACGTCCCCGTTGAGCGGGGCCTCGGTCGTGGTGAACCCGGTCGCGCGCAGCTCCTCGTCCACGGTCCGGCCGAGGCCGTCCTTCGGGGTCCCGTTGTAGACCTGCACCCGCACGTCCTTCGGCGCCACGTCGACCAGCTTCGCGGGCTGCTGCTGCGGGCCCGCCGCGGGCTTCGGCTTCGGCTTCGCCGGGGCCAGCGGCTTGTCCTCGCGCAGGGCCTGGAACAGCTTCTCCGCCTTCTTCGCGTCCCACTGCACCGTCGAGCCGATGCCCTTGACCGGCAAGCTCGGGTTGCCGATGGGCACGGACGCGAACTCCGACGAGGCAGGGCCGAAGTCCTTCATCGCCTTGCCCAGCGCCAGCATCTCCTCCGTACCGAAGCCCTTGTCGGCCCGGACCGAACCGAGCACCGAGCCGGAGACCTGCTGGAACTTCACCGGGTTCAGCAGCACCCCGCTGCTCGTCGCCTGCTTGATCAGCGCCGCCATGAACTTCTGCTGGCGCTCCATCCGGCCCAGGTCGGCGGCCACGTCCACATGGCGCGAGCGGACGTACTGGAGCGCCTGGCCGCCGTCCAGCTCATGGGTGCCGGCGGGCAGGTTCAGACCGGTGTACGAGTCCTTCATCGGCCGCGCCGTGCAGATCTTCACCCCGCCCACCGCGTCGACCGTCTTCATGAAGCTGGTGAAGTCGACCTCCAGATAGTGGTCGATCTTGACCTTGGTCATGTTCTCGACGGTCCGCACGGTCAGCGTGGGCCCGCCCTCCGCGTACGCGGCGTTCAGCTTCACCGGGTGGCTCTCGTGGTGCTTGCCCGTGGTGCGGTCGGTGTGGGCGGGCATCTCGGCGTAACTGTCCCGGGGGAGGCTGACCACGCTCGCCCGCTGCCGGTCGGCCGACAGATGGACCAGCATGATCGTGTCGGTGCAGTGGCAGGGCGCGCCGCCGAGCCGGTACTTCTTCTTCTCGGCCTTGGTGATCGTGTCCCGGCCGTCCGTGCCGACGAGCAGCAGATTCGTGCCGTGACCCCCCTCGGGGCGGTTCTTCATGTCCCGGAACGGATCGACCCGGCCGATCCCGCCCTCCAGGCTGCTCACCACGGCGTGACCGATCCCACCCGCCCCCAGCACCAGCACCGAGAGGCCGGTGGCCACCCGCATGCCCCAGCGCGGCCGCTCGTCCTGCTTCCGGGGCCGGACCGGCCGGGTGCCCCGCGGTGGCCCGGCGCCCTGCTGCGGGCGGCGTCGCGGGGGAGTGGTGCGGGGGTGCGGCGGGCCCTGCGAGGGGCGTTGCGGTCGCTGCGGTACGGGCACGGGGGGAGACACCTCCGGGGTGCAAGGGAGACACCTCTGCGGTGCGCGGGGGCCGAGTGCTGCGGGAACAGTGCTACGGGAACAGGGACGAGGAACCAATCGCACGGTAGGCCCATACGACCACGGCCCCCGCCCGCGACCCGGCGGCGCGCACCGGTGTCCCCCATTCGCGGTAACGTGGCGGCCGAAAACCGAGCCGCCTCCTGGGGTACGAAACCCCCCGGCGCCCCCGAGGACCCCCCGAGGACCACATGTCTGCCGCGCAGTACCCCGCCGTCTCCGTGATCATGCCGGTGCTCAACGAGGAACGCCATCTCAGGAACTCGGTCCGGCACATCCTGGAGCAGGAGTACCCCGGCGAGATGGAGGTCGTGATCGCGCTCGGCCCCTCCGCCGACCGGACGGACGAGATCGCCGCCGAGCTGGTCGCCGAGGACCCCCGCGTCCACACCGTGCCCAACCCCACCGGCCGCACCCCGGCCGCCCTCAACGCGGCGATCAAGGCCTCCCGCCACCCGGTAGTCGTCCGGGTCGACGGCCACGGCATGCTCTCGCCGAACTACATCGCCACCGCCGTGCGCCTCCTGGAGGAGACCGGCGCGCAGAACGTCGGCGGCATCATGCACGCCGAGGGCGAGAACGCCTGGGAGGACGCCGTCGCCGCCGCGATGACCTCGAAGATCGGCGTCGGCAACGCGGCCTTCCACACCGGCGGCCAGGCGGGCCCGGCCGAGACCGTCTACCTGGGCGTCTTCCGCCGCGAGGCCCTGGAGCGGGCGGACGGCTACAACGTCGAGTTCATCCGCGCCCAGGACTGGGAGCTGAACTTCCGCATCCGCGAGGCCGGCGGGCTGATCTGGTTCTCGCCCGAGCTGAAGGTCCAGTACCGCCCGCGCCCCACGGTGAAGGCGCTCGCCAAGCAGTACAAGGACTACGGCCGCTGGCGCCACGTCGTCGCCCGCTACCACGCCGGCTCGATCAACCTCCGCTACCTGGCCCCGCCGACCGCCGTCGTCGCCATCGCGGCTGGCCTGGTCCTGGGCGCGACCGTCACCCCGTGGGCGCTGGTCGTCCCCGGCGGTTACGTCGCCGCGATCGTCGCCGGGTCGCTGCCCGCGGGCAAGGGACTCTCGCTGAAGGCCCGCGCCCAGATCCCGGTGGCCCTGGCGACCATGCACATGTGCTGGGGCTTCGGCTTCCTCACCAGCCCCCGGTCCCTGGCCAAGCGGGTCATCGCGAGCCGCCGCCCGGCGATGACCGGCAGCAGCGAGACCGTCTGAGCCCGGGGACGCCCCGGACGTACGGAAGGGCCCCGACGCCGAGCGTCGGGGCCCTTCCTCGCGTGCGCGTGCCGTTACGGCGTCACCAGGTGTAGTTCGGGTTGACCTTCATGCAGGCCCCCTCGTCCTCGCCGTTGAGGGCGCCCGCCGACTCCGGGGTCTTCTCCGTGCCCTTGGACACCGGATAGGCCCCGTCCTCGCGCCAGTCCGCGCCCACCGCGAGCGAGATCCCCGACACGTCGGTGGACCGCTTCACCTGCGACAGCGGAACCCCGAGCGCCTTGGCGACCGCCTGTGCGTCGCCCTCCAGATCCGCGCTCGGGTACAGGATCCCCGTGCGCGCCACCCCGGTCACGTTGCCCGAGTCGACGCTGGTCCGCCCGAAGCCCGCGTTCTTCAGCTGGTCCGCCACCTCGCCGGCCCGCCCCGACGCCGGTCCGAGGGCGTCGGTCGCGGTCCCGTTCCGTACGGAGACGGCGATCTCGCCGACCGGCGCGGACGGGTCCTTGGGCTCCTCCGGCTTCTTCCGCTTCGAGGCCTTGCCGTCCAGCGGTACGTCGTCCCGCACCATCCGGAACAGCTGCTCGGCGTCGCCCGCCTTCGGGTACACCCGGCCGCTGTTGACGCCGGTGCCGTACACGTTCGGCATCGTCGACATCGTGATGCGCTTCGTCGGGACCTTCTTGAACTCCTCGGCCAGGTCGTACAGCTTCTTGACCGTGTCCAGCCCCTTGTCGACCGTCAGCGCCTTCGTGGCCGCCTCGGCGAGGTTCATCAGCTTCGCCGGATCGGTGAGCTTGGTGCCCTTGCGCAGCTGACGCACCATCGAGTTCATGTACTGGTGCTGGGCCTTGGCCCGCCCCAGGTCGGTGTTGTCCTCGAAGCCGTACCGGGTGCGCAGCCACTGGAGGGCCTGCTCGCCCTTGATGGACGTGGTGCCCTTCTCCAGCTTCAGTCCGGAGCCCTTGCCGTCGGCGCTGCGTGAGTGGATGTTGGCGTCGACGCAGACCGGGACACCGCCGATGGCGTCGGCCATGGAGACCACGCCCGCGAAGTCGATCATCATGAAGTGGTCGATCCGGATGCCGGTCAGCTCGTACCAGGTGGCGACCGTGCACCCCGGACCGCCGCGCCCCAGGCTCTCATTGGTCTGTACGTCGCGCGTGCTGGCCGGGTAGACCTTGCCGTCCGGGGCGGTGCACTTGGGCATCTTCAGCATGGTGTCGCGCGGCATGCTGATGACGGAGAGGTTGCTGCGGTCCGCGGAGAGGTGGAGCAGCATCTGCACATCGGCGAGCGGTGTCCCGCCGAAGGTCTCCTTGGCGCCGCCCAGCTTCTGGTTGGCCTCGGAGTCCCGGGCGTCGGAACCGATGAGCAGGATGTTGAGGGGGGTCTGCCCGGCGGCGTTGGCCTTGTGATCGGCCATCTGCTTGTCGCCGAGGGTCAGATCCTCTTTCTTGATGTTGCTGTTGAGCCGCTCGTAGTAGAGATATCCGGCGCCGCCGGTGCCGAGTATGAGCACCGCGAGCACGGAGGCGCTCCAGCGCAGGACGCGCCGCTTGCCGCTCTTGGGCGCGCGACGGCTGCTGCGGCCCCGGGCGCCGGCCGGGCCGCCGCGCCGGTGCCCCTCGGCCCGCCGGCCGCTCCCGCCGCTCGCGGGCGCGTCGCCGTCCTCCGCGTCCCGGCTGCCGCCCCCGGTGCCGCTCCCACCCTCGCCCCCGCCCTCGCCTCCGCCGAGCCGATCGGCGCGGCGGACGCGTGATCGCGTCTTCTCCCCGGACGTGCTGCTCCGTCCCACCGGACCCCCCATGCTGTTCAGATTTCCGCCGCGGCGCGGTGCCCCGGTGTCACTTGGCGCATACCGCCTTGTCGGCGCTCGCCTGCTCGACGCCTTCCGGAGCCTTCGTCGGCCCGGTGATGAGCTGGCCCGCGCCCTTGAAGTCCGCCCCCAGCGTGAGCACCATCGCCTCAAGCCCCTCGGCGTCGGCGGTGCCCTTCTTCATGGCCGTCGCGGGAAGCCCCATCATCTCGGCGAGCGCCCGGGCCTGATCGGCCTGGTTGGGCGCGTACTCCAGCGTCGTCTTCTTGATCTTCTCGGGTGCGTTGGCCTTGTTGGTGGACTTCAGCACCCCCTGCTCGTTCTGGAGCCAGGTGACGGTCGAACCGGCCGCACCGGGGATCTCGCCGCCGTTGAGGACGTCCACCCGTACGTCGGCGGGGTCGGCCTTCGGGCCCTTGAGCAGGGCCGCCTGCTTGCTCTTGGCGTCCTTCTCCTTCTGCTTCACCTCGGTCAGCGAGGTGTCGGAGCGCATCATCGCGAAGAGCTGCTCGCCCTTGACCGGGTCCACGACCACGGTGACGGGCTTCGGCTCGGCCGGGTTGTCTATCACCGGCATCGTGAGGAAGGTGATGTTCTTCGTGTCGACCTTGGAGATCTCCTGGGCGAGCGTCATCAGCTTCTGAGCGTCACCGATGGCCGAGTCGACGGTCAGCGCGTTGGTGGCGGCGTCGGCCAGCTTGTACAGCTTCTTCGGGTTGGTCAGGGTGTCGCTCGACTTCATCTCGCGGATCATCGAGCCGAGGAACTGCTGCTGCACCTTGATCCGGTCGAGGTCGCTCCGGTTGCCGAAGCTGTCGCGCGTACGGAGCAGGGCCAGCGCCTTCTCGCCCTGCACCTTCGACTTGCCCTGCGGCAGCACCAGATGCGACTTCGGGTCGTCGACCGGCTTCGACATGCAGACCTCGACGCCGCCGACCGCGGTGGTCAGCTCCTTGACCGCGTTGAAGTCGACCATCATGAAGTGGTCCGGCTTGAGGCCGGTGATGTTCTCGACCGTCTTCATGGTGCAGCCGGGATCGCGGCCGTTCTGGCCGAGGCTGGTGTTGAAGCGTTCGTTCGGGGTGCCGGGGATGGTGGTGGAGGTGCCGTCCGACTGCTTCGTCTCGCACTCGGGGATGTCGGTCACCAGGTCGCGCGGGATGCTCATCGCCGTCGCGTTGGTCCGGTCCTCGGAGACGTGGAACAGGATGTTGGTGTCGGCGTGGCCCTCGCTGCCCTTGTCGCCGTAGCCCTCGTTGCCCTTGCCGGTGCGCTTGTCGGTGCCGATGACCAGGATGTTCATCGGGCCGTCGGTGACGACGTTCTTGCTGCCGGCGTCACCGACGTCGATGGAGTCGATGTTCCCGTTGAGCTTCTGGTACAGGGTGTACACGCCGATCGAGGTGCCCACCACCACGAACGCCATCACACCGCCCGTCCACAGCAGCGCCTTCTTCTTGCGCGACTTCTGCGGCTTGCGCTTCCGGCGGCCGGTCGTGGGGGGCTCGGCGGCGCCGCGGCCCGCCTGGGAGCTGCGGCGGCTGCGCTGGCCCGGCACCTCGCGGCGCGACGTGTCCGTGGCACCCCCGCGCGAACCGGCCGCGCGGCGTCCCGAACCCTCCCGGGACGAACCGGCCCGAGACTCCCTGCGGCGGCCGGTTTCCTCGGCAGTCGCCGTACGCGCGGAACTGTTCGACTCCCCAGCGGAGTGGTCCAGTCGCAATTCGTAATTACCGGTGTGCGGGTTGAGTACCCACTGGTCGGCGGGGTCGATATCGTCCGCCCGTCCACGACTGTGCGCGTCCACGGTTGCCTGCGTCCTCCGTCGGTGCCACGCGAGGCGCCCTCCCCCGACAAGGCGCTCGTTCCTTCGCTCCAGCAGTGCACGACCTGACGGCCGGAAGCACCGGATCGCGTCACACTATCCGGCCGATTCCAGGTCGAGCGACGTGCGTGACACATTCCACCCCCCTTACAACCGGGCATACTTCCCATTACGCGCCGATTATGTTCTGTGTCTTGGCAATTGCTTTACTGCTTGCACAGGTCGTCCGCCGCACTCGAACCCGAATAGGTGGGTGTCGGCGTCGGGCTTTCGGACGCGGCGTCGTCCGGCTTTCCGTCCCGTCCACTCTCCTGGTCCCGTTCCGCCTCTTCGAGTTCATCGGCCGGGACCACGGCGACGGGCTTGTCCTCGCGGAGTTGCTTGAACAGGTCACCCGCGTCCGGTTCGACGAGTTCGTCCCGGTTGGGGTCGTTACGGTACGGCTGTCGGGGCACGGTCAGGAACTGCACCTGCTCGGTCGGTACGTCGCGCATCCCGCGCACCAGGTCGTACAGATCGCGCAGCGAGGCCAGCCCCGGGTCGGTGGTCAGCGACTTGGTGGCCGCGTCCAGCACCGGGTAGAGCCGCGTCGGGTTGAGGAGGACGCCGTTGCTCTGCATCTTGTTGACGAGAGCGCCGAGGAACTGCTGCTGGCGCTCCATGCGTTCGGTGTCGCTGCCGTTGCCGAGGGACTTGCGCGCCCGTACGTAACCGAGGGCCTCCTCGCCGTTCAGCGTCTGCCGGCCGGCCGGGAGCTCCAGGTGCGCGTCCTTGTCGTTGATCGGCTCCTTGAGGCAGATCTCGACCCCGTCGACGGCGTCGACCATGTCCTTGAAGCCGTTGAAGTCGACGACCATGTGGTGATCGACGCGGATGCCGGTCATCCGTTCCACGGTCCGGATCGTGCAGGCGGTGCCGCCGAGCTCGAACGCCGCGTTGAACTGGGTGAACCGCTCCCGCGTCTTCTTGTCGTCCGCGGTGCGGCAGCTGGGGATCTCCACCATCAGGTCGCGGGGGATCGACACGGCCGTCGCGCTCTTCCGGTCCGCCGCGAGGTGCAGCAGGATCGTGGTGTCGGAGCGCTGGCTGCCGCCGTCGTCCCGCCCGTACTTGCGATTGTCCCCGGCCCGGCTGTCGGACCCGATGAGCAGGATGTTCTGGGCGTCCACGACGACCGGGGTCGGCCGCTCCTTCTCGTACGCCTTGAGCTCGGCGACGGCGCCGGTATCGGTGGTGATGTTCCCGTCGAGCTTCTTGTACATCCACCAGCCGACCCCTGCGGCGATCAGGACGAGGAACGAGGCGGCGAGCGCGGTCCAGCGCAGCCAGTGGCTCCTGCGGGCGGCGAGGATGCCGTCCTTGGGCTGATCGGCCCAGGTCTGCACACCGTCGGCCCCGTCCCGGACGGGGCCGGCCGCGGGCTCGGCCCCGCCCTCGGCTTCCCCCGACGCGGCGGCGCCGGCTTCGGCCTCGGGCTCGGCGGCACCAGCACCGTCGGCCGTATCGGCCTCAGCGGCGGTCGGGCCCTTCTCCTGCGGGACATCGCCCTGAGGGGGGCTGTCCTGAGGGGTGCCGTCCTGGGGCGAACCGCTCTGGGAGGGACTGCCCTGAGGCGCGCCGCTCCGCGGCGAACCGTCCTGCGGCGAACCGCTCTCCGGTGTGCCGTCCTGCGGGGTGCCGTCCTGCTGGCCCCCGCCCTCGGTGGCTTCCGGGCGGTCCGGGTCGGACGGCGGGCCAGCACTGTCGGTCACGTCTGCGTCCATCCTTCACGTTCGGCGGCGCGAGGGGCCGCCGGTCGCAGGAGTAGACGGCTGAAACTCGCGCTTGGTTGTGCACGGCCAGGAGAGTGGTCTGTACCGCCCGATCATCTACCCGCTCCGCTGCCGTTCACCGAGGACTCGGCCCGCTGTGGGCCGGACGAGTGGACTCAGCGCGCTTGTCATACCGCGGTGTTGGTGACCCGCTCGCTCTCGACCCGCTTGGCGAGGCCGTCCGCGTCGAGCTGCCCGATGTGGCGGCACAGCACCACGGACCCGCCCGCCGCCAGGGGCGCGAAGAGCCCGGCGCTCAGCCCCTCCCAGGTGTCGTACGTACGCCCGGTGAGCAGCCGGGACCCCGGTACGAGGCCGAGGGCGGCGGCGTCCTCGCGGGCCCGGGCGACGAGCTGCGCACCCGTCAGCTCGACCCCATCCACGGCCAGCGCGGGGGCGTCGGCGTCCACCGGGGCGAAGGGCGCGAAGCGGTCGCCCTGGCTCGGCACCTCCACCGCGTAGTCCGCGAACCCCTCGGGCGCCTGCGGGAACCGGCCGCCCAGCGGACGCAGGGCGAGGGCGACGCGCTCGCCCCGGCAGGCCCGCGCCCGCTCCAGGGTGTCCGGGCCGGTCACGACGAGATCGGCGGTGGCCGGATCTCCCTGGACGTCGGCGACGACCCCGACGGAGGAACAGGCGAGCAGCCAGACCGCGGACTGCCAGTGCGCGGGCAGCAGCAGGGCGAGCCGGTCGCCGGGCTCCGCGGAGAGGTCGCCCTGGAGCAGATTGGCGGTCTTGGCCACCCAATTGGCGAAGGTGGCCACCGACAGTTCGACGCGTTCTCCGGTGGCGTCGTCGTAGAAGGTGACCAGGGGGCGGGCCGGGTCCGCGGAGAGGGCGGATCGCAGCAGGTCGGCGGGGGTGCGGTCGCTGGAGTTCATCCGCGCAAGCGTACGCGGGGACGCTGTGCGGGGCGGGCTGAACGGGTGTCACGTACACCGGTTCGGCAGACGGTGCGTCATGAGGGGGCAGATGTCCGGGTAGCCGGAGTCGTCACTCTATGTTCAGGATCGTTCGTATGCGTGCACTATTGGTCACCTCAGTCGGCGTCACCTGCGCGGCGGCCCTCACTCTGCCGCTCGCCGCCCCCGCTCTGTCCGCCCCGGCCCGACCCCCTTCCCAGGCCGCCGAGTCACCGGGGTCCGGCCCGCCGTCGGTAAGGGCCGCCGAACTCCCCGTCGCCGCGTCCCGCGCGGCCGCCGAAGCCGCGGGATCGACGCAGTCCCTGCCCCTGGAGCCCCTCGCCGCACCGTCCGACCGGTCCATGAGTGCGGGCGCGGCGGCCGGCCAGGGGCTGGAACGCCGGACGGCCCGGCCGTTCTCCCTGGTGGGGGTGGTCTGGGACGACGCCGATGCCGAACTCCACGGCACGGTCCAGGTCCGGACCCGGGCGGCCGGCTCCGCGAACTGGTCGGGCTGGCAGGACGTCGAGACCCACAACGCCGAACACGCCGCCGACCTCGGCAGCGACGAGCGGTCGTCCGGCGCCGTGCGCGGAGCGACCGCCCCTCTCTGGGTCGGCGACTCGGACGGCGTGGAGGTACGTGTACTGCCGGAGGCGGCCGATCCGCAGAACCGGTCCGCAGGCGCTCCGCTCCCCGAAGGGCTGCGCCTCGAACTCGTCGACCCCGGCCCGGACCCCGCCCCCGAGCCCGCCGCGGAGGCGGCCCCCGAGCCCGCCCGGGCCGCCCCCGCGGGCCGGAGCGCCGTCACGGCGGCGTTCGCCGTCAACCCGGCCCCGCCCACGACCCCGGTGGTCCTGCCGGAGGTGCTCACCGCCGAGTCCGAGGCCGCCTCGGCCGTCAACGCGGAGCTGGCACCGCTCGGCGCGACCTTCATCCCCGCGCTGACCAAGGCGGAGACGGTGGAGGCGGCGAACGTCGCGGCCGGGGCGAAGCCGTACATCGGACCCCGGCCGGGGATCGTCACCCGTAAGGGCTGGGGCGCGGACGAGAGGCTCCGCGAGCGTCAGTTCGCGTACACCAGGACCGTCAAGGCGGCCTTCGTGCACCACAGTGCGACCGGGAACAACTACACCTGCAAGCAGGCGCCCTCGGTGCTCCGCTCCATCTACCGCTACCACGTCAAGAGCAGCGGCTGGCGCGACTTCGGCTACAACTTCGCCGTCGACAAGTGCGGAAACATCTACGAGGGCCGGGCCGGCGGTGTCACGAAGGCGGTCCTCGGAGCGCACACCCTGGGCTTCAACAGCAACACCATGGGCATCGCGGTCCTCGGCTCCTACTCCTCCACCAACCCGCCCGCCGCCGCCGTGACCGCCGTCTCCAAGCTCACCGCCTGGAAACTGGGCCTGTTCGGCGCCAACCCCAAGGGCAAGGTGACCCTCACCTCCGGCGGAAGCAACAAGTACAAGGCGGGCACCAAGGTCAAAATGAACGTGATCTCGGGCCATCGGGACGGCTTCGCAACCGAATGCCCCGGAGCGCGTCTCTACAAGAAGCTCGGCACGGCCCGGACCAGCTCCGCCAAACTGCAGGGCCGCTGACCGGAACGGGGCTGGGCCGGTCTGCTTAACTGACCAGTCACCAACCAGACCAAGCCCCATCAGGAAGCAGAGACGGTGCTGTGACAGAGGCAAAAGAAGCGATTCTCCTGGTAGGGGGCAAGGGCACCCGGCTGCGCCCGCTCACGGTGCACACCCCGAAGCCGATGGTCCCGGCTGCGGGGGTCCCCTTCCTCACCCACCAGCTGGCGCGGGCCAGGGCGGCCGGGGTGGAGCACATCGTGCTCGCCACGTCCTACCTGGCCGAGGTCTTCGAGCCGTACTTCGGCGACGGCTCCTCGCTCGGTCTGCACATCGAGTACGTCACCGAGCAGGAGCCGCTCGGCACCGGCGGAGCCATCCGCAACGTGGCGCCGAAGCTGTCCTCGGGACCGGACGAACCGGTCCTCATCTTCAACGGCGACATCCTGACCGGGCTCGACATCCGGGCCCTGGTCACCTCGCACACCGTCTCCGGGGCGGACGTCTCCCTCCACCTGACCCGGGTGGAGGACCCGCGCGCCTTCGGCCTCGTGCCGACCGACGCGACGGGCCGGGTCACCGCCTTCCTGGAGAAGCCGCAGACGCCGGAGGAGATCGTCACCGACCAGATCAACGCCGGGGCGTACATCTTCCGGCGCTCGGTCATCGACACGATCCCGTCCGGCCGCCCGGTCTCCGTCGAACGCGAGACCTTCCCCGGACTGCTCGCCTCAGGCGCCCACCTCCAGGGCATGGTCGACTCCACGTACTGGCTGGACCTCGGCACCCCCGCGGCCTTCGTCCGCGGCTCCGCCGACCTCGTCCTCGGCCGCGCCCCGTCCCCGGCGGTCCCCGGCCGCTGCGGCGACCGCCTGGTCCTGCCGACCGCCTCCGTGGCCCCGGACGCCAAGCTCACCGGAGGTACGGTGGTCGGCGCCGGCGCGGTGATCGGCGCGGGCGCGCGGGTGGACGGCTCCACGGTCCTGGAGAACGCGACCGTCGAGCCGAACGCGGTCATCACGGACTCCCTGGTCGGGGCGGGCGCGGTGATCGGCGCTCGTACGGTCCTGGCGGGCGCGGTGATCGGCGACGGGGCCCGGGTGGGCGCGGACAACGAACTGCGCGACGGCATCAGGATCTGGTGTGGATCGACGCTGCCGGACGCCTCGGTCCGCTTCTCCTCGGACCAGTAGCCCCCGCCTGCCCGTACCCTCGACAGAGCCGCAGGAGAACAGCAACCAGCTCTCCTCCCACCGACGACACCCCAGGGACACCAGGCTTCGTGGCAGGACGATTCGCCCCCCGCACCACGCGGGCAGCGCTGCCGCACCAGGCTGCCGCGCCCGGGGCCGCCGCGTCCGGGGCCGGCACCCCCCTCACCCGGGAGTGGACCCCACCGGCCCCCCTGGACCTCCGCCTGGTGCTGGGCCCGCTGCGCCGGGGCCCGGCGGACCCCACGTTCCGGATGACGGGGGACGGCACGTTCTGGCGGGCGACCCGCACACCCGCGGGCCCCGGCACTCTGCGGATCGCGGCGCGCGGCGACCGGATCGCGGCGGCGGCGTGGGGCCCCGGCGCGGACTGGCTGCTGGAAGGCCTGCCGGCGCTGCTGGGCGCGGAGGACGACCCGGAGGCGTTCGTCCCGCGCCACCGTCTCCTGGCCCTGACCCGCCACCGCCGCCCGGGCCTGCGCCTGCTGCGCACGGGCCTGGTGCTGGAGTCGCTGATCCCCTCGGTCCTGGAGCAGAAGGTCACCACGGACGAGGCGTACCGCGCCTGGCGCCACCTGGTCCGCCGCTTCGGCACCCCGGCCCCGGGCCCCACCGCAGACCTGGGCCTTCACGTCATGCCGGACCCGCGCGGCTGGGCGATGATCCCGTCCTGGGAATGGCACAAGGCGAACGTGGACGCCAAGCGCTCATCGACGATCCTGCGAGCGGTACGGGTGGCCCGCCGCCTGGAGGAAGCGGCGACGATGCCGCTGCCCGAGGCCCGGACCCGCCTCCAGCTGATCCCCGGGATCGGCCCCTGGACATCGGCGGAGACCCTCCAGCGCTCGAACGGCGCGGCGGACGCGGTCACGGTCGGCGACCTGCACCTCCCCGGCATCGTGGGCCACGCCCTGGCGGACAACCGCGACGCGGACGACGAGGAGATGCTGAGGCTGCTGACCCCCTACGAGGGCCAACGCCACCGGGCGACGCGCCTGATCCTGCTCTCTGGCCGCGTCCCGGCACGCAGAGCCCCGAGAATGCAGCCGGGCAACATCGTGAACCTGTAGCGCATCTTCCAAGCCCCTCGGGCCGCCTCAAGCCCTACCCCTGGCTTCTCCAGCGCCTCGGGCCGCCTCAAGCCCCCTGGCTTCTCCAGCGCCTCGGGCTACCCCCCGCCCTTCCGGCCACTCCCCAGCCCCTCGGGCCTTCTCCAGCGGCTCCGGGCAATCTCAGCCCCTCCGGCGATTGAGGAGCGGGGTCCGGGGCAGCGCCCCGAAATCCAGCCCGTCCGGCGCTTGAGGACACAGGGGGTCCGGGGCAGAGCCCCGGTTTCGGGAAGGGGCGGGTAGGGGACAAGCCCCGCGCAGCGGCACCCCGCCCACCAAGGCCCACCCGCTCCCGCCACCAACGCCCGCCCCCCACCTCACCGCACCGTGAGAAACCCCTCCGCCTCCCGAACAGCCCGCTCCCGAGGCACCCCCACCCCATGCCCCACAGCCACCGCCCCCAACGGATCCCACGACGACGGCAGCGCCAGCACCTCCCGCACCACATCCCGGCAGAACATCGTCGAGGACACCCACGCCGACCCCAGCCGCTCACCCGCCAACGCCACCAGGAAGTTCTGCACCCCGGCCCCCGCCGCGACCACGAACATCTCGCGCTCCGCGGTGTCCCGCCGCTCGTCCCCGTACGTATGGGAGCCGTCCATCACCAAGCACGGCACCACCAGATACGGCGCGTTGCGCAGCACATCCCCGCGCCGCACCCGCTTCGCGATCGACTCCTCGCTCTTCCCGTCGCGCCGCAGATCCTCGACCCACGCCTCCCGCATCGCGTCGAGCAACCGGGTCCGCGACTCGGCGGACTCCAGCAGCACGAACCGCCACGGCGTCGTGTGATGAGGCGCGGGCGCGGTGACGGCAGCCGCGACGGCGCGCCGCACCGCCCCCGGATCCACCGGCTCGTCGCTGAACTCGCGCACCGTACGCCGCAACGTCACCGCCTCGCGCACGGCCTCGGACGTCCCGAGCCGGAACATGTCATCGGCGGCACTGCGCACCAACGCCCGAGCCCCGGGCCCGTCGTCCACGTCACCTGAGGCGACCACGTGCGACAGCCCCCGGACCACCGCCACCGGCAGCCCCTCCGCCTTGCCCTTGACCAGGTCCCCGGCCGAGGCCAGCTCGTCCGCCGTCGCCACGACCGTGGCGCTGAGCGGATTGCCGTACGCGTCCGTCCCGCCCCGCAGATCGTCCAGGACCCGCACCCCGGCCGCACCGATCGCGACGTCGGTCAGCCCGTTGCGCCAGGGCCGCCCGAAGGTGTCCGTGACGAGGACGCCGACCTGCACGCCGAGGATGTCCCGCAGCCCGTCCCGGATGGTCCGGGCGGAGGCGTCGGGGTCCTCGGGCAGCAGGAGCACGGTCCCGGCGGGCGTGTTGGACGCGTCGACCCCGGCGGCGGCCATGACCAGACCCTGCCGGTTCTCCACGATCCGCAGCGGCCCGCGCCGGGCGACGACCCGCACGGTCTCGGCGTCGATGGCGGCCTCACGGTCCGCGGCCTCGACGATCCGGCCCTCCGCCTTGGAGACGATCTTCGAGGTGACGAGCAGGACGTCCCCGTCGACGAGCCCCGGCTCGGCGGCGGCGATCAGCTTGGCGAGATCGTCACCGTCCCGAACCTCGGGCATCCCACCCACGGCCCACACACGAAAGGAAGGCGCACCGGAAGGCCCCGGTGAAGTCACAGCGGTGGAACGCGCACCGGAGGAAGGCGGACCGAAGGAAGGCGCACCGGAGGAACCACTCACGCCCGGACCTCCTCGGCCAGCGCCAACGCCTGCCGGGCCATCTCCGCGGTCGCGTCCACGTCCGTCATCATCAGCGGCACCGCCCGGCAGCGGATCCCCGCCGCCTCCACCTCGTCGACCGCACCGGCGTCCACCGTGTCCACCAGCCACCCGTCCAGCAGCCCCGACCCGTAGTGCCGGGCCACGGCCGAGGCCGTCGACTCGACGCCCACCGCGGCGAGCACCTTGTCCGCCATCCCGCGCACGGGCGCGTCCCCGACGATCGGGGAGAGGCCGACGACCGGCACGCCCGCCTCGGCGATGGCCTCGCGGATCCCGGGCACGGCGAGGATGGTGCCGACGGACACCACCGGGTTCGACGGCGGGAACACGATGACATCGGCGGCGCCGATGGCCTCCAGCACCCCCGGAGCCGGCTTGGCCTGCTCCGCCCCGACCGGCACGATCGCCCGCGCCTCGACGGAGGCGCGCAGCTTCACCCAGTACTCCTGGAAGTGGATCGCCTTGCTCTCGCCGTCCATCTCGACGGCGACATGCGTCTCGACCCGGTCGTCCGACATGGGGAGCAGTCGCACGCCCGGCTGCCAGCGGGCGCAGAGCGCCTCGGTGACCGCGCTGAGCGGGTAGCCCGCGCCCAGCATCTGCGTACGGACGATGTGGGTCGCGAAGTCGCGGTCGCCGAGCCCGAACCACTCGGGGCCCACGCCGTACGCCGCGAGCTCCTCCTTGACCTGGAAGGTCTCGTCGGTACGCCCCCAGCCCTGCTCCTCGTTGATGCCACCGCCGAGGGTGTACATCACGGTGTCGAGGTCGGGACAGACCTTCAGCCCGAACAGATGGATGTCGTCACCCGTGTTGCCGATCACCGTGATGTCCGCGTCGGGCGCGGCCTGCTTGAGGCCGCGAAGGAAGCGGGCACCGCCGATGCCACCGGCCAGAACAACAATGCGCATGCACAGCAGTTTGTCAGGCGGGTACGGCGTCCACGGCCGTCGGGGCGCTTTGGCTCGGGTGCATCGGCATCTCGGTCAGGCCCGGGTAGTAGATGTGCAGGCTCACGGCCGGTTCGAGCGAGTCGTTGACCACTTCGTGGACGTACCCCGGGGCGAAGGACCGCTGCGCACCCGCGCCGAGGGACCGCGTCCCGCGCTCGGTGTGCTCGGTCAACTCGCCTTCCAGGACCGTCAGGACGCCGGCGGAGAGACCGTGGTCGTGCCGCCCGCTGCCCTGTCCGGGCACCCAGCTGAGCAGCCACACCTCGTAGCCGGGGCCCTGGTGCAGGCGGTGGTACCAGCGGGAGGCGGAGTCGTACTGGACGATTCCGGCCCACCGCGCGCGGTCGGCCGCGATGGAGCGCGCGAGGCCGACGAACTCGGAGACGGTGGAGGGATGCTCGCGGGCGGGCTGGAGGAGGTGCTGGACCTCAAGGATGTCGCCGGCGATCTGAAGGTCGCTGTCGCTGTTCATTGCTGCGGTGGTTCCTCGGCATGGGGGGTGCACGTGCGGGGAGTCACGATGACTGCAGGGAGGAGCGGGAAACGAAGAAAGACGCTCGTCCGGAGAGCCGGAGAGGCTGGATCAGAGCTGGAGCGCTACGGCATCAACAGCTGTGACAGCTGGAACAGCAACAGCGGGCCTGGACAGCACTACGGAACCCACGGACGTGGGTGACGTGCAGGGCTGCGGTCGCTGGCATGGAGTCAAGGAGACCGGCTCGGCCGTCCGCTGTCAACCCAATGCCCGGTATGGGGGCAATGTTTCACCCCTTCCGGTCGTCGGATTCGGAGAAAGGTTTATGCAGCCAGGGGCGGGGACATGTGGCGCATCATCCGTGCCCTCAAACGCGGCTGACGCTCCGTGACCTGACTGTGATCTTGATCGCTTCGGTGATCGAATCGCAACACAAGGCCGACCTCGATCGTCTTCATCGAGAGAGGGCGGGGCTGCGGAGCCCGTGGCATATGTCAGATTTTTGCTGATTTGAACACTTACCGCATACGCTTGGTTCCGCAGAGTGAATCCCTGGGCCAATAGCAGATCCTCGCTTGACTGCCCCAGAGCTACAGATTTGTAATTTCACTCGTGTCGTTCAGCCGCAAAAGGCTGCATCACGGGACGCAAGAGACAGACGAGGGGCGCACATGACCGAGCTGTTCCAGCAACTGCTGGTCGAGGACGCGGACGAGGAACTCGGCTGGCAGGAGCGCGCACTGTGCGCCCAGACCGATCCCGAGTCCTTCTTTCCCGAGAAGGGCGGATCCACCCGCGAGGCCAAGAAGGTCTGCCTCGCCTGCGAGGTGCGCTCGGAATGCCTCGAGTACGCCCTCTCCAACGACGAACGCTTCGGCATCTGGGGCGGGCTCTCCGAGCGGGAGCGACGACGCCTCAAGAAGGCCGCGATCTGACATGTCCGGCTGAGCCGCCGCCCGTCATCCGGCAGACCGGCACAAGCCGCCCCTCCGATCATCTCCGACGGCCCGTCCACCGCCCCCTCCCCCCGGGGCCGGTGGACGGGCCGTCGGCAGGTCCGGGCCCGTCCCCTTCACCGGCTCCGACCCCCGCCACCTGTCCGTACCGTTAGTGTGGGGCCCCGTCCGAGACGCGCCAACGCCCCGCCGGGGCGCGCGTGTACACCGATGCAGCCCCCGGGGACGCCCCCGGACCCGGCCGGAGGGCCCGTACCTCGATGTCCGTGCACAGCCACTCGGCGGCGCCGAACGCGGCCGCCGCCGCCCCAGAGTTCCCCCGGCACGTCGTCACCGCCGTGCTCGTCTCCCACGACGGCGCCCGCTGGCTGCCCGACGTGCTGGCCGGGCTGCTCGGGCAGGAACGCCCCGTACAGAACGTCATCGCCGCCGACACCGGCAGCGCCGACGACTCGGCCCGGCTGGTCACCGAGGCGCTCGGCGACGAACGCGTCCTGCACCTCGCGCGCCGTACGAGCTTCGGCACGGCCGTCGACGAGGCGGCCCGCACGGCCGGGGTCCTGACCCCGGACGACCTGCCGTACCTCAAGCGCCCCGGCGGCTGGGACCCGCAGACCCGGACCTGGGTCGACGAGAACTACGACCTCCCCGAGCTGCCCCACGGCGAACCGGTCCAGTGGCTCTGGCTGCTGCACGACGACTGCGCACCCGAGCCGGACGCGCTCGCCGAGATGCTGCGCGTCGTCGACACCGACAAGCACGCCACGATCGTCGGCCCCAAGCTGCGCGGCTGGTACGACCGCAAGCAGCTCCTCGAAGTCGGCGTCTCCATCGCCAACAGCGGACGCCGCTGGACCGGCCTGGACCGCCGCGAGCAGGACCAGGGCCAGCACGACCAGGTCCGCACCGTCCTCTCCGTCTCCTCCGCCGGCATGCTCATCCGCCGCGACGTCTACGAGGAGCTCGGCGGCTTCGACCGCAGGCTCCCCCTGATGCGCGACGACGTCGACCTCTGCTGGCGCGCCCACCTCGCAGGCCACCGGGTCCTCGTCGCCCCGGACGCCGTCCTGCGGCACGCCGAGGCCTCCGCCCGCGAACGCCGCCCCATCGACTGCGCCGGCCGCTCCGTGGCCAGCCCGCACCGCGTCGACAAGGCGGGCGCGGTCTACACGATGCTCGTCAACGCCCGCGGCAAGGCCCTGCCCTGGGTCCTGCTCCGGCTCGTCGTCGGCACCCTGCTCCGTACCCTCGCCTACCTCGTCGGCAAGGTGCCGGGCCAGGCACTCGACGAGGTCACCGGACTCCTCGGCACCCTGCTGCGCCCCGGCCGCATCCTCGCCGCCCGCCGCAACCGCGGAAAGGGCGTCGTCGACGCCGCCGAACTGCGCGCCCTGTTCCCGCCGCCCGGCGCCACCGTCCGGGCCACCGTCGACCAGGTCGCGGGCAACTTCGGCGGCCGTACGGACTCCGACTCGGGCGGCTCGCGCCACGGAGCCGTCGAATCCGGTCCCGGCGGCGACGACGCCGACTTCCTCGAAGTCGACCAGTTCGCCCGCCTCAAGCGCATCGGCCGCAAGCCCGGCCCCGTCCTCTTCGCCCTGCTCCTCGTCGTCTCGCTCGTCGCCTGCCGCAACCTGCTCAGCGGCGGCGCTCTCGCGGGCGGCGCGCTGCTGCCCGTCCCCGCCGAGCTCGGCTCGCTCTGGGACCGGTACGCGGACGCCTGGCACACGGTGGGCACCGGCGGCACCCAGACCGCCCCGCCCTACCTCGCCCTGCTCGCCGCGCTGTCGGCCCTGTTCCTCGGCTCGACCGGGCTCGCCGTCAGCGTGCTGCTGGTCTGCTCGATCCCGCTGGCCGGGGCCACCGCCTACTTCGCCTCCCGCCCGCTGCTCCCCTCCCGGCTGCTGCGGGCCTGGGCGAGCATCGCGTACGCCTTCCTGCCCGCCGCGACCGGCGCCCTGGCCACCGGGCGCCTCGGCACCGCCGTCCTCCTCGTCCTCCTCCCGCTGATCGCCCGCGCGGGCGTCGCCGCCCACGGGCTGCGCGCCGACAGCGCGGCGGGGGAGCGCGGCAGCTGGCGCGCCACCTGGGCGTACACGCTGCTGCTGACCGTCACCATGGCGTTCACCCCGATCGTCTGGCCGCTCGCCGTGGTCCTCGGCCTCGGCGTGCTCGTGCTGCGGCGCGGCGACATCACGGCGTACGGGCTCCGCTTCGTCGCCATCGTCGCCACCCCGGTGCTGGTCCTCGCCCCCTGGTCGCTGAGCCTCCTGACGAACCCGTCCGCGCTCCTGACCGAGGCGGGCCTCGACCTCGGTACGGGAGAGGCCTCGGGTCTCGACCTGCTCGGCATCAGCCCCGGCGGCCCCGGTGCGGCGGGCGGCATCCTGCTGCTCGGCATCGTGCTGGCCGCGCTCGCCGCCCTGCTGCGCGAGGAGCGGCAGTTCGCCGTCCGCACCGCCTGGGCCGTCGCGCTCGTCGGCTTCCTCTTCGCCGCCGTCGCCAACGGGTCCACCTGGGCCGGGCCCGCCACCCTCGTCTACGGCACCGCCCTGATCGCCGCCGCCCTGATCGGCGCGGACGGCGCCCGCATCCGGGTCGCCGAGCAGAGCTTCGGCTGGCGCCAGCCCGTCGCCGCCCTGATCGCGCTGGCCGCCGGACTGGCCCCGGTCCTGGCCGCCGCCGGCTGGATGATCGGCGGCGCCGACGGCCCGCTGGAGCGCCGCGACCCCGTACAGGTGCCCGCTTTCGTCGCGGAGGAGAGCACCACCCGCGACCAGCCCCGCACCCTCATCCTGGGCGGCACCTCGCCCGACACCGTCTCGTACAGCCTGGTCCGCGGCTCCGGCGCCCGGCTCGGCGACGGCGAACTGACCGAGGCGGGCGGCAGCAACAGCCACCTCGACAAGGTCGTCGCCAACCTCGTCGCCGGCTCCGGCGCCGACCAGGGCGGCCAGCTCAGCGGCTTCGCGATCCGCTACGTCCTCGTCCGGGACGGAGCACCGCGCGAGATGAGCCGGGTCCTCGACTCGACCCCGGGCCTGAGCCGCCTCAGCCAGCTCGACGGCAGCGCCCTGTGGCGGGTGGACCGCCAGGTCGCCCGCGTCATGATCACCCCGGCCTCCGGTGAGGGCGAGCGCGTCGCGGTCGGCTCGGCCGCGGTCGAGGCCCACTCCGAGATCCCGTCCGGCGAGGCGGGCCGCGTGCTGCGGATCGCGGACGCCGCCGACCCGGGCTGGACGGCCACGCTGGACGGCAAGCCGCTGACCCGCAAGACCGTCGACGGCTGGGCCCAGGGCTTCGAACTGCCCGCGAACGGCGGCCGCCTCGACCTCACCCACGACGCCCCGATCACCCACACCGCGTGGATCTGGACCCAGATCGGGCTGCTCGTGGTCCTGGTGGTCATGGCCCTGCCGGGCCGCCGCCGGGAGATCGACGACGACCTGCCCGACGAGGCGCTCGCCGTCGCCGCCGAGCCGGTCGACGGCGAGGGCCGCCGCGCCCGCAGGCTGCGCGCCGCGGCCCAGGCAGAGGCGGCGGCGGCCGAGTCGGCGGCCGAGGATGCCGCGGACCCGGGGGAGTACATCCCGGCGCAGCAGTCGGCCGACCCGTACGCCGAGAACCCCCCGACGCACGACCCGCAGGAGGCCACCGGCGGCTATGCGGCGGTCCCGCAGCAGCAGGCGGCTCCGCAGCAGTACGACGAGTACGCGCAGTGGCACGGACAGCAGCAGCAGCCGACCGCCGACTACTACGCGGCGTACCAGCAGCCGGACCCGTACGCTCAGCAGCAGCAGCAGCAGCAACAGCAGGGGCAGCAGGGGCCGGAGAACGCCGGCTACCAGGGCGGCTACGGAGTCCAGGACCCGTACGCGCAGCAGTACGAGGACCAGGGCACGTACAACGACCGAGGCGCGTACAACGGTCAGGGCGGTTACGCCGACCAGGGCACGTACGACGCCCAGGGCGCCGCGTACAACGACCAGGGCGCGTACGACGAGTACGGCCGGTACGTCGGCGGGCAGCAGCACCAGCAGCACCCGTACACCGAGAACGGCGAACAGACCGACCCTCCGGCCCCGGGGCAGGCCCCGTGGCAGACCGGTAACGCATCGCGAGGCGAGTCCGAGTGAAGTCCACCCACCTGTCCCTGATCGCGGGCGCCGCCGTCCTGGCCGCCGTCACCGGATTCGCCACGGTCACCGCGCCCGGCGCCCCGGCCGAATCCACCGCGAAGTCCGCCACGCTGCTGCCGGTCGAGCGGGCCGGTCTGGTCTGCCCGGCGCCCAGCAACTCCGACCTCGCCGAGACGCAGTACACCGCGTTCACCCCGGCGGGCACGGGCGGCGACGCCAAGGGCACCGCCGAGCTGAAGCCGGCGCTGCCGATCGTGGACGACGAGGACGAGACCGACCCGAAGAAGGCCGAGAAGGCCGAGGAAGCGGCGGAGAAGGCGAAGAAGAAGGCCGAGAAGCCGGTCCTCGCCGTGAAGGAGCCCGGAAAGCCGGTCGTCGCCGAGGCGAACGGGTCCGCTGCCCCGGCCCTCGTCGGCACGGCCACCGGCAAGCTCGCCCCCGGCTGGGCGGCACAGCAGACCACCGAGGTCACCGCGGGCGGCTCCCGCGGACTCCTCGGGGTCACCTGCACCGCCCCCGACACGGACTTCTGGTTCCCGGGCGCGAGCACGGCCAAGTCCCGCCAGGACTACATCCACCTCACCAACCCCGACGACACCGGCGCCGTGGCCGACATCGAGCTGTACGGCCCCGAGGGCGCGCTCAAGTCCGACGTCGGCGACGGCATCACCGTGCCGGCCCGCTCCAGCGTCGCCGTCCTGCTGTCCACCCTCACCTCCGAGGCCGTCGACCAGCTGACCGCCCACGTCACCACCCGCTCGGGGCGGATCGGGGCGGTCGTCATGAGCGCCGACGACAGTGCGGGCAGCGACTGGATCACCGCGTCCGAGGCCCCCTCCGGCACGCTCGTGATGCCGGGCATCCCGGCCGACGCCACCTCCGTGCAGCTGGTGGCGTTCGCGCCCGGCGAGGACGACGCGGACGTGAAGGTCCAGCTCATGGGGAAGAACGCGACGTTCTCCCCGGCCGGGAACGCCACCCTGCACATCAAGTCCTCGATGACGGCCTCCGCCGACCTCAAGGACCTCACCCGCGGCGAGCCGGGCTCCCTGCTCCTGAGCCCCGTCCGGAAGGACCGGGCGACCCCGATCGTGGCCGCGCTGCGCGTGGTCCGGGGCAAGGGCGACAAGCAGGAGATCGCCTACATCCCCGCCACCGGCCCCGTGGGCGCCCGCGCGACCGTCCCGGACAACCGGGCCAAGGGCTCGACGCTGTCCCTGACCGCGCCGGGCGCCACGGCCAAGGTCAAGGTCACCGCGTCGGCGGGCAGCGGCGGCGGCGAACCGGCCGTCGAGACGTACACGGTCAAGGCCGGTACGACCCTCGCCGTCACCCCGAAGGCCCCGGAGGGCCTCAAGGGCTCCTACGCCCTGACCGTGGAGACGACGTCGGGCGGCCCGGTCCACGCGTCGCGCTCCCTGGCGATCGCCTCGGACGGCGTCCAGATGTTCACGGTGCAGACGCTCCCCGACGACCGGGGCATGGTCGAGGTCCCGTCGGCGCGCCAGGACCTGTCCGTGCTGGACGACTGAGGGCACCCTGGTTCTGCTGAGGGGACCTGGGTCTGTTGTGAGCGCGTGGTCCTGCCCGTACCGGGGGGCCGGGCTCCAGGGGCTCAGTCCTGCCCGTACCGGGGGTCGACCGACTCGGGAGCCAGTCCCAGCAGCTCGGCGACCTGCTCGACGACGACCTCGTGCACGAGCAGGGCACGCTCGTCGCGGCTCTTCGTGCGGATCTCGACGGGCCGCCGGTAGACGACGATCTGCGCGGGCCGCCCCTTTTCCGCGGAGACCGCACTGCCGAGCGGAACGACCTCCTCCGGCGTACCGGGCACATCGAGGACGACGAAATCGACCTCGGCCAGTTGGGGCCAGCGCCGCTCCAGCCGCTCCACCGAGTCCTGGACCAGATCACGGAAGGTCTCGCCCCGGCTGGCCGACAGCGGCACCTGCGGCGGCGCGACCGGCCCGCGCATTCCGCGGCCATGACGGTCACGGCGCCGGGGCCGCGGCTCGAACGGGTGGGGAGGTACGGAGCTGTCCATCACCGACGCAGCGTAACGCTCCGGGGACCGGGGCGATCGGCGGGACGACACGGCCGGACCGACGGTCCGGCCGGACCGGGGACGGACGGGGCAACGACCCCCGGGAGGGCAGTCGGCTGCTCCGCTTCCGGATGTCCACAGTTGAACATTTCGGCCAAGGTTGAGCCCATTTCAGGCCCGTCATCCGATCATTGACCCTGCTCCTGACGCCGCGATCCCCCCGGCCCGCGACCGGCGCGAGCGACCGGCGATCACGAAGCCCTTGCCGCGGCGCAGGTCAGGGTAGCCGCCGGAAGCCCCGCTGTGCCGCAGGTCACAGGGCGACACGGTGGAGTGACCCGAGGGGGAGTCGTCGCGGCCCGCTCAAGAGTGCGGTACCGTCCAACATCGTGAGCCCTGTACGTCGCTGTTCGCGCACCGCGTGCGGCCGCCCTGCCGTCGCGACACTGACGTACGTCTATGCCGATTCGACTGCGGTCCTCGGCCCGCTCGCCACCTACGCCGAGCCCCACTGCTACGACCTGTGCGCCGAACACAGTGAGCGGCTCACCGCGCCGCGGGGCTGGGAAGTGGTGCGGCTCTCCGACGGCTCCGCACCGGCGCACCCGAGCGGCGACGACCTGGAAGCACTGGCCAACGCGGTCCGCGAGGCGGCACGCCCGCACGACCGGGGCCCGGACGGCGAGGGCCGGGGCCGGCGCTCGGCCGACCCGGTGGAGGTGGCCCGCCGGGGCCACCTGAGGGTGCTGCGCTCCCCGGACTCCTGAGTCCGTCTCCTGAGGTCGTCTCCTGAGGAACTGCCCGGCCGGGTAGTTTGGGCGGTCCGCAAAGACCCCAGGAGGACCGGCCGTGGTTGCTGATCTGTCGCAGCTCGTGAAGGCGTACGACGTGCGCGGAGTGGTGCCCGACCAGTGGGACGAGTCGCTGGCCGAACTCTTCGGAGCCGCGTTCGTCCAGGTCACGGCCGCCGACGCGATCGTGATCGGCCACGACATGCGGCCCACCTCACCGGGTCTGTCCGCCGCCTTCGCGCGCGGCGCGGCGGCCCGGGGCGCGGACGTCACGCTCATCGGCCTCTGCTCGACGGACCAGCTGTACTACGCGTCGGGGGCGCTGGACCTCCCCGGGGCGATGTTCACGGCCTCGCACAACCCGGCGCAGTACAACGGCATCAAGATGTGCCGGGCGGGCGCGGCCCCGGTCGGCCAGGACACCGGCCTGGCCGAGATCCGCACGCTGGTCGAGCAGTGGTCGGAAGGATCGCCCCGGCCCGCCGCGGCCACGACCCCCGGCACGATCAAGGAACGCGACACCCTCACGGACTACGCGTCCCACCTCCGCGGCCTCGTCGACCTGACCGCGATCCGCCCCCTGAAGGTCGTGGTGGACGCGGGCAACGGCATGGGCGGCCACACGGTCCCCACGGTCTTCGAGGGCCTCCCGCTCGACCTCGTACCGATGTACTTCGAGCTGGACGGCACCTTCCCCAACCACGAGGCCAACCCCCTCGACCCCAAGAACATCGTCGACCTCCAGGCCCGCGTCCTCGCCGAGGGCGCCGACCTGGGCCTCGCCTTCGACGGCGACGCGGACCGCTGCTTCGTGGTCGACGAGCGGGGCACGGGCGTGTCGCCGTCCGCGATCACGGCCCTGGTGGCCGCCCGCGAACTGGCCCGCAACGGCGGCGAGGGCATCGTCATCCACAACCTGATCACCTCCTCGTCCGTCCCCGAGGTGGTCCGCGAGAACGGCGGCACCCCCGTCCGCACCCGGGTCGGCCACTCGTTCATCAAGGCGGAGATGGCCGAGCACGGCGCGATCTTCGGCGGCGAGCACTCGGCGCACTACTACTTCCGCGACTTCTGGAACGCCGATACGGGCATGCTCGCCGCCCTCCACGTACTCGCCGCACTCGGCGGCCAGCAGAAGCCGCTCTCCGAGCTGGTCGCGGAGTACGACCGCTACACCGGCTCCGGCGAGATCAACTCCACCGTCGGCGACCAGTCCGCCAGCCTGGCCGAGGTCAAGAAGGTGTACGGCACCCGCGAGGGCATCACCTTCGACGACCTGGACGGCCTCACGGTGACGGCCCCCGACTGGTGGTTCAACCTCCGAGCCTCGAACACGGAACCGCTGCTGCGTTTGAACGTGGAGGCGAGGGACGAGAAGACGATGACAGCGGTACGGGACGAGGTCCTGGGCCTGATCCGGGGTTGACCCGGAGGTGTGCAGCCCCTCCCGGGTCACGTTTAGCCGGTCCGGCCGTCTTCCAACCCCTCCGGGGGCCTTCCGGCGGTCCGGACCGTCTTCCAGCCCCTCCGGCGTTTGAGGAGCGGGGTCCGGGGCGGAGCCCCGAAATCCAGCCCGTCCGGCGCTTGAGGACACAGGGGGTCCGGGGCGGAGCCCCGGTTACGGGAAGGGGCGGGGGGGGGAGAAGCCCGCCGCAGGCGTCCACCCACCCGGCCACCCCACGCCCAGGCCCCCCCCCCCCCCCCCCCCCCCCCCCCCCCCCCCCCCCTTCCTCCCCCGGGCCAGGCCGCGCCCCCACCACCCCAGCGGTAGGCTGACGACGCCTGATCCACGCGGATCGGAACTCGCATGCTCGAAGGGACTCACCCCATGCCGCTCGAAGCCGGCCTCCTGGAGATCCTGGCCTGCCCGGCCTGCCACTCCCCGCTCGACGACCGTTCGACGGCCGACACTCCCGAACTGGTCTGCACGGGCGGCGACTGCGGCCTGGCCTACCCGGTCCGGGACGGCATCCCGGTCCTGCTCGTCGACGAGGCCCGCCGCCCCGCCTGACCGCGAGCGACACCCGTACGGGACAGAACGGCAGCAGACGGCAGCCGAGGCGAACCGCCTCGGCTCGGAGCCAGGCCAAGCCGGGCAAGGCCAACCAGGCGAAGCCAAGCCAGGCGAGGGCGCCCCACCCCGTACCCGCAGCCCGCACCCCACCCGGTGATCGGAGGCCCACCGCCATGCTCGACGAGTCCTTGCTCGACGCCCCGGAAGCCCTGGCCCGAGCCGACCGCCGCGACCTGCTGCGCGGTGCGGCCGAGGCCGGCGCCCGGGTCCGTACCGCCGCCCGGCACGCCGCCGAGGCGGGCATCGGCGGCCTGGCCCCCGAGGGCCGCCCCCGTGCCGTCCTCGTCGCGGGCCCCGGCACCGCCGCCTCCGGCGTCGCCGACCTGATCGGCGCACTGGCGGGCGCGGCCGCCCCCGTCACCCGCATCAACCCCACGGGCGTCGCCCCCGCCCCCGGCGCCCTCCGCTGGGCCCTGCCCGGCTGGGCCGGATCCGTGGACCTGCTCCTCATCGCGACCGCCGACGGCTCCGAACCCGGCCTCGCCCTGCTCGCCGAGCAGGCCTACCGCCGCGGCTGCACCGTCGTCGCCGTCGCCCCCACCCGCTCACCGCTGCGCGAGGCGGTCGACGGGGTGCACGGCCTGGTCGTCCCGATGGCGGCCGCCCCGCACGGCGAGTACGACGCGGAGACCTCGGCCGCCGGCCCCGGCACGCTGTGGGCGCTGCTCACACCTCTGCTGGCGCTCCTGGACCGGGTCGGCCTGGTGACCGCGACCCCCGAGGACCTGCAGAAGGTGGCGGACCGCCTGGACCGCACCGCGGAACGCTGCGGCCCGGCCATCGCCACGTACAGCAACCCGGCCAAGACGCTCGCCGCCGAACTCGCCGACAGCCTGCCGCTGCTGTGGACGGAGGGCGAAGCCGCGGGTCCGGTCGGCCGCCGCTTCGCCGCCGTACTGTCCGAACTGGCTGGCCGCCCCGCCCTGGCCGCGGAACTCCCCGAGGCACTGCCCTCGCACGGCACGCTCCTCGCCGGGGACTTCGCGGCGGGCGCGGACCCCGACGACTTCTTCCGCGACCGGGTCGAGGAGGGCGAGACGCTGCGCGCCCGGGTCGTCCTGCTCCGGGACCGCCCGACGGGAGGCCTCAGCGCCTACCCGGCCGCCCGGGAACTGGCACTCGGCCACGACACACCCGTCAGCGAGCTGGAGCCGGAGGAGGGCGGCGCACTGGAAGCCGTCGCCGAACTCCTCGCGATCACCGACTTCGCGGCGGTCTACCTCTCACTGGCCTCGGCACCCCAGCCCTGACACAGAACGGGACAGGGCGTGACAGGACGGGCAACCCTCGTCCGGCGAGGCGCAACGTACCCCGGGCCGCCAAGCCTCCCCAGACCTCCAGGTCTCCAAGCCCCCGGCCCCACCCGCCCCTCACCCCCCGTCCACCCCACCGACGCCAGGGCCTCACGCACCCCTGATACCCCTGGTGCGAGCTTGAACCGCCCACCCGCCCAGCCCCACCCGAGGACGACTCCATGGACCGGCTGTCCAACACCGTGCGCCCCTACGCCTGGGGGTCCACCACGGCCATCCCCGCCCTGCTCGGCATCGCGCCCACCGGCGAACCGCAGGCCGAGATGTGGATGGGAGCCCACCCCGGAGCGCCCTCACGTATCACCCGCACCACCGCGTCAGGCGAGATCGAACTGGCCCTCGTCGACGCCATCGACGCCGACCCGGAAGGAGAGCTCGGCGCGCCGACCGTCGCCCGGTTCGGCCCCCGCCTCCCCTTCCTGCTGAAGCTTCTCGCCGCCGGCGCCCCCCTCTCCGTGCAGGTCCACCCCGACCTGGACCAGGCCCGCGAGGGTTACGCCGACGAGGAGGCCCGGGGTGTCCCGATCGACGCCCCCCACCGCACGTACAAGGACGCGAACCACAAGCCCGAACTGATCTGCGCCCTCACCCCCTTCGCCGGGCTGTGCGGCTTCCGCCCGCCCACCGAGGCGGCGAACGCGATGGAGGCACTGGGAGTCGACTCCCTCAAGCCGTACGTGGACCTCCTCCGCGCCCACCCCGAGGAGGCGGCCCTCCGCGAGGTGCTCACGGCGATCCTCGGCGGGGACCCGGCGGAGACGGCCGAGACCGTGACCGAGGCGGCGGCCGCCGCCGAACGCCTCGGCGGCGCCCACGCCCCGTACGCCCGCATCGCCCACCACTTCCCCGGCGACCCCGGGGTCCTCGCCGCGATGCTGCTGAACTACGTGGAACTCCAGCCCGGTGAAGCCCTGTTCCTCGGCGCGGGCGTCCCGCACGCCTATCTCGACGGCCTCGGCGTCGAGATCATGGCCAACTCGGACAACGTGCTGCGCTGCGGCCTGACCCCCAAGCACATCGACGTCCCCGAACTCCTGCGCATCGTCCGCTTCGAGGCCACCGAGCCCGGCGTGCTGCGCCCGGAAGCGGCCCCGTCGGGCGAGGAACTCTACGAAACCCCGGTCGACGAGTTCGCCCTGTCCCGCTACACGCTCGCCTCCGGGGCGGCACCCACGGCCCTGACCGCCCCCACCCCCCAGATCCTGCTCTGTACGGCGGGCACCGTCACGCTCGGCGAACTCACCCTCGGGCCGGGGGAGTCGGCCTACGTCCCGGCCGGCGAGCGGGTCGAGGCGACGGGACCGGGCACACTCTTCCGGGCCACCGTGGCGGCCTGACCCACGGGCCGTCCCGGGGGCTGCAACAATGTGCCGCCTCACCACGGCGGTACGTACCGCCGCGCACCGACGAAGGGACACCACGCACTCATGAGCGCGTCAGGCGGAACCAAGGCGATCGTGGCGGCACTCGCCGCCAACCTCTCGATCGCCGTGGCCAAATTCGTAGCGTTCCTCTTCAGTGGGTCCTCGTCGATGCTCGCGGAGAGCGTCCACTCGCTCGCCGACTCGGGCAACCAGGGACTCCTGCTCCTCGGCGGCAAGAGGGCGAAGCGCGAAGCGACCCCTGAACACCCCTTCGGCTACGGACGCGAGCGCTACATCTACGCGTTCCTCGTCTCCATCGTCCTCTTCTCCGTCGGTGGCATGTTCGCCGTGTACGAGGGCTACGAGAAGATCAAGCACCCGCACGAGATCGAGGCCTGGTACTGGCCGGTCGGGGTCCTGGTCTTCGCGATCATCGCCGAGATCTTCTCCTTCCGTACGGCGATCAAGGAGTCCAACCTCACCCGCGGCGACCGCTCCTGGACCGAGTTCGTCCGCCGCTCCAAGGCCCCCGAACTGCCGGTCGTCCTGCTGGAGGACCTCGGCGCCCTCGTCGGTCTGATCCTGGCGCTCGGCGGCGTCGGTCTCGCCCTCGCCACCGGCAACGGCGTCTGGGACGGCATCGGCACCCTCTGCATCGGCATCCTGCTGATCCTCATCGCGATCGTCCTGGCCGTCGAGACGAAGTCCCTCCTGCTCGGCGAGTCCGCCGGCATCGAGGACGTCCAGAAGATCAAGGCGGCCGTGGTGGACGGCGATACCGTCACCCGCATCATCCACATGCGCACCCTGCACCTAGGCCCCGAGGAACTGCTGGTCGCCGCCAAGATCGCGGTCCGGCACGACGAGACCGCCGCCGAGGTCGCCGAGGCCATCAACGCAGCCGAGAACCGCATCCGCGACGCCGTCCCGATCGCCCGGGTCATCTACCTGGAGCCGGACATCTACAACGCGGAGGCCGCCGCGACCGGAACCAATCCGGGCAAGACACTCGACGGCCCGGCCGAGACCCCGAGCGATTCCGGCCACTGACCCATCGCACACCAGCCCCGATCGGCCCGGTGACCCCGCACACACGCCCCTCTCCCCGAACGGGCTGGGGCTCACTGGGCCGTTCGGTGTAGATTCGGATACGGAAAACAGACGTCGCTGCTGATGGCGGTCGACCGGCTGGCACCAGCGAGCCGGGCGAGGGACAGAGGGCCTCCGACGGACTGCACTGCGAATCCGCCCGGGCATTCCTGTGCCCGCCGCGCCGCAGAGTCAGCCCAGAGACAGCCCACCCTCGACCCATCACGAGGAGCAGCCCGTTATGACGACGGCCACCGACCGCCAGGACTTCAAGGTCGCCGACCTCTCCCTCGCCCCGTTCGGGCGCAAGGAGATCACGCTCGCCGAGCACGAGATGCCCGGTCTGATGTCGATCCGCAAGGAGTTCGCCGCCGCCCAGCCGCTGGCCGGCGCCCGGATCACCGGCTCGCTGCACATGACCGTGCAGACCGCCGTGCTCATCGAGACCCTCGTCGCCCTGGGCGCCGAGGTCCGCTGGGCCTCCTGCAACATCTTCTCCACCCAGGACCACGCCGCCGCGGCCATCGCGGTCGGCCCGAACGGCACCCCGGAAGCCCCTGCGGGCGTCCCGGTCTTCGCCTGGAAGGGCGAGACCCTGGAGGAGTACTGGTGGTGCACGGAACAGGCGCTGACCTGGCCGAACACCCCCACCGGCGGCCCGAACATGATCCTCGACGACGGTGGCGACGCCACCCTCCTCGTCCACAAGGGCGTCGAGTTCGAGAAGGCCGGCGCAGCCCCGGACCCGTCGACCGCGGACAGCGAGGAGTACGCCCACATCCTCACCCTGCTGAACCGCACCCTCGGCGAGTCCCCCCAGAAGTGGACCCAGCTCGCGTCCGAGATCCGCGGTGTCACCGAGGAGACGACGACCGGCGTCCACCGCCTGTACGAGATGCACCGTGACGGCTCCCTCCTGTTCCCCGCGATCAACGTGAACGACGCGGTGACCAAGTCCAAGTTCGACAACAAGTACGGTTGCCGGCACTCCCTCATCGACGGCATCAACCGCGCCACCGACGTCCTCATCGGCGGCAAGACCGCCGTCGTCTTCGGCTACGGAGACGTGGGCAAGGGCTGCGCGGAGTCCCTGCGCGGCCAGGGCGCCCGCGTGATCATCACGGAGATCGACCCGATCTGCGCGCTCCAGGCGGCGATGGACGGCTACCAGGTCGCCACGCTGGACGATGTCGTGGAGACGGCCGACATCTTCATCACCACGACGGGCAACAAGGACATCATCATGGCCAAGGACATGGCCCGGATGAAGCACCAGGCCATCGTCGGGAACATCGGCCACTTCGACAACGAGATCGACATGGCCGGTCTCGCGCAGATCGACGGCATCGTCAAGGACGAGGTCAAGCCCCAGGTCCACACCTGGACGTTCGCCGACGGCAAGGTCCTCATCGTCCTGTCCGAGGGCCGCCTGCTGAACCTGGGCAACGCGACCGGACACCCGTCCTTCGTGATGTCCAACAGCTTCGCCGACCAGACCCTCGCGCAGATCGAGCTGTTCACGAAGCCCGAGGAGTACCCGACCGACGTGTACGTGCTGCCCAAGCACCTGGACGAGAAGGTCGCCCGCCTCCACCTCGACGCGCTGGGCGTCAAGCTCACGACGCTGCGCCCCGAGCAGGCGGCGTACATCGGTGTCGAGGTCGAGGGCCCGTACAAGCCCGACCACTACCGCTACTGAGCCACCCCCGGCGTTCGGAAGGCCGGCCTTCCGAACGCCGGGCGGCGTCACAGCATCCAGCAGCAGCCCCGCGGCAGATGCCTTCCCGTCCGCAGCAGATCCGTAGCAGCCCGAGTGCAGGCCCCCGCACCCCCGTGCCGGGGGCCTGCTCCCGTTACCGCCCCCGCACAGCCCGAGGAACCCGAAGGACCCCATGCCCCGCGGCAGGTATTCGCTCCACGACCTTCACGATCACACCCCCCTCGGCGAAGAACACTTCCACTGCGCCCCCGGCCCCTCCGGCTGGCGCTACGTCTCCCAGACCACTTCCCCCTCCGGAGACCACCTCGGCTCCGTCGACCTCGCCCTGGACGAGCTGGGCCGGCCCATCCGTCTCGAACTCCATGCCGCGAGCTGGCAGGTACGAGGAGCGGCCCTGGAAGGGGTCACCTGGGTCCGGACCGATCCCACCGGCAGCCACGCCACCGAAGGCAACGTCCGCGCCCACACCTTCGCCGGCACATCCCCCGCGTTCCTCATCGCCATGACCCGTCTCCTGCGCCTCACCCCCGCTTCCCCCGCGACCCGCGTCCGCGTGGTCACCTTCACGGACCCGGTCCTCGCACCCAGGACCGTCGACCAGTCCTGGGCCCTGATGAACAGTGAAGCGCACCCCACTGACAACGGCCCCCTGATCGTGGACGAATACCAGGTCAGCGCCCTGGACACGGGGGAGCAGCACACCGTGCACATCGCCGGTGACGTGGTCCTCGCGGCCCCGGGCATCGAGCTCGAACACCTGGAGACACCCCCGTCCCCGCGCATCCACGGGTCGGACCTCGGCGAGCCGGACACGGACAGGCCGGCCGCCGACTAGCCGGGCGGAGCGAACCCCGCCGAGGAAGCACCCCCGCGCCGCTGCCGGTCATCACCGCCGCCGCCCCCACCCCGGGAACCGGCCCCAGCAGCCCCCTCACCGCCGACTCCACTCCCACCGACGGCCCGGCCGGTGACATCACCAGCGGCAGCACCGGCACCCCCATCCCCACCAAGCCCAGCGGCCCCACTGGCCCCAGCAGCCCCACTGGCCCCAGCAGCCCCACTGGCCCCAGCGGCCCCACCGGCAATGGGAGCCACGGGGACAACGGGGACCTCGACGTACCCCCCGGCCCGAGGCCCGGCGAACACGCGCTGCGCATCCCGGGACTGCCGCTCATGCACCACCGCGGCCAGAAACGCGGCTGCGGGAACGCCCTGCGGCGCGGCGGCCCCCGTCCGCGCGACCAGCTCACCGGCCAGCCGCTCCGCGATCGCCCGCCCGACACCGGGATCCAGCTGCTGCATCCGCGTCAGGTACTGCCGTATCGCCGACCAGAGCTCGTCCGGTACGCCCGACAGATCCAGCTGCGCGAACCGGCCCACCAGCCAGGGCGGGGGAGGCGGCACGGCGACGGACCGGCCCGTCGCGGCGACGCGCTCCCGGATCACCAGCGTTCCGGCGAACACGTCACCGATCCGGCGCCCCCGCGCCGACACCAGGGACGCGATGGAGGCCAGGGCACCGAAGGTCAGGAGGATCTCGACGAGCCCCATGGCTCCACGGACGAGCGCGTGCCGGAACCGGATCGGCCCCCCGTCGTCCCGCACCACCCGCAGCCCGCAGGCCAGCTTCCCCAGGGAGCGGCCATGGCTCAGTGTCTCCACCGCGACGGGCCCACCGATCAGGACCAGCAGGAACGAGGCGACCCCGATCGCCGCGACCGCTGCCTCGTCCAGGGCCGCGGAGGCTATACCCAGCACCACCGACACCAGGATGAAGACGGTGAACGTCACCGCCAGATCGATGGCGGAGGCCACAGCCCGGCTGGGCAGCCGAGCGGGCCTCAAGCCCAGAACGACCGCGTCACCGGTCACCAGCTCATTCATCGGGCCCCACCCTTCGCCGACCTTCCCTGCCCCAGCCGGGCCCAGTCTGCCAAGCTGACCGGCAGCGCGCCGCAGCAGTACGGACCCGTACGCCCCTTCGCCTGGAGCAACAGACGCCCATGGACCTCGACGTCTTCGTCACCGCCCACCGCACGGAGTGGGACCGCCTCGAACACCTCCTGCGCCGAGGGCGCCGCCTCACGGGTGCGGAAGCGGACGAACTGGTCGTCCTTTACCAGCGCACGGCGACGCACCTCTCGCTGATCCAGTCGAGCAGCCCCGACCCGCTCCTCACCGGACGCCTGACCCAGCTCGTGGCCCGCGCCCGATCGACCGTGACGGGCACCCGCAAGGCCTCCTGGCGGGACGCCGCCCGCTTCCTCACCGCGGGATTCCCCGCCGCGGTCTACCGCTCGCGCCACTGGTGGGTGCCCACGGCGGTGCTCTCGATCGCGGTGGCGGCCCTTCTGGGCTGGTGGATCGGTACGCACCCCGAGGTACAGGCCGCGATCGCGGCACCGGAAGACCTCCGCGCGATGACTCGGCCGGGCGGGGAGTACGAGACCTATTACTCCAGCCACCCGGCGGCGTCGTTCGCGGCGCAGGTATGGACGAACAACGCGCAGGCCGCCGCCCTGTGCTTGGTCCTGGGGGCGTTCCTCTGCATACCGGTGATCTGGATCCTCTTCCTCAACATGCTGAACCTCGGCGTCGGGATAGGGCTGATGTCCTCCGCGGGCCGGCTCGACGTCTTCCTCGGCCTGGTGCTGCCCCACGGCCTGCTCGAACTGACCGCGGTGTTCGTCGCCGCGGGCACGGGCCTACGCCTCGGCTGGGCGGTGATCGACCCTGGCCCCCTGTCCCGCCGGACCGCCCTGGCCCAGCAGGGCCGCGCCGCACTGGGCATGGCGATCGGTCTGGCCCTGGTCCTGTTCGTCTCCGGGCTCATCGAGGGCTTCGTGACGCCGTCCGGTCTCCCGACCTGGGCCCGGATCACCATCGGCATCACCGCTGAGCTGGCCTTTCTCGCGTACGTCTACATCCTGGGCGGCCGAGCGGCCCGAGCCGGCGACACGGGCGACCTCGCTGCGGTCGAACGCAGCGCCGAACTTCCCACCGCAGCCTGACCGCCGATGTGCTTTCACCCCTGCTGAGCTGCTAATGTCCTCCTCGCCCACAAAACCCGTTGACACGGCAGATGTGGGGAGGTAGATTTGAACGGTTGCCTCGGACTGGACAAGTTCGAGATGAGCGCGTAATGTCTACTCCGCTCGTGCGGGAGTTCTTGTTAACTTCGCCGGGCCGCATGATTCTCCTTATATCGAATCACCCGGGTTGTTCGTTTACCCCTCGAGATTCTGATAAAGTGGGATCCGCCGAAAGGCAAGGCCATTCCACTGGCCACCGGAAATCGAATTCGGACCGGAAACGGAACGAAAAAGAGTCTGGTAAAGTTGGAACCGCCGGAAAGGGAAAACGCGAAAGTGAAGAACCTGGAAAGCGTATCTGCACGGCCCGCTTCGACCGGGAATCGGACACGAGAGAGTCTGATAGAGTCGGAAAAGCAAGACAGCAAGACAAAGAAGTGAAACGAAGGGAAGCGCCCGGAGGGCCCCGGTGATACGGGACCGAAGGAAGCGTCCGTTCCTTGAGAACTCAACAGCGTGCCAAAAGTCAACGCCAGATATGTT